>CAVSMD010000001.1:0-411434 GCA_963728995.1 uncultured Gammaproteobacteria bacterium
TTTGAAGCAACCGACTCCAGCCGGCGGGCCATCCAGCCGTGGGTTCGGTCTATGGTTCAGAAGCACAAGGACTTGCGGATAGACAAGACGGTACTCGTGAGCAAATCCGGCTTCACGAAACCAGCCGCGGCCCTCGCCGCGAAGCATGGCGCCGAGGCTGTAACTTTTGACGCCGCAGCAACCGTCGATTGGAACGCCTATATCGACACGCTTACGTCACTGGTGCTGGCGCTCTTCAGTGTCACGGGTGAAACGACGGCGATTCACTGCGAGAAGCTTCGTCAATCCGATCCGAATCTCAACGGCATCCCGGATGCGTACATCAATGTTTCCACCTGTCAGCGCGCGGGCTGGCCCGACCTACTGTCGACAATAGTAAAGAGTCCCGAATGCCGGACGCCCATGATGGATTGGTGGTTCAAAGAACCGACTAAACCAGATAGTTTCACCCGAACAGCAACCGTGACATTCAACGACAATAATGGTCACGTGGTCTCACGCGACATCGCATACGTCCTGAAACAGATCCAACTAAGGATTCACGTGGCAGTCGACAAGCGCCCGATCACGTTGCAGCTAAGTACCTTCATGGGCGCGCGCGTTGGCCACCAAGAAATGTCAGACGTTGCGGGGCAGTCCGCACACATCACCGTAAGCGAGAGGCGCGGACAGACACCGATCATGACAGTCCTAATCGGTGGAAAGACCACCACCATCCCTATTCCGCCGGACGACTAAGAGAGCCACGGGAACGCGCCTTTGCCTGTTCCAAGAAACGCAGCGACCCGAATCCACGCTTTACGACAATCACGTCGCGGCCACGGTCGCGGCTGCGCGGCGTTAGGATTACTTCAGGGGCTCCTTAGCGAACTGAAACAGGAACTCAGGGTCAGCAAATGTCTCATCCGCAAGTCTTAGCCAGGGCCGCTTGATGCACTCGATTAACTCCCCCTCCGCGGAAGAGTCGCGAGCGTCCACTATCGCGGTTTGCAGCAGGATTTCCGGCCGCTCTCCATGGATTGCGACGCCTTCGGCCTTCGCGGTCAACACACTGAGATGCAGTGTCCCGACGCCACTCACCACACGGGTCGTTTTGTCTCGGCGCCGCTCCGCTTGCTGAGCCGCTGTGCCAAACAACGCGGCAATGGCGTCGGTTTGGTTCGGTGTTTCAGCCATGCTTCTGCATCGTTCATGGAGTTTAGCTTTGCGCCGAGCTATCGTCGAGCGGCCGCCCGCAGCTCGTCGAGCAGCCGGTCGAACCATTCGGTCCTCGTTGTAGGCGTCGAGCAGCGCGTCGACCTCGTCGCCCAGGTGATCGAGTCGAGCAGGTCGGCCATCACGTACAGCCATTCTTCTGTGACGCTTCCACGGCGACAGAGTGCTCGACAATTAGCGTCGCGGCCAACGTCGTTTCTCGGCAGAGCGGGTAGAAATCTCGGACTCGGCAACATCCGATTGTCGGGATGCTTTACAGAGCGCGCGGGCGAGGCCCGCGTAGCTCGCTGATTCCTGTAGGCGGCATGTTTCTTGCTGTTTTTGCAGCATGAAGACATCCACTGCTATCGCGGGCCTCCTAGCTTGCACTGCCGCAGCGGTGGCGGACGCGGTACCGACAACGGTGACCATGGGCGGGAGCGGGCACGGCTCAGGGGGCTCCGCCCTAATTCCGATTGACCCGACAATCTTCACGGTCCAGTCCTCGCTCGGAATTGCGACGTGGCAGGGGAATTCGCTGACTCTTGATCTCGAGATGGGCGGGCCTCTCTACGGCGGCTTCACGCAGACTGCCCTCCTGCCGACATCCGCATTGCCCGCCGGCATCGTCGGAATCTCCTTCGCCATTTCCAGCTCGCTTTCCAATCCACGCATAAGCTTTGGCTACAACGTAACCGATGCTTCTGGGTACGGGCAAGGCGGCGTTGACCTGATCAATTACCAGTCAAGCACCGAGTGGGATCTGACAACCTGGACACGACTGACAAGCGGCCTGGGCGGTCCAGAACAGGTATTCGTTCCGCTGGGACCGAACTACAGCCCGTTGTCGCTGACGGGAACTCAGAACCCCTTATCGAGCTACGCCCTTCTTAGCCTCGACTTTCGCGCCGACGGATGGAACGGCGCTGACTACTTGCCCGGCACCGTTTCATTTCAGAATATTCGGTGGATCATCGCGCCTGCGACGTCTGTCCCGGAGCCCGCCACATTGTCCCTGCTCGGTGCTGGGCTACTCGCCATGTTCGTTCGCAGGCGGCGCCAAGCCGGCTGAGATCGCTGCGCAGGGGAAATCATGACGTGGAAGGCATTTGCTCCTGCACTCGCATTCCTCGCTGCGACGTGTGTTGTTGGCTCTGCGAATGCCTTGCTGATCGAAGCGACGCCGATTGAGTTGATCGCAAACGGTGGTTTTGAAACCGACACCTTGGCTGGCTGGGTCGCGTCCAGCAGCAATGCGGACCTCGGCGGGTGGGATACCGGATGGAATGTAGCGACGTCCGCCCTACTCGGAGGGGCTTATTACATCGCTAACCCGATTGACTCCTACGCCGCCTACGAGGCCTTTGATGGAACCGGCCCAAAGACACGCACCCTGACGCAAAGTTTCGTCGTGCCAAAGCATGTCTCACAAGCCGTTTTGTCCTTCTGGGACAGTTGGTATGTAACAACCTTTCACGGTGGAACGCTGCCGCGCCTATTCGACGCATACCTTATCGACGGTCTGGACACGTACAACTTCTATCACATCTCAACCGGTAACGCGGAGCCCCTCCCCTTCGCCCTTCAGTCGTTCGACGTTACGAGTTTCCTGCGGGAACGGAAAGGCGACACGGTTCAGCTAAGCTTCGTTACCACCATCCCTGAGTATGGCACCGGGCCCGGTGGATTTGGCCTGGACAACGTCAGCTTACTTGTAGCGGTCCCCGAACCACCCACACTCGCCCTTACCTTTCTTGGCCTTGCCATCGCCGGTATCGCCGTCACTCGCAACAACAAGCTAATTAGTCGGCCCTGAACCATGCTTAGCCAGCAACACAGAACGTGCCGCTCTCTTGCGTGCTGACGTCGACGTAGGCTCTGAGCACGCGATTTCTCCACGGACTGGCGGCACACAGTAGTCGACGTCCCGCAACTACTGGGTGGACGATTCGCTGCAGGCAGTCCCACCATCACATGGATGGGCGAAACCGGACGACACACCGTCGGCGACCTCGCCGATTCTCACGTGATCTGGGCGCACTGCGACCCGTGCGGGCGCGCGGTTCAGCTCGATTCGCGGAGATTGATCGCAATGTATGGTCCAGGCGCTACTTGCACAGCGCGTGACAAGGCACTCCGTCATGGTCGCCGTCGAGGGCGGCCACTCCGCAAGTCCGCAAATAGAACTTCGCCTCGTCGCAGCTCGCCATCTCTCGACAAGTGCGCTTGCTGCCGCAGGTGAAGGTCGGCGACGAGTCCGGTTCGCCGTCATCGAGCGCGACGGTCGGCGCGTCCTCCAGCAATGGCGGAACAAGCCAGGCGGAATGGCCTACGAGTTCACTTGGGTCGACGTGCTGGAGCTGCCGAAGCCGGCTTCGGTGTCGCCGCTGTCGGCGGCGAAGCGAGTCCCACCGACCGATCTCGGCTGATCCGTTCCGCTATCTCTTCGAGCTTGCGAGCGCGGTCAAGTAGCGACGGCTTCCGCAACCGCTTCGCGTCCGCTTCAACGCTGCATTAATTGCAGCGAGCGTCGTCCAGATTTGCCCGCCGTTGCCGGCGAAGAACGGGATACCGCAACGGTCGAGATGGCTGATGAGCCTACCGCGTGCAGTGTAGCCGGTCGCCTCCATCAGCTCCGGCTCCGTGATGATCCCATTCGCACCCAAACCAACAGTCTCCGTCGTTGGTTCGAGCGCACACGGGCCAACCGAAAAGGAAGCACCGTGGCGCACGAACCTGTCGTGCCCCGTGGTCCACTGCATGCCTCCGGTATCGGGCGGACTTCACGTAATCGCGAGCCTGCCCATGAGTTGGGTTTAAAACTGGCGGCGATGATATTCCTGTTTCGCCCAAAATCAAGTTTGCGGCTGAAGAGAGACATCGCTCAGGTCATGAATGCCCCAGAACTCGTTTCCGAGCGTGGTTGATCAACGCACGCTTCTCACGAATCACGAGCTTCAATTCGACTGCATCTTCCGAAGATTTGAATCCTACGCTCGCATCGTCAGTGAGCTTTGCTGCGAGTTCCAACGAGCCAATTTCTTTGCTGGCCAAGTGACGGTGCAGGTGTGCGCCTTCGGTCACGAACATCATCATGCCGATCTGCTGAGGCGACCACCGTCTGACCGGCAGGCAGGCTTTCAGATACCGATACGCCTGCTGACCTTCGCGCGTGTACATGTCGAAAGCGGCGGCGGGTAGACCGTCGATCAGCTGATACCCGAACGAATCAGGCTCGCGTTCAACGACAGTCACGTCATCGAGCAGCGGCCGAACGACCGGCACCTCGTCCCCCGCATTGCCTCAGCAAAAATGTTACCGGATGGGTTCGTTGCCTCACGTGAGATGTTACCGGTGACGGCATCCGCCACCATGCTGCCTCCACAACCTCGGAGAGAGCATGGGCACCAAGATGACACACGCTGCGCGGGCTGAACTGACCGACGTAGTCCGTCGCCGATATTGCGCGGCGTCCGGCGCTGAGAAGCGCAAGATCCTCGATGAGTTCATTGCGGTAACCGGCTACCACGAGAAGTCGGCGATTCGGGCGCTGAACGCCGAGCCGACCACCAAGAGGCGGCAGATTCGTAACCGCCCGTCGCTCTATGACGAGGCGGTGCGCGCTGCGCTGATCGTGCTGTGGGAGGCCTCCGATCGAGTCTGCGGGAAGCGCCTGCGGGCGCTGTTACCGATTCTGTTGCCCGCCTTGGAGCGCAACGGGCATTTGCATTTGGGCGAACCGATACGCCAGAAGATCCTGGCTATGAGTGCCTCGACGATCGATCGACTGCTCCGGGTGCCACGTAGCGCGACCCGCTTGAAGAAGGCCCGCCGCGCGATGCCTGCAGCGCGCCGGCGTGTGCCGGTGCGCACGTTCGCGGACTGGAATGAGCCGCCACCTGGCAGTATGGAGATGGACCTGGTCGCGCACTGCGGTGATGCCAACCGCGGCAGCTACGTCAACAGCCTGGTGCTGACCGACATCGCCAGCGGGTGGACCGAGGCTGCGCCTTTGGTGGTGCGAGAGAGTGGCCTGGTCGTCGAGACGCTCGAACGTATTCGCCAGGGATTGCCCTTTGCGCTTCGTGCGCTGGACGTTGATAACGGCAGCGAGTTCGTGAACGAGTCTCTGATCGAGTATTGCCTCGGCCATGGGATCGAACTCACTCGCTCGCGACCCTATCGCAAGAACGACCAAGCCTGGATCGAGCAGAAGAACGGCGCCGTTGTCCGCAAGCTCCTCGGTTACCGCCGCTTCCAGGGCATCGCCGCCGCGCAGGCGATCACGCGACTGTACGGCGCCTCGCGCCTGTTCGTGAACTTCTTCCAGCCCTCCTTCAAGCTCGCGGAGAAGCACCGCGTGGGCGCTCACGTGTCCAAGCGATACCATCCTCCACAGACGCCTTGTGAGCGGCTGCTGCAAGCCGCGAGCCTTTCGGAACCTGCCAAAGCCAGGTTGCGCGAGGTGGCCGGCGCGTTGGACCCGCTGAAGCTCTTGGAGGAGATACGCGCGGTTCAGGCGCATCTGGTGACACTCGCCGATGGGGGCCAGCTTCCCAGCACAACCCCCGAGCCACCGGATCTTTCCGGCTTCGTTGCCAGTCTTTCCAGCGCGTGGCGAGCGGGCGAGGTCCGTCCGACGTTTTCCGTAGAAGCCAAGCCACGATATCTGCGCACTCTGCAAGCCGTGGTTCAACCCGATGTCGCACGGATGCCTGATAAGAACGCCGCGGTGCTGGCGACTGCTACACAGCCGCTTGGTCCGCTTGCGCGGACTCCGCCTGCTATCGCGGCGAAGGGGATTTCTGAACGGCCTCGGCTGATCTATGCCGAACCCGGCAAGCCCCTCTATCACGCGCTCACGATGGTCTGGCCGCTGGTGTGCCGTCGCCTCGAAGGGTTTCCGAATATCACTTCCGCGCAGCTATTCGACGAGCTCTGCATCCAGTTCCCAGGACGATTTCATCCGAAGCACGTGGATCGTCTGGCCAAGCGCGTGAAACAGTGGCGTCAGGATGCGCGTGCTCGGGGCGTCGTAATCGGACGACCAAAATACCGCCGCTTCAGCAACAAGTGTCGCGGACGCGGTCCTGGTCCGCAGAGCTGCACAGCTCACTGGACTGAGATGCTTCAGTGGCTGCAAGAGCACCCCGATCAGACCGCCGTAGAACTCCTCATTGAATTCCAGGCGCGTTATCCTGGGTTCTATAATCGCAGCCATCTGCGAACCCTTCGGCGCCGTGTGCAGGTGTGGCGTCGACAAACCATTCAGCGATTGATCTGCGAGATGAAAGAGCTCACGCAAGATGTCACTGTCGGTATCGAAGAACAGCTCCTCCCGGCCCTTCGCGCCGGGAGTCTTCCTTGCGTTGAAGACGTGAAATGAAAAATGGAGTCAAGACCGGAAGATCCTGCTCCGGGCAGCAGTCGAGACGCATGGTTTGGTAACAGCGTGGATGAGGCAGCTGGTAACAAAATTACGTGAGGCAATACGGGGGCCTCGTAGCCTAGCTGCGCGTGGCTGAGCCCATGGAGGGTGAGGTACTGAAGCAGCCATGGAAGCCCTTGTAGCTTCGCGTGGGCTTTGAACAGCTTGGCTGGTGGATGTTGGTATTCCTTGCCCCGAGCAACCAAGGAATCGCAAATGGCTCGACTTTTGGTGCCTTCTGCCAACCCCGTTGTGACAGCAGCCAGCACCTTCAATTCGCCGAGCTGCTGCCGGAATCGAAAGCTACGGTTGGCTTCCAGCGTAAGTGCTGCCGCGAGGGGATCGCCGAAGCAATCTTCGAGGGCGATCACGCACAAGCGACGCCAGGCATATACGGGGTCGATGCTGTGGAGCTGAGCGGCGAACTTGGTCGCGCAGTGCGTGTGTCCACGTCTTACGGACTTCTGCAAGGCAGAGGCTAGCCGCCACCTGTGATCGTTGTCGCGGGCGAACCATCTTTCTGGTTCAGGAAGCTCCAGCGTTCGTGCATAGATTTCGGTGCGGAGAGCGGATTCGCCGCTGATCGATGGGATGCAGAGTGGCATCCGTTATCGTCTTGCATCCCGAGCATGATGCAAGTTGTTTGCGCCAAGCGCGCATGGGCGGCACAATTCGATGCTTCAAGCTGGAGACACCACCTATGAAGGAAGGCATGTACAGCGTCCGATATACAGGACCAGCCGGCGAAGGCTGGGGCATCATCGTGTTCGACACCGGCGTGGTGTGGGGCGTAGACGTAGCGGGCGGTCTCTGGGATGGGACCTACGAGTTCAACCAGCAGACCCAGCGAATCGACGCCAAGCTGAGGATGAAGATACCTCCAGGCGCACAACTGGTTGTTGAAGCGATCCCGCACGGCGTCGAGCGCTCTTTCGAACTCTCAATTTCGCTGCCACGCGAACTCGACGAGCCGACATCTGGCTCAGTGAACTTCCTGGGGCATAAGGTGACGTCGTCATTCAGAAAGCGCGAGACGCACCCAACAGCTACTAGTTGCGTCGGCAAAAAAAGCCCAGCGCTCCGCTGGGCTAAAGAGCAAACGATCAGTCCTTGGTCAGATCGACAGATCGAATCATGAACTTCACGACCTTGCCTGAGCTGAGCTTGACCTGTAGATCAGCACGCTTGCCGAGTGCCACCTGCACATTCGCGCCCACGGCAAAGTCCAGCGGATGGTTCACGATGTAGAGCATTCCACCGCCCATCGAATACGTTCGAGCTGTGACCTTCTTGTCGGCTAGCTGAAACACCACTTCGTGGAAGTTGTCTCCCACGTTCGATCCCGTGCTTAGCTGCGACTTCGCTTCGTTGCTCATGATCTGAGCCGTTTCCCACGCGGGCTCGGCCGCAAGTACCTGAGCGGACAAAACAACGGTCACCAACAAACCAAACATCGTCTTCATCGTCCTACCCTCAGCCTGTTGCCGAAACGATGAACACCTTGAGCGACGGCATGACCTCCTTCAGATCGGAGCAGTGATACCCAATCCCGGCCATCGGGATGCCGGAGTTCAGATTCAGCAGCGTCACCACGATGACGTTGGCGTTCACTGCGGCGGTGGCTTTGAGCAGCTTCTTCATCGCTCCTTTAGCATAACTAGTTCCACGCGAGATCGGCCCACGATACTCACAGGTCTCGGGCAGCTTCACATCCGAGCTATCGACCACCTGCGTTCCGGGCACGGTGTTGATCACCGTCGATTGGTTCACCACCTGCGTCTGGGCCTGAGCCATCAACGGCAGGGCCAAGAATGCGATGCCTATCACAGTGAAAACTTTCATCTTCCCACCCTCCATAAACGAAGGCTCCCAACGTCGGGACCCTCCTGGCTACGAACCCTGTCTCAGATCAGTCGATTGGGTGATTCATCAGCGTCCGTACTTCCTCGTCGATCTCCGATGCCAGCTCCAGATCACCCTCATCCAGGGCATTCCACCTCATTGCATACAGCGTGGCGAGCAAGATCGGGTCACGGGGCTGCTCTTCGACGGTCAGTTTCTCCTTGACCGGAAACGCTACAACCTTAGCCATTGGCCACCGCCTTCTTCGACTTCCGCTTGCCACGCTTCGGCGCCATCGGAAAAATATCCGACAGCAGCGTCGTATCGAGCTGCTTCTTGGCGGCAAGCAGATCAGTCAGAGCCTGACTGTCATCGACGACTCGAATCTGTAGCGAATCGGTCGGTTTGAAAATGTAGTTCCTGCAGCCGAAGCGAGGGTCGGCGTGAGCATGGTTTCCGACGACGCCGGGAACCAAGTCGTCGAACAACTTGAGCTTGTTGTCCTTTTGATCGCGGATCATCGGGCACCTCTAGAAGGGTGGCCTGATGAAGAAGAAGAGATGCCGCAAGTGTCCGCATTGCCGAGAGTTATTCCGGCCTGATCCGCGCAATCGTCACCACCAACGCCATTGCTCGAAGGCGCAATGTCAGCGAACGAGCAAAGCCGCGAGTCAACGTCGCTGGCTCGATAAGGCTGCGAACCGCGAGTACTTCCGAGGCCCGGCGCACGTCGAGCGCGTGCGTCGCTGGCGAGCGGCGCATCCGGGGTACTGGCGGCGGCCGGTGCAAGCGCCGCTGCCGCTACAAGAAGTCATATCCGCCCAAGCCGCTGAATCTACGGAGGAAACAGGCTCCTTAGTGGAGGCTCCGTTACAAGAGCTCTCGAGCGGCCAACCCCTTGTACTGATGGGCTTAATCGCCCACTTAACCGGCGCTGCGTTACAAGAGGACATCGCCCGCACCACTCGCGGCCTTCGACAATTGGCCGAAGACATCCTGGGCGGCCGTTGCGCGTCGCCCGCACCTGAACGAGGGACCCGCGATGCCGGAGGTACGCCTGCTGCTTGATCTGCCCGAGGACTTGAGCGACGAGACCGTCGCGCAGCTCGTGGAGTGTCTGTACGCGATCGCCGGGTCACTCGAGAACTGCTACTTCGAGCGGCTGCGCCGGCACTATCAGGGGCGCTTCGGCGAGCTCGAGGCAGTGCCGGAAATAGATCCTCGGCAACGATGGCTGTGGCCGGAGCTCGAGGGTGAGTTCTGAGCGGCGGCGGTGATCGACTACGAGACGTTTTGCCGCATCAAGCACCTTCACGGCGAGGACGGCTTGAGCGCGGCGCAGATCGCGCAGGTGCTCGCACTCGATCCGCGCACCGTGCAGAGCTGGATCGATACGGAGCGCTATCGGCCGCGGCAAGGCGCGCGCCGCGGCAGCAAGCTCGATACCTACAAAGCCACCGTGCGTCAGCTCATCGAGCGCCATCCGTACAGCGGCGTGCAGGTCTTCCAGCGGCTGAAGGAAGCCGGATACACCGGCAGCCTCACGGTCGTCAAAGACTACCTGCGTGTCGTTCGGCCGCCACGCAAGCCTGCGTTCCTCACGCTCGCCTTCGCTCTCGGCGAGTGCGCACAAGTCGACTGGGGGCATTACGGCACTGTCAACGTCGGCAACACGCGCCGGAGGCTGAGCTTCTTCGTGATGGTGCTGTGCTACAGCCGGCAGATGTACGTCGAGTTCACCGTCTCGCAGACGATGGAGCACTTCTTGGGGTGCCATCTGCGAGCGTTCGAGTACTTCGGCGGCGCCGTGCCCGAGAAGGTCATGGTCGACAATCTGAAGTCCGCGGTGCTGCGGCGACTGACGGGCGAGGCGCCGGTCTTTAATCCGCGTTATGCCGACTTCGCCGCGCAGCTCGGCTTCAAAATCGTGCCCTGCAACGTCAGGGCCGGCAACGAGAAGGGGCGCGTCGAATCAGGCGTTGGGTACGTCAAGAAGAACTTCCTCAACGGACTCGAGATCCCGGACTTCAGTGCCGTCAATCCTGCCGCACGTGTTTGGCTCGACACCGTCGCCAACGTCCGTGTCCACGGCGAGACGCGCGAGCGGCCCGTCGATCGCTTCGCGGCCGAGCGGGCGAGCCTGCGTCCGCTGCCGCCTGGGGATCCCGATATCGGTGCGGTGTACACGGTCCGCGCCTCGAACCGCTTCCGCGTGACGTTCGAGGCGAACCGCTACTCGGTGCCGGCGGAGTACGCCTCTCAGCAGCTCACGCTCAAGGCGTATCCTGACCGGCTCTGCGTCTATCACCGCGAGAAGCTCGTCGCCCGCCACAAGCGAAGCTACGATCGCCATCGCGACTTCGAGGACCCCGATCATCCGCGCGCCTTGCTCGCCGAGCGGCGCAGCGCGCGGGCACACCGGCAGCTCGCCCGCTTCCTTGCGCTCTCGCCGCGCGCGGAAACCTACTACGCGGAGCTCGCGTTGCGGCGGTTCAACGCCCGGCACCATGTGCAGAAGATCGTCGCGCTCAGCGAAATCTACGGCACCGAGGCGGTGGCCCGAGCGCTCGAAGACGCTTGCCACTTCCAAGCCTTCAGCAGCGAATACATCGCGAACCTCCTCGAGAGCCGGGCGCGCGTGTTGCCGCAGCCGAGCGCTCTGCATCTGACCCGCCGCCACGACCTGCTCGAGCTCGAGCTGCCAGAGCCCGATCTGTCGGTCTACGAGCCCGACGTCGAGAGTTCGAGCGGGGATGGTAACCAACACGACGAAGCTCCTTCACCCCAAGGCCCGGAGACCCGCGATGACCCGCCGTAGTGATCACGACGAAACCGCCTTCCACGAGCATCTCGACTATCTCGGGCTACCGTTCATCCGGGAGCACTACGCCGAGTTCATCCGCGAGGCGGCCGCCGCCGGCGCCGACCATCTCGCGCCGCTCATGCGCCTCGTCGAGGGTGAAGCGGCGCTGCGCAGAGATCGTTCCGTCGAGCGGCGTATCCGGCTCGCTCGCTTCCCGGTTCGCAAGACCCTCGATCAGTTCGACTGGTCGTGGCCGCGCAAGATCAATCGCCTGCAGCTCCAGAATCTCTTCCGCCTGCAGTTCCTCGACGAGGCCGCCAACGTCGTCCTGATCGGCGGCGTCGGACTCGGCAAATCGCACCTTGCGATCGCGCTCGGCTACACCGCCTGTCAGCACGGTTACTCGGTGCTCTTCGCGAGCGCCATCGATATCGTCAACACGCTCGTGGCCGCCCGGGCCGGCGGCCGACTGAAGTCCGAGCTCAACCGCTACGTACGACCGCGGCTCCTCCTGGTCGACGAGCTCGGCTATCTGCCGATCGACAAGTCCGGCGCCGACCTGCTGTTCCAGATCATCAGCCAGCGCTACGAGCGCGGTTCAACGGTCATCACGACGAATCGCGTGTACAAGAAGTGGCCCGAGATCTTCAACAATGACAGCACGCTCACTTCCGCTGTCCTCGACCGCCTCCTTCACCATGCCGAGACCGTGACGATCGAGGGCAAGAGCTTCCGAATGAAGGATAAGGTCGAAGCATGAACCCGGCGCGACCCCCCTCGGCCGTAGCCTCATGCCATCAGCATTTTTAAACCGCCCGAATCGCTACAAGTTCGAGCCGTCGGTAGCACCTGACGTTCGTACGGTGCCGGATGCGGCTTCGCCGTCAGCATCGCAGCCAACTTGCCCCGCACTTCGTCGGTCAGCACCGACTCTACAGTGACGATGTTGGTTCCGTGGGATTCAGCATGCGCCAGAATCGCTGTCTTACGCCCGCCGAGAAGTCTGCCGACGATCACATCGGGCTTGCCTTCCTTCGGGTACACGGTCGTACGCTCGACGCCCAATGCCGCTGCGAGGTCAGGCTGGTGGACGAGTCCTTTTTCACTGACTCTCATTTCGCCTACAAAAATTGCTCGTTTCATAACGGTCTCCATCATGGGTTTGGTTAGGCCGTTACGTATCGTTCTTCACATACAAGCTGGGTCAATAAGGCATCGGAGATTTTTCGATGCGCCGTGCAATTAGTGCACGGGCTTGTTGGCACGTAGATTGGCGGGGCGAGGAACGTGCCCAAACGATCAACGCTTGCCGTATTGCTTCAGAACATCAGCCAGCGTTGTTGGCGGGAGGTGCAGGTCACGCTCTACCGGCAAACCCAGCTTGGCCCGCACGGTCGATAACTCCCGCAGATCGCGGAAGCCTACGGCGTTCCACAACGAGTTAAGGACTTGCTCTCACGACTATGATCAGCTGAAGGGGGAGCGGCGAGCCGTGGCCATGCGATCACAGGCGGTCTTCGAGTTTTCGGCGGGTCTCTTCAGAGACCGGACCAGGGCGTGTCAATTCGTGCAACTCTTTGTTCGACGCGAATAGCCCCGTTTTGAACGATCCCCAACCAAACGCGAGCAGAAGAGTACCGGGGATGTAGCGTAACCATGACGAGAAGCCGAGGAACATCCAGGCCGCGAGACCTAGCGCAGCGACTCCGATGATCAATGGCACATGGCGATTGTTAGACATGGGGGGTTACTCGCTGACAATGCGCACGCGATGTGCGCCGTCCTTGTCCACAGTCGATAACATGCGTTCGATAAGCGCTCGCTGTTCGTCAGTTTGCTCTGGCCAGTTGATAACAAACATGGGCAGTGACCTACGGCCCTCGAAGGTATCTGCGACGGATGACAATAATCTTTCCTGTAATCTCTCTCTGTCCGCGTGCCCCTTCGGTCTATACACCGCTTTCTTGATTCGTACCTCGTCGAAATCGTACTTGAACGCTCGCCCCATCTCGGACAACAGCGCAGCGAGCCTGTCATTGCTGGCGGTATTCCACGTCTTCGCGTCCTGCTCCCACACGTCACGAGCTTTTTCGAACGCGTTCTTCTCCTCTTCGTTGGCATCGGGGCGGGGAGACGGCGGGAGCTGTGGCCCGTTGTTCAGATGATCAAGATATGCCGTCCACAGGTCGCGAACTTTCTTGTACTTGTCGCCCGTGAATTCGACATCAATCATGTTCAGAGCCCCGACGTGCTCTTCAGAGAGGGCTGTCCCCCTCGTCGCCATCAGGGTCTTGAAGATATGAAGCTTCCGCGCATAGGCGCGCTTGCCATCTTCGATCTTGCCGTATGCCCATACCCCGACGAACGGGCCCACGACGATGGCAACGAGCGTCAATACCTCGATAGCACGTACATCCATTGGCATAACCTCGATAGGGTCAATGCTCCCGGATAGTGGACCACCTTGCGGCTCAAAACCAGACTGTCAATCCCAGATGTCGCGCAGCGCCCCCGCAGCAAAGGGTCGGTGTACGTCGCAGCTATCTCCAGCGATCTCAGCCCCAGGTGCAGCTGCAATCGTCTCGTATCCACTCCCCGCGTTGCTAACTCGTAGCCACATCCATGTCGGAGAGCGTGGGGATTGCAGACTTCTACTCCAGCGGCTTTGCCAGCGGTCTTGAGCATTCGATTGACGTTGTACCGGGTCATCTTCCCGCCGCGACCGCTGGGAAACACGTACGTCTCATCTGGGTGACGGGATCTCAGCTCCTGCAATTGTTGCAGCTCGGCGGTCGTGAGCTTCTGTACGGTGGTTCTGCCTCGCTTCAATCGGCGGCAGTGAATCGTGCCCTGGTCTAGGTCAACGTCCTGCCACGTGAGGTCTACCAATTCGCTTACCCTAAAGCCTCGGTGGAATCCCACGAGGATCAACGCTCGATCCCGCAGCGCGTACTCGTTGACGCCGACCGCCTCTAGGAGCTTCTCGATCTCCTGCTGCGTAACGTACTTCCTGAAACGCCCATGCTCACTGTTCGTCCCGCGCATCTTGCCTCCCGGTATCCACAGAATTGGGTTTTTGTGGAGTCGTAGGATGATCGTCTTCTGCTGGGGAGCATAGTCAATAGAGCCGCGAAATTAGTGCGCAGCACGCCCGTACGACGACTGCTGCGAGGAGAGGACTCGGCTACGTGCTGTAGACCTTACCGTTGCGGAACACGCGTTCCTTTACGAGGGTCGCCAAGTAAGCAGCCGCAGCGATGAATGGAGGTTTCGTGATGGGAACGTAAGTGACCTCTCGCAAGGTCATCCCTTCCAATAGCTTCCAGCCCGCCTCCGGGTCCGCCATCACTCCGACTGTTTTTTGCGACGTAGCCACAGAGTTTTGGGAATGTTTTGGGAATTGCCCCGGACGGGAGTTCCTGACGCGGCGTAAGTTGTTGTTTTAATGGTGGGCCGTGCAGGGATCGAACCTGCGACCAATGGATTAAAAGCGGAAACGCCGGAGGATTCGGCAGCATCGGACATTGAAGAAGCTAAAGATTCCGGGGGCTGAGACGCGTCGTCGGTCATGCTCGATAACGCTCAGTCACAAATCTTAGTAACAGGATGGTAGCAGCCGGTCTGGGTGCTTTTGCGGGCCTACACGAGTTCGAGCTTCACTTCGCGCCCAAGTGCGCGCGCAGCCTTGAACACGGTGTCGAGCTGAATCTTGTCATTGGTCGGATCGAGAATGCGGTCGAGCTGACTGCGGCTCGTTTGCATCCGCTTGGCCATCTCGTTCTTGGTCAGGCGCTCCTTCTCCATCGCGCTCTCAAGCTGCCACGCGAGGGCGCGCTTGATCGCCAGCGCGCTGGTTTCCTCGTACGTACCTTCGCCCTTGAGGAAGTCGTCGAAGGACGAGCCGATGCGTCCTTTTTTCTTCCTGCTCATGTGCTCACCTCTTTCTTTCGTTTGAATGCCAAATCCAAATCCGCTTTCGGCGTCTTTTGCGTCTTCTTAATGAAGGCCATTCGCGCACCGGCTCCTTGCCCGAGGCCGTGCAGTAGAACGCCGCCGGAAGCTTCTTGAGCTCGACCACGCGCGAACACCCTCCTGCTCGTAGAGTACCTTATACGGTACATACCGGCCAACATCAAGAGCAGCCACAGCTCCGGCTGCGGCAGCTTCTTGCTCTGTTTCGAGGCGTTCTTTGCTGTGGACGGGGTGTTGTTTTGCACCGAAAACTGACCCGAGTTTTGCATCGAATTTTGATCCGGAAAACCAGCAGGAACCCCATGCGATCACTAACGCGCGGTGGGTCAACTAATCAACGCAAGTACTGCCCGAAATGGGTCAATCGAGCATGCAAGTCAACACGCGGCCGAAAATCGGTCACCTTCAATCGGAATGGGCGGTCACGTTCGGTCGGAACGACCGGTCACGTTCAAACGGAATCAACGGTCAACTTCGCCCGGAATACGCAGTGCAACGTCTTCACGTCGACCGGCGGCTCGGCGCGCTCTCCCGGCGTCGTAAACGCCTCCGTCGCGCGCTCGAGCAGCTGCGTCTTCCACTGCGTGATCTGATTGGGGTGAACGTCGTGGCGTTGCGCGAGCTCGGCGACCGTCAGCTGGCCGCGTATCGCCTCAAGGGCCACTTTGGCTTTGAAGGCCGGCGAGTGATTCCGCCGCGGTCGTTTCCTCATCGTCATGCTCCTCTCCTTCGGGCATTATCGCCCGTTCATGGGAGCAGCGATGGCACACTTATCCTAGCCGTTCAGATTTCCGGGGCCAGCTCTCTTGCTCTTCACGCGTTCCTGCACGCGTCCGCTGTCTGGGCTGTTCTACTGATGTACTGGCTAGAATGTGAGAGGGTTTTGGGATCGGATCGACTCTCCGGTCAGAGACGGGAGTTCATCTTGAACGGCTTTGCGCGACTATCCACGAGATCGGATGCGCGGCTCTCCAATTGCGAGTTGCGCCAAGGGGCGATCAATCTGGTTTCGGTGGCCCGGACTTATGCCGTAGATGCCGCGTCACTAGCGCAAGCTTGAAGCAAATCTTGATTAGTGGGGTCACCGGGCTCGCTCGCGTCCGGCTACGTTGTCGAGAGCCGCTTCACCATACTTACATCAGTCACTTGATAGCCGAGTGCACCAAATAGCCTCAGTGCAGCGCGGTTCGTGCCGAACGCATGCAGGGTAATCGCCTTGCATTTGAACGTCCGAGCGTAATCTTCGTAAGCGTACGGCGAACCCGTCTTGACGGCAGCTCGGATCGATCAGTGCGCGGAGCTGGGCTGGCGCCAGCGATGTGGTAGCAGCTCGGGGATCCGGCTGGCCGGGTGAGTCGGCAGCCGCTCGAGCACGTCCCTGAGATAGGCGTATGGATCATGGCCGTTGAGCCGTGCGGAGTGCAGGAGGCTCATCACGGCCGCCGCGCGCTGGCCCGCTCGCAAACTTCCGGCGAATAGCCAGTTCGATCGCCCGATCGCGATCGGGCGGATCTGGTTCTCGACCCAGTTGTTGTCGATCGGCAAGTCGCCGTCGTCGATGTAGCGCGTGAGCGCGATCCAACGATTGAGCGAGTAGTCGATGGCCTTGGCGGTGGCCGAGCCGTCGGGCACCTTCTGCCGCTGCGCCAGCAGCCACTGCTGTAGCGCGTCGGCGATCGGCCGTGCGCGTCGTTGGCGGATGTCCCGTCGTAAATCCGGCTCAAGATCGAGCACTTCGCGCTCGATGTCGTACAACGTGGCGTAGAACGTCAACGCCTGCTCGGCGACGGTGCTCCCGTGGTTGACCCACAGCTCGTGGAACTTGCGCCGGGCGTGCGCCATGCAGCCAGCCTCGGTCACGCCGAGCCCGAAGCACGCCTTGTAGCCGCTGAAGTCGTCGACCACGAGGCGGCCCTTCCAAGGCGCCCGATCCCCGCGTCCAGGCGAGCAGGCCGCAGGTCGGCATCCCCTTGTCGATCACGTGCGCGGGGACCGGTGCTTGCACCAGCGTCTCGCACTGCTCGCATACCCACTTGCCGCGCACGTGGCGCTCGACGCTGAACACGCCGGGCGTGTAGTCGAGCTTCTCCGCGACGTCCTCGCCGATGCGCTTGAGCTCGCAACCGCAGCGGCACGTCGAGCTCTCGGGCTCGTGGCGGATCTCCCGGCGCGGCAGCTCGGCCGGCAGCGGCGCGCGCTTGGGCGTCTGCTTCGCCGCCGGTGCCGGAGCGCTGGGCCGAGCTTGATTAAGCTGAGCTTCTAAGTCGGCAAGATCGGTGTCGATCGTCTCTTCGGGGCTCTTCTGCACGGCGTTGAACAGTTCGCTCTTGGGCGCGAACCTCAGCCGCTTGAGCGCCGCCATCTCGTGCGTGAGCCTCTCGTTGAGCGCCGTCGCGTGCAGTAGCTGCGACTGCAGCGCCAGCACCGTCTGGCGCAGCTGCTCGATGTCGAAAGTGTTCAGAGACTCGGTGCTGATCACGCCACGCGAGTGTGCCGCATCGCGCGTCAGGATGCATCAGCGGCGTGCGCCGATCTACAGCACCGTGATGACGCCGGCTTCACCCACGCGCTGCCACGGCAGCCCGAGCACGAGCGCGTCGAACTGCGCGCGCGTGATCGAGCGCGTGTCGAGGCCCGGGCGCGCCCACACGAAGCGGCCTGCGTTCAACCGCCGTGCCGCGAGCCACACTCCGATCCCGTCGTGCACCAGTACCTTCAGCCGGTTGGCGCGACGGTTCGTGAACAAGTACGCGTGATGAGGCCGAGCCGCACCGAACACGTTTACCACTCGGGTCAGCATCGACTCCATCCCCGATCGCAGATCGAGCGGCTCCACCGCGAGCCACACTTCATCGACGCGGATCAATGCAGCAGCTCGCGCAACCAGACCGCGCACTGCGCCGCCGCCGACACCGGCCATCGGACTGCCAGCGCCGTTGCTCCGCGGCGCAGCTCAATGTGGATCTCCTCGGTCTTCGGCCCCGCCGGCGCATCGCTGACGAGCACGGGGACGAACGCCTCGGCGGCCACTGCGGGCGCCACCGACGACCGCGTCCGCCGCGCACCGCCTTCCCGCGCCCACTGCCGCCAGCGGTGCACCACGTTAGCGTTGATGCCGTGTGCCATCGCGACCTGAGCCACCGAGGCCCCGGGCGCTTCGCACTCCGCCATGACCTGCGCCTTCAGCTGCTCGCTGTAGCGTCGACGTCGCTTTCGGTCCTCGCTCTGCATCGTGTCCACCTCCAAAATAGGTGGACACGATCCTTAGCCCCCGCCGTCTTCCGCCTCAAGATGACTTCGCCGTACGCTTACTAATCTTCGATGGCGCCCATGGATGTTCCTGCGAGCCCGCGTCGGCGATGCCTCTTCTCGATGAACAGATCGAGCAAGTGCATCGTGGCTACTCCTCCCCGCTCCCGTTCCTCTAGCCAGGCCGACCCTACTACCCCCCGCTCGGGCTTCGTGACTATGCTAAGCAAGTGCGTCCGCGCAGTTGTCGCGTGGTTAACTCGCGTCAAATCTCCTGGCTGACATGCGCCGGACCCGGGGGCCGGCATCCGCCAGAATACGAACTCTCCTGTTCGATCAAGGCCGGGGCACGCCAAGATCAGAAGATCGAATAGACGCGTTGCGACGCGCTGCTCTCAAGACAGTCACAGTTCGGGTCAACGACTGTGTTGCCGATCGTATTCAGCCTGCTGGCCCGCAGCTTCTCGCAAGACGGATGCTTTCAGCTGTGCGTCGTCAATTACTTGGAGCTCAAGGGTCAATGGGTCTACCCGCTTATAGGCAAACACCTCCGTGACCCCATCGGCTGACATGACATCATATCCGTCGAAGTTCTCCGACGCGCCAACCCCATTGAGCTCTACGACATGAGCGCCGCGCTCAGTCTGCGCCCGAACGGTCTTCCCGAAAACATGGTGCAACTGTCGCAAATGCACCTTCACATCTCGCCCATAGAAGGTAAAACGTACCTTAAAGTCCCTGCGGGGCACATTCGCGGTAGCATCAAACCAACTCGGAATTCGCGAGTCTGGACTCAAGTCGAAAGTAGCGTCCGGCAGATCGCATGCACTCAAAAAAATGCAAAGTACCAGTGTGCTCGTTCGAAGTGATTGCCTCATGGAAGGGTGGCAGGCGTCAGGGCGTCAATAACACACACTGCCGCCCGTCGATTGTTCGCGTCGCACGCGGTCCCGGGGCTAACGACGGGGATCCTTGGCATCAGTCGCGAGATGTATTCGCCTGCCAGTCCCTGCGTCGCGAAAGCCGCCTCAATCGCGTATACGAAATCATAAAAATAACTGAACGTCGTCATGGTCGTCGTCCGCCAACTCGAAGCATTGCACGGAATGGCTGCCATTCCATTGTCATGCGCGATGCAACAGGCTCGAATGCTCGGACTCAAATCCATCAGACCCCCAACTATCGGCACGGAGCAGCGGTTGTCCTGCTTGTTGAAGATGTCATCCCAGTTTCCATCTCGATCAGGGAAGAATGGTATGTCCGTTTTTGTGTTCGTACCGTCCGAAGACCCCCGCCCTGAACACCCGTCCGGAACGTAGCCTCCACAGCCATTCGGGATGTTATAGCGACCAAGCGAGCCGCCATCAACGTAGAGAAACACGATCCCGAAGGGGACCGGCACGTCAGAACACGAGCCCGCCGAGTATTGCCAAGTAAAGACATTCTCGCTCGCTGTACTGTCATCGCGGGGCGGGCCCGTGGTATGTCCCGAGGAGCACACCTTATAGTTGCCTGTCGGATCTCTGAAGTTAGGGGGATCATTATTGACATAGCCATAGAGATTTGTGCCCCCTGCAATGCCTATTGGGTCAGCCTGCATGAAGCGCCCGAGCCGCGGATGGTAGGCACGGGCTTTATAGTGATACAAGCCGAGTTCCGGAATCCACATCTGGCCTGTGTACTGGAAGCGGCCTTGGTTCGCGCTGTCGGGAACGCCATAGGCATCGTACTTGTCGATCTGGGTGATGGTTCCTGAGCTATTACTGATGCCAATGACCGAACCGCGCTCATCAGCCACGAGATAGCGGCGGTCGTTCGTCCCTGAACCTTCATACCACACGAGCGGCTCATCCGCGCTCGGTCCATGCACATAGCGGCGTAGCACGCTACCGCTGGCGTCGTACTCCGCGATTACGCCGGCACTGTCGTACAGGAATCGCGTCGTGCTCGCCCCCGAGACTTGATGCAACCGACCCGCCGGATCGTAGGCCAGGCTGACACCACCGTATGCCGACGTAAGACGGTTGTCGTAGTCGTAGCCATACGTCATCGAGCCGTCGCTCGTCATGTTGCCACGGCCGTCATAGCTCGGGGTCGCGCCACGAGCGCTGGTGTAGCGATTCAGACCGTCAGCCGCGTAGCTCTCATTGAAGCCGGCAGGCAGCACCCAATCATAGGCGCCATTCGTGCGCGTGCGCGACGTGATCTGGCTGCCGGGGTTGTAGCTGAAGGAATAGGTAGTGTCGTAGCTCGAACCAGCCGGGTTCTGTACGAGAGTCGCGAGACGCGAGATAGCGTCGTACGTGACTTTTTAGTAGCAAACCGGTAGCAGATTGGTCAGAAAATGACCAACGCTACTCGGACGACGAGCGCAACCTGTTGAATGGATTGGTGGGCCGTGCTGGGCTCGAACCAGCGACCAATGGATTAAAAGGAGGCAGGGACGATTGCGCGGCTCGTATTTTCAACCACTTACCGGGACGCCCGTTGCCTAATCTGCACGACTGCGCGTGACGACGCACAGTTGTTTCACGAAATTCTCACGCGACCGCGGCGAGATATCACCAACCGCGTCCATTGAGCCGGCAGCGTTGATCGAGTCAAGTCGATTCCGCGCATGTGCGTATAGTCCACCGTTTTTCGGAGGGTGCTCGAAGCATCGCGGATCCTCGCTCGTCCGGTTGCATTCAAGTCGTAGCCATACTCGATCGTGTTTCCGAAGCTGTCGGCGATGGATACCAGGTCGTGAGAGCATCCCGAAAACTGTAGGCTGCCCGAGGTCGTTGGGTACGCGCTTTCTGGTCGCAGCTCCGACGATTCTCCTTAGCTCATGAAACAGGGGCTTTGAGGGCTTCGCCGCTGTCTGCGAGAACTACCAAGAAGGAACGCGTTCATAGCGCTCGTCCCAGCGTGCGCGGAAGGTGACTTTATCGTGCATGCGGCCACTCGAGTGGACACCTCGCGCGGGCCGACGTACACCCCTCGAGTGGCGGCACTCGCCCAATCCTTCAATGGACATACGGGTGATCGCCCTTCCAACGCTAACCTTTTTTCTTGTCGCGTGCTTTGATCAGCGGCAGCGTTATCGTATACCACCCTGCCACAGCGATAACCAGGCCAGCCGCAACCCACGCGAGGGCCACAAATGCGACCCGGCCAGCCGACAACGAAACACCCTCAGAATAGTCTTGAGCCAGATGCCTCACTATGAGCGGCAAGGAGATCACGACTTGAAAAACCACGATATGGCCGATCAGGCTATGACTAGCCCAAGCCACGAACGATCTGTTCTCCCGCTCATTCACAAGGTATTGACGATGGTGGGAGCTAGTGCCCCCCAAGGTATTGGGTTATCGCAATATTATTGCACGCCACTGTCCGACTCGTCGTGATCGCTCCCGTCGCCCCTCCGACCAAGGCACCGTACGCGCCGAAATGAAGGGAACTGAAAGCCACCGCGGAAAAGCGTTCGGTGTTGGTAAAGACAGCAATGCCGCCTTCCGCCGCAACCAGTTCAGCGAACTCGACTTCCGGGAACCCAACCACGTTCGCTATCAGAACACCGGCTACGACGGCCGTCGCGGCGCCGACCGTCAGAAAGTCGCCTAGGACGGTACGGCCATACTCCGGGTTGTTGCAGCGGGGCTCCCTTTGGAGCAACAGTCGCGAGATTGACTGCAAGTCGTCACCGGATATATCGGGTGGCGACCACGGCTTCTCTGGCGCTGGCGAGGGTCCCGCGCCAGGAGACGCACCACCCTGACAGGACTGCGGAACAACCCTCCGCAGCCATTCGGAAGGTATCCCAGCTGCTCCAACATGCCTGGTGGCTCCGGGATGAGACACTCGAAGCTCGAATGAAGCGTGAAGGTGTTGGTCCCGCCTGCAGGATCGCCTGAGTGCCTGAACTCACTCCACGAGTTGTTGACGCCATACTGGCACGGTTCGAGACCAGAAGGATCGATCAGATTGACTGGATCGCTCCTATCGTAGGCATATAGGTTAACGCCCCCGGTCGTGCCGATAGGATCCGTTTGCATGAACCGTCCGAGCCGCGGGTGGTAAGCGCGGGCCTTGTAGTGATAGAGCCCCAGTTCCGGAATCCACATCTGGCCGGTGTACTGAAATCGGCCCTGGTTCGCGGCGTCGGGCACACCGTAGGCGTCGTACCTATCAACGTTCGTCACGCTCCCGGATCCATTGGTGACCCCGATGATTGAGCCGCGTTCATCGGCCATCAGATACCGGCGATCACTAGTGCCTGAGCCTTCGTACCATACTATCGGCTCGTCCGCGCCCGGCCCATGGACATAGCGGCGCAGCACGTTGCCGCCGGTATCGTACTCGGCGATCACGTCCGCCCCGTCGTAGAGGAAACGGGTCGTGGTGGCGCCGACGACCTGATGCAGTCGACCAGCCGGATCGTAGGAGAGATTGATGCCACCGTACGCCGACGTGAGACGGTTGTCGTAGTCGTAACCGTACGTCATCGAGCCGTCGCCCGTCATATTGCCGCGACTGTCGTAGCTTGGAGTCGCCCCACGAGCGCTGGTGTAGCGGTTCAGACCATCGGCAGCATAGGTGTCGTTGAACCCGGCGGGCAAGACCCAATCGTAGGCACCATTCGTGCGCGTGCGCGACGTGATCTGGCTGCCTGGGTTGTAGCTGAAGCTGTAGCTCGTGTCGTAGCTCGAACCGGCGGGGTTCTGCACGAGACTTGCGAGACGTGAAATCGCGTCGTATGTGTAGCTCGTCACTACGCCGTTACCACGCGTAAGTGATGTGCGCCTTCCCAGGTCGTCGTAGGCATACGTGGCGATGGACGCCGATCCATTTTCAAGGATACTGGTAGGGTCGTCCGCCGCATCGTACCCATACGTAACGTAAAACCCGCCTGGATATGTCATTGTGTGCGCCGGCCGGCCGAGTCGTAATAGTAGCTCACGGTGCCGAGTACGCTCGAAGCGACAGACGTGGCCCGTGACAGCGCATCGAACGTGGTCGTGAGCGCGTTGCCCGACTGACTGCTGACGTCTGACGACCAAGGAGATCGTACCCGAGGGTAACGTCCGGCTGACTGCCGGGAGCATCTCGGAAGATGATTCGGCCCAAATTGTCGTAGGTGTTGTAGAGCCCGTCTCCGCTGCGGCGCCGCTCGTAGCGTAACGTTGCGCAGCCGGATCGTAAATGTACTGCTCGTAGTCGGAGGCTGAGTATCTGGTTTGGGGTGCTTGGATTGGGGTAGTTCTGCGCTACCAACCGGTCTAAGCCGTCATAGGCATAGTACGTGAGATAGCTGCGAGCATCGGTTAGAGTTGCCACCTGGCCGTTGTTCGTATACGTGTAAGCTGCTGCGGTTTGCGCCAGAACGGTGCCATAGGCGGACTGGACCTGGTTCACTCGCCCCGCAGCATCGTAGACCTTGCGGGTGATACGGTCGGCACCGAACGAGCCCGAGGTACCGAGGGCACAAGCATCCGAAGGCGGGCTGGAGAACAGGGCTGAGTTCATCCGTACAGCAGTGCAGTAGGAACGCCCGTTCGTGTCGTAGTTCATCTGCGTGAGCGCGATGATCGACCCGCCGCCCCAGAGCCTCGATTGCGCGGGACGTGCATACGAATCGTAGACCGTCTCCTGCTTCTCCAGCGAGCTGAAGCTTGAGAACGCCGAATCACCCTGGCTCGTGACCGTGCCACGCTCAACTATGGTGGGCGAACCGATCGCGCTGTACGTCGTACGAACCGCGCGGTACAAGAGCGCGCCACCGCCATCTGGATCGGGCCCGACCACGCCAGTCAGTCGCCGGCCTGCGTCGTAGTAGTAACGGGTCGTATCGGCTGTTCCGCCAGCGGCCCATCGACCGTGTTGACGTCACCCCAGTTGGTATAGGTCATCGCGGTCGTCGCGCTGACACTGCTGTCACCGGCCCGAATCGTTGTGGAGGTCGGCAGCACGTTGTTCGGCGTGCCCGAACCAGGGTACGTGGTCGAGCTCACCGTCTCCTCCGCCGCGCCGCTGCACGATGCGCTCGAAGCGCACGTCGAGGTACCTGTTAGGCGCCACACGGCAGTGCCATTGGTCCAAGTGCTGTTGTTGGCCTGCAGGTAGCGGGCTTGGAACTGGGCATAGCTAAAGCGCGTCTGCGGTCGCGTCCCGGAGCCTACCGGAGACGAGCCCGATGGCGCCGGAGCCGTGACGGTTAGAACGCCCCCATGAGTGCTGTCGTAGGTGTAATCCGTTCGGTACCCGCGGGCATCTGTCGTCGACGTCGGCTGGTTGCACGTCCGCACGTTTGTGCAATAACTGGGATACGCGGCAGAGGTGACGATGTCGGCGGGCGTCCCCGGTGTTTTCGAAACCTGCCGCATCTGCGTGATGTTGCCGCGGCTATCGTACGTGTACTGCGTATAGTTCCCTTCCGGCAGCGTGACTTTCGTCTCACGCGCGTTGGAATCGTACTGGTAGCTCAGCGTCTGGCTGAGCTCGTTCGTAACCGTGTTGATCCTGCCGTTTGAGATCGTCGAGACATAAGTCCGCGCAGTGGAATTCGGGTTCGTGACAGTCGTTGTCCGTTGGCCGCTGGCATCGGCATAACCGTAGCCCCACGTGCCAAACCCACGGTTGATGCTGGAGACGCGCGAGGAAGCGTTGTAGCCGATGGTGATCGAGTGGTTCGCATCGTCGGGGAACTGCACCTTGGTGACCTTGTAGCCCGAATACGTGTAGCTGGTCGCCGCGCCGAGAGCGTTCGTCGCACTCGCCAGATACCACCCGCTGGTGTTGTACGTGTTGTACGTATATGTGGCGTAGGGCCAAGACTGAGAACAGTTCCAGCCTGAGCAGTACTCCACAGTGCGGTTGATGCCCGTGATCCGATTCGGAGGGACGCCGGTGTCGGGCGTGCTAGCGAATTCAAACACAAGCATATTGCCGAAGTTGTTCAGCACGAGCGACAGGCGCCCGAAGGTATAGGTGACCCAGCAGTTGTATGGATCTGGGTAGCAAACCGAAGCGAAGCTGTAGCCGTACTGCGTGACTTCGCCGTCGGGCTTCGTAACCGAGATCAAATAGGCCGTGGGCGTGCCCATGCCAATGATCCAGGTCGTCGAAACCTTCGAGAAAACGGCTACCGTGCCATCGCGGTCAGTGTATGTGTACGAATAGGCATCGGACGTCAGGGTCGAGCCATCTCCTTGGTTGGAAGTTCCTGTACACGAGGTGAATGTTTTCACCATCGGGCCGAGCACCACCGAACAGGGCGAATAGCCGGTGATATAGCCGTTATGATTGTGCGTCCAGAAGGCGTTAGGCGCGGACTGATAGTACCGCGTGTACGCGAGCCCGCCCTTTCCCGGTTGGCCGATGACGACATCGGTTTGGGAATGATTGAAGGCACCCGTGGCAACGTCGACCCCATTGCTGTCCACGGCGGGGAACACCGGGGGTGGTGCTGGACTCTGCGCGCGGACGGGTGCAGCGACGGACAGCGCTAGCGCGCAGGACAGAATTGCGACGATCGCGGACAGCTTCGCACAGGGTGAGCGGCGCATGGGCGCTCCTTTGGACGTTGAGTGGTGGACTCTCACTGCGTAGGCCGGAGGGCGGATCGCCCGACGACGGGGCGCCCTGGCAAACGCTGTCAGTTCTTCACGGCAGTGACGACGGTACGATTACCTGCGGCGTCGTAGGCATAGATCACGTACGAACCATCGTCGTACGTCACTTTCTTGACTCGCCCGAGCTCGTCATACTCGTACGTAGTTGCCCAAGCCGAAGCGCTCGCCAAACCCGCGGCAACGGATGCGGTGATGAGCGCTATCAATCGGAAGCGTTGGATTGTGGACTGACGCATCGATATCCCTCCCCTTAAGATCGACGTGGCCGACACGCATCGTGAGCTTGCGCATCGTGTGTTCCACGTTACCTATCGGGGTGAACTCGGTCTCGGCGTTCCTTGTCTCGTTTTCGGCGTCTCTTGTCGCGAATTCGGCGTTTCTTGTCTTTCTTCGGCCTTACCGAACTCTTGGGTCCGAAAACGGCGGGGCGAGACGCGCTCGATCTTGCGGAACGCGCGTTCGAAGGTCGTAACGTCGGTGTACCCGACGCTCACCGCAATCGCGGTGATGGACATATCGACAATACTGAGAAGGCTCTTAGCCTCCTCGACGCGCACACGCGCGCTCCATGAACTGAAGGTCTCGCCAGTAGCCTTCCGAAAGAGTTTCGAGAAGTACACGGCTTCGAGACCAGCGAGTCGAGCCGCATCGGCCAGCGTGTATCGTTTAGTGAGATCACGCCGTACGGCACAGCAGACTCGCGAGACCCGACGGTCTTCCCAGGCGGCCATAATGAGTCTCTTGTGGCGGACTCTTCAGGTGGTGAACCGATTTTCCCAAGTTCGGGATCAACTGTGGCCGCGGGCTCTGTCAGGAAGTTGACACAACTATGAAAATAGTTAGCAGCGCACCATTTCTCCACCGTCCGATAATTCGCGGCGATTGGGGACAGACTGGCAGGTCAGCACCGAAGGGCCGAGCAGGAACTACGCATTCGCGACGACGGGAAATCAGGCACTCTCGGACCTGAACGCGGCTAGCGGCGCGGCGGAGAGTTCGGCAGCACTCGTCGCGGTGCTGGCACATACGCCAGACCTTCTCGACCGAGACGCGTGTGCTCGGGAAGCCGCGCACGGCGTCGTCCGAGCGGGTGGCCCCAAAGATCCCTCGACGGGTGACTAGGCTCGTTCCGGATCAGTCCCCAGAATCAATGCCTGCATCGCAAAACCGCGTCGCGCTGACTCGTCTACTTATGAATCATCTAGTTACAGATCTTTTCTAAACGACATTGGTAGCTTTGGCCACATTGTGGCCAGCCCCCAAAGCCAGGACGACCCGGCGAAACATCGCCGCGCGCCGACTCGATTTCGCGATGCTGCGCGACGACCGCCCCCGCCAAACTCCCCGGCATGCGTCTCAACGCTCACCGAATCTCACAGCCGGGAGGGACCGGCAACGTCGGAGCACTGCGGACCGTGAAAGCAGTGCAACGGGCCTTCGCCCGTCGGTCCGATCGGCCCTCGTTCGAGGGCCGCATCCGTGCGCATCGGTCGGCTCGCCCTTCGGGAGCTCGACCGTGCGCATCTCATCGCCCGTCTCTGTGGGGCTTCGCACCATAGAGACGGGCGACGCAAACCTGGCGCAACGCCAGGACCCGCGGGCCTTTGCGCCGGACTCGCCTCCGCTGCAAAAGTCCCCAAAACCGCCTCGACGGCGCCGGCTCGATCACTCGAGACGGTGCCCGCGCCCGATCCGCGGTCGACGCTCAGTCGATCGTCCAGGGGCGTCATGTCGAACGCGGTGCGGATCTTCGGATCCGTCTGTCCTGCTGTCGGAGACGACAGCCGCGCGGTCGAGCGACAACGACCGAGCGTGACCGGCGCTTCATCCGGTTTAACACTAAACACACACAGGATCGGCCAGGACAGGCGCAACGGGGACTGAACGAAGCGCGAGAACGCGCGCAAAGGGCACGACGCGGTTTTCGGTTTGACGTGGAACGCGCACGCGCGGCGGACGAAGCTCACGCCCATGAGCAACGTGGAACGCCGTGTGCGCCAGCGGATCGTCCCCAGGCTGATTCGGCTACGGGATGCGCCACGGCTATCTCGGCATGGACCGCAACAAGTTCAACGTCGATGGTGCGCCCGCACCTGACGGAGATGCCGCTCGGCAAGCAGGCGCATCGGCTTCGACCGCCTTGAACTCGACGCTTGGGCGGACGAGTATATCGCCCGCAACGGGCGTCCCGGTCGATCAGAAAGGAGTATCGATCATGGGACGCAAGAAAACACCGGGCCTCGTCAAACGCGGCGGTGCTCTGGCACATCGACAAACGCATCGGCGGGCGGCGAATTTGCCAGAGCACTGGAAGCAGCTGAGCTCGAAGAAGCCGAGAACGTCCTCGCCCAGGTTAACAGAGGAAACCCGTCAGGCGCAGTTCTATGGCATCAGGCCACAACGCACCTTCGAGCAAGCGGCGGCGAAGTTCGTGCTGGAGAACACGCACAAGCGCAGCCTCGAGGACGATGTGTCGCGTCTGAAGCAGCTGATGCCCTGGATCGGCCAGGTGTCGTTGGACAGGCTGCACAGCGGGCACACTCGATCCGTGGATGGTGCAACGCGCAGACAGGACGGGACCGCGGCCGGGACGATCAACCATGGGCTGCAAGATAGTGCGACGCATCCTGAACCTCGCCGCCAGCGGAGTGGATGGACGAGCACGGCCTGACGTGGCTTCAGGCGGCGCCGAAGATCAAGCTGCTGCCCGATCGCGACAAGCGTCCACCCTACCCGCTCACCTGGGAGGAGCAGACGCGGCTGTTCCGCGAGTTGCCGGAGCACCTGGCCGAGATGGCGCTCTTTGCCGTGAACACCGGGTGCCGGGATGGGGAGATCTGCTCGCCTGCGGTGGGATTGGGAAGAGTCGAGGTGCCGGCAGCTCGGTACCTCGGTCTTCATCATCCCAGGGCCGCGTACGTCAAGAACGGCGAGGATCGGCTGGTGGTGCTGAACCGGGTCGCGCGCAGCGTGGTCGACGCACAGACGCGGGAAGCATCCCGCAGCTACGTGTTCGCCTATCAAGGCGCAAACCGATGCAAACGGATGCGGAACTCGGCCTGGAACAAGGCGAGGCAACGCACCGACCTCGAGCAGGTTCGCGTGCACGATCTCAAGCACACGTTCGGCCGGCGGCTGCGGGCTGCCGGCGTGAGCTTCGAGGATCGGCAAGACCTGCTGGGCCATCGCTGCGGGACGCATCACCACGCACTACTCGGCGGCGGAGCTTTCGCGGCTGCTCGAAGCGGCGAACAGCGTGTGCGAACGTGATGGCCGACAAACCGGAGCTGGTGGTGCTGCGCCGGCTCAACGTGAGTTGAGCCTCACGCAAAACTCACGCAAGAGCTGACGAGAGAGGAATTAGAGTCACGTAAGTTGTTGTTTGATTGGTGGGCCGTGCAGGGCTCGAACCAGCGACCAATGGATTAAAAGTCCAGTGCTCTACCAACTGAGCTAACGGCCCGTTCCTGGGTGCCCGCGCGAGCGCGCGGCGCGATCGCATTATAGACCGGCAATGCCCCCCGGGCACCCGCGCCTCGTTGGAATACGAGTCGCGGCGGCAGCCAAAGCAGCAAGGGCCGTTTCCTCACGCTGTTCGGAGCGTCGCTCGCGACCTTTGAGGCGGGCGCGTCCCGCCGTCTCCTAGCGCCCGGCGCGATACCGCGTCGGGTCCGGCACGTCCGCTGCCACGAAGCCTTCCGCGCGCAGGCGGCACGAGTCGCACCGGCCGCACGCGCGTCCCTCGTCGTCGGCCTGGTAGCACGAGACGGTCAGCGAGTAGTCGACGCCGAGCTCCGTGCCGCGGCGAATGATGTCCGCCTTCGACAGCATCACGAGCGGCGCGTCGATGGAGAGCGAGCCGCCTTCCACGCCGCGTTTCGTCGCGAGCCGCGCGACCCGCTGAAACGCCGCGATGTACTCGGGGCGACAGTCGGGATAGCCCGCGTAGTCGATGATATTTACGCCGATCACGATCTTGCCGGCGTCGAGCACCTCGGCCCAGGCGAGCGCGAGGCTCAAGAACACCGTGTTGCGCGCCGGCACGTAAGTGACCGGAATGCCACTGCCCGGCTGCTCCGGCACCGCGATGCTCCGGTCCGTGAGCGCGGAGCCGCCGAGCTCGCCGATCGGGATCGTAAGCTCGCGATGCGCCGCGGCACCGAGCGCCGCCGACACGCGCCGCGCGGCCTGCAAGCTCGGCACGATGGCGCTGCCCGTAGTCGAACGCCAGCGTGTAGCACTCGTCGCCGCGCGCCCGCGCGATCGCCAGCGCGGTCGCGGAGTCGAGCCCACCCGAAAGCAACACCACGGCGCGCATCGTCATTTCCCCGGCACGTTGCCCCACAGCACCTTGTGCAGCTGCACCTGCAAGCGCACGGGCAGCCGATCCGCGAGCATCCAGTCGGCCAGCGTGGCCGCCGGTAGCTGCTCGTGACTGGGCGAGAAGAACACGGGGCACGGCACGGGATGCCGAGCGACGACGTCGCGCGCCCACTCGTAATCGGCGCGATCGCAGATCACGAACTTCAGCGCGTCGTGCGCGGTCAGCAGCGGCAGATTCTCCCAGCGGTTGCGCTGCTCCTCGCCCGAGCCCGGCGTCTTCAGATCCACGACGCGCGCCACTCGCGTGTCCACCTCGGCGATGTCGATCGCGCCGCTGGTCTCGAGCGACACGTGGAATCCCTGCGTCGCACAGCGCCGTCAGGAGCGCCGCGCAGCGCGGTTGCGCCAGCGGCTCGCCGCCCGTCACGCAGACGTACGGCGTGCCGTAACGACGCACCTCGACCTCGATCTCCTCGAACGTGCGCCACTCCCCGCCCGTGAACGCATACGCCGTGTCGCAATACCGGCAACGCAGCGGACAGCCCGTGAGGCGCACGAACACCGTGGGCCAGCCGCTGAAAGCGGCCTCGCCCTGGATCGAGTAGAAGATCTCGGTGACTTTGAGCCGCGGCGCGGCGGCTTCGTCCTCCGCCGCGGCGGCCACTGCTTAGACCTCGCCTACGGCGACAGCTGATCGAGCCGCTGCGACGCGAGCCGCGCGGCCGTCGTATCGGGGAACTGCCTCATCACCTGCTGCAGCGACGTGCGCGCCGCGCCTTTGTCGCCGAGCTCCATCTGGCAGTAGCCGATCTTCAGCATCGCGTCCGGCATCTTCGCCGACTGCGGATACTGGGTCGGTGACTTTCTGGAACTCGGGCAGCGCATCCTTGAACTGCCGGCGCACGTAGAACGTCTCGGCCAGCCAATATTGCGCGTTGTCGGCGAGCGGGCTCTGCGGGAACGCCACCAGGAATTCCCTGAACGCGCGACTGGCGTCCTCGTACTTGCGCGTCTGAATCAGATCGAACGCCGCCTGATAGTTCTGCTGATCGCTGCCGACCGGGCGCGGCGGCGGCGGCGGCGCAGCCGCCTGGGCGGGCGCCGGCGTCGCTCGTGGGTGCGGGCGCTGCGGCGGCGTGGCGGCGGCGCCACGACCACGCGCGGCGCGGCCTCGAGCGCCTGCAGCCGTCGGTCGAGGTCGACGTACAGCTCGCGCTGGCGGCTGTCGCTGTTCGTGCTGTCGTAGCGCAGCTTGTCGATCTCGCCGCGCAGCGCCTGGTTCTCGCTCCTCAAGCGCTCGACCTCGCTCGCGAGCTGAATCAGGCTTTGGTTCTGGATGACGCGCTCGATGCGCACCAGCCGCGCCTCGAGGTCCGTGACCTTGAGCTCGAGTGGATCTTCCCTGGCCATCAGCGAGCCGGAGGCGCTGCCAAGCACAGCGGCCACCAGAACGACGTGCAGATGCTTCATCGGCACTTCCTCCTTCGTTGACGCAAGCGGTGGGCGGCATCCGCTGCTCTGTCCGAACTAGCGTTGATAGACGAGCTCGACGCGGCGGTTCAAGCGCCACGACTCCTCGTCGCTGCCGGTGGCGGCCGGCCGCTCCTCGCCGTAGCTCACCGTGGTGAGCTGGGTTGCTGCCGCACCCTGCAGCAGCAACGCTCGGCGCACGGCCTGCGCGCGCCGCTCGCCGAGGCCGATGTTGTACTCGCGGCTGCCGCGCTCGTCCGTGTTGCCCTTCGAGCCGCAGCCGAACGTTCGGGTTCCGCGCCAGGTACTGGCCGTGCGCCGCGAGCATGGCGTTGAACTCGGGCCGGATCTCGGCCTGGTCGTAATCGAAGTACACGACGAGCTGCTGCATGAGCCGTCGCTGCTCTTCCTCGAGCGGCGAAACCGTGATGCCACTGTTGGCATTCTGCCCCGTCGTGTCGGCGCCGCTATCGGCCCCCGTGCTCACGCTGCTCGGAGTGGCGCCATCGCGGGTACTGGACTTGCTGCACGCGGCGACGCAAAGCGCGGTCGCGACGAACAAGATCCACACAGAGTTCTTCATGGATAATCCTCAGATAAAGATGAGAAAACACGGGTCGATAGCATACTGCATAAGGAATTCCCGGGCTAAGGTCGCGGGAACGGGCCCCACACCGGCTCCCGCACGTCGCCCGCCACGGAGGCGATTTCCGTCTGGATGCGCCCGTCCGAGCTCACGGACGCGAGCACGCCGCGGCCGTTCATGCGCGTGGCGTAGATGATCTGCGCGCCGTTCGGCGCGAACGCCGGCGACTCGTCGAGCCTGCCGCTCGTCAGGATCGCAGAGGTTGCCGTTGGCCGGATTCACGAGACCGATCCGGTACGTGTTGTTCTGGCCATAGACGACCGCCACCTGCTTGCCGTCCGGCGACACGCGCGGACGCGCGTTGTAGACGCCTTCGTACGTCACGCGCTCCGCACGCGCACCGGGCTCGATGCCCACGCGGTAGACCTGCGGGCCGCCGGCGCGGTCGGAGTTGAAGTACAGCGTGCGCCCGTCCGGCGACCAGCTCGGCTCGGTATCGATCGCCGCATCCGTCGTGATGCTGCCGCAGCTGCTGCGTGGCGAGGTCGAGCGTGTAGACGTCGAGGTTGCCGTTGTCGTCGCGACAGCACGAGCGCGAGCAATCGCCCGTCCGGTGAGAACGCCGGCGCGCCGTTCACGCCGGCGCGCGCCCGACACGCGCTCGCGCGTGCCGGTGCGCAGCGTCTGCACGTAGATCGCGGCCGCCTGACCCTCGAACGACACGTACGCGAGCCGGCGCGCGTCCGGCGACCACGACGGCGACATCAGCGGCTGCGGCGAATCGGCGACCACGCGCGCGTTCTCGCCGTCGGCGTCGGAGACGATCAGCCGGTACCGGTGCGCACCGTCGGTGCGCCGCTCCTCGCTGACGTAGGCGATCTGCGTGCTGAATACGCCGGGGATGCCGGTGATCTTCTCGAAGATCATGTCGGAGATCCGGTGCGCCGTCGCACGCAGATCCGCGCGGCCCGCCTGCAGCCTGAAGCCGAGCGCCTGCTCGCCGCGCACCACGTCGAACAGCTCGAACACGGCCGTGAAGCGATCCGGGCCGTCTTCCGTGAGCTGGCCGATCACGAGGTAGTCCGTCTTCGAGCAAGCGCCAGTTCTGGAAATTCACCTGCGACGGCTGCGTGGGCCGCGACACCATGTCGGTGAGCGGCAGCGGCGCGAACCGCCCGCGTGCTGCGCAGATCCGCCGTGACCACGGCGCGAGATGTCGAACGCCGGCTGCGCCACCGCCCTGCCAGCCGAAAGGCACGACGGCGATCGGCACGGGCGCGCTCGGCGCCGCGCGTGATCTCGATGTTGAGCTGCGCGCTCGCCGCGAATGCCCAGCAGGCACAGATCGCTGCGAGCACGGCGCCCATGTTCCGCCCGCGGCGCGGCCGCCGCAGGGCCCGGCGGATCGATCCTGCAACTCCTCGCATCGGCACTCCTGTTGTGTTGTCCTTCACTTAGATCTCCGGTCGGAAGCGCACGTTCAGATTACGCTCGAACAGATTCGGATTCGGCGGCCGCGGCAACGGCGACGCGAGCTGCACGGCCGCCTCGATCGAGCGCACGACGGCGTCGTCGCCGTTGCACGCCGTGACGCGCGCCTCGATCACGTCGCCCGTCGGCATCTGCACCACGCTCACCATGCAGTCGAGCCCGGCCTTCGCCGACAGCGGCCGCGTCCAGTTGCGCTCGATCTTGTCCTGGATCATGCGGATGTACTGGTCGAGCAGGCCCGCCTTCGCGGCTGCCTGCGCGTCGGCCTCCGCCGCCAGCTGGCGCTGCAGATCGTCCTCGAGCTGTTGCTGCTGCTTGCGGGCCGCCGCGGCCTTCGCGGCCTCCTCGCGCTGCTTCTTCTCGCGCGCTTCTCGCTCCACGCGCTCTTTCTCGGCCTTCTCTTTCGCCACGCGTTCCTGCTCGCGCTTGGCCGCTTCCTCGCGCTGCTTCTGCTCGCGCACGGCCTTCTCCTGGGCGATGCGCTCCTGCTCGCGCTTCGCGGCCTCGTCGCGCTCGCGCTGCACGCGCTGCTCGGCCTCGCGCTTCTGCCGCGCCTCGCGCTGCTGCGCGCTGCTGCTCCTCGCGCACGGCCTGCTCGTGACGCTCGAGCACCGAGCTGATCCACGATCACGCCCTGCACCGGCGCCGGGCGCGGGCCGCTGCCGCGCCGGCAAGTGCACGCCGAGCGTCAGCGCAGCGACCACGGCGACGTGCAGCGCCACGGAGTAGACGACGGCCCCTTTGCGCGTCCGATCCTGGCTCATGGCACCCCGCTAGCGTCCCCGCCGCGGCTTCTGCGTCGCGCCTGTCGGGTCCGTCAGGAAGCCGACCTTCTGCGCGCCGGCCTGCTGCAAGCAGCGCAGCGCCGGTGACCACGCGACCGTACGGCACGTTCTCGTCGGCCTTGACGAGCACCTGCGTCTGCGGATTGCGGCGAATCACGGCCGACGCGCGCTCGATGAGCGTCGCGTCGTCGATCGGCCGCTTCGGTGTTGTCGCCGATGTTCAGGTAGAACTTGCCGTCGCGATCGACGCTGAGCACGAGCGGCTCGTTGTCGTCGGCCGCGATCGGCTGGCGCCGGCGCCTTCGGCAGATCGACGCTGATGCCCTGCGTCAGCAGCGGCGCCGTGATCATGAAGATGATCAGCAGCACGAGCATCACGTCGATGTACGGCACGACGTTGATCTCGGACATCAGCCGATGCTTGCCGGAACGGATCATCGCTCTACTCCCGGCGGCCACGCGCTCGGCCGCTTGCGTCGCGCGGCGCGCCATCCCGGCGCGCGGCGTTGCGTTGGAAGATGGCCGACAGCTCCTCCATGAACGTGTCGTAGCGGACCTCGAGCCGGCCGACCTGATCCGCGTAGCGGTTGAAGGAGATGCCGGCCGGGATCGCGGCGAAAAGTCCCATGGCCGTCGCGATCAGCGCCTCGGAGATGTGCGGCGCGACCACGGCGATCGTGGCGGCCTGCACGTTACCGAGCGAGTAGAACGCGCTCATGATGCCCCACACGGTGCCGAACAGGCCGACGTACGGGCTCGTGTTGCTCACGGTGGCGAGAAACGCGAGGTGGTGCTCGAGCCGATCCATCTCGCGCAGCGAGAGACGCGCATCGCGCGGCGCGACGCCCTCGATGACCTGATCGGCGTCGAGTCCAGACTCCTGCTTGAGCCGACCGAACTCGCGGAACCCGGCCTCGAAGATGCCGGCCATGCCGAGCGGCGTGGCGTCGGCGCGCGCGATCTCGCGATACAGCGAGGACAAGATCGCACGCCGGACCAGAAGCTCGCCTCGAACTCGACGGCCGACTTCATCGCCTGGTTCAAGACGCGGCGCTTGTCGATGATCACGGCCCACGAGCTGATCGAGAACAGCAGCAAGCACGCAAGCACGATCTGCACGACCACGCTCGCGTCGAGAATCAGTTTGACGACGGACAAATCGTTGTTCATGCGTTCAGCTCACTCATGAGTACCATTGGTAGCCGCCGCGGCCGACCCGCGCTCGGCGTCCTTGCACGCAACCTCGGCCACGCCCTCGCAAATCACCTCGCCGTCCGGCTCGTTCAGCGCCACCTGCTGGGCGAAGCGGACGCGCGCACCGCGCGCCTCGGCGACCGACGGCCGACACGTACAGCATGTCGGACAGCCGCGCCGGCGCATGGAATCGCGCCTCGATGCTCGCGAGCACGAGCAACACGCCGTGCTCCTGCAGAAGCTGCTCGTGATCGACGCCTTGCGTGCGCAGCCATTCGGTTCGCGCCCGCTCCATGAAGCGGAAGTAGCTCGCGTTGTAGACGACGCCCTGCGCGTCCGTATCCTCCAAATACACTCTGACCGGCAATACGTACTTAGGCATGCATCCGCGCACCACGCGTTCAGTCGAACAGGCTCGCGGTTTCCGGCCGCTCGCGCGCGGCCGGCACCGGAATGCCGAAATGCAGATAGGCCGAGCGCGTCGCGATCCGGCCGCGCGACGTGCGCTGCAGGAACCCCTCCTGAATCAGATACGGCTCCACGACGTCCTCGAGCGTGCCGCGCTCCTCGCCGAGCGCGGCGGCCAGGCTCTCGATGCCGACCGGCCCGCCGTCGAACTTCTCGATGATCGCGAGCAGCAGCTTGCGATCGAGCACGTCGAAGCCGTGCGGATCCACCTCGAGCAAATCCATGGCGGCCTTCGCCACGCTCTCGGTGACCTTGCCGTCGGCCTTGACCTGCGCGTAGTCGCGCACGCGGCGCAGCAGGCGATTCGCGATCCGCGGCGTGCCGCGCGAGCGCGATGCGCGATCTCGCGCGCGCCGGCGTCGTCGATCGGCAGATCGAGAATCCGCGCCGTGCGCTGCACGATCTGCACGAGCTCGGCGTGCCGCGTAGAACTCGAGATGCTGCGTGATGCCGAACCGATCGCGCAGCGGCGACGTGAGCAGGCCCGCGCGCGTCGTGGCGCCGACCAGCGTGAACGGCGGCAGATCGAGCTTGATCGAGCGCGCGCCGGGGCCTTCGCCGACCATGATGTCGAACTGAAAGTCCTCGAGCGCCGGATACAGCACCTCCTCGACCACGGGGCTCAAGCGGTGGATCTCGTCGACGAACAGCACGTCGTGCGGCTCGAGGTTCGTCAGCAGCGAGGCGAGATCGCCGGGCCGCTCGAGCACGGGGCCCGACGTCTGGTGCAGGTTCACGCCGAGCTCGTTCGCGATGATGTGCGCGAGCGTGGTCTTGCCGAGGCCCGGCGGGCCGAACAGCAGCGTGTGATCGAGCGCTTCGCGGCGTTGCCGCGCGGCGGCGATGAAGATCTCGAGCTGCGCCTTCACGCGCGGCTGGCCGATGTACTCGGTCAGGCGCCGCGGCCGCACGGCGCGATCGAACGCCTCGTCTTCCTTGCCGGCCAGCGGCGTGACCACGCGGCCCTTGTCGATGCTATACGGCTTCGCTCAACGGTCCCCCACGCGCTCGCGATGCACGCGCCGCAGCGCTTCACGGATCATCTCCTCGGTCGTGAGCCGCACGGCATCGAGATCCTTCAGCATGCGCACGACCTCGGCCGGCTTGTAGCCGAGCGCGAGCAGCGCGCCATGCGCCTCGTCCTCCGCCGCGGAGCGCGCCGGCAGCGCCGCTGCCTCGGCCGTCGGCGCGTCGGGCAGCCGATCCGCCATCTCGATCAGCAGACGCTCGCCGGTCTTGCGACCGACGCCGGGAATCTTCGTGAGGCTCAAGAGATTCTTCTCGCGCACGCACTTGTAGAAGCCGTCGACGCTCATGCCCGACAGCACGCCGAGCGCGATCCTCGCGCCGACGCCGGAGATCTTCAGCAGATTGCGGAACAGCGTGCGCTCGGCTTCGGTGAAGAAGCCGTACAACGCGTGCGCGTCCTCGCGCACGATCAGGTGCGTGACGAGCGACAGCTGCTGCCCCGTCTCGGGCAAGCGATAGAACGTCGACATCGGCGCCTCGAGCTCGTAGCCGACGCCGCCGACGTCGATGCGTGAGCGACGGCGGTCGTTTCGATACCAATGTGCCTCGCAGGAATCCGATCACTGCTCGTCGCCTCTCAGATCTTCGTCACGGCTTGCAGCGCGCCGCGCATGCCGCGCTGGTTCGCGTGACAGATCGCGGCCGCGAGCGCGTCGGCCGCATCCGCCGCGATCGACTCGCGCACGCCGAGGATCATGCGCACCATGCGCTGCACCTGCTCCTTCTCCGCGCCGCCGGTGCCGACGACGGCCTTCTTGATGTGTCGCGCGCTGTACTCGTAGATCGGCACGTCGGCCGCGAACGTCGCGCAGATGGCGGCCGCGCGTGCCTGGCCGAGCTTCAGCGCACTGTCGGCGTTGCGGCTCAGGAACACGCGCTCGATGGCGATCTCGGTCGGCCGGTACTCGCGGACGACCTCGCCCAGCGCGCGGAAGATGCTGCGCAGCCGATCGCAGTGCTCGCCGCTCGTGCGGATGCTGCCCCATTCGACGACCGTCGGTTCGCCGGCCGTCGAGATCGACGATGCCGAAACCCGTGATCTGCGAGCCCGGATCGATCCCGAGGATGCGCACACAATCCAGTGGTGTCAGAAGAGGCGCCGACGCGGCGGGGGTGGCCGCCGGCCTGCTCACCCGCTCACCCGCACGTAGTTCACCCACTTGCCAGGAAGCTGCATCTCGCACCAATAGATCGCGCGCGGCCCCCCACGGACCGCCTGCAATCTGCCGCAAAAACCCATCAACTCCGACGGTGGCCCCCGAGCCACCCGGACCTATGATACCGGCAGAAGCCCGGGAGCGTTAGCGGTTGATGCCGTGGATGGAGCGCTTGTCGGCGGCGAGCGACGCTTCGTGCAGCGACTCGCTCAGCGTCGGGTGAGCGTGCACGGTGCGCTGGATGTCCTCGGCCGACGCCGAGAACTCCATCGCCAGCACGGCCTCGGCGATCAGCTCGCCGGCCAGCGGGCCCGACGATGTGCACGCCGAGGATGTCGTCGTGCTCCTCGTCCGCGATCAGCTTCACGAAGCCGATGGCCTGCTGCATGCGCCTTCGCGCGGCCGTTGGCGCCGAAACCGAAGGTCCCGACCTTGTAGGGCCGCCCGCCCGCCTTGACCTCTTCCTCGGTCTGGCCCACCCAGGCGATCTCGGGCGCCGTGTAGATCACGGACGGGATCGTCCGGTAGTTGACCTCGGCGATCGTGGCCCGCGATCAGCTCGGCCACCATGACGCCCTCTTCCATGCCCTTGTGCGCGAGCATGGGGCCGCGGACGACGTCGCCGACGGCCCAGACGTTCGGCACGCTCGTGCGGCATTGCTCGTCGACCTCGATGAAGCCGCGCTTGTCGAGCGGCACGTTCACGCCCGGGCCGAACAAGCCCGCCGTGACCGGTCGCCGGCCCACGGCGACGACCAACGCGTCGACCTCGAGCTGCTGCGCCGCGCCGCCGCTCTCGAAGCTCGACCTTCACGACGTCGCCCTGCACGGCCGCGCCGGTGACCTTCGCGCCGAGCCGAATGTCGAGCCCCTGCCGTTTGAAGTGCCGCAGCCCTTCCTTGGCGACCTGCTGATCCGCCATCGGCAGGAAAGTATCGAGCGCCTCGAGGATCACGACCTCCGAGCCGAGCCGGCGCCAGACGCTGCCGAGCTCGAGGCCGATCACGCCGGCGCCGATCACGCCCAAGCCGCTTCGGCACGCTGTCGAACGCGAGCGCACCGGTCGAGTCGACGATTCGCTTGCCGTCGAACTTCGCGATCGGCAGCTCGATCGGCGCGGAGCCGGTCGCGAGCACGACGTGGCCGGCCGCCAGCGTCTCCACGCCCGCGTCGGTCGTGACCTCGACGCGGTTGCCGGCGAAGCAGCTTGCCGCGGCCCTTGAAGCCCGTGACGCCGGCCGCCTTGAACAGGGCGTCGACGCCCGAGGTGAGCTGCTTGCACGATGCCGCGCTTGCGCGTCTGCATCGTCCCGACGTCGATGCCGACGCCGCTGATCTTGATGCCGTGGGCATCGAACTCCGTCTGCGCGCGATGATAGAGCTCGGTGGACTCGAGCAGCGCCTTCGATGGAATGCAGCCGACGTTCAGGCACGTGCCGCCGAACGCCCGCACGCCTTCCTCGTTCTTGTAATCGTCGATGCACGCGGCCGACAGACCGAGCTGCGCCGCACGAATCGCCGCGGGATAACCGGCCGGACCGCCGCCGATCACGACGACGTCGAATTTCTTATCGCTCATCTTTTCTTCTTCAGGATCCTGTGACTAAATCTCGAGAAGCAGCCGCGACGGATCCTCGATGAGATCCTTGACGTGGACGAGGAACTGCACGGCTTCGCGACCGTCGACGATGCGATGATCGTAGGTCAGCGCCAGGTACATCATCGGCCGCGCTTCGATCTTGCCGTCGACGACGACTGGCCGCTGCTGGATCTTGTGCATGCCGAGGATGCCGCTCTGCGGCGGATTCAGGATCGGCGTGGACATCAACGAGCCGAAGATGCCGCCGTTCGTGATCGTGAACGTGCCGCCCGTGAGCTCTTCCATCTGCAGGCCGCCGCTGCGCGCGCGCTCGCCGAAATCGCGGATGGACCGCTCGATCTCGGCCAAGCCGGAGAACTCGGCGTTGCGCAGCACCGGCACGACGAGGCCGCGATCCGTGGAGACCGCCACGCCGATGTCGAAGAACTCGTGATAGACGATGTCGTTGCCGTCGACCGACGCATTCACGAGCGGGAACTGTCGCAGCGCCTCGATGCTGGCCTTCACGAAGAAGCCCATGAAGCCGAGCTTCACGCCGTGGCGTGCGGTGAACGCTTCCTGATACCGCTGTCGCAACGCCATGACCGCCGCCATGTCCACCTCGTTGAAGGTGGTCAGCATCGCGGCCTGCTGCTGCGCCTGCAGTAGCCGCTCGGCGATTCGAGCACGCAGTCGCGTCATCGGCACGCGCTGCTCGGTGCGGGAGCGTCGGCCCGGCTGCGGCTCGTGATCCGCCACGCCGGCGCGCGTGAGCACGTCGCTCTCGATGCCCACGGTGGTGGCCTGATGATCGGCCAGATACTCGAGCACGTCGCCCTTCGTGATGCGGCCTTCGCGACCCGAGCCTGCGATCGCGGCGGGATCGATGTCGTGCTCCTCGACGAGCTTGCGAACCGCGGGGCCCATGCGATTGGCGCCGGCCGAAAAGGCACGCGCCGCAGCGGAGGCGGCAGGGCCGCTCGGCTCTGCCGCGGCCGGCGGCGGCGTGGCGCGGTCTGCGCGGCGGAGCGGGGCCGGCTTCGGCCGGCGCGGTGCGGGCTCCGCGGCTGCGGCCGGTGCCGCGGCGCTTCGCAGGCGCAGCCGCCGCCCCGGCACCGGGCTCGAGCACGGCCAGCACCTGGCCGCTCGTGACCACGGCGCCATCGGCCGCGATGATCTGCTTCAACACGCCGTCGGCCGGAGCGGGCACCTCGAGCACGACCTTGTCGGTCTCGAGGTCGACGAGATTCTCGTCGCGGCTCACGGCCTCGCCGGCTTTCTTGTGCCAGGCGACGAGCGTGGCGTCTGCGACGGATTCGGGGAGCTGCGGGACCTTGACCTCGATACTCACGACAACACCATCCTCCGTCTCGTTCGCTGTCGGCCTTACGCGCGTTTGCTGGCCGTCGGAACGATCGTGCGCTCGTGAGCCGCTGATGTCAGCGCCGCCGATACCAGCGCCTGCTGTTGGCGAACGTGCAACGCGTGGATGCCGGAGGCCGGCGCGGCGGCGCCGGGCCGACCTGCGTAGAACAGCTCGTGCCGCTCCGACAGCGGCTCCTGGAGGCGATGCCGGATCTGGTACCAGGCACCCTGATTCTGCGGCTCCTCTTGGCACCAGACGATTTCCGTGGCGTTGCGGTAGCGCGCGATGACCCGAGCATACTCTTCGATCGGGAACGGATACAGCTCCTCGATTCGCACGAGCGCCACGTTCGCAACGTTGTCGTGGCGTCGTGACTCCGCGAGATCGAAATACACTTTGCCGCTGCAGAACACGATCCGCGTGACGGCCTCGTCGACGATCGGCTCGACCTCTTCGATGAGCGGCTGGAAACGGCCGCGACCGAGCTCCGCGAGCGTGGACACCGACAACCGGTGACGCAGCAGACTCTTCGGCGTCATGACGATCAGCGGCTTGCGCAACTGACGCATCATCTGGCGACGCAGCAGGTGGAACATCTGCGCCGGCGTCGACGGCACGCACACCTGCATGTTGTGCTCCGCGCACAGCTGCAGGAAGCGCTCGAGCCGGGCGGACGAGTGCTCCGGCCCCTGGCCTTCGTAGCCGTGCGGCAGGAACAGCGTGAGCCCGCACACCCGGCCCCACTTGGCTTCGCCCGAGCTGATGAACTGGTCGATCACGACCTGCGCGCCGTTCGCGAAGTCGCCGAACTGCCCTTCCCAGATCACGAGCGTATCGGGCGCCGTGGTGCTGTAGCCGTACTCGAAGCCGAGCACGGCCTCTTCCGACAGCAGCGAGTCCGCCACGGTGAATGCACGCGGGTCGTTCGAGATGTGCGCGAGCGGCACGAACGCCTCGCCCGTGGTCTGATCGATCAGCGCCGCGTGCCGGTGGAAGAACGTGCCGCGCCGGCTGTCCTGGCCGATCAGCCGCACGTGGAAGTTCGCGGCGAGCAAGCGATGCATAGGCGAGATTCTCGGCGAAGCCCCAATCGCAGCCGACCTCGCCCGCGGCCATGCGACGCCGTTCCTCGATGATGCGCTGCACGCGCGGATGCAGCTTGTGCCCCTCGGGCACGGTGTTGATCAGCGTCGCGAGCCGGTTGAGCTCGGCTTCGGGCAAGCCCGTGTTCACGGAATCGTTCAGCGAGGCCTGGTTGTAGCGGCTCCAGTCGACGGTGTACTGGTTGCCGATCATGCCGAGCGCGTCCTCGTTGATCTTGCGACCCTCGTCGAGCGCGGCGCGGTAATCGTCCGCCATCTTGTCGACGGCTTCCTGGGTCAGCGTTCCGGCCTCGACGAGCTTGCGCGCAGTACAGCGAGCGAACGCTGGGGTGCTCGCGGATCGCCGCATACATCGTCGGCTGCGTCGCCGCGGGCTCGTCCGCTTCGTTGTGGCCGAATCGCCGGTAACCGACGAGATCGATGACCACGTCCTTGTGGAACTGCTGCCGATAGCGCAGCGCCAGCCGCACCGCGGCGACGGCGGCTTCGGGATCGTCGCCGTTCACGTGGAACACCGGCGCCTCGATCATCTTCGCGATGTCGGAGCAATACGTCGTCGAGCGACTGTCGCGCGGGTCGCTCATCGTGAAGCCGATCTGATTGTTGATGACGAGATGAATCGTGCCGCCGGTGTAGAACGCGCGCGTCTGCGACAGCTGGAACGTCTCGGCCACCACGCCCTGGCCGGCAAACGCCGCGTCGCCGTGAATCAGCACGGGCATGACGGCCTCGCCGAGCGTATCGGTCGCGCCGATCCTGGCGGGCGCGCACGGAACCTTCGACCACGGGATTCACGATCTCGAGGTGCGACGGGTTGAACGCCAGCGCGATGTGAACGTTGCCGCCCGCCGTGCGGACGTCGGCCGAGTAGCCCTTGTGATACTTCACGTCGCCCGAGCCTTTCAGGCTCGTGAGGTCGTACTGACCCTCGAACTCGGAGAATAGATCCGACGGCGACTTGCCGAGCACGTTGACGAGCACGTTCAGACGACCGCGATGGGCCATGCCGATCACGATCTCCTGCACGCCCGTGCTCGCCGGCCCGCTGAATCAAGTCGTCGAGCAGCGGGATCAGCGTCTCGCTGCCTTCGAGCGAGAAGCGCTTCTGGCCGACGAACCGCGTGTTCAGATAACGCTCGATGCCTTCGGCCCGCGTGAGGGCCGCGAGCACGTCGGTCTGCTCCGCGGCCGGAAACGCCGCGTCGACGCGACTCAGCTCGAATTGCTCGCGCAACCAGAGGCGCTCGCGTGCTCTCGAGATATGCGCGAACTCGGCCGCGAGCTTGCCGCAGTAGATTCGCTTCAGCAGCGACAGGATGTCCTGCAGCTTCATGCGCGCATGGCCGGTGCCGGCCAGTCCGCCGGTCGAGAACTCGCGCGTGAGATCGGCCTCGTCGAGGCCGAGGAAGTCGAAGCTCAGCACGGCCGGCGCGGGCCGCTCCCACAGGCCGAGCGGGTCCAAATCGGCGATCTGGTGCCCGCGGAGGCTATAGACCTGGATCAGCCGCGAGACGGCGGCCTGTTTCTCGATGGCGGGGGCATCGCCGCCGGCGGAGGCCGCACCCGGCTCCGCGTTGCGATGGCGAACGCGGCGAGCGACGGCCTGGACGATCGGCCCGTGGGCCACTTCGCCGCCGTCGGCCGCGAGCGTGCTGAAATACTGGCGCCACTCGGCCGGCACGCTGCCCGGCTCGGCGAGGAACTGCTCATAGAGCCATTCGACGTATGTCGCATTGGCTCCCTGCAGAGGCGACGACTCGTACTGATCCTTGAATACTGTGCTCATGAGCTCGGGCTCGGAGGGGCGCAAGCATACGATTCTGCCGCCTCCGAGTCTGAAGGCGCGCGTAGTGTAGCCAAAGGATGATTAAGTTCAAACGCGCGAATTCACAGGATTGCGCGCAGCAGCCACCACTCGTAGCCGATCAGTGCGACGTAGGCGACGAAAAGGCCCTGCAGAACCATCCCGACCTTCATGACCCGGAACAATCGCATCCGTGCAACGGCCACGAGAACCAGGACGCCGGCGCCGGTGAAGCCCATTTTCAGCAACGCAAACATCTTAGGTTCGTGGGTCAGGACGAACGCCATCACGGGGTTCGCTTCGGTCGCCCCCGCCATGAGCAGCGTCAGGGTGAAGAACGCATCGACGACGCTGAGCAACAGGATCGTGACCGACAGAAACAGCAGGTAGGGCTCGTGCCAATCGATCGGCAAGTGGTGCTCGCCGGCGCGCCGCCCCGCGCGGCGCCGCGGCGTTACGCCGCCCTGGAGGAAGCTGCGCCACGTGGTCCGCCGCCGGTCCGGGCCTCGGCGCCGTTCGCTGGGCGAGGGCTCAATCGTCGATTCGGTCGGGGCGGCGACAGTCTCGGGACGGTGGCTCACGGAGTCATCCAACGACGGGCGTATTCCGAAGACACGATGCAAGAACCAAGCCCGCGCCGTGTGTTTCTTGGGGTTTTGGCCGGCCATCGAACGGCGTTCACATTTTGGTGTAAACCCCGCCGACATCCCGGCCCCATAGCCGCTCTCTTCTTATTGTGTGGCGCGCAGCAGGTACGCGATCAGGTCGCGCCGGTCCTCGACCGCGCGGTAACCCGTGAACGCCATCTTCGTCCCGTCGACGAAGCTCGCGGGCTCGGTCAACCAGGCTTCGAGCGACAGCGGTGTCCATACGAGCCCCGACCCGGCCAGCGCGGGCGAATAGTCGAACCCGGGGAGCGTGCCGGCCGACCGGCCGAACACGCCGTGCAGATTCGGCCCGATCAGCGTTCCCTGCGCGGGACCGAACGTGTGACACGCGGCGCACGCGAGGCTCAGCAGCTCACCGCGCTTGAGATCGGCCGAGGCGAACCGCGGCTCGGCCAGATACTCGGCCGCCGTCCGGACCGGCCCGGCATCGAAGCCGACCGCCTGGGGCCGGGCCTCGACCGGGCGCGCGTCGGTGACCACGGCTGGCGGGGGCGCGGGCGCACTGCAGGCCGCCAGCGCACCGAGCATCGCCAGCACGGCCGCCCGACTCACCAACGCCATCGGGCGCCCACCTGCAGCACGACGTCGGGCGCCGTGCTGACCCGCAGATCCTCGACGATCGCGAAATCCACGTTGCCATGGCGCGTCGCGCGCCATGCACCAAGCGTCGCGAGCGTCGCGTCGGAGCCGAACTCCTCGAGCGGCGTGTCGTAGAAGCGGCCGTGGAAGTCGAGCTGTGCCTTCAACCCGAACTTCGGCCACGGTTGCCAGCTGCCGCCGAGGATGCCGGTGTAGACCCCGCGGTGCGAGCGGAACTCGATACCGTCCGGCGTCCCCGCAACGACGAGGCCCACGCCCCAGAAGTACCCCGCGGCGCGCCGTCGCGCGAGCAACGGCACGGACCGCAGGAGCGTGATGGAGGCATCCGCCGAGCCGCTGCCCGAGAGCAGCGTTGCGTCACCGGTCGGCAGCTTGGCGGCCACCTGGACGATGAACGGCCGCTCGCGACCGAGGCGTGCGGGCGAATTTCAGCTGCACGTCGCCGATCCCGCTGCGCGGACGATCGAGCACGAAAAAATCGTCGCTGTTTCGACTGATGACGAACTGCAGCTGATCCTCGGGGCGAAAATTGCGTCCCTCGTCCGGCAGGTTCAGCGCCGAGTGCCAGCCGTCGATCACGTTATCGAGAAACCCGCCGCTCACACGGTAATACGGCACGTCTGCCCCCAGCGACCAGCCGCCTGCGAACCCGTGCGAGAACGACACCGTCGCGCGATCGGTTTCCCCATCGAGCACCACTCGATCGGTGCCGCGCACGGACATCCGATAGTGGTTCGCCACCTCGAACAGCGTCTCGAACCTGTTCCCGGGCGACACCGTGTCCCAGGCCGGCAAGCCGAAGATCGACACGAGCGGATTCAAGTTGCGAATGTGCAGGGGCTCGGCCTGTTGCGCCGCGACCGGCCCGGCCAACCCCATGGACAGGCCAAGGACGATTCTCGTCATTTTCATGGGTCGGGTCCTTCCGCTCGGAATCTTTGCCGTCACCGCGGGTCTGACTGCGGCATGACTGCAGGACCCCTGCCGGCGCTCGCATTGTAAACAGCCCCACGGCATGCCTCTAGCAATCACGCGCGTTTCGCTTGGGCCCATGGAGCCTGTAGGATACCGGCCTCGATCAACCCCAACCGGCCGCCGAATCGACCGCGCATGAACCTCCGCTACTTCAGTCTTTTCGCTTCGTTGTGCGCGGCACTGGCACTGACAGGCTGCGACTCCGGCCGCAAAGTCCCGCCGAAAACCCACGTCCGCGTCGTGAACGTCGCGCCCGGCTTTGCCGCGCTCCGCTACCAGCGCGAGCATACCGACGCGCCCGACGACCTGGCATTCAAGGGCTTTGCTCAGCATGACTACGACGAAGACACGTACGACTTCTACGTGTTCGAACGCTCGCTTAGCAGCACGACGACCGGGCGAACCTGGACCTTCTCCAAGCAACTCCTCGGCACCAGCAACTATGTGTTCGTGCTGGCGGAAGCCGGCGATGACATCCTGCCCCAAGTCGTCGAGTACCCCACGAAGCTTGCGGACAGCGGCGACACCCAGGTGGCCGTCGTGCACGCCGTCGAAGGGTTGTCGGCAGTGGACGTTTACCTGCAACCCACGGGTGTGGGCATCGCCGGCGCAACGCCGCTTGGCAACCTCGACTTTCTCAGCCAGCTGGCGCCGCAGACCCTCACCAACGGCGACTACGAGCTCACGCTCACGGCGGCCGGCGATCCGAGCAACGTGCTGTTCGTGTCCGGCTCCGTGACACTGGCCGCCGGTATCACGAACGTTTTCGTGATCAGCGGCGAGGCAAGCCTCGGCACGGCGGCCATCAGCGTGGTGATGGCGCAGGACAACCCCGCCAATCTGTACAGCACGAACGCGACGGCCGCCCTGCGTGTCGTGAACGCGGCGGCCGACGGTCAGCCTCGCGACTTTGCCGTGAACAACGAATTCTCTCCGCCGCTATTTTCAGCCGTGCCTTATGGCGCGGCCACGAGCTATGTGACCGTGCCTCTTGCGAGCGATCTGCCGATCAACGTGACGCCGGTCGGCAATCCGGGTGCGCTCGAGCTCACCTCGACGATCGCGACGCTGCCCGGGCAACAGTACACGGTGGTTTTCTCGGGCGACGCAGGTGCGCTCACCTACAACATCCTCACCGAGGACCGGCGCAGAATCGTTCACGAGCCGAAGCTGCAGATCTTCGACGAGGCGTCGCAGTTCACCACCACGACGGAGTACGTGCTGCTGCCGCCTGGCACAGCCGATCCCTCCACCATCGGGGCCTATCAGGCGCTGCTCGCCCCTTCCGTGACGGTGTTCAGCGCAGTCCCCGCCGGCACGTACGACCTTCTGCTGCGCGAGACCAGCACGCAAGCGGTACGAGCCGGCCCGATACCGGTCACGTTCAACGACGGTGGCCTCTACACGATTCTGACGCTGAATGGCCCGGACACGGCGACCGCCAACGTCGTCTTCCTCGACGATCCGCCCCAGTAACCACGCCCGCCGCGAACCCGCGCAAACGGCGACCTGCTATCCTTCGGTCGTCGGCCGGCGCCCCGGTAGCTCAGGGGATAGAGCGTTCGCCTCCTAAGTGAAAGGTCATAGGTTCGAATCCTATCCGGGGCGCCAATTACTCGAATAATCATTTAGTTAAACAATAATCGTTCGAGAGATTCTAGCTTGGCTGGCTCGTTGGAACGGCCGGAACCTTCCGATCGGCTGAAGCGCCCTGCCGTCCACGTTGCAGCGGTTCCATCTTCTTTTCGCCCCTCCGCCACCGTCGTGAACGACGCTTGAATGCGCAGGTCCGGATAGCCGCCCGGGACGAGTCTTCACGCAAGTTCCATGACCGCGATCTCTTCGAGCAGCTCGACGGGGCCGCAACACAGTCGATACCGTTCGTGCTGAAACGCCGGGACGACCCTCTGGCGACGACGATATTTCTGTTTTGCTGAGCGAGCGCCTCGACCGCCACCGCAGATCGCGGGACGCGTTCGCCCGACCGAGCTCGCGACGCGAACGAGGCCTCTTCATCGCCCGAGCGCTCGGACGTGCACTACCACTAGAATGAGCGGCGGGAGGGATCATGGCCAAGCTACTGTCGAAAGAGCGCATCGTCGCCGGGCCGTCGTTCAATCGGTGGCTCGTGCCGATCGCGTCGGTCGCCATTCACCTGTGCATCGGCTCGGTGTATGCCTGGAGCATCTACAATCCGGCGCTGATTCGCGTCTTCGGCGTGGTCACGCCGGCCGCGGACGACTGGCTGCTAGCCGACGTCGTCTGGATCTTCACGGTCGCGATCGTGTTCCTTGGCCTCGCGGCCGCACTGGCCGGCCGATGGCTGGAAGAGGTCGGACCGCGGATGGTCGGGACGGTCGCGGCGCTGTGCTGGGGCGGCGGCTACCTCGTCGGTGGCCTCGGCATCCTGCTGCACCAGCTACCGCTCGTGTATCTCGGCTACGGGGTCATCGGCGGCTGCGGCTTGGGGCTCGGCTACGTGTCGCCCGTGAGCACGCTGATTCGTTGGTTCCCCGACCATCGCGGCATGGCGGCCGGCATGGCGATCATGGGCTTCGGCGGCGGCGCGATCATCGGCACGCTTCTGCAGCGCTTCTTGATGCGCACGTTCTACAGGGCGCCGGACTACCTCGGCACCGTCGATCAGGTGAGCCTCGTGACCGAAGGCGGCAGGCGCTTCGCCGAGGTCGCGGGACAAATGCGCGAGGTCGTCGTCGTCGGCGCAAACGACGTGGCCGGCATGATCCAGCGTGGCGCGCAGGGTGTCTATGCCGTCGGCACCGGCAACGTGGGCGTGGCCGAGACGTTCTTGACGCTCGGGCTCATCTACCTCGTCGTGATGCTGGCCGCTTCGTTCTCGTACCGACTGCCGGCAGCGGGCTGGAAGCCGCCCGGCTGGACGCCACCGGACGCCGCGCACCGCGTGAAGCGCATGATCAGCGCGAACCATGTGGACATCAACGATGCGCTGAAGACTCCGCAGTTCTATCAGCTGTGGATCGTGCTGTGTTTCAACGTGACGGCGGGCATCGGCGTGTTGAGCGTGGCGCAGACGATGATGACGGAGATCTTCGGCACGACGCTGCCCTCGATCGTGGACAGCGGGTTCGCCGCCACCTATGTGATCATGATCAGCGTGTTCAACATGCTGGGCCGCTTCATCTGGGCCAGCTCTTCCGATTACATCGGCCGCCGGAACACGTACTTCATTTTCTTCGCGCTCGGCATCGCGCTGTACCTGTCGATCCCGTTCGTGGCACAGCGCGTAAGTGCCGCGCCGGCGATCATCTGGCTCGTGTACTTCTACGCGGCCACGATGATCATCTTCACGATGTACGGCGGCGGCTTTGCGACGATTCCGGCGTACCTGGCCGATCTCTTCGGCACACGGTACGTCGGCGGAATCCACGGCCGGTTGCTCACGGCCTGGAGCACCGCCGGCGTGCTCGGGCCCGTGGCCATCACGTCGCTGCGCCAGCGCGCCATCAGCGCGGCCATTCACGATCTCGCCGCGCGCGTCGATCCGGCCCGCTTTCAAGCGGCGTTTGGCGCCGGCCTGGACCAGCTCGATGCACTGGTCGCCCGCCAGACCGTGACGATCGGCAAGCTCATGGAGATCGCGCCGGCCGGCACGGTGGACCCGACGCCGAGCTTGTACAACCTCACGATGTACCTCATGGCGGGATTGCTGGCCGTCGCGCTCGTCGCGAACGCGCTCGTGCGCCCCGTGCATGCCAAGCATCATCTCGCCGAAGAGCCTGCCATCGGAGCACATTGAAGATGACCCCCGTCCACGCTACGTCCAGACTGCTCGTTGCCGGCGCACTGACCGTGCTGCTCGGCGCCTGCGCACCGCGAGACGACTCGCCGGCGTCCGCCCCCGCGGCAGCGTCGGCCCCCGAGTCGCGGCTGATCACGCTCGACTCGCACGTCGACATTCCGCTCGACTTCGCCACGCCCGCCGTTGACCCGGCCACCGGCGATCTGCAGGTCAACCTCGACAAGATGGTCGCCGGCGGACTCACGGCCGGCTTCTTCATCGTGTACGTGGGGCAGTCCGAACGCACTCCCGCCAATTACACGCAAGCGGAAAACGACGCGCTGACGAAGTTCGCGGCGATTCACCGCATGGCCGAGCAGCTGTATCCGGACCGCATCGAGATCGCGTATCGCGCCGACGACGTCACGCGTATTGCGATGGCCGGCAAGCTCGTCGCGGCGATCGGGATCGAGAATGGCTTCGTGCTCGGCCCGCATCTGGAGATGCTCGATCGCTTCTTCGAGCTCGGCGCCCGCTACATCACGCTGGCCCACGACGGCGACAACGACCTCGCCCGCTCGGCGCGCCCGAAGCCGGAGCTCGGCGACCCGGTCGACTCGACCGCGGGCGTCACGGCGCTCGGCGCCGAAGCGATCGCGCGCATGAATCGGCTGGGCATCATGGTCGACATTTCGCACGGCGCGAAGCAGACGGCGCTCGATGCCATGCGACTGTCGGCAGCCCCGGTCATCGCATCGCATTCCGGTATCGCCGGCGTCACGAAGCATCCGCGCAACCTCGACGACGAGACGCTGCTGAAGCTGCGGGACAACGACGGCGTCGTGCAGGTCGTTGCCTACGACGCCTATCTGAAGCCGCAGCCCGACGAGCAGCTCGCCGCGCTGCGCGCCCTGCGAGAGCGCGTGGGGCTTGCGCCGAACCTGCCGCCCACTAGCCTGGCGCCGGACAAGCGCGCCGACTACGAGCAGGGGCTTACCGAGATTCGCGTGAAGTGGCCGCCGGCGAGCGTCGCCGACCTCGTCGATCACATCGACTATGCCGTGAAGCTGATCGGCGTCGACCACGTTGGCATCAGCTCGGACTTCGGCGGCGGTGGCGGCGTCACCGGCTGGTCGGACGCGACGGAAACGGGCAACGTGACCGCCGAGCTTCGTGCCCGCGGCTACAGCGACGTGGACATCGGCAAGATCTGGAGCGGCAACCTCCTGCGCGTCTGGCGCGCCGTGGAACGCAAAGCGGCGGAGCTCACGGCAGCGGCCGGCCGTTGAAGCCGGCGCTGGTCCCTCAGTTCTTCGCCTTGCTCTCGGCCGGCACGCGCCACACGCTGGTCTGGCGAAGCACGTCCGCCACGCGACCCGTGCGCTTCAGCCGCGTGGGCTGATGCGCGTAGTAGCTCTTCTCGAAGCTGATGCCGGGTTGGCGCAACACGACCCCGAGCGCCACGGGAAACGCGGGCGCGGCCATGCCGAGCAGCAGCTGCGCCAACGTTCGGTTCGTCTCGTCGTGGACGAGCACGTCGTTCGGCTGCGCCTTGGCGTCGATGACCGTGAGCGACAATGTCTTCGCGTCGAACGCAAGGCCTTTCGAGCCGTCGTCGCCGAACACGAGCGGCTGACCGTGCGCGACGTGAATCTGCGTGTCGGCCGCCTTGTCGCGGTCCGTGAAAGAGTTGTACACGCCGTCGTTGTAGACGATGCAGTTCTGAAAGATCTCGACGAAGGCCGCGCCGTCGAATGCATGCGCCGCCTCGAGCACGCCGCCCAGGCCCTTCTTGTCGACGTCGATCCCGCGCGCGATGAATCGCGCACCCGATCCCAGCGCAAACAGGCCCGGCGAGATCGGCGAGTCGAAAGAGCCGCCGGGACTCGACGGCGAGCGCGTGCCGGGCCGTGACGTCGGCGAGTACTGGCCCTTCGTGAGGCCGTATACCTCGTTGTTGAACAGCAGGATCTTGAAGCCCACGTTGCGCCGCAGCGCATGCATCAAGTGATTGCCGCCGATCGAGAGCCCATCGCCGTCGCCCGTGACGACCCACACGTCGAGCTCGGGGTTCGCGAGCTTCAGTCCGGTGGCAATGGCCGGGGCACGGCCGTGGATGGTGTGGAAGCCGTAGGTCTCGACGTAATACGGAAATCGCGCCGCGCAACCGATACCGGAAACGAACACGGTCTTCTCCGGCACGGCCCCGACGTCGGCCAGCGCTCGCGTGACGGCCTTGAGCACGGCGTAGTCGCCGCAACCGGGGCACCACCGAACCTCTTGCGAAGAGGCGAAATCCTTTTGCTGTAATTGTGCGCTCATGCGCGCTCTCCCCGGACCGCTCGCACCACCGCCTTCACATCGAGCAGGCTACGAATCTTGTGCGTGAGCTCGCTGACGGTGAACGGCTGGCCCGTGACCTTGTTGAATTGAATCGTCTCGACACCGAGCTTGTCGCGCAACAGCGTCGCAAGCTGACCCATGTTCATTTCCGGCACCAAAATTCGATCGAAGCCGCCCAGCAGCTCGCCGAGATTCTCGGGGAGCGGGCTCAAGTGGCGCAGATGAATGTGGCTCACGCGCTCCTGCGGCGACACGGCGCGCACGGCTTGATAGATCGCGCCGTACGTCGAGCCCCAGCCGACGACCGCAAGCGAGCCCCGCTCGGGTCCGAGCTCGACCTTCTGCGGCGGAATGAACTTCGCCACCGCAGCCACCTTGTCCGCCCGCAGCTGGGTCATGGCTTGATGATTCTGCGCGTCGTAGGAGATGTTGCCGGTACGGATGTCCTTCTCGATGCCGCCGACGCGGTACATGAGACCCGGCATGCCCGGAATCACCCACGGCCGCCCGAGCGTGTCGGGATCGCGATTGAAAATCACGGCGCTGACGTCCTCGCCCGGCTTGCGCTCTGCGGGCTCGTTCGTCTCGATACGCGGAATCTCGTCGACGTTCGGCAGCCGCCACGGCTCCGCCGCGTTCGCAAGATAGCCGTCGGTGAGCAGCATGACCGGCGTCATGTGTCGCAACGCGATGCGCACGGCTTCGATCGCGACCTCGAAGCAATCGCTCGGGCTGCGCGCCGCAATCACGGGGATCGGCGCATCGGCATTGCGCCCGTACACGGCCTGGTACAGGTCGGATTGCTCGGTCTTCGTCGGTAGCCCGGTCGATGGGCCGCCGCGCTGCGAATCGATGACGACGAGCGGCAGCTCCGCGTTGATCGCGAGCCCGATCGCCTCGGTCTTCAGAGCAATGCCGGGGCCCGAGCTCGACGTGATGCCGATGGCGCCGCCGTACGAGGCGCCGATCGCGGCGCACACGGCTGCGATCTCGTCCTCGGCCTGGAACACGCCGATGCCGAGCTCGCCATAGCGTGCGAGCTGATGCAGCAGCGGCGACGCCGGCGTGATCGGGTACGAGCAGAACACGATCGATCGATCGGCCAGCTCGCCGGCCGCGGCCAGGCCGAGCGCCAGCGCCTCGCTGCCGCGGACGCCGCGATACTCGCCCGGGCGGAAACTGCGCCGCGTCGGTGGCCACGTGCGGCAACGCGGCCGTGAGCTCCGCCGTCTCTCCATAGGCGTGACCGGCTTTGAGCGCCGCCACGTTGGCGTCGCGAGTCGTCGGATCCTTCGCGAACCGCTTCTTGATCCATTCCTCGATCGAGCCGACGTCGCGGCTGAACATCCACTGCACGAGCCCGAGCGCCCAGAAGTTCTTGCAGCGACCCGCGTCGCTCTTGCTGAGCCCAAAGGCCTGAGTCGCCTCGAGCGTATGCTTGGTGATGTCGACCTCGATGACCTGGTAGCCGTCGAGCACGCCGCTCTTGCGCGGGTCGCTCTCGTAACCGGCCTTCGCGAGACCGCGGCTCGTGAAGCTGTCGATGTTCAGCACGATCAATGCGCCGTCGGCCAGCAGCGGCAAATTCACCTTCAATGCGGCGGGATTGAACGCGACGAGCACGTGCGGAGCGTCGCCGGCCGTCGTGATCGGACGAGCGCCGAGATGAATCTGGTACGCCGACACGCCGAACGTCGTGCCGGCGGGTGCACGGATCTCGGCCGGATAATCGGGGAACGTGGCGAAATCGTTGCCGGCCAGCGCGGTGGCCGCCACGAACTGCGTGCCCATGAGCTGCACGCCGTCGCCGGAGTCGCCGGCAAACCGAACTACTACTGATTGCGAGTCCATGTTGCTACCGTCATTTGTCGCGCGTCCGCGCGTCGCAAGACGCGGGCCCGCGGTCGTGTCACCTGTCGCCCCACCCGCCTGCACGCTCGCGGCCGGCGCGCGTGAGCCGCGGCGGCATCGTTCGTGCCCGGGATCCCATTCGCTCCGCCCGACAGTGTCAACGGTGACCCGCAACCGCTCGATCAGGCGACCGTGAGGCCTCTACGCCCGGGGAGCAAAATGAGCGGGTATTATAGCCAGCCAGTCGAAGATTCAGCCAATTCAAGTGCATAACCATATGGCCCAAGCTCGAGTCGCAGCCCCGCAGAATGCCTAAGGTTACCTACATCCAGCCCAACGGCGTCGCGCGGGCCGTGGACGTGCGCGCCGGCACCACGGCCATGGAGGCCGCCGTCGACAACGACGTCGCCGGCATCGTGGCCGAATGCGGCGGCGCGTGCTCCTGCGCGACCTGCCACGTCTACGTGGACCCCGCATGGGCCGACCGAGCTGCCGCCGCCCGATGCGCAGGAGAGCGGCATGCTCGAATGCGTGCTCGATCGCCGCGACACGAGCCGCTTGAGCTGCCAGATCGTGCTCACCTCCGACCTCGACGGCCTGGTGCTCACGGTGGCCGACGAGCAGATCTGAAGCGGCCGGCGGGCTGCGGGTCTCGGACCGCCGGGGCTTGGACCTCCCGGCATTTTGTAGCAGAATTCCGCACCTTTGAACCGAACCCCGCGGGTGTGAGCATGACCTTCGTCGTCACCGAGGCCTGTATCAAGTGCAAGTACACCGACTGCGTCGAGGTCTGCCCGGTCGACTGCTTCCACGAAGGCCCGAACATGCTGGTGATCGACCCCGAGGAATGCATCGACTGCACGCTGTGCGAGCCGGAATGCCCCGTCGAGGCGATCTGCGCCGAGGACGACGTCCCCGACGGCCAGGAGCAGTTTCTCGGGCTCAATGCCGAGCTCGCGAAGAACTGGCCGGTCATCACGAAGGCCAAGCCGGCGCCGAGCGACGCCGACGACTGGAAGGACGTCAAGGAAAAGCTCGAGCACCTCGAGCGCTGAGGCCTCCATCAGGCCTGCTTCTTCAGCGGGAACAGATTCAGACGAACTCGACGAACCGTTGGCCGAAGCCCTTCGCGGGCTGACGGTGCACCTTCTCTTCGCCGCTCGACCACTCGAGCCACCCGTCCTCGTCCATCGTGACGCGCCACGCGTTGGCCGGCGCCATGTCGCGCGTGATCAGCGCGGCCAAACGCCCCGCCAGCTCCGGCCCCTCGGTCAGCACGCGCGATCTCGGTATTCAGCTCGAGTGAGCGCGGATCGATGTTCGGGGAGCCGATGAAGGCCTCGTCGCCGATCGACGACGATGGCTTTGGTGTGCAGCCCGAGGCTCTCGGGCTCGATCGGCGGCGTGACGTACTCGGCGAGCGACTTCGCATCCGCTCGCAGCTCGTAGAGCTCGACGCCGGCGGCCAGCACCTCGCGCCGCAGGTGCTTGTAGCCCGTGTGAGCGATTGCGTGGTTGTTCGTCGCGAGCGAGTTCGTCACGACGGCCACGCGCACGCCGCGCGCGACGAGCTGCCGCATGATCTCCCGGAAGTCCTCGTCGGGAATGAAGTACGGCGAGCTGATCAGCACCTCGCGCTGCGCGCTCGCGACCAATCTCTTGAGGTCCGGGTACAGCCGCTCGGCGCCGGGATCGTGAATGGCCGGGGAATCGACCAGCAGCTTGCTGCGCCCCTTAGCGAACGTGCCCACCAGCCGCTCGAAGAAATCGGACCAATCGGCGGGCGCCAGCGGAAATGACTGGAGCCGATGCGCTGCGGCTGCAACCTTCTCCGCGAGCAGCGCGTGGGTTTCTTCCAGCGGCTCGCGCGGTCGCTCGTCGCGCGCGAAAGCCGCCACGGGAAACGTCTCCGCGCTGTTCCAGTACCGATCGAACGAGCCTGCGACGTCCGCGACGAGCGGGCCGGCGAAGAGCAAGTCGAGATCGTTCTGCACGAACGACTCGTAGATCCCGAAGTACCGATCGCCGATGTTGCGACCGCCCACCATCCCGAACACGCCGTCCGCGATCATCGTCTTGTTGTGCATGCGAGGGTCCAGCGCGATCGGCCGCACCAGGAACTCGAGGCCCGTGCCGATACGCTTGTCGCGCATGAGCCAGGGATTGAACGTTCGCACCTCTATGTCCGGATGCGCGTCCAGCCTGACCACGTCCGCCCGCTGACTCGAGATCGAGAAGTCGTCGATCAGCAAACGAACCTTGACGCCACGATCGGCGGCCGCCAGCACGTGGCTCGCGAACAGATCGCCGCTGGCGTCGTCCTGCCAGATGAAGTACTGGATATCGAGCGACGTGGCAGCCTCGTCGACGAGGGCCAAGCGCGCGTCGAACGCGAGCTCGTTGCGGTCGAGAAGCCAGTGCGCCGATTCGCCCGTATCGAGCCTGCCGCGGATACGCGCCGCGTAGTCGGCCAGCGGACCGTAGTGCGCGGCGGGCAAGGCGGTGTCCTGGACGATGGCGACGCGCGACGGCAATCCCGCGCAGCCCGCCGCCGACGCGCACAGTGCCGCGCACAGCCAACGCGCCCAGATCCTCACGGATGGCAAACCTTGGCCGCGTTCGCGAAGTGGGACTGCTCGGAGCTCAATGCCGCCGTCGAGCCGATCGGTTGTGGGACGCCTGCGTTCCAGTCCTCATCGGCTCCTGCCAATGCTCGGGGTCGCTGTCTATACTACCGCGGCGGGCCCGACGACGAGTAGCGGCACGCAACGGTCCGGCACAACATCGAGAACGTGTTCGCCGACGCTCGCAGTTACAGTCCGAGCGTCGTCACCAAGGAGAAGCGCATGAGCGGCAAGCGAGATCTGTACGTCAATGGCCAATGGATCGGGGCGAAAACCGGGGCGACGTTCCCCGTCTACAACCCCTCGACCGGTGAAGTCTGGACGCAAGTCGCCGACGCCGGACGCAGCGATGCCGCGGCCGCCATCGCGGCCGCCGCGGCGGCCCAGCCGGCGTGGGCGGCGCTGCCGCATTCCGAGCGCGCGAGACTCCTGTCGAAGGTGGCCGACGTCATGACGGCGCGACAGAAGGAGCTCCAGGAGGCGCTGATCGACGAGGGCGGTGCCTGGGTCGGCAAGACGATGTTCGAGACCGGCTACAGCATCGGCGTGTATCGGGCCGCGGCCGCGGCCGCCTATCAGGTCACCGGCGAGATCCTGCCCTCCGATCACGGCAAGTTGAGTCTCGTCGTGCGCGAGCCGCTCGGCGTCGTGTCCGTGATCTCGCCCTGGAACTTCCCGTTGATCCTGTCCTCGCGCGGCTTCGCCGTGGCGCTCGCGGTCGGCAACGCCATCGTGCTGAAGCCCTCGGAGGAGACACCGGTCTCCGGCGGCCTGCTGATCGCGTCGATCCTCGAGGAGGCCGGTATCCCGAAGGGGGTGTTCAACGTCGTCACGTGCTCGCGCGACAACGTCGCCGAGGTGGGCGACGAGCTGATCTCGAATCCGACGGTGCGCGGCATCAGCTTCACGGGCTCCACGGCGATCGGCAGCCAGGTGGCGGCCAAGGCCGGCGGCTTGCTGAAGAAGTGCTGTGTGGAGCTCGGCGGCAAGGATGCGCTGATCGTGCTCGACGACGCCGACATCGAGCACGCCGTGAACGCGGCGACGTTCGGCTCGTTCATGCATCAAGGGCAGATCTGCATGGCGGTCGAGCGCGTCATCGTCCACGAGGCCGTGGCCAAGGAGTTCACCGAGAAATTCGTGGCCAATACCAAGAAGCTCAAAGTAGGCAATCCACGCGAGATGGCGAACTGCATCGGGCCGATCATCAACCAGAAGCAGCTCGACAAGATTCGCGACCAGGTCGACGACGCCGTGGCCAAGGGAGCGAAGGTGCTCTGCGGCGGCAAGCACCAGGGCCTGTTCTTCGAGCCGACGGTGTTGACGAACATCACGCGCGACATGAAGGTCATGCGCGAGGAAACGTTCGGGCCGGTAGCACCGGTGATCACGGTCGCGAGCGTCGACGAAGCCGTGGCCGTCGCCAACGATTCCGAGTACGGTCTGTCGGCCGGCATCATCACGCGCAACGAGGAACGCGGCCTCGAGATCGCGCGGCGCCTGAACACCGGCATGGCCCACATCAACGACAGCTCCGTGAACGACGAGCCGCACGTGCCGTTCGGCGGCGTTCGCTCGAGCGGCCTCGGCCGCCACGGTGGCCGCCAGGGCATCGACCAGTTCACCGAGACCCGGTGGATAACGCTCGAGCGCGGGGGTCGTCACTATCCGCCGCCGTTCATGATGACGCCGGGCCACTAGCCCGCGAATGGCGTCCTGCGAAAAAAAATCCCCTGACAGGCGTCCGGGGATTTTTCGTTGCAGCGAATCACGAGCGGCGATACCGCTCGCCGAGCTTTGCCTCAGCCGGCGCCGATCTCCTTGCGGACGATCGCGGTGCCTTCGGCCAACGCCTTGAGCTTCAGCTTCGCGACCATGCGTGCGAGCGGCTTCATGCCGCAGTCGGTCGAGAGCGTCAGCTGCTCCGCGGACAGGGCCTTCAACGCCAGGCGCACGCGATCGGCGACCATGGCCGGTGTCTCGACCATGCTCGTGCGAATGTCGAGCACGCCGACCTGCACGCCCTTGGTTCTAGGGCAGTTCTTCAGGAACTCCACGCCGGCCATGTGGCGGTTCGCATAATCGAGCACGAACTCGTCCACGCCCTCCGTGTTCCAGAAGTACGGCAGCACCGTCTGGTAACCCTCGGGGAAGTTCGCAGAGAGGATGTCGTTACCCCACGCGTTACCGAAGCAGAAGTGCCAGCCGATCTTCGCGTCGACGCCGTCGCACATCATCTCGATGCTTTCGCGAATCCACTTGTAGTCGTCCTTGTTGTTCGAGAACAGCGGCAGCCAGGCGCCCAGGTCCTCGATCTGCAGGTACGTGGCGCCGTGCTTCACGAGCTCCTTCATCTCCTTGTTGAAGATGGGGCACAGGGCGAACGTCAGATCCTTGGCGTTCTTGTAGAAGGAGTCCTTGTTGAAATACACGTGCCAGGCCAGGTTCGCCGGACCGGCGCCGACCGATACCTTGACCGGCTTGGTCGCTTGCTTCTTCGCGATGTCATAGAGGTCCGGCCAACGCAGCGCGTCATGGCCTTTGTCCACGGCACCGTCGTTGATAACGCCGCCCCAGTCGTCGAGGAAGGTCTTGCCGGCGCTGGGACCGGCGCCGACCATCGACGGATGCGGGTTACGCGTGGGCTCGAAGCCCGGGATGCGCTCGTAGAGATACCAGCAGAACGAGCCGATGACACCGACGTAATCGTCGTACCACATGTTGCCGTCGGTCACGACATCGAGGCCGGCCTCTTCCTGATCGTGGATGACCGTCGCAACGGCGTCGGTATAAGCCTCTTCGTGCGCGACCTCCTTGAAGGCCACACGCACGTCACGACCGAGCAGTTCGTGCTTGAACCACGCCGGCCGCGGATAGGACCCGACCATCGTCGTGGGCAGGACCTGATTGGTTACTTTCTTGGGCATTGTCGCGTTCTCCGTAATTCTTTCTATCTTAGGGTCCGACCGCGGCCGGTGCCGCGGGAGTATACGTCAACGCAATCGGCGGGGGCTATTCGCCGGCCCGGCACTGCCGTTGCTCCGCGCCGACGACACGAGACCACGAGCGACTGGCACGCTCGCCACCTGTTGAGCTCGCCGCGCATTCGGCTCACTCACGCGGTCACGCCGGCCGTGATCGTCGTGGCGTGAGCCGCTGCTCGATAGACCTCGAGCAACGCGCCGAGCGGCACGACGGTCGTGGCCGAAAGTTCCCGCGCTACTGGCCATGCTCGAACCTCTCGACGAAGCCAGGAGTGTTGGGTGGTGATCCGATGCGCGCATCTGGTTTTGGACCGGCCCCGGATTTCAGATCGACGCGCGCCGACCCCTCTCTCGGGCGGCTTCTCCGGTGCACCGGGCCTCCGCCCGGCCTGTCGGCGACCGCTGCCACATACCGAAAAATTTACAGCTGCATATTGAGTTAGGCACGATCATTAATGTAAGTTTGCGCACATGCGTGATGTCTCATTGATTCCCCGGCAAACCGAGCGGCCAGGGCCTCAATCCTCGAGCGTGGACCGCGTCCGCTGCGTGCTGATGCACGAGCAGCGCTACCTGCTCGCCCAGCACAACACGCGTCGCGCGCGGAAGCGAGCGCTCTGGGGCCTCGTCGGCGGGCGATTGCACGCCGCGGAAGCACCGCGCACGGCCTTGCGACGCGAGCTGCTCGAGGAGCTGGGCTGCCGCCTGCCGCGCCTGCTCGAGCTTGGCGACTGGCGCCACCGCGACGAGACTCACCGCGTCTACGGCTGCGAGCTGCGGCGGACGATCGAGACCTTCGATCGGGACGAGATTCGCGCGATCGAATGGTTCACGTACGCCGAGGTGGCGGAGCTCGCAGACGCCGAGAAGCTTCGCATCGGATTCGAGCTCAAGGCCATCGCGCGATTCCGCCGCCAGCTCGCCAACGAACGCTAGCCGCCCGAACCGGCGGAGGCTCGCCTACTTGGCGGGCCGGCGACAGCCGTTCTTGACGGCGGCGAACCCATCGAACAACCGGCCGGCATGCTCGCCGGCCAGCGTCTCTAGCCGGTGCGGCTGTCCGCGCTCCACGGTGTACTCCGCCACCGTGCCTTCCGACCGCAGAAACTCCGCTTCGCGCTGCATCTCGTTGTGCCAGCGGTATTCGTCGTTCTCCCCGACGTACATGTAGACGCACATGCTCTCGATCGCGGCCAGCTTCCGATCGCTCGGCTGCCACATGTAGCCGGGAAACGCCGTCACGGAGAGAAAATACTTCGGATTCAGGGCGGCCACGTGGAACGCGGCGATACCGCCGTTCGACGGCCCGGCGATGTGGAACTTGCCCTCGGCGATCTTGTAGCTCGCGAGGATGCTCTCGAGGAACTCGGGGAAGATCCGCTCCCCGCCTTGGAAGAACAGGCTGCCGCCCGGCGCCGCGGGCGCGACCACGATGTAGCCACGCTTCTCGGCCTCGGCGCGCAGGTTGCGCTCGAGCAACCCGTCGATGGTGTTCATGGTCTGCGGGCCGCCGCCGAGCGCCAGGATCGCGGGGTAGGCCTTGGCGGGATCGTAGCCGTCGGGGAGCACCACCTTGTATTGCACCGTGGTGCCACCCGCCTTCATGCTTTTCTCCAGCAGCTCGGCCGAGGCCGTGCCGGCGACGAGCAATGCGCTCGCACCGATCGAAAGCATGGCGGCACGCCACATCGGTCCCACGGCCATCGGCATCTCCCCCTTCTTGGTTTCGCTTCACGCGCGGCGACGGCGCCGCAGCTCACACGCGAGAATAACGCAATCGGCCGGCGATGAGGCACGGTGCCGGTCGGCGACCACGCTCACGACAGGCCGCGGTCCACGGTCTTCACGGCGACGGCTTCGATCTCGAGCAGGAACGCGGGGCTCGCGAGCTGCGGCACATAGACGGTCGTCGACGTCGGCTGATGCGCGCCGAAGTGCCGCTCCCGGATCTGCCGCAAGACCTGAAAGTCCTGCCCCGGTAGCACGAACACGCCAAGCCTCACGACCGCTTCGATCCCGAGATCGTGCGCGGCTAAGCACGCGCGCAGGTTCCGGAAGGTGACGTCCGCCTGCTCCGCGAAGGCGGCGGGCACCGTGCCATCCGCGCGCATGCCCACCTGGCCGGCGATGAACACCAGCTCGGTAGCGGCGGGGACGACGCCCGTGTGTGAGTAGGGCCCGGCCGGCGCGTGCACGTCGTGGGGATTCAGGAATTTCGGCATGTCGGGCTCGAAGCGCGTCTCCGTCAGCGTCTAGGGGGCAGCGCAAACGAAATTCGCGGGATCGTTCGTGTCGCCGCTGCCTCGGTATTTCGCCAGCTGCGGATAGGGGCACAACGGCCGCTGCAGCGGCGAATTGGCCTTCGTCGCGACGATCGTCTCGGGCGCGTGCCCATCCTCGACCCAGCGCTCCAGCGCCGTCAGCGTATCGAGCTGATCCGGGCCCGCACCGCCGCCGCAGTGCAGCACGCCCGGCGCCAGGAACAGGCGGACACTGTCCTTCGCGGCCGGCACTTTGCGGTTCACGGCCTCGAGGTAATCGATGGTCGACAGCGGGCTCGGGCCGGGATCGTTGAAGCCGTGCCACAGCAGCAGCTTGCCGCCGCGCGCCACGAACGGCGCGATGTCGGGATTCGTTGGTGCACCTCGGCGGCCGCGATGCCGCCGTCGAGCGCGGCCATGTCGCGCTCGGGGTCGAACGTAAAGAGGTCGTAGCTCGGATCGGCCTTCACGATGTACGACATGAACGGCGCACCGAGCACGGCGTTCAGGCCGTTCGGCATCTGCGCGGTGCCGATCATGCGCGCCACCCAATCGCTTTCGCCGCCGCGCATCAGCGGCATCGCGGCGAACTGGCCGTCTTTCGTCTTCACGCCCGAGTACACGCGACGCACGGTCTCGACCTGCGCGGGCGTCAAGCACTGCTCCGCTGCAGCGCCGGTCTTGCACGCCAGCACGCCCGGATCCCAGGCGCACGTGCGCGGATCGTTCAGGATGCCGTCCTCGATGCCGTCACGCGCATCGCACGCGGCGAGCACCGCATCGTGAATCAGCTTCGCGTGCGCCGGCAGCAGGTTGCTCTCCGGCTTCGCATGGAACGCCTGCACGCGGAGGATGGCGTTCGAGTACGTCAGCGGTGTGTACACCGGCGCGCCGGCGATCACGCCGTCGTAGTCCTCGGGATAGCGCTGAACCTCGGCAAGGCCCTGCCGTCCACCGGTCGAGCACCCTTGCCAGTAGGCGTGTTGCGGCGCCCGCCCATAGCGCTGCGTCGCCAAGGCCTTGCCCACGATCGTCGCGAGATGCGTCGCGCGGTGACCGAAGTCCACGATCCCCTCGACGTTCGGCCTGCCTCGTGCGTCGAGCGCGAACGACGGATCGAGCGCGTTCGGGCTCGGATGCCCCAGGTCGTTCTGGATCACGGCGTAGCCGCGCGCCAGCCCTTCGGCCGCGGCCTCGACTCGCAGATTGCCGGCAAAGCCGCCGCCGCCGATCCCGAGCACCTTGCCGTTCCAGCTGGCCGGCAGGCGATAGACGGCGCCGATCTGCGAGCCCGCGACCGGCGCGATCGTGACGCGAACCTCGCAGAAGGCCGGGACGTGCTTGTCGGCGTCGGCGGCGACGGCCGTCGTCGCCACGATCTTCGCGCCGGCGAGCGCCCCGTGGGCCGCGAGGTCACTGCATACGTCCTGCGCGCCGACGGCGGCTGACAGGGCGACCGACGCCGCGACGACGAGGCGCGCGGCGGCCCGCGAAAAATTGCAAAAGCGCTCCATCTCTGCCCCCTGCCAAGCCGCGCCATGCGCGCCGGCGCACGTACAGCGTACCGCAGGGACCCCGGATCGCGCCTAGGTTCCCTAGTGAGCCGGCGACGGGGGCACGGTCAGATAGTGGACGCTGAACAGCTCGTCGGGGTCCGTCCAGACCGCCTCGGGCGAAAGCCCGGCCTCGCGCGCCAGCCGCGAGAATCCTTCGATGGAGTACTTGTGCGAGTACTCCGTGACGATGTGCTCGCCCGGCCACGAACTCGATCTCCTCTCCGTCGATCTGCACGACCTGATCCCTAGTGGACACCAGGCGCATCTCGATTCGATCCCGACGGGTGTCGTAGATGGCCTCGTGAACGAAATGCTCGGGCTCGAAATCCGCGCCGAGCGCCGCATTGAGATGGCGCAACACGTTGCGATTGAACTCCGCCGTGACGCCTTGCGCGTCGTTGTACGCCGCCTCGATCAGGCACACGTCCTTGACGAGATCGACTCCCACGAGAAGCGTGCCGCCGGGTTTGGCTTCCGTTCGCATGATCTCGAGCAGGTTGCGCGCTTCGGCGCGCGTGAAGTTGCCGATCGTGGAGCCCGGGAAGAACACGAGATTGCGCCGCGGCATCGTGGGGTGGGCGGGCAGATCGAACGGCTTCGTGAAATCGGCGACGACCGGGACGACGCTCACGTCCGGAAAGTCGCGCGCGAGCTCGTCGGCTTGCTCGTTCAGATATTCACCCGAGATCTCGACGGGCACGTAGGCGACGGGCTCGTGCAATGCTTCCAGCAGCTTGCGCGCCTTGGCGCTGGACCCCGCGCCGAACTCGATGACGGCCGCGGCGGGTCCGACGAGCTCGGCAACCTGGGGAAGGCATCGCTCCATGATCTGGAACTCGGTGCGTGTTGGATAGTACTCGGGCAGCGTGCAGATCGCGTCGAAGAGCTCGGAGCCGCGCTGGTCGTAGAAGTACTTCGGCGAGATGCGCTTCGGGGCTGCCTTCAGACCGGCCAGAATTTCGGCCCGCTCCTCGGCGAACATCTCCTCGGCGCTCGCCACGTTCGCGGACTTTTCGGCGAGCAGGCTCACGGCCGGTCCTTCGCGAGGCGAATGCCGAGGAACTGCCAGCGGTCGTGCGGGTAGAAGAAGCTCCGGTACGTCGCGCGCAGATGGTAGGCCCAGGTCGCGCACGAGCCGCCGCGCACGACGAGCTGGTTCGCCATGAACTTGCCGTTGTACTCTCCGAGCGAGCCCGCGAGAGGCTCGAAACGCGGATACGGCGCATACGGCGAGCTGGTCCACTCCCAGACGTCGCCCCAGAGCTGCTCGATGCCGTGCTCGGCAACGCGACGAGCCGGGAGCGGCTGCAACGCGGCCCCCTCGAGCGTGTTGCCGGAAACCGCGGTCGGCGCCGCCGCAAGCTCCCACTCGCTCTCGAGCGGCAAGCGCGCACCGGCCCAGCGGGCGAACGCATCGGCCTCGTAGAAGCTCACATGGCACACGGGCGCCGCCGCTTCGAGTGGCTGCCAGCCGCGCAGCGTGAATTCACGCTCGCCGATCTTCGGACCAGTACAGCGGCCGCTCGAGCTCGCCGCGCTGCACGCGCGCCCAGCCATCGGCGAGCCACAACGTGGACGTCGCATAGCCGCCGTCGGCGATGAACTCGCGATACTCGCCGTTCGTGACGAGCCTGCTCGCGAGCAGGTGATCGTCGACGAGCACGTCGTGACGCGGCGTCTCGTTGTCGAAGCAGAACTCCGTGCCGGCGGCGCCGATCGCGAATCGCCCACCGGGCCGCGGCACGAACTCGAGCGGCAACGAAGGGCCGGACTGTCGCGCCCGCGGCGTTGCGTATGCGGGTCCCAGCGGGTTCGTGGAGAACACGTGCTTGATGTCGGTGAGCATCAGCTCCTGATGCTGCTGCTCGTGGTGCGCACCGAGCGTGACTCTGAACGCGAGCTCGGGGTCGTCGCCGCGCGCGGCGATCAGCGTTTGCATCGCGGCATCGACGTGATCGCGGTAGGCCAGCACCTCACGCAGCGTCGGGCGACTCAGCAATCCCCGCTCGGTGCGCGTGTGCATGGCGCCCACCGAGTAGTAATAGGAGTTGAAGAGATAGTGGAACCGCTCGTCGTACAACCGATAACCAGGCTGGTGCTCGAGAAGGCAGAACTTCTCGAAGAACCACGTGACGTGCGCGAGATGCCACTTCGTCGGGCTGACCTCCGGTATGGTCTGCACGACGCAATCCTCGGGCTCGAGGTCGATCGCAAGCGCTGTCGAGGTTCCACGCACGCGTCGATAGAGTTCGCCGAGATCATCGTTCGGCGAGAGCGTGAGTACGGAAGCCATCTCACCTCGACCGCTGCGTTCGGGGGTTCAGGATGCATCGACGACGCCGAGTTGTCCACCGGCACCTTTACTTTCGCGCATTCATCGTCGATGGTGCGCAGGTGATCACGCTCGAGAGCGTCTGCAAAGATTTACCCTCATGCCGCGGTACCGGCGGTCGCGGGCGTAGATCTCGTCGTGGAGCCGGGCTCCATCCTCGTCCTGCTTGGCGAATCGGGCTGCGGCAAGACCACGACGCTAAAGCTCATCAATCGGCTCATCGAGCCGACGTCGGGACGCATCACGATCGACGGAGAGGACGCGCGCGCCATCGATCCGATCGATGCTGCGACGCAGCATCGGCTACGCGTTCCAGGGCATCGGGCTGTTTCCGCACATGACGGTGGGCGAGAACGTCGCGGTCGTGCCGCGGCTGCTGCGCTGGCCCGCACGTGAGGTCGACGCCCGCGTCGATGAGCTGCTCGAGCTCGTGGGCCTGCCGCCCGGCCAGTATCGCGACCGCCTGCCCGCGCGCACTGTCCGGCGGCCAGCGACAGCGGATCGGTGTCGCGCGCGCGCTCGCCGCACGCACGAAGGTCCTGCTCATGGACGAGCCGTTCGGCGCGCTCGATCCGATCACGCGCGACGAGCTGCAAGCGGAGCTCAAACGGCTGCAGCAGTCGCTCGGGCTCACGGTGGTGCTCGTGACGCACGACATCACCGAGGCGCTGCTCTTGGCCGACAAGATCGCGGTGATGAAGGACGGCCAGATTCTCGGTCACGACACGCCGGCCGCCCTGCTCGCGAAGCCGCCGCACGAATACGTTCGGCGCCTCATGGAGATGCCGAAGCGCCAGGCCGGGCGCGTCGCACAGCTCGGTGCGCTGGATCGATGAGCCAGGCGCTCGTCGATCAGCTGGCGCTGCTGCCCGATTACCTCAGCCGACATCTGCTGCTCAGCATCACGGCGCTGGCCGTCGGCATTGCGCTGAGCTTGCCGCTCGCGTTCCTGCTGTTGCGCGTGCGGCGGCTGCGCGACCCCGTGCTCATGGTGGCGAGCGCGATCCAGACGATACCCGGCCTCGCGCTGCTCGCGCTCATGGTCCCCCTGCTCCGGCAGATCGGTTTTCTGCCGGCCGTGATCGCGTTGATTCTCTATAGCATCCTGCCGGTGCTGCGCAACACCGTCACCGGCATCGAAGAGGTCGATCGCAATCTCGTGGAGGCCGGGCGCGGCCTCGGCATGACGCCGAACCAGCTGCTGTTCAAGGTGCAGCTGCCGCTCGCCATGCCCGTGATCGTGGCCGGCGTGCGTACCGCCACCGTGTGGGTCGTGGGCATGGCGACGTTGTCGACGCCCGTCGGCGCCACGAGTCTCGGCAACTACATCTTCAGCGGCCTGCAGACGCAGAACTACACGGCGGTGCTCGTCGGCTGCGGGGCGGCGGCTGCGCTCGCGCTGACCCTCGACCGGCTGATTCACCTGCTCGAGGTGGCGCTGTCGCAGCGCAGTCGCGCACGCATCGTCACCGCCACCGTCGCGACGTGCGCCGTGGTGCTCGCGGGCCTCGCGCCATCGGTCGTCGCGTTCACGCGGCCCGCCGTGTCACAGGTGCTGATCGGGACGAAGACGTTCACCGAGCAGTACATCCTGGGAACGCTGATCGCGGACGACCTATCCGCCGCGGGCTTCTCCTCGCGCGTGCTGCAAAGCTTGGGATCGACGGTCGCCTTCGATGCGGTAGTGACGGGCCGCATCGACTGCTACGTGGACTACACGGGCACGATCTGGACGAACTACATGAAGCGCACCGACAACCCGGGGCGGGCGGCAATGCTGAGCGGTGTACGTGACTGGCTCGACGCGGAGCACGGCGTCGAGCTCGTCGCGAACCTGGGATTCGAGAATGCCTATGCCGTCGCCATGAAGCGCGGCCGCGCGGAGGCGCTCGGCGTGCGCACGATCGACGACCTGGTCGCGCTGGCGCCGCGCCTGAAAATGGGCGGCGACTACGAGTTCTTCGGCCGCCCCGAATGGCGCGACCTCGCGAGCGCCTACGGCCTGCACTTCCAAGCGCTGGTGACGATGGACAGCACGCTGATGTACTCGGCCGTCCAGACGGGCGAGGTCGACGTCATCACGGCGTTCTCGTCCGACGGGCGTATCCCGGCGTTCGACCTCGTGCTGCTTGCGGACCCGCGCGGCGCATTGCCGCCGTACGATGCGGTCGTGCTGCTCGGCCCCGACGCGGAGCGCCGCCACCCCGGCGTGCGGCGAGTGCTCGCAGCGCTCGAGGGCGCGATCGACGCGGACGCCATGCGCGCGGCGAATCGCCACGTGGATCTCGATGGCGGCACGGTGCCGGAGGCCGCAGCGCAGCTCGCGGCACGGATCCGCGCAACTCAACGATAGCTCACGCTCGAGGAGGTGGCCCATGAAGCTCGAAGGTTCGTGTCATTGCCGTGCGGTGCGCTTCAGCCTGGAGTCGAAGCACCCCTACCCGTTCATGCTGTGCTACTGCTCGATCTGCCGTAAGACAAACGGTAGCGGCGGCTTCGGCATCAACTTGGGCGGCGACTTCGCCACGCTGAAGGTGGAAGGCGCCGAGCACATCGCCGTGTACCGAGCCCGCTTGCCCGATGGCAGCGGCGGCTTCACGCAGAGCAGCGGCGAGCGCAACTTCTGCAAGCACTGCAGCAGCGGGCTGTGGCTCTGGAGCCCCGAGTGGCCGGAGCTCGTGCATCCGTTCGCCTCGGCCATCGACACGGAGCTGCCGGCGGCGCCGGAACGCACGCATATTCTGCTCGGATCGAAGCCGGCCTGGGTGCCCGTGCACGAATCGCCCGGCGACAAGCGGTTCGACGGCTACCCCGACGAGTCGCTTGCGGCCTGGCATCAGCGGCTCGACGTCGAGCGCTGACGCGCGCCGCCCGGCTCGTAACGGCACCGGGCCCGCGCATAGACTGTCGTCATCGAGGACTTCGAAACTCCTCGTAGGGGGACGACATGGGAAAGGCGCTCGTCTTCGTTTCGCTCGTGGCGCTTGCGAGCGCAGGTCCGGCGACGGGTCAGGCCCGTCTGTGGGAACAGGCCGGTCCCTGCGACCGCGCCTGCCTCAAAGGCCTCGTCGATCGATACGTCGACGCGATGGTCGCGCACGACCCGCACGCGGTACCCTTCGCCGACGACGTCAAGTTCACGGAAAACGCCGAGGCGCTGCCGATCGGCCAGGGTCTGTGGGCCGAGGCGACCGGCGCGTCGAAGACCTATCGGATCTACGTGCCCGACCCCGTCTCGCGGCAGGTGGGCTTCATGGGCCTGATCCGCACCGGCGATACCTTCAACCAGCTCGGGCTCAGGCTCAAGGTGGAGAACGGCAAGATCACCGAGGCCGAGCACTACGTCGCCCGCAATCTGATGGAGAGCAGCGTCGCGAATCTCGAGACGCCGCGGCCCGGCCTGGTCGCGACGTTGCCGGCGAGCAAACGCATTCCGCGTGAGCTGATGCTGATCATCGCCGCCTCTTACTACGACGCGATCACGAACAGCAACGCCGACTTGACGCTGTTCGCGGACGATTGCGAGCGTCACGAGAACGGCATGATCACGGCCGGCGGCAGGGGTCCCGGCGTCGACGGGCAACCGCGACCAAGCTGCACGGACAACATGAACTCCCACGCGCTGAGCTACATCACGGGCATCGATTTGCGGCGCGTGTGGATTGCCGATCCCGTCACGGGACTCGTGTTCGCCCTTTCGCAGTTTCGGCACGAGTTCAAGACGAAAGAGATCCAGGTCGTCGACCGTGACGGCAACGTCACCACGCGCCAGATGAACTACGAGCCGTTCGATTTCCCGGCCGTGCACATCACGAAGATCGACGACTACAAGATCCACGAGCAGGAAGCCATGGGGTTTCGCATGCCCTACATGTCGAGCAACGGCTGGAGTCGGTTCCTACGCTGACGAGGCTGTGCGCATTCGAAACACGAATGGCAGCCGCTGCGGCGTGTCGCGCATGACGGGCCGAGCCGCAGGACCGTCTTCATGAGGCCCCTCGATGAGCTATTGAAGGCGCCCACGCCTGCCGCCTGGGTGGATTACGCCGCCGCGCACTGGGCGGCGCTGCTGATCGATCACGCGAACTGCGAGAAGAAGGCCGCGTCGACGGCCCTCTCGTTGATGTTCACGTACCCCGAGGATCGCCGACTCGCGGGCGCGCTGTCGCGGCTCGCCCGCGAGGAGCTCCGGCACTTCGAGCAAGTGCAGCGGATGATGGAGACGCTCGCTGTCCCGCACGCACGCCAGAAACCGGGTCGCTACGGGGCTGGCCTGCGTGGCGCCGTGCGGACGTTCGATCCCGGCCGCAAGCTGGATCTGCTGCTCGTCGGCGCCCTGATCGAGGCGCGCTCCGCCGAGCGCTTCGGACTGCTGGCACCGCGCCTGACGGGCCGCCTCGCGGAATTCTATTCGGCGCTCGAGCGCTCGGAAGCGCGGCATTTCGAGCTTTACCTCGAGCTCGCGTACGAGCGCGACGACTCCGCGAGTCACGCAGAGAGCGCGCGCAGGCTCGCGGCGCTCGCGGTGTGCGAGGCGGACCTCGTCACGCAGCCCGATCCGGTATTCCGCTTCCACTCCGGTCCACCGCTTCAGGCGGCGGCACCATCGGGCGAAGCACGATAGGCGGAGAACAACCGCGTGAATTCCCGCGTGGCGGAATCCGCGTGCACCATGGCGCTGCGGGCGAGATACGCCGGCGGGCTTCCATACAGGCTGTTGACGTACTCGATCTGCAGCATCAGGCGATGCCCGGCGCGCACCGGCATGCCCTTGTGAAAGCCGCTCGTGTCCTCGACGATCAGCGAGCCGCGCGGCCCCGTGAATCGCCGGAACCGCGCTCGCGGGTAGCCCCACTGCAGACGCTCGTCGTCGAGCCGCTTCGACGAGCGGAGCTTGTTGCGAGAATGGTCGGCGTAGTCGACGTTGGAGCCGGCGATGAACTCGTGCGGGCCGTTGTCCTCGCCGACGTCCGTGAGATAGAAGAACAGCTTCAAGAACTTGATGTAGTCGCGGTCCTGATGGAATTTTTGCGCGGCCGCCTTCAGGTGCTCGGTTTCGCCCGAATACGCGACGCTCCACCAGCAGTTGACCTGCGTATGAATCGGTGGCGCACCGAGAAAGGCCTGCGCGATCGCCAGCAGACTGGGGTCGTAGACGAGGGCCGCGATCTCCGGACACGCGAGCAGCATGGCCTGGTCCGTGACGCGGCACGCATTCGCCGTGGTGGCGGCGAGGTTCTGCGGGGTATAGCCACGATGCAGCCGCTCGCTCAAGTCCTCGCGAAACACGATGTCGTCGCGGGCCAAAAACTCCACGATGCGCTCGCAATCCGCAGGCGAAACGAACGCGCCGAGAAACGCGTAGCCGTCCTCGCCGAGTGCCGCGGTGCAGCGGTCGACGATGGCCGTGTCGTAGCGCGCCAGTCCGGCAAACTCGTAGCGATCGAAGAATAGCGACAACGCGCGGCTCACGAGCGCGGAGCCCTCGTAGTCGCACAGGTGATTGTACTTTTGCTGCTCCTTGCGCGGGTGCGTCGCGTCGTAGCGATCGGGCTGCGCCTCGAACTCGAGCACGCGGCGCAAGATGCCCGCAAAGCGACCGGGGCGCGCGTGCATGTCGACGAGCTCTTCGATGGCCTCGGGGCGAACGCGCTTGCCGGTTGCCCGGCCGAGTCCGTCCACGGCACTCGCGAGGTTTCGTCTCTCCCACAACATCGTCGCGCCGCGCCCACCTCTCGTCGTCTAGCCTGCCCACTCCGATTATCCCAGCGCCCTGCGGGCAATGCGAACCAGGACGCGGCTCCGACGCCGGCCTGCGCAACCACTGCGCTGCCGTGTACTCTAAGCACCGCGTGAATCACGAGCGGCACTCGCTCGAACCACTTACCGAGGTATTTACGAACAGCCTCCTACAGCGCACGACGAGGCCTCGCGCCCGTGCTCAGCATATCTGCGTGGTCATCGTGTGCCTGAGCGCGCTGGCGGGTTGCGGCGGCGGCCACGGCGGCTCGACGTCCTCGGCCGGGTACTCGATCGTGGCCGCGGTGAACGGCCTGGCCGGCAGCGGGCTGGTCCTGCGTAACAACGGCGGCGACGACCTCGCCGTCGCCGGCAACGGCGCGTTCCGGTTTGCAACGAATCTGACTACGGGCACCGCCTACGCCGTCACGGTGAAGTCTCAACCGACGGCGCCGACGCAGGTCTGCACGGTGACGAACGGCTCGGGCGCCGTCGCCTCGGCGGGCGTCACGAACATCGTCGTCGATTGCGTTACGAGCTCGTTCACGGTCGGCGGCATGGTGACTGGCCTGACCGGCTCGGGCCTCGCCCTCGAGAACAACGGCGGCGACGATCTGGCGATCGACGGCGACGGCGCGTTCACGTTCTCGACGGCCGTGGCGAGCGGCCAGCCCTATGCCGTGACCGTGGTCAGCGCAACCGACGGGCCAGACAAGCGACCTGCACGGTGCTCAGCGGCAGCGGCACGATGGGCGGCACCCACGTGACGCATATCGCCGTCGCGTGCGGCCCGTATCAGCTCCGGTTGATCGCGGGTCACCTCGGCGGCAATGGCGATCTCGACGCCCATGGCAGCGCGGCCCGATTCGACGTCGTGGGAGGCGTCGCGGTGGACGGCGCGGACAACGTCTATGTCGCCGATTTCGGCAACGACACGATTCGGAAGATCTCCGCGGCCGGGGACGTCACGACCGTGGCCGGCAGGAGCGGCGTGCGCGGCGCGGCCGACGGCGTCGGCACGGCTGCCACGTTCTCGAGCCCCGGCGACGTGGCCGTCGACGGCGCCGGCAACCTGTACGTGGCCGACGGCGGCAATCACACGATCCGACGGATCACACCGGCCGGCGTGGTCAGCACGTTCGCGGGCACGGCCGGCGCCGCCGGCGGCCTCGACGGCACGGGTGGCGCTGCGCGGTTCGCCGGGCCCTGCGGGCTCACGACGGATGGCGCCGGCAACGTCTATGTCGCGGACGCGGCGGACCACACGATCCGCGTCATCTCCCCCGCAGGCGTCGCGACGACGCTGGCGGGCTCGCATGGCGCGAGCGGCTCCGGCGACGGCACCGGCAGCGGCGCGCGGTTCGACGCGCCGTGCTCGGTCGCCGTGGATGGCAGCGGCAATGCGTACGTGGCCGATACGGGTAACTTCACGATCCGCAAGATCACGCCGGCGGGCACGGTCACGACGCTCGCCGGCAGCGCGGGTCAAGCAGGCTCGGTCGAAGGCACCGGCGCCGCCGCCCGGTTCGACGCGCCGTTTGGCCTCGCGATCGACGGCGCCGGGGACCTGTTCGTGGCCGACACCCGCAACGAGATCATCCGCAAGGTGACGGCCGCAGGCGTGGTGACGACGGTGGCCGGCACGGCGGGCTTCGCCGGCGCGGCCGACGGCACGGGCACCGACGCGCGCTTTCGTGAGCCGACGGGACTGCGGGCCGCCTCGAACGGCGACCTGCTCGTCGCGGACTCGCAAAACTACACGGTTCGCCGCGTCACGCCGGCCGGCGTCGTGACCACCGCGGCCGGTGCCGCGCCCGCGCCCGGCAGCGCCGATGGGACGGGCGCGGCGGCGGCGTTTTTCACGCCCGAGCACGTGGTCGGCGATGCCCTGGGCAATCTGTTCGTGACGGACACCTACAACAGCACGATCCGGCAGATCACGCCGTCCGGCGAGGTCACGACGCTCGCCGGCCTGGCCGGCGTGACGGGGTCCGCCGACGGCACCGGCGCGGCCGCGCGGTTCACGTTGCCGAACGTGATCGGCATGGATGCCCTCGGCAATCTGCTCGTCGGCGACGGCACCTGCACGCTGCGCAAAGTCACGCCCGCAGGCGTGGTGACGACCGCGGTGGGTACGCCGGGCCAATGCGGCTACGCGGATGCCACCGGCAGCGCGGCGCGGTTCCAGCCCTTCGGCGGCATTGCGATCGACGCGGCGGGCAACGTCTATGTCTCCGAGCCCGCCAACGACACGCTGCGCAAGATCACACCGGCCGGCGTCGTGACGACGTTGGCCGGCGCCGCCGGCCAGGCCGGCATCACCGATGGCACCGGCACGAGCGCGCGATTCGCGTATCCGACGGCGCTGGCCATCGATGCCGCGGGCAACCTGATCGTGACGGACACCGCGAGCAACCTGGTCAGAAAGGTGACGCCGGCCGGCGTGGTCACCACCGTGGCCGGCCAGGCCGGCAGCCCGGGCACGGACGACGGCACGGGCGCCACGGCGCGGTTCGGCTATCTCAGCGGCGTGGCCATCAGCAGCGCCGGCTACATCTACGTGCACGACGCCACGACGATTCGCCGCATCGACGACGTCGGCAACGTCGTCACGGTCGCCGGCGTGCCGCGAGTGGCGGGTGTGCTGCTCGGCTCGCTGCCGGGTGGATTGAACGGTCCCGGGAGGCCTCGCGATTCTGCCGGGCCCCACGCACCCGTCTGGCCGTCGTCGACCTGCTGGAGAACGTGGTCCTCGAGGCCGACGTGCCCTAGCGCGTCACGAGCGCGCGCCACCGGCGCCGCAGCACCCGGTTCCACCACACGATGGCGCCCGTCACGAACATCGCGGCGGGCACCAGCCCGAGCAGCGCCCAGCTCGCCTTCGTGGCCTGATCGCAAAGACCGGGGCCGCTGCACGGAATGCCGATGCCGTTGATGCGCCCGAAGTGCAGATACGCGAGCCAGTAGAGGATGTCGTCACTGACGCGCGCGACGGGCGGGTCCGCGACGGGCTCGAGCCAATCCGCGAAGCTCTGAAACGCGTCGGGAAACGCGAAGTAGGCGCCACTCAACCCGATGATCAGGCTGACGGCCAGCGTCCAGAACCCGAGCATGCTGTGCAGGTGCCAGATCGTGCGCCGCCAGCCGACCCCGCGCGGCAGGGTCAAGCTGCGCCGCCAGCCATGCACACCCGGCCACCAGATCACGAGGCCGGTGACCGCGAGCGCGAGCACCGCGAGCGCACCGACACCGTTGACCGCGCGTCCCTGCGGTCCCGCGAGCAGGTTGTCGTGCAGGTCGAGCAGCCACTCCGTCGCCGCCAGCACGTCCGGCGACATGCGAAACAGCTCGTTGCGGTAGACGAGCACGCTGCCGGTGACGCTGATCATGAGGATGTACAGCCCGACGCCGATGCCGCTCCACAGATGCAGCTGGAACAACGCCCGGCGCAGCCATATGCGCTGCGGCTGCAGCAGCAAGCGCCGCCAGACGGTCAGCGGCGATCCGCGATCCTGCGCCAGGCGTCCGTCATTCGGCGCCAGCTGCTCGTCGACTGATGACACGCGCTGATTTCCCCCGCGGCCCCACGTCCGCAATATACAACGCGGAGCGGCCTGCGGACGCGTCATCTGGACAAGCGCGGAGCCGCGGTGCGAGGGTCAGTAGTCGTAGTAGAAACGGGCCGTGAACCGATCGGAGCGAGCCAGCTCACCGTCGATGAAGCGCGGCCGGAACCGGGTGCGTTTGACGTACTGACGCAGATGCCGCTCGATCGTCCTCGCCGTGCCCGGTGACGACGCGAGGACGTCGACGTCGGTCGCCGTGCCGAATCGGCTGATCGCGACGGCGGCATCGACGTAGCCGCGAGCTGCTCGTTCCGGCGCGGTGCCGGCTTCGGGCCTCCCGAATGCCGGCAGCGACGCGGGAATCGGGGGCGACATGAGCGTGGCGATCGTGTCCTGCGCAGCGCCGTGCTTCACGAGCAACTCGTAGGCCCGTTGATACTGCTCGAGCGCCGCGCCATTCACATCGAACATCAGATACCAGTCGCCGAGCTCCACGAGCGCCTCGGCGACGCCGGGGCCATCCCCCTGCAAGCCGGCGCGATTGATGGCCTTCGCACTCAGCGCCTCGGTACCGACCGCGCGAAGCAACATCGGCTTTTGCTGGAGGCCGTCCTCGTAGGCGCGCAGCTGCGGGTGGGCGAGCTCGAAGTACAGCGTATCGACGAAGCGATCTTCGAGCGTGAACAGCTCGCCGACGTTGTCGATGCCTTCTTGGGAGCTGGCGCGGATCGCTTGCCCGTAGTGGCGCCGCGCGGCCAGCAGTGCCTTCAGCGCCGGACTTCTGATCACCAGCGACTGCGGCCCGGTGGCAGCCACCTCCGATGTCACGCCGATCTCCGGTACCGGGGGGCCGTTCACGAGGCGACGCGCCGCAGCCATCTCCGCGTCGGCGAGCCTCGTCAGGACGCCGGGCACACGGGGATCGTCCGGGTTGCGCCATACGAGCTCCTGCAAATAGTCTTCGAGCGTCGTAGCCTCGGCGTGCTGACCCACCGCCTCCTTGTTTGCGACCAGAGACTCCACGGCGTCCGCCTGATCCAGCGAATAGAGACCGGAGTTCACGCGAACGATGTGAATGGCTTGCTCGAGCGCCGCGATCGCCGCGACGTGCTCGCCGCGCTGCTGATACAGCTGCGCCAGCGACAAGAGCGGCTCGAGCATCGCGGGCGAGCGTTCGCCGGGTTGCGCCTGCGCTGCGTTCAGCAATGCGAGCTGCCGGTCGACCGCGGCCTGGGTGTCCTCTGGCGCCGCCGAGGGCGGCGATTCACGGCGGACGAGGCTCGCGCCGGTCGATTCGAGCGCCTGCTTCGCACGTGCGGCTCCCCGGCCGAACGTGGCTGGCGTGGCCGGCGTGTCTGCCGACAACGGCACCGGCCAGAACACCAGCGACGACAGGTCGGCGGCATCCTGTGCGCGCCCAGAGCACGTGACGAGCAGTGCGGCGAGGAATATCCCGAGCTTCGGCATCGGTATCACCTCGAGACCCGACGACGCGAAATTACTCCATCGTGACGTCGCGAGCCGCGTCGGACATGCCCTGCGTCCAGGTGCTCCAGCCGGAGAGCATGCCGTACGGACTGCGATGCAGCAGCGCTTCGATCTTGCGGATCTTGCCTTTCTCGATCTTGAAGAGCTCCGCGATCTCCCAGGTCCACGGCTGCACGGGACCGGCCGTAACGGTTCGACCGTCGGGCACTTTGAACGTTCGAGTCGCGCCACCGGAGTGGTCGAAGAAGCCGAACGCGAACACGATGCCGCGTTCTTGATCCACCGCGACGAAACGCCGGTCGCGGATTCGGTTCACGAAATGCAAGAGACCCGACTGAAACTGCTCGAGGCAGCTCCACTGGCCCGAGTAGCCGGTGGACGTCTTCGGATCCGGCCGCTTCTCCCCGGCCGGTGTGGGCGCGTTCGTCGACTGGCCGCCATTCTCGAGTCGATTGCAGTCGTCGGCAAACGGATAGTCCCCCTTGCCGTCGTTTTGCTGCATGCCGGAGAAGTACTTGTTGGCCGTCGTGATCAGATCCGCGCGCGACATGCGCTCTTTCACCGGGATCGTCTCGAGATAGACGGGATTCGGCGCCCCGAGCGCCTCGACGCGCTTGGCCGCATTCTCGTCGCGGATCACGATCTGCTCGATCTCCGCGATCTGCTGGTCACGGATCTTGAGACGCAGCGCGATCAGCGCCGGCGTGCCCTTGTCCGGATCGCGATGGTCTTCCTCGATCGAGCCGAAGAAGGCCACCTGCCCTGCCGGCACGTCGCTGACGAACAGGCGGTAGCGCCCTTTGCCGCGCATCGTGTTCCACAGACCGTCGCCGACCACGAGCTGCTGACCGTCTTCGGTGAACCGAACGTTCGGTGCGAGCGGCACGGCCCCCGGCTGATCCGCGATCACGGCGTCGAGGTAGCGATCGACGAAGCCTTCGAGACACGCGCGGTCGCAGTCCGCTGCGAGCGCCACACGGGCAGTCGCGGACAGCGCAAGGGCCGCGAGCGTTACGCGGCAAATTCGATTGATGGGCATGGCTCTCCCCCCAGCGAACGTGGTTGTCGCACGCGCAGCAGCGCCGCGGCGGCCGCTCGACGGGATGTTACTCCAGCCTGCGGCGAGCCCGCGAATCGAGGCTGGACGCCGCGGCGGCAACCGGCCTCCGCGGCGTCAGCATCGAAGATCACAAGCTCATCGTGACGCCGAAGAACAGCCGACGGCCGATCTGATCGTAGTTCGCGCTCGTCGACTGCCGATCGCGTTGTTGGTGGTGCGTCGCTCCCGACCCACTCGGGATCCGCGTTCAGCAGATTGTCGATGCCGCCCCGCAGCAACCACTTCTGCCCGAACTGCCAGCTGCCGAACACGTCGAACTGGTCGTGCGAATGCACGCCGAACGCCGTCGGCCGCAGAGCCGGGCGCCGTTTCGAGCGATGGCAGATGCTGCCATCGCATGCCAACCGCCAACGAGCGCTTGACGTACTGCAACGGTCGAGAACAACCGCGTATCGAACGAGGAGTTCTGCGTCGTTCCGGTGTAATCGATGAAGTCGGCTCCTGGGAAAGGGGCCTGGGCGTACTTCTTCAGGAAGCTGGCCTGGACATTCAAATTGAACGCCCCGATTCCCCAGTCCACCTGGACGTCCGTGCCCTCCGAGGTGATGCCGCCCTGATTGATATAGCGAGCACTGAACTTCCGGTCCGCGCCGAAGTTACCCGGCGTCAGCGGTGCGCCACCCACGTATTCGCGCTGAATCAAGGCACAGAACGGGTTGCCCGCCGCGAGCTCGGCGCCGGTGATGCGACCCGGCGCGTCGCCGACCAGCGGGTTGTACGTCGCGTCCAGGCACTGCTGATAAACGACGTCGTGGCCCGGTATTCCGATCGCGTTGGTGAGGCTGACCCGGTACCAATCGACCGACAGCCTGAGCCGCTCGGCGCCCGGGATGTCGAACACGAAGCCCGCCGTGTACGTATCGGCCGCCTCCGACTCGAGGGCCGGGTTGCCCTCGGTCACGCCGATCACGAACGGGAAGTAGAAAGTGGCGCCGAACACGTTGTAGTTGTAGTTGTTGGCGGCTCCGCCCGGCCCCGGCACATACAGCGACGCCGGCGCGCCCTCCCGCGTCATCAGGTACTGACACAGCGTCTGCAGGTTGAGACGATTCGGGTTACCCGCCACGTTGCCCCACGTCTGCGTCTGCGTGTAGTTCGCGCACGCATCGGTACCGACCAGCAACGCGCTGCCGCCACGCGGCGTGAAGAGCTCGTTCACGTTCGGCGCGCGGTTCGCGTATTGATAGCCGCCGCGGAACCTGATCCAGCTGTTCACTTTGACGTCGCCGAGCAGCTTGTAGGTCGTGATCTTGCCGACGGTGTCGTAGTCGGAAAGCCGAACGCCCGGATCGAGCTCTACCCGATCCTTCAGCAGGGGAATCGCGAGCTCGCCATAGACTTCCTTCACGTCCGTTTTACCGTCCACCGAAACCGGCAAGATGATGTTCTGGACGACGTACGGATAGTCCTGATTGGCGTTGTACCCCGTGTCGGGGTCATAGGTGAAATGCTCGCGGCGAGCGTCCATGCCCAGGGCGAACTGCAACGGGCCGGACTTCATCTCGGCGATCGTGCCCGTGACGTTGCCCTCGACGATATCCTGCGTGAGCGCGCTGATGTCGTTCATCCGCAGCACCGCGTAGTCGGCACAGTCTTTGGACACCGAGGGCGTGTCGTCCACGGCACCGGTCGCCGTGAACAGCGGCAGACCCGAGGTGCAGTGACCCGTCACGGCCAGCGGCACGGCGCCGGGCAGGCTGCCCGACGTCGAAGCCCTGACCGTACATATCGGCATTGAACAGATTCTGCAGCCGCGGCAGGTAGGGGAATCCTTCCGGCTGGCGCGCATTCACCGTGGTGCCGCCGTGCGACGCATGAATCTCCCAGTTCCAGTCGTGCTTGCCTACCATCAGGTCGCCCTTCACGCCGCCGATGACCTGATAAACGTTGCTCGTGGTCTGGGTCGTGAAATTCGGGAAGTAGTCCAGGCCGCCGACGTAGGTCCAAGGCGCGTCCGGATCGGCGCGCGAGTTCAGCAGCGTGGCGAGATCGGCGGGCACCGGGTGGCGCGCGAAGCCGGCCGGCCCCTGACCGAAAGTCGGGGAATTCGGATCGTCGTACAGAGTGGTTGTACGGCACCGTGGGGGACCAGACGTTGAACACGTTGGAGACGAAACCCGACGCGCTCGCATACGTCTGCGAGTAGTGCAGCTCCGAGTACACGTCGATCTTGTCGGTCAAGTTGATGTGACCGGACCCGAAGATCGCGTACCGCTCGAGCGGCAGCTGCAGATAGCTGTGCTGCGCGTCGTTATAGGCGAGCGCCCCGGGCTGACCCGGTGCCTGCGACGGATTGATCTTGAACCCCGAATCGCCGCCCAACGGCCCGGTGTACGGATGAGCGGCATTCGTCGGGTCGGAGGCATCGAACACGTGGCCGTTCTGATCGATGACGTAGGTGGAGCCCAGCAGCGGGAAGCCCGCCGCGGGGTTGTTACCCGTGCCGAACGGGGGCGCGAGCGGCTGGCCGCAGTTCGTCACGCCGCAGAACTGCGCACGCGCCGGATCGTATTGCGACAGGTTCGAGCTGCCGATACCGCCGCCCGTCGTGCCGGGATCGTTCCAGCCTCTGACGACCCACGCGCGGTCGCGGCCGTAGATGATGTCGCGCTTGCTGTAGTCGGCGCCCATCATGACGGAACCGCGGCCGTCGGCGAACGTTGCGCCCATGATGCCGCTGATCGACGTCTCCTGGCCGTCGCCTTCCGCACTGATGCCGGACTGCGCGTTGATCTCGACGCCGGTGAAGTCTTTCTTCGGAATGAAGTTCACCACCCCGGCGATCGCATCCGCGCCGTAGACGGCCGCGGCGCCGCCCGTGATGACCTCCACGCGGTCGATCGCGGCCGACGGGATCGTATTGATGTCGACCAGCAGCTGCCCGTTGATCGGCTGCACGCGGTGCCCGTCGAACAGCACGAGGCTGCGATTCCCTCCCAGGCCCCGCAGGTTCAACGTCGCCGCGCCGGGTGCCGCGTCGGCCTGCGGAAACGGCGTGCCGGCGGGGCTGTTCTGCGCTTGCGTGCCGGCCGACCGTGAATTGCGGGAACTGGTTCAGGGCGGCTTCCATGCCGACGTTCGTCCTCGTGGTGAACGTCGACTGGTCGATCGTGACGATCGGGCTCTGTGACGTGAAATCACGCCGCGCGATACGCGAGCCGGTGACCACGATCTCTTCGAGATTGGGCCCGCCCTGGCCGGCTTGTGGGGCCTGGGCGAAGACGCCGGTCTCGGCACTCAGGAGCAGGAGGACGAAGGACAATGGTACGGCCGCGCAGCGGCCCGGACGCGACATGAGCATGACGAGTACCCCCCAAAAGTTTCGTTTCGACTTAACGGCCAGTCAGAACTACTGCGGGCAAACGTGATACCGGACTCTCGCGTAACTGTTCGCACAGCTATCGTGGGGCATTTCTCTCATAGATTGAGTCGCACGCCAAGAGCGCTTCGTGGCGCGCTTGCAACAGATGCCGCACTCGACGCGTTCGCGCCGCTCCGACAGCGAGCGCGAGGGAGCAGCGGCCTTGCTGCGCGCAGCTATACCGCTCGGGCGCCGACCGCGCGATACTGCCAGCGTGTTCGACGGGCTCGACAGCCGGGGAGCTTATCGTGCGACCGCCGCCCCTGGGACACGAGAAACGTGCAGCGGTGATCTCGGTGTGCGGCCACGCGGCGGTGGTCGCGCTGCTGCTGGTCGTGGGCGGGCTCGGCACCGCGCCGGTGCCGCCGCAGGGACCCGTCATCGCCGCCGAGCTCGTGACCTTGGCACCGTCCCGGCCCGCGGACAGTCACGCCACTCGAGCGCGTCGAGAACGACGCGGACGCCGGCGCGCCACCCGCGCCTCCGCCTGAAGCGTCGACCAAGCCACCCGTGGCGCCCGCCCCGCCACCCGAATCCGCGCCTCGCGCCGTTCAAGCCGCCGCCCCCGCGACACCGAGCGCGCCCGCCGCCGCCGCCACGGAGACGGACCTGCCGGCAGCCACGGAGCAGCCCACGGCGCCCCGGCCGCGGCGCCCATCGAGGAGGCTCCACCGCCCGTCGTCGCGAGCACCGACGACACGCCGCCGCCGAGCGCGCACGCTCAGCAACCGCTGGACCCCGAGAGCGAGGAGCTCTTCGGCCGACGACTCGCGTCATGGACCGGTCGTTTCGAGCCCAACGAGCCGGCGCCGACGGTGCATTGGCGCCAAGACGGTCAGCGCTACACGGCCGTGCTCCACCAGCTCCCCAATGCCGACGTGATGGGCATGGAGCATCTCGCGGTCGAGGTCACGACCGAGCGCGACGGCCAGCGTTTGCAGACGGAGCTGCGCATGACGCGGCTCGCGTTCTCGAGCTTCGCGCAGTTCGTCGATCACTGGGATCCCGACGTGCAGATTCACGACGACGAGATCGACGGGCGGTTTCACTCGAACAGCGAGATCAAGGTCAGCGGCCTCGGCCGCGTGCACCCGGTCTTTCGCGGCAAGGTGACGGTGGCCGCGGGCGACGTCCAGAGTGACGGCCCCTATAGTCGCAGCAGGATATTCCCCGCGGGACTCGAGACCCGGGCCGCGGCGAATCCCGCTGCCGCCGAGGGGCGCGACCCTCGACGAGCTCGGGCTGCGCGACGATCGCGTGCAACGATTCGAGCGCGACACTACCCTGACGTTCTACGGCGACGGCTCCTACCGCTGGCGCGACGGTCGAGACGGCCCCGAGTCCGCGCCGCGCCTGCTCACGAACGATCCTCATTACCTGATCGGCGCCGGCGACGTCACGCTCTACGTCCAGGGCACCGTGAACGGCACCGTGCTGGTGTATTCGCCCGATCGGATCGTGATCACGGGCGACCTACGCTACGCGGCCGACCCTCGCGCGCGCGGCGCCGACGATTATCTCGGCCTCGTGGCGGACCGCGTCGTCGAGATCGGCGCGCCCGATCTCACGGGCCCCGGCGATCTCGAGGTTCAGGCGTCGATCTACGCTCGCCACGAGTTCGCCGTGCGCAACTACCGCTCGAGGCCGAGCGGCACGCTGCGGATTTTCGGCAGTGTCACCGCGGGCGCGATGACGGCGACGGAGCCGCGCTACGCCACGAAGGTCGAGTTCGATCCACGCTTGAGCAAGATGCGCGCCCCCGGCTTCCCGCTGAGCGATCGTTACGAGATCGAATCGTGGAGCGGCGAGTGGCATGCCGCGCCGACCAGCCTCGCGGACACGGACGAAGACCATTGAGTTGAGCCCCTCGCGACGTGGCTCGCGCGCGCGGTCAATCGATCGGCAGCTCGCTCGCGGCGGGAGCACGGTTCGACACGTCCAGGGCCTTGGCATGCTCGAAGCTCCGCTCGGCATCGGCCTGCCGGCCGAGCTCGAGGTACGCACGGGCTCGCAGCAGATAAAACTCGTGCTCGTCGCTCTTCAAGCGGAGCGCGTGCTTGAGCTCTGCGAGCGCGGTATCGAACTTGCGCTCGTCGAAGGCCGCCCGAGCAACGGCAAAATGGTAGTACGGATTGCCCTGCTGATAGGCACGAATGCGCTGCTTGTACTCGGCCGCCAGATCTTTGCGCCCCACCGTCCCATAGAGCGCCACGAGATTCGTGAGCACCGACGGATCGCCGGGGCCGGCGCGTAGCGCCCGCAGGTACGCGGCCTCCGCGTAGTCGGTGTTGTCGCGGCGCGAGTACCACATGCCGAGGTTCGACCACGCGGACACGCTGTCCGGGTCGAGACGAATCGCCTCGCGAAGATATCGGAGGCTGATCGCGTAGTCCCTGCGAATCAACGCCTCGGCCGCCAGGTTGTTGTAGAACAGCGCCTGCGCATACGCATCGGGCACCGGCCACCGCCGGTAGCGGCCGCCGGTGTCGTCGAGATTGAAATCGACGATGTAGTTCCTGTCGCTGCGCATCTCGACCAGTGCGTTCACGTGATTGCGGACGACGACGAGCTCCGTGTTCTTGGACCATTTGGGAGGAACCTCGACCTTCTGATAGCTCACGTGCAGGCCGGCTTCGCGTGCCAGCGCCACGAACAGCATCGTGAACGACAGACAGTTCGCAGTGCCCGAGTAGAACGTCTCGCGCGCGCTGCCCGTGGCCCCCTCGTCGTAGTCGAGCGACGCGAAGCCACGCTCCTTCATGGCCTCGAGCAGCCGCGCGAGCCGTTCCCGCGGATCATCGGAGCCCCCCACGATGCTCGCGACGAAGGTGCGCATGTTGTCGTCGATGCCGAAAGCCTGCTCGCGCGAGAGCAACGCGAGCGGGCCGGAGGTGGCAGCCCCGGCGTCGCCGGTCAAAAGGGCACGCTCGTCGATCGTGGGCCCACGCAGCGGCAGCGGCGCCGTGCAGGCCGTCAACAGCGCAAGAAGGCAGAGCGTGGGCATTCGCATGGGCCGACCTCCCGCCTACGGCCAGATCAGTATAGCGCCGCCGCCGAGGTTGCGAACCGAGGGCCGGTCAGCGCGGCGTTGCAAACTCCTGGGCCCAGTAGATCGGCGGGTTCTCCTCGGGCGCGAGCGCGAACGCCACGCCCATCTCCGTGAATCGCGGCTCCATGATGTTCACGCAATGGCCGGGGCTTGCGACCCAGGCGGCGACCACGGCCTCGGGGCTGCGTTGGCCGGCCGCGACGTTCTCCCCCGAGCCTTGCCACTGATAGCCGGCCCGCGTGATGCGCTCGGCGGCCGTGCTGCCGTCGGCGCCTTCATGCGTCAGCGTGCGGCGCTGCGCCATGTCCTGCGCATGCAGCAGGGCGGCGGTCGTCAGCGTCGTCGACAAGACGAGCGGCGCCGCAGCTTCGAACCGGTCGGGGCCGCAGCTGCGCGCTGCGGCGCGCGCCGCGTTGACGAGCGTAAGCACGCGCTGCGCCGTCTCGCCCGCTTCCAGCACGATCGGGGGCGGCGAGCGCTTGCGCTTGGCGAGCACGATCCAGGTCTCGTCCCGGCGTTGGAACACCCCGATCTCCTCGTATTCGGGATCGCTCAGGGAGTCGCAGTAGCGCGCCGCGAGAACCCGGCGGATATTCACGTCGCTCGCGGAGCCCTTCGCGTGAAAGGCCACGACCTTGGCGGCCGGATAGCCGGCCCGCTGAACCGCGTCCTCGAGATCGCGGTCGGCCGTCTCTCGAGCGAGGGCGTCGAGCTCGTGGCTCCGCTCGACTCGCGCCCCGGCCGCCGGCCGACCCCCGCAGCCCTGAGCGCGCAGGGCATTGATCATCGCGGCCGGATCGGCGCGGGCGGCCGGCGCGAGCAGCTCGGCCCCCGCCGAAGCGAGGAGCACGAGCAGACCACCGACGCGACTGCGGTGCGTGCGGGCCATGGGCACATCATAGAGCCCGCGCCGCCCGCGGCGCATCCGACGCGAGACCTGGTTTATGATCCCTGGGTCGGACACCAATGGGGGGAGGAAACAATGGCTTCGATCACGCGGCGCGGGTTCGTCAAAGCTTCGCTCGTCACGGCCCCGGCGCTCGCGGCTGCAGCCGCGCGAGCTCAGCCACCGGGCCCCGGCGCGGCGCCGGACATCGGCAAACTGCGAGCGGAAAAGGACATCGTGTTCGGCAAGGGCGGCGATCTGGATCTCACGCTCGACGTCTACCACCCCCCTGAAGGCGTCACGCCGAAGCGGCTGGCCATCGTGCATCTGTTCGGCGGCGGGTTCTTCGTCGGCAACAAGAATGCGGGCTACATCATCAACGACGCGAAGGCGCTCGGCGCTCGCGGCTACACCAGCGTTTCCGCGAATTATCGACTGCAGAGCCAGGGCTCCTGGCCGGCGCAGATTCACGACGTGAAAGCCGCCATCCGCTGGACGCGCGCCAATGCCGGACGCCTCGGCGTCGATGCCGACAAGATCGTGATCGCGGGCTACTCGGCCGGCGGCATGCTCGCGCTCATGGCCGCCGGCACGAACGGCAAACCCGAGCTCGAGGGGAGCGGCGGCACGCCGGGCGTGAGCTCCGACGTGAACGCGTGTATCGGCGTGTATCCGCTTGCGAGCGCCGAGAGCGCGAAGGGTCTGTTCCCGGAGGGTCAAGCCACACCCGAGAACATCAAGGCCGCCTCGCCGACGAGCTACATCAGCGCGAGCTTCGCACCCACGATCTTCATCCACGGCACCAACGACACGACCGTTCCGCTCACCTCGAGCCTGGATTTCTTCAACAAGCTGCACGCGCTGAAAGTGCCGACGGCGTTGACGGCGATCCAGGGCGCGGCGCACGCGTTCGACGTCGGCGCGCTCGATGCCGTGGAAGTCATGGCGGCCTCGATCGACCTGTTCCTCGACCGGCTGCTCGTGAACCCGAAACCTTATCCCGCGTTCGGCGCCGGCCGCGGCGGTCCGCCGCGGCGGCGGCCGGCCGGGCGGCGGGCAGAGCGCTCCGGGAGGGCGCCCCTGACGGGCTCGCCGCCGAACGCGCGGCCGGGCCGACGCGGCGCTCGTGCGCGCCGCCGCCCTACTCCGCCGACCCGCCGGGCAGATGCTCGAGATCCCGGTTGTTCTCGTTGCAGATGAACTCGAGCAGCTCGGTGTCGGGCAGTAGGTGCAGGCTCGTCGTCATGGTCCAAGGCTTCGTGTAGGCGCCCGGGTCGTCGATCGTGGCTTCGATCGTCATGTGGCCGTAGTCGGTGCGCTTGAAGCGCTCGATCACGTGCAGCTTCTCCGTCGTCGGCTTCCCGAGCTGATCGAGCCAGAGCTTGCCGTTGAAGCCACGCGAGTCGACGACGAGGGTGTCGCCTTCCCAGCGGCCCGTGGAATACCCCATCCAGGTGGGATTCGGATCGTCCTCCAGCCGCCGTCCGTCCATGAAGATCTGCCGCCACAGCGTGAACGCCTCGTACACGACCACGATGAGGCCGGGCGTCTGCACCATCTTCCACGGCGCCGGCACCCAAGAGATCTTCGGCACGCCTTGCGGTAGACAGTTCGCATCCGGGTCCTCGCGCGAATGCGCGCCCGTGGCGCGCTCGTCGGCGACTTTTTTCGCCCACGGCTGATACGGCACCGCGGCCGCGCCGATGTCCGCGGCGATGTCGCGCGTGAATTTGTTCGTGTCCTGGTACCAGACACCGCCGAAGTCCGGCGTGCCGTCCCGAAGATGCGGCGTCGGCGCCGTCAGGTCGACCTCGCCGCTCGCCGTGCGCGGCGCGTGATCGGGCACGTTGAGCCACCACTGCGCATGCGCGGGCATGGCCATGATCAAGGCGGCACCGACGACACCGCAGGCCGTGCCCAGGCGTAACTTCGTTCGCATTCTTGGAATCCCCCCTCGTTGGCTCGCTGCGTTGCAGGCCGCACTCGGTCGTGCACGACGCGCGCGCTAATGGTACAACGGCCCTCGACGAACTAGCGAACACGGAGCTCGGCAAGCCGGCTCCGCGCAGGTCGCTGCAGGCAGCTCGCGAAAAAGGGGGAAGAATGTCGGCCCTACGGCGAGATCTTCGCTACACGCTCCGGCGTCTGCGCACCGGCCCCGGGTTCGCGGCGATGGCGATCGCCACCATCGCCCTCGCGATCGGGGCGAACACCGCCATGTTCAGCTTCGTGAACGGCGTGCTGATCAACCCGTTGCCGTACCCGGATCCCGACCGCGTCGTGCGCGTGCTCGAGCGGCGGCCGGATGGGGGCCCGAACGGCGTCTCGACGCTGAACTACCTCGACTGGACGCGCGACAGCACGGTGTTCCAGTACCTCGCGGCGCAAACCGGCTGGAACACGACGCTTGACCGGCCTCGACGAGCCGGTGCAACTGCGCGGCGCGCGCGTATCGCCCTCGCTGCTCGAGATCGACGGCGCGAAGCTGCTGCTCGGGCGGAAGTTCCTGCCCGACGAGGATCAGGTCGGCAAGGATCGCGTGGTGCTGTTGAGCTATGCGCTCTGGCAGAACCGCTTCGGCGCGGACCCTTCGATCGTCGGCCGCGACATCATGCTCGACGGCGAGCCGCACACGGTCGTGGGCGTGCTCGACAAGGGCGGCATGTTCGATCGCAGCCCGAATCAGATCATCAAGCCGCTGGCGTTCGAGCCCGCGAACATGACGCGCAACTTCCACTGGTTCGGGGCCATCGGCAAGCTGAAGCCCGGCGTCACGCTCGAGCAGGCACGCGCCGATATGGACGTGATCGGTCGCCGGATCGCAGAGGAGTACCCGGATTCCAACAAGGGCTGGGGCGTCGCAGTCGATCTGCTCGCGGATCAGATCGCCGGAGATCAGCTTCGCACGCCGGTGGTTGCGCTATTCGTCGCGACCGCGTTCGTGCTGCTGATCGGCTGCGCGAATCTCGCGAACATCGCACTGGCGCGCGGCATCGCGCGGCGGCGCGAGATGTCGCTGCGCGCGGCCCTCGGCGCGGGTCGCTGGGCTTTGATGCGCCAGCTGCTGACCGAGAATCTGCTGCTGTCGCTCGTGCGGCGGCGTTCTCGGGATCGGCGTGGGCTACCTCATGATGCGCTGGATCAAGTCGCTGATCCCGCCGTTCGCGCTGCCTCCCGAGATCGACGTGCGGATGGACACGCACGTGCTGCTGTTCGCGCTGGCGGTGTCGGTCGCGACGGGAATCCTGTTCGGCCTGGCCCCCGCGCTCCAGGCCGCCCGGCCGAACCTCGTCGATACGATCAAGGACGGCGGAGCCGGCGCGACGCCGAGCGGCTCGGGCCGGCGCCTGCGCAGCGCGCTCGTCGTCGCGGAGATCGCGTTGGCGTTCGTGCTGCTCGTGGGCTCCGGGCTCGTGCTTCGCAGCCTGCTCAGCATGCTCGCGGTCGACCCGGGCTTCGACTCCACCAACGTCCTGACCGCAGCATTGCCGATTTCGAACAAGCAACATCCCGATCCGGTCGAGCTCAATGCTTATCTCGAGTCGATTCGCGCCGCCGTCGGAGGCGTGGCCGGCGTGCGCGAGACCGCGCTGACCTCGGCGCTGCCGCTGCAGGGCTGGGGCTACGGGATGCCCTTTCAGGTCGCGAACCGCGAGACCGTCGATCGCGCGAACCGCGGTGGGGGCTTCTTCAAGATGGTAAGCCCCTCGTACTTTCAGACGCTGCGGATCAAGGTGCTGAAGGGCCGCCTCTTGACGGAGCAGGACAGCGCCGGCGCGCCGCCGGTGATGGTCATCAACGAGACCCTCGCGAAGCGCCAGTTCCCCACGGACGACCCGATCGGTCAGCGAATCCTCGTGCAGCAGATCGTCCCGGGCAAGACCGAGCTCGGCTCGGAGATCTCCTGGGAGGTCGTCGGCGTGATCGCGGACGAGAAGATCAACGCGCTTACGGACGACACGAGCGGCGGAATGTACGTGACCATGGAGCAGAGCCCCGTGTACTTCGCGAGCCTCGTGGTGCGCGCCGCGATCGAAGCGGGCAGTCTCGAGGCCGCCGTGCGCGGGGCCGTCTCGGGCGTGAATGCGGATCAGGCGCTCAGCAACGTCCGCACGCTCGAGCAGATCACGGACCAATCGCTGGTCGCGAATCGAATTCAGACGCTGCTGTTCGCGATCTTCGCCGGCGTCGCGCTGCTGCTTGCGACAATCGGGATCTACGGCGTGATGGCGTACGCCGTGACGCAGCGGACGCACGAGCTCGGGATCCGCGCGGCACTCGGCGCCAGCGGAACGAACTTGCGCGGACTCGTGTTTCGCGGCGGCATGCGTCTTGCGCTGATCGGCCTGGTGCTCGGCCTCGTCGGCGCGTTCGCCGTTGGCCGCTTGCTGTCATCGCTGCTGTATGGCGTCACCGCGCGCGATCCGCTCACGCTCGTGGTCGTCAGCGTGGCGCTCGCGGCCGTTGCCGCGGCCGCCTGTTTCTGGCCCGCCCGACGCGCGACCAAAGTGAATCCGATCGTGGCGCTACGCTACGAGTGAGGGAACCTATGCGTTACACGAAACTCGCCGTTCTGGGGTTGCTATCGCTCGCCGCCGCGGGTTCTGCCGTCGCGCAGAACGCTGCCCGGCCGGCTGACGAGAAGGCCATAAAGGCCGTGATTCAGGGATTTCTCGACGCGCGGGACGCGAACGATCCGGCCCGATTGGGCGCGGTGCTGACGGCAGACGTCGACCAGCAGCAAACGTCGGGCGCCACGCGCCACGGCCGCGACGCCGTCGTCTCCGGCTCTCTCGAGACGCAGCAGAGCACAGGCGGCAAACGCACGATCACGGTCGACTCGGTGCGCTTCATTGCACCCGACGTGGCCATTGCCGACGGTCGTTACGATAGTCTCGGCCGGGCGGACGGCACGGACCTGCACATGCTGACGTCGATGGTGCTGCGCCGCGAAAGCGGCAGCTGGAAAATCGCCGCGATCCGCAACATGCGACCGACGCGCTGAGCAGCGCCTCGACGCACGCTAGACGCCTGCGCTGACGACGGTGCCCGGCGACGGCGCCGCCGTCGTCGCGGCGAGTCGGGCGCGAAACTTCAGATGCCGCGCGCGGCTGATCTCGATCAGCGGTCGCCACACCAGCGCCGTGAGGCGATGGCGGATCAAGAGGTGCCAGATCCAGTTCGAGCGCTTGTAGAGATACGACATCGCGAGATACGCGGGCGCCGCGCGCCAATCGGTGGGACGGCGGCGCCAGATGGACGCATGCGAGAACAGGCGCCGGTAGCACCATTCGTAGCCCGCCTGAAGCTGCTCCGCCGACATTCGAGCGGGCTCGAACACGACGTGGGCCGTGTCGTACAAGCTCCAGTCGCGATGCACGATGCGCTTCTCGCGACTCGAGCTGCTTGAACAGCGGCGTGCCGGGATACGGCGTGAGCAGATGGAACGTCGCACACTCGAGCTTGTTCGCCTCGATCCAGGCGACCGTTTGCTCGAAGACGTCGGGGCCGTCGTGGTCGAAGCCGAGGACGAAGCTGCCGTTCACCTGGATACCGTGGTCGTGGAGAATCTGCACGCGCCTTGCGTAGTCCTCCGGGATCGGCGTGCGCTTGTTCGCGTCATCGAGATTCGCGGCGTTCAGTGACTCGAAACCGATGAACACGCCCGTGCACCCCGCCAGGGCCATCTCGCGCACCAGCGACGGGTCGTCCGTCACGTCGATCGTGAGCGCTGCGCTCCAGATGATGCCGAGCGGCTTCAGGCCGGCGCAGAGCTTGCGCAGATAGTCCGGCCGGGAGCCGAGATTGTTGTCGACGAACACGGCATACGGCTGTCGATCCCCCGCGATCTCGGCGACGACCTGCTCCACGTCGCGTAACCGATATGGCATGTGCAAGCCCCTCGGTCGACAGGTAACAAAAGCCGCAGCGATTGTGGCACCCGCGGGTCGCAATCACGCTCGAGGTCGTCAGAAAGCCGGCGCGCGGCAGCAAGTCCCGCCGCGGCGGCGGATCCTCGCGATAGGGGCGCTTGTAGTCGCCGCGATAGATCTTCCGCAACGCTCCGGCCTCCACGTCGGCGAGAATCTCCGACCACAGCTGCGTGCCCTCGCCGATCGCCAGCGCGTCGGCATGCTCGGCGGCCTCATCGGGCGCCGTGAGGACGTGCAGCCCGCCGAGCACGACCTTCGCCCCCCATTGGCGGTACCAGCGCGCGAGCTCGTAGGCGCGCTTCGCGAACGTCAGATGCACGGTGATGCCGACCACCTCCGGGAACGGGTCGAGCGGCGGGCTCCCCTGCAGCAGATTCTCGTCCCAGTACCGCACCTCCCAGGACGCCGGCGTCGCGCCGGCGATGGCCGTCAAGGCCAGCGTCGGCGTTAGCACGTGCTTGCCGAAGCTCGCGTTCGGGTCCTTGCGATAGAACGGATTGATCAGCAGCGCGTAGCGCCGCCGGCGAGGACCCGGCATGGCGTTCGGATCGAGCATCGGCGCCACGGCCATGCGTCTCGGGAGCCACCGACTCTTGCGTGGCGCTACGGCATGCCGCTGACGTTCTGCCATGACCCGCTGTCGCTGCCTACAGATCTCGACGCGGCTGACATCCTCGCCGCTCTACTCGTGCTCGTCAAGTACTTTTTATTACAAAGTACTCTGCTATGGGAACGCGGCCGGGCAGCGCAGCGATCGGCGCGGCGGCGCGCTGCGCCGTGCCGTTCGCGCTCTTAAGCGCGCAGAAACCGGTTCAGCTCGACGAGCAGCTCGGCCGGGGCGCCCTCTTGCATGTTGTGCCCGCCCGGCATGCCCTTGCCCTCGACCCGCCGCGCATACGCCCTCCAGATCGCCAGGACGTCGTAGATCCGGTCCATCGCGCCGCCCTCTGCCCAGAGCGTGTTCACCGGACAGCGGATCAGCTTCTTGCCGAAATCCGCCTCGTCGTGCGCGAGATCGATCGAGGCGCCTGCGCGATAGTCCTCGCACATCGCGTGCACGCCCTCGGGGGTGCCGTTGCGTCGCTGGTATTCGAGCTGCGCGGCCGAGGGCTGGCGCGTCGATTGCGCCGCGCGCTCGAGCAGCTGGTTCTCGGGTATCGGCGACGGTTGCAAGTAGTTGAACCAGTGGAAGTAGGCCTGGACGAAGTCGATCGTGACGTGCGTGTACAGATAATGGGTCGGCACGATGTCGATCAGCGCGAGCCGCGTGATGGCCTCGGGGTGATCCAGCGCCATGCGGTGGGCGACGCGACCGCCGCGATCTTGACCGACGACGGCGAAGCGCTCGTAACCGAAGTGCTTCATCACGTCGACCTGGTCCTGCGCGAGCGCACGCTTCGAATAGTTCGAGTGATCCGGCAGCCCCTTCGGCTGATCGCTGTCGCCGTAGCCGCGCAAGTCCGTCGCGATCACCGTGAAGTCCTCCGCGAGCTTCGGAGCGACTTCGCGCCAGGTGTAGTGCGTCAGCGGCGCGCCATGCATCAGCAGCAGCGGCGGACCGCTGCCGCCTTTGACCGAGTGGATCGTGACTCCGCCGCTGGTCTTAACGCGCTCGGTCGTGAAGCCCGCGATCGGCGGCGCGGTCGCGGCGGACCCTTGCTGCGCTCGCGCGGCCGTGCCGAGCGTCTGCGCCAGCGTTGCGCCAGCGGCGAGCGCAGAGGCCCGGCGGAGCACGGCCCGGCGCGCCGGCGATTGCGGACTATCGTCCAAAACCTTCGTGGAGTCGGTCATCGCAGGTTCTCCGTTCGAGTTGCGTTGAGGTCAGTGAGCCGCCGCGTCGGGAGGCTCCGCGGCGAGGCGCGTCAGCAGCGCGATCGTGTCGGGCTTGCGAACGGGGGGATGCGTCGCGAGAAACACGCCCTGCGCCCAATCGAGCGGCGTGCGGCCCTGCGCATCCGCGACGTCGAGCCGCGCGCCATTCGCCACGAGATACTCGATGACGTCGTTCGCACCGCGATTCGCGGCGCCATGGATGGCCGCGACACCCATCGAGTTCACGGCGTTCACGTCGTTGCCGAGCTCGAGCGTAAGCTTCACGGCGTCGAGCAGCGCGGCCGGCCCCTCGGTATAAGTTTCATCGACGGCGAAATTGACGCCCGCGGCCACCATCAGCGGCGTCGTGCCCGCATCGGTGGCGATGCTCGGATCGGCGCCATGCTTCAGCAGCAGGCGCATGACGGTCGGTGTCCCCGGCAGCCGCCGCCCGCAGAAACGGCGTTTGGCCCGTGAGATCCACCCATGCCACCGAGCCGACCACGGCGACGATGTACCGGCGCTCGTGCGGAAATTCCTTGGTCCGCGCGTTCGGGTTGGCGCCGGCCTGCGAGCAGGCGCTCGATCAACGCGAGCGCTTCGTCGCGAACGCCGGTGCTCTTCTCCGCCGGGCCGAGCTCGAGATTGCGCAGATCGACCGCCGCCCAGAGCGGCGTTTCGCCGTACCAGTCCATTGCGTTGACGTTGGCCCCGGCGTCGAGCAGCGCCTCCGCCACTCGCAGGTGATCGCTGCGCCCGAGCCTGTTCGCGCGAAAGATGCTCGCGTTGACGATCGCCTCGATCAACGGCGTCATGCCGTTGCCGTCGGCAAGCTCGATCGTCGCGCCGCGCTCGATCAGCAGGCGAGTCGCCGCGAGATCTCCCGCTCGTGCCGCGTACAGCAGCGGCGTCTTCGATCCTGCCGCCGGAAACCGTTTGCCGCGCCCCGCGGGCCAGCCGGCCCGGATGATGCCGATGCCCTTCGACAAGCCCGGCGGCGATTCGCTGGGCGGAACGAACCGCGGCGGCGCGACGGCGGGCGTCTGCGCGTTGACGTCCGCGCCACGATCCAGCAGCAGCGTCGCGACGGCGACATGCCCGCCGCGGACGGCCACCATCAAAGGCGTCTGCCCGAAGCCGGGCTCGCGCACGTCGACCGGCGGCACCGTGCTCGAGCAGCAACTGCACGACCGCCGGCTCGCCGGCGCGCGCCGCGAGCATCAGCGGCGGCTCCCGAGCGCCGTCCGGCTTGGTCACGTCGGCACCGTTTTCGATCAGCCACCGCGTCAGCGCCGCGTCGCCCTGCTCGATGGCGACGTGCAGCGGCGCGACTCCGAACCGATTGGCGGCGTTCACGTCGGCCCCGGCTGCGAGCAGCCGCTTCGCCGTCTCGAGATCGCCCGACGCGCACTACCCAGTGCAGCGCGGGCGTGCCGTCACGATCCGGCGCGTTCGCATCGACGTTGCCGGCAGCGAGCAAGCCTGCGGACGGCCGCGAGATCGCCGCGCGCGGCGGCTTCGGCCAGCGCGCGACGACGCCACATCGGCGGCGGACGGCGCGAGCGGCGCGTCCCGCGCGGCGCGCTGCTCGTCGCGCGAAGCGGGCTGCGCAGCCGCGCCGCCAGCCAACGCGAGCAGCGCGCCGCCGCAGAGCATGACGAGTCCGGCGAGCCCTCGACGCATGCGCCGCCCCTCAGATCGACAACGCGCCGGTGCTGTCGCCGAAGGACTCGACGGGCACGTCGAGCTTCTCGAGCACCGCGACGAGCAGGTTCGCAAACGGCGTTTCCTCGCCCGCATGGAGGTGCCGCCCGCCTTGCAGCCGCCCGGCGCCGCCGCCCGCCAGCAGGATCGGCAGCGGGTCGTGATCGTGCTGGTTGGGATTCGCCATGCCGCTGCCGTGCATCACGATCGAGTGATCGAGCAGGCTGCCCTCGCCATCGGGCGTGTCCGCGAGCTTGCGAAGGAAATACGCGATCGTCGTCCGTGTGTGGTACTCGTTCAGCGTCGCGAGCCGATCGATGTTGGCCGGGATCTCCGAGTGATGCGACGCGTTGTGGAAGCCCTCCGTCACGCCGCTCTTCGGATACACGCGATTGCTGAGCTCGCGCGACACCATGAACGTTGCGATGCGCGTGAGATCGGCCTGCCACGCGAGCGCCAGCAGGTCGAACATCAGCATCGCATGCTCCTCGAAGTCGGACGGAATCCCGTTCGGCTTGTCCGGCACCTCGACCTTGGCGAGCGCCGAGTCGGCCGCGAGCGCCAGGCGCCGCTCGATCTCGCGCACATCGGTCAGATAGCGGTCCATGCGCTCGCGGTCGGCGGCCGGCAGACTCGCGCTCGAGCGCCGCCACCTGGCCGGTGACGGAGTCGAGCAAGCTCGATAGCTGCCGCTGCCGCATGGCCCGCTCCTCGGCCGTGCTGCCGTCGCCGAACAGGCGCTCGAACACCACGCGCGGGTTCGTCTCCATCGGCAACGGCGTTTGCGGCGTCAGATACGAGATCGACGAGCCGCCCTCGAGCGCGAGCTCCAGCGACGGCAGCGGCGTTTGCTGGCCGATATGGCGCACGGCGAGCTGGTCGACCGACGTCGGCGACGGCCCGGAGTCCTCCGGCATGCAGCGTCAGCCAGCACTGCGACGAGCGGCCATGATTGGCGGCCGCCGAGGACTCGCCGACGTAGGCGGACGCGAGCCGGAGCCCGCTCACGATGTTCAGCCGCTCGCGGTACGGCTCGAGCGACTTCAGGATCGGCGGCAGCTCGAAGTCCCTGCCCGCGGCCGACGGCACCCAGCGGTTCATGACGCAACCGTGCGGGATGTAGACGCAGGCGAATCTCGTGCGCGGCGCGCCCGCCGCGTACGCCGAGCGCATGCCGGCCGGGAGCATGGACTCGAGCAAGGGCAGCGCCACGGCCGCTCCGGCCCCACGCAGGAGCGTTCGCCGGGACAGGTGCTTCTTCGTAAGGTAGCGCATATGCAAGCTCCGGAATTTACTCGCCTGGGGTCGCGGGCGCGACCGTGGCGGCTTGAACGGGCGGGTCGGCGACCGATGCGCCGGTCTTCACGCGCTCTTGAAACGCGTCGCTGGCAACGATGGCCTGGATCAGCGCCTGCGAGCGTCGAGCCTTGCGTCGCGGCCGCGCGCACGACGCGGCGCAGAACCGGCTGATCGAAATATTCCACGCTGTCGACCGAGCGCGTAGGTCATCAGGCGTTCGGCGAGCGCCGTGACGAAGGCGTCGGAGCGCGACAGGAGCGCGCGTCGCAAGTCCGCCGGCGACTCGAGCTTGGTGCCGTCCGTCATCTCGGACGCGGCGTTGATCGCGTGGCCGTCCTCCGAGTCACGCCAGCGGCCGACGAGGTCGAAGTTCTCGAGCGCGAGGCCGATCGGGTCCATGATCGCGTGGCATGCGGCGCACGTCGGATTCGCCCGATGCATCTCGAGCCGCTCGCGCACGGTGTCGCCCGCGAGCTTGGTCTTCGCGACGGCCTCCTTGGCGAGATCCGCGGCGGCACCCGGCGGCGGATTCGGCACGCGCGCGCCGAGCAGGCTCTGCATGATCCATTGCCCGCGCACGACGGGCGAGGTCCGATTCGGCGCCGACGTGGTCGTCAGGATGCTGCCCTGACCGAGCAAGCCGCGGCGCACGCTGTCGGGCGGCAGCGAGACTCGACGCATGTAAGTGCCGTGCACGCCTTCGATGCCGTAGTGCTCGGCCAGGCGCTCGTTCAGATAGGTGAAGTCGGCATCGAGGAGCGTGAGCACGCTACGCTGCTCGCGTAGCACGGCCGTGAAGAACAGCTCCGTCTCGCGCCGAAATGCATCGCGCAGCTCGGCGTCGTAAGCGGGATCTTGCGAGGGAAAGTCCGCCAGCTCGCGCAGCCTGAGCCATTGCCCCGTGAAGTTCTCGACGAAGCGCTCCGAGCGCGGGTCTGCGAGCATCCGCGCGACCTGTGCCGTCGAGCACGCTCGGCTCGTGCAACCGACCGGCGGCGGCCGTGCCGAGCAGCTCGTCATCGGGCAGGCTGCTCCATATGAAGAAGGAGAGGCGCGACGCGAGCTCGAGATCGCCGATACGATAGATGCCGCCGACGGCGACGTCCTCGGGCTCACGCTCGAAGCGGTAGATGAAATGCGGATCGACGAGCAGTCGGGACAGCGCATACTGAATGCCGACGTCGAAGGTGCCGCCCTCCTCGTGCCCGAGCCGATAGAACTTCATGAGCACCTCGAGCTCGTGGTCGCCGGAGGAGATCGGCTGGCGGTAGGCACGCGTCGCGAGCCGCGTCAGGATCTGCTCGGCGCACTTCGGCTCTTCGGCCGTCGTCTCCGGTTTGCACGTGAAGATCGCGCGACGGCTCGGCGTGTCGCCGGCGCCGCTGGCATCGTAGGGACCATCGATCGTGAGGCCGCCGATCGCGCCGCCGAGCTCGACTTCGCCGAGATAGAGCTCGTTGACGCCGGCGCAGCGCCGGTCGTCGACGAGCGCCGCCGTGATTCGCTGCGGGCCCGCGGGCACGCGCAAGCGGAAATGGCGGCGAGCATCGATCTCGATCGGCGCACCGTTGAACGCGACGTGAACACTCGGTCCATCGCAATAGACGAGACGCCCCGTCGGATTGTCCCAGCCGGCCTTTGGCAGCGCGGCCTGGATCGTGAACTCGTACACCCCGTCGAGCGGAAAGCCGTGCTCGACGACGAGGCCGCCGCGCGTGCCGAGCGGCAAGCCTTCGAGGTGATGCTGCTGGGCGCTACCGCCCTGCCGCCGCGTAGCGTACCTCGCGTATGACCCATCGACAAGTCGCCGACGGCGCGCCGACCGATCTGCATCGCGGCCAGCGCGTAGCCCTCGAGCAACGTCGGCGATACCGACAGCGCGGATGCAATGTTGTCGAAGCCATCGACCGCAACGTCCGCCGGCAGCGATGCCGCGATGGCGCCCGGCTCGTAGTCGAGCAGATCGCGGATCGCGTTCGTGTATTCGGTGCGGTTCAGGCGCGCCAGCGGCTTGGCGCCCGGGTTCGGCGCCCGGCTCCAGGCCGCGTCGAGATCCTGCTCGAGCCAGCTCGCCGTGGCGTCCAGCACCGCGCGATCCGGGCGCTGCTCGCCCTTCGGCGGCATGAGCCCCGCGCGCAGCTTGCGCACGGCGGCCTCCCAGACCTCGGCGTTGGGGCCGAGGTCCCCATGACCGAGCTTCTTGAACGATACGCCGCCGGCAAGATCGTCGTCGTTATGGCAGCCCAAGCAGTAGCGGTCGATCACCTGCCAGTGCGGCCCGCCTTCGGCCTCGGTCGGCCCGTGCAGGCCGCGATACAGAACCGCACCCGTGATCCCGGCTACGGCCAGCGCAGCAATCAGCGCCGTACGGCGTGGCATGCGATCCCCGACGAACGTCATCGACGAAGCATAAGCGATCGTGGCCACCCCGGCGACGGTTCAGTGGGGGTCGAGGCGTGCTCGCGCTCGTCGTGCCGGACTTACTTCTGGAGCTCGAACCGAATGACGGTCTGCACTCCCACGCGCTCGACAGCCGTTCCACCTTCGATTTTCGGATTGTAGCGCCAGCGCGCGATCGCCTTCAGCGCCGCATCGTTGAAGATGTCCGGCGGATCGGCGTTGACCACCTTCGCGGCCTTCACGGTTCCCGTCGGGGTGATCGTGAATTGCACTTGAACCCAGCCCTCGAGCCCTCGCGCCAGTGCGCGCGGCGGGTAGTCGGGCGGAATTCGCACGAGGGGTATCACGTCGCGATCGGAGCCCGCGGTCAGCGCAACGCGCGACAGCGCACCGTGAACGTCGATCCGAGGCGCGAGCCGAGCAACGGCGCCCTCGACGTCGGACGCGTTGGCCGATATTTGCGGCACCTCAGGCGTCGGCGGAGGCGGCTTGCGCTCGACTTCCTCGTCGCGCTTCGTCTCGACCTTCGTGTCACGCCGCATGCGCGTGAAGTTGATGCGCACGGCTTCCTTGAAGTGCTGGACGTTCGTCGCCTGGCCGACGGAGTACCACAGCACCCAGAACGTCGCGAGGCTCACGAGTGCGCCGATGAGCGTGGAGCTGAGTAGCTTGATGGCAGTCGTGGCCGGTCTCCTCTGTTAGCAGTGTGCCAACGTCGGGCTCGGCCGCAGGGACAACGCGCCCAACTCGGGTTTCGACGACATCGTCTAGCTCCGACGTTGGTCTCTTATGGATTGGACGACGAGGCGGGCGTCGAGTTCCACTCAGCGCATCGAGCAGGGCCTGCCTCTCAGCGTTCCATGCCCTTCGCGTTGATGACGGTGAGGGCCCGCGGCGCCATCAGGAACGCGAGCAGCTCGCGCGCTGCCGCGCCCTGCGCAGCGTTCGCGCTCACGCCGCCGGCCATGACGATGTATTGCTGCACTTCACCAGGGAACAGCCCGCCGAGCTCCGCTCCTGCCACGGGAAGAATCTCGCTGAGCGGCAGCACGCCCAGCTCGGCCTTGCCGGACACGACGTTCTCGCTGGTCGCCTCGCCCGACGCCGTGAGCAGCGTCTTGGCCGCCAGCGCGTCCGCTATGCCGAGCTTTTGGATCACACCCGCGAACAGCACGCCGCTGGCGCCCTGTTTTGCGTACGTGATCGACTTCGCCTCGAGCAGCGTCTGCTTGAACGCGTCGACGGAGCGCAGATCCGGCTTGCGCGCCCCGGCTTTGATCAGCACACCGAGGCCGGAGCGTGCAATGACGGCACGCGTGTCGCCGGCGACCCTGCCTTGCGCGATCAGGTCATCGAGCATGGCCGGCGTTACGATCACGAGATCGAACGCCTCGCCCGACTCGATCTTCTGCTTGTGCAATGCCGCGAGCGCGAACTGCGCCGCGACCTCGTGGCTCGTCGATTGCTCGAACTGCCGGAACAGCTCCTCGGCAACGGCTTTCAGACCCGTCGAGCAGAGGACGCGGATTTCGGCCGCCTGTGCGGCCCGCGGGACAGCGAACGTACCGAGCAGAAAGACACCGATCATGGCGGCAAGAAGGCGCAGGCCTTTCATATCGAAGCTCCCTTTTCCGGAACGCGGCGTAGCTCGGGATAGTAGCGGGCCCCTCCCCTTCGCGACAATTATGTCGCCCATCTCGACCCGTGCCCCGGCTCCGCGAATCGCGGATTGTCTCGCCGTTGCACGCAGGCGCCGCTGCACGGTGAACAACGCCCCGGCGAATGGTATCGTCGCGCCATGGAATCGCGCCCCGAAGCGCCGCCACCGCAAGCCCCAGCCGGGTGGACTCGTGCGCAAGGGCTCTATGTCGGCGTGCTGTGCGCGTGCGCCTGGACGGCGATCGGCATCGCCTTCTCGCGCGGCGCGGCTCTGCCGCACGGCGGCGCGGAGTTCGCGACGGCGGCGTTCTTTCTCGTTTATGGTCTCTTCACGATCAGCATCGGTTACCACCAGCCCAATCTCGGCTACTACTCGTTCGATCGAGTGGCCCAGGTTGCGACGATTCTCGTGCTGGGACCCGTGCAGGCCGCCTTCATCAACGGACTTGCATCGTTCCTTTACCCTTGGCACCGCCTCTCAAAGGGCGTGCCGCTGCGCAACGTCGTTTACGCCGCGCTGAACAACTCGGGCCTGATGGCCGCGATTACCCTGATCGCGGGTTCCGCTTACGCCGCGTTGGGCGGCGACGTGCCGCTCATGGGCCTGTCCGGTGCCACGGTCGGGCAGCTCGTCATGCTCGTGCTCGGCATGCAGCTCCTGAACGACGCGGGCATGCTCGCTCTCTTCTGGCTCGGCCAGCGCAGTCTTGCGGCGTTCTTCAATACGTTCTCCTATGCGCTGGAGCTCGGCTCCGGCGCCACGGCAGTGCTCGTGGCGCTTATCTTCAACGCGATGGACATCGCGGTGCTCGTCCTGACGCTCGCGGTCCTGACCCTCGGCATGCTTGCGTTGCGGCAATTCGCCGACATGCGCCACAAGCTCGAGCTCATCGTCGCCGAGCGAACCCAGAAGCTCGAGGAGAAGACCCGCGAGCTCGAGCTGCAGGCTACACGTGACAATCTCACCGGGTTGTTCAACCGGCGCTACGCCGACCAGTACCTTGCGCGCGAGGTCGAGGCCTGCCGGCGCGGGCGGCGACATTTCGCGATGGCATTCGCCGACATCGACTTCTTCAAGCGTGTCAACGATCTTCATTCTCACGCGACCGGCGACGCCGTGCTGCGACGCGTGGCGACAATCCTGCGCGAACACTGTCGCACCGCCGACGTGCTCGCCCGCTACGGCGGCGAGGAATTCCTGCTGGGCTTCCCCGACACGGAGCTGCGGGACGCGCAGCGCATTTGCGAAGAGCTGCGAACTGCGGTCGAGACGGCCAACTGGGCCCAGCTCGGGCTCGCCGGCGGCATCACGATCAGCTTCGGCATCGCAGAGTTTCGTGGCGATGCCTCCCCGGAACGGCTATTGAATCGCGCGGATCTACGGCTCTACGAAGCAAAGCACAACGGCCGCAACCTCGTCGTCGCGTGAGCGGGAGGCAGCGCGGCTGCGGCACGAGCGGCCAGAGGGTGATGCCCCCCCGGCACGGAGCGCGACGCCCGATCAGCAGGACAAGACGGCCCTAAGCGAGCCCGACGATGTTGCCGTCGGCGTCGATGTCGATGCCGTCGGACGCCGGCACTCTCGGCAGACCCGGCATCGTCATCATGTCGCCCGACAGCACCACCATGAAGCCGGCGCCGGCCGAGAGATAGACGTCGCGGACGTTGAACACGTGGCCTTCCGGCGCGCCGCGCAGCTTCGGGTCGGTGGAGAACGAGTACTGCGTCTTCGCGATGCAGATCGGCAGGTTCCCGAAGCCGTCTTCCTGGAACTTCTCGATCTTGTTGCGCACCGCCGTGTCGGCGACGACTTCGCTCGCGTGATACATCTTCTTCGCGACCTTGCCGATCTTCTTCCACAGCTCGTCGGCGTCGTCGTAGACGAACTTCACCGACCCGGGCTTCGTGTCGATCAGCTTGACCATCGATTGCGCCAAGTGCGTTGCGCCCTTCGAGCCTTTCGCGAAGTGCTCGCAGACCAGCGCCTCGACGCCCTGCTCCGCGAGATGCTTCTTGATCATCTCGAACTCGCGCTCCGTGTCGCTGGCGAAACGATTCAGCGCGACGATCACGGGCAGGCCGTAGTTGTCGCGGATGTTGGTGACGTGGCGATCCATGTTCGCCATACCCTGCATCAGCGCCTTGGCGTTCTCGCTGTTGACCTCTTCGATCTTCGCGCCGCCCGAATACTTCAGCGCACGCGCCGTGCCGACGAGGACGGCAGCGCTGGGCTTCAGGCCCGCCTTGCGGCACTTGATGTCGACGAACTTCTCGGCGCCGAGATCGGCGCCAAAGCCCGCTTCCGTGACGACGTAGTCGGCGAGCTTGAGCGCCGTCTTCGTGGCGATCACCGAGTTGCAACCGTGGGCGATGTTCGCGAACGGCCCGCCATGCACCAGCGTCGGCGTCTGCTCGAGCGTCTGCACGAGGTTCGGCTTGATCGCCTCCTTCATCAGGACGGTCATCGCACCCTGGGCGTTGAGCTGGTCGGCGCGAATGGGCTTGTTGTCGCGCGTATAGCCGACGATGATCTTCTTGAAACGCTCGCGCATGTCGTTGAGCGACGTCGACAAGCAGAGAATCGCCATGATCTCCGACGCGGCGACGATGTCGTAGCCGGTCTCGCGCGGAAAGCCGTTGGCCGTTCCGCCGAGGCCGTTGATGATGCTGCGCAGGCTGCGATCGTTCATGTCGAGCACGCGCCGCCACATCGGCCGACGGACGTCGAAGCCGAGCGCGTTGCCGAAGTAGATGTGGTTGTCGACGAGCGCGGCCAGCAGATTGTGCGCGATGCTTATGGCGTGGAAGTCGCCCGTGAAATGGAGGTTGATGTCCTCCATCGGCGCGACTTGCGAATGCCCGCCGCCGGCGCCACCGCCCTTCACGCCGAAACAGGGGCCGAGCGACGGTTCCCGCACGCAGATCATGGCCTTCTTGCCGATGGCGTTCAGCGCGTCGCCGAGGCCGATCGTGGTCGTGGTCTTGCCTTCGCCCGCCGGGCGTCGGCGAGATCGCCGTGACGAGAATCAGCTTGCCATCGGGGCGCGGCTGAAGCCGCTCGATCAGCGCCGACGACAGTTTCGCCTTGTAATGACCGTACGGCTCGAGATCGTCGGCGTCGATGCCGAGACGCTCCTTCGCGAGCTCAACGATTTTGCGCAGCTTTACGCCGCGGGCAATGGCTATATCGTCTTTCATGGTTGGTCACCGCCTCCGCATCGAGGAAAGGAAACTCCGGCCGCGCAACTTGCGGGCCGGAGCTGCCGACTGATCAATACCGATAGTGCTCGGCCTTGTACGGACCGCTGACCGGAACACCGAGGTAGTCCGCCTGCGCCTTCGAGAGCTTCTCGAGCTTCACGCCGATCTTCTCGAGGTGCAAGCTCGCGACCTTCTCGTCGAGATGCTTCGGCAGCACGTACACGCCGAGCGGGTACTTCTTCGGTGTTCTGATAGAGCTCGATCTGCGCCAGCGTCTGATTCGTGAAGCTGTTCGACATCACGAAGCTCGGGTGGCCCGTGGCGCAGCCCAGGTTCACGAGGCGGCCTTCCGCCAGCAGGATGATGCTCTTGCCGCCGGTGTCGATCTGATGGACCTGCGGCTTGATCTCGGTCCACTTGTACTTCTTGAGCTTCTCGACCTGGATCTCGTTGTCGAAGTGGCCGATGTTGCACACGATCGCGTTGTGCTTCATCGCCTTCATGTGCTTCTCGGTGATGACGTCGACGCAGCCCGTGGTCGTGACGAACACGTCGCCGATCTTCGCGGCCTCGTCCATCGTCATGACCGTATAGCCTTCCATGGCGGCCTGCAGCGCGCAGATCGGATCGATCTCGGTCACGATCACGCGCGCCGACTGCGCACGCAGCGACTGAGCCGAGCCCTTGCCGACGTCGCCGTAGCCCGCGACGACCGCGATCTTGCCGGCCAGCATGACGTCCGTGGCGCGGTTGATCGCATCGACGAGCGAGTGGCGGCAGCCGTACAGGTTGTCGAACTTCGACTTCGTCACCGAGTCGTTCACGTTGATCGCCGGGAACAAGAGGCGGCCCTGCTTGTGCATCTGATAGAGCCGATGCACGCCCGTCGTCGTCTCCTCGGACACGCCGCGGATGCCGGCCGGCATGTTCTTGAAGCGCTTCGGGTCCTTCTTCATCGACTTCTTCAGCTGCGCGAACAGAATGCGCTCTTCTTCGCTGCCGGGCTTCTTGTCGAGGATCGCCGGCTTCTTCGTGGCCTCATAGCCCAAGTGCACGAACAGCGTGGCGTCACCGCCGTCGTCGAGAATCATGTTCGGACCTTCGCTGTTGCCCCAGTCGAGCGTCCGGTCGATGTATTCCCAGTATTCCTCGAGCGACTCGCCCTTGTACGCGAACACGGGCGTGCCGCGCGCGGCGATGGCCGCTGCGGCATGATCCTGCGTCGAGAACACGTTGCAGCTCGCCCAACGCACCTTGGCGCCGAGCGCCTGCAGCGTCTCGATCAGCACGGCCGTTTGAATCGTCATGTGCAGCGAGCCCGTGATCCGCGCACCCTTCAGCGGCTGCTTCGCGACCGTACTCTTCGCGGGTCGCCATGAGGCCCGGCATCTCGAGCTCGGCGAGCTCGATCTCTTTGCGGCCGTAGTCGGCCTGTCCCATGTCTTTGACGAGGTAGTCGCCCTTGACCGCCCGTGCCTGCTTAGCCATTCTGATCTCTCCTGATTTCCGATTAAAAACTTCGGCCGAACGCGGCCTTGTAACGTCTCTTGAACTGCTTGAACGTGAACTCGTGGTTCTGGGGTCCTTGATGCTCGATCTTGATCGCGCCCATGAGGCTCGCGATGCGTCCCGTCGTGTCCCAGTCGAGATCGTTCAGCAAGCCGTACAGCAACCCGGCGCGATAGGCGTCGCCGCAGCCCGTCGGATCCTCCACCGATTTCGGCTTGACGGGCGGAATCTCGTGCTTCTTCTGCTTGGTGTGAATCACCGAGCCCTTGGCGCCGAGCGTGATGATCAACGCGTCCACGCGCGAGTAGATATCCGCTTCCGTCCACCCGGTGCGATCCTTGAGCAACTCCCACTCGTAGTCGTTCACCGTCACCCATGTCGCGAGCTCGACGAAGCTGGCGCAGGTCGTCGCCGTTGAACATCGGCATGCCCTGGCCCGGGTCGAAGATGAACGGAATCCGCTTCTTGGCGAATTGCTCGGCATGCTTGATCATGCCGGTGCGTCCGTCGGGCGACACCATGCCGATCGTCACGCCCTTCGCGTCGGCGACCTTGTTCTTCTCCGAGTAATTCATCGCGCCCGGATGGAACGCAATGATCTGGTTCGACGATAGATCCGTGGTGATGAACGCCTGAGCCGTGAAGACGTCATCGAGCACGCGGATGTGGGTCTGGCGGATACCGAGTTCCTTGAGCCGCTTGCGGTACGGCTCGAAGTCCTGACCCACGGTCGCCATCGGCAAGGGCTCCTCGCCGAGCAGCTTCAGGTTGTAGGCAATGTTCGTCGCGCAGCCGCCGAACTCGCGCCGCAGCTTCGGCACGAGGAACGCCACGTTCAACATGTGGATCTTGTCGGGCAGGATGTGATTCTTGAACGAGTCCTCGAAGACCATGATGTTGTCATAGGCCACGGACCCGCAGATTAGCGCTGACATCCTTCTCTCACTGTTCCGCTGGCAATCGACGTCGACACGACGGCGCCCCAACACCGGGGGCGCCGTCGAGCTTGGACCTACTTGACTGCCGCCTTCAGCGCGGCGGCCTTGTCCGTCTTCTCCCAGCTGAAGCCGGAGCGGCCAAAGTGGCCGTACGAGGCCGTCTTTTGGTAGATGGGCTTCTGCAGGTCGAGCATCTTCAAGATGCCGTACGGACGCAGGTCGAAGTTGTCGTTCACTGCGGCCACGATCTTCTGCTTCCGGCACCTTGTTGGTGCCGAAGGTCTCGACCGTGACGGAGGTGGGTCGCGCCACGCCGATCGCGTACGACACCTGCACTTCGCAGCGATCCGCAAGCCCCGCCGCGACCACGTTCTTCGCAACATAGCGAGCGGCATACGCCGCGGAGCGGTCGACCTTCGAGGGATCCTTGCCCGAGAACGCGCCGCCGCCATGACGAGCGAAGCCGCCATACGTGTCGACGATGATCTTGCGGCCGGTCAGACCGCAGTCGCCCATCGGACCGCCGATCACGAAACGACCGGTCGGATTGATGTGGAACTTGGTCTTCTTGGTGATCCACTTCTTCGGCAGGACGGGAATGATGACTTCGTCCATCACCGCCTCCTGCAGAGTCTTCAGCTTGATCTCGGGGCTGTGCTGCGTCGAGAGCACGACAGCCTCGATGCCGACGGGCTTGTCGTCCTCGTAGCGGAACGTGCACTGGCTCTTCGCGTCCGGGCGCAGCCACGGCAGCTTGCCGTTCTTACGCACCTGCGCCTGCTTCTCGACGAGACGATGCGAGTAGATGATCGGCGCCGGCATGTAGCTATCGGTCTCTTTCGTGGCGTAGCCGAACATCAAGCCCTGGTCGCCCGCCCCCTGATCCTCGGGGTTCTTGCGGTCGACGCCTTGAGCGATATCCTGCGACTGCTTGCCGATCGCGTTGAGCACCGCGCAAGTGTTGCCGTCGAAGCCCTTGTCCGAGTGGTCATAGCCGATGTCGAGCACGACGCCGCGCACGATCTGCTCGACTTCGATCACGGCGTTGGTCGTGATCTCGCCGGCCACGATGACCATGCCGGTCTTCGTCAATGTTTCACACGCGACGCGGCTGCGCGGTTCTTGCGCCAGGATCGCGTCGAGGATCGCGTCCGAGACTTGATCCGCCATCTTGTCCGGGTGGCCTTCCGACACGGACTCCGACGTAAACAGATATGACTTGCTCATAGTTCCCTACCTAGTGTTTTTCGAACCTTCAAAAGAACCATCAGTTGACGTCTTCAACGCGGAAGCCAGTTGCCTGGCTGTTCAAGACGAACCGTTCCGAGATCACCGCATTCGCCCAACGCGCCGTCTTCACGACACCGCCGAAGGCGAAGAAATGAATCTTCTGGAATCGCGATTGCGGGTTGCTCTCCCGATGCTTCGCAAGGGCCGTGACCATCTCGTCCGGCGCCTGCGTGCTCAGGAGATTCGCCATCGCACTCGTGCGCGTCGCAAGCATACGCATCGAGGCACCCACACCGCAAAGCATGGCGAACTTGGCGAGCTGACGTAGCGATGCCGGCCCGGGCATGCCGACGTGGATCGGCAGCTTGATGCCCTTCGCGTTCGTGCTCGCTTCCCAGTCGATGAAGGGCTGCGGATCGAATCCGAACTGCGTCGCGAAGTACACCTTGAAGTCGGCCGTCTCGGCGAACGCCACCTTGCCGCGCAGTGCCTGCTCGACGCGCTCTGCGCCGATCGCCTTGCTGCCTTCCGGGTGCCCGGCGACGCCGACCTCGCGGAAGCCGTATTTGCTGAACAGGCCCGTCTGCAGCACTTCCAGGCTGCTATCGAACGCGGGCTTGTCGGCCGTGACGTCGCCAGCCACGCACAGCGCATTGTGAATGCCGAGCTCCTGGCAGCGCGCGAGCGCGCGCTCGAGCTGCTCGCGACTCTCGAGCTTGCGAGCGATCACGTGGGGCGTAGCCTTGAGCCCGAGCTTCTGCACTTGGCCCGCGAGCGTCACGATGTCATCGATCGGCACGCCGGGCGGGTGGGCCACGTATACCGCCGTATCCGGCGCAAGCTCGGCGCGAATGGCGTCGAGCTTGCCGGCGTCGTGCGGCGTGATCTCGATCGAGTAATCGCGCACGAACGCAGCGATATGCTTTTTCAGTTCGTCGTTCGTCATGATGATCCCGAGCGCGGCCTACTGCTTGCGCGAAACGACGAAGCTCTCGTCGTTGAACCAGAGGCCTTTGTGCTTCTTCAGGATTTTCGCCGTGCGCTGCAGATACTGATCGCCCGAGCGCATCGCATTCTCGATGCGCTCGTCCTCGATCTGCGCGACATAGCTGGCCGCGTTCCAGGCAGCGAATAGAGTCGACGTTCCGATGCTCTGCTGAACCTCGCTCGGCAGCGTGTGCATCTCGTAGCGAAAGATCGATTTCGCGTCCGATCCGGAGACGAAGTTGAAGTTGCGGGCGTCGCGACCGAGCTCGTTGCGCAGCACCTTGATGAGCTCGTGGCGGTTGACCTTGAACGGCTCTTCGTCGGGCCAGATCTCGTTGACCATCTCGAGCGCCGGATCGTCGCCGCAGGACTGCACCGCGAGCAGTCGCCCCGCGGGCCCGAGGCTGCGCACCAGCGGCGCCAGCACCTTCTTCACCTTGAACTCGGCGCTCATGCGCGCGCGCCACGGCTGTGATGCGATCACCAGGTCGTAGTTGCCCGCCACCTGGCCGGGCTTCGGAATCGCGCTGTCGAGCAGGAACGAGTGGTCCTTGCGGTAGATCACGAGGACCGACGGGCGCACGTACATCGGGTTGCCGGTCTTCTCGCTCGACTTCACCTGCCAGCCATCGACGAGGAACGGGTCGAGCGAGCGCAGCTGCTCACCGTATTCGTAGGCCGAATCGCCCTCGAGCGCGACTTCCCGCCAGTTCAGGGCCGCGGCCATCTGCACGTCACGCGGCCGCAGCCACGGCGCCTCGGCGTAGTAGAGATTCGTGATGACGATGACGCTGGCCGGATGCTCGATGAAGCGGTCGGGCAGCTTGTCGAGGGACAAACGCACGTCCTCGAGGCTGATCTCCTTGCCGACGATGAAGAACGGCATGATCGGATAGCGCCGGTGCATCGCGCGCATGATATGGGACAGCACGGTCGCGTCGCCCATCCCGGCGTCGAACAGTCGCAGCGCCGGCGGATTCGGCTTCAGCAGTGCAAGCTCGCGGCTGGCGCGCTCCGCCACTTTCCACTTTTCGTTCGTGGTGTTGACGAACGCGAGATACTTTTGTCGGTTGTCGTAAAAACGAAACGGCCGATCGGCTGCGCCGTCGGCCGTCGAGGAAGTCTTCTTCGCCGCTTTCCGCTTGGTACTACCGCTCATCATCGTGCCCTTGTTGTTGCTCTGACCGAGTCGATCACTACCGTTGCGCGTAGGCGCGGGCGGTCGAGGCTGCCCCTCGATGAAGCTGCGGATCTTGGCCGCAGTATCGAGCGTCACGTCCTTACCGTTGCGCAGCCTGACGCAAAGCTTGCCGTCGTTCACTGCTTGCCGACCGAAGGTCGATTCCGCGATCCCGGTGCGGCGACAATACGTTTCGATTTCCGCCAGCAGAGAATCCGCCGAGTTTTGATTCACTTCCGGAAGCCCCCGGCCGACGGCTGCTTTGTTGTGCTTTTTCGAGCGGCGAAACGATACGCTGGATGGCGCAGGAAAGCAAACCTTCCTGCCCATCTTTGCCGCGTCAGGTTCTTGTGGGCAATATCCCACTAGCCCGTCGGCAGCCACACGCGCGAGCGCCCGGGAAGCGCGATCGCGCACGCGCCGCGACGGATCAATTAGAAGGACTTCGGCATGCCGAGCACGTGCGTGCCGACAAACGAAAGGATGAGGTTGGTCGAGATCGGCGCCACCTGATACAGGCGCGTCTCCCGGAACTTGCGTTCCACGTCGTACTCCTCCGCGAACCCGTAGCCGCCATGCGTCTGGATGCAGACGTCGGCGGCCGCAGCCGAAGCCTCCGAGGCGAGCATCTTGGCCATGTTGGCCTCGGCACCACATTTCGCGCCGGCATCGAAGAGCGCGGCGGCCCGGCTCACCATCAGCGCCGCGGCCTCGGTCTGCACGTGCGCGCGCGCGATCGGAAACTGGATGCCCTGATTCTGGCCGATCGGCCGACCGAAAACCTCGCGCTCGCACGCGTAGGCCGACGCCTTCGTCACGAACCAGCGCGCATCGCCCACGCATTCCGCGCCGATCAGTATCCGTTCCGCGTTCATGCTGTCGAGGATGTAGCCGAACCCCTTGCCCTCCGTGCCGACCAGGTTTTCGACGGGCACCTCGAGGTTGTCGAAGAACAGCTCGGTGGAGGCGTGGTTCATCATCGTCACGATGGGCTTGATCATGAGGCCGTTGCCAACGGCCTCGCGTATGTCCACGAGCAGCACCGACATGCCGTCGGTCGGCTTCGCAACCTGCTCGCGCGGCGTCGTGCGCACCAGCAGCAACATGAGGTCGGAATGCTCGGTGCGCGAGATGAACACCTTCTGGCCGTTCACGCGATAGACGTCGTCGTCACGCACGGCGGTGGTCCGGATGCGCGTCGTATCGGTGCCACTCGTGGGCTCGGTGACTCCAAACGCCTGTAGGCGCAGGGTTCCGGCTGCGATCTGGGCCAGGTACCGCTGCTTTTGCGCCTCGCTGCCGTGTTTCAGCAACGTGCCCATGGTGTACATCTGCGCATGGCAGGCGCCACCGTTGCAGCCGCTGCGCTGAATCTCCTCGAGCACGGCGCAGGCCGCGCCGATGCCCAGACCGGCGCCGCCGTAGTGCTCCGGGATCAGGATCGAGAGGTAACCGGCCGCGGCAAGCGTATCGACGAACTCGCGCGGATAGCTGCGGCTGTGATCGAGCTCGCGCCAGTAGCGCCCGGGAAAGTCGGCGCACAAACGCGCCACGGCCTCACGAATCTCGCCAAAATCGCTCGCCATGGCCCGCCTCGATGCGTCGATGGCCAATTGTATCCGGACACCGTCCGATCGGCCTCTCGCTCAGCGCTCGACGCGCACCGCAGCGCTCGGCGACGCGGGTGTCGGTAATGTCGAACGCATTTGGACGCCGTCGTGTTGCCGCAGCAGCTCGGCCACCCAGTCGACGAACACGCGCACCTTGCTCGACAGGTGCCGATTTCGCGGATACACGATGTGGAGTGGCGCCGGCTCCGGCAACCACTCGCCGAGAACGAGCTCGAGCGCGCCGCGCTCGATGGCCTCCTTCGCCACGAACGCCGGGATACGCGCGATCCCGAGCCCGGCCTCCGCAGCCGCGACGTAGCTGTTCTCGTCCTCGAGCGCAATGTGACCGGGGAAGACCGCCTCGACGCGCTCCTCGCCACGCGAGAAGCTCCAGGCGGCGAGCGCACCTGTCCCGGGCACGAAACGGTTGATGCAGCGATGCCGATCGAGGTCGCGCGGATGGCGCGGCGACCCTCGCTGGCGCAAATACGACGGCGCGGCGCAAATCGCAAAGTAGAGATAGCCGACGCGACGCGCGACGAGGCTCGAGTCCTCGATTTCACCGCTCCAAACGGCGCAGTCGATTCCTTCCTCGACGAGATCCGCGCGCCGCTCGTTGCAGGCCAACGCAAGCTCGAGCTGCGAGTATCGCGCGAACAGGTCGGGTAACGCGGGCACGAGCACGGCCCGAGCCATGAGCGTTGGCGCGTCCACGCGCAACCGGCCGCGCGGCGCCGCGCGCTGCGTCGCGAGCGAGTCCTCCGTCTCGCGTATCGAAGCCAGGATCGAAACGCAGCGCTCGTAGTACGCCGCGCCGTCCGCAGTCGGGCTCACGCGGCGCGTGGTGCGATTCAGCAACTTCACGCCGAGCGCCGCTTCGAGCTTCTGCAACAGCGTCGTCACGGTGGCTTTCGGCAGCTGCAAACGCTCGGCGGCCCGCGTGATGCCGCCGGTCTCGACGACCCGGACGAACACCTCCATCGCCAGCAGCTTGTTCAGCACGATTGTTCCTTTTTATGAACAAACAATTCGTATTCTGCTAGATTGTTATGGATAAAGTCTTCAATAAAATGGCGGCTCCCCTTCACCCCCAGGAGAAGCCCATGACACCCGCTACGCAGACCGCGACCGACGAGACCTTCGAGCCCGAGGTGCTGAGCGGCTCTGCGCCCGGTGCTCGTCGACTTTTGGGCGCAGTGGTGCACGCCTTGCCGGTTGGTCGGCCCGCTGATCGCCGAGTCCGCGAAGACGTATGAGGGACGGCTGAAGGTCGTGAAGGTGGATATCGACGAGAACCCTGCGATCGCCACGCGCTATCGCGTGCGCAGCATTCCCACGCTGATGCTGTTTCGCGACGGCGCGCCCGTGGCGACGCATGTGGGCGCGCTCGGCAGGACGCAGCTGGCGGCATTCGTCGAACCGCACCTCTGAGCACGGCTCGAGCGACGCGAGGGGCGCGCACGGGCGCGCACGGTCGGGGGGCAACGATCGTGTAGGATGGCGCGGTCTTCTCGACCTTCGAACCACGGCATGCCGCTGCCCTTCGGCCAACCGCCCGCCTCGCTCTGCATCTTGCGACTCTCGGCCATCGGCGACACCTGCCACGCCGTGCCCGTCGTGCGCGCAATCCAGGACGCCTGGCCGAGCACTGCGCTGGTTTGGATCATCGGCCGGGCCGAGCACTCCTTGTTGAGCGGCCTCGAGGGCGTGGAATTCGTGGTGCTCGACAAGGCCCGAGGCTGGCGCGGCTATGCCGCCGTTCGCCGCGCCCTGGCCGGGCGCTCGTTCGATGCGCTGCTGCACATGCACGCCTCGGCGCGCGCGAACCTCGCGAGCCTGGCCGTGCGCTCGAAGCTCAAGATCGGCTTCGACAAGGCGCGCGCCCGCGACTATCAGTGGCTGTTCACGAACACGCGTGTGCCCGCGCGGCACGAGCAGCACGTGATGGACGGGCTGTTCGAGTTCGCGGAGCTGATCGGCGTGCCGCGTGGCAAGCCGCGCTGGGACATCCCGATCGGCGCCGGCGATGCCGCGGCCGTCGCGCCGTACTTCGCGAGCGCCTGCGCCGACACTCGTGATCAGCCCTTGCACGGGCCAGCGCTTTCGCAACTACCGCAACTGGCGTGTGGACTGGTACGCGGAGATCGCCGATTATGCGGAGCATCGTTACGGCGCTCAGGTTCTGCTTACCGGTGGCGACACCGCGATCGAGCAAAGCTATGGCCGCGACATCACCAGCATGGCCAAGTCGCAACCGCACAATTTGATCGGCAAGACGAGCTTGAAGCAGTTGCTCGCGATTCTGCAGCGCGCGTCCGTGGTGCTGTGCCCCGATTCCGGGCCGGCGCACATGGCCACCGCCGTCGGCACGCCCGTCGTGGGCCTCTATGCCACCTCGAACCGGCGGCGCACCGGCCCCTATTTCAGCCAGCACCTGGTCGTCGACAAGTACCCGGAAGCGGTCGCAGCGCGAGTTCGGCCGACCGCTCGAGCACGCTGCGCTGGGGCCAGCGCGTCCGCGACCCCGCCGCGATGAGCCTGATCAGCGTTGCGGACGTCACGGCCAAGCTCGACGCCGCGTTCGCCGAGCGCGGCATCGAGCCGCGGCATTGAGAACGCCCGTGGCGAGCCTGCATTTCACCCCGAATCTGGCCCGGCACACCGAGTGCCCCACGGCGACGATCGCGGCCGCCACGGTCGCGGAGCTGTTCGAGCGCTACTTCGAGTCGTGGCCCGACGTCCGCGACTACGTGCTCGACAACCAGGGCGAGGTGCGTCACCACGTGAAAGTGCTGGTCGACGGGCTGAACCTGCGCGACCGCCGCAACCTCAGTGATCACTTGAAGCCACAAAGTGAAGTCTATGTTTTCCAAGCTCTTTCAGGGGGATGACCATGGCCAGCAAGCTGCTCGTCGGCACGCGTAAGGGAGTGTTCGTGATCGGCCGCAAGAAAGGCGAGTGGGGCATCGAGCGCGCGGAGCTGCTCGGCGACCCCGTCACGATGGTGCTCGCCGAGCGCGACGGCGCGCTGCATGCCGCGCAGGACATGGGCCATTTCGGCGTGAAGATGAAGCGCTCGCGCGACGGCGGCGCCACCTGGGAAGAGCGCCCGGTGCCGGCCTTCCCGCCGAAGCCGGAGGACGTCGTGGATCTCGACCCGATGCGCGGCACGCCGATCCCGTGGGACACGAAACGCGTCTGGGCGCTCGAGGGCTCGCAGCGCGACGGCGAGCTCTGGTGCGGCACGATTCCCGGCGGTCTGTTCCACTCACGCGACGGCGGCGACAGCTGGGCAGCTCGTCGAGAGCCTGTGGAAGCACCCGGACCGGAAATTCTGGGTGGGCGGCGGCGCCGACTACCCGGGCATCCATTCCGTGCTCGTCGATCCGCGCGACCCCGACGTCGTGCGGCTCGGCGTCTCGTGCGGCGGCGTGTGGATGACGCGCGACGGCGGACAGTCGTGGGACTGCTATGGCCAGGGCTTGCGCGCCGAGTACGCGCCGCCGGATCAGGCGCTACGAACGCCGCGGCCAGGACGCGCATCGACTCGCGCAGTGCACCGCCGCACCGGATCACATCTGGATCCAGCACCACAACGGGATCTTCCACAGCACCGACGGCGGACTGACCTGCAGCGAGATCAAGACCGCCAAGCCGTCCGTGTTCGGCTTCCCGGTGGTCGTGCATCCGGAGCAACCGCTGACCGCGTGGTTCGTGCCCGGCAAGAAGGATCAGTGGCGCTACCCGGTCGACGGCGCGCTGGTCGTGTCGTGCACGCGCGATGGCGGCCAGAGTTTCGACGTGCTGCGCAACGGATTGCCGCAGCAGCATGCGTACGATCTCGTCTATCGCCACGGGCTCGACATCGACACCGATGGCGATACACTCGCGTTCGGCAGCACCACCGGCAACCTGTTCATCAGCGAGAACCAGGGCAAGCACTGGCAAAACGTCAGCCATTATCTGCCGCCGATCTACTGCGTGAGATTCGTGAATTGACGGCCGCCCGGCAGCGCGCCGGGCGGAGACGTGAGCCTTGTCGACTCAGGGGGTTCGATGTCCGTGACCGAAACGCTGGCGGCCTTCGTGGTCGACAGCAAGCTCGAAGCGATTCCGCGCGACGTGCAGGACGAGGCGAAGCGCGCGATCTTCAACTATCTGGGGTGCGCGCTCGGCGGCAGCATCGAGCCCGCGCTCGACGTCGCGATCCGGACGCTCGCGCCGTACTCGGGGAACGCCAACGCTTGCGTGCTCGGCCGCGCGGAGCGCTTCGACGCGTTGCACGCGGCGCTCATGAACGGCATCGGCTCGCACGTCCACGAGTACGACGACACGCTGCCGAAGAACTACATTCATCCGAGCGTGCCCGTCGCGTCCGCGCTGTTCGCCTATGCCAGCGCGAATCCCGGTGTCGGGCCGCGACTTCGTGCATGCGTTCATTCTCGGCTTCGAGGTCGAATCGCGGATCGGCAACGCCGTGTATCCCGCCCACTACGCCGCCGGCTGGCACATCACGTCGACCACCGGCGTGTTCGGGGCCGCGGCCGCCATCGGCAAGCTGCTCGGCCTCGAGCACCAAGCAGATGGTCTGGGCTTTCGGGCTCGCCGCCACACAGGCGGCCGGCATTCGCGAGATGTTCGGCTCGATGGCCAAGTCGTTCCAGCCGGGGCGCGCCGCGCAGAACGGCTACACCGCCGCGTTGCTCGGCCGCGCGGACTTCACGGCCGGCGAACGCGCGCTCGAAGGGCCGCGCGGCTTCGCGGCCGTGACGGCGGCGGAGTACGACCTCGACAAGGTCACGGCCGGTCTCGGCAAGGACTTCGAGCTGCGCGACAACGCCTACAAGCCCTACGCTTGCGGCCTCGTGGTGCATCCGACGATCGACGGCTGCAGCCAGCTGCACCGCGAGTTCCATCCGGCGCCCGATACGATCGCCGGCGTGCGCCTGCGCGTGGCGCCGCTCGTGCTCGATCTGTGCAACAAGAGCAAGCTGAGCCGCGCGCTCGAGAGCAAGTACTCGATCTATCACGCTGCGGCGATCGGCCTGGTGCGCGGCAAGGGCGGCCTCCAGGAATTCACCGACGACGCGATTCGCGATCCCGATCTGCAGCACGTTCGCGCCGTCACGACCGCGGTCGGCGACGACTCGATCACCGAGGATCAGGTGCACATCGAGGTCGTGCTGCGCGACGGCCAGACGCTGACGAAATTCGTCGAGCAATCGCTCGGCAACGTCCATCGTCCGCTCAGCAACGAGCAGCTGACGGAGAAATTCGTCGATCAAGGCCGTGCTCGCGTTGCCGCGCGGCCAAGTGGATGCCATCGTCGACCAGTGCTGGAGCATCGACGCGTTGAACGACGCCGGCGATCTCGCTCGCGCCACCGTGCCGCGTACCACCACGGCACCGCGCATCGGCCGCGTCACGCATTGACGAGCATGCTCGGGCGGCGCAGCGCACTCCGGTTCGCAAGTCTCGCGTTTGCCGCGTGGCTCGTCACCGCGCTGTGGCGGCTCGCAGCCGGCCGGCGTCACGCGGATTCGCATTCCGCTCGGCGCCGGCGGCGTGGGCTTCCTGCCGCTGCTCGTGATGCGCGAGCTGAAGCTCGTCGAGAAGCACGCGAGCGCCGCCGGGCTCGATGACCTGACGGTGCGCTGGATCGACCTCGGCGGTCCGGCGGTCATGAACGACGCGTTGCTCTCCGGCTCGGTCGACTTCATCGCCGCGGGCCCGCCGGCGTTCATCACGCTCTGGGATCGGACGCGGGGCTCGGCCGACGTGCGCGGCGTGGCCGCGATGTCGTCTCTGCCGATGTATCTGAACACGACCAACGCGGCACTGAAGACGATCGACGACCTCACCGAGCGGGACAAGATCGCCGTGACTTCGGTGAAGGTGTCGATCCCGTCGATCGTCATGCAGATGTACGCGGCCGAGCACTACGGCGCGGCCGACGCGTTTCGCTTCGATCGTTACACGGTCACGATGACGCATCCGGACGCTTTGATCGCGCTGCTGTCGGGCTCCAGCCAGATCGACGCGCATTTCACGTCGCCGCCGTTTCATCAGCGCGAGATCAAGGATCCGCGCATCCACACGGTGCTCAGCAGCGACGACGTCATGGGCGGCTCGACGACCTTCACCATGCTGTCCACGACCGCGCGCGTTCCGCGACCGAAATCCGCGGGCTTACGCCGCCGTGCTGGCCGCGCTCGAGGAGGCGAACGAGCTGATCCGGAGCGATCCGCGAGACCGCCGCCGAGATCCTGTTCAACGCCGAATCGAGCGCCGGCTTCTCGGCTGACGAGATCGTCGACGTGCTGATGGCGCCCGACATCAAGTTCACGACGACGCCCGAGAACGTCGAGAAGTACGCGGAGTTCATGCACACGATCGGCTCGATCAGCCATCAGCCGGAGTCCTGGCGCGACATGTTCTTCCCCGAGATCCACTCCGCGCCCGGCTCGTAACGCCGCGATGCACGAACGCCCGCTCCTCTCCGTCAACGGCGTCACGTTGCAGTACCGCACGGGCGAGCAGCTCGTCACGGCCACCTACCGCGTGAGCTTCGACGTGCTGAAGGTCGGACCGATTCGTCGTGCTCGGGCCCTCGGGGTGCGGCAAGTCGACGCTGCTGAAGGCGATCGGCGGCTACTTGCAACCCGTCGAGGGCGAAATGCTGCTGAACGGCGCACGGATCGGCAAGCCGGGACCGGACCGCGCATTCGTGTTCCAGGAGTTCGACCAGCTGCTGCCGTGGAAGACCGTGCGCGAGAACATCGTGTTCGCGCTCACCTCGAGCGGAACGCTCGCGCGGCAGCCCGCGATCGAGCGGGCGACGCATTTCATCGACAAGGTCGGGCTCGTGAAATTCGCCGACAGCTCACCCGCACACGCTGTCGGGCGGCATGAAGCAACGCGTCGCGATCGCGCGCGCAATGGCCATGGAACCCCAGATCCTGCTCATGGACGAGCCGTTCGCGGCGCTCGACGCGCTGACGCGCGGCAAGATGCAAGACGATCTGCTGCAGCTGTGGGAAGACACCAAGTTCACGGTCGTGTTCGTCACGCATTCGATTCCCGAAGCGATTCGCATCGGCAACCGAATTCTGTTGCTCACGCCCCACCCCGGCCGCGCGAAAGCCGAGCTCAACAGCACCGGCAGCGATACCGCGGGCGCGGACGGCGAGCTCTTGTCCGCGCGGATTCAACGCCTCTTGTTCGATCGCACGGGAGCCATCGCCGATGCCTGACGCGCACACCGCATTGAACGAGCGGCCGGAAATCCTGCATGCCCTGGCCGGCGACACGGGCTTTGCGGTCACGGTGGCACCGCTCGGCTTCTGGACGAAGCTCTACGCCAACGGCGCGCTGCGCAAGACGGCGCTGCTCGTCGTGCTCGCCGCCGTCTGGGAGCTGTACGCGCGGGCGCTGGGCAACCCGCTGCTGTTCCCGACCTTCGGCGCGACGGTGCAGGCGCTGCTCTCCGGCATCGCCGCCGGCGAGATTCCGCGTGCCGGCGTGTACACGCTGTCGCTGCTGCTCAAGGGCTATGCGGCCGGGCTCGCGTTCGCCGCCTTGCTCACGGCGCTCGCGAGCGTGTCGCGGCTCGGCGCCGATCTGCTCGAGACGCTGACCGCCATGTTCAACCCGCTGCCGTCGATCGCGCTGCTGCCGCTGGCGCTGATCTGGTTCGGCCTGGGCAACGGCAGCGTGATCTTCGTGCTGGTGCACGCCGTGCTGTGGGCCGTGGCGCTGAACACGTTCGCCGGGTTCCGCGCGCTGTCGCCGACGCTGAAGATGGTGGGCCAGAACTACGGGCTCTCGAGCTTCGGCTACGTCGCACGCATTCTGATCCCGGGCGCGTTTCCGAGCATTTTGACCGGCCTGAAGGTCGGCTGGGCGTTCGCGTGGCGCACGCTGATCGCGGCCGAGCTCGTGTTCGGCGTCAGCTCGGGCTCCGGCGGACTCGGCTGGTACATCTTCGAGAACAAGAACCAGCTCAGGATCCCCGAGGTGTTCGCCGGCCTCCTGACCGTGATCCTGTTCGGCCTGTTCGTCGAGAACGTGATCTTCCGCACGATCGAGCGCCGCACCGTGCGCCGCTGGGGCATGCAGATCTGATCGATCGCGAGCGCGTCAGCGCTTGCCGAACTTCAAGTGCTCCGAGAAGAACGGCAGCACCTTCTGCTCCACGCGGTCGGCGATGTGGTTCACATGATCGCCGTCGTAGGTCTCGAACGCGTGGCCGATGCCATAGGCCTCGAGCACCCCCGCGAGCTGCTCGTTGCTCCCAGCGAGCCCGTCCTGGCGACCGACGTCCATGCCGATGCCGGAGTAACGCTTCAGGTTGGGCACGTACTGATCGATCATCACCAGCGGGGAGTTGGCTGCCCATTTCATCGCGATCAGGGCGTCGTCCACGCCTTCGGCGCCCGGCAGATCGAAATACGTCGGCGGATTCTTCGGGTTGGGCGACCACGCCGCGGCCTCGGCGTTGACGACGTTGGCGAAGCCGCCACCCCGCCGCGGCGCGCTGCCGGAGTCGTTGCTGGTCGAGGTGCCGCGCGCCTCGCCGCTCGCCGCGGCCTCCGCGCTGCGATTCTGCGCCGCAGCGCGCTGCGCGAACGCGGCCGGATTGTTCATCAGGCAGCAGGCGCTCAGGATGTACAGGCTCGAGAACACGTCGGGGCGCTTCATGCCGATGCGAATAGTGCCGTAGCCGCCCATCGAGTGCCCGGCGAGTCCGCGCGACGCACGGTCCGCCAGCGTGCGGTAGTGGCTGTCGACGTAGCCGACCAGATCCTCGGCGATGAAGCTCTCCCAGTCCCCGCTCGTCGCGGAGGACGAGTACATGCTGCCCTGATACTTCGAGTTGCCGTCCGGCATCACCAGGATCATCTCGTGCGCCTTGCCGCTCGCGAGGTCGCGATCCATCGCTCCCGGCGTGTCGATGCTGCCGAACCCTTGTTTCGCGGCGCCGACCCAGTACTGGTTCGTCAGCGAGTAGCCGTGCAGCAGAATCACGACGGGATACCGCCGCGTGCGATCCTCGTCGTAGCCCGGCGGCAGATAGATGGATACCGCGCGGTCGGGCGATTCGCCCATGAGGTTGCCTTCGAGCGCGCGACCGTGAACCGTCACGGTCTCGACGCGTCCCTTGGCCGGCTCTTCGGCCGCATGAACGCACGCAGTGGCGGCGACGAACGCCACGGCCGCGGCTCCAAGCGCCACGGCACGACCGAGCTCGACGAACTTTTGCATGACGACCCCCTTGGCCGCGGCGCCGATCGCGAGCGGGCACCTTCTCGGCCACTAGCGTCCATTGTGCGCGCCGCCGGCAGGCGAAGGAACCCGGCGCGGCGCCTGTGAGCCAGGTGGCCCGCTACTGAAGCCCGCCGCGCACCGACGTCACGCGCTCGGTGTTGAAGCCCAGCCAGTGCATCCGGCCGGCATAGCGGGCGTGCTCCACCTTGATGCACCGATCCATGATCACGACGAGCCCGCCCTGCTCCGCGATCTTCGCGCCTTGCTCGTTGATGACGCCGAACTGACACCAGAGCGTCTTGGCGCGGATGGCCACGGCCTCCTCGGCGATGGCCGGCAGGGCATCCGGAGTCCGGAACACGTCCACGATGTCGATGGCCACCGGCACGTCGCGCAGGCTCGCGTAGCTCTTCTCGCCGAGGATTTCCTTCTCGCGCGGATTCACGGGAATGACGCGATACCCGTGCCGCTGAAGATAAAACCCGACGAAGTAGCTCGCCCGAAGCACGTTGCTCGACAGGCCGACGATGGCGATGGTTTTCGCTTCGTGCAGCACGCGCTGAATCGCGAAGGGATCCTGATAGCGAGCGAGATCGAAGGTGCTCATGAAGAGCCCTCCGCAGCCGCTGCACGCGCGCCGCCGAAACCCTGCTCGAGATCCCAGAGCAGATCGTCGACATCCTCGACACCCACCGACAGACGGACGGTGCCGGCGCGGACACCGGCCGCCTCGAGCTCGTCCTCCTCGAGCTGGCGATGCGTCGTGCTCGCGGGATGAATGATGAGGCTCTTCGCGTCACCGACGTTCGCGAGATGCGACCATAACGTCACCGAGCGAATGAATTCCTGGCCGGCGGGCCGGCCCCCGCGAATGTCGAACGAGAACACGGAGCCGGCGCCGAGCGGCAGATACTTCGCCACCAGCGCTCGATAGCGACTGGCCGGCAACCCAGGGTACGTCACGCTCGACACGAGCTCGTGCCCGTCGAGATACTCCGCCACCGCCATCGCGTTTGCCACGTGCCGCGTCATCCGCAGCGAGAGCGTCTCGAGGCCCTGCAGGAACAGAAAGGCGTTGAACGGGCTCATGGCGGCGCCGAGATCGCGCAGCGTCTCGGCCCGCAGCTTCATGAGGTAGCCGTAGGTGCCGAAGGTCTCGTGGAACTTCAGGCCGTGGTAGGCGGGCGACGGTTCCGCGATCACCGGAAACCGCCCGTTCGACCAGTCGAACGTGCCCGCGTCCACGACCACGCCGCCGATGCTGGTGCCATGGCCGCCGATGTACTTCGTGGCCGAATGCAGCACGATGTCGGCGCCCCACTCGATCGGGCGGCACAGGAACGGGGTGGCGAAGGTGTTGTCCACCAGCAGCGGGACGCCCTGCTCGTGCGCGATGGCCGCGACGGCTTCGATGTCGAGCACGTTGCCGCCGGGATTGCCGATGGTCTCGGCGAAGAACGCCTTCGTGTTGTCGCGCACGGCCGCACGCCACGCGTCGAGATCGTCGGGATCGACCCAGCTCAGCTCCACGCACATCTTGCCGAGCACGTGCTTCAGCTGATTGACCGTGCCGCCATACAACGCCTTGGACGACACCACGTGATCGCCCGGCGCGAGCAGCGTGAACAGCGCTGCGGCTTGTGCCGCGAGCCCGCTCGCGAAGCCCACGGCGCCGCAGCCCCCCTCGAGACTGGCCATGCGCTCCTCGAACACGGCCACCGTGGGGTTCATGATCCGCGAATAGGTGTTGCCGTACTCCTGCAGATTGAAGTACGCCGCCGCAGACTCGGGATCCTCGAAGACGTAGCTCGTGGTCTGATAGATCGGCACCGCGCGAGCGCCGGTATTCGGGTCGGGGCGCTGGCCGGCATGCACTTGGCGGGTTGCGAAGCCGAATCGGCGCGACTGTTCCATGCCGTTCTTCCTAGCCCATGAGGAATCGTCGGATCATAGGGGTCTGGCGCGCTTCTTCCAACAGGAAGCAATCGTGGCCGTAGGGCGCGTCGATGACGTGCGCCTCCACGGCCTTGCCAGCCGCGCGCAGCGCGTCGGCCAGCTCCAGCGAGTCCCCCGGCGGATACAGCCAATCGGAGCTGAAGGCAATCAGCAACGTGCGCGCCGACAGGCCGCGCAGCGCATCCACGAGCCGCCCATGGCCGTGCTGGCGCGCCAGGTCGAAGTAAGACAGCGCGCGCGACATATACAAGTACGTATTCGCATCGAAACGTTTGACGAAGCTCTGGGCCTGGTGGCGCAGGTAGCTCTCGACCTCGAATTCCGGCTCGGTGAGCAGATAGCGAATGTCGTCGGCGAATTGCAGGCGCCGGCCGAACTTGTCGCCGAGGGAGCCCGCGGAGAGGTAGGTGATGTGCCCCACCATTCGCGCGATACCCATGCCGCGCGTCGGTGCGCGATCGGTGCCGTAGTAATGCCCCTCCTGCCAGTCCGGATCCGACGTGATGGCATTGCGCGCAATCGCGTTCCACGCCACGCCCTGCGGTCGCAACGCGTGCGTGCTCGCGATCGCCACCACCGCCTCGACTTCTGCCGGATACAGCACGGCCCATTCGAGCGCCTGCATGCCGCCGAGCGAGCCGCCGGCGATCGCCGCCAATCGCGTGATGCCGAGCTGCTGCAGAAACGCCCGCTGCGCGCGGACCATGTCGGCGACCGTGATGACGGGAAAGTCCGAGCCATAGGGCCGGCCGGTGGCGGGATTCGTCGACGACGGGCCCGTCGTGCCGCGACAGCCGCCCAGCAGGTTCGTGCTGACGACGAAGAAGCGGCTCGTGTCGAAGGCCTTGCCGGGGCCGATCATGCCGTCCCACCAGCCGAGGCTGCGCCCCCGTTCGGCGTCGCGTTCCTCGGCACGGAAGCCGTCGCGCGTCCCGCTTGCGGCCGGGGCGCTCGCGTAGCCGGCCGCGTGCGCGTCGCCGGACAAGGCGTGGCATACGAGGACGACGTTGTCTTTCGCCGGTGCGAGCGTGCCGTAGGTCTCGTACGCGATGCGTACGGGGTCCAGCGCCTGACCGCACTCGAGCGCGAGTGGGCGAGGCAGGTCCAGGAACTGCGTATCGACCGTGCCGACCGAGCCCGCGGCACCGTCACTCGCTGGCGTGGTCATGCGCCGCAGTATACGCGGCGCATCCGTTGCTTAGACACGAATGGCGGCGAGGGCTATGATCCCGGCACCAACGCGCATCAACGCGGAATCCTAACAACGACGGAGGAACGCACATGACGAACTCGGCGGTCAACAACGGCGTGAACGTGGGAGCGCTCCTGGAAGCGCGAGAAGCGCTGCGCAAAATGCCCGAGGCGGCAAAATTCACCTGGCGAGCCTCGTGCAAATGGAAGAAAGGGACCCACAGCCAGTCGAGCGTGACCGGCTTTCATGGCCTCGGACAGGAGCAGAAGCACAGGACGGAGTTCACGTTCGAGGCGGACCACCCCGAGGTGTTCGCGTCGGAGGACATGGGCGCGACACCGGTCGAGCTCGTGCTGGTCGGGCTCGCGAGCTGCCTCACGGCCGGCGTGGCGGCGGTCGCGCAGAACCGCGGGATACAACTGCGCTCCGTCGAGGCGAAGCTCGCAGGATCGATGGACATCCAGGGTATTCTCGGTGTCGACAGCGACGTGCGTAACGGCTACGACGACATCAAGGTCACGTTCGACATCGACGCCGACGCTTCGCAGAAAGACATCGAAGCGCTGGTTGCCCAGTCACAGAAGCGCTCGGCCGTCTACGACATCGTGACGAATCCGACCAACGTGAGCGTCGAGGTCCACAAGCTGTAACGGCGGCCCTCGGCGGGAGCTCCCATCGAACGCTTCACGACCGTCGTCATCGGCGCCGGGCACACCGGCCTCGCGACCAGCCAGGCGCTGACCGAGCGCTCGATCGACCACGTCGTGCTCGAACGCGGCGACGTCGCGAACTCCTGGCGCCGCGAGCGCTGGGACTCGCTGCGACTGTTGACCCCGAACCGGCAGAGCCGACTGCCGGGCTATCGCTACGAAGGTCCAGAGCCCGACGGGTTCATGACGATGCGCGACGTCGTGGACTTCATCAGTGGCTTCGCCGACGCGAGTCGCGCGCCGGTCCGCAGGGAGACCGAGGTGCTGTCCGTCCGGCAAACCGACGACGGTTATCGACTCGTGACGGGTCACGGCGAGCTTGCGTGCCGCAGTCTCGTGATTGCCACGGGCGCCTGCAATCTTCCGTCGGTGCCACCGCTCGCGCAGGCGGTGCCGAGCTCGATTCGATGCTTCACCCCGTTCGACTATGGCCACCCGGGCCGACTGCCGGAAGGTGGCGTGCTCGTCGTCGGCGCGTCGGCTACCGGTGTGCAGCTCGCCGACGAGATTCGCCGCTCGGGCCGCCGCGTGACGCTCGCCGTCGGCGAGCACGTGCGATTGCCTCGAACCTATCGCGGGCGAGACGTTCTGTGGTGGATGGAGGCTTCCGGTGTCTGGAACCAACGGTACGACGAGATCGAGGATCTCGACCGGGCTCGGAGGCTGCCTTCGCCACAGCTCATCGGCACGCCGGAACGCACCACGCTGGACTTGAACGCCCTCACGGCCGCCGGCGTGGAAATCGTGGCGCGGCTGGCCGCCATTCGCGACGGACGCGCGCTGTTCTCGGGAGGCTTGAGGAATCTATTTGCGCTGGCGGACCTGAAAATGAACCGGCTGCTGGACACGTTCGACGAGTGGGCGCGCAGCGCGCGCGAACTCGACGTCGGGCCGCCGGAGCGCTTCGAGCCGACGCGGGCGCCCGCCGCGGCGCGCCTGTCGCTCGATCTCGCGAGCGGCGAGATCCGCTCGATCGTCTGGGCGACGGGCTTTCGGCCCGACTATCGCTGGCTCGACGTGCCCGTTCTCGACCGCAAGGGACATCTGCGCCACGACGGCGGCGTGGTCGACGCCCCGCGCCTGTATGCGATTGGCTTGCCGGTGCTGCGCCGCCGCAAGTCGACGTTCATCCACGGCGCCGAGGACGACGCCCGCGACCTCGTCGATCACCTCGCGCGCTCGATTTAGACGGCGCAATCCCCGTGGCGACCGGGGCCTCCACCGGCGGCTACGGTCGCGAGCCGGGTACTCCCCTATAATCCCGAGACACGAGGGGCCAGCTTCCCGGGGACGACGGCAGTGAACGAGCGGACCGCATGAGGCACTCACCCACGCGACGCCGCGCAGTCGTATCCGTCGCGGCGCTGCTCGCGGTCGCGTTCGTGGGCCTGTGCCCGCGAGCCGAAGCGCGGGACTCGTGGCGGTTTGCGGATGCCCCGCGTGTGGTCGCTTTTGCCGACGTGCATGGCGCGTATCCCGCGCTCGTCGAGCTGCTCGAGACCACCGGCCTCATCGATGCGGATCTGCGCTGGATCGGCGGTGCCGCTCACGCGGTGAGCCTCGGCGACCTGCTGGATCGCGGCCCGGACGCGCGCGCCGTGCTCGACCTCGTGATCCGGCTGCAGAACGAAGCGCAAGCGGCCGGCGGCGCCGTGCACGTCGTGCTCGGCAATCACGAGCTGATGAACCTGATCGGCGATTGGCGCTACGTCTCGCCGGCCGATTACGCTTCGTTTGCCGCCGACGAGACCGCCGCCGAGCGCTCGGCGGCGTACTCGGCCTTCGCCGCGCAGAGCCGCGGGGGCGACGCCACGCGCGCCGAGTTCGATCGCATGTATCCGCCGGGCTACTTCGCCCGGCGTCGCGCCTTCGCCGCCGACGGTCGCTACGGCGCCTGGCTGCTGACGTTACCGGCCATCGTCGTCGTCAACGACACCGCGTACGTCCACGGCGGCTTGCCCCCCCTAGTCGCAGCGACGGGGCTCGATGTCAACGCGAAAGTGCAGACGGACATCCGTCGATACCTCACGCTTCGCGAGCGCCTCGCCGCTGCAGGCGTGCTGCCCGCGGCCGACTGGCAACGCGACATCACCGTCGCCCATAGCGCGCGCGACACCGCGAACCGCAGCGAGCGCGCACTGATCGACGAGTTCATCGCCGCCGGCGACGCCGCCGAGCTCTCCACGAATGGCCCGCTCTGGTATCGCGGGGACGTGTACTGTAAGCCGCTGCTCGAGACCGACACGCTATCGGCCGCGCTCGAGCGCCTCGACGCCAAGCGCGCCGTCATCGGTCATACGCCTAGCGGCGACCGTCGTGTTCGCGGCCTGTACGGTGGGAAGATCGTCATGCTCGACACGGGGATGCTCGGCGCGTATTTCAACGGCCGCCCGGCGGCGCTCGTGAGCGAGGCGAATCGAACGTACGTCCAGTACGCCATGCCGGCCGAGCAGGCCGCGATCGACATGAGCGGCAACGCGCAAGCCTACGGCCTTACGCGCACGGCGCTACGCGACGCGCTGGAGCACGGCACCATCGCCGCCGTCGATCACGCGAACGACGCGACGCGGGTTGCGCTGCAGTACGCGAACACGACGATCGAGGCGTCGTTCTATCCCCAGTCCGGCGGCGGGAGTCTCGAGCTTGCCGCCGCCGCCGTGGACGACCTGCTCGGCGCCGACCTGATCGACCCGACCGTGCAGCGCGAGGTCGAGGGCCGACCGGGCGCGCTGCAGCTGCGCTACCCGGATGCCATGACCGAAGCGCAGCGACGCGACCGCCAAGTCGCCGCCGGCGCCTGGTGTCCACTGGAGCCACAGCTCGCGATGATGCGAGCGTTCGACGTGCTGATCGGCAATCGCGGCCGCAACGCGACGAACGTGGTGTTCAACAGCGAGCTGTCGGACCTGACGCTGACGGACAATCGCCTCGGGTTCGACGTCGACTTCCGGCTCCCGAATCTCGGCCGCAACAAGCTCGAGCTGCCGGCGCCGTTCGTGACGGCTTTGCAGAACCTCGACCCCGCGCGCGTCCAGAAGAGCCTCGACGCCTGGCTGAATCGACGTCAGATAGCCGCACTGCTCGCACGGCGCGACCAGCTCTTGAACCGCTGAGCCATGGCACCCGTCGATCGCCACGACAACTGCGCCGTACTATTCTCCGACATCAGCGGCAGCACGAAGCTGTACGTCGACGTGGGCGACGAGCGCGCCCGCCAGATCGTGGCTCGCACTCTGGAGCTGTGGTCCGCGTTCACCCTGGAGGGAGGCGGCAACGTCGTTCAGCTACGCGGCGACGGTATGCTGTGCATCTTCCCGAACGCCGACGCGGCACTCATGGCCGTCGTGCGGATGCGCGACATGCCGTATCAGCCTCCACTGTCGATGCACGCCGGCCTGCACGTGGGTCCCGTGCTGCAGGAGGCCGAGCAGCTGTACGGCGACGTGGTGAACTTGGCGGCACGGATGGCCGATATCGCGAAGCGCTTCGAGGTCGTCATGACGGCGGTTGCCCAACAGCAGCTGACCGATGCAGCTCGCTGGCGCAACCTACGCTTGCTTCGCGGCGTCCCGGTCAAGGGCAAGCCGGAGCCCATGGACGTGTATCTGCTCGCGCACGATACGCGCGCCCTGACCGACTATCGACCGCCGCCGCGAAAGATGACCGGCGGCCGCCTCACGCTTCGTTATGCGGGCACCGCCCACGTCCTGGAGCCCGGAGCAACAGCCTGCGTGATCGGGCGCGACGACGACTGTCGGGTAAAGATCGACCATCGGCTCGCGTCGCGGCGTCACGCGTCGATCGAATGCAGCGCCGGCAAGTTCTTCCTGCACGACCACAGCACGAATGGCACCTACGTCAGCGAGCAACAAAGCGTGCCCGTGCTCGTGCACCGGGAGCTGTATCAACTCAAAACCGCAGGCGTGATCTCGCTCGGCATCGAGCCGCAGCACAACATCGAGCATTCGATCACGTACTTCATGGAGAGCTCGGGGTAAGGGTAGACCGCCCCTCGGGCTCCTTCATGGGCTACGCCCGCAGACCGAGCACGAAATAGCCGATCACGTACAGCGTCGTCGCCAAGCCCGTCGCGACGAGAAACGCCGAGTACGAGATCTGCAGATAGCGATACTTTCGGTTCAGTGACTGCCCCATGAGATACAGCTGTCGACCGAGATTGTCGTAGAGCAGTGGCGGATCCTTCATCAGCACGCGCAGCGCTTCCTGGAAGTCGGGTAACGGCAAGCTCGTGAACTGCCCGAAGAACAGCACGTTCTCCGTGTTGTTGCGAACCCCCTCGAGCGTGACGCCCGTGCGCCTCAGTCGGGGCCTAACCCCGATCACGGCAAACGCCAACGACACCATGCAGCCCACGATCAGAACGAGCACCGGCACGCTGTCCCACGCCAACGTTCCGAGCCGCGGCCTGAGGAAAGCAACTCCGGCCGACACGATCACGCCGTTGATGCTGATCATCATGTGCGCCTTGTTGTCGGCCAGCCGGCTCAGCGCGACGTGATTTTGGTAGGTGACCCGGAACATCGTCTCCACGCCCCGGTTGCTTTTCTTCTTTTTCTTGTCCTTCTTCCGTGCCGGCTGCGCGATGGCGGTTGGTTCCGGCTCGGGCAAAACGGTGATATCGGGGCCGAGCTCCTGCGGTTGCTGGGTCATCAGATATCCCCTTATCATTCGACGACGAGCGAGTCTGGCCGTCTCCCCACCGCCTAAGGATAGCCGAATGCGGCACGAATCCAATCCACGCTGGTACGTATTGCCTCTGCTGTGCGTTGGTGCGGCCACCACGCTGGGCCCGGCAGGCATCGTCACCGCCCAGGATCGGGGCGCGCCGTCGACGGGGTTCTTCTCCTCCGAGGAACCGCTGAAATTCAAGCTCGAAATTCCGCTGAACGAGGTGCTCGCCGGTCGCAGGGCGCCCGAATACTCCGACGGGCGGCTCGTATACACCGGCGCCGACGGCGTCGAGGTGGCGCTGGATCTGCGAGTGCGCGTACGCGGCAAATCGCGCGCGGTAGCGTGCTCCTTTCCGCCGCTGCTGTTGAACTTCCCCGCCAAAGAGCTCGGCGGCACGTGGTTCGACGGGGAAAACAAGCTCAAGCTCGTCACTCACTGCGAGTCGAGCCAGATCTTCGAACGCTACCAGCTCGTGGAGTACCTGGCCTATCGCGTCTTGAATGTGCTGACGGACATGAGCCTGCGCGTACGCCCGGTCGAGATCACGTATTACGACTCGAAGAAACAGCGGATAGTGATCACGAAGCCGGCATTTCTGATCGAGGACGAGGAGCACTTCGCGGCACGTCACGGGTTGCACGTCGTCACGGACGAGCGCGTCGAGCGAGGCCGCTACGATCAGTCGGCGCTGGCGCTCGTCGAGATGTTCCAGTACTTCCTCGGCAATACCGACTGGTCGGCCACGCAAGGTCCCGCCGGCGAGTCGTGCTGTCACAACGTCGTGCCGATGGCGCGCGACGACGGCACGGTTGTGCCGATTCCGTACGACTTCGACGCTTCGGGCCTCGTCGACCCGCCGTACGCGCTGCCGGACGTCAAGCTACCGATTCGTAACGTGCGCACGCGTCTCTACCGCGGGCCATGTCGTGATACCGCCGAGATAACCGGGAGCTACGCGCCGTTCCAGCGTCATCGCGCGGATATCGCGGCCCTGGTCGATCGGCAGCAGGAGCGCCTCGGCAAGACCGCCGACTCCGTCCGCGACTACCTCGACGACTTCTACGAGACGCTGGCGAGCCCCGACAATGCTCAGCGCGCCTTCAGCGTCAACTGCCCGCGGTAAATCCCATGTGTGATATTTTCGCCAACGCCGAGTGGAGGATTCAGTTACGCGCACCCGCATCAAGTGGTTGCTGAAGGAGCTCGTCCGGCGGCATGTCCTCAGGGTGAGCGGTGCTTACGCCGTCGGCGCATGGGTCCTCATACAGGTCATCAACAACGTCGCGCCGTCGTTCGGCTTTGCGCCATCACGCGTCGTGTACGTCGTGACGCTCCTGGCCATCGCCGGCTTTCCGGTCACGATCATGCTGACCTGGATGTACGACATGACGCCGCTCGGCCTGCGACTCACGCCGGCCGTCCCGTTCGTCGCCAAGGACGGCACGGGCAACGATCTGTCCGCGCTCCCGACGGTCGCCGCGGTGGCCGTCCTGCCGTTCGAGAAGCTGACGCCGCTCTCGCAGCTCGGTTATCTCGCCGATGCCTTACCTCTCGAGCTGCAGTCGCTGCTCTCTCGCATCCATGATCTGCGCGTCGTCTCGCGCCAATCGGCCGCGGCTCGCTCCGGCGAGCATGCGGATCTGAAGGCTATCGCACGGAGTCTCTCGGTCCAGTACGTCATTTCGGGCAGCATCGCCGAGATCGACAGCCGTCTGCGAATCAACGTGCAGCTCGACGACGCGGTCGAGGACACGCTGCTGTGGTCGGAGCGCTATGACATCGACGGCGACGATACGGACCGTGTGCTGCGAGAGATCAGCGAGCAAGTCGTCGGGACCTTCGGCGGGGAGCGGCTGCGCTCGGAGATTCGCCGCGCAAATGCCAGCGCGTCCGCCGACGCCAGCGCCTCCCAGCTCGTTCAGAAGGCGCGAAGCTACCTGCTCGACTACAGCCCGGAGTCGATCAATACCGCCATCACGTGGCTGCGCCGGGCGGTCCAGCTCGACCCGAAATACGCCGTTGGCTACGCGACTCTCGGTCTCGTGACGGCCGAGAAAACGCTGAACGGCATCAGCGCCGACGTGGCCGCGGATCGCCACTACTGCCTCGAGGTGACGAACCGCGCCGAACGCCTCGCGCCGCGCGATCCCGTCGTGCTCCGTGCAGCGGGCTGCGTGCATGCGTTCACGGGCTCGTATCGACACTCGCTCGAGCTGCTGCGTAACGCAGTAAAGCTCGCGCCCTACGATCTCGGCACCTGGGGTTACCTCTGCTGGCCACTGGTTGCGACCGGGCGGCCGGAGGACCTCGAAGAGGTGCACGGCATCGTCGATCGGCTATTGCACACGTCGCCGCAGCACCCGGGCCGCGTGTATTGGTTGTTTCACAAGTCCGTGGCCTACGCCTGCGCGGACGAGTGCGAGCGCGCATTGACGCCGGCGAAGGACTACACGAGCGAGCAACCGCAATTCGCGCTCGGCTGGCTGCACTTCGCGAACGTGCTCGGCCGCCTCGATCGTGGGGCTGCCGCACGCGATGCCGTGGACAGATCGATGCAGAGCAACCCACTGCTGACGCCCGTGTATTACGCGAACCTGATGGCCGTGCTGACCGATCAAGCGGCCGTCGTGGACAAGCGCACGAGCGGCCTTTACGGCGCAGGCCTGCTCGAGCGGGCAGCGACGAGTCCGGCGACGGTGTCCTAATGCCAGTCTCGCGGCATCGCGTGCTCTTTGCCGCGCAGCCGAAGCGCATGAACGTGCCTCTACCGAGATTCATCGCAGCGGGGTAGGATCGAGCATGGCATGGGGTAAACGGGGGGGCCTCCTCCATGCAAACATCCTGGCACGCCGGCGCTCAGACGCGGCCGTTGTACGTCGCGATCGCGTGTCTCGCAGCGCTGATCGTCGCGGTCGGCTTTTGGCCCAGCTATTTCGGCCCGCTGCTCGCAGGCGGCGTCGACAAGCCGCCGATCATCCATCTGCATGCGGCCGTGTATGTCGGCTGGCTGAGCATTTTCATTGCGCAAACGGCCTTCGCGGCGGCGCGGCGCATGGATCTGCACGTAGCACTCGGCAACGTCGGCATCGGCTACGGCGTGCTGGTCATCATCGTCGGGCTCGCGGTGGCGTTCGGCATGTTCGCGATTCGCGTGCGCGCGGGCGATGTCGAAGCAGCGCAGGCTCGTCTGGCGGCGCCCTTTCTCGACATGGTCTTCTTCACGCCGCTGTTTGCGGCGGCCGTGCACTATCGACGCAGGCCCGAGATCCACAAGCGGCTCATGATCGTCGCAACCACCGTATTGCTGATTGCCGCCGTTGGGCGCATTCGGCTCGCGAATCCGTTGCTCCTGCTGTTGATATGGTCGTCGCCGATCCTGCTCGCGATGGGCTACGACGCGATTCGTCTGCGACGCGTGCACCCGCTGTACGTCATGGGGCTCGCCGTCCTGGTCGTGCGTCGACTGGGCGCGCCGATCGTGTCCAAGACGACGGCTTGGCACGCAGCGACCGCATGGCTCGCGGACCGGTTGACGTGAGAGTGCCCCGCCGGAGCCCGACGATGTCTGTTATGTTCATTAGTTGCGATGGCTAGCAAGCTCCGCATCCGCGTCAACGACCGGCAGCACACCGTCAGTGCCACGCCGGACACTCCTCTTATATATGTGCTGACCAACGAGCTCGCACTCCAGGGCCCGCGCTTCGGCTGTGGCCTCGCGCAGTGCGGGTCGTGCTCCGTGCTCGTCGACGGTAGGGAGCTGCGCTCCTGCGTCACGCCCGTATCGGCCGTGGAAGGCAAGCACGTGACGACGCTCGAAGGCTTGCCGGATTGGTACGCTGCGCAGCGCAAGCGCACCGGCGTGTCCGCGCTGCACCCGGTCCAGCAGGCCTTGCTCGACGAGCAGGCGCTGCAATGCGGCTACTGCGCTAACGGCATCATCATCAAGGCGGCGGAGCTCCTGGCGCAGAAGGCCATGCCGACCGACGCCGAGATTCGCGCCGCGATGAACGGCCACTTGTGCCGCTGCGGCACGTACCCGAGGATCATCGCCGCGATCAAGCGCGCCGCACGCGCGATGCAGGAGCCAGCCGCGTGAGCCCGGCGCCGTTCGGCAGGCGCTAGTTCCTGAAGGCCGGCGGCGCGCTCGTCGTCGGCTTCGGTATCGGTCTACGCAGCAACCGCACGGCGGCGCAGTCCGCGGCCCGCGGCAGCGTCGCCGGGCCGCCCGACGCGAAGCAGCTCGACACGTGGCTCGCGATTCACGCCGACAACACGGCCACGCTGTACATCGGGTTCGTCGAGCTCGGCCAGGGCACGACCACGGCGCTCCCGCAGATCGCGGCCGAGGAGCTCGACTTGCGCCTCGAGCAGATCAGAACCGTGCAGACCGACACGAACGTGACACCCAACCAGGGTGGAACGTACTCGAGCGCATCCATCGCGCGGGGCGGCCCACAGGTCCGAACTGCGGCGGCCGAGGCGCGCCAGGCGCTACTGAAGCTCGCCGCCGAGCGGCTCGGCGTGCCGGCAGCTCGGCTCAGCGTCACCGCCGGCGTCGTCACGGCCCCAGGCGCGGGTGGCAGCGTCACCTACGGCGAGCTGGTCGGCGGCAAGCTCTTCGAGATTCCGTTCACGGGCAACGCGCCCGTGAAATCACCCGCCGACTACAGGATCGTCGGCGTCCACGCGCCGCGCAAAGACCTGCCGGCGAAGGTCGCCGGCACCTACCAGTACGTGCAACACCAGCGCCTGCCGGACATGCTGCATGGCCGGGTCGTACGGCCGCGCGGGCAGCGCGCCTACGGCGCCGGCGCGAAGGTGCTCGCCATCGACGAAGGCTCGATCCGCGACATCGTCGGCGCACGAGTGCTACGCAAGGGCGATTTCATCGGCGTGGTGGCGCCGAACGAATGGGACGCGGTGCGCGCCGCTCAGCAACTCGAAGTCACCTGGGACGATACGCCGTCGTTGCCCGCGTTCGAACGTCTCTACCAGCAGATGCGCGCGGCCGAGACGCGCGACACCGTCGTGCTCGACGATGGCAACGCCGCCGACGCGTTCGCGAACGCGCCGCATCGGGTGACGTTCTCCGCGAACTGCCCGTATCAGGCCCACGCGCCGTTCGCGCCGAACTGCGCGCTCGCCGACGTCAAAGCGGACTCGGCGCTCGTGATGTGCAGCTCGCAAGACGTCTACAACACGCGGCGCACGCTCGCGCCGTTGCTCGGCCTCGCAGAGCAGAACATCCGCGTGCAGTTCTGCGACGGCGCCGGCACGTACGGACACAGCTGCTACGACGACGTCGCACTCGCTGCGGCGCTGCTGTCGCAGCTGGCCGGCGCACCGGTCCGCGTGCAGCTCATGCGCTGGGACGAGCACGGCTGGGATCCTTTCGGGCCCGCCCACGTCGGCGAGGTTCGCGCGGCCGCGGATGCAACCGGCAAGATCGTCGCGTACGAGTATCACGGCTGGCATCACCACTGGAGCCTGATCGAGACCTCGCAGCAACTGGCCGTCGGGCTCTGCGCCCGACGAGTGGCCGAACCTCGTCTCCCAGCAGGTCAGCCCGTCGAATTGCGGCGCGATGTACGCGATCCCGAACAGGCGACTCGTGGATCACCGGCTGTCGACGGCGGGCTACTTCCGCGGCGGCTGGCTGCGCTCGCCGCTCGATCTGTCGATGTCGTTCGCCTCGGAGCAAGCGATCGACGCGCTCGCATTTCTTTCCGGCACGGATCCTTACGACTTTCGCCGCCAGCAACATGACGGACGAGCGCTGGCTGGGCGTGCTCGACGCCGCAGCCCGGGCCGCAGGCTGGACAGCGAGACCCGTGCGCACGGTGCAGCCCGAGGGCAAAGTGCTCCGTGGCCGCGGCATCGGTCTCGGCACGCACCTGAGCTCCTGGGGCGGTGCGGTCGCCGAGGTCGAGGTGAACCGCGAGACGGGCAAGGTCGCGGTCAAGCGCCTGTACGGCGCGATCGACGCGGGGCTCGTCGTGAATCCCGGCATCGTCGAAGCACAGATCACGGGTCAGCTCGTGCAAACCGCGAGCCGTATGCTGCACGAGGAGGTCACCTTCAACGAGCGCGGGGTCACGAGCCTCGACTGGGCAAGCTATCCGGTCATGCGCTTCGAGGACTGCCCCGAGATCACGCCTATCGTCGTGCAACGCTTGAACGAACGCTACTCCGGCGCCGGCGAAGAAGTCATGGCTGCGGCAGCCGCCGCGATCGCAAACGCGTTCTTCGACGCGACCGGTGCCCGAATGCACGAGTTTCCGTTCACGCCCCGACGCGTGCTCGCCGCCCTCGCTTGAGCGCGCTTTCTCAGCCGCCCGCGCGCGCCGGCCGACCGTCGCAGTCTTTGCCGCACCGCATCACTTCACCGACGTAGCTTGGAGGTCGCATGGTTTCTCTCGCCGCGTTGTGGTTGCCGATCCTGCTCTCGGCCGTGCTCGTGTTCATCGCGAGCTCGATCATTCACATGGTGCTCCGCTATCACTCTTCGGATCTGCGAAAGATTCCGGCCGAGGACGCCGTGCTCGACGCGCTGCGCCCGTTCAACCTGGCACCCGGCGATTACGCAGCGCCGCGACCACACAGCATGGCCGAAGCGAATACGCCGGAGTTCAAGGCGAAGATCGAGAGGGGTCCGCGCGTGCTCCTGACGATCACGGGTCCGTCGACCTCCATGGGCCGTAGCCTCGTGCTCTGGTTCGTGTACTTGCTCGTCGTCTCACTGTTTGCCGCCTATGTCGCCGGCCTCGCGCTCGGTGCCGACACGCCGTATCTGCGGGTATTTCGCATCACGAGCACGGTGGCCTTCGCGGGTTACGTGCTGGCGCTGTGGCAAGGCGTGGTGTGGTACTCGCGTGACGTCGGCTACACGTTGAAGTCCACCTTCGACGGGCTCGTGTACTCGCTGCTGACCGGCGGCGTGTTCGGTTGGTTGTGGCCGTGAGCCTCCCGCCATGAAAGGCGCGGACCGGGCCGCTACATTGGCCGTGTTTTTTCTGCATCGTTACTGTGGGAGCACACCATGTCGTTCTATGGCCTCGTGATATCGCGCGCCGGCCAGGTCGCGCTGCTCGCTGCGGTGTGCTTGCTGGCGGCCTGCGCACCACCGTCGCCGAGCTCGGCCCCCACCGCCGCCGGTCCGCAGCACCCGGATCTGTCGGGCGTATGGATGGCGTTCGCGGCCGTGGCGCCGGACGGCGCGCGCGGCCCAAAGTACACCCCCGCAGGACAGGCCGCCCTCGACGCGTTCAAGGCCCAGTTCTCGAAGATCCCCGAGACGGGGGCGTATTGTGTGCCCGCCGGAATGCCGGGCGTCATGCTCTCCACCGTGTCTTATCCCGTCGAGCTCGTCCAAACGGAAAGTCGGCTCGTCATGCTGGCCGAGCTGGAGATGCAGGTTCGCCGCGTGTTCCTCGACGGACGGTCCCATCCAACCGACTATCTACCCACCGGCGTTGGTCACTCGATCGGCCACTGGGAAGGCGATCAGCTCGTTGTCGACACGACGCTGCTGGAAGATTGGCAGCTGGCGCCATGGCCGCGCAGCGAGCAGACGCATATCGTCGAGCGGCTCCATCTGACGAAGCGTTCCGCCGTCAGCGCTCCGACCAACGCGTTCGTCGCCACCGTCGAGAAACCAATCAACGACGACGTGCTGGTCGTCGAGATGACGATCACCGACCCCGCGTACTACGACGGGCCGCAGCCGCGGACCGCCTACTATCAGCGGATGGGGGACACGGCGACATTGGAATACGCCTGCTCCACGGAGGCCTGGCTCGACGAGCTAGAGAAAAATCGAGTTTCGAAGGAGTGATGCGCGCACCGGTTGCGGAAAGCCGAAAGGGGCCTCGGCGCGGCTTTGCGTTAAAATAATCGTGTAGGCGGACGCCGCCGGAGCGGGTTGCCGGCGGCGGGCCGATGTTTGGATAATTGTCGTTACTGACGGCTACGGAGAGGCAATGTTCATCACGAGGAAGCCCCTGGCCCGACGGACATTCTTGAGGGGCCTCGGCGCCACGGTGGCGCTGCCGCTGCTCGACGCCATGGTTCCGGCGTTCGCGAGCAACGTGAAAACGCCGCCCCGCATCGGTTTCGTCTACGTGCCGCACGGCATGGTCATGAAGCGGTTCACACCGGAAGCCGTGGGCAAGAACTTCGAGCTCAAAGACATCAACAAGCCGCTCGAGCCGTTCCGCAATCGCTTGAGCATCGTGAGCCGCCTCCATCACCGGGCCGCCGATACGAGTGCCGTGCACTCGTTGAGCCCCACCACGTGGCTCTCCGGCGTGCGTCCGAAGCCCACCCAGGGCGTCGATGCGTACGCGGGCGTCACCGCCGATCAGCTCGCCGCCGGCGCTATCGGCCAGGACACGCTGTTGCCGTCGATCGAGCTCGCGACCGAAGACCATTCGGGCCTGATCGGCGCCTGCGACCGCGACTACGGCTGCATATATATGAATACGCTGTCGTGGCGAACGCCCACGACGCCGATGCCGATGGAGATCAACCCGCGCAAGGTGTTCGAGCGCATGTTCGGCCAGGGCGACAACGAAGCCGCGCGTCTCAATCGACGCCGCGAGGATCGCAGCATCCTCGACGCCGTGACGGTTCAAACCACGGGCTTGCAGCGCACGCTGGGGCACCACGACCGCGAAATGCTCGACGACTACCTCGAGGGCGTACGCGAGATCGAGCGCCGCCTGCAACGGGCCGAATCGCAGGTAGCTGCACACGCCGATATCGATATCCCGCAGGCGCCGGCGGGCATTCCTTTCGAGTACACCGAGCACGTGGGATTGATGTTCGATCTGCTGGCGCTCGCGTACCGCGCCGACATCACCCGCGTGTTCACGTTCATGATGGCTCGCGAGGTCAGCAACCGAACGTACACCCAGGTGGGCGTCACCGAGGGTCACCATGCCGTGTCGCATCACCAGAACAAGCCCGAAAAGCTCGAGATGCTGGCGCGAATCCAGAACTTTCACATCGGCCTGTTCAGCGAGTTCCTGGCCAAGCTCGACGCCGATTCGCGACGGTGAGGGCTCGTTGCTCGATCACTCCGTGCTGCTCTATGGCAGCAACATGAGCAATAGCAACCAGCACGACCATTATCCGCTGCCGAACATCGTCGTCGGCGGCGGCCGCGGTCGGCTGCAGGGGCGGTCAGCACGTGCTCTGCGAAGAGCACACGCCGATGACGAACCTGCTGGTCACGCTGCTCGACAAAGTGGACGTGAGCGTCGACAAGCTCGGCGACAGCACCGGCAGAGTCCTCGAGCTGTAAGGACGGCATCTGCATGCGTAACTCCTGGATCGGGGCAACGACGTTCACCGCCTTGTTGAGCGTCGCGACTTTCGCAGGAGCCGCCACGTCGCCGGAGCTCGTGCAGGCGCTGAAGAGCGGCGATCGCAGCGCCGCGCTCGAGCTGGCCCGCCAGCACGATCAAGCGCTCGCGACCGAAGCCGATGGCACCACCCCGCTGCACTGGGCCGTCCGGCAAGGCGACACCGAGATCGTCGACCGGCTGCTGAAAAACGGCGCCGACGTTCGAGCGGCGAATCGTTACGGCGTGACGCCGCTGCATCTCGCCGCGATCAACGGCGACGCCGCCATGATCAAACGCCTGCTCGAGGCCGGCGCCGACGCGAACGCCGTCGGCACGGACGGCGAGACGCCTCTGATGACGGTTGCCCGAGGCGGACACGTCGAGGCAGCCCGCGCGCTGCTCGACCACGGCGCGAACCTCGAGGCACGGGAGGCGTGGCACGGTCAGACCGCGCTGATGTGGGCGGCCGCGCAGAGCCATCCTGCGATGCTGAAGGAATTGTTGGCTCGCGGCGCGGACGTGAACGCACGCTCCAACACGGAGCAATGGGAACGGCAGATCACCGCCGAGCCTCGCGACAAATGGCTGCCGCCCGGGAGGCCTGACGCCGCTGCTGTTCGCCGCTCGCGAAGGATGCGTCGATTGCATCCCGATCCTCGCCAAGGCCGGGGCGGACGTCGACGCGACCACACCGGACGGCATCAGCCCCATCGTCATCGCGTTGATCAACGGTCACTACGACGCGGCCGGTGCCCTCATCGCCGCGGGCACGGATCCGAATCTCGCCGACTATACGGGGCGCACGGCGCTGTATGCCGCGATCGATTTCAACACCATGCCGAACTCGAATCGGCCGGCACCCGAGGTCCTGGAGAACCAGCCTCACGGCGCTCGACGTCGCCCGCATGCTGCTCGAGAAAGGCGCGGATCCGAATGCGCGGCTTGACGCGCATGCCGCCGTACCGAGCCAAGCTCGACCGTGGCAACGACACGATGCTGGGCGGCGGCACGACGCCGTTCCTGCGCGCTGCAAAGGCCGCGGACCTGCCCGGCATGAAGCTGTTGCTCGAGCACGGCGCGGATCCGACGCTCGGGCCCACGCGCAGCGGCATCAACCCCCTGATGGCGGCCGCAGGCCTCGGGACGAACGAAGCGGACTCGACCGGCCGGCACAAGACCGAGCAGGACGCGATCACGGCCATTCAGTTGCTGCTCGATCGCGGGCTCGACGTCAATGCGCAGGCCAATGACGGCCGCACGGCGCTGCATGGCGCGGCGCTGCAGGGCTACGACGAGGTCATCAAGTTCCTGACGAGCAAGGGCGCCGATCTGAACGCGAAGGACAAGAAGGGGTTCACGCCGCTCGATACCGCACTCGGGCTGGCCGGTGGTTTCGGGTTCTCGGGCCGGGAAGGCGTGCGACGGGAAGGTACCGCAGCCTTGATTCGGGAGCTCGGCGGCGTCGGGTCGGCAACGGAAGCTACGGCCGCGCGCTGAACTACGCCTGAGACGATCCGCACAGTTGCAAAATCACCCCCCCGCTACCATAGTTCTGGCTCGACAGCGGCCTCGTCACGGGCGAGGCAGGTTGTCATAATGCTCGACCGCGGCGAACGGCAACTACACACGGATCGCGATCTCGCAGGTCGTTGAAGGCGAAGACGGGGTTCGTCTTTCCTAAGCAGGAGGAAGCGCAGAGTCATGACGTTATACGGAATGTGGCATCTCTCGTTCTGGGGATACGTCGGCGTAGCGCTGCTCCTCACTCACATCACGATCGCGAGCGTCACGATCTTTCTGCACCGTCATCAGGCGCATCGCGCCCTCACGCTGCACCCGGCCGTCAGCCATTTTTTCCGTTTCTGGCTCTGGCTCACGACGGGCATGGTCACGCGCGAGTGGGTCGCGATCCATCGCAAGCACCACGCGCGCTGCGAAACGCGCGAGGACCCGCACAGCCCGCAAGTCCATGGCATCTGGCACCTGCTGTTCGGCGGCGTCTGGCTATACCGCAACGAAGCAACCAACGTCGCGACGCTCGAAAATCTACGGCCGGGGCACGCCCAACGACTGGCTCGAACGCAACGTCTATACGCCCCATCCGATCACCGGTGCTGATGCTGCTGCTCGCCATCGACCTCGTCGTGTTCGGCTTGCCGGGCATCGCCGTCTATCTCGTGCAGGTCGCCTGGATTCCGTTCTGGGCGGCCGGCGTCATCAACGGCGTCGGCCACTACTGGGGCTACCGCAACTTCGAGACGGAGGATGCGTCGCGCAACATCATGCCGATCGGCATCCTGATCGGCGGCGAGGAGTTCCACAACAACCACCACGCCTACGGCTCGTCCGCCAAGCTCGCCAACAAATGGTGGGAGCTCGACATCGGCTGGGTATACATCTGTATCCTCCAGGCACTCGGCCTCGCGAGCGTGAAGAAGGTCGCGCCGCGCGTGTCGTTCTCGCGAGCCTCGAGCGGCATCGACGTCGACACGCTGCGCGCCGTCGTGCTGAACGATTCCACGTGCTGAAGCTCTACGGCCGCAGTGTGATCTCGCCGATACTGCATGGCGAGACGGGCGGCGAGCCCGGCTTCACGCGCCGGCAGCTCGATCGCGTCCGCCGGCTCATGATCCGCGAGGACTCGGGGCTGCGCGCCGACCCCAACACTCGCCAGTGGCTCGAAGCCGCGCTGCAGCGCAGTCCCAAGCTCCGCACGGTTTATCAGTTCATGCAGCAATTGCGCACCCTGTCGGGGCAGACCACGGGCAAGAACGAAGGCGACTTGAAGCGCCTGCAAGCGTGGTGCACGGACGCCGAAGCCAGCGGAATCCGGGCGCTGCGCGAGTTCGCGTTGCAGCTGCAGGCCTATACGACTCAACCGGCATGAAGACGTTCGGGCGCGCTGCCGGGCGCGCCAAACGCCCCGCGCCCAGCGAGCGCTCGGCCGTGGCGAATTCTTAGGGGGAGCGAGTCATGTCCTTGACCGAGACCGTCGGCGCCGCCTGCGTCGCCGCACTGGTAGCCGTTCTACTGGTCAGCGCCGGCCGCGCGCAACCCACCGACGATCCGATCATGCACCTGAAGTCCCTCGAGACGGAGCTCGCGTCGCTCGAGCACGAGATCACGCTGCTCGAGGACACGAAAGCGATCAAGCGGTTGCAGCGCGCCTACGGCTACTACGTCGACAAGAAGCTGAGCCACGAGATCGCGGCGCTGTTCGCGGACGATCCCGGCGACGACGGCCGAGATCGGCGGCTCCGGCGTGTACGTCGGCAAGGCTCGGATCGGCGAGTTCTACGATCGCGTCATGGGCGGCGAAGGCCTGAAGCCGGGCCAGCTCTACAACCACATGATCCTGCAAGGCGTCGTGCATGTCGCCGCCGACGGCCGCACCGCCAAAGGCCGGTGGCGAGCGCTGATCGAGATCGGCGAGCACGGCAAGAGCGCGACCTGGGCCGAAGGCCCGTACGAGAACGAGTACGTCAAAGAGAACGGCGTCTGGAAATTCAGCAAGGTGCACTGGTACCAGACGTTCTCGGCGCCCTACTCGCCCGGCTGGCACAAGGCGCCGGAGCCGATGAATCCGCCGCTCGAGGACTTTCCGCCCGATCGCCCGCCGTCCGAGGTCTACAAGTCGTATCCCGTCGGCCTACCAGGTGCCGTATCACTACAAGAATCCGGTGTCGGGCCGCTGCGAGCCGGGGGTTTGCAATGCGCAGTAGCAAGGCCATCGCCGCGCTCGTGGTTGCAGCGGCCCTCGCATCGTTCACCGCGATCGTGCTCGGACAGTCGTCCGACGATGCCTCGATGCGCATCGCCGCCCTGCGCGAGCGGCTGAACGGCGTCACGAGCCGCGCTGACCCGCGTCGACGACATCAACCGCATCGAGAATCTCCAGGGCAGCTACGGCTACTACGTCGACAAGATGCTCTGGGACGAAGTCATCGATCTCTTCGCCGACGACGGCACACTCGAGATCGGCCCGAGCGGCGTCTACGTCGGCAAGGACAGCATCCGCCGCTATCTCTACAGCTTGAGCGACGGCAAGCAGGGTCCGCTGCAGGGCGTGCTGAACGATCACTTCGAGCTCCAGCCGATCGTCACCGTGGCGCCGGACGGCCAGTCGGCCAAGGGCCGCTGGCGGCTGTTCCTGATGACCGGCGTCTCGGGCTCGGGCTCCGGCGGCAACTGGGGCGAAGGCGTCTACGAGAACGAGTACGTCAAAGCGAGACGGCGTCTGGAAGATCAGCAAGCTGCACTGGTATGCAACGTTCGTCGCGCCGTACGAAGGCGGCTGGCTGAATGCCGACAAGAAAGGCATCGAGGACTATGCCCTCGGCAAGGGCGTGACGCCCGATCGTCCGCCGAGCGAGACCTACGATGCGTACCCCGGCGTGTTCGTCCCGCCGTTTCACTACAAGAACCCCGTGAGCGGGCAGTGAGGAGCGCGCCATGAGCCGCATAACACTGAATCACGCTCGTGCAGGACTTGCCGGCGTGCTGGCGCTGCTGGCCTGCACCGCCTGCTCCTCCTCGCGCAACGACGCCGAGACTCTGGCCGCCATCACGGAGCTCGAGACGGCGGTGGCCGCGGCCAAAGCCGAGGTGCAGCGGCTGAAGGATGTCGACGAGCTCGAGAACCTCGCCGGCGTTTACGGCCATTACGTCGACAAGTCGCGCCACGACGACGTGGCCGATCTGTTTGCGCCGGACGGTGTCGTCGAGATCCTCGGCCGCGGCGTGTTCATCGGCCAGGACCGCGTCCGCCAGTACATGCGCAACCTGACGCCCGGTAACGTCGGGCCCGCGCGACGGGTCGCTGTTCAACCACATGCACTTGCAGCCCGTCATCGACGTCGCGTCCGACGGCAAGACGGCGTACGTGCGGTCGCGGCTCTTCGTGATGTTCGGCATCATCAACGTCAACGCGCAATGGGGCGACGGCATCTACGAGAACGTCTTCGTGAAGCAGGACGGCATCTGGAAGCTCGACTACCTGCACGGTTACCAGACGTTCTACACGAACTACGAGGATGGCTGGGCGAAGAAGGCCTCCGCCATCTTCGCGCCGTACGATCGCCTGCCGCCGGATCGGCCGCAGTCCGTCCCGTATGACCCTTATCCCGCCGCTTTCGTGCCGCCGTTCCACTACGTGAACCCGGTGTCCGGTCGCGCCGATCACTACGGCGATCCGACGTGGCACGACACGCAGGCGAAGTGACGACTACCGTGCGAGTGCCGTGCTTCGTCGCGCCGCGCGTCGCGCTCGAAGGATGCGCCGTCGCCCGCTTTCGGGCGGACTCGGTGTAGACTGACGGAAAAGAGTCCTCGGGGGGGATCCGTGGCCACAGAGCCTTCGCCGGATTGGCACGCGCCATCCGGCAAACGCCTTGCGCAGAGCGTGCTGATCGCGATCGTGGTCGCGGCGTCGTGCTCGTGGTCGCAGTGCTGCCGGCCGAATACGGCATCGACCCCACCGGCATCGGCGGCGCGCTCGGCCTCACCGAGCTCCGCCAGCCCGCGCGCACGCTTACGGTCAAGGACGTCATCGGCGGCAACGAGGACGTTCGCGAAGTCGAGATTCCCGATCCGGGCGAGCCCACGCCGCTGCCGAACCCGGCCGTGCATCAGGACGAGCCAGAGTCCGCGAAAACCAAGACGATCACGTTGACGCTCGGCGTCGACCAGGAGACCGAGGTCAAAGCGATCCTGCGCGAGGCCAAGGTGCTCGTGTACGACTGGCACGTCGACGGCGGCATGGTGTACAGCGACTTCCATGGCCACGACCCGGCCACGAGCAGCGAAGCGTTCGTGCGTTACCGCGAGGATCAGGAGACCGCAGGCGGAAGCGGCTCGCTGGTGGCGCCCTTCGGCGGCGAGCACGGCTGGTACTGGCTGAACGTCACCAACAATCCCGTCACGATCACGTTGAGCCTGACCGGGTTCTTCGACGACACCAAAGACTACGGAATTCACTAAGCGAGAGAGCCGATACTCATGTGGCAACAGAACTACATGCCTCTGGCGGATAGCCTTGCCCTGTCGACGGTGGCGGCCGCCGTACCGATCTTCGTGCTGCTGCTGCTGATCGGCGTCATGCGCAAGCCCGCCTGGGTCGCCGCTCTCGCCGGCCTCGTCGCCGCCCTGTTCGTGGCGATCGGCGTCTACGGCATGCCGACCGGCCTCGCCGTGAGCTCGGCGACGAACGGCGCGGCGTTCGGTCTGCTGCCGATCGGCTGGATCGTCTACTGGGCCGTCGTGCTGTACCGGCTGACGCTCGAGACCGGCAATTTCGAGATCATCAAGGACTCGATCGGCGGGCTCACGGCGGATCGACGCCTGCAGGCCATGCTGATCGCGTTCGCTTTCGGCGCGTTCATCGAGGGCGCCGCAGGCTTCGGCACGCCGGTCGCCGTCGCGGCCGCGATGCTCACGGGCCTGGGCTTCTCGCCGTTCTTCGCCGCCGGCATCTGTCTGCTCGCGAACACAGCGCCCGTCGCGTTCGGCTCGATCGGCGTGCCCGTCGTCACGCTCGCCGGCATCACGGGAATCCCCGAGCTCGAGCTCAGCACCTGGGTCGGCCGCCTGTGCGCGCCGATCTCGCTGTTCATTCCGGCCTATCTGATTCTCGTCATGGGCGGATTCAAGGGGCTCAAGGGCGTGCTGCCGGCGGCCATCGTCTGCGGCGTCTGCTTCGCGTCGGTGCAGTTCCTGATCTCGAACTACATCGGCCCGCAGCTCGTCGACATCATCGCCGCGCTCACGGCGATCATCGGCCTCGTCGTGCTGCTGAAGGTCTGGCATCCGACGGACGCGCTTCGTGCTGGAAGGCGAGCATCAGGCCGCCGATCGCGCCGAAGTCGCTACGGCTTCGGGCGCACGCTGCTCGCCTGGTCGCCGTACCTGTTCCTCGTGCTGTTCGTGCTGATCTGGGGCTATCCGCTGACGAAGACCATGCTCGAGACGACGAACGTCGTGTTCGACTGGCCGGGCCTGCACAATCAGGTCATGCGCGTCGCGCCGATCGTCGCGGCGCCCTCGCCGTATGCCGCGCGCTTCACGTTCAACTGGCTGGCCGCCGCGGGCAGCGCCTGCGCGCTGGCGACGGTCGCCGCCGCGATCGTGCTGCGCGTGTCCGTCGGCGCCTACTTCGCGATTCTCGGCAAGGTGCTGAAGCAGCTCGCGTTCTCGTTGGCTCACGATCGCGATGGTGCTCGGCCTCGCGTACGTCATGAACTACAGCGGCGCCACGGTCACGCTCGGCGAAGCGTTCGCGAAGACCGGCGCGCTGTTCCCGTACTTCAGCGCGATGCTCGGCTGGCTCGGCGTGTTCCTGACCGGCAGCGACACCTCGTCGAACGCGCTGTTCGGCAACCTGCAGGTCGTGACGGCCAAGAGCCTGAATCTGAATCCGGCGATGATGGCGGCCTCGAACTCGGCCGGCGGCGTCATGGGCAAGATGATCAGCCTCACGAGCCTCGCGGTCGCGGTCGCCGCCACCGGCATGGCGCGCTCGGAAGAAGGCAAGCTGTTCCGCTTCACCGTCAAGCACAGCGTGTTCCTCGCGTCCGTGCTCGGCGTCCTCGCGACGATCTACGCGTACCTGACCTAGCCGGGATCGCGCTCCGCGGCTCAGCGCGATTCGTTGAACGCGCGGTCGGCCTTGGCGGCGAGGTAGAAATCGCTCTCGGTCAGCCCGTCGATCTTGTGCGTCCAGATCTCGACGCCGCAGCGCCCCCAGCCGACGTGCAGGTCCGGATGATGGCCCTGCTCCTCGGCGATCGCGCCGACGCGGTTCGCGAACGCGAGCGCCGCGGCGAAGTCGCGGAACTCGTAGCTGCGCAGCAGGTGACCCGCCTCGTTCAGGGCCCAACCCGCGTCGAGCTCGCGCGAGCAGCTGCTTGATCCTGCGGTGACGGCAGCGGCGGCACTCCGCCGCGGCACGGTATGCATTGCTGGTCGGCCAAGCCCATCGCGCGTCCCTCCATGTGACCTACGGGTCATGATGCCGCAGCAGGCCGGCCTTCTCCAATCTCGCGGGCCGACCGCCATTCCGGGGTACGTGTATTTACTGATTCAGCGCGTCACTGACGCGCTCTAGCCTTGGAGGGCGGTCTTTCGCGTTCAACCTCGAGGAGTCCCGCCATGGCCTCTGCCAAGAAAGCCAAGCCCAAGTCGACGGTCGGAAAGAGCACCCCTGCCGCCAAGCGCCAAGGTTCTGCCACAGCGGGCAAAGCCGCCGCTCCGGCGGCCGAGGAAACGGCGCCCGTCAGGCTGAACGATCTCGAGCGCGTCTTCGACAGCCTTCTGCACCGAACGTGGCGCAACCCCTTTCGCTTCGATTGGCCGCGAGTCGCGGAGCTGCAGGGACTGCTGCCACACACGCCCGCCATCGACGTCGTCGATCGCGAGAAGGAAGTCGTCGTGCGCGCACAGTTACCCGGGGTCAAGAAGGGCGACCTCGACGTGTCGATCGCGGATCGGATATTGACGATCAAGGGCTCCACTCGCACGGAAGAGAAGGAAGAGAAAGACAACTTCTTCCGGCAGGAAATTCGCACCGGCAGCTTCAGCAAGGCCGTTCAGCTACCGGCCGACGTCGATGCCGCCAAGGCGCAAGCGACGTTCAAAGACGGCGTGCTCGAGCTGCAGCTGCCGAAGCGGCGCGTCGTCAAGCAGCAGCAAGTGCCCGTGCGCTGATTCGGCGGCGGCAACGCCGCGAGGTTCCATAGGGAGGATCGCAATGGTGGAGAGTTCGATCGCCAGGCAATTGGGTGAGAGCAAGCTTCTGGCTGGGCTGGCGCCCGAGTTCCTCGAGTTTCTCGCTCAGCACGCGCACGCGCGTCGCTTGAAGGAAGGCGAGGTCGTGTTCCATTACGGGGAGCGAGCGCAGCACTTCTACCTCGTCACGCAGGGGCATGTCTCTGTCGAAGTCGCAGCGATCGAAGGGCCTTCGCTACAACTCCAGGACCTTGGCCCCGGCATGGTGCTCGGCTGGTCCTGGCTGATCGCCCCGCACCGTTGGAGCTTTCAGGCACGCGCCAAGAGCTCGGCCGAGATCATCGAGCTCGACGGCGAGGCGGTCCTACGCGAGTGCGAAGCGAACCCGAGGTTCGGCTATGAGCTCCTCAAGCGCTTCTCCGCGTTGATGTCCGAGCGGCTCCAGCATGCGCGTCAACGAATGCTCGACGAATGGCGGCCGGCCGGCTTCGCTTAGCGCACGCGAGCCGTCAAGTCCTCGAGCGAGCGAGGCCGCGCCTCACGGCAAGTCCCTGCCGCGCGCGCGGCGCAAACGCTCGATCTCCTCGAGCAGCTGGAGCGCCAGCGCGGCACCCGGCAGATTGACCTCGAACTCGCGCTGCAATCGCACGACGCGCTGCACGCGCGTCACTGCCACGCCGGAGAAACGCCAATGCAAGGGATCGGGGCCGCTCGGCTCGACGATCCCCTCGGCCACGATCTCCACGACGAGCTCCTCGGGGACGGCGCAGACGGAGCACAGCTCCGTCAAAGTGAACTGCGCGGCTTCGTCGAGTAGCAGTGCGCTGACGCGATCGTTCATGTCGAGCCCTCCATCGCCTCGCGAGGATTCAACCGCATCGTCTCGGCCATCTTTCGATACAACGCTTCGTCGTCCGGCGTCGCGGCGGCCGGCGTGACGATCTTCAGGACGACGAGCTGATCGCCGGGCGGATTGCCGGGCAGACCGCGGCCCTTGAGCCGCAGCTGTCGGTCGGTCTGCGAGCCTTTCGGCACCTTCAGGTCGACGCGCCCACCGAGCGTCGGCACGCGAACGGTCTCACCGAGCGCGGCTTCCCACGGCGTAATCGGTAGATCGAGCCACACGTCGCGGCCTTCCGTGCGGAACCAGCGATGCGGCAGCAGCCGGACCTGCAGGAACAGGTCGCCCGGAGGTGCCCCGCCCGTGCCCGCCTGGCCCTGGGCCGCCACGCGAATCTGTTGGCCGTCGACCGCGCCCGGCGGAATCCTTACGTTCAACTGCTGCGTGAACGGTCGCGGCCGGCCCTCTCCGTCGGCACCGAGCCTCTGCACCGACAGCCGCCGCTCGGTGCCGCGGTACGCCTCCTCGAGCGTCAGCTCGACCTCTGCCGCCGTGTCGAAGCCACGGCTCCGAAACGTCGCACGCCCGCCAAGACCGCCGAACAGATTCTCGAAGAAATCGCTGTGCGGGCCGGCGCCGACACCAGCGCCGGTGCCCGCGCCGCCCACGTCGAACTCCCAGCCCGGCGGCGGCCTGAACTCCTCGCCCGGGCGCCGCGTGCCGAGAGAGTCGTAAGCCGCGCGTTTCTCCGGATCGCGCAACACCTCGTAGGCTTCGCCGATCTCCTTGAAGCGCTCCTCCGCGTCCGGCTCCTTGCTGACGTCGGGGTGGTACTTGCGCGCGAGCCGGCGATAGGCGCGCTTGATGTCCTCGGCCGCCGCTTCGCGGTCGACACCCATGATCTTGTAGTAGTCCTTGTACTCCACGTTGCCCCGCACTAGTGCTGGCCCGCACCACATCGATATGTTACACAACGCGCCATGCCGACGAGCCAGATCGTGCACATCGCGATTGCCACTCTGGGCTTTGCGGCAGCCGCGACGGCGGCCATCCACGCCCTACTTTACAAGCGCAGGCCCCAGTCGGCTTTCGGTTGGATCGCGGTATCTTTCACGCTGCCGTTCGCGGGCCCCCTGCTGTATTACCTGTTCGGCATCAATCGGGTCCGACTGCGGGCGCGCAAGCTGCTGCACCGACTGCCGGACCCGCCCTCGCCCACGGAGTTCGTGGGCATGCCACCGCCGGCCCTGGCGCCGCTCGCCCGCCTCGGCGAGGCTGTCACCGGCCGGCCGCTCACGGCCGGCAATCGCGTGGACGTCCTGTACGACGCCGCGATCACCTTCAACGCCATGATAGCGGCCATCGACGGCGCCCAGCGCTACGTGCATTTCGCCACCTATATCTTCGACAGCGGAGCGCTCGGCAAGCGTTTCGCGAGCGCGCTCGCCGGAGCGGCGGCGCGCGGCGTCGACGTGCGCGTGCTGCTCGACGGCGTCGGCGCGCTGTATTCGTGGCCGCCGATCCGTGGCCTGTTGGCTGGCACCGGCGTGCAACTCGTTCGCTTCCTGCCACCGAGCTTCTGGCCGCCGTCGGTGAGCGTGAATCTGCGCAATCATCGCAAGAACCTCGTCGTCGACGGCGTCATCGCGTTCACGGGCGGCATCAACGTCCGCGATCGCTATCTCGAAGGGCCCGCAACCGCGCGCATCGTCGACCTGCATTGCCGCGTCGCGGGACCCGTGGTTCGGCAGCTCGAGACGATATTCCTGCGCGACTGGCAGTTCGCGACCGGGGCCGAGGCGCAGACCCCGGGCCCGCCGTCACCGCCGGTCGGTAGCACCTTGTGCCGGATCGTGACGGATGGCCCCGACGATGACCTCGACCGCCTCACGGCCCTGTTCACCGGGGCGATCGGCCAGGCGCGCCGCCGCGTCGCGATCATGACGCCGTATTTCGTGCCGCCGCGCGAGCTCATGATGGCGTTGCAAGCGGCCGCCCTCGCCGGTATCGACGTGGCCGTGATCCTGCCGGAGAAGAACAATCTGCCCTACATCCATGCCGCAACGCGCCATCTACTGTGGGAGCTGCTCGAGCGCGGCGTGCACGTGTATTACCAGCCGCCGCCGTTCGCGCACAGCAAGCTGTTCTATGTCGATGATCACTACGCGCAACTCGGCTCCGCGAACTTCGACGCGCGCAGCCTGCGCCTGAACTTCGAGATGAACCTCGAGATGTACGACCGCGCCGTCGTCACCGAGCTCGCAACCTACTTCGAGAGCGTCCGAGCCCATTCCAAGGCCGTCACGCTCGCGGCCGTCGACCGGCGATCGTTCGGCACGCGACTGCTGGACGGCGCCGCATGGTTGTTCTCGCCTTATCTCTAAGGCGGTCCGCCCGGGACCAGCAAAACATCGCATTCGGCGCCGGCGGCTACGGCTTCGGCCGTGCTGCCGAGCACCGCGGCCAACGCGCCGCGTCGTCGCGGCGCACCGACCGCCACGAGCCGTGCGCCGTGGGCACCGACCGCGTCGATGATGACGTCCGCGGGCGCACCTTCCACGAGATCCGTCTCGTCCGAGCCGATACCGTACTCCTCGACGAGCTCCGCCAGCGCACGCCGATGCAGCGCGGCGACGTTCTCGGCGCCGTAAAACACCCCCGGGGTCACCTCCACGGCCGAGGCGAGCTCGAAGGCCGCGGCGCCGGGATAGGCGTTGACCGCGCGCAGCGTGGCGCCAAAGGCGTGCGCAAACGTCCGGGCCGCGGCCAGCACGGCACGATCGAGGCCGTACGGCTCCGCGTGCACATGCAAAGGATCGACGGCGGCGACGATCGTGCCGTACCCGTCGAACACCGGGTCCTTGACGAGCAGCAGGGGACACGGCACGTGGCGCATGAGCTGCCAGTCCGTGTCCGTCAGCCGGGTATGCAGCGGCGGCTGCTCGTGCACGCCCACCACGAGCAGGTCGGCCCGCCACTCGCGGACGGCCGCCAGAATCCCGTCGTGGACCGAAGCGCTCCACACGGTCCTGGTCGTGACGTTCGCGCCCCACTCGCGCATCGACCGCGCGAGTCGCTCGAGGTCCACCCGCGCCGCGTCGAGCAGCTGCTCGCTGCGCGCCGCCAGCGTCGCGTCGCCGCGCTCGCGCCCGGGGGCCACGCGCGCGTCGAAGATCGTGCTCACGAGTCGAATCTGCGCGCCGACGGTCTCCGCCAGCTGCCGCGCGTGGGTAGCGGCCAGCGGTAAGCCACGCTCCCACGGCTTGATCGCGACCACGATACGTTGGAGCTTCATTGCGAGCCCGTCTTGCTTTCCTGAAGGCGTGCCTGGCACCGCCATCTCGACCCTCCTGCTCTAGCTGGCCGACGAGGTCTCGATTCTCGGCGACCGCGTTGCAGCGCGGAACTAGTACAAGCGCGTACACGCGTTGCGGCCCGCGAGACCGGGGAATTTGACGCGGTGCGCTCGTATGTGCATTATTGTAGTAGTGCACTTAGGCGGCTGGCCGTTGCCGATGTTCCTGCTCAAGCCCCACTCCGGCGTACCGATCTACCGGCAGCTCTCCGAGCAAATCCGGCGTATGGCTGCGAGCGGCCAGCTGCCGCCGGGGACCGAGCTGCCTTCGATTCGCGCGTTGGCCCTCACGCATGCGATCAATCCGATGACCGTATCCAAGGTCTACAGCCTGCTCGAGACCGAGGGTGTGCTCGAGCGGCATCGCGGCAAGCCGATGACGGTCGCCAAGCCGAACCGCCCGCAGTCGGCGCCGGCCAAGCGAATAGCGCAGCTCGAGCCGCAGGTCGAGCAGCTCGTCCTTGCCGCCCGTCAGCTCGAGCTCGGGGAAGAGGACGTCGTCGCGGCACTACGCAACGCTTGGGAGATGAAGGATGAGCGACCCCTACATCGTCGCGCACGGGCTCGGTAAATCGTTCGACGGCAAGCCAGCGCTCACCGACGCCTCGTTCGCGGTCGAGCCGGGCGACATCGTCGGCGTGCTCGGCAAGAATGGTGCTGGCAAGACCACGTTGCTCGAGCTCGTTCTCGGTTTCACACCGGCGACGGCCGGCAGCGTGCAGCTCTTCGGCTACGACAGCTACCGCCTGCCGGGTGCCGCGAAATCGCGCATCGGCTTCGTGCCGCAGCAGGACGAGCTCGTCAATCAGCTCACGGCGGCGGACCAAATCGGCGTGATCGCATCGTTCTACCCGCGCTGGGACGACGCGCTCATCGCCCGGCTGTGCGACGAGTGGGAAGTCGACTCGCGTCAGAGGGTCAAGAACATGTCCGTCGGGCAACGACAGAAGCTCTCGATCCTGCTCGCGCTAGGCCACAGGCCCGACGTGCTGATCCTCGACGAGCCCGTCGCGAGCCTCGATCCGATTGCGCGGCGGCAATTCCTCGAGCAGATCATCGAGGTGGCCGCGGACGGTCGCCGCTCCGTGGTCTTTTCCTCGCACATCGTGTCCGACGTGGAGCGCCTCGCGAACAAGATCTGGATTCTCAAGGATCAGCGGATGTATTGGCAGGGCGATTTCGATTCTCTGAAGGAATCGATCGTGCGGTTGCACGTGCGTGCGACGAGCCCGCTGCCGGAATCCTTGCCGATCCCGAACGTTCTGAAGCTGCTGCGCAACGGCACCACGGCGACGGTCATCGTGCAGGACTGGCGAGCAGACGTCGAGGCGGCCGTGCGAACGCAGCTCGCCGCGCAGCTCGAGGTCGAGCACCTGGCGCTGGAGGACATCTTCCTGGAGCTGCATCGGTGAAGGCCGTGCTGAAGCTCGTGCTCACGTATTTCACGGGCACGCGGTTGCTCGCCGTCATCACGGCGCTCGGCGCGGTCGCCGTCCTCGGCGGAAGCGCCATGTTTCAGTACTTACCTCCACTGCTCGGCAGCCAGGGCGGACCGTCGCGCTTCTCGCTCGCCGCGGAGACCATCTTCACGTTGACGCCCGTCGCCGGCGTCGTCGCCGTCGTATTCGGCGCTTCGCTGCTGCCTACGCTGTTCGCTCGGCTCGCAGCCAGCCATTGTCTGTACGTGCTTCCGCACGGCCGCATCAAGATCCTGGCCAGCGTGTTCGTCACGCTCAGCCTCGTGGCCCTGGTCGCCGCCGGCACCATCACCATGTACTACATGCGCACGCCGATGCGGCTCGACGTGGTGTTCGAGCGCGCCTTCGTGGTGTCGCTGCTCACGTGCAATCTCGTCTATGTGGTGGTCTGGCTCACCGGCAGGAGTAGCTCTGCGATCGGCCTCCTCGTCGGATCGATCGTCACGATCGCGACACTGGTGTTGCCGCTGCGCTTCATTGCGCTGCCGTCGAGCTCGCTGACCGGCCCGTGGACCGCCTCGGTTCTGCTCTGGGCCACGTTCGCCGCCGCATTCCTGCTGGCGCCGCGCTGGAAGGGCACTCTCGGCCGGCTCCGCCAAGCGATCACCCCGCGAGTGGCGACCGCGTCGTACCGGGGAGGTACGGAGCTAGATTTCCTGATCGGGACCGCGCGTCCCTGGGCGCTCGCACTGGGGCAAATCGTGCCCATTCTGCTGGCCAGCTACTTCTTGGGCGGTTTCGAGGTCATGGCGCCTTCGGCGGCGAGCCCGTGGCTGTTCTTCATGACGATCTTGAGCCTCCTGGCGGGTGCGATGGCGAGCATGGCGGCTACGCGCAGCCGACGGTTGTGGCTGCGGACGCACTGGACGCGCGCGCAGCTGTTCAGACGCGTGGAGGATTCGCTGTGGGGCCACAATAGTCCCGCGCTCGGCGTGCTGCTGATCCTGCTCGTCGTGATCGGGTCGCATATGCACTTGCCGACGAAGGTGCTCGTTTTCGGCATGGGACTCGTGATGCTCGGCATCGCTTCGAGCACCTATCTCGGCCTGATGATCACGGCGAGGATCGGCTGGCTGGATGCGATGTGCGCGGTCGCGGCGATGCTCGTATTGATGATCGTCGCCACTTACGCGTCCAGGCCGGCGGCCCCGGCGATACTGGTGCTGGCTTGCGAAACCGCACTGGTGGTGCTTGCCCTGATTTTCCGCAGCATCGCCCAGCGACGCTGGGCGCATCTCGATTGGATGCGGTGCCGCGCCGATGGCTATGTCCGTGCGGCGGCATGAGACCCAGCCAATGAAGCGCGTGATGCATCCGGCCCTGTTTCTCGCGGGCGCGATCGTGTTTTGCGCGGCCTGGCTCTGGTTGCAGCCCGAGGGACCGCCGGTCACGCTGACGACGGGGGCGCGCAGGAGCGCCCAGCCGGCGCGAGCGTCGATCACGCTGGATCCCGCGATTCTCGAGCGCTACGTCGGTCGCTACGAAGGACGCGCCGATTTCACGGTCGAGCTCAGCCTGAAGGATGGGCACCTCTATGCGCAGAGCCCGGGGACGGTGCCGTTCGAGATGCTGGCCACCTCCGAGATCGAGTTCTTCCTGAAGGAGTCCCCGGACGTCGAGGCCAAGTTCCGCTTCGATCGCCGCGGTGCGGTCACGGGCTTCGACGCGACCACCCCGTATGGGCTCATCTCCGTGGACCGCACGCGCTGAGCCGTCGGCCGCCCGGCCGGCGCGTATACGGCACGACCTTTGAGCGTGCGGCCGGTCTAAGCCCTTAGAGGGTGGCCTCCCGCCACCGGTGGAGGCGCGATGAGGATCGGCACCCCGCGAGAGATCAAAGACCACGAGAGCCGCGTCGGTTTGGCGCCGGCCGGCGTCGCCGCGCTGCGCTGCGCAGGGCACGACGTCGTCGTCGAGCACGACGCGGGTCGCAGCTGCGGTTTCGGCGATGCGGAATACGTGGCCGCCGGCGCCGTGCTCGGCAGCGCCGACGACGTGTGGTCCACGGAACTCGTCGTCAAGGTCAAGGAGCCCCTCGAGAGCGAGTACCCGCGGTTCCATGGCCAGATCGTCTTCACGTACTTTCATCTGGCCGGGGCACCGCCGGCGCTGACCACGGCCTTGCTCGCGAGCGGCACCACGGCGATCGCCTACGAGACGGTCGAAGATCGGCACGCACGTCTGCCGCTGCTCGCGCCGATGAGTGCCGTGGCCGGCAGCATGGCGCCACTCGTCGGCGCGTACTATCTGGCCACGTTCAACGGCGGCCGCGGCACGCTGCTCGGCACCGTGCTCGGCGCGCCTCATGGCGAGGTCGTGATCGTCGGCGACGGCGTCGTGGGCCGGCACGCCTGCGATGTCGCGAGCGCGCTCGGCGCCCGGGTCACCGTGTTCGGGCAACGGCCGGAGAATGCCGCGGCGTTCGAGCGGCACGCGCGGGTCCGCTACGTGCTGTCGAGCGAGCAGAGCATTGCCGCCCAGCTGCCGAGCGCCGACTTGCTCATCGGCGCAGTGCTGCGCGCCGGCGCACGCGCGGCCCATGTCGTCAGCGAGGCGATGGTCGAGACGATGCCGAGAGGCTCCGTGATCGTCGACGTCAGCATCGACCAGGGCGGTTGCGTGGCGACGTCCCGCCCAACGACGCACTCGTCGCCCGTGTTCGTGGCCCATGGCGTCACGCACTACTGCGTGACGAACATGCCGGGCGCGTATCCACGCACGGCGACGCTCGCGCTGACGGACGCCACGCTGCCGTACGTGCTGCGGCTCGCTAGCGGAGGCCTCGCGATGGTCGCCGCCGATCCGGGATTCGCCAAAGGCGTCAACACGCACGCCGGTCTGATCCGCTCGGCCGTCGTGGCCGAGGCGCTCGGTCTCGGGGACCGCTACGAGCCCTGGCCGGCCGTGAGCTGAGCGGCCCTCGGCGGCTTGACGACGAGCACGTCGCCGCGCCCGTGGTGCAACACGCGCTCTGCCGTGCTGCCGATCAGGAACTCCGCCAGTCGGCCGCGCGCGAGTGCGCCCATGATGATCAAGTCCGCGTGACCATCGCGCTGCAGGCCCGCCAGCACGGTGTGCGGCACGCCCGGGATCAGCTTCGCCGCGGTGGGCGATATCCCTGCATCACGACACAGCGCCTGCAGCGCCTCCTGGCGCGTCGCCGTCAGCGCGGCTTCGTCGGTGGGCACGAGGCCGACATCCGGGCCGAAGTAACCGAACGGCGTATAGCAATGCAGCACCGTGAGCTCGGCGCCATGATCGGCTTGCACGGCTTTGGCCAATCGCAGAATCGCGGCGTCGAGCGCTGCCGGCTTCGCGTGCGAATGGAACGGATCGACTGCGGCGACGATGCGCCGGTACTTGGCCTGCCCGTCGCTCTTGACGACGAGCATCGGCACCGGGCATGCGGTCACGAGTTGCCAGGCGCCGTGCGTCAACCCGGCCGTTGCCCCGCCCGCGCCGGGATGCACCTCGGAAGGTGCGGCCACGACGAGATCGATGCCGCGCGCCGCAATCTCGTCGCCGACGGCCTTGGCCACGGGATGTGCCCAGGTCGCATTCCCGCTCGCCTTGACGCCCCAGCTCTCGGCGGCGCGTGCCAGCGCAGCCATGCGTTCGCGCTGCTCCCGCACGACCCGGTTTCGCAGCGGCTCATAGATCTCGGTATTACCGAGATACCCCTCGAGCGCCGGCTCGTACACGGCCGTGAAGAGATCGAGCTCGCCCGCGTCGTCGACGCACTGCAATGCGCGGCGCAGCGCCGGCTGGTTCGCGTCGTCGCCACTGGCGAGCACGAGGATTTTGTCGAACATGGCCAATTGTTCGCGACGCCAGGCCGCCTCTCCATCCGCAGTACTACGTACGAAGGCTGCACATGATACCGGCGCCCCCGTTACACGGGCGGCTCGGAGCCTTACACTGCCATTATGTGCAACACGTGCCGTATTGGAAGCGCCCCTTGCCGGCGCCCCCGCGTCGCCCCGCTTGCCGGCATCCGCACGTGCGACCGTGGCGCGTAGCCGCGCCTCGTCGTCGTTCGAAACCCTGAGCCGGCTCGTCGCGACGTTCGCGGCGCGTGGCAACCGCACGGCCCTCGTCGCATTCCAAGCGGACCGCGTCCTGGAGCTGTCGTACGCCGCGCTCGGCGAGCAGAGTGCCCAGGTTGCACATGGGCTCAGAGCGCGGGGCATTGCGCCGGGCGAGCACGTCGCGATTTGGGCGGCGAACAGCCCCGACTGGATCGTGGCCTACTTCGGCATCGTCACCGCGGGCGCGGTCGCGATCCCGCTCGATCACCAGAGCACCGCCGAGAGCATCGCGCCGGCAATCGCTCACGCCGAGCCGCGGCTGATCATCACGACGACGGCCCGCGCCGCAGAGCTCGGCCCGCTGACGCGATTACCTGCCGAGCGTTTCGTGCGCCTCGACGCGACGGAGCCGCTCGATTGGCCCACGCTGCGCAGCGCGTCGGCCGGTGCGGAGCTACCGCGCCTCGAGCCACTCGCGGTCGCGTCGCTGCTGTTCACGTCCGGCACCACGGGCACGCCCAAGGCCGTGCCGCTCACGCACGCAAACCTGACCGCCAACGTCGACGACCTCCTGGCCGCCCGACTCATCGGCGCCGGCGATCGCGTCCTGCTGCCGCTGCCGCTGCATCATACGTATCCGTTTACGGTCGGCCTGCTGGTGCCGCTCGCGACGGGCGCCACCGTGATCCTGCCGGCCGGCATCTCGGGGCCCGAGATCACGCGCGCGACCGCCGCCGCCAAGGCCACGGCGCTGCTCGCGGTGCCGCGGCTCTGCACGGCGCTCTGGGATAGCGTCATCGCTGCCGTGCAGGCACGCGGCCCGGTCGCGAGCGCGCTGTTCCGCTTCATGCTCGCGACCAGCATCAGGGTCCGCCGCGCGACCGGCTGGCACCTCGGCCGGTATCTGTTCCGCGCGCTGCACGCGCGACTGGGTCCGGGCCTGCGACTGATCGGCTGCGGCGGCGCGAAACTGCCGGCCGAGCTGACCTTCAATCTCGAGGGCTTGGGCTGGACCGTGCTCACGGGCTATGGCCTGACGGAAACCTCGCCGGTGCTCACCTTCAACAGCCCACGTCAGTGCCGGCTCGGCTCCGAGGGCCGACCGTTGCCTGGCGTCGAGCTGCGGATCGCGGCACCGCCCGACCAGTCCCAGGGCGGCGAAATCGAGGCGCATGGGCCGAGCGTCTTCGAGGGCTATTGGCGCAACGACGAGGCGACCGCGGGCGCGTTCTCGGCGGACGGGTGGTTCAAGACCGGCGATCTCGGCCGTTTCGACGCCGACGGCTACCTCTATGTCGTCGGTCGCAGCAAGGAGCTCATCGTCCTGCCCGACGGTAAGAAGATCTTCCCCGACTCGATCGAGAAGGCGTATGCGGCGACGCCGCTCGTCCACGAGATCGGCATCTTCGAGCACGGCGGAGTGCTCGCAGCGCTCGTCGTGCCCGAGGAGCAGACAGTCCGCGAGCGCGGCGCCCTTCGCGCCGCAGCCTTGTTGCGCGAAGAGCTCGAGGACATCGCAGGTCGGCTGCCCGCATATCAACGAATCCGCACGTATCGCGTGACGCGCAATGCCCTACCGCGCACGCAGCTCGGCAAGCTGAAGCGTCACCTGCTGCCGGGGCTATTCGAGGAGTCGGCACATCCGACGCAAGCGCCCGCGGCCGCGCCGAGCGACGCGGACCGCGCGCTGCTCGACCGCGAGCGTGCGGGCCAGGCATGGGATTGGTTGAAGGAACGGTACGCGGATCGCCAGCTGACGCTCGACGCGAGTCCGCAGCTCGATCTGCAGATCGATTCGCTCGAGTGGGTGACCCTCACGACGGAGATCGAGCGCCGTTTCGGCGTCGTGCTGACCGGCGAAGCGCTCGCCCGCATCCTCACGTTGCGCGATTTGCTGCGCGAGATCGACGCAGCCAGTGCCGGCACGGCGGAGGCCGCCCCGAGATTGCCGGCGTTCGAGCCGCCGAGTCGATGGCTCAAGATGCTCGGCGCCGCGGAGCTCACGCTCACGCGGTTGATCACACGACTTGGCTGGCACGTTCGCGTCGAGGGTGCGGAACGACTTCCGCCTAGCGGTCCGCTGCTGTTCACGCCGAACCATTCCAGCTACCTCGACGCAGGCGTCATGATCGCCGCGCTGCCATGGCGACAGCTGCGGCGCACCTACTGGGCAGGCTGGGTTGGCGTCATGTACACGAGCGCGCTGCGACGAGTACTGTCGCGCGCCGCACAGGTGTTCCCCGTCGACCCCGACCGCGACCCGACCGGCGCGATGCGCATCGCGCAGCGGCTGCTCGAGCGCGGGGACTCGGTGGTCTGGTTCCCCGAGGGGTGGCGCTCACCGAGCGGCGAGCTGCAGGCCTTTCAGACCGGTGTCGGCGTGCTCCTGAAGGGCGGCGACGTGACGGCGATCCCAACGGCCATCCACGGTGCATTCGCCGCTTGGCCCAAGCACGAGCGCTGGCCGCGATTCGCACCGGTGCGCGTGACGTTCGGCGCACCGCTGCGCTTCACTGCGGGTGAGTCGCCCGAAGCGATTCGGGACGCGCTGCAGCGGGCGGTGGCCCAATTGCTGGCCGACGGCCGGCCGCAGGCCTAGGTACTTTCCCGTATCGTCGCCGCGTCGGCCGCAGCCGATAGTCTGGTCGCTGCCACGGCGCTGCGACCGGGGCGGCGCTTTGGGTAAGCACGTTCTTAGGAGCTCCATCATGTCCCGAATCCTTGGCCCGTTCGCTGCAGCGCTACTTTTCGCCATACCGTCCGCGCACGCCGCCAACGCGCCGAAAGGCGTGGAGCTCTATATGAACCACTGCGCCGCATGCCACGGCGCGGACGGTGAGGGCTCCGGGCCGGTCGCCGCCGTGATGCAGACGACCGTGCCGAATCTGCGCACGCTCGCGCAGCGCAACGGGGGCACGTTCCCGACGGACGCCGTCACCGCGTATATCGACGGCCGGCAGGTCAAAGCCGCGCACGGCGACCGGCAGATGCCGATCTGGGGCGACGTGTTTCGCGGCCCCGGGCAAGGCACTGCCGAGCGGACCGTGCGCGAGCGCATCGCCGCGCTCGTCGTGTTCCTCAAGGGGATTCAGTACTAGGCACGTCCGGCACACCGCCGACCTTGTCGACCGCGTGAACGAGCTCCGCCAGCGAGCGCATCTTGAGCTTGCGCATGACGCGGGCTCGATGGAGCTCGACCGTCCGTTGGCTCACGCCGAGGTCCATCGCGATGACTTTGTTCGCCTGACCGCGCACGACGCGCTGCATGACCTCGGTCTCGCGCGGCGTCAATAGCGCCAATCGAGCGCGGATGGCACCTTCTTCCGCACGCGCCGTGCGCCGCTCCTTGTCCCGCTCGAGCGCCTTGTGGATTCGATCGATCAGATCCTGGTCGCGAAACGGCTTCTGAATGAAATCGGCCGCGCCGGCTTTCATGGCGTTCACGGCCATCGGCACGTCGCCGTGACCGGTGATGAAGATCATGGGAATCTCTGCCCGCTGCTCGTTCAATCGCTGCTGCAGCTCGAGCCCACTCAAGCCCGGCATGCGGATATCCGCCACCAGGCACGCCTGACGCTTCGGGTCGTAGTGCTCCAGAAACTCGAGCGCGGAGGCATACAGCTCGCAATCGATGCCGATCGAGCGCAGCAGCAGGCCCAACGAATCGCGCACGGCGTCGTCGTCGTCCACTAGATAAACGAGCGGGCCTGCACCCTTCAACGCGCGGTACTCTCTGGCTCTGCCGGCAGCTCAATCGCGAACACCGCCCCACCGCCGGGGTTATCCGCATAGGTGAGGCTGCCATCGTAAGATTGAACGATGGTTCTGCTGATCGCAAGGCCCACGCCCAGCCCGTCGAGCTTGGTCGTGACGAATGGGTGAAAGATGTGCTCCCCGAGTTGACGCGACACGCCGTGGCCATGATCTGCGACGCTGATCCGCACGCCGCCCCGCTCGCTGCGCTCGGTCGCGATCGTGATGCCCCGCTCCTTGGCGAGGCCGCCGCGCATCGCGTCGACGGCGTTGCGCGTGAGGTTCATCAGCACCTGCTGCAGTTGCACTGCGTCGGCCCGCACGGTCGGCAGCCCATCCGCAGTCGCGACGCGGACCGGAATCCCCTCGGCATGCGCATCGGCCTCGATGAGATTCAACACGTCGAGGACGACGCGATTGACGTCGAGCGACTCGGTGTGGATGTCCTGCTTGCGAATGAACTTGCGCAGATTCTCGATGACTTGCCCGGCGCGACGCGCCTGGTCGTCGATCTTCGTGCAAACGTCGTTCAGCATGTCCATGCTCGGCTGCGGTTGCTGCATGAGGCGCTTCGCCGCCTGCGCATACGTGGCGATCGCGCTCAACGGCTGATTGATCTCGTGGGCGATGCCGGCCGCCATCTCGCCCATGAGATTGAAGCGACCGACATGGGCGAGGCGAATCTCGAGTGAGCGTGCGCGTTGCTCGGCCGCTCTTTGCTTCGAAAGGTCACGCAAAATGCCGACGAAACGGCGGCCGCTCGCGTCCGCCGCCTCACCTACCGACAGCGCGACCGGGAACAGCTCGCCACCGGCACGTCGCGCCTGAACGTCGCGGCCGATCCCGATGATGCGCGCGCGACCGGTCGCGATATAGCGCCCGATATGGCCGCCATGCCCTGTCGCGTCCTTATCGCTCATGAGCATGGCGACGTCCTTGCCCACGACATCGTTGGCCGGGTAGCCGAACATGCGCTCGGCAGCCTTGTTGAAGGTGGTGATTGCGCCACGTTCGTCGATGACGACGATCGCATCGACCGCCGCGTCGAGCAGCGCGTTGAGTTCGGCGGCGGCCATGGGCGAGTATTCATCGTTCGCGTTCGAATCTGACGCCATACGTAGTTTCCGCAGCCCGTCTAGGGACATCAGCGAACGTTTGCCGCACGCGCGGCGTGCAGTATAAAGGCAATTGGGCAGACGTGGCGGGAGACATTTCGATGGTCGCGGAACAACGTATACTCGTGGTCGTCGATCCGACCGCATCTTTTCACCCGGCCGTCGAGCGTGCGGCATGGCTCGCACGCTCCGCCCCCTCGGTGATCGAGCTATTCATCTGCGACTATGCATCGCAGCTGGCCGATACCCGCGGCACAGGAGACGCGGCGCTCGCGGAGGCTCGAGCCAGCCTCGTCGCCAGGCACAAGGCGCGGCTCGAGCAATTGACCGAACCGCTCGTCGGCAAGGGACGGAAGGTCAACGTCGACAGTCGCTGGGACTATCCGCTGCACGACGGGATCGTGCGCAAGGCGCTCGACTTCAACGCCGACTTCGTCATCAAGGACACGCACTTCCACTCGGTGCTGAAGCGCTCGATCTTCTCGAATACCGACTGGAGCCTGATCCGGAACTGCCCGAGCGCGCTGTTGCTCGTGAAGCCGCGACCGCCGAGCCAGAAGCCGTGCATCGTCGCGGCTGTGGATCCGGTCCATGAGCGCGACAAGCCCGCCGATCTGGATCACAAGATCCTCCGGACGGCGAGCCATCTGGCGAAAGCCGTCGGTGGTGAGCTGCATGTGTTCCACGCGTTCGACATCACGGCAGCCCTGGCCGTATCCACGGACTCGATGACCATGCCCATCGCGCTGCCGGTGCGGGAGTTCACCGACGCGATGCGCACCGAGCACACCGACGCGGTCAAAGCGCTTTGCGCCGCACACACGATACCGGCAGACCATATCCACGTTCATCAAGGCGCCACGCGCGAGCTACTCATGACGCTGACGGATCAGCTGCGCACGGACGTCGTCGTGATGGGCGCCGTGTCGCGCAGCGGGCTCAAAGGGCTGTTCCTCGGCAATACCGCCGAAGACGTCTTGGATCGATTGCATTGCGACTTGCTGATCGTGAAGCCCGACGGGTTCCAGGCAAGCCTGCCTGGCTGAGAGCCGCTCGCTCACTGATCGCTGTCGCCGTAGCTCAGATGCGCGGCCCGGCCCCAGAACACGCGATAGACGAACACCGTGTAGGCCAGCGTGAACGGCAGCACCACCGCGACCCCGACGAACACGAACAGCAGCGAGCGTGGATCGGCCGACGCCTCCCAGATCGTCAAGCGATCGAGCACGACGTACGGATACAGGCTATAGGCGAGGCCGATCGTCGCCATCACGCACAACAAAGTCGTGCCGGCCATGACGATCCAGGCGTAGCCGGCGCGCGCGACATCACGGCGGCCCAGCACCCAATACACGAACCCGAACGCGATCATGGACGTCAACGGAATCGGCACGAGACCAATGAAGTTCGGCAGCGTGAACCAGCGCGTGGCGATCGTGGGGCTGACCAGCGGCGTGGCGATGGAGATCGCGAGCAGTGCGAGTCCCATGGCCGGCATCGCCCGTCTGCCCCACGCCAGCGCCTTATCGAACAATGGCCCCTCGGTCTTCAGCAGTAACCAGCCGGCGCCCAGAACGACGTACAAGGCGGGTATCGTGAACGCGATCAGCGCCGCGAAATAGTGACCGATCGTCGTCGACGCGAGGCCGGTGACATAGCTTCCGAGCATCCATCCCTGCGCCACCGACGCTAGCAGGGAGCCGGCCGCGAACGCGCGGTTCCACATGCGCTTCTGCGTGGCGGCGGCCTTCACGCGAAAGTCGAACGACACGCCGCGCAGAATCAAGCCGATCAGCATCAGCGTGACGGGCAGATACAGGGCCGTCAGCACGAGCCCGTGCGCAGAGGGAAACGCAATCAGCAGGACGCCGACGCCGAGCACGAGCCAGGTTTCGTTCGCGTCCCAGAACGGCCCGATCGCCGCGATCATGACGTCCTTCTCCTGATCGTCGGCGAACGGCAGCAGCAGACCGATCCCGAGGTCGTAGCCGTCGAGGACCACATAGGCGAGCAGCGCGAGACCCATGATCGCCATGAAAATCAGAGGGAGCGCGACAGCCATTCGTCACCGGCCGCCGATCGAGGGTTGATTCAGCATCCGCAACGACGCGGCGGGCTTGGTGCCGAGATACCGCAGGGTCAGGATGTAGGAGAGCAGTAGGAACACGTACAAGCCCGCGTACGCGAGCAACGTAGCGCCGACCACGGTCGCCGGATGCGGCGCAACGACGTCGGCCGTGCGCAACAGCCCATACACGATCCACGGTTGGCGACCGATCTCGGTCACGTACCAACCCGCCAGCGTCGCGACCCAGCCGGAGAACGTCATCCAGGACAACGCGCGCAGCACGCCTCGTGACGGAGGTCCGGCGCCGCGGGTTGCCCACGCGGCATACCACGCTACCGCGATCATCGTGAGGCCGAGGCCCACCATGACGCGGAAGGCGATGAACAGCGGCGCGACCGGCGGATGCGCCTCCGGGAAAGCATCGAGCCCGGCGACGCGCCCGTCGGGATCGTGCGTGAGCACCAGGCTCGATCCCTTCGGGATCTCGAGCGCAAAGCGAGTGCGCCCCTCCCCCTCGTCCGGCCAGCCGAGCACCGTGAACGCCGCGCCCGTGCCCGTATGCCAGAGGGCTTCGATCGCCGCGATCTTCGCGGGCTGGTGCTCGAGCGTGTTCAAGCCGTGCAGATCGCCGAGCACCAGCTGCAGCGGCGCCAGCAGCGCAGCGAGACGGACGCCGGTCTTCAGCACGAGCGCCGTGGCCGGACCGTCGACGCGGCGGATCGTGCGCCCTGCGCTGATGCCCGCGATCAGAAACGCCGTGGTCAGCAGCGAGGCCGTGATCATGTGCGCCAAGCGATACGGAAACGACGGATTCAGAATCACCGCAAGCCAGTCGACGGCGAAGAACTTGCCCGCGACGATCTCATGTCCCTGCGGCGTCTGCATCCACGAGTCCAGGCTGAGGATCCAGAAGGCCGACATCGTCGTGCCGAGCGCCACGAGCGCCGCCGACGCGAGATGCACGCCGTTCGACACCCGCTCCTTGCCGAACAGCATGATTGCGAGAAACGTCGCCTCGATGAAGAACGCGGTGAGCACCTCGTAGCCGAGCAGAGGGCCGGTGATGTTGCCGGCCCGCTCGATGAACCCCGGCCAATTGGTGCCGAACTGGAAGCTCATCGTCACTCCGGACACGACGCCGAGCGCGAACGTGAGCGCAAAGATCTTGACCCAGAAGTAATAGGCGTACTCCCAGGCCGCATTACGCGTGCGCGTGAACCGGATCCGGAAGTACAGCAGCACCCAGGCCAGGCCGATCGTGATCGCGGGGAACAGGATGTGGAAGCTCATATTCAGCGCGAACTGGATACGAGCAAGCGTAACGGGGTCCAGGAGGGAGGCCACGGAGCGATTATCCGCTTGCTCGCAGGCGCCGCCAACGCTCGCGACCGCCTCCGCTTGCGGTTAATACGGATGCCGCGCACGGGCTCTACGGATGGGCCGCGGCGGCGACGCGGGTGTTGAATAGCCCGTCCAATCCGACAGGAGACGCACATGGCGCAGATCATCGTGCTGGGAGCCGGGACCGGTGGCGTGCCGGCGGCCTACGAGCTGAAGGGCGCGCTCGGCCGCGGGCATGAAATCACGCTCGTGAATGCCTCGAGCCGCTTTGAGTTCGTGCCGTCGAACCCGTGGGTGGCCGTGGGCTGGCGAGCCCCGAGCGACACGAGCCTCGAGCTCGGGCCGTATCTCACGAAGCGGGGTATCGATTTCGTGCCGCAGCGGGCGACGCGGATCGACGTCGCGGACAAGTACCTCGAGCTCGCCGACGGCACGCGCCGCCCATACGACTTCCTCGTGATCGCGACAGGCCCGAAGCTCGCGTTCGAGGAGATCCCTGGCTTCGGCCGGGACTTAGGCTACACGCAGTCGATCTGCACGCTCGAGCACGCGAGCGAGGCGTATCGGCACTACGAAAAGTTCCTCGAGAGCCCTGGCCACATCGTCGTGGGCGCCGTGCAAGGCGCCAGCTGCTTCGGCCCGGCGTATGAGTTCGCGATGATCCTCGACGCGGACCTGCGCCGCCGCAAGCTGCGTCACAAGGTGCCGATGACGTTCGTCACGAGCGAGCCGTACATCGGCCACATGGGCCTCGCCGGCGTCGGCGACTCGAAGGGCCTGATGGAATCGGAGTTCCGGCAGCGGCACATCCAGTGGATCACGAACGCCGCCGTCAGCAAGCTCGAGGAAGGCAAGGTGTTCGTGACGGAGCACGACGCGCAAGGGCAAGCCACCAAGACGCAGGTGCTCGAGTCGAAATTCACGATGCTGCTGCCCGCGTTCAAGGGCGTCGACGCCGTTGCCGGCGTAGAGGGCCTGTGCAATCCGCGCGGCTTCGTGCTCGTCGACGACAAGCAGCGCAGCCCGAAGTACCCGAGCATCTACGCGGCCGGCGTCGGCATCGCGATCCCGCCGATCGAGAAGACGCCCGTCCCGACGGGGGCGCCGAAGACGGGCTACATGATCGAGTCGATGGTCAGCGCGATCGTCGCGAACATCGGCGCGGAGCTGCGCGGCGAAGCTCCGCAGGCCCGCGCGACGATGAATGCCATTTGTCTCGCGGACGCCGGCGACGACGGCATCGCGTTCGTGGCGCTGCCCGAGCTGCCGCCGCGGAACGTGACGTGGGCCAAGAAAGGCAAATGGGTGCACCTCGCGAAGATCGCCTTCGAGAAGTACTTCCTGCACAAGGTGAAATCCGGCAACACCGACCCGGTGTACGAGCGGTACGTGCTCAAGGCGCTCGGGATCGAGCGCCTGCAAAGCTGAGATGCGGACGGCGATCGGCACCTTGCGGGGTCGCGTCGGGGCCGCCGCTCTTGCGGTCGCGCTCGCGAGCCAAGCGTCGGGCGAGACGCTCGACGACGCGTGGCGGCTGGCGCTCGAGTCCGACTCGAAAGTGGCCGCCGCAGTCGCGCAGAGCGATGCGGCGGCCGCCGAGCTGGCGGTCGCGCGCGCCGCGCGGCGGCCGAACCTCACGGCATCGAGCTCGACGAGCCGGTTTCGCGATGCGCCGGCGTTCGACTTCAGCGGCGCCGGGCTGCCGATCGTGCTGCCGCTGTTCGGCGGCAACACGTTCACGACGGCCGAGGCTCGCGTCTCGGTGCCCGTATACAGCGGCGGCGCCGTCGCCGCGACGATCGCCTCAGCCGGCGCCGCGCACGACAGCCGCGAGCGAGCGGTCGCGGCCGTGATCGCCGCCGTGAAGCTCGGTGTTGCACAGGCCTACCTCGGCGTGCTGCGCGCGCAGAGCGCGCTCGATGTCGCTCGTTCCGCCACGGCCAGCCTGCGCGCGCACGCGAAGGACGTGGAGGATATGCGCCGCTCCGGCGCGGTGCCGACCAACGATTACCTTGCGGCGACGGTGTCGCTGGCCGACGCGGAGCAGCGCGAGCTGCAAGCCGATCGAGGCCTGGCGATCGCGCGCGCCGCGTATAACCGCGCCACCGGCCGGCCGCTCGACGCGAGCGTGGCCGTCGAAGCGCTCCCGGAGTCCTTCTCCGTCGTCCCGGCCCCGGCGACGCTCACGGAGCTCGTCGCGAACGCTCGCACGAGCCGCGCCGAGCTCGCGTCGCTCGACGCCGCGGCCAGTGCCTGGACCGCGCGCGCCGAGGCCGCCCAGGCGGGACGGCGGCCGCAGCTGGTCGTCAGCGGCGGCTACACCTATCTCGAGAACGACGTGCTGAACCGCCGCGACTACTGGTCCGTGGCGCTCGGGGTGCGCTGGAGCCCGTTCGACGGCGGCCGCACGCGCGAGACCGCGGCCGCCCTGCACCGGCAGTCGGATGCTGCCGCGGCACAGCGCCGCGACGAGACGCTCGCCGTGGAGCTCGAAGTCACGACCGCCTGGCACCTGCGCGACGCCGCGCGCGCGCGGCTCGCCGTCGCCGCGAGCGCGGTCCAGCAGGCCGACGAGAATCTGCGTGTCGTCCGCGATCGCTATCGCAACGGCGAGGGCACCAATACCGAGGTGCTCGATGCCGAGGCGCTACGCACGCTGACGCTCGGCAATCGCGACTCCGCGCGCTACGACGCGATCCTTTCCGACCTTGAGCTCGCGCACGCCGCGGCCCGCTTATGAGGTGACCATGCGAGTAGAAATGCCCACCCTGCGTGCGCTGCGACGCGGCTGCCCCGAGCTTTGCCTTGCTTCCGCCTTCCTGGCCCTCACGGGCCTCGGCGCGGTGAGCGCGGCCGAGGTGCCGCTCATGACCGTCACGGCGGCGTACGAGACGGCGCCGCGCGAACGCGTGTGGGACGGCACGATCGAAGCCGTGAATCGCGCGACCGTCTCGGCCCAGACCTCGGGCCGGGTCGCGGAGATCTATTACGACGTCGACAACTTCGTGCCGGCCGGCGCACCGATCATGAAGTTCACCGACGTCGAGCAGCGTGCCGCGCTGAGCAGCGCACGAGGCTCGCTCCAGGAGGCCGAGGCGCGCGCGACCGAGGCCCAGGCGGAATTCGATCGCGTAGCGTCGATGTTCGACAACGGCACGGTGTCGAAAGCGCGCTTCGAGCAGGCCCGCGCCAACGACGAGGCGGCCAAGGCACGCCTCGCATCCGCGCGCGCCGGCGTGAAGCACGCCGAGGAGCAGCTCGAGTACACGATCGTGCGGGCACCCTATGCCGGCATCGTGTCGCAGCGGCACGTCGAGGTCGGCGAGGTGGTGCGGCCAGGGGCGCCCCTGATGAGTGGCCTGTCGCTCGAGCACCTGCGCGTCAACGTCGACGTGCCGCAAAGCATGCTCGAGCCGATCCGGCGAATCGGCAAGGCGAACGTCTACGTCGACGATCGCGCGATTCCCGCCGAGTCGCTGACGTTCTTCCCGGTGGCGAGCCCGGGGACGAACACGTTCCGCGTCCGCGTCACGCTGCCGGCGGGCGCCGCCACGCTGTATCCCGGCACGTTCGTCAAGGTCGGCTTCATCGTCGGCGACGCGCAGCGGCTGCTGGTGCCGACGAGCGCCATCGTGCACCGCAGCGAGCTCACGGCCCTCTACGTCGTGGGCACCGCCGCCGTGACCTTGCGCCAGATCAGGATCGGGCGCCGCTACGGCGAACGCACGGAGGTGCTGGCCGGGCTTGCGGCCGGCGAGTCGCTTGCCACGGATCCGCTGGCGGCCGGCGTGTACGCCGAGGAACAGCGGTAAGCCCCTTATGACATCGCCCACGAAACTGGGGCTCTCGGGCCGGCTGGCGGCCGCCTTTCAGGATTCGAAGCTCACGCCGCTGCTGGCGTTGACCGCCCTGCTGCTCGGCCTCTTCGCCGTGCTCGTCACCCCGCGCGAGGAAGAGCCGCAGATCAACGTCACGTTCGCGAACATCTTCGTGCCGTTTCCGGGCGCGAGCGCGACCGAGGTCGAGAATCTCGTCGCCACGCCGCTCGAGCAGATCCTGGCGCAGATCGAGGGCGTGAAGCATACCTACTCCGTCGCGCGGCCGGGCATGGCCGTGCTCACGATTCAGTACGAGGTCGGCGAGGACCGCACGGCCGCGATCGTCCGTCTCTACGACACCGTGCTGTCGCATCAGGATCCGCGCGCCCTCGCCGCCGGCATCCAGCCGCCGCTGATCAAGCCGATGGGCATCGATGACGTGCCGATCGTGACGGTCACGCTGTGGACCGACGATCCGGCTCGCGCCGCTCACGACCTGCAGCGCGTTGCTCACACGCTCGAGGCCGAGCTCAAGCGCGTCGAGGGCACTCGCGACGTCTACACGATCGGCGGCCCGGACAACGTCGTGCACGTGGTGCTCGACCCGCAGCGGCTCGCGGCCTACGGGCTGTCGCTCGACGGGCTACACCAGGCGCTGGTCGCTGCGAACGCCGTGGCACAGGCCGGCTCGATGGTCGCCCACGACGCCGAGATTCCGGTCACGAGTGGCGCATTCCTCGCCACGGCCGACGACGTGGCCGAGCTCGTGGTGGGCGTGCGCGACGGCAAACCGATCTACCTCGACGAGGTGGCGAATGTCGTGGCCGGCCCCGACCAGCCGGAGAGCTACGTGCGCTTCGGCACGGGGGCGGGCGCGGCCGAGATCGGTCTGCCGAGCGGCATCATCGCACCGGCCGTGACGCTGGCGATCGCGAAGAAGCCGGGCACGAACGCGGTGGTGATCGCGGGCGAGCTTGCCGATCGCTTGCAGACGCTCGAAGGCGTGCTGATCCCCGCCGGCGTGCACGCGACGATGACGCGCAACTACGGGCGCACCGCCGACGACAAGGCCCGCAAGCTGATCAGCAAGCTGATCTTCGCGACCAGCGCCGTCGTGCTGCTCGTGCTGCTCGCGCTCGGCTGGCGCGAGGCCGTGGTGGTCGGCACGGCCGTCGTGATCACGCTGGCCATCACGCTGTTCGCATCGTGGGCGTGGGGCTTCACGATCAATCGCGTGTCGCTGTTCGCGTTGATCTTCTCGATCGGCATTCTCGTCGACGACGCCATCGTCGTGGTCGAGAACATCCACCGGCACATGACGCTCGGCGCGAAGACGCTGCTGGAAGCGATTCCGCCGGCGGTCGACGAGGTGGGCGGCCCGACGATCCTCGCCACCTTCACGGTCATCGCGGCGCTGCTGCCCATGGCCTTCGTCACGGGCCTCATGGGCCCTTACATGAGCCCGATTCCGATCAACGCGAGCACGGGCATGCTGCTGTCGCTGGCCGTGGCGCTCGTCGTCACGCCCTGGCTCGCCGCGAAGCTGCTGCGCACGCACGCCGGCGGTCACGAGCTGCGGGCCGCGGCGCTCGAGCCGCTGTTCACGCGCCTCGTCGGGCGTTTCTTGAGCGGCCCGGGCGGTCGCAAGGCGCGCCACAAGCTGTACGCCGGCGTCGGCATCGCGATCGTGCTCGCGATGAGCCTCGTGGCCTTCCGGCTGGTCGTGCTGAAGATGCTGCCGTTCGACAACAAATCGGAGTTCCAGGTCGTCGTCGACATGCCGGAGGGCACGCCGGTGGAGCAGACGGCGGCCGTGCTCGACGCGCTCGCCGTCGAGATTCGCAAGGTGCCCGAGGTCAGCGATTACCAGAGCTACGCCGGCACGGCTGCGCCGATCAACTTCAACGGCCTCGTCCGCCAGTACTACCTGCGCTCCGGCGGCAACGTCGGCGACCTGCAGGTCAACCTCATCGACAAGCACCTGCGCGATCGGCAAAGCCACGAGATCGCGCGAGCTTTGCGGTCCCCGCTCGTCACGATCGGCAATGCGTACGGCGCGTCCGTCAAGCTCGTCGAGGTGCCGCCCGGGCCTCCGGTTCAGGCCCCGCTCGTGGCCGAGGTGTACGGACCGGACTACGCGGGTCAGCTGCGGGTCGCGAGCGAGCTGAACGCCCTGTTCGCAAGCACCGAGGATCTCGTCGACGTCGACGACAGCGTCGAGTCCGCGGCCCCGCGCTGGCTGCTCGAGATCGACCGCAGCAAGGCTGCGTTGCTCGGCGTCGCTCAAGCCGACGTCACGCGCGCGCTCGCGGCGGCCCTCGGCGGCGACGACGCGACGTACGTGCACGACGAGCACAGCAAGTATCCCGTGCCCGTACGCCTCGAGCTGCCGGCCGCCGACAAAGCCGAGCTCGACAGCGTGCTCATGCTTCGGGTGGCCGGCCGCGGCGGCCAGCTCGTGCCACTCGCGGAAATCGTCAGGCCGATGATGAGCCAGTGGGAGAAGACGATCTACCACAAGGATCTGCTGCCGGTCGCCTTCGTCACGGGCGACATGGCCGGCCCGCTCGACAGCCCGCTGTATGGCATGTTCCGAGTCGCCAGCCGGATTCGCAGCGACCCCCCGGGCGGCCGCACCCTGCCGCAGCACTACATCGCCCAGCCGCGCTCGACGGCGGACTACAGCCTGAAATGGGACGGCGAGTGGCAGGTCACGTACGACACATTCCGCGACATGGGGATCGCATACAGCGTGGGCCTCGTGCTGATCTATCTGCTCGTGGTCGCGCAATTCGGCTCGTATTGGGTGCCGCTCGTGATCATGGCGCCGATTCCGCTGACGATCATCGGCGTGCTGCCCGGTCACGCGTTGCTCGGCGCCCAGTTCACCGCGACGTCGATGATCGGCATGATCGCGCTAGCCGGCATCATCGTCCGCAACTCGATCCTGCTCGTCGACTTCGTGAATCAGGAGCTTGCGGCCGGCGCGACGCTCGAGGCCGCGGTGATTCGGGCCGGTGCCGTGCGCGCCAAGCCGATTGCGCTGACGGCCCTCGCCGCGGTGCTCGGGGCGTTCTTCATCCTCGACGACCCGATCTTCAACGGCCTCGCCGTGGCCCTGATCTTCGGCATCGCGGTATCGACGTTGCTGACGCTCGTCGTGATTCCCGTGCTGTACTATGCCGCGCAGGCTCGCATCCTGCGCCGCGCCGCAACGGCGGCGCCGGCGACGCCCGATGCCGACTGAGGCCGCGACGATCCAGGTACGCATTCACGAGCTACGCCAGCTATTCAACACGATCGATCCGTCGCCGTTTCGCGAGCGCGATCTCGACCCCGACTGCGAGGAATTCATCGTCGCGTGGGCACGCGAGCTGCCGCGCGATGAGACGTTACGGATCGAGATCCATGTCGACCGCGAGCGGCCGCCGGCGCTTTCGCTCGCGGATGTCGTTGCCGCGGTCCACAGCCACTTCGCGCGCGCGGCGAGCCTGCAAGCACTGCGTCGGCGGCGCATGCTGCGCGAGGTCCGGCTCAGCCTCGCGATCGGCCTCGCAGCACTCATCGTGTGCATCGGCACGGCGACGCTCGCTCCGCTCAAGGCGCTCGGGACACCGGGCGAGATCCTGCGCGAGAGCCTCGTGATCGCCGGCTGGGTGGTGATGTGGCATCCGCTCGAGGTGCTGCTCTATGGGCTCTGGCCGGTCGTCCGCGAGCGCCGCCTGCTCGAGCGACTGGCCGCCGCGGACGTCGAGCTGGTGACGCCAGCCGACCTTAGCGCGGCGAGCGCGGACGCGTAACCTTACCCGCCATGGAACCTGCTCTGTGGCACCGGCTCGCAGTCGCGCTCGGCATCGGACTCATCGTAGGCCTCGAGCGCGGCTGGAAAACGCGCGAGCAGCACGGCGGGCAGCGCCTGGCGGGACTTCGCACGTTTGCGGTCGCGGGTCTCCTGGGCGGCGTGCTGGCGGCGCTGTCGCTGCCCGACCGGTTCGTCGTGCTCGCGGCCGGCCTGCTCGTCGTCGGCGCGCTCGTGGTCGGTGGCTATCTGATCAGCGTCCGCGAGCAACACGACTACGGCATGACGACCGAGCTCGCGATGCTCGCGACGTTCGGGCTCGGCGCCGTCGCCGTGCTCGGCGCCCCGTTCGAGGCCGCGGCGACCGGCATCGTCATGACGCTGTTGCTCGGCTTCAAGGCCGAGTTTCACCAGGCGATCGAGCGGCTCGAGCGAGCGGAGCTGCTGGCCACGCTGCAGCTGATCGCAATCGCCGCTGTGCTCGTGCCCGTGCTGCCGGATCGGCCGATGGGGCCCTGGCAAGCCGTGAACCCGCAAGTCATCGGCAAGTTCGTCGCGCTGATCGTGGGGCTGTCGTACCTCGGCTACTTCGCGGTTCGGACGCTGGGTCCGCGGCTCGGCCTGCTGCTGACGGCGCTGTTCGGCGGCTTGAGCTCGTCGACGGCCGTGACGGTCGCCTACGCACGCCGGGCTCGGGCGGCGCATGCGCCGGTCGCACTGCTCGGCGCCGGCATCGCGCTGGCGGCGGCCACGATGTTACCGCGACTCGTGGTCGTGATCGGCGCGGTCCACGGTCCCCTGCTCGCCGAGCTCTGGCCCACTTTCGCGGTGTTGGCTGCCGTGCCGCTCGCGGCGGCCGCAGCGACAATGCTGCGGACCCGCGGCGCGACAACGGGCCAGATCACGCTCACGAACCCTCTGCAGCTGTCCGCAGCGCTGACTTTCGGCGTGTTCCTGACGGTGCTGTTCATCGCAGCCGCCGCGCTCGATCACTGGCTCGGCGACCCCGGGGCCTATGCCGTGGCCGCGATCGCGGGGCTCGCCGACGTCGATGCGGTGACGATCGCCCTGGCTCGGCGAGCGGCGACCGGCAGCCTCGAGCCGTCGACCGCGGCACGGGCCATCGCCGTTGCGGCGCTCGTGAACACGGCCGTCAAGGGAACGCTCGCCGCCGTGCTCGGCGGTGCGCCCATGCTGCGCTCGGCCACGCTCGTGCTGCTCGCGGCGCTCGTGGCGGGGACCGTCACCGCCGCGGTCACCCTGGGCGGCTGACGCCGCGCGTGCCGTCGTGCCGTTCGCGCCGGGTCCACCGCGCGCGGGAGCGCGGCACGCGTTTCACGAAGCCTGGAATTTTGGTCTCGGCCACCGCCAGGGCGCATACTCGTCGTTAGCGCCTGCACGGACCGGCCGGTTATGATTTTTTCGGGCGACCTGCCAAAAACACTGCTCGAGCTCGCGCCCGACGCCACGGTCGTCGTCGAGGCGGACGGCACGATCGTATTTGCGAATGCCCGCATCGAGCAGACGTTCGGCTACGTCGCGGCCGAGCTGACGGGCGTGAACGTCGATACGCTGCTGCCGCCGCGTCTGCGCGCCGGCCACGTGGCGCACCGCATGCAGTTCAACGCCGCGCCGCGGCCGCGGCCGATGGGCCGCGATCTCACGCTGCTCGGTCTGCACAAGAACGGCACCGAGTTCCCCGTCGAGATCAGCTTGAGTCCCGTGCCGAGCGGCGCTGGCACGCTGATCGTGGCCGCGATCCGCGACGCGACGGCCCGGCGCGAAACCGAGAATCGGCTGATCGAGGCCAACCGTGCGAAGAGTCGCCTGCTGGCCGCCGCCAGCCACGATCTACGTCAGCCCGTGCAGACGCTGAACCTGCTGAACCGCGCGGCCACGCGGTATGCCGGCACCAACGCCGCGCTGCGTGGCGTGCTCGAGCGCCAGCAGCTCGCGCTCGACACCATGGGGGCGCTGCTGACGTCGGTGCTCGACATCAGCAAGCTCGACAGCGGCGCCGTCAAGGCCGACATCGCGGCCCATGGGCTCGGTGCCGTCCTCGATCGCCTGCGCTCGGATTACGAGCCGCAGGCCGCGGAGAAAGGGCTCGCGCTGCGCATCGAGCCGACGGTCGAAAGCGGCCTCACGGATCCGGAGCTGCTGCGGCGCTTGCTCGGCAATCTGATCGCGAACGCGATCCGCTATACGCTCCACGGCAGCGTCCGCGTCGCATGCCGGCGTCGCGGCGACAGAGTCGACATCGAGGTGCGCGATACGGGCATCGGCATTCCGGGCGACCAGATCGAGTGTATCTTCGAGGAGTTTTATCAGATCGACCACGGGTCGCAGCGGCCCGAGGGCCTCGGCCTGGGTCTGTCGATCGTCCGGCGGCTCGCGACGTTGCTGAATGCATCGCTCGACATCCACTCGGAGCCCGGCCACGGCACGGTCTTCACGGTGGGCCTGCCCTCGGCCGAGGGGCACTCGGACATTCATGAGGCCGCCGTGGCCGACGTGGGTCCCAGCACCGGCCGCGTGCTGGTCGTCGACGACGAGCTTGCCGTTGCGGAGGCCACGAGCCTGCTGCTCGAGCTCGAAGGGTTCGAGGTGCGGATCGCGAGCTGCGAGCGCGAGGCGTTGGAGCAGGCGGCAGCAGCCATGCCGGACGTGATCATCAGCGACTACCATTTGCGCGGCGGAGAGACCGGGTTCGCCGTCGTCAGCGCGATCCGCGAGGGGGCCCGCACCGAGATCCCGGCCATCTTCGTCACCGGCGATACGGGCAAGATCGAAAGCCACCGCTTGCAGAACGCGCGGTTCTTGAGCAAACCGATTCGGGCCGACGAGCTGCTCGCGGCCATCCACGCGCACATGGGCGCGGCACGCGCCTGAGCGAAGCGGTCTGCCCGTAGCGACAAGTACGTATGGCGACGGCCCACGCGCCGGCTCGATAGTCGTCGCATGAGCACGCCAAGGCGTTTCACGAAGGCGAGGGTGTCGCCGCGACGACAAGGGTTCGGCAATCCGCGGCTCGCGGAAGAAGTGCACGACCCCTACCGCGCCGGCAGGAAGCCGCGTGGCCCGCAGCGCTGCTCACGGTGCGGCGCCGTCTACTTGCGCGGCCACTGGCGCTGGCAGGGCGTGACGCCGCCGCCGCCCGCCACCATGGTCTGCCCTGCGTGCAGGCGCATCAACGACCGCTATCCCGCCGGCGAAATCATCGTGACCGGCGCATTCGCAACGGCGCACGCCGGCGAGGTTCTGCATCTACTACGCAACGTCGAGGCGGCGGAGACGCGCGAGCACCCACTGCACAGGATCATCGCCGTGAAACGCCGCGGCGGAACGATCGAGGTCACGACCACGGACGTGCACCTGCCCCGCCGGCTGGGCCATGCGCTCGAAAGCGCTTGGGGCGGCAAGCTCAACACGCACTACGACGAGCAGGGCTATTTCGCGCGCGTCACTTGGGAACGTAACGACTGACGACGGCGGGGTTGCGGATCACGTGCGCGCCGACTTCACCGGCGCGGACGAGCAGCGGCAACAGATCGCGGCGCAGATCGTGCGTCGATCCGGCATCGGCCGCATCCACGCTCAAGCAGTCGACGAGCGGATCCATGTCGAACACGTACAGGTCGCCGGCAATCAGAGCCCGCGTGGGATCGTCGGCCAGCGGCTGCGGGTGCAGTGGCTTGTCGGCGCACCGCACGACGCGCCCGCGCGCGTCCACGCCGAGCACGGCGCAATTTCGCGCAACCTCGACGGGTACCTCCACGCAGCCGATCGTCACGCCCAGACCTCTGCGGCGGTGTGTCTCGAGCACCGCGCGACAGTCCGCGTCGCCGACATGATCATCGCCGATCTGCACGAGCACCCGGGCGGGTCCGAGGCGCTCGAGGAGCGGCAGGTTCCGGTAGAGCGCGTCGGCCGTTCCGGCGCAACGGTCGGCGGAGCCGTCGATCCGCAACACGCCGGACGAGATCGGGCTCACGGTCGACGCGGGCCCCGGCGCTCGATGCAGCGTGAGAGGGTCGGTAATCAGCACCACCAGCGTTCGTGATCCAGGATCACCCGCCTCCTCGGTGCTCTCGACGGTCCTACGCTCGGGTATCAACACGGGGCGCTACTGTAGGCAACCGCACGGCGCATCGGGAGTCGTAGTTTTACCTACGACCCTCGCGCCCGCTCGGCAGCAGCGACGCTGTTCTTCACGCGGACGAAGCTGTCGGCCGTCACCGATACCGAGTCGATGCCGGCCGCCACGAGAAACTCGACGAAATCAGGCCGATCGCTCGGCGCCTGCCCGCACAGGCTCACCTTGCGTCCCGCGCGATGCGCCGATTCGATGACGGCGCCGATCAGCCGCGTCACGGCTTCGTTGCGCTCGTCGAACAGGCTGCGTAATCGCGCCGAGTCTCTGTCCACACCGAGCACGAGCTGCGTCAGATCGTTGCTGCCGATCGAGAACCCGTCGAATCGCTCGGCAAACTGCTCGGCGAGCACCACGTTCGACGGGATCTCGCACATCACGTACACCTCGAGCCCGTTCGCTCCGCGCTCGAGCCCGTTCTCCGCCATCACGCGCAGCACCGCATCGGCCTCGGCCGGCGTGCGACAGAACGGAATCATGACGATGACATTCGTCAATCCGATCTCGTCGCGCACGCGCTTCAGCGCCCGGCACTCGAGCGCGAAGCCGTCCCGGTAGTCCGTGTAGTAGCGGCTGGCACCGCGCCAGCCGAGCATGGGGTTCTCCTCGTGCGGCTCGAATGCCGCACCGCCGAGCAGTCGCGCGTACTCGTTCGTCTTGAAGTCGCTGGTGCGAACGATCACGGGCCGCGGATGGTGCGCGGCGGCGATCCGCGCGATGCCCGCGGCGAGCTGCGTCACGAAATACTCGGCGGGGCTCGGCCAGTCACGCGTCAAACGCGCGATCGCCGCCCGCTCCTTGCGCGATGCGACGGCCTCGGGCCGCAGCAGCGCAAGGGGATGCGCCCTGATGTCGTGGCCGATGATGAACTCGATTCGAGCAAGGCCCACGCCGTCGGTCGGCAGGCGCCACCAGCGGAAGGCCGCGGCCGGGTTGCCGACGTTCAGCAGGACATGGGTACGTGTGGCCGGGATCGTGCCGATGTCGAGATCCTCGACGTCGAACTCCGCGGCGCCGTCGTAGACGGCGCCGGTGTCGCCCTCGGCACACGAGACGGTGATGGCTTGACCGTCGCGCAGCGCCGTCGTCGCGGTGGCCGTGCCGACGACCGCCGGCAACCCGAGCTCGCGGCTCACGATCGCGGCATGGGACGTGCGGCCGCCGTGATCCGTGACGACCGCCGCGGCCTGCTTCATGATCGGCACCCAGTCGGGATCCGTGATCGGCGTGACGAGCACGCTGCCGGGCACGAAGCGAGCGATGTCGGCCGCGCTGCGCAGCACACAGACATTGCCGACCGCCACCGCTTCGCCCACGGCCGCGCCCGACAGCAGGCGCGCCCCGGTGCGGCGCAGCCGGTAGGTCTTCAGCTGCGCGGCCTCGCGCCGCGCCTGAACCGTCTCCGGCCGGGCCTGCACGATGTACAGCTTGCCGGTGCGCCCGTCCTTGGCCCATTCCATGTCCATCGGCTTGCCGTAGTGGTCCTCGATCTTGACGGCCCAGCGGGCGAGCTCGAGGATCTCCTCGTCGCTCAGGACGAACGCGCGGCGCTGCCGAGCGCTGGTCGCCTTGAGGCGCGTCCGGGCTTCGGCGTCGCCATACACCAGCTTCTGTTCCTTGCGACCGAGCTTGCGCTCGAGGATCGGCTTGAGTTCCGGGCGATCCAGCAGCGGCTTGAACACGCGATACTCGTCGGGATCCACACTGCCCTGCACGACGGTCTCGCCGAGGCCCCAGCTCGCATTGATGACGACGGCGCGCGGGAAGCCGGTTTCCGTGTCGACCGAGAACATCACGCCCGCCCCGCCGCGGTCGGAGCGAACCATCGGCTGCACGCCGATCGACAGCGCCACCTTCAGCTGATCGATGCCGTGCGTCTGGCGATAGACGATGGCGCGATCCGTGTACAGCGAAGCGAAGCACGCGCGGCACGCGTCGAGCAGCGCCGCTTCGCCGCGAACGTTGAGAAAGGTCTCTTGCTGGCCGGCGAAGCTCGCCTCCGGCAGGTCCTCGGCCGTAGCGCTCGAGCGCACGGCCACCGAGGCGTTCGAGCCGAGCCCGCGATAGGCGGCCACGATCGCATCGCCGACGGCCGCCGGCACGGTGCCCGCGAGGAACGCGGCGCGGATTTTCTTGCCGGCCTGCTCCACAGGCAGACCGCCCGCGAGATACTCGCGCATCGCAGCATCGATGATCGTAGCGAGGTCGTTCGCCGTGACGAAGGCCCAGTACGCGGCCACGTCGGTCGCGAAGCCACCGGCGACGCGCACGCCGACCTGCGCGAGATGCCCGAGAAGCTCGCCGAGCGAAGCGTTCTTGCCGCCGACGCGCGGCACGTCGCGCATCGACACTCGCTCGAGCGGCACGACCAACTGTGCGGGGGACTCGGCCATCATTCTGTCGAGGGCGCGAGGCGCCTCTAGTTACGGCCGCGCGCCGGCTCGCGACCGTCGCGCTGTATGGTGCGCAGATACTCGACGAGCTTGTTGATCGCTTCGCGCACCGTGCTCTGCGCGACCACGTCGCCGCCTTCCTCCACCCAGAACTCATAGCCCCAAACGGGCATCGCGCGAGTGCCGTGGGCGCGAACGTCGACGCCGCGACCGTCGACCGTGTCGCGAATCAGCATGGCAGGGAACTCGCCGTAGCGGGCGGCGATCCTCGTAAGGTCGGGCACGACGGTGTTCAGGCTGCGCGCCACCGGACCGTCCCCGTGCGCCTGCTCGCCGTGGCAGCTCGCGCAGAACCGTCCGAACAGCTCCTCGCCGCTGTAGTCGGCCAGCGTGAACGCGTCGAAAGCCATGGCCATGTGGGCGGCCGCGAGTCCCGTGCCCAGGGCCGCGGCCGCGATGGCTCGGCAAAACAACCTGTTGGTGATACGCATCCTAGTCCACATCCTCCGGGGGCTCGAAGCCCAACGGTTTGATGATCACGAGATCGCACGGCAATCGGTCGAGCACGCGCTCGGCCGTGCTGCCGATGAATAGTCGCTTCAGCCCACGGCGTGCCACGGCGCCCATGACCACAAAGTCGGCCTCGTGCTCCATCGCGGCATGCTGCAGACACTCGTGGGCCAGCCCTTCGTACAAATAGGATCTCTCGCCGAGCACGGGATGCGAATCGAGAAACGTCTTCATCGCGTCGCGATGCTCCTGGGCGATGATGTCCCGAACGTCGGGCGGCAGCTCGACGCCGAGCGGCGTCGAAAACGCATGGACGATGTGCATGTGGCCGCGGACGGTTCGCGCCAAATCGGCCGCGAAACCGAAGATGCGATCGTCGAGCGCGGCGGGCTTATCGTGCTCGTTGACGGGATCTACGGCCGCCATGACGTTGGGCTCCACGGCAAGCTCGCGGTCCTTGACGAGCAGCAGGGGCGCGGGGCACTTCCGGATCAGATGCCAATCGGTCTGGGTCAGAAACGTGCGCTGCAGCACGTTGTGGTGGTGCGTGTCCTTGGCCACGAGCCAGTAGTCGTGGGCCGCGGCCTTCTTGATGACCGCGGCGTCCAGCGGATGATCCCAGACGACGTCGACCGTAACGGTGAGCCCCGCATCGCGCAGCGGCTGCGCGAGCTCCTCGAGGACCTGCCGCCGGCGCGCCAGCAGCCGCTCGCGCGCTCCGGGCTCCCCGCCCCATGCCGCGTCGATCTTGCCCGACTCGATGGCCGCATCGAAATCGCAGGCGAACAGCTCGACCCGCGCGCCGCTCTGCTTGGCCAACCAGCCCGCACGTGCCAGCACCGGCTGACTCGCGCCCGCCGCTGGATCGACCACTACCAGGATCGTGTTCTGCCGCATTTCGTGCCCCTCGCGGCTCAGACTCTGCGATCGACCGCGTGTCGCCTAGTGCGGCTTGTACCTATCGGCCGAAATAGTGCAAATACGTATTGGTGGTAGACCATCGCCCCAACACAATCTCCACAGGTACCGGAGGTACTCATGAGCGTCGGCCTGATCTGCAATCACAACGTCACGACGATCGATCCGAACGAAGGCGTGGTCGACGCCGCGGTACGGATGCGCGAGGAGCACGTCGGGGACCTGATCGTGGTCGAGACCCGCGGCAACGTCAGCGCACCGATCGGCATCCTGACGGATCGTGACATCGTCGTCGGCGTGGTCGCGAAGCGCGTGCCGCCCGACGAGCTCGCCGTGGGCGACGTGATGACGCGCGACTTGTTGACGGTGCGCGAAGACAACGGCGTGGAGTTCGCCCTGCGCGAAATGCGCCGCGGCGGCGTGCGTCGCGTGCCCGTTCTCGGCCGGCGCGGCGAGCTCGTGGGCATCGTGTCGATCGACGACATCCTGGGGCACCTGGCAACGCAACTCGATCGGCTCGCAGACGCCGTTCGCGTCGAGCAGAGCATGGAGTCGCGCAGCCGCCCCTGAACGCGAGGCCCGCCATGTACTACATCGCCACTACGAGCAAGACCGTCGCCGACGCGGCCCGCGACCTGGAAGCGATCGTGGGCAAGCACGGCTTCGGCATTCTGCACGTCTATGATCTGAAGGACACGCTGACGCGCAAAGGTTACCCGCTGGCCGCCGAGTGTCGAATCTACGAGGTCTGCAATCCCCAGCAGGCGGCACGCGTGCTCCAGCGCGATATGCGCTTGAATGCCGCGTTGCCGTGTCGGATCTCCGTGTTCGAGGACGGCGGCGCGACGAAGATCGGCACGATTCGCCCGACCGCGATGCTCGGCATGCTGTCGCCGGACGCCGAGCTCGCGACCGTGGCCGCGGACGTGGAAGCCACGATCAAGACGATCATCGACGAGACCGCCGGGACCGCCTAGTACGGCTGCGTCAGAAAAGAGTCCTCTCGCAAAGGCGCGAAGACGCCAAGGAAGATAAGCAGAAGCTATTCTTCTCTGGCTTGGCGCCTTCGCGCCTTTGCGAGAGAGCTTATTGGGTGACACAGCAGTACTAGGCGACTGCTGCCTCTCGTCAGCGCTCGCGCTGCACCCTATGATGCCGACGAGCCACCCCGGAGGTCGCAGGCATGATCCCACCCCGCCCCTCGGCGCCGCGCGTGCGGCACGTGATGCGCACCCACCCCATCGCGGTCGCGAGCGCCGTGCTTGCGCTCGGCGCGACGGGCGGCGCTCTGGCCCAGGACACGGCGGCCTGCACCGCCCTGCGCGGCTTCGCCGCGCCGGGCGTCGCGCTCGAGATCACCGCCGCCGAGCGGGTCGCGGCGGGACCGCCCCCGGCGGGCCCCGGCGGCCGTGCCGCCGAGGCGCGCACGCTGCCCGCTCACTGCCGCGTGGAAGGCGTGCTCGAGCGGCGCAAGGGTGTCGGTGACGTGGAGTACGGCATTCGCTTCGCGCTCGCGCTGCCGGACCACTGGACCGGCCGCTTCCTGTTCCAAGGCGGTGGGGGCTTGAACGGCGCCGTGAGCCCGCCGCTCGGGGCGACGGCCGCCGGCGACGAGCCGGCTCTGGCGCGAGGATTCGCCGTGGTCAGCACCGATACGGGCCACCAGGGGGCCGTGTTCGACCGCAGCTTCTTCGCCGATCAGGAAGCCACGCTGAACTTCCTATACGTCGCGAACGGCAAGGTGGCGCCGATCGCGAAGCAGCTGATTGCTGCCTATTACGGTCGGGCGGCCGATCACTCGTACTTCGTCGGCTGCTCGACCGGCGGTCGCGAAGCCATGATCATGACGCAACGCTATCCGGGCTATTTCGACGGCGTGGTGGCGGGCGCGCCGGCCATGCGCACGGGCTACTCGAACCTCGGCATGCGATCGGTCGCCGTTGCGCTCAACGCAGCCGCGCAGCGCGACGCGGCAGGTGAAGTCGTTCCGGGGAGCGCGCTATCCGCTGCCGACAAGAAGCTGATCACCGATTCCGTGCTCGCGACTTGCGACGCGCAGGATGGCGTCAAGGACGGCATGGTGTTCGATCCGCTGAGCTGCCCGTTCGATCCGCACAGCCTCACGTGCGGGGTGCGAAGAACGACCGCTGCTTGACGGCCACGCAGGCGGACGCCGTGCAGCGAGCGATGGCCGGGCCGAAAGCCATGAATGGCAGGGCCACGTACCCCGGCTATCTGTACGACACCGGGATCGGCGCGAGCGGCGCGGGCGCGATCCCCGGTGTGCTGAACGGCGCGGCGGGCCCGGTCGGGCCGCGGGTGCCGCCCACGACCCAGGACGTGGATGCCGACGCGGCCGCGGTGGCGGGCGAGCCTTCGACGCTCGGCGATACGAACCAGTGGACCAACTTAAGCACATTCCGAGGTCATAGCGGTAAGCTACTGTTTTATCATGGTGTAAGCGATCCTTGGTTCTCTGCGCTGGACACCGTCGAGTACTACCGCAAGCTCGGCGCGGCCAACGACGGAGCCGCCGCCGTCCGAGATTGGAGCCGGCTGTTTCTCGTGCCGGGCATGGGCCATTGCCGCGGCGGCGAGGCGACGCTCGACGATTTCGATCTCTTGAGCGCCGTCGTCGACTGGGTCGAGCGCGGCCGGGCGCCGGACGCCGTCGTGGCCACGGGCAAAGCCTTCCCGGGTCGCAGCCGACCGCTATGCCCGTTCCCGCAGCACGCCACCTACCACGGCCGCGGCAATCCCGAGGACGCCAAGAGCTTCACCTGCGAGTAACGGAAAGTTACCTGACGAGCGCGAGCGAGCAGACAAAGAGCGCTCGCAGACCTCGAGGATCATATCTGCTTGGTCTTCCGTGTCCCTCCTTCGATGCACGGCCCGACGCAACGGGGCCATGGGGCGCAACGGCGTGCGATACCGGGACGACCCGGATGATCCGAAGCCCCTAGGTACAAGTCCCTATCGCTCCAGTGAGCCGCGCTCATTACGGTGTTGGGCGTACACATCGGCGCCGGGCGCATGAAGCTGACTGTTCTCGCCATCGACTACGACGGGACGATTGCCGTAGACGGCGCGATGTCGCCCGAGGTCAGAGCAGCGCTTGAGCGAGCCCGCGCCGGCGGATTGACGGTGGTCGTCGTCACGGGGCGAATCCTCGGCGAGCTGCGGCGGGTGGCGGGTGATCTTTCGTTTGCGGATGCCGTGGTGGCGGAAAACGGCGCGGTGGTCGCGTTTCCACGCAGCGGCCGATCGACCGCGCTGCACATTCCGCCGGCACCCGAGCTCCTTCGCGAGTTGAACCGGCGCGGGGTGCAGTTCACGACCGGGGAGACGGTTATCGAGGCGGACGCGTCCGCCGCGCCGGAAGCGCTTGCGGCCATTCGGCAGCTCGAGCAGCCGCTTTCATTGCTGTTCAATCGCGGGCGCATGATGATTCTGCCGCAGGCCGTCAGCAAAGCCACGGGTCTGATGACGGCACTGGATGCGCTACGCTTGTCATCGCACAATGCGCTCGCGATCGGGGATGCGGAGAACGATCACGAGCTGCTGCGAAGCGCGGAGATCGGGGTGGCGGTCGAATGGGGCAGCGTCGCCCTGAAGAAGACGGCCGATGAGATTCTGCCGGGTAGTGGACCGCCCGCCGTTGCAACGTACATCGATCAGCTTGCGCAGCGCTCGGCGGAAGGTCGCAGCCTGCGCATCGTGCATCCGCGCCGGCGCGTTGCGCTGGGCCGGGCAAGCGACGGCGAGAAGGTCTCGCTGGCGGTCACAGGCCGCAATGTGCTGATCTGCGGCGATCCCCGGTCGGGCAAGTCGTGGGTGGCCGGACTGCTGTGCGAAGAGCTCCTGCTGCACGGCTACAGCGTGTGCGTCATTGATCCCGAGGGGGATTACGCGAGCCTGGAAGCGCTACCGCGCGTCAGTGTCGTCGGCGGCGAGGATCCCCCACCCAAGCCGCACGAGCTGCTGCGACTGCTTCGCCGTCCAGACAGCAGCGTGGTGCTCGACCTTTCCAAGCTGTCGCACAGCGAGAAGCTCGACTATCTGCAGGGCGCGCTGCCGCAGATTGCCAGATTGCGGAGCGCCACCGGCGTGCCTCACCGCGTGCTGCTCGACGAAGCGCACTATTGGCTGCGCGGCGCGAATGCGATGTCGCTGCTCGACCTTCAGTCCGGTGGATGGACGGTCGTCACGTACCAGGCAGCGCACCTCCATGCGGACGTGCGTCGCACCCTCGACATCGTGCTGGTCTCACGGCTGCGCGATGTCGATGAAGTCAGGATATTGGCACGCGCGGCCGGCCTTCCTGAACAAGCTGAGGAATGGGCGCAGGCATTGAGCAATCTGGCCGTGGACGAGGTCGCCCTACTGCCGGGGCCGGTCGAAGCGCAGGGTAATCTTCGTCGGATTCGGCTGGTGGAGCGCCTGACACCGCACATTCGCCATCGCATGAAGTACATCGACGTGCCGGTAGCCGAGGGTCATGCCTTCGTGTTCCGCGACCACGAACGGGTGACGGGCGACCGCTCTCGCACGCTCAGGGAGTTCATTGCGGCCCTCGACCGGATTGCACCCGATCGTTTGCGCTCGCATCTCAACCAGGGCGACTTCTCGAGATGGATTGGCGACGTCTTCGGTGATCGAGCGCTGGCGGCCACCGTGCGCCATCTCGAGGAGAACTACCGGATGAACCGCGTGCCCGACATCAACGGTGCGATCGTCCAAGCAATTCGCGAGCGGTATGCCTTCCCGCAGGAAGAGCCTTGAACCGCCCGCGATAGCCGCCTTCGAGCTGATCGGCCGTCCTCGGCCGCAGCCTCTGCCCCCAAGTCCTCCTCAGGCCTGCAAGGCTCCCATGCTCACGGGCGGGCGGAGACCTCGATCTCTCGAGGGGCTTCCGTCGTGGACGGAGCCAGCGGTGCCACGATCTCCAATAACCCGTTCTTGAGGTTCGCCGAGATCTTCTCCACATCCACCGACGCCGGTAGCTCCACTCGCCGAAACACGCTGTTGCTCTTGAACTCCGACCAGCGAACCTCCGCTCGAGCATCATCCGTCGATTGCTTTTCCTCTTTGCGCGCGGCCTTGACGATGATCTCGCGTGGCGTGGCGGTCACGGTAATCTCGCCGGGCTCGAAACCCGCGAGCGCAACCTTGAGCGCGTATTTCCCGTCTTTCTCGGCCAGCTCTGCCGATGGCCAGCCGACTTCACGCTCCGCGCTCAACCAGTCATCCAAAGCATGGCCATCGCCGGCGCCTCGATGGGCAAAGAGCTTGTATGCCTGCGCGCGGATGCGGTCGGCCTGCTTGGCGAATTCCGCGAATATAGGCAGGGTCCGATCGTCGGCTGCTGCAACCTTCTGCACTTTGAGCTCGGACATTGGCTTCTCCTTGGGTTTCGGCGCCGGTCACGTCGAGGCAACTCCGGGCGGTTCTCGCATCCTTCAAACAGCCGCGTGCATAGGACCGAGACCCGCCAAAAAATCATCCGCCGTGATCACAATGGGTTCCTGCGCGTGGGGCGTATCGCCACACCGGGCAGACTCGATCACGGTGCCGTCTGGTACCCGGCAGTCACTATCGATGATCACACCGCGCAGGCGACAATTTCTCCCGACGATTGCGCCGGGCAGAATGACCGAGCTGTCGACGGACGCGTGCTCGTAGATGCGAACGCCGGAAAATAGTACGGATCGGGATACGGTACCGCCGACCACACAGTCGTTCGCGACGAGGGAACTTTCGGGATGGCTTTCGCGATTCGATCGCGCGTGGCGCGCTGTGAGGGTCGGCGCCTTGCCCGTGATCGGCAGCGGCCACAGCGTGTCGTCCAGCCGCAGACTGGGGCACGCATCGAGCAGCTCGAGGTGGGCGCGCCAGTAGGCGGCCGGTGTTCCGACATCGCGCCAATACCCGGGTCCATTCCCACCGCGCTCGCGAAACGGGTATGCGAAGACACTCGCGTCGTGGACGAGGGTGGGCAGAATGTCCCCACCGAAGTCGTGCTGCGACTGGCTTGAGAATGCGTCCCGTCTGAGCACGTTCGCCAGAAAACGGGCATCGAAGACATAGATACCCATGGAGACCAGCACCCGCTCGCGCTCAGGAATCTCGTCGACGGTCTTGGGCTTCTCGATGAAACGCCGTATTCGTCCGCAGCGGTCCATGGACAGGATTCCGAATTGGCTCGCTTCGTCCACCCCCACTTGCACGCAGCCCACGGTAACGTCGGCTCGCTGCTCGCGGTGGTACTCGAGCATCGGGCCGTAATCCATCTTGTAGACGTGGTCTCCCCCCAGCACCAGAACGAACCGGCAATCCAGCCGTTCGATGACCTCCAGGTTGCGAAACACCGCATCTGCGGTGCCCCGATAGCCCCGTGTGGACGCTCGCTGGTCGGCGGGCCAAGCCGCTACGAACTCCCCTGGCCCCTTCACGGCGCGACACCAGACGTCGTCGATATGGGTGAGTAGCGACGCGGGCTTATGCTGGGTTGCCACCCCGATACGCCGAATTCCGGAGTTCACGCAGTTCGCGAGCGAGAAATCGATATTGCGATAGGCGGCACCGAACGGTAGCGCCGGCTTGCAGACGTTGCGTGTCAACGCGCCTAATCGAGTCCCTTTGCCGCCCGCCAACACGACGGCGACCGAATCTCTCGCAAGCTTGTTCGTCTCCATCGTTGTTATTCGCGCCGGTAACATTCATGGCACATCGAACATGGGAATCAATCTAGGAAGACAATATAGCCAGCGCTATCCGTAGATACCGTAGCAGCGCTGGCTCGCCGCCCGTGGAGTCCGGCATCTACGCGCCCCTACGTGCCGCCGGTGTTCCGCTGGCACGACCATGGATCGAGGACCGCGGAGGACGGAAGCCGCGTGCGAGGCGCCCCAAGGCGGGGGGGGTCCGAGCAGGCCCGGGCTCCGGACGTTATCCGCCGGCCCCCCGTCCGTGCGTGTCATCCCACCATCCGGCGGGGCCGGTGCGGGATCGGCGTCCGGGATGACCGGATTACAGGGTGTACCCCTCGGTGCTGAACGGCAGCGTGCGAACGCGTTGGCCCGTCGCCGTGTAGATCGCGTTCGCGATCGCGGGCGCCGCCGGCGGGAACGCCGGCTCACCGCAACCCGTCGGCGGATACTCCGACTGCGACGAAGTGCACGTCGACCTCGGGCGCCTTGTCGATCCGTATCAGCGGATACTTGTCGAAGTTCGACTGCTCCACGCGGCCACCTTCGAACGTGATCTTGAGACCCATCGCCGTGCTGAGCGCGTCGACGACCGACCCCTGGCACTGGTTCTCCGCGCCGCTCAAGTTCACGATCGGCCCGATGTCGGCGACGACCCATACCTTGTGCACGCGCACCTTCTTGTTCGCGTCGACGCTGACGTCCGCGACTTCGGCGAAGTGCCCGGCGTGACTGAAGTGGAACGCGAGCCCCAGCGCCCGACCCCGCGGCATCTCGCGACCCCAGCCGGCCCGCTCCGCCGCGGTCTTGATCACGTTGGCGGCGCGACCCGTGTGCAGCGCGCGCAGGTTGTCGGCCACGGTGAAGCGCGGCTCGCCCATGACCTCGAGCAAGAACTCGACGATGATCGCGGTTCGCGGCCACGGCGCACTCGTGCAGGAAGCTCTGCACGGCGAACGCGATCGCATTCGAGCCCGGCGCGCGCCACGGGCCCGTCGGAATCCGCGACGAGATCAGCGACTGCAGCATCCGCCTGCTCTCGAGCACGTTGGCCGGGAACTCGGTCGGCGCGATGTTCGCCGCGCGTCATCGGCGCCTTGCCGTCGCGGCTGAACGTGATGAAGTGGTCCTGCCAACCGGACAGCTTGCCGCTCTTGTCGACGGCCGCTTTGAACGAGTGGAAGCCGCCCGGCCGGTAGTAGTCGAAGGCCATGTCGTCTTCGCGCATCCACTGCACTTTGACGGGGATGCCGCCCGCCTGCTTCGACACGGCGGCGGCCTCGCATACGCTGTCGTTCGCCAGCCGCCGGCCGAATCCGCCGCCGCCCCGCAGCTGATGCAACGTGACCTTGTCCTTCGGCAAGCTCGACCAGCGCGGCCACGGCGTCGACGGCGGCCTGCGGCGTCTGCGTCGGCGACCAGATCTCGATGCTGTCGCCCTTGAACCAGGCGGTGGTGTTCTGCGGCTCGAGATCCGAATGCGACACGTAGTGATACGTGTACATGGCCTCGACGGTCTTGCCGGCCGCGAACGCCGCCTCGACGTCGCCGCCCTGGCCGAGCACCTGCAGCCGATGCGGGCTTTGCGGCGAGCGCCTTGGCCTGCGCACGCGCATCCGTCCAGCTATCGCTCGAGGCGTCGGTCTCGTCCCACGTCACCTTCGAGCTGCTTCTTCGCCTGCATCGCGGCCCACGTCGAGGTCGCGACGATCGCAACGCCCGACAGCACCGCGGCAGCGCCGGGATTGAAGCCGACGGGATCGCCCTGCTGGCTCGACGATGAACGCGTCCTTCACGCCCGGCAGCGTCTTGATGTGGTCGAGGTTGGCCGACGACGCACGCGCGCACCGATCGCAGGCGCCTTCGTGTAGGTGGCGTACAGCATGCCCGGCACGCGTTGGTCGATGCCGAACAGCGGCTGACCGGTCACGATCTTCTCATTGTCGACGCCCGTGACGCGCGTGCCGAGCAGACGGTAGCTCGAGCGCGGCTTCAGCGCCACGCCTGCGGCGTCCGGCACCGGCAGCGTGGCGGCCACCTCGGCGAGCTCACCGTAGGTGGCGCTGCGACGGGTCTTGGCGTGATGCACCACGCTGTTCTCGGTCGTGAGCTCGGACGCCGGCACGTTCCAGGTCTTGGCGGCCGCCGCCACGATCATCGCGCGCGCCGTCGCGCCGGCGCGGCGCAGCGGATCCCAATTCGTCGGCGTCGACGTCGAGCCGCCTGCGACCTGCGGCCCATACAGGCTCGCGTCGATGACGGCTTGACGCACTTCCACCTTCTGCCAGTCGGCGTCGAGCTCCTCGGCCACGATCATCGGCAGCGAGGTCTTCACGCCCTGCCCCACTTCGGGATTCTTCGCGAACAGCACGATCGTGTTGTCGGGCCGGATCTGCACGTACGGGTTGGCGCTGAACGTCGCCCCGGCCGACGCCGTCTGCGCCATCGCACGACGCGCCCCGGGGCCGATCGACATGGCGAGCACGAGGCCGCCGCCGGCGAGACCCGTGATCTTGATGAAGTTGCGCCGCGATACCGCAACGGCCTCCTCGGCTCGTTCCGCTTCGAGCGTTTGGAGGTACTCCGGCAAGTACGGATTGGGTGTGAAGGGCTTTGAGCTCATGACGCACCTCCGGTCTTCGCGATCTTGGCCGCGGCGCTGTGAATGGCCTTGCGGATGCGCGTGTAGGTGCCGCAGCGGCAGATGTTGGCCGCCATGTCGCTATCGATCTGCTCGTCGGTGGGCTTCGGCAGGCGCGCGAGCAGCGCCGTGGCGCGCATGATCTGACCGGCCTGGCAGTAGCCGCACTGCGGCACGTCCTCCTCGATCCAGGCCTGTTGCACGGCCGTCAACGTGGCGCCGGGAGCCGACAGACCTTCGATCGTGGTGATCTTTTGACCGGCTGCGCTCTCCGCCGGCACCTGGCAGGACTGAATCGCCGCGCCGTTCAGATGGACCGTGCAGGCGCTGCATTGGCCGATACCGCACCCGTACTTCGTCCCGACCAGGCCGAGCGTGTCGCGCAGCACCCAGAGCAACGGGGTTTTCGGATCGACGTCGTCACCGACCTGAAACGTTTGGCCGTTGACGTTGAGACTCAGCATTACAGCCTCCTCGGAAGTGGAACGATTGCCGGCCGGATGCGGCCTACTCGCTTGCATTGCAGTGTCGGAGAATCTCCGCAGTGAAGCAACCGCGCCGAAGGGGACCGCGACGGGCGGATCTCTAGTCTTCTCAACCGGGGGCTGCCGAATGGGGCCGCTTGCTACAATCCGCGAGATTTTTCGGAAAAACGGCCCCGCGCCGCTTCGCAACTGCTGGAACATAATCTCGAGGAGGCTCTGAATGACCAACGTGAAGCTCGTTTCCACACTGCTCGGAATCGCGTGTGGTGCGATCGCAGGCGGTGCCATCGCCGCGCCGGCCACATACAACATCGACCCGAACCACACCTACCCCACGTTCGAGGCCGATCACATGGGGGGCCTGTCGTTCTGGCGCGGCAAGATCAACAGCTCGTCCGGCACGATTACGCTCGACAAAGCCGCCGGCACCGGCACCGTCGAAGTGACGATGGACATGAAGACCATCGACTTCGGCAATCAGGCGCTGAACGATCATGCGCAAACGCCCGATCTATTCGACACGGCGAAGTATCCCACCGCAACGTTCGCCGGCAAGCTCGTGAAGTTCAAGGACGGTGCACCGACGGCCGTCGACGGCACTCTGACGCTGCACGGCGTCACCAAGCCCGTGACACTGACGATCAACAAGTTCAGCTGCAAGCCGCATCCGATGATGAAGAAAGAGGTCTGCGGAGCCGACGCCAGCACCCAGATCGACCGCGGGGACTTCGGCGTTACCTTCGGCAAGGAGATGGGCTTTCTGATGGGCGTAACGCTACGCATCTCCGTCGAAGCCCTGATCGCGAGCTAACATCCACACTGGCACAAAGTCCCGGTAGGGCCGCAGTGAGGCCCTGCCGGGACTCCCGAACGTTGGCACACGAACGCGCGATCAGCCGATCGTGCAGCTGCCGATGTACATCTCGGGCCGCGACGTGAATCCCGGAATCACCGTGGGCGAGTACTCGAGCCGAGTGTGCACCGCCAGCAGCTTGCCCTCGCCCGCCGACCGCGCAATCACCGTGGTCAGATACAGCGGCCCCGTATCGCTCATCTGCATGATGTGCAGATACCCTTGCGCATAGCGCACCGAGATGAACGAAGCCCCGTAGTCCGTCTGCGCCTCGGCCGTACCCTCGTCCACGTTGATGTGACTGAATGACGCCTTGAGCTCCGCCGGCTTGACCGTGAGCGACGGTGTGTTCTTCTCCCAATTGCCCATCGCAAACGTCGAGAAGCTACAGTCGAGCTTGGTCGCGGCCGCGAGCTTTCGATCGAGGCCTCCCGACTGGCCGAAGGCAGTGGACGACTGGAGCAGACCGCAAGCAGCCAAACCACCCAGTGCGATCGCGATAATTCTTTGCATACCATGAGTTTTTAACACGTCGGCTCCTTCTTGGCCACGCGCGCTGCAAATTGACCGGCGGCAACGGCGGCCGTGATAATCGCGCGGCACCCAGGAGAAAAGCGCCTTGCGACTAGCACTCATCGCCGTCGGTTTCGTGCTGCTCACGATCAGCGGAGCCGACGGCCAGGTCACGGACGACGCGAAGCTCTTGCAGCGCGTCTTCCCGAGCGCAGCGAGCTTCTCGCCGAAGAGCGGCACGCCTGCGGTGTACCGAGCCCTCGGCCCCGCGTCAGATGGCAAGCCGGGCGAGCTACTCGGCTTCGTATTCTGGACTACGGAGCTCGAGCCGCTCGAGCGAGGTTTCGACGGTCCGATCAAGATGCTCGTCGGCATGAACACCGCCGGAGTGCTCACCGGCGTCGTCGTCACCGACAATCGCGAGCCGTACGGTTACTTCTCGGTCGATCCGCCGGAGTTCGCCGCACAGTTCAAGGACAAGAACATTCGTGACGGCTTCAAGGTGGGCGTGGACGTCGATGCGATTTCGCGGGCCACGATCTCCGTGACCAGCGCGAGCCGCGCGATCCGTAACAGCTCGCGCAAAGTCGCGCGCGCCTATCTGACGCCGCGGGCCTCCGCGGCCACGCCGGATTCGGCCGCGCAGTGACACGCATCTGGCGTCGCCGGTCTCCATTGCTCCTCGGGGCTGTCCGGCTACTTCTGCTTTGCGTATTGGTGAGCGGCGTCACGAAGGCCCAGCCCGCGGACGACGGCTTCGACTTCGAGGACGAGGTGGAGGTGCAGCCCACGGTCCTCGAGCTGGCCAAGGAACAGGCGGCGGATATCGTGCTGTTCGTCGCGTTTGCGACGCTCGCGATGGTGAGCTTCTTACGCAAGAGCGTGGCGCTCAAGTACGTGACGCTGGCCATATCCGTGCTCTACATGGGTGTGTACAAGAGCCAGCTGATCTCCGTCGTGAATATCTTCAGCACGCTCACCGGCAATCTGCCGCTGTTCATTCACAGCATGGCCTGGTATGCGTTCGCGGTATTCACCGTGGTGACGACCGTCCTCTGGGGCCGCCTGTACTGCGGCCGAATCTGCGCCTTCGGCGCGCTGACGCAGCTCATCGATGCGATCGTGCCGAAGCGGTTCCAGATCGAAGTGCCGCAGTGGCTCGAGCAACGCGCCAGCTACATCAAGTACGGCATCCTCTTTGCCGCGATCGCGTATTACCTCGCGACGCATGAGATCGCTTTCTACCGCTACATCGAGCCATTTTGGTTCTTCACGTTCGACGCGACCCCGGTGCTCTGGATCATGCTCGGAGCGCTGCTGATTGCGAGCATCTTCGTCCGCAACCTGTATTGCCGGTTTTTTTGTCCGCTCGGCGCCGCGCTGGGCCTGCTCTCGAGCCTCACCGTGTTCAAGATCAAGCGGTGGTCGGAATGCAGTCAATGCCGGCTATGCGAGAAAACCTGTGAGTGGGGCGCGATTCGCAACCGCCAGATCATCAAGACGGAATGCGTCCGCTGCGACGATTGCGAGATCCTGTACGCCGATCAGTCACGCTGTCCGCACTGGCTGCTCGAGCTGAAACGCAAGGCGCGCGCACCGCAGAGCCACACCGCTCCATAGGTCGAGGAGCGCGGGGCTGGCTCTATTGCGGGCTCTGAACGCGCTGCGTGCCGAAGCCGTCGCGCGACTGCAGGAACACCTCGCCCGTCTTGTCATCGCAGCCGCCGGCGGGGATTGCCATTCCGCACTTGATCAAGCGTGCGCCGCTCGCCATCGCGCCGAAATTCTTGCCGTTGCGCAGCGGATTCAGCGTGACCGTGATGATGGTGCCGAGCGGGAAGCTCTCGACCGTGACGCCCTGTTGAGCGATCGTGGCCGCCGGCCCGAGCTCGATTCCCCAGATGACGGGCTTGCCGTCTGCCCCCACCTGGGCCTTGCCGTGCTCATCCGTGAGCTCGAAAATCAACTGCGCGTGGTTGGCACCGGGAATGAATCGGGTCAGCTTGCCCGTCATCGTTTCCGTCTTGCTCTGGTCGTACATCGCGAACGAGTGATGCGCGTGCGCCGTTCCGAGCGCGAGCTGGCCAAGCCCGAGGCCGAGCCCCGCAGCAAGCAGACGAGCCTTCGTTCCACTCAGGTAGCCCATAAATGTCCCTTCCCTCCAAGCCGGGCCCGCGACCACTGTCGCGGCCTCGATGCGGCCCGGCCCGCGGCCGAGCCACTCCCTAGATTAGATAGCAGCATTGATCCCATGACCAGTGCAAGACGGGTTAGCCCGCCGTCAGCCGCTGCTCGATCTGCGCGCGGTCGAGACCCGCCACGAGCACGCGTTTCTGCGGCGAACCGTGGCCCGCGACGATCGAGACGGCGCTCTTGCGCAGCCCCAGTGCGGCAGCCAGCAACGCCGTCACGGCCGCGTTGGCTCGACCGTCGCGGGGCGGCGCCGTCACGCGCAGCCGGAGAACCCCCGCGCGCCACCCGACGATCTCGTCGCTGGACGCACCGGGCACGACCTTCACGGTCAGCCTGGTCGCCAGCGGCTTAGTGCCGGCCATCGCCACAGAACCCACTCGCGGCGCCGCGCAACGGGCCCGCGGGCTCGTATATAACTATTCGCACACTTATTCTGCCACGCAATGCCAGCGCTCCGCTTCTCGACGTCTGCCGCTCGGGTGAGCTCCGTGCCGCACTCCGCGCGACGCCGCTAGTTTCATTCAAGCTATCATCCGCAGCCATGGGACGACGCAGACAAGTTAGCGACCGCGAGATCAGCGCGGCTGCCCGTGAAGTTTTCTTGGATCGCGGCCCCAAAGCGCCGGTCGCCATGGTAGCCAAAAAGCTCGGCGTCTCGACCGCGACGCTGTTCCAACGCACCGGTTCGAAACAACGGCTGATGCTGATGGCCCTGCAGCCGGAGGGCACCCCCATCACTGAGCTCGAGCGTGGCATACAACCCGGTGTGCCGATCCGCGAGCAGCTCGGCATGGTGCTCATCGAGCTCAACGAGTACCTCGGCACCATCATTTCCGGCTCCATTACCCTGCGTGCCGCCCGCATCGAGGCAGAGCTGCCGGAACCGACTCCGCAGAGACTGCGCATTTTGCTCGCCCAGTGGCTCGCGCAGGCCACGAGCGCCGGCTTGCTGGCCGTACGCGACGCGCGCACCACCGCCGACGTGCTGATCGGCACGCTCGAGTCGCGGCACATCCATGCCTACATGCAGCAGCAACAGCTTCTCTCGAAGCAGCACAGAGAGTACATCCAGGCGATGCTCGACGTGGTGCTCCCGCCGGCCTAGCGTCGCGCGAGCCGCGCCGCCCGTCCCCAGTCCGAAGGCGCAGCCGCTACACTGAACCCGCACGAGGCGCGCGCGGCGCGTCGCGGCCATGAGCTTTCCGCGTCACAACACATTGGAGCCTGGAATGACCGAGCACAGAGACGAAACCATGGAAGAGCTGTTCGACCGCGGCCTCGAGGTGCGCCGCGAGGTCCTCGGGGCCGAGTACGTCGACAACTCTCTAAAATCCGCGAACGACTTCATGATGGCGTTCCAGAACATCACGACCGAATGGTGCTGGGGTTATGCGTGGACCCGATCCGGTCTCGATCGAAAGACGCGCAGCCTGATCAATCTCGCCATGCTGACGGCACTGAACCGGTCCCCCGAGGTCAAGCTGCACGTGCGCGGTGCGCTGAACAACGGAGTGAGTGTCGAGGAGATCAAGGAAGTGCTGCTCCACGCTACCGTCTATTGCGGCATTCCGGCAGGCCTCGATGCGTTCAAAGCAGCGAACGAGGTGCTGAAAGAGATGGGGGCCTACGAGCGCAAGTAGCAGCGCTGCTCGGCCCGCCGCGCGGTGCGGTGGCCGAGCAGCAGCGCCCGCTGGAGGCTGCCCCCTCGCTTGCGAAACGGCGCCGCGCCGCTATCCTGACGGCCTCGCTCGGCGAATCCGTCTGGATCGTCGACCGTCGAACCAGCGGAGCTCCGAATGACCGAGTACGTCACGCAGGGTGGTATCAGGATCGCCAAGCCCCTCCACGACCTCGTGCGCGACGAGATCGCCCCGGACAGCGGCGTGACGCCGGATGCGGTCTGGTCGCTGCTCGATACGCTGGTCCATACGCTCGGGCCCCGCAATCGCGCGTTGCTCGCGAAGCGGGATTCGCTCCAAGCGCAGATCGACGCATGGCTGAGCGCTCGGCGCGGCACGCCGCTCGAGCCGAAGACCACGGCCGCGTTCCTGCACGAGATCGGTTATCTCGTGCCGGTGGGACCGGCGTTCCGGGTCGGCACCAGCAACGTCGACGCCGAGATCGCGACACTGGCCGGACCGCAGCTCGTGGTTCCCGTCGACAACGCGCGCTACGCCTTGAACGCGGCCAACGCGCGCTGGGGAAGCTTGTACGACGCGCTGTACGGCACCAACGTGATCCCGGAAGAGTCGGGCGCGGAGAAAGGCCAGGACTACAACCCGCGACGTGGCGAGCTCGTGATTGCCCGCGCCAACGAGTTCCTCGATGAATGCGTTCCGCTGTCCGGCGCCCGCTGGCAGGACGTCGTCGGCTTCGACGTCGGCGCAGAGCTCGTCGTCACGTTGACGGACAAGCGCAGGACCGGGCTGGCCACGGCCTCGCAGTTCGCGGGGTTCGGCCGCACCGGGAGCACGCTCGCTCACGTTCTGCTCCGTAATCACGGCCTGCACATCGACATCTCGATCGATCCCAGCCACCGAATCGGCAAGCAGCATCCCGCGGGAGTGAAGGACGTCGTGCTCGAGAGCGCGCTGACGACGATCATGGACTGCGAAGACTCCGTGGCAGCCGTCGATGCGGCCGACAAAGCGGTGGTGTATCGAAACTGGTCCGGCATCATGCGCGGCACTCTGACCGCATCGCTCGAGAAGGGCGGCAGCACGATCGAACGGCGAATGAATCCGGACCGCGAGTACACGATGCCGAATGGCGCATCGCTGACGTTACCGGGTCGGAGCCTGCTGCTGGTCCGCCATGTCGGCTCGCACATGCTCACCGACGCGGTGACCGATGGCGGCGGTCAATTGATTCCCGAAACCTTCCTCGACTGCGTGATCACCACGCTCGCGGCGCTCCACGATTTGCGCGCCACCGGCCCACTGCGCAATAGCCGCGCGGGCAGCATGTACATCGTGAAGCCAAAGCATCACGGACCGGCCGAGGTCGCGCTATCGGTAGAGCTATTCGCGGCCGTCGAGAAAGCCTATGGCTTGCCGGCCAACACGCTGAAGATCGGCATCATGGACGAGGAACGACGCACGACGGTGAATCTTAAGGAGTGTATCCGGGCGAGCCGCGACCGAGTCATTTTCATCAACACGGGCTTTCTGGATCGCACGGGCGACGAGCTGCACACGCACATGGAAGCCGGGCCGATGATGCCGAAACCCGAGATCAAGGGGGCGCGCTGGCTGGCCGCGTACGAGGATTGGAACGTGCGCACCGGTCTCGAGGTGGGCCTGCCGGGCCACGGCCAGATTGGCAAGGGCATGTGGGCCATGCCCGAGGAGATGCGTGCAATGCTGGACACGAAGCAAGGTCACCCGAAAGCCGGGGCGAGTTGCGCCTGGGTGCCCTCGCCCACCGCGGCGACCCTGCATGCGATCCACTACCACCAAATCGATGTCGAGGCTCGACAAGAGGAAATCGCCCGCCAGCCCGGCAACGCGCAACAGCTGCTCGACGGCATCCTCACGCCGCCGCTGTTGACGCGCAGCTTGACCGCCCAGGAGATCCAGCGCGAGCTCGACAATAACGCCCAAGGCATCCTCGGCTACGTGGTGCGTTGGGTCGAGCACGGCGTCGGTTGCTCGAAGGTGCCCGACATCAACGACGTTGGCCTCATGGAAGACCGAGCGACGCTGCGAATTTCCTCGCAGCACATCGCGAACTGGCTGCGCCATGGCATCGTCGATCGTGAGCAGGTCGTCGCCACGTTGCGGCGCATGGCCGAAGTCGTGGACCGGCAGAACTCCGGCGATCGTGCTTATCGCAACATGGCGCCGGACTTCGACCGGAGTGTCGCGTTCCAGGCGGCGTTGGACCTGATCTTCAACGGTCGCAAGGAGCCGAATGGCTATACCGAGCACACGTTGACCCGCCGTCGCCGGGAGTTCAAGGCGAAGACGGTATGAGAACGCCGGCCGCATAAAAGAGCAAGCCCAGCGCGTGGCTGGGCTTGCGGGCGTTTGGAGATTCCGAAGGGGGAGAAATCACCAAACGGCTAGATTCTGGCGACCCGCTCACGGGTTGACCAGAACAGTGTCGATGCTAGTAGTCTCAGCAACGGCATCTTCTTGGCTGTAATAGCACGCGCTGATTTCGGCACGAAGATGCGCTTGAGACCGCACGCTCGACCGACGGTCATCGGGTGACGAACCGCGAACCGCGCGAACCGCGCGATCCCCCAGGCTCAGTTGACCTTCGAGCCGCGCCGGCCCGGGCCCACCTGTTCCTCGGCGAAGACGGCGTGAATCTTCGCGATGGTCGCATCGTCGTGGGGCACGAAGATCAGCAGCCGCAAGTTCGGGCTGCCCTCCGGCACGAACGACGAGTGCTCGAACGTCAGGCCGCCCAGCGCGGGGTGATTCGCCACGGCCTCCGAGCGTCCCACCACCTCGGCGCGTCCCCACAGCTGGCGAAAAATCGGGCAATCGGCGTTCAGCTCGGCAATCAGGGCCTCGAACGCCGGATCGTCCGGCGTCTGGCTGTAGTCCACGCGAAACTTCGCGAGGATGCGCCGCGCCATGGCTTCGTAGGCGGCGGCATCGCGCTGATAGCCTTCGTCGTCGACCAGCAAGATACGAATCAGATTCCGGCGCTCGATCGGTATCTGGCCGTAGTCGCGAAAGATCTTGCGCGTCAGCTCGTTCCAGGCCATCACGTCCCAGCGCGCCGTCATGATGAGCGCCGGCACGCCGAGCGCGTCGAGCATCCGTCTGGTCGCGGGGCTGACTTCGGCCGTGCGCGCCGCCACCACCGGTGGCGCGGGGCGGTGCTGCACGAGCGCGAACAAATACTCGCGTTCGTCGGCCGACATCCGCAGGGTGGTGGAAATGCGCTCCAGCACGTCCGCCGACACCTGGATGTCGCGGCCCTGCTCGAGCCAGGTGTACCAAGTGACGCTCACGCCGGCGAGCGCCGCTACGTCCTCTCGGCGAAGGCCCGGCGTGCGCCGGCGATTCGTATCAGGCAACCCCACTTGCGCCGGTGTGAGCCGGGCGCGGCAACCTTTCAAGAAATCGATGAGCTGGCGTCTTTGCGTCTGGGGAACGCTGGCCTTATTCACGTTGTAATACCTACCCCCTGCGGAACAACCGCAAGCATCGCAGATAGCTCGGCCGGCCGTCGAGCTACAGAACCGTCCGGTACGGCGCCATCGTCCCTGTGCGACGCCCCCGAGATTCGGTTGCGGTCGCCTTCGGAGACGGGTTGTAGCACATCCGCAACAACCATGTCGCCGACGGTCGTCGGCTGTTGGTTGCAACGATCGGGTTCGTCGAACTATGGCTGCGGCCCTGAAGTTGTAAAGGCCGGCGGCTTCCGCTAGCGTGCCGCCTCCACCCGTGTCTACGCTCGAGGGGACCTCATGCTACGCGCCACGGCGAATCAACTGTTGCCTACGACCATCACGGGGTCGCTGCCGCGGCCGAGCTGGTACACGGAGAACATGGGGCTGAAGAGCTTCCTGCAGGCGATGGTGGAGACGCGCTTTCGCGAGCAGTACGAGGACGCGCTGTCGGTGTACCTGAACGAGCAGGCGATCGCCGGGCTCGATATCTTCACCGACGGGGACGTGCGCTTCACCCAGGACATCGGCGGGCAGAGCTGGACGAGCTATCCGCCGTTTCACATGGCCGGCTTCGATGGGCTGCCGAAGATGGCGCCGATCGGCGGGGGCGGGATCGGCTTCCCGCGCGGGCATATCCTGCACGACTACATCGAGGCGCGGCTGATGCCGAGCATCGTCGGGCCGGTGGGCCGGGGCACGATGCAGTACGCGCAGATGTGGAAGGCCGCGCAGCGCCAGAGCAAACGGCCCGTGAAGTTCGGCACCGTGACGCCGGAGCTGGTGGCCTTCGCGGTGCAGGACTTCTACTACAAGGACGTGCGCGAGCGGATCTGGGCCATTTCCGACGCCTTCAACGAGGAGCTGCATGCACTGGCCGATGCCGGCTGCCCGGTGATCCAGATGGAGGAGCCGCAGATTCACCTGCTGGCCGCCCGCGGGGTGGTGGACAAGGTGATCAATCCTGAGTTCATGCTGGAAGTGTTCAACAACACGGTGCGGGGATTGAGGGCCAAGACCGAGGTGTGGTGCCACACCTGCTGGGGCAATCCGAGTCAGCAGCGGATGTTCGCCCAGGTGCAAAGCTACAAGCCTGCCCTCTCGATCCTGAACAAGGTCGATGCGGACGTGATCACGTTCGAGAGCTGCAGCTCCGGGGGCATGGACCTGCCGGCCATCGGTCGAGAGATCACCGACATGAAGGTCACGATCGGGGTCATCGATCACCACTCCTTGCAGGTGGAGACGCCCAAAGAGGTGGCCGATCACATCCGCATGGCCCTGCAGCACATCCCGGCCGAGCGGCTGGTGCTGTCGTCGGACTGCGGCATGGGCCGGGAGGGCATGGCGCGGCGCCATGCGCTGTACAAGATGGTGTCCCTGGTCCAGGGCACCAACCTCGTGCGCAAGGAGCTCGGCATCAAACAGGCCGACTGCCTCGCCGCCGACCCGAATCTGACGTTGCTGACCATCGAGAAGAAGTAATCCGGCGGCGCTTCGCGCGCCGTCATCGAAACGAACGAGGTAAGCATATGCACAACGCCCATCCGAAGCTGACCATGCTTGCGAGCGCGATTCTGTTCGCGGTAGCGGCGCAACCGATGCGTGCCTTAGCGCAGGATTCGCTCGAAGAGATCATCGTCACGGCACGCCGACGCGCCGAGTCCTTCCAAGACGTTCCCGTCACGATCAGCGTGTTCGACGAGAACGAGATCCGTGCCGCCGGCATCGAGCGACCGCGCGATTTCATCTCCCTGACACCCAACGTCACACTGGTCGAGACGCAGAATCAGGGCAACGCGTTCATCACGGTTCGAGGTATCTCGCAGGCCCGCAACAGCGAGCCGTCCGTCGCCGTGCTCGTGGACGGCGTGCTGATGTCGAATCCGGCGCAGTTCAATCAGGAGCTGTTCGACGTCACGCAAATCGAGGTGCTGAAGGGCGCCCAGGGCGCAGTCTATGGCCGCAACGCGATCGGCGGCGCCATGGTCATCACGACGCGCCAACCGGGCGACGAGCGAGAGACGCGGCTGAAGGTGGGCTACGACTCGGGTCCGGGCACCACGATCCAGCTGAGCAGCGACGGTCCACTCGGCGATTCGGGCAAGCTGAAATACCACGCCGCGATGTCGTATCTCGATACGGACGGCTATATCGACAACACGTACCTGCACGAGAAAGCCGACCCCTACCGCGACGTCTCGTTCCGCGGCCGGTTGATCTGGGAGCCCAGCGACAAGCTGACGGTCGACGCACGCGCGTACGACTCGCACCTCGACACGCAGGCGCTGTACTTCAACATCGTCGGATTCCCCTCCGCAGTCCCGCTCAACGTCAACTACACGGCCTTACCGGTCCGGGTGAACAATCCCGGCGAGAATGGTCGCGACCTCTCGCAGGTAGCGCTGAAAATCGACTACAAAGCCGGCGCGGGCACGCTGACGGCGATCACCTCGTTCGATTCGATCACCGAGATCCTCACGGGTGACGCCTGGGACTTCCTGCCGATTCCCGAATCGTTCTTGGTGAGCATCGGCTTCCTCGACCAGAACCAGAGCCAGTTCCTGGACGTCGACACGGTCAGCCAGGAAGTTCGGTTCACCTCGAACGACGAGGGCAGGCTGCGCTGGATCGCAGGCGCGTACTGGATCGGGACGGATCGCTTCATCTCGACGGGTAACATGGCGGATACCGGTGGCGGCGTATTTCCCGTCTACCGTACGCCGCGCGGCAACTTCCCGTACGACTTCGCGACCGACCCGGTCAATCCGTCGGCTACGTTTCTTGCGGACAGCCAAAACAACAGCGCGTGGGCGCTATTCGGCGAGCTCGGCTACGACCTCACCAAACGCACCGAGCTCTCGTTCGCGCTGCGTTACGACGAAGATCATCGCGAGCAGACGACGGAAACGCCGGCAGCCTTTCTGGCCGGAGTCAACGTGCCAGGCTTTCCGCAGGGATTCACCGGGCAGGTCCGCAGCCACACCTGGAGCCAGAGCCAGCCGCGCCTGACGCTGCGATTCAAGGCGAGCGACAACCTCACTCTGTACGGCGGCTATAGCAAGGGTTTCCGCAGCGGCGGGTTCAACCAGACAGGCGTCGGCGCAGTCGCGTTCGCGAACAACTTCCTGGGCGTCAACGACCTGTTCGACGCGGAGGTCGCGGACACGATCGAGTTTGGCGTCAAGAGCCGGCTGGGGAATCGCGTCGATCTCGACTTCAGCGTGTATGACACCGAGGCCAAGGGCTCGTACTTCTTCATCTTCCTGCCCACGAACTCGACCCAGAACCTCGGCAATCTGAAGAAGGTGGACTACAACGGCTTCGAGTTCAGCCTGAACGCGCGCGTCACGGACACGTTCAACCTCACGTTCGGCTACGGCGCAACCGACAGCGAGATCAAAGACGCGGTCGATCCGATCACGATCGGCAACCAGGCGCCGCTCGTGACGCGCGACACGACGAACGTGGGCGCGCATTACCACAAGCCGATCGGCACCAGCGGGCTCGAGTTCGAGCTGCGCGCCGACTACCGGCGCCTCGGCAAGACCTACTGGGAGCCGTACAACGTCACCGTCCGCAAGCCGATCAATCTGCTCGACCTGCGCGCCGGCTTCAGCAGCAAGGACTGGTCGGTGACGGCGTGGGAACGCAACGCCAACAATGTGCAGTACAACGCCGAGTTCTCGCCCGGCGGCTTCGTGTTCAAGGCCAAGCCGCGGGTCTGGGGTCTCGACTACACGCGCCGGTTCTAGAGCCGGCTCGAGCCGGTCATGGCGCGAGTCGCGCTACGCGATGCGATTCGAGCGGGCGGCGGTGTGCTGACCGCCGCCCTGCTCGCATTGAACGCCGGCCCAGCGGCGGCCGAGCCACTGACGGCTGCAAGCCTCGAACGCTGGCTCGCCGCGTACGAGCATGCCTGGGAATCGCGCGATCCGGCCGGTGCCGCGGCGTTGTTCACTCCGGACGCGGCTTACTACGAGGCGCCCTTCGACGCCCCGAAGGCTGGCCGAGCGGGCATCCGCGACTACTGGGCCGAGGTCACGGCCGATCAACGCGACATCGACTTCGAATCGCAGGTCATCGCCGTCAACGGGCAAATCGGAGTCGCGCACTGGTCGGCAACCTTCACGACGGCTTCGACGGGCGCACGCACGGCGCTCGACGGCATATTCGTGCTTACGTTCGACCTGAACGGCCGCAGCAGCGAGTTACGCGAGTGGTGGCACCTGCGCCCGTGACGCACGACACGAAATCAGTCGGGCGCTAGCCGCAACATGCTGATATAGTGCCGGCCATTCCAGCGCACATTCGGTCTGCGCTCGACGGCTCCGAGCCAATCCCGGCCCGGTTCGCCTTCTGAAAATCCGATCTCCCCGGATCGTTCCTCGTCTGCTTCGGCAGCGTTGGACGGGGCGATCGCGGAGTCTCTTTGAGTATGTCATTCCAATCTCTCGGCCTTTCGGCCGCGTTGCTGCGTGCCGTTGAAGAACAGGGTTATACGCAGCCCACGCCCATTCAGGAACGCGTCATTCCCGTGGTGCTCGCCGGCAACGACGTGATGGCGGGTGCGCAAACCGGTACCGGCAAAACGGCCGGATTCACGCTCCCGTTGCTGCAACGCCTCGCCGCCGCGAGCGCGCCGCCAAATCAGCAGCGCCGCGTGCGCGCGCTGATTCTCACACCGACGCGCGAGCTGGCCGCACAAGTCGGCGAAAGCGTGCGCAACTACGGCAAGCACCTGCCGCTTCGATCGACCGTGATCTTCGGCGGCGTCAGCATCAATCCCCAGATCGACTTGCTGCGGCGTGGTATCGACGTGCTGGTGGCGACACCGGGCCGCCTGCTCGACCATGCCATGCAGCGAACCGTCGATCTCGGTGGTGTGGAGGTCTTCGTGCTCGACGAGGCCGACCGCATGCTCGACATGGGTTTCTTGCCCGACATTCGCCGCGTGATCTCACTGCTGCCGAAGCAACGCCAAAATCTGCTGTTCTCCGCCACGTTCCCCGACGACATTCGCGCGCTAGCCAACAAGCTGCTGCGCTCGCCCGTGAGCGTGGAGGTCGGCCAACGCAACGCCGCGGCACCCAGGATCGAGCAAGCCGTGTACTTCGTCGATCGTAGCCAAAAACGCGACGTCCTCTCGTGGCTGATCGGCTCCCGCAACTGGCCACAGGTGCTCGTGTTCACACGGACGAAGCACGGCGCCAACCGGCTCGCCGAGCAGCTCGAGCAGGACGGGCTGACGGCCGCCGCCATCCATGGCAACAAGAGCCAGGGTGCACGGACGCGCGCGCTGGCGGATTTCAAACAAGGAGCCGTCCGGGTTCTCGTGGCCACCGACATCGCAGCCCGCGGCCTGGACATCGATCAACTGCCCCACGTCGTCAACTACGAGCTACCGGAAGTCGCCGAGCACTACGTGCATCGGATCGGCCGGACGGGCCGTGCCGGCAACGAGGGGCTCGCGATCTCGCTGGTGACGAACGACGAGCGCCCGCTGTTGAAGCAAATCGAACGGTTGCTCGGCCACTCGCTGCCGCAACGCCCGCTCGACGGCTTCACGCCGGCGGCGCCGCGTGCGGAGCAACGCCAGGCGCCACGACAGCACGCTCAATATGTCAACAACCAGCCGGCCCGCAATGCCGGCCGGCGGGATCACTCGACCAACCGGCAGGAGCACCGCGGCGGCGAACGCCATTCCCACGGCGGGCAGCGCGGCGGCGGCAACGGGTCGCCGGGCGCACGCCCACATCGCGGCAAGGCACACGCGGGGCGGCGGCAAGCCGCCGCGCGTAGCGGTCCGCGGCACTAGCCACGCGCGCCGTCGAGGAGCCTTCGAGCGGCCGAGCGTCGCTCAGTCTCAAAGGCGACATCATGTTGGGTGTGACGTATATTATTAGATCGCGAATCCGGAAGATTTAGCCGAGGAGAGCCGCCATGCCGTTGGTCAATCTGAAGCCCGTGCTACGCGAGGCCAAAGCCAAGGGGTACGCGGTTGCAGCGTTCAACCCCGTCGACTATGCGTCGATGAAAGCCATGGTCAAAGCAGCCGAGGAGCTCGCGGCCCCCGTCATCATCCAGAGCTCGGCCAAGACCATCAAGTACTACGGCCATGCCGCCATCGTGGGCTGGATGCGCGAGCTCGCCGCGGACTCGCCCTCCCCCGTGGTCCTGCACCTCGACCACGGCAAAGACCTCGACATGATCAAGAAGTGCATCGACATGGGCTGGACGTCGGTCATGATCGATTGGTCGGACAAGCCCTTCGAGACGAACCTCGAGACCACACGCAAGGTCGTCGAGATGGCGACCGCGGCCAACGTGGGCGTCGAGGCGGAGATCGGCGAGATCCACGGCGTCGAGGACGACATGGTGGTCGAGACGAATCACCTGACGGACCCGAACGAGGCGGAGAAGTTCTGCCGCGAGCTCGACCTTGCGGCGTTCGCGGCCGCGATCGGCACGGCCCACGGCTACTACAAGGGCGAGCCGAACGTGGCGTTCGACCTGATCGGCGACATCAATCGTCGCACCAAGACGCCGATGGCGCTGCACGGCGGGACGGGCCTGTCGGACGAGATCATCCAGCATTGCATCAAGCTCGGCTGCGCCAAGATAAACATTTCGACGAACTTGAAGCACGTGTTCATCGACAGCTTCGTCGATTACCACAAGGCAAAGCCCACCGACTATGAGCCCCTGCGTGTGCTCACGGCGCAGTACGATGCGCTGAAGCAGCTGTTCAAGGACAAGATCGCGCAGTTCGGCGGCACGAACCGCGGTACCGAGTTGCTGTCGAAAGTCGCCTAACGCCCGGGAGCCATGAAGGCACTGATCTTCGATTGCGACGGTGTGCTCGTCGACACCGAGCGTGACGGTCATCGCGTCGCGTTCAATCGCGCCTTCGCGCAGGCCGGAATCACCGCTGAGTGGAGCGTCGAGCTGTACGGCCAGCTGTTGAAGATCGCCGGCGGCAAGGAGCGCATGAAGCACTACTTCGACCAGCACGGCTGGCCGGCGGACGCGACACCCGAGGTCTTGATTCCGGAGTTGCACAAGCGCAAGACCGCGATCTTCACCTCGCTGATCGCCGGCGGCAGCTTGCCGCTCCGGCCCGGCGTCACGCGGATCGTCGACGAGGCGCGCGCCGCCGGCATGCACCTGGCCGTGTGCACGACCTCCGCCCCCAAATCCGTCGATGGAGTGCTCGATCTCATGGGCTCGCGGCGCAAAGCGTTCTTCGAGGTGGTGCTCGCGGGCGACGTCGTCGCGAAGAAGAAGCCGAACCCGGAGATCTACAATCTCGCCAAGCAGCGGCTCGCGCTCGACGGTGTAGACTGCGTCGTCATCGAAGATAGCCGTAACGGCTTGCTGGCGGCCACGGGCGCAGGCATGCCGTGCCTGGTCACGACGAGTACCTACACGCTCGATGAGGACTTCCACGAAGCAGCACGCGTCGTGCCGGAGCTCGGCGACGCGCCGAACATTCGCATCACGCTGAAGGATCTCCAAGCGATTGCCGCGCGCGCCTGAATGCACGACCGAAGGAGCCAACGAAAATGCAAGAGATCACGCTGGCGGATTTCGAAACGGCCATCAAGAGCATTGCCGACACGGCGCTGAAAAACGAGCAGTACTTCTGCGAGCTCGATTCATACGCCGGTGACGCGGACTTCGGCGTATCGCTCGCATCGGGCTTCCGCGTCGTCAACGAGGAGTGGAACGAGCTCGACCGCAGCTCGATCGGCAACTTCCTGTTGAAGATCAGCTTGATCATGACGCGTAACGTCGGTGGCTGCTCGGGCCCGATCTGGGGCACCGGCTTCATGCGCGCGGGCGCTCTGGCGAAGGATCGCACGTCGATCACGCTCGATGACCTCGACAAGATGCTTACGGCCAGTATCGAGGGCATTCAGAAACGGGGCGGCGCACAACTCGGCGACAAGACGCTGCTCGACGCTTTGATTCCGATCCGCGATGTCGTTCATGAGCACGCTGGATAAGCCCGACGCGGACGCCCGCAAAGTTTTGCTGCGGGCCACTGAAGTGGCCAACGAGGCGATCGAAGGCACGAAGGGGCTCGTCGCAAAACGCGGTCGCCAGCAGTTCACCGGCGATCGCAGTATAGGAACGCCCGATCCGGGCATTGTTGCGATCGCGACGATGCTGAACGACCTCTGCGCCAAGGTCGGCCTCGATCAGCCGGCCTCGGCCAAGAAACCCAACTAAATCGTCAATACCGGGGGAAACGTCCATGAAGAAGTTCGTCAACGATCCGGCCAAGTTCGTACCCGAGATGCTCGAGGGTATCTTCCTCGCCAACGAGGGCAAGCTGAAATACGAGCCGAAGCACAACATCATCTATCGCGCCGATCGGCCGAGCAAAGACAAGGTCTCGGTCGTTCAGGGGTCGGGCAGCGGCCACGAGCCGGCGCACGTCATGGCCGTCGGCCCCGGCATGCTCGATGCGGCCTCGCCCGGCAATGTGTTCGCGGCTCCGCCCGTCGACTACTGCTACGAGTGCATCAAGCTCATGAACTCGCCGAAGGGCGTGCTCGTTCTGATCAATAACTACCAGGGCGACCGGATGAACTGGGACATGGCCATCGAGATGGCCGAGGCCGAGGGCATCAACGTCAAGTCGTTCATCATCGACGACGACGTCGCCGTGCAGAACAGCTCGTACACGATCGGCCGGCGCGGTGTCGCGGGCAATTTCTTCGTCATCAAGGCGTGTGGGGCCGCGGCCGAACGAGGCGCCAGCCTCGACGAGGTGCTCGCGATCGCGAAGAAAGTGAACGCGAACGTCCGCTCGATGGGCGTCGCACTGACCTCGTGCACGCCGCCGGCGAAAGGTAAGCCGATCTTCGAGCTCGGCGATGACGAGATGGAGGTCGGCGTGGGCATCCACGGCGAGCCCGGTCGGCGCCGCGATAAGCTGAAGGCCGCGGACAAAATCGTGGACGAGATCTTCGACGCGGTGTCGAAGGACTTGCCCTTCAACTCCGGCGACCGAGTCGCATTGATGATCAACGGCCTAGGTGGCACGCCGCCGAGCGAGCTCTACATTCTTTACCGCCGCGCAGCGCAGCGCAGCAAGGCGGCCGGGCTCGACATCGTCCGTAACTACATCGGCAACTACTGCACCTCCCTCGAGATGGCCGGTGCGTCGCTGACGTTACTGAAGCTCGACAAGGAAATAGAGGACCTGCTCGCCGCGCCGGCGGACATCCCCGTTCGCGTCTTTTGAGCGAATCGCACGTCAAGCTACTCGCCATAGATCTCGACGGCACGTTGGTCGACTCCGCTCCCGATATCGCGCACTGTCTCGGCAGTGCGCTCGAAGCGGTCGGCTTCAAGGCGCCCGGCGAGACGCGGACGCGCGCCTGGATCGGCGACGGTCTCGAGGCGCTGATTGCGCGTGCCCTCGCGCACGCCGCGCAGACGGAATTCTCGCGCAGCGGCGGCACCGAGGCTCAAAGCGGCGGGCAGCGGCAGGCCGCCGCGCTCGCTGCTTTTCTCGACTGCTATCGTGACAATCTGTTCGTTCGAAGTCGGCTCTACCCCGACGCGGTGGCCACGCTGGACCACGTGCGCAACCGCGGCGTGCGCCTGTGCTGTATCACGAACAAGCGGCATGCGTTCTCGGAGCGGCTGCTGATCGACGCCGGCGTGCGCGACAGGTTCGAGCTGGTGCTCGGTGGCGATAGCCTGCCCGAGAGGAAGCCGAGCCCTTTGCCTTTGCGCTTCGCGGCCGAGTCGCTCGGCATATCCCCCTCGGCCGCGGCACTCGTCGGCGACTCGCATCAGGACTTGCGCGCGGCGCGTGCGGCCGGCTACGCGTTCGTGCTCGCAAGCTATGGCTACGGCAAGATCGACGAGACCGAGCTCGGTGACTCGCCGCGAATTCGCGAATTCGCGGCCCTACCCAAAGCGCTCGGGCTCTAACGGCTGGGCTTCTTGGCCGCCACCCGGAAGACCGTCGACAAGGCTCCGATCGCCATCCGTTTGCATGTCGCCAGCATAAGCTCCGCCTGCCCGCAGCGACCAGACGCCTCGCGCGGTCTTCGTGCTGCCGCCGGCTACCGGTGCTGGTAGTATCGACATCGGTCGCGGGAGCGGGGGGGCAACTCATGGTCGAGACGATTGGCGGTGGTCGCGCGGCAGCCGGCTGGGCGACATGCAAGAAGCGCGGCTCGAGGGGAGGGTTGTCAGCCGTCGCGCTCGTGTGCCTCGCGGCTTGCGCGCGCGGGCCGGACACGGCCAGTGCACCCGCCGTCAGCGGCAACTTCGACTTCGTCGGCTGGGATCAGTATCTCGGCGGAGCGGATTCCTCCCAATACTCCTCGCTCGATCAGGTGAACAAGGGCAACGTCGGCCGGCTCGAGGTGGCCTGGACCTATCCGACGGACGAAGACTATCTGTTCAACCCGCTCGTCGTCGGCACCACGATGTACGTGCTCGCGAAGAGCCGTTCCATCGTGGCTCTCGACGCGACGACGGGCCGCGAGCTCTGGGTCCATGCCAACGAAGGACCGGTCGGTACGCGCGGCATGAGCTACTGGCGCAGCGCCGACGGCGCCAGCGAGCGTCTCCTGTACGTCAACGCCGGCTACCTGACCGCGATCGACGCCAAGACCGGCGCCACGATCTCCACCTTCGGCACCGACGGGCGCGTGGACCTGCGCGTCGGCCTCGACGGCGACATCACGACGATTCGCGCGCTGCAAACGAGCAACCCCGGCCGCGTGTTCGGCGATCTCATCATCATGTCCCTGCCGGCCGGCAGCGCCGGCTACGCTTCGTCGCCGGCCGACATCCATGCCTACAACGTGCGCACGGGTGCGCTCGTATGGGTGTTCCATACCGTGCCGCGACCCGGCGAAACCGGCGCCGACACCTGGCCCGCGGAGGGGCTCGGTAATTACGGCGGCGTGCACAACTGGAGCGAATCCACGGTCGATTCGGAGCTCGGCATCATCTACGTGCCGACGGGCACCGCACGCTATGATTTCTACGGGGCGAATCGCCTCGGCGCGAATCTGTTCGCCGACAGCCTGCTCGCGCTCGACGCACGCAGCGGCAAGCGGCTCTGGCACTTCCAGATGATCCACCACGATCTGTGGGACTACGACTTGCCGACCGCGCCGAAGCTCCTGACCGTGACTCACGACGGCATGCAGGTGCCCGCCGTCGCGCAACCGAGCAAGCAGGGCTTCGTCTACGTCTTCAATCGGATCACGGGCTCACCGCTCTGGCCGATCGAGGAACGGCCCGTGCCGCAGTCGGACGTGCCCGGCGAGCAAAGCTCGCCCACGCAGCCGTTCCCGACGGCACCGCCACCGTTCGCGCGCCAGTCCTTCACCGAGGCCGACATCGATCCGTATATCTCGGCCGAGGATCAGGCCAAGGTCCGCGAGATTCTGCACTCGGCGCGCAACGAGGGATTGTTCACGCCACCCAGCCTGCAAGGCACGATCATGCTGCCGGGCCACAACGGCGGCGCGAACTGGGGCAGCTCTGCCGTCGATCCGCGCAACGGTCGGCTGTTCGTCGTCTCAAAGGAGCTGCCGACCGAGGCGAAGCTGCGCGAACCGCAGCCCCGGCCCGCGGGCGCCTCCGCAGCCCCCCCGCCACCCGGTGGTGGCACGCGACCTCCTCCGCTTCCGCCGCCGAATGCCGGCCCCGACTTCATTCCGTACACGGCTCCCGTCGACTTCATGATCCAGCAGAGCACGGGACTCTCGGCGATCGGCCCGCCGTGGTCGCAGATCACGGCTTACGACCTGAACAAGGGCACGATCATGTGGCAAGTGCCGGATGGCGAGGTCGCGAGCCTCGCGGCGCAGGGCATTCACGACACCGGTAGCCACGCACCGCGCGGCGGCGTCGTGGCCACGGCCGGTGGCCTGTTGTTCATCGGCACGTCGTCGGACCGCAAGTTCCGCGCCTACGACGCCGACACGGGCAAGGTGTTGTGGAGCTACGACCTGGATGCTGCCAGCGAAGGCGTGCCGGCCGTTTATGCCGTGAACGGCAAGCAATATGTCGCGATTGCGGTCGGCGGCGGCGGTTTGTTCAGCCAGGGGCTCAAGCCACCCGAGCCTGGGCCCGGCAAGTACATGGTGTTCGCGCTCGGCAGCGCGACGCAATGAGCCCCCATAAATCAGTCAAGGAGATTACGAATGCGTAGAACGAACGGTTTGATCCTCGGCGTCGTCGCCTGCTGTGCGAGCGTCGCTGCCTGGGCCGACGACGCGATGGCCATGAAGCAAGAGCAGGATCGCGCCGCGATCGAGGCGCTGATGTGGCGCTACGTTCGTGCGCTCGACTCGCTCGACCCGGCGGGTTACGCCGCTGTGTTCACGGAAGACGGCACGTTCTCCGGCGGCAATGCGCACGAGCATGGCCGCGCGGAGCTGGCGAAGATGATCGAGGGCCTCAAGAAGACGCGGACCGATCGAGAAGCCAAGGGCGAGAAGAGCGCGCCCATGTATCACGTGATCGCGAATCACACCATCGAGTTCGTGGGTCCGAACGAGGCACGGTATTACTCGTACTGGATGACGGTATTCGGCGCCGCCGGCCAGGACACGCCGACTCGGGTCGCAGCTGCAGGCCGCGGCGTCGACGCGCTGGTGCGCGTGAACGGCCAGTGGCTCATCAAGGACCGCGACGTCGCGCCGAAATAGGCGAGACGAACGACGAACGGTCGCCGCTCGTCGATGGACGGTTCTCGTCCCGACGGGCGGCGGCTATGGGCCGACGGAGCTCCTGCACCCATCCCGGTTGTATGGCCTAAAGTCTCAACCATCGCGCATCCACGCGCCATGGCAGGAGAGAGACCATGCCAGGAGCACGCAACGAGGCCCACGAGGCCACGCTCACGCCGCCGCATCACGCGGTCGACGTTCACGATGAGCACGACGAGTCGCAAGACCCGACCACCTTGAAGTTCAATGGGCCGGTGGAGCTCGCGGACGAGGACGCCGGCGGCGATCCTTACAACCGCACGGGCCGCTTCAAGCGGTTGGTCCGCTGAGAATCGGCCGGCGGCGCTAGTGCGCCGCGTGCCGAACCTGCTCGTAGAGGCGATCGAACAACGCCAGCCGTGCCTTGTCCGGCAAATGCTCGGTTGCAGGCTCGGCATCGAGAATCATCGCGCGCTCGCTGGCACCGACCTGATGTGCCTGCCACGGCGGTAAGCCCGGACCATTCGGGTTGCCGCTGCGAGCGAAATTCGCCCAGTACGACGACATCCGATCCGCCACCTTCTGGTCCGGCGCCGAAGCGGCGGAGAGCTGCGCGACGCTGCGGTCCGGAAAGAGCGGCGGCTTGCCGAGGTTGTTGAAGACATAGGGCACTTCGGACGCGTGCGCTGCGGGCAACGGCGGCTGGCCGGCCGGGGCGGGCGGATTCTGCGCGAAGTAATAAAGCCACGCGCCGTTGCCGCGTTTGACCTGATAGTCGGCATATAGCCGCATGTGCCAGAACGCGCCGTCATTGGCGCTGTCGGCCTGCGACGTGCTCGCTTCGGCATCGGTCGCATGCGGGTACAGCTTCAGGTAATCGTCGGCCAAATTACCCCAGCGCGCGTGCGCCTCCTGCTCGAACCGCTGCGTGGTGCTCTTGATCGGGAAGAACGACAAGTCGTCCTTGTTGGAGCCGACGAGCACATCGACGGCATTCTGCCGACCGGCCGCGAAAGTGGCGGAGGGATCTTCCGGAATCACCCACCCGTCCACGAGCATGCCGGCACTGCGAAACTTCGCCGTCACGTCCTCGGTCGACATTGCCCGTAGCTGCTCGGCCGTGGTGACCCCTGCGTCGGTGGCCGCCTTGAGTCCGACCTCCTCCGCTTGCGCACGCGTGCGCATGCCGGGCGAAGGCGCGAACCCCATCCACGCGCCGCTCTCCGAGATCGCGCGGTGGAACAGGCCCTTCGACAGCGGCGAGGCGACCAACGAAGAGATCGCCATCGCGCCGGCCGATTGTCCGAACACCGTGACGTTGCGCGGATCGCCGCCGAACGCGGCGATGTTGCTCTGCACCCAGCGCAGCGATGCGAGCATGTCCATGAGACCGTAGTTGCCGGACGCTTTGTGCGCCGACTCGGCCGTCAAGACCGGATGCACGAAAAATCCGTACGGACCGAGCCGATAGTTCATCGTCACGACGATGACGCCCTTGCGCGCGAGCGCGTCGCCGTCGTACAGCGGAGCGGAGCCGGCGCCTTCGGTGAACGCTCCGCCGAACAACCACACCATGACGGGCCGCTTGTCGCTCGCGGCCTCAGCACCGGTCCACACGTTCAGATACAGGCAGTCCTCGCTGGCCGGCGGCGAGCCTTCCATGAACGCGATGTTGAGCCTGCCCTGCCCGGCCGGCTGGAGGCAGACGTCACCGAACTTGCTCGCGTCGCGCACGCCCTTCCACTTCGGCACCGCCTGCGGCGGTTGCCAACGCAGCGCGCCCACCGGTGGAGCCGCGAACGGGATGCCCTTGAACGCACGGATACCGGGCGACGACTCGACACCGCCCCCGAGCAGACCCGCGGCGAGCTTCAGCGGCTCCTTGAGTGCCGCATGCGACGGCGGCGACACAGCGGCGGCGACGAACGCTCCGACGGCGAGCGCAGCGGCCAAGCCCGTACGACGGCTACCGGCTGCTGCCCGCTTCACTTCTTCTTCTCCGCGTGGGCACGCTCGTAGCGCGACGTGGTGATGTAATTGCGCACGGCCGTATTGTCCTCGTTGCACGCGTACTCGAAGAACTTATAAGTCGGGTCGCGCTCCATCGGATATCCGGCCGTCCACGGCTGCTCGAGCACCTCGGGATCCTCGACGTGCATCGAGTAGTCCATCGTGTCCTCGCTCGTGCGCGTGAAGCGCTCCGTGATCTTCAGGTTCGTCGTGGTGGGCGTATTGCCGGGCGGCGAGCCCGGGATGCCGACGTTCGTCATGCCGCCGATGCCGTTGAAGTTCGTGGTCTCGACGACGAGCGTGTTGCCTTCCCAGTGGCCGCGCGACTCGCCCATCCACTGCTTGATCTGCGAGTCGAGCGGCGGCCGACCATCCACGGGGATGACTCGTGCCTCGTGGATCATCTCGAGGCGCACGATGACATAGCCCGGCGCCTGCTGAATCTCGATGCCGTTGTTGTAGTTGAATGGGAACATCGAGGGCGGTAGCCCACGCGTGATGCAGCGATCCCACGTGTCGAAGTCGGTCGGCTTGTCGAAGACCTTGCCGGTCCAGCTGCTCGTCATGTTGGCGGCCAGCTCCTTGCCGCGCTGCGTCAACGCTGGAAAACGGCCGTTCGTAGGCTCGTAAATCAGCGACGTGAGACGCGCGGCCTCGTTGTGATGGCTGGCCTCGGCCCAGTGGCCCATGCCCATCTTGTTGCTCTTGATCTCCTGCTGGTAACGCTCGTCGCGGGCGGCCAGACGCTCCTGAGTTTTGGCGTACTCCTCGTCGTTCTGGTAGCGGCGATCGCCGAAGACCGGATTGCCGTCCTTGTCGACGGGACGCTGGAACGGCGTGCTGATGAGGTTGATGATGGGCCACATGCCTTGCAGGTCCGGGTCGCCCCACGCGGTCTTCGGCGGTTGCCACGCCCCCGCTTCACCGCTGCTCGCGGCGGTTTGCTCGGCGGCCGGCGGCGGCCCTGACTGAGAGCACGCGGCGAGCACCAGCGCCGCAACGACCGAACTCAGGGCAGAAATACTCGCCTTCATCTGCAAACCTCCTGCAACCGGCGGGAGGCGAGCGAGTGCCGACGGCACCACCGCAAGATCTCCCCCTTCGAAGATGGAAATCAGTATACGGCCCTGCGCCGCCGCCGCGAAGCCGTCACCCCCAAGACCCTCTCGGCGTATCGAGCGAGGGTCGGCACACCCCGCAGGGGACGCCCGCCCCCACCCGGGTGTATCGTACGCAGCGATCTGTAGATGTCGGGGGGGAATGTCATGCGTCATGTTTCCGGGTGGATCGGCGCCGCGTTCGTGCTGGTGATTTCGGCCTGCGGGCCGGCGCCCGAGCCGCCCTCGAGCACCGTTCCCTCGACACCCGCCGCCGCCGCGCCCTCGGCTCCGGCCATCGCCGCGGGCGACTGGCCCGCGATCAATCGCGACCCCAGTGCCAGCCGCTATTCGCCGCTGACGCAGATCACGACAGCGAACGTCACAGGGCTCCAATCGAGCTGGACATACACGCTCGGCGGCAATTCGACCGCCGTGCCTATCGTCGTCGACGGGGTCATGTATCTGCCGAGCCGCGATCGCGTCGTCGCCGTCGACGGTGATACGGGCATGGAGCTGTGGGCCTATGCTTTGCCCCCGTCGCTGGCACCGCCGCCCCCACCGGCCTCCGCCGCTGGCGCCGGCTCGCGCCCCGGCGGCGGCCCGCGCGGCGGCGGCGGGCCATCGGCTTCGACACGAGGCGTGAGCTACTGGCCCGGCGACGGCACGCTGGCGCCGCGTATCCTGTTCATGAGCGGAGCGAACCTCGTGGCACTCGACGCCGCCACGGGCAAGCCTGCGGCGGGCTTCGGCAGCGACGGCGCGGTGAACGTCAGCGTGCCGTACGGCGGCACACCGACGGTCTATCAGAACGTCGCAATCATCGGCGCGTCTAGCGGCGAAGTCCCGCAGGGGCCGCCTGGCAATCCGCGCGCGTTCGACCTCCGCACGGGCGAGAAGCTGTGGGAATTCCAGACCGTGCCGCGTCCGGGAGAACCCTTCAACGAAACGTGGGGCAACGGCTGGGAGCATCGCGGCGGCACGAACATGTGGGGCTTCGCGGCACCGCTCGATGTCGCGCGCGGTATCGCCTATCTGCCGATCGCAGGACCCGCCGCGAACTACTACGGCGGCGACCGGCCGGGAAACAACGTGTTCGGGAACTCGATCGTGGCCGTCGACGCGAAGACCGGCAAATATCTCTGGCACTTCCAGACGGTGCATCACGATCTGTGGGACACCGACATGCCATCCGCCGGCGCGCTGTTCGATTTCATGCAAAACGGCACGCGCGTGCCTGCGATCGCGCAAGTCGGCAAATCGAGCTTCATGTACATCCTGAACCGCACCACGGGAGAGCCGCTGCTGGGCGTCAAGGAAACGCCGGTGCCGAAAGGCGACGTGCCGACGGAGTGGTACTCGCCGACTCAGCCGATCCCGGTGCTGCCACCGCCGCTCGCGCGCGTCAGCTTCAGCGAGGCCGATCTCGTGCGCGCCGAGGACACGACCCCCGAGCACGCAGCCGCGTGCCGCGAGTTCATGGCGCGCAGCGGTGGCTTCTACAATGCCGGGCCATTCACGCCGTTCCTGTACAAGGCGCCCGATGCGCCGCCGAAGTCGACGATTCAGTTTCCCGGCGGCACCGGCGGAGTGAACTGGGGCGGCGTCGCCGATCGATCCGAACAGCGGTTACATCTTCGCCACCTCGCACGACGGCGCGCTCGTCGGGTGGGTCCAGGACAAGGATCCGAACGTCACCTACAGCTTCGAAGCCGTCGGCTCGAAGCAGCCTTACGACCGTGCGAGCATCAACGGCGTCGGACCGTTCTTCACCTTCAGCGCTCCGCTCGGCGGGAAGTACGACGCGAACGGTCGGCCGGTCGGCCCGTCGGCGCCGTGCCAGCGCCCGCCGTGGGGCAAGCTCGTGGCCGTGAACGGCAATACCGGCGAGATCGCCTGGGAGTCGATACTGGGCCTGAACGAGCAGCTGCCGGACGGCAAACAGCTCACGGGGAATGTCGGTAGCGCCGGTCCCACGGTGACGGCGGGAGGCATCGTGTTCGTCGGCGCCACCAGCGATCGGCGCTTCCGCGCGTTCGACGCGCAGAGCGGCAAGGAGCTCTGGAGCGCGATGCTCGCGAACAACGCGAACGCGAACCCGATGAGCTACGCCGGCAAGAGCGGCAAGCAGCGCGTCGCTATCGTGGCGGGGGATACCGTGAACGTATTCGCGTTACCGTAGTGGGCCGTCGCGCGTTCGTGACGGGCAACCCCGGGTTCACTTATCATCAGCCCGGCGAGACAATCTCGCGGAGCCAACCAGAGGATCCTGCATGCAACACCACAACAAGATCGCCCTGACGGCCTGTGTCGCGGCGACGCTCGCGATGCTGTTCATGGCGCCGACGCAAGCGCAGCAATCGTCGGCGGCCGCGAAACACGCGCCCGGCGCGTATCGCGGGCAAACCGAACATCAACGGCATCTGGCAGGCGATGAACTCGGCCAACTGGAACCTCGAGGCGCATTCCGCGGAGGCCTTGAAGGACTTCTGGCAACTCGGCTCGCTGGCCGCGATTCCGGCCGGACAAAGCGTGATCGATGGCGACGGCAAGATCCCCTACAAGCCCGAGGCGCTTGCGAAGCGCGACGAGAATCGTGCCGGCTGGCCGAAGTCCGATCCCGAGACGAATTGCTATCTGCCGGGCATCCCGCGCGCCACGTACATGCCGTTTCCGTTTCAGATCGTCGAAGGCGGCGGCAACATCCTGTTCGTTTACGGCTATGCGAGCGCGAACCGCATGGTGTTCATGAGCGACCATCAGGAGCCGCCGGTCGACACCTGGATGGGATGGTCGAACGGCCACTGGGACGGCGACACGCTCGTGATCGAGAACACCGGGTTCAACGACTCCACGTGGTTCGATCGGGCCGGGAACTACCACAGCGGCGCTCTGAAGGTGACGGAGCGTTTCACGCCCATCGACGACACGCATATGCAGTACGCCGCTACGATCGAAGACCCGGACGTCTTCACGCGACCGTGGACGATCAGCATGCCGCTGTACCGGCACATCGAGCCGCTGGCGGAGGTTCTCGAGTTCAAGTGCGTGCCGTTCGTGGAGGAGCTGCTCTACAAGGACCTTGAACTCAGTAAGTAGCGGAGGGTCCTAGGTATTATTACGAGGTTCGGAGCGCCCCTAAAGCCTCGAAAACGAGATAAAATAGGCCTTAGTAGCGTTTTGGTGAGTGCTATCTCAGGAGAATGCCGATGCGAACGAAACTGATCAGCATGGTTGCAGGAGCCGGCCTCGCGCTCGCGACGGCGGCCACGCCCGCACTCGCGCATCATTCCTTCGCCGCGGAGTTCGACGCGAACAAGCCCGTGACGATCGAAGGCACGGTCAAGGAATTCCGTTGGGTCAACCCTCATTCCTGGCTGATGATCGACGTGACGAAGCCCGACGGCAAGGTCGAGGAGTGGGCCGTCGAGGGCGGTGCGCCGAGCGCGCTGCTGCGTCGTGGCTGGACCAAGAACACGCTGCCTCCGGGCACCAAGGTCACGGTTCAGGGCTTCATGGCGAAGGATGGCTCGCTGCGAGCGAACGCGCGTGACATCACGTTCCCGGACGGGAAGCAGCTGTTCATCGGCTCGTCGGGCACGGGTGCCCCGGACGAGCGGCCGGACAAATAGCCGGCGCCGTCAAGCAACAAAGAAACTTCACCGGGGGCGCAACGCCCCCGGTGTCGTTTCAGGGCGCGAGAAGCGGCCGGCCACCCGGAACAGCCGCGGCGATGCACGGCGCTCAGGGCTCGAGATTCAGCAATGCGCTGCCGCTTTGCGGATCGATGGGCACCGAGGCTTGGTGATGCGCGATGAGCCAGGCGCCGTCCATGTTGCGAAAGCAGGCCGTCCACCGCAGCCAGAAATCGGTCTTGTTGCCGTTCTTCAAGGTGCCGGTGATCCGATTGAGGCTGTGCCCGAATGCCACACCGCCCCCCACGGTGATCGCGAGATCGCGAATCTCGTACCGCAGCCCCGGTCGATAGGCGCTGAAGACGTCTTCCCAGTTCTTCCACTGTGCCTCGGCGCCGAGATGCTGCAGCGGCGGCACGATGTCGAACGATACGATGTCCGGTGCGTAAATCGACTTCACGCCCTCGAGGTCCATGGCACGAATCGCACGGACCAGCTCGTCGATTCGCCGGCGAATATCGGCTTCGTCCGTGGCGTGTGAAGCGGATCCCATACCTGTTTCGTCAACCCGTCGCGACGATCGTTCCCCTCGAAGACCATCCGTCCCACGGCACCACGCCGTCAGCTGGGAAAATCCTCGACGTCGATCTTCCATCGCACGCGGGTCTCGTTGTCGAACCGCAGGTGCACGCGCACGACGTTCGAGTCGACGAGCCTGAGCGCGTAGCCGGGATAATCGCGAAAGAGCGTGTGTTGCGCTCCCCAGGTCCAGGGACGTTCGCCAGGGACGTACACGAAGACATCGTGCACGCTCCGGGGTGGACCGATCGAGGTTCCGCCGAAGGCGCGCTCCGCTTCGTTCCACTGCGCGTGCTCGATCTCGATCGCTCCTTGCGTGAAGTGCCGGCTCGTCGACAGGAGCTGCGGCGCCCCGGTCGCCGCACGAAGCGCAAGCAGCGTGACGCTCCCAGGATCGACAGTCACGCTTAGATCGTTGGCGATCTCGCCGACGAATCGCTGCTTCCAGAAATCGAACGCAAGGTAGGTCTTATCGGCGTCGAGCCCGAGCCGGCGCAGCGGAAACCGCCGCTCGACCGGATCAGCGAGATCGCCGTTGAATAGCGCAACCACCGACCAGCCACCGAACGGCCGTTCGACATGCAGCACGAAGGTCGTCGGCACGTCCTCCTCGAACAGGTCGACCGGAGTGGCGGCCTCGCCGGACGACGGCATGACCTTCTTCAGGATCTCGAGCTTCACGGGGTCGAGATCGACGAGCCGGTCGCCCGAGATCATGTTCCCGCCCGAGAGCGCGATGGTCGTCGCGGCTGCTTCGGCTTGTCGAACGGTCAGCAGGTCCAGGCAGACGTGGTCGACGTCGTTGACCCACGTCCGGCGATGGAAGTAGTAGCGCTTGGCGGCAGCGGCCGTGCTCGAGGCCGGATCGTCGAAATACTGCCGCCACGCGGCAGCGTTGTAGCCATAGTTGACGTCCGCCTCGATGCGCATGCTGTCGATGAGCCCCACCGTCGTGTTGCCGGGCCCGCATTCCAGGATATGGCACCCGTCGCCGGCAGCGCTTCGCATGATTTCAAGGCCGCGCCTATAAACCTCCGCGGACGCGACCGTCGGATCCTGGTAACACTCCGCTGCGAGGATCGACCACGCCATGAAGTCGATCTTGATCATCTCGTAGCCCCAGCGCTGCGCTATCGTCTCGAAAAGGTCGCGCAACCAATTCGCTGCCTGCGGATTCGTGATGTCGAGGCAGTAGCGCTTAATCGCCTCGTCGAGCGCGGCCGGCGAGTCCTCCCCCTCCCAGTTGCCGATGCGCTGCAGAGAGCCATCGCTACGGTGCACCAGCCAGTCCGCGTGGCGACGGAAGACGTCCGACCGCTCGGAGATCACATACGGTGAGATCCAGAGCCCGGGCCTCAGTCCGTGGGCTTTGATCCGCTGCGCAAGCCACTTCATGCCATGCGGGAACCGCTCGTTGCCGTCCCAGTCGCCGTGCGCCTGCTGGTAACCTTCGTCGATCTGGATGTACTCGAGCCCAAACGGGCGCAAGCGCTCGGCGGCAAACGCCGCGTTCCTCAGCACCTCGTCCTCCGAGACGTCGGCCAACGTGTAAAACCAGCTGCACCAGCCGTTCACGATGGAGCGGGTGCGCGCTCTCTGCGCGGTTCCGACAGCGTCGGCGTACGCCTCGAGCGCTGCATACGGCGTCGCCGACACGTGCAGCACGAAGCGGTTCGAACCGATGGACTGGCCGCGTCGCAACGTCAGCGGCGGCGAGTACACGGACTCGGCGAGGAACGCGATCTCGTTCTTCGCCGTCCTCGCGGCCAGCACGAGACCGAGCGCGCGGGTGTTCTCGAGGTAGCCGAGAATCACGCCCTCTCGGTCGTAACCGCTGAAGAGCGCAAGATTCCACCAGCTCGCTACCGTCGGGTGATGCGCTGCAATCGCTTCGTTTGCGAGTCGCACGCCCGTCATGGGCGGCCGCAAGCCCGCCGGCGGATCCACCGCGAAGTCGTGGACCGTGCCCGCGTCGTAGTACATCTCCCCGTTCGTGAGGCACGCCCTTAAGCCAGGAACCCGCAGCGTGCCGCCTTCGCTCGGCAGCACGCGGATCGGCTCGAGGCTCTCGACAACCACGTCGCGCGACGAGACGTTCGTGCAGTGCGTCTCGATCGTGACCATCGGTCGGCGGTCGTACAGGATGATCTCCACGCGCAGGTCTAGCACCTTTTGCGGGTCTCGCGACACGATGCTCATGCGCTGCCCCGCGCCGAGACGATCCTGGAACGCAGACGTGTCCAGCGAGTGCTCGCGGCCCGGTGACGAGGTTGCGTGCTTCCCGAGCTCGGTGTTCGCGCAAGCGGCGCCGCGGGCGAGAAACGGCGTGCCGTCGCTTCGGTGCACAGAGATCGTTCCGGTCCGCGGGTCGAACGAAGCCGTGAAGTGATCGTTCTGGATCATCGGGCGTGCCTTGTCATCCCGCCCGGACCTGCCGGCGTCGTGGACGGTCTGCTCGTGGGGCGGGTCGCGCGCGCCATCCCCGCAGTGAGAAGCCCGGGCCGCTCACTGCGAGGGCACCTCAATGAAAGTGCCCTCGTGCCACCGAATCCTTATCGGAGCACCGGCGTCCTCGATCGATGCTTCGCTCACGTCTTTGGTCGAGCCGTAATTGATCTGCTGATCCGCGCGCTTGTTGATCCCCAGCACCAGAACCAAACGGCTGCCGGCTGCGATGCGACGACCCACCATCTTCTCGCTCTGAAACGACAGCTGCTGCCTGACTCCGGCCTTCAGCAGCCGCCGGTGGACGCGATCCCCGGCGTAGCTCGCGCGGAATGCATACGCGGGTTCGATCAGCTTCACGTATACGCCGTTCGAACGCAGCTCGTAGAGCATCACGACCAGGTCGACGTCGTATTTGTTGATCGTGAAGTCGAGCACGCCGCGGAGCCGGCCGGCCACGTCGACGGCCTCGGCAAGGGGCTCGGCCACGAACGACGACGTGCCTTTGCGCGCCGGCAACGCGGGGAGGACGAGCTCCGTCGACGGCCGCCAGTCGCCGTCGTCGCGGCTCCGCAGATCGAGCGTCTCGACGAGCGACATCGGCGCCGTCGGCTGACCCGCGACAAGCAAGTGCGGCGGCCCGGCCGGCGACGCCGCAAGGTAGAGGCGCAGCGGCTTGTTCTCGAGCGCATCGAGCGAACGCGCATGACGCCACTCGTCTGCGCCGGCGATCTCGTAGTTGACGTTCTCGCCGAGCAGCGCCGGCCGCTCGCCGCCTTTCAGGGCATGGTCGATCCACTCGTAGCGAACGTCGTTCGGATCGAGCCGCGCAACGGGGTCGAGCGTGAGCCCGCGAACCGCGGTCGAACCGGCACCCTCGAGGCTCTGTCCGTCGAAGGGACCGATCAGCAGCGCATGCTCCGCGTCCGCATCGTACCGATGGTGCTGGGTGAAGTAATAGAGCGAGGCCGTTTCACCGGCGGAGTAATAGCCCGTGATCGTCAATACCGGTATGTGGATCTGCGCGAGCTCGCCGCCGAACGGCAGCCATTTCTGCCAGTACCGATCGTAGCTCGGATGGTTCAACCAGCTGCGGAATACGGCGCTCGCCCGATTCGGCAGCGCCGGATACTCGCGGTAGCTTCGGCCCGATCGGTACCAGTCTTGCTCGAAGCGGCCCCAGTCGGCCGGCTCGTTCGCACGCTGGTCACCCTGCGCGGCGAGCAGCTCGTTCAACCAGCGATAGGCAGAATTGCGGAAGATTCCGTTCGTCATCGGCAGGTCGATGCCGGGTGCGATCGGATCCGACGTGGCGATGACCTTCAGGGCCTCGGGCAACCGCTTCGCCGCCGACCAGGCGACGAACCCCCCGTAGCCCGTGCCCTGCATCGCGACCCGGCCGTCGCTCCATGGTTGCATCGCGATCCAGTCGATGACCGCGCGCGCATCGTCGCCTTCCGACTGAAACGGCGCGCGCGGGCGAAACCTCGGCTCGCCCGCGATACGGGCGAGTGCAAGCACGCTCACATAGCCGTGAGCAGCGCTCGCGCGCGGATCGCTCCCGGCTCGATCGAGCGTGAACTCGAGCACGGACGGCAGCCTGGCGCCGACCGCGCCGCTGCGCGGCCGAACGAGCGTTGCGGCGATCGTCGCATCCGCGGCATCCTTCGCGCGCGACCCGCCTATGGGAATCGCCACGTCGTCGTCGATGACGTAGCGCATCTCGTCGTCTTGCGCGAGCAGCGGTCGCACCAAGCCATCGACGCTGCTGTAGACCTCGAAGCCGAACCATGCCTGCACGAGGTCTAGCGCTTCGGCGAGCGGGATCTCCCTCTTCTCGCGTTGCTCGTCGAGCGCGCGCTGCAGTGCTTGACGAATAGGCTCGACGGGCGCCATGAACGCGTCTTTGAGCTCGTAGGCCTCAAGATCACCGACTTCACCCAACGTCGCCCGAAACGCCTCGGCGTACGCCGAGGCGAACGCGACGTGCTCCTTGGCTTCGATCGCACGCGCGCGAACGTAGACGTCGTATACGACGGCGCGGCCGAACGGCCCGCGTTGCTGGCTTCGTCGTCGATCCTCCAACGAGCGACGCGTCGCCTCGGCCGCGGCCGGGTCGCCGGCCAGCAGCTGCAGCACGGCCAGGTTCGACAGGTAGCGATCGGTGTCGTCCTCCTGATAGACCGGCACGATGCGCCTGGCCAGGTCGCGCACGGCTTCCGGCAGGGCAGCGTCGGCGGCCGTCGCGGGCGCAGCGAAGCCGAACTCCTGATCGGCCGCGAGCGCGGACCGCCCGGTAAAAGCAGCCAGGACGGCGATCAGCGGAAGAATTTGCAATGCCAAGGATCTCATCGCCGGCCGCGCAGAGGCACCTCTACCCATTCTTCCTGCTCGATCGATTCGCCGCCTGCCCGCGTGAGATGCAGCACCCGCTTGAACAGCGGCACGTGTGCTTGTGTGCTGCGCCCGATGTGAATGATTGTGGTCTGCACGACGTCGCGCGTAAACATGTCGATGACGCGCTCCAGCGTCTCGTCCTCCATGGACGAGAACATGTCGTCGAACACCACCCAGGGCGGAGCGTGCAGCACCACGCGGGCGAGCGCCAATGCCATCTGCTCGTCCTCGCGCAGCTCGCGATCCCAGCGCTGATCGGCGTCGAGGCTCTTCGCGTAGCGCCCGAGGCCCGTGAGCTCGAGCGCGCGAAGATAGTCGCGATCGGCGAAGCGGTCCGTGAGCGACGGGTAGGCGAGCGCTTCGCGCAGCGTGCCCCGCGGCAAATACGGTGTGCCGCGCGGCACGTACATCACGGGCTCGGCGCGCGGTCGCACGATGCGACCGCTGCCCCACGGCCACAGGCCCGAGAGCGCGCGGAACAGCGGCGTCTTGCCCTCGCCGGGCGCTCCGCAAATCAAGGTGTGCTCGCCGGTCCGTATGACCACGCACCGCTCCTGGAATTCTTCGCGCCCGACGGGCGAGTCGACCTGAAGCTGGTCGAACACCATCTCTCCCGGCACGCCCTCGACGTACTCGATACGGCTACCGGCCTCGTGCTGCGACTCGGTGACGAGCAGCGCCGCACGGAAGTTCGCCACGCGCAGCAGCGTGGCGCGCCAATCCGCGAGCGCACTGAAGTTGTCGACGAACCAGCGCAGCGAGCCTTGCGCTTGAGTGAACGCGGCGGCCGCCATCATCATGCCGCCGAACGAGGTCTTTCCGCCGAAGTACAGCGGTGCCGCGACGAGGATCGGCGCGACGCCCGTGATCCAACCGAAGCCGGCGGTGACCCATGTGAGATTCGTGAGGCCGCGAACGAGCCGGCGCATCGCGGTCATCAGATTGCCGATATGTCGTTCGACCCTGCGACGCTCGTCGGCCTCGCCGGCGGCGAGCGCAATGCCGTCGAGGTGCTCGTTGACCCTGACGAACGCGAAGCGCAGGTCGGCCTCCCGGGCATACCGATCCGCGTTGCGCCGAACGAGCGTGTGACCGACAAAGTAGCTGAGCAGAGAGCCGACGACCGCATACGAGAGGGCGGCCCACAGCATGAAGCCCGGCACGCCGTAGTCGACCCCGTGATAGCGGAACGTGAAGTCTTCCGAAACCGTCCAGAGCACGCCCGCGAAGCCCGCGAGCAGCACGGTCGAGCGAAACAGCCCGGTGGATAGATCGAACGACAGGTCGCAGAGCTTGAGGGTGTCTTCCGTCATGCGCTGGTCGGGATTCACGCCCATCGGGCTGCCGCTGGTGGCGAGCCAGAACGCACGGCGCGGCGCCATCCAGAGCTTGAGCAGATCGCGCGTGAGCCCTTCCCGAAGGCGAAACTTGGTGGTCTCGTTGAGCCAGCGCTGCCCGACGTCGAGCACGAGCAGACTGCCGACGATCACGAAGTACACGCCGAGCTGATAGAGGAAATCGTTCAAGTCCCGGCGGGTGATCGCATCGTAGAACGGCTGATTCCACTTGTTCAGGATGATCTGGCCGTACGTCGTCGCGAGAATGGCGAGCACCAGCGCGGTCAGCAACACGATGACGCGCCGGCCGACAGGCGATCGCGAATATCGCGCGCGCAGATCATCCGCGCTTGCGTCGCGGCTCCCGCCCGGGCGGCTTCATTGAGCCCGGTCGCGTTGCGCGTGTCGTTGGGCTCGGTCATGGCGACACCAGCGCTCGGCGCGCCGTCGCGCATGAGATGAAGGCGGCATAGCTCCACGCGAGATGCTTCGCGGACGTTTGCTCGCCCGTGCGTTGATCGAACTGCTCGGCAAGATCGCCGCTCTCGGGTGTGTAGGCGCGAACGGTTTCGAGAAAGCCGTCGCCGCGCGCGATCCAGCTCGCGCGCTCCTCACGGCCGGACGCATGCGCTGCGGCGAGATAACAGAACTCGGCGGCGCCGAGCGTGGAAAAGTAATAGGCGCCACCCGAAAAATAGCTATCGCCTTCATAGCGGCCCAGCGCGGGGCGACGCTCTTGCGGGCGTCCTTCGTTGATGGGATAGAGCCTGGCGAACAGCCGCTCGAGCGCATCGAGCGTGTCGTGCATCCGAGGATCGCGCACCGAGTGCGGACCCTCCGTGGCGCCGGCGTGAACGGCGCTCAGGATCACGGCGATATCCAGCAGCTTGGTCGACGTCGCGCCGTGCGGCATGATCCGTGACTTGTAGAACCGAGCGCTTTCGAGCCAGAACTCATCGAGCCGCTCGCGCACGGCCGCGGCCTGCGCTTTCAGGGCGGCGGCTTCCGTGCTCTCCCCGGCGCCCAGTAGCCACGCCGCACCGTCGAGCAGCGCCGCCATCGAGACGCGCATCGTGAAGTAATGGTGGCCGAGCTCCTCCTCCCAGATATCGAGCGACGCCGCGCGCCAATGGGCGGCCGTCAGCGCGAGGTCGATGCGGAGCAATTGCTCGGCGTCGGCGAGCACGGCTTCGGTGAGCACCTCGCTGGGACGTCCACGTCCGGCCCGCAGCGTTTCGAGCCAGCGAAGCGTCGCGAGCGCCCGGAGCGCCGGACCGTCGTGCTGCGGCCGCGTCCACCGCGAGATGTCTAGGGTACCGTCGGGATTGACCCGCGTGTCCGCGTAAACCGCCTCCCCGGCTACGGTCAAGAGGTCGTCGCCGCGCAGATATTGCTCGAAGTCCGCCGTCACGCCCTGGCGCCACTGCGGCGTCGCGACGAGCGCGCGCCCGTCGAGCGCTCTGAGCGCGAGGCTGAAGCGCACGAAATCGCCGAAATGCGTGATCGCTTGCGCGCCGAGATGACTCGCTTCGTAGAGCAAGCGCACGCTGTCGATGACGATCGCCGAGTCTCGGAACCAGTGAAAAAAGTAGTCCGGGTCCGGATCCCAGGACGCGAGCACCGGCGACGCGACGATCGAGCCCTGCAACGGCTGCACGGTCTGGCCGAAGCCCGGGCGCTTCTTGACGAGGTCGCACGCCGAGACGCTTCTCAGCATCGCAATCGCAGCGTGGCGGTACTCACGAGCCATCCATTGCTCGAGGTCCTGGGTCACCGTGGAGCGGCTCTCGAAGGCGGACTCGAGAAGCCAAGCCGCCGGAGTCCGGCCTGCACCTCGGGCACTGCCATGAACAGCTTCCACAAGAGACCTGTCCGATGGTTCTCGATCATGACGATGATCGGCCCTTGATCAATGGCCAGAAAAGTGTCCGCGTACCAGTTTTCGCTCTCGCAGAACGCGTCGATGAAGCCGAGCTCGCGCCAGACGCGCTTCCCGTGCCGTTTCAGCAGGTGCCGCAATACGGTCATGACCTCGGCGGGCGCATACGGCAGGCTGGCGATCGCGGCCGTCGGCGAGATCGTCCCGTTGTCGTTGTCCGGAGCATGGGCCGAGTAGCCGGCGGGATCGTCGCTCGCGGTCAGCCCCCAGCAGGCCTCGCCGTAGCCCGCAAATCGACCCGGATTCGCGATGCAGTGCGCGCGATTGATGCGGACGTGACGCACGTTTTGCTGCCAGTAGTCCGCATACCGGTCGACGAGTCCGCGCGGATCGAGGCCCAGGAACGAGTAGTGCGCGAAGAACAGAGGGCCGCCGTAAGCCATGCCGAGCGGTAGCTCGACGCCGTGCCAGCGCTTGCGATTCAGAAACCCGGGCCCGCTCGCGAACCCGCGATGATAGACCGCGGGGTCGATCGGGTAGCGCGGCGAGGAGGCCGCGAGCACGTACGTGATTAGGCACTCGTTCCACCCGCGGATCGCATGATCCATTGCCCAGCCGTTGTAGGGGCTCCAGTGCCAATAGAGCACCTCGCGCCCTTGCGTGAACCAGCTCCACTCGACCTCGTCCCAGAGCGTGGAGATTCGCGAGCGGACCGAGCCCTCCTCCGGTGTCTCTCGCCGGAAATATTCACGCGCGGTGAGCAAGCCCATGATCAGCAGCGACGTCTCGACGAGATCGGCAGCGTCGTCCTTGCGCGAGAAGGGCATGGTTGCGCCGGTCCGCCCGTGCGCGAAGTGCGGAAACGCCCCGTGATAACAGGGCGCCCGCAGCAGCACATCGAGCATGCGGCCGAGCCGCTCGAGCGCCGCGTCGCGCGTTATCCAGCCTCGTTCCGCGGCGACGATCAGGGCCATGACGCCGAAGCCGGAGCCTCCGACCGTGACCGGGTCCTCGAGCGGTGCCGTGCCCCCGATCTCCCGCGGTGCGGCGGTCGAAGGCGAGGCCACTCGCGGGATGCGCTGCGTCCCAGAAATAGCGAAAAGTTTGGCGCTGCACGATCTCGAGCAGCCCGTCGTCGGGCAGCGCGGCGAGCTTCCTCGGATCGCGTGGCACGCCGGAGCCGGCACGAACGGCGCCCGTAGCCGCGGTCACTGTACGTGAACGGCTTCGTTTTCCGGCGGACCCGGCCGCGCGCGACCGTTTGCGCTTCGACGACTGAACTTCCACTGTTCCGGCGCCCATCTTCCCGACAAGTGCCTGCCAATTTTGCGCGGATCGCGCATGATTGTCTCCATGAGCAAGATTGACGCGCTCCTGGGCCGGATGACGCTCGCCGAGAAGCTCGGCCAGCTGACGATGACGGCCGCGGGCTATGCCGTGACCGGCCCCGTGATCGCGGGGGATTCGACGGACTCGATCCGTGACGGCAGGCTCGGCAATCTGCTGAACCTCGTCGGCGCGCAGCATGTCCACGAGATGCAGCGCATCGCGGTCGAGGAGTCCCGGCTCGGAATTCCGCTCCTGATCGGGTTCGACGTGATCCATGGCCACCGGACGCTGTTCCCGGTGCCGCTCGCGGAGGCCGGGACGTTCGAGCCGCGGCTGTGGGAGCTCACGGCGCGCGAATCCGCCCGCGAGATGGCGGCCGACGGCCTCGCCATGACGTTCGCGCCCATGCTCGATGTGTCGCGCGACCTGCGCTGGGGTCGCACGGTCGAAGGTCCGGGCGAGGATCCGTGGCTCGCCGCGCAGATCGCCCGTGCGAAGGTCCGAGGATTTCAGGGCACCGATCTCGCTTCGGCGGAATCGGTGGCGGCCACGGCCAAGCATTTCTGCGCGTACGGCCCCGTGGCCGGCGGCCGCGACTATGCCTCCGTGGACATCTCCGAGCGCACGCTTCGCGAGGTGCATCTGCCCGCGTTCGCCGCGGCCGTGCGGGCCGGCGTCGCGGCGATCATGCCGGCATTCACGGATCTCGCCGGCGTCCCGATGACGGCGAACAAGGCGCTGCTGCGCGACTACCTGCGCGGCGAGCTCGGCTTCGACGGCGTGCTGGTGAGCGACTACAACGCGATCCGTGAGCTCATCCAGCACGGGGTGGCGGCCGATGTCGTCGAAGCGGCCGTCCTCGCGCTGCAGGCCGGCGTCGACATCGACATGATGGCCGGGGCCTATCGGGACGGCCTACCCCGGGCCCTCGAGCGCGGATGGGTGAGGATCGACGAGGTCGACCAGAGTGTGCTTCGCGTGCTGCGCCTAAAGGAACGTCTCGGACTGTTCGACGACCCGTATCGGCGCGGAGCGACGACGGAACCGGTCGAGACAGTCGCGGCGCGTCGGCGCCTGTCGCGCGACGTCGCCGCGAAATCGCTCGTACTCGTGAAGAACTCGGACGATGCGCTGCCGCTTCCGTCGAGCGCTCGGCGCGTCGTCGTGCTCGGGCCGCTCGCCGACGCGTGGCGCGAGATGCGCGGCCCGTGGGCGGGTGCCGGCTACGAAGAGCCGAGCGTCACGGTGCTTGCGGGCCTGCGTGCAGCGCTCCCGAGCGCCCACGTCGCAGCGGCGGAAGGCGTCGCGATCGCCGACCCGGAGGCCTCGGGCATCGCCGGCGCCGTCGAGCTCTTGAACGACGCAACCGACGCAGTCGTGCTCTGCGTCGGCGAGGCCGCCGAGATGAGCGGCGAAGCCGCGACGCGCGCGTTTCCCGAGCTGCCGGGCGCGCAGCACGCGCTCGCCGCCGCGGTGCTCGAGCGCGCGGCCGCCGTCGACGTCCCCGTGATCGTGGTGCTGTTCTGCGGCCGGCCGTTGATCGTGCCATGGCTGCTCGAGCGGGCCGCCGCGCTGCTCGTCGCTTGGTTCCCCGGCGCGGAAGCCGGGCATGCGATCGCCGACGTGCTCACCGGCCGTGCGTCGCCGTCGGGCCGCATGCCGATCACCTGGCCGCGCGCCCTCGGGCAGGTCCCGATCTTCTACGCGCAGCGTTCCGGCGGCCGGCCCGAGAACCCGCAGGATCGCTTCACGAGCAAGTATCTCGACACCGCAAGCTCCCCGCTCGTGGCATTCGGCTTCGGTCTGACCTACGGCCGTTGCACCTACTCGAACCTGCGGGTGGGACCGGAGATCGCGACGGAGGGAGACCTGATCGAGGTCAGTGTCGAGGTCACGAACGAGGGCGTGCGCGCCGCGGAGGAGACCGTGTTCCTGTTCGTTCACGACCCCGTCGCGAGCGTGGCGCGCCCGACCCTCGAGCTCAAAGCCGTGACGAAGATCGCGCTCGAGCCCGGGGCAACGGGTACGGCACGCTTGCGAGTGCCCGTCGCCGAGCTTCGGTTCCTGGGCGTGGACCTGCGACCGGTGCTCGAGCCCGGCGAGGTCGAGATTCTGGTGGGACCGTACGCCGAGCGAGCGCAGCTCCTATCCCGTCGCTTGACGATCCGTGCGTGATCCGCGCAGACGCGACGCTGAACGTCGGGCGTGCGTTTGCGCGTCGCACGGCCGGCGTCACAGAGCGCGCGGCGGCGGTCCGCCCGTGGCCCAATCGAGCAGCTCCACCGTGTGCACGACGGGCAGTCCCTCGGCAGAGGCGAGCTGCGTGATGCATCCCACGTTGCCGGTCGCCACCACCGCGGCGTGCGTGCGCGCAACATTGGCGAGCTTGCGCTCGCGAAGCCGCGCCGCGATGTCCGGCTGCAGCACGTTATAGGTGCCCGCGGACCCGCAGCACAGGTGCCCTTCGGCGATCTCGCGAACGTCGAACCCCGCGGCCGCGAGCAGACGCCGCGGCTCGGCGTCGACCTTCTGGCCGTGCTGCATCGAGCACGCCGAGTGATACGCCACGGCGAGCCGCGGCACGCCGCCCGCCCGGGCTGGCAGACCGAGCTCGGCCAGTACCTCCGTGATGTCGCGCGCCTTCGCGCTGACGGCCGCGGCCTTCGCTGCGAGCCGGTCATCGTTGCGAAACAGGTAGCCCAGGTCCTTCGCATGCGTGCCGCAGCCCGACGCGTTCGCGACCACGGCGTCGAGTCCCTTGCCCTGAAGCTCGGCGTCTAGCCGCTCGACGAGGCTCGCTCCCAGCGCGCGCGCCCGCGGCTCCTGTCCCAGGTGGTGCACCAGCGCCCCGCAACAGCCGCCGACCACCACGACTTCGGCGCCGGCCCGCTCCAGCAGACGGATCGTCGCTGCGCCGATCTCCGGCGCGATGACGCTCTGCACGCAGCCGTCGAGCAACGCGACGCGCGCCCGTGTCGGCGCGCGCAGGGCGTTCCGGCTCTCGCCGCGCCCGCCGGCCGCGGGCCGGCGCCGCGCGAGCTCGAGCATCGCGCGCAACGGGCGCGGCAGCAGCGGCGCGAACGGCCGCGCGAGCGCGCCGACCGCCAGCGCCGCGCGCACGCGCCGCGGATACGGCAGCACGAACCCGAGCGCCGCGCGTAGCCCGCGCTCGAGCAGCGGCCGCCGGTACGTGCGCTCGACATGCACGCGTGCATGATCGATCAGGTGCTGGTAGTGAACTCCGGACGGGACACGTCGTCATGCACGCCAGGCAACTCAAGCAGCGGTCGATGTGGCGCACGACCTCGGCGGTGGCCGGACGATCGTGCTCGAGCATGTCCTTGATCAGATAAATGCGGCCGCGCGGCCCATCGAGCTCGTCGCCGAGCAGCACGTACGTGGGGCAGGTCGCGGTGCAGAAGCCGCAGTGCACGCACTTGCGAAGAATCTGCTCGCTGGCCGCGACGTCGGGATCGGCGAGCTGGCGCTCTGTAAAGCGAGTTTGCACCGCTGCCCTTCCCTAGCCCATGCGACCCGGATTCAACACGCCGCGCGGATCGAATGCCTGCTTCAACCTCGCAGCCGCCGCGGCGAAGGCGGCCGACGGCGGCTGGAACACCGGCGCAGCGGCTCGCGCCGCGGCCGGAGCCTTGATCAGCGTCGCGTGGCCCGTCGTGAGCGCCGCCCGTACGTGCACCGCCTCCACGTCGGCGTACGCGGCCCAGATCAACCCCCCGCCCCAGTCGAGCAGATAACGATCCGGTCGCAGGCGTTCCACGACCTGCGGCGCGTCGGCCGGCGGCACCGAGATTCGCCACACCACGGGGCTCGCCGCGAGCGCCGCCGCGCTGCCGTGCGCGTGCCACCGCTCGCGTGACGCCGCGCCATCGAGCAGCGCGGACGGCGTGAGCCCGAGCTGCGCGCACAGCGCCGCCGTGCGCGCTTCGACCGACGCCGCGAAGCCCTCGATGCGCACGAGGCTGCCCTGGCTCGGATCGAAGCCCGCCGCCGATACCTCGTGCGGCGAGCCGAGCGCCGCCGTCAGCAGCGCGACACTGGCCGCCGCGGTCGCACTCGGCAGGACCAGCGTTCGATCGAGCTCGGGCGCCGGCACGACGCGCAGCGTGACCTCGGTGAATACCGCGAGCGTGCCCCACGATCCCGCGAGCAGCTTCGGCAGATCGTAGCCAGTGACGTTCTTCACGACCTTGCCGCCGGCCTTGAAGCGCTCGCCGCGCCCGCTCACGGCGGCAAAGCCGAGAAAGTGATCCCGCGCGGCACCCGCCGCGACTCGCCGCGAGCCGGCCAGGTTGGCCGCAAGCACGCCACCGATCGTCTGCGGCAATGGCACTCCGAGCAGCGCACCGAGATCCGGAGGCTCGAACGCGAGCCGCTGCGCATGGGCCGCCAGCGCCGCGTCGATGGCCGGCAACGGCGTGGCGGCTCGAGCCGTCAGCACGAGCTCCGCGGGCTCGTATTCCACGATGCCGTCGAGCGCGCCAAGATCGAGCAGCGTCGGCGTCCACGGGCCGACCCACGGCGCGCTTCGAGCCTCCGCCGATCGGCTCGAGCGCTCGCTTGCTGTCGGCCACGATCGCGGCCAGGTCCGCGACATCGCGCGGCCGCAGCACGGCGCCGTGAGTAGCGGGGGCCATGCCGTCAGAACCGCGGCAGATGCGCGAACCGCTCGGCGCCGGAGTGCACGTGCTCGCGCCCCTGCTCCGCGCAGCGGCGCAACGTCGGAAAAACCTTGCCCGGGTTGAAGCGCACTTCGCGGATCGAAGGCGTGCTTCACACGATGTTGCACCTCGAGATCGACGGGCTCGAATTGATACGTCATCAGATCGCGCTTCTCGAGCCCCACGCCGTGCTCGCCGGTCAGCACTCCGCCGGCGTCCACGCACAGCTTCAGGATGTCGAAGCCGAACGCCTCGGCTCTGTCGATCTCGCCCGGCACGTTCGCGTCGTACAGGATCAGCGGATGCAGATTGCCGTCGCCCGCGTGAAACACGTTCGCCACCCGCAAGCCGTAGCGCGCCTGCATCGCGTGGATCTCGCGCAGCACGCGCGGCAGCTCGCGGCGCGGAATCGTGCCGTCCATGCAGTAGTAGTCCGGACTCAACCGACCGACGGCGGGAAACGCCGCCTTGCGCCCGGCCCAAAACGCCAGCCGCTCGCGCTCGCTGGTCGACGCGCGCACCCCGGCGGCCGCGTTTCCTGCGGCAATCGCGCGCACGCGCTCGATCAGGTAATCCACCTCGACCGCCGGGCCATCGAGCTCGACGATCAGCAGCGCTTCCACGTCGAGCGGATAACCGACCTCGACGAACGCCTCGGCCGCCGCGATGGCAGGCTTGTCCATCATTTCCATGCCGGCCGGAATGATGCCGCTCGCGATGATTGCGGCCACGCACGCACCGGCCGACTCGACGCTCTGAAACCCGATCAGCAGCGCACGAGCCGTCTCGGGCCGCCGCAGGATTCGCACCGTGACTTCGGTGACGATCCCGAGCAACCCCTCTGACCCGACGGTCAGACCGAGCAGGTCGTAGTGACCCGCGTCGAGAAACTTGCCGCCGAGGCGGATGATCTCGCCCTGCGGCGTGACGAGCTCGACGCCGAGCACGTTGTTGGTGGTCAAGCCGTATTTCAGGCAGTGCACGCCGCCGGAATTCTCGGCCACGTTGCCGCCGATCGTGCACGCGATCTGGCTCGACGGATCCGGAGCGTAGTAGAAGCCTTCGCCGGCCACGGCGTGACTGATCGCGAGATTCGTGACGCCGCATTGCGCCACTACGCAGCGGTTCGCGTAATCGATGTCGAGAATCCTGTTGAACTTCCCGAGCGCCACGACGATCGCGTCGGCCGCGGGAATGGCACCGCCCGACAGTGACGTGCCGGCACCGCGCGGCACGACGTTCACGCCCTCGCGGCTCGCGTAGGCGACGATCGCCGCAACCTCTGCGGTGGTCTCGGGCAGCACGACCGCCAGCGGTCGCTGCCGGTAGGCCGTCAGCGCGTCGGTCTCGTAGGCGGCGAGCCGCAGGTCGTCGTCGACGACGTTGCCCGGCGCCACGAGATCGCGCAGCGCTCGAACGATGCTCGGGCGGCGCTCGATGATGGCCGCATCCGGGGTCGGCAGACAGATCATGGCCGCGATTAGACACTAAAACTCGCGGCCGCGCATACGCGGTGCGAGCTGCGACCGGCCGACGCTAAGCGGCCTCGTCGGGCGAGGTGGCCGTGGGGCCGCGCAAGTGGTCCGCAAAGGCGCGACACGCATCGGTCGTCGTAAACACCCCGGCGAGCTTGCCGTGCCGCGTGACGACTGCCGAGCCCAGTTTGTGCTCGGCCATGTGAGTCAGCACGTCGACCAGAGGCGTCGCGAGCTCGACGATGTACGAATCCGCGACGAAAACATCGCGTACCTTGAGCTCGCGCGCGCTCGGATAAGCGAAGTCCGGTCCCAGCATCAGCTTGATGTCACGATCCGAGACCAGCCCCACGAGCTTGCCCGCGTCGATCACGGGCAAATGCCGAATCCGATGCTCGCGCATCAACCGTAGCGCTTCGTCGACGGGCACCTCCGCGTCGATCGAGTAAGGGAAGGGCGTCATGACGTTCTTCAGGGCCGGCGGACGTTTCACGAGTCGCTCCACGATAGCCAGGGATGCGTAGGGAAATTCCAGCATTCCGTGTCCGCCCTGCCCATACGTAGTTGTGACAGGGGCCCCGACGGCACATACCGCCGGCAGGCGTCGTTTCAGGTGTACTTCCGTCGTTCCCAAACCTCTCGCTGGTAAACGCCACCGTCCGGCTTCCGATACGTCGCGCTGTTTTCCTTGTTCTTCGCGATCATCGCGTCCACGTCCGACGAGACCTCGATCTCCGACTCCCAGTGCTCCCGCTTGAAAGGGATGATCTGCGCGTAGGGCGTGCCGGCCGGCAGGACTCCGCGAACGCCCTTGAGAAAAAAGAACGGCATCGTGCCGGGCAGGTGCACCCTGTCGTTGTCGACGACCCCGCTCGTCGTCAGGAACGGCAGCTCGAATCGATTGAGCGGATGAGTATAAAGAGCACTGTAGCCTTGCGGCAGCTCTACCGCCCAGTCCGCCCACCACGCGAAATGCTTGGTGTGATAGCCCCTGGGGTGAGCGAATTGGGGCATCGGCTCACGGTCCACGAGAAAGTTTCGATGCTGCTCGTCCAGCACGCGCGCGTGGATGTCGCCCGCCGCATCCTCCGAAAACTCGATATCGCAGGGGGTCTTGTAGGTATAGCCGGTGCCCATGACATCGAGCACCGCCGGGCAAGCCTTCCACGTCGGCATCTTGCCGCTGCCATCGGCCGCCTCCGCCGGTCTCCCCGTCGCCCGGTCCGGAACGAACCAATCCGCATTGCGGTACCAATCGGGCAGCGTCTTGATGATGGGTCCCGGCCTGGAGGCGCTGTTCTCGTCTAGCCAAGGTCTGTTCGATACGAATCTGATCTTCTTGGTGTCCACTGGTGGCGTCGCCCTCTACTTCACCGGTAACGGCCGTCGTTCCTTTGCTTGGTCGCTCGCTGGCGGAGCGAGCCTGCCGCCGGCAGGCAGCAACGGGTCACTTGGGGGGTTCAGACGATACCATCGAATGCGTTGGACCGCTTATCAACACGCCGCCGAAAGCTCATACTTGGCCGCGCGCGCACCCGCGTCCAACGAATAACAAAAAACCTATGACTCCGACCGCCGCGATCGCCGGGGTGATCCAACTCGCCGTGGCCCCCGTGTTTCTGCTCGCCGCCATCGCCGGATTGCTCGGCGTGATGTCGACGCGACTCGGCCGCATCATCGACCGCGCGCGCGTGATCGAGCGCCGCATCCCGTACGCGCGGCACGACGAGCAGCGCTCGTTGCTGCGCAGCGAGACATCCGTCCTGTGGCGGCGCATCGCGTTGATCAACTGGGGAATCAGGCTGTGCGTCACGGCCGCCCTCACCGTCTGCCTCGTCATCGTCTCGCTGTTCGTCGGCGCGTTCGTCACGCTCAACATCTCGGTCTTGATCGCCGTGCTGTTCGTGCTGGCAATGATTCTGATGGTCGTCGGCCTGCTGTTCATGCTGCGCGAGGTCAACATGTCGACGCATCACATGCGCCAGGGCATGGAGATCGCGTTCGACGAGGGCACGTCGACGCCGCCGGATCGAAGCTGACGCGCCTGCGCTCGATTCAGCCCGACACTCACGCGGCGCCGGCGGGCAGTCCGACCAGCGCGGCGCGACACTGCTGCGCGAGGCTCAACCAGCCGTGGAGCGAGCCGCCGCGGGCCGTTCCTCGAGTCCGCGCGTCGTCTGCAACGTCTTCGTCACGCGTTGCACGGTGCCGAGATCGGTCCAGGCGCAAGCCGGGATGCGCATCACGCGAAACGCCGCACCATACCGCTCTGCGAGGTCACGCGAGAAGTCGACGTTGTCGAGACGAAGATAGAGCTCCGCAAGCGCCGTCGTCGACGCGCCGAGCAAGGCATCGCGCACGGCCGAGCGCATCCGCCGCGCAAGCCCGCGATCGTAGCGATTGAACACCTCGAGCAACGTGCGCGCGTGCGCCGCGACGATGAAGACGTTCCAGAGCGCGCCGCCTGCGATCAACGCTTCTGCTTCACCCACCGTGGGCTTCTCGACGAAGCGCGCGACCCGTGCGAGCCCGGCGGGGGAATCACCTGCCGGCACGATGTAGCCGAGCTCCGGGTCTGCCTCCTCGGGCGTGACACCGAGCAGCAACACGTCGGCGGGCCTGGCGCGGACGGCGGCGACTGCGCGCCCGAGCGCCGCTGCGAGCACGCCCTCCTCGCCTACGTGGTGATCGGCGGGCAGGATCACGACGGAGGCGTGCGGATCGCGCTCGAGGATGTTCAGCAGCGCGAGCAGGATTCCAAGCGCCGTGCCGCGATTCTGTGGCTGGACAAGCACGTTCGCTGGCTCGAGGCCCGCGAGTGACGCGCGCCACCATTGGGCATGCTGCCCGGCGACCACCGCACAGATTCGCTGCCGGGGCGCAACCGCCGCAGCCCGCTGCAACGCCTCGTCCAGCAGGGAGGCCCCACCGCGCAGCGAGCAAAACTGCTTCGGCACGGCCACCCCGCTCGGCGTGGTCGTCAGCGAACGCAGGCGGCTGCCCTCCCCGCCCGCCAGCACGATCGCCCACGTGCCGCCGCTCGGGCTGACGCGGCGCGCTGCCGGATCGACCACGGCGGCAGGGATGGCATCGGCACGGGTCGGCTGCGTCACGGCGGGCTCCATCGATCGTCCTGGCTCGATGATGAAGGCACAATCTGACAGAACGCTGACAGCCCACGGCCGAACCCGATCGGCCGAGCTCGATCAGCCGAAGCCGCGCAGCGCGGACGGCGTCGCGTGCTCCGCCGGCGCGACGGCAATGCCGAGCGGCAGCTGCATGCGCACACGCGTGCCGACCGCACCGGGTCCCACGTCGAGGATCAGCGTGCCGCCATGCAGCTCCGTGACCTCCTTGACGATGGCAAGCCCGAGCCCGCTGCCGGAACCGCGCGCGTTGCTCGCACGGACGAAGCGCTCGAACACGTGCTCGCGCTCGCGCTCCGGAATGCCGACACCCGTATCGAGCACCTCGACATAGGCAAGGCCGTCCTCGGCGCCACACCGCACCGTGACGCTGCCCCCGGGAGGCGTGTGCTCGACGGCGTTGCTCGTCAATGCCTTGACGGCCTCGCCGAGCAGCCAGCCAATGCCGCGCACGGCCGCCGGTTGCAGCTCGGCGCCGAGATCGACGCCCGCCCGCGCGGCCATCGACCACGTCTCCGTGATCACGGACTCCGCGACGACGGTCAGGTCCACGTCTTCCCAGTCCCAGCGCGGGCTGGCCGACTCATCGGCACGCGCGAGAGTCAGCAGCTGATGCGTGGTTCGGCCGAGAAGGCGCGCGCCGTCGAGGATACGTTCGAGGCGCTGGCGTCGCCCCGGATCTTCCTCGCTGCCGCACATGAGCTCGAGCTGGGCCTGGATTCCGGTCAGCGGCGTGCGCAGCTGATGAGCGGCATTGTCGAGGAAACGCCGCTGGCTCAACGCGCCTTCGCGGACGCGCGCGAACAGCCGGTTCAACGCTGCGACGACCCCGCGAATCTCCGTCGGCACGTCACCGACGGCCACCGGCGTCAAGTCGTTTGCCGAGCGGCGCGAGATCTGCTCCTCGACGACGCGCAGCGGCGCCAGGGAGCGATTCACGCCGAACCAGATCAGCGCCAGAATCAGCGCGAGCACCACGCCGTCGGTCGCGATCGCGCCCGGATAGCAGCCGCGCGCGCATCTGGTCGCGCTTGTGCGTCGTCTCGCCCATCGTGACCGAGAGCCCGTAGTTGCCCACGTAGGTCCGATAGCCCACGAGTCGCACGGGCACTCCGCGATACTCGGCATAGGTCTGCAGCCTGTTCCCGGTCAGGCGCGAGGGGTCTGGAAGATCATCGTCGCCGGCGACGAACGAGCCGTCGGCTGCGCTCACGCGAAAGAACACGGAGTCCTGCGAGTCGGCGCGCACGATCGCAAGCGCGTCCGCCGGCAGCGACAACTCGAGATGCCCGGCGTCGTCGGCGCGGACGTGCGCGGCAATCGCGAGCGCGGACTCGAGCAGCGCCTGATCGTACGCTTCCGTAAACGGCGGCAACACTCTGAGGTACGTGACCACGCTTCCGGCGATCAGGACAGCGGCTGCCGGCAAGAACAGCGTGACGAACAAGCGCCAGCGAATCGAAGTCGCTTGCTCAGCCGCCGTCATCGAGGCGGTACCCCATGCCGCGCACTGCATGGATTCGGGCCGCGACACCGAGCTTGCTGCGGAGTCGCGACACGTACTGCTCCACGGCGTTGGGCGTGAGATCGTGGCGCCAGTCGGCGACCGCCTGGAGCAGCTTGTCCTTCGACACGAGCCGGCCGGCGTTCAATACCAGGCACTCGAGAATCGCCCATTCGCGCTGGGTGAGGTCGAGCGGCCGGCCCTCGGCACTGACTTCGCGATGCGCCATGTCGAGCTCGAGCGTACCGACTACGACGTGGGAGCTCGCCACGGCATTCGCACGGCGAATCAATGCGCGACAGCGAGCCACGAGCTCTGGCACGTGGAACGGCTTGGTCAGATAGTCGTCGGCACCGAGATCGAGGGCAGTGACCCGGTCCGACACGCCATCGCGCGCGGTCAGGATCAGTGCCGGCAGCACTCGACCGCGGGCTCGTAGGCCCTGTAAGAGCCGCAGGCCGTTCTCGCGCGGCAGCCCGATGTCGATCACGAGCAGATCGAACGCCTCGGCGTGCAACGCCGTTCGTGCGCTTTCCGCGGACCCTACGAGATCCGCGGCGAAGCCGGCCGCCGCCAAGGCCATCCTGACAGCATCACCCACTAAAGGATCGTCTTCGACGATCAGCACTCGCATGGCGCGAAACCTCTGCCCAGTCGCCGCCTCAGCGTAGCGCCGCTTCGCTGACGAATCCCTGACGGCCCTTGGCGAGCGAATGCGCACACGTCAGCGCCGCGTCAGGCGCCCGGCGAAACATGACACTGTCGCTCGATGATTTTCGAACGACGCGTATCAGGTATACCCACAACATGGAGGACTCGTCTCATGACGCTTCGCAACTCGACACTGGCCTTCGTCGCAGCCGCGGTCACCACGTTTGCGGCGTTGCCCGCGCATGCCGTCGATCGCGCGCCTGCTGCCGATAGTGTGACCCATTCGGTGACCGTTCGTTACCACGCGAGCGACCTGAACAGCTCGGCGGGCGCGGACCGGTTGCTGTCGCGAGTCAGCGGCGCGGCGGCCAAGGTCTGCACGATACCGGGCTCGCCGGCGTATGACTTCCTGAACGGCGGATTCCGCAGCTGTCGACAGGCGGCGATCGAACGTGCCGTGGAGCAGGTCGGCCGACGGACGCTGACGGCGGCCTACAACCAAACCTATCCGGAGGACAGGCTGCCCGTGGCGGCCGCGCAGACACCGCGTCGAGCGGCCACGGCTCGGCGGAAGGTCGGCTGAGCGGTGCCGCGGCGTCTCGGCTACGGGAAGGGCTTGGAGATCACGCAACGATGACGAGAGCCCGGGCAGCGACGCGCCGGGCTCTCGCAGTCGTGGTCGCCGCGCGGGCGTAAGCGGCGCGACGAGCAGAATGCTAGTTGACGAGGTCCTTGAGGTTCTTCAGCGCGAGAATCCGCACCTTCTTCGAAGCCGGCTTGGCCTTGAAGATCACCTTCTCCTTGGTGAACGGGTTGACGCCTTCACGCTCCTTCGTGGCGGGCTTTTTCACGACCTTCATCTTCAGCAGCCCCGGCAGCGTGAACAGACCTGCGCCGCGGAGGCTCTTCCTGATGACGCCGTTGAGTGACTCGAACACCGCCGCGACTTGCGCACGCGAGAGATCGGCATCTTTGCAGATCTGAGCCACAATTTCCGACTTCGTCGGTGCCCCACCTTTCTTTGCCATTCTTTCGACTCCTCGTTGGGATAGCGACGGAACAACACGCTCCGCGCGATTCGGCGCGCACCATAACACGGCCCGCAACGAAGGGCACGACACTCGTGCGCGGCCACTGCGCTCGCGTTCGTGCTGTGGTTGCATCGCCGTGGCGCACGACGCTCAACGTCCCTCAGCCCCCGGTGTCGCCGTGACCCCGGAGTCGTGTCGGGGGAATCCGCTCGCGTCGATCGTCTCGAGATAGCCATGCCACACTGCATGGCCAATCACCGGAAGAATGACGGCCAAGCCAATGAAAAACGTTGCAAAACCGATCAGCAATCCCACGACGATCAGGATCAGCCATAGCGTCATCACCCGCCGATTGCGAAGCACGGCATTCACCGAGGTTACGGCTGCCGTCACGGCGTCGACCCGCCGGTGCACGATCATCGGCAGCGAGAACGCGCTGACCGCGAACGTGACGCCGGCGAACATGGCGCCCACGACCGTGCCGACCGACAGGTACGTCGCCAGGTCGCGCAGCGTCGGCTGGCCGCGCATCGGGAAGAAGACGCTGACCATGGCCCCCGCCCTGGCCCAGACCAGGAAGATCACGAGCAGCACGAGCGTGAACACGAGCTCGTTGCCGAGGTGCAACCTGGCAGCCCGAGCGCACGGCTTCCGGCAACGACGGAGCGCGGCCCGCGCTCGAGCTGCGCGCTCAGGACGTACAGGCCGGTACAGGTCAACGGCGCGATGAACACGAATCCGCCGACCATCGCGAGCATGAACCAGTAGCTGCCATAGCGCCACGCGAGCCACGATACCGCCGCCATCGCTCCGGCCATGAAGACGCCGTAGCAAAGGCTCTGCGGCCAGGCACGTCGGAAGTCGATCAGCCCGAGTCGCAGCCAGCGCAGCGGCGCCCCGAACGACAACGTGCGACACGGCACGACGAACGGCAACGTGTCTGGATCGATCTGCTGCGCTTCGCCGGTCATGGACAGCCCCCGATCGTCCCGCGGCACCCTAAAGTGTAACGCTTCGCCAAGCGAACACCGCCCTCGTAGATACCGAAGCATCCGAACGGTCCGAAATGGGACGTGCGTCGCGCGCTCGTAGAATTACGTATCACGTCGCTGTGGCTGCAAACGCATACTGCGCGCGCACTTCCGGTGCCCCGGAGAAAAAGGCTACCTGCATGGAAAGCACCAACGTTTACTACGACAAAGTCGTCCGGCAATTCGCGGTAATGACCGTCGTGTGGGGCATCGTCGGCATGGCCGTCGGTGCACTGATCGCAGCACAGCTGATATGGCCGGCGTTGAACTTCGATCTGCCCTGGCTCAGCTATGGCCGACTCCGGCCCTTGCACACGAACGCAGTGATCTTCGCCTTCGGCGGCTGCGCGCTATTCGCCACTTCGTATTACGTGGTGCAACGGACCTGCCACGTGCGGCTGTTCATGCCGAGGCTCGCCAGCGTTCACGTTCTGGGGCTGGCAGGCCGTGATCGTCGCGGCAGCCATCACGCTGCCGCTCGGCATGACGCAGAGCAAGGAGTACGCGGAGCTCGAGTGGCCGATCGACCTGCTGATCGCCGTGGTCTGGATCGCCTACGCGGTCGTGTTCTTCGGCACGCTTGCCATCCGCCGCGTGAAGCACATCTACGTCGCGAACTGGTTCTACGCCGCCTACATTCTCACGGTCGCGCTGCTGCACATCGTGAATAGCCTCGCGATCCCCGTCAGCATCGACAAGAGCTACTCGCTGTTCGCCGGCACCGTCGACGCGATGGTCCAGTGGTGGTACGGGCACAACGCGGTCGGCTTCTTCTTGACGGCCGGCTTCCTCGGAATCATGTACTACTTCGTGCCGAAGCAGGCGAACCGGCCGATCTACTCGTACCGCCTCTCCGTCGTGCACTTCTGGGCGCTGATCTCCATATATATGTGGGCCGGCCCCCATCACCTGCACTACACGACGTTGCCCGATTGGGCGCAGTCGCTCGGCATGGTGTTCTCGTTGATGCTGCTCGCGCCGTCTTGGGGCGGCATGATCAACGGCATCATGACGTTGTCAGGCGCGTGGCACAAACTGCGCACCGATCCGATCCTGAAGTTCATGATCGTCTCGCTGTCGTTCTACGGCATGTCGACCTTCGAAGGCCCGATGATGTCGATCAAGACCGTCAACGCGCTGTCGCACTATACGGATTGGACGATCGGTCACGTGCACGCGGGAGCGCTCGGGTGGGTCGCGATGATCTCGGTCGGGGCGCTCTACAACCTGGTGCCCCGCGTATACGGCAAGCAAGCCATGTACAGCACGCGGCTCATCGACCTGCACTTCTGGACCACGACGATCGGCATCGTGCTCTACATCGCCTCGATGTGGATCGCCGGCGTCATGCAAGGGCTCATGTGGCGCGCGGTGAATGACGACGGCACTCTGACCTACAGCTTCGTCGAGAGCCTCGAGGCCACGCATCCCTTCTACATCGTGCGCCTGCTCGGCGGGCTGCTCGTGCTCGGCGGCATGTTCGTCATGGCCTACAACGTCTGGAAGACGGCGGAGCTCGGCCGACGAATCGCGCCGGTACCGGCGCTAGAGCCGGCTTGAGGGCACCGTCATGAAACACGAAGTCATCGAGAAAGCCACGGGCCTGCTCGGCGTGCTGATCGTGATCACGGTCAGCATCGGCGGCCTGGCCGAGATCGTTCCTTTGATGATGTCCGCACCGGCCGCCGAGCCGGCACCCGGCGTCAAGCCGTATACGGCGCTGCAGCTCGCAGGCCGCGACATCTATCAACGCGAAGGCTGCTACAACTGCCATTCGCAGATGATTCGGCCGTTCCGCGCCGAGACCGAGCGCTACGGGCACTACTCGCTGGCGGGCGAGTCCGTGTACGACCACCCGTTTCAATTCGGCAGCAAGCGTACGGGCCCCGACCTCGCACGCGTCGGCGGCCGCTACAACGACGAGTGGCACCGTGTGCATCTGCTGAATCCGCGCGATCTGGTGCCGGAGTCGAACATGCCGGGCTACCCGTGGCTGGCCAAGAATCACGTTGGACGGTCGAGTCGTGACGAAGCGGCTCGCGGCCCTGCGCACGATCGGCGTGCCGTACAGCGACGCGGATATCGCCGGCGCGGCGGCCGCCGTTCAAGGCAAGACCGAGCTGCAGGCCCTGATCGCGTATCTGCAGGGTTTGGGCACCGCTACCAAACGGAGTCGCTGAGATGGATATCGGCACTTTCCGCGGTCTCGTGACGGCGGTGCTCATGCTTCTGTTCATTGGCCTCGTGATCTGGGCCTACAGCCGCGGCCGCCACGCGTGAGTTCACGGCCGCCGCCGCCTTGCCGCTCGAGGACGACGACGCCTCAATGGACGGAGACTCATTGACATGACCATGGGCTGGAGCATCTTCATCGTCGTTCTGGTCGTCGCGCAGATCGTAGGCGCTGCGTGGCTCATGATCGCGTCGAGCAAAGCCAATATCGGCGAGGGCGCCACCACCGGGCACGTGTGGGACGGCGACGTCGTCGAGGGCAACAACCCGTTGCCGCGCTGGTGGCTCGGGCTGTTCTGGCTCACGATCGCTTTCACGATCGTATACGTGCTGCTGTATCCGAGCTTCGGTGCGTTCTCGTTGCTCGGCTGGAACCAGGTGGACCAGTACGATCAGGAGGTCGAGGCGGCCGAGCAAACGTACGGCAAGGTGTTCGCCGCCTTTGCAGCCACGCCGATCGAGCAGCTGAGTCGCGATCCGGCCGCGCTGGCCGCCGGCCACAATCTATTCGTGAACAATTGCGCGCCGTGTCACGGCTCCGACGCGCGCGGCGCACGGGGCTTCCCGAATCTGACCGACGAAGAATGGTTGTACGGCGGCGACGCCGAGCCAGATCCTGAACGACGATCACGGGCGGACGGACGGGCGTCATGCCGGCCTTCGGCGCCGGCTTGCAGCGACGATCAGCGCAACCTGCTCGCCGACTACGTGCAGCATCTCGCCGGTCGACAGGTCGACGCGGCCCGCGTCGACGAAGGGCGCCCGTTGTTCACGCTGAACTGCTCGGCGTGCCACGGCGCGAACGGTGAAGGCAATCAGCTGCTCGGTGCACCGAAGCTCGCCAACGAGATCTGGTTGCACGGCGCCGGCCGCAGCACGATCTACGACGTGATCACGAATGGCCGCACGAACCAGATGCCGGCGCAGGAGCCCGTGCTCGGCGCCGATCGCGTGCACGTGCTGGCGGCCTACGTGTACAGCCTCTCGAAACGGGAGTGAGCGGATGGACGAGCGCGGCGATCGGAGCGATCGCGACGACGAGGGCCCCGACACTCGCGAGCTGAGTCGTGGTCAGCGTGATGCCGCCGTCGCCGGTTGGTCGTCGTTTCTCGTGGCCGCGATCGGCACGATGGTGCTATTCGCCTTCGTCGATCCGATGACGCTGGTCGAGGTGACCGAGCCGCCGCTGCCCGTCGACCGAATGACGGGCTACGCGATCGGCTTCTTCTTCCTGTGGGCGATGACGGCGGCGTCCGCCGCATTGACGCTGTATCTGCTGCGGACATCACACGCCGAATCGCGCCAGCGCAACTGACGAGAGCCCACGGACCGAGCTCGCATGACCGCAACCGCACCACAATCCTTGTACGCCGCGCAGGAGAAGATCTATCCACGCGAGGTCGACGGCGTATTCGCACGCCTGCGCATCGTCACCGTGATCGTGCTGCTCGGCGGCTACTACCTCGCGGCCTGGATCAGGTGGGACGGCCGACAGGCGCTGCTGTTCGATCTGCCAGCGCGCAAGTTCTACGTGCTCGGCCTCGTGCTCTGGCCGCAGGACTTCTTTTTCCTGTCGTGGCTGCTGATCATCGCGGCGCTGTCGCTGTTCTTCTTCACCGCGCTCGCAGGCCGTCTCTGGTGCGGCTACGCGTGCCCGCAAACCGTCTGGACCGAGGCGTTCCTGTGGATGGAGCGACTCTTCGAGGGGCGCGGGCCGGCGCGGCGCAAGCTCGACGCCGGCCCGTGGAACGCCAACAAAGCTGTGGCGCAAGACCGCGAAGCAGGCGCTCTGGATCGCTTTCGCGCTGTGGACGGGCTTCACCTTCGTCGGGTATTTCACGCCGATCCGCCAGCTCGGCACCGAGGTGCTGCACTCGTCGCTCGGCGGCTGGGAGACGTTCTGGATCCTGTTCTACGGGTTCGCGACCTACGGCAACGCCGGCTTCATGCGCGAGCAAGTCTGCAAGTACATGTGTCCCTACGCGCGTTTTCAGAGCGCGATGTTCGATCGCGACACGCTGGTCGTGTCCTACGATCAGCGCCGCGGCGAGCCGCGCGGCTCGCGCGCTCGCGGCAGCGACCCGCGCGCGCTGTCCCTCGGCGATTGCATCGACTGCCGGATGTGCGTGCAGGTGTGCCCGACCGGCATCGACATTCGCCAGGGCCTGCAGTACGAGTGCATCGCCTGCGCCGCCTGCATCGACGCGTGCGACGGCGTCATGGACAAGATGAAGTATCCGCACGGGCTGATCCGCTACTCGACGCAGCACGCGATCGAAGGGCGCGCAACCAAGATCGTGCGGCCGCGGCATCTTCGTTTACGCGACGCTGTTGACGGTCCTCTGCGCGGGCTTCGTCACCGCTTTGCTGCTGCGCACGCCGGTCGAGCTCGACGTGATTCGCGACCGCAACGCGCTTGTACCGTGAATCGCGCCCCGGCTTCATCGAGAACGTATACACGCTGCGGATCATCAACAAGGACAAGGCACGGCACGTCTACGATCTGACGGCGGACGGTGTCCCGACGCTCGCGCTGGAGACGGATCCCGCCGTGATCGATGCGGCCGGCGGCGAGGTCAAGACGATCGCGGCCCGCGCGCTCGTCGAAGACGGCGCGATCCCAAGCGGCGGGCACACGATCACCTTCACCTTGCGCGCCGCCGACGATCCGCGGCTCACGGCACTACCGAGACCGGTCGATTGTTCACGCCATGAGCACTGGTGGCGCAGCGAAGCCCTGGTATCGCGAGCCCTGGCCGTGGCTGCTGATGTTGCCGCCGGCGGCCTCGGTCGTCGCAGGCCTCACGCTCGCCTACCTCGCGGTGCATGACGCGAGCCCGCTCGTCGTCGACGATTACGCCAACATCGAGGCAATCGCGCGCGAGGAATCGGACGCCGGATCGCCGTGCAGGCGAGCTCGGCCTCGATGCGACGCTGACGTTGCGCAGCTGACGGACGCGGCGACGTGAGCATCGCGGCGGACGTAGCGCCGGCGGCGCGACCTCGGCCGCGACGCTCGTGCTGCGGCTGCAGCACGCGGCCAAGCCCGCCGCCGACCGCACGCTCGAGCTGCGCTACGACGGTAGCGCCTACCGGGGCCGCGCCGCGCTCGCGCCGGGGCGTTACGACTTCGACCTCGGCCCGGCGGACCGCTCGTGGCGCCTCGCCGGCGCGATCGGCAGCGCGCCGACCACGGTGCACGTCGCAGCCGCACCGCCGCAGGAGTAGCACATGAGCGGCTGCTTCCACTGTGGCGAGCCGGTCCCTGCGGGCACCGATTTCTCGTTGCTCGTCCGCGGCGCTCGGCGGGCCGTGTGCTGCCCCGGCTGCCTCGCGGTCGCGACGCTGATCGAGCACCAGGGGCTCGGGCGCTTCTACGACTTTCGCAGCGCACCGAGCGCGCGGCCGAGCGAGCGCGGCACCGCAAGCCCCTGGAGCGTATGCGATCGACCCGAGGTGGCCGCGCGGCTCGCGCCGGCGGTGGGGCCGGATCGCCACGAGCTGCGCTGCCAGGTCGACGGCGTGACCTGCGCGGCGTGCGTCTGGCTGCTCGAGCGCGGCGTCCGCGGGCTCGACGGCGTGGCCGACGTCAGCGTCAATCCGCTGTCGGGCGAGACGGCCGTGCAGTTCGATCCCGCCCGTGCTCGCTTGAGCACGATACTCGACACGATCGCGAGCTTCGGCTTCGAGCCGCGCCCGGCCGCGCTCGGCCGACGGCGCGCCGAGACTTCACGCGCGGAGCTGAAGAGGCTCGCCGTCGCCGGTCTCGGCGCGGCGCAGGTCATGACGTTCGCCGCCGCGCTGTACGTCGGCGCGTTCAAGCACATGGAGGGCCGTCTACACGCAGTTCTTCGTGCTCGTGAGCATGGTCGATCGCCACGCCCGTCGTGCTGTATGCGGGCGCGCCGATCTTTCGCTCCGCGTGGCTCGACCTGCGGCGGCGGCGCCTCGGCATGGACGTGCCCGTGGCGCTCGCGATCGCCGTCGCGATGCTCGCGAGCCTGTGGAACGCGCTGCGCGGCCACGGTCCCGTGTACTTCGATTCGGCGACGATGTTCCTGTTCTTCCTGTCGCTCGGCCGCTTCCTCGAGTCGCGCGCCCGCCACCGCGCCGGCGGCCTGTTCGCCGCGCTCGCGGATCTGCGACCGCTCTCGGCCACGCGCCGGCAGGGCGCCCACCTTGACGCGCGTCGGCACCGTGGAGCTCGTGCCCGGCGATCAGGTCGTAGTCGCGCCCGGCGAGACGGTCCCGGCCGACGGCGAGCTCATGTCCGAGCAAGCCTCGTTCGACGAGTCGTTGCTGTCGGGCGAATCGCTCGGGCGGCTGCGCCGCCGCGGCGAGCCCGTGCTCGGCGGCAGCCTGAATGCCGGCCGGGCCCCGGCCGAGATTCGCGTGACGCACGTCGGCGCCGATAGCTACCTCGAGCGCGTCGGCGGCCTGTTGCATCGCGCCCTCGCCGATCGGCCCGAGTTTCTCCGGCTCGCGGATCGTTGGGCCACGGCGTTCGTCGGCGGCCTGCTGGCCATCACGATCGCGGCCGGCAGCTTCTGGCTCGCGATGGCGCCGGCGCGCGCGTTCGAGATCGTGCTGGCATTGCTCGTCGTGACGTGTCCGTGCGCGTTGTCGCTCGCGGCACCGACCGCGTTCGCCGTCGCGCTCGGACGCCTCGCACGCCGCGGGCTGCTGCTGCGCTCGGCACGCGTGCTCGAGCGGCTCGGCGACGTCACGCTGTGGATGTTCGACAAGACCGGCACGCTGTCCGAGGGCCGGATCGTCATCGCAGCGGGTCGATGCGCTTGCGGGCGTGGACGCCGAGCGGTGCCTCGCGATCGCTGCCGCGCTCGAGGCCGGCAACGCGCATCCCGATCGCCCGCGCGCTGACGAGCGCTCGCCACGTCGCGCCGGCAGCAGGCCTCGAGTACCGGGCCGGCTGCGGGGTCACGGGCGTCGTCGCCGGCCGCCGCTACCGGCTCGGCTCGGCCCGGCACGTCGGTCGTCTCGTGGCCGACGCCGATCAGTGCATCTATCTCGCCGACGATCAAGCGCTGCTGGCGCGCATCGAGCTAGCCGACACGCTGCGGCCGCACGCACGCGAAGCGCTCGCGGCGCTGGCCGCCCGCGGCTACGAGCTTGCGCTCGTCAGCGGCGACGCGCCGGGCGCGGTGGCACGCGCCGCGCGGGCGCTCGAGCTCACGGAATGGCACGCGTCGCTGCGTCCGGAGGACAAGCTGGCGCTGCTGCGCGCGCGCCAGCAAGCGGGCGCCGTCGTCGCCGCGGTCGGCGACGGCATCAACGATGCGCCGCTGCTCGCGCTGGCCGACGTCTCGGTCGCGCTCGTCACGGGCAGTCAGCTCGCGCAGGCGAGCGCCGACGTGGTGTTCACGGGCCAGGATCTGCGCGTGCTCGCCCGGCTGCCGGAGTGGGCAGCCGCGACGCGCCGCATCGTGCGCCAGAATCTCGTCTGGGCCGCCGTATACAACCTCGCGGCCGTGCCGCTCGCCGCATTCGGCGTGCTCGCGCCGTGGATGGCGGCGATCGGCATGTCGCTGTCCTCGCTCGTCGTGGTGGGCAATGCGCTGCGCCTGAATCGGTTGCTCGCCGACGCGGGCGCGGCGCCGGCTGCGGCGCCGGCGACCGCGTTCGCGGAGGAGCAGACCGCATGAGCATCCTGTTCGCGCTGATTCCGCTCGCGGTCATGCTGCTCGCGCTCGCCGTATGGGCGTTCTTCTGGGCCGTGCGCAGCGGCCAGTTCGACGATCTCGACACGCCGGCCGTGCGGATCCTGCTCGACGACGAGGAGACCCGCGATGCCTGAGCTCGACGCAGCCTTGCTGCTCGCGGCGTGGCTCACGGGCCTCGCCGGCAGCGGCGGTCACTGTCTCGGCATGTGCGGCGGCATCGTCGGCGCGCTCGGCGTCCGGCAGCGGCCGGGGCTCGCCGGCTTCGGCATCCTCGTGGCGGCGCATCGTCGGTCGGGTCGCGAGCTACTCGCTCGCCGGCGCCGTCGCGGGATGGCTCGGCGCCGCTGCGATCACGACCCTGTTCGGCGACGAACGGCATGGTCGTGCTGCGCGTGGCGGCCGCCGTGCTGATCGTGGCGATCGGCCTGCAGCTGCTGCTCGGCCGCGCCCTGCTCGCGCCGCTCGAGCGCGCGGGCGCGCTCCTGTGGCGCCGGCTCTCACCGCTGCTGCGGCCGCTGCTGCCGCCGCGCGATCCGCTGCGCGCGCTCGCCGTCGGCGCGCTGTGGGGCTGGCTGCCGTGCGGGCTCGTCTACGCGCAGCTGTCCGTGGCTGCCACCGCCGGCGGCGCGCTGTCCGGCGCGCTCGTGATGGCGCTGTTCGGCCTCGGCACGTCCGTCGGGCTCACGGTGCTCAGCGCCGTGCTGCAATCGCTGGGACTCGCGCGGCTGCCGCGCCAGGCCGCCGGCGTGTTGCTGGTGCTGTTCGGCGTGGCGATGGTGCTGCCGTTCCTGGGCGCTAGCCCGCACGCACACCTGATGCCCTAGCGCGCTACTGCGCGCGCTTTCGATCGAGCGCCTTCAGCAGGACCGCTTCCGCGCCCGGGAACTCGCGTGACGCGTTCGCGAGGAACACGCCGCGCGACATCATCAGCGGCGTCCAGCCGAGTGCATTCCTGGCCGCCGGGTCCGCGCCGTGGTCGATCAGGTACTGCGTGATCGACGGCTGGTTCGAGATGATCGAGCCGTGCAACGCCGTGCAGCCGCTCCAGCGCGGATCTCCGACGCCGAGATCGAGCAGCTCGTCGATGTTGTGCGGGTAGTACAGCAACGTGTAGGCCGGATCGCCGTCCATGCGGTAGTTGCCGAAGTTCGCATGGGCATTGACGTCGTTGCCGAGCGCGAGCGCGAGCTGCACGGCTTCGAGACGCTCGGCCTCGCTGACGCCATTGTGCGGCCCGGGCGTTTCGCCCTCCCAGTAGTCGAGCCCTGCCGCGACCATCAGCGGCGTGATGCCGTACGCGTTCGGCAGCTTCGGATCGGCGCCGCCGTCGGCCAGTATCCGCATCAACGGCGCATCGCCGTTCTTGGCCGCCACGTAGAACGCCGTGGCGCCCACGTACGTCAGCAGATGCCGACCGAGCACGAGGCCGGGCGGATTGCGCGCCGTGCCGCCCTCCTTCGCGAACCGGTACTCGTGCCAGTCGATGCGCACGTTCGGGTTGGCACCGTGCGCGAGCAGCTGATGCGCGAGCTCGAGGCTCGTCACCCCACCGACCGGCAGCGGCGGCGCGTCGGCCTCGGCGCCGACGGCCGCCTGGCCCGTGGCCCCGGGCTTGCGCAGCCAGGCGAGCGTATGCAACGGCGAGCCGCGCACGTCGGGCAGGTTCGGGTCGGCGCCGTGCGCGAGCAGCACGCTCGCCACCTCGTAGTACGCATTGACCACGGCGAGGTTCAGCGCACTGGTGCCGTCGGGGCCGACCGCATTGGCATCGGCGCCGAGCTCGAGCAGCGCGCGCAGCGTGTCGAGCTGCGCTTCGCGCACGGCAAACAGCAACGCGGTGAATCCGCTGTTCGATTTCGCCTCGAGCGCGGCCCCGTGCGCCGCGAGCAGCCGCACGGCCTCGGTATTGCCTTCGCCGGCCGCCCACATCAGCGCCGTCTGCCCCCGAAAGGGCTCCGTGAGATTCACGTCGGCACCCTTGGCGAGCAGCAGCGCCACCGCGTCCGGCTCGCCATTGCGCGCCGCCAGCATCAGCGCCGTTTGCCCTTCGCCCGATAGCTCGTTCGGCGGCGCGCCGTGCGCGAGCAGCTGCTCGATCAGCGCGGCACTGCCGTTTTCGGCCGCCAGTGCGAGCGGCGTGACGTTGTTGCGATTCGCGGCGCCGGCGCGGGCGCCGGCCGCCAGCAACGCCTCGGCGAGCGCGTCGTCGCCAAACCGCACGGCCCAGAGCAGCGCGGTGGAGCCATCGGCGGCCGCGGCATCCACGTCGGCGTCCTCGGCGAGCAAGGCCCTGACCCCGGCGGCGTCCCGATCCCGCGCGGCGATCACGATCGCCGGGTCGGCCGCGAGCGCGACGAGCGGGCTCGACAGCAGCGCGGCCAACGCTGCGACTCGCGCGTGAACGGCGCCTCTTGTTCCCATCCGTGATTCCTGCGGTCGGTGCGTCCGCAATATACAATGTCGAGCGTTCCCCGGGGGACTCGAGTTGGGACCACGCACGATTTCGTCCTTTGGCATCGCCGCGGCCGCCGCCCTGCTCGGCGCCGCGTGGCTCGGGCTGCGCGACCACGACCCCGCGGACCGCGCATTGACGGCGAAGACGCTCACCCGCTACTGCCGCGACTGCCACGACGAGCTGTCCCAGTCGGGCGACGTCGTGCTCGACCCGGCCGCGCTGGCGGACATCGGCGGGCATGCGGAGCTCTGGGAGAAGGTCGTGCGGAAGCTGCGCGCGCGGAACATGCCGCCGGCCGGCAACCCGCGGCCGGGCGTCGGCACCTACGACCACATTGCGACGTTTCTGGAGACGGCGCTCGATCGAGCCGCCGCGGTCGCGCCGAATCCCGGCACGCTGCCGCAGCTGCATCGCCTGACGCGCACCGAGTACCGCGACACCATCCGGGACCTGCTCGCGCTCGACGACCTGCCCGCGGAAATGGACTACCGAGCTACTGCTGCCGGCCGACAATGCGAGCAGCGGTTTCGACAATATCGCCGACCTCTTGTTCGTGTCGCCCGCGATCATGGAGCGCTATCTCGAAGCGGCGCGCAAGTTGAGCCGGCTCGCCGTCGGCGATGCCGACATGCCGGTCATGGTCAACATCCACCGGCTGCCGTTGCAGCAGCCGCAGGACGAAGAGGTCGAAGGCCTGCCGCTCGGTACGCGCGGCGGCCTGCTCACCGATAGCTACTTCCCGCTCGATGCCGAGTACGTCGTGCGCGTGGAGCTCGAGCGTCGGCCGCGCGAGCGGCACGAGCTTGCGATCAGCGTCGACGGCGCGCGTGTGGCCGACACTCTGATCGGCGTGCGCGACGACGCCGGCCGCGCGCAGGGCACGTTCGAGTTTCGTGTGCCCGTCGACGCCGGCCCCCATCGCGTCGGCGCGACGTTCGTCGCGCGCACGGCCGCGCTCGACGAGCGCATCGTGCGCCAGCTCAGGCGCAGCCGCGGCACGCTGCCGGCCATCGAGGCCGTGACGATCAGCGGCCCCTACTCGCCGACCGGCCCCGGCCGCACGCCGAGCCGCGAGCGTCTGTTCAGCTGTCATCCGACGGCGACCGCGGAGGAGACGCCCTGCGCACGCGAGATCCTGACGACGCTCGCCCGGCGCGCGTATCGGCGGCCGGTCACGAAGACGGACGTCGACGAGCTGTGGCCGTTCTACGAGGCGGGCCTTGCGCAGCGCGGCTTCGAGCGCGGCATTCAGCGCGCGCTCGAGCGCGTGCTCGTGAGCCCGCAGTTCTTGTACCGCATCGAGCGCGTGCCGCCGGGCACGACGCGCGGGCAAGCCGTTCGAGATCTCGCCCGTCGAGCTCGCTTCGCGGCTGTCGTACTTCCTCTGGAGCAGCATGCCGGACGACGAGCTGCTCGGGGCCGCCGAGAACGGAACGTTGAGCGACCAGAACGTGCTGTCGCGCGAGATCGGCCGGCTGCTCGCCGATCCGCGCTCGGACGCGCTGGTCGACAACTTCGCCGCGCAATGGCTGTTCCTGCGCGACGTGGAGCATCGCGATCCGGATCTGTTCCTGTTCCGCGACTACGACGAGAACCTGCGCCGAGCGTTCGTCACCGAGACCGAGCTGTTCGTCGGGAGCGTGTTCCGCGAGCCGCGCAGCGTGCTCGATCTCATCACGGCGAACTACACGTTCGTCAACGAGCGGCTCGCGCAGCACTATGGCATTCCGCACATCCGCGGCAGCTACTTCCGCCGCGTCGAGCTGCCCGCGAAGGGTCCACGCGGCGGGCTGCTCGGTCAGGGCAGCATCCTGAGGCTCACGTCGTACCCGACGCGGACGTCGCCGGTCCTGCGCGGCAAGTTCGTGCTCGACAATCTGCTCGCCTCTCCGCCGCCGCCGCCGCCGGCGGACGTGCCGGCGCTGGTGGCGCCGACGGCCGAGGAAGGCGAAACGCTGACCATGCGCGCCGCCATGGCCGCGCATCGCGCCAATCCGCAGTGCGCGGCGTGCCACGCGCAGCTCGATCCGATCGGCTTTGCGCTCGAGCAGTTCGATGCCGTCGGCCGCTGGCGCGACGAGGACGGGGGCCAGCCCATCGAGACCGCGAGCGAGCTGCCCGACGGCACCAGGATCGACGGGATCGCGGGCGTGAAAGCCATGCTCGTCGACGATCCGGAGCGGTTCGTGACGGCCCTGACCGAAAAGCTGCTGATGTATGCCCTGGGCCGCAACATCCAATACTATGATTTGCCGGCCGTGCGGCGCATCGTGCGGTACGCGGCCGCGCGGCAGTACACGTTCAGATCCATCGTGGAAGGTATCGTGACCAGCGTGCCGTTCCGGCAGCGCTGGCTGCCGCCGGCGAAGCCGCCGCGCGGCACCACCGTCGCCGCGCTGGAAACGACCGCGGCACCGTCGACGGAGAGCCAGTGATGTTCGTGACGAAGAAAGCCCTGACGCGTCGCGCCTTGCTGCGCGGCGCCGGCGCCACGTTGGCGCTGCCACTGCTCGATGCGATGGTGCCCGCGTTCGGCGCCGACGCACTACGCCCGACGCTGCGGCTCGCCTTCGTCTACGCCGGCAACGGCATCGTACACTCGTACTGGAAGCCAAAGGCGCCGGGACGCGACTTCGAGCTGACGCCAAACCTGGCTTCGCTGCGCAGCGTGCGCGACGACCTCAACGTGATCACGGGTCTCGCGCATGCCCAGGCGGAAACGTTCGGCGACGGCACGGGCGATCATCCGCGCTCCTCGGCCGCCTGGCTCACGGGCGTTCATGCCTACGACCGCACGCGACCCGGCGTCGAGGTCAAGCTCGCGACGTCCGCGGATCAAATCGCCGCCAACGCCATCGGCCGGGACTCGCCCGTGGCGTCGCTCGAGCTCAGCGTCGACGCGCCGATGCAAGGGGCGTGCGACGCCGGCGATTGCTTCTACGTGAACACCGTGTCGTGGCGCAACGAGACCACGCCGAATCTGGCCGAGCTGCACCCGCGGATCGTGTTCGAGCGCCTGTTCGGCGACGGCGGCTCGAGCCAGCAGCGGCTCGCGCGGGCCCACTCGGCCGTCAGCATATTGGACTCCGTCAAGGACGAAGCGGCGCGGCTCGCAGCCTCGCTCGGCGCCGGCGACAGCTCGAAGCTCGACGAGTACCTCGACTCGGTGCGCGAGGTGGAGCGGCGAATACAGGGGGTCGAGAACCGCGGCACGCGGGACGTTGCGCTGCCGGAACGCCCGACCGACATTCCGGAGACCTACGAGGAGCACGCGCGGCTCATGTTCGACCTGCTCAAGCTCGGCTTCCAGACCGATACGACGCGCGTCGGCAGCATGATCATGGCGCGCGAGCTCTCCGGCCTCTCGTATCCGAACATCGGCGTGCCGGAGTCGCACCATGCGATCTCGCATCATCGCGGTGATCCAGAGCTCATGGAGAAGAAGGCTCGAATCGATACCTACCACGTGCAGCTCATGGGCGAGTTTGCGGCAAAGATGAAGGCCACGCCGGACGGCGACGGCAGCCTGCTCGACCACAGCCTGATCGTCTACGGCGGCGGCATGGGCGACGGTAACCTGCATCGGCATTCGGACCTACCGTGCCTGCTGCTCGGCCGGCTCGGCGGCACGCTGCGCACGGGCCAGCACGTGGTGTACCCCGATCGCACGCCGATGACGAATCTGCTGCTCACCGTGCTCGACAAGGTCGGCGTGCGCATGAGCCACTTCGGCGACAGCACGGGTCGGCTCGATCCGGACCTGCTCACGGTCTGAGCGTCTCCGCCTACCCGGCCAGCTTCCGGCGGAAATCGCGCTCGCCACCCCCTGGTGGTAGGCTCAGGGCAAGCGACGAGTGGCGGCGAGCGTCGCTCGGTGCGCGACCATCGGGACGAAAACGGCAGCATTTGCAGCGCCAAGAGGTGGGAACATGAACGCTGATACGATCCTGCGTCGTTCGCTGTTGCTCGTGGCCCTGCTCGGCGCGCTGCAGACCGCAGTGGCGGACGATTCCGCGACCAGGCCAACGGCCTGCCTGCGCAGGGAGGACATCCGCAGCACCAAGGTCATCGACGACCGTAACATCGTGTTCACTACGCGCGACCGACAGACCTACAACAATCAGCTCGGGCGGCATTGCCCCGGCATGCGCCGTTCGACGCCGCTCAGCTTTACCTATGCCGATCACGGGCTGTGCATGGGCAGCACGTTTTCCGTGCTGATGCGCGTCGGCTCCGGCAACGCGATAGCGGTCAATGACCCCGCCAACAACGTGCACTACACGATACCGGGACCGAACTTCGTGCAGGGAGCCACCTGCCAGCTCGCGATGTTCGCCCCGATCAGCGAGGACGAGGTCAAAGCGCTGATGGCGGCCACCGATGTCGAACGCCATTCGCGCCGCCGCGGCAATCGGGATGCCGTCAAGACCGAAGCGGCGGAGTCCGGCCGCGCGGCGGAACCCGCCGGCACGAAATAGCCCAGCCGCCTCGGCAACGAGCCCACGGCGGCCTCCCCAAAAAAAAGACGGCGAGCCTTTGCGGGCTCGCCGTCTGCGCTCGATCGCGCTCCGTCTACTAGAACGCCATCTTCACGCCGACGTACATGCGACGACCGAGGATGTCGTAGTAGTCCGCGCGCGTGACCTCGGCGTTGCCGTCGGCGGAAGTCGCCCCGACGACGTTCGGCTGCTCGTCGGTCAGGTTGTCGATACCCATGCGCAGGCTGACCTTGTCGTTGACCATGTAGCCCGCGAACAGGTTCAGCGACTGGTACGAGTCGACGCTGAAGACAGTCGTGTTGGGGTTACGTGCGAACGACTCGTCCTTGATGCTCGGCAGGTACCGCCACTGCAGCCCGATGTTGGCCTTGCCGCCACCGAAGTTGTAGCCGAACGTGTTCGTCAGCTTGTACTTGAACTGGCCGCCGTCCTGCGTCTGCAGCGTGTCCTTCTCGTTGATGATCGGCGAGTCCGGCGTGTCCTGCGTATCGTAGTGATCGAGGAACGTCATCAGCGAGTTGATGAAGAACGAGCCCGACGCCTAAGTCCTTCGTCCAGTTCACGGCCACGTCGATACCCGTACGTCTTCAAGCTGCCCGTGTTGATGAACGGCGCATCGACGGACGCGCGCTCGCCCGACACCGTGTTGCGGAGGATCAACGCACAGTACGGATTGCCGGTGTACGACAGCGTCGGGTTGCTCGTGCCGTTGGAGTTGAAGCACTGCTGATACGCGAACAGCGAGTTCAACGGCGCAATCGCGTCGGTGATCTCGACGTTGTAGTAGTCGAACGATGCCGTCAGGCCGTCGAGGCCGCCGGGACTCTGGAGCACGACCCCCAACGTGAACGTATCGCCCTTCTCGGGTTGCACCTTCGGGTTGCCCTGGCGCAGCTCGATCTCGAGCGGGAAGAACGGGTTGCCGGGCCGCGCGAAGCCGTTCGGACCGGCGGGGCCGATGTCGAACACCGACTGGTTGTCGTTCGTGGGGTCTGCGTCGCTGTTGTTGATGATCGCGCGGCACAGCGCCTGGACGGCCGCTCGATTCGGGTTATTGGCGGTATTACCCCACAGCTGCCCCGTGCTCACGTCGTTGTGATCGAACGTGTACGAGCAGGGATCGCTCGGCGCAAACGGCACGACGAGCAACGAGACTCCCTGGAACAGCTCGGCCGTGTTCGGCGCGCGCTCGGCGCGCTGGAAACCGCCACGCAGCGTAACGCTGTCCGTGGCGCGGAACGTGAACAACGCCTTCGACGTGTCCGTGGTGCCGATGTCCGAGTCCGCGTAGTCCGATTCGCGCAAGCCGAACTCCATGTCGAACTTCTTCGTGATGGGGACGAGCAACTCGCCGTAGATCTCGGACACCTTCGTTCCGCCGGCCGTGTTGTTCGACGCGAAGATGCTCATCGGGTTCTCGACGACGGACTCGCGATCGTTCGTCTCGCCCGGATCGAACTTGAAGGTGTTCCTCCGGCTCGTGGCGCCGACCGCGAACCGCAGCTCGCCGTTCTTCATGTCGGTGATCTTGCCCTGCAGGTTGAACTCGCCGATATCCTGCTGCAGCTTCTGGACCGAGCGCGCCTTCGCCACGATGCTCTCGATGCAGTCGGACGACACCTGGCCCGCGCCGAGCGAGGAGCTGGTCGTGAAGATCGGCAGACCGCTCGTGCAGTTCTGGACGTAGTTGCGACCCGAGCTGAACGAGCCGGCGCCCCAGGTAGCGTTCTGCTGACTCAACAGGTACTGGTAGCGCTGCAACGACGGCAGGTTGTTGAAGAAGCTCAGCGAGTCCGTCTGGCCCGAGGACACGTAGGCTTCCCAGGTCCAGTCGCGATTGCTGAACCGGCCCTCGACACCGGCCATGATCTGGAACACGTCGTTCGAGGTCTTGGTCGAGACCGGATCGCCCATGAAATCGAGCACGCGGAACAGCGTCCAGGGAGCGGTCGGATCCGGGCGCGAGGCGAGCAGCGTTTGCAGCGCGGCCGGAATGGGTCGGCCGTCGACCGGGATCGGCGCGGACCAGACCGTGATGGCCGGCGAGAAACCCTGGGTGGTTTGCACTTCCACGCTGGCGTAATTCGCCTGCACGAACGCCGACAGATTGTCGTTGATCTCGTGCGTGGCGCGACCGAACAGCGAGCGGCGGGTCAAGGGCGACGAGGCCTGGCCGACATAACTGACCTGGCCGAGATCGCCGTTCGGCTGCAGCCGCATGCCGGCATAGCCGGCGCCCGTCGGCGTCTGGCTCGACGGGCTGTCGAACGGGCCGTTGTAGCCGCGAGCCTTCGCTAGCAGGAACGGACTGCCGTCGGGATTGAAATAGATCTCGGAACGCGGCGTGGCGATGAACCCGCCGGCCGGCATTCCCGTGGTGGAGCCACCCGGGTAGTAACCGGGCACGCTCGCGAAGACGGAGTCAACAGCCGTCTGGCTCGGCAGACCCCCGCTCGCGGTGCTGCTGCCGGCGCCTAGAATCGCCGTGGTCGGCGAGTAACCGGGCGGCTGGATGAATCCGCCGGCATTGCTGCCCGGATCGAACCAGCCATTCAGGTAGAAGTCGCGGTCCTTCAACAGGACCTCGCCGCGGTTGTACCACTCGACGCCGAGCATCACGTTGCTCTTGCCGTCGCCCGGAGTTCACGCCGAGCAAGCTCGTGAAGCGCGTCTCCTCGCCGTCGCCTTCCGCCGTCATGCCGGTCTGGAAGTCCATGTCGACGCCTTCGAAATCCTTCTTCAGGATGAAGTTCACGACACCGGCCATGGCGTCGGCGCCGTACACGGCCGAAGCGCCGCCCGTGATCGTCTCGACGCGCTCGATGGCGGCGGACGGAATGGTGTTGATGTCGATGATCAGCGCCGCGTTCGCCGGCTGCGCGCGGCGGCCGTCGATCAGCACCAGGGTGCGGTTCGGGCCGATGCCGCGCAGGTTCACGCTGCCGATACCGAGCGAGGCCGTCGGGCCTGCCTGAATGCCTTGGTCGAACTGCGTGCCCTCGGGCACGAACTGCGGCATCTGGTTCAGGACGCTTTCGATGCTGAGCGTGCTCGAGTTCTCAAGCCGCTTGGTGTCGATCGTCATGATCGGACTTGCGGCCTCGAGGTCGCGGCGGACGATGCGCGAGCCCGTGACCGTGATTTCCTCCAGTCCCTGGTCCTGCGCGTGCGCCGCGCCCGTCCCCGCCAGCAGGGCGGAGATCGTCGACGCGAGCACGGTGCGATTGACGACCTGCGCCTGGTCGCGTGTGTTGGCTTTCATGTAGTAATTACCCCCGAGTGGATTCGGTCCGATGCTGATAACAAAAGAAGGTCCGTGGCCCGGCTATTGCCAGTGTTGCCAAAAAGCGTCGATGACCCCCGACCCGCTGTGACCGTCTTATGGTGAACAGTCGACGCAGCACTGTGCCTCAGCCTGGCAGGTCGATCCAGCTAACTATCAACACTATCATTTGCACTACCATGTTGTATGCATACAACGACCACAAGCGTGCCGAACCCTGCGGTGCGGCGCAAAGGGCGTAGAGAAGCGCGCCTCGAGGCAGTACGCTGCGAGCCTCACCGCCAGATATCTCCGTCGGACTCGACCCCTACTCCATGCAATTTTTTCGCCGCACGCTGATTCTCCTGCACCGCTATCTCGGGATCCCGCTCAGCGCCGTGTTCGTGCTGTGGTTCGCGACGGGGATCGCGATGATCTACGTCGGCGGCATGCCGGCCCTCGCCCCGCAGGCGCGGCTCGAGCGTCTCCCGCCGCTCGACCTCGCCGCCGTCACGCTCACGCCGACCGACGCCGCCGCACGCGCCATGAGCGGCTTCGGCGACGTTCGCCTCACGACGGTGCTCGATCGGCCTGCCTACCGCTTCGACAGCGCCTACGGCTCCGCGACGGTCTTCGCGGACGATGGGGCCGTGCTCGAGCCGGTCACCGTCGAGACGGCGAAGGACGTCGCCGCGAAGTTCCTCGGCGTCGAGCGGAACGACCTCGATCTGCTCGCGCTGATCGACCGCCCCGACCAGTGGACACTGCTGCTCGGGCGCGATCTGCCGCTGTACAAGCTCGGCGTCCGCGACGGCGCCGGCACGCAGGTGTACGTGTCGCCGGACTCCGCCGAGGTGCGGCTGGTCACGACGCGGCGCAGCCGCGGGCTCGCATGGATCGCCACGATCCCGCACTGGTTCTACATCACGCCGCTGCGCGTCCATCAGCCGCAGTGGTACTGGACGGTGGTCGTTGCTGCCGCGCTGGGGTGTCTGCTGGCCGTGCTCGGGCTCCTCGTCGGCGTGCTGCAGCTGCGCTGGTCGAAGCCGTTTCGCTGGTCGAGCGCCATCCGCGCCCAGGGGTGGCTCCGCTGGCATCACCTCCTCGGTCTCGTGTTCGGGGTCTTCGCGCTGACATGGGTCTTCAGCGGCCTGCTGTCGATGGAGCCGTTCGCGTGGACGAATGCCGAGGGGTTGCAGGTGGGCGACGACGCCCTGTCCGGCGGGCCCGTCGAGCTCGATCGATTCCCGGCGTTCGACGCCGACCGCTGGCCGGCATTGCTCACCGGTCGCGCGCTGAAGGAGATCGAGTTCCGCCGTGTCGAGGACGAGCCTTACTACCTCGCCCGGTACACGAGCGCACCGGCCGAGCTCGACCCACACCGCGAGCGACTGCATCAGCCCTATCTCGTCACGGGTCGGGCAGCGCCGGAGCATGTGCTGATCGATGCCACCACGCTGGCGGTGCACGCCGACGCGTTCGCGACGGAGTCCCTGCTGGCGCGCCTCTCGGCTGCGGCGGGCGATGCGCGGATCGTCGACCAAACGCTGCTGAAGGACTACGACTCCTATTACTACTCGCGCGGCCGGCAAGCACCGTTGCCGGTGCTGCGCGTGAAGTTCGACGATCCTCTCCGCACCTGGATCTACGTCGACGTGGGGCTCGGTGAGATCGTCGCGACCATCCATCGCTTGAACCGCGTGGAGCGCTGGCTCTACAACGGCTTGCACAGCCTGGACTTCGGCTTCTGGTACGACCGTCGGCCGCTCTGGGACATCGGCATGATCACGCTGTGCGGCGGCGCGCTCGTGGCAAGCCTCATCGGCCTGTGGCTCGGCCTGAAGCGTCTGCGGTCCGACGTCGCACGGATCACGCGGCGGCGGGGTCCTGCTTGAAGAACTGCTTGAGCTGCGCGTAGACGTCGGGATATTCCTGCCGCAGGCGCTGCGGCACGTCGAAGAACAGCTCCGCGCACACGGCGAAGAGCTCGGCCGAATCCTCCACGGCATACGGGTCCAGCCACGGCTCCACGCCGCGCTCGAGCTGATCGACGAGATCGTCGTACGCTGCGTCGAACGCGGCGACCCATTCCGGCACGCGCATGCCGGCGTGCAGCGGCGGCACGCCGTTGGCCTCACCGCTCAGCATGTCGAGCTTGTGGGCGAGCTCGTGGATCACGACGTTGTAGCCTTCGCCGCGCCCGCTCAGCTCGACCTCGGTCCAGGCGAGCACCACGGGGCCCTGCTCGAACGCCTCGCCGCTCAACAGGTCGTCGCCGACATGGACGACGCCATCCTCGTCCTCGTACATGCGATCGCGGACCAGGAACTCATCCGGATGCACGACGAGGGACAAGAACCCGGCATAGGCGTCTAGGCCCAGCTCGAGAATCGGCAGGCACGCGAAGGCGGCGATCCGCAGCCGTTTCGCGTCGTCGAGCACCAGGCCGCCGGCGGGCTCGAAATGCTTCTCGTGCAGGAACAGCACGGCGAGCTCGCGTAGCCGGCCCTGCTGCGCGGCATTGAGGCGCCCCAGCGCGGGCACGGACGCGGCCAGCGTCGTCCAGAGGGCGTCGGGAATCGAGCGACGGGCCAGCACGCGCCGCCGGCGCCAACGCCTGAACATACCGTCAGGGACTCCGACCCGCCGGGCTTCTCGTCATGGCGCGTCCCTGCCGCCGCGACTCAGCCGAGATGCTGCTTGAAGAACGCCAGAGTTCGCTCCCACGCAAGGTTCGCGGCCGCCTCGTCGTAGCGCGGTGTGGAATTGTTGTGGAAGCCGTGCTGCGTGCCCTCGTAGCTGTATCTCTGGTACTCGACCTTGTTCGCCTTCAGCGCCGCTTCGTACTCCGGCCACATGCCGTTGATACGGTCGTCGTTGCCGGCGTATTGCAGCAGCAAGTGCGCCTTGATCTTGGCGACGTCGTCAGCCGCCGGAGCGGCTCCATAGAACGGCACGCCGGCGCTCAAGTCCGGGCCGAGCGCCACGGCCAGGTTGTTGACCATGCCACCCCCCCAGCAGAACCCCGTGGCACCGAGCTTGCCGCTCGACAGCGCATGCGTTTTCAAATACCGGGCGCTGTTGACCATGTCCTGCCGCAGCTTCGCCTGATCGAGCCCGGCCTGGAGCGTGCGGCCGTCGTCGTCGTTGCCCGGATAGCCGCCGGCCGGCGCCAAGCCGTCCGGCGCGAGCGCGAGGTACCCGGCCACGGCGACGCGCCGCGCGACGTCCTCGACGTAGGGGTTCAGGCCGCGATTCTCGTGGATCACGAGCACCGCCGGAAACGGGCCATTGCCGGCCGGCTGCACGAGGTAGCCGCGCATCTGACCGGAGTTGCCACCCGGCGAGGGATACTCGACGTACTTCGCCTTGATCCGCGAGTCCGTGAACGAGATCGTCTGTGCCTCGACGTAGCGCGGAAACAGCGCCTGCGCCAGGGCGAGCGCCGAGACGCCCCCGATCACGAGCGCGCCCGCGCGAGCCAGGAACTCCCGCCGATCGATGCGCCCGTGGCAGTACTCGTCGTACAGATCGTACACACGCTGATCGATGGCGATCTGCGTGGCTCGGTCGACGGCATGGGGTTCGGCGGCCATGAGCCCTCCTCTCGTGGTGGTTACATCGGCCGCTTGAATGTAGCGCGCGCGCCGAGCGGGTTCTAGCGGGCCGATGAAAAAGGGCCTGCGGCGCCCGCCGCGCGGCTCGGCCTTTGGCTCCGCGCGGCCTATACTCGGGCGTCTCGTCAGGGGGAGCCCGCATGCGCATCGCCGGCACAGTCCTGGTCTCGTTCACCGCCGCGCTCGTCGCGCCCGTCGTCGCGGCGCACCACAGCTTCGCGCCGCATTTCGACATCTCCAAGCCCGTGAGCATCTCCGGCACCGTCACGCAGTACGAGGCACGCAACCCCCACAGCTATCTGCACATCGCCGCCGTCGACGAAAACGGCAAGACGCAGGAATACGTGTGCGAATCACACGGCTACACGCAGCTCACGCGCAATGGCATCACACCGGAGATGCTGAAGCCCGGGACGAAGCTGCGGATCGACGGCTCGATGTCGCGGCATAGCCAGTATCAGTGCTTCTTCAACAACCTCTATTTCCCGGACGGGCGCGCGCTGAACGTCAATGGGCCCACGGGCCCGCAGAGCGTCCGGGCGCCGGGCCCGACCTTGCCGGCGCGCCATGACCTCTACGGCACCTGGTTGCTCGCGCCGATCCTCAACCGCAGCACGAGCGGCCCGCAGCCGATGATCGAGGCCCTGACGCCGGCAGGACGGGCGGCCGTCGCGGCCTACGACCCGTTCAAGGACGACCCGACCTTCCGCTGCGATCCCGTCGCCATCCGCCGCGTGTGGGGCGCGCCGGGCACGCCGCTGTCGATCACGCGCGACGGCGATCGAGTCGTGCTCCGGCACGAGTGGATGGACGTGGAGCGCATCGTGCACCTCGACCAGCGCGAGCACCCGCAGGACGGGCCCCGCAGCTCGCTCGGTCATTCGATCGGCCACTTCGAAGGCGACACGCTCGTGATCGACACCGGCAACTACGCGGCCGGCGTGCTGAATCAGTACGTGGAGCAACCCGGTCAACCGACGCGTGGGCTGCTGCATTCGGCCGCGCTGACGTCCGTGGAGCGGCTGCACTTCGACGCGGCGCGGCAACGACTCGTCGTCGAGATCACGCTGCAGGACCCCGAGTTCTTCACGCGCGATTTCGAGCCGGCGCACTACGAGTACGCGCCGTCCGAACTGAAGCTCGAGCCGTTCAACTGCTCGCCCGAGGGCGTCGGCGGCACCCTCAGAAGATAAGGACCTCTCGCCAAGGCGCAAAGACGCCAAGCAAGACAAGAGGCCGAGAGGGCAAGAGGATCGGACTATCAATAGTCTTCATAAGGCTTCTATCCTTGGCGCCTTCGCGCCTTAGCGAGAGCTCTTCGCCCCCCCAACCGTCACCGCACCAGCGCTTCGGCGATCTGCACGGCGTTCAGCGCCGCGCCTTTCAGCAGCTGATCGCCCGCCGAGAAAATCGAGATCGAGCGGCCCGTCGTGTCGCTCAAGTCGCGCCGGATCCGCCCGACGAGGATCTCGTCCCGGCCGGAGGCATCCACGGGCATCGGGAAATAGTTGCGGCTTTGATCGTCGACGAGCTTGCAGCCCGGCGCCTCCGCGATGATCTCTCGCACCTCTTCGGGCGTGATCGGCTTCTCGCACTCGAACGTGACCGACACGCAGTGCGCGCGCAGCACGGGAATCCGCACGCACGTGATGCCGATCAGCATGCCGGGATCGCCGAAGATCTTGCGCGTCTCGTTGATGACTTTCGTCTCTTCTTCGTTGTGCCCGGTGACGGGATCGATCTTCGTGTTGTGACTGAATGCGTTGAACGCGTACGGATGCGGCAGCACCTTCGGCTCGTACTTGCGGCCTTCGAGGTAGGCGCGCGTCGATTCGCGCAGCTCCTCCATCGCCGCGGCACCGGCACCCGAGGCGGCCTGATACGTCGAGATGATCAGGCGCTTGATCCGGTTGCGCTGGTGCACGGGCCACAGCGGCGTGATCGAGATGATCGCCGAGCAGTTCGGGTTCGCGATGATGCCCTTGTGCGTGAAGATCGCGTCGCGGTTGATCTCCGGGACGACGAGCGGCACGTCGACGTCCATGCGAAACGCCGAGGAGTTGTCGACGATGACCGTGCCCGCCTTGACGGCGGCGGCCGCGAACTTCTTCGAGGTGCCGCTGCCGGCCGAGAACAGACCGATGTCGACGCCGCCGAAGCTGGCCTCCGTCAGCTCCCGGACCACGAGCGGCTTGCCGCGGAACTGCAGGGTCTTGCCGGCAGAGCGCGCCGACGCGAACAGCCGCAGCTCCCGCAGCGGAAACCGCCGTTGCTCCAGGCATTGCAGCAGCTCGACGCCGACGGCCCCCGTCGCGCCGACGATGCCGACCACGGGGTTCACGATCTTCTTGGACTCCATGACTCGGGTTCTCCGGAAACAAAAAAGCCCCGTCGGGATCCGGCGGGGCCTTTGGCCTACGTGCGTTGACTAATCAATCAGCGCGCGCACGACTCCGCGGCCCCAAAAACGGGTTTCGTAATCGTGCGTTTGCGAATCGGGAATTTCACGGGCCGCCACCTTAGCCGAGTCGCTCGCCGGCGTAAAGCCTTGGAATATCGGCCTGGAATACCGAAACCGTGCTGGTCCGCACTGCAGGGGGTTTGCATAGTGGCTATGGTCCGGTGCAGGATTTTCGGCGGCTCGCACAGCCGATCGACCCGACGCATGCCATTACGCAAAATTTACCCGGCCCTGCTGGCCGCCACCGTCCTGGCGGGCTGCTCGGCCGAAGAATCGCCCCCCGCCGCCTCGGCGGACGCTTATGTCGTGCCGCGCACGGCATGGGACGATCCGGACCTGCAAGGCATGTGGCCCATCGACAAGCTGAACGGCACGCCGGTGCAGCGGCCCGAGGCCTTCGGCGAGCGCCGCTATCTGACGGACGCGGAATACGCCGAGCGCGTCGACCGGCTCCAGGGCTTGAACGCCCGCTATGACCAGGAGGTCGCGAGCCGCAAGATGGGTATCGGCCACTGGGCCGAGATGGGCCAGCCGAATCGGCTGACCTCGCTGATCGCGGAGCCCGCGAACGGCCGCGTTCCGCCGCTGACGGCCGAGGGCGAGCGCCGCGCCGCAACGATGACGAGCAGCTGGTCGAACATCCCGTTCGACGAGGTCTCGGACTTCAACCCGCTCGACCGCTGCATCACGCGCGGGCTGCCGGCGTCCATGTTCCCATTCATGTACAACAGCGGCATCGAGATCATGCAGGCCCCGGGCTACGTCGTGATTCGGCTCGAGCTGATTCACGAGACGCGAGTCGTGCCGCTCGACGGCCGGGCGCCCTTGGCGCCGCAGATCGCGCAGTGGCTCGGCAGCTCGCGCGGCCGCTTCGACGGCGACACGCTCGTGATCGAAACCGGCAACTTCAACGGCGAGTCGCCCATGCTGATCGTCGGACCCGGCGGCAAACCGATCCCGACGAGCACGCAGCTGCACATCGTCGAGCGCCTCACGCGGGTCGGGCCCGACAGCCTCGACTACGAGATCGCGGTCGAGGATCCCGTCGTGCTGACGCGGCCTTGGAAGGCGGCGTTCCCGATTCCGCGCGACGATCACTATCGATTCTTCGAATACGCGTGCCACGAGGACAATTCGGCCGTGCGGAATTTCATCACGGCATCGCGTTTCGAACGTCAACACCCAGCACACGCGGCGGCGAAATCCAAATGAGCGACGAGCAGGACGACAAGTTGACGCACCTGGCGCGGGCCCTGGCCGAAGCGCAAACGCTGATCGCGGATCAGAAGGCGCGCCTGAGGACGCTGGGCGCGGGCCGCGAAGAGAGCCTGCTGGCCTTGGCCACTGCGCGCGACGAGCTCGCGCGCGTCAGCAGGGAGCGCGACAAGCTTCGCAACGAGCTCGCCCGCGTCGACGGCATGCAGACTTCGACCGTGGCACTGCCGGAGGACGACGAGCCGACGATCGCACCGGCTGCGTCCGGAACGCTGCCCTCGATCGACGACCTGATGGCCGATCTCAGCTCGATCCGCGAGTCCGGCGGCGGCGCGGCCGGCCATCTGCACCTGAAAGTGTCCGGGTCCGCGGACGACGACGCCTCCGAGGAGATGCTGTCGCCGGCGCTCGTGTTCCCCGAGGAGTACGCCAAGACGGACGAGTCGGCCCGCGGCGCGGCGCCGACGACGCGCGTGCTCGTGCTGCTCGACGGCGAGCAGCCGATCAAGTATCCGCTCTACAAGAACGACATGACGATCGGCCGCATCGATGCCGCCGACATCAAGATCGACAGCCACTTCATCTCGCGGCTCCACGCGCGCGTCGTGGCGACCTCGGCCGGCACGAAGCTCGAGGACATCGAGAGCAAGAACGGCATCAAGGTCAACGGCAAGCTCACGAAGAGCCAGGAGCTCAAGCACGGCGACCTGATCAACCTCGGTGGGCTGCGGTTCCGCTTCCTGGACCTCGCCGCCGACGCGGGTTGAGCGGCGCGGCGCGCGGGCCTACTTCGGCCGACCCTTGTAGCCCTGGGCCAGCATCGGTAGCCGGTAGATCGTCATCGCGGTGTTGCGAATGCCCTCCGGCGTCGCCCACGCCTTGCCGTCGGGGCCGACCGCGCCCATCTGCGGCACGTACAGCACCTTCTTGTCGGCCCCCGAGAACGCCAGCGTAATCGGCCGGCGCGGCGTCGGGATCAGGCCAAGATGCTCGCCGCGCGGGGACAGCACGTGCACGCCCTGCGCGCCGGTCACGTACAGGCGCCCCTCGCTGTCGATCGCCATGCCGTCGCCGCCGTCGTCGCCGTTCAGCGTACCGAAATCGCGCCGGTTCGCCGTCGTGCCGTCGGCGCGCACGTCGAACGCGACGACGACGGTGTTGTTCGTCACGTACAGCGTCTTGCCGTCCGGCGAGAGCATGATGCCGTTGGTCCGAATGTTCTGATCGGCCACCGTGCCGACGACGCCGGCCGGGCTCACGTAGTACGCGCCGCCCGACGTGAAGTAGGCCCCGCCCTTGCCGTCCGCGATCAGGTCGTTGACCCGGCCCAGCGTGGCGCCGTTGGCAAACCCGTTGGCGAGCACGCGGTGCTCGGGCAGGTACTGCGTGATCTTCGTCAGCTCGTTGCAGCCGCCGAGGTCTTTGTTCAGCGGCTCGGTGCAGGTCCGTTCCGCGGCATACAGGCGCCCCTGCGCATCGATCGAGATCGAGCCTGCTCCGCGCGTCTGCGGGATCACGGTGTATTCCTTGCCGTCCGGCCCGAGCTTGCGAATCGTGTCGGTTTGCTCCTGCGCGAACATGACGCCGCCATCGGCCGTGCCGACGATGCCGTCCGCCGTCGCGAAATCGGCCCAGACGAGCTCCCACTTCGCCCCCGCGGCTACCACGCCGGGAATCGCCGTGACGGCGGCCTCGCGCTCCCCGGGCAAAAGCCCCTGAGCGGCCGCCGAGCCGATCAGCGCGACCGACGACAAACAAGGTGAGGACGGCGTTCTTCATGTTTCTTTTCCCTTGCGCAGTTGCGCGATCCGTACCGGCTCGCCAGTCTATTAGCCGGGTGGATTCGAGACCACTGGCTCGTCGGCCGCCGCACCGAGGCGTGCGACGGGCTGTGGTACAGTAACTACCCGCTTCGATCGACGGCACGCATTTCGGGGGAGCTCATGGCCGGAATCAAAACGTGGCTGCTGGCTGGCGCAGCGCTCGCCGCGACCCACGTCGCCTTCGCGCAAACCGCCGCGGAACGGCGCGAAAAGTTGAGCGGCATGATCCCGAAGCACGAAGGCTACCTGGGCGCGCTCGCGCCCGAGAACCTGAAGAAGCCGCGTCCGGCGCCCCCGTTCGATGTGACCGGCACCTGGTTCGTGGATCTCAGCGAGGGTTTCGCGAAGTTCATGTTCGGCCCGCCGTACCCCGAGTTCATCGGGCAAGCCAAGGCCGACTTCGAGGAAGGTCAACGCATGCGCGCCGAGCGCAAGTCGTACCGCGACGCCATCGGCCAATGCTTCCCGGCCGGCATCCCGATGATCATGACGCGCGTCTGGCCGATCGCCATGATTCAGACGCCCACCGTGATCTTCATGGTGTCGAACTTCAACGACAGCTTTCGGCAGATCTTCCTCGACGGTCGCGACTACTCCGACCCGAACACCATCATCTATACGTATAACGGCGAATCCCTGGGCCACTTCGAAGGCGATACGCTGGTCGTCAATACGCGTTATATCGAGACCTACAATCATTACATCGATACGGGCATCCCGATCTCCGAGCAGTTCCGGGTCCAGGAACGGATGCGGCTGCTCGAGAAAGGCGAGGTGCTCGAGATCGAGTACATCATGACGGACCCGGTCAACTGGAAAGGCGAATGGCACAACACCAAGCGCTGGCTACGCGTGGATCACACGGACATCGGCGAGGTCGAATGCTTACCGGACTTGAACGACAACCTGCCCAGCACCCAAGCCGGGAAGGTGGGCCTCCAGAAGTGAACGATTGAGGAACGAATCATGAAGACGCTGATAAGGATCGCGACACTGGCGGCAGCCGCCGCCGTCGCAATGCTCGGCATGCTGCCGGCAAGCGCTCACCACTCCACGGCGGCGTTCGACACGGCGCGCGTGATCAAGATCACGGGCACCGTCACGCAATTCCGCTGGATCAATCCGCACGCTTCGTTCAAGGTCGACGGCGTCAGCGAAGGCGACGAGCCCGACGGCCTGTGGACCGTCGAGATGACGGCGCCGAACGTGCTGATCAACCAGGGCTGGACGCGTACCGCGCTGAAGGTCGGCGACAAGGTCACGATCTACGTGAACCCGTTGCGCAACTTCATCGAGCTGAACGACGGCAGCCACGGCTCGCTGTACGTCGGCGTCGTGCTCGCCGACGGCAAGACGCTCGGCCGCACCGACGGCAAGGGCTCCGGCACCAGCAACTAGGCCGAGCGGCGCGCGAGCGCGGCAAACTGCCGCTGCAGGCCTACGACGCGCTCGACATAGGCGTGCGCGTCGTGCGCGCCGCACCGCTGACCGGGCGCAAACCGCAGACCTCGACGCGCGTATTCCCGCGCGGCACCGGCTCCGCACAAATGCAGCATCGCCGCCAGGCGCTGCTTCTGCTGCAAGCTCGCCCCCTGCACCGGATAACGCTGGAGAATCAGCGCCACGTTCCGATCGAGATAGGCCGACGTGAGCTCGACCGCGTGCGAGGGGATCGTGCGTGTGTACAGCGCGTTGAACCAGCACGAACGCACGCGAGTACCACGGCCCCTGCTCGACCACGCGGTGATCATGGATGCAGTAACGGCGCGCGGCCGCGAACGTGGCATCCGTGACCTGGTACATGCCGACGGCGCTCGACGCCGGCCGGAAGATCGCGAACGGGTCGAACGATGCCGCCCACCGCCAGTAGGTTCGCACGACGGGATTGCCCGAGCCTTCGACCTGCGCCAGCGCCGCGAGCAGATCCGGCGTCATGACGCTCGTCGAGTGCCGCTCGAACAGCGCCCCATAGGCGTCCCACGTCTCGGCCGGGCCCTTATAGAAGGCCTCGCTGACGGGAAACCAAAGCTCGGAAGGCTTGCGGACGACCTGATAGGCCCAGTTGATGCCGAGCCAGAGCACGACCAGGACGAATGCCGAGAGCAGCACCTGCAACGTCGGCGGCGTGCGGCGCACCAGGCGCACGAGCCGACGGCGCGTGCGCGCGCTCGGCAGCAGGCGCGCCAGCCGGAAGCGGCGCGAGCGCTTCGATTTGCGTTTCTTGTGCGTCCGCCGTAACGATCTCGGCGCCATGCCGAATCACCTCGTCGTTCACTGGCGCAGAGCCTAGCATGTCCCGGGCCGGGCGATCCCCCGTCGCCCGCGTCATTGCTAAGGCGCCGGGCTTACTGCCACACTTTCTGCATGGGCAGAATCTTCGAAGTCCGCAAGCACACGATGTTCGCGCGCTGGGACCGCATGGCCAAGGCGTTCGCGCGCATCAACAAGGAGATCAACGTCGCGGTCAAAGCCGGCGGCGCCGACCCGCACGCGAATCCGGCGCTGCGGCGGGTGATCCAGAATGCGCGCCAGGTCAACATGCCGAAGGACAAGGTCGAGGCGGCGATCAAGCGAGCCTCCGGCAAAGACGCCACGAATTACGAGCAGATCATCTACGAGGGCTACGCGCCGCATGGCGTAGCGGTCATCGTCGAGTGCGCCACGGACAACCCCACGCGCACGGTCGCGTCGGTGCGCGCGATCTTCTCGAAGGGCGGCGGCAACCTCGGCGCCACCGGCAGCGTGGCATTCCAGTTCCACAAGATGGGCGTGTTCCGGCTGAACCCCGAAGGCATCGACCAGGACGATCTCGAGCTGTACCTGATCGATCATGGCCTCGAGGAGATGGGCGAGAGCACCGGCGAGAAAGGCGAGCCGCAGCTCGTCGCCCGCTGCCGTTCGCGGACTTCGGCCGAATGCAGGAGGCGCTCGAGAAGCGCGGCATCACTCCGATCTCGGCCACGCACGAGTACGTCTGCACCACACCGATCGAGTTGCCGGAGCTCGAGGCGCACGACGCCCTCGCGATGATCGACAAGCTCGAGCAGGACGACGACGTGCAGAACGTGTATCACTCATTGATATAGGGGATTCAGTCATGACCAGACTCGCAGGTTCGATCCGTCGCGCCACGCTGTACGCGGGCCTTCTCGCCGCGGCGATCGCCGGCGTGGCCGGCGCGGCCCAGCTCGCCACCAAGCACGCGCTCACGCTCGAGATCGCGAAGCAGATGTCGGCCGCCGCGGAAGCCGAAGCCGTGCGCAACAACTGGAACATGGTGATCGCGATCGTCGACGACGGCGGCCGGCTCATGCATCTGATCCGCCGCGACGGCACTCAGTACGGCAGCATCGACGTGGCGCAGGACAAGGCGCGCACGGCGATCGCGTTCCGCCGGCCGACGAAGGCGCTCGAGGATGCGGTCGCGGGCGGCCGTAACGCCATCCTCGGGCTCACGGGCGCAACCCCGATCGAAGGTGGCCTACCGATCGTCATCGACGGCGAGATGGTCGGCGCGATCGGCGCCTCGGGCGGGTCGTCCAGCCAGGACGCCCAGGTCGCGCAGGCCGGCCTCAGCGCGCTCGCCACGATCCTGAAGTAGCCGGGGCAGCGGTCCCACGCGGGCTCGGCCGCGGGGCCGGGCTCGCTTCCGCCATGGACTATCTCAGCGACCCGCGCAACTGGCTCGTCGTCGGCACCGCGATCGTGATCGTGAGCCTGTGCGTCGTTCTGCACTACGAGGCGCTGAACGCCTGCAATCGGTATCTGCCACGCTTGAGCCATCGACGCCGGCGGCGCGTGCTGATCCTGATCTTCATCGTGCTCATCACGCACATCGCCGAGATCTGGCTGTTCGGCGTGGGCTACTTCGTGCTCGTGCAGCACTACGCGATCGGCTCGGTCACTGGGCTGCCAACAGCCGAGCTCCCGGACTTCGTGTACTTCTCCGCCATCACGTACTCGACCGTGGGCTTCGGCGACGCCGTGCCGATCGGCGCGATTCGCTTCCTGGCCGGCATGGAGGCGTTGGCGGGATTCGTGATGATCACCTGGTCGGCGTCGTACACGTTCCTCGAGATGCAGCGCGACTGGCGGCCGGAGTAGACGCTACTCCACCTTGAAGAAGCGGATCACGACTTCGCTCGGGAAGCGCTCGCCGACGCCGACGAACAGGCTCCTCGTGAGCCATTGCAGTCCCGGCGCCGATGTCTCGAACCTCGGCTGCGTCCGGAAGTACACCAGCTTTGGATCGACGACCTCGCCCGCGAGCAGCTTCTGCATGACCTCGGGCGCCGCCGTGCGAATGCCGGGATTCTGCACGTACACGATCTCGCCCAGGTCGGTCTCGATCGTGTAGCGCGTGTCGAGCTCCGTGAATCCGTCGGGCTGAATCACCTGCCAATCGGCGCCGCCGGCCGGCACCGTGCCGTTCAGCAGCGGTCCCTGCACCGTGCCGCCTTCGATCGCGATGATGCGCCGCCGGCCGTGCGTGACTTGGCCCACTTCGGTCGGCGAGCCCACGCGGGCGCGCAGCTCGAACGCGAACGTGAGACGCGGCGGCGCCGGCTCGGTCACGGCTCAGCCCGTCCAGTCCACGAGCCCGGCATACGCCGTGCCGAGCACGACGATGCCGAACGCGATGCGGTACCACGCGAACGCCGTGAAGTCGTGGCTCACGATGTAGCGCAGCAACCAGCGCACGCACAGAAACGCGGCAATGAACGACACAACGAAACCGACGGCGAACGGGCCAAAGTCCGCCGCGTGGAACAGCGCGCGATCCTTGTACAGCGAGTACGCGCCGGCGGCCACGAGCGTCGGCACCGCGAGAAAGAACGAGAACTCGGTCGCGGCCCGGCGCGACAGGCCGAACAGCATGCCGCCGATGATCGTGGCGCCCGAGCGCGACGTGCCCGGAATCAGCGCGAACGTCTGCGCGATGCCGACTTTCAGCGCATCGGGCCACCGCATGTCGTCGACGGTCGCAACGCGCGCCGGACGCTCGCGGCGATCGACGGCGAGAATGACGAGGCCGCCCACGATGAACGCCAGGGCCACCGGCACGGCGTAGAACAGGTAGTCCTTGATCATGCGGTTGAACGCGAGCCCGATCACGGCCGCGGGAATGAAGGCCACGATCAGATTCGTGACGAAGCGCCGCGCCACCGGATCGCTCGGCAGTCGCACCAGCACGCTCGTGAAGCGCGCGCGGTATTCCCACACGATCGCAAGCATCGCGCCGCTCTGAATCACGATGTCGAACACCTTGGCCTTGTCGCCGCCCCATCCGATCAGCTGGCCCGCGATGATCAGATGCCCGGTGCTCGAGATCGGCAGGAACTCGGTCAAGCCTTCTACGACCCCGAGGACCAGGGCTTGAACGAAAACGATTGGATCCATCGGCCGCTATCTTAACCGCGACGCAACCGCGCGGCGCGCAAAAGCGTTCGTAGGCATTCGCTCAGGCGTGCGGCGCCCAGGCCTTTTCGCCCGGCGCATAGGGCACGCAGGGATCGAAGCGACCCGGGGTCTCGGCATAGCGCATGGCCTGCGTGTAGCCGATCTCGGACGTGAAATAACCGAGCAGCGCGAGCTCTTTCATCATGCGGAAATAGTGGGACATGACATTCGCGGCCGGCGTGTGCATGTAGTCGTACTGCTCGCGGTCGAGCCGCTCGAGCAGCGCGTGGCGCTGCGTCGGCGTGGCCGACACGAAGTCCGTGCCATTCAGCGCCTGGCTCGCACGCTCCAGCGTCTTCAGGCCGTCACGAAAGATCTTTCGCTCGCGGGGATCGTAGGCGTCGCGGACCATGACGGCCATGAACGGTCCCACGCCGGCGGCCTTGGCCCCCGGCGTGGCCGTCGCCGGCAGGATCGTGTCGGCGATCTCGTCGAGCAGCGCAACCTCCGCCGCGGTGAACGGCTGGCCTGTCACAGCGCGCGGGCCTGGTTCGGTCGCGCAACCGCCGAGCCAGGCGCTCTGCCCGACGAGCGTCGCACCGCCGAGCAGCAGGCTGACCCGGCGCAATGCCTCGCGGCGCGTGATGACATCGGCTGAGAACGGTGTCGCCATGGCGGCTCCTACAGGTTGCGTCGCTTGAGCTCGCCCACGGCGTGATCGACGGCGCGCGCCGTCAAGGCCATGTAGGTGAGCGACGGGTTCTGGCACGCCGACGACACCATGCAGGAACCGTCCGTGACGAACACGTTCGGCGCGTCCCAGACCTGGTTCCAGCGATTCAAGACCGACGTGCGCCGGTCGTTGCCCATGCGCGCCGTGCCCATCTCGTGGATGCCCATGCCGGGGAACGAGCCCGTGTCGTACGGGCGCACGTCGCGGACGCCGGCGCCGTCGAGCAGCTCGGCCATGTCGTTCATCATGTCCTTGCGCATCAGCCGCTCGTTCTCGCCGTACTCGCAGTCGATCGCGAGCACCGGCAGGCCCCACTTGTCCTTGCGCTTCGGATCGAGCGTGACCTTGTTGGCATGGCTCGGCAGCATCTCGCCGAAAGCCGTGGCGCCCACCTGCCACTCGCCGGGCTGCGCCATCCGGTCCTTGAAGGCGCCGCCAATGCCAAGCTCGCGCACGGCGCGCTGCCAGCCGCGGCGGCTCGCGCTGCCTTGATAGCCGAAGCCGCGCAAGTATTCCCGCTTGTCGCCGAACAGATTGCGGTAGCGCGGGATGTAGAACCCCGTCGGCCGGTTGCCGAAGTAGTACTGGCTGTCGAGCGAGGGCTCCGCGAGCACGCCCTCGGCGCCGACGCGGAAGTGATGATCCATGAGGTTGTGGCCGAGCTCGCCGGAGCTGCTGCCGAGACCCCCGGGCCAGACGTCCGTGGCCGAGCGCATCAGGAGCCACGTGCTGTTCAGCGTCGACGCGCACAGGAACACCAGCTTCGCGGTGTACTCGGTGCGTCTGTTCCGTGACCGCGTCGAGCACGCGCACACCCGTCGCGCGCTCTTTGCCTCGGTCGTACAGCACCTCGGTCACGATCGCGAAGGTCTTCAGCGTGAGCCGCCCCGTGGCCATGGCCGCCGGCAGCGTCGACGACTGCGTGCTGAAGTAGGCGCCGTACGGGCAGCCGAGCCAGCACGCGTTGCGGTACTGGCACGGCGCGCGGCCCGGCAGCGCCTGCGTGAGATTCGCGACGCGCCCGGAGATGATCCGCCGCCGCCCGTCGAACAGGTTGCGCACGCGGCCCGGCGATCAGCTCCTCGCCGCAGTTGAGCGGCATGGCCGGCTGGAACTGGCCGTCCGGCAGCTGAGCCATGTCCTCGTGCGAGCCGCTGATGCCGGCGTGTCGCTCGACGTAGTCGTACCACGGCACGAGCTCCGCGTAGCGCACCGGCCAATCGATCGCGATGCCGTCGCGAACGTTGCCCTCGAAGTCGAAATCGCTCCAGCGATAGCTCTGCCGCCCCCAGAGCAGCGAGCGGCCGCCGACGTGATAGCCGCGGAACCAGTCGAACCGCTTGATCTCGGTGTACGGCGATTCCTGCTCGTTGACCCACCAGTGCGAGGTTCTTCTCGTTCAGGGGGTAGTCGCGCCGCAAGACGGGATAGGCCTCTTCCATCGCGTACGTGCGACCGCCGCGATGCGGATACTCCCACGGCGCCTTGTGCGCGTTGACGTAGTCCTGGACGTGCTCGATGTTGTGGCCGCGCTCGAGCAGCAGCACGCTTGAGCCCCTTCTCCGTGAGCTCCTTCGCGGCCCAGCCGCCGGAGATCCCGGAGCCCACCACGATTGCGTCGTAGTTCTCTTCCGCCACGCCTCATTCCCTCGCGTTTTCGGCCGATGGTACTGCATGCCGTCGCAGGTCGCTAACGGGACGCTGCTTCGCCTCGTGGTGGGCTAGAATCCAATCGATTGGCACCGCGAGGCTCGAGCCCCGCGGACCGTGAGTATCGGCGGAGAATCCACCAATGAGCACCGCAATCAAAGTGCGCTTGGGCACCATGATGTTCCTCGAGTTCTTCGTCTGGGGCGCGTGGTTCGTGACGATGGGCAGCTATCTCACGGCGACGCTGCACTTCAGCGACACGCAGAGCGCCGTGGCCTACTCGACGCAGTCGTGGGGCGCGATCATCGCGCCGTTCATCATCGGCCTGATCGCCGACAAGTACGTGAACGCCGAGCGACTGCTCGGCGTCATTCACCTCGCGGGCGCCGCGTTGATGTACGTGCTGTGGAACGCATCGGAGTTCGACGCCTTCTATCCGTATCTCCTGCTCTACATGATTCTGTACATGCCCACGCTGGCGCTCGTGAACGCGATCGCGTTCCGCCAGATGGACGACCCGGCCGGCAGCTTCTCGAACATCCGCGTCTGGGGCACCGTGGGCTGGATCGTCGCGGGCCTTGCGATCAGCTACGCATTCGGCTGGGACTCGACGGACGGCATGGCGGCGGGGCTCCTGAAGAACACGTTCTTGATGGGCTCGGTCGCGTCGCTCGTGCTCGGCGTCTACAGCTTCACGTTGCCGCGCACGCCGCCGCGCGGCCGCGGCACCTCGACGAGCCTGCGCGACATCCTCGGGCTCGACGCGCTCGCGCTGCTGCGCGACCGCAACTTCCTGGTGTTCTTCGTCGCGTCGATCCTGATCTGCATTCCGCTTGCCTTCTACTATCAGCACGCGAACCAGTTCCTGACCGAGATTCGCGTCGAGAACGCGACGGGCAAGCAGACGCTGGGCCAGATGTCGGAGGTGCTGTTCATGCTGCTCGTGCCGCTGTTCCTGAAGCGCTGGGGCATGAAGGCCACGCTCTTGATCGGTATGCTGGCCTGGGCCGTGCGCTACGTGGCGTTCGCCTATGGCAACCCCGGCAACCTCGTGTTCCTGCTGCTCGTCGGCATCGCGCTGCACGGCGTGTGCTACGACTTCTTCTTCGTCTCGGGCCAGGTGTTCACGGACTCGAAGGCCGGGGAGCGGTACAAGAGTGCTGCCCAGGGGCTGATCACGCTCGCGACGTACGGTGTCGGCATGCTGATCGGCTTCTGGGCGGCCGGGCAGCTCACGAACGCGTTCGCCGTCGCCGGCGGCCACGACTGGCAGTCGATCTGGCTGTATCCGGCCGTGTTCGCCGCCGTCGTCGCGGCGCTGTTCGCCTGGCTGTTCCGCAACGAGGTGCTCGACTATGGTCGCGACAAGCCGCGGACGGGCGCGGCCGAGCCAATGGAGGTATCGCCATGAACCGCCGTCGTTTCATTGCTCGGACGGGCGCGCTGGCCGCCGGCGCCGTCCTCGGCACGGCACTCGCCCCCCGCGCCTTGCGCGCGGCCGGCTGCGGCGCGTTACCGGCCGGTGTGCAGCTCTACACGGTGCGCGACCAGCTGCAACGCGACCTGCGCGGCACGCTCGCGAAGCTGCACGACATCGGCATCGTCGAGGGCGAGCTGTACAACTTGAACGGCCCGGAGAACACGACGCTGTTCGGGCTGCCGCTGAAGGAGCTCAAGCAGGCGTTCGACGCGAACGGCATCCGGGTGCCGATCTCGCACATCGGCGGCGCGCTGACGAACACGGCCGCGATCGCCGACATTGCCCGCTCGCTCGACATCGGCATGCTGATCGTCGCGTTGCCGGACATCTTTTCGGGCCAGCGCGACGGCAAGTTCGCGATGGTGCCCGCCGAGAGCCGCGCACAGCTCGACGAGCTGGCCACGCGGCTCGACCGCGCGGGACGCGAGTACCGCTCGCACGGGCTCCGGTTCGGCTATCACAATCACTACGTGGAGTTCACCGAGGTGGAAGGCGTGGTGCCGTACGACTACCTGATGAGCCACACGGACCCCGATCTCGTGCAGATCGAGCTCGACCTCGGGTGGCTGGCGTATGCCGGCGTCGACCCGGTGACATACATCGAGCGCTATGCGGGACGCGTCGTCTCGTGTCACCTGAAGGACTTCGCGCCGAAGATTGCGACCGACGTGCCGCAGCGCAAGCTCGTGCCGCCGGGCTCCGGCAGCATCGACTTCGCGGCCGTGCTCGCCGCGATGCGCGCCGCCAAGGTCGCGCACGGTTTCATCGAGATCGACGTCAGCGACGATCCGCTCGCAGGCGTCCGCAGCGGCCACGAGCATCTCGAGCGGCTGCAAGGCTGCGCCTGACCGGTCGGCCGCGCCCAATGAGCGACGCACTGCAGCGGCCGAGCCCCGCGTCGGACCTCGCGGTCGCGAGCGACGCCGCGTTTTTCGGCCGGCCCGCCGGCGGGTGGCGCCTACGTCTATACACGATCATCTTCGAGTCCGACACACGCGCCGGTCTGCTGTTCGACGTGGCGTTGCTCGTGGCGATCGTCGCGAGCGTCGTCGTCGTGATGTTCGACAGCGTCCGGCCGTTGTCGAGCCGCTACGACGTGCTGCTCGAGATCCTCGAATGGCTGTTCACCCTGCTGTTCACGGTCGAGTACCTTGCACGGCTCGCCTGCGTCGACCGCCCGTGGCGCTACGCGCGCAGCTTCTTCGGCATCGTCGACCTCGTGTCGGTGCTACCGACGTATCTTGCGGTGTTCTTGCCAGAGCTGCATGCGCTGATCGACGTCCGGCTGCTGCGGATGCTGCGCATTTTCCGAATCCTGAAGCTCACGGCGTATCTCACCGAGTATCAGATGCTCGGCGCTGCGCTCGCGAACAGCCGCCGCAAGATCGCGGTATTCCTGTCCGCGGTCATCATGATCGTCGTGTCGATGGGCACGGTGATGTACGTCGTCGAAGGCGCGCGTAACGGCTTCACGAGCATCCCGGTATCGATCTACTGGGCGATCAGCACGATGACCACGGTCGGCTTCGGCGACATCACGCCCCATACCGACATCGGTCGTTTCATCGCGAGTCTCATGATGCTGATGGGCTGGGGCGTGCTGGCCGTGCCCACGGGGATCGTCACGGCCGAGATGACGAGCCAGCGATTGAGCAAGTCTGCCCGGCGCACTTGCCCGTCGTGCGGCGCGGACGACCACGCGGCCGATGCGCGTTACTGCCGCGTTTGCGCCACGCCGCTGACGGACTAGGCCGGCGCGGGGGCTGCGCGCCGGCGCGCGCTCAGTCGTGCCCGGCCGCGAGCTTCTGCTCGACCGCCGACTTCAGCCCCGTGAGACCGCTGGCCAAGCCGAGCGCCAGCGCGTCGTCGCTCTTGGCGCCATTCATCTCCGCCCGCAGGGCGAGCAGCGCCCCGACGCGGTTGCCGGAGGCGCAATGCACCAGCACGGGGCCCGGTGCGTCTTTCAGCAGCTGGTCGAGCGTCTTGGCGTTACCGAACGTCACGCCGCCCGCTCCGTCGACGGGCAGCGTCACGTAGCTCATGCCGAGCTTCTCGACCGTGGCCTTCTCGTCCATGCCGCGGTCTTCCTTGATACCGCGCAGATCGATGACCGTCTTGACGCCGGCGGCCGCCGCCGCTGCGAGCGCGTCGGCACTCGGCTGGCCGGCCGTCATGACGCCCGGCAGCGGCTCCTTGCCGTTCGGCAAATTTACGGTCTGCGCGAACGCGAAGCCGGCCACGCACGCCAGCAGCACGGCCGCGATCGCGTGCCGGCTCGGCGCGCCTGTAGAGATTCGCCACGATGTCGTCATGAGCTTGCCCCTGTGTTGCGCGCCGTTACACGGCCGCGGTGGTTAGTGCGCCGATTGTCGTGTCTCATCCCCGCGCATTCAATGCCGCGAACAGCGTCTGCCCCGCCGGTCACAATGCGAACGCTTCGCATTCAACCAATCCCTCCGCGGAGGGATCCGGCGCGCGTAGTGCCCTAGATCTCCCGCGTCATCTCGATCATCGTGGGGCGGAACCCGGTGCTCGCGAACAAACGCTGCGCCGCCTCGTTCCTCATGGCGGTCGATAGCACGACCTGCGGCGCGCCGCGCTCGCGCAGGTGGAGCAGCACCCCGTCGAGCAGCAGACGGCCGACCCCGCGGCCGCGCTGCTCGGGCTCGACGATGATGTCGTGCAGAATTCCCGCGGGGCCGCGCAGCGCCATGTAGTCGTACGATTCGAGCACAACGTAGGCGTAACCGATCACTGCGTCGCGCTCGACGGCGACGAAGATGGCGGCGTCCGGCACGTCGAGCTGCGCACCGAGAAACGAAGCGTACGCGTCGAAGGTCCGGCTCGTTGCCGCCAGGAAGCGCCGCGCGTCGAAAGCGTGATGCGTTTCGACGAGCAGCGCGCCGAGCTGGCCGATGCGAGGCAAGTCCGCACGCGTCGCACGCCGGACGATCGGGCCGCCACCCGCCGGTCCGCTCACAGCTTCGCAAGAACGGCTTGAGCGACTGCCTTCTCCTCGTCCTTGGCTTCGTCCGCGGAAAGGCCGCCGCCATACACACGCACCGTGAACGACGAGCCGCCCTTCTTCACGCGCAAGGTCGTCGTGTCGGGGCGCGCCATCGTCGAGTAATAGGCGTCCTCGCCGAGGCCGCCGACCGGCGTGCTCGTGATCGGGCCCCGCGACTCCTTGGCCGCAGCGAAGCCCGCCAAGCTAATGAAGCTCAAGCTGACTTTCGTAGCGTTCGCACCTGGCTGGGTCGACGTCCATTGGCACGCTTGCGTGCCCTGCCCCAGGCTGATGGCCACGGTAGTGCCGAGCGCGGTGCCAATCTCGGCGGGCGTGAGCAGCGCACAGGCGTCGACTTTCGGCGCCTGGGCGAATGCTCCAGGCGAGTTGACGAACGCCGCGGCGAGAATAGCGAGCGTTGACCAGATGTTCATGGGCGAGTCTCCTGCGACGAGGAACGTGGAGGCGCCACCGGCTGAGTGACCGGCATCGACAAATCTTGCCACAGCGCGACCACGGCGGTGCGGCCCCGAGGCCACGGGTCCGGGACCGAGCGGTCGCGGCTGGACTCGCTCAGGCGGCTCATCTATAAACGGCTGGATATGAACCGCTCGCGCCTCATCGCTGGCACGGCCCTCGCGACGGGCATTGCGGCCACCGCCGTGCTCGTCGCGTCCCGGACCGAGCTGTTCGCCGACCGCGGCGCCGCGCAATGGAGCATGCTCGGCCGGTACTGCATGGACTGTCATAACGCCGCAGAAGCAGAAGGCAACGTCGTGTTCGAGGGCCTGAAGCCCGAGAGCGTGGCGCAGCACGCGGCGCTGTTCGAAAAGGCCGCGCGCAAGCTACGCGGCCGCTTGATGCCGCCGCCGGGCAACCCGCAACCCGGGCAGGCCGATCTCGACGCCTTCGTCGGCTGGCTCGAGCGCTCGATCGACAAGGGCGCCGGTGCGCACACGGCCGGCCACGTGCCGGCGCAGCGGCTCACGCGCACGGAGTACGCGGCCGCCGTGAAGGACTTGCTGGCCGTCGACATCGACCCGGCGCAGTACCTGCCGAACGAGCAGGAGGTGGACGGCTTCGACAAGATCGCGGCCGCGCTCAGTGTCTCGCCGACGTTCCTCGAGCAGTACCTGGGCGTGGCGCGCCGCGTCGCGCACCTCGCGGTCGGGGAGCCCGTGCCGAAGCTCACCAGCGCCTACTTCCCGCCGCCTTCGGGCGATCAGGACGGCTACGTGGACGGCATGCCGCTCGGCACCCGCGGCGGCGTGAAGTTCACGCACGATTTTCTCGCCGACGGCGAATACCACGTGAACATCACGGATCTCGACGTGGGCCTGTACCCGCGCTCGCTCGAGACCGAGCACACGCTCGTGATGCTGCTCGACCGCAACGAGGTGTTCCGCGCGCAGCTCGGCGGCGAGGAAGACCTCGCGCTCGTCGATCGCGGCGGCGCGCCGGGACGCGCCGAGATCATGCGCCGCTTCGCCGACATACCGCTCGAGATCACGGCCGGCACGCACGAGCTGGCGATCACGTTCATCGAGCGCTCGCGCGCTTCGACCGACGAGCCGATCTTCGGCTTCACGCCGTACGGCGGGTTCTCCTTCACCGGGCAGATGCGTGCGCCGCGCGTGATCGGCGGCATCGAGGTCAAAGGACCGTTCGGCGTCACGGGCCTGTCGAGCACGGCAAGCCGGCAAAAGATCTTCGTGTGCACGCCGGAGAATGCGGCCGCGGAGCGCGGCTGCGCGGAGCGAATCGCCGCGAAGCTCGCGCGCCGGGCGTTTCGCCGCCCCGTCGATCAGAGCGACATCGACCGGCTGATGCCGTTCTACGAGAACGGCCGGAAAGCCGCCGGCGGCTTCGACGCCGGCATCGAGCAGCTCGTGACGGCGATTCTCGCGAGCCCCGATTTCCTGTATCGCGCGATCACGCCGCCGGCCGGTCGCTCGGAGCAGGATACCTTCGCGTTGAACGATCTCGAGCTGGCCTCGCGCCTGTCGTTCTTCCTCTGGAGCCAGGGCCCCGACGAGGAGCTGCTCGATCTCGCCGCCGAAGGCAAGCTGCACGACGAGCGCGTCATCACGCAGCAAGTCGCGCGGATGCTGGAGGATGCGCGGGCCGAGTCGCTCGTCACGGATTTTGCGCTGCGCTGGCTCAACGTCGACGAGCTCGATTCCGTCGACCCGGACGATCGACTTTTTCCCGAGTGGGACGACGCGCTGCGCGACGACTTCGCGCAGGAGATCGAGCTGTTCGTCGCCAGCGTGCTGCTCGACGGCCGCAACGTGCAGGACCTGCTGACGGCCGACTACACGTTTCTGAACGAGCGGCTCGCGCGCCACTACGGCGTGCCGGGCGTGCGCGGCCCGCAATTTCGCCGCGTGCATCTCGACGACGAGCGCCGGCGCGGCCTGCTCGGCAAGGGCGCCGTGCTGCTGCGCACCTCGTACGGCGATCGCACGTCACCCGTGCTGCGCGGCGCGTGGGTGCTCGACAAGCTCATGGGCACGCCCCCGACGCCGCCGCCGCCGAACGTCGAACATGGATCTCTCGACGAAGCCCGGCGAGAAACCGAAGACGATCCGCGCTCGGCTCGAGCTGCATCGTCAAGACGCCGTCTGCAACGGCTGTCACGGCGTGATCGACCCCTATGGCTTGGCGCTCGAGAATTTCTCCGCGACGGGCCAGTGGCGCGAAGTCGATCGTCAAGCGGGGCAGCCGATCGACGCGAGCACGAAGCTGCCCGGCGGTGCGCCGATCACGGGCCCCGTGGAGCTGCGCCAGGCGCTGCTGAAGCACCCCGACCAGTTCGTGCAGGCGCTGACGCGCAAGCTCATGATGTATGCCTTGGGACGCGAGCTTCAGTTCCACGACATGCCGCAGGTCCGGGCCATCGTGCGCGACGCGGCGAAGCGCAACTACACGTTCGCCGCGCTCGTGAACGGTGTCGTGCGCGAGCGACGCGTTCCGGCTGCAGGCCCCATCCGAGCCGCTCGTCGAAACCGGCCGCGGCCGTGACCGCCCGCAACACGACCTTGAATAGCGCGCTATCGACCGAGCAGAGGTAATGCCCATGTTCGTGACGAAGAAACATCTGTCGCGGCGCGCGATGCTCAAAGCCGGCGGCGTGGCCGTCGCACTGCCGCTGCTCGACGCGATGATCCCGGCGGCCACGGCGCTCGCGCAGACGGCGGCTAAGCCTGCGCTGCGCGTGGGCTTCTTCTACATTCCGCACGGCGCGATCCTGTGGAACACCGCGTTCGGCAAGGAGATGGACCACTGGACGCCCGAGCGGCGCGGGCGAGAGTTTCAAGCTCTCGCCCGATCATGGAGCCGCTCGAGAAATACAAGCGCTACGTCACGTCGTTCGGCAACCTCGAGAACAAGGCGAACCAGAACTCCGTGCACGCGATCGTGCCGGCCACGTGGCTCTCGGCCGTGCGGCCGGACCAGAGCTCACCCGGCGCGCACATGGCGGCCACGATCGACCAGCTCATCGCCGCGAAAATCGGCCAGGAGACGGCGCTGCCCTCGCTCGAGGTGGCGTCCGAGACCACGACGCAGGTCGCCGCCTGCCCGTCCGGCGCCGGCTGCTACTACAGCACGACGCTGTCGTTTCGCAACGCCACGTCGCCGCTGCCGATGGAGTTCAATCCGCGCAAGGTGTTCACGCAGCTGTTCGGCGAAGGCGACACGCCGGAAGAGCGCAACGCCATCGCCGCGCAGACGAAGAGCCTGCTCGACCTGATCAGCGACCGCACGGCGGCGCTCAAGCTTACGCTCGGCGCCGGCGACCGCGTGGTGCTCGACGAGTATCTCGACACGGTCCGCGAGATCGAGCGGCGCGTCGCGAAGGCCGAGCAGCGCGATCTCTCCGGCATCACGCTGCCGGAGGCGCCGGTCGGCGAGCTCGATTCGTTCGACGCGCAGGTCAAGCTCATGTTCGACCTGATCGCACTCGCCTACCAGGCCAATCTCACGCGCGTCGCCTCGTACATCATGGTGGCCGAGGGCACGAACCGCACGTACAACCACATCGGCGTGTCCGACGCGTTCCATCCGCTGTCGCACCACGCCAACGACAAGGAGCGGCTGCTGAAGCTCGTGAAGATCCAGCGCTACCACATGGAGCGCTTCGCCGACTTCGTCGCGAAGCTCGCGGCCACGCCCGAGGGCGACGGCACGCTGCTCGATCACTCGATGCTGATGTACGGCTCGAACATGAGCAACAGCGACCGGCACAACAACTACCCGCTGCCGAACATCCTCGTCGGCGGCGGCGTCGGGCGACTGAAAGGCGGCCAGCACATCGACCTGCCCGAGCACACGACGCTCGCGAATCTGCACCTCACCGTGCTGAACAAGGCCGGCCTGGATCAGAAGAGCTTCGCCGACGCCTCGGGCGAGATCGCGGGCGTGTGACGCGCGGATGATCGCCCGGCGCACATTGCTCCGCAGCGCACTCGGCGCCACCGTCGCCGCCGCGCTGCCGCGCGCGTTTGCCGCATCCGCCGTCGCCGTCGCACGACTCGGCGACGACCTGGCGCTGCTCACCGGCGCCGGCGGCAACGTGCTCGCGCTCACGACCTCGGACGGCGCTCGTGCTCGTCGACAGCGGCGCCGCCGGCGCCACGGCGGAGCTGCTCGCCGCCGTCGGCAAGCTGCCGGGCGGCACGCGAATCCGCACGCTGTTCAACACGCACTGGCACCACGAGCAGACCGGCGGCAACGAGGCCATCGGCCGCAGCGGCGCCACGATCGTCGCGCACGAGAAGACACGGCAGCGGCTCGCGATCGGCTACTACTTGCCGGCCGAGGATCGCTACGAGCAGCCCGTGCCGGTCGCGGCGCAGCCGACCGAGAGCTTCTACACGACCGGCGAGACGAAGATCGGCGGCGCAGCGCATCGAGTACGGCTACTTGCTCGAGGCGCACACCGACGGCGATTGCTACGTGTTCTTCCGCGACGCGAACGTGCTCGCGGTCGGCGACGCCGTGTCGCCCACGCGCGATCCCGAGCTCGACTGGTTCGGCGGCGGCTGGCTCGGCGGGCGCGTCGACTCGCTCGATCTGCTGCTGAAGCTCGGCAACGACCGCACGAAGTACGTGCCGAGCTACGGCCCGGCCGTCGGCCGCGCGGCCGTGCAGCAGGAGCGCGACATCATGCTGAAGCTGTTCGAGCGCTTCGTCGACCTCGTGCGCAAGGGGATGAGCGCCGACGACATTTTCGCCGCGGGCATCATGAACGACACGGGCCGGACTTGGACCGATCCCGCGAAATTCGTGCGCGATGCCTTCAAGGGATTCTGGGCGCATCACAACACGTTGTCGCCCGACATCGTCTGACTCGTGACGAGGCCACGCATGCAACGTCCGCTACTCGCTTTCCTCGCTTCGGTTGCACTGTTCGCCGGCGGCGTCGCAGGTGCCGCAGACTCGCATCTCGCCGACCTGATTCAAGCCGGCGACCGCGCGGCGGCGCTCGAGGCGCTGCGCGCCGGTGCGGACGTGAACGCGCCGCAGGGCGACGGCGCCACGCCGCTGCATTGGGCCGTATACAAGGTGGACGCCGAGCTCGTCGCGGAGCTCTTGAAGCGCGGCGCGAAAGCCAACGCAACGAACAAGTACGGCTCGAGCCCGCTCTCCGAGGCCGTGAAGCTCGCCGACGCGAAGCTCGTCACGATGCTGCTCGAGGCCGGCGCGGACGCCGAATCGCCGAACGCCGATGGCGAGACGGCGCTGATGCTCGCGGCGCGCGCCGGCGCGCTCGACGTCGCGAAGCTGCTCGTTGCGCACGGCGCCAACGTCAACGTCACGGAAGCCTGGCGCGGGCAGACGGCGCTGATGTGGGCCGTGGACGGCAATTATCCCGAGCTCGCGGAATTCCTGATCGCGAAAGGCGCCGACGTGCACGTGCGCGCCGATGCGAACGAATGGCGCGCGCAGATCACGTCCGAGCCGCGCGCGCAGTATCGGCCGACCGGCGGGCTCACGGCCGCTGCTTGTACGCCGTGCGCTCGGGCTGCTCGCGCTGCGTGCGTGCGTTGCTGCAGGCCGGCGCCGACGTCAATCAGCCGAACCCCGACGGCGTCACGCCGCTGATGGTGGCGATCGACAACTTCCACTACGACACCGCGCGGCTGCTGCTCGATTCCGGCGCGAATCCGCACGTCGTCGACTGGTGGGGCCGCACGGCGCTGTATGCGGCCGTGGACATGGCGAGCTACAACCGCCGCGGCGCTCAGCCGACCGCCGACGCCGAGACCTCCGCGCACGACATCATCCGGCTGCTGCTCGAGGCCAAGGTGAACCCGAACCCGCAGCTGAACATGCACCGCCCGGGGCGCGGCGGCAACAGCAGCCGGTTCGTCGACGACCTGCTCACGACGGGTGCCACGCCGCTGCTGCGCGCCGCGATCGGTCACGACGTGGAATCCGTGCGGCTGCTGCTCGATCACGGCGCGCTCGTCGATCTGCCGAACGTCATGGGCGTGACGCCGCTGATGGGCGCCGCGGGCATGGGCGTCTCGCCGCGCGATCGGCGCTTGAGCTTCGACGGCGACGTCGAGGCGCGCGTGATCGCGACGCTGGACCCGCTGGTCGCGGCCGGCGCCGACGTGAACGCCAAGGTGACCGACATCGCGAGCCGCACGGCGCGCATCGCCCGGATCAGCACGATGACGGAGCGAGAGGGCCAGACCGCGCTCTACGGTGCCGTGAAGTTCGGCTGGGCCGGCGTGGTCGCGTTCTTGCTCGACCACGGCGCGGCCACCGACGTGAAGGACGCGCTCGGCAACACGCCGCTCGACGCGGCGCTGGGGAAGACGGGCGGGCGCGACAACAAGGTGTCCGACGAAGTCGCCGCATTGCTGAAGCGCGGCGCGGTCGCCGCGCGCTAACGAGACTGCCGGCCACCGGGGCCGCTCAGCGGCGTCGATTGTCCTCCGAGGCGAGCTTGCCGCATGTCCGCATATCGAGACGCTCTCTGGATCAACGCCGACTCCTCGGATCAGCGCTTGCAGCAAGCCGCGGAGATTCTTGCTACGGGTGCCGGTGTCGTGATGTTCGACGCCACCGTTGCTCTGCGCCCCACACCCTCTTGCCTGCTTTGTGAGGTGGTCGATCCCGCGCCCTCATCGCGATGCTGCGAGCACGAGTTCGAAGTGCTGGTGGAGAACGCACGGAGGACGTTGGATTCTTCGCGGCTCGGCAAACGCCTGCCAAATGTTCCGCGCAAATGGCTTGTGGTGGAGGACTATGGAACCGGCACGATGGAGCTGTGGCATGCGCCCTGAAGCCTCGATCCGCTAGATGATTCGCGGCGTCATGGGAGCGAGGTTGTCGTATGTGTCAGGAGCCCTTTGCTTTGCGGCAGTGGCGATGGCGATTACCGCGCGGGTCAACAGTTTCGGGCCCTTGTTCGTGCTCTCGGTCGTTGCGTCGACGGCGGTCGTGGCGGCGATCGCATCGCTCGGGCTGCTTGCGGCGGCTCGTGTAGCCCCCGTTTCGGCGTGGCTATTGGCGGGCGTCCTCGTGCCCGTTGCCGCCGTATTCGGGTTCCTTGGAACGACGATGGTGGTGGGCCGCATGCTCGCGGGAACCTGGAGCACCGTGATGATGTCCGGGCTGATTATCGCGGTTGCACTGACGATCACGGTGCCATTGGGTATCTTTGGACACTTGCTCCTTCGCTGGCTGATCAAATCGCTATTCTATTCGTCGCGTTCGATGGCGCCCGACAACCGCATCGGCCGCTAACCGGTGATCGCACGAATCATGCGCCCGTTGCTCGTCTTCCTGGCCGTCTGCCTTCTGAGCGTTAGCTCTCCCGCAGCGCACGGCGCCGAGTCGCTCATTGCGCCAACGGGCAGGTGGGACGTGGGGCGCGCCAGCGTCGAGATCGTCGACCGCGGACGAACGATGCCGGGCTCCGGCGAACCGCGTCGATTGATGCTTCGCATCTGGTACCCGACGGACTCTGCCCATTCGCCCGCGGCCGCTCTGCCCTACATGGAAGGCCTGGACCGTGCACGAGGGTCGGTTACCGCCGACGAGCTCAATCTTCTCGAGATGACGGAGACGCACAGCACGGCAGCAGCGCCCGCGCTCCCGACTTCGCGCCGCTTCCCGGTCCTGCTCTTTTCTCACGGAGAGCAGACCAATGCTTTTCTCTATTCGAATCTTCACGAGGATCTCGCCAGCAGGGGGTACGTCGTTGTCGGCGTCGACCATCCGGGCGCTGCACTGTTTATCGCGTACCCGGACGGCTCCGTTGCCCCGTACTCAGAGGCAGAGAGCCTTTCCGCTCGCGTCGCCGAGCGAGCCGCTGATCTTCGCTTCGTACGCGATCGCATCCGCACCTTGGCGGTGCGCGGGCAGCGTCTCGCAGATATCGTGTCGGAACGAATCGGAGTATTTGGACATTCGGCCGGTGGAATCGCGAGCGCATTGCTGTGCCAGCAGCCTCGGCTCGCGGACGCCTGCCTAAACTTGGACGGGCGGCTGAACGCCGCGCCCTTCACGATCGATGCCGGGGTCCCACCGCCTTCGAGACCCTTCATGTACATCACCAAACCCTTTCGTGCGCTTTCCGACGCGGAGCTGCGCGCGGAAGGCATTACGCGCGAACAGGCAACGAGCACACAGGCAAGCACCTGGACCAGAGATAGTCGCCTGCTGGCCCGTGCCGGCCCCCCGAGCTACCGGGTCACGCTTCACCACGCCGAGCACGGCAGCTTTAGTGACGAGCCGTTATTGCGGGACCCGGAAGACGCCAATGCCGCGAACTTGATGACGACGATTCGCGAACAGGTGGCACGGTTCTTTGATACGACGCTCACCGATAGCCGACGAAGCTCTATTGTCCCGACGAGCGATGACGACCTCGAGGTCGAAGTGCTGGCACGAGACCCGTGACGGACGCCGCGTGGATACTCGATGCGGTGTTGGTGGGCCGGTCACTACCGCCACTATTCCACAGAGGGGGTCCAGGTGAGCATGAAACACGTCGAGGGCGGCTGCCTGTGCGGCGACATTCGTTATCGAATGAGCGGAAAGCCGCTGGCTCGTAGTCGGTGTCATTGCCGCTCCTGTCGCCTTGCCGTGGGCTCGGCAGGAGTTGCCTGGACGATTCTCAAGCGCACGGACTTCGAAATCTTGCGGGGCGAGTTGGCACGGTATCGGTCCTCTCCAGGAGTCGTTCGCACCTTCTGTGGGCATTGCGGAACTTCGATCGGTTACGAACCGGAGCGAGATCCGGAGAATATCGAGCTCGCGTCCGCCACACTCGATGATCCGACCGAGTTCGCTCCAACGAGAGAAGTGTGGACGAGCCACTGTCTACCGTGGGAGCAACTCGATCCGGAGCTTCGCCACTACACGGAGGGAAGTACCGAGCGCGCGTAGGAATTCGGCGTACTGATGCGGCTCGTTCGCTCCGCCCCTCCGAGCTGGCGCCGCCGACTCATTGATCCTACCATCGGCTTCAGTACCCTCGGGACGACGAGAACCCATGACACGTCAAGCGGTGACTCTTGCAGCGGCGCTCGTCGCCGCCCTGTCGTTATCGCCCCGAATGTCCGCCGGTCAAACGCCGACGCCGAGCGAGACGCCCTGGCAGCTGCCCCGCACGCTCGACGGCCAGCCGGACTTCCACGGCGTCTGGGCTAACAACAACGCCACGCCGCTCGAGCGGCCGAAAGCGCTCGAAGGCCGCGACCGTCTGACGGATGCGGAGGTCGACGCCATGAAGCGCCGAGCGGCCGAGCTGTTCGACGGCACCGGCGACGCCGCATTCGGTGACGAGGTGTTCCGCACGGTGCTCGCGAGCCTCGACGACTCGAACGCGGGTCCCCACGAAAAAGGCGCGAAGGATTTCGACGCCGACACCGGCGATTACAGCTCGGTGTGGATCGTGGCCCGCGATTGGGACAACCGAACGTCGCTGATCACGGATCCACCCGACGGCAAGATGCCCGCCTTGACGCCGCAGGCCCGCGCGCGCGCGGCGGCCGTGGCGACAGCGTCCGTTCGCCCGGCCACGAGCCCCAAGGATCGCTCGCTGTCCGAGCGTTGCATCACGTACGGCTTGCCGCAGCTGCTCGCCGGCTATCAGAGCTACTACCGCGTCGTTCAGTCGCGCGATGCGGTGGTGATCGCGACGGAGATGATCCACGACGCGCGCGTGATACCGCTCGACGGAAGCCCGCACTTGCCGTTGACCGTTCGGCAGTGGCTCGGCGATCCGCGCGGCCACTGGGAAGGCGACACGCTCGTGATCGACAGCACGAACTTCAAGCCCCGGAGCTTCATGAACGCCAGCGAGCACCTGCACCTGATCGAGCGGCTGTCGCGCGTCGGGCCCGACACGCTCGAGTACGAAATCACGATCGACGACCCGGACACCTGGATCCGGCCGTGGACGCTGATGATCCCGTTGCGCCGCTCGGGAGACGAGGTGTTCGAGTACGCGTGTCACGAGGGCAACGTCGGCATGGTCGGCATCCTGGCCGGGGCGCGCGTGGAGCGCACCGCGCACACGGCGGCGAAGTAGCATGCGATCGAAGTCAGCCGCCGCCGTCGCGCGCCGCTGGTCGCGGCGAACCCTGGTCCGGGCCGCCGTATGGATCGTGGCGGTGCCGGCGCTCGCGGCGCCGCTGCATACCCCTGCGCGGGATCGCGACGAGTCGACGTGGATCGGCACCTGGGCCGCGAGCCCCCAGTCCCCGGAGCCGCCGATCGTCCCGGCAAACCCGGCCGAGCTCGATAACCAGACGCTGCGCCAGATAGTCCACACCACGATCGGCGGTCGCAAGGTACGCATCCGTCTGTCGAACGAGTACGGCGCCGCGCCGCTCAAGATCGGCGGCGTCACGCTCGCGCTGCATGCCAAGGGCGCCGCGCTCGTCGCGGGCTCCGAGCGCAAGGTGACGTTCGCCGGCCGGTCGTCGTTCGACATTCCCGCCCGCGCGCCCGCGCTCAGCGACAGCGTCGATTTCGACGTGCCGCCGAACGGCGACCTTGCGATCAGCCTCTTCCTGCCGGACAAGACGCCCGCGAGCACGTTTCACCAGCTCGCGGTGGCAACGACGTACATTTCGCTTCCGGGCGATCACACCAGCGCCGTCGACATGCCCGTGGCGGCGACGACGCAGTCGTGGTTCTTCCTCACCGGCGTCAGCGTCGAGGGTTCGGCCAAGGACGCGGCCATCGTCGCGTTCGGCGACTCGATCACCGACGGCTTCGGCTCCACGCCCGATGCCAATCATCGCTGGCCCGACGTCCTGGCCGCGCGCCTGCGTGCCGAGCGACGCAACGGCCAGGTGGCCGTGCTCAACGAAGGGATCAGCGGCAATCGCACGCAGTTCGATTACATGGGGCCGAGCGCACTGGCCCGGCTCGATCGCGACGTGCTGAGCGCGCCCGCCGCCAAGTTCGTGATTCTACTCGAAGGCATCAACAACATCGGCTTTCCGGGCGCGTTCGATCGCGCGAACGAAGCCGTGTCGGCCGAGGACATCATCGCCAGCCAGCGACAGATCATTGCCCGCGTGCACGAGCGCGGACTCAAGATCTATGGTGCGACACTCACTCCTTTCGAAGGCACGACGTTCCCCGGCTACTTCAGCCCGGAGGGCGAGCAGAAACGCCAGGCCGTGAATCGGTGGATCCGCGAGAGCGGCACCTTCGACGCGGTGATCGATTTCGACAGGGCGATCCGCGACCCGGCGCAACCGTCGCGGCTACTGCCGGCGTACGATTCCGGCGATCACCTGCATCCGAACGATGCCGGCTACCAGGTCATGGGCAAATTCATCGACCTCGATTTGTTCCGGTAGCTTCGGCCGTGGCGTTCGGCGCGCGCGCTGAGTACCATTCCGCTACGCCTCAAGGATAGGGATCGTCCCATGCGTATCGCCGTCGCTCTTGCACTGTGCCTGTGCTCCGCTGCGGCGCTGGCCCAGAACCCCGCGCCTCCCGCCGACCCGCTCGTCGGCAGCGTCGCGCTCGGCTATCTCGCGACCAGCGGCAACACCGACAGCACGAACACGAACGCGGCGTTCAAGCTCACGTGGGACCGCGGCCGCAGCTGGACCCACAACTGGACGGCGCTCGCGATCTCGGCGCGCACGAACGGCGTCACCACGGCGGAAGCGTATGCCGCCGGCTACAAGGCGCAGCGCGCGCTCGGCGAGCGGGCGTACCTGTTCGCGTCCGGCGACTGGCGCCAGGATCAATTCTCCGGCTACGACCGGCAAGCCACCGAGGCGGTCGGCTACGGCCGCAAGCTCCTGAACACCGACCGCCAGACGCTGTCGATCGAGGGCGGTATCGGCGCCAAGCAGTCGACGCTGATCGACGGCACCGACACCGACGAAGGCATCGTTCGCGGCGATCTCGACTATCTGCTGCATCTCGGCGAGACCTCCGAGTTCAGCCAGAAGCTCTTGATCGAAGCCGGCAGCGACAACCGCTACACGGAGTCCACGTCGGCGCTGAAGGCCAAGATCCGCGGCAATCTCGCGCTGGTGCTGTCGTACGTGATCAAGAACAACAGCGCCGTGCCGGTCGGCATCGAGAACACCGATCGCTACACGGCGATCTCGCTCGAGTACGGGTTCTAGCCCTAGCGGGCCGATCGCTCGGTGGCGCGGTGGCGGCGCAGCAGGTCCTCGCCGAAGTCCCCGGCGCGGCTGCGCCAGACCTCGTGCACGTGGTTGCCGTTGGCCTGCGCGTTGTCGTACTCGAACACGAAGTCCTTGCCCTGAATCCGGTAGTAATGCGGCTCGCCTTTCTTAAGGCCGCCGATCCAGGCGAACTTCAGAGCGTTCAGATCGAGTGACTGCCGATAAACGCTCGCCACCTCGGGCCGGTACGTGGTGAACAGCTCATCGAGCAGCGCGAGCAGCGTGGCTTGCTGCGCGCCGGTCAGCGCCGCGAACGCGACGCCGTCGGGCGTAAGCTCGGACTGCCACGCGTCCCACTCCTCGCGCGGCTTGAAGATGTTGCTCGCGTGCAGGTCCCACGGCGTGTCGTACGCATAGCTGAAGCCGGCCTTCGTATTGAACTCGGCGTCGCCTTTGAGGATTGCCGCCTTGCGCTGCGTCTCGGACAGCGACGTGACGAGTTGGCGGCCGAGATCCTCCTCCACGCGCAGCACGCGCTCGCCCGCCAGCGCGCCGAACGGCACCTGGGCCGGGTCGGCGCCGAGGAACGTCGGCGTCACGCTGAAGCCCTGCCCCGGCGCCACCGTGATGCTGAGCGAGATGTGGTGACCCTCGAAGCGCCACGCCCACGGCGCGTCGTCGCTCGGCTCGCCGAACAACGTCAGCGTGTAGGCCTCGATGCCGCGCGGGAAGCCGGTGCTCGAGGTCGCTTCGAGGAAATTCTCGAGCTGCATGATGTTCAGCAGCTTCTGATAGCCCTTGGCGCTGACGAGCGTCCACAGGAGCTCGTGCAGCAGCACGCGGTGCTTCGTGTGCATGAGGCCCACGGAGAGCCCCGAGCGGTCCGTGGGCCAGTACGCCCACTGCTGGCGCTGCGGATCGTCGAGCGTGAGCAACAGGCGATCCTCCATGGAGAAATTGCGCAGGCGCTCGGAGAACTCGGGGTCGCCGCGCACGGACGCGAGCAGCGCGCGCGCCGCGCTCGTCATCGCCTTCGCAACGGCGGGATCCCGCACGGCGGGCGCCGCCGCGTTCTGCGCCGCCACCGCGGCCGTGAACGAGAGACAGACGAGCAGCGCGACGAGTCGAGCCATGGCAAAGCACCTCGTTATCAGGAAATGCGTGGCGCGCGGGGCCGGGTGACGGCGTGTGCGGGCAGGCTGCCCGAAGCCTCGTCGCTCTCCCCCAAAGCGCATCGGCCGATATACGATGGCCCGGCCGCGACACGCGCACAAGGGGTTCAAAGGGGGAGCGATGCGCCCGTTACGGAAATCGTTGCGTTCGACGTTTGCGCTCGGCGCGCTCGTCACGTGCGTCGCGCAGGCCGACGACACCGCGGTCTTCCCGGGCCAGAAGGGCGGTCAGGACACGTTCGGCCACTACGCCGTCGTTGCCGACTGGCCGAAGCCGCTGGCGCAGCTGCCGGGCCATGCGGGCTGGACCTACGGCGCCACGCAGGCCGTGTTCGCCGCCAGCCCCGATCGGGTGTTCGTGCTGCAGCGCGGCGAGCTCCCGGCGCTCGAGCGCCCGGCCACGCGCCGCGTGCGCGACGTCGGGCCGAGCCTCGAGTTTCCGATGTTCCGCTTGCCGTTTCGCGATGCCACGGTCGCCAGCCCGCCGGGCGGCGGCGCGGCCGGGCAGATGCCGGCGGATGGGCTCAAGGCGTGGCAGGACCAGGGCGGCGTGCTCGGCGTCGATGCGCGCTGGGAGCACTGCATTCTGGTGTTCGACCGCAACGGCAACCTGATCGAGGACTGGACGCAGTGGGACTCGATGCTCGCGCGGCCGCATGCGGTGTACATCAGCCCGTACGATCCCGAGCAGCACGTCTGGATCGTGGACGACTTCCGGCAAGCGATCTTCAAATTCACCAATGACGGTAAGAAGCTCGTGCAAACCATTGGTACGTATGGGGAACCCGGCACCGATCACACGCATTTCTTTCGCCCGACGTTCATCGCGTGGCTGCCGGACGGCACGTTCTTCGTGGCGGACGGCTACGAGAACACGCGCGTCGTGAAGTTCGACGCCGCCGGCCACTACTTGCTCGAATGGGGCCAGAAAGGCACCCCGCCGCACGACACGCGGCCCGGCTATTTCAACAACGTGCACGGCATCGCCGTGGATCCGAAGTCGCGGCGCGTGTTCGTGAATGATCGCGCGAACAATCGCGCCCAAGTCTTTGACGAGAATGGCAAGTTCCTGGATCAATGGAGCTTCGGCGGACCGCCGTCGGACATCCACCTGTTTCTGATGTCCGGCGACGGCTATCTGTGGGCCGCCGACCGCGGCACGAGCAAGATCCTGAAATATTCCCTCGACGGCACGCTGCTGTACTCGTGGGGCACCTGGGGCACGTTCCCCGGTGGCTTCTGGGGCGTGCACGGCATGAGCGTCGACTCGGACGGCAACTTCTACGTGGCCGAGGTCGACACGGGCCGCGTCCAGAAATTTAGGCCCAGGCCCGACGCGAATCCCGCCTATCGGATCGCACCCCCCGCCCCCCTCCGCGTGGCTCGCTGAGGACGCCCGATGGCCACGATTCCGCGGTCGGACTGGCGCCTGATCTTGCTCGCGAGCTTGGGCGGCGCGCTCGAGTTCTACGACTTCGTGGTCTACAGCCAGTTCGCGCAGTACATCGGCAGAAGCTTCTTTCCGAACGAGGACGCCATGGTGTCGCTCGTCGTGTCGTTCAGCGTGTTCGCGGTGGGCTATCTGGCGCGGCCCATTGGCGGCCTGTTCTTCAGTCACATGGGCGATCGGATCGGCCGGCGGCGCGTGCTGATCATCACCATCCTCACGATGTCGGCCGCCACCACGGCGATCGGCCTGCTGCCGACCTACGCGCAGTGGGGCGTGACGGCCTCGATCGCGCTCGTGCTGCTGCGCATCGTGCAGGGCTTCTGTCTCGGCGGCGAGCTGCCGGGCGCGATCTCGTACGTCGTCGAGACGGCGCCGCGGCGCTTCGGCTTCTCGGTGGGCGTCGTGTTCTGCTGCGTGAACTCCGGCGTGCTGCTGGCCGCACTGTTGAACCTGGTGGTTCACGAGACGCTCACGGTCGAGCAGATCGGCGCCTGGGGCTGGCGGATCGGCTTCCTCGTGGGCGGCGCGTTCGGGCTGGTGAGCTTCCTGCTGCGCCTCACGCTCGAGGAGAGCAAGGAGTTCGCGCGGATCCGCAGCGTGGCCAAGCGCTCGGTCGTGCCGTTCGCCGAGCTGATGCGCGACTTCCCCATGGCCGCGATCGTGGGCGTCGGCATTCTCGCGGTCACGGCCGGCTTCAACGGCCTGCTGTTCGCGATGCCGGCGTTCCTGCCGCAGACGATGGGCTATGCCGCCGTGGATGCGATTCTGGCGCAGAACGTGGCGCTCGTGATCCTGTCGATCGGGCTGCTCGCCGTGGCATGGCTCAGTGACTTCGTCTCGCGCAAGACACTCACGCTGGTCGGCACGGGCCTCGCGATCCTGCTGTCGCTGCCGTTTTTCGAGGCCGCGCAAGCGCACAGCGTGAACCTGATCGTGCTGTTCGCGCTCGTCGGGCTCGTGGCTTCGATCTACAACGGCACGGTCATCGGCGTCGTGGCGGATCTCTTTCCGACGCGGATTCGCTTCTCCGGCGTCGCGTTCAGCTGGAACATGGCGTTCACGTTCCTGAGCGGTCTCGCGCCGGTCGGCGCCGCGCTGCTCGCACGCCAGACCGGCGTGCCGGCGAACGCCGCATACATCATGATCGGCTGCGCGCTGCTGAGCTTCATCGCAGCACTCGTGATACGGCGCTACGACGGCCAGATCGCCGCGGAGCTCTCGAATCGATCGATGGAAGATATCCGATGAATCGCGCGACATTCTTACTCTTGATCGGATGGATGGGATCGTCGTGGTCGATTTCGTTATCGGCCCAGGAGCGTGCGACGGAACCACTCCGCTTCGAGTCGGCGACGGTCATGGTGGTGGATCCTGGCACGCCGCAACGCCGCGGGATTCCGCCCGTCGATCCAGAGCGGCTCTCGCTGCAGGGCATGACGCTGACGTGGCTCGTGTACACGGCCTACGAAGAGGGGATGGGCACGCAGTGGAAGGTGCAAGGCGGGCCGGAGTGGACCGACACGACCAAGTTTTCCGTCGCGGCGCAGGCTCCGCAGCCGTCGAGCACGCATGAGCTGCGGATGATGCTGCGGACGTTGTTGGCCGAGCGGTTCGCGTTGAAAGTAAGGGAAGAGACGGCAGAGCCGGAGGTCTACCTTCTGTATCTCGACCGGAGCGACGGCACGCTGGGGCCGAATATCCGTGAGTGGGACGGCACGTGCGTGACCGGACAGCCACCGACGAGCGACGACGATCCCTACATTCCGCGCTGCACCAGCGGGTTCGGCGGGCCGGGATTCATCGTGGACGGCGGGACGATGTTCGTGGCCGGCGACCTGTTGTCGCTGCCGCCATCGTGGGGGTTCTTGGGCGGGAAAATGGTGGAGGATCGGACGGGGCTCACGGGCCGCTACTCGATGCGGCTTCAGTTCAAGTTCGGTCCGTGGGCGCGGGCCGTGCGGTCGCCGGATCCGGACGAGACCTCGAAGGCGCTGATCGAGGCCGTGCGGGATCAGTGGGGAATGCGGATCGAGAAGGGCAAGGGCGTGCTGCACGTGGTGCAGATAGAGCACGCGGAGATGCCGCCGGAAAATTAGCGCGGCAAAACCGGGATACGTCACCCCCGAGCTCTGTCGCGACTAGCAGGCCGTTGAAAAGCCTCTGGCGGCGCGCTGCGGCGTCGAAAATCGAGTCGAAATGCTCACGTACTGCCGTGTACGCTGCGCTTTCGAATCGCTTTTCGCCTTGCATCGCTCCACCAGAGCCTTTTTCAACGGCCTGCTAGTCTGCGAGGCCCATCACGAACGCCAAAACCACGTTGAGTCGCGCGATATCCCCCTCATCGAGGCGACCCAACTGCCGGCCGATTCGCTCGCGTCGAATCGTGACTGGCTTGTCGGTCATCACCTGTGATCGCGTGCGTAGACCGTTTCCTCTGGTCGGCTCGATGGTGACGCGAAACTCTGGAGCATCGCTGAGTTCCGACGTCATCTGGCAAACGACCACGGACGCGTGCTCAACGGGCAGAGCGTCGGTCTGGACGATCACGGCTGGCCGCGGCTTGCCGTAGTCGCCGGCCGCGGCCACGGTGACGACATCACCTCGCCTCACGGCTTGTCGAATTCAGAGACCGCTTCGATCCACCGCAGGGCTTCGAGCTCGCTGTTCGGATCCAGACGGGCCACTGCCTTGGCTACCCGCCGGCGTACTGCCTTCGATCGCGCATCCGGCACGACCAGACGCAGCTCTCTAAGCCCGCGCGCGCGCCGCCGCTCACGCATCGCCTTCATCCTGTCCGCTGCTCGTGCCACGTTCGCACCTCGTCGTAACGCGTTACACTGTAACGCGTTACGGTCAGACCCGCAAATTGCTGCGGCCGGAAGGTCGATTCGACGGCAAGGCGCGCATGGCCCGCGTTTCGCGTCGGGCTGAGCGGCTACCGCGGGGCCGCCGATGGTGATATCGCACGTGGAGGCCACGATGAGACTGTCAGCACTAGTCGGAATGTTAGCGTTTCTTCCTTTCGCGGCTGGATCGGAGGGGCGCTAGACGGGCGGGCGTTGCTCGGCGCTCAATCGGCTGCGAATTCGACGAGCATGCCCGCGATGTTCCCCGCGGCGAGACCCGGACCGACGCCCCAGTTGAACTCCGCCGCGAGGGCCTGAGCAATCTCGCTCTGCGACTTATGCGCATGCACGAGCTCCTCGGCGCGTGTGCGAATCGCCGCCATCTTCGCGCGGTGCGCGAGGAACTGCGCCTTCGTGAGCACCGGGCCGTGCCCCGCAATCATGACGTCGAAGTCGAGCTCCGCGAGCGCGTCGAGGCTTCTGACCATGTCGGTCCAGCTGCCGCCGTCGGCGTAGTTCGTGACCTGCGGAATCGAGTCGGGTGTCGCGACGAGATCGCCGGCGACGACGACGCGCGCGTCGGGCAGATACACGACCGTGTCGCCGCTCGTGTGGCCGCAAAACTCGAGGAGCTCGATGCGCTTGCCGCCGAGCACGATCTCGGCGTGCCCGTCGTAACCCACCTGTGGCAGGCCCGGCTCGCCGACGCCGCCCATGCGCTGGCGGTCGGCGGCCGACATGATCACCGTCGCGCCGAGTGCGCGCAGCTGCGCGGCACCGGCACTGTGGTCGGCGTGATTGTGAGTCAGCACGACGTACGCAATCGGCGCGTCCGTGAGCGATCGCACCTTCGCGATCAGGTCGTCGTGCATGCGCTCGTTCTTCGAATCGACGAGCACTACGCCGCCGTCGGTGAGGTAGATTCCGACGTTGCCGCCGAAGAGCGGGATGTCGGGAATCACCGCATCGTTGACGTTGACGATGGCATAGACGTCGTCGCGTACCTTGACGAGCTTCGTGGCTTCCGCGGGCGTGAGGTTCGACGCAAACGGCGGCGGGCCCTGTCCGGCGCCCGGACCTCCGGCCCCGCGCCCGGTGGCGGCCCTTGCCCGGGCCCTCGTGCAGGCGCCGCGCCCGGCCCGGGTGCGCCGGCAGATGCGGGCACGGTCACGCTGCGCGTGCACGCAGCGCCGATGCTGCGGCCCATGGGCAGGGGGCCCTCCTGAGCCGCGAGGCTCGACGCCAGCAAGATCGATCCCAACGCACCCGCGGCGACACTGGCTAAGCAACGGTATTCAGATCGCATCGCTGGCTCCTTGGAACGGCGTTCGCGGTCACCGGCCTCTGCTGCGCCGGATTTCTGGTGGCGCGCGTTCGGTCACGCTTTGGGCGAGTCACCACTCTGGGCACAACGAGCCCGGCGGATTACTTCTGCGGCTCGGGCTCCGCTTTGCCGACGCCGGCCGCGCGATCGCGGAACTGGTTGAACAGCGACTCGTCGCTCGGCACGCAGCGGTCTTCGAGCAGGCCGGACCATCCGCCAATGGCCATCGCCTCCTTCGGGATCAGCGCCCACACCTTGGGGCTGCTCTCCCACGGCGCGGTGTAGTTGACGGGGTCCGTCAGCTTCAGCCGTGCGCGGAGCCGATTCGGGCTCGGGCGATCCCAGCGCTCCTCGAGCACGGCCTGGTCGCTGATCGGAAAGCCGAACTGATCGAGCCACTGGCGGTCGTCGAACCCGACCGAGGTGACGACGAGCGTGTCGCCCTCCCACTTGCCGACCGAATAGCCGTTGAAGCGCGGCAGGTAGTCGTCCACCTTCGGCAGCTTGCGCCCGTCCATCCAGATGTCGCGGAACTCCCAGGTCCACTCGAAGAGCTGCAGAATGCGGTCCTTCGTCTGCACCATTTCCATGTTCGCGCCGCCGCCCGAGAACGTGATCAAGCGCGCGAGCCCGAGCGGCTCGCAGCGCATCTCGGGGTCGTTGCCGAAGGCCGGCAGCACCGCGCGGCGGAAGCCGATGTCGAGGTCCGGGCGCTTGCGCGCCGCCTCGCTGCCGAGCTCGAGGCCGCGCGCGGGCTTGTTGAGGTTGAAGCGCCGCTCGCCCTCGGCCGTGCGCGGCGGCGGGGTCCCAAAGAAGCCATAGTTCGGGAAGAGGCCAGCCGGGGAATCGTTGCACTCGGGGCAGGCCGGCTGACCGAGCTGCTGAGGGGACCGGCTCCAGAGGCCGCTGAAATCGTGCTTGTCGTACGCGCGCGTGTCGGTGTCGGACGGGCCGACGCCGCCGGGGCGCGCATCGCTTCGCTGAGCCGCCGCTTCCTCGGCGGTCGCCAATAGCCCGGCGGCGGCGAGTAGCGCCACGAGAGCCAAGAACTGCCGAGGTCTCGCGCCTTTGCCCATCGTCGTGTGCGTGTTGCTCATCGTTCCTCCCCCCGCGGGCACTGCTCGGCCGCGTTCGCGGAGCGCCCGCTGTCGCGCCTGGCCTTGCCGTTATAGTCCGCTCGCCGCTACTGGCTCTGCTGTCCCGGCAGCACCACGTCGCCCTCGGGCTGCAGGCCGCCCGGCTTGCCGTCCAGATCGACGCCCCTGAGATCGCGGCCCGCGCCCGCGACGGTTTGCCCGCTTTCGTCCTCGATCTTCATGACGATCGCGCTGAAGCCGCCGGCGCGCGCGGTCGCGAGGTAGAGCTTCACGCGGGCCCCCGGGCGCAACGCGTCCAACGTGCGACCCTTCGTCCACCCTTGGCGCGCCATCATCGAAGGGTTCGTGAGGAGCTCGGCGGCCCAGTGCTCGACCTTGCCGCCGTCGACCTTGCGGTCGAAGGTCATCGTCGGGTGCGGGTTCATGTAATTGAACCCCGTGACGGTGACCCAGGTGGTCCAGAGCCTCGTCGTGTCGTACGAGATGCTGCTGCCGTGATGCGCCGAGACGGAGCCCACCATCAAAACGAGCCCCGCGACGAGCGCGCAGAACTTGTCCGCCCGTCGTCGATCTCCTACGTGTGTTGTTCATCGTCGCCACCCCTTCGCGTCCGAACGCGTCGAAACCTTCACTTCCCGCCCAAGCTCCGAAACGCGGCCTCGACGAACATCGCGCTCGTCCAGGGTCCGCCCTCGCCGCCGAACACGCCGTCGTACTCGAGCGTCGGCCGGCTCTGCGTGAGCTGGCGCAGCGACTTGCTCCCGTCGACCGCGCTCTTCACGCGATCTCTGACGATGACCGTCATGTCGCGGTACTCGGCGACGTCGGCCTCGTCGTAGAGGCGCCCATGACCCGGAATCACGATCGTGCCGCCCTGACCGCGCGTCTCGGCCACCGTGATGTCGAGGATCCGATTCAGCGCGTCGATCAAGCCGTTGACCGAGCCGCCTTGGGCCGCGTCGAAGCTCGGCAAGCTTTGCGTCGAGATCACGTCCCCGGCGCTCACCACGTCGGAGCCGCGAAAGAACACGATCGAGTCGCCGTCCGTGTGCGCGGCCGGCGCGTGGATGATCTCGATCGGCTCGCCGTTGAAATAGATCGTCTTCGAGTCGCCGAAGAACGTGTCCATGACGAGCTTGCCGGCTTCGGCGTTCGACTCGGCGAGGCGCAGGCCGACGTTCTCGTGCGCCAGGATGGCGGCGCGCTGCAGCGGCTCCTCCGAGAGCACCACGTTGCCGCCCGTGTGATCGGCGTGCCAATGCGTGTTGATGACGTAGCGGATCGGCTGATCACCGGCGATCTTGCGGATCTCCTCGCGAACACGCGGCGCCTTCTCGGCCGTGCCGGTGTCCACGACGAGCACGCCCTCGTCGCCGACTTGAACCGTGACGTTGCCGCCCGCGCCCGTGATGAGCCAGATGCGGCCTCTCACGTGCATCGAGCGCACCTCGTCGGCGGCCGCCGCGCGCGGCGGCACGACGGCCGGTGCCGCGCGCACGCCGCGGCCGTCTTCGCGCGCGAGCCGCGCGGCGAATTCCGGATACATCGTGGCGCCGCCGGCTTCCATCGCCCAGCGCGGGATGCGGTACTTCGCCGAGAACTCGTCGAGCAACTCGTTCTCGCCGGGCAGGTAGTGCGGAACGTGGTGCTTGTCGGCCGTGGTTTCCTCCGCCGGAAAGCACTTGTAGAAGATCGGGCCGTCGTTGCGCTGCAGCGGGAACCCGATGACGGGCGGCGGCCGCCGATTCAGCACGTACTCCGTGGTCCGTACGAACGGCTCCGCGAGATAGACGGGGTCGTCGACGACGGTGGTGACGAGCAGGTAGTCGTCGAAGCGCGTGTAGTACTCCGTCATCCGCGCGCGCTCGCTCGTCGGAGTGCCGTTACGCCTGAGCCAGCCGAGCTTCATGTGGCTCGTCTCGACGACCAACGTGTCGCCTTCCCAGTGCCCGGTCGAGAAGCCGTTGAACGTGTGCAGCGCTTCCTCGGGCGGCGGTTGCCGGCCGTCCAGCCAGACGACGCGGTCCAAGCCAAACGTGCCGTCGAGCCTTATCCCGATCACGACGCGCCGGATCCGGTCGTACACCTTGTTTACGCTGAGCGTGTCCGGGCCCCAGGTCTGATACGCAGCCGGATGCGGGGTGCACTGATGCTCGGGCACGCTGAGCCACGATCCCGAGTAGGTTTCGGCTTTGCGCAGCCCCGCTTCATTGAGCGGCAGGCCGAGGTAATCGCCGATTTCCGGGCCGCCGCCGCGATCGGTGATGTCCTCCTGGCCGAACACGCCCGGATGGTCCCATTCGCCGGAGAAGTCCACTTGGGCGAGCGCCGCGAGGCTCGGCAGAGTGGCGAGGAGTGCATAAAGGGCAAACCGCTTCATCGTCTTACTCCGCGACAGGCGCGCGCGGCGGCGCCGTGCTGCAAGGCGTGGGATTCCACTTCGCCGCGTCGGGCTCGCGTTTGAACTGCGACGACGTGATGAAATCGCCCGCTAGATAGGCGGGGTCGTGCACGACCGTGAGCACCGTCAGGTAATCGTTGCCGACCGCGGAGAACCGCGAGAAGTACTCGGTCAAGAGGGCGTTTTCGCTGTACGGAATGCCGTTCTTGCGCAGATACCCCGCGCGCAGATTGGTCGTGACGACTTTGAGCGCGCCCTTCGGCGGGGCGCCCGCTTGCGTCGGCACCGCGGCGCCGGCCGCGATCGCCGCGAGCGGATTGAAGCCGCCGAGCGGGTGCGTCCACTCGGCCGTCGAGAATCCCTGCCAGGAGCGCTCGGCGCTCGCCGGCGCATTCGGCGCGGCATTCGCCGCGAAATGGAACAGGCGCGTCTGCTGACCCGCGTCGGTTTCGATCTTGAGCGTCTCGTCGTCCTGCCAGGTGACGTGCAACCGCAGCGGCATGCGCATCAGCGCCGCGGCCCCGAACGGCCGGCACGCCTCGCCGTTCGCCGCATCGCGCTCCGGATCCCATTCGGCGGCCACGCGCCGACCCGCCGGATTCAGCGGCACGCTCGTCGCATCGCCCTTCGGCGCAGTGATCATGCGCCAGGCCCAGTCTTCCGTGACCAACGCCACCCAGTAGCCCGTGAGATCGACCTGTGCCGACTCGCGCGGCGATTTCGGCGGGGCGGGCGGCCTGCCCGGGGGGCCGGGCTGCGCGAGCGCGACGCCGCCGACGCAGGTCAGCGCGAGCACCGCGGCCGCGCGCGGCCAGACTCTCGACATCGTCGCGTGCATCAGTTGACGACCTCGCCCGGCGCCGTGCCCCAGCCGAAGCCGTCCGTGGTGCGCTTGATCGAGAGCATCCTGATGCGGTGCTCGGCCGGATCGCGACCCGGGTTGCCCGTGACGATCACGGGATCGCCGGGCCGCAACGACTGCGCGTTGATACCGCCGGCGCCGAGCTGCGTCGCGCCCTGCCACTCGACGGCCCAGCGCGTCATTGCGCCGGACTCGTCCGGCGCGAGCACGTGCAGGATCGAATGCGGGTTTCTGAACAGGAGCTGCACGACCTCGCCCTTGATCTCGATCTTTTGGTCGGCGCGGTAGATCGCCGAGAACGAGTGATGAGCGCCGGCCGGCGCCGTGAGCGCCGTCGCCGCCAGGGCCAAGACTATCGGGAGCCATCTCGATTTCATGGTTCTGTACTCCGTGTGCTTATTCGGCGTCGGCGCGTCTGGCGATGTCTGCCTGCGTGCATTCCGACACCACCTTCCAGAAACGCAAGTAAGTCTCCGTGCCCATGACGAACGGATGCGGCTCGCCGGGGCGACGCGCCGCGAGCGCAGCGAGTCGCGCCGGGGTCTCGTCGAACAGCGGATGGTTCTGCACTTCGACGTCCACACCCATGCGCCCGGCCACGTCGACGTAGTGCGCGATCGAGTCGACGTACTGCCGCAGGCCCGGCGTCTTTACGAAGCCCGCTGCGAGCACGGTTCCGCCGAACAGGCCCGCGACGTGACGCGTGCCATGGTCCTGCACGGGAAAGATGAACGCGAGCGCGCCCGGCGTGTGGCCCGGGACCGCGACCGCGGTGATGCGCGTGTCGCCGACGGTCAGGACCTCGCCGTCGGCGAGCGCCATGTCGCGCGCCGGCGGAGGCGCGTTGGCGCCGTTGCCGCCCGGTGCGGGGCTTTGCGCGCTCGCGGCCATCGTTTGCCAGTCCGCCGCCGTCGAGACGACGTGCGCGCCGTAACGCTGTCTGGAAATAGGCGGCGCCGCCGTAGTGATCGCTGTGGCCGTGACCGAGCAGCACGAACTTCACGTTTGCGGGGTCGAGCCCGACCTCGCGGAGCGCCGGCACGACGACGGTCTCGGCCTCCCCGGGATAGCCCGAGTCGATCAACACGATGCCCGCCGACGTGGTGAGCGCGTGGACCACGGTCTCGGAGTTGCCGAGCGCGTAGAGATTGTCGAACAGCTGCACGGGCTTCAAAACGGGAGCGGCCCGGGCGTTGGGCCGCGCGTTACCCGGCACGCAGAAGAAATCGAACGGCGCGCGCGCGTCGGTTTGGGCGAGCTCGCGGGCGCGTGCGACATGGGCCGCGGCCTCGGGCGAGTCGGTCGGCGGCTGGCCGCCCGCCTGCTGTGCACCGACGCCGTAGGGCGAAGCGCACGCGAGCAGGCCAATCGCCAAGCTCAATCCCGGCCCCTTCGACACGCGAGCGGCTCGCTTCGGCATGGTTCGGATCGTAGCCACGGGACCCCCCACCGCGCGGCGCGGCGTCGTCAGACAATATTCCCCAGTAGTGGGAATTGTCAAGCACGTTCCGGCGCGACCGGCCGCTTCCTTCAGCGCTTGCGTAGGCCGTCGACGACGTAGTCGCGGATGAACTGCTCGTACTCGCGGGCGACGGCTTCGGCGTCGTAATCCTTCCCGAACGCCACCTTCAGAATCGGCGCCCCCATGACGAAGAACTCGCACATTCCGATCATCGCGATGTACAGGAATGCCCCGTCGACGGACTTCGTCTCGCCTTCACGAGCAGCGGCGCGCGTCGTCCCGCGCAGCGCCGCCACGGCGACCGAGGTGAGGGACTCGAAGAACGCTTTCGCTTCGGGCTCCTCCGACACGAAGATCTCGTCGATCATCAGCCGATGGAAGTACGGATGCTCGAGCTGAAAGCGCAGCAACGCGACCGCGTTCGCGCGAATCTGCGCCTCGGGGTCCGCGGGAGCGGCTTGGCCGGCCGCTTCGAGCCCGCATTGCAACTCGGTGAAGAGATGCCGCGCGGCAGCAAGGAGCAAGCTCGAGCGGTTCTTGAAGTAATAGCGGATCAGGGAGCGGTCCACGCCGGCGTGCTCGGCGACGCGTAGCAGCGTCACGTCACGCGGCGCGAACTCGCGCAGCAGCTCGCAGACCTCCAGCACGATCGTATCCGAGCCGACGCGTTTGCTGCCTTGCGCCTGCGGGCGCCCGGGTTTGCGCCGCGCGCGCTTGTTGCGCTGCGGCTTGGAAAGGGACTGGCGGGGCAATGAAAGGCCTCGGTCGTGCACGAAAACCGGCCACACTTTAACTCATCGCTAGCGGCGGCGGCTCGTCTTGGATCCAGCGACGGCCGGTGATGCTCGAGCTCGGAATCGAGCTCCTCACGGCGCTGGAGCGCGAATCGATGTGATTGCTGTTCCCGGCAGAGCGGTGCTATAAATTACCTTCGCATGGGAATTAGTGGCCGGCTCTGCAATCGGCCGCTATGGGGGAAAAGCACAAGCACGGCGCAGCAAAGCGCATGGGGGGGAGTGTGCATAGAATCCAGTTTTCTGGCCGCGCCGCAATTGCGTGCGGCGCTCTAGTCTCGACGTTGCAGGCGCCGGCGTTTGCCGCCGGAGCCGAAGACGGCGCGCTCGAAGAGATCGTCGTGACGGCAACGCGGCAGAGCAGCAGCGTCAATCGCGTTGCGCTGGCCGTGACGGCCGAGACCCAGCGGGATCTCGACCAGCGGGGCGTGCAGACCATCGCGGATCTGCAGACGCTGGTGCCAGGACTCCGGCTGTCCGGCCGCGAAGCATCCGGCAATGCGACCGTGGCCATCCGTGGCATTCGTCAGCAAAGCGCCACGGCTGCGACCACCGGCTTCTATCTGGACGAAACCTCGCTGCAGAAGCGTTCCGCGGGCGGCTTTGGCTCGCAGAACGGCACGCCGGTGCCGCCGCTGTTCGATCTGGAGCGCATCGAAGTGCTGCGGGGACCGCAGGGCACGCTGTTCGGCGGCGGTTCGGAAGGCGGCACGATCCGCTACATCCAGACGGCGCCGAGCCTCACCGACTACTCGTCCTACGGCCGTGCACAGGTGCTTTCCACGAAGGGTGGCGACTCGGGATACGAGGCGGGCTTCGCGCATCGGTGGACCGATCATCGAGGACAAGCTCGGCTTCCGGGCCAGCGTGTTCCGCCGCGACACCGGCGGCTACATCGACCTCACCGACTACCGCGACGGCACCGTCTACGACAAAAATTCCAATGGGGGTCAGGTTGCTGCCGCCCGCGGGGCGCTCACGTGGGCACCCTCCGACACCACCAGGCTGACGGTGTCGTACCTGAAGTCGCGGGACGAGACGGACAATCTGACCAGCTCGTACAACCTGTCCGAGCCGGGACAGCTTCAGGTCGGAGCGCTTTGCTTCAATATTCCGTACATCCTGTCCCAGCCGGTGGCAGCGCGCGCGTTTCTGGTTCCGCCCGCCGTGCTGCCGCCGAACCCGGGCTGCAATGCCGGCACGGGCGCCTACGTGGCTCCGGGTTATACCGTTGGACCCTTCGATCTCGACCGCTTCCAGTCGCTCGCGTTCGGTCCCACACCCACGCGCACCGACATGGAAATCGCCAGCGCGAACTTCCAGTGGGACATCAACGACAAGCTCGCGCTGACCTACATCGCTTCGTCGACCTATGACTTGAATCGCGGCCAGAGCCCGCAGAATTTTCCGGCCACCTTGCTCGTCTACCCGGGCACTGCGCAGATCGTCACGCCCGGCGCGCCGACGGTGCAGGTTCCGACCGGCTCCGGATTCAATCCGAACATCGTCACGGTTCCGAACGGGCTGGGTCTTGGCGCACTGATCGAAACGAATACCACGAACAAGCGCCGCGCTACTTCGCACGAGTTCCGCCTGGCGTCCTCGCCGGATGAGCGTGTCAGCTACGTCGTGGGTGCGTATTTCGCCGACACCCACGCCGACGTCGGGCAGATCGCGGAAACCACGAACGAGGCGTTCCTGGAGCTCTCGGGCATGACGATCGAGCAGCGGTACGGAGTGCCGTTCAACGGGTTCTTCGCCAACATCCACGAGTCCGATGAAGACACCGAGACAGCCTTGTTCGGGGACGTCACCGCACGCTTCAGCGACCACTGGCGCGCCAGCGCAGGCATTCGCGTCACGCGCGTCAAAACCTCGTTCGAGCAATTCAACTACGGCCCGAATGGCGGCACCTCCGATCCCTCGCAGGCGTTGGTCACGGGGGAGATCTCCGAGACCCCGGTAACGCCCAAGTTGTCGGTGCAATACTTCTTCAATTCCGACGATCTGCTGTATCTCACTGCAGCCAAGGGGTTTCGCGCCGGCGGTGTGAACCAGGTGCTGACTTCCGCCGCCCAAGGCTCCCTGGCCCAGTACGATCTCACCACCGCGGTGCTGCCGAGGACCTACGGGTCGGATACCGTCTTGAGCTACGAGCTCGGCGGCAAGGTCCGCCTGCTCGACGGCCGGGCCCAGATCAACACGGCCATCTACGATCTCGAATGGAAAGACGTCCAGACCTTCCTGTTCCTGGGCGATGGCGCCGTCTTCAACGTTCCGAAGGCGCGCAGCCGTGGCTTCGAGATCGAAGGGGAGTTCCGTCCCATCCCGCTGCTCACGCTCAATGCCGCGCTCAGCAACACCAAGGCGGAGTACCGCTCTTCCCTGGTCATTCCCGGCGGACCCGCCACGCGCGGCGGCGACCTGGTCGTTGCGCGAGAAGGGCAGGAGTTTGCCCAGCCGCCAAGGACGCTGGACCTCGGCGCGCGCTTCGACTTTTCATTCGGCTCCACGCCCGCCTATGCGCGCATCGACTATCTCTGGCAGGACGGCTACGCAACCGTCGCGCGCAGCAGCGGCGCCTATTCGCCCGACTCGAGCGACGTTCCGGCGCAGAAGAGCATCAACCTGCGCCTCGGGTTCGAGCGCGGGGCATTCGACGTGAACCTGTTCGCCCTGAACGTGACGGACGAGACGCAAGGGCAGCGCTTCGGAGGTCGGTCGCAGTGCACCAACGCCGACTGCTCCGCCTACAACAGCTACACCTATGGGGCTACCCTGGCAGCGCCGATGCCGCGGCAAATTGGCGTCCAGCTGGCCTACCGGCGCTGAGGGGCACGGGCAGCGCAATCGAACCGGCGGGTGCGTCGCGCGAAAGGCGCGGCGGCAGCGCGTCAGTAGCGATCCAGATCGTTCGCGATCTCGACGGGACCGCCGTACGTTTTGCGGATCTCGGCGACGTAGGAATCGATCGAGACGTTCGGCTTCCGGCTCGCGACGAGATGGGTGATCACGACTCGGCCCACCTTGGCGTCGGAAGCCATCTTGCCTACCTGTTCGGGAGTGAGGTGGTGGGTGCTCAGATGTTCCCTCATCACTTGCGCCACGCTCTTCTGCGCCTCGGTCGCGTTGGCCGGCGGCGGAGCCACGGATCCCGACCCAGCCACCTGCGCGTCGATGAGCTCGCTCACGAGGATGTCCGCGCCCTTCGCCAACGCGGTGACCGCGTCGCTCGGTCCCGTGTCGCCCGTGTAGACGATCGAGCGGTCCGGTAGGTCGAAACGGAAAGACAGCGAGTCGAAACGCTTGTCCATGTCGCTGCCGCGCGGGAAGCTGTAGTGCGTGTTCTCGGCGGCGGTTACCGTGAAGCCGTCGAGGCTCAAATGAGCGCCGTCGCGGATTTCGATGACCTCCACGCCGTTCTCGGGCGGGATGAACTGTTCGCCCGGGATGCCGTAGCCAGACACGCCGCCCGGCCGAATGGCGGCCAAAAGCCCGTCCACCGTCTCCTTGATCCCGGGTGGTCCATAGATCTTGAGCTTGCCCTGCGCATTGGTCTGATGGCGCAGCCCGAGCACAGCGAAGAGGCCACCCGTGTGGTCGAAATGCAGATGGCTGATGAATACACCGCTGAGCGCCTGCAAGGAGAACCCGGCTTTCGCGAGTTGCTCGGCGGCGCCGTCGCCGGCGTCGACGAGGTAGACCGCGCGATCGACGACGAGCGCGTTGGCCGGCTCGCTGCGCTTGGCGTCGGGAACGGGGCCTCCATGGGTCCCGAGCGTGATGAACGTATCCATTTGCGCATCGGCCCGATGCGCAAGGGGCAACGACAACGCTGCAGCTGCGAGCGCAGGAAGAATGACACGCCTCATCTGCATACCTGTTCCCCCCAAGCATTGAAAGCCGCGACCCGACGGCGACCGCAGGTCTCTGCGCCAAGAAGCTTACCGCAAACCAAGCGTTGCACGAGCGACGGCGCGACGTCCGCGCATCGGCCGCGCGCTTCGACGCGGCCGGTCGATCAGCTCGAGTCAGCGGCCACCGAAGCCGAGCTGCTTGCCGAGCTCCTGATTGCCGAATTCGAGGGTGATCTCGCGCCGCTGGATGCGCCATTCCCCGTTCTGTTTCGCATAGCGATCGGTATAGCGGGAGATACTCAGGATGGCAGGCCCGACGTCGCCCTTCTTCACCACCGTCGTCACGTAACAAGTACCGGTGGCCGTGTCCTCGCCGGTGAGGGTGATCTGCGAGTTGCTGATCAGATGCCGCATGATGGACGTCGTTTCGCCGTTGGCCGCGGGCTCCGTGCCGAAGCGCTCGTGATCCCGGCGGGCTTGCGCTATCAAAGCCTGCCTACCCTTCACGATGGCAGGAGCGCCGGGCGCGACGGCAATCTCGCCGTCTGCGGTGAACAGATCCGCGTACTCCTCGGGGCTGCCCGAGTCGTGCACGATGCCATAGCGGTCCATCAGCTCCCGGATCAGCGTGCGCTCGGCGATTGCCTGCAGGGAATCGGCGGCAGGCAGCAAGGTGGGGGCAGCCAGGAGCAGCAGGGCGATCGAAAGCCGAGCAGTGAGAATGTTCAATTGAATGCTCCTGCGCTATGGTTGAAGCAAGAATAAGTTCGGGGGGACCAGCCGTGCGAGCAGTTATGCAGATGAAATCGATGCTGCCGTGGATCGCGGCGGCATGTTTCGCTCGTGCGGCAGCCGCGCATCACTCCACGGCTGAATTCGACTACACGAAGCAGGTCACGATCAAGGGCATCGTCAAAGAAGTGCAGTGGACCAATCCCCACTCCTACATTCAGATGCTCGTGGACGGTCAGGGTGCGGAACAGGTGCAGTGGTCGGTCGAGATCGGCTCACCGAGCCTGAACGTCAACATGGGCTGGCGCAAGAACAGCGTCAAGGCGGGTGACGTAGTGACGATGAACCTCTCACCCGCGCGCAATGGCAAGCCCTACGGCACGCTGCGCGTGCTGACCTTTGCCGATGGCAAGCAGCTCGAAGGAGTGGCCGCCCGAGTGGGGGCCGGGCCCGGCGGTGCGCCGCCCGCACCGCCGTCGACCGCGCCGCCGTCGGCAGCGAAGGAGCCGTGACAATGCTCCGCCTACGTCGGTCGAGACTGCTGCTCTGCGTTGCCGCACTTGCCGCGAGCGCTTCCACCGCGGCCGACGAGACCGGTGGCGCCGCGCCGGAATTGGCCGGCATCTGGGTGCCGGATACTGCGCCGCGAGCCCTGCTGACCTCCCGCGGCAAGACACCCCCGCTTACCGCCGAGGCATCGAAGCTGTACGCCGAACGGCGCGAACGACTCGCCAAGGGCGATGCGTCGTTCGACCCCACGACTTGGTGCGCCGGCCCGGGCATGCCTCGCATCCTCACCATGCAGTATCCACTCGAGATCCGCGGCGACGCAAGCCGGATGGCCTTCATCCATGGCTGGTATCGCTGGTTCCGCATCGTGGACATGGGCGCCGGTACAGCGGACCCGCCGCTGCCGCTGACGATGGGATTCCCTGTGGGGCACTGGGAGGGGAATACCCTCGTCATACGCACCGGCGGATTGATCGACACCACCGTGATGGATGCATCGGGACTGCCGCATTCGGAGGCGCTCGCGCTCACGGAGCGGCTGCGGGTCCTGAAGGATGGCCGCCTCGAGGATCGCATCACCATCGAGGATCCGGAGAACTACACGGAGCCCTGGGAGACGGTGCTCACCTTCCATCGCGACGCGGCGGCGCGTGTGACGGACGACGTGTGCCCCGATCGCCTGGCGCGCGGCGAGCGGGCCGAGCAGGCGCCAAACCCGCAGCTGAAGTCACCGCGCGCGAAACGCAGAGTGCCGCCGGCGGAAGCCGTCGCAGCGAAGCCTGCCGCACAGGCGACGCATCTTGCGGGAGTGTGGGAGCCCAAGACCTTCGGCTTCATGGTTCCCAATGCGCCGCTGTCCGCCGCAGGCGAGGACATCGTGAAGCGCAATGCGGCGGCCATGCAAAACGGCAAGATCATGCAGACGGCCTGGGTCTCGTGTCGCCCCGGCGCGGTATCCACGATGACGATGCCGCGCGAGAAGATCGTCATTCTCGAATCGGCTGACGAGGTCACGATCCTCTTCGAAATGCCGCGCATGGTCCGGCGCATTCGAATGAACGCTGCGCACCCGGAGCAAATCGAGCCGGGTTACGTGGGCGACTCCATCGGGCGCTGGGAAGGTGCCACGCTGGTCGTCGACACCGTGGGCTTCAACGGCTATGCCGAGCTCGATGCGCGCGGCCAGCCGACGAGCGCGAAGCTGCACACCATCGAGCGCTTCACGCCATCCGCCGACGGCAGCAGCATCGACATCGACACGACGATCGAGGATCCCGAGTACTACACGCAGCCCTTCACCATCAAGCGTTCTTGGAAGAAGAGCCCTGCACGCCATCCGTTCGAGTACGACTGCATGGAGAATCCCCGGCAGGAGGACTTCGAAAACGCCTACTACGTGCGCGAACGCTATCGTCCGGTCTGCATGCGCGTGGAAGGAGAGGGAATGGCGCTGTCAAAGATGGTCTGCCAGCGCCCTGAGTAGTGGTCGCGGGCGGATAGCGCCGCGCGCAGCGATCTTCGACCGAGCGCGCGAGCCCGGAACGGCAGACTTGGTCGCAACCTTGGGGGGCCGGCGGACATGACAACGGTGTGCGGAGAGTTTGCAGCGGGTAGCTATTCCAGACGCCGTTTCCTCGCAGCGCTGGCCGCCGCCGGGACAGCATCGCTCACGCCGTTGTCCGACGTACTCGGTCAGAGCCGCGTGGTGAAGCTCAACGTCCGCGGCGGAGCCGCGGGACCGCGCAGGGCAAGTAGCGTCCCCCACACGCATATGCCGACGAGCGTGATAGCAAGGCCGGATACGACGGCGCGGAGTGAAATCGGAAGTCGGCGGTGATGGCGAACGCCCTCGGAGCACAGGGACGCAAGCGCGTTAGAGCGTCGAGGCGCACCTGGACCGATGAGGCCCAGGTGCGCCACGCGACGTCAGTTCATGCACCATCCGTAGCTGTTGGGGCAGCGGGTGCGGACGGGGGGGTTCGTGCGCAGAAACGGCAGAATGCCCGTGTCCCAACGTCGCGACGAGTCGCCAGCCCAAGTGTTGCGCAACCAGAAAATGTACTGCACGTGCAGCTCGTTGTAGGCCCAGTCGTTGATCTCCTGCGGCGTGTTGCCTTTGAGATCCTCGACTTCGACCGAGCTCGCGAGTGCGAGCTCCCAACGGTAGTCGCCGCCGTAGTCGCCCGTCCAGACCTGCTGCGCGAGCGTCTTCCTCGCCGGTATCGCGTCCGGGCCACCCGCCGCGCCGCGCGAGCCCATGAGTCCCTGCATGAGATCGTCCATGAGCGCGGCCGAGCCGATCCAGTTCGTGTAGAGAAAGAAGTTCGAATGCGGTGCCGCGTTGCGGACAGCGTTGATCAATCGGCGATACTGTATGACCAACGCCTCATTCGAGTAATCCCAATAGGGCTTAGCCAGCCCGAGCGTTGTCTCTTCGCTCGTCAGCCCCTCGAAATGGCTATCGCCGTCGTAACGCGTGGCGATCGCGCGATGCAGCGCGATCAGTCGGTCCATGACCGCGGGCTTCCATAACTTCGCGACGTATCCGGTTTTGCTCTCCGCCAAACCCCAAGCATAAGTGCTCGAATGCAAGTAGTTTGGGACAATGCCTGCCGGCGAGTCCGTGTTGAACTTTCGGTCGATGATGCGCACTACGAGCTGCTTGCGCGTCGGCTGCGCTTTCAGACGCGCAAGGTAGGCATCGATGTCGGAAAAATCGTAGACACCCTTGCTCTTCTCGATGGCGTACCAGCGGATTCGCACTTGCACGCCTTTGATCGACGGCACTGCTCCTATCTCATCGATGTGTTCGAGGACCTGCGCTCTCGACTCATCGGTGAGGAGTTGAATGTAGTGGCCCGGATGCCACTTGATACCTTGCGCATTGACGGAGGCGGCCAGCAGTAACATCATGAGCGGGACGAGCGACACAAGCTTTTTCATAACCACGGCACTCCCTTGGGCGGTTTGTAAAATTTACAACCGCGCGGACTGTTCCATGGGGGTTATGTGCGTGCAAACCGTCGGCGAAGGGCGACAACGTGGCGGCGACAGGCCGCACAGAGTGGCTTGTAATTCTTACACCGATGCGTTAAGGGGCGGCGGCCGGACGGCGCCGACCGTCAGTGAGGCGTTATTGCCCGGTTCACGGTTGCTGCGCCCGTTGGCATCTGTGCACGCAGCCGCACACCGGACGGGCTAGGTCGACGGCGCGCTCCATCCGCCTTGGCACCGCGGCTCGTGCCTTTCACAAGGCTTGCTCGGCGCTCTTGGGCGGCGCGACGCGGCTGACGACGTTGTCCATTCGGCAGGGCCCCGCCGCGCGGGCCGCGAGCGTCGCGCCCGAGGCTGCCGCATTCGGTGCTCCTTCGCGCTCGCGTTCCTCTCGGAGCGGGACGGCTTCCCACTTGCTCTGCCGGACGCGATCGCGAAGGCCCGCGATCAAGGCGTCCGCGAGGCGGGCGGCCGCGATCGAGTAGCCGCGCTGATTGAAGTGTCCGGCGCCGCCTTCGTAATAGACCTTCCTGCACTCGGCTACCTCGCGGTTCAGCGACCGATCGAGATCGACGACCGCCAAGTCGTCGAGGAGCCCAAACTCGGAGAATTGCGGCAACGACGATACGGCTGCGACACCGCCCGGTTGCTTGCGCGGGATGTCCAGGACGTAGAACCGGGCGCCGTGAGCCTCCGACACGCGCTCGGCTTCATGTAAGAGTTTCGCGGCCAGACGAACCGGGTACGGCGGTCGGGACGGCGCCGTGCCGCCCGTTCCCGCCGCAGCCGCGACGGCTGTAGCTTGGGGCTCCCTTGCGGCACTGAGCTCAACCAGAATCGACTTCGCTCTGATGGACGCCATCTCTCTGACAGCGCTGTAGAGCTGACTGTATTGGATCACGAGCGGATATAGAGGCAAGGCCATGAGCTTCCTTCGAATCTCGACGGCCGGAAGGTACTCGGTTGCACCGATCTCGAGGGTGTCACCGTTCAGCCGATAGAGCCCCGATCTGACGTTGTCATCGAAATCGGTGAAATGCCACTCGAACACGACGGCGTCGGGTGAGTACTGGAAACCGATGCGCTCGAGTTCGACGAGCATCTCCGCCGTTCCGAAGCCACTGACACCCATGTTGATCACCTCACAATTGAGACCAGCATCGGCCAGCGCACGCTCAACGAGATACGGGATCGTGTGCTCCACGTTGACCTCGTACCCGACCATGAACGAGTCGCCGAGCATGAGGACGCGGCAGCCGCCGTCCGGCTTCTTGACGTCGTACTCGACGTCGGCGCGAAATCCCGCGCGGTTGATACGGTACTCGGTAGTATCGTCGGGCGTGAAGGACTTATAGTGAGCGCCGGGAACGTTCATCCGAATTCCGTAGTCCGCGGCCTGTACGTAACGCGGAAAGATCGGCTCGGGTGCGAAGATTCGGACGAACGCTTCGCCGAGCAGCACGACGTAGACACCTCCTAGTATGATTCGTGCGACTCTTCGCATCGTAGTCCCCTCTTGATGTCTAGAAATCGAAGTAGATGAACGGGTGACTCCCGTGCGCCGCGAGAAAGATCAGGCTATAGACGAGCATCGACTTCAGAGTGAGCCCCGCGATGCCCGTCACCGATCCAAAGACTTCAAGTCTCTTGCGGTGCAGCTGAAGCATCTCCACGAACAACAGCCCGACCACGAGCGGGAGGACGCTCGCCCAGATCGCGGACTCACCGAAGCGGAAGTGGAGCAAGCCGGCGGTAAAGACGCCGACGTCTTCGAGTGAGTTCGCCCGAAAGAACAGCCACCCGACGACCGTGAGCGTGAACATCACGGCAATGGCAACGGCATCCCTGGCGGCGTTCCCGTAGGTGGAACCGGTATCCCGCGCGAGCCTTTCGTCGACGGCGAACACTCGGTATACGATGAGAATGAGGCCCTGGTAGGCACCCCACGCGACGAACGTCCAGTTTGCACCATGCCAGAGACCGCCAAGCAGCATGGTCAGCGCGAGGTTGCGGTAGACGTATAGCGGACCGAGACGGTTGCCTCCGAGCGGAATGTACAGATAGTCGCGCAACCACGACGACAGACTGATGTGCCAGCGCTGCCAGAACTCCGACGGCGTCCGTGCGACATACGGCAGCTTGAAATTCACCATGAGCTCGAAGCCGAGCAGCCTGGCCGTTCCTCGCGCCATGTCGCTGTAACCGGAGAAGTCGCAGTAGATCTGAAACGTGAAGGCGATGAGGCCTGCGAGCAGCGCGCCCGAGCCGTAGGATTTCGGCTCGTTAAACACGGCGTCGGCAACAACCGCCAGATTGTCGGCAACGACGACTTTCTTGAACAGGCCCCAGAGAAACAGCCAGATGGCCGAATAAGCTCGCTCCTTCGTCAGCGTTCGCCGCTCGAAGAACTGCGGCAGTAGACGTTGCGCGCGCTCGATCGGACCTGCCACGAGCTGCGGGAAGAAGGAGACATAGGCGGTGAGCTCGATGATTCTGTCGGTGGCCTTCACGTCGCGCCGATAGCAATCGATCGTGTAGCTCATGGTCTGGAACGTATAGAACGAGATCCCGACCGGCAGGATGACGTTCAGCGTGACGGGGCCCGGATTCCAGCCGAAAGTGCCCGCCACGGCCTGCAGCTGGTCCGCGAAGAAATTGAAGTACTTGAAGACGCCGAGGATTCCAAGATTGATGACCACGCTCGCCGTCACGTAGGCTTTGCGCCGACCATGCTCGCTCAAGCGGCGCAGCGCGCTCACGAGCGCCAGCAACGCGGCGGTTAGGCCAACGAGCCAGTAGGCAATCCAGTAGGACTCGGGTCCCGCAATTCCGAGCACCGCGAAGGAGGAGACCCACAGAAAAACGAACGTCCTGAGGCCGAAGAGCTTGTCGATCCTGCCGCCCGACGCGCCCCAGCCGCACACATAGTCGGTCACGATCGACGCGATGATGAGGATCAGGAAACGCGCGTCCCACCATCCGTAGAAGACCCAGCTCCCGACGACGATGAGAACGTTCTGCGCGACGACGTGCCTCGCGAGCCCCCAATAGACGATCATGAAGACGGCGAAGAACGCCGCAAAGACAAAGCTATTGAACAGCATTGCGAGTCAGCGCCTGGAGCGTCGGGTACAGGAAGGTGTTGATGCGGGCGTAGCCGGCCGCCGAGAAATGCAACGTGTCTGCCACCACGTCAGGCAACCACTCTCCGTCGGTCGTCATGAGCGCCTCCGAGACGTCGAGCACGATGACGTTGCGTCCGAAGTCGACGGACGCGAGGCGCGTGTTCACTTGCTCGACCAGCGGCCGGACGGAGGCGCTCCAGAACGGTCTCCGATAAAGCGGCGGCGTAGCCGGAGGGATAACACGCAACAACAGCACGCGGATGCCGCTCGCGGCTGCCTCGTGCGTGAATGCCTCGAGGTTGTCCAGGCAGCGCGCCATGATCTGTTCGCGCAGGGGCTCGGCGGACAGGCTGGCCGCGACCAGATCGTTGATGCCTGCCTGGATGATCACCGCCGTTGGCTGAAGCCGCAGAACGTCGTTTCGGAAGCGAGTGCGCATCTGCTCTGTGGTTTCACCGGATCGTCCCCGATTGACAACACTCATACCGCCGCCCAGTTCCGGTTGCGGTTTCCATTGAGCGACTCTCGAGTCGCCGAACAGAATCACGGTGGGCGTCGTCGGTCCGCTCCGGATCTCCTCGTTCTCGGCCGCGAAGAATCGCGCATGGACCTGGGTTGGCTGTACTTTCGAAGCCACGTACGAGGAGTGAAAAAGCAAAAGCCATGCCACGTTGGTGAGCACGAGGAGGGCGATGGCGCCTGCCAGCAGCAAGGGGGCGCGGAGCGATCGTTTGGCCTTGTGCTCCGTCACGACGGCGGCCTGCGGTAGCGCGCGGCATTGAGATCGATGCCCTCGGGGAGCACTTCTTCTTGGCCGAAGTGACGCCTGGGAACGACGCAGCCGAGCATCGCGCCCGGCGCGGTAACGTCGGCTCGGAGCCGTTGGTTCCGGAGCAGACACACGGTGCCGACCCGCCTGCGGGCGAGGTAGGCGTCTTCGATCATGAGTCTAAAGCCTTGCTTGCAAACACCGGCCCGCCGATGCAGTGCAACAAACGCGCCAATGTTCATTGGGTATTTCGGACCCGTCTGCCGGTGATTGATCGCCGCGCATGAGAGCGCCCCGCGAAGGGATCGATCCTCGGTCGTGGTGCGCGACGCATGTCGCACTGTGGAGACACTTTGCAACCCAAAAGGCGCTGTGCGAGTTTCGCTCCGCCTTCGGCCGGCTTCTGCCCGTGCCCAACCTGTAGGCCTTTGTATAACTCGATAATCTTGGGGGACTTCGTAATGCGAAAAAACGGCCTTGGGGCCTTTGCTGTGCTCGCGTCTCTCGCTTGCGCTTCCGTCCATGCGCAAGGCATCAAATGGCATCCCGGTCACTACGTCATGTTGAGCGGAGGAGGCTCCGTGTCGCAGCACGTGAAGGAGATCGACGAGATCGGCAATGAACACTACATCAAAGGCGTCATGATCCGGATCTGGTGGTCGGATCTCGAAACGGCATGGGGCACCTACGATTTTTCGGCCATCAACACGTACCTCGCTACTCTCAAGAAACAACCGACCCAGAAGCGGTTAGTGGTCCGCATCATGGACCGAAAATTCAATACGACCTCCGACTCGGGCATCGTGCCGAACTACCTGCGCACCAACGCCCTGTTCGAGGGTGGGCTCGTTCGCACGAATACCGGCTACGCCGCACGGTTGTGGGTACCGCCGGTCATGAGCCGCCTGATCGCGCTCTATAAGGCGATCGGTTGGCGATTCGATTCCGATCCCTACTTCGAAGGGCTCTTCACCGAGGAAACTCCGTTGGGGGCGCTCTCGTGGGATGCGCCCGATTATTCGAACGAGGCTCTCACGGACCAGTACGTTCGTTTCGTCGGCGCCGTCAAGCCCGCGCTGCCGACTACCAATCTCTTCCTGAACGCGAATTGGATCGGATCTTCGAGCTTGATGAGCACCCTGATCCAATCGCTCGTGGAACCACGTGTCGGCGTCGGCGGGTCGAACACCATGCCCGACAAGAAGACGCTCGGACAGCGCGTAGTGACGGGCGAGTTTGGCGCCGACTATCGCTGGGAGTTGGCCATCGCCTCCGGCGTCGAAACAGGCGAGCTCGGCGGTAACCTCGGCAACTACACGCCGAAGGAAATCGCAGAGTGGGCGTATAACACGCTCCATGTGCACTATATGTTCTGGACCCGGAATACCTGGTCCGGCAGTGCCGCACAACGCTGGGACACCGGCATCCTGCCCTACCTCCGCACGAACCCGCCGATCCGCACGGGCTGCCCGAATAGCTACGGGAGCTGCGCACGCTGAGTGGTATCGGAATGGGCGCCCTCGCCTCCGGGTGGATCGATAAACCGTGGGGCACGCGGCCGTGCGGCCGCGCTCGCGATGCACCGTGATGACGGGCAGATCGCGGCGGAGCCGCCCGCGGACTAGCGCTACTTGTCCTGGCCCTTGAACTCGAGGACCGAGTTCTCGAACTCGTCGAAGTTCGAGTTGTCCTTGCAGACCAGCTCGTCGATCGTCCAGTCGGTTTTCTTGAAGTAGCGCGTGAACTCCCACGGCTGGGCCAGCGCCTTCGGGTCCTCGACGCGCATGTCGATCTGCAGATAGCCGTTCGCGTTCAGATGCATGCGCTCGATGAGCCGCATGTCCTCGCTGTGCGGCACGGCGATCCGGTCGATCCAGGTGCGGTCGTTGAAGCCGGTCGTGTCGACGACGAGCGTGCGGCCATCCCAGTGACCGATCGAATCGCCCATCCACGACGGCGGCAGATCCGTGCGGTGCTCGCGGCCGTCGGTGAAGACTTGCCGGATCAGATGATCGTACTCGAACACCATCAGCACGCGGCTCGGCGTCTGCACGATCTCGAACGGAAACGGATGCAGATAGATCCGCGGCACGCCGGGCGGATAGCACTGATAGACCAGGTCGTCGGTCGCGGCGACGGCCACGCCGCGCGGGCCGCGTTGCGGCTTGGCCGCGTCGAACTTGGCCTGACCCCACGCCGTCAGCGGCGGCAACTTCTCGCTGAACGTGTCGATCGCCCAGCGGCCGCCGGTGCCGGGCGGCGTCACGCTGGTCCAGACGCCGTTGAAATCCGGCGGCTGCGCGGCAATAGGTCCGGCAATGACGAGCGCCGCGAATGCCGGTATCGCCGCTCTCGTGATTCGCTGTCGAAGCGCCATCGCTCGCCCCGTCAGTTGCCGTCGCCGATCAGCACCACGCCGTGCGCGTCGACGATCTGCGTGATGATCATGGCCGGCGCGCCGTTGCGTGCCGGTCGGCCCGTGAGCGTGATCTTGTCGCCGGGCTTGAAGATGTCCTTGTGCCACTGCACGGGCCCGCCCAACCGGGCCAGGCGGTTCGGGCTCGTGAGCTCGCCTCCCCAGCGCACGTCCTTGCCGTCGGCCCCTCGCACGTCGATGTAGACCAGCACGTGGGGGTTCACGAATTGAAACTCGGCCACGGTGCCGGTCAAGGTCACGGACTTCTCGGGGTCGTACAAGGCGGCGCCGTGATGCGCATGCGCCGGCGCAGCGAGCGATAGCCCCAGCAACACGACACTGCTCGTCCAAGCGAAGCGGTTCATCGACTGGCCCCCGGGGTCGAAGCGACTACGGTACATCCTCAGCCGCGTTCGAGCGAGGGGTAGTCGGGCTCCCACGCCGTTGCCGCAATGGCTCCATCGATCTCGTCTTCGCGCAGCGTCGCGACCCCGTCGCTGACCGCCTGACGCGCCACTGCCCGCGCGACGGCCACCGACACTGCGCGCAGCCGCGAGACCGCCGGGAACAAGAGGCCGCTCGCGAGCTCGGCATCGGTCACCTGCCACGCGAGCGTCTTCGACGCCGCCTGAATCATGCGCTGCGTCACATGGCGCGCACGCACCGCGAGCGCACCGAGCCCGAGCCCCGGAAAGACGAACACGTTGTTGCCCTGCCCGACGCGAAACCGCCGGCCGCCGCACCGGACATCCGGAAACGGGCTGCCCGAGGCCACGAGGCAGCGGCAGTCGGTCCACGCGTAGAGGTCCGCGGGTTTCGCCTCGGAGTTCGCGCTGGGATTCGACGATGGAAAGATCACCGGGCGCTCCACATGCGCGGCCATCTCCCGCACGACGCGCTCGTCGAAGGCGTCGGTGACGCCGGACACGCCGATCAGTATGGTCGGCCGATAGGCCGCGACCACGCCGTAGAGCTGCCGCGCGTCCCCTGCCCCGAAGCCATGTTGCGCCGCCACCGCCACCGGCCAAGCGAGCTCGCGCTTGTACGCATCGCGAACACTGCCGTCGTCGACCAGCAAGCCGCTTCGATCCAGCACGGCGACGCTCGCGGCCAGCCGGTCGCCGACGACGCCCTCCTCCGTAAGCTGCGCCCTGATCTGTCGCGCCACGCCGAGGCCGGCCGCGCCGGCGCCGAAGATCACGGTCCGTTGGTCCGCCAAGCGCTCTCGCTTGATCTTCAGCGCGCTATTCAAGCCCGCCACGACGACGGCGCCCGTACCCTGGATGTCGTCATTGAAAGACGGCACGCGGTCGGCAAAGCGGTCGAGAATGGCCAGCGCGTTGTCTTTGCGGAAGTCTTCCCACTGCACGAGCGCATCGGGCATCAGCGCCTGCACCGCGGCGACGAACTCGTCGACGAGCGCAAGGTACTCCGCGCCGCGCAGCCGCGTGGCCGGCCAGCCGAGATACTGCTCGTCCGCACGGAGCGCGTCGTTATCGGTGCCGAAATCGAGGCTCACGGGCAACACCTGGCCGGGATCGATGCCCGCCGCCGCGGTGTACAGCGCGAGCTTGCCCACCGAGATCGCCATGCCCCCCGCGCCCTGGTCGCCGAGCCCGAGAATCGACTCGTTGTCGGTCACGACGAGCAAGCGAATCGAGCGATGGCCGACGATCGGACCCAGCACGTCTTTGATTCGCCCCTGCATGTCCGGCGTGATCCACACGCCGCTACCGCTTTGGAACACGCGGCTGAAACGCTGAGTGGCGAGACCGACCGTCGGCGTGTAAACGATCGGCATGAGCTCTTCCAGATGGTCGCGCAGCAGTCGGTAGAACAGGCGCGTGTTGCGGTTCTGGAGCGCCGACAGAAGGAGGTAGCGCTGCAAGTCGTCCGGCTGCGCATGCAACTGCTCGTAGACTCGCGCGGCTTGAAGCGCTTGCGTGGTGCTCTTGAACGGCAGCAGCCCTTCCAATCCGAGCCGCCGCCGCTCCTCGGGCGAGAACGCGGTGCCCTTGTTCAACATCGGATCGTGCAGCAGCGCGGGCCCGCGAGCGCCGTCTCCGGGATCGTCGGTCGAGCCACGATTAGGTAACGTCGGGCTGGTCACGCTGCGCCCTCCTGAATTCGCGGCTCGGCCGCCGCCGCCAGTCTATACAAGCTCGCCCCGCCCCTCGGGCCCGAGGGGTTGAATTGACTACCGCTCTGACCGAGAGTTTGTGTTTCGGTCTCGGGATCACTCTATGCTCGATCCACGACCCAAGCGCCAGCTTGACGATGCTGCCACTCGGCCGCTGCGATCCGGTTCGCACCGGCGTGACTTCCTGCGCCTCGCCTTGGGCACGGCCGCCGCGCTCGGCGCGCCGCCACTGGGCGGACTGCTCGGTTCGGCTGCGGCGCAGACCGCGACGCCATGGTCCGAGGCGCCGCTGCGCGCAGGGCTCAGCCTGCTGCGCGGCAGCGGCGGCAACGTCGTCCTGCTGGGCACCGCGAGCGGGGCAGCGCTCGTCGATAGCGGCGCGGCGCCGGAGGCGGCGGAGCTGAAGTCCTTGATCGACGCCAGACTCGGCGGGGCACCGCTCGGCGCGCTGTTCAATACCCACTGGCACCCGGCGCACACCGGCGGCAACGACGCGTTCGGGGCCAGCGGCACGAAAATCATCGCGCACGAGAACACGCGGCTCTGGATGGCCACGGAGTACTACGTGGACTGGCAGGACAAGACCTATACGCCGCGCGCGGCGGCGGCGCTGCCGACCAGCACGTTCTACGCATCCGATCCGCAGCCGATCGCACTCCCCGTCGGCGACGAGCACGTCGAATACGGCCATCTGCGCGAAGCGCACACCGACGGCGACATCTACGTGTATTTTCGCGAGCGCAACGTGCTCGTGGCCGGCGGCGCCGTCGCGGCCGGCGCTTACCCCGTCATCGACTACGCGACGGGGGGCTGGATCGGCGGCCTGATCGAAGCCAATGCGAAGCTGCTGACGATCGCGAACGCGAGCACGCTGATCGTGCCGCACGACGGCCCGGCGCAGCCACGCAGTCACCTCGAAGCGCAGTACGACATGCTGAAGACGATGCGCGAGCGGATCGAGACCCTCATGCGCAAGGGCAAGAGCATCGCCGAGATGCTCGCCGCCGACGTCACGGCCGGCTTCGACGCGGCCTGGGGCACGAATCGCGAGCGCTTCGTCGCGAACATCTACAACGGCCTGTGGTGGGCGGGGCGGCTCAGTGACTCGCTGTAGCCTGCCGCGCTGGTTCGCGCCGCTGGCGGCCGCCGTCGGCACTCGTGGGCTGCAGCAAGCCGCCGCCGGAGCAAGTGGTCGCGAGCCACTGGAGCATGTTCGATCGCTACTGCGAGGACTGCCACAACGACACCGACCTGGCAGCGGACCTGTCGTTCGAGAAGCTTCGGCCCACCGACGTCGCGGCGAAGCCCGAGATCTTCGAGAAAGTCGTGCGCAAGCTGCGCAGCAACCTGATGCCGCCGCCGGCCTCACCGCGCCCGGAGGCGCAGCAGCGTCAAGAGCTGATCGTGGCGCTCGAGCGCTCGCTCGATGACAACGCAGCGCAGCACGGCCCCGAGCCCGGCCGCGTGGGCCTGCATCGGCTGAACCGCACCGAGTACGCGACGGCCGTCGAGCAGCTGCTGGGACTCGTCATCGACGCGCGCGGCATGCTGCCCGCCGACACCTCGAGCGACGGCTTCGACAACGTCGCGGAAGCGCTGCGCGTGACGCCGACGCACATCGATCAGTATCTGGCCGCGGCGCGCGACATCAGCATCGCGGCCGTCGGGCAGCGCCGCCCCGAGGTCACGCGCGCCGACTACCGCGTGAAGCGCGGCAATCAGACCGAGCACGTCGACGGCCTGCCGCTCGGCACGCGCGACGGTATGCTCGTCGAGCATCTGTTCCCCGCCGACGGCGTGTACGAGTTCAACCTGACCGTGTCGTCGATCCCGGGCTCGGAGCTGCGCGGCTATCCGTACGGCTGGCTCGAGTACCCGCACCAGCTCGCGCTCGTGATCGACGGGCAAAAGGTGTTCGCCGATCACATCGGTGGCGACGAGGATTCGCGCGCGCTCGATCAAGGCCAGATCACGGCCGTCGAAGCCATCAAGGACCGGTTCCGGCACATCCGCGTCGCGGTCAAGGCCGGCCGGCACACGATCGGCGCGACGTTCGTCGCGCACAGCTTCGCGGAAGGCGACTACTTGCTGCAGTCGCTGGTCCCCGGCGAAGGCGTGCCCGACATCCCGCGGCTTTACGGCTTGGAGATCATCGGCCCGTACGACCCCACGGGCATCGCCGCGCCGACCGAGAGCCGCGCGCGGATCTTCAGCTGTTATCCGCAATCGACCGTCGAGGAACGGCCGTGCGCGACCGAGATCTTGAGCACGCTCGCCCGCGGCGCATTCCGCCGGCCCGTCGACGAGCAGGACCTGGTGCCGCTGCTCAAGCTCTACGACGAGGGACGGAAGGAAGGCGACTTCGAGACCGGCGTTCAGAAGGGTCTCATGGCGATCCTGGCCAGCACGAAGTTCCTGTATCGCGCCGAGCCCGGCGCGCCGCCGCACGAGCTCGCGCCCGGCTCCGCGTACGCCGTCACGGATCTCGAGCTCGCGTGGCGCCTCGCATTCTTCCTGTGGAGCCGCGGCCCCGACGATCGGCTGCTGGCCCTGGCCGCGGACGGCACGCTGCACGAGCCGGCCGTGCTCGAGCGCGAGGTGCGCCGGCTGCTCGCGGATCCGCGCTCGCATTCGCTCGTCACGAATTTCGCGTTCCAGTGGCTCGGCGTGCGGCGGCTCGACACGCTCGACCCGGATCCGCGCCTGTATCCCACGTTCGACGAGGACCTGCGGCGCGCGTTCAAGGAGGAGATGGAGCTCTACGTCGACAGCATCCTGCGCTCGGACTCGAGCGTCGTCGATCTGCTGAACGCGAAGCACACGTTCGTCAACGAGCGGCTCGCGCGTCATTACGGCTTGCCAAACGTGCGCGGCGATCAGTTCCGGCGCGTGGAGCTCACGGACTCGCACCGCTTCGGCCTGTTCGGCAAGGGCAGCGTGCTGATGGTCACGTCGTATCCTGATCGCACCTCGCCCGTGCTGCGCGGCGCGTGGGTGCTCGACACCATCCTCGCCTCGCCGCCGACACCGCCGCCGGCGACCGTCTCCACGGATCTCACGCCGCCGCCCGGCGACATCCCCCGCTCGGTCCGCGAGCGGCTCGCGCGCCATCGGACGATGCCCTCGTGCAACCACTGCCACGGCGTCATCGACCCGCTCGGTCAGGCGCTCGAGAACTTCGACGCCGTCGGCGAGTGGCGGACGAAGGAGCGCGACAACGGCATCCCGATCGACTCGAGCGGCACCCTGGTCGACGGGCGACCGGTGAACAACCCCGAGGAGCTGCGCCGCGCGCTGACGGACGACCCGACCCTGTTCGTCCGAGGTTTGACGGAGCGGCTCATGGTCTTCGCCCTGGGGCGCGGCCTCCAGTACTACGACATGCCCGTCGTGCGCCAGATCGTGGCCGACGCCGCGCAGGAGCACTATAGTTTCAAGTCACTGGTGCTCGGCGTCGCGAAGAGCGTGCCGTTTCGCATGCGAGCCGTGGCCGAGCCGGCGGGAGACTGACGATGTTCATCACGAAGAAGCATCTGTCGCGCCGAACGCTGCTGCGTGCGGGCAGCGCGACGATCGGGCTGCCGCTGCTCTCCGCGATGGTGCCGGCCGCCACCGCGCTCGCGCAAACGGCCGCCAAGGCCAAGCCTCGCATGGGCTTCTTCTACCTGCCGCACGGCGCGATCATGGACAACACGCGCTACGGCGCCGAGATGAACCGCTGGACGCCGGACAAGGACGGCCGCGACTTCGACTTGAAACCCATCCTCGAGCCCTTCGCGCCGTTCAAGAAGCATCTCACCGTCGTCAGCGGCCTCGGCAACAAGCCGGCCGAGAGCTCGGCCGTGCACGCGATCGTGCCGGCCACGTGGCTGTCGTGCGTGCATCCGCGCCAGAGTCATGCGCCGTATGCCGGCGTCACGATCGATCAGGTCGCAGCACAGCACATCGGGCAGGAGACGCCGCTGCCGTCGCTCGAGGTCGCGACCGAGGAGGAAGGCGGCGGCGCGGCCTGCGACGGCACCTACGGCTGCGCGTACGGCCGCACGATCTCGTTCCGCACGCCCACCACGCCGCATGCCGATGGAGTTCGACGCGCGCAAAGCATTCGAGAAGATCTTCGGCCGCGGCAAGAGCGAGGCCGAGCGCAAAGCCGTATCGCACGACTATCAGAGCCTGCTCGACATGGTGCTCGGCGAGGCGGCCGGCTTGAAGCGCACGCTGGGCGCGGACGATCGCACGCTGGTCGACGACTACCTCGACAGCGTGCGCGAGATCGAGCGGCGCATCGAGCTGCTCGGCCAGCGCGATCTGACGAAGATCGCGCTGCCGGACATCCCCGTCGCGCGGCCGAGCTTCGACGCCCTGCTGCGGTTGCAGTTCGATCTGATCGCCGCGGCGTTCCAGGCGAACATGACGCGGATCGTCAGCTACATGATGGCGGCCGAGGTCAGCAATCAGAGCTACGGCCACATCGGCATCCCGGATGCGTTCCATCCGCTGTCGCATCACGCGGACAACAAGGCGAGCATGGAGAAGCTCGCGCGCGTGCAGCGCTATCACACGGGCGTGTTCGCGGAGTTCCTGGCCAAGCTCGACAAGATGCCGGACGGCGATGGCGGCTCGGTGCTCGACAACTCCGTGTTCCTGTACGGCAGCAACATGAGCAACAGCAACGTGCACAACAATTTCCCGCTGCCGACGCTCGTGGTGGGGCGTGCCGGCGGCGCGATCAAAGGCGGTCAGCATCTGCGCTACCCGGACCGCACGCCGATCGCGAACCTGCTGTTCACGCTACTGCTGCGTGCCGGCGTGCCGGTCGACAAGGTCGGCGACAGCACGATGGAAATGGCCGAGGTGTAGAGGTGTCGTTCCAGCGAGGTGTCCGCGTAGTGGCCCGTCCGAGAACGCCGCAAGTACGTCCCTGTAGGCTCGCTCGCGCGCGTCCCTGCGCGCGAGCGTCCCGGACGGGCCACTACGCGGACACCTCACTGGAACGACTTGTTGTTGATGGGAGGTTCTTGTTTGCCGCGGTGGTTGCCGCCTTGTCGCTGGTGGTGGTGTTTGGGGTGGAGGCGGCGCCGGATTTGATCGGGGCGGCGCGGGCGGACGATGTGACGACCGCGCTCGCGGCGATCGAGGATGGCGTGGACGTGAACGCGAGGTCGCCGGACGGGACCACGCGCGCTGCACTGGGCCATCTACCACGATCGGGTGGCGCTCGTGCAGCGACTCATCAAGGCCGGCGCGAACGTGCAGGCCGCCAACGAGTTCGGGTCCACGCCGATGGCGCAGGCCGCCGTCGTCGGCGACGCGGCGGTGATCGGGGCGCTGCTCGACGCCGGCGCGGACGTCGAATCGCCCGGCGCCGACGGCCAGACGGCCCTGATGGTCGTCGCCCGCAGCGCCAACGTCGCGGCCGCCGAGCAGCTGCTCGCGCACGGCGCGAACGTGAACGCGCGCGAGGGCTGGCGCGAGCAGACGGCGCTGATGTGGGCCGCGGCGCAAAATCAGCCCGAGATGGTGCAGCTGCTCGTGCAGCACGGCGCCGAGGTCGACGCGCGCTCGGCCGTGAACGAATGGCCGCGCCAGGTCACGGCGGAGCCGCGCCGCATGTATCGGCCGTTCGGCGGGCTCACACCGCTCTTGTTCGCGGCGCGCGAAGGGTGTCTCGAGTGCGCCCGGGCGCTGGTCGAGGGCGGCGCGAACGTGAATATGTCGGATCCGAAGGACGTCACGCCGCTGTTTCTCGCCATCGACAACTTTCACTTCGATCTCGCGAAGTACCTGATCGAGGCCGGCGCGAACCCGAATAGATGGGACTGGTGGGGCCGCACGCCGCTGTACTCCGCCGTGGACGTCGACACGGTGCCGCACGGCGGGCGCGCCGATCGGCCCTCGACGGACGCGACCACGAGCCTCGACGTCATCGCGCTGCTCTTGAAGGCCGGCGCCTGGCCGAACGTGCAGCTGAAGATGCTGGCCCCGTACCGGCACATCGGCGACGACCGCGGCTGCGACACGATGCTGACGACCGGCACCACGCCGCTGCTGCGCGCCGCGAAGACGTTCGACAGCGGCGCGATCAAGCTCCTGATCGAGCACGGCGCGAATCTCGACCTGCCGAACGAGGGCGGCATCACGCCGGTCATGGCCGCCGCAGGCTACGGCTCCGTGGAGTGCGATCCGCGCGGCTACGGCCCCGGAATTCCGCACTACCTGGCGCCCGACACGCAGGCAAAATCCATCGAGGCGCTCACGCTGCTGCTCGATGCCGGCGCCAAGATCGACCGGCGCACGACGGCGTCGCGGGCCGGCGCACGCAGCGCCGGGCGAACGGCGCTGTACGGCGCGGCGTTCTGGGGTTGGAACGACGTCGTGGATTTCCTCGTGGAGCGCGGCGCCAAGATCGACGTGGCGGACCCAACCGGTCTCACGCCCGTCGACGCCGCGTTGGGCCGCGCCGGCGGTCACGGCCGCGGCACGACGATCGAGGCGTACGACAAAACCGCCACGCGGCTCGCGGAGCTATGCGCGCAGCAGTCCGGCTGCGACCTGAAGAACCCCGAACGCGGCGGATAGGCGCTCGAGCCCGAGCCAGCTTGCAACTTCGTCGTCGCGTGGTCGGACTGCACGCGCAGCGCTTCTCGGCGGCCGGGGAAGGGCGATCGCCGTATACGCTGTACGCACGCCGTTTCGCCCAAGGCGCGCCCGCGCCCGAGTTCGCGGTGGCGGGAAATTTGGAGGGTCAACGCACCGACGTCATTGCGGCGATGAACGCCGCGCGCGAGTACGTCATCACCTGGACCGCGGAACCCCCAAGAGGCTGCACGGGCGGCGCCGTCGAGAACCAGCGTGTGGAAATGCACGTTGGCATTGACCGCCGAGCCGAGTCGCCGGATCAGCGACGCGCTGACTATGGTTCTCAGCGCATCCAGTTTTCGATGCGCAGCCCCGGCACTCGCGCGAATTCGCGCTCGTTGTTCGTCACGAGCGTGAGATCCTCCGCGAGCGCATGTGCGGCGATCCACGTGTCGTTAGCGCCGATCGGCTGGCCGCAGCGCTCGAGCTCGGCTCGGATCTCGCCGTAGCGAGTGCCGGCATCGAGCGGCAGCGCCAGGACCTGGATTGTTTCGAGCAAGGCCACGAGGTGCTCTGCCGTCTGCTCCCGCCGTCGACTGGCTTCCCGGCCGAAGCAAAGCTCGCCGTATACGATGACGGACAAGGCCGTTACGGGAGCGAATCGGTCGAGCCGGCGCAGCAGCCGCGTCGATCGACTCTTCATCGCGTAGATGCAGACGTCGCTATCGAGGAGGTAGCGTAATGGCACTCTAAGGCGCCTCGATCGGCTCGGCCGGACGATCCGGGATGGCGTCCGGTAACGCGTCGCGCGGCAGCTCGGGCAGGCTCGAGAGTAGCTCGCTCAATTTCGCGGGCTTCTCGCGCAACACGATGTCGCGACCGCGGCGGAAGATCTGGACCTCTTTGCTTCTGAGCCGAAACTGTTTCGGAAGTCGCACGGCTTGGCTATTCCCGGACTGAAAGACCCGGGCCGTGGCCGGCTCGTGCGCATAGGGCGGCGGGGGCGGCTCGGCGGCGCCCCGAGCGCCACGCTTCGCAGATCGTGGCTGACGTTTCTTGACGGACATTCCAGCGTCGACGGCAGATATCTGTATATACGGAAAAGTATATATGTGCGCAGCCGGCATAGCCAGGCGCGCCGACCCACTGTCGGGGCGGCCCAGACACGTCTCCGCCGCCCGTCGCGGCGCGCCGGCGCTGCTACCCCGCTTGCGGCTCGATCTTCGGCAGCGCGCCGCCGGCCGACGTGCCCGAGTGGACGCGCCACAGCGTGAAGATGGCGAGCGCCGCGCACAGCTGCGGAATGGCCGTCACGAGGAATACGCCCGACACGCCGAGCTCGCGCGCGATCAGCGCTCCGCCGAGCAGCGGCCCGACCATGGCCCCGGCACGCCCGGCCGCGTGGGCCCAGCTGACGCCGGTCGCCCGTATCTGCGACGGGTAGCTGATCGAAGCGAGCGCGTTCAAGCCGCTCAGGCCGCCGTTCGAGAAATAGCCCGCCACGACGAATGCCAGCATCGTCCACACGGACTTCAGATCGAGAAACGCCACGGCGGCGAACGCGAGCGCCGCCGCGGCGAGATACGCCGGCAGCACGCGCGTCGGCCCGAGCCGATCCATGACGAAGCCGCTCGTCAGCGTGCCGACCACGCCGGCGATGCCGGGGAAGAACATGATCGACGCGATCTGATCGAGCGACAGGCCGCCCTCGCTCAGCACCGTATTGCGCCACGAGCCCATGAGGTTGCTGACGATGAACGCCATGTGAAAGCCGACCATGAGCAACAGTGTCGTCGCCGTTCGGCCGTCGCGAAACAGGGCCACGATCGGCACCTTGCTCTTGCTCGCGGGAGCGCCGCGTGCGACGAACGTCTCGCTGCCGTCGAGCGCAAGGCTCGGATCGATGCGCTGCAGCTGCCGGCGGATGCGTTCCGGGCTCGCGCCGCGGCCGGCGAGGAAGCGCAGCGATTCCGGCAGGCTCACGTACAGCACGCCGACCAGGAGCAGCGGCAGCAGGCCGCCCACCACGAAGCCGTACTGCCAACCATGCGGCACGAGCCACTTCAGCACCGGCGCGCCGATGACCGACGTGCCCATCGTGTAGCCCGCGAACGTGATCGACACCGTGGTGGCCCGGACGCGCGTCGGCATGATCTCGGAGACCAAGGCGATCGCGTTCGGGATCACGCCGCTCAAGAACACGCCGGCCACGAACCGCAGCGCGACGAACTGCTGCACCGTCGTCGCGAGCGGCGTTGCGAGCGTCAGAACGCCGAACACCGCGAGGCAGGTGAGGAGCGTCACGCGGCGCCCGTACCGGTCCGCCACCGGCCCCACGACGAAGTTGCCGAGCAGCAGACCGAACTGCTGCACGACGAACACCACCGTCAACGCTGCCGGCGCAATGCCGAGATCGCTCGACAGATACGGCAGCACGATACCGACGAGGAAGATGTCGTAGCCGTCGACCATCATCGTCAGGATCAGCAGCGACACCGTGACGATGTGCGCCCGACCGAGGCTGCGGCCGTCGAGAAACTTGTTGACGTCGAACGGCTTAGGTTCGCTCACGACGACACCGACTCCACGATTCCGTGCGCCGTGCCGGACTCGTTCGCGAGCGCTTCGGTCAGCGCAAGCAACTGTCTAGCCACGTCTGCCTCGGCCGCGTCCGCGCCGAGCGTCTCGCAGCGGCGCGCGAGGGCCGCGAGCGCGGTGCCGCTCGCCCAGCCGCTCGCGGCGAGCACGCGCTCGAGCTTGTGCGTCAGCTCCGGCCACTCGAGCGGCCGCACGCCGCTGCCCGGCGGCGTCAGCACCTCGACCGTCGTCGCCGCGCCGGAGCGCGGCTGCACCGTCACGCGGCTGCCCCAGACGCTCGGAAACCGCGCGCTCAGATCGGGATCGGACTCGACCACGACCTTGCGCATCAGTGCCTCGATGCGCGGATCGTCCGGCAACGATGCGCGCAGCACGTCGTCGAGCACCGCGGGCGCGAACGCCGCGAGGCCGAGCTGATACTGCACGCTCAGCAGCGACTCGATGCGCCGCGTCGGCAGCGCGGGTCGATCGATCATCGCGCGGTAGACCTCGGGCACCGCGACGACGATTCGCTCGATGTCGTCCAGCGCGGGCGGTGCCAGCTGCCGAAAAGCCGCGACGCTCGCGAGCGCCTGCCGCGCGGTCGGCCACGGCTTCGTGTCCACGCCGGCCACGCGCCACGGCCGACCGAACGGCGCGCGCAGCTCGGCCAGGTCGAGCACCGCGCCGAGCCTTGCGGCGAACGCGTCGAGCGCCTCCGGATCCGCGTCGACGCCGGCCGCCGCGGCCGCCGCGGCGTCGATGCCGTCCGCGGCCGCGCACCCGAGCGCGTAGTACCGATACCCGAAGCGCGCGAGCGCGGCTGCGGGGACGTTGTCGGCGCGCGTCGAGGCGAGCGCCAGCGCCCGCGCCGTCGCGGGCGCATCGAGCTCGAGCAGCTTGGCCGTGACCGCCGCCGCGGCGAACGCGGCCGTCACGTAGGTGGGCCAAACGCCGCGATACAGCAGCGTGGCGCCGCCGAGCGCGCGGCCGAGGCGCGTCATCGCCTCGTAACCGGCCACGACGGCTGCGCCGAGCGCATGGGCCGTAGTCCGCGGCCGCGCCGCGGCGAAAGTCAGCGCAACCGGCACGATCACGGAGCCGACGGTAGTGCACGACACGATATCGATATCGTCGACCTCGGTGCTGCGCGCGGCGGCGACGAACCACCGGACGCCCGAGCTATCGCGCGTTTGCGCGACGTAATGTTCGAGCAGTCCACCTTCGGGCACGCGCCTACCGAGCGCGACGGCAGCGAGCGTGTCGAGTAATCGCTGGCGCGCAGCCTGCTGCGCGACGCTGCCGACGGCGCCGAACGAGATGGCCGCGAGTCGCTCGCCGAGCTCGGCGAGCAGTGCTCGCGCTACGTGTTGCGCCACGTGGCACGCATGAGCTCTCCCCCGCGACCGAGTGTACCCGCGCTCGTAGTATCCGCAATTGCGCCGACCACGGAACCACCTTACAAAGCTCGGCAAGATTTCAGGAGGCTTCAAGATGTCAGTCGAACGTTCCGTCGATGCCTTTGCCGGATTCATGGTGCTGCTGTCGCTGGCGCTCGCTTATTTCGTCCATCCGGGCTTCGTTTGGCTCACGGTGTTCGTCGGCGCAAATCTGTTCCAGCAGGCGTTCACGGGTTTCTGCCCCGCCGCCATGCTCATGCGCAAGCTCGGTGTGCGATCGGAGCGTCAGCTCGCCACTGCCGCGCGCTGAGCCGCGCGGCCCATCCCGAGCAGCTCGGAGCACAGCCTGCCCGCCCCGGTCCCGAAGCGAAACCCTGAGCCTGGCGAGCCACGCGCGTGCCAGGCACCGACGGCACTCCGCGGACGCACCTAGGAAACGATTCGCACCTCGCCGAGCGGCGTCGCCCCCTGTGCGCCGACGACCACGAGCGCACTCGCGAGCGACGGCTCGACCCCTTGATCGACGTGCGCGCGGAGCGCCAGCACCGAGCCCGCGACGAGCCGCTCGCCACTGCCCGGCGCCACGCGCGGCCCTTCGCGATACGCGAGACCCATCGTGCCGCCGAGCCCATATGCCAGCGCGGACTCGACGGCCGGCGGCGGCAGCGCCGCGACGCCGGCGGCCGCAACCTCACCCGCCGTGGCGCCGGCGCGCACCACGGAGCGCATTGCTTTCACGACGCGCTCCGCCCCACCCTCCGCCGCCGGTGCCGTGGCCGCCGCTTCGGCCCAGTAGCCCTGATACTGCGCTGCCACCCAGAGCTTCAGCGGCGCATGCCGACCGTCGAGCCGGCCCTCCCACGGCCGTAGCTCCGGTCCGCCCATGCTTGCGAGCACGCGGACGTCGCGCGCCTTGCGCGCGCGCGCCACACGCTCGGCTTCGAGCATCGCGGCGCGGTTGTCGCCGCCGCTGGCGAACACCGCGACACCGGCGGCGACGGCCGCCGCGGCGATGCCATGCGCGATCCGCATCGCAAGGAGCTCGCGCGGCCGTTTCACGGCGCGCAGCGCGCGGAGCTCGGCGTCGAACGGCCGCAACTCGAAACCCGCGAGCGCGTCGCGAACGCGCGTCGCCACGCTCGCCGGCAGACTCGTCGTGCCGACGGCACCGAGCGCACCCTTCGTGACGCCGCAAGCCTTCAGCTGATCGCTCAGCACCTCGAACGCCTTACCGGCCCCCGGGACGATCGGCAGCCACGTCAGGCTGCGCATGAACGCGAGCTCGCGACCGCCGCCGAAGCTCACGAACTTGGGCTCGCCGTCGCGCGGCACGAGCAACGCACCGCCGGACTGCAGCCCCGAGAGATACGCCATGTCGGCATAGTCGATCATGACGCCGAGCAGGCTGTAGTTCACGACCACGAGCGCCTCGAGACCGGCGCCGCGCAACACGTCGCGCACGGCTTCGACGCGCAGCGCAAACTCGTCGTCGGGCAGCACGGCGCGATCCCACGCGGCGAAGCCGCGCTTCAACACCGGTTCCATGCTGATCATCGTGGGCTCCCGTCAGTCGATGGCGCCGAGCTCGCCCATGCGGCTCGTCAAGGCTTCGGCCCCGCCCGGCGTGACGATCACGGGCTCGCCGCACATCAGATAGCCGGTCTCCGGGATGTACTGGTTCGGATGCATGACGAACACCATGTTCTCCTGCATCACGTGCGGGTAGCCGGGCGCGATCTCCGGCTCCATCGAGCCGAGCCCCATGCTGTGACCACGCGTGCGCATGTACGGCGGCTTCGTGTAGCGCTCGTAGCCCGCCGCGGAAATCGGCGCGTTGATCACGTCCACGAGCTCCGTGACCGAGACGCCGGGCTTCGCCGCGCGCATGCCGGCCGTGAGCGCCGTGCGCAGCAACGCGAACTTCTCGAGCTGCAGCGGCGTCGGCGTGCCGAGCACGCAGCTGCGGCAGATCTGGATGAACTCGCCTTCGACCGCCGGCGTGATCTCGGCCAGGATCAGGTCGCCGCGCTCGAGCACGCGATCGGTCGGGAAGTGCCCCGCGTGATTGTGCTGCGAGGCGGACATCAGCTGAAAGTTGTCCTCGGCGCCCTGCTCGCGCATGAACGTCTCGAGATTCGCCGCGAGCTCGTACTCCCGCATGCCGGGCTTCGTGGTGCTGAGCAGATTCTCGTAGCCGCGCTCGGCGATCGCCACGCCGCGCCGCGTGCAGTTCAGCGACCACTCATCGCGAATCTTCGCCGTGTCGCTGATCAGCTGCTCCGCGCTGCGCGGCGCCGCGCCGAGCACGCCGGGCCACGCGTCGGCGATCGCGCGCGGCTGCAGCTGCCCGCCGGCCACGGCGAGCTTCGCGCGATCGAAGCGGCGTCGCTTGATCTCGGCCGCCACGGTGTCGAGAAATCGCTCGGGCGCCACCGCCAGGAGCTCCATCGTCGCGCGCTCGCGATAGCGGGCGGCGTCCCACACCGGCGTGAGAATCAGCAGCGGCTCGCCGCGCTGCGGCAGCAGCACGGCCGCATGCGGCCCGATCTGCTTGAACCCCGCGAGGTACCAGGCCGGATTCGTGCCCGTGAAGGCGTGCAGGCCGGAGCCGTAGGCGATCAGCGCGTCGAGGTCGTGGGCGACGAGCCACTCGCGCACGACGGTGTGGCGTCGCACGAGACTCCGCGCGCGCACCGCCGCGTCGGCCGGGGTCAGATTTGCCGTCATTGCGCTGCTCCCGAAATGCGCCGCTCGCGTCGCTCCGCACGCAGCGCGCGCGTGGCGCCGGCGTCGATCTCCTGTGCGCCCGCTACCAGCACCACGCCGTACAGCTCGCGGGCCTGCTCCGCCGAGACGTAGCCTTCCTGCACGTCCTGCAGCACGCGGCGCGGGTCGCGCTCGAGCGGATCGCCCCAGCCGCCGCCGCCCGCGGTCATGTACAGGACCTCCGTGCCGGCCGGCCACATCGGCGGCGCATTCGTCGCGGCGTGGAAGTCGGCATCGCCGGGCGCCTTCACGAGCGTCGCTGCAACCGAGCCGCTGCCGCCGCCGGAGAGTCCCCATGGCGGGCACGTGAGCCGGCCGCCGGCGCCGTCGGCCACGTTCACGCGCCCGTCGGCCAGCGTGCGAATCCGCGTCCGCACGCCGAGCCCGCCGCGGAATCGCCCGGCCCCGCCGGAATCGGGACGCAATGCGCGCTCCTCGACGAGCACCGGCCCCTTGAGCTCCATGTTCTCGATCGGCGCGTTGCGCACGTCGCCCTGGCACACGGACATCGAGACGTCCTCGCCGTCGGCATCGTGCCGCCCGCCCCAGCCGCCGGACTCGATGCTCATGATCACGAAGTCGCGGTGCCGAGCGCGGTCGCGGCCCGAGTAGGACAGCGCGGCGCCGAGCGAGCCGCTGTGGGCGGCCGGAATCTGGTCCGGGATCGCGTTCGCAAGCGCGAGCAGGATCGTGTCGACGACGGTCGGCAGGGGCATGCTCCAGCCAGCCATGAAGGCTGGATAGCGCGCCATCATCATGTTGCCTTCCGGAATAATCACGGTCAGCGCCGAGAACGCGCCTTCGTTCAGCGGCTCGAGCGGCGTCGTGAGCGCTTTGTACGCGATGTAGGCGCCGGCGTAGGTGCGCGAGTTCGCGCCGCCCTCCCGCTCGGGCGAGCAGCCGGACAGGTCGATCGTCATGTCGCTGCCGTGGACGATGACCTTGACGCGGATGTCGTAGCCGCGGCCGCGCCAATCGATATAGCTCTCGGCTTCGTACGTGCCGTCCGGAATCCTCTCGACGGCCGCACGGCACTTCTGCTCCGTCTCCGCGTAGAAGCGCCGGATCGCGTCTTGCACGACGTCCTTGCCGTAGCGCTGCAGCAGCTCGACGAATCGGCGCTCGCCGAGCCGGCATGCCGCAAGCTGCGAGCGCATGTCGCCCATGGCGTTGTCCGGAAAGCGGATGTTGTCGCGAATGAACTCGAGCAGCTTGCGGTCCACGACGCCGGCTTCGTAGATCTTCAGCTGGTTGAACTGCAGCCCTTCGCTCCACGGGTCGTAGGCGCGGTTGCCGGCGCCGAAGCCGGTGGACAAGCCGCCGACGTCGACCCAGTGCGCACGCACCATCGCGAACGCCACGAGCTCGTTGTCGTAGAACACTGGCGCATAGACGACCACGTTGTTCAGGTGCTGCCCGGCCGTCGCCTGGTGGTTGTGCAGCAGCACGTCGCCGGGCGCGAAGCCGTGCTTGCCGTAGCGGGCCACGGCATCCTTGACCACGACGCCGAGATCCGCCACGAAGTGCGACACGCCGCCGATGTTCTGCGAGATCAGCGCTCCGTCGGGATCGAGCAGCGCGGTGCAGTAGTCCCGCACCTCGTAGATCATCATGTTGTACGAGGTGCGCTGCAGGTCGACGCTCATCTCGTCCGAGATCGCGGGCAACGCGTTGCGGATGACTTCGAGCGTGACGGGATCGAGGGCGCGCGTCATCCGGCTAGCTCCCGCGGATCTCGATGAGCAGCTCGCCGGTGTCCGCCACGCGCAGCGTGTCGCCCGGGAACAGCACCGTCGTCGACGCGTACTCCTCGACGACGGCGGGGCCTTCGATGACGGCCGCCGCGCTCAGGCGCTCGCGCCGATAAACCGCACACGCCGTCGGGCGCCCTGCATCCTCGAGATGGATCTCGCGCGTGCCGATCCGAGCGGCCGTCGCCCCCGCGGCGAGCTTCGGGAACTCGATCTTCGGCCGCGCGCCGATCGCGGTGAGGCGCAGGTTCACGAGCTCGAGCGGCTCGTCGGGCGCCGCGTGCCCGAATCGATGATCGTGGATCTGCGAGAAGCGCCGCTGAATCGCCTGCGCATCGCCCTGGCGGATCTCGGCCTCCGTGACGGGAATCTGCAGCCAGAATTCCTGGCCGACATAGCGCAAATCGAGCCAGTACTGAAAGCTGCGCGCAGCGGGCTCGACCCGGGCGTTGTCGAGCGTGGCATGGCCGTCCTGCAGCAGCTCCGTGTAGATACGCTTAAGCTCGGTGTAGTCCGCCTCGACCAGCGGCCGATAAATGGTGCGTACGTAATCCTGCCGCACGTCGGCCAGCAGCATGCCGAGCGCGGAGAAATGTGCAGGCAAATTCGGCACGATGACGGTCGGGATCTGCAGATCGCGCGCGATCTCGACCGCGTGCAGCGGGCCCGCCCCGCCGATCGCGACGAGCGCGAAATCCCGCGGATCGTAGCCGCGCTCGACCGATACGCCGCGAACGGCCAGCGACATCTTGGCGACGGCGATCTTCACGATCCCGTGCGCGACCTCGACCGCGCTCATGTCGAGCGGGTCGCACAGTCGCTGCTCGAGACCGGCGCGCGCGGCCGCATCGTCGAGCACCATCTCGCCACCCAGGAAGCTGTGCGCCCCGATTCTGCCGAGCACCACGTTGGCGTCGGTCACGGTCGGCTGCTCCCCGCCGCGCCGGTAGCAGATGGGCCCGGGGTCGGAGCCGGCGCTGTGCGGGCCGATCTTCAGCGCGCCGACCTCGTCGATCCAAGCAATGCTGCCGCCGCCCGCGCCGACCTCGACGATGTCGACGACCGGAAACCTCACCGGATGCCCGCTCGCATAGCCGCCGATGTGGTACCCCTGCGCCACGGAGACCTCGTTGTCCTTGATCAGGCTCGTCTTGGCCGTCGTGCCGCCCATGTCGAACGTGATCAGGTTCTTCAAGCCGAGAGCGGCACCCAACCGAGCGGCCGCGATCACGCCGCCGACCGGACCGGACTCCATCATCGCAACGGGCAATTTCTTCGCCGTCGCCGGCGACATCACACCACCGTTCGACTGCATGATCAGGAATCGGCCATCGAATGCGTCGGCACGCAGGCGTTCGTCGATGCGGCCGACGTACTGGCTCGTCTCCGGACCGATGTACGCATTCATGACGGTGGTCGACGTGCGCTCGTACTCGCGATACTCGCGGACGATCTCGTGCGACAGCGACACGTACGTCTGCGGCAGCGCCGCGCGTAACAGCTCGCCGATCGCGGCCTCGTGAACGGGGTCGGTGTACGAGTGCAGGAAACACACGGCGACGGCTTCCGCGCCGGACGCCTCGACGGCCTCGACGATCCTGCTCGCGTGCTCGAGATCGAGCGGCACCAGGCGCTCGCCGCTTGCCGACAGACGCTCATCGACCTCGAACGTGCGCGAGCGCGGTACGAGCGGCGTGGGGCGCTTGAAGCGGAAGTTGTAGGCCTGCGGTCGATTCTGCCGCCCGATCTTGTACACGTCGCGCGTGCCGCGCGTGACGACGAGCGCCGTCTTCGCACCCTTCTCCTCGATCGCGATGTTGATCGCGATCGTCGAGCCGTGCACGACCGTGCTCGCCGAGCGCGGTGCCACGCCGGCCTTGCCGAGGCAGTCCCACATGCCGCGCGGCAAATCATCGTGCGTGGTCAGCGCCTTGCTCTGATGGACGCGGCCGGTGCCTCGATCGAACGCCACCAGGTCGGTGAAGGTACCGCCGATGTCGACGGCGACGCTGAGACGCCTTTGGCTCGCTGCGTCCAACACCGCCCCCCTTTAGGTCATGCGTCGCAGTTGTCTGTGGGGCCAGCCGCCTTCGGCACGTTTTCGCGGCCGGCGTTGGCACTCTAGCGACGCGGCTCGGACCGAACAAGCACACACGACCGTACCGATCGGTGTGGCACGGTCATCTTCCACGCGGTGTTGGTTGCGCACCACACACGTGCTGGAAAGGCCGAAGAGCCTGCCTCTGCGGGTTTGCACAAACACAAAGTTGCGCCATACTCGCGCGGGGCTTTCGCTATTTTCGCTAATGCTGGAAGGGGGGAACTTCGCATGCGAGTACCACGACTACGTCTCGCCGCATTGTCTGCGGCTATCCTCGGTTGCATTCCACTCGGCGCCCACGCACAGCTCGAAGAGATCATCGTCACGGCCACTCGCCGTGAAACCGACCTGCAGAGCACACCGCTGTCGATCCAGGCGTTCACGGCACAGCAGCTCGAGCTCGGCGGCATCACGAACGGCCGCGACCTCGGCATCATGGTGCCGAACGTTGCGCTGAATCCGAGCACCGGCGGCGCGCAAGCGAACTTCTACATCCGCGGCTTGCCCGGCGTCGGTCTGTACGTCGACGGCGTATGGCAGGACGGGTTCGGCTTCCAGCAGATGAACTTCGACGAGATGGAGCGTGTCGAGGTGCTGCGCGGCCCGCAAGGCACGCTGTTCGGCCGCAATACCAACGGCGGCGCGGTCAACATGACGACGCGCAAACCGGCGGATGAATTCGGCGCGCGCATCAAGCTCGATGTCGGCGACTTCAACCGACGAGACGCCTCGCTGGCCGTCGACGTGCCGATCACGGACAAGTTCAAGACCAAGTTCATGGGCGCGACCGCCAAGAACGACGGCTTCCTCAAGGGTCTGACGACGCCGTGGGATTTCGGCTCCGAGGACGACACGCTCCTGCGCGCCGACTTACTCTGGGAACCGACCGACAAGTTCTCACTGCGCTTCACCCACAACGACGAGCGCAAGCGCGGCACCGACCCGAAGATTCACCGCATGACGCGGTACGACAACTCGAAGATCTACGCGTACAACATCATGCTCGGCGCGTTCCAGTCGGCGGCCAATGCCCGCTGCGTTTCGCTGGGCAACGTCTGGACACCGCCGGCCGGCACACCCGCCGGCGTGCCGCTGCCGACCTGCACGAACGGCGTGTGGAGCGCGCCGCCCGCGAACACGATCGGCACGCGTTACACGGGCACGCCGCCCACGGCCTTCACACCGGCTACGCACACGACCAACTATCCGAACGGCTTCGTCGCCGAGCAACAGACCCGCTATGGCGATTACGCGACCCAGCTCAATGGCGCAGGCCAGCCCGTCGAGACGATTGGCTCCACGTACACGCCAAACCCGTACCTGCCGGACGTTTCGTTCGGCCCGGGGCAGGTTGGCAAGTGGGAGACGAAGTCGGACTCGATGCAAGACGGCATCACGGCGGATCTGAAGTACAGCACGATCACGGCCGACTGGGATATCAGCGACCGCCTGCATTTCCAGGCCATCCTGTCCGACTGGAAGCAGTTCCAACGCCAGGTCATCGACTTCGACGGCACGGAGTTCTTGATCACGACCGACGATATTCCGCAGGAGCGGAAGAACCAGACGATGGAGTTCCATCTGACGGGTAGCACGCCCAACAATCGAATCAACTGGATTGCCGGCTTGTACTCGTTGGACGAAGACCTCACGCAGCGTTTCTACCGCTGGGGCATGTGGGAGTTCGTGAACCCGGCGACTTCGACGGTCAATCCGGTCACCGGCTTCGCCAATCCAATGTCCGTCAACACGACGTATGCCGAATACGTGCGGCAAACCGCGTTCCTGCTGAACCTCAATGGCTTCACGGGCGGCAGCATGCTGCAAACCGGCCCTGCAGGGCCTGCGGGTCTCTACGGATGGAACTTCAGCTTCATCAGCGATGATGCGCTGACGAACGCCTGGGACAAGGACAAAGCTTGGTTCGGTGAGGCCACGTTCGGTGTCACCGACAAGCTGGATATCACGGTCGGCGCCCGCGTCAGCGACAAGAGCGGCGGCGACAAGCGCTACGTGCCGATCGATGCGTTCCGCACGCCCGATCCGGCCATCCGGCCGCAAGGCGACCCGTTCGCGCACAACGTCGTCGCCACGTCGACGAGCGACCCGGACACGCCGAATATCAATACTTACAAGTTCTCGACGGCGTACAAGGCAACGAGCGACCTCATGGTCTACTTGACCTATGCCGAGGGCTTCACGTCGGCCAGCAGCCCGATCGTGACGATCGGCTCGGCCGCCGTGTTGTCGTCGATCCCTGCCGGCTCGAATCCCCGGCGCGTGAGCCCGACGCAAGCGCAGATCGATCTGCCCCCGGAGATCATCAAGAATACGGAGATCGGGCTGCGCTCCGACTGGCTCAGCGGGAAATTGCGTTTCAACGCGACGTACTTCGACTCGAAGTGGGACGGCATGCGCATCACGCTGTTGCCGACCGACAGCGCGGGCAACACGCAACCGTTCCCGTACAGCACCGGCGAAGGCAAGGGCACGGCGAACGGCTGGGAATTCGAGGTGGTGTGGGCGCCGACCGATCGGCTGACGCTGAATTCCGGTATCGGCCTCATCGACACGAACTATATCCAGGCGGGCGTGCTGACCGGCCAACCCGGCCAGGCCAGCATCACGGGTAACTTCCCCGGCGCGCCGTTCGCGTACGCGGCCGACACCACGTACACGATCGGCACCAGCTACCGTATCCCGCTGAGCGGCGGCGGCCAGGTGACGCTCGTCGGCAACTACGGGTACACGGGTCCTTACGCGCGCGACGCGGCGTATCAGCGCACGATCGTCGACGCCAACGGCAATCCCGTGCTCGAGCCCGCCTACGGGATCCTGAATGCGCGCTTCGTGTACGAGCCCGCCGCTCGCAACTACAGCGTCGAGGTGTGGGGCAAGAACCTGCTCGACGAGCTGTACGTGAACGGCGGCTTCGACACGCGCGATATCTGGGGCTACGACTTCTCGATCGTGGGCCGTTCGCGCGAAGTGGGCGTCGGCTTGAGCTTCAGGTTCTAGACGCCCGGGGCGGCGCTCTCTGGACGAAGGCGGCCGGCTCGGCCGCCTTCGTTGTCGCGCTTCGACGGACGAGGGATTGGTCATGCGCTGCCTCCGCCCTGCCCTGGCCATCACCGCCGCGCTCGCGGCGAGCCCGGGCTTCGCCCACCACGGTGTGGCGCCGCACTACGACGAATCGAAACCCGTCACGATCGACGGCACGGTCAGCGAGTTCCAGTTCATCAACCCGCACTCGTTCGTGTACCTGCGCGTCGTTGGCGCGAATGGGCAGGAAGCCGTGTGGCATTGCGAGATGGCGTCGCGCAGCGTGCTCGAGCGCAACGGCTTGACCACCGCGATGTTCGCGCCCGGCAAGCACGTGCGCATCGACGGCATCCAGGCGCGGCAGAACCCTACGGGCTGCGCGCTGCGCGAGGCGCATTTCGACGACGGCAGCGTGCTGCGCTCCTCGACGTTGTTCGGGGCTACCCCCGCGGCGGCGCCCGTGCCCGCCGCGCAGAGCGACTCGATCGAAGGCATCTGGGCCATGAAGCGCTTCGCCGTGTCGCGCTACCAGGGCGATCTGACGGAGGAAGGCGAACGGCGGCGCGCGGCCTTCGATCCCGTCAAGGACGATCCCGCCATCTACTGCGACCCCACGAGCCCCGTGCGGTTCTGGGTCAACGTGAACGAGCCGTTCGAGATTCGTCGCGAGGCGACGCAGGTGGTCATCGACAATCGCTTCATGGACAGCCGGCGCATCGTGCATCTGAACGAGACGGCGGCGCCGCCCGGCCTACCGCCCGGCACGATGGGCTACTCGACGGGCCGCTTCGACGGCGCCGCGCTCGTGATCGAGACCACGAATTTCAAGGCCGCCGCGCTGGAGCCGCGCTACGGCGTCATGCACAGCGAGAACCTGAAGCTCACCGAGCGGCTCGAGGTGGATCCCGCGACGCACGAGCTCACGATCAGCTGGACGATCGACGATCCCGCGATCTTCAAGCAGCGGCTGACGCAGAAGGAAGCGTACATTCGCACCGAGCGCTGGCACGACCCGTACAGCTGCAAGCCGGGCTATCAGCAGTAATCACGATCCAGGCGGACGGCGTTTTGGCGGTCGAATCCGTCGTCACTCTGCCCTCAGCGTCTCGATCGGGTCGATGTTGGCGGCGCGGCGTGCGGGCACGTTGGCAAACGTCCGGTTCTCGTCGCGATAAGTGAACAACGGTTCGCGCCCCTATGACCGGTCATGAGCGAATCACCAAAAACGGGCGGACTCTTTTGATCTCCAAATCTAAAGTTGGCCAGAATAGGAACTGCGCTGCTGAGAAAGATGGTCGAACGGCTCGACGTGTTCGGCGTTTATTTGTCATGCGCGCCCTGGTGGCCCGATTTTATGAAGCGGCCGGATTCAAAGCCGGAACCGCGATGAACAGACGAAGGAGATAAAAGACCATTTGGCGCTACGCGCATGCTGAGGCCACTATATCCACACGCAGAGCATTAGCAGTCACGCAGGTATGTCACCGTACTTTCAGAGACTTCGCGCAAAGGTTGGTCACGACCTGCTGCTACTGCCGGGTGTTGCTGCCGTGATCCGGGATGCTGACGGAAGGATTCTCTTGCAGGAGAGATCATCGGGCGAGGGTTGGAGCCTGCCAGCTGGGGCCGTTGAGCCGGGCGAGAGCCCTGAGCAAGCTGTTCGGCGCGAAGTGCTGGAAGAAACGGGGCTAGAGGTCGTACCGGAGCATCTCCTGGGCGTGTTCGGTGGCCAGGGTTTTCACTACGTTTACCCCAACGGTGACGTGGTTGAGTACATGGTTGCGCTCTTTCGTTGCACGGTAACTCGACGGGTGTCGAACGCACTCGATTCGGAAACCAAATCGCTTCGGTACTTTGCGTTGGAGGACGTTCCGCGGTTAGCGTTGCCATACCCAACGGCGACGTTATTCAGCGATGTCGATAGGCGCCGTGTGTGAACGGTACGACAGTTTCTGGGCTGCCTATCTAGGCGTCACAGCTGCGGAGCTGAATAAGCCGGGTACGTCGATCGCAGCGCACGTCGGCCTAAAGGGATACGATGGCGTTTGGTTTTTTCGCCGTAAACAACGCACCGTCGTATCCGCGCCAATCGCTTGGGTGCCTCTCTTGCGCAGCCGTGTTGCAAGCGTCGACGACGCGACGTTGATGAGCACTCCCTTTTTCAAGGGTGTTTTCGGCGAACACTTGGAGCAACTCGTTGGGCCTGCGTTTCAGGGCTGTATCGAACAACGCAGCGCGCGCGTCGACACCGGCTTGGACGTTCACTTCTTGGGACCGAAAGATGACTCCGTCATCGATTCGTTCCGCGTTATGTGTGGGCAAGAGGCCTGGGAATACTCCGGCCTCCAGGAAGCCACGCAGTTCTTGGCCGCTATTCAGAACGGCAATCAAGTTGTTTCGCTCGCCGGCTATCGCCCGTGGACGGAAGAGGCTGGAGATGTTTGTGTTCTGACGCATGCGGCGCATCGTAACTGTGGCTTGGCAACCGCGGCGGCGGGCGCTGTCGTCGATCGCGCGCTTCGGCATGGCAAGCTCCTTCTCTATCAGACGCTCGAATCGAACGTCGCGGCGGTCAAGATCGCTCAACGTATTGGTTACAAGCCCTACGCCAGGCACATCGCAGTGCGTCTTCGAGCGAAGGAGCCGGTATCGGCGTCCTTCAGAACGGCTCGCGCACGTGAAGCCGAGAAGTGTGCAGATATACATACAGCGGTTCGTCGGGAAATGAGCTACCTGCCCGATCTGTACAGCCCCGACGAGACGCGAAGTTGGATGATGGGCGTATTCGCCAGCGAAAACGTGATCGTTGCGGAAGTCGGCGGAGACATCGTCGGCTATGCCTCGTTTTTTGGCAGGGCGCTATCGAATATGTATGTGCTGCCGGCCTATCAACGACGAGGCGTGGGAACAGCGCTCCTTGAAGCAGTTTTGCGCCAAATGCCCAGAGGTATCGAGCTCCGGGTATTTGAAAACAACGTTGATGCAATTCGATTCTATGAACGGAACGGCTTCAAAACCGTTTCGCAGACAAGTGGCGCCAACGAGGAGGGACTGCCAGATCGCCTCATGAGACGTACGTCCTAAGCGATTTCGATGCGATCCACTCGATTAACAAAGCCGGTGCCACGATTTGAGGCCAGTCTCAGGTCTCTTATTCGCGAGTTCGCCAAGAAGGATGAGGAGTTGGTTTCGCCACCGAAATCTTGCGCGGTACGCTGGCTGAGGCGCGGCAACTCGGCATCGGTAGCGCGTTCGTCACGTGCGACAAGGGAAACGTCGGATCGGAGAAAGCCATACGCAATAACGGAGGTGTCCTGCAGGACGAGATATGGGCGGATGTGTACTCACGTGTGGTGCAGCGTTACTGGGTAAGCACAGGGAACGAACGCACTGAATGAACAGTCTCGTAATTTTCGATTGTGACGGGGTGCTGGTCGATTCCGAGCAACTCGCTATCAAGGTCGATGTTGTCGTTCTCGCGCGACTCGGTTGGTCGTTGACCGAGGCGGAGGTTGTTGAACGATTCGTAGGCGTTTCCGATGCGCATTTTCGCCACGAAGTCGAATCACACTTAGGGCTCAGCCTTCCCGAGAACTGGGAGGCGGAAGTCGAACCTCTCTATCGTAAAGCGTTCGTCGCAGGCCTCCGCCCGGTTGAGGGCGTCGTGGATGCGCTCGATCGAATTTCTGTAGCCACCTGCGTTGCGTCGAGTGGGAGTCACGAGAAGATGCGTTTCACGCTCGGTCTTACGGGCCTATACGACCGATTCCATGGCCGAATTTTCAGTGCAACAGAGGTACCACGCGGCAAGCCCGCCCCGGATCTATTCCTTCACGCCGCCGAACGAATGGGAGTCCCGCCCGCGGCCTGCATCGTCGTCGAAGACAGCGTAATGGGAGTCGCTGCCGCCCGCGCAGCGGGAATGAGGGTGCTCGCCTACGCTGGTGGAGTAACCCCAGCAACGAAGTTGGCGGGTCCGGCGACAACCGTCTTCGAGCACATGGCTGAGTTGCCGAGCCTACTTGGGTGCTGAGCGTAATGCCCGTGTGAACCAGGTAACCTCTTGATTTAGAACGCGCTCTATGGCACTCTACTGGACATCCTTCCAGTGCTCAGGGTATCCCATGGACAGCCGCCTCGCCACCCCCCGCCTGCCCCTACGACCCCGCGGCCCACGCCCTTCAGCAGCGCGCCTTCGAGCGGCTCGAAGGCGCGATCACGGAGCTGTGGGGTCACCTGAACGCGGCCACGTTCCGCTTCCTCGCGCTCGTCGCAGAGTACGACCGCACCCGGGGCTACGAGCGCCACGGCCTCATGAACACCGCGCACTGGTTGAACTGGCAGTGCGGCATCGGCACGGTCGCCGCACGCGAGAAGGTGCGCGTAGCGCGGGCGCTCGAGACGCTGCCGCAGATCAGTGCCACGTTCGCGCGCGGCGAGATCTCGTATTCCAAGGTGCGCGCGATGACGCGGGTGGCCACACCGGCCAACGAGTCGGTGCTGGTGAACGTGGCGCTGCACGGCACGGCGGCGCATGTCGAGCGGCTCGTGCGCAAGTACCGCTGGGTCGAGCGGGCCGAGGCCGCTCGGCGTGCGCAGGCGCAGCACGAGGGCCGCGGCCTGCACTATTTCTTCGACGAGGCCGGCATGCTGGTCGTGCACGGGCGGCTGCCGCCGGACGTCGGCGCCCTGGTACGCAAGGCACTCGAGGCGGCGGCCGAGGAGCTGCGCGCGAGCGACGGCGCTGCCGCGGAAGCTTCGGCGTTCGAGCGGGCGCAGACGGCGGCCGCGTACCGGGCCGATGCGCTGGCGCACGTCGCCGAGCAGTACCTCGAGCATCGCGCGGGTGACTCCTCCACGGCCGATCGCTACCAGGTCGTGGTCCACGTGGACCAGGCGGTGCTCACGCAGGCGGTGACGGCGGCGGACACCGAGCCGCACGACTGTGCGCTGGACGACGGGCCGGCGCTGGCGCTCGCCACGGCGCGGCGCCTGGGCTGTGACGCCACGCTGGTCGGCCTGCTCGACGGCCACGACGGCGAGCCGCTGAACGTCGGACGCAAAACACGCGCGATCCCGCCGGCGCTCGCCCGGGCGCTGCGCAGCCGCGACGGCGGCTGCCGCTACCCGGGGTGCACGCGCACGCGCTTCACCGAGGGGCATCACGTCCAGCACTGGGCCGACGGCGGGGAGACGCGGCTCGGCAATCTCGTGACGCTGTGCCGTTTCCACCATCGGCTCGTGCACGAGGGTGGGTTTGGTCTCGCGGTGACGGACGACGGCGTGTTCGTGTTCACGCGGCCCGACGGCACGCGCGTGGCGGAGCGCGGTGAGCGATGTTTCCGCGGAAACATCGCGGCCGAAGCGCCGGAGGCGAGCTTCGAAGCCACGCTGCGCCTCCACGCGTTGAACGAAGACGCGGGACTCGCGATCGACGCCCACACCAGCCGCTGCCGCTGGCTCGGCGAGCGCATGGATTACAGCTGGGCGATCGCCGGCATGCAGCAGCTGCGCGATCGAGCGGCGCGCGCCGAGGCCGGCCCGTAGGCGGCCTGTAGCCAGCGCGGCGCCGACCCGGACGCGATCGACCGGCATTCTCCGTGAGGCGTGGGCCACGGCGAGGGCCGAGCTACAATCGTAGACTGCGCCGGGAGCGGGAGCCCAAGGGGGTTACGCCATGAGATTTCGCAACACACGGCCACTCGCCCTCGCGCTGCTCGCAAGCGTCGTAGTGCCTTTCTCGATTCAGGCGCAGCTCGTCCGCATCCCCGGCACCACGGTGGCGTTGACGCCGCCACCGGGTTTTCGGGTGGCACGCGGCTTCCCGGGCCTCGAGGATCCCGCCGCGGGCTCGACGATCACGGTGGCCGAGTACCCGCCGGAGCGCTACGCCGAGGTGGCGTCCGTGTTCTCGTCGCCGAAAACTGCCTCGACGCGGTACGCGAGCGAAGGCGTGCGGATCACACGCATCGAGCCGATCGCGGTCGGCAAGAGCCAGGTGCCGCTCGCGATCGGCTCCCAGGAGCGCAACGGTAAGGAGCTGACGAAGTACATCACCGTGCTCGGCGGCGGCGAAGCGAAGGCCGTGCTCGTCACGTTCAACCTGTCCGCCGCCAAGCCGCTGAGCCGCAGCGACGTGGAAGCCGTCGTCCGCTCGATCGAGATCGCGCGACTGCCGACGCTCGACGAGAAGCTCGCGCAGCTGTCGTTCAAGTTCAAAGCGGTGGAGCCCTTCCGCGTCTCCGACGTGCCGGACCGCGTCACCGTGAACCTCGCGACGTTCGACGGCGTGGACGCCACGGGCTTGAAGCCGGTCGCCTCGATTCGTCGGCTGAGCACGACGGCGTTGCCGACGGAGAGCGCAAAGCTGGCCGAGCAGGTGCTGCGCATGATGGCGGCGAGCGCGCAGATCACGGAGCGGATGCCGGTGGCATTCGCCGGCGGGCAGGGCTATTACCTCACGGCCGTCGGCGGCGACCGGACGATCATGCAGTTCCTGCGCGTGCTGCCGGGCGGCACGTTCATCCAGCTCGTCGCCGTCGGTGACAGCATGGCGATGACCGACGCGGCCGAGGCCGTGAAGGAGCTCGCCGCGTCCGTGGACCTCCCCTAGCCCGCGCGGCGAAGCCGCGCGCCGCTCATGCGAGCCGGCGAGCGTCCGTGCGTCGTCTCGTCCCAGCGCCAATCGACGTGTCCAGCGCCGACTTGCACGCCGCCGACCCAGCGAAGCGGCGGCTCGAGCGAGCGGAAATCGACATCGCCGCGCAGCACCGCGCGCCCGAGCGTCCGTGATCGTGAGCACGTCGGTCCATGGCGAGCGCGACCGTCCGTCGCGACCGACGCCGGGCGCACGCGTGAAGACCGGTTCGCGCGCGCGTTCCATGTCGAGCACGCGATCGCGCACCTGGAGATCGCCCTGCCCCGGCAGCGGATCGAGAGCGGTATTCAGCTGGACGAAGACTCCGTTCAAGCTGTGCGGCGCCTGCGCCAGCAGCGCCAGCGCCATCTCCTCCGTGAACGACAAGCCGGTGCGCGCGGCCGGCAGCTCGCGCAGATGACGATGCAGCGCAGGCGCAAGCAGCGGCAGCGCGGGCGTGCCGGTGCGCACCAGCGCCGCCAGCGCACGTGGATCGGGGCTCGCGAGCGCGCGCCAGGCCGTAAGCCCGAGCGCAAGCTCCTCCGCGCCAGCCGGTCGCCGCGTGGGCCAGATCAGCCGCAGCGCCTCGGGCGGCAGCTGCCCCAGCCCGACGAACCGGACGGGGCCGGGGAATTCGCCGACGTTGATCAGCTCGAGCAACGGCGGCGGCGCGTGGGTCGCGTAGTGCGCGAGCAGACGGATCAGGACGAGCTGATCATAGCAATCCGCCTCGCGACCAGATCACGACGCGCTCGTAGCTCGCGGACTCGTGCAACCGCTGCTCGTCTCGTTGCAGATGCGCCAGCACCTCGTCGTAAACGAGCGGGCGCTCTTCGCTGTCGTAGCGGGCCACCAGGAAGCGCGCGCGCTCCTCGAGACAGCCCGGTCCACTCTCGCGCACGGGCCCGATCAGGTACGGATAGCTGTGCTCGTGGAACTCACCGCGAAAGCCGGCCCGCTGCAACGGCGCTTCGATGTCGCTGCCGCAGCGCAGGTGCAGCGTGCGCCGCTCGGCGTCCAGCCCCGGCGCGTGCGCCGCGCCGGCTTCGATCGCCGCGCGCTCGCGCGTCATGGCCGCGATGTGGCGCTTCAGCGCCGCCCAGCTGTCGAAGCGCAGCTCGGCGGCGATCAGGCGCTGCGCCTCGGCGAGCTTCGGCGCCGAACCGAATCGCGCGAGCGCCGCGGGCTCGCCGGCGCGCGCGGCTTTCAGCAGATCCTTGGCGCGTTTCTGCTGCTGCTCGAAGTTCAGACGGAAGTACGAAGGCGGGCCGAGTCGGTCGGTCATGCGTGTCCCCTTATCGAAGCGCCTGCGTCCGCCCAGGCAGATAAGGGAAAGCACGGAAGACCAGCTCAAAGCGGTCATCTGTGTCGTGGGCGCAGCCCTTTCCGCGGACGTGGTTGCTCCGACCGAGCGGCCACGATCGTAGCAGGCCGGCTGCCCGAGGTCGAAGCCGCCGATTCCACCGCGGCGCATCCGGTCGGTGGGCCCGAACGGATTCAGTGTGCGTTCAGGGTGAAAGTGCCAAATTAATTTCGGCCCCGCTGTTGCATCGGACGTCTTAGGACGCGTCCTTCTTGCCTGAATTCGGAGATTGGCTTCGTGCGAACACAGGAACCCCGAGAATGTTAGGCCGCGCGGGACTCGGGCGCGGCCTCGTTGCGTTGTGCTGCCTCGCCGCAGCCGGCTGCGCCGAGTTCACGCCCGGACCGCCGGAGGATCCGACCACCACCGCCGCGCCGTCCGCGGCAGCCACCACGCCATCCGCCGCGGAGGATGGGACAAGACCCGAGCCCGCCGCCCCCTCGCCACAGGCGGCCGCGCTTCCCGACGATGGCCGGATTTCGATCGGCGAGCCGCCGGTAGCCCCCCGCCCCCAGGCCCCGCCGCCGTCGGTGGCGACCGCGGCGCTCCCGCCGGAACCCTCCGCGCCGCCGCTCGCCGCGCCTGCGGCGCCGGCCGCGCCAGGATCCGGGGCCGCGCCCGCTCCGAGTGCGTCCGCGCGCGCGTCGCGGACGTCTGCCGAGACGCTGGACATCACGTCCCTCGCCCTGCGCCTTCGCAAGACGAGGGCGATCAACTTGCTGACGAAGGTGGCCGTCAAGAACGAATCGGACGACCTGCTGGAGAAGTTCCGCGAGTATCACACGCAGCACGGCACGGCGACGCTGACCGAGCTGCGCCGCGCTTACGACTCGCTGTTCGGCAAGTTGCATGCGCTGCTTCAGAACACCGATCCGCCGCTCGACCGTGACATCGACCGCTCGCGCGCCGCGATCTGGGAGATCCTCACGGATCCGCGGAAGTTCAGCGCGTCCCATTTGATGGCGGGCGCTTGAGGCCCTGGCCGAACCGGCGTTACTGCAGCGCGCGCACGAGCTGGCGCACGAGCGTTGGGCCGCGATACACCAAGCCGGTATAGGTCTGGATCAAATCGGCGCCGGCCGCCCGCATCGCCAGGGCCTTCTCCACCGAGTCCACGCCACCAACCCCGACGATCGCGACGCTTGGACCGAGGAGCCCCCGCAACGTGGCCACGGCTGCGAGCGAGAGCCGGTGCAGAGGCGCGCCGCTCAATCCGCCGAGCCGAGCCGCCGATTCCTTGTCGCCGCCGTCGCGCTGCACCGTGGTGTTCGTGGCGACGACGCCGTCCAACGACACGTGCGCCACGACGCGCGCAACGTCTGCCAGCGCCGCGGCGTCGAGATCGGGCGAGACCTTCAGCAGCAGCGGCAAGCGCCGCGTGCCGCCGCGAAGCAGCGCGTCGCGCTCCGTCAGCAAACCGGACAGCAACGGCTCGAGGCGCGCGGATGCGTGCAGATCGCGCAGCGCCACCGTGTTCGGCGAGGAGATGTTCACGGCAACGTAATCGGCAACCCCATGCAACGCACGGAGGCAGGCGACATAGTCGTCGAGCGCGCGCTCGAGCGGCGTCTCCGCGTTCTTGCCGATGTTCACGCCGAGCACGCCGCGGTACCGGCGTCTACGCAATCGCCGCGCGACGAGCGCAGCGCCGTCGTTCGGAAAGCCGAGCCGGTTGATCAGCGCATTGGCGCGCGGGTGCCTGAACAATCGCGGCCGCGGCTGGCCGCCCTGCGGCCGGGGCGTGACGGTGCCGACCTCGATGAAGCCGAAGCCGAGCCCACCGAGGCCGTCGACGGCCTCGGCGCTCTTGTCGAAGCCGGCGGCAAGCCCCACACGGTTCGGAAAGCGCAGCCCCATGAGCTCGACCGGCGAGCCCGGCAGCCGCCGCGCCGGCAGGTAGCCCGAGGCGCGTGCGGCCTCGAGCGCCAAGCGATGCGCGCGCTCGGGATCGAGCGTGAACAGCAGCGGGCGCACGGTCGGATACAGCATGGCCGGATAGCGTAGCAGCGAACGGCCTCCCGCCCACCGCGGCCGATCGGCCGCTTGCCGACGGGTACGGCTACGGCAACGACAACGGAAACAGGGACTCGCGGTAGCTCAGCGCGCCAAGATCGCCGCTGGGGAAGATGTGGTGACCGGCAATCCAGTCCCGCGCCTGCGAATACGCGTCTTCCGTGTAGGTGTCGAACACGAGCCGCTCGCCCGGCCCCCAGCGGCGCGTGTCCATGGCCTCGTGATAGCGGTGCGGAAATTCTTTCTTGTAGTAGTGCGTGTACAGCTCGGGCCGCAGATCGATGTCGCGCTGTGCGCGTTGCAGCGCGCGGAAGTACTTACGAAGATCTTCGGCTTCCGGCTCGCCATGAATCATCGTCGCGATCATGAACGTGTTGTCGAGCACCTTGCGGAAGCCGAGCTGCTCGGCGAAGTAGTAAGGGCCGCTGAACAGCGCCGCCGCCGGCACGCGCCCCTCGAGCAGCAGCTCCATGCGCTTGAACAGCAGGCCGTCGGCGAACGACAGGTTGATCCGCTCGGCCGGCAGGTACTGCTCGAGCGCCTGAATCGTCGCGTAGTGGCTCCCGGACTGATAGCCGACGGAAATCGGCACGTCCGCCAGATCCTCCGGCGCGCGCACCGGCGACTCGGCCGGCACGAACACCCCCGCCGGCGCGACGGAATACACGTGCGGATACAAGCGGCCATGCCCGGAAGAAGCCGCAACATTGACCGTCCAGTGGCAGGCGCAGCTCACGTTCGTATCGCGCCCGGCGGCAAATGATTGATACGCCCCGACCTTGGCGGCGGTATCGTGAATCTTGCCGTCCGTGGCCTGCACCTGCTCGCGAAACACGTACGCGAGACCTTCGTCCGCGTAGTAGCCCTTTTCCTCGGCCACCCATTCCTGCAACCGAAAGTGCGGATCGATGACGAACGGCTTGGTGCTCATGAGCGTTCCCTCCAAACAGCAGTATACGCGCCGGCTTCTATGGCACCATGGAGCTGCAGGGCGCATCATGAAAGCCATCAAGACCTATCCGACACAGACCGAAGCAGACCTCGATCGGCTCGCGCTCGAGGCGGCGGGGATTGCCGCGGTGGTCGTCGGCGTGGGTGCGCCCATGGAAGGCGGTATCCAGGGCGTGAAGCTCCTCGTGGCGGACGAGCTCGCGGACCGCGCGCTGCAGGTGCTCGAGCAGCGCTAGCTCTTCCCGCCCCCGCCCCCGTGCTCCTTCTCGATCAGGTAGCTGGCCGTGCGCAGCATCTCGCTGTACGACGCGCCCTGAACGAGATAGCGGCCGTTGATCACGATCGTGGGCGTGCTGGACACTCGACACTGCTTCATGTGCTCCGTGGCGCGCCGGATCTTCACCTCGACACCGAAGCTGTTCATGGTCGCGAGAAACTGGGCTTTATCGACGCCGAAGCCGGCATAGAACGCCGCGATCTTGTCCTCGTCGGGCTTTTCGCCTTCGCCCGGGAGCTTGTGGTTCACGTGAATGGCCTGATAGACGGCGTTGTGCGTCTTGTCGGCGATGCCGAGCGCTTCCGCCGCGTAATAGGCCTTCGCGTACGGCATGAAGTCGGCCCGGAACGTCGCCGGGATGTGCACGACTTTCGCGTACGGCGGCAGCTTCGCGGCCCAGGCGACGAACACCGGCTCGAAACCGTTGCAGGCCGGGCAGATGTAGTTGAAGAACTCCTCCACGGCCACCGTGCCGTTGGCCGGCTCCAGCGGTTGGCCGTTCTGGATCTCGACGTAATCCTTGCCGGCCACGGGGGCTTGCGCCTGCACGGAGCCAAAGGGGTGAGCCAGCAAGAGCAGCAGTGCGGGAATCAGGATGCGCTTCATGTTCAACTCCGTTCACAAGGCCTTACGGGTCCGTTACCCGAAACGTAACAGGTCAGGCGGCCCCTATTCCACACCGTGCCGGGCGCCGTAGCTTCCGGGGTGAACTCCGTCCTGGGCCGGACCGCTGCCGTTCGCTAGTATGCTTGACAGCACGCCACCGCCCGGCGCATTCGCCGCGCTACCCCCGAGGTCCCGTCCGAATGAATCAATCGCTTACCGAAGTCGCGGCCCTGCGCCCGCCCCTCAGGGCGGTACGCCGCCACGAGGCGCTTCGGTTCGTGCAGCGCGCCCCGCTAATGCTCGCGGCCGGCCTGCTCGTCGCAGTCTTGGCACAGCAGCCCGCCGGCGCGCAATCGGCAGCGGACCCAGGGCCTGTGCCCAGCGCGGAGCCGTCCTCGGACCAGCCCACGCGCCTGGCCGACGATTTCAAAGCCTTCATCGGCCAGCCGAGAAATTGGGGGCGCCGCGGGTGGCTGCATTTCGGCGGCGTGGTCGCGGCGGTCGGCCTGGCCTATCACCGTGACGAGGATGTCCGCGCCCGTTTTGCGAACGATGGGGACCCGGACTACCACGAGATCGCGGACGCGATGCCGGCGGCCATCGCCTTCGGCGGCATGTGGTTCGCCGCCAAGCTCGCTCACAACGACGAAGCCCGCTGGGAAGTCGCCGCAATGCGGCGCGCCGTCGTGATCGAGACGCTCAGCTCGGAAATCGTGAAGGTGGCCCTGCGCCGCGAACGGCCCGGGCCCGGCGTGCCGCGGGATCACTGGAACGACGGCGGCCTGTCGTTTCCGTCGGGGCATACGGCGGCCGCGTTCGCGATCGGCACCGTGCTCGCGGAGTCCGGCGACGATCGCCACCGCTGGCTGCGCCGCGTGGCCGGCTACGGAATCGGCGCCCTGACCGGCTACGAGCGACTCAACCACGACGCCCATTGGCTTTCCGACACGGTCGCGGGCGCCGCCATCGGGATTGCGACGGCCAGGTTCGTCATGAAGCGGCGCGAGGACGCGGCACCGCGCGGCGAAGTCGCGCTGCTGCCGCTCGACGGCGGGGCGATGCTGACTTACACCGTCCCACTCCGGCGCTGACAAATCCCATCATTCGGGCCCGTGCATGCCGGGCCGCATTCCCGCCGTAGATGCCGGCCGCGGGCGGCGTCACCCGGCTGCCGATATACTCGGCCACCGTGAACCGCCGCCTCGAATCCGGCCTGACCGTCTTCGCCTATTTCACGGCGATCGGCCTGCTGTTCTTCGGCTACCGATACCTCGAGATCGTCGCAGCGGGCGCTGCGGTTTCCCCGCTCGTGCCGTTGATCAATGAGCTGTTCACGGGCGCGTGGATGGCGGCGCTGCTGTTTCCGTTCGTGGCCAGGGTCGCTCGGCGTCATCCCGTGAGTCTCGCCACCTGGACGTCTTGGTTGCCGGTGCACGCCGGTGCGCTGATCGTCTATTCGCTGGCGCACACGTCGCTGCTTTGGCTGCTTCGCAGCCTGCTGTATCCCCTCTTCGGCCTCCCCGCGTACGACTACGGGATCATGATCGCTCGCTATCCGATGGAGTTCTTCCACGACGTGATCGCGTACGGCGTCATCGTCAGCGTTCTGTATCTCTTCGACCGGCATGTGCGTGCCGTGCAGCTCGAAGCGACGCTGGCACGGACGCGTCTCGAGAATCTGCGGCTGCAGCTACAGCCGCATTTCCTGTTCAACGCACTGAACACCATCTCGTCGGTCATCTACGAGGATCCGCGGCGCGCGGACACCATGATCGCCTCTCTCAGCGAGCTGCTGCGAGCGACCATCGACGACTCCGACGCACCGCTCGTGCCGCTCGAGCGCGAGATCGCCACGCTCGAACGGTATCTCGATGTCATGCGCAAGCGGTTCGAGGACCGGCTGACCGTGGAAGTGCGCATCGACGCGGACGTGCGGCAAGCGCTCGTGCCCCATCTGCTGCTGCAACCGCTCGTCGAGAACTCGATCAGGCACGGCGCCGATCCGCGCTCCCACGTCGTCAACGTCACGCTCGTCGCGCGGCGGGACGGCCAGCGAATTAGCCTTGGCATCCGCGACCGAGGGTGCGGGCTCCCGGAGGGCCGGCTACGGCGGGGCACGGGCCTCACGAACACGGCCGAGCGCCTGACGCAGCTCTATGGACCGGAGCACGCGCTGGCGTTCGAGAACTGCGCCGACGGCGGCCTGCTCGTGACCGTCGCCGTGCCATTTCGCACATGATTCGCGTGCTCATCGTCGACGACGAGCCGCCCGCGCGACGCAAGGTGCGACGGTTTCTAGCGCGCGACACGGAGATCGGCGAGATCAGGGAGGTGGGCTCGGCGCGCGCTGCGATCGAGGCCATCCGTAGCTTCGCGCCGGAGCTGGTGTTTCTCGACGTGCAGATGCCGGACGGCGACGGGTTCAGCGTGTTGTCGGCGACTGCCGAGCCACGCGGCTTCCACGTCATCTTCCTGACCGCGCATGAGCAGTACGCGCTCGAAGCCTTCGAGGCGGAGGCGCTCGACTATCTCCTGAAGCCCGTCGATCCCGAGCGCTTCGAGCGGTCGCTCGAGCGAGCCAAGGCCGGAATCGCGCTGCGTCGCGACGAGACGTCGGAGCCGTTGCAGGCGCCCTTGCAGCGCCTCGTGGTCGAGAAGGGTGGGCGCGAGATCTTTCTGGCGGTGACGCGCATCGATTGGGCCGCCGCGGACGGCAACTACCTGCAGCTGCACGCCGGCGGCGAGACGTACACGCTGCGCGCGACACTCGACAGCCTCGCGCGAAGTCTGGATCCGCAACGCTTCGTGCAAATCAATCGTGCGCACCTCGTGAATGTCGACAGCATCAAGGAAATGCAGCCGTTGTTTCACGGCGAGCGCCTCGTGGTGCTCAAAGACGGCAGCGAGCTCACCTGGACGCGGCGCTTCAGGGCGACGCAGGCCGCTTCGTCACGACTCCGGGCCCGCTCGTCACAATGACTTTGGCGCGCCGCGCGCCACGCAGCACACTCGCGGCCATGAAAACAATCACCCCGATGGTCGGATGGCCGAGCGGCGCGGCGCTCGCGTTTCTCATCTGTGCGCCCGCCGTGCATGCGGCCGACGACGGCTGGCCCGTGTATGGCGGCGACGCCGGCGGCACGCGCTATTCGACGGCGAAGCAGATCACGCGTGCGAACGTCGGCGCGCTGCGCGTCGCCTGGACGTACCACACGCACGCGCTCGACACCCCGAGCGCGCTCGATCAGAAGGTGGCATTCGAGGCCACGCCCATTTTGGTCGACGGCATGCTGCTTCTCACGACGCCATTCAATCGCGTGATTGCCCTCGACCCCGCCACCGGCGCGGAGATCTGGAGCTACGACCCCAAGGTCGATCGCGCGCACGGCTATTCCGAGGTCACCTCGCGGGGCGTGGCGGCGTGGACCGATGAGCGCGCACCGGTTGGAGCGCCCTGCAAGCTGCGGGTATTCGAGGGCACGATTGACGGGCGGTTGCTCGCTCTCGACGGTAAAACGGGTAAGCTCTGCGCCGACTTCGGGGCTGCCGGCATGGTCGAGCTCACGCGCGGCGTCGGCTTCGGCCCGGAGTTTCGCGGCGACTACGAGATCACGTCCGCGCCTACCATCGTGGGGGATCTCGTGATCAGCGGGTCGGCGATCGGGGACAACGGCGCGGTGGACATGCCGCGCGGCGTGGTGCGGGCGTTCGACGCGCGCAGCGGCGCACTGAAATGGACGTGGGATCCGATTCCGTGGGCCGAGCGACAGCAGGTTCGCACCGGCGCCGCGAATGCCTGGTCGACTTTCGCCGCGGATCCGGCGCGGGATCTCGTCTTCATCCCCACCGGCAGCGCCAGCCCCGATTACTACGGCGGCGCGAGGCCGGGCGACGGCCAATGGGCGAACTCGGTCGTCGCGCTGCAGGCGTCCACGGGGGCGTTCGTGTGGGGCTTCCAGGTCGTGCATCACGATCTGTGGGACTTCGACGTGGCTTCGCAACCGGTGCTCATCGAGTTCCGCGGCCGGCCCGCCGTCGCCGTGACGACGAAGATCGGTCATGTGTTCGTGCTCGATCGCGCGACCGGGCAGCCGCTGCACGAGGTCGAGGAGCGCCCGGTGCCGGAGAGCGACATTCCAGGGGAGCACGCGTCGCCGACGCAGCCATTCCCCGCGTGGGAATCCATGCTGCCACGGACATTGAGCGCGGCGGACGCCTGGGGCTCATCGCCGGACATGCGCGAGTGGTGCGCTCAGCGACTGGCGTCGCTGCGCAACGAAGGCTTGTTCACGCCGCCGAGCATGGGCGGCACGCTTTCGTTTCCCGGCAACGCTGGCGGCGTGAACTGGGGCGGCGCCGCATGGGACCCGGAGCGCCGCCTGCTGATCGCGAGCACGAACCGTCTCGCGGCGATCATGAGAATCATCCCGCGCGAGGACCTGCAATCGGCCATCGCTCGCAAGCAGGACACCGAGACGTCATGGGGCGGCGAGTTCGCCCTCCAGCGCGGGACGCCGTTCGGCATGCACCGGGAATGGCTCGTCGCGCCGAACCGTCAGCCGTGCAACCCGCCGCCCTGGGGCGCCGTCGTGGCCTTCGACCCGCAGACGGGGACGATTCGGTGGGAGTCGCCGCTCGGCGTGATGGGCGACGGATGGCCGCAAGGCTCGATCAGCCTCGGCGGTCCCGTGGCGACCGCGGGCGGACTGATCTTCACGGCGGGGACGATCGATCCACACCTGCGGGCCTTCGACAGCGACACGGGACGCGAGGTCTGGAGCATCGAGCTGCCCGCCAGCGCGCAGTCGACGCCGATGGTCTACGTGTGGCACGGCAAGCAGTACGTCGTGGTCTCCGCCGGCGGTCACGGCAAGTTGAGAAGTGCGCTCGGCGGCAACCTGGGCGATTCGGTCGTTGCGTTGGCGCTACCGTAGCGCGACGCCCGTGGCCGGCGTCACTGAATCTTCATCCGTCCAGACCTTGAAACTTTCCAATACGGCGGGACCGAAAGTCGTGGCGATCGCGACATCGGCAGCGTCGCGGCCTCGCGCGATCAACACCCTGCCGATTCTCGGCACATTGTTGCGCGGATCGAACGTGTACCACCGTCCGTCCAAATAAGCTTCAAACCAAGCCGCGAAATCCATCACGCTATAGGGCGGCGGCGTGCCCATGTCGCCCAGGTAGCCAGTGCAGTAGCGGGCCGGAATATTCATGCACCGGCACAAAGCGACGGCGAGATGCGCAAAGTCGCGGCAAACACCGGTGCGCTCGTTGTATGCCTCCCACGCGGTTTTGGTTGCCCGAGCATTTTCGTAACCGAACACGATGTGGTTGTGGACGAAATCGCAAATGGCCTGGACGCGCGGCCATCCTGTTGGCGTCTGACCGAAGAGAGTCCAAGCCGTCTCGGACAGTCGATCTGTTTCGCAGTATCGGCTGCCCAGCAAAAATACCAATGTGTCATCAGGCAGATCCTGCACGGGGAACTGGCGAGCAGACCAAACCACAGCGTCCTCCTCTCCCCTATCTCTCACCACTCCTGCGCCGCGGATCGCGATTCTTCCTATAGGCGCGACGAGCCGATTGCACCAGTTACCGAAGCCATCGCGATAGGCCACGATCGGAACGGACGGCTCGCTGGTTAGGTAATCGGGCACGACGATATCGGACGCCCGTGAATAGTGAACATTCACGGTCAATATCATGGGCGTATCCTGGGAACACTTGTAGATCAGCTCGTAGCCGACACGGATTTGCATGCGCTGCTCCTGACGCTCGTCGTTCGCGATTGACCGACGAGCGCGTCAGCTATTGCGGGAGGATGAGGGACGACGATCCCCAAGGGATGCAGGCGCATGGTAGCACCCGCAACGGGGGCGGCCGACGAAAGGGAGCCGAGAGCGACCATAGTCGCGAGCGGTGATGGGTCGCTCGCTGTGTCCGTCATAAACGTCGCACCGCGACTACTACCTTAATATGGGACTCATACAGTCACTGCTGCGCAGAGACGTCGGTGCCGATGCCGCCCCAGCCGCCGTGGAACGCCAGGACGAGCTGTACCGCACGGCGGCGAAGGAGCTCGGGCCCGCGATGGCCCGGCTCGCCGCCGCGTACGAGCGCGATCCCGCGCACCGGCCGGACTTGCTACAAGACATTCATCTCGCTGTCTGGCAAAGCCTGGCAAACTTCAAAGGCGAGTGCGCGCTCCGCACTTGGGTCTATCGGGTGGCGCACAACACGGCCGCGACTCACGTTCGTCGACAAAAGCGTGCCCGGCAAAACCAGTGGGTCACTCTCGAAGAGCTGGAGGGCATGCCGGCCGAGCTCGATAACGAACGCCTCGCGGATGAGTGGGGAGTGTTCGAAAGGCTCGGCGTCATCGTCCAGAAGCTCAACCCCATCGATCGGGATGTTCTGCTGCTTTACCTGGAAGGGCTTGGAGCGTCCGAAATCGCCGCCGTCGTCGGTCTATCACCCAATCTCGTTGCACAGAAAGTACATCGGACGAAAAGCGTACTGAAGCGCTACTTCGTATCAGGAGACGAATCATGCCCATGAACGACGAAAACGAGCTCCGCGCCCTCTGGCGAGGTCAACTCACCGGTACGGAACCCATGACGCCCGAGCAGCTTCGCTCGCGTGCCAAGCGGCTCGAATCAAAAGCACGACGTAGCGTACGGGTGAATCAGATCTCGGCAGGGCTGGTAGCGATGGGTGCAGTTGGGCTGTTCGCGATCGAACGTGGGCTGCTCTTCAAAGTCGGTGCAGCCCTGCTGCTGATCGCGGCCGCATATATCGCCTGGGGAATGAAGTACTTTTTCGCGGCACTGCCGGTTCCTGCCGGCGCAACCGCGGAAACCTGCGCTGCAGTGCACAAACGGCAGCTCGAGCGTCAGCGGGATCTCAATCTCTCCATACCTTCCGGCGTGCGTCTCATGCTTCCAGGCACGATGCTCGTGTTCCTGGGTCCGATCTGGCCCAACAGTGAATCGTACCTCGGGCCGGAGGCTTGGGCCGCACCGATCGCTATGATTGGCATCGCACTATTTGTGTTCGAGGCATCGATCACCTACGGGCAGATCGTTGCTCGCCGATTCCAACACGAGATCAACGATCTCGAGGCAATGATGAGGGACGCCCCACGGTGACAGGCCACGTTCGCAACGGCACGCGCCCCGCCGTGCGTCTTTTGGGGCCGCCTGTCGTGCTGTTCGACTCGCGGCGGATTCGGTCGTTGCGTTGGCCCTAACGTAGCGCAGGCGCGAGACGCTCGGGCTCGACGCGACCTTCGGCGCCGGCGACATAGTAGCGAAGAACCACCGGGGCAGCGTCTGCCACCTGGCCGTCAACCAATCTCGGCCGAAACACACTGCGCTCGATCTGCTGAACGAGCGCCCTCTCCGCTTCTCGTGAGGCGTTCGTGGTCGAGTCGAGTATCTTCACGTGCTTGGCACGTCCGTAGCTCGTGACCTCGAAAGCCACGTCGATGTGGCCCGTGCTGTCGGGCGTCCAACTGGACATCAGCGGGTTCGGCTGAAAAGTCGGCAGCACGATCGGCACGTCCGGAGCGAACAAAGCGTGCATCGATTTTGCGTCGACGCCATCCCTGCGAAGCTTCGCGTACGCCTGTTCGTAGGTATCGAGCTCGGAGTCCGAGAAGACGCGCGACACGATGTCCCAATCCGCGAGCTGCAGCAGCGAATCGACTTGCGCGAGGGACGGCACGTCGCTCGCCGCGTCGTACGCGAGCAGTCGCACCAGGCTCCGGCGTCCGACGGAATAAGCCCCGAGTGCATACGAGCTGCGCACGATCCGCATCTCGAGATCGCGCAGCTCGGGGCTCGAATACAGCCGATGATCGGCGAGCGTCTTGATGGCCGCGGACCAGTACCGCCAGGCTTCCGTCATCACGCCGTCGATCAGCTCGCTGCGGCTACCGGAGCTGCAGTTGTGGTCGACCCAGATGAGATCGGCGGGGGACAACGAGCTATGGTAGTAGCAGCCGAGCGCGAGCTGCGGCGGAAATTCTCCGGCCAAGTAGCGGTTCAGCAGGTCCAAACGCTTGTCGCCCATTTCGCGGTAGATATCCGCGGCGCGCACATCCTCCGGATGGGCGCGCGCCAAGGCGAGCAGCTCGTGCTCCCGGTCCCAGGCCTCCTGCGCCTCTCCCAAGCCCTCCTCGATGCGAATGAGCTCAGCGAGCAGCGGGGCCTCGTCGAGCGACGAGAAGCCGTGGTTCGCGCGCACCACGCCTCGAGCTTCCTCGAAGGCCGCGGCCGCACGTTGCTCGTGACCCAGCTCCCGATAGAGATGGCCGAGCTCCGTGAACAAAGGAATCAGCGCTGTAGAGTGAGCGCCGTGCGCGGTCTGCTCCGAGGCGATGCTCTCGTGGATTTGTTCCTCGATCCCTGCGGCGTGCTCGAGATCGTCCTGCGCCACGGCCTCGACCGGGGTGGCGAGCAGGAGGAGATAGACCGCCGCGATCGGCGCATAGCGCTTTATGCGGAGCATGCTGGTGATGAGGTTCTCGCCGGCATGCGTTCGAGCTTACTGCACCCGCAGCGGTGGAGCGAGCGGCAGAAAGAAGCCCAGCGTAAGAAAAGTCCAAGTATCTGACGATTCCGACCAATGGCCCCCGACCCTTCGAGCGGTAACATGCAGGGGCTCTACCGATCATCCCACCGGAGCAGCACGCTTAGGCTCCGGCAAGAGGCGAATGCGATGAAAACCGGCTTTATCGGCCTTGGCATGCAGGGCAAGTACATGGCCGTGAACCTGGCGGCCGCGGGCTACGACCTGATGGTGTTCGACACCCGCCCGGGTCCGCTGGAGGAATTGGCGGCCGCGGGCGCGAAGGTGGCACGCTCCTGCGCGGAAGTAGCTGCGCACGGCGAAATCATCCAAGTGTGCGTGCTGGACGACGCGCAGGTGGAAACGGTGGTCGCGGGCCCCGCGGGCCTGCTCGAGACGGCGGCGCCCGGCACCATCATCGTGATCCACAGCACGATCGAGCCCGCCACGATCGAAAGGCTCGCGGGTTTGGCCGCGCAGAACAAGGTCGAGATGATGGACGTGCCGGTCAGCGGCAGCGAGAAGGGGGCGAAGAACAAAACCATGTCCTACATGGCGGGCGGCTCGCAAGCAGCGCTCGCGAAATGCCGGCCGCTGTTCGAGACATCGGGGCCTAAGATCCAGCACGTCGGTGAGATCGGCGCGGGCGTGCGTGCGAAGCTCGCCCACCAGATCATCATCTCGATCAACATGATGGCGGCCTACGAGGGGATGCGGGTGGGCGTCGAGTCCGGGGTCGACGCAAAAATCCTCGAGAAGGTCATCAACGAGGGGCTCGCCCAGAGCTGGGTGGCCGATCACTGGTCCGACCTCGCGTTCGGACCGCATTCCCGCAAGGTGTTCTACAAGGACCTGCACCTCGGGCTGAAGCTCGCGCACGAGCTGGGCATTCCCGCGCCGGGCGCGGGCCTGGCCCAGCAGCTGCTGGACAAGATCGTCCCGTGACGAGACCCACGAGCGAGACAGAACGATGAGACGCACGCCTCCGTCTGCACACGACCTGGTCGACACCGCGCACGGCGAGATCAGCCGCGAAATCTTCGTGAACGAGGACATTTACCGCGAGGAGAAAGTACGGATTTTTTCCCGCGCTTGGCTCTATGTCGGGCACGAGAGCCAGATCAAGAATCCGGGCGATTACTTCGTATCCAAGATGGGCGAGGAGTCCGTGATCCTCACGCGCGACTTCGGCGGCAAGGCTCATGTGTTCCTGAACAGCTGCGCGCATCGCGGGATGAAGCTCTGCCGCTACGATGCGGGCAATACGAAAGCGTTCCGCTGCCCTTACCACGCGTGGACCTATAAAACGGACGGCACGCTGATTGGCGTGCAGGATTACGAGAACGCCTACCGGCCGCCGTTCGACAAATCCCAATGGGGATTGGTGGAGGTGGCGCAGCTCGCGAATTACATGGGCACGATCTGGGCCACGTGGGACGAGGATGCACCGTCGTTCGAGGACTATCTCGGTGAAGCCGCGTTCGCGTTCGACAATGGTCTGTGCGCTTGGGACGGTGGCGACGGCGGCACGGAGCTGCTGGGCACCCCGCAGAAGTGGCGGGTTCCGTGCAACTGGAAGTTCATCGCCGAGAATTTCGCCGGCGATTGGCTGCACGGCGTCAGCCATCGGTCCGTCGACATGGTGCGCCTCGGCCCGAGCGGCGACGTGGGCCGCCGCGACGATTTCGGGCAATTGGTGGTGACGGCGTATCCGGAGGGCCACGGCGTCCTGTACAGCGTCTACCCGAATCAGGACATCCGCACCGAATACGCGACGTCGCCCGTCACGTCCGAATACTTCCAGCAGTGCTGGCAGCGCCGTCTCGAGAACCGCGGCTCGCTCGCCGGCACTTCCCCGCTGGTCGGCACGATCTTTCCCAACATGTCGTTTCATGCGCAACAGCCGCGCACGCTGCTGGTCTCGCACCCCGTGAGCGCCAACGAAACCGAGATGTGGCGAACGTACTTCGTGGACAAGCAGGCGCCGGACGAAGTGAAGCAGTACCTGCGGGAGTATTACATGCGCTATTCCGGCCCGGGCGGCATGACCGAGCAGGACGACATGGAGAACTGGAACTACGCGCACGCTGCGAGCGGCGGCACCATCGCACGGCGCCGGCCATATCACTACAAGGCGGGGTTGGGCGCCGGCGGGCGCCACGCCGTGATTCCCGGGGTGGTCACCGAGCAGCCCATCACGAGCGAGCAGAACCCACGCGCCTTCTACAAGCGCTGGGCCGACTACATGGACATGGACCGCTGGGACGAGTTGCTCGACGCCCGCAAGGTCGGGGCTTGAGGTTCGCGCCTTGACGAGACCGAGCCTCACTCAGGATCGCCTCGCCTATCTCGATCTGCTGCGGGAGATCGAGGATCTTTTCTTCAGGGAAGCCGACCTGCTCGACGAGCGCGAATACGACCGCTGGCTCGAGCTGCTCACGGAAGACGTCGTGTACTGGATGCCGATGCGGAAAAACGTCTCCTACGCGCTCCGCCAGCAGGACATCACGGCGGAAAACGACCTCGCCTGGTTCCACGACGACAAGGAGACGCTCAGAAAGCGCGTCAAGCAGATACAAACCGGTATGCACTGGGCCGAAGAGCCCATTTCCCGCATCTCGCATCTGATCACCAACGTCCGATTGGTGGAGCCGATTGCGTCGCTCGCCGAAGGCGAGACCACCACGACCACGTGCCGCTTCATCGTGTATCGAAACCGCGTCGAGGACGAGACCGACCTGCTCGTGGGGCGGCGCGAAGATACCCTGGTGAGGACCGGCGGCGAGTTGAAGGTTGCACGACGCAAGATCATCCTCGACCAAAGCGTGCTGCTCGCGAAGAATCTGACGATGTTCTTCTGATCGGCGTGAGGAACGTAGCCGCAGCACAATGGCTCGAATCCGTCGCGCAGGACGTTCGCTACGGAATCAGATCGATGGCGCGCGCCCGCACGGCCACCGTCGTCGCGGTCGCGACCCTCGCGGTGGCAATTGGCGTCAATGCGGCCGTCTTCACGGTGACGAACGCCGTGCTCTTCAAGGGGTTCGCCGGCGTGGTCCAAAACGACCGGCTCCTCTATGTCAGCAACGGCGGGTGCTGCATCGCGTATCCGGACTTCGAAGACTATCGAGCGCAGGCGAAGTCGTTTCAGTCCATGGGCATCGTGCGACGCTCGTGTGCCGGCAAGGCCTATGGCCGTGCTGCCTTGGCCTCTGCATAGGCTTTGCGGCGTCCATCGCGGTCAATCGCGTGCTGGCGTCGATGCTCGTGCAGGTGTCCGTGTACGACCCGCTTTCGCTGACGGTCGCGGCAGCCGCGCTGGCCGGCGCGGCCCTGCTCGGCTGTCTGGTGCCCACGTACCGCGCGATGCGCCTGAGCCCGATCGTCGCGCTCCGGCACGACTAGCCGCCGCCTCGACGCGCGTGTCGGAGGGATTCCGGCCCCTTAGAGGAATTGCGGACTTATCGCAGCAAATCTCGCGAAGTCTCGATCGGCCGTGATGAGATCGCGCACCCCGAGTTCGATGCACGAGGCGACGATTTGCGCGTCGAACGCGAGATTGCCACGAACCTCCGCGCTCTCACAAACACCGCGAAAAGTACTCGCGTACGATTGACCCGGCAATAGCAGGCGACTGGAAGGACTCTCCAGCAAGCGATCGATGAAATTCAGGGCGGTGCGCAAGTCGGTGGGTGGCGTGAATACGCGCAAATGGGTGACGACTCGGACGAACTCGGCGATGCAGAAAACCGGCAGCCCCCACGGACTATCGCCTTCTGCGAGCGCGCTGAGCCTCCGGAGCGCTTCAGCGTGACGCTCGGTTTCGCGCCGATGGGCATAGATCAATACGTTGGTGTCCACCCCGATCAATCGCGCTCCATCAAATCGTAGAGCGCGTTGCGGTCGGCGACATCAACCGCGGGGGGCGCCGTGCCCTCGACGATCGGCAGCTCGAGCGTGAACTTGCTGCGCCCCCGGGGGCGCGGCAAAAGGCGGGCCCTGAGCGCATCCTCGATATACGCTCGCAACGGTATCCCTGCGGCAGCGGCACGTTGTTTTGCCAGGCGCAGTAGCTCGTCGTCGAGATCGATCGTGGTCTTCATATGGCTGAACCATATCACCGACCCGTAAATACGGCAACCTCACGACGGCCCTCCGGCAAGCCAAAACACGGCTCGAGGTCGAGGCTTCGACCCCTCGTGCTCCACGAACCCAACGGAGAACGGCGGGCGCTACTAGCTACTTCAGCAACTTCTCGACCGCGTTGTTGAACTGTTGCGACTCCGGCTCCACAGCGCTGTCGAAGTACTGCGCAACCTTGCCGTCGGCGGTGACGAGGTACTTATTGAAGTTCCACTGCGGCTCCTGAGTCTGCCGCGCGAGCTCCTTGAACACGGCGTTGGCCTCCGGTCCCTTCACGTGCTGCGGCGCGAGCATCGTGAACTTCACGCCGTAGTTGATGAAGCACGTCGTGGCCGCTTCGGCCTCGTCCTTCGCTTCCTGATTGAAGTCATCCGACGAGAAGCCGACCACCACGAGTCCCCGCGCTTTGTACTTCTGGTAGGCCTCTTCCAGTCCTTTGAACTGCGGCGTGAAGCCGCAGTGGCTCGCGGTGTTCACGATCAGCATCGGGTTGCCCGCGACGAGCGTGCAGAGGTTCACGCTGTCCGAGGAGTGCAGCTTGCGGTACTCCTGGTTCAGGAACGCCGGGCACGATGCGGCGGCAGATGCAGTCGACACCGCGGAGACCTGCGGCGCCGGCGACAAGTGCAACACTGCGACCAGCGCAACGAATGTCGCTACGGCATAGGCGGTCTTCATCGGCGGACCTCGCGGTTGGGCTTAAGGGGAATAGACGATACCCCAGGTCGGCGTGCGTAGCACGCTCCGAAGCCCTGCGATCGGGCCGCGCTTGAACCCGAACCGACGCGCGAACATCATCACGGGCGCGCCGCTTGAACAGGGAGGGCGCCATGATGAAGGTGACCAAGATCAGCTGCGTTTGCCTGTCCAGCCTCGCCGCGTTGCTCGTGGCGGCCGGCACCGCAGATGCGCAGGGGCAAGCACCGCGTCCCGGCGATCCGCCCGCCGCACCCGTGCCCACCGGGCTCGTCGTCGGCTCGGGCAACTTCTACAGCCCGATCGTCGCGGATCTCGAGAAAGCCGTCGCGTTCTATCGCGACGGCCTCGGCTTCGACGTGCAGGGCGAGCCGACGAACTTCGACGATAATCCGCAGCTCCGGGCCATGTTCGGGCTCCCGGACTCCCGCTTCCGCCAGCAGATCGGGCGCGCACCGCCCACACCGGGGGGCGTCGAAATCGTCGAAATTTCCAAGGCCGGCGGTCAACCTGTCGAGCGGCGCATTCAGGACCCGGGCACGACGATGCTGCTGGTCGCCATGCGCGACATCAACGCGCCGCTCGCTCGCGTGAAGCAGCTCGGGGCGCCGGTCGTCACGACCGGCGGCGTGCCGGTCAACATGCCGGGGCAGACGCTCGCGGTGGTCGTCAGGGATCCGGCGGGCCACTTCGTCCAGCTCGTTCAGCCCGGCACCGCGCCGCCGGGCTCGACCGCGAACATCATCGGCGTCCGGGTGCGGCACACCGTCGCCAACCTCGAGAGATCGCTTGCGCTCTATCGCGACACGCTGGCGCTTGCCGGCAGCCGTGAGCTTCCGCCGTACACCGGTAGCGCGAATGTGCTCGACTTGCTCGGGCTGCCACACGATCTGCAATACCGGCTCGCGAGGCTCACGGTGCCGACGTCGGGTCTGCCGTTTGAGCTGATCGAGTGGCAAGGCGCTCGCCCGCCCGCCGACCCGGCCAACCTCGCAGACCCCGGCTCGACGCGGATGCAGCTGCGCGTATCGAACATAGATGACGCAGTCGCGGCGCTCACGAAGGCCGGTGGCACGTTCATTTCGACGGGTGGCAAGCCGCTCGATCTGCCGACTGCCAACGCAACGCTGAAGGTCGGCATCGTGCGCGATCCCGACGGGCTGTTTCTGGTGCTGATCCAGGCGCCGCCGGCGAAATAGCAGACCGAGGCGCGCTTGGCTGCTCCCCTGCCCGGCGCCTGGCTCCGCGTCCAGGCCCTCAGGCGCAAACGAACGGCGCGAGCTCCGCTACGACAATCCGTGCAGCTTGCTGACCGACCGATCGGTCGGTATACTCTTCTCCATGAAACCGCGACGCGACACTCGCACCTCCATCGTCGAAGCCGCCATCGTCCTGCTCGGGCGCGACGGCCCGGATGGCTTCAGCGCGTCGGCGCTCGCCCGCGAGGTCGGTATCAGCAAGGCCAACCTGTTTCATCACTTTCCCAATTTCGACGAGATCCCCCTCGCCGCGTTCGACCTGCTCGGCGCCGCCATGCTCGCGCCGGCACGCAAGCCGCCGGCGACAGCCCGCGACTGGCTGCTGCAGCTCGGCAACATGACCTTCAAAATCACGAGGGAGCAGCAAGGCTTCCTCAGAGCCTACTTCGTCTTCTTCGGCCGAGCCCTGTTCGACGAGCGCATGCGGAAAAGAATCGACGCGAGCGCGGCGCCGGTACTTGCCGGAATGGTCGAACAGCTGCGCCAGTTCATGCCGAGGCCGGAAGCGGAAACCACCGCACGTCTCGCCCTGATGACGCTCGACGGCCTCGGTCTGCATCTGCTGGCGCTCGGCGCGGAACGCAAGACGCGACAGGCGTGGCGGCGGTTCGTGGACGCACTCTTTCCAGAGGAGAAGACATCATGAAAGCAATCATCTGCGGCGCCGGCATCGCCGGCCTCTCCCTCGGCTGCTGCCTCGGCCGCGACGGCTGGGATGTCGTCATCGTCGAACGCACCCGGAGCCTCCGCAACGAAGGCTACATGATCGACTTCATGGGCTCGGGCTATGACGTCGCCGAGCGACTGGGCCTGCTGCCGCGTCTGAAGGAGATCGCTTACGACATTCCCACCGTGGACTGGATGGACGGCAAGGGCCACGTCAGCGCACAGCTCGACTACCACCGTTTCGCCGGCCTGCTCGACGGCCGGCTGCTCAGCCTGATGCGCGGCGATCTCGAGCGCGCCCTCTTCGAGGCGCTGCCGAAGTCGGTCGACATGCGCTTCGACCAGACGATCGCCACCATCGCGGACAAGGGCGACGCGGTCGCTGTGACGCTCTCCGACGGCACGGTCGAAACCGCCGATCTGCTGGTGGGCGCGGACGGCATCCACTCGCAGATTCGCGCCGCCACGTTCGGCGACGAGAGCCGGTTCTCGCGCTACCTCGGCTACCACACCGCGGCGTTCATCTACGAAGACGAGGCGGCCGCCAGCGATCTCGGCAACCGGTTCAGGATCATGGCCCTGCCCGGCCGGCAGGCCGGCTTCTATCCGATCCGCGGCGGCAAGGTGGCCGCCTTCTTTGCCCACGTCGCCAAGGATCCGGCGCTGCCGGACGATCCGCTGGCCGAGCTCCGCCGCGTCTACGGCGACCTCGGCTGGCTCGTGCCAACCAGCTTGAACCGGGCCGCCAGCCTTCCGGGCATCTACTACGACCAAATCGCCCAGATCGAGATGGATCGATGGAGCAAGGGCCGCATCACGCTGATCGGCGACGCCGCCGACGCCGTCTCGCTGCTCGCCGGCCAGGGGGCATCGCTGGCCATGGGTACCGCATATGTTCTGGCCGAGGAGCTGCGGACGAATACGGACGTTCCGGCGGCGCTCGATGCCTATCAGCAGCGCCTGCTAGCGGATGTGCGCAAGAAGCAGGAATCCGGGCGCAAGACAGCGCGCTGGATCGTGCCGCAGACCAAGTGGGACATCACGCTCCGCAATCTGACGCTGCGGGCCGCGACCATGCCGGGCCTGAGTTGGGTTCTGGCGCCGTTCTTGGTGTCGGGCACCGAAAGCATCATCGCGCGCGACAAGGCTGCCTAACGTCGCTTCCGCCGAGACACTTCTGACCGAAGGGACGACATGCTTTCGGGCGCAAGGCGCTCGGTCGGCGGCGTGTCACGGATCGGCCAAGCACTCGCACAACGCCGCCGTCTCGATCACCCCAGTGGCGCCGCACAGGACCGCCTTCATCAGGCGATTGTATTCACCGGGCGCCGCCCGATATCCTCAGCGCGGTTGGCCGCTTCAAGTGAGGTTTCGATGAAAGCGCTCTCCACCGCCGCCCTGTCGTCTGTGCTGCTCTGTCATTCGGCGTTCGCCCAGGCGCCGTCAGCCCCGACGCCGCAGACGGAGGCCGACTTCCGCGGCGCCCTCGTGGGCTTCATGCACGCGATTCACGCCACTAACAATCTCGATGCCACCACCGCCTTCTACAAGGAGGTGTTCGGCCTGTCGAGTCCGATTCGGCCCTTCGCGTCCGACGGTCCCCGCGTGCTGACCAACTCGCCGCAAGCCAACCTGCGCGTGTCGATGCTACCGATTCCGGGCGGCTTCAATTTCGAACTGACCGAGTTCACCAATACACCGACGCGCACGGTGGGTCAGCAGCCGGCGATCTCCGACCCCGGCGCGCCCCATATGAAGTTCCTCGTTCGCGACATCGAACCGGTGATGGCGGGCGTGAAGAAGATGGGGCTGCCGATCATCACGACGTCGAAGGCGCCTGTCGCGGTGAAGACGCCGTTCGGCGACGCCAAGGCGATCTTCTTCCGTGACCCCGACGGCTACATCGTGGAGGCGGTGCAGATTCCCGCACCCGCCGACGCGCCCGCCGGCAACGTCATCGGCTCGATCATGGGCGTCACCGTCCGCGACATGGATGCCGACATGAAATTCTGGAGCGATCGCATGGGGCTCGACGTGCGTGGCAACGCGAAGTTCGCGAACGAGTCGAACCGGCTGGATCTCTACGGCCTCGGCAAGGGTGCATCGTATCGGACGATGAGCGCCACCTTCCCGGCGAGCACGGCCCGCATAGAGTTCATCGAATTCCGGGGGATGCCGCGCAAGGAATTCTCCATCCGCGTCACCGACCCGGGCGCATCGGGCATGGCGATTCGCGTCAAGCAGATTCAGACACTGCTGGCAGACATGAAGAAGGAAGGCATGCGCGTCCTGTCGAAGAACGAGGACCTGGTCGAGTGGAGCCCGACGATCCGCAACGTCTTCGTCAAGGATCCCAACGGCCTGAACCTCGAACTCGTCGGCACGCCCGCCGGCGTACCCGCGGTGCCGTTCCCGGGCACCCAGCCCGCACCAGACCGCGGCGGCAGGAACGCCACGCAGTAACGGGAAGAACATTCTCGAGGCTGTTCTCTAGTCCATCTTGAATGAACATAGGCACCCTTGATTGCGGCCGATGGAAGCACGGACCGGCGAGGAGACGAGTGGATGAGCTAGCGAGCGACTAAACGCGGGCGCTAAACGCGTTCAGACGAATAGCCCGTAAATCATTGATGCTGGGTGGGTTGGTGGAGCAGAAGGGGATCGCACCCTCGACCTCCGCATTGCGAAAGCGATTCGAGATTTGTAACTGATTGATCTAACTCATGCGCTCGGACGACGCCCGCTGCAACCTATCAGGACGAATCACAACGGCACCGGACCGAGTCCCGCAAAACTCCCGCACGACGACCTAGCCTCTTGTAACGATCCACATAGCGGCGAGTTTGATGCGCCACATCTAGACTCCGTCGCCACCCGAGAACGGGGCGACGTCGAGCCAACTTTGCGTCACAGCCTCGTCGACAACTACCTCCGACCTCGAAGGCGTCTCTTGCGCCGACACCTCTGTATAACCAAGGGTCCGATAACCTGAACGCCGTTTCATACTCATACTCAACAGCATGGGTTCGCGGGCGTCGACATAGTCATAGATCATCACATCGCGTTTCGACGGATGGAGCCGGTGCAGGCGGCCCGCGTATTGCGACAACAACCCGCGCCACGAAATCGGCATCGTCAGAAACAGTGTATCAAGCCGCGCATCGTCAAAACCCTCACCGAGATAGCGCCCCGTTGCCAGCAACACTCGTTCCTCGCTGTCTGAAACATCCTTCAACGCACGCTCCGCCTCCTTCTGCGTCTTCGCTTTCATGCCGCCGTGAAAGACGATGACGTTCTTGGCGAACTTCGAGAGGCGAGCTGCAAACTCCATCAGGTGATCTTTCCGCTCGGTTAGGATGACAGGAGACCGTCCAGCGTCCAACGCCAGAAGCACATCGTTGAAGATCAGATCATTGCGCACCTCGTCCTTCGCGATGAGTCCATAGAGCTCTTGGATGCGTGTAGTCCCATCGCTGGAGGACTCGGCCCTACAGAACGCCGTCTGCCGAAATACGACTTTGTGTGCGAAAGGCCGTATCGAGGCCTGCTTGCGTGCGTCCACCTTGTAGCGTACGGGGCCGCATTGCATGAAAACGATCGGGTGATGCCCATCCTTCCGCGTCACGGTCGCCGACAGGCCCAGAACGTACTTCGCCTTTGACGCTCGAGCGACCGCTTCGAAACTCACCGCCGGCAGATGATGACACTCATCGACGATGAGTTGTCCGTAGTTGGCCACGACGTCGGACACCTCTCCCTTCCGGACCAAGCTCTGAATGAGCGCGACGTCGATTTCACCCGTCGGCTTCTTCTTGCCGCCGCCGATGACACCGATGCTTTTCGGATCGATGTCGAGAAACGCCGATAGTCTCGCGACCCATTGATCCATCAGCTGGCGCCGGTGGACCAGGACCAAGGTGTTGCGCGCGCGTGCGGCGATAACTCGACTCGCGACCACAGTCTTGCCGAAGGCCGTCGCAGCAGCCAATGCCCCGTAGTCACTTTGCAGCAAGGCCGCAGTCGCATTTTCCTGCTCGTCGGTTAGTTGGCCGAGAAACGCTGCGACCAGTGCTGTTCCTGATTCCCGGGCGTCTTGAACGTCGGGTCGAATGCCCTGCTCGCTCAGGAGCTCAAGCACTGCATCGAGGCATCCTCTCGGGAGCGCCACATGACCTGGAAAAATCTCCGCACAGGAAATGACCCTTGGCTTTCCGAACGTGGGCAAGCGCATCGCTTGCGCGGAATAGAACTCAGGATTCTGAAAAGCCGCCAAGCGGATGCACCGCGCCACCAGAGGTGCCGGCAGCGCGCTCCGATCAACGTAGATCTGGTTGCCGAGAACAATCTTCACGCGCTCAGGCAGCGTCTTATCCCGGACGGGCGGGTCCGCAGATCGCCTCGACGGCGGAAGTCGCCACGGCTCATCGCTATCGTCATCCACCGGCAGGCGGACACCCACGACTCGACCCGCCGCCGATGCGGCGGAGACGAGCGACAACACCTCCGCATAGGTCACACGCTTCACGCTGGACAAGAACGCCCATTGGTCTTCGTAGGGAACCCAATCGTCGTCGACGAACACACTGTTACCCAGCCGACGTGGGCCGTCCTGGAATGGCAGTGCGATCAGGTTGCCGAATCCCCCGGTGGGTCTCGTGTCTTGACTTGGAAAAAACCGGTCGTAAGACTCGAACCCGATATCGGGTCGCCGCTCCATAGCGCTCGTGACTAGCAGCGCGCCCAACTTGCGAGCGTCGATGGCCGGCACAGCTTGGGCGAAGAAGATCCAAACGTGAGCGCCTCGGCCAGAGCGCGAGCGCTCGAGAGCCGCATCAATGTTGTGGGCCCGACAGGCGTCGAGAAATGCACGAGCATCGATTTGCCAAGACTGCTTATCGAAATCGATCGCGAGAAACCAGCAAGTCTCATCGGGCATCAGCGGATAGACGCCGGCGATGTATTCGGAACCGGGTTGACCGCCCGACAAATCGCGATCCGTGCCCTGCAGATGACATTTGATGACTTCGTCCGTGACTTGGACGAATGCCTGGTGTGGACACTCGCCGCACTTCACGCGAGGTTTCTCGCAGACGCCGCGAACCCATTCGTTTCGGCAGACGGGCGAATAGCCGGATTTGCCGGACTTCGCGTTGTGCCAGCGGCGCGGAAATACGTCCTCTCGGCCGCGAAACAGAGACCGAAAGAGCGTGATCTTTGCTGCACTATCCGACGCAGCGGTAACCGTAGGAGCAGGGGCACCCGGTGGTCTGACTAGCGCACCCGCGTCGGCAACGCGCTGCGGCTGCCGTAACCGCGCGAGCTCCGCGAGAATCCCGAGCTTTTCGGACTCGAGCGCAGCCAGACGTCGCTGGAGCTCAGCGACCATTGAAGGCACTTGGTCGTCCGGGGACATTCCCGCCTGCGGCTCCGGGGGCCACTATAAAATTGGTTTTACTTCTCGAACGCGGTAGAATATATATATAAACTATACTTTACATACGAGTTCAGCGGTAGCCAGATTACAAAATGGGTGTTATATGGCGAGAACGCTCTGGGGCAAGGTCTATTTCAAGGACGTCTATGCGGGCCGTCTGCATGAAGAGCCTGGCGGCCGCTGCGTTTTCACCTACGATCCTACCCACGTTGCGGCCCAGCAGCCACCGATAGCCCATACCCTGCCGGTCAGGCTGGAGCCGTACTTCTCGGAGCGGGGCCTCCATCCGTTCTTCGACAATCTCGTGGCTGAAGGCTGGTTTCGCAACGCGCAGGCCCGCGCTCTTGGGGTCGATCCGGCCAGCCGTTTTGCGCTCCTGCTTGGCTTCGGCCATGACCTCGCGGGAGCCGTTTCCGTTGAGGACCCGGAACCCGCTGAACACCGGCAACTCGATCATGCCGATGAAGCAACGATCGCCGCGTCGTTGGGGAAAGCCTCCCTTTCCGGCATCCAACGAAAGTTGCTCGTCGTGAAGGAAGGCGGCAGCTACCGTCCGGTCGGACCAGACGAACTCAGCACCCATATCGCAAAGCTTCCCTCCGGCAACCTGACGAACCTGCTCGAGCTCGAATACCTGACCACCCAAGTAGTGCACGCTCTCTTGCCATGGGAAGACATCGTCGACATGGACATCGTTCACCTGCCAGCGATCAAAGAAGATGCACTCGTAATCCCACGCTTTGATCGCACCGGCAGCGGCAAGCGCATCCATTTTGAGGAGTTCAACCAACTTCTCGGCAAGTACTCAGGCGATGACAAATACGAAGGCGCTTACGAAGACATGGGGCAGTTCATCCTCAAAACGCCCACGTGTATCCCCGCGGAAGCCGATCGCCTCCTCCGCCGGCTACTTGCCTGTCTTCTCGTTGGAAACACGGATGCGCACTTCAAGAACTTCGCCATGTTCCACACTCGCGACGGGCTGCGGCTGACGCCGGCGTACGATCTCGTCGCGGCGTCGCTGTATCCGGATTATCAGTCCGTTGCCCTTCACATCGCTGGCGCGCGCAACCTGGCGATAGCGTCGTTGGAACCGAGACATCTGCTGCGCATGACAGGTGGCTTCGGCGTCAGCGAGGACGCCCTGGTCAGCGCAATCGCGCAGATGGAGAAACGACTGCCGCACGCGTTGGAGACGATCGAGAAGTCCGGCGTCGGGCCGGAAAACCTGCGCAAAACCATGCAAGAACGAATGGAGAAACGATGGAAACTCAGTTTCGCATCAACTGGCCTGCTATCGTCGAAGAGGCGAAGCAAAGACGAAAAGGCCAGAAGCTGACGCAGCGACGGCTTGCCGAGCTCGCGGGCGTGAGCACGCCGACGATCTCGCGCTTCGAAGGCGGCGAGCGCGATATTCAGCTGTCTACCGTAACCAATATCCTCGGCGTCCTTGGCATGCTGGACGAACGAACGCTGACGTTCCCCGATCCAGAACCTCGATCGAACGGCGAGGCCGTTCTATTCAGAGGCCGAGACGGCGAACTCATCATTCGATGCGGGATCAGCCGGGAAGCGCTAGAGGATCACTACAACGGCGACGACAAGGACATGCTGAAGGTCTTCAACGCAAACCGCGCGCGCATCGAATACGAAGCCCGGCGGAAGTATCTGGCCGGCAGACTCGAACCAGATCTGTCGGTGATGATAAGAACAACAGACCTTTAGCCACACACGCTCGCGACAAGATGTGCGCGATCCTCAATTCGCGATGTTCGTGCCACATTCCCCGGGATTCTTGCTGCTGTTCTCTCACCCAGGTTGATTCAAGATGACTTCCGTACCTTCACTCAAGGGACAGAGTCGTGATGAAGACATAGCGGCGATCGCCCTCGGGCATCCTTGCAACGAGCGTACTCGTTGCAACGCACCTGACGGAGCCTTAACTCTTTGACACTATTGTGTATTTGGTGGAGCAGAAGGGGATCGAACCCTCGACCTCCGCATTGCGAAAGCGATTCGTGATTCGTAACTAGCTGATTCAACTACTGCGCTCGGAAGACGTCCGCTGCAACCTATCAGGACGAATCACAACGGCACTGGACCGAGTCCCGCAAAACTGCCGCAAAGAGACGTCGCATCTGCCGACCGCGGTACACCTTAGAGGCAAGTCTTCTGCTCGGCCGAGCTGACGGTCGGTTAAGCAGGACATGAGACTGACGTGAGCGCTACTTCGCAGCCCATGGTCCGACCTGGCGGTGACATCGCGCGTAATTCGCAGTCAGCGCCTTTTCTAAAGCAGCTCCGCACGCCCCGAACGGCGGGGAGAGAGGGGAGGCGCGCTCGGAACGCGCGGAGCTGCTACGAACTCCAAAATCCATCGTGATGGTGTGGCTGCACTACTTTCCACACTGGTAGAAGACCGACGATCCGGCGGCCAAACTCGGGGCACCGCCTGTACCTGTTCCACCACCCATGATCACGGGATTCGCTATCGCCTCGGCGACATCCCCGAGGGAATCGAGTCCACGAATCTCCAGGTTGTCGCCCGTGATAGCAACATCGAAATCGGGAGCCTGCTGCAGATCTTGTTCGCGGCGAGTCGCCGCAACTATGATCTATTCGAGCCCGCCCAGCTCGCTTTCCGCCTGCCGAACGAGCGCAGCCTGACCTGCGACGCCCGTGCCAACGCCCAACAGCGCGGTTATCGCGCTCCGCAATGATGTGCTCTTCATTAGGCTCCCCCACGGCAATGCGCCGATCCGACCAAGCGATATGAGACCTGTCGTCAAGGGCCGATCAGTAATGACAACCAACCGCATGTGACATCGACGCGCGAAATCGTACGCTCGCGCGAAATGGCGGTCACTACGGTCGCTCTGATTCTCGGTATAACGCGCCGTGATAGGCGAGTGTTATTGAGCAACAACTTTGATTGCAGATGGTCATCACAGGAAGTGATTTCCCTCATCATCGAAGCGCGATGGACACGGCTCTCGGTACACCAAATACTTTTTCTGGATCCACTTACCGTGCTTGGGCGCTCCATCGAGCCCCAAGACCGAGCGGAGTCGCGCTCAAACGTTCACGCTGGCACCGCGTCAACGATTCCGTGAGCGTCGCCATGCTCGAGAACGGATCCCGAGCGCGCGAGCGTTATCGCGACGGCGGTCCCTTGGTTCCTGGCTCAATACTGAAAGAACAAATCGGGGAGCAACAGAAATGAAACGTGTCTTTGAATCGTTGGGGGCTATCGCGGTGGCGTGCGTGTCCTTGATGTCTCTGTTTTCCCCGCCCGCGCACGCCGCTGCCGATTGCGATCGCGCGTGTCTCGGTAACATCGTTACCCAATACCTCGACGCCCTGGTCGAGCACGCGCCCGCCAAGTTGCCTATGTCGAGCTCGGTCAAATTCACGGAGGACTCCATACAGTTGAAGCCCGGCGAAGGTTTCTGGCGGACCGCGGTCAAGCCCACGAAGTCGGTGTCGCTGCGGCCCGAAACCCCGCCCTATCGGCTCGATGTGCTCGACGCCAGCCAGAGTACTGCCGTGACGTTTGTTAAGCTCGAGGAGAACGGTGCGCCAGTACTGCATGTCGCCCGGCTCAAGGTCGTCGACCGCAAGGTCACTGAGCTCGAGACGACCGTAGTTCGGTCGCGTGACGAAGGCGGGCGGATCTTCGACCCGGAGATGTTGCTGCACGCCACCGATGAAATGACGCGCGTTCTCGCGTCGGCGGACATCGTGCCGCGCAACGAAGCGATCAAGATCGCCGAACGTTATCCGGCAGGGTTGCGAGCCGGTAGCTTCGTAACGGCTGGCGTGCCATTCGCGGCCGACGCGTACCGGCTCGAGAATGGTCGCATCATGGCGGGCCGAGGATGTACATTCGCCGAGGGTTGCGGCGACATCAAAACGCAGAAGATTCCCACATACCCCTCGGGGTATAGGGTCATTGCGGTGGACGAACCGATGGGCATCGTAATCTTGAGGCAGAACTTCGGACCCAGGCCTTACGACAATCGAATCGAATTACATACCTGGCACGCGTTCAAGATTTACCGGAACCAGATTCATGCCGTCGAGGCGTTCCAAAAGGTGCAGCCGACCGGCACGAACTTCGGCTGGGAGTAATCTAAAGAGTTGCCGCGGGGCCATTGACGACGCCTCAACCCCGCGGCACGCGTTCCGCGACGTTGCCTAACGTTGTGCCCCTACCCCTCGCTGGAGACGTCGACCGAAGCTACCACGGGCCGTATGAAGAGAGCAGCGCGACGCCGTTGCCATGCGACGTATAGCATTAACAACAGTAAGACCCCGGCGGGGATCGCCGGCGCAACGCCGTCGAAGCGCAAATGCAGGACGACCGCGCCGATCATGATGATCGCCAGACCGACCGCCGACCAGCTCGCGAGCGGCCGGATCAAGAGCGCCACGGCTCCAACCACTTCGCAGGCCCCGATGAACGTCATGAACCACAACGGCAAGCCCAAGTGCACGAAGCCTTCGGCCATTTGCGTCGCGCCGGCTAACTTGGCGCTACCGGCCGCGACATAAGCGAGCGCTCCGACGCCGATCGCAATCCACGAAGCCCACGTTTTCATAGTGCGCATCCCCCCTATTTCTTGTTGGCGCTCGAGTCGTGGAACCGTCGCACGACGACGTGATGGTTAGGCCGATCGAACCGGTAGTTTCGCCTCGCCCCCCGATGATTTCTTGGTCAAGGTCTCTCTCGTCTCTTTTTCATCCGGCGGCGAACCATTCGTCGTCGACTCGGTTAGGTTTGCGTACGTTCCGCGGATAAGCGAGGCCCGCAATAGTCCCGCAGGGGAATCCGTCGAAAACAATAGCTTTGGGAAGCAGCCCGGTAATCTCACACCAGGCGATGCCGCATCGAGCGCCGGTTGGTCGACGAGACCGCCGCGCGCGGTATCTTTGGCCGGACTTGCTCGGCTAGAGGGGTGAGAAAGTCCGGCTGATAACCCGACACCTCATATATGTACGCGTACCCGCCACCTCGCGCCACTCTCGGAAGACACCGAGCTTGCGCGGGCGACATTTCTCAAGCGCCTCGACCGAGCCGCCGGCAAAGTAGGACATATTCGGGGTCCATGGGTACGCGTTACTAGAATCGTTTATGGAAGCGTACTCCCACGGATTCGGGATCGCCGTACACCACCCGGTTGCCCGTGCCGCCCTCCACTGCTGCGATGTAGTGTTCGTCAGAACAGTTGTTGCAGTAGATCTGAACGTCCCAAGTATCCCTTTCGTAGGTCAGAGAAGCGTTCACGAGGTCACGTGGGTCGATTCGGAAGAAGTTGTCGCTCTGAAACAGACTTGCGAACGACTCGTCGACGTGCGAGAACGCGACACGTGGCCGCAGTCTGGCGCCGCCGCTCAAAGCGAAGCCATAGCTCAGGCTGAGGTTGTACGACAGCTTTGGGGAATACAGGTTCTCGGCGCCGGATAGCGACAGCCGGGCCGGGCTAGTGGAGTAGTCGTAGCAATTCGGCACTCCGCCGATGACGATAGGCGTTTGACCGGGGTTGCAACCCGGCACGTAGTTGCCGAAGCCGCTCTGCAGGTTGCGGTCTAGCAAACGCGCATCGATGGTCGTAATGCCGCCCAGGTCCGATTCGGTGTAGCCGACACCGAACTGGAAGTTGAACTCTCCGAATGCACCATTCAGCGACGCTTCGACTCCTCTGACCGTCGAGGATCCGATGTTTTGTACCGCGCCCCCGGCAGACAGGCCCGTTCCGAACGGACGAATGAGGAAGGCCGGCTGCTGCATGTCTTTGTAATCCATGTTGAACGCGCCGAGCTGGATCTGCAGACGCTTGTTCAGAATCGTGCTCTTCCAGCCGATCTCGACGTCGTCCACGCTCTCGGGATCGAACGGCAGGCCGTTGTTGCTTCCACCGGACTTGTAGCCGCGCGCGTAGAACGCGTAGATGAACTGGTTAGCCGTCGGTGTCCAGTTCACGCCGACCTTATACGTCGGTGAGGAGTCCTTGTAGGGAACCACGTTGCCCGGCGAGATCGGGAAGCAGTTGTAAATGCCTTGAGCAGGCAAGACGGCTGTGAATCTCGGGTCGGGACAGTTCGCCGGCGGACCACCGACGATCTGAGTGTTCAAAGCCAAGAAGAAGTGCTGCTCGTCGCTGTTGTGATCCCACGACTGGCGTACGCCGAACTGGTACTCAAACTTGTCCGAGGCTTTCCACGTAACCTGACCGAACAGGCCCGCGTGTTGTTGAGTGGTGTCGATCGTTGCCAATATAGATTGAATCGGCAGGACTCCCGGCGGTAAGCAGGGGGCCACGACGCCCGTAGCGGCGTTGTAGCCACAGAGATTGCTGTCGATCCGCGCATTCACCGGCGTCGTTCGGCGGAACCACGACGTGCCGATGATCCAGGTGAGCCGACCGGTATCCGGCGACAACAAGTTGAACTCCTGGCTCCAGTAGTCGTTGGTCGGGCCAACGTTGTTGAGTAGAAGGCCGCTATTGGCGCTGGTGGAGTCCTGATCGTCGGCGGTCCGCAGATCGTTATGTTGGTACCCCGTCATCGAGCGAAATTCAATGCCGCGTTTGAAGGTCCTGCGCACCTCCACACTGTAGCGGTCCGACTCGTTCCTGTTTTCCGTATTTGCATCGTAGGCAATGACGTATGGATCGTTACCGGGCACCGCGAATGCCGCGAACTGAGACTGACCGCGGCCCGTCGGATCGTTCGGGTTTGGGTACGTCGCCTTATTGGGTTGGTACGGCGCGAGAGCGTCCGTTTCGGAGGTGTTCAGCTCGATCCGGCCCGTCACGCTCAGTTGATCATTGGGCTGCCAGAGGATGGTTGCCCGGAGGTTCGAGTCATCCACTTTTCCGGGCTGCCGGCCGCCCCTATATGCCGTGGGTCCAACGGGAGAACCGATGTCGCGATAGTAGCTATCGCGATGTTCGCGATTGAAAGCGAAACGAGTCGAAACCGTGTCTGAGAGCGGTAGGGTCAGTGCGCCCGAGAACTTGGCATCGTTCTTCGTTCCAAGAGTGCCGTCGAAGAAACCGCTGACGCCGTTGAAGTCGGGTCGTGTTGAGTTGATGCGAATAGCTCCACCGGTCGAGGATTGACCAACGAACGTGCCCTGCGGGCCGCGCAACACTTCAATCGTCCCGACGTCCAAAAACCCCTGCTGCAACACAACTGTCTCGGCCATCAGCAAACCGTCCTGGAACACGGCGACGCCGGGCTGGATGTTCGGATTCACGACGCTGTTGCCGATACCGCGAATGTTGACTGACTGCGCCGTGAAGCCGGTCATGTTGATCGTGAGGTTTGGCGCTGCGTTCTCAAGGTCTTTGATTGACTTCAGCTGATCAGCGGCCAAAGCATCCGCTGTGAATACCTCCAGCGAGATCGGGGTCTTCAGTTCGGTGGTCTCACGGCGTTCGGCGGTTACCACGATCTCCTCTAGCTCCTGCGCAGCAACCAGGCAGGGCATGAGGCCTATCGTCGTAAGGGAAAGTATTAGCAGATGGCGCTTGCGATCAATCACGGTTGTGCCCCCTTTGAATTGTTTCGCCCGATGCCTGGAAAATCGAACGTCAACGACACGCCCGCGGCCGCGAGACGGTAGCGACGTCGAACCGCCGGTTCCGGAAGAAGAAGCTTGAGTTGAAGGTGTATTTGTTGGTTGGTCCGAATGCGGCGAGATCGCAACTTTCGGCGATATGCTCTTCATTGACTCCCCCTCAACGCGCGCAATCGTATGCTCGCGGGGAATGGCCGTCACTGCGGTCGCTCTGATTCTCGGTATCACGCGCCGTGATAAACGACCCGTATTGAGCAACAACTTTGATTCAGAAAGTCATCACCGGGAGTGCTCGCGTTCATCATGAAAGCTCGATGGACACCGCTCTCGGCGCACCAAATACTTTTGTATTGATTCGATGAGGACGCGCCGACACACGTTGTCTCCCGCGATTCTCGATCAATTTGCTAGTGATCGGCGCCCTACGCCGTATTCGCGATCCAGCAGATCCACGAAGAAAACGACGCCTGAGCGATGGCGGTCTCCGCACAGACTTGTGCGCTCACCGCAGCCGATCCCGAGTGCGATTCACCGCGTTCTTCTTCCGTAACCGCGGCGTCGCGTCATCACGGGTTCTTATCGGCGTCATCACTCCCGCGGCATTGCCCCTTCAGGGCTCGATCGGTACGTTACAGCCTCGCAATCCACGGCGAGAGAACGATGCGACAAACGGCGCTCCAGCCGGCACTCGCCTGCGCAAGTTGCGCGGCGGCGCAACCGGTCGCCTGGGCCCATGATCGGCGCCGTTGAGCGGTCGGGCGACGGCACGACTGCAACGGTGACCGTGCGCGAAGCCGTCCTCGAGCTGCTGCGGTCACTTGAGATGACGACGATATTCGGCAACCCAGGCTCGACCGAGCTGCCGATGTTCCGCGATTTCCCCGCCGATTTTCGCTACGTGCTGGGGCTCCAAGAGTCCGTCGTCGTCGCGACGGCCGACGGCTACGCTCAGGCCACGCGCAATGCCGCGCTGGTCAATCTGCACTCCGCCGCCGGCGTCGGCCATGCGATGGGCAGCATCTTCACGGCGTACAAGAACTGCACGCCGCTCGTGATTACAGCCGGCCAGCAGGCGCGCTCCATCCTGCCGTACGAGCCGTTCCTATTCTCGCGTCAGGCAACCGAGCTGCCGAAGCCATACGTCAAGTGGAGCAACGAGCCCGCGAGGGCCGAGGATGTGCCGGCTGCTGTCGCTCGTGCTTATCACATGGCCATGCAGCCTCCCCGCGGCCCGACGTTCGTATCGATCCCGGTAGACGACTGGGACCGGGAGGCGGCGCGGGTGCCTCCCCATGCCGCCAGCCGCGCGTTGCGCGCCGAGCCCGCGGCGATTGCAATGGCGGGCGCGGCTCTCGATAGCTCGAAGCGTCCCGTCTTCGTCGTCGGGGCGGCCGTGGATCGCGACGACGCCTGGTACGAGGTGATCGAGCTGGCCGAGCGTTATCAGGCCCCGGTGTGGGCGAGCCCGATGTCCTCGCGCTGCAGCTTTCCGGAAACGCATCCCTTGTTCGCCGGGTTTCTGCCGCCGAGCCGCGAGAAGCTCGTGCAGCGTCTGGCGGGTCACGATCTCGTTCTGGCGCTCGGCGCGCCGGTCTTCACCTATCACGTCGAGGGCTTCGGGCCCCCCCTGCCCGAAGGCGCGGCGTTGTTTCAACTGGTCGACGATCCCGACATCGCGGCATGGACGCCGGTCGGCCATTCCATCGTTTGCAGCGTCGGCCTGGGCATCGAGGATCTGCTCGCGCGACGAGCTCCGCCGCCACGACCCTCCGCACGCGGCCGGGAGAGGCCGCCGCTAGTCGTGCCCGGCGAGCACATCAGCGTCCCCTATCTGATGCAAACCGTCGCCGCCGTGCGGCCCGCCGGTAGCATCATCGTCGAGGAATCGCCTTCGGCGCGCGGGGCGATGCAAACCCACCTGCCGATCGATCAACCCGAGAGCTTCTACACCTGCGCGAGCGGCGGGCTCGGGCACGGCATGCCCGCAGCGGTGGGCATCGCGCTGGCACACCGCCGCGAGCGACGCGTGATCGGCCTGTTCGGCGACGGCTCCGCCATGTATGCGATCCAGTCCCTGTGGTCCGCCGCTCAGCTCGAGCTGCCGGTCACGTTCGTCATCGTGAACAATGGCGGCTACACGGCGCTCGAGCAGTTCTGCGGGCATTTCGGCATTGCAGACCCCGTCGGCACGCGCTTGCGGGCGCTCGATTTCGTCGGGCTCGCCGCTGCCCAAGGCGTGAACGGTGTGCGCGTCGCGCGGACCGAGGATCTCGCCGAGACGTTGCGTGCCGCCCTGGCGTCGCGACGCCCGACGCTCGTCGACGTTGCGGTGGACGCGGAAGGCTTGAGTCTGCACGTGTAACGAGGCCGCGCCACGAGATCGAGAATCGATTCCGCCGCGTTCGTGCTCCTCGTTTCCGCGACGTGGCGCGATGGCGGCGCGCGCGGGGCGGCGTGCTATTTGGTATTGCCGAGATCGACGGACGAGCCGGCGCTCAACACTCGCCCGTCGGCAAACTCGATCGTCTTGGCGTTCGCCAGATGCGAGTTGTCCCTGGCCAGGAACCCGAGGACCGTCACGGTTTCGCCGACCGTAATCGTGTCGCGCGTGAACTTGTAGCGGATCAGCATGTTCGGGCTGCCGAGCTCGAGCCGCCAGCTCGTAACGGCACCCCCCTCGTCTTTCACGTCGATGAAGAAGGACGCGTGCGGGTTCGTCCAGTCGACCTTCTTCACCGTGCCGGTCAGCGTCACAGGTTTCGTTGCATCGTACTGAGCGGCGAACGAATGATGCGCGGCGGCGTGCTGCCCAATGGCCAGGGAGCCGATCAGCGCCATCGCCGTGCGCGAAACCGAGCGCATGGTCATTTGTCTTTCCTTGTTCCCTTGGCTCACGGCCGCCCTCTCCAGCTGAGGCCTTCGGAATGCTCCGGAACCGTATTGTTCTCGCAAACCCATTCGAGGATCTCCTCGTCCGGCACGAGCGCCGCCTCGAGCGTCGTCTTGTACGGTGCCTCCCAGGCTTCCGGATCCTCGGCGTAGATCTCGACCTCGAGCCGGCCGTAGTCCGGCCGGCGAATCCGTTCGATGACACGTAGCTTTTCCGAGTGGATCCCAAAGCCGAACGGCGTGACCTCGTTGAACCCGACCGTCTCGATCACGAGCGTGTCGTCTTCCCACGTGCCGATCGAATGGCCGAGCCAGCTCGGATTCCAGTACTCGGGATGGCCGCGACCGTCGATAAAGATCTGCCGATACCCGGGTATGTAGAAATCGGTGAGCTGGATGATGACCGACGGCGTCTGAATGAATTTCTGCGGATACGTCAGCATCGTCGGGATCGCGCTCCCCGGCAGACAATACGCCCCCGCGTTCGCATCTACGCCCATATCCCTTAGCTGCTTTTGAATCGCGGCGGCCCACGGCTTCATCTGTAGCGGCGGCCCGAAGCCCGGGGCCCCGCGCCGGACGAACGACCAGACGCCGGAAAGGTCCGGCTTGCCGTCGGGCATCCGCGGCGTCGGACCGGTCTGTGCGCCGGCCCGTGCGCGCAGGTCGTTGCCGAGTATCCCCGGATCGTCGCCGATGGTGCCGAGATTCATACCCCACTGCACCGGCACGTCGAGACGCTGTGCCGGATCGACGCGCATGCCCTTCCGGTCGATGCTGCTGTACAGGCAGCAGATGATCGGCGCCTTGAGATCGTAGACGCCGGGCGGAATGCCGTTCACCGAAAACTCACCGGTCTGCTGGGAGATCGCCGCCGTGAACGTTTGTTTCGTTTCGACGTTAACGAGCTCGAGCGAAGTGTTCTCGAGGCCTGTGACCACGTTACCGTTGGGGTCGATCAGCTGGCCGGAAAGAAGTCCCGGCGCCGCCTGCGCCGCAACGGTCGTCGCGACCGCACAGGCCGCTGTCGTGAGAAGCGCGAGTATTCCGAGACGCATCGTCGAGTGTCTGGGTGCACGAGCTAGACATTATTCGAGCAGGTTCCGATGAAGTCGATCGCGCGAGTCTGATAGACAGAATCAGCAACCGTGATAACAGCCGCAGTCCTGTATCGGGCCGGACGACGAACGGCGGCTCGAAGATGCGGGGTTGAGTTCAGCTTTGCCCGAGGAGCTCGGCGCCCGCAGCCCAAACCTGGCGGCGAATCCGTGTCGCATCGAGGTCCTGTCTGATAACCGGCCACAGCACACAGGCCAACCAGTGCGCGCCCCAGCTCAGCCACTAATCTTACTGAAACAGTTCCGCAATGACGGCTCTTAGCCACCGGCCCGAGGGGTCGCGCGCCGAGCGGGCGTGCCAGTAGAGCGCGACACTATATGGGGGTATTTCGAAGGGCGGTGCGAACACTCTGACGTCTGTGAATCCAGCGACTATACGGGCGAGTCGCTCCGGCACCGTGACAAGCAAATCGGTGCTCGCAATCAGCGTGGCAAGTCCCAAGTAATTCGGCACGCGCAACCCAACTTGACGGCGAATGCCACCGGCCTCGAGCGTCCGCTCAAGGACATCGTGCGCAGTGCCAGACGTGGTGACGACGAGATGCATCTCTCGTTGAAATTGATCGAGTGTCAGCATGTCGATGATCGTCGGATGGCTTGCGCGTGCTAGGCAGACGAACCGTTCCGAGAACAACTTTCTACGATGAAAACCTCCGCTCAGCCTCGTGATGAAGCCCATTGCGACATCGATTTCTCCTGACTCCATGAGCGCCGGGCTCGTCGGTGAGAAGTTCGTGAACTCAACGGTGACGTTGGGTGCATGCTCCGCGAAATACCTCATTAACGTCGGTAAAATGATGACCTGACCAATATCTGTCGCGGCAATGCGAAACGCCCGATCAGAGACCGCGGGATCGAACGCTTCACGGTATTCCAGAGCCGTTCGCAAGAGATCGTGCGCCTGCCTAACGTTCGGCATTATCTTGTGCGCATGGGTGGTTGGTTCCATCCGTTGATGAGTCTTCACGAGCAGCGGGTCGTTGAAATGTTTTCGCAGCCTAGCCAAGCTCATACTGACGGCGGACTGGTTAAGTCCCAGGTTTTCGGCAGTCTGCGAGACGCTCCGCGTGCGATAGAGCTCATCTAGAATCGCCAGCAGCTTCAGATCTAGGGTCGACATGAAATGAACCGACCATTACGTTTGCGCCAGATACTCAAGCTTGATTTATCATTGCGATTGATGTGCATCATCACGTGCCTGTCATCGACGGGCCTAGCCGCAAGCACATACTATCAGCGCGATTGTCTCCGATCTCAATGACATGGCAGTGCATACCCAACTTCCCATACTGATTGCCGGCGGCGGATTGGGTGGGCTGTGTGCGGCGTTGGCGATCGCCAACCGTGGCTACTCTGTCCGTGTGCTCGAGCGCTCGCCGGAAATCAAGGAGATCGGTGCCGGGGTGCAGCTCGGCCCAAATGTATTCCGTGTCCTCGATGCGCTTGGACTTGCGACCAAGGTCTTGCAGCGAGCCGTACTTCCCGACCGCCTGGTGATGATGGATAGCCTGAGCGGCCAGATCGTGACGTCGATCACGGTCGGCGACGCGTTTCGATCTCGGTTCGGATACCCGTACGCACTGATTCATCGCGGCGACTTGCTTCGAACGTTCTGTTCGGCGTGTTCGACCTGTCCGACGATTCAGATCCAGACATCGCAACGCGTTGTCGAGTATGTCGATCGCGGCGATCACGTCATTGCGCGTTGCGACGATGGAAGGGAGCACGTCGGCGCAGCTCTCGTCGGCGCCGATGGCATCGCGTCCGTGATTCGCGCTCAGCTCGTCGGTGACGGTCCAGCGCGACGGTCTGGCTACGTTGCCTATCGGACGGTCTTGGACGTCGACGCCATGCCCGGGAACCTTCGCGCGAACACTATGACGTTGTGGGCGGGACCCCAGCACCATCTCGTGCACTATCCGCTTAGAGGCCACAGGCAGTTCAACGTCGTCGCGGCATTTCGCAGTGACGATGTCACTGAGGAATGGGACGCACATGGGGACGCCAAAGACTTGGCGCGCAATTTCGGGGCAAGCATTCCAGACATCAAGACGATGCTCACGAAAATCGACACCTGGCGCATGTGGGTGCTTCGTGACCGAGCTCCGATCAAGGACTGGAGCTCCGGGCGGGTCACTCTGCTGGGCGACGCCGCACACCCAATGTTGCAATACCTCGGCCAGGGTGCCGGGATGACGATTGAAGACGCGTTGTTGCTCGCGGAAGAGGTTGAAACAGCCGACGAAGACTACGCGAGCGCGTTTTCCCGCTACGCGGCGCGCCGGTATCTGCGTACGGGTCGCGCACAACTCCTGTCGCGCCTTTATGGTGAGTTTTTTCATGCGACCGGCGTATCGAGAGATATCCGAACCGAGTTCCTGCGAGAGCGTACCGACGAAGATGCGCACAAGAGTCTTGCGTGGCTGTACGATGGCCCCGACCTTCATACGACAGCGCACAGAGCCGTCGGTGCGCGCTAGAGCCCTGGAAGGGTCATAGCATCGACTGACGCTGCTTGCGCTAGGGCCAGAGTCTCTTAGTCGCGAGCGCCGCGCCTTCCGCCAAAGCTCGCAGCTTCGCCCAAACGAGTTGCGGGTGCACACGCCCACCAAGACCGCAATCAGTGCCGGCCATCACATTCTCCCGCCCCACGACTTCGGCGTACTGCACGAGTCGGTCTGCAACGAGCTCGGGGTGCTCGAGAACGTTCGTCGCATGGCTTACGACGCCAGGAATGAGGATCTTCCCCTCCGGCAGATGCGCCACATCGCGCCACACCTTCCACTCATGCGCGTGCCGCACGTTGCCGGCTTCCACCGAATAGGCCTGGGCCCTGATTTTCAGGAGCAAGTCGACGACATCTTTCAGTTCGACGTCCGTGCTGTGCGGCCCGTGCCAACTTCCCCAACAGAAGTGATACCGCACGCGGTCTTCCGGCACGCCGTCCAACGCGAGATTCAGGATCTCTACCTGAAACGCCGCCCATTTCCGATATTCCTCCCAAGTGTGGTCGAGGGAAAACCACCAGTCGTATAGGTCGACAATGCATGGATCGTCGATCTGCAGGACGAATCCATTCTGGACGATCGCCCTGTACTCCTCGTTCAGAGCTTCCGCGACAGCGACGCAATACTCTTCCTCGGTCGGGTAGTACAGATTCTTGCGGATGCAAACGGTGGCGGGTGAGACCGCAGACATGAAAGCATCCGATACGTCGACATCTGCCAGAGCACTGCTGAGATTGGCTGCGTCCTTCTTTACATCACCGGCGCCTCTGTAGTCGATGGGTCCGGTGCAGGCGAGCTGGTACGACGCCGCCCGCCCGCCACCACCACCTGGTAGTGCGCCGGACTCGTAGAACGCGCGAAAGTCTCGCCTATCCCTGCTCGAGTGTGGGCCAACCTCCGCTATACCCTGCCGCACCTCAAAACCCGACAGGCGGTGGAACACGTAGGAGGCCCATGCGGCGAAGTCGATGTCCGTTGTCGTGGGTTTTCCGAATTCGCCGTCGTTGACAACGTCGATGTGAGCGTCTGATTGGTCGCGAACTACGCTCGCAACGGCAAGACGAAGACACGGATCGAGAGCGTCATCGACCCTACCCTCTTTGTACGCGGCGATAAGCGCGTTTGGCCGATCCAAACTCCCGGCATGCGTCGTCAGTATTCGGCTTTCCGAGCGCTTCATGCGTGACCTCCTACTGCAGCTTCGCGGGTACGTTAAAAAGACCGGCGAAACAAAAGCGGCAGCCACGGTCTCGTAGCACGACTGCCCCGAGCTTCCGTTCGATACCTCGAAAATTATTCGACCCGTACTTGGCGAAGTCGATGCCCGCGCCGTGATGTGCGCCATCACGCATATTGATTCGTTTCGCTGAACGAACGATCCGCAATTGGTTCACGAAACGGTGCCACGCGCGCACCCGCGGCACGCGATCTAGCATGTTCACAGAACCCCTTCGTACATGACCATCTTTTTCCCATCCGGCAGTTCGACGGAAAGAAGCGCGCCCCCTGGCTGGCCGGTTCGCAGAGGCGCTATTACGGCCTTTACATGGTCGCCCGCCTTGAACGTCGTTCTCGTCCACCCGGTTCGGTTCAAGGTGTTGGGGCTTCTGCCCTCTAGCCCCCACTTTGTCACGCTGCCGTCGCCACTCGTCACGTTGACCCATATCCAGGCGTGCGGGTTTGTCCACTGAACGTCGACAATGTCGCACTCGATCGTCTTGCGAGCAGCGACATCGAACAGACCAAAGGAATGGTGGGCCTGCACAACGGTTGTACCGATCGCAGTAGTGCAAACGAGGGCGACGGCGGAACCGAAGAAGGGTCGGCGAATGATACCGGAGCGTCGTGTCTTCATTCTGCTATCTCGTGCCGAAGGTCGACATCCGCTCGGCCGTCTTCCGTGGTGGAGTTGCGGTTGTTCTGCTGGCAGACATATTCGGCGAGTGTCCATTCCGCGCGTCGCCGGTACTGAACATTGACCGCCCATGGCGCTTGCAACGCCACTGGGTCGTGAGTCGTCATTTCGATATGAAGGTTATCGGGATCCGACAACCGCATTGTCTCTACGATCCGCATCTTGTCGCTGTGCTGAATTCCGGAGTTCCCCAACCGTGTTTCAGGTGTAAACCCCACTGAATCGACGACGAGCGTGGTACCTTCCCAATGACCGACCGAGTGGCCGTTGAACGTTGGATCCGGGTCGGCGGGATGCGGACGGCCGTCGACGAATATCTGCCGCCATTGGCTGAACGCTTCTTGAATGATGGTTACCTTCCCTGCGGTGAAAAGAAACTCCATGGGATAAGGCAAGGTCATGAAGCCGGGCATTCCCGGCGGGACGCAGTTCGCCCCGTTCGTGTCCTGTATTTCTCCGCGGCGCTGGCGCTCCTGATAGCGATCCCGAAGCTCGGCGTAATGGGGCGTGAGGTTCGGCTCGGCGCTCCCCCGCCCAAAACCAGGAGGCCCCGTGATCTCCCACACGCCAGAGAAGTCAGCGGTAGCATCCACGGCACGCGCGGGCATGGCCGGCACAACAACGGCGAGACTCGTAGCCAACAGCAGAGACATCATGGCGCGTTTGGTCAGCAACACGCTCCGACGCCCGAAGGCTTGCTCGTTAGTAGCGGGCATCCCTGTTCCTTGGATTAGCATCGTTGAGTTCGGAGGAGTCGTCGACGCCGACGTAGAGGGGGCACGCCCGAACGCGACCGAGGAACGACGTTCGAATCGCGAACCGCTTGGGCGAGTCGTGGATAAGCGCACTGTTCACAGCGCAAAGAATATGAGCCGCATTAGCGGCGAAAAATACCCCCCGGATTTCTCGTCGTCAGAAGAGATGCGACCGGACTTGCGACACAGTACGGGTGAGAAGGCTTTTCGAGAACTCCCGGGTCAACCGCAACTCATGGCCTTGTATAAGGTCGACACGGCTGACGTCCGCGCTCTCGAAGACGACGTCGAAGGGCCCGTCAAACGTCGCTGCAACCCATCAGGGCCCGTCACGATTGCACGGCGCTGCACCTAGCGCGCGAGATCATCACACCGTGAATCGCGGCCCGCGCCGATCGCGAGCTCGAGCGATGTGGGATAGTCAACGCCTACAAACCGTTCAAACGCTGCTCAACCGGGCCAAGAATATCCCCGGCGGACCATCTCGGGGCCGGTTAAGTGTGGGATGAACCCACAAGAAGTGGTGGAGCAGAAGGGGATCGAACCCTCGACCTCCGCATTGCAAAAGCGATTCGAGACTCGCAACTAATTGATCTAGCTACTACGACCGGACGACGCCCACTGCACCCTCTCAGGACGAATCACAACGGTACTGGACCGCGTCCCGCAAAACTCCCGCGACGAATTCTCTGATTTGAAGGGGCGGCTGCGACTCTTTTTTTTTAATGGGTTCTCGGGAAAAAAGAGCGCAGCATGGCTCACACCACGCGGTGGACTAGCGTCTCTCCTACGGCTAGCCGCCGGGTGTTCTCCGATGCCACTTTGAGACTGCGTTCCCAGGTCTGATCGGTCAGCCAGGCCACGTGCGGCGCCAGCACCACGTTGTCGAGCGCGAATATCGCTTCATGCTCGTCCGGCGGTTCGACAGCAAGCACGTCGAGTCCCGCGCCGCTGAGCTGGCCGGTGCGCAGTGCGGCGACCAACGCGGGTTGGTCGACGAGGCCACCGCGCGCTGTGTTGATCAGGATCGCGCCCCGCTTCATCAGGCCCAGTCGGCGCTCGTCGATGAGCCGCTCGGTCTCCGCCGTCAGCGGGAGGTGCAGCGAAACAATGTCGCTTTCGCGAAGCAGGTCATCGAGCGCTCGCCAGTCGCCCGGCGCCGCAACTGGCCTGCGCGCGAAATAGAGCACTCGGGCTCCGAGTGCGGTGAGCATTGGTGCCATACACTGCGGTATGGCGCCATAACCCACTAGACCGATCGTCGAGCCACCGATCTCACCGATGCCGTCGCTGCGCTGCGCTGGCGGGGTCCATTGCCCCGACCGCACGCCCGTATCGAACATCCTGATGCGCCTCAGCGCTGCGAACATGAGCGCCAGCGTCATCTCGGCTACGGCACGCGTGTTCGTGCCCGGCATGTTGCACACGGCAATTCCGCGCGCCTTCGCGGCGTCGAGGTCGATGGTGTTGACGCCGACGCCGATCTTCTGGATGAGCCGCAACTTCGGCGAGCGCGCGATTCGCGCCGCGTCCACGGGCGTCAAGAGATGCCACAGTACCTCGGCTTCCGGCGCTGCACGTTGATAGTCCGCTTCATCGCGCGCGCCCACTGACACAATCGTCAGCTCATCCGACTGCAGCGCCTCGAGGCGCGCCGCAAGCGCCGGCCCTACATCACAATGCAACAGCACGCGCATGCTCATCGTCCCCAGGGAAACGCTGAGCGCGGCGGCAGGCGGCCGTTGTGGAGTTGCTCCGCGAGCCGCAGACCTTCGTTCCACTTCGCCATCCGCTCGGAACGCGTGAACGAGCCGACCTTCAGCTGGCGAATACCCCAGCCGACGGCAAGGTGCACGATGGTCGTGTCCTCTGTCTCACCGGAGCGCGCCGAGACGAGCGCGCCCCAGCCACGCCTCCGGGCCGCTTCCCAGGCGGACTTCGCTTCAGTCAACGTCCCCGCTTGATTCGGCTTGACCAGAACCGCGTTGCAGGCCCCAAGCGTCGCAGCGCGATCAACCCGCGCGGCGTTGGTCACCAGGAAATCATCGCCGATCACCTGCACGCGCTCGCCGACCGCCCGAGTGAAACGCACCAAACCCTGATCATCGTCCTCGGCCAATGGGTCCTCGATGGCGACGATCGGATAGCGTTGCAACCAACCGAGCAGCATGGCTGTCATGTCGTCGCTGTCGAGTTCCTTCGCGCCGCCGCGCGCCCGCGCCAGGCGATAACGCCCACCCTTCCCGAACTCCGATGCCGCGATGTCGAGCGAGATCGCCATCTCCTCGCCCGGCCTCAGGCCGGCGCGCTCGATAGCGCGCACTAACCACTCCAACGCCTGCTCGTTGTCGTCGAACGCTGGCCAGAAGCCGCCCTCGTCCGCGACCCCCTGCAGGCGCCCCGCCTCGCTCATGATTTTTCCGGCAGCGCGGTAAACCTCCGCGGTCCAGTCCAGGGCCTCGGCAAAGGTCGACGCGCCAACCGCGATCACCATGAAATCCTGCACGTCAACGCGTCTGCCGGCGTGCGCACCACCGCCGAATATTTGAATTTCAGGTAGGGGCAGCAACGCGTCATCGCCGCCGCCAAGATGCCGCCACAACGGCAAACCGCGCGCCGCGGCACCGGCATGCGCTACCGCCATCGACGTCGCGACCATGGCGTTTGCGCCGATACGTGATTTATCCGGTGTGCCGTCGTGAGCGATCATCGCCGCATCGATCGCCCCTTGATCGGCGGCGTCGCGCCCATGCAGCGCGGGTGCGATCTCCTGATCGATGGCTGCCAACGCCTGGCGGACGTCCATTCCACCGAACGGCGCGCCACCATCGCGCCTATCCAGCGCTTCGCCCGATCCAGTGGATGCGCCCGCCGGCGCGATGGCACGCCCCAACGCACCACCGGCGAGATGCACATCGACCTCAATGGTCGGACGGCCGCGCGAGTCCCAGACGCGGCGCCCGACGACGCGCTCAATTGCGCTGCTCATCTAGCGAGCTCCGCGGCCCAGGCGTTACGTACATCGCCAGGCGTGGCCGGCTGCTCGAGCAGCAACTGCCGCGCCACGCGGCGCACACGATCTTTGTCGGACTGCAACGTCACATACTCCACCGGCGATTTGCCGTCGACACGAGCTAACAACAACCCAGGCAACAGCCGCGCAGCGCGGCCCAACACGTCGACCTCAGGCTCCCAATCGACTCCGCGAGCGTAGCTGGCGACCAGCAAATCGAACGCGACCAACAGCTGTTCTCGCGCCATCGGCGCCAACAGGCATTTGAGTAGTAGATGATTTAAGCAGAAGGCGAGATCGAACGCGGGGTCGCCAAACCAGGCGCACTCCGCGTCGAGAAAAATCGGACCCTTTGGCCCTATCAAGATGTTCTTCGGGCTGACGTCGCCGTGCACCAGAGCGCACTTGTTGGTTGCCGTCACGCGTACGAGCTCGTGCAACGCCGACGCGAGCCCTGGATGAAGGCGTGCGGTAGCTTCCAGATATGGCTCGAGACGGATCGCATGAAAGATTGCGTCCGTCGGAAACTGCGGCGGTATAGATGGATCGCGCGCTGTACCGGCATGGATGCGCGATAGCCGATCCCCCACGGCACGCGCCACGTCGAGGTCGACGCGACCCTGACGCAGGTCCTCCTTCCACAGCCGGTGCTGCGCTGAATCGAGGAACTCCATGGCGAAAGTGCCGTGTTGCGGATCGTGCCCCAGCACCTTCGGCACCGCGTCAGGCGTCAGCCGCGCCACCGTTCGCATCCACGCGACTTCGTACGCATTGCGGGAAATAGGGGCCTGCCAATCCTGGGCGACCTTGAGCTTTGCTAAGGCGCGCTTTACGCAAACCGCTCCGCTTGGCAAGTCGATCCGCCAGATGTCTGAGGAAACGCCACCCGTCAGCGCGTGAGCCGCCACGCGTTCACCAGGTGCCAAAAGACCGAAGCGGCGCAGCGAATCCGCAATCTCCGGAGGTGGTTCTAGCATGGTCATCGCGCAGCGATGCTCTCCGCCGAGCGCGCCGCGCGTCAAGCCCGGCGTCGCGTCACTTTCCCGCAGATGACTCTTCTCCGGAGTGTCGGCGTCAGACGGCGGCCGAAGGCGCGATGTTTACACCACTTTATCCCGCATTCTCGAGGCTGCGCTCTCATCCGTGTTCGATGAACATAGGCGCCGTTAGTTGGAGCAAGGCGAGCACGAGCAGCGAGGGGATAGTTGTATGAGCTAGTCCGCGATCGGAAACGAACGCATCAACGACGAGACGAATAGTCCGTAAATCATTGATGCTATGGTGGGTTGGTGGAGCAGAAGGGGATCGAACCCTCGACCTCCGCATTGCGAAAGCGATTCGAGATTCGTAACTGATGATTCAACTACTGCGCTCGGAAGACGTCCGCTGCAACCTATCAGGACGAATCACAACCCCACTGGACTGAGTCCCGCAAAAATCCCGCAAACAATTGCACGGCCTTCTTTGCTGCTAGCTAACTCTTCGGCGAGGACGGGTGGCCACGCGCTTAGTGCTTTTCGCTTCCGCGGGAAGGCTCGCCTTCGCTCGACCCGCCAGCAACTGCACGGCACGTTCTTCAAAGGGTGCAAGCTCGCTTCCTCGCATGCGCGAGAGGACAAACACCAGCCGGCGAATGTGCCACGCCCGGCGCTGCAGTTCGACTAGGCGACCCTGAGCCAAGTCTTCGGCGATCAAATCCACGGGCATGTGGCCCCAGCTGAGTCCCGCAATCAAGAGGTCGCGTTTTGCTCCCAGGTCGTTGACTAACCACTGCCGCTCCCCCGCTACCCCCTTCTGGGTCTTCTCTGCGGCCGGCTGGTTGTCGGTCACGACTGACTGCACGTGCTCGCTGAATTCGTCGAGCGTTATCGCCCGGCCGATGCCCGCCAGAGGGTGCGTCGGAGCACACACCGTGACCATCTGCGCCTCGCACAGCCAGTGTCGCTCAATAGCGCTCCTATTTACTTCGGGGACATCCGAAATGGTAACCGCGAGGGAGCAATCCCCTGCCAGTACCAGTGCCTCACCACCCTGCATAGTCGTCATGCGCAGACTGATCGCAGCCGTTGGCGATTCGCGCTCGAGCGCACGCAGGCACTCGATTAGGCGCGCCCTTGGAAAGTAGGTATCGACGGCGATCGAGAGCCTCGCAACACCTTCCACCGAAATCGACCTCGCCCGGTTCTTTAGATCTTCCGTCCGAGCAATGACCGCACGCGCATCAGGTAGAAGACTGCGCCCGGCGGCGGTCAATTCGGCTCTTCGCGCGTCCCGCTCAAACAGTTCGACGCGGAGAGCTGTCTCCAATGCGGAGATTGCGTGGCTCACGGCCGATTGAGCGCGCCGAAGGCGTCGCGCTGCGCCCGTGAAGCTTGTCTCCTCGCACACGGCGACAAAGGTACGAAGTTGGTTAATTGTGATGGTATCGAGCACTACATCTACTCTTTAGATGGCTTTCAGCGATATTTAGTCACTTATGGAGATGAGTCAAGCGACATACAGTCAGCATCAAGCGGCGTCGGCTGCGGTAGTGCGAGCCGAGAGCGATGGATAGATCACGTGTGCAGCAAGGTGAAACAGCGAAATGAAATACAGCATTGTTGGATCAGGCGTCGTAGGCAAAACGTTGGCCGGCATCTTCGCGAGGGCGAACACTGACGTCCTCATTGCCAATTCCCGGGGGCCAGAGTCGCTAGCCGAAATCGCTGCTGAGCTCGGGCCGCACGTTATTCCCGCTGCGGTAGATCAAGCGCTCGACGCAGACATCATTTTCTTCGCCGTTGGCTTTCTGCACTTCAAAGAAGTTGCAGCAAAGCGTCCCGACTGGACCGGAAAGATCGTGATCGATGTCACCAATGCATTCATGCTCCCCGCCGATATACAGGAGAGTGAGCTCCATGGGCGCCTCTCCTCGGAGGTCAATGCAGAGCGCTTGCTCGGAGCGAAGCTGGTCAAGGCCTTCAACCAAGTACCAATGCGAGTATTGATCGGCCCTCTGCCCGATTCGACCGGCCGCCGAGTCGTCTTCGTTGCTAGCGACCACGAGGATGCCAGTGCCCAAGTCGCCCAACTGGCAGAGCTATTGGGTTTTGCTTCAATTCAGGTTGGCAAGATCGCTGAAGGCGGTCGACTCATTCAGGCGAGAGAAGCTCTCGTCCTCCAGAACTTAATCAAATACCCGATGTGACATACAAACGAAGACAAACACAGAACGAAGGATTAAAGATCATGAACACAATGGAAGGTACGGTCGCAGTCATCACCGGCGGAAGCAGCGGAATTGGCTTGGCCACAGCCAAGCGCTTCGTGGACGAAGGCGCCCACGTCGTGATCACTGGGCGACGAGAGAAAGAGCTGAAGGAGGCTGCCACGCTCATCAAGAAAAACGTTACGACGGTCGTCGGCGATGTGTCGCGCTTGGAAAATCTGGACCGGCTCTATGCCGTCGTGAAAGAGAACCATGGCCACATCGACATTCTCTTCGCGAACGCGGGCGCGGGGACAATCGCACCGCTCGCGGTAGCTACTGAGGCCCATTTTGACCAGACGTTCGACGTGAACGTAAAGGGAATGTTCTTTACGGTGCAGAAGGCCCTTCCCCTCTTCAAAGACGGCGGTTCGATTATCCTGAACTCTTCGGTCTCAAACGTGCTGGGGCTTCCAGGATTCACTGCTTACGCCGCGAGTAAGGCGGCTGTCCGCAACTTCGCGCGCGGCTGGGCTTTGGAATTGAAAGACCGCAAGATTCGCGTGAATTGTGTGAGCCCCGGAGCAATCGACACTCCGGCCTTAGCGACGACGACGGGCCTTACCGCTGAACAGGTCGGGCAAGCAGTCGCACAGTTCACCACGCAGATCCCAATGGGCCGCAGAGGCGTGCCCGAGGAAATCGCCGCAGCAGTCGCGTTCCTCGCCTCCGATGAAAGTTCTTACATCACCGGTATAGACTTCCCGTCGATGGTGGCATGGCGCAGGTCTGACCCCGTCGCGGTTCCGTGACGGGCTTTCTAGCCCCGTCAGTCATGGAACCGCACTTCTCAACTTTAATCTGAACGCAAGATCGGAGAATCATCATGAGCTACGCAATTATCGGCTTTGGCAAGATCGGCCAGGCGCTGGCCAAGGCGTTTGCACGCAAGGGCATTGAAGTATCCGTTGCAACCACTCGCGACCCGACAAGCTTTGCATCCGCCGCGGCCGCGATCGGACCCACGATCATTCCCAAAACACTGGCGGAAGCGGTCAAGGCGGACATCGTCTTTTTGGCTGTCCGTTTCGAGTCGCACAAGGATGTCGCGAAGGCGCTGCCGACCTGGAAGGGGAAGACGATCGTCGATGTGACCAATGCCTACGGCGTGTCCCCCGAGCAACTGGGAGGACAGCCTTCGTCTGCCAAGGTCGTCGCGCAGGCCTTCACCGGTGGAAAACTGGTCAAGGGCTTCAATCATTTGGTCGCTGCCATCTTTGAGCAGGATCCGGCCGTACATGGTGGCAGGAGAGTCGTGTTCCTGGCGAGCGACGATGATGGCGCCGCGGCGGAGATTGGTGTGCTCGCGGAAAAACTAGGTTTCGCGCCGATCAAGCTTGGCGCGCTTTCGGAAGGTGGACTGCTTGTGCAGGCGCGCGGAAATAGCTGGGGTCAACTGATCTTCATGGACTTGGTCAAGTTCGACTGATGAACGTCACGTCCCCACCACGCTCGTAGAATGTTTAACCGCAAGGAGATCCGGATGTACGGCCAAGCCAAGCTATCCGAGTTGATCCGGTTTGCACGAGTCGAGGCGGGCTCCACCGTCATCGATGTTTACCCAGGCGATGGCGACTGGACCCGTCTCTTCTCCGACATCGTCGGACGCGAAGGGCGGGTCTACAGCTTCGTGCCGGCCGAAGTCGCCCACTTCAAGAACGATCCTGTCGGCCGCATGCGGACGCTTGCGAAGGAGCCGGGCCGAGAGAACGTCGAAGCCGTCTCGGCGGACCTCGTGGCAATGCCGGACGCCATGCAACCAGCGGACGTCCTATGGCTACACCTGTTCTACCACGATCTCCACACCTCGCTGATCCAGGCCAGGGGTGCGACGCCAGCCCACTTCAATCGAGTTGTCTACGAGCGGCTGAAGCCCGGTGGGTCCTACGTCATCGTCGACCACGCCGCCGCTGTCGGGGCAGGCACGAGCAACTCCCAATCGCTGCATCGGATTGAGCCTGCATCCGTTCGCGAGGCGGTGGAGGCGGCTGGCTTCGTACTGGACGCGGAAAGCACCATGCTCGCGAACAAGGACGATCCGCACTCGATCAAGGTGTTCGATCCCTCGATCAAGGGCGAGACCGATCGCTTCGCCTATCGGTTCGTGAAGCCCGAGTCACCGGCGTGAGCGCTCTTTTTCCGCCACGAACACCCCCGCCCACAGAGGAATACCTGATGCGCTCTAGCTCGATGGCTTTCAAGTCAGCCTCAGATAGCGGCCGAAGCCGCGATGTTTGCACCACTTCATCCCGGATTCTCGAGGCTGCTCTCTCGTCCGTGTTGAACGAACATAGGCACCGTTAGTTGGAGCTGAGCAAGGACCGGCGAGGACAATTAGATGAGCTAGTGCGCGACCAAACCGGTGCCCATAAGCCACCAGACCAATAGTCGGTAACTCATTGATGCTATGGTGGGTTGGTGGAGCAGAAGGGGATCGAACCCTCGACCTCCGCATTGCGAAAGCGATTCATAGTTCGTAACTGATTGATTCAACTACTGCGCTCGGAAGACGCTCGCTGCAACCCATCAGGACGAATCACAACGGCACTGGACCGTGTCCCGCAAAACTCCCGCGACAAATCGAGAGCAGGATCCCGACACAAGGACTAGGTAGATCGTCTCCCGGGAACGGCAGCTCACTGCGAGGTAGCCCGGTCGCATCGTGTCTAGCGGTGGTCCACGCACCTAAACCGCGTGTCTTCGAGAGGTGGAAATCCCATCACAGCTGAAACTGTGCGGTGCCGAGCAAGCCGGCCCAAGGTGCGTCCTTGGAAGCGCCGGGTCATAGAAGCGATGTTAGTTGTAGTTTAGGTTCGCCTCCGCATCGTAAGACTGCCCTGGCAGGCGCAGGTTGCGATCGACCCCTCGCCTATCTGTCTCGCCGTTCGCGTGTCCCCGCTCGTGACCTAGAGCAACAGCTTTCGGCGTCTCCTTTAGACCGGCTCCGGTTGTGCGTGCCGTACGTGAACGACACGTTCTCCGCCGGATCGATCGTCGCGTTGCCCGCGGCATCGCGCGACACCGTGTTGCCGTCGTGCGTGACCGTGCGGTTGCTGTTCGCGGTGTAGGTCAGCGTCTGCGTGCTGGCACCGTGCACGCGCGTCAGGCGGTTGCCGGCGGCGTCGTATGTTTCGCTAGGTCTGCGGAGCCGCGATTCGCTGCCGAAGCCGCGCTACTTGGGTTGCATCCAGTTCTACCATCTTCGCGTATGCATCTTGGCTATCGGCGACAAAGCTCGGACCGATAAGCAACTCCGGCCAGTCTTGTAGGGAATTGCAGATCCAGTCCGCCGGGATCGACCGATCAGTAACTCTAAACAACCAGGCTGGCTTCCAGCCCGGATAGTCGAGATCATCAATGACGAGATAGGAGACGACACCGTCGTAGACAGAGATCGAGTGCACGTCGTACTCGCGCCCGCGCGAGACGTTGGGATCCCGCGCATAGGGTTCCACGCGCGTGGGGCACTGCGATATGTCCGGATCCCGAAACTCAACTCTCATGTCATCTCCCAGGAAGAATGATCTTGAAATCATCGACGGCGCCAGTGACTGTGTTGAAAAGGTAGTGGACGTTAATTGGCTCACCTCCGGGTTTAACGATCTGCTGCATCTTGACCCAGCCTTCGGAGGCAGGCCACTGCGGATCGGTCATCTTAATCGGCAGTGGAGTTCCCTGAGCAGCGCGCCCCATTGCCTGCTCAACCGCGAGCTGTTCTCTCAAGGTTGTGGCGACCGCGGTCCCCTTTGAAAGGCTCGCGGTCGAACCACGTCCCAGCGCCTGCAATCCCTTTGCGGCAAACCGCTTCAAAACGCCGCCAAAGAGCTTGCTCACGGCCCCGCCGGGGACAGCACCGAGCGCTCCGGAGACCGCGACTTCCGTGCCGCTTACACAGCTCAGTTGACCGTCGTGCTCATACAGCTGCCACGCAAAGTCGATCGCCGCGTTGACTCCCGCAGCCACTGCAGCCGCACACCATGGATTCGCCAGACAGGCAACTATCGCGGGTACGAATTCCCCCGTCGGGTCCGTATACCTCAGTGGATTGCCGAGCCCATACGCGTACGTGTTTACGCCGCCCCCAAGCCCAATCGGATCGCTCTCGACATACCGGCCAGTCGCCGGATCGTAGTCGCGGAAGTAGTTGTAAACAGATCGGCCCAACGACGTTCGTCGTACCCGACGACGGTTTCGCCAGTGCGTTCTTCGAGTTAGAAGCGGCCGAGCCGGTAGCACGATCGTCGATCCCGGTTTTGGACCCCCGATGCGAGTTTTTCCTTAGCGGCCGGTTCAAGGCAAGAGGGCGGGCATTGGGAGCGGCGCGCGGTAGCACGCCGTCCCTTGGTAATTCTGCCAGGGATGGCACACTACGCGCACGATGACAGAGTCGCGGAACCGAGAAACCCAAGCCGTCATCCGCCAAAGAATCGATCGATCAGCCCTTCCAGCATCTGACCTTCGCTTGTTGGCTCATAGTCCGCGTCGAATCCGACCTTTGCCAAGCGCTCCGTAAAGGCTGACCTGAATTCTTCTGCTATTTCCGCTGACACACGCACGGTATGCCTCTCGTTACCCGTCGACTCGGCTGAGTCGACTACATCGACGAGCGGTGCCGCGAGGAAATCGGTGTTCTTGAGATACATCAGCTCGCGCGGGGAAAGCTGCACTGTCTTCAGTTCTGAAGTCATTGCCAGGTGCTCAATGGGCGCCGCCCGAGAATGGATTCATGGAGACGATCTTGCCTGTCTGCGGATTGACGACCACGCGCGCATTCTGGCCGTTAAAGATCTGGAACGGACGGCCCTGATTGTCCACGCCTTCCACGATCTTGTTCGGGTTCTTCAACGCATCCAGCACTGCCTGAGGCCTAACGCCGGCACGCGACGCTCCGTCGCCGATTGCCCTCTGCACACCGTGACGGACTAGACCGGTAATCTCCGTGCCATTCTTCGCGATGATCTTGGCTGCGACGCGTTCAGCGACCTGCGCTTCTCCCTCGCCAGTTACGAACGAACCGATGATCCCGGCCGCCATTCCTCCCTTATAGCTGTTTGAACATTCATCGACGCCACCGTCAATTCCCAGTGCCGCACGAATACGGGCGCCTTGGTCAAAGAGCAATGCGTCGCCCAAGCCCGCCGATGCATTGACAATTCCTTGTGGTAGAGAGGGCCAATCGAACAGCCCATACGGATCTACCCGAGAACCCGGATTCCCGCCGACATACGCATAGGTATTCAACCCGCCGTCGAGTCCGATCGGATCGCTCTCGACGTACCTCCCGGTGACCGGGTCGTAGTCCCGGAAGTAGTTGTAGTTTAGTCCGTTTTGCTATTGTCAATTCTCGTTACGAGGAATTGATCAAGCGGCGGCAATGCTGAGTCTTATCCTTGATCTCCTCATATCGGCGTCAGCGCACGCCGGTATCCGCTGCACCAATGCCAAAGGCTTTCAGTTTCCGAAAACTCTGCTCGGCGTTGGTGGCGAGCTTGAACATGAACGCCAGCATCGTCGCGCGCGTCACGCAACCTTTCGCCCGATCGCTGAGATACCGATCGTCGCAAACGCCGACTCGATCCGTTCGTCGGGCGCAAGTGCACCGAGTGGTCGGCCGGGAAATCGTAGAACGCGAGCAGCGAAGCCCGATCCTTCTGCAAACACTCGACGGCTTTCGGGTACTTGGCCACGAAGGTGCCGGTGAAATAATCGAAGGCGGTGTACACTGACTGCTCGTGATCGTCAATCCTGAAACATTCTCTTGGATTTGGGCGGCAGCGCCTGTCGAGCAAATAGATAGTCACGTTCCCCGATCTTCGCATCCCCCAGTGTTGTTCGCGAGTGGCCGGATAGATTTCAGCCAGCGCGGCCCAAAACCCAAGCGCTCCATCTCCGACCGCGAGCTCGGGCGGGATTTCCAGCCCGCGCGCTTTCAGCCCGAGCAATACCTCCCGCCAGCTCTGGGTCGATTCGCGCACGCCATCCTCGATCGCGAGAAACCGTTTCTGGCCGCGCTCATTCACGCCCATCACCACCAACACGCAGAGCCGCCCGTTCTCGCCCCGCAGACCGCTGTAGATGCCATCCACCCACAGATACGCCCAGCGATCGGCATCCAGCCGCCGCTCGCACCAGCGCCGATGCTCGGCTTGCCATTTCAGCTTCAGCCGGCTCACCACCGGTGCCGACAATCCCTTCGCCTCATCGCCCACCAACACCCCGAGCGCTCCCTGCATGTCACCGGTCGAAATCCCGCGCAAGTACAGCCACGGCAGCGCCGCCTCGATACTCTTCGCCTTGCGCACGTACGGCGGCACCAGGCTCGAGCGAAACACCACCGGCTCCTCGATGCGGCTCCTCACTTTCGGCACGCGCACCGCCACCGGCCCAATCCCGGTCAACACCTCTCGCTCCGGCAGATGCCCGTTCCTCACCACCGCGGTGCGGCCGCGCTCGTCGCGTTTCTCCGCATGCTCGCCCAAACACACTTCCAGCTCCGACTCCACCGCTTGCTTCAGCAACTGCCGCGCCCCATCGCGCAGCAGCTCCGTCAACGCGTCGCGCGCGGATTCTGGCTTCTGAAATCGAACAACCGTATCCTCACTCATGGCGTGCTCTCTCCTTGCTGAAATTGAACGTCAGACATTCAGATTTCAGCAGAGCACGCCGCTCTCTCTCAACTCATCCACCAGAAACGGTTCTCGCCGAGCAACTCCCCGTTCAGACCGTAATGGAAGATGGTCGTACGCTGAGCACCCGTCGCCTCGACCTTCTTCACCCGCTGACCTTGGCCGTTATAGACGTACGACGCCTTGAGGACTGCACCCACGTACGCGCCGAGCATACGATTGTGGCTTCCGTAGGTGAAGGACAGGTTCTCCGTCGGGTCGGCGAGCGTGTTGCCCGCGGCGTCGAGCGTAACGGTATTGCCGTTGTCCGTAGCCAGGCGATTTGAGTTGCCGCCCCACGTGATGGAAGGGCCGGGGGTTGTCGCAACGGTGACGGTGGGGCTCGCCGCCGCCAACGTATATCCGTTATTCAAGAAGAGCCGAAACTCATAGTTCCCGGGCGTGCTCGGCATCGACACCGTCCAGTTCAGGCTAGTGGCGCCTGAGCCAACGTAGCGCCACTGCAGATAGGACCCCATCCCCGAGCCCGATGCGGCCAGCGCGATCCAATCGCCGCTTCCGCCAGGGGAGTTCGTGAGACTGGCGGTAACGCTCGCGCCGGGCGCGACCGACGTCGCACTCACCGAGATCCCCGCGCCACCGCCTCCTCCACCGCCCCCGCCGCCCCCGCCGCCATTACCGGGAGGCGGGAGACCGGTGATATAGCTGAGCGTCCGAGAGACGGTCCCCGTCTGCGTAAGTCGGTTGCCGGCGGCGTCGTACGTGTAAGTCTTCGTGCCATATGATCCGGCGTCTGTCCCGATTCGGTCCAGCGCGTCCTGGCTGAACCCCTGGCTTAGCGAAGCGTTCACACCATCGGCAATCGCATCGATGTTGCCCGCGCTGTCGTACGTAAACTGGAGATCCTGAATGGCACCCGTGGTTTGTTCCGTCAGCCGGTATTGCTGATCGAACGTTCGCGTCATCGTTAGGCTGTTGCCAAACGTGAGCTGCGACAGCGGGCCGAATGGTTTGTAGGCGATCGAACTCGCCACCGTGGTCGTCGAGCCGCCGTAGGTTGTGGCCACGGTAGTAGCCTGCCCGAGCACGTTGCGCGTGTAGTCAACCGTTCGTCCCGAGGGGTATGTGACCGACGTCAGCAAGCTCGCGGCGTCATATGCATAGCCGGTCACGTACGTATTGCCGTCGATCGTCTTCGACTCTTGCGTAACATTGCCGAAGGCGTCGTGCGTATAGGTCGTCGACCCGCTGCCGTCGCTCATCGAGGTGAGGCGGCCCTTCTGGTTTGATCCCCCGTCGTAGGTCAGCGCAACATCGAGCGTGGAGCTCGGGTAGTGGATCGACGTTGCACGGTTCAGCGCGTCATACGTGTACTGAACCGTGACATTGTTCGCGTTCGTCTGCGTGAGTCGGTTGCCGGCAGCATCGTACGTGTAAGTGGTCGTACCGGTGTCGGGGCTCGTGACGGAGACCTGGTTTCCGAGGTCGTCGGAGCCGTAGTAGGTGGTGGCGCCGTTCGGCGCGAGAACCCCGTTGAGCCGATCGCTACTCTCGTAGCCGTACTTGGTATGACCTCCGAGCGCATCGATGGTCTCGACGAGCCGGTTAAGAGGATCGTAAGTGTGCGCGGCGGCGTGCGTGTTCGGATCCGTTTCAGATGACAGATTCCCGACCGCATCGAACAGGAGATCCGTGATTGAGCCTGCGGCGTTGATCGTATCGATTCGGTTGCGCGCGTCGTACGTATAGTCGAGGCTCTTGCGCAGCGTCGAGGACGAGTCGCGGATGTCTTCACTCGTGCGGTTGCCATTGAGGTCATAGCCGTACTCGATCTTGTTGCCGATGTTGTCGGTGATCGAGAGCAGGTTGTGAGCCGCATCATAGTCGTAGGTGAGAACCGCGCCGTTCGGTGCAGTGGCCGTTTTGAGCTGACCCGCATAGTCGTAGGTGTAGGTCGTAGTCCGTGCCGCGCCGGAGGGCGGTGTCTCCGCGACCTGTGTCGTGCGGCCGCGCAGGTCATACACATACGTGGTTACCACACCATTTGGATCGGTCACGTGGAGAAGACGGCCGCTGCTGTCGTAAGCGTCGTAGGTCGTCACGTGACCGAGCGCGTTCGTGACGGAAGCTAGCTGGCCGCACGCTCCTCCTGTCGTACACGTGTAGTAGGCAAGCGTGGTCACGTCGCTCACGTCGGTACGCGGTCCGTCGATCTGAGTGACTTCGTCGTACGCGTTGTAACCGAGGGTCACGGCGCGCGATATCGCCGTACCGGTGGGGGTGAATCCGTTGACCGTAATCGTTTGCGGCCGTTGCTCCGAATCGTAGGCCGTGATCAGACTGCGTTGACTTCCCGCTTTCACACTTGGGGCGGTTACTTGCGTGATGAGCAGACGCTGCGTATTGAGATACTGGTATGTGGTGGTTCGAGCTTGCCCCGTTCCGGACGCTTCCGTTTTTCCGGACAGGCGGTGGGGACTGTAACCATAGGCGTAGGAGGTGATTACACCGTTTTCGTCGACGGCTGTGGCAACTCGGTGGGGGTTGTAGTAGCCGGTTACATACGTACGCGTGAACGTCTGGCCGTTCGTTGCAAATGACGTCGGTCGGCGGCGGCCCGCGGACCCAATGCCGGCCATGGAAGCGAATTGGTAGGTCGTCGCGTGTCCCAGAGCATCGGTAACCGTCGTCGAGGTGTCCGAGTTGTACTGCAGCGTGTAGGCCCCATAGCCGCCGGCATGCGACGTAGAAGTGACTAGACCATCACTGTTGTAGAAAAACGTCGAATACCGGTCACCATTCTCGTCAGTGATGCCGGTAAGTGCGGACCCCAGGCTCGAGGACTCGTAGTGATACGTTCGCGTCGAGCCGTCCGGGTAGGTGACGCCGGTGAGTACGGTGCCGCCATAGGAGTACGAATAGACGCGGCCATCGGCATCGGTGAGCGACACGATCACGCCTCCGGAGTAGGAGAGATGCAGCGTGTGACCGAACGGCCCGGCAACCGTCACAACGCCCCAATCCCCGTACGTCAGCGTAGTGCGCTGGCCAACAGCATTCTCAATCCACAGCAGCCTTCCATCGGCTCCGAATCGGTGCTTGGCCCCGCCTTTAAGGTTCAGCTCCCACTCGGAGCCGCTCTGAATCAAGACATCTCCGCTGCGCTCGCCGACATAGCTCGGGTAATCCTGTGCTAGCACCTCGCCCTGGCCGTCGGCCCGCACCACCACCACTGGCACGGTTCCGCCGCTGTCCCGGAAACGGATCTTCTCCGCGTAGTTGTGCGTCCAATGCTCCCCAAAACCGGCTGCGGGACGGAATTCGTTGTTGGAATTGTAGAAACGGGTAAATTCAATGCCGATTCCGCGATAGTCGGGCTCCGCCTCGAGCTTGTTCCCGGTGCCGGCGTCGCAGGGATTTCCGACGACGGCGGTTCGACCATCGGCTTCAGGGACGCAACCTCCAAGCACTCCGGCCTGGGTAATATCAGCCGTCAGACTGTTTTGGCAAAGGCCAAACCCGTTCGCACTCGCGCCATGCCAGGGGGCTTCTGCCGGACACACCTTGTATCGGATTCGTTGAATGTGGGACTGACTGACTGTCGGCCCTTGGTAAGGCCCACAGACGTACCCGACACCAGACTGGTAGGACGGCTGATAAACAGTCAGCGTGTAGTTCCTGCCTTCTCGCTGATAGGTGATCGACGACTCCTCCGTCGCCCACTCCGACGACGGGACGTATGTCGATATACCGCACGGGTTCCTCGGATCAAGCGAGCAACGAACCACCTCTTGCTCGGAAGGGACCGAGGCGGTGCACCCGGTTGCCACACTCACAACAATGGCGTCCCCGGAATAGGTCCACGGCCCCCAAAAGGCGACGTCTTTCGGTGGGATCCAGTATCTGGTCAGAATGTTCGCGCCGTACGATCCGACAGTCTGGTCCTTCTGAACCAAGTACTCGGTATCGGCAGCGGCGCCACGCATCGCCGCCTCGGCCTTCGCAAAGGTCTTAAAGGTCTGGCCCGAAAGCGGATTGGAGCCGGTCGGCGGCACACTCATTGCGACGGTGACATTCCAAACGTCATTGGCCGTGTCAGCTGCCGCGTTGAACGTCAACAGAAAGGAGGCAAACAAGACTATTAGGGTTCGCATGTGCAACCTCGTCGAACTCAGGGCAATGTGTAAATGAAACTGCTAAGACGCTTCGTCTGATCGTGCTTCACGGGTCGCAGCACACGGATCAGGCGACGGTCTCCACAGCGCTTCGGCGAGGCCAACCGTTCCCGGCCGGGCCTGCGGGACCCCTGCTGCGCAACCTCATCGTTTGCGTCGAAAGCCAATCGTGTCGCCTTGTCGAGAGGGTGGATACCAGCGGTTGGGATACCGCTGGCGGCCGCGTGGTACTGAGATAAGCAAACTATCTTGGCTTTGCAACTAGTTTTTGGAGCGATGTGACAAGTACCGGACACATCGCAATTCGTCCCTCTCGACGGCAACGACACCGCAACATCATTTCAATCTATTTCGCACAGAAATCGCGCGTGACAAGAAGATCGCTGTCGTGCAATTCACGGCGCGCCCGACGCGGAAGCGGTCGAACGGCCGTTCGTGGACTCGCGCGTCTTCTGGGATCAAAAGAGCCTGGAACCGCTGGATCCAGCCGGCGCGTGGTACGCGGGCGCGGGCGCACCGCGGCGTTTGCACCACTTCACCCCGGATTCTCGACGCTGCCCTCTCGCCCGTCTTACTTGAAGATGAGCGCCCTTAGAGCACGGAGATTCCCGGATGAAGCAATGATCCAACGGCGCAAGTCCGCGTTCAACGCGAACAGCCGATAACTACTTGACGCGATTGGGGGGTTG
>CAVSMD010000002.1:0-1126816 GCA_963728995.1 uncultured Gammaproteobacteria bacterium
CTTCGGCGACCCATCGGCCGATACGCACGCGAAGCCTGGCTGGCTCCACGAGCTCTTCCATGAACCGGACTTGGTCAATGCACGTCTCGAGGAAGTAACGCGTGAACTCCGCCAACGCCTGCTCGCTCAGGCGGCCGCGTCCGTCGAGGTCGCCATGTCGCGGCGCATCGCACGCGGCCAAGTGGCCTTTGTAGGCCTCGACGCTGCGGGCAAGTCCGCGCGCGATCGACCACACCCCCCCGGTGTCGAGCGTATCGAGCAGCGTCGCGTAAGACATCAATCGAATCACCCGCCCGTTGCCATCGAGGAACGGATGTATCCACGCGAGTCTGTGATGCGCGGTGGCCGCGGCAAGGACGGTCTCGGACGGGCCGAGCTTGCTATAGACGTCTTCGAACCGCGTGAGGAATCGCGGCAGCGCGCCGGCGCTAACCGGCACGTGAGCGCCGACTGCCACGTCGTGCTTGCGGAGCTCTCCCGGCACGACATGGAGCTGTTCGCTCGTGGATGGATGCTCGACGACTAGGAGATCCGCGGGCAGGAGTTCGCAGAAGCGTCGGTGAATCTCGAGGATTCCGGCAACCGTGACCGCCTTGCCCTTCAGACCACCTCGTCGATCCATTTTTGGACCGCGATATGCGCTTCGGCCTCGCGCTGCAGCATGCGCTGTCTCGGGTCGGCGCTATAGTCCTTCTTCAGCGCGCGCTCAATGTCGATCGGGTGGGTGTCGTGCCCTTCGATCAGATTGCTGTAGTAGCAGTTCATGGAGCGGAGCAACCCGGCCAGCGCCGTGACGATACCTTCCGGCAGGCTGCGGACGAGACTCGCCGAACGGGTTGCTAGGGTAAGAGCCAGGTCGGAAAGGGCCGGCCGATGTGGCGAGCCCTCTGAAAGAACGAGGGGCTCCATGAGGCCTACACTTTCGCTCCCGTCCTCCACGGCGGATGTGGCCATTAGTTTGGCGGGTTTTGTGGCCGCTATATGGTCGTTCATAACAGCCAACGATACCATATAGTTATAAGAATATCTAAAAGCTTCCTGTCGGGATATTTGGCGGGTTATTTGGCGGGGTTTTCTAGCTCAAGCTACGGGAGGAGGATCCCGAGGGCGGAGCTCCAATGCCACGCTGAGCCTGGCACCCAGAGACATGTTCCCGGAATCGTGCGCCCATTCCGACCGTAAAACGGCCGCGGACGCCCTCGCGTCCTGGGGCTCTGGCCGAGCGCCGGCGAAGCGACTTCCGGTTTAGCAGCTGCCTCAACGGCAGTGCCATCGTAGCGCCACCGGGGATCCGCGACTCGGAAAAACGCGGGTCGTAGTCAGGCTACGATTTCGAGCATTTTTCCAAGTCGAACCCGTCTCGCGCATCTGCATGCGACACGCTGTCTACTGTCTACTTGTCTACTGTCCACTGAAACCAGGCCGCTCCGCCGGAGCTCGCCTTGAACTCGCGCTCAGAGCAGGTCCGCGTCGGGGTCAGCCTGCGCGGATTCACCCGGGATTGAAGCCGTCCTGAGTCCCTCGGGAGCATTACTCACCGCCCCATCTCTGTGGCGCACCCGCAGGGGCAGCCGGTAGCCAAACTGCCCCTGCGGGGGACGCAAGTCGCGCATCCGAACGCCGCCAGCAATCGCGCCCATGTTCGCCGCAATAGTGCCGAATAGGGTCTCACAGAGCGCCCCGTACAACTCAGGGCGGCCATCACGGAGCTTACCGTGGTCACTACTGCGCCTCGGAAAACGCCGCACGACGCTGTGCCAGCCAAGCCAGTAGTTCGCCTTCCGATATGCAGTCCCTGGGGCCTCGCCGTCCGGCGCCGCCGCGCAGAGCTTCATGTTCCACCAAGAGCCCGAGGTCGAGCGGGCGGCGCGGAGCCAGAGCTCCCATGACTCTAGTCGCCCTTCGTCCGCCAGCGGGCACGGGAAGCCCTCAAACACCGCGAGCAGGATCGGATGCTCGTAGTCACTCGGTCGCCTGCCTTGGAAGATCCTGCGTGAACTCTTCTCCTGTCGCGCGTTCATGGCATGGCCTTGCCAGGGTTTGGTCGCTCGCAGAGCTGCCTCACGCTTCCAAATCCCCTGAGACAGGGGGTAAAGGGGGGTAAAAAAACTCCAACGCGGGACAGCAGGACTCGCGGGACCACCAACCACCTGGTTCGCGGAAACTGTCAGGAAAAAGGCACTTGCGGGACCCATCCAATACCATTGGGTGACAACTCGATAGAGTTGGGCTCTCTTCGCTCCCGCTTCTTCCCCGGTGGCGCGTGCGATCAAATTGAGACCGCGGTCGCAGGCGATTGCCTGCGTGTTACCCATCGAGGACGTCCAGATAGCCGACATCGTCGGCAACCCTACTTCGCACTGGATTTTCCGCTGCGCTGCCATTTGTGCAATCTCCGATAACCTCAGAGAAGATCGAGCGCCTCTGCGCCCGCGAGGCGCCACCCACGCACGCCGCCTCGGCCTTCGCGTGTCACGGTGCCATCCTCGAGCTTGACGTCACCGACCTTGCGGCCGCGGTGCCCACGCAGCCACATGCCGATATGCCGCGCGTCATCCACATTGCACGAGGCCGAGACGAGCGCATCGCGGAGTGGGCCACCGAAGAGCGCTTGTGCTTGCAACTCGTTCGAAAGAAACCACTGATCGCCGCACCATCGAGCAATAGCTTCGAACGCCGCGTCGAGGGGTGCTGCTTCGTTGTCGGTCTCCTGATCCTGCGTGACCAGAGGATCGGGCAGCTCGAGCCAGATGAGTGGATCGCGCGCGAGTTGTGACCACTGCGCGAACGACGGCAATGGGGTTGCTTGCGGGGGTGCGCCAGCCATGACGAACGCGCGCACGATCGTCAGCGCCGCCACGAGTAGCTCGGCGCGGTGAGCCCGAACGTAGCTTCGCAAATCACCTATCTCGAATTGGCGCTCGCGCAACGCCCGACTATCGACATCCGGGTCTAGCCGAACGACGATCGAGCGCCGCGCGAGATCACCAGCGGGCGTGAGGTTGTTGCCCGTCAGGAATGCGACAGCCGTGTTTGGCATCGACGCGGTTTCGCTCACACCCAACTTGCGATCGCTGTATGTGACCGAGGTAGCAAAGCGACACAGCTCCGCCGCGCGCACTTTTGAACCGCTTGGGATGTTGTCGAATCCGATCGTACGGTCACCGGCGAGGAGCGAGGCGAAGAGGACCTTGCGCAGCTCCTCTCCATCGCCTGCCCACGCGCGCATCGCAGGCGTCATACCGTGGACGATGCTCGCCGGCATCTCGGACAGCAGGGACTTGCCGCTCCCCGCTTCGGGCGCCGTGTACGTAAAGATCGGCGATGTTTCGATCGCGAGTCTCACGGCTTCCGTCAGAATGTGCGACGCGAACGCAGCGCGATGGCCCTCATCGGCGAACGGGAACTCGGCGAACGGCGCGAGCAGAGTCGCCAGCGCTTTCGCCGCATCCTCCTTGGTCAGGTGCTCGGGAATTGCGGGGAAGTCCGCGTTCGGCGCGTAAAACGTCCGCGCTCGCTCGTCGTAGCCCGGCTCGGTGCACACCGTCCTGTCGGGTCGCATGAACGGTGCCGTCGCGATCGACCGCAGCTCGCGCATCATCGGCCACTCGCCGTACTTCGCGATGACCGCCGCCAGCCCCTTCGGACAGTCCTTCGGAACATACTGCTTCGACCGGGCATCGTAGCGCTCGAACCGTACGCGCTCTGTTAGGCGGCGCTCGACGATACTCGACGCTCACTTTCATGACGATCGGCTGCGCGTCGACGCGACGGATCTCCTGCGCGCATTGCGCATCCAGCTCGCGCGCCGCGCCTATACGTACGAGCACTTGATCGCGCAGATACAACTCATCGGACAAGATCTCCTCGCAGCGCCTCGCATTCTCTGCGAGCATGCCGCCATCGAGCCTGATGACAGGCTGCGATTCGCCAACCGGCGCGAGCGGCGGGCCGAAGCCTTCGACGCTCGCCACCCTCCCCCGCCGCAGATAGCCCGCGGTCACGGGGTTCAGCGCGTTGCCGAACGAGTTCCAGTGCGACTTTAGGTCGTCAATTCCCTTGTACTTCTCGCCGCCCTCGGACCATTCGTTCCAGAGCTGTAGCCCATCGTCGCCGCCGCTAGTCTCGTGGTGCAGCGCCATGCCCACCTTGATCCAGAAGTGGTCGTACGCTACGTCCGGGTCGCGCTTCGACAGAAGCGCTCCGCAGCTCTTCCACCGGCGCTGTCGGCAGCAGCTCTGCCGGGGAGCGCTCGACAACAGGCCGAATCAGCGACTTCCACAGCGCGTGCAGCGACTCGGGCAGCGACGGCAGCTGCTTCCAGTTGCCGTCCGGTCCGTTGTATTTCCATTGGTACTGCTTCCCGGTGCGTGGGTTCGTGGAAGGCGGCAGCACGTCTTGCATGCTGTTACCCGTGGTCGCGCCGCAGCGGAACTCGATGATCGTGATCGAGTGATCCTCATTCTTGATCATCTTCGTGTTCAGCGGTTCAGGCAGTGCGAAAATCAGCTTCCCGCGACGGGCGTCGCCCGACACGATCTGCACTGCTTCGGGCGCATTGAAGATCGCATCGAGGTCGATGCCGCGCTGCTTGAACCAGTGCCGCGCGAGATCGTAGTTGTCGATGTCGATCGCGCATGTGCCGCTGAATAGGTGCAGCAGGCCAGCGTTGATTAGATGCCCGGCGAGAACGGGGTTAGCAATCGCGTTCTCGGACTTGTTCCACCCGTCGCCGCGCGGGCGCTTCTCGCGCTCGCGTATTGAGCAGAGCTTCCAGCCGTGCTCGACGTACTCGCGGAAGCTCATACGGCCTCCTTCGCGCGAAGTGCGTCGATCGCGGCGATGACTTCGTCTTCGCGGAAACGAGTTGCACAACCGAACTTAAACGGCTGTGGCAGCACGCCACGTTTGACGAACTGATAGATCGTCGGTCGCGACACCGAGAGCGCGGCAGCGACTTGGGCGATGGTGAGTAAGCGCGGCAGCCCGGATGGTGCTGGCGCATCAGCAGACTTCGTAGACATACGCGGCCTCCTTGGCGAAGCACCGCGCGCAAACGAAAACGGCCACGCGGTGCGATTTCTCGCTTCCGCCGTGGCCGTCGAAAGATTGCCCGTCTCGGACGTTTCGATCAGCTACGTGTCAACGTAGCTAACCTTGAACAAAGCCTCCCACAAATTCGGGTACACCGTCCGTGACGTAAATCACAATAGATTTCGGCTCCCCAAACGGCTCCGCGACATAAAAGAGGTACACTTTTTCCGGGTACTTTCTTGGGTACACATAGGTCCAGCCCTGTGGATCCACCAAAAACGGAGCCGGCCCGGGGAGCCAATTTCACGCGCCCCCGCTCGATGCACGCTCCGGCCCGCCGGCCAGCGCCGCTCGCAAGTCCGCCTTACCAAGTCGTCGGCGAATTTGAAGGCCTGCACCGAAGGACTCCTTCCCCGCTACCCGGATTGCACCCATCGCTGAACAGCTTCGACGGAGTCGGCGGGCTTGGTGTTGAAGCAGATCTTCGCGTTCGGAAGTCGCGCGTGGATCACATTCAGCAGCCGCTCGAACAGCAATAGGTGTTCGGCGGCGCGCAGGCCAGCGCCCATCATCACGCAGTTGAAGCTTCGCGCGCCGATACGCTCCTCGAGCACAGCCTCGGCCGTTTGGCCGGCATCGACCAAGCAACTCTCGACCTCGTAACCCAGCGCTCGTATGCGGTCCAATTGAGAATCGATGAAGGCCCGCACGAGCTCCGGGGTCAGATCGGGCGTTGGCGTGAGATCTGCGAACTGCGGATCGAGACCCAGCGCAAGCACGCTCACCATTGTCGCGGCTCCCGGTTCGTGAATTTCCTTTTGACCGTGTGGCGCGCCGTTGCGTTCGCGGACAAAGACCACATCCGACAATCCGTCGTCGCGACGGGTATAGTGCTACGGAGATCCTCGCCCGCTCCTCGTCCTGGGCACGTTTCTCCTGTGGCCACAAGGCGGTCGATACCGATTGCCGATCGGCGGAGCACCGTCGGAGCGATCACGGCCGCGAGAACACTAGGAGACGTCCATGTTCCGCCACATGTCGCGCTTCGGAATACTCGCGTGCGTCTGCACCTCACTCGCCGCGCTTACCCTCCTCGCACGCAACGCGTCTGCACAAGAGCTCCGCGAACCGGTGCCGCTCAATGCACACGCAACGCAATACGGTAGCGGCTGGGAGTGCGACGACAACTACCGAGCGAGCAACAGCGCCTGCGTCCAGGTACAGGTACCCGCAAATGCCTACGCCACGGGCTTTCCATATGGCCGGGGCTGGGAATGCACGTATGGATACGCGTTGATCGCCGATAGCTGCGCGCAAATCGTCATCCCGCGAAACGCATACTTCGTGGAATCTCTGAGCGCTTGGAAATGCGACCGCGGGTACACGGCGGTCGGCAAAGAATGCGTCCCCATCAAGGTGCCAGCGAACGGATTCCTGAAGGAGTCGTCGTTCGATCGCAACTGGGAGTGCGAGCGCGGGTACCGAGCCATGGAGCAGACATGCGTGCCGATCGTGGTGCCCAAGAACGGGTACGCGACGAACACGTCGCTCGGCCGCGGCTGGGAGTGCGAGCGCGGCTATCGCGAAGCCAAGGGCGCCTGCGCGGCCATTGCAGTGCCCGCGAATGGATATCTCGTGGACGTTTCATATGGGCCCGGCTGGGAGTGCGAACGCGGATACGAAGCCGCGAACGGCTCATGCGTCGCCATCGAGCTGCCGGAGAATGCCCACCTTGGCTTTTTCGGTAACGGCTGGGAGTGCAATCGACCGTATCGCGAGGAGCGTGGTCGGTGCAGTCGACCATGAATCTCGCCCACAGCGTGGGTCACGCCGACCCATGATCGAGCCTCTCCTGCTCACCGCCGCAGCTGTCGGCACGTTCGATGGTGATCGTCCGCTGACCAACGCCAGCGGCTTCTTCTTCGAGCGGGAGAGCAAACTATTCTTGGTGACGAGCCGTCACGTCGTCTTCGACGAGCTCAGCCGTCATTTCCCTACCCGCCTGGAGATCGAGTTGCACCTCGGCCTGGACAACGTCGCGCAGTCGACGGGCTTCTCGATTCCGCTGTACAGCGGCGAGCTCGGTGTGTGGCGCGAAACCGTGGATGCGAGCGGAAAAGTCGATGTCGTGGCCATAGAGATCGATCGCGAGGCATTGCCGAGCAACGTGGCCTATCGTGCCTTCACGCCACACCACATCGCGAACGCATACGACGAAGTGGAAGTCGGAACATCCCTTCTCGTGGTCGGTTTCCCGCTTGGCTTTCATGACACGCTGCACCACATGCCCGTGGTGCGCCATGCCGTCATTGCGTCCTCCTTCGGCTTGCGGTTTCAAGGCGAGGGCTACTTTCTCACGGACGGACGCACACATCGCGGGAGCAGCGGCTCACCGGTGGTGGCACGTGCTTCGGAGCCCACGGCAGCGCAGGGCGATCTTCCTTGGATGCTGCTCGGCATTCACTCTGCGCGAATCGACATAGGCACCCGCGACACGAACGTGGATGAGGCGCTGGGACTCAACAGCGCCTGGTATGCGGACGTGCTGTTGCCGCTGACCGAGGCCTGAGAAATGCCCGCCGCGCGTTATGTACTCTGCAGCACACTCGGAGCGCGGCGGGTTGCGTTGCACCGATGCCGGGCGCATGATGCAGGCGTAATCTCGCCTTTCTTGGCCTGCCTGGTCAGAACCGCTCGATGTTCCGAGCGCGAAATCCTAGACGTCCATTGCGAGCCTGATTATTCGTTCGCTGCGGCCGATTCGCGCGCGGCATTTCAGCTTGGAGGCCAAAATGGCTATCGGAACCGTCAAGTTCTTTGACGCGACGCGAGGATTCGGATTCATTCGGCCGGAAGACGGCGCTAAGGACGTTTTCGTGCACAAGAGTGCTGTGGAAGGCGCCGGTATGCAGACGCTGACCGAAGGTCAACGCGTGCAGTACGAGCTCGTTACGGAGCGCGGCAAAACGGCGGCTGGCAAGCTAACCGCCGCGTAGAGGCGAACGGCAACCGCCGTCGGATACGGGAGGGCCACATCGGTGGACCCACCCTTCACCGAGGCGTGATTAGTGCGAGTCCGTTCGGACCGTTGGTCTCGATAAGCGCGGAAGGACCACGATGATCATGAAAACCCGGCTCTACATTGGCAACTTGCCGGCCTCCACGACCGACACGGAGCTTCGGACGAAGTTCGAGCGGTTCGGCACCGTGGAATCGGCGGTCGTGGTGAGAGATGGGGACACGGGGCGCAGCAAACGCTGCGGCTTGGTTGAAATGGGGAGTGGCGCCGAGGCCAAGACGGCCATCGAGCGGCTCAACATGACCCAGTACGAAGACGTCGTGATCTCGGTCAGCGAAGCGCAGGCCGAGAGGTGGGCGTTGCTCGACGCGAGGGGAAGATAGTCATGGGGCGACCGGGTCCGCAAACGCAGGCCAAACGACAACGCGAGCAAGCCAAGCGCGAAAAGCGCCGGGTGAAGGATGAGCGGCGCGCGGCGCGCAAGGCGGCCAAGATCGCCAACAAGGACGGCGCGCCTGGCGACGGGTCGGAGCAACCGCAAGTGAGCGTGGACGCGGACGCAACCCGATTGCCGACGTAAATTTCCTACTCGTTCGGAACGACGAATACCGCCGCAGAAACCCGCAGCACTCGTCCCTCGAAGCTTGCAAGATTCAACCCCTCCACCGCGCGCAGCGCATCCGCGGCCGTTTGCATATCGACGAAGGCGCTCCGGCGGCTCGCGCCGGTCGCATCGCGCTGAATGCGCACCGAGGCGACACAACCGAATTTCCCGAACGTGCTTGCGAGCGTTTCTTCCGTTGCCGTGAACGGCAGGTTGCTCGCGTAGAGCGTCATACTCACGCGCATTTCCTCAGTGGGGGGCCGCCAGGGGGCGCAGCTGGCGACGAGTCTACAATACAACCTCCCCGCTGCGCCCCTCGCCGCTCGGAAGGCCATGCCGCGGCCAAGCGCCGTGGCGCGATGGTGGAGGCGGATAGTCGAGCGCGAGGGGTGCGTGTCCTGTACACTGGCCTTAGCCAGAGTCGCTGGCAGCTCCCCCGCTTGTTTAGGAAGCGTGCATGCTCACACGACTTTCCCCTCGCACCGCGGCGGCGGCTCACTGATGCCCTATCGGCGGGGTTACGGGGAGCGCCAGGCGCCGTCCGCTACTTCAGGCGCTCCCGAACCGGAAGCGTTTAGGCTCGTGGACATTCGGCCGGGGCGTCCGCCCGAGGGTTGCGTGGGCCGCGATTGGCTCGTCTACCAGATCGCACAGGGTCGAAACCTCATCACGGGATATCGGCGCGGCGATCTGCTGGCGGCCACCGCCGACGTCGAGCGAATCATCGTTGGGCTCAATGAGCGTCGCGTTACCAGCAAGAATCGGCCGGGCCCCAAGCCCAAGCCAGCGGCTCGTACGCCTGCGCCAGCGGAGGTGCGGAGTGACGACTCATAGGATTCCGCGACAATAGCTTTCGCAACGGCGTATGCTGCAAGCTCCGATCCATCGCTTTGTCGAGCCTGCAGGCACAGTGCCTACATCCTCTTGAGGCGAACATAGTTACCTTAGGAGGGTACATGGGCAGGAAACTCTACGTAGGCAATTTGCCTTATTCCGCAACGGAAACCTCACTACGCGAAGCGTTCAGCGCGAGCGGGACCGTGGATTCGGTCACCGTCATCACGGACCGCGACACCGGACAGAGCAAGGGCTTCGGGTTCGTGGAGATGTCGTCCAATGCCGAGGCACAGCAGGCCATGCAGGCCCTGAATGGCACAACCCTCGACGGTCGTCAGATCAAAGTGAACGAAGCGCAGCCGAAGACCTCGGGCGGGGGCGGCCGGCGCGCGGGTGGCGGCGGTGGCGGCGGCGGCGGCGGTCCAGGTGGCGGCTACGGTCGGCGTTACTGATCGAGATTCCGTTTTGCAGCGCGCGCCGGCGCCAGTCGGCGCGCGCCTCCGATCGCCAAGCATCACGAAGAGTCGACCGGCCCCAACCCCGCCTCTCCCGATTTCCTTGAAGCGGCAAGCTCGCAGCTTGCCCTGAGAAGCCGTGCGCGCAGCGCCCGCTCTGTGGGCACGCGAATGTACAATGCACCGGAGACCAGGAAGTCTTCGGTAGCGAATGTCCAGCACCGACTCGAAGCCGTCCATGCCCGCCGAGAGCATGGCTACGCTCATACGGCGAATGGATTGGAGCAGCACGCCGCTCGGACCAGCCGAACAGTGGCCCGAGACGTTGCGCTCCACGCTCGGTCTGTGCCTTGACTCCGCGTTTCCGATCGCGATCTACTGGGGGCCGCAACTCGCGTTGCTCTACAACGATGCGTGGCGACCGATCCTCGGCGACAAGCATCCGGCTGCACTCGGTCAAGCCGCCACGGATGTCTGGCCGGAGATCTGGGACGCAATCGAACCGGTTTTTCGCCACGTCCGCGAAACGCGTCTCGGTGTGTTCAACGGCGACAGCATGCTGGCGATGCACCGATACGGATACGTCGAAGAATGCTATTTCGACTATACGTTCAATCCCATACGCGATGGTCGCGGCGGGGTGGCGGGCATATTCAATGTCGTGATCGAAACGACGTACCGCGTGATCAATGAACGCCGCGGCAAGGTGCAGCGCGATTTCGCGGCACGGATTGCGGCTGCGCGCGACGTCGAGGGCGTGCTCCACCTCGCAGCGCAAGCACTGGAGGCGGCACCCTTCGATGTGCCGTTCGCACTGCTCTTTCGGCCCGGCTCGGCTGGAGCGCCCGCACGGCTCGCGAACGCGGTCCGCGCCGCTAGCGGTCTGGCACGCGACCCCGAGGCCTGGCCGCTTGGGGACGCAATGGCCTGCGGCGTGCCTGTGCGTGTGGACGATGTGCCGGGGCGAATCGGCACGCGGAGCGGCGGCGCCTGGCCCGAGACGCCGCGGCAGGCCCTGGTGCTCCCGGTAATGGCACCCGGGCGCGCGACGTGCGATGCGTTGCTCGTGGTCGGTGCCAGTCCGCGGCGTGCGCTCGACGACGATTACACCGAGTTCTTCGAGGCGCTGGCGCGCCACATGGCGGCGGCCATCGCGAGCGCCGAAGCGTTCGAGGCCGAGCGGCGCCGTGCCGAGGCGCTCGCCGAGCTCGACCATGCGAAGACCGCGTTCTTCGGCAACGTGAGCCACGAGCTGCGCACGCCGCTCACGCTCGTGCTCGGGCCGTTGGACGACGTGTTGGCGCCCGGCGCGAACGGAGTCACCGCCGATGCGCGGGCGCTGCTCCACGTCGCGCGGCGCAACGGCCGGCGGCTCTTGAAGCTCGTCAATACGCTGCTCGAGTTCTCGCGCATCGAGGCCGGCTGGCTCAAAGCACGTTATGAGCCGACCGACCTCGCACGCCTCACGCGGGACCTCGCAAGCAATTTTCGCTCGGCGTGCGAGGGTGCCGAGCTCACTCTGCGTGTGGAGTGCGAGCCGCTGGCCGAGCCCGTGTTCGTCGACCATGACATGTGGGAACGTATCGTGCTCAACCTGCTGAGCAACGCCTTCAAGTTCACCCTGCGGGGAGAGATCTGTGTCGCGCTGACTGAATTCGACGGTCGCGCCATCCTCACGATTCGCGACACGGGCGCCGGAATTCCGGCCGACGAGCTTCCCCGTCTGTTCGAGCGATTCCACCGCGTGGAAGGCACGCGCGGACGATCGCATGAAGGCACCGGCATCGGACTTGCACTGGTCCATGAGCTCGTAAGGCTGCATGGCGGCGAAATCAAGGTCGATAGTGCCGTAGACCAGGGCAGCACCTTCGCGGTGAGCCTGCCGCTCGGGCGCGCACACCTGCCTTCGGAGCAGGTTCTGGCCGAGAGCTCGACCGTCGAGGTCACTCACGCCGCACCCTTCGTCGAGGAGGCGCTGAGCTGGCTGGGCACATGCACCGAGGTCGAAGCGGACGAAAGCGACCCCCGCGCGACGGCGCGCGGGACGCGCCGGCGTGTGCTCGTGGCGGACGACAACGCCGACATGCGGGGCTACATGGCGCGACTCCTCGGCCGCGCCTACGACGTCGTGCTCGCGACGAACGGCGAGCAGGCGCTCGAGCTTGCGCGCCGCGTATCGCCGGATCTCGTGCTCTCCGACGTCATGATGCCCGGTCTCGACGGGTTCGCTCTGTTGCAGGCGCTGCGTGCCGATGAGCGGACGCGCCAGACTCCGTTCATCATGATCTCCGCGCGCGCCGGCGAGGAAGCGCGCCTGGAGGGATTGCAAGCCGGAGCGGACGATTATCTCGTGAAGCCCTTCGGCGGCCGTGAGCTCGTCGCGCGATTGAGTAGTGCGCTGCAGCTCGCCGCCCAGCGGCAGGAGGCGGATCGGCGCAAGGACGAGTTTCTCGCAACGCTCGCTCACGAGCTGCGCAATCCTCTCGCCCCGCTCAGGATGGCAGCGGAGCTGCTGAAGTACGCTCCGGACGCCAGCGCCCAGCAGGCCGCGCGGGAGGTGATCGACCGCCAAGTCGGCAGCATGGCGCACTTGATCGACGACCTCATGGACGTGAGCCGGATCTCACGCGGCAAGGTCGAGCTGCGCAAGGAGCTCGTCGACGTGAAGGCCGTGATCAACGATGCCGTCGAGGCGGCCCAGTCGCTGATCGACGAGGCCGAGCAGTCGCTGTCGGTCACCTTGCCCGCCCGATCGATCCCCGTGCACGGCGACCCCGTGCGGCTCACGCAGATCTTCACGAACCTGCTGAACAATGCATCGAAGTATTCCGACAGTGGAGCACGAATCGATGTCGAAGCACGAATCGTTGGCGACACCGTCATTGTTGCCGTTCGTGATCAGGGCATCGGCATCGAGCCCGAGATGCTCGGCACGATCTGGGACATGTTCGTCCAAACGAACCGCTCGATCGAACGTTCGCGGGGCGGACTCGGGATTGGTCTGACGCTCGTGCGGACACTCGTCGGGCTGCATGGAGGCGCCGTCGAGGCGGCAAGCGCGGGCCCCGGCCGCGGTGCTACTTTCACCGTGAGCTTGCCCCTCGACGTGCTGTCGCAGGCGCGGCGATCGCTCTCGGCGCCGCGAATCGAGGGCTTGCCCGCGCCGATGCGCGTGCTGGTCGCCGATGACAACAAGGACGCCGCGGAAATGCTCGGTATGTACCTCCAAACGACGGGTTGCGAGGTCGTCACTGCGTACGATGGCTCGGCGGCGCTCGAGCTTGCGGCGCAGTTCCGCCCCGATGTCGCGTTGCTCGATCTGGGCATGCCGCGGCTCGACGGGCTCGCCGTCGCGCGCCGCTTACGCGAGGAGCCGTGGGGGCGCTCGATCAGGCTCGTGGCGTTGACGGGTTGGGGGCAAGAGCAGGACCGCAAGCGCTCGAGCGAGGCCGGCTTCGATCATCATCTCGTGAAGCCCGTCGCGGGCGATGTCGTAGCCGCCCTGCTGGCCCGACTCGCGCCGCGATCGAACGGCGCGAATTCCGTCTGACGAAAGTGCCCCGCTACCTGCTCTTGACTTGGGCCATCAACGCGAGCGGCCGTCCTTCGGGGTCCTGAAAGAACGCCATCCACTCCTCCGTGCCGTCGGGATGGCGGAAGATCATGTGAGGTGCGTTGCTGAATTCCACGCCGCGTCGCGTCAGCTCCGCGTGCGCCGCCGCAATGTCCGTGACGCGCAGATAGAGAATCGACTCCGGTCCAGGCTGGTCGGCTTCGTTCAGAAACAGGCGGGTACCGCCGCAGTCGAAGAAGGCCAGCTTCCCGAAGGTGTAAAGATGCGGCAGCCCAAGCACGGTTCCGTACCACGCGCAGGCGGCACCGATGTCCCGGACGTTGCGGGAGATCTGGCCAATCGGCCCGAGGTGCAGGTCATTCGCGGTCATGGCTTGGCTCTCCTTCGTTTGGCGTGCGAGCGCGCTGTCTTGCGGCGCACCGCGCCAGCGCCTGAGCTCGGTACGGCTCTTCAGCCCGAGCTTCGCGACGGCGTTGCGGACATGATATTTGACGGCATCGGCGCTGATGCCCCGTCGAGCGGCGATCTGTGCGTTGCTCAAGCCGTGCCGGACCGCGTCCACGATGCGCCATTCGCCGGGCGTCAGCTGATCCGGATGCCGGGGGCGACCGCGGGGACGGCCTTTCGGGTTCGAGCGATTCCGCACGGCCGCATGGTAGCGCGTGACCTGCGCGCATTTCCCTCCCCCCATTGACTACCATGGAGGCCATGCTCCGCATGGCCCGCCGTTTCATTGCCGTAGCGATCGGGCTCGGGTACATCGCCGGGACCGTCGCAGCGCCCGCCAGTGACGCGGATATCGTGGCGTGGGATGCACAAACACTGCGCGCCGAGCTTGCCGCAGGTCACGTAGCGGCCGAGCGCGTGACGGCGGTGTTTCTGGCGCGGATCGCTGCGCTCGACGCGGCGGGTCCGAAGCTCGAGTGCCGTGATCGAGGTCAATCCCGCGGCGCTCGCGATTGCGCGGGCGCTCGACCGGCAAGGAGCCGACGCTCGCCGGGGGCCGCTGTTCGGCGTGCCGGTGTTGGTGAAAGCGAACATCGACACTGCGGATCGGCTGGTCACGAGCGCTGGCTCGAGGGCGCTGGCCGCGCACCGCGCCCGCGCGGACGCGGACGTGATCACGCGCCTGCGTGCCGCCGGTGCCGTGCTGCTCGGCAAGACCAACATGAGCGAATGGGCGAACTTTCGTTCCTCGGCCTCGAGCAGCGGCTGGAGCAGCCTCGGCGGCCAGACGCGTAATCCCTACGTGCTGGATCGCAATCCCTGCGGGTCATCGAGCGGGTCGGCCGTGGCCGTGGCCGCGCACCTCGCCCCTCTGGCCGTAGGCACCGAGACCGATGGCTCGATTGTGTGCCCGGCCGCGGTGAACGGTGTCGTCGGCATCAAGCCTTCCGTCGGCTCCGTCAGCCAGCGCGGCATCATTCCGATCGCATCCAGTCAGGACTCCGCCGGTCCGCTCGCACGCACGGTCGCCGACGCGGCCCTGTTGTGGTCGGTGCTGGCCGTATCGCCCCCCTCGCCCGAGCCTGAGCTGCAGTCGCTGGCCGGGATCCATATCGGGGTGGTGAGAAACTATCGCGGTGCGGGCGCGGACCCGGTCGTGGAACGCAATTTCTCGGCTGCATTGGCACTGGCGCGGAATCTCGGGGCCGTGCTCGTCGATCCCGTGAATCCGGCCCCTCCTCCCGAGGGTGCGGAGCTGACCGTGCTGTTGACGGAGTTTCGCGAGGGCATCGCCGGCTATCTCGCCACCGTGGCGAAAGGACCGCGGACGCTCGACGAGCTGATTGCATTCAACGACGCCCATGCGGCCGAGGTCATGCCGTATTTCGGCCAGGAGCTACTGCTCGCGGCGCAAACCGAAGGTCGCGACGCGGAGCCGCTACGAGCGAGCGCTGGCGGGGATCGCGGCGGCGCGCGCGGCGCTCGCAGGGGAGTTCCAGCGTCGCGGTCTCGACGTACTCATTGCACCCGCCAACGCTGCAGCATGGCGCACCGAGCTCGGCAAGGGCGACCGCCCGCGCGTCGGCAGCGCGAGCATCGCGGCCGTGTCCGGCTATCCGAGCATCGTGATCCCGTTCGGGATGGACGGTGAGTTGCCGCTCGGTATCGCGTTCATCGGTCGGCCGGATGCCGAAGGGCGTTTGCTCGCGATCGCGGCGCTGGCCGAGCGGCGGCGGGGTTCTTTTGCGGAGCCGAAGTTTCTCGCGACCGTGGGCGAGTGAGGCACTGTCGCGGGGTACGCCGTCCGCGACTAGGAGGCTAGCGGCGGTCGGTGAGGTCGCTCGATCGGTCATGGTAGACGAGCCCCGCTTTCGCAAGCGGCTCGCGCATCTTGTACATATCGAGGCCGAGCTCCCCGGCTGCGAGTCGGGCGCGCTTCTCTTCCTCGTTTGCGACCCTCTTGCGGCTGGCCTCCAGAACCTGGTCGGCATTGCCGCGCGCCACGATGACGACGCCGTCGTCGTCTGCCACGATCGTGTCGCCCGGATTCACGAGCATCCCGGCGCACACGATCGGCATATTGACCGAGCCGACAGTGGCCTTTACCGTGCCTTTCGCCGAGATCGCGCGACTCCAGACCGGAAATTTCATCTCGGTGAGCTCTCTGACGTCTCGGCAGCCGGCGTCGATGACGAGGCCTAGGACGCCGTGCGCGCGAAATGAGGTCGCCAGCAGCTCACCGAACATGCCGTCGGAGTTCGGTGCGCTGACCCCAGCGATGATGATGTCCCCGGGCTTCGCGAGCTCGACGGCGACGTGCAGCATCCAGTTGTCGCCGGGATGCAGCAGCACTGTCAGTGCGCTTCCGCCGATTCGCGCGCCGGCATAGATCGGCCGCATGTAGGGTTGCAGTAATCCCGTGCGACCCTGCGCTTCATGAACCGTCGCGACGCCGAGCTCGCCGAGCGCCGTGACGGTCTCGGCTCTGGCGCGATCGATATTCCGGACGGCGACGTTGTTCGGCACGTGAACTCCCACATTTTGACGAAGAGGCCAGCGCTTATACTAGCGGCCCACATTGAGAGCACAACCGGGACGGCGCGTGACCGACGTTGCACCACTGACGGGTATCAAGGTCGTCGACATGACGGAGGCGCTGGCGGGCCCCTATTGCGCGATGCTGCTGGGCGATCTCGGGGCCGACGTCGTCAAGGTCGAGCGGCCCGTGGATGGGGATCAAGCGCGGGGCTGGGGACCGCCGTTTCTCGAGGGCGAGAGCGCTTACTTTCTCGGCGTGAACCGCAACAAGCGCAGCGTCGAGCTCGACATCAAGCGCCAGACGGACCTCGGCCTGCTGCGGACCCTGATCGGTCGCGCCGACGTGTTCCTGACCAACAATCCCAGGCTGGAGTCGCTCGCGCGAGCGGGCCTCGATCCGGACACTTTGCGTGGCAGGCACCCGCGCCTCGTCTACGGCGCGATCAGCGGTTACGGGCACACGGGACCGAAGGCAAACCGCAGTGGCTACGACATCATTGCTCAGGGGGAGGCAGGCCTCATGGCGCTCACCGGCCCGCAGGACGGCGGCCCGAGCCGGTTCCCTTCGCCGATGGCGGACATCTCAGGGGGCATCTATACGTGCCTCGGCGTGCTCGCTGCGCTGTACGCCCGCGACAATCGCGCGACCGGCACGGATCGCGGCGAGCTCATCGACGTCGCACTGGTGGACGCGCAGCTGAGCTGGCTCGCCAACATCGGCGCCAGCTACTTCGCGACCGGTCAAGCGCCCCCCACGCCTCGGGAATGCCCATCCGACCGTGACGCCGTATCAGCCCGTGCGAGCCCAAGACAAGACGATGATCATCGCCGTGGGCAACGAGCGGCTATGGGCGAGGTTCTGCAAGATCCTCGGGGCCGAGCGGACGTTGATGGTCGACGCGCGCTTCGCCACGAATGCGCAGCGCAACGTGCACCGCAAGGAGCTGGTCGACGCCGTGGAGGAGATCCTGCGGCGGACGGCCGGCTGCCGAGTGGGTCGAGGAGCTCGTGGCGGCCGGCGTTCCGGCCGGTCCAATCAACTTTCCCGACGAGACGCTGACCGACGAGCACGTGATCGCCCGACGGATGATCGTCGAGCTCGAGCACCCTCTGATCGGGATCGTGAAATCGATCGCGGTACCGATCCGGTTTGCAGCGAACGGGCCAACGTACCGGCGCTACCCACCACGGCTCGGCGAGCACAACGAAGAAATCGCGAAGATCGCCGCGACCTGGTAGCGGCGGCTTTGGCTCAGCGCTCCCAGACGTTCTGCAGATAGGCGCGGAAGCTTGCGCCGAGCTCCGGATGGCGCAGCCCATACTCTACGGTCGCCCGTAGATAGCCCATCTTGCTGCCGCAGTCATAGCGGACGCCGTTGAACCGCAGCGCATAGACCGGCTCGTCCTCGAGCAGGCTCGCGATGCCGTCGGTGAGCTGAATCTCCCCCCCGCGCCCCGCTGCGTGTGCTCGAGCTTCGAAAAAATGGTCGGTGTCAGAATGTATCGGCCCACCACGGCGAGATTCGACGGCGCTTCTGCCGGGCGCGGTTTCTCGACGATGCGCGTCACGCGCTGGCCGCCTTTGGCATCCGCTTCGACGGCAACGATGCCGTAGCTGCCGGTCTGATCCTGCGGCACGGTTTCGACCGCCAGCACGCTGGCGCCGAACTTCTCGAAATGCTCCCGCATCTGCGTGAGGCAGCCCACCGGGTTGTAGATGAGGTCGTCCGCGAGATGCACGAAGAACGGCTCGCTGCCGACGGCGTGCTTCGCGCAGAGGACGGCGTGCCCCAGGCCCAGCGGCGTGCCCTGGCGAACGAAGATGCAGGTGGCCTCCGGCGGCACGATGTGGCGGACGAGCGCGAGCATCTCGTGCTTACCGCTTTCGGCGAGCTGCCGCTCGAGCTCGATGTCCGTGTCGAAATGATCCTCGATGGCGCGCTTGGAGGAGCCGGTGACGAATACGAGTCTCTCGACCCCCGCTTCGAGCGCCTCTTCCACTGCATATTGGATCAGAGGCTTATCGACGATCGGCAGCATCTCCTTCGGCGAGGCCTTGGTGGCCGGGAGAAAGCGCGTGCCGCGACCGGCGACCGGGAACACGGCGGTACGAATACGGGCCATCGAAACACCTCGAAGAAAGTGGCAAGCAAATGATACCGGAGGGCTCGCCCGAATGGGGGTGCAGCCGCCCAACTTTCGAGGTGAAAAACGGGGCATGAGCCCAACGGCTCATGCCCCGAATCCGATGCGTTCGCGGCTCTTCCCTAGCGCTTTGGTGCAGGCTCGCTGACGAGAATGTTGGTCTTGTTCAGCTCGACGATCCGCTCGCCGATGCCCTTGACGCGGGTAAGCGCCTCCGGCGTCGCGAAGTTGCCATGAGCCTGCCGATCCGCAACGATGGCCTCGGCCAACGCAGGCCCCACACCGCTGAGCTCGGCAGCCAACGTTGTCGCATCGGCCGTGTTGATGTTGACGGGCCCGGCCCAAGCGCCGGCGCTGGCCACGATCAAAGCCGCCGCAATCATGCTACGTACGCGCTCTCCTCGCATTGCTGTACTCCTGTGGTGGAAAGGAGCTGCAGATACTAGGCGGCCGCCCGCAGGCGCACAGTCAGCGAATCTCGCGACTTGGCAAGGTTTCGCTGCGCCGCCCGCGCGCGTCCGTCACGCGAGCACGGTGTCCATCGCGAACGTTTGCACTGGCCGCACGGTTTCCCACAGCTTGCAGCTCGGGCAGTGCCAAATGAAGCGCTGCGTGCTATAGCCGCAATTCGCGCAGCGATAACGTGCGCTGGACTGCGCAATTTGCCGAAGACTGTGGGCAATGCGGTCGATCGCGTGTCGACGGTCGATTTCCGGGAGAGCCTTCAGCTCCTCCGCGTTGATTAGGCTCGCGAGGACCGGCTGCCCGAACAAGAAACGCTCGACGCATGCCGCCAGCGTGGGGGACTCGGTCAGATTGCCGATGATCGCCGCATAGGCGAGCTCGCGTTGCAGCGACGCATCGCGTTCGATCAGGCGTTGCAGGTAGTCCTCGAGGTTCGCGGCGCGACTCGACTCGGTGTAGCAGCGGATCAGCGAAGGCAGCACCTCGGAAACGAACTGACGATCGGTGGCTATGACCTGCTCGTACAGTGCGATAGCGCCGGGGAAATCCCCCTCCTCGTGCGCAAGGCCGGCCCGAATCAGCGCGCCGCGCAGCGCGCCGGATTCGCTGCGAACCGCGCTCTTCAAGTGCTCGCGGGCCAGCTGCGGGTTACCGCTCGCGCGAGCGAGCTCCGCGAGCTCGCAGTAATAGTGGGCCACCTGGGGCGATTTCGCGCCGCGCAGCATTTCGAGCTTGCGCTGTGCGTCGATCGCTTTCTGCCATTCCTGCTCGCGCTCGTAGATGTAGACGCGCTTCTCGAGCGCCGCCTCGGCTAGAGTCGGGCTATCGGTCAGTTGCGCCAGCAGCTCGTCGGCGCGATCGAATAGTCCGGCGCCCAAGTAATCTTCCGCCAGAGAGAACAGCGCCTGATGGCGCTGCGTCTCGTTCAAATTCGGTCGGGCGAGCAGGTTCTCGTGCACGCGAATGGCACGTTCGACCTCGCCGCGCCGCCGAAACAGGTGGCCAAGCGCGAAATGCGTCTCCAGCGTGTCGTCATCCACCTTGGCCATCTGAATGAACAGCTCGAGCGCCTCGTCGGTGCGACGATTCAGCACGAGATTCAAGCCGCGAATGTAATCGGCGCTGATCCGCGGGGGCAGATCGCGATCGCGATCGCTGTAGATCTTCAGGCCAAACCCGAACGCGGCCGCGAGGATGAGAATCCCGGCGAGAATGAAGGTGGCTTCAGTGGGCATCTAGCGGCGGCGCTCGCCCCGAAACAGTGTTGGCAGCTAATCGCGGACCGGTAAGTGCCGAGATTCATTGACGCGCTCGCGCAGGTCTTTCCCGGGCTTGAAATGCGGCACGTTCTTGCCCGCCAGAGCTACCGCCTCGCCGGTCTTGGGATTGCGTCCCATGCGCGGCGGGCGGTAGTGCAGCGAGAACGAGCCGAAACCGCGGATTTCGATTCGCTTGCCGTTGGCGAGGGCTTCGCTCATCAACTCGAGAATGTGCTTAACGGCCAGCTCCACGTCCTTGGCCGGCAAATGCTTCTGGCTGCGGGCGATGGATTCGATCAGCTCCGATTTCGTCATCAGTACAGACCTCTGTCAGGCCATTGCACCCTCGCGCCGCGGCACGAAGACCTATTCCGGATTCATCTGCTCCTTGAGCAGATCGCCGAGAGTCGTGCCCGTCGTCGAGCGACCGGATTCGCTGCGGTAGTTCTGCATCGCCTGCGCTTCCTCGTGGGCTTCCTTCGCCTTGATGGAGAGCGAGATGACCCGAGTCTTGCGGTCGACGCCCGTGAGCTTCGCTTCGACCGTATCACCCACCTTCAGCACCGTGCGCGCATCCTCGACGCGGTCGCGTGCGATCTCGGAGGCGCGCAGCTGACCGATGATGCCGCCCTCGAGCGTGATCGTGGCCATCTTTGCATCCAACTCTTGCACCACGCCGGAGACGACGCTGCCCTTCGGGTGCTCCGACAGGAACAATGACAGGGGGTCTTTGTCGAGCTGCTTGACACCGAGCGAGATTCGCTCGCGCTCGGGGTCGATTGCGAGCACCGTGGTCTCGAGCGTGTCGCCCTTCTTGTAGTTGCGCACCGCTTCCTCGCCGGGCACGTCCCAGGAAAGATCGGAAAGGTGCACGAGACCGTCGATCCCGCCCGGCAGACCGATGAACACACCGAAGTCGGTGATGGATTTGATCTGTCCGGACACCTTGTCGTTCTTTTTGTAGTTCTCGCCGAACTCCACCCATGGATTCGGCTTGCACTGCTTCAGGCCGAGCGAAATGCGGCGCCGTTCCTCGTCGATGTCGAGGACCATGACCTCGATCTCGTCGCCGATCTGCACGACCTTGTGCGGATTGACGTTCTTGTTCGTCCAGTCCATCTCGGATACGTGGACGAGGCCTTCGACGCCCTCCTCGATCTCCGCGAAACACCCGTAATCGGCGATGTTCGTGACCTTGCCGAACAGCCGAGTGCCTTGCGGATACCGTCGAGCGAGATCGGCCCACGGGTCGGCGCCGAGCTGCTTCAAGCCGAGTGACACGCGGTTGCGCTCGCGGTCGAACTTCAACACTTTCACCTCGAGCTCCTGGCCGACACTGACGACCTCGCTCGGATGCTTGACGCGCTTCCACGCCATATCGGTGATGTGCAGCAGCCCGTCGATGCCGCCCAGGTCGACGAACGCGCCGTAGTCGGTGAGGTTCTTGACGACACCCTTGAGCACGGTGCCTTCCTGGAGGTTCTTCAGCAGCGACTCACGCTCGGCGCTGTACTCGGCTTCGACCACGGCGCGGCGCGAGACCACGACGTTGTTGCGCTTCTGATCGAGCTTGATGACCTTGAACTCGAGCGTGCTGCCCTCGAGCGCGGCCGGATCGCGGATCGGCCGCACGTCGACGAGCGAGCCGGGCAAGAAGGCGCGTACCAGGTCGATGTCGACGGTAAATCCGCCACGCACGCGACCACTGATGGTGCCGCTGACGATCTCGCCCTTCTGGAACGATTCTTCGAGTCTTGTCCAGGTGCGCGTGCGTTTGGCTTTTTCGCGCGACAAGCGCGTCTCGCCGAAGCCGTCCTCGAGCGTGTCGAGTGCTACCTCGACCTCATCGCCGACCTTGACTTCGAGCTCACCGCGTTCGTTGTAAAACTGGTCTGCCGGGATGACCGCCTCGGACTTCAGTCCGGCATTGACGATCACCACGTCGGGGCTGACGCCGACGACGATGCCGGTCAGGATCGACCCCGGCTTGGTCTTTTGACTCGCAAAACTCTCTTCTAACAGCTGTGCAAATGATTCGCTCATGGTTACTTCCGCAAAAAAATCCACCGGCATCCTGTCCGGGTGGGGTTGTTGCCAACAGCAGCGGCATCCTGCCACTGCACACCTTCAAGCTCGCTCGATCTCTATCCCCGCAGTCACGAGCCGTTCCAGAATGCGGGCGACGACTTCCTCGGGCGTGAGACTCGTGGAGTCGATTACCTGCGCGTCCGGTACCGGTTTCAGCGGCGCCACGGCGCGGGTAGCGTCGCGTGCATCCCGTTGCGCTATGTCCCAAGAAAGGTCGGGCAGGCTAACATCAATCCCCTTTTCTTTCAACTGCTTATGCCGCCTCATGGCGCGCTCCTCGGCGCTGGCCGTCAGGAAGACCTTAAGCTGAGCATCCGGAAAAACCACGCTGCCCATGTCGCGGCCGTCGGCGACGAGGCCGGGCCAGCGCGCGAAGTCCCGCTGGCGCTTCAGCAGGGCCGTCCGGACGGCGGGCAGCGCCGCCACGCGCGAAGCGGCCTCACCGGCCTGCTCGGTCCTGAGCTCCGCCGCCACGTCCGCCGTGCCGAGATACACGCGCTCCGCTTCCCCCGCCGGCGCAAAGCGCACGTCGAGGGCGGCCGCCACGGCCGCCAGGCGGTCGGCATCTGCGAGATCCACCCCCTTGCGAAGGCCGGCCAGCGCCACCAAGCGGTACAAGGCGCCGCTGTCGAGATAGTGCCAGCCGAGCCTGGCCGCCAATTGACGGCTGATCGTGCCCTTCCCCGACCCGCTGGGACCATCGATGGCCACCACGGGGGGCGCGGCGGCCGTCACGGCGCGTCGCTCCCGGCCACTTTGAGGCCGGCGGTCGCCGCGACCTCGAGAAAGCTCGGAAACGACGTGGCGACCTCGGCCGTGCCCAGAATCTCGATCGGCGCGCTCGCCAGCAAGCTCGCCACGGCGAACGCCATGGCGATGCGGTGATCGCCGCGGCTGTCGACGATCCCACCGCCGAACGGCCCGCCGGCTATCCGCGCGCCGTCCGGTAGCTCCTCCACGCGGATTCCGCACGCGGCGAGACCCTGCGCCATGACCGCGATGCGGTCGGTTTCCTTCTTGCGCAGCTCCGCCGCGCCGGTCACCGTCGTGACGCCCTGAGCGGCTGCGGCCGCGACGAACAGCACCGGGAACTCGTCGATCGCCAGCGGCACGAGCTGCGCAGGCACGTCGATACCTCGCAGCCGACTCTGCCGGACGTACAGGTCGGCGACCGGCTCCGCGCCCACGATGCGCTCGTTCGACACCTCGATCTGCGCCCCCATCTGCCGCAGGATGCCGAGCAGCCCCGTGCGCGTAGGGTTGACGCCGACGTTGCGAATCAGCAAGCCGTCACGGGCGCCGAGGCATCCCGCCACGATGAAGAACGCGGCCGACGAGAAGTCCCCGGGCACCGTGAGCTCGAGGCCGTGCAGCGCGACCGGCCCGTCGATCGACACGCTGTGGCCCGGCGGCTCCTCGCGGACACTTACCGTCGCGCCCATCGCTTGCAGCATGCGCTCGGTATGATCACGACTCGGTCCCGGCGAGCGCACCGTCGTACGACCCGCCGCGCCGAGACCGGCCAGCAACACGGCCGATTTCACCTGCGCGCTGGCCATCGGCAGGGTGTAGTCGATACTTGCGAGTTGCTTGCCGCCGCGTAGCCGCATCGGCGGCGTGCCGCCAGCGGACGTCTCGATGAGCGCGCCCATCTTGCGCAGTGGCACTGCCACCCGCTCCATCGGCCGCCGCCGCAGCGACGCGTCGCCCGTCAGCTCGCACTCGAACGGCTGGCCGGCGAGCAAGCCCATCAGCAGACGAATGGCGGTTCCAGAGTTCCCGAGATCCAGCGCGTGCGACGGCGCCTTGAGACCCGTTGGCCCCACGCCTTCGATTCGGATCGACTCGTCGGGCCGACGCTCGATCTTCACGCCAAGCGCCTCGAGCGCCGCCTGTGTCGCGAGACAGTCTTCGCTCGCGAGGAATCCATGCACGACGGTCGGGCCCTCCGCGATCGCCCCGAGCATCAACGCGCGGTGCGAGATCGACTTATCGCCGGGGACCATGATCGTGCCACCGATGCGGTCGACGGGCAGCGCGCGGAAGCGGTTCGGGTGTGCAGACACGAGCACGATGCGCCTACAGCACGGCCTTCGGATAGGCTCCCAGGACCTTGAACAGCGACGCGTTCGCTTTGATCGATTCGAGCGCCTTGCGCACGGGCTCGTCGTCGGCGTGACCATCGAGGTCGACGAAGAACACATAGTCCCATTTGCGCCGGCGCGACGGTCGCGACTCGATGCGCGTCATGTTCACGCCGTGGCGCGCGAGCGGCTCGAGCAGGTGCAGCAGCACGCCAGGGCCCTTCGTGCCCGTCGCCGAGACGAGCAGCGATGTCTTGTCCTTGCCACTTGGCGGAAACAGCTTGCGGCCGACCACGACGAAACGAGTGCTGTTGTCGTCACGGTCTTCGACCGTGTGGAACAAGATGCGAAGCCCATAGACCTTCGAGGCCGCCTCGCCGGCCAGAGCTGCAGTGCCGTCCTCGTCTCGCGCGCGTCGCGCCGCCTCCGCGTTGCTCGCTACCGGCACCTGCTCCGCGTTGGGCAGGTTCTGGGCGAGCCACGCCTTGCATTGCGCCAGCGATTGCGGATGCGAGCACACGCGCTTGATGTCTCTGATATCGAGCATGCTCCCCATCAGGTGCTGATGGATCCGCAGCTCGATCTCGCCGCACACCTTCAGCGGCGATGTCAGAAACATGTCGAGCGTGTGAATGTTGACCGTGCCTTCGCTCGAGTTCTCGATGGGCGCGACGCCGAAGTCCGCGGTGCCGGCCTCGACCTCGTGAAATACCTCATCGATCGTCGGCATGGCGAGCGCATGCACCGAGTGACCGAAGTGCTTCAACACGGCCGATTGAGTGAACGTGCCCTCCGGACCGAGATAGGCAACCTTCAGCGGCTCCTCCTGGGCGAGGCATGCAGACATGAGCTCGCGGAACAGGCGAACCATCTCCTCGTCGCGCAATGGCCCTTTATTGCGCTCCACGACGCGGCGCAGGACTTGCGCTTCGCGTTCCGGCCGATAGAACTCCGCCGTGGTCGTCAAACCCTTCAGCACGCCGATCTCTTTCGCGTGCAGCGCACGCTGCGAGATCAGCTTTTCGATTTGCGAATCCAGGGCGTCGATCTTGCCGCGCAGTGTCTTCAGGTCCGCGTCTTCGGGGGGCCGCACCGCCTTGCGTTGCCTTTTTGCGGCCGACTTCGTCTTGCGTTTCGTCATGACCGCTGTACCTCGATCGCTGCCGGGATCACGCCTCGATGATCGGTAGGGCGCGCACCGACAGAATGCCCTCGATCCCGCGGATGCGCATCAACGTGGCTTCGTTGGGCGGCGCGTCGAGATCCACGAGCGTGTAAGAAAGCTCTTCGCGCGAATGGTTGAGCATGTCGGCGATGTTGATGTTCTGCGCTGCCAGCGCCGTGAGTATCTGGGCGACCATGTTCGGCACGTTCTTGTGCGGAATGGCGACGCGATGCGGCCGCGTCCGCTGCAGCACGGTTTCCGGAAAGTTCACGGAGCGCGTCACGTTACCGTTCTCGAGGAATTCGCGAACGTCGTCGACGACCATGACCGCACAATTCTCCTCCGCCTCTGCCGTCGAGGCGCCGAGATGCGGCAGACAGATCACCTTCGGGTGATCCAGCAATTGCCGAGTCGGGAAGTCGGTGACGTAGCCGCGCAACCTACCGGAGTTCAAATCGTCGATCACGGCGCCGGAGTCCACGATCGCCTCGCGGGAGAAGTTCAGGATCAAGCCGCCGCGCCGCATGGCCTCGAGTCGTTCGCGGCTCACGAGCTTGTCCGTTCCCTTGGTCAGCGGCACGTGCACGGTGACGACGTCGGACCGCGCGAACAGATCGTCCAGATTGGCCGCTTTTTGCACCCCGGCCGAGAGTTGCCAGGCGTGTTGCACGGTGATGCTGGGGTCGTAGCCGAGCACGTTCATGCCCAGCCGCAGCGCGGCGTTCGCAACCTCGACGCCGATGGCGCCGAGCCCCACCACGCCGAGCGTGCGGCGCGGCAGCTCGAAGCCGACGAATTTCTTCTTGCCGGCTTCGACCGCCTTGTCCAACTCCTCGCCGGAGCTGCTCAGCGTGCGGACGAAGTCCACCGCTTGCGACAGGTTGCGCGCCGACATCAGCAGGCCCGCGAGCACGAGCTCCTTGACGGCGTTGGCGTTGGCGCCCGGCGTATTGAACACGGGGACGCCGACCTTGCTGAGCTTTGCTACCGGAATGTTGTTCGTGCCGGCACCGGCGCGGCCTACCGCGAGCACCGAGTCCGGGATCTGCATGTCGTGCATCTTGAACGACCGTAGCAGAATCGCGTCCGGGTGCCCGATGTCCGAAGCCACCTCGTAGCGATCGCGCGGCAGCCGGTCCAAGCCGGCGACGGCAATGCTATTCAATGTCTGAACCTTGAACGTAGCCATCGCCGTTCAACCGTGCCGCTTCGCGAAGTCGGCCATGAAGGCGACCAACGCGTCGACGCCGGCTTCCGGCATTGCATTGTAGATGCTGGCGCGCATGCCACCGACGACCCGGTGGCCCTTCAGGTTCGTGAGGCCGGCGGCGTCCGCCTCCTGCAGGAAGGGCTTGTCGAGGTCGGCATTCGGCAGCGTGAATGGAACGTTCATCCAGGAACGGCACGCCTTGTCGACCGGGTTCTTGTAATAGCCCGATGCGTCGATCGCTGCATACAGCTTCGCGGCTTTGCGCTGGTTGACCTTGGCCATGGCGGCGAGCCCGCCCTGCTCCTTCAGCCACTCGAACACGAGGCCGGCGAAGTACCACGACAACGTGGACGGCGTGTTCCACATCGAGTCGTTCTCGGCCATGAGCTTGTAGTCGACGACCCCGGGCGTCTCGCGACGCGCGCGGCCGAGCAAATCGTCGCGCACGATCACCAGCGCGAGCCCCGCAGGGCCGATGTTCTTCTGCGAACCCGCGTAGATGATCCCGTACCGACTGACGTCGATGGGTCGCGACAACAGCGTCGAGGACATGTCGGCGACGAGCGGCACGTCGGTGACATCGGGAATGCCGTGGAACTCGACGCCGAACACGGTCTCGTTCGACGTGTAATGCAGGTACGCCGCTTCCTTCGATCGCTGCCACGTGGAGAGATCCGGGATCGTCGTGTACTTCGTCGCTTTGGCCGTAGCGGCCACGTTCACGCGCACGTAGCGCTCCGCTTCCTGGACGGCTTTCTCGCTCCAGTTGCCGGTCACGACGTAGTCGGCGACCGAGGCCGGCGGCGCGATGTTCAGCGGTATCGCGGCGAACTGCAGCGTGGCGCCACCATGCAGGAACAGCACCTTGTAGTTCGGCGGCACGCCGAGCAAGTCGCGCAAATCGCGTTCCGACTTCGCCGCGAACTCAATGAACGCTTTCCCGCGGTGGCTCACCTCCATCACGGACATGCCGCTGCCCTGCCAGTCGAGCAGCTCGGCCTGGGCGCGACGCAAAACCGGTTCCGGCAACATCGCCGGTCCGGGACTGAAATTGAAGACTCGTTCCATGGCAGGGTCTCCGTACCCTATTCGGGAGAATTTTCGTCATCGGGTCCCGCCTCGACACGCGAGATGCCGACCAAGCGATCGTTCTCGTCGAGGCGGATCAAGCGCACGCCTTGAGTATTGCGACCCATCGTCGAGATGTCGCCGATGGGCGTGCGGACCAACGTGCCCGCCGAGGTGATCAGCATGAGCTCGTCCTCGGGCGCTACCTGGAGCGCGCCGACCAGGCGGCCGTTGCGATCGGACGTCTGAATGCAGATGACGCCCTGGCCGCCGCGGCCCTGCACCGGATGCTCCTCGATCGGGGTCAGCTTGCCATAGCCCTTCTCGGTCGCCGTCATGATCGGGCCTTCGCCGATGATGCTGAGCGCAATGACTTCGTCGTTCGCGCCGCCGAGCTTCAGGCCGCGCACGCCGGCAGCGTTGCGTCCCATCGGCCGGACGTCGCCCTCGGCGAAGCGAATCGCTTTGCCGGAGCTCGCGAACAGCATGATGTCCTGCTGACCGCTCGTGATGCCCGCGCCGATCAGCCGGTCGTCATCGCGCAGCTCGACGGCAATGATGCCGCTCGTGCGCGGCCGGGCGAACGCCGCGAGCGGCGTCTTCTTGACGGTGCCGTGCTTGGTCACGAGGAACACGTATTTGTCTTCCTCGAACGCCTTCACCGGCAGCACGGCGTTGATGCGCTCGCCCTCTTCGAGCGGCAGCAGATTGATGATTGGGCGGCCGCGCGAGCCGGAGCCGGCCTGCGGGATCTGGTACACCTTCAGCCAGTACGCCTTGCCGCGACTCGAGAAGCACAGCACGGTGTCGTGCGAGTTCGCGACGAACAGCTGGTCGATGAAGTCCTCGTCCTTCACGCGCGCGGCAGCACGGCCCCGGCCGCCGCGGCGCTGTGCCTGATAGGCCTCGGCGGGCTGCGACTTCGCATAACCGGCGTGCGACAGCGTAACGACCACCGTCTCCTCCGGAATGAGGTCCTCGATCGTCAGGTCGCTGTAGTCTTCGACGATCTCCGTGCGTCGCGGGTCGGCGTAGGCGGCGCGCACCTCGGTCAACTCCGTGCGGATGACCTCTTGCAGCTTGTCCGGGTTCGACAGGATCTCGAGGAAGCCCTGGATGCTGCCGATCAGCTCGCCGTATTCCGCCGAGATCTTGTCCTGCTCGAGGCCCGTCAGGCGGTGCAGCCGCAGATCGAGGATGGCCTGCGCCTGCGTCGATGACAGTCGATACCCGCCGTCGACCAGCCCCGACTCTTCGGTCAGGTCCTCGGGCCGCGTGGCGGCGGCGCCGGCGCGTTCGAGCATGGCCGTGACGGCGCCCGGCAGCCACGCGCGGGCACACAGCGCCGTGCGCGCGTCCGTCGGTGAGGCCGAAGCGCGGATCAGCGCGATGACCTGGTCGAGATTTGCCAGCGCCACCATCAAGCCTTCGAGCACGTGGGCGCGCTCGCGGGCTTTGCGCAGATCGTACAGCGTGCGACGCGTGACGACTTCGCGACGATGACGCAGGAACGCTTCGAGCAGCTCCTTCAGCGACAGCAACCGGGGCTGCCCGTCGACCAGGCCCACCATGTTGATGCCGAACACGCTCTGCAGCGGCGTCTGCTTGTACAGATTATTCAGAACGACGTCGGAGAGCTCGCCGCGCTTGAGCTCGATGACGACGCGCATGCCGTCCTTATCGGACTCGTCGCGCAGCTCGCTGATGCCCTCGAGCTTTTTCTCGCGAACCAGCTCTGCGATGCGCTCGATCAGCCGGGCCTTGTTGACCTGATACGGCAGCTCGGTGATCACGATCGATTCGCGGCCGCGATCGTCGAGCGGCTCGATCTGCGTGCGGCCGCGCATGTAAACGCGGCCGCGGCCGGTCGTATAGGCCTCGACGACGCCCTGGATGCCGAAGATCAGTCCCGCGGTGGGAAAATCCGGGCCCGGAACGAGCTTGATCAAATCGGCGATCGTGAGCTTCGGATCCGCGAGCAGCGCGAGGCATGCGTCGACGACCTCGCCCAAGTTGTGTGGCGGGATGTTGGTCGCCATGCCGACGGCGATCCCGGAGCTGCCATTGACGAGCAGGTTCGGGATCCGGGTGGGCAGCACCGCCGGCTCGCGCTCGCTCTCGTCGTAGTTCGGGACGAAATCGACGGTTTCCTTGTCGATGTCCGCCAGCAGCTCCTGCGTGATCCGCGCCATGCGCACTTCGGTGTACCGCATGGCCGCAGGTGCGTCGCCATCGACGGAGCCGAAATTGCCCTGGCCGTCGACGAGCATGTAGCGCATCGAGAACGGCTGGGCGAGTCGAACGATCGTGTCGTAGACCGCGACGTCGCCGTGCGGGTGGTACTTGCCGATGACGTCGCCCACGACGCGGGCGGACTTCTTGTAGGAGCGGTTCCACTCGTTGCCGAGCTCGCGCATGGCATGCAGCACGCGCCGATGCACGGGCTTCAGGCCGTCCCGAACGTCCGGCAGCGCTCGCCCCACGATCACGCTCATCGCGTAGTCGAGGTACGACTGCCGCATCTCGTCTTCGAGATTGACCTGGAAGACTTCCTTACCTACAGCCATCAGTTTCGCTCAAAAAACCGCCCCGTCCCGGCCCGCGCGCAGTGGCGCGATTGGGGACCGATCGTCTACGAGGTCAAGGTTGGTCGGGCAGCGCCGATGACCGGCAAAACCAGGTTCCGCACTGCCCTAACGACGCATCCAAGTGCCCAAAAAACAAGGCGGAAGTTTAGCACACGCATGCCGTCTCCCGTAGCGTTTGCGAGCGCTGCAAAGGCTATACTTGCTGGCCCTTCGCGACCTCGTGACACCACTGCCGATGCAATCAATCGACGCTCTGATCTGTCCGCGCTGGATCGTGCGCGTCGAGCCGCAGGTGGCTGCCGAGGAAGGGTTCGCGTTGGCGGTCGATGGCGGGCGCATCGTCGCCGTGTTACCCGTCGCCGAGGCCGAGCGACGTTTCGCGCCGGCTGCGCGCCACGACCGGCCGACACACGTGCTGCTGCCCGGCCTCGTCAACACGCATTGCCACGCCGCGATGAGCATTTTTCGCGGCTTGGCCGACGATCTGCCCTTCGAACGCTGGCTCAAAGAGCGTGTCTGGCCCGCGGAGTCGAAGTGGGTCGGCCCGGAGCTCGTCGCGGACGGCACGCGGCTCGCGATCGCCGAGATGCTGGCTGGCGGCATCACCTGCTTCTCGGACATGTACTACTACCCCGACGTCGTCGGCGAAGTCGCCACGGAAGCCGGCATGCGCGCCGTGCTCGGCATGATCGCGCTCGACTTCCCGACCGTCTGGGCGCGCGACGCCGAGGAGTATCTGCGCAAGGGTCTCGAGGTGTATGACCGCTGTCGCTCGGAGCCGCTCCTGACCGCGGCGTTCGCGCCGCACGCCCCCTACTCCGTGGCCGACGCGACGCTGAGCCGAATCCGGCTCCTCGCCGACGAGCTCGAGGTGCCGATTCACATGCACCTGCACGAAACGGCAGCCGAGGTCGCGGACGCCGTCCGAGCGACCGGCCGACGGCCGCTCGCGCATCTCGACGAGCTCGGCCTGGTGACGCCGGCCCTCGTCGGCGTCCACGCCACGCAGCTCGAGTCGATCGAGATCGAGCTACTCGCGAAGGCCGGTGCCAGCATCGTTCATTGCCCGCGCTCGAATCTGAAGCTCGCGAACGGCGTGTGTCCGGTGGCGCGCCTGCAGGCAGCCGGCGTCAACGTGGCGCTCGGCACCGACGGCGCCGCCAGCAACAATCGGCTGGATCTCTGGGCGGAGCTGCAAATGGCGGCGTTGCTCGGCAAGCTCGCCGCGAACGACGCGACGGCGCTCGGCGCGCGCGAAGTGCTCGCGATGGCGACTCTCAATGGTGCTCGGGCCCTGAATCTCGACTCCGAAATCGGCTCGCTCGTGACAGGCAAGGCTGCCGACGTGATCTGCGTCGACCTGTCGGGCATCGAGCATCGGCCGTTGCTCGATCCGCTCTCGGAGCTGGTTTACGCTGCATCTCGGCACGACGTCACCGATGTCTGGGTTGCCGGTGAGCACTTGATCGTGCAGCGTGAGGCCGTGCGCATGGATCTGCCGGCCATCGCCGCGGCGGCAGAACGGTGGGGGCAACGTTTGCGAAGGACATCTGAGTAACGTGGACAACGTCGACGCCAACGAGCTGCAGAAGTTCGCATCGCGCGCCGCGGACTGGTGGGATGCGAGCGGGCCGTTCAAGACGCTGCACGACATCAACGAGCTGCGGCTCGACTATATAGCGCAGCGCGCGACGCTCACGGATGCACGCGTGCTCGATGTCGGATGCGGGGGTGGGCTTCTCACCGAGGGATTGGCGGCGCGTGGGGCACAGGTCCTCGGCATCGATTTGGCCGCGGAGAATATTGCGGTTGCGCAGGCGCACGCCGAGGGCCGCGGCCTCGCGGTGGAATACCGGTGTGTAGATGTCGAGCGGGTCGGCGCCGACACGCCCGGTCATTTCGATCTCGTCACATGCCTCGAGATGCTCGAGCACGTGCCGGATCCCGGCCGCATCGTCGCGGCTTGCGCCGCGGCCGTACGACCCGGCGGCGCACTGTTCTTCTCCACGATCAATCGCAACGCGAAGAGCTTCGCCCTGGCAATCGTGGTGGCCGAGTACGTGGCAGGAATGGTGCCGCGCGGCACGCACGAATATATGAAGCTCGTGCGGCCCGCCGAGCTCGCCGCCTGGTGCCGCGAAACAGGCCTCGAGTTGCAGGACCTGACGGGACTACACCTGAATCCGCTGACGCGCCGCTACTGGCTCGGCGGTAACGTGGACGTCAACTACTTCGCTTACGCGCGCCGGACGGTGCGCGCATGAGCTTGCTCGGCGTGCTGTTCGACCTCGACGGCACATTGGTAGATACGGCACCGGACCTGGTCGCGGTGCTGAATACCCTGCTGCTCGAGCGCGGCCGCGTCCGGATGCCGTTCGCGGTGGCGCGCAACGAGGTCTCCAATGGCGCGATCGGCTTGCTGCGGCTTGGCTTCGGTGAGCTCGCAGATCCGGACGAGCTCGCCCGCCTGCGCGCACGCTTTCTCGAGGTGTATCGATCGAATATCTGTGTAAACTCTCGTCTTTTCATAGATATAGACGATCTTCATGCGATATCAGATGAGTTTCGGTGGGGCATCGTGACGAACAAGCCGCACGCTTTCACGCGAGCCGTTGCTGGCCAAGCTCTGCGATCGCCGGCCGCTGGGGAACCGTGATCAGCGGCGATCGTCTTGCCGAGCGCAAGCCGAGCCCGGCGCCACTGTTGCTGGCCGCCCAGGAGCTCGGCTTGGCCCCTGCGGCTTGCGTCTATATCGGCGATGCGCCGCGCGACATCGAGGCTGGCCGTGCCGCCGGCATGAAGACCGTGGCCGCGGCCTTCGGCTACATCCGGCCCCACGAGAAGCCCGAGGCGTGGGGCGCCGATGTCGTCGTGCGCCAGCCGCACGAGATCGGCCACGTGCTGCGGTCCATGCACTCCGCGGAGCCCTGATGAGCCTGGACGCCGGTACGCTGCTTGGCGTCGGACTGGCCGCAGTCGCGGGCTTCGCGCTCGGGCTGTTGGTGGGTCTCGCTCGCATGGCTGCGTTGCGGCGCGAGCTCGGCGACAAGCAAACCGAGCTGCGGCTTCGCGCCGCGGCGGACGTCGAGCGGGAGCGTAGCCTCGAGCTCGCCACGGAGCGGATGCGATCCGCCGTCGGAGAGCTCACCGACCGGCAGTTTCAGCGCCACTCCGAAACGCTGCTGAAGCTTGCGCGCGAGACGCTGAGCGTGCAGAGCGAGCGCTCCAAAGCCGATCTCGCTGCGCGCGAGCTGGCCATCGAGAACCTCGTGAAACCGATCCGCGAGGCGTTGGGCCGCGCGGAACGCCAGCTCCAGGAGCTCGATCAGTCACGTCGCGAGACGCACGGCAGCATCACGGCGCAGCTCGCGTCCCTGGCCGCCAGCCAGCAGGCGCTGGGCGCCGAGACACGCAATCTCGTCAGCGCGTTACGCCGCCCCGAGGTTCGGGGCCAATGGGGCGAAATCAGTCTGCGGCGGCTCGTCGAGCTTGCCGGCATGGTCGAGCACTGCGACTTCGTCAGCCAGAGCCATCAGGTCACGGAGAGCGGCGCCATCCGCCCCGACATGGTCATTCACCTGCCGGAACGGCGCGACCTCGTGGTCGACGTTAAAACACCGCTCGATGCGTATCTCGAGGCTACCGAGGCTGCGACCGACGCTGAGCGCAACGTGGCCCTCGAGCGTCATGCTGCGATCATCGGCGGTCGCGTTCGCGAGCTCGCAGGCAAAGCTTATTGGAGCCAGTTCGAGCACAGCCCGGAGTTCGTGATCCTGTTCATTCCCGGGGATCAGTTCCTCACTGCGGCGCTGGCCAAGCGGCCAAGCCTGCTCGACGAGGCGCTGCGCCAGAACATCATTCTGGCGACGCCGACCAGCTTCGTGGCGCTGCTGAAGGCCGTGGCGTATGGCTGGCAGCAAACGGCGCTCGCGGAGAACGCCGCCGAGATCCGCGGCTTGGCCGTCGAGCTGTACGACCGGTTGACGACCTTCGCGGTCCACGTCGGCAGCCTCGGCAAGGCGTTGGGCGAGAGCGTCAAAGCCTTCAACAACACCGTCGGCTCGCTCGAGCGCAGAGTTCTACCGAGCGCGCGGCGCTTCACCGAGCTCGGTGTGCAGCCGCGGGAGCCGTTACCGGCACTGAAGACCATCGACGACGCGCCGCGCGAAGCGGCCGCGAGTCTCGATTCGACCGACGAGCCGACCGACGAAAGGATCTGACGTGGACGACGACGAACTCCGAGACTCCTGCCGCAGCTACGCGCCGGCATCCGACGCGCTCGCAGGACGAGTGATCCTCGTCACGGGCGCCACGGCGGGCATCGGTCGCGCGGTGGCACGCGATCTCGTTCGTCATGGCGCCACCGTGATACTGCATGGGCGCAGCGAGCAGGCACTCGAGGCGCTTGTATCAGGAGCTACGCCCGCTCGGCCCGGAGCCGGCGGTCGCGCAGGTTGATCTCGAGCGCGCCCAGGGTCCGCAGTACCAGTCGCTGACGAGCGAAATCGAGTCCCGCTATGATCGTCTCGACGGCTTGTTGCACAACGCGGCGATTCTCGGCGACCGAAGTCCGATCGAGCACTACGACATCGGCTTGTGGCAGCGGGTCCTGCTCGTCAATCTGACCGCCCCGTTCATTCTTACCCGCTGCCTGTTGCCGCTGCTGCGCAACTCCGCAGACGCATCCGTGCTGTTCACGACGAGCGGCGTCGGTCGACACGGACGCGCGTACTGGGGGGCGTACGCCGTTGCGAAGGCGGGCATCGAGGGGCTGGCCGAAGTGCTGGCCGACGAGCTCGAGAGCACGAACGTCCGGGTGAATCTCGTCAACCCGGGCGGCACCCGCACACGAATGAGGGCCCGGGCCTACCCGGCCGAGAATCCGGAAACACTCCCCACGCCCGAGAGCATCACGGCCGCCTATCTCTACCTGCTCGGGCCCGCGAGCCGTGCCGTGCGCGGCCGACGCGTCGATCTGAAAGGCTAGCTCGGCGCGCGGCGGAACCGCGCTCAGTTCATCGCGCGTGCCGCCGCCGCCAGCAGATCCCTTAGCAGATCTTCGCGCTTGCTCGCGTCGGCATGGCCATAGATCGACGCGAGATCTGCCGCTGCGAGATATTCGGGATGGTGAATTTCGACGAGCGCGGCATATGCGATCGTCTTGCCGTTCTTCACGACGTCGAGAACGTAGGCATGCTCGGCCAGCGGCGTACCGACGGCCACCTGCATCAGGCTCGCCACGCGCGGCGTGGCGGCGACTTGGCCATAGTACATATGCGTCTTCAGCACGTGCCAACCGCTCGCCGCAAACACCGCGCCGATCGACCCGCCGCTCAGAATCGTCGCGTGCTCGCGGCGCGACGGCCGGATCGATCGACGGGGGGAAGCGCACGACGGCGAAGGTGCGGCAGGTCTTGGTGCCGCCCTCGGTGCTGAAGAGGCTCGAAACGCGAGTGCGCTCGTCGCTCGCCAGGATCTGGACGCCGTAACTGCCGAATTTCTGGGTAATCCGCTCGCTGTTCAGCAGCTCCCGGGCCGGCGGCTGGGCCAGGGTGCTGCCGCCCGCGAGCAGCGCGAGCAAGGCGACCAGGGCGTGCGGCGCGAAGCGCGGCCCGGCCCAACAACGCGGTTTCATGGCCCGAAGTGTGCCCGCGCGCGGGCGCCTTGCACAACGACCCGCCGGCCAAAGCTTGCCAATTCCTGGTATGCCAAACAGAATCTAGTGCGCGATATACTACCGGCGCCAAACCGTTCATCGAGCCTGAGGGCGTCGAGCCCTGCACCCTCCTTAAACGGTTCTGCTTGTGCAAACACGTTGGGAGGTCTCTCGTGGGCAAGAAACTGTATGTTGGCAATCTGCCATTTTCGGCAACGGAAGAAGAGCTCTCGTCCAAGTTCGCCGCATGTGGCACGGTCGAATCGGCCAAGCTGATCACCGATCGCGACACGGGCCGCAGCAAGGGGTTCGGGTTCGTCGAAATGGGCAGCGACGCCGAGGCACGGGCGGCCATCGAAAAATTCAACGGCCAGGACTATGGCGGTCGACCGATGACCGTCAATGAGGCACGCCCGCAAGAAAAACGCGGCCCGCGTCCTGGCGGTGGTGGTGGATATGGCGGGGGGGGCGGCGGCTACGGCCGGCGCTGAGTCGACGCGAAGGTTCGCGTCTGGCAGCGCGGGCGCGCCGGTGGGCGCGTCCGCGTTTTGCTTTGAGCATTGCGGTCACGGCTCGAATCGTCCGTGGCGCTACACCGCACCGATCGTCGAGCTCGAATTCACAGGGGGAGTCTCATGCGTTCGTTCAGAGCAGTCGTCACGTTGCTAGGGATCCTGGCCGCGACGGCGGTAACCGCCGCCGATGGCCCGTCCGCGGGCACGCGCGCAGGATCGTGCCGCCATTCAGAACCTCATCGTGCAGTACGCGTTCGCGCTCGATACGTTGAACGCGGATCTGTATGCGTCGGTTTTCGCGCCCGACGCGGAGTTCTCTTTCGGTGGCAACACCTACAAGGGTCGCGACCAGATCCGCGGCGTGATCGCGAGCATCAAGGAGCGGCGGGCGGCAAGGCCTGCCGGCGACGGTCCGGCACCGAAGAGCTACCACGCCATTACCAACACGCTGATCGAGTTCGCGAACGACCATCAGGCGCATCATCGCTCGTATTGGCAGACCGTCTCGGGTCAGTCGAGCGGCCCCTTCACCGTGGGCGGCATGGGTGTCTACGAGGACACCATCGTCAAAACGAAGGGCGAGTGGCTGATCCAGAAGCGCGAGATCCTCCAGTAGCGCGGGGCACCGCTGAATTCGATCTGCGCGACTCGACGGCTCTTCGAGCGAGAGCGCGGTTCCTCAAAGGGCACGCGACTCGATGGCGAGCGGCAGCATCACCCGCGCGATGCAGCCGCGGGCACCGGGGCGATTCTCGAGCGCCAGGCTGCCGCCGTGATTCTCGATGATTTCGCGTGACAGCACGAGGCCGATACCGGTGCCGCCTTGTTTGGTCGTGAAAAACGGCACCCAGAGGTTGTCCGTGCGTGCGATGCCCGGCCCATCGTCCTCGATCTCGATCACGAGCAGCGCGTCCCTCGCGCGCCAGCGAATGCGGACGCCGCCGCGCTGGCCCGCTGCCTCGACTGCATTCTTGATCAGGTTGATCAGCACCTGCTCCAGCTGATCGGCGTCGGCCTGGATGGTCAGTAGGGGCCCGTCTTCGACGACGACACGCCGAGCATGCAGTGAGGCCGTGCGACGGACCAATGCCGCGAGATCGATGTATCGGCGCGTGGGCGGCGGCAGTCTTGCCAGACGAGCGTAGGCGCTCATGAATCGGCCGAGCGCCTCGGCGCGGTCGTGGATGATCGTCAATCCGGCATGGGCATCGTCACGCCAGTCGGTCGGCAGCGGTTGCCTGTCGATCAGCTTGTTCAGCGTTCCGGCCATAGACGTGATCGGTGCGAGGGAGCCGTTGATCTCGTGACCGATCACGCGCACGAGGCGTTGCCAGGTTTGTCGCTCCTCTTCCCGGAGCGCTCGGCTCAAGTCCGAGATGACGAGCAGCTCGTGAGGCCGTCCGCCGTCACGGAACCGACGCCGACGAATCTCCCAGCGTCCGGAGCGTGAGGGAAACGTATGGGCCACGATCCGGCCCGAGGGGTGGTCGAGCAACGTATCGAGGCCGAGCTCCTTGGCCGCTCGACCCTCGAGCTCCTGTGCCGGCGCGCCGAGCAGTGTCTCGCCGGCGCGATTGACGAGCCTGAGTCTCAAGCTGCCGTCGAACGCGAACACCGCGATGTCCACCTCGGCGCCGATCTTGTTCAGCAAGGCGCCGGCTTCGAGCGCCTCCAGCCGCTGGTCGCGCAGCGTTTGGCTCAGCGTGTTGACCTCGACCATGACCTCGCCGATCGCATCCTGCGGATCGGCGTGCCGGCCGCGCAGGGAATAATCGCCTTCGCGCAGTGCCTCGAGCATGTTCGCGAGCGACTGCAGGGGACGAACGACCCGGCGGCGCAACGCGAGGCTGCCGATGAGAAATGTCAGGCTGATCAGCGCGAATAGGCTCCAGCGAAGTGCCTCGGCACCGCTCCAGCGGTACAGCGCTACGCTGGCCGTGATCCATGCCGGCAGAACCGACAGCAACGCCACCAGCCAAAGGCGATTTTGGAACCGTAACCGGCGCCGCCTCACAACTTGAGCTTTTCCATGCGCCGATAGAGCGCCGAGCGGCTCATACCGAGCTCTTCCGCCGCCGCCACCACGTTACCCCCGTGTCGGCCGAGCGCGGCGCGGATCGCGTCGAGCTCGATCTCCTCGAGCGTGACACTGCGACGGTCGATGGCCGCAGGGGCGGCCCCGCCGAGCGCGAGATCGGCCGGGCCTATGGTGCTACCCGAGCTCATCAGCACGGCGCGCTCTACGACATGGCTCAGCTCGCGGACGTTGCCGGGCCATAGATAGCGACGCAGCGCCGACAAGGCCGCGCTGCTGAACGCCTCGACCGCGCGCCGGTGGCGTCGCGCGTGCTGCTCGAGGAAGCTCTGTGCCAGCCTGACGATGTCGTCCCCGCGATCCCGCAGCGGTGGCAAGTGAATGTGAATCGTATTCAGCCGATAGAGCAGATCGGCCCGAAACCGGCCGCCGTCGACCTCAGCCTGGATATTGGCGTTCGTCGCCGCGAGCAGGCGCACATCGACTTGCTGCGTGCGCGAGGAGCCGAGCCGCTCGAACTGGCCATCCTCGAGCACGCGCAGGAGGCGTGCTTGCTGCGCGGGTGGAATATTCGCTATCTCGTCCAGAAACAGCGTGCCCCCATCGGCGACCTCGAACCGGCCGACGCGATCCGCCTTCGCGTCGGTGAACGCGCCTTTCACGTGGCCGAACATTTCGCTCTCGAACACGGTTTCCTGCAGGCTGCCGATGTTGACCACGACGAGACTACGCTCGGCGCGCCGCGAATGCGCGTGAATGAGCCGCGCGATGAGACCCTTCCCGCAACCGCTTTCGCCGGTGATCAGGACGTTGGCGTCCGAAGGCGCCACGCGCTCCATCGTTTCGAGCACGGCCCGCATGGCCGGTGATTCCGCGATCAGCTCGCCATCGGTGGCCGCCAATATACGATTCGCCGCTTCGAGGGTGCGGGTGCGGTGCAGGGATTGACCGAGCGCGATCTGCGTTCGCAGCAACGTCAGCAGTCGCTCGTTGTTCCATGGCTTCTCGATGAAGTCCTGGGCTCCCCGGCGCATGGCCTCTACGGCAAGCTCGATGCTGCCCCACGCCGTCATCACGACGATAGGCGTGTGCGCATCGAATGCGCGGATGCGCCCGACTGCGTCGAGACCCTCCTCGCCCGAGGTCGTGTCGCGCGTGTAGTTCAGGTCCATGAGGACGGCGTCGGCCTGGCGGTTGCGCAGCGCTGCGATCAGAGATTCCGGGTCGCCGAAGGTCTCCGCGGACCAGCCTTCGCCCTTCAGCAACAGTCGCAGCGATTCCACGACGTCGCGTTGGTCGTCGGCGATCAGAATCCGGGGGGCGCGTAGGGGCATAGGCGTGTCATCGATATCCAGCGAAAGAGCGGCCTGCAAGCGGACCGACGGGCGGCGTCACGACTCCGCTCCGACGCGCCGATCCGACGTCAGCCAACCGTCCGCGAGCTCGATTACGCGCTGGCCAAAAGCAGCCACACGCGTGTCGTGGGTGACCTGGATGATCGTCGTGCCCTCCTCGTTCAGTGCGCGCAGCAGCTTCATGATCTCCTCGCCTTGGCGCCAATGCAGACTCCCCGTGGGCTCGTCGGCGAGTACCACGCGCGGCCGAGCGATGACGGCGCGCGCGACCGCTACCTGCTGTTGCTGACCGCCCGAGAGCTGCGCGGGGTACAGATCCTTCTTTGCGACGATCTGGAAGCGGTCGAGAATCTCGGCGACCCGCGCCTCGCGCTCCTTGCGTGCCACGTCGCGATACGACAGCGGAATGTCCAGGTTCTCCGCGACCGTCAGGTCGTCTAGCAGGTGGAATTGCTGGAAGACGAAGCCGATGTTGTCCTTGCCGAGACGCGCGCGCTGCTTGGCGCTGGTCGCATGAACGGCCGCTTCCTCGAACCAGTACTCGCCGTCGAACTCGCCGTCGAGCATGCCCAGGATGGCGAGCAGCGTCGACTTGCCGGAGCCCGACGGCCCCATGATCGTCACGAAGTCACCCTCGGCCACCTCGAGGCCGATCTGCCGCAGGACGAACGTCCGGCCGCCCTTGTAGGGGTAGGACTTCTCGAGTCCCTGTACTTTGATCAATGCCATGGGGTTATCGTCTCTCGATCAAAAGGGGGGTCGACCGATGCCGCACGTCGTGCCGGCAACCGGTTCTCAACGCTCGTGAACAGCGGATTCCGGGCGAACCCGCGGAGGGCGTGCTTCAGGTCCTGCCCGAAGCGCTCGATGGCTGCCGTGCGGCGCATGCCCCGTCTCCTACTCTTGCCGCAGGGCCCGTATCGGATTCACCGACGCCGCACGGCGCGCCGGCAACCAGCTCGCGAGCAGCGCTGCCCCGCCGAGTCCGCCGATCGCCGCCGCGAGCACGGTCGGATCGAACGGGCTCACGGCGGCGAGTTGGGTCGCGAGCAGACGGCCGAGACCCACGGCGGCCGCGCCCCCGATCACCAGCCCGAGTGCGATCAGACGGCTGCCCTGGCCGAGCACCATCCGCACCACGTCGCTCGAGCGAGCGCCGAGTGCCATTCGCACGCCGAACTCGCCGATGCGCTGCGTCACCGCCCAGCTCAAAACGCCGTAGATGCCGATCACGGCGAGCGTGAAAGCGACGGCGGCGAACACCAGCGTCAGCACCATCGGCGTGCGCTCGGTGCCGAGCGAGCGCTGGACGAACACGTCGAGCGGCTGCACCTGAAACAGTGCGAGCTCCGGATCGAGCGCCGCAATCGCGGCTTTGGCCGCGGCCGTCAGCGAATCCGGTGGCAGCGTGGTCCGGAGCACGATCCTGCCGAAATTCTCCGGCCGCTGCGCGTAGTGCCAGTAGATCGTCTCCTTGGCCGGTGCTCGGCCAGGTCGGCCTGCTTCACCGTGGGCACCACGCCGACCACGGTGTACCACTGGTCGGGCGGATCGTTGAGAGCCTGGATTCGCTGACCGATCGCGCTCGCCGTGGGGCCAGTACTGTGGGCGATGTTCGTATCGACGATCGCCACACGCTCGGGCTCGGTTGCTGCGAAGTTCCGGCCTTCGACGACTGGAATGCCGAGTGTCGGGAGGTAGGCCTCGCTGATGCTGCGGTTCTGCGCGTGCGGCGGCGATCCACCTGGCGGCGTGACGTAGCCATCGATGGAGTAACTGCCTTGGCTGTTGTTGCCGGAGAACGGCAGGACCGACGTGAAGCCGGCGGCCGTAACGCCGGGCAGCGCATCCAGCGCGTCGAGCGCACGGCGCTCGAACTGCGACCAGGACGCAGGTGACGCATAGCGCGTGGTCGGCAGCGCAAGCCCGGCGGTCCAGACACCGCCGGCCTCGAACCCCGGCCCCTCGGCCTGCAGATGGTAAAAGCTCTTCGTCAGCAGTCCGGCGCCTGCGACCAACGCCACGCTGACCCCGATTTGCAACACCACCAAGGTGTCGCGCAGCGCATGCGTCCTGCGCCCGCCGGTTCCGAGTCGACCGGCTTCGTGCACGGCACGCGTCAGGTCGTCGTGCAGCAAAGCGATCACAGGCGGCAGCCCCGAGATCAGCGCCGCGAGCACTCCGGTGCCAAGCGTGAACGCAAGCACCGTCGCGTCGAGGCGAAACTCGAAGCCCTGGTTCGTTTCGGTCGAGTCCGAGCACGCGGACGAGCTCGAGGCCCACCGCCGCAAGAGCAAACCCCGCCACCGCGCCCGCCAAGCGCGAGCACCAAGCTCTCCGCGAGCACGAGTCGCGCAAGCCGCCGTCCTCCGGCGCCGAGCGCCGCGCGAACGGCCAGCTCCCTGCGCCGCGCCATGACGCGCCCAAGCTGCAGATTCGCCACGTTGGCGCAGGCGATCAGCAGCACGGCCAACACGGTGGCTTGGAGCAGCCAGACCATCGACGTGAGGTTGCCGACGCTGAGCGTCCGCAGCGGTGTCGCCCGACCCGTGAAGCCCGCGACTTCGACGGCGTCCCTGCCCAAGTGGCCGCTCTCGACGTTGGCCCGCACGATCGCCGCCAGCTCGGCGTTCAGACCCTCGACCGTGGCGCCGGCGCGCAGCCGGCCAATGCTCGTCGAGAACTGGTTGCCGCGCGCGGCATCACTCGTCTGCTGCGGCGTGAACGCGAACGGCACCCAGGCATCGACGTGGCGACTCGGGTAGCCGAAGCCCGCGGGCATGACGCCGATCACGCGAAACAATTCGCCGTCGAGCCGGGCGTCGCGGCCGACGACATCGGGTCTCGCGCCGAATCGCGCACGCCACAGCCGATCGCTCAATACGACGACGCGATCGTTCGCCGATGGTCGCTTCGGCGTCGGTGAACGCGCGGCCCAGCCGCGGCGCGGTCTCGCAGCACACTGAACAGCGATGCCGAGGCGCGCTCGACCAGCACGCGCTCGGGCTCTCCTTCGCCACCGAGCGTGCGCGGCGCAATCGTCAGGATGGCAAGACTCTCGAGCGACTTGGCCTGATCACGGCGCTCGAGATAGTCGGGGATGGCCGTGCCGGCATTGTCGAGGTTCAGCTTCGGATACGAGTCGTATACGACCACCAATCGGTCGCCTTCCGGGTACGGCAGCGGCCGCAGGAACAGACCGTTCAGCACACTGAAGACCGTGGTGTTCGCGCCGATCGCAATCGCCAGCACGACGGCCGTCGTGACGGCGTGCAGCGGTCGCGTGCGAAATACGCGCAGTGCGTACTGCAGATCCGGAAGCAGAGAGCTCACAACGGGCGGCCGTGCCGAGCATGCTCGGCAATACGTCGATCCTCCTCGGCGCGCAAGCGCTGCAGCGTTTCCTCGTCGACGACACGACCGTCGAACATGTGAATCTTGCGGTCCGCGTAGTCCGCATAGCGCGGATCGTGGGTCACGATGCAGATCGTGGCACCGTCGCCGTGCAGGTCACCAAGCAGACTCATGACCGATTCGCCGTTTTTCGAGTCGAGGTTACCGGTCGGCTCGTCGGCCAGCAGGACGGACGGGCTGCCGACGAGCGCACGCGCAACGGCCACGCGCTGCTGCTGACCGCCGGAGAGCTGTGACGGATAGTGATGCAATCGATGGGCCATGCGCACGCGCTCGAGCGCTTCGGTCACCCGCTGCTTGCGCTCCGCGGCCCCCATGCCGGCGCGGTACGTGAGCGGCAGCTCGACGTTCTCGTAGACCGTGAGGTCCCCGATCAGATTGAACGCCTGAAAGATGAAGCCGATCTCCTTGTTGCGGATGTGAGCCCGCTGGGAGTTGTCGAGGTTCTCGACGGGAGTGCCGTTCAGCAGATACCGCCCGCCCGTCGGGGTGTCGAGCAGACCCAGGATCGATAGCAGCGTCGATTTGCCGCATCCCGACGGCCCCGAGATCGACAGGTACTCGCCTTTGTTGATCTCGACGTGCACGCCCGACAGGGCATGCGTCTCGACCTCGTCCGTGTAGAAGACCTTCTTCAGGTCCTCGAGCTTGATCAACGGCGCGAGGCCCGTGGCTTCCATCGATGCAGCGGTTTCGTTCATCTTTCCCCCTCAATTAAGGCGAATTCGGTCGTTATCACCCCAGGCGGAGCTGTCGGACAGAATCACTTGGTCGCCGGCAGTCAAACCATTGAGGATCTCGACTTGGTTGACGGACGTCTTGCCGATCTCCACCGGCACGCGAATGGCATAGCGACCGTCCTCGACGAGCTTGAACAGCCCGACGGTGCTGTTCGGCTGACCGTAAGCCGGTCGCCCGGTGAACAACACGCGCGGCAGCCGCTCGATTTCGATCGTGCCGTCGACCGAGAGATCCGGTCGTGCCCCGGGCGGTAACGGCCCCATGAGGTCGACGTCGACTTGAACGGTTCCCTGCTGCACGGCCGGGTCGATGCGCACCACCTTGCCGGCAACGATACCGTTGCGCGTGTCCACGCTGACCTTCTGGCCGAGTTGCACATCGCGCGCTTGCGTTTCGGGGATGTCGATCTCGGCGCGTAAATCGTCCGGACGCGCGACTCGCGCGATGTTGGCACCGAGCACGAGCGTTTGGCCATCCTCGACGAGCATCTGCTGGACGACGCCGGCGACGCCCGCGCGCACGTTCAGCCAATCGACCTGCTGCTGCTTGCGCTGGTAGGCATTGCGTACTTGAGCTACGTGCGCCTCGCGCGCCGCAACCTGGGCTTTCATCGTATCGGCGAACTGCTCCAGGCGATCCGTCTCGATGTCGAGGCGGATCTTGCGCTGCTCGGCTAGCAGCTCGGACGTTTGAACTTGCAGCGCCGGCACGACGTCGGCGGCGGCTCTCTCGGCCTCGGCTTTGAGACGCGCGGACTCGTACTCGCTGCGCGCGCTGGCGAGCGAGGCGCGCTGATCGAGCTGTTGACTCTTCAGGCTCAGCTTCAGCTCGGCGAGCTCGGCCTCGGCGGCATCGAGCGCGAATTGCGCTTCTTCCGTCTCGCGCATGAGCTCGGGGTTCGTCATCTCGACGAGGATCGTGTCGGCCTCGACGGCGGCACCCGGTTTGACGATGGCGCGCTCGACGCGTCCCGGGGCTTGCGCTGCGATCCAGCGGATCTCGCGCGGCACGAGCGTGCCGGGCCCACGCACTTGGCGCAGCATCTCGCCCTCGCGCACGGTATCGATGGCCACCGAGTTGCGCGACACCGACGGCGCGGCGGGCTCGAGGCGCGCCACCACGACGGAGACGATCAGGACGAGTAGCCGCGGCACCGCCGTAGATCGTGAGCTGGCGAATTCGCTTGCGGCGCTTGTTTTCAGGGCGTGGGATATCCATGGCGGGCCCATTGCAATCGTTATGCCAGGCGTCGGACCCAGCAATTCTGCCCATTTCAGGCCTGCGGTAAAGGCTTCCATGGCCATGACGTCCCGCAAATTCCGAGGGCCGTCCCGAAATCGGGACGGACGGGCCTATGGTTGTGGCTCGCGCTGGGCCCTCGTCAGCAGCGCCAGGCCCGCCAGAATCGCCGCCATGCCGAGTCCCGCCGACAGTGACGGCCGTTCACCCAGCTGGATCCAAGCGGCTACGACGCCGACGATGGGGACGGCCAGCGCGTTCAGGCCGCTGATCGTCGCCGGCAGCCGCTGCAGGATGTAGAGCCACAGGAACGTGGCGATCGCCATGCCGCCGACGCCGTTGTAGATCAATGCGCTGACGAAGTAGCGGTTCCATTCGATCGGCCGTTCCGGGATCAGCAGCGCGGCCGCGATCAGCGGAACCATGCCCCACGCCATTTGCCAGGCCGTCACCGACAGCAGCTCATTGCGGCCATGGATCGGAATCTTCTTGAAGATGATCACGCTGATGGCCCACGAGATCCCGGCGCCGAGCGCGAGCAGGCTGCTCGAGAGGTCCGCCGTGGAGTTCCAGACCTCGAGCACGAGCACGAGTCCGGCCAGGATCAGGCCGGCCGCGGGCCACTGCCAGCCGCGCAGCCGCTCGGGCAGGAACGGCCAGCCGAACACGATGACCCAGAACGGCATGGTGTAGCCGAGCACCGAGCTCTTGCCGGCCGCGCCGCCGTTGATCGCCCACGAAATCAGGCCGACGAATCCCGAGGTTTGAAACAGCCCGAGCAACATCGTCTTGACCACGTGACGGGGCTTCAGCGGCACGTCGAGAATGCGCAGCATTCCGAACAGCAGGATCGCGCCGAACGCGCCGCGCAGCGCGGCGAAGTCCATCGGACCCACGTAGCGCATCGCGACCTTCATCACGACCCAGTTGTAGCCCCAGATCAACGCGAGAAGCGCGAGGGCCACGAGCGGAGCCGGGCTGGCGTGCGCCCTTCCCTCAGCTTGCGACGAGACGTTCATTCGATGGTCAGCCCAAGAGTGGCCGCGAGCCTGCGGAGTATCGCGAGTCTGGTCAAGCGAACTCGCGATTGACGCTACGTCAGTCAGAGCCGACGTAAGCGTCGGCTTCGATCTCGATCAGCATTTCGGGCGCGATCAGCTTCGACACTTCGACCATCGTGGTCGCAGGCCGGATCTCACCGAAGAACTCGCCATGCACCACGCCCGCCTGCTCCCACTGACTGATGTCCACGACGAACATCCGGGTTCGAACGACGTCGCCGAGCTTGGCGCCGGCCTTCTGGAGCACCGCCTCGATGTTCCGCAGGCATTGCCGGGTCTGAGCGGCCAGGTCGCCGACACCGACGATCTGCCCGTCGGGGCCGACCGCGGTCGTGCCCGCCACATGGATGTAGGAGCCGACGCGCACCGCGCGTGAGTAGCCTACGATCGGCTCCCACCGGGCGCCCGATGAAAAGTTCCTACGCATAGGGCTACTTCTGCCGTGCGGCGGCCCGCAGGCGCGCTCGACTGGCCTCGAGCAGCATGCGGACGCTGGTCGGCGGCTTGCCCGTCAGCTCGGCCACCGCGGTGCTCGGCTCGCGCAGATAGGGGGAGTCCAGCTCCTTGGCGAACGATATATTGCCGTTGATGGCCGCGTCGTCCATGCCAGCGCTGCGCAACTCCTGCCGGTACTCGTCCTCGCTGAGCACGACGAGTTGCACGGGCTTGCCGCCGATCTCGGCCGCGAGCGCCACTAGCTCGCGCGGGCCGATCGCGTCCGGACCCGTGATGTTATACGCCTTGTTTTCATGCCCGGGCGTCGATAGGACGGCCGCGGCCGCCTTGGCGCAGTCTTCGCGGGTGACGTAAGCGACGCGTGCGTCCGGCGTGAACGTGACGAGCTTGCCTTCTCGTAGGATTTGCTCGGCCTGGTCGACGAGCCCATTCGCGTAGATCTGATTGCGCAGCAAAGTCCATGCTACGCCGCTGGCCTGAAGGAACTGCTCGGTGCGTCGATGATCTGCGCCGATCAGCGAGCTGGTATATCGATCCGCGTTGACGTACGACGTATACGCGATGAGCTTGACGCCGGCGCGCACGGCGGCGTCGATGGCTACCTTATGCAGCTGGGGCCGATTGCCGCCCCCACCGTTGATGCTGATCAATAGCATCCGCGTTCCGCCGCGATACGCGCTATCGAGCGATTCGGGGTGGTTGAAGTCGCCATACCGGACGCTGGCGCCGCGCGCCGCGTACGCCTTGAGCGCGTCGGTGTCGGGTGTGCGGCTCACGAGAATTAGATCCGCAGGCGCCACATGGCGGGCCAAGAGCGCTTCCGTCACCAACGCGCCCAGCTGCCCCGAGGCGCCCGAGACGATGATTTTGTCGGCCGCGGCAACCTGACTTACCAACAAGAACGCGAGCCAGATGATCGATTTTCGCATCGTGGGCTACCTTTCCGCCGTTCGTTTCTCGGAGCCACGCCGAGCTTCCAGACCTGCGAGCGCGTACAGCGCTCGGCTCTCCGCCGGCGCCAATGGGCGACTGGCGCCGCGATACAGATCGCCCAGCGCCACCGTGTCGTAGCGAACACGAATGACACGACTTACCGCGAGGCCCACGGCGGCAAGCGCGGGGCGCAGGTCGCGATGGCGCATTTCGCGCAGCGTGATGTGGTGCCATGCGTTGCTGCCCCTGCCTCCGCCGCGTTCCATGGTCGCAATTCTGGCGGTGCCATCATCGAGCTGAATCCCCTCCATGAGTTGCCCGGTTTGATTCTCGCTGGGCTCGCCGAGCAACCGAACTGCGTATTCTCGCTCGACGATCGTGCTCGGATGCATGAGCTTGGCGGCTACGTCCCCATCGGTGGTCAACACGACGAGGCCGGAAGTATTGCGATCGAGCGCGCTGACGTCGATCCAGCGCCCGTGCTTCGGTCTGGGGAGGTCGAACACGTCGCCCGCAGGGCCGCGGGTGGGGCCGGCCTTGTAGTACGCCAAAAAGCCGTGTTGCGGGCGCGCCAGTGGAGTCGCGGTGACCCGCACGGGTTTGCCGTTCAGACAAATGCGTTCGCGACCCTGCAGCTGCTCGCCGAGCTTTGCGATGCGCCCGTCGACCGTGATGCGCCCCTCCGCCACCCAGCGCTCGATGGAGCGCCGCGAGCCAATGCCGGCGTTCGCCAGAACCTTCTGGATGCGCTCCGGCACGGTCGTATCCCGCTAAGCTTCGCGCGCTTCGGCCTCGGTATCGATGAGGTTCGGCCCCTCGAGCTCCGAGTGATCGTTGTCATCGACGTCCTCGGCGAGATCGTCGGCGATCGCCACCTCGACGAGTCCCGGATTGCCATCGCCCTGATCGTCGCCGTCGCCGGGTAATGGCGTGTCGCCAGAATCGCCGACCACGGCTGCGCCGGCTTCCAGTGTGTCGATCAAATCGGTTTGCGGACTGAGCTCGGGGAGCCCGTCCTTGATGTCCGCCAGCGGCGGGAGGTCCTCCAGCTTCTTCAAACCGAAGTAGTCCAGGAACTCCCTCGTCGTCCCGAACATGGCCGGCTTTCCCGGCACGTCTCGATGGCCGACGACCCGGATCCAGCTGCGCTCGAGCAACGTGCGGACAATGTTCGTGCTGACGACCACGCCGCGCACCTCTTCGATCTCGGCTCGAGTGATGGGTTGGCGGTACGCGATCAGCGCTAGCGTCTCCAGCAAGGCGCGCGTGTACCGTGGCGCCCGCTCTTCCCAAAGCGGCTGCAACCAATCGGTCATGTTGCGTTTGATCTGAATTCGGTAGCCGTTGGCGACCTCTTTGAGCTCGATACCACGACCTTCGTACTCGGCCGCGAGCGAGTCCAGCACGCGGCGCATGGTGGCTCGGTCCGGCGCGGAGCCCCGAACCGCGAACAGTTCCGTGAGTCGATCGAAGGTCAGTGGCCTGCCGGCCGCGAGCAACGCGGCTTCGATCACGTGTTTGATTTCGTTTTCATCCATTGTATTGATCGTCCGTCCCACTGCTTTGCACGCGGTCCTCGGTCAATTCCTCCGGGCCGGGAGCAGCCTGCGAAGCGCGGATGTGAATGGGTCCGAAGGCTTCTGTTTGCACGACGTCGATGAGCGCTTCCTTGATGAGCTCGAGGATCGCCAGAAAGGTCACGGTCACGCCGATGCGCCCCTCGCCAGGATCGAACAGTCGTTGGAAATCGACATATCGCTCCGTCTGGAGGGTGACGAGAATATTCGACATGCGCTCACGCACCGACAACGGTTCGCGTCGCACGTGATGGTGCGCGAACATCGTCGAGCGTTCCAGGGCCTCCTTGAAGACGGCCAGCAGCTCCTTCAGCGTGATGTCCGGCAGCTTCGTGACGACTGGGCGCTCGATGATCTCCGCGCTGGTCTGCAGCACGTCACGCTCGAGCCGCTCGAGCGCATCGATATCGCCAGCCGCTTTCTTGAAACGCTCATACTCCTGCAGGCGCCGGACGAGCTCAGCACGCGGATCGTCCTCTTCCTGCTCGCCGTCGGCGGACCTCGGCAACAACATGCGGGATTTGATCTCGGCAAGCGTGGCGGCCATGACGAGATATTCGCCGGCCAGCTCGAATTGCATCTCCGTCATGAGCTCGATGTACTCGACGTATTGCCGCGAGATCTCGGCGATTGGGATGTCGAGGATGTCGAGGTTCTGGCGGCGGATGAGATACAGCAACAGATCGAGCGGCCCCTCGAAGGCTTCGAGGAACACGGACAGTGCATACGGCGGAATGTAGAGATCCCGCGGCAGCTCGGTGATCGGCTCGCCTTCGACGACGGCGAACGGCATCTCGCCCTGCGTCGGTGCGCCCCCCTCCGGATGCACGGGCGGCGGCGTTTGCGGCACGAGGCGTAAGTTCGCCTTGCTGAATTGCTTTGAAGCTTGTTCGGTCACCTAGGCAAGACCTGCGGCTTGCGAAAAGAAGCGGATGAAGAAGTAGAGGATGGGGCTCATGAGCCGCCCCAGAATTTGTCCGGGGCCCAACAGCAGCAGCAGCACAATGATAAGGCCAAAGGGCTCGATTCTGTCGAGCAAATCCGACCCGGCTCTTGGCAGCAACCCGCTCAACACGCGACCGCCGTCGAGCGGAGGGATGGGAATCATGTTGAAGACCGCGAGCATCACATTGAACTGCAGTCCGAAGTAGCAAACGCTAACCGGCCAGCTCTGAATATCTGCCTTGAACGAGCCGAGAGCCAGCGCGAGAAGCATGGTCCAACCGGCAGCCATCAGCAGATTGACCGCGGGCCCGGCCGCCGCGACCAGCACCATGTCTCGCTTCGGGTGCTTGAGATTTCGAAAGGCCACCGGCACCGGTTTGGCCCAGCCGAAGACGAAGCCCCCGAGCATGTACATCAGTAGCGGCGCCGCGACCGTACCGATCGGATCGATATGCTTGAGGGGGTTCAACGTCAGGCGTCCGAGCATGTATGCCGTCGGGTCGCCGAGCTGGCGTGCCACCCAGCCGTGCGCCACCTCATGCGTGGTAATGGCGAAAATCCCGGGGATCGCGACGACGGATATGACGACAAGGATATTGATGGGGTCTAGATTGGACATCCGGGCATTATACGTGCCCGTGTGCCCTGGTCAGCTTTCGAACGCGGAAACGTCTCCCTTGCCTTTGCGAACCACTACGACCCGGTCGCCACTGAGATCGAGCACGGTCGTGGGCTCTATACCGCAATGATCGCCATCGATGATCACGTCCACCTGACGCTCCAGCCGAGTCCGGATGTCCTCGGGATCCGTGAGTGGGAGGGAATCGCCGGGCAGCAACAGCGTGGAGCTCATCAGCGGCTCACCAAGCGCGTCCAGCAGCCCTTGTGCTATTGCGTGATCTGGGACTCGAATTCCGATCGAGCGTCGCTTCGGATCCTGAAGGCGTTTTGGCAGCTCGTGCGTAGCCTTCAGCACGAAAGTGTAAGGGCCGGGTGTCAACGCCTTTAGGAGTCGATAGGCCCAGTTGTCAACCCGTGCATAGATGGCGATGTCGGACAGATCGCGGCAGGCGAGCGTGAAATCGTGATCGCGATCGATGCGGCGCAAGCGACGCACGCGTTCCAGAGCGTTCTTGTCGCCGAGGTGCCAACCGAACGCATAGCTCGAATCCGTGGGGTAAATCACGACGCCGCCGCCGCGGACGATCTCGGCCGCCCGATTCAGCAAGCGGAGCTGCGGATTTACCGGGTGAACTTTGAAGAACTGGCCCACCCCAGCATTCTACGGCGGGTTTGGGACCCAGGGCCAAGGGCGTTAAGATGCATCCCTGATCTTAATCGACGCGAAATCATGCAGTTACTCTTCGACTTTTTCCCGCTCATCGTGTTCTTTGTCGCCTATCGGCTGTCCGACCTGTACGTTGCCACGGCGGCGATCATGGTCACGATGGCACTTCAAGTGGCGTATCAGTGGTTCCGCCACCGCAAGGTCAACAAGATGCTGCTGGTGTCTGCGCTGCTCGTGGTCGTGTTCGGCGGAATCACGCTGGCTGTCCGCAATCCAGTCTTCATTCAATGGAAGGTCACGGTCGTGAACTGGTTATTCGCCGTTGCCTTCCTTGCGAGTCAACTGTTCGGAGCCAAGACGCTCACGGAGCGCGTCATGGGCCACGCGATTGAGCTGGAGGCGAATCTCTGGCGCCAGCTGAACACCATCTGGGTGGTGAACTTCGCGGTGATCGGCGCGCTGAACCTGTTCGTGATGTACAACTACGACGAAGCCACCTGGGTGTACTTCAAGTCCTGGGGCATGATCGGTCTGTCCCTACTGACGGCGCTTGGACAGGCCGTGTGGATTTCGGCGCGCACGTCCCAGCAAGAAGCCAACAAGGACCAATGATACTTCCACCGCCCACGATGTGCTGAGCAGCGTTTACCCCTCGCACCGTCCTCCAATCGCTCCATGACAACTGAACGAATCGCTCTCATCCGGACTCGTCTCGAGCAGGCCTTCGCGCCAGAGTCGATCGAGATCGTCGACGACAGCCACCGCCATGCAGGACATGCCGGTGCCAAAGATGGGCGCGGACACTTCCGCGTGCGTATCGTTTCGCGGCACTTCATCGGCACCAAGACTCTGGAACGGCACCGGATGGTATATGCTGCGCTGGGCAATTTGATGCAGACGGATATTCACGCATTGAGCGTGACCGCGCTCGGCCCCGATGGCCATTAGCCGCGTCCCAACAGGGCACAACGATGTCGATGACGCTTAGCAAAGGTGTGACCCTGGCGTTCGTTGTGGCGGCAATCAGCGCTTGCTCGAAGAATCATGGCGCCATCGAAGGCAACGCGCTGGGCCCGGGCCGCGTAGCGACCGTGAATGGACAGCCGATCGCGGAGTCCGTGCTGCGGATGTACGCACTGACGACGGCGCGCAAGAACCTCGACGACATGACCGCCGAGGAGCGCGCCAAGTTGCTCGACGAACTCATCGGCGTCGAGCTATTGAGCCAACAGGCGGACAAAGACGGGGTGACGGCCTCGCGAACAATAGCCGCCCAGCTAGAGCTGCAACGGTTGCAATTGGTGGGCCGCGCCATGGCCACGAGCTACCTGGAAAAGAATCCAGCCAGCGACGGGGAGCTCCAGCAGCTCTATGAAGAGAACGTTCCGCGACTCTCCGCTCAGCAATACAAGGCGCGGCACATTCTCGTGGAGACGAAGGAAGAGGCGGACAACGTCATAGCACAGCTGCGGGGAGGAAAGGACTTCGCAGTGCTCGCTAAGGAACGCGCAGGCGGCAAGACCGGCCCGAACGGTGGTGATCTCGGCTGGTTTACCGCCGAGTCCATGGTGCCTCAGGTCGCGAACGCCGTGGCTTCTATGAAGGTCGGGTCATTCTCTGCGGAGCCCGTGCAAAGCGACTATGGCTACCATGTGCTGATACTCGACGACACGCGGAAAGGCGAACCACCCGCGCTCGAAGCAATTCGAAAGGACCTGACGAACGCCGTCGAACGGCGTCACCTGGAGGACTACATCAAGACTCTTCGCTCGGGGGCGACGGTTTCGGTGGGTCCGTAAGTCAGAGTATACTCTTCGAGTCACGAAATGATAGATTCCCACTCCCGTCTTAATTCTCTTGCTGATGCTTGCGTTCTCGAGGGACGTGCTGTCTTGGGCGGACAGCCAGTTGTCGAGTTCATTCAGCAGCTGCGTGCCTTTCGCGCGTATAAGCGCATTAAAGGCGGGCATAAGCTCCTCGCGGAGTCCATCATTGGCGAAGACGATTCGCTCGAATCGGCCCGAAGCCCGGCCGCTTGTCCATGTTGAATTCGTACGTATTGAATGAAGTCGCGGACGACTTCTCCAAACCGATGAAGCGCGTCGGGATCGAAGTCGCGCGGAATATACGCCCGCGCAAGAACTTTGAACGAACCGCTAGCGCTAGTCCGTTCTACGGCCCCGACACGAAGCAGTTCGTCAAGCATCGCTCGCGGTGCCATATCTCCGCTGTGTTTCCGGACCAGATTCACGAAACTTGCTCGGGCTTTGCAGACTCAAATGGAAGATCCAAGCGGCATGCCGTAGGGCCCCGTAAACTCCGGGTCGGTATGCCACCCAACCAATACGCGAGTGACACGATTGAGGTTGCTACGGAAAGTCAAGGGACGCCGCCGCTGGCGATGATTCCTTCCTGCTTGGCGACTTCCTTCCGCGTTAGCCCAGTGAGAATCGCTATTCGTGACTGCGAGACTCTTCCGCTCGGGAAGCGTGAAATCGCGAGCCGCGACTTCCACAAATACCGTCTTGAGCACCTCCGCTAACTCTCCAAACGAGACGCCATGACGAATCAAGATCCTCACCAGTGGACGGAGGATCTTTCTAAAGGCGACAAGCAGACCCGGGCGTACTGCGTCCGTCATGGGACGAAAGAGCTAAGACGACTGCACGCGCAGACCAACGGAGTATTCCCCTCGACCGACATAATAAGAGGCACGCACAACAGGGGGCGGCCAAGCCCCCGCGGATGGCCGAAGCGGCCTTTGCCTCTCTACCGGGTTAGAAGATTACCAGCCCCGGTCGTCTGCGTGGAATTGGTTTGACGTAGTTCCGGCGAAGGGGAGGCTTGCGTCAGAACTGCACCGTCATATTGAATGCCAGCAAGCACAACGCCCCCGGGGCTCGGCTGAATGCCCATCGCCTCATAGGAGTCGCCTATTCCAGGCGCGAAATCAGGATTCAACGCGAGCTGTGGCGAGTAATCGATCAGCGCGTGACCAAGGGTCACCTGTGCTCGAGTATTATCGGCCTGGGCGACGACGCCCTTCAATGCAACCGGCGAAACGCCTGGCACATAGGGCCGACTAATCTTTTGTAAAGCAGCTCCCTCGCCCACCTCGGAAACCAGCGCGACGACATAGTCACCGATTGCCAGACCGGCTGCGGTCTCGTCGTCGACCGAAAACTCTTGCCCCAATACCACGACGGTAGCGCCCGATTGTGGAGACGACGGTACGATTGCGTCCACGAGCCCCATTGCGCCGCTCTTGATCAGTGTAGCGCGTCCGTTGCTGCCGCTTTGACCCAGCGCGTTGCTGCCGCTTTGGCCCAGCGCGTTGCTGCCGCTTTGACCCAGCGCGTTGCTGCCGCTTTGGCCCAGCGCATTGCTGCCGCTTTGGCCCAGCGCGTTGCTGCCGCTTTGACCCAGCGCGTTGCTGCCGCTTTGGCCCAGCGCATTGCTGCCGCTTTGACCCAGCGCGTTGCTGCCGCTTTGGCCCAGCGCATTGCTGCCGCTTTGACCCAGCGCGTTGCTGCCGCTTTGGCCCAGCGCGTTGCTGCCGCTTTGGCCCAGCGCGTTGCTGCCGCTTTGGCCCAGCAGGTTACTGCCCGACTGACCGAGAACGTTGCTGCCGGTCTGGCCAAGGACGTTGCTGCCCGACTGACCGAGAACGTTACTCCCGGACTGGCCAAGGACGTTGCTGCCCGACTGGCCGAGAACGTTGCTGCCGGATTGACCGAGGAGGTTGCTGCCCGACTGACCGAGAACGTTGCTGCCGGATTGACCGAGGAGGTTGCTGCCCGACTGACCGAGAACGTTACTGCCGGACTGGCCAAGGACGTTGCTGCCCGACTGGCCGAGAACGTTACTCCCGGACTGGCCAAGGACGTTGCTGCCCGACTGGCCGAGCGAGACGTTGCTGCCCGATTGGCCGAGAACGTTGCTGCCCGATGCCGAGACGTTGCTGCCGGATTGACCGAGGAGGTTGCTGCCCGACTGGCCGAGAACGTTGCTGCCGGATTGACCGAGGAGGTTGCTGCCCGACTGGCCGAGAACGTTGCTGCCGGATTGACCGAGGAGGTTGCTGCCCGACTGGCCGAGAACGTTGCTGCCGGATTGACCGAGGAGGTTGCTGCCCGACTGGCCGAGAACGTTGCTGCCGGACTGGCCTCGTAAACTGTTTCCCGCCTCGTCAGCGAACGCCACCTGGACCACGGCGCCGGCCAGGGCGAATCCTGACGCTAGCTGGATCAGTGACCGCGCGCGACGTCCCGGAGCGGACTTAACTTTCAGCACAAATATCTCCACGTAAGGAGGCTTGACACACGACTGCCGGTCCCGGGCACACCTGATCGGACCTATTTATTCTTTTTTCAGTAAGTTGAGGACGGAAAGTGAAACCCTGTCTCCCCCAGATTGCGGCACCCGTTCGACAAAACGCGACCCGCCACGACATAATTGCTTATATCGGGGATTTTGTTCCCAAAGGTGAACTAGGTCAAGAAGTTGTTGAGCCTAACTGTTTGAGGCCGGAGGAGCGCCCGAGCGACCCGCAGCGAGCGGCACGGACGTGGATGGCCCGAGGGAGGCTGGTCAAATCGGGGGGGGGGGCGGCTCGCCCGCTAGACAGTCGGGACTCGGCGCGCCTCCGCAAGGACCTGAGCGGTGAGGCCGTCAATCCTCTTGGAAGTAGTAAACCCCAAGGCCGACGCTGCGAGGGCTGTGGGCCACCCAGACGTCCTTAGGCATCTCGTACTCGCCAAGCCACTGATTCGTCTCATTAACAAAGACTTCTGCCCGATCGCGGACCCAGGCCTTGAATCTGGGTACGTCGGATTCGGATAGGTGTTCGGACCAGACCGTGCGCTCAAACCGGCCTTTTAAGATCTGCTCAGCAGTATCCAGAGGGTGCTCCTGGCGAAGTTGAGCGTTATGAACAAGCGTGCCGCCGAGGTTGCCGAATGCGAACGCGACACCCCTTATGAAATCATCATCAAATTTCGTCGGAAAATAGTAGCTTGCTCGAGCCACGAGTCGAGCATGCTCGTCTTCCGATGCGCTGCCTGCTCGAATGAGAGTCGCACGAATGGCACCAGCTGGAATGTCTCCGCCGTATCTACCGACGAGTTGAGCGAAACTCCCTGGCCCCCGATCCGGAAGAGGCTTCGGTCGTCCTTTCGCAACGGAAAACTCAGGGTCGTGATGCCAGAAATGAAGAATTGTGTTTAGCGGGTTAGCTTCCATGTGCGGGGTCCATCTAGGCTCCGGCCCCTCTCTGCGCAGTTGGCCAACCTGTTTCCGGGAAATGCCGGTGATCGCGGACACTCGTGACATGTTGGTTGGCCGGCTTCGCAAGCCGTATTCCAGCGTTGCCACGTCTACAAAAACACACTTGGCCACGTAGCTGAATTCCGAGTAACCGACGCCGCCCCGAAGCATTAGCCTCACGATGGGTTTGAGCATCACCGTAAGCGCCTTTAGAAGCGTGTCTATGCTCATCCCTTGGCCGCCAATGTCGCATCGATAAAGGAACGCAAATCTGCTTCGGACCACATGACCACACCATGCGACTCGGCGTCGGATTGCTTTGATCCGGGATTCTCTCCGACGACAAGGACACTCGTCTTCTTGGAGACCGACCCTGCCACCTTCGCCCCGAGCGCCTGCAAACGTGCCTTGGCCTCATCACGGGTCATGCTGGACAGCGTTCCGGTAATCACAAATGTCATTCCGCTCAATGGCTGCCTGCCCTTCGACGGACGATTCGCGAGAGGCCAATGGATGCCCGCCGCCTGCAGCTTCTCGATCACTTCCACGTTGTGGCGCTCGTGAAAGAACGCTCTGATATTTGCCGCGACGACAGGGCCGACGTCCGGAACCTGCTGCAATCTTTCTTCGTCGGCCCCCAACAGTTCCTCCAGCGAGCCGAAGTCATTTGCCAGCGCCAATGCCGTAGCCTCGCCTACATCGGCGATACCGAGGGCATAGAGAAAGCGTGGATAGGTCGTGCGCTTGCTCCGTTCGAGTGCCGCGACCAGCTTCTTGGCGGACTTCTCACCCAAATGATCCAGCTCGGCCAATTGCTCGGACGTAAGTCCGTATAGGTCCGCCGGGGTCGTGACCAATTTCTGCTCGACGAGCTGATCGACCACCTTGGGCCCGAAGCCTTCGATATCCATGGCGTGACGCGACGCGAAGTGTCGTATGGACTCCTTGAGCTGTGCCGGGCAAAAGAGCCCGCCAACGCAGCGAGCGACGGCTTCACCTTCGTTTCGCTCGACCTCGGCGCCACAAATTGGGCAATGGCTCGGGAGGACGACGGCCCGCGCACGGCTGGGGCGCCGCTCCAGGACCACCTTTACGATTTCCGGGATCACATCGCCCGCGCGTCGGACGACGACTGTGTCGCCGATCCGCACGTCCTTTCGTTGCAGATCGTCCATGTTGTGCAGTGTCGCGTTGCTTACCGTAACGCCACCCACGAATACCGGCTCGAGTCTAGCCACCGGCGTCAGGGCGCCCGTTCGTCCGACTTGGAACGCCACATCCTTAACGACCGTGGTCTCCTCCTGGGCGGGAAACTTGTGCGCTATCGCCCAGCGCGGTGCCCGAGATACGAAGCCAAGCTCGTCTTGCCAGCGTAGGTTGTTCACCTTATATACGACCCCGTCGATCTCGTAGGGTAATTTCTGACGTTTCTGGCCGACATGAGCGTAATAGGCCAAACAACCAGAAATTCCTTCTACCAATTTCCCTTCGGGACATGTACGCAGACCAAGCTCGCGCAGCGCTCCCACTATCTGCCGCTGCTCGCCACGAGGCAGCACGCCCGCCGTCACTTCACCGATCGCGTAGAAGAAGGCCTCCAGAGGTCGCTCGGCGGTCAGCCGAGGATCCAGCTGCCGCAGACTGCCCGCTGCGGCATTGCGTGGGTTCACGAAGGTCTTTTCGCCGCGCTCGAGAGCGCGGCGGTTCAGCTCTTCGAAGCCCCGTTTTGGCATGAAGATCTCGCCCCGAACTTCGAGCAACGGCGGCACATGCGGTCCGCGCAATCGCAGCGGAATCGAGTGGATCGTGCGGACGTTGTGGGTGATGTCTTCGCCGGTCGTTCCATCCCCGCGAGTCGCTCCAAAAACCAGCTCGCCGTCCTCGTAGCGCAAACTGACAGCGGCGCCGTCGAGCTTCGGCTCCGCCCAGTAAGTTACCTGTTCGACAGGTACGTCCGCGGACGCGAGCCGTTCCCGGACGCGATTATCGAAGGCCTCGAGCTCGGCGGCGTCGAAGACATTGTCGAGCGAGAGCATCGGCTTGGCATGCTTCACCTCGCGAAACTCGCCGAGCTTCGCAGTTCCTACGCGCTGCGTCGGTGAGTCCGGGGTCACGAGCTCCGGGTGCTCACGCTCCATTGCTTGCAATCGCCGGAACAGGCGGTCGTATTCGGCATCCGAAACCGTTGGATCGTCCAGAACGTAATAGGCGTAGTTATGCTCTTCGATGGCTTTCCGCAGACGGGCCAAGTCTGCTGTCAGCTTCGCCTCGCCTGATTTGGCCTTTGGCACGGTAGTCTCAGCGGCGATCGGTCTGATGCCGATACTCGATGAGCTCTTCGCGCAGATACCGCTCGCGTTGGCTGCTCCAAGAGCTGCCACGCTCATCGAACAGATCCGCGGCCAGCTCTACGGACAAGGCGCGCGCCGTCTCCACCATCGCGTCGAAGCGCGCAACAGGATCCCCCGCACCCGGCAAAACCAAGAAGAGGCTGAGCCCGGCGATCATGGCGCCGTCGACGTTGCTGAGATCGAACGATCCAGGCTCCGTAAGGCTCGCGACGCTGAACGCTTCTTTCAGGGCGCCGAGCTGCCGATGGAAGATCGAGTAGCGCCCGTGCTCGAGCCCCGCTTGTCGCAGGGCCTGTATGGCGCGGTCCGCCGCTAGCTCGCCTTCGCGTGGAATCAAGCGCACGGCCACGATCCGATCGGGTCCGTGCCTCGCCGCGGTCTCTTCCGATACGATTTCGACCAGTGGCCTCGGGCGCCTCGGAGACGCCTACCGTCTCTCCGATGCTTGGCTCAGTTCGATGAACTCGGCTCGGCAGGCGCGGCAGCTGCCAGCGAAAAAAGCCTCGGCTCCAGAGGTAAACCCCGACTACCGCCAGGGCCCCCAGCCCCAAAAGTACCCAGCGTAAGTCCCACATCGCGACGGGCGCTACATGGCCGCAAGTCTGACCGCTTCGTCGATGTCGACGGCAACCATCCGCGACACGCCCGGCTCCTGCATCGTCACCCCGGTGAGCTGGTGCATGGTCTCCATGGTGGTCTTGTTGTGCGTGATGATCACGAACTGCACCTGCTCCGACATCTCCTTCACGATGTCCGAGAATCGACCGACGTTGGCGTCGTCGAGAGGTGCATCCACCTCGTCCAGCAGACAGAACGGTGCCGGATTCAGCTCGAAGATAGAGAACACCAGTGCCACGGCCGTCAGGGCCTTCTCACCGCCCGACAGCAAATGAATGGTGCTGATCTTCTTGCCCGGCGGCCGCGCCATGATGGTGACGCCGGCCGCCAGGACATCCTCGCCGTCGAGCTCGAGATAGGCATGCCCACCACCGAACAGACGCGGGAACAGACGGCCCAGTCCTTGGTTCGTCTTGTCGAACGTCTCCTTGAAGCGCGTGCGAGTTTCGCGATCGATCTTGCGGATCGCATTTTCGAGCGTTTCGAGCGCGTCGGTGAGATCCGTAAACTGTGCGTCGAGGTATTTCTTGCGTTCGGACTGCTCCTGGAACTCGTCGATGGCGGCGAGATTGATGGCTCCGAGCCTGTGGATTCGGCGCTCGATCTGCTCGAACGTCTCGTGCCATACGGCCGGCGTTGCGTCGCCCGGCAAGCCCGCGGTGATCTCGTCGAGCGCAAAGCCGGTGGCGGCGAACTGTTCGGCGACGGTCTCCGTTCGCACTTGCGCTTCGCGAACGGTCAGCCGAACGTTATCGGCGATCTCACGCAGCTCGTTCACGACTCTTCTGCCGGTCGTTGCGCTGTTGCTCGGTCTCGCGGAGTTGAGCGTCGATTTCGTCCATCGCCGCGCGTGCGCGTCCCAAATCGGCCTCCACCACCAGCCGTTCGTCGAGCTTGCCGACGAGCGTCTGCTCCTCTGCGCGCAAGGGGTCACGCGCCGACTCGATCGTGGTCTTTAGCTCCTGCTGGCGCCGCGTCAGATGGGCGAGCTGGCTCTGAACGCGAACCAGCGCCGCGCTGGCCGACTCCTTGGAGCTGCGTCGCGACTCGACCTTGATGGCGATGGCCTGCGCCGCCTCCCGATGCTCTTCTGCGCGCGCACGCGCAACCGCAAGGCGCTCTTGATGCTCATGGCGCTGCCGCTCGAAGTCCTCCCGGCTCGTAGCCGAGATCCTGGTGCCGCGTCACGGCTGCCGCGCGCCGACTCCGGCTGTCTTCATGTGCCGTGCGTAGCGCCTCGCGCTCGGCGTCGAGATCCGCGAGCGCTCGGTCGAGGGTCGCTGCGCGCTGTCGTGCCTGATCGAGCTCGGCACGCGTGCCGCCCAGGCTCGCCTTGGTGTCCGCGAGTAGCTCCTGGCGGCGCGTGGCTTCCGCTTGCGCCTGCGAACGCGACTCCTCGAGTCGCTCGAGCTGGAAACGGGTATCCGCCTGCGCCTTCGCGATTTCGTCCACGCGGCGCGCGGTGTTCGCGGTGTGCTCACGCAGCCGATTGATCTCGTCGCTGCGGGCGATCACGCCCACCTGAGGATCATCGCTGCGATTCATCCGTAGCCAAAGCCGACCGATCCAAACGCCCTCGCGTGTCACGAACGACTCGCCGTCGGCCAGCGTGTGCCGGGCGCTGAGCGCTGTTTGCAGCGACTCTGCGACGCGCACACCGACGAGTAACGCGGCCACCGCCACGGGTGCCTGCATACGCGCGAGCAACGAGTCCCGCCCTGCGGCAACCGGTGCTTCGCCCGTGTCCTCGATCAGCGCCAGGCCACCGTCCGTGAGGTCGGCAAGCGTTGTGGCTACGGTGTCGATGCTCTTGATGCGCACGGCTTGCAGGTAGGGCCCAAGCACGGTCTCGACGGCGCGCTCCCAGCCGGCCTCGACGACCAGCTCCTGGGCGAGACGCGGCCGGTCATCGAGCGATTGGCCCGTGAGCCAGCGATTCACCTGCTCGGTCGACTTGCCGAGCGCGGCTTCTTGGAGGGCCTCGAGCGAGGTCAAACGACCGCGGTCGGTCTGCAGGCTTTCGCGAAGCTGATCGAGGTGCGACGACACCTTCTTTTCCTGCTCCCGCAGCTGCTGGATTTGCTGCCACACCGTGTTGAGCGCCCGCGTGGCGTCCTCGCACGCGGATCCGAGCCGTTCCTCCTGGCCCACCAAGGCCTCCAGTCGCTCCTCGATCGCGACGAAGCTCAGCCCCGAGCGTTCCTCGAGGTGCTTCTGCCGCTCTTTCTCGAGCCGCTGGCTCTGTGCCGTGAGTTGCTCGAGGCGCGTGTCCTCGACGTCCATCGACCGCTCGACAGTGGAGAGCTCCTCTGCGCTGTGCTCCCAGCGTTCACGCCACTGTTCCATGGCGCGCTCCGCCTCTTCGAGCGCCTGCTGCGAGTTGCGTTGCGCGGCATGAGCTTGCTCGAGGCCGGGTCCGAGCTCGCTCAAGATTTGCTCGAGCTGCGCCAGCTCGACCTGGTCATTCTCGATGTGGGTATTGATCTCAGCCATCTGACTGTCGGTGATCTGCAGATCCTCGCTCTGTCGCTGGATGAGCTCCTTGCGATGCTGGATGGACTGCTCGAGGCGCGCAATATCGGAACCGACCCGGTAGTAGTTGCCCTGCACGGCACTGAATCGCTCGTTCCGATCGGCGAGCTCCACGCGCAACTTCTCCAGCGTGGTTTCCGCTGAGCGCTGCGCTGCGACGGCCGCCTCGAGCGCGATCTGCTTCTCTCGTAGCTCGTGCTCCTGCGCTGCAACCTCCGCGCGCAGGCTCCCGAGTCGCAACGCCAGAAGCTCCGCGTTCACTTTGCGCTGCTCGGCCTTCAAGTTCTTGTAGCGCTCCGCGTCCTTCGCCTGGCGCTGGAGATGAGTCAGCTGCTTATCGATCTCTTCGCGCAGGTCGGTGAGACGCTCGAGGTTTTCGCGCGTGTGGTGAATCCGATGCTCGGTCTCGCGCCGCCGCTCTTTGTATTTAGAGATGCCGGCGGCCTCTTCGAGGAACCCTCGGAGCTCCTCGGGCTTCGCCTCTACGAGGCGCGAAATCATGCCCTGCTCGATGATCGAGTAGCCGTGCGAGCCAACACCCGTGCCGAGCAGAATGTGCGTGATGTCCTTACGACGACATCGGCCGTTGTTCAGGTAGTACTGCGACGTGCCGTCGCGAGAGACCACGCGCCGAACCGCCACCTCGTTGTACCCGGCGAACGGGCCGCCAATCGAGCCATCGGTGTTGTCGAATGTGAGCTCGATGCTCGCCACGCCGACCGGCTTGCGGTTGGCCGAGCCGTTGAAGATGACATCGACCATCGAGTCGCCGCGCAGCGTCTTGGCCGACGCCTCGCCGAGCACCCAGCGGATGGCATCGATGATGTTGGACTTGCCGCACCCGTTCGGGCCGACGATGCCCATCAGGTTACTGGGGAACTTGATGGTGGTGGGATCAACGAAAGACTTGAAGCCCGAAAGCTTGATCTTAGTCAGGCGCAATGGATAACCCCGTGGTGGTCGGGCAACTGCGGATGGTCGCCTCGACGGCCGTAGTGTAAATTAAAAAACAATCTGAAAGCGACGGTTGCATCGGCCGTCGATCACATGCAACTGGAAGTCGAAATACGTGGCTCGTAAGCCCGCTCCCCGGCCGTCGAAGCGCATCCTGGAAACGTTTCCGAACCCCGAGCCTGGACGTGACTACACGATCCGGATGCGGATACCGGAGTTCACCTGTCTGTGCCCGAAGACAGGTCAGCCGGACTTTGCGACGCTGCAGCTCGAGTATGTGCCCGACACGAAGTGCGTCGAGCTCAAGTCGCTCAAGCTCTACATCTGGTCGTTCCGCAATCAAGGCGCCTTCCACGAGGCCGTGACCAATCGGATCGTGGACGATCTGGGCGGTCTGCTGCGGCCGCGGTTCATCCGACTGACGGCCGATTTCAACGTCCGCGGGGGCATTTTCACGACGGTGGTCGCGGAGCGGCGACAGCCGGGGTGGAAGGCGGCACCACCCGTGACGCTGCCTCCGCCAACTCTTTGAGCCAGACACCTTCCGCTGCTGGCTTACGCCTGTATAATCGCCGGCTCGTTTTTGACGGGTCTTGGAGGCCAAGGCCATGCCTGCGAAGAAAGCAGCCAGTAAGAAGAAAACCATCGCCAGCAAGAAAAAGCCGGCCAGGAAAGCGGCGAAGTCGGCCGCAAGCCGCTCCGGAGCCGCTAAATCCAAGGCGCCGCGAAGACATACGTCGAAGAAAACGACGAAGCCCGCCAAGAGCGCACGGCCGAAGAAGGTCGCCAAGCCGCTCGCAGCGCCGAAAAGTCAGCCAAAGCCAACAGGGAAGAAGACGATGGCTCCCGCACCCCGAAAACCGCTCCCTCGACCGGTAAGCGCAAGAACCTCGGCGGCTCGGGCAGCGCCCCGGCGCGGCGCGAGCCTCTTGAGCGGACCCGTCCGCGGCTTCACGCCCTATCAGCCGAAACGCGGCGAGGAATACATGAGCAAGGGCCAGCTCGAGCACTTCCGGCAACTGCTGCTGGCGTGGAAGCGGGAGCTCATGGAGGAGGTCGATCGGACGATGCTGCACATGAAAGACGACGCAGCGAATTTTCCGGACCCCAACGATCGCGCGACGCAGGAATCGGAATTCGGACTCGAACTTCGCACTCGAGATAGAGAGCGTAAGCTATTGAAAAAAATAGACTCTGCGCTCACCAGAATCGATGACGGGAACTACGGGTATTGCGAGGAGACCGGCGAGGAAATCGGCCTGCGCCGGCTCGAGGCACGCCCCGTGGCAACGCTGTGCGTCGAGGCGCAGGAGCGCCGCGAGATCGCGGAAAAGCAATTCCGCGATCGAGAGGACCAATACCGCTAACACCGCCCCGCCGCGTGAAGTACGTCGGCCGCTTCGCCCCCTCCCCGACCGGACCGCTACATCTAGGCTCGCTCGCGACGGCCGTCGCGAGCTTTCTGCACGCCCGCCAAGCCGGCGGCGAGTGGCTCGTCAGAATCGAGGACATCGATCCCCCACGCGAGAGCCCCGGGGCTGCCGACGATATCCTACGAACGCTCGACGCGTTTGGGCTCGAATGGGACGGCAGCGTTGTCTACCAGAGCTCACGGTGGAGCGCTTATCGCGACGCCGCCGAACGCGTTGCTTCGAAGCGGCCTCGCGTTCCGCTGTGACTGCACCCGCAGCGCGCTACGCGGCGCCAACGAGGATTGCCCTGCGCACTATCCGGGCACGTGTCGCAGCAAGGGGCTCACGGGCCGCGATACCGCCATCCGCGTACTCGTGGCCGAGCCGACGCTCATCCGCTTCGAGGACGGTGTACAAGGCCCCCAGAGCGCGCGTCTGGACCTGACCAGCGGTGACTACGTCGTCACGCGTCGCGACGCCCTGCCCGCCTATCACCTGGCCGTAGTGCTCGACGACGCCGCGCAGGGGGTGACGACCGTCGTGCGCGGCGTGGATCTGCTCGACTCGACCGCCGCGCACATCCACCTGCAAGGCACCCTCGGCCTGCCTACCCCGGCGTATTGGCATCTGCCCATCATCGTCAACGACGCCGGCCAAAAGCTCTCCAAGCAGACGGGGGCCGCCGCGGTGGATCGAGCGGCGCAGACCGCGGCACGGGTGCTCGAGCTGCTGGGCCTAGAAGTGCCGCGGGAGCTGCGCGGCGAGGCTCCGCGGACACTGTGGTCGTGGGCGCGGCAACACTGGCGGCTGGAATCCCTGCGCGGGCAACGAGCCGTCGCGGTGCCGCGCGACTAGCGGGCGCTGCCCGCGCCGACACTCAGGCGGCGTCGACGTCCCGCATGCTGAGGCGAATCCGCCCCTGGCGATCGACTTCGAGCACCTTCACGCTGACGACGTCGCCTTCCTTCAGCTTATCGCTGACCCGCTCGACGCGCTCATGCGAGATTTGCGAGATGTGCACGAGACCGTCGCGCCCCGGCAGGATCGTCACGAACGCGCCGAAGTCCATGAGTCGCACGACCTTGCCCTGGTAGATACGCCCGACTTCGACGTCCGCGGTGATGAGCTCGATGCGCTCGCGCGCGGCTCGGCCGGCCTTGCCGTCGACGGAAGCGATTTTGACCGTGCCGTCGTTTTCGATGTCGATCGTCGTGCCCGTTTCCTCGGTGATGGCCCGGATCACGGCGCCACCCTTGCCGATCACGTCGCGGATCTTCTCGGGGTCGATCTTCAGCGTGATGATCGTCGGGCGCCCAGTCCGACATCTTCTCGCGCGGCGCTTTCAGGACGTTGTTCATCTCGCCAAGGATGTGGAGCCGCCCGTCGCGCGCTTGCGCCAGCGCGGCGGCCATGATCTCGCGCGTGATGCCGAAGATCTTGATGTCCATCTGCAGCGCGGTGACGCCATCCGCCGTGCCGGCGACCTTGAAATCCATGTCGCCGAGATGATCCTCGTCACCGAGGATGTCGGTCAGCACGACGAACGAGGTCTGCTCCTTGATCAGGCCCATCGCCACACCGGCCACGGGCGCCTTCACGGGCACGCCGGCGTCCATCAGGGACAGGCTGGTGCCGCAGACCGAGGCCATCGAGCTCGAGCCGTTCGACTCGGTGATCTCCGACACGACGCGAATGACGTAGGGGAACGTCTCCATATCCGGCATGACGGCCTCGACGCCGCGGCGAGCGAGCCGGCCATGGCCGATTTCTCGGCGCTTCGGCGAGCCGATAAATCCCGTCTCGCCAACGCTATACGGGGGAAAGTTGTAGTGCAGCATGAACGGCTCGCGCCGCTCGCCTTCGAGCGCGTCGATGATCTGCGCGTCACGCCCGGTGCCCAGCGTGGTGACGACGAGCGCCTGCGTCTCGCCGCGGGTGAACACGGCCGAGCCGTGTGTCCGCGGCAGCACGCCCACCTGAATGCTGATCGGGCGAACGGTGCGCGTATCGCGGCCATCGATGCGCGGCTTGCCGGCGATGATCCGACTGCGCACCACCTGCTTTTCGGCGTCGTGGAAGGCCGCTTCGATCTGCGGCGCCGTCCAGGTCGGTGGCCTGATCGGCGGCGAGCTCGGCGACGCACTGCTTCTTGAGCTCGCCGATACGGGCGTAACGGACCTGCTTCTCGGCGATGCCGTAAGCCTCGGTGATCTGCGGCACGTACTTGGCCACGCCGGCGATCAGGGCTTGGTCCTCGTCGGGCTGCCGTCCACTCGAGCCGCGGCCGCCCCACTTCCTCGGCCAACGACTTGATGGCGTTGATGGCCGTCTGCATCTGCTCGTGGCCGAACATGACGGCTCCGAGCATCACGTCCTCGGAGAGCCGGTCGGCGCTCAGACTCGACCATCAGCACGGCGTCGCGCGTACCGGCAACGACGAGGTCGAGCTGCGACTGCTGCAGCTCCGTGGCTGTCGGATTCAGCAGGTATTGCCCGTCCTTGTACCCTACTCGGGCTGCGCCGATCGGGCCCATGAACGGCAGGCCGGACAAAGACAGCGCGGCGGAGGCGCCGAGCATCGCCGGAATGTCGGGATCGATCTCGGTGTTCATCGACAACACCGTGGCGATGACCTGGACGTCGCGGCGGAAGCCGCTGGGGAACAGCGGCCGAATGGGTCGATCGATCAAACGACAGGTCAGCGTTTCCTTCTCGGTCGGCCGGCCCTCGCGCTTGAAGAACCCGCCCGGGAATGCGCCCAGCCGCGTAGGTCTTCTCCTGGTAGTTCACCGTCAGCGGGAAGAAGTCCCGGCCTTCGACGTCCTTGGTGGCACCCACCGCCGTCACCAGCACGACCGTATCGGCCATGTTGACGATGACGGCGCCGTCGGCTTGCCGCGCAATTACGCCGGTCTCGATCGTGACGTCGTGCGCCCCGTATTTGAAAGTTCTGCTCGCTCTCACGTTGGTTTCCTTTACATGCATTCGATGGCGAAGGAGCCCGGGTTGGCCGGAAGCTGCACGCCTGTTGTCCGTGGTCCAAAACGTTCAGAGCCGGGTACACCGGCTCTGAACACGGAAAATCTTGGTTATCGCCTAAGGCCGAGGCGATTGATCAGGTCCTGATAGCGGGCCTGATCGGTCCGCTTCAGGTAGTCCAATAGTTTGCGGCGCTGATTCACCATCTTGAGCAATCCGCGACGGGAGTGGTGATCTTTCTCATGCCCCACGAAGTGGTCGGAAAGCTGCGTGATACGCGCCGACAACAACGCGACCTGAACCTCGGGTGAGCCGGTATCGCTCGGGACCGCGACCGTATTGCGTGATGATCTCGGACTTTTGTGCCGCCTTAAGAACCATTCATTCCTCTCCGGTCGCCCGATTCAGCGACCTCTGCCTTTCGCCTGTCTATGGAAGGGGCGCATCATACCGAAATTTTCGATGCCCCTCCAATCAGTTAACGCCGAAAAACGCGTTCCGGGGCCAGTGAACCCGCGTCGCTGACCTTGCCGATGCCTATGAACTCGGCCGATTCCGCATAAACGCGCACCGGGCCCGGCGTCGCACCGCTCACCCGCCTGCACCTCCTGGCCATGCGCGAAGCGCGCAGCCACGTCGCCGGTCAGGACCACGGCCGGCCACTCCGGCACTGCCAGATCGGGCGGCAGCAGCAGCGCATCCAGCGCCGCGGGCGCGTCGTCGTCGGTTGCGAGCCGCTCGAGCTCGTCCAGCGTGTGCATCGGTCGGTCCGCGAACGGCAGGACTGCAAGCCGCCGCAGCGCGCCCACGTGCGCTACCGTGCCGAGGTCCTTCGCGATGTCCTCGACGAGGGTTCGGATATAGGTGCCCTTGGAGCAGCGCACGACGAGTCGCACGTCCGGCCAGCGATAGTCCTCGAGGGTCAGGGCGTCGATGACGACGCGCCGGGCGCTCGCTCGACGTCCAGCCCCTGGCGCGCCAGCCGGTAGAGCGGCACGCCGCCCCGCTTCAGGGCCGAGTACATCGGCGGCACCTGGGTGCTCTCGCCGCGGAACCGCGCCAGCGCAGCGTCGATCTCGGCCAAGCTCGGCGGCGCCTCCGCCGATCGATCGCTCGTCACTTCCCCCTCGGCATCCCCGGTCGTCGTGCCCCTTCCGAGGACGGCCGTCACTCGGTATTCCTTGCGCGCATCGAGCAGATGCCCACACAGACGCGTGGCGGCGCCGAAAAAGATCGGCAGCATGCCTGTGGCGAGCGGATCGAGGCTGCCGGCATGGCCAGCTTTGTTCGCCCGGTACAGACGCCGAACCTTCTGCAGCGCCTGGTTCGACGAGCAGCCCGTGGGCTTGTCGAGCAGCAGCAAGTCCGAAAACGTCCCGGCCGCGGGGCCGCGTGTGGGGCACCTGGAGCTGCCGCTAGTCGCCCGGCGGGTTACCGTGGCCGGCGTCGTCGATGAGTCGCTGCAAATCTGCGGCGCGTCGTGGCGTAGCATCGTGGCGAAACCTGAGCTCGGGCACGCGTCGCAGCTGCAAGCCACTGGCCACGCGTGTCCTCAAGAAACCGCGCGCCTGCTCGAAGCCCTGCTTGATGTTCGCGGGATCACTGTCGAGAGCAAGCGTGCTGAAGTAAACCGTCGCGAGGCTCAGATCGCCGGTGACCTCCACTTCGCTGACGCGCGCGCCGGACAGGCGCGGGTCCTTGACCTCCGACAGCAGCAGCTCGTTCAGGAGCCGCTGCATCTCGGCAGCGACGCGATGTTTTCTGGCAGAATTCGCGCGGCATCAGCCCACTTTGCGCGCGACTTCCGTGCGCTCGTAGCACTCGATCTGATCGCCCACCTTGACGTCGTTGTAGTTGCGCACACCGATACCACACTCCGTGCCGGCGCGAACCTCGCCGACGTCGTCCTTGAAGCGGCGCAGCGATTCGAGCTGCCCCTCGTAGATCACCACGTTGTCGCGCAGAACGCGGATCGGGTTGCTGCGGCGCACATAGCCGTCCACCACCATGCATCCCGCGACGTTGCCGAATTTCGGCGAGCGGAACACCTCGCGCACTTCGGCCAGCCCGACGATCTGCTCGCGTACCTCGGGCGCCAGAAGGCCACTAGCAGCGGCTTTGATGTCGTCGAGCGCCTCGTAAATGATGCTGTAGTAGCGGATGTCGACGCCGCTCTCCTTGATGGCCCCGCGTGCGCCCGCGTCCGCGCGAACGTTGAAGCCGATGATGATGGCCTTGGAGGTGGCCGCGAGCTGCACGTCGGACTCCGTGATGCCGCCGACCCCGGAGGCCACGACCGATACCTTCACGTCGTCCGTGGATATCTTCTCGAGCGCGTCGCGTAGCGCCTCGGCACTCCCGTGCACGTCGGCCTTGACCACCAGCTGAATCGCCGGTGCAGCGCCGGCCTGCATCTGACTGAAGATATTGTCGAGCTTCGTCGCCTGCTGATGCGCGAGCTTGGACTCGCGCTCTTTGCTCTGCCGAAACTGGGCGACATCGCGCGCCTGGCGCTCGTCGGTCAGGACCTGCACGTCATCGCCCGACAGCGGGGTGCTCGAAAGCCCGAGCACGACCACGGGCGTCGACGGCCCAGCGGTCGAAACCTGATTGCCGGCCTCGTCGAACATCGCGCGGATGCGACCGTACTCCTGCCCCGCGAGCAGGATGTCGCCGACCTGCAGCCGACCACGGTTGACGAGCACGGTGGCCACGGCGCCGCGACCGCGCTCGAGGCTCGCCTCGAGCACCACTCCCGCGGCGGGTCCCGTATCCACGGCCTTGAGATCGAGAAGCTCAGCCTGCAGCAGCAACGACTCGAGCAGCTTGTCGACGCCTGCGCCCGTCACCGCCGACACGTTGACGAACAGCGTCTCGCCGCCCCACTCCTCGGGGATCAACTCGTACTTCGCGAGCTCGTTGCGCACGCGATCCGGATCGGCATTCGGACGATCGATCTTGTTGATCGCCACGACGAGCGGCACGCCCGCGGCCTTTGCGTGCTGAATCGCCTCGATCGTCTGCGGCATCACGCCGTCATCCGCAGCGACCACGAGCACGACGATGTCCGTGACCTTCGCGCCGCGCGCGCGCATCGCCGTGAAGGCGGCATGGCCCGGCGTATCGAGAAACGTGACGCGACCCTTCGGGGTCTCGACGTGGTAAGCGCCGATATGCTGCGTGATCCCACCGGCTTCGCCGGCCGCGACTCGGGTGCGGCGGATGTAGTCGAGCAACGAAGTCTTGCCATGGTCGACATGACCCATGATCGTGACCACGGGCGCGCGCGCCACGGTCTCTCCCGACGCGGCCGCTTCGATCGACTCCGTGAGTTGATCCTCGATCTCCGTCTCTTTGACCGCCTTCGCCGTATGCCCCATCTCCTCGACCACGAGGACCGCGGTGTCCTGGTCGAGCATCTGGTTGATGGTCACCATCATGCCCATCTTCATGAGCGCCTTGATGACTTCGTTGGCCTTCACGGCCATTCGCTGCGCCAGCTCGCTCGACGCTGATCGTGCTGCCGATCTCGACTTCGCGCACGACCGGTGCCGTGGGCCGTTCGAAGGCATGCTGCGCGTCGACATTCACCGACATGGATGAACGCCTTCGCTGCGGCTGCCGCTTCTTCTTGCGGCGGCCGGCCATGCCGTCCGCGACGTGCAGCGTGTGATCGCCTTCGCCGGGCTCCTCGAAGACCCGCTCGCGCTTGGCCTTCTGGCGAACGCGCTCCGCCTCGGCGCGCGCCAGCGTGTCCTTTTCGGCCTGCAGCGCTTTGCGCCGCTCTTCTTCCGCGCGGGCACGTGCCTGTTCGTCCGCGACCGCCGCGCGCCGCTGCTCCTCTTCCGCGCGCTTGCGGTCCTCGGCGGCACGTTGCTCGGCCTCTGCGCGCTCGCGCTCGGCGGCCGCCACTCGCTCGCGTTCCTCGTGCTCGGCCTGCTCAGCCGCCGTGCGTGCGTCTTCCTCCGCGCGTCGGACGGCGTCGATCTCTTCCTGTTGCTTGCGGGCTTGCTGCTCCAGCACGTCGCGCTTGATATAGGTGCGCTTCTGGCGGACCTCCACGTTCACCGTTCGGGCGCGCCCCTGCCCGCCCGACAGCTTCAGCTCGCTTTGCGACTTGCGGTTCAGCGTGATGCGGCGAGGCGCCGAATCGCCGGCATCTTTGCGGCCATGCGTCTTGCGCAGATGCGTCAGCAGCTCGAGCTTGGCGTCCTCGCTGATGACGTCCTCCCCGCCGTTGACCTTGATGCCCGCCTCATCGAGCTGCTCGATGAGTCGATCGACCGGCACCTTCAGTACCTTCGCGAATTCTGCGACCGTCACTTCCGCCATTTGCGTGTCTACCTCGGTCGTTACGCCTGTGTCTCTTGCTCGAACCAATGAGCCCGCGCAGCCATGATCAGCTTGGCCGCACGCTCTGCGTCCAGCGTGGCGATTTCGCCGAGATCGTCGACCGCCTGCTCCGCCAGATCCTCGCGCGTCACGATGCCGCGGCTGGCCAGCTCGAGGGCCAGCTCGCGATCCATGCCTTCCAGGCTCAGCAGATCCTCGGCCGGTTCCGCCTGGTCGATGACTTCCTCCGTCACGATGGCCTGCGTGATCAGCACGTCACGCGCCCTCGACCGCAGCTCGTTGACGATGTCGGGCGTGAACTCCTCGATGCCGAGTAGCTCGCTCGCCGGCACGTACGCGATCTCTTCCATCGACGAAAATCCCTCTTGAACGAGAATGTTCGCGACGTCCTCGTCCACGTCGAGATCCTTCATGAAACTCTCGACGAGCGAACGGGCCTCCTTGTCGCTCTTCTCCTCCGCGGCTGCCTCCGTCATGACGTTCAGCTGCCAACCGGACAGCTCGCTCGCGAGCCGGATGTTCTGGCCGCCGCGCCCGATCGCCTGCGAGAGTTTTTCCTCCTCGACGGCGAGATCCATGGTGTGAGTGTCCTCGTCCACGACGATCGACAGCACCTCGGCGGGCGACATTGCGTTGATCACGAACTGCGCGGGGTTCTCGTCCCAGAGGATGATGTCCACGCGCTCGCCGGCGAGCTCGTTCGACACGGCCTGTACTCGAGAGCCGCGCATGCCGACGCAGGCCCCCACCGGGTCGATGCGGGTGTCATGGCTACGCACGGCAATCTTCGCCCGCAATCCCGCATCCCGCGCGGCGCCGAGGATCTCGATCAGCCCTTGTCCGACCTCGGGAACCTCGATCTTGAACAGCTCGATCAGGAATTTCGGCGAAGTCCGCGTGAGGAACAATTGTGGGCCGCGCGGCTCGGAGCGAACCTCTCGCAGCAGGCTCTTGATCCGGTCCTGTGGCTTGATCGGCTCGCGCGGGACCAGGTCCTCTCGCGGGATGAAGCCTTCGGCATTGCCGCCGAGATCGACGTAAGCACCGTTGCGATCGACGCGCTTGACGATCCCGCTGACCAGTTGTCCCACGCGATCCTTGTAGGCTCCGACCACCTGCTCCCGCTCGGCCTCGCGCACTTTCTGCACGATGACCTGCTTCGCGGTCTGAGCGGCGATTCGACCGAACTCGACGGACTCCATGGGCTGCTCGACGTACCCGTCGATCTCCGCTTTCGGATCGACGTCCAGGGCGTCCTCGAGCCGCAGCTCCCGTGCCGGCTCCTCGAGCTCGTTGGAATCGTCGGCGAAGACCTTCCAGCGCCTGAACGTCTCGTAGTCGCCGGTGGTTCGGTCGATGGCGACGCGAACCTCTATGTCGTCGCCATAGCGCTTGCGCGTGGCGGACGCCAAGGCTGCTTCGATCGCCTCGAAGATGACCGATTTCTCGACACCCTTCTCGTTGGAGACGGCGTCTACGACCATCAAGATCTCTTTGCTCATGATTCCATCACCGACACTCTTACGCGGGCACCAGCCGTGCCACCGCGATCTCGTTTAGTGGCAAATGCCACACCTCACCGTCGACCTCGAGCAACGCATCATCATCCTCGACGCCCGCCAGGCGCCCCGCGAAATTGCGGCGCCCGTCGCGCGGATCCCTGAGCTCGATCCGAATCTGCTCGCCCACGAAGCGCTCGAAGTGCGCCCGCGTTCGCAAGCGCCGATCGAACCCCGGCGACGACACCTCGAGCACGTAACTCCCCGGCAGTGGATCCTCGACATCGAGCAGTGCACCGACTTGCCGGCTCACCCGCTGACAATCATCGACCGTCACGCCACCGTCACGGTCGATATACAGCCGCAACAAGCCGCGACGCCCGAGATGCACGTCGAGATCCGCGAGCTCGAAGCCCATGGCCGCTATCGCCGGCTCCAACAGCTCGATCAAATGCTCCTTGTCGACCGCCTGACCCATGCCTCCGCTCGAAAAAACGCGTCCCGCGGGAAAAAAAATGGGCCTACGGCCCATTCGCTCTCGTCCCTCGTCCTCCGACGAGCACTCGTCCGCGGGCGACGAGTCGGACCAAACAAAAAGCCCCTGACGGGGCCCTTATCTAACCATCTTGGTTAACTTCCAGCCCTGACCAGCGAATCCGTCGTGGATTTCGATGGCGGCTCAAAAGCCGTTGCTTGCCGAAAACGGCCGAATCTTAGCAAAAGCTACGACTCAGGGATAGGCACATCGGCATTGCGGCCGATGCGCCTGCGCTCAGCGTGCGCCGAGCCGCACCAGCGAGAACGGATCGACTCGCGCGTCGAGGATCCTTACGCCCCAATGCAGGTGCGGACCGGTCACGCGCCCGGTGGCTCCGGCCAGCCCGAGCTGCTGGCCGCGTTCCACCCACTCACCGACCGCGACGTCGATGGCCGACAAGTGCAGATAGGTCGTATACAAGCCGAAGCCGTGGTCGATGAAGACCGCGTTGCCGCTGTAGAACAGCTCCTTCGCCAGCACGACTCGACCGCGATTCGCCGCATAGATCGGCGTCCCCGTCTTCGCGCGGAGATCGGCGCCGGAATGTGGCGCTCTCGGCTGGCCATTGAAGACGCGTCGATGCCCGAAGTTCCGCCCATCCGTGGCGCCACGAACCGGCACCTGGAACGGCTCGGTCCAATAGCGCTCCGGCGTCATGGTGGCGTAGATGGCGTTGGTCTCCCGTCCTTCGCGCTCCGCGCGCGCCTGGTCCTCGGGGCTGAGCTCGACATAGCGATCTTCGACGGTGAGCTCCGTCGTCGGATATTTCTCCGCGCGCACGGTCACGGGCTGGCGCTCGACGCGGGAATGGCCGTCGGCGATAACGAAACGTGACGTCGACGGCGTGCTCGCCGGGTCGCGAGTCGAGATCGACGCCCACGGTCGCAACCCACTGATCTGCGCGCCGCGCGAAGGGCACTGCGTGGCCGCTCCATTGCACGGCGACGGCGGTCAAGCCGGTCTCGTCGGGGTAATCGATCTCGAGCGCCTGGCCCTGACCGGCCACGACGGACGCCAATAGCAGCTCTAGCCCAATCACGTCACTGGCAGGCGAACCTGCCCCCTTTCGCGAATGCTCGGGATCATGCTGTCCGACTCGGAAGCGGTCAAGCCGCGGTCACGCGTGCGTTAGTCGATGTAGCGCGGCGCCTTCGGCAACCCCGCGTGGGTGGCTTTGTCGTGCTCGATCCACAACGCGCCGTGCGTGTCCTTCAGGTACCGCTCGATCCGTGCACGCGAGGCTTTCGACTGCTCGGCGTTGAACTCGAACGTCGGAGTACGGCCCGTCGCGCGCTCCTCGGGGTAGTGATAGAGATCGCCACCGAGCACGATCGTGCCGGCATTCGCGAGCTTGACCGCCACGACCTGATGACCAGGCGTGTGCCCCGGCGTCGACATGATGACGACCGAGCCGTCGCCAAACACGTCGAAATCCTCGTTATCCAGGATCTTGGTCTTCGCGTCCCGCAGAGCGTTGTACGTATCCGGTTGCACGATACCCGCCGGCTTGTCGGCGAACATGAAATCGCGCTCGGCCTTCTGCACGATCCATGTCGCCCCGGCAAATGCGTTCGCGTTGCCCGTGTGATCCGAGTGGTAGTGCGACAACGCGAAGAAATCGATGTCCTGCACGTCATAGCCCGTCGAGCGCAGTTGCGGCAGGAGCGGCTGCGAGGCCGACATCACGCCCTCCACGACGGCGCCGCCATCGGGCTTGAAACGGCTGTCCGGTATGCCGCCCGAGTCGAACATCAGCGTGCCGCGCGGATGCACGATCAGGTAGGACATGTCCACGAAGTCCGCTTCCTTGAGCTCTTCGCGCTTGAAGTTGAAGAGTGCCGGATCGAGGCCTTTGATGGCACCGTCTTCGAATACGTAGATCCGCGGAGTGGCGGGTGCCGCCGGCCGGCTCTGCACCTGCAGGACCCAGGTTGCCGCGACCAGTGCACCGACGGCGCTCCAACGTAGCCAGCTCATGATTTTCCCCCTCACCGGCCGTGGTGGCCGCCGTGCGGTCTCGAGTCTAGCAAGAGTAGCGCGATCGCGGCCGCTCAGACGAAAAGCTCGAGCATTCGATTCAGCAGCGTGAGACCGGCTGCAGTCGGTCGTAATCGGAACGAATCCTCGTCCAGCCAGCCACGCTCGACGGCCCGCGAGCGCGGCAATGCGATGCTTTCGAGGGTTCGACCGGTGCGCTCGACGAACCACGACGCCGGCACACCCTCGACGAGCCGCAAGGCATTCAGCAGGAACTCTAGCGCCACCTCGTGCGGCTCGCTTGCGCGCGTCACGCTCACGGCCGCGGCCGTGCCCGCCGTCTCGCCGTACGTTCTCGGGCTGCGTGTCTTTGCGCGTCGCTCGATGGTCGGGGCCGCGCCCAGCGTGACCTTGCCGTGCGCGCCCGCGCCTATTCCGAGATAGTCGCCGAACTGCCAGTAGTTCAGGTTGTGAGCGCACTGCCGCATGGATCGCGCATACGCGGACACTTCGTAGCGGCCGTAACCCTCAGCCGCAAGTAGCCGGCGACCGCGGGTCTCGATCTCGACGACGATTTCTTCGCTCGGCAACGGCGGTGGTCGCCGCGCGAACCCGGTGTTGGGCTCGAGCGTGAGCTGATACCAAGATAGATGTGCGGGGGCGAGCTCGAGCGCCCACTCCAAGTCGGCCAACGCGCCGTCGACCTCGTCGCCCGGCAGGCCGTACATCAGATCGAGGTTCACGTTGTCGAAGCCGGCGGAGCGAGCGAGCCCGACCGCGCGGCGCGCCTCCGCCGCGTCGTGCACTCGGCCGAGCGCGCGCAACTGCTCATCTCGAAAGCTCTGCACGCCGATCGACAGTCGATTGACGCCGGCGGCGCGAAACGCCGCGAATCGCGCGGCGTCCACCGCCCCGGGGTTTGCTTCCAGCGTGACCTCCACCTCCGCGGCCAGCTCGAGCTCACCCGCGATGACCTGGAGCAACTCGGCAATGGCCTCGCCCGAGAACAGGCTCGGTGTCCCGCCACCGATGAACACGCTGCCGATGCGCCGCCCCTGAGCCAACGACCGCTCGCTGCGCACGTCACGTTGCAGGGCCGCGACGTAGCCGAGCTCTGGCAACGTACCGCGCCGCTCGTAGGAATTGAAATCGCAATACGGGCACTTGCGCACGCACCATGGTAGGTGCACGTACAGCGACAACGGCGGCAGCGGGACGGCACCCAACCCGGCCGGCGTTTCCGGCACGATCGACGGCAGGCTCATGCGCGCGCCTAGTCCTTGTCGCCGTCTTGCTGCTGTCGTGCGCGCCGCCGCTCGAGCTCTCGCAGCATCTTTTCGCGCGCTGCGCTCTCCCGCTCGGCACGTTTCGTTTCGTCGACGGGCCCGGGCTCAGGTCTACGGCAATCGAGCGTGGCCCAATCGAGTTGCCGCATCTCGTCGAGGTAATTCATCGTCTGCGAGGTGGCGTAGATGAAATCCATACGCGTGCGCAGATCCATCTCGAGCTGGCGGGCCTCGGTCTGCGAGAGACCGACCGATATCCGCAGCCGGGCCGTGAGGTGGCATTGAAAACCGCTTTCGCCGCCATCGATGTCGAGATCGGGAATGCCGTGGCGCTTGCCACTCTCGGCCGTGTCGCCCCAGTTCCAGATGAAATTGTTACTAGGCAGGTTGTAGAGCCCGAACTGGGCCCCGGCCGGCCGCAGCCACAGCGGCGCGGCCACGGCGAGCAACGCCGCGATCAGCCTCGACCACCGCAGGCTCGGCATCGGGATTCTCCGCAGGCATGGGCGCCTTCCGGTCAGACGGTATAGAACGGCGTCCGGAGCGTCAATCGGCGGTTCAGCGGCTCCGCGGATCGACCGCGGGCCGCGGCTATGTCGCGGCCAGCTCGTTCGCGTTTCGTGCGGCCGCGTCGCGATCGCTGCGGCCGCCGCCGGTCATCTCCGCGCCGGCATTGCGCGGCAACCGCCACATCCACCCGGCCGAGCTGGCCGAGATCAGGCCCACGCCGAGAAACGCCCAGTAGAAATTCGCGACGTCCGTGGCGGGACGCGCTGCGACGGCGCCCACGAGCTCCAGCAGATAACCGGCGATGGCCACGCCGAGACTCAGCGCGAGCTGCTGAAAGCTGCCCGCCAGGCTGCTCGCATGTCCCATGCGCGGCGAGTCCACCTCGGCGTAGCTGATCGCATTCAGGCTGGTGAACTGCAACGAGCGCAGACAGCCGCTGACGAGCAGCACGCCGATGATGACGAGATGCGATGTGGTCGGCCGGAATAGTCCGAACGTGCACAACGCCGCGGAAGCGGCGATGGCGTTCCACAGGAGCACGCGGCGGAAGCCGGCGCGGCGGAGGATCAAGGCTGCGAGCGTCTTGATGAAGATGGCGCCGACGGCGGACACGAACGTCAAGAGTCCAGACTGCACCGGCGTCAACCCAAACCCGACTTGCAACATCAGCGGCAGCAGGAACGGCGAAGCGCCAATCCCGATCCGGAAGAGGGACCCGCCGAGCACGCCGGCACGGTAAGTGCCGAGCCGGAACAGGGTCAGATCGAGCAGCGGCCGTGGGTGCCGCCGCGCGTGGACGACATAGCCCACGAGCCCGACGGCGCCGACGAGCAGCGAGGCCGCGGCTATTTCAACGGGAACCAGGTGCCGACCGAGCGTCGAAAAGCCGAACATCGCCGCGCCGAGGCCTCCACCGGCCAGGACGAACCCGCGCCAGTCCAGCGGTGCCGGCGCCTCGTCACGCGTGTTCGAGATGTATCTCAGCGCGAGCGAGATGCCGAGCACGCCGATCGGCAAGTTGATCAGAAATATCCAGCGCCAGTCGAAGTACGTCGTGATGAACCCGCCGAGCGGCGGACCCACCATCGGCCCTATGAGCGCCGGGATCGTGACCCAGCTGAGGGCCTGGACGAGCTCGTGCTTCGGCACGCTGCGCAGCAGCACGAGCCGTCCCACGGGGACCATCATCGCCCCGCCCATGCCCTGCACGAAGCGCGCCGCGACCAGCGCGCCGAGCGACCCGCTCGTAGCGCAGCCGATCGAGCCCAGCAGGAACACGGCGATCGCCGTCACGAACGTCGTTTGCGCGCCGAACCGATCCGCGACCCAGCCGCTGACGGGAATGAACACCGCCAGGGACAACAGGTACGTCGTCAGGGCGAGCTTCAGCGCGATCGGGTCGGTCGCCAGATCCAGCGCGATGGCGGGAAGCGAGGTCGAGAGCACGGTGGAGTCCATGTTCTCGATGAACAGCGCGCAGGCCACGATGAGTGGCAGTAGCCGGGAAGACTTCATGGGGCCGGGAATTGTCGCACGGACCGCGTCGCGGGTCCGTGCCGGGGATCAGCTGTGATCCTTGATGTAGTTGCGTTCGTACTCGCGCTGCGCGTGCGCCTTTTCCTTGCTGACCTTGCCGGCTGCTCGACGTGCCTGGCCCAGCGCTTTGCTGCGCGTCGTCGCGGTGCTGACGCCCGCCGAGGCGGAGAAGAGTCGCTCGGGCTGCGAATGCCCGCACGCCGGGCACGGCGGAATTTCGCCCACTTTCGCGAGTTCCTCGAAGCGGTGCCCGCAGTGGCCACATTTGAACTCGTACAGCGGCATATCAGCTCGTCGCAACGGGGCGCCTGCCGGATGGGGCGCAGCCGCCGCCGCGCCCATGCTGCCCGTTCCTTGTTGGTAGCACTTGCGGATAGTCCTTATCGAAGGGCTAGACTAGAGTACCAATATACGTCACACGCCGGCGGTGTCACGCCGGTAAGGGAGAGAGGTCATGAAAATGCGCTCCACCGCTACCCTCGCCTTCGTCTTTGGCCTGTCTGGACTTTCGGGCGCGGCGAGCGCCCACCATAGCTATGCCCAGTTCGACCGCTGTCATCCCTTTGTCATCGAAGGGCAGATCGATCGCGTGGTGTGGGCCAACCCGCACGTCGAGATCGCGTTACGCAGTGACGACGGCATGATGTACACGATCGTGTGGCTGAACTTGCAACAACTCAAGCGCGACGGCGTCGCGCGAGAGGTGCTGCACGCGGGTGATCGCGTGCAGATCTCGGGCGCGAAGCAGCCCGAGGACAAGCTGCGCGTCATTACGCAGGTCAGCGAGATCCGCCGGCCGAGCGACGGCTGGGCATGGTCTCGGCCGCCGCAAGGCTGTGAGTGATCCGCGACCGCTGCGGTCGCTCACCCCGCGTGCCGCGCAAGACGCGCCTCACAAACCGTCTTGCTCCGATGTGACAGAATCTGTGCCGTGTGATGTGCTTCCACGTCCCCGGGCCGGTGGCCGATTAGCCTTGGCACATGCTGTCCATGAAGTCTGCAAAAGCGCCGGCGGGCGACACTAGCCAAGGCCCGGAGGCTGACGCCAGCCAAGCTGCTCAGGCCATCGCCGAGCGTGACGCGAAGATCAAAGAGCTCGAGCGGGCCGTCGCCGAGGAACGGCAGAACTCGGCCGCGCTGCGCGAGACCGCGGACAGCCTGCATTTCAAGACCGAGATCCTCGAGAAGAGCTATGCGAAGCAGCTCGCCGATACTCGCGCGCGATTAGCAACGGCCGAGCAAGCGTTGGCGGAGCAGAAGCAGAAAGAAGTCGCATACGGCACCGGTCAGGAAGAAACGATTCGGCTGCTGAAGGACGCTCGTGCGCAGCTCGAGCAAGCGAAGCTCGAGCGCGAGCAGTTCCGCGCCGAGCTTCGCAGAGGTCAGGGCTGGAGCGGGAGCGGCGCTCACGCCGCGCCTGCCGAGGCTACCGAGGGCACGATCAACCAGCTTATGGCCGGCCCGGAGTGGCTGAAGAAACGCGACTCGGCCTCCGGCAACTCGCACCTCGAGGCCAAGGTCACCGAATCCAGCGATGCGCCCGTCGAGCAGATGATCGATCCGGCGCTCGTATTCACGAAGGACAACAAGGACGACGCCTAGATCCGGCTGCCGGTGGCAGTGCGGGTGTCCGCCGTCTTAGAATCCGCGGCCTTGCCCGCGCGCTCCGTGTTGCTCGCGCCTCGGGCGGCCAACGGAAGCCTGTCATGACTGCGCCTCACACACAGATCGCACCGCGCGATCGCTCCGTCATCAACTTGCTGCTGGTATCGGCGTTCGTCGTGATCCTCAACGAGACGATCATGGGCGTCGCGATTCCGCGCCTCATGGCGTCTCTACGCGTCGATGCCGCGGCCGCGCAGTGGCTCACCACGGCGTTCTTGCTCACGATGGCCGTCGTAATACCGGTGACAGGCTTCTTGCTGCAACGCTTGCACACGCGCACGATTTTCGTCGCGGCCATGGTGCTGTTCCTGTGTGGCACGGCGCTCGCCGCACTGGCGCCGGGGCTCGAGGTCCTGGTGATCGCCCGCGTCGTGCAGGCTTCCGGCACGGCCATCATGCTGCCGTTGCTCATGACGACGGTCATGACGCTGGTTCCCGCCGACGTCAGGGGCAAGACGATGGGCAACATCTCGATCGTGATCTCCGTGGCCCCCGCGCTTGGGCCCACGATCTCGGGGCTAATCCTGAGCTATTTGAGCTGGCGGTGGCTGTTCGGGATCGTCGTGCCGATCGCGCTCGCCGCGCTGCTGCTCGGTGCGCGGCGCATCGAAAACGTGACGACGCCGCGCGAGGTGCCCGTCGACGTTGCGTCCGTGATCTTGTCGGCGCTGGCGTTTGGCGGTTGCGTCTACGGGCTGAGCTTGGTCGGCGCCACGGCCGCGAGTCAGGTTTTGCCCCTCTGGGTGCCGCTCGGCGGCGGCGTGCTGGCGATGGTCGCCTTCGTTCTGCGCCAACGGTCGCTGCAGCGCTTCGACCGTGCGTTGCTCGATTTGCGCACGTTCGAGTCTCGCGACTTCGGCGTCGCCGTGCTGTTGATGGCCATCATGATGATGGCGCTGTTCGGGACGCTGATCGTCTTGCCGATCTATCTGCAAAACGTGCGCGGGCTCAGCACCCTCGAGACGGGCTTGTTGCTGCTGCCCGGCGGGCTCTTGATGGGTCTGCTCGGCCCTCCCGTCGGCCGGCAGTACGATCGCATCGGGCCCGCGCGACTCTTGATCCCGGGCGTGATCATCGTCGCCGTGGTGTTGTGGGCCATGACGCTGCTGTCGCCGACCACGCGTGTGGCCTACATCCTGGCAGGGCACATCGTCATTAGCGTGGGCTTCGCGTTGCTGTTCACTCCGCTGTTTACGGTGAGCCTTTCGTCCGTCCGGCCGCAGCTGTACTCACACGGTAGCGCGGTGCTGGGCTCCATCCAGCAACTGGCGGGGGCGGCCGGCGTCGCGTTGTTCGTGGCGATCATGTCGGCGCAGGGGGCGAAGGTCGCCGAGGCAGGCGCCACTGCTGTCGAGGCGCTCGCCAGTGGTGTCCGCGCGGCCTTCCTGTGCGGCGCCGTGAGCTCCCTCGCGGCGGTCGTCTGCGCGCTGTTCGTCAGAACGCCCCCGGCCGTGCCGGCGCCGGCGGCGGCGGCGCACTGACGAGAGCGCGGGCGGAGCCGTTACGATTCGTCCCGCGCCTCGATCAAAGCTCCCAGCGCTTCATGCAGCTCGAGCCTGGCGGTGGGCAACCCGAGCTCGTCCAGCGCCGATTGCGTCGCCGCGATCAACGCGTCGCCGAGCACCTGTACCCCGAGCACGGCGGGTCGGCTGTTGCTCGGAGTGCCGCTGCCCTCGGGATGGTTGAAGCCGTGCTCGCACCGTTCGCGACTCAACGAGTGGTGCGCCGCGCACGCCGACGGCCGTACTTCGTAGGCACTACAACGTCCGTCGGTCAGCAGCGCGCATGGCAGCCGCGCGGCGTAATGCTGCGCCGCCGTCATGGCGCCGATTCGCGCGGCGTTCGCAAGGATCCGCCGCTCGATGCTCGCGGCCGCCGCAGGGGCCAACCGCGTGCGCAGATGGGCCAACAGCGCTCGAGCCTCATGCGGAAACACGCTGACGCGCAGGTGACAACAGAAGGTGCAGCCCGACGCGCAGGCGACGCCGGCCCCGCCGGCCTGCGCATCGGCGAGCGCGCCATCGAGCACCGCCGCGAGTCGGCGGGCGACGGCGGCGCAGGCGCCCGGGCCGCCAGCCTTGCCAAGCTGCTCGACCGTGTGCGCGTAGGTCGCGGACGCACGCGCGTGGAGATGCTCGCGGGAGATCTTCATTCGCTTCGGGGCCGCTCGAAAACCTGCATTATGGCGCGCTCATGCGGACCCCTCGAGCCCGGCTGACCGTATTTCGCTCCTGTGATACCGGTCGCAACGCGGGGCACGCGCCCGGCGGACAATGGCAGCGCTCGTGAACCATGGGGCTCCTGCATGCGAACTTCCGCCAAGTCCGTCCGTTTCGCGCCACTACTGCTGGGTGCCTTGGTGTCCGTCGGCGTATTCGCCGATCCGCCCGCTCACGCGCCGGCCCACGGCTGGCGCCGCCAGCACGATCATGACTATGTCGGCTACGAAGGCCGGCACTGGGACAACGACTACGCCGTGATGTCCGGACGCTGCGATCGGCAAGCCGTGGCCACGGTGGTCGGAGGGGTCGTGGGGGGCGTCGTCGGCTCCCGAGTCGCTTCGCCGGACAACCGCGCGATCGCCACGCTGATCGGCGCGGTGGCCGGCGCGCTGATCGGCAACCGCGTGGGGCACGAGCTCGACGCCGCCGATCGCGGCTGCTTCGGGCATGCGCTCGAGCTCGGTCGACCGGGCCGACTCGTGGTGTGGACGAACGATGCGCTCGGCGTCCGTTACGAGCTCAAGCCCGGCGAGCAGCGCGAGCGTCACGGTGCCGTCTGCCGTGCGTTCACGATGACCACGATTACCGGACGCGAGCGGTCCGTGCGCAGCGGCGTGGCGTGCCGTACGCACGTCGGCGGGTGGCAGATCGAGGGCTGACGCGGGCGCCGTCGGCGCCTACGGCCGCTGCGCCTCGTCGGCGTAATTGCGATACGTCAGGTCCTCGCAGCGATCGGCCGCATAGGGCGCATCCGCCGGCATCACCGTATCCGAGCCGACATACTTGTCGGTGAAGTACACGGGATCCTCGGCTTCATAATCGCGCTGCAAGGCGAACGTCTTCGGCTCCAGCGTGAAACGCTCGATCACGTGCAGCTTGTCGCTGTTCGGCACCGTTCCGGCCAGCGATCCGGGGGCGAAACCCACGGTATCGACGACGAGCGTATCGCCGTCCCAATGGCCGATCGAATGACCGCCGCGGCTTGGCGCCAAGCTCCGTGGATGAGTGGTCGTTCGCATGTCGATCGTTCGCGTGAGCCCGCGGCCATACTCGATCTTGATCGTGTCTTTGCCCTGCGTGATGCGGTTGATCGGCCCATCGAATACCCAGTCGAACAGAACGCTCGTGATCTCGCAGCGCGCCCGCGTGTTGTTCTCCGGCTTGATGGCCTTCAACGCATCCGCCGCCGCCTGACCGGCCGGCGTCAGTGTCACGGGACGCGCGCCCCAGCCGCTGTTCGGCACGTCGGCCACGGCCAGCGTGCCCGCTTCGACCGCCGCCACCATGCTCTTCGGCACCAGCCCGCCGCGCCCGCTCGGTGGGCGCGCCAGCAGGTATTGCTCCTGGGCCCAGTCTCCCGCGATGTTCGGCTCGCCCGTCGGCTGGCGCAGCGGGCGCGTCGACTGCTGCGCCGCGCTGCTCAGCTGCTGATACCGCACGAGCGTCGGCGCATCGCCAATCGTGAGGTCCTCGACATAGCACGTCTCCGGGTCGTCGCGATGCGGGTGGCCGTTGACCGTCACGTGCTTGCCCGGCACGAACATCTCCGGCGACCACCCCGAGCGGCGCAACACGGTGGCCGCGCGCATCTCGCAGCGCATCTTCAGAGGCTTGCCGTTCGCGTCGACGGCGTCGAAGTACAGATAGGCATGGGGATTCACGAAATCGACGCCCGTCAGCGTCCCCTCGAGCGTGACGTTCTTGGTCGGGTCGATACGACCGAAGCCGTGATGCGCGAACGCGGAACCCGTGGCCGCAAGGGCTGCAATCGCGATGGCGAAGCGCTGGTACATGTTTCCCCCGGTGCCCCCGAGCCGGCTGGCCCGGCCCGCGAGTATAACGCTGCCTCTCGACGGGTCGCGCGCCGGATCGGACGGATCCCCGCGCGACGACGCGTGCTAGGATCGGAACAGCCGTCGGCAAGGGGAAACAAGATGCGTACCCGGTTTCTGGTATCGACCGTCGCGCTGGCCACGGCGTGCCTCGGCTCCTCCGGCGTCTCGGCGCAAACGGCCGAAGCGGCTCCGCCCGCGGCAGAGACGAGCGCGGTCTCGCGCACCTCGTGGGGTGACCCCGATCTTCAGGGCGTCTGGGACTACCGCACCATCACGCCGCTAGAACGACGCCCAGAGCTCGGCGATCGCGCGTTCTACACGGAAGAGGAAGTGGCACAACTCGAAGGGCGAGCCGCGCGCCGAATGGACGCACCACCGGATCCGAATGCGCCGGCAAATCTCGTGCACGCCCAGTACCTGACGGACCCCGGTCGCCGAGTCGACGACGCGCACCGAACGTCGCTGATCGTCGAGCCGGCGAGCGGCAAGATGCCCCCGCTGACGCCCGCTGCGCAGGAACGCCAGGCCGCAGCGCGTGCCGCAAATGCCGGCGCTCGTTCCGGCGGCAAGGCCGATTCATATCGTGACCGCACGTTGCTCGAGCGTTGCATCACTCGCGGCCTGCCGGGCGCCATCCTGCCGGGGCTGTACAACAACAACATCCGCATCGCGCAAGCGCCGGGCTACGTGGCGATCGTTCACGAGATGGTCCACGAGACGCGGGTAGTACCGCTCGATGGCACGCCCTACACCGGGATCCGTGGCTACATGGGCGAGTCGCGCGGTCGCTGGGAAGGCGACACGCTCGTCGTCGAGACCCGTAACTTCAACGGCAAGGCCGGCTTCCGCGGCTCGAGCGAGAACCTGACGATGACCGAGCGCTACACGCGGGTCGCACCGCACAAGATCGATTTCCAGTTGACGTTCGACGACGACACGCAATGGACACAACCGTGGACCGTGGCGTACTCGATGCGACCCGCGGAAGGCGAGCTGTACGAGTATGCGTGTCACGAGGGTAACTACGGTTTGCGCAACATCCTCGAGAATGCGCGCGACGAGGAACACGCCGCCGCCGCGGCGAAGCACAAGCACTGAGGGACTTGCCGATGGGATTACGACGACTCGCGACGCTCATGGGGGCCCTTTCGGTGGTTGCGCCGCTGCGTTTGGCCGGGGCGCACCATTCGTTTTCGGCCGAGTTCGACGCCAACAAGCCGGTCACCCTGCACGGCACGATCCTCCGGATGGAATGGATCAATCCGCACAGCTGGCTGCACGTCAATGTGCGCAACTCCGACGGCACCGTGACGGAGTGGATGATCGAGGGCGCGACCCCGAACACGCTGCTTCGCCGCGGCTACACGCGAGACGCCGTCAAGCCGGGCACGCAGATCACGGTGGAAGGCTACCAGGCCAAGAACGGCGCTCATCGTGCGAACGGCCGCGATCTGATCCTGCCCGACGGCTCGCGCTTGTTCATGGGATCTTCCGGCACGGGCGCGCCGGGGGATGCGGCCCCGCAAAACGAGCCCGGTGAATCCGGCGAGCAATAGCGGGAGACCGACAGGTGAAGCCGACGATCTTCTGTTCTTGCAGGCCGGCGGCACTGATCGGCCTGGTGGCCTTGACGATTTCGGCGGCGGCCGCCGCCCAGCAAAACGCCACCGCGCCGCCGCGCGCCGCCCAGGCAGGCGGCGGGCGCCCTGTCACGAAGCCGCTCGAGGACGGTCCGTGGGATTTCGCCACGGAGAAGGCTCGGATCCGCGTGACGGTGGTCACGAAGAATCTCGATCATCCATGGAGCGTCGCGTTCGTGCCGGGCGGAGAGCTGCTCGTCACGGAACGACCAGGGCGCTTGCGTGTGATTCGCAACGGCGTGCTCGATCCGAACCCGATTCAGGGGCTGCCGCCGATCCGGGCCGCCGTGATCGGCGGGCTGTCGGACGTCGTGCTGCACCCGAACTTCGCCCGCAACCGGCTCGTCTACTTCTCGTACTCGAAGCCCGATGCGAACGAGCCGTCGATTTCCACGTTGGCGGTCGCGCGCGCTCGCTGGGACGGCGGTGGCGCACTCGCGAACGTCGAGGACATCTTCGTCGCCGCCGATTGGTACGGTCCCGAGATGGCGGGCAAGAATCACCGCTGCTGCGGGCAGGGTCCCGCCGACGGCAGCTTCGGCGCACGCATGGTGTTCGGCCGCGACGGCTTGCTGTACGTGGCGAGCGGCGATCGCAACTGGGGCGAGAAGGCCCAGGAGCCGTCCTCGGATCTGGGCAAGATCATCCGAATTCGCGACGACGGCACGATCCCGAAGGACAATCCGTTCGTCGGCAAGGACGGCTTCCGCCCCGAGATCTATACGCTCGGCCATCGCAACCCGACCGGCCTCACGGTGCGTCCTCGCACCGGCGAAATCTGGTCGACGGAATTCGGCCCGCGCGGCGGTGACGAGCTGAACAAGATCGAGGCGGGCAAGAACTACGGCTGGATTCTCGTCACGCACGGCGCGCACTACAACGGCGACCCCGTCGTGGGTGGCGCCGCGCAGGTGCCCGGCATGGTGGACCCCGTGTTGTACTGGGCGCCGTCGATCAATCCCGGCAATATCGCGTTCTACGACGCGCGGCCCTTTCCGCAGTGGCGCGGCGATTTGTTCCTCGCGACGATGACTCGCTCGCTGGTGCGAATCACGTTCGATAAGCCGGATCACGTCAGCGGGCAGGAAAAAATGCTGACGGATCTCGGTCAGCGTCTGCGCGACGTGCGCCAGGGCCCCGACGGGTTCCTGTATGTGTTGACCGACGAAACCGCTGGCGCGATCCTAAGGGTCGAACCCGCGAACTGACGTCGGCCGGCTCCGGACGCAGCTCAGAACGAGGGCGTAACGATGGATCCGATCGCGACATTCAAGGAAGCGGCCCGCCAGGGCTGGGCCACGTTCACCCCGACGGAGATGGCGACCAGCGCGGTCGCGCCACGGCTGGTGCGGTTCGCCGGCATCGAGCACGGCACCCGCGTGCTCGACGTCGGCTGCGGCACCGGAGTGGTGGCGCTCACCGCGGCTCGCCTCGGCGCGCGCGCCTCGGGCCTCGATCTGACGCCGCAGCTGCTCGAGCGAGCGCGCCAGAATTCCGCAATCATGGGGCTCGACGTCGACTGGCGCGAGGGCGACGCGGAATCGCTCCCCTACGGCGACGCGGAGTTCGACGCGGTCGTGAGCCAGTTCGGCCACATGTTCGCGCCGCGTCCCGAGATCGCCGTCAGCGAGATGCTGCGCGTGCTGAAGCCCGGCGGCACGATTGCGTTCTCGACGTGGCCGCCGGAGCTCATCGTGGGCCGCATGTTCGCGTTGCTCGGTCGCTACGCGCCGCCGCCGCCGGGTGTTTCACCCCCGCATCTGTGGGGCGTTCCGAACGTCATCCGGGAGCGCCTCGGCGACGGCGTGGCCGATCTGCTGTTCGACCGCGACGTGATGCGCTTCCAGATGCTCAGCGTTCAGCACCAGCGGCTGTTTCTCGAAGCCAACGTGGGCCCCGTGATGAAGCTGGTCCAAACCCTGAGTCGAACCGACCCGGAGAAATTGCGCGCGTTGCGTGCCGAGCTCGAGCAGCTGATCAGCGAGTACTTTGCCGACAATATCCTGCGACAAGACTATCTGCTGACGCGCGCGCGCAAGCGCTGAAAAAAGAAAGCCCCGCATTTTGGGCGGGGCTTTCTCGGCGAAACGCCGGAAGCGATCAGTTCACGGCAAAGCAGTAAAACAGGCCTGCGCTGCCGGTCGGCGCGAGCTTCTCGAGCGAGCACCCCTGCGAGGGATGGGCGGTGGTCCACGAGTTCACACCGGGATTGCGGCCGAGTCGGTCCGCGTGCCCCAGCGTGGCCTTCACGTCGTCGCCGCCGCTCGTCCAGTTGCTGCACGTGTCGCCGGTCGCCATGCCCTTGTCGTCGGTGCCTGTCAGCATGTCGTGCTGCAACGGCTCCGCGAGTGCTTTAGGTGGGTCACCGCCGAGATAATTCGGCGCATTGCCCTGCTCCGTCAGCGCCGTTTGAGCGTTGATGTGGTTGCTGGTCGCGCCGATCAGCTCCGACAGGTCCTTCGCAATCATCGTGCCCTTGACGTTGTACCAGGGGCCTTTGCCGATCCGATCCTTCGCGTTGACCGTGCTCGTGCTGAGATAGGCGTGCCACGTCTTGTTGCCTGCGCCGACCGCACTGGCCAGCGATTGGCAGTGCGCGTCCGCGCCGGCGAGCCCGCCGAGATCGCCGCCCTTACCGGGATTCTTGCTCGTCACGAAGAAGCTCATGTTGGCCGGCGCCTGTGCAAGCGCCACCCCGACGCCGAGAGCAAGGACTCCCAGCACCCCCGCCACCTTGATTCTATTCATTTCAGTCTCCTTAGTAGTTTCGAAAAGTCCGACCGCTCGACTCTAACCCAGCACGCTATCCGGCCGAACGGCAAGCAAGGCTCGTTGCGCCGATCACTTCGCCGCCGGCGGCGGCGACTGAATCAGCACGACGAACAGATTGTCGGGGTCGCGGACGATGCCCACTTTCAAGCGCCCCGTTCGGCGTCGGCAGATCGAGCGGCTTGCCGCCCGTCGACACGAACGCGCCGCCGGCCTTCTCGAACGCGGCGATGGCGGCGTCGATGTCGCGCACCTGCATCTGGAAGCGCGTCGAGCCCGGGTCCTGCAAATCACCGCGCACGATCTTCCGATCGATGCCCTTGTAGTCCATGACCTCGAACACCAGGCCCGTGCCCGGCATCTTCAGCATGCCGAAGCGGTACTGGGCACCGCTGACCCCGAGCGCCGCGCTCACGGTGGCGTTCTCCGCGTAAGCCGGCATGTTCGTGAGCTCGAGCCCGAGCGCGTCGTGATACAGGTGCACGGACTTCTCCACGTCGGCGACGATCAGCCGCACTCTGACGTCGACGACGTTCGACGTCGCCGGCGCCTGCGTCTGCGGCGGCTCGTCCGGCTGCACGATCTCGACGAAATGTCCGTCGGGATCCTCGACCACGACCATGAGCGCCGTGTGCCCCGGGCCGAACGGCAGGCTGGCCGGGGCCCCGCCCGCCGACACGATCCGTGTGCCCTGCGCCTTCAGCCGCGCCAGCGTCGCATCGAGGTCGCGCACGAACACGATCAGCGTGTAGGCGCCGGAGTCCTGCGGCCGCCGCTGCAGCGTCTTGCCTCCGACTCCGGAGATTTCGACGATCTCGACGCCGCTGCGCATGCCGGCCGGCCGCGCGATCATCCAGCGGATCTTGGCGCCCGGCAACCCGAACATGTTGCGCAGGTTCTCGTTGTCGTCGGCGTTGCCGGGCTCGCCCTGCACTTCGAGCCCGAGACCGTCGCGATAGAACGCCACGGCCTTGTCGAGATTGCGCACGATGGGGCTGAAGAAGTTGCCGTTGCCGACCACGAGGCCGCCGGCGCCCGGCGCCGGTTGAGCCTGCGCGATCGCTGTGAAGAATCCGCACAGGAGAATCAACGAGAGATGCTTCATGGGGGTCCTCTTGGAAATTCGCCTCAACGCTCGTCGGGCAGCGCGAACACATACAGGGCCTGCCCGCGACCCGGTGGCTTGACGTCGGGTGCCAGCAACGACGGCACCAGCCGTGGGCTGCCGCCGCCCAGGCCCGTCGTGACGGCCACGTATTGCTTGCCGCCGGCCTCGAAGGAGATCGGAAAGCCCTGCACCGAGGTCGCGAGCCGCGTCTGCCACACGATTCGCCCGTCGCGCACGTCCACGGCTTTCAGGACGCGATCGAGGTCGCCGATGAACACGATGCCGCCGGCCGTCGACAGCGCCGCGGTCAAGAACGGCGCGCGCTGTTGCAGCGCCCACTTCTGCTTCATCGAGTCGACGTCGAAGGCCGCGAGCTTGCCGATGTTGCCGTCGGTGCCCGGCATCTCGTAGAAGCGTCGATCGGCGCCGCCGGCGCTGCCGCCGCCCGGCTTCTGCTCGATGGCCTGCGCGCGAATCGCAATGCAGCTTTGCGACAGCGGAATCAGCAACGTGCGCGACGGCTTGTGGAAGCTCGTAGCTTGCCAGTTGTGGCCGCCTTCGGAGCTCGGGCAGCCGTCGACCCACTCGCCGACCTTGTGCTCGAGAATGTCGTTGCGATAGCGCGGCTGACCCGTCTCGCGATCGAAGCTGGCCCAGACGTTCTGAAACAGCGTTTCGGCATGATCGAGATACTCGCCCGTCCGGCGGTCGAGCTTCCACAGCACGCCGTCCTTGCCGACCGTCAGCACCCACTTGTCGCTGCCCGCGTCGACGAGCACACGCTCGAACACGACGTCGAGATCGAGCGCCTCCCCGGGCGAGTGCTGGTAATGCCACGCGAGCTTGCCGGTTCGCAGGTCCAGCGCCACGGTCGAGCTCGTGTACAGGCCGGCATCGAGCCCCGCCATGCCGCGGCTCGCAGGCATCCAGGGTTTTGCTTGTGCGGTGCCCCAATACGTGAGGCCGAGATCGGGATCGTAGCTGCCGGTGATCCAGGTTTCGCCGCCGGCGCGATACACGTCGGGCAGCGTGCCCCAGGTGTCGCCGCCCGGCCGGTCGCTGGTCGCGATCGTCGTGAATCGCCACTTCTGCTCGCCCGTGGCGGCGTCGTATGCGCTGATGAAGCACTTCTGCTGCTCGTACGTCTGGCACGCTCCCATGCCCTCGATGACGAGCCCGTTCGCGACCAGCGGACCGCTGCTGCTCGCATGCCCATCGGGCATTGCCACGTCCCACGCCGTTTCACCGGTGCGAGCATTCAATGCGACCAGATGGCCGTTCGCCTGGAGGAACAGCTTGTCGTCGTACAGCGCCATGCCGCGCATCGCGACGCTGTCCTTCAGATGGTGCTCCCAGATCAGGGTACCGTCGCGACCGTCGATCGCCTGAACGATGCCTTGCGTGTTGTTAAGGTACACGGTGCCGCGGTAGGCGAGCGGCGACGGCTCGTTCGTGCCGCCGTCGCGCATCGGCCAGATCCACGCGAGCTGCAAGCGATGCGCGTTCGCGGCCGTGATCTCCTTCAGCGGACTGTAGCTCGAGGCGCTGTAGTCGTGGCGCAGCATCGGCCAATCGCCGGGCGACGGGTTGCGCAGCATTTGATCCGTCAAAGGGGCGAAGTCGGTCACCGTGCCGGTCACGGTCATCCCGACCGGCTCGGCCGCCGGGCGCGCGCTCGCCAGGGCATCGCTGCCGATGACGGCCGACGTCGACGCCGTCAGCGGCGTGGTGTTGGCCGTGAAGCCGTTCGTCTGGAGCAGGTACGCGATGATGCCGAGATACTCGGTCTCCTGCAGGCTACCGGGCGCCTCGGGCGGCATCGTCGCCCGTAACTGTACGAGCAGATCGGTGGTGGTCCGGCCCGTCCAGCGGCCGCCGAACTCCGGCGCCGCGAGCACCGCGTTCGGTAACGTCCGCAGATCCGCGCCGTGGCACATCACGCAGGCCTGCTGAAAGGCCGTGCGCCCGGCCGCCACTTGCTCGACCGTGAACGCGAGCGCGAACTGCGTGCCAAGGAGCAAGAAGATGCTCGCGGCAGCGAGCGTCATACGTCCCGAGAGTCGGCTCATCGTCGACACAGCCTGGATCCCCCATCGAGCGCGGCCCTATCGGCGCTCGCCCCTTCGTTTCGCGGCGCGGCTCAGTTGCCGGGCTGCGTGAACTCGAACGTCAGCTCCTCGCACGGCTGCCTCTCGAACGGCGTATCGGACAGCAGCACCGTGTCCTGGCCCGTGTACGGCGCAGCCAGGTATACCGGATCCTCGACCGTGTACTCGCGCTTCAGCGAGAACGTCTTCGGGTCGAGCGTGAAGCGCTCGACGATGTGCAGCTTGTCGCTGCTCTTCGTCGGCGGCACGAGCACGCCGGGTTTGAAGCCCACCGTATCGACGACGAGCGTGTCGCCGTCCCAGCGGCCGATCGAGTGCCCCGCGTCGCTCGGCGTGAGGCCCGCCGGATGCGCGTTCATGCCCACGTGAATCCGGCGCGAGGCGCTGTATAACCCGTAGTCGATGTCGACGACGCTCTTGCCGTCGACCGTCCTCTGCGTGATCCGGTTCACGGGCCAATCGAACGTCCAGTCGAAGATGATGCTGGTCGGCTTGCACTGCAGGCGCGGGTTGTCCTCCGGCGACCACATCCGAAACGCCTGCGCGGCCGCTTGCCCGGCCTCGGTGTACTGCGGTCGCGAGGGAGCCGGGTTGCGCGCGCGGATCTCGGCCAGCGTGATCTTGCCGGCCGCGTAGGCCTCGCGAACGCTGCGCGGCACGAGATCGCCGCGGCCGCCGCTCGGCGGCACCGTGAGCACGGCCTGCTCCACGGCCCAGTCGCCCGAGATGTTCGGCTCACCCGTGGCGAGTCGCAGCGGCCGTTTCGACGTGTCGACCGGTGCGCGCGTGAATTGGTCGTTGCGATCGATCGACGTTCCGCCACCGATCGTCACGCTCTCGAGATAGCACGAATGCGGGTCGTCGCGATGCGGATGGCCGTGGACATCGACGTGTCGGCCCGGCACGAACTCGTCCACCTTCCAACCCGAGCGCTTGATCAGCGTCGCCGCGCGCATCTCGCAGCGCATCGACAGCGGCTTGCCCTCGGCGTCGACAGTATCGAAATACAAATACGAGTGAGGATTCACGAGCTCGAATCTCGTCAGCGTGCCCGACCAGTCCGTGAATTTCTCCATCTGAAACAGGCCGAACCCATGGTGCGCGAGCGCGGGCGTCGTGCCGCCGAGCGCCAAGGCCGCGGCGAGTGCCCATCGATGCGGGAATGTTCGTGTCGTCATCCGTGCGTCCTCGCAAATCGGAGGCGGCCGCTCCTACTGCCCCGGATGCAGCGGCAAATGCAGCGACATCAGCACGACGGTGCCGTCGATCGCGCTGAACCAGTGCGGCGTGTGATCCGGAACCATGATGAAGTCGCCTTTCGCCACGTGCCGCGTTTCGCCGCCTTCGATTCCCGTGCCCGTGAGATTCTCGGCGTTCGTGCGCTTCTCGGCCGCGAGCTTGCCGCCGGTCACGAGCGTGGCCGAGCCGTCGATGACGTAAAAGAGCTCGGCTTCGGTCTCGTGCATGGCGGCATTGCCCACGGAGGCTCGGTACTCGAGGCTCACGTTGTACGGTGCGAGCTTCAGCAACGATTGGGCAATGGTCGGCTGGTCCTTCCGTTCCGCCTTCGCCTTCGCGACGAGCGCGGCGACGTCGGCCGCCGTGACCATCGTGCGGCTGTCGGCACTCGATGCGGCAGGTTGCTGGGCCGTGGCCGAACACGACAGAACCGAAGCGAGTAGCACGACGGTCGAGACGCGCATAGCTTTCCCCATTGATGTTGCCTGAGCCACGGGACGCTTTGGAAGCCGTCCCGGTAATGCTCCGATCGTACTAGAAGCGCGGGGAACGGCGCCATGCTGCACGGGCTTCGCTCCAGAGTTCTCCATATGCCTGTGCCGTGCTCCGCGCCTGTGGCACAGTGGCGCCTCGCGAAAGGAGCCGCCGATGTCTGACAACCGCGTGGAGTCCCGTCTCGCTCGTCCGTCCGTGCGCCTCGTCGGCGCAACGCTCGTCGCAACCTTCGTCGGGGGTGGCGTCGCTACCGGGCAACCCGTCGCCAACATCGACTTCAAGAGCGTCGGCCGCGCAGCGCCGCTCGCGGTGACGATCCCGACGCCCGCGAATCCCGACATCGAAGCGTATCCCCCCGCGCAGATCGCCGGCCTTCCCGAACGGTACTGGATGGTGGGTCCGTTTCTCGTGGCACGTCGCGGGCCGGACGGCAAACCCGTGCAAGATCGCGGTGGCTCGGCCTGGAACGGGGCGACTCCGAAGGGCGTGCAGCCGCTTGCCCGTCGATCTCTTCACGTCCACGGATTTCTACCAGGACCGCGCGCTGTGGAGCGACCCGCGTTATTTCCGCTGCAACAGCAACATCGGAGTCGAGGCGCAATGGACGTCGCGCGGCGGGGTGCCCGCCATGATCGGCGATCATCCGCCCGCCTCCGCTGCGTGGGGCTACTGCGACCGCGGTCTTCCACGCGAAGCGCTCGTAAGCCCGTACGCGTTCAAGACGGCCGCGGAGCACTACGCGGCGTTGCTCGAGGAGACGCGCCGGCGCGGCGGCCCCACCGAGCACACGTACGCCACCGTGCCCGGCGACATCGGCGGCCGCTACGTCTGGCCACGCGGCCAGAACTGGTACGCCGAGCTGTTCTGGACACAGATCCCCACCGTGCTGTCGCTGCTGACGCCGGAATATCAAACACGAATGGTCGAGGAGATGTATCACGACGGTCACACGAACGCGCCGCAGTGGCCGGCCCAATACTGCTGGCCCGAAGGGTTCATGCGTCGCTGGCACTATCACGCCGTCACGAACCAGCCGCACTCGATCATCGTCACGCCAAAGCTCGTGCAGATCCTCGCGGGCGATGCCGACAACTTCATCACGCACATCAACATCGGTCGCACGTTCGATACCAAGGGTGCCGTGCCGCATCTCGGCGCCGGAGACGCCGACGTGGTACGGCGAGACGATCGGGTTCTGGGACAAGGACACGTTGATCACCTGGACGTCGAACATTCAAGGCTGGAAGGTTCACGGCAACTTCGAGTTCTCGAGCAAGCTGCAGACGATCGAGATCTACACTCCGACGCGCGATGCGGCGGGCAAAGTCGTCGGCCTCAACCACGAAGGCATCTTCTATGACCCCGACGCGCTCGTGCAGCCGATCCGGATGGTGCGCAACCTCGTGAAGATCGCGGACGCAGAGGCCGGCGACCCGTACCAGTTCATCGAATGCGTGCCGACGATCTATCCGCTGAACGGCCGCGCGACCCCGGTCGCGCCGGGCACGGTCATCCAGTACAAGGTGCCCGACATGTTCGGCCGGCCGTGGGCCCAGATCTGGCAGGAGTATCACGAGCAGGGCATGCAGAAGCCCGCGGACGAGGATATTTTCACGTTCAAGTGAGGCGCGTGCCGAGCTTGGTGGGACACGCGCTCGAGTCGCTCGGGCATCGTCCCCCGCATCGTCCTCGGAGCCCGTGCCAGGCGTCGAGAAACGAGGCATACTCGCGCCATGGCGGCGACGTCCATCCGTTGGGGTCGGGTCGTACTCGGGGGCTTCCTCGCCGAGCTGATCCTGTTTGTGGCGGTGATCCCGATCTACGCGTTCGGCGGCCCGCAGTCCGCGGTCACACTCGTGGCGGTGGCGGGCTCGTTCCTGGTGTTCCTGCCCGTGGCCTGGTGGCTATGCCGTCCGCTCGCGCAACCCGTCGTGCACGGCGTGCTCATGGGCGCCGCCGCCGCGGCCATGTATCTGCTGATCCAAGGAGTCACGGCGGCGTTAGCGGCAGACGCTCCGCAGGTTCCGTTCATCTATTACGTAGCGCACGCGCTGAAGCTCGCCGGTGGCGCAACCGGCGGCTGGCTCGCGCGGCGCCGCGCGCTGGCCTGACGGCGGGACGGAGCACCCACCGATGCGCAGGCAGGACCCATTGAAAGCCGGGGGTCTCTCGCGTCGCGAGCTGCTGCGACTCGGCGCAGGGGGCCTCGGGCTCGGTCTCGCGGGCGGCCTCGGCAGCGTGCCGAGCGTATTCGCCCAGGCCGGCAAGAGCGTTGCGGCAAACCCTACGGCCAAGATCCTCGTCGTATTCGAATGGTTCGGTGGCAACGACGGCCTGAACACGATCGTTCCCTACGGCGATCCGCTGTACTACCAGCACCGGCCGACGATCGGCATTCGGGAACCCGACTTGCTGAAGATCGACGCGCAGTTCGGTTGGCACAAGTCCCTGCGTGCGCTGAAGAACCTGTATGACGACGGCCGCGTCGCGATCGTGCATGGCGTGGGTTACGACCAGCCTTCGTTCTCGCACTTCACGTCGATGTCGTTCTGGCACACGGCTGCGCCGAACAGTGGCAACGAGTACGGCTGGGTGGGTCGAACGGCCGCGGACCTCGATCCGCAGGGCGCGCACGACAATTTGATCGTCAACATCGCCGAAGCGCAGACGTTGGCCGTCAAAGCACAGAAGCACGTGCCGCTCGTGTTCGTCGATCCCGCGATGTTCAAGCGCGGCGTGTTTGCCCAGGAGAAGGCCGCGATCGAGACGCTCGCCGCGCAGGACCTGCCCGTCACGGAAGCGCACCGCTACGTGCTCGAGGTGACGAGGAGCGCGGCACAGGCCTCGGAGATCGTGCGCGCCGCGTGGAGCGCGTATCGCGCCAAGGCGAATCCGGATCTGCGATTGCTCGATCTCGACAAGATCGTGGCACTGATCGAGGCCGGGTTCCCGACGCAGCTGTACTACGTGCCGCTGCGCGGCAGCCTGTTCGACACCCACGTGAACCAGGCCGCGCCGCACGACCGTCAGCTGCAGTACTGCGCGGACGCCATCGAAGGCTTCTTCAACGAGATGCAGCGGATCGGTCGCGCCGACGACGTCGTGCTGTACGTGCATAGCGAGTTCGGCAGGCGCGTGCCGGAGAACACGAGCTTGGGCACCGATCACGGCACGGCGCAAATCAATTTCGTCGTCGGCAACGCGGTCAAGGGCGGGCAATACGGCGCGCCGCCGAGCCTCGCGGACCTCGTGCTCGGCGACAACCTCGCGAGCACCACGGACTTCCGCCGCGTATACGCCACGCTGATCGAAGAGTGGCTCGGCGCGGACGCGACGAACGTGCTGGGTCAGAAGTTCGAGTCGCTTGGCATGATAAAGACGTAATGCGATGATTTTACGCAATACGTGGTCTCCTGGACCGGCGACGTGGCGGGACGACCTCGCGCCGTTGCCGCGGTCCGAGTGGAGCTACGACCGCGCCGCGCATCTGCTCGCTCACGCCGGCTTCGGCGGCACGCCGGAGGAGATTCAGAGGCTCACCGATCTCGGGCTCGAGCGGGCGGTCGCCCACCTCGTGCACTACGAGCGCATCCCGAATCCGCAGCGCGCGCCGTTCGTCGAGTCCGGCCTCTGGGATCCGTCCCTCAAAGGGTTTCCGGACAGCCGACCCGAGGCCACCGACCGTGCGGAGCAGCACGGCGAATCGATGGGCGTGGCGACGAAGCCCGAGGGCAACCGCCCCGTGCAACCGGTGTCCGATCGGTTCTTCTACTGGCTGCGCGCGACGCTGCTCGAAACGCGCCGCGTCGGCTACTGGTGGGCGAACCGGATGGTCGCAACCGCGCACCCGCTCGAAGAGAAGATGGCGTTGTTCTGGCACGGCCATTTCGCAACGCACGAGAACAAGGTGCGCGATTACCGCAAAATGCTGCAGCAGATCGAATTGTTCGAGCGCCAGGCCACCGGCAACGCGCAAGCGCTCGCGCTCGCGGTCGCACAAACCCCGGCGATGCTGTATTTCCTGGATGCGCAATACAACGTGAAGGGCGCGCCGAACGAGAATTTCGCGCGTGAGGTCATGGAGCTCTTCACGATGGGCGTCGGTAACTATTCCGAGAAAGACGTCCGCGAATGCGCGCGTGCCTTCACGGGCTGGTACTTCGACGACCTCGAGTTCAAGGTCGATCCGGACAAGCACGACGCCGGAATGAAGGAGTTTCTCGGCAAGCACGGCAACTTCGACGGCGTCGACGTCATCAAGATCATCTTCGAGCAGCCGGTCACGGCGGAGTTTCTGGCCGGTAAGATCTATCGGTTTCTCGTGCGCGACGAAGTGTCGCCCGCGTTACGAAAAGCGCTCGGGGCCGTGCTGCGTGATGCCAACTACGAGCTGAAGCCGCTTTTTGACCGCGCTCTTCCGCTCGAAGGATTTCTACAGCGCCGCGAGCTACGGCGGCCACATCAAAGGGCCGGTCGAGCACATGGTCGCAATGATGAGGCACCTCGGCGCGAGTGCCATGCCCGGCGTGCCGGATTTCAATCAGGCGACGATCGCCATGGGGCAGCATCTCCTGAATCCGCCGTCGGTTGCCGGCTGGGCCGGCGGCAAGGCGTGGATCACGCCCGGGCTCCTGATCGCGCGCGGCAACGTGGCGCGTGACGTGCTGATTCCGGACATCACGGGCTTCCGCGACTGGAACTTCAGCGCGGGCAGCGACGACGTGCTCGGCCAGAGGCTGCGCGACGGCTACGACATCGGCGCCGCAACGGCGGTCAGCGATCCGGCGAAGATGAGCACGTTCGACCGAGTGGCGCTCGAGCGCGACGAGCGGTTCAACACGCGTATCTCGGGCTACATCGGCTGGGAGCAGGCCGCGCGCAAGCTGATCCCCACGCCGCGCGACGCGGCGCGATTCGATCTCTCGGCGCTGGTGCTCGGCGGGGGCGCCAAGACCACGGCGGACGCCGTCGACTTCCTCGCCTCGCGGCTGCTCAGAGTGCCCCCGGCCGCCGCCACGCGCGCGGCGTTCGTCGCGTTCCTGACGCACGAGCTAGGCACCGAGCAGCTCGACCGTGCGCAGTCCTACCTCGAGGACCCACTGCGCATGACGGCGCATCTCGTCATGAGCACGCCGGAGTATCAGATCGTATAGGCTTCGAGCGCCTCGGTCGCCGCGGCAGCGCGTGCGCCGAAGTCGAGCGGCCGACCCACGGCGCGATCAGACGCCCGATGGACAAGCAGCGTAGCCGCGGTTGCATCCTCCTTTACAGGGAGTAATTGCTGATCGAGGCGTATTGCGCTTGATTCGCGTAATCCCCGGCCGCGCGCCGGGCGCGGAATTCCCCCCAGTTGATCGACCGATAGCGAGCCGGGTGCCCGGCGTCGACGGTCGTCGGCAATGGCGCGTAGTCGGCGCTGTAGACGGGATTGAAGAAGAACGGCGCGCTGAACCTGTGCGTCTGCACGTCGGCCAGAACGCGATGCAGAGCCGCCGCGTAGCGATCGTTGGACCACACCTGCACGATGTCGCCGATATTCACGACCAGCGCATCGGCGCGCGGCTCGATCAGATACCATCGACCGCCGCGAAAGACCTCGAGGCCCGGCTGATCGTCCTGCAACAGCACCGTCAAGGCGCCGGCGTCCGTGTGCGGATTGATGCCGAGGTGGCCCTTCGTGGCCGTGCCCGAGCCCACCGGTCGCGCCGGCGTCGGGCACGGCGGGTAGTAGTTCAAGCGCAGGAAGCTCGTATGCTCCGGCCGAAAACATGCGTCCAGCGCCGCCGCCGGCATGCCGAGATTCGTCACGAGCGCGTGCAGCAGGTCGATGGCAACGCGGTCGCAGGCCGCGTAGAACGCCTCGACGGCGGCTCTGAAGCTCGGCAGCGCAGCCGGCCATTGCGGGAGAATCGTCGCGCCGCTCGGCGGGCCGTAGTCATAAATCTCCTTCCAGTCGCGCGTGTGCTGCGTCAGTTCCTCGTCGTAGAACCCCCACGGATTCGCGGCGCTGCGCACGATCTCGCGCTTGACCGGCGTGGGCTGCGCGAAGAACGCGCGCATCTCGCGCAGCAGGCCGGTGCAGACCTGTTCGTCGATGCCGTGGCCCACGATTTGGAAGAACCCCCAGTCGCGGCACGCCGCGTCGATCGCCCCCAGCGTTTCGCCGCTCGCGAGCTCGGTCGCATCGATGACGGGAACGCTGAGCTTCACGAACGTGCCCTCAAGCCGACTTCCGTGGATGCAGCCACTGTGGCAGCAGACCGTAGGGATCGAGCTCCGCGGCCGCGTCGTAGGCGACACCGCGCCGCTCGAGCAGGCGCTGCGCCGAGCCCGCGCGCCACGCGTCGAACAAATCCGTGCAGCCGCCCACGTGCTCGCCGTCGATGAAGATCTGCGGAATCGTTTTCGCGCCCGTGCGCGCCGCCAGAACGGCGCGAATCTTGCCCCCCAGATCGCCTTTTTGATACTCGACGGAATCGAGATCGATGCTTCGGTATGGAATGCCGAGCCGCGCGAACAGCTTGCGCACCGACCAGCAAAACTCGCACCACTCGAGCGCGAACAGCAGCACCGGTTCGCCGCGCACCAGCGCACCCACGAGCGCATCGGTCTCGGCGTCGGCCTCGACCTCGGCCACCGGCTCGGTCGGTTGCGGCGCAGTCGGTGTCGACGCCGCGGGCGACGCATCGAATCGATAGCTCGGCGTCGATCGCGAGATGGCCAGCTCCTCGGCATTCATGTCGTCGCCTATGCCCTCGAACAACGGAGTCGAAAGATACCGCTCGCCGGTGTCCGGCAACATGCAGACGATGTTCGTGCCCGGTGGCGAGCGATTCGCGATCGTGAGCGCCGCGGCGAGCGTCGCACCGCTCGACGTGCCGACGAAGATGCCCTCCTGCCGCGCGAGCTCGCGCGCGAGCCGCAGCGCATCGCTCCCGGCGACGGGCACGATCTCGTCGATGAGCCCCTGCGTCACGGCGTCCTGCGTCAGCTTCGACACGAAATCGGGTGTCCAGCCCTGCATCAGGTGCGGCCGGAAGCGCGGGTGACTGCCGAGCGGCGCGCCGCCGGCGTCCCGCGGCTGCCGGATGCCGCTGCCGAGCAGCGGCGAGTTGTCGGGCTCCGCTGCGACGATCTTCGTCGCCGGACTCGCGACGCGGAGCGCCCGCCCGACTCCTTTCAGAGTTCCGCCGGTGCCGAATCCCGACACCCAGTAGTCGAGTCGCTCGCCGGCAAAGTCCGCGAGAATCTCCTGCGCGGTCGTCCGGGTATGCGCGTCGGCGTTCGCCTCGTTCTCGAACTGCCGGCACAGGTACCAACCGTGTTTTGCGCCGAGCTCCACGGCCTTCGCGAGCATACCGCTGCCCTTCTCGGCCGCTGGCGTCAGCACGACTCTGGCCCCGAGGAAGCGCAGCATCTTGCGACGTTCCAGACTGAAGCTCTCCGCCATCGTGACGACGAGCGGATAGCCCTTTTGCGCACAGACCATGGCGAGTCCGATCCCGGTGTTGCCGCTCGTAGCCTCGATCACCGTCTGGCCGGGCTGAAGCTCGCCAAGCTGCTCCGCGCGTTCGATGATGGCGAGCGCCATCCGGTCCTTGACCGAGCCCATCGGGTTGAAGGACTCCACTTTCACGTAGACGTTGACGCCCGCTGGCGCGAGCTTGTTGAGCCGCACGAGCGGGGTATCGCCAATCGTCTCGAGGATATTGTCGTAGCGGGCCATGGCTACCTCCTGGGTCGTTGACTGCGTAGAGTGCCATTGTCCGGCCCAACCGTGGCAGTGCCGTTGGGAAGGTTAGCGACTTTTTTTGCGGTCCGGCCACGAGATTCCTACAATCTCGGCCATGACCGGGCGAAGTTGAGGAGAAGACCCATGGCCGACGTCTTTCTCGAGCGGACTTTCGACCCCCCTATCACGTCGCGCGACATTCTCGAGATGGCGTCGGACGCCGACTGGTCTTTCAAAGCGCATCGCGTCGACTGGCGAGGGAGCTTTCTGGGATCGGGCGGCCGGCGACTCGTGTGTTGGTTCCACGGCCCGGATGCCGAGTCGATACGGCTCGCGCTCGATGGTGCGGATCTCACGATCGTCTGGGTCGGCACCGTCCACGGCGGCTCCGGCGCCGGTGCGCCGAACGTGATCGCCGCACATCGGTTCGCGCAACCGCTGAACCAGGAGGAGCTCCAAACGCTCGACCAGACGACGGCCACTTTCTTGCAACCGCGTGGCGTCGAGCCGTGGCAGACGTTTCTGTCGCTGGACCGTAAGCGGATGCTCAATCTTTACGTAGCGCCGGATCCCGAGACCGTGCGCGCCGCTCAGTCCGAAGCGGGCATACCCACCGAAGCCGTGTGGGCCATCGAGCGCATCGGGCCCGAGGGACTGGCGCCGCCGAGCTGACGCTGTCCAGACGCAGGAGTGCGGCGTGCTACAGCGCGCCCGTCATGTTCAAGAACACGCCGCGATGATCGAAGCTCAGATCGGTCAAGTCGTCTGAGAAATCCGTGAAGTTGTAGCCGGCCCCGACTTTCAGGTGCTCGCCAACGTGGCGCGAGACCACGATTAGCGCGCCGCTGCGCTGATCTTGCGTCTCGGGCAGGTCCAGCAGCCGTCCCTCGACCATGCCTTCCCAGTCGTCCTTGAAACGGAAGTCTGCGCGCAGAACGTACAGATCCGCCGTGTTGTCGAAGAACTCGGGATTCTCGCGGTCGAGGCTTACGAGCCCGCGCCGATGCGCGTACTTGCCGCCGAGGGACCAGCGCGGCTTGATGTCGTACGTCAGGTCTGCGGCCGCGACCTGGGTTTTTTGAATGAACTCCGCCGCCGTGTTGTTCAACGTGACCTGATCGGTGGTCGGCACGTTGTAGAAGTACGTGTATTTCATGAGCGCGTTGAGACGATTGTTGCGGATCGGACGGTAGGCGAAGCCAAGCACGGCCTCGGTGAAGCCGCCGTCGTAGAACTGTCCCAGCGAGCTCGCGCTGTCGGAGTGATTCAGCTTGCCGAGGAGACGCATGTCGGGGCTGATCTGATACTTGAAGTTGTTCCTGTAGAGCCAGGTCTTGCGGGTGCTGAGCGAAGTGTCCGGTGCCTCCGTCTCGTCGGACCGGTACTCGACACCACTCGAGAACTGCAACGCGGTCAGCCCGTAGCCGATGCGCACGCCGGCCGCGCGGCGCTGCGTTTCGGCCCCGGTCAGCGCATTGCGCAGCGTGCCGATGTCGGTGCTCGCACCGATGTTCATGCGCTCCGTTGGCGCCAGGCTGATGCCCGTGGCATGCGTAAGCCCCGACGCGAACGCGCCCGTGCGATACCGCTCCTCCAGATACACGCTCGTGCTGTCCGAGAACCGCGTCTTGATGCCGACGGTCGTATTGCCCTCGGCTCCCTGCGTCGTCACCGAGCCGCTATCGGCGCGCTCGTTCTCGAGCGCATAGTTCAGGTACATGCTGGTCCTGTCGGAATGCATGTACGTCGTCCCGAACCGCCCACCCGTGCCGAGATCGCCATCCGAGATCTCCGCGTTGATGCGCAGCTTCTCGGAAATGCGGTAGCTGCCGCCGGTGCCGACACGCGAGTTCTCCTCGCGATCGCCCGTCACGGCCATCGTGTCCTGCACGAAGCCGTAAGCGTTCCACCGGGCCTTCGAGTCGTAACCGACCTGGACGACGGCATCGGTCCGCTCGCCCTGCTCCTGCGTCAACGGCACGACGGGCGAGTTGTCGATGCGCTCGTCCCTGCGCACACCGGTGCTGACCCGCCAGTTTTCGGTCATCTGGTACGCCACGTCGAGCTCTTGCGCGCGCGCCTTGAGGCCTTGCTCCTGCACGCGGCGATCGCTCTTGGCGATGAACGACACCTTGTCGGTGACCGGCATGCGGAACGAGCCCCCGGCGTGCTCCGTATCCGTCAGCGTGGCGAGACCGGGCGCGGAATAGCCGGCGTCGCGGCTCTCCGTGTAGAGGGTCAGCCTGCCTCGTGCGCGGTGGAGGAAATCGCCGAGCTCGAGGCTCACGTCGGCGCGATAGCCGCCGGCAGCGGCGTCCGTGAAGGCCAGGTCATCATAGCCGGCGAAGCCGAAACCGCCGTCCTCCGACCGCATTGCGCCGGTGATCAGGCCTTCCGTGCGCGCGCCCTGCAGCTTGACCCAGGAGTCCGAGCTCAGACGCACGGTCACGTCGGCCGCGTGGAGCCCGCTGCCGGTCGCATCCACGTCGTTCGTGTTCGTCGTAAGACCCAGCTTGACGCGCTCCTTGAACCAGTAGTGCCCTTGCGCGCCGACCGACATGGCATTGATATCCTCGAAACCGGGCGTGTACTCGTAGCGCACGACGAGATAAGCCTCGTCCCCTTGCACGGTGTCGCTGCGCACCAGCAAATCGTCCGTGGCCGTCGCCGCCAACGGCTCGGAGAGCAGGATCCGGCCTTGCAAGTAGTCGATGTCGTAATCGATCGACGGCAGCAGATTGCGGACGCCCGTCACGAGCCCCGACACACGGTCGCGAAGCTCGATTCGGACGCGCTCCGAGCCCGTCAGCAGATCTTGGCGGCGCAGAAAGTACAGCGAGCCGCCCGTGCCGCGGAACTCCTCCCAGCTCGCGACCGTGCCGGGCTCCGCGGCAAAGCCGTCGATCGCATAGCGGCGCTCGCCGAAGCGTCGTGCTTTGCGGCGATTCGTAGTGGAGGTTTGCGCCGTACAGACCGCGATCGACCTGCGCAAGCTCGTTGTCCATGTAGCCGATCTTGAAGTTGCCCCATTGCCCGTAGTTGTCGTGGCGGCCCACCTTCACGAAGAACTTGCCGAGCGTCGGCGCCATCTCCTCGACGGTGCCGTCGTCCCCGAAAGTCGGATAGTGGTAATCCGGATCGATTCGCCGGAACAACGAGTCCGGCGACTTGTTCAGGAAGTTGCTGAACAGGTCCGACAGCGGCTCGTCGCGCGTGTCGGCGCTGGCGGCGAGCTTCCACCCGTCGCCGAACTTGCCATTCACGTAGAACGCCAGCCGCGCGTCGGCCGAGGAGTCGAGATCGTAGGTCGGGTTGTCGCCCTGCAGCTCCTGCATCGGCCCGTTCGTCATCGTTGTGCGACAGCGTGAGGTCGGCCATGCCGACGTAGAACCAGTCCTTCTGCTTGAGCTCCAGGTCGCGCAGGTACAGCTCACCGTTGCCTTCCTCGTCGAGAATGGCAACCTCGACCGTGTGCAGACCCGACGGGAGGATCTCCTGCGCCACGAAGTTGCCGTTCGTGTCGACCGGCACCGGATGCCCTGCCACCCAGACGGTATGACCCGGCGGGACCGCGCTGCCCCGCACCGTCACCGAGCCGCTGCCCAGCTGAATGTTGCTGACGTTCAGCGTGTTCTCGCCGTAGGCGAGCCGCAGCGATTCGTCCGACATGGCGACGAGTGTCCCGTCGGGCAGCGCCGGCGCCACCGCTCCCGGCGCGGCGTCGCTCCCGATGGCGTGGTCCAGCACCGACTTCAGCACGACTTCGGCCGGACTCTCGTCGCTCGGCAGCTCCGCGGGCGCCACCTCCGGCTCGGCCGCTGGCGGCTGCGCGTCGAGGGCGGACTCATCGTCCGGTGTCGGCTCTGCCGGCGACACTCTCTGCCGCGGCGGGCCCAGAGGGCGCCCGCGCGTATACGAGCGCCAGAGCGGCTGCGGTCGAGTCTCGTCGAACGTCTCGTCCTTGCCGTAGGCGCGGACCACGTATTTCAATTCGCGGGCCGGGCCCCCGAGGACGGCCCGCGCCGGCTGCCACTCGACACTACCGTCGGCACCGAGCGCCACGACGTCGACGGGAGGAGCCTCCAACGACTGGTCCTGCTCGAAGATGCGCACCTCGGCCCGCTCGAGGAAATGCGAGTAGTTCGAGTACATCGTGAAGCGCACGGGGATGGCGATCGCTCGCTCGCCCGTCGCTTGCAGCTCGACGACCGTGGGCTTCGCCGCCACCGCCAGGCGCCGGTTCGCCTGCAGGTCGTCGAAACCGAACTGAATGTCGGCGTGCTCCAGCGCGACGTCGGTGCACCGCTGCACGTCCGCGGAGCTGCGGCCGGGATCGTCGATCGGCTTCCCGTCGACCGTAATTCGCATCAGGTTCAGGCCGAACGCGTTCTTCGTCGCCAGCTCCCGATCGATGGGCGTGACCTCGACGCCGTCGTAGTCGTCGCGCTCGGCCACCTCGTCGTAGACGACCTGCACGACGATCTTCGACTGCTTGTCCTGCGCGAAGCCGGCGTTCACGACGTCGTCGGCATAGACGTAGCCACGGCCCTCGAACTCGGCCTGCTCCGGCGTGAGGCCGAGCTCGGCCACCACGGCTTCCATCGCACGCCGCGCGCGCGCCGCCGACAGGCCGATGTCGTCCCCGTAGACGAGCGCCGTGCGGCGCTCGAGCGGATCGTTGCCCGTGTAGCCGACGAACCGCAGTCGCGCGTTCGTGCGGCCCCCGACGTCGCCCAGCGCGCGCGCGAGCGCCGCCGTGTAGCCGCTGGGAATCACGGGCTGGCCGCTCTCGATCGCGAGCGGGGCCAGGCTGCCCCAGGGCGGGTCGTAGACGCGCGTGACCAGCTCCGTGCCCGGGCGAGGGGCACAGCTGCGGCTCGTCCGGCAGCTCCTGCAACGGATCGTCGTACCAGAACTCGACCTCGACGCGACGGTTCAGGGCGCGGCCGGTGGCCGTCTCGTTCGAGGCAAGCGGTCGCGCCTTCCCTCGCCCATCGCTGTCGATCTCGGCGGACGGCAGAGCCGAGCGCCTCCTGCACCGCCAGCGCCACGCGCCGCGCGCGCGCCTTCGACAGGCCCGTCGCGTCACCGTAGATCCGCTCGTTTCGCTCGCCGAGCGGTGTGTCGTCCGTGTAGCCGACGAACTTCACGAGCACGTGCTGGCGGTCCGTCATGCCTCGCAGCGCCTGCCGGATCTGCTCCACGAACAAAGGCGTGACGTCGATCGCCTGCTCGTCGAAATGCAGCGGCGGCACGACGTTCTGCAGCCGCGTCCGGCGATCGCGACCCTCGACGTAGCGCAGACGGCAGAGTGTCTCGGTGCGGCAGACCTTGACCCGGCGAAATTCATCCTTGACCAGCACGTCCTTGAGCGCGGTGCCCGTCTTGGCCGCGTCGTACCAGACCTCGACCTCGACGCGGCGGTTCTGCGCTCTGCCCTCCGCGCGTCGCGTTCGTGGCGATCGGCCGCGCGTCGCCCGCCCACTCGTAAGAGATCGCCTCGGGCGGCAGGCTGAGCGCGCGCTTCAGGAACTCCGCCACCTCGCCCGCTCGCTCGCGCGACAAACCTTCGTTGTCGCCGAACACGGCCGCAAGCGTCGGCGACAGGGGCTGCGTATCGGCGTGCCCGACGAGGTGCAAGCGCACGTTGTGCCGGTCGCGCAAGCCATCCAGCGTCTTGCGCAGCGCCGCTACCGTGTCGTCGGGAATCTTCGCCACGCCCGACTCGAAATGGATCGGCGCCACCAGATTCGTCAGCTTCACGGTTTCGAGCTGCTCCGACTCGACTTCCCGCTGCTCGAACCGATCACCTCCCTGCTTGTGCAAGGCATCGACGTCGAGCGCCCACGGCGTGAACGTGCGGTCGCCGGGCAGCTCCCGCTCGACGGCCTCGCCGCGCGGCGTATCGCGGAACAGCTGCGCGTGCGCCGGCGCTGCGCAAAGCACGGCGAACAGCAGGAAGACAGGGTTGCGCCTCGTCATGGGTGCTCCTCGTCTCGCCGGCGTCTATCCGCAGCGGCCGGCGGGGCGCCACGCCGCCAGAACACCTCGTGCTCGATCACGAGCGGATAGCTCGCGTTTTCGCCGGCCCATAGGCTCAGGAGCTCCTTCTTCATCGCGCGAACTCGTTGATCGACGAGACGCGGATCTTCGAGGTCGGCGAGATAGGTCAGGTGCAGCACCGCAGGCGCTTGGCGGAGCTCGTCGAGCAGCAGATTCACGCGCGGCTTCCAGAGCTCGCGCATGGCGGTCGAGTCGGGCTCGAACACCGGGTCCGACAGATCGAGCCCCACCACGCGATGAATCGACGCGCCGAAATTGAACTCGAGCGCCTTACCGCGCGTGGCGCGCTGTATCTGCAGCGGCTGCGTGGATATGCGATAGCCGCTCGGCAGAGTGCGATCGTCGAGCTTCAGCACGAAGTTGCTGCCGCGACCCTCCCGCGGCGTGATCGCGCACGTGATGTGGAAACGACCGTAGGCGTCCGTGCTTGCGAGCAGGCCGCGCGCGGTGACGAGGCGAACGCCCGAGATGCCGCGCTCGTCGCCGTCCTGCAGCCCGTTGCGGTTCGCGTCGTCGAATACCTTGCCGATCACGTCCGTGCAGTCGAACGACGGATCCGGCACGATCCGCACCGTCGCGGACGCCTCCGCCGACATGCGGGTTGCCGGTGATCGCGTGCATGGCCTGGGCGCGGTTCACGAACTCGCCCTCCGCGACGCCGGCGCCGACCGCGAGCAGCAGCTTCAGCGTGTGGTGGCCGTCGCCGGTCACGGACAGTCCGGTCCAGACGAGCTCGCGGCCGTTGACGCCGGGCTCCGTTGCCACGCCGTCGAGCCGCGCCGAGCCCGCGACGTAGCGAAAATCGGGCGGCATCCGGTCGACGACATTCACGTCGGCCAAATTCACGCCGATGCCGTTCGCAACCGTGATCACGTAGGGGACCAGTTGACCGCGCGTGACGTTCACGAGCGGCGTGGACTTGGTGATCGTCACCGACTGATCGAGATCGAGATCGAGCGGAATGTGGTTGTTGAAGATCTGGCTCGAGCCCGGCACGAAGCTGTCGTCGAGCAGCAAGTGCATGTGGTAGCGCGTGCCGGCCGAGCGTGCCGCCACGGACGCGGGCGGCTGGAGCTCCGAGCCGGTGGACTCGCAGCGCGCCGTCGTCGCCGGCACGGCGTCGTCGATGCTCGCGGAGCACGCGGGCACGGAGAACGCCGCCGTCGCGTCCGAGGAAGCCGGCGGGATGAGCTCGGAGTATCCGGCGATATAGCGTGACGACGGCGGCGTAACGCGAATCAGATAGTCGCCGCCGCTCGGGCAGGCGGCGCTCGCGAAATTCACGTCGAACTTGTAGTAGCCGTCGGCGAGCGTGACCTGGTCTTGCTGCGCGGCGTCGTAGAAGCACGTCGTCGGCAACGCCGCGCCGTTCGAGTCGAGCAACGTCAACGTCGCGCCCATGATCGGCGCGCGGCTGATCGAATCGTAGACGATGCCGTTCGGGTCGATCGGCAGGTTCAGGTCGACGAGGTTGCTGCCCGAAAGCACCACGATGTCGCTGATGCGCTGCAGACCGTCCGTGAAGTCGGAGTGCGTGCGGCCGAGCAGCGCCGTGCTCGACCCGGCGCCCGGCCGCGTGAAGCGCAGCTCGTATTGGTCGGTCGTGCCGTAGTTCGGCTCCACGCCGCCGATGCGGTAGCGCCCGTCCACGTCGGTTCGCGTCGTGTAGGCGACGTTGCCGTTCAAGTACAGCTCGACGGTCCAGCCTTCGAGCTTGCGCTCGGCGTTGTCGGGCACGGCGTCGAAGTTCGCGTCGTGCCACACCTGGCCGCTCAGCAGTCCCACGCCAGGGGTGCCGCCGACGTCGATCGATACGCTGGCGCTTGCGGTCTGCGCCGGGTCGTTCCAGTACACCGTGCCGGTGTTCGTCACGCGCGTGCCTACGGCCAGGTTCGCGCTCAGCATGGCGCGGAAGCGCAGCGTGATCGTGCGGCCCGGCTGCAGCGCCCCATACGTCGTCGAGTAATCCGCCGTGAGCAACGAGCCCGCAACGGTGACGCCGTCCGTCGAGCCGTTCAGCGACCACGACTGATCCACGAACGTGAGATACCCCGGCATCGGCACCGCAATGTCGTCGCGGATCACCACGGCATAGGCCGGCACGGTGCCGACGTTCGTGGCCTGCACGACGTACTCGAGCGTGGCGCCGGCCACGGCCGGACCGCCGCCCACGACGCTGACCGCCTTCGTGATCCGCAGCTCCTGCAGGTCCCCGACGACGACGACGGTCGGCTCGGGCCCGGTCGCGGGATTGCCGTCGCCGTCGGTCAAGAGATCCGGCAGCTCGGCGGTATCGACCACGGCCTGGTTGGCGATCACCGTGCCGGGCGGCACACCGTCGTTCACGCGCAGATCGAATTCGACGACGGCAAACCTGCCGCCCGATAGAACGCCTGCGCCGGGGCCTGGGGTCGGCGGCGTCAAGTCCGACGAGCTCACGTCGAGTCCCGCGACGAGCGGTGATACGCCGCCGTCGGGTCGGCCCACCGGCTGGCCGTTCAGCGTCATCGAGTCCGCGACGTAGGTCGTGTTCACCGGCACCGAGTCACGCAGCACGGCCTGCGTGACCGGCATCTGGCCGTTGTTGTAGATACGGATCGTGTAGCGCAGCACGTCGCCGGGGTCGACGATACCCGGCGACATGCCGTCGACTTGCAGCGCCGCCGCCTTGTCGGCGTACAAGAGCGGCACGACCGTGACGGTGTGCGCGTCCTCGTGATCCGCGACGCCGACGGTGCCGTCGGTCAGGACGCGCGTGTAGGCCGTGCGGGTCGGAATCGTGTCGGGACCGTTAAACCATTCGGTCGCGCCGGCGACGTTCGTCAGCGTGACGCCGTACTGGGTGCCCGAGTCGAGCCGCGTGCGATAGGCGATCACCAGCCGTTCGGTCGGATCGATCACGGAGGCGTTGGACAGCGCGTTGAACGTGAGCTCACATGCTGCGCCGTTGTAGGCAAGCGAATAGTCCACCCCCTCGACCAGAGGGCCTTTACCCGGTACCGGCGTCACGCCGTCCGTCGCGAAAACGCGCGCGCTCGTGACTTCCGGCGTGGTGTCGCACATCCCGCCCGTCGGGCCGTCCGGCAGGCGATCGACCAACGTCACGTTGTACGCGTCGGCAATACCCGTGTTCTGGGCGTCGATGGTGAAGTTGCCCCATTCCGCCGGATTCATCGTGGCCGGGCCCGACTTCGTCACCGTGAGCGCCGGCGTGCCGGGAGGCAGCGTGAATTCCCCCACCAGGCCCGAGGTGTTCGTCGTGCCGCCTTCTCTCGTGATGTATTCGTTGACGGGAACACCGTTCACGAGAAAGTTCATCGACAGCGTGTAATCCACGCCGTCGACCTGGAAGCGTCGTTGGCTGAGCCGAGGAGACGATCGTCACGCGGTCCGTGCACCCCTCGCCGGGCGGTGTCGGATACGGACAGGGCATCGCGTTGTTCGGGGTTTCCTCGTGGTTGAACGTAAACGTGAAGGTCAATGGACCGGTCGGGACGCCATCCACGCTGAGGCGGAGGACGACATCGAGCTTCACGGAGGTCAACGACGGATCGGAGACCTCGAAGTTTCGATGCGTAAACGTGCCGAGAGAAAAGAACGGGATCGGCCCGGGCAACGTGAAGGGCGGAGGGATCATCCCGGTAAAGTCATAGCCGCTCTGCGAGCCGGCCGTCGTGCCCCAATTGATGCTCGACGTCGGCGTGCCGTTCGTGATGACGGGATCGCCCGGCTGGCTGCCCGGGACGTTATCCGTGGGGTCGTGCCAGAATCCGGTGACGGATATGTAAGCGATCTGCGCCGCCGACGCGGTCCCGGTGACCAGCAGAGCGGCCAGTGCAGAAACCAATACCGCCAGGATGACGATGGGTCTCGTCATTGTTACGCGCAGCAGCGCCGGCGCGAGGAGTGGCCCTCGTCCCGCCCGTTCGTATTGCCCGCGAAAACAACATCCCGCTCCTCGGCTCCGTTTACCTTCGTCAATGACCGGAGGAGCCAACGATCGGGCTCGATTCCGGCGGTCCCGCTGTCATGGAGCGCTGAGCTCCGAAGACCGGTGACTTTGCGTCGCCACCTTTCGGTGGGTTTGCCTTTATCTGAATCGTCTCGAAAATCTACGAGGTCCTATTCGCGCTGCGTCTCCCAGAGGTTCTCCGGCTTACCACCGGCGGTGCGCTCGCACGCCCGTGCATCTCAGGCGGCGGGCAAGAAATCGATCGGATAGACGATCGTGACCGCGCCCACGTCCTTCGCCCCGAAGTCGAACAGCCGCACACGCTCGAGCACCTGCTCCGCGAGCTCCGGCGCCTCCATGTCGGTCGCCTCGAGCTTGCACAGCGACACGGAGCCGTCCGGCTCGATCGTGAGCCGCAGCACCATCTGGCCCTGCAACGTCGGCGTCTTGCGTAGCTCGCGGTTGTACAGCCGGTAGAGCGCTGCCTTGTAACGATCGAACACGATCTGTATCTCTTCGTCCGTGCGCCCGGCCACGCCGCTCGCGCCGCCCACCCCATGGCCGGCACCACCGCCGCCGCCGCCGGGACCGATCGCGCTGGTGACGCGCGTGGTCTCGACACCCGCCATCAGCGTGCCGCCCCCGCCGCCGCCGCCGACGCCGCGACTCAGCGCCGCGAGATTGATGCCGCCGCTCGAGCCGGGCGCCTGCGTCGTGATCATCGAGCGCTGGGGGCGCCCGATCGCGCCCTCACCCGTGTTGTTGATGCGTGCGTCGGACCCCAGTCGGGCCGCGGGCTCGCTCGCCGCCAGCTTCGCGAAACTCTCGCTGAACGCGAGAATGCCGCTCGCCCGCGCCCGCTCACGCGGCGCTTCCTCCGGGGGCGTGACATCGCCCGGCGGCGCGTCCGGCTGCGGAGCCCGGCGCAGGCCGTTGCTCCGCCACTTTCTCCTCGGGCTTTGGCTCCGGCTTGTCCTGTTCCTGCTTCGGCTCGGGCCGCGGCCGCTCGACGGGCGGCGGAGGCACTCGTCGCTCCTGGCGAATCAGCTCGACGAGCCGCTCGGGAACCTCGATGACGTCGGTGGGCGCCGGTACCGGCAGATCGATCAGCGGCAACAGCACGCCGAACGCCAATGCCGCCGCCAAGGCCCAGGCGAGCGACTTGTGAAACCGTCGATCGGCGTCGCCGCCGCGGCTCCACGGCATCGTCGGCGGCCGATCCACCTCGACGTTCGCCTCGCGCTCGATGACCCACTCGTTGCGCCGTTCCTCCTCCTGCTCCTGCAGGTCGAACCAATCGTCCTCGAGGATCGTCAGCACACCGCGGCCTTCGGCGAGTCGTTCCACCACGCCCTGGCGATTCGTCGATACTCTCTTGAAGTGCTCTTGAAACTCCTCGATGCGTTGTCTCGCCGCTCGAAGACGCGCAGAGTGGCCGGCCGATTCTTCCTGCCCCCAGAAGAGCTCCGCGGCCCCGAGCGCCTCGAGCCCATCCAATGAGTCACAGACTTGCGCGAGCGCATCGTAGCGCTGGCGCTCCGTCAACAGGCGCTGCAGCTCACCGTCGACGGCGGCGAGATCCTGCTCGAGCCGGCCCAGCTGAGTCTGGGCTTCGCCGATCTGCGTGCGCAGCGACTGCTCTTGTTCCAATATGGCGGCGTTCATGGTCGTTCGCTAGATCTGCGTACCCGATGAATCCTTTTGGATGACCGCGAGCGAAATCCGCTCGTAGCCTTGCGCGGTGCAGCTGGCCATCACGCGCCGAACGACATCGAAGGGGATCGACTTGTCGGCCAGGATCGTCACTTCCTTGCTCGCGGCCACCGCCTGCGTGCGCACGCCGATGACTCTGTTCTGGAGCGCTGCCAGCTGCGCCATGACCGGTTCGATGTCGTCCTCGTGGCTCGCGATGACGTCTTCCATCCGAGCCACGGCCTCGCCCTGCACGACGATCTGATCCTTGTTCACGTAAATGACGACGGTTTCGCGCGGCTTGGTCTCGACGACCGATTCCGGGAGCACCATCTGCTTCGGCGTCTGGAGAAGCTCCGTTTGACCGGAGTTCACCAGCAAGAAAAAGACCAGGATCGTGAACACGTCCATCAAAGACGTCAGATTCATCTTCTCGATCTTCGGCCGGTATCTGGACAGCCGTTGCATGCGACGCGATGCCTTCATGGCGCTTCTCCCACTGCGATCGCGGTAAACAACGCGACGCGGGTCGGCTTGCCTTCGCCGGTTTCGTCCGGAATCTCGGCGCTGCGGACCACGTCCATCACGCGAATCAGGTAGTCGTAGGGAATGTCCGGCTCGAGCAGGACCGAGGCCGCGTCGACATCGGGGTAGTCACGCTTCAGGGACATCATGTAGGTCGACAACGACTCGAGATCGTACTCGTCATTGACGTTCGGTACCGCGGCAATGACCTCACGCCCGTTCGTGATCTCGATGCCCTGCTTGCGGACGATGACCTCCGGCCTGAACCCTACCTCCGTCGCCGCGGGACCGCCCGTGGAGCTCGGCAGGTTGAGCTCGATGACGGCCATCCGCGAGAAGACCGCGGTGATCAGCAGAAACGGCACCAGCACGACCATCAGGTTCATGAAGGTCGTCACGCTCAGCTCTGCCTCGTCCTCGATCGACAGCCGATAGTGATGCTGCTTCTTCACGTGGACTCCTCTCGGGCCTCGACGACCCTTAGGCCGCGACCTGGAACTGGCGCTTCGCCGTCGTGTAGATCGCGTTCAGCGTCTTGACCGACGCCATTTCCAGCGCGGCGACGATCTGGGCCGTTTTCTGCGCGAGCACCGTATGCGTCACGAGCAACGGGATCGCCACGATCAGACCGAACGCCGTGGTGTTCATGGCTACGGAAATGCTGGCAGAGAGCAGGTCCGCCTTCTCCGCAGGATTCGCATTCGCGACCGCGGTGAATGCCTGGATCAGGCCCATGATGGTTCCCAGCAGACCGAGTAGCGTGGCGACGTTGGCGCTCATGGCCACATACGACGTGCGCTTCTCGAGCTGCGGGATGATTTCCATCATGGCTTCTTCCATCACGACTTCGATGTCGTCGCGTCGCCGAACGGCCCCTTGTCGCTCGAGGCCCATGCTCAGCAGCTGCGCGATCGTCGAGTCGTCCTTGCTGGTCAGCTCTCGGGCCTTGTCGAACTCGCCGCGCGCCACGAGCGGCTGAAGCGTGGTCCACATGCTCCGGTTCTTGGCCGTGACCATGCTGAGCGTTACGTAACGCTCGATCGCAATGCCGGCGCCGATGGCGAACACGAGCAGAATCGGATACATGAAGATCCCGCCCGAAACGAAAAACCCAACAATCGAATAAACCGCGTCCATGTTCCATCTCCCATAGGGGGTACCGAAAAACAGACCCGTACGAATGCCTCTACTGTTCCGTTACACCACCGGCTACGCGCCGCGCAGGCCCGCCGATCGACCGTCGCCGCGTGCGGCCCTCATGCCTACTTCGAGCCAGCCGTTCGAAGCTTGTAGTAGCGCAGCTCCCGCACGAACACGTCCTTGTCGACGGGGCCAATCTTCGTGTCGAGAGACTTCGAGACTCCGATTCCGGAGCCCATCTCCGAGCTCTTCCATGGCACGATCGCGAGCGACGTCGGCGCCTCCTGGTTGCCGAGCACCGACATGCCGGACATCGTCTTGACTTCCTTGCTCGGCTCCGGTGGTTCCGCAGCGGGTGGAGCCGCGAGCGCGGATCGCACGCCGCCTGCCAGGAAAAGAGTAGCGAGTAGCATCTTGTGCATGACGTCTCCTCACGGACTCCTGCGATTGCTCAGATCGTCGACCCACGAGGTGGCTTCCTTGTCGTCGGGCGCCGCTTGCTGGTACGCGCGGTAGTTCCGCAGCGCGCACGGCAGATCGCGCAGATAGATCTCGCACAGGATGCCGAGATTCCTGCGCGTGAGATCGAGCGTCGGATAGAGAGCGACGCCCTTCTCGTAGGTTTGCCGCGCCAGCGCAACGCGCCCCTGTTTCCGGTAGACGAGCCCGAGCTCGTGATAGGCGAGCGGCTGCGAAGCGTTCGTCGCAATGGCCTTTTCGAGCGCCGCTGCCGCTTCGTCCAGCTTGCCCGTCTGCTCGTAGGCAAGGCCGAGATCGATGTAGGGCGCAGAAAGCTCAGGTGCCTGCTCCGTGACGCGCAGGAGGATGGGAATGCCGGCCGCCGCCTGCTGCGCCGCGACGAGACCCGCGGCGCGCTCGAAATCGCCCCGCACGTCGGCGCCCACGCGCGCCACTTCCGTCACCGTGAATCCAGCGCCTGCAACGACCTCGAGCCCCGGCGTGGGCTTCTTCGCAGCGCTCGCGCGACCGCGTCTCGCCCGAGGAGTCTTCGTTGCTCGCCGCCGGGTCCACCGCCAGCGGGTCCTCGGCCGAGGGCAAGCGATACGTGAAAGTCTCCAGCGAATCGAGCACGGGAATGCTTCGCTCTGCCTTCGCGTAGCGTCCTGGCACGAGCTGCGCGAGCTTCGCGATGCTCTTGTCGATCCAGGCGTCGTAGGTCCCGGTCGCGATCAGCTCGATATTCTTCTCGTGGACCTGAATCGCTCGCTCCTCGAACGGGAATGCCTGCTCCTCGAGCGCATCCTCGTACTCCGCCTGCTCGGCCGGCTTCAGGCCCGCCGGGCGCTCCGAATCGAGCAGTGAGCGGCTGAACGCGTAATAGACCTCGGCCATGTAGTACGTCGCGGCCGCCGTGACGTCGCCGACCTCGTAGTCGACGAGGCGCTCGAACGCCATCAGCGTCTCGTTCATGAGCTCACGCTTTCGTGCGAGGCTCTTGTCGAACGGCTGCACGAGCTTGATGTCGGCGAACCGCGGATACAGGGGCTCGGCGAGCACGAGGGCGCCCTGCGCAGCGAGGTACCGCGTTCGGTCGGTCCGCTCCGCGCCGGCCGCAGCATCGGCCGCGACGATCTGCCTCGAGCTCGTGCTCGTAGCTCGTCGTGTCGCCCCTGGCCTGGTACATGTCCGCCATCTTCTGGCGAGTTTCGACGGCCGTCTCGACCGGATGCGGGAACTGCTCGACATAGCGGGCGTAGACGCCGAGCGCACCTTCCTTGTTGCCGGCTTGCTCGTACAGGCCGCCCGCCGCGAGCAAGGCCTCGCCGCGAGTCTCGTCGCCCTCGGCTTCGGCGGCCACGCGCTCGTATTCCCCCGCCGCCCGCGCGAGCTGCCCGCCCTTCTGATACGCGATCGCCAGTTGCTTCGTTGCGTCTTTCTGAAGCTCGTGGTCCGGGAACGCAGTGCGGAACTCGTCGAGCACCTTCGCCGCCGCGCTCCAGTCCTCGAGTCGCATCAACGCCGCGGCGGCATCGTACTCCGCAGCCGGGCGAATCTTCGACGTGGGCGCGGCCGTCTTGATCCGCAGGTAGTGCTCGGCTGCGGCGCGGTAGTCCTGCGCCGCTGCAGCTTGCTCACCCTGCTTGTAGATCGAGGCCGCGAGATTGTCGATCAACGCTTGGCGTTGCGAGTCGTCTGCCGGAACGATCTCGAGCACCTTTGTATAGGCCGGCTCGGCCGCCGCATAGTCGCCCAGCTCGAACGAGGAGTGCGCGACGACTTCCCACGCGGAGCGAAGCAGCGGTACCTCTGCGCTGCGATAGCGCTCGATCAAGGTGCGCCCGGCGACTGCCGCGGCCGAGTAATCCTTCATCGCGTACAGATCTTCCGCCGCGGCGCCGAGCACCACCGCGGCGTGCTCGTGATCGGGGAACGTATCGGCGAAGCGTAACGAGCTCGCGACGGTGGCGCGCTTCGCCTGCTGCTCCGCGTCCGGCCCCACCACCTTGAGATCTTCCCGGTGGGCGAAGATCGCCGCATATCCTGCCGCCGCGGCCCGCGCGTGCGAGGGATACTCGTATGCGGTTCGTTCGTATTCGCGCGCGGCGTCTGCGAAGGCGTTATTCTCGAGCAGCAGATCCGCCAGCTGGTAATTGATATCGGGCGATTCCGGATCCTGCGGGAAGGAAGCGAGAAACTGCCGGTACCACACCAATGCTTCGGCGTAGTTCGCCGGCTTTTCCTGCGCCAGACTCTCGTCCTGATACAGGGAATGGTAGTAGTTCGCGAGGTCGCGAAGATTCGTCTTCAGGTAGCCCGCCACTTCAGGGCGCTCGGCCACGTCGAAGTGTTGCCAGTATTCCGACTGCAGGTTGTACTTGCGCGCAAAGTCCTTCTTCGACTCGACCACGAGCTTCGAGAATCCGCCGGCTTCGTAGATCGCGATCACGCGCATGCCGAACTCCGGCGATACGCGGTGGAACGGATAGTGGTCGATGAACGACGCGTAGACCGTCGCCGCATCGTTGTAACGAAGCTTATCGAAGTAGAACTCGGCCAGATTCTTGTAGATGCGGTCCTCGTACGTGCGATTGCCGTACATGGAGAAGTAGTCCGGCAGCACTTCTGGACCGCCGAGATTCGAGAAGCTCAGACTGATCACGCGGAACGTGTCGGTCACGCGGCGCTCGTCATCCTCGCCGTGCGCGGCGTCGAAGTCGTAGCCGATCGACAGCTTGTAATCGAGCAGGGCCATGTAGCGCTGCAGCGCCTCCTCGTAAAAGTCCTGCTTGAACAGCGCCCATCCGAGCTTGTACAGGCCGAGCTCGAAGAACTCCGATCCCGGGCCGATCGATACCACAGCCTGATAAGCCGTCTCGGCGTCGCGGTACTGGCGCCGCGTGAAGAAGTACTCACCCCGCCGGAACTGCACCTCGTCCACGTACTTCGAATAGCCGTAGCCCTCGAGCAGGCGCTCCGTCACGGCCATCGACTCCTCGGTCCGACCGAGCTCGTCGTAAGCACGCGCCATCTGATACAGCACCTGATCGCTGCGCTCATAGGACGGGTATTCGTCGAGCAGCCGCTGATAGATGGCGATGGCCTCCAGCGGACCCGCCTGACCGAGAGTCTCGGTTCCCGGGGCATCGAGCGCGGGCGCATTGCCGGCAGCCAGCTGATACTGCTCCGTCGTCCGTCGCTCGAAATCGGCGTCCGACTCCTGCTCGGCCGGCGGCGCAGCGGTCGGGTTCATCGGCCTACCCGCTGCGGCCGGCGCGACTCCCGCGCTCGGCGCCGGCATGGCTGCCCGGCGCTGGCCGGGTTCGGTGCCGGTAATGCCGAACTCCCGCTCGATCTGCAGATCCGCGAGTCGGCGCATCGCCTCGGGTGTCATCGCGCTCGTGGGTGTCTCGTCGAGGAAGCGGCGATAGCTCTGCAAGGCGAGGTCGAGCGTGTCCTGAACCTCCACGTCCGCGACGTCCGCTTGCACCGAATGCAGCGACGCGAGCGTCTCGCGCTCCGGCGCGCTGCTGCAGCTCGCAACGACGACGAGCGCGAGCAACAAAAGCCAATGACCCGCGCGCATGCTACGGCCCCGCCCCGACGGTCTCGGCAGCCGTCGTCTGGATTTGGGCTTCGGCCCGCGCCTTGGTAGCCCGGTCGTAGCTGTCGGCCAACGCGTAGCGCACTTCGTCCTGATACTTCTGCAGGCGGTCGCGGCGCGCGGCCAACTCATCGATGGCGACCAGCTCGACCAGATGGCCTTGCCGGGCAATCAGCATGTTGACTTTGCCCAACGCGTCGTCGACGCGAGTCCGCAGGCGGGCCACCGGCGTATTGAACCCTTCATAGCTGTGGACAGCCGCCTGCCGCGCCCTCACGAACGCTTCGTACTGCGCGTTCAGCACTTCGATCGCCGCCTCGAGCGCTCGCAGATGACCGGCGAACACGTCGAGTCGCTCGCCGTACTCCGTCCGCAACGTATAGGTGAGTACGCCCTGCAGCCGCTGCACCCGCTCGCGCAAGGCCGCGGCCGCGGGGGCATCGACGCCATCGAGACCCTCGACGAGTGCCGCCAGCTTCTCTCCGACGATTCGCTCGTCGCCGGTCGCCAGGAACTCCGGGCGCGGCGCGGTCAACATGCCCTGCAGCCGTGCCTCGAGCAGTCGATGCTGCTCCACGCGTAACCGCATTCGCGAATCGAGGTCGCGGAATTCGGCGTCGACTTCGGGCAGCCGCGGCTCGTAAAACTGCCGGCGCAGACCCACGATGTCGTCGAAGGCGTCGAAGCCGATCTGCCACGATGCAAGCTTCCGGCGCAGATCCTCGAGATCCAGTAGATTCTGCACGGCCGTTTGGAAGTCGTGGGAAGCGCTGAGATCGGCCAAGTAGTAGGTTTCCGGCGTGTCCGGAAGCGTTCTGAGCCGAATCACCCAGTCTTCGGTCTGCTTGAGCTCCTCGCGGAGCAACGCCTTCAGGAAGTTCCCCTCGCGGATGCTCGTGATCGAGGCGTCGAGCTTCTTCAGCTCGCCGGTGAATGTTTCGAGCGCGCTCGCATAGAGCACCGCCGCGCGACCGTAGCGCTCCAACTTACCGTAGACGTATGGCAACGCCAGCTTCGCTTCCTGCACGGTTGCATCGGTCGCGTCGCGCCCGACGAGCAGCGTCCAAGGAACGACGGCACGTTCGAAGTTTTCGTGATTGGCGGACGCCCACCCGGAGCTGAGGAGCGCCGCGTTCGAGAAAGGGCCTTCGAGTCGCACGCGATCGAAGTAGCGCGTGGCCTCGTCCGTCTGCCCTGCTTCGGTCAACAATGTGCCGACGACGAAGTTCGACTTGTCGCGAATCGCCAGCACGGCTTCGTCCGCAGCGGCGATCTGACCCGCCTTCTCGAGCTGCTCGATCGCGTTCTGTTGCTGACCCTGCTCGAGCAACGCGATCCCGAGGTTGTAGGCAGCAAAGCCCGTCAGACCCTTGGCGCTCTGCAGTCGCTTCAGCGTCGTCGCGGCGTCGGCATAGCGCTCGAGCCCCATGTACACGTTGGCTCGCAGAAACTCGACGTCGTCCTGGATGGCCTCGGGAACCTTGCCTTGAATCCTGTCGAGCGCGGCCAACGCGTCTTCGAGCTGCCCCTTCTGGAAGTGAATGCGCGCCAGACGATAGGCGGCGTCGTTGCGAATCGATTCGTCGACGGCCCCTTCGAGAACGGCCGTGATGGCGCGGCCCGCGCGCAAATGCATGCGGTAATTGAGCTCGAAGTCGCCGACCGAGAACTGGGCCTGATTCAAATATCGATACAGGGAATCGAGCTCCGGCTCATCGAGCGTGCGGTGCTGGCCCAGCTCGGCGTCGAGCCGCTGTATGGCATCGAAATAGTCGCCCTGACGCGCGTAATAGACCGCTTCACCGAAATACAGGTCACGCGGCGGCGTGGGCTCGGCACGGCGATGCGCCGGCGGACCCGCGACTGACGCCGTCACGAGCATCGACGCGGCGCCGATCAGCAGCCGCGCACGCCGCGGGAGCGGCCGTCCGCTTTTCGCTCGAATCGGACTCATCACCACTCGCCGAGCTCGAGGGTCTCCGGGCCGTCGAGCTGGATGCCGAGGAGCTTCGGTTCCACGCCCTTGTCGAAGGAGAAGGATTGGGTCGCGCTGAAGTCATCCCCGTTGTCCGTCTTGCCGCTGACGGATACTTCCATCGCGTGCGTGCCGGTCGGCACGTTACCCGTGTAGATTCGCTGGGTGCCGCCGCGCTGCAGCGCGTCGAGCTCCTTGAATGCGTAGATATAGTGGGTGGCGAGTCGTCCGTCGATGTCGATACGCATCGAGTCGAGCCTGAATTTCTGGCCCTCGGCGATCGACACGAAAACCGCCACCTGGGTATTCGACGGATACAGCAGCTTTTCCTCGAGCCGGCTCAAATCGGCCGCGATCGACAGCACGTCGGACTTGATCTCCTGCACTTGGTCGTCGAGGCTGCGCAGCTCCTGCTGCGACGCTTCTTCGGCATAGGCGCCGAACGTCGCGAGCATGCATCCAGTGCATGTACCGAGGAGCGCAGTCCGGAGAGGTCTTCTCATGATCCGATACCCCCGTCGAACGTTTTGCCGTTAGCGAATGCGCGCGAGAGTAATCTCGAGTGGACAGGTCAGCGCGCGCCGCTCATGTTCGAGAAATCGACTCCTGGAAGGTGTGATGTACGGCGCAAAACCAGTCCGCTGCGCGCGTGACGTCGCCGATCGCCGACACGGAAAGGCGCATGAAACCGTGCAGTTGACTTAATCGAGACGACTCGGAGGCGACGACATCGGTGCCGTCAGCGACGGCCCGAGTCGTCGATGGGCGACAAGCTACCCGCTACCGTGAGCGCGTCGAGCCGCGGATTTCGTGCCAGCCGCTAGGGAACCTAGCTCACGGCGAGGCCGTGCTCAGGTCACTGAGCGTTGCGCAGGATCGCCCCGTTGTCGTCCGACTGCGGCGAGGGCGCGTCCGGATTCAGATTCACGGACAGCGTGTGCACGTTCGTGAATTGGCCGTTCACGAGCCGGAAGGTATGCGAGTCCGGCATGCCCGTGCTGCTGTTGCCGAAGCGGCAGAACACGTTGATCACACCGCTCTCCTCATCGACGACGTAATCACGGTTCACGATGTACAGGACGCCGGCCGGGATTCCGACCTCACAGGTGGCATCCTTCTTGCCGTCGCGGTTCGTATACGCGCCGCCCTCGAGCCGGGCGCAGGGCCGGCCCCACGGCGCCTTCACGAACTTGTCCGAGAACAGGTCGAGGTAGCTGTTGGCGGCATTGATCAGCGCCTGGCCCGATACGCGCGCGTCCTGCTTCGGCGCGCTCCAGTCTTCGGTGCTCGAGTACTTCAAATACGCGTTCGCATTGAACAGCCAGTCGCCCTTGTCGGTCACGAGGCTGTCGATGCGCGTGATTTTCTGCCGGTCGACATAGAGGCGCGTGCCGATCACGTACTGATGATCGCCCTGCGTGACGACGACCTCGCTGAACGTCTTGCAGCGTACCGGATCGAGGAAGCTGCGCGACTGGGCAATGGGCAGCGCCTTGCTTCCAGACACCCTCGGTCTTGGCGACGTCCGCCATGTTCTCGCGGAACACGACCTTGTCGGCGAGCGACATCTTCGCGACATCGCCGGATTTCTGCGCGGCGATGTAGCTGTCCACGGCGGTCTGCAGGTCCGCGCGCGTACAGACGGCGGGGGCCTGCGCTGGAGGCGGACCCTGGGCGTGAGCCCCCGCGGCAACGTACAGCAGCAAGCAGGACGCGGCGATTGTCTTCAACATGACTCCCTCAGCGCGACTTCGTCGTGTCGACCTGGTAGATCGGCAGATCCCAATGATTCGTCGTCAGCTCCCAACGGCGGAGCTCTTCGCGCTTGCGCGTGGCCGTATCGGCAAACAGCTGCTGCGCGATCTCCTCCTCGTGCGAGCCCGCTTCCTGGTCGCGATACGTGATCTCCACGCGATAGTCCCAGCGGCTGGCCTCATCGGTGTGGAACTGCGGATGATAGAGCCGATAGTCGACGACATAGCCGAGCGTCTTCATGCGATCGAGCACGGGAATCTGGTATTTGCGAAACAGATCCCACCACTCGTCGATGAAGCCGTAGCGCACGCGATACACCCACTCGACCTCGTAGCCTTTGACGCCGGGTTTGGGCGGCTGGGCCATGGTGCTCTGGCCGAGCACGAGTGAAAGCGTGAGCGCCCCCAGGCCATGACCGATCACGTTCATACGACGCATGGCGCACTCTCCTGCAGCAGACCCCCGTGGTCGCGACACTTGACCACACGCCGGTCGTCCGCTGCAAGCCGCAGGCGTGCCGAGGTCGCACTGATCCTTCGTGCGGTCGGCCGCGGTTCTGGCGCGACCGGGCGGTGGGCGGCCTATCTCGACGCCGGAGCGCGCGGCTGCTCAGCGCAGCCGCGCCATCAGGTACGCGTCGACGAACGCGCCGTCGCGAAGCGCGTAACGACGCAGCAATCCTTCCACTTCGAAGCCGAACTTCTTGTACAGGCCGATCGCGCGCTCGTTGTCGGCAAACACCGTGAGCTCGAGCCTGCGAAGGTTCAGCCAGCGGTCGGCCAGCCCCACCGCGGCGCGCACCAGCGCCGTGCCGATGCCATGACCTTGCCAGCCGTCGTGAACCGCGAGGCCGAGCTCGCCGACGTGTGCCCGCCGCGGCGAGCGGTCCGGCACCATGAGACCCAGGCCGCCGACCAGCACGTCGCGCACGCAGGCCACGAGCGTGTAGTGGTTGCCCACCTGCTGCTCGAGGCGCTGGCGCCACGTTTGCGCCGACGGATACGGCATCTGCAGCGTGCCGTAGATGGCCAGCGGTTGCTCGTGGATGCGCTGCAACCCACGGTAGTCGTCGGGCTCGGCCCGCCGAATCACGATGTTTTCGATGTTTCGCTCGCTCATAAACAAAAAACCCCGGTGAGGCGACTGCCTGACCAGGGTTCTTGGGCTAGGCAGTCGCGGTGTCTGAACCGACTGCCCTCCGTCACGCGCACGATCAGGCAGTCCACCTCGAGTGGTGAAATACGAGTTGCATGTTCGTGGCGCGTTTCATACGGGGCGGCATCCTAGCGCCGCGCCGCGGCACGTGCAAGCGTCGCAGCCGAGCGACAAAGTCGCTGTTGCTAAGCCGGTCGATTGCCGCGCAGACGCTTCGGCCAGATGCCCGACTTGCCCGGCGACAAGATGCCGTTCGGGTCGATGGCATCCTTCAGCACCTCGTGGAAGCGGCGCATCGCGTGGTCGTTGAACGAGTACGCGTCCATCACCTTGTCCATGAATGCCACGTGCGTGCGGTACTCGGCCCAGCCGTTCTCGGCCGAAACTTCCACGAGCCTCTCGAAGATCCGCCGGCCGTCCCGGTTCTTCGCCTTGTCGTGCGAGAGCGGAATGCCGAATAGCAACACGAGCGCGCGCGGGTTGTACGACCAGGGCAGCGCTGCGAACTGATTGCCGACCGGCAGGTTCATGTCCGCATAGAGCTGGCCATACACCTTCTGGGCCTTGAAGATGGCCTCGCCGGTCATGGGGATGATCGGCGAGAAGCCGAGATGCCCACCGCCCTGTAGCAGGCCGAACACGCCGAGGTTTGGGATGCCGAGCGCCACGAGCAGCGTCGAGTCGGTCTGGTCCACCTCGGTCGGAAATCGATAGTTCCGCCCGTCCTTGAACGATGCGCCGGGGATCGCGCCGAATTTCTCCTTGACGTATTCCCACTGCGCCTCGATGACTCGCGGCGGGCCCCAGAAGCGGAACTCTGCGCTCCAGTACGGCAGATCGCGTTCCGTCGCCAGACGATCGAGCTCGGCAATCGACGGGCCGTTCGGCATCTCGAAGAACGACCCGCCCTGCGAGGTGTGGTAGTTCAGCAGCGGGCTCTCGAGCAGCATCGTGCCGCGCAGGATGTCGGAGTTCATGAGATACGCGTAGCTCTCCATGAACGGAATCAAGTCGTCGTGCTTCGGCACGCTGACTCTGCCGTCGCGATACGCCTCGGGGACCGGCATCAACCACACGCCCATCCGCGTGACGATGCCGAAATTCGACTGCGAGAACAGCCCGTCGACGACCGGTCCGAAGCCGTATTTGTACTGATGCCACACCTGCGTGTTCGGCAGGCCGCCCATGCCCGTGCGCAGCAGCTCGCCGTTCGGCAGCACGACTTCGAGCCCGCAGACCGCGTTCCAGTGGTCGCGCATCGGCGTGCGCCCGCCGCCGCGCTCGAGCGAATTGCCCACGGGCGAGCCCCAGCCGGGATCCGCCGGGTCGATCCAGACGTTGAGCTTGTGCTCCTGGATATAGCGATACAGATCGAAGTAGCTGACGCCGGGCTCCACCACGGCGTAATGCGTCTTGTCGTTGACCTCGATGACGCGGTTCATTCGCTTCAGATCCACCAGCACGCTGCCCGAGTACGCCGGCGACGAGCCGCCGTAGCCCAGGTTTCTGCCCGTGGATACCGTCCACAGCGGAAGCTTGTATTTGTTTGCGATCGTGACGATCGCCTGGACCTGCTCGACTCGCTCGGGCGCCACCGCCGCCGACGGCACGCGATCCTCGGGCTCACCCCAGTAGGGGGAGTACGCGTCGCGGTAGAGATTCAGGTCCTCGTCTCTCGTGAACACCCAGTCGCGCCCGACGACATTCGCCAGCTCGTCGAGGGCCCGCTGAAAATCACGCTGCGCGACGCCGGGAGGTAACGCCATGATCCACCCATCATGAGCTGTCTACGATCGTCGCAGTGTCGCACGTCGCGCCCGCCGTCGCATCCCGGTTCGAAGGCGCGCCATACCGTGCTCGACCGCGCGTGCATCCTCGACGTCGCACGTGGCGGGAACACCCCGGCGGCGCGTGCCGCTGCTATGCTGCTTGCAACGCGTTCGTGCGCGATCAGGCTTTGCCGGACAGCAGCCTGCCGTACCCCGGTGCCGCGCCGCTCAAGCCCACGAGCCGCGCGCCGGCCCACAGGCCGTGGGGCATGCTCGAGATCACGGGAACACCGGTCTTGCTCTCGAGCGGCGCGATGATCTCGAGCGTGCGGAACCCGCCGCAAGACACGAGCAACGAATCGGCGTCCGGGGCCGAGGCCCGCACGCGCGCACCGAACTCGATGAGATCCTTCTGGGTAACGTTGTCGACATCGGCGATTGCCTCGATGCCGAGACCCATAACCACGGCGGCCGTGAGACCGTGCTCCTTCAGGAACGCCCGCAGCCGATCGTTGACCTCGTCGTTGTAGGCGGTCGCGACCGCGACACGCTTCGCGCCGACGGCCTTCAGCCCCTCGATCACGCCGTTGCTCATCGTCGTCGCAGGCAGGCCGGAGGCCTCCGTCACGATCTTGCGCAACTGCTGGTTGTAGGCTTCGCCCTTGTAGAACGTCAACGACGTGCCGGTAAGCTCGATGGCCTCGGCGCCCGCGGCCGCCAACTTCTTTGCCGCGGCCGGAATACGCTCCATGACGGCGTCGAATCCTTCCGGTGTCATCTTCTCCACGCCCAGTCCGGTGACGACGAACTTCAGGCTGTCGCCGTACATCGCCACGCCCTCCTCGGGAATGCCGCGGTCGGCGGGCGGAAAGATCAAGCCGAGCACCGGCACCTTGTCGGCGGCTCCGGCACGCGGCGCCCCGAGCTGGGCGGCCACGACGGCGGCCGCGGAAGCGGCGAGAAAATCCCGGCGGTTCGTCATCGTTATCCCCTCGTTCGGCATCAGCCGCTACGCCGATGATAACGGACGCGCGATCCCGCGTGCACGCGTCGCGATTCGCTACGCCTCCATCGGCTTCGGCGACGCTTGCGCGGCCGCAAGTAGCCAGCCGCGAAACGCGGCCACCTTCGGCAGCGTCAGATACGACTCCGGGCAGACGAAGTAGTAGCTACGGCGAAATCGCAATGCCTTCGGGTGGGCCAGCACCACATGCCCTTTCGCGATCTCGTCGGCGGCGAGCGACCAGCGCACAAGCGCGAGACCCAGCCCTTGCTTGGCCGCATGCACCACCGCAACCGAGTTGTCGAAGGCCGTGCCCGTGGTTACCGGCCAGATCTCCTTGTCCTCGTCTGTGCCGGCGAGCCAGATGTCCCAGGGCTCGCTCGAGCTGTGCACGAGAGGATAAGCACCCGTCGCGCCGGGGGCCGCTCAGCCCACCGTGTCGCTTCAGGAGCTCGGGTGTGCATACGGCCACGAGCCATTCGTCCATCAGCCGCTCGGCATGAAGTCGCGGCCAATCGCCCCGGCCGAAACGAATCGCCACGTGCACGTCCTCGCGCGCGAAATCGACCAGCGTCGCCGAGGCGCGAATCTGCAAGTCGATATCCGGGCACGCCTCACAGAAAGCGTTCAGACGCGGCAGCAGCCATGCCTGCAAGAAGGAGCCGAGCACGCTCAGCGCCACGGCGCCGCTGCGCGCCGACTTGATCGCCCGAAAGCCGAGCTCGAGCTCGTCCAAGCCGCGGCGCACGTAGGGGAGCAGCGACTCGCCCTCGGCGGTCAACTCCACGTCGCGGCGATTCCGCCGAAACAGGCGCACCTGTAGATGCTGCTCGAGCGATTTGATCTGCATGCTCACGGCCGCCGTCGTCACGTGCAACGCGTCCGCCGCCGCGCTGAAGCTGCGTTGGGCGGCCACCGCTTCGAATACGCGGACTGCGTTCAACGGCAGTCGCGCGGAGCGAGCCGAAGGGCGCTCGGATTGCGTCTTCTTTTTCATGTGCTCCCCGCTTCAGAAGAACTGAACGACGCTTCAGACAATCGAATTGCCGCGATGGCACGACGGAGCAGAATGACGCGCATCGAAACCCGGTCCCAGCACGGCGGGTCGAGACATGGAACCCACAACTTTTTCGGGAGGCATCATGTTCAAGGCCATCGCAAGATACGCGCCTGCCCTTGCGGCATTCGGCGCACTGACGAGTAGCTCATTCGCGGCCAACGCCGAGGGAGCGGAAGGTGTCGTGGAAGCACCGAGCGTCACGGTACGGTACGCCGATCTCAATCTCAATACGCCGGACGGCGTGGAAACGCTGCACGCGCGGTTGCGCACGGCGGCGCGCGCCGTATGCGACGTCCGCGAAGGCCGCTCGCTCGCAGAGACGATCGAAGCGAGGAGCTGTTACCGGCGAGCACTCGCCGCGGCAAACGACAGCGTCAAGTCGCTGCCGTCGCTGGCCGCGCACCACGTGGCGAGCGCGGACGACGCTTCGTGAGCATCGCGAGCCGATGGCGGCGCGTAAGCGCGCCGCCATCGGCCACGGTCTCCTTGCGCGCCATTCGCTAGCGCACACGTGCGAGCGCGGCTATCTTGTACGCTGCATGGGCAAGCTGAAACTCCATGGCGAGCGCGGTTGGGGCTCGGCGATCGTCGAGGCCCAGCTCGCGTGGTACGCCATCGACTACGACTTCGAGCAAGTCGGCGACCTGTTCAAGTCCGCCGAGGCACGGCGCCGCCTCGAGAAGCTGAATCCGCTCGCGCAGGTGCCGACGCTCGTGCTCGCGGACGGCACCGTCATGACCGAGAGCGCCGCCATCACCTTGCATTTGGCGGACGTGGCGCACGACGACGGGCTGGTGCCGCGCCCGACGGATCCGCTGCGGCCCATGTTTCTGCGCTGGTTGATTTTTCTCGTGGCGAACGTGTATCCCACGTATACCTACGCGGACGACCCGTCGCGCTTCGTCGCAGCGCTCGAGGCGCAGAAGGGCTTCAAGGACGCCGTGGACCGCTACGCGCGCGGCCTGTATTCCCAGCTGGAGCAGCAGGCCCGAGAGCCCTGGTTCTTGGGCGACAGGTTCTCGGCGCTGGATATCTACCTGGCCGTGATGACGCGCTGGCGCCCGGGGCGCGCATGGTTCGCCGAGCACGCGCCTCGGCTATTCGCGATCGCGACGAGGACCGAGGCCCTCGAGCGGCTCGCGCCCGTGTATCGGGCCAACTTCGCGGGCGGCTGACCCTTCCGGCCCAGGGACGCGGACCAAGAAAAAGGGCCGGCGCTTTTCGGCGCCGGCCCTCTCCTGCCGATTCCGCGCTCGGGCGATCAGAGCTTCAGGTTGAACGCCAGGAAGACCTGGCGACCGAGCATGTCATACGTGGAGTAGGTGTTCGGCGAGCCGCCACCGATGATCTCGGAGCCCAGTATCGGGGGATCCTTGTCCGTGATGTTGTTGATGCCCCCGCGCAGCTCGACTTTCTTCAGCGGATAGGTCGCCGCGAGATCGAAGTAGTTTTGCGCGCCGATCTTCCCGTTGAACGAGTCGTACCCGGCGAAGCTGGAGTTGTTCAGCGTCGGGTCCGAATCGTTGTTGTCCTCCTTGACCTCGGACAGATGGCGCCACGTCAGCGTTGCGGCGACGCCCTTCGCAGTGGCCCACGTCGTGCGGAAGACGTGGTGCCATTTCGGGTTGACCGTCTGGCACGTGAGCCCGAACAGGCCACTGCAGTCGTAGGTATGCGCGCCGACATACGGTGTGCTCTCGTTCTGGAGCATGTACGAGCCTGCCCACGCGAACGCCAGAGACCCGCGGCGCTGCAGATCGAGCCGATAGGCGCCCTGCACGTCGATACCGCTGGCCTCGGCGCCGGCGATGTTCTGACTGGTTTGGACGATGTAGCCGCCACCTTGGACGCTGGCGCCTTGCAGCGAGAACGTCTGGGGCTCTCGGACCAGCTGACTGCAGAACACCGGATCGCCCGTGTTGGGGCAGCCATTCAGAATCACGCCGGCCGGCAGCGTCCCGACGGCATCGTCGAGCTTCACGTGCCAGAAGTCGATGCTGGTCGTGATTCCCTTCGCACGCTCGGGCGTGAGCGTCACACCGATGCTGTACGTATCCGCCGTCTCGGCACGCAGCTGCTCGTTGCCGCCTTGGATCTGCGACAGCTGGCTCGCCGTGCCCTGCGGGATCTGGTTCGTCGTGCCACCATTGCCGTAGGCGGCCGTGAAGTCCGTGGCCTGATCCGGCCGGACGGTGCGCAGACACTCCTGCAACGTGTTCACGGCCGGAATGATGGTGTTGGTCGAGCTCAACGTCGGCGCGCACGGGTCGGCCCCGATCGTGATCTGGCCGATGGACTGCGGGTTGTACAGCTCGATGATGCTCGGCGCGCGAACCGCTCGGTTCAACGAGGCTCGCAACCGAGTGCTGGCGGCCGGCGCGTACTGGATCTCGAACTTCGACGCATTCACCGACCCGCTGGTCGAATAATCCGACTGGCGGAAGCCGGCGTCGATGCTCAAATCTTGCACGTGCGCCTTGTCCTGGATCAGCGGAACGCGCAGCTCCGCGAAGTACTCGTTGACGCTGATGGACCTATCGATCGCGACCGACGCGCCGGCGAATCCCGAGAGCAAGCCGCTGAGCTCGGCATCGTCCGGCTTGAAGCTGATGGCGTCCTTGCGGGTCTCGTAACCGACGTTCAGCGACAGGCCCTGCTTGGCGCTCCTGAGCTTCGCGCCGTACTCGCCGAGATCGGCCGTGAAATCGGCGTGCGCCGTGCGCAGCGTCGTGGTGCCGTAAGCCGTGCCGTCGGTGTAGAGATAGCTAAGTGCGTCTTGGGTAACGCCTCCGTCCGAAAAGATGTTGTAGGGGACGCATGGGGGCCCGTGATACACACGGGTTCACCGGTAGCCGGATCAGTCATGACCTGCAGCGCATTCCCGATCTTCTCGAAATTCAGGTAGCGGTTGTTGCTGTTGTAGAACTGCACGTAGTAATACTGCGCGTAGCCGTCGTAGCTCCACACGTTGCCGAGATCGCCGCGCAGGCCGCCCACGGCGCGGTAGTTCGTGTGCTCGTAGTCGGACGTGCGCTGGCCGCCTTCGATGTTGCGCCGGCCGATCTCCACTTGGGCAGACGTCGAGCCGGGGACAGCTGCATCGGCCGTAATCTCCTGCTCCCGTGCACAGAAGCGTTCTGCTGCTGCGCACTCAGCAGCGGGTTGCTGCAATTGATCAGGTAGTTACCACCGGCCACGAGCGGATTGCTCTGCCGGAACAACGCCGACGGCGCGATCTCCTGGTGCGTCTTGTCGTTCATGAAGCCGAATTCCACGTACGGCTGCACGTGGTCGTTCAAGTCGTAGTGCCCGATCATGCCGGCGGTCGTTCGCTTGTACTGCCGTTGCATGTAGATGTCTTTCTGGGCGTTGAACACGGCCGGCGGCGTGGTGTCGGCGCTGCCGCGCGGCACGAACTGATTGCCGCAGCACGCTGAAAACGGCCGACGGATCCGAGCCATTCGGGCCGGTCCTGGGCCGAAAATAGTTCGAGTTGCTCGATCCGCCCATGGAGGCGGTGCCCGTCGGCACGCCGTCGTCATCGGTGTCCGTGAACAGCTGGCCGGCACCGAAATCACGGTCGTCGGCCCGCACGCCCGTCTGGTTCTGGTAGCCGAGATACACGGTGAAATTGCCGCGGCCGTTCGGGCTGTTGGCGCCGGCGAGCAAACTGTAGTTGCCGCTTCGGCCGTCCGTATGCGTGCCGCTCGGGATGGTCGAAGCCGGCGTCGGACAGCAACCCTTGCGCGAACGCTGTTGCTGTTGTCGTGCCAGTTGAACCCGGTCTGCGCGTCGAACTCGATGCCTTCGAAATCCCGCTTCGTGATGAAGTTCACCACGCCCGCGATCGCATCGGAGCCGTACACGGCCGAGGCACCGCCCGTGACGACTTCCACGCGCTCGATCAGGCGCGTGGGAATCTGGTCGAGGTCCGGCGCCGGCGACGAGATCGCCGTGTACGGCGAGCCGTTGCCGAGCCGGCGGCCGTTGACGAGCACCAGCGTCCGGTTCGGCCCGAGGCCGCGCAGGTCGGCGGTCGCGACGCCGCCGGCCGTGGTCAAGCCGCTGGTCTTGTTGCCGAGGTCCTGGCCCAGGTCGTTGTTCAGGTTCTGGGGCAGCAACTGCAGGATGTCGAAGGCGTCGTTGCGGCCCGAGATCGCGATGTCTTGCGAGGTGACGACCTGAATCGGGCTCGTGCTGATGAGGTTGGGATCGGGCAGCCGCGTGCCCGTGACGATGATTTGCTCGGGGCCTTGAGGCTCGCCCTGCGCCCAGGAGAGCGCGGGGACCAAGACGCACGCGGCCAGGGCTAACTGCCGGACAGTCGCGCGCGTCTTCAGCCTCGAGACGATGACACAGGTTCGTGGTTGTTGGTTCATGGCTACTGAATCCCTCTCTGGTGAGTGGTAAGGCCCCCAGCTACGAAATCCCCCGCTACGTTTTGGGGATATTATCCCAAGACGCGCCAAACGCCTCCTTCTCTTTCACGGATTTCGACGAACGAACCCGCCGGTTCGGCGCTTTTTGTGGCGCGCGCGCGACACCGGGGCACTCCGGTCGGGTTTTGGGGACCGCGCGGGCTATTTCTTGGCCTTGGCCGCGGCCTCTTCCGCGCGGGCAGCCGAGAGCATGTTGCGCATCCCGTAGTTGCCTTCGTGGCAGGCGTACTCGAACGGCGGCTGGGTCTCGTCGTGCGTGAGATTCATCGCAAAGGTCCACGGCCGCGCCCACGTTTGCGGGTCGTCGAACGTCACCGACCACTCGAGCGTATCGGGGCCGAGCGGCGTGAACCGCTCCACCAGGGTCAAATGCTCGCTCGAGCCCCGGTAAGGCGTTTTGTCCGTGAAGTTCGTGGTCTCGACGACCAGCGTGTTCCCTTCCCAGTGGCCGCGGGCGTCGCCGAGATATTGCCGGATCGTTGGATTCACGTGCGGCCGGCCGTCGAGCGGGATGACCCGCGTGTCGTGGACCATCTCGTAGGTGATCGTCACGGCGCCCGGGCTCTGCATGATCTGGTATGAGTTGCCGTAGATGGCCGGCATCATCGAGCCCGGCACGCCGCGCGTGATGCACCGATCGTACAGGCTGCGATCCGTGTACGAGTCTGCCGGGCCTCGCCCTTTGCGCGCTTCCTGCCGCGCCGCGGCACGTTGCTTGGCTTCGTCGAGCAGCGGCGGCACCTTGCCGTCGGGCGGATCCGCAACCAGCCACGCACGACTGTTGGCGGCGAAGTAGTTCTCGAACCAGTGCATGGGGCTCGTGGCGCCGGGGAACTCGCTCAACGTTGGATTGCGCTCGATCGTCTGCTCCTGGCGCTGCCGCGTGATCTTCGCGAGCTCCTCGGGCGTGAAGCTGTCGAGCGTGCGGCCGGCGAACTCCGGCGGCTGCTCGAACGGAGTCCCGCTCTCGTCGCTGTTGTTGTAGGCGCCCGCGATCGCGGGATCGCCCCAGGACGTCTTCGGTGGGAGGTAGGTTCCGCGCGGCGGCAGGGGCGCCACCTTCTTGCGCTGCGGCACCTCGCTGGCCTTGATCGGATCGGCCGTCTGCGCCCAGGCCGCACTCGCCCATACCGCTGCTGCAACACAGATTCCGACAGCTGACTTGTGCATATCGCTCGGTACCCTCGATCTCCGGGGATCTTACCGGACGCCGCGCGTGGCAGCATTCCTTCGCCCGGGGGTTTCTGCTACAAGGCACCCTTAAGGTCTTGGGGAGGGTGCGCCATGCGCCGCACACTGCTCGTCCTCACTGCCGCCGCGGGCGCCCTCGTGGGCGCAGCCGTCATGCACGCGGTCGACCGTCCGGTGCCGAATATTCCCACGCTCACGTCACGACCGGACGAAGGCGCGGAATCTTCACTCGAGACGCCGTCGCCTGCGGCGGCGGCCGGCTCGACGACCGCGGAACGCGCCGCTCTGTATCGAGTCACGGCCGCGGCCGATTCGAGCGAGCTCGCGGCCATGATTCGCGCGGCCGCGCAGCGGCCGCCGAGCACGGCGCGCACCTTCGCGCTGGAGGTGCTCCTCACGCGCTACGCAGAGCTCGACCCGGCGGCGGCCGTGGAAGCCTCGGCCGGCCTCCCGCTAGAGCAGCGCGCTCCTCTCTACGCCGCCTGGGCCGTGAAGGATCCCGCAGCGGCCCTGGATGCACTCGCCAAGATCTCCGACCGAGCGTCCGCCCGGGTGATCGCGGCCGCACTCGTGCCCGCCCTCGGTGGCGACGAGCGAGCGCTGCGGCAAGTGGCCGCGGCGGTCCCGTTCGGGATCGAGTCGCAGGTCTACGCCGATGCGATCACGGCGCGCGCGGCGACGGCGCCGGCCGCTGCACTCGCGCAGGCTCTGGCGCTGACGGACCTCGGCGCCCGTTCGCAGGCGCTAGAAGGCGTTGCCCAAAGCTGGGCGAAAACGGATCCCGGCGCGGCGCTCGCCGCCGTCGACGGGCTCACGGATCCGCTGCTGCGGCAACGGTTCCTCGCGAACGTGGCGCGCGCCTGGGTGCGACTCGACCCGGATGCAGCGCTTGCGCATCTGCAGTCGGTCGACCGCAACGCGCATCCGGAGGTCTACAACACGCTGGGTGTGCAGATCGCCCAGCTTCGCCCGCGCGAGCTGCTCGCGCTCGACGATTCATCGAGCACACCTGCCAATCCGTCCGTGCGGATGGCGGCCATCCAGGCACTCGCGACTCAAGACCCGGAGCTCGCGCTGCACGCAGCCGAGGCACTGCCGGCCGGCGGTCAACGCGAGAGCGCTCTCGCCGTGATCGCGCGCAGCTACGGCGCGCGCGACGCCGATGCCGCGCTCGCGTGGGCACGCAGCTCGGGAGATCAGAACCGCGTGGTGGCCGTGCTGCAAGGCATCGCCCAGAACGACGTGGCCCGCGCGATCGACCTCGCCGCGGCGCTCGACTCGCCGGCGCTGCGGCTGCAGGCGTTGCAGTCGGTCGTCTTCTCGGGAAGAGCCGCCATCGGGAGCGATGCCGGCCCGCTCGCCGATCGGCTCATGGCGCTCCCCGACGCGGACCTGCGCAGCAGCGCGTTACGACCGCTGCTCGCGATGTGGGCAGCCACGGCCCCCGACGCCGCGGTCGACTGGCTCACGACCCACGACTTCGACGCGCGCGGCACGTACCAGCAAGTCGCCCAGCAGCTGGCCCGCAACAACCCTGCGCACGCCGCCGAGCTCACGGCGCGCATTCCCTCTGCCGCGCACAACGAGTGGATCCAGGGCGTCGCGGAAGGGTATGCCCAGACGGATCCGCAAGCCGCCGCCGCGTGGCTCGCGCAGTACCGGGGCGATCCCGCCTACTCCGCCGCCGTGGGCGCCATCGCTGCGGGCCTGGCCACGGCCGATCCCGCGGCGGCCGCGCACCTCCTCGAGACCGCGAGCGATGCTTCTGCCGCCGCACCGCGGGCCGCGTACGTCGTGGCCTCGCGCTGGGCGCAGCGGGATCCGCAGGCTGCCGCGAGCTGGGCGCGCGACTACGATGCGGCATCGAATCAGCCGATCGCGGTAACGGCCGCAGTCTCCACGTGGGCCCAGGCGGACGCGACCAGTGCGCGGGCGTGGAGCTTGCGGTTACCGGCGGGGCCGGCCCGCGACGCCGCGCTGAGCGCGCTGCTCGCGGCAGCGCCCACCGCGACCCCCGATGCCACCTTGCTCGATGCGTTCACCAGCTCACCGGTGCGGAGTCAAGCCATCATCAACCTGGCCATGCGACTCGCGGGTAGAGACCGAGCTGCCGCCACGCAGCTCCTCGATACTTACGTGACGGACGAGAATCTCCGCGAGCAGGCCAAACGCAATCTCGACCGCCTGCCACCCGGCGCGCTGCGCTACAACGTCAACGGCGTCCCGGTGTTTTGACGGCCATTGGCCGAGCCGGCTGCGCGATAGCGCTCGCCCCTCCAGGGAAAGCCCCACTCCGGCACCCGCGAGCTCTTCAGTTGCGTGGTGCGCTTGGCGGTGCGGCGGACCTCTCGAACAGCTCCAGATTCATGCCGTTCGGGTCTTCCACGAAGATGTTGTGGACGCCGTTGCCGAAGTCGACGAGCGCGCCGTTCGCCGAGAGCAGATTCACGCCGGCCGCCTTCATCTGCGCCACCATGCCTTCGATGTTCGTGACCTGCACCGCCATCGCGGGCGCGCCGGGATCGCGCACGCGCAGATGGAACTTCGTGCGCGGCACGCCGCGAAACTCGGTGAAGTCGACGGCGGTGCCCGGCGGCAGCGTGCCGGCGAGCCTGCGAAACTCCACCGTTCTCGGGCGCACCGACGAGCTTGGCCAGCGCCGGCGTCCTTGCGCGAACGCGGACGCGCCCGCCGAGCTCGACGCCGAGCATGCCGGTATAGAAGTGCTCGCGTCGCCGCGGCGTCTTCCATCGTGTACGCGAGCGAAACGCGGTGCACGTTGCCTGCGGGGGCTCCGGCGGCGCGGTGCGTCCTGCACGAGCTGCAGGAAGAACCCGTCGGGGTCGCGCAGCACGATGGAGCGCGCCTTGCCGCTCGCCGTGTCGATCTCGAGCGGAGCGCCGCCGGTCGTGACGATCGCCGCCCCGGCCTTCTTGGCGGCGGCCACCAGCGCGTCGATGTCGCCGGACGTACAAGACGAGACTGGCGGCGCCGGGATCCGTGTACCTGGCCTGCGCCGGCTGGCGCTCGACGCCCTTTGAAATGCGTGAACTCGAAGCGCGTGCCGCCCGGCAGAGCCGACCATCGACAGCCGCAGCGCGACGCCGGGCGCGTTCGTCAGCAGGGACACGGCGGGATTCGGAAAGTCCTGCGCCTTGCCGTCGATGCCGAACACGTCGCGATAGAACGCGAGCGTGGTATCGAGGTCGTCGACGGCGTGGATCGCGTGCGACAGCGATTTGAGCTGCCCGACCGGCGTGGTCTGCGCGCCCGCCACGAAAGCGATGCCGACGCATGCGAGCGCGGCACTCACTTATCTGCTCAGAACCCCTCCTCGACCCCCCGAGGCTCCGTGTATCGCAGGAACGTAGCCGGTTGCCCGAGCTCCGTCAACGCGTCGACGCGCAGGCGCGGATCGGCGGCTCACGCCGCGCGCCAAGCGCCGGCACGGCGTCACCCGCACGCTCCCGACGCTCGTCCCGACGCGGCAGACTTGCCTATACTCGGCTCGACCCTCGTCCTGCCGCTTGTCGAGACACCGTCATGCAGCCAAACATCGTGGCCGCTCCCGAGCTCGCCGCCGAAGGGCGGCGCAAGATCGACTGGGTACGCCGCAACATGCCGATTCTGCGGCACCTCGAGCAGCAGTTCGCTGCCGAGCGGCCGTTCGCCGACAGGCGGATCACCGTCTGCGTCCATCTGGAAGCAAAGACCGCGTATCTCGCGCTGGTGCTGCGCGCCGGCGGGGCCGTCGTGTCCGTGAGCGGCAGCAATCCGGAGTCGACCAAGGACGACGTCGTCGCGGCGCTCGCGGCCGAAGGACTGCACGTCTATGCCCGCCACGGCGCCGAACGCCGAGGAGATGCGCGGCTATATGAGCGCAGCGCTCGAGCTGCGCCCGCACGTGGTGATCGACGACGGCGGCGAGCTCGTCGAGCTGCTGCACGAGGCGCGCGCGGCTACGCGGACGAGATGCTCGGTGCGTGCGAGGAAACCACCTCCGGGCGTCCTGCGCGCGCGGGCCCGCGCCAAAGCCGGCCAGCTGCGATTCCCCGTAGTGCTCGTGAACGACGCGCGCTGCAAGTATCTGTTCGACAATGTCCACGGCACCGGCCAGTCCGTGTGGGAAGCCGTCCTGCGCACGACGAATCTGCTGCTGGCCGGCAAGACGGTCGTGATCGTCGGCTACGGCTGGTGCGGCAAGGGCTGCGCCCTGCGCGCGCAAGGCCTCGGGGCCCACGTGGTCGTCTGCGAGGTGGACCCGATCAAGGCGGCGGATGCGTTGCTGCACGGCTGCCGCGTTCTGCCGCTCGCGCAAGCCTGTCGGGTCGCCGACGTCGTGCTCACGGTGACGGGCGTGCGCCATGCGCTGCGCGCCGAGCATTTCCCGTTGCTGAAGAGCAATGTGCTGCTCGCCAACGCCGGCCACTTCTGGGAAGAAATCGACGTGGCCGGCCTCGCCAAGCTCGCCACCGAGCGCACGGAGCTGCGTGCGAACGTGGAAGGCTTCAGGCTCGCGGACGGACGCTGGCTGAATCTCCTCGGCGGCGGCCACATCGTGAATATCTCCTGCGGCGATGGGCACCCGGCCGAGATCATGGACATGAGCTTCGCGCTGCAGGCGCTCGCGGCGCGCTACGTCGTCGAGCAGGGCCGTTCGCTCACGGCCGATTGTCATGCAGTGCCGCCCACGATCGACGAGCAAGTCGCCCGGCTCAAGCTCGCATCCGCCGGCGTCGCGATCGATGCGCTGACGCAGGATCAGCGCGACTATCTCGCGCACTGGCAGGCCTGAGCACGCCATGAAGCTGCTCTTTCGGCAGGCGACGCTCGTCACCGTCAATGCGCGGGACGAGGTGCTCGAGGGCGCCGACTTGGCCATCGCCGACGACCAGATCGTGGGTGTCGGCCGGGTCCCGGACGGCTTCGTCCCGGATCGGACCATCGATGGGCGCGAGCGGATCGTGCTGCCGGGACTCGTCAACACGCACACGCATCTATCGATGACGTTGATGCGCAACTACGCGGACGACCTCGCCTTCTGGCCCTGGTTGCTCGAGCGCGTCAAGCCGCTCGAGGACCATCTCACGCCGGAAGACGTCCGCATCGGAGCGCGCTTGGGAATAGCGGAGCTGATCCGCGGCGGTACCACCTGCTTCCACGACATGTACTTCCATATGGATCAGGTCGCGGACGAGGTCGCGAGCGCGGGACTGCGTGCCTGTCTCACCGGCGCGCTGTTCGACAACTCAGGACAAGGCGAGCAGCTACTGAAGAGCGGCATCGAGCTGCACGCAACATTGGCACGGTCGAGCCGACGGTCGCGTGACCGTCCGGCTCGGCCCGCACTCCGCCTACCTCTGCAGCCCGGCGTACCTGCGAGAGATCCTCGGTGAAGCCGAGCGGCTCGAGTGCGGTCTGCATATCCACCTTGCCGAGACGGAGCGGGAAGTCGAGGAGAGCCGCCAACGGTACGGGGTGTCGCCCGTCCAGCAGCTGGCCGAGCTAGGCTGCTTCGCTGTGCCGGTCGTGTGTGCGCACGGCATCTATGTCGACGCGACGGATCAGCGCTTGCTGCGGGAGGGCGGCGCGAGCGTCGCGCACAACCCGAGCAGCAACCTGAAGCTCGCGAACGGCATCGCACCGGTCCAGACGCTGCTCGAGCAAGGCATCAACGTCGGGCTCGGCACCGACGGCGCGGCCAGCAACAACAACCTGAATCTGTTCGAGGAGATGCACCTCGCGGCGCTGCTGCAGAAGTGGCTGCGGCGTGACGCGGAGGCGTTGCCGGCGCGGCAGGTGCTGCGCATGGCGACGATTCACGGCGCAAAGGCGCTCGGCCTCGACGAGCGGATCGGCTCGCTGGAGGTCGGCAAGCAGGCAGACGTGATCGTGATCGACGTCGCGCGACCGCATCTCGCACCGCGCCACGACCCGGTAGCGTTGCTCGTCTATTCGGCGCAGGCGGCGGACGTGTGCATGGTGCTCGTCGACGGCCGGATCCTGCTCGACGACCGCCAGCTCGCCACGCTCGACGAGGCGTCACTGCTGGCTCAGGCGGCGAGCCAGACGCGTTCGTTGCACGAGCGCTCGCAGGGTCGCTGAACGCCGGCCGCCTACTTGATCAAGAGCGTGTCCGGCGCCTGCGCGTACCAGCCGAACCAGAACGCGCGATGCGCGGGCACTCGACGCAGACTCAGGCTCGGATCGAACGTCGCGATCAGCGCGTTCTCCTCGACCGTCCAGGCGCGGCCGTTCTCGTCGCGGACATGCGCGTCCTCGTCGGGCTCGGTGAACCGGTGGCCCGCACTCTCGTAGACACGATTTGCGCCGGCGGCGCTGGTGAGCACGACGAGCCGGGGCTTGGCCGCCTCGACCACGTAGCTGCGATGCTCGCGCAGAAAGTCCGCGCTGATCGCGACCGATTGCGGCGCGGTGCCGGCGCTCGCGAGGCGCAGCACGAGCACCTCGGCCTTGTTCGGTAGCCGCCGGTCGTGGCGTGACACGTCGAACATCAGGTTATCCGTCGCGAAGTACTGCCGGTAGGCCGCACCCTCGGAATAGTCGCGCGCGAAGCCGGTATCGAGCGACAGCACGGACGTATCGGGATGGCGGCGCCGCCATTCCCTCCAGGTCGTGGTGACGACGGGCAAGGCCGTCAGCGTCAGACCCGAGCCGACCAGGGGGCCCACGACGGGAGTCCCGCCGATGCTCGACCAAAGGCTGTGGGTCTCATGGTCGAACATCAGTTTGTTCGATTGGTACAGCAGTCCGCTGGTGCCGAACTTGCGCAGCTGGCCGCCGACCATGCTATCGAATGGGATCACCGTGCCGCACAGCGTGCAGTAGACGATCGTGAGCTCGTGGTTGCCAACTCGGTCGAGCGCCAGCTCGTGCCAGGCAAGGATTCGTTGCGGGTAGGCGCGCGCCTCGCCGTCGACGAATACGCCGAAGACGACGTTGCTGTCGTCGAGAAAGTCTGCATCGGCCGCCGCGACGTGCGCCGGATGATCCAGCGGCGGAATGCCGTTGACGCGCACGCCGCCCCACTGGATTTCGTCGAGGCGAATCGTGGTCTTCGTCGGGGCACGGAAGAACTCCGCGAACGCGGGGTCGAGCCGCGCATACAGCGCGCCTTTGAAGGGACCGTACTCCGGGTGCGGCTCGTACGGCAGGCTCCAGACCCACTGCCGCCAGGCGTCCACGTCGGAGCCGAATCCCTGTCCGGTGACCTGCTCGAGGAATTGCGCCAGCCGCGCGAACGTCACCCAGGACTGCGGCTGCACGAGGCTCGTGCGCCGCATGATGTCGAGCAGGTCCACGATCATCGCCGCGTAACCGTCCCGCCACCCAGCCGCGATGTGCTCGCGCGCAGCCGCCGCCCGTGCCTCGTCGCCGGAAGACAGTCGCAGGAACTCGATGCCGTCGGGCTCGGCGGGAGGCGCTTGCGCGAGCGCGGGACCCAGGGCGCCCGCGCACAGGGCCAGCAGTCCCCACGACCATCCGCGCACGCCGTGGGCATCGCGCGCGGGGTTCTGCACGGCGTTATTGCGACGCTGGCGCCGCGCGCGCCGCCGTGTCGATCGAGATCCAGCGCGTCCTGTGGAAATCTTTCGAGTTCTGTACCCAGCCCTTTACGTACGGGCGCACGAGGTTCAGCGTGACCCGATTGCGCGTCGGCAGCCAGGCAAATTCCTTCAGGGCGATCGCTTCCGCCTGCGCCATGAGCTCCCCGCGCTTCACGAGATCGCGCTCCAGGTCCGACTGCTCCATGAGCCGATCGAACTCGGCGTTGTGGTAACGCCCGTAGTTGAACCCACCATTGTTCGTCATCAACAAGAACAGGAAGTTTCGCGCGTCGTTGAAGTCGGCGATCCACGCGGCGAGGCCGATGTTGTAGTCGCCGTTTTGCAATTTGACGTAGTTGAGCGCCGTCTCACTCGGCACGAGATCGACGTCGACGTAGATTTCCTTCCACATCTGTTGCACGGCCGCTGCCACCCGCCGCGTGTCCGGCGCGTTGGCGATCGCGAACGTCGTCTTCAGCCGCTTGTCCGGACCGAAGCCCGCCGCGCGCATGAGCGACTGTGCCCGCTCGATCCGCTTCGGCTGCGGCATGTCGCGAAAGCCGAGCGCATTCCCGTAGGGATAATTCGCCACGCCAGGCGGAACGATCGAGTAGGCGGGCTCCTCTCCGAGTCGCAGTATCTTGTTCGAGATCGTTTCGCGATCGTAGGCCAACGACAGCGCCTCGCGGACACGGACGTCGTCGAACGGCGTCCGTGTCTGATTCACGACGATATAGCTCAGCCCGAGATACGGCCCGATCCCGAGCGTCTCGGGCATGTTGGCACGCAGCCAGTCGATCTGCGATGCGGGCAGTGTGTCCTGCACGTCGAGCTCACCGGCGCGGAAGCGCTTCAGGGCGGCGTCGTAATCGGCCGTGGGATAGAACACCACCCGATCGACGTGCACGTTGGCCGCATCGTAGAACTTGGGATTCTTGACGATCGTGACGTGATCGTTCGGCACCCAGTCGACGAGCGTATAGGCGCCGTTGCTGACGTAGTTGCCCGGCTTCGTCCAGTCGTCGCCTTTCGCCTCGACGACATGACGCGGCACGGGATACGTGGACTGATGCGTCATCATCTCGGCGAGATAGGGCGCAGGGTGCTCGAGCTGCAGCTCCAACGTGCGCGCGTCGATCGCTCGCGCACCGAGCTGGTCGGGTTTCATCTTGCCCGCGTTGATGGCTTCCGCGTTCTTGAAGGGATACAGCAGCGAGGCATACTGCGCCGCCGTCTTTGGATCGAGGATGCGGCGCCACGCGTAGACGAAATCGTCGGCCGTGACGGGCTGCCCGTCGGACCACTGTTGGTCGGCCAGGTGGAAGGTCCATGTCAGGCCGTCGTCGGAGGTCTCCCAGCTCTCGGCCGCCCCGGGAATCGGCTTACCCGCCGGGTCCTCCGTGGTGAGACCGAGCAGCATGTCCCCCACGATGTTGACTTCCCAGGTTCCTTCGATGTGATGCGGGTCGAGGCTCTTCGGCTCGGCCGAATTACCGCGATAAAAGACGACCTCCTTGGGGCCGCCGTTGGCCGGCAGCGCGCTCGCCGGCGAGCCTCCGCCATCGCAGCCCGACAGGGCCAGAGCGGCGGCGCAGGCCACGAGCAGTTCTCGGCGTGTGTAATCGCGCATGACTTCCCGTTCGAACGACAGCGGTTTTCAGGTTAACGCCCGAGGCCACGGAATTCAAAGCGATGTCCTCACAGGATCGTACTCCGCCACGAGATGGCCCGGCGCAACCTCGATGAGCCTAGGCACGTACTGCTCGGCATCCGGATCGTCGACGAGCTTCGATTTCATGAACATAAGCGCGGACCGGGTATCGAGCGGCGAAGGCAGCTCGACCGGCAATTCGCGCCGCTTCTTCGCGCGCTCCGCGCGGGGGTCCGGCACGGTCACGGCCGAGATCAGCGCCCGCGTGTACGGATGCTTCGCATTCTCGTAAATCGCATCGCGCGACGCGAGCTCCACCACGCGCCCGAGATACAGCACCATGACACGGTGGGAGACCTGCCGCACCACCGACAAGTCGTGGCTGATGAAGATGATCGACATGCCGAACTCGGCCTGCAGCGACACGATGAGATCCACGATCTGCGCCTGGATCGACACGTCGAGCGCACTGACGGCCTCATCGCACACGATGAGCTTCGGGCGCAAGATCATCGCGCGAGCGATGCCGACGCGTTGGTTCTGCCCGCCGGATAGCTCGTGCGGATAGCGGTTGATCCAGGCGGGATCGAGACCGACCTTCTCGAGAATCTGCCCCACTCGCTCCTGCTGCTCGCTGCGCGAGACCCGCATCATTTGCGCGCGCAACGGCTCCGCGACGCTTTCGCCGATCGTCATACGCGGGTCGAGGCTCGCCAGGGGATCCTGAAACACGATCTGGAATTCCCGGCGCAGCGCCCGCAGCTCGGGCGCCGCGAGGCCGTCGAGATCCCGCCCGCACCAGACGACCGTGCCGACGGTCTTCGGCAACAGCTGCAGCACCGCGCGCGCCAGCGTCGATTTGCCGCAGCCGGACTCGCCGACGACGCCCAGCGTCTCGCCCTCGTCCAGCGTGAAGCTCACCCCGTCGACAGCGCGTAGCGGCTTGTATCTGCCCACCAGCAGTCCGCCGACGCGAACGGGGAAGTGAACCTTGACGTCGTCCACCGCGAGCAGGCGCTTGGCGCCTTGGGCCAGCGGTTTCAGCGGCACGCGACCGGGGCGCGTCGGCTGGTCGATGCGCGGCATCGCATCGAGCAGCATGCGCGTGTAGGGATGCTGCGGCGAGTAGAACGTGTCGTCGACGGATCCCGACTCGACGAACTCGCCGTGGCGCATCACCTGCACGCGGTCGCAAATCGAAGCGATGATGCCCATGTCGTGGCTGATCAGCACGATCGAGGTGCCGAGCTGCTTCTTCAGGTCACGCATGATGTCGAGGATCTGCGCCTGAACGGTGACGTCGAGCGCCGTGGTGGGCTCGTCGGCGATCAGCAGATCGGGACCACACGCCGTCGCCATCGCGATCATCACGCGCTGGCGCATGCCGCCGGACAGCTCGTGCGGGTATTGCCGCATTCGGCGCGCCGCCTCGGGAATCCGCACGAGCTCCAGTGTCTCGATGGCTCTTCTCGTGGCCTGGGCGCGCGACATGCTCTCGTGCGTCCGCAACGACTCGATGATCTGCTCGCCGACCCGCATGTGCGGCGTCAACGACGTCAGGGGGTCCTGGAACACCAGCGTGATCTTCGAGCCGCGGACACGATTCAGTTGCGCGGGCGGCGCGCCGAGCAGCTCGCTGCCGCGGTACGAGACGCTGCCCGTCGCCCGACCGTTGCCCGCGAGCAAACCGACAGCGCCGAGGAACAGCTGACTCTTTCCCGAGCCCGACTCGCCGACGATGCCGAGGCATTCGCCCTCGAGGACGTCGAAGGTCGTCTTGTTGACGGCGTGAACTTCGCCGTCCGGCGTGTGAAACCGAATGTCCAGGTCGCGAACGGAAAGAACCGGCGCCACCATCTATCGGTCCTTGGGATCGAGCGCATCGCGCAGTCCGTCGCCGATGAAATTGAAGCAAAACAGCGTCAATGCCATGAGCGCCGCCGGGAAGATCAGACCCCAGGGCGCGGTCTCCATCTGTGCGGCGCCTTCCGAGATCAGCACGCCCCACGAGGTGAACGGCTCGCGAATTCCGAGCCCCAGGAACGACAGGAAGCTTTCCGCGAGGATCACGCCGGGAATCGTCAAGGTCACGTACACGATCACGGGTCCCACGACGTTCGGCACGACGTGCCGCAGGACGATGCCGAGTCCGCTGACGCCTGCCGCGCGTGCGGCTTCGACGTACTCCTTTTGCTTCGCCGACAGCGTTTGGCCGCGCACGATCCGCGCCATCGTCAGCCAAGAGACGGCACCGATCGCGACGAACAGGAGGATGAAGCTCTGGTTGAACGTCACCATGAGAATGATGACGAAGAAGATGAACGGCAACGAATAGAGAATGTCCACCGCTCGCATCATCAGCGAATCCACGCGCCCGCCCGCGAAGCCGGCGATGGCGCCGTACAGCACGCCGATGAGCAAGCTCACGAACGTCGCCACGATGCCGACCGCAAGAGAGACCCGCGCGCCGTACAGCGTGCGCACGAACAGGTCCCGCCCCAGCGGGTCCGTGCCGAACCAGTGGGCGCCGCCCGCGTAGCAGCGCGCGCCGGCCGGCCACCACTGCGGCGCGCACGACACCACGTTGTAGTCGGTATCGCTGAAGGCGTACGGCGAGAGCCACGGCGCGAACAGCGCGAGCAGCGCGACGATGGCGAGCACGATCATCCCGACCACGGCCGCCTTGTTGCCGAACAGACGTCGTCTGGCGTCGGCCAGCAGGCTACGCCCTTTGACGCCTTCCGCCTTGTGCAGCAGCTCGGCAGAGCCATGCCGTGTGAACGGGCCCGGGCTCATTCGTATTTCACCCGCGGATCGAGCACACGATAGAGGACGTCCGCCACGAGATTCATGAAGATGATCAGCGACGCATAGAAGATCGTCACACCGAGCACCAGCGTGTAGTCCCGATTCAGCGCGGCCTGGACGAAATACCGGCCGATGCCGGGCAAGCCGAAGATTTGCTCCACGACCAGCGAGCCGGTCACGACGTCCGCAATGGCGGGCCCGAGATAGCTTACGAGCGGCAGCAACCCCGCGTGCAGCGCGTGATGCACGATGATCCGCGACGTCGGGAGGCCTTTGGCCCGTGCCGTCCGAATGAAGTTCGAGCGCAGCACTTCTACCATGCTGCCCCGCACGAGGCGCGCGATGATGGCGATCGGGCCGAGCGAGAGCACGGCAACCGGCAGGATCATGTTGCGCAGCGCGCCCCCGTTCCAGCCACCCACGGGCAGCGTCAGATTCAGCCCGAGCACCTTCAACCCATGGATACCGAACACGAGCTGCAACAGCGGTGCCGTCACGAAGCTGGGGATGCAGATGCCGATCATCGCCAGTGACATGACCGAGTAGTCGGCGGGCCTGTTCTGGCGCAGCGCGGCCGTGATGCCGAGAAAAGTGCCGATGAGCATCGCCAGCGTGATCGCGGCAAGGCCGAGCCGCAGGCTCACGGGAAATCCCTGTGCGATCAGCTGCGAAACCGTGAAGTCCCGGATCTTATACGACGGCCCGAAGTCGCCGTGCACGAGGCGCTTCAAATAGAGGAAGTACTGCTCGTAGACCGGTTTATCGAGATCATACGCCGCCGCAATGTTGTGCTCGATCTCCGGCGGCAGGATGCGTTCGCCGTCGAATGGCCCGCCCGGCGCGAGGCGCATCATGAAAAACGCCAGCGTGATGATGATGAAGATCGTGGGGATGGCGCCGAAGAGTCGCCTGAGCGCGTAGGAAAGCATCGGGGCGAGTCAGGTTCCCACGCTGCGCGCAGGCTGCGTCGCATCCCTGCGATGCCCGGGAGTGTCCACGCGCCGCGCCCTCGTCCGGCAATTCACCACGCACGGGCTCCGCAGGCAAAACGACGAGCAGCAGCGTGAACGCTCAAGCATCGATCCCGAAACACGACAGTTTGCAGTCTAAAGGTCCGCGCAGGGGAAGCCAAAGCCGCACCGGGCCCACTTTCCCGTTCGGCCGCGGCGTGAGAGGATCGGTGGCCTACCAGCAGGGGGACGAGCGATGGCCGGAGCGATACAGGGTTCTTGTCTTTGCGGCGCACTGCGCTTCGAGGCGACGGGTGAGCCGCTGTTTCAGGGCTTTTGCCAATGCCTGGATTGCCGCAAAGCGGGCTCGGGGCGTTATCCGGCCATGGGATTTCCCGAAGCGGCCGTCAAGGTCAGCGGCGAAAGCCGCACCTACGGCAAGAAGGGCGACAGCGGCCAGATGATCTACCGCAATTTCTGCCCGACGTGCGGCAGCATGGTGTTCGATCGCGGGGATGCGTTTGCCGGCGTCACCATCGTCAATGCCGCGCTCCTCGATGATCCGGAGGCGTTCAAGCCGCAGAGCGTGATCTTTACGCGCAGCGCGATCTCCTGGGATCACATGCATCCCGAGCTGCCGAAGTTCGACGGGATGCCACCGCAGGGATAAGGTCGGCCCCGCGGCCCAGTCCTCGCGCGTCGGCCCGCGGCGGACGACACGAGCGCCGCGGACCGACGACCGCCAGCCGCATGACGAATCGCACCGACCCGCCCACGCCGAGCCTCTGGCGACCCGACGCCACGCTCGATTACATGCGCGATCGCCTGCAGCGCACGTTGGCAGAGCATGTCGGTATCGAGCTCACGGAAATCGGCCCCAATTACCTCATCGCCACGATGCCCGTCGATCAGCGTACCTGCCAGCCGATGCGCGTATTGCACGGCGGCGCGTCCGTCGTGCTCGCGGAGACCCTCGGCAGCCTCGCGGCCAACGCCGCGAACCACGACAACACGCTGCGCTACGTGGGCCAGGAGATCAACGCGAATCATCTGCGGCCCGTGCCGGAGGGCTCAACGGTCACCGCCGTCGCGCGTCCGATCCACATCGGCAGGTCGAGCCAGGTGTGGAGCATCGAGATCAAGAACGCGCGCGGTCAGCTGACTTGCATTTCGCGGTTGACGATGGCCGCGATTGCCGCTGCGCCCGGGTGATTTCTCGGTGGACCCTCCAGGGAACCTGGGGTCGGCCCACGAGCCACCGCGTCAACGTTTGAGCTCGACGCCCGCGAGGAGCCCGAGCGGATATCCGCTCGTCGAGCCACTCGGCACCGGCGGGCAACCGGCCAACGTCGGCGCGTAGCGCGCCTCGATGCGCATCGTTTCGGGCCCGGTCAAGCTCACGCGGACGATGGTATGGGGAACCTCGACGCCGTTGCCGTCGAGCAAATGCTCGTAGCAGTAACCGTAGCCGACCTGCGTCTCGTCGAAGTCGCGATTGACGAACCCGTCCGAGCGCGGCGCAAACCGATACGTGCCGGCCGGGAACGGCGTGGCAGTGGGCGCATCGTCCGGCGCCACGTCGATCTGCGGAACACGGCCGCCGAGCGACAGCACCGACGTGCGGGGATCGACGCTGTCGTGGACGAGCGCCACATGCCCGTTCTCCCGGTCGGGTGTGTCGACAGCGAAGAACCAGTTGCCCTGCAGCGTTTCCGCGACGTCCTGATACACCGTGCCACATACCGGGCGAGCAGTGCGCGCAACGAACGCTAGCCCCTCGAGCCCACCCGCTCCGACACGATTCTCGAGAACCTCTCTCACCGGCGGAACGAACAAGTCGAGCGGACATAGGGCCTGTCGGCTCTCGAGGTCATAGCGCTCCGGATGAACGAAGGGTAGCGACGGTGCATCGACGTCGAAGGCCCCGAAATCGGTCCCTTGCACGCGCGGGCTCGTGAGGCCGATCAGCTCCCTGGGATGAAATCGCAACGCGACCGGGAACACGTCTTCTATCTGCCAGTAGTCGCCGCGCGTGGATTCGGTGTGTTGGTCGGGCGCGAGGTTCGCGATGGCAGCCGTGATGCGCGCGGCGACCGAGGTGACGTGACCGAGCGTGATCTTCACGCCTTCGCACACGCCGAAGACGAAACCGTACTCTCGATAGCGCTCGCCGGTGCGAAGGTCGGTGACATCGACTTGCCTCACGACTTGCAGAACGACGTTGCCGGGCGCCGACACCGGGGCCACGAGGCCGAGCGACGGCCTGGCGAAATAGAGGCGACTCGCAGGAAAGACATTGCGCCCCGGCTCGATATGCCCGAGCGGCCAAACGCTGGCGAGGTCGCTCTCGTCGATCGGCGAGCTGATCAGATGCGGCAAGCCGCCACACAGATGCAGGTTCGCCATGTCCGGCAGAGGATCCGCAAGCCCCAGCGAGGCCCAGCAGAGAAGCGGCGCAATGATCAGCAGACGCATCGGAACCTCGAGACGACGCGCCCCGACGCTAGCGAACGCGCGAGAAAAGCGCAACGTGTCCCCGCTTCGCGACGCCGCTTTTCCGCATGTCAGACGGCGCCCGCCAGCGATTTGCGATCCTCCTCAGCCGCGTGCAGACGGAATTTGCGTGGCGACATCCCGACACGGTGCGAGAAGAACCGCGTGAAATACGCCGGATCGTCGAAACCGAGCGCATACGCCACCTCGCTCACGGCCGTGCTCGTATAGAGGAGCTGCCGTTTTGCTTCCAGCAACACGCGAGCGTGCACCAGCTGAATCGGCGACTGCTCGGTTACGCTGATGCAGGCATTGCGCAGTCGCGACGGCGACGTGCTCAGCGCAGCCGCGTAGTCCGCCAGCGACCAATCCTCGCGGAAGGCCGTTTCGATGAGCTCCCGGAATCGTGCCACGAGCGCGCGATACCTGCCGAGTCCCGCGTCCGTCGCCTCCGAGGACGCCTGCGCCAGGCGCAGCACGTTCGCCAGAATGACCGTGAGCAGCCCTTCGAGCGCGAGCGCACGGCCCGGTAACGTGCGTGTGGACTCGCGCATCAGCATCTTGAAGCTCTGTGCAAGATCCGTCACACGCAATGCATGACCCTGAAACTCGAGCGTGGCCGGATGCTCGAACAGCGCGCCAATGCTCGGCTCGCGCTGCGCGATCTCACGCGGGACATCGTCCGACATCGACACCACGTAGCCGTGCGTGCCGGGCTCGAAGTGGAATCCGTGCACCGTGCCCGCGGGCACGACGATCAAGGCCGGCGGTGAGTATTCGACTCGCGCAGCCTCGGCGAGCGATACGCCACGACCATGCGTGACGAAAATCAATTGGTGCAGCGTGCGGTGCACGTGCGGACTGATCTTCCAGTGCAGGCGCGCGCTGCGAAAGCCGATCGTCTCCGCGTGCACGAGCCGCTCGTCGCTGTCGTGCGGCGCTTCACCGTATAGAAAGAAGCTCGGTATCCTTCGATCGATGGCTGTCGTTGCCACGCCAATCCCCGCTGCGATGCCCCGATGTTACCCTGGCGTGAGAAAAGTCCAAGTCTCTGACGGGTTCTTCCATGTTCTCGAGCACGTCTGCGCCGACTTGCTTGCCCTCGGCCTGCGGACGATCACGGCTAGCCACGTCGGGATTACCGTTGGATTTCGCTGTCGACTCCTGACACGCTACGCCACCTCAGCGGGGCGCTCAGGAGAAGCTCTCATGCAGGACTTGGAAGGCAAGGTCGCGTTCGTCACCGGCGCGGCCGCAGGCATCGGCTTTGCGCTGGCCGAGGCGCTCGGCAAGGCCGGCATGCGAGTCATGCTCGCCGGTATCAACGAGCAGAACCTCGACGCGGCACTGCAAAAGCTGCGAGCGGCGGGCGTCAAGGCGGAGCGCGTGCAGTGCGACGTCGGCGACCGTGCGAGCGTGCAGAACGCCGCGCACGCGACCATCGCGGCGTTCCGCCGAGTCCATATCGTCTGCAACAACGCAGGCGTCGGCATGGGCGGCGCGTTCGGCACGATTCCCGAGAGCGACTGGGAGTGGGTGATCCGGGTGAACCTCATGGGCGTCGTGCACGGAACCGAGATCTTCGTGCCGCTGCTCGAGCAGCATGGCGAAGGCGGACACGTCGTCAACACGTCATCCATCGCGGGCCTGCTGGCCGGCCCCGGCATGGAGCCCTATGCCGCGACGAAATCTGCGGTCGTTGCGCTCAGTGAGGGCTGGCGGCTCCAGCTAGCACCGAAGGGGATCGGCGTGTCCGTGCTCTGCCCCGGGTTCGTCCGCACGCATATCGGCAGCGGTCATCGAAATCGACCCGGCGGCCCGCGGCCGGGCGCCCACGACGAGCGCGGGAACGTGCTGAACCAGCTGGTGGAAGCGGGCATGGATCCGAACATGCTGGCGGCGCGCGTGCTCGAAGGAATCCGCAACGACGAGCTCTACATCTTCACGCATCCCGAGCTCAAGGCCGCCGTCGAAGCCCGCTTCAATGGCATCCTCGCAGCGTTCGACCACGCCGCCGAAAGCCCGGCGCTGCAGGACCACGAACCGCAAGACCTGAGCGCCGTCGGCATGCCGGCGCCCACGGACGCGAAGTAGGCCGACAAAGATACCGATCGGCCCGACCGGCGAGCGACGCCGCGCGTCAGGGCGCGCCGGCGCCCGCGTCGAGGCGCTGCCACCAGGCGTCGAACAGCTCGATCCAGTGCTCGGAGGGCGTCTGGGGATAGCCCACGCCGAAGGCGTGCCCGCCCTCCTGCAGAAAATGCGCTTCGACGGGCCGGTGCGCGGCGCGCGCCGCTGCCATGAGTCGAAGGCTGTTCTCGACGGGCACCGCTTCGTCGTCGAGCGCATGGACGATGAACAGCGGCGGCGTCGCGGCGTCGACGTGCAGCTCGGCCGAGCGCCGCTCGACGTCGGCCTGCGTCGCCGCCTCGCCAAGAAGCAGGTTCCGCGACAACTCGTGCGTCCAGGGCTTCGCCATCGTGACGACGGGATAGACGAGCGCCGCCGCGAACGGCCGCGCGCTCGCTCGGTCGGCCGCATCGACGGCGTCGTAGACGTGCTCCGCGTGACCCGTCGCGAGCGTCGCCGCCAAGTGGCCGCCGGCGGAAAAGCCGAGCACGGCAACGTTATCAGGCCGCACCCCGTAGCGCGACGCCTCGGCGCGAATCACGCGCATCGCCCGCTGCGCGTCTTGCAGCGGCACGTCCGCGCGCGCGGCCCAACCCTCGCCGGGCAAACGATACGTCAGCACGAACACGGTGATGCCGAGCGGCGTCACGCGCTCGGCGAGCTCGGCGCCTTCGTTGGCCACCGACACGAACTGGTAGGCGCCCCCCGGGATGACCAGCACCGCGCGACCATCGGGCCGCGCGGGACGAAACACGTGCAATGCCGGCTTCGCGATGTTGCGAACGAATACCGCCGGCCAATCGTTCGGCAAGCGCTGCGGCGCGAAGTCCGCCGCCCCGGGCGGCTCGGCCGGCCACAACGGGAGCGTCGGCGCCGCCGTCCAGGCGTCGGGCAACCGCGGCGGTCGCGGCGGCGGCGTGAGCTTTGCGACGCGGCGCTGCTCCTGAGCCTCGACGCCCGACAGCAGCAGGGCGCTGGAGAACGCGAGAAAGACGCGCCGGTCGAGCCTCACGGTGACCGGCTCAGTGCCGCCCGAGATGCCGGTCGAAGAACTTCACGATCACGTCGTAGCAGTCCCGCGATTCGGGCACGTCGACGTTATAGAAGAATCCGTGAAACATGCCCTCCCACACGTGCAGATCCGCCTCGACGCCTTGCTTCACGAGCAGCGAATGCGAGTACACGGCGGAGCTCATCTCGAAGCCGCGCGTACCGGTCACGATCAGCGTCGGCGGAAACCGCGCGAGCACTTCCGGCGAGCTCGCGGGAGCGGCGAGCGGATCGTTCATCGATACGCCGGCCAGATAGCCGAGCGGCGAGCTCGTCGGCGCCGGGCCCGACGGCGGCGGCGGCGGCGCGCGACTCTCGCCGATCGCAGCGGTCGTATACGCCGAGTCCCCGCCGAACCCGTTGCCTGCCAGCGTCAACCCGGCGCACAGTAGACCGATCGCGCCGGGGGCGGGCAGCGAATGCGTCTGAAACCATGCGACGGCCATGCCGGTGAGCATGCCGCCCGCCGAGCACCCATAGATGCCGACGTTTTCCGCCCGATAGGTCTTCAGCAGCTCGCGGTACACGGCAGCGACGTCCTCGCTGGCGGCCGGGAACTTGTATTTCGGGCCCTGCCGATAGTCGAGGCTCACGACGCGAATCCGGCCGAGCGCCGCCACCGGAATCGACTCGAGCTCAGCGCACCCCGGCCAGCAACCGGAGAAGCCGCCACCGTGCAGGTCGATCAGCACGCGCTCGCGATTGCGCTCGCTGATGCCTTCCTTCGGGCTGTAGTCGAACGCGTGCACGCCGGCGATCGTGACGTCGCGCTTCTCGACGGCAAACACCTCGCGCTGGCGCGCGAGATAACCGGCAAGGAGTGGCGGAGTGCCGCTGTCTTGGACGAGCAGCTCCGGCTTCTGCATGTTGCGCAGGTGCTCGGCCATGTAGGCCTTGCCTGCGGGACTCAAGAACACCGAGAGCGGCACGGTGTGCTCCGGCACGCGCACGGCGCCGTCGGCACCGATCGTCACGCTTGCCGGGCGGGCCGAACCGTCTTGGGCCACGGTGGTCGCCGCGAAGATGCAGCAGATGGCGGCCGCGACGACGCCGGAGAACCTGGCAACGATCCGCATAGACCCCCCGCAAAGTTGTCCGTTGCTCGACTCTAGCGGGTCCTGCAATCGTTTGCACGCGCGGGCCGGCGTACGGCTCGAGGCTCGGCACCCCGGCCACGCGACACAGCGACGCCCCTCCCCCGTTACCCCGCCCTGGTCCTGCGGCCACGGGCGCGCGGCGTCTTGCCGGCCGGCTCGATCGCCGGCAAGGCCCGATACTGCTGCCGCAGGCTCGAGCCGCGAACGACGAGCTGCGTGGGAATCACGACCGACTCGGCGCGTTGGTGGCCGATCGTCTGCATGAGCTTCTCGACGAGCCACCGCGCGCCCGCGTGGCAGTCCTGCCGAATCGTCGTCAATGGCGGCGTCGTGAGCGCCGCGAACGGGATGTCGTCGAAACCGCAAATCGCCACGTCGGCGGGCACCCTGCGGCCGCGCTCCGCCAGCGCCTGCATCGCGCTCATTCCGAACACGTCCGAGCACGCGACGACGCCGTCGAACTCGACGTCGGCATCGGCAAGCGCCGCCACGGCTCGATACGCGGAGTCGCTGCCGAATCGAACCGGGACCTCGAGCCGCGCGCTGCGGCGCAGGCCGGCCTCACGCAGCGCTCGCCGGTAGCCGTCGAGACGTGCCGCGACCTCCGGCGCTGCCGGATCGCCGAGAAACACGATCGCGCGGCAGCCCTGCGCAAGGAGATGCGCGGTCGCGGTGTGGCCGCCCGTCTCGTTGTCCGAGCCGACGGTCACGTAACGTTGCTCCGCGAGCCCCGCGCCCCACACCACCATCGGCACGTCGGCGGCCAGCGCATTCAGCGCGTCGTGATGCAGGCTCTGGCCGATCACGATGACGCCGTCCGCACGCCGCGCTCTGACGACCGTCGTCACCCAGTCACTGGGATCGTGCGTGAGCTTCGCCAGCAGCATGCTGTAGCCGCAAGCCGCGAGCTCGTCGGCAATCGCGCCGAGGATCTCGAGGAAGAACGGGTCGGACAGGTTTTGCTTCGCGGCATGCGCGAGCGGAATCACGACCCCGGCGGTCCGCGTGAGACCCGTTCGCAAGCTGCTGCCGGCGGCGTCGACACGATAATCGAGACTCGCCGCCGTCTCGCGCACCAATCGACGAGTGGCCTCGGAGATCAGCGGACTGTCCGCGAGCGCGCGCGACACGGTCGACAGCGACACGCCGGCGCGGCGCGCGACTTCGGCCATCTTGTGCTTGCTGGTTCGTGTCCGGCGCATCGTCCGTAGGCTATGGCGGCTGCGGGACATCGGCAAGCGCGAGTCGCCCGAGCCCACCGGCCTTCGAGTACTCGACCAGGTGCGCGCCGCTGCGCACGTTCACTTGCAAGCGAGCGAACTCCGCCCCGCTGCGCCAGGTAAGCTCGAGCACGTCGTCCGCCGATCCCACCGCCTCGAAGGCGCCCGCGAACGCCGGATGCGAGCTGCGCAGCCGGATCAGCGCGAGAAGCCGCGCGACGACGGGTCGCTCGAGCGCGGCATCGATCGCGGCGCGCGTGTAATGGCGGCGGTTGATATCGCGCCCGACCCGCGTCTTCTCGAGCAACGCCAGGTCGTTCGTCCCGGCCAGTAGCCCTACGTAATAGACCTGCGGGATACCGGGCAGAAAGAACTGGATCGCGCGAGCCAGCAGGTACCGCAGATCGTCGCGGCCGAGCGCGTCGTAAAACGTGCAATTGACCTGATACAGATCGAGGTTCGCCGCCGCCGCGCCCGTGGCGCGCAAGCTCTGACCATCGCTGTTGGCGTGAATTTGCTCGACGAGCTGCGCCAGCTCCGCGTCCGGCACCAGCCCCGGGCTAACCGATGGGTCGTGCTCGTCGGCCGCAATGTCGATGACGCCGATGCCGTCATGCGTATCGAGCACCGTGAGCGCGTTGCGCGGTCGTATGCCTATCCAGTGCCGCAAGTAGCGCACCGTGCCATTGAAGAAGGCGTGCAGCACGAGCGGCGGCAGCGCAAAGTCGTAAACCCAGTCCACGTGCCGAGCGATCTCGATCTGCTTCGCATGGTGCGAGTGGACTTCGACGAGCACGTTGAGCCCATACTGCCGGGCGCGATCCGTGAAGGCACGGATGAACTCGAACGTCTCGTCCAGCATGAAACAGCGGGTGCCCGCTTTCTTGATCGCGTAGCCGACGGCATCGAGACGCACCATGCGGATCCCGCTCGCGGCGAACACACGGAGAATGTTCGAGAGATACTCGCGCCCGCGCGCATGGGTCACGTCGATGTCGATCTGCTCGGGGGTGAACGTCGTCCAAAAGAGCCGCTTCGTGCCGTCCGGCCCCGTGACGGACGTGAACGGCAGGCCTGGGCGCGGGCGGTAGATCGCGAGCAAGTCCCGCTCGGAGGCGCCCTGCGGAAACACGCCTGCGAAGGTGAGGAACAGGCCAGCGTGCTCGCTCTGCTCGCCTCTTGCCAGGAAGTCGGCGAACTGCGGCGAGCGGCTCGAGACGTGATTCACGATGACGTCGGCCATCACGTCCGTCTCGCGGGCGAGCGCCGCCACATCGGCCCACGAGCCGAGCCGCGGGTCGACGGTCGTGTGCTCGACGGGATCGAAGCCCGCGTCCGCACCGTCGATCGGGTCGAAGAACGGCAGCAAGTGGACGCCGCCGAATAACCCCGCCAGCGGTCCCTTCAAGAGCTCGAGCAGACCCGGCAGCGTGCCGCCGAGCCGGTCGACGTAGGCGATGAGCTGCACCTGGTTGCGCATTCGCGCGGCTAGCCGGCCTGCGTCGTAGGGGCGGCCCACCGATCGGGCGCGCCCGTGGCCGGCGCGCCGTAGTCGTCACGGTCCGAGACCTGCAAACGGCCTTGCGCGGGATCCAGCCACCAGTTCCCGAGCAAGCCGACGCACAGCAGCAACGCGAACACCGTGGCGAGCACGAACCCGGCGCGCGTGCTGCCGTACACGTCGCTCACGGCGGCCATCGCCAGCGGCGCCAGCGCGGCTGCGGCGGCCGTGAAGAACAGGATCACGCCGGCCGCCGCTCCGTGCTGCGACTTCGGGAAGCAGCTGATGCCCTTCGAGTTCAGCGTGGGGTACATGATCGACATGAAGAGGCCCGACAACGGCAGCAGCCACGCGGCCCGCTCGACGCCGAGCACGAGCGAGCCCGCAAAGCACGCGAGTATGGCGATGCCGAAGAGTGCCAGCGCCGCGGTCCAAGACACGCGCGCCAGCAGCCAAGCGCCCACGAACCGACCGATGGCGCGCAAGACGAAGAACAATGCCAGCGCGTAGGCCGGCAGCCAGGTCCACGCGCCGCGGTAACCCAGGAGATACGTCGGCATCCACACGTACACGGCACCTTCCACGGCGACGTACAGCACGACGAGCGCCGACACGCCGAGCGCCAGCGGATCCTTGATGACGGCGACCATCTGCCGCAGGTTCGCTCGTTCCGCACGGCCCTGCGTTCGGGGGTAGTGAGCCCGGCCGGCCATCGCCACGAGCGCAACGCAGATCGCCGCCGCGATCACGTACAGCCACTTCCACGACCATCCGGCGCCGATCAACGTAGCCACGATCGCGGGCCCCACGATCGCACCGACGGCGAAGAACCCCTCGATCGTGTTCATGAAGCGCGTATGCGATACGGTCGAGGCGGAGATGTCGCCAACGAGCGCCAGCGCGCCGATCTTGAAGACGCTGATGCCGAGGCCCCCGAGGCCGAGCAGGAGCACGAATGCGCCGAATCGGTCGCTGACGGCAAACAGCAGCGAGCTCGCGCCGTACAGCGCGAGCCCAAGGATGATCGTGCGCTTGCGCCCCATACGGTCCGCGAGGAACCCGAGCAGCAGCGCGCCCGCCGCAATGCCGGTCATCGTGGCGTACTGAAACGCCGACGCGGCCGTCATGGTGAGATGGAATTCCTCGATGACGCGGGGGATCACGCTGCCGACCGCATCCGTGGTCATCGCGAACGTGAAGAACATCAGGCACGTGAGCCAGCGGATCAGGCGGGCGTTGTAGTTTTCGTCGAGCGCTCGAGTCTGCATCTTGTTCTCGCGGCGCCGCCGGGGCCGCTATTGCAACCGTTTGCACGGGAGTCTACCGTTGGCGCGTCCGCTCACGATAGTCCGGCGCGCGGAGCGCGCGCCGATCTCGCCGCGTCGCGTCAGCCAGATGAGACCGCCATGAGCACGCCGCTGTATGGAGCCATCGAAGGCGGCGGAACCAAGTTCATCTGCGCCGTCGCGAGCGAACCCACCCGGATCCTCCAACGCGCCGCCATCCCAACCACCGACCCCGCGACCACCCTGGCGGCGTGCGTGCGGTTTTTCAGCGCCGCGCAGCGTGCGCACGGCGCGCTTGCCGCGCTCGGCTTTGGCTGCTTCGGTCCCGCTCGAGCTGCGCCGAGAGGCCGCCCACTTCGGGCGGATGATGGCCACGCCAAAGGCCGGCTGGGCCGGCGCGAACGTGCTCGAGCCGTTGCGCTCGGCGTTCGCGGTGCCGATCGCGCTCGACACCGACGTCGGCGCGGCGGCGCTCGGCGAGTGGCAGCTCGGCGCCGGACGAGGCGTTGGCTCCCTCGCCTATGTCACGGTCGGCACCGGCATCGGCGGCGCGATCGTGCCGAGTGATCCCGCGGCGCCCCGACTCATGCATGCCGAGATGGGCCACCTCCTCGTGCGGCGCGACCCGCGGGACACGGATTTCCGGGGAGTATGCCCCTTCCATTGGGACTGCCTTGAAGGGCTTGCGAGCGGACCCGCGATCCTGGCTCGCTGGGGGACGACAGTCGATGCCCTGCCCGGCGGTCATGTCGGCGAAGCCATGATCGCGGGCTACCTTGGACAGCTGGCCGCGGCGATCGCGCTCGTGGCCGGCGTCGAGCGAATCGTGTTCGGCGGCGGCGTGATGTCGAGCACCCGCCTGCTGCCGCTCGTCCGCACGGCCGCGCTCGAGTACCTGAACGGCTACGTCGAGCCGCTGAACGATCCCGTGCGCGCCGCGAGCTACCTATGCGCGCCGGCGCTCGGCCATGATTCCGGCATCGCAGGCGCGCTGCTGCTCGGCATGCGTGCCGGCCCTGCCGGCGTCAAGTAGCTCAAGGCAACGTCTTCGCGACGCGAAAGCCGAGGTAGTTCCGCCCGCGCAGCGTCGCGGGATACGGCGCGCCGCGGCGCGCCGAGCGTTGCATGTAGGGATTGCTCATGAAGGTAGCGCTGCGGAACACGCGGTTCGCGCAGTTGCCTTCCTTGCTCGCGGACCCGTCCGCGGGCGTGTGCGCGCGATCCGCCTCGTAGCAGTCCTCGGTCCATTCGAAAACATTGCCGTGCATGTCGTACAGACCGAACGCGTTCGGCGGAAACGACGCAACCGGCGACGTCTCGTCGACCCATACGTCGCGACCCTCGGCCTTGCCGCCGAGCTCGTGGCCGTCGGCGCCGAAGTTGCCGTAGTTATGATCGAGCTCCGTTCCCCACGGAAACGCGGTCTTGGTGCCGGCGCGCGCGCCATACTCCCATTCCGCTTCCGACGGTAGGCGATACGCATCGTCCTCGCCCGTCTTCCAGTTCAGCCAGCCGACGAAGGCTTGCGCGTCGTACCAGCTGACGCCCACGACCGGGCGAGTGCCGCGGCCCCAATCCTTGTAGTCGGGATTCGGTTGACCGTTCTGCGCCGTTCTGAGCGCGGTGTCGACCGCGCTGCCGTCGCACCGGCGATCACGCACGCACGCTTCCCACTGATCCCACGTCACGGGCGTCTTCGCCAGCGCGAACGCGTGCGCGAGCGTGATCTCCTTTTGCGGCTCGTTGTCGCGGCGCAGCGGCTCGTCCGGCGGCGAGCCGATCGTGTACTTGCCGGCCGGCAGAACGATCATCTCCGGACAGTTGCGGCATTCCTTGAAAGTCCGGCCGGACTTTGCGCCATGGGCGCTCCCGTCCTTCGTCTGGCCACCGGCCGACGAGGACACTCCCGCCGCGACCACCACGAGGCAAAGCACGGATAATCGTTGCGCGCGCTGCATCTCTCCGAACCCCCCATCCACTGCTGCCGCCATGGTACTGCGGGTCGGCGCCGCTGCGTCACCGCTTTTTTGCGCGGCGTTGCGAAGACCGCAGGTAGCTCTTTACACTCGCCCCCTCTTTCCCGAAGGGACCCTCATGAAAACCGGACTCTGGCTCTGCGGCCTGTACGCGCTCGGCATCACGGCCGTCAGCGCTCAAGATCTCACGATCACGAATGCCCGCATCATCGACGGCACGGGCCGCGTGATCGATCGCGGCTCGATCGTCGTGCGCGGCGGCAAGATCGCGTCGGTCACGTCGGGCGCCCCGACCGCCGCGGCGGGCCGCCGCCTCGACGCCGGCGGCAAGACCGCGATGCCGGGCCTGATCGACGCGCATCGACACCTCGTCACCGGCGACCCGGCGAAGTGGCTCGCCGACACGGCGCCGAAGGAGCTACAGGAGTTTCTCGACGCCGGCTTCACGACGGTGCTGTCGGCCATCGACCCGCTGCCGATCATCGAGGCGCGCAGCCGCATCGAGAAGGGCACGCTGAAGGGCCCGCGGCTTTTCACGGGGGCGTTCATCCCGGTGGCCGGGGCCGCGGGCCCGCCGCCGGACGGCGACCCGGCCCGCACGGATCCGTCGCGCGGCCCGCGAAATGGGCCGCCCGCCCCGGCCGTTCCGCGCGAGCAGACCGTCCAGGCCGTGCAGGCGGCGAAGCGCGCCGGCTACGATTACTTGAAGGTCGTCTTCATCATGACGCCGGGCGGGCCGGAGCTCGACACGCTGAAGCTGATCGTCGAGGAAGGCAAGAAGATCGGCATGCCGACGATCGTGCATGCCGTCAGCGTGATCGACACGCTGACCGCCATCGACGCGCACCCCGACGTGCTGGTGCATACGCCGCACATCGGCCGGCTCGACGAGGACCCGTACGCGATCCGCAAGATCGTCGAGGCGAAGATCCCGATGACGTCGACGCTGGCCGTGTTCGAACCCCACTTCGGACCCGACAACACGCCGCTGTTCCGCGACGCGAAGCCGTTCCCGTGGAACACGCTGTCGAGCGCAGGCCAGGGGCCCGTGAATGCGCGTCTGCTGTGGAACGCCGGCATCGTCAGCTACGGGTATGGCACGGACACGCAGTGGCCGCCGAAGGAGACGCTGTTCGACGAGCTGCGCGAGCTCGAGCTGGTCTTCTCGCCGACGGACATCGTGCAGATCATCACGAAGAATGCCGCGAACTCGACGCTGCACGAGGCCGAGATCGGCACGCTCGAGCCCGGCAAATTCGGCGACATCGTGATCGTCGACGGCGATCCGCTGACGGACGCTCGCGCGCTGTTGCACGTCACGACGACGATCAAAGGCGGCGAGATCGTCTTTGCCGCGAAGAAGTAGCCTGCCGGCCGTGCCGTTCTGGCTTGCCTGATCGCCCGCCGGAACGTCGCGGCAGCCCACCGCTGCTCGGCCCGTCGCGCTCACGTGCGGCACGCTCGAGGGCCGCCGCCCGTGCCGCCGACCGGCCGAGACTTGCGCGGTGCGTCGACTGGTTGCACGCTACGGCTACTGAATAAGAACGGCCGTTCTGAATGGAGACCTCATGACGCTCATTAGACCGCTGGCGAGCCTGCTGCTGATCGCGACGTGCGCCGCGGCTACCGCCGCACCCTCCGTCTATCCGACGGGCACCACGATCTACGATCCGGCCAAGACCTGGAACGGCTTCACGGTGCTGTCGTCCCTTTCGGCGCCGGCCGTGATCGTCATCGACATGAACGGCAAGGTCGTCAAGCGCTGGGAGGACTACAACGACTCCGCCGGCGGACCGGCGCGCATCCTGCCGGGCGGCGTGGCCGTAGCGGCGGCCGGAGCGCGCCCCGGGCACCAGGAATCACTCGAGCTCGTGCAGCGGGACTTCGACGGCAAGGTGCTGTGGCAATTCGATCACAACCAGCAGGTCGAGACGCGCGACGGCAAAACCGTATGGTCGGTGCGGCAACACCACGACTGGCAGCGCGACGACTTCCCGGCCGGCTACTACTCGCCGGCCGTGACGCCCGCGCTCACGGGCGCCAAGACCTTGATCCTGACGCACATCAGCCACGAGAACGCCGCGGTGGCCCCCGGCATGCTCGAGGACGACCGGCTGATCGAGATCTCGTGGGACGGCAAGATCCTGTGGGAATGGACGGCGAGCGAGCACATCGACGAGCTCGGGTTCAGCCCCGAGGCTCGCGCGGCCATCCGGGGCGGTGCCGGCGCGAATCCTGCACGCAACGGCTTCGACTGGCTCCACACGAACTCGGCCACCTATGTCGGCCCGAATCACTGGTTCGACGAAGGCGATCAGCGGTTCGCACCCAGCAACGTCATCATCAGCAGCCGCCAAGCGAGCCTGCTGGCGATCGTGGCGCGCGACGGCTCGATCGTCTGGCGCATCGGCCCCGATTTCAGCAAGTCCGAGGAGCTGCGCAAGCTGCGGCAAATCATCGGCCAGCACAACGCTCACTTCATTCCGAAGGGGCTGCCGGGAGCGGGCAACCTGCTGGTATTCGACAACGGCGGCGCGAGCGGCTATGGCGCGCCGACACCGGTCGCACCGAACGGCCAGGGCATCTTCGCGCGTGCGAACTCGCGCGTGCTCGAGATCAACCCGGTCACGCTCGCCCTGGTCTGGTCGTACGTGTCGCCGGCCCAGTTCTACAGCTCGAACATCAGCGGCGCGCAGCGGCTACCGAACGGCAACACGCTCGTGACGGAAGGAGCACCGGGCCGGATGTTCGAAGTCACCAGCGACGGCACGATCGTCTGGGAATACATGAGCCCGTTCTTCGGGACCGCGGGTCCGCGTCCGTCGAACGCCGTCTACCGCGCGTACCGAGTGCCCTACGAGTGGATCCCGCAGCTCGCGCGACCGAAAGAGCAGGCCGTGACGCCGCCCGCGCTCAGCGACTACAAGCTGCAATGAGCGGCCGTCAATACCGATAAGCGAGAATCGCGGGTGTCGGTGGTTTGCTCGAGCCGTGCCGATGTCGCTCTGCTCGACGGCGCTTCATGCGAGCGAACACCTGCCGCCGCTTCGCGGCGATCCAATCTTCGCGCCCGACGTGAGCGCGCTTTCCGCGGCTTTGCTCCTGCCGCGTCCGGTAGGCGCAAAAGTCACGGTACGCTTCGAGATCGTCGCGCAGCTCGCGCAGGATGAGCTCCGTCATGAGCGCATCGTCGACGTAACCGAGGCCGGGCATCTCGTCCGGAATCACGTCGAGCACGTCTGCGAAATAGCGGAGCACGGTCACGATTCGTTCCCGATCCTCGGCGTCGAGAGTCCATTCTCGGTCCTCGAGCATCGCGAGCAGCATGCCGAGGTCCTCGATGCGCTTCTTTACGGAGCCGGTGAGCCCGGCCGCGTGAGCCTTCTCCAGCATGTTGTGCGCGCTTTGAAGCAGCTCTCGTTCGTCGACGTTGGCTGCTCGCTCCGCCGTCTCGTCCAGTACCTTTCGGTAGTAGTCGAGGTCGGCGTCGCTGATTTCCACTACGAGTCTGAACGGCATGGTGTCCAACGCGGCGCCATGAACTGGTGTGCGCCGCACTACGTTTGGAACATGATCACGACGCCGAGTTCCGTCCTGTCGGCCACCCGCTGAAACGCATCCTTGACCTGCTCGAGCGGTCGTTTCGCGGTGATCAGCGCACCGATATCGACGGCGCCGTTCTCCATGGCCGTGATGAAACGCGTGGTGTCGCGCATCACGTTCATGCCGGCCATTTGACCGCCGTAGATTCGCTTCCCGGAGAGGCAGAACGTGGCCGCGGGAAATGCGATGTCGCCGTTCTGGACCGCGAGCGTGACCAGGCTGCCGCCGGGGGCCGTGACCTCCCACGCCTGGCGCAGCGCGAGCAGACCGCTGGGATCCGGTCCCGTCTCGACCGCCGGCGGAAAGCGGTCGAGGCCCGAGGCTTCCACCACGAGATCGGCGCCGCGCATCGCAAAGCGCGAGTTGCCGGGCACCTGGCCACCGGCATCGAGCCGATCCGTGCGTGCCGCGCACATGTCGCGAATTCTCTCGACGAGCGTGTCCGTGTCGTCGTTCGGATCGAGCACCGCCGTGGCGCCGAACTGCTGCGCCCGCTCGCGTCGGTAACGGACCGGTTCCACGACGATGATCTTGCCGGCCGACTGCGCCTTGGCACCCTGCACGGCCGCGAGACCGATCGGCCCGGCCCCGAAGATCACGACGTTCTGGCCGATCTGCACGGGATCGTACACGCTCGTCGCCGCGATCCCCACGGCGCCCGTGTCACCGAGCATCGCGATCTCTGCGTCGGGGAGATCGGAGAAGATCGGCACGCAATATTCCTCGTACCCGACGACCAGCTCGCTCAAGCCGCCGATGACCGCGGCTTCGATGACGCCGCTGCCGTCCGCCATGTCGGCGATCGGGTCGTTCGGCACGCCGCCCGGGGCGAGATAGTTGCACCACTCGGGCGTGCCGCTCAGACACTGCGCGCAGTGGCCGCACCAGGGCGTACCGGACACGAGCACGCGGTCACCGACGCGAACACGGCGCACCTGCGCGCCGATCGCCTCCACGATACCCATGCCGGAGTGATTCGGGATCGTCGGTGTCTTCAGCGCGGCGTTGCCGAGCACGCTGGTCGTCACGGTGTAGCAGCAACACGAGCCTCTGCTGCGCACGAGCACCTGCGTCGGGCCGATGTCGCGCAGCTTCAGATCCTCGATCGTGCCCTGCGTCCCGTGGCGGACGAACGCGCGAAACGGCATGCCCGCCACGGCCCCTTTGGCGATCGAAGGCGCGCCGCGGCCGCGCTTTTGCGCCACGGCGCTGCTCGCGAGGGCTGCCGCGCCGGTCGCACCGGCGAGCAGCACCTTGCGGCGTGACACCCGCCCGGCGCGCTCCGTCGGGGTCGCCGATTTTTCATCCCCTTGCTTGCGCTCGTCCGCCATGTCTCACCCCCGTGGAAATGCGCTGCCGTCAGTGCTCCCACGATTCTCGCCGATGGAGACGAAGTTTGCGCGGCAAAGGTAGCTCGACTTTCGAGCAGCACCGCGGTGACAATCCCGTGGGCAGCGACAACGACAATGACGAGGTACCCATGGCGACCCTGACCCGCCGCGACGCGCTGCACCTGATCGGCGCCGCCGCGGGCGCCGCCTTGCTCGGTCGTCGCGCGTCGGCGCAGACGCCCGCGTTCCCCGCCGGCGCGATCATCCGCACGTTGTTCAAGGACTACCCGCCCGCTGAGCTCGGGGGCGGCGCGACGCTGTTCCACGAGCATTTGTCGCTTGGGGCGGACTTCGGCGACCGGTTTCGCGCCGCCAGCGCCGCCGTCCTCGCAGCGCAGGGCGCACCGCGAACGGCGCAGCCCTCGGGCCCACCGCCGCCGCCGGCTGGACCCGATCCCATGCGCGATGTCGAGCTCATGGCCGCAGAGCTGCGGGCTGCGCAGCGCGACGGCGTTGCCTGCCTGGTCGACGCCGGCCTCGAGGGCACCGGCATGGATCTCACGTTCATTCGCGCGGCCGCGAAGAGCTCGGGACTCCCCGTCGTGAAGGGCGCAGGGTTCTACACGGAGCCCTTCTATCCGAAGGAAGTGGCGACGATGAGCGAGGAGCAGCTGGTCCGCGCACTGCTCCGCCAGGTCGACACGTACCCGGCCGGGGTGTTCGGCGAGATCGGCTCCTGGGACGAGATCACCGCCCTCGAGCGCAAGGTGTTTCGTGCCGTCGGCAAAGCGCACGTGGCCACGAACCTGTCGATCTTCACGCACACCGGCATCCCCGGTAAATCGGCGCTCGAGCAGCTCGACATTCTCGAAGACGCGGGCGTCGACCCGAGGCGCGTCGCGATCGGCCATCTCGGCAATCTGACCGACCCCGCCGTGTACGTGCACAAGACGCTGTGTCATCGCGGCGCGTACGTCGGCTTCGACCGTCAGGGTGGCCGCGGCGACGCGGCGGCCGTGCCGCTCGTCATGGCACTGCTCGAGGCTGGCTTCGCCGATCACGTGCTGATCTCCGGCGATGCCTCGCGCGCGTACGGGCGACCGCTCACCGCGTTCGTGCCGCAGCTTAAGGCCGCCGGCGCCGACGACGCGACGCTGCACAAAATCACCGTGGACAATCCACGCCGCTTCCTGGCGTTCGTTCCGCAGCGACCACACCGCTAGGGAACCTGCCGAGCGCCGGACCGATCGCGCAACGGGAGGCGCCCGCCGCCTTCCTATCGCTGAACCGATGTGCTGTCATAGCGCGAGCTTTTGGGGGCGCACATGAAGAAGCTGCTCAGCGTCACGGCCGTGTCGGCCGCGTTCTTCGCGGCGAGCTCGCCCGCAATGGCGGCCGGGCCGTCCTGCGATCGCGCTTGCCTGATCGGCATCGCGGAAGCGTATCTCGCCGCCATCGCGGCCCACGATCCGAGCAAGGCGCCGTTGGCGGACAAGGTCGCTTTCGTCGAAAACATCAAGAAGATGAAACCCGGCGAGGGCCTGTGGGCCGTGGCCGCCGGCCGGGCCACTGCTTTCCGGATCTACGTGCCCGATCCGGACCGGGGCAGCATCGGGCTCATGACCGTCATCGATCGGCAGACCGCGACCGGTGTCGTGCCGGCACAGCTCGCCGCACGCCTGAAGACCGTGGACGGCAAGATCACGGAAGCCGAGCACCTCGTCGCCGACGTGCCGAGCCAGGAGGCGCGCACACGTCTGAAGGCCACGCGACCCAACCTCACGGCGGTCGTGCCCGAGCGCGCGCGCATGGACCGCAACGAGCTCGCGAAAATCGCAGGCGCTTACTACGACTCGCTCGACATGAGCGACGGCACGCTCGCGCCGTTCGCCGAAGACTGCGAGCGCGAAGAGAACGGTCTGATCACGGCAGGCCCGGGTCTACCGCCGGCGCCATTCGACAGTGTCGATGTGCATGGCCGCTCGCCTCCGCCGGTTGCACGGGATTGCACGGGACAGATGAGCTCGCGGCGTTTCGCGTACATCGACAGCATCGACAATCGCCGCATTTTCGCCGTCGATCCGGTACAGGGGCTGGCCATGGGGCTTTCGCATTTCCGTCAGTCGATGAGCCACGGCCCGCAGCTCATGATCGCGGCGGATGGCTCGCACGTGATGTGGGAAGAGAAACGCGATCCCTACGACCTACCCGCGGCGCACGTCTTCAAGATCACCGGCGGCAAGATCCACGAGGTCGAAGCCATCGGTATCTTCGTGCCGTACGACTCGCCTACGGGCTGGGAATGAAGGGCGACGGATCCCGGCACCCCGGCCGCTGCCCGAGCGGCCACCGATGAGTGGAACGCCGACCGAGCACGCCGCCGCAACGCCGGCCGGGGGCGGTCCACCGGCTCGGGTGGCCGTCAGTGCACGGCGCGCAACGCCGTCGCAACGGGCAATCGTGCGGCGCGCACGGCCGGGAGCAATGCACCGAGCAAACCTACGCCGCAGGCCCAGGCGAAGCCCGTCGCGAGCGTGGCCGGCATGATCGCGAACGTCGCCACGATGGAAGCGCTGGTGCCGCCGAGGCTGATCGTGTGGCCGTTGAACACGAGCCAGGCGACTGTGCTACCCATCGCGGCGCCGATCAACGCGAGCGACAGCGCCTCGGTCAGCACCGACGTCGCAACGGCTGCGCCGCCGAAGCCGATCGCCCGCAGCGTTGCGATCTCCACTGCGCGGGCGCTGACGGCCGAATACATCGTGTTCACGGCGCCGACCAGCGCACCCGCCGCCATGATCGCGCTGACGACATAGGTGACGAAGAAGAACAGATTCGTCAGCTCCTTCGACTGCTCCGCGAAGTAGTCGGGCTCACGATATACGTCGACCGCCAGGGTCGGGTTCGTCGTCAGCGCGGCCTTGAACTCGTCGAAGGCTCGGGGCGATTCGAGACGCGCCGTGACGCTGTTGACGAATGGACGCTGATACGCCGAGGCCAACGTGTCGACGTCGGTCAGCATGCCGGACTCGGTGACGTCGCCCGTCGCGAATGCACCGACGATCGTCCACTCACTGTCGTGCAACGACACCTTGGCGCCGAGCGCGAGACCCGCGAACTCCGCTTGCGCATTGCGCCCGACGATCAGCTCCCTGAGACCCGGCGTGAACGTCCGCCCCTCGACCAGGCGTATCTCCGGACGCACGACAAAGCCCGCGGACGACATGCCGCGCACGGCCACACCTGCGAGGACGCCATCGTTGCGGCGTGGCAGGTTGACGGGCACCAGAACGTCGCTCGTGACCGCGCGCTCGCCCTCCGGCGTGCGCGCGACCCCCGGCGCCGCGGCGACGATCGCCGCCGTGTCGCGCGCCAGCGCGCTCGCGCCCTCGGAGTTGGCCGCGCTGCGGATCACGAGTGCCCGATCGGGCCGACCCGAGGCCAGCAGCGAGCCGGAGAGACTGCCGGCCATCGTGAATACGGATACGAGCACACCGACGACCGCCGCGATCCCGATCACCACGACGATCGAGGCGCCGAGCCTTTGCCCCATGCCCTTCAGGCTCATGCTGCTGACGGCTGCAATCTGCCGGAACATCCGCCGTCACCGGCCCGCGAGCGCGTCGACGAGCTTCAGACGCCGCAGCCGCCACACGGGCAACGCCGCACTCACCGCCGCGAAAAGCACGGCCACCACCGCGCCGTTCAGCAGAGTGCTCGACTCGATCGGCAGCGGCGCCACCCCCATGGCATCGAACATCTGCGGAAACAGCAGCGCCGCGATTCCAAGCCCGACGGCACCCGCCGTGACGCACAGCAGCCCGGCCTCCGCAAAGACGAGCGCCGTAACGAGCGAGTTGCCGTAACCATAGGTCTTCAGCACCGCGAGCTCCGGTACGCGCTCGCGGATCGATTGCATCATCGTGTTGCCGGTCACGAACAACAGCGCAAACATCACCGCGCCGATGATCGACTCGACTATGAACGTGATATTGCCGACGCGGTCGAGCTGCGCGCGGAAGAAATCTCTCTCGCTCTGCGTCAACGTCTCGTTGGCGGAGTTCGCGAACAGACCGTCGATCGCCGCGCCGATCGCCGCAGCGTTCGCGCCGGCGGCGATCCGCACCGTGTAATACGTGACGCTGCCCTTGCCCAGCGCACGCGCTTCGTCGAAGTAGTCGTAGTTGATCCAGAAATCCTCGTCGGCCGGGAACGCGCCTTCCGGGATCGAATAGACGCCGACGATATCGAAGGTCCAATCGCTCGAGCCGTTCGCTTGCGTCCACGCGCGCGATTTCAGCGTGACGCGATCGCCGATCTTCCAGCCGTAGCGCGCAACCAGCCCGGGGCCGATCACGGCGCCGGTGCGCGTCTTGCGCATGGCTTCGACGTACTGCTCGTCGAGATCGATGTCGATCATCGTGTGCACGCGCGTGATGTCGATCGCGGCGCTGTCGATGCCATCCGCAGGCTCGCGGAAATAGCCCGCGAAGAACGCTACGACCCCGACGTCGCGAACGCCCTGCACGCTCTCGATCCTCGCCCGCTGCGCATACGGCAGCCCCGTGAGCACGTTGACCTTGCTCTGGGTCCGCAATCGCGCCGTGCTCGTCAGACGCTCGAGGGCGTGATCGAAGGCGCCCGTGATGCCGTCGAGCACTCCGAACAACGTGAACGCGATGACCACCGAGAGCATCGTGAGCAGGGTGCGGACGCGCTTGCGCCAGAGCCCGGCCCAGATGAGCGGCCAGTACTTCACGACGCGCGACCCGGGCGGCTCGCTCGACTGGCCGCGCGCAACCTCGTGGGCGCGTCAGTCGACATGCTCGATCCGCACGGCGCCCGATGTCGAGACCGCCTGCTCGCTGATGGTGCCCGAATATTCGAGATGACCCGCGCCCGACATGCCCCCCGTGAGCTTGCCGCCGGCCATTCGCACCTTGATATTCGACGCGCCGCTGGCCCGTACGTTGGCATCCGTGACCGTGACGTCGGCGAGATCGACGGCGCCCGCGCCGCTCATCGTGAGCGCGAGCGTGCCGAAGCGACTCGCGTGTCCCTCGATCTTGCCGGCGCCGGACATCGCGATCTCGAGCCGTTCGCCGTCGAAACCGCTGAGATCGACTCTTGCAGCGCCGCTCGAGACGAGTGAGCTCAGCGCCGGCAGCGTGATCTCGGCGTTGCTCAGCCGCCGATCGCCGCCGCCGAGCCAGATGCCCACCTTCGTGCCGAGCTCGAGCCGCCCGTCGACGACCCGCGCTTCGAGGTATTGCTCGAGCTCCGTAGGCACGTCGAGGTCCACGCGCCAGCTAGCACCGCGCGTGAGTGTCACGCGCCACTGGCCGCTCACCGCGACCGCGTCGAAGCCCGTGAGCGCCGGCGACAACGACGCCCGCGCTCCGGTCAGCTCGGGCCCCCGCGTCACGCCGAGGCGCAGCCAAACCGTGGCCGCAACCAGCACGAGCAGGACGACCCCCACGGCCCCGAGCAGCACCCGTTGGCTGGTTCTCATGGCACGGACTCTCCGTTGTAGCGTGCGAACTGAGGCGCGAGATCGGTCAGCGTCATGCCGAGCACGCGCATCGTGCGAAACACGCGCGGCAGCTCGTTGCGGACGAAGTCCTCCTTCATCTCGGCGAGGATGCGGCCCTTGGCATCGGTGGCGACGAAATACCCGACACCGCGCTGGTTCTCGATGATCTGCCGATCGAGCAATGCCTGATAACTCTTGTTGACGGTGTTCGGGTTCACGCCGATCCCGATCGCGAGATCGCGCACGGACGGGATGCGCTCGCCCTCGCCCCATTCGCCGTCGAGGATCCGATCGCGCATCTGATCGGCGATCTGCTGAAAGATGCCTTTTGGCTGATTAAACTCCATGGCTCACCTGCGTCTCTCGTACGCGCAGCCACGCCACGAGCCAGCAAAACAGCGGCAGAACCGCGAAGTACCCGACCTTCGCGACCGCGAAGAGCCAGCCCAACGGGCGGTAGATGCCGTTCTCGAAGTCGCCCACGATGAGGATGCCCGTGCGCGACCACGTGACCCAGCCGAGCACCCAGGCGATCGCAATGTAGAGCGCGACGACCAGCGTCAGGAGCACCGCGATGGCGAGCAACGTCTTGACGTAGTGGGTCTTGCGAAACCACGCGGCTCCGGCGAAAAACACGGCCTGGATCACGAGATAGTGCGGAATCGCACTCCACGCAATCCGATCGAACGGCGAGAACAGCTCGTTGTGCAGATCGAGCGGCAGCCATTCGAGCGCCTCACCGATCAGCGGATAGCAGGCTCGTGAACAGCAGCAGATAGACGACGAACACCACGGTGTTCACGATCAGCGGCGCCAGGGTTTTCTCGAGCGCGGTGGCCGGGAGCAGCAGAAACGCGGCGTTGGTCGTCCTATCGTGCAGATCCGCGAGCGCGAGGCTCGTGCTGATCGTGCCCCAGAGGAACAGCACACCGATGAAGAAGCCGCGGTACAAGTCCACGGCGATATTCGTGGCGCCTCCGTAACCGGCCGGCCCTGCGAGCGCAAGAAACGCCAACACACCGGAGACGATCAAGTGCACGCGGTAGCGCCGCACGAGCTCGTCGCGAACGAGGAGCAGCAGGCGGCGTCCCGACAACGTGTCGTTCACGAGCCACCTCCCGCGGACGCAAACACGCCTGCGGCGAGATCGGGCCGGGCGACCATGGCATTGAACAGCACCTCGAGATCCAGCGGACCGTCACCGGCCGAGGCTTCCCTCCAGACGGACCAGAACCCGCCCACTGCAGCCTCCGTGAGCAGCAGGTTCGGCGCATCGGCCGCGGGGGGTGAGACGGTGTGCGTCATCCGCACCCGCTCGCCGATCTCCGCCAGCGTCTGATTCAGCAGCACCCGGCCCTCGTGCAGGATCACGATCGGATCGATCAGGGCGCCGAGATCCCGCACCTGGTGCGTCGAGATCACGAACACGCGGTCGTCCGTCATGGCCTCGGCGATCGCTCGTCGAAACGTGCTCTTCGACGGGATGTCGAGCCCGTTGGTCGGCTCGTCGAGCAACACGAGCCTGGCGCGTGTCGCCAGACCGAAAGCGAGCAGGAATTTCTTCTGCTGGCCATACGACAGCGCACCGAGCCTCTGGTCCTCCGGCAACTCGAAGGTGCGCGCGTAGCGAGCGAACAGGTCGGCATCGAACCGTGGGTAGAAGGCCCCGCGCGTGTTCAGGTAGGCGCGGCTCGCCATGTTCGGCAAGTGCAGATCCTCGGGCAGCATGAACACATCGGCCAGGAACGAAGGCTCGCGCGCTGCCGGCGTACGCCCGAGCGCCCGGACCGAGCCCGACGCCGGGAAACAGCAGGCCCGCCAGCAGCTTCAGCAGCGTCGACTTGCCGGCGCCGTTGACGCCCAGCAGCCCGCAAATGGTGCCGGCCCGCAGGGTCAGCTGCATGTCTTTGAACACGAGCTTTCCCTTGTAAGCGAATGAAAGATCTAAGACTTCAACCATGAGCTTCGTGTGACCTAGTGTCCTAGTGACGTAAGACACTAGTCCCAGCACGCCAGGCGTGTCAAGGACACGGCCTGGTCGCTACCGCGGCAGCGCGAAGACGTACAGGGCGTGGCCGCGATTCGGCGGCTGGATCTCCGGCGTGATCAGCGACGGCACACCGCGCGGGCTGCCGCCTCCGAGTCCGGTGCCGACGGCGACGTATTGACGCCCATCGACCTCGAACGTGATCGGAAACCCCTGCACGGAGGTGGCCAGCCGCGTCTCCCAGAGCACGCGGCCGTCGCGCACGTCGACGGCCTTGAAGCTCCGATCGAGATCGCCGACGAACGCCACTCCGCCCCCCGTCGAGAGCACGCCCGTGAGGAACGAGGCGCGCTGCTGCAGCGACCAGGTCTCCTCGAACGTGTCGACGTTGAACGCGCCGAGCTTACCCACGTTGCCGCTCGTGCCGGGCATCGTGTAGTAGCGCCGGTCGGCGCCGCCGCCGCTGCCCCCGCCGGGCTTGCGCTCGATGGCTTGCGCGCGCAACGACATGCAGCTCTGCGACAGCGGGATGATGACCTGACGCGATGGGCGGTGAAAGCTCATCGGGTGCCAGTTCTTGCCGCCGGCCGTGCTCGGGCAGGCATCGACCCATTCGCCGACCTTGGCGTCGAGGATGTCGTCACGATAGCGCGGCGTGCCCTTCTCGCGATCGAAGCTGGCCCAGACGTTCTGGAACACCGTCTCGACGTGATCGAGATACGTGCCCGTCTTGCGATCGTGCTTCCACAGCACGCCGTCCTTGCCGACGGACAGCACCCATTTGTCGCGTCCGGGCCCGTCGATCAGCACGCGCTCGAACACCACGTCGAGATCGAAGGACTCGCCGGGCGCGTGCGAGTAGTACCAGGCGAGCTTGCCCGTGGCCGCCTGGAGCGCGAGCGTGGAGCTCGAGTACAGCGCAACGTCGCTGCCCTTCATGCCGCGGCTGGCGGGCATCCACGGCTTCGCCTGCGTCGTGCCCCAGTACGTGAGACCCAGGTCGGGATCGTAGCTGCCCGTGATCCAGGACTCCGCGCCGGCGCGGTACAGATCCGGCAAGCCGCCCCAGCTGTCGCCGCCGGGCTCGCCGTCGAGCGCGACGGTGCGAAAGCGCCATTTCTGCTGGCCGGTGGCGGGATCGTACGCACTGATGAAGCACTTGTTGTGCTCGTAGACCGTGCAGGTGCCCATGCCCTGGATCAACAGACCGTTCGCGACCAGCGGGCCGCTGTTCGTCGCGTAGACGTCCGGCATGCGAACGTTCCAGATCGGCTCGCCGGTTCGGGCATCGAGCGCCACCAGATGCGCTTCCTGCGGACGCACGGCCCACTCCTCGGCGCTCTGGAAGATCAACTTGTCGCCATACAGCACGATGCCGCGCGGCGCGATGTCGGCGCCGACGTGATGCTCCCAGATCAGATCGCCGGTCTTGGCGTCGAGCGCCTGGATGATGCCACCGGTGTTGGCGAGAAACATCGTGCCGTTGTAAACGAGCGGCGCAGGCTGATTCGTACCGCCTTCATGCATCGGCCAGATCCAGGCGAGCTGCAGCAGCTTCGCGTTGTCCGCGTTGATCTGCTCGAGCGGACTGTAGCTCGTGGCACTGTAGTCGTGACGCAGCATCAGCCAGTCCTGATCGCGCGGATTGCGCAGCAGGGCGTCGGTGACCGGCACGAAGTTCTTCACGGTGCCGTGCACGACGACGCCGGTCGGCTCCGACGCGCGCGCCGCTCCAGTGGGTGCCGCCGCGGCCGCCGCCGCAAGCGCGACCTGCGGATTCAGACCCGCGCCGATGCGCGCCGGCACCGCGACCGTTAGCGGTTGCGTGCTCGCCGCGCCGCCGTTCGCTTGCAGGAGGTAGGCGATCACGCCGAGATACTCCGCCTCCGAAAGCGCCCCGGGTTTGTCCGGCGGCATCGTGGCGCGCATCTGCGCGAGCAGATCCGTCGTGCTGCGCTCGCCCCACTTCGCCGCAAATTCCGGGCCCGCGAGAATCGCGCTCGGCAGCTGCCGCAGCGTCGCGCCGTGGCACGTGGCGCAGTTCTGCGCGAACGCGGCCCGACCCGTGGCCGCCTGGTCTGGCGAGAAGGCGGTCGCCGACTGGCAGAGCAGCAGCGCCAGAACGGCGGCGGCGTGTCGATGATCTCGCGGTAGTGTCATGAACGGCGCTCTCGAAACTGGTTAGGGCAGCAGCCAACCCCACAGCGTGCTGTGGTCCGGTAGCACGCCCTTCTCGGAATAGAGCTCGACGTACAGCAAGCCCGCCTTCAGCGCGGCAATCTGCTCCGCCTTCAGGCGCAGGTCGCCCGCCAGCGTACCGCTGGCGTCGCCCTTCACCCGCAACTCGCCGATCACGAGACCGCGGCCTCGCGCTCCCGTGGCGACTCCCTGGCGCAGACGCGCCGCAGTGACCTTCGCCGGCAGTCCGGCGAACGAGCCTTCGAGGGCGAGGTTCGAGCCAACGAGCTTCGCCGCCACGGAGCCTGCGCCGGCGACGTCGTTGCGTTCCGCGCCGCCAATGGGCACCCACTCGAGACGGGCGTTGAAGGTTTCGGAGCGCTGGGCCAAGGCCGGCAGCGTGCCGAGCACGAGCGCGACGGTGAACGCCACCCTGAATACCGTACCCATGCTCCCCCGTCCCCGCCGCGGCGATTGCCCGATGACCGCGAGGAGTATAGGCGAAGGCGTGCTCCGCCAGGGTCAGGCCAGCCGACGAGCCGGCGGCCCGCGTTCGACCGCTCGGTCCGCCGGGCCTATACTTCGAGAACACCGTCCGCGACCGCGGCCCTTCAGAACGCATGGGAGGGACCATGAAACAACGAGTGCTCTCGAAGATTCTGCTCATCGGGAGCGCCGCAGCGCTTTGCGCCTGCGGCGCACCGCACGACGCCGCCAACTCCAGCGCCCCGACCGCGGCGAAGCTCACCTACCCCGACGGCTCACCGCAACCGCTCACCGAGTGGGGCGACCCCGATCTGCAGGGCATGTGGCCGATCATGCATTTGTTCGCGACCCCGCTCCAACGCGACCCGAAGTACGGCGAGCGCCGCTACCTGAACGAGGAGGAGTGGGCGCAGGCCGAGGAGGTGCTCAAGCGCCGCGACGAGCGCTACCAAACGGAGATCAAGAACAACAAGATGGGCATGGGTCACTGGGCGGAGACCACCACCCGCAGCGAGGCCGCGCGTCTCACGTCGCTGATCTCCTATCCGCCGGACGGGCGGATACCTCCGCTCACGGCGCACGGCGAAGACCTCGTTCCACTATTCAAGAGCGACGACACGAGCACGGTGTTCGATTCGCCGCAGGATTTCGATGCCTGGGATCGCTGCATCACGCGCGGCCTGCCGTCCTCGATGCTGCCGTTCAACTACAACAACGGGATTCAGATCGTGCAGTCGCCCGGCTACGTGATCATCAACCTCGAGATGATCCACGAAGCGCGCGTCGTGCCGCTCGACGGACGTGCGCCGCTCGACCCGGGCATCCAGCAGTGGATGGGCGAGTCCCGCGGGCACTGGGACGGCTCGACGCTCGTCGTCGAGACCACGAACTTCAACGGCAAAGTCGCCATGGTGATCACCGGTATCCCGGGTGGCCAGCGCAGCAATACGCCCACGACGCCTGGCATGCGAGTTACGGAGCGCTTCACGCGCGTCAGCGATGACCGCATCGACTACGAGATGACGGTCGAGGATCCGGCGGTGCTGTCCGACAAGTGGACCGTGAGCTACCCGATGTTCCTCGACCCGAAGTACCGGTTCTTCGAGTACGCGTGCCACGAGGACAATACGGCCGTGCGAAATTTCATCGTCACGTCGCGTTATGAGCGTGGACTGACGCCTGACGGCAGACCACGCAGGAAGAAGTGATCGAACGAAGCTCGGGGCGCCCCGCGCGACGCGCCGCGCGCCTCTCGGCTTAGTGGCGGATCTGCGCGACGATGTCCTCGGTCTCGTACGTCTCGCTGTTGCGCTCCGTCAGCAAGCCGGCGTCCGGGAACGTGCTGACGCGCAGGATTGCGGCGTCATGATCCACTCCAGGAGCACCTCGGGATCCGCGACCGTGAACTCGTAGCCGGCTCGGCCCAAAGCGTGAAGGCGCCTCGAACTCGAAATCGAGCGTCTGATTCCAGGCCTCGCTGCAGCCCTCGGCTTGCGTCGGCGCACAACGCCGATTGTCATAGTGCCAGTTCATTCGGGCGCGCCCCAGTTACCCGTGAGATCCGGCTTCCCATCGGCCGTCCACGGCGTGGGGTGCTTCGACTCGAGCTTCGCGGTGCCCGTCTCCGTTTGGATCGTGGTGCTTAGTCGGTGCTGCTGCCGTTCGAGATCTGGACTTCGCGTTGATCCGGCAACGTGATGGACCGAATGAAGCCCAGCGGCTTGCCATTGCGGGCCGCAAAGTACGTGATCGTGACCTTGTCACCCGGCTTGACGGTGTTCGAACCGTTCTTGCCGAAGCCGAGGTTGGCCAGCGTGTTCGCCGAGCCCGTGGTCATGACCCACGACGTGGTGGTGCCGTCCTCGTTACTCACGTCGATCGTCATGGCCCCGTGGGGGTTCGTGAAGGCGACCTTCGTCAGCACGCCGGTGACCTTCCCTTCCTGCTTGATGTCGTACACGCCCGAGAGCGAGTGGTGAGCCTGCACCGCGCCGGCGGCAATCAAGCAGCCCGCCAAAACGAAAGATCCCAAAGTGCGCTTGATCATTCCTGCCTCCACTAATTCGTAAGCGACCTAAGGCGCGGCCACGTATCCAACGCCTTGAACCATAAACTAACGCGGGAGCGTAGCATTGCCGCCGTTCGGGCTCAATTTGCGGCTTGCCGAAGCCGAGGTTTCTCCAGGATGAGCCCGCGGGGTGCCCCGTGCGGCCGGCATGACGGCCAAGGCCCCTGGTCGCTAGGGTTTCCAGTTCAGGACGACCGTGATGGGGAGAGGTTTCTCGTCCACCTGGGTGCTGTGGACCACGAACCGCCGGTCTCCCGTAACGGCGTACTGCTGGTTGAACGCCTGAGCGATCACCAGCGCGGGAAACAGCTGGACCGGTTTCTCGGCCGCGAACGTGGTCGGCGTCGTCGTGACACGGGCGACCATCATCTCTCCGCCGCGCCCCGTGAAGTAGATCTCGGTGCCGTCCGCGCTCCATAGCGGTGCCATGCCCCCGGCCGTCGATATCGGGAACTGCTCATTCGGCTTCGGAAACGCCTGGACAATCACCTCGTAGCGCCCGGAACGATTCGTGTCGTACACCACCCAATGGCCGTCCGGCGAGAAGGCCCCCATGCGCTCCTCGAACGGCGTGCCTGCCACCACGATCGGCGTGCGATCTGACCCCGCCGCCCGTACGGCCAACAAGTCCGAAGAGCTATAGGTCGAGTCGCTGCGGCGGTAGAGCACGTAGCCGTTTGCCGACCAGTCGATGGGAATTTCCTGATCCGGTGTGCCGACGAACAACTGCTGCTCGCCGAGACGATTGACCGGCGCAATCCACAGATCGAAATTGCCGTTTCGGTCCGATTCGAAAATGAGCTGCTCGCCGTCCGGGGACCAGATCGGATAGCCGTCGACTCTCGGCTCCGTCGTGAAACGGATGTCGCCGCCGCGTGCAAGGTCCCTGATCCACACGTCTCGATTGCCATCGAGATCGGTATCGTCATACGCCAGAAAGCGATTGTCCGGCGACAGCGCGGGACCGTTTAACGGTCTATCCATCTGCAGGATCTTGCCCGTTGCGTCGAACCACGTGGTCGCATCGCCCTGCGCGACACTGCGGGCACGATAGGCCAGAACGCCATTGGCCGACGCGGAGAATCCGGCGATGCCGGCCTCATCGGGACCGCTCGCGGACGCGAGCGTCACCGACTCGCCGACGAAAGCGCCTTGCTGCGCGTCGAGCTTTCGAACGATCAGCGCGCCGTCTTGCACGAACATCATGCGATCGCGGCCGAAGGGCACGGCGATACCGTCCGCCGCCACGAGTCGCTTGGGGATTCCCCCATCCAGCGAGCCCAAGTAGATCCCCGACACCGTGGGTTGCCCTTCGGCAGAGAACACGAAGTGGCGTCCGTCGGGGAGAAAATGCGCGTATCGGTGAGTCTTTTGATGCGGCTCCTCCAGCAGTTGGGTCACGGCCGTCGCGCCCCCCCCCGATGCGGCCACACCGAACAACGGCGTGAGCGTGTCCGGATTGAATAGGATCGTGCCGTCGGCGCCCCAGGCACCGCCCGCCCCGCTCGGCGCCCTCGCCAGCGCCTGCGGGCGGCCGCCATCGAGATCGATGCGATACAGCGTCTCCGCAGCGTAGAAACCGATCGAGTGGCCGTCGGGAGACCAAAACGGGTCCCGCGCTCCGTCGGTGCCGGGGATCGGATGCGCCTCGGTGCTATCGAGCGCTCTCAAATACAAGCGCTGCTGCGTCGAGCTCAAGCTCTCCAATGCCACGAACACGATGTACCGCGCGTCGGGCGACAAGGCGAACTGCTCCGGCGCGAGCGTCGGCGGCGTCGCGATCTGCAGCCGCATCTCGGGTGCAGGCGCAGGCTCTTCACGAGCTGACGAGAGCACATACGCGAACGAGATCGCCGCGACCACCGCGGCGGCCAGCGAGCCGACGACCCACGACCGCGCCCGGTCCGAACGTGCAGTGGCCGCGCGCGGAAGTGGAGGCTCCACCGCGCCTTGCTCGAGCTCGAGCCGCAGATCGCCAGCGTCGCGGCGCCGCTTGCGGACATCCTTCTCGAGACACTGGTGCAGCACCGCGAGGACGCGCGCAGGCACGCTGGCGGGCAGACGACTCCAGTCGGGCTCGCGCTCGAGCACACGGGCCAGAACCTGGGAGATGGTGTCCCCTTCGAACGGTCGCGACCCGCCGAGCATCTCGTACAGCACGCAACCGAACGCCCAGATATCCGCTCGCCGGTCTGCCGTGCCGCCGACCGCCTGCTCCGGGCTCATGTAGGCGGGCGTGCCCAGAACGCCCTCCGCCATACCCGTGATCGTCGCCCCCGCGTGTCCCGCGGCGTCCTCGGCGAAGGCTTTCGCGATGCCGAAGTCGAGGACCTTCACGGTACCGTCGGGGCGAATCTTGATGTTCGCCGGCTTCAGGTCGCGATGCACGACGCCGCCCTCGTGAGCGGCCTCGAGCGCCGCCGCGATCTGCACCGCGATCTGCAGCGTGTCGTCGAGAGGCAGCCCCCGCCCTCGCGGAGCGCGTGCGATCCGCTCGTCGAGCCCCTCGCCGGCGACGAGCTCCATCACCAACCCTTGCGCATCGTGCACGGTCTCGAGCCGATGCAGCGTCGCAATATTCGGATGATTGAGCGCCGCAAGCAGGCGTGCCTCACGCTCGAAGCGCCGCTGCGCCTCGGCATTCAGACGATGGCGTTCGGGCAGGATCTTGATGGCCACTTCCCGCCCCAGCTGCGGGTCGCGCGCGCGGTAGACCTCGCCCATGCCACCCACGCCGATCAGGCCGGTGATCTCGAACGCGCCGAAGCGGCTTCCGGGTGCGAGGCTCATGCCGTTCGTCCACGTGGGGTGCGGGCTGCGCCATGGAGCATAGAGGCCCGCTACCGAGGCTTCAACCGTGGCACGCACGACGCGAACCCTCGCCGCGGATACGAGCCCGGCCAAGTCGGGGTAGTCACGACGCCGCGGCAAACGATTCAGTCCGGGACGTACGCGATCAGCATGCTGCGATAAGCGCCGCTCAAGAACGCGGCCGGATCGCCGAACTCCGCTTCGTACTGCTTCAGCGGATTGTGCGCCACGGCGTCCTCGGGCCCGAAGCCCATGTTCATGTAGCCGATCATCGTCTCGAACAGCTTGTCGTAGATGTCGCGCTGGCGAACGAGGTCGCGGCCCGTGAGCAGCCGGCCCTTGCGCCGGCACGACGCGCGTGTCGGGCTGCACGAGCTGTGCGAGCCATTCGAGCGCGCGAACGCGGCCTCCGAGCCAGGCGCCGTTGCGGTACTCGAGCAGCGGCCACCGCTCGCCCGACACCACACCCCCGGCAGCCAGGACGTTCGCCTCCGGAAAATGCACGTAGAGATCGCCGTCGGTGTGCGCGGCCGGTAAATAACCGTAAGCGATCCGTCGACCGGCGAACTCGAGCGACCCCTCGCCGCGCGTGACCTGCGTGGGTCGCGCAACCTTCGGCAACGGCTCCACCGGCACCAGGCGATCGTCCTCGGCCATGGCGTAAAAGGTGCTGCTCAGGTACATCCGCGTCTTCTCGTGCGCGAAGATCGTGCCGCCCGACGCTCCCACGGCCTCGTTCGCGCCGGTTTGCTCCGGATGCCAGTGCGTGTCGATCAGCATTCGAACGCGGTCGTTGCCGGTCGCGGCGTACACCGCTCGAAGCAACGCGTCCGCGTTCGCGGCCAGCCCACCATCGACCATCAGCGCGCCGTCGTCCCCGTGCAGCGCCAGGACGTTCGAGCCCGCGCCCTGAAACAGCTCGAGGCCGCCGAGATCCGTCGTCGTGATTTTCACGGCCGGTGCTTGAGCACGCGCGCCGAGCGACGGCAGCAGCGCGGCGGCACCGCTCGCGGCGGTGGCACGCAGGAAGCGTCGGCGGGAAAAGCGCTCGCTACTGAACGGGGGCGTGCTTGTAGACCGGCTCATGAACTCGCGGCTCACCCAGAGGCCATATGTCCGCCCAAACGCCCTGGGGTGGGCCGAGCACGGGCCACACGGGATCCTTGGGTAGCATCTTCGTCGCCCCGAGCTCGCGTAGCAGGGCCGCTTCTTCTTTGTACAAAGGCGTTTGCAGTGCCATGAACGGCATGAAGCCGCGCGACTGCGTGTAGTCGAGCGCCGTGAGGCCGTCCTGGTCCTTCGCGTTCAGGTCGACGCCGTACGAGGCCAACTCCTTGATGACGTCCTTGTAGCGCTTGCGCACCGCATAGTGCAGCGCCGAGCCACCCCGGACCTCCTCTTCGTGATTCACCAGCGCGACCACGTCCGCGTCGGTGCCGGCCTCGTGCAGCACACGGATGATCTCGAGCGCCTTCTTCTCGGGCGTACGACCGGCCAGCACGGCATGGATCGGCGTCTGGCGGTCTGCCATGTACAGCTTCGCGTCGGCGCCATGCTCGAGCAGCAGCTTCACGAGGTCGAGGTCACCGGCGTTGGCGGCGCGAATCAGCGGCGTGGCGCCGCGCGTGTTCGTTGCGCCGCGCACGTTGGCTGGACGGAAGAAGAGCTGCATGTTCGGGTTCGCGCCATGCTCGAGCAACATGCGAATGATCGCCATGCCGTCCGTTTGATTCTCCGGATCGATCGACGCGCGCCCGCCGTCGCGCCTCGTATACAGCCCGACGGCCGTGAACAGCGGCGCTTCGCCGTAGATGTCCCATTGATCGACATCGGCTCCGGCCTCGATGAGGCTCTTCGCCAGATCCCAGTTCGCATTCATGATCGCGAGCTCGAGCGGCGAGACGCCGTCGGGGTCCGGCAGGTCGATGTCCGCCCCGTGCGTACGCAGCACGTCGACGCAGGCGATGCAGTTCTCGCGCGCGGCATACAGCAGCGGCGTGAAACCGCCGCTGTCCATGTTCTTCGGCCGGCCTTCGGCCGTCACGTGACGCTGGTAGTTGCGAAAGATCGAACGCGCGTCGACTTGTGCGCCATGCGCGATCAGCAGCTCCATCATCTCCGGATGGCGACGCGCCGACGCCCACATCAGGGCGCTCTGGCCGCCCCACTGCTCGCGTGCATCCACCATCGCGCCGTGCTCGAGCAGCAGACGTGCGGCCTCCACGTTGCCCGTACGCGCGACGGCCATCAGCGTCGTCTGCCCTTCCTCGTTCGGCGAGTCGGCATCCGCCCCGGCTGCGAGCAACGCCTGCAGCATCTCGGTGTCGCCCACCTCGGCCGCGAGCCCCATGGCGGTGGCGCCATAGCTATTCGCGAGCGACACGTCGGCGCCGGCCGCGAGCAGTCGCTTTACCTCCGCCACGTTGCCGTCGTACACGGCCCACTGGAGTGGCGTGCTGCCGTCCGCGTTGCGCTGGTTCACATCCGTGGCGCTCGGCGCAGCACCCGTGCTTGCCGCAGACAGCAACGCCGCCAGCGAGACGCCGAAAAGACCCGCGCGCAGCGCCTTCAACGCCATGCTCACACCTCGGAGAACGGCCCGGTGCTGTCGCCGAATTTCTCGAATTCCTTGTCCGGCACGCCGGCCCGCTGCAGCATGGTGACGAGGATGTTCGCGTGCGGCGTGTCCTGCTTGTAGTGCACGTGCTGGTTGCCCTTGAGCCCGCCGCCACGGCCAATCAGCGCCTGGGGCAACGGATCGTTGTCGTGCGCATCGCTGTTGGCCATGTTGCTACCGAACAGGATGAGCGAATGGTCGAGCAGCGAGCCGTTGCCATCGGGAGTGTCTGCCAGGCGCTGCGCGAACTTCGCGAACACGGCCGTGTGGTAGTTCTGGATGAGCTTGAGGTTCGCGATCCGCTCTGGATAGCCGCCCCAATGCGACGTCGGATGGAAGGCCTCGTGGACACCCAAGTTCGGGTACGTCCGCATGCTCGCTTCCTCGACCATCTTCATCGTGACCACGTTCGTGCGGCTGGTCTGCCAGGCCAGCGCGAACATCTCGAACTGCACGTCGAGCAGCTCGCCGAAGTCGTCGGGCGCGCCGATCGGCGCATCCGGCACATTGGCCAACGATTCGTTACTGGCCGCGAGCTTCTGCACGCGCGTCTCCACCTCGCGCACGGAGTCGAGGTAGTTGCTGACCTTCGTCCGATCGCCGGCGTCGAGCTTGCGGTTCAGGCTCGCGGTGGCATCCCGCACGTAGTCGAGCAGGCTCGTCGTCGTGCCGAGAATCTCTTGTCGTTCCTGCTTCGTCGAGCCCTGACCGAACATCGACAGGAACACCTTGCGTGGGTTGCCTTCCATCGGCAGCGGCTGGTCCGGCGTGCGGAACGAGATCATGCCGCCCGGCTCGCCGCAGATCTCCATCGACGGCAACGTGATGTCCTTCGTGAGGTGGCGCGCCGCGATCTGATCGGCCGTGACGCCGACGCCCGTCTGCGGATTGCGCTGGCGCGGGTGCACGCCGTTCAACCAGGTTTCCTCCACGAAACCGTGCGGCACGCCGCCCTCGCCGGCCTTGTTGCGCAAGCCGCTGACCACCGTCACGTACTCGCGCAGCGGCTCGAGCGGCTTCAAGATATACGGGAAATCGAAGTTGCGGCCGACCTGCTTCGGCTGCCACAGGTCCTGCAGCGCCCCGTGGGGGAAGTACACGAATCCCAGTCGCGCGCTCGGGGCCGCAGCCGTCTGCGCCAGGGCCGTGCGGGCCGGGATCATGGCATCGAGCAACGGCAGCGCAATCGTCGCGCCCGCGCCCTTCAGCACCGTGCGCCTGGAAAGATGCTTCTTCGTCAAGAACATAGCTGCGCTTCCTCTGGTATCACTTTACTGCACGGCCGCCTGAGTGAGGCCGTCGGTCAGGCCCTGCACCTCGCGCTTGCGGAACGCGTCGCTCGACACGATCGCGAGCACGAGCGACTCGAACCGGTAGTCGTCCTTCGCGGCACCCCGCACGATCGCACGCACGGTCGGCATATCGCGGTAATCGGTCTCCCGGCCCAAGGCGAACGTCATGAGATTCTCGGTGAACGCTCGAACGAATTGCTCGGGGTGGCTGCTCAATGCCCGGCGCAGATCGCTCGGGCCCGTTCACCTTGCGTGCCGTCCGGCAGCACGCCGCTCGCGTCGATCGGCGTATGCGTATCGGGATCGTCGGCGCGGTATTGACCCACCGCGCTGAAGTTCTCGAGCGCGAAGCCGAGTGGATCCATGACCCCGTGGCACGCAAAGCACGTGGGGTTCTGCCGGTGCTGCTCCAGCCGCGCGCGCAGCGTCTTCGGCGGCTCGCCGCGCTTGTTGTCCTGCAAGGTCGGCACCTTCGGCGGCGGCACCGGGCGTTTGGCGCCGAGAATCGTCTCGATGATCCAGGCGCCGCGCAGCACGGGCGACGTGCGATTCGGATACGCCGTGAGCATCTGGATGGCGCCCTTGCCGAGCAGGCCATACCGGGACTCGTCGGGCAGCGTTACACGGCGGAATCGCGCACCCTTGACGTTCTCGATGCCGTACAGCATCGCGAGCCGCTCGTTCAAGAAGCTGTAGTCGGCGGTCAGAAGCTGCAGCACGCTTTGATCGCTGCGCAGCACGCTGTCTATAAAGAGCCGCAACTCCTCTTTATAGAGATCCCGGGGATCGAGCAGCCCGCTGGCCTGCGGGAACTGCGCGCGATCCGGGACGATGGTGTCGAGCTTTGCAAGCCCCAGCCACTGGAATGCGAAATCGCTGGCCAAAGACTGCGCCCGATCGTCCGCCAGCATGCGCTTGACCTGCGCGGCCAGCACGCTCGGCTCGTGCAAGCGCGATTCCTCGGCGAGCTTCAGCAGCTCCTCGTCCGGCACGCTGCTCCAGAGGAAGAAGCTCAGGCGCGAGGCGAGCTCGAGGTCGCTCAGCGTGACGGCGCCCGCGCCCTGCCCGGCCTCGGCTCGGTAGATGAACTGCGGGCTGGCGAGCACGGCGCTCAGCGCGTCGCGCACGCCCTGCTCGAAGCCGCCTTCTCGGTACCCGGCGTCGTAAAAGGCCATCAGAGGATCGAGATCGGCGCTCGTGACCGGTCGGCGGAACGCGCGCTCGGCGAGATTCGTCACGATCTGCGTCGCGCAAGGCCGCTCCGGCCCTTCGGCCGGCCGACACACGAAGATCTTCTGGCGGCTGGCGGAGTCGCCAATGCCCGTCACGAGCAGCGGCCCACGGATCTGCAGCGCGTGCGCCGCCTGAATGCGCTCCTGTCCGCCCTCGAGCGCCACGGTGCGAATGCGCTCGTCGCTCTCGGCGAAGCTCCGCTGGACGAACGTGACGGCGAGCTTGTGCTGCCCCGCCGCGGCCATGAAACGGATCTTGCGGAGTCGGCCGTTGATTTCCTCGACGGCCGGATCGAGGTGCTGGTCGATGGCCTTGTGATCGGCTTCGCCGCCGATGTTCGTGCGGTAGAACTCCTGGCCGTCGAGCAACACGACCACGGTGTTCTTGAACTCCATGCGCGGCACCTCGCGTGCCAGCGCCATGTCGCCGATGGTGAGCTCGTATTCGCCGTCGGCGGGGAAATCGTGCTCCACGATGAAACCACCGCGCGTGCCGAACGGCATTCCCTCCAAATGATGCTGCTGGCGGCCCGTGCCGGGGGCGCCTTGCGGCGGCAGCGAGATGACCATGTTGGCCGGGTCGCCGTAGGTCGTGGCTATCGGCGGCGCGTTGAGGTCACCGACCGCTTGCTGCGCAACCGCGCGCGCGGCGTCGATGTATTGCGTGACGAACGACGGCGACACCTGCAGGGCGTCGGCATCGTTGTCGAAGCGGCCCTTGACGTTATCCTCGGGCAGCAGCACGGCCGGATCGATATCGAGCGCGAGCAGATCGTGAATCGCATGCGCGTACTCGCGGCGATTCAGCCGATGCAGCCCCACCCGACCCGGCTCGGCCTGATCGGCCGCGGCGTCGATCTTGCCCTCCAGCCAGCCGACGAGCCCGGCCGTGGCGTCACCGTCCGGACGCGGCTGCCCGGCCGGCGGCATGAGGCCGCCCTGTAGCTTGCGGATGGCCGCTTCCCAGGTCTCGGCGTTGTCGGCGATGTGCTCGGGGGACAGCTTGTCGAACGCACGCCCGCCGGCCTGCTCGGCGCTGTCGTGGCATTCGAAGCAGTAGCGCTTGATGACGCCCCATTCCGCCTGGTCGTGACCGGCTTCCATCTTGTGAAAGACCAGCGCCCCGGTCACCGTGGCAGCCAGGATGGGCAATGCCACCAAAGCGATTCGAATGCCGGGCTTGCGTAGGATGGTTTTGCTCTCCACTCGAGATACGGCTCGCAACGACGGCCAGAGTTCCTTGGTGGGACCCCGGCCATTACGAATAGCTCTTGATTATCGAGGGCCCTGCCGACGTTGTCTAGGTTTTACAATATGTTGCCGCTCGGAAACCGGCTTTGCGTGGGCGCCGGCCACAGTCAATCCCGCCGACCGGCACGCTCGCGCAGCGCGCGGATCGCCGCCGGGATCTCGTTGGATTTCAGGGGCGCGAAGGCGTCGCGCGCTTGGGTGTAGCGCCGCTGCAGGTCCGCCAGGACGTCCGGGAAGTGGGCCGCCACGCTGTAGTCTTCCGCGTTCGCGGCCTGCATATCGTAGAGCTGCGGATACCCGCGGCTCGCCAAGTCGAAGTAGCCGGACCGGTAGTAGTCCGCCGCGACGTACTTCCAGCGCTGCGTGCGGATGGCCGCCACGTTCTCGTTGTCGAACAGCACGAGCTGATCGTGCGGCGACGCACTGCCTCGTAGCAGCACGCCGCCGATGTCGAGACCGTCCAGCATCACGCCGGCCGGCGGCGATTTGCCGGCCATCGCGCAGAACGTCGGCAACAGATCGATCGCCATCGCGATCGAATGGACCGTGCGCCCCCGCGGAACGCCGCCGGGTCGATACGCGATGAACGGCACGCGATAGCCGCCGTCGTAACCGCCGCCGCCTTTGCGTTGGCGCAAGTTGCCGGGCGAGCCTTCGAACCACGGGCCGTTATCCGACGTTACGATGACGAGTGTGTTGCGCTCGAGGTCGAGCGTTTTGAGCTTGGCAATCAGGCGTCCCACGATCGCATCGATCTCTTCCACCACGTCGCCATAGGCGCCGGCATTCGAATGACCTGCGTGCGCCGCCTCGGGATAGTTCGGCAGATGCGGCGCGCTGAGCGCGAGATCGAGAAAGAAAGGTTGATCGCAATGCTCTTCGATGAAGCGCTCTGCGCGTGCGTAGAAGCGCTGCTGCAACTTCGGATAATCCACGTCTTCCTGCGTGAGCTCCACGCCGGGACCGTTGGCCTCGTACAGCGACAGCGGCAGCATGTCGTGGCTGTACGGCAGCCCGAAGAACAGATCGAAACCCTGGCGCGTGGGCGGCCAATAGGGCGCGATATGACCGAGATGCCACTTGCCGATGATCGCGCTCGCATAGTCGGGCTTCAGCGCCTCCGCGATCGTGACTTCAGAAAGATCTAGACCACGCGTGTCGTTCTGCATGATGACCTCGTAGGCGAGGCCCGTGCGAATCGGATAGCGCCCCGTGAGAAGGCCTGCTCGCGACGGCGTGCAGAGGTTCGCCGCGGAGTAGTAGTCGGTGAGGACGGTGCCTTCGCGCGCCAGACGGTCGATGTTCGGAGTCCGCACGCGCTTGGCGCCGAACACGCCGATATCGCCGTAGCCGAGGTCGTCGCAAAACACCACGACGAAGTTCGGCGGGCGGTCGGCGGCGCGGAGCGGCATGCCGAGAGTGCCGGCGGCGAGCGCCGCGGCACTGCGGTGCAGAAACGACCGTCGATTCATTGTCACCTCCCCTTCAGAAACGAGCCCGACCTTTTCGATGGCCGCCTTTGCTCTCGGGACGGCATTGACCTTCTTCACGAGGCTCGCTCGCGACCCGGCGTGGTCGTCTTCCTGTTCGCGTTACATGCGAAGACTCTTGGCCAACGACTTCAGGCTGCCGGTGGCCTGACTCCTGCACGCACGGTGCGGGCCGATTCTCCGCCCCCGCTGGCCGTCCAGGCAAGGAGCAGCTAGGACGAAACGCGGCTGCCCGCTAGTCCGAACGCAACGCCCTGATGGGGTCGATCCGCGTGGCGCGCCTGGCCGGCAGCCAACTCGCTCCCACGGCCACGAGCAGCAACACGCCAACCACGCCGAGAAACGTCGCGGGATCCCGCGGCGCGACGCCATGCAGCAGACTGGCGGTGACCTTCGCCCCGGCGAGCGCACCGGCCACGCCGACAAGCAGGCCGACAAGTGCAGGCAGCAATCCCTGTCTCATCGCGAACCGCCGCACGCTGTCGTTGCGCGCACCGAGCGCCATGCGGATGCCGATCTCGCGCGTGCGTTCGCTGATCTCATAGCCGATCACCGCCGTGAGCCCCACGGCGGCCAGCGCGAGCGCGACCACCGCGAACGCGCCGAGCAGCGCCATATTGAACCGCGGCCCGTCGATCGTGCCGGCGAGCGCGCTGCCCACGTCGCGCATGTTGCGGATCGCGATTTCGGGATCGAACGCGCGTACGCCCGCTCGAATCGCGCCAAGTGCGCGCGCGGAGTCGGCGCCGGTCCGCACGAGCAGCACGACACTCGGCGTCGCGCCGAAAATCGTCGGCACGCGCGCGGCGTCGAATGGCCAATACACCACCGGCGTGTCGCGCGGCTGAAGAAGACCGGCCACCACTACGTCGTCCGCGACCCCGACCACGGTGGCCCACCGGTCGCCGGTCTTCACCTCCCCGCCGAGGGCGCCGCCGTCGGGCCAGAACCGCTCGGCAGCAGCCCGATTGACGATCAGCGCCGCACCCGTCCGCAGCTCGTCCGCGGTAAACGTGCGACCGGCGACGAGCCGGACGCCGAGCATCCGGAAGTAGTTCTCGCGCACGAAGTTGAAGTCATAGGGCGCGCGGGCGTTCTCCTCGCTCAATTCGACGCCGCGGATCTCGAGAGTACCGGCCGTTTGAACGTAGTTCGGCGGCGCCCAGTGCGCCTGCGTAACCGCGGTCACACCGGGCAACGAGCTGATCCGCTCGAGAAGCTGCGCGGAGACGACCTCTCGGCTCGACGGGCTCTCGTAGCGGGCGCGCGGCAGGGCGAGCTGCAGCGCAACGAGATTGTGCGTGTCGAAGCCCACGTCCACGTGCTGCAAATAAAAGATGCTGCGCACCAGCAACCCCGCGGCGACGAGCAGAATGACGGAGATGGCCATCTGTGCCACGACGAGCAACTTGCGCAAGCGCGCTCCGCCGCCGCGCACGCTCCCCGTGGAGCCGTCCCGCAGGGCAGCGCCGAACTTCGTGGAGACGAGCTGAAGCGCCGGCGCGCTACCGAACAGCACCGCGGTGAGCACCGACAGCACCAGAGTGAAGCCGAGCACGAACGGGTCGAGGTGGACGTCGCCGAGCGCATCGAGATTGCGCGGACGCAGCCGCGCGAGCACGGTAAGCGTGGCCCAGCCGATCGCGATGCCGGTGACGCCGGCCGCGAGCGCGAGCACCAAGCACTCGGCCAGGAGACGGCGTACGAGCCGCCAGGCACTCGCCCCGAGCGCGGCGCGCAGTGCGAGGCCCCGCGCGCGCGCGGCACCGCGCGCGAGCAGCAGGTTCGCAACGTTGGCGCAAGCCACGAGCAACAGCAGGACGACGGCCCCGAACAGCACGAGGAACGCGTCGCCGGAATTCGTGTAGTCGAGCAGCTCGGCCGGCCGCATGATCCGCGTGAAGGCGTCGGGAGGAATGAAGTTTTGCGGTGCGCTTTCACGCGCGCGTCCGATGAACCCGTCCAGCTCCTTGCTGACTTGGGCGAGCGTGACGTCGGGCCGCAACCGGCCTACCACCTCCGTGGCCCTGAATCGCGACGTGGGGGCAGCGTCGAACGCCAGCGGCAGCCACACGTCCATGTCCGCGACGCCCGTGATCGCATCCGCGTGCGCCGGCAGCACGCCGACCACGACATACGCGACGTCATCGAGCGTAATCGTGCGGCCGAGCACGTCGGTAGCGCCGCCGTAGTCGCGCTGCCAAGTCTGGTAGCTGAGCAGTGCGACGGGCGCCGCCGCCGCTTGCGCATCGTCGGCGGTGAAAACGCGGCCCAGCGCGGGTTGTACGCGGAGAAACGCCGACAAGCCCGGCGTGACCTTCACGCCGTGAAGCACGCGCGCGCCACGGTCATCGTAGGCCAGCACGTCCTGCAGCTCGAAGGCCTCGATGCCGTCGAGCAATCGCGCCTCGTCGTGCCAGGCACGCGCGAGGGCCGGAGGCGTCGGATAGCCGTACTGGAATCGCGGGCTGCCGAGCCTGAGCTGCACGATGCGGCCGGAGTCGGCATAGGGCAACGGATTCAGCAGCACCCGGTTCACGACGCTGAAGATCGCGGTGTTCGCGCCGATCCCGAGCGCCAGCGTGAGCACCGCGACGCACGTGAACCCGCGGCTCCTGAGCAAGTCCTGGCAAGCGGCCCGAAGATCGCGCAGCATGAGTCGTTCAGGCGGTGGCGACGCCTGAGCATACTGCCGCGACTGCGGCAACGCGAGACTGAAGCGACAGGCTGGCGCTCGGCGATTCCTCGGAGTCGTGACCCGCGGAGGGCTCTGCATGACAGGCATCTTTCGGGGTGGTAGGGCGCGGAGGTCTCCCGCGGCCACGCTGGTGGCGCTCACGGTCACGCTCTTGACCGCGAGCGCGCACGCCGCAGGCACGATCAGCTTCGCGGACCCCGTCGTCGAGGTCGCCGAGGGCGGCAGCAAGGCGGTACTGATCGTACGCACCGGCGACGCGAGCGGCGCGGCGACGGTGGTGCTGACCGCGAATCCGGGTCCCGCCACGCTCGGCACGGACTTCGACATCGACCTGCCGACCGGCACGGTCGAATTTCCCGCAGACGTCACCTTCCGCCGCGTGACGGTTACCGGGCTCGTGGATACGGAGGCCGAAGGCGTCGAGAACGCGCACCTGGTGCTCTCGTCCCCCAGCGGCGCTGCGCTCGGCAGCCAGAACCAGCTGTTGCTGCTGATCCACGACGTCGTCGCCAGCGGCGATCCTTACGTTTCGTTTGCCGCCACGGGCACGTCGCGCATCGAGGACACGATCTATCGGTCGCGTCTCGACACTACCGGCGAGGGCAACAGGGCCACTTTGACCATCGTTCGTTCGCCGGCGGCCGATGCCGGAACCGTGGATCTTACCGTCGTCGGCGGCACCGCGACGGTCGGCGTGGACTTCAGCGACCCGACGGCGACGCTGGCGTTCGCCGCGGGCACGGCGTCGGTCGACGTCGAGCTCGCAACGCTCGACGATGCCGAGCGCGAGGGCGTCGAAACGGTCGAGCTGCTGCTCGCCCATCCGAGCCCGCCGGGCACCGTGCTGCGCAGCGCGCTTGCGACCGTGCTGATCGACGACAACGAGAACGGCCAGGCGGGTCAGCTCGCCTTGCACGCGACGTCGGGCGCGGGCAGCCCCCTTCAAGTGATGGAAAATGCCGGGAGCGTGCAGTTTCGCGTCGAGCGCACGGCCGGCACCACCGGCCCGGTCACCGTCGATTACGCCGCCATCGGCACGTCCATGGGCGGCGCCGTGGCCGGCGAAGACTTCGTCGCGGCGACGGGCACGCTGGCCTTCGCGGACGGCGCCTCGACGGCGACGTTCTCGATCCCCGTCCTCGACGACAGCTCCGTGAACATCTTGATCGGCGACTTCCGCGTGATTCTCGCCAACCCCACGGGCGGCGCCACGATCGATCCTGCGGCGAGCTCCGTGACGGTGGCGCTCTCGGACAACGAGCCGCTGGATCTATGCGGCGACGGGACGAACGACTGCCTGGGGGCTGATCGGCGGGCGGCTGCTTCATCGCGACGGCAGCCTACGGCTCGTATCTGGATCCGCACGTGGCCGCACTGCGGAAGTTTCGCGACCGCTATCTGCAAACCAACGCGCCGGGTCGTGCGTTCGTGCGGGGCTATTACCGGTGGTCGCCACCGTTCGCAGCCTGGATAGCCCGGCACATGCTCGCGCGCGCGCTGACCCGGCTGGCGCTGACGCCCCTGGTGTATGCAGTGGTCGAGCCGTATTGGGCCGCGACGCTGCTGTTGCTGCTACTCCTTCTGCACGCCATCCGGCGGCGCCGTGCCACAGAACCGGCCCTCCCGGAAGCGCCGTGACGAACACACGTGGCTCTCCTTGTGCGCTCTCGCAGTGACTCTTCTCAACCCTTATCGAGCTTGACTCGGGCCACGAATACACCGAACACGATCACGAGAAACATGAAACTAGCCCGCGTTCGCGTAACCGGTCGCGCCGTCGTGATAGAGGAATCCGAACAGGCCGCTGATGGTCGCGTAGTTCAAGAGCGCGACCATGAGCACTCGCGCCGTGGACGTCAGCGGGATGGTTCGGTACGAGATCAGCCAGAGCTCGCGTGACAAAGCCTCGACGAGCCGGTAGACAACGAGAAGCGTAGTCACCAACGGAACGGGCGCCCAGCAGGTCGAGAGATACCCGAACGCGCACGCCGCTGACGCGGCAACCCAAGCCAGCAAATACACGTCGGTGGCAACGTAGCGTCGCCGCGGGAACAACGCCTGCAGCCAGTGATGCGCAGGGTCGCCCTTCGTACGGGCGACATCATAGGCTCAGTGCGGGAACGGCGAGAGCGCCGGCTTTGCGCCGACGGGCAACGGCGTGCGCGCCGTGTTCAGGACCATCGAGATCATGGTGTAGTAGCCCATCAAGCTCACGGTCTCGACGATGCCCTGCTCGCCGAATCGGTCGAGCGTCCGGGCATACGTTGCGTCGCTCACGCTCTGATTGCGCTCGAGCTCCATGCAGAAGTCGTAGAGGATGGCTTCTTCTTCCACCATCCCTGCCGGCCGGTGCCCTTCCGCAATGGCCCGCGCGATGTCCGGTGACAGACCTTCATCGAGCGCCAGCGGATAGTGGGCGTTCCATTCGTAGCTCTGCGACCACTGCCGCGCCGTCATGAGGATGACGAACTCGCGCAACCAGCCGGGCAGGATGCTCTGATAACGCAGGTAGTCGCTCAGCCCACGAGCGCGGCTCATGACTTCGGGGCTGCGTAGCAGCACGTTCCAGGGTCCGGTCGGCTGGCCCCGTGCGGCGACGAATTCAGAGAGTGCTTTGGCTTGCTGCTCCGTGAGCTGGTCCTTCGGGATCGGGCCCATGCGGTCCTGCGCGTTCGCGATCGGACCGAAGCCGACGGCAGGCTCGCGAATACGACAATCGCCAGTCGACCGTAATGCGTCATTTCTGGATCTCCTTCGCCGAGCCCAAGACCGGGTGAGCGCCAGCGTAACGCAACAGCGTTCGGCGATCCTCATGGCGATGGTCCCTTGGCGCCGCTCGCACGAACTACTCCTCGAAGCGACTCGTGGCGTCGCGATCGCGCTCGTAGCGTCTCGTGAGCGGAAACGGCGGCAACCACGACTCGCGACGGACGATCAGCTTTCGTAGGTGGGCATCAGTTGGTCAGGGGCATCCGGGAGCCCAGGTTCACCTCGATTTCGTCTGCGCTGCGCGCGAAAACCGACGAGCCGCAGCGGGGACAGAAAAACCGCCCGGCGTAGTCGCGGGTTTCGCCATCGATCGTGACCGCAACCTCCGGGAAGATCGCGGAGGCGTGAAAAAGGCGCCATGATGCTGCGGCAGTCGAGACAATGACAAAGGCCGACCCGGTATGGCAGGCCCAACGCCACATGCGGACGTGCCGAGAGGCGACCGCCGGTGAATCGGTCCATGCTGCGCCTCCTCTAAGCGCCAGCGTTCGGGATGGCCACAACAACGAACAGCGGTTTCATTTGAATTGCCTGCTCCGGGCGCGCAAAGTATCACGCCGATAGCTCAGGCGCATCACGCCACGGCACGCAGATCGAAATCTGCTTCGATGACATCGAAGGGTGCCGAAATTCCGGTCTCATCGCGTACCAGCAGTCCCACTCCCGCCAGCGTGTCGACATCGCCGTGCACTCGCTTGTAGTCGCGACCCAACCTATCGGCCAGGATGCGGACCGCCGGATCCGCCTCTCGACGGACCTCGCGCAGGAGCTCCAACCGTTTAGGCGTGAGCGCGTTCACGACGCCGGCAAATCTTCGAAGGTTCGATGACGCTCGCGGACCTTCTCGCCGTTCTCGAGGCGGCGCCAGGCAGAGACGAAACGCCGGCCCATGTCCTCCAGGGTGCCCACGTGCTCGTTCACCTTCCTGCTCATGTCCGACTCCTTATGCGCGCTACATCCGCAAAAAAATCTTGGATCAACTGTTCGACCGTCGTGAATCGATAAGGCGACTCCTCGCTTTCGAGGTGCCGATGGTCGCCCTTTCCGGGCTCGTTGTCATAGCAGACCAGTCGGCGACCGGGATAGCCAGTAGAATAGGCTGTATTTCAGTCCCGTTGCCTGCACTGCCAGCGACGGGCGGCAGGAGCCGCCAGATCTTCATCTCGACGATCGCGCCGTCGGCGAGCACTTGCTTGTCGTGGAATGCGAGTGCCGCCTTTGGCATATGGCCGAGGATGCCATAAAGACTGGCTATGGCATCAAGCGCCATATATGAGAGATCCAGTGGCATTTCCGTCCGAGCGGCCGCCCAACCCATCGCCGCAGAGCGCCTGGCGCTCACGACAGCGGGCACATTCGCTGCGCACAGCTCCCTGTCCAATGGACGGCGACGTCGCCGTGAAGACCCGGGTATTTCCGGAATATGAGCACGGCAAGCAGAAGACTTGGCACCGCATGGGTGCCCCGAGCGGTAGGGCGAAGAAGACGGCGGACGGACTGCGTTCTGGTCGCAGCACCGTGCCGAACTGGCGGTGTGCCAATGGGTCTTGTGAGGTTGGTAGCGGGGGTAGGATTCGAACCTACGACCTTCGGGTTATGAGCCCGACGAGCTACCAGGCTGCTCCACCCCGCACCGGTAGGAGGCCGGCATCATACAGAGCCGTGCCCCCGCCCCGCAAGGCGAAGCGTCAGATGCCGAGCACGCGCGCGCAAAGATCGAGCAGCCGCCCGGGAACACGCCCAGCACCAGCAACCCCAGGGCGTTCGCGCTCATCACGATCCGCACGTCGGCGGCCGCGCTGAGCGGCGTGGTGTCGACGGGCTCGGCGAAGTACATGTACCAGACCACGCGCAGGTAGTAGTACGCGCCGATCACGGCGAACAGCACGCCCACGGCCGCGAGCCAGACGAGGCCCGCGTTCAGCACGGCCTGCAGCACGACCAGCTTGGCATAGAAGCCCGACGAACGGCGGCACGCCGGCCATGCTGAACATGACCATCAGCATCACGAGCGCGAACCACGGGCTGCGCGCGTTCAGGCCCTTGAAGTCCTCGAGGCGCTCGGCCTCGAAGCCGCGCCGGCTCAGCAGAATGATCATGCCGAAGGCCGCCGCGGCCATCAGCACGTAGGCGAACGTGTAGAACATCGCGGCGGCCACGCCGTCCTGCGTGCCGGCGATGAAGCCCAGCAGGATGAAGCCGACGTGCGAGATCGTCGAATACGCCAGCATGCGCTTCAGGTTCGTCTGCGCGATCGCGACGAGATTGCCGATGCCGAGCGACAGCACGCACAGCACGATCAGCATGTCGCGCCAGCCCGCTGTCGTGCAGCGGCCCGAGCGCCCTCGACGAGGATCCGCCACGCGAGCGCGAACGAGGCGATCTTCGGCACCGAGCCGATGAACAGCGTCACGGGCGTCGGCGCGCCCTGGTAGACGTCCGGCACCCACATGTGGAACGGCACGGCGCCGAACTTGAACGCGATGCCGACGACGACGAACGCGAGCGCGAGCAGCACCGGCACCGACGCCGGCGCCCGCAGCCGACGCGCGCGGCCAGCACGTCGAGCTCCAGCGTGCCGGTGATGCCGTACAGCAGCGACATGCCGTACAGCAGCGTGCCGGAGGCGATCGCGCCGAGCACGAAGTACTTCATCGCCGCCTCGGCGCGACACGGCCGAGTCGCGGTTGAAGGCCACCAGCGTGTACAGCGACAGCGCCAGCAGCTCGAGGCCGAGGTACAGCGTCAGCAGGCTGTGCGCCGAGATCATGACCATGATGCCGAGCAGGCCGAACAGCGCCGAGCACGAAGAACTCGCCCTTCGAGCAGGCCGTTGCTCTCGCAGGTACTCGCGCGAGTACAGGAACGTGACGCCGAGCGTGATGCACGCGAACATCTTCAGCACGCCGCCCGCGGGATCGGCGACGAAGCTGCCGCTGAACGTGACGACGCGTGCTCGTGACGCGCGAAGATCGCGGTCATCGCCGCAGTGCCGATCAGCGCCAGCATGGCCAGCACGTAGGTGACGTTGCGCTGGTCGTCGCGCAGGAACACGTCGACCAGCAGCACGACGCAGATCGCGAGACCCAGGAAGATCTCCGGGGCGGCGGCGGCGTAGTTCATCGTTGGCATGTCGCGTCCGTCCCTCACAGCTTCGACTGCACGATGTGGTTCAGCAGCTGGCCGACGGAGGCGTGCATGACGTCGACGAGCGGCGCCGGCCACACGCCGACCAGCAGCACGGCGACGGCGAGCACCATCAGCATCCAGAACTCGCGGGCGCTCACATCCGTGAGCGCGGCCACGCCGTCGTTGGCCACCTCGCCGAAGATCACGCGCTTGACCATCCACAGCGTGTAGGCGGCGCCCAGGATCAGCGTGGTGGCGGCGAAGAACGCGAGCCAGAAGCTCGCCTGGAACGCTGGCCAGGATCACGAGGAACTCGCCGACGAAGCCGGAGGTGCCCGGCAGGCCGGCGTTGGCCAGCGCGAACAGCACCATGAGCGCCGCGAACTTCGGCATCGTGTTGACGACGCCGCCGTAGGCGCGAGATCTCGCGGCTGTGCAGGCGGTCGTACAGCACGCCGACGCAGAGGAACATGGCGCCCGAGATCAGGCCGTGCGACATCATCTGCACCATGCCCGCCCTGGAGCGCGAGCCGCGCGCCGTCGCTGTTCGGCGCCGCCGCCAGCGCGCCGAAGATCACGAAGAAGCCGAGCGTGACGAAGCCCATGTGCGCGATCGACGAATACGCGATCAGCTTCTTCATGTCGTGCTGCACCAGCGCGACGAAGCCGATGTAGACCACGGCGATCAGCGACAGCGCGATCATGAGCCAGGCCAGCTCGTGGCTCGCGTCCGGCGCGATCGGCAGGCTGAAGCGCAGGAAGCCGTAGCCGCCCATCTTCAGCATGATGGCGGCCAGGATCACCGAGCCGCCGGTCGGCGCCTCGACGTGCGCGTCCGGCAGCCAGGTGTGCACCGGCCACATCGGCACCTTGACCGCGAACGCGAGCAGGAACGCCAGGAAGATCAGCACCTGCTCGTTCATGGTCAGCGGCAGCTGCTGGAACGCGGCGATCGAGTAGCTCGCCGGCCTTGCAGGTACATGTAGATCAGCGCGACCAGCATGAACACCGAGCCGAGGAACGTGTACAGGAAGAACTTGATGGTGGCGTAGACGCGCCGCGGGCCGCCCCAGATGCCGATGATGAGGAACATCGGGATCAGCATGGCTTCCCAGAAGACGTAGAACAGCAGCGCGTCGGTGGCCGCGAACACGCCGACCATCAGCCCTTCGAGGATCAGGAACGCGGCGAAGTACTGCGCCGGCCGCGTCTCGATGACCTCCCAGCCGGCGATCACGACGATCGGCGTCAGGAACGTGGTCAGCACGATCAGCGGCATCGAGATGCCGTCGACGCCGAGCGCGTAGTACGCGTTGAAGCGCGGGATCCACGGCACGCTGCTCGACGAACTGCATCGCCGCCGTGCCGACGTCGAAGCCCGTGTACAGCGGAATGCTGAGCGATGAACGTCACGATCGACGTGCCGAGCGCCACCTGCTTGCGCGAGCGACGCGCGCTCGGAGCCGATCAGCATGCACGGCGACGCCGCCGGCGATCGGCAGCCAGACCAGGATGCTGAGCAAGAGGCACACGTCATTCGCTAGCTCGATTCAGGCCCGCAACACCAGCCAGCCGACCAGCGCCGCGAGACCGATGATCATCGCGAACGCGTAGTGATACAGATACCCCGTCTGCAAGCCGCGCGCGACGACCGGCCACGAGCCCGACGAGTCCGCGCGCTGCCGTTGACCAGCCCGCCGTCGATGACGCGTCTCGTCGCCGACGTTCCACAGCAGCGCGCCGAGACCGCGGCCGCCGCGCGCGAGCACGTTCTCGTTGAACCAGTCGAAGTAGTACTTGTTCATCAGCACGCGATACAGCGCCGCCGAGCTGCGTCGCAGTCGCGCCGGGATGTCCGGGCGCACGCAGGTACAGGAACCACGCGACCGCCGCCCGGCCAGCGGCCAGAAACGGCCAGCGCCATGAAGGCCGTCGAAGCACGAAGCTCCAGCGGGCCGTGGAACTCCTCGCCGAGCTCGCGCAGCGGGTTCGTGCGCCGCGCAGCGTGAAGATCGAGCCGCCGAAGTAATCGCCGAACAGCACGGGGCCGACCGTGAGCCAGCCGATCGCGACCGACGGGATCGCGAGCGCGATCAGCGGCCCCGTCACGACCCACGGCGTCTCGTGCAGGTGCTCCTTCGTGTGGTGGTCCATGCGCTCCTTGCCGTGGAACACGACGAACAGGAGCCGGAAGCTGTAGAGCGACGTGACGAACACGCCGAGCAGCACGCGACCAGTAGGCGAGCGTATGGCCCGGCGTCGTCGAGGCGTGCACGGCCTCGATCAGCGCGTCCTTCGAGTAGAACCGGCGAAGCCCGGGAAGCCGATCAGCGCGAGCGTGCCGATCGACGGAGGTCCAGTACGTGATCGGCAGGTACTTGCGCAGGCCGCCCATCTTGCGGATGTCCTGCTCGTGGTGCATGGCGATGATCACCGAGCCCGCCGCCAGGAACAGCAGCGCCTTGAAGAACGCGTGCGTCATCAGGTGGAAGATGCCGGCCGCGTACGCCGAGGCGCCGAGCGCCACCGTCATGTAGCCGAGCTGCGACAGCGTCGAGTACGCGATCACGCGCTTGATGTCGTGCTGCACGATGCCGAGCAGGCCCGTGAAGAACGCCGTGGTGGCGCCGATCACGAGCACGACGGTGAGCGCCGTCTGCGACAGCTCGAACAGCGGCGACATGCGCGCCACCATGAAGATGCCGGCCGTGACCATCGTGGCGGCATGGATCAGCGCCGAGATCGGCGTCGGGCCTTCCATCGAATCCGGCAGCCACACGTGCAACGGCATCTGCGCCGACTTGCCCATGGCGCCGACGAACAGGCAGATGCACGCGAACGTCAGCAGCGACCACGGATGACCGCCGATGATCTCGATCGTCTGCGCCGCTCAGGCGATCGGCGTCGGCGAACGTCAGCGCGTAGTCGAGCGTGCCGGTGGAGATCAGCGAGCGCCGCGATGCCGAGCAGGAAGCCGAAGTCGCCCACGCGGTTGACGAGGAAGGCCTTCAGGTTCGCGAAGATCGCCGTCGGCCGCTTGTACCAGAAGCCGATCAGCAGGTACGACACGACGCCCACCGCTTCCCAGCCGAAGAACAGCTGCAGGAAGTTGTTGCCCATCACGAGCATCAGCATCGAGAACGTGAACAGCGAGATGTAGCTGAAGAAGCGCTGGTAGCCGGCGTCGTCGTGCATGTAGCCGATGGTGTACACGTGCACGCACAGCGACACGAAGGTCACCACCGTCATCATCAGCGCGCGTCAGCCGATCGACCAGGAAGCCGACCTCGAAATACATGCCGCCCATCGCAGCCCAGCGGTAGACGGTGCCGTTGAAGACGGCGCCGCCGTCGAACACCAGGTACTTCAACACGACGAGCGACAGCACGAACGAGATCGCGACGCCCAGGATCGTGACCCAGTGCGCCCCTGCCCGCCCGATCTTGCGGCCGAAGAGCCCGGCGACGGCCGCCGCGACCAGCGGCGCGAGGACGATGGCGAGGTAGATGTTTTCCACGCTCAGCCTTTCAGCCTATCGAGCTCTTCCACGTTGATGCTGCGCGTATTGCGGAACAGCACGACGAGGATCGCGAGGCCGATGGCGGACTCCGCGGCGGCCACCGTCAGGATGAAGAACACGAACACCTGGCCCAGCGTGTCGTCCAGCATGCGCGAGAACGCGATGAAGTTGAAGTTCACCGCGAGCAGCATCAGCTCGATGCACATCAGCAGCAGGATGACGTTCTTGCGATTGATGAAGATGCCGGCCACGGCCAGGCTGAACAGGATCGCCGCCAGGACGAGGTAATGGGCCGTGGTGATGATCATTGCTCTTCGCTCGACTCGATCTTGACGATGCGCACGCGGTCCTCGCGGCGCACGGCCACCTGCTGCCGACGTCCTGCACCTTGAGGCCGGGCCGCCGCCGCATCGTGAGCGTGATGGCCGCCACGATCGCCAGCAGCAGGATCACGGCCGCGATCTCGAACGCATACACGTGCTGCGTGTACAGCACGGCGCCGAGCGCTTTCGTGTTGCTGTAGTCGGCCGGATGCGGACTCCGGCGTCGCGAGGAACTTGAGCCCCCGGCTCCTGAACCAGACCACGTGCGCGATCTCGACCACCACGATGACGCGCCACGGTCGCGCCGAGCGGCAGGTACTTCGTGAAGCCGCGGCGCAACTCCTCGACGTTGATGTCCAGCATCATGACGACGAACAGGAACAGCACCATCACGGCGCCGACATAGACCAGCACCAGCACGATCGCCAGGAACTCCGCCTCGGCCAGCAGCCACAGCGCGGCGCTCTGCACGAACGCCAGCACCAGGAACAGCGCCGAGTGCACGGGATTGCGCGTCGTGATGACGCCGAGCGCGGCCACGACGAGAATGGCCGCAAACGCGTAAAACAGCACCCCGGTGATCAAGACTCTGCGTTCCTTGTTATTCGCTGTGTGACTTCTACCGATAGGCCGCGTCGGCGGCCTTGTCCGCCGCGATCATGGCCTCGTACTTCTCGCCGACGGCGAGCAGCTTGTCCTTCGTCATGATGTTCTCGCCGCGCGCCTCCATGTGGTACTCGTGGATGCGCGTCTCGACGATCGCATCCACCGGGCAGGCTTCTTCGCAGAAGCCGCAGTAGATGCACTTGAACAGATCGATGTCGTAGCGCGACGTGCGCCGCGTGCCGTCCGCCCCCACGTCGCTCTCGATCGTGATCGCGAGCGCCGGGACACACGGCCTCGCACAGCTTGCAGGCAATGCAGCGCTCCTGGCCGTTCGGATAGCGGCGCAGCGCATGCAGGCCGCGGAAGCGCGGCGACTGCGGCGTCTTCTCTTCCGGGTACTGGACCGTGATCTTCTTCGTGAACAGCCGCTTGAGCGTGACCCGCAAGCCCAGCGCAGCTCGGTCATCAGAAACGTCTTGACGATGTTGTTCATGGCGAATCCTTTACGCCTGCGACCAGGGGCCGACTTGCAGCGCCACCATCACGCCCTCGACGGCGAGCCACACGATCGTGACGGGGATCAGCACCTTCCAGCCCAGGCGCATGATCTGGTCGTAGCGATAGCGCGGAAACGTGGCGCGAAACCACAGGAAACAGAAACAGAAGAACACCATCTTGACGAGCAGCCAGCCGACGCTCGGCGCGGCGAGAAACGTGCCCTCGAGCCCCGGCACGCCGGCAAACGGCGACAGCCAGCCGCCGCAGAAGAACACCGCGGTCAGCGCGGTGATGAGGATCATGTTCGCGTATTCGGCCAGGAAGAACAGGCCGAACGCGATGCCGGAGTATTCGACGTGGAAGCCGGCCACGATCTCCGACTCGCCTTCGGCCACGTCGAAGGGCGCACGGTTCGTTTCCGCGACGCCGGAGATGAAATAGACCACGAACAGCGGAAACAGCGGCCAGATGAACCAGCGCGCGATGCTCGTGCCGGTCTGGGCCATGATGATGTCGCCCAGGTTCAGGCTGCCGCCGGCCATCAGCACGCCGACGAGCGCGAAGCCCATGGCGATCTCGTAGGCCACGATCTGCGCGGCGGAGCGCATGGCGCCGAGGAACGCGTACTTCGAGTTCGAGGCCCAGCCCGCCAGGATCACGCCATAGACGCCGAGCGAGGTCAGGGCGAGCACATAGAGCAGACCCGCGTCGATGTTCGCGATGACGAACGTGTCGCTGAGCGGCACGACGGCCCACACGGCGAGCGCCGGAACGAGCGAGAGGATCGGCGCCAGCAGGAACAGGAACTTGTTGGAGTTCGTCGGGATCACGATCTCCTTCAGGAGCATCTTGATCACGTCGGCGAACGGCTGGAGCAGGCCCTTCCAGCCCACGCGGTTCGGCCCGATGCGCACGTGCATCCAGGCCAGGATCTTGCGTTCCCAGTACGTGAAATACGCGACGCCGAGAATCAACGGCACGAGCAGGACGACGATCTTCACCACGCTGACGATCACGAGCTTGAGCTCGACCGGCAACGCCTCCCAGAACGCGGCGGCTTGGAGCCACAGCTGACTCATACGCCGCCTCGGAGCACGCCCCGTGCGAGCGCGGTCTGCTGCAGCGCCGGCGAGCGGCGCACGACGGCATCGATGGCGTAGATGCCTACCTCGAGGTCCGCGGCGTCCACCTTCGGACCCGCCGTCGTCGGCTCGAAGGCGCCGCGATACGCGGTCTCGCTCGGGATCAGGCGCCTGGCAGTGCCCAGCTCCTGCTCGACGGCCACGGCCACGTCGCTCGGGCTGCGGTACTCGCACTGCGGCAGCTCGAGCTCGTTGCCGAGCACGCGCAGCACGCGCCAGCCGGGCCGTGCGTCGCCCGCAAGCTCCGCCACGGCGTCGAAGCTCTGCCACTGGCCTTCCACGTTGACGAACGTGCCGGCCGTCTCGGCGAACGTGCCCACCGGCAGCAGGATGTCCGCGCAGTCGAGCAGCTCGTCCGTCACGTAGGGCGTGAAGCAGACGACCGCGGCCGCGCGCAACGCATCGAGCGCGGCGCTGCCGTGCGCGAGATCCTGGCTCGGCTCGATGCCGAACAGGATGTAGGCCTTGCGCGGCTTCGCGAGCATGGCCTGCGCGTCGGCGCCGGCGTTCGCGGCGGTCTTGCCGCCCGCGCCGCGATGCGGCAGCGCGCCAGCCAGCGCTGCGCCGGCCGCATTCGCGCCCTCGGTCAAATACCCGAGCGTCGCGCCCGTGACCTCGGCCAGGCCGGCGGCGAGCGCGCGCAGGTCCGCGTATTGCGGGTGCCGCTGCGCGAGGTGACCCAGCAGCACCAGGCCCGGTTTCTTCGCGATCGCCGCGGCGGCGGCGCGATGCTCGTCCGTCACGGTCACGCCCGGCGACGGCGCGCGCCAGAGGACTCTTCAACGTGCTTCCCGCGGCGGTGGCGGCCGCGGCCAGCACGGCCGCGAGATTCGCGACCAGGTCGTCACCCGTCACGTAGGCGGCCGTGCTGAAGTGGTACTCGTACTCGACGGGGTTCACGAAGGCGACGCTCGCGCCGCCTCGCGCGGCTTTACGCACGCGGTGCGCGACGATCGGCACCTCCATGCGCAGATTCGAGCCGACGACGAGGATGCCTTGCCGCGTATCGAGCTCCGCGATGCTGCAACCGAGCAGCGGCGCCGCGGGATCGGCCGACTGATCGCGAAAATCGCGTTGCCGTAACCGGTGGTCGATGTTCTGGCTGCCGAGATGCCGCGTGATCCGGCCGAGCAGGTAGTGCTCCTCGAGCGTCGCGCTCGGCGACACGAGCGTGCCGAGCTGATCGCCGCCATCCTTCGTCGCCGCCTTCAACAGCGAGGTGGCGGCCACGAGCGCGTCCTGCCACGACACCTCGGACCATTCGCCGTGGCGCTTCACGCGCGGCGTCAGCAAGCGATCGTTGCTGTACACGCCGTAGCACCCGAAGCGGTCGCGGTCCGCGATCCACGCCTCGTTGATGTTCTCGTTGTCGCGCGGAACGATGCGGCGCAGCTTGCCGCGTAACACGTGCGCGTACAGATTGCTGCCGGCGCAATCGTGCGGGCTCACGATCGGCTTGGCGACCATCTCCCAGCCGCGTGCGTTGTAGCGGAACGGCTTGTTGTTCAGCGCGCCGACGGGGCACAGATCGATGATGTTGCCCGAGAGCTCATGGTCGACGCTCTTCTCGATGTACGTGCCGATCTCGGATTGGTCGCTGCGAAAGTTCATGCCGAGCTCTTGAATGCCGGCGATCTCCTGGCCGAATCGAACACACCGCGTGCAGTGGATGCAGCGCGTCATGTCGGTGCTGACGAGCGGCCCAAGATTCTTGTCCTTGACGATGCGCTTGCGCTCCGTGTAGCGCGATACGCTGCGACCGAAGCCCATGGCAAGATCCTGCAGCTCGCACTCCCCGCCCTGATCGCAGATGGGGCAATCGAGCGGATGGTTGATCAGCAGGAACTCCATCGTCGCCTTCTGCGCCGAGATCGCGCGCTTCGAGCGCGTGAAGACCTTCATGCCCTCGGCCACCGGAGTGGCGCAGGCCGGCAAGCGGCTTCGGCGCCTTCTCGACCTCGACGAGGCACATGCGGCAGTTCGCCGCGATCGTGAGCTTCGGGTGGTAGCAGAAACGCGGCACGTAAACGTCGTGCCGATCCGTCACCTCGATGATCATCTGGCCCTTGCGGGCCTGCATGGGCACGCCGTTGACCTCGATGTTGACGACGTTCGGGTCCGACGGCGGGACGTTCTGCGCCGGCGTGCTCATGCGGCCACCGACGGCACGCTATCGACGATGCTCCGGCCCTTGTGCTCGACCATGTACTCGAACTCGTGCCGGAAGTGCTTGATGAAGCTCTGCACGGGCCACGCCGCCGCATCGCCGAGCGCGCAGATCGTGTGCCCTTCGATCTTGTTCGCGACGTCGACGAGCATGTCGATGTCGGCGCTCGTGCCTTTGCCGTCGATGATGCGGTTCAGCATGCGGTGCAGCCAGCCGGCGCCTTCGCGACACGGCGTGCACTGACCGCACGACTCGGCATGGTAGAAACGCGCGAGGCGGCGCAGCGTCTTGACCATGCACGTGGTCTCGTCCATGACGATGGTGGCGCAGGTGCCGAGGCCCGAGCCCGCGGCGCGGATGGTGTCGAAATCCATCGTGAGCGTCAGCATCTTCTCGGCCGGCACCACGGGGCACGATGAGCCGCCCGGGATCACGGCCTTCAGCTTGCGACCGCCGCGCATGCCGCCCGCGATCTCGAGCAGCTCGGGAAACGGGATGCCGAGCGGCAGCTCGTAGTTGCCGGGCTTCGCGACGTGCCCCGACATCGAGAAGATCGCCGTGCCGCCGGACCCCTTGACGCCGAGATCCGCGAACCACTGCGCGCCCTTGCGCAGGATCGTCGGAAGCGAGGCGACGCTCTGGGTGTTGTTGATCGTGGTCGGTGCGCCGTACAGGCCGTAGTTCGCCGGGAAAGGCGGCTTGAAACGCGGCTTGCCCTGCTTGCCCTCGAGCGACTCGAGCAGCGCGGTCTCCTCGCCGCAAATGTAGGCGCCCGCGCCGACGAACGTATGGATGTCGCAGTCGATGCCTGAGCCGCGGATGTTCCTGCCGAGCAAGCCCGGCCTCGTAGGCCTCTCTTAGAGCCGCTTCGAACCGCGGAATCGGCTCGTGCATGAACTCGCCGCGAATGTAGTTGTAGGCGACCGTGGCGCCGATCGCATAGCTCTCGAGCGCCAGGCCCTCGACCAGCGCGTGCGGGTTGTAGCGGAGGATGTCGCGGTCGTGACACGTGCCGGGCTCGCTTTCGTCCGAGTTGCAGACGAGGTACTTCTGCATCGGCGCCGTGCGCGGCATGAAGCTCATCTTCACGCCCGTGGGAAAGCCCGCGCCGCCGCGTCCGCGGAGCCCGGACTTCTTCATCTCCTCGATGATCGTGTCGCGCGTCAGCTCGCCGCGCAGCACCTTTTCCCAGGCCTCGTAGCCACCTATCTTGCGGTAGTTCTCGAGCGAATACGGCTCCTTGTCGAACTGTAGCGTGGCGTAGCAGACGAGATTGAAGGGTCGCGAGGTCACTGCCCTAGTCCTTCACCGCATCGAGAATCTCGTCGACCTTCTTCGGCGAGAGGTTCTCGTGGTACACGTGGTCGATCATCATCATTGGCGCGCCGCAGCAGGCCGCGAGACACTCTTCCTCTACCTTGAGGTAGAACTTGCCGTCCGGCGTGCTCTGCCCGGCCTTGATGCCGAGCTTCTTCTCCACGTGCGCGAGAATGTCGTCGCCGCCGCACAGCATGCAGGAGATGTTCGTGCACACGGAGATGCTGTGGCGGCCGACCGGCTTCGTCTCGAACATGGAGTAGAACGACGCCACCTCGAACACCTGTATCGGCGGCAGCTTCAGATACTCCGCGACGGCCGTCATGAGCTCGGGCGTGAGGTAGCCGTGGTTCTCGTGCTGCGCCGCATGCAGCGCCCCGATCACCGCGGAGCGCTGTCGCTCGGGCGGAAACTTCGCCACCCAGTGATCGATCTCGTCGCGAACGTGCGCCGACAGGACGCCGCTGCTGCTCCTTTGCTCGCTCATCGGTCGATCTCGCCGAACACGATGTCTTGCGTGCCGATGACCGCGACAACGTCCGCCAGCATGTGACCGACGACCATCTCGTTCAGCGACGCGAGATGCGAGAAGCCGGGCGCTCGAACCTTCAGTCGATATGGCTTGTTCGAGCCGTCCGACACGAGGTACACGCCGAACTCACCCTTTGGATGCTCCACCGCCGCGTAGGCCTCGCCTTCCGGCACCGTGTAGCCCTCGGTGAACAATTTGAAGTGATGGATCAACGACTCCATGTCGTCCTTCATCTCGATCCGGCGCGGTGGCGCAACCTTGTGATCCTCGACCATGACGGGGCCGGGATTCACCCGCAGCCAGTCCACGCACTGCTTGATGATGCGGTTCGACTGGCGCATCTCCTCGACGCGAACGAGGTAACGGTCGTAGCAGTCGCCGTTCACCCCTATGGGCACGTCGAAATCGATCTGGCTGTAGACCTCGTACGGCTGCTTCTTGCGCAGGTCCCAGGCTATGCCCGAGCCGCGCAGCATGGGCCCCGAGAAGCCGAGCTGCATCGCACGCTCCGGCGATACGACACCGATATTGACGGTGCGCTGCTTCCAGATGCGGTTGTCCGTGAGCAGCGTCTCGTACTCGTCCACGTGGGCCGGGAAGCGCTGCGTGAAGTCGTCGATGAAATCGAGCAATGAGCCCGCGCGCGCGGCGTTCATGCTCTCGAGCTCCTTCGCATCGCGCACCGGCGAGGGCTGGTACTTCGGCATCTGCAGCGGCAGATCGCGATAGACACCGCCGGGCCGGTAGTAGGTGGCATGCATTCGCGTGCCCGAGACCGCCTCGTAGCAGTCCATGAGGTCCTCGCGCTCGCGAAAGCAGTACAGGAACATCGCCATGGCGCCGATGTCGAGACCGTGCGCGCCGAGCCACATCAGGTGGTTCAGGACGCGAGTGATCTCGTCGAACATCACGCGGATGTACTGAGCGCGCACCGGGCGGCCTCAGCCCCAGTAGTTTCTCGATCGCGAGCACGTAGCCGTGCTCGTTGCACATCATCGACACGTAGTCGAGTCGGTCCATGTAGCCGATCGACTGATTGAACGGCTTGCTCTCGGCCAGCTTCTCCGTAGCGCGATGCAGCAGACCGACGTGCGGATCGGCCTTCTGGATGACTTCGCCGTCGAGCTCGAGCACGAGTCGCAGCACGCCATGCGCGGCAGGATGCTGAGGACCGAAGTTCAGCGTGAAATTCTGAATCTCAGGCACTGCCCTGGTCCTTCAGATCGGCCTCATACCGGTTGTCGTCGCGAATCACCTTCGGCACGAGCGTGCGCGGCTCGATGCTCACGGGCTCGTACACCACGCGGCCCTTCTCCGGGTCGTAGCGCATCTCGACGTTGCCGATCAGCGGAAAGTCCTTGCGGAACGGATGGCCGATGAAGCCGTAGTCGGTCAGCAGCCGCCGCAGATCCGGGTGGCCGCGGAACAGAATGCCGAAGAGATCGAACGCCTCGCGCTCGAACCAATCGGCCGAGCTCCAGATGCCGTTCACCGAATCGACAATCGGCCGCTCGTTACTTTCGCAAAACGCCTTGAGGCGCAGCCGGTGATTGTGGGTGATCGACAGCAGGTGGTACGCGACGGCAAAACGCGCCGGCGGTTGGTAGGTGATGTCGTCGACGTCCTCGGCCGGGGGCTCGACGCCCCGCAGCGCGCCGCGGCTGAAGCCCGTGCCCGTCGCGCTGCTGGTCTGCCATTCGTCGCGCCCATAGGCGTGATAGTCCACGCCGCAGACGTCCATCAGCATCTCGAACTTCAGCTCCGGGGCGTCGCGAAGCGCGCGGCAGACTTCCAGCAGATCAGGCGGTGCGACTCGGTAGCCGAGCTCGCCGGTGCTCGTCGGCAGCCGCTCCACGCGTGGGCCGACCTCGGCCTCGATCGCGGCGGCGAGCGCCGCATATTTCGGAGTGAGTTCCTTCTGCAGCATCAGCGCGCAATCGTCTGGGTACGGCGAATCTTCTGTTGAAGCTGAAGGATGCCGAACAGCAGCGCTTCGGCGGTGGGCGGACAGCCGGGCACGTAGACGTCCACGGGCACGATTCGATCGCAGCCGCGAACCACCGCGTAGGAGTAGTGATAGTAGCCGCCGCCGTTGGCGCACGAGCCCATCGAGATGACCCAGCGCGGCTCCGGCATCTGGTCGTACACCTTGCGAAGGGCCGGGGCCATTTTGTTGACGAGCGTCCCGGCGACGATCATGACGTCGGACTGTCGCGGGCTCGGCCGGAAGATCACGCCGAAGCGGTCGAGGTCGTAGCGCGACGCGCCGGCGTGCATCATCTCGACTGCGCAGCACGCCAGGCCGAAAGTGACGGGCCATAGCGAGCCGGTGCGCGCCCAGTTCATCAACGCGTCGACCTGAGTGACGAAGAAGCCCTTCCCCATGACCTCCGCTACGTCGATCGGCGAGTTCTCGACGCTCAATCCCACTCCAACGCTCCCTTGCGCCACTCGTAGATGAAGCCCACTACGAGCACGGTGAGAAAAATGCCCATCGCAACGAGCCCGAACGTGCCAATCGTCCGCAGAGACACGGCCCATGGAAACAGGAATGCGATCTCGAGATCGAAAATGATGAACAGGATCGCCACGAGGTAGTAGCGGACGTCGAAACGCATTCGCGAGTCCTCGAACGCCTCGAATCCGCACTCGTATGGTGCAAGCTTGGCGGGGTCTTTGCTGCCGCGACCGAACGTGAATCCGGCGGCCAACAGCACTATGCTCAAAGCACCCGCGATGCCGAGAAAAATCAGAATCGGTGCGTAGTTTTGCAGCATAGTGTCTAGCGCGCGAAGCCGGCGCGAATTGTATCAGCCGTGCTTGCGAGTATCACCGATTTTTCCCGCCGAAAGTTTGGTGGTGCCCACGGTCGGACTCGAACCGACACAGCTTTCGCCACTACCCCCTCAAGATAGCGTGTCTACCAATTCCACCACGTGGGCGCGAGTGTCACTTCTGCTCGTTCGGAGGCTCCGGCGCAGGCTCGGTCGGCAGACTCGGTAACTCGTCCGCGGGCGGCGGCGTAGTGGTCGGTGCCGGCTGCGACGTGGGCGGGGCGGACGACCCGGATTCCAGCAGACTCGTCGGCGCCGTTCGCTGCGTCGAGAGGTACGCCAAGGCCAGGCTCGTCACGAAAAACAGCGTGGCGAGCACGGCCGTGGCACGCGAGAAAAACGTGGCCGAGCCGCGCGCACCGAACACCGTGCCCGAGGCACCGGCGCCGAAGCCCGTGCCGGCATCGGCACCCTTGCCACGCTGTAGCAGCACGAGACCGACAATCATGGCCGCGATCAGCACGTGAACGACGAGAACGATGGTATGCAACATTTCCGCTAAATTCCTGCTAGGCGGCCGCGCGGAATATCTCGAGGAACTCCGCCGCCACCAATGACGCGCCGCCGACCAACCCGCCATCGATGTCATCCATGGCAAACAGGTTGCGGGCGTTTGCGCCTTTGACGCTGCCGCCGTAGAGAACCGGCAGTGCGGCTGCGATTGTACCATCCCGCTTCGCGACCATCGCCCGGATCAGGGCATGGACTTCCTGCGCCTGCTCCGGCGTCGCGGTTCGCCCCGTGCCGATCGCCCATACGGGCTCGTACGCAACGACGGCGCCCGCGAATGCGCCGACGCCCGCCGCATCGAGCACGGCGGCCACCTGGCGCTCGACGGTCGGCCGCGTGGCGCCGGCCTCGCGCTGCTCCAACGTCTCGCCAACGCAAAGAATCGGCGTGAGACCGGCCTCGAGGGCGCGCTGAAACTTCGTCGCAACGACGGTGTCGCTCTCGGCGTACAACGCCCGACGCTCGGAGTGCCCGACGATCACGTGGCTGCAGCCGACATCGCGCAGCATTCGGCCGGACACCTCGCCCGTGAACGCGCCGCTGCCGGGCTGGTCCGCCAGATTCTGAGCGCCAAGCGCGATGGTGCTGCCCTCCAGCCAGTCGCGGACCGCCGGAAGATAGACGTAGGGCGGACACAGCAGCATGCCGGCCTTGCTGCTCGCGGTGATACCGCTGCGCAGCGCAGCGACGAGCTGTCGGCTCTCGGCCAGAGCGCCATTCATCTTCCAGTTGCCGGCAATCAATAGCTTACGAGTCACCGGAATCTCGCCGTGACGGCTTCGGGGTCGAAGTGGGGCCGTGAGCTTAAGGGCCGCGGCGCCGCAACGCAACGCAACGCCGACGCTGGGGTCGCTTCGCTAGCCGGTGACGCCGAACGAGCTACGCACGGAGGCCGCCAAACGCTCGGCCAGCGCGCTGACCTGGCCGTAGTCTTCGCCTTCCACCATGACCCGAATCACGGGCTCCGTGCCGGAGGCTCGCAGCACCACGCGGCCGCGCGTACCGAGCTCGGATTCGACCTCGTCGACGGCCTCGCAAATGGCCGCGTTCTGGCTTGGATCGACGGGCTCACGGACTTTGACGTTCAGCAGCACCTGCGGGAACTGCGCCATCCCGGCCGCGAGCTCGCTCAACGACCGTCCCGTACGCTGCATGACCGCGAGCACCTGCAGGGCCGTGATCAAGCCGTCCCCGGTGGTCGTGCGATCGAGGCAAATGACGTGGCCCGACGTTTCCCCGCCGAGGGTGCCGCTGCACTCCTTCAGCATCGCGAGCACGTGGCGGTCGCCAACCTTGGCCCGCCGAAACGCCACGCCGAGATCCTGTAGCGCGACCTGGAGCCCGAGATTGCTCATGACGGTGCCGACCACGGGGCCGCGGAGGCTGCCGGAGCCATGCCGATCGCAAGCCAGGATGTACAGGAGCTGGTCCCCGTCGATCAGATTGCCGCGCTCGTCCACCATGACGACGCGATCGCCATCGCCGTCGAGCGCCATGCCGACGTGCGCACGAACGCCCGTGACCGTGAGCTTCAGCAGATCGGGCCGGGTCGAGCCGCAGTTCTCGTTGATGTTTCGACCGTTCGGCGAGCAGCCGACGGGCACGACATCCGCGCCGAGATCCGACATCACGCGCGGCGCGACCTTGTACGCCGCGCCGTGCGAAGCATCGACGACGATCTTGAAATCGTCGAAGCCCATCCCCGCAGGAATCGTGCTCTTGCAGAAGTCCATGTAATCGCCGCGCGCCGATGCCGCGGTCCTCGCTTGCCCCAGCGCCCGCGAGTCGCGAGTGATCGGCGGCTCGTCGAGGCCGACCTCGATGGCCTCCTCGAGCGCGTCGGATAGCTTCTCCCCTTCGGAATCGAAGAACTTGATCCCGTTGTCGTAGTAGGGGTTGTGCGAGGCGCTGATCACGATGCCGAAATCCGCGCCGAACTTCTTGGTGAGATACGCGATGCCGGGTGTGGGCAGCGGGCCCGTGAGCCATACGTCGACCCCGGCAGCGACGAAGCCCGCCTCGAGCGCGGACTCGAACATGTAGCCCGACACGCGAGTGTCCTTGCCGATCAGCACGCTGCCGCCGCGGGGCGCGAGCACCCGGGCCGCCGCGCTCGCGAGGTGCAGCGCGAAGTCGACCGTCATCGGAGTCGTTCCGACCTGGCCCCGAATGCCGTCGGTACCGAAGTAGCGCCTACCCATGCGAGCCTCCCACCACGGCTAGCAGGCCGTTGACCGCCTATTGTAGGGGGAAGACGAGTTGCGAGACGTAAGGGCCCGAAGCGGCGGCCATCAATGCTGACCGGCTGGCCCACCGAGCGGCGCCGCACCACCTTTGTCGTCGGCAACACCGCGCTGGACGAGCTTGCCGGGCTCGGACGGCTCGTCCCAGTCGGCCGGCGGACGCGGCTCACGGCCGGACATGATGTCCTGGATCTGCTGCTCGTCGATCGTCTCGTACTTCATGAGCGCTGCCGCCATGATGTCGAGCTTGTCGCGATTGCTCTCGAGGATGCGCTTGGCTTCGCCGTAGCACGTGTCGATCAGCAGACGAACTTCCTCGTCGATCGCGTGCGCGGTGACATCCGACACCTGCTTGTGCCGCGTCACACTTCGGCCAAGGAAGATCTCGCCATCATCCTCGGTGTACGTCAGCGGACCGAGACGATCGGAGAGGCCCCACTTCGTGACCATGTTGCGCGCTATGTCGGTGGCGCGCTCGATGTCATTCGCCGCCCCGGTCGTGACATACGCGGGCCCGAAGATCAGCTCCTCCGCCAGCCGCCCGCCATACAGGCTCTTCATCTGGCTCATGAGGCGCTGCTTGGAGTAGCTGTAACGGTCCTCCTCGGGCAGGAACATCGTGACGCCGAGCGCCCGGCCGCGCGGGATGATCGTCACCTTATATACGGGGTCGTGGTCGGGCACGGACAGACCGACGATCGCATGGCCGGACTCATGATAGGCCGTCAGCCGCTTCTCGGATTCACTCATGACGAGCGACCGACGCTCGGCGCCCATCATGATCTTGTCCTTGGCCTTGTCGAACTCTTCCATGCTGACGGTGCGGCGATTCGAGCGCGCCGCGATCAGCGCGGCTTCGTTGACGAGGTTCGCGAGATCGGCACCCGAGAAACCCGGGGTGCCGCGCGCGATGACGCCCGGCTTGACGTTGCCGTCGACCGGAACCTTGCGCATGTGAACCTTCAGGATCTGTTCGCGGCCACGCACGTCGGGCAGCGGCACGACCACCTGCCGATCGAAACGGCCCGGCCGAAGCAACGCCGGGTCGAGCACGTCGGGGCGGTTCGTCGCGGCGATGACGATGACGCCTTCGTTGCCTTCGAAGCCGTCCATCTCGACGAGCAGCTGGTTCAGCGTTTGCTCCCGCTCGTCATGTCCGCCGCCGAGCCCGGCGCCACGATGCCGGCCAACCGCATCGATCTCATCGATGAAGATGATGCACGGCGCATGCTTCTTGGCCTGATCGAACATGTCGCGAACGCGCGAGGCGCCGACACCGACGAACATCTCGACGAAGTCGGAGCCCGAAATCGTGAAGAACGGCACTTTCGCCTCACCGGCGATTGCCCGCGCCAGCAACGTCTTGCCCGTGCCGGGCGAACCGACCATCAGCACGCCCTTCGGAATCTTGCCGCCGAGGCGCTGGAACTTGGCCGGATCCTTCAGGAAGTCGACGATCTCGACGACCTCCTCCTTCGCTTCCTCGACGCCCGCGACGTCGGCGAACGTGACGCTGACCTGGTCCTCACCGAGCAACCGGGCGCGACTCTTGCCGAACGACATGGCCCCTCGGCCACCGCCCGCGCCCTGCATTTGCCGCATGAAGTACACCCACACGGCGATCAGCAGCAGGATCGGAAAGGATGAGATGAACAGTTGCAGCAGGAACGACTGCTGCTTCGGCGCACTGGCGGAAATCGTGACGCTGTGCTGCTCGAGCTCGCCGATCAGCGCCGTATTGCTCGTTTCCGGGTTATAGGTAACGAACGGATCGTCGTTGCTCCGGCGGCCACGGATGGCTTCGCCTTCGAAAACGACATCCTTGACGGAACCGTCCTTGACCCACGAGAGGAACGTCGAATACGCAACGGCTGGGACGCGCTGGCTGCTCGGACCGAAGCTGTTGAAAACAGACAACAGCACGATCGCGATCACAATCCATAAAATGACGTTCTTTGCCAGATCGTTCAATGCGTTACCTCGCGAAACCGCCCGCAACTTCCACTAAAAAGGACCCTACTACATCCCATAGGTTCTGGCCAGCAAATAAATCTCGCGGCTTGCGGCGCGTGAAGCTTTGGGCTTGATCGTCTTCACAGTTGCGAAATCGCGACGCGCATCGCGGGTGAATGTGTCGATTCCTTGTCCCTGGAACGCCTTGGCCAGAAAGTCGCCGCCGGGCTTCAGCACCTCGCTCGCAAACAGCAACGCTTCCTCGAGGAGCACCATGCTGCGCGGCTGATCCATCGTACGGTTGCCACTTATGTTGGGCGCCATGTCCGACATTACAAGATCGACACCGGCGCCCCCGAGCATCTCCTTCAATCTGGCGACCGTTGCCGGCACCGTAAAGTCCGCTTGCAGGAAGTCCACGCCCGGGATTGCCTCCATCGGCAGCAGATCCACGGCCACCACGCGGCCACCGGGCGTGACGAGTCGGGCCGCCAACTGGCTCCAGCTCCCCGGCGCCGAGCCAAGATCGACGCACACCGTTCCGGGCTTGAGGAGCCGCTCCTTGCCTTGGATTTGCTCGAGCTTGAAGACGGCTCGCGAGCGCCACCCCGCGCGGTTGGCCCGCTCCACGTAGATGTCGCGCTCCTGGCGCGCGCGCCACCGTTGGCTCGACCCCGTGCGACGCGGCATCGGTGCGGCTGCGCTCCTCTAGATGTACTCGACGGCGCTGATCTCGTAGGCCCGCGTGCCGCTCGGCGTGGCGACTTCGACTTCGTCCCCTTCTTTCTTGCCGATCAGCGCCCGGGCGATCGGCGAGCCGATCGACAGGAGCCCATTCTTGATGTCGGCTTCGTCCTCGCCGACGATCTGATAGCGCGCCTCGCTACCGTCCTTCACGTCCACGAGGTGCACGGTGGCACCGAAGACCACTTTGCCCCCGGCATTCACGGCGGTAACGTCGATGATCTGCGCGTTCGAGAGCTTCCCTTCGATGTCGCGGATCCGCGCCTCCATGAGCCCCTGCTGCTCCTTCGCGGCGTGGTACTCGGCGTTCTCCTTCAGGTCGCCGTGCGCCCGTGCGGTAGCGATCGCCGCCGTGACCTTGGGGCGCTCCTCGAACTTCAGCCGCCGCAACTCGTCTCGGAGTCGCTCGGCGCCGCGAGCGGTGAGTGGCACTTTGCTCAAATCGCCGCCTCCGCATTCAGGTCCTGCAGACGGTTCACCACGACATTGTCGAGATGGTCCAGCGCGTCGCACGTGGCCTTCGCCGCCGCGAGCGTCGTGTAATACGTCACCTTGCGGTGCACGGCCTCGCCGCGGATCGAATGCGACTCGCGGATGGCCTGCTTACCCTCGGTGGTGTTGACGATGAGACTGATCTCGCGGTTTTTGATCATGTCCACGATATGAGGCCGCCCCTCGCGAACTTTGTTCACCCGCCGGCACTCGACACCGGCCGCCACCAGCGCCTCGGCGGTGCCTCCGGTGGCGACGATCTCGAACCCTCGCGCGATCAGCGTCTTGCCGAGATCGATTGCTGCTGGCTTGTCGCGATCTCGGACGCTGATGAACGCGAGGCCGCGGCGCGGGATGATGACGCCCGACGCGAGCTGCGCCTTGGCGTAGGCCTCACCGAACGTCCGGCCCGTCCCCATGACCTCGCCCGTGGACTTCATCTCCGGCCCGAGGATCGGATCTGCGTCGGGAAATTTGATGAACGGGAACACGGATTCCTTGACGGCAAAGTACGGCCGTCGGCCGGGCGCCTCGAACCCTTGCTCGCGGAACGTGATGCCCGCCATGGCTTTGGCCGCGATCTTGGCCAGCGGTTGACCGATGGCCTTCGATACGAACGGGATCGTGCGTGACGCGCGCGGATTCACCTCCAGCACATAGATCACGCCATTCTGAATCGCGAACTGCGTGTTCATGATGCCGTTGACCTGCAGCGCCTGCGCCATGAGCCGCACTTGCTCGGCGAGCGCCTTCTGCGTTTCGGCGCTCAAGCTGTACGGGGGCAACGAGCAGCCCGAATCGCCCGAGTGAATCCCCGCCTGCTCGACGTGCTCCATGATGCCGCCGATGACGACCTCCTTGCCGTCGGAGATCGCATCGACGTCCACTTCCACGGCCAGGTCCAGGAACCGGTCGAGGAGAATCGGACTGTCGTTGGAGACGCTGACGGCCCGATCGACGTAATCGCGGAGCTCGTCCTCGCCGTACACGATCTCCATGGCCCGCCCGCCGAGCACGTAGGAAGGTCGAACGACGAGCGGGTAGCCGACCTCCTTCGCCATCGCCGCAGCTTCCTCGACGCTGCGCGCCGTCCGGTTCGGCGGCTGCTTGAGCTTCAGTCGATTCACCAGCTGCTGGAACCGCTCGCGATCCTCGGCGAGATCGATCGAATCGGGGGACGTGCCGATGATCGGCACCCCGGCCTCCTCCAGCGCGCGCGCGAGCTTCAGCGGCGTCTGACCGCCGTATTGAACGATCACGCCTTTCGGCTTCTCCTTGTGCACGATCTCGAGGACGTCCTCGAGCGTCACGGGCTCGAAATACAGGCGATCGGAGCTGTCGTAGTCCGTCGACACGGTCTCCGGATTGCAGTTGACCATGATGGTCTCGTAGCCGGCGTCTTTCAGCGCGAACGAGGCGTGCACGCAGCAGTAGTCGAACTCGATGCCCTGGCCGATGCGGTTGGGTCCGCCGCCCAAGATCATGATCTTCTGCCTATCGGTCGGGTCCGCCTCGCAGAAGTCCTCGTAGGTCGAATACATGTAGGCCGTATGGCTGGCGAACTCGGCCGCGCAGCTGTCGACTCTCTTGAATACCGGCCTTATGTTTTCCTTGTAACGCGCTGATCTTACGACCTTCTCTTTGACCCCAATCAGGTCCGCGATGCGCTTATCACTGAATCCCAGGCGCTTCAGCCCGCGTAGCTCCGCCGGCATCAAGATGCCCGGGCCCGCCGCGACGATTTGTTTTTCGGTGTCGATGAGCTCTTTGATCTGGGCGAGAAACCACGGGTCGATGGCCGTGAGCTCACCGACCTCCTCGAGGCTCAAGCCAAACCGAAACGCGTCCCCGACGTACCACAGGCGGCGGCTGCCGGGCATCCGCAGCTCGTGCCGGAGCTTGGCCCATTCCTCTTCCGTCGCGACCGACTTCATCACCGGGTTCAGCCCGTCGGTGCCGACCTCGAGCCCGCGCAGCGCCTTCTGCAGCGATTCCTGGAACGTGCGTCCCATGGCCATCACCTCGCCGACCGACTTCATCTGCGTCGTGAGGCGATCGGCGGCCTGCGGAAATTTCTCGAACGTGAACCGCGGGACCTTCGTGACGACGTAATCGATCGTCGGCTCGAACGACGCCGGCGTAGCCCCGCCGGTGATCTCGTTGCGCAGCTCGTCGAGCGTGTAGCCCACTGCGAGCTTGGCGGCGACCTTGGCGATCGGGAATCCGGTGGCCTTCGAGGCGAGCGCCGAGGAGCGCGACACGCGCGGGTTCATCTCGATCACGAGCAATCGCCCGTCCGTCGGCGAGATGGCGAACTGCACGTTCGAGCCGCCCGTGTCGACGCCGATCTTCCGCAGCACGGCGATCGAGGCGTCGCGCATGCGCTGGTATTCCTTGTCGGTCAGCGTCTGGGCCGGAGCGACGGTGATCGAGTCGCCCGTGTGAACACCCATCGGATCGACATTCTCTATGGAGCAGACGATGATGCAGTTGTCGTTCCGGTCGCGGACGACCTCCATCTCGAATTCTTTCCAGCCGATGACGGATTCCTCGAGCAGTACCTCGCCGGTCGGCGACTGATCGATGCCGCGCGCGACGATATCCTCGAACTCCTCGCGGTTGTACGCGATGCCGCCGCCGCTGCCGCCGAGCGTAAACGACGGCCGGATGATCGTCGGGAAGCCCACCTCCTCCTGAACCGCCCAGGCCTCGTCGAGGTTGTGCGCGATGCCGGCGCGCGGCGTCGCGAGCCCGATCTCCTTCATCGCGTTGCGGAACAGCTCGCGATCCTCGGCCATGTCGATGGCCTCGCGGGACGCCGCAATCAACTCCACGCCGTAGCGCTCGAGAATGCCCTCGCGGACGAGATCGAGCGCGCAGTTCAAGGCCGTCTGCCCGCCCATCGTGGGCAGGAGCGCACTGGGTCGCTCCTTGGCGATGATCTCGGCCACCGTTCGCCAGTGAATCGGCTCGATGTAGATTGCGTCCGCGCTCGCCGGGTCCGTCATGATCGTGGCCGGGTTCGAGTTCACCAGCACGACGCGATAGCCCTCTTCCTTGAGCGCCTTGCAGGCTTGCGTGCCCGAGTAGTCGAACTCGCACGCCTGCCCAATGATGATTGGGCCGGCGCCGATGATCAGAATGCTTTCGAGATCGTCGCGGCGCGGCATTACTTGACCTAGTTTCTAAGTTTATCCATTAACTCTTTGATCTATCTTCATCTATCCGGCCTGAGCACGCAGCCGGTAGGCCTTCATCGAAGCCGTGAAACGCTTGAACAGCGGGCGCAGGTCGTGCGGCCCCGGGCTCGCTTCCGGATGCCCTTGGAAAGAGAACGCCGGCCGGTCCGAGCGTTCGAGACCCTGGAGGCTACCGTCGAACAAGGACCGATGCGTCGCTCGAACGTTGGCGGGCAGGGTGGTTTCCTGCACGGCGAAGCCGTGATTCTGGCTCGTGATCATGACGCGCCCCGAATCGATCTCGACCACCGGGTGATTCGCGCCGTGGTGTCCGAATTTCATCTTTTCGGTCTTCGCGCCGCTCGCGAGACCGAGCAGCTGATGCCCCAAGCAGATGCCGAAGGTGGGTAGTCCTTTGTCGACCAGCGTTCGGATGGCTTCGATCGCATAATCGCAAGGCTCGGGGTCGCCCGGACCGTTGGACAGGAACACGCCATCGGGCGCCAACGCGAGGGCGTCTGCGGCCGTCGCGGTCGCGGGCACGACCGTCACGCGGCAGTCTTCGTCGGCGAGCAGCCGCAGGATGTTGCGCTTGATGCCGTAATCGAACGCAACGACGTGAAAGCCCGCGACGCGCTTGGTGTAGACGCTCTGTCGATCGGGCCAGATGCTGCCTTGATTCCACTGATACGGCTGCTTCGTGCTGACGAGCTTCGCGAGATCCATGCCCTTCAAGCCGGGGAACTTCCGTGCGGCACGAACGGCCTCTTCGGCGCTCGCCTTTGCGCCGGTCACGATGCAGCCCGCCTGGGCACCCTTGTCGCGGATGATCCTCGTCAACTGCCGCGTGTCGATCTCGGCGATCGCGACGGTCTTGCCGCGGCGCAGGAAGTCCTGCAAGCCTCCCTCGGCGCGCCAGCTGCTGACGATCCTCGACAGATCGCGGATGATGAGGCCCGCAGCGTAAGTCTTCGTGGATTCGAAGTCGTCCGAGTTCGTCCCAACGTTGCCGATGTGCGGATACGTCAGCGTGACGATCTGGCGATAGTAGGACGGGTCGGTCAGGATCTCCTGGTAACCGGTCATGGCGGTGTTGAACACCACCTCGCCGAGGGTACGGCCATCGGCACCGACCGAGATGCCTTTGAAGACAGTCCCATCTTCGAGCGCTAGTATCGCCGGCTCTGCCACGCTGAGCTCCTGCGGAATATCGGCTTGCATGAACCCGCGGGATGGGCTGCAAGCCCCGCAGCCGATCCCGTGTTAGTCAACGGGGAAACTCAGGCGGCGATTGTAGCTCGCCCGTCGGTGACCGATCCACACCCATCCCGTGGGTCCGCTTGCGAGCGCCTCGACCGCACCGATCAATCGCGCGCAAGACCCAGCACGTCGGCCATCGAGTAGAGCCCGGGCGCTTGGCCCGCCACCCACCGCGCCGCTCGTAGCGCGCCGCGCGCGAAGGTCTTGCGGTCCGCCGCCTCGTGCGAGAACTCCACTTGCTCTTCCGCGCCGATGAACCGAACCGTGTGCTCGCCGACGATGCTGCCGCCGCGCACCACGGCAAAACCGATCGTCCCCGGGACGCGTGGGCCGATCCGGCCTTCGCGCGTGTAGACGGCCAGATCGCGGAGCTTGCGTCCGTGCGCCGCGGCGATGCGCTCGCCGAGCGCCAGGGCCGTGCCGGACGGGGCATCGACCTTGTTTCTGTGGTGCGCCTCGAGAATCTCCACGTCATAGTCTTCGCCAAGCGCACGCGCAGCGCGGCCGACGAGCTCCATGAAGACGTTCACGCCTACGCTCATGTTCCGACCGTAGACGATCGGAATCTCATGCGCCGCGCTCTCCATGGCCTTCAGGTGCCGCTCATTGAGCCCGGTCGTGCCAATGACCAAGGCCGTGCCGCTGTCGGCGCATGCCCGTAGATTGGACTCGGTGGCCGCGGGCAGCGTGAAATCGACTGCGACCTGCGCGGCGTGCAGGCCCTGCGCGCGCGCGTCGGTCAGAGGCACGCCCACCGCCTCGGCTCCGACGAGCTCCGCAGCGTCGCGACCGAGCAGGCGGTCGCCGGGCTCCGTGATGGCGCCGATCAAGCGGAGGTCGTCCGCTTCGAAGACGCAGCTCAGCACGGCCCGACCCATGCGGCCGGCAGCGCCAAGGACGGCGATTTTCAACAACCCCTTACGCTCCCATCCGCTCGAAGAATTTCTTCACGCCGTCGAACCACGAACGCGCCCGTGGATTATGCCGCGATCCGTCGTTCTGAATCGACTCTTCGAACGCGCGCAGCTTGTCTTTTTGGTCGGCCGTCAGATGGATGGGCGTCTCTACCTGCACGCGACAGAACAGATCGCCGACGCCGCTGTCCCGCACCGAGCGCACACCCTTGCCGCGGAGCCGGAACAGGCTGCCCGACTGCGTTTCGCTCGGCACCTTCAGCACCACATCGCCGTCCAGCGTGGGCACATCCACCGTGCCGCCGAGCACGGCGGTAGCGAAGCTCACCGGCACCTCGCAGCTCAGGTTCTGCCCCTCGCGCGAGAAAAGCGGGTGCGCCTTCACGGAGATATCGACATAGAGATCGCCGGGCGGGCCACTGTTGCGCCCCGCCTCGCCCTCGCGGGCCAAGCGGATCCGATCGCCGTTGTCGACACCGGCCGGCACCTTGACCGACAGCGTCTTCGTCTTGCGGACGCGCCCGCGCCCGGCGCATTCGCGACACGGCTTCTGGATCAACGTTCCCGAGCCGCCGCAGTTCGGACACGTCTGCTGGATCGAAAAGAACCCCTGGGCGACACGCACCTGGCCGGCGCCGCCACAGGTGTTGCACGTCAACGGCTGGGAGCCCGGCTCGGCACCCTTGCCTGCACATCGACCGCACTCGACGTGGCCGGGTAACTCGAGGGTCACCGTGTCTCCGGCGACGGCTTGCTCGAGGGTCAGCTCGAGCTCGTAGCGAAGGTCGGCGCCCCGAAACACTTGATTGCGACCGCCACGGCGGCTCGTGCCGAAGATATCGCCGAACACGTCGCCGAAGATGTCGCTGAAAGCGTCTGCGCCGCCCGAGAAGCCCCCACCCATGCCTTGGCCACCCTGCACGCCGGCGTGGCCGAACCGGTCATAGGCGGCGCGCTTGTCCTTGTCCGTGAGGATCTCGTACGCCTCCTTGATCTCTTTGAAGCTCGCTTCCGCGTCGGGATTGTCCGGATTGCGGTCCGGGTGATACTTCATCGCGAGGCGGCGGTAGGCTTTCTTCAAATCCGCTTCGGCCGCATCGCGGCCAAGGCCGAGCACTTCGTAGTAATCCCTTTTCGCCATCCCGATCCTCGAACAGACGAGGAGAGCACGCGCCGCGTGCTCTCCTCTCGATTACGACCCCGCTCTGGACGTCGAGCGCGCGTCAGCTGTCCTCGCGCTTGTCGTCCTTGACTTCCTCGAACTCGGCGTCGACCACGTTGTCTTCGCCGCCGGCCGCTTGTCCCTCGGCACCGGGCTCACCCTGCTGGCTCGACGAGTACATGCGCTGCGCCATTCCCGCGGACGCATCGCTCAAACCCTTCAACTTCGCCTCGATCGTGGCTTTGTTGTCGCCCTTGATGGCCGTCTTCAGATCGGCCAGCGCCGACTCGACTTTCGCGCGCTCTTCACCGGACACCTTGTCGCCAAGCTCATGCAGCGACTTTTCGGTCGCATGCGCGAGCGCATCGGCCTGGTTACGGGTCTCGGCCAGCTCGCGGAATTTCGCGTCATCGGCCGCATGCACTTCGGCGTCGCCGACCATGCGCTTGATCTCGTCCTCGCTCAATCCGGACGAGGCCTTGATGACGATCTTCTGCTCCTTGCCCGTCGCCTTGTCCTTGGCCGACACGTTCAAGATGCCGTTCGCGTCGATGTCGAAAGTGACCTCCACCTGGGGCATGCCACGCGGCGCCGGCGGCAGATCCGACAAGTCGAACCGCCCGAGCGACTTGTTGTCGCCCGCGCGACCTCGCTCGCCCTGCAGCACGTGGATCGTGACTGCCGTCTGGTTGTCGTCGGCCGTCGAGAACGTCTGCGTCGCCTTGGTCGGAATCGTGGTGTTCTTGTCGATCAGCTTGGTCATGACGCCACCCAACGTCTCGATGCCGAGCGACAAAGGCGTGACGTCGAGCAGCAGGACGTCCTTCACCTCACCGGCGAGCACACCGGCCTGGATAGCGGCTCCGACGGCGACCGCTTCGTCCGGATTCACGTCCCTGCGCGGCTCCTTGCCGAACAGAGTTTGCACCGCTTCCTGAACCTTCGGCATTCGGGTCTGGCCGCCGACCAGGATGACGTCGTCGACCTCCGAGACCTTCAAGCCCGCGTCCGTGAGCGCCGTCTTGCAAGGCGCGATCGTCCGCTCGATCAAGTCCTCGACGAGGGACTCGAGCTTCGCTCGAGTCAGGTTGATGTTCAGGTGCTTCGGCCCACTGGCGTCCGCCGTGATGTACGGTAGATTGACCTCCGTCTGCTGGCGCGTCGACAACTCGATCTTGGCCTTCTCGGAGGCTTCCTTCAGGCGCTGCATAGCGAGCGGGTCGCGACGGATGTCGACGCCGCTCTCCTTTTGAAACTCTTTCGCGAGATAGTCGATGATGCGCTTGTCGAAGTCCTCGCCACCCAGGAACGTGTCGCCGTTGGTTGCCAGCACCTCGAACTGGTGCTCGCCGTCCACTTCGGCGATCTCGATAATGGAGATGTCGAACGTGCCGCCGCCGAGGTCGTAGACGGCGATCTTGCGATCACCGCGTTTCTTGTCGAGACCGTAGGCGAGCGCTGCGGCCGTCGGCTCGTTGATGATGCGCTTGACCTCGAGCCCTGCGATTCGACCGGCGTCCTTCGTGGCCTGCCGCTGCGAGTCGTTGAAGTAGGCCGGCACGGTGATCACGGCCTCGGTGACTTTCTCGCCGAGATAGTCCTCCGCCGTCTGCTTCATCTTCGTGAGGACGCGGGCCGAGATCTCCGGCGGAGCCATCTTCTTGCCGCTGGCCTCGACCCAGGCGTCGCCGTTGTCGGCCTTCACGATCTTGTACGGCACCATGCCGACGTCCTTCTGGACCACATCGTCCTCGAAGCGTCGGCCGATCAGCCGCTTCACGGCGAACAGCGTGTTGGTCGGGTTCGTGACCGCCTGGCGCTTGGCCGTCTGGCCGACGAGCACCTCGCCGTCCTTCGTGAAGGCAATGATCGATGGGGTCGTCCGATCCCCCTCGCTGTTGTCGATGACCTTCGGCTTGCCGCCCTCCATCACCGCGACACAGGAGTTCGTCGTGCCCAAGTCGATGCCAATCACTCTACCCATGGTGGTCGTGCTCCAAATTCGTTCAACAGGTGTTAATCGCTAATCACTGCGAAATGGGGCGGACAGCCGACATTTCAAGCGTCCTCGCCTCGCGCCAGGATGACTTTTGCGGCTCGCAATAGCCGGTCGTTCAGCTCGTAGCCCTTCTGGATCACTTCGAGGACCGTATGGGGCTCGACGTTCGGGGCCGCCAGAAGGCTCAGCGCTTCGTGCTTGTTCGGATCGAACGGCTGCCCCCGGGGGTCGATCTCGCGAATCCCGGCCGAGGCGAACGCGTCGTCGAGCAGCCGCAGCGTGGCGCGCTGACCTTCGATCAGAGCGCCCTCGCCGGCCTTCTCGGCCGCGGCCACGCCGGCCTCCAGGCTATCCCGCACGGGTAGAACGGCCTGCGCCAGCCGCTCGGCCCCGAACCTTCTGGCCTGCTCGACCTCGCGGGCACTGCGCTTGCGAACGTTGTCGAGCTCCGCGATGGCCCGCAGATAGCGATCACGGTTCTCGTCGGCTTCCCGACGCAGCGCTTCGAGCGCCGGGTCGGTGCCCTCGGGAGAGCTCGCGTCGGCTTCGGTCCGTTCTTCGTTCATGGCAAATCCTGGGCTGCGCACCGCCTTTTCGGCGGCGCTTTCGAACACGGGTTGTGGGCAGATGGGGTCTAGCCGTTCGACTTCAAGGCGCGACCGAGCAACTTCGCCGTGATATCCACGATCGGGATCACGCGCTCATACGCCATCCGCGTCGGACCAATGACCCCAAGGACACCCATCGTGTCGTCCTCGGTAACGTACGGGGCTGCGACGATACTATAGGAATCGAGCAGCTGGTACCCGGACTCGTGCCCGATGAAGATCTGGACGCCTTCGGCCTTCATGCTCTGATCGAGCAGATGCAGGATATCGTGCTGCCGGCTGAAGGCCTCGAAAAGGCCCCTTAGAGTCTCGACGTCGCCGACGCTATCGACGTCCATGAGATTCGTTTCCCCGGCCACGACGAACTCGGGCGCCGGCTCGGCTTCCGGAACCACCTTCTGCGCCATCTCGATGGCCTCGATCATGAAGGCGTTCATCGAGGCGCGCGTCTTGCGCAGCTCCGCGATCAGCAGGTCTCGGACTTCGGGCAACGTGTGCCCGGCGAATCGTTCGTTCAGGAAGTTGCTCGCGCGCCGCAGCTCGTCGGTGCCGAAATCACGTTGGACGTTCAAGATTTTGTTCTGGACCTCGCGCTCGTTGACGACGAGGATCGCCAGCACGCGCTGACCGGACAGCGGCAGGAACTCTATCTGACGCAATGCCGTCTGCGCACGACGCGGCACGGTCACGATCCCTGCGAGGCTCGTGACGGCGGACAGCAGAGTGGAGACCGACAACGCCACGGCTTGCGGATCACCGGACACGTCGTTGAAGCCCTGGCTGAAGCGCAGCAGATCGTCGCGATTTGGAGGGGTGAGCTTGAGCAGCGTGTCCACGAAGAAGCGGTACCCCTTGATCGTGGGCACTCTTCCCGCCGACGTATGCGGCGAGGCCACGAAACCGAGCTCCTCGAGGTCCGCGACGATGTTACGGATGGTCGCCGGGCTCAGATCGAGCCCAGACTCGCGGGACAGCGTCCGCGACCCGACGGGCTGTCCTTCTCGAATATATCTGTCGACGAGGAGGCGCAGCAGAGTCTGTGCACGCTCGTCCAAAACGTCCCCGGGTTTGTCGCTCGCCATCGGCACTGGCTGTGATAACGTAGACGCCGCTTTCAAGCGTACAGCACGCTAACGGGTTCCCGCCACTGTCCAGCAATCGACCGATGCCGCGCGAATTCAAGACGGTTGGCTTATGGGGGCGCCTCACTGAGCGAGCGGTGGCCGAGCCCGCGTTGCAGGTGCTGAAGCACCTGCAGAAACGCGGCATCAAGGTGTTCGTCGCGACCGAATCCGATGGCAACGCAGCGTTTGCGGAGGCGCAACGCCTGCCCGAGCGCGAACTGGCGTCTTCTGTGGACGTCGTGGTCGCCGTCGGCGGCGACGGTACATTGTTACATGCGGCGCGCCACGTCGCCGGACGCGACGTGCCACTGCTCGGTGTGAACCGCGGCAGGCTGGGCTTTCTCACCGACATCTCGCCGGAGCACATGCTGCAGGCGATCGACGAGATCCTGGCCGGCGATCACCTGGCCGAGCAACGCGCCATGCTGGCCGCAAAGCTTGGCGGCCACCCGGGCACGGAGGCGCTCTTCGCGCTCAACGATATCGTCCTGCAAAAAGGCGAGACCGGCCGCATGCTCGATTTCACGACCGTCGTCGACGGCGTGTACGTGAATACCCACAGGGGAGACGGCTTGATCGTGGCCACCCCCACCGGCTCGACGGCCTATGCGCTGTCTTGCGGAGGTCCGATCATTCAACCGAACGTCAATGCGCTCGTGATGGTGCCGATTTGTCCCCACACGTTGAGCGATCGACCGATCGTGCTGCCTTCGAGCAGCACCGTGCGCGTGAGCCTGGAACGAGACACGCACGGGCCCGCCCACGTCGTGTGCGATGGCGAAGCCTTGGCACGAATCTCCGCAGGGCAGACTCTCACGATCGGCCTTGCCACGCAGACCGTCACGCTTCTGCATCCCCGCGACTACAATTACTACGAGCTGCTGCGCTCCAAGCTGAATTGGGGGCGCGCGAATCGTGATCGCACGAGCTCGCGTGGCTGACGAGCCGTGTTGAGCTTGATCCGCGCCAAAAATTACGCCGTCATCGACGAGGTCGAGCTGGAGTTCTCGCCGGGTTTCAGCGTAATGACGGGCGAGACGGGCGCCGGCAAATCCATCCTGGTCGATGCGCTCGGGCTCGCGCTCGGTGACCGGGCAGACTCGAGCACGGTTCGGCCCGGGAACGATCGCGCCGAGATCAGCGTGCTGTTCGAAATACCTCACGCGCATGCCGCGCTCGCGTGGCTCGCCGAGCGCGGCCTCGAAGACGGCTCGACCTGCGCATTGCGCCGAATCGTCGGTGCAGACGGTCGCTCGCGAGCGTTCGTCAACGGCCAGCCTGTCACCCTTCAGGACCTGAAGGCGCTCGGCAATCTGCTCGTCGACATTCATGGCCAGCATGCGCATCAATCGCTGCTGGAAGGGGGCAACCAACGCGCGCTCCTCGATGCGTCGGCGGGGCTCGAGCCGATGGTCGCGACGGTGGCCGCGTCGTACACGAGCTGGAAGGCCCTCGAGCACGACCTCGAAGCACGACGCCGTAACGCCGCCACGCGCGCGGCGGAGCTCGAGCTGCTTCGCTTTCAGCTCGCCGAGCTCGATGCGCTGGCCCTGGCCGACGGCGAGTACGAGCAACTGGCCGTCGAGCGCGACCGTCTCGCGAACACCGACCGCCTCGTGAGCGGCGCCAACCACGCGCTCGAGCGTCTGGCCGACAACGACTCGACCTCAGCGTATGCCGCCGTGGTCGAGGCCCGACGAGCGCTCGAGCCTCTCGTCGAGCACGATCCAACGCTACGCGCCCCGACCGAGCTGCTCGCCGGCATCGAGGCCGAGATTCGCGACGTCGAGTCGACGTTACGGCACTACCTGGACCGAATCGAAGCCGACCCGGAGCGACTGACCCGGGTGGATGACCGGCTCGCGAGAATCCGCACGGCGGCGCGCCGGCACGGCGTGGCGCCCCACGAGCTCGCGGCTGTCCACGTCGACATTCAACGACGCAGCAGCGCGCTTGACGACAGCGCGGAGTCCCTGGAAGCCCTCTCGGCCAAGGCGGCCGTCGCGCGCGCAACGTTCTTCGCGGCGGCCAAGAAACTGAGCGGCCGGCGCGCGAAGCAAGCCACCGCCTTGAGCCGTGCCGTCACGGCGGAGCTCACGGACCTCGGCATGCCGCACGGCGAGTTTCGCATCGAGCTCGAGCCCAAACCGGAGGAGCGCGCCGACGGCTCGGGACTCGAGCACGTGGAGTTTCAGGTCAAGCTGAATCCCGGTCAGCCGTTTGGCTCTCTGAGCAAGGTCGCGTCGGGCGGTGAGCTGTCGCGAATCAGCCTCGCAATCGAGGTCGTTCGCTCCGGTGCTTCACCCGTCACGGCCTTCGTGTTCGACGAGGTCGATGCCGGTATCGGGGGTCGGGTTGCCGAAATCGTCGGCCGCAAGCTGCGCGGGCTCGCCGGAGCGCGTCAGGTTCTGTGCGTCACCCATCTACCGCAGGTGGCGAGTCAGGGAGAGGCGCACTACCGCGTCATGAAGCTGACGGACGGCAAGACGAGCCGCACGCAGGTGCGCCGCCTGACGGCCGAGGAGCGCGTCGAAGAGCTTTCACGCATGCTCGGCGGCATCGAAATCACGGAACGTACGCGAGCACACGCCGCCGAGATGATCGATCGCGCAGCCCGTTGAGGAAATGCCGATCAGGCGGGTTTTTTCGGCCGCACGTACAAGACGAGGCTGTGATCCTCAATCTCGTAGTTGTGCTTTGCAGCGATCTCGCGCTGCAGCTGCTCGATGCGCTCGTCGAAAAACTCCGTCACGCGACCGGTTTCTAGACAGACCATGTGATCGTGATGTGTTCGATCGGCCAGCTCGAAAACGGCTTGGCCGCCTTCGAAGTTATTGCGGCTCACGAGCCCTGCCCGCTCGAACTGGGTCAACACTCGATACACGGTCGCGAGGCCGAGCTCTTCGCCGTGGTCGAGCAGAGCCCGATAGATGGCCTCCGCCGACATGTGCCGTTCCCGGCTGTTCTCCAGGATCTCGAGCACCTTCAGGCGCGGTGACGTGACCTTGAGGCCGACTTTGCGAAGATCTTGTCCTTCCACTAGAGGCTCGCTCGGAACTTATCGAGTATGATGCCGCTCCGATTATGAACCATACTTGCCGCCCGCTCCACCGTGCTCGACTATCTTAAGCGTGTCCGCTGGCATCTCGGTTTACTCGTGCCCGTCGCACTGGCGCTCGCTGCCTGCGTGTATCGCATCGACATTCAGCAGGGCAATTTGCTCAAGGACAAGGACATTGCCCAGATCGAAGTGGGCATGACACGCAGCCAGGTGCAGTTCCTGCTCGGCACGCCGATGGTGTCCGATAGCTTTCATCGCGATCGGTGGGACTACGCTTATTACTTGCAGAAGGGCCGCTCGCCGGATGTCGAGCGTCGCTGGGTGGTTGTCTACTTCAACAACGATCGCGTCGCGCGGATCGAGCGCGATCTGACGTTGCAGCCCACCGCCGCGCGTTATGAGCCGGAGGCGCCACGCACCCGGCATCGCAAACATAAACGTCATCTGACCGCGCGCGACGGCGAAAGCGACCAGGCGCCGTAGCGAGAACGCCTGCTAGGTCGGCGGAACCGACCCGTACACCTTAGCGGCGCGAGCCGTGAACGCACTCATCTGCGCGCCGGCGAGCTCCTCGAATATCTTCGAAAACAAGGCGCCGAACGGGGACACCGTCACCTCGAAGAGGAGTGACAGCGACACCTCGGTGCCCGAAGCTGCCGCGGCGAATCGCCATTCACCTCGCAGCCGCCGAAACGGCCCCGATACGAGCTCGATGCCGATCCGCTCGGGACGTTGTAGCGTGTTGCGGGTGCGAAAGCCCTGCTGAAAGCCGAGCATGCCGATCTCGAGTGTCGCTTCGAGCGTATTGCCCTGCCGCGTGTCCACACAAGCTGCACGGCACCAATGCAGGAACTCCGGATAGCGCTCGATGTCGTTGACGAGATCGAACATCTGTTCCGCGCTGTATGGCACCTGCGCGTGGCGTTGCACTGTCGGCAAAACGGCTCCTCGGTATCTTTCGGCATATTTTTTTGCGGTGGATTCTAGGATCATTGTCGCCGATGGCCAAGAAAACCGCTCAGGCGCAAAACTCGATCGCACAAAACCGGAAGGCACGCTTCGACTACTTCATAGAAGAGCGGGTCGAGGCCGGTATCGCGTTGCTGGGCTGGGAGGTGAAGAGCCTGCGTGCCGGCAAGGCGCAGCTCGTCGACAGTTATGTGATCCTTCGGAACGGCGAAGCATGGCTGCTCGGCTCCCACGTCGCTCCGCTGAACACGGCATCGACGCACGTCAATGCCGACCCGAAGCGCCTGCGTAAGCTCCTGCTGAACCGTCGCGAGATCGATCGGTTCACCGGCCTCGTGGAGCGGAAGGGCTACACGCTCGTCGCGCTGGAGCTGTACTGGAGCAAGAATCGGGCGAAGCTCGCCGTCGGTCTCGCCAAAGGCAAGAAGCAGCACGACAAGCGCGACACCGAGAAGGACCGCGACTGGCAACGCGATCGGTCCCGTGTGATGAAGACGCACGTGCATTAGTCGCGAAATCTGCACCCGGGCCTTGCAAGCAAGGCGCTCGGCCCTAAACTAGGCTGACCTGGGGGCGACCTGGTTTCGACGTGGGTCGCGAAGCCTGAGGGGCATGCCGAGGTGCAGATTACCTCGTAAAACCATCTGCAAACTGTTAGTTGCCAACGACGACAACTACGCACTAGCCGCTTAATACCCGGTTGGGTGCCGTCTGACTGGAGCCGTGCTTGTGCGTCCAGCGTCCTTCGGGACATTCAGGCGTCATATCTCACAAGATCGCGATGAGGTAAGTCCGGGACCGAGTCGCTAGACGCTACGGAATCGCCGTCAGTGGGCCCTGTTCGTCGGGTTGCTGCCGGCTAAAACAATAGACGCGACTACGCATGTAGAACCGACGGTAGAGGGCTTACGGACGCGGGTTCGATTCCCGCCGCCTCCACCACTCAAGAGGAACCGAGAACGTGTCGTTCTCGGTTTCGCCCGCCGAGGACACCGCGGCGCGCGTGGCCCGAGTGAACCTCGGCCCAAATATCTTGACGAAACCGGGGAGCGGCCGAGCCCGCGCCCGGTCGCCCGTGACAACCCATCGACGCCCAATCGAGGAGGTAACGGATGAGAGACGCGAACGCCGTGCTCGTCTCGAGGATCATCGCGATTCTATTTTCTCTTGGCACGCCGGCGCTCGGCGCGTTGGCGGCCCAGCCCGCCGATGAGGCGACCTACACGTGGTTCGCCGAGCTCGTCGCCTATGACGCGTCCGCGCAAACGGTCACCGTGAAAGCCCGCATGGTGCTCGACGCGGACAAGCCGACGGACTTTTCGAGCCTACACGCGGGCGACATGGCCATGTTGACGTGGTCCGGCGTCGAGACGGCCGTGGGCATTCGTACGATCGAGCGCGGTAGAAAGTCGAGCGTAGGCGGCTTGACGCTGCCGATCGAATACGTCTCCGCCGGCGATCAGCACGAGTACGTGACGTTCAAGGTTCGAATCCCGAAGCAAGACGCCAGCGCCATCGCGAAGCTCAAACCCGGCGACTACGTGACCGCGACCTCGCCGCGCAGCGCGACCGACCCCATGAAGGCGATCGCTGCGATTCGGCCGTACAGCCTCGGGCTCGCGGGTTAGCGGGCGCGCCGCGACATCAACGCCGGCCGCCGAGCAGCGAGCCGAGCACGCCGCGCAGCAACGCGCGGCCGGCCTGCGACCCCACCGTGCGGGCGGCGCTCTTGGCCATCGTCTCGATCAGGCCTTGCGTTTGCCGTCCACCACGCGGTCCTCGCCGACCGAACAGGATGTCGTCCGCGAAGCTGCCCCCTGGGCGCGAGGACTCGGCCGGTCGCGGCATTGCCGCGTCGCGCGGCGTCGCCGGCGCAGCGGCCGCCGCCCGTGCCTTCAAGATCTCGTACGCCGATTCGCGATCGATGGCCCTCTCGTAGTGCCCGGCGAGCGGCGACGCAGCCAACAGCCGAGCCCGTGTCGCATCGTCGATCGGCCCGATCTGGCTGCCCGGCGGCACGATCAGCCCGCGCTCCGTAACGTTCGGCCGCCCTTTCTCGTCGAGGGTGGAAACCAGCGCCTCGCCGACGCCGAGCTCCGTGATGGCTTGCTCGATCGAGAACGCTGGGTTCTGCCGCATCGTCTCGGCGGCCGCCTTCACGGCCTTCTGGTCCCGCGGCGTGAACGCGCGCAGCGCGTGCTGCACACGGTTGCCGAGCTGACCGAGCACGACGTCCGGGATGTCGAGCGGGTTCTGGGTCACGAAGTACACGCCGACGCCCTTCGATCGAATCAGCCGCACGACCTGCTCGATCTTCTCGAGCAAAGCCTTCGGCGCATCCGCGAACAGTAGGTGCGCTTCGTCGAAGAAGAACACGAGTCGCGGCTTGTCCGGATCACCCACTTCCGGCAGCTGCTCGAACAGCTCCGCGAGCATCCACAGCAACACCGTCCCATAGAGCTTTGGCGAGCTCAGCAACTGATCCGCGGCCAGAATATTGACGACGCCTTTGCCCCCGGCCGTCTGCATGAGGTCGGCCACATTCAGCATCGGCTCGCCGAAAAACTGCTCGGCGCCCTGCTCAGCGAGCGTCAGCAATGCGCGCTGGATCGCGCCGATCGAAGCCGTGGACACATTGCCGTATTCGGTCGTGAAGTCGCCGGCATGATCGCCGACATGTTGCAGCATGGCTCGCAGGTCTTTCACGTCGAGAAGCAGCAGCCCGGCATCGTCCGCGATTTTGAACGTCAGCTGCAGGACACCGGCCTGGGTCTCGTTGAGATCGAGCAAACGTCCGAGGAGCATCGGCCCGAGATCGGATACCGTCGCCCGGATCGGATGGCCGCGCTTGCCGAGGACGTCCCAGAACACCACGGGACATGGCTCGCAGCGGTGCTCGACGCCGAGCACCCGCACACGCTCGGCGATCTTCGCGTTGCCGCCACCGGCCGCCGCCATGCCGGACAGATCGCCTTTGACGTCGGCCATGAAGACCGGAACACCGATGCGCGAGAACTGCTCGGCGATCGTCTGCAGTGTGACGGTCTTACCGGTGCCGGTCGCACCCGTGATGAGGCCATGGCGATTGCCCATTGCCGGCAGCAGCACCAGTTCGGCCGAGCCGGCCTTCGCTATCAACAATGGTTCGGTCACTGTGTGGTCGCTTCTCGACGCGTAGAGCTCTCGTTCGGCCGATGCCGCCGAATCGGTCGTTGGAATATACAACACGGCCCGAACTACGGTAGGTTAGCGGCAGACTTGCGGCCCGCGGCGGCCATCGAATAAAGATTCCATCGAGGGGAGAACCGCCGGCATGGTGACCACAGTAGCTAAACTGCCGTCGAAGCCGCTCACGCTCGGTATCTGGGCCGCGGTCGCCGTGCTTGGCACTTTCGCCCTCGCCGCCATCGCGACACACCGCGGCGAGAGCATCAATGCGCTGTGGTTCATCGTTGCCGCCGTCTGCATCTACGCCGTCGGCTATCGGTTCTACAGCGCGTTCCTGGCCGCCAAGGTCTTCGCGCTCGACGCCACGCGGGCGACGCCGGCGGAACGCTTCAGCGACGGTCGCGATTTCATGCCGACGAACCGCTGGATCGTGTTTGGCCATCACTTCGCTGCGATCGCCGGCCCCGGGCCGTTGATCGGCCCGACGCTCGCGGCGCAATTCGGCTATTTGCCGGGCACGCTCTGGATCCTGATCGGCGCGACGCTCGGCGGGTGCGTGCAGGACTTCGTCGCCCTATTTTGCTCGATCCGCCGCGATGGGCGCTCGCTCGGCCAGATGGCCCGCGACGAGCTGGGCGTCATCGGCGGCGCCGTGGCGCTGATCGGCGTAATGGCGATCATGATCATTCTCATCGCCGTGCTCGGTCTCGTCGTGGTCAACGCCATGCGACACAGTCCGTGGGCCACGTCCACGGTCGCCGCGACGATCCCGATCGCCATTCTGATCGGGCTGTTCATGCGCCACCTGCGGCCCGGACGGGTGCTCGAAGGCACCGCGATCGGCGTGGTGTTGCTGCTGCTTGCCGTGTTCGGCGGCGGCTGGATCGACAAGCACGAGGCGCTGCGCGCTTGGTTCGACTACGACGCTTCGACACTCGCCCTCATGGTCATCCTATACGGGTTTGCCGCCGCCGTCTTGCCGGTGTGGCTGCTGCTCGCCCCGCGCGACTATCTATCGACGTTCATGAAGATCGGCACGATCGCTGCGCTGGCGGTCGCGATCGTGATCCTGAATCCCGCGGTGAAGATGCCGGCGCTCACACAGTTCGTCGACGGCACGGGCCCGATCTTCAGCGGCAACGTGTTCCCGTTCGTGTTCATCACGATCGCCTGCGGCGCGATCTCGGGATTTCATTCGCTGATCTCGTCCGGCACCACACCGAAGCTGCTCGCGAACGAGCGGGACGCACGCTTCATCGGCTACGGCGCCATGGCGGTCGAGTCGTTCGTGGCGATCATGGCGATGGTGGCGGCCTGCGTCCTCGATCCCGGCGTGTACTTCGCGATCAACAGCCCGGCGGGTGTCGTCGGTGCCCAGGCGGCCGACGCCGTCGCGACGATCAGCAGCTGGGGTTACCCCGTCACGGCGGATCAGATGGGCGCCTTGGCGCGCGATATGGGCGAAGCCACGCTGTTCGCGCGCACCGGTGGCGCACCGTCGCTGGCCGTCGGCATGGCCAGCATCTTCTCGAACGCGTTCGGCAGCACGCTGCTCGCCGTGTGGTACCACTTCGCGATCATGTTCGAGGCGCTGTTCATTCTCACCACGGTCGACGCCGGCACGCGCGTGGCGCGCTTCATGCTGCAAGACCTGCTCGGCAACGTTGCGCCCGCGCTCGGACGCACGAGCTGGTATCCCAGCGTGCTGATTTGCAGCGGCCTCGTCGTGGCCGGCTGGGGCTACTTTCTGTACATCGGCACGATCGATCCACTCGGCGGCATCAATAGTCTGTGGCCGCTGTTCGGCATCTCGAACCAGATGCTCGCCGCGATTGCGCTGTGCGTCGCGACCACCGTGCTCGTGAAGTCCGGCAAAGCCCGCTTTGCCTGGGTCACCGTGGCGCCGCTCGCCTGGCTCGTCGTCGTGACTTCGACGGCGGCGTGGCAGAAGCTGTTCAGCCCGGATCTGCACATCGGCTTCCTGTCGCACGCGAGCGACCTCGCGAATCAGCTCGCGTCGGGCGGTTTGAGCGGCGCAGCGGCGGAGCAAGCGCCACGCCTGATCTTCAACGATCGCCTCGATGCCGTGTTGACGGCCTTCTTCCTGATTACCGTCTGGGTGCTGGTGGTCGAAACCGTGCGCGTCTGCCATGCGTCGTTGTCGGGGCGGCGCTGCCCGCCGCTCACCGAGACTCCGCACGTGCCGAGCCGGCTCGTCGAGGATTGGGTCCGTGATTGAAGCCCTCCGCCGCAGTTGGGCCGCGCTCCGGGAGCTCTCCGGCGACGACGCCTATGAACGTTACCTCGCGCATTGGCGGCGTCATCACGCCCGAGGAAGAACGCGCGCCGCTCGATCGCAGGGCGTTTTATCGAGAGGAGCAGCGGCGCAAATGGGAAGGCGTCCGTCGGTGCTGCTGACGACGCGGCGGCGATGCGACGGCGGTCAGGCCGGGTCGCGCGCTTGGCCGGCCGGCAGGGCCAGTTGCTCGCCCTCGCGTGGCGGGGCAGCCTTCGGTGTCCCACCGTCGGCCGGTGCGCCTCCCTCGGCGGGTGCGGCCTCGGCCGGCGCGTCCTGGTCACCCACGGTGTGCAACACCTGTGCGGCATCACTTTCGTTCTGAATCTCTTCCTCGTCCGGCAGCCCGCGAATCTGCCGCTCGGTTTTCGCGTTCAGCACGACGAGACTGATGCGCCGATTCATCGGATTCAGCGGATTATCGGGGTCGAGCGGCAGCGACGATCCCAGACCCGACGACGCGCAGCACTTTGCTCTCTTTCATGCCGCCCGCGACGAGCTCTCGCCGCGAGGCGTTCGCGCGGTCGGCCGATAGCTCCCAGTTCGAGTAACCGCGCTCACCGAGCGCGTACTGTGCCGAGTCGGTATGCCCGGCCAGCGAGATGTAGTTGTCCACGTCGTTCAGCAACGCCGCCGATCTGCCGCATGATGTCGACGGTGTAGTCCTTCAACGCCGCCCGACCCGTGTCGAACATCGGGCGGTTTTGCTCGTCGACCACGGTGACCTGCAGACCCTCGGCGGTGATCTCGAGCCGAATCTGACTCTTGAACTGCGCGAGCTTCTTGTTGCGCTCGATGGCGTCCTCGAAGCGGCGCTTCAATCCTTGCAGCTTCTCGGCTTCGCGACGTTTGATCTCGGCGCGGGCCGCCTGCAGATTGATCGTCTGGCGGCGAACCGGGTTGTCCGAACGTTGCACTTGCCCGGCGCTGCGCGTCAGATTTTCGCCGCCGCCTTTGATGATGCTCGAGGCATCACCCGACCCGGAACCGCCCGCGAGCGCCACGCGCAATGGCGTCTGGAAGTACTCGGCGATACCCTTGCGATCGCCCTCGGCGGTGGACCCTATCAGCCACATCAACAAGAAGAAGGCCATCATCGCCGTCACGAAGTCGGCGTACGCAATCTTCCAGCTGCCGCCGTGGTGACCACCGCCGGTGACCTTCTTGATCCGCTTGATGACTAGCGGGGCACGCTCTTCGTCGTTCATCCCGGCTTACTTCTTGGCGGGCTTCGCGCCGCCCTTGGCGGCGCCCTTGACGTGCTTCTCGAGCTCCGCGAACCCTGGGCGCTCGGTCGAGTACAGCACCTTGCGACCAAACTCCACGGCCACGGTCGGCACGGCATCGTTCAGGCTCGCGAGCAGCGTGACCTTGACGCACTCGAGCGCCTTGCTGGCCTCGGCCGCCTTTTGCTCGAGCAGCCCGGGCAGCGGGCCGACGAAGCCGTAGGAAAGCAGAATGCCGAGGAACGTGCCGACGAGCGCATGCGCAATGAGCACGCCGAGCTCCGACGGCGGCAGACCCACCGACTCCATCGTATGCACCACGCCCATGACCGCCGCGACGATGCCGAAAGCCGGTAGACCGTCGCCGACCTTTTGCAGCGCGTGAGCGGGCACCTCGGCCTCGTGATGGTGCGTATCGATCTCCCGATCCATCAGCGCCTCGATCTCGATCGCGTTCAGCTTGCCGCTGACCATGAGGCGCAAGTAATCGGTGATGAACTCGACCAGATGATGGTCCTTCAGCACCCTCGGGTACTTCTTGAACAGCGCGCTGTTCTTCGGCGCCTCGATGTCTCGCTCGATCGCGAGCAGGCCTTCCTTGCGGGTCTTGTCGAGGATTTCGTACAGGAGCGCCATGAGCTCCATGTACAGGGCCTTCGTGTACTTCGAGCCCTGCAACAGCGACGGCAGCGACCTGAGGACGGACTTGATCGTCTTGCCCGGGCTGCCGATCACGAACGCGCCCATCGCAGCACCGCCGATCATCAGCAGCTCGAGCGGCTGATACATCGCACCCATGTGCCCACCGGCCAGCGAATATCCCCCAAAAACGGCAGCGACTACCATGACGTAGCCGACAAGGACCAGCATCCTGCTCTCCTAACAGTCCGACGCGCGCGAGGGGATCGCAGCTCCCCACGAACCGTTGTTTCGGCCCGGCTGTCAGATACTTGAGCGCCAAACTGGGGACTGAATCACGCCGAGCGGCGCGTGCTTCTGATCGTCAGCCGTGCAGCCCGAGCTGCCGATAGAGCGCGACCTCGAAGGCCTCGCACACGGCGAGGCAGGCCGGGGCGCAGAACGGGGCCATCTGCATGCAGAGCACGGCGCCCAGGTCCGCGGCCGGATCGACCCAGAAATACGTGTTGAAGATGCCCCCCCAGCCGTAGCTGCCGGCGGCGCGGCCCGTAGACCGCTCGCGGGTCTCGATCAACACGCCAAAGCCGAACTTCTGCGTGCCGTCCATGAACATGAAATCCGCCGTTCGCTCCGGCACGGCCGTGGTCTGGCGCTCGGCGTTCAGCGCCCCGATCTGATTGCGGGTGAGCTCGCGGACCGCGTCGACGGACAGTAGCTGCCGGCCGCCCACGCGGCCCTCGTTCAGCAGCAGGCGGAGCAACGCGAGATACTCCTCCGCGGTGCCGTAGAGACCGCCGCCACCTCGCGGCGCCTGAGGCGTCGTCTCGTTCGGCAATGACGTGAACCCCTGCGGCGCTGCGGTGTGAACCGCGACCAGGCGCTCGCGGTCGGCCGGCAGGCGGTAGCTCGTGTCGGTCATGCCGAGCGGCGCGAAGATGCGCCGCGTGAAAAACTCCTCGAGCGACAAGCCCGACAGCGGCGCCACGAGCTGCCCCAGCACGTCGGTGCTGATGCCATATTGAAAACGCTCACCCGGTGGATGCATCAGGAACGGCGGGTTGTAGTACTCGGGTTGCGCGCCCATGAGCGCGTAAAGCTCGGAGTTCACGAACCAGGCACCAAAACCCGATGTGTGCGTCAGCAGCTCGCGCACGGTGATGTCGCGATCGGCAGGCATCGTCTCGTACCGCAGCGTTTGCCGATCGAACCGGCGCAGCACCGGCGGTTGCCGAAAATCCCCACAGAAGCGCCTGAAGGGTGCGTCCACCTCGAGGCGCCCCTGCTCCCAAAGCTGCAGCACGGCGATCGAAGTCACGAGCTTCGTCAGCGAGGCGATGCGGAATACGGAGTCCGGTTGCAGCGCGCGCCCCTGCGGTATAGCCGCGGACCCGAATGCGCCCAGGTAGAGGGTTTCGCGGCGGTCGGTCGCCGCAGCCACGACTCCGGGCACCTGTCCGGCCGTCACCGCACCTTGCAGCACGCGATCGAGCTCGGATCCGGTCACGTGCCACCATCGCGCCGGCCGAACAGAACAGCGACATCGTACATGCCTGAGTGCCGGTCTACGGCGTTGGGCGGGCTACCACGTGATACGAGAACGACAGCTTCTCACCAACCTGCAACGCACCCATCATGACGCTGAAGGGCTTCATTCCGAGGTCGGCGTGATTGAGCTCGAACTCGCCGATCGCCTCGATGCGCTCGGCGTCCACGGTGACCGCCGTCGGCACGGTGAGATCCACCGTGCGACCCAGCAGCTCGACCTCGAGCTTCAGGGTCTGCATGCCGTCGACGCCGACAGGACCGGTGCCGCTGACACGGATCATGGGGAACGCGTCGCCATCCAGCACGCGGTCGCTCAACATGTTGTGCCGCGTCCCCGTGATGTCATCCGCCGTCGGCACGCTCGCGAAGTCCTCGCCGAGCCGGCCGCGCAGCGCAGGGTCGTCGACGACCAGATCGGCCACGGGAATCACGATCTCGAAACGCGACGCGGCAAGGTTTTGCGCGTCGACGGTGACGCTGCCCCGCGGGCTCGGCACTGCAATGGCGTGGTTATGGCCGAGGCGGGCCAAGGCGCCGGCTTTGTAGACGAGCCAGTGGATGTCGGAGGCTGCGCCGTCGATCGCGTAGACTTTGCCCGCACCCTGCGCGACCGCGTAGCCGGGCCCGCACACCCCGACGAGAATCAACAACCGAGCCAAACGCTGCATCGCGGTTCTCCTGCGCGTTGCGCGCCACGGGACTGTCGCCGGCTACTTTAGCATGTGCCCCCTGCCGGCCTCGGCGGCGCCTCAAGAATCGTGGCCCGCGGACGATAACCTTGGCGTACCTATTGCCGGCCACATGGATGGACCCATGCCGGCGCAGACGCGAGGACCGGGGCTTGGATCTAGCAACTCTGTTCGGCCTGATCGGCGTGATCATCGTCGTCGGCACGGCCATCTTCCTCGGCGGCACGCTCGGCGCGTTCATCGACCCATCGTCTCTCGTGCTCGTCATTGGCGGGACGCTGCTGGTCACGCTGATGAAATTCAGCTTCCGACAGTTCGCGAACGCGACGAAGGTGGCGATCAAGGCCTTCATCTATCGCGTGCCCGACCCCGAAATGTTGATCGACGCGTCGGTCGATCTCGCGCACCGCGCACGCGCAAACGGTCTGCTGGCGCTCGAAGACGCCGACGTGCCGGACGAGTTCTTCCGCAAGGCGTTGAATCTCGTCGTCGACGGCCACGATCCCGAGGTGGTGCGCTTGATCTTGAACAAGGATCTCGAGCTGACGCTGAAGCGGCACCGTGACGGGCAGGCGATCTTCAAGGCGATCGGCGATGCGGCGCCCGCCATGGGGATGATCGGCACGCTGATCGGCCTGGTGCACATGCTGGGGTCCATGAATGACCCGAAGCAGATCGCGCCGGCGATGGCCATCGCGCTGCTCACCACGCTCTATGGCGCCATGATCGCGAATCTCATCGCGATCCCGATCGCCGAGAAGCTGGCGCTGCGGAGCACCGACGAGCGCCTCGCGAAGTCGCTGATCATCGATGCCGTCATGAGCATCCAGGACGGCCAGCATCCGCGCGTGATGCAAGACCTGCTCCAAAATTATCTGCCGAAGTCTCGCCGGCCCGACGAGCAGCGCGCAGCGTAGGCGATCATGCCCGCACGAGATCAGGACTCGGCTCGCACCGTCGCTCCACCCTGGATCGTGACGTTCGCCGATCTGATGGTGCTGCTCATGTGCTTCTTCGTGCTGATGCTCTCGTTCTCCGAGATGGACCCGGCGAAGTTCAAGCTCATGTCCGGCTCGCTGCGAGAGGCCTTCGGCGTGCAGACGGAGGTCACGGCCACCGACGCGCCGAAGGGCACGAGCCTGGACGCGACTGAATTCAGCCCCGGCATACCGGAGGAGACGGACCTGCACGAGGTGCGCCAGCATACGGTCGACTCGGAGGCCAACACACTCGATCTCGGTCTCGCGCAGCGTCTGCGTGAGCTGAAAGCGCAAGAGGACGCCGCAGCGCAGCGGGCCGCGCAGCTGCGTGCCTTGTTTCGGCAGGAGATCGATGACGGCAAGCTGCTGATTCGTCAGGAAGGCAGCAACGTCGTGATTCAGCTGCTGGAGAAGGACTCCTTTCCGTCGGGCGGCGCGGAGCTGGAGCCCGGCGCGCTCGCGACGCTCGCGAAGATCGGGACTCTCATCAACGGCATGTCGGGTGCGATCACGGTCGCCGGGCACACCGACAACGTACCGATTCGCCCCGGCGGCGCGTATCGGTCGAACTGGGATCTGTCTGCGGCCCGGGCCGCGTCGGTCGCCCACGAGCTGCTGGCGGCCGGTCTCGATCCGGCCCGCCTGATGGTGACGGGGCACGCCGACACTCAACCTCGCGTCCCCAACGACTCCGCCACCAACCGAGCGCTGAATCGCCGCGTCGACATCACGTTCACCAACGGCCGTGACCGACCGAGCGGCTGGGACGATGCGGTGCCGGCACCGCTGCCCCAGCCCTAGAAGCGGAACACGAACCCGACCGTCACGTACGGCAGCAGGTCGAGGTTGCTCAAGGAATCGCGAAGCTGCGCCTCCTCGTCGGCAATGTCCTGCTGAAACGAGGGGTCCCCCAGCAGCGTCCCCGTCGCGCGCAGCGTGACCCTGGGAGACCCCTGGTCGAGCACACCGACGTCCAGGGACATGCCGAACAGCTGTTTGCCGCGAGACCAGTCCCAGCCGACGCCCGCGAAAGGCGCGATTTTATCGAAATCGATCGTGCCGCTGAGGACACCGACCTCCGCCGGCGTATATGTCGTGGTGCCGATCGTAACGTCGTCTGACGGCGTGCTCAGGGCCTTCAGCCGGTTGTCGTTGCGCAAAATCCCCGCCGTCAGCCGCAAAGGTGTCTTTTTCGGATGAAAGTCGAAGGCGAACGACAGCGAGTCCCAGACTACGTCAAATTGGTAGTCGATATCGGACTCCTGGCCGTCGAACCCGAGTGTCGAGCCATTGATGCCGCCCCGTATGGCCAGCCGCTCGCCGAGATTCTGCGTGTATTCGACGCCTAGACCCAGCGCTCCGACCTTGAGGCCGACCGCTCGATCGCCGGCCGAAGCCCACGCCGTGGGCAGCAGCAACAAGCCAGCGAGGCCGAGTTTGCGCACCATCGTCATCTCCTTGGTCCTCCGAGCGCTCGGCCGACACTACCGCTGCGCCGCCTCCCGACGCAGCGATGGCATCACACAATGACCCCGACCGATCTCCCGATATCCCCACCTAACGCCCGCGACTCGAATCTTCTCGCCTCCCCAGTGTCCTACATCAACGACTGGGAGGGTCTTTTGACATACCGGTTTCGGTGCTAACGTTGAGCGAGCGCGAACAATGGTCCGCCTAGGACCCGGAAATCGGGCAATGCCGCTGCCGCTCGCAAATCGAATCGCCATGTGCTGCCTGGCCCTAGCCGGGGCCCTGGTGCTCGAGGGTTGCGCCTCGGAAGTCATCGTCGAGTCGAAGTTCCCGACGCCGCTCGTCGAGCCCCTGCCGGTCAGGATGGGAATCCTGATCCCGGAAGAGCTCTACAACTACATCTACACGGAGGACGTCCCCAATCAGTCGCTGTGGACCATTGCGCTCGGCGACGCCAACGTCGCGATGCTGCAACCGCTGTTCAAGCAGATGTTCCGCGAGACGGAGGCGGTCGAAACCGTCCCGACCGACGCTGCGAGCACGCGCCTCGATGGCGTGATCAAGCCCACGATCAACAAGTTCGAGTTCGACGTGCCGGTCGGGCAGCGCGACAAGTTCGTCGAGGTATGGATCCAATACCAGCTGACGCTGTACGACCGCGACGGTAACACCGTGGTCGAGTGGCCGGTCAGCGGCTACGGAAAATCCGAGCTCATGCGCAATCGCACCGACGCCGTCCAGAAGGCGGCCGTCGTCGCGATGCGCGAGGCCGGCGCAACGATCTCGACGAAATTCGCCGAGCAACCTCAGGTCAAGGACTGGTTGGGGGAGACAGAACATGCAACTACCGCAGGTGTGGGACCGCAAGCAGCCATTGCGCCAAGTGTCGTGGGCAAGGCCCAGTAGCATGAAGGTCGCTCGCGTCAGCGCCATCGTCGCCGTCATCGGTCTCACGACCGCCTGTGGCGTGACGTCGCGCGTGGAACCGTACAAGCAGGGCACGGCCGTCATCCAAAAGGGCGAGAACGTCGTCGTGCTTGCCCGCAAGCAGCATGCAAACCACGAGGCGGAAGAAGACTTCGTGCAGTGCATCAGCACCGCATTGACGAAGGGCGATCACGCGCTCGACGTCCATCCGTCGAAGGAATTCGAGGACAAGCTGTATCCCTGGTTCGAGCCTTCCACGGCACCGCTCAGCACCGAGGATCTCTCGCATCTGCTGGAGCGACCCGGTGTGCTGAATCAGGTGCGCAACACCGGCGTGCGTTACGTCGTCTGGCTGGACGGCTCCACCGATCGCGTAGCCAGCGGCGGCGGCATCAGCTGCGCCGCGGGCATCGGCGGTGCGGGCTGCATGGGACTCGCCTGGTGGGAAGACGACTCGCGCTACGACGCCACGGTCTGGGACATCAAAGACCTCCAGTCGGAAGGCACGATTCACGCAGACGTGAAGGGCCGGTCCGTGATGCCTGCCATCATCATTCCGTTGCCGTTCATCTCGCACCCGCAGGCGCATGCCTGTCGGGATCTGACGGAGCAGCTGAAGCAGTTCCTGACGACCCCCGAGGGCTATGGCGGCCCGGCACCGGACGTCGGCTAGGCAGGGCGCCGCGGCCTGGTTGTTCGCTCTGCCGATTGAGTCGCGGCCGCGTCGTGCCGCCGGTCCTACACTGCGTGCTGCCTTCATCCTCCTGGGAACTGGCGCAACGCGATGCCAGCCGCGCCGCTGAACGACCGCCGCGACCTAGAGATCTTCTTCGTCGCCCCCCCACGCGACCCTGCCACGCCGCAATCATGGCCGTGCATCTGCGGCGGCACGGACTGACCTGGCCCCTGGAACAGCGGCCGCAAACGGCTTAACGTATGCTCAAAAAATCGCGTCCATACTGCTGAAATGCCTACGACTCCTCCGGACGACATCGACGACGACGACCATACCGACGAGCTGCCCGTGCTCATCGAGACGGTCGTGCTCGATTCCGCGCACCCCAGCAGGGTCGCTGCGGACTCGCTCGAGAACACGGGGGAGCGCACGGCCCGTTTCACGACGCTTCCGGCCACCACCGGCGTCGAGGTCGAATCGTTGCAGAGCGATCTCGCCGCCCGCGGTGCCCAGATCGCCGCGCTCGAGGAAGACATCGCGCAGCTGAGCGCGCGCTGGACGGACGTCGAACGGCACATGACCGCGAAGGACGCCCGGATCGAAGAGCTGGGCCATATCGTCGCGGAGCTGCGGCGGACGCTCGCCGAGCGTCACACTGCCGAGCAACACCTCGCGGCCGAGCTGCGCGAACGAAGCGCGGCCCTGGATCGCGCGGGTGCGGAAAGCGCCGAGCTGCGTGCAGCCGTCGCCACGGCGGAACAGAAGCTCGGCGCCCTGGCGGCCCCGCCGGCCGTGGCGACTGCCGAAGCGACGCCCCTGCAGCGCCTCCGCGAGGAGGTCGCAAGCCTGGCCACGTATATCGAAAACCGCCGCGAGTGGTGGTTGGAGCTGAAGACACGGGCGGCGGCCTCCACAAACCACGTGGTTCGGCTGCAGCAGGAGCTGCAGACTCTCTCCGCCACCCAGCGCGAGGGGATAGCGCTCGCGACCCGGGAATCCAACCGCGCAGCGGCGCTGCGTAGCGAATTGATCGCCCAAGCTCGGCTGGTCGAGGAGCTGCGCCGCGAGCTCGCTGCGGCCCGTGGCGTGGCGGTCGAAACGCAGGCACCGGCGTCGCGACCGATGCCCCAGGGCGAAGCGCTCGCGAGCGATCCCGCGCCGCCGGTGGCGACGCCGATCGATCCACCGGACCGGGAGTCACCCGATCACCGCTCGACCGTGACCGCGGCACCTGTCCAGGATGCGGCAATGGGTCTGCCGCCGGCGCCGGCGTTCGAGATCGTCGCCGCCCTCGAAGCGGAGCTCGGCCACAAACGCCAACAAATTTCCGCACAGCTCATCGAGCTGCGCGAGCGCGAGCAGCGCATCGAGCAAACCGCCGCGGCGCTCGAGCGCGTGCGCCAGGAGCTTGCCGCGGCACGCACCGACCTCGAGAACCATCGGGCCGATCGAGCACGACTCGAGCGGACGCTAGTGGACAAGGACCGTGCGCTCGAGACACGCGACGCACGCGTCGCCAGCCTGCAAGACGAGCTGAGCCAGCGGCTCGGAGCAATTCAGAAGCTCAACGCCATGGACCTGTCCCTGCAGGGCCTCGATTCGAAAATGTCCGACCGGCTGAGACGTGCGGATCAGGCGGCGGAGCTGCCGAACGCCCCCGTGCTCGTCTGCCTGACCGGCGATGCGCCGAAGCAATTCGCGCTCACGAGCAAGACCGTCACGATAGGCCGCGGACATCATTGCGACATTCAGATTCTGACGCACTTCGTGAGTCGCGAGCACGCTCGGATCACGATCGACCGCGGCACCATCGTGATCGAGGATCTGGCGAGCACGAACGGCGTGTTCGTCAACGCGATCCGCGTGGAACGCCACGTCTTTCAGCACGGCGATTTGTTGACGATCGGCGAGTCGCAATTCCGATTCCTGGAATCGGTGGCACACTAGGCGCAATGGATCCGCCGCGAATACACAACGACGCTTTGAGACGCGAGCTGATCGTCGGCGCCACCCTGTTCGCGGTCGGCTTCTTCATTCTGCCGCCGGCAATCTACTGGGTCGGGCAAGAGGTGTTCGGCGACTACGCGCCGAACGCCGGGATCTGGGCGTTGACGGAAAGCATCTGGTCCGACCTCCTGTCGTTCAGGCCAGCAGCCTGGCTGCTGGTGCTGAGTCCCTATGGCGTCATCCAGCTGCTGCGGCTGGGCCGTCGCTGCTGGCGCGCCGGGGACGTGTGATTCCGTTCACAGATCTGCGTCGCGGGCGCGGAGAACCGCGCGCCCGTCTGCTATGGTCTAGGCAGGACCATTTCGACTTCTGTGGCCGACATGCTGAAGCTTTTGAAACGCTGGCTGGGCTGGGACGCGGATTCCAGTCTGTTCGACTTCAGCGAGCTGCGCGACCCTCCGCCGCGCCCGATCCGGCCGCGGACCGCGCCGCCTGTCGCCCCGACGATCAAGCCGCCGTCGGCCCCACAGAGCGCCGCAACGTCCGCCGGCCCGCGTCGCGAGAAGCGACGTGAACGCGATCCGCGCGACGTCCTCGACAACCCCAAGCTAACGCTCGACAAGCCGGCCGATGATGGCTTCGATCCCTACAATACTGGTGCTTTCAACCGCAGCACGTCGTGGGAAAAGATCGGCCGGCAGCGAAAACGCTGACCGTTGCGCTTCCTGCAGCGCCTCAAGTCGGCCAATAGAACCACGTGGCCGCCGCCAGACCGATCAGCAGGGCAATCACTGCGCGACGCCGCCACGTGGTGTTGCGCAGCTGCCCATAGAACGCAAACCCCGCAACGACGGTCAAAGCGCCAAAGATGCCGAAGCTGCCGAGCAGCGCCGGCAGCTCGGCGTCGAGCCTCGGGTAGTCGGACCGGAGCACGGCGAACACGATAACTACGCCGGCCAGAGAGAAGCTGATGGCCGCGGCACTTCCCAGGACGAACCCCAGTATCACGACGGATGGACGCATCAGCCGACGGTTCGCTCAATGCAACGGTTCGAATTGGCGCGCATCGTGATTGGTTTGGGGTTTCGACTGTAAGAGGGTTGATTCCCTGGGCTAAGGGCCGGAAACTGAACTACTATGCATGACCAGCGGCGGCAGGGACTCCAAGGAGGCAACGTGAGGGTGTTGTTTGGCCGGTTGTTCACCGGTGTCGTTATTCTGACCGCGAGCTGGGCCTCATCTGCCGCGGTTGACCCGTTGGCGCCCCTGCAGATGCCCCCCAATGAGGCGGCCATCGCGAGCAACGTCACGAAGCTTATCGAAGAGCTTCACTACTCGCTACCGCATCTCGACAACTCATTGTCGTCGGCGATCCTCGATCGCTACCTCGACTCTCTCGACGGCAATCGCATGTACTTTACGGCCGCCGACATCGCGAGCTTCAACCGCCTGCGGTATGAGCTCGACGACCGTACCAGGACGGGCGACCTGCAGCCGGTGTTCGATATCTTCAATCTCTTCCGCAAGCGCGCCAGCGAGCGCGTCGATTACGCCATCGGCCTCCTCGAGCACGGAGCCCGACTACACCGTCGACGAGTCGTTCCGTTGGGACCGCAGCGAGCTGCCCTGGCCCGCAACCGAAGCGGAGCTGAATGAAATCTGGCGCCAGAACGTCAAAAGCGACGGCCTGCGCCTCATGCTGACGGGCAAGACCTGGCCCGAAGCGGCAAAGATTCTCAGAGAACGCTACGAACGCTCCTACAAGCGCGTGACTCAGCTGACGACCGACGACGTGTTCGAAACGTACATGAACGCCGTCGCCCACAACATGGACCCGCACTCGAGCTATCTGTCGCCACGGCAGAGCGAGGAGTACCGGATCCAGATGAGCCTCTCCTACGACGGCATCGGCGCCTCGCTGCAGCTCGAAGACGACTACGTCAAGGTCATGAACATCATTCCCGGCGGCCCCGCTCAGATCGACGGGCAGCTGAAGCCCGAGGACCGGATCACGGCCGTGGGCGAAGGTGGCACGGAGCCGATTGACGTCATTGGCTGGCGTCTCGACGACGTCGTGCAGAAGATTCGCGGCCCCGGTGGCACGCGCGTGCGCCTGCAGATCCTGCCGGCGGGCGCCACACCCGGCTCGCCGGAGAAAACCATCGAGCTCACGCGCGACAAGATCAAGCTCGAGGAGCAGGCCGCGAAAAAGCAGTTGCTCGAGATTCCGTTCGACGGCAAGAACTATCGTATCGGTGTCATTACGGTGCCGAGCTTCTATCAAGACTTCGCCGCGCGTAGCCGTGGGGACGACGACTACACGAGCACGTCGCGCGACGTGACGCGTTTGCTGGGCGAGTTCAAGGCCGAGGGCGGCATCGACGGCCTCGTCATGGACCTTCGCGCGAATGGCGGCGGCCACCTGTCGGAGGCCACTGAGCTGAGCGGACTGTTCATCGAGCGGGGACCGATCGTGCAGCTGCGCGAGACCCGCGGGACGATCCAGCAGCTGGACGACCCGAGCCCAACGGCGATCTACGGTGGACCGCTCGCGGTGCTCGTCGATCGCTATAGCGCGAGCGCGTCGGAGATCTTCGCGGCTGCCATCCAGGACTACGACCGTGGCGTCATCATCGGCCAGCAGACCTTCGGTAAGGGCACGGTCCAGAACCTATTCCCGCTCGATCGCTTGATGCGGGGCACGGACAACGGTCAGCTGACGCTCACGATCGGCAAGTATTACCGCGTGACGGGCGAGAGCACGCAGCATCGCGGCGTACTACCCGACATCGAGCTACCCTCCGCCGTCGATACGACGACCGTCGGTGAAAGCACGCGCGATACCGCCTTACCCTGGGACCGCATTCAGCCCACGCGCTTCCGTGCGGACACGCATTTGGCCGCGGAGATGAACGACCTGCGGGCGCATCAGGCCGCACGAGCAGCGAAGGACCCCAATTACGCGTTCGTCGTCGCCGAGGACGCGGCGTACAGGGAAGCCAACGCGCAAAAGAGCGTGTCGCTGAACATGGACGAAGCGCACTGCAGAGAACAAGAAGATCGATGAAGGCCGGCTCACGCGCGAGAACGCACGCCGTGCCGCGCTCGGCTTGCCGGCCCTGACCGGCATCGACCAGCTGGAGTCGGCCGAGCGGCCCGAGAATATCCTGCTGCAGCAGGCCGCAAGCGTCGTCGCGGACATTGCCGAGCATGACGCGCCACGTCAGCGCCAGCTGGTCAGCGGGTCGGAAGGCGTCCGCAAGCAGGAGGCACGGCCGCAGTAGCCGACCTCAACGCATCACGGCCAGCAGGTCCCAATAGTCGTCTGCGACGACGTTGATGCGCAGCGGCGCGTCCACGGATCGGCGCGCCAGGTCGATTTCGTTGGCCTGAGCGGCAGGGGTCCTCGCGATCGTCTGCAGGCAGTCGATGCTGGGCACGGAGTCCGTGTCGTTCCGGTACTTGACCTCCGTCAGCAGCAGGTCCGTGCGGCGTTTCACCTGATCCGCCAGCGTCTTCTGCTGCTTCAGCTCCTCGACCTTCTCCCTGATCCGCTCGACCATTCGATCGCAGTCGCGCCGATCGCCGAACTTCATGTCGCCCACCGACCGCTCCGTCGAGGTCTTGGCGAGCGACGCCAAGTCGTGCTCGGAGAAGTGGACGACCAGGTGCTGAGCGAGGGCTATGATCGCGCAGTTGATGAGCCGCCGGCTCTCGAGCGACAACCCCTCGAGATCGGGCAGAGGCTCGCCTTGGATCTTCTCGGCCAGCTCGCGCAGCTCCTCGAGCTTCTCCTCGAGCATCTTCTTGCCGTCGCGCAGGCCGGCGATCTTGCGTTTGAAGCTCGGGCCCCGAAACCAGCGGAACAGCCCATTCATGTTGGCGAGCTGTCGCTCGCAGCGGTCGAGCTCCTCGACGACGAGCCGGCGCTTCTCCGCCAAGCCCGAGACCTTGTCGTTGACGGCGCCGAGACGGCGCTTGCGCTTGGCGATCTCGGCATCCTGAACCTGCGCCCGCTCGCGCTTCTCCCTCTGAATCTGCAGCTCCTTGCCGAACTGCTCGAGACGCTGGGAGGCGATGCGCCAAAGATGGCGCAGCTGGAAGTAGACCATCGCGTTGGCCGCTGCCAGCGGATTCGTGAGCAATCGCTCGAGACCCTCGAGCTGCTCCTGGGCTCGAACGATCGCCCCTTCCTGCTCCTTCAGCTTGTCGAGCAGCTCGAAGCGCTCGCGCCGTAGAGCTTTCAGCTCGCGCTTCACTCCGGCACGATTCCAATAAAGCTTGAGGAGCTGGTCCGGCGGCTCCTCGGACTCGCGATCGAGCAGCGCCCCTAGCATCGGGGCGCCGGGATTCTGTAACACGGACTCATGACAGCGGAATATAGCGTCCGGTTTGAGATCAAACCGTGACTCAAAGCAAGGATCGGGCGTGGAGCCGAGCCTAGCGGGCCCGCAGAGCTCGAGGATCTAGCTTGTGACCTACGTCAAACAGGTAGTCGAGCCACTTGTTCAGCATCATGTTGATGCGCCAGCGCCGGCCGAGCTCGGCGCCACTGCTGACCGCCAGCTCGCGTAGCTTGTAGTGACAATGCCGCTCCCGGCCGCTGACGGCCTCCGCCACCCTTGCGTCGTGGTAGATCCGGACGATCAGGTCGGGGTCGGCCACCACCACCCCGTCGGCCTCGGTGAACCAGTAGGTCAGCTTCAGCGTGGTCGTGTACGCCTCGCGGCGCGCGATGGTCGCATGCAGATCGCTGTCGCGCGGCGCGATCGACACCGCCCCCTCGCTCGGCCAATCGAAGCCGGTGGTCAGATTGTGGAGCTTGATGTAATTGCTTTCGTACAGCGTCATCAGGCCGGTGAAGGTCCCCGGCCGGTACACACATTCCGGAATGATGAGGCTGTCGACTAGCATCCGGGCTACAGTGTCGTAAATTCCCGTCCCTCGCAACCGCCGACTACGTCACCAGTCGGAACGACGTTTCCGCCGCAGACTCGGCGCTATGAGTCCGATAATCATGCCGCCGAGCAGCACGCCCGCTCCCACGATGAACCAATTCTGCTTGTCTTGACTCGCAAGCCGCGTATTCGCGGCCGTAAGCTCCTCGACTTCTCGCTCCCGTTGAATCAGACGCTGTCGCAAGCTCTCGTTCTGATCCCGTATTTCCACCACGTTGGCCGAGGCCGTGCGCAGGTCCGCGAGATCCTTGCTCACCTGCTCGTGATTCGTGCGCACCTGCTCGAGGTCGGATTTGGTGCTGCCGAGCTCGGCCGTCAGGGTGGTCACCTGCTGCTCGAGCTCCGCGGCCCGCGCTTTTGCGGTGGTCAGTCCACGTTCCGCGGCGGCCAACCGGTCCCGGGCAATGGGCTCCGCCGTCAGGAAGCGCGTCAAGATCCACCCTTCGGTGCCCTGGTCCTGAACGCGTACGCGCGAGTACCCGGAGTCGGCGTCCTGCTCGAGCACTTGGACGGTCGTGCCCGCTTCGAGACTACGTAGAATCAGGTACTCGAGGCCCGGGCCGCGCCGCAGCTCGACGAGCGTGTGATCGGTCACATAGCGTGTCTGCGCGTGCGCGCTCGTCGCAAGCACTAGCAGAGCGAACGCAATCGATCGACCTCTCATTCGGACGTCCTGTCATACGGCATCGGTCGGAGCCTAGCCTATCCCCGATACGTTGAAAACCCAGCCCTGCGTGTTTTGTGCGCGGCGTCGAACAGGCCGATATTCAGGACCTGAACAGATGCTCGCGGTAGAACCTGAGCTCGCGAATCGAATCGTGAATGTCGGCGAGCGCGAGGTGTACGGACTTCTTCTCGAAACGTGCACCGATCTCGGGCTGCCACAGCTTCGCAAGGATCTTCAAGGTGGACACGTCCAGGTTGCGGTAGTGGAAAAAGGCCGCGAGCTCCGGCATGTGCCTGATGAGAAAACGCCGATCCTGACAAATACTATTGCCGCAGATTGGCGAGACGCCGTGCTCCACATACTGGCGAATGAATACCAGCGTGGCCTGCTCCGCTTCCGCCTCCGCGATCGCGCTCGCGCGTACACGTTCGGTCAGCCCCGAGCTCAAGTGCTGACGGGTGTTCCACTCATCCATACCCGCCAGCACTGCGTCGGACTGGTGGATCGCGAGCACCGGCCCTTCGGCGAGCACGGTGAGCTCCTTGTCCGTGATCACCGTGGCGATCTCGATGATGCGATCCCGATCGGGATCGAGCCCCGTCATCTCGAGGTCGATCCAAATGAGATTCTCTCTGCGACTCACTCCAGAATCCTCCGTGGCTTCGTGCGCAGCATGAGGCGCTAGCCCAGCGCGGCGTTCAATGGGCGCCCGCCAAGAACGTGCAAGTGCACGTGGAAGATCACCTGACCGCCTTCCCGATTTACGTTCATCGAAACGCGATAACCCGGCAGGCCATGATCGGTGGCAAGGCGCTTGCCCACCAGCAGCAAATCACCGACCAAGGCCGAATGGTCGGCGGCGAAATCGTTCAGCGTCGCGACGTGGGTTTTCGGTATCACGAGGGCGTGGAACGGCGCCTGCGGGTGGATGTCCTTGAACGCGAGGATCCTGTCATCCTCGTAAAGATGCTCGGCGGGTAATTGCCGTGCCACGATCTTGCAGAACAGACAGTCCGGATCCGCCGTCATCGTCAACCTCCCTCCCCGCCGGCCGCCTCTATCTGGCGGCGACCGTGCAACGCGCGGGCAAGCGTCCCGCCGTCGATGTACTCGAGCTCACCGCCTACGGGCACTCCATATGCGATGCGCGTCGCCGACAACCCATGCTTGTGCGCCAGCGTCGCCACGAGATGCGCAGTGGCATCACCCTCGACGGTGACGCTCGTCGCCAGCACGACCTCGGAGAAACGTTCGGCTGCCAGACGTCGCTCCAGCAGCTCGAGGCCGAGCTCGGCCGGACCGATGCCGTCGATCGGCGACAAATGCCCCATCAGCACGAAATACCGGCCTCGATAGGCCCCCGACTGCTCGATCGCGAGCAGATCCGCCGGCGTCTCCACCACGCACAGCTGCAGCGCGTCGCGTCGGTCGCTGCTGCAGAACCTGCACAGCGCCTCTTCCGTCAACATTCGACAGCGCTCGCAATTGCGGATCGAATGCATCGCTCGCTCGAGCGCGTCGGCCAGCCGATCGCCGCCTTCGCGGTCCTTATCGAGCAGGTGGAACGCCATGCGCTGGGCGGACTTCGCCCCTACGCCCGGTAGACACTGCAGCGCCTGAATGAGCTGATTCAGCAGCGGAGAGTAGCCGTCCGTCACGTGGCTCAGAACGGTAGCTTAAGACCCGGCGGCAACCCCAAACCGCCGGTCACGGACGACAGCTTCTGCTGCACCGTCTGCTCCACCTTGCGATTCGCGTCGTTGAACGCCGCCGCAACGAGGTCCTCGAGCATCTCCTTGTCGTCGCGCAGCAGCGTCTCTTCGATCGTCACTCGTCGCACCTCGTACTTGCACGTGACGGTGACCTTGACCATGCCGCCACCGGCAATGCCTTCGACTTCGGTTGCGGCGAGCTCGTCCTGCGCCTTCTGCATGTTCGCCTGCATCTCTTGCGCTTGGCGCATCAGTTGGCTCAGGCCTTTCATAGTCGTCCTCGCAATCCCATGGGTCTGTCGTCACTCACTTCGTCGAACGGATGCTATCGGGTTCCAGCGTAGCGTCGAAGGCCGCCTGCACGGCCTGGACGTTCGGATCGGCCTCGATCGCCTCGCGCGCTTCCCGCATGCGCTCGTTCTCGCCCGCCTTGCGCGTCTCCGCGGGCGTGGGCCGCGCGGGCACGCCCGGGGTAATCGTGAGCCGCAGCGCGCGTCCGTATTGCTCCTGAAGCGCACTTTCGATTCGCGCCCGCAGCTGCTGCGTATTCAAATGCTCCTTGTCGCGAGGCAGCACGAGCTGCCAGGCCCCGCCGGCGTTCGAATGCAAGTCGCAATTGTCGGCGAGCTGTCGCGCGGCGCCCCGCAGATCGAGCGCCTGGAGCACCGCCGCCCAATCGGCGGGCGGAGACCGGCTCTCACCGCCCTCAACGGCCGGCCGCGGTGGCTCGGCACGCGCGGCCACTGTCGTTACCGGCCGACCCGCCACCGGGGCGGGCGGCGAGCCGGTGGCTGCGCCGCGGCTCGCAGGCGGCGGCGCGCCCGCGCGAGCCTCGGTCGCGCCGTCGGCCAGGCGGAATGCCAACATCCGCAGCAGCGTCATCTCGAAGCCCATGCGCGGATCGCGGCAGACCGGCAAATCCCGTCGACCGTTCAATGCAATCTGATAGTACAGCTGAACATCCTCGGCGCCGAGCTGCGAGGCGAGCGGCGCCAGGGCCGCCAGGTCCTCGTCGTCGCTACGACCGCCGACGAGTTGCAGCACGGCAATGCGCTGCAATGCCTCGAGCAACTCGTCGAGCACCGCAGCATAGTCGGGCGCGCGCTCGTCGAGCTGCGCGACCTCCGCGAGCAGCGCGGTGCCATCCCGACGTGTAAGGGCTTCCAGCATCCTCTGAATGTGCCCGCGGTCGATGCTGCCCAGCATCGAGGTGATCGCCGCGCCCTCGATCTTGCCACCGCCGAACGCGATCGCCTGATCGAGCAAGCTGAGCGCGTCACGCATGCTGCCGTCGGCGGCTCGCGCGATCGCTTTGAGTCCGGCGGCATCCGCGGGAACCTTCTCGGCCGCGCAAATTTTCTCGAGCTGCACCTGAATCTGCGCCGCCGTGAATCGCTTCAGATTGAATTGAAGGCAGCGCGACAGCACGGTTACCGGGAGCTTTTTGGGGATCCGTGGTCGCGAGCAGAAACTTCACGTGCGGCGGCGGCTCCTCGAGCGTCTTCAAGAGTGCATTGAACGAATGATTCGAGAGCATGTGCACCTCGTCGATGAGGTACACCTTGAAGCGTCCGCGCGTCGGCGCGTACTGAACGTTGTCGAGCAACTCGCGAGTGTCGTCCACGCGTGTGCGAGAGGCCGCGTCGACTTCTATGAGGTCCACGAACCGACCCTCGTCGATCGCCTTGCAAGATGCACACACGCCGCACGGCTCCGCGACCACGCCGGTCTCGCAGTTCAGCGCTTTGGCGAGCAATCGCGCGACCGTGGTCTTGCCGACCCCACGCGTGCCGGTGAACAAATAGGCGTGATGCAGCCGATTCTCGGCGAGCGAGTTCGCGAGCGCCTGGACGACGTGCGGCTGGCCGACGAGCTCCTCGAACCGCCGCGGCCGCCATTTCAACGCCAAAACCGTATAGCTCACGCTTGACTCTGTGCTCCGGAGGAATCGAGGCCCGCGTCAGCCCTACCCCGGCACCCAACCGGGCTGCTACCGCTGCTCCCTTCCGGGCCTGACGGGGTTTACAGCTGGTTGTCGCGGGGGAACCGACGCGGACCGCCGCTACTTTACCAGCCCGATCCATCGCGTGCGATTCGCGGAGCGAAGGTTTGAAACCGCGGCGAATTCTGGGCTACGCTGCCGCCCGGCCGGACAGCGGGCGAGCTCGCGGGAGAGGTGGCCGAGCGGTTGAAGGCGCACGCCTGGAAAGTGTGTATACGCCCAAAAGGCGTATCGAGGGTTCGAATCCCTCCCTCTCCGCCACCTACACCGATCACCCGCCGCCGGCGACGAGACGAGGGCGCCGGCTATTGCGGCGCCACACTATGCACTCCGGGAGGCCCAATGCGTCGACTCATCAGCATCCTCTGCGCTCTGGTCGCGCCCTCGCTCGCTTTGGCGCAGGCAAACGATTTCAACAAGCCATTCCCACCTCACCGCGTCATCGACAACGTCTACTTCGTCGGCACCGAGGCGCTCGGGACGTTTCTGATCACCACGCCGGCGGGCCATGTCCTCATCAATAGCGACTTCGAAACTACCGTGCCGCTGCTCCGGCGCAACGTCGCGGAGCTCGGTTTCAAGTTCGAGGACATCAAGATCCTGCTCGGCAGCCATGCCCACGGCGATCACATGGAAGGCGACGCGCTGGTCAAGCAGCTGACGGGCGCCGAGGTCATGGCGATGGCGGAGGACGTCCCCGGGCTGCGCGCCATGCGACCTCGTGGCCAAGAGCACCCGATCGATCGCGTACTGCACGACGGCGAGCAAGTCACGCTCGGCGGAACAATCCTGACGGCCTATCGCACGCCGGGGCACACGAAGGGTTGCACCAGCTGGGGCCTGAAGGCCATGGAAGGCGGTCGCCAATACGACGTCTTGATCATCTGCAGCTTCGGCGTGAACCCCGACTACGTGCTCGTCGGTAATCACGACTATCCGGACATCGCAGCCGACTACGAAGCGACATTCGCAAAGGCGCGCAACCTGCCGGTCGACGTGTTCCTCGGCGCCCACGGCTCGTTCTACGGGCTGACGCAAAAATATTCGGCGCTGGAATCGCGCGGACCTGGCGATCCGAATCCGTTCATCGATCACGCCGGCTACCTCGCCCACGTCGCCACGCAGGAGGAGCGCTTCCGCGCGATGCTCGCGCGGCAACAAGCAACGCACTGACGCGAAGTCACGGTGCAACGCGCGCGGCGGCAACGTTGCGCAGCGTTCCGCGGCCGCGCGCACCGCCCCGGAGAGCGTGGGCCGATCGCTACTACTTTCGGCTGCAAAAGACGTTTATGCTTTGACTCTTTCCCCCAATCCGTCTCATCGAGGAATTGATATGGCCGACAAGAAAATCATCGCAGTCCTAGGCTCGACCGGTTCGCAGGGCGGCGGCCTCTGCCGCGCGATCCTGGCGGACTCCGCGGGCGGGTTCGCCTGCCGCGCCATCACGCGCGACACCGGGAAGGACAAGGCCAAGGCTCTCGCTGCAGCGGGCGCACAGGTCGTCCAAGCCGATCTCGACGACGTCGAGAGCCTGAAGAAGGCCTTCGCGGGCGCTCATGGCGTCTACGCGGTCACGAATTTCTGGGAGCACTTCTCCGGCGAGAAGGAGAAAGCGCAGGCCAAGAACATCGCCGATGCCGCCAAGGCCGCCGGTGTCAAGCACGTGGTCTGGTCCACTCTCGAGGATATCCGGCAGTTCATGAAGCCCGACGACAAGCGCATGCCGATGCTCCAGGACAAGTATCGCGTGCCGCATTTCGATGCCAAAGCCGAAGCCAACGCGTTCTTCTCCGGCCTACCGACGACCTTCCTCGTCACCTCGTTCTATTGGGACAATCTCTACTCGTTTGGCCTCGCGCCGAAGAAAGGCGACGATGGCCAGCTCGCCTGGGCCTTCCCGATGGGCACCGCCAAAATGGCCGGCATTGCCGCCGAAGACATCGGTAAAGTCGCGTACGGCCTCTTCAAGGCCGGTAACGAGTACATCGGCAAGACGGTCGGTATTCTCGGTGAAGCGTTGACCATCGACGAGATGGGCAAGACGTTGAGCAAGGTGCTCGGTGTGGGCCCGATCAAGTACAACATGGTCGAAGCCGACGTCTACCGAAGCTTCGGATTCCCCGGCGCGGACGAGATGGGCAACATGTTCCAGGCGTACCGTGACTTCGACAAGCAGATGCTGGCGAACCGCAGCATGGCGACGGCACGCAAACTAGATCCCGCGCTGCTGACGTTCGAGCAGTTCGTCACCAAGCAGGCGGCCGCGATCAAGTCGGCGATGGGTGTGTAACTCGCGTCGGCGCGCTTGACCAAACCGAAGCGCCGCGCGGATCCTCTGCGCGGCGCTTTTCTCGTTCGGCCTGCCTATTTCGCCGGCGTACCTCGCGCGTTGCGGGCTGCGCCGGTCTCCGCGAAATAGTTCGTGACGCCGTCGGGGTCGTTGAGCCAAAGCGTCCGCAGATCGAAGCCTCGCAAACCCTGCAGCGGCTGCTCGACGGCCACATGACGCTCCTTCGCCAGCGCATCGACCACGTCGACGTTCGAGACCACGTACTGAATCCCGCCGCTGCCGTTATCCATGGGCAGGTCCGGCCCGAAGCTGCGCAAGCTCACGGTCGTCGCGCCATGCCTGAACGGGTACTTCGTGGTGCCGAACCGCGCATCCTTCACCGGAGGCAGCTCCTCGAGCCCGACGAAGCTGCGGTAGAACGCGCGGCTGCGCTCGAGATCGGCGGCCGTGATGCCCACCTCGATCGCGGCCAGCTGCTCCGGCGTCGCGTCGGGCACGATCACGAGCTCGACGGGCTGCCCGTCCGGATCCGACACGAGCGCGGTCCGCCGGCCGTTGTCGCCGAGCGGCGCGAACTCCGGCGCCGCCAGGCCATGCTCCGTGAACCGCCGACTCAGAGCGGCCTCGTCGGCAAAAAAGAACGATAGCAGCCGCAGGCCGGTCGCCGTCTTCACGCCACCGGGCTGATAGACGCGGTTGCCGACGCGGCGCGTGAGCTTCAGCTGTTGAGCGCCCGCCTGGAACCGCGCGACACCACCATTGCCGACGGCAAATGTGGAAAGCTGCTTGAACCCAAGTACGCCGCCGTAGAAGTCGAACATCTTCTCCGGCTCCACGGCAAAGCGCCGGAACACGTTCATGGAGGGCTGCCAGAGCACCGGGGCCGTGGTCGCCGGCAACGCGTCGGCCGGCGCGTCCGCATTCACGCGCGTTGCCCCGCCGCTAACGACCAGCAACACGCCGACGTAGCAATGCCCACTCGATCCTCGCCACGATCGCCCCCAGGTCGGCCGCCGATGCAACCAGTGTGAATCACGCTCGGCGTCGGTACAATCACGACGCATGTGGAAAATACTCATCGCTCTCATCGTGCTCGGGGTCGGCGCTGCGGTGCTGTGGGTGAATGCCGGTCGTGCTCCCGGCCCCGCCATAGAAATCAGCGGCCCCGAGATCATCGGCCAAACCGGTGAGATCACGGTGGCCGTCACCGCGCCGCGTGGCGCACTCACCAGCCTCGACGTCGCGCTGACGCAAGGCGACTCGACGACTCCGGTGTTCAGCCTGGCGCCACAGTCGGTCGCCGATCTCAAGGTTGACGGCGACCGAGTGACGGTCACCCGCCCCACGGGCAAGCGCGTGGTCGCGGATCTGAAGGGTGGCGCAGCGCGGGTCACCGTCTCGGCCGTCCGGCCCGTGCTGTTCGGTTTCCGCCAGGCGTCGGCGACGGCGACGCGCGACATCCAGGTGCGGCTTGCACCGCCGATCGTCGCGGTGCTATCGCAGTTTCACTACGTCAACCACGGCGGCTCGGAGATGGTGGTCTATCGCGTCACGCCGCCCGACGCGGAATCCGGCGTGCGCGTCGGCGAATACGAGTACCCCGGCTTTCCCGCGAGCGGCGCCGGCATTCCGGGCACGGACCCCGGCCTGCGCGTCGCGTTCTTCGCCCTGCTGTGGAACCAGAAGGTGAACACGCCGATCTCCATCTACGCCCGCGACCCCATCGGCAACGAGGGCACGGGGAGCTTCGACTATCGTGTGTTCGATAAGCAGTTTCGCGCCAGCACGATCAACCTGGACGATCGCTTCCTGGCGCGCGTCGTGCCGCCGATCTTGCAGAACTCGACCGAGCTGCACGTCGACGACCCGAGTAACTTGCTCGCGGCCTATCTCGCCATCAATCGGGATCTACGGCGCATCAACGACGACACGATCACGAAGCTGTCTCGCGAGACCGCGCCCGAGATCCTCTGGCGCGGACCCTTCAAACAGCTGCTGAATACGGCCGTGGAGGCTGGATTCGCGGATCAGCGTACATACGTCTACAAGGGCCAGGACGTCGATCACCAGGTGCACCTGGGCTTCGACTTGGCGTCCACGGCCGGCGCTTCCGTGCGCGCCGCGAACCGCGGCCGCGTGGTTCATGCCGGTTGGCTGGGCATCTATGGCAACTGCGTCATCCTCGATCATGGCATGGGGCTGCAATCGCTGTACGCGCATTTGTCGGTCATCGGCGTCGCCGTCGGACAGATGGTCGAGCGCGACACGGAGCTCGGCCGCAGCGGGTCCACGGGGCTGGCCGGCGGAGATCACCTGCACTTCACGATGCTGCTCGGCGGCCATGCCGTGACGCCGATCGATTGGTGGAGCGCACAGTGGGTGCAGGACCGAATCCTGCGCAAGCTCACGGAGGCCGGCGCACCGAGCGCGACGGCCGCGGCGGCGCGCTGAGGCCGGCGCTTACTTCGCCTCGTCCGCGTGACGTCGCTGCTGCCGGCGCTCCCGGCGACTCGGCTTCGGCGGCTTGCCCGCGGCCGGCTGCGTGGTCTCGGCCGCGCGACCGAGCTGAATCTGCTCGGAGAACGCCGGCGGTGACTCCAAGCAAGGCTGGGTCTGCGCGCGGCCGATTCGTAGGCACATCCGGCGGCAGGCGCAGGGCCTCCGTTTCGGTCGGCGGTGTCAGGTCGTCCGGAATCTGGACAGGCTGCGCGGAGGCGGCGGTGGCATAACGGCGCGTGTCTTCGCAGCCGACCGTGTCGCCGCGGTGACAGCCCGCGAGCAGCGTTGCGCCGTACGCCATCGCAAGCGCTAGCAGGCGGTAAGGCGTCTTCACGCGGCGGCGACGCGGACGCCCGCAGCCGTCATCGCGTCGAGCACGGCCGCATGGTACTGCGGTGCGAGCGGCGTCAGCGGCAGGCGAATCCCCGGTCCGATCAACCCCATTTGCTGCACGGCCCACTTCACGGGAATTGGGTTGCTTTCGCAGAACAAGGTCTTGTGCAGGGCTTGCAGCGTGGCATCGATGCGCTCGGCTTCTGCGCGCTTGCGCGCCCGCGCCACATCGCAGAGCCGACGCATGCTCACGGCAGCGACGTTGGCCGTCACGGATATCACGCCGTCCCCACCCTGTAGCATGAACTCGCAACACGTCGCATCGTCACCGCTGAGCAGTCCGAACTCCGGACCACAGCCGTCTCTGAGCGTGCGAATGCGATTCAGTTCCCCGGTGGCTTCCTTGATCGCCCGAATGTTGGCATGCGTGGCGAGTTTGATGACCGTGTCCGGCTTCAGGTCGACACCCGTGCGACCCGGGACGTTGTAGAGGATCAGCGGCCGAGTCACGGCATCCGCCACCGCGGAGAAGTGCCGCCGCATGCCTTCCTGCGGCGGCTTGTTGTAGTACGGCGTGACGATCAGAAACGCGTCGACCGGCAGGCGATCGACCGCTCGCGACAGCTTCAACGTCTGCGCCGTCGAGTTCGATCCCGTTCCGGCGATGATCGGAATGCGCCCTGCCGCCAGCTCGCACGCCTTTTCGATCAACTCGACATGCTCGTGGTGATCGAGCGTCGCCGATTCACCCGTCGTGCCCGCGACGATCAGAGCTTCGGTGCCGGACTCCACGTGAAAGTCGACAAGCTTGGCGAACTGTCGGTAGTTGACCGCTCCGTCCGCGTCCATCGGCGTCACCACCGCCACCATACTGCCGGCCAACATCATCGACACCTTGCCACGCCCGTTATCGAAGGGCGCACGATACTAACGGGCGGGTCGTGGAGCGCGCAACCCGAGCGTTGCGGACCCGACTGTTCAGGGTACACTGGCACGCTGGCCAGGCCCCGAGAACGTCGTAGATGGAACAACTCATGGTCATCTCCGCCATCGGCGGCGACCCCACGGCTGTGGTGCAAGAGCTGACCCGCGTCATCATGGATTGCGGAGGCAACATTAAGGAAAGCCGAATGGCCTCGTTCGGCTCGGAAGTGGCGATGCTGCTCCTGGTCTCCGGCAACTGGCACACGATCAGCCGGATGGAGCGCGAGCTGAATCGGTTCGCCACGGGCGCCGGCGTGACCATGCAGCTGAAGCGCACCGAGCCCCGCCGGTTCGGCAAAGAGCTGCTGCCATATGCTGTCGACGTGGTAGGTCTCGACCAACCCGGGATCGTGCACAGCCTGAGCGGCTTCTTCGCGGCACGAAAAGTCGAGATCGCGGAGGTCTCCACCCGTAGTTACGCCGCGACGCACACCGGAGCGCCGATGTTTTCCGTGCAGATGGCCGTCAACATCCCGGCCAGCGTGCACATCTCCGGCCTTCGCGAGGAGTTCATGGACTTCTGCGACCAGCTGAATGTCGATGCAATCATGGAACCGGTCAAACAGTCCTGACGCAGCACGTGAGCCCAACATGACGACACCCGCCGTCGGCAAGAAAGTCCCCGCCTTCACCGTGACGACGACGGCGGCAGACCAAGCTCACGAACAAGGATCTGTCGGGGGCGCCCTACGTGCTGTACTTCTACCCGCGGGACGACACGCCGGGCTGCACGCTCGAGGGCAAGGACTTTCGTGACCAGCATTCGCGCTTCCGACGCCTGAAGGTGAGAGTCTTGGGCGTTTCGCGGGATAGCCTGAGCTCGCACGCCAAATTCAAGACCAAATTCGACCTGCCCTTCGAGCTGATCTCCGACGTCGACGAGCGCTTGTGCCGCTTGTTCGACGTCATAAAGGAGAAGAATATGTATGGAAAGAAGGTCATGGGTATCGAACGCAGCACGTTTCTCGTCGATGCGGACGGCGTGCTCCGGCGGGAGTGGCGCAAAGTCAAGGTCGACGGCCACGTGGCGGCAGTGCTCGCGGCCGCGGCCGAGCTTTGAGGAACGCCGCTGCGGTCGCGCAGTCATAAGTGCAACGGACACGGCAACGACACATGACACCTCCGCTATTCACGAAGACCTGGGCGGCGCTATTGACGGCGGCGTTGGTGCTGCCTGCCCAAGCGGCGGAGCTTCCGGACTTCGGCACTCCGGCGGACACTGCGCTCAGCAAGAGCCGCGAAGCCCAGATCGGGCGAAGCGTCATGTTGCAGTTGCGCACTGCCGGCGTCGTCATGGACGATCCGCTGTTGACGGAATACATCATGACGCTCGGGTCGCAGCTCGCGAGCCGCGCCAATGACGGCAATTTCCAGTTCGAGTTCTTCGTCGCCAAAGACGACCAGATCAACGCCTTCGCGCTGCCCGGCGGATTCATCGGTGTGAACTCGGGCCTGATCCTCGCGAGCGACACGGAGAGTGAGCTTGCCGGAGTGCTCGCCCACGAGATCTCACACGTAACGCAGCGTCACATCGCCCGCGCCGCCTACGACAATCAGCGCACCAGCATCATGTCGATCGCTGCGATGTTGGCAGCCGTGTTGCTGGGCGCGAGCAGCAATGCCTCCAGCGACGCGACGCAGGGTCTGTTGCTCGGCTCGCAGGCGTTGGCGCAGCAACGGCAGATCAACTTCACGCGCGCGAACGAAACGGAGGCAGATCGTGTCGGCATGGAGCTGCTGTCCTCCTCCGGTTTCGATCCAAATGGGATGGCGAGCTTCTTCGAGAAGATCGGCAAACGCTACGGCAGCAGCACCCAGTACGTGCCTGCGCTGCTGCTGGATCATCCGGTGACCTCCGAACGCATTGCCGAAGCGCGCGGTCGTGCTCGGCTGCTGCCCGCGGTAACGCACACCGATAGCCCGAACTATGCGCTGGCGAAGGCGCGTCTCACCGTGTTGAACGCACGGACGCCGGAAGCCGCAATGGACGCCTATCGCGGCAAGCGAGATAGCCACGGCGTCGGCGACCGCTATGGGCTCGCGCTCGCGTCGATGCGCTCGTCGCTGAACGACAACGCGGAACGGTTGTTCCGCGATCTGATCGCAGACTTTCCGGCCATCATCGCGTTCCGCATCGGGCAGGCCGAGGCCATGCTGGCCGGCGGTTCGACCGAGGCCGCGATGCGTACCTACCGGGAGTCCGTGCGCCTGTTTCCGCGCAACATCCCGCTGACGATCAGCTACGCCGAAGCGCTGATCAACGCAGGCAAGCCCGGCGAAGCTCATGAGCTGCTCCTCGATCTGCTGAACAACGTGCCCGCGACCCCCGCGCAGTTGCGGCTCATCGCGCGCGCGGCCAATGCCGAGGGCGACGTCGCGAACGCCTATTTCTACATGTCCTACTACTACGCGGCCGTCGGCAATCTGCCGCTCGCCGTGGGCCAGGTACGCATGGCGCTCGAGACGCCGGACGTGCACGCTGTCGATCGCGCTCGCTTCAAGGCCCGGCTCGATCAGCTCCTCGAGTACATGCCCGAGGAGCAGCGCGGCATGGCGACCGCCACAGGTCCCCAGTAAGCTCACCGCCCACCCCGCCCGCTTGCGACCCGTCCAAATAGGACTAAAATAGTCCCATATCACTGCGGCGGTGCAACCCCATGCTGCGCATGAGCAAATTGACCGACTACGGGACCATGGTGCTGGCCGAGCTCGCCACCCATGGCCGCGGGCTATCCACGGCCAGTCAGCTCGCCGACGCCACCCATCTGACGCTGCCGACCGTCAGCAAGCTGCTGAAGTCGTTGGCCCATTCGGGTCTCGTGGTCTCGACGCGCGGCGTTCAGGGTGGCTACGCGCTCGCCCGCCCCGCCGCGACCATCAGCGCCGCCGAGATTCTCGATGCGCTCGAGGGGCCGGTGGCGCTCACGGACTGCAGCTCCTCGAGCGGCAGCTGCGAGCTCGAGTCGTTCTGCCGCGTCGGCACGGCCTGGCAGCGAGTCAATCACAGCATCCGCAGGGCGCTCGAGGGTATCAGCCTCGCCGACCTGAATGACCACCGCGAGCCGCTGCCGAAGCTGCGCGCGGACCTGCACAAAGCCGCCACCGCCCCGTAAGGACGACCATGGCCACCGATTCCGACCAAGTTGCAGACCTCGTAGGACGCAAATATCGCCACGGCTTCGTCACGGAGATCGAGCAAGACACCGTGCCGCCGGGGCTCAATGAGGACGTCATCCGCTTGATCTCCGCCAAGAAAGGCGAGCCGGAGTTCCTCACGGAGTGGCGTCTGAAAGCGTATCGCCACTGGCTGACGCTCGAGGAGCCCACCTGGGCCCACGTGCGCTACACGCCGATCGACTACCAGGCGATCTCGTATTACGCCGCGCCGAAATCGAGCGGCACGGGTCCCAAGAGCCTCGACGAGGTCGATCCGAAGCTGCTCGAGACGTACGACAAGCTCGGTATCCCTCTGCACGAGCGGGCCCGCCTTGCCGGCGTCGCCGTCGACGCGGTGTTCGACAGCGTCTCGGTGGCCACCACATTCAAGGAAAAGCTCGCTGCGGCCGGCGTGATTTTCTGCTCGTTCTCCGATGCGGTGAAGAATCATCCGGAGCTCGTGCGCCGCTATCTCGGCAGCGTGGTTCCGTATCGCGACAACTTCTTTGCCACGCTGAACTCGGCGGTCTTCACGGACGGCTCGTTCGTCTACATCCCCAAGGGGGTTCGCTGCCCGATGGAGCTGTCGACCTATTTTCGCATCAACGCTGCGAACACGGGCCAGTTCGAACGGACTTTGATCGTCGCCGCCGAAGGTAGCCACGTGAGTTATCTCGAAGGCTGCACGGCGCCGATGCGCGACGAGAACCAGCTGCATGCGGCCGTGGTGGAGCTCGTCGCGCTCGACGATGCCGAGATCAAGTACTCCACGGTTCAGAACTGGTATCCCGGCGACGAGCAGGGTCGCGGCGGCATCTACAACTTCGTCACCAAGCGCGGCGACTGCCGCGGCGCGAACTCGAAGATCTCCTGGACGCAAGTCGAAACGGGCTCCGCGATCACCTGGAAGTATCCGAGCTGTGTGCTGCGAGGCGAGAATTCCATTGGCGAGTTCTTCTCGGTGGCCGTGGCGAACAATTATCAGCAGGCCGACACCGGCACGAAGATGATCCACATCGGGCGCAATACACGCAGCACGATCATCTCCAAAGGCATCTCGGCCGGCCACGGCCAAAACGCGTATCGCGGGCTCGTGAAGGTTCTGCCGACGGCAGACGGGGCGCGTAACTACACGCAATGCGACTCGCTGTTGCTCGGGGAAGACTGCGGCGCGCATACGTTCCCGTACATCGAGTCGCGCAACCGCTCGGCCCGCGTCGAGCACGAAGCCACGACGTCGAAGATCAGCGAGGACCAGCTGTTCTATTGCCGCCAGCGCGGTCTGTCGGAGGAAGACGCGGTCAACCTCATCGTGAACGGCTTTTGCCGAGAGGTCTTCAAAGAGCTGCCCATGGAATTCGCCGTCGAAGCGCAAAACCTGCTGAACGTGAGCCTCGAGGGCGCCGTAGGCTGAACCGGAGCTACGAGAAATGCTAACGATCGAGAACTTGCACGCCCGAGTCGCCGGTCGCGAAATATTGAAGGGACTCGAGCTCCACGTACCTGCCGGCGAGGTGCACGCGCTCATGGGACCGAACGGTTCCGGCAAGAGCACGCTGGCCCAGGTCCTGGCTGGGCGGGAAGACTACGAGATCACCGCAGGACGCGTGACGTATCTCGGCCAGGATCTGCTGGCCCTCTCGCCGGAAGAACGGGCCCGGACAGGCTTGTTTCTGGCATTTCAGTATCCCGTCGAGATCCCGGGCGTGAACAACGCGTATCTGCTGAAGGCGGCTCTGAACGCCCAGCGCCACGCGCGGGGCGAAGCGCCAGTCGATGCCTTCGAGTTCATGAAGCTTGTGAAAACAAAGATGGAAGTGGTTCATGCACCGAAGGATTTTCTTAGCCGGAACGTGAACCAGGGCTTCTCCGGAGGCGAGAAGAAGCGCAACGAGATCCTGCAGATGCTATTGCTCGAACCACGGCTCGCCGTGCTCGACGAGACGGACTCGGGGCTCGACGTCGACGCGCTGCGCATCGTAGCGCACGGCGTCAACAGCCTGCGGTCGCCCGAGCGGTCCATGCTGGTGGTGACCCACTACGAACGACTGCTCGAGCTGATCGTCCCCGACCGCGTCCACGTGCTCGTCGACGGCCGAATCGTCACGTCGGGTGACCGTGAGCTCGCGCGCGAGCTCGATCGCCGCGGTTACGACTGGCTCCACACCGGGGCCACGGCGTGACAGGTGCAAGCCTCGCCTTCCTGACCGACCGAGCGCTACCGGGAGCCGCCGCTAGCTGGCCGCGCCGTCGCACGGCGCTCGCCGAGCTCACCGCAGCCGGGTGGCCGCATCGCCGACAAGAACGCTGGCGCTATACGGACGTGGGGCCGCTCGCGGAGGCCGGCTTCGAGATCGTGCCGCCGACGCCCGCCGCCGCCGAGCTGCGGGCAGCGGCCGACCTGCTCGCGCCGACGAATGGCGCCGACGCTCGCCTGGTCTTCGTCGATGGTCACCACTGCGCCGAGCTCGGCACGGCGCTGCCGGATGGCCTCGAGATCGCCGGTCTCGAGGCTCGCTGGCCGGAGTTCGATGCACAGTGGGCGGGCAGCATTCACGCAGCCGAGCATCCGCTCGCGGCCGTGAACACGGCCTTTGGCCAGCACGGCCTCTGGGTCCGACTGCGTGAGGGCGCGCGACCCGAAAAACCGCTCGAGATCGTGTTCGTCGGCTCGGCCCGACCCCGGCTCGCCGCGCAGCCGCGCGTGCTCCTCGACATCGGTACGGGCGCGGCGCTGACCATCATTCACCGGGTCGTGGACGTGGAGCGAGGCTCGGGTTGGCTGAATGCGGTGACGCAGGTCCGGCAGGCCGCCGATTCGACGCTCGAAATCTACCGACTCCAGCAGCATGGCGAGCAGCAGGCCCATACCTCCCTGCTCGCCGCGGAGCTCTGCGCCAACGCCGCGCTGCACGTCGGCTACGTCGACCTCGGCGGCCGGCTCGTACGCAACGACATCGACATCGTGCTACGTGAGCGCGGGGCGCGCGCGGAGCTGTTCGGTCTATTCGTGCCGGGCGCCGAGCAGCACCTCGACACGCATACGACGATCGTGCATGCCGCGCCGGAAACGACCAGCGACGAGGCATTCCGCGGCATCGTCGGGGAACGCGGCCGAGGGGTCTTCAACGGCAAGGTGGTCGTCAAGCCCGGAGCCCAGCGCATCGATGCTCGGCAGAGCAACGACAACCTCCTGCTCGGAGCGCATGCGGAGATCGACACCAAGCCCGAGCTGGAGATCTATGCCAACGATGTGAAGTGCAGCCATGGATCGACGGTCGGCGAGCTCGACGACCAGCAATTGTTCTACTTACGGGCACGCGGCATTGCGGCCCCTGATGCGCGCCGGATGCTCACCACGGCTTTCGCGGCCACCGTGCTGGAGCGCATTCGCGACGAGCCGTGGCGGGAGCGAATGCTCGACGTCGTCACGCAACGGCTACGCGGCTTGACGGAGCACGCAACATGAGTGCCGCTGGACAACAGCGCAGCATGAGCCTACGCGATGACTTCGCAGCACTGCGCGCGGACTTCCCCGCGCTCCACCAGCTCGTGCACGGCAAGCCGCTCGCCTACCTCGACAACGCCGCCTCGAGCCAGGCACCCAATGCCGTGCACGAAGCGACGGCGCTGCAGGCACGCCTGAATCACTCGAACGTTCATCGCGGCGTCCACGCACTCAGCGAGCGCTCCACGGCGGCCTTCGAGGGCGCGCGAGAGAAGGTTCGGCGGTACATCAACGCTGCCTCGACGGACGAAGTGATCTTCACGCGCGGCACGACGGAGTCCATCAACCTGGTCGCCGCAAGCTTCGGCGGGCATGCGTTGCGAGCCGGCGACGAGGTGCTGATCACGGCGATGGAGCACCACTCCAACATCGTCCCCTGGCAGCTGATCTGCGAGCGAACGGGAGCGCGGCTCGTCGTCGCACCGATACACGACGACGGCAGCCTCGACGTCGCAGGATTCGAGTCGCTGCTCTCGGAGCGGACGCGCATCGTGGCGATCACTCATGTCTCGAATGCGCTCGGCACCGTGAACCCAATCGCGGCGCTGACCGCGGCGAGCCGAGGCGTCGGCGCCACCGTGCTCGTGGACGGCGCGCAAGCCGTGCCGCATCTGCGCGTCGACGTCCGGGCGCTCGATTGCGACTTCTATGCCTTTTCGGGCCACAAGATGTTCGGCCCGACCGGCGTCGGCGTGCTGTACGGGAAACGCGCCTTGCTCGCGTCGATGCCGCCGTACCAGGGCGGCGGCGACATGATCTTGACCGTGACCTTCGAGCGCAGCACTTACAACGCCCTGCCGTACAAGTTCGAGGCCGGCACGCCCAACGTTACGGGCGTCGTCGGGCTCGGTGCGGCCATCGACTATCTCGAGCACATTGACTTCGCGGCCGTTGCGGCGCACGAGCACGCGCTGCTCGACTATGCCACAGCACGCCTCACGGCCGAGATCAAGGGGGCGCGCGTCATCGGCACGGCGCAACCCAAGGCCGGCGTCCTGTCGTTCGTGATCGACGGCATTCATCCGCACGACCTCGGGACGATCGTCGATCGCGAGGGAGTCGCGATTCGAACCGGCCATCATTGCGCGATGCCGATCATGGAGCGATTCGGCGTAGCCTGCGACCGCACGCGCTTCCTTCGCCTTCTACAACAACCGCGCCGACGCGGACCGATTGATCGCCGGGCTGCAGCGCGCGGTGGAGATCTTCCGTGGATGACCTCCAAGAGCTGTATCGCCAGGTGATCCTGGATCACAACCGCAATCCGCGTAACTTCGGTGAGATCGATGATGCGACGCGCGTCATTTCGGCCACCAATCCGCTGTGCGGCGACAAGCTGACGTTGTACGTCAAGCTCGGCGACGGCGTCGTCCAGGACATCAGATTCAAAGGCACCGGCTGCGCGATTTCGGTGGCGTCCTCCTCGTTGATGACGGAGCGCGTGAAGGGCACCGCCGTGCCGGCCGCGCTGCAGCTGTTCGATCAGGTCCACGATCTGCTCACGGGCGCTCACGACCATGCGCCTGCAGCTGATCTCGACAAGCTCGCGGCCCTGGGAGGCGTGCGCGAATATCCGTCGCGGGTGAAATGCGCAAGCCTCGCGTGGCATGCGCTGAAGGCTGCCGTGGCCGACGACGGCACGGGAAGCGTGACGACCGAGTAGCACCATGTATCACTCGCACAACGAACCGGTGACGCTCGCGCGCGACTGCCCCGCCGTGCTGATTCCCGCGGGCGACAGCGTGACGTTGCCCGAAGGAACGACGGGGTTTCTGACTCAGGCGCTCGGTGGCAGCTTCACGATCTATATCGAAGGCAATCTCTTTCGCATCGCCGGGGGCGATGGCGATGCCATCGGCAAGCCGCCGCTCACGGCCCCCGATCTGCCGGACGACGCGACCGAGGCCGAGCTCGAGAACGCCGTGTGGCAACAGCTGCGCACGTGCTACGACCCCGAGATACCGATCAACATCGTCGAGCTCGGGCTCGTCTACGAATGCAAGGTGGAGCGAGTGGCGTCCGGCGGCCGCGCCGTCAAGATCAAGATGACGCTCACGGCTCCGGGCTGCGGGATGGGCGACATTCTGGCGCAGGACGTGCGCGAGAAAGTCGAGCTGATTCCGACCGTGGAGCGCGCCGATGTCGAGGTCGTGTTCGAGCCGCCGTGGAACCGGTCGATGATGTCGGAGGAGGCCCGGCTCGAAGCTGGCTTGTTCTGAGGCACGGATACCTGCGTGAAACGCCTGATCTTGCTTCGGCATGCGAAATCCAGTTGGTCCGACAGCAGCCTGGCCGACGCGGAGCGACCGCTGTCCGCGCGCGGCGAACGTGATGCTCCGCTCATGGGCGAGCGGCTCCGCGAGCGTGGCATGCAGCCCGACGTCATCATCGCGAGCCCTGCGTTCCGCACCCGACGCACCGCCAAGCTGATTGCGCGAACGCTCGCGTATCCCGAGAACGCAATCAAGCTCGATCCCGCCTTGTACTTGGCGGGATCCGCCACGATCCTCGGAGTGATTGCAACACAGGCGGGCCCCGCCGGCAGCGTGATCCTCGTTGGCCACAACCCCGGACTCACGGAGCTCGTCAATCGGTTGTTACCGGACTTCAACCTCGACGATCTGCCCACGACGGGCGCGGTGGCCATCGATTTCGAGATCGAGCACTGGACGAATCTGCTCGGTGCAACCCGGCGTCTCGCTTACTACGACTACCCGAAGAACAGCACGTAGGTTGCCGCGAGATCGGGCTAGCAGGCCTAACCGCGCTGGCGTGCGCGCAGCAGCAAACGGCGAGTTCGCTTGTCGGGCCGACCCGCGGTCGGCGGCGCGAGCACCGGGCGCAACGCACGTTGCTCGGCCGCGAGGCGCCGGCGCTCCATCGATTCCGCTGTTTCCTCATAGGTAGCGGCCGCCTCCGGCGCCGGCCCGCGCCGCCGGGGAATCGCCACGATTTGCACGTCCCGCTCGACGGCCCCGGGCGGCTCGATCGCCACGGCATCCCCGACCTTCACGGCGTGCGCGGGCTTCACGCGTTGCGTGTTCAACCGGACGTGGCCGCCACGCACCGCCTCGGCAGCCGCGCTACGCGTTTTGAAGAACCGTGCGCACCAGAGCCATCGGTCGATCCGCAGGCGCTCGGCCGCCTCCTGGTCCGTCATGGCTCAATGGACGTCGCAGAAGCAATACGCATAAACGCCGCGTGGATCGTTGAGGCGTGCGACGAACTCGAGCGGCTCGAGCGTCGACTCCACGACCTGCGCCACGGTGGCGGACCAGCGCGGTAGACCGATCATCTTGTCGACCACAGGCAGCGCTTCGGCGCCGACGGACAGCGCGAGACGCTCCGCAAAGGTGAGATCGGGCTCCACGTACTCGACGCTGTAGCGTCCGTCCTCGAGTTTCGCGAGCGCGGCGGTCGCCTTCAGCGCATCGTCGAAGGTCCCCAGATGATCGACGAGGCCGCGCTCGATCGCGTCGCTGCCGATCCAGACTCGCCCCTGAGCCACCGCCTCGATTTGCTCGACCGAGCGACCGCGATGCTCCGCAACCTGGCTGACGAAATCCGCGTAGGTCCTGTTGGTCGATTCGCGAATCAACCCCTTCACGGCATCGCCCATGGGCCGCATCGCGTCCAAGGCGTCCGACAGCTGCGTGGTGCCGAGCCCATCCACGTGCACGCCGAGCGCCTCGAGCGTCCGCGGAAACGTCGCGACCGTTGGCGCCGACGCCGATCGAGCCCGTGAGCGTGGTGGGACTCGCCCAGATCTCGTTCGCGGCCATGGATATCCAGTAGCCGCCCGACGCCGCCACGCTGCCCATCGACACGACCAGAGGCCGGCCCGAGTTCTTGAACAGCTCCAGCTCGCGCAGGATCACGTCGGAGGCGAACGCGCTGCCCCCGCCGGAGTCCACACGCAGGACGAGGGCCTTGACGGACCCGTCCACACGCACCCTGTGGATCTGCTCCGCCAGCGAATCCCCCCGATGCTGCCCGGGGGCTGCCGGCCGTCGAGAATCGTCCCCGCAGCGACGATGACCGCGATCTTGTCCCCGCGGGCCGTCGATGGCTTGGCGAGATTCAACGATCTGACGTAGTCGTCGAGGCCGATCGACGTGTATTGATCCCGCTGTTTTGCCTTCGCGTCGTCTTCGCCGACCGCGGCGCGAATGCGCTCACGCATGCCGTCGCGGGTCAGGAGCTCGTCGACCAAACCGTAGTCGACCGCGAGCTGCGCCGTGTCGCCGCCGGCGCCCGCGAGCAGGGTCACGATGTCGTCGGCATAGCGCTGCAAAGCCGGCGCCGCGAGCTTCCTGGCCGCCGTGACATCGCTCTGATAGGCGTTCCACAGGCCATCGAGATACACACGGCTCGCTTCCTGATCTTGCGGCGACATGCTGTCCCGCGTGATGGGCTCCACGAACGATTTGTATTCCCCCACGGTCCACACGTGGTAGTCGATGTAGAGCTTGTCGAGCGCGGATTTGTAGTACGGCAGATAGCGGCTGTAGCCATCGATCAGCACCAGACCCATAGGATGCATGTAGATCCGATCGGCCTGCGCGGCCAGGTAGTACTGATCGCGCGTGAAGCCGTCGCCGATCGCGATGATGGTCTTGCCGCTCTCGCGAAAGTGCGCGAGCTCCGCCGCGATCTCCTGCAGCTTGCTCAAGCCCGTGTTGCTCATGCCGTCGAGCTTCAGCACCACGGCTTTGATGCGATCGTCGTCGCGCGCGGCGCGAAGCGCATCGATGACGTCTCGCACCAGCGTTTCCTGCATCGGCGTGCCGCGCGCTCGCGCGATCGCACGCGTCAACGGATCCCCGGACAGTTGGTCGACGAGGCCGCCTTTCGGCGCGATCACGAGGGCCGCTGCGCTCGGCACGGGCACGCGCTCGCCCAGCGCGGCAACGAGCAACACCAGGAAGATGCCGAGCAGGAATAACAAATGCAGAACCTTGCGCAGCTGATCCAAGCCGCGCCAGAACGCCTTCGCGACGCGTATCGGCCATGGGCGAGTGTCCATACGTCCGCCTCCTCGAATCGATCATCAATGTATGAGCATTAAAGACAAACCGGGCCAAAATGCAATGATGATGACCGCCAGCAGCGACACCAGCAGGAACGGCTGCGTGGCCCAGTAGATCTCGGTGATGTCCTTTTCGAAGCGATGGCTCGCGATGAACAGGTTCAATCCGACCGGCGGCGTCAGGTAGCCGAGCTCCATGGCCGCGAGAAAGACGATGCCCAGGTGAATCGGGTGAATGCCGTATTGCGAGGCCACGGGCAGCAGCAGCGGGACGATCAGGACCGTCGCCGAGAAGATGTCGAGGATCGCGCCGAGCACGAGGAGAAACGCGAGCAACACGAGCAGGAACGTGTTCGGTCCGCGAACGTACTCGCTGACGAACGCGAACAAGCGTTGCGGCACGCCTGCGTCGATCATGTAGTTCGTCGAGGCGAGCGAGACGCCGAGAATCACCAGAATCGCACCGACGAGCACCGTCGACTCGCGCATGATCCGCGGCAGGTCCCGCCAGGATACTTCGCGCAGGATCACGAGCTCGACGACGGCGACGTACAGGGCCGTGACGGCCGCTGCCTCGGAAACGGCGAAATAGCCACTGTAGATTCCGCCGAGCACGACGAATGGCAGCGGCAAATCCCAGCGTGCCTCACGAATCGCGGCCCACGCGGCCGCCAGCGATCGCTCCGCGGCCGGACGCCTGACGTGGCGATTTCGCCAGAAGCTATACGCCGACAGCAGCACGATCATGAGGATCCCGGGCAACACTCCTGCGATGAACAGCTCGTCGATCGGCGCCTGCGCCACGACGCCATACAGGATCAGCGGCAGCGAGGGCGCGAACAGCAGCCCGAGGCTGCCGGAGGCGGTGATCAAGCCCAGGTTGAACCGCTCGTCGTAGCCCGCCTCGCTCAGCGCCGGCAACAGCAATGCCCCGAGCGCAATGATCGTGATACCGGAAGCTCCCGTGAACGCCGTGAACAGCGCGCACGCGGCGAGCGAGATCATCGCGAGTCCGCCGGGCAACCACCCGAGCAGCGCTTGAGTGAGCCGTACGAGACGATGCGGGGCCTGCCCGGCGCTCAACAAGAAGCCCGCGAACGTGAACAGCGGGATCGCCACGAGCACGGGCGTCTCGGACAGACCGAAGAACTCGATCGCGACGACCGACAAGTCGACACCTTCGCGATGGAACCCGAGCATCGCGCTCGTGCCGATCACCGTGAACAACGGGGCGCCGAGCAAGGTCAGCAGGAGCAGAAGCGCGGCGGCCACGAATCCCATTACGCCCCTTTTGCGCCGGGGTGTCGGCGCAACACACGCCGGCCCGCGCGTATGAGGAACTGCCAGGCGATGAGGGCCAATACGATCGGCATCGGCGCTTGCAGCCACCAGGCGGGCACGCCGCTCAGCAATGTGTCGCCGAATTCGCGGGAGTCCCATACGAACGAGATCGCGTACCGCGCGAGCACGGCACTGACGATGGCCGCGAACAGGTCCGCGCAGACGCCGGCGACGATCTGAAGGCGGTGGGGCAACCACCGCGTGACGGCGCCCATCGTGATATGCCGCCCGTCACGGCTCGCCGCGAGCGCGCCGAGCAGGGCCAGCCAGAGCACGGCGAGCCGAATCAGGCCGTCGCTCCACGTAAGGCCGATCGAAAGAAGGTTACGCAGGACGATCTGCGCCGTCGCGAACAGCACGAGGCCGCCCAGCAGCACGACGATGAGCCCGGTCTCGATGGCGCGTCCGACGGTCGCTACGCGCGCCCACCAGGAATGCCCGGACCCGTGGCTCAAGCGCCCTCAGTGTGCCTGATCGGGATGGGTACGCCGGTAGTCGGCGAGAATCATCAGCAGCTCGTCGAACAACGCCGCATCGATGTCGGGCCGATCGCGCAGCTTCGGATGTAGGCCCTCGATGGTCCGCCGCCAAGCGTCGACATCCTTGTCGTTCACCGTCACCGTCTGCAGGCCGGACTTCGCCAACACTTCGGTCGCCTGCCGGTTGTCGGCCCGCGCGTCGCGATCGAGCTGCCCCATGTAACGGCTCATGACCTCACGAACGATCTTCTGATCATCGGGGGTCAGTGCGTAGAACGCGGTCTTCTCGATCGCGAATATCCCCATCGAGTACGAGATCGGCAGCGCCGTGATGTATTTGACCTTCGTGTGCCACTGGAGCACGAGCGCCGCGACCGGCGACGCGAACGCTATCTCGATCAGGCCCGTCTGCAAGCCCCGTCAGCACGTCCGTCACCGGCAGCACGACCGGGGAAAGCCCCATCGTCTCCATCGCAAGGAAGCTGATGTCGTCGCCCTCGGGCACCCAGACCTTCTTGCGCCGCATCTCGTCGACGCTGTGGATGGGCTCGTTCGACAACAGGTTCGCAAAGCCGCCCTCGATGAAGCCGAAGCTCACGAAGCCCGCCTGCTCGAGCCCCGCCGCGAGCTTCGGGTCGAGCTTGGCGCGGACCGCATCGATCTCATCGAGCGAGCGGAACAACAGCGGAATCCCATACAGATTCAATCCGTTATAGCGCTCGCCCAGACCGCCCGCCGTGAACGCGCCGCCCTGGAGCTGACCCACGCGAATCTTGCGCAGCACCTGCGCATCGTTTCCCATGACGCCGCCGGGATAGAACTTGATGGTGACGCGACCACCGGTGCGCATCCGGATCTCGTCGGCACCGGCACGCATCTGCATCATCCAGTGCGAGCCATCGGGCGCGACGCTCGCGATCTTGATGTCTGCGGCGCTGGCGCCGCCCAGCAGCAGCACCGACAGGAGGAGTGCCGACAGGCGTCGACCGAGCCGCGCGACTCTGCCCTCACGCATCAGAAGTACTCCTTCGAGGTCGCCAGCAACTTCTGCGCTTCCTGCTTGGCCAAGACATTGAACAACGTGAATCCCGGTGCTTCTACCGGTGCATTCAGCACGTCCGTGAGCAACCGGTCGTGCAGCTCCTGATCGAACACCAGGCGTGCATAACGGCGCGCGTATTCTACCTTGATCGACAGATCGCGACCCTCCGACAGCTCGATGGCTCGCTCGAAATGCTTGCGTGCCACCTCCGGCTTGCCGCCCAGAGCCGGCGGACGCACGGCATTCAGAATACCGAGATAGCCATGGACGGCGCCATGCTCGTACGTCTCATCGAGCTCGAGCACGCGCTCGAGCACCGCCTCCACCCATGGCAGCTCGGCCACTGCGCTCCAGTCCTCGCTGGTCGCATCGAGATTTGCGAGCCAGCTGACGGCATACGAATACAGAGGGCCGATGTTCTTGCGGTCGACGTCCTTCAGCTCGGCTACCAGCCGATCGTAGTCGATCGTCTGCCACCGGCACGCCGGCTCGTGAACGAGACAGATCGCCTTTTGCCCGTAGCGTCGCGCTTTGCCCGTCAACACGATCGCGCGCTCGGGGGTCGCAAACCGCGATCCATACAGCGCGAACAGCTGCGCGCCTGCGGACAACAACGCAGGGCTATCCGGCTTCTTCGAAATCAGCCCATCGAGCAATAGCAGATAGGCCGGTATGCCGCTCCTGACGAGCTCCGGGTCGTTCTGATTGAGGATGCCGGCAGATAGCGTGCTGGCGGCTCGGGAGCCGAGATTGGCGCACCCTCCGAGCACCGCCACGGCAGCCGCGACGACCGCCACACCGCGAACCAGCGCGAAGAGCCGCGAGGTCGACACTCGCTCCGTGTCAGACCTTCTCTTTGATGCGCGCAGCCTTGCCGCTGAGGTCCCGCAGGTAATACAGCTTGGCCCGGCGAACATCACCACGTCGTTTCACCTTGATCTCCGCGACTGCGGGACTGTGCGTCTGAAATACGCGTTCCACCCCTTCGCCGTGTGAGACCTTGCGCACCGTGAACGAGGAATTGAGCCCGCGATTTCGTTTCGCGATGACCACGCCCTCGTAGGCCTGGAGTCGCTCGCGATCACCTTCCGTCACGCGCACCTGGACCACGACCGTATCGCCCGGCGCAAAATCGGGAACGTCCTTCTTAAGCTGCTGTTGCTCGATTTCGTCAATGACCCTGGACATGTTCGAACCCTCTCTAACCATTCCCGTTCAGCGTCCCGCTCGATGGCGCGATATTCTACGCAACTTCGTCGCCCGAATTCAGCCTCTTCCACTCCGCCTGGAACTCGTCGAGCAGCTCACGCTCCTCGCCGCTCAACGGGCGCTCCGCCAGCAGCCGCGGTCGTTTCAGCCAGGTCCGACCCAGGGACTGCTGCAACCGCCAGCGGCGGATGGCCGCGTGGTCGCCGCCTAGCAGCACACCCGGGACAGCCATGCCGTCTACCGCCTCGGGCCGCGTGTACTGCGGACAATCGAGCAATCCCGCGGTGTACGAGTCCTCCACGTGCGAGCTCTCGTCGCCCAACACGCCGGGCAGCAGACGCGCCACGGCGTCGATCACGACGGCCGCGGCCAACTCGCCGCCGCTCAGCACGAAGTCGCCCAGCGCCACCTCCGTCGGCACCTCGGCGAGAAGTCGCTCGTCGACGCCTTCGTAACGCCCCGACACGAGCAACAGGCCCGGCGCCGCCGCCAGCTCGCGCGCCAATGCCTGGTCGAAGGGCCTGCCTTGCGCCGTCAGGACGAGCTCCCGCACGCCCACCGGCAACCGGCCCCGCATCGCCCGAATCGCGTCGCGCATGGGCTCGTACTTCAACACCATGCCCGGGCCGCCGCCGTAGGGCCGATCGTCGACCGTCCGATGCCGGTCGGTGGCGAACTGCCGCGGCGAGATCTGTTCCAGCGCGAGCAGCCCGCGCTCGTGCGCACGACCGACGACGCCGTAGCGCACGACCGGCTCCACGAGCTCCGAGAACAGCGAAACTACTCCGATCCGGTACATCCCGCGCTCAGTAGTCGGGGGACCAGTCAGCCACTATCCGTCCAGCCTCGAGATCGACCTCGCGAATCACGCGCACCGAGAACGAAGGGAATCAATCGCTCCCGTTCGCCCGTCAACACGAGCACGTCGTGGCTACCCGTCGCGATCAGGTGATCGACGGTGCCGAGCACTTGTCCTTCCGTCGTACGCACCTCGAGCCCTTCGAGATCCGCCCAGTAATACTCGCCCGCCGCGCACGGCGGCAGCTCCTCGCGCTCGACGACGATGTCGGCGCCGACGAGCGCGCGCGCTTGGCTCGGATCGTCGATGTCGCGCAGCTTCGCGACCACGCCGGCCCCCTGTCGGTGCCCGTCTTCCACCTCGAAGCGGCGGTCGATGCCCGTCGACCTCACGAGCCAGCTGCGAAAACCGACGATGTTGTCGCGCGGCTCGGTGAACGAGTGAATCTTGACCCAGCCCTTGACGCCAAACACGCCGCTGATGCGGCCCAGCGTCACCTGCCTGTGAGTCTTCGCGCTCACTGCGGAATCGCAGAGCGCGCGCGGGCGATCACGCCGCTGCGGCGTTGCCTCGGTACTGCTTCAACAGATCGGCCACGCGCTCCGAGGCTTGCGCACCCTGAGCCAGCCAGTGGTCGACACGACCGAGGTCCACGCGGAGCCGCTCCTCACCGCCGGTGGCGATCGGGTTGAAGAACCCCACACGCTCGATGTACCGACCGTTACGCGGGCTGCGCCGATCGGTGACGACCACATGATAGAACGGCCGCTTCGTAGTACCGCCGCGTGCCAACCGAATGATTACCATACGCGTTAGACCCAACTTCCTGCTTCGCAAAAACGCCAGGGCGGCCCCGTGGACCGCCCTTTCGAGCCGCGGATTCTACTGGGTTCGATGGCCGAGTGTAAGCCCCGGCCCATCGCCTATCGCCGTCCCCGCTGCGGCGGCGGTCCGCCGCGCCGCATGGCGCCGAGCAGGCGCTGCATGCCGCCGCGCTTCGACACCTGCTTCATCGTCTTGCGGAGCTGCTCGTGCTGCTTCAAAAGGCGGCTGACCTCCTGGACCGGGCGACCCGCGCCCGCCGCGATCCGCCGCTTGCGCGAGCCGTCGATCAGCGTGGGTTGGCGGCGCTCGGCCGGCGTCATCGAGTCGATGATGCCGATCTGCCGGCGGAACACCTTGGGGTCGACGTTGGCCGCTGCCAATTGCTCCGGCCTGATACCCGGCAGCTTGTCGAGCAGCCCGCCGAGACCCCCCATCTTCACCAGCTGGCGCAGCTGCTCGCGGTAATCCTCGAGGCTCAGCTGTCGTCCCTGCTTGACCTTGGTGGCGACGCGCTCCATCTCCTCGCGGTCGACCTGCTGCTGAACCTGCTCGACGAGACCCACGACGTCGCCCATGCCGAGGATGCGCGACGCGAACCGGCTCGGGACGAACGCTTCCAGGGCATCCACCTTCTCGCCGGTGCCGATCAGCTTGATCGGCAGCCCCGTGACGTCACGGACCGACAACGCCACGCCCCCGCGCGCATCGCCATCGGCCTTCGTCAGAATGACGCCCGTGAGCGGCAGGGCCGCGTGAAAGGCCCGCGCGGAGTTCACGGCGTCTTGTCCGGCCATCGAATCGACGATGAACAGCGTCTCGACGGGCGCCACGAGCCGGTGCAGGGTTGCCGCCTCGGCCATCATCTCGGCATCGACGTGCAGGCGCCCGGCCGTGTCCAGGATCACCCAGCGCTGGCCGCCGCGCCGAGCCGCGGCCAGCGCCTCGGTGGCGATCGTGGCGGGGTCCTCACTCGCGCTTGCGAAGAAGCCCACGCCGAGATCCGCCGCGAGGCGGGCGAGCTGCTCGCGAGCGGCGGGTCGATAGACGTCCGTGCTGACCAGCAGCACAGCTCCGCCGCGCTCCTTGGCCAGCTGACGCGCGAGCTTCGCGGCCGTCGTCGTCTTGCCCGCGCCCTGCAAGCCCACCAGCATGATGACGGCCGGTCGACCGTGCTCCGGGGCCAGCGGGCTCGGCTCGCCGCCGAGCACGGTCACGAGCTCGTCGTGAACGATCTTGACGAAGGCTTGCCCGGGATTCAGGCTGCGCGCAACCTCCTCGCCGAGCGCCCGGTCGCGGACGCGCTCGACGAATGCCTTCGCGACCGGCACGGCCACGTCGGCTTCGAGCAGGGCCATCCGGATCGTCCGAACCGTATCGCGGACGTTCTCTTCGGTGATCCGGCCGCGGCCGGTCACCCGCTGTATGGCCTCGGTGAGGCGTGCGGTCAGTTGGTCGAACATTGGGGCACTGGACGGAACTCGACCGCAGCGTAGCACGACTGCGCCGCGCGACCGCCGCGGCAGGCCGGCGCGAGCGGACCTGTCGCCTTTCTTGACACCCCGTTTGGGCATCGGCCAATCTACCCAGGCTTGGGATACCCTCGGAGGCCCCTGAATCCTTGAGTGCTGAAGCTTCGACAGGCCTGCTGGTCGGTCTGATCATCGTCCTGATCGTGCTGTCGGCGTTCTTCTCGAGCACCGAAACTGCCCTCATGAGCCTCAATCGTTACCGGCTGCGCCATCTGGCGCGGGCCGGCAACCGGGGCGCGCGGGTCGCCGAGCGGCTGCTGCAACGACCCGATCGACTGATCGGCCTCATCCTGCTCGGCAACACGGCGGTGAATCTCGCCGCCGCATCGCTCGTCACGATCCTCGCGCTGCGCGTCGGCGGCGAGGGCGCAATCCTGGTCGGCACGCTGATTCTGACGATCGTGGTGCTGATCTTCGGCGAGGTGGCGCCGAAGACGATCGCGGCCTTGGACCCCGCGCGGGTCGCATTGCCCGCGGCCCTGATCTACTACCCGCTGCTGAAGATCGCCTACCCGGCCGTCTGGGTCTTGAATCTGCTTGCGAACGGCCTGCTGCGCCTCCTCGGCATTCGCGTGGAGATGACGTCGCATTCGCTGAGCGCGGAAGAGCTGCGCACCGTCGTGGCCGAGGCCGGCGTCATGGTGCCGCGACGCCATCAGCGGATGCTGCTCAGCATCCTCGACTTGGATGCGATCACGGTCGACGACATCATGGTCCCAAGACAGGAAATCGTCGGCGTCGACCTCGATCGCAGCTGGCCCGAGAATTTGGCGCTGATCCAGACGAGCACGCACGACCGCCTGCCCGTCTACCGCGGGGACGTGGATAACGCCATCGGCCTGACGCGGATTCGCGATCTGTTGCCCGACCTCGTCCGCGGCGAGCTCACGCAGGCCATGCTGCTCGAGCGGATTCGCGAGCCGTACTTCGTGCCCGAAGGCACCCCGCTGAACAAGCAGCTCCTGAACTTCCAGCAGCACGGGCGCCGCTCCGCGTTCGTCGTCGACGAGTACGGTGACGTGCAGGGGCTCATCACGACGCAAGACATCGTCAAGGAGCTCGTGGGCGAGCTCGACCGAGACGCCACGGCCGTCGACCTTGGAGTCACGAAGGAGAGCGATCGCAGCTACGTCGTCGATGCGAGTGCGAACATCCGTCAACTGAATCGCGTCATGAACTGGAACCTGCCAACCGACGGGCCGAAGACGCTGAACGGCCTGATCGTCGAGCAGCTCGAGACGATTCCCGAGTCGGGCACGGGCGTGACGGTGGCGAATTATCCGATCGAGATCCTCGACGCAGGCGAGCACGGCATCAAACGGGTACGCGTGTACGCCCCGGGATCGACACCGCCACCGAAGGTCGCTGCCTAGCTCGAGTGCACGAGGGCCAGCGCCTCGCGCAGCTGCTCGACGGGCAGCACCTCGATGCCGAGCGAACGTCGTGGAGCATTTGCGCGCGGCACGAGCGCCCGCCGAAAACCGTGCTTCTGCGCTTCCGCCAGGCGCTCCTCGCCGAACGGCACGGGTCGGATCTCACCGGTGAGCCCGATCTCGCCAAAAACCGCCAGGTCCTGGGGGATGGGCCGCTCGGTCAGGCTCGAGACGACGGCCAGCGCCACTGCGAGATCCGCGGCCGTTTCGCCAACCCGCAGCCCGCCGACGATGTTCGCGAACACGTCACTGTCTGCCGAGGCGAATCCACAGTGCCGATGCAGCACGGCGAGCAGAAGCCCGAGCCGCTGGCTGTCGAAGCCTTGCGCCAAGCGGCGCGGCGACTGCGCCTGCGAATGGTCGACGAGCGCCTGGACCTCGACGAGCACCGGTCGCGTGCCCTCGCGTGTCACGAGCGTCACGCTGCCGGCCACCGGCGTTCCGTGCCGCGCGAGGAAGATCGCCGAGGGATTCTTGACCTCACGAAACCCCTCCTCGCTCATGACGAAGAACCCCATCTCGTTGGCCGCGCCGAAGCGGTTCTTGACGGCGCGCACGATGCGGAAGCGGCTGCCGACGTCGCTCTCAAAGTACAGCACCGTATCGACCATGTGCTCGAGCACGCGGGGGCCGGCCAGCGTGCCCTCCTTCGTGACGTGACCCACGAGTATCGTCGCCACGTTGCGTGTCTTCGCGAAGCGCACGAGCTGCGCCGCGCATTCTCGCAGTTGACTCACCGAGCCCGGCGCCGATTGAAGCGCCGCGCTGAACAGCGTTTGGATCGAATCGATCGCCAGCACGCCGAGTCGCTGATGGGTGCCGACACCGCCGAGCACCGTTTCGACGCAGGTCTCGGCCAGCAGGTCGAGCGGCACCTGGCCCACGCCGAGTCGTTGCGCGCGCAGCCCGATCTGATCGAGCGATTCCTCACCGGTCACATAGCAGCACGCCACGCGCGGCGCGAGGTTGGCGAGCGCGCGTAGCAGCAGCGTGGATTTGCCGATCCCCGGATCCCCACCGATCAGCACGACGCCCCCCGGCACGAGACCGCCGCCCAGGACGCGGTCGAACTCCACGAGACCCGTGCTGATCCGTTCGACGCGGCTGACGTCCACGCGATCGAGCCTCGTGAGCTCCACGCTGCCCGTGTACTGCGCACTCTCGGCGCGCGCCCTCGGCGCCGCGGCTTCGTTCAACGTGTTCCACGCACCGCAGTCCGGGCACTGCCCCTGCCATTTCGGCTGCTGGCCACCGCAACTCTCGCAGACAAACATCGTCTTGGCCTTTGCCATGCGCCGAGAATAGCCGAATTGCCGCGGGGCACGCCCGTCGCTCGGCCAGCCATGCAGACGCGAAACCGGGCCTGGATCACAGGGGGGTGCAAGGTCGCGTGCGATACTGCCGGGCGCCGAGGGAACGCCGCCATGGATGGGGTCCGGAGTCTGCGCCACAGTTTCATCGAAGCCGCAGCTCTCGGCTTGCTGGCCACGGCACTCCTGTACCTACCGCCGGTGCACGTCGCCTCGCGTGTCGACGGTTGGGTGTTCGATGCCTGGTCGCGGCTTCGACCCGCCGAGGCACCGACCGACGTGCTACTCGTCGACGTGCCCACCGCAGAATCACTCACGGCGCTGGCCGTGCTCGCCGAGCACCGCAGCGCCCGACTGTTGATCAGCACGACACCCGAGCCGCCCGCGGTGTCGACCTATGTCGCCATCGGCCCCACGGAGCTCCCGCTCGCCGGTGCGCGTTCACGGCCGACGCAGTGGCCGCGCGGCGGCCACCTGTGGTTCGCGCCCGACGTCGACGGCGTCGTGCGAACGGACCAGACGTTGCCTGGAACCGACGACCCCGTGCCATCGCTGGCCCTCTATGCCGCCCGACTGCTGGCGGCCGACGCCGGCGGCGACGCACCCCCACCGCCCACGGAGCACCAGCGATTGCGCTACGCAGCGCCGCGCTCACTGCGATGGCTGCACGCCGAGGACGTGTTTGCGCAACCCGATATCCTCAAGGATCAAATCGTCGTCGCCGGCGCCGCCGCGCCGATCTACCGCACGCCGATCGGGATGCTGAGCGCCCCCGAGCTCGTGGCGCAGATTCTCTCGAACTACCGCGAGCAGCGCTGGCTGCGCGCTGGCCCCCTCGTCGTTTTCGGCCGGTGGGCGCTACCGTTGTTGGTGTTGCTGCCGTTCGCACTGGGTCGTTGGGCGACGCGTCGCAGCGCGGCCGTCTGGCTCGGCAGCGCGAGCGCAGCACTCGTCGCGCTATCGGGCGTGTGCTTCACGACCCTCGGCCTGTGGTTGCCCGTCGGTGCACCGCTGGCCTGGTCCCTCCTGACCGGTACCTTGCTGATCTTGCGACTGCCGCGGGTCGCGGCGGCGACCGGCTCATCGATCGAGGCATCCGACACGCTCGTCGACGCCCGCCGGGAGGCCGCGGCCGGTCGGACGCTCGAGGCGTGGTCTCGCTACCGCAGCATCGCGACGAGCCCACAGTTGCTGACCGAGCTGTACGAGCTCGCGACCGGTCTCGAGGCGCAAGGACACGAGCCCGAAGCGGCCGAGCTCTACTACCGAATCGCGCAGGTCGACAGTCGCTTCCGCGACGTGGCCCACCGACTGGTGCGAGCTAACCACCCGCCCCCCAGCGAAACCGAGGAGCCGCTGCCGATACCCCCGACGCTCGGCCGCTACGAGCCGCTCGAGCCGATCGGCAAAGGCGCAACGGGCTATGTCTACCTCGCGCGCGATCCGGCGATCAGTCGGATCGTGGCACTCAAGGTGATCGACCTCACCCTGGACTACGAGGGCACCGAGCTCGAAAGCGTCAGCGAAAGCTTCTTGCGGGAGGCCTCGATTGCGGGTGGCCTGAACCACCCCGGCATCGTGACTATTTTCGACGTGGGGCGCACGGAGGGCCTGGCGTACATCGCGATGGAGTACTTGAAGGGCCAACACCTCAGCGACCATGCGCAGCCGGATCATTTGCTGCCGGTCGATACGGTGCTCGAGCTAATCGGCCGGGCGGCGCTGGCTCTCGACTATGCGCACGCCCACAACGTGGTCCACAGGGATATCAAGCCGGCCAATATTATGTATGATTCCGTGTCGGACAGCCTCAAGATCACGGACTTCGGGATTGCCAAGTTGATCGACGCCAACCGGACGCGTACCGGTATCGTATTGGGCACGCCGGCGTTCATGTCACCCGAGCAGCTCGAAGGGAAAAACGTGAACAGGCACACTGACTTATTCGCGCTAGGTGTTAGCCTTTATCAACTGCTGACCGGCTGCTTGCCCTTCCGCGGAGCCTCCATGACGAAGCTCATGTTCGTGATCGCCAACGAGCCCCATCAGGCCATCACGGCGGTTCGAACCGATCTGCCCAAATGGCTCGATGGCGTCATCGACCGGGCGCTCGCGAAGGATCCGGCGGACCGCTATCAGACGGGGGTCGAAATGGCCGCCGCGCTGCGTAGCCGGCTCGCCGAAGCGGCCTAGCTCGGTTCGACAAAAAGGCATAAGACACGCTAGCGCATGAGCCTCAAAGGGAAATTGGTACATGTCGAGGTCACTGATGTCGGCAAGGTCAGAGATCACAACGAGGACGCCATTGGCGCCCGACCGGACATCGGGCTGTGGGTCCTCGCCGACGGCATGGGGGGCTACAACGCCGGCGAAGTCGCGAGCGGAATCGCGGTCAAGACCGTGATCGATCTCGTGGCTGAAGCCTGCAAGCGAGAGAAACGTAGCGACGTCGAGTCCGGCACCGGCTACATGCGCCAAACGATCGCACTACGCGACGCCATTCATCGCGCGAACAAAGTCATCAATCAGACTGCACAATCACAGCCCCAGTGCGAAGGCATGGGCACGACGCTCGTGGCGGGCCTGTTCTACAACAACCGCCTGTCGATCGCCCATGTGGGCGACTCGCGGCTGTATCGACTGCGCGATAATCGCTTCGAGCAGATCACGATGGACCACTCGCTGCTCCAGGAGCTCGTCGATCGCGGGTTCTATTCGCAGGAGGAAGCGCAGCGCTCGACGAATCGCAACTACGTGACGCGAGCGCTCGGCGTCGAGACCAACGTGGAGGTCGAGATTCAAGAAGTCGACGTGCAGAAGGGCGACTATTACCTGATGTGCTCCGACGGCCTTCCCGACATGGTCGAGGACGAGGACATTCATCTCACGATCAGCACGTTCAACAACGACGTGCGTACGATCGGCGAGCAATTGATCAAGCTCACGAACGACAACGGCGGCCGCGACAATGTGTCCGTCATCTTGGTACGAGTGGCGGATTCATTTCCCGCCGATGCCGGTTTGATCGGCAAATTCCGTGGCCTGTTCGGATCATGAGTTCGAACAGCTGCAAAAGTAAGCAATCGGGACGTTAACCATGGCACGCTTGATTCTCAGCTTGGATGGCCAGACCTTGGCGGAATACAACATGACCAAGGAACGCTACACGGTCGGCCGTCTACCGGACAACGACATCCGGATCGACAACGCTGCCGTCAGCGGCCATCACTCCTTGATCATCAATATCTTGAACGACTCGTTCCTCGAGGATCTGAACAGCACGAATGGAACGTACGTCAACGGCAAGCTGATCAAGAAGCACGCTCTGCAGCACGGCGACGTGATCACGGTCGGCCACCATCAGCTGCGCTACGTGGATGACCAGGCTCAGCAGGCGCCCGAGGACGAGTTCGAGAAGACCATGGTCATCCAGCCGAGCGGGCAGATGGAGAAGCAGGTGGCCAAGGCGGCGCGTGTGGCCGAAGTGGCCGCGGACCGCGAGGCGGCCGCCGCGACGCCCAGGGCGGCGGCTGCACCCAAGCCGGACCTGCCCAAGCCGCGCAAGCCGTTTGCCCCCACGTCGACACAGGAGGTGGACGACAGTGCCGCCCCGGTGCTGCCGCTGGCCAAGCTGCAGGTGCTGTCGGGAACGTTCGCGGGCCGCGAGCTCGAGCTCACCAAGGCGCTGACCACCCTCGGTCGTCCCGGCGTCCAGGTGGCGGCGATCACACGTCGCGCCGAGGGCTACTACATCGTCCACGTCGAGAGCGGCGCGAAGGAAGGCTTTCCGCTGGTCAACGGCATGGCGATCGGCGCGCAGGCTCGCAAGCTGCAGGACAACGACGTCATCCAGCTCGCCGGCGTGAAGATGGGGTTCTTCCTGGCCTAGAACACGCCTTCGCCGTAGGCCTCGGCCACGAGGTTCTCGAACTTCGTGTACTCGCCGAGGAAGGTGAGATGGAACTCGCCGACGGGGCCGTTGCGCTGCTTCGCGATGATGATGTCCGCGATGCCCTTGCGAGGCGTGTCGGGCTCGTAAACTTCCTCGCGGTAGATGAATACGATCAGATCGGCGTCTTGCTCGATCGCGCCCGACTCACGAAGATCCGACATGACCGGCTTCTTGTCCTGCCGCTGCTCGACGCTGCGATTCAGCTGCGACAACGCAATCACGGGTAGGTCCAACTCCTTCGCGAGCGCCTTCAGCGAGCGCGAGATCTCCGAGATCTCGGTCGCGCGGTTCTCGACCGTGCCCGTGACCTGCATCAGCTGCAGATAATCCACCACGATGAGTCCGAGCCCGTGCTCGCGCTTCAAGCGGCGTGCGCGCGCCCGGACGTCGGTGGGCGTGAGCGCGCCGCTGTCGTCGATGAAGATCGGCGCCGCGGACATCAGTGACACCGCCGAATCGATTCGCGACCAGTCCTGCTCGGTGACTTTGCCCGTGCGCAGCCGCGTCTGGTTCACGCGGCCGATCGAGCCGATCATGCGGAAGCTCAGCTGCTCGGCCGACATCTCCATGCTGAAGATGGCCGTCGGCACCTGAGCGCCGATCGCGGCGTTCTCCGCGATGTTCATGGCCAGGGTGGTCTTGCCCATCGACGGACGACCCGCCACGATGATCAGCTCGCCTCGCTGCAGGCCTGCCGTCAACCTGTCCATCTCGGCGAACCCCGACGAAACGCCGGTGATGTCGCTCGTGGAATGACTCAGCATGTCGAGCCGATCGATCGTCTTCGGCAAGATCTGCTTCAGCGCCTGGAAACCGGCGCCGCGGCGCTGGCCGCGATCGGCGATCTCGAAGACCTTCTGCTCGGCCAGATCGACGATCTCGTCGACCGACAGACCTTCGCTGGCGTGCGCGCTGGCGGCGATGTCCCCGCCGATCTCGATCAGCTGGCGCAGCATCGCCCTCTCGCGAACGATGCGTGCATAGGCGCGAATGTTGGCGGCGCTCGGCGTGTCCTGAACGAGCCGCGCCAAGTACGGCAAGCCGCCGGCCGCTTCGAGTTGACCGAGCCGCTGCAGGTGCTCGCTGACCGTCACGGCATCCGGCGGCTGATTGCGCTCGACGAGCGCCGCCACGGCGCCAAAGATCAGGCGGTGGTCGGCGCGATACAGATCGTCTATTCCAACGATGTCTGCAACCTGATCCCACGCTCGCTGATCGAGCATCAAGCCGCCGAGCATCGACTGCTCGGCCTCGACGGAATGCGGCGGCAACCGCAGCCGCTCGGTGGCGCGACGCGCGATGTCGGCGGTGAGTGCGGCTTCGGCCATCGTGCTCTCGGGGAGCCGCCCGCGCGGGCGCCTACTCTTTGCCTGCCTCCTCGGCTTCGACCACTACAGACAGCTCGACGTTGACGTCGGCGTGCAGGTGCAGCTCGATCGAGTGATCGCCCGCCATGCGCAGAGGCCCATCCGGCAAGCGAACTTCGCTGCGCTCGACCTCCACGCCCTGTTTCGCCAGGGCCTCCGCGATATCGACCGTGCCCACCGAGCCGAACAGCTTGCCTTCGGCGCCTGCAGGCATCGCGATCTTCAGGACCAGGCCTTCGAGCTTCTTCGCGCGCGTCTGCGCTGCCACCAGCTCGGCGTTGGCCTTCGCCTCGAGCTCGGCTCGCCGGGCTTCGAACTTGGCGACGTTGGCCGCGGTCGCAAGAGTGGCCTTGCCCTGCGGAATGAGGTAATTGCGGGCGTAACCCGACTTCACGCGCACCTTGTCGCCGATGCCGCCGACGTTGTCCACTTTCTCGAGCAAAATGATTTCCATGTTCTCGTCTCGTTTGTCATAGCGCGGAGCGCACGGGCCTCCGCAAATCAAGCCATTGGTCAACCAATCCAACGACGCTGAGCAGCAGCATTATCAGCACGCTCAGCGGGGGCAACACCAGCAATAGATAAAACAGCACCAAAATTCCCGGATGCCACTGCCGCGCGTGCGCCCACGCGTGCAGCACCGCCAGACCCTGAAAGATGAAACCAAACAGGGCCATGGGCAGCAAATTCTGAACCACCGGCGCGCTGAACACCAGGCCAAGCACCACGATCACGGTCGCCGTGACACCGAGCCAGCGCCCGAGCTTCAGCTGCCTGAACTCGATCCCGAAACGCCGCTCGCCGCTCGCCGCCGTCCACCACCAGTAGCCGAGCAACAGCACGCCGGCGAGCGACGAGAACAACGTCACCGCCGGCAGCATCAATGCGAGCCGCGCGAGCAGCTCGGCCACCTCGGCCTCGCTGCCGGGCGGCGCCTGCAGCATGGCCTGAAACTCCTTCAACACGGGCGCGAACAGCACTTGCGCGTCTGGCCCGAACAGACCGATGGCGGCGACGGCAACGAAGCACATCAACCACACGGCCTGAAATGCGAACACGAGGTTGCCCAACCTGCGGATCAGCACGCCGATCAAGACCCCGGCGCCCATGCTGGCCAACCCGATCGCCGCAAATGTGGCTACGCCCGATCGCGATATGAGCGCGAGCAAGCAGAGCCCCGCCATACCAAAGGCCGCGCTGATGAGCCCTTGCAGCGCCCCGCGCCGGGCAGTCTCCAGCGCCAGGAGGCCTGCGGTGATCGGCATCAACAGCGGCGCCGCGACAACGGCCACGACCACGAGTCGCAGGCGCTGCGCCAGCAACCAGTCGAGTAGCGGTTTCACGGTCGCAGCGCTGCGGCCGCGGTTCGGCTCGCGTCCCGGCGGGCTAGTGCTGATCGGTGTACGGCAGCAACGCCAGGAATCGCGCGCGCTTCACGGCTGTTGCGAGTTGACGTTGATAGGGCGCACGCGTGCCGGTGATCCGGCTCGGCACGATCTTACCAGTCTCGGTGACGTACGCCTTCAGCGTCGCGAGATCCTTGTAGTCGATCTCCTTGATGCCTTCGGCCGTAAATCGGCAGAACTTCTTGCGGCGAAAGTAACGGGCCATATGTGATCTCCTGTTCCAGCCGCGTTACTCGCGGTCGCCCTCTGCGGCTTCCTCGGTGAATCCGGGCTCGGGCGCGTTGAACTCCGGCGCCGGCCGCGGTCGGCCTTCGCGAGGCACGGTCCCACGACCGCCACCCTGTGCCTCACGCGCTTCCTCTTCCTCGCGCGCCTTGGCCATGAACGACGGCTCCGTGATCGCCTCATCGCGAGCGATCACGAGATAGCGCAGCACGGCGTCGCTGAAACGGAACGCGCCGATCAGCTCATCGAGCGTCGGCTTGTCGCATTCGATGTTCAGCAACAGGTAGTGGGCCTTGTGAACCTTGGCAATCGAGTGCGCCAGCTGGCGGCGACCCCAATCCTCCTGGCGGTGGATCTTGCCGTTTGCGCCTTCGATCATGTTGCGATACCGCTCCATCATCGCCGGCACTTGCTCACTCTGGTCAGGGTGGACCAGAAACACGACTTCGTAGTGTCTCAAAACTAAGCTCCCCGTGGGTTAAAGAGCCTCCCGTCGAGCGGTGAGGCAAGGAGTTGACCCGACCCTTATGGATCGGGGCCGCCATCCTACCGAGGAAGGCGGGCACGCTCAAGCCGGCCGTGGGCTACTGCCCTACGCGCAGCGCCTTGTCCTTGGCACTCCGCGACCACATCGCCGCGCTCTCGTGTAGTCGAGCGCAGGGTGCGGCCCGCTAACCGCGCGCTACGCCGTCACAGTGCCCTCATTTCGGCGCCTGACGCAAGAGCTCGAACAGCAGCACGCCCGCCGCGACCGAAACGTTGAGGCTCTCGACGGACCCCGCCATCGGGATGGACACGAGCTCGTCGCACAGATCGCGCGTGAGCCGCCGCAGCCCCCGCCCTTCGCCGCCGAGCGCCATCGCGACCGGCGGCGCCAGCTTGGCCGCGAACAGGGCCTGGCCGGCCTCGGCGTCGGCACCCACGACCCAGACGCCGGCCTCCTTGAGCCAGGTCAACGTACGCGCCAGATTCGGCGCCCGAAACACGGGCACCGTCTCGGTGGCCCCCGTGGCGGTCTTCATCGCCGCGGCCGTGAGCTTGGCCGAATGATCGCGCGGCACGACGACCGCATCGATGCCCGCCGCGTCGGCCGTTCGCAGGCAGGCGCCGAGGTTCCGTGGGTCCTCCACGCCGTCGAGCACCAAGAGGCGCAGCGCGCGGCCGCGCTCGAGCACGAGCGTCTCGAAGTCCTGCATCGAGAACTCCGGCGCGGGGCGGACTTCGGCAACCACTCCCTGATGCACGCCGCCGTCCGTCACGCGATCGAGCTCGCCGCGGTGCACGTGCTGCACGGCCACGCCAAGCCTTGCGAGCTCGCGCGCAAGCTCGGCGAGCTTGCCGCTCGGCTCGCGCAGCACCTTCGCCGCGGTGATCGTCTCCGGCCGCCGCTCGAGCACGGAGCGCACTGCGTGCAGGCCGTAGACGTGCTCGTGTCTACCGGCCACGGCTGCGGTTGCGCGCCTTGCGGCCGCCCGCGGGCCGCGAGCTCGGCGCAGGCCCCTGCTCTGCTTCGGCCGGCACGAGATCGATCTTGCGCTCTTCGACGTTCACGGCAACGAGGCGCACCTTGATCTGCTCCGTCAGGCGGTAGCTGTTACCGGATCGCTCGCCTCGCAGCGTCGTGCCGCCGGGTTCGCGGTGATAGTAGTCGCGCGGCAGCGCCGTCACGTGCACGAGGCCGTCCGCTTGAATGCCCGGCAATCGCACGAACAGGCCGAACGGCACCACGCTGGCGATCACCGCATCGAACGTCTCGCCGATGTGATCCTTCAGGTAAATGCACTTCAGCCGATCGGCCACCTCGCGCGTGGCCTCGTCGGCGCGCCGCTCGGTGGCCGAGCAGTGCTCGCCGAGCCGCTCCATCTCCTCGAGCCCGTAGCGGTAGCCTTTCGCCGAGCGGTGCTCGCCGAGCCACTTGATCGCGCGATGCACGAGCAGATCCGGATACCGGCGAATCGGCGACGTGAAATGCGCGTACGCGCCGAGCGCAAGCCCGAAGTGCCCCAGGTTGCCCGGTTGATAGCGGGCCTGCTTCATCGAACGCAGCACGACGGTTTCCACGAGCTCCGCCTCGGGCTTGCCGGCCACCGCTTCGATGATGCGATTGAGATCCTTCGGCACCAGATTCTTCGGCGCCAGCTTGTAGCCGAAGGTCCGCAGGAAGGTCAGCAGCTCCTCGAGCTTGTCCGCGTCCGGCCCTTCGTGAACCCGGTACAGGCCCGGGATCTTGCCCTTGCGTATGCGTTTCGCCGATTCGACGTTGGCCGCGATCATGCATTCCTCGATGATCTTGTGCGTCACGAGGCGCTCGACCGCCTTCACGCTGGCCACCTTGCCCCGCTCGTCGAGCTGAATCTTCGTCTCGGGCAAATCGAAGTCGATCGCACCGCGCTGCTTGCGCACCTTGGCGAAAGCTTCGTACACGGCCTCGAGCTCTTTCAGATGCGGGCGCACCTCCGCGTGCACGCCGCGCGGCCGAGCCGCCACCAGAATCTCCGCGGCCTCGTTGTACGTGAGGCGCGCATGGGACCGCATCACGGCCTCGTAGAAGCGCGAGCGCGTGACCTCCCCTTCCGCCGACACGTGCATGTCGCAGACGTGGCAGAGCCGATCGACCTCTGGGTTCAGCGAGCAGAGCCCGTTCGACAGCTGCTCGGGCAGCATCGGTATGACGCGATCCGGGAAGTACACCGACGTGCCGCGCGAGCGCGCTTCGCGATCGAGGGCTGAGTCGGCGCGCACGTAGTAGCTGACATCCGCGATCGCCACGATCAGGCGCCAGCCGTCCCCCTGCCGTTCGCAAAACACCGCGTCGTCGAAGTCGCGCGCGTCGGCCCCATCGATCGTCACGAGCGGCACGTGCCGCAGGTCCTCGCGACCCTCTTTCGCCTTGGCCGGCACTTCGGCGGGCCAGCTGCGCGCCTCGGCCAGCGCCTCCTCGGGCCAGTCGCGCGGAATGCCGTGCGCGAGCAGCGCCACCTCCGTCTCGATGCCGGCGTCGTCGGTCCGCCCGACGACCTTGGCAACGCGGCCGATCGCGTGACTGTTCTTGGTCGGGTGCTCGAGCACCTCCACGGCCACGATGTCGCCGGGCTTGGCGCCGTTCGACTGACCGCGCGGGATCAATACCTCGACGCGCGAGTCGGCGCTGTCCCGCACGAAGTCGATGCCGCGCTCGCGCCGGAACTGGCCCGCGAGCTTCGTCTTGCCGCGCGCCAGAATCTCGACGACGTGCCCTTCGCGACCGCGCGGCGTGTCGCTGGCGCGAACGGCCACGCGATCGCCTTCCCACAAGAGCTGCATTTCGCGCGCCGAGAGATACAGATCATCGCTACCGTCGTCCGGCTTCAAGAACCCGAAGCCGTCGCGATGCGCGATCACGACGCCAGGCACGACGTCGAGATGTCGCGTGAGGCAGAACTCGTTCGCACGGTTGCGCAGCAGCTGGCCGTCGCGGACCATCGCGCGCAAGCGCGCTTCCAGCGCGCGGCGATGCTGCTCGGTGCGAATGCCGAACCGCGGCGCGAGCGCTTCGAGCAGCAGCGGCTGGCCCGCCTGCTCCATCGCTTTCAGGATTTCGTCGCGGCTCGGGATCTGGTGTTCGTATTGACGTTCGCCGGTGCGCTCGGCGCTGCGGGGGGGGCGAGGCACTAGGACGGACCTCGGCGACGTGAACGGTATGGATTCATCATGGCGGCATCTTATATGAGGGCCGGGCAGTCGGCAGCCGCGGCCACCGTAAGGGGTGCGTTTGACAGCCTTTGGAGCAGTCAGTACATTCCTCCGCCTTCTTGCCCCGATGCCCAGGTGGCGGAATTGGTAGACGCGCTGGTTTCAGGTGCCAGTGGGGTAACACTCGTGGAGGTTCAAGTCCTCTCCTGGGCACCATAGGTTACATCCGGCGCCGCGCCTAGCATCAGCAGGCGGCCGCCATCGATCTCGGCGACGACATGCTCGCCCTCCTCGATCACTCGGACATTGCCAAACTCATGAGCGGCCACCCGCACCCCGTTCGCCATGCGCCGAATGGCGGGCAGCGTCTTCTAGCTGCTCGATTCGGGCTACGACCATGTGCTCGACGTTGGGCACGATCCTGGGCGGCTTGTTCATCATGCGGATCTCGGCCTCTAGGGCCGCCTTACGCGCCTCGAGATCACGGACCCGGGCCAGGACCGCGGCCGACTTGCCGAGGCTGACCAGAGGACGCGACTTCGCGTGTTGCGCTTGGCGTTCTGGATTGACGGCAAGATCCCGAACGTCGGCGACATGGTCGAGGTCGACGCGGACGCCGTTGGCTATCTGGTTTTTGTCGGCAAGGTCGAACGAGTTTGATTGCTGCCATCGGTTTGGCGCCGGTTTAACCGATGGCAGAAGGCGCGCGCTGTGGTTGTGGTTCACTCCCCGACCGCAAGCGCGCGTTCTGGTCACGGCCCCGACCGACCAGGCCGGCAATACCGGCGTAATCGCGGCCAACATCCTTTACGGGACGATCCCAACAGAATTGCGATTCGGCGTAACATCCTCGGCGGCCCTCTCGCGGGTATGTCATGGCTCCACATGGTTACATCGGCGTTGTCGGCGAATCGCACTATCAAGATGCGCTCAAGCATCTCCTGGTGACGGCTGTCCCGAATCGTATCGTTACCGTCGGCGTTGAGCGCGAGCCGAGCAATCCGTTCGATCCGAAGGCCATTCGCGTTTTCGATCCGGCCACGGGTCGGACGTTAGGCCATTTGCCGCGCGGCACGACTGGCTTTGTGAGGCTACTCAAGGAACACGGCATTCAATGCCATGCCGAACTCAAGGGCGGTACGTCAGACAAGCCGTCGGTCGGGCTCGTGCTTCACCTGCACGGCGAGCAGCAGGACCCGGAGAAAGGGCAGCAGCCTCAAACGCGGACGGTCGGCAAGACGGTTGAGGACACGCGCATGAGCGATCTGGGAGGGACCGCTGCTTCGGCATCCGAAGTCAAGCCAGGTGGAATGTGGTCATTCCTTCGACGCATCTTTAGAGGGGGACGATGAGTCCGAGGAACTGGCGCTTCGTTACTGGAACGTCGTCAACTCGCCGGCAGAGCGAACACGATGCGAATCTCCTGCCGCCGCTCTCCGCAGCGCGAGCATGCCAGTCGGTCGCGCAGCTCGGTGATCGTGAGGCCGGCGCCGTACCTTGCGACCAGCCGCCGAGAGTCGAGCTGAATCGCTCGCCCACACGGGCCGCAGTGCGCCCAGATCACGTGACGACCAGCGAGGTCGCTGACAGTGTGCAGTCCGGTCTCACCCATGCCCGTGGATGGTGGAGCCGAACTCGGCGGGCGGTCCATCCAGTAGTCGTGAGTCGAGGACTACTGTATGGGAGGCGAATAGGGAGCGTTTGCTTCAGCTCTGACGATTCGGCCGAGGCGGATATAGTGATGGCGCGGCAGCACGCAGCGTGGTCCGCCGCGAAACTGGGGGAGAACAGTCCGTGCGCGCAGCCGCCGTTGTGTGTCTAGTGTTCGCAGCGTCCGTCCTAATGGTTTGCATCGCGCGGGCCGACGATCCCGAGGTGAGCGTATTCACCGACGGGCCACAGAGCGTCACCATCATTCGGGGATGCCACTCGATGCAGTGCCTCAATCGCGCCGCAAACGTCGCGGAAAACGGCAGGCTAAAGATTCGCAAGGCATCCGGGCATGCCAAGGCATATTGGGTTCGGACCCGCGTCGCCAATGGAGCCCTCGTCTGCGAGAAGTTCCTTCCGCTTCCCGAGCGTTTGACTGCCGACGAGATCGCCGAGCGCGTAGCCGAGATGATGAAGGACCCTTGTTAGTCGGCTAGCGCGTACCTGCCGACCAGCCGAGGCGCTGGTCGACGAGTTCGACGACGGCCGGCTATCGTTCGGCCGGTTGCTTGACGGGCTGCGGGCGCTGGCGGTCGAAGCGCCAGGCGACGCGCACGATCACGCCGATCTAGAAATGCCTACAGGCATTCAGATCGACCTCGATCGGCCAGTTCCCACGTCCGGCGATGTGCAGTCCCTCAACCGTGTTGCCGTGATCGGTTTTGCTCTTAATTCTCCGAATCTGTTCACGGATTCCGGTGCTGTCGTCCCATTGAGCGTCATTTTTCACCGCCAACCCAGGATAGATGATCATTGCGAACCAGCCATCCAAGGGAACGAGATACTTCAGCTTCTCCTGTGCCTGCGGTACCAACGATTGGAAATAGGCGTGTTCCGCGACGTTGGTGCGATCCCGCGGATCGACGATCTTGCGCTTTGCTAACAGTTCCTCAAAGAACAAGATGCGCCACTCCGACTCGCTGTACAGGTCGTAGTTCAGCCCTATGTTGCTGTTCATCGGCTTAAAGAAGTTGAGGAAACGCCGATCTTTTAGCTCTCGACTGCAGACCTCCAGAAATTTGTCATTGTGGCTGTCCTTGCTGTAACCAACGTACGCGAGCGGCCGGCCAAACCGGTCGAATAGGAACGCACGCTTCACCCCTATCCCCAACCGCCCATACGACGCCGCATGTACTCTGGACTGAGACAGCTTCAACTCTGTAAAGCAGCATTTGGGCGTAGCTCGAGCCTCGATGGTGGCGCCCGCCGCCGTGTCGCTGCCCTCTTCGGTCATCCATAGGCCGAATTTGAGGATGTCGTGAAGCCGTTTCAGATATAGCCCTACGACAGTCGGATCTCTGGTCGACAAGTGGCGTTCACGCCAATTCGGATCATGGGCCGCATCTATGTCCTTCCCCGTCCAGTGAATTAGGTAGTCGGAGTGGATTGAATAATCAAAGTCGAGCGGCGCGCTGATCGCCTTGGAAGTCTGCCACACGCATGGACGCCCGGCACGGAGGCCGGGGCGTGAAGTGTCAGCGACCGGACAGAATTTCTGCTGCGCGTGGCCGCCCCTAGCCTCTTTTCAGACGAGCACTATCCGCAGCGGATGCAACTTGGGCAGCGACTCCTGGGCACCATGACAAAATCTATTTGTGGATCCATGTGTTGCGCTGGGTTTTCGGGTCCCTCTAGGGGACCTCTATAGCGCAAACGTACCGACAACACTGGGATTCATCCTGCCACTCGTCCGCTGCTGCTCGCATTGGGGCAACGAGCTGATAGGCGTATGTTAGGCGCATGCCGCGCATGCAAATCTATCTGCCAGACGACCTCTACCGAGCAGTGAAGGAAGGAGGCCTCCCAGCGTCGGAGCTACTTCAGGAGGCGGTCCGAACCGAGCTTGGCAGACGAGAGCTCGTGGCGCGGAGCAAGCAGTACACTACTGAGCTCGTGAAGCGCATCGGTCGGCCGACGGCTCGACAACGAGCGAAAGCGGCGGCGCTCGCGCAACGAATCGTAGCGCGTCGCGCCGAGCGCAAGGCAGGCTAACGCTTCGTGTTGGCCTTGGATTCCGGCGGCGTCAGCCGACTGGCGCAGCACTCGCGGGATTCGTTGGCACTGATCGTTGCGCTTCGTGAGCACGGCCTCTGGCCGCCTCGCGTGCCGTCCGTCGTCCTTGTCGAATGCCTTCAGCGACACGCCGGCCGAGACGCGAACGTGAACAGATTGCTGAAGATCTGCGAGATCGCGGAAATCGTCCCGGAATCCCTCGCCCGCAGAGCTGCTCTGTTGCGACGCCTCGCGCAACGCGGCTCGGCTGTCGATGCGGTCGTCGTGGCGAGTGCCGAGCCCGGAGGGACCGTCGTCACCGCCGACGCGAAGGACTTGGAAGCTCTCGCGGCCCACTCTGATGGCGTTGTGATCGAACGGGTCTGAAGCGTCGCGTCCGCGTCGTTACCAGCTACTTGGACTTCTTACGGAATCGTTGACACCTTGGGGGCTACCTTAGTGTCAGTAGAGACAGAGGAAGCCTAGAACCAACCGGTTTGCACGGAGATACGCATTCATGAGGTGATCTCCAACACCGCTTCGGGATCGCCGAGCACATCCACGCAAGCTTCAACCACCGTGCTGTCATATCGGACACCCTTGCCGGTCGTGATCTCTGACAGCGCAGGAGCGACGCCCAACGCCGGTCTGTATGGCCGATGCGTAGCCATTGCCTCTACGACATCTGCCACCATGACGACGCGCACCGCGAAGGAAATCTCGTCGCCTCTCAGGCCACCCGGGTACCCCGTGCCATCAAGACGCTCGTGATGCTGCGCAATGACTTGGTGCACCGGCCAAGGAAACGGTATTTCCTTCACTACAGCGATACCTGCTTCAGGGTGCAGCCTGATGAGATTCATCTCCGCCTGCACAAGCTTGCCAGGCTTGTGAAGAATGCTGCTCGGAACGCTTATCTTTCCAAGATCATGGACCCTCGCGGCATGGTAGATGGCTTGCGCTTCCAAATCGCCAACGCCGAGCCGCATGACGATCTTCTTCGACAGATCCGCGACTCTCTGGCAGTGCATGACCGTGTACGGGTCCTGCGCGCCAAGCGCTCTCAGTAGCGATTCCAACGTTTCCAGAAACGCTTGATAGGAGCCCTCTCGGTACGTCCTCTCGACTTCTTCTAGCGCAAACTCTTCGGTTACGTCTTCGAGAATGACGACCTTGCCGATAAGGTTCGGACCTACCGATGTGTTTCGCACCCGGTACAGACGATTGTCGGCCGCTCGTGCGATGGTGCACGCAACATCGCCGCCCTCCGCTACCAGCCAGGGGCAAAGCGAGCTGATGTGCTCACCCAGGATTTGGTCGTAGCTCGCTTTGCAGAGGTCTGCGAACGCCTTGTTTACGCGAACAACGCGATTTTCAGCGTCGAGCACCAAAACGGCGTCCCGAATGGCATCAAGCGTTGCGACCCACTGCTGATGAATGGATTCCAGCCACGTGAGGTCGTCGGCATCCAGTCTCGTAGCCAAGTCCAGCTACCTCATGCGAAGCACCGAGATCCTTTCGACAGTCTCGGTCGTGAAATACTTCGATAGCGTAACGACCTTGGGAACGGGAAAACGTGACCTAGTGCCGACGAGACACCAAAGAAGCTCGAAATCAACGAATTAGTGTCCTGCGACGTCCGAGGACGGGTCAGGCTGGCCACGCCTTCGGACGAGAACCAACGTGCGCAGCACGACACTTGCTGGTAAGGCAACTGTGCCTTACAGTCGACGCACAACCTCGGAGTCAAAATCATGAGTACGCTCACCGTGACGGCCAAAGGCCAAGTAACGCTGCGCAAGGACTTGCTAAAGCACCTAGGAGTCGAGCCGGGCGAGCAAGTGACCGTGGACAAATTGCCCGGTGGCCGAATCGAAGTGAAAGCCGCGCGCCCGGCGGGCAAGATCTCCGCTGTCTTCAACCTCTTGAAGAAAGGAAAGAGACGGCCTTTGACCATCGAGCGGATGAACAGGATCGCCGCCCGAGGCTGGGCCGGCAAGCGATGAGAATCACCGCCGATACGAATGTGCTCGTCCGGGCCATCACGGGGGACGACGCGAGACAAAGCAAAGCAGCGCAAACAACACTCAGAGAGGCCGAGGTCGTTGCCGTTACGTTACCAGCGCTGTGTGAGCTCGTCTGGGTACTGGCGCAGGGTTATAAGATCGCTTCGCCGCAAATCGCGGAAGCCATTCGAGGTCTGCTGAACGCCGAGAATGTCGTCGTAAACCGAACCGCCGCGGAGACCGGTCTGGCGTTACTCGTGGCGGGAGGCGACTTCGCCGACGGCATCATCGCGCACGAAGGAAGCTGGCTCGGCGCCGACGAATTCGTCTCCTTTGACAAGAAGGCCATCAACCTGTTGCAAGCCCAGGGAACGTCCGCTCGACTACTGTCGTAGTGCCTGTGCCTTCTACTACGGACCTGAACGAACGGCCGTTCTCAAATGCTGCAGTCAGCACCGGCGAGATGGCCACCTCGGCCCGGCTGAATTCGTGCCGAAGGTAAGCTGCGACATCGAAGCAGCGGTTCGCGTCGAAGCGAGGATGTGAAAGCTCGGTTGCGACGGCCTACTCGATGCGCGGCGCCTTCAGGTTCTGCCCATTCTGATGCAGCGTGAGCGCGGTCACGTTGCCATCGCCATCGCGCTCAAAATCGAGCTGAGCATTCACGACTCTGTAGACAAAGTGGTCGGGATTGTCCGCATAGATCGGTAGAGCGGGCTGCCCCGTGAGCTGTGCGTTGAGCTGCTCGCCGTCCCTCGTGATCGTCAACACGAGCGCGGGCGTCAACTGAAACTTGCCGACATAGGCGTCGAGCTGCTCCGCGGTCAGGGCCAGTTGCTTCGTCGGCGCGACCGGCTTGCTGTCCGCGCCCAGGCGGTCGGCGTGGAGGTTCTGGCCGTTCTGGTGCAGCATCAGACCGGTGACCTTGCCGTCAACGCGCTCGAAGTCGATCTGCGCGTCGACGGCCTTGTAGAAGAACCGATCGGCCGCGTACGGGTAAACGGGCAACGCGCCTTGGCCCGTAAGCTGCCCGTTGAGCGTGTCGCCCTCGCGCGTGACGGTGAACATCATTTGCGGCGTGAACTGGTATGTTCCGACGAACTCGTCGAGCTTGCCCGGGGCGAGCGTGATCTCGGTCCGCGTCTTGGGCAGCGGCTCGGACGCGTTCAAGAGATGGAAACCGATCGCGTCGACAGGACGCCCGCCTTGGTTCGACAGGATCACGACACCACGCTTGCCGTCGTCCGTGAAGCCGGCAAAACTCATGAAGCCACCTGTGCCACCGTTGTGCCAGTGACCTCCTCCCCCGGGAGTCGTAATCCACGCTAGACCGATGCGCACCTTGCCGTCCGCGGTCATATTCAGGCGCGGCTCGTGCGTCATTGCCATCGCGCGGCTCAGCGGGCTCGCAGACGGTTCGGCGGAGGCCGTCATGTTCGCGCGTACATACGCGAGCATGTCGGTCGCGGTGCTATTGATCGCGCCGGCGCCTGCGAAGGCTTTGAACCCCCAATGCGACACCGGCATGCCCGCGGCGTAACCCTGGGCCGATCGGGCCTCGAGCGTGTCGGTGAGCACGGTATCTGTGCTCGTCATGCCGAGCGGCAGTAGGATCCTCGCCCTCACGAGCTCGCGATAGGACATCGCCGTCTCGCGGGCGAGAATCTCGCCAAGCACACCGAAACCGAAGTTCGAATACTCGTACCCGACGCCCGCCGCGCGAGCCGGCCTCACCGTGTTGACAGCCTCCCAGAGCTTCGCGTCTTCGAAGTCGGCGTAGGGGTCGGCCGGATTTGCGGGCTTGAAATTCGCTGGCATTCTCGGCAACCCCGAGTACTGCATCGCGACGTCCCCGAGCTCGATCGGCCGGTCACCCACCTGAGCCAAGGTTACGCCTTCGGGCAAGAACTTCTGTACGGGATCCGCGAGCTTCACCTTGCCGTCGACGACCTCCTCGGCGAGCAACGTCGCTGTGAACGTCTTCGTGATAGAGCCGATCTCGTAGACCGTATTTGCATCCGGCGTCTTACCGGTCTCCTTGGACGCAACGCCGAAGCTGCGGATTACCGTGTCCTTGCCGTCTATGTAGCCGACGACCATGCCGATGAACTCACCGTTCGCGATCGCCTGCCTGATGTAGCTTGTCGTATCGGACGGCAACTCCGATGCCGACGTGCTGATCGCCGCGATCAGCCCTGCGAACGTGACGATGGCGAAGCGTACCTTTCGCATGCGAATCCTCCTCAAGCTTCGTGCAGCGTTGCAAACGCACCTTAAGCCACAGCCGCTTCCGTTGGTTCGGTCAGTTCGGCTGAAGCGCCGGGAATCCCAAAGGCTGGTGGCCTCCAAGCCTTAGCGCTTAGTCCAGCTACCCAAGGACCGATAAAAATCGACTGTTTCAGATTGGTCGCGAATCACCTCATCGACGAATTTGACGAAGGGATGGCCAAAGCTAGTCTTTCCGACTTTTTCCCACCAGTCTCTGGCGCGCGGTGCACTTAGACGGAGGAGAACGTCAATGCTCCGTCCTTCTGAGATGCTCGTGGTTGGGTCGCGGGACCGCTTCGCGTCGTTAGGACGCGAGGGCGATTCTACGCGCGAATGAGCGCTCTTACCGCCCGGGGACGTTCAAGGGCGCACCAATCACAGCCGGGCCCGGCCCTCGAACGACACTCGACGGTCCGGCGACCAAATCGGCGCGGGGCACTAACAAGCGCTCGCACCGACGGGCGGTGCGGTGCTGGTGCGGAATCGCGCCGGTCCTAGCATGGTGAGCGCGAGGCGACTGCGAAACGGGGATCTTGAGCACCACTGCGTCGCGAACGTAGGCCCAGCTGCAGGAACTCACTAGCCGCAGCGCGCGCACGACCGAGGCGAGCGTCTACCTGAGCTGCGAAGTTTGTGCGATTCTGGACACCGCGGCTAGACGCACGCGACAAACTCGATGGGCAGAAGAATCACAAGAAGCGCCGCAGCCTTATGTAGCATCGCAGCACTACTCGCAGGCTGTGGCGGCGGCGGCGCGTCCAACCCACCTCCGCCGCCGTCCACCGCACCGCCTGTGACAACGACGAACCGCGCGCCGGCGCTCAACCACCCCGTTGGCGAGCTACGGCTTTCCGTGGACCACACGTTCGACTATGACGTCACGCAGGGCGGTACGCTCTTCACCGACCCTGATGGCGACCAACTCACCTACGAGATCACGCTCAGCGGAACGGTGACGGCCTGGTTCAGCATCAGCGGCACCCGCGTCGTCGGCCGTGCTCACGAGTTAGGTGCGCTTTTCGTTTCCATCGTCGCGAAGGACGGGCGCGGCGGCCAAAGCCTCGAGACGTTCCGCATCGAGATCGGGCCGAACGTTCCCCCCGAGGTCGCACGGGCGAACGCGGATCAGGTCGTCACCGTTGGAACGGTAGTGAGCTATGACGTCACACAAGGTGGTACCGCGTTCAAGGATATCGATGGCGACCCGATCACCTACGACGTCAGCCTATCGCGTTTGCCCCGGGGGCTCGTGGTAATCGGCACAAATGTGGTCGGGACGTTCGATTCCATAGGTGCGGTTCGCGTCACCGTGACGGCCAGAGACTCTTTCAACGCGAGCACCGAGTCGTCATTCCTCATCGCTGCCGCAGCGCCCGAGCCGGGTCGCCCGAATCTGCCATCGCCGAGCTTCACGTACGACGACGCGAAGCTGCCGTTGCCACACCACTTCCGAGGTTCGCGCGAGCATGTCATTCCGTTCTGGGATACAACGCCCGACGACAATCCAACGACCGACGAGGGCGGCACACTCGGAAGAGTACTCTTCTACGACAAGCGACTGTCTTTGACGAACACGCATTCCTGTGGCTCCTGCCACCAACAGGCGCATGGGTTTGCGTCACCCACCCGATTCTCAGAAGGCATCATCGGCGAACCGACCAAACGCAATGCCATGGGGCTTACCGAGGTCCGCTACAGTATCCACAACCTCTTCTTCAGTGACATGCGCGTGAACTCGCTCGAAACGTTGTCGCTCATACCAATCCAGGAGCAAACGGAGCTGGGCAACTCGCTGCCACGCGTGATCGAGAGGCTATCCACCACTGATTTTTATCCACCGCTTTTCACGGCGGCATTCGGTTCACCGGAGATTACGAGCGAGCGCATCGCCAAAGCGCTCGCGCAATTCCTGCGGTCGCTGATTTCCTACAACGCGAAGGTGGACGCCTACGATAATCCACCGGACGGCCAGTCGTCACCGCCGCTGGAGACAGTGTTCACGCCGCAAGAGTTGGTTGGCCGAGACGTGTTCCGCAACAACAACTGCTTCTTCTGCCACGAGGAGGACATCCAGGCATCCTTTACGACCAGCAACAACGGCCTCGACGAAGTGTTCACCGACCCGGGTAGCGGCGATGGACGCTTCCGTGCAGCGTCTCTGCGCAACGTCGCGTTCACGGCGCCCTACATGCACGACGGTCGCTTCGCAACGTTGCGCGAGGTGGTCGACCACTATGATAACGGCGTGAAGGGCTCTCCACATCTCGCTAGGCTTCTGCAGGACGCAAACGGCGGCCCGCGGAAGATGAATCTCACGGAAGAGCAGAAGGAAGGGCTGATCGCGTTTCTGGACGCCATGTCGGACGAGCAGTTTCTCATAGAAGCGCGGTTCTCGGATCCGTTCCAGTGAACGCAGCGCGTCGGCGTTAGCAAGCGCAGCGGTCATATCGATGCCGCCCCACGCAGGGCTGTTGGCTCAACGAAACGCTCGCTGCACAGCACCTCCACGACGCGGTGCTTCTCCTCGTTGCCGAGACTCCGCGTCGCGGACCGCACCTTCGGCGCTTGCGTCGGCGGCGGTGCGAGCCGGCGCCCGACGGTTGCCCGCGACACGCCGAGTGCCTCGCACAACGGCGCCAGCGGCACGCGCCCGTGTTGCTCGAGCACCGCGCTCACAAGTCGCTCCCGTCGTCCGGGCTCTTCAGCGGGATCCCGAGCAGCGTCGCAAGTTGTTTTTGGACTTCGATGATCGTCTCGGCTTGCGCCAGCCTCTTCATGAGCCGCGCGTTCTCGCGCGCGAGTCGCTGGTTCTCCTCAACCAACTCCTTGTCCGGCCGAACCTTACGGCCGCGTTTCTTCGCAGCCAGCCCCTCAAGCTCGCCGCGCTCGCGTTCTCGGCGCCAACTGCTCAGGTGCGAGGTGTACAGCCCCTCCCGGCGCAACATCTCGCCGATTCCGCCGGTCTCCGCCAGTGCGTCCGCTTCCCGCAGAATCCGCCGCTTGTACTCGGCCGTGAACCGGCGTCGCTTCGCCTTCGCCGTGACCTGCGGATCAATGAGCTTCACTGCGTGATTCAGGCCCTCAGAACCATCTGCCATGCGTGTCATCCATCGTAACCTCCCCGCCCCATCAACATTAATTTCAAAGGGGCCGGTGTCTCACGCATGTTGGCAGAAGGGGTTCCGAGCAGACACCACTACCCCAGCAACCGACGTGTCCGTTCAACGCAAGACGCGTCCGTCCATCGCAAACTGAATGGTGGTCTGGACGCCGTCTCGCCGCACAGGCAAGCCGTCCCGCAATCGGGGTACATAACGCCACTTTAGCAGTGCTTCCAGCGCCGCCTGTTCCAAGATGCGGTCTGAGGATTTCACTACGCGAGCGTTCTCCACAACGCCATTCTCTGAGATCGAGAACTCAAGGCGCACGCTGCCGGTGATACCACGAGCCAGCGCTTGCTCAGGGTAGTTCGGCGCAACCCTGATAATCGCGGCAGCCTCACGACTAGAATCCGTAGGGCGGTCCCCCTGCCCGTCAGTACTCGCGGGATCTGTATTCTCCACCACGGATTGCGGGTCCTTCTTCTCGCCCTGACGGGACACGGCATCAGCTACCTGCTGCCGCATTGCGTTCACGCCTGCCGGCACAGTGCGGCCCGCCATTTGGTAGAGGTGAATCGCCGCGTCAAAGTTCGCCATGGCAAGCGCGTAAGCAAGAATGCGTTGATAGGCCGCCGCTCGAGTAGCCAACGCGTCGGCCGTCCACGAGGCACAATCGAAGGCGGCAACCAGCGCCTTCAACGCCCCTGCTGGGTCGCCCGCGGCGAGTACTGCCGCAGCATACTTTTGCGCCATGATTCCCTTGGCATCCCGAGACGCCATGGGTTGTTTGACCGCCTCGCCAAAGAGCTCCGATGCCGCCGCGGCGTTGCCTCGACGACTGGCGACTTCGGCACGTTCACCGACCAGCAGGACCTTTTCATCGTTGCTTAGTGAGGCCGTGTCGATCTTCGACAACAGTTGCTCTGCGCACTGGCTATCGTTACTCGCTAGGCAAGCGGCTGCGCCCTGCAACGTCGAAAAGAAGTCCCGGTGAAGATCTACTCTGGGAGAGCGCGGAGACAGCGACGTGAGATCACAAGACTGTCCGCCTGCAACGCCTTCGGGTTGCCCTGTAGCCGGCAGGCAACCAATACCTGCTGCGACTGCGACCAGATGACCGCACGCCCTCACGAAAAACGTACTCGCTCTCGGACTTGGAATACGTGACTCTCCACGACGTGTGAATACACGTCCGAACAAATGCCCTCGTACCTAATCACCGCGTACCTCGGAAGCTCGGCGGATGTCCGCCTTCACGTTCGGCGCGGAACGATGCCCACTCACTGTATGGAAATCTTAGCTATCGGACGTTTGCGTTTGAAGCCGGTCATATGAAAAGGACTCGAGCCGCTTCGGGTCGTTAGGTCGCCCTGGCGATTCTACTCGACAGACCGCTTTCACGGCGCGGTGTGGCAGTCGACGCGCAGTCTTGAAAGCGAGACGGCGATCCCGGTTGCGGGACGGACGCGGCGACCCACGTGATAAGCGCCCGCGACCTCGCCGCGTTGCCAAGGGGTTGACCTCCCGCCGCTGCTGGCACGGCACGTGCCTTGCCTGGTACGGAAACCATTTCGCCCGCGGAACCCGGGCGCGATATCCTTCTTGCAGGAGCAGCGACATGTTCTCTTGGAATGTTCTAGACGACGTTCGAGTGGCGCTTCGGGGTTTCCTCAGGGCACCAGGCCTGACGTTCGTCGTCGTGTTGACGCTGGCCGTAGCGATCGGCGCCAACACGGCGATCTTCTCTGTCGTCGAGAGCGTTCTGCTGCAACCTTTGCCGTATCCCGACGAAGGCCGAATCGTCCGCGTTGGCGCCACCAACCGCGCGCAGCCCGATAGTGCGATGCCGTTCTCGGACCGCGGCTATTGGCACTTCGTCAACAATAACCGCTCGTTCGAGAACTTGGGGGTCTCACTCGGCGCGGCCGTGCCGGTCCCCCTGACCGGGGATGGTCCTCCGCGCCAGGTCCGCCTGGGCGTGATGACGCTCAGTGCGTTCGAGGTGCTTGGCGTATTCCCCGAGCTCGGTCGCCTGCCTAGGCCTGAGGAAGACGCGCCGGGTGGACCGTCGGTCGTGCTGTTGAGCCACGATCTCTGGGTGAGCCAGTACGGCTCCGATCCGGCGATTCTCGGCAGGACCATTCACCTGAACGGGACACCACGCGAAGTGATTGGCGTCATGCCTGCGTACTACGACTTCCCGACACCGGACGTCGAAGTCTGGGCGCCGTTCAAGCTCGATCCCGCGAGTACGAACTTCGGCGGCCATTATCTTCATGGGATCGCGCGGCTCGCGCGCGGCGTCACGATCGAAGCGGCGATCAGCGATGCTCGCAGCCTCGTCGCACGTTTCGGTGAAGTAGGCTACGACGCGGGCTGGTTCAATAGCGTCTTCAACGGCGGCGCCGTCGTTCGCCCGCTCCGCAACGAGATCGTCGGTGACGCGCGTGCGCCGCTGCTGATCGTGTTCGGCACCGTCGGATTCGTTCTGCTCATCGCCTGCAGCAACGTCGCGAACCTGCTGCTGGTTCGCGCAGAAGGGCGGCGCCGAGAGAACGCGGTACGCATGGCGCTCGGCGGAGGCCGAGCCCGGCTCGCCCGCTACGTATTCATAGAGAGCGCGTTGCTCGCGTTCATCGGCGGCGGCATGGGCGTGCTGCTGGCTTACGCGGGGACGAGTGCGCTGGTCGCGATCGCGCCAGCTGGCATCCCACGCCTCGGAGAGGTCGACGTCAGCGGCGCGGCCCTTGCGTTCACGGCGGCCGTGTCGGCGCTGGCGGCGGTGGTCTTCGGCGTGCTGCCGGCTTTGGGCTCGAGCTCGGTGAAGACGATCGGCGCTCTGCGCGACGGCGGCCGCACGGCGACGTTCGGCCGCGACCGTCATCGCACCCGCCATGCGCTCGTCATAGCCCAAGTCGCGCTCGCGTTCGTGCTCGTCATCAGCTCGGGACTCATGGTGCGCAGCTTCGGCGCGTTGCGGTCGGTCGACCCCGGATTCGCCGCCAACGGTGTGTTGACGTTCGAGGTGCGGCCGCTACCGACGAAGTACGAGGGGCCGGAAGCTACGGCGCGGTTCTACGACAGGCTCGTCGAGCGGCTCGCGGCCGTTCCCGGCGTCATGCGAGTCGGGGCCATCGACTCGCTGCCGCTGAGCAGCCGTGCAAACAACTTGGCAACCGTGATCGAGGAGTTTCCGCCGGCCGAGGGCCAGTTCCCGCCGATCTTCGAAGTCCATCGCGCCACACCGGGCTATTTCGAGGCCATGAGCATTCCCGTCGTCGAGGGGCGCGCGTTCACGGCGGACGACCATAATCGTCGTCTCGGCTCCGTGATCATCAGTCGTTCCGTCAAAGACGCGTACTGGCCCGCTACGAGTGCGCTCGGCAAGCGTCTCACGATCTCGGGCACCGAAGCGCGCGTCATAGGCGTTGTCGGTGACGTGCACCATTCGGGCCTAGACGTCCCCGCCGATCGCATGCTGTATCTGCCGATGCTCGACGCCGCGGGCACCGGCGGCGTCGAAGAAATGACTTTGACCGTTCGGGCGACTGTCGAGCCACTCAGTCTCGTGAACGCGATCCGCGGCGCGATCGCCGAGCTCGACCCCGATCTGCCGATGGCGGACGTCCGGTCGATGCAGAGCGTGCTCGGCGACTCCGTGAGCCGCACGAGCTTTACGGCCTCCGCGCTCACGATCGCGGCGTTCATCGCTCTCTTCTTGGGATCGGTCGGCATCTACGGCGTGCTGTCGTACGTGGTGAGTCAACGCACGGCGGAGATCGGAATCCGCTCGGCGCTCGGCGCGACTCCCGAGAGCGTTCGTCGCATGATCCTCTCCCAGGGGATGTGGCTCGTTGGTGTCGGCACGCTGCTTGGGCTCGCGATCGCCGTCTCGCTCGGCCGGCTGATCGCGACGCAACTTTACGGCGTGAGTCCTTTCGATCCCGTCACGATCGCGACAGCAACCGCGATCTTCGTGGCGGTCGCGATGCTCGCGACCCTGCTGCCGGCGGCCCGCGCCGCTGCGACCGCGCCGGTGGATGCGCTGCGCCTCGGCTGACGGGTGCTCCAAATGGCGCTGCTGACGACCCGACGCGACCGTCTTCAGTGAGTGGCAAGTTTGCTTTGGTGATTGTCCTCGCGAATGTCTGCTGGCGCGGCGCCCGAGATTTCAAACGCTAGGCCGCCACAGCAGCAATCGGCGCAGGAGCGGCGAAACGCTCCGCGGTTAGCGGCCGCGCGCGATCCGGTCCAGCGCCGTGCACGCCCCGCCCCCGATTACCTCCCGCCGCTCCAACCGTTCAAGCAGTCCGGACTGCCTCGGCGACGATCCAGCAACTCGCGTATGGCACTAGACCAAGTTTGCGCGCAACGCCCAGAGAGGCGCCATTGCCCCATGACGTGCTGTAGAGCGGAACGCGCCCTGTCGAGCGAACCGCGGTGGCCCAAGCCGCTGTTACGCTCACTCCAAATCCACTACGCCGATATGGCTCCGCAGTCTCGAGGCCGGCTTCGGCGGCAGCGGTTGATCGACGCGCACAGAAGCACACGCTCACGGCGTGTCCGTTCCGAACAATGCCGACAACAGGCGCCCGCCCTGCCCTAAGCTCGCCGGCTACCCAGCCGCGGAAGTTGTGCGCGAGCAGCGACTCGCTCTCGATCCGAACGACCCTACTAGACGCTACGAGCGTTTCGGGGAATGAGAATGCAGGGCCGGCGGTTGTGGTTAACCGAGGCGCCGAATCAAGAATACTGAGATATCGAAGCGCATGCAGAGGCGTGGTCTGCAAATCGACGACCGGCTGCTCGTCTCGCGCGATGTGCTCCAACTCTTGAATGACGTGTAGCGGAACATCTGCGCGAACCGCCCAAGAACAGGAGCTTCGACCGCGCACAAGAGCAAAGAGCGGGCCGGGGTGACTATCGGGCTCCCATTGGTGTATGCATGCGGAAACTGGTCACGCAGATTCAACCAAATGTCACGATCGTTCGCGTGACGCACCAACGCCGACTCGTCTCCGTACTGCCATGGTCTGAGCGTGCAAATGCCACAATCGATCTGCATGGACGAACAGCCGCTTGGTCTCTTTGGGACGCCTTCGAGATTCTACCGGGCCAGGGCCGCTTTCAAGGACTCGAGACGCTCAGCCGTCCACGCCGAGACCGCCTATCGGCGCAGAAGCGGCCATTCGGATAAGCGAAGTTAGTCTGCGCTGAATGACTCTTGCGGCCTCGCAAGGAATATCAACGGAATCGCGAAAGGCCCCAATATCACGACCACCGTGCTCCAAAGGAAACTTGCTCTAACATGCCGAGCTTTTCCGATCCAAGCACAGATACCCGCACTCAAAATCCAAATCAGCACCGGGACATACGCACTCATTACTCACCATCTTTGCCATTTGGGATTCCCCCGCTTCCGCGGAATCCGGGAGCCGCAACGGGTCGAGCTCGGACCTTAGCACGAACCTTGAGCTACAGCCGCTTCGGGGACGACTTGCGCCTCAGTAAATCACCGGACGTTACCGAACATCCCTAGATGAGCCGGCCGTCAGATCCGAACCCGTCGCGCGTGGAACGCGTGCCCGGTCTTGAGACGCCTGTACTCAAGCCACGTCAACAGGATCACGAAGACATCCAGCAATGACAACCCAAGGAGCCAGATAGAGTGGGTATGCGTGTAGCGATAGAGCTGGTAGGCGACAAAGGCAACGAAGGCCGCCATCGCGACGGGATAGGCCCACCACTGCCTGCGCAATAGCGCCCAGACGAGGCCGACCTTCACAGCACCGTGCCAGAGCAGGAAGATCGCACCGAACAGTTTCGTATCGCCTGATATGTAGTGTAGAGATTGCACGAGCAGATTGGCGACGAAGTCGTTCGGATCCGCGCTGAGCTCGTGTTGAGTGAGGATGCGCACAATCGTGCTTATGCGCTCCGAGCTGAGGGACAGCAGCAGAACGCCGCCAATGATCTCGAGCACGCCGTCCAAGCCCTTGGCGAACACACCGACGTCGAACAACAGGTGCACGACGCGATCACGCCCGTAGAGCTGCGATGACTCGTCACCCGCGCTCAAAGGCCGTCCTCCAAGGCGCCCGCGAAATCGGTCTGCTCGCGGTCCAGGGCACCACTCGTTTCCCATGTCGTGCCGATGAGGTAACTATGCGCACTCTCGCTCCATGCGCGGTCGCTCACCTCCGGCAGCCTGCAAGATGCCTGCCACTTCGCTAAAACCGCAGCAGTCGGCGCGTTTGGCGGCGGCAAGCCCACGCAGGAGCATGTGCTGCAGTGCCTGTTTCTCGCATCCGCGAGGCGTGAGGCCGTTGCCACGCCAACGGCAGATTTGCGCGTGCGGGTCTGACGGGATGCGGGTCCGAGCCGGTGCCCGGTGCAGCAGGGCACGGCGTTACCGAACGCGACGACAGCCAATGTAGGCGCCAAACCCAATCTCTGGCGCGCTCGTGATCGCAGCGAGCTGACGTCCGTCCTTTGCGCGACACCCAAGCGGGGCCGTCAAGATTGTCGCTCGAGCGATATGTGACAGTCGCGCTCAAGGTGGGTGAGCTCGCGGTGCACCGGCTATTTCCAAACGCCCGTGATCGGCCGAGCCATGGCGTCAAATTTCCCCAGCGTTCCGATACCGAGCACCTCTTCGACGGTGCGCAGGATGCTGTAGTGATCGTACCGCGCGTCCGTGCTCGAGCCGGGAGCGATGCCATCGCCGTAGAGGGCCGTGAAGACGTGGTTACCGCCGAAAAACTTGCTCTCATCGAACGTCACAATCAATAGCAAGCCGTTCATGAAACGCGGATCGGACCGCAGCGGGCCGAAGAACCGCGAAAACCAGCGGGCAGCGTAGGCGACGCCGGTGTCATGGCCGTCGTTATCGAGATCTGGGATGTAGAGCGAGAAGTCCGGTAACGTGCCGACGTGCACGTCGTCATTGAGCATGGATGCGTTGACAAGATGTTCCGAGCAACGCCTCGCGTTCAGTTGAATATTCCGAAAGCTTGCGAAAGGGTTATGCTTTCTCACATAACCATCGGATGCTTTGTCAAGGAAGCAGCCGCCGGGATAAGCTTCCAGATAAATCTTCCAAGTCCTATGCTTCGCCTCGAGCAGATCCCCGATGTGCCGGGCATCGAGGTCGACCAATTGATCAGAGCTCACACCGTACGTGCTGCCGGCAACCATGGCGATGTAGTTGCCTTGAGAGGGATGGGTTTCAGCATGGAATCGAGCCAGAAGCGCGCCATCCCGCGCGAAATTGTCGAAGGCCGGTTGTTCGAGGACGTCCCGATAGTTGGCGTTCTCGAAGACTACAATCATCACCTTCTGGAAAGTCGTTGACGTAGGTGCTGCATGCGCACTGCATGAGAGGCCGATCGACGCGCAAAGAAGAAGCGATAGCACCGCATACATCGAATGCTTCGCCCGCGAGCGCTCGACGCCCCGAGTGCGAGATCCTGCGCTGGTCGCTCGTCGAAAAGGCCGTCGCATGGTCGATGTCCCGGAGTTCGGGCCTGCCATGCCGACAACAGCGTGGCGGCGGTCACGGAGCCGAAACGGTGACAGGCCCGGGCGATTGAGGACCACGAGCAGTGCCGCCCGAGTTGCTATTTCGGGGCGGTGGCGGAGCGTTCCTTGCTAGTCTCGGCGGCTTCTTGGCGTGAGCTCTCGTGCTTGACGGAGAGCACGTTGCCGTTACCCGCATCGACCTGAACTTCCTGGATGCCCCCTTTGCCGGCGACGCGCAGGTCGAAGGACCAGATCAGACAACCGTGCTCCGCTTCTAGTTCTGCGCTCGCCACAGACACCGACTCCCTCGCGTCAAGTTTCGCGATGGCGGTCTTCTGCGCCTCCGATTGCGATACCTTCGCAAGACCCTTGAGTTTGGCTTCTGGGGTACCCTTCGTCGGATGAATCGAACATTGCTCGGCCGCTATCGCCGGTAGCGCCCCGACCAAGGTGATGGTCGCACAGAGCATATATACAGTTTTCATATTGCCTCTCATCGATGCCTAATCGCATCGGTATTCGCGCCGCCGTATTCCGAGCGGCATCGCGACTTCGTTTCTATATCCACTGACTTCAGAGGCTACCAAGTATGTAGTTGCCGCACTAACGTCACGCTGCTTCTTACTAAATGGTAAGCACCGAACTAACTCGTCGTGGGGCTGTCCCGCGCACGCCGATCGCACTGGCCTCGCGCCGTCAGGGCCCTTCGCAAACTGGCGAGGCTTCACTCGCGGCTGCTGCTGCCAACGCCCTAGTTCTCACCAAGCCTGTGCATCCTCTGCCGACTCAATGCGGGCGAGCTAGGCCGATCGCCAGCCCCCGGTCGCGCAGATGAATGACATTGCCGTCCTCGCGGCTTTGCTCGTCCTGCGCGTAGTAACGGTCGAAGGCGGATAGCGACAAAATTATCGAACTCTTGAGGCATCGAGTCGTGCCTATGTCCGTACGCGGTGATTGCCGGGTCTTGTGCCATCGCGCGTTCTCCAAGGGCCATCGCGAAAAACAAAGAGAGCCGAAGTTAGCACGACGGTCAAGGAAGGTCCGCTTCCAATGGGATGGACTCCTCCTCACCCACTATCGGCATCGAGTGCCAGACTGGTGATGTGTTGCATCAGTCAGGAGCGAGGAGGAATCCGAGATGGAGATTAGACGCGTCGGCGTAGATTTGGCAAAGAACGTGTTTCAAGTGCATGGGGTGAACGGGCACGAGAAGCCAGTGTGGAAGCGGAGCCTGCGACGGGGGCAGTGGTTGGCGGCGATTCAGCGGCATGTTGAACCTGGAACTGAGATAGGCATGGAGGCGTGCGCGGGAGCGCACCACTGGGGTCGTCAGCTTCAGGCACGCGGCTATCGAGTGAAGCTGATGGCGCCGCAGTTCGTGAAGCCGTACGTGAAGAGCAACAAGAGCGATCGCAACGACGCGGAGGCGATCTGTGAAGCGATGAGCCGGCCGTCGATGCGGTTCGTAGCGCTGAAGAGCGTCGAACAACAAGACATTCAGGCCGTGCATCGCGTGCGCGCGGAGCTGATCAAGCAACGCACGGGCAAAGCGAACCAGATTCGAGGCTTGGTAGGCGAATACGGTCTAGTGGCGCCGGTGCGCATCGGACAGCTGCGCAAGGCGTTACCGGAGTGGCTGGAAGATGCGACCAATGGCTTGAGTGATCGATTTCGCCGCCTGTTGGCGGGGCTGGCCGAAGATCTGCGACTTCTCGACGAGCGGATCGAGGCGCTGGACGAGGAGCTCGACTCGATCGTCAGAGAGACGCCGGCAGCACAGCGACTGTTGGCGCTGCGAGGCGTCGGGCCCACGATTGCCACGGCGCTCGTTGCCGCACTGGGCACGGGGGAGTCGTTTGCTCGAGGGCGTGAGTTCGCCGTGGCCATGGGTCTAACCCCCAAGCACCACGGTACCGGCGGCAAAGAGCGCCTCCTCGGGATCAGCAAACGAGGCGATGCGTATCTGCGCCAGCTCTTGGTGCACGGAGCTCGTGCCGCAGTGCACACCGCGAAAGGCAAAGCCGATCCCCTGAGTCGTTGGATCAACGGCTTGCTCGCCCACAAACACAGCAACGTCGTGACGGTAGCGCTGGCCAACAAGACGGCACGCATGGCCTGGGCGCTGATCCGCCACGACGTCGATTACGACCCGCAATTGGCGGCGAATACAGCTCAGTAGCGCGCGAGGCATACCGCAGGAACCTACCAACGATTGCGAAGGAGTCTGATTGACGGCGAACAGGTCGAACCGGCGTTGGCAAAACCCGATTTCCGCGGAGGGCGAAAAGCCCGTGCTTCCGCTGGGGAGTCAGCGCGCGAATAGCCCATCATGGTCCCGTGCCCTTGGCACGACACAGAGACCGGATACACGTGAGCAATCGAACCTGCCACCCGACGTCAGGCCCTTGCAAACGAGGAGGAGTCCATACACGCGGAATCCGAGACGTTCAATCGCCGCTGCGTTCGGCCACTCGATAACGTACCGCGGTCGCGATGGGCCCGCGGGCCGGGCATCGGAGCAGTGGTTATCGGCGTGTTTGGCGACGTTCGGCCTCGCGCGAACGATCCCCGGCCGCGAGTCTCAATTAGGTTGCGTTGCCGAGGTGAGCGCCTCGTCGCTCGATACGTGTAACAACATCGCTGATTCCTGGGTAAACTCTGCGCAGAAGCCGGGGAGACAGCAGGCCGTGAAAACAAGCGCACAAAAGTTTCGGATCTCGTCCGCCGTGTTGGCCTTTCTCGCGATGGCCGGCATGGCTCTGGCACAGCCACCGGGCTTCCCCGGCCGCCGCCCCGCGGCGCCGGAACCACCCCCGACACCGATCGTCGCGCCCATCCCCGCCATCAGGCCGCTCACAGGGCCCGGTAAGGTTTACGACTCCGCCTCCGCGGTGTGGCCGGGCAAAGGGCCCGAACAGCGGGGCTATGCAGTGGATGAATACCTCATCTCCGGCACTGCGGCGGGCGACGCTTACGAGACGCGCCTGGTCATCCGTAAACCGAAAGACAACCGCAAGTTCAGCGGCCTGGTGGTTGCCGAGCCCATGCACCCGGCCGCCGCCGCCGCGCACGCGTTCGAATACAACTCGCTTTACATCATGGATGCGGGCCATATCGCGGTGGAGATCGATACCACCGGCGTGGAGCAGATCGCCGCGTTCAATCCGGAACGCTACGGCTCGCTCAAGGCCACCCAGAAGCAGATAAGCGAAATCCTGGCCCAGGCCGGTGCGCTGATCAAAAGCCCGCAAAGCCCCATCGCAGACCTGAAGCTGCGCAAGATGATCCTGTGGGGCACGTCCGCGAGCTCGGCGATGGTGGTCAACTATCTGCCGTCGCACAAGGTGTTCAAGCTGGCCAGCATGGCCAACATCTATGACGGCTTCATGCCGACCATGAACGGTTCGACCATTGCACCGGTGGATGTGCCGATCATCCAAGTGCCCACACAGGTGGAGTATCAGGACGTGGCGACGGCCACGCAGGACAGCGATGAGCCGGGCAAGCAGTTTCGCGTGTATGAATTCGCAGGGATGGCGCACCTCGATTCACGCAACACGCGCAAGCGCCTGACCCAAGAAGACTGCCTGGAGCCGCTGTCCGAGATTCCGCTCGACGCCATGGCGTCGGTGGCGCTGCATCACTTGCTGCAGTGGGTCGACAAAGGCATCAGCCCGCCGCATGCGCCGCGCGTGATCATGGACATGTACACGGTGAACGACGGCTCGCTGATGCAGCTCGATCAATACGGCAACGCCATGGGCGGCATCCGCAGCACATGGGTGGACCTGCCGCTCTACAAGTACACGATGCACAACCCGCCGAACCCGGCCAGCACGGGCGCGGGCTCCGGCAGGATGCAGACGCCGTTGCTGTGCTATCTCTCCGGGTGGCAGACACCGATCGACGCCGCCATCGTGAAGAAGAACTACGGCAGCCCGGCCAACTATGTGCGCATGGTAGACAAGCGACTGAAAGAGCTCGAGGCCGAGGGTTGGTCGCTGCCGGTGTATCACGACGTAATCATGGCTGACGCCCGGGCGGTCAGATTTTAGAACCGCGCTGTTCGGTGGTTCAATCGCAATGACGTCAACGGCGTCGTCCCGCCGTTGCGTAGCCTGTGGCTCGCGGTGCCGAGTTCTTGTTGCCGTGCAGATCGAACAGCGTAATTCCTCGTATGTAAATCGGCTCGCTGAACCTTAAGGAATGGGCGCTTCCGTAGCGCGCGAGAGACGCGAGCGTCCAACCCGCACAGCGGTTGCCGGCCAGGAGCGGCCGCCCGCTTCACTCGTCACGCCGCCGACATCGTCGCGCCGTTTTGACTCCGCTTTCCCGACAACTCCGCCCGATGTCTAACGATCCTTCGGAAGACGCCGGGAAAACGGCGTGGCAATCCCAACCACTGGAGTTACCGGATATGACGTTTCTGCAACTACGTGCGTTGGATCACACCCGATACGGGCGTTATCGCAGTTCGCTCGAATATCTCGCTGCCGTTGTGGCCGTTGTTCCCGCTGCGTGGGCGCTCATGTCATATGAGAGCCTGCTGTTCCGGATGGGACTTGCCTGATTGGTGGTGGCGTTTACTGGCTATATCTGTGGCGTAGCCGTAACCCTACATGGAGTGCGATCGAAGTCGACGCTCGGGATGGTGTTTCCGTCCACAAGGGCGAACTCAAACGTCTGCGCGACACACACCGTAACCTCGCCATCGGTCACCTCGTTGCATCAGCGCCCGGCGGCGTACTCTTGTCGGCTTGGCTCCTTTTGGAGAACCCAATAGGCCGGAGCGACCAATGGTGACACGTCGCGCTAATCCCCGTGGCTGCTGCCGCGTGGATCGGGTCGATGACTTGGCATGAGGCTGAGAAAGCGAGAATGTATCACCGAGAGCTTGAGGCTTTCGGAGAGTAGCGCCGGATAGACGAGCGTCGGCACTACTCTCGCAGCGAGTCGGAGCGCGGCGAAATTCTCACCGATGGCCGTCCGGGGTCGATAGGTCGGATTGGCGATCCTACTCGGCTAATAGCCGCTTTCGCCGCGGCCGAGACACTCAAACGCTCACCCTTCCGGCCGGCTTTCAGCGCAGGAGCGGCTATCCGCGACCGGCCACCAGATGATCTAGCAGCTCATGTAGCGAGTCGATTCGATCACGATGCTGGCCAGCAAATCGGCGCTGTCGGTCCATCAGCACGGAAGGCATCCCGATTGCTGCGGCCCCCTCTACGTCGTCCTCCACACTGTCGCCCACGAACAGCACTCGGTCGGCTTCCACACCGAGCTGATCTAACGCGAACCGGAATATCTGGGGATGCGGTTTCGCGTAGCCGACAACCCCCGAAACAACCACAACCTCAAGGTGTTCCTTGAGACCAGGAATAGCTCCCAGCCATCCACGAGAAACGAGGCCTCGATCAGCCAGGCAACACCATAACGATCACCGCCGAAACCGGTTGGCTCTAAGGCGCGCGCGATATGACCGATCCATGTCGCCGCGAGGTCCTCTGCATCGGGCGGGCCACCCGCCTCTCGCCACTCGCGCTGTGCTTGAGCTACCTGCAATCGACGTCCAAGGACAGCCGGGCAACCCCTCTCAATCTCCTCGCCAGACGACGCCCAATCGTCTTCTATTACGACCACGCGGCGCTTCCCGTCCGGCGTCAATGCTGGCATCGATGCATCCGGTGGATCGACGATTAAGCCCGTCGGTACCCGCGGCATGGACGAGTTCGCTTCAGCGCGGGTTCCAGGGGGAACTCATCTTATAGGGTGACTGGACGAAGTTCGCGACAACCGAAGCGATGCAGTCCTCCCGGATCGCGAACATCTCAAGCAACCCCCACGACTGAGGTTCCCTGAAGATGCTCCGGACCTCTCTGCCGTCGGTCAGCTTGAACTTGTCGAGCACGCCCTTGTGATCGATGAAGGCGCGAAACAGCGCTACTCCTTTCTCCTCGTCAACGAGCACCGGCCAGTTGCGCACCTCGTTGTTGAAGAAATACCGCCCAGACCTGAAGCCGGCTTCAATCTCGGGGAACAACATTCCGTTCTCCCGGCGAATGGCATCGGGCACAAAGCACGTGCCCCGGATCTCGCCATTGTTGCGCTCCAGCGTTGCGAAATAGCCGCGGCCGTGCGCAATGAGCCGTTCCCGCGGCAGGCGCTGATCGAGCGGCACCGGCGTCGTGATGATGGGGTCGTGGCTGTACTGCTCGGCGTCACCAATCGGCGTGGGCGGGCTGCTCAGGTTGCGGCGCGTGGAGATCACATGTTCGATCTCGGTAATCTCCGCGCCTTCGACTTTGAGCCGTATCGCGAGAAATCCCAACACATCGTTCTGCCTGATCGCCGTAAAGATGCCGATCTGGCCGGTACCCGGATCGAGCAGCGTCAACGCGGGACCCAGTTCCTCGCTGACCGTGTGCCACGTGCCGTCGGGAAACCGCATCTCGACGAAGTTCTCGCTGAAACGGACCTCGTCGTCGATAGCCACCCGGCCCGCGTCATGCGCGAGGTAGGCCTCGCGGTACGTGTCGGCAAAGTCCTGAAGGCACGCCCTGTCGCAGCCGACGGGCTGAGACAGAGCGTTGCTGGCGATGCAGCCGAGTCCGAGAATCATGGTGATAGCAGCAGTGGCGCGCACGGTGCTCCCTCCATTGGACAGGCGTGAGCCTCTGTCGTAGCTTTAGTTATTCCAGAGTGCCATCCAGGAAGAATAGCATGGTCGATTTCACAAATGGCCCTGCCCCGGCCGGCTTCTTTTCTCCACAGCGATTCGAAGCGGACATCTACGACTGCGAGGTCGAGGGAAACATCCCGAAGGATCTCAACGGCGCGTTCGTTAGGGTAGGCGGAGAATGGTTCTATCCAGCCTCGAGGCCCGACGACAGCCCCTTCTCGTCCGACGGCTACATCAGCAGCTTCCGTATTCGCAGCGGTACCGTCGATTTCCGCGCACGTTGGGTCAAAACTCCGCGCTTCCTCAAGAACCTCGAGGCGCGCAAACAGCTTTATGGTGTTTACCGCAACCCGTTCACGCACGACGAGTCGGTTCGCGACCTCGACCGGCCATATCTTGCGACGGTTGCGAATACGTCGCCGCTCGCGTTCGGCGGCAAGCTCTATGCGCTGAAGGAAGACGCGCACCCTTACGAGATGGACCCGAACACGCTCGAGACGCTCGGGCCCTGGGATTTCAACGGCCAATACAAAGCGCAAACGTTCACGGCCCATCCAAAAATCGACCCGGTCAGCGGTGATCTCGTCTGCTTCGGCTACGAGGCGACCGGGTTGTGCACAGACGATCTTTGGATCTACACGATCGCGCCTGACGGCCGCGTCAAACACGACGTGCGCGTCAAAGTGCCGTACGTCAGCATGTTGCACGACATGGTGTTGACGCAGAACTATTTCATCTTCCCGGTTTACGGCTACGTCACGAGCATGGACAGGCTTCGCGACGGCCGGCTGCATTGGGCCTGGGACGCGAGCCGGCCGACCTACTGGGGTGTGATTCGGCGCGACGGCGACGGCTCCGACGCGCGCTGGTTCAAAGGTCCTGCGAGCGCGGTCGTGCATACGATCAACGCATACGACGACGGCCGCAAGGTGGTCGTGGACGCCCCGATCAGTGATGGCAACCCGTTCCCGTTTTTTCCGCAGATCGACGACTCGCCATGGAACCCGAGGCTGGCGGGCCACACGATTCGACGGCTGACCTTCGATATGGCTTCCCGGCGCGACGCCTACGAAGAGCGAATCCTCGATCCGACCGACGTCGTCGACCTCGCGCGCGTCGACGACCGCTATCTCAGCGTGCCTTACCGCTACGTCTACTCGTCCATGTCCGATCCAGACCAGCCGTTCGACCGTGAGCGCGCCGGCACGAACCGCGTGACGAACAGCTACTTTCGCTACGACACACAGGCCGGCGAATGGCGCAAGTATTTCGCCGGCGACGTGCATAGCCTCCAGGAGGTCAGCTTCATTCCGCGCAGCGCCGCGGCGCCCGAGGGTGAGGGTTATCTGATCGGCACGGCCAGCAACTACGCCGACATGCGCACGGAGCTCGTGATCGTCGATGCGGTCGAGATGGAGGAGCTGGCTCGCGTCTTCCTGCCGTTCCGCAACACGCCGCAGGTGCACGGGCGCTGGTACAGCAACCGAGAGCTGCCGTTGCTCGACGCACCCCTGCGGCCCTATTCGGGCAGGAGGCAAGCATGATTCGGCATTTTGATCGCCGCCGCTTTCTGGTCTGGGCCAGCTGTCTCGTGGGCAGCGGCGGGCTCGCAGCGCGCGCATCTTGGCAGGCGCTGATAGGCCGGGCACCGCGTTCGGTTGGAGTCTTGCCGGCGCCGCGGCGCGCCGTCTTTCGCGAGATGCCCTATTTCAGCTTTGACGGCACCGGGGAAGCTTATGAGCGGCCGGCCGGAGACCGCGGGACGCGGAATTACGTGGATCGTATTGGCGCCGAAGAATTTCTCCGCCGTCACTGGTTTTCTTGACGACGTATTCCAACCCGATCCCGAACACGCGCTTGAGGCGGCGGGCCCCGTTCATGCGAGTGTCCTTCGACGCTGGCCGCTCCGGTGCACGGCTCGCTTCTGTGCCCCGGCCCTCTTCCGGCTGGGGTGATCGCCGCTCGCAACGCCTCATGAGTCGTTCTAGCTTCTCCCGCTGCTCCCTTCTACACCGATGCCGGCATGCAGCGAGAACCCCGCGTAGTGCGAAGAATACGACCAGCCTCACCGCGTGAGCTCATGAAGCGCAGCACGGGTCGGATTCTCACGACACACGTCGGCAGTTTGCCGGAGCCGCCGGGACTCACCGACGCTGCCGCGCGCGATGCCGCTGTCGCCGATGTCGTCGCACGACAGCGCGCCGTCGGCCTCGACGTCATCAACGAAGGCGAATACACGAAAGGCGGCGACTGGCTGTCGTACGTCGACGATCGCTTCGGCGGTTTCTCCGAGCGACCGCACGGTGCGGCGTTGCCGCTGCTCCAGCAAGGCAAGGACCGCGAGCAGTTCGCGGGCTTCTATCGCTACGCGACGGAGCGCCGGACGCTCTTCTACGCGCCCGGCGAGCAGATTCGCTCGAAGCGCATGAATTGGGTCTGCACGGGGCCGATCACCTACCGAGCGCACGACGTGCTGCGGCACGAGATCGATACGCTGCTTCAATACGCCGGGCCGAACGACCTTTTTCTGACCTCCACCGCGCCGGCGAGCCTCGAGGTTTACCGCGAGAATGAGTTCTACTCGAGTGACGAGGAATACGTATTCGCGCTTGCCGAGGCGCTGCGCGTCGAATACGAGGCTATCGCAGACGCCGGCCTGATCCTACAAATCGACGATGCCTGGTTGCCTGCGCTTTGGGACCGGATCGGCATCGCGATGGGCCTCGACGCGTTTCGGCGCCGCTGCGCCCTGCGCATCGAGGCGCTGAATCATGCGCTGCGCAACGTTCCGGAAGATCGGGTTCGCTATCACCTCTGCTGGGGTAGTTGGCACGGGCCGCACGCCTATGACCTCGAGCTCACGCACCTCGTTGATCTGTTGCTGACCGTGAAAGCTGAGGCGTATCTCGTCGAAGGCGCCAACGCGCGGCACGAGCACGAGTACGCCGTTTGGGACGACGTGAAGTTGCCGGAAGGCAAGATACTGATTCCCGGCGTGATCTCGCACGCGACCGACGGCATCGAGCATCCCGAGCTCGTGGCGCAGCGCATCGTTCGCTACGCAGAGCGCGTGGGCCGCGAGAACGTGATTGCGGGCGCGGATTGCGGCTTCGGCGGGCGCTCGCATCCGGAGATCGCGTGGGCCAAGCTCGAGTCGCTCACGGCCGGCGCGGCAGTTGCGAGCAAAGCGCTCGGTTATCGTTGACGCGGATACGCATCTTAAATGCCCCTTCTGCGCCGGCAGCGGTGCGCGTAACAGCCATTGTGTCAAAGCCACCGGCGGTTCACGACGGGAAGCCGGCGCTACACCGCACTTCGCGGCAGAATTTCAACGCGTACGCACGGCCGATGTCGGCCTCCGGTCACACCGCGCGCGGCACCGCCCGCCGCCCGCGATCATTTGCCGGCCGGCCGCGAGACCGGCTTGGTGCCGGGCCACCCGGTACCGAGCTGATAGGCTTGTGGCCCGGTGAAGACAGCTTCGATACGCGCAATCTTGCCGTCCACGAATTTCCAGGCCTCGCTGTTGAGCATTTCGTTCGGGTACCGCATCCCTTCCGGGAAGTCATACATCTTGCCATCCATCGTCACGCCCGGGACGTCGCCGCGGCGCATGAAGTTGAATGTCCCGTAGACGATCTGGCGCTCGACATCGACCACGGGGAAACTGGCACTCTCATACCCGGTAATGAAGGCGTAGGCGCCGGTGCTTATCTGGTCGGTACAGCCCATGCCCATGGTCTTGCTGACGGCGGTGAACCAGTTGTCCGCAGCGTTTCCAGCCCCGGCCAACATGGGTACAGGCGATGCGTCATTTGGACCGAGCGCCATCGTGCCGCCGTTTTCCAGCCGGATGCAAGATTCGGCGAAGGGCGCCAGTTTGCCGTCTAGGAAGGCGATCGAGCGCATATAGTCGATCGCGCCCTGTACGAGTTGCTCCCGGGTGAGCCTCGTCTTCTCCGGTTCGACGCGATCGAATAGTTCGGTCCAATTCGGATCCTTCGGCGGCATGTTCTTGGCGTTCCGCGCGTGGCGGGAAACGATCGTCTCAATGTCCGTGATCTTGCCGTTCTCGACCTTGAGCCGCACAGATAGAAGATCCGGAAAATCATTTTCCGTGAGCGAAACGAAGGTCGCGACACCACCGGTCTTCGGCTCATAGAAATCATGGCGATAGTCGCCGAGCGATTTGACGGTCGCCCAAACCGCCTCGCCAAGCCGCACATCCGCGCGGTTTTCCGTGTACCGGTAGTTCTTGGCAACCGGAACGCGCGAGGGATCATGCGCGACGAGCGCGTTCAGATAGGCATCCATGAAGCCCTTGAGGCAGCTTGCGTCGCATGCGCCCTGACTCTGGGATAGCGCACTGCCGGCGATCCCGACTTGGCTCAACAAGGCCATTGCCCAGACCAGAATACGCTTGGAATTTCGCAACATACCTATTCCCCCATCCGATTGCACTTCACGGCGCCGCGCGGCCCGCTCGGACCTCGCTCTCAGCGCAGGATCCTAAGCCGGGTGCCCCTGCCGCGCCAATCTCCTTTGTCTGGCATGGCGCGACGGCATTGAACGGCTCCACAACGATGTCCCTCGCCACGACAGGAAAGCGCGGATCCCGGATCAGATCTAAACGCAATCGGTGGAGCTGCAAGTTGTGGTGCCAGTCGCCCAACGCAACGACTTGGTGGCTATGAAACGCCTCAATGACAGCGGTGACGGGATCTAGCCGAACAGCGGGTGGCGGGTGCGCGATCCCTGCGCTGCAGCCACCGGAAACGGCAAGGACTATAAACGCCGAAATACCGGGCCCGACTTGATTGACGTTCATGTCTATCCCCGGATCATGAACTGGAGGCTCAACCGAACGTCGACTTCGGGTCGATCACGGCTGCCGACTAAACATAGCATTAACAGCCGCTCCTGCGATCAGGCGATCTCCAAACGCTCAGCTTCGAGGCGGCCTTTCGGCGCAAGAGCGGCTGTTCGCGCCGATCGCGTTCATCTGACCCGATCCACCGACGTGGCCAGCCCTTCTATCAGTCTGCCCAATAGTCGATGTCGACAGCGGTCACTCTGTCATCGTCCGATAGCTCTAGAGTTACAGTCGCGTGGCCCGCCAGCTTGGAGTTGCCGACAACCTCCGAGCCGCCGGCGTAGAACGCCGTCGACGGAGGGTGCCGCGCTGCATCCCCCCAGAGGACGCGCCAGAACTTCTGAAAAGGCTCACCGACACGAAGCCCGCCGCTCAATTGATAGCGAGAGTCCGAAATGCGCACATGCTGTAGCCAGACGTCGGTCAAGGCGCCCTCATCGCGATTTCGCGCCACAGTGATTTCGAGACCATCGTAGTAGAGTTTTTCTGCATCGACCCTGATGGTTGGATCCCGGTTGCTACTAGCAGCCGGCTCTCTGCGTTTGTAGACGCCGAAATGATCGACCAGGACAAGTGGATAGACCGCGCCGAGTCTTGGCGTGAGGCGAAAGTCCTGAAAGACAAAGAAGGCAAATTCAAAGGCTGCCTGACTCGTGTCGCTATCGGGGCCAGCGGTGGTGTCATCAGGGGCAGCAGTGACACTCGCAGACATTACGAGCGTCAGGACCAATGTCGCGCACGCCCGGAGTACCGATTGCCACCCCGGACATGTGCTCCGGGTGCGACGCGTTTTAGGCGACATGGTGCCGGACGGCGTTTCGTACTTTCGCATAAGCGCCCTTTGTATAGCAGAGGGACGCGGAACCTCATGCGACGGAACCATCAAAACCGACGTCTGCGTCCGGTCGAGAGGTCCTCTCGGCGATTCTACTCGGGAATAGCCGCTTCCGCCGCCCAGAGACGTTCGAACGCGCACTCATCACAGCCGGGCTCGGCGCATAAACGGAAGGAGAAATTGCCGCCGGTCACTGGAGGGCGCGGCCGCGACCGCCACGGGCGCCAGAACGTCGCTACTCATTGAACACCGCTCGTGGGTCGAGTCGAAGTGCGGAACGAATCCGCGCCCAACAGGCAGCCACGCCGATTAGCGCGAAGATTATTGCGGCGGCGAGAACCGTCGTTAGATCGGTCGCCGACGCGCCGTAGACAACATTCTGCAGGACTCCACGCTGCTCGAGCGCCACGAGATCCTGGGTCACATCGGCGGAAGCCGAACCCGCGACGAGCAGCACCGCACACAGCAGGAAACGCGTGACCACCCCCTCTCGGCCACGAGACACTCGAGTACCCACCCCAGACAGCAGCTTTCGGCTGCGGCCAAGAGCAGAAGTCAGCCGCCCCCCAGGCAGAGAGTGCTCGCTAGTGGCTGTCGCGGCGCCGAAACAGTCGACCCACTCGAAACCAAAATGCGGTTTCAGCCAGCACGCCAAGGACCACAAAGACGTTCGCTGCCGGACTCAAGCCAATGCCGTACAAGACAACGGCCGCGACAATGAGAGAAACCGAAATTAGATGCTTCATCATGAGGTCACTCCTCGCCTGTCGTCCCTGGAGGCAGACATTTGAATTATGGCCCCAAAACGTCTGCGCCGGGTCGATGAGAGAAGTTAGCACGACCCTAAGGAAGGTCCGCTTCGACGGGGACCAAGACGTCCAAACACTCACTGCCCAGGCGGCCTATCGGCCAACTGCGGCTGTGACGCGCTGCCGTTAGTTGCCGTTGCCGCCGTCCGCTGGGCGTTCGTCGTGAGAGCTGCCGCCAGCGCCTCGTCTCGGAATTCCGCAAAACTCAGTCGGCGTGCGACCCGCTCTCGACGGTTACACTTATGCACTTCGCAAAGCGCCTACCGGATCGATCCGCGTCGCCCGGAAAGCCGGCCCTGCGACGGCAACGGCCGCCGTCGCAACGAGAACGGCCAGCACAAACGTGATTGTCGCGGCATCGAACGGACGCACGCCGAACAGCATCGCCCGGAGCAGCTGCCCGACCACGAGTGCGAGCACGGCGCCAATGAGCGCGCCGGGAATCAGCAGATGCGCAGCACCGCGAGCAATGAGGCGGACGATGGCTGCGGGTCTCGCGCCGAGCGCCATGCGCACGCCGTACTCACGCCAGCGCCGTTCCACCGAGTACGCGAGCACGCCGAAAAGCCCAAACGCCGCGAGTGACAGCGCCAGGCCGGCGAATGCCGCGATCAAGATCGCGCGGAATCGGTAGCGAGCTGTCGCTTGGTGCGCAATGCCGTCGAGCGTCGCAATGTTCGTGACGCTCACTAGGCTCTCACGATCGACGCGCGCAATCGCTGCGCGAACTTGTGATGTCAGAGCCTCGGCATCGCCCGAGACCGGCCGAACAACGAGGAAAATGTCGTCCAAAGGTGTTTGGGCGAATGGGTAGTAGATCTGCGTGGGCGCATCGAGCTCGTCGGCTCTCCGTTTGGCATTCGCCGCGACGCCGATAACCTCGCACGTGCGCGGTGCTTCCGTGGAGTCCTCCGCCTGCCACGTTTGCACGATGCGGCCGACGGCGCTAGCGCCGCGCACGCGTCGCTCGACGAACGCCTCGTTCACGATGCAAACGGACGCGCTCCCGAGCCGGTCACGCTGGTCGAACGCGCGACCGGCCAGAATCGGTAGTTCGAGCGTGCGAAAGTAATCCGAGCTGACCACGTGCATGTCGGCGGTCGGCCGCTCCGCCGGCAGGACGGCGGGCTCGCCCGCCACGTCGAAGAACAGCCCGCCGGCCATCGATCCTCCGAGGGGCAGGGTGTTCGTCCAAGCGGCGCTCGCAACGCCCGGAATCGCATGCAGCTCGTCCTCGATAGCCGCGTAGAACTGCAGAAGCGCTTCGGGCGTCGGGTAACGGTTCGCCAGCGGATCGACGACCATGCTGAGTACGCTAGTGTCTCGTATCGAAGTCATGTTAACGCCCACGACGCACCGCTTTGCGGATGATATCGGCGGGCGCCTTGGTCCAGACGAAAGGTGTCGGGTTATCGTTCCAATGATCGATGTAGTGCTCGATGTGTCTAACGAGCGCCTTGACCGAGGGGAAGGATCCACGGCGCACGGACTTGCGAGTGAGGATCCCGAACCACGCCTCGATCAGGTTCAACCACGATGCGCCCGTGGGCGTAAAGTGAAAGTGGACGTTGGGATGGGCCTGCAACCAGGCTTTCACATCGGGCGTCGAATGGGTGGAGGAATTGTCGAGCACGACGTGCAGCTCGCGCCCGCGGTAGCGGCGGTGCAGCCCTTTGAGGAAGCGCAAAAAGTCAGCGCCGGTGTGCCGCTCGCTGCATTCTCCGTGAACGGCGCCGGAAGCGATCTCCAGCGCCGCATAGAGGCTGGTGAGTCCGTGGCGCCGATAGTCGTGGGTTTGGCGGGCCGGAATGTCGGGACGCAGCGGCAACAGTGGCTGCGTTCGATCGAGCGCCTGAATCTGCGTCTTCTCGTCCATGCTGAGGACGACGGCGTTAGTGGGCGGGTGGAGGTACAACCCAACCACATCGCGGATCTTCTCCTCCGCGTGCGGATCGGTCGTGAACTTGAAGGTCTCCAGACGGTGCGGCTGCAGAGCGTGAGCTTGCCAGAGCCGATGCACGCTCATGGGCGAGACACCGACTCGCTCGGCGAGCTCTCGAGTGCTCCAGTGCGACAGCCCTTGCGGCGGCGCCTTAAGGGTCAGTGCGACGATGCGCGCGCCCTTGGCCGCCGTGATCTTGGCGGGACGGCCCGAGCGGGGCTTGTCGCGCAGCCCCTCAATCCCGCTTTCGGCGAAGCGGCGCCGGATACGACTGACCTGCACAGGTGTGTAGCCGGTGAGGCGCGCGATCTCGGTGCCGGCCACTGCGTCGGCCATCAACAACACCGCGCGAGCGCGACGGCTGAGCCCGGCGGGTGTCGAGGGCGAGCGCTGCAAGTGCTGCAGCTCCTCACGATCCGCTTGGCCCAGCGCCAGCGGTTGAGCGTGGTTGGCCATGGACTCCCTCCGCGTGAAGGATACCTGGTCCAACATTAACATGACTTCTGTTACGAGACACTAGGCGCTCGATAACCCGGGTCGACGCCGTCGACGTCGAGCAGCGTGCGCGTCAACAACCCCGCGCCATACAAGAGCACAACGGCCGTAGCCACCTGAGCGACGACGAGCGCTTCGCGCGTGCGGCTCGACCGATCGGTCACGCCGCGACCGCCCGGCAAGCCTTGGCGTAACGACGCGAGCTCGCCGATCTGGCGTCCCGAAGCGAGCGTAAACAAAGTGGCGACGAGCAGCGTCGTGCCGGCGCAGAAAACGGCTACGCGCCAATCAAGATCGAGCGAGAAGCCCGCGGGTAGCAATTGCCGCGGAATTGTCGCAGGCGCAACACGCAACATCACTCCGGCCAGGACGAGACCCATGAGACCGCCCAAGGCAGCCAGCAGCAAGTTTTCTGTCGCGAACTGACGTAAGAGACGTCGGCGATTCGCGCCGAGCACGAAGCGGATCGCGAGCTCGTTGCCTCGACCAGCATTGCGCGTGAGCAATAGGCTCGCGATGTTCGCAAAGCAGATGAGCAGCACGAAGCCCACTACGCCGAGAAAGAGCAACGACGTGCGCTTCAGGTCCGCGCCGAGCACGACGTCTCGGAACGGCTCCAAAGTCACGCCGCGACCTTCATTCGTCGCAGGATACTCGCGCGCAAGATCCGCTGCGATCCGGGCAAGGTCATCGCGGGCCGCCTCGAGCGAAACGTCGGGTTTGAGCCGCGCCACGGTCTGCAGCTCGTAGCTGCGGCGAAATCGCTCCGGCAACCCTTGAATGCTCCGCGCTGCCCACATGCTCACCGGAGCGAGAACCTCTGCCTCCTGCGGAACCACACCGACGATCGTGAACAGCTCGCCGTCGAAACGCATGCTTTGGCCCACGATGCTCGGATCAGCGGCGAAGCGCGTCCGCCAAAATGCTTCCGACAAGACGGCGACGTTGCCGTGATCGGCATCGTCGGCAGTGCTGAACGTGTTGCCGATGATCGGCGCGACGCCGAGTGCGTCGAAAATGCCTGCCGTGACCCACTGGCGCGACACCGTCTCCGCGCCGCCGGGGCCGCTCATCACCATGCTGCCTGTGTTGGGGATGAACCCGCCGATCGCCTGGAAGGACCGGTTCCGCCGCATCCAGTCGAAGAGATTGAGAGGCGCGACCCGGCTTTCCGATGTCGTTTCGGTTCGTTCCCAAATCGTCACCAGACGATCCGGCGCAGGTAGCGGGAGATCACGGAGCAACACGCGGTCGACGAGAGCGAACAGCGCACCGTTGGCACCGATACCGATCGCAAGCGTCAACAAGACCATCAGCGTCAACGCTTTCTGCTTGCGCAACATACGCGCCGCGAGGCGTAAGTCTTGCCAAACATCGCCGAGCAGGCTCAGGCGCGGCCCGCCCAAGCTCACGGGGGGCGGTACGTTGGCTTGGCGCAGCGGACGCATGCGTTCCACAAGGTCTGGGTTCGTTTCCACTTCCTCGCGCACCAAGGCGACGGCCGCGGCTTCATCGACCCCCTCATCGCGAAGCTCGGCGTAGCGCTGCTCAAGGTGCTCGGTTAGCTCTTCGATGATCTCAGCTTCACGAGCAGCTCCGAGCCGCAAGTGCGCGAACCGCCTTTCGAGATCCTTCTTCCAATCAGGCATGGCTCACTCCCGTAATCGACGAGATGGCGCGCACGAATTTCCTCCATGTCTCCCGTTGTTGCTCGAGCACGCGGCAACCTTCGGCCGTCAGGCTGTAGAACCGTCGCCTGCGCTGGCCGGGCTTCTCGACCCAGCGGCCCCTCAGCCAGCCGCGTTCTTCGAGCCGATAGAGCAGCGGGTATAGCGATGCGACGTGGAACTTGAGTTCGCCATGCGACTCGGCTTCGATGAGCTTGCTGATTTCGTAGCCGTGGCGGGCCCGAGCCTCGACGATGGATAGGATGATCAACTCCGCAGAGCCCTTCTTGAGTTCGCGAGAGAGCATGCGGTCATATATATCAGCCATAGCCACATATGCTATCGCCAGATGTAGCACTCTAGCAAGCCGCGATCAATGCTCGCCTTGGCAACGCACTTGGACTACCGCGAATCTTGGTGGGGTGAGTCGAGCCGAGGAAAACCGTAATGAGGGGGCGCTGGGCCACCGAATGTCATTTCGACCGTGGTTAGGCCGCTTGCCGGTTCTACCCGCGAGTGACCGCTTACACACATCTCATACGTTCAAACGCGCACCCGCAACAGCGGGGAACGGCCAATAGCGGTCGCCACGTTCGGTTGCCTAGGCGCAATACAATGTTGCGAGAAGGCATGTGCGACCTCAGAATCGCAACCATAAGAAGAATCCAGCGGGGGTGAGATGGCTACTGTCGCCTCAACGATTCGCGCCGATGAGAGTCGCGGCTTCTACGTTGGTATTGCCATCACGACTATCATCGTTGTCGGTGGGGGGTTCACGCGCACCTATTATCTTCGCTCAGCTTTCGATGGCCCTCCGCTGCCACCCTTGGTGGGTTGGCATGCGCTCATCATGACGCTGTGGCTGCCGCTGTTCCTCGCTCAGACCCTGTTGATAAGAACCGGACACGCTGCGATACATAGGCGCGTGGGTATCGCCGGAGCCGTGCTGGCCGCCGCTATTGTAGTAGTGGGTTTCGAGACGATGTTGTTTGGAGGTCACCACGGTTTCATTGGCCGCGGATATCCGGGTTCCGCCCTTTCATTCATGTCTGTGGGCTTCTTCGATATCCTCGTATTTGCCCTGCTGATAGGAACAGCGCTGTACTTTCGCGGTAACCGAGCAACTCACAAGCGCCTGATGCTTCTTGCCACGGTCGCTCTTTGGCCGCCCGCCGTGTCGCGCCTTCCCATCGTGCCGGATGGAGTACCAGGCGGGCTGTTCGCTGCAATCGCGATTAGTCTCGTCGTGATCGCGTGGGCCGTGTATGAGTTCGCGTCGCGACGTCGTTTGCATCCGGCATTAATCTGGGCAGGGACATTGTTCATCGCGTCTCTGCCCCTGCGTTTCGTCATTGGCATGACGGACACTTGGGTAGCTTTCGCAGGCTGGATGCTCGACACGCTACCCTGATTGCCACGCTCGCGACGCGGAAAGTCCGCTGCGGGTCGACAGGTCGCCTTCGGAATTCTACCCCGAGGTGTCCCCTTTCGCGGCCCCGCGACGTTCAAACACTCACCGCCGAGGTTCCAGACCGGCCAAGACCGGACCCAGCGAGCGCCAGTATAAACTTCAGGAAACCAGACAACCCGGTGCCGACGAAGCGCGGCCCATATGAGAGACGGGAGAGTTGCAGTGGTTTCAAATCCCTCGGTGCGGGTGGCTCATCACCTGACCTTCGCAGGCGAATGCGAGGAAGCCTTTGAACTCTATTCGCAGATCCTCGGCGGCACCATCCTCGGGGTGCGAAAGTACGCGGATTCACCTTTGGGCTCACAGGTTCCGCCGAACTGGCAACAAAAAGTGCTCTTCGCGAGTGTGCAGGTAGGCGACTACGCCTTGCACGGCACGGACCATTTGCCGAATCAGTACCGGCGGCCCGAGGGGTTCTACGTGTCGCTACACATCCGTGAGCCTGAAGACGCAGCTCGGGTCTTTCGTAGTTTGTCCGAAGGCGGTGCCATACAGGTCAGCCTTCAGAAATCGTTTTGGTCTACACACTTCGCGCTCTTCGTGGACCGGTTTGGAATTCCGTGGGAGATCGATCATGAGGTGCCGCCGTGACCAAGCGATCGAAGTCATAGATCCCATGCCGACGTGTCGAAATTGATCGAACGTCCGCAGTCGACCATCTGAGCGGCTGTTATCGAGAAATGTGACTGACCACCTTGGGTCGTCAGGACGTCTTCGCGATTCTACTCGGGAAGGGCCGCTTTCGCGGCGCAGAGACGTCCAAACGCCCACCGCCGACAGCCCCCTCCGGCGCAACTACGGACGTTGCGCAGACTATTCTCGGGCACCGCTTTCTCGCGAGTACGCCGCCTTCACCCAATCCGGCGGCTCGGGCCGGGCGTCGTGCGCAACCCCTTCGTGAGCGTCCAGCGGTGGATCCATGAGAACCCACCGCGGCCAACATAGTTTTCCGGGAACGGTACAGGTCGTCGGAGAGCGCTTCGTCGAGAGTGACGAACTTGTAGCCGCGGCGTCGGAACATCGCGAACAAGTCAGGCATCATGTCGGCGTTCAGTTCGTTCGCGTGAAGGAACAGCACCTGCGGAAACTCGCGCCCGGCGAGTGCAACGGACCCCGCTTCAAACGCGGCGACGACGGACTCCATGTAAGGCACGTAGGCCTCACGTATACGCGTGCGGTATGTGGCATTCGTGTAGAGCAACGCGAACTCGTAGTCATCGTTGTCGAGCGTGACCGGTGCGACGATGTAGCCCGCACGGTCGAGAAACGCCTGCAACCCGGCCTTAATCTCCGGCGTCGGTCCCGTGAACAGGAAGGGATGGCGGTAGTAGCGCAGCTGACGACCGCGCGCCGCGAGCGCCGCACGCACCACTGGCTCGCCCCGTGTGATATCGGCCGTGTAGTCCGCAAGCGGCACGTTGTTGATGTTCAGGTGCGAGTATGAGTGGTTGCCCAAGTCGGCGCCCGCATCGAGCCATATCTCGAGCACCTCTCGTAAGCCGTCGACACCAAAATCGACGCGTCTGCCTTCGTTGACGAAGCCCGTAACAGGAATGCGCTGCTCGCGAAACGGCATCATCAACTTTTCGGTCAGTGCGCTGACAGCATCGAGGCTACGCTCTGTCCGCGAATCTCCGCCCCGGGGGAGGTCGTCGATCGTGATGGCTACTGCGCGCTGTTGCGCCACCGCCGTGGCCTGGAGTGCGATGCAGGCGAGCAGTGTGAACAACTGTCTCATGGCTTCCGTTTCGAACGGGCTATCGACGGCGGCCTTGGGTCCAGAACGAAGTTACCACGAGCTTAAACAAAGGTCCGCTTTCGCGTGACGAGAACCCTTCGAGGACCTTCGTTAGAGCGTAGATCGGCCAAAAGCTGGCATTTGCCCCCAACGATTGCCACGAGCTGCATCGCGTCCGGCTCGCTTAGATCGTAGCGCCCGCGCTGTAGGCTACACCACAGCTCCCACGCCATACCGATCGCCTCATTGACTGCGCCCACATTCGGCGTATAGTGCGCGATTAGACCAATCGGTCTAGTCGGAACTAACAAGGAGATACCAACATGCGGGTGGCGAAAGACAACGTGGACGTCCGGATGGAGATTCCCGGCGCAGTGATCCGCCAGCGAAAGGAGTTTGGCGACGCGAGCGGATTCGACAAGATCAGCGGCGAGTATTTCACTCTCTCGGCGGGCGTCGATACCACGCCGCTCTTCCAGGGATTGGAAGGCAACCTCTGCCAGTGCCCCCACTGGGGCTTCGTCCTGCGCGGCCAGATCACGACGACCGATGCGAAGGGTGCGAAGGAGACGGTGAATGCGAATGACCTTTTCTACTGGCCGCCGGGGCACAACGTGAAGGTCGACGCCGACGCGGAGATCGTGATGTTCAGCCCCCAGCGCGAGCACAGCCATGTCATCAACCACATGATCGCGAAGGTGAAGGGTTAATTGAAGCCGGCACATTCGACCAAGCAGCGCCTGCTCGATACGGGGATGGCCATGCTCCTGAAGCACGGCTACCACGATCTTGGCATCCAGGCGCTGCTTGAGGCCACGGCTACTCCGAAGGGTTCCTTCTACCATCACTTCAAGGACAAGGAAGACTTTGCGCTGCAAGTCGTCGACCAGTACATGGGATATGTGCATGCGGGCCTCGACGCTTGCCTCGAAGACAAGAGCCGTCCCCCGCTCAAGCGGGTGCGCCGCTTCTTCGAGATGACGCTGCAGAACTACCGCAAGGAGGGTTACCTGGGTTGCCTATTGGGCGGGCTTGGGCAGGAACTCTCTGGGGTAAGCGAGGTGTTTCGACGCAAAGTCGAGGACTGCTTTTCCGAAATCGCCAGGCGGATCGCCGTTTGCCTCGAGGAGGCTCGAAAAGGAGGCGACATTCCCGTCAAGTCAAATACGCGGCGCATGGCAAGCCTGCTGGTGGACTGCTGGGAAGGGGCAGCGCTTCGTAGCCGGCTGCGAGGAGATCCCGCGCCCCTGACCACGATGCTCGATTTCTACTTCCAGACGGCGGTCAGTCGCTGACCTGTGGCATACGCAGTGAACTAGCCCAGCTAAGGGCACGTTAGTGTCACTGCGATGTCCGCTTCGGGTCGAACCCGGCTGCTCGTCAAAATACCATTAACGTCCGCTGTCGGGCGCTAACAACGCGTTAACGCCGCTCGTGTTCTTGAACCATTCGTTGCAATCCTTGCCCAGCGCGCGATCATTCTTACTGACGCTCGGGGACGTGTTCTCGACGACGGCTACGTTCCTCCATGCTCACGGGAAGTCGTAAACGAAAACGTTCGGGAGCAAACCCGTGCCGCGCAACCATGCGGTGGGTCGCGAGTTGGGTAGCCAGGCCGCCCGCTTACGTAACTCCCCTTGCGCGTCAATTCGTTGGAACTGTATTGGAAGTCCTCTCCTGGGCACCAACCACGTCGCTAGTTCTCCGTAGACGTCCAGTGACGTTCGCGAAAGAACCTCGAAATCAACGAATCGCTGTCCTGCGACGCCCGAGGACGGCTCAGGGCGGCCACGCTTTCGTTGGCTCACTCGCCAGCGAGGCGCTGCCGCATCTGCGCGTCTCGACGGCGTTCCCGGCGCTGCGTGCGCATGGAGGTGCAGGGCCCGAACTCGCGTAGCGGCTATCGCATGCGGTTCACCAGCGTTCGGGATGTAGCGAAGCTGGCAAAGAGCGTCAGGGCTTACGTCCGTGCGACGATCGAGGCGGAAAAGGCGGGCCTCAAGATGGAAGGCGCGTCGGCCCTGGAATACCCCGAAGAGCTCGTGGACCAACTTGCCGAAGATCCAGAGCTGAAAGCTGCCTTCGACAAGCTAACGCCCGGCCGCAAGCGTGGCTGCGTGCTGCATTTCTCCCCGAGGCCAAGCAATCGAAGACGCGCGTCGCGCGCATCGGGAAATGCCGGCCGAAGGTTCTGGCCGGGCAAGGATTCCAGCTGCAGTGAGACGGCGGGCTGGCCACGAGGCAGTGAGTGCAATCGCCGGGCTATGGGCGCCGGACAACGATCCGGCGCCGCTCAGCTAGAATGGTGCACCCGCACCACGGCGCGCGGCCGCTGGCGCATGGGTTTATGGTGACGCAGTGATAGCGAACGAATAGGTGACACGATGACGACCGCCCGACTCCTGGCAGTGACCGGACTCACGATTGCGGCGCTCGCCGCCCACACCGCGCAGGCGCAAACCAAGCAGGAGCGCGCCTGTGCCGCCCTCGCCCGCTGGTCCGGCGGACCCGCGGATCTTTCGATCAGCGAGGCACGTTTCTATGCGAATCGCACGGTCGCCACTCGGCCCGGCGCCGAGATGACGCTGCCGCCGCACTGCCACGTGGCCGGCAGCTTCGAGCGCCGCACCGGCGTCGACGGCAAGGAATACGCGATCGGCTTCGCGATCAATCTGCCCGCCGAATGGAACGGGCGGTTCATGTTCCAGGGCGGCGGCGGCTTGAACGGCGCCATCCGCGAGCCGGTGGGAGGGCAGGCCACGGGCGAGCGCTCCGCCATCGAGCGCGGCTTCGCGGTGGTCGCCACGGACAGCGGGCATCAGGGCGGCGGCTTCGACGGCAGCTTCATGGCCGACCAGCAGGCGCTGCTCAACTTCCAATTCCAAGCGAATGCCAAGACGGCCGAGGTTGCGCTGCCGATCGTCCAGGCCTACTACGGCACGGCGCCGCACCATCGGTACTTCGTTGGCTGCTCCACCGGCGGGCGCGAAGGCATGATCATGGCGCAGCGCTATCCGAACCTGTTCGACGGCATCGTCTCAGGCGCCCCCGCCATGCGCACGACGATCAGCAATCTCGCGCTGCGCTGGATCAGCAATCAGTACGTGAAGGCCAAGGTCGAGACGCCGCGCGATCCGTTCACGCCGGACGAGGAGCGGGTCGTCATGGGCGCGCTCATGCAGCGCTGCGACGCGCTCGACGGCCAGGCGGACGGGCTCATCTTCAACCGCGCGGCGTGCGATTTCGATCCGACCAAGCTCGCGTGCTCGGCCTCCTCGGCCGGCGGGCAGTGCCTGGCCGACAACAAGGCCGAGGCGCTGGCGCGCGCCATGGCCGGGCCCGTGAACGCCGCCGGCCTGCCGCTCTACGTGTCGTATCCGTACGATTCCGGCATCGACGATTCCGGCGGCCTGCCGGGCCTGCTGCTCGCGGGCGGCAGCCCGCCGATCGGCCCGAATGGTGCCGACCTGCAGACGCAGAACGTGGACGCGGAGTTTCTCGCGGCGATCTCGGCCAACGAGGCGCTCGGCAGCACCGCCACGTACTACAACCTGACCACGTTCATCGGCCACGGCGGCAAACAGATCTTCTACCACGGCGAGTCGGACCCGTGGTTCTCCGCGAACGACACCGTCCGCTACTTCGGCGAGATCGGCAAGGCCAATGCGGCCGTGCAGAAGGTGGACGACTACGGGCGCCTGTACCTCGTGCCGGGCATGTCGCATTGCCAAGGCGGCGAGCGCACGCCCGACTCGTTCGATCTACTGACGCCGCTCGTCGAGTGGGTCGAGAAAGGCGACGCGCCGGGCGCGGTCACGGCCACCGGCCGATCGATGCAAGGCGCCAGCCGCCCGCTCTGCCCGTATCCCAGCTACACGCAGTACAAGAGCGGCGACCCGGCAAAGGCGAGCAGCTACGAATGCCGCACGCCGTAAGCGCGGCGCGACACGCACTCGCTAGCAGAATCACGGTACAAGGCGCTGCGATACGACGAGCCGGACGCCACATACAGCGCATGTGAGCGGTCAGTAGTGAGATGAATCCTTGCCGGCGCACGAGCTTTCGCACGCTTGTCGGTCTGGTGGGCGAATCGCGGACCGTAGTCCCCGAATCGGATATGCCTCAGATTCTTGGAGCCTTGCAGTTCGCTCCATACCTGAAACTCCACATTCAAAATCTTGGAGGGAGCGTTTGGGCCTCTGCCGTACGTCTTTTTTGGAATGGAAGACGAGCAACAAATTAGCGCACGGAACCGCCGACGAGCCAGTGCCTTGGTGGCCGCAAGTATCGAATCTCGGAGTACTGCTTGTGCCGTCGCATGGCCGCCCGGCAGCGAATCCGTCGGTCCGGTGGCGCGCGACAATTAGAACTGCCGGGTAGTGACAATTAGATTTGCCGGTTTGGGTGCCTTGTTCTCGGTCTTGTTTACGCTGGCTCCAAGAGGAGTACAGCGTGGTAACAGACGAGCAAGTGAGGCTACTGATGTCTTTGTTAAAGCAAGGTATTGGCCAAGTGGCGGCGGCGGCGAAGGCGGGGATGAGCGAGCGGACGGCGCGCAAATACGCGCGTTCGGGGAGCGCGCCCTCGGCAGCGAGGGTGGCGCACACGTGGCGGACGCGGCCGGACCCGTTTGCCGAGGTGTGGCCGGAGGTGGAGACGTGGCTGCGCCAGGACGGAGGTCTGTGGGCGAAGACGGTGTGGCGGGAACTGAACGAGCGGTATCCGGGCCGGTTCCAAGCGGGCCAGCTACGCACGCTGCAGCGGCGGTTCAACGCCTGGCGAGCGAAGTCGGGGCCGGATCGGGAAGTGTTCTTCCCGCAGGTGCACGTGGCTGGGGAGCAGGCGCAGTCGGACTTCACGGACATGCGGGCGCTGGGTATTGGGATCGAGGGGCAGCCATTCCCGCACCTGCTGTACCACTTCGTGCTGACGTACTCGAACTGGGAGGCGGTATCGATCTGCCCGAGCGAGAGCTTCGAGTCACTGAGCAGCGGGCTGCAGGCGGCGCTGTGGCGCCTGGGCGGCGTGCCGCAGGAACATCGGACCGACAACTTATCGGCCGCGACGCACGAGCTCGTTGACAGCCGTGGACGTGACTTCACGGTGCGTTACCGGGAGCTGATCGATCACTACGGTTTACGGGCGTCGCGCAACTTCCCGGGCAATGCCCACGAGAACGGCGACGTGGAGTCGTCCAACGGTGGGCTGAAGTCGGCGATCGACCAGCGGCTGCGGTTGCGGGGTTCGCGGGACTTCGCCTCGCGCGAAGCTTACGAAGGGTTCCTCGAGGGGTGCGTCGGGGCGCGCAATGCACTGCGCAGCGCGCGGCTCGAAGAGGAACGTGCGCAGCTGCGTGCGCTGCCCGCGCGAGCGTTACCGGCCTATCGGGAGCTGTATGCGACGGTGTCCCGAGCGAGTGCGATCCGGGTGATGAACCGCGCTTACTCGGTCTCTTCGCGCCTGATCGGCCAGCGCATCCGGGTGCGGGTGCACGCCGATCTGCTCGAGCTCGACTACCGCGGCGAACGGGTCGCCGTCATGGAGCGGCTGGTCGGGCAGGCGACGCGCCGCATCGACTATCGGCACGTGATCCACTCGCTGGTGAAGAAGCCGGGGGCGTTCCGTCGCTACGCGTTCCGGGAGGATCTGTTCCCGCGGCTCGAGTTCCGCCGCGCCTATGACGCGCTGCTCGCCGAGGATAACGCCCACGCGGATCTGAACTACGTGCGGATCCTGCATCTGGCGGCATGCGATGGCGAGGAGACGGTGCGGGCGGTGCTCGCGCAGTTGCTTGCGGGCGCGAGCGTGCCGACCTACGAAGCGGTGCGCGCCCTCGTGCGCGGCCCACGGACCCCGAGCGCCGTGCCGTATCTCGAGGTGGGTGAGCCGGATCTTCAAGTCTACGACCGGCTACTCGGCGCGAACGTGGCCGAGGCGGTGTGCGCATGAGCACGACCATTGCCCGCGACGAGACCCTGGAGCTGAGACTCAAGGCGCTGCGCTTGCCGTCGTTCCTCGGCCACTACGTCGAGCTCGCCGAACGCGCGGCTGGTGAAGGTTGGGGCCACGTGCGCTATCTGGCCGAGATCGCCACACTGGAAGCCCACGAGCGGGCGGATCGGCGCATCACGCGGCTGTTGAACGACGCCAAGCTGCCGCGCGACAAGACGCATGCGACGCTCGAGCTGAACCGCTTCGCCGTACCGCTGCGCGGTCAGATCAAGCAGCTCTTGCGCGGGGAGTTCGTCGCCGGAGCGACCAACATCTGCCTGATCGGCCAGCCGGGAACCGGTAAGACGCACGTCATGGCGGCGCTCGCCCGCGCGCTCATCGAGCGTGGCCACCCGGTGTTGTTCACTTCGGTGGTGAGCCTGGTCGAGCGACTTCTGGATGCGAAGCGCAACCTGCGGCTCACTCGCGAGCTCAAGCGCCTCGACAGCTTCGACTGCCTGGCGCTAGATGACATCGGCTACGTCCAGCACGACCGGGCCGAGATGGAGGTTCTGTTCGCACTGCTGGCCGAGCGCTACGAGCGCAAGAGCGTGATGATCACCTCCAACCTCGTGTTCTCGAAGTGGGATCAGATCTTTAAGGACCCGATGACGACGGCTGCGGCCATCGATCGGGTCGTGCATCACGCCGTGGTGCTGGAGTTTACCGGGCCGAGTGTGCGCGCCGAGGCCGCTCAGCAGCGAGCCGCGCTCGCCAAACGCGGCGCGACGGCGGGAGCGACTTCATGATCCGCAGAGCTGAAATCGGGAGGTATCGAGGTAGCGGGTACCCGGACGATCGCTGCGCCTCGCGCATCCTATGCGGTCGCCTCCGGTAGAAAGAAGTCGAAATCGCTTCTGCCGCCTTCGGCGGCAGACCGCGCGAGGGGTAGACCGATGATCAAGGACCGAGACCGGCAGAAATGAAAGTCGCAGACGGAAGAAATAGTTGTCGCCGGCCAGTCCGGAATCAGAAACACATCGCATTGACCGTCGTCGATTTCGATTTCCCGCTGCACCTCATCGATTAATGCGGGCAAGCGCTCAGGTACGACGATGTCATGAAACGGAATTCGAATCGCCACTCCGCGCCCATCGCGGCGCGCAGCTCCGGCCAGACCTTTCAGATACTCCCCAGTAATTCCCTTGCGTTCCAGTAATGGGCCTGCAACGGGAATCGCCTTAACGTGAGCCTGCCTGGCTACGTCAAACAGATGAGCTACCAGCGGAACTCCTGCAGTAGTCCTCCGGTCCGGATCAAACCGCGACAAGTCGAAATACAGTGGCGCTTCCGTGCCCCACGACCTCGCGATAGTCGTGATGAACGTAGAGAGCTGATCACCGCTGCCATCTGCTTCGTCGATATGAGGGAAGTCGTACATCGGCCGAACAATGGATTTAGTTCGCGGTGAAAGGGCGGCAACGCCGCTTGCCTCGCCTGCTTTTGCGAAGTATCTGATAGAGAATCACATCACTCATGACAGCTCCCAATTCACGTCGGGAAACGCCTTTCGAACCTGTCCATTGCCAATCATCCTGGCGAACCTGGTGTAGTCCTTTCGCTCGAAACGCAGGCGACCCGCAACAATCGCAGGATTAATTTGCAGCTTCACAGCAAGCTCGTTAATCGCCTCCGAAGATGGATTTAGGTATGCCTCGCTTCGGCGCCACGTACCTCGCGGAAGAAGCAATTCGGCCGCCATATCGTTGGCTTCCTTCTCGATTGCCACCGGATCGATATCAGGTTTCTCCAAATCTTCATCGGCGATTGCCCTGAGCCCCGTCGCATCTAGATGCTTCCAAGCATGAATACACTCGTGGATCAGGGTGAACCAGAAATTGTCCAGCCGATCGTGTCGGACCGTCAGGCCAATGATGGGCGCACCACTCCTCGAAAGCATAGCCGCACCATCAAGCCGCGAACCTCTTAAATGAGGTTCGATCACCAAGGCAATTCCCTTTTCTTCCAAGAACTCGCGTGCAAGCTGGGGGCCGCGTTCCATCCAGCTCAATTTGACTAGATAGGAAATCGCTTCTTCGTTGAGGACATCGCGTTTGTATCGTCCATTCAAGTAAGTACGCGACTCAGCTACCTCTCGAGCGCGAGCAAGCCATAACCACACCTTCGTCTTGTTCGTAGTTGCCGTCGCGCCAACCGTCAACGTGTGCTTGAGAAACGCAGGACTTCCGACTGGCGCCAGTGCGCGCTGAATCCAGGACTGAACTTCACCGGCAGATTGAACCCACCGCTTTTTAACGATTTCCTTGCTTGGAATCGCGGAGAGGTCAATATCTTCCTCCGCGACTTCGTATCGAGTCTCAGGTTCGCGAATCAGCAAAGCAGCTGGAATGTCCAACCGTTCGTAAAGCGAGCGGATCATCGGCAGAGTGAGCGGGCGCTTTCGCGCCAGGATTTCTGAGGCACGGTTCTTTCCGCCCAGCAGTTCCGCGAGGTCTTTTTGCCGCAGTCCCTGTTGTTCCATACGGAACAGGATCGCATCCACGGGATCCGGCTTCTCAAACACGAAGCGGGACTTCTCGTAGTCCTCAACGAGCTTCGCCAGCAACTCGAGCCGACTACCTTCCGGTGAATCCGGAGCCGGATCGTCAGCAGCAAGCTTTTCCACTTCCGAAAGGAAGGTGCGGTAGTGCTCTTCGGTCTTGATGATTCGAGGTTCCAAAATCTGTTCCCTGCTAACGGTTGGTATTGCGCTCGTCGTACTCGGTGTGAGTACCAATCCACTTCACGGATACGATTCCGGTTCGATATGCGACGAGCACCTCCATTCGGTAGTCGTTGCCCTTTACGTTAAAGATGACCGTGTTGCCCTGCAGAAAGCTCGCGTTGACATATCGATCCTTGATCGCCTGTGGGGTCGCCCATGTGCTCGCTTCGACTTCCTGGAGCCAACTCGCAATCCATTTCCGCGCATCAGCATGTTTGGAGCAAAAACGGTCGAGCCTTTCCCGCCCGACTATTCGCATACTGCAATTCCGGCTGTACGACTCGGACGGCACAATAGCATACAGTTCCCGGTATGGGAACTATGGTTACAAAGAGTTCCCGGTAGCCAATGTCGCGGAGAGCCGTGTCGCAGTACGCGGGGGTTCTCACTTCATGTGTGTGAACGCGGATAGGAGCTTTGAAGAGCCTTCAGCAGGCTTCGCAGCGCGGCGCTCGATCCGCAGAATGGACTCGAACGACTTGATCGCGCGTTGCGTGGTCCATCCCTCCCTTAGTTGCCGAGGCCAGGAAAAACAAAGCACCTGTTGATTTGATCACTCGCGGAACGGGCCCTGTTCGCACCGCGCCGCGCGTTGGCGCCCGACGGCGACTTGATTGCCGGACCGTCGAGTGTCGTGTTGTGCGCCGAAAGACTGCCTCGAAGCTGAACGTCTGGGGATCGCCTGATCGCAAGAGCGGCTGTTGGTGCTATGTTTAGCGGTAGGGAACCAGCCGAAACTCAGTGGCACTTGTCGCGACCATAAAGTCAATCCAGCTGGCCACTTCCGTCGGCGCCGTCGTTCTGTTCTGGCTGATATACCCCGGCGTAATGGTGATCTTCGCGACCGCCGTCGGAATGATTTACGTTGGCGCCTCCATAGGGGCTATCTTCGATTTCAGGATCGCGATCTGGGTTGCTCTCTTGTTTAGCCTCCTGACTGGAATCTTTTCCACGTTAGGCGTGAGCCGATTCATACGGAACGGCTTCAGTTTTTTGGCCGGCAATTTCGACGGGTTGAGCGGAATCCATCTTCCGCCTTACGTTTTCTTGGTCCTATCAATCGGGTCAACGTTGGTAGTGTTCTTGCACGTGGTGTCTTGGCGATGGACGCTTCAGGTCGGCAGTGAGCCGTAGCCCTATGGTCAGCGTCCTAACGATTCGAACGGAGCTGCCCCTATCTGAGGCTTGTTCGTGCCAAAGTCAGCGAACATAGAAATTCGCGCTGCCACGACTGATGATGCAGGCGTCTTGGCTGAAACGATCTCGCTTGCCTACGCCGACATCGCTAGGCGCTTCGGCATCACTTCGCAGAATGCGCCGACTCATCCATCGAACGCTCGGAGCCACTGGGTCTTGTCTGACCTCGCTCAGGGCACGACGTACCTGATGGCCATTGTCGACAAATCCTGCGTCGGTTGCGTAGCCTACAGCCAGTCTGGCACCGAACTAGAAGCTCAGCGCCTGGCCGTCGTCCCAGCTCACCGCGGCGGTCATGTGGCTCAACTTCTCAACGAAGCTATTCTCCACGCAGCGCAATCAGCCGGTGCCCAAACGATCCGCATCTCCATCGTGGCAGACCACCATAGTCTGCGGCGCTGGTACCAACGCATGGGCTTTCGTTCGGTGGAAACGCGCGTGTTTGACCACCTTCCCTTCAAAGTTCAATACCTTGAGTTTCAGGTTCCGGAGAGGGGCGCGGTTCCGGGCGCCTGACAATGCGCTGCAGACGGACGAGCATTGCCGTTTCGGCCGCTCGTGGCCGGTCTGCGACCTCAGGAGTAAGTGTGGCCGCAGGCCAGACGCAATAAACAGCGGCCGGCGCGTGTGGTTAGACGCCCACTTCGGGGAGACCGACTGACAGGCGCCCACTGCGCACTCTGGAGCGCACGTGCTCGACAGTCTCCTCGACGGAGTGCAATGTCGAATCGATGACGTGTTTCTCAAGCGCTCCGAGATTTTCAAACGCTTGATAAAGACCTTTGAGCGGACCAGAAGCCTTTAGCTCTTTGCCCTCGCGGCCGGTCGCGCGCCTGAATGCCTGCTCGAAACTCGGCCGGAGCACGGCGAGCGAAAGGCGGAGTCCGTCATGGACCGCGGCCTCGACAAAGGGCGCAAGCGACCACGGCCCGATGATGCCGTCGACGATTACGTCGTAGCCACCCTTGGCATATCTCAGCATGCTGTCGACAATCGCGCCGATAACGACCTCGTTCTGCCGGGCCGCTTGCGGCAAGAATGGCGGCACGAATCCTGTCTTGATGGCCGCGTAAAACCCGTCAGTCACGAGGTGTGCCGTCGGTCTCTCGGCGGTTTCCGCGAGGATCCGCCCAACCGTCGTTTTGCCGGACCCCGGAGGGCCGCTGAGGACGATGATTGTTCCCAAATCGGCGCTCGGTGGCACAGTCGTGCGCTCGTTCATTGCCCGAAGTCTCTGCGAGTTGATAGACGGGGTTGTAGCAGAGGCACTCAACTCATCACAGTCTTGTGTTTCGGCGTGACTTGCCCCGTCTGCGGGGAGCGGCCGCGGAGCGATATCGCTATTCCAGAGCTTTCGCTCCTGGCCGAACTGGGACTTCTAATCCGTAAAGCCGTACGTCCGGAAACGGATCACGAACCAGACGTTCGAGACCGGAATGACTTAGAACGACCATGGGATACAGGCCTCCTGGCCGGTCCCCTGGGCCTCGAACCGGGAAGCGCTTCGGCGTGCGCGTTTATATAAGCCCTCTGCGACTACTGCCGCGTCGCGCGCAGGCGCCCGAGCCACGCGTCGAACGTGCCGATCCAGCTCGCCGTCGGCGAGCCGGCGTAGCCCGACGCGAATGCGTGGCCGCCTTCCTGGAGCAGATGCGCTTCCACGGGGCGATTCGCGGCACGCATCGCCGCGAGCAGACCCAGGCTGTTCGTCACGGGCACCGCGGGGTCGTCGAGCGCATGGACTAGGAACAGCGGCGGCGTGTCGGCGCTCACGTGCAGCTGCGCCGAGCGGCGCGCGATCTGGGTCGGCGACGGGTTCGGGCCGAGCAGCAGCTCGCGCGACACGGCATGCGTGCCGGGTAGCGCCATCGTCACCACGGGGTAGATCAGCGCCGCCGCGAACGGGCGCGCGCTGCTGCTGTCCGCGTCGTCGACCGGCGCGTACACGGGCTGCGCGAAATCCGTCGCGAGCGTCGCCGCGAGGTGGCCGCCCGCGGAGAAGCCGACCACGCTCAGCGTCTCGGGGTCGACGCTCCAGCGCCCGGCGTTCGCGCGGATCACGCGCATCGCGCGCTGCGCGTCTTGCAGCGGCACGTCATCGCCCTGCTGCCAGCCTTCGCCGGGCAGCCGGTAGACGAGCACGAACACCGTGTAGCCGCGTTCGTTGAGTTTCGCGGCGAAGTCCGCGCCTTCGTTCTGCACGGACACGAACATGTAGCCGCCGCCAGGGATTGCGAGCACGGCCTGGCCGTTGCTGCGTTGCGGCGTGAAGACGCGCAGCTCGGGAGCGGCGACGTTCGCGACGAACGGCGCGGGCCAGCCGGCCGGCAACGACACCGGCACGAACGAGCCGCCCGGCGGCGCGGCCGGCCACAGCGGCACCGTCGGCGCGCTGTCCCAGGCGCGCGACGTGCGCGCGGGCGTGGGCGGTGGAATCAGCGCGGTGGCCGGACGCGGCGCACTGCGTGCGGCCGTCGACGATGCGGCGATGCTCGCGAACAGCTCTTCGCGGCGCGTGGTGCCGGGGCGTGCGCCGACCGCCGCGCTCGTGCGCTCGAGCGCTTCCGCGATCGCCCGTTCCGTCAACGGCCGCATGCGGGCGTAGCCCTCGCGGTTCGGATGCACGCCGTCGTTGCTTAGATCCGCGCGTAAGCCGCCTTCCGCGTCGGCGAGCACGGTGCCGTAGTCGACGAAGACGTAGCCGTTCGCGAACGCCACGTCTCGCAGCCAGCCGTTCAACTGGCGGATCGCCGGGCGCGGATCGAGGTCGCCGCGCCAGTAGAGCTTGCGCGACGGCGGGATGCCGGCCAGCACCACCGCAATGTCGTTCGCGCGCGCGAGCTCGATCATCGCCAGGATGTTGCTCTGGTAGTCCTCCACGGTCGTGGGCCCCGTGTTGCCCGCGATGTCGTTCGTGCCCGCCATGATGTGCACGACACGCGGGTGCACCTCGACCACGTCCTGCCGAAAGCGCGCGAGCATCTGCGGCGAGGTTTGCCCGCCGATGCCGCGCCCCACGATGCCGTTCGTGAACAGCGAGGGGTCGCCGCTGGTCCAGTTGTCCGTGATCGAGTCGCCCATGAGCACCGCGCGCGGCCGCTCGCCGGCGTGGATCGCGGCGTTCGCGGCCTTGTAGCGGCAGAGACCGGGCCAGTCGCGCGCGCGCTGCGCTTCCGCCCCGGCGGGCGGCGGCGGCAGGCTGGCCTGCCAGGCTTGGAACGCCGTCCAAAACGCTTCCGGCGAGGCGGCGGGCGTCAACATCAGGTCCATGACGGGTGCGAGCCGCGCTTGGGCCTCGGGATCGGGCGGCGGGCAGGGCGATTCGACCAAGCCTTGAGCGAGCGACGCCGAAGCGGCGGCCAGCAGCAGCGCGCCGGCCGAGAGCGGTGCGAGGCGATGACGTCTCGGCCGCGACGCGTCGCGAGCGCGTTGGTTCAGGCCGTTCATCGCTTCGATCCCGTGTGCTTCACGTGCTTCGCGAAGAACGCGAACACTTCCGGCTGGCTGCCGAGGATGATCGTGCCGTGATCGAGGCCCGGGAATTCCCGGAACTGCACGTTCGCGTGCAGCGCCGCGAGCTGGTCGCCGAGCTTCTTCGCGCTCGGCAGCAGCGAATCCCGGTCGCCGACGGTGATCAGGACGGGCACGTTCAGGAGCTTCGACTCGGCATTCAGCTCCGCGCCGAACGGTGCCGGCGCGAGCAAGGCCACGGCGGCCCAAATGTCCGAATACTTCTCGGCCAGGTGACGCGCGCCGCTGCCGCCCTGCGAGTGACCCATCAAATAGATGCGCCGGTCGTCGACGTCGAGCTCCGCCCGCACCCTCGCGAGCACGTTCATGACGTCCTGTTCGCTGTATTGGGTGACGCGCGCGGGATCGGTTTCCGCCGTTCCGCCTACGATCGGCGGCGCGGGACGCGCGGGCGGCGCGGGAGCGCGGGCGTCTGCGCTCGGGGCGGCGCGCGGTGGGGCCTGCACTCCGAAGCCCGCGCGGTTGTTGTAGCCAATCGGTCCCGCGAGGATGTAGCCGCCCTCCTCCGCGAGATCGACGGTCGTGCCGCGCACGAACGTGAGCGTGGTGCCGGTGTAGCCGCGCAGCGCAATGATCAGCGGTGCCTTCTTTCCCGGCACCACTTTCGAGGAGACGAACAGCGAGTACGGGAGGTCTTCGCCGGTCTCCGCGAAGCGGTAACTCCGAATCTCGACGTGTGCCTCGGGAACGAGCTCGGAGCCGCCGCGGATGCCTTCGGGCAACGGAGTGCCCGGCGGTTGCGCGACCGAGGAACCGAGCCGCAGGCACAAAAGCGCCGCGCAGCCGATGGTAGTCAAAGCTCCGATCGTCGATCTCATGGTTACCCCCTCGAGGTGCGCCCCATAGCGCGGGTGCAATCGTTTGCAGCGATTCGCCGAGATTAGACCAAGGCCTGCCCGCGAGGAAGCTGGGGCGGCCGCGAGCGCATATCGAGCCCGCTGTCATCCTTCGTCGATGTGACGTGACCCCGGCGGTCACGAGCGCGCGAGACGAGCTCGCCGAAGCGGTCCTACGGGCGCCAGGCTCTAACGTTTTCGGCATCAACTCAGACCGAGGCGATTCCGCGGAAACTCGTTGACGGTGCAGACCACGGGCGGCGCGGCGAGATAGGCGCCGTCGAGCACGAGGATGTGGCACCATTCGCTGGAGTCCGCCGCGCCTTCTTGAGAATGTAGGCCGAGATCGTCCGGTAGGCGATCCCGAGCACCCGCGCGTTCGCGACGCAACCATGCTTTTGCGCCCGCTGCAACTTCCGTCTCACCGATCGACAGGAGCGTGACCATGGGTGGAACCATCAAGCCGACTGGCCCGGACTTCGCGACCGGCATCCCCGATCTCGACGACGGCGCAATGCTGGAGGGGCAATACCATCGCCAAGCGGTGATCGCAGTGCGTCGAGGAAGCGACTACTTCGTGGTGGCCGCCGCGTGCGCACACTGGGGCGAAAACCTGGCCGATGGCGCCGTCATCGGCGACACCCTTCGCTGCGCCCATCATCATGCGTGCTTCTCGATCCGCAGTGGCGAGGCGACTTGCCCGCCCGCGCTCGGGCCGATTCAAACCTTCAAAGTCGAGAAGCGCGGCAGCGGGCGGCTCGTCACCGGCAAGACGGAGCCGGCGCCGCAGCGCACGCTCTCCGGGGGCCCGTCGTCGGTGCTCATCGTCGGCGGCGGCGCCGCCGGCTCGGCCTGCGCGCTCGCGCTGCGCGACGAAGGCTACACCGGGCCGATCGTGCTGATCAGCGCCGACCAGGATCTCCCCTGTGACCGCCCGAATGTGTCGAAGGACTACCTGGCCGGCACTGCGCCCGAGGAGTGGCTGTTCCTGCGCGACGGCGACAACTGGAAGGCCGCGGGCATCGACGTGCGGCTCGGCATCAGCGTCACGTCGATCGATCGCGCGGCGAGATCGGTCAGGCTGTCGGACGGCGCCACTGTGAGCTACGACGCGCTGCTGCTCGCCCCCGGCGCCGACGCGATCCGCCTGCCGATTCCCGGCGCCGACCTGCCGCACGTCCACGTCCTGCGCACGGTGAGCGACGGACGACAGATCCTCGCCGATGTGAAAGACGCCACGAGCGCGGTCGTCATCGGCTCGAGCTTCATCGGCATGGAGGCCGCGGCGTCGCTCAAAGCGCGCGGGCTCGAGGTGCACGTAGTCTCGCCGGACGCGGTCCCCTTCGCGAAGGCACTCGGGCCCGCCGCCGGCGGAGTACTGCATGCGACGCACCTCGAAAACGGCGTCACGTTTCATCTCGGCAGGAAGCCGGCCTCGATCGGCTCGGCCAATGTGGTGCTCGACGACGGCGCGCAGATTCCCGCGCAGCTGGTCGTGATGGGTGTGGGTGTGCGGCCGTCGCTGTCGCTCGCCGAAGCCGCGGGCCTGAAGATCGATCGCGGCGTGGTGGTCGACACGCAGCTGCGCACTTCAGACGCCAACATCTGGGCGGCCGGCGACGCGGTCCGCTATGTCGATGCACGCAGCAACGAAAGCGTGCGCATCGAGCATTGGGTGGTCGCCCAGCGCCAGGGTCAGCTCGCTGCGCGTGCGATGCTCGGCCAGACCGTGCAGCTCGACTCAGTGCCGTTCTTCTGGACCACGCAGTTCGGCGTGTCGCTCCGGTACGTGGGCCACGCCGAATCGTGGGAGCGGATCGACGTGGCCGGCGATCCGAGGTCCAAGACGTGCGCGTTTGCGTACCGCAAGGCCGGCAAGACGCTTGCGTTGGCCTTCTACGGCCGCGATCGCGACGCGCTGATCGCCGAAGACGCACTCTCGCGCGCCGATGAAGCAGCGCTACTGAAGCTCGTGCCACCCGGTCACTGACCTCGCCCGGTTCGACTCCGGTTGATCCGAGGCGGGCGGTGCGCGGCGTCGTTTAGTCGCGCAGCGGCAAATCGAACAGCTCGATGGCGTTCGCGCGCCCGAGCTTCCGCCGCTGCTCCTCCGACACGACCTCGGTGGCATCGAACCACACGGCGGCGTCTTCCATCTTCTCGAACGGATAATCCGCCGAGAAATAGATCTTGTCGTGGTCGATGACGTCCAGCGTGCAGCGCAGCGCAGCATCGTCGAAATTGCCGCTCGTCGTGATATGGAAGTGCTCGCGGAAGTAATCGCCGAGCGGGCGTTTGCCGCGATAGCCCCGGCGCGAGAAGCGCATACGCGCATCGAGCCGCCATAGCCCGAACGGAATGTTCTCGCCCAGGTGGCCGAGGCAGATGCGCAGCGTCGGGAAATCGTCGAACACGCCGGAGCCGCACAGCCGCAGCGCGTGAATGGACGTCTCCACGGCGAACCCCCACGGAGCGCTCATGAGCCACGGGTGACCTTCGTAGTTCTTCGCCTGCGATTGAATCTGCATGCGCGGGTGCAGATAGAACGGCACATCGAGGTGCGCGACCGTGGCCCAGAAGTCGCGATACTCGGGCGCGTCGTAGTACTTCACGTTGTCCGGGCTGCCTACCTGCTGGAACCCGTTGACCATGCACCCTTTGAAGCCCAACTCTTCGACGCAGCGCGTGAGCTCGTCCGCGGCGGCGGCCGCATCGTGCATCGGCAGCGCCGCGAGCGCCGCATAGCGCGTCGGGTGTCGCGCGACGGCGCCCGCCATCGCCTCGTTGGCCTTTCTGGCCGTGTCGATGGCCTCGTCGCGATCCAGGATCCGCTGGATACCGGGGGCGTTCAGCGACAACAGCGCAAGCTCGATGCCCGTGCGGTCCATGTTGCGCAGCCGCTCGTCGTCGAGATCGAGCAGCTGGCGCGTGAAGTCGTCCCAGACGCCGGAGTCGCCGGCAAACGAGCGCGTCTCGTCCACCGTCTCCTTGATCCCGAAATGCTCTTCGAACGCAATCTTTCCTTTCATGGCGTCAACCTATCCATCGAGAGAATGGGTGCCGTGCGCCGCTCGCGCCGGCGAAGGATCGCGGCGGCGCCGAGCGCGGCGCAGCACGCGAGCAACGGCGGAACCGCGGCGGCCCAGAAGACGTGGCGGAAGTCCACGGTGCTCGAGAGCAGCCAGCCGCCGACGAACGGGCCCAGGATCGAGCCGATGCGGCCGACGCCGAGTGCCCAGCCGACGCCGGTCGAGCGCATGGCCGTTGGATAGAAGTCCGCGGCCAGCGCGTTCGATCCCGTTTGACCGCCGATCACGCAGAAGCCCGCGATCAGGATCGTGACCGCGAGCGCGGCGAGCCCGCCTGCAGCACCGATCGCGAGCACGGCGATGCTGGCGGCGCCATACGCGACGGCGAGCACGTTGAACGACAGGTTGCGATCGATGCGCCGGCCGAGCGTCAACGCGCCGACGGTGCCCCCGAGCTGGAATAGGGCCGTGACGATAGCGGCCGTCCCGAGAGGGATTCCGGTCTGCGTCATGATCGTCGGCAGCCAGTTGTTCAAGAAGTACAGATCGAGCAGGCTCATGAAGAAAATCGCCCAGATCAATAGCGTGATCGCGGTGCGACGCTCGGCAAAGAGCTCTCTGACCGAGGATGCGTGCGCCGCCCCCTCGCTCAGCGTGAACGCGGTCGCCGTCGCGTCGAGGCCCGGAGCGATCTTGGCGACGATGCGCGCGATGCGCGCACGCGGCGCGTCGGTGCAGCACCAGGAACCGGATCGACTCCGGCAGCACGAACGCGGCAATCAGCGCCACGGCACACGGCAGGACGCCGCCGAGCACGAAGATCGAGCGCCAGCCGAAGTGCGCGATCAGCGCTGCGGAAGCGAAGCCGCCGGCGGCCGCGCCGAGCGTCACGCCGCAGAACATGATCATGACGGTGGTCGCGCGGATCCGCTTCGGCGTGTACTCGGCGGTCAGCGCGATCGTGTTCGGCATGGCGCCGCCGAGTCCCAAGCCCGTGAGAATGCGATAGGCCACGAGCGCGGTGTAGGACCCTGCCGCGGCACAGAGCAGCGAGCCCACGCCGAAGATCAATGCGCAGGCGATCAGCACGGGCTTGCGCCCGATGCGGTCCGCCAGCCAGCCGAACCCGAGCGCGCCGAGCGCCATCCCGAAGAGGCCGCTCGAGAACAGCGGGCCCATCGCACCACGCTCGATCCCGAGATCGGCGGCGAGCGCGGGCGCCACGAAGCCCATCGACTGAGCGTCGAAGCCGTCCATGAACACGATGACGCCGCACAGCACGGCGACCAGCAACTGATAGCGGCCAAAGGGCCGATCGTCGATGACGCGGCCGACGTCGAGCGCGGTTGCGGTTTGCATGATCGAGCGTACCCCCTCAATCTCGGAACGGAACGCGGCCGCGCTACTGCGGCGCGGCGCAGCGCCCCTCGGCGGCGTCCTTCGAGTGACCGGACCCTCTCTGTTCCGCTGATAGTACGGATAAACGCCGGCGCGCTCACCTGGTCGATGCCACGCCCCACGAGGGTGGGCGCGAAGCTCTTGGCCGCGCGGCTCCAACGACCTGCCGGCCGAATGCCCCTAGCCCGTGCTCGCTCCGCTCACGTTCTGCGGCGAGTCGGCGGACGCCGCGCAGCCGCCCGAGCGCGCGCACGCAGCGCGAGCGCGATGGCCAGCAGCAGCGCCTCGAGCCCGAGCGCACCGCCGCCGCCACCTTCCGCATTGTTGGAAGCGTTGACGCGCACCGTGCGCGTCACGGGCGTCGCGGCATTCCCCGAAGTGTCGGTGGCGGAGTACGTCACCGTATACGAGCCGATGACGGCGGTATCCACCGGGTTGTCGACCGTGATGCGCGAGGTCACGTCGCCATCGACCGCGTCCGTGGCGGTCGCGCCGGAGTCGTTGTAGGCGGCACCCACGGCGAGCGCCACCTCGGGGGTGCCGATCAGCTGAATCGTGGGGCCTGCCGTGTCGCCCTGGCCCAGATTGCCGGCGCCGTCGTTGTAGAACACCCGCACGTCACCGTTGGCGACGATGGCCACGTCGATGCGCTCGTCGGCACCGAACCGCCCGGCAACGACACTCGTTGCGCCGGCGGTTTCGAGCTGCGCGGGATGCAGCGCGAACGTGCCGGTCCCGAGCCCGACGTTCGTATAGAGCTGCGCGCCGGCCGGCCCGACCGTGAGGACATCGGTGTCACCGTCCAGGTCGATGTCCGCGACGAGCAAATCCGTGGTCGGAGTCGCGCCGAGCGAGTCGGAGCGGAAGAAACTCGCGGAGGTCCCCGAGGTGTTGAGCATGACGAGATCGGCCGGGGCGCCGGACGCTGCAGAGGCGCGACCGAACACGAGATCCTGTCGCCCGTCACCGTTGAAGTCCGCCACCGCCACCGTCCTCGTCGGCCCGGTCGGCAGCGTGACAGCGAGCTGCGGTACGCCGTTCGCCAGGCGATAGATCTCGGCGTCCCGATCGCCGTTCGCGATGACGATCTCGGGCAATGGATCGCCGAACAGGTCCGCGATCGCGACGCCACGCGCGTCGCCGCTACCGATCAGTCCGGCGGCGGCGAAGGCGCCACCCGAGCCTTGATTCAAATACAGCGCGCTGCCGCCTGGCTGGGCGATCACGAGGTCCACGAACTGATCACCGTTCAGGTCTCCGGTAGCGATCGCGCGACCGTCGGCCGTCGCCGGGCCGAGCGGTACCGCCGTGAAAGTCCCGCCGGAGCTCAGGAGCTCGCGGCTCGGCGCGCCCGCCCCAGCCGCGACGACGAGGTCGAGATGGCCGTCGGAATCGAGGTCGGCCACGGCCACGTCGGTGCCGAGCGCGCCGCCGCCGAGGGCCAGGGGGGACGTCGACAGCATGCGCTTGTTGGGATTCGCCGGATCGGCGACGTTCATGAGCACGAGCGTGCCGCCACTCGAGGAAGTCGCCAGCGCCAGATCGTCGAAGCCGTCGCCGTCGAAGTCCCCGGCGGCGGCGGCGCGGGCGGCGAATCCCGTGATCGTTTGCTCGGCCTCGCCCGTGATCTGCTGGGCGATGCTCAAAGACGCGGTCGAGCGGTCGTTGGCCGGCGTGTCGTCGACCGGAACGGGGCCCTCGACACTCACGGTCGCGCTCGCAAAAACGTCGCCGGCCAGCGAGCCGCTGCCCGTCAACTTGACGCTCGTGCTCGAGCCCCCGGCGATCGGCCCCAGCGTGCAGCGCACGATCTCACTGTCGGCGCCAGGCGCAACGGTGCACGCCGGCGGAGGCGTGTCGAAGCGAAACGGCGCGCCGCCCGTGAACGTGGCCTCGACCGCGGCCAGCCCGACATCCACGTTCGAGCTGTTCGCGACCGACAACGTCCACGTTGCCGTCATGGCGACTTGCACGGGGTTCGGCGCCGCGCTGACGGTGATCGCGAGGTCGGTGCGGCCGGCGCGCAGCACCTGCAGCGCGAATTGCCCATCGACGGTCGTCGTCCCGTCGGCGACCGTGAAGTGCACCGTATAGTCGCCGGCGCCGTCGAGCGGCGGCGTCCCGGACAACGTTCCCGTGGACGAGAGCACGAAGCCGGCCGGCAGGGCGCCGCTGGCCAAATACCGCAGCTGCGTGACGGGCGTGTCCGGATCGCTGACGAAGGGCGCGACCTCGAACGTGAACGGCTCGCCTTCGGTCGCCGTTTGCGCGGGGATGCTCGCCACCCGCGGCGCATTGTCGACGGCGCCGACGACGATCGAGAAGTCCTGAACGATCGGCGGCGATAGCCCGTCGGTCACGGTCATGCGAACCGGATGCGAGCCGACGTCGGCCTGGCTCGGCGTGCCCGCGATCGTGGCCGGCGGCTGAAACGCCAGCCAGGCCGGGAGGGTCGGCGCACCAAACGCGAGCGCGTCGCCGTCGGGATCGCTCGCCATGAGCGTGTAGCTGTAGCTGGCACCCTGCTCGACGCTGGTCCGCGGGGCGCTGGTGATGAACGGCGCATCGTTCACGGGGCTCACCGTGATCGTCACGGTGGCAGGGTCGCTGGTGGCCGTGCCATCGCTCGCGGCATAGCTGAACGTGGCCAAGCCGTTGAAATTCGCCGGCGGCGCGAACTCGAACGAGCCGTTGGCGTTCAACGTCAGCGTGCCGGTCGAGACGTTGGTCCGGAGCACCGCCGTCAATGCGCTGGGCCCGCCGTCCGGATCCTGGTCGTTGCCGAGCACGCCGGTGGCGGCCGGCACGGAGAGCGGCACGTCTTCCATCGTCGTGTAGGCGTCCGCGATGGCGACGGGTGCACCGTTGACGGGGCTCACCATGATCGTGACCGAGGCGGTGTTGCTGTCGGCGGTGCCGTCGTTGGCTCGATATGAAAACGTGTCGGTGCCGCTGAAGCCGGCGGCCGGGGCGTACGTGAACGAGCCGTCCGCGTTCAACGTCAGCACCCCGCTCGTGGCGCTGCCGACGAGCACGGCCGTCAGGTGATCGGCCTCGGCGTCGGTGTCGTTGCCGAGCACGCCGGTCGCGGCGCTGATCGTGAGCGTCGCGCCCTCGGCCGTCGTATAGCTGTCCGCGTTCGCCACCGGTGCCGTGTTGCCGGCCGCCACGGCGATGATCACCGTGGCCGAATTGCTCGGGGCGCTGCCGTCGCTGGCGGTGTACGTGAAGCTGTCGGTGCCCGCGAACCCAAGATTCGCCGTGTAGCTGAACGAGCCATCCGACGAGAGCTGCAAAGTGCCGGACGACACGTTGGTGACGAGCGAGGCCGTGAGCGGATCGTTCTCGGGGTCCGTGTCGTTGCTCAGCACGCCCTCGCCGGCGCCGACGACGAGGGCTGCGCCGCCACTCGTCGAGTAGCTGTCATCGACGGCCGTCGGCGGACCGTTGCCGGCACTGACCGTGATCGCCACCGTCACCTCCCCGCTCTCGGACATGCCGTCGCTCGCCCGGTAGCGGAAGTCATCGGCGCCGCTGAAGCCGGGGTTGGGCGAATAGACAAAGGAGCCGTCACCCGCGAGCGCGAGCGTGCCGTGGCCGACGTCGCGCGTGAGACGCACCGTCAGCGGGTCGCCGTCGGAATCGCTGTCGTTAGCCAGCACGCCCGTCGCGGCATCCACGGTGAGCTGCGTGTCCTGGGCGGTCGCGTAGCTGTCGGGGGTCCCTACCGGAGTGTCGTTCGTAGGCGTCACGTCGATCGTGACGGTGGCCGGCTCGCTGGAGCCGCTGTCCGCGACGGCGCGGTACGTGAAGACGTCCGTGCCGCTGAAATTCGGGCTCGGATCGTAGCGGAAGCTGCCGTCGTTGCGCAGCTCGAGCGTGCCCGAGGTGACGTTCGTCTCGAGGACGGCCTGCAGGCGCTTGGGGTCGCCCCCGTCGCCTGGATCGTTGGCGAGCACGCCGCTGTCCCGCTTCACGTCGAGCCGTTTGTCCTCCTCGGCGGAGTAGGCGTCGTCCGCCGCGAGGACCTGAGTGGCAGATACGGTCAGCGTGAACGACTGCTGCGCGATGTTCTGGCCGTCGGACGCTTCCAGCAAGATCGTATACGGACCGATGTCCCCCGGCGCGGGCGTGCCGTCGAGCGTCGCCGTACGATCGCCGTGGTCGGTCAGCGTGAGCCAGCTGGGCAGCGCCGCGGCGCTGATCGCAATGGTGTCGAGCAGGTCGAGATCGGAAACCGTAATGGCGTAAGAGTAGCTCTGGCCCACGAGTGCGGACGTGGCGGGCGTGCTCGTGAATTGCGGCGGCAGCAGCTGCTGAGCGTGCGCCGCCGGCGCGACGAGCGCGCCGTTGAGCAGGAACACCATGGCGACGCGCACGTATCGCTGCAACGTCTTCGAGACTCCCGGCAACTCACCACTCCCCGGCGACCCATGCGGGCGCAGCGGTGCAGGTTCCGTGCCATGAATCGCAAGGCGATCACGTACGAGGAAGTCGGCCGGGCAGGCGCGTGCAGGCCGCGCCGGCGGGGTTCGTGGTGTTCCCGAATGGCGACAGCCTCGTTCGCAGCAACGCCGGGCACGACCCGGTGCGCTGCCGGCTTACGTCGTCCGCGCCGTTGCGCCAGCGGTGAAGAACGCGTGGATCTGCGCGACCACCGCGGCGCCCTCCCCGATCGCGCCGCCCACGCGCTTGACGGACCCGGAGCGCACGTCGCCGATGGCAAAGACGCCGGGCACGCTCGTCTCGAGCGGCAGATCTCGTTCTCCCGTCTGCACGAATCCCTTGGCGTCGAGCGCGACGCCGCAGCTTTCGAGCCACTCCGTGCACGGATCGGCGCCCAGGAACAAGAACACGTTGTGAATCGGCCGCGTGCTCTCGCGCGCACTCTGCTGATCGCGCCACGTCACCGCCTCGATGCCGGACTCGCGCGAGCCTGCCAGCCCGACGATCTCGGTGCGCGTCAGCAGCTCGATGTTCGGAATCGATTCGATCCGATCGATGAGGTACTTCGACATGCTGGCCGCGAGCCCCGCCCCCCTCACCAGCATCCAAACCTTGCCGGCAAACCCCGACAGATACACGGCCGCCTGCCCCGCGGAGTTGCCGCCGCCGACCAGCGCGATCTCTTGACCGGCGCACATCTTCGCCTCGATCGGCGACGCCCAGTACCAGACGCCATGGCCCACCATGTCCTTGAGGCCCGCGCAAGCGGGCTGCCGATAGCGCGCTCCGCTGGCGATCACGAGCGCGCGGCTACGCACATCGAGCCCAGCGGCGAGCTTGAGCCCCACGGCGTCCGCCGCGCCGCTGCGGCGGCAGTCGATGCCGACGATCTCCGCCGGTATTTGCATGCGCGCTCCGAACTTCTGGGCCTGCGTATAGGCACGGCCGGCCAGGGCCTGGCCCGAGATCCCGGTGGGGAACCCGAGATAGTTCTCGATGCGCGCGCTCGCGCCGGCTTGGCCGCCAAAAGCGCGCGCGTCGATGACCGTCACGCTCAGACCTTCCGAGGCGGCGTAGACCGCCGCGGCAAGACCCGCGGGACCGGCACCGACGATCGCCACGTCGTAGACGCGGTCGGCGCCGTCGCTGTCGAGCATACCGATGCAGCGCGCGAGCGCGTTTTCGGAAGGGTTGCGCAGGATCGAGCCGTCGGGACACAGCACGATCGGCAACTCCGCGGGCTTCGGCCCGTACCGCTCCACGATGACGCGTGCGCCGGAATCGCTCACGGGATCCAGCGCGAGGTGCGGAATGGCGTTGCGGCTCAAGAAATTCCCCAGCCGCGCGATGTCGGGCGACGTGGCGGGACCGATCAGGATCGGCCCGCCGGTCCCGGCTTCGATGAGGCCGACCCGCCGCAAGATGAGCGCTCTCATGATCTTCTCGCCGAGCACGGCCTCGGCGATCAGCAACGAGCGTAACCGGTCCGGCGGGATCAGCACGGCACGCACCTCGCCCACGGCCGTGCCGTCGACGAGCGAACGCCGCCCGGAGAGCTGACCGAGCTCGCCCGAGAACGTCCCGGGCCCGTGCTCGACGATCGCCACATCGTGCCCATGGCCGTCCCGGCCCGTCACGCGCAAGGCGCCCGCCAGCACCACGAACATGCCGGGGCTCGGTTTGCCGGTCTCGTACAAGCGCTCGCCGTCGGCGAACTCGCGTGCCGTGCCGAAACGCACGAGCCGCTCGACTTCCTCCGGCGCGAGCACGGGAAACGCCTGGCCGTGGCGCGCAACGATCGTGGGTGAAGTGAGCTCGCCCTCGCTCATAACGGCGTCCGCGTTTCGCCGACTGCGTCGCGTGCCGAGGGGTACAGCAAGGCAAAGCCGAGCAACGGCGACACGACCGATGCGAGCATCGTGCTGAGCTTGGCCAGCGACAGCGTGGCAGGATCGTCGAACGCGGCGTACGCGATGAAGATCGCCATCGTGAAGCCGATGCCGCACAAGCACCCGGCACCGGCCACGTGACGCCACGTGATCCCCGCCGGTAACTCGGTCCAACCCGCACGCACCATCGCGACCGACGCGAGCGCGATGCCGACGGGCTTGCCGACGACCAAACTCAGCACGATGCCCAGGCTGACCCGGCTCAGCAGCGCGTCGGCTCCGACATCGACCGGTATGCCCGCGTTCGCGAGCGCGAGCAGCGGCAGCACGAAGTACGCCGACCACGGTTGCAGATCGCGCTCGAGCCGCTGCGCAGGAGATAGCAGTCGCTCGACGACGGTCTCCAGCGTGCGGACGCCCGCCTGGTAGTGGGTTTCGTCGCTTTCACGACCCGGCAGCGGCGCTTCCAGATTGCGAAACGCCGCGATGCTCTGATTCAACAGGCCCGACGTCGCCGGCGGCGCGCGTGTGGGGATGATGATCGCGAGCAGCACGCCGGCGATCGTCGCGTGCACACCGGAATAGACGACGGCGAGCCATAGCGCCACCCCGAGCAGCGCGTACGGCAGCGGCCGGTAGACCCGGGCGCGATTCAAGCCGAGCCCGAGCACGAACAGGGCGCCTGCGGCGCCGAGCGCCACGAGAGATACGTTCTGCGTGTAGAACGCGCCGATGACGAGAATCGCGCCGACGTCGTCGGCGATCGCAAGTGCCGCGACGAACACCTTCAACGAGAACGGTACGCGTGGGCCGAGCAACGCCAGGAGACCCAGCACGAACGCCGTATCCGTGGACATCACGACACCCCAACCGTGGATCTCCGGCCGACCGAGATTCACGTAGGCATACAGCGCCGCCGGCACGATCATGCCGCCGACCGCGGCCGCTATCGGCAGCGCCGCCCGTCGCAAGGATGCGAGCTCGCCGACGGTGAGCTCGCGCTTCACCTCGAGCCCCACGACGAAAAAGAACACGGCCATGAGCCCTTGATTGATCCATTCGCGCAACGACAACGCGAGCTCACCGCCCCCTAAGCGCAGCAGAAACGGTTGCTCCCACAGCACATCGTAGGAGGCACGCCACGGCGAGTTGGCCCACAGCAGCGCCACGATCGCGCCGATCAGCAGGAGCGCGCCGCCGGAGGCCGGCAGGCCCGCGAAATCCTGCGACAGACGGCGCACACGAAACGCGAGCGGCGGGTTGATCGCCTCGTCGATCGCATGCTCGTCCCACGCGCCGTCGTAGCGACGGCCGTTGACGTAGAACGTGGGCGTGCCGCGCGCGCCGCTCGCGAGCGCGCTGCCGAGATCCTCGCGCACGCGTGCCGCGAAGCGGTGCGCGTCGAGGTCGGCGACGAAGCGCGGGACGTCGAGCCCGATCTCCTCCGCCATGCGCACCATGCGGGCCCGATCCGGCGCGTCGTTGGTCGTCATCAGCGCATCGTGCATCTCCCAGAACTTGCCCTGCGCCGCCGCCGCCTCGGCCGCCTCGGCCGCCAGCTCGGCGTGCGGATGCAGCTTCGCGTTGGGGAGATGCCGGAAGGCGTACTTCAGCCGGTCGCCGAGCCGCTCGCGGATTCGCTTGAGGCCGGCGTGCGCGCCGCGGCAATACGGGCACTCGTAGTCGCCGTACTCGACGAGCTCTGTCGGCGCGTCCGGAGGACCCATCAGGTGGTCCCGCGCCGGATCGGCGCGAGGGTTCAGCCTATCCGGCGCCGTCGTCACCGGCTCTTGAGCACCGCCTCGACGGCGTCGCCCAACGAGTGCAATCCGAAGGACACGTCCTGAATCTTGCCGTTGACGAAGAACCCCGGCGTCGCGCGCAAGTGACTGCGCCTACCGCTGGCGATGTGCTCGCGCACTCGCTGCCGATAGACCTCGTCGTCCATGGCTGCGACGTACTGCGCCATGTCGAGCCCGAGCTGCTCCGCGTAACCCAGCAAGTGCTTTGGCTTGAGGTGCGCTTGATTCTCGAACAAGACGTCGTGCATCTGCCAGAACTTCCCCTGAGCCCCCGCGCACTCCGCCGCCTCGGCCGCGACGAGCGCGTGCGGATGAAACTCCTCCAACGGGAAGTGGCGGAACGCGAACCGCACCTCTTCCGGGAACCGCGTGAGCAACATCTTGACGGCCGGCGCCGCGTTCCTGCAGTTCGGACATTCGAAGTCCCCGTACTCGACGACGATCACGGGCGCGTGGTCGGGCCCCAGCACGTGGTCGCTGGAACCGACGGGCTCGCTGAGGTCGGTGTGCTGCTGCGGGTGCGAAGTCATGGGACTCCCGTCTCTCTCACGGCGTCGGTGCGGTGTGTTCCGGTATTCGAGCGCGTCGGGCGCGTACGCACTATAGAACGAAAGTATCGGTCCCCTGCAACCGGTTGTCATGCGGCGACCGAGCGGTACGGGAACCGCGAGCAAGCCGTCCCGACGGGCGAGCATTGGCCGGAGTGCGCAGAGGGGCCACAATCACGCCGAGGGACCACAAGCGATCGCGATGACGGGAGCAAGCAATGCCGAAGATCGACTGCGAACAGGCACCCGCGTTCAAGGGCTCGTCGTATCCGCAGCCTTTCGATGAGCCATGCCGCGAGCGTGCCGGCCGGCGGCTGGGCGTCGCGGCGGGGCTTACGCAGTTCGGCGTCAACCTGGTCACGCTGCCGCCCGGCGCCTGGTCGAGCCAGCGCCACTGGCACGAGCACGAGGACGAGCTTGTCTACGTGATTTCGGGCGAGCTCGTCCTGGTCGAAGACGACGGCGAGACGGTCCTCCTGCCCGGTGATTGCGCCGGCTGGCGGGCCGGCGTTCACAACGGCCACCACCTCGTCAACCGGAGCGCGCGCGACGCGAGCTTTCTGGCCGTCGGGACCCGCGACGAGCGAGACTTTGGCGAGTACCCGGACATCGACCTGAAGTTCAACCCCGGTCGCTATAACCACAGCGGTGGACCCGCCGCGAGCTTTTCGCACAAGGACGGCGAGCCGTACTGACGCTCGCTGCGCGCCGTCCGGACCTACACCCCTAGGATGTCAGGTACAAGCCGCCGTTCACTGCGATCGTCTGCCCCGTGATATAGCCGTTGCCCGCGAGCAGGACCGCCACGTCGGCGCACTCCTCCACGCGGCCGAAACGGCCCACGGGAATCATGTCGGGCTTCACGTGCGGATTCGAAGCCACCATCTCCGTGCCGATCAGCGCGGGTGAGATCGCGTTGACCGTCACGCCCTCCTTGGCCAGGAGCCGCGCGTAGCTCTTGGTCGCACCGATCACACCGGCCTTCGCGGCCGAATAGTGGACGGCCAGCGTGCTACCGGCCTGCGCAGCCACCGAGGTCAGATTGATGATGCGGCCCCACTTGCGCGCGCGCATGCCCGGCAGGACGGCTTGCGTCAGCAAGAACACCGACGTCAGGTTGACCTGCAGCGTCTCGTTGAAGCTCGCTTCGGTCATCGCATCGATGCTTTCGAACGCGGCACGCCCGGCATTGTTGACGAGGATGTCCACGCCGCCGAGCCCCGCTTCGACGGCCGCGACGAGTGCGGTCACGTCCGCGCTCTTCGAGACATCGCCCTGCACGACGAGCGCGCGCCGCCCGAGCGCTTCGATGCTCTCCGCAGTCGCACGCGCATCGGCCGCGCGGCTTACGTAGTTCACCGCCACGTCGCAGCCCGCCCCGGCGAGCGCAAGCGCGATCGCCTTGCCGATCCCGCGCCCGCCGCCGGTGACGAGGGCCACCTTACCCGTAAATGCAGCGCTGCTCATATAGCGCTAGCGCAGCGCGCCAGCCCCGGCCTCCGCACACACCTCGTCCTCGGCACTCGAGCCGCCCGACACGCCGAGCGCCCCGATCAGCTCACCGCCGACGACGATCGGCAGGCCGCCCTCGACCGGGATCGCGCCGGCCAGGCGCAGCACGAGCAGCCCATCGCCGCCGCGCGCGAGGCGTTCCTGGAACATCTTCGTCGGCCGCTTGAAGATCGCGGCCGAGCGCGCCTTCTGCTCCGCGATCACGACGCTACCGACCTGGGTCTGATCGAGCTTCTCGACGTAGACGAGGTGGCCGCCCGGGTCGACGATTGCGATCACCACGGTCCAGCCTTGCTCGTGGGCCGGAGCGAGCGCGGTCGCAGCCACCTGCTTTGCTTCCGCGATCGTGATCGAGCGCCCGTAGGGCGGGAGCTTCGGTCCCGGCGTGGGCTTCGTGCTCATGACTGCCCGCCGAGCTTCCGATACACCTGGTGCGCCACGACGAAGTCGTTGCGGTCGAGCCCGAGCCCGCGGCACGCGTTCATCATCTCGTTCGCCGCGGCACCGAGCGGCACCGGGCTGCCGAACTTTCGCGCCATGTCGAGCACCAGCAGCATGTCCTTCTGCTGCAGCGTGACGTCGGCGAGCGGCACCTTCGGCATCTTGCCTTCGAGGATGAACGGCCCGCGATAACCGAGCACGGGAGCGGCCGTCACGCTCTTCAGCACGGCGTCGAGCGCGATCTCGCGCGCCACGCCGCCTTTCTCCGCGAGCGCCACGGCCTCGCCGAATGCGATGACCTCGACCATCAGCAGCAGGTTCACGGCGAGCTTCATGGTCACGGCCTGGCCGCTCGGACCGATATACGTGACCTTTGGCCCGATCGCGCGCAGCACCGGCTCGACGCGCTCGAACACCGCCTTGTCGCCGCCGATCATCAGCGAGGCGTTGCCTTGCTGCACGGTCACGGGGCTGCCGGACAGCGGCGCATCCAGCATCGAGAAGCCGCGCTTGGCGAACTCGGCCGCGACGAACCGCGTGACGTCCGGCGCGATCGTGCCCATGTCGATGTACACGCCGCCCGGCTTCATGCCGGCGAGCACGCCTTGCTCGCCGAGCGCCACGCTTTTCACGGCCGCGCCGTCCGTCACGATCGAGAACGTGACGTCCGAGTCGGCCGCGACGGCTGCCGGCGTGCTCGCCACTCGCATGCCGAGCTCGACGAGCGGCGCGGCGCGCTCGGCTGACCGGTTCCAACCCGTGACCGCGTGGCCCGCCGCGAGCAGTCGCGGCACGATCACCTGACCCATGGCCCCGAGGCCGACGAAACCTACCTTCACTGTGAGCCCTCACAACCTTCGCGTCGCGTGAGCTTATGCGCGCCGCTCACGATCCACAACCGCGCGGCTCCGGCACGCTGGAAGCGATCGCGCATTCGTGGCTCTTGCACTCGCGCTCGAAGTAGAATGCCCGGGAATCGCGGTTGCAGCACCTCGTGCGCGGCGCCCGCGCCGAGAGCCGCCAACCAGAGTGAAGCCGCCATGATCTCGAGCCGCGACCGCATCCTCACGACTCACGTCGGCAGCCTGCCGCGCAACCGCGAGCTGTCGCAGCTGCTGATCGCTCAGGACGAAGGCCAGCCGTACGACTCGGACCTCCTCGCGATCGAGATGGACAAGGCCGTCCGCCATGTCGTCACGGCTCAGATGACCGCCGGCATCGACATCGGCAACGATGGCGAGCAACGGCGGATCGGCTTTCAGAACTACGTGCCGCGCCGGATGTCCGGGTTCGCCGGCGTATCGAAGCGGCGCAGGGGCCGCGAGTTCGACGAGTTCCCCCAGCTACTCGAGTATCTGCAACGGCGCTTTCCGCACGCACCGAAGAGCCAGCAGGGTGCGCCCGAGGCGCAGGCCGAGATCGAGTACCGGGATTTCGAGCCGATCACGGGCGAGACCGTGGGCTTCAATCGGATCGCCGACGAGCTTGGCGCGTTCGCCGAGCGCTTCATGACCGCGCCGTCGCCGGGCATCATCTCGACGACGATGCTGAACGCGTATTACCCGACGCACGACGCCTACCTCGACGCCATTGCGCGCGAGATGAACAAGGAATACCGGGCCGTGCACGCCGCGGGACTGGTGCTGCAGATCGACGCTCCGGATCTCGCGATGGACCGGACGATGATCTATCGCGATCTGTCGGACTCGAAGTTCATCGAACGCTGCGAGCGTCACGTCGATGCCATCAACCAGGGGTTGGAGGGCATACCGCGGGACCGCGCGCGGTTGCACGTCTGCTACGGTAACTGGGAAGGGCCGCACATACACGACATCCCCCTCGACAAGATTCTGCCGGTGCTCTACGGCGCCAAGGTGGGCGCACTATCGATCGAGTTCTCGAATCCCCGACACGCCCACGAATATGCGGCGCTCGCCAAGCACAAGCTCCCGCCGGACTTGCTGCTGCTGCCGGGCGTCATCGAGTCGACGTCGAACTTCGTAGAGCACCCCGAGGTCGTCGCCAAGCGAATCGCCGAAGCCGTGGCGGCGGTCGGGGACCGCGAACGCGTGATCGCGTCGGCCGACTGCGGCTTTGGGACCTTCACGAATCGCGAGTGGGTCATCGAGCCGGTCGTTTGGCTGAAGCTGCAGGCTCTGCGCGAGGGCGCCGACATCGCCTCTGCGCGGCTCTGGGGACGCGCGCCCAAAGCGTGAGCCCCGTCCCGGGTGCGGTCGCCGCCGCCCGGGATCGCGAAGTCATGCCGCGACCGTCTCGGGGCCTGCGAACTGCGAGTTGTACAAGGCCGCATACGCGCCGGCTCTTGCCACGAGCTCCGCGTGCGTGCCGCGCTCCACGATGCGACCCTCTTCCATGACGAGAATCAGGTCCGCGTCGCGGATCGTCGATAGCCGATGAGCGATGACGAAGCTCGTCCGATCGGAGCGCAGTGCCGCCATGGCATGCTGCAGCAGCACCTCCGTGCGGGTGTCGACGGAGCTCGTGGCCTCGTCGAGGATCAGCAGGGCCGGTTGCGCGACGAACGCTCTGGCGATCGTGATGAGCTGTTTCTCGCCGGCGCTGATGTTGGTGCCCTCGTCGTCGATGACCGTGTCGTAGCCTTTCGGTAGGCTGTGCACGAAGCGATCGACGAACGTCGCCTTTGCGGCTTCGAGAATCTCCGCCTCCGACGCGTCCGGGCGGCCATAGGCGATGTTGTCGCGGATCGTGCCTTTGAACAGCCACGTGTCCTGCAGCACCATGCCGATCCGTGAGCGCAGATCGGCCCGCGACATGGCCGCAATGTCGACGCCGTCGAGCGTGATTCGTCCGGAATCGAGCTCGTAGAACCGCATGATCAGGTTCACCAGCGTGGTCTTGCCGGCGCCGGTGGGACCGACGATCGCCACGGTTTGTCCCGGGTCCACCGTCATCGAAAGATCGTCGATCAACGGCCGCTCCGGATCGTACCGGAAGGAGACGTGCTCGAACGTGACTCGCCCGTGGGGAACGCCGGTCAGTCGCGGATGCGCGTCGTCCGAGCTTTCCTCTTCCGCGTCCAGCAGCTCGAACACGCGCTCCGCCGAGGCCACGCCGGATTGAAGGAGATTGATCATGGAGGCCGCCTGGGTCACGGGCTGCGTGAATTGGCGGGAGTACTGGATGAACGCCTGCACGTCGCCGAGGCTCATCGTGCCGACGGCCACGCGCAGACCGCCGAGGACCGCGATGACGACATAGTTGAGGCTGCCTACGAACATCATGATCGGCATGATCAGTCCCGAGAGGAACTGCGCTTTGAAGCTCGCCTGGTACAGCGCCTCGTTCTCCACCTCGAACGACGCTTGCACCTCCTTGTGACGGCCAAACACCTTCATCAGCGCGTGGCCGGTGAAGGCTTCTTCGATCTTGGCGTTCAGTGCGCCCGTGCGCCGCCACTGCGCCACGAACTCCTTCTGCGAGCGCCGCATGACGAAGCCCGCGACGAACATCGTGATCGGGATGGTCACGAGCGCGATCAAGGCCAGCGTCGCGGAGATCACGAACATCATCGTCACGACGAAGACGATCGTCAGCAGCGAGGTCAGCAGCTGGCTCATGGTCTGCTGCAGGCTCTGCGACACGTTGTCGATGTCGTTGGTCACGCGGCTCAAGATCTCGCCGCGCGGCTGGCGGTCGAAGTACCGCAGCGGCAACCGATTCAGCTTCGTTTCCACGTCGGATCGCAATTGGAACACCGTGCGCTGAACCGCCTCGTTCAGCAGATACCCCTGCAGGAACGACAGCAGCGCGGAGGCCCCATAGAGCGCCAGCACGATCAGGAGCACGTGGGCGACCGCCTCGAAGTCGATGCCCTGACCCGGGACGAGGTCGATGCCCCGCAGCAGATCGGCGGTCCGCGGCTGCCCCTGGGCGATCGCGGAATCGATGGCCTGCTGCTTGGTCATATTCGCAGGCAGCGTCTTGCCGATGACGCCGGCGAATATCAGGTCCGTGGCGCTGCCGAGCACCTTCGGCCCGAGCGCCGACAGCGCGACGCTCACGACGCCGGCGAGAATCACCGTGACGATCTTCACGCGCTGCGGCCGCAGCCTGCGGAGCACCCGCTTCCCCGAGGCAGCGAACGCCATCGGCTTCTGATTGATGGTGCTGGGGCCCATGCCGCGACCGGGCCCACCCTGCATCTGGATGCGCTCGGTCGCCTTCATCGTCTTGGCGTTCACGAAGCCACCTCCAGCATCTGCTGCGACTCGACGATCTCGACGTAGGTGACGCAGGTCTCGAGCAGGGACTCGTGGGTGCCGAGGCCCACAATGGCGCCGTCCTCGAGCACCACGATCTGCTCGGCATCTCTGATGCGTCGACACGCGCTGAGCGACGATCAGCAGCGTGGCGTCGCGCGTCACTCGCTTCAGTGCACGCCGCAAACGCGCCTCGGTCGCGAGGTCGAGCGCCGAGAACGAATCGTCGAACAGGTACAGCTCGGGTTTGCGAACGAGCGCTCTCGCGATCGAGAGGCGCTGGCGCTGCCCGCCCGAGACGTTCGTTCCGCCTTGCGCGATCGCGGCATCGAGGCCGCCCGGCATCGCCGCGACGAAATCCTTGGCCTGGGCAATCTCGAGCGCCGTCCACATCTCGTCCTCCGTGGCACTCGGGCTGCCGTAGCGGAGGTTGCTGGCGACGGTCCCGGAAAATAGATACGGCGTCTGCGGTACGAGACCGATCTTCGACCAGAGCGTGTCGGGATCGAGCGCCCGGACGTCGACGCCATCCACGAGCACCTGCCCCGACGTTGCGTCGAACAGCCGCGGGATCAGGCTGACGAGCGTCGTCTTGCCGGCCCCCGTCGATCCTATGATCGCCGTGGTCTGACCCGGATGCGCCTCGAACGTCACATCGCGCAGCACGGGCTCGTGCGCGCCCGGATAGACGTACGTGACGTTGCGCAGCTTGAGACGGCCCCGCTGCTCGACGTGCGTGATCCCCGCGGCCGGCGGCACCACCGAGGATTGCGTGTTGAGCACAGCACCGATGCGATCGGCGCTGACCGACGCCCGCGGCACCATGATCAGCGTGAAGGTGGCCATCATCACCGACATCAGGATCTGGATCAGATAGGCGAGAAACGCCGTCAACGATCCGATCTGCATCTCCCCGCTATCGACCCTGAGGCCGCCGAACCACAGCACGGCCACGCTCGCCAGGTTCAGCACCAGCAGCACCACGGGGAACATCGCCGCGATCCATCGACCGACCGTGATCGACACGTCGGTAAGCTCGGCATTCGCTCGTCCGAAGCGTGCCGCCTCGAGCGGCTCTCGAACGAACGCGCGCAACACCCGAATGCCCGTGGCCTGCTCGCGCAGCACGCGATTGACCTCGTCGATGCGCGTCTGCATGGTTCGATACGACGGAATCATGCGCGAGATGATGAAGCCGAGCGCGATCGCGAGCGCAGGCACTGCCACCATCACGAGCCAGGACAGGCCGAGGTCCTGCCGGACCGCCATGATGATTCCGCCGATCATCATGATGGGCGCCATGACCATCAGCGTGAAGGTCATCATGGCGAGCATCTGGACTTGCTGAACGTCGTTGGTATTGCGCGTGATCAGCGACGGCGCGCCGAAAGCCGCCACCTCTCGGCTCGAGAACTCGCCCACGCGGCGAAACACGGCGCTGCGCAGATCGCGTCCGAACCCCATGGCCGTGCGAGCGCCGAGATACACCGCCGCGATCGACCCCAGGATCTGCACGAACGAGATGCCCAGCATGACGGCCCCGACGCGGACGATGTAGCCCGTGTCCCCGCGCACGACGCCGTTGTCGATGATGTCCGCGTTCAGGCTCGGCAGGTAGAGCGAGGCGATCGTCGCCAAGAGCTGAAGAGCGACGATGGCGGCGATCGGCCGCTTGTACGGTGCCAGATAGGTCGTGATCAATTGCCGCAACATGGCGGGGCTACACTCCTTCGGGTTTGGCGATGCCGGACAGCAGAACGTCGACGACGTCGTCGACGGCGAGTCGCTCCGCGGGCGGCAGCAGCGGGTGACCGCTGGCGAATATGACACCGCGGAACGCCGCGATCGCGGCGGGCGGCGAAACGCGAAGCGCGCCGCGATGGCGTTCGAACAGCTCCGCGAGCGCCGCGGAGATCGCGGCACTGGACTCCTTGATCAGTCGGCTCACGTCACGCTGCCGTGCCTGCACGGCCGAGACGGAGCGCAACGACTCTCCAAGCGCCATCATGCGGTTGAAGTGATCGCGCAGCAGCCGCGCCGCTTCGCTCAGCTGCGCTCGCATGGGCGCGCCCGGACTGATGGCGCGGATCGCATCGGTAACCGGCGTGGGGTCCATCGTCGCTTTGACGGCCTCGTAGATGAGCGCCGATTTGTCCGGAAAGACACGGAAGATCGTACCCTCGGCAATGCCGGCCGCCTGTGCGACTTCCGCCGTCGTGACGGCCGAGCCTTTCGCGACGAGCAGCGGAATCGCGACATCGAGAATGGCGCGGCGCCGGTCGTCCGGTGCCATGGGCCTCGACCGGACTTGCCTCTTGCTCATTCCACCCATACTATATGAGTGAGCGCTCACTCACAATTACCGGGCTCGAATCCCCGCATGTCGACCACGCAAACTTCAAGTGACGCAGCGCCCACGAGCGCACCTGCCCTGCCAACCGTCGATCGGCGCATACCCAGGTCCCGCGTCCTGCTGCTGTCGATCATTTTCTACGGCCTGGTCGTCCCGGTGAACTGGCTACTGACACGACTCGGGTTCAAGTCCGGGCTCGTGGCGCTGCTGAATCGGGCCCAGGCCGCCGGTAAGTTCGCGGAGATCTTCAAGGACTACGAGCCGAGCGCGAGCGACGTGTTCGTCACCACGTTCGCCAAGAGCGGCACCAACTGGATGATGCAGATTGCGCACCAAATCGCCTTTCGGGGCGCCGGCGACTATGCGCACATTCACGACGTGATCAGCTGGCCCGATATGGGCGGCAAGACCAGCGCCAGAATGGCCATACCGTTGACGGATAGACGCGTCCAAGAGGCCTCGCCCACGAAGCTACACGTCATCAAGACGCACTTGGCGGCGCACTACGTGCCTTTCAGTGATCAGGCCCACTATTTGGTCGTCATCAGGGATCCGAAGGAGATACTGGTCTCGAGCTACCACTTCGCGCGCGGCGTGGCCGGTCCGTTGATGCCAAAGCCCGACGTGTGGTTCGAGCTGTTCTTGACGAAACGCTTTCCGCTGAACTTCGGCAGCACCTGGGCGGAGCACACGGCCGGTTACTGGGCGCTGCGGCAGAAGCCGAACGTGCTCGTGCTCCTGTTTCCGGACATGAAGCGCGATTTGACGGGCTCCGTCCAGCGTGTGGCCGACGCGCTCGGCGTCCGCTTGACGGGCACGGAGATGGACGCCGTGGTGCAAAGAAGCACCTTCGCCTACATGAGCAGCATCGAGAACAAGTTCACGCCAATACCCAAAGGCACACTGCCCTGGGGCGACGGCTTGAAGATGATGCGTGAAGGCAAGTCGGGGCATTCGAGCGAAATGCTGACCCTCGAGCAACGACGACGCATCGACCAGCATTTCCGGGCTGAGCTAAAGCAGTTGGGCTCGGACTTTCCTTACGCTCAGCTCTTCGGTGCAGACGATTCGGGTACCGCCGTGCACCCAGCGGAGGAAACGCCGCGCTACTCGGCGACGAGCGCGCGCTAGCGCGAGCTCGGATCTCGCTTGGGTTCTGCGTCCTCGGCGCGAGACGCGGCCTCGATCACGTGATCGGACCCAGCACCGACCGATACAGCTCCAAGTACTTGCGCCACATGACCTCGGCCGTGAAGCCCCGCGCGAGCTCGCGACCGTATTCACCGAGCTTGCGGCGGCGCTCCGGCGCGGCCGCAAGCTCGAGAATCGCGGCTTGCAGCTCCTCCGGCCGGCCGGGCTCGATCAGCAGTCCGTTTTGCCCATGATGCACGATGTCGGGCAGCCCGCCGACGCGACTCGCGATGACGGGCACACCCTGATCCATCGCGTCGAGCAGGATGCCGCCGATCCCTTCACGATTGGACGGCAGGACGAAGACATCGAACGCGGCCATGTAGTCACCGACGTTCTCCACGAAACCGGTGAACTCGACGTTCGTGAGCCCCTTCGCGGCCGTTCTCAGCATGGCCTCGTCCTCGCCGCCGCCCACGAGCACGAACGTAAGCTCCGGGTGCGATGCCTCGAGCTCCCGCGCCACGCGAATGATGTATTCCTGGCCTTTTTGTGCGTTGTCGAGCGCGCCGACATGACCGACCAGGAGCTTCCCGGGAAAGCGGGCGCGAATCGCCGCGGCTCGAGCAGCATCGACGACGAAGCCGCTGCTGCCGCTGTGGATCACGCGGACCCGGATCTCGGGGTCGAAGGCCCGCACGATCTCCGCGACCTGCGGCGCAACCGCGGCGACGCACGCCGCGCGGCGATACACACGGTGCGCGAGCCAATGAGTGCCGATCGGATTGTTGATGCGCCGCGTGATCACGTACGGAGTGCCGGTCAACAGCGAGCGCAAGTACGCGGCGTAGACGCTTCGACCCTCGTGCACGTGCAGCAGCCCTGCACCGCGCGCGGCGAGCACCACCGACAGCGGTCCGCCGCCCACCTCTCGAACCTCCACGCCGAGCGCACGAATTCGCGCTGCGAGCGGCGCGCCGCGACGAGCGATCAAGATCTGGCGCGCCTTGCAAGCAGCGAGACCGCGAATGAGCAGCTCGGTCTGGCGCTCGCCGCCGCGATAGTTGCGGGCGGTGTTGACGTGCGCAATCGTCGGAGTCATCGAGGGCTGGCGGACGCGTCCCGAACCGGTGCGGCAGCGTAACACAGCGCGCTTCGGCTTCACGGGCCGCCGCGGCGTTGCTACCCCCGTGGCAACTGCCTACAGTGCGCGGATTCGACAGCGCGCGAGCGGCGCGAGGGACGGTGTGCCTGTGTGCGGTTTTGTCGGCGGAACCGATCCCGCTTGGAATTATGCCGCCGCGCTCGCATCGCTGACTCACCGTGGGCCGGACGCGGGCGAGCTGAAGCTCGACGGCCCGATCCGTGTCGGTTTCCGCCGGCTGTCGATCATCGACCTGCGACCGGCCGCCGGCCAACCGATGCTGGCGGCGGACGGCGCCACCTGGATAGTGTTCAACGGCGAGATCTACGGTTATCGCGAGCTGCGCGAGACGCTCGTGAAGCGCGGCCATGTTTTTCGGACGGATTCGGACACCGAGGTGCTGCTCAGCGCCTACCTCGAGTGGGGCGATGCGTTCGTCGAGCACGTCGACGGCATGTTCGCCATCGCGATCTGGGATCCGCGCGCCGGACAGCTGAAGCTCTATCGCGACCGGCCCGGCATCAAGCCGTTGTATTACTACTACGACGGGCGGCGTTTCGCCTTCGCTTCGGAGCTCAAGGCGCTCGAGCACGCGCTCGCGCCGAACGAGCTGGTCGTAGACGCGACCGCTTGCTACGACTTCCTGAGCTACCGCTACGTGCCCGCACCGAAAACGCTCTACAAGAATTGCTACAAGCTGCCGCCCGCGCACCGGCTGGCGTTCACTCCGGCAACGGGAGCGATCGAGGCACCGCGCGCCTATTGGACGCTGCCGCTGCCGAGCGAACCGCGCCGCGCCGACGTCGACGCCTGCTGCGACGAGCTCCGCAGCCTGATCGCCGCCTCCGTCGACGAGCAGATGATCGCCGACGTGCCGCTCGGTTTCTTTCTCTCGGGCGGCGTGGACTCGAGCGTGGTCGTGGCGGCTGCGGCGCGCAACGGTCGCCGGATCGCGACGTTCTCGATCGGCTTCGACAAGGACGAGGAGTCCGAGACGCCGTATGCGAGCGAGGTCGCACGGCGGTTTCGCACGGACCATCACGAGCGAATCCTGGCCGCCGAGCACGCGCAGGAGCTTCTGCCGAAGCTGCGCCAGTGGTTCGACGAGCCGTTCGTCGACGAGTCCGCCATGCCCACGTATCTGGTCGCGAAAACCGCCCGCGAGCACGTGACGGTCGTGCTCACGGGCGACGGCGGAGACGAGGTCTTCGGCGGTTATCGCACGTATCCACGCTACGCGCGCTACGCACACTGGCCGAAGTGGCCAGCCGCGTTCGAGCGCATGAGCCATGCCCTGCGCCGCGGTCTGCCGCGCCGCAACGCACTGAGTCGATTTTTGCGGCTGCTCGAGACCGGCTTCAGCGACGGACCGAACCTCTGGGGCAAGCTCATGGGCGCCATGTCGACGCCCGAAAAGGCGGGCTACGCGCGCGAGCTCGGGATCCCTCGCGACTACGACGACTGGTGGCACTTCCGACAATTCTGGCGCCGCGACCTGCCGCTGCGCACGCGACTGCAGCACGTGGACTTCCACACCTATATGCCGGGGCTCGTGCTGACGAAAGTGGACCGCACGAGCATGGCCGTGTCGCTCGAAGCACGCGTGCCGCTGCTCGCGCGCCGAATCGTGGAGTTTTCGTTCGGTCTCGCCGAAGACCTGCGCTACTACGGCGGTGAGCCCAAAGGTCTGCTGCGGCACGCATACCGCGACATCCTGCCGGACCACATTCTGGATCGGCGCAAGAAAGGCTTCGGCATCCCACGGTATTACTTGCGGGACGTTAGTGCCGGCAAGCCGATCCAGGAGCATGTGCTCAGGAGCTTGTTTCTCGTGAGCGCAACCCCTCCTTAGCGGGCGCCTGTCGAAGCGAGTCACTCCTGAAGGTGGGTCCTCGGCCGACCGGTCATGGCATCATGTGACCGTGCTGCTTCAGACGACGCTCAACCTCGCTCCGCCTTGCGCTGCCGACCTTGCGGCGCGGGGCAGCTCGACGGGTGGTGGCCGATGAGCTCGCCCGTGCCACCGCGGCACGAGCGCGGCAGGTTCGAGTGGGCCGCGCTGCGCGACCTGGCACCGCATCTTTGGCCTTCCGGCAACCTCCGCGTTCGCCTGCGCGTCGTGCTCGCGCTGCTGCTGCTCGCGAGCGCAAAGCTGGCCACGGTTTACGTGCCATTGCTGTTCAAGCGTCTCGTCGATCTGTTTGCGACGCCGCAGAACCTGCCGATCGTGCTGCCGATCGGTCTCGTGATCGGCTATGGTGCGTTGCGCGTGGCGGGCATCGCCTTCGCCGAGCTGCGCGACGCGGTATTCGCCAAGGTCGCGCAGCGAGCCATTCGCACGGTGGCGTTGCAGACGTTCCGGCACCTGCATAGCCTCTCGCTCGCGTTCCATCTCGAACGCCAGACCGGCGGGCTTTCGCGAGCGATCGAGCGCGGCACGAACGGCATCGATACCTTGCTGACGTTCATGCTGTTCAACATCGTGCCGACACTGATCGAGCTCACGCTGGTCTGCGGGCTTCTGTGGGCGTTCTTCGGCATCTGGTACTCCGTGGCCACCCTGATCTGCGTGGCCGGCTATATCGGCTATACGCTGATGGTCACCGAATGGCGGATCAAGTACCGCAAGCAAATGAACGAGACCGATCAGGAGGCGAACACGCGCGCGGTCGATAGCCTGCTGAACTACGAAACCGTCAAATACTTCGGCAACGAGCAGTACGAAGCCAATCGCTTCGACCAGGCACTGGCGCGGTACGAGCATGCCTCGGTCGCGAGCAAAAGCTCGCTGTCGTTATTGAACATCGGTCAGGCGGCGATCATCGGCATCGGGCTCGCGGTGCTGATGCTGATGGCGGGGCGAGGCGTGATCGCGGGCCGCCTGAGCGTCGGCGACTTCGTGCTCGTCAACACCTATCTGATCCAGCTGTACATACCGCTGAACTTCCTCGGCGTCGTTTATCGGCAGATCAAGCAGTCGTTGATCGACATGGAGTCCATGTTTCGCCTGCTCGGTGTCGGCGCCGACGTCCAGGATGTGCCGGGGGCTACCCCTCTGCCAGCGGGCCCCGGAGCCGTGGACTTCGATCACGTGAGCTTCGCGTACGACCCCCGTCGCACGATCCTCCATGACGTCTCGTTCCGGGTCCCGGCGGGGGCCAAGATCGCGATCGTGGGCGCGAGCGGCGCCGGCAAGTCGACGATCTCGCGCCTTCTGTTCCGCTTCTACGACGTGACGGCGGGCACGATCCGGATCGACGGCCAAGACATTCGCGAGGTTACCCAGGCGAGCGTACGGGCATCGATCGGCATCGTTCCGCAGGACACCGTGCTGTTCAACGACACGATCTACTACAACATCGCTTACGGTCGGCCCGGCGCCTCGCCTTCCGAGGTCGAGGAGGCGGCACGCCTCGCGCGAATTCACGATTTCATCATGGCGTCGCCGGATGGTTACCAGACGATGGTCGGCGAGCGCGGCCTGAAGCTCTCCGGCGGGGAGAAGCAACGAGTCGCGATCGCGCGCACGATCTTGAAGCACCCGCGCATATTGCTGTTCGACGAGGCCACCTCGGCGCTCGATACGCGCACGGAGCGAGAGATCCAGGCATCGCTGCGAGAAGTGTCGCGCGGACACACGACGCTGGTGATCGCCCATCGCCTGTCCACGATCGTCGACGCGGACGAGATCATCGTGCTCGCAGACGGGCGTATCGCCGAGCGTGGCTCACACTCCATCCTGCTGGCGCGCGGCGCACTCTACGCGGCCATGTGGCAGCGCCAGCTCCAGAGCCCCGACGAGCCCGCGTTCGCGAAGCCCGTCGACGCGTTGCTGTCGGTTCATTGAGCGTATTCGGCCCGCGAGCGGGCGGCGCCCGTCAACGCGGACCGTGCAAATACAAGTACCGCCAGAGCGTCGCCGCCACGAGCGCGTGATCGATCTCGCCGCGGAGCAGCAGGCCCGGCAACTCCGCAACAGGGATCAGCACCGGCTCGGTGTGCTCCGATCCCGTGTTCTGCACCGCCCGCTCCGGCTCGACGTTGGTCGCGAAGTAGGCATAGAGACGATTCGCGAACAGCGCCGGATTGGGATTCACGACGCCGAGCAGCTCCGCCCGGTGCGCTCGATATCCCGTCTCTTCGAGACACTCGCGCAGCGCGGCCTGCGCAGGATCCTCGCCGGGATCCACGAGCCCGGCCGGCACCTCGAGCGTCACGCGCTGCGCGCCATGACGGTACTGGCGGATGAGCACGGCGCGCCCGTCTTGCGTGATCGGCAGGATCTGGGCCCAGTCGGGCGATTGGATGCGGTGAAACGTGTGGCGCGTACCGTCGACCGGCGACGCCGCGATCGACCGCTCGACGGAAAAGATCCGACAATCCGCGACCTGCTCGCGCGCGACTTCGCGCCAATCGAGCGCTCGGGGTCCGACTCGCTCATGCGCTGCTAGGCGCTCCCGAGTTGATAGATCAGCAGCGCACCACCATAACCGAGCGCGGTCATATAACTCCAGGCGAACACCGGCCAGCGCCAGCTATTCGTCTCGCGCCGAATCACGGCGAGCGTCGCGGCGCACTGCAGGCACCAGGCGTAGAACAGCAGAAGCCCGAGCACCATGGGCAACGTGAAGACCGGACTGCCGTCCGGATGACGCGCGGCCGTAAGCTGGCCCGCGAGCGTCCGCTCGTCGGCGTTGCCGCCCACGGCATAGATCGTCCCGAGCACGGCGACCACGACTTCGCGCGCGGGGAACCCGGCGATCACACCCGCCGAGACTCGCCAATCCCAGCCGAGCGGCCGGAACACCGGCTCGACGAGATGCCCGGCGCGACCGAGCCAGCTCTGCTCGAGATGCTCGGCGGCCGCTTGATTGTCGATCTGCGCATAACGCCGCTCGAGCTCGGCGCCGCCGAGCGTGGCGGCCGCCGCGGTACGCGCCTGGTCGCGCGCCTGCTCGACGGCGGCCGGCCGCGGGAAATAGGCCAGCGCCCACACCACGACCGCCACCGCGAAAATCACGGTACCCGCCCGGCGCAGAAACACGCGGACACGGTCGAGCAGCTTCATGCCGACCGTCCGCACGTTCGGCAGGCGAAACTCCGGCAGCGCCAGGATGAACGTCGGCTTCTCGCCGCGCAGCACGGAGCTGCGTAGCAACAGCGCCGTGGCCACGCCCCCGACGATCCCGATGACGTACAGCCCGAACAGCACGAGCCCCTGGAGATTGAAGATGCCGACGTCGCGCTCGGGCACGAAAGCCGCAATCAGCAGCGCATACACGGGCAGCCGCGCCGAGCACGTCATGAACGGCGCGGCCAGGATCGTTGCAATGCGATCGCGGCGGTTCGGAATGACGCGCGTCGCCATGATCGCGGGCACGGCACAGGCGAAGCTCGACAGCAGCGGGATCACGGACTGCCCGGATAGGCCGACCGAGCGCATGGCGCGGTCGACGAGAAATGCGGCACGGGCCAGATAGCCCGTGTCTTCCATCACGATGATGAATAGAAACAGGATGAGAATCTGCGGCAGAAAGACGATGACGCTGCCGACGCCGGCGATCGCGCCATCCACGACGAAGCTGTTCACGGCCCCGGGAGGCAGCGCCGCGCCGACGCCGTTGCCGATGGCCGTGACACCCGCATCGATGAGGTCCATGAACGGCGTGGCCCACGCGAACACGGCCTGGAAGACGACGGCCATCGTGAGCACGAACAGCGCCGTCGCCTGCCATGGCCGGTTGATCCACTCGAGCAACGCCTCGGCGCGGCCCGCGACGACCGAGCCCGGCGTCTCAACTTGCGCCAGCGTGGCGCGCACCCACGCGTAGCGCCGGCGCGCTTCGACCGCGAGCGGCGGCTCGCCGCCGAACAGCTCGCGGCGCGTCGCCTCGAGGTCATCGTGGAATGCATGGGCGGCGCCTTCGCGCGCGCCGGGGTCGATCAGCAAGCGCTCGACCTCCACGGGATGCATCTGCACGCCGCCGCCGCGCCAGCGCGCCGCGAGTCGTTCCGCCGCGATCCGCAGGGCGGCCCAATGCTCGACGGGCCGCGGCGCCGGCGTCTCGAGAATTCGACCCAACGCGTCGTTCAAGGCATTGAAGCCGCGCCCCGTGGTTGCCACGATCGGGTACACCGGGACGCCGCCGAGCGCCTCCTTGAGACCCTCGTAGTCGATCTGCAACCCCTGGCGCTGCGCTGCGTCCGTCATCGTCAGAGCCACGATCATCGGCCGCCCGAGCTCGACGAGCTGTTGCAGCAGGTACAGCCCCTGGTACAAGCGCGTGGCATCGATGACGGCGAGCAGCGCTTCGGGGCGCGGCGTTCCGAACACTCGGCCAAACAGCACGTCGACCGCGATCTGCTCGTCGGCCGACGTCGCGCTGAGCGAATAAGTTCCCGGAAGATCAATCAGATCCAGAGAGGTCTTACCGAAGATTCCACGTCCGATGCGCCGCTCGACGGTCACGCCGGGATAGTTGGCGGTGCGCTGCCGTAAGCCCGTCAGGCGGTTGAAGACCGAGCTCTTGCCGGCATTCGGATTGCCGACGACGGCGACGGTGCCCGCGGCACGCCGATGCACCGTAACGGTCTCGAGCGGGACGACCGTCTCAACCCGCGAGGCCATTCAGCACCGTGGGGGTCACATGGAAACGCTGCGCCTGGGCCCGCCGCAGCGAGATGGCCGCCCCGTAGATTCGGTACTCCAGGGGATCGCCGCCGAGGGACGCACGCAAGAACGTCAGCTCGGCGCCTTCGACGAGGCCGAGCACCATGAGTCGTTGCACCGCAGGATCGGCCGTATCGATCGAGTCGATCTGCACGCGATCACCAGGTTTCAGGTCGGACAGTGTCAGGGCCGGGCTCCGCGACGGGTTCACAAATACGAATGGTTATTATTATACCCTAGTCGAACGGATGGCGGCGCATGATCACGGCCTCGCGGCTCGGGCCGGTCGAGATTATGTCAATCGGGACGCCCGCCAATGCCTCGATCCGCTTCAGGTAGTCCTTGGCCTCCCGCGGCAACGCATCATATGAGGTCACCCCACTCGTCGGCGCCTGCCAGCCGGGGAGGGTCTCATACACCGGCTCGCACTCGCCGAAGCGATCCATCAGCAAGGGCAACCCCTCGAGCAGGTGGCCGTCCAGCCGATACCCGATGCAGATCTTGACCTCGGCCACGCCGTCGAGGACATCGAGCTTGGTCAAGCAAAGCCCGGCCAGGCTGTTCGTGAACACCGTTCGGCGCAGCAGCACGGCATCGAACCAGCCGCACCGCCGGGGTCGGCCGGTGGTCGAGCCGAACTCGTTGCCGACCTGCCCCAAATGGCGTCCCATGTCGTCGAGGAGCTCGGTCGGAAACGGACCGGCGCCGACCCGCGTCGTGTAGGCCTTCACGATGCCGAGCACGTAGTCGATCGCCGCGGGCCCCGCGCCGGTGCCCGCGGCGGCGCCGCCCACCGTGGTGTTCGATGACGTGACGAACGGATAGGTGCCGAGGTCGATGTCGAGCATGGCCCCCTGGGCGCCCTCGAACAGCACGTTGCGCCCCCGACGGCGCAGATCGCAGAGGACTTCGGTCACGTCGACCACCAGCGGCTTCACGCGCTCGCCGAGTCGAAGCAGCTCGTCGAGCTCCCGCGCGGGATCGACGCTCTCGAGCTCGAAATAACGCGTCAGCAGGAAATTGTGGAAGTCGAGCAGCCGCCGCAGCTTCTCCTCGAGCTCGTGCGGCGCAAACAGATCGGACACGCGAATCGCACGCCGCGCAATCTTGTCCTCGTAGGCCGGCCCGATGCCGCGACCGGTGGTGCCGATCGCCCCTGCGCCGCTCGCTTGCTCCCGCGCGCGATCGAGCAGCGCGTGGGAGGACAAGATCAGCGGACACGCGGGGGAAACGCGCAGGCGCTGCTCCACGGGAACGCCGCGGGCAATCAGATCGTCCATCTCCTTGCACAGAGCGTCGAGCGACACGACGACACCGTTACCGATCAGACACACGACGTTGTCGCGCAGAATGCCGGACGGGATCAGATGCAACACCGTCTTGCGATCGCCGATCACGAGCGTGTGACCCGCGTTGTGTCCGCCCTGGAAGCGCACCACGGCGTCCGCGCGATCGGCCAGCACATCGACGACGGCTCCCTTGCCCTCGTCGCCCCACTGCGTCCCGATCACTACGACGTTTCGGCCCACGCTACCCTCGTACGCCCAACAACAACGCCAATCCGACGATGACTGCCGCCAAGCCGAAGAGACGCAGCTGGTTGTCCGGAAGATTGGCGAGCGCGGACAACCCGCGCCGCCATTGCTGCGGAGCGGCGAAGGGAAACAGCCCCTCGAAGATCAGGTAGAAAGCCAGCCCCGCAAGAAGATCTGCCCAGGCCAAAGCCTCAAGCCTCCGTCTGAAGTTGCACCTATGCTTGGTTTACTTGGCCGATGCGCCGAGCTGGTTCTGCAAAAACTTGAAGAAGTCGCTGTCGGGCTGGAGCACCAGCACGTCCTGATCGCGTCCGATCGACTGCCGATAGGCCTGCATGCTGCGATAGAACGCATAGAAAGGCTGGTCCTTCGCGTAGGCGCTGGCATAGATCTCCGCGGCACGCGCATCGCCCGCGCCGCGTATTCGCTCCGCGTCGCGGTACGCCTCCGACAGGATTACGGTGCGCTGGCGATCGGCATCCGCGCGAATTCGCTCGAACTCCTCGTCACCCTCGGCGCGCAGCTGGGAGGCTACCCGCTGGCGCTCCTGCCGCATGCGGTTATAGACCGAGTCGCTGACCTCCTCGGATAGATCGATTCGCTTGACGCGAACATCGACGACCTGAATCCCGAGCTCGGGCGTGCGCTCGCGCGTCACTTTCAGCATCTCCTCCATGAGCTCGGACCGCTCGGCCGAGACTACTTCCTGCACGGTGCGTTGGCTGATCGCGGCCTTGATGCCTTCCTTGATGATGGCCGAGAGTCGGTCGGCAGCCAGATCCTTGTCGCCGCGCACCGAGCGGTAGTACTGGGCCGGATCCACGACTCGCCAGGTGACGAAGTAATCGACGATCAGGTTCTTCTTCTCGCCCGTGAGGAATTTCTCTTCCTGGTGCTCGAAATTCATGATCCGATTCGGATAACGCGCGACGTTCTGCAAGAACGGTAGTTTGAAGTGCAGACCGGGCTTGTAATCGGCCTTGACGATCTCGCCGAATTGAAACTTCAGGGCATAGTCGCGTTGATCTACCGTGAATACCGACATGCGCACCACGATCACGACCAGGACGAGCGCAATCAACAGCAGGTTCATGCGTGGACTCACTGCGTTTGCTCCTTGCTGCTACCGCGTTTCGCGCTCGCGCGAACGCGACGTTGCGCTGCTTTGCGGCGCCACGGCCGTGACGCCCGGTGAAGTCTCGACGCGCTCCGGCGTCGAGCGCCGCTGCATCAGCTGATCGAGCGGCAAATACAGCAGATTGTTGCTGCCGCTCTTCGTGTCGACGAGCACTTTCGCGGACTTGCTGAGAATCGCCTCCACGGTCTCGAGATACATGCGCTCTCGCGTGACGGCTGGCGCCTTCTGATATTCCGTCAGGATCTGCGTGAACCGGTCGGACTCGCCTTCCGCATTGGCTACGACTTGGGAGCGATAGGCCTCGGCCGCCTGCCGGCGCGCGGCCGCCTCGCCGCGGGCACGGGGCAGGATTTCGTTCGAGTAGGACTGGGCCTCGAGTATGCGGCGTTCGCGATCCTCGCGGGCCTTGATCGAATCCTGCACGCTGCTCTCGACCTCGCGCGGGAAGTTCGCGTCCTGCAGATTGACCTCGTACACCGTGATGCCCGCGCCATACGAGTCGAGCGTGGCTTGCAGCAGATCCTGGGTCTCGCGCGCGACCTCGGTTCGGCCTTCGGTCAGGATGAAGTCGAGCACGTTGCGGCCCACGACCTCGCGAATCGCGCTCGCCGTGACGTCCACGAGCGTGTCCTCCGGGTCGTTCATGTTGAACAGGAAGGCTTGCGGGTCGTTGCGCCGAAACTGCACGATGAGGTCGACGTTCACGATGTTCTCATCACGCGTCAGCATGCTGCCGGAATACGACAGCCGCTCCGTGGCGCCGGTATTGATCTTCTCCACGGTCTCTATGGGCCAGGGCAGATGCCAATGCGCGCCCGGCTGGGTCAACGCGTGGAACGCGCCGAAGCGCAGCACGACCCCGCGCTGCGCTGCATCGACGCTGTAGATGCCGGTCGCCGCCCAAACGGCGAGCACGAGCACGGCCGCGCTCGCGAAAAAACCGGAGCTCAAGGGATGCTCCCCCGGAGCACGCCCGCCGCCACGGCCACCGCGCAGCAAACCCGCCAGCTTGCGCTGCAGGTTGCGCACCATGGCATCGAGATCCGCCGGACCCTTGTCCTTATCGGAACGCCACGGATTGTTCTTCTCGCCGTCGTCCCAAGCCATCGCTACTACACTTTGCGTCCCAGTCCGTCGCCCGTCAGGTCTTCCTGATCGCGCAACTGTTGCCACCGCTGCGCCGGCAATTCCACGGCCAAGTCCCAACCACCATCCGGCGCACCCGTCTCGCTGCGCACCGCGTGCCACTCGAACAGCTTCGCCCGCAGTCGGCTCTGCTGTGGCCCCAGATGCAGCGCGCCCACGATCCGCTCGCCTGCGACCCGCGCCCGAATCCCGGAGCGTAGCTCCGCAAGGCCCTCACCCGTCACGGCCGAAACGCAGTACCTGTTGGGCTCCGATCTTACGGGCTCGCGGACGAACTCCGCACCCGCCTTGTCGATCTTATTGTACACCGGCAGGCATGGAACCTCGGCAGCCCCGATGTCCGCCAGCACGGTGTCGACCTGCCGCCGCCTGTCTTCCTGGTGGGGGTCGCTCGCATCGATCACGTGCAGCAGCAGCGCGGCTTCGCGCGTCTCGGTCAGGGTCGCGCGGAACGCGGCCACGAGCTCGTGCGGCAGGTCTCGAACGAACCCGACGGTATCGACCAGGAGCACGTCGTCGCCCCCCGCCAGCGGTAGCCGGCGAATCGTCGGATCGAGCGTCGCGAACAGCTGATCCTTGGCCAGCAAATGGGCGCCCGAGAGGGCATTGAACAACGTCGTCTTGCCGGCGTTCGTATAGCCCACGAGCGCCACCGTGGGCACCTCGGCCTTGAGACGCTCCTTGCGGCTGGCGGCACGCTGCCGGTCCACGCGTGCCAAGCGCTCCCGCAAGTGGCGGATGCGGCGGCTCACGAGGCGCCGGTCGGTCTCGAGCTGGGTCTCGCCCGGTCCGCGGAGGCCGATGCCGCCCTTCTGCCGCTCGAGGTGAGTCCAGCCCCGCACCAATCGCGACGCCAGGTGCTCGTGCTGCGCGAGCTCGACTTGAAGCTTGCCTTCGTAGGTGGCGGCGCGCTGCGCGAAGATATCGAGAATCAGGCCGTTCCGATCCAGCACGCGGGTCTTCAGCGTGAGCTCGAGGTTGCGTTCTTGACCGGGCCGCAACGGCTGGCTCACGAGAATCAGCTCGGCATCGGCGTCGCGGGCAGACGCGGCGACTTCCTCGACTTTGCCGCTGCCAATGAAGAAGCGCGGGTCCGGCCGGTCTCGGCGGGCGTGCACCTCGGCGACCACATGCGCCCCGGCCGACTCGGCGAGTGCGCGAAACTCCTGCGTCTCGTCCTCGGAGCACGGTCGATGCAGACCGACATGCAGCAGCAGCGCGCGTTCACCGCTGCGTGGGCGATCCAGCAAGCTGGCCTCCGCGATCTACGAAACGGCGATCAGTCTTCAGCTTCTTCCTCGTCCATCGCGGGCACGCGAACGTTGCGCGCTGGCACGACCGTGGAGATCGCGTGCTTGTAAACCATCTGGCTGACGCTGTTGCGCAACAGCACGACGAATTGATCGAAGGAGTCGATCTGCCCTTGCAGCTTGATGCCATTGACGAGGTAAATCGAAACCGGGACTTTTTCCTTGCGCAACGCGTTCAAAAATGGATCCTGAAGCGATTGACCTTTGGCCATGACTTCCCTCCTCTTATTATTCTTGGGGATCGTCGAGATTAGGTCGGGCAACAGCGCCCCGGCCAACGGCTTACCTGGATCTCGCTCCGACCGCTGTGCCGTAACGGCACAGTCGTTGTTCCCACGGACAATAATGTAACACAGGCACCTTCAGTTTTTCGTCGTCAACATGCCGGCAAGTGTCACCTTTTTGACACACCGCTCGACCAGGCCCGGGCCGAACGCGGGCCAGATCTCGGAACTCGATTCTCGTCGTAACCATGTGAGCTGCCGCTTCGCATACTGGCGCGTGGCTACGATCGCTCGCCGGCGCGCCTCCTGCCAATCGCAATTTTTGTCCAGATGCGCCCAGATCTGCCGATAGCCAACCGCCCGCATCGACGGCATTTGCGGCTCGAGATCGCCGCGCGCCCGCAGCCGCTCCACCTCTGCGACGAAGCCCGCGGCGGCCATCGCATCGAAGCGCCGCTCGATACGCTCGGCAAGATCGCCGCGCCGCTCCGGGACCAGCGCAATCGTGAGCACCTCGAGCGCCGGCGCCACCGCCGTGGCGCGCTGCAGTTTCGATAGCGGCGTCCCCGTCAACGTGTACACCTCGAGCGCCCGTTGGATCCGCTGCCGATCACTCGGCGCGATCCGCGCGGCCGCCTCGGGATCGACGGCCCGCAACCGCTCGTGCAGAGCCGCCCACGACGTGGCCGCAGCCTCCGCATCGAGCGCGCGCCGCACACCCTCGTCCGCGCGCGGCAACGACGCGAGCCCATCGCGCAAGGCTCGCAGGTAGAGCAGCGTTCCGCCGACGAGCAGCGGCAAGCGGCCTCGCCCCGCGACGGCCCGAATCGCGGCCGCCGCGTCGCGCGCGAAGCGGCCGGCCGAGTACGTCTCGGCGGGATCGAGAATGTCGATCAGGTGATGGGGCACCGCGTCACGCACGGCCGCCGACGGCTTGGCTGTACCGATGTCGAGCCCGCGATACACCATCGCGGAATCCATGCTGATGATCTCGAGCGGGACTTGCTGCGCCAGCGCCAAGGCAAGATCCGTCTTGCCGCATGCGGTGGGGCCCGTCAGGCACACGCAGCGCACGCGCGGGTCGTTGCTCACCGGCGCTATTGACCGCGCAAGAACAGCCGATCGAGATCCGCCATCGTCACCTGCGTCCAGGTAGGACGGCCGTGATTGCATGCCTCGCTGCGCTCGGTCCGTTCCATCTCGCGCAGCAGCGCATTCATTTCCTCGACGGTCAGCCGGCGATTCGCGCGCACCGCTGCGTGGCAAGCCATCGTTGCCAGCAGCTCGTTGACGACCGATTCGACGCGGGTCGCCCCGTTGTGGGTCGCGAGATCGCTGAGTAGATCGCGGACCAGCGGCTCCGCGTCCGCGCCGCCGAGCAGCAACGGCACGGCGCGCACCGTGATCTGTTGAGGGCCGCGTCGCGTCACCTCGAAGCCGAGCGCCTCGAGATCGGCGGCGAACTCCTCTACGAGATCCGCTTCCCGAGCTGCTACCTCGAGCGTCACCGGCACGAGCAGGCTTTGAGCCTTGAGCTTGTCCGCACCGAGCGACGACTTGAGCCGCTCGTACGTGATTCGCTCGTGGGCCGCGTGCATGTCGACGATTACGAGGCCCGTGCTATTCGCGGCGAGCACATATACGCCGGCCAACTGAGCGAGCGCATAACCGAGCGGAGGAACCGCCGCGTCGTGCACGGCTGCGCTCGGCGACTCCACCCGCGCATGCAGCCGCTCGTACAGCGGCACGTAGTCGCTCGTATGCCCGGAGCGCAGCTCGAGCGGCGACTGGTGGGACGCCCCACCGGCCGCCATCGGTCGGCCGGCAAGCACGCTGCCCGGCGCCGGCGGCGCTCGTGCCGTCCGGCGCGCTCGCGAGCGCCGCCTCGACGGTGCGAAACACGAAGTCGTGAACCAGCCGCGAGTCCCTGAACCTAATCTCGAGCTTCGCCGGATGGGCGTTCACGTCCACGCGTCGGGGATCGAGCTCGAGGTACAGCACGAACGCCGGTTGCCGCGCCTGGAATAGCACGTCTTGGTAGCCGAGGCGGACCGCGTGCCGCAGCAACTTGTCGCGCACGAACCGACCGTTGACGAACGTGAACTGCATGTCGGCCTGACTGCGCGAGAACGCCGGCGCCGCAAGCCAGCCCGAGAGCCGCATGCCCTCGATGGTCCGCTCGAAGTACCGCGCATTTGCGAGGAACTCGGCGCCGCAGAGCTCCGCCAACCGGGCTTCCTGCTGGCGCCGTTCGGTCGCGACCGGCAGGTTCCACGCGACCCGGCCGTTGTTCGAGAACCGAAACTGCACGTCGAACCGCGCCAGCGCGAGACTCTTCAGCATCGAGTCCACGTGCCCGGCTTCGGTCTTCTCGGCACGCTGGAACTTGCGCCGCGCGGGCGTATTGAAGAACAGATCGCGCACCTCGACCGTGGTGCCAAGCGTGCGCGCGGCCGGTTTCGGCTCTGCGATCTCGCCACCGTCACACGCGATTCGCCACGCGTGCTCGACGTGGACCGTGCGCGACGTCATCGTCAGTCGCGACTACCGAGCCGATGCTCGGCAATGCCTCGCCGCGGAAGCCCATCGACCGCAGCGCCTCGAGATCGTCGAGCGTGCCGATCTTGCTGGTCGCATGGCGCGCCAACGCCAGCGCGAGCTCGTCCGGCGCGATACCGTGACCGTCGTCCGTCACGCGAATCGAGCGCGATCCGCCACCCTCGATCTCGACTTCGATCGAGCACGCGCCGGCGTCGAGTGAGTTCTCGACGAGCTCCTTGATCACGGACGCCGGCCGCTCGACGACCTCGCCGGCGGCGATTTGATCGATCAGCTGGGACGGCAGAATTCGGATGACCACTCGGCGCTCTTCGGACGGGCTGACGACGGACGCGCCCGAGTGTAACTCAGGCCGCCGGCCGCGAAGCCTCGCGATCGAGCTCAGCCCGGCGGAATCGTGAGCACTTGCCCTACGCGCAGGACGTCGTTCTTCAGGCTGTTCACGCGACGAATGCTTGCCGAGCTGACGCGATATCGCTCGGCGATCCCCGACAACGTCTCACCCCGCGCAATCACGTGACGCACGGCCTCGCCCGCACCGCCCGACGGGGCATGCGCGAAATAGCTGCCGCGCGGCGGGTTCGCGGTGAAGTAGTCGACGATCCCCTGACGCAACGCGACGGCGAGTGCGCTCTGGTAGCTCGAGCTGCGCAGCGACGTTTCCTCGCGCGGATTGGAAATATAGGCCGTCTCGACCAGGACGGACGGAATATCCGGGGATTTCAGCACGAGAAACGGCGCCTGCTGCACCTGCACTCGACGCATCGACGTCACGGCCGACATGCGCCGGATCAGCCGCTGACCGGCGGCCGTGCTGGCGCTCAACGCCGCGCTCTGCGAAAGATCGAGCAGCACTCGCGCGAGCAGCTGGTCCTTGTCCGCGAGGGAAACCCCGCCGATCAGGTCCGACGCGTTTTCCCGCTGCGCCAGCAGCAGCGATTGCTCGTCACTCGCGCCTTTGTCCGACAGCACATAGACCGTCGCGCCCTTGGCGTCGGCAGCGCGATACGAATCTGCATGGATGGACACGAAGAAATCCGCTTCGGCGTGACGCGCAAGCTCCGTGCGCTTGCGCAGCGGCACGAAGTAGTCGCCGCTGCGCGTCAGCATGGCACGCATGCCCGGCGCCGCATCGATCTCCGCGGCGAGCCGCCGCGCGATCGCAAGTACCGCGTCCTTCTCGCGTAAACCGCCGCGCCCACTGGCGCCGGGATCCTCGCCGCCATGACCGGCATCGATCGCGATGATCACGTCGCGCCCTCGCTGCTCGATCGGCGCGCGACGAACGACGGGTGGGGCATCGGTATCCGGCAGGTCGATGACGAGCCGATGACCGTACGGTTGGTTCGGGGCGAGCAAGAACGTTTTCGGCTTCGCCGGGGCGTTGAGCTCGAGCACCACGCGCAGCTCGCCGCCGGGCCTCGAGCCCGTCCGCACGGCCGTCACGACACCGCGCGGCTCCGGGAGCACGAGCGCGTCGTCGGCAGCCGTGTCGGGGAGATCGATCACGATGCGATCGGGGTCCGCGAGCGAGAACACGCGGTGCTCGATCGGCGCGCTCAGCTCGAATACGGCGCGCGTGCCCTCGGGCCCGGACCATAAACGAATGCCGTCGACGGTGGCGGCCGGCGCGACGCGCACGAACGCGAGCAGCGCGGCCGCCGAACCCACCCTTAGCCATCCTCCCGCCGACACTAGAAAGAGCGCTCCCGCCATGCGACGGCTTATGTTTACCGTCTTTTTCTGTCTTTTTCAACGTTTTCTGAGGATTACGAAACGTTGTTAAAGCTTGGCCGATGAGTCGCCTTCCAGGGCCCTCGTGCCGCGCTGCGTGGCAGCGCGGAGCGTCACGCGGCGGGCCGCCCCACCGGGGTCGGCGAATTCGAGCCACACGTCGCAGCGCCGGGCGAACTCGGGCGCCCTCTCGGGCCACTCGGCGAGCAGCCAGACGTTGGCCTCGGCGAGCCAATCGCGCAGGCCGAGGTTCTCGAGCTCGGCGTCACCGGCGAGGCGGTACAGATCGAGATGGACGACCGTCAAGCCGGCGACGTCGTAGTGCTCGAGTAGCGTGTAGGTCGGCGAGGGCACGCGACCCGCGTAACCGAGCCCACGCAGCATCGCGCGAGCCCAGGTCGTCTTGCCGCCGCCGAGCGGGCCGGTGAGGCCCAGCACGAGCGGTGAGCAGTGCGCAGCGACGAGATCTCGCGCGAAGAGCCCCGCGAAATCAACCAGCTCTGCTTCCGAACGGAAGTCCTTTATCAGCTCGGGTTCGCGCATGTCCGCAGCTGCGCCAACAGGTCGCTGGCCACCATCCCGCGCTCGCCGTCGCGGGCAGCGACGTCGCCCGCGAGCGCGTGCAGGAGCACGCCCGCCCGCACGCTCGCCGCGAGATCACGCGACTGCACCAGCAGCCCGCCGATCACGCCGGCCAGAACGTCGCCCATGCCGGCGGTCGCCATCCCGGGATTGCCGCGATCGCATACGCGCGGCGGCTCCGTGTCGGGCAGCGCCACGAGGCTGTGCGCGCCTTTCAGCACGGCGACGGCACCGAACCGGCGCGCCAGCTCGCGAACCGATGCCCGCCGATCCCGTTGAATCGCGGTCGCGTCGCTGCCGAGCAACCGCGCCGCTTCGCCGGGATGGGGCGTCAGCGCCCAGTCGCGGCGCGACGTCGGTTCCAGCGCGAGCAGGTTCAAGCCATCGGCGTCCACGACCAGCGGCAGCGCCGACGTCAGCACATGGGCGTGCAGCGCCCGTGCCCACGGCGTTTGCCCGAGTCCGGGCCCCAGCACGGCCGCGTCCGCTGCCTCGATCAGCTCATCGAGTGGCCCGGTGGAGTCGACGCCGCGGCAGATGATCTCTGGACGCCCCGCGAGCACGGCCGTGACGTTGTCGGGATGCGTCGCGACATAGACGAGTCCCGCGCCCACGCGCAGCGCTGCCTCGGCTGCCAGGCGAATGGCGCCGGCCATGCCGGGGCCGCCGCCGACCAGGAGCAGCGTGCCGTTCGTGCCCTTGTGCGCCGACCGCGCTCGCCGCGGCACCACCGCGGCGAGATCCGCCATCGACAGCCGTTCGAGCGCGGGCGTCCGTTCGGCCGTAAGCGCCGCCGGCACGCCGAGGCCCGCGAACTCGAGCGCACCGACGAAATCGATCGCGCGCCCCAGAAACAATCCTTGCTTCAAGCCGACGAACGTCACGGTCACCGTCGCGTGCACGGCGCTCCCGTGCGGCCAGCCGCTGTCGGCGTCGAGCCCGCTCGGCACGTCGAGCGCGAGCACCGGCGCGCCGGCCGAGTTCAGCGTCTCGATCGCCGCCGCGAACGCGCCCGTCACGTCGCGATCGACGCCCGTGCCGAGCAGCGCGTCGACGAGCACGTCGGCCCTCCGCACCGCGTCGGGCGAAAAACGCTCGACCGTCACGCCCGCCGCCGCGCAATCGCCGGCCGCGCGATGCGCGTCGCCTTTCAGCTTGTCGGCCGACACCAGCGCCAGTGCCCGCACGGCGAAGCCCTCCGCGGCCGCGAGTCGCGCGAGGACAAAGCCGTCGCCGGCGTTGTTACCTGCACCGCAAACCACGACGAGCGACCGCGCGTCCGGCCAGCGTCGCCGTACCGTCGCGAACGCCGCGGCGCCCGCGCGGCACATGAGCTCGTAGCTCGCCAGGCCCGCTCTCGACGCCGCGGCTCGATCCAGCTCGCGCACGTCGGCGACGCTATAGACGCGCTGCGGCAAGTCGTCGGCGGGGTCGCTCATGCGCGCGATTATACTGGCCGCAGCAGCAGCCGCCGACGAGACGATGACGAAACTGACCGCAGCACAACTCGAGGAGCTGGCCGCCACCATCAAGGAGCTTGGGCGCACGCTCGGCTTCGCCAAGCTGGGCATTGCCGGCGTATCGCTCGAGCAGGACGAAGCCTTCCTCGAACGTTGGCTCGCCGCGGGACGGCACGGCGTCATGAGGTACATGGAGCGCCACGGCGCGAAGCGCAGCCGCCCCGCACAGCTGGTGCCGGGCACGGTGCGCGTGATCTGCGCGCGCATGGATTACTGGCATGCGGGCGCGCGGGACGGTCGAGAGGTGCTGGCCGAGCCCGACCGCGGCTATGTGGCGCGCTATGCCCTCGGCCGCGACTATCACAAGGTGATGCGGCCACGGCTGCAGCGTCTCGCGGACGCGATCGAGCAGCGCATCGGACCGTTCGGCTATCGGGTGTTCGTCGACAGCGGGCCGGTGCTGGAAAAGGCGCTGGCCCGCAATGCCGGCTTGGGCTGGATCGGCAAGCACACCAACCTGCTCGATCGCGACGGCTCCTGGTTCCTGCTGGGCGAGGTCTATACCGACCTGCCGTTGCCGCTGGACCGGCCGGTGACCGATTTCTGCGGCTCGTGCCGCGCCTGCATCGACGTGTGCCCGACGCAGGCGATCGTCGCGCCGTACCAGCTCGACGCCACCCGTTGCATCTCCTATCTGACGATCGAGCTGCACGGCTCGATCCCGGAGCCGCTGCGGCCGCAAATCGGTAACCGCGTCTTCGGCTGCGACGACTGCCAGCTGTTTTGTCCCTGGAACAAATTTGCCCGGTCCACCACGAACGACGCTTTCGCACCGCGGCACGGCCTCGACGGCAGCGGTCTCGTGACGCTGTTCTCGTGGTCGGAGAGCGAATGGCGGACCCGAACGGCCGGCAGCGCGATCCGCCGGGCCGGTTACGAAGGCTGGTTGCGCAATATCGCCGTCGCGCTCGGCAACGCACCCACCGAGCCGTCGATCGTCGCGGCACTGACGGCGCGCGGCGACGATCCCTCGCCGATCGTGCGCGAGCACGTAGCCTGGGGGTTGCGCCGCCACGCGGGCCAAACGTAACTTTCGCCAAGAGGTTTCGAGCCGACATGTTCACCGCAACACCGCATCCCTTGCTGGTTCCCTACGACGGCACCTTCGACGCGCGCGCGACACCCACGAGGCCGCCGGAGGACAAGAAGTCGGATCATTGGAAGCATCTGCTCGAGTCCGAGGCGAAAGCGCTCGGTGACGCGCAGTACCGCCTGTACGCGGACGGTCGCTATGCGCTGCTGCTGATCTTCCAAGCCCTCGATGCCGCGGGCAAAGACAGCACGATCCGGCACGTGTTCACGGGCGTGAATCCCTGCGGTCTCAGCGTCACCCCGTTCAAGCAACCGAGCCACACGGAGGCCGAGCATGACTTCCTGTGGCGCAGCACCGCCCACCTGCCCGAGCGCGGCAACGTCACCGTGTTCAACCGCAGCTACTACGAGGAGGTGATCGTCGTTCGAGTCCATCCCGCGTTCTTGGCCGCTCAGCGGGTCGCAGAGCAGCCCGGGCCCGCGCTTTGGGCCAGACGCCAGCGAGCGATCGCCGATCATGAGCGCCACCTCGCCGAGGAGGGCACCGTGATCTTGAAGTTCTGGCTGAACGTATCGAGGGACGAGCAGCGCAAGCGTCTGCTCGATCGCATCGAGGATCCCGCGAAGCACTGGAAGTTCAATCCGTCCGATCTCGATGAACGAGATCGCTGGGACGACTACATCGCTGCGTACCACGACTGCCTGAACGCCACGTCCCGACCCTGGGCGCCCTGGTACGCGATCCCGGCCGACGACAAGCCCTACGCACGCTGGCAAGTCGCGAAGATAGTCACGGAGGCGTTGGAGCAGCTTGGCGTGGATTTCCCCAAGCCGGACAAGGCCGTGGTAGCAACGTTGGAGCAAGCCAAAGCGCGGCTCATGGGCTGATTCGGGGACGCGGTGGACTGCCAACTGCGTCACGCCCCGGGGCCGCGCCGCGTCCTAGGATGCGCACATGAGCACCGTTAATCTGCAGTCGCTCGCCTACCAAATCGACACGGACTTCAGGCGCTCTTTGCTGCACGGCATTGCGCTGTTTCGTGGCGTGGACGCCGACTGCCTCACCGATCTGCTGCCGCAGTGCACGCGCATCGACGTGACCGAGGGCGAGCTGCTGCTGTCGCCGCAGCGCCCGAACCGGTGCGTCTACGTGGTGCTCAGCGGCCGCCTGAGCGTGCACTTGGGATCCCTCGATACGCCGCGGATTGCCGACCTCGGTCCCGGCACTTGCGCAGGCGAGATGTCGCTGATCGAGGATAAAGACCCCTCGGCGTTCGTCGTCGCGTCCGAGGAATCGCACCTGATGGTCATCAGTCACCATCTGCTATGGCAGATGGCGGACAGATCGCACACGTTCTGCAAGAACCTGTTGGTCGTGCTCTCGGAACGCGTGCGCTCGGACAACGAATTCATCGCGAGCAGCCTCGGCGTGCTGCGCCAAGCCGAGCGGAACGCGCATACGGACGCGCTCACGGGCCTCGGCAACCGACACTGGATGCAGATCATGTTCGCGCGGGAGATCACCCGCGCCCAACATGCCGCGAGGACGCTGTGCCTGATGATGATCGACGTCGACAACTTCAAGGCTTTCAACGATCAATACGGACACATCGCCGGCGACCGCGTGCTCGTGGCCGTCAGCGAAGCGCTGCGTGAGCATCTCCGTCCGACGGATTTGATTGCCCGCTTCGGCGGCGACGAATTCGCGGTTCTACTGCCGGATCTAACGCTCGAGCAAGCCCACCAAACTGCCGAAAGGATTCGCGAGCAAGTGGCGGCGCTGTCCCCGCCCAGCCTGTCCACGGCGATCACGATCTCCGTCGGCGTGGCGCAGCATGCGGCCGGCGAAAATACCGCCGACCTCGTGAACCGCGCAGATGCCGCGATGTACGAGGCAAAGGAACAGGGCCGCAACCGCGTCGCGATCAGCGGTATCTAGACGAGCACGTTGTCGATTAGCCGCGCGCGTCCCAGCCAGCCGGCCCCGAGGACCACCCGCGCCTCGCCACTGTCGCCGCCGCTGGGCCGTGCGAGATCGCCGGCCCGCCGAATCTCCACGTAATCCGGCAAGAAGCCTGCCCGCTCGAGCTCGAGCCGCGCGGCGGCACATAGCTCGGCGAAGTTGGTGGCACCGCGGCGCAAGGCGTCGCGCACATTGGCCAGTGCCCGCTGCAACGCCGGCGCGCGGCGTCGCTGCTCGGCATCGAGGTACCGGTTGCGCGAGCTCAGCGCGAGGCCGTCGGCGTCTCGCAGCGTGGGTCCCATGCGCAAGCGCACCGGCATATGCAGGTCCGCCACCATGCGCTGCATCAGGACGTACTGCTGATAGTCCTTCTGCCCCAGCACCAGGACGTCGGGCGCAACGATGTTCAGGAGCCGCGAGACGACGGACGCAACGCCGTCGAAATGTCCCGGTCGACTCGCACCGCACAGCTCATGGCTCAGCGGCGGCAAGACGACGCGAACCGCCTGCTCGAGCCCGAACGGATACACCTCGGCTGCGTCCGGCGCGAACAGCAGGTCGACGGTGCCGGTCGCCGCGAGCAGCTTGGTGTCCTCGTCGAGCGTGCGCGGATAGTGGGTGAAGTCCTCGCCGGCGCTGAACTGCGTCGGATTCACGAAGATGCTCAGGACGACGCGCGTCGCAGACTCTGCGACGAGCTTCGCTAGACTCAGATGCCCTGCGTGCAAACTACCCATCGTCGGCACGAACGCAATGGCGTCGCCGGCGCCGCGCCATGCGCTCACGCATCCCTTGACGTCGCTCACGGTCGTCACGGTTCGCAACCGCGCGGCAGCCGCCGCGCCCGCCGGCTTGCTTTCCATCACGAGAACGTGTGCTCCGCCGCCGGATAGGCTCGCGTTTTGACGGCCTGGACGTAGGCGCGAATCGCCTCGAGCGGTGCATCGCGACCACGCATGAAATTCTTCACGAAACGCGGCGTCCGGCCCTGCGTGATGCCGAGAATGTCGTACAAAACGAGGATCTGGCCATCCACGCCGGGACCGGCGCCGATGCCGATCACCGGCACCTGCAGTGTGCTCGTGATTGTCGCGCCGAGGCTCGTCGGGACGCACTCGAGCAGCACGATGTCCGCGCCGGCGCTCTCGAGCGCGCGGGCTTCTTCCACCATTCGCTGAGCGGCCTGCTCCTCGCGGCCCTGCACTTTGAACCCGCCTATCTTGTGCACGGACTGCGGCTTCAAGCCGAGATGCGCGCAGACCGGAATGTCGTGCTGCGCCAGGTACTCGACGATGGTCAACTGGCCTTGGCCGCCTTCGAGCTTGACCATCATCGCCCCGCCCTCCTGCATCAGCCGGACGGCATTGTCGAGGGCCTGACTCGGCGTCGTGTAGCTCATGAAGGGCATGTCGACGATCAGAAACGCCCGGCGCACGCCGCGGGCGACGCAGCGGGCGTGATACACCATGTCGGCCACCGTCACCGGCACCGTCGTATCGAGCCCCTGGACCACCATCCCGAGGGAATCCCCCACCAAGATCACGTCGGTGCCGGCGAGGTCGACGATCTGCCCGAAGCTCGCATCGTAGGCCGTCAAGCATGCGATCGGCTCCCGCATCTGCTTCATCTCGCGCAACGTGCCCACGTTGACCGGCGGTGACTCCATGCCGCGCTGCTCGAGCTGCTTGTACATGCTGACCCCGCGGGCGGCCTAGGTGAATGCCGTGCCGACGGCGTTGAAAAAGTGGCGGCCGTGCTTGACGCGCAAAATGGTCTGCAACAGGTCCTGATAATCCGACTCGCGATGAATCGGATCGATCGCCGCCGCATTGACGATCAACAATGGCGCGGCATCGTAATCGTAGAAGAACTTCGCGTACGCGTTGCCGAGCCGCTCGAGATAATCCGGCTCGATCAGTTGCTCGTACGGAACCCCGCGGGCGGCGACCCGCTTCATGAGTACCTGCGCGGGCGCTTGCAGGTAAACGACGAGATCCGGGGTCGGTGGGTCGAGCTCCAAGCTGTCTGCCACCTGCTGATAGAGGTTCAGCTCGTGCGCATCGAGGTTCAGCTCGGCAAACAGCCGGTCCTTCTGCAGCAGGAAGTCGGCGATTCGAACGGGTGAGAACATGTCGCTCTGCCGAATTTGCTCGATCTGGCGTGCGCGTTGGAACAAGAAGAACAGCTGCGTGGGCAGCGCCGACTGGCGTCGATTGCGATAGAAGCGCTCGAGAAAAGGATTCTCCTCGGCCTGCTCCAGGATCAGCTCGCTCGCGAAGCTTTCGGCCAAGCGCTTCGCGAGACTCGTCTTGCCGACGCCGATCGGCCCCTCGACGACGATATAACGGGGGCCGTCCAGACGCACGGCCTCGCGACCCGCGGAGCCCGACTCGACTTGCACGAGCGGGCGCACGGTGGGCTCGGGCGTCACCCTGCTTTCCTGCTGTCGCCCTGCCAAATTACGTGACAACTTCGCCGATCTCGGCGTTCGCGCCGCGCCGCCGGCCGCCCCGGCGTCGGCGCCCGGACCGCCGCTTCGTGCCGAGCTTCTTGGTCTGCTCCTCGGGCGACAGCGTCTGCATCTCCGTCCACCAAGCGGCGGTCTCGGGATCCACCTCGCCCACGCTGGCGCGCAGCAGCAAGAAGTCGTAAGCGGCGCGAAACCGCTTGTGCTGCAGCAATCGAACGGCGCGCGCGCCCTGCTGCTGCGTGAATCGCCACTGCAGGGACAACAGCTCCTTCATCGGCGAGCTGAAGCGCCGGGGGAACGTGGTCTGCTGGGCGGCCACGATGCGTTGAGTGGCCTCGAGCATGGCCTGACCGCTTTGCCAACCCTCGGCCTCGAGGCGCTCTGCCAGCGCACGGATCGGGAACCAGAGGAACACGGCATACAGGAACGTGGGCGTCACGGGTTTGTCGTCGCGGATCCGCTCATCGGTATTCGCGAGCCCGCGGCGGATGAACGTTTTTACCTTCTCCGCGTCCGCGGTCTCGAGAGCCGCCTGCGTATCGTGGAACAGGAAGCGCAACAGATCGTGCTCGAGCAGCAGATCGAAGCTGCGGGCGGCATGGCCGCTATGGAGCAGCTTCAGCAGCTCGTCGAACAGGCGGGCCGGCGGCACGTCCTTCAGCAACCCGCCGAGCTCGCGGATCGGCGCCGCGGTCTCGGGCGCGAGGTCGAAATCGAGTTTCGCGCCGAAGCGCACGGCGCGCAGCATCCGTACCGGGTCCTCGTGATAGCGCGTCACGGGATCGCCGATGAGCCGGAGCGTGCGCGATTTGATGTCCTCGACGCCGCCCACGTAGTCCCAGATGCTGAAGTCGGCGATGTTGTAGTACAGCGCGTTGACGGTGAAGTCGCGGCGCCAGACGTCCTCGTCGATCGTGCCGTAGACGTTGTCGCGAAGGATTCGGCCGCTATCGGAATGCGCGCGGTCGTCGTGATCGGGCTCCGCGCCGGTGGCTCTGAACGTGGCGACTTCGATGATGTCGCGGCCGAACCGAACGTGGGCCAGGCGGAAACGCCGGCCGATCAGCCGGCAGTTGCGGAACACGTCCTGGATCTGGTCGGGATCCGCGTTGGTGGCGATGTCGAAGTCCTTCGGCCGGCGACCGAGCAGCAGGTCGCGGACGCCGCCACCCACGATGAATGCCTCGAATCCGGCCGACTTCAACCGGTACAGAACCTTCAAAGCATTGGGCGAGATGTTCGCTCGGCTAACGTTGTGATCCGAGCGTGGCACGATGATAGGGCCGAGACGCGACTGATGATCCGTGTCGTGCAACAAGCTACCGTGCCGTGGTTTCAACGTGCTCGAAAGGCCGGTATCATAGCAGCCCTCGCCCAGGCGCGGCATCCGCGCTCCCTTCGTCTAGCGGTCCAGGACGTGGCCCTCTCAAGGCTAAAACAGGGGTTCGATTCCCCTAGGGAGCGCCACTCGAGCGCGCGCGTGTCGATTACCTTGACACTTCTTGACCGCCTCCAAGAGCTGCGAAACATATACTTTTCAGCGCTTTGAAGATTTCCTCCCCGATTGGAGATCTTGAAGCCCCCTGAAGAGCTCGACCCACGGTCGGGCTCTTTTTTTGCGCGGACGGCTCGCGGATCGAGGCGGCTAGAACTCGGTGCCATCCTTCAGGATGAAATTCTTCACGTAGCCGCCGTCGCCGCCCTCGCGCAACGGCGCGATCTCGATCGCGAGCGCATCGCCGGGGTGAACCATCTCGGGTCGCCAACCGCGCCGGTAAACGTTGTTGCGGCTGTGCGCTTCGTACTCGATCACCCGGCTACCCTTCGCGTCCTTGATCTCGAGGAACAGTGCCGTGTGCGGGTTGGCAATGCGCAACTCCTTCACGATGCCCTCGACGCGGACGGTCTGGCCAAAATCGTACTGCGCGGCGGAATGATGAGCTGCCACGCCCGCGGACGCGGCGCACAGGGCTAACGCAAGCGCCACCGAAACCACTCTCCTCGTCATCGAGCGAGCCTCCCAGAGTCATTGTCGACGAGCATTATAGGGTCCTCATGTGGCCTGCGAGAGGGGCTTGGCGCGCACCGGCAAGCGACGCGACGGCCGCTCTCGGAGCACGCCGCGTCCGATCGAATTCTGTTGGATGAACAGGCCGGTCACGCTCATTGTTGTTATGTCGTCTGCAGCGGTGTCGCAACATCCGCCTCGCGAGCGACGCTGCCCTTACCGCGAAGACCGTCCTCCCCTACTTGGCGGTCCTCTCCCGAAGGCTAGCAGAAAGAACGTGCCGCGGTCACACACCGAACCGATCGGTCTCGTCGGATTTCCTACACCTGCCTCACGTTCCGCAACCGTGTCCTGACCTATTCTATTTAGGAGCATTCGGGAGCCCGCGCGTGGGGAAGACAACGAGAATCGATAGCGTCACGCTCATCGGCCAGTCGGGCCGAGCGTACGACTTTCGCGTCTACGTCTGGGATACGAAGTTCAAGTCGCTGCCCGGCGTCTATGTCGTTGCCTCCCGCTCCATCGAGCCGGGGCAACCGCCGACTTACACGCCGCTTTTCGTCGGCGCGACCGCCGATCTCTCGAAAGCCATGAAGGCTCACCCGCGCAGCGAGTGCTTCCAGATGTATTACGCCAACGTCGTCGGCGTGCTGAAGCAAGAGGACGAGCACGAGCGAGCTCGGGCCGTCGCCGATCTCGTCGATGGCATCGCCCCCGTCTGCAACGCCGAGGACGTCGACGTCTAGCGCACATGGAGCCGGTCGACACGCTCGAGATCCAGCACGAGCCCGAACGAAGCCGTTTCGTCGCCCATGTCGCGGGCATGGACGCCTTCCTGCTATACCGATCCGTGAATGAAACGACGCTCGACTACTACCGCACGTTCGTTCCGCCCCCGCTACGCGGCCGAGGCATCGCTTCCGAGCTCACGGCCTGCGCACTACGGCACGCCGTCCGCCATGGACGCAGGGTCGTTCCGACTTGCTCATTCGTTGCGCGCTACGTCGATCGGCACCCGGAGTTCCATTCGGCACTCGCGTAGCGGACCCTCCGGTCACGTTCGGCCTCGCGCCGCGGCATAGGCCGCCAGGGCGCGTGCCCTGGCGTCGCCATGAGCAATCAGCGGCAGCGGATACGATCCACCGAGCTCCACGTCGGCGGCACGCAGCACCGACTCGGGCGCGCTGCCGGGATCGTGAACGAACTTCGTCGGCAGAGCGGCGAGCTCCGGCACCCAGCTGCGCACGTAGAGGCCGTCCGGATCGAACTTCCGGGCCTGCAACAGCGGGTTGAAGATCCGGAAGTACGGCGCGGCATCGGCCCCGCTGCCGGTGACCCACTGCCAGCCGACCGCGTTGTTCGCGACGTCGGCATCGAGGAGCGTGTCCCAAAACCACGCCGCCCCGTGCTGCCAGGGCAGCAGCAGATGCTTTACGAGAAACGACGCGGTCACCATGCGAGCGCGGTTGTGCATCCAACCCGTGCGCCAGAGCTGGCGCATTCCGGCATCCACCAACGGAAAGCCCGTGAGCCCGCGCTGCCAACGTCGCAGCCCCACCGCATCCTCGCGCCAGGGAAAGGCCCGAAACTCGGCCCGAAAGGCCTCGCTCGTAAACCTCGGCCAATGCCAGACGAGGTGGTGCGCGAATTCCCGCCAGCCGAGCTCGCGGAGAAACGCGCAATCACGCTCGTCGGTCCACACCGCCGCGCTCCACACGCTCCGCGGGCTCACCTCGCCGAAGCTGAGCGACGGCGACAACCGCGACGACCCCTCTCGGTCCGGCCGATCGCGCGCCGCCGCGTACGAGCGCAGCGAACCGGCCGTGAACTCCGCGAGCCGCCGACGTGCCGCCGCCTCGCCGGGTGTCCAGACGGTCGCGAGCTCCTTCGCCCAGTCAGGATCCGTCGGTCGCAGTCGCCAGCCGGCCAGCGATTCGCCCGACGCAAGGGCCTCGACGAATCGTAAACGCCGAGGGACGGGCAACGGCGCCCCGATCGCGTCGCCGCGTCGACAGGCGTTCCAGAATGCCGTGAAGACCTTGAACGGCTCCCCGGCCTGATTCCGGATCTGCTCGGGGTCGAACAGCAGATCGCCGGCGTGCCGCACGAGCCTAATGGCGCGGGCCGCCAGCAACGCCGCGAGCTCGGTCTCGGCACGCCGTCCGTCGGGCGTATGGCTCTTGCTGCAATGGACCTCGGTCGCGCCGTTGAGCTGCGCAAAAGCAGCCACCGTTCGCGCCGCTGGGCCGCGACACAAGACGAGCGTGCCGCCGCGCGCCGCGATCTGCGCCGCGAGCGCCTCGAGGCTACCGTGCAGCCACCACTTGCGCGCGCCGCCGGGTGCATCCGCCGCTTGCTCGTCGTGCACGTAACACGGCGCGAGCGGCAACCCCGTGCGTGCCGCCGCCGTCAAAGCATTGTGATCATGCAGGCGCAGGTCGCCACGGAACCACACTACGCAGCAGCGTTCCGGCGACTGAGCGAACGGGGCCGTGATTCGCGGCATTGTGGAGGCGTGCGCCGGTAAGCCGAGAATCAATGTAGCGCACCGCGCGGTGCATGGCTCGACCGGGCGGCGAAATCCGAGTCGTGGCGTTTGCTAGACTCCGGCTGCCGTTTCTTTCGGTCAGCGGTTCCTGCCCGTGCCAAGTATCGATCCCGCGCCCCGTCCGCTCGAGCAGCCGGCTTCGCTGTTCCGCCGCTTCGCGGCCTGGTGCTACGACGTGTTGTTGCTCGGTGCGCTGCTCTTCTGCTTCACCTGGATCCTGCTGCTGCTGCGCGGCGGACGCGAGATCGCGCCGGGCACCGTCTGGTTCGAGGCGGTGCTCGTGGCCGTGGCGATGCTGTTCTTCTGCGGGTTTTGGACACACGGCGGCCAAACGCTCGGCATGCGGGCGTGGCGGATCCGCGTGATCTGCAGGGACGGCGGTCCCGTCGGCTGGCCGCGAGCGGCGGCGCGCTTTTGGGCGGCGGCGCTCGCGCTCGTGCCGCTCGGACTCGGCCTGTGGTGGGGCTTGCTCGATCCCGAGCGCCGCGGCTGGCACGACCGGCTGACGGGCACGCGGGTCGTGCGCGCGACGCCCGACGCTAACGCGCTCGGGCCATCGCGACGAGCGTGATCAGCAACAGCACCGAGCTCGGTGCCCACGCCACGAACAGCGGATGCAGGCCATAAACCTCGCCGCCACTCGCGAGCACCTGCTCGACCGCGTAATACGACAAGCCGACCACGAGCCCGATCAGCAGCCGCGCGCCGGTACCGGCCGAGCGCAACCCGCCGAAGACGAACGGCAACGCGAGCACGGTCATCAGCACGACCGATACGACATCCGCCAAGCGGGTCCAGTAGGCGATCAGGTAACGGCGCGCGTCGAGACCGTTGTCCTGCAGGTAGGCGATATAGCGCCGCAGCGAAGTGGTATCGAGCAGATCCTCGCGGACGACCGACAGTGCCAACAGGTCGGGATTCATGTTGTACGTCTGCGTCGACAGGCGCTCCGTGTGCGCCATGACGCCGTTGTCGAGAAAACGCGTCTCGCCGAAGTTCGACAGCACCCAGCGGCCGCTCGCGTCGACGGCCGTGGTGTCGGCCCGCGCGATCTGTCGCAGCGCCTGATCGGGGCCGAGCTCGAACAGGAGCACGCCGCCCCGATAGCCGAGCTCGCCGGTCTGGCGGCGCAGACTGAAGATGCGCTCGCCGTCTTTGAGCCAGGTCGCCTGGCCTTCCGCGCTCAAGTCCTCGCGCATCGCGCGTGTGCGCATCTCGACCGCGTAAGCGCCCAGCGACGGCGCAAGCGATTCGCCCAGCAGCACCATCAGAACCGCGAGCACGAACCCGGCCAATGCCACGGAGACCAGCAGTTGCCAGGGCGAGATGCCGCTGGCGCGCATGACGACGAGCTCGCGATGCACGGCGAGGTTGCCGAGCGCAAGCAACGAACCGATCAGCGCTGCGGCCGGCAACACCGAGAAGATCGTTCTCGGCGTGCCGAGCAACACATAGACGATGGCGCCACTCAAGGTGTACGTGCCCACCCCAATGTCGTCCAGCTGCGCGACCAGATCGAAGGCAGTCGTCACGGCCAGCAACACGGCGAGCGCCAGCGCGACGCCGCGTAGCACGGACACGACGATGTAGCTGCGCAGCAGCGTCGTCACGCCGGCACCTCCTGCGGCGCCCGCTGTAGCCACCCGCTTTCGCGCATCAGCATCACGAGGGCCAGCACGATCACCACGCCATGCACCCACCACATGCCGAGCCAGGCGGCCACGACGCCGTGCTCGACCCAGACGCCGGCGATCGACGTCATATTCGCGTAGACGAGATAGATCAGCAGACCTATGCCGAGCCGCGCATACCGCCCTTCTCGCGGTGACGCTCGGCTGAGCGGCACGGCCAGGAGCCCAAGCACGATCAACGACAGAGGCAGCGAGAGTCGCCACTGCAGCTCGGCCCGATCGGCCAGCAAGGACGACTGCAGCAACGCGAGCGTCGGCTTGCCGGCCTTGCCGGCCACGAACTCGCGCTCGTTCTTGCGCCGTACCGGAATCCGCTGCTCATCGAACTCGACGACGAGGAATTTGCCCCCGCCCGGCACGCCTTCGTACCGCCGCCCTTCGTAGAGCATGAAGGACAGGTCACCGGTGGCAGGGTCGCTCACGCGCCGACCGCGCGCCGCAACGATCACGACCACGCGATCGCCTTGTTGCCGTTCGACGAACACGTCCCGCAACTCGTCACCCACCACCTCGCGCGCGTACAGCACGGTATCGCCCGAGTCCGGCGACATGAACCGGCCGGGGTCGATCGTCCCGAGCTCGACATGCTGATCGGCGTGGAAGCGAATCTCCTCGATCTGCCGGGCCGCAGACGGATTCGCCACGAGCGACAACCAGCCGGTGCAGGTCACGAGCAGCAGGGTGAGAATCCCGATCGGTACCAGCAGTCCGCCCGGGCCGAACCCGCACGCGGACAGCGCCGCCATCTCTCCATCCCGGCTCAGCCGCGCAAGCGCGAGCATGACGCCCAGGAACATGGCCACCGGCAGCAACGTCGTGAGGTAGGTCAGAGCCGTCAAGCCGAACACCGCGGCAACGGCCTCGCGCGGCAGCCGATCGGCCGCGGCATCGCCGAAAATTCCGGCGAGCTCGTTCGTCATCGTGATCACGAACAGCACGCTCAGGACGACGAGGCAGGACCCGAATGCCTCCCGGAGGATGTAACGACTGATCAGGCTCACGCCGAGTCCGGTCCCAGTACCTTCAAAGAAACGAATGCACTAAACTGCGATTTTCCACGGTATTCCAACACGATAGCACGCCGCGAGACCAACGTGACGCGCGCCGAGTTGCGGTACCGGTGACTCGCCGGCATCGCACTGAAGGAGATTCGACGATGGAGTTTCCCGTCAAATCGGGAGCAGCGGCCAGCCAACGCACCGAGTGCGCGATCCTGCCGGTGTTCGAAGATGGGCCGCTGCGCGGCGCCACGCGCGAGCTGGATACCGCCGCGCGCGGCATCGTCAAGCAGCTCGTGAAACGAGGCGACGCGTCGGGACGACTCGGCGCGACGACGCTCATCCATCGAACGCAAGGCACGGCGGCCGCGCGTTGGCTGCTCGTGGGGTGCGGCAAGCACGCGGAATTCAGCGCTCGACGGCTCGCGTCCGTGCTGGGCTCGGCGTTCGGCTGCCTCCGCTCCAGCGGCACGCGAGAAGCCATCAGCTACCTGGCCTATGGTCTCGACGGGCCGGTGAGTCCCGCCGACGCCGCGCGCCATACGGTCGAGACGGCGCGCGCGAGCCTCTATCGCTTCGACGAGCTGAAGAGCCGGACGGATCCGCAGCCTCGTCTGAGCCGACTCGGCCTCGCGATACCGCGCGGCACGAACGCTGCGCCGATTCGTGCGGGCATCAAGCTCGGCACCGCGATCGGCAACGGCTCCGATCTTGCCCGGGATCTCGGTAACCGCCCGCCGAATGTTTGCACTCCGTCGCACATCGCCGAGACGGCCCGCAAGCTCGGCCGGCGGTTCCGCAAGATGAGCGTCAAGGTCCTAGGCGAGCCCGAGATACGCCAGCTCGGCATGGGAGCGTTGCTGTCCGTGACGCAGGGCGCCGATGAGCCGCCACGGCTGATCGTGATCGAGTATCACGGCGGACCTGCCGGCCGGGCGCCCGTTGCCTTGTGCGGCAAGGGTGTCACCTTCGACACCGGCGGCATCTCGCTGAAGCCGCCGGCGAAAATGGACGAGATGAAGTTCGACATGTCGGGGGCCGGCAGCGTGCTCGGCGCCATGGCCGCGCTCGGCGAGCTCGAAGCACCTTGCAACGTCGTTGCCGTGATTCCCGCCTGCGAGAACATGCCGGGAGGACGCGCCACGCGTCCCGGCGACATCGTCAAGAGCATGTCCGGCCAGACGATCGAAATCATCAACACCGACGCGGAAGGGCGGCTCATCCTCTGCGACGCGCTGACCTATGCGCGGCGCTTCAAACCGCGCTGCGTGATCGACGTTGCGACCTTGACCGGCGCCTGCGTCATTGCGCTAGGCCACGTCTACACCGGCGTGTTCAGCAACAACGACGCTCTCGCAACGGAGCTGCTCGCGGCCGGCGACCGTTCCCTCGACCTCGCATGGCGAATGCCCGTGCACGACGAGTACGGCGAGTCGCTGCGCAGCAATTTCGCCGACTTCGCGAACTCCGGCAGCCGGGACGCGGGCGCGAGCATCGGCGCGAATTTCCTGTCGCGGTTCGTCGACGGGCTACCCTGGGCGCATTTGGACATCGCCGGCGTCGCCTGGCGTGCGAACGCGAACAAAGGATCCACGGCTCGCCCCGTGCCATTGCTCGTCGAATTCCTCTTGAGCACGGGCCGGCAGTGACGCAGGTCGATTTCTATATCCTCGATGCCGATTCCGACGACGCGAGACTCAGGCTCGCCTGCAAGATCGTCGACAAGGCCACCCAGCTCGACAACCACGTCTTCATCCACGCTTCGTCGGAAGACGAGGCGCGCCAGCTCGACGCGCTGCTGTGGACATTCTCGCAGGGCAGCTTCATCCCGCACCGGATCGTGCGCGAGCCCGCCGCGGAGCCGCCGCTCGAGCCCGTAGTGATCGGTGTCGATCAGCCCCCCGCACCCGGTCGCTGGGACGTGCTGATCAACCTTGCACCCGAGGTGCCGGAGTTCTTCAGCCGCTACGAGCGCGTTGCGGAAGTCGTCGACGGCAATGCCGCACGCCGCGAGCGCAGTCGCGAGCGCTACCGCTTCTATCGGGATCGCGGCTATAAGCTGAACACGCACCAGGTCTAATGGTATGCCGCCCACCGAGCCGCTAGAGATACTCGAGACGAACATACCGGTGCTGACGGACTCGGTCCGTGGCGCCGTGCGGCCGGCGGACGCGGATAGGGATGCATTGATCGCCGAGCTGCAGACCAAGCTTGCCGCACGCACGTTCGCGCTCGCCGACGAGCTGATACGCTCGTCGTTCAACGCCATGGAAGCGACGCTGTTCGAGCAGATTTCGGCGAAGCTGCGCAGCGAGCTGCCCGAGCTGATCGACCGCACGTTGCGCGAGTATCTCGGCGCCCGTGATACCTAGCACGTCGTGAAGAAAGACTACCGCCCCGCAGAAATCGAAGCGCATCACTACGCGCGCTGGGAAGCCGCAGGCTATTTCGCCCCGCGCGGCGACGGTGCTCCGTACTGCATCGTGATTCCGCCGCCGAACGTGACGGGCACGTTGCACATGGGCCATGCGCTGCAGTACACGATCATGGACGCGCTCACCCGCTACCACCGCATGCGCGGCCACCGAACCCTCTGGCAACCCGGGACGGATCATGCCGGCATCGCGACGCAGATGGTGGTCGAGCGCTTGCTCGAGCGCGAGGGCTCGTCGCGTGTGGCGCTCGGCCGCGAGCGGTTCCTCGAGCGCGCGTGGCAGTGGAAAGAGCGCTCCGGCAATACGATCGTGCAGCAAATGCGCCGGCTCGGCACGTCGGTGGACTGGTCGCGCGAGCGCTTCACGCTCGATCCTGGCCTGTCGCGCGCCGTGCTCGAGGTGTTCGTGCGCCTCCACGACGAAGGGTTGATCTACCGCGGCAAGCGCCTCGTGAACTGGGACCCGGTGCTGCACACGGCGCTCTCCGATCTCGAAGTGGTCAGCAGCGAAGAGCGCGGCAAGCTCTGGCACCTGCGCTATCCCGTGGCCGGCGAGCCCGGCCGGTTTCTGGTCGTGGCCACCACGCGGCCCGAGACGATGCTGGGCGACACCGCCGTCGCCGTGCACCCGCACGACGAACGCTATGCAAGCCTGGTCGGCAAGCAGGTCGAGCTGCCGCTGACGGGCCGCAAGATCCCGATCATCGCGGACGAGTACGTGGACCCCGAGTTCGGCACTGGCTGCGTGAAGATCACGCCGGCGCACGACTTCAACGACTACGAGGTCGGGCTGCGTCACGCGCTACCGATGATCGGCGTGCTCGACGAGAGCGCGCGCCTCAACGACGAGGCGCCGCCGGCGTATCGCGGCCTCGACCGCTTCGTCGCCCGCGAGCGCGTGCTGGCGGATCTTGCCGCACAGCAATCTCGTCGAGCGAATCGAGGACCACGTCTCGATGCTGCCGCGCGGCGACCGCAGCGGCGTGGTCGTCGAGCCGATGCTCACGGACCAGTGGTATGTCCGCACGCAGCCCCTCGCCGCGCCGGCCATCGAAGCCGTCGAGCAAGGCAGGATCCGTTTCGTTCCGGAAAACTACGCGCGCGATTACTTCGACTGGATGCGCAAAATCCAGGATTGGTGCATCTCACGACAGCTTTGGTGGGGACACCGGATCCCGGCCTGGTACGACGACGCGGGCAACGTCTACGTCGCGCGCGACGAGGCCGAGGTCCGCCGCAAGCATGGGCTCGCCGCCACGGTTGCCTTGCGCCAGGACGAGGACGTGCTCGACACGTGGTTCTCCTCCGCGCTGTGGCCATTCTCGACGCTCGGCTGGCCCGACGCGACGCCGGAGCTCGCGACGTTCTATCCCACCAGCGTGCTCGTCACGAGCTGGGACATCATCTTCTTCTGGGTCGCCCGGATGATCATGATGGGGCTCAAGTTCGCGGGCGACGTGCCGTTTCGCGACGTCTACATCTACGCCCTGATCCGCGACGCCGAAGGGCAGAAGATGTCGAAGAGCAAGGGCAACATCCTGGATCCGATCGATCTCATCGACGGCGTCGATCTCGACACGCTGCTGAAGAAACGGACCGACGGCTTGATGCAGCCGGCCCTGCAGAAAACGATCGAGCGCAACACCCGCAAGGAATTTCCCGAGGGCATTCAGGCCTTCGGCACGGACGCGCTTCGGTTGACGTTCGCGTCGCTGGTCACCACCGGGCGCGACGTGCGGTTCGATCTCTCCCGCGCCGAGGGCTATCACCGGTTTTGCAACAAGCTCTGGAACGCCACGGCGTACGTGCTGAGCCAGCTCGACGGCATCGATGCCGGTCCCCGCACGGCTCGGCACGGCCGACCTATGGATTCGCTCACGGCTCGCCGGGGCGATCGCGGCGGTTCACGAGGGCTTCGCGGCTTATCGACTCGACGTCGTCATCCAGACGCTGTACGACTTCGCGTGGCACGAGTTCTGCGATTGGTACCTCGAGCTCACGAAGGCCGTGCTGACGGCTCCCGACGTCGATCCGGCGGTGAAGCGCGGCGCCCAGACCACGCTCGTCGACGTGCTCGGCGCATTGCTGAAGCTGCTGCACCCGCTGATGCCGTTCGTCACGGAGGAGCTGTGGCTCGAGGTTGCGAGAGAGCGACGGGTACCGAGCGCGACGCTCATGCTCGAACGCTTCCCGGAGGCGGCCGATTTTGCCTCCGACGCAGGCGCCGAGGGCGAGATCGGCTGGCTCAAGGGATTCGTCGTCGGCATTCGACAGATTCGCGGCGAAGCGAACTTGCCGCGCTCGGCAACGCTCACCGTTCGGCTCGCCGAGGCGAGCGCGACCGACCGCGCGCGCGTGACGGCACACGGGCGCATGCTGCAGAAGCTCGCCGGGCTCGAGCGAATCGAGTTCGTCGAGCCCGGTGCGAGCGAGCGCGGCGCGGCCACCGCGTTGCTCGGCGGCATGCGGATACTGGTGCCACTCGCTGGCCTGATCGACGTGCAGGCGGAGCAGGACCGTCTCGGCAAGCAGCTGACGAAGACCCGCGACGAGCTCGACAAAGCCCGCCGCAAGCTCGCGAACCAGAGCTTCGTGGCAAACGCGCCGGCCGACGTCGTCGCGAAGGAGCATGCGCGGATCGCCGACTTCGAGCAGCGCGCCACCCAGCTCGAGCAGCAACTCGCCCGCCTCGCCGAGCTCTCTTAGCCCGCCCCTTCGTCACGACCGGCGGCCAAGGAGCACGCTCGGGCCCGGCGGCGTGCCGGCCACGGTGGCCGACCGGGACGCTCCCGCGACGCGACCGAGCCCCGGCGGCCGCGCGATGCGTTTCACAGTTGGCGGCTGTCGGGGTGTCGCGGACCCGCGATTTAGGCCAACATTCCGACATGGCGACTCCTACACTGATCACCGCGCGCGGCGCGGCGGCCGACCACCAACCGCTGATCCGACCCGTGCTCGAGGCGCTCGACCGCATCATCGTCGGCAAGAGCCGCCAGGTTCAGCTCGCCGTCGCGTGCCTGCTCGCGCGCGGCCATTTGCTGATCGAGGACCTGCCGGGCGTCGGCAAGACCACGCTCGCACACGGCCTCGCCCGGACGCTCGGCCTGAGCTACCACCGTATCCAGTTCACGAGCGACCTGTTGCCGGCCGACGTGATCGGCGTGTCGGTGTTCCACCGGGACGGCAGCCGGTTCGAGTTCCACAAGGGCCCCGTGTTCTCGCAGCTCGTGCTCGCCGACGAGATCAATCGCGCCACCCCGAAGGCCCAGAGCGCACTGCTCGAAGCCATGGAGGAGCGTCAAGTCACGGCCGACGGCACCACCTACGCCTTGCCGACGCCATTTTTCGTGGTCGCCACGCGCAACCCGGCGCATCAGATCGGCACCTTTCCGCTACCGGAATCGCAGCTCGACCGGTTCCTGATGCAGATCGCGCTCGGTTACCCGGCGCCGCGCGACGAGCGGACGCTGCTCGCCAACGGCGAGCGACGCGCACTGGTCGAGCAGCAGCCGCCCGTGATCTCGCTCGACGTGCTGCTGCGCCTGCAGGACCAGGTGGCGAAGATCCACGTGGCCGAAGCTCTGCTCGACTACGTGCAAGCGCTCCTCGCCTACACGCGGGAGTCCGGCGAGTTCGTCACGGGGTTGTCGCCGCGCGCCGGCATCGGGTTACTGCGGGCGGCGCAGGCCTGGGCGCTCGTGCGCGGGCACAACGGCGTGCACCCCGAGGACATTCAAGCCGTGCTCGGCAGCATCGTCGCGCATCGCCTGGAGCCAAAGCACGGCGCTTCGATCGAGCGCGATTCCGACCTCGGTGCCGCGATTCTGAGCGCCGTACCCGTGCCGTGATGTCCACTTCACAAAAGCGGCGTTGACGTCATGCCCGTGGCGGTGGCGCGCACCATGGAGCGTTGGGCGGCCAACTGGGCGCGACGTCGCCAGGGCGCGGACTCGCATACCGTCGCGCTGAGTCGTCGCCGCATCTATGTCTTGCCGACGCGCTTCGGCTTCGTATTCGGCGCCATGGTGTTCGCGATGCTGCTCGGCTCCATCAACTACGGTGCCAGCCTGGGCTTCGCGCTGACGTTCTTGCTCGCGGGCCTCGGGCTCGTGCTGATGCATCACTGCCACAACAATCTGCTCGGCACCGAGATCAAATTTCTCGGTGCCACCTCGGTGTTCGCCGGCGATCGGGCCGAGTTTCGCCTCGCCATCGGTAATGCCACGACGGCGCCACGGTACGAGATCGAGCTCGTGCAACGCGGCCACCGCACGGGTCCCGTGGACGTCGCGCCCGCGACTACCGAGCAGCTGCGTCTCGGCGTGCCGACGCAGCGGCGTGGTTGGGTCGCGCTCGAGCGCTTCGCGGTGGAAACACGTCATCCCGGCCGGCTGCTGCGCGCCTGGACCTGGGTCCATATGGACGCGCGCTGCCTGGTCTACCCTCGGCCGGCCGCACCGGGTCGCCCGCTGCCCACCGGCGTCGGTGACGGGAATGCAGGCCGACCGCACCCCGGAGACGACGACTTCGCCGGGCTGCGGCCGGCTGCCTACGGCGATCCGCCGCAGCGAATCGCCTGGAAGGCCTATGCGCGTAACGACCAGTTGCTCTTGAAGCAGTTCTCGGCCGGCGAGCGGGCACCGTGCTTGCTCGACTGGAGCATGCTGCCGGAGCTCGACGGCGAAGCGCGGCTCGCGCAGCTCGCCCGCTGGTGCCTCGATGCGGACAGCGAGGGGCGCAGCGTGGGTCTCGCGTTGCCGGGCCGCCGGGTCCCGCTCGGCACCGGCCCGAAGCACCTCGCCGCGTGCCTCGAAGCGCTGGCACTGCTCGAGCTGCCGGCATGAAGCTGCTGCGAGCGCGGGGCGCCGATCTGCCGCTCGATGCGCAGCGGCTATTGTGGACGGCCGCCATCATCGTCGGCGCGAGCCTGCCCCACTGGCTTGCCCTGGCCCCGTGGACGCTGGCATTGCTCGGAGCGGCCGTGCTCTGGCGGCTCTCGGTGGCCGTGCTCGGCTGGCCGATGCTGCCGCGGCTCGCCCGTTTACTGCTGGCGTTCGCCGCCTTCCTCGGAGTGCTGTTCCAGCATCGGACGCTGAACGGCGCCGAGGCCGGCACGGCACTGCTCGTGGTCATGGTCGCGCTGAAGTTCCTCGAAGCAAAGAATCAGCGCGATCAGCTCGTGTTGATCTTGATCTCGTACTTCATGATGTTCGCGAGCGTGCTCACGGAGCGCGGACCGCTGACGGCGGCCTATCTCGTCGTGCTCGTGTGGCTCACCACCGTGGCATTGCTGCAGCTCGGGCGCCAAGGCCCGTTGCTGCCGAGTCGCGTGACCGCGGCGATGGCGGCTCGACTGCTGCTGCATGCCGCGCCCGTCATGCTCGTGCTGTTCGTGCTGTTCCCGCGCCTACCGGGCCCGCTATGGTCGCTGCCCGGCAGCACGAGCAGCGGCGCGACGGGGCTCAGCGACAGCATGAGCCCGGGCGACATCACGAATCTCGGCCTGTCGGACGAGGTTGCGTTCCGCGTCGAATTCCGCACGCAGCCGCCAGCCGCAAGCCTGCTGTACTGGCGCGGCCCGACGTTGACGAATTTCAACGGCCGCACGTGGTCGATGCCGCTCGGCGGCCGCCGCGGCGAACGCGTGGCCGATACGATCGAATATCGCGGTGATCCAACACGCTACCACGTCATGCTCGAGCCGAACGGCCGCAACTGGGCGTTCGCGCTCGACATGCCAGAGCGCTGGACACGCGATGGCGGCATCCGCATGGGCAGCGACTATCAGCTCGGTGCGTTCTTCGGCGCGCCGCGCACGCACGTGCTCGATTACGAAGTGACGTCGTACGTCGACTACAGCGCGCGCGAACCGCTGACGCCCGAGGAGATCGAGAGGTTCAGCAGCCTGCCCGAGGGCAGCAGCCCACGGGCCAGAGCGCTCGCGGCAAGCTGGATCACGGATCATCCCAGCCCGCAGCTGATCATCGACCGGGCCATGGATTACCTGCGCTCACAGCCGTTTGAGTACACGTTGACGCCGCCGGCGCTCGGCGCCCAGCCCGTCGACGAGTTCCTGTTCGAGACGCGCGAAGGCTTTTGCGAGCACTACGCTTCGGCGTTGACGGTGCTGCTGCGCGCGGCCGGCCTGCCGGCCCGCGTGGTCATGGGCTACCAAGGTGGCGAGCTCAACACGATCGGCGACTACTACATCATTCGCCAGTCGGATGCCCACGCGTGGACGGAAGTCTGGCTCGCGGACCGCGGCTGGATCCGCGTCGACGGCGTCGCCGCGGTGGCACCCGAGCGCGTTGCGATCGGCTCGGGCCGTTGGGTAGGGGCACGCCGGACGGCAGTCGAGCGCGTCCTCGACCTCGGCTGGTTGCGGCGCGGCGCGCTCGTCTGGGACGCCGTGAACACGCGCTGGCGCGCCTGGATCGTCGGCTATGGGCCCGACTTGCAACGCGCGCTGCTCCGGTCGCTAGGAATTCGCGACCTCGCCCTCACGGCGCGGTGGACGCTGCTGCTCAGTCTAGCCGTCGGGGCGACGATTGCGGTGCTGCTGGTGCTGCATCTGTACCTCGGCTGGCGCGAACGCCAACGGGCTTTCACGGATCCCGCCGCGCGCCTGTTTGCGGTCTTCGCGCGCGAGCTCGCTCGGCGCACTGTTGCACCGCGTGCGCCGAGCGAAGCGCCGGTCGCGTACGCCGCGCGCGCCGCCGCGGCACTGCCACGGGCCGCTGCCGACATCGAGGCGATCACCACGTCTTATCTGCGAGCGCGCTACGAGCCCGACCCCGAGCTCACGGCGCTCATCGACCTGCGCGCCCGAATCGCCGCGTTCCGGTTGCAGCGGGCCTGATCGGCCGCTCAGGCCGCGGCCGACAGCTCGCGCGTGGCGAAGAATTGCACCTTCGGCCAGCGCTCCTGGGTCAGCGTCAGGCTCACGTTGCTCGGGGCCAGGTAGACGAGCTCGCCGGCATGGTCGCGAGCGACGTTCGCGGGCAGTTTCTTCGCGAACTCGTCGAGCTGCTGATCGTCGTCGGCGTGCACCCAGCGGGCCGCTACGACGCCGACACTCTCGAACGCAGCGTCGACCCCGTACTCGTCGCGCAAACGAAAGGCAGCGACCTCGAACTGCAGCGGACCCACCGCGCCCAAGATCAGGTCGTTGCCAAGCAGCGGCCGGAAAAGCTGCGTTGCGCCCTCCTCGCAGAGCTGTGCCAAGCCCTTCTGCAGCGCCTTCAGCTTCAGCGGGTCGCGCAGCACCGCGCGGCGAAACAGCTCCGGCGCGAAGCTCGGGATGCCGGTGAACACGAGCGCCTCGCCCTGCGAGAAGCTGTCGCCGATGTTGATCGTGCCGTGGTTGTGCAACCCGATGATGTCGCCGGCGTAGGCCTCATCGACGTGCTGGCGGTCGGCCGCCATGAAGGTGATCGCGTCACCGACACGCACCTCGCGCTTTAGGCGCGTGTGATACATCCGCATGCTCGGCTGATACGTGCCGGAGCAGATCCGGAGAAAGGCGATGCGATCGCGATGCGAGGGATCCATGTTCGCCTGGATCTTGAAGACGAATCCGCTGAAGGCCGGCTCCTCGGGCGCTACCACGCGCGTGGTGGTGGTCCGCGGCTGCGGCGGCGGCGCGAGCCGAACGAACGCTTCCAGCAGCTCGCGAACACCGTAGTTGTGAATCGCAGCGCCGAAGAACACCGGCGTCTGCCTGCCGGCGAGGTAGGCCGCGTGATCGAAGGCCGGGGTCGCACCCCGCACCAGCGCGATGTCCTCGCGCAACTCGGCCGCTGCGCTCTCCCCGAGCGCCGCCTCTAGCTCCCCGGTTGCGTTGCCGGCCACCCGTTTGACTTCCGGCAGCCGACTCCCGTCGCGGCCCTGATACAAGTGAGCGCAGTCCTCGCCAAGGTGGTAGATGCCGCGAAACTCGCGGCCCATGCCGATCGGCCAGGTCATCGGCACGCACGCGACGTCGAGCACGGTTTCGATGTCGTCGAGCAGCTCGATCGGCGCTCGGCCGTCGCGGTCGAGCTTGTTGATGAAGCTTATGATCGGCGTCGTGCGCAGGCGGCAAACATCCATCAGCTTGATCGTGCGCGCTTCCACGCCCTTCGCGGCATCGATCACCATCAGAGCGCTGTCGACGGCCGTCAGCGTGCGATAAGTATCCTCGGAGAAGTCCTCGTGGCCCGGCGTGTCGAGCAGATTGACGATCGCGCCACCATACGGAAATTGCATGACGGAAGACGTCACCGAGATGCCGCGCTCCTGCTCGAGCCGCATCCAGTCGGACATGGCATGTCGCGTCGCCTTGCGACCCTTGACCGCGCCCGCCATCTGAATGGCGCCGCCGAACAGCAGCAGCTTCTCGGTCAACGTCGTTTTGCCGGCATCAGGATGCGAAATGATCGCAAACGTTCGCCTTTTCAGGTGCTCGTTCATGACGACAGAGGGCGGGTAGCTAACGCGGAGGATTCAGCGCGATGGCGAGGACGACCGCGTCCTCCCGGCCGTATTCCGCTTGATAGTACGCGGGACGGATACCGATCTGCTCGAATCCCACGGTCCGGTACAGATGCCGCGCGATCGTGTTCGAGGGGCGCACCTCTAGAAAGACTCTGTCCGCTCCGGCGTCCTCGGCCTTGTGCAGCAGGGCACCCAGCAATCGGCGCCCATAGCCGAGACGCTGCGCATGCGGATCCACGCAGAGGTTCAGCAGGTGCGCCTCACCGCCCGCCACCGACATGATGCCGTAGCCGGTGACGCTGCCACCGACCTCGAGCACCACACAGTGATACCCCGCAAGCAGGCAGTCACGGAAGATGCCGAGGCTCCAGGGAAATTGATAAGCGGCGCGCTCGACGGCCGCGACCGACTTCAGATCCGCCGCCTGCATGAGCCTGACCTCGGTGCGAGGATGGACGGCGGCGCTCATTGCGGTTCACGAAGCAGCTGTTTGACCATGCACAGGTCCATCCACGCCGTGGCCTTGGCGAGGGGACTACGTAGAAGATAGGCCGGGTGATACGTGACGACCAGCGGGGTACCCGCCTCACCGTACTGAACAACGCGACCCCGCAGCCTACCGATCGGGGCATCCGTCTGCAACAGCCACTGTGCGGCGATGCGGCCTACGGCCAGAATCGCGCGCGGCTTGATCAACGCGATTTGGCGCGCGAGGTACGGCGTGCAGGCCGCGGCTTCGCTCGGCTGCGGGTCGCGATTGCTCGGCGGCCGGCACTTCAGAATGTTCGCGATGTAAACGTCGCCGCGCGCGAGACCGATCGAGCGCAGCATGGCATTCAACAGTTGGCCGGCGCGCCCGACGAACGGCTCGCCCTGGCGGTCTTCTTCGGCGCCGGGCGCCTCGCCGATCACCAGCAGGTCGGCATCGCGTCGGCCAACGCCGAACACGGTCTGCGTGCGCGTGGCATGCAGAGCGCACTTCGTGCAGGCACGCACGGTCGCGGCGAGCTCGCTCCACTCCGCTGCGGGCGCGCTCGGCTCGGTTACCGGCTCGGCAGTGCCCCGCAATTGCCAGACGGGGATGCCCATGGCCGCAAGGTACTGCTCGCGCCGCGCGCTCATGACGTTGCCTGGTCGGATCGCTTGTGACGCCGTCGCCACAGCCAGCCCACCGGCCCGGATGACGCATACACGAGGAACAACGCAAAGATCGTGACCTGCGGCTCGATCGCAATCACGATGATCACGAGCGGAATCAGTAGCAGGTTCGCAAAGCGCACGCGCCTGCCCGCGCTGATGTCCTTGAAGCTCAAGTACGCGAACCGCGACATCATCAAGAGCGCCGCGATTGCCGTTACGGTGATGCCCGCGACGAGCGCGGTTAGGCCGTCGATGCCGTAGTGCGTCGTCAGCCAGACCATGGCCGCTACTCCGCAAGCGGCCGCCGGGCTCGCGAGCCCCTGGAAGAACCGCCGGTCCTGCGCCATGTTCGTGTTGAAGCGCGCCAGCCGGAACGCCGCTGCGGCCACGTACAGAAACGCCGCGAGCCAGCCGAGCCTGCCCCACAGTGCGCCGTACTCCGCCAGTCGCTGCACGCCCCATTGATAGATCACGATAGCCGGCGCGAGCCCGAAGGACACCATATCCGCGAGGCTGTCGTACTCCTTGCCGAACTCGCTCGACGTGCTGGTCAACCGCGCGACACGGCCATCGAGACTGTCGAAGAACATCGCAGCGAAGATCGCCCACGCCGCCATCTGGAAATTGCCGTCGATCGACGCGACGATCGAATAGAAGCCGGCGAACAGCCCGCAGGTCGTCAGCAGATTGGGCAGCAGATAGATGCCTCTGCGGCGTGTCATGCCTGGCCGACCGTCCACGACTCTAGTACTTCCTCTACGTATCGAAGGCGCCACACGCGCGGTGCGCGGCGATCGCCGCGAGGCTGGCTTCGGCAGCAACCCGGCCGTTACAATCCGCCGAAGTGGCGAGCCGCACCCGAGCCTTCAGCCAATGTACCTGAGTCACGCGCCGCTGAACACGGCGCCCCATGCTGTGAACCGCTTCACGGCCAGCGGCCGCCGGCGCCACCATGCTGCGCTTGCTGGCCCGCGTCACATGACGCGGGATCGGGATCGACCGATTTCATCGTGACCACCACGTTTCGCAATTCGCTGCCCGCGCGCACACCGGCGCCCGATCCCGAGCGTCGCCGCCTGCTCGGCTTCGCGTTGGCGACCCTCTCCGCGCGCGCGTTGCCGAGCTTTGCAGTGGAGCCGCGGCCGCGCGACGCTCACGCTGGACCGGATCCGGAGCTGCGCAAGATTCTCGCCGCCGCGATTGCGTCTGCAGACAGCTTCGACGACCGCTTCGACGCCGAAGTCTGGCTCACCGACATGTCGCGCCGACTGACGAAGCAGGTGCCCGACGCGCACGAGCGGCTCGCGATCCTCCGAGCCGTTCATAGTCAGGGCACGCGCGCGGACGTGCCGCCCGAGCTCGTGCTCGCCGTGATCGACGTCGAGAGCAACTTCGACCGCTTCGCGATCTCCGCCGCGAGCGCGCTCGGCCTGATGCAGGTCATGCCGTTTTGGGTCAAAGAGCTCGGTTACAGGGATAAGAACGAGCTTTTCAAGATCGACATCAACATCCTGCTGGGTTGCCGCATTCTGAAGTTCTACCTCGATATGGAGCGCGGCAGTCTCGTGCAGGGACTCGCGCGCTACAATGGCAGCGTGGGCCGCCGCTGGTACTCCGACCGCGTCATCGACCGCCTGCGCACGAAGTGGTTTCGGCAGTAGGGCTTCAGCCTGCGACGACGAAACCTTCGTCGACCGTCTCCTGCCATTCCTCGATCTGCACCGAGTCGACACGCGCCGCGGGCGGGCCCTGCCATAGCCAGGCGGCGAGCTGCTGCTGGGCGCTCTCGTCGCCGACGGCAATGACCTCGACGCGGCCGTCCGGCAGGTTTCTTACGGACCCGCGCAGACCGAGCCGCTGCGCCTGCGCTGCGGTCGCCGCTCGGTAGTACACGCCCTGAACGCGGCCGGCCACGACGTAGCGAAACGCATGCACGGCGCGCGGCGCGCTCACGGAATCAGTTGCGGTCTTGGGCGGGGGCCTTGCTGGCGCTCAGCGCCAGCGTCGCCCGGTTCTTGGCGCGTACCGCGTTGAACCGAGCCGGACCGTAGGCCTGCTGCTGCAGCTGCTCCTCCGCCTCGGCCAAGAACCGGCGGGCGTCGCGCAGCGACTCCGGCGCAAGCCGCTCGGCGTTCGCCGCCTCGGCCGCAATGATTGCCTGCCGCGCATCACTCATCTCTTGCACGGGCGGCGCGGTCACGCAGCCTACCAGGACGAGCACGCCGAACGTCAGCAGCGCTCGGAACATGCGTTTGTTTTCTTGTTGTGGGCCGCGGGACACGCTACTCCTGTCCTGGCAAGCGTTGCTGGACCTTCTTACACTGGTCCACCCGATCTTTTCAAGTCACACGCCGGTGAAAGAGCCGCTGATTCTGATCCTTTACTACTCACGCAGTGGCCGCACTGCCGCGCTCGCTCGACAGGCGGCGCGGGGCGTCGAGGGCGCGGGTGGTGTCGCACGACTGCGCACGGTTCCGCCGGTGACCGCGACGACCCTCGCTCCGACCCCGGCAGTGCCGGACGAGGGGCCACCGTATGCCGAGCTTGCAGACCTCGTCGCGGCGGACGGGCTGCTGCTCGGCAGCCCCACTCGGTTCGGCAACATGGCGGCGCCGCTGAAGCACTTCCTGGACTCGACCAGCGAGCTTTGGCTCGCCGGCCGGCTCGTCGACAAGCCGGCCGGCGTGTTCACGGCGAGCTCCTCGCCCCACGGCGGACAGGAAAGCACGCTGCTCAGCATGCAGCTGCCGCTGCTCCATCACGGCATGCTCGTCGTCGGTGTGCCCTACACGGAGCCGGCGTTGTTCGAGACGCGAACCGGCGGCTCACCCTACGGCGCCACGCACCTCGGCACAGCGTGGAACACCACGCTCTCGAAGGACGAAAGCGAAGTGGCGAGAGCGCTCGGCGCACGCGTCGCCCGTCTCGCGCGCGCCCTCGCAATCACGCCGGCGTGACCCATGCGCTCACGTTTGCGGCTGCTCGTGCTCGTCTGCCACGTCGCGTTGATGGCGTTGCTCGTGGCGGCGGTCCTCACGGACGGGACTTCGCCGCTGCACCTCGCTGCCATCGCGCTGATCGTCTCGCCGCTGCTGCTGACGCTGCGTCCGCTGGCGGCCGGCCGAGCCGCGGCGCAGCGCTGGCTCGCCGTGCTGCTCGTGCCTTACGCCGGCGCGTTTTGCGTCGAGGTCGTGGCCCGGGCGGGAAACGCGAGGCTGCTCGGCATCGGACTGATCGTCGTCGTGCTCGAGCTCGGCTTGCTGCTCGCCCTCATTCGCCGGCCGACTCCGCGAGGCGCTCGCGAATGAACGGAATCGTCAGGCGGCGCTGCTCGATCAACGAGGCCCGATCGAGCCGATCGAGCCAGCCCGTCAGCACGCGCATGTCGCGATCGACGCGCCGCAACAGATACTCGACGGCCGCGGGCTCGAGCTCGAGCCCGCGCGCTTCGGCATGCAGGCGCACCGCCAGCGCGCGTTCGCTGTCGCCGAGTGGCTTGAGTCGATAGCCCACGGCGCCGGCGGCCCGCGACGCGAGATCGGCGAGACCAAATCCCGCGCCGGCAGGGCTCGTCGTCGCCGCGAGCAGGAGTCCGCCGCGGCGCCCGAGAAACTCGTTGAGCAGCCCGAACAACGGCCGCTCCCACGCCTCGCTGCCCGCCACGCGCTCGACCTCGTCGAGCGCGACGACGTCGAGCTCCTCGAGCCCGGCGAGAATGTCGGGCGCCGCGCTGCCGAGCGCCACGTAGATCGCCCGCCGGCCGCCGGCCGTGGCCGCACGACACGCCGCCTGCAACAGGTGCGATTTGCCGCAGCCGGCGCTGCCCCACAACCAGAGCGTATCGGCGGTTCCAGCTGCGACGGCCCGCGCGTGCTGCACGGCCGCGGCGTTGTCGCCGGCTACGAACGTGGCGAAGCTCGCATGATCTGCGAGCATCAACTTCAGAGGCAGCTGCGCCAAGGCGTCCGTCCCGCGCTAGGCCGATCTGTGCGCGACGCGCCAGGCGCGAGTGCTCCACCGGAGCACGTAGTTCAGGCCGCTCACGAGACTCGTGAACACCACCGCCGCGCCGAGCACACGCAGCAAAATGGGCGGCGGCCAGCCGAAGGCGGCCGCCGTCATCGTGAAGGAGCAGAAGCCTAGCTGGCAGGCCGTATTCAATTTGCTGATGGCCGCCGGTTCGCCCTCCAGCGGTGCAATGAAGAGCTGATAGCACGCCGCGCCGATCACGATGACGACGTCGCGTCCCACGACGATCGCGACGAGACTCGACGGGATCAGGCCCACATAGGTCAACGTCACGAACACGCTGACGAGCAGCAGCTTGTCGGCCGCGGGATCGAGCAAGCCGCCGAGCCGGGTGCGCCAGTCGAACGTTTTCGCAAGATACCCGTCGAGACCATCGGACAATCCAGCGACGACGAGCAGCGCGAGCGCCGTGGCGTATCGCCCGTGCGCGATCGACCAAACGAGCGGCACCACGAGCAGCATCCGCGCGATGCAGATCGCGTTCGGCAGAAACCGCCAGCTCACGGACCGGCCCCGCCGTGCGCGACTTCGAATACGAGCCCGCCGGCGGGTGATTCTCCGGATACCGGTCGCAAAACGGTGCCCAGCGACAGAATCCGCTCGAGAACGCGCCCTTCGCCGCGCGCCGTCGCGTGCAGACTCAACACGCCATTCTCGAAGCTGTCCACATCGACGTTCGCCAGCACGCTCTGGCGCTCGAGATAGCTGATCACGCGATCGTAGTCGGCCGAGGTCTGGACGTTTCGCACGGTAATCAGTGCGGCCCCGGCCCCGCCCACGGTCGCGAACTGCATCGCGAAGCGGTCCGCGGCCGCATCGAGACCGTCGCGCAGCTGGAAGCCGGCAAGCGTCTGCCGCTCGCCTCCGACCACGAGCAACCATTGAACTTCGTTACCGCCGACGTCCGGGCGCACGCGGCCGATCAGGATCGCATCGGCCCGATAACGCTGCGATGCCGCGGCGACCCGATCCTCGAAGCCGCCCCAGACGTCCGCGAAAGTGACGGCGCTCAAATCCTCCAGATCGAGCAGCGGCCACTGGACCGGCAGGCCGCGCTCATCGGCCACGGCGGTCAGCTCCATGCGCAGCGCGGCGAGGAGCTCGGTCATCTGCGGCGTGGACTCCGCGCCGAGTTGCGGCGTGTCGTTCGCGCCGAGCAGCGCCCGGCCGCCTGCGCCGTCGTCGACGGCAATCCAGAGCAGCGTCAGTGGCCGTTCCGGGCCCCACACGGGTTTCTGCAGCATCGTCAGATCTTGCTCCACCTGGCTCGGGATGAAACCGACCTGAGCCTGCCCTTGGCGGTCGAGACCATACGAGTTCAGATACCGACCGGCGCCGGTCACCATGGTCTGCAGGTCCGGGTCGAAGGGCGCATTGCGGTTGCCGGTGACGCGAATCAGCACGCGCGCCATGGCGGCCTGAATCGCCGCCGTGCGCCGATCGGCGGCCGCGGGATCCGGAGTCACCGTGGCGCGATACAGATTCGGGACAGTGACGGCACCGCCACCGTGCGCCCACAGCGCCCCGGCCAGGACGGCGGCCACCGCCGCGCCGCGCAGCAGCGATCGCAACGCTGATCTCATACGCTTCCCTGTCCCGCATCGAACCACGTCGCTTATTATAGCCGGCAACTTCCCTCCCCTTCTTTTTGTCCGGAGCTCGATCGATGGCAGCCAGTGGGCCCTTCACGTACAAGGACGCCGGGGTCGATATCGATGCGGGCGATGAGCTCGTCGAGCGAATCAAGCCCGCGGTGAAGCGCACGCTACGCCCCGAGGTCATCGGCGGGCTCGGCGGCTTCGGCGGCCTGTTTCGCGTGCCGAAGGGCTATCGCGACCCCGTGCTGGTGTCGGGCACCGACGGCGTCGGCACGAAGCTAAAGCTCGCGATCGATCACGACGCCCACGACGAGGTGGGCATCGACCTCGTGGCCATGTGCGCCAACGACGTGGTCGTGGTCGGCGCCGAGCCGCTGTTCTTCCTGGACTACTTCTCCACCCCCCGGCTCGACGTCGACATCGCGACGCGCGTGATCGCCGGGATCGCTCATGGCTGCGAGGCGGCCGGCGCAGCACTGATCGGCGGCGAGACGGCCGAGCACCCCGGCATGCATACGCCGAACGAGTACGATCTTGCCGGCTTCTGCGTAGGTATCGTCGAGCGGGATCGAATCATCGACGGTAGCGGCATCGTCGCCGGCGACGTGGTCGTGGGCATGGAATCCTCGGGCCTCCATTCGAACGGCTTTTCGCTGATCCGGCGTATTCTCGAGAGCCAGCCGAATGCCGCAAGCCAGATGCTCGACGGCCGCCCCCTGATCGAGCACTTGCTGACGCCGACGAAGATCTACGTCCGCGCCGTGTTGCATCTGGTGCGCAAGATCCCGGTCAAGGGCTTCGCCCACATCACCGGCGGCGGCCTGCTCGAGAACATCCCGCGCGTGCTGCCGGCGGGCCTCGGCGCGACGCTGCGCCACGGCTCCTGGACACCCCCGCCGATCTTCGCGTGGCTCGAGTCGGTCGGCGTCGCGCCGCGCGAGATGCAGCGGACGTTCAACTGCGGCATCGGGATGATCGCCGTGGTAGCGCCTGCGGAGGTCGATGCCACGCTGCGCGAGCTCGCGGCCGCCGGCGAGCGCGGCAGCGTGATCGGCACGGTGATCGCAGACGCCGATCAAGCGGTGACGATCGTTTGACGTCGGCCGCAACCCGCGTCGCCGTCCTGATCTCCGGCGAGGGAACCAACCTGCAGGCGCTGCTCGATGCGGCACGCGGCGGCCAGCTCGGCGCAGAAATCGCCGTCGTCGTCAGCAATCGAGCCGCGGCACACGGGCTCGTGCGCGCCCAAGACGCCGGCGTGCCGGCCCGCCATCTCGGCGGCAAGGACGTCGCGCGTGAGGTCTACGACGCGACGCTCGCAACGCTGCTGGCCGGCTATTCGCCCGACCTGCTCGTGCTGGCGGGCTTCATGCGGATCTTCTCCCCGGGATTCGTGGCGCGGTTCGAGGGCCGAATCGTGAATATCCATCCGTCGCTGCTGCCGAGCCACCCGGGACTCGACACGCACCGCCGCGTGCTCGAGGCCCATGACCGGTGGCACGGCGCCACCGTGCACTTCGTGACGGCCGAGCTCGACGCCGGTCCCGCGATACTCCAGTACCGCATTCGCGTGCGGGATGAGGACACGGTCGACTCGTTGAGCCGGCGCGTTCACGCCGGCGAGCACATCATCCTGCCGCGCGCCGTCGAGTGGTTCGCCGCGGGTCGCTTGCGGCTCGAAAACGGCTCCGTCATGCTGGATGACGCGCCTCTGCCGAAGCCCGTGATCATGGAGGAGTGAAACGTGATTCATCGTGCCGTTTTGTCCCTGCTCGTCGTCGGACTCTGGTTGCCGGGCCTCGCGGCCCGAGCCGCGGACGACGTGCAGACCTACTCGGCCACGTACACGGCGGAGGCCAAGGGCAAAGAGCTCGGCACGGCCGAGTTCAGCGTGCGGTTCATCGCCGAGCGTGGCGTCTACGAGTTCAAGTCGCAGACCACCGCAAAGGGCTTTCTGAAGCTCGCGGTGCCGAACCCCGTCGTCCAACGCAGCGAGTTCCGCGCGACCACGGCCGGCCTCGAGCCACTCGAGTTCTGGTACGAGGACGGCAGCCGCAGCGGCGACGGCAACGTTCACCTCGTGTTCGACTGGCAACGCAAGATCGTAACGACGACCAGCAAGCACGGCCGGAAGGAATTCGCCATTCCGCCCGGCGCGGTCGACAGCGGCACGCTGCAGGTAGCGCTGATGCACGACCTTGCCACGACGGGCAAACCGGGCCGCTACCAGCTCACGGACGAGGATTCCGTCACCGAGTACGTCTACGAGGACCAGGGCGAAGCAAAAACCCGGACGGGCATGGGTGAGCTCAAGACGCATGCCTTCATGCAGCAGCGCCCGGGATCCTCGCGCGTGAACTGGATCTGGGTCGTACCCGAGCTCAAGTTCCTGCCGGCTCGCATCGAGCAGCGGCGCAACGGTGAGGTCAACTCGGCCTTCACGCTACGCAGCGTCAAGGGGATTCCGACGAGCCGATAGCGCCGTCAGGTCCTCGGCAGCGTGACGCCGCGCTGGCCTTGGTATTTACCGCCGCGATCCGCATAGCTCGTCTCGCAGATTTCGTCCGACTCGAAGAAGATCATCTGCGCGACGCCTTCGTTCGCGTAGACCTTCGCGGGCAACGTGGTGGTGTTCGAGAACTCGAGCGTGACGTGCCCTTCCCACTCCGGCTCGAGCGGCGTCACGTTGACGATGATGCCGCAGCGCGCATACGTCGACTTGCCCAGGCAGATCGTCAGGACGCTGCGTGGGATTCGAAAGTACTCCACGGTGCGCGCCAGCGCGAACGAGTTCGGCGGAATGATGCAGACGTTGCCGGTCATGTCGACGAAGCTCGAGTCGTCGAAGCGCTTCGGATCGACGATTGCGGAGTTGATGTTGGTGAAGATCTTGAACTCGGGTGCGCAACGCACGTCGTAGCCATAGCTCGAGGTGCCGAACGAGATCACACGGCCGCCGTCGACGTGTCGAACCTGAGTGGGCTCGAACGGCTCGATCATGTTGTGCTCGGCCGCCATACGCCGGATCCAGCGGTCGGACTTCACGCTCATCAATCTTCCTCGACGGTGATGTTCGGGAATAGCCGGCTGTAGTCCTTGGTGCGCGCCGCGAGCTCGCCGGCGGCGCGCAACGCGGCTTCGCCGAAAGCGCGAGCCAGCGGGCCCGACGGATCGGCGGCCACGGTCGGCGTCCCGGCGTCCGTCCCCTCACGAATCCGTTTATCCAGCGGCAACGAGCCGAGCAAGGGGACGCCATACTCGCCGGCGAGATCGCCACCGCCATGCTCGCCGAAGATCCGTTCCTCGTGCCCACAGCGGGAGCACACGTGCAAGCTCATGTTCTCGACGACCCCGAGGACCGGCACATGGACCTTCTGGAACATCTCGAGGCCTTTGCGCGCGTCGGCCAGCGCTATGTCCTGCGGCGTGGTGACGATCACTGCGCCGCTGACCGGCACGCGCTGCGCCAGGGTCAGCTGGATGTCACCGGTTCCCGGCGGCATGTCGACGAGCAGGTAATCGAGGTCGCCCCAGCGCGTCTGGGTCAGAAGCTGGTTCAGGGCCGAGGTCACCATGGGTCCGCGCCAGGCCATGGGTTGCTGCTCCTCGACGAGAAAGCCGATCGACATGGCCTCGATCCCATGCGCGACGAGCGGCTCGAGGAGCTTGCCGTCCCGCGTCTCGGGACGCCGCCCCATGAGGCCGAGCATGCGCGGCTGGCTGGGTCCATAGATGTCCGCATCGAGCAGGCCGACGCGCGCGCCCTCCTGGGCCAACGCGAGCGCGAAATTCACGGCAACCGTGGACTTGCCGACTCCCCCCTTGCCGGAGGCGATCGCCACGAGATTGTGCACGCCCGGCAGGGGCTTCAACCCATGCTGGACGGCATGGGTGACGACCTCGCCCGTGATCTCGAAATCGATGGGCCCGGCGCCGGCGAGCGGCGCACAGTGCACGCGGAGCGCCTCGACGAGCGCCTCGCGGCTGCGACCGATCGGAAAGCCGCAGCGCACCGTCACCTGCCAGCCATTCGCTCGGGCCGTCACTCCCAGCGTCGTCCCGGGACCCCCGAGCGGCCGGCCGGTATGAGGGACGACGAACGTCGCGAGATGTTTCTCGAGGGTCGCGGAGCCTATTTCAGTCATAGCAGGCAACTCGGGAAAGGCGGCGATTGTAACCTAATGCACAGCGGTTTCCCGCCGCGAAAAGAGTGCGGTGGAGCGGTCCAAACCTGTGATCTGCGTTACGTTCTCACGAAAACCGTGTGGCATAATTTCGCCCGATAGACGCCCTATTATGTTCGATCCCTAGGCGCAGGCGAGTCGGGATCTAGGGAGTCGTGGAGTCACGTTTGGCACGCACAGGACATCGTTGGCTCGGGCAGACGCGTTAGGCGATGAATTTCCTAACCGGAATCCAGGCCGACCGTCTCATCGCACAAATCCGCGAGGAGGCCGATCCGACGTCGCCGAACGCGAAGAAGGCTTTCGCCAAGCTCGCCAGGCTCGGCACCAGTGCCATTCCCAAGATCCTGGAGGCGCTCGGCACGGCCGACAAACGGCAGACCGTCGAGTACGTGGAGCTGCTGAGCGCGCTGATCAACGACAAGACGCTACCCCTGATCACGCGGGGGCTGGCCGATAGTGACCCCCGCACCGTGTCCGGCACCGCCTGGGCGTTGTCGAGCAACAAGCGCTACAACGTCAACCGGCTCGTCGACCTGCTCGGCGAGGACGATATCTCGAAGCCGGCCGTGATCGAGGTGCTGAACGCCCACAAAGATCGCCTGAACGTGCGCCAGCTGCTGGGGCAGATCTACTTCCTGCAGCCGAGCGAGAAGGCCGCGGTGTTCAAGCTCGTAGACGAGGTGACGACGGAGGACGTGATCCCCGATCTCCTGTCGCGCATGGACGGCAAGGACCCGATCGTGAAGATGCACCTGATCAACGTGCTGGCACGGTTCGATCGGCCGGACGTGAATCAGGCGCTGCAGGAGCAACTTCGCGACGTGAACAAGCTGGTGCGGCAGGCTGCCCTCGCCGGCATCGCGCGGTCGAAGACCAAGGTCGAGATTCAGGTCGTCGCGAACCTGCTGCTCGATTCGGACCTCGACGTGATGAACAAGGCCGTCGAAGTCATCGTGCAGCTGAATGATCCGGAGACCGCCAAGTACCTGATCCCCGCGCTGAAGTCGGAGAACGAGTTCAGCCGCCGATCCGCCGTGGAAATCCTGAACGAGATCGGCACGACGCACAGCGTCAAATACCTGCTCGAGGCCGTGGCCGACGAGGACTGGTGGGTACGTTCGCGCGCCTCCGACGCGCTCGCCAGAATCGGCGGGCCACGCGTCGTGGACGCCGTGCTGGACCTGATCAAGGACAAGGACGAGAACATCCGGCGCGCCGCGATCGAGATTCTGAACACGTGTCGCGACAAACGTGCCGTCGATCGACTGATCGAAGCCACGCGCGACAAGGACTGGTGGGTCAGTGAGCGTGCCGCCGACGCGCTGGCCGAGATCGGTGATGTCAAAGCCCTACCGGCGCTGCTCGAGATGGTCGCCAAGAACGACCGGTCGCTCCCCGTCGCGCTCGGCGCCGTGGGCAGGCTCGGCAACCACAAAGTGCTCGACAAGATCCTGCCGTACCTGCAGCGCACCGAGAAAGAGGTGCGGATCGCCGCGATCACGGCCGTCGCGCAACTGGCGGGCGAGCAGCAGACGGAAGTCGTTCGTCCCTACATCCAGCAGGCAGCCCAGGGGGCGGACGAAACCGTGTTGCGGGCCGTCACGAAGGCGCTGCAGAAGCTCGACGGGAAGCTGTCGCCGAGCGGCCGGTTCGTCGGCACCGCCACCGTCGCCGGGGCCACGAGCGTCGCGAGCTCCACGACATCGCCGCCGCTCCCGACCCCTGGCCCCGCCTACTCGCCGCCGCCTCCTCCCTCGCCGACGGGCACGTCGACGGCCCGGACATTGCTCGTGGACGGCCCGGAAGATGCCGCGGCGGCACCCCCGGCGCCCGAGACGCCGTCATTCGATCTCAGCGCTCTGCAGCCCGGCGACCTCATCGAAGGCCGCTACAAGTTCATCCAAAAGATCGGCAAGGGCGCTTTCGGCACCGTGGTGCTCGTCGAGGACACCGTCGTCGAGGAGCGCCTGATCTTGAAGTTCTTGAACGCGAACGTGGCATCCGACGAGGAGATGTTGAAGCGCTTCGTGCACGAGCTGCGTTATTCCCGGCGGATCACGCACAAGAACGTCATCCGCATCTACGATTTCCTGTATGTCGGCGGCGGCTATGCGATCTCCATGGAATACTTTCCTTCGCACACGCTCGGCACGGAGATCGCCAACGAGAAGCCGATGCGTCCTGGCAAGGCGGTGCGGTACGCCGTCGACATTTGCACGGGGATGAGCGTCGCTCACCAGCAGGGCATCATCCATCGCGATCTGAAACCCGCGAACATCCTCATCAACGACGGCGGTCTCGTGAAGATCGTGGACTTCGGCGTAGCTGCCGCTGCAAAGAGCGGCGACACTCAGCTCACGAAGACGGGCTACGTGATCGGCTCGCCGAAATACATGGCACCGGAGCAGATCCTGGGCAAGAAGGTCGACGAGCGTGCCGATATCTACAGCCTCGGCGTCATCACGTACGAGATGCTCGCCGGCAATCCGCCCTACAGCCGCGGCGACCACATGTCGGTCATGTATCAGCACGTGCAAGGCAAAGCGCAGCCATTGCAGGAAGCGAATGCCAGCGTGCCGCGTGAGCTCGCGGACGTCGTGACGAAGGCGATGCAGGTCGACAAGCTCAAGCGCTACTCCTCGATGGACGAGCTGCGGTCGGCGCTCGAAACTGCAGCGGCCGGGCTCGAATGAGGCCTCATGGCACGCATTGACGCCTTCCTGAAGCTCGGCATGGCACAAGGCTGCTCGGACATCCACCTGGCGGTGGGCGTGCCGCCGATGCTGCGCCTGCACGGCGACCTGATGCCGATCAAGTTTCGCGACCTCGGCGACCAGGAGCTCGAAGGCTACGTCGAGGAGATCCTGAGCGAATCGCAGAAAGATCGCTTCCGGCGCCGAGAGGACATCGACTTCTCGTACGTGAGCGGCGACGGCGGCCGATTCCGCGTCAACGTCTACCACAAGGCGACGGGCGTCGGCGCCACGTTCCGGAATATTCCGAGCGTGATCCCGAGCCTCGATAGCCTGGGGTTGCCGGCCGTCATCTCGAAGTTCTGCGACCAGCATCAGGGCATGGTGCTCGTCACGGGCTCCACCGGCACGGGCAAGTCGACGACGCTCGCGGCCATGATCGACTTCCTGAATGCCACGCGGAGCCTCAATATCATCAGCCTCGAGGATCCGATCGAGTTCGTGCACAGCAGCAAGCGTTCGCAAGTGGTGCAACGCGAGCTCGGCACGCACATCCCGAGCTTCGCCGAGGGCGTGCGTGCCTCGCTGCGCGAGGACCCCGACGTGATCCTCGTCGGCGAGCTGCGCGATGGCGAGACGATCAGCATGGCAATGACGGCGGCGGAGACCGGTCACCTGGTGCTCGGCACGCTCCACACGACGAGCGCCGTGAAGTCCGTCGACCGAATCATCGACGCGTTGCCGGCCGATCAGCGCGAGCAGACGAAGAGCTTCCTCGCGCACAGCCTGCACGCCGTCATCACGCAAAACCTCGTGAAGACACCGGACGGACGCGGCCGACGCGCGGTCGTCGAGATCATGGTCATGAACCGCGCGATCGCGAAGCTGATCATGACGGAGCAGACGCATCAGATCCCGGCACAGCTGCAAACAGGCAAGGACGCCGGCATGCAGCTCATGGATCAGGCCCTGCTCAACGCGATCAACGCGAAGCTCATCGATCCGGACGACGCGTATCGCTTCGCCGCCGATCGGAAGAAGTTCGAGCGGTTCGTCACCGACACCACGGTGCTGCCGAGCGGCGTGAGCACCGGCTGAGCATCACGAGGGCCACGACCGTGTCGCTGATCAACGAATTCCTGGAAAGCATGTACATGCGTAAGGGCTCCGACCTGCACGTCATCGCAGGCGATCCACCCCGGATGCGCGTGCACGGTGATCTGATCACGCTGCAAAATCAGCGCCTCGACGCCGAGGAGCTGAAGGGCGAGCTGTTCGGCATCATGTCGGAGCAGTCGATCCAGCAGTTCAACCAGCACGACTCCGCCGACTTCGCCCATTCGATCCCCGATCTCGCCCGCTTCCGCGTGAACGTGTTCCGGCATTTGCACGGCATCGGCGCGGTGTTTCGAGGCATTCCGTCGAAAGCCTTGACGCTCGATGAGCTCAAGATGCCGAAGGCTCTGCACGAGCTGGCAGGCGCGACACGCGGGTTGATTCTCGTCACCGGCAAGACGGGCTCCGGCAAGTCGACGACGCTCGCGGCCGTCATCGACGGCATCAACAGTCGCCTGAAGGGTCACATCCTGACCATCGAGGACCCGATCGAATTCGTGCATCAGCGCAAGAACTGCCTGATCAGCCAGCGCGAGATCGGCGCTCATGCGCCGTCCTTCGCCGCCGCGCTGCATTCGGCGTTGCGCGAGGATCCGAATGCGATTCTGGTCGGCGAGATGCGGGACCTCGAGACCATGAGCATCGCGATGACGGCGGCCGAGATGGGCGTGCTGGTCATGGGCACGCTGCACACCAATGGCGCTGCCGCCACGATCGATCGCGTGGTGAACATCTTTCCGGCGGACAAGCAGGATCACGTCCGCAACATGCTGTCCACGTCGCTGCGCGGTATCGTGTCGCAGCAGCTGCTGAAGAAGAAGGACGGGTCGGGTCGGTGCGTGGCCCTCGAGATCCTCATCAATACATCGGCCGCGGCGAACTTGATCCGCCAGGGCAAGCTCGAGCAGCTCGAGAACGTCATGCAGTCCGGCGGAGGCTCGGGCATGTGCACGATGGACAGCTCGCTGAAGAAGCTCCACGAGGACGGCGTCATCTCGGGTGAGGAGGCCTACCTGCAGGCCTTCGACAAATCCAAGTTCGAGCACGTCAAAGACGCCTGACGCATCGGTGAGCGTGGCATAATGCGGCTGGCAGCAACGGACGCTGCCTAGCCAGGTCGCGGAGCCGAAGCAGTTGAGCGTCAAGCGCACCATCCTCGTCACGAGCGCCCTGCCGTACGCGAACAACTCGCTGCACATCGGGCACCTCCTGGGCTACGTCCAGACCGACATCTGGGTACGCTTCCAGCGGCTGCGCGGTGAGCGCTGCCTGTACGTCTGCGCGAGCGATGCGCACGGCACACCCACGATGCTCAGCGCCGAGCAGGAGGGCATTGCGCCCGAGAAGCTCATCGAGCGCGTCAGCGCCGAGCACCGGCGCGATTTCGCCACGTTCAACATCAGCGTCGACAACTATCTGACGACGCACGCTCCCGAGAACGAGGAGCTGACGACCGGTATTTACCAGCGCCTCGCGGACGGGGGCTTCATCGCTCGCAGGGTCATCAAGCAGGCGTACGACGCGCAAGCGGCAGATGTTTCTGCCCGACCGTTACGTGCGGGGCACTTGCCCCGTGTGCGCGACTCCCGACCAATATGGCGACTCGTGCGAGAGCTGCGGCGCCACGTACTCGCCGCTCGATCTGAAGGACGCCGTTTCGACGCTCTCGGGCACGCCGCCGACGCTGCGCGAGTCGGAGCACCTGTTCCTGAAGCTCGGCATGTTCGAGCGGGAGCTACGCGAGTGGGTCACGCAGCACATCGACGCGGTGCTCGTGCGCAAGCTCGACGAATGGTTCAAGGCGGGACTCAAGGACTGGGACATCTCGCGCGACCCACCCTATTTCGGCTTCAAGATTCCCGGCGAGCGAGACAAGTACTTCTACGTGTGGTTCGATGCGCCGATCGGCTACATGGCGAGCTTCCTGAATCTCTGTCGCCGCGAGGGACTGCGCTTCGACGATTTCTGGGGCGCGAACAGCGAATTCGAGCTGTATCACTTCATCGGCAAGGACATTCCGTATTTCCATACGCTGTTCTGGCCCGCGATGCTGTCGGGTGCAGGCTACCGCAAGCCGAGCAGCGTCTTCGTGCACGGCCACTTGACCGTGGACGGGCAGAAGATGTCGAAGCGGCGCCGCACGTTCATTCCGGCCGCGGCGTTCGCCGCCCACCTGGATCCAGACTATCTGCGTTATTACTACGCCGCCAAGCTCGGCCCGAGCATGGACGACCTCGACCTGAATTTCGCCGACTTCGTGGCCAAGGTGAACGCCGATCTCGTCGGCAAGCTCGTGAACATCGCGAGTCGCTGCGCGGGATTCATCCACAAGCAAGGCGGCGGACAGCTCGCGGCGGCGCTCCCAAGCGCCGCACTGTATGACACCTTTGCGGCCGCAGGCGCCGATATTGCCGCCGACTTCGAGCAGCGCGACTATGCGCGCGCCATGCGCCGAATCATGGCGCTCGCGGATCGGGCAAATCAGTACATCGACGAGCGTAAGCCGTGGGTTCTCGCGAGAACGGCGGGCAAGGAGGCCGAGATCGTCGAGATTTCCACGCTCGGGCTCAACCTGTTCCGCGTGCTGATGATTTATCTGAAGCCGGTGGTGCCGGAGCTTGCCGCACGGGCGGAGAAGCTGCTGGCGGCGGGCGAGCTTAAGTGGCAAGACGCCGCGACGCCGCTGCTCGGCGGCCATATCGCTCCATTCGAGCCATTGCTGACGCGTGTCGAAGGCGCGGCCGTGGAGGCGATCATGGGCGCCGTGCCGGCCGCGCCGAGCGCACCAGCGCCACCTCCTACGCAGGACAAGGATCCGGGCATGTCGGAAATCGACCTCGCGCAATTTCAGAAGACCGAGCTGCGCGTGGCGCGGATCGTCGAGGCCGCGTTCGTGGAGGGCGCGGACAAGCTCCTGAAGCTCACGCTCGACGTGGGTACCGAGCAGCGCACGGTGTTTTCCGGCATCCGCCACTCGTACGACCCGGCGACGCTCACGGGCCGGCTCGTGATTCTCGTCGCGAATCTCGCGCCGCGTAAGATGCGTTTCGGCGTGTCGGAAGGCATGGTGCTCGCGGCAAGCGGCGACGACGAAGGCATTTTCTTGTTGAGCCCCGACAGTGGAGCCAAGCCCGGCATGAAGGTCAGCTGACGATGACCGAGCTGGCCTTGATCGTGCTCGGCGCGGCGCTCGTCAACAATCTCGTGCTCGTCCAGGCTCTCGGCGTTTGCCCGCTGTTCGGTGCATCGGGTCGGGTCGAGACGGCGATCGGCACGTCGCTCGTGACCGGCCTCGTGCTGACGGTGGTGTCGCTGCTGACTCACCTCATCGAGCGCTATCTGCTGATGCCGTTCGATCTCCAGTACCTCCGCCTGATCGCCTTCGTCGCCGCGATCGGTATCGCCGTGCGCGGCACCGATTTCCTCACTCGCCGTTTCGCGCCGCCCTTGGCACAGCTGCTGGGGCTGCAGATCCCGCTCGTGACGGCCAACTGCGCGGTGCTCGGCGTTGCCCTGCTGAACTCCGCGGCCAGCCGGAGCCTGATCGCGGCGTTGTTTTATGGAGTCGGTGCGGCGCTCGGCTTCGCGCTCGCGCTCGTGCTGTTCGCCGGCCTGCGCGAGCGGCTCGGTCAGGCCGACATCCCCGTGCCGTTCCGTGGCGCGGCAATCGCGTTCGTCACGGCCGGCATCCTGTCGCTCGCATTCCTGGGGTTCGCGGGTTTCGCACGGCTTTGAGATGAGGACAACGCCCGTCATGCCGGCTGGTCCCGCCTGATGCGCGCATCGTTGCCCGAATACGAGGTGCCCGGCACGACGGCCACGAATTGCCGTTGCTGCGACGCGGTCTACCCGACCCCTATCGCGCCGACGGAGCTCGAGGCGTGACCCTGCGTTTCGCGCAGAATCCGGCGCCCCACGCCCCGCCCATCGTCGGCGTGCCCGCCGTCATGCGCCGCGTGCTGTATGCGCTCGTTCCTGCGGCGCTCTGCTACACGTGGTTCTTCGGCTACGGGCTCCTGATCAACTTCGCGCTCGCGGCGAGCCGGCTCCCTGCTGACCGAAGCCATGGTGCTGCGCTTGCGCGGCCGCGGCGCGCGGCGCGCGCTGAATGACGGTAGCGCCCTCGTGACGTCGGCCCTGCTGGCGTTCGCGCTACCGCCGCTCGTGCCCTGCTGGATTCCGCTGCTCGGCGGCGCGGTGGCCATCCTGGTCGCGAAGCAGCTCTACGGCGGGCTCGGCCGCAATCTGTTCAATCCGGCCATGGTGGGCTACGTGGTATTGCTGGTCTCGTTCCCGGTCGAGATGACGCACTGGATACCGCCCCGCATGGGCGATCTCGATTACCGAGCGCTCGGGCTCCTCGAGCAACTGGACTACGCGTTCCTCGGCCATCTGCCGACCGCGGTCGACGTCGACGCGCTGACGCGGGCCACGCCGCTCGACCTCGTGAAGGAAGGCGTGCGCGCCGGCCGCAGCTTCGTCGAGATTCGCGGCGGTGCATTGTTCGGCGACTTCGGCGGCCGCGGTTGGGAGTGGGTCGCAAATTTGATCGCCGTCGGCGGCCTGTACCTGCTCTATACGCGCACGATCCGCTGGCACATCCCGGTGGCGGTGCTGAGCGGGCTACTCGTGCCCGCCACCGTGTTCTCGTTCATCGACCCGGCGCGTTATGCGGCGCCCGCCTTTCATCTGTTCAGCGGTGCGAGCATGCTCGGCGCGTTCTTCATCGCCACCGATCCCGTTTCGGCGGCCGCCACCGCGCGCGGCCGGCTGATCTACGGTGCGGGCATCGGGCTCGTGACCTACGTGCTCCGCACGTGGGGCAGCTATCCGGACGGTATCGCGTTCGCCGTGCTGCTGATGAACGCGACCGTGCCACTGATCGACCGCTACACGCGACCGAGAATCTATGGTCAGGCGTGACGGCACTGTGCTCTCGACCGCGCTCGTCGTCGGCCTGCTCGCGGTCGGCGCAGTGCTGCTGACCCGCGCCGCCTACGACTGGAGTCACGAGCGAATCGCCGTGAATCAGCGCGCGCGCCTCGTGGCCAGGCTCAACAGCGTGCTCGACCCCGCGCTGCGCGAGCGCGACTTGACGACGACGCGCTTGAGCGTGACCGACGCGGAGCTGCTCGGCAGCCAAACGCCGGTCGACGTGTTCGTGATCAGCGATCGCCAGCGGCCCGTCGCCACGGTGTTCGCGAGCGTTGCGCCCCACGGCTACAACGCGCCCATCGACTTGCTCGTCGGCGTGGATACGAAGGGGACGGTGACCGGCGTGCGCGCGGTCCGATACCGGGAGACACCCGGGCTCGGCGACGCGATCGATAGCGCGAAGAGCCGCTGGATCGAGCAATTCGACGGCACGAGCCTCGCCATGCCCCCGCGTGAAACGTGGGCCGTGAAGAAGGACGACGGGCAGTTCGATTCCATCACGGGCGCCACGGTGACCTCACGCGCGGTCGTCGCAGCCGTCAAGGGCGTCTTGTTATACTTCGAGCAACATCGCGACGAGATCTATCGCGCCGCGGAAGTCGCAGCCGACGAGAATGACTCAGACCTCTAGCAGCCTACGCGCCGCGGTCGGCGATAACCTCTGGAGCGACCACCTCACGTTGGTGCAGCTGCTCGGCCTGTGTCCCTTGCTCGCGGTAACGACGTCGTTCGTGAACGGCCTGGCGCTCGGCGCCGCGACGACCGGCGTGCTGCTGGTGACGAATACACTGACGTCGCTCGTGCGTCGCGCGATCTTGCCGACGCTGCGGGTGCCGCTGTTCGTGCTGATCGCCGCCGCGCTCGTCACGTCCATCGACCTGCTCTCGAATGCGTTTCTCGACGAGCTGCACGACTCGCTCGGCGTGTTCATCGCCCTGATCGTGGCGAACTGCGCCCTGCTCGCACAGGCCGACACCGTCGCGAGCCGGCGCCCCGTGGTCGAGTCCGCACTATCCGGTCTCGCGACGGGCTTCGGCGTGCTCGGCGCCCTCGCGCTGCTCGGCGCCTTGCGCGAGCTCCTTGGCCACGGAACTCTGTTCGCGGGGCTCCCGCTGCTGCTCGGCCGATCCGGCGCGGGCACCGGTATCACGCTGCCGGTCTCCGGAATGCTCGCCGCGGTTCTGCCGCCCGGGGCGTTCTTCGGTATGGCGGCATTGCTCGCGCTGCGGGCGCGGCTCACGCGCACGCACGCCGCGGCCGCGAGCGCGGACGGCTCAGCGTGAACGCGGCGCGTCGTCGCAAGATCTATCAGCGCTTCGCAGACGCCAATCCGGCACCGCGCACGGAACTCGTCTACGGCACGCCGTTCGAGCTGCTCGTGGCAGTCGTGCTATCGGCGCAAGCCACGGACGCAGGCGTCAACAAGGCCACCGCCAAGCTGTTCCGCGTCGCGAGCACGCCGGCGGCGATCCTCGCGCTCGGCGAGGAGGGGCTCAAGAGCTACATCAAGACGATCGGGCTCTTCAACACCAAGGCGAAGAACCTTCTGAAGACCAGCCAGGCCCTCGTCGCGGAGCATGGCGGCAAGGTGCCACGCGACCGCAATGCGCTCGAGTCCCTGCCCGGTGTCGGTCGCAAGACCGCCAACGTGATCTTGAACTGCGCGTTCGGCGAGCCGACGATCGCCGTGGACACGCACATCTTTCGCGTGGCGAATCGCACCGGGCTCGCATCCGGCTCCACCGTGCGAGCCGTCGAGGACGAGCTCCTGCGCACGACGCCCGACGAGTTCAAGTTGAATGCCCATCATTGGTTGATTCTGCACGGTCGCTACGTCTGCAAAGCGCGCAAGCCGGCGTGCCCGGTCTGCGTGATTGCGGATCTTTGCGAGTACCGCGACAAGACGCCGGCGCCCGGAGGGTGACGGGCGGCGCTCGACTCCCGGGCCACGCTCGCCGGTCGACATTCGGCCGCGGGCTAGTGGCGCTTCTTCGGCACGTACAGATCGGTGATCGTGCCCTCGGCGGCCTCGGCCGCGAACGCGAGGGTCTCCGACAGCGTCGGATGCGGATGGATCGTGAGCCCCACGTCGGCCGCGTCCGCACCCATTTCGATCGCGAGCGCGGCTTCGGCGATCAAGTCTCCGGCATTCACGCCCACTATGCCCGCCCCGAGCAGGCGGCCGTTCGCGGCATCGAACAGCAGCTTCGTCAGGCCTTCGCCCCGACCCAGCGTCAACGACCGCGCGCTGGCCGCCCACGGGAACGCGCCCTTCTCGTAAGCCACTCCGCGCGCTTTCGCCTCGTCCTCGGTCAGACCGACCCACGCGACCTCGGGATCCGTGTAGGCCACGGCGGGCACGACGCGAGCATCGAAGAAGCTCTTCTGCCCGGCCGCCACCTCGGCCGCGACCTTGCCCTCGTGACTGGCCTTGTGGGCGAGCATCGGCATGCCGACGACGTCGCCGATCGCGAACACATGCGGCACGTTGGTCCGCTGTTGCTTGTCGACGGTGATCAACCCGCGCTCGCCGACATCGACTCCGGCGCGCTCGAGCGCGAGCTTGCCGCCGTTCGCGCTGCGACCCACGGCGACGAGCACGCGGCCGTAGAGCTGCGGCTCGGCCGGCGCGTGGTCGCCTTCGAAGTGCACCGTGATGCCGCGCGCGCCGGCTTCCATCCTCGTGACGCGTGTGCCGGTCATGATCGCCTCGTAACGCGCCGTGATCCGCTTCTCGAGCGGCTTCACGAGATCGCGGTCGCACCCCGGGATCAGCGTCTTCGTGAGCTCGACGACCGAGACTTTGACGCCGAGCGCGTCATACACCGTGGCCATCTCGAGGCCGATGATGCCGCCGCCGATCACGAGCATGCGCTCCGGGAGCTCGGCGAGCTCGAGCGCGGCCGTCGAGTCGATGATCCGCGGATCCTTCGGCAAGCCCGGTAACACGCTCGGCTCGCTGCCGACTGCGATGATGCATTGATCGAAGTCGACCCGCTCGCTCGCCCCCTCGTGCTCGACGGTAAGCTGGCGCGGGGAAACGAACTGCGCAGCGCCGCGCACGACCCGCACCTTGCGCTGCTTCGCGAGGGTGTCGAGGCCCGCGGTGAGCCGGCGCACGACGTCGTTCTTCCAGGCGCGCAGCTTCGCTGCGTCGATCTTCGGCGGCGCGAACGCGATGCCGTGGGCACCCATCTCGGCCGCCTCCTCGATCACGCGCGCCGCGTGCAGCAAGGCCTTGGAAGGTATGCAGCCGACGTTCAGGCATACGCCCCCGAGCGTCGGCCCACGCTCGATCAGCGTCACGTCGAGACCGAGGTCGGCGGCGCGGAAAGCGGCCGTGTAGCCGCCCGGCCCGGCACCGATCACGGCGAGCCTGCGCCCACTCGGCTGCGCGGCCGGCGCGGTTTTCTCCGCCGTTTGGCCTGCGGTTGGCGGCGGTGCTCTCGGCGGCGCACCCTCGGGCGGAGTAGCGGCCGCGGGGGATGGCGCAGCCTGCGCGCCGGCCTCCGCGGGCTCGAGCATCAGCACCAGGTCGCCGCCCCCCACCTTGTCGCCGACCTTGATCGCGACACTGACGACCTTGCCGGCCTGCGGCGCCGGCACATCCATGCTGGCCTTGTCCGTCTCGAGCGTAATCAGCGGGTCCTCGGCAGCGACCGAGTCCCCGGGTTTCACGTGCACGGCGATGACGTCGACTGCGCTGAACTCCCCGAGGTCGGGGATCCGCACCTCCACGCTGCTCACGGAATCGCCTCGATCAGCTGGCCCGGGCTCGCGAGAATCTCGCCGAGCCGCGTCGTGAAACGCACGGCCGTGGCGCCGTCGATGACCCGGTGGTCGTACGACAAGGACAGCGGCAACATCAGACGCGGCACGAAGGCGAGGTCACGATAGATCGGCTGCCACGTGCTGCGCGACACGCCGAGAATCGCGACTTCCGGCGCATTGATGATCGGCGTGAAGAATCGCCCGCCTATGCCCCCCAGGCTCGACACCGTGAACACGCCACCCTGGATGTCGTCGGACTGGAGCTTGCCGGCGCGCGCGCGCGCGCTGAGCTCACCTAGGGAGCGCGCGATCTCGTACAGATCCTTCTTGTCCGCGTCGCGAATGACAGGCACCACGAGACCGTTCGGGGTATCCGCGGCGAACCCGATGTGCGTGTAATGCTTGATCACGAGCTGCGCGCCGTCGGGTGAGAGCGACGACTTGAAGTGCGGCATCTCTGCCAGCGCGAGCGCACAAGCACGAACGATGAACGCCAACGGCGTGAGCTTGATGCCGCGCTGCTCGGCCTGGCCCTTCAGCGCGACGCGCTTCTCCTCGAGCTCGGTGATGTCGGCTTCGTCGTGCTGCGTGACGTGCGGGATATTGACCCAGCTCGCGTGCAGGCGTGCACCGGAAATCTTCTGGATCCGCGACAACGGCTCGGTACCGATCCGGCCGTACTTCGCGAAGTCGACGGTGGGCACGGCAGGCAGCGCACCGCCGCCGGCGGCCCCGCCCCGCATGACCTCCTTGACGAACGCTTTGACATCCTCGGCCGTGACGCGACCCTTGAGGCCCGAGCCGCGGACGCGACCGAGCTCCACGCCGAGCTCGCGAGCGAGCTTGCGCACCGAGGGGCTCGCGTGCGCCTCGGCGAAGCTCGTTGGCGAGGTGGACACCGCGCCGCGCGCGGGCGCCGCCGCCCGTGGCGGGGACGAGCGCGGCGGCGGCGCCGCGGCGCGACTCGGCGTCGGGGCCTCGCCACGCGGCGCCGTGGCGGCGGCCGCCGTCGCGGCCGGTGCGGTCGGCTGCAGAATGACCAGCACGTCGCCGGCCGACACGCGCCCGCCGACGGCCACCTTGACCTCGAGGACCCGCCCGGCCTCCGGGGCCGGCACGTCCATGCTGGCCTTCTCGGTCTCGAGCGTCACCAAGCCCTGCTCCGCGGCGACCTCGTCGCCCGGTTTCACGAGGACTTCGATGATCTCGACGTCGGCGAAATCGCCGAGTTCCGGCACGACGACCGGATGCGGCGGCGGCGAGCCCGCGTCTTCCGCGGCCGCCGGCGCCTTCTCGAGCTTCGGCTGCAGTACCGTCCGATCCTCTTCGGGACGCGGGTCGACGGGAGACTCGGCCTCGCTCTCGAGGCTCGCGATCACGCTGCCGGCCGAGACGCGATCGCCGACCTTGACGTTGAGCTCCAGGAGCTTGCCGGCGGCCGGCGACGGAATGTCCATCGTCGCCTTCTCGGTCTCGAGCGTGATCAGTCCCTGCTCGGCGGTCACGACATCGCCGGGCTTCACGAGGACCTCGATGACCTCTACGTCGGCGAAATCACCAAGGTCCGGTACGACGACTTCCACGGGCGGTCCGCGCGAGGCCTGTTATTGAGTGACCGGATTCGGTTTATCCGGATCGATGCCTAGCTCGGTGAGCGCCGCGGTGACGGTCTGCGCGTCGATGCCGCCCTCGTCGGCCAAGCCCTTCAGCGCGGCGATCAGGATCGACTTGCGATCCACCTCGAAGTGCTGACGTAGCGCCGCGCGGCCGTCGCTGCGCCCAAAACCGTCGGTGCCAAGCACCATGTAGCGACCCGGCACCCACTGGCGAATCTGATCGGCCACGAGCTTCATGTAGTCGGTGGCCGCAACGAACGGCCCCGGTCGGTCGGCAAGGCAGCCCCCCACGTAGCTGACGCGCGGCGCGACTTCCGGGTGCCGTGCGTTCCAGCGCTCGACGTCGAGCGCCTCGCGCCGCAGCTCGCTGAAGCTCGTCACGCTCCAGACGTCGACCGAAATCCCGTAACGCTCTTGGAGCATATCGGCCGCCGCGAGCACCTCGCGCAGAATCGTGCCCGACCCCAGCAGCTGTACGCGCAGCTTGCCCTTGCCGGCCTGCCGCAGCAGGTACATGCCGCGCAGGATCCCGGGCTCGGCACCGGCCGGCATGGCCGGATGCGGGTAGTTCTCGTTCATCACGGTGATGTAGTAGAAGACGTTCTCCTGCTCCGCGCACATCCGCTTGAGTCCGTCCTGGATGATCACGGCCAGCTCGTAGTTGTAGCAGGGATCGTAAGCGCGACAGTTCGGGATGGTCGTGGCGAGCAGCTGGCTATGGCCGTCCTGATGCTGGAGGCCTTCGCCCGCGAGGGTCGTGCGACCGGCCGTGCCGCCGAGCAGGAATCCGCGGGCCCGCATGTCGCCGCCGGCCCAGGCGAAGTCGCCGATCCGCTGGAAGCCGAACATCGAATAGTAGATATAGAAAGGAATCATCTGCACGCCATGATTGGCGTACGAGGTGGCCGCCGCGATCCACGAGCAAAAGGAACCGCCCTCGTTGATGCCTTCCTCGAGGATTTGCCCCTTCTTGTCCTCGCGGTAATACGACAGCTGATCCGAATCTTGCGGCGTATAGAGCTGGCCGAGCGAAGAGTAGATACCGACCTGACGGAACATGCCCTCCATGCCGAACGTACGCGCTTCGTCGGGGACGATCGGCACCACGCGCGGACCGATGCTCTTATCGCGAAGCAGCGAAGTGAGGATTCGGACGAACGCCATCGTCGTGGAGAACTCGCGATCGCCGCTGCCCTCGAGCTGGCTCTTGAAGAAATCGAGGCCAGGCACCTCGAGCGGCTCGGCGCGCTGGCGCCGGACCGGATACGAGCCGCCGAACTTCGCGCGTCGTTCCTTCAGGTAGCGCATCTCCTCGCTGTCCTCGGCCGGGCGGTAGTACTTCAGCTGGGCGAGCTCCTCGTTGGAGAGCGGCACGTGGAAGCGGTCGCGGAACTGCTTCAGATCGTCGTCGTCGAGCTTCTTCTTCTGATGCGTGATGTTCTGACCTTCGCCGGCCTCGCCCATGCCGAAGCCCTTCACGGTCTTCGCGAGGATGACCGTGGGCCGCCCCGTGTGGTGCACCGCGTTGTGATAGGCCGCGTACACCTTGACGGGATCGTGACCGCCGCGGTTCAAGTGCCAGATGTCCTCGTCGGACAAATGCGCCACCATCGCCTTGAGCTCGGGATCGCGGCCGAAGAAATGCTCGCGCGTGTACGCGCCGCCCTTGGCCTTGAACGCCTGGTAGTCGCCGTCGACGCAATCCTCCATGGTCCTGCGCAGCAGCCCCTTGTCGTCGCGGGCGAGCAACGCGTCCCAGCGCGAGCCCCAGACCACCTTGATCACGTTCCAGCCCGCGCCCTGATAGGCGGCCTCGAGCTCCTGGATGATCTTGCCGTTGCCGCGGACGGGTCCGTCGAGGCGCTGTAAGTTGCAATTGATGACGAATACCAGATTGTCGAGCCGCTCGCGCACCGGCATCGTGATGGCGCCCATGGACTCGGGCTCGTCCGTCTCGCCGTCGCCGAGGAAGCACCACACCTTCCGATCCTGTGCCGGAATGATGCCGCGCGCCTCGAGGTAGCGCATGAAGCGCGCCTGATAGATCGCCATCATCGGGCCGAGCCCCATCGACACCGTGGGGAATTGCCAGAAGTCCGGCATCAGCCACGGATGCGGGTACGACGAGAGGCCGACGCCGGGGCCCACGACCTCGCGGCGGAAGTGATTCAGGTTGTCGTCGTTCAGCCGACCTTCGAGGAACGCTCGCGCGTAGATGCCGGGCGACGAATGCCCCTGGAAGTACACGAGGTCGCCGCCGTGCTCGGCCGTCGGCGCGCGCCAGAAGTGATTGAACCCGACCTCGTACAGCGTCGCCGACGAGGCATAGCTCGCAATGTGGCCGCCATACTCGGAGCTGATCCGATTCGCATGTACGACCATGGCCATGGCGTTCCAGCGAATGTAGGCCTCGATCCGCCGCTCGATCGTGCGATCGCCGGGATACTCCGGCTGCTGGTCGACCGGAATCGTGTTCAGGTAGGCCGTGTTCGGGCTGTATGGCAGGTACGCACCGGAACGGCGCGCGTGGTCGATCATGCACTCGAGCAGGTAGTGGGCACGCTCTGCGCCGTGCACGCGTAGAACGGAGTCGATCGACTCGAGCCACTCCTGCGTCTCCTCGGGATCGAAATCGTCGCCCCGCAGCGCAATCAAAGGCAGTGGTCTTGCTGTCGCCATGTAGAGACTGTACTCCATTACGCAGCACCGGAAGGCGCACGTACGCGGCTCGATTCGCCGAATCCTGCTAGGATGCGAGCCCAGCCACCAGTCCGTTGCGACGTTGCCGCGGCGCTATGATCGGGGTTTGCCAAAAGGCGGTCAAGGCAACGGACCGCGCGGAACCACACTCTTCGTGACGATGCTCCGATGATCGAGCTCCCAGATTTCGCACCGCTGACGACGAAGCACTCGGCTCGTCCCATGACCCGCTCGACGCTCGACGCACTCGATCACGCGCTCGTCGTCGTCGGTAAACGCACGGCGGCGCGTGATCTGTCGAAGCAGCCCTATGGCAAACACCTCGGCGTGCTCTTGGGGCGCGCCGCGCGTCACGGCGACGAGGCCGCCACCTCGCGCGCCGACAACGCGCGCGCCTCGGGCATCACGATCGCCAAGTTCACCGCTGCGACGCCGTTCGACGCCGCCTCGTGGGCGACGAAGACGCTCAGAGAGTGCCTTCGCGACAAGCCCGCAGCCCTCGGCGCCACGTTCGTGGGACTCGACGCCGACGCCGAGCGCCGCGCCGCGGCGAGCCTCTTGGCGGCAGCCCATGCCGCGGCCTTCGCGCTGCCAACCTTCAAATCGAAGCCCGATCCAGCGGCACGAGCCGGTTTGCGCAAGCTGCAGCTCCACGGGAGCCGCCTGCGGGTCGACCTCGCCGCCGCTCGCGCAGAGGCCATCGGCAACAACGTTGCGCGGTGGTTCACCGCACTGCCTCCGAATCTCCTGACGGCGACGCACTACCGCGAGGCGATTGCCGAGCTCGCCAATGCCCGCGGCATCCGCTATCGCTTCATGGGTGAGCCCGAGCTCGAGAAGCTCGGCGCCGGTGCGTTCCTGGCCGTGGCCCGGGGCAACGCCGCGCGTGACGCCGGCATCGTGCACCTGAGCTATCGACCGCGACAACGTCATCCGGCACTCACACTGGTCGGCAAGGGCGTCCTGTTCGACACCGGTGGCACGAACTTGAAGCCCTTCCTCGGCATGCTCGACATGCATACCGACATGCAAGGCAGCGCCGTGGCGCTCGGCACGTTGCTCGCGCTCGCGGAGGCGAACGCGCCGTACCGAGTCGATGCGTGGCTCGCGATCACCGAGAATCGGCTCTCGCCCGCCGCGTACAAATCTCAGGACCTCGTGCGAGCGGCCAACGGCACCACCATCCAGGTCATCCACACGGACGCCGAAGGGCGAATGATCCTTGCCGACACGCTCGCGCTCGCGGCCCGCGACGAACCGGATCTCATGCTGGACTACGCAACGCTGACGGGCGCCTGCGTGAACGCGCTCACGGAGCGGTACTCCGGCGTGTTCGCGAATCGCAGCGCCGCGAACGCGCTGCTGACGAGCGCGGGCGCTGCGAGCGGCGAGCGCGTGTGGCCGTTCCCGATGGACGAAGATTTCGACGAGGCCCTGAAGAGCGACATCGCCGACGTGAAGCAATGTGCCACCGAAGGGGCGGGCGACCACATTCTCGCGGCTCGCTTCCTGAACCGGTTCGTGCCGGCGACGATTCCGTGGATCCACGTGGACCTGAGCGCGGGACAACACAAAGGCGGCCTAGGACACGTGCCGACGGAGATTACGGGATTCGGCGTGCGACTGACGCTGGAGCTGCTCCGCAACGCGGATCCTGCCACGCTCGCGACGCGACTCTCGGCATGAGCACCAGCGAGCAGAGCATGGAATCGCCGGTTTCGCCGATTGCGACGCGGTTTCGCGGCTTTTTGCCGGTCATCGTCGACGTCGAGACGGGCGGCTTCAACGCCGCCACAGACGCGTTGCTCGAGCTCGCAGCCGTATTCGTCCGCTTCGACGATGCGGGCGACCTGGAGCCCGCCGAGCACCACCGCTACATCGTCAAGCCGTTTGCCGGCTCGCGACTCGATCCGGCGTCGCTACAGGTCACCGGGATCGATCCGTTTCACCCGCTGCGACCAGCCATCGACGAAGGCGACGCGCTGCGCGCGCTGTTTCAGGAGGTGCGCAAGGCGCTGAAGCTCACGGGCTGCACCCGGGCCGTGCTGGTCGGGCACAACTCGTTCTTCGATCTACAATTCGTGAACGCCACGGTCGAGCGCACAGGCTTGAAGCGCAACCCGTTCCACCCGTTCTCGACCTTCGATACGGTGACGTTGGCCGGGGTGGCCTATGGGCAAACGGTCTTGGGTCGCGCCGTCACGGCGGCCGGCTTCGAGTGGCACGACGATCAGGCCCACTCCGCGCTCTACGACGCGCAGATGACCGCGAAGCTGTTCTGCACGATCGTGAATCGATTCCGCGGCGTGTACGGCCGCTGAGGCTGGCCTACTGCGCCTGGGCGGCGGGGCGCGCGTTCTGCAGGAGCTGTTGTAGCTCTCCGGACTCGTAGAGCTCCACCGCGATGTCGCAGCCGCCGACCAGCTCGCCATTGACGTAGAGCTGGGGAAACGTCGGCCAGCTCGAGTACGCCTTCAGCCCCTCGCGAATCTCGGGATCCTCGAAGATGTTCACATAGGCGAATTTCGCGCCGGCGGCGCGCAGCACCCCGACGGTTTTGGCCGAAAACCCGCATTGCGGAAAGTCCGGCGTGCCCTTCATGTAGAGCAACACCGGATACGTCTCGAGCTGCTTCTTGATCCGTTCGTTCACATCCATGATAGCGCCCTTCTGCAGCGCGACTCCGCGCGCAAAGTCAAGTGGTTTCAATCCGGGCCGAGTCGTTGAACTGCACCCGCCTCTCACCTATTCTTCTTTACTCCTTGGACCGGGGCAAGCCCCGCATCCGAGTACCGCTCGAAGCCGCGCGGCGACAACGACAACACAAAGAAATCAACGACCTGCAGGGGAGGAAGAACAATGAACCCACTCAATTCCATCCAGGGCACGATCATCGGCGGAGTCGTCATCGCGATTGTCATCGCGCTCCTGACCATGGGCGTAAGTCTGAACGTGCCGAGCCTGATCGTCTGGCTGCACGTGATGTCCGGCATCACGTGGATCGGCATCCTGTACTACTTCAATTTCGTGCAGGTCCCGGCATTGGCTGCAGCGGCCGCCGATCAAGGCGGACCCGGCGGAGCGGGCATCGGCAAATATGTCGTGCCGCGCGCGCTCGTCTGGTTCCGCTGGGGCGCCGTCGCCACCTGGGTGACGGGCGCAAGCTACCTCGCGCACACGGGCTTGTTCGTCAAAGCGTTCCTGTTACAGCCTGGTGGCATGGTGATCGGCGTGGGCGCATGGCTCGGCACGATCATGCTCTTGAACGTGTGGGTACTCATCTGGCCGAACCAGAAGAAGGTCCTCGGTCTCGTCGAGGCCACGGCGGATCAGATTGCCAAGGCGCGCCGCGTGGCGTTCCTCGCGTCGCGCACGAACACGCTGCTGTCGATCCCGATGCTGATGAGCATGGTGGGACTCGGTCACGGCGGTTTCTTCCTCTGACCGCTCTGGCTCACGCACACACGGGACCGTTTTTTCGCGATCCACGATCGCATGGCGCCCGCGCCTCTGCCGAATGACGTTCGCGAGGTCGTCGCGAATGCGCTGGCGGAAGACATCGGCGCCGGCGACCTCACGGCCGGGCTGCTCGATCCGCGCACCCAGGTCGTCGCCCACGTCATCACGCGCGAGTCGGCCACGCTGTGCGGCAGCGCTTGGTTCGACGAGGTTTTTCGCCAGATAGACCCGCGCGTCGTCGTGACCTGGCACGCCGCGGACGGAGATGCGATTGCAGTCGACGAGGTGGTGTGCAAGCTGCAAGGCACGGCACGTAGCATTGTCACGGGTGAGCGCACGGCACTGAACTTTCTGCAGCTCCTGTCCGGCACGGCGACGATGGCCCGCGACTTCGTGAGTTTGCTGGCAGGCACCCGAACGCGCGTGCTCGACACTCGCAAGACCGTTCCCGGCCTGCGCCGCGCTCAGAAGTATGCCGTGCTGTGCGGCGGCGGCCACAATCACCGCTTGGGCCTATTCGACGCCATCCTCATCAAGGAGAACCACATCGCCGCCGTCGGCGGTGTAGCAGCGGCCGTGCGACTCGCGCGCCGGAGCTCCCCCAACATCATGATCGAGATCGAGGTGGAGACGCTCGAGCAACTCGACGAGGCACTGGCCACCGATGCCGACCGGATCATGCTCGACAATTTTTCGCTCGACGGAATGCGCGAGGCGGTTCAGCGCCGCGACAGACACGCCGGCAAGCGCCAGGAGCTCGAGGCTTCCGGCAGCGTCGGCGCCGATGCGCTGCGGGCGATTGCGGCGACGGGAGTGGACTTCGTCTCCATCGGCGCGCTCACGAAGCACGTTCGCGCCATCGACTTCTCGATGCGCTTCGTCGCGCAGTGACGCGGATCTACGGCTTGGGGGAGTCTGCGTCGATCTTGATCGGCTCGATCAGGCGCTTCGGCTCGGACACGCCGTAGCCCTGCGCGTAATCGACCCCCATGCCGCGCAGCATCGTGATGATCTCTTGATTCTCGGCGAACTCGGCGATCGTCCGCTTGCCCGTCAGATGGCCGATCTCGTTGATCGAGCGCACCATCTCCCGGTCGATCGGATCGTGCAGAATCTCCTTCACGAAGCTGCCGTCGATTTTCAGGAAGTCGACGGGGAAGTGCTTCAGGTAGCCGAACGACGATAAACCCGTGCCGAAGTCATCCAGCGCGAAGCGGCAGCCGAGCTCCTTCAGCGCATGAATGAACCGATTCGCCTGCGAATAGCTGGCGATCGCCGCGGTCTCCGTGATCTCGAAGCAGATGCAGCCGCCCGACAGGCCGCTCTTCTGGAACTGGTCGATCACGAACGGCAGGAATTTCTCATCGGCCAGGCTCTGGCCCGACAAATTGATCGAGCACAGGGACAGCCGCTGCCGCTCGTCGGCTTCCGATACGAGCCACGCAAACGCTTGCGCAATGACCCAGCGATCGATCGCCGTCATGAGCCCGTACCGCTCGGCAGCCGTGATGAACAAGCCCGGCGCGATGAGCTGCCCTGCCTCGTCGCGCATGCGTATCAGCAGCTCGTAGTGCGCGCCGGCCTCCGCCTGCGCCTGGAGCGGCTCGATCGTCTGACGGAACAGCTCGAAGCGATTCTCGTCAAGCGCATTGCTGATGCGCGCGGCCCACTGCATTTCCTTGCGCCGCTTCATCAGGTCGATGTCGTTTTCCTGATAGTTGTAGACGCGGTTGCGGCCGGCGTCCTTGGCCGCCGCACACGCGCTGTCCGCGGCCGTCAACAACGAAGCGACGTCGTCCGTGGCCGCCGTGATCGGCACCACGCCGATGCTCGCGCCAAGCCGGAACGTGCGGTCGTCCCAGCTGAAACGGAACTCGCTGATCGCCTCGCGCAGCAGCTCCGCGGTGCGCAATGCCTCGTCCATCGTGCAGCTCTCGAGCAGCACGCCGAATTCGTCGCCGCCGAGCCGCGCCAGCGTGTCACGCCAGCGAACCTTCGACTTCAGCAAGGCGCCGATCTGAATCAGCAACTGATCGCCGACGTTGTGCCCACAGGCATCGTTGACGATCTTGAACTGATCGAGGTCGACGTGCAGAACCGCATACGACGTCTCGCGCGCTTTCGCGCTCTTCAAGGCACGCTCGAGCCGCTGCTCGAATTCGCGCCGGTTCACGAGCTCGGTGAGCACGTCGTGGCTGGCCGCATAGCTCAAGCGGCGATTCAGCTCGCGCGATTCGCTGACGTCGTGGAACACGAGCACGCCGCCCGTGACGGCCCCCAGCGGATCGCGGATCGGCGCGGCCGTGCTTTCGATGTACAGCTCGTTGCCGTCGCGTCGAATCAGCAACGCCGGGCGCACGGACTTGATCGGGCGATTGCGCCGCATCGCGACGGCGACGGGATTCTCGATCGGCTCGCAGGTCTCCTCGTGGAACCCGCGGAAGATCTCGTCGATGAGCCTGCCGACGGCATCGTCGAGCTTCCAGCCCGTCAGCTCCGATGCCACCGGGTTCAAGTACTGAACGCGCGAATCGGCATCCGTCGTGACGACGCCGTCGCCGATCGATTGCAGGGTGATTTGCGCGCTTTCCTTCTCGCGGAACAGCGCCTCTTCGTACAGCTTGCGCTCGGTGATGTCGATCTCGACGCCCACGAGCCGGCGCAACCGGCCATTCTCATCGAGACGACCCTTGACGCGACTCTGGATCCAGCGCCATTCGCCGTTCGCGTGGCGCATTCGATGCATGCTCTCGAACAGATCCGCCCGACCCTCGAGGTGATCGCGCAGCTGCGTCTGCACCTGCGCCAGGTCGTCCGGATGCACGAGCAGGCGCCACTCCGGGACGTCGGTGTCGTCGGTGTAGCCGAGCATCGACCGCCAGCGCGGCGAGAAATACATGGTGTTCTCGCGAACGTCGTAGTCCCACAGGCCGTCGTTCGCGGTGTTCGTGACGAGCCGGTCGCGCTCCTGCACGGAAAACAGGTCTTCCTGCAGCCCGATGCGCTCGAGACCGCTCGCGCAGCTGACGCTGACGAGCTTCAGCGCCAGATGCAGGTCGGCCGTCCACTCCGGGTTCGGCATGGCGCTGCAGACGCCGAGAATACCGCCGAGCCGGCCACGGATGTTGAAGCCGACGACGAGCAGACCACCGACGTTCAGGCTCGCGAGACTCGCGGCATCATGCCGCTGGGCCAGCGGCGCGGTCGCCGTATCCTTGATCTCGAGAATTCGCAGGTGCTCGAGCCGACTCTTGATCCACGGGAAATCCACGAGCTCGCGGCCCTGCAGCACCTCGGGATTGCAGGCCGAGAACGTGGACCGGCCCGCGAAACACTCTGTCGAATTCGCCGCCTTCCTCGTCGACGATCGCGACGAACACGCGTCCGCGCCGCAGGCGTCCGTCAATGCCTGCAAACCGGCGGTGATGCGCTCTTGTGCGTTGCTGGCGACGATGCTCTGGAAGTCGACGGCGACCTTGGTGCAGATCAGGTCCAAGCCAGGGCCACGCGCGCTGCCATTGCCGGAGCGTCGTCGCGGCCGCTCGAGGCTGTCCGACGCCCGGTCGTCGGTGGGAGTCGCCCCGGTCCCGTCCTCAACCCGGGCACTCATTTAGCCGCGCAACCTCTTGATTAGGTCAAGGCATCCCCCGTACTCAAAGGCATTCTGACAGCAATTGATCGGAATACAAGCACATCAGTCACGAAATCGTCGCCATTCCGCGACATTCCGCCGTTGCGGTCAACCGCGCCTCCGACGATGCGTTTCGGTTGCTGAGAACACGATCGCCAAGGAGGCGGTTCCATGGACATCATCACTCGGGCTCCGTTCGATTCGCTGGCGAGCACTCGCAGCCTTGGCGTTTGCCGCTGCCGGCCTCGCCGCTTGCAGCGGCTCCGGAGGGGGCTCCTCCTCGGCCAACGACTCCGCGTCCGCGTGCACCGGTAGCACATGCGGCACATTGCTCGTCGGCATGAGGGACGCCGATGGCGATTTCATCAGCTATTCCGTCGACGTCTTGTCGGTGAGCCTACGGCGCGCGAATGGCGCCACGGTCGAGATGTTGCCGGCCAAGACGACGATCGATTTCGCCCAGCTGACCGACCTCTCCGACTTGCTGGCCGTGGCCACGCTGGCGCCGGGCGACTTCGTCGGCGGTACGATTCGGCTCGACTTCTCGACGGCCGAGGTTTACGTGGAGGTCGGCGGGCAAGCCGTGAAGGCCAACGTCGTCGATGCGAACGGCCAGCCCCTGGGCGTGACCGATCTGACCGTCCAGCTGTCGGACCGTAACCATCTGGTCGTGACGCCGGGGCGGGCCACGTTTCTGACGCTCGACTTCGATCTCGTAGCGTCGAATACGGTGGACGCGACGCAGAGTCCGCCCGTCGTGACCGCCCAGCCATATATCGTTGCCGACGTCGAGCCGGCGACCGAGCGCGACCTGCGGGTCCGCGGCACGCTCGTCTCGGCCGACGTTGCCGCGAGCACCTACGCAGTCGATGTGCGTCCGTGGTTTCGCAGGGACGGCCACCACGGCCAGCTGACGGTGCACACCACACCCACCACCTCGTTCGAGGTCAACGGCGACGTGCACACGGGCGACTGACGGTTTGACGGCGCTCGCGGCGCTGCCCGTCGGCACGATGACGCTGGCGTTCGGCACGCTGTCGGTCGGCGACCGCACGTTCACCGCGGCCACGGTCCAGGCGGGAGACAGCGTCAGCGGCGAGCGCCTCGATGCCGTGCACGGCAACGTCGTCTCGCGCACGGCGACCGAGCTCACGGTCAAAGGCGCCTTCGCGGTGCGCCACGACCACGACGCCGGTCTGTTCCGCACGGTCGTGATCGACATCGGCCCCGACACCAAGGTGCTGAAGAGCGGCGACGCCGGCACCCCCTTGACGACCGATGCCATCTCCGTGGGCCAAAGCGTCGTCGCGTTCGGCTCGTTCGCGCCCGCGACGACGGCCACGGCCGCGACGCTCGATGCGACCGCAGGTCGCGTCCGGCTGATGCCCACGCAGCTGCGCGGAACCGTCAACAGCTTGGTCGCGGGTCAGCTGAACCTTACCCTGCGCGCCATCGATCGGCTCGGGGCCGACATGTTCGACTTCGCCGGCACGGGCACGACCTCCGCAGTCGACGCCGATCCGACCGACTACGAGGTCACCACGGGCACGCTGGGCCTCGCCTCCCTGGCGACCGGCGAGACGACCAAGGTGCTCGGCTTCGTAACGCCGTTCGGTGCAGCGCCGCCCGACTTCGACGGCCGTACCGTCATCGATCCGGCCGACATCCCCGATGTGCTCGGCATCGGCTGGGGCATGGCCGGCACGACTGCACCGTTTTTGAGCATCGACGCCACCGGTCTCGTGCCGGATCTCACGGGTGTCGAGTGACCGACACGCCCTGCTCGTCGACGGGGAGCGGATCGACCTGCTCACGCTGCCGGCCTCGCCGACGATCGTACCGGCCAGTGGGCGAGTGCTCTTCGGTGTCGAGAAGCGCGGCAGCATCGAGATGTATACGAGCTTCGCCGATCTCGTCGCGGCACTCACGAGGCACCTGAATGCCGGCGAGTCTGCCGTCTCCCTGACGGCCACGGGCAACTATGACGGCGGCGCGAATACGCTGACGGCCAATCGGATCTCCGTCTTCTTCAAAGCGATGAACTGAGAGCGCTCGACCTAGCCAGCGACGAGCCCCGCGAGGGGCTCGTTCTTTTTCTAGCGACGATCGGGGGCCCGGAGCATCAGGACAGCGCGCCGGCAGATCGCAACGAGCACGTCGTGCTGGCTGAAGCCACGGTGCTCGAGCGTCAGAATGCCGTTCATCGGTCGCGATTCACTGGGCCGCATCGCGATGACCTCGGTCTCCACGTGGACGGTATCGCCGACGAACAGCGGCGCCGGAAACCGCACCTCGGTGAGCCCGAGATTCGCGACCGTCGTGCCGAGCGTCGTGTCGTTGATCGAAATGCCGACGATCAGCCCGAGAGTGAAGAAGCTGTTGACGAGCGGCTTGCCGAACTCCGAGCTCGTGCGCATGTACTCGTGATCGATGTGTAACGGCGCCGGATTGTGGGTCATGGTGCTGAACAGCACGTTGTCGGTCTCCGTGACGGTGCGACGTATCCCGTGCTGGAAGATCCGACCTACGGTGAACTCGTCGAAATAGTAGCCGGTCATGGCCGTGCCCTCGTCCCGTTACGCCGCAGACAGCTCGCGACTGCGCGCCGCCGCAGCGCGCACGGCACGCGTCAGCAGCTCACGCAGCCCGGGCTCGTGCATCAGCACCTCGAGCGCAGCCTGCGTCGTGCCGTTCGGGCTCGTGACCCTGCGGCGCAGCTCCGCCGGCTCGGCAGAGGCGGCCGCCGCATAGGCCGCGGCACCGCTCACGGTCGCGAGCGCGAGTTGCCGCGCGAGGGCCGGCGCGAGCCCCACGTCGCGCGCCGCGTGCTCGAGACTTTCGATCAGCAGAAACACATAGGCCGGCCCGCTGCCCGATACGGCCGTGACGGCGTCCATGTGTCGCTCGTCTTCGAGCCACGCCACTTCGCCGACGGCGGCCATGAGCTCGGCGCAGGATGCGCGTTGAGCGGCCGTGACGTTTGCGTTCGCGACCAGTGCGGTCATGCCCTTGCCGATCGCCGCCGGAGTGTTCGGCATGGCGCGCACGATGGCCGCCTGCGTTCCCAACACGGCGGCAAGCTGCGCAACCGTCTTGCCCGCCGCAATCGACAGCACGACGGCTTGGCCACTGGCGGCCGCGCGGCACTCGGCCAATACGGCGCCGATCTGGCTCGGCTTGACCGCCAGCACGACGACGTCTGCACGAAAGTCACGGGAGCGCCGCGGCCACCGAATCACTCGCCGCCACACCGAGGCCCTGGGCGGCGGCACGCGCCGCCGGCAGAGCCTCGACGATACGAATCGTTGCCGCGCGGCGACCGCTCTCGAGCCACCCGCGGACGAGTGCCTGACCCATGTTGCCGAAGCCGACCATACAGGATTCGTCCGTTATCGCTCAACACTTGCTCCTTCGCTCCTCGCGCCGACGAATCATAGCCGACGAGGCTCGCGCACCGCGCGCCGATGTCGGTGTCGATGATGGTATTAACGGGCCCCGTTTGCCATCATGCGCGGCGACAAAGCGGCACCGACGGCTCGTGAGGGTTTAGTGAGAGATGTGTTCATCGCCGGCGTCGGGCAGACGCCGGTCAGCAAGGACCACGGGGTCCGTGGTCGGTATCTCGGGGCGGCGGCCGTGCAGGCGGCGCTGGAGGATGCGGGCGTCTCCCCCGTCGACGTCGACGCCCTCTACGTCGGTAACATGCTGTCCGGCATTCTCGCGAATCAGCAGCAGCTGGGAGGTTTGATCGCCGACTACGCCGGGCTGCCTGGTATCGAAGCCATCACGATCGAGGCCGCCTGTGCGTCCGGCGGCGCTGCGCTGCGCATGGGCTATCTCGCGGTCGCGGGCGGCAGCCACGACGTGGTCGTGGTTTGCGGGGTCGAGCGCATGACGCACGTGGAGCGGGACACCGTCACGCGGGCGCTCGCCACGGCCGCCGACTGGGAGCTCGAGGGCGTGGCCGGCGAATCGTTCATATCGTTGAACGCGGGCCTGATGCGCGCCTACATGGACAAGTACGGCATCGCAGCCGAGCGCTTTGCCGCCGTTCGCGATGACCGCGCACCACAATGCGCTGACGAACCCGAATGCGCTGCTGCACAAGCGGCTCGACCTGGACATGTACCTTGCATCGCGCCTCGTGGCCGATCCGATTCGGCTGTTCGACGTGTCGCCGATCTGTAACGGCGCCGCCGCGCTGGTGCTCGTCGCGCCGCATATCGCAGAGGTCGAGAGCTCGCGGGTGAAGATCGCCGGCTCGGCCTTGGCAACCGCACCGCTCGCGCTCGCGCGACGAACGGACCCGTTGGCGCTGACGGCCGTCGAGGCCTCGACGCGCCGCGTCCTGCAACAGGCCGGTATCGGGCATGCAAGCATCGATCTCTTCGAGCCGCACGACGCCTATACGATCATGACCGCTCTGACGCTCGAAGCTGCCGGCTTCGCCGCCCCCGGCGCCGGGATCGACTGGGCCGACGAGCAACGGATCGGGCTCCGCGGCGAGCTGCCGTTGACGACGTTCGGCGGGCTCAAGGCGCGAGGCCACCCGGTCGGGGCGAGCGGCTGCTACCAAGCCGTGGAGGCGTTTTTGCAGCTCAGCGAGCGGGCGGGCGCGAATCAGGTGCCCGACGCGAGCGTCGCGCTCGTCCAGAACATCGGCGGGACCGGCGCGACTGTCGCCAGCCACGTGCTGCTGCGCGACAGCTAGGGAACCTGGGCGGCTCAGCGACCGAACGGGCGGTACGCATCCCCCGCCGCGATCGCGACGAGGCTCGGGCGGGGCGCGGCCTCGGCGCCATCGGGCCACCGGCTTTGCGGCGCGGTCGCGGTCCCGCCCTCGCCGGGATGCTGGATCGTCAAGAACAGCGTGCGACCGTCGGTCGTGAACTGACAGCCGCTCACCTCGCAACCGAGCGGGCCGCTCATGAACTGGTGAACGCGCCCGCGCTCCGGGCCCTCAGTCGGACAGACGAAGCAGCCGTTGTTGTTGGCGCCCGGCTGCGGCCCATCGGTGACGATCCACAGATTCCCGTCGGGGTCGAAGCCCAGGTTGTCAGGGTTCGCGAAAGCGGACAGATCGTTCTCGTCCGTGACTCCGCCGAAATACGCAGCGTCGGCGGCGAGCGATCCCGTGTGAGCTCCCGGTAGCGTTGCCAGCAGTCTGGCCGGCGCGGGCACGCCGGCCAGAATGAAGATCTCCCAGCGGAATTGCGTGGCAGCGGCGTCGCCGCGGTCCTCGGTCAGCTCGACGATGTGTCCCGCGGGATTCGGCGCGCGCGGATTGACGGCGTCGGTGCGCGCATCGAGCTGTCGCCCACCGGTCGTCACGACGCCAGCGCCACGAGTCGGATTCATCGTGCACGAGAAGTAGACGTTGCCGTTGTGCGGATGCACGGCTACGTCCTCCGGTCGATCGAGCGGCGTCGCACCGAGCAGGTCGGCGGCCTCGCGACAGCGCAACACGACGTCGGCTTGCGATGCAAAGCCACGCTCCGCCGTGAGCTCGGAATGTGCGCCCTGCACGAGCGGCAGCCACTCGCCGTTGCCGTCGTCGCCGAAGCGCGCAACGTACAGCGTGCCGGCGTCGAGCAGATCGCGGTTGGCGTCGGGCCGTCGCGCGTCGAATCGATCGCGCGTCACGAACTTGTAGAAGTACTCGAACTGCTGATCGTCGCCCATGTAGACGGCGACCCGGCCGTCGTTCGTCAACGCGGTCGTCGCGCCTTCGTGCTTGAAGCGGCCGAGTGCCGTGCGCTTCTTCGGCCGGCTGCCCGGCGCGAAGGGATCGACCTCGACGATCCAGCCGAACTTCATGTTCTCGGCCGGATTCACGCTCACGTCGAACCGCGGGTCGGCGTACTCCCAGCGATAGGCGCTGTCGCGCTCGCGGAGACCGAAACGCCGCTGGGCACGGCGCAGATCGGTGCCTGCACCGGCGCCTTCCTCGTCCGTGCCGGCATTGCCGAAGTATTCGTCGACGTTCTCCTCGGCCGTGAGATAGGTGCGCCAGGGCGTAGTGCCCGCGGCGCAGTTGCCGAAGGTGCCGAGCACCAGCGGCGTGCGCTCGCGCCGCGGGTTCAACCACGGATGATCTCGCGCCGGACCGCTGAGCTCGATCGGCGTCGTGGCCGTCACGCGGCGGTTGAACCGCGAGTCCGGTCGATACCGCCAGGCTGCGACCACGCTCGAGCTCGACCACGCTGATCCCAACGGCTGCTTGCATGTACGCGATGGCGCCCGGACGCTCGCGAACGAACTCACCGAGCGCGCGCGCCCGGCGCGCCTCGGCCCATCCCGGGAACAGCAACGCCGGCACGGGGTACTCGTGGTTCACGCAGATCAGGGCCCGACGCGCATCGATGTCGAACAGGCCCACGCCGTCGCCGTTGTAGCCGAACTGCCGGGCTTGGGCAGCCGCGGCACCGGGCTTGAGCAACCCTCCGGTTGCGACGCCACGCGGGTCGAAGGCCGGCGCGTCGGGCAACAGCGGATCGCCCCAGCGCAGCACCACCGTCGCCTCGTAGCCATCGGCCACGATGACGTCGTCGCGCTGCGACGGCGCGATGCGGCGAAATCGCGTGCTCTCTGCCGCTTGCGGCGACCGCACGGCGCCGACGGCGAGCGACAACGCGGCCAGTTGCGTGCCGTGACCGAGCAGCCGGCGCCGACTGAGCCGGCGCTCGAGCAGCATCCGCAGCGGCGTGGAAGGGAGCGAGGCCATCGTTGGCTAGCCTTGCCGATGTGAGCCGGCCTTGCAATAGCGTGACTGCGCCGCCATCACGATAAGTGCTAGCCTATGCGGCGCACGGCGCCGATGGCGGCCCACTGACGAGGACTCGAGCATGGCAGAAGAGATTGGCGACGCAGATATCGCGATGGATCGCACGAACCTCTACCGGGAGGAGACGTTCACGGACCGACGCGTCGGCACACTGCAGAGACTCACGCCGGTGACGCCGTCCGGCGACACCGATACGAGTCGCGCAGTGATCTACGTCGGCCAGACGCAGGTGCTCACACCGGCCGGCGCGCTGCCGCTGACTTTCGAGCTGGCCGCGACCTCGCTCGACGATGCCGTCGACAAATTCGGGGACGCGGCCCAGGACGCGCTGGCACATACGTTGCGCCGTCTCGAGGAGCTGCGCCGTGAGCAGGCGTCGTCGATCATCGTCCCGGGCGCGGCGCCGCCGGGCTCCGTCGGCCCCGGCGGGCGGCTGGTTCGCTGAGCGGCATGGACCCCACGCTGCTCGATCGCCTCGCCATCAGCGAGGTCGTCGACAACTGGGTGCTGTGGAGCGACTCGGGCGATTGGGAACGGTTTTCGACCGTTTGGCACGACGACGCGTGGATGACCGCCACGTGGTTTCAGGGTCCCGCGACGGAGTTTCAGAAGGCGCGGCGCGCGGGGTTCGAGCGCGGCGTCAGTATCATCCACTTTCTCGGCGGCACGACCTGCGAGATCGCAGGCCATCGCGCCATCGCGCAAACGAAAATGACGATCAACCAGCGCGCGAGCGTCGACGGCGTCGTCGTGGACGCGGTGTGCACGGGCCGCTTCTACGATTTCTTCGACCAGCGGCGCGGTCGTTGGGCCATCGTTCGCCGCCAGCCAATCTACGAGAAGGACCGCCTCGACCCCGTCGAGCCCGACGCGAAGCTTAAGCTCGACGCCGCGCTGCTCGCGCGGTTTCCGGAAGGTTATCGCCACCTCGGCTATCTGCAGACGAAGGCCGGCTTCAACGTCCGCCTCGGGTTGCCGGGCCTGCGGGGGCCCGAGGTGCAAAAGCTCTACGCCGAAGGTGCGGCCTGGCTCGGGGGCTCCGCCACGGCGGGCGAGCCGCTCTGACGCGCCAGGGAACCTAGGGCAGCTCGGTGACGAGCTCGGTGGCGGGGCGTCGTTTCTGCGTCGGCACGACTTTCGGCACGCCGTACCAGATGAAACCGACGACCGACTCCTGCGCCGCGTCGATGCCGAGCAACTCATGGAAGCGCGGGTCCCGCGTGATGCCGCCCGTCGTCCACTTCGTGCCGACGCCACGCGCCCACAGATACAGCATCAGGTTCTGCTGCGGCGCAGCAACACGCGGCATAGTCCTCGCGGTCGAGCAGCGCCTCCTCGCTGCGACGAGTCGTCAGCACGAGAAAGCCGGGCACGGCCTCGAGCCGCGCGCGCCGCACGGGACCGGCGCGTTCGCCCTTCTTCGCAACGTCGATCTCGACGGCCAAATCGATCACGCCGCGACGCGTCTCCGGCCCTATCAGATAGAACCGCCACGGCTCGGTGAGTCGATGATTCGGCGCCCAGCGGGCAACGTCGACGGCTTCGAGCACCACGCTCGTCGGCACGGGATCCGACGCATACAGATCGATCGATCGACGGCCGCGCAGCAGCACGGCGAAAGCGTCCGTGGTGGCTGCAGGGGTGAGCGCCATCGACTTCATCTCCGGTCAGGCAACGACGGCGGCCACCTTATCACGAGCCGAGCACACGCGGTCGCGACGTTCGACAACGCCTCGTGCGTGCTGAGAGAATCCGCGCTTTGCAATGTCGAGGTAGAAGTCGTTGAGCGACAGCACGGATACGGTCGTCATCGGTGCCGGGGTGGTCGGTCTTGCGATCGCGCGCGCGCTCGCGCTCGCCGGGCGCGAAGTCATCGTGCTCGAGAAGAACGCAGCGATCGGCGAAGAGACGTCGGCGCGCAACTCCGAAGTGATTCACGCCGGGCTCTACTATCCGCGCGGGAGCTTGAAGGCGCGCCTGTGCGTCGAGGGTAAACAGCGGTTGTACGAGTATTGCGACAGCAAGCACGTCCCGCACCGCCGCTGTGGCAAGCTGCTCGTCGCGACCCAGGAAGCTCAGCGTGGCAAGCTCGACGGCGTGCGCGCGTCGGCCGCGGCCAACGGCGTGACCGATCTCGAGCAACTCTGCGGCGAGCGACATCCAGCGTCTCGAGCCGCACGTGCAAGCAGTCGCGGGTCTCTGGTCGCCGTCGACCGGCATCATCGACAGCCACGCGTTCATGCTGGCGCTGCGAGGCGACCTCGAAGCTGCCGGCGGCGCGATCGCCACGCACACGCGCTGCACGGCCGCGAGTGCGGCCGGCCCCGCGGTGGAGCTCGAATGCGCGACGAGCGACGGCCCGTTCACGCTGGCGGCGCGGACGATCGTCAACGCCGCCGGGTTGCATGCGACGCGTCTCGCGCACCAGCTCGGCGCGCCGCGCGCGGCGGTCCCGCGCCCCTTCTTTGCCAAAGGCAACTACTTCACGTACGCGGGCCGCAGCCCGTTCACGCATCTCGTGTATCCGTTGCCCGAGGACGGCGGTCTCGGCGTGCACGCCACGCTCGATCTCGCCGGCCGCGTCCGCTTCGGCCCGGACGTCGAGTGGCTCGGCGCCGATCTCGATCCTGAGTCGTTCGACTACGCGGTCGACGCGCGCCGTGGCGATGCGTTCTATGGGGCCATTCGCACTTACTGGCCGGCGCTGCGCGATGACGGGCTCACGCCGGCTTACGCGGGCATTCGACCGAAGATCTCGGGCCCGCAAGCGCCGGCGGCCGATTTCATGATCGAGTCGTTCGGCGGGCGCGGCAGCGCTCGCCTCGTGCATCTGTTCGGGATCGAGTCCCCCGGGTTGACGTCGGCGCTCGCGATCGCGGACCTACGTCCAGGAGCTGCTGCAGCGCGACTGAACGCGGCCGTCAGCGGGTGGGCGCGAGCTCCATGGCCGCCGCCTTCACGACCTGGCCCGCGTCGTTGTCTTCGGTCCAGACGAACACCAGTCGATGACCGCTGCGCACCATCTGCGGGACCGTGTCGGGCCGGCTCGCAGCCGTCGAGCCGACCACCTGCGGATCGCCGAGCGCGCCACCGGGGGTAATCGCCCGCACCGCTAGCTCGGCACCGCCGGCCGCGGCGCGCCGCCACCAGCTCACGAAGGCCGTCCCGTCGTCGGCGAGCACCACACGCGCTTGGCCAAATGCGCCGTCGGCATCGACGTCGACGGCAGCGGCAAAACTGCGACCGCCGTCGCTCGAGCGCGCGAACCGCACGCGGCCGCGCCCCTCGGCCGCCGTGAACCACGCCACGACGACGTCGTCGCCCTGGGCATCGAGCGCGGGCCCGTTGACGGGGCAGCCGGAGATCTGCCAACCATCGGGCCCCAAGATCACGGGGTCCGACCAGCCGCCTTGCCCACGAAGCCGCACCGCGATGTCGCGCACCTCGGTCGCGCTACGATCGCGGTACACGACTGCCGTGCCGGCGGCCGTGGCTGCGGTGTCGGTTCGGCAGCAATCGCAGGCGAGCTGATCGATGACGCCCTGCTCGATCCGCGTGCCGGTGCGGTCGAGCACGGCGAACCGCAGGCTGGTGCCGAGCGGCTCCGGCCCCGCCGGGACGGCCGCCTCGTCGGCCTCGTCTCGGCCGTCGAGCCACACGACACCGGCGCGCTCACCGTCGCGGAACCAGCTCACGAAGCCATGCTCGCTGGCCGTGGCGTCGTCGTTCAGAAGGAGTGGCTGGCTCCAGCTGCCGCCCCCGTCGGCCGAGACCGCCACGCGTATGTCGTAGGCGACCGGCGACACCGGCGACGGCACGCGCCAGTCCGCAACCAGCAGCGAGTCGGACAGGGCTTGCACGGAGGGCAAATCGGCCGCGGACACGATCCAGTCATCGCCCTGCGCCGCGACGGCGGGGCTCGTCCACGCGTCGCCGTCGAGGCGGGCGTACTTCAACGCGAGATCGGTGTCCGCTGCGCCGGGCTCGAGCCAGCTCAGCATGACCCGACCTGCCGGACCACGCGTCAGGCGCGGCTCGCCGCCGTCCATCGCGACCGGCGACGGCAACGCCTCGACGACCCCGAGCGCGGCCGCCACGCTCGTTTCGGTCGGCTTCGTCGCGGGCGCCGCGGCACGATCGCACGCCGTGAGCCATAGCGGCGAGGCGCAGCAGCACCAGGACGTGTCGGTGGCGAAGCACGCCGGCCACGCTAGTCGGCCCGCCGCGTCAGCCGATAGACGAAGGCCGGCGGTAGATTCAGCGCGGCGATACCGAGCAGCTCGCTGTCCATGTGCAACGTCTGGCGCAGCTCACGCTCGATTGGGCAGCGCCCGCCGTAAGTGAACTGATGCAGCACGCCGGCTGGGCGAAGCAGTCCGATCACTCGGCGCAGCAGCTGCAGCCGCTGCTCGATCGAGAACAGAAGCAACGGCAGTCCGCTGATCACGAAATCGAAGGCCGCGCTCGGCACGAGCTGCGTGTCGAGCGCTAGCGCATCCGCGACGATGACGTGGCAGCGAGGGAATCGCCGCTCGAGGATTCGAGCAAGCTCGCGATTGCACTCGACGAGATAAAGATCGCTCGGCTCCACGCCTTTCGCCAATAGCGCCGCGGTCACCGTGCCCGTTCCGGCGCCCAGCTCGAGCACCTTGGCTCCCGACGCGACGCCGCTCGCCATGAGCTTCGCCAAGGCGCGCCCGCTCGGCGCGCACGCTCCGATGCCACGCGGATCGCGGATCCAGCTGCGGAAGAAGTCGCCGAAATCGTGGGGTGTATGGACCTTGCCGCAGCTCCTGCCGCGGCGTGTCGTCGTCTTGCTCGCGGAGCACCATTGAGCCGCCTAGTGGGTCCTGACGCGTACGCTGCGGAACATGACACGCCCGGCCGCGTACTGAAGCGCAATGGGGCCGGCGATGAACTTGTCGTCGTGCGTATCGACGGTCGTTTGGCCGTTCAGCTTGACCACGAGGTGGTCGCCGCGCGCCGAAATCTCGTAGGTATTCCAACGATCACCGGTCTCGAGCATGACGGCCGGTTTCGCGACGTTGACGATACCGCCGGTTCGATAAGCGGGATCGGGTCGCTGATCGAAGATGTTGACTTCGTAGCAAGTCGCCGCTCCGACCTGCGCGGGATTCGCGCAGCGCAGGAACACCCCGCTATTCGCGTCCGGGGTCACCCAGAACTCGGTCATGAGGTCGAAGTCGTCGTACGACGCACTCGTCAACAGAAATCCTGTGCCCATATCCGCTTGCACTACACCGTCACCGATTTCCCAATTGGCGTCTCCGACGCGCACCCACCCTTCAAGACCGTTGCCGTCGAATAGAGTTCGCCATTCAGCGGCAGGCGCGGCCTGCGTGGTGCTCGACGAGTCGGTGCCCGATGAGCAGCCCGCCAGACCGACCGCGGTGCCGATCAGCGCTCGCCAGCTCGACCACATCTTGCCCCCTTTGACCCGTCGGTGCGCGGAAAGACCGCGCGATGTCGGCCACCGACGGCGCGTCACAACCGCTTGTTTAACCAGAGCTTAGCAGCACTGGCGGGTGAACACTATCGACCTCCGTGCGAGGCGCATGCACACCTCTTTCTTCATGCCGCCACCGCCACTGCTCTGACGGAGCCTTTGAAAGTACTATCTACTATCTACCTATGGCCCATCATTCGAGGGGGAATCGAGCGATGAAAATCAGAGTCGTACTCGCGGCCGCAGCCGTGCTGACCTGCTTGGTCGGATCCGAACAGGCTTTTGCACAGCGCGGCGGGCGCACGCTGCCACAGGGCGATCCCAACGTGCCCGTCGTTCAGCGCGGCGGTTTCGGGCCAACGGAAGCCGAGATCGTCAAGTTTCGCGAGGGCATCTATCTGATTCGAAGTCAGGGGTCCGGCAATATCACGGTGTTCACCTCCGACCACGGCGTGCTCATCGTCGACACGAAATTGACGCCCGAGTACGACACGTGGATGAAGCTGCTGCGCAGCGTGACCGATCAGCCGATTCGTTACGTCATCAACACGCACTTCCACCCCGACCATACCGGCGGGAATGTCGGCGTCGAGAGCCTGGGCGCCGAGATCATCGCAACGGAAAACGTGCGTAAGCGGCTGTCCAAGACGCAGCAGATGGGCTTGCCGATGGTCACTTTCGACGATCACATGAACATCTACTTTGCGGGTAAGACGCTCCAGCTGTATTACTACGGACGCGGGCACACGGACGGCGATCTCGTGATCTACATCCCCGAGGAAAAGATCGTGCTACCGGGCGATCTCTTCGCGGGCTGGGGCCCGTCGATCCGGCTCATCGACTATAACGGCGGCGGCAGCCTCACGCAGTGGCCGGCAACGCTCAAGAAGGCGATGCAGCTGCCCTTCGACGCGGTGATCCCAGGGCACAGCGGCGTGACCGACCGCGCGCACATGCAGGCGTATCTCGACGAGAACGTCAAGATGCTGGAGTTCATTCGCATGCTGAAGGGCGCCGGGAAGACGGCGATGGAGATTAGCTCTGCGGTGCAGGCGGAGTTCGGCAATATGGCGTTCGTCGTGCTGCCGAACATCCAGGCCGTGCTCGACGAGCTGCAGTAGCGCTGGCGCAGCCGATACGCGCCCACCAGGCGGCGGCGTGTGCGTCACTTGCGCGCAAGGAAACGTTTGCCCACGCTCAGGTCCGCCACGAATCGCGCGAAAACCGCCTCATGACTTTCCGGCGGGACTCGCAGCACGAACGACGGATGAACGGTGACGAGCAGCGCGGGGAGCGACTCGACCGTGAGGATCCTGCAGCGATATTCCCCCAGCTTGATGACGCGGCCGAGTAACGCGCGTGCCGCGGTGCTGCCAAGCGCGATCACGAGGTGGGGCCGCACCGCAGCGAGCTCGCGCTCCAGCCACTGACGACAGGCGTCGATTTCCCGCTGGGCGGGAGTCTTGTGCAGGCGGCGCTTGCCGCGCGGGCGCCACTTGAAGTGCTTGACGGCATTGGTGACATAGAGACTCGAGCGCTCGAGGCCGGCGGCCTTCAATGCACGATCGAGGACGGTGCCGGCGGGTCCCACGAACACCCGACCCTGGCGGTCCTCCTGGTCGCCGGGCTGCTCGCCGACGAGCATGCAGCGGGCGCCCGACCCACCTTCGCCGAAAACCGTCTGCGTTGCATGCTTCCACAGTGGGCACGCCCGGCACCCGGCGGCAGCTGCGCGCAGCGCTTTGATGTCTTTCTCTTCCGCCACGAGCAAATCCGTAGGCAATGAGCGTGCCGGCAACCTGCGAGGCTCGATGCGCATACGCGTTTGGCACGCGACTTGCTGTGGCGAGAGATGGCCCGGCAAGGCTCACGGCAAGAGCGCCCCGATCAGGCGCGCGGTAATGGCGCGCGCGCGAGCACCTTCGCGCCCCCACGGCCCGTGTCGCAGCCATGTGACCCCAGCGCACGGCCTCGCTTCGAGACGACGATTGCAAGGCCCCGGACCCAGGATGGCGGAGAAAATCCCACACCATTCGGGCTATAGACCCGACGTCGACGGCTTGCGAGCGATCGCCGTGCTGGCGGTCGTGGCATTCCATGTCTCGCCGACGACGGTGACCGGCGGCTTCGTGGGCGTCGACGTCTTCTTCGTGATTTCTGGATTCCTGATCTCATCCATACTGATCAAGGGGTTGGACGCCGGGACATTCTCTTATACGGATTTTTACATCCGCCGCATTCGGAGGATCTTTCCGGCACTGATCATCGTATTTCTGTTCGTCCTGCTCGCCGGATGGCTGCTGCTGTTGCCGGGTGAATACACTCAGCTCGGGAAGCACGTCGCCGCGGGCTCGTTGTTCGTTTCGAACTTTGCCCTATGGACCGAGGCCGGGTACTTCGACACCGAGTCCGCGCAAAAGCCGCTGCTCCATCTGTGGTCTCTCGGGGTCGAGGAGCAGTTCTATATCGTCTGGCCTTTATTGCTGGCCCTGCTTTGGCGTATCGGCCGCTGCAGATTGCGCTGCGTGCTTGCGGCCGGCGTCGCCTCCCTCATGCTCTGTTGGTTCATGGCGGGGAGCGATCCCACGGCGGCGTTCTACCTCCCCCTGGCTCGCTTCTGGGAGCTGCTGGTCGGCGCAGCGCTCGCGATCGGCACGATCCGTTACGCGGCCGCGGCGCGAACCAACGGCGGTTCCGGCTCGACCGCCGTGCGGGTCTTGACATCTGCGCCCGTGGCGAACGCGTGTGCGCTGATCGGGCTCGCGCTCGTGCTGCTCGCGATCGTGGGCGTGGACAGCCGCTCGGCGTTCCCGTGGTTGCGCGCGGCGGCGCCCACGCTCGGCACCGCCATGATCATCGGCGCGGGGCCAAACGCGTACGTCAACCGCTTCGTGCTGGCGCACAAGGCAGTGGTCTTCGTGGGACTCATCAGTTATCCGCTGTATCTGTGGCACTGGCCCCTGCTATCGATGCTCGGCATCGTGCTGCCGCCGCCGGGCACGGGCGCGTACAAGATCGCGGCCGTGCTGGTCGCCTTTGCTCTCGCCACGGCAACCTATCTGTTCATCGAGAAACCGGTTCGCAGGCCCCCATACGTACGCGTCAGATGGCTCATTGCAGGCAGCAGCGCGTGTCTGCTGGCCGCGATTGCCGTCGTGGCCACGTCCGGCTTCGCCGACGAGCGCGGTCCGTGGAACCTCCATGCCGCGGACAGCCCCAGTCGAAGCGAGCTGCAGACTCCTACATGCGCGATGATCTATGGAGCGGCATTTCAGCCGCGGCTGTTTCGGGAGCGCGACTTCTGCGTCAAGGGCCATGCCGGTCCCGATGATGTCGTCGTCGTCGGCGATTCCCATGCGAACCGCCTGTTCTTCGGGCTGCAAGCCGTGGACCCGAGTCGTTCGTACGTGAACCTTGGCCGCGGTACGTGTCTTCCCTTGCTCGGCTTCGACGGCTCGTGGCTCGGCGAGGAGCTCATTTGCCCCGAGACGACTCGCGCCATCCTGGAGCGTGCGGTGCACAGCGGCGCGAGGACGATCATCCTGCATTCATACTTCGTGCGCGCACACGAGGGCGTGGAGGTGAAGCCCACCGGAAACTTCGCGGCGCAAGCGCGTGCCACGTTCAAGTTCCTGTCGCGGTCCGGCGTCAACACGCTCGTCGTGCTCGACGTGCCGACGCTGTCCTTTCATCCGTCCACCTGCTTGGCACGTCCGGCTATCAAGGCCTACGCTCGCGCGCACTGCAGCGAGCCCGCAAAGGCTTGGAGCCGACGCGTGGCCTCGACCAACGCGGCGCTTCGTGCCGCGGCAGCGGGGCTCGACCACATCGAGTTCTTCGACCCGTCGTCGGTGCTTTGTGACGCCCAGGCCTGCGATGCCGCGCGCAACGGCGAGCTGCTGTACTTGGACCCCCATCACCTCTCATTGGCCGGTGCCGCGGTAGTGGCCGCAGCGTTGGTGCGCCAGTCGAGCGAGCTGACCACCGACGGCCGGCCATAGGGCGTGCCCCGCCGCGGCTTCCAGCTGCGGAGACAACCGCTACTGTGCGGCCACGTGCGGAAGCTTACGGTACGTCGGTGAAGGCCGCGCATGGCGGACGTGCTCGGCCTCGTGAGCGAGCAGCGCACGCTTCAGCGGCAGTCCGCCGCCGTAGCCCGTGAGGCTGCCGTCGGCGCCGATCACACGATGGCACGGCACGATCAGAGCAATCGGGTTCGACCCGTTCGCTGCGCCGACGCCGCGCGCGGCCGTCGGCCGGCCAATCGCGTGCGCGATCTCGCCGTAGCTGCGCGTTTCGCCGTAGCGGATCGCCAGCAGCGCGTTCCACACGGAGCGTTGAAATTCGCTGCCGCGCGGCGCGAGCTCGAGGTCGAATTCCGTCCGCTCGCCGGCGCAGTACTGCAACACTTGCTTGCGGACCTTTGCGATCGCGCCATCGTCACGGAGCGCGTCGGGGTGGACGCGCTTGGCGCCGGCGGCATCAAGGTTAAAGCGAACGAGACGGCCTCGGTCGTCGACCCACGCGGCAAACGTGGCGAATCGTGTCCTGATCGTGCCCCAGCGGAGCATTCCGTGCTGATCGTTCTTGGTCATGCTGCATCCCTCAGGCTTGCCCAAAGATGAAAAGTCGCGAGGCTCCGGTGCGGCGCAAATGGCTGCATGAGCCGCTCCGCCTCCACGGGGCCGGGCCGCGCGTCCGCGGCGGTGAGCTTCTGCAGTGCGGCGGCGAGTGCCACGTCGCCGACGGGCGCGCAGTCGGCGAAGCCTGCGCCGCGCATCAACATGTAACGCGCCGTCCACGTGCCGATGCCGCGAACCTGCGTGAGCGCGCGCTCGGCGGCGACGGCTGAGCGGTCGGCCAGCGGCGCCGGCAGGCCGCCGGACGCGACGGCTTGCGCAGCGCCGACCAGATACTCCGCTTTCGATCGCGAGAACCGCCGCTTCGTGAGATCGCGGACGCTAAGATCCGCCACGCGCGCCGCGCTGGGGTGCGCGAGCATGCCGCGCACCGGCGTACCCGCGAGTTCGAGGAGCTCGCGCCGCAGCGAGCACGCGAACGCGATGTTGATCTGCTGGCCGATGATCGCCCAGCTCAGACCCTCGAACTCGTTGGGCGTGAGCGGCAGCCGCAGGCCCGGCCGGCGAGCCAGCAGCGCGGCCATGCGCGCGTCGCGGGCGGCGCGCGCCTCGAACGCCGCGACGTCGGACGTAACGCCGAGCATGCGCAACGCCACCGCGTGCGCCGTCTCGACGGTACGCGTCGACAGCTTCGCGTCGGTGTGAATGCGGCACCACACGGCCTGCGACTCGAGCGAAATTTCGAGCACAGCGGCGGCTCCGTCGAGCGCAAGGGCCTTTACGATCCTCGTGCCCTCGACGCGCTCGCACGCGCTTGCGGGATCGCGCGCGTGATACGCGAGAACTTCGGCCGCGCGATAGCCCGCCGGTAACTGGAGCATGAACACCGATGCGCCATTCAGGCCGCGATAGGCGCCGGGCGTCATCCGTGTGAGCGCGAGGAACTGCCTGTGGAACGCCGACTCGCTCTCGAATCCCGCCGCGTGGCCCACGTCGACCACTCGCCGGTCGGTGTCGAGCAGCAGGCGGCAGGCCGCTCGCACGTGCTCGCGCTTGAGCCACGACGCGGGCGTCATGTGGGCGTGCGCGCGCAGCAGGTCGCCGAGCTTGGTTTGACTCACGCCGCACACGCGCGCGAGCACGGCCGCGTCGGCGTGCTCGGCGGGTTGCGCGCGCACGCGCACCGCCAGCGCTTCGAACAGCGCGATGTCGGCGTCCTCGCCGCGATAAAAGAGATCCGGACGGCAGCGTTTGCATGCGCGGAGCCCGGCCTCGAGCGCCTCGACCTCGGTCTTGAAAAGCCGCACGTTCTCCGGTCTGGGTTGGCGCGCGGTGCACGACGGCAGGCAATAGATGCCTGTGGTGAGCACGCCGATCAGGAACTTGCCGTCGTAACGGCCGGCTCGGGCGTCGGCGCGGCTCCAGCTGAAAGGTTTCGGCAACATGCGTGGCATCCTAACGCGGTTGCGGGCCGCTGCCTCCCAATTCGCACGTTGGATATTTCTGCCCCTTGGCCGGGGTCGAATTTCGCTACCGCTGGCCCTCTTCGCGCGCGCGGTTGTACTCGTCTTCCAGCTCCACGTACTTGACGACGGCCCGGCAGAGCTCCCGATTCTCCTTGAGCAGCCGTTCCATTTCTTCTTCCAGCTCGGCTCTCGACACCGAGGCGTTGTAGACCTTCACGATGGCGTCCCGGGCGTGCTCCATCGCCAGCCGATACCGGGTCAGCGACTTGCGGCCGCGGGAGCGCGGCGCGTACGGCGACGGGAATCGTTTCCAATCCGTGAGCGCTTCAATTGCAATCTGAATAGCGGGCCTTCGGGGTGTGGTCCCGGCGGAGGGACTTCTGGGCACGGCTCTGTGTCTTGCCGCCATTTAAGTGCCGTCGAACTGGGAACTGTGCCGTCGCAGCCGCGCCGCCCCACGCGATCATTCGGCCGTCATGGCCGCTCCCGCTTGAGTCAATCAGGTCGCCGTCAAAGGCATACTGTGCGTCGCAGGGGCCCGCCAGGATGTTGCCCGCAGGCGCCAGCACCAGCGTCACGAGCGAGCAGAGTATCCTCGAATTCATCGCCCAGTCTCCGAACTTATCGTTCCCGATCCGAGGATATAAGACATTCAAAGACGCCGCCACGGCAGAGCCTCCTCGACCGCCTGCAGGTTAGGTACGCAACTCAAGGCAGATTCGGGGATTTGTTTCCGCGGAATCGTCGCAGCCACGACGCACCATTTTGGCCGGAGCCAGCAGACCGATTCAGTTCTGGTCCGGAGCCACCCGATCAGATAGGTTCCCGTTTCCTCAGCAAAAAAAAAAATTCCGGGAGAGGATCTCATGGTCCACAAGACACCACTGCTTCTGCTATCGCTAGTCCTGACGCTGCCCGGACTGAGCAGCGCAGATGACTTGACGGCGATCATCCAGAAAGATCTTGCAAGCCTTGGTTACGACCCCGGCAACCTCGATGGCGAGGCGACCGTGCCGACGATCGTGGCCGTTTCCAAATTCCAGGCCGAGCATGGCATGGAGGTCACCGGCGAGATCACGCCGCAGCTCGCCGGCGTCATCAAGGCCGCCATTAATCAGGGCGGCGCAGGAGGCTCTGCACCGACGGCGGCGCCGGCCCCGGCAGCAGCGCCGGTCGCTGCGCCGAATCCAGCCGCCTTGCAGGCCGCGCAGCAGGCCTGTCTGCAGAAGAAGATGGCGGATGCACAGGAAGCTCAGAAGAAGAAGCGCGGCCTGCGCAGTTTGATGCGCGCGGTCGGCAACGCCAGTTCGCAATTCGGTGCCAGCGAAGTCGCCGCCTCGGTCGCCCAGGCTTCATCGACGATTTACACGGCCGGCGCAGTTGCTTCCGACCTAGAATCGGCCGCCAAGGATCTCGGTCTGACCGAGAGCGACCTCGAAGCCTGCAGAAATCCGTGATGAGTGCCGCAAATTGCATCTGGGCTCGAATGCGAGCCGTCGCGCTGGGAGCACTGCTGGCCGCCAGCGCGATCGTGGCGCCCGCGACGGCAACTGCTGACGACATCGTCTATCTGGAAGGAGTCACTACGAGTTCGGAAACTTCCGGAGCACAAGCCAATTTCGCGCGTCTGTCCGACGAGGACCGTGCGACGGTGTGTTCGCCTTTAAACCAGTACGCAGCCAGGGAAGCGTCGGCCACCATGGCCGCACGGGTTCGCGAGCAATTGGGAAATGTGGATCCGGAGCTGCAGGCGCAGTTCGACGAGTTGACGGCTGGGTCCGGAGAAGAATCCCCGCATGCAGGGAGAACCCCGCGTACTGCGCCACCCCTCGCCTGGGCTCATCCGCTCGCGCCGGCACGCTCTGCCAACTCCCCGTGCAACATGATCCACTCGGTGGTCAGCTCGAGGTCGGTGTCGTTTGAAAACGTGAGCTTGCCGTCGATGGAGAGCCCCGCCAGCGCCGGCGGACTGACGTCGAGGATCACGTCCTTGTCTCTGCCGATCGTGGGCTTGTCGCCTGCAACCGGCACCTTGTGGTTCGGCCAGGTCGCGGGGTCGGACCAGTTCGTCGGAGCGGCCTGTGCGATCGCGCATACGCCACCGAACAGCAGTGCAGGAACGATAGACACGCGAAGGAACGAGCGACTCTTGTTGGTCATGACATCAACCTCCAAGACTTGAAGATGACCCAGTGCTTCGAGGAAGAGCATAGCGCGATTGCCCCGCGGTCCAGTACGGCTTTTCCACCGCCCAAAAAAAACGCGATGTCATATTTCCCGTACCACATGCCATTAGGTATGGGGCTCGCGGAAATCGGGCACGGCTCAAGGTGAACTTATGAGCCTACTCATTCGTCGCATCTGCGACGTCCTCAGCGCGCGGTCCCAGCCTGCTCGAAGGTCACGCCGTGCTTTCCGCGGTTGGCGGCGGCCTTCTCAGGATCCCAGGCGAAGCGGTAAAGAAAACAACTCCGGTCCGGAGACCGCGCGGAATTCTAGCGCAAGTCGTTGATCCGGTGGAATCGCAGTTTGAGGTTCGCAACGACGGCGGCCACTGCGGTGAAGCTCGGTCCGAGCGCACGAGTCTTTCGCGTGCGACCGTCGTGGAGTCGTCCGGCAGAGCTCTGGGTCGGGGCGAACCCGGATCTGCGGCAAACGCGTTAAACCGCGGCGCGCCAATTCGCAAAGGTCCGCGTACTGGCGCGGCGTGGGCGCTCAGGGCGTGTTATGCGCGGTCCAGCCGTCGCGATGTCGGCGACGATTGCCGCTGCCAGTGAACGAGACTCACGAGGTTTGCAAACGTGATGGACTCCTTCAAATCGACTTCCGCCAACAAGTCATCCTGACGATCCATCGTAAAGTCATCTTTGTTTATGTGTTTCCGAATCGAGTCTCCGATGAGCGCCGATACATCGGTATTCGATTTCAATTCCGATATACCTTCCCCCACGTAGTATCGCGCCAAATACTCGGCCAACTGCTGGGCTACCTTCCGCTCCCCGCCAAAAAAATAGTCGCGAATGGCGCCGCACTGAAACCACCAGTCTGTAGATGGTTGCATCGTAGTCCCCTGTCTGCTTGATGGAAGAAACTCACTCTTGTCTGCTGTCTGCAACGCTAAGTTGCTCGCAGGATCCCCTTCTGCGACCTATTTCTCAGTTACACAGTTACGAATGTCTCCTTATGGCTACGCACCCGCTCGTCCCTGGCACGGTCTTCGATGTTCGTTTTTCGCTTGCTGGCGCCGCGGCCGCAAGACCCCACAGGGCGACGACGTTGCGGCCACGACGACAGGGAGATAGCATGCGCAGGCGGGTTCTACCGGCCCCGCTCACATTCGAAAGGAGACGTCATGTCCAAGGCGCGTCCCATCGTCGCGAGCAAACTGCTCCAGCGACTCCTGATCGTCTTTCTCATTGCCACCGGTACTCAATCGATCGCGCGCCCGGCCCATGCATTGGAGACTGCCGCGCCGGTGGCATTCGTGCTGTGCGCCCCCGAGGGGTTCAACGCGCAGCAGAAGTGCGACGCCTTCGGACAACCGCCGGCCTATCAGGTGCCGTCCGGCAGGGTTCTGTTGATCGAACAGGTTTCGGGGGTTTGCAGCGGCGACGATCTCCCGGGAGAGCCGTGGCACGCGGACATCGTGGCAAGCACGCAAGGGGTCATCGTGCCGCACGCCATCCTGGGTATCCCCGGTGCGCTTACGTCAGGCGGCTCGATTGCGTTGACGCTGACGCGGATCTACGCAGATCCCGGGTCCTCGGTGACGATTGGCCTAATCGGGATACCGGGTTCCGCGAACCGCTTTTGCCACCTGGCGTTCTCGGGTCGGCTCTTGAAGCGATAGCGACCGGGGCCGGATCGACTCGGCCCTCATGACGCGCTCGCGCGCGACACCCGCAGGCCCGCCAGTGCCAACCATCGACGAGCAACTCGAACGGATGGAGCGGGAGTCGGAAGGCCGATTGGTCGCGGCGTGGGGAACACCGAAGGACGCACTCGCGCCGGGCACGCACGTGGTGGTGCGCGCCCGCCCCGCGCGTGCAGGCGCCCCGTCGGACGACGCGCCGTGCAGTGTGGAGGCAGCGACGCGGTTCAGACAAACGGAGTAGGGGATCCAGGCGCGAGCGCTTGCCGCTTCGCACCAATCCCTGCGTTTCCTTTAGAAGTAGGTCGGCAGCGACTTCGCGTCGTAGTCGCGGGGCTCCGCGTGGCGACCGGCTTTCACCTTCAACACCCACTCCGGGTCTTGCAACACCGCGCGGCCGACGGCGACAAGATCGAATTCGCCGCGATCGAGGCGCGCGGTGATCTCGTCGAGCTTGCCTACGCTCGAGCCTTCGCCGCGAAACGCGCCGATGAACTCGGAGGAGAGGCCGACGGAGCCGACGCTGATCGTGGGTAGCCCCGAGAGTTTTTTCACCCAGCCCGCGAGGTTGCGGATAGGAGTTTTGAACGCCCTTCTGCGCGGCTGGCAATGGCGCGTAACGAGCATTCTGTCAAAGCTGCCGTCTGATCGCGAGGCCGAATCGGCCTCACGACGCTCTGTCGCCGCGAATTTCAGCGCGTCCGCGCCGCCGATCGGGGCCTCTCGGCCACGCCGCGCGCAGCACCGCCCGCCGCCCGCGCTGCAAAACCACGAGCCCGTCGATCGATCAGCCGAATCAAAACAGCGACGCCTGCGGCGGCGCGCGCGCTCCAAGCGAGGCCGTCGGCGCCGCCTCCTCGCCCCGCTCCCGCCGGTGCGCGAGAATCCGCTCGATGAGCTCCGGCTCCTCGATGCTCGCGATCACCTTCAGCCGCCCGCCGCAGCGCACGCACTGCTCGATCTCGATCCCGAACACGCGCTTTAAGCGCCGTGCCCAGTTCATGCGCACGTCTTTGGATGTCGGCCGCTTCGAGCGGCGCGGCTCGCTCTGCGCCCCCGTCCCTCTTCCCGCCGGCGTGATCGCCGCGCGCAGCGCCGCGTGCGCCGCGAACACCCCGTGAAACCTCGTCAGGTGCACCCGCGGCGGCGGCACCAGCGCTGCGAGGCGCGCGATGAAGTCCAAGGGTTCCAGCACGATGTGCGTCGTGCCGTCGCGGTACGGGGTCTTCAGACGATACCGGACCTGCCCCTGCGCCGTGAGATCGAGCCGCTCCATCGCCACCGGCGGGCGGCTCACGTAGCGCGTGAGTCGTCTCGAGCTTCGCCCGCTGATCGGCTTCCACGCCAATCCCCGCATGCAGCGAGAACCCCGCATGCTGCGCGACACCCTTCCTCGGCTCGTCCTCTCGCGCCGGCACACTCTGTAGCGAAAACACCTTCTGCCCCGCCCGCGGGCCCACCGCCACCCGGTACGTGATCGAGTGGCCGAGCAGATCGTCCATCGGGCCGCCCCCTGCCGGGTCGAGCTCGAGGTAGCTGTTCTCGGCATCGCGCGCCAGGAGACCTTGGCGCTCGAGCGCGCGGCCGATGCGTTCGGCCATGCCGCTCGACGAGCGCTTGCAGCTCCTCTCGGCGCGGCGGCATCGATGCGCCGAAACACGGGCGGCTCGGTGCCGACGAGGTACGCGCCATCGAGCACCAGCATGTGGAAGTGAATATTGAGATTGAGCGCCGACCCGAAGCGCTGGATCAGCGTCACGGCGCCGGTCGCACCGCTCGCACGCGTCAGCCGCGCCCTCTTAAGAACGTGACCCGAGATCGTTCGGTAGACGATCCCGAGCACCCGTGTCAGTGCGTCAGGATCGGTCGCGAGCAAGAAGCGCAACGCAAACGGCAGCGACAGCACCCACTGGCGAATGGGCCTTGCCGGCAACACCTCGTCCGCGAGCAGCGCGGCGCAGTCCGCCATGCGCCGCGCACCGCACGAGGGACAAAAGCCGCGGCGCTTACAACTGAACGCAACGAGCTTCTCGGCGTGGCAGTCCTCGCAGCGCACGCGTAGGAAGCCGTGCTCGAGCCGGCCGCATTTGAGATACGCCTCGAACTCCTCCTGCACGTACTTCGGTAGCGGCCGGCCTGCGGCTTCGCGCTCGGAGACGAGCTCGGGGTAGTCCCGCTCGACGAGCTGGTAGAGCAGCGTCGCCTCGGGCCGGTGTCGGGAGTAGCCGGGTGGATCGATGAACGTTGGCGCACGCGGGCGTGCCCGCTCGCTCGCCATGGCCTCGCGTCCTTGCGATGGAGGGTGGACGCGAAGAGCCTACGCAGGTAGACCGTGACCAGGACGTCGCGAATCTCAGCGAATCGAATGGATTCACGTCAGTTCAGTCGCGCCGACTGCGCAAACCGTCAAGATAGTCCGCCCACTCCTGCATCACGCTGCTCCGTTCGGCCAGCCGCCCGATCGCCCGGCTGCCGATGTGGGGGAACACGAACGTCGTCAGCATCCACTCGGCCTTGGCAAGCGTCGCCGCCGAGAGTTTCGACTTCTGCACCTCGAGCCACTCGCGGCCGATGGCTTCAAAAGTGTCGGCGGCTGCCAGCTTCGCGGCCTGTCGCTCCGCACTCGGATCGATGCCGGCCGCGAGTCGGCGACGCGCTTCATCGCGCTTCTCGCGGGCGAGCCTCAACGAAGTCGGGGTAAGTGCCGAGCGAAATGAGCTTCTCACGGCCGCTCACGCGGTAGCGAAAGCGCCACCAGCGCGCGCCGTCCGTGTTGACGGGAGGGACGGACGTACAGACCACGCGCGTCAGAGCGCTTGTACGGCTTCTCGCGAGGTCGTAGCGCTTTGAGCTCGGTGTCCGTGAGCATTTTTGGGGGTAACTCATTTCAGCCGGATGAGTTACCCCCGAATTTACCCGCCCCGGCCGCGGACTGTCAACGAACATCCGGATCGGCGAAAACACCCTAACGTATTGTTTTTAAGTAGAAAGAACGCTGAAGCGTGGACGTAGGCGGATGTCCTGGAACGTGGAGGTGGTGCCGGCAGAGGGACTCGAACCCCCGACCCCCCGCTTACGAAGCGGATGCTCTACCAACTGAGCTACGCCGGCAGTGGCGCGGTGCCTATTGTGCCCGACGCGGCGCCCTATCGCACGTTGACGTGCGGACGATCCCGTACCCGAATCACGACGTCGACGCCGGCCTGCTCGGTTCCCGGCGGCAGCGCCGCGGCGACGCTGAGATTCACGGACGCGAGCGGAATATCGATCAACTCACCGGTGTCGACGTTGAAGAAGTGGTGATGCGCCTCGATCGAGGAGTCGTAGAACTGCCGCTCGGGATCGACCTCGACGGTGCGCAGCAGCCCGCGCTCGCAAAATAGCTTCAGCGTGTTGTAGACGGTCGCCTTCGAAACGCGCGACCCACGCGCCTTGAGCACCGCGATGATCTGATCGGCCGACAGATGCTGCGGGCCCGCGAACAGCAGCAGCCCGACCTCGATCCGCTGCGCCGTGGCGAGCACGCCTCTGCTTGTGAGCCGTTGCGTGACTTCGTCTCTGGTCATCGTCCGACCTCTATAAAAATCAGCGACTTGCGCAGTATACCCACATCGCGCCACGAATATCAAAACTCAGTCTCGACCCAAAGCCGATGGGCTGCAAGGCATATTCGGCCGGACCGCACAGTTTCTGGAGTCGAGTCCCAAGGCACTCCTCGGCTAGCGTTCCCTGGGCTCGATCAGGAGGCACCGATGGCGCGCCATGCTGGCTACACGCTCTGGGAGCTGCTATGCACGTTGACTGTCGGCGGCGTGCTCCTTGGCCTCGCGGTCCCGAGCTTTCACACGTTCGTGCTCGACGCACGCCGAACCGCCGACATCAACGGGTTCGTGTTGGCCCTCCATCTCGCGCACAGCGAAGCCGCGAAGCGCGGCCACACGGTGATCGTGTGCAAGACCCTCGATCGGCGCCGCTGCGGCGGCCCGGAGCTGCGATTCGACGCGGGCTGGATGGTCTTCGTGGACGTCGACGACCAGCAGCCCCCGGTGCGCTCACCGAGCGAGCCGCTGCTCTACGCCTATCAGCCGGAGATCGCGGGGACCATCGTCGGCAATCGCGCCTACTTCGAGTTTCGCCCCTATCGGCGCCGCAGCACCAATGGCACCTTGGTATTCTGCGACGAGCGTGGCGGCGCGGCGGCCAAGGCGGTGATCGTCAGCTACACGGGCCGGCCGCGCGTCGACCACCTCGATGCCGACGGCAAACCCCTGCGCTGCGCAGACTTGTCATAACAGGCGGGCGGAAAACGCCGCTCGTCCGTCGGCCCCGACCGACCGTCGGCTCCGCTCCGACGGTGCAGCGAACGCCCGTATAGTCGCCGGCCATGAAGCACCGCCGCCAACTTGGTTTTACGCTCTGGGAGCTCCTGATGACGCTGCTCGTCGCCGGGATCCTGATCGGTATCGGCGTGCCGAACGTCATGGAGTTCCAGCGCAACGGCGCCATGACGGCGGCCGCCAACCAGCTCGTGACGGGCGTGCTCATGGCCCGCGCGGAAGCCGTGAAGCGCCAGGCGCCCGTCGGCCTGTGCCTGAGCGCGAACCCGACCGCCGCGACGCCCACCTGCTCGCCGAACGCCGTCGCCGACGCGCAAAACCTGGGGTTCATCGTGTGGGTCGACGAGAACGACAACGTCGACGCCAACGGGGCCCGGATACTGACGGACGCCACGGACGGCAACAGTGTGGTCGATGCGGGCGAGCTCGTGCTGATGCGCGAGGTGGCGCCCGGGGGCACGATTCGAGTCTCGGCCAATTGTGGCTACGTTTCCTATGCGGCCAACGGCTTTACACGTCAGGCTGCAGGTCTGTGCTTCCCGAACCCCAACCGCCTGATCCTGTTCTGCGACGATCGCGGCCGCCGCGTTGCTGCCGGCGCGCTGTCGAGCGCCCGGCTCGTGAGGATCGATCGCCCAGGCCGCGGCCAGGTGCTCCAGGAGACGGCCGACATCAACCCGCTGATCGCTTCGACGGGCGCCGCCTGTCCTTGAGCCATCCCATGAGAACCACGCACACATCCTTTCAAGCCGGCTTCAGCCTGATCGAGGCGATGGTTTCGCTCGTCGTGGTATCGGTGGGCATGATCGGCATCGCGGCGTTGTATGGCCAGGGCTTGAGCGCCGGCCGCACCGCACTCTACCGGACGCAGGCGGTGAACCTCGCCGCCGACATGGCGGACCGCATCCGCGTGAATCGCATGGGCGACGCGAACTACGGCGGCGCCGGCGCCAACAACAACTGCGATCCCGGAGGTGGTGTGAACTGCACGCCGGCGCAGATGGCCGCACACGACCTGTGGGTGTGGACGACGCAGGTCGCGCAGCAGTTGCCGAACGGCGTCGGCACCGTGCAATACACGGGCACGACGCCCCCGACCTACACGATTCAAGTGGCCTGGCAGGACACCGGGCTCGGCGCCGTCAACTATCAGATGGCAATCCGCGTCCCGAGCCTCTGATGCACCACACGTTTATGAATAGAGCGCACGCAATGACCGTCGCCGCCTCGCGTCGCCACTCGGGCATGACGCTGATCGAGCTCATGGTCGCGCTCGCGATCGGCATGTTCCTGATGATCGGCGCAATGACCGTCTTCATGCAGAGCCGTACGACGTTTCGGATCACGGAATCGGTCGCGCGCTTGCAGGAGACCGCGCGTTTCGCGGTCGACACACTGGAGCCCGATATCCGGTTGGCCAGCTACTGGGGCCTGACCTCGCGCGCATACCTGATCAACGGCCGGCGTGCGCCGACGCAGCCGGCGGGCATTGGCCCCGCGACCTGCGGCAACAACTGGACGATCAACTTGATCCAACCCGTCCAGGGCACCAACAACAGCTACAACTGGGCGTGCGCAGGCACAGCGCCGGTCGAGGTGAACGCCGATACACTGGTGGTTCGCCATGCCAGCGACGACGTCGTCGCTCCGGCGGCCGGCCAGCTGTCGATCGTCAGCACGCGCGGCGGGCAGCTCGGCCAGATCTTCAACACGGCTGCGGTGCCGGCCGGCTACAACACCGCCGCACCGCCCGTCGGCACGGCGCAGGTGCATCGGCTCGTGGTCAACGGCTATTACGTGCGCCGGGCCGGCGCGAACACGCAGCCGGAGCTGCACCGAAAGTGGCTGCAGACCAACGGCCTCATCGCCGACGAGACGGTCGTGACCGGCGTCGAGGACATGCAGATCCAGTTCGGCGTGGACACCGACGTGCCCGGCACGCCCACGGCGCCCAATCCGAACCGCGGCTCGATCGACCGCTACCTGAACCCCGATGATCCGATGATCGATCCGACGAATGCGGCCTTCGATCCGAACGCAGAGATACTGGCCGTGCGGATCTGGCTTCGCGTACGCGCGGAGCGAGCCGAGAACGGCTTCACGGACACCACGAACTACGTCTACGCGGACCAGAACGTCGGCCCGTTCAACGACGGGTTCCGCCGCATGATCGTGTCGAAGACGATCTATCTGCGCAATGCGCGCCCGCCTTCCTGAGGATAACGCCAATGACCCCAGCCTTGCGTAGGTCCATGCACTCCACTGCGCTCGCCAGCCGGCAGCGCGGCGCGACGTTGGTCGTCGGCCTCGTGCTGATGCTGGTCCTCACGGTGCTCGGCGTCTCGGGCATGAACACCGCGACCACGGAAATCACGATGGCCGGCAACACGCAGTTCCAGGAAGACGCGTTCCAGCTGACGGAAGACGCGGCCGAGATCGTGCTCGGCACGCGCGATTACAGCACCGACACGGCGCACGTGGTCGATTGGCTGGGCAACCCGGATTTCGACCGCCGCGCCGTCGTCACCTGGTGCGGCTGCACCACTGACGTGCCCGATGCCGCTTTCAGCTCCGACGAGGTCGAGGCCTTCCACTTCGACATCGCCTCGGTCGGCCGTGGACCGCGTAACGCCACATCAACGCATACGCAGAGCTTCTACGTCATTGGACGAGCTCTGTAGTCGCACCGGAGGACTCTGCCATGACGACCCTGAGAATCGTGCTTGCCGTTGCTCTGCTCGGGTTTCTGAATTCAGCGGGAGCCCTCCGCGTGCTCGAGCAGGTCGAGCGCCCGGTCGAGCTGTCGCCGAGCGTACTCACTTTGCCGAAGGATACGAGCGGCACCGTGAGCTTCAAACCGTGCGACACGTGCCAAACCAGCACGCACCGCCTCATGAACACGACGAAGTTCGTGCTCGACGGTCGCGAGCTGCCGTTCAATGATTTCGCGAAAGCATTCGGCGAGCTGCGCGCCAATCGAAGCGCCAGCGACCGTGCCGTCGCGACCGTCTATATGGACGTCAACACCGGGCAGATCACGCGAATCGCGCTCCATCGTCCGCAGTAATACGCACACGCCAGGATGGCACTGAACTCTTTTTCGAAGGATACGAACATGATCACCACCATGAAGCGCTTCAGTTGGCTCGGCGTCGGCTTGCTCTGGGCCCTGACCGCGGGCACGGCAGCACTCGCGGATGACACGGAGCTGTTCGTCGGCAACAACCTGAGCTCGCAAGCTCAGCCGAACATTCTGTTCATCCTCGATAACTCGGGCAGCATGGACTCGCTGGTGCTGACGCAGGCGGGGTATGACTCCGCCACCACGTACCCGAGCGCGGGTTGTAGTACGTCACGCGTCTATTGGCGCACCGGGGTCGGCGATCCGCCGGACTGCGGCACGGCCCGCTACTTCGATCTGGCGGCGCTGAAGTGCAAGGCTGCGCTGCAGGCCTTCACCACGGCCGGCTTCTATACGGACAACATGGCGCAGTACAACCCCAGCAACGGCGCGAAGCGCTGGGAGACGATCTCGCAGAATCAAAAGAGCCGCGCGGTCGAGTGCCAGGACGACACCGGCATTGACGGCGATGGGGTCGATGCCTCGAAGCTGTATGCCCGCAATGGTGCGACGTCGAACGGCTATTGGGGCACGGCAGCGTCAGGCCAGCTGGTCTCGTGGGGCCAGACACCCGCCAACGAGACCTATACGCTGTACACCGGCAACTATCTGAATTGGGCTTATGGCCCCACGGGCTTGAAGACCCGGCTCGAGGTCGTGCAGGACGTGGCCACGAAGCTGCTCGACTCCGTCAACGGCGTGAACGTCGGCATGATGAACTTCAACGATCCGGTCAATGGCATCGTCGGCAGCCAGGGCGGCAGCGTGACGTTCGCCATGGAGGACATCGCCACCGGCCGCGCGGCGCTTCAGACCAAGATCAAAGGGCTCACGGCCAGCACATGGACGCCGCTCTCGGAAACACTCTACGAGGCGGCCCAGTACTTTGGCGGCCGCAAAGTCGACTACGGCGTCAACAGCGTCGCCGCGTCGCGCGATGCGAGCCTCGTGAACTACAAATCCCCCGTCGCGTACAGCTGTCAAAAGAACTTCATCGTGTACCTCACGGACGGCGAGCCCACGCTGGACGTCGACGCAGACGCGAAGATCAAGGCGATGAAGGACGCCACGGGCAAGAGCTTCGGAACCCTCGTCGGCAACACCTGCGACACCGAAACGTATCCGCCGGGATTCAACCCTTCCGGCGGCCAATGTCTCGACGATTTCGCCGAGTTCCTGAACAAAGGCGACATTTCGTCCCTACCCGGTACCCAGAACGTCTCGACGTATACGGTTGGCTTCACGGTCGATCTGCCGATCCTCAAGGACACGGCGCAGCGCGGCGGTGGCCAGTACTACACCGCGAACGACACGGCTTCTCTTGCCAACGCGTTGTCGAGCATCGTGACGTCGATCTTGACGACGAACACGACGTTCACAGCGCCGACCGTGGCGGTGAACGCGTTCAACCGCACGCAGAACCTGAGCGATCTCTTCATCAGCGTGTTCCGTCCGTCGGCCCGGGTCCATTGGCCAGGTAACCTGAAGAAATACCGGATCCGCGCCAGCGACGCCGCCATCGTCGACGCCGACGGCAACCCCGCGATCGATTCGAGCACGGGCTTCTTTGCCAAAACGTCGCGCAGCTACTGGTCGAACCCCGCCGATGGCGCGGATGTCGAGCAGGGTGGTGCCGCCAACCTGATCCCGATTCCGGCCAATCGGCTGGTCTACACGTACCTCGGCGCGACCGACCTGACGACCGGCACCAACCGTGTCGAGAAGACCAACGCCGCGATCAACGACGCTTTGCTCGGCACCGGCACGCCCGGCGATCCAACGCGCGATCAGGTCATCGACTTCATCAATGGGTTGGACCTGCCGGATACGGACCAGAACAACATCACGAACGAGCCGCGTCATCAGATGGGCGACCCGCTGCACTCGCAGTCGGCGTCGGTGATCTATGGCCCCTCACTGCGCGACGGCTTGCTGTTCTTCGCCACCAACGACGGATTCCTGCATGCCGTCGATCTGAACACGGGCGTCGAGCAGTGGTCGTTCGTGCCCCCGGAGTTTCTCGCAAACCAGATCAAGCTCTACAGCAACGATTCCTCAGCGAACAAGCTCTACGGCATCGACGGCGATCTGCGCGTCGAGATGGTCGCCGATAACGATGGCATCATCGAGCCCGGCGAGAAAGTGTATCTGTACTTCGGCCTGCGCCGCGGCGGCGACCATTACTATGCGCTGGACGTCAGCAGCCCCCGTGCACCGAAGCTCATGTTCAAGCTCGACGGGTCGACGCTACCTGGCGTCGGCCAGACCTGGGCGACTCCGGTCGGCGCGCACATGAACATTGCGGGCACCGTGCAAAACGCCAACAAGTCCGTGCTCGTGCTCGGCGGCGGCTACGAGCCCGACCAGGACAACAGCGCGCTGACGACGGACACGATCGGCAACTCCATCTACATCGTCGATGCCGTGTCGGGCACGCTGCTGTGGCGTGGCGCCAAGAGCGGCGGCACCAAGAGCTTCAACCAGGCCGGTCGCAGCATGGATTACTCGATCCCCGCCCGCGTGCGCGTGCTCGACTTCGACGGCGACGGTTTCGCGGATCGGATGTATGCCGCCGACATGGGCGGTCAGATCTGGCGCTTCGATGTGTGGAACGGTCAAAACGCGGCCAACGTGATCACGGGCGGCGTGATCGCGCAACTGGGTGGCGCACCGAGCGCCGTCCCGACGCTCGCGGATACGCGCCGCTTCTACAACGCGCCGGACATCGCGACCGTGAACACGAAGGACTTCAACTTCATTCACATCGGCATCGGGTCGGGCCACCGCGCACACCCGCTCAGCACGGCCAACCAGGATCGCTTCTATGCGCTGCGCGATTACAACACTTCCCCGCTTACGCAGGTGCAGTACAACGCGCTGACGCCGATCACGGATGCCAGCCTCACGCCTGTCACGACGGTGAACACGAACGTGCCGAACAATAGCCCCGGCTGGCGCCTCGATCTAAACATCGGCGGCTGGAACGGCGAGAAGGTGCTCGCCGAGGCCCGGACGTTCAACAACGAGGTGATCTTCAGCACGTTCCAGCCTGCGAGTAGCGCCATCACGTGCGAGCCGCAGCTCGGCGTCAATCGCTTGTATCAGATGAGCATCTACAACGGCGCGCCGGTCACGAACCTCGACGGGTCGGCGGATCCCAGCACGCTGACGATGAGCGATCTATACGTCGAGCACGCGGGCGGTATCCTCTCGACGGCCCAGGCCTTGTTCGTGGATCGAGATTCGAACCACGATGGCATCCCCGATTCGGAGCAGGACACGGACGGCGACGGCATCCCGGACTCGCAGGATACCGACAAGAACGGCAATGGCATTCCGGACGCGGACGAAGACGACGACGGCGACGGCATCCCGAACGGCCAGGATTCCGACGCGAACGGCGACGGCATTCCGGACAGCCAGCAGGGCAACAATCCCGTCATCTGCGTCGGGCTGATCTGCTTCCCGGCCGGCTTCCAGAACACGCCTGTTCGCACGTTCTGGACGGAGCGCAGCCTAGACTAGCCCATTGGCGGCAAAGGTAAGGGACTATGACGATGAACGATATGAATCGCCACCGGATGGCGGGCGTCACGCTGCTCGAGCTCATGGCCGTCGTGTTGGTGATCGGCGTACTCGCCATGATTGCGCTACCGAGCTACCGCCAGTACGTGATGCGCGCCCAGCGCACGGATGCGAAGACGGCGTTGCTGCGGCTTCAAACGAACCAGGAGCGCTTCTATCTGGCGAACCGCACCTATGGCGCCACCGCCGAATCTCGCGGCACTCGGCTTCCCGACGGGCCTGAGCGAGCACGGCAGCTACCAGATCACGATCGCGGGTGCGGATGCGAACACCTATACCATCACCGCCACGCCTGTAGCGGGTGCGCAATCCCGACATGACGCAGGACAAGATGTGCACGTCGTTTTCGCTCACGGCGCAGGGCGTGAAGACCGCCACGGGCACCAACCCCACATCGTGCTGGTGAGCTAGCGCCTTCGGGCACGCGCGCGATCGTACTCGAGCAGATTGTCGAGGACCACGAGAATCGCTCCGATCGTGATGGCCGAATCGGCAACGTTGAACGCTGGAAAGTAGTACTGCTCGTAGTGCACACGAATGAAATCGACCACGTACCCGAGGCGGACGCGGTCGATCACATTGCCCAGCGCGCCGCCGAGAATCAGCGAGAGACCCGCGGCGAGCAGATTCTGCCCCTTCGCTGGCAGACGTCTCAGCCACACGAGTATGCCAATGCTGACGACGACGCCGAGCCCAATGAATACCCATCGCTGCCAGCCGGTGGCGTTGTGCAGGAAGCTGAACGCAGCGCCGGTGTTGTGCAAACGCATGATCGACAGGACCGGCAGCAGCACGATCTCCTGGAACTCGGCGAGGTGATCCGTGATCAGCTGTTTCGTCCAGTAATCGAGCGCCATCACCGCGACCGCCACCCATAGCCAGTTCGCAGCCCCCGCACGCAAGCCGAACCAACGCCGTCCGCTCACGCAGCCTCCGACTGGCGTGCCAACTGAACGACCCAGCGCAGCTCGCCATCGTCCTGGCGGGCGACGAACGCCTTTGCACCGGGTCGGCGCCACGCGCTCGCGAGCGTCTCGCTCATCAAGTAGTCGCGGTGCTCGGCGAGCGCCGCCGTCACGGCCTCATCGCCCTCGATCCACAACACGATCCGGTCGGCCACCTCGAGCCCCGCTTGCTTGCGTGCTTCCTGGACCGCGCGAACCAGCTCGCGAGCAACGCCCTCGCGGCGCAACTGATCGTTCAACGTGGTGTCGAGTCCGACGAGATAGCCCTCCTCCTCGGCGCAGGCAAAACCTTCCGCCGACGCGGTTTCCACGAGCAGATCCCCGGGCTGAATCTCGAGCGATTGCCCGTCGATCACGAACGTCTGCGTCTCGCCGTGCGCAACCGCCGCCGCGATCGCGGCGCCATCGGCGGCTGCGAGATACTGCCGGATTGCCGGAATCAGCTTGCCGTAACGCTTGCCGAGGACGGGAAGATTCGGCTTGATGCGATAGCTGACCAGCGTCGCGTCGCGCGCGATCAGCTCGAGCCCCTTCACGTTCAGCTCCTCGAGAATTTGATCCTCGTGTCGACGTACCGCAGCTTCCGCGCCTTCGTCCGGCACGCGAAGCAGCAATCTCGATAGCGGTTGGCGAACCTTCAAGCGCGACGAGTTTCGTGCTGCCCGGCCAAGCCCCACGACACGCTGCACCACCGCCGTCTCGACGAGCAATCGTTCGTCGCGCCGCGCGGCGTTGTGTCGAGGCCAGCTCGCCATGTGCACGCTGAGTGGAGAATTGCGGTCCACCGGCCGCGCCAAATTCTGATAGACGGTCTCCGTTATGAACGGCACGAACGGCGCCATCAAGCGGTTGACTGCCTCGAGACACTCGTAGAGGGTGAGATATGCCGCTTGCTTGTCGACACCGCTGGCGGCCTTCCAGAAGCGACGACGATTGCGCCGAACGTACCAGTTGCTCAGCTGGTCCACGAAACTCTCGATCGCGGCGCCGGCGCGCTGCGCATCGTAGTCGTCCAGCGCGGCCGTGGCCGTGGCGATCGTTTGCTCGAGCAGCGACACGGCCCAGCGGTCGATCTCCGGCCGCTCCGCGTACGGCACATCGCGCCGCGGATCGAATCCGTCGAGACGCGCATACATCACGAAGAACGCATAGGTATTCCAGAACGTGTTGATGAAACTGCTCGCCACATCCGCGAAGATCTCGACCGACACTCGCTTCTGCACGTCGGGTGCCACGCGCGCCGTGAAATGCCAACGCAGCGCATCGGCACCTACGGAATCGAACACATCGTACGGATTCACGATGTTGCCGAGCGACTTCGACATCTTCTTGCCGTCGGCATCCACGATGTGGCTGAGGCAGATCACATTGCGGTAGGCGGCCTGATCGGACACCATCGTGGCGATCGCGTGCAGCGTGTAGAACCAGCCGCGCGTCTGGTCGATCGCCTCGCAGATGAAGTCTGCAGGGAAGCTCGTCGCGAAGGTGTCCTCGTTCTCGAACGGATAGTGCCATTGCGCGTAAGGCATGGCACCGGAATCGAACCAGCAGTCGATGACCTCGGCAACGCGGCGATACTCGCGCCCCTCGTGCTCGAAGGTCACGCCGTCGATCGCCGGTCGATGGAGGTCGAGATCGCGGAGCTTGCGGCCCGCGCGCTGCTCGAGCTCGGCCACCGAGCCGATGCAGATGTAATTCCCCGCGCCGTCGGTCCACAGCGGCAGCGGCGTGCCCCAGAATCGCTCGCGGGACAGCGCCCAATCGACGTTGTTCTCGAGCCAGTTGCCGAAGCGTCCTTCGCGAATATGCTCCGGCACCCATTTGATCGTGCGGTTCAGATCGACCATGCGCTGCCGACAGTCCGTCGTACGGATGTACCAGGCGTTCTTTGCGTAATAGATCAGCGGGTCGCCGGTTCGCCAGCCGAACGGATAGTTGTGCGCATACTTCTGCACGCGAAATAACAGTCCGCGCTCGCGCAAGAGGTCGACGATCACCGGATCGGCCTCCTTGAAGAACAGGCCGGCGACCGGCGTGACGGCGGGCAGGAAGTAGCCGTCCTCGCCGACGCCGTGCAACACGGGCAGGCCGTAGCGCTGACCGAGCTTCAGATCGTCCTCGCCATACGCCGGGGCGATATGGACGATGCCCGTGCCGTCCTCCGTCGTGACGAACTCGGCCGGCCGCACCCGACAGATGTCGCCGGTGACGGGCAGATAATCGAACAGACGCTCGTAGCGCATCCCGTCGAGGTCGCGACCGAGCGCGCTGCGGACGATCTCGTGCGGCTCGTCTTTCAGCACGGCTGCGACCAGCGGCCGCGCCATGATCAGCGTTTCCGAGCCGTGCTTGACCCATACGTATTCGACGTCCGGATGCACGGCGAGCAACAAGTTCGACGGCAGCGTCCAGGGTGTCGTCGTCCAGACCAGGAAGAACGTGCTCGGCTCATCGAGCGCTCGGAACCGAACGTAGGCCGATGGATCCTCGACTTCCCTGATAGCCCTGCGCCACCTCGTGCGACGAGAGCGTCGCGCCGATTCTGGGGTCGTACGGTACGACCTTATAGCCCTGATAGATCAGTCCCTTGTCCCAGATCTGCTTCAGCAGGTACCAAACACTCTCGATGTAGTCGTTGTGCAGCGTGAAGTAGGCATCTTTGAAGTCGACCCAGAAGCCCATGCGCTCCGTCATCGCCTCCCACTCGGCGACGTGACGCATGACGGATGCACGACATTGCGCGGTGAAGCTGGCGATCCCTACTTCTTGCTCGATGCGCTTCTTGTCGAAGATCCCGAGCTCTTTCTCGATTTCGTGCTCGACGGGCAAGCCGTGCGTGTCCCAACCGGCGCGTCGGGGACAATGGAAGCCCTGCATGGTTTTGTAGCGCGGATACAGGTCCTTGAACGTCCGGGCGAGCACATGATGGATGCCGGGCCGACCGTTGGCCGTGGGCGGGCCTTCATAGAAGACGAATTTCGGCCGTGCAGCACCCTCGGCCACGATGCGGCCGAAGATTTTCTCGTGCCGCCAAAAATCGAGAATCCGCTTCTCGATCTCGGGGCCGTCGTAGCGGGCGCCGACTGGTTCGAACATATCCGTCAAAGCGGGCGGGGAATTTGCGGTCGTGAGTGTACGCGATTCAATCGGTTAGCGCAGCCCGCGCAGCTGCCACGTCAACATGCATCTGCCGCTGCATCGCCGCAAGATCGGCGAAGTGGCGTTCGTCTCGCAACCGCTTCACGAAGTGCACGGTGATGTACTCGCCGTAGATCTCGCGCTCGAAGTCGAAGATCAGCACCTCGAGCAGCGGCTCGCTGCCACCGATCGTTGGGCGCGTCCCGACGCTCGCGACGCCGGCCAGCGGCTGCGCGTGGAGTCCGGTGACGCGCGCTGCAAAGATCCCGTCGATCGGCGTCTGCAAGCGCTTCAGATTCACGTTGGCGGTCGGAAAGCCGAGCTGCCGCCCGAGACCGAGCCCACGCACGACGCGACCGGAAATGGAGTAGTTCCGTCCCAGCATCGCTTGCGCCGTGTCGAGGTCGCCCGCCTTCAGCGCTTGCCGAATCGCGGTGCTGCTGACGCGCCGACCCTGCCAAAAGACGGGGTCCACCTCGGTCACGCCGAAACCGTGCCTGGCGCCGCCGGCGCGGAGGTCGTCGACCGTGCCCCGCCGATTCGCACCGAACCTGAAATCGTCGCCGACCACGATGTGCCGCGCATCGAGCGCGCCGACGAGCAGCGTCTCGATGAAGCGATCCGGCGACACATCCCGAACGACGGAGAACCGCGGGCAGTAGAGATCGTCGATGCCGAGGGTATCGAGCTGCTCGAACCGCTCGCGAAAGCGCGTGAGTCGCGGCGGCGGATTCGTCGGCGCAAAGAATTCCTTCGGGGTCGGCTCGAACGTGAACACCAGCGAGCGCCAGCCCGCGCTCGCGGCTTCGTGCCGCGCGCAATCGATGATCGCCCGGTGGCCGATGTGCAGGCCGTCGAATACGCCGATCGTCACGACTCGCGGCGCCCTCGCGGCGGGACGATGAAGGGATGCGAGCGTGCGATAGAGCTGCATAGGCGTTCTCAGGACGCGCCACGCATGAGGAGATGGCTAGGCCGAAGCCCGCACACGTAGCAACTGCCAAAGTATACGGCGGCGCCCCCGACGACGAGCGCCGCAAGCGACGCCACTCGCGCCACACTGCCGATCGTGAACCAATCGGCCCACCACGCGAGCGCAGCGAGCAGGGCTCCGGTCATCGTTGCACTCGGCACGAGGACCCTTACGAGTAGAGCCGACCACCCCGTGCCCGGCCGATACACGTCGCCGCGGCGCAATCCGCGTAGCAGCAAGCTCGCGTTCACCAGCGCAGCGCAGCTCGTGGCAGCCGCGATGCCTGCGTGCGCCGGCGCCCACCCGGTGCTGGCCAGCGTAACGACGAAAACGACGCTGAGCGCCATGCCGACCGCGAGCGCTTGAACCCCGGCGTGTACCGGCGTTCGCGTGTCCTGCCGCGAGAAGTAACCAGGGGCCAGCACCTTGACGAGAATGAAGCCGACCAAGCCCGGCGCATACGCGCGCAGGCTTGCGGCCGACATCGCGACGTCGCGCGCCGTGAACTCGCCGCGATAGAACAGCGTCGTCAGCAGCGGCACGGCCAGCACGGTGAGCGCAAGCGCCGCGGGCACGCCGATCACGACGACGAGACGCAGCGCCCAATCCAGAGTCGCAGAGAACGTTTCCTTCGATTCCGTCGCGTGGTGCTCCGCGAGCCGCGGCAGGATCACCGTCGCCAATGCAATGCCGAACACACCGAGCGGGAACTCGACGAGCCGGTCGGAGAAATACAGCCAGCTGATACTGCCGGCCGCGAGAAAGGACGCGATCAGCGTGTCGAGCAAAATATTGATCTGCGCCACCGAGGAGCCAAACAGGGCGGGCAGCATGAGCCTCACGATTCTGCGCACGCCTTCATGTGCGAAGCCCCAGCGCGGCCGCGGCAACATGCCGAGACGCCACAAGAACGGCACCTGAAATGCGAGCTGCACGACGCCGGCAGCGAAAACCCCAAGCGCGAGCCCGAGCCCGGGCCGCCCGAGCCGCGGGTCCACCCAGCCTGCAAAGAGAATCATCACGACGTTCAGCAGCACCGGGGTGAAGGCCGCGACGGCGAAACGCCTAAAGGCGTTGAGTATGCTGCCCGCGAGCGCGGTCAACGACACGAACAGCACGTACGGGAACGTGAGCCGCAGCATGTCGACGGCCAGCGGGAACCGACCGTCGCCGCGCCCGAACCCCGGCGCGAAAACCAGAATCACGAGGGGCGCCACGACGACGCCGATCAGCGTGATCACGAACAGGCACAGACCGAGCGCACCCGCCACGCGATCGACGAGCTCCCGAGTCGCCGCCGGGCCGCGCGTCGCGCGGTACTCCGCGATCACCGGCACGAAAGCCTGGGAGAACGCGCCCTCCGCGAAGAACCGCCGGAGCAGATTCGGGATCTTGAACGCCACCGTAAACGCGTCCATGACGGTGCCCGAACCGAACCACGAAGACAGCGCGATGTCGCGCGCGAGCCCCGTGATTCTCGACAGCAACGTCATGAATCCCACCACGGACGTGGCGGTCAGCAAACGGTCCGGTGGCGCCTGCGGCAGCGCCTCTGGCGCGTCGACGGTCATGGGTGCACGAGTCGGCGGAGCTGGGCTATTTGCTTGACTTGCCACGCATCGCTCCGAATAATACCGCCCTTTTCCGGGGTCCCCCGCGCGGAAACGTCCATTGGCCAATATCCAGTCAGCAAAGAAACGTGCCCGTCAGGCAATCAAGCGCCGCGCCCACAACGTCGCGCTGCGCTCGCGCGTGCGCAATGCCGTCCGCAGGGTGGTGAAAGCCATCGCGTCGGGTAACAAGGACGAGGCCAAGGCCTCGTTCACGGCGGTCGTGCCCGAGATCGACCGCATGGCCATGAAGGGCATCCTCACGAAGAGCCGCGCGGCGCACTACAAGAGCCAGCTGAACGCCAAGCTACGCGCCATGCCCTGACGGCTCGGCCGTCCCAGCCTCGCGCTGCTTCTCGAGAAAACTCATCGCGTCCTGCACGAGCCGCTTCGTGCCTTCGGCCGTCAACGCGCTGATGCCGTAGACGGGCCCGCGCCAGTCGAGCTTCGCCACGATCGCCGCGATTCGCTCCTTGCGCTGCTCCTCCGGCAATAGATCGAGCTTGTTCAGCACGAGCCAGCGCGGGCTGCCCTTGAGCGCGGCGGAATACTCGCCGAGCTCCGCTTCCACGGCCCGATACGTGACGGCGGGGTCGCCCCCCATCAGCTCCTCGCAGGCATCCACGACATGCAGCAGCAAACGCGTCCGCTCGAGATGCTTCAGGAAGCGAATGCCCAAGCCAGCACCGGCTGCCGCGCCCTCGATGAGGCCCGGGACGTCGGCCACCACGAAGCTGCGGTCGGTCCCGACCCGCACGACTCCGAGGTGCGGATGCAATGTCGTGAACGGGTAGTCGGCGACCTTCGGCCGCGCCGCCGACAACGCGCGCGTCAACGTCGATTTGCCTGCGTTCGGCGCCCCGAGCAATCCCACATCGGCCAGCACCTTCAGCGCGAGCCCCAGACGACGGCTTTCGCCCGCCTCACCGGGATCGAATCGCCGCGGCGCGCGGTTCACGCTGCTCTTGAAGCGCGTGTTGCCCCGCCCCCCCTGACCGCCTTTCGCGACCAGCAGGCGCTCACCGTCTTGCGATAGATCGCCGAGCGTCTCGCCGGTGTCGAGGTCCGAAACCACCGTGCCTCTCGGCACGTCGATGTACAGATCCGCGCCGCCGGCGCCCGTCATGTTCTGCCCCGAGCCGCCGCGACCGCTCTCGGCGCGAAAACGTCGGTGCACGCGAAAATCGGCCAATGTGTTGATGCCCTCGCGCGCCACCAGATACACGCTGCCGCCGTCGCCGCCGTCGCCGCCATCCGGGCCGCCGCGCGGGATGAACTTCTCGCGGCGGAAGCTCACGCAACCGCGCCCGCCGGAACCGGCTTCTATGCGGACGTCTGCTTCGTCGACGAACTTCATGACTTGACCTGCTATCGCATCAGAGACGAAAAAGCCCCGCGAGGCGGGGCTTTTTCTTGGGATCGATGCGTCGCGACGTCAGTCGGCGAGGACGCTGACGAAACGCCGGCTCTTCGGACCTTTCGTGGCGAACGCAACCCGCCCGGCCGAGCCCGCGTACAGCGTGTGGTCACGCCCCATCCGTACATTCGTACCGGCGTGATACTGCGTGCCGCGCTGGCGCACGAGGATGTTGCCGGCGAGCACCTGCTCGCCGCCGAACCGTTTGACGCCGAGTCGTTTCGACTCCGAATCGCGACCGTTCTTCGAACTGCCGCCTGCCTTCTTGTGTGCCATGCCGCTACTCCTTAGCTTCCCTAGGCGCCGCTGATCGAAGTGATTTCCACTTCCGTGAATGCCTGGCGATGCCCTTTGATGCGCCGGTAGTGCTTACGCCGGCGGAACTTGACGATCATGATCTTGTCGTCCCGGCCCTGCGAGACGACTGTGCCGGCAACCTTGCCGCCGGCGACGAGCGGTGCACCGAGCTTCACACTCGCGCCCTCACCCACCATCAATACTTGATCGAACTCGACCGCGTCGCCCACGGCCACGTCGAGCCGCTCGACGCGAACACGCTCACCTTGGCGGGCGCGGTATTGCTTACCGCCAGTACGAAAAACGGCATACACGGCGAATACTCCTGGGCGAAGACGGGGTCGACCTGCGGAAAGGCTCGGAATTCTAGAGACTTGCGCGGGAGCGGTCAACGGAACGTCCCTCCTCGTTCGACTATATCCTTCCCGCGGTGAGTCGTTCCGGGCCGAGGTCACGCCACGGGCGGCTTGCGGGACCGCCGCAAGTACGTCCGTGTAGGCTGCGGCGGCGCCATCCATGGCGCCGCCGCTCCCGCAAACCGCCCGTGGCGCGACCTCGACCCTAGCTCATCGCAGCTTTGGCGCAACAGAACTCCTCCCACGCCACCGCAGCCCCCGCGCGGCGTCTCTCCATCCTCGCTAATGGGGGTGGCATCAGGCAAAATCGCGGGGATGTCTCTCGCCGAAACGAACCCGACCATTCCTTCGCTCGATGCCCTGCGGGCGCTGGTCGGCGAGGACTGGGGCGAGGTCAACCGCACGATCGTCCGGCGGCTCGGCAGCGACGTCGCGCTGGTCAATCAAGTCGCGCATCACATCGTCCACAACGGCGGCAAGCGGCTCCGTCCGCTCGCAGTCCTGCTCGCGGCGCGGGCTTGCGGCGGGCGCGATCAGAGCCACGTGTCGGCTGCGGCCATCATCGAGTTCATTCACACGGCCACGTTACTGCACGACGACGTCGTCGACAGCTCGGGCTTGCGTCGCGGGCAACAAACGGCCAACGCGGTGTTCGGCAATCAGGCCAGCGTGCTGGTCGGGGACTTCCTGTACTCGCGCGCGTTCCAGATGATGGTCGAGCTGAAAGAGATCAGGATCCTCGACGTGCTCGCGAACGCGACGAATACGATCGCCGAAGGCGAGGTGCTGCAGCTCATGAACTGCAACAACCCCGATATCGGCGAAGCCGACTACATGGAAGTCATCTACCGCAAGACCGCCAAGCTGTTCGAGGCGGGCACGCGGATCGGCGCCATCCTGACCCAGCAGGGCGACGAGGTCGAACAGGCGCTGGCCAGCTACGGGCGCCACCTCGGCCAGGCTTTCCAGCTCGTCGACGATGCGCTCGACTACGCCGCCACGCCGGAGGAATTCGGCAAGAACATCGGCGACGACCTTGCCGAGGGCAAGCCCACTCTGCCGCTGATCTATGCGCTGGCCCACGGCAGCGCGGCCGAGCGGCACATGATCCGCGAGGCGATCGAAACCGGCGGCACGCGGAACCTGACTTCGATCCAGCTCGCGATCGAAACCTCGGGTGGGCTTCGCTACACGACCGAGCGCGCGCGCGAAGAAGTGGCGATCGCCGTCAAGGCGCTGGCTCCACTGCCCGCCTCGAAGTTCCGCGACGCGCTCCTCGACCTCGCCCAGTTCGCGATCCAGCGCCGCTTCTAATCAGCCCTTGGCTTTGGCCTTTTCGGCGGCCTCGAATCGCTGCAGCTGCTCGGGCGTGGCCGGTTGCTGGTGGCGCTGTTTCCACTCGTCGTACGACATGCCGTAGACCTTCTCTCGGGCGCTGTCGATATCGACCTCGAGCCCGCGCTCCCGGCCGGCTTCCACGAGCCACTTACTCAGGCAGTTGCGGCAAAAGCCAGCGAGGATCATGAGCTCGATGTTCTGCACGTCCTTGTGCTCGTCGAAGTGCTTCAGCAAGCGGCGCAGCACGGCGGCCTCGAGCTCCACCTCGTCGCGATCACCGATCTTCTTTCCCTGCTTCGTTGCGATGCTCACCGTGCCACCTCCGGATCGGGGCCGAGCGCCGTTTCGACGAGCTCGGGCCAGAGCGATTCTGCGCCCGTTCCGACCGTGCGGGCCAGCAGCTTGTCCGCGAGCCGACGCGCCTGCTCGGCGGAGAAGTGATTGGCCCAGTCACCGACGACACCCTTGCGCACGAACTCCGGCATGTCGGCGGGGCGCGCGCTCGACCAGCGGCGCTGATTCGTCCGCATGCTGTCGAAGCTGGTGTATTCCACCACCCGCTCGACGAGCCGCGCATCGCTCGCCGCAGCGGCCGCGGCGCCGCCGAGGAACCGCGCGAGCGCGCGGACGGCCTCCTCCGGCCCGGCGAGCATGCTCTCGTAGGTCACGAAGAGCACGTTCGGCGCCGTGCGCATCGGCCACCACGACAGCAGACTGTCGAAGTAGTCGCCGAAGTCCACCTCACCGCGCAGAAAGCACTCGAAGAACGCGTCCCAGGTCCCATCGGCGAAATCGTAGTGCCGCGGAAACCCGCGAGTGTGGTGGTAGAACGACACTGCGCAATCGAACGGATTGCGCGCCACGTAGATGTATTTGGCGTCCCCGTGCCACGGCGTTCGCTCGAACGGCAGATGGGTCTTGATGAGGCGCGGCTGCGGCAGCGCGTGCACGACGGCGTCACCGACCTCCTCGAGATGGGGAAACACGTCGTTGATGTTGCGGTCGGCGGCCAGCGGCTGGCCGCCCTGCAGGAGCAAGTAGACGATGTACTGCGTCCACGTGGTCCCACATTTCGGGTAGGTGGCGACGAAGACGTCGCTCGCGGCAGGTCGATAGCGCTGTCCGGAGGCGAAGCCCTCGATCGGGAAGCCCATCGGCATGCGGAACCCGTCATGGACGGTGTACCGAGGCCCCCGCCGACGCTGCTCGCTCATGCTTCCCTCGCCACCGATCGCGATGCGTCAGCGGTAGGCCATCCAGCGGCCCGCCGTGACCACGCACAACCACAACGCAAACGACAGCGTTGCGAAAACCTTCACGTAAGCGGGCGGCTTATCCGCCGCGACCCAATCGAAGCTCGAGCGACGCACGGCCAGATCGAACGCGAGCGCATTCAATCCCGCGATGACCATCAACACCATCTTGAGCTGAAATAGCTTGTTCGGACCGAAGTTCGTGGCGCCGTATATGAACAGCAACGAGCCCGTCGTGGCATTGATGATGAATCCCACCCAGACGAACGGCAGCAGCCCGATCATGCTCTTCAGCGACAGCGATCGGGCGAGTCCCAGCACCCTGAGGTCGATCAACATGATCCCGCCGACGAGCAACGACAAGCCGACGTAGTGCAACGTCTCGAACGTGGGGTACATCCAGGGCGTGGTGCGGATCGCGTTCGCGATCGCCGAATGTTCGAGCCAAACGAGCAGATCCATGGACATGAACCTCAGTACATCAGACGCCGTTCGTCGTCGACGGCACCGGCGTCACGGCAGATAGGCGATCAAGCGGCCGGCGCAAATCGCGCCGAACCAAAACACCAGCGACGTGGCTGCGATCCACTTCGTGCCGCTCGTCGGGACCACCGGCGGCGCGCCCGCGGGCGCCGCACGAAATACGCGCCGCCCAAGCAAGGCTGCGTTGATCCCGCCGAGGATGATCAGAAGAATCTTGATGCGGAAGGTGTAGCTATGGAAGAACGTCACCGCGTCCGACGCGAACAGCGTGGTGCCACTGATCAGGTTCAACGTGAAACCTATCCATGCCAGCGGCAGCAGCTGCTGCGTGCCGAGGATCGGCAGCTCCGGCTTGTACCCCAGCACTCGCAGATTGATCAGCCCGAGCGACCCGACCAGCATGGCCATGCCAATCGTGTGCATGGTCTCGAACAGCGGATAAGCCCAAAGCGACTCGCCCACCCAAAGCCCGAACGGCGTGTTCTGCAACCACTCCAAGAAATCCATTCGACCCCCAGGTCACCGCGCCGCGGACCACAAAAAAGGCGCGCCGCATTCTAGCGGACGATGCGTCGTCACGGGAATCGCGAACGGTAGCGAACGTTACCAGGCGATGCCGTAGTCTTCACCGAAGTCGCTCGACCCGCCCCACAGCGAGCCTTGCGCCTGGTCGATGAAGATTGCGTTGATCGGACCCGAGGTCTTGTCCCATGCCTCGACGCGATAGCCCATGCGCTCGAGCTCCGCCCGAACCCACGAGGGCGTGTCCTCGCGCACGATGAGCCGGCCGGGCTCCGTGGTATGGTCGCCGAACGAGTCGTGCATCTGATAGCTGTTGATGTTCGCGGCCTCGACCGCCTGCTGCACGGTCATCCGAAACTCGACCATGTTGAGGAAGAACTGCAGCAGATTCTGGTCCTGGGCATCGCCGCCCTGTACGGCAAACGACAGGAACGGCTTGCCGTCGCGCAGTGCAATGCTCGGGCTCAACGTCGCGCGGGGCCGCTTGCCGGGCGCCACCACGTTGAACGGATTCTGCGTCTCGTCCATCACGAATGCCTGCATACGCTGCGACAGGCCGACACCGGTGTGGCCCGCGATGAAAGCCGGCACCCACCCACCGCTCGGCGTGATCGACACCACCCAGCCGTTCGCATCCGCGGCCTGGATCGACGTGGTACCGGCCAGGAACGCTTGGTCGTGTGTCATCTGCGGCTCATCGTCGACCGCGGCGCGGCGCCGTTCAGGGGCGATGTGCGGCCGCCAGTGCTCGAGCAGCTTCGCGTATGGGTTCGTCTGGCCCTGGAACGGATACGGATCGCCGGGCTTCACGAGCGGATCGTTGTGTTCCCAGTTGATCTGGTTGAAGCGCTTGCGCGCATAGTCCTTCGACAGCAGGCCCTTCAACGGCTCGACCGGGGGCACATAGGGATCGCCGTAGTAGAAATCACGATCGGCGTACGCCAGGTTCATGGCCTGATACAGCGTGTGGATGTAGCGCGCGCTGTTGTAGCCCATTGCCCGCAGGTCGATGTTCTCGAGAATGTTCAACGTCTGCAGCAGCACGGGCCCCTGTTGCCAGCTCGACAGCTTGTAGACGTCGATGCCTTTGTAGCTCGTGACGACGGGATCCTCGACGTACACCTTCCAGTGATCGAGATCCTCCTTCGTGAACAGGCCGCCCGCCTCCTGCATCGCGGCAACGATGTCCGCACCGATGTCGCCGCGATAGAAACGGTCGTACGCGGCCATGATCGCCTGCTTGCGATCCTTACCTGCGGCCAATGCCTGGCGCTCCGCCTCGACGAGCTTCGTCAGCGTCGCGAGCAGCTCCGGCTGCTTGAAGATCTCGCCGGGGCGCGGCGCCGACCAGGCCTGCGGCCGCGACGGGTCGAAGTGCGGCAGCAGCACGCGCCGGGACGCTTCCCAGCGCAACAACCACTCCTTGTTGCCTTCGATGTTGATGGCCTCGGTCTGCTCCATCGGATAGCCGGCGGCCATCTGCATGGCCGGCTCGAGGACTTCCGCGAGGCTCATCGTGCCGAACTCGGCCAACATGACCATCAAGCCGCCCGGGGTGCCGGGGGTCAATGCCGCGAGCGGACCGAGCTGCGGTGGGCCATGCATACCGCGGGAGCGGAAGAACTCCGGCGTGGCGCCGGTCGGCGCCATGCCGAGCGCGTTGATTGCCCGGACCTTGCCGCCACGCGGATCGTAGATCAGCGCCTGGGTTTCGCCGCCCCAGCTCAGCGTGTCCCACATCGTGGCCAGCGCGCCGAGCATCGCGCATGCGGCGTCCACCGCATTGCCGCCGCGCTCGAAGATCATCGCGCCGGCGCTCGCGCCGAGCGGCTTGCCCGCGATCGCGACCCAGTGCTTGCCGTGCAGCGTCGGCTTGATGGTGTCGCGCTGTTCCTGGGCCACGGCTGGACCTAGCACGACCGCGGCGAGCGCGGCCGTGATGACTGACCAAACCGCCCTGCCCCAAGGTCTGCCGGCGTCTGTCCTTAGCATGAGGACGAGTGTAGCACCGCCGGCGCACCGCACGACCCGGAATGGCGTCACAGCGGCGTGCGCAACCAGTAGAATGCGCTTGGAGGTGCCGTCCTGACCGATACGCCGACGTTGTTCGCCACGGACCCGCCGGTGTCGGCCGACGCCGCGGCGCCGCTTGCGCACCGGCTGCGCCCCGACTCGCTCGAGGAGTTTCTCGGCCACGAGCAGCTGCTCGGGCCGGGCAAGCCGCTGCGCGAGGCAATCGAGAGTGGCGCCATCGCCAGCATGGTCCTGTGGGGGCCGCCGGGCTGCGGCAAGACGACGCTCGCACGTCTGCTTGCCCGCTATACCGACAAGGAGCTCGTGACGTTCAGCGCCGTGACCGAGGGCGTGCCCCGGGTCCGCGAGATCATTCGTCAAGCCGAGGACCGCAGGCGCATCGAGCACCGCGGCACGATTCTTTTCTGCGACGAAATCCATCGCTTCAATCGGGCCCAGCAGGACGCGTTCTTACCGTCGGTCGAGTCCGGCGTGATCACGTTGATCGGCGCGACCACGGAGAACCCGTCGTTCGAGCTGAACTCGGCGCTACTCTCGCGGCTGCGCGTGCTCGTGCTGCAGCCGCTGTCGCACGAGGCCATCGGCGCCATCATCGGCCGGGCGCTGCGCCGGCTCATGGCGGAGAATCCGCGGGTGCCGACGCTGGCGCCGGACGCGCTCGAGCTCCTGGCGAAGCACGCCGACGGCGATGCGCGCCGCGCGTTGAATGCCGTCGAAGCCGTCGTCGGTCACCTCCTGCGTGCCCCGCCGCGCAGCGCCCCTGCGGCTGCGGCGGAGGTTGCGGCGATTCTCGAGCGCCGGCTCGCGCAGTACGACAAGTCCGGCGAGCAGCACTACAACCTGATCTCCGCGCTGCACAAGGCCGTGCGGGGCAGCGATCCGGACGCGGCACTGTATTGGTTCGCGCGCATGGTCGAGGGCGGCGAGGATCTGCTGTATATCGCTCGCCGCGTCGTGCGGATGGCGATCGAGGACATTGGGCTCGCGGACCCACGCGGCCTGTCGATCTCCCTGGCCGCGAAAGACGCGTTCGACTTCCTGGGCTCGCCCGAAGGGGAGCTCGCGATCGCGGAGGCCATCGTGTACCTCGCGACGGCGCCCAAGTCGAACAAGGTCTACGCCGCATGGGGCGAAGCGCAGCAGGCCGCTCGCGATCACCCGGCGGCACCCGTACCGCTGCACATTCGCAATGCGCCCACGCGGCTCATGCAGGAGATCGGCTACGGCCAGGGCTATCGGTACGATCACGCCGAAGGCGGTCATGCCGCCGGTCAGCAGTATCTGCCGGACGTGCTGCGCGGTGCACGGTGGTACGAGCCCGCCGAGACGGGTTACGAGAAGACGCTGGCCGAACGAATCGCCTGGTGGAGGAAGCACCGCAACGAGCGCGAAAACCCGAAATGAGCGAGCGCAACGTCGAGAAGATCGTGTTCGTCGTGCTGCTGTGTGCGGTCACGGTCACGTTCTTCTGGTTGATTCGCGGTTTTCTGCAGCCGATCTTCTGGGCCATTGCGCTCGGCGTCGTCATCTATCCGCTACATCGCAGGATCGCGCGCCGCCTCCACGGTCGCGAGTCGCTCGCGGCGCTCGTGAGCGTCGCGATGGTCGTGATCGTGGTCGGCTTGCCGCTGGTGGGCCTCGTAGCCGCCGTCACGAACGAAGCGGCGGGGCTCTACGACCGGCTCGGCGCGGGCGACTACGGCATCAACGACGTCTATGCGCGAATCCTGGCCAGCGTACCGTACCTCGACTCGCTGCTCTCGCGCTTCGGCATCGACACGCAGCGGCTCCCCTCGCAGCTGTCGGCCGCTGCCGTCGAGGCGGGCCAATTCATGGCCAAGCGTGCCCTCGCGATCGGGCAAGACACCTTGCGCGTCACGGTGTTCTTCTTCCTCACGTTGTACCTCCTGTTCTTCTTTTTGCGGGATGGCGAGCAGCTGCTCGAGGGTTTCGTGCGCGCCTTTCCGCTCGGTGACGAGCGCGAACGGTATCTGCTGCGGCGCTTCGCCGAGGTATCGCGCGCCACGATCAAGGGAACGTTGGTCGTCGGCGCCGTGCAAGGGGCGCTCGGCGGTGTCGCATTTGCGTTTCTCGGGATCGGCGCACCGGTGCTGTGGGGAGTCGCGATGGCCCTGGCCAGCATCCTGCCCGCGGTGGGCCCCGCCATCGTATGGCTACCGGCTGCGATCCTGTTGCTGTTCAATCAACAGATCGTCGCCGGCATCGTGCTGATCGCCATCGGCGTGTTCGTGATCGGCCTCGTCGACAATCTACTCAGGCCGCTGCTCGTCGGGCGCGACACCCGGATGCCCGATTACCTCATTCTGCTGTCCACGCTCGGGGGCCTCGCGGCTTTCGGCCTTGCGGGCATCATCATCGGCCCGATTATCGCCGCCTTCTTCGTGAGCGTTTGGCAAATGGCGCAGCACGAGGTGGCACCCGAGGACGTGCCCGACCCGGCGAACGCAACCGAGCCGGCACCGAACGAGACGAGCGACTAGGACCGCGTCAGGCGCCCGCCGCCGGCGCGACCGCGGCCTTGCGCGGCGCCGTCTCGATCAGGAACGCGCTCACGAGAATTCCGAGCACGACCCCGGTCAACGCCACGTACAGCGTGTTCTCGATGCCGTAGTGGTTGCCGATGAATCCCGCGATCGACGGCGCGACGCCGCCGCCGAAAATCTCACCGGTCCCGACGACGACGCCGATGGCCGACGACACGAGTCCGAGCGGCGCGGCCTCGGTGGCGATCGGCCCCGTGATGAGTGCCACGTTGCCGAGGCAAAAGAACGACACGACGAACAAGCCGATGAACAGCGGCACGGGATCCGCGCCCGTGCGCGCGAAGACCCACAGGGACAGCGCCGCGCCGACGAACCCGATGATCGCCATCAGCTTGCGGCCGAACAAGTCGGAAAGGCCCGGCACGCCGAATTGCCCGAAGAAGCCGCCGAAGCCGAGCGCCGACGTCACGACGCCCATTTGCGTGGGCGTGAGCTTCAAGTACTCGACGAGATAGGTCGGCACCAGCGCGCTCAGCACGAACACGCACGACATCGCGCAGAACAACGCGAGCATGCCGACCACGATATTGCGGCTCTTCAGCACTTGGAACCAGCTGCCCGACGCGTGCGTGGCGCCGATCAGCGCCCCGCCATGCGTGTCGCGCGGCTCGCGCAGCACCAAGTAGAGCAAGACGCCGACGATGAACCCTGGAAGAGCGCAGATCCAGAACACCCAGTGCCACGAGGGCACGACGCGCAGCAGCTGGGTCGCAATGATCGGCCCGAGGCCGAGCCCCAGCAGCGCGAAACCGCTCTGCTGCAAGCCTTGATTGAATCCGCGTCGCGCCGGCATCGACGCGGCCGCCACGGCGGTGAAGCTCGTCGGGCAATACGATCCCTCCATCGCACCCATCAAGGCGCGCACGAGAATCAAGCCGACGAGCCCCGTCATCATCCCGGAGAGCCCCGAGAGCAACGAGAACAGCAGAATGGCCGGGATCAGCACCTTGCGGTGACCGATCTTGTCCGAAAACCGGCCACTGAAGATCGCGAACACGCCCCACGCGAGCCCGAGCGCGCCGACGATGTTGCCGCCATCCTGCACGTCGAGCCCAAGGTCGGCCGCCATGCCGAGCGGCAGCAGCGACGCGATGATCCAGCGGTCGAGCCCGACCAGACCGAAACCGATGCCGAGCAGCGTGACCGCGCGCCACTCGTAGGTCGTATCCCAGGACGCGGACGCGGCGGAGCCGCCGATGTTGACGTGCTGCATGATCCCCCCGAACCGATACGCCGAACTGTCGTTGGATGGCCGCTCGCGCGGCGATCGCACTCCCTTGTATAGCAGTCGTCCGCCTTTCGGCAAGTCCGGAGCAGCGAGTATGCTACGTCGGCTTCGGGATCACCTCGAGAATTGGACCCGCCATGAGCACCTCGTACGACATCGTCACTGTCGGCTCCGGTCACAACGGCTTGGTCGCGGCGGCTTACCTCGCGGCCGCGGGCAAGAAGGTTCTGGTCCTCGAGCGTAACGCTTGGTTCGGCGGCGGCGTCGTGACGCGCGAGCTGACCGAGCCGGGGTTCAAGCACGATCAGCATTCGATGGCGCACATCTTCATTCAGGGTAACCCCCTGCTGCGCAACGACGAGCTGGGTTTGAAGGCGAAGCATGGCCTGAAGTACCTCTTTCCCGAGCTGCCCATGATGTCCGTGTTCGAGGATGGCACCACGCTCGGGCTGTACCGTGACCGCGAGCGCACCTGCGCCGAGATCGCCAAGTTCTCGAAGCGTGACGCGGACGCGTATCGCTGGCTGGCCGACAAGGCGGCGGCGTACTTGCCGATGTTTCTCGGCGCGTTCTACTCGGCGCCCGCGCCCCTCGGCGCGAGCTACGCGCTCATGGACCAGAGTCGCGAGGGACGGGAGCTGTGGCGGTACATGCAGATGAGCTCCCACGATTTTCTCTGCAGCCTGTTCGAGCACGACAAGGTCCGCATGCATTTCGCGCGCGTCGCCGGCGAAAACCTCGTGTCGCCCGACGAGAAAGCCACGGGCTTGGGCAGCTTCGTGTTCGTCGCGTTCCTGGAGGGCTTCGGCTTCGGCGTGCCGGTCGGCGGCTCGGGCCAGCTCACCGCGTCTCTGATCTCGAGCATCGAGGCCAACGGCGGCTCGGTACTAAGCGACGTCGACGTCACGGCGATCCGCGTCAAGAACGGCCGAGCCGTCGGCGTGGCAACGAAAGATGGCCGCGAGCTCAGCGCAAAGGACGGCGTGGTCGCCGCACTGCATCCGCACGATCTCGGCAAAATGGTCGAGGGCCTGGCGCCCGAGATCGTAAAGGACGCCGCGGCAACGCAGATTTCCGAGATTGGCTGCATCACCGTGCACGCCGCCCTGAAGGCACCTCTGAAGTTTCGCGCAGGCGCGCACGTGAAAGCCGTGATGATCGAGCTGCTGCCGAACAAATACGACACGATCCGAAAATCGTTCGACAGTCTGCGTTACGGCGAATTCTCCGCGTACCCGCTCGTGGGCCTGGGCTCGCTGACGATGTTCGACGCCTCGCGCGCGCCGCCGGGTAACGCGACGTTGCACGCCTGGGACTACGTGCCGTATCAGCGCGCCGACGGACGCGACTGGAACGATACGAAGCACCATTACGTCAAACGCATGCTGAGCCACATGGAGAACTTCCTCGACAACCTCGCGGACAACGTGCTGGCGTATCACAGCGACAGCCCCGTGGACATGGAGCGCACGTCGTCGAGCTTCCGCCGCGGCGATCTGCACGGCGTCGCCGCCGTCACGTACCAGTCGCAGTCGCATCGGCCCACGCCGGATCTCGGCAGCAACGTCGTGCCCGGCTGCGAGCGGCTCTACCTTGTCGGCCCCTTCCAGCACCCCGGCGGCGGGGTTTTCGGTGCCGGCCGCGCGGCCGCGCTGCGCGCCTGCGAGGACCTGAAGATCGACTTCTCGAAGGTCGGGGCGCGCTAGATGTTCACGCTGTACTCACCCGACAACTCGAAGCTGATGGAGATCGAAGCACTCGAGCGCAGGGGCAACGATCTTCTGATCAAGGGCAAGGTGTTCGGCGCCATGCCGATGACCGCTCGATTGTCGCCGGCCGAAGCACGCAAGGGGCTGCGCCTCGTAAACTTCAAGCTCGCGCTGTTCTTGCTGACGTTCCTGCTGCGCTGACTCGTCGTCTGCGAGCCGTTGACGACCGCAACACGCAGGTTTTCGAAGCGCAAGCCTTCAGAAATATCAAGTCTTGGCGCTCGCGCCATTGCAGGTATCATCGCTGCTTCATGCGCCTGCGAGACCCCAAGAACGGTTACAGCTGGCTTTCGATCGCACTGCATTGGATCACCGCCATCGTGATTCTGACGCTGTGGTTCATCGGCAGCTCGATCAATGCGGACCGCGAGAACGGCTCGCTCGCCACCCTGCATTTACACACATCGATCGCCATTTCGGCGTATGTGCTGCTGTGGGGGCGAATCATCTGGCGTTTCTGGCTGAAGCACCCGGGGCCAATCCCCTCGCAGGCTGGCGTCTTCTACCAGATCGGCAAATACACGCACTACGTGATCATCGCCGCCGTCGCAGCCATGCTGCTCTCCGGCCCCACGATGGTGTGGTCGCGCGGCGACGAAATCCATGTGTGGGATTGGTTCACGATCCCGGGACCTTTCTCGGCCAGCATGGCGACGTTCACGATCGCCCACGCGATTCACGTGTGGTGCTCACGGGTCGTCATCATCGGCACGCTCCTGCACATCGGCGGGGTATACAAGCACGCCGCGTTCAACCAGGACGGCACGTTCAGCAAGATGCTGATCGCGACCCGCGACGAGAGCTAGGGAACCTAGTCGTCGCGCTTGAGCTTCGGATCCACCTTGGCCCGCGCACGCAGCGCGCGGTGCACTTCCTTCGAGCGCGCCTTGCTGCGCGCCGCGAGAACCGGGTTGCGCTTGCGCTCGGCGGCCGCGATCTCCGCGAGCAGCTTCTGGTAGCTCTGGAAGCGCACGGCGGGTAATTCACCGCTCTCGATCGCGCCGACCACGCCGCAGCCGGGCTCGCTCGCATGCGCGCAATCACGGAAGCGGCACCGCGCGGCAAACGCCAGCACATCGGCGAAGCTCGTCTCGAGTCCACCGGCGTCGTCGAGCAGGCCCAGCTCCCGCATGCCGGGTGTATCGATCAGCGCTCCGCGCTCCGGCATCAGGATCAACTGCCGTGCCGTCGTGGTGTGCCGTCCACGCTCGTCGCTGCGCAGGTCACCCACCGCCTGCGCATCGCGACCGAGAAGACGGTTCGTCAACGACGACTTGCCCACGCCCGACGAGCCGATGAATCCCACCGTCTTGCCGGGCTCGAGGTACGCATGCAGCGCCTCGAGCCCCTGTCCCGACCTCGCGCTGGCGCTCACGACGGGCACGCCCACGGCCACGTGGGCGATCGCTTCGATCAGCGCTTCGCTCGCTTGCGCAAGATCCACTTTGTTCAGCACGATCACCGGCGCTGCGCCGCTGTTCCACACCGCAGCCACGTAACGCTCCAGCCGGCGCTCGTTGAAGTCGCGATCGGCCGCGGTGACGACAAAGAACACGTCGACGTTCGCGGCCACGACTTGCGGCTCGGCGAGCGTTCCGGCCGCTCGCCGCACGAGCGTCGTGCGCCGCTCGTACACGTGTTGAATCGATGCCCGCTCCTCGCCGTCCAGCACGGCCACCCAGTCGCCGACGACCGGTCGCTCGCTCTTGTGCTGTGAATGCAGCAGTCGGCCGGTGAGATCGCCGAGCGGCGCGCGGCACCCCATGAGGTGAAAGCTGCTCTGGCCCTCGGCGACGACGCGCGCAGGTGCCCACTCGCCGGGCAACGTATCGCGCTGTGCTGCGAAGAACTCCGTGAACCCCAGCGCCGCGAGCGTGCTCAAATGTCTCGTCCCATGCAAAGCGAGATTATGCGGCCAGACTTGCCCCGACGGGGGGCGCAGCGTATAAGGTCGCCCTTTTCCGCGGCGCGCGGCACGAGCCGCCGGCAACCCGGCGCCGGCAATGGTATGCTCGTTTCCTCGCGGCAAATCGGGGTGTAGCTCAGCCTGGTAGAGCACTGCGTTCGGGACGCAGGGGCCGTAGGTTCAAATCCTATCACCCCGACCATAAAACCCCGGCTATAACAGCAAGTTAGACGATCGCAAACGGAGTCGGGGCTGCCAAGGCGCCGTAAGTGCTGCGTAAGTGCATTTCTGCGTGGTTTCGCCGCTATCATTGCGCGCTAGCATCACGACGAGCACGTGCCGTGACCCGCAAGACCTACGACGCCGCCCTCTATGACCCGCCGCCGTGCAACGACTGCATGCACCGCTATCGCTGCGCGTCGAGCGGCGAGTCGTGCCGACAGTTCGACGCCTTCGTCGCTGCGCGCCGCGCGTGGCAAGCGCTGTCGCGCGTCCCACGACTCGCGAGGTCCGAAGTCGATGCCGAGCGGCTGGCCGACGCCGCTACTCGGCGAGGCGGCGCTCGCTCTCGACGAGTAGCCGGCCCACACGCTTGGCGCAGCTCCTCTTCTCCGCCGTAGACTTCTCGACATGCCCGACAACATTCTGCGCTTGATCCGCGGCGAAGATTTGGGCCGGGCCGTGGTCGGCTTGCCGCCGTGCGAGACGATAGCCGAGGAGACCGTCGAGACACTAATCGATGCGGCCGGCATCGGACCGGTGCGCGTCACCTTCCGGAAGTTTCGCGAACGCCACCAACCGTGCGAGCCTGGTGTTTTGGCTGGCCGAGCGCGCCGAGCGCTCGTAGATCATTCCGCGATCATGGCGGGAGCGTCGGTGGGTCGTTCAAAGCTTCTAACAGCCCGATGAGGTAATAGAGCTTTCTCGGTGGCTTGTTGCGTTCGCGGATCTCTCGGATCCGCATCTTGGCGCGCCACTGCCGCCCCACGATACCGCCCTGCGGTTGCGGCCCCTCGATAAGCTCAAGATACGATTCGGTGAAAGCTGCCGCAACGGACCCCCTGATGATCTCATTGGACCCGCGCAGGCGCATCTCGAATCGCCGTCCCCCTGGTAACAAACCGAGGAGTTCGCCGGTCACGGTGTCGCTCTCGGTGTCCTTGATCTCCATCGAGTCGACGCGCTCGCGTGCGCGTTGCACCGCCGGTGCGTTCAAGATCGCGTCACGTTCGTTCTCTATAATTCGCAGAGTCGCGCGACTGTCGTCGAGCGTCCTGAAGAACCTTTTTAGAGAAATATGGCATTGAATGCCGTGTTCCTTGAGTAGCCTCACGAAGCCAGTCGCAGCCGAACTCACAGGTGGTACGTCGGACAAGCCGTCGGTCGGGATCGTCCTTCACCTACACGGAGAAGGCTCGTCGCCCCAGAATGCCGCGCGGATCTCTTCGAGTCGTCGCGCGAGATAGCGCTCGGCCTCTGCGGAGGTATACGGCTGCGGCGTGAGCTGGCCAAGACGAAGGCCGAGCGCGACATGATCCCGCTGCCGTCGGGTCTGATGCTTGATTTTCAAGCGCTCGAAACCTGAACTGAACTAAAGGCGTGTGAACCACGGTTGACATGTATGTCAACTCCAGGCTACCGTTACGTCGTGCTTGAGGTCGTTCAGTCCGCGACATTCGGGAAGTGGCTCTCGAAGCTGGCAGACCCTCGCGCGAGGGCGCGAGTTCAAGTGCGAATTGACCGCTTGGCGCTTGGCAACGCCGGCGATGTGAAGCCAGTGGGTCGTGGAGTCAGCGAAATGCGGATCGACTATGGCCCGGGATACCGGGTCTACTTCATGCAGCGCGGACCGTTCATCGTCGTGATCCTTTGCGCCGGCACCAAGAGCACTCAGCGGGCGGACATTCGTAGGGCGATCGACATCGCGGATAGCTGGAAGGACTGAAGATGCCACGCAAACGAGCACAGGAAACCTTCTCTCGCTACGATACAGCGGACTACCTCAAGAGCGAGGACGACGTGCTCGCCTACCTCGAGGCAGCAATGGAAGAGGCAGGCGACGATCCTGCGTTCATTGCAATGGCGCTCGGCAACGTCGCGCGCGCGCGCGGCATGATGCAGCTCGCCAGAGAGACTGGGCTCACGCGCGAGGGGCTATACAAAGCGTTATCGGCCGACGGAAACCCGAGCCTCGGCACCACGCTGAAGGTGATGAAAGCCCTTGGCCTCAGGCTTACTCCGCAGCGAGCCGGCGAGCGTTCCCGCCGCAGCAAACGGAGCGTTGCATGAGCACTCTAAGTCCGGCCTGCAGGTCGACACAGCGCTACGTGACTTCTGCGTGACTCAGCTCTGAACGGTCCTTGACCGTGCTGGAAGACCGCAACGGACGCCCTTCCCCACTTTGTTGATAGTCAACTACTTACGAACGACTACTCGTTTTCGGGCCGCAGGGGCCGTAGGTTCAAATCCTATCACCCCGACCAATCTAGGGTCAGAACGACCCACCCGCGCTGCCCGCATCCGTTGAGCCAGACCGTGTCCTGTGAACGACCCGGAATGCGTCGCCAACACGCTCCACGATAGCGCCCGCGGCTCGCAGCTCACGCACGAGAACCTGCGAATAGAGCGACTCGTCTTACGTAGAAGACCGCAACGCTAAGCCGCTGCGCGGCGGTCGAACTCGCATCGGATCGCTTCCTCGATTTCTTCCGTCGAGGTTTCATAATCTTCGGCGAGTTCCCTGAGCGTATCACCGGCTTTGCATCGGTCCGCTGAGAAGATCCATAAGCAAGCCCAGAAGCACTGTGAGACCGTTGGGAAGTCGGAAATGGTTCTGGTGAAGAATACGTGCACCGAGCCCAAGGTGTCGTGGAACGCGCGAACGACCTCGTCCTGCGACGTTGTTTTCAAGTGTGACTAGAGCAACTGCTTTGTACTAACAGCCGGCGCCCGCAGCTCGTCCGGCAGCTGCGTCCGCCATTTCGTAGAAAATCATTTTCGTGCCGTTTTTTTTGGGTTCATCGGGCGCCAGCTACGCCCAAGGACGTGTGCCGACGCACCTCGCTAGAGCGTGGATGCTCGGTTAACCAGACGCGCGAGAACCGTCACGATTCCTGGCGGCGGCGTTGTCCGCGAACCACTTCGCCCGATCCGCCGTGCGCGCGGCAATCTCGGATTCTATGCAATGCACCGACAGCCGTTGCTGACCAGGAATGGGATCTGAAACTCCCACATGCGCGAGTCGAGCCACGCGCTGGCGACGAACACGGTGGGCGGTCCGCTTCCGCCATCGAGGCAGAAGAGTTGCGTGTGATCACGCGTATCGACGTACGGCATGGCGATGGCCCTCCGTGTGAGCGGAGCCACCGTGATGCTTCGCTCGTAGCGTGACGCTACAGGAATTACGCGTCGAGACGTTCTTTCCGGCCGACGATGCGTCCGAGCGGGTATGGAAAAAAGTGTGAGAATTCACGGGACTTCAGAGACGAAGCGCTGCCCGACCGCGAGCGACAACCCGAGCCCGCGGCGTCGGCGGCCTTTCACGCGCCGCCGTGAAGGTGGACAATGACCGACAGGAACGTCGAACCTCGACGGCCATTCTTAGGGGAAACCAATGAAATCAGCCAGAACCGCTTCGTGGACTCTCGCGCTTCTCGCTATCGGCGGCCTCGCGTCGGTCGCACACGCGCAATCCGGTCAAATGGCCCGGCTGCATGCCGCGCTCATGGCGCCCGACCGTCCGGCGGCCGACAAGGAAAAGGACGCCGCGCGTAAGCCCGCGGAGGTCGTGGAGCTGCTCGGCATCAAAGACGGCATGACCGTGCTCGACGTGTTCGCCTTCGGCGGCTACTGGACTCGCATCTTCTCGGCGGCCGTCGGCCCCACGGGCAAGGTCTACTCGCAGAACCCGCCGTTTCTCGTGAATCGCGAAGGCTTCATGGACCAGGAGAAGGCGCTGCTCGATTCCCTCGGCAACGCAGTGCCGCTGCACGGCGACGTCATGGGCATCGACGGCCAAGTCGACGTTGCGCTCACGAACCAGAATCTGCACGACATCTACAACAACGGCGGGGAAGCGGGTGCGCTCGGGCTTCTGCGCTCCCTCCACACGGCGCTCAAGCCGGGCGGCGTGCTCGGCGTGATCGACCATCAGGGCACGAAGGACAACGCCGACCTCAACAAGCAGAACCACCGCATGGACGGCGCAGTCGCAAAAGACTTGCTCCTGAAGGCCGGCTTCACGATTGCTTCCGAGCCGGCCATCCTGCACAACTCTGCGGACGACCACATGCATCGAACGAACGATGAGTCGCTGCACGGCGCCTCGGATCGATTCTTCATCATCGCCCGCAAGCCACGCTGAGGTGTTGGGGGCGCCTCGCGAGGGGCGCCCCAACCCGCCACGGTCCGGCGGCGGTCAATAAGCCACGTTGCCGCCCGATGCGCGACGCCCGTAACGTCATTTGGGCGTCGTCGATCGACAGCGATGCGATGGCGCTGGCATCGAACAGCACGAGATGTGCACGTACAACGGCTCGAGGGTCGTGCCAAAAACCGTGGCCGGCTCGTTGCCGTTGATGACGGTGTCGTCAGTCAAACCGTCGCCGCCTTCGACCCTGCGACCGGCGCGGCGAGCGGCGGGCACCTGCTACGCCGCATTCCACGTCGGTCGCGGGGCGTACGACACCGGCGCAGGTTTCGTGCGCGACTTTGCATAAGCGTCGAGGTCGCGATCAGATCGCGAGCGTATCTCGCGGAACCTCTAGAGTTCCTTCGTCAGCTCGAGCAAGCGTTCCCGCCACGCTCGTCGCTGGCGCCGGAACCAGACCATCCACGCGAGGTAGAGCGGCAAGCCCACCCAACCGAGCAAGATGACCGACGGTGATGACAGCACTGTCAGGAGCCCTGCCGCGGAGCCCAAGATCTTCACGACCAACATGAACAGCAACTGCAACACGTAGACACAGGCGCCGAACGACGCCCCTCTCGCGTCGGCGTGGCAACGGCGTATCGAGATGTCAACGAACGCCGCCGTCGTGTCCGCGAGCGGGCGCCACGTCCCTCGGGCAATCCACAGGGATCCGATCCACATCACCATGATGAAGAGCCAGCCTTCGCCGGCGACCACGAGGTCCACGATATCCTGCGAGCGCAGCGCGCGAGCAGCGACGTACCCTCCGATCCCGAGCGTCACGAGAACCGGCGCGATCAATCCGACCTTCAGCCAGCGCGTGTCGCGACGCACTCGTAGCCGGAGCTCGTCCACCACGACCGCCGTTGACTCGCGGTGCGGTTCGCTCACCCACTGGCGTCGCCAGCCATCCAGCTCGGCATCGATGTTCATGTCTTATCCCCGAGCAGTGTCTTTAGCCGCTGCCGCGCGCGGTTCAGCCGCACACCGACGTTACTCTCGCTGATGCCGACGACTTGTGCGATTTGCTTGTATTCCATGCCTTCGAGGAACAGGACCAGAACTTCTCTCTGGATCAACGGTAGGCGATGGATCGCTTGAAGAAGCCGGTCCCGTTGCTGCTCCTTGGACACGCGCGTCTCCAAGCTTGCCCGCGGATCCGCCGGTTCGATCTGCACGTCGTCGAGCGAGATCGAGGGCCGCCTGCTCGACAGATAGGTAATGCACCGGTTGTGCGCGATACGGAAGAGAAACGTGCGCTCGGTGCATTCGCCGCGAAACGCGGGCAGCGCGCGCCAGAGAGCGACCGCGATCTCCTGAAGCAGATCCTCCTGGTCGCTGGCAATGCTCGCGTAGCTCGCCGTGAGACGACGCAACGCGGCATGGTTGGCGGTCACGAGCCGCGAGAATTGTCGCTCGATAGCCTCGCGCGACGACTCGGTCACCTGGGCTCCGTCGGCCCGGACATCAGTTGCCGTAGATGATCGCATCGCGCTGAAACAACTGGCCGGCGCCGATCACGAGCAGCAAGGCCGCCACCACGGACGCCACACCGGCGCCTGCGAGCTCCCACAAAGGCAGATTTCCGTTCGCCAGTGCGATCTGGAGCGCGCGCTGCTGTCCTACGACCGGCGCCAAAGACCAGCCCAGACCCGGCCGCGGATCGAAGGCCAGCCACATGCCCACCCCAATGACGACGAAAATCAAAATCGACAGGTACGTGTTGGCTTCCTTGAGGCTTCGGCACGCACTCGAGACGAGGATCTCCAATGCCGCAGCCAACAACGCGAGCGCAATCAGCCCGGGTATGACGAGCAGCACGGACGCACCCGGAACGGACGCGGCCGGCGTGACGCCGAACACCAAAACGAAAGCCAGCAGCGCAAATAAGCAGCCGCCAGAAGCGAAGACGCTCGCGGCAAGCCACTTGCCGACGACGATCTCGAATCTCGATGCGGAATTCATCAGCAGCGGCAACAGCGACCGACGCTCGCGCTCTCCGGCAATCATGTCCATCGCCACGCTCATACCTCCCGAGAAGGCTGCTACGAGCGTGAACACGGCCGCCATCACCGCCATCCGCACGGCGCCAGAACCGTCGCCGCGCTCGGGCGACATCGAGAAGACGAGCCAGACGATGATCGGGCCCATGAGCGTGTATAGGGCCGTCGAGGCGAGCGCGCGGCCATCGCGCACATGATCGAGCAGTTCCTTCCGGGCAACGACCAGCGCGTTCATGACGCCTCCTGCCGCTGGTCAATCAGCGCGAGAAATGCAGCTTCCAGCGAATCGGCTCCTGTTGCCGCACACAACTCGGCGCCGCTGCCCTGGCCGACGACGGCGCCCCGGGCGATCACGACGATGCGGTCGCATAGACCCTCCACCTCGCCGAGCACGTGGCTCGAGAAAACGATGCATGTGCCCGAGTCACGCAAGCTGAGCAACAACTGGCGTAACGCTCGCACCGTGGGTACGTCGAGGCCGTTCGTCGGTTCGTCGAGCAGCAGATACTTTGGCCGGTGGATCAGCACGCGGCCGAGCGCGACCTTCATGCGTTCGCCTTGCGAGAATCCGTCGGTACGACGGTCGGCGATGGCACCGAGCCCGAGATCGCGGACGACGCATTCGATTCGCTCCTTGAGCAGGGGCCCGGCGATGCGACGCAGCCTCCCGAAGTACTCGAGATTCTCCCGGACCGTGAGGCGCGGATATATGCCCGTGTGGTCGAGCAGCGCTCCGAGGTCTCGCTGCGCCGCCGCGGGATCGCGGTGTGGGCTCGCGTCGCCCACGCGTATCTCGCCACTGTCCGGCATCAACACGCCTGCGATCATGCGCAACGTGGTGGTCTTGCCGGCGCCGTTTGCGCCGAGCAAGCCCGTGATCGCACGGCCTGGCGCCTCGAACGAAGCCCCCCGGACGGCGGCGATACCTCCGAGCCGCTTCGTGACTTGCCGAACCTGAATCATCTGCTGCTCCGCCCGATTTTCAACAATAGTCTCGGCACGCCTGACTTTATTACACCTAGTCACACGCGCCGGATTCCGGAGACAGCCGCGGCGTTGAGGTTGGCTCGACCGGCCCGTTCCACCACAGCCCGCTCGATTGAAATCGTCGCTGATGGCTTGAGGCGCCGGCAGAGTTGCAGGTTCGTTGCGTGACCCGCCGGCCGGTACCCAGGCCACGGTGCTCACTCCTCGCGCAGCGCCTCCATCGGGTCTGCGCGCGCCGCACGGACCGCCGGCAGAACGCTCGCGATCGTGGTCGTCACGATGAGCACCAACCCGGCGGCCGCGAAGCATCGCGAGTCGATCGGGGTCGCGAAACGGCAGCGATCGAATCCAGATCGCATCGGCCAGGGCGAAAATAGCGCCAGCCGTGCCGCCCCTACCGGGATGGTTGCCGCGGACCTCGCGACTTCTCGCCGGCCGTTCGCTCCAGATAGCGCGCCGTGGACAGCATGTTGCGCATGCCGTAGTTGCCCTCGTGACACGCGTACTCGAACACTCCGGCATCGTCCGCCCGGGCCGTCAAATCGAGCGCAGCGGTCCACGGGGCGGTCCAGGTTGCGGGATCGACGAAGGTGACGTGGTACTGGATGGAGCCTTTCGACGCGCGCGTGAATCGCTCGACGAGGCGCAGATCCGCAGAGGCCCCCCGCGTCGCGGCTTTGAGGTTGGTGGTCTCGACGACCAGCGTGTCCCCTTCCCAATGGCCACGGGCGTCGCCCATGTACATCCGGATCGCGGGCGACAGGCGAGCGGCTTGCGCGCGCGGCGACGGACCGACCGGGATGACACGCGTATCGTGAATCAGCTCGTACGTGATGGCGACGACACCCGGCGCCTGGACGATCCGAAAATTGGCGTTGTATACCGCTGGGAACATCGCATCCGGGAAGCCACCGCCATGCACGATGCACCGCACGCCGAGCCCGTAGTCCTTGTACGAGTCGCACGGCTCACCGCGCTGCAGGCTGCCGCAGCGCTGGACCGGGAGCGGCGCAGCCTGCGGGATTCGCGGCGGCAAGCGCCCATCCGGTGGATCGACGACGATCGAGGAGCGCCGCGAGCTCGTTTCGTACTCCCGCCAGTGCGGAATCGGCGCATTCGCGCCCTCGACCTTGCCGGCGAGCACGTCGACGGATTTCAGATCGCGCTCGTCGCGTTGCTGCACGTCGGCGAGTCTCTTCGCGTACTCCTCATCCGTCAGGAACTCACGCGTGCCGTATGCGGCCGGCCGCTCGAACGGGACGCCGAATTCCCCTTCGGTGGTCCACTCGCCCTGCAGGTTGGGATCGCCCCACGAGGTACGGTGCAGCCACTCTTCGGCGCCGCTTTGCGCCTCGACGGGGCGTGCGAAGGCCGTCAGGCACACTGCGCCTACCAGCGCGGCCGTAGCCCAGAGAGTCCTGGCGTTCACGTCGGTGCACCCCCGTCACGGATTGTAGGCCTCGGAGCTCAGGGTTTTCAAAGTTGCCCACTTTGGCGAAGATCGCGGTAACGTTGCCGGAGCAAACGCCCGAACGAGCACACGGAGAGACCGATGAAGCAGCCTCGCGAACCCGCCGAGTCGACCCTCAGGAGACGAACCGTGCTCGGCGTGGTCTGCGCCACGCTGGGTGCGACGATGCTGCCGCTCGCGCGCGCGCAGAACGAGCCGCGCGCGCTGCCGCTCAAGAATCTCGGGCTCGAGCACCTCGACATCGTCGTGCCCGATCCGGCCGAATCGGCACGCTTCTACAAGCACGTGTTCTCGTCTGCATTGCACGAGCAGGATTTTCGCGGCGGCAAGCGCTACTTCGTGCTGCTCGGCGACCTGCCGCCCGATCGGCAGGTCGGCTACATTGCGATCGGCGCGGCCAACGGCCGCCCGATCGCGGTGGGGCATTACTGCGCGCTGGCCGAGTCGGCCGACGTGGCCGCCGTCGGCAAAGAGCTCGCCGCCGCGGGGTACCCCGCGCCGGGTGGCGGCTTCGGCATGATCCCCGACCCCGACGGGCTCGAGCTGCAGCTCTTCAAGCCGCCGGCCGGTCTCGTCACCGCGGCGGTGCCGTCCACGCTCGAAGTGGCGCGCGACGGTTTGCTCGCACCCCGGGGGCTCGATCATGTGCTGCTCGCCGTCAGCGATCTCGATCGCTCGTTGCGTTACTACCGCTTCCTCTACGGCGAGGGCCTGGAAACGCGCGATCCGGAGGCACCGCAACGTGTCTGGTTCGAGCTCCCGCGCGGCACGCGTGTCGGGCTCGAGCCCGTTGCGGCGGGCGCCAAGCCGCACTTCGTGCGCTTCGGCATCAAGGTGGCGCCGTTCGACAGCGCCGCGGTCGCCATGGGCTTACGCGCCGCCGGCGCAGAAGTGATCTCGGCCGCGCCCGGGCTGATTCGCTTTCGCGACAACTATGGCATCACGCTCGACGTGGTCTCGGCTTGACGCACCGCGGTCGGCGGTGGCGCAAGCCGCAAGCTCGCCCGTATGATCGCGAGTCACTCAGCCCCGCACGAGAGGACGACGTATGCAGCGCTTCACGGTCGGCGTGTCGCTCGCGTTAGTACTGGCGGCCTCCGCCGGCGCGCAGCACATCGAGATTACGCGCAACGGCACGCGACCGACGATTCGCGGTCCGGAGCAAGCCTACACGGGCAGAGCCGTCGCGGACGTGCTGTTCGCCGCGACCGACGCGAGCCCGATGATGGCGGTGAACGTCACTTTCGAACCGGGCGCGCGCACGGCCTGGCACAACCATCCCGCCGGGCAATATCTGGTGGTCACCTCGGGCGTGGGGTGGGTGCAGGAGCGCGGCGGCAAGAAGCGCGTCGTCAAACCGGGTGACGTGGTGTGGACGCCGCCCGGTGTGGCGCACTGGCACGGTGCGACAACGACGAACGCTTTCAGCCACGTCGCCATCTGGGAGTTCGTCCATGGCAGCGGCGGAGAGCTGTTCGAGCAAGTCAGCGACGAGGACTACCTCGCCGAGCCGGCCGCGGAGTGAGCCGCGTTCAAGGGCCGAATGCGAGCGGCAGCGCAGTCAGCCAAGCAGCCGGCACGAAGCGGAGGCCTGACGATGGATGTAAGCGAAGGGCAGCTTGCCGCGCGCGTAGAGCTCAGGCATCTGCGTTACTTCGTCGCCGTCGCTGAAGAGCTGAGCTTCACGCGCGCAGCGGCGCGGCTTCGCACGGCACAGCCGTCTCTGAGCCAGCAGATCCGGCAGCTCGAGAACGCGGTTGGCGTGAAGCTGCTCGATCGCAGCCGCCACCATGTCGCGCTCACCAATGCGGGACGGATCTTTCTTCGCCAGGCCAGGGACATCCTCAGCCGCGTCGAGCACGCTCGGCGGCTCGCGAAACAGTCGGCAGACGGCCGCGCCGGCGATCTATCCGTGGGCACCTTCCCGTCGGCCGACGTTCGAATATTGCCGGCGCTGCGGCCGCTCATCGCCGAGCATGCCCCGGATCTGCGCCTGATCCTGCACAGCAAGTACGCCGTCGACCCGCTCGTAGGTCTGCAGTCCGGCGCGCTCGACGTGGCCTTCGTGCGCGGACCGCTCGAGACGGTCGGGCTCGAAGGCATCGAGCTGCTGCGTGAGCAGATCGTAATGGTGCTGCCGTCGCACCACGCGCTCGCCCGCCGCAAGCGCATCCCGGTCAAGAGCCTCGACGATCTGCCCTGCATTACCATGGAGCGCTCGCTGTCGCCGGCCCTGCACGACGCAGCAGCCAGACTCTATCGCGAAGCAAAAATCCGGATGCACGCGGTCTCGAGCGCCGACAACGTGCTCGGCCACCTGCAACTCGTGCAGGAGGGACTGGGCTTCGCTTTGCTGCCGGACTCCATCAGCGTGCTGCTCCCGCCGGGGGTGACTTTCAGGCCCCTCGATTGCGACCCGGTGCCCACCGTATCGGTCGTCGTTGCCTGGAAGAGCGGCAACGACTCGCGACTCGTGCGCGAGTTCGTCGAGCTTGCGCGCCGCGTTTCGAGCGCGCGGAAAGACGCGCCGCGTCTGACCCGCCGCCGGACAAAGTCTTAGCCCGCGGCCCGCCCGCTGGCTAGACTGCGGCGAGAATAACGCCCCCGCACTCGGAGTGCGGAGGTCATAGCTCATGAACAGCAGCGCACCACCGTCCGTGCACGCGGCTCCTTTGGCCGGGCTCACGGTGCTCGATCTCACGCTGGCCCTGGCCGGCCCCTTCGCCACGTTCCTGCTCGCCGGCCTCGGCGCACGCGTGATCAAGATCGAGAACCCCGCGTCGCCGGATCACTGCCGCGAGAATGCGCCCTACATCGGGCGGCACGGCGTCTCGCTCGGTCGCACGGCCCCGGACGACGTTTCGGTCGCGGCGCTGAACCGACTGCGTGGCAAGTACGCGGTGACACTGAACCTCAAGCAACCCGGTTCGCGCGCGGTCTTTGCCGATCTCTTGCGCCAGGCCGACGTAGTCGTCGAGAACTTCAGCGCGGGCACGCTCGATCGGCTCGGCATCGGTTACGAGTACGCACGCACGCAGAATGCCGCGCATCGTGTATTGCTCGATCTCCGGCTACGGTGCCGATCAAACGACGCAGGGCTCCGGCAAAGCCATGGACAGCATCATCCAGGCGCTGAGCGGGTTGATGATGACCTCGGGCGCCCCGGACGATCCGCCCGTGCGCGTGGGCGTGCCCTTCGCCGATCTGGTGGCACCGGTATTCGCCGTGGTCGGCGTTCTCGCGGCACTGCGTCAGCGCGACACTACGGGCGTCGGGCAGCAGGTCGACGTATCGATGCTCGGCGTGTTGACCTCGCTCGTCGCGGCCGAGCCCTTCGACCTGCTCGAAGCGTGCGGGTTGCCGCAGCGCACCGGCCGCATGGTGCCGCGGCTCACGCCTTTCGGCGTTTACGAATCGGCGGACGGTTACCTCGCGATCTGCGCGCCAACGGAGCAGTTCGCACGCGGCGTCTTCGTCGCCATCGGTCGTGCCGATCTCGAGCGCGACCCACGCTTCGCCACGCGCGACGCTCGCGTCGCGAACATGGATGCAATGAACGCCTGCATCGAGAATTTCACGCGCGGCTTGCCGACGGGCGAGCTCGTGCCGCTGTTCGAGAGTCACGGAGTGCCGGCGGCACCGGTGCGCTCGCCGGCCGACGCCGTGCGCGACCCGCGCGTGCTCGCGCGCGGCGAAACCGTGCCCATCGAGCATCCGGCGTTCGGGCGCGTCGCGGACGTGATCGGTCCCGGCGTGCCGATCCGGTTTTCAAGCGCCGCAGCCGAGCGCAGCGCGGCCGGCCCCCGAGGTCGGTCAGGACAATGCCCTCGTCTACGGCGAATGGCTCGGCTACAGCGCGGCCGAGCTCGAGCGCCTGCGCGCGGCGGGGAACATCTGAAGCGCAGCATGAGCACCACCGTCATCGCCGAATTGACCGCAGGCTTCGAGGAGCCCTTCCGACTGCTCGGCCGCGATGCCGGGCGCGATCGCGACGCCGTCGTGATCTCGTGGCCATCGGTTCCGGTCGAGCTCATCCGCGCCGCGGGCTTGAGGGCCGTCGTTGCGCGCGGCAGCACGGCGCCGACGCCCGCCGCGGATGCCGTGCTCGAGCCGGACCTCTTTCCCGGGCCGCCTGCGCCAGCTCGTCGAGGCCGCATTGACGGGCCGACTCGCGCACGTGGCGGCGATCGTTCTACCGCGGACCTCCGATCCCGACTACAAGTGCTTCCTCTATCTGCGAGAGCTGGTGCGCCGCGGCGTCGCCACGCCGCTGCCGCCGGTGCTGTTGTTCGATCTGCTGCATTCCGCGACCGCGGAGGTGCCGCCCTACGACGTCGCCCGCGCCCGCGAGTTGCTCGACAGGCTCGCCGGCATCTCGCAGCGACGTCCCACGCCGAACGACATGCGCCACGCCATCGGCGGCACCAACGGCGCGCGCGCCGCAGCTCGCCGTCTCGACTCTTTGCGGCGCAGCGCGCCGCGGCTCGGCGGGCTCGAGGCCTTCCCGCTGCTCGGCGCATTCTGGCAGCTGGCGCCCGAGCGCTATGCCGCGCTGGCGAGCGCCGCGGCCGACGCGATCGCCGCGCGTGCACCGCTGGAGGCGCTCCGTGTGCTGCTCGCGGGCGCCCCGGTCGATTCGCCTGCCCTGCATGCGGCGCTCGAATCGCAGGGCGCGGTCGTCGTCGCGGAGGTGAGTCCCTTCGGTGCCGGAGTGGCGGGCGACGACGTCGACACCGCCGCCGATCCGCTCGCGGCGATTGCCGACCGATACCGGCGCAGCTCGATCGACGCGCGGACGCCGGTCGCGGTGCTCGAGCGCTGGATCGAAAGCTTCCTCCCGAGCATCGATGTCGTCGTCGTCTCGCTGCCGCCCGACGATGCGAGCTTCGGCTGGGACTATCCGCGGCTGCGTTCGGCTGCTCGAGCGGCGCTCGCTGCCTCATGCCGTGCTGCAGTGTGATCCGGCGCGGCCCCTAGGTGCAGCCGATCGCGAACGCGTCGCAGGCCCTGCTCACGAGCGCATTGCGCGCAGCCGGAGCGCGCGTATGGCTGAGAAGCAGCTCGAGTCGACGGTTGCGGCGGCAGCCTTCCAGAAGCAGTGGTTCGGAGAGCTGCGGCGGCGCGTGTTCGACGAGCGCCAGCCGTACGCGCTCGTGCAGGCCGACGTGCCGTTCGAATTGTTCGATCTGCTCGAAATCCCGGCCGTCAGCAATCAGTGGTGGTCGTCGCTCGTTGCCGCCAAGCGGCAGGCGCCGGCCTTTCTCGACGCGATGACGGCCGATGGCCTGCCGGAGCAGCTGTGTCGTTATTGCAGTCTCGGGCTCGCAACCACGCGCTACGCGCGAAGCCGGCGAAGCGCCCTGGGGCGGGCTGCCGCCGCCGCGGCTGTTCTGCGCGCGCCTGACCTGCGACTGCATCCACCGAGTCTTCTCGCTCTGGGCCGAGGCCTTCGGCGCCGAGCTTTTCGAGATCGACCATCCGGGCGCGACCGAGTTGCCCCCGCGGTGGTGGGAGCTCGGCCGCCACCGCTGGCGCGAGCTCGTCGAGCCGCACCGGCTCGAGTTCGTCGCGGCAGCGCTCGAGCGGCTCGTCGGCAAGGCTCGAAGCCATCGGCGGGCAACGCTTGGATCGCGCCGCGCTGCGCCTACGGCTCGAGCGCGTGAACCGGCAGGAAGAGATCTTCGACGCGGCACGCAAGATCATAGCGTCCGCGCCCGCGACACCCGTGCGCATGACCGAGCAGATCGCCAACGTGATGGCCACGCAATGGGTCCGCGGCACCGATTGGGCGCTCGCGCATGCACGGCACTTTTGCGACGAGCTCGAGCAGCGTGTCGACGCCGGCATTGCGGCGTGCCCGGGCGAGAAGCGCAGGCTCATGTGGGTCGGTGCGGGACTCTGGCACGACACGGATTTCTATACGGCCTTCGAGGCCTCGCACGGCGCGGTTTTCGTCTGGTCGATGTATCTGGCCTTCGGCCCCGACGGCTATATCCGCTACGGCCTCGACGACCCGATCGCGGCGCTCGCGAGCCGGACCGCGAGCTTCAACGAGTATCTGCACAATCCGCCGTGGGCGGCCGAGTGGATCGTCGAGCAGGCGCGCGAGCATCGCATCGACGCCGCGCTCGTGCTGCACCCGACGGAGCTTGAAGCCCTCGGCGACGGGTCGCCGCTTCATCGAGCGCGCGCTCGAGGAGGCCGGCATTCCGGTGCTGCCGGTCGAAGCCGACGTCGTCGATGCTCGGGCCTGGAATCCGGGCGCGACGCGCGCCGCCGTCCGCGCCTTTCTCGATGAGCGGGTGCCGCGATGACGGCGGTGTCGCGGGTCGTGCGTCCGGTCTGGTGGCTGCCTTTCGGCGTCACGCTCGTCGCAATGTTCACGCTGCAGCTGTCCAATCTCGGCTTCTCGCCGCTCCTGCCGTCGATCCAGCAAGACATGCGGATGAGCTTCACGCAGCTCGGCTTGTTCACGGGTTTATACGGATTGCTGGCGATGCTGCTCAGCGTGCCGGCCGGGATCAGCGCGCGCCGCTTCGGCGAGAAACGCGTGCTTGCGCTCGGCCTCGTCGGCCTGGCGATCGGCAGCGTGCTACTCGGCCAAGCCTCGAGCTTCGAGTCGGCGCTCGCGTTTCGCGGCCTCGCGATCTTCGGTTACCGCTTCGCGTTCGTGAGCGTGCTGATCGCGGTGGCGCTCACGTCGCCGCTGTCGCTGCGCGGCCGCACGATGGGCGTGCTCGGCGCGACCTCGGCGATGGCCTCGGTGGTCGGTGCGCCGCTCGGCGGCGCGCTCGTCGGCGAGCTCGGCTGGCGCACCGCAATCCTGGGTTACGCGTTCATGGCGCTGGTCGGCGCCGCGGTGTTCTGGCTCTTCTATCGGCCGACCGCGGAAGCAGTCCCCATAGCGGCAACCGCCGCGGCGCCGCAGGGCGCCCTGCAGCGCAGCGCGTTTCGCTCGCCCGCGGTGTGGCTGCTCGCGCTCGTCGTCGGTTTGGGCGGTTTCGGTCAATTCACGATCACCTATTTCGTGCCGAGCGTGGCCCAAGGCCGTCTACGGTCTCGACGCCGCGGCGGCGGGGCTGATCATCAGCACGGGGTACATCGCCGCGATCGTGCTGAATCTCGCCGTCGGCGTGCTCGCCGACCGCTTCAACAAGCTCGTCGTTCTCGGCGGTATGTTCGTGCTGCTCGCCGCGGCGTCCATCTCGCTGACGATCGAGCATGAGCTCGTATTTCGCGTGGCCACGGCGGTGGGGATCGGCTTCGGTTTCTCGGCGGCGAATCAGCTCTACGGGCTCGCCGGCACTTTGATGCCGCGCAGCGAGGCCGGCAACGCCATGGGCGTCGTGAGCCTCGGTGCGGGGCTATTCGGGTACTTCGGTCCGCAGATGCTCGGCATCCTGCGCGACGTGACCGGCTCGTTCGCGGCCGGGTTCAGGATGATCGCGGTTGCGGATCTCACGACGCTGGCCCTGGTCGTGCTGCTGTATCGAATGACGCGGAGCTCGAAATGAAGAAATCACGAGTCATGAGTCGTTTCTATCTGACGGTGGGGCTGCTGCTGCTCGGTGTCGCGCACGGCAGCGCCTTCGCGCAGACCGCCGCGAGCGCGCGGCCGAAAGGCGATCAGCATCGCGAATACGACTTCGCGCCGACCGGGCAGCGAATGCCCTACCGGATCTACGTGCCGACGCGCTGGGACGGCAAGAGCTCGCTGCCGATCCTGCTGTTCCTGCATGGCGCCGGAGCGAACGAAAGCACGTATCTCGATATCGCGGGAGGTCTGATCGAGAAGCTGGCCGAGCAGCACGGCTACATCGTCGTCTCGCCGCTCGGCTTCACGCCGCTCGGCGCGTACGGCAATCCGTTGCGCTTGCCCGCCGTCTTCGGCGAGTCGCAGACCGCAGCCGCTCAACGGGCGGCCGTGACGCCGGCGCGGCAGCGCGAGCTCGACTTGAGCGAGCTCGAGGTCATCACCGTGCTCGAGATCGTCACCGAGGAATACGGTGCGGATCGATCGCGAACCTTCCTGGCGGGGCATTCGATGGGCAGCGGCGGCGTCTGGCACCTCGCGGCGCGCTATCCAGAACGCTGGCGCGCCATCGCGCCGATGTCGGGCCCCTTCGTCGACAAGGAGACCTATCCGTTCGACCGGCTACGCGCCTTGCCGATTTTCGTCACCGAAGGCACCGGCGCCGAGCCATCGCTCGCCGGCAGCCGGGCGCTCGCGGCGTTCATGCGCGCCGGGCACTTCGATTTCGACTACCTCGAGGTCGATGGCAATCACGGCAGCATGGTGCCGATGGTCTGGCCCGCGATCTTCGATTACTTCGACCGCGTATTGGCGCGCAATTCCCGGAGTGGGCAATGAGGATGCCGCTCGGCAGGTTCGTGCTGTGTGCCGGGATGGCGCTGTGCTTCGCCCAGCTCGCGCAGGCGCAAACGGAACTTCGGCTTTGGCCCGACGGAGCGCGGGGCTCGGAAGGCTGGTCGCACCCCGAATCGGTCACACGCTCGCCTCGCGGCGACCGCGTCATCACGAACGTCAGCGACCCCAGCCTGACCGTGTTCCTGCCCGATCCGGCCAAAGCCACCGGTGCGGCGGTCGTGATAGCGCCGGGCGGCGCGCTGCGCGCGCTCGCGTTCGACGACGAGGGCGTCAAGGTTGCGGCGTGGCTCAATGAGCGGGGTATCGCGGGCTTCGTGCTCAAGTACCGGACACTGCAACAGGACCCGACCAAGCCGCGTGGACCCCTGCCCGGTATGCCGGGCGCCGGTGCGGCGCCGCGTCAGGAGCTCACCATCGTCAAAGCCAACGCGAATCCGGCGCCCGGCGACGCCGCGCTGCGTGAGGTGCTCGAGCTCGCGGTGGCGGACGCGCAGGCGGCGCTGCGCCTCGTCCGGCAGCACGCGGCGGACTGGAACATCGATCCGGCGCGCGTCGGCATCATGGGCTTTTCGGCCGGCGGCGGCGTCGCCGTCGGCACCGCGCTTGCAGCAGAAGTCCGACGCCTCGCCGGATTTTCTCGTTTCGCTGTACGGCCCGTCGCTGCAGGACGTCGACGTGCCCGCGCATGCGCCGCCGCTGTTCATCGCGGTCGGGTCGAGCCACTTCAACGTGACCAACGGCTGCCTCGCGTTGTTCGCCGCCTGGAAAGCGGCCGGTGAGCCCGCCGAGCTCCACGTCTACGACGGGGTCAGCGGGGGGTTCGGCATGACGAAGCGCGGCGTGCCCGTCGACGGCTGGCCAGAGCGGCTTTACGACTGGCTTCTCGAGCGCCAGCTGACGAGCCGCAGATGAGCAAGCGAGTCTCGATCGTGCTGCTGCCGGTGGCGTGGGCCGCGACGCTGCTCGTCGCTCAGCCGACGCGGGGTGACTGGTGGGCACCGGGCGACGGCCGCCCACTGCCGGCCTATCTCGAATACGCCGACGCGTGGGGTCGGCTCGGGATCGTGAATGCGAGCGGCGCCATCGACACCGCCGGCCATCCGTTCTTCGAAGTCCTTGGCACGAACGGTCGCGCGTGTGTTTCCTGCCATCAGCCGGCCGACGACATGTCGCTCGCGCTCACCAGCATCGTGCAGCGGTGGACCGACACCCAAGGCAAGGACCCGATCTTTGCCGCGATCGACGGCATGAACTGCCCGGACCTGCCGGCCGCCGATCCCGCAGCGCATTCGCTGCTGCTCGAGCGCGGCCTGTTTCGCGTCCCGCTGCCGTGGCCGCCCGTCGACGCGGAAGGTCACCCGATCACACCCGAGTTCACGCTCGAGGTCGTGCGCGATCCCACCGGTTGCAACACGCATCCGGTTTACGGCATCTCCGGCGAAAGGCACGAAGTGTCCGTCTACCGCCGGCCGCGCCCCGCCGCGAATCTGCGTTACGTGACCTCGGCGCGGTTCGGCATCACGCCGTTCATCGGCAAGACCGGCATGCTGGCCGCCGTCGATCCCGATACCGGCAGGCCCGTGAACATGAACATGATGGCCGACGCGCGCGAGCCGACGCTCAAGACTCAAGCGCAATCCGCGGCGCACGGGCATCTCGAAGTCGCGAAGCCTCTGTCGCCACGGCAACTCGACCGGATTCGCGACTTCGAGCTCGAACTCTATGCGGCGCAGGCTTACTCCAACGGCGCCGGTGCGTTGAACGAGCCCGGCGGCCCTTCGGGCCTCGGCCCGCAGGCGATGGCGCAGGGCGCCGACGGCGTGCTCGGCAACAACACCACCCGGTTCGTCATCCCGATGGAGAACAAGTGGGCAGACCTGCCCGAAGGCCGCGACGCCGCAGAGCGCGCGCGCAACGCGTCGCGCGAGTCCGTCCAGCGCGGCCACGACGTCTTCTTCTTCAGGACCTTCTGGATCAGCGATGCGATGCACATCAATACGGTTGGGCTCGGCAATCCGATCAAGCGCACCTGCTCGACCTGTCACGGCATGCACATGACGGGCATGGACACGGCGAACGGCTGGATGGACCTCGGCACCACGAACCATCCCTGGGCGCTCGAGCCGGCGGAAAGTCCCTGGGCCAAGAAGCTGCCCGAGCTGCCGCTGTTCAAGATCACCTGCAGGAGAGATCTGCCGCCGCATCCGTTCCTCGGTCGCACGATCTATACGCAGGATCCCGGCCGCGCGCTGATCTCGGGCAAGTGCGAGGACGTGGGCGCGATCGTGATCCAGCAATTTCGCGGGCTCGCGGCGCGCGCACCCTATTTCTCGAACGGCTCGGCGGCGAGCTTGCGCGAGGTCGTCGACTTCTACGATCGGCGTTTCAACATTCGTTTCACGGAGCAGGAAAAAGTCGACCTCGTGAACTTCCTGAGCGTGCTTTGATGATGCGGCGCTGCCGTCCGATCGTGCTCGTGGCGCTTGCGCTGGGCCCGGCACTGGTCGCCGCGGGCCCGAAGCCCGGCGAGCGGTTGAGCTTCGTGAGCTGTCCGATCGTCCGCGACACGCGCTCCGTTCCTTGCTGGCTCAGCGAATACGCAGGCGAGCTCTACTACCTCACGATTCAAAGCGACGTGAGCGCGGCGGTCCAACCGCCGATGCTCGGTCACCAGGTGCTCGTCGAGGGCATCGTGTCGGACGCGCCTCGTATCTGCGGCGGCGTCGTGCTCGAGCCCGTGCGGCTCTCGGTGATGCCCGAGCGGGATGCCAACTGCAACACGCTGCTGCCGGCCGACGAGCGCTACACGATCGACTTCAATCCGCGGCCGCCCGGACCGAGTGCCGGACGGCTCGCGTTCGCGCCCGATCCCGCCGCGCCGCGAGCGCCGCCTTCCCGGCCCGAGGGCCCGCAAACCATCGAGATCTATTTCGACTTCGACAAGGGTGTGTCGTTTCGCCATCCGGCCGATCTCGTCTCGGTTCTCGAGCGCGCCCGGCTGATTGCGGCGACGCGAGGCGTCGTCACGGGTATGCGCGGCGCGCATCGGCTCAGCGACGGAACGCTGCTCGAGGAGTCGCCGGGTGTCGGGCAACGTCGCGCCGAGGAAGTGGCGCGCCTGCTCGAGGGTGCGGGCTTGAAGGTACCGCTCGCGGTCCGCTGGGTGGATGGCGAGGCCGAAGCGGACGGCATCGACGATTGGCGAAGCCGGCGCGTCACGGTCCACCTCGAACCATGAACGTCTATCGATCGACGAAGGGGAAATCATCATGAAAACGCAGAATCGTCTTCCGAAAGTCGCGCAATCCATGAGCCTGCTGTTCTTGTCGGCAGCCATGGGCGGCATCGCGGCGAGCGCGCTGGCGCAGAGCGAGGCCCGGATCACGAAGCTCACGACGATCGACGTGCCGCAGATCGGCCATCCGCCGACGGGTCCTTACCCCGTGGTCGTCGAGCACGATCCGGGGCTCGCGACGCATACGATCTACCGACCGAGCGAGCTGTCGATGGACAAGCATCCGGTGCTGGTCTGGGGTGAGGGCGGTTGCGCCAAGAACGGCCTCACGTTCCCCGAGTACCTGACCGAGATCGCCTCGTACGGCTTCGTCATCATCGCCGACGGGCCGCCGGTGCCGCGGCCGCCCGGTGCCCAGAACGGGCCCGGTCCGCAAGCGCCCGGACCGGCGCCGAACGGCGCCCGCGCTCCGGGCCCTGCCGCCGGCGGACCGGCCGGCGGCCTGCCGAGCGGCGCGACCATGCTGAAGAACGGCGCGGCCCTCGTCGCAGCGATCGATTGGCTCGAAGCCGAGAGCGGGAAGCGTGGCAGCCGTTTCTACCAGAAGGTCGACGTCGACCACGTGGCGGCGATGGGCATGTCCTGCGGCGGCCTGATGTCCTACGGCGCTTCGGGCGATCCCCGCGTGGCGACCGTCGGCATCTGGAACAGCGGCTTGCTCCCGAATACGGACGACCCGAGTGCCAATGCCAACATCTACGAGGGCATTCACGGATCCGTGATCATCGTGACGGGTGGCGAGTCCGACATCGCCTACTTGAATGGCAAGCGTGACTTCGAGCTCATGCCGCCGAGAGTGCCGACGTTCTATGGTGTGTATCCATCGGTCGGCCACGGGGGTACCTATACTCAGGACAACGGCGGTGCTTTTGGCGTCGTGGCCGTCGCTTGGCTGAAGTGGCAGCTCCAGGGCGATACGAGCGCGGCCGGACGCGGCTATTTCGTGGGCGACGCCTGCGGCATCTGCAAGGATCCCAATTGGAAGACGGATTCCCGATCCCTGCGCTGACTTTCAACGCGGCGGCAGCAGAGGCTCCCTGCCGGGCGGCAGGTGCTGATCGACGGCGTTCAACAGCATGGCCGTCATCGTGTAGTCGCCCATGATCATCGTGATCTCGACGGTCCCTTGACGGCCGAGCACGCCGACCATGCGTGCGAACAGCTCGGCAGGAACCTGCCGATCGCCGCGCAGCAACGCCCGGCCGAACTCGATGACGGTGGCTTCCTTCTGCGGCAGGCCCGTCACGGGTCGATCGTATTTGATGACGTCGATCACCTCCTGAGCGACCCCCGCCCGGCGCGCGCCGATCTCATGCGCGCTCCACTCGTACTGCTGGTTGAACTCACGCGCCGGCACGAGCGTGCTGATCTCGAACAGTTGCGGACCTACGCTCGCTTTGCGCAGCAGCACGTTGAGCTCGTCGTACGGCTCGGAGGCGGGGAGGCTATATATCGAGCTCGCCGGTGGACCGAGACGCGGCACGTTGCCTTCCTTGCCGTTGACGGCTTCAAAGATGCGCCTGCCTTCGGCGTCGAGTGAGTCTTTGAGGATGAGCGGCAGACGGGAGTAGGACTGCGGATCGACGTCGGGCGGCGAAAACACGACGATGCAACGCAACGACGTCGCGGGGCGCGCCGCGGGCTGGCACAATCACGGGCCCAGCAAGCACATACGCATGAACGAATCGAATCGGCTCCCCGTCATCGTCGCCGGCGGCGGCATCGGCGGACTGAGCGTCGCCCTCACACTGCATCAGATCGGGGTACCGTGCGTCGTGCTCGAGGCGGTCGCCGACCCGAAGCCGCTAGGCGTGGGAATCAACCTCCAGCCCAACGCGGTGCGCGAGCTCTATGAGCTCGGCATCGGGCCGGACAAGCTCGACGCCATCGGGCTGCAAGCAAAGGAGTGGGCGCTGGTCGGGCTGAACGGCAACGATGTGTACTCCGAGCCCCGCGGCCTGCTCGCGGGCTACAGGTGGCCGCAGTACGCGGTCCACCGGGGGCAGCTGCAGATGCTGCTGCTCGCAACAGCGATCGAGCGCCTCGGCGCAGGCGCCGTGCGCACGGGTTCGCGCATCACGGGCTTCCGCCAGGGTGCCGACGGCGTCACGGCGCTCGTGCAAACCGCAGACGGCGATCGGATGGAGGTTGCGGGCCGGCTGCTGATCGGTGCCGACGGCCTGCATTCGGCGATCCGCGCGCAGATGTACCCCGATCAGCCGCCGATCCAGTGGGGCGGCGCGATCATGTGGCGGGGCATGACGCCGGGCGTGCCCATACGCACCGGCGCGTCATTCGTGGGGCTCGGCACTCACCGTCATCGCGTGGTGTTCTACCCGATCTCGCCGGCGGATCCCGCCACGGGCCTCGCCACCATCAACTGGATAGCGGAGATCACGGTGGACAACTCCAGCGGCTGGAGCAACGGCGACTGGAACAAGAAGGTGGAGATCGCTTCGTTCATCCACCACTTCGCAGACTGGACCTACGACTGGCTCGACGTCCCGAGCATGCTGCGTGGCGCAAAGGAAGCCTTCGAGTACCCGATGATCGACCGCGAGCCCGTGCCGACATGGGTCTCAGGCAGGGTCGCGCTGCTCGGCGACGCCGCGCACGTGATGTACCCGACCGGCAGCAACGGTGCGAGCCAAGCCATCGTGGATGCACGCGTTCTCGGCGCGGCGATGCTGCAGCACGGCGTCACCGCGGCGGCACTGCGCGCCTACGACGCGCAGCTGTGCGAGCCCATTTCCGCCGTCGTGCTGCGCAACCGCGGCGCGGGCCCTTTCGGTCTGCTGAACCTGCTCGACGAGCGGTGCGGCGGCGTGTTCGACGACATCGATGACGCGATCCCGGCAGCGGAGCGCGAGGCGTTCATGAGCCGCTACAAAATCGCAGCCGGCTTCGCGATAGAAAAGCTCAACGCGGCACCGCCGCTCGTTGTACCCGGCACTCGCGTACGCTGAGGCCGCGCCGATCGTTGCGCACCCCGGACGACCGCCTAGGGCATTTCGCAGCGGAAATTCTTCGCGTCGTCGGTGCTGCCGCTGCCCGAATATTTTGCCACCTGCGGATACGCGCACAGCGGGCGCGTGCGCTCGGGCGCGCGCGGCGGATTGCTGGCGACGATCCGCTCCGGTGCCTTGCCGGTTTCCACCCAGGTGTCGATGGCGCCCAAGTAATCGATGCTGGAGGGCCCGGCGCCGCCGGCGCAGTGACCCATGCCCGGCACCATGAAGAGCCGCACATTCTCCTGCGCGCGGCGCGCGCCGAGGTCCTTCACCAGCGAATCGTAGAAATTTACCGTCGATTGCGCCGGGATCAGCCCATCGGCCCAGCCATGCGTCAGCAGCAACTTGCGTTTGCCGGCGACGAAGCGCTGCAGACCGTTCGCCGGGACATCGAGCGCGTCGTGGCCATAGGCCATGGCACGGTCCACGTCGTGGTCGTAGTCGAAGCTGCGGAAATTCCACGACGGATCGTTGAACACCACGCCGCGGAAGAAGGTGGTGGCCACGGGGAACGGTTCCTTGCCCATCGTCAGCGCCGGCATCTGCGGCTCGCTGCCGACCGACAGGCCCGGGTAGATCTGCTCGCCCGTGCGCGGGTTCTTCGGGCCCGCGTAGATCGCGCGCAGCGCCGCGACCTGCGGCGCCGTCAGGCAATCCGCCGCATCGCCGTCCTTGCACTGCAGCACGGCGGGATCGAAGTGGCAGGTGGGCGGATTCGTGATGATGCCGTCCTTCACGTCATCATTCGCATCGCAGGCATCGAGCACCGCTTTGTGGATCGACTGGAACTTCGCAGGCGGGATGGCGCTCGCCTCGTTCTTCATCGTGGCGGCGCCGGTCCATAGCGACATCACCATCAGCGACACCATCGGGTTGGCCGGCGCCGTGGCCGAAATGCCGTCGTAGTCGTCCGGATAACGATAGGCCTCCATCAAGCCGATGCGCCCGCCCGTGGAGCAGCTCACGTACAACGAGCGCTGCGGACGCTGGCCGAAGAAGGCTTCCACCGTTGCCTTGGCGGCCAGTGTCGTTTCGTGAACCGCGCGATGCCCGAAATCCACGAGCTTTTCCGGATGCCCGGTCAGGAAGTTGGCATCGAGAGGGCTGCCCTGATGGCCCACGTCGGAGGCGGCGACGGCGTAGCCGCGCGCCAGGGGACCGATCATGTCGCCGTAGGCAATGGAGCCCGCCCATACGCCATTGCCGCCGCCGACGAACTTGCCGTTCCAACCCGTCAGCGGCAGCCAGACCTCGAAGCGGATATCGGAATCCGCAGTGGGGCGCAGCGTGCCGGCCACCCGGCAGAAGGCCGGCAGCGACGACAGATCCATCGGCGGGCCGCCGGGCGCGCCGGCTCCCGGCAGCTTGAAGCCGCCGGCGGGCACCTCGACGGCCGCCGTGATCGTCGCGTTCTTCAGCTTCAGCGCCGTCGCAAGCGAGGCGCAAGACGCGGCCGCGCTCGCGGAAGAAGTAGCCGCACAGGCGGCACCAGCGATCAGCAAGACCGGCAACGTGACACGCAGCATGAGCTCCCCCGTCAGGATCAGACCTGTTGCGCCATCCTACTCCAGGAATCCGAAACGCGACGAGACCGTGGGCTGCCCCGGGCACCGGAGAAATGCCCGGCGGCAAACTCGAGGATCGACGCCGGTTGCTCCAGGAGCGAGCGCCGAACGCTCGATCCCCCGGTACGGGTGTCGCTATTCGGCGACTTCGCGCTCGAGATCGTCCCCGCCAACGCGGGCAGTTGTGCGCCCGCCACCGGATCGATGCGGGCCACGAATGCAGCAAACATGCGAAGCTTGCGCGCCAATCTGCGCCACGTGTTGGGCGGAACCGACACGTCGCTGCCCACCGGACGTGGCCATCCTCGCACGCGCGACGCCCTCGCTAGACCTCGGCCCGTTCAGCCGGCTGTCGCCGGGCGCCATCGCTCGAGCCGGCCGCGTACACGAGCCGAAGGACGGGACCCATGAGCCGCGCAGCGTGATGCACGACTTCGCCCGCAGCGATCGGCGCCGCGCAACGAAACCACGGTGCCGGGCGTCGTCTGCAACGGTCCGTCAACGGCCCGGGCCGCTGGCATGCCGATTGCAATCGCCCCAGCGGCGAAGCGAGGCCGAGAGCCTCGAAACCGAGCGTCGCAAGCACTTCTACGGAAGGAGATCTTCGATGAGCCGAGGAATCAGCACGGCACTGTGCGCGGTGATGATGACGCTCGTCGTTGCTCGCGCGCACGCGGACATCTGGCTGACGCACGACGGAGTGCTCGAGCGGCGCGCTCCCGACGGCGCCGTCGTCACCACGATTGCGGAGGCCTTCGGCACCCCGTTTGGTGACGTCGCGCCAGGTCGCGGTGCGCTGTTCAAGAAGGGCGAAGTCGATCCCACCACCGGCAATATATGGATCGCACAGGTCGCGCCGGACGGTCCAGAGCAAATCACGCAGATCCGCGGAGTTACGCCGAACGGCGCTGAGATCTGGGAGCACGCGGAGCCGCGACTCGTGGAACGCGGCGTCTTCTATCTCGAGCCGACGTTCGCGATCGATACCACTCGCCACGGCGTGTGGGTGCTCCGCGCCGTCGATCCCAACAGCCCGACCGACAGCCCGATTCCGATGGAAGCCGTGCTCTATGATCTCGCGAACCATAGGCTCGCGACCGTTCGCGGCTTCAACCATGCCGGTTTCGCGGTGGTCGCCGCCGACGGCGCGCTGTGGATCACGACGTTCAATGGATGGATTCGCCTACAAGGCACCACCGAGGAGCTCGACGGGTATGAGATCGTCGGCAGCACGGGACCGCATCATGAAACGTTCGCGGGTCCGGACCTTTGGGTCGCGGCCGCCGATCCATCGGATGGCAGCGTCTATTTCGGCGAATCCACCTGGGATGGTGGCACGGACACCGGCACCCTGGAGATCGTGAAGCTGTCCCCCGAGGGCGTGGAGCTGTTCCGAACCGCGCCCTACCCCACGACCCAGTACGAGTCGCTGAGCGACATCGCCGTCGATCCCGCCGACCACAGCGTCTATTTCACGACGAGCTACTACGGCCACAGAGTCGTCCACCTCTCGCCGCTCGGGGTCGAGCTCGCAGGCGGCAGCTATGGCGAGCACGTCGGTTCCGTGGCCGTGGATCCCGAGGATTCGACGGCCTGGATCGCCGAGATGCCCATCGTGGATGGCGACAAGGCGCTGAACGCACCGATGAACCTGCGCAAGCTCGACGACGCGCTGCAAACGACAGTCGAGGTGTCGTTCGCGAGCCCCCTCTCCGTGATCGGTGCCGCGCCGAACGCGCAAACGCAGCTCGAGATTTCACTCAGCATCGAGCCGTCGGAAAAGAACCCCCGCGTGAATCTCAACGGCAACGGCGAGGTACGCGTCGCGCTGCTATCGGGCGCGTCGTTCGATCCGCTCCAGGTCGATCTGGACACGGTTCGGTTCGGCACCGCCGGCGCCGTGGCGCGCGCCCACTGGACGCGCGACGTGAATCGGGACGGCCTCGCCGATCTCGTGCTGCAGTTCCGCACCGGTGACACGGGCATCAAATGCGGCGACACGGCCGCGCCTTTGACCGCGGCCACGTATGACGGCATGGCCGTGCACGGCGCCGGCCAGCTGCGCACGCTGTGTCGAGACGACGACTGCAGAGGGTTGTCCGACCGCAGCACCTCCGCACGAATCCCGCAGCGTCTCGGCGTCTTTTCGAGAGACGAGCATGCCTATCGGTGAGTGGCCGCTTAATAATTCTAAATCAGCAGGTTATAGAATTAACCTCGGCTAGTTTCTCGACTGCTGCCCAGGGTCCTTGCGTGGTGCCCTGCGCGCCTCGATCCTGCCGGGGCGGCCGTCCCGTCGCGGATCGCGCCCGTCGCGGAGTCGACCTGGCGCAGCTTGATCGCCTAGAATCCCGCGGCAAGACAACGGATCGCGGCTCAGAAATGACAAGCAACATCGCGCTCCTATCGAGTCTTCTGCTCGTCGCCGCAGCTCGGTGCGCGCTCGCCGACGGGGTCGTCATTCCTCGCGGGACCATCGTGTTCGGCGAGCTCGAAGAACGGATCACCTCGAGCGAGAAGAAGTTCCGAGTCGGGTATCCGGTCGACGGCCACGTCTGGAAGGATGTCGTCGTCGGCGGGCACACGGTGATTTCGGCCGGCACACCGCTCGTGCTGCGAATCTCGAAGCTCAACGACAACAGCATCGGCGGGCGCGGCGGCTCGCTCCGAGTGATGGCCGTCTCGGTGAACGCCGTGGACGGCACCGTGATTTCCTTGAGCGGCGGTTACGACCAGTCCGGCAACGACCGCTACGGCGTGGCGCGCGCCCTATCCATGGTGCTGTGGCCCGCCGGTTTCCTGCCCGGGAAGAAGGCCGTGCTCGAAGAGGGCACCGTGTTCGACGCGTCGATTCCTGCGGACACTACGATCACGGTGCCCGAAGGCGCCGTCCCGACTTTGAAGCTCGCCGAAGTCGAAGCCAAAGACCTGACCGTCGAAGTCCTCTACGACGAGCTGAACCAGAGCAAGGGCATCCTGCCGCTCGCGATGACCCTGTGCAATCACGACTTCACGCGCGACGCGCACGTCACGGCCGTCAACGAGTCCGAGGTTCGTCCTATCCTCATAGCCATCACGGGCGCGAAGCGCGGCGAACCTTGTCACGAGTTCAATGGACGCGTGAACCTCGAATCGCTCAAAGACCACTTCAAGCCGGGCATCAACCGATTCTCGGTCACGATGGGCGGCGTAACCGAAAGCATCGTTCTGAACGTCGAGATGTAGCGGGAGTCGCGGCGCGCACGACCCCGGAAGCTCGTTCGGCTGCGATGAGGCTCAACTCCGTGCGGGGGGAATCCAGGTGTCCAAGCGACGTTCGCGACAGTCCGTCGAGCCGTCGGCTGGCCGCCTTAGGTGCGGCACGGCTAGCGCGGTATTGCCTTCTTGCCGCTGCCGCCGCACCGCTGCCGGCCGTCCACGCGCAGGCACCGCGCTATCCGATCACGCTGATCGCGCCCGGCCAGGGCTCGCCGACCTTCCCGCCGGGTTACGAGGTGCCCTGGGACCGGATCGAGATCCGCGTCACCGAGCAGATGTCGCCGAATCTGTTCGTGCTGCACGGCTCCCGCGATCTCGATCCGGCGCATCCCGACGCCTCGGGCGGGCGAGTCATGGCGCTGTACGGGCCCGACGGCGTGCTGCTCGTCGACACGCAGAACCGGCAGGTCGCCGCGAAGACGCTCGCCGCGGTGCGCTCCTTCACCGCCGAGCCGATCAAGATCGTCGTGAACTCGCACGTTCACAGCGATCACACCGGAGCCAACGCGTTCTTTGCGCGCGAGGGCGCCGTGATCTATGCGCAGGAGAACCTGCGCAACGAGATGCTGCGCCCACCGCAACGCGGCGCCGCACCGCCGCCCGCGCCGGATCCTGCCGCCGTGCCCATCGCGACCTACGTCTACGACGCGGCCACGGCCGACGAGCCCGCCGTCACGTTCCACATGAACGGCGAAATCGTGGATCTGATTCCGATGATGCCCTCGCACACGGCCGGCGACACGATCATTCGCTTCCGCAATGCGAACGTCATCTACATCGAGGACTTCTATCGCAACTTCGGCTATCCGTTCGCCGATCAGGCAAACGGCGGCACGATCGAAGGCATGCTCGACGCCGTGGGTCTCATTGAGCGTGTGGCGAACGAGAGCACCACGCTCGTGCCCGGTCATGGCACGCTCGTGCACAAGGCGGATCTAGCCGCCTATCGCGCGATGCTCGTCGACGTGCGGGCCAAGGTGGCGGCGTTACGCAAGCAGGGACGCTCGATCGACGAAGTGCTCGCCGCCAATCTCACCGCTCCGTACGATGCGACGACGCTCGGGGATACCCGGCAAAGCAGGGACCGCTTCATCACCGAGGTGTACGACGAAGCGGGCGGCCTGCCGCCGGTCGTGGACGGCAAGCGCGCCATGCCGAGGCGCTGAGGCATGCGCCGGCGTCAGCTGCGCGCGTGCCTCGCCAGAGCCAGCTGGTCCATGATGCGGCTCGAGATTTCCTCGATGCTGGACTCGGTCACGTCGAGATACGGTATGCCGAACCGGTCGTACAGCGCCTGTACGGCGCTGATCTCGTATTGCACCTGCTGCGCCGACGCGTAGCGGCTGCCGGGGCGGCGCTCGCTGCGAATCTGCTGCAATCGTTCGGGTTTGACGATCAGCCCGTAGAGCTTCTGCCGATGCGGCAGCAGCACGCGCGGCAGCTGGCTGGCCTCGAGCTCTTCGTCTGCCAGCGGATAGTTCGCCGCGAACACGCCATATTGCAGCGCCAGATACAAAGACGTGGGCGTCTTGCCGGAGCGAGACACGCCGATCAATACGACGTTGGCGGAACGGTAGTCGCGGCGGCCAGCCCCGTCGTCGTTGGCCAGCGCGTAGTTCGTAGCATCGATGCGCGCCGCGTACGTGGGATCGGTCTTCGCACCGTGCATGGCGGGCACGCCGGCGGCACCTGCACGCACGCCGAGCTCCACCTCGAGCGGAGCCACGAAGGAGAACATGTCGATCACGAGCGCTCTGGCCTCTTTGACGACCGCGCGCGCCTCCTGATCGACGACCGTGCAGAATACGATCGGCTGCGCTTGCTGCTCGGCGCCGAGCGCGTTGATGCGTTCGACGACACCGCGTGCCTGAGCCACATCGAGCACGAACGGCATCGTGTACGTTTCGAACCTCATGCCCGCGAACAGCGACAAAAGCGCGTGGCCCAACGTCTCCGCCGTCACGCCGGTGCGGTCGGACACGAAACACACCGTCCGCGCGGCGTCGCTCACGCCGAGCGCCTCACGGACGTTGCGCCCCGGCGAGCATGAGCCACGTGTCGAGCACCGTGTCCGGATTCAGAGACAGGCTGTCTATGCCCTGCGCCACCAGCCAGCGAGCGAAATCCGGATGATCCGACGGGCCCTGGCCGCAGATGCCGATGTACTTGCCGTGCTTGCGGCAGGCCGCGATGGCCAGGGACAACAGGGCCTTGACCGCGTCATCGCGCTCGTCGAAGGAGCCGGCAACGATCGCGGAGTCGCGGTCGAGCCCGAGCGTGAGCTGCGTCATGTCGTTCGAGCCGATCGACATCCCGTCGAAGTGCTCCAGGTAGCGTTCCGCGAGCAGCGCATTGGTGGGTAGCTCGCACATCATGATCACGCGCAGACCGTCCTCACCTCGCTTGAGGCCGTTGTCCGCCAGTAGCTCGATCACGCGTTGCGCCTCGGTCACGGTCCGCACGAACGGCACCATGACCTGCACGTTCGTGAGGCCCATCTGCTCGCGCACGAACTTCAGCGCGCGGCACTCGAGCTCGAAACACGGCCGAAACGACGGGTCGACGTAGCGCGCCGCACCGCGAAACCCGAGCATGGGGTTCTCCTCGTGCGGCTCGTAACCGCGCCCGCCGAGCAGGTTTGCATACTCGTTCGACTTGAAATCCGACAGGCGCACGATCACGGGCTGCGGCGCGAACGCTGCGGCAATCTGCCCGATGCCCTCGGCCAGCTTGCTCACGTAGAACGCGACGGGATCCGTGTAGCCCGCCATCTGGCGCCGGATCGAGCGCTTCAGCTCGGCATCGAGCGCGTCGAATTCGAGCAACGCCCGCGGGTGCACGCCGATCATGCGGTTTACGATGAACTCGAGCCGCGCGAGCCCCACGCCGTGGTTCGGCAGCGCCGCGAACGCGAATGCTCGGTCCGGGTTCGCAACGTTCATCATGATCTTCACGGGGACACTCGGCAGCGCGTCGAGCTCGATCTCCTGGTGCTCGTACGACAGCTCGCCTTCGTAGACGTAGCCGGTCTCGCCTTCCGCGCAAGACACCGTGATCGGCTGACCGTCGCGGACGTTGTCGGCGCTGTCGCCACAACCCACCACGGCGGGCACGCCGAGCTCGCGCGCGATGATGGCCGCATGACAGGTGCGGCCGCCGCGGCGCGTAACGATGGCGGCCGCGCGTTTCATCACGGGCTCCCAGTCAGGGTCCGTCATATCCGCCACCAGCACATCGCCCGGCAGCACGCGCTCCATTTGCGCCACGGAGGCCACGATTCGCGCGCGACCGGCCGCGATCTTCTGGCCGATGCTGCGCCCCTCCGCCAACACCTTCGACTTGCCCTTGAGCGAGAACCGCTGCAACGTGCGCCGATTCTTGCTTTGCACGGTCTCCGGTCGCGCTTGCACGACGTACAACTGGCCGGTATCGCCGTCCTTGGCCCACTCGATGTCCATCGGGCGGCCGTAGTGCCGCTCGATCGCGACGGCCTGGCGCGCGAGCGCCGTGAGCTCGCCGTCGGTCAGCGAAAAGCGCTGTCGCTCCTCGTCCGCCACGGGTACCGTCGCGACGCGGTCGGTTGCGCCGGCCTCGGCATAGACCATCTTGATGGCCTTCGCACCGAGATTGCGGCGCAGCACGGCCGCGCGGCCGGCAGCGAGTGCGGGTTTGTATACGTAGAACTCGTCCGGGTTCACCGCCCCTTGCACCACGGTCTCGCCCAGACCGTAAGCGCTCGTGATGAACACCACGTCGCGAAACCCCGAGTCGGTGTCGAGCGTGAACATCACGCCGCTCGCACCGAGATCACTGCGCACCATGCGTTGAATGCCGACGGAGATGCCGACCTGCGAGTGATCGAACTTGTGGTGGGTGCGATACGCAATGGCGCGGTCGGTGAACAGGGAAGCGTAGACGTCGTGCACGGCCCGTAGCACGCCGCGCTCGCCGCTGACGTTGAGGAACGTGGCTTGCTGGCCGGCGAACGACGCGTCGGCCAGGTCTTCGGCCGTAGCCGACGAGCGCACCGCCACGGTAATCCCGCCGCCCCCGTCGAGCTCGCGCCAGGCGGCACCGACCTCCTCGCGGAGCCGCGGCGGCAACGGTGCAGCGAGGATCGCGCGCCGAATGTCGGCACCCACCCGGGCCAGGGCCGACAGATCGTCGACGTCGAGCCCCTGCAACGTGCTGGCGATGCGCCGTTCGAGGCCGTCCTGGCGCAGGAAATCTTGGTAGGCAAGCACGGTCGTCGCGTAACCGTCCGGCACGCTGACGCCGGCCGCGCCGAGCGCCTGCAGCATCTCCCCAAGCGACGAGTTCTTGCCCCCCACGAGCTCGACGTCGGCGCGACCCACTGATCGCAAGGACACCACGTAAGCGCTCATCGGAGGGTGTTCGGCACGGTGCCGCCATCGTGCCGCGGCGCGGTCGGGATCGCAATCGTCATCCGAGTGCACGGTCGCGAAGCCCACCGAGCCGGGCGATGCCGTCGCCGCTGCCGCGGCAGGAGATTCTTGCGAGCGCTCGCGTTATCGTGGAGGCAATGACGCAGCCCGTGGACACGCGTTTTTTCGGCCACCCAGTCGGGTTGACCACCCTGTTCTTCACCGAGATGTGGGAGCGCTTCAGCTACTACGGCATGCGCGCCTTCCTCATTCTGTACATGACGGCGCCGGCCGCGACCGGAGGGCTGGCCATGGCGGACGCCGACGCGGCATCCATCTACGGCACCTACACGGGCTCCGCGTGGGGCGCGTCGATCCTCGGCGGCTTCGTCGCCGATCGTTTCCTTGGCCAATACCGCAGCGTCTTGCTCGGCGGCATTGCGATCATGCTGGGCCATTTCACCTTGGTGTTCACGGCGCTGCCGTTCTTCTATACGGGGTTGGCATTGATCGTCCTCGGCACGGGACTCCTGAAGCCCAGCGTCAGCACGCTCGTCGGATCCCTGTATGCCACGGAGGACCGCCGGCGCGACGCCGGCTTCTCTATTTTCTACATGGGCATCAACTTGGGTGCAGTGCTGGGCCCGCTGGTCGCGGGGTATCTGGCGCAGCGCGTGAACTGGCATATCGGCTTCGGCTGCGCCGGGGTGGGCATGCTGTTCGGGCTCGGTCAATACGTGCTCGGGAAGAAGCAGTTGCGCCCGGCCCTGGACCGCATCGGCGCACAGCCACGGGTAGCTCCCGGCGTTTCGGCGTCACCCGCGTCCGGCCACGCGGCAGGCGCCGCGCGTCTCACGCGAGCGGAATGGCGGCGAATCGGCGTCCTCGTCATTCTCGTCGCAGCCGCCACGCTATTTTGGGCCGCCTACGAGCAGGCGGGCTCGACGCTGAACCTGTTCGCCGATCGGTACACGCGGCTCGAGATAGCGGGCGTCGGCTTTCCGTCGTCGTGGTTTCAGTCCGTGCAGCCGCTGTTCGTGATCTTGCTGGCGCCCGTGTTCGCGGCGATCTGGGTCAAGCTCGGGCCGCGCGAGCCGTCGGCCGTCGGCAAGTTCGCGTTCGGCCTGTTCTTCATGGGGCTCGCGTTCCTGCTGCTGGTGCCGGCCGGCATGCTGGCACAGGGCGGCGACGCGATCCGCGTCAGCCCTCTCTGGTTGATCATGGCCTACTTCTTATCGGAGGTCGGCGAGCTCGCGATCGGCCCCGTGGGCTTGAGCGCGGTCACGAAGCTGTCGCCGTCGCGCATCGTCGGGCTGATGATGGGACTGTGGTTCTTGGGCCTGGCGTTCGGCAACAAGCTCGCCGGCTGGGCCGCCGGGTTCATCGGCAGCATGCCGCTCGAGTCGCTGTTCGGAATCATGGCCGGCGTCCTCATGGCCGGCGCGATCGTGATGGCGATCCTCGCCCGTCCCGTTCGCCGCGCCGTCGGCGACGCGCGTTAGCGCGCCTCACCAGCCGCAGGTCTTGCCGGCATTTTGCTCCTTGAGCCACGCCGAGAGCGGCGCGTAGTAAGCGAGCAGGGCCGAGCCGTCGATCGCCTTCTGACCCGTGAACGCCGCGAGCGCCTCGGGCCAGGGCTTCGAAGCGCCGAGCTCGAGCATGGCGTTGAGCCGCTTACCGACCTCTTTCGAACCGAAGAATGTGCACCGATGCAGCGGGCCCTGCCACCCGGCCTCGTCGCAAGCCGCCTTGTAGAACTGATACTGCAGCAGGCGCGCGAGAAAATAGCGCATGTATGGCACGTTGGCCGGGATGTGAAACTTGCCGCCGGGGTCGAACGCGTCGGCTGGACGCTCGACCGGCGCGCGCACGCCTTGATACTTCGTTCGCAGGGCCCACCAGCCGGAGTTGTAGGTGGCCGGCGTCAGCTCGCCCGAGAAAACTTGCCAGCGCCATTTGTCGACGAGGACCGCGAACGGCAGGAACGCCACGCCGTCGAGCGCCTGCTGCATGAGCAGCCCCAGGTCCTGAGCGGCGTCCGGCACACGATCGATGAGTCCGATCTGCTGCAGGTACTCCGGCGTGATCGACAGCATGATCGTGTCGCCGATCGCCTCGTGAAAGCCGTCGTTGGCCCCGCTGCGAAACAGCGCAGGCTGATCCTTGTAAGCGCGCTGATAGTAGTTGTGGCCGAGCTCGTGATGGATCGTGCGGAAGTCCTCGCCGTTGACCTCCATGCACATCTTGATGCGCAGGTCATCGCGGGCGTCGAGATCCCAGGCGGACGCGTGACACACCACCTCGCGCCCGACCGGGCGCACGATCTGTGAGCGCTGCCAGAAGGTCTCCGGCAGCGGCGCGAAGCCGAGCGACGAGAAGAACGCCTCGGCCGTCTTCGTCATCTTGATGGGATCGTAGCCCTGGTCGACGAGCACCTTGTCTAGATCGACGCCGCCCGTAGCGCCGGCGGGCGATGCCACGTCGTAGAGCGGCGCCCAGCTCTGCGCCCACATGTTGCCGAGGAGGTCCGCGCGGATCGGCTGGTCGAGCGGCACGACGTCGTCGCCATACTTCTCGTTGAGCTTGCGGCGAACGTAGCAGTGAAGATCGTCGTACAGCGGCTCGACCTGACTCCACAGCCTGTCGACCTCCGCAGCGAAGGCGTCGGGCGGCATGTCGTAGCTCGAGCGCCACAGCGCTCCCACGTCGGCGAACCCGAGCTCCTGCGCACCCTCGTTCGCGATCTCCACCATGCGCACGTAGTCGCTCTTCATGACCCGGGCGTAGTCGTGCCACTTCGTCCAGACCTCGTTGAAGCTTGGCCGGGTCGCGCAGCGTGCGCATCAGCGTTTCCGTGTCGCTCTGGGGCACGCTGCGGCCCTCGAAGTCGATCTTGCCGGTGCCGTACGTGCTCTGCAGTCGCGTCGTGATGTCGGCGAGCTCGCGCGCGGCGCCCGGCCGGTCGGGGGCCGGCAGCCTCACGTCGCGCTTCAAGAGCTCGAGCTTGCGCCGCGCGTCGGCCGGCACGTCCACGCCGTCGAATCTCACGGCGCGCTTCGCGTAGGCGACGCGCAGCTGCGTGGTTCGCGCGTCGACGTTCGCGACGAGCCAATCGGTGTCGAAGTTGATATACGTCTCGTTGACCCAGCTCACGCGCGCCGATTCCTCGTACAGCGCCGTGTACTGCTTCTCGACCTCGTCGAGAAACGCCAGCGCTTCGGCCGCGGTCGGGCCGCTCGCCGCGGCGGCGGGCTCCTTGGCGGGAGCGCAAGCAGTCAGGGGGATGGCGAGCGCTGCAATCAACGCAAGGGCAGTCGTGACCTTCCGCAGCATGGCGATTCCCTCATGGCTCTCGACTCGACATTAGCGAGTTCCGCGCCACGGGGCAAAGCCGGCGCGACCGCCGCGGGCCATCACGGGCCGCCGCTACGGCGCCTTCGGGTACCTCGCAAACCAGGCGAGGATCGCGCTGACCCGCGCGGCCGATTGCGAGGGGCGCGCGGCGGGGCCGCTCGTGCGACGCGCCGGGCACCTTGACGAGCGCCGTCGGCACGCGCCGCAGCTGTAAAGCTTCGTAGTACTGCTCGGAGTCGCTGACGGGTGTTCGATAGTCCTGATCGCCGACGACGATCAGTGTCGGCGTCGTCACGAGCCGACGAGCGACAGCGGGGAGCGCTTCCAGTAGCTCTCGTGGTCCTCCCACGGCGGCTTCGCGAACCAGTACTTCGGCATGAACGTCGCCGCATCCGTGGTCAGCACGAGGCTCGTCCAGTTGATCACCGGCTTCTGCGCGGCGGCGGCCTTGAAGCGATGCGTCTTGCCGACGATCCAGGCGGTCAGGATGCCTCCGCCCGAGCCCCCGGTGACATACAACCGGTCCGCATCCACGTAGCCCTCGGCGATCGCGGCATCGACGCCGCTCATCAGATCGTCGTAGTCGTCGCCGGGATACGCGTGCTGGATGAAATTCGCGAACTCTTCGCCATAGGACGTCGAGCCACGTGGGTTGGTGTACAGCACCACGTAGCCCGCGCTCGCGTACAGCTGCATGTCCGTGGCGAACGTGGGTCCGTAGGCGGAGTACGGACCGCCGTGAATCTCGAGGATCAGTGGATATTTCTTGCTGCGGTCGAAATCGGGAGGCGTGACGAGCCAGCCCTGGATGTCGCGCCGATCGACGCTCGACTTGAACGTCAATGCATGCACGTCGCCGAGCGCCTTGCCCGCGAGAAAGGCATCGTTCAAATGCGTGAGCTGCTTGGCCGCACCGCGACCGGCGATCGAAACGTCGGCGGGCCGACTCGCGCGTGCCGCTCATGTACGCCACCACGCCGTTACGCGCCACGCTGAATTCTCCGCCCGTGTACGGGCGGTCGACCCAGTCGCCGGTCAGGCCCTGGACCAGCGGTTCCACGCGGCCGTCCAGCCGCAGCCGGGCGAGCTTCGCGATCCCGGCATCGTCGTACTTGATGATCAGGCTGCGGCCGTCCGGAGCCCACCGCACGGCGTCGACGCTGCGGTCGAGCGTCGGCGCGATCACCCGCGCCTGGGCGCCGTCGAGGTCCATCACGTAGACGTGAGCGTTTTGATAGCCGAGCAGCTGGTCGTCGTAGCCGAGGTACGCGATCTTCGAGCCATCGGGCGACACCGCAGGCGCGATATCCGGCCCCACGCGGTGAGTGATCGGCGTCACCGTGCCGTCCGCGAGCGCGACGCGGTAGATCTCGCTTTCGACGGGCTCGAGGCGCCAGTCGGCGGTGCGATTGCCGGCCGCAAAGACGAGCTCGTCGTCGGCCGACCACGTCAGCGGCCCCGCCTCGTTGTACGCGCCGTACGTCAGCTGGCGCGGCACGCCGCCGTCGGCGGGGATCGTGTACACATGCGTGTAGCCGGCCTTCAGGTACCCCGCCCCGTCGGCGCGATACGTGACGTCCGTGATGATCTGCAGCGGCGGCGCCCACTCGGCGCCCTCGGGCTTCGGCGGCGCTTCGCCGAGCTTCGCGCTCTCGTCGGGCGCGAACATCGTGAACGCGATCGCGGCACCGCTGTTCGACCAGGTCAGCGCGCTAGGCGGGCTCGTCAGCTCGGCCAGCCGCGCCGACTGGCCGGTGTCCATCCAGCGAACGAACAGTTGCGGCCGCCCCTCGTCCTGCGTCGACACGTACGCGAGCCGCTTGCCGTCGGGTGACCAGCGCGGCGAGGAGTGGGAGCCCGCGCCCGTGATCAGCGGCGTCTGCTCCCCGCTCGTCACGTCGACGAGCCAGATCGACCGGTGCTCGCGGTCCGTCATGATGTCGTACGAGACGCGCGTGTACGCTACGACCGCGCCGTCGGGCCGAATCTGCGGGTCCGCCGCCACCTGCAGGGAGAACAAGTCCCGTCCCGTGAACTCGCGCGGCGGCGCGTCGGGTGGGGCGGCGTGCAGGCTGCCAGCGCTCGCGAGGCCAGCGAAGACGATCATCAATGGACGTCGCATGCAGCGTCTCCGTCGCCCGCGGCAGCCCCGGCTTACGGCTTACCGCCCGATGACGGCGCGCCAGCGCTGCGAGGCGGCCGGCGCCCGGCGTCCAGCAATGCGTGGTGAGTGCGCTGCTTGAAACGCCAGCCCTGCGCAGTCTTCACGTAGACGTCCTCGTAGTACCCGTCGCTCTCGATCTTGTTCGGGTCGCCGTCGAGGCCGATCATCATCATGTCCACGGTGCCGGCCGCGCCGTCGGCCGTCGGTGTGATGATGTGGTTCACGTAGAGGTGATGCACGCCTTGCTCGATCCACGGCACGTTCTTGCAACCTTTCGAGCCGCCGCCGGAGACTTCCGCGAGCTTCTCGCGACCCTGGATGCCCGGCACGGACTTGCCGTTGACCATCGGCAGGAAGATGCCGTCCGGCGTGTAGAGATCCGCGTAGTCGTACCCGTTGTTCGAGCACGTGTCGATCGCACGTGCGTACTTCGCCACGAGTTGCTGGATCTGAATGTAGTCCAGCGCCGTGAGCTCCAGGGGCTTCTGCGCCAAGGCCGACGCCGGGAGCCAAAGCACCGCGACGGCATAGAGCGTCCGGACCAAAATCCGCGTGAGCATGGACTCCCCTCCTCCGCACCGAAGCTCGAGCGGGCACCGCAGTGCGCACCGGCATCAATAGTAATCGAGACTCGATCGGAGGCACACTGCGCTTGCGCAAACGTCCGCTTAAGGCGTCCTCACGACCGAAGCTCGCAGGAGCAGGAGAGCCCCGATGCTACTCGGCATGTCGATCTCGACCTTCACGCTGGTGCATGTGATCCTGAGTCTGATCGGCGTCGTCAGCGGACTCGTCGTCGCCCGCGCCATGCTCCACGGCCACCTGCGCCACGCGCTGACGTCGGTCTTCCTTGCGACCACGATCTTGACGAGCGTGACGGGCTTCCCGATCCCGCCGTATGGCTTCGATCCGGCGCGAGTCGTCGGCACGTTGTCGCTGGTGCTGCTGGCGTGCGCCGTCGCCGGCTTCTTCGTCTTCAAGCTCGCGGGGCAGTGGCGCTCCGTCTACGTGAGCACCGCGCTGGCGGCGTTGTACCTGAACTGCTTCGTCGCCGTGACGCAGGCGTTCCAGAAAGTGCCGGTGCTGCACGCCCTGGCGCCCACGCAGAGCTCGCCCGCTTTCGCAATCGCGCAGCTCGCCGTGCTGACGGCATTCGTTCTGATGGGCGTGATCGCCCTTAAGCGTCGTCGCCCGATCGCAGCGGCGTGACGGCTGCGGCGCTGCCGCACTGGCCCGCGAGCTCAGCGCCAACGCTGGCCGAGAATCCAGGCCACCAGGCTCCAGCGCGTGCCGCGCGTCACCGGCGCGACGCGATGCAGCACGAAGCTCGGGAATGCCAGCAAGGTGCCGCGGGCCTTCTCGAGACTCTGCGGCCGGTTGTTGAAGAACAGCTCGAGATCCCCGCCGTCGTAGTCCTGCGGCCCCGATAGCTGAATCGAGATCGAGATCTTGCGCAGGGGGCGATAACCGGCGAAGTCCGTGTGCCAGTCGTAAAACCCCTCATCGGAGCCGTCGTAGCGCGCCAGCTGGATGTTGCCCTCGACGCCCGAGATATCCACGCCGAACCCGCGCCGATTCGCGTCCTGCGCTAGGTCCCAGATGCGCTCGTAAAGCCATCGATAGCGGTCCTGCAGGCCGAGGAACGCGACCTGCGACCTGCGGACGTGCGGAACCTTTTCGCCCGCCCCGAGCATGCCCTGGGCCAGCTGGGTCCGATGCTCGGCGATGAGCCGATCCATCTCCGCATCGCTCAAGAAGTTTCGGGCGGTCGCGACGATCTGGAACGGTGGCAGGTTCTGGTCGGCCTGGTCGGCCATCGACGCCTCGAAAATTCCGCTCGGCGGACGGTCAGGCTCGTCAGAGCCGGAACAGAAACTCCTGCATGCCGTTGCGCAGCAACCGGCCGCGCTCGACCGTGTAGCGCGGCATGCAGCGCGCCAAGTCCTCGGGCGAGTAACGTGGCGCCGGCCGTTCGGCCCCCGGCGGCGCCAGGTTGGCGAGCCGCTGATCGTCCAGCGGCACGAACGATCCCGGCCGGTCCGGCATCTGCCGCGTGGAGTAGTAGATGAGCCCATGCGCCAAGGCGCCCGGCCGGCAGCGCAGCGCGATGGACTCCATGACCGCGGTGAGGGCCGGCTTGGAGAGGTAGTTGATCAGATCCCAGCACAGCACGATGTCCACGCCTTCCGTGCCGCGCGGCGGTAGCAACGCCTCGACGCGCTGGCGCAGCACTCGAGCCTCGGTCTCGGCGCGCAGCGCATCCACCTCCACGGCCAGATCGACGATATCGAGACGACAGCGAAACTTGCCGAACGCTTGAATCGTGTTCGCCCGGGCCGCGCCAAGATCCAGCACGAGCCAGCGGCCGCCGCCCTCGAGCCTCTGGAGCAACGACTGGAATAGGGGCGCATTCAGGCCCTCGGGCCCGGCGGCCTGCAGGTGCTCGCCGACGCGGCGTACTTCCGCCGCCATGATGACGGAACCGCGAATTGCCAGGCTACACTCCGGTCTTCAACGCTGGCGCCGCATCCGGTCTGGCCGGCGCGGGCGCCGGTGCCGCCGGTTTGGCGCCGGCCGGACGGGCACTGGCCGAGTTACTGCGGTTGGCCGTCGCCGTTTGCACCGCCTGCGGGTCCATCTCGATGGCCCCTTTGAAGCGCGCGCCGTCCTCGAGGCTGACGCGCGGCGACGTCACGTTGCCGCGGACCTGCGCGCTCTTGCGAATATGCACGCGCTCGGTGCCATACAGGTCGCCCTCCATGAGCCCCTCGACATAGATCGAGTGGGCATACACGTCGGCGCGCACCTTGCCTTGCGCCCCGATCGTGAGGCTGTTGCTACGCAACTGCACGGTGCCGTTGACCTCACCCTCGATCAGCAGATCCTCCTCACCGCGCAGGTCGCCGTCGATGTGAATCGAAGGACCGATGACCGCCTTCTCGCGGCTGGGGCTGCCTGCGCTGCGCGCGGGAGTCGACTCCGACCGCGTCTCCACTCGCCCCGCCGCCTCTGGCCCTTTGTCGGGCGAACCCTTTTTGCCGATCTCGAACATGTGTACTCCCGTATTGACTGGTTTTGCTGATGCCGCAACAGGTTGCGCACTCATTATGACTAGCAGTCTATCTAGCACAGCGCGCTGCGAAACACCAACCTGTCGGTGCCGACCGACATCGGAGGACGCCGCGCACGACCTGGAACAAGTCACCTGACTGTCACTCGAATCCGTTAGCATTGCACTACTGCGATGCCTATCCGCTGCAGTCAACAGGAGTCAAAAGCATGAGCGAAAACGCGTCTCCCGGCCGCGCGAAGCGCAGCCGTGCCTCCGGCAACCCCCCGAGCTCCGCAAAACGCCGGTCGCCCCGGACCGCCGATGGAAGCTCCGCGATCTCCGCGGAGCAGCGCCACGCCATGATCGCCGAAGCGGCGTACTTACGGGCCGCCGAACGGGGCTTCAGCGGCGGCGATGCGCTCGCCGATTGGCTCGCGAGCGAGCGCGAGGTCGACGCGCTGCTGTCCGGCCCGAGTAGCGCGACGGAGTCGTAAGGCTCTGATTGCCCTGGGCTCGCGGTGCGGCTCAGGAGCGGCTGAAAAAGTCGATGATGCCGATGATCGCGGCCCAGGTCGCCGCCGACGCGAGCGCGACGGCGGCCACGGACACCACCAGCCCGATCAGCACGATCAGCCCGTCGCGCTCGGTCATCCCGAGCGCGATCACCGTCGCCGCGAACGCCGGCGGCATGTTGCCGAGCAGCGGTATCGGCAGAATCATGATCGCCCCGAGCACGAGTATCACGACGCCGACCAGCACCTTGCCGACGGATTCGGTCACGATCGGCAGGCGCGGCTTGCAGTAGCGCTCGAGCCGCCGCAGCAGCGGCGTTGCCCAGTCGACCACGCGCTGCAGGTCCCGTCGCGCGACGCTCTTGTCGGCGATCGCCCCCGGTAGCCACAGCCGGCGCCGCATGACGATCAGGTTCAGCGCGATGATCACGAGGGCGATGCCGCAGATCGTCGGAATGCCAGGCGGCATGGGCAAACAGCACGGCAACGCGAACACCAGCGTTGCGAAGCCGAAGGCGCGGTGCCGCAGGTCGAGGAGAATCTCGCGAAAAGTCACGCGCTCGCCGGGCCCGTGGGCAAGCGTGGCAAGCACCTCGGAGGTTCGTTCGGGGACGGGACGCCGTAGAGGGTACCCGTCGGCTTCTAGATCCATGTAGGGAGTGGAATCCTTGCTCCAGCGGCCGCGGCGCGACCCGCCATTCTAGCCGCAGGGGCAACGCGCCGAGCAATGCGCATGTTCAGGGGCGGGTCAGCAGCTCGATCGACTTCAGCTTGCCGTCCTCGAACGTCAGCACGGCCGGAAATCGGCCGTAGCCGCGGTCGTAGGTCCACCGCTCGATGCGTGTCGTGCCCACCGTGGCCGTCGTGCCGTTCGGCCGATGCACGCGTCGCGGGACGTCGTCCACGTTCTTGTCCTTCGGCGGTCCGCACTTCGCCTTGACCTCCGGCGCCACCATGCCCAGGTTGATCAGCACACTGCCGCAGCGCAGCAGGTCGTCGGCCCGGGCGCCCCATGGCGCGACGGAACCGATCGCCATGGCCGCCAGTGTCGCGTGACGCCCACCGGCGAGCGCTGACCATCGGCCGAACGGAAGCTGCATCGACGTTCTCCGTGCTCTCGAAGTCAGTCTAAGGCGCGGTGCCGCGGCGACCAAGCCGCAAATCTTCGCAATCGAGGCAGCAACAGCGTGGTGACTATGCGGAGCGCAACGCCGGCCGGTCCGGCATGTCGGGATTCACGAGCTTGGCCAGCACGTGGAACAGATCGCGATCGCCGACGACGGCCAACCGCTCCTGAGCCGTGAGCCAACCAAGCGCTTCCTCGACCGTGTGCGCATCGCCAAGCTTCGCCCGCGCCGTCATGAACATGACGTCCGGATGACCGCGCGTGGCCGGCGCTCGCGGCTGCACGGCTGAGAAGTGCCGCTGCCGTGCGAGGTCGTCGCGCAGCAGCCGCTCGATCGTGACTCCGTCGAGCATGGCAGCGAGCCGCTCCTCGATCTCGTTGCGGCGCGCGATGATGCCGGGCGCATGGACCTCCTCGGGTGTCACGAGGAACCCCAGCACCCGCAGCGCCTTACCGAGCCCTACGCTGCCGCTCGCCGCCGACAGCGGGAGCGCCAGCACGAGGCCCACCAGCGCCGGCGTCATCCACAGGAACAATGAAGGCGACACGGCCAGAAGGGTCAGCGCCACCACCAGCCCGGCCAGCGTCTGCAGCCAATGACGCCGCAACAATCTCGCCCAGGGTGTCCGCGAGCGCTTGCGTCGCTGCGTCGCCCAGCCCGAGTCCTGGCCGAACAGGATCTCGAGCACCTGGCGCGACTGCATCATCATCATGATGGGCGCGAACAGGGCCGACAGCAGCGTCTCCATGACGGCGCCGAGCAGCACGCGAATCGGATTCACGGTGCGCCGCAGCTCGGCGTTCACGAACGCCCGCAATACACCGAGCACCTTCGGTAACAGCAAGATCGCCATCGCGAGAATGAACAGCTGGATCATGCGCGGCGTATCGAACTGCGGCCAGCGCGGGAACAGCGACCGCTCCTCCGTGAAGTATTGGAATTGCACCGTCGCGATCTGAGCGGCGGTGGCGAGACCCACGATGATCAGCGCGAACCACAACGGCGAGGCGAAGTAGCTCATGACGCCGATCGCCATGTGCATGCGATTCGACCACTTGAAGCCGCGCGCGCCGATCACTGCAAGGTGTTGAATGTTGCCCTGCGCCCAGCGTCGATCGCGCGCCGCGACGTCGAGCAGCGAAGGCGGGCTGTCCTCCCAGGACCCGCCGACCGTGGGCAACAGCCGCACGGCCCACCCCGCACGGCGCAGCAGCGCCGCCTCGACGAAATCGTGCGACATGATCGTACCGCCGAACGGCCGCTTGCCGGGCAGCGTCGGCAAGCCCGCGGCGGCGGCGAAAGCCCGGACGCGGACGATCGCGTTATGACCCCAGTAATTGCCGTCCTCGCCCTGCCACGCCGCAATGCCGCGTCCCACGATCGGACCGTAGATCGCGGTGGCGAACTGCTGGAGCCGAGCCAGCAACGTCGTGCCGCCGGCGAGCCGCGGCACGGTTTGCAGCAGGCCGAGCAGCGGATCGGCCGCCATCTCACGCACCAGCGTCAGCAATGTGTCCGCCGTCAGGATGCTGTCGGCATCCAGCACGATCATGAAGTCGTAGCGGCCGCCCCAGCGCGTGACGAAATCGTGGAGATTGCCGGCCTTACGTCCCGCATTGCCGGCGCGGCGCCGATACCAGACGCGCATCCGCTCCCCGAGCTTGTCGCGCAGCGCATGGAACGCGGCCGTCTCCTTGACGTAGATCTCGGGGTCGGTAGTGTCGGAAAGCACGAAAATCTCGAAGCCCGTCGCGTCGAGCTTCAGCAGGGCTTCGGCCATGGCCTCGAGCGCCGCGAAGCTCGTCGCCGGGCTCTCGTTGTACACCGGCATCGCGAGCGCCGTGCGATGGATGACGGGCGAGCTCGCGGCGGCCCGCAACCGCGTGCCGCCGAACAGGACCCCCGCGAGAGCCGCGCTGGCTGCGAGCGCGATCCAGCCGAACGTGATCGCGAATAGGATCACCATGGCCCACTGCAACGCGGATGCCACGGTGCCGAACGACACGACCGCGATCATCTCGCGGGTCGCGTACGCCGTGAGCCCCACCGCGCCGCCGAACGTCAGCAGCCGCGCCGCGATCGTCTTCGCCGACAGCCGCCCGGCACGGCGGGCAAACTCGTACCGGCGAAAGCTCTGCTCCGGCATGTCGAGCAACGCCGGCGGCGGCACCGCAGTCGACGGGCGCGCTATTGAGTCCATCGGTACAGCCATGTCTCGGCCCAGGGTTTGCCCTTCGACGTCAGCACCAGGCGCAGCTCGACGATGTCCTCGCGCCCGGGATCGAGCTCGAAGCTGGCCCGGTAGATGTCGCTCTGCGGCAGCGTAAGACCGCGCGAATTCAAGACCGTGCCGCCCGAGCTCCACACCTCGGCCTTCAAGTCCTGCGGAACCGGGCCGCGGCCGCGGAAGTCGACGACGAACGATCGCTGACTTTGATTCTGCAGCGCTTGACCCGAGCGGGTTGCGACCACGCGTGCCAGCGACCCATCGAGCGGCTCCGTGGTGAAGCGCATGCGATAGGAGAAATTCGCTCTGCCGCCCGCCGGGATCGGCGTTTCCGGCTGCCAATAGGTGACGATGTTGTCGTGAATCTCGCGGTCGGAGGGGATCTCGACGAGCTCGACGTGGCCGCGCCCCCAATCGCCCTTCGGCTCTATCCACAACGACGGTCGGCGATTGTAGAGCGCCTCGGCGTCCTGGAAGTCTTCGAAATCGCGTTTGCGCTGCAGCAACCCGAAGCCTTGCGGGTTCTCGTCGACGAACGCGGACACCTGGAGGGAGGGCGGATTCGCGAGGGGCCGCCAGATGCGCTCCCCATTGCCGTTGACCATCTGTAGCCCGTCGGAGTCGTGCACGGCGTTCCGATAGTCATCGAAGCGCGCGCGGTTGGACGGAGTCGAACAGGAACATCGACGTCAAGGGCGCGACGCCGAAGGCATTGAGCTCGACGCGGGGAAACAGCGCGGCGTCCACGTCGATGATCGGTCTCGTTGCCGGGCTTGGCCGTGAACGTGTAGGCCCCGACGACGGACGGACTCTGGAGCAACGCATGAATCACGATTCGGTCGGCCCGCTCCGGCGGCCGCTCGATCCAGAAGTTCGTCCAGGCCGGAAACTCCTCGCCCTCGCGCCGCGCAGTGCGCACGGCAAGACCGCGCGCGGACAATCCATAGAGCTGACCACGCGCCACGGCGCGAAAATAGCTTGCGCCCTGAAACACGAGGAACTCGTCCTGGACGTCGGGGCTGTTCAGCGGCGCGCGCACGCGGAACCCGGAGTACGCGGCGTCCGGACCGGCCACGAGGGCGTTCGCGATCGGACTCGAACAAATCGTTCGTGAACAGAACGCGGCGCGCCGTCTTGGCCACCACGAGATTGATGTTGACCGGAATGTTGAAGATGAACCCGGGATAGAACAGATCGATCGTGAACGTGCGGTTCTCGCCGTTCCAGATCGCCGCGTCCGACCGAAAACGGATCGACCGATACTGATCGTACGAGAGCTTGAGCTCCGGCGCGTTGTGCCGGATCACGTCGACGTACGGGTGCTTCGCGAGCTCCTCTGCTTTCGCCAGCAACACGTCCCGGTCGAAAGGCTCGGTGGGTCGCTCCTGCGCGCGGGCGATCATGCCGAAGCAGCACACCGCCACGGCGAGGCTCACTGTCCTTGCAATATCCATGAACTTCACCGACACACCGCAGACCGATCTCGTGCCTGGCCGGCACCTTGCCTATGCATACTAGCTACCAAATTGCTGGAGTGGACCTCGTCGTCGTTCGGCGACACGTACTGGGCGAGCTGGCGATCGCCTTGGGCGGCGATCCGGCGGGATTTCTTGGCCGCAATTCTAGCAAAGTCGCTCCCGGACCCGCATACAATAAGCACCGTTAGCTCAAGCACTTGCCGCACCCGACCCAGATGCCCCCTGCACCGCTCGACTCCTTGCAAGCGCAACTCCGCCGCGAGCTTCGCGGCGAGGTGCTGTTCGACACCTTCAGCCGCGGTCGCTATTCGACCGACGCATCGATCTACCAGATCGAGCCGCTCGGCGTCGTCGTGCCGCGCAGCAGCGACGATGCCATCGCGGCTCTCACGATCGCGGCCGCGGCCGGCGTGCCGATCCTGCCGCGCGGCGCCGGCACGTCGCAGTGCGGGCAGGCCGTCGGCGCGGCACTCGTCGTCGACCACAGCAAGTACTTGAATCGTTTGGTCGAACTCGACACCGTCGCCCGCACGGCGTGGGTGGAGCCGGGCATCGTGCTCGACGAGTTGAACGCCCAGCTCAAGCGGCATGGGCTCTGGTATCCCGTCGACGTGTCGACCTCGGCGCAAGCGACTCTAGGGGGTATGACCGCCAACAACAGCTGCGGTGCCCGCTCGATGCGCTACGGCAACATGGTCCACAACGTGCTCGCGGCGGAAACGTGGCTCACGAGCGGTGAGACGCTGACGTTCGGCGAGGTCCCGGCCGGGGCACCGACGGGTCCGGAACGCTACCGCCGGCTCGTCGCGCAGATGCGCGAGCTCTATACGCGCGAGCGCGGCGAGATCGAGGCGCGCGTGCCGAAAGTGCAGCGGCGGGTGGCCGGCTACAACCTCGACATGGCCTCCACGGACGCCTTCAACATGGCGCACGTGCTGGTCGGCTCCGAGGGCACGCTCGGCTACTTCCGCAGGATCAAGCTCAAGCTCTGGCCGCTGCCCACGCATAAGGTGCTCGGCGTCGTTCATTTCCCGACGTTCTATCAGGCCATGGACCTCACGCAGCACATCGTGAAGCTCGGACCCGCGGCCGTGGAGCTCGTCGACCGCACCATGATCGAGCTGTCGCGCGACATCGCGGCGTTTCGCGCGACGATCGCGAAAACGATCCTCGGTGCGCCCGAAGCGATCCTGCTCGTCGAGTTCGCGGGCGACGAGCTCGCGCCGCAGCTTGCGAAGCTCCGCGCATTGACCGAGCTCATGGCGGATCTCGGCCTGCCGGGCAGCGTCGTCGAGATCGCGGATGCGGCCTGGCAGCGCGACGTTTGGGAAGTGCGCAAGGCCGGCCTGAACATCATGATGTCGATGAAGGGCGACGGCAAACCCGTGTCGTTCATCGAGGATTGCGCCGTGCCGCTCGAGCATCTGGCGGACTACACGCAGCGGCTCACGCAGGTATTCGAGAAACATGGCACACGCGGCACGTTCTATGCGCATGCCTCGGTCGGCTGCCTGCACGTGCGCCCCGTGCTGAACATGCGCAACGAGCACGGCGCACGACAGATGCGGGCGATCGCCGAGGAAGCGTGTGCGCTCGTCAAGCACTACAAGGGATCGTACTCCGGAGAGCACGGCGACGGCCTCGTCCGCTCCGAGTGGATAGAGCCTCTATACGGGCCGCGGCTCGCGCGCGCGTTCGCCGACATCAAGCAGGCGTTCGATCCGAAAGGTCTCATGAATCCCGGCAAGATCGTCGCGGCACCGAAGATGGACGATCGCTCGCTGTTCCGTTTCAAGCCGAGCTACGCGACGCCGTCGCTCACCACGGGGCTCGATTGGTCCGAGCACGAGGTCGGCGAGGAGAATCGCGGCCGCGGATTCGCGGCGGCCGTGGAGATGTGCAACAACAACGGACACTGCCGCAAGTTCGACGCCGGCACGATGTGCCCGTCGTACCGCGTCACGCGCGACGAGCGCGACGCCACGCGCGGCCGCGCCAATTCGCTGCGGCTGGCGCTCTCGGGACAGCTCGGCGCCAACGCATTGGCCTCGCGGGAGCTGTACGACACGCTCGCGCTGTGCGTGTCGTGCAAGGGCTGCAAGCGCGAATGCCCGACCGGTGTGGACATGGCCGCGATGAAGATCGAGTTTCTGCATCAGTACCACCAGCACCGCCCCCGCGCGCTGCGCGATCGGCTGATCGCGCATCTGCCGCGCTACGCGCGAACCGCGGCCCGCTTCGCGGCGCTCGCGAACCTGCGCGATCGGCTGCCCCTGGTGGCCTGGCTGTCGGAGCGCCTCACGGGCCTCGCGGCCCGGCGTTCGCTGCCGCAATGGCAGAGCAACTACTTTCGCGGCGCGGCGGAGCTGCCGGCGGGCGCCGCAGGCGCCGCCGGCGAGGTCGTGCTGCTGCCCGACACCTTTAATACGTACTTCGAGCCCGAGAACCTGCGGGCCGCCGTGCGGGTCCTGACGGCGGCCGGCTATCGGATCCACGTCCCCGAGCCCGCCGGCGGCGACCGGCCGCTGTGCTGCGGCCGCACGTATCTCGCGGCGGGCATGCTCGAGGAGGCGCGTCACGAAGCGCGTCGCAGCATGGCCGCGCTCGCCCCGTTCGTCGCGCGCGGCGTCCCGATCGTCGGCCTCGAGCCCTCGTGTCTGTTCGGGCTGCGCGACGAGTTCCGCACGTTGCTGCCGGGCGAGGACAGCGCGACGCTCGCGGCCGCCGCGCTGACGTTCGAGGAGTTTCTGGCGCGGGAGCGCGCCGCGAATCGTCTCGCGCTGGCGTTCCGCCGCTCGCCGTACCGGCGCGCCCTCGTGCACGGGCACTGTCATCAAAAGGCCTTCGGCGTCATGCCGACCGTGGTCGATGCGCTGAAGCTCGTGCCCGGCCTCGAGGTGGAGACCGTGACCTCGAGCTGCTGCGGGATGGCCGGGGCGTTCGGCTACCAGGCGGAGCACCTGGCGATCTCGCTGCAGATGGCCGAGGCAACGCTGCTGCCCGCGGTGCGCCGGGCGCCGGCCGACACCGTCATCGTGGCCGATGGCACGAGCTGCCGGCATCAAATCCATGACGGTGCCGGCCGCGAAGCCGTCCATGTCGCGCGCGTGCTCGCGGAAGCCCTGTAGTCCCGCTTCGCTCGCGCGGCCATTCGAGCGGCGCTGGATCTTCGATACGGTATGACACGTCACGCGCGCCCGGGAATCGGCGTCAATGGCGCACGATGACCCACCGCAAGGAACGGATCGCTGCCATGACCGACCAGGCCAACGCCGAACCGACCCACCGCTCGCTCGCGAGCCTCGCGCAATTGCTCCGCGACGGGCCGCTGCGGGAGCTCACCAAGTTGCATCGCAAGGCGACCCTGGTGTCCGACGCCGAAATCGGGAACCACGGCGCGCGGCTCGAGCAGCTGACGGAGCTCGCGCTGCTATCGCTCGCGGCCATGGAGCACTTTCAAGCCTTTACGCGCGAGCTCCGCGCCCACATCGCCGACCTCGCGAGCACGCCGAGCCTCGACCTGCATTGAGTCGCGCAGCGACTGGCACCGAGCGCGGACTCGGGCGTATATTGTCAACACGGGCTGGGCCTGATCTCACACAGTCAACAGCTTGAGAAACTTGGTCATGTCTCGATCCCTTGGATCGAGGGCGCACGACCAGATGCTAAAGCAGGGCCGATAGTGAGCAGGCACCAGCCCTCTTGCATGCGCGCGCTAGTCGAACAGCGCGGCGACGGCGTCGCCCACGCGGACGGCACCCCCCATAGCACCCGCGCATGGATCCCGCGCAGATTCAGCTGTCTGCCCACGGCGGAGCGCGACGAAGCGCAGGGCATCGAGCCCATAGCGCTCGCGAAACTTGCGACAGCCGGTGTGCGGCTCGGCGCTGACCTCGACGACGGCCGCGCCGATCGCGAGCCGCGATCCGGGCGGCAGGTGCGCGGCGCTCAAGTCGAAGTCCACATACAGCTGATCGCCGGCCAGCGGCCACCGGTCGCGGCTCTGCGCGAGCAACGCAGCGACGCGCGCGCTCATCAGCGTCAGCGGCTCGCCGTGCGGCGGCGTCGCGAGCGCCCACCGATCGCCGACGAGGCCGCCGCCGGCCGTGAGCTCCGCCGCCTGGAGCACCTCGCGCGTTCCGGAACCCGGGCGCCGCACGATCATCTCCAGGATGCCGCGCTCGCGCGGCGCCGCGCGCAGCAACGGCAGCGCCGCCTCGAGCTCTGCGTAGCCGAGCTGGCGCACGGTCGTCACGCCCCGCGCCCTCGGAGCGTGCGCGTCGTGCGCCGTGTGTGCGCGCTGCGCGGCGAGCTCCGCGAGGAGCTGTAATTGCCGACGTCCGGGTTGGCGCTCATGGGGCCGCCAGATTAAGCGACGGACGCCGCAATGTCGCGGCGCGCATGGGGACGCTCGCCCGAACGGGTAGCGCCGCCCCGGCGGAATTCTCTAGTATGACGAGAGCATAGAAGCCCTACCGCTTTCCGGGAGCAGTCCATTGCGCAAAGTCCTCGTCCTCCTGACCGTCATCGCTTCGATGGGTGCCGTCGTGTCGTGCGGAGGCGGAAACCCGTCGGCCCAGCAGCCCGTGGCAGCCACTCCGCCGCCACCGGCGCGCGGCCCCGTCGCGATGAACAAGGAAGCCTACCCGGTGTTTCCGGACGCCGACGCGGGCGCGGATCCCGCCGTGCCGGCCGAGCTCGGCGGCAAAGGGTTCACGGGCGAGGGCTGGCAGACGAACACCGACTTCGATCTGATCGGCGATCCGCGCGCGGTCAAGGGCGGCCTGCTTCGCGAGTTCATGCTGTCGTTCCCCGGCACGCTACGCGTCGAGGGCCCGGAGGCGAACACGACGCTGAACTACATGATCGCCGGCATGGTGTACGAGGGGCTGCTGACGATTCATCCGACCACTCTGGCTTACGTTCCCGTTCTCGCGACCCACTGGCAGATTTCCGACGACCGCAGCACCTACCGCTTCCGCATCGACCCGAACGCGCGCTGGGCAGACGGGGAGCCCGTCGTGGCCGACGACGTCGTCGCGACCTGGGACCTGCAAATGGACAAGGGGCTGCAGGACCCGAGCTCGCAGCTGGTGTACGGCAAGTTCGACCGGCCGGTCGCGGAGAGCAAATACATCGTCCGCGTGCACAGCAAGGTCCAGAACTGGCGCAACTTTCTCTACTTCTCGACGATGTCGATCTTCCCGTCGCACGTGCTGAAAACCGTCGATGGCGCCAAATACCTCGAGGACTACAACTTCAAGATGTTACCGGGCACCGGCCCCTACCGCGTCGACGCGGCGGACGTCATCAAGGGCAAAAGCGTGTCGGTCCGGCGCCGTGACGACTACTGGGCCGAGAACGCTCGCCGCAACGTGGGCATCAACAATTTCGACGAGCTTCGCGAGATCGTCGTGCGCGATCAGAACCTGGCGTTCGAGATGTTCAAGAAAGGAGATCTCGACACCTACTTCGTGAACATCTCGCGGCAGTGGGTGGAGGAGCTGAACTTCGACCGAGTGCAACGAGGGCTGATCCAGAAGCGCAAGATCTTCAACGACGACCCGAGTGGCCTGAGCGGCCTTGCGTTCAACACGCGCAAGGCGCCGTTCTCCGACCTGCGCGTCCGCAAGGCGCTCGCTCTCCTCATGAATCGCGCCGAGCTGATCGACAAGCTGTTCTTCCGCGAGTACGTGCCGCAGAACTCTTACTATAGCGGCGGCATCTACGAGAACCCGAGCAACCCGAAGAACACCTATGATCCACAGGCGGCTCTGCAGCTGCTCGCCGACGCCGGGTGGAAGGATCGTGATGCCCAGGGCCGGCTCGTCAAGGACGGTCAGCCGCTCACGCTCGAGCTCCTGTACGGCGACAAAGGCTCGGAGACGTGGCTGACGGTCTATCAGGAGCAGATGAACAAAGTCGGGATCGGCCTCAATTTGCGGCTCGTCACGCCAGAAACGCTGTTCAAGCTCGTAATGGAGCGCAATTTCGACATCGTCAACATGGCCTGGGGCGGCTTGCTGTTCCCGAATCCCGAGACGTCGTTCTCCTCGGAGCTGGCGGACCAGCCGAACAACAACAACATCACGGGCTTCAAGGACCAGCGCGTCGATGCGCTGCTGAAGGACTACGACACGGAATTCGAACAGGACAAGCGCGCCGCGATCATTCAGGAGATCGACGGCATCCTCGCCAACTCCTATCAGTACATCCTCGGCTGGGATGCGCCGTTCAGCCGGATCGCGTACTGGAACAAGTTCGGTCAGCCCGAAGGCTACCTGACTCGTATCGGCAGCGCGTCGGACATACCGACGTTGTGGTGGGTCGATCCGCAGAAGGAGGCGGAGCTGCGCCGGGCGCTCGGCGACGACTCCGTGAAGCTGCCGGTGGGCGAGACCGACGTGCGGTACTGGCCGGAGTACGGGGCGCGCGAGAAGACCACCGCGAATCGATGACGGCGTACTTCATCCGCCGGCTGCTGCTGATCATTCCGACGTTCATCGGCATCACGCTCGCGGTGTTCCTCGTCATGCAGTTCGTGCCCGGCGGTCCGGTCGAGCGGGCCATCATGAGCTATCAGATGACGGCCATGACCAAGGGCGGGGCCGCGCCACCGGGCTCGGCGATCGGCCGCAGCGGCAACGCGCTACCCGAGGAACTGGTCGAGGAGATCCGTCGCTACTACGGCTTCGACAAGCCGGTGCCTGTGCGCTATGGCCTGTGGCTCAAGAACGTGCTGCGGTTGGATCTCGGGCGCTCGTACGTCTATCAGGAGCCGGTCTGGGACGTCATCAAGTCGCGCTTCCCCATCTCGATCTTCCTGGGCCTCACCGGATTCTTCCTGAGCTATCTCGTCTGCGTGCCGCTCGGCGTGATGAAAGCGATACGCCATGGCTCGAAGTTCGACTTCTGGAGCAGCGCCATCGTGTTCCTGGGCTACGCAATTCCCGGCTGGGCCCTCGGCACCGCGCTGCTCGTGCTATTCGGCGGCGGCAGCTTCTGGAACTTGTTTCCGCTCGGCGGATTCCGCCCGGACAACTGGGAGTACTTGAGCCTGTGGGGCAAGATCGTGGGGCAGCTGCACCACATGGCGCTGCCGGTGCTCTGTTACATGGTCGGCGCATTCGCGACGCAGACGATCCTGACGAAGAACTCGCTGATGGAGAATCTCGGCCAGGACTACGTCCGCACGGCGTTCGCCAAGGGCTTGTCCGAGCGACGAGTGATCTTCGTCCACGCGCTGCGCAATTCCTTGATCCCGATCGTCACCGGCCTGGGCCACGTCATCGGCGTGATCCTGGCCGGCTCCTTCTTGATCGAGCGGGTGTTCAACATCGACGGCATGGGGTACCTGGGCTACACGGCCATCCTGCAACGCGATTACCCCGTGGCGCTCGGCATCCTCGTGATCTCGAGCCTGCTGATGCTGGTCGGCAACATTCTGTCCGACATCGTCTATGCGATCGTCGACCCGCGCATTCGCTTTAAATGACCTCGTCCGAATCGATCTTCCGCAAGCGTATCCGCAAGTTCACGCGAATCAAGCGTGGCTACTACGCGTTCCTGGTGATCACGATCGCGTACTTCGTCTCGTTCTTCCTGCCATTCATCGCCAATGGCAAGGCGCTGGTCGTCAAATACCAGGGCGAGTACTTTTTTCCCGTCGGCTCGTATCATGCGGCCGCGGAATTCGGCGTCTCGGCCATCGGTGAAGCCGACTACCGGGAGCTCGCCCGAGTATTCAAGGATGCGGGCCGCGGCGACTGGGTGCTGATGCCCCCGATTCCGTATGGCCCGAACGAGGCCCTGCTCGACAACTCCGGAGCGCCGCCGAATCCACCGTCGCGCGCGCACCCGATGGGCACCGACGACCGCGGCCGCGACGTGCTCGTGCGGCTTGCGTACGGATTCAACATCTCGATGACGTTCGCCCTGATCGTTGCCGTGCTCGGCGAAGGCATCGGCATCGCGATCGGCGCACTGCTCGGCTACTTCGGCGGCAAGCTCGACATCCTTGGGCAGCGCGGCATCGAGGTCTGGTCGTCGCTGCCGTTTCTGTACACGATCATCATCATCGGCTCGGTGATCGTGCCGAATTACCTGCCGGGGCAATACCAGCTGTTTCAGCCGTCGTTTTGGTTGCTGGTCGCAGTCCTCGCGATCTTCGATTGGATGGGCATCACGTACTACGTGCGCGGCGAGTTCTATCGCGAGAAAGTCAAAGACTACGTGGCAGCGGCCATGGTCGCGGGCGTCTCCGACACGGGCATCATCTTCAAGCACATCCTGCCGAACGCGCTGACGCCCGTCGTGTCGTTCGCGCCGTTCGTCGTCGTCGGCAACATCGGCTCGCTCGTGGCGCTCGACTTCCTGGGCTTCGGGCTGCCGGCCCCCACGCCGAGCTGGGGCGAGCTGATCGGCCAGGGAATGAACAACCTCACGAAGTGGTGGCTCGTGGTGTATCCGAACGGCGTGCTGTTCCTCACGCTGCTGCTCGTCGTGTTCATCGGCGAGGCCGTCCGCGAGGCCTTCGACCCGCGCGAGTATTCGCGGCTGCGATGACCGAGCCCCAGGCGCCCTTGCTGTCGATCCGCGGGCTACGCACGTACTTCGATACGGAAGCCGGCGTGGCGAAGGCCGTCGACGGCGTGGACCTCGATATCCGCTCGGGCGAAGTGCTCGGCCTCGTGGGCGAGTCGGGCTCCGGCAAGAGCGTGACCGCCCTCAGCGTGCTGCGGCTGATTCCGGACCCGCCGGGGCGAATCGTCGGCGGGGAGATCTCGTTCAAGGGCAAGAATCTGCTGGCGCTGTCGTGGGAGGAGATGCGCGCGATTCGCGGCCGCGAGATCAGCATGATCTTCCAGGAGCCGATGACGTCGCTGAACCCCGTCTTCACGATCGGGATGCAAGTCACGGAGGTCATTCGCAGGCACGAGCCGGTGTCGCGTGCCCAAGCGGAGGAGCGCGCCATTGCGATGCTGAACGAGGTCGGCATCCCGGACGCCGCTCGCCGCATGCACCAGTACCCGCATCATCTGTCGGGCGGCATGCGCCAGCGCGTGATGATCGCGATGGCGCTGGTGTTGAATCCCGAGCTGGTCATCGCCGACGAGCCCACCACCGCGCTCGACGTCACGATCCAGGCGCAGATCTTGGATCTGATGCTCTCGCTCAAGGCGCGTCGGCCCGAGGCGGCGATTCTGCTGATCACTCACAACCTGGCCGTGGTGGCCGAGACCTGCGATCGCGTGGCCGTGATGTATGGGGGCAAGATCCAGGAGATCGCCGCGGTCGAGCGGCTGTTCGAGAACCCTCTGCATCCGTACACGCAAGGGCTGCTCGAGTCGATTCCGCGCGTGGACGGCGGGCGACAGCGCCGCCTCAAGGTGGTGCCGGGCACGGTGCCGAGCATCTTCGACATGCCGGCCGGCTGCAAATTCGTCACGCGCTGCCCGCACCGCTTCGAGCCATGCGCCGCGATCGAGCCCGAGCTCGTCGAAATCGAGGCCGACCATCTCGTGCGCTGTCACCTGTACCGCTGACATGTCGACCGAGCGAGACAGCATCCTCGACGTCGACCGGCTGTCGGTGCGCTTTCCCGTCACGGGCGGCGTGTTTCTGCGGCGTATCGGCGAGCTCCGCGCCGTGGACGACGTGTCGTTCGCGATCGGCCGCGGCGAGACGCTCGGCCTCGTCGGCGAGTCGGGATGCGGCAAGACCACGGTAGGCCGGGCGATCGTCAACATCTTGACGGCCACGGCTTATGGCGTCGAGATCTCGGGCCGGATCCTGTATCACCACATGCACGGAACCGTGGATCTCGCGAGCTTGAGCCGCAAAGCCATGCGACCGTACCGCGCCGACCTGCAGATGGTGTTTCAGGATCCGTACGCCTCGCTGAACCCGCGCCAATCGGTCGCGCGCATCGTGGCGGAGCCGCTGGCCATCCACTCGCCCGCGTCGCGGCGCGAGCAGGCCGAGCGCGTCGCATGGCTGCTATCGAAGGTGGGCCTGTCCGCCGAGCAAGCCGGCCGCTATCCGCACGAATTCTCGGGCGGACAGCGCCAGCGCATCGGCATCGCGCGAGCGCTCGCGACGAATCCGAAGCTGGTCGTGGCCGACGAGCCCGTCAGCGCGCTCGACGTGTCGGTGCAGGCGCAGGTCATCAACCTCATGCAGGATCTGCAAGAGGAGTTCGGACTCTCGTACCTGTTCATCTCTCACGAGCTCGCGATCGTGCGACACATCTCGAGCCGCGTGGCCGTGATGTACCTCGGCCACATCGTCGAGATGGGCGACGCCACGGCGATCTACGAGCGCCCGCTGCATCCGTACACGCGAGCACTGCTCGCCGCGTCGCCGCGCCCTGATCCCGGTGCTCACGGCACGCACCCCGCCAAGCTGCCGGGCGATGCCCCCTCGCTGATGAACAAGCCGTCCGGTTGCCCGTTTCGTACGCGCTGCCCGATCGCGCGCAAGGCGTGCGCCGAGTCGATGCCGGCACTCGAGATGCGCGACGGCCGGCTCGTCGCATGCCCGTATTCGGAATAGCGCCCCGATGCTCCAGCAACCTGCATCGCTGACTCCGGAGCTCGCAGCGCAGCTCGCGCGCCGCGCGCTCGCGAATATCGCGCGTGAGTACCCGAATCATCCGCAGTACCTGCTCGAGTCCGACGCCGACGTGCGTCCGCCGCGCGTCGTCCATCCGGTCTTCTTCGGCTGCTTCGACTGGCACTCGGCCGTGCACAACCACTGGCTGCTGCTGCGGCTGCTGCGCGCAGTGCCCGGGCTCGCCGAGCACGCGGCCATGCACACGGCGCTCGAGCGGGCGTTCGAGCCGGCGAACGTGGCGATCGAAGCCGCGTATCTCGCGCAACGACCGTCGTTCGAGCGACCGTACGGCCTCGCCTGGGCGCTGCTTGCTGTGCGCCGACGCGGCCGGCACGCCGTGGGCCGAGCCGCTCGCGCCGCTCGCGACTGCGACCCGTGCCAACTTGCTGCGCTGGCTGCACGGCTTGCGCCATCCCGTGCGCACCGGAACACACAATCAAACGGCGTTCGCGTTGACCCTGCTGCACGACGCGGCCGACACGCTGCGCGACGCCGAGCTGCTGCACGCTGCGCGCGCGAAGGCACTCGCCGCGTTTCGCGCCGACGCGGCCGCGCCCCTCGCGCTCGAGCCTTCGGGCGAGGATTTCCTGTCACCGAGCTTGATGGTGGCGGATCTGCTGCGGCGTGCGCTGCCGAGCGCCGAGTTCGCCGACTGGTTGACGGCCTATCTGCCGAAGATCCCGCGGCAAGAGGCGGCCGGCGCCTGGCTGCCGTGCGCCGAGGCCGCCGACGAGACGGACGGCAAGGCCGTGCACCTGCACGGGCTGAACCTGTCGCGCGCATGGAACCTCGCGAACATCGCGGCGGCGCTGCCGGTCGACGATCCGCGCACGACCGTGCTGGGCGCCGCGGCCGATCGCCATCGCGCGGCCGGTCTGCGCGCGACGCTGGCGACGCGTCACTATGCGGGCGATCACTGGCTACCCTCGTTCGCGACGTATTTGCTGACGGGACGCTCGCAGCAGGGGTCCTGAGGATTTCTCGCCACCCCGGCGCGCCGCCTTCTTGATTGCCGCGGCCGGTTGAGGCGAGGATGACGAACGTGTTCCCGGGGGGGATTCCCTATGCGTCTCGCGTTATCGTCCATGCTTGCGCTCGCCGGCGCCGCGCTCGCCGCCGGTTACGGGCTCGGGGCCGCTCCGGCGGCCGCGCAAGCCGTCCCGTGCACGGCGATCAAGAACGATGCGGAACGGTTGGCCTGCTACGACCGGGCACTGCGGCCGGCCCCGCCCACACCGCCCTCGCCCGCCGCGGCTGCGCCGGCGGCGCCTGCCCCCGCGGCGGGCCAGACCTCCGCCGAGCCGGACGAGCACCTCACGACGAACCGCGAGTCGCGGCGCGAACGGAAAGTGCGCGACGCCGAGCCGGCCGCGCCTGCCGCCGCGCCGGCACCCGCCGCCGCGCCGGAGCCGCGCAGCACGCGCTCGGTGGCGGCCGCCGCGGACCCACCCGCAGCCGCTGCGAGCGTGCCGATCGTCGTGGTCGAGGTCCGCGCGCTCCCCGGTCGCGGTGCAACGTTCGTCACCGATAGCGGCGCCGTCTGGGTGCAGAGCGACAGCCGGCAGATGCGCTTGCCGGACACGCCGTTCAAGGCCGCGTTGCGGCCGGGCGCGATGAGCAGCGTGTTCCTCGTGCCCGACGAGTACCCACGCGCGATCCGCGTGCACCGCAATCGGTAGCGGAGCCGGGCGCCGCGCCTACTGCGCGAAATGCTTGTCGAGCTTGCCGAGCTCGCGCAGGTCGCGGTAGTAGCTGTCGGGATCGCAGCTTGGTTGCTCGCTGACGTCGATGTCGTCGTCCCGCGCCGACCCGCGCTGACGCACGAGCGGTTGCGTGTAATACGGATCGTAGATCGTCATCGTCCGATCCATCGATAAGCCATCCGCAGCAAACTCGTACCGCTCGACGATCCGCGTGCCCTCGCCCTTCATCGGTAAACCGGAGCCGTCGAGCCAGGCCGGCAACAGGTTCGTCGTCTCGATGACCAGCGCCCCGGCCTCCCACCGGCCCACCGAGAAGCCGAGCGCGGTCGGCGGCGTGTCCGGCGAGGGCGTACGGCCGTCCATCCAGATACGCCGCGGCGTGTTGTGCTCGACGTACAGGAGCACGTAGTGAGTGCCCGCGTCGATGACTTCCATGTCGTACGGCGAGCCGAACAGCCGCGGCAGACCGAGCGCGAGGCAGCGCAACGCCGGATCCTCGTAGTGGTCCACGGCGCCGAACACGGCGCGGCCCTCGGCCGTGAACGGCGTCGGCTTCGGCGTGAGGTCATCGACGGTGACGTGCCACTTGAACTTGTTGCGCCAGCGGCCCGTGATGTCGACGGGATAGTTGCTGCGAGCGTTGCCATAGCCATAGCGCTTGCCGGCCGTGGCGTGGACCTGATTCGGATCGGGCGCCTTACCGTCACCTCGACCGGTGACGAGCTGCGAGCCGTCCTTGCGCAGAATCGTGCGCACGTACAGCTTCTTGGTGCCGTTGCGGCCGATCTGGCCCGCGACCTTGAGCTCGTCGCCGACCTTGATCGTGGCCTGGTTCCAGCCGAGCCCCATGAGCGCCGTGACGCTCGACGCCTGCAGCTCCCACTCTTCCGGCGCGCCCTGCACGGTGGTCTGCAACCGATAGCGGACGTGCGGGTTCGCCCACCAGACCTGCGTGATCGTGCCGCTGAGCTCGGCAGTCTTGTCGGCCTCGAACTCCGCCGAGAACGAGTGGTGAGCCAGCGCCGGCCGCGCCAGCACGGTCGCTGCCATATAAAGCCAAAACCCACGGCCGCGCATACGCTCCCCCGCCAACAGTCATCCCTCCGCCAAGCATACGCCGCGGCGCGGGCGCGCCGGAACCCACCCCTTGCTTTCGGACGCCCGACCTGCATAGTGGTTTGCACGCCGCCGAAACGGCAACCAACGACGCTGGGGGAACGACATGGTGAGCATTGGACGACCGCTTGCGACAGGCGGTGTGGCGATTCTCTTCCTGCTTGGCAGCCTCGAGTCAGGGGCCCAGACGCCGCCGGCGCCCGCCATCGACTCGGACGACATCGGCGGCGTCGTGCTCGGTCCCGCCGGCCCCGAGGCCGGCGTTTGGGTCATCGCAGAAACGAGCGATCTCGGCACGCGCTACGCCAAGATCGTCGTGACCGACGACCAGGGCCGGTTCGTCGTGCCCGATCTGCCCGCGGCTCACTACCAGCTGTGGGTTCGCGGCTACGGCCTCGTCGACTCCGGCAAGACCGCGGCGGAGCCCGGCCACACCGTGACGTTGACGGGGCACGCGGCCCCGAGCCCCGCGGCGGCCGCCGTGGTGTATCCGGCGATCTATTGGTACTCGATGGTCAAGCTGCCGTCGGCGAGCGAGGTCGCGCAGTTTCCCGGCGGACTGAATCAATACATGGCGTCGATCAAGAACCTGTCGTGTGTCGGCTGTCACCAGCTCGGCCAGCTCGCGACGCGCACGCTGCCGCCGGCGTTCGAGAACCTGCCGTCCACGCACGACGCGTGGGTTCGGCGCATTCAGTCGGGACAGGCCGGCAGCCAGATGCTGGCCTCCGCCATGAACCAGCTCGGCGGCCTGCCGCCGAAGTATTTCGGCGACTGGACCGAGCGGATCTCGCACGGGGCGCTGCCGCAGGCGACGCCGCCGCGTCCCCACGGCATCGAGCGCAACGTCGTCGCCACCGTGCGCGACTGGGCCACGCCCACCGCCTACATGCACGACTTGAGCGGCACCGACCGGCGTCATCCGACCGTGAACGGCTACGGCAAGCTGTACGGCGCGCCGGAGCTTTCCACCGACGATCTGCCGATCCTCGATCCCAAGACGAACACGGCGAGCTCGTTCCACGCGCCCGTGCGCGACGCCGATACGCCGACGACGCACAGCACGCCGCCGACGCAGCCGTCCGCGTATTGGGGCAGCGAAGCCATCTGGGACAGCAAGGCGAACGTGCACAACCCGATGCTCGACGAGCGGGGCCGCGTGTGGCTCACGGCCGTCGTGCGCGCACCGCAGTCGCAGCCGGCGTTCTGCAAGGCCGGCTCGAGCCAGCCGTCGGCCAAGCTATTCCCGCTGGATCGCTCCGGACGCCAGATCGCGATGCTCGATCCGCAGACCGGCAAGTACACGTTCATCGACACCTGCTTCTCGACGCACCATCTGCAGTTCGCCGAGGACGCGAACAACACGTTGTGGACGAGCGGCGGCGGTCCGGTCGTGGGCTGGCTGAATCGCAAGGTCTTCGACGAGACCGGCGACGCCGAGAAGGCGCAAGGCTGGACCGCGCTGATTCTCGACACGAACGGCAACGGCAAGCGCGACGAGGACTACACGGAGCCCGGCCAGCCGATCGACCCGACGAAGGACGCGCGGATCGTGGCGCCGTTCTATGCCGTCATGCCGAGCCCGGCCGACGGCTCGATCTGGGGCTCCACCTACGGCTACCCGGGCTCGGTCGTGCGCATCGTGCCCGGCAGCAACCCGCCGGCGACGGCGATCTCGGAGGTGTTCAACGTGCCGATGCCGGGCTTCGGCTCGCGCGGCGCCGACATCGATCGCAACGGTGTCGTGTGGGTGTCGCTCGGCAGCGGGCACCTGGGGTCGTTCGATCGGCGCAAATGCAAAGGGCCGTTGAACGGCCCGAAGGCCACGGGCGATCAGTGCCCCGAGGGCTGGAGCTTCCACCGTTACCCCGGCCCCGGCTTCGTCGATCAGCCACAGCTGTCCGCCGAGGCCAGCTATTACAGCTGGGTCGATCAGCAAAACACGGCGGGGCTCGGCGCCAACGTGCCGATGTCGACGGGCAACCTGAGCGACGGCGTGCACGCGCTCGTCGACAACGAGTTCGTGACGCTGCGGATTCCGTATCCGCTCGGCTTCTACATGAAGGGCTTCGAGGGCCGGATCGACGACCCGAATGCCGGCTGGAAGGGCCGCGGTCTGTGGGTGCCGAGCGGCGACCGCACGCCGTGGCTGAAGGAAGGCGGCAAGGGCACGAAGCCGCTCGTCGTGCATTTCCAGGTGCGGCCCGATCCGCTCGCGAAGTAGCGCGCGCAGCGCGCTTCCGCGGAAGCGTCCGGCGCACCGCAACGGTGCACGAATCCCTCCGCGGAGGGATCGCGCGCTGCGACAAGAGGAAGAGCGGCCGGCGCTAACCCATGGCTCGAAAACGCGCCTCTGGCGATCAACGCGGCAAGCTGCGCATCGGCGATGACTGGAATGCCATCCGCATCATCGCGCTCTCGCAGAGCAACCCGCTCAAAGCCATCGCGGAGTTCGTCGAGAACAGCATCGACGCGCAGGCGAAGACAATCACGATCACGCGCGGCCGGGAGCACGGCGAGCACTACCTCGCGATTCGTGACGACGGTGCCGGGATCCCGCGTGACGCGGAAGGGCTTCCCGATTTCAAATACGTCGCCACGCACATCTGCGATTCGATCAAGCGGCGGCTCAAGACCGAGGGCCATGGCGTCGGCCTCCAGGGCGAATTCGGCATCGGGCTCTTGAGCTTCTGGACGGTCGGCGGCACGCTGACGATGACTTCTCCCGGGGCCGACCAACGCGCGTATCAGATGACGATGCGCAAGGGCGATTCGAGCTTCAGTGTCAGTCAGCGCCGCACGCTGTTCGCCGAGCACGGCACGGAGCTGAAGATCGGGCCCTTGCTCGAAGGGATTCGAACGCTGAGCGGCGAGAAAATCCAGTGGTATCTCGCTTCCGAGCTGCGCGACCGCATCCGCAATGCCGGCGTGCGCGTCACGGTCATAGACAAGCTCGCGCGCAAGCAATACGAAGTAGAACCGCGACAATACGAAGGGCGGCTCTTGCACCACCTGCCCGCGCTGCGGACACCGTTCGGCGACGCTTACGCCGAGCTCTATCTAGCGGAGCCGAGCGACGGGGCGCGTGTGGCGTTGACGCGCCTCGGCACGCGCGTGATCGAGGATCTCAGGAGCCTGGCCGACCTCGGGCACGAGCCGTGGACCTCCCCTTACCTCCAGGGCCTGATCGACGTGCCGTTTCTGAATCTCACGCCCGGCACGCGCAGCGGCATCGTTCAAGACGACCGGTACGCCGCGTTCGTCACCGCGCTCGAGCCGCTCGAAGCCGCGTTGCGCGGCCTGATCGCCGAGCAGCGCCGCGCCGAGGAGGAGCAGGCAAGCCAGCAGGCGCTGAAGACGATCCAAAAGGCGTTTCATGAGGCGTTGCTCGCACTGCCGCCCGAGGAATACGACTGGTTCGACGTCCAGGGACGCGCGCGCCGCGGCGGCTCATCCGGTGTGGGCGGGCCCATGGGAGGTGCCGACACCGGCGAACCCGGTGCCACCGTCGACGAGGCGCGCACCGCGCCGGCACAGCGCCAGTTCTTCGAGTTCGCCGGGCCGCTGTTCGCGACGGTCGTCTCGCCGGCCTCGAGCACCGTGCTCATCAATGCGTCGCGCAAGTTTCGCGCACTGCCACGGGACCGCTCGCGTCGTCGCGTGACCGAGGGCCTGCGTTTTGCCTGGCAGCTCGCTGAAGGAGACGGCACGCTCGCCAATGCTGCGGACCAAGAAATCGAGTATCGCGCTTCGCCGACGCCCGGGCTGTCGCGACTCGTCGTCACCGTCTCTCAGAACGACGTGACGTGTAGCGCCGAAGCGCTGATCACCGTGGCCGAGCAGCTCGACGCTGCCGCGCTCGGAGCGGCGGCGACACACGCGCGCGGATTGCCGGGCTACACGTTCGAACGAGCCGCCGGCGAGCTGTGGCGCAGCCGCTTCGACGCCGAGCGCAACGTGATCGTCGTCAACAGCGGCCATCGCGATTTCGTGTTCGCGACGCGCAATCGCGCCCTTCAGCTACGCTATCTCGTGCGGCTCTACGTCAAGGAGCTCGTGCTCCGCAACTTCGCGGGCATCCCCGCGGAGCAGCTGCTCGAACGTATGGTCGAGCTGTCGCTGCATGCCGAGGAGAAGCTGAAGTCGGCGGGCTGAGCGAGTAGCGGCGCCATTCGGCCAGCGTCACGAGCGCGACCTCGCAGCACCAGCACCAGCACCAGCACCGACGTTCGCGTAGGATCGCCGCTTCCAATCGGGGGAGCCCATGGATCTGATCGAGAACGCCCGCCGGCTACGCGAGGCCGTGGCCGCGCTCGAGTTCGGCGCGCCGGTGGCCTGCGTTTATAACCCGCTCGACTATGCGTGGGAGCCGCATCGGGACTATCTCCGCCGCTACGGTCGCGGGCATCCCGCGGTACTCCTGGTGGGGATGAATCCGGGCCCGTTCGGCATGGCGCAGACCGGTGTGCCGTTCGGCGACGTCGAGATGGTGCGCGGCTGGCTCGGCATCATGGGCGCGGTGCGGCAGCCGATGCGAGTGCATCCGAAGCGTCCCGTTGGCGGTTTCGGTTGTGCCCGTCGCGAGGTGAGCGGGCAACGCATGTGGGGCTGGGCCCGCGACACGTTCGGAACACCCGAGCGGTTCTTCGCGCGTTTCTTCGTGGCCAATTACTGCCCGCTGGCCTTCATGGAGGCGAGCGGCCGAAACCTCACGCCCGATAAGCTGCCCGCGGGCGAGCGCGCGCCGCTGTTCGCGGCGTGCGACCGCGCGCTGGCGGCGGCGGTGCACTGTCTCGCGCCGGACTACGTCGTTGGCATCGGCAAGTTCGCCGCGCAGCGAGCCGCCCATGCGCTGGCGGGCAGCCCCGTGACGATCGGCAGCGTCCCCCACCCGAGTCCGGCCAGCCCGCTGGCGAACCGCGGCTGGGCCGCCCAGATGACTCGCGCGCTCGAGGAGATCGGCGTTCGCGGCTAGTCGCCGCGCGGGATCGGCAAGGGATTGGGCCTGCGTCGCAAAGCCACTATGCTTGCGTGAGACCACGTCCATTGAGGGAGCGCATGTCGAAAACGAACGCCCGCAGCAGCCAATGGGCGTCCCGTCTCGCGGGGTGCGCCGCGCTCGGGATCGCGAGCCTCGCCGTCGCGCAGCCACCGAGCGACCCGCCGGCGCGCGAAGCCCGCCCGACGATCAGCGTGTCGGGAACGGGTCAGGTGGCGGCCATGCCCGACCGGGCCGTGGTCCGGCTCGGCGCGGTGGCCGAGGCCGAGGACGCGAAGGAAGCGCAGTCGCGCCTGAACGCCGTCATGCAGAAGGTGCTCGCGTCGATCGGAAAGCTGGGCGTGCGCGAGAGCGCGATCCGCACCGAGGGACTGTCGCTGTCGCCCGTGTACTCGAACCCGGTGTCGTCGGCAAATCGGGAGCCGCAGGCGCCGCGGATCAGCGGCTATCGGGCCTCGAACGTGGTCTCCGTACAGCTCGACGACCTGAGCCGCATCGGGCCCGTGGTCGACGCCGGCATCACGGCCGGCGCGAACGAGCTGCAAGGCGTGTCCTTCGACCTGAAGGATTCCGCGACCGCGCGCAACGCAGCGCTGACGGCCGCGGTGAACGATGCGCGCGAGCAGGCCGATACCATCGCCGGCGCGCTCGGCATGCGGCTCGATGGACTTCAGACGCTCGTGACGAACGCATCCTTCAGCGGCCCGCCGCAGCCCTTCGCGATGGCACGGCGTGCGGCGCTCGAAGTGTCGACGCCCGTCCAGCCCGGCGAGCTCGACGTGTCGTCGAACGTCACGGCGACGTACTACGTGGCGCCGCGGTGAAGCCGCTCCGAGGCGGCCGGCCCCGCGCAAGATGCCGGCGACCTGGCGTCGCAGGTATGGAGCCTCCGCAAGCCCAACGCGGGCCGGATAGAGGCATCGAGGAGCGGCATGCCGATACGCAGCATCAACCCCGCCACCGGTGATCTCTTAGAAGAGTTCGCGCCGCTGACGTCCGCCCAGATCGAGACGGCGATCGCGTCGAGCTGCCAAGCGTTCGAGGCGCAGCGGCGCCTGCCGTTCAGCGATCGAGCCGGTGGGCTCCGGGCGGTCGCCGGCGTGCTCGACGAGAGCAAGCAGCGCTGGGCCCGGCTGCTCACCACAGAGATGGGCAAGACGCTCGCGGCTGCGATCGCGGAGGTCGAGAAGTGCGCATGGGTTTGTCGTTACTACGCCGAGCATGCCGAGACATTCCTGCGCGACACGAGGCTCGAGGGCGACGGTAGCCGAAATTTCGTGCGACACCTGCCGCTCGGCGCCGTGCTCGCCGTGATGCCCTGGAATTTTCCGTTTTGGCAGGTCTTTCGTTTCGCGGCTCCGGCGCTGATGGCCGGGAACGTCGTGCTGCTGAAGCACGCTTCGAACGTTCCGCGCACAGCGCTGGCCCTGCAAGAGATCTTCGCGCATGCAGGCTTCGCGCGCGGTGCGTTCCAGACGCTGCTGATCGAGACGTCGGAAGTCGCCGGCATCCTCGCCGATCCGCGCGTCAAGGCGGCTACGGTGACCGGATCGACGCAGGCCGGCGCTTCGGTCGCGGCGATCGCGGGACAGTACCTGAAGAAGACCGTTCTGGAGCTGGGCGGCAGCGATGCGTTCATCGTTCTGCCGTCGGCGAATCTTGCGCGCGCCGTGGACGTAGGAGTCACTTCGCGCACGCTGAACAACGGTCAATCCTGCATCGCCGCGAAGCGCTTCATCGTTCATACCGACGTCTACAAGGAATTCCTCGAACGCTTCAGAGCGCGCTTCGAGGCGCTCACCGTGGGTGACCCGCTGGCGGACGCGACCGACGTGGGGCCACTGGCGATGGCGCGTTCGCGCGAGAGGCTCGAGAAGCAGATCGAGGCGTCGCTGGCCTGTGGTGCGAAGCGAGTCTGCGGCGCGGAACGCTTGGACGGCGCCGGTTTCTTCTTCCGCCCCGGCATCCTGGCGGAGATCCCGCGCGAGGCGCCGGCATACACGGAGGAGGTATTCGGCCCCGTAGCGCTCGTATTCGAGGCCACGAGCTTCGACCGTGCGATCGCGCTCGCGAACGACAACCGCTATGGGCTCGCCTCGTCCGTCTGGACGAGCGATGCCGCAGAGGCGGAGCGCGCAGTCGATTCGTTGGACGCAGGCGCGACGTTCGTGAACTCGCTCGTGAAGTCCGATCCACGTGCACCTTTCGGCGGCGTGAAATCATCGGGCTACGGACGCGAGCTATCGCGCGACGGGATTCTCGAGTTCGTCAACCGCAAGACCGTCGCAATCGCATGAGCCGCAGGGTGCGAGACCACCGCGCTTCCGCGGAAGCGTCTGGCGCACCGAAATGGCGCACAAATCCCTCCGCGGAGGGGTCTCGGCGGTCGAGGCGCCGCGACTAGCGGCGCCGCTCGGCTTTTCCTCGTCTTCAAGCCCTCAGAACGACTTGCGCAGCGTTACCCCCAGCTGACGCGGCTGGTTCGTGTAGCCCGACAAGCTGCCCGACTGCGCCACGGACGGAAACGCGCTGATCAAGAAGCGGTCGTCGTTCAAATTGCGACCCCAGATCTGCAGCTCCCAGCGGTTGCGCTCGAACGAGGCGCTCGCGTTCAGCATACCCACTTCGCGCGAAGCGTACTGAGCCGGCACGTTCTCCACCACCTGTACGTCGCTGTCGTAACGGTAGTCGGCGCGAAACACGCCGGAGTAAGCGCCCAGCGTGTAACGATAGTTGATCCCGGCGACGACACTGGTTTCGTGGACGCCCGCCGGCTTCGTGCCGGACAGGTCGACCACGCCGATCTGACCGTTGGGCAGCACTCCCTGGGCGCCCGGGAAACTGTCGTACAGCGGATCGAGCAACGCGACGCCCAGCTCCAGCGTCACCGCGTCGGACAAGGCGAACAGCGAGTCGACCTCGAGCCCCTTCGTGCTTTCCTTGCCGGCGTTCGCGAGCACGAAACCGGTGCCGACGAAGATGTTGGACTGGAAGCCCTTGATCTCCTGATCGAACAAAGCGACGTTCAGCGAGGTGCGCTCCCACTTCGCCTTCAGGCCGAACTCCACCACGCGCGACTTCTCGGGACCGGCATAGCGGGTGCCGTAGCGGCCGTAGTACGGATTGGGGAGCGTGCCGAGCGGCGACCGGTCGCCGACCGCGTTCGGGAACGGGCGTGAATCACGCGACAGGTTCCACGACGTGGGCTTGAAGCCCGTCGATACGCCGCCGTATATCCTCACCGCCTGGTTGACGTCGTACGCCAGGCGAAGCGTGTAGGTCACCTCGTCGTCGCGGGTATGACCGTCGGTGAACGGCACGACCGGATAGAGCAGCTGCAAGGGGTAGAGGGCCAGAGCGGAGTTGCAGGCCGGCGGCGGCGCGGCGGCGGAACACGGCGTCACGCTGATCCGATCGGCGGCCGCGGCGGCCGCTGCGTACTGCGGATTGGTGAGATTCGCGGGCGTGGCGGGCTGCCCGGTCAACGCCTGGAAGGCGCCGGCGAACCCCACCTGCACCAGGTTGACCTGGCCGAACACGTCGGTGTTGGTCTGCGTCAGCGATACGTCCTTGTCGCTACTGGTCGAAGAGAGGCCCGCCGTGGCCGTGAGCTTGTCCGTCGGCCGCCAGTCGAGCTGTCCGAACAACGTTGAGGCGCGATTGTTCTGATGCGCGTCGATGAAGCTGCCGCTCCCCGCGGCGAAGAACGAGTTCGCCGGCACGCCGAGCGCCCCTTCCAGCTGGCTGAACGTGGTCGGGCTCGCACCGCCTGCCACGGCGAGGCCTGTCGCGTAGGCACGGAAGGCGGCGCCGAACTGCACGTCGTTCCGCAACTCCACTCGCTCATCCAGATAGTAAAGACCCACCATGCCGGACAGGGGTCCACCCCGGTCGAACAGAAACCGAACCTCTTGCGTCACGGTGTGGATGTCCTGGTCGTTGATATTCGTCGGCACGAGATCGGCGCTCGTGAAATCGGAGTCGTAGTCGAAGTAGGCTTGCTGCCGGCGCAACGCCGTGATCGAGCTGATCGTGAATGCGGAGCCCTTCCAGTCCAGGTGCAGCGACATGCCGTCGTTGTCGACCTTGTTGACCGGGTCCTTGTTCAGATAGGCGCTGTCATCGAACGGGTTACCCGTGTAGATCTGGCCGCCGACCGCCTGAACGAGCGCGCCGGTCGGGCCGTTGAGCAGATTGACCACACCGCAGCACGATTCATCGATGCGCCCGGTGTCGGCCATGAAGCGCAGCGACAGCTTGTCGGAAATGTCGTCCAGCAGCTGAAACCGCAGATCCGTGCGATCCCGGTCGTTGATCTTGGTGCCGTTCGCGAGATTGTTGAAGTAGCCGTCACGCTTGTTGATGCCGGCGCTGACGCTGTAGGCCACGGAATCGCTGATCGGGCCGGTGACGTAGCCGTGCAGCAACTTCTGACTCTGGTCGCCGAGCCCCACATCCCAGCTACCCTGAGTCGTGAACTGCGGTTTACGCGAGGTGACGCTGATCACGCCGGCCGACGCGTTCTGGCCAAACAACGTGGTCTGCGGCCCGCGCAGCACCTCCACCCGCTCGACGTCGACGAAGTCGCCGATCGCCGCGGCGGAGCGCGACCGGTAGACGCCGTCGATGAACAAGCCCACCGAGGACTCGATACCCGGGTTATTGGCACCGTTGCCGAACCCGCGGATGATGAAGTTCGTCTGCGTGGAGGTCTGCAGCTGCGAGACGCGCAACGAGGGAACCACGGACTGCAGCTCGATCAAGTCGAGGATGCGAGCTTGCTGCAGCGTCTCGGCACTCGTCACCGACACCGCTACCGGCACGTCTTGCAACGTCGACTCGCGCTTGGTCGCCGTTACGATCACCTCCTCGAGCTCCGGCGGCTCGGCCGCTATCGATACGCCCGGGCGACACCAAAAGAAGAGCACCGTCAGGCCTGCAATGATGCGGTTCATGCCGAATCCTCCCTTCCCTTCGGAAACGCTGCCGACACGACCCTTCAGACACGGCCGCTAACCTGGCCGCCTGACCCGTCAGACGCCTTTTCAATGCCGCGCCGCTCCGCTCGAACGGGCTGACGTGCCGGGCCCCCCGAGCGAACGCTACACAAGACGGGTCGTAAGAATAGACGATTTTGTTCATCCGACAACCGGCGAGGGCTGCCAGCCACTCGGCGCGAGCAGCAATCCGAGTCACGGCCAGGAACGCCGCGCGGGGTCGCGACGAAGCATTGCAGCAGACCGCAATGCCGCGATTGATGCCGGTCCATGCCGTCGTCGATCGGCAACGGCCGCGGGCTTGGCCCGAAACGGGACTTCGCGCTCGCATGGCAACAATCGGTGGGCGGATGCAGCACGAGCGCCGCCAACCGGGCGCGGAAGCCCAACGGGAGGGTGAAGGGCCGAGTCGCGTTAGCGCGCGTTCGCGAGCCTGGCATGAATGTTGCTCGCGCAAAGGGCTTCTCCACGTGACGACCGATGAGGAGGTACGCCGTGCGCAAGTGGATCCTAGGTCTATTGCTCACCGCGCCGTGGCCGCTGGCCGCGCAGGCTGACGTCTACGACTTCGTCAAACTGCACCTCGAGGGCACCATCACGGACATTAATACGGGCGGCGACAGCGCCGAGGGTTGGTGGCTTGCCGACGACTACGACGTCGGCGACACGTTCAGTTGGAATGCCTTCTATTACTTCTCTGAGGCTCCGCCGGATGCCGTGCCCGAACCGAACGTCGGCTCATATTCCGTTTCCGACAATACCGACGGGCAATCGGGGTTCGTGGTCTGGGCCGCCCCGAGCCGTGGCCCCGAGGCGGACTCCCTGCTGCTCAAGGACAACGTGTGTGGCTGCCTCGATTCGCTCGCCTTGCTCGATCGTCCAGGACGGTATCTCGTTAGAGATCCCAATTCTTTGCCCAACTCGGGGCCCGCCTACGTCAGGGAGGAGTCCCGTTCGCTGCACATCGAGAGCTCGGACGTCGATTTCATCCATGGAGACGGCCTCCTGCAGGAATTCAGCCTGTCGGGCGACGCGATAGGTCACGGTCGCGTGAGCTTCGTGCAACGGACGATCGCCAACGTGAACGAAGTGGTCGTCGGTTGGGGGACCTTCGTGTTGCAGAAGGTCACCGCGACGCCTGGGCGCTGCAGGGCTTAAGGCGGGCGCCGCGAAGCGCCCGCGAGATCGTTTTCACGGCGCCCGGCCTTCGTGGCACGTTACGTGCGCTCTCACCGCAGCGAAACGTCGGAGATGTCCTATGAAGCACTTGCAGGCCGTCGCGGTTTCCGTGTTGTCCGTGCTCGCAGCGGGCCACGCCGCCGCCACGCCGATTGTCGTCGATCCGGCGGAGCCCGCAGTTTCCGAGCGGCCCGATTTCCTCGACGTCGAGTATTGGACCACCAGCGGTGTCGGCGAGGAAGGACAGCGGTATGGCAAGCTGCGCATCGATCTTTCGCTCGCCCCACCGGACAATCGACCGGACGACGAGTTCCTCGGGAACTACACCTGGCTGCATCAGCCGCGATGCTCCTGCCTCGAGGATGTCAGCGGTTTCGTCCAGGACCTGCGATTCAGCTCGTTCGAGGGTCGCTCGATCGACAACGTGGAGGTGATCGACCATCGCACGGACATCCCATATCCGTTCGACTACTTCAGCGTGAGCAACGGCGAATGGCTGCGGAACGCCGATGGCACACAGGACTCGACGAACTTACACCTCTCGCTGAGCGCGCTTCGCGGTTTCGATTTCATCGACGGCGATTCGCTGAATCAACGGTTCGACGTTCGCACCGACGGCGTCAATGTGACCGGCGAGGGTTCCTTCAACGAGGCCTTCGGCGACGTGGTCGGACGACTCTTTCATTTCACGATCGCCCGGCTGCGCGTCACGCCACGCATATGTAGATCGTGAATTGGCACCGCTGCTCGCCGACGGGCTGCACGGGGTTTTCGCGGCGCACGCGGCATTGCGCCGCGCTTCCGCGGAAGCGCGCGGTGCACCACGAGCTCCGGCGGCTCGGCCGCTATCGAAACGCCCGGGCGCCAGCAAAAGAAGAGCACCGTCAGGCCTGCGATGATGCGGTTCGCACCATCGGAAGGTGCCCGGAAGGACAACGGGCATCATGGATTCAAGACCCCATACGGCTTTGCGGTGAACTCATCGGACGGCACCATTTGGACGACCGACGTGAGGTACAACCCCTCTGTCGACGGGTACGACACTTACCTCACCAAGCGGTCGGCGCGGGGTGATGAGCTGCTCGTGGCACCCCCGGTGAACGGGGACCTAACGGATCTCGCGATGGATCCGCGCGACGGAAGCATGTATGTCACGCGCTCAACTCGCCGCGGAGGCGTGTATCACGTCTCTGCGCTCGGCGAGCGACTCGCCGCCCTCGAGCAGGGCGATTGGGACGGCGACGTCGTCGTGGACACCGAGGACTTCGGGATCTGGAACAGTCACATGCCGATGCTCGGCTGCCAAGAAGACTGCCTCTGGGCCCCGATGGTGATGCGAAAGCTCGATGCGAACCTGCAGACAGTGCTCGAGGTATCGTATCCGGAGCCCACGCTCGCCAGGATCGTGGGCGCCATCCCGGGACCGGGTGACATCTCGATCGACATTGCGCCCCCGGACAAATACAACCGCGTCGATCTACGAAACGTCACTTTTCGATCGCGCGTGGCGGTGGCGCTGCTGTCGAGCGCACGATTCGATGCCTTGCAAGTCGATCCCGAGACGCTTCGCTTCGGTATCGACGGCGCCACCGTCACGTGGTCTTGGACGCGCGACGTGAACCACGACGGCCTCGCGGATCTCGTCGTGCAGTTCAAGACGGCGGACACCGGTATCGAGTGCGGTGACACACAGGCATCGTTGACGGGGCAAGCTTACGCAGGCCTCGACGTGCGGAGCACGGATTGGCTAAGGACGCGGTGCAGCTGGGCGCCTTGATGCTCCGACCGCGGGGCGCTATCCGCTGTTCGTACGGCAGCGGGCCTCATGTCCAAGCCCCGCGCGCTCTTCCAACTATCCTACTACGGTAGTACCATTCCCTCATGCCCAGAGGAAATCCCGCGGTCAAACTCGCCGTGTCCGTGGACGCGGACGTTCATGCGAAGGTGCTCGATGCCGCAGCGGCCGAGGGCACGAGCGTCTCGGCCTGGATTACCGCGGCTGCTCGCCGCGCCCTACTGATCCGCGACGGGCTCGCTGCCGTTGCCGAATGGGAGGCAGAGCACGGCGCGTTGACTCGGTCGGAAATCGAAGCGGCACGCTCGCGGGTCGGGCGACAGCCGGCCCGACGGAGACGCTCCGGCCGATGAGACCGGTCGTGTACGACACAGGTGTCTTGATCGCGGCCGACCGCTCCGAGCGTCGGACCTGGGCCGAGCATCGAGTTCGGTTAGAAGCGGGAATCATTCCGCTGGTACCTACGCCGGTAGTCGCGCAAGCAAGCCGTTCGCCGAAGCAAGCACAGCTGAGGCGCCTACTTCGAGGATGCGAAGTTGTGTCGTTCGACGAGCACGCTGCGCATACTGCCGGCTCACTCCTCGGAAGAACGCGCACGAAAGATGTCGTGGATGCTTCCGTAGCGGCACTTGCAATACGGCATGAAGCCGATGTCGTCAGCGACGACGCCGGGGACATTCGACGCCTTCTATCCGTCGCGCGCGCGAAAGTGTCGATTATCGGCGTCTGAATGGGACGCGCAGCGCTCGCGAGGGTAGCGCGCAAGCCAGGTGCGGCGCTTCCGCGGGAGCGCGCGGTGCACCACGACGGTGCGAAGATCCCTCCGCGGAGGGCTCGACCGCGATCGCACCCGCCCGCTACCCGCTGCGCAACGCCACGACGGGATCGACTCGCATCGCGCGCCGCGCCGGCACACGACACGCGAGCAGGGCCACGACGACGAGCACGATGGGCGCAGCCGCCAGCGTTGCCGGGTCGTAGAACTCCACACCGATCAGTTGCGACTGCAGCACACGATTGACTCCGAGCGACGCCGCGAGCCCGAGCACCAGCCCGACGGCAACCGGCGTCATCCCCTGCCGCAGCGCCCACCGCCAGATCTGCGCGGCCGTCGCACCGACCGCCATGCGGACGCCGATCTCGCGCGTTCGCCGCCCGACCGAGTGCGCGACCATCGCGTAGAGGCCGACGGCCGCGAGCAGCAGCGCGCAACCGGCAAAAATCGGAAACAGCACGGCGTTCCTGCCGAGATGCTGGTGCGCCACGTCCATGAGCTCCGCATTGAACGCAATGGCTTGCTCGAGCGACTCGACGCTCGTCACGTACAGGTCGGAGTCGAGGCTCTGCAGCTCGCGCCGCGCCGCCGCGGCCACGGCGCTCGGCGCCACCGTGGTCTTCGCAAGCGCCCAGAGGTAGCTCCCCGGCGTATGCCGCTGCGGCAGGTAAACGAGCGGCGCATACGCCTGTCGCGTGGGATCGGCTTGCATGATGTTCGAAGCGACGCCGACGACGGTGAGCCAGTCGCCCGTCCCGGCCGCGTCGCGTAGCCGCACCCGCTTGCCGACCGCGTCCTCGCCGGGCCAGTGCAGCTCGGCGAAGCGTTGGTTCACGATCGCGACGGATGGGGCCGTAACGCCGTCGGAGGACGTGAACTCGCGGCCGCCGAGGATCGCGGCGCCGATGGTGCGGAAGTAATCCGGGCCCGTGAGCACGGCCGAGACCGTCTGCGGCGGGCTGGTACTGCCCGCCGGCGCTTCGCCATCGATCTCGAGCGCTCGCGTGAGTGCGCCGCCGAGCGGGCGGTGACTCGTCGTCGCCACGAGCTCGATGCCGGGGATGGCCGCAAGACGCGCTTCCAGCGCGTCCGTGAATGCGACCCATGCGCCGGGACCGGCGTACCGATCGCGCGGCAGCTCGACGGCCGCGACCAGCATGTGGCGCGCGTCGATGCCGAGCGATGCATTCTGGAACTTCATGAAGCTGCGCACGAGCACGCCGGATCCCGAAAGCAGCACGACGGCGAAGATCATCTGGCCGACGATGAGCGCGGCTTGCTGCCGCGAGAGCGCCGGCGTCGCGCCCCGCGCGCCGCCCGTCAGCGACACGCCGGCGGTGATGCGGCTCAGGTGCATCATGGGTGGGAGGGTACAGAGCGAGCAGGCGGTGAGTGCAGCGGCGGCGAGATACGCGAGCACGTCGCGGCCCATCGAGAAGTCGAGCACGTAGTGCACCGATGCCGTGGCGGACGCGTACGCGCCGATGCCCCACTTCGCGAGCCACCAGGCGAGAACGCCGGCCGCGGCCCCGATCGCGAGGTTCTCCACGAGCATCTGCCGGCGCATGCGCCAATGGCCGGCACCGAGCGCGACCCGCGTCGCGAGCTCATGCGCGCGGCGCAGTGTGCGCGCGATGCCCAAGTTCGCGAGATTCGCGCACGCGATCAGCAGCACGAACCAGGTGGCCGCCCACATCGAGCCGTACAGCGCTTTCGCGCCGTCGCCGAAGAAGAACTCCGCGTACGGGCGCACCTCGGGCGCAACCCCACGATTCGTGTCGGGATACGCCGCTTCGAGGCCCCGCGAGATCGTCGCGAGCTCGGCCTGCGCTTGCTCCACGGTTGCACCGGCGGCGAGGCGCGCGACGGCGAGAAAGCCCGACGGCGATCGGTCCGTCGCCGCGAGCGCGCTCGGCAGCGACGTCCACAGATCCTGGTGCTCAGGAAACGAAAAGCCTTCCGGCATCACGCCGATGACCGTGAACGCGGCGCCTTCCGTCTCGAGCGTCTGCCCGATCACGGCGCTGCTTCCGCGAAAACGCCGCTGCCAGAGGCCGTGGCTCAGGATGGCCACGGGCGCGGCACCCGGCGCCTCGTCGCTCGCCACGAAATCGCGGCCGAGCACGGGTTGCACGCCCAGAAGGCGGAACAGCTCGGCGCTGACGGCGGGCGCCGAGAGGCGCTGCCGGCCACCGGTCTCGTCGCGCAGCGTGAGCTGCCGGCCGTTGACGAATGCCATGCCCTCGAACGACGTGGCCTCGGCGCGCCAGTCGACGAAGTTCCCGTAGGCCACGCAGCAGCCGAGCGCACCGCGCTCCTGGACGTAAACGAGGCGGTCATTGCGCTCGACGAGGGGATAGCCGCGAACGAGCATCGCCTGCATCAGCGTGAACGCGACGACGTTCAGCGCGATCGCGAGCGTCAAGGTGCCGATGGCAGCGAGCGTGAAGGCGCGGTCGCTCAGGAGCAAGCGCAAGGCCTGACGGACATCGAGCAACAGCGGCTCGAGCGTGGCGGACAGGCCGTACGCTCGCGACTTCATCATGTGCGGCTCCGTGCAGGATGCAGCGGAACCATGGCATGCGGGATCTTCCGGTGTCCAGGCGGCGCCACGTCGCCGTCGCCGCCCGCTGCAGACGAGCCGACGCGGACGCTACCGGCGCTTGTCGGCCACCGTCACCAGCGCGACGCCCGCGAGGATCAACAGCGTGCCGCCGGTGCGCAGCGCCGACGCCGGCTCGAGCAATCGCGGCCAGTGCGTCGCGCCGACGTAGACCAGCACATAGGCGAGGCTCAGCAGCGGATAGGCATAGCTCAGCGGATAGCGCACGAGCACGGCGAGCCAGCAGATCAGCGACAGCCCGTAGCTCGTAAGCCCGGCCCCGGTCCAGAAGGCGGCCGGCCAGAGCTGGCTGAAGGAACCGCTCGGCAGCGCCACGCCGCGCAACGCGAGACCATGCAGCTCCTGCATGCCGGCTTTCATGCCGAGCTGCCCCGCGGCCGAGAGCACGATCGAGCTTACGAGCAACGCGCGGCCGAGCCAGCGATTCGGAGCGGCGCTCATGTGCTCGCCACCAGCGTGATGCCGACGGCGATCAACGCCACGCCGAGCCAGCGTCGCGCGGACACGGGCTCACCGAGCCAGAACCGCGAGGCCGCCACGACGCCCACGGTGCCGAGGCTCAAGAACGGAAACGCGCGACTCACGTCCATTCGGTACAGCACCGTGAGCCAGAGCGCGGTTCCCGCCAGCAACGCCACGAGCGCGCCCGCGAGCTCGGGCGACCACAGCGCGCCCAGCCATTCGCGCGGCGTGCGCCGCCCCTGCAGCCGCCGGGCGGAGCCGACCTTTTGCAGCACCTGGCTTGTGCCGAGCAGCAACACCGCGGCCAGCAGCAACGCAGTATTCATGCCGGCACTCGCCAGAAAATCACCTTGCCGTGCTCGCTGCGTCGCGCGCTGGCGGGTAGCCACGGCGTGAGCATCGCCTCGGTCGACGCCTCGCAGATCACGAGCACGGCGCGCCGGCCGCGGTTGGCCGCGACGAGCGCCGCAAACGCCGGGCCGTCGAGCAGTCGATGACGGGCCGCCGGATACGACAGGCCGTACTCGATCTCGCCGGGACTTAAGACATAGACGTCGTCACGCTTCAGCTCCCAGGCCGTCGTGCCGAACAACGGCGCATCCGAGACCAGGACCGTGTCCGCCTCCGCGGCGGCGTACCGAGCCACGGCCCGGCCCGGCGCGAGGTTGTCGAGCGCGCGCGCCGGCAGCGCGAAGTGCAGCGGCACGAGCGCCACCGCGCCGACCAGGGCCACGGCTGCGATCCGCCATCGCGACTGCCCGCTCACCAGCGCCACGCCCGCGCCGAGCACGCCCGCGGCGAGGCTCGCGAGCAACATGCCGAGCCGGGCGCCCTCGCCCGCCGCATACGCAACGCCGCCGAACGCCCCCGTCTGCGCGAGCACGACCAGCACGAGCGCCATCGCCAGCACGAGCGCCAGCGCGGCCGCCGCGATCCGCCACGCGCGATCGCGGCCCTCTGCGAGGTACCGCTCGAGCCCCGCCGCGAGCAGGATCGAGAGGGGTGCGAAGCACGGCAAGACGTAGGTCGCGAGCTTGCCTTTCGACAGCGAGAAGAACAGCAGCGGCAGCGCGACCCAGACGATCAGATAGCCGACGAAGTCTCGATCCTGCGCGCCGCGTTTCAGACCGATCGCGGCGGCCGGCAACAACATGATCCACGGCCAGCCGATCAAGGGCAGCCACGCGAAGTAGTACCAGACCGGCGCCGCGTGCTGCGCGTCGTCGGCCGTGAACCGCTGGACGTGCTCGACCCAGAAGAAGTAGCGCCAGAAATCGGGCTCGCGCAGGTGCACGAGCACCGACCACGGCAATGCCACGACGACCGCGACGGCGATCGGCCACCACGGCGACGACAGGAGCGTACGCCAGCGCCGGCTCGCGAGCAGATAGGGCCCCGCGACGAGCACGGGAATCGCGAGCGCGAGAAAGCCTTTGACGAGAAACGCCGCGCCGCACGCCGCCCCGCACGCGCACAGCCACGCGCGCCGGCGCGCTAGCGCGGTCTCGCGCAGCCCCACGTAGTACGCCGCGAGCGCCGCCGTGAGGAACAGCGCAAGGAACGCATCGAGCAGCGCGAAGGTGCCTACGCCGGCGACCAGGAACGTCGTCAGAAAAATGGCCGTGGCGAGCAGCGCCGTCGAGCGTCCGAGAAAGCGCCGCGCCAGCAGGAACACGATCAACGCCGTAAGGCCCGTCGCCAGCGCGACGGGGAGCCGCAGCGCGAACGCGTTGTCGCCGAATGCCTCCAAAGACAGGGCGTTCAGCCAGTGGCCGAGCGCCGGTTTTTCGAAGTAGCGCACGCCGTTCAAATGCGGCGCCACCCAGTCGCCGGACACGATCATCTCGCGGGCGATCTCGCCGTAACGCACCTCGTCGGGGCTCGACAGCGGGCGAAACGGCAGCGGCAGCAGATACAGCAGCGCGTAGAGGATCACGAGCGCGAGTGCGCCGCGCCGCGCCACGGGGTCGGCCGGCACGGCGGCGCCCGGCGTGGCTACCATCGCTGCTGCCGCCTCAATGTGCGAGCGCCGACGCTTGCCAGCAGACGTCGCCTTCGCGGCCCTCGATCGGCGCGAGCGCGATCGGCTCGCGCGGCGGCGCGCTCGAGTCGAGCAACGCGGCCAGCGGCACGGGCCGGATGTCGCGCCGGCGGCACTCCGTCAGGAACCGATCGAACAGCGGCGCGCACACGCGGCCTTCGACCTCCGCGTGGACGGCCAGCACGTTCAAGCGGTCGGGGCGAATCTGCTCGAGCAACCAGTCGTTGTAGCTCGCATCGGTAATGCCGTTGCGGCCGATCACCTCGTCATAGGTCGGCAGCGTCGTCGGGATCTGCGGCGCGAACGTGCGGCCCGCCGCCGTCGGCGCGAATATGCTGCGGCCGCGGCAATCGCTGTTGTAGCGGAAGCCGAACGATGCCTTGGCCTCGAGCACGCGCTCGTTGCAGATCCAGCCGGCCGCCGCCGAGCAATCCGGTGCGCGGCCGATCGCCTCCCGGAACGCGGCCACGCCGCGCTCGATCTCCTGCGCGAGCGCCGCGACGGGAAGGTGCAGCGCGCGAGCTTGCCAGCGATGGTGATCCCAGGCGTGCAGCCCCACCTCGTGGCCCGCGTCCGCCGCGGCGCGCAGCACGGTGCCGAGATTCGCCGCGATCCGCCGGCCCGGCCACAGCGTGCCCGCGAGCACGATGTCCCAGCCGTACAGGCTTGCGGCACGCGAGCGCAGCATCTTCAGCAGGAACTTCGGTCTAAGCAGGCGCCACAGATGCCGACCCATGTTGTCGGGACCGACGGCAAAGAAGAACGACGCCTTCACGTCGTGCGCCGCGAGCGTCGCGAGCAGCCGGGGCACCCCCTCGCGCGTGCCACGGAACGTATCCACGTCGATCCGCAGCCCGAGAGAGGTCATCAAGCGCCCGTGTCGGCCAGACGGCGCGCCGCGACCGGCGCCGCCGGCACCTCGATGCCGTGCGCGACGAGGTGATCGCGCAGGAAGAAGTCGAGTGTCCGGTCGACCGATTCCTCGAGCGGAATCACGGGCTGCCACCCGAGCACGCTGTTCGCGTTGCGGATGCTCGGTCGCCGATGAGTCACGTCCTGATACCCGTCGCCGTAGTACGCCTTGCTCTCGATTTCCTTGATGCCCGCCAACGGCGGGAAGTGCGCCCGCAGCGGATGCCGCTCGAACTTCTCGACGAGCAGCTCGGCCAGCTCCTTGATGCTCGCCTCGTTGCGCGGGTTGCCGATGTTGAAGATGCGGCCGTCGCACTTGCCGCCCTTGTTCTCGATGATGCGAAACAGGCACTCGATGCCTTCCGTGACGTCGGTGAAGCAGCGTTTTTGCCGCCCGCCGTCGATCAGGAGCAGCGGCGTGCCTTCGACGAGGTTCAGGATCAGCTGCGTGATGGCGCGCGAGCTGCCGATCCGCGCCGCCTCGAGCGTGTCCAAGCGTGGGCCGAGCCAGTTGAACGGGCGGAACAGCGTGAAGCGCAGGCCCTGCTTGCCGTAAGCCCAGATCACGCGGTCCAGCAACTGCTTCGACGCCGAGTAGATCCAGCGTTGCTTGTTGATCGGCCCGAGTATCAGCCGCGAGCGGTCCTCGTCGAACTCCGCGTCGTCGCACATGCCGTAGACCTCGGACGTGGACGGAAAGATCACGCGTTTGCCGTATTTCACGCAGTACCGAACGATGCGCAGGTTCTCCTCGAAGTCCAGCTCGAACACGCGCAGCGGATTTCGCGTGTACTCGATCGGCGTCGCGATCGCGACGAGCGGCACGATGACGTCGCACTTCTTGATGTGGTACTCGAGCCATTCGGTGTGAATGGAAATATCGCCCTCGACGAAATGAAAATCCGGATGCGACTCGAGGCGCTCGATCGCGCCGTCGTTCAAGTCCATGCCAAAGATTTCGTAGTCGCCGGCCGCCAGCAACCGCTCGCTCAAGAAATTGCCGATGAAGCCGTTGACGCCGAGGATCAACACCCGCGTCTTGCGGGCGCGGCGCGACCGCCGCGAAGGGCTGCCACCGAGGTACAGGCCCTTCACCAGGTTCATCTCGGTCGCGAGCTGCGCTCCCGCGCAATACACCCCGCCCTGCTGCTGGGCGAATTGAATGCGCAGCATGCCTTCGCCGCAGGCCACCTCGAGCGGCGCGGCATTCACGACCGTGCCGGGCCGCGCGTCGGCCGAGCGCGGCAAGGCCTCGGCGCTCCAGATCGATACCTTGGTGGAGCGCGCGTGCGTGAACGCGCCGGGATACGGCTTCGTCACCGCGCGCACCAGGTTCGCGATCTCGACCGCGGACTTCCGCCAGTCGATCTCGCCGTCCTTCGGTTGCCGGCGGCCGAAATACGTGGCGGCCGCCTCGTCCTGCGGCGTGCGCGGTGCCGTGCGGGCGAGAATCTGGGGCAGGCACTCGTCGAGCAGCGGCTTCGCGGCCGCGGCCAGCTTGCGATTCAGCGTCGCGGCATCGTCCGTCGGCGCGATCACGACTCGATGCTGACACACGATGTCGCCGGCGTCGGGACGTTGCGTCATGTGGTGCAGCGTGACGCCGGTCTCTCTCTCACCTTGCAAAATGGCCCAGTTCGCCGGCGCGCAGCCGCGATACTTCGGCAGCAGCGAGCCGTGCAGGTTGAAGCTGCCGAGCGTCGGGATCGCGAGCAGATCGGTCGACAGCAGCTTGCGGTAGTAGAACGAGAACAGCACGTCGGGCTTCAGCTCCTCGATGCGCGCGACCCACAGCGGGTGATTCACGTCCTCGGGTGCGAGCACGGGCAAGCCCTTGCGCGCGGCGAGCTCCGCCACGGAGCGGAACCAGACGTTCTCGTTGTCGGCGTCGGCATGCGTGACCACCGCGACAATGTCGAAGCCGTGCGCGAGCAGCGCCTCGAGCCCGACGCAGCCCATTTCGTGATAAGCAAAGACGATCGCGCGCATTCTTCTCTCCCTCTATTCCGCGTTCGCCACCTTGAGCCGCGATCGCGACCGGGCGGCGTCGTTCGAGGCGGCATCGCCGCGGCACCAGAACGCCAGATACCGCTCCGGCCCAAAGGTTCGGGCATTCTCGAGCTCGTACGGCGGCGGCAACGCCGGCGCGGTACGGCCCGCCGAGTTGTTCTGCACCAGCACACACTGCGGCTGCCGGCTCGGCAGATCGGCCAGGGCGGTCATCACCAGCCGCCGGCCCGTCACGAACGGCACGATGCCGTTGATGGTCTCGTCCACGTCACCGACGAACGCCACGGGCTCCCCGGCCGCCAACCGCTGATCGACGTCGCGCAGGAACGCCGTCATGTTACGGTCCGGCGCGGCGAGGTGCACGACGACGACGAGCAACCCCACGACACCGCAGGCGGCCAGGGCGCCGAGCGTACCGAGCGTGGCCGCCCGACGTCCGCGGCGGGCGACCGCGACGACCGCGCCCGTCAGCACCACGAACGCGGCCAGCGCGGCCAGCGCGACGGGATCGGTCGAGCGCAGGTAGGCCAGCGCAACCGTCGTCGGCGCGACCGCGAGGCCGGCCACGAACAGCACCTGCAGCCACCAGCCGACGCCCCGGATCGGGCCGTCCGGCCGCCGCCGCCACCACTCGACGGCCTCGGCGGCGAGCAGCAGGAACAACGGTGGCAGCACGGGCAGAAGGTACAGGCCGCGCTTCGTGGACGACGCCGACAAGAACAGCACCATGCCGAGCGACAAGGCGCCGGCATAAAGGCGCGCGGCGTGCCACGGGCTCGGCGGCGCGCCGGTCGGCGCAGCTCGCCAGCGGCTCGGTCGCAACGCGCCCACCAGCGGCAGCCACCAGGGGAACACCGCGATCGGCAACGCCGACACATAGTAATAGAAGGGTTGCTCGTGACCGGTGTAAGTCGGGTGCACGAACCGCTGCACGTGATTGACCCACAGCCACTCGCGCACCGCACCTGCGCCGGCGTCGGCATAGATCAGCGTGGCGATCACGCCCGTCATCAGCAGCATGACGGCCACGCCGAGCAATGGCCGGACTCGCCACAGCGGATCGAGGCTGCGGCAAGCCGCGGCATACGCCAGCAGCCCCGCGGCCACGAGCACGGGCCCGATCAAGCCTTTCGTCCACAGCGCAAGGGCCAGCGCTGCGTAGAACGCCAGCAGTGCTCGTGCCCCTCCGCGCCCCTGGACGAGCTCGAAGCCGGCCCATGCCGCAAGGGTCGTGAACAGCATCAACAACGGATCCATGACGATCCAGTGCGTCGAGATCATGAACTGCACGCTCGTCGCGAGGCCGACCGCCGCCGCGAGCCCGACCGCCGGCGAGAACTCGCGCCGGCCCCACAGGAACACCAGCAGCAGCGTCAGGAAGCCGGCCGTGCCGCTCACGCTACGAGCTGCGGCGGCGGACTGCCGTCCGGTGAGCTCGAACAGCCCCGCGACGGTCCAGTAATACAGCGGCGGCTTCTCGATGAACGCCGTGTCGTTCAACGACGGCACGACGGACGGGGCTAGCCACATCTCGCGGCTGATCTCGGCCTCGCGCGGCTCGTCCGGCGTCCACGGCTCGCGAGTCACACCGAGAAACGAAACGACCAGCAGCAGCCCGAGCACGAGCGGGACGACCCGCGACCTCATGCCGATCGGCTCCTAGTGCCGCCGCGCGCAGGTGCTTGATTCGATTCGAGCGGCGGCGCGAGCGCGTTGGCGCCGAGCCGGGCATGCACGATGAACCGCGGCCGCGCCTGCACGTCGCGCGAGATTCGGCCGATGTATTCGCCGAGCAGCCCCATGCCGATCAGCTGCACGCCGAGGAAGATGAACAGAATGGCGAAGATCGTGAACACGCCCTGCGCCGCCCAGTCCGGACCGTAGACGAACCGCAAGATCAGCAGCAGCAGACCGAAGGCGGCGCCGGCCACGGCCAACGCGACGCCGATCATGCTCATCAGGCGCAACGGCGCCGTGGTCGCGCTGACCAGCAGGTCGAAGTACAGGTTCAGCAGCTTCAGCAAGCTGTACTTCGATTCGCCCGCATGCCGCTCCGCGTGGTCCACCTCGACCTCGTGCACGTTGCCGGCAAAGCTGTTGGCGAGCGCGGGCACGTAGGCGCTGCGATCGCCGCAGGCGAGCACCGCGTCGACGATGTCGCGCCGGTACGCGCGCAGCATGCAGCCGTAGTCGCCGACGTCGACACCGGTGATCTTCAGCATGAGCCTGTTCATGAGCCGCGACGCCGCGCGGCGAAACAGCGTGTCCTTGCGCCGCCGACGCACGCCGCTCACCACGTCCGCGCCCGCCTCGATGCCGGCCAAGAGATTCGGGATCTCCTCGGGCGGATTCTGCAGGTCGGCGTCGAGCGTCACGACCACGTCGCCGCGCGCCTGCGCGAGCCCGGCGAGCACGGCCGCGTGCTGACCGTAGTTGCGGTTCAGCAGCACGCCCACGACGTGCGGATCGCGTTCGGCCGCTTCCGTGATCGTTTGCGCAGAGTCGTCTGCGCTCCCGTCGTCGACGAGAACCAGCTCGTAATCGCAACGCAACGTCGCGCCGACCGCGACGCAGCGCCGGACGAGCTCGGGCAGGTTGGCCTGCTCGTTATAGACCGGAATCACGAGCGAGACGAGTCGCGTCACGGCCGCGCCTCGCCGACCACGGCGCGAATCGTGTCGACGACGCGATCGACCTCCTGCAGCCGCATGTCCGGAAACAACGGCAGGGAGCAGACGCGCTCGGAGTTCCACTCGGTGTTCGGCAGCGGCACCCGCGACGGGTAGTGCGCGCGGTGGTAAGCGTGCAGATGCGCGGCGCGAAAGTGCAGACCCGTGCCGATGCCGCGCGCCTTCATGCGCTCCATGAACTCGTCGCGCGTCAGGCCCGCGGCAGCGGGATCGATCCGCACGATGTACAGGTGCCAGGCGTGGCGCTGCGGATACGCGGGCAGCCCGAGCGGCCAGACGCCATCGATCCCCGAGAGCAGCTCGTTGTAGCGCGCGGCGAGCGCTGCGCGCTTGCCGTTCATCTCGGCGAGACGCCCGAGCTGGCTCACCCCCAGCGCCGCGTTCATGTCGGGCAAGTTGTACTTGTAGCCGGGCTCGATGACCTCCGCCTGCGGCGCGCGGCCGTGCGTATCGCGCTGGAACGCATCGGCACCGAGGCCGTGAAAGCGCAGGCGCCTCAGCCGCGCGACGAGCTCGCCGTCGTCGGTCGTCACCAGGCCGCCCTCGCCCGTGGTGAGATTCTTGATTGGATGGAACGAGTAGACGGCCGTGCCGCCGGCGCCGGCCGGTTTGCCGTGATACTCGGTGCCGGCCGAGTGCGCGGCATCCTCGACGAGTGGAATGCCCTGCGCGGCGGCCGCCGAGCGGAGCGGCGCGAGGTCCAGCGACGCCCCGGCGAAATGCACCGGCACGATGAGCTTGGTGCGCGGGGTGATCGCTGCGGCGACGCCGTCGGCCGTGATCATCAACGTGTCGCGATCGACGTCGACGAATATCGGCGTGGCACCGCGCAGTGCGATCAGATTGACGGTCGAAACCCAGGTCATGGACGGCGTCACGACCTCGTCACCCGGACCGATGCCGAGCGCATGCATCAGCAGATGCATGCCGGCCGTGGCCGACGTCAGCGCCACCGCGTGCTGGGTGCCTACGGCCGCCGCGAACTGCCGCTCGAGCTCCGCGCAGACGCCACCCGTCGTGATCCAGCCCGACTCGAGCACCTTCGTGACGGCCGCGATGTCCGCGGGCGTGATCGACGGCCGCGAGAAGGGCAAGAACGGCAGCGCGGCCGCGCGCTCAGCAGCTGGTGGCGACATGACCGGTGTGGCTCTTCGGATGTTGCAGCAGGCGCTTTCGACTCTGTCGATGCCGACGTGATTAGCCCGCCAGTGTGGGGGAAACTCCCATAGGTCGCAATAGAACCGCAGCTGCGGAAATCCCGCTACGACCGATGCGCGAACGCCCAGTAGCGACCCGCGAGCCAGGTCAGCACGGCCACGCCTGCGAGCACGAGCAGCAGAGCGAAACGATAATCGAGTCGCGTGAAGCGCAGCAGCAACGCATACACGCTCTCGTTGACGACGAAGCCGCTGACCGCGACGACCGCGAAGCGGCGCAGCGCCGGCCTGACGGGCCGGCCTTCCGCGGGAAACGACCAGCGCCCATGCCCGGCGAAGCTGACCGTGAACGCGACCAGAAAGCCGACGACGTTCGCCGCGAGCGGCGGGACACCGAGCGGCACGATGCTCGCAACGACGCCGAAGTGAACGAGAAACGCGCTGGCCCCGACGAAGCCGAACGCCACCAGCTCGCGAAGCCGCACCGGTGGAGCATCGGTCGGCCGCGGGTTCACGGCGCGGGCGCGAACACGAGCATGTCGTCGATCTCGTCCACGCGCCGCAGGCGCCCGAGCACGTCGCCCGGCAACGAATCGAGGCGTCGCTCGCTCACGACGAGCGTGAAGTCGCGTCCGGCCGCGAGCGCATCGGCCAACGGCGCCGGCTCCTCGAGCACCTGCACGCGTCCCTGGCCGTAGTAGTCGGCCGAGAAGAAGCGCGTCTGCCAGTAATACACGGGCGCGTCGACCGGCCGCCGTTGCGCGATGGCCGCCAGCACCACGCGTTGCGAGTGCGTTTCCAGGTAGGGGCCCGCCGCCCACGCGCCGATCGTCACCGCAACGACCGACAGCGCGCCGACCCCCGCAACGCGCGCCAGCGTGCGCTCGGTACCGCCGATCAGCACGGCCGCAGCGAGCGCCGCCGACGGCAATGCGGGCAGTGCATAGGGAAAGATGATGTTGCCGGCGAACGTGAACAGCAGCAGCGGCGCGAGCGCCGCCGCGATCCAGAACGAGACGAGCTCGCGGTGCGCGCGCCACTGGGCGCGAACCTCGGCGCGCGCCTTGAGCAGCCACGGGATGAAGAGCAGTCCCCACGGCAGCGCGCCGAGCAAGAAGAATACCCAGATCCCCCCGCGCGGCACGTCGTGGGCGCGACCGTACAGGTCCCCGCTCCAGCCCGGCACGAGGAACCGTTGGATGTGCTCGCCCACGATGAAGTAGTCGAGAAAACCCGGGTTCCTGAGCTCGGCGGCGACGTACCACGGAGCGGCGATCGCCAGCGCCAGCACGCCCCCCTTCAGCCAGGCGAGCTGGCGCCATACTCGCCTCACCTGCCGCAGCGCGAGCGCCCACAGTGCGATCGGCGCCAGCACGAGAACCGCCGCAAGCGGCCCCTTCACGAGCAATCCCAGACCGAGCGCCACGTACAACACGACCTCGGCGCGAGCGCTGCCGCCCCGATACCGCTCCCAGAATCCGCCGAGCGCGACGGCGACGGTGATCGTGAGCAGCATGTCGGTCATGACGGCCGCGGCGGCGACGAAGAACAGCAGCGAGGTCGCCATGACGACGGCCGCCGTCAGCGCCGTCATCTCGCCTACCCAATGTCGCGCCGCGCGATAGAAAGCCACGGTGAACAGCACCGCCGCGAGCAGGATCAGAATCCGCGGGCCGAGCTCGCCGGGGCCGAGCAGCTCGATGCCCGCCGCGGAGAACCAAAACGCGAGCGGCGGCTTCGCGAGATACGGCACGCCATAGTCGTGCTGCGGCACGAGCCAATCGCCGCTCTCGACCATCTTGCGCGCCATCTCGCCGTAGCGCGCTTCCGTCGTGTCCATGAGCGGCACTACGACCGCGAGCCACAGGCGCAGTAGCGCGGTGGCGCCGAGCGCGAGCCATGCAAGGCGGGCGCGGGGCACTTCGAGCTAGACCGCGGCGCTACGACCCGAGCGAACGACGGCCACGGACGGTTCCGTATCGCGTCTGGCACCCGGTTGCGAAGCTTTCGCGTCGACCGCGTCGACGACCTCGCGCACGAGGTAGTTCGGCCGTTGCTTGGTCTCGATGAACACGTTGCGGATGTACTGGCCCAGCACGCCGAGAAACAGCAGCTGCAGACCGCCGAGCAGCATCGTCGCGACCGTCAAGGTGGCCCAGCCGGGCACGTCCACGCCATACACGAGCGTGCGGATCGCGATCCACAGGCCATAGCCCACGGCCGCCACCGCGATCAGCGCGCCCACGCCGCTCGTCACGCGCAGCGGCAAATCGGAGAACGAGGTGAGCCCGTCCCAGCCGAGCCGCACCAGCCGCCCTCTGTCGAACCGCGTTGCGCCGGCCGCGCGCTCGGCAGCGACGAACGGCACCGCGGTCGTGCGAAAGCCCAGCCAGGCATACAGGCCTTTCGTGAAACGAACGCGCTCGCGAATCGAGCACAGCGCGCGAACGGCGGCTCGATCCAGCAATCTGAAGTCGACCGCGTTCGCGGGAATGTCGAAGTCCGCGCCGCGATTCACGCCCGCATAGAATGCCGCCGTCGCGACGCGCTTCAGGAATCCCTCGCCGCGGCGATTCTCCTTCACGGCGTACACCACCTCGTACCCCTGCTCCCAGCGTGCGAGGAACTCCGGAATCAGGTCCACCGGATGCTGCAGGTCGGCATCCATGAGGATCGTGGCCGCGCCGCGCGCGAGGTCGAGCCCGGCCAGCAGTGCATTCTCCTTGCCGAAATTCCGCGTGAGCCGCACCACGCGCAGCGGATAGCGCCCGACATAGCTTGCCGCGATGTCCGCCGTGCGGTCGTGGCTGCCATCATCGACGACGATGAGCTCGAAGCGGTACGGCAGGGACGCGAGGCTCTCGAACACGCGTCTCGATGGCACGGGCAATGGTCCCCTCCTCGTTGTAGGCGGGGATCACGATGTCGACGACGTTCGTTGGCGCTGCGGTCTGCGGTTCCACGCGTCAACCTCCTTGGCCTCGGCCTTGCCCGGTACTGCGGGCAAACTAGAATATCGGTTTGTCCGGAGTCGAGATAGCCGTGGGCGCTTCCGAACGGCACGCGGACGGCCGCGAGACCGACAGTCAGACCGCGGCGGCCAGCACGGCGCAGCTGCTGCGCCGCTATTGGCAACCGCGCCACTGGCCCGGCTGGCTGTTCATCGCATGGCTGAAGCTCACGGCGCTGCTCCCGTGGCGAATAGCGGTGGGACTTCATCTCGTGCTCGGCCGCGCGCTGTGGTATCTGCTGCCGCGCCCGCGGCGCGTGGTGTTACGCAACCTCGAGATCTGCTTCCCCGAGTACACCGCGGCCGAGATCGAGACCCTCGCCAGGCGCCAGTTCCGCAACATGGGCGCCACGCTCGGCGAGATCGGCCTGGCCTGGTTCGGCGCCGCGCCGCGGTCCCGACCGCCGGTCCAAGTCGAAGGGCTCGAGCACTTGCACGCGGCGCTCGCGAAGGGGCGCGGCGTGATTCTCTACACGGGCCACTTCACCACGCTCGAGATCGCAACGCAGTTTTTGAAGCCGCTGATCCCGCTGTTCGCATTCATGTATACGCCGCGCAACAACCCCGTCATCGATGCGATGCAGACGCGAGGCCGCGAGCGCACGGGCCACGTCTCCATGCCGAGCTCGTCGATCCGCGGGCTATTGCGTCAGCTCAAGCACAACGCCGTCGTGTGGTACGCGCCCGACCTCGCCTACGTCAGCGGCAGCGCGGAGCTCGTGCCGTTCTTCGGCGAGCTTGCAATGACGAACACCGGCACCTCGAGGCTCGCGCGCTTGAGTGGCGCAGCCGTCGTGCCGCTGTATTTTCGCCGCCTGGACGGCGGCGCCGGCTATCTATTGCGCTTCTCCCCGGCGCTGGCGAATTTTCCGACCGACGATTTGCGCGAGGACACGCGCCGGCTTACGACGGTGCTCGAGGAGTTCATTCGCGAGTGTCCGGATCAATATCTGTGGACACACCGAAAGTTCAAGAATCGCGGCGCGGGTCTGCCCGATCTATACGCGCTGCGCTGACGCGAGTCGATCCTATAACCCCGCCTTGCCGCGGATGTGCTCGACGTCCTGATTGTTCTCGTTGCAGATGTACTCCATCAGATCCCAGCCGGGCCGAAGCGTCGCGGTGAATTTGATGGTGAACGGCTTCACGTACGCACCGGGATCTTCGATCGTCGTGACGTTCTCGAGCTTGCCCATGCTCGTGCGCGTGTAGCGCTCGACGGTGCGCAGCTGCGTGGTGTGCGGATGCCCCTTGAAGTCGAACCAGAACTGGTCGTTGAAGCCGACCGTTTCGATGACGAGCGTGTCGCCTTCCCAGTGACCTATGGAGTGACCGTACCAGGTCGCCTCGAGATCGTCCGGATGCGTGCGGCCGTCCATGAAGATCTGGCGGTAGCTGTGAATGTTGCCTTCGAATATGAAGTACAGATGCGTGGCCTTGCCGTACGCGGGCGTCTGCAGGATGCGCCAGGGATACGGGGCAACGCGCGGCACGCCGGTGGGCAGGCAGCGCGCCTCCGGATCGTCCGCCGCCATGCGCTTCTTCATGAGCGCCTCGGCTTCGGGCTTCATCACGATCTCCTCGCCGGGCATGAGCCCATCGCTGATGTCGCCGATCGGACCGCCGCCGACCCACACACCCGCGAGATCCGGCGTGCCGTCGGGCAATCGCGGCGCCGGGGCGTCCGGCACCGCCGCCGTGAGGGCCGCGTTGCTGGCGCCACCGCTACCGGCCGGCGAGGTGCTCGCGCTCGGCACCTGCTGCGCATCCGCCGCAGCCACGACGCCGATGACCAGCATGCTCGCGGGCACGAGACCTTTCACGCGCATGACTCAGTTCGCGTCGGCGGTGGAGCGGGCGAATACGCGACTGCCGTCGGCCAGCGTCACGATGCGCGCGTTCGCCATGTTGGCGCCGCTGCGCGCGATCGACCCCTCGACCGTGATCTGATCGCCGTGCTTCAGCGACGTGCTCGACCAGCCGGCGCGCTTCAAGTAGTTCGGGCTCGCGAGCTCGAAGTTCCAGGTGACCACCTGACCCTTGGCGTCCTTCACGTCCATGTAGAAGCGTGCATGCGGATTGGTCCACTCGACCTTGGTCACGATCCCCGTCAAGGTGATCGGCTTGTCCGGGTCGTACTGCGCGGCGAACGAGTGATGCGCCGCGGCCGGCATCGTCGCGCCGGCGGTCACGACTGCGACGAGCAATGACATGACGACCGTTCTCATCGGTCCTCCCCAATGGACAAAGGTCCGATGATCGTAGCGAAACGGCACCGTCGCGTCGACGGTTGCCCGAAAGGCTCGGTGCTATAGTGACTGCGCGGCTCGGATGGAGGACCCACCATGGCCCGTAACCCCTGCGCCCTTGCGCTCCTTCTGCTCTGTGGGACGGCCCTGGCCGAGCTACCGGTCGAGGTCCACCCGAACCAGCTCGAGTTGCTCGCGAGCGGCGACGCGCAGCTGCGCGCGAACAAGCGGCTGGTGTTCGACTTCTGGCGCGAGGTGATGCAGGCGCGGCACGTCGAACGCGCCGACGCGTATCTCGCCACGGATTTCGTGCAGCACGACCCCACCGCCGCGAGTGGTCGCGACGCATTCGTCGCGCTGATCGGCCATCGGCCGCCGGCGGCCGTCAAGGCCAAGATCGACGAGCTCGTGAGCATCGTGGCCGAGCGCGACACGGTCGTGCTGGCGTTTCGGCGCGAGCTGCCCGATCTCGAGCACGAAGGCCAAACCTACACCACGACCTGGTTCGACATGCTGCGGATCGACGGCGGCCGCATTGCGGAGCACTGGAACTGCGGCACGAAGGAGTGAGCCGTCTTTAGCGCACCTCGATCGAGGCGCGCGCGAGCTCCACGGCCGATCCCGCCACGCTCTCGCCGTAGTAGCGAACGAAGCGTTGCGTCTCCGGCGCATCGTAGGCGCGCAGGTTGTCGGCCCACCGGTAGCCGATCGTCTGATACATGAGCTGCGCCGTGACACGAACCGCCCCCGCGGGTCGGCGACCCAGGTCGAGCCGGTAGTGCACCGTATCGCCGCCACCCGCGAAGGTCGGATCCTGCGCGGCGCCGCCATGCACGGCCACTCTGGGCTCGGCCGTCGTCTTGTCGAACCCCCGCGGCAAGAGGCGATTGTCCTTCGCGTACGTGAGCGCGCTCAGCAGCCCCGTCGTGACCCGGCCACGCGGGTCGGCCATGATCGACTCGTAGATCTGCACCTGGTCGGGGCTCGTGATTTCGTCGTAGTGCGGCTCGAACCGCGTCGCGTCGGCATCGTTGTCGTTGCCCACGATCGCACCGCTGGCAAGCAGCGCGCCCGATTCGAACAGGACCGCCCCGCCCGTATCGGTCGCTGTGACGTGCAGCCAGACGCGGCGCGATGGGTACGCGGTCGGCAGCTTGTGGCCGCTCTTGCTGGCCACGGCCACGTCGACGTCGAGCCTGGCGCCGGCGAACTTCGCGGTGGCGATCTCGACGGTCGCGGATTGCGACCCGAGAAACGCCTTCGTCTCGGCGATCGCCGCATCGAGCTCTTGCGGCAGCGCCTTCACTCCGAGCTCGTCGCGGTACTTGTTCAGGATGCCGAGGATGAACGAGTTGCCGCCGCGAAACGTGTGCTGCGAAAAATGCGGCCGCGCTTTGCCGAGGATCCCCGAGATCGGCATTTCGGTGCCGACGACCGGCATGTGACAGCTTTGGCAGCTGCGCGTCTGGCGGTATTCGCTGTGGAACCACTCCTGATACGGCACCTGCTCCGGCAATGTGCCGATCTGCTGGCCCGACTCATCGAGCGCGGTGGTCAGCAGCGTGTGACACGTGGCGCACAGCTCCGACTGCTGAATGTGCGTGCTCGTGCTCGGCGTGAACGACGCCGCAGACCGCATGACGGATTGGCGAGCGGCGTCCGTGTCGTGCGGGCCATAGATCGGCCGCGTCTCGGCCACGTCCGTGGCAATCTTGAAGCCGCCGTCCAGGCTCTCCTCGGTGCCGAGTCCCTGCGCCTCGATCTGATGACACACCGTGCACGACACGCCGTCGGCCGCGAGCGCGTGCCTAGGGTCGCCCGCCGGCAGGTTCGCGAACACCTCGCCCTGACGGCCGGCCGCCGTCGCGTCGAAGCGCGCCATCGGCATATGACACGTCGAGCATTTGTCCTCGATCGCGGCTTGCGCGGTGGGATGATCCGTAATCTCCCGACGCACGCCGGCGTGCCAGTAAGGGTCGCGCGCCGAGTTCGCCATCATCGTCGAGCGCCAATCGAACCCGATCGATACGTCTTCCCCGGACGGCGCGCGCAGGTTGCTGTGACACGCGATGCATCGATCCGACGTGACGAAATGACTGGCCCCCGTCGGCTCTCCGGCCACCACGACACCGGACGCGACCAGCAGCCAAACGAAAACGATTCTCGATGTCATTGATTTACTTGGCTTTTGAGATCGGCGAGGGCTCACTATACTGCGACGCGTGGTTTTCACAACGGCGCGCGGATCAAGAATGAAGACGATCAACCTCCAGCTCGGGCTAGCGATCGCGACGCTCGGTGCGAGCATCGCCGCGGCCGCCCAGTCGCCCGATGGAGCCGCGCTGTACAAGGCCGATTGCGCCGCGTGTCATGGCGTGGACGGCCGCGGCCGCAGCGCGGCCGAGGTCGGCTTCGACATTCCGCTGCCGAATTTCACCGACTGTGATTTCACGACGCGCGAGCCGGACAGCGACTGGTCGTCGATCATTCACCGCGGCGGGCCGATCCGCGGCTTCGATCGCATGATGCCTGCGTTCGCGGCGGCGCTCAGCGACGAGGAGATCGACGCGCTGGTCCAGCACCTGCGGGGGTTCTGCACGAACCAGCGTTGGCCACGCGGGGATCTGAATCTGCCGCGCGCGCTGTTCACGGAGAAGGCGTATCCCGAGGACGAGGCCGTGATCACGACGACGCTCGTGACGGAGGGGCCGGACTCGTTGACGCACGAGTTCCAGTGGGAACAGCGCTTCGGCGAGCTGAACCAGATCGAGCTCAACCTGCCGATCACGCGCGCCGATCTCGGCGATCCGGTCGGCTGGAAGAGCGGCACCGGCGATCTTGCGATCGCGGTGAAGCATACGATGACTCACAGCCTCGAGCGCGGCTCGATCCTCGCCGTGGGTGGGGAGCTGAAGCTGCCCACGGGCGACGAGACCGCGGGATTCGGGGTCGGCAGCTCGGTGCTCGAAGGCTTCGTGCTGTGGGGCAAGCTGCTGCGCAACGATTCGTTCTTGCAGCTGCAGGGCGCGGCCGAGTTCCCCCGCGACGCCCTGCTCGAGGACGAGGTGTCGATTCGTGCCGCGTACGGGCGCACCTGGACAGCCGATAAACCGTTCGGTCGCGCCTGGACGCCCATGCTCGAGGTGCTCGGCGCCCGGCCGCTCGAGAGCGGCGCCGACACCGAGTGGGACCTGGTCCCACAGCTGCAAGTCACGCTCAGCAAACGCCAGCACATCCAGGCCGGGGCCGGCTTCCGCGTGCCGGTCAGCGAGCGTTCGACCCGCACCTCGGCGCTGGTGTTTTACCTGCTCTGGGACTGGTTCGACGGCGGAATCCGCGAGGGCTGGGCGCACCCCCGCGCCCATTAAGGCCCCATTCAGGTCGACCGGGCTAGGCTTGACCCCAAGCTGGGCCAGGAGCGCATGCTCGACACGTGCCCAGCGTGGAGGCTGTCATGAACACGTATCGCCGCCCGCAACCGTTGGCCGCCAAGCGCGGCCTAGCAAGCCTCTGGTGGCTGCTCGCCGCCTTCGCGCTGGCGGCCGGCGGAACGCTCGTCCGGCCGGCCGCCGCACAATCCACGCCCGAAGGTCAGATCCTGGCCGGCGACCAGCTCGCCGATGTCGTGGGGCCGATTGCCCTGTATCCCGACGATCTGGTCGGCATCGTGCTACCGGCGGCGACCTACCCGCTGCAAATCGTCGAGGCGGCGCGTTTCCTCGACAAGCGCAAGCAGGACCCGAGCCTTAAGCCCAGCGAGGATTGGGACGACTCTGTCGTCGCCCTGTTGAACTACCCCGAGGTGGTCCAGCTCCTGAATGACGATCTCGACTGGACCTGGGACCTGGGCACGGCCGTGCTGAACCAGCGCGACGACGTGCTCGATGCGATCCAGACGTTTCGCACGCGCGCGCGCGCCGCGGGCAATCTGCGCACCGACGACCATCAGACGGTGACGAAGCAGAGCGACGGTGCGATCGCCATTGCACCCACCGACCCGCAGGTCATCTACGTGCCGTACTACGAGCCGGAGCGGGTGGTGGTTTATCAGACGCGTCCCGTCTTCGACTACTACCCGTGGGGATATCCCGTTTACTACTACCCGTACCCGGCGGGCTATGCGTTCGACACCGGGTTTTTCTGGGGCGTGACGAGCTTCTTCAGCATCGGCTGGCATTCGCATCTGCTGTATGTCCACCACTACGGTAGCCACGACCATCCGTACTACGGTCGGTCGTACTACCGGCCGTTCTACGCCCGCAACTACTTCAACGTGAACGTCAACGCGGGGCGCCCCGATCACGTCTGGCAGCCGCGCTATCGGTACGGCGATCGACCCGTCGTCCGCGGTCATGAGGGCCGTGTTGCCGACGCTCGACCGGCGCCGCACGTGAGCCATGGCGTCGCGAGCTCGGCCTCACGCAGCTACCGTGACGGCGGATCCGCAGCGCGGCCGTCGGTCACGACGGCACCGCGCACCGGTAACGGGGTGGGTGCGGTGGCGGGCACGGAGCGGCGCACCAGCCCCGTGGCGCGGCCTCCGGGCGGCGGTGCCGACGGCACCGCTCGCACGAATCGCAACACGACCGGCAGCTCCGGCGGCAGCTATCGCGTGGGCAACGGGATGGCGCGCGCTTCCGAGCAGAGCCGCTCGCAACGACTCGTGACCGCGTCGCCGAGCGTGAGCCCGCAGCGCGCGGCGCCGCAGCGCGACGCGGCGGCGCCGCACTACCGGACGCCGACGGTACCGACGCAAAGGCCGCAGATTCAGTCGACCCGCCCATCGGGCTCGTACCGCGCTCCGGCCGCGCCCCGTGCGGAAACCCACTTCGCGGCCCCGGCGGCCCGCCCGCAGGCGGCCCGCCCGCAGAGTCATGGCCCGGCCCGGGAAGCGCCGCGGACCGGTGGCAGCGCGTATCGCGGCGGCGGTGGCAGCTCGAGCCATGGCAGCGGCGGCGGCGGACATGCGTCGCCGCATCAGGGCGGGCGCGGCAGCGGGCACCGCTCCGCGCAGCGCTGACCGCGCGCGGCGAACGCCGCTAGAAGCTGACGCCGAGCTCGGCCGATAACGCCTGCTGAACCTCCGGCGGCACGTCGAGCTCGGCGATGGTGCCGCCGTTCTTCGCGCCCGCGGCAATCCACCAGCGAATGATCTCGACCTGGCGTGCCGTGAGCGGCGGCTTACCCTCCGCCGGCATGAACTCATCGTCGCTGGGATCGAGCGAGATTCGTCGCAGCAGCTCCGACAGCTCCGTGTTGCCGGCCACGACGACGCGGCCGCTCTCGCCGCCGCGCATGACGCCCGCATAAGTCGTCAGCACGAGGCTGTTCTCTTGCTTGTCCTCGTTATGGCAACCCTGGCAGTGCTCCTTCAGCATCGGCCCCACGACGTCGGCGAACGGATCGGCTTCCTTGACGCTCGTGAGCGTCTTCTTCGGCGCGAGCCCTGCGAGCGAGCGAATCGGTTGAGGTGCGTATTCGACGAGATAAGTCGAGCCGTGCGTGAGGTTACCGCCGTAATGACCCGTGATCGAGATCAGGACCAGCAGCACGACGGACGCGGGGAAGAACAGCGGCTTGTAGCTCGTGGCGAAGCTGCTGGTGCGCAGCAAGGCGACGCCGGTCGCGACCACGGCCGTGACCGTGCCGAAGAATCGGTGCTGGTCGCCGGAGGGGCCGGTAAAGCTCCCCTCGGCGAAGTGCATGTAGCCGAGCAGCACCGTGGCGAGCGCGCTCAGCGCCATCGCGCCCCACAGAAACGGCGACGCGACCTCGAGATAGCGGTACTTCTCTTTGCGGCTCAGCCACTCGAGAACGAACAACGCCACGATGATGCCAATCGGCAAGTGCAGGACCAGGACATGGAACCGGCCCAGGAAGTAAACGAAATCCATCCGCAGCAACCCTCGACGATGTGACGCAAGAAGGCGGCTACGATAAACAGCTGGCTCGCCAACCGCCAGCTTGACACGGCGGCGCGCGCCGACTCAGAGAACGAACCACTCGGCCAGGTGGCCCTCGAGGCGCGCCACCTCGGTCGCAAGGCAACGAAACCCCACGTAGCCATCCGGCCGCAGCAGGAACAGGCGGTCTTGATCGCCACTACCGTACCGGTGCGCGAGCGCGTCCGACGGCGGCACGACGTGGAAATCCATGACGGCCTTGAACCGATGCGCGAGCGGCTTCAAGTCGAGCTCGAGCTTACCCCCGCCGCGCTCGCCGGCCGGCAACGCAAGCAACGTGTAGCGCGGATGGCGCGTGAAATCGAACAAAGCTCGCCCGCCCCCGAGATCGACGTCGGGCGCGCGATCGCCCGGCACGGGCCCCTCGATCGCCGCCAGGCCATCGGCCTTCAGCACGTGGTCGCGATACGTATAGGAGACGCCAGAGCAACGTCCCACGACGGCCTCGAGAAACTCGACATCGCGCATCTTCTGCGCGCGCTCCGCGATGTCCTTGCCATGCCCCATGAAGATCTCGTGCAACGACGACGCAGCCCAGATCACTTGCTCGGCGATCGGCCGGCGTTCCACCTCATACGTGTCGAGCAGCGTCGGCCGCGCGAGCCCCTTCACCACGAACGCGAGCTTCCAGCCAAGGTTGTAGGCATCCTGCATGCAGCAGTTCATGCCCTGCCCGCCCGTCGTCGAATGAATGTGGGCCGAGTCGCCGGCGAGGAACACGCGGCCCTGCCTGTAGGTGTGCGCGAGGCGCACGTAGCTCTGCCACTTCGAGTGCCACACGACCTCGCCCAGCGTCACACCGTCGAAGTGCTTGTCGACCAGGCGCATGAAGGCTTGCTCCGGTGTAACTCCGGGACCCGCGGCTTCGCCGCGATCGCTGAGCAGCATCCGATAGAAGCCGCCGGGCAGCTTCACGATCATGACGAAGTGATCGGTGCCGGCGCAGTAATGCACCCAGTCGTCGGCGTCGGGGAAATCGTTCAGATACGCATCGAGATTCTGCAGCATGGTGCCGGCATAGTCGCTCTCCTTTTGCGCGAGGCCGATCGCTTGCCGCACGCGTGAGCCCGGCCCATCGCAGGCGACGAGATAGTCGCATTTGACCTCTTCCTGCACACGACCGGTCTCCAGCGTGGCAACGACGCCGTCGGCTTCCTGGCGAACGTCGACGCAGGCCGTGTTCCAGTCCGGCGCCACTCCGTAATGCGCGCCCGTGTACTCGCGCAGATATTGCTCGGTTTCGCTTTGACGACTCACGAGGATGTAGGGATAACGCGAGTCGAGGCCGGTGAAGTCGATGCCGGGCCGCACCTCGCCGCGCTTGCCCGCGGCATCCACGAAGTGCAGCACGTAGCCTTTGTTGTGAATGCCGCGCTCGAGATAGCGCTCGATCAATCGTTTGTCGATGCGCTCGAAGATCTCCATCATGCGCGCGTGCACCGTGATCGCGCGCGACGTGTCGGCCGGCTTCGGCAACCTGTCGACGGTACGCACGCGCACACCGCGGCGTGCGAGCTCGAGGCTCAGCATCGTGCCCGCGGCACCGGCCCCTATCACCAACACCGGTACCTTGCTGGTCTTCATCGCCCCCCCTGCGGCACGCACCACGGAAGTCGGCTCTGGAGTATAACGACGTCATTGTGGATCGACGACCCGGTTCGCGGCGGGCAAGATACGCTCATGCGCGAGCCTCCGTTGCACCTCGAAACGATCCGTCTCTACTTGCGCCCGCCGCGCGCGGAGGACTTCGAGCCGTGGGCCGCGCTGGTCGCAGACACGGCCGCGACGGAGTTCCTTGGCGGCCCGCAGCCGCGCGCGACCGCATGGCGCGGCTTCATGGCGATGGCCGGCGCGTGGTCGCTGCAAGGGTTTGCGATGTTCTCGGTCGTGGAGAAAAGCACGGGCCGCTGGGTCGGCCGCGTCGGGCCGTGGCACCCGGACGGCTGGCCCGGGACGGAGGTCGGCTGGAGCATCGTGCACGACTGCTGGGGTCGCGGCTACGCGACGGAGGCCGCGGCGGCTACGGTCGAGTGGGCGTTCGATGCGCTCGGCTGGGACGACGTGATCCACGTGATCGATCCGCGCAACGCGGCGTCGCAGGCCGTGGCCCGCAAGCTCGGCGCCCGTAATCGCGGCCCCGGCCGCCTGCCCCCACCGTTCGAAACGGCGCCGGTCGACATCTGGGGCCAAACCCGCACGGAGTGGCGCGCTCGCTCACGTCCGGCCTGACGCCGCAGCGCAGGCCCGCGCGATTCAATGTGGTGCCAAGGTGACGGCGGTTGGTGGGGGGTGTTTCGGCACCGCTGCAAGTACATCCCTGTAAGCTGCGGCGGCGCCGCAGGCTACAGGGATGTATTCATGCCGGTGCCGAAAGGGCTGTGTCACGCCGACGTCACGCTAGCACCACATTTGGCGCGCGAACCACACAGCGCTATTCCGCTCAAAGGCGCGCGGCGAGGCGCGGAAAGACTTTGCGCGCGTTGCCCTCGAAGATTTTGGCGCGGTCGGCGGCCGTGAGCTTGGCGTTGCCGTCGATGTAGCGCTTCGTGTCGTCGAAGTACTGGCCCGTCTCCGGATCGATCCCGCGCACCGCGCCGATCATCTCCGACGCGAACAGGATGTTGTCCGCCGGAATCACGTCGAGCAGCAGGTCGATGCCCGGCTGGTGGTACACGCACGTGTCGAAGTACACGTTGTTCATCACCGATTCCTTCAGCGGCGGCCGCTTCAGCATGTCGGCGAGACCGCGGAACCTCCCCCAGTGATACGGCACCGCCCCGCCCCCGTGCGGAATGATCAGCTTCAGCTCCGGGAAGTCCTTGAAAAGATCCGACGTCATCATCTGCATGAACGCCACCGTGTCCGCCGCCAGGTAGTAGGACCCGGTCGTCTGGAAGTACGGCGCATTGCACGCCTCGCTGACGTGGATCATGGCCGGCACCTTGAGCTCGCACATCTTCTCGTAGAGCGGATACCAGTAGCGGTCCTGAAGGCCGGGACCGTTGAAGTAGCCGCCGCTCGTGTCGGGATTCAGATTGCAGCCGACGAAACCGAGCTCGTTCACGCACCGTTCGAGCTCCCGTATCGACGAGTCGAGGGGCGCCCCCGGCGACTGCGGCAACTGCGCGACTCCGACGAAGTTCTGCGGATAGAGCCTCGTCAGACGATAGATCAGCTCGTTGCAGCTCTCGCTCCACGCCTGGCTCGTCGACGGGTTACCGATGTGGTGGCCCATGCCGCTCGCGCGCGGGCTGAAGATGGTGAGGTCCGTGCCGCGCTCGCGTTGCACCTTCAGCTGTGCGCCTTCGACGCTCTGTCGCAACTGGTCGTCGGTGATGTTCAGTGCGCCTTTCTGCGCCTGGTGTTGCGGGTTCTTTTTCAGATCCGCTTTCTGCTGGTCGCGATACTCGGCCAGCTGCTTCGGTGCCGTCGTGTAGTGGCCGTGACAATCTATGATCATGGGCGTCCCTATTTGAAAAGATCGTTGACGATGAACCCGCTCACCGCGCGAATCTGCTCGGCGCTGAGCTGTGTGCCGAACGACGGCATGTTGTTGCGACCGTCCGTCACCACGCGCGTCACGGCCGTGGGATCGGTCGCACTCACGAGCGGCGCGCCGCCGCCGTGACCGCCCTTGCCGTCGGCGCCATGACAAGGTGCGCACGCTTGCTCGAACAGCTGGCGGCCATTCGTGACCGCGCCGAGCGCGGCGCCCGTGCCCTGCTCGGTGCTCGTGGTTTTCGTGCCGGCCGGTTCAGCCGGCGGCAGCGTGCCGTCGAGGGCGAACAGCCACACGCTGTCGCCATGTGGCGTGCCGACCAGCACGTTGCCGGCCGAGTACGCGACCACGTACTGCTTGCCCCGGTACTCGAACGTGCTCGCGGGCGCGTTCATGCCGGCGCCCGTCTGAAACTCCCACAGACGCCGACCGGTATCGGAATCGAGCGCGGTCAAGCGACCGTCGTTGCGCCCGACGAAGACGAGGCCGCCGGCGGTCGCAATCGAGCCGCTATAGCATTGATCGAGCCAGCGCTGCCGCCATACGAGCTTGTTCGTCGCGACATCGAGCGCGGCGAAGATGCCGCTACGCGGCAAAGGCGCAAACCCGACGACACCCCCTTCGTAGTGCGCCCCTTCGGGCGCGATCTCGAAATCGCGATCGCCGCCGATGAAATTGCCCGGCACGTCCGACGCGCAGACGAAAAGGCGCTGGCGCGTTGGATCGTACGAGCTCGGCGGCCAGTTCGCGCCACCGTAGAGGCTCGGGCTCGCGATCAGCCCCGCGTCGCCAAAGAACGGCGTGAAGATCCGGCCGCCGTTCACGAGCTCGTAGCCCTCCGGCGCGATGTCCACGTGCTGCGGCACGATGGCGTCGCCCTGCGGATACGGTTGCGTGGCCGCGGTCGCCTGGCGCGGCTCCTGGGGCACGGGCCGCTCCTCGATACCGATGAGCGGCTTGCCGGTTTCGCGATCGAGGATGTACGCCCAGCCCGTTTTGCCCACCTGCGCGAGTCCCTTGCGCAGCACGCCCCCGATCCGGACGTCGAACAGCACCACCGGGTTCGGCGCATCGTAGTCCCAGATGTCGTGGTGCACTTCCTGGAAGTGCCAGCGATATTTCCCCGTCCGCGCGTCGAGGGCCACGATCGAGGCCGTGTATAGATTGTCGCCGGCCCGCACGGCGCCGTTGAAGTCCGGGCCGGGATTGCCCGTCGAGAAGTACAGCAGGCCGAGCTCTCGATCGACGGCCGGCGTGTTCCACACGGTAGCCCCGCCGTTCGCCCACACCTCGTTGTCCACCGGCCAGGTGTCGTGACCGGGCTCGCCGGGCCCGGGAATCGTGTAGAACGTCCAGATCAGCTTGCCGTTACGCGCATCGTAGGCCTTGACCCGCCCGCGGACGCCGAGCTCCGCGCCGGCGAAGCCCGTGATGAGCATGCCGTCGTAGTAGAGCGGCGCGCTCGTCAGTGAAAAGCCTTCTTGCCAGCGTTCGGCCTGGATCGACCAAACCGTGCGTCCCGTACGCTGATCGAGAGCGACGAGCCGACCGTCGAGCTGCCCCACGAAGATCTTGCCGTCGCCGATGCTCACGCCGCGGTTCGTCCAGCCGCAGCAGACCGCGCTGATGTCGGGATCGAGGACGGCCTGGTACTCCCACAGGATCGCGCCGGTTTCCACGCTGAGCGCGAACACGTCGTCGGCGCCGGTCACGACGTACACCACGCCGTCGTGCACGATCGGCTGGGCTTCGCCGGAATACTGCGGCGCGGCGCCGGAGCCATTCAGGTGCGTCCGCCACACGCCCTTCAGCTGCGCCACGTTGCCGCGATCGATGGCGGTCAGCGGCGAGTAGCGCTGGTTGAGGAGATTGCCGCCGTTGGTCGGCCAACCGCTGCGCGGCGGCAGCGTCAGCGCGGTCGAGGCGAACGGCGACTGACTCTGCGGCTGCGCGGACGCGCACCAAGGCGCGCAGCCGACGAGCGCCCCAGCGAGCAACGCGGTCGCCAAACGCGACCGTGTGCCATACCGCGCAATGGCTGCCATCGCTCTGTGCGTCACCGTTCTTCCCCCTGGAGGCCCGCCGCGCGAGATCCGGCGTCTCGACCGCGAACCTGTCGCCTGCGCGGGCAGTATACCTGGCTCGCGCTTGACACTCCGGATCGCGAAGTCTAGAAATGATGAACCGCGGTACGGTGACTTCGATGCATGCGAGGCCCGACCATGAATGTATTAAAAGAAGCGAAAAGCCCCGGCGCTCGCGCCTACTTTGACCGTGCAGCTGCGCTCATTCCGCAGTTCACCGTGCTGAACTATGGCTTCAGCAGCGAGCCGGAGAATACCGTCATCGCGACTGACGATCCCGAGTTCTATTGCTTGCGTCTGTACGAGCACGCGCTCGGCGACATCGAGCTCGCGGACCGCGAGGTGCTCGAGGTCAGCTGCGGTCGCGGCGGCGGCGCCAACTTCATGTGCCGCGCGTACCGACCGCGACGGCTCGTGGGTGTGGACTTGAGCCCGGAGAACGTGCGACTCGCGCGCTCGCGTGCCACTCTGCCGGGCCTCGAGTTTCAGATCGGCAACGCGGAGCAGCTCGAATTTCCGGATGACTCGTTCGACGCGGTCATCAACATCGGCGCATCGCATCTGTACGACGACCGCACGCGGTTCTTCCTCGAGACCGTGCGCGTGCTGCGCCCCGGCGGTAGCTTCCGCTACACGGACGGCTGCTGGGCCGATGACGATTGCACCTCCGACCTGCTCGCGGCCGGCTTCGAGCTGCTCGAGCGCACGGAGATCACCGCCAACGTCATTCGCGCGCTGCGCCGCGACAGCGCGCGGCGCGCGGCACTGTTCGACCGCTTGCCCGACCGCAGTTTGCGCGAGGAATACAAGCACTGGGCCGGCGTCGTCGGCTATCGCGCGTACGAGCGGTTCCAGGCCGGGCAGACTCGCTACTTCTCGCACAAGCTGCGCAGACCCGCGGCCTAGACCCCTTCGATGAGCTTCCCGAGCGCCGTATCGAGCGCCGCGCTCGCAGGCAATGCGATGCCGAACTGGCCGCCGAGCACGTCACGCAGCGCCGCGACCGTCGCCAGCGCCCGACGTTCGTGCCCGCCGTCGAGCCGATGAACCGTGAAGGCACCATTCAGCAGCGCGAGGCGCCGATCGGGCGCGACGCGGGCCGCGATCAAACGGCCGAGCATCGGCGACTCGTCGTGGCTCATGACGAAGAAGTTCATGAGCTCGATGTCGACGTGTTGCTGCGGTTGCAGGTCGAACCGGTACAGCGGCTTCCAGCTCCCGGCCACGCGCGCCTCGACGAGGAACTCGGGGCCAATGGCACGGACGCGGAACGGCTCGTGCGGCGTGGCTTGCTCCGCTGCGGAGTCGAGCGCGAGCGGCGCCGTGGGCGTCAACCCGCCGAAGCCCACGTCGCAGAGGTAACGGCCTTCGGCGAGCTCGACGAGCAGCAACATGTGCGTGCGCGCTCGCACCTCGTCGGCAGGTCGTTCCCAGACCACGCGAGCCGCGAGCACCATGACGTCGAAGCCGAGCGCCCGAAGCACGTGCGAGAACAGCAAATTCTGCTCGAAGCAGTAGCCGCCGCGGCCGGCGGCCACGAGCTTGCGCTGCAACGAATCGAGGTCGAGCCGCACGGGCAGCCCGGCCACGGAATCGAGATTCTCGAAGGGAATCGCCAGCGGGTGGCGGGCTTGGAGCGCCCGCAGGGTCGCGAGGGTTGCCGTGCGCGCGCCCGCATAGTCGATCCGGCGGAAATAGGCGTCGAGGTCGAGCATACGTTTGTATAATGCCGTGCGGAGGGCCTCGCAATGAACCGTATCGCCCGCGTTACCGTCGTCTGCCTGTCGCTCCTGGTGGCCGGAACCAGCTTCGCGCACCACTCGGTGGCGCTGTACGACACGGACCATCTCACGACCGTGAAGGGCACCGTGACCCGGATCGAGTGGACGAGCCCGCACGTGTTCGTGTACTTCGCCGCGGCGGACAACGGCAAGACGGTCGAATGGTCGATGGAGCTCGACCCCCCCGTGCTGCTGCGCCGCTACGGCTGGTCGAAGGACACGGTCAAGGTCGGCGATCCGATCAGCTGCACGGGCGCACCGGCGCGCTCGGGCGCCAAAGCGATGCGCGGCGCGATCGTCGAGCTGCCGGACGGCACGCAGCTGCGCGTCTGGTCCCGCGTCTGAGCCCGCCCATGCGGCGCGGCTTCGACCTCGCGGTTGTCTCGAGGAAAGCGGCGCAACTCGCTGTTGTAACAGTTCTATTGTCATCCGCCGCGCAGGCCCAGGCGCCGCCCCCGGCGGGCTTCCCAGGAAAAGCCCCAACGGGCCCGTCGGTCGAAATCGTGCGCTTCGAAGCCGCGCCGACCACGCTGCGGGCCGGCCAGGCCGCCACCCTGCATTGGGAGGTGCGCAACGCCTACTCGCTATCGATCGACGGCGTGGGCCCCGTGGCCACCCGCGGCAGCGCGACGGTCTCGCCCTCGGCGACCACCACCTACACGCTGCACGTGACCGGCACCGGCGGGGCAAAGACCGCGGCTGCCACGATCACGATCCCCGGCACGACGGCGACCGTGGCCACCGCCACGGATTCGGCCGATCGGCCCATCCCGCAGCTCTCGACCGGCGAGCCCGACCTTTCGGGCGTGTACCTGGGCGGCCGCGACCTGAAGCTCGTGGAGCCCGTGACATTACAGCCCGGCGCGGAGCACTTCCGCGTGCCGCCCCGGCCGGAGGACCTGGGCCAGGGCGCGCAATGCCTGCCGTCCGGCGTGCCGGGTGTCGCGCTGGCACCGTATCCATTGCAGATCGTGCAGCGCCCGGACGTCGTCGTGATCCTGTACGAGGCGTACAACCTCTTTCGGATCATTCCGCTCGGTCGCGCGCACGGCGAAGATCTCGATCCGACGTGGCTCGGCCACTCCGTCGGCCGCTTCGAAGGCGATACGCTCGTCGTCGATGTGATCGGTTTCAACGATCAGACCCTGATCGCCGGCGTGAAGCACACGGAGGCGCTGCACGTCGTCGAGCGCTATCGGCGCACGGCCTACGGCACGATCGCCTACGAAGCCAGCGTCGAGGATCCGAACGTGTTCGCGAAGCCGGTGCGCTACGCGGGCAATCTCACCCTGCATCCGGAATGGGAAATCGGCGAGTACATCTGCGCCGAGAACAACAAGAGCTACAGCGAGCTGTTGAAGTGAGCGCGGCCCGTCAGGGCACACCGAACGCAAGCAACACGTTGCCCGGCATGCCGCCGTTGCGCGCGTAACCGGACGTCGCGTACACCCGGCCGCCGGCGATCACGGCGCCGGCGCCGTCGATCGAGCCGCCGCGCGCCGCCACGCCGTTGACCGTGACGAACTCGCGCGCCGTGTCGAAATCCCAGAGCACGCGCCCGTCGCGGGTCGCGAACGCGCGCAGATGACCGTCGACGGCGCCCGAGAACACGGCCCCCGGCATCGCCGTCACGGCGGCCGGCTGCGCCGGGCTGCAAACCGCTTGCGTCGCCGGGCACTTCGCCGGCGCCGCGAACCAGGCGCGCTGCCCGTCGCCGAGCCGCAGCGCGGTGAGGCCGCCGCCCTTCGCAGGATCCACGCCGTTCGGTCGCCAGTCGAACGGCCGGCCATCGGTCCGCGCGCGACGCGCGAGATCGGACACGGCCGCATACACGTTGCGGCCATCGCTCGCGAGCCCCCAGAGCACGCCGCCGTTGATGCCGCCCTGGCCCACGCGCACCTGCCACAGGATCTCGCCGCGCTTGGCCGGATCGAGACCGTACACGAGCCCCGATTTCTGCCCGACGAGCAACCGCTCCCGGCCGTCGTCGAGCCGCTCGAGCACGGCGGACGCGCCGAGGTCGTAATCCATGCCCGGGCAACCCGGGCCGCGGCTGCACGACAGATTGAACTCGTCGCTCGACGTGAGCTGACGCGCCCATTCGATGCCGCCGTCCGCGAGCCGCAGCGCGACGACCGCGTCGCTGAACGGCGTTTGCCCCGTGTAGTTGTTGCCGGTCGTCACGTACAGCAGGCCGCGCGCAGCGTCGAGCGTGGGCGCCGACCAGGTGCCCGCGCCCGACGGGCTCCACTGCCGCACGCCGGTCGCCGTCGTGCCGACCTCTTTGGGCTCTTCGGTCACGAGCCACGATTTCCAGACCTGCGTGCCGTCGGCGATTCGGTACGCGACGACGCTGCCGCGAAACGTGCAACACTCGTAGCTCGGGTTCAGCGGCCGGCTCTCCTCCCACGACGCCACGGGCACGTAGACGATGCCGTCGTGCGCCAGCGGCGCACCGGTCAGCTTCGTCGACTCGTGCGGCTCGGGTCGCGCGCGCCACAACAGCTTGCCGCTCTCGGCGGCCACCGCGTAGAACCTGCCGGCCTGATCGCCGAACAGCACGGCGTGCTGCGTGGCATCGCGCGGCGCCACGACCATCGCCGTGCGCACGGGCCCATCGGCCTGGAAGTGCCAGCGGATGCAGCCCGTTGCGGCATCGAGCGCATAGATCGAGCCGCCGGCACTACCCACGAACAGTTGCTCGCCGAGCACGGCCGGCGGAGCGAACGCGTTGACGTCGCCCGCGAAACCGAACGCCCAGCGCAGCGCGAGCTTCGGCACCTGCTCCAGCGTGAGGCCAGGCTGCGACTGGTAGCGCGTGTTCGTGGGCAGCGGGCTCCAGCCATTCCACGTGCCGCTCGCGGCGTGCGTCACGCTCACGGCGCGATCGGCGCAGAACGCCGTCGCCGGCGGCGCGCGATCTTCGCCCGGAACGCCGAGATAGGCCGCCACGGCTTCGCGCTGCGCTCGATCCAGCATGTAGGTCAGGCTCATCATCGCGCCGAAATCCATCGTGCGAATGATTCGCGCGACCGACATCTGCTGCAGCACGGCACGCGGCGGAGCGCGGTTCTCGGCGCTCGGCGGCGCGTCGTGGCAGCCGGCACAGCGCGCCGTGTAGAGCGCTTCGCCCACGGGTTGCGCCTGCACGGCACCGAGCGCGCACAGCATCATCACGATCATCGCAAGTCGCATCGTCCGCCCATCGCCAGCGCCTTACCTGCGCCGACTATACTAGCCCGATGAGCGATACGGCCTACCGTTATTGTCCCTCGTGTCGCACCGAGCTCGTGACGGTCGAGCGCGGCGGCAAGCCTCGGCTCGTGTGTCCGAGCTGCGACTTCGTGCACTGGCGCAATCCGGTGCCGGTGGTCGCGGCGGTGGTCGAGCGCGACGGTCACGTGATTCTCGTGCACAGCATCGGGCGCCCGCCGACGTGGTTCGGGCTCGTGGCGGGGTTTCTCGAGCAGAGCGAGCACCCCGAGCAGGGGGTGCTGCGCGAGGTCGACGAGGAGCTCGGCATCGAGGCGCGCCTGAACGGGTTGATCGGGATCTATCCGTTCGAGCGATTGAACCAGCTGATCTTCGCGTATCACGTGGTGGGCGGGCCCGGCGCAATCACGCTCGACGCGACCGAGCTCGATGCGTACCGCGAGGTGCCGTTCGCGAAGCTCAAGCCCTGGCGCCAGGGCACGGGGCCGGCGCTGCGCGATTGGCTCGCCGCGCGCGGCTACCACCCACCCGTCGTCGACTTCGGCACGCCGCTCGACGATTGACCGCACGCAAGCGAGCCTGCGACAGAGTGCGGCGCAAGCGAGCCTGCGACGGAGCGCAGCGCGAAACGGGACGGCGGCGCGAGAGACGGCTTTCGGCACCGGCATGAATACATCCCTGTAGGCTGCGGCCGCGACATCCGACCGCCATGGATGGCGGAAGTGCCGCGATTGCAGGATGCAAATCGCGGCCTGTCGCCGACGCTGCCGAAAGCCCTCTCTCGCGCCGCCGTCCCTCCATTTACCTTTTTAGCAGGCTCGCGGTTCGGCGCACCGCGCTCAACGCGCGCACCTCTTCGCCGTTTCGGTTGGGCGGGCGTGGGGCCTCGGCCGGGACGCTCGCGCGCAGGGCAGCAATTTGCTCCTGCAATGGCTGCACTCCCGCCATCCATGGCGGTCGGATGCGCGCGAGCGAGCCTACAGGGACGTACTTGCGGCGGTCCCGGGCAGTGCCTCACGCACCCACCGCCCGAACGGCGGCCCGCAACCGCTACTTCTGAAAGGTGAAGTCGCCGAACTGCGAGCTGCCGTCGCTCGTCTTGACGATCGTGTTGTTCGGGTTCTCGCCGCACGCCCAGTAGTCGATGCGGATCGCGCCGTCGGGGTTCGAGACCTGCTTGTACGTCTGCTGCACGTACCACGGCTCCTCGAGCGTCACCGGGTCGTACGCCCACACGTCCGCGACCACGGTCGTCGGATCCGTCTTGCGCCACACCTCCACCGTCTCGAGCTCATCGGAATAGCGCGGGTCGTTGCGGTGGAAGATGCCGGCCTCGACCTGCGACGTGTGGATCACGAGCGTGTGGCCCGTCCAGAAGCCGATCGAGTCGCCGTACGGCAGCGGATACGCGTCCTCCGCCGGCGGATGACCGCGACCGTCGGTGTAGACGCGGCGCATGTTGTTCACGGTCTCGGAGAACAGATACGTCTCACTCGGCGTGACGATGAGCTCGCGCAGAAACGGGATCGCGAGCCAGCGCGGGAATCCCGGCGGCCCGCAATCGCTGATCGGGTCGTACTCGACACCCTGGGCCGAGAGCTCGCGACGGTGCTCAAGGTCGGCCAGCGCGTCGGGTTTGAGCTTCGCGGTCGTCAGCTGGTCGCGCGACTGCGCCGGGTCGAAGAACGGCGGGCCCACGCGCTGCCAGAACCCCGTCCAGTCCGGCATGTCGTCGAGCGACAGCGGTGCGCCGCCCTGGGCCTTCGTTTTGAGTGCCGCATAAAGCTCGGCCGCGCCACTGTACCGAAGACCGAGCGCAACCTTGGCGTCTCGCTCCGCCGGCACGAGCTCGGCGCTGTCGGGCTCGGCCGCGGACTGCGGTGGCGTGGGCTTCGGTGCGCACGCGGTGCTACCGAGCAGAAAAACTGCAGCCATCAGGAGCGTTGAGCGCATCGTCGTGATCCTCGTGGCCTTTTTGATCCCGCTGTCCGGCCGTGCGATGCTGCCGCCACTGCGCCATCGCCCTGCTCGTGCGCGCTACACGCTAAACCTGGAATGTCGCCCGTGCAACCGATCCTGATCGGCATCGCGCTCTATCTCGTCGTGCAGTTCGCGATCGGCATTACTGTCTCGCGCAAGATCGCGAGCGAGAGCGACTATCTGATCGCCGGCCGCAACCTCGGCCTCGGGCTCGCGGCGTTCTCGATCTTCGCAACGTGGTTCGGCGCGGAGACGATCGTCGGGGCCGCGGGCTCGATCTATCAGAACGGCCTGTCGGCCGGCTCCGCCGATCCGTTCGGCTACGGGCTGTGCCTGATCGTGCTCGGCCTCGTGATCGCCCAGCCGCTGTGGCGGCGCAAGTACACCACGTTCGGCGATCTGTTCCGCGAGCGTTACGGCATCGGCGTCGAGCGACTTGCCGTGCTGCTGATGGTGCCGACCTCCGTGCTGTGGGCGGCCGCGCAGATCCGGGCCTTCGGCCAGGTCGTCAGCGCCGTCTCGGACGTCGAGGTTTCGGTCGCGATCACCGCGGCGGCGTGCTTCGTCGTGATCTATACCGTGGCCGGCGGCCTGCTCGCCGATGTCGTCACGGATTTCGTGCAGAGCATCGCGGTGGTCATCGGCCTGGTGCTGTTGCTCATCGCGATCGGCAATGCGCATGGGGGCTTGCCGGCGCTCGCTGCCATGATCGATCCCGCGCGCCTCGCCATGTTCTCGCTCGAGCACACCACGCCGCTCGATCTGCTGGAAGCGTGGGCCGTGCCGGTCTGCGGCTCGTTGCTCGCGGTCGAGATGCTGTCGCGAATCATCGGCTGCCGCACCGCGGCCACGGCGCGTAATGCCACCCTGCTCGGGGCCGTGGTCTACATCGTCGTCGGCTTGATTCCGGTCACGATCGGGCTCGCGGGGCCGAAGCTCGCACCGGGGCTCGAGGAGCCGGAGCAACTGATTGCGGTACTCGCCGCGGAGCATCTTTCGACGTTCGTCTACGTCCTCTTCGCGGGCGCGCTGATCTCGGCGATCCTCTCGACCGTCGACAGCGCCTTGCTCGCCGCCGCCTCGCTGACCTCGCACAATCTGATCCTGCCGCTCTCGCCCAACTTGAGCGAGCGCGGCAAGGTCTTGAGCGCGCGACTCGGAGTCATCGGCTACGGGCTCGCGGCGTACGTGATCGCGCTGTTCGCCGAGGGCATCTACGAGCTCGTCCAAACGGCGTCGGCTTTCGGCAGCGCGGGCATCTTCATCGTCGGCATGTTCGGGCTGTTCAGTCGGGTCGGCGGAGCTGCAAGCGCCTACGCCGCCCTCGTGACCGGCATGGTCGTCTGGGCCGCGGGCAGTCTGCTCGAATGGCACGCACCCTATGTCGCGGCGCTGGCGACGGCGCTGCTCGCCTACCTTGCTGCGGCGGGTATCCGCCGTACCACGCTCGCGGCCTGACCGGGTGTCGTTTCCGACTTTGCGGTAACATTCGATCGAATCCGTCTCATCGAACACTGGGGGTTCCCAAGCATGACCCGCTTCGCCGGTCTCCTCGCCGCTGTCGGCGCCCTGGCCCTGCCGCTCGCCACGCAGGCGCAAGCTCAGGACCCATTCCAGAATTTCCGCCCGGTCACCGACGCGATGTTGGCGAATCCGGATCCCGCCGACTGGCCGATGTGGCGGCGCACCCTGAACAACTGGGGCTACAGCCCGCTCGACCAGGTCACGCGACGCAACGTCGATCAGCTGCGCATGGTGTGGACGCGGCCGCTGACGAACGGCGACCAGGAAGGCACGCCGCTCGTGCACGACGGCATCCTGTACTTCCCGAATCCCGGCGACGTGACGCAAGCGTTCGTGGCAGCCACGGGCGAATTCCTGTGGGAGTACCGCCGCTCGATGCCTTCGGACGTGGGCAACTACTTCCCGGCCGCCGCCACGAACCGCAACCTCGCGATCTACGACAACCTGATCCTCGACAACGGCGCCGACGGCTACGCCTACGCGCTCGATGCGAAGACCGGCAAGCTCGTCTGGGAAACGCAGATCCTGGACTACCGCCACGGCGCGAAGAACAGCTCCGGGCCCGATCGTCGCCGACGGCAAGGTCATCTCCGGCCGCAGCTGCGAGCCGGAGGGCGGTCCCGAAGCGTGCGTGATCACGGCCTTCGACGCCAAGACCGGCAAGGAAGTCTGGCGGCATCGCACGATTCCGAAGCCCGGCGAGCCCGGCAACGAGAGCTGGGGCAACATCCCGTACGAGCAGCGCTGGCACGTCGGCATGTGGATGGTGCCGAGCTACGACCCGACGACGAAGCGCGTCTACGTCGGCACGTCGGTGACCGCGCCGGCGCCGAAGTTCATGCTGGCCGGCAACAAGAACCAGTACCTGTACCACAACTCCACGCTGGCGCTCGACGTGAACACCGGCAACATGATTTGGTACTTCCAGCACGTCGTCGATCACTGGGATCTGGACCATCCGTTCGAGCGCCTGATCGTCGACACCGACGTCGCGCCGGATCCGAACGCCGTGAAGTGGATCAACCCGAGCGTCCACGGCGAGCGACACCGCGTGATCACCGGCATTCCGGGCAAGACCGGCCTCGTCTACACGCTCGATGCGGCGACCGGCAAGTTCCTCTGGGCGCGCGAGACGACCCAGCAGAACGTGATCTCGGACATCAACAAGGAGTCCGGCGCCGCCACGGTGAATCCCGACAAGGAATTCACGGCCCCCGGCCAGGAGAAGCTGATCTGCCCCAGCACCTCGGGCGGCAAGAACTATCCGTCCGGCACCTACAGCCCCGACACGGGCCTGATGTACTACCCGCTGCAGAACACCTGCATGATGGAGACCTCGGGCGAGCGGACGCTCGATCCGAACGAGAACAGCCTGTATCGCTTCACGGCGAAAGTCCAGATCACGCCGGGCGAGGAGAACGTCGGCACGCTCCAGGCCATCTCCGCCTCCACGGGCAAGACGGAATGGAAGTTCGAGCAGCGCGCCGGCATGCTGTCGCTGATGTCGACGGGCGGCGGCCTCGTGTTCGGCGGCGACGTGAACGGCCACTTCCGCGCCTACGATCAGAAGGACGGCAAGATCCTCTGGGACATCAACCTCGGCGCGCCCGTGAACGGCTATCCCGGCGACGTTCGCCGTCGGCGGCAAGCAGTACGTGGCCGTCAGCACGGGCGGCTCGGGGCTCGCGTTCGGGCTCGCGCGCCTGTCGCCGGAGCTGCACCCGGGCAGCGGCAACCAGCTCTTCGTGTTCGCGCTGCCGTAGCCAGCACCGCCGCCAGCGCACGGCAAGAAGAGGTGACCGAGGGGAGGCAGGACGACAGGCCGCGGCGGGCACGGGCGCGGAGCTTGGGGCCGCGCCCGCGCGCAACCGTGCTAGCATCCGGCCTTCTCAAGGCCTTACACGAACAAGACTAGCTAGGGAGAAAATAGTATGGCCTCGACCAGTCAGTCCGTGCGCGCCGATCAAGCCGGCGCCCGCACGGTTGCTCTCGCCATGTTTGCCCTGCTGCTCGTCGCTTACACGTTGATGGCGGCGGATCGCTACCTCATCAGCATGCTCGGCACGGACATTCGCGGAGCCCTCGGGCTTTCGCTGCCACAGATGGGCACGCTCACCACGACGTTCACTCTGGGTATTGCGATCGCGGGATTACCCAGCGGCGCACTGATTGCAAGGACGTCGCGCAGAACCGTTCTGCTGCTGGGCATCGCGTTGTTCTCGGTGGCCACTCTGCTGTTCACGCAGGCCACGGGCTTCGCCAGCATGTTCGTGCTGATCGTCATGCAAGGGGCCGGCATGTCGTTCCTGGCCACCAGCATGTTCGCGCTGTCGGCCAGCTACTTCTCGAAGACCCGAGTCGCCGCGCTCGGCATCGTCAACGTGTGCTTCGGGCTCGGCTCCTTTCTCGGCCCCTGGGCCATCGGCAACATCCAGTCCAAGACCGACCCCGGCGCCTGGCAGCCCCCCATGCTGATCTTCGGCCTCACGGGTGTCGGCCTCGTGATCCTGTGCGCGCTGCTCGTGCGCTCCTGGTTCACCGAGACCAAGGGAGCCGCGGCGCTCGGCGAGCACACCGGCGGCGCGGACTCTCTCATGAACCGCAACACGCTCATCTTCTCCGCGCTCAGCGTGCTGTACGGGTTGACCGTGTACGGTTGGCTCGGCCTCTACCCGACGTTCCTGCGGGACGCCTTGAAATTCACTCCCGCGGAAGTGGGCGGCATCATGCCGTTCTTCGGTCTGGGCTCACTGACGGCTTTCTTTGCGGGCCAGTTGGGCGATCGGTTTCCGACGAAGGTCATCTTGAGCTCCGCTTCGCTCGTGCTCGTCGTGCTCGGCTTCTTTCTGTACCTTCCGGGGCTCGGCATCGCCACGTACAAGATCATGGCCCTGCTCGTCGGCATCTTCGGCGCGGCCATCGTCTATACCAACCTCACCGGCGGTCACATCAAGGCGCTGCGCCGCAGCCTGGCCAACAAAGGCTCGAGCATGTTCATCACGAGCATGTACGCCGGTGGCGCGCTCGGCGGGCTCATGATGGGATCGATGGTGGCGAAGTGGGGCTGGGGAGTGGCCGGCCAAATCCAGGTCTCGCTGCTCTCTCTGCTGGCGGCGCTGCTCGTGCTCGGATTGCGACCGAGCGAGTTCTCGAAGTAGACAGAGATCGCAGGGCGTTCCCGGCCACCGCCTTGATGGGCATGCAGGACAACCGATGAAAGTCTTTTCGCTCGCAAGCGCCACGCTCGCCGCCACGATCGTAATGCTGCTCGGCACCGCCGCCGCACAGCCGCCCACGCAGCGGCAGCTGCGTCCCGTGACGGAGGCGATGTTGCAGAACCCGGACCCGGGCGACTGGCTGTCGTGGCGGCGTACGCGGAACCACTGGGCGTTCAGTCCGCTCGAGCAAATCAATCAAGGCAACGTGGCGCAGCTGCGGCTCGTGTGGACCCGGCCGCTCGGCCAGGGCATTCAGGAAGGCACGCCGCTCGTGCACGACGGCGTGCTGTTCTTCCCGAACCCCAGCGACGTCACGCAGGCCATCGACGGCGTCACGGGCGATCTGATCTGGGAGTACCGTCGAAGCTATCCGGAAGACCTGGGCGACTACATCCCGTTCCCGGCGATCAACCGCAATCTCGCGATCTACGGCAACTTCATCTTCGACAACGCCAACGACCAATACGCCTACGCGCTCGATGCGCGCACGGGCGATGCTCGCCTGGGAAACGAAGATCCTGGACTACAAGCACGGCGCGCAGCACACCGCCGGCCCCATCGTCGCGAAGGGCAAGGTGATCTCGGGCCGCGGCTGCGAGCCCGAGGGCGGCCCGGAGGCCTGCGTGATCACGGCGTTCGACGCGCTCACGGGCAAAGAGCTATGGCGCACGCGCACGATCCCGAAGCCGGGTGAGCCCGGCAACGAGACCTGGGGCAACGTCCCGTACGAGGAGCGCCGCCACGTCGGCACGTGGATGGTGCCGAGCTACGATCCGGAGTTGAACCGGGTGTATATCGGCACGTCCGTGACCTCGCCGGCACCGAAGTTCATGCTGGCCGGCAACGGCCAACAGTACCTGTATCACAACAGCACGCTCGCGCTCGATGCGGACACGGGCAAGATCGTCTGGTATCTGCAGCACAGCGTCGATCATTGGGACCTCGACCACCCGTTCGAGCGCATCCTGATCGACACGGCCGTCACGCCGGATCCGAAATCGGTCGCCTGGATCAACCCGCGCGTGCGGCCCGGGCAGACGCACAAGGTGCTGACCGGCATCCCGGGCAAGACCGGCATCGTCTACACGATCGATCGAGAGACGGGGCAGTTCCTCTGGGCGCGGCCAACGGTCGAGCAGAACGTCATCGAGTCGGTGAACGTCGAATCCGGCTTCGGAACGGTGGCGAAAGAGAAGATGTTCACGGCGCCGAACCAGGACATCTTCGTGTGCCCGAGCTCGCTCGGCGGCAAGAACTTCCACTCCGGTGCCTACAGCCCGCTGACGGGCCTCATGTACTTCCCGCTGCAAAACACGTGCATGACGGCCACCTCGACCTCGGCGAAGCCGAGCCTCGACGACCTGTATGCGATCCGCATGAAGAACACGATCACGCCAGGCACGCAAAACGTGGGCACGATCGAGGCGATCTCGGTCGAGACCGGCAGGACGGTGTGGAAACGCGAGCAACGCGCGGGTCAAACGTCGCTGATGGTCACGGCCGGCGGGCTGCTGTTCGGCGGCGACACGGGCGGACATTTTCGCGCGTTCGACCCCGCGACGGGCGCCGTGCTGTGGGACGTGAACCTCGGCTCGCAGGTGACCGGCTACCCGGCCACGTACGCCGTGAACGGCAAGCAGTACGTCGCGGTCAGCACCGGCGGCTCGCTGAACACGTTCGGCCTCGCGAGCCTCACGCCCGATCAGCGGCCGGGGGCGCAGAACGCGCTGTACGTGTTCGCGTTGCCGTAACTGCCGAGCGAAAGCTCGGCGGCGGTACGGATCACACCCGATCGAGCACCGCGCGCAGCTCGGTCTGGCCTATCGGCTTGACGAGGTGGCCGTCGGCACCGGCCGCGAACGCCCGCGGCGCGTGGGTATTGCCGTGACCGCTGAGCGTGCAGATCACGGCGCGCCGGCCGCCGGCCCCTTCGCGAATCCGCTCGATGGCCCGGAAGCCGTCCATGTCCGGCATGTTGATGTCCATGAGCACGACGTCGGGGTGGAACGTGGCATACGTGGCGACTGCCTCCTCTCCGCTGTACACGACGCGCACCTCGTGCCCCATTGCGATCAGCACGCGAGCCAGCGAATCTGCCGCGTCCACGTTGTCGTCGGCCAGCAAAACCCGGCGCCGTATCGGGGCCGCGTTTTTCGCTGGCAGCGTCTCGCGGAACTGCGCGGAGGCGCGGCCTGCCTCCTGCGGGCCGATCGATCGTTGACCGGTCAACGGTAGGTGAACCGTGAACGTGCTGCCGGCGCCGCGCCCGCCACTGGACGCCGCGACCGTGCCGCCATGCATCCGCACGATGCGTTGAACCAGCGCAAGACCGATCCCCAGACCCGACCTGTGCTGCGCCACCTGGACGAACAGATCGAAAATCCGCCTGAGGTCGTCCGGTTCGATGCCTTCGCCGTTATCGATGAACGTCACCGTGGCAGCTTCTGGGCTCTCGGTGACGAGGACGGTGATGGTCCCATTTCGCGGAGTGTAACGTGCAGCGTTCGACAGCAGGTTCGCGAACACCTGTGACAAGCGTACCGCATCACCCAGCAACATCACGGGATGATCCGGGACCTTGAGCTCGAGCGTCTGCCCCTTCCCCTCGAGCTCCACGCGGTGCTCCTCGATCGCACTTTGCAGGGATTCCAAGACATCGATCCGGGCGAGTCGCAGCGTCAGCTTGTTCTGAGTGATGCGGCTCATGTCGGCGAGATCATCGACGAGGCGAACCAGGTGATCCGCCTGGCGCGTCATGATCGGCAGGCACATGTGCAGATCCGCGTCGACATCGTTCGATCTCTCGAGCAGCTCGAGGCAATGGCGCAGCGGGGCGAGAGGGTTGCGCAGCTCGTGCGCGACGGTGGCCAGGAACTCGTCCTTGCGGCGGTCGTATTCGCGCAGCTGGGACTCGGCGCGACGCAATCGCAGCATCGCGCGCACGGTCGCGACGAGGACGGCCGGCTCGATGGGATCCGCGAGGAACGTGTCGGCTCCGCCCTCGAGGGCGCGAACCTGGTACTCGGCTCCCTCGAAGGTCGCCGACATCTGCACGATCGCGAGCGATCCGAAGTTCTCGTTCTCCCTCAAGCCGGCGGCAGACTTCGAAGCCGTCGATGTCGGGCAAGCGAATGTCGAGCAGCACGAGATCGGGTTTATCGCGCTCCGCGAACGCCAGCGCGTCCTGTCCGTTCGCCGCTTCGACCGTGCGGAAGCCCGAGCTGCGCAGCGCGCGAACCCTGACGTAACGAGCCGAGTCGAGATCGTCGACGACCAGGATCAACGGCGTCAGGTCGGCGCTCATGGTCCTGCGCTCCCGGCCGGCGCATGCGGCCCAAGGTCGGCCAGGCGTCGGGCGTCCAGTAACACTCGCGCAACCCGCGGCTCGGTGAGTGCATCCTTCGGCAGGAACGGCGCACGCAGGCTGCGCAGCACGTCTTGCTCGTCGGGCGACAAAGCTTTCGAGCTGCAGACGACCACGGGCAAGTGGATCGTAGCCGCCGCCGCGCGCATGCGTCGCAGGAATGCGAAGCCGTCGATCTGCGGCATGACGAGGTCGAGCACCAGGCAATCGGCCTCTGCGCGATCACTGCCCTCGCCCACGGCCGCGAGCCCGGCGCGCGGATCGCCCGTCGCGTGCACGCGCTCGCAGAACGGCGCGAGCTGTCTCGACAAGATCGTCCTATAGGTCTCGTCATCGTCGACGACCAGAATGCGCTTGAGATTCGCGCGCAGCATGGCGCGATACGTGTCTGCGACGAGCCGATCCCGGCCCGCGTCGGTCTCCACGTCGTCGACGGCCACGGGTAGGACCGGCACGGCGGCCGCGCGCAAGATCTCTCGCACCGAGGGAGCCGCGGCCGCGAGAATCGCGGCCGCCGGCCGTAACGAGGCCAGTTTCGTCGCCGTCGCTTCCGCGGTCGATGCCTCGACAGGCACGAGCGCACTATCGCGGAACACGGCTGCGATGGCCGTGCGCCGATCCGCCCGGTCATCGACGATCAGCAGGCGCGGTCGCGTGTCGGCCACCATGGTCTCCATGCGTCGGCGCGCTCCGATGGACCAGGGGTATCAGCAGGTAGAACGTCGACCCCTGACCCGGCTCGCTCTCGACCCACACCCGTCCGTCCAGCAAAGCGGCCAGGCGACGGCACAATGGCAAGCCGAGACCCGACCCGCGCGCCTTGCCCTGCAACGGGTTATCGATTTGTCGAAACTCGTCGAAAATCGCACCGTGGTGCTCCGGGCTGATGCCGATCCCCGTATCGGCGACGGCGAACAGCATGCTGTCCGACTCGACCACCACGTCGGCGATCCGCGTGTCGGCGCTCACCAGCCGCGCAGCCACTGAAATCGCGCCGCGGTCCGTGAATTTGACGGCGTTCGACAGAAAGTTTCGAAGGATCTGCGTGACCTTGGATTCGTCACTGACGAGCGGCGGAAGCTCCGCGGCCGCGTCGTCGAATTCCACGGCGACGGCCGACCTCCGCAGCAACGGCCGAACCATGGCGCGCAGGGCGGCGAACAACGCGCTTACCGAGAACTCTCCGACGTTGACGCGCGTCTTGCCGGCTTCCATCTTCGCGAGATCGAGCAGATCGCCGACGAGGTCCAGCAGGTCCGCGACGCCGGCGCGCACCAAACCGACCTGGCGGCGCTGCTCCTCGGTCAGCGGGCCATCGGCTTCCTCCAGCAGCATGTTGGACAGGGCCAATATCGAGCTCAGCGGCGTGCGAAACTCATGGCTCATCTGCGAGAAGAATCGGGTCTTCAGCTCGTCGGCACGCCGCAAATGACTGGCACGCTCGTCGAGCTCTGCGTACAGCGCCAGAACACCACGATTCGTATCACCGAGCTCCGCGTTCAGCGTCGCGAGCTCGGTCTTGCGCTCTTCGATGTTCAGCAGCGCCTCGGTGAGCTGCCGGCTCTGCAGCTGCAGCTCGTCGCGCGACAGATCCGTGCGGGTCGGATCCATGCGCTTCAGCTCCGCCGCAATCGCGGCCGCGCGCTCGACCGTGACGGCCGACGCACGCGCAGGCAACGTCTTCGCGAAGCAAAGCTTGGCCTCGTCCGAGCTCTCCGCAAAGCGCTCGAGCAGCTTCTCGGCCGCGACGACGCTGTCCGCGGCCAAGCCACCGGATTTACGGGCGGCGTCGGCGAGCCCCGGGCCCGCGACTTCGAGCACGAGATGCTGCGGCATCGCGGCGTCGCGTAGCCGGAACGCAACCTCCACCGTGCCGCCCGACGCCGCACCCGCGGCTCGCGTCAGCTCGGACACGGCGGCGGTGATCTTCACTTCGTCGCGCGACTCGAATCCCAACAGCTGCGTGAGTCGGCGGGTCACGCGGCGAACGTGCACGAGATCGGGCTCGCGGGCATCGAAGGCAATGCTACCCAGATTCAGCATCTTCGCTTACCACCACAACCACTGCATCATCGGTTCCACGCGCAAGATCGCGATAGACGATGCCCGCAATCAGCGCGGGATGCCGCCGCCAGATGCCTTCCCAGCGGGACAGCTGCCAGCGCGAGCTCAGCCCGTCGCTGTGCATGATCAACGACGCGCCCCGCGGCCAGGCATACTCGAACTCGGCAACCCGTGACGCCGCGCCCAGGATGCCATTGTGCGAGACCCAATGGTGCGCGCCGCCGTCCGCGACGACGCCCGCCACGATGTTGCCGACGCCGGCATAGCGCGCGCTGCGCGTGTCGGGGTCCAGCACCGCGACCGCCGCCGCCGCGCCGCGCGTTGGCCGCAGCGCATCGTGGGCGATCTCCAGCAGCTGCTTCGGCGTCGTCCAGCCGTCGCCGTTGAAGCACTCGAGGGCGCGCGCGGCCGCTTTGCCGGCCTCGTAGCCGTGGCCGAGCCCGTCGCACACCATGATCGCGAGCCGACCGCCGAGCCAGCGATGCGCCCACGCGTCGCCACTGATCGACTCGCCCTCCTTCGGCACGACGAAGCCGGCCAGCCGCAGCCGCGAGGCCGACGCGTTCGACGCGTCGCCGCCCACGGTTGCGCAGCTCCGTGATCATGACGGTGCCCTCGGGCGCCGAGACCACGTCGGTCTCATGCGCCAGCCGGTGGATGGCGCCCAGGCCGGTGCCCGGGGAGCCCGCCGTCGAGAAACCGTCCGTGAAGCTTCGCGCGACGTCCGAGATACCGGGACCGCGATCGATCGCGACGAGCAGCAAGGCGGCGTCGGCGTCCGTGGTCGCGAGCGCAATGACGCCTTCGCGCGCATGCTTGACGAGATTCGTCGCGAGCTCCGTGGCGACGATCTCGCTTTCGCCACACGCCGCTGGCGTTCCAGCCGAGCGCGCGGGCGCGTTCGGCCGCGGCGCGCCGGACCTCGGCCACGTTCGACCGGTCGTGCATGCGGAAGGCCCCCGACGCTCATGTCCATCGCGTCACGCTGACCCGAGTGCCCTTGCCGACCTCGGAGTGGATCTCGAACTCGTTCATCAGCCGGCGGGAGCCCGACAGGCCCAAGCCGAGGCCTGAGCCGGTCGTATAGCCATCGCGAAGCGCGAGCTCCGTGTGCGCGATGCCCGGGCCGCTGTCATCGAAATCCAGACGCAGACCCTTGCGCGTTCCGTTCGCGAGCGTGCGTAGCCGAACGCTGGCCGCCCCGACCGTGCTCGATCGTGTTGCGGGCGAGCTCGCTGGTCGCCGTGACTATCTTGGTCTGGTCGACGAGACTGAAACCGAGCGCCACGGCCCATGCGCGCGCGACCTGCCGCACGCGCACGATGTCCTCCGACGTCCGAAGCTCCAACGTCTCATCCTTTTCGACTTGCAAAGCTGGCTCCTCCGAGCAGCTCCATCCCGCGCTCGACGTTCAGCGCCGTGCGCACTCCGCCGAGCTCGAGCCCAAGCTCCACCAAGGTGATGGCGACGGCCGGGCGCATTCCCACGACGACCGTGTCGGCGTCGAGAATGCGTGCCATGGAGGTCAAATTGTTGAGCATTCGTCCGATGAACGAGTCGACGAGCTCGAGCGCGGAGATGTCGATCAGCACGCCCTTGGCGCCCGTCTCGACGATCTGCTCCGTCAGGTCGTCTTGCAGCTGCAGCGCCATGCGGTCGTGCAAGTCGACCTGGATCGACACCAATAGGAACCGGCCCATCCGCAGGATCGGTATCTTCTCCATGCGTCAGCGACTCTCCATCGGTACGACTTGCTGATGGAGCCGGTCGAGCGCATGGCGGAACGCATCCGCGAGCGTCGCTTTGGTCACGACGTCGCCCAGGTCGACCCCCAAGTGCACGATCGTCTGCGCGATCTGCGGGCGGATGCCGCTGATGATGCACTCCGCGCCCATGAGCTTCGCCGCCGCAACCGTCTTCAGCAAATGCTGCGCGACCAGCGTATCGACCGTCGGCACGCCCGTGATGTCCATGACCGCGATCGAGGCGCCCGACCGCACGATCTCTTCGAGCAGCGACTCCATGATCACCTGCGTTCGCGCGCTGTCGAGCGTTCCGACGAGAGGCACGGCCAAGATGCCTTCCCAGAGTCGCGTGACCGGCGTCGACAGCTCGAGCAGCTCCTGCTGCTGGCGCGAGATGACGTCCTCGCGGCTCTTCTGAAAGACTTCCGTCGTGTAGAGCCCAAGCTCGTCGACCAACATCGACGCATCCAAGATCGCCGCACCGAGCTCATCGGCATTGTCGATCGAGCCGCGCAGGCGCGCGAACAGCGGTTCCTTGAGAGAGAACACGAACGTGGCCGTGTCGATGGACGAAGACCCTTGCCTCGCGCGTGAGCGCGATAGGTCGCCCAGGAATTCGCGAACGGCTTCCCACGCGCCGTGGCTCGTGTCCGCCTGATCGGTCGCCAGTGCCCGAGTGAAGCGTTGCAAGAACGTCCGCGATTCGGTAGCTAGCTGCTCGGCCGACGTGACGCCCGCGACCCTGCGCTTCGCCGTCTGCTGCGCTCGAAGCCACTCCGCAAGGAGCGCAGACTCGTCCTGCTGAATGACACGATGAACGGTCGAGAGCGCCATGCTGATCTCCGCGAAGATAGGGTGGATACGCCGCGAGGGCGGCAGCTACGACGTTACTTTTCGAGGAACAGAGACAGGACTGTAGCAGAGGCGCGCTGTTCGCGGACGTTTGTAAATTTTGCATGCGCTGTCGAAACTCGAGCGCGTCCCGCTCGCTTAACGATCGCTTCTGCACCGATGTTTTAGCGCGTGCGCGGAGTGCTTGATCGCGGCCCGCTGGTCGCTTCGATCAGCACGCGGATGAGCTCGCCGAGGCCGACGGGTTTCGTGAGATGGCGATCGAATCCCGCACGGCGCGACTTTTCTTCTTCGCTGGCAGTGCCATAACCCGTGAGCGCGATCAGCACGATTGCCGGGCCGAGCTTGGCGCGCAAGCGCCGCGCAAGCTCGTAGCCGTCCATGCCCGGCAAGCCGATATCGAGCAGCGCCACGACCGGACGCCCGTGCTCCACCAGGTCCAGCGCCTCGACGCCGTCCCCGGCTTCGAGCACGTGACAGCCCCGCATTTCGAGCGCCATGCGCAGCGTCTTGCGCGCGTCGCGATTGTCTTCGACGAGCAGCACCGTGAGCGGTTCGTCCATGGCGGCCGTCGGAGGCACGGCCGACGAGGCGACCGGCGCCACGGCCGAGCTCAACGGCAGGCGGACGGTGAAGGTCGCGCCCCGCCCCGGACCCGCACTCGCCACGTGAACGCTTCCGCCGTGCAGACGCACGAGCTTGTCGACGAGCGTCAACCCGACGCCGAGGCCACCGGCCACGCGATCCTTCGTTGCACCGCCCTGAAAGAACGGATCGAAGACTTTCGGTAGATCGTCCGCGGCGATGCCTCGACCGTCGTCGCTGATCTCGACAATGCCTTCACCGGCTTGCGCTCGTGTTCGCACGCGTATGTGCCCCCCGGACGCGGTATAGCGCGCGGCGTTGCCGAGCAGGTTCGTCAAGATTTGCTCCAGGCGCGTGGGATCGGCCTCGACCAGCAGCGACTGTGCGTCGAGCTCGACGTGGCGGTCGGCGAAGCGACCGGCGGCCTGCAGTGCGGCGATGACCTGACGGGCGGACGTCGCGAGGTCCGTCGGTTTGCGATCGAGCACGATTTTGTCCGTCATCACACGACCGACGTCGAGCAAATCGTCGATGAGATGCTGCAGATGCCGGCTCTGGCGCTCGATGACCTCGAAGCCGAACGCCGAATCCTCGGGCGTATGCCGCGGATCGCGAACGATGGCCGTGGCGTTCGAAATCGCCGCCAGCGGGTTGCGGAGCTCGTGGCCGAGCAGGGACAGAAACTCGTCCTTGGCGCGGTTCGCGGCTTCGGCCTCGGCACGCGCGTGGCGCTCCGTCTCGAGGGCTCGCAGCCGATCGTTCATCGCGCCTTGCAAGAGCTCGCTGCCCTGCTCCAGCGCGGCGATGACCGCATCCACCTCCGCCACGCCGGAGTTCGGCGCGCCGCTCACACGCCGGCCGCGCGCGATATCACCGGCCTGTGCTTCGAGCGCCTCGAGCGAGGACGCAATCGGGCGCGCTTTCGCGAACGCGTAGGCCAGCCCGATCAGCAGTGCCGCCACCCACAGCAGACCGAACGTCAGCAGATGTGTTCGAAAGGCATCGTCGACGGGCCCCGACGGCGTCGCGAACCCCACGCTCCAGCCGTGGTTCGTGTGAGTCGCCGCGGTGTAGACGGCCGTGCCGTCGAGGTTCGTGTAGCGCCCGAGAGTTTCGCGAAACCGCTTGAGCTCCCCTACGAGCTCCGGAGTCGGGTCGCCACCTCGACGTGCATCGCCATCCACGCTGCGCGCCACGAACTTGTAGTTGCGATCGAGCACCGCCGAAACGGCCCCGTCGGGAGGACGCTGCAGCGTGGTGAGCCGGTCGTACCAGTGCGGATCGAGATCCGCAATCAGCACGTGGGTCACGTGCCCGTGCTGCACCACGGGCACGCCGACGGACACGACGATGCCGCGCTGCGCCGACGTGAAGACATCGGAGACGACGGGGCGGCTCTCGTCGATGACCGGGCGCCACGTCTCGAACCGCTCATTGGGCGACAGCGCCGTACCGAGCGGCTGGTCCGCCTGAAAGGCCGTGGTGCCGTCGGCACGCACCGCCACGATGTTCTTCCAGTCGCCGTTGCGCTCGAGCGCCACCCGCGCTTGCGCATAGATACCGAGCTCGTCGGTGGCCCCCGAGCCCCAGAGACGCCCCAATATCGAGAGTCGCTCGACCGTGCTGTCCAGCGCGTTGTCGACGGCGGCCGCCAGCAGGCGCACCGACTCGATTTGCAGCTGCTGGCGCTCATGCTCCTGAGCCTGCCAATGCAGGTACAGCAACACGGCCGCCAGCACGCCGATCGGCACGATCGCCACGAGCTGCACCTGGAACAGGTGCCAGCGGATTCGTCGATGGCGCAGCGTGCGTTTGCTCACCGGGGCGCCACGAGCGTCGTTTTGCGCAGAGTCGGCGGTCGCGAGCTCGGCCGCGCGGGGCGCATCCGCGGGCGGTTGCGTCGGCGCGGCTGCGGCATTCACGAAGCGCGTGGATGCATGTCGTGTCGCCGCTTCGCTCGACAACTTGTTCCTCTCCCCTTCGATACCGCGATGCTACCACGCCGCCTCGCGGGCCCTGCCGCCCCACTCAGCCGCGTCGTTTCTTCCGCTACACCGCCGACGCCGATCAGCGCGCCGTCGGGCGCAGCGTGAGACTTTCGCCGTGAGTCGTGCTCGACCCGAAGACCGACCGCTACCTGCGCCCGGCCCCAACGAACAGCAATCCCCCCGCCACGATCGCGACGACGCCCGCCCACACAGGCACGTTCACGTGGTTCTCCTTCTCGACCTTGAGCTCCAGTGGACCCGCCTTCGCAGCGGTGTCCTTGCTCGTATACGAGAAGCCGCCGTAAGCCAGCGCCAGCACGCCCGCGACGACGATGACGATGGCCGCGATCCGAATGGGTGTCATGGTGTTTCCTCTTATTCCGTGCGCTACGACTACCGACATTGGTGTCGCGTTGCCCGATGGTGGCACTCAAAGGACCACGTGTCACTGTGTGTAAAAATGACAATCGGCGCTCGCAGCCGCGCGTGCGCGAAACGCCGGGGGGGGTCGCGTTACTGCGACGACACTCGCTACGCGGCGCGCAACTCGAGGCGCGCGATCTTCCACACTCCGTCGCACTTCAGGTAGGCGGTCTCGAGCACGCGCTGCTCGATGGCGCGACGCGTGCCTTCGCCCTGTTGCCGCAGCATGTCGACGAGCGTATAGCCGCCGTCGATCGCGGTTTCGGTCTCCACGGTGCAGTCGAGGCGCGCGGTTGCGCTGCGGCCGTCCGGCGCGATGTCCACGATGTCGTGGGCGGAAAACCGATCCGCTGCGAGCCGGCGCAGGCCGGCGTCGCGCGGCGCCGCGGCCGGCTCGACGAACAGACGGGCAGCCTGGTCGTGCGCACCGGCATTCACGAGCTGTGCGTACGTCCGCTGCAGCGCGCGAACGGCATTGGCATGCTCGAGCGCCGCGAGCCGCGCGATCGAGGCATCGGCGCCGCTTTCGCGAGCCTCTACGGGCAGCGCGGCCGTCGCGGCCAGCGGCACCGACAACGCCGCCCCGGCCTGACGGAAAAAGCGGCGCCGAGAAACGGTGTTCGTGGTCATGGCGGCCTCCTCAGGTCCTGATGCTGTAAAAGCGCGTGATGTCGAACCGGCCGGCATGGCGCGCGTGCGCGCCCATCGCGTTCAGCCGCACGCCGTCCTTGCTGCAGTGATAGCCGATACCCACGTCGTGCATGGTGCGCATGTTGATCAGAATCGTGCCCAGCGTGCCGTTGCAGGCCTCCTCGAGCCAGTACGCCAAGTACAGGCCGTCGCGAATCTTCACGTACGACGCCGGGCCGCTCCACTCCATGCCGCCCGCGCCGCTGTCGCCGAAGATGATCCACGACAGCGAGTGCGGCGTGGTGTACAGGTGCATCGACGTGAGGCCCGGCGAGTAGTTCCAGCTGACGGCGCGGCCGATGAGCTCGTCCGTGAAGCCGTGACGCCGGTACTTCGGCGGCGTGAGCCCGGCCATCTCGATCACGCCGAACCAGGTGTCGGCCTGCGCCTCGTTCGCAATGTACTTCGTGCCGATCGTGCCGTGAATGCACGTGGCGAGACCATGATCGAAGTCGGCCACGATCTTGTAGCAGTCGTGGTTCGGCGCGCCCGTCAGGAGATGGCCGAACATGATCACGCCGGGCGCGCTCTCCCACGCGTCGTACCGCTCCTCGTGCCAGGCCGCGTCGCCTTCATGTCGCCAGCGCAGCGTGTCGGCGGTCTTGAACTGGTAGTTCACCGCCACGGCGTGGTCGAAGCGCGCGGTGAGCTCCTTGCCCGCGAGGAAGTCGCTGCTCGGGAGCCGATTGCCGGCCATCGGGTTCGGGCCGGCGAACACCGAGGTCTCCGTCAGTGCCGCGACCTCGGGTTTCGTCATGGTCCAATCGTTGCGCATCGGCCGGTACACGCGACGCGCACCTTTCTGCGCTGGTGCTGCCGCAGCGCCGGCGGGCGCCACCACCGGCGCGGGCTTGTCGCCGACGTCGTCGAGCTTCTCGAAGTGGGCGATCTGGCCGAGCCACTGGCCGCGGCCCGTGAACACGTAGTACTCGAGCGCGTCGTCCCGATCGAAGCCCAAGCGCACGCCGGCCTGCTCGATGCGATTCGCATCGAGGACGTACAGCGTCTGCACGCCCGAGAACTCGCATTCGACGCGCGAGTACACGTACAGATCGTCGTCGACCTTCACGTAGTCCGACGGCGCGCAGAACCCGAGCTCGCCACCGAGGCGCGTGAGCTCCACGAAGTTCGAGTAGATCGTCGACGGATAGAACTCGAGCGTCTCGACGCCCGTGTCCTGCCGCCAGTGGAAGCCCTTGCCCTCGACGCGGTTCGTCAGCGAGTGCCGCGCCTTCGGCGCCTGCTTGCCGGGCTCCGCCACGTAGCCGAAGTAAATCTCCCGCTGCACCTCGCGGTTGTCGACGAAGCCGCTGAACCACACCTCGAACACCGTCGCGAGCCCCGTGCCCTGATCGACGACGACGTGATAGCCGCGCTGCGTTCCCGGCACGAGGTGCGTGAACAACGCCACGGCGCCGAGCGTCAGCGCTCGATAGCCGGCATCGACCGCCTTGCCGTCTCCCTCCGTGACCTTGAGTCGTTTGTCATTGGTGAACGTGTAGCGCAGCGTGGGCCCGTTGTCCGTCACGATCCGCAGCGTCTTGCCGGCCAACGCGTCGGAGGTAGGCGCCGCGCTCGTCGGGGCCCGTGACGGCCGCGAGCTTGGCGGCGATCTGCTGCTCCGTGAGCTTGGTAAAGGCGATGCGGTGCATCTGCTCTTGCGGATAAGGCGTGGTCTGCACGAGAGCTCCCCCAGAAGTTTCGACCTGGGCCGTATGGTAACTCTCGGCTGGCGCGCCGCGCGATCCTAATGAGCAGCGGGGATCGTCGCGGCGCAGGCCCTGCCGGTCACGGCAACACTCGCACCCAGATGTTGCGAAAGCTGATCGGCGGGCTCGGATCGTTGTGCGCCTGGAGCTTGATCGGCGCATCGTCGTGCATCGAGTACTCGGGCGTGCCGATATATAACGTCTCGCCGCGCAGCACGAAGTCGTTCTGCACGAGGACGCCGTTGAACAGCGCCGTGACGTGCGCAGGCGTTTGCAGCGCGCCGTCGGCGCGAAACGTCGGCGCCGTCCAGATCACGTCGTATGCCTGCCACTGACCGGGCTCGCGACTCGGATTTGCGAGCGGGATCGACTGCTTGTAGACGCTGCCCGCCATGCCATTCACGTAGGTGACGTTCTGGTACGAATCGAGAATCTGCAGCTCGTAGCCGCGGTCGCCGCTGCCGGTCGAGGCCAGGAACAGCCCACTGTTGCCACGCGCCTGGCCCTCGCCGGTGACATTCGCCGGGACGCGCCATTCGAGGTGCAGCTGATAGTTGCGGAAGCGCCGGCGAGTCTCGATGTTGCCCGCCGCCTTGTTCACGATCAGTCGACCGTCCTCGACGGTCCAGCCGGCCGGCTTGCCGTCGCGCGTGTTGACCCACTCGTCGAGGTTGTCGCCGTCGAACAGCACGATGGCGTCGGAAGGCGGTGCGCCCATGGCGGCGGCCGGCGCGGGCGTCACGATGGGCGGCGCCGGCTGCCAGATCTCCGTGTCCTCGGGAGCCCCGGGACCGGGCGGGCCTTGCGCGGCGGCAACGCTCGCGCCGAGCGTCACCACCCACGCCGCATACGGCAGCGGGCATCGGCCGATCGTGATCGCTCTCATTGTCATGCCCTCCTGCGTCGTGAGGTGCACCGACGCCGCGTTGCCGGCGCAAGCACCTCGAACCGGACGCGCCCGCAATGACAACCACCCGTGTGCGCGATCATGCCGTGCCTCCCGCCCGCTCGGGCCGCCCCCCTCTTACGCTGTCTTGGCGCACCCGCGCTCGCCCCGCTCACGAGCCGCGAGACGCGGCACGCAAAGCGAAACGATCAGCGCCGTTTTTTGCCGGTCTTGCGCTTCGCGGCTACCGCCTTCGGCTTGCGGGTTTTCTTGTGCACCGACAGATCGTCGGGGTTGATCAGGTCCGGCACCGTCCAGCCGTCCAGGTCGTACTCGGCCATGCACTGCTCGGCAAAGCCCTTGAACTTCGCCGCGTTGCCGCTGCCGATCGCGCCAAAGAGCGCGTAGCGGCGAATCTCCTCGGTGCTGCCGCTGTAGTTGATCTCATAGAGCTCGTGGCGCGCGCCGAACTCGGTGCCGATGCAGTCCCACAGCAATTTCATGAGCTTGATGCGTTGCTCGGCCGTATAGCCGTTACTGCCGCGCATGTAGCGATCGATGTACGGGCGGATCGCGGGATTGCGGAAGTCGCGTGAGTGCGAGTTCAGGTAGATGAGTCCCGAAGCCACGGTCTGCTCGATGAGGTACTTGATCTTCGGGTACGCGATCGTGGCCAGCACCTGGTACGCGCTGCCGGCATCCGTATTGGGCAGCAAGTAGGAGCCCTTCCATGGGCGGGGATCCCGCACCATGGCTTCCGTCAGCGACCAGAACATGTTGCGCCACGCGATCACTTCGCCGACGTTCGCCTGCACGCCGCGGAAATCCTTCGTGCCCGAGGCCTCGACGGCCTTCAGCAGCAGGCCGGCAATGAAATCGAGCTTCACGGCGAGACGCGTGCAGCCGTGCACGACGAAGCGCGGCAGGAATCCGGTGCGCGGGAAGAAGTTGTTCGCCTTCTCCACGTCGCCCCACACGAACACGTTCTCCCAGGGCACGAACACCTTGTCCATGATGAATACGGCGTCGTTCTCGTCGAGACGCGACGAGAGCGGTTGGTCGTACGGGCTCGACATCACGGCAGCCGTCATCTCGTACGAGGTGCGGCAGATGAACTTCACGCCCTTGGCGTTCGTCGGCACCATGAACACCAGCGCAAAGCTCTTGTCCTGCAGCGGAATCAACCCATGGTGGGCGATGAACGTGTAGTTCGTCAGCACCGAGCCCGTGGCCACGACTTTCGCGCCCGAGACGATGAGCCCACCGTCGGTCTCCTTCTCGACGTGCACGCATACGTCGGCCACCTTGTCCGGCGGCTTGTCCCGATCCACGGGCGGGTGAATGATCGCGTGATTCACGAACGGCACACGCTCCTGGGAGTACGTGTACCAGCGCTTCGCGTTCGCCTCGAACGGCGCGTAGAACTCCGCGTTGCCGCCGAGCGTGGCGAGGAACGCGGCCTTGTAGTCGGGGGCGCGGCCCATCCAGCCGTACGAGATGCGCTGCCATTCTGCAATCGCGTCACGGCCGGCGATCGACTCCTCCACCGTCTTCGGCGCGCGGAAGAAAGCGTGCGTCTTGCCGCGGCTCTTGCCCTCGACGTCGGTCGGCAGCAGCAGCTTGTCCTTGCGCGCGGGATCGTGCAGCGCATCGAACAGCCGCGCCGTCATGCGCGCCGTATTGCGAAACGCGGGATGTGCGGTGACGTCGTCGACGCGGTCGCCGTAGATGTACACCTCGCGCCCGTCGCGCAGCGATTCGAGATACTCCTTGCCGTTCTGCGGCCGGTCGTGGCGCACGGAGCCGGTGTCTTCCGGCGATTGCACAGCAGCGCGCTTAGCGCCCATTCTTTTTCTCCATCAGGTTTCGATAGACCGCTTCGACGAACTGCGTCGTCGTCCAAAAACCGGTCGTGGCACCGTAGCGCCCATCATAGTCGCGCGTGGGCTGCGCGGCCCGCACTTGCTCGAGCGTCATGCCCATCTCGATCATGCTCTTCACGCGATCGCGAATGATCGTGAGCATGTCGCGGTACTCCACGACGTCGGCCTCGTCGGCCAGGCGTCCATGGCCGGGGATCACCATCGTGCCGCCTTCCTGCTTTTCGGCCGGCACCGTCAGGTCGATGATGTAGTTCAGCGAGTCGATCACGCCTTCGATGCTGCCGCCGTCCTCGGCTCGGAGCACGGGGTAGCCCGTGGTCGTGAACACGTCGCCCGTGGCGATCACGTCGGAGCGGCGGAAGAACACGATGCTGTCGCTGTCCGTGTGCGCCTTCGGCCGATAGATGATCTGCACGGCCTCGCCGTTGAAGTAGAGATCCTTGTGCCCGTCGATGAACGTGTCGGTGGGCCACGCGGCAAACGGCGGCTGCGGCATCGCGGCCACCATTCGCACCAGCACGTTCTCCTGCGCGATCACCGCAGCGCCCTGGCTTGCATCGCCGATCGTGCCCGAGACGTTGCCGCCCGCGATCGTGCTGCCTGCGGCCGCGATCACGGCGTTGCCGCCGACGTGATCCGGATGGATGTGCGTGTTGACGACGTAGCGAATCGGCGCGGACGAGAGCTTGCGCAGCGCCGCGAGCAACGCCTCGCCGCCCTCCGCGAGCTTCGTGTCGACGACCAGCAGGCCCTCGGGCCCCACTTGCACGGTGGTATTGCCGCCGGCCCCCACGAGCATGTAGACGTTGTCGCGCACGGGCCAAACTTCGATCGTCGGCGCAGCCGGAGCAGGAGCCGGCGCCCGCGCGCCGCGACCCGGCGCCTGCGCCTGCGCCTGCGCGTGCGCGGTCGCACCGAGCGCCAGCAGCCACGCCGCAAGCGCGCGACGGATCACAGCGGCCGGCATGGCTTTGGCTTCCATTTGGACCGATCCGTCTCGCGACGGAAGTGCGAGCTCGTGATGAAACGGCCGTTCAGGTACTGCGGGTCTTCGACGATCGTGGTCACGACGAGCCAATCGTCGCCGTTCGGCGCCGCGAACCGGTCGTAATACTCCGTGAGCTTCGTGTCCGCGCTGTACGGCACGCCGTTTTTCCGCAGCCAGCCCGGCAGCAGCCGCGTGGTCAGGACCTGCAGCGAGCCGCCCGGCGGCTGCGGCCCGCCGCGCGCGCCCGCGGGTCGCAGCGTGTGCTGCCAGGTTGCGACGGAGCGGCCTTGCAGCGACGGCGCGCCGCCGTCGCCCTGCGGCGCGAACTCGAAACGCCGCAGCTGCTCGCCGGCATCGGTGCGCACGGTCAGCGCGTCGTCGCCGTCCCACGCGATTCGCAGCCGCGTCGGCATCCGCATGAGCCCGGCGGCGCCGTAGGCGCGACACGATCCGTCCTCGCTCGGATCCCATCGATCGGCCACGGCCCGCCCGGCGGCGTTCAGCGGCTGCACGCTCGTGTAGTCGCCTTTCGGCGGCGTGACCATGCGCCAGCGCCAGTCCTCGTTGACGATGCTGACCCACTGGCCCGTGAGATCGATGGCGGCCGACTCGCGCGGGCTCCTCGGCGGCTCGGGCGGGCCGCCACGCGGTTGCGCGGCCGCGAAGGCCGCGAGACTGCACGCGAGCGCGGCGGCACACAGCGAGCGCACCACGCTCATCGCAGCTGCTCCATGAACTCGGGCAGCGCCGTCGCCGCGCCGCCGCGCGTGGCCTCGACGGGCAGATGGTGCTCGGTGGCGAACTCCGTCAGGAACGGGTTCTTGCCCGGCAAATAATGCGGAACGTAGCCGGCCGGGCGCACGATCTCGACCACGGGCTCGCACGGATAAGGCGTCATCGTGCCGTTCGGCGACAACAGGAAGCCGTTCGTCTTGACGAGCGGCTCCGTCAGATAGACCGGGTCCTCGATGATCATCACGTGCGTCAGGACGTCGCCGTGCCGATAGAAGCGGTCCGTCATCGTCGCGCGGTCGCGTGAGCGGCAAGCCGTTGCGACGCATCCACCCCGCTTTCAGATGCGTCGTGGAGACGACGAGCACGTCGCCTTCATAGTGGCCGGTCGAAAACCCCTGCCACGTATGCTGCGCGTACTCGGGCGGATGCGGCACGGCCATCCATCCAGATCTCGCGATGCTGCGCCCTGCCACTGGATGTAGGTGTGGATCTTGACGAGCTCTTCCGTGCGCGGGTCGCGCTCTTCCCAGATCCGCAGCGTGCCGACGCCGCGAAAGCCATACGTGGACGGATGCGGTTTGCACTGATGCTCGGGCAACGACAGCAACGACGCGTCCCAGCTCTCGGCGCGCCACCGCGCCGCATCGCTGATCGGCAAACCGAGATAGTCGCCGATCGACGGGCCCGGGATTCGCTCCTCGACGTCCTCGTGGAAGATCGGGTCCCAGTAACCGACGAGGTTCAGCTGCGCGCGCGGCGCCGACCGACATGAGCAGGCCGAAAACGAGCGCGGCCGCCGTTGAAACCCGTCGCAGTGTCACTCTCTCCCCCGTCCGTTGGCCGCCGGCGCCGCGGCTCGCGTGCAACTCGTATGGTCGCTTGCCGCGAGCATAACCGACTCCGCGTTCGGAAAAAAACGCACCGTTGGGGCCGGCTGCACTCAGCGCCCGATGGACCGGAGCACCGCGGCGATCGCGTCCGTGCCCTGGGCGGGCGCCATCACGTGGGCGCCCGCGACTCCGGGGATCGCTTGCAGACCTTCGATCAGCTCCGCACACACCTGCCGCCCTTCGGCGGCCTGATCGCTTGCGGCCTCGAGACGTGCGATGATCGGCTCCGGCACGTTCACGCCGAAAAGATTCTCGTTCATCCAGCGCGCCGACTTCGCCGAGCGAATCGGGCCGACGCCGATGATCACGGCGAGCTTGTCGAGAATGCCATCCTTGCGCAGCTGGTCGATGTAGGCGCGCACGACATCGAGATCGAAACCGAACTGCGTCTGCGCGAAATCCGCGCCCGCCTCGATCTTCTTCTGCATGCCGATCGGCGACCATTTCGCGTCGGGGCGTCGCGGCACGTCGGCGGCGCCGATGAAAAATTGCGGCGGCGAATCGATCTTGCGCTCCGACGGCAACATGCCCTTGTCGCGCATGTCGCGCGCGAGCGCCATCAGCTCGATCGACTCGAAGTCGAACACGGGCTTCGCCGTGGGCTGGTCGCCGCCCTTCGGGTCGTCGCCCTTCAGGATCAGCAGGTTCTCCACGCCCTGCGCGGCTGCGCCGATCAGGTCGCCTGCGAGCGCTATGCGGTTGCGATCGCGGCAGGTGACCTGCAGGATCGGCTCGTATCCGCCGGCCACCAGGAGCGCGGCGGCCGCGAAGCTACTCATCGAAGTCTTGCCGGCCGCAGCGTCGGTGAGATTGATCGCGTCCACCTTGCCCGCGAGCTGCTCGCCTCGTGCAGCAGCTTCGCGCTCGCGGCGGATAGCGGCGGCACGATCTCCGCCGTGATCACGAATTCGCCCGCGCGGATCTTGTTCTTCAGGTTCGACATGCTCTGCTCCCTCGATCCTACGCAGATTCTACGCAATGCGGCGACGGATCGCCTTACGGCAACGCGAACGCCACCAGCGCGGGTCGGCCCGTGGCGACGGCGCCCTCCGCCGTGGCGCGCCCGGCGGCGACGATCGCCACGTATTGCTTGCCGTTGCGCCCTAGAAAGGTGATCGGCACGGCGTGCGCGGCGAGCGGCAGGTCCGTGCTCCACAGCTCGGCGCCGCTGCTCGAATTGAACGCGCGCAGGCGTCGATCGTCGGTGGCGCCGATGAGCACGAGGCCGCCTGCCGTCGCGATGGGGCCGCCGCTGCTGGGTCGACCGGTGCGCTGGCGCTCCTCGCCGAGCTCGGGCGTCACGCCGAGCGGCACCTGCCAGACGATCTCCCCGCTCGCCACGTCGATCGCCGCGAGCTGCCCCCACGGCGGCTTCTGACACGGCCAGATCGCGCCGCCCGGCGCCTCGCTCCAGGCGAACCGGCTCAAGCTGTCACCGGCAATGCTCGCGCGGCGATACGGCCACTGCTCGCGCCGCGGCCCGCCGCCCGTTTGCGCGGCCGTCGAGTCGGCCGCATTCGGCTCTACCCAGCCCACGCCGCCCACGTTGGTCGTGTTCGCGAACACGAGGCCCAGCAGCGGATCCGCGGCCATGCCACCCCACCCCGCGCCACCGGCCGGGCCGGGGAACACGATCGTCGAGCGCGGCTCGGCCGTGGGGCCGCGATAACGATACGGCGTGAACGGGCCGAGATTCTGCAGTCCACCGCTCGCGTCGCGCAGCTCGCGACAGAATTTCGCATGCTCTTCGCTGGTGTCCTGCGCGGCGACGAGATCCTCCGCCACATAGCTGACGCGCGCGACCGGCAGCGGCTTCACGGGGATCGGCTGAGTGGCGGCGCTCTGCTCCCCGGGCACGTCGGACTTCGGCATCGGCGTCTCGGCGATACCGAACAGAGGCAGCCCCGTGGCGCGGTTCAGCAAGTAGGCGTAACCGGTCTCCGCCGCGAGCGCGAGGGCCGGCACGCGCGTGCCGTCGATCGACACGTCGAGCAGCGTCGGCGGCGCGGCCACGTCGTAGCTCCAGAGATCGTGGTGAACGACTTGAAAGTGCCAGCGCCGCACGCCGGTCCGCACGTCGAGCGCGACGATCGAGCTGCCGAACAGATTGTCGCCCGGTCGATCGCCACCATAGCCGGCATCCGTGGCCGCACTCGCGAACACGACATACAGCAGGCCCCGATCGACGTCGATCGTGAACGCGCCCGCACCAAGGCCGCCGCTCGCGGCCTCCGACGACGCGTCGCCCGCGGGCTCGGCCGGTGGCGTTGCGTCGAACACCCACACTTCCGCACCGGTGTGCACGTCGAGCGCACGCACACTCGGCTTGCCGGTGCTCGAGCCGACGATCAGCAAGTCTTCGAACCGCGCCGCCGCGGACGCATACCGGACCGGCAACTGCACCGTGCCGCCGGCGCCGAACGACTCGAGCGGGAGCCCGGTCGCCGCAGCGAGCGCCACGAGTCGGCGCCCGCTCATGAAGAACACGCGGCTGGGCTCATCCCGCTTGCCCGGCCAATACGTCAGCCCGCGGCGCACCGGCGGCACGGTCGGGTCGAGCGCGTACCGCCAGATCTCGGCGCCGGTGTCGGCTTGCAGCGCGACGATGCGCCCCAGGGCCGCGAGATACATCACGCCGCCCACGACCAGCGGCGTCAGCTCCGAGCCCGCCGCCTGCGCATCGCTCGCCGCATCGGTACCGAGCGGATAGGACCAGACCTCGCGCATATCGGCAACGTTGCGAACGTCGATCTGGCGCAGCGGCGAGTAGCGGGTGCCCGCGAGATCGCGGTTGTAGCTCGACCAGTCGCCGGCACGGTTGAACTCGGCCGAAACGTCGATGGCCGGGGGCTGCGGCGGCTCGGGTGGCGGCTGCTCGCAGGCCACGAGCAGCACCGCGGATAGTAGGGCGAGCGAGCGCATTCAACGCGCCGAGCGATGCGCGTCGCCTCGCCCGCACGCCGCTGACGATCCGAGAAGACCCGCCGCATCGGCGCACGCGTCCTTGGCTCCGAAGGGCATTCGCGGCTCCCGTTCCGCCCGATGCGAGCGATTCTAGGGGACGGCCGAGCGAGCCGCCAGAATCGTGCTGAACTCCGGCTGAACGAAGGGCCTTGAGATAGCTGAAGTGCCTCCCGCGCGCTTTGCGGCGCACGGAAGCCATCGAATACAATTCCTACCATGCGCAATGTTCGCGACACTCGAGACGAAACCATGCAGAAGACGCTTCATCTGAAACCGCTGGTCCTGATGGCGGGCCTCGTGCTCAGCACCGCCGCGTTCGCCGGCAAGTGGACCGTGGTGCCCGAGACCAGCTCCGTCGGGTTCGTCGGGACCCAGCAGGGCACGAAGTTCAATGGCCGCTTCCAGTCGTTCACGGCCGACATCAACCTCGACGTCGCCGACCCCACGAAGGGCAGTATCGTCGGCACGGTGAAAGTCGATTCCGTGAATACTCGCGACCATGACCGCGACTCGTCGCTGCTCGACAAGGACTGGTTCGACGCGAAGCAATTTCCCGAGGCCAAGTTCGAGTCGCAGAAAATCGAGAAAACCGCCGATGGCTACCAGGCCATGGGCCAGCTCACGCTGAAGGGGCAAACGAAGCCCGCGATCATGAAGTTCACGCTGACGGGCAGCGGCGCAAGCGCGCAGTTCGCCGGCTCCATGCCGATCAACCGCTTCGACTTCAATGTCGGCGAGGGCTGGAACGACACGAGCTGGGTGGCGCAGGACGTGGCCGTCGAGGTCAAGCTCGACCTGAAGCAATAGTCCCGCCGGAACTAACGCAAAACAAAAAGGGCCGTCGCGTTGCCGTGACGGCCCTTTCTTTTGGGTGCCCGCTTTCGCCGAGCGTTCAGTCGACGCGCAGACGTTGCGAGCCCTGCGACGGGTCCGCGAAGTAGCGATTATCCTCGCAGACGTATTCCTCGATCCGATAGCCGGGCCAGCGTTTGTACATCCAGGTCCAGCTCCAGGGCTTGGCCAGGTACTCGGGATCGTCGATCGTCACCTGATCCTGAAGCATCTCGTCGTTGAGCAATCGCAGGCGTTCCGTGATTCGCATGTTCATCGAATGCGGTGTGTTGCGAAATAGCACGGACTCCTTGACACCCACCGTATCGACCACCAACGTATCGCCGTCCCAGCGTCCGGTCGAGTGACCGGAGAAGCGCGGCTCCGCCTCCGCAGGCGCCACGGCCGGCACGTCGAGATAAATTCGCCGAACCTGATTGAAGGCTTCTTGAATGATCGTGACCTGCCCGGGGGTTTCGAGGATCTCCATCGGGAAAATCGCCTGCATCATGCTGGGCATGCCTTCCGGGATGCACGCCATGCCCGTGGACAGCGGTGGGAGTCCCGCGCGCGTGAGCTCGGCGTTGCGCGCCTGCGTTGCTCGCCACTCGCCGAGGTACGGTTCCTTGAGCGGAGGCGCCGGAACGGCAGGCGGCGCGGGCACGGGGGTTTTCGGCGGCACGCCCGAGCCGAACCCTTCGCCGCGCAGCGGATAGGCTTCCCACGAGCCGTTGATGCCGTGCACGACGGTGCGCGTCTGGGCGACCGAAGCGCCCGCCGCGGCGAGGGTGAGCATCGTGGCGGCTATCAGTCGAGCGAGCATGGGTCCCTCACTTGATCGTGGCGCGTCCGGCGGCCGCACCGTTCGAGTATTGAGTACCGTCGGCCAGCGTCATCTGCTTGAGCAGTGCCGCCGGTTCGCCATCACGCAGCGGCGACACGATGAGCGTGACCTTATCCATGGGCTTGACGAGATTGAACCGCCAGCCGGCGCGGTTGAGGATGCTCGTGCTCGCGCATTCGATGAGCCAGTGCTTCGTCTCGCCCGTCTTCTCGTCTTCTGCGTCGACTCGCATGTAGACGTGCGGATTCGTCCACTTGAAATCGGTGACGACACCGGAGAGCTTGAGCTGCAGCTCCGGCTCGTACAGCGCAAACGAGTGGTGCGCCCACGCTGGGGTCACGAGGACCACCGCCGTCGCGGCTGCCGCTGCCCATAGGCCGACATGTTTAGGTTTCATAGGCTCTTCCTCAAAAAGGAGGGCTACAGTTTCATCCTGCGGGGTCGACGCTCGCGCTTGGCCCCCCTCGCGCGTGCGAAAACATATTGCCACGGCGCCCGGCCCGCGCGAAAGGCGCCGGCGGAACGACCCCGGCCCGCCGCGGCCGAACCACGGCTGGCGCTACGTTACGCTTCGACGCTGCCGAATTCACGTCCCGAGCAAGGTCTCGGCCGCGCGGCCCGGACCAGCGGACGGGCGTCCTGAACGGCTAGCTCGCGGCCCTCTGGTCGCGGCTGGCGAGGCCCCGGCCGCGCAGATACTCGTCGTATCCGCCGTTGAAGTCGATCACGCCTCCCGGGGTGAGATCGATGATCCGCGTGGCGAGCGAGGATACGAACTCGCGATCGTGGCTCACGAAGATCACCGTGCCCGGGTAGTTCTCGAGCGCCAGATTCAGTGCCTCGATCGACTCCATGTCGAGGTGGTTCGTGGGCTCGTCCATGACGATGATATTCGGCCGCTTCAGCATGATCTCGCCGAACAGCATTCGGCCGCGCTCGCCGCCCGACAGTTTGTCCACGGTCTTCGCCATCTCGTCACGGCTGAAGAGCAGGCGTCCGAGCGTGGCGCGAATCGCCTGATCGTCGTCGCGCGGCCGGCCGCGAGCGCGCATCCAGTCGAACACGGTGACGGGCTCGGTCGAACTCGTCCGCATGATCCTGCGGCATGTAGGCCACCTCGGCGTTCTCGGCCCACTTCACCGTGCCGTGATTCACGTCGAGATCGCCCAAAATGCTGCGCAGCAGCGTAGTCTTGCCGATGCCGTTCTGCCCGACGACGGCCACGCGCTGGCCGGCCTCGACGTGCAGACTCACGTCGCGGAATATCGGCGTGTCGCCGTAGCTCTTGCTGAGCTTCTCCGTGCTTACCGCGAGGCGGTGGAGCTTCTTCCCCTGCTCGAACTTGATGTATGGGCTCATGCGGCTCGAGGGCTTCACTTCCTCGAGCACGATCTTCTCGATCTGGCGCGCGCGGGAAGTGGCCTGCCGCGACTTCGACGCATTCGCCGAAAAGCGACTCACGAACGCTTGCAAGTCGGCGATCTGCGCCTTCTTCTTGGCATTCTCGGAGTAGAGCCGCTCGCGCGCCTGCGTGGCGGCCGTCATGTACTCGTCGTAGTTGCCCGGGAAACACGCGCAGCTCGCCGTAGTCGAGGTCGGCCATGTGCGTGCACACGGTGTTCAAGAAGTGGCGGTCGTGCGAGATGATGATCATCGTGCACTTGCGCCCGACGAGCACGCCCTCGAGCCAGCGGATCGTGTCGATGTCGAGGTTGTTGGTAGGCTCGTCGAGCAACATGATGTCGGGGTTGGCGAACAGCGCCTGCGCCAGCAGAACGCGCAGCTTCCAGCCCGGCGCAATCGCGCTCATCGGGCCCGCATGCTGCGCCTCCGGAATGCCCACGGCGAGCAGCAGCTCACCGGCCGCGGCCTCGGCCGTGTAGCCGTCGAGCTGCGCAAACTCGTTTTCGAGCTCGGCGGCGTGCAGTCCCTCCTGCTGGGTCATCGAGGCCTTCGAGTACAGCCGATCGCGCTCCTGCCACACCCGCCAAAGCTGCTCGTGGCCCATGATCACCGTGTGGATCACGGCGAAGTCCTCGAACGCGAACTGATCCTGGCGCAGCTTGCCGACGCGCGCGTGCGCGGGCACCGAGACGTTGCCGTGCGTGGGCTCGAGCTCCCCGCCGAGCACCTTCATCAAGGTGGTTTTGCCAGAGCCGTTCGCGCCGATCGAGCCCATAGCGATGGCCGTTGCCGAACTTGACGGACACGTCCTCGAAGAGGGGCTTCTCGCCGAACTGCACGGTGAGGTTGGCTGCCGAGATCACGGTTGCTCTCCAATCGCTCGCGGGGGGTCTGCGCGGCGGCGATACGCCAGCTCGGCAGCGGGCACCTAGTATGACGGCAACGGCGGCCAAACAAAACCTCGCATGACCCTCGCTGCGCGGATCGCCCGACGGAGCCCGACCCACCGCGGCCGCGGCAGTGCCCTGGCGATTGGCGCCCGGGGCCGTACAATGCCGCGCATAGGCACCCCGGGAGTCCCGATGATCCGCGCCGCGTCGCCGCACAATCGTCTCGACGTCACCCGGCTCCGCTTGGTCGCCGCAGCGTTCTTCCTGGCGCTGACCCAGATTGCCGCAGGCGCCGATCCCCCGCGCGCGGTGCTCCGTTTCGAGAAAGCCATGATCATCGATGCCACCGGGTTCGAAGCGCCGATGGCCGCCACCACGTTGTTCCTGCCGGCCGGCTGGAAGGCGCAAGGCGGCGTGCTGTGGGGCAATCAGTTCGCATGCACGAACGGCTACAACTTCGATTGGCACGCGCAGTCGCCGGACGGCAGCGAGACGATCACCGTGCTGCCGCAAACGCGCTGGGAGTCGAACAACTACGGCGGCGCTGCGTCGACGCCGGGTTGCCGGGCCGCACCCTTCACGACGTCGCGTCAGTATCTCGAAGCGCTCGTACAGCAGTGGCATCCCGGCGCGCGGCCGCTCGACTTTCGACAGCGCGAGGATTTGATGCAGCTGGCCGCGTCGTACAACAAGAATACGCCGATGCCGTTGGGCTTCTCGAAAACCTGGGTAGATGCCGGCGAGCTGCTGTTCTCGTTCAACGAAGGGGGTCGCGACATGCGCGGCTCGGCGACGGCGACCGTCGTGTTCTCGTTGCTGCGCACCCAGGCGGCGGGGACGCAGCAGATGGACGCGTTGACCGGCTTCGCGTTTCCGGGCTACGGCGTCACGGCGCCGAACGGCAAATTGAATCTCACTTTCTTCGAAGCGATTCGCAAGACGATGCAGCAGAATCCGCAGTGGAGCCAGCGCATCGCGAATCACAACGGCGCCATCGCACAGGTTGCGATCGAGGAGGGCCGCAAGCGCGCCGCGATCATCGCGAGCTCGAACGCCGAGATCTCGAAGATTCGCGAGGAGGCGTGGAACGCATCGCAAGAGAGTGCCGATCGGCGGGCGCGCGAGTTCGGCGAGCTGATTCGCGGCGTCGAAACCTACGACGATCCGAATGCACCCGGCGGCACGGTGCAGCTGTCCGACCTCTACAACAACGCGTGGCGTCTGAACGACGGCAGTTACGTTCTGACGAACGATGCGAACTTTCAGCCGTATCGCGATCTCGGCGTCGAAGGGCAACAGCTGGAGCAGACCCGATGACGGCGAGAGCATTCGCAGGGCCACTCGCGGGCTCGGTCGCAGCGCTGGCGGTGCTGACGTGCTCGGTCGCGATCGAGCGCATCACCGCCGCGCAGGACACGTTCGGCGAAGCGACTCGGCAGCCGCCGCCGCAGCAGCAACCGCATTCGGCGCAGCCGCAACGGCCGCCCGGGGCGCCGCAAGTGCCCACGGGGGGTTTTCGCCCCGGTGGAGAGGACCCGCCCCCGCAGCAACGCGCAGCTCCGGGCCCGAATCTCGATGCGCTGATGGCCACGGAGCGACAGGACTTCGGCATCGCGCCCGTCGCCGCATTGCACGACGGGCCGATGCACGGCCCGACGCCGGCGTCGATTCCCGGCGGCCAGCTGATCACGACCAAAGGTCTCGTCGAGCTCATGCGCGGCGGCCAGGTGCCGGTGCTCATGCTCGACATCCTCGGTGGCCCGGAAATGATTCAGGGGGCGGTATATGCGGTGCCGGCCGCACAGCCCGGCACGTTCACCGATCAAACTCAGCAGCAGCTCGGTCAGTTCTTGCAGCAAGCGACCGGCGGCGACAAGCAGTATCCGATCGTCCTGTATTGCCTGTCGCCCGAATGTTGGATGTCGTACAACGCGTCGCTGCGTGCGATCAATCTCGGCTACACGAACGTGCTGTGGTATCGAGGCGGCATCGAGACCTGGAAGAAGGCCGGCTTGCCGGTGCAGATGTCGGGCTCCCAGTAGGCGACGCCGAGCGGCCGCGTGCGCCCGGGACGTCACGGCGGAGGCTCGAACAGCAGACGCAGCAACTCGAGCGCCTCGGCCGGCGTGTCCTCGCGCGTGGCGACCAGTGCGACGTGCTCGGTCGGACCCGCCGTGGGGTCGACGACGATGGCCCAGAAGCCTCCGATCTCGTTGGGCACCATGGAATAGCGCAGGTCCACGATTCGGTTCGGCTTCGCCGAGTCGAGAGCCACGAGATCGGCCGCGATCGTGCGAAAGCGCCGAATGTCGCGCGCCTGCACGCTCGCGGGATCGAGGCCAGGCAACGGCCGAGCCTCGTCGAGCTGCGCGACGCTCGTACCGGGGTACGGGGTCGTGCGCAGACCCGCCCGCACGCCATCCACGTAGTACCGGCCGGCATATTCGTAGAGGGTCTTCCACAGCAACACGTTGCCCAGCGTCGGCTCCGCCACGAGGCGAGCGGGCTCGTGTCCGCGCGTGGCGGCCAGGCGCGCGCCGGCGTCGACGGCGCGCGCATGCTGCACGGCGCCGAGCGCGAGGTACACGCCGGCCCAGCCGATCGCCGCATACGCATATGACGCCCGGCGGCGCCGAGCGGCGAGCGCCACGAGGACGATGATCGGCAGCGTGAACAGCGGATCGAATACCGAGATGATGCTGAGCGCGACGCGCACGCCCGAGAAGGGCCACAGCAGCTCCGTGCCGAACGCCGTGCACGCATCGAGTAAACAGTGGCTCAGCACCCCCAGCTCGCACAGCACGTATGTGGCGCCGAAGCCGAGCTGCCTTCGAGCCCACGGGTAGAGCACGAGCGCCGCGAGCAGCGCGGCAACGAACGAAAACGCCAGCGAATGCGTGAACGTGCGATGGTACTCGAGCGTCAGCAGAGGATCGCCCGCCGAGCGAATCAGCAGATCGAGATCCGGCGTCAAGGCCGCCAGGCCGGCGACGACGCCGCTCATCAGCAGCCGCGAGCCGGGCGCGCGGGTGAGCGCCCAGCTCGCGCCGACGACACCGTGACTGAGCGGATCCATCGAGCACCTCGACAAGCCACTGGCACAAAACTTGCTGCCCAGTCCAGCGTGTAGGCAACACCGCGTAGGGAGTCGAGTGGCCAGTATCGCCGTGATCGGCACCGGATTGAAAACGCCGTGGTCCGTCACGGCCGCGGCGCTGAAGGCTTTCGTCGATGACAACCCATTTCGAATGGCCGCCGCGCTCTCGTATTACACGTTGCTGTCGATGGCACCGCTGTTGCTCATCGTCATCGGCATCGGCGGCTTTGTCTTTGCCGAGGACACCGTCCGTAGCGAGGTCGTCGGACAGATCCGCAACCTGATCGGACCCAGCGGCGCCGACGTCATTGCAACCGTAATCGTCAACGCGCAACGATCTCGGCAGAGCGTGGCCTCGTTGATCATCGGCGGCGGCCTCATGCTGTTTGGCGCAACAACGGTGTTCGCGGAATTGCAGAGCGCGCTCAATCAGATCTGGCATGTGAAGGCCGATCCCGGCAATGCCGTCCTGAGCTATGTGCGGCACCGCTTGCTGTCGTTCGCGCTGATTCTGGGGATCGGCTTCCTGCTGCTGGTGTCGTTGACGATCAGCGCGGTGCTGAGCGGCGTTCAGAACTATCTCGGCACCCTGGAAATCGCGTCAGTCACGATTCTCGAGATGGTCAACTTCGCCACTTCGTTCGCGTTCATCACCGTGCTGATCGCAATGATCTTCAAATATCTGCCGGACGCCCTCATCCAATGGCGCGACGTGTGGCTGGGCGCCGTGATCACGTCGGGGCTGTTCGTCGCCGGCAAGCACCTGATCGGCTTGTACCTGGGACAAGCGAGCATAAGTTCCGTGTTCGGGGCCGCGGGGTCGGTCGTCGTGCTGATGATCTGGGTGTACTACGCGGCGTTGATCTTCTTTTTCGGCGCCGAGATCACGCAAGCCGTCGCCCAGAATCGCAATCATCGCGTGCGGCCGAACGAGCACGGGACGCGCGTGGACGACTGAGCAGCCAGAGCCGCCGCGCCGCTGCTCGAAGGCCGCCCGCGGCGTTGCGCTTAGCGGCGCGAGGCCGTCGGCGCGCGTGGCGTGCCGGGCCTCGTCAGCAGGAGCGCGAGCACGAAGTTCGAGGCCACGCCGATCGAGACCGGCACGCCGATCGCCCGCAGCACCGGGAGCCCCGACGCGGCGAGCAGCGCAAAGACCAACCACGTGACCAGCGAGCAGACCAGCACGGCGTGCAGCGTGCGCCGCTGCTCGGCCGGATCCTCGGCCGCATGCTCGAAAAACAGCGCGTAGTCCAAGCCGAGCCCTGCGACCAGCACCAGCGAGATCAAGTGGAACAGGTTCAGCGCGACGCCGGCGGCTTGCAGCAGGGCGACGACGACCACGGTCGTCAGCGCCATGGGCGCGAGCACGCGCAGCACCCGGGAGCGCCGGCGCAGCGCCACGGTAACGACGACGACCAGCAAGACGGCCGCAACGCCGAGGCTCACGAGAATGCGTTCGCGCTGCGCCGCGACGAGCGCTTCCGACTGGGCGCGCAAATCGAGAAGCGTCGCACCCGGCGTGGAGTCCGCGAGGGCCGCCAGCGCCCCCGCGTCGTGCACGCCGCGCAGGGTGACGAGCGCGCGCGCGCCGCGGTCCATGGGCGCGAGCAACGTGTCGACACTGGGCGCGAGCGGCGTCGCGGCGAGCGCGGCGCGGGAGAGCGGCGGCAGGCTACGTGCCGCCTCCACGTCCGCGAGGAACGGCTCGAAAGCGCCGGCGCGAAATGCGGTGCCCGACCGCGCGTCGGCGAGCGCGGCACGCAGTGTCGCCGGATCCGGCAGACGAGACTGACGCGCCTTCTGCTTCGCGGCCGACGGCAAGTAGCGGGCCGCGTGATCGTAGCCCTCGATGGCGCCCTGCGCGACGAGCGCGCGCAGCGCTGCGTCGAGCGCTTCGAGCTGGACCAGGGCGGCCTCGTCGTCGGCGCCGTCGATGATCAGCAGGAAGCGCGTGTCCGCGGCCCCGAGCGCCGCGTGCAGCACCTGATCGCGCGCGACGAGATCCGCAGGCACGGGCGTCAAGTTGGCGAGGTTGTTGTCCCACAGCGGGACGGGCGAGAGCGCGATCGCGCCGACACAGCCGGCGACCAGGACGACGCCGGCCCAGCGCGGCCGCGGCAGCGAAGCGATCGCGTTCCACACGCGTCCGAGCAGCTCGGAGCCGCCGAAGTCGCGGCCGCGCGAGTCCATGAGCACCGGCAGCAGAAACCGCGTGGCGAGCCCCGCGACCGCGAGCGCGGTGACCGTGAACACCGCCAGCTGGGCTAGCCCGAGCACGCCGGAGAACAAGAACGTGAAATAGGCGATGCACGTGCTCGCGACACCCGTCGCCAGCGTCGGCCAGAGCCGGCGTGCCACGTCGGCCGGCGCGAGATCGGGCCGCCGATGGCTCAACAGATGCAGCGGATAGTCCTGCGCGACACCGATCAGGGTAAAGCCGAATGCGAGCGTGATGCCGTGCACGGCCCCGAACACGGCGCCGACGGCAGCCAAGCCCACGAGGCCTGCCGTCGCGAGCGGCAGCGCGCCTAGAATGACTGCGCCCGCGCTCCGATAGGCGATCAACAGAAGCAGCAGCATGAGGATCGTGTCGGCCGTGCCGACCGTCTGGACCGTGGTGCGGGTCCGCGCTTCCATCAGCACCGAGAAACTGCCGGTGCCGCTCACCTCGAGCGTTGCGCCCGGCGGGTGATCGACCGCCGCGAACACGCGTTCGAGCTGCGCGAGCGCTGCGCGTTGCGCGTCGGGATCGAAGGCCGGCGCACGGGTCGCAGCGAGCAGCAGCGCGCTCGTGCCGGCCGAGTCGAACCAGACGTCGAACTCGCGGCGCGGTCCCCGAGCCGGTTGCCAGCGCTCGAGCAGCCCCAGCGTCTCGAGGGTGGGATCGCGCGGCAGCAGCGGCTCCAGCATCAGCCCCGCGGGCGACGACAGGTCCTTCTGCCGAGCCACGAGCGCCGTGCGCAGGAAACCGGCATCCAGCGGATGCTCGTCGAGCGTCGGCGAGAGTAGATAGCGATACGGCAGCAGCTCGTCCGGCATGTCGTCGAGCGCGAAGTCGCCGTTGGCGACCCAAGTGAACTGCGGACTGTCGTGCAGCGCGGTCACGAGCGAGCGCGACGTCTCGGCCAGGTCGGCCGGCGGCGCTCCGTGAAGCGCGACGACCAGCGTGCGCGATGCTGGGCCTTCGCCGATTTCTTGCAGCAGCAAGCGCTGCGCGGGCGTGGTCGGGCTCGGCAGAAACAGCCGGAGGTCCGAGGAAACCGCGAGATCGCGCTGCGCGTAGAAGCCGAGCGCGGCCAGCGCCGCCAGCCAGAGCACCAGCGCCAGCAGCGCGACCGGCGTTCGCCTCATTCGGCGCCGCAGCGCTGCAGCAGACTCGGCAACGTCGCGTCGAGCGCGATTCCTCCAGCCGTCGTGTCGCCGAGCAGCATCACGGTCGCCGCATCGTTGGCGGCGCGCATCACGAGGCAACGCAAGTCGCCGCCGGCTCCCGTCGCCACGATCGCCTCGAGTCGCCGCCGGAGGCCCGAATCGCGCGGCGCGAGATCGAGGCGCCAGGCAGCGTCGCTACCCGCGGCCGAGACCACGAACTCGTCTTCGAGCGCGGCGCGGTCGCCGGCCAGCAGCGCCGACAACCCGGCCAGCAAGCCGCGCAACTCGGGGGCGCGACGCAGGGAAAACGTGCGCGGCCGCTCGCCGTCACGCTCCACCGTGACCGACCCGTCGCTAATCGACGTGCGCTCGCGATACGGTGTCGCGACGATGCGGTCGAGACTCTGCGGGGCGCGATAGGCGAGCTCGCCCGCGACGACGATCGGCTCGATCAGGAGCGGGGAAAACCGCGCCTCGGCGAACTCGATCGTGGCGGGCGGCGTGCGTGCGAGGCGCGTGATCATCGCGGCGGCATCGAGCGCGTCGGCGTGGACTGGCGGCGCGGCGAGTGTCATGAGCAGGCAGGCGGCGGCAAGCACGGAGACCGCGGCCGCGCTGCACGAGCGCGCTGCGCCGGTTGCTGGCGGCGGATAGCGGATAAAGGCCTGCACCGCGCGTAGCTTAGCCGCTGCGCGCCGAAATGCCGAGTTCACGACGGCGTGGCGCGCCGCGCGATTGGTGCGGCGAACGCCGGTTCGCTATATTGCCCCGGGGGGGCAGACGCGAGGCCGGTTCGACGGTGCAACACGGTCTTGAGATCGAGGACTGGGCGTTCTGGTCGCCGGAGAGCCGAGTCCCGACGGACTGGCACCGCCATTGGCGCGCGGCGGACGCCAGGCGCGTCGAGGCGCCGCCTCCCGACGACCTCGTGCCGTCCAGCCATCGACGGCGCATGAGCCCGCTCTCGAGGCTCGCGGTGCAGGTCGCGCTCGAAGCGAGCCGTCACACGGCCCCGGATTTCATCGTGTTCGCATCGCAGCACGGCGAGCTCGGGCGGACTCGCGAGTTGCTGGCGAGCATCGCGGCCGGCGCCGAGCTGTCACCTGCGTCGTTCAGCCAGTCCGTTCACAACACCAGCGCCGGGCTCTACACCATCATTGCGAAAAGCCAAGCGCCGGCCAGCTCGGTCGCGGCCGGTGCAAGCACGTTTGCGTATGGCTGGCTCGAAGCCGAGGTGTATCTGGCGGCGAACCGCGACCATCACGCGTTGCTCGTGGCGTACGACGATGCGCTGCCTGCCGAATACCGACCCTATTCCCGACAGACGACGTGCGTCTACGGCACCGCGTTCATGCTGAGGTGGGCGGCGCGCGACGGCATCGCGCTCGAGCCGGTCGAGCCGCTCGAGCCGGTCGAGCCCGGCGCGGACCCGTCGCTGCCGCTCGCGCCGCAGTTTGCCGCGTGGTGGCTATCGTCCGAGTCGACGCTGACGCTCACCGCCGAAGGCCAGGGATGGCATTGGTGGCGGGGCGTGCGCTGAGCACGCGCGCGTCCGGAGCATGCGCGCCGTAGCGGGACCGTGTTCCTTGCTCGGTCCGAGGGCGAATGCTAGCGTACGCGCGCCGACGCTGGTCGCAGCACGCTGCGAGCTCTCGACGGCATGCTCTCGCAGTATCGAACATGCCTCGAGCGGTCTGCCGTGATGGATGCGCTGGAACAAGAACTCAAGCTCCTGTTGATCGAAGTCCTGAACCTCGAGGACGTAACGATCGATCAGATCGACAGCGAGGCCGCCCTGTTCGGCGACGGGCTGGATCTGGATTCGATCGACGCGCTGGAGCTCGGCGTCGCGATTCGTCGCAAGTACGACGTCCAGATGGACGCGGACTCCGAGACCACCCGCGCGCATTTCGCATCGATCGCGAGCCTGGCCCGCTTCGTCAGGGAAGGCCGCCGCGATCTGCCGCTCGCGGAACGCGAATCCGCAGCCGAGTGACTTTCCCGGACGGGTCACCCCGGTCGCCGACGCCGCAGCAAGACCGGATGCGCGGGGCGCTCGGCCGCCTGTCGAGCGCCACCGGCGTGGCCGCCGTCGCTCTGCTCGCGCTCTATCCAGTTGCGGCGTACCTGAGCCTGAAGTCGTTCCGGCCGGCATGGCTCGCCGGGCTACTGATCGTCGCGAGCCTCGTGCGGCTGCTCACGGCGCGGCTGGCGGGCGCCAGGATCTCGGCCGCGCTGTGGCTGGTCCCAGTCGCCGGAATCGGGCTGGCCGCGTTCAGCGTGCTGCGCTCGACGCCGAACGCCATGCTCTTCTATCCCGCGCTCGTCAACGGCGCGTTGCTCGCCGTGTTCGGCGCCAGCGTGGTGTGGCCGCCGACGGTGGTGGAGCGCATCGCGCGACTGCGCGACGGGGCGCTGCCACCCGAGGCGATCCGCTACACGCGCCGGGTCACCATCGCCTGGGCGGCGTTCTTCGTCGTCAACGGCACCCTTGCACTGTATACGGCATGCTGCGCCTCGTTGGGTACTTGGGCGCTCTACAACGGGTTCGTGGCATACCTCATGATTGGCGCAATGTTCGCAGGCGAATACTGGATCCGGCGGCGGGTGCTCGGAGCGCGACGACGGTGACCGCCGGCAGCGCACTGTCCGCCGCCTTGCACGCCGATACCGATCACGTCGTGAGCTTCGGCCGCGACGGCTCGGAGCGGCGCTGGCCGGAGTTACTGATTGCCGCTTCGCGCGTGGCGGCGCGTGTCGCGGAAGCCGGCGGCCTGCGGTGGGCCCTGGACCTCGACGACACGTTCGAATTCTGCGCGGCGCTGATCGGCTGCTGGGCGGCGCGCAAGACGCCCGTGCTCGCGCCGCGGACGATGCTGGACGTCACCGGTGAGGGGCTCGCAATCGACGGCGTGCTGCGCCGCGCTGCCGGCGCGACCTATGCCCGGCGCCAAGTGCTCTGGGCAACGCTGCGGGGCGGCCGGCGCGACCCGCTCGTCGTCGAGGCCGAGGCCGAGCTCGTCCTCTACACCTCGGGGTCGACAGGCGATCCAAAGTCCGTGACGCGCCGCCTGCGCCACGTGGAGGCGGAGCTCGCCGAGCTGGAGTCGCTGTTCGGCGGGCCGCTCGGCACGAGCCGAGTCTATTCCACCGTCTCGCATCGGCACGTGTATGGGATGCTGTTCCGCGTGCTCTGGCCCCTGTTGAGCCGGCGGCCGTTCGCGGCGTACGACCTTGAATATCCCGAGCAGCTGCTCGGCGCGCACGCGACCGGCCGCGTGCTCGTCTCGAGCCCGGCACTGCTGAAACGCATCGGCCACCTGTCCGATGCCGCGACGTGGACGGCCGTCTTCTCCTCGGGCGGCCTGCTGTCCGGATCGGCAGCGGCGGACGCGCGCCGTGTGCTCGGCGTGTATCCGATCGAGGTGTTCGGCAGCACGGAGACGAGCGGCGTCGCTTGGCGCAGTCAAACGACCGCCCACGCGCTCCGCTGGCGAACGATGGCCGCCGTCGAGACGCGACTGAGTCCTGAAGGTCTGCTCGAAGTACGCTCGCCGTTTACGGGCCAGCCCGGCTGGCTGCAGATGGGCGACTTCGTGCGACTGCTGCCCGACGGCACGTTCGAGCTGCTCGGCCGCGGCGATCATCTCGCCAAGATCGAGGACACGCGGATTTCCCTCGCCGAGATCGAGCGCGTGCTGCTCACGATCCCCGTCGTGGCGGCCGCCGCCGCGGTCGCCCTGGAAGAGCGGCAGCGGCAGTTCGTCGGCGCCGTCGTGAAATTGAATGCGCAAGGCCGCGAGCTGCTCGAGGCGCGCGGCCGACGCGCGCTCGGCGCCCTCATCAAGAGCGCGTTGCGCGAGCAGGTCGAGCGCGTCGCGGTGCCGCGTAGGCTTCGCTATGTCGAGGAGATCCCCGTCGACTCGCAGGGTAAGCGGCAGCCGGGCGCCCTGCGCGACCTGCTCCGCTCACGATGAGCGCCGTCGACTCGATCGTGCTGCGAGAGTCCGTCGAGTCGGGGCGCGCGGAGATCTTGTTGCACGTGCCGCGCGACCTCGAGTATTTCGTGGACCACTTCCCCGGCGCTCCGGTGCTGCCCGGGATCGTGCAGATCAAATGGGCGCTCGAGCTCGCGCGCCGCTACCTCGGGGTCGGCGGCGCATTTGCGGGCGTCGAGGCGCTGAAGTTCCGTCAGGTGCTCGGCCCGGGCGCCGATGTCACGCTGGAGCTCGAGTACGCGCCCGGCAAGCTGCGCTTCGCGTTTCGCGACGCCGCGCGAGTCTACAGCAGCGGCCGCGTCCTGCTGCGGGCGACGCCATGAGCGCCGAGCCGTCCCCGCACTGGTCCGTTGCGCCCGAGCGCGGCGGCGTGCTCGGTCTGCGCATCATGCTCGGCACGTATCGGTGGCTCGGGCGGCCGGCGGTCACGCTCCTTCTATATCCCGTCGTCGCGTATTTCTGGCTGACGGCGTGGGCGCCGCGGCGCGCATCTCACGAATACCTCGCGCGCGTGCGCGCCCGGCTCGCCGAGCTCGACCGCGTTCCGTCCGAGCCGCTCACGACATTCCGCCACCTCCTGCAGTTCGGGCGTGCGATGCTCGACAAAGTGGCGATCTGGGGCGGTTGGTTCCCGCTGGAGGCCATCGAGTTCGACGACCCGGCACAGTTCCACGCCCTGCGCGCACTCGAAGACGGCGTTCTATTCATCGCGTCGCACCACGGCAACGTCGAGCTGCTGCGCGGCTTCGGCGAAACGCACGGGCTCAAAGTGAATGCGATCGTGTCCACCCGCAACTCGCCGAAGCTGAACCGCGCGCTGTCTGCCGTGGGTCCGGCCGCGCTCGATCGGATGATCGAGGTGGATTCCCTCGGGCCGGATGCCGTGCTCAAGCTCGAGCAGCACCTGCGCGCCGGCGAGCACGTCGCGATCGTCGGCGATCGCGTCTCGGCACGTCACAAGGAACGCTCCGTCTACGTGCCTTTCCTCGGCCGGAACGCGCCGCTCCCGGAGGGACCGTTCGTGCTCGCGAGCCTCCTCGGGTGCCCCGTGTACCTCGTGTTTTGCACGAAAATCGGGCGCAAATACCGGCTCTACATCGAGCCGTTCGCGCAGCGACTGGTGCTGCCGCGCAAGCGCAGACGCGAGGCCCTCGAGGAGGCCGTTGCGCGCTATGCTCGTGCGCTCGAGTCGCATTGTTTACGGGCCCCGACGCAATGGTTTAACTTTTTCGACTTCTGGGATCAGGGTGAGGAACACCGTGGCCCGCCACCGGATGCCTGAGACCGAGCTGCCCATTCCGCTCGAGGCGTGCGTCGACGTCGACGTGCCGTTTCAGGACGCCGATCCCATGGGCGTGACCTGGCACGGCAATTACTTCCGGTATCTCGAGTCGGCGCGTGCCCTCTTGCTCGCGAAGATCGGCTACGGCTACCGCGACATGATCGCGTCCGGCTACCTGTGGCCGATCATCGAAGCCCACATCAAGTACGTGAAACCCACGGTGTTTGGCCAGCGCCTCGCGGTCACCGCGTCGCTGCTGGAGTACGAGGCGCGCCTGCGAATCAGCTACACGGTCATCGACGTGGCGTCCGGCGAACGAGTCGCGAAGGCCCAGACCACGCAGGCCGCCGTCGAAAAGCGCAGCGGCCAGATGTGCTTTCGCTCCCCGCAGGTGTTGCTCGACAAGGTGCGGGCATGCGTGAGCGGCGCGCGCTCGGAGAGCGCATGACGATCTATTTGCAGGAGGTCGGCGTCGTCAGCGCGCTCGGCGCCGGCAAGGCAGAGCTGTTGACGCGCCTCCTCGCCTGCGACTCGTCCGGCATGGTGCCTTACGGACCGCTGCTAGCGGGCGGCTCGACCTGGGTCGCGCCCGTACGCTCGCCGTTGCCCGAGCTGGCCGCGGCGCTCGCGCAGTTCGACTGCCGCAACAACCGGCTGCTCGCGGCCGCGCTCGACCAGATCGCGGCAGCCGTGGCCGCCGAGCGCGAGCGCTGGGGGCCGCGCCGGGTCGCAGTACTGATGGGCACCAGCACCTCCGGGATTGCGAACGGCGAGGACGCCGCCGAGTCGCTCGCACGGCACGGCCGAATGCCCGAGGCCTATCACTACCGCCAGCAGGAGATCGGCAGCGTCGCGGAGTTCGCCGCGCGCTACCTGGGGCTCACGGGTCTGCGCTACACGATCTCCACCGCTTGCTCCTCGTCGGCGAAGGTGTTCGCAGCGGCGCTGCGTCTGCTCGCGGCCGACCGCTGCGATGCCGTGGTCGTCGGCGGCGCCGACAGCCTCTGCCGGCTCACGCTGAACGGCTTCGACTCGCTGGAGTCGCTCGCGCGTGAGGTCTGCAACCCGTTCAGCCTGAACCGCAAGGGCATCAACATCGGCGAAGGCGCCTGCGTCTTCGTCCTCACACGGGAACCGGCTGCGATACGGCTCTGCGGCGTCGGCGAATCGTCGGACGGTTACCACATTTCGGCACCGGATCCGACCGGCCGCGGGGCCGAGATCGCACTGCGCGCGGCACTCGAGCAAGCGGGTGTTGCACCCCGGGACGTTGGCTACGTGAACCTGCACGGCACGGCCACGCCGAAGAACGACGAGATGGAAGCCGCCGTCGTCGCACGAGTGCTCGGCTGTACCACCCCCTGCGCGTCGACCAAGCCGCTGATCGGCCACACCCTCGGCGCGGCCGGTGCGCACGAGCTCGGAATTTGCTGGGTGCTGCTCAGCGATGCGAATGCGGCGCGGCAGCTGCCGGCGCACGTGTGGGACGGCGTTCGCGATCCCGCGCTCGAGCCGATCGCGCTCGTCGAGCCCGGCGCGCGCTGGGAGCGCGAGGTGTTCGTGTCGAATTCCTTTGCGTTCGGCGGCAGCAACACCACCGTCGCGATCGGGCGCAGCTGATGGACACGAGCGACATTCCGATTGCGCAGCTGCTGCCTCACGGGCCGCGCATGCGCCTGCTCGACCGGCTCGTGAGTCACGACCCGGGAGCCTCCGTCGCGCTCGTCGAGATCAGCGCCGACAGCCCATTCCTCGAGGGCGAAGGCGTGCCCGCGTGGGCCGGAATCGAATACATGGCGCAGACCATCGCCGCCCACGCGGGCGCCGCCGCGCGGCTAGCGAGCGCACCGCCGGCCGTGGGCTTCCTCGTCGGTACGCGCGCGTACCGCAGCAGCGTCGCCGAGTTTCCGCTCGGCAGTCGACTCACCATCACGGCCCGGCCGCTGTGGCACGAAGGCGGGTTCGCAATGTTCGATTGCTCCATCGAAATGGGCGCGGCAACGGTCGCGAGCGCCGCCGTGAGCTGCTACCTGCCGAGCCCGGACGAGCTCGGCGCCTTCCGCGGTCCGCCCTCATGACCCGCACCGTGCTCGTGACGGGTGCGAGCAAGGGGATCGGAGCGGCGACCGCGGTCGCGCTCGCGGCGCAGGGCTTCGCCCTGGTCGTCCACTACCGTTCCGACGACCCTGGCGCCGCGGCGATCGCGCAGCGAATTCGCGCAGCCGGCGGGGACGCGCGGCTCATCGCGTTCGACGTGGCCGACCGCGAGGCTGTGCGCGCGGCACTCGCGGCCGATATCGAGGCGCACGGCGCCTACTACGGCGTGGTGAGCAACGCGGGGATCCACCGCGACCGGATGTTTCCGCTGCTCACGGGCGAGGATTGGGACGCCGTGCTACGCGCGGACCTCGACGGGTTCTACAACGTGCTGCATCCCTGCGTATTGCCGATGATCCAGGCGCGGCGCGGCGGCCGAATCGTGGCCGTCTCGTCGGTGGCGGGGCTCGTCGGCAACAGCGGACAGGTGAACTACAGCGCCGCGAAGGCGGGGCTCATCGGCGCAGCGAAGGCGCTGGCGCTCGAGCTCGCCAAGCGGAAGATCACGGTCAACTGCGTGGCGCCGGGCTTCATCGAGACCGCGATGACGCGCGATGCCGACCCCGCGCGGATCGTCGAGCGCGTGCCGCTGCGGCGGCTCGGCGCCGCCGAGGAAGTCGCGTCCCTGATCGCGTACCTGATGTCGGACGTCGCGGCGTACATTACCCGGCAAGTGATCGCGATCGACGGCGGGCTCACGTGACACTGCGCGGCGCAGCGCGCGCGGCCCGCGGGTCACTCTCTCGTGCGGCCGCCGCGCCCACGTGGCTCACCTATGCGGCGACGAGCGACGTCGATGCTGGCGCGGTCGCGTCCTTGCCGAGCGTCGATCGCGAGCGTGCCGCTCGGAGCACTCGTGTCGCGCGGCGCGCGCAGCAGCTTGCGGGTCGCGTCCTGCTGCGCGCAACGCTCGAGACGCTCACCGGGCGGCCCGGTGCCGAGCACGACATTGGCGCCACGGCGCTCGGCCAACCCGCGTGCCCGACCGGGCCGTGCATCAGCGTGTCGCATAGCGGGGACTGGGTGGCCTGCGCGCTCGCACGCGGCGGCGCGGTGGGCGTCGACGTTCAGGCGCACCGCTTCGGTCGGCGCATCGCCGAGATCGCGCACGAGCACTTCACCCCGGAGGAAAACGCCTGGGTCGCGGCGCAACCGGAGCGCCGGTTCTACATGCTGTGGGTGCTGAAGGAAGCGTACGTCAAAGCCCTCGGGCTCGGCCTCGCGGCCGGCCTGCGCGCGCTCGAGTGCCGGATCGAGGCCCCGGCGATCGAGGTCGTCGCCGCACGCGCCCCCACCGCTGCGATCGCGCTGCACCTGTATGCGCTCGGCGACGCGTTCGTCGGCCTCGCGAGCGCCCACGGCCCGCTCGGCGACGTCGCCGTGCGGCGCTGGAGCTCACACACGCCCGAACGTTGGCTGCCCGGCCGGCTCGACCTCATCGCCACGACCGCACGCTGACTTGAAGCGGCCGGTCGCCTGCTGGACGACGACGGCCGAGAGCACTCCGCGGGCTACACGGAGCCTTCGTTAGACGCGAATTCCGGGCGCGGGGAACGCCTTGCAGAACTCGGCGATCTCGGCGCGGATTTCGTGCAGCTTGTCCCGATCGTCGGCCACACGCAGCACGCGATCGAACCAGACCGCGATCGGCTCCATGTCCTTCTCCGTCATGCCGCGCGACGTGATCGAGGGCGTCCCGATGCGCACGCCGCTCGGATCGAACGGCTTACGCGGATCGAACGGGATCGTGTTGTAGTTGCACTCGATGCCGGCCTCGTGCAGCGCACGAGCGGCCGGTTTGCCCGTGATGCCGCGCGGCGTGACGTCGATCAGGATCAGATGATTGTCGGTGCCGCCGGAGATCAGCCGGAAGCCGCGTGCCTGCAGCGCCGCCGCCAGGGCCTTCGCGTTCTTCACGATCTGCTGGCCGTAGCGACGGAAGTCGTCCGTCGAAGCCTCTTTCAACGCAACCGCGATCGCGGCCGTCGTGTGGTTATGCGGACCGCCCTGGAGTCCCGGGAACACGGCGCGGTCGATCTCTTTGGCGTGCGCCGCGTCGCACAAGATCATGCCGCCGCGCGGCCCCCGCAGCGTCTTGTGCGTCGTGGTCGTGACGATTCGCGCGTGCGGATACGGGTGCGGATGCGCGCCGGCCACGATCAGCCCGGCGATGTGCGCAATGTCGGCGACGAGCACGGCGCCCACCGAGGCCGCGATCGATGCAAAGCCCGCGAAATCCCAGACGCGCGGATACGCCGTGCCTCCGCAGAAGATCAGCTTCGGGCGAACTCGTTTCGCGAGCGTCTCGACTCGGTTCAGATCCACGCGGTGCGTGTCGGGGTCCACGTCGTACTGCGAGGCGTGATACACGATGCCGGAGAAGTTCACGCCCCAGCCGTGCGTGAGATGACCGCCGAACGGGAGCCCGAGCCCCATCACCGGGTCGCCGGGCTTCGCCAGGGCGAGATACACCGCCTGGTTGGCCGGCGAGCCGGAATACGGCTGCACGTTCGCGTGTTGCATGCCGAACAGCCGCGTCGCTCGCTCTATGGCCAGCGTCTCGACCTTGTCGATGTAATCCTGGCCTTCGTAGTAGCGCCTCCCGGGATAGCCTTCGGAATATTTGTTGTTCAGGATCGACCCGGTCGCTTCCATGACGGCGGACGACGCGTAGTTCTCCGAGGGAATGAGGCGAATGAACTCGTTTTGTCGTCGGCTCTCGAGCGCGATGAGCTCGTAGATCTCGGGATCGGTCGCGCGCAGGGCAGGCATATCGGCCATTGCAATCCTCGGAGCTTCAGGGTCCACGCGGTCGAGGCGACCGCCCTTGGGGGGCGATAGTCTACAGGACGGGCCGTTCGCCGCGCAGCGACGGCCGCCACTCGCGCCGTTAGAATTCGCTTCCATGCGTCGCCACTCCCTCAGCGCGCTCGCGGTTCTGTGCATCGCCACACGAGCGGTCGCGGCGCTGCCGCCCGTGCCGGTGCCGGCGGAAAATCCCATCACCGAGCCGAAACGCGTGCTCGGCAAGATTCTGTTCTGGGACGAGCAGCTGTCGACCAACGGCACCGTTGCGTGCGGCACCTGCCACCGCCCCGCCTACGGCGGCGCCGATCCGCGCGCCGGCCGCAACCCCGGCATCGACAAGGGCACGATCGACGATGTTCGCGGCTCGCCCGGCATCGTGCTGCTCGATCGCAACGGCAAGCCGAAGCGGCACCCGATCTACGGCAACGAGCCGCAAGTCACGCCGCGGCTCGCGCCGTCGAATTTCGGCGCGCTCTGGGCGCAGCGCGTCTTCTGGGACGGGCGCGCGGGTCCCGTGCTCACGGATCCGGTCAGCGGCAAGACGGCGATCGCGCGCGACGGTGCACTCGAGAACCAGGTGCTCACGGCCTTGATGAATCCCGCCGAGATGGCGAAGACGGGCCGCACCTGGAACGATCTCACCAGCGATGTGAAGAACGCGAGCCCGCTGGCGCTCGCGAGCGATTGGCCGGCCGACGTCGCGCAGGCGATCGCGTCCGCCTCCACCTACGCGAAGCTGTTCACGGCGGCGTTCGGCGACGCCGCGATCACGCCCACGCGCATTGCGTTCGCGATCGCGACGTATGAGCGAACGCTGGTGGCGGATCAAACCGCCTGGGATCGCTTCGACGCAGGCGATACCACGGCGCTTCCCGGCCGCGCGCTCGACGGCTGGCGTGCGATGCAAGCCTTCCACTGCACCGCGTGTCACACGCCGCCGCTGTTCACGAATAACGATTTCTTTCAGATCGGGCTGCGTCGCGCCGACTTCGACCGCGGCCGCGAGAACATCACCCATGACCCGGAGGACGCCGGGGAGATGAAGGTGCCGAGCCTCCGCAACGCGGCCCTGCTCCCGCGGTTCATGCACACCGGCGAGTTCACGAGCCTGGGCGCCGCTATTCGCTTCTATCAGAACTCCTTGCCGCTTCCCGAGCGGGACGACATCCCCGGTTTCGGCCTGTACGCGTTCAATGTGAGCCAGATCGACGAAGCGGACATCCGCGAGTTCATCGCCGCTGGCCTCACCGACCCGCGCGTGCGCGACGAGCGCTTTCCGTTCGATCGACCGACGCTCCGCAGCGAGCGCGAGCCGGCCGCGGACGCGGGCGGCAACTGAGATTCGTCGAGCGGGTTGTTACGAGCCTGTAACGACTGCGCTTTTGGCTGCGGGTTGTGGCCCCCCGCAGTCGTTCGTTATGATCGACCCATAACGACAAGGGAACGCGATGAGCACAGAATCACACAGCGGCCCGGCAACTCCCACGACGCCACCGCGCGACGAGTCGAGCAAGGAAACCTTGACCGACCTCATCGATCGCCTGGATCGCGAAGCGTTCGAACGTCTGCTCGAGCTACGGGACGCGCGCGTGCAGCGGCACGCCTATTCGCGTCGTTGACCGGCGTGGAGCTCGCCGTACAGTCCTAACAATCTGCGCGCCATCTCGACGCTCGACCAACGAGCGGCCACGAATCCGCGGGCGGCGGCCGCAAGGTCCTGCCGCAGAGCCGGTTGCGTCAGCACACGCGTGACTGCGGCCGCGAACTCTTCTATATCCTCTTCCACCACGATCGCGCCGGCGGCGCCACGCAAGACTTCTTTCGTCCCGAGCACCGCCGTGGACACCACGGGCACACCGAGCGCCAAGCTCTCGAGCAGCACGAGACCTTGCGTCTCCGTGCGCGACGCGAACACGAAGACGTCGGCGGCACGGTAGCAATCACGCAGCTCGGTGCCTCTGTCGAGATAGCCGACGAAGCGGGCGTGCTCGCCGAGGCCCTGCTGGGCGACCTCGCGGCGCAAGGCAGCCCGCGCCGGACCCTCGCCGGCGATCACGAACAGCACGTTCGGCACGGCGCGCCGGACCTCCGCCAGCACGCGCAGCAGGAATCCGATGTTCTTCTCGTGAGCCACGCGTCCGACGAGCAGCATCACGAGCCTGTCCGCGGCAATGCCGTGACGCGCGCGGAATGCGGCTCCGTCACCGCCCGCGAACTCCGCGAGGTCGAGCCCCGTGGGAATCACGCGCACCGGGCGCGCGACGCCGTAGCTCGTCAATACGTCGGCAAGCTGCTGCGACGGCGCCACCACGGCGTCGACGGCGTTGCATTCGCGCCGCGACACGGCACGCGCGAAGCCACGGGCCACCGCCGCGGGCAGCAGCGGGACGTAGTGATGCAGATAGGCCTCGAAAAACGTGTGGTAGGTCTCGAGCGACGGCACACGGAGCCGGTGCGCGGCCCTCGTGCCGACCCAGTGCGCGACGAACGGCGTGTGAATGTGCACGGCCTCTATGCCGGTCAGTGCGACGGACGCCTCGAGCGCCGCGCGTCCGGACATCATGCGGTCTTCCGGATCGAAGAACAGATAGCGGGACGGCTGGCGCAGCAGTCGCGGGTCGTCGTTCGAGCGCTGCGGATAACGCGGCGCCACGAGCCAAGTCTCGCAACCGAGCGCGGCCAGATCACGGCGAAACGTCTGAATCGACGTCGAGACGCCGTTGACGCGCGGGAAGTAGACGTCGGAAACGAACAAAACGCGCACGGCGACCCACGGCGACCTCGAGCGGCGCGAGCATTGCACGCGGCTGTTACGAGCACGTGACTAGGACGTTGCATAAAGCCGTGACATCGATGCCTTCCAACGCGCATCGCTGCATGGCGCGCACGGCGCTGGTCGAGCACGACGACGGCGAGCTCGAGCTGATCGCGTGGCGGCCCGCGACGAGCATCGCCGCGATGCCCGTGCCGGTAAAGCAGGCGGCCTCACCCAAACGCGCTCGGGCCGCACGCGGTTTGCTAACATCCGCGCAGTTCGCGCCATGAGCTCTACGATGGGAAAGCCCGGCAATACCGGCCTGCGTCGGATCGTCAACGCTACGTTCTTCTCGTTCGCGGGGCTCAAGACTGCTTGGCGAAACGAAGCGGCGTTTCGTCAGGAGTGCCTGCTCTGCGTCGTCTTGATGCCGGCCGGGCTCTGGCTGGGCCAGAACGCGGCGGAACGTGCGTTGCTGATCGGCTCCTGCCTGCTGGTGCTGATCGTCGAGCTGCTGAACACGGCCGTCGAGGTCGTGGTGGATCGCGTCGGGACCGACCACCATTTGCTTTCGGGACAGGCGAAGGATCTCGGCTCGGCCGCAGTGTTCATGAGTCTTGCCCTGGTCGTCGTGGTCTGGGGTCTGATCGGCTGGTCGCGCTGGGCGGGTTAACCCACGGCGAGCCGGCCCAGCAGCAGGCTGCCGATCCCGAGCGTCCCGCCCAGCACGGCACCGGCTGCGACGTCCGTCGGGTAATGCAGCCCGAGGATCACCCGGGACAGCGCGATCAGCAGGGTCAGCCCCACGAGCGGACTGGCGAGCGCGGGGAAGTAGGCCGCCGCCAGCAACGTGAAGCACACCGCGTGCAGCGTGTGACCCGACGGAAAGCTGTAGCGGTCGAGCGGCACCGACGCGCACTCGATCGCCGAATGCGTGATGTACGGCCGCTCGCGCACGGCTCGATGCTTGATGAGCCGGTAGAGCAGCACGCCGAGCGCGGCCGTCGCCCCCATGTGCAGCGCCGCCACGCCGCCCGCGGCGCCGTACACCAGCGGTAGCACCGCCAGCAGCGCATACCAGCCCCAGCCGTCGCCGAGCCAGCTCACGGCCTGGAAGACATGGCGAATCGCCGAGGATCGCGTCGAGCGGTTCAGGTAGCGACAGAGCCGCAGCTCGGCTTGGTCGAAGCGCTCAAAGGCCAAGGCAACGCGTCGTTCCATGTGGCACCTATACCTTTGGACGCGGCCAGGATGGCCGTCGCGCGTGACGGGCTCGTGGCATTTGTGTGAAATTTTTCTTTCAGCAGCAGACTGTTAAGTCACGAAACGTAACAAGATTATAAAGAACCGCTGTTAACGATAGGCCGGCCGGCGAAGCCGGCCCATGAAGGCCTGAGGCTCGCAGTTCCGGTGCAACAGCGCGCGCGGTTGCCCTATGGCGGTGCAGCCACCGGCGCCGATCCGGCCGGAACCCGCGGATTTCCAGGCCCGCGGCCTTGGCACGCTGCTTGCTATAGAGAACGCGGACAGGGACGGCCGCGCCAGTGCACAAATCGCCTCCCCCCCAACGATTTCACCGCTGCGCGGCCGCTTCTGTCCACTAACCTGCCCCCTCGTCAACCCGGCCGCTTCGCTGCCACAATCGGCCGCTTGAGCGCCGATTCCGACCCCATTCACGATTGGCCAGCAGAGCGCGATCGCTTGCTGAAGCGCCACCCACGCGCGGCGTGGAGCGTGCGGCCCTCGCTCGAGGCCGCGTTCTGGCTCGACGTGCACGCCCGCTTCCGGCACGCCTGCGCCGACCTCGATCACCTGGCCGATGACTACCGCCAGCAGCGCCACACGCCGCGGGAGCTCGCGGTTCTGGCGGCCCCGCGGCTCGCGGGGCTACTGACGGACCTGCACGGCCACCATCAGATCGAGGACTTCCACTACTTCCCCGCGTTTCGCAGAGTCGCGCCGCGTCTCGCGCCGGGCATCGACCTGCTCGAGCGCGACCACGGCGCGCTCGCGCAGGACATTGCCGCCGCCCGAAGCGCGCTGCGCGAGCTGCGTGCGGCCGTCGAGGCCGGTGGCAGCGACGGCAACGCGACCGCGGCCTCTTTGGCGGCCCAGCAATACGTGACGGCGACGAGCCGCGTCTGCGATCACCTGCGCCGCCATCTCGCCGACGAGGAGGACCTGGTCGTGCCGCTGCTGCTCGAGCACGGCGACCTGTGAAATTCGCGTCGAAAAGCGGTGCCACGACGCGCTTGCGCCCTTTTGACTTCCGAGTCTCGTTCGACTAGAACGGCGTAAAGCTTGCGAATGGCCGCACTTTGCGCCGGGCGCGTCGTCCGCGACGCAGCCCACGGGCCGGCCGGTTTTGGGGGGATCATGAGACGTCTGCTGTGGGCCGGCGCGGTAGCGGCCCTGCTACCGAGCGTCGACACGCCGGCTGCAATTCCCGAGCAGGTCACGATCGACTCGGGCGTGATTGCCGGCACGACCGGCGCCAGTCCCGCGATTCGGACATTCAAGGGCATTCCGTTCGCCGCACCGCCGACCGGCGACCGCCGCTGGCGGCCGCCGCAGCCCGCCGCACCCTGGACCGGCGTTCGTCCGGCTACCGACTACGGAGCGCGCTGCACGCAAGGCGGTCCCGGCGCACCGACCGGCGCACCGCCGCCACCGACCAGCGAAGACTGCCTGACCCTCAACGTCTGGACCGCGGCGGAATCCGCGCGCGAGCGGCGGCCCGTGATGGTCTGGATCTACGGCGGTGGCTTCTTCGGCGGCGCCGGCTCCGAGCCGCGCTATGCCGGCGACGGGCTCGCGGCGCAAGGCGCCGTGGTCGTCACGCTGAATTACCGGCTGGGGTCGCTCGGCTTCTTCGCCCATCCGCAACTCTCGGCCGAGTCCGAGCACAAGGTCTCGGGCAACTACGGCATGCTCGATACGCTCGCGGCGCTGCGCTGGGTGAAGCGCAACATCGCCGCCTTCGGGGGCGATCCCGCCAACGTCACGATCTTCGGCGAGTCGGCCGGGGCGAACATGACGGCGACGCTGGTCGGCTCGCCGGTGGCGAAGGGGTTGTTCCAGCGCGCGATCGCGCAGAGCGGCGCCTGGATGGGCCTCGGGATGGCGCGCATGGGCACGCTGGCGCGAGCCGAGGCGCTCGGCGCCAAGGCGATGGCGGAATCGGGAGCGACCTCGATCGCCGAGCTGCGCGCGCAGCCGGCGGCGGACGTGTTCGCGAGCATCCGCGGCGGCGGGCTCGTCGTCGACGGTTATCTGATCCCGGAGGACCTGTCGTTGACGTTCGCGAGCGGGCGGCAAAACGCCGTCGACGTGCTCGTCGGCTCGAACCGGGACGAAGGCACGTTCTTCCAGCGACCCGGGTTCACGGCCGAGCAATTCACGAGCCAAGCGAAGCAGCGCTTCGGCGTGCTGGCCGCCGAGTACTTGAAGATGATACCCCGCGAGCGACGACGCCGAGGCCGGCGAGTCGTATTTGACGTCGTTCCGCGACGAAGCCGCCTGGCACATGCGGAAATTCGCCGAGCTACAAGCGAAGCGCGGCAACAAAGCGTTCGTCTACTTCTTCACGCACGTGCCGCCCTCGCCGCCCGGCAGGCCTTCGCGCGGCGCCACGCACGTGGCCGAGATCCCCTACATGTTCGATCACCTGGCGCCGGGGCCGACCTGGACCGACACCGACCGGCAGCTCGCCGCAACGATGTCGTCGTACTGGGTGAACTTTGCCCGCACCGGCGATCCGAACGGCGCGGGCCTCCCGGCCTGGCCCGCCTATCGCGGGAACGCGGCGGCCAAGGCTCAGGTGCTCGGCGACAGCGTCGCGACGGAGAGTGCTGCGGTACCAGCGGCCGCGACGCTGGCGTATTTCGATTCCGCATATCAACAACTCCTGAAAGGCGGGGCCAATCAATGACGAGAATGGATCGGAAACCTGGCGCACGGCTGCGCGCCGCGCTCACGCTCGCCGCGGCAACCGCGGCTTTGACGGGTTGTCAGCCCGCCAACGGTCCCACCGCGCCGGCGGCGGCCGCGGCCCCCAGCGGCATCAACGGGCACCCCGACTTCAACGGCGTCTGGGAGGCCGTCGGCTCGGCCTACTGGAATCTGGAGGACCATTCGGCGTCGGGGCTGAATCAGTTCTGGCAGCTCGGCGCGATCGCGGCCGTTCCGGCCGGGCAAAGCGTCGTCGAGGGCGGCACGATCCCGTACTTGCCGGCGGCCGTCGCGCAGCGGGACCAGAACCGCGCCGGGTGGCCGAAGACGGACCCCGAGGCCAAGTGCTATATGCCGGGCATTCCGCGCGCCACCTACATGCCCTATCCGTTTCGCATCGTGCAGGGCGACGGCGACATCCTGTTCGTCTACGAGTTCGCGAGCGCCAACCGCATGGTCCACATGTCGGACCACCAGGAGCCGCCGGTCGACAGCTGGATGGGCTGGTCGAACGGTCACTGGGACGGCGACACGCTCGTGATCGAGGTCACCGGCAACAACGACCAGACGTGGTTCGATCGCGCCGGCAACTATCACAGCGCGTCGATGAAGGTCACCGAGCGCTACACGCGCACGGACGAGGACCACCTCCAGTACGAGGCCACGATCGAGGATCCGGAAACCTTCTCGCAGCCTTGGAAGATCTCCCTGCCGCTGTATCGCCGCGTCGAGCCCAACGTCCAGCTGCTCGAGTTCAAGTGCGTGGAGTTCGCCGAGGAGCTGCTGTACGGAGACCTGACGAAGAAATCCGAGTAAAGTCACTCCAGAAGCTAGCCAGGGAGACGATCGCTATGCGTACCAGACTATGGAGTCTCATCGCGGGGGGCCTGCTGGCTGCGCACGGCGGTGCCGCGCTCGCCCATCATTCGTTCGCCGCCGAATTCGACGCGAACAAGCCCGTGAAGCTCGAAGGCGTGGTCACGAAGATGGAATGGATCAATCCGCATTCGTGGATACACCTGAACGTGACGAGCCCCACCGGCCAGGTGCAGGAGTGGATGGTCGAGGGCGGTGCGCCGAATGCGTTGCTGCGCCGCGGTTGGAACCGAACGTCGTTGCCGGCCGGCACGAAAATCATCGTCCAGGGCTTTCAGGCCAAAGACGGCTCGTTCCGCGCGAACGGGCGCGACATCACGTTCGAGGACGGAAAAAAGCTGTTCGTCGGCTCGTCCGGCACCGGCGCACCCGACGAGCGGCCCGAGCAATAGCTCGCGGCCCCCTGCTTGACCCGAAGCCGCGTCCCGCTGGGGCCGCGGCTTCTTTTTTACTGCGTCGCTCGTGCTGCGCTGCAAGACGGAGATCGAGATGACTGCTGACGCTGGCGCCCCGCGGAAGAAGAAGTCCGTGGCCCTCTCGGGCGTGATTGCGGGCAACACGGCGCTGTGCACGGTCGGCCGCACGGGCAACGACCTCCACTACCGCGGCTACGACATCCTCGAAATCGCGGAAGCCTGCGAGTTCGAGGAGATCGCCCACCTGCTCGTGCACGAGACGTTGCCCACCGCCGCCGAGCTCGCAGCGTACCGCGCGAGGTTGAAATCGCTCCGGGGGCTGCCCGAGAGCGTTCGGCGCGTACTCGAGGCCTTGCCGGGCTCCGCCCATCCGATGGACGTGATGCGGACCGGCGTTTCGGCCATGGGATGCGTGCTGCCCGAGCCCGACCAGTCTGCGGCGCACGCACGCGACATTGCCGATCGGCTGATCGCCTCGCTCGGCAGCATGCTGCTGTACTGGTACCACTACGCGCAGTCCGGCGTCCGGATCGAGGTCGAGACCGATGCCGACTCCGTCGGCGGTCATTTCCTGGAGCTGCTGCATCGGCGCCCGCCGCCGGCCTCTTGGGTCCGCGCGATGCACACGTCGCTGGTGCTGTATGCCGAGCACGAGTTCAACGCCTCTACCTTCACGGCACGCGTGATCGCGGGCACCGGCTCCGATCTGTACTCGTGCATCGCCGGCGGGATCGGCGCGCTGCGCGGGCCTAAGCATGGCGGCGCGAACGAGGTCGCGCTCGAGATCCAGCAACGCTACCGCACGCCGGCCGAGGCCGTCGCGGACATCCGCGCCCGAGTGCAGCGCAAGGAGCTCGTGATCGGCTTCGGTCATCCCGTGTACACGATCGCGGATCCACGTAATCGCATCATCAAGGAGGTGGCGCGTCGGCTCGCCGCCGAAGCCGGCGACCTGAACGGCTTCGCGATCGCCGACGCGATCGAAGCCGAGATGGCGCGACTGAAGAACATGTTCGCGAATCTCGACTGGTTCTCCGCCGTGGCCTACCACGTGATGGGCGTGCCGACCGCAATGTTCACGCCGCTGTTCGTGATCGCCCGCACGACGGGCTGGGCCGCGCACGTGATCGAGCAGCGCGCCGACGGTAAGATCATCCGGCCGAGCGCCAACTACACGGGGCCCGAGAACCGCAAGTTCGTGCCGCTGAAGGACAGGGTCTGACACGCACGATGAAACGCATCCTGGTCGCCATCAAACGAGTCGTCGATTACAACGTCCGGATTCGCGTCAAGCCCGACGGCAGCGGCGTAGCGACCGAAGGCGTGAAGCAGAGCATCAATCCGTTCGACGAGATCGCGATCGAGGAGGCGCTCAAGATTCGCGAGCGCGGCCAGGCGGATGAGGTGGTGGTCGCCACGATCGGCCCGCAGGACTGCCAGCCGCAACTGCGCAGCGCGCTGGCGCTCGGTGCCCACCGCGCCCTGCACGTCGTCACCGACGAGCCGCTCGAGCCCCTGGATATCGCGCAGCTGCTGCACGCGCTCGTGCAGCGCGAAACGCCGTTTCTCGTCCTGCTCGGCAAGCAGGCCATCGACGACGACAACGGCCAGGTGGGCCAGATGCTGGCCGCACTCTGGCAGCGCCCGCAGGCCACCTACGCCTCGAAGGTCGAGCTGACCGACACGACGGCGCGCGTCACGCGCGAGGTCGACGCCGGCCTCGAGGTCCTCGACGTCGACCTGCCGGCCGTCGTGACGACCGATCTGCGCCTGAATCAGCCGCGCTACGTGAAGCTGCCCGACATCCTGAAGGCCAAGACCAAGCCGCTCGCAACGCTGACGCCCGCCGAGCTCGGCGTGACGCGCACGCCGCAGCTGCGCGTCGTCAAGGTCGAGCCGCCGCCGCAACGCCAGAAGGGCAGCATGGTCGACAGCGCGGCCGAGCTGGTCGCCGCGCTGAGGCACAAGGGGGTTTTGTGACGCGCGTGCTCGTAGTGGCCGAGCACGACGGCCGCGCACTGTCGAGCGCCACGGCGCGCACGTTGCGCTGCGCGGCGGACATTCCGGGCGCCGAGATCGCGGTCGCCGTCTTCGCCGCGAAGGGCGCCGCCATCGCGAGCGAGGCCGCCGTGCTGGCCGGCGTGCGCCGCGTGCTGCTCGTCGAGGACGCGACGCATGCTCACCCGCTGGCCGCGTCGATCGCGCCGCAAGTCGCCGAGCTCGCGGCCGACCACACGCACGTGCTCGCGCCCGCCAGCACGTTCGGCAAGGATCTCCTGCCGCGCGTGGCGGCACTGCTCGGCACGTCCCAGGTCAGCGAGGTCATGGCGGTCGAGACGGCCACGCGGTTCCGTCGGCCGATCTACGCCGGCAACGCGATCGCCACTGTCGAGGTCGAGTCGCTACCGGTCGTCGCGACGGTGCGGATCGCATCGTTCCGGCCCGCGGCGCCGGGCGGCGCGCGTGCACCCGTCGACGCGGTCAAGCCCACGGCTCCGCTGCCGACGCACACGCGATTCGTCTCCCAGACCGTCGCCGCCGGCGAGCGGCCCGACCTGCAGTCGGCGCGGCGCGTCGTCGCGGGGGGCCGCGGCCTTGGCAGCGCGGAGAATTTCCGCAAGGTCCAGGAGCTCGCCGATCTGCTCGGCGCCGCGGTCGGCGCATCGCGCGCGGCCGTCGACTCGGGCTTCGCCCCGAACGAGCTGCAGGTGGGCCAGACGGGCAAGATCATTGCGCCGGAGCTCTACCTTGCGCTCGGCATCTCGGGCGCGATCCAGCATCTCACCGGCATCAAGGACGCGCGGACGATCGTGGCGATCAACAAGGATCCCGACGCACCGATCTTCGAGATCGCGGACATCGGGCTCGTCGGCGATCTGTTCGCGATCCTGCCGGAGCTTACGGAGCAGCTCGCGAAGGTCTTGCGCTGAATCGGCTCGGGTGGCCCGCCGCCAGCCCCGCGTCTGTTCGGCATCGCTGTGGTGTTTTGATCGCTTGCCGCTGCACGGACCGAGTGGCAGAGTCGTGCCACCGGACAACCTCGACGTCGATTCGTGGCACCGCTCAAAATATCGGAACTTCGTATAGACGAGCTCCAGCCGGGCCGCTACCAGCCCCGCCAGCAGGTGCGGGAAGAAGCGCTTGCCGAACTGGCCGAGTCCATTCGTGAGCACGGCATCCTGCAGCCGCTGATCGTCCGCGCCGTGCCTGCTGCGACGCCGGCGGGCGCGTCGGCGTACGAGATCGTCGCCGGCGAGCGCCGCTGGCGGGCCGCACGGCTCGCGGGTCTCGCCACGGTGCCCGTCATCGTTCGCGGGCTCAGCGACGGGTCCGCGCTGGCCGTGGCGCTCGTCGAGAACCTGCAGCGCGAGGACTTGAACGCCATCGATCAAGCGCGCTCGATGCAGCGACTGGTCGAGGAGTTCGAGCTGACGCACGACGAGATCGCGAAGGCGCTGGGCCGTTCGCGCAGCTCCGTCACCAACTTCCTGCGGCTGCTCGAGCTCGCCCCCGACGTCAAGACGGCGCTCTCGAACGGTACGATCGACATGGGTCATGCACGGGCCCTGCTGCCGCTCGACGCCGAGCGGCAAGAGGCGGTGGCCCGGCGGATCGAGCGTCTCGGCTGGTCCGTCCGGCAGGTCGAGCGGGCCGTCAAAGCGCTGCTCGAAATGCCTCCGGGCACGGACCCGAAACGCGCCGTCGACTTCCAGACGCGCTGGCTCCAGGATCAGCTCACGCGCGAGCTCGGCGAGAAGATTTCGATTCGACCGGGCGCGAAGGGCGAGTACGTGCTTAAGATCGGCTTCCCTCACCTCGCGAAGCTGGAGGCGACCTTGCAGCGGCTTCAGGAGCTGCTCGGCGTGATTCGCGAAACAGCCGGGCCGAGGGAACGCGAGAAGTCCTCGCCGCCGGCGCACCGAGCGCGCGCATCGGGCACTGAGAAATAGCCGTTTAGCGCGTCGTCACACCGCGCGACGGCGGCGGCGACTCGCACCGACTCCCAGCAAGCCCGCCGCGAGCAGCGCGAGAGTGCCGGGCTCGGGCACGGAAACCGTGCCGACCGCGTGGTTGTCGGATTCAAACGCATACCCGTCGCTGCGTAATACCACGCTGTCGAAGAGGTCGCCGTCGGTGAAAAAGAAGTTCACGTAGCGGTTGGAGCTCCATGCGGCTTGATTGCCGTCTGCCGATAGCGGCGGCAGATCGCTGCCGCTGAAAGTATCGACCAGCAGGTCGCCGAGATAGAAGGACAAATGGTTGTAGCTGTCGATCGAGCCCCAGTAGAGACCGAAGTAGTCGTATTGGTCGCCGAGCGACAACGTTGCGGTGCTGTTGCCGACGGTCATGTAGCGATCGGTGATGCCATACGGCGATGCATACGCGCCCGACACGCTGCCGGTGACGAGGCCGCTGTGTCCGGTGCATTGGACGTATGCGCCACAGGTTCCGTCGTTGAAGTCAATGGTCGTGGCGCCAGCCACCTGGCTCGTGAGAACACCGGCGTTCTCGAAAGTGTAGATGACGGTCGCATGAGCCGACGAAGTCAGCAACGCGACGCTCAAACCGGCTAGAAACTTTCCGCTACCCACGAACACTCCTTGTCTCGACGAAGTTGGCCCCGCGGCCTGACCTCAGAAAGCACGAATGATGCCAACGGAGAAAATCGTCAACAGAATCACCCTGGTTTACGGAATCGGCTCCGCGGGAGCCGCGGGAAATGGAAACCGCGCCGACACGGGCGTGCGGACTTGCGTCACACTTTCGGTGGGCGCGCTGAACATAAGGCGCGAGCGGTAGCATGCGGCCGCGATTTGCCGGTGGCGGCCTTTTCTAAACGAGAGTTGCAATGTCCAATCATTCAATCGTGATCGCGGGCGGCGGAGCGACGGGTCTCACGCTCGCCGGCGAATTGGCGCTGGCGGGAGTCGACGCCGTCGTCGTCGAGCGGCGGCGCAATCAGGAGCTCTCCGGCGCGCGCGCGCTGGGGATCACGTCGCGCACCATCGAAGTGTTCGACCAGCGCGGCATCGCGGATCGTTTTCTCTCGGCGGGGCAAACCGCGCAGATCACCGGCTTCGGCGTCACTCGCTTGGACATCGGGGACTTCCCCACCCGTCATAACTACGGGCTCGGATTACGGCAAAAGCACATCGAGCGCATCCTCGCCGGCTGGGTCAGCGAGCTGAACGTGCCGATCCTCTATGGCCACGACATCACGGGATTCGTGCAGGACGACACCGGTGTCGACGTCGCGCTCGCCCACGGTCAACGGCTGCGCGCGCAGTATCTCGTCGGGTGCGACGGTGGACGCAGCATCGTTCGCAAGGCCGCGGGCATCGACTTCCCGGGTTGGGATGCAACGACGAGCAACATCCTTGCGGAAGTGGAGATGGCGGAGACACCGCCGTACGGCGTGCATCGTTCGGCGGCGGGCACGTATGCCTTCGGCCGGGAGGAGTACGAAATCAGGAACGGCGAAATCATATACAAGGAAGTGGGCCCGATCGGCGTCATGGTCACCGAGCCCAACGCGAATGCCGCCGCCGAGCCGACGCTGGACGATCTCAAGAAGCTGCTCATCGCCGCGTGCGGCACCGACTACGGTGTGCACAGTCCAACGTGGATCTCCAGGTTCACCGACATGACGCGGCAGGCCGCGCAGTATCGTAGCGGACGTGTGCTGCTCGCCGGCGACGCCGCACATGTTCACTCGCCGATCGGCGGGCAAGGACTCAGCGCCGGCGTGCAGGATGCAGCGAACCTCGGCTGGAAGCTGGCGCAGGTGATCAAGGGAACGTCGCCGGACAGCCTGCTCGACACGTATCACGCCGAGCGTCACCCCGTGGGCGCGCGCGTGCTCAAGACGACGATGGCGCAGGTCGCGCTGCACCGCGAGGACGCGCGCACGCTCGCGCTGCGCGACATCGTGGGCGATGTCCTGAAGTTGGAGGAGCCGCGTAAACGCATCGCGGGGATGATGTCCGGCCTGGACATTCGGTACGAACTCGGTGAGGGGCATCCGCTGCTCGGGCGTCGCATGCCCGATCTCGACGTGGTCACCACACGCGGGCCGCGGCGCGTTTTCAGTTTCCTTCACTCGGCGCAGCCGGTGCTGCTCGATCTCGCCGCGCCGCGCGCCCTCGACATCGCTCCGTGGTCGGACCGCGTTCAGTACGTCGATGCGACTTACGCCGGCCCATGGGAACTACCGGTGCTGGGCGACGTCCCCGCACCCGCCGCGGTGTTGATCCGCCCCGACGGCTATGTCGCGTGGGTCGGCGAGGGAACAGCGCAGGGGCTGACGGAAGCGCTCGCGGCCTGGTTCGGGGACCCTTCGAATCGGTAAGACACTACGGTATACGATCTCGACGGGCCGCGATCGTGCTTACGGCGGCTCCGCACCGGCGTACTCGGGCAGCGTCAGCGGATAGGAACTTTGACGCAACGCTTACCCGCCTTCACCACCGGCAGCAGCTCCGGCAGTCTGATTTTCGCCTCGTAGGCTCCGATCTGAGCGCTGAGTCTGGGTATCACTACTTCTGACGCGGCGGCCGCAGCTCATGATCCGGCCGACGGCGCTGGCCGGAACGTATCTGGCTCACGGCCGCCACGAGGCTGCGCGCCGCATTCCGGGTTTCCTCCTGAAACGCCGTGTCACGATCGAGTGCTTCGTGACTCGTGGCGTACGGCTGCCAGTAGCCCACGTATCTTCCGACTGCGGCGCTGTGTCCGGCCTGCTCGAGCTCCATCCACGATAGCCAGTCGGTGAGCGCGGCGCGCACGTTCTCCACGCCCTCGACGTCGCCGTGCACAACGACAGCGAACGCGCGCCCGGCCAGGTGTTTCGGATATGGCCAGCCCGCCAGCTCGAGCGCCTTCGCCTTCGCCGGATCCTTGCCTCCGGTCGATGTTGGATCGGGATTGCCGCCATCGGCGCATACGAGGCGATCGATCATGAGCTTGAGGCCGCACGGCACACCGTACCAGTACACCGGCGTCACGATGAGAACCCCGTGCGCCGCGACCCAGCGCTCGTAGATCTCCCCCATCCAGTCGTTGCTCTGCCCGAGCGCGTGATTCGGATAGCACGAGCACGGCCAGTGGCAGAGCGGCATCGCCGTCGAAACGCAGGCCTTGCACGGATGTATGGAGCGCCCGTACTCGGAAGCGAGATGGCTCAGGTCGAGCAGATCCGCCTCGAATCCGTTGCGCTCCTCCACTACCTCCTTGGCAATCGAGACGAGCCGGAAAGTCTTCGACATCTCGGCGGGACAGGTTTGATCGCTGCGGGATGAGCCGCAGACGAGCAAGATGCGCGACGGCGCTTCGCGTGATTCTTGGCGTCGCTGCGCCGCCTGCAAGCGTCGGCGCGTCTCGAGCCACTCGACAGAGAGCTCGTATTGGGGATCGGAGAACTCGGAGCCGGCCCGCTGCGTGCGCGGGCTCTTGCGCGCATTCTGATACGCGTCCCACGCGATCTCGCATGCGCGGTCGAGCTCGGAGCTTATCGCGTCGAACGCCCCGTCGTAGAAGCGATGCTTGAATCTAGCGGCAAACTCGCTTTTCGAGAGCGCGACACTTCCCTGACCCTTGCGTACGCGAGGCTCGTCGCGCGCACTCGCGCCGTCGCGATGTTTGGCCATGACCGCCCCTCTTCCTCAATCGTTGGAGAAAACTGCAAGAAGGGTGCCACGCCACCCAGGCTGGTCGGCGCGTTGCGCGTGATCTGGGCTTGCTGGCGCGGAGCGCGCACGGCTCGAACAAAAGGGCCGCGGGCCGTGGCATGTTTGTTGCAATGACAGCACACCGTCAATGTCGAGTGCCAGGCGTGCGGGTCGATGCGAAGGAAGCCGGGAGCGGGAGCGAGCGAGAGCCGGTGCGCCCGGACGGGATCGCGCCTCGCGACATTCACCACAGCTCGCTGCTGTCACGATGGCCGTTCGACCTCGCGGCGCTCGGCGTTGTGTTGCTGCTCGCGTTCGTCGGTGTCTTCGGCGCCAATGCCAGGCTGAATGCGGTTGGAGACGGCGTCTCGCTGGCCGTGCACGCGCCGGTTCGCATCCGTAACGGCAATTTCTACGAAACCGTGCTCACCGTGAACGCCCCCGGGCGCGAGATCCAGGATCTCGTGATCCGGGTCGATCGCGACGTGTTCTATCAGGTGACGGTGAACGCGATCCTGCCCGAGCCGTCCGAGTACACCTTTCGCGACGGCGCCTACGAGTTGCGCTTCGGCAGCCTTCCGGCCGGCGGCGTGCTGGTCGTGCAGATCTCGGCGCAGCTGAACTCCGGGCGCAAACCCTCGACGAACGCCGGCCAGATCTCGGTGGCTGACGGCGACGTCGTTCTCACGACGGTCGATTACGCCATGGAGGTACTGCCCTGATGGAGATCGTATTACGTGCCACGGCCATGTTCTTCGTTCTGTTCCTGATCTTGCGTCTCATGGGAAAGCGGGAGCTGTCACAGCTGACGCCGTTCGAGCTCATCGTGCTGATGGTGTTCGGAGATTTGATTCAACAGGGCGTCACGCACAACGACTTCTCGCTCGTCGGTGCAACGCTCGCGATCTGCACGATGGCCTTCTGGGCTCTCGCGCTCAGCTGGCTGACGTATTGGTTGCCGCGCGCCGAGTCGGTGCTCGACGGCGAGCCGCGCGTGATCGTGCGCGACGGACGGATCGTCGAAGAGAATCTGCGCCGTGATCGTCTCACGCGGGCCGACATTCTGTCCGAGATGCGCCTCGCCGGCATCGCCTATCTCGAGGACGTTGCATGGGCGATCCTCGAGCCGCGAGGCAAGATGAGCTTCATCAAGCGCTCCGACACCGACCTGCGGCCCAAGATGGCGAGCGCGGACGAGACGGAGTGACTTGGCCACGCGCGGGTGCTACGCGCGATCGGCTCGAGCGGCTCACGGGACAAAAGTCCACGGCGAAGCACTTTCGCACCTGGGCCGGGACGGTGACGGCTTTCGGCGAGCTGCGCAAGCGCGATCCCGGCGCGACGGCCGCCAGGACGATAGGCCGCATGACATCGGTCGAGATCGCGCTCCTGCGGTTGCTCGAGCGGGCAAGATGAGCGCAGGCGTGGCCGCTTGCGGGCGACTGGGGCGAGGCGTACTTTCGCCGACCATGGCAGAGACACTCAAACCCGGCGCGCTTCCGACCGGCTCGGCGCCGAGCCCGGACACGCAAGTCGACGCGCAAGAGCACGGCGTGCCCTGGGTGAACCCGGAGATCCAGCAACGGGTGCAGTGGCGCGACGGCGACATCGTCGTGTCCGTGCCACCGAAGAGCGGGACGACGTGGACGATGAACATCGTTCATCAGCTCCGGGCAGGCGGAGATCCCGATCTCGACGACGTTTACCGGGAAGTGCCGTGGCTCGAGCTCGTGCCCGCGCCGAGCGTGACGCCCGAGGAGATCTTGAGCACGTTCGACGCGATGCCGAGCCACCGGCGCCGTGCGTTCAAGACGCACTCGGGGCCGGGCCCATTACCCTACCAGGCGCCGGGTTCGGGCAAGAGCGTGCAATACGTCGTGGTCGTGCGGAACCCGGACGAGGTGCTGGCGTCGATGTATCCGTTCATCCGTGCGCATACGGCCGAATGGTTCTCGCTCTGGGGCATGGACAAGGAAGAGATCGTCCCGCCCGACATGGGTGCCTACTTCGAAGCGTTCGGCAAAGCGATGATGCCGGGCGCGTTGTTCGGCTTCATGGCAGCCTGGTGGCCGCTGCGTCACGAGTCGAACGTGCTGCTCATGCATTTCTCGGACATGAAGCGCGATCACGAAAGGTCGGTGCGCAAGATCGCGGAGTTCTTGGGGTTTGCGCCCAGGCCGGCACAGTGGAAGGGCGTGCTGGAGTACACGTCGTTCCCTTGGATGAAGCGGCACGAGCACAAGTTCGAGATTCAAAAGATCGCGCCCGTCCCCATCCTCGATACAGGGGCAATGGTGCGCAAAGGCAGGATCGGCGCGGCCAGCGAGGACGGCGTGACGCCCGCGATGTCGGCCGAGCTGAGGACGCTGGGCGGTGAGATGCTCACCGATCGCAACGCGATGGACTGGCTCTATTCGGGGGGCGCATTGCCCTGAGGTGCGAGCGATGCCGGGTTTCCCGAGACTCTTCGTGCTCGTCGCTCTCGCTGCGGTCGGTGATCTGGCCGCCCAAGCGCTCCCGGATCGGCCGTTCGCGCTAGCGCCCAAAGAGGTGGCGCGCGTCGATGCGGCTCTCGCACCCTTCGTGGCCATGGCCCGAAGCAGCTACGCGACCGCCAAGCAACGTTTCGAAGATCGGCTGCCGCGCGGTTATCGGTTGTTGGTGACCACCGATCTCGAGGATTCGCTTGCGCGAAGAGAGCAGACGTTCGTGCTCGTCGACTCGATCGTTGGCGAGCGGATTGCGGGCACGATTGCGAGCGACGTATCGCTCGTCTCTGGATTTGCGAAAGGCGACGGCATTCGTCTCGACGAGGGCAGAGTCAAGGACTGGACCATCGTCGCACCCGACGGCACGGAGGAAGGCAACTTCGTCGGCCGATTCATGGACTATTACCGGCCCGGCAAGCTATTCGTCGCCGTGTTCGCATTCGGAGTATCGGCGCAGGGGCGCGCCGAGAATACCAGGCTCGCGCTCGTGACCGACGAGAGCACCGAGCCGCTCGATCTCGATTTGCCGCCGGGATTCTTGGCCGCCGCCGTGCGAAAGATAGGTGCCGAGGTTTGGCCGGCGCCGCCCGAGAAGGACGGAACCATAGCGGCCGAAAACTTTCTGCCGCTGATCTTCGATCCGGACGATCCGGACACCGTTTACGGTTTGCAGTAACAGCGGCCGGCCTTCGTCGGATGGTTCGTGCGCAGCGCTACGCTGACGGTGCGGCTTGCGCGCAGGGATACGGTGAGACAGAGTGTTCCGGTCGGTGCGCTTGGGGCCATGGCTGACACGAGAGAATTGAAAGCGCACGCGGCGCGCCTGCGCCCGCTGCTCGAGCAGCAAGCCGAAGCGACCGATTCGCTGCGCCGTCTTCCCGACGCCACCGTCGCGGCGCTTCGCGACGGCGGGCTCTGCGAACGACGTGTTCGTGCCGGAGCGCCGGTTCCTCCCATACCCGGCCGCGTTCGAAGGCAGGTTTCGGACCGAGCACGTCGACGAGCTCGTCTACCGGGTCGCGCTCGTGCCCGTGACGATTCTGATCCTGGTCGGCTCCCAACTCGGGATGGCGAGGGCCGCGTTGGACTACGTGATCGCCAAGGCGTCGATGCGCAGCGTCACCCATACGAACTACGGCAGGGAACGCGAATCCACGGGCTTCCAGATTCTCGTGGCAGAGGCGGCCATGAAGATCGAGACGGCGCGCCTGCACGCGTACCGCGCCGCGGACGATCTCGACGCGTATGCCGCGGCGGGGCGTCATCCGGACCTGCCGGCGCGGGCGCGAGTGCGCGCGGATTCGGCGCTCGTCGCCAAATACTGCCGCGAGGTGGTCGAGATCCTGGCCTCGGCGCACGGCACCTCGAGCATGGCCGACGCCAACCTGCTGCAGCGCGTGTGGCGAGACGTCCATATCGCCAGCCGGCATGCGATCACGGAGTGGCAGGTGAACCTCGAGATCTACGGAAAAGCGCTGCTGGGCGTCGAGCCGAATATCACCCCGCTGATCTAGCGCTGGGCGAAGACTCTAGCGGCGACGCCCGAGGCGCGCCGGTGGCTGATTCCGCGTCGTAGCACTGTCACGGGCGCGGAGCGCGCGCTGCGCATGTCGGCGTCGAGGCCGGCGCGCTGTAGGTAGTTGTAAAGAGCTCTGTTCAGGCCCGCGCCGAGGAAGTCTTGATCGGCGCCGACGGGATCGTCGAACGGCAGGTCGTTGTGACGCCTAAGGAGCACATGCCTGCTTGCTGAGCATCTCGCTCAAGCGTACAGTTTGTTCGTACGTTTGGAGGCATCGCTTTGAAGGACATCAGCGTCACCGAGCTGCGGCGGAACCTGCAGGCCTTTCTCGCGAAAGTGAGCCGTGGTGATCGCCTGCGCGTGACGTCGCGCGGGCGGGCGATCGCCGTGATCGGTCCGCCGGTCGCCGAGCCCGACCGCTCCGCAGCCGCACGCGCGCGGCTGCGCGGCAGCGTCGTTCGCTACGACGATCCGACAGCGCCGACCTTCGCGGTCGAGGAGTGGGAAATGAACCGGTGACGGTTCTCGACACCCATGCCGCCGTCTGGTGGATGTCTGATCACGCCAAACTCTCACCGAAAGCGAAGCGCGCGATCCAAGCATCGATCTCAGCCGATGATCTCGTCATGTCCGCGGCAAGCGTTCTCGAGATCGCGACGCTCGTCCGTCGCCGGCGGCTGGAGCTCACAAGAGGGCTCGGCGAGTGGCTCGACGACGTCCAATCGTTGCCGGAACTCCGGATCGAGCCGGTGACGGCCGCAATCGCCGCGCGGTCAGGATTGTTTGATGTCGAAGTTCAAGGTGACCCAATCGATCGTCTAATCATCGCGACGGCGGTCGTGCTAGACGAGTCCCTGGTGACGGCCGACGAGCACATTCGCTCGTTGCGCTGGATGCGCACCATTTGGTAACCCGCCTTTACGCGAGTTGCAAAGACGACGGCCACGCCGTCACGTTGAGCTGTCGCCGCGAGATGAGCGAACGCTTCGGCGGCGGGATCGAATGGCTCCGGATCGAGTCGCAGCGCGACTTGTGGCCGTACTTCTACGGCGCTCCGGGCCGAGCCACCGAGGATCAATTGCGCCTGCAGTTCTCCGTGCGACTAGGCACGCCGACGTGCCGCTAGCCGGCGGCCGCGCGCCATTTCCATAATTTTTCCACGATCTCTTGCTACGTTCCCGGTGGGGTTAAAGGCTCGCAGGTCCCTACTGCGAGTTTCTCGGCTCACAGGGGGGCGTCTTGAACATGAGTGAACAACGATACTTTGCTTTGGCCGTAGCGGGCGTGCTGCTGTGCTCGGCCGCTCCTCGGGTGGTGTTGGCGCAAAGAAGCGGCGCGACCGCGCTCGACGAGATCGTGGTGACGGCGCGCAAGCGCGAGGAAAATCTCCAGGACGTGCCGGTGGCGGTGTCCGTGTTCGGCGGAGACGCTCTGCAGCAGGCCGGCGTGCTCTCGGCGCGCGATCTGTACGCCGTGACGCCGGGGCTGAACTACGACACGGGGTTCGACCAGAATGCCGCGACGCCGGCCATTCGGGGCGTGGTGAGCAACGAGATCGCCACCTACCGGCAGAAGGTCACCACGTTCCTGGACGGCATGCCGATTCTCGGCCAGCAAGGCACTGTGCCGTTCACGGCGATCCAGCAGGTCGAGGTGCTGCGCGGGCCGCAGAGCGCCGCCTTCGGTCGATCCACGTTCGGCGGAGCCATCAACTACAAGTCCCGCGAGCCCGGCGACCAGTTCGATGCCAACGTCGATCTCGATGTGGGCAGCGAGAGTCTCTTGAATGCCCATGCGCTGATATCAGGGCCGCTCGCCGAGCGATTGGGTGGCCTGATTGCCATCGGCAACGATCAGCGCGATGGCGAAGGCGCTTGGCGAACGCGCCTGGAAGGCGTTGGGCTCGGCGGAGAGAAATCCCAGAACGTGCTGGCCAAGTTGCTGTTCGAGCCCACCGAGAAGTCGAGCATCGAATTTCGTTACCGCTGGCTCGATGTGGACAACCAACAAACGCCTCGCGTGTTTTTCCCGCTGAACGATGCTCACCGGGTGCTGCATCCCGATGCCGTTCCGCAGGGTCAGCCGTGCGGCGGCGGCATCGTGCCGCCGCCGCAGCCTTCGTGCGCCTATGTTGGCACGGTCGAAGCGCTCAGCGATCCGGTGTACGACTATAACTACGCCGCGACGGGCATCGACCATGTCTTCGTGCGGAATCACCGGGACCGCTCCGAGATCGACGCCACGTTCGACGTCGGCGTCGGGCTCACGCTCGAGGCCTTGGGCTTCAGCTCGAGCGAATACTACGAGCGTGCCACGGATTCGAACCTGACGAACGACGCGTTCGGCTTCGAACGCGACCCAACCAACATCGACGAGACCTACGCCGAGCTGCGTCTCACGTCGCCGGGTGACCGCGGCTTTCGCTATGGCGTTGGCGTGTCGTACTACGACTACAGCTTCCTGACGAACATCTATCGGAGTCGAGCGAATTACGACGCCGGCACCGCAAACCAGCGCTTCTCGGAGGCTGCCACGAACACGGGCGTGTTCTTCAACCTTACCTACGACGCGACGAAACGGACCACCTTGTCGTTGGAGGGGCGCTATCAGAACGACGACGTTTCCGGCAACGCTCCGCAGAGCGCCGGTGGTCTGTTCGAGCTGGCGCAAAAGACCACGACGTTCCTGCCGCGCTTGTCCGTGACGTTTGCGATATCCGACAACGCTACGTTCTACGCTCAGGCGGCGAAGGGCAACAACCCAGCAGGTGTGAACGTCGGAGCCGTGGACCCGGCAGTCGTCGCGGCGTCCCAGGCGTTTCCGCAGATCTTCGACTACAGCAAGATCGCCTTCTTCGAGGAAGAGACCGTTCAAAGCTACGAGGTCGGCATCAAGGGCACGATCCGCGATCGGACCACGTATGCCGTGAACGTATACAAGCTGGACTGGAAGAACTTCACCCAGCCGTTCAACCTGAATTTCGCGCCGGGTGACTTCGTCGATCTGAACAACGACGGCGTGGGGGATGCTGGCACGCCTTACGCAGGGCTCGATTTCAGCCCGGGGCGGTCGTTCTTGGGCGCCGGCGACGTGACCGGGCAGGGCATGGAGTTCGAGGGCAGCTTCGCCGCCACCGATCAATTCCGGATCAGGGTCGCCGCGTCCTATATAGACATCAGTTACGCCAGCGGCGCGTGCTCCACGTTGCCCATGGATTTCGGGGTCCCGCCCAATGCGGCGACTGCCATCGGTCTGCCTTGTGTGTCGGTAGCCGGGCACGAGCTCGGGACCCAGCCCAAGTTTTCCGGCTCGGTCGACTTCGAATACAACAAGGCGGTGTCGAACGGGCTGGAATGGTTTGCGCGCTGGAGCACTCGGTACAACTCGAGTCAATACGTCAGCGAGATGAATCTCGCCAAGCTGGACGCGTACTCGATCTCCGATTTCCGTATCGGGTTGAGTCGAGACAAGTGGCGCGCCGAGCTCTATGCCACGAACCTGTTCGACGACGATACGCCGCAGGGCCCGCTGTATTTCTTCGACGGCCGCATCCTCACGCCGGCGGGCACGCCGGCCCCACCCCCGTTCGCGGAGAACGTGAACTACACGACGCGTCGTGGCAGGACGGTGGGGGCGCGGTTCTCGTACCACTTTGGCGGACGGTAGGTTTTCTGGCGCCACGCTCCGAGCTCGGGAGAAAGAACGATGAAAGGACGCTTCTTGCTCGCTTTGGCGCTCTCCGGCATCGGTAGCAGCGCTTCGGCCCATCATGGCAATGCGAATTTCGATTTGTCGAAGCAGCTCACGCTGACGGGCACGATCGTGGAAATGGCGTTCGTGAATCCGCATTCATATTTGTACATGGACGTGAAGGACGAGCGCGGCAACGTCGCGGCCTGGCGCTGCGAGATGCGAGCGGCGACCGCGCTGCGCCGTTCCGGCTGGACGCCCGAGATGTTCAAGGCGGGACAGATGCTGACGGTGATCGGCTCGCCGTCGCGTCAGGAGCCGCACACCTGCTACGTGAGCACGATCGAGTTTCCGAATGGCAGCGAAGCGGATCGCTACAGCCAGCTCCCGGGCGGCGACCAGCGATCCGCGGCCGACCGGCCGGCCCGGCTGGCGAGCGGCGAGCCGAACATCGCGGGCGACTGGGCTGCGGAGCAGCGCGTGATGACCGATCCGCGCGGCCGCGAGGGCACGCTGGTGCCGCTGAGCGTGGCCGAGGAGCGGGCGGCGCAGGGCACCCCCCCCGGCCCTACGCGGCCGCCGGGCGGCCCGCCGCTCGGTGTGCAGCCGACGGCGGCAGGCAGCCGCGCCGCGGCCGGCTTCGACCCCGAGAAGGACAACCCGCGGTTCCACTGCCAGCCCACGAACATCTTCATGGACTGGACGTTCGATCAGCACGTGAACCGGATTACCCAGACCGCAAGCACGATCGTGCTGAAGTACGGCTTCATGGACCTCGAGCGGACCATTCACCTCGACATGGCCGAGCACCCGGCCAATCTCACGCCGAGTAAGCCCGGGCATTCGATCGGGCGTTGGGACGGCGACGTGCTAGTCGTGGATACCGTCGGGTTCGAGCCGGGCTATCTCGATACCCGCCGGGGCGTGATGTTCAGCGGCGAGATGCACGTCGTCGAGCGGTTCACGTACGACCATGAGGCAAAGACCCTGACGCGCACTTGGACCGCCGAGGACCCGTATTTCACGGGCCAGTATCGGGGCCAGGACGTGGTGGCCATGGCCGATACGCCGTACGAGCGCTACAACTGCGACGACCGCACGTGGCAGGACAACGAGTTCAAGAAGGTGCAGGCGGAAGCGCACTGAGGCGTCAGGGTCCTTCGAACACGGCAATATCGGCGCCGATCTCGATACGCGTGAGATCGCGTCCGACCAACAGCGGCCCCGCGTAGGTCGTGCGTGTGCGCGCAACGAGCTCGCTGGCCGGCGGCTCCGGGATCCCGGGCAAGCTCAACATCACGATGTGCGTGTAGACGGCGAGCTTCGGCCGAACGCGCGCGAAGATCTTGCCGGCCTCCTCGGGCATCGTATGGTGCTCTTTGACACTGGCGAGCTGCGGGGCTTGTGCGAATACGCGGGCATCCGTGGACATGACCTCGTGAATCAGCACGTCCACGCCTCGCGCCGCTTCGATGATTCGCTCGTCGTATTTCGTGTCGCCGCTCACCGCGACCGAGTGCCCTGCGTAATCGATGCGGTAGCCAAACGCGGGTTTGATCAGCTCGCCGTGGTCCACCTCGAAGGCCGTGACCTTGATGCCGTCTTGCTCGTACACCACGCCGCCGCGCTCGAACTCCGTCACGGCGAACGCCGCGGCGGCGCGTGGCAGGTGCTCGTCGGCCGTGCGAATGGCAACGTCGCGCGCATAAGTTTGCTCGATGCCGGCGGCGATGGCGGCCGTGCCCACCGGGCCGCGCAGGTCGAGTGGGCGATCGCGCCGGCCGTACTGGGTAGGCAACCAGCCCGTGGCCCAGAGATCCGCGAGGCCGTTGATGTGGTCCGAATGGAAATGCGTGAGGAACACCGTATCGACTGCGCGGAGCGGAATGCCGAGCTGCCAGAGGCGCACGCTAGCGCCCCGGCCCGCGTCGATCAGCAGCTTCTTGCGTCCCGCCTCGATCAGCGTGGCGGCCTGATAGCGCTCGGCGCTCGGCGTAGGCACGCCGGTGCCGAGCAGCGTGACCCGAAGGGTCTGGGCCGTGCCGACCGCTGGCAGCAGCGCGAGGGCGCAGGTGAGCACAGTGGCAAGGCGAGCAAGTCGTGCCATGTTGGAGCTCCTTGAAGGTCAGCGATTGGCGTGCTCGACCGTGCACCCGTACGGCTGCACGACGTAGAGCGATGGCCGAAACAGGAACTCGCCCGAGAACGGGCTCGCGTAGTACTGCCGGTCCTCGGCCGTCCACGCCACGTGCAGTGTGTGGTCGTTCGGGTCGACGCTGACCCGTTCCATGGTGTGCAGCGCGGCGCTGTGCAAGACCCCGGGATGCGGCAACAGCACGCCCGCGGCGTAGCCGACCGTGTCGATCACGAGCGTTTGCCCCTCGAGCCACGCGATCGAGTGGCCGAGCTCGGTAGGCGGCAACGAGCTTGCGTGCGCACGCACGCCGAGCCGCGCCGTTCTGACCGTATCCATGAACTCGTGGCGAATCTTCAGCTGATCGCCATCGAGCGAAATCTCGGTCGGCGTGCCGGGCTCGCTCCACGCGCGAACGACACTCGATACGCCGCACCGGAACGACGGGTCGTCGAACCGCTGGTCGTAGCCCGCGTTGGCGGCGGCGCCTTGCGGCGTGAAGCGCGCACGGTCCGGCAGCCTTCGATCGGCGGGGCCGGGGCCCGCCGCTGGCCCGTTCGGGCGGCGATCGAGATCGCGGACCCAGACGCCGACGATGCCGTTCAGCTTCGTCGCAGCCGCCGTGCTGGTCGCGGGCGCTTGCTCCGGCGATCCCTGGTTGCCGAGCGGACGAAGCTCCGTGCCGTCCGCGAGCACGATCGACTGGATCGAGCAACCGTGCGGATCCCGGCGTGCGGCGATGCCGTTGATTCGAATGCGTTGCCCCGCAACGAACGTGTCCGCCTTCCAGCCGCGTCGGTGCAGCATCGCCGCCGCCGCGGTCTCGCAATCCCACACCGCAGTGCCGCCGTCGGTTTCGCTGACCCTGACGTGCAGGAAGCTGTGGGGATTCACGAACTCGAACGCCGTCACCTCGCCCTCGATCTGCACGGGGCGGGTTGCGTCGTAGTGCGGCGCGCTGGAGTGATGCGCGTTCGCCGCCATGCAGGCAGAGCTGGCTACAGCCGCGACGATCGCGCGCTTCAAGACGGGTTGCATCGGCTTCTCCCGGTGTCTCGTTCGGGGTGGCGCAGCCGACATGCTAACGAGAAGACTTGGAGAAATTGTGGAGGTCCGGCCCGGTCATTCGAGCTTGTAACCGACCCCGTAGACCGTGCAGATGACCTGCTCGTCCGGCTGAAATGCACGCACCTTGCGCCGCAGGTTCTTGACGTGGCTATCGATGCTGCGGTCGCTGACCACGTGCTCGTCGTCGTACACCAAATCGAGCAGCTGGCTGCGCGAATACACGCGGCCCGGATGGCTGAGCAGCACCTCGAGCAGACGGAACTCGATCGGGGTCAGATCGAGCGAGTGGCCGAGCACGGTGGCCCGGTGCTGTGCGCGATCGAGCTCGATGCCCAGGTAGCCGCGACTGCCGTTGGGTTCACTGTCGACGCGCCTCAGGATAGCCTTGACCCTGGCGACCACCTCGCGAGGGCTGAACGGCTTGCAGATGTAGTCGTCCGCGCCGATCTCGAGCCCAAGCAGTCGATCGAGCTCCTCGATTCGCGCCGTGACCATCACGATGGGCACGTCGGAGAATGCCCGTATCTCGCGGCAAACCGTGAGCCCGTCCTTGCCCGGCAGCATCACGTCGAGCAGGATCAGTCGCGGCGCTTGCTCGCGGGCCCAGCTGACAGCCTCCTCGCCGTCGTCGAGCCAGTGGCTCGAGTAACCGGCCTGGACGAGATAGTCGACCAGAATTCGCGCGAGCTTGGGCTCGTCCTCCACCACGAGTATGGGCGAAGCGTTACCGTTGATCATGCCACTCTTACCCCGGCTCAAAGGCCCGTTCGGCCATCGGCAGGCAACAGCAGCGCGACTCTCAGGCCGCCGAGCTCCGACTTCTCTATGGTGAGCTTGCCGCCATGAGCGCGAGCGATGTTGTCGCAGATCGCCAAGCCGAGCCCGGCGCCACCCGTCGATCGCGACCTCGAAGCTTCGACGCGGTACAGCCTGTCGCATAGCTTCGGCAGCACCTCGTCGGGAACGCCGGGCGCGGAGTCTTCGAACGTGACCAGAATGTTCGGGCCGCTGCGTGTGCACGCGACCTGGATCTTGCCGCCGCGGTCCGTGTAACGCACGCAGTTTTCCAGCACGTTCGTAAACAGCTGCCCGAGGCGCAACAGATCGATCAGCGCGTTCAGGGGCTCCGCGGCGTATTTCGCCCGCAGCGTGAGGCCGTGGGCCGAAGCGCTGGACTCGAACATGTCCACCGTGTCCCGCAGCACGTCCACGACGTTGGCCGTTTCCTTTTGAAAACGTAACGCGCCGGCTTCCGAGACGGCGAGCTCGTACAGGTCGTTGACGAGCTTCGTCAGCCGCTCGACCTCGCTGCCGAGCGATTTGCGCGTGGCCTCGTTCAGCTCGCGCACGCCGTCGTCCACGGCGTGCAACTCGGCACGCAGAATGGCGAGCGGCGTGCGCAACTCGTGCGAGATGTCGGCGATCCATTGGCGTTGAGCGTGCTGATTGCGCTGCAATGCTTCCGCAAGCGAATTGAAGTCTCTGGCGAGATCGCCCAGCTCTCCGCCCGATGCCACGTGCATTCGCTCCGTGAATCTGCCCGCCGCCAGGGCTCGTGTACCGCGCGCCAGCGCCGTCACCGGCGTGACGATTTGCCGCATGAAGATCAGCGCGAACACGATCGCGAGCAGCAGAGCGACGAGCGCGGTACCGAAGGCCCAACGCGTCTGTTCCTCCGAGAAACGCCTGTCGAGATCGCCCGCCAACGTCTCGAGCGGGTTCAAACGTAGCGTGCCGACTACTTGGCCGCGATATACGATCGGCTCGGCCCGTTGGGCCCGGTCGTTCAGCGGCGCGCCGAACAAATGTTTACCGTTTTGATCCAGGACGGTAACTCGCGGTGAGATGGCGAGCGGGTCCTCGGAAACCACGCCGGTGCCACGCCCACGCCCCACCCAGTCCCGCGGCCGTCCTTTCGTGACGTCCGAGGATGGTGGGCCCATCAGCTCGATCCATCTATCCGGGTGGTCCAGCAGCGGTGCCCAGCTATCGTGCTCCCCATACGCCTGGGCCAGCGTCATCGCGAGATAGTTCAGCCGATCGGCCTCGGACTCGTTCACGTAGTTCAGAAAGCCGCGCTGGAAGTTCCAGCGAGTGAGCCCAGAGCTCACCGCAAGCACGATTAACGCGCTGAACAGAAAGCCGAAGAACAATCGAGGTCCGATCTTCAGGTGCATTGGCTGGGTATGGCTCACGGACGCGAGCTAAGGAGCTCCCACGTCTCCATACGTTTTCCACATTTCGCCGCTACCGTCATCTCGCTCGGGATCGTATCGCGTCGAACCTCAAATGTGGAGCCGCCGCGCGTCCTCCGCGAGTTCGCTGTCATTGGAGCCATGCCATGTATCGTCGCTTGCCTCTGGTCCTTGCGTTGGTGAGCACTGCTTGTCCCGCTTGGGCGCACCACAGCGTTTCCGCGATCTTCGACATGGCCGAGGTTGTGGAAACGGCCGGCACCGTGACAGAGGTCTCGTGGAGCAACCCACACGTGAAGTTTCGCCTCGCCGTAAATGGCGCTGCGGGTGCCGCGGAACAATGGAGCATCGAGGCAACCTCGCTGACGAACTTGCGTCGCGCGGGTGTCGACCGTCAGCTCCTGAACGTCGGAGACGTGGTCAGAGTCGCCGGCAATCCCGCGCGCGCGAGCGAGCATCTGCTGTACGCGCAGAACATCCTGCTAGTCGGCGGCGACGAGGTCGTGCTCGAGGCGGGCGGTGAGCCGCGCTGGTCGCGCCGCGTGCTGGGGCGCGATGGGCCCTCCGGCCCCGGCGATTCGTCGAAGCCCGAGCTCGGCATCTTTCGAGTGTGGAGCTCGCCGCGCGATCAACCATTGCTGTTTCCGCAGGATGTCGAGCCCGTGTTCGACTACGGGCGGTTTCCGCTGACCGCGTCCGCCCGCGCCGCGGTGGCCGCGTTCGACCGCGTCGAGCAGAGCCCGATCTTGAATTGCGTGGCGAAGGGCATGCCCACTGCGATGGAGCAGCCGTATCCCATGGAGTTCGTCAGGCAGGGCGACGATATCGTTCTACGGCTGGAGGAGTACGACGCGTCGCGCGTGATTCACATGGGCAAAGACGCCAGCGATGCCGGACCGCCCGCCACCAAGCTCGGCTACTCGGTCGGGCATTGGGAAGGCGATGCGCTCGTCGTCAAGACGACGCGCATCAGCTGGCCCTGGTTCGATGTGGTCGGGACTCCATTCGGCGCGAAAGGGGAGACGCTCGAGCGGTTCACGCCGAGCAAGGATGGAGCCCAGCTGGATTACACGCTAACGGTGACGGACCCCGCGACCTTCACGGAGCCCGTCACGCTGCGCAAGTTCTGGGTGTGGTATCCGCAGATGAAAGTGGAGCCGTACAAGTGCAAGCAGTAACAGCTGCAGCGCGGCCTAGCGCAGGAAGTCGGCGCCCGTCGCGCCTTCTTGAGAATGTGGGCCGAGATCGTCCGGTAGACGATCCCGAGCACCCGCGTCAGCGCCCCGGCGTCGGTGGCCAGCAAGAACCGCAGCGCAAACGGCAGCGACAGCACCCACTTGCGAATGGGCTTCGCCGGCAACAACTCGTCGGCGAGGAACGCGGCACTGTCCGTCATCCGCCGGGCGCCACAGGAGGGAAAAAAGCCACGGCGCTTACAGCTGAACGCTAGCGGGTCGCTCTCACCGAGGCGAGCGCCTTGCGCGCGCGGGCGTCGAACTTCCCGGCGGCGTCGGGGATGGTGGGCGCGTCGTGGACGTAGTACGCCTCGGTGTGCCGCTCGAGGAGCGCGCGCAGCTCGGCGGCGCACTTTCGTGTCGGCGCGTCAGACCCCGAGGGCGCGCGTCAGCTCCGCGGCCGCAACCGGTCCGGCGCTGCCGGGGTTCTGGCCGCACCAGAGCGGCGAGAAGTCGCCCGAGCCCTGCGCCTCGGCCGCCGCGCGCAGCGGCATCACGGCCGGCGCCGCGAGCGGGAACTCGGGCACCTCGGTCACGCCGCCGAGCTCGCGCATCAGCCGGTTGACGATGGCGCGCGCCGGGCGGCCGGTGAAAAGACGTGCGATCGCGGTGTGCGCGGCGCCGCCGCCCTGCAACGCCGCGCGATGGACGGCGCTCGTCGTCGCCTCGGGGCAGAGCAGGTAGGCGGTGCCTACCTGGGCTGCGACGGCGCCGAGGCAGCGCACCGCGGCGACGCCGGCCGCGTCGGCGATGCCGCCGGCGGCGATCACCGGCGCGCGCACGCTGCGCACCAGCTGCGGCACCAGGGCCAGCGTGCCGAGCTGGCGCGTCAGGTCGTGCGAGAGGAAGTGGCCGCGGTGGCCGCCCGCCTCGAGCCCCTGGGCGATCACGACGTCGACGCCGTTCGCGTCGAGCCAGCGGCCTTCCTCGACCGTGGTCGCCGAGGCCATGACGAGCGCGCCGGTCTTCCTGACGCGCTCGAGCAGCTCGGGCGCGGGCAGACCGAAATGGAAGCTCACGACCGGCGGGCGCAGGTCTTCGAGGATCTCGGCGATCTCCGCGCTGAACGGCTGGCGCGCCGGGCCCGCGGGAATCGACGCCGGGTCGATGCCGAGCTCGCGGTAGTACGGAGCGAGCGACGAGCGCCAGGCCCGCGCGCGCGCGTCGTCGACCGTCGGCGGGTGATGGCAGAAGAAGTTGAGGTTGAACGGCCGCCCGGTCGCGGCACGGATCGCCGCCACCTCGCTGCGGATGGCGTCGGCGGAAAGGATGGCGCATGGCAGCGAGCCGAGGCCGCCGCCCTCGGCCACCGCGATCGCCAGGGCGCTGCCTTGCACGCCCGCCATCGGTGCCTGGACGACTGGCCACTCGAGGCCGAGCTCGTCGAATCTCGTGGCCATGATCGACTCCTCGTCAGCTGAACGGGCGCTCGTACAGGGCGGCCGAGCTCGGCGCCGATCGCCGAAGCCCTCGCTGCGGAGGGGGCGGCCGATGTCGTCGACGACCGCCGCGTCCATGCCGACGGCGAGTACCTGGGCCGCGGATAGGAATTTTGAAGCCCCCTGCTCCGCGGCAGTGCGCGCAAGAGCCATTGTGTCAAAGCCGCCGGCTGAGCGCGACGCCGAATAGCCTCACGGCCGGGCTTCGCAGCCGGGCTTCACCGCGCCAACGGCCTCACCCCGCTCAGCACCGCCCGCGGCTCGCGCCAGCGAACCCGTCGACGACCAGGCGAATCAGAGCAGCGACCCCTGCGGCGGCGCGCGCGCTCCAAGCCCGGCCGTCGGTGCCGCCTCCTCCCGCCGCTCCCGCCGCTCCCGCCGGTGCGCAAGAGCAACGACGCGCAGGCCGCCGCTCGAGCTGCTCGGCATGAAGGGCGAGTCGCCCGCCGACGACTGAGCGCGACGCTCACGCGTCAAGAGCTCGGCGCCGCTTCCCAGCCGCCCCCGAGCGCCTTGTAGATCATCACGACGGCGGTGTTCAAATCCGTTTCGTTTCCGCGGCCAGTGCGTCCTCGGCCTGGAGCAGCGTGCGCTCCGCGTCGAGCAGGCGCAGGAAGTCGACGGCGCCCTCGCGGTAGCGTACGCGCGCGAGCTCAGCCGTTTCGCGCGACGCCGCGGCATGGTCAATCAAAGACGCGAGGCGCTGACGCTGCGCATCACAAAAGCACGTTTCTGGCATCTCGCCGTTCGAGCCCGACTCGGAGTGCGACGACAACGCGTGTGCGCGCGACCGGATCTTCGAAGCAGCGAAAAAGCTCTTCTATAAGTCCGGCATCCGCGGCGTCAGCGTCGATGCGATCGCCGCCGAGGCCAACACCACGAAAGTCACGCTGTATCGCGTCTACTCGTCGAAGGACGAGCTCATCGTCAAGGTGCTCGAGGAACAGGCGCACCGCTGGTCGCAGTGGTTCGACGAGATCGTGGCGCGCCACCCCGGCAAGCCGCGCAAGCAGATCGAAGCATTGTTCGAAGCGTTTCGCGACGAGCTCACGAGCGATGCCGCCGAGCGCGGCTGCGCAATGGCAAACGCCGCCGTCGAGCTCGAGGAAGATCACCCCGCAAAGCGCGTGATCCGCGAACACAAGCAGGAAATGGGGAAACGCATGCGAGCGCTCTGTCGCGAGATGCGCGCCAAGCATCCCGATCAGCTCGGTGACTCGCTGATGCTGCTATTTCGCGGTGCGTTCTCCGCGCGCCTCGTGCACGAGGGTCACGAGCAGATCGCCGTGGTCTACGCCGCGGCGAAGGCTCTGCTCGATTCGGCTTCGCTCGGCGACAACACTTCCCGCTAGCGCGACGCGGGCTCGAGATCCGGACCTGCGGTTGAAACACCTCGAGCGCCGGCTGGCGCCCCGCTCCTGCGTCCAGGTCGAGACGACCCCCGTGATGCGCGGCACCGTCCATTCGGTCCGGACCCTCGCCGTGCAGCCGGCGTCGAACGCGCGTTCGGATTCGTTTCGCTCGAGCGCTAGCGAACCGTGTCGCCCCAAACGCGGGCAACCAGGTTGGCGAAGCGAGAGTCGTTCCGGACCGGGTCGAAGAACGGATGCACCTTCAGATACTGCATGATGTTGGATTGCTCCGCGTAAGCTCGCTCCATCCACTCGATGGCCGCATCGGTGTCGCCGAGACCGAGATAAGCGTTCACAAACGCGCCTGACGGGACATACCCGGCCGCGTCCCGTTCCTTCAGCTCAGCGAGGAGCCGCAGGGCGTCGGCGCGCCGCCCCGAGCGCGCGTAGGCCCTGATGAGCACGCCGGCCGCCGCCGGGCTGCCCTGCGAGAGGGCGATAGCCCGCTCGAGGAACGGAATCGCCTCCGCGGCGCGCTCACCGACGCTCAGCACGAATCCCAGCTCCGTCAGGGCGTTGGTGTCGTCGGGCTGGGCCCCGAGCACCGCGCGCAACTCGCGTTCCGCGTCCGCGAAACGCCGGGACTGGAAGAAAATCCAAGCGACGTCGCTACCCGAAACGCTGAGCGGATCGAGCCCTCGGCCTCGCTCGACCCACGACACCGCTTCTTCCGTCCGCCCCTGACACAACAGCCACGAGGCAAATGCAGCGTTGGCTCGCGCGCTGCTCGGACTCAAGTCCAGAGCCCGGCGGTATTCTGCCTCGGCCGCAGCCCACCGCCATATTCTCTGCAGCATGCCTGCGAGCACGACGTGCGCCTCTGCGAGATCGGGATCGAGCTCCAACGCTTTGCGAACCGCCTCGATCGCCTTTGGGCGGGTCTCCTCGGGAGGACCGCCCGCGAACACCGTGCCGAGCAAGCCAAAGGCCCGCGCGAGACCGAGATAGGCGGGGGCGAACGTCGGATCGAGCCTAATTGCATCTTCGAAGTTTCCGACGCCCTCCATGAGTCTGGCGCGGTTCATCTGCTCGTTGAGAGCAAACCGCCCCTTGAGATAGCTCTCGTAGACTTCGGGCGCAACGCGCCTCTGGGCGGCAAGCCTCTGCCGCTCCTCGCCCGTGACGACCACTTCGACCTTCTCGGCAATGGCTTGCGAGATCTCACTTTGCAGGGCTAACACGTCCGCGATCTCGCGGTCGTAAGTCTCGGACCAGAAGTGCTCGTCGGTTGCCGCTCGAATCAGCTGCGCCGTGACGCGAATACGATTGCCGGCCCGCGTAATCGATCCCTCGACGATCGCATCGACCCCAAGCTCACTGCCGATCTGTGGAATCGTGAGCTGCTGCGACTCGTTGTAGCGCATCACCGACGTGCGCGAGACGACGCGCAGATGACGGATGCTCGAGAGACGCGCGATGAGCGCATCGGTCATTCCGTCGGCGAGATACTGCTGACCGGTGTCTTCGGAGAGGTTCCGGAGCGGCAAAACTGCAAGCGATGTGATCTGCGCCCCGACAACCTCGGCCCGGCTGCGGTGCACGAGATAGACGACCGTGCACACGGCGAGCACCACAATCCCGGCGCCGAGTAGCGCAAGACGCACATGCGGGCGCTCGCGCTTCGGACGAGCCTCTCCGATCACCGCAGACGGGTCATGCCGACCGGCGGCGAATCGCTGGGGATCTTCCGCGCCGCCGCCCTGATGGGCCTCGAGCAGCGATCCGCGACGTTCTCGCCAGGCGTCGAGCTCCGAGCTCAGCGCGTAGACCGAGCCCCGCTTGCTGTGCAGGTGACGATGGACGGGCATGGCCTCGCGGCGTTCCCACCGCTGCACGGTGGTCACGTCACGCCTGAGATAGGCAGCGATCGACTTCCACGAGTCCAGCCGTTTGATTGAAGGTGTCTCGGCGGCTGGGCGTGGCCCCGTGAACGAAGCACACATCGCGTTCTTCTTTCCCATCGGACCAGCCGCCCCGATTCTACTCGTCGATCCGCAGACGGCGAAAGACGGCGTTTGCGGGCGTGCGGGCCGATGCGGTCTCTTGCCGTTTGCAACCTCGCGGCATTCCTTCGAATGATGCTCCGCACCCGCTCGCCGCCGTCTTAAGGGGTGAATCGGTGTTGTCGGGAACCGCTTCGACGCTCCCGGCGCGAACTGCGTTATTAAAACTGGGAGATTTCGATGAAATACATGACGTTGACGGCAGGCGGCATCGCAATCTTGGTCTGCGGATTGGGCTTCGGCGGGTCGACCTCCTCCCTGGCAGACGACCGCTTCGCACCCTTCCGCACACCCGTTCATTTCGACGGATTGTTGAACGACCATACTCCCGCGAGCGTCAAGAACGGCCCGTACGAGATGCACGGCACGTGGTCGTTGGACCTTCGGGAACGCGGCGGCGCGGCGCAGTTCTCGGCGTCGATGGACATGCAGACGACTGACGCGGGGAACATAGATCAGAACGACCCAACCACGCGCGGTGCTCACACTCACCACATCAGCATGACCGGTGTGGTCACCAACACGTGGGATACGAGCTGCCCCGCGTTCAGCCCCGCGGTCACTGGCGGCTTCGTCGTCACGGGGAACGCCCACGTCACCGGAAACGGAGGCCCCGCGCCCTTCGGGAACCCGACGCCGCTAACCGTATGCGTGCTTGGCGTCGCGAATGCCGCGCCGGGAACAGCGCACGTCAAATACTCGAACATCACGCTGACGTTCACAACACCCGCGAGCGGCCATTTCGGCCCCCAGGCCGTCCACGGTGTGGTCACGAGATGCGTCGGGCAGTGGGACTTCCCGGCAGATGACTGCACCCTGCAACGGTAAAGTGCCGCAGCAACGGACGCACGCCGGGCGTATGCCGGTGGACCGCGCGGTCGGCATGAGCAGCCTGCACACTCGAAATCGGTGTCTCGCCCTTTGCGCCGCACTTGCCGTCGTCGCGCCCGATCTCAGCGACGCTCAGCTCGCCGATTGCTCGCAAATCGATCAAGGCCACCACGTCGACGCGCCGGGCGGTTGCATCGCGAAGTCGCTGTCGCAGCAAGTCGGGCCCGGCCAAGGCGACGCGAGCACGCCTTGGTCGGCGGAATATCTCATCAAGCGCGATCCTGCGCGCGCTATCCGCCGCGGCCGGCAGCTGTTCCAACGGAAATACACCGTCCAAGAGGGTCTTGGTCCGCGCGTGAGCGCGGCAGCCAACGGCGACATTACTCTCGTGCGACGCTTCGGCGCCGGGCTCTCCGACAGTTGCGCCGCGTGCCACGGCCGGCCGCGCGGAGCGGCCGGCCACGGCGGCGACGTCGCGACGTTCCCGGACAGCCGTGACGCGCCGCATCTGTTCGGTCTCGGTCTGATCGAAATGCTGGCGGACGAGATGACGGCCGATCTGCGAAGCATCCGCGCTCAAGCGCTCGAGGAGGTTCGGGGCCCGCGTGCCGCGGGGATCGCCGGCGCCACTGCGCACCGGCCACAACCGCCGCGGCCGACCGTGCTGACGCGCTCGCTCGTGAGCAAGGGCGTGAACTTTGGGCGCATCATGGTGTTTGCCGACGGCCGCGTCGATACTTCGTTCGTGCGCGGCGTCGATCCCGACCTGCGCGTGAAACCGTTCCTGCATCAAGGCGTAACCGCGTCGATTCGCGAGTTCGTGGTCGGCGCATTGCAGGCCGAGATGGGCTTACAGGCGTGGGACCCCGTGCTTTGCGCCGTCACGGACCCGTTGAATCCCATCGCGCGGACGAGCGTGGCCGGCTTTTCGTACGATCCGGCGCTCGACGAGTTCGAACGCCCGCCGGTGTGTGCGCCCGTCGAGGACGGGGACGCAGACGGCGTGGCGGGCGAGATCGATCCCGCGATCGTCGACTATCTCGAGTTCTATCTCCTGAACTACTTCAAGCCCGCGCAATACCGCGTGACGCGGAGGGCCGCCGAGGGCTCCGCGCTGATTGAGCGCGTGGGCTGCACGTCGTGCCACGTGCGCGATCTCGAGATCCGCAAAGACCGACGAGTGGCTGATGTGGAGACCGTCTACGATCCCGAGCACGGCATATTCAACGAACTATTCGCAACCGTGTATCCGCTGTTCACGCAGGTCGCGGACGGCGACGCGTACCCGCAGCTCGTCCCGGCCGGCGGGCGGTTCGTGGTCGAGAACATCTTCACCGATCTCAAGCGCCACGACCTCGGCCCGGCCTTCCACGAGCGCGATTTCGACGGCTCGAGAATCACCATGCACGTGACGGAGCCACTTTGGGGCGTCGGTACCACGGCTCCGTACGGCCACGACGGTCGCAGCGTCACACTCGACGCGGTGATCCGCCGTCATGGCGGTGAGGCGGAACGCGTGACGCAGGCATATCGCGCGCTCGGCCAAGACGCGCAGAGCATGATTATCGAGTTCCTGCAAACCCTCGTGCTGTTCCCTCCCGACGATACGGCGTCGAACCTGAATCCCGGGAACCCAGGCAGCGAGGATCCGCAGAATCCAGGGAACCACGGCAGCATCAACCTCGGTCTGCTATTCCAGGTGGGGTACGAGGGAGCCGAATAGTACGGCTTTCGTGGCAAGATTTCGTCCGCTAACCGCGCAGCCCCCTCCACCATGTGCCGCGCACCGCAGCTCGGGTAGCAGAAGCGGCGCTTGCAGATGTCCTATTAGCTTGTCACCAACGCCTTTTTTACTTTTCCATAAATGATTCGCGTGGAACGTAGGCATAGGTTACGAGTACGCGCTTCTTGATTTTCCACTGACCGTCAAGTTTCACGAATTCGACATGGTCAGTCCCCTGCTCGCTCGGTATGGGGGCCTTATTTGGGGCAGTGCTGGTCATGCCAGTAAAAATCGCATCCATGACCGCCGTATCGCCGGTGACGCGGATCATTGGATTACCCAATAGCATCACGAATTTGGGTCGATCTTGATCGGCATTTTCGGGCGGACGGTACTCGGCTTGAATTGCCGCCCAACCTTTCACCACGTGGGTTCCCACGTTGAATTCGCCGTCCTCGGCCCAGTATTTTTTGATGTCGTGACCTTCCTCGGTTGAGAACGCCCAGTAATATTCGATCATCATGTCTTCGATCTGGATACGGTCCAAAAGCGTATTCTGGGTTGTCATGCCTTCGGCGGCTTTGGCCTGCGGCAATAGAGCCACTGCCAAAACCATACCCATTAAACCACCCATTAGTGCTCTAAAAGTCATCATCGTCTTACTCCTTGTCTTTCGTGCCGATCCGAGCCCACGTGGCTCGCAACTCGCGGACCAAGCGCTTTCTGGGAGACAGAGCGCTCCGAATCTGATGGAGCGTGAATCTCAGATCGAAGAGGAGCCTCATGCGTGCGACGTGTGGACTACCGCGGCGCGATCCGAAAGGTCCTCGGATCCGGCGGAATCACCGACCGCTCCCTGGGGCGGCGGACCTGCGGAACCCAGTCGTACGGCACGCGATACGCGCGAAACATGGCGTGTCTCGTGCTATCCGTTTTGCCGAAGTAGGGGCTTACGTACTCCCAGACGATCTCCCGCTCGGGCGTGAGCTCGAATACGCGCCCATCCGCGCCCTCGGTGATCAACGTGTTGCCGTTCGGCAGGCGCTGCGCGGCGCCCACGTAGTGACTGAAGAACTGGAAATGCTCGGTGCCGGGAATCGAGTATTCCCAAACCTTCTCGAAGGTCACGGGATTGACCTCGAGCACGCGCGTGTAGTCGCGCCGCGCGACGCCGAGGCCGTTGGGTGCGGCGGGCGTGCCGACGCCGTAGCCGGCCGAGCCGCCGTTGTCGAATACGAGCAAATTGCCCGCCCCCGGCAGACCAGCGGGAATGATGTGCGCATGATGCTGGCCGATGATTTGCCCGAGCTTCGCGAGCGCCGGATCTTCCCGATAGTCGGGTCCCATGCGCCACACGACATGGCCCGCGCGATCGACGATCATGATGATGCTCGCCTCGCGCATGCTGATCAGCACGTTCTCCGGGTTGAAGCGCGCGTCGCCGCCGTCGAACCAGCGGTTCGGCCCGACGTAGGAGGCCGCGTTCACGTGCAGCCAGTCTGCGCTTTGGCGCACTGCGCTGAACTGGAGGGAACGATGGATCGCGTTTCTCGCATCGGGCGAGAATCCGAACTCGTCCACGTGATCGCTGGCGAGCCAATCCCAAAGCACCTCGCCCGTCCACGACACCTCGAGCAGGTAATCGTCCTCGAGGAGTTTGTCGGAGATCTCGGGTTTCGTGACGTTCTTGTGCGCGACGATCAGCGTGCGGCCGCGGTCGACGAGCGGCAGCGCGCCCGGCGCGTAATAGCCGACGGAGCTGCCCTCGCGTTGCCAATCGTGGTGCTGGCGCGCCGCCCAAACGAGATCGCCGTTGCGCAGAGTGACTTGCTCGGTTCGGTCGAACCGCCAGACCTCTTTGCCGTCCCAGTCGAGCTCCCGCAATGCGACCGACTCTTGATGCGGGGCCCGTAGCGTCGTGCCGCCCATGATGTAGCCGCCGGGCAGAATCCTGAACGGGCCCGGCATGGCATTGATCTCGGGCCAGTGGCGCACGACATTGCCGTTCATGTCGAGCAGCACGGCGCCTTGCTCGTCGACCGTGTCGATGAGCGTGTAGCCGCTCCACGTCTTGTCGGGTTTGAAGATCGTCGTGCCGACCGGGTACACGGTCGGGGCGGCTTCCGTTCGCTCGGGCAGCGCGCCGAGCGAGAGTCCAACGATGACGGCGGCCGCCGCTGCCGGTGCGATACGTTTCTTCACGAACTCCCCCTTTCCTCGCGGTATGCGCGCGAGGCGCCCCTCGGCCAGCTTAGCAGGTCGAGAGGCGCGCCTCCTTGGAGCTCTACTAGTTCGGCTGGTAGTTGAGATCCGGCCGCGTGCGGGCCAACACCATGTCGAACCCGCCGATGGCCTTGCTCATCGACTCGTTGAGTAGCGCACCCTCTTGCGCGCCGAAGTGCTGCATCACTCGCTGCTGCACACCCGGCCCCGGCGAGTCGAGCTCGGCCCAGGAGTAGTAGAAGACCACCGTGCGAGGCCCAGCGGCGCCGACCGCCGGCAGTGCCGTCTGGAAATACGACTTCGGCGCTACGGCCATGCTCGCTTCGGGGCTCTTGCGCGTACCTTCCAAGTACTGCGCCTGCATGCCTGGGTTGATCGAGATGTGGAACACCCCAATGGCCACGGGTGGCGCGCTCTTCGCGCCCGGCGCCGGAACATGACTTAACTCCGGCTGCGGACGATAGAAGGCCGAGCTCGTCGAGCTGTCCGGCGAATGGTTTGACTCGTTCATTGATTCCCCTGAATTGATATGCGAAGGCAGGCTTTTCGCGAGAAACGCCCGTAGCTCTTAGCTTTCAGGTTTGGCCGTGAAATGGCCCCGTCGCGGCGTGAAACGAGGTGAAACGCGCCTGAACGAGCTGCATGCGGTGGGACGTAGCGCGGCCAATTCTGCCACACGCGCCCTGGATGCAGCTGAACATGGCCGAGGCGACCCGCGTCGATTCACAACGCTGTTCCACAACTGGTCGAACGCCTACTATCAATATCGGAACGGAACCTTGGAGCAGGAGCAGTGGGCGCCGCACTTGCGCGAAGCGGAGCGGAACGCGGGCTATCTCGTGGTCCGCGCGGTCTGGGCGGATCGGAGCCTCGTGTACGACGATTCGTTCCGGCAGCTCCTGGACGGCTCGATCGCCGAGGCGAAAACGCGTGAGTGAAGCAACAATCAGGAGTCCTCGACCATGATGCGGATGAATGTCTTTGCCGGGCTCGTGTTGGGCGTAGTTGGTCTGACGCTGGCCGGGTCCGCGGAAGCCGCGAAACAAGACGGCTCGAAACCGGGCACGGTATTCAAGGAGTGCCGTGAGTGCCCCGACATGGTCGTGATCCCGGCCGGCAAGTTCGTCATGGGCACGCCCGAGGACCAGGAGATGCACGAGAAGGACGAGCACCAGCACGAGGTCACCATCGCGAAGCCGTTTGCGCTCAGCAAGACGGAAGTCACCTGGGACCAGTGGGAAGCGTGCGTGCGCGACGGCGCCTGTGATGGCGCGGCCGTCGACACGGCGCTCAAGCTCGACCGCGACGGCAAGCCCGATCCGAACTACAAGGACTGGGGCCGCGGCAAGCGCCCCGTCGTCGGCGTGAGCTGGTACGACGCACAGCACTTCGTCGGCTGGTTGAACATGAAGACGGGCAACGACGACGCGTACCGTCTGGCGTCGGAAGCCGAGTGGGAATACGCGGCGCGCGCCGGCACGACCACGATCTACCCCTGGGGCGACCAGATCGATCACAACTACGGCAACTTCGGCCAGGACGGCCACGAGCTCGGGCCCATGGCCCAGGGGCGAGACGTGTGGGAGAACGAGACGGCGCCGGTCGGCTCGTTCCCGCCGAACGCGTTCGGCCTCTACGACATGTTCGGCAACGCGTTCGAGTGGATCGAGGATTGTTATCTCGAGGATCTACGCTTGGGGCCGAGCGACGGTTCTGCGAACCAGAACGGCTCGTGCAACTCGCGCGAGTTTCGCTCGGGCTCGTTCATCAGCAATCCGCACATGCATCGCTCGGGCAACCGCGTGCCCGGCTATGTGCCGACCACGCGCGGCCGGAACTACCTTTCGATTCGCGTCGCGAAGACGCTGGACTAGCGCGGTCGACGCAGCGTCACTGCGCAGGCCACTCCGCCACGCCCGAGCCGATGCCGCGGCTCTCCTCGTGCTCGATCCACATGCCTTCGGTGCACTCGTACTCCAGCATCCGCGCGCCCTGCGGCGCGCGCTTGTAGTACTGCCGCACGAGCACGGGCTCGGTGTACATCACGGGATCCGTGATCGTGACCTCGTTGACGAGTGCCACGCCGGCGTCGACCGCGTGGATGCGCTCGACCACGTGCACGCGGTCGCTGTGCGGTACCGAGCCGAACGTGATGGCCTTGATTGCGGTGGTGTCGACGACCAGCGTGTCGCCGTCCCAGTGCCCGATGGAATGACCGTTGCGCTGCGGAAACGGTCGCGGTGGATGCTCTGCTTGGCCCAAGAACACGCGCCGCACCTGCTGGTGCAGCTCCATCAGGATCGTCACCTGGCGCGGCGTGACGACGATCTCGAGCGGATAGTCGGCGCCGCCGAGCGCGAGCGACGGCATGCCGGGTGGCTGACAGAACTTGCCCGGGTCGTCCTCGATGGGGTCGTGACTGCCGCGCCATTCGGTGACGATGCGCTTGCCGTCGGCGGTGAACGGCGGGTTCGCGGGGAAGCGCTGGCTACGGCTCGCGTCCGGCAGCCAGATGCCGGCGATCGGCGGGTCGTCGGCGGCGCTTAAGGCGAGCGGCACGAGCGCCGCGGCGGCGACGGCCAGCAATGCGGCGGCGCGCGCGCGACTCATGACGATGCTCATTTGCCGAACTCCGTGCCGTCGGCCAGCACCACCGACCACATGTACATCTCGGGCTTCCCGGTAGCGCTGGGGTTGCCGACGCAGGTGACCTGCTCGCCGACCTTCAGCCGCTCGAAGTCCCAGCCGCGCCGCAGCAGCAGATTCACGCTGCTGAACTCGATGTGCCAGACAGTAACCGAGCCGTCGTCGTTAGCTACGCGCAGGTCCATAACCGAGTGCGGGTTGCGGACGCCGACGCTTTCGATCGTGCCCTTGAGCTTGAAGTCCGTGACGCGCGTATTGAACGCCACGGGCGAGTGGTGTGCGAGCACCGCGCCGCTCGATGCGAGCAGCAAAACGGCTAGCGAAGCAGTGAGGGCGTGACGTCGTTTCATGGGGATCTCTACTCAATCCTTGTCGGTGGCGACAGAATACGCTCGCGGTCAGTGGCTGCCGAGTGTTTGTTTGAGCTCGGCGAGCTGCCGCTCGAGATCGTCGGCGTGCGGGGCGCGTCGCGTAGCACCGGGTCGGCCGGCGCCGACTCGATCGGTCCACCGAACAGGTGCGCCGAACACACGTTTGAGGCGCCGTGCCCAGTTCAGGCGAATGTCCTGCGGCGCCGACTGCGCCGTGGCAGCCCTGATCGAGCGCAATGGGGCACCCGCAGCGGGACACGCGTATCCTATGCGCAGGCAGGGCGCAGGGTGGGTCCCGCCAACGAAGGGTTCCACGCAACAGCGATGACGGAATACGCAGCGCTCATTTCCGCGCTGACCAACGAGCGCTGGCGGTCGCTGCTGCTGCCGCTTCTCGACTCCGGCACTCACGGGAGAAGCGTATGAAGCTCGAAAGGATTGCCGTCGTCGCCGAGATCGTCGGCTCGCTCGCAGTCGTCGTCACGTTGGGCTATCTCGCCGTTCAGACTCGTCAGACGAACAACGCGCTGCTCGCCAGCTCCCGGCAGGCCACCATGGCCGCCGATGTGGCGACGCTGGCTGCGCTGATCCAAACGCCACGGGCGTTCACGAACCTGCATAAGCCGTTCGCGCAGATGAGTCTCGAAGAACAGGAGCAGGTCGGCAACGTGGTCGCCGCCCTGATCCGCGTGCGTGAGTACGCGTGGTTCCAGTACAAGAACGGCGTTATGGACGAAGCCGCTCTACACAGCTATATGGCGCCCATGGTTCGCTGGCTTGACGAGGGCGATACGCGCGTCGTATGGCAGGCGTTCGCCAAGGAAGTAGACCCGGAGTTCGTCGCTTACGTGGATCGTATGGTGCAGGAAGCTGCGCCCGCGCAGTAGGTGGCGCAGTGTGTGCAGCGGGCGCGAGCGAACCCTCCGCGGAGGGCTGCGCGCACCTCATTGGTGCGAAATCCCTCCGCGGAGGGTTGCTGGCCATTCACGTCGGTACCGCACGCGGTCGAAAGGCGTGGCGCGCGCTCGGTCGGTTTGCGTTCGCCCCGGCGTTCGTCGCCGAAGTCGACGAGCTGCTCGCGAGAACGGAGGGCAGCACGTACCTGCGCGACATGCGAACCTGGGACAACGCGTAGCCGCGGCGGAATCTTGGCGGCTCGCGAGCTCGTTCGATGACGCTCCTCATCGTGGGCATGGTGGCTCTGCTTGGTCTTGGCGTCGGGCTGCAAGCCTGGCGTTGGTCCGATCGCCGGCGGGCCGCGCGCGCCTGGCGCAACCTCGTGGCGGAGGGACGGGGCGCGGCTGCAGCGTTCGATCCCGCCACCGTGCAACACCTTCCCGAGCCCGCGCGGCGTTACTTGCTGTTCACGATCAGCCCCAGGGCCATCGTGCGGACCGTCAGCGAGATCTCGATGACCGGCGAGCTCGGGCTCGGTTCGCAGCAAGCGCCGAACTACGTGCCGATGCGGGCCACGCAGATTCTCGCGCCGCCTTACGGGTTGGTCTGGAATCTGCGCGCCGGTCGAGGACTGCTGCGAATCGACGGTTCCGATGGGTGCTTTGGCTCGACGTCGTGGACTCGCTTCTGGCTCATGAAAGCGATCCCCATCGTCAGAGTGGGCGGGTCGGCGGATCATGCCAGAGCTGCCTTCGGCCGCGTCGTCGCGGAGGCCGTGTTCTGGGCGCCGGCCGCCCTGCTGCCGGGTGCGGCCGTCTCATGGGAGAGCGTGGGCCCGAATATCGCGCGCGCCACCGTGAGGCATCGTGGGATGGTGCAAACCGTGGACGTGACCGTCGCCGCCGACGGCCAACCCACCACGGTGGTCATTCCGCGCTGGAGCAATGCGAATCCGGAGAAGATCTTCCGGCTCCAGCCCTTCGGAGGTTTCCTGTCCGCATTTCGCGATTTCGACGGCTACCGGCTGCCGACGCGCGTCGACGGCGGCAACTTCATCGGCACGGATGCGTACTTTCCGTTCTACAAGGCGCAGGTCGAGGCCGTTCGTTTCGTCGGAACACGCTGACGCTCGTTCGGGCGGAGGCGCAGCCGGCCGGCGTATAGTCGAGACGTCCGCAGGCGCCGGAGTGGTTTGCGGTGTCCGGGTGGAGGACATCGAAGAGCCGACCATGCGGGAAATCCGCTATCTAGATAAGTCGATCGATGAGCTGGCCAAAGGCAAAGCCATGGAGAAGATCCTGCGGAAGTAGGTCGTGACCGCGCGTCTCTCGCCCGACTTCGACAAGTTGTGGCTCAGTCGGACGGTGTCGTCCTTTGGCTCGCAGTTCACCAGCGTCGCGTTGCCGCTGACGGCCGTCCTCGCTCTGAATGCGACGCCCGCCCAAATGGGCTGGATCAACGCGTTCCAGCAGCTGCCGATGGCGGTGTTCGGTCTGCTGGCCGGGGTTTGGGTAGACCGCATGCGGCGCAAGCCGCTGCTGGTGTTCACGGATCTCGCGCAGGGCGTGCTGCTGCTGTCGATTCCCTTGAGCGCCTACTACGAACGGCTGTCGCTGCTGCAGTTGGCCGCGGTCGCGTTCGCCGTCGGTAGCCTGAAAGTCATCGAAGGCGTGGCAGACCGCGCGTATCTGCCATCCATCGTGCCGAAGAAGCGCCTGCTCGAGGGCAACAGCAAGATCTGGTTCAGCTACTCGCTGTCTCAAACGGCGGGGCCGGGCATTGCGGGCGCTCTGGTCAGTGCGATCGGCGCACCGTTCGTGATTGCGATCGATGCGCTGTCGTATCTCGTGTCCGGTGCCTCCGTCTGGTCGATACGAAGTCGCGAGCCGTTGCCCCCTCCATCCAGCGAGCGCCGCGTCTGGGCCAACATTCGCTTCGGCCTGGCGCAGCTGGCGCGTCATCCCGTGCTGCAGCCTCTCGTGTTGTGCGGCGCTACGCACAACGTGTGCACCACGATGATCGTAACGGTCTACTTTCTGTATCTGACCCGCAACTTGGGAATCGAGCCGTACCTGCTCGGGGCCATTCTCATCGCCGGAGGTCTTGGGTCCGCGCTTGGGTCGACGGTGTCCTCGCGAATGGTGCAACGCTTCGGCTCGCCGGCGACGCTGATCGCGGTGCAGATCGTCTCCGGCATCGCGCGCCTGCTGATTCCGTTGGCGTCGGGGTCGCTGGCGGCCATCGTCACGCTACTGGTCCTGTCCGAGCTCGTCCTGGGCTGGGCGCGGTCGGTGTTCAACATCACGCAGATCAGCTTGCGGCAGTCGATCATCCCTGCTGCGGCGATGGGCCGCATCAACGCGAGCGTTGGGTTCGTGCTGTGGGCCTTCACACCGCTCGGAGCGCTGGCCGCCGGCTTTCTGGCGGGCTCGATCGGCATCCGCCCCACGCTGTGGATCGCCGCCACCGGCGTCTTGCTCGCGACGGCCTGGCTGTTCCAGGCGGGCTTCACCGCGCGTGCCGTCGAAACGGCGGCCACGCCCGGGCACCGGCCACCGTGATCCGTGGTGTGCGGCGGCCGCTACTCCTGCCGTAGTCGAACCCCACGCTCGCTATCCCAATGGAGCGCGTGCTCGCTCCGCGCCAATGGTGCCTCCGCCACTTCGCCCACGGCCACTCCGTGCAGCCAACCGGCGGGGCAAATCGCCACGTACCGCGCATAGCCGCCGAGCCCGCCTTTGAGCTTCGGAAAGCCGATCGTCAGGAGACACCCGGTCTCCGCCACCTCGTCCAGATGCGCTACGCCCTCGGCCTGCGCGTAACCGTGGTGCATGAGCCAGGCTTCGCCTTCGAGCGTGGGCGTGGTGTCGGTGTCGAGCGGCTCGTGGCCGTGGAACAGAATGTGCCGTTGCTCGTGCAGGAACTGCAACGCGTCGAGGCTCACGCCGGGGAACACGGCCTCGGTGGCGAGCGCGGGCTCCGGCCAGCGCTTGCTCCAGTCCGAGCGCACCATCACCACGCTGCCCGCGGGGATGCGGCCGTGCTCGCGCTCCCACGCGTAGATGTCGGCCACCGTCAGCGCGTAGCCGGCGTCGCGGGTGACCTGCGGCACGATCGAGATCACGACCAGCGGGCGCAGCGCGTACGTCGGCGGCAGCTCGTCGATGGCCGGATACTCGGGCGCCCAGTGCGCGGGCGGGTCGAGCTGCGTGCCGAACTGATCCGTGCTCAGCGTGTAATGCGTGGCCTCGAAGCCGTCCTGGTCGTAGGTATAAGGTGCGCCGGTTTGCGGATTCACGGCCGGGCCGAACGTGGAGGGGCCGAAGCCGTGCCACACCGGAATCGTGGGTGTCAGGGTGTGCGTGAGATCGATGTACTTCGCTCCCGCGAGTCCGTTGTCGTACACGCCCCAGAGACCGGGCGCGCCGCGCTGCGTGCAACCGGCAGCCAGCAACGCGAGCGCGACGCAGAGAAGCCGGCGGTGCAGGCGAGTCATGGTGTGCTCCGCGAGTACGGAGCCGCCAGTCTACGCCCGCGCGACTACGGCGCGGCAGCTTGCCGCTCGGAGACCTGCGGTGCCCGCGTCGGGCAGAAACACGGCTTGCATCAAGCCCAGACGCGGATTGGCTATACTCCTTCGCGGGCACCCTCGACGCCACCCGGAGAAGAAACGAATGAGAACACCCCCTGGGGTCAGCTCGGCCGATTTCGCCACCGCCCTCCAGCGGTTCTCGGGCGCCGTCGGCAAGCAGTGGGTCTTCACGAGCGACGACGACGTCAACACGTATCGGGACGCCTATTCCCCACTCTGGGGCGAACCCGGCGAGCGAGTCGCCTCGGCGGCCGTCGCCCCGGAGACGGTGGAGCAGATCCAGCAGATCGTCCGCGTCGCGAATCAGTTCAGCATCCCGCTTTATACGATCTCGACGGGCCGCAATCTCGCTTATGGCGGCTCTGCACCGGTGTACTCGGGCAGCGTGATTCTCGACCTGAAGCGCATGAACAAGGTGCTCGATCTGAACGAGGATCAGGCGTATGCGCTCGTGGAGCCCGGGGTCAGCTACTTCGATCTGTATCGCCACATTCGCGATCGCAAGCTGAAGCTGTGGATCGACTGCCCCGATCCCGGCTGGGGTAGCGTGATCGGCAATGCGCTCGATCACGGCGCCGGCCGCACGCCGCTGCCGTATCGCGACCACTTCGGTGCGCATTGCGGCATGGAGGTGGTGCTCGCGAACGGCGACGTGGTGCGCACCGGGATCGGCGCGCTGCCGGAGGCCAAGACCTGGCAGCACTTCCAGTACGGGGCGGGCCCTTCGGCGGACGGCCTGTTCGCACAATCGAACCTCGGCATCGTCACGAAAATGGGCTTTTGGTTGTTGCCGGAGCCGGAAGCTTCGATGACGGGTCAGCTCAGCGTGCCTCGTCACGACGACATCATTCCGCTGGTCCGGATCCTGGGGCGCCTCGCGTTCCAGGGCGTCGTGAACTGCGTGTTCTCGTTGCCGAGCCCGGTATTCGGCGGCCCGCTCGACGCCGAGAAGTCCGCACTGCTCGACCGCCCGGGCGGCGGCTCCGCTGCGGAATGGGACCGCTATGCCGCGTCGAAGAGCCGGCCGTTCTGGACCAGCGACCTGCGCTTCTACGGCCCGCTGAAAGTCATCCAGGCGCAGTGGGAGCACGTCAAGGAGCAGCTCGCGGCGATCGACGGCGCGCGCTTCACGGATGGCGCCGTCATGCGCTTTCCGCTGACCGACGAAGAGGTCGGCAAGCTCAACGACCCCACCGGCATCGGCGTGCCGAGCCTGAACGTCTTCTCGACGCTCGCCGGCACCTCCGGCCATCTCGATGCGTCGCCGATGCTGCCCTACTCCGGCGAGACCCTGCTCGAGGCGCACAAGGTGTTCATGAAGCTGTTCCGCGATGCGGGCATCCCCATGACGCTCGGCTTCGCGATGAGCTACCACTGGCGCGCGTTCATCATGTTCCAGGGCATCAACTTGAGCCGCGATCCGGCGGAGAACGCGAAAGCGCGCGGGTTGTACACGCAGATCATCAAGGTGGCCTCCGATCACGGCTGGGGCATCTACCGCGCCCACGCCGCGTTCATGGACGCCGTGATGGACCGCTACTCGTTCAACGATCACGCGCTGCAGCGCATGAACGAGACGCTGAAGGACGCGCTCGACCCGAACGGCATTTTGTCCGCCGGGCGCTACGGCATTTGGCCGAAACAACTGCGGAAGGGCCGCGCATGAGCGCACGTTGGCTATCCGCGATCGCGCTGGTCGGGCTCTCCAGCTTGCTCGGCACCACGGCCGCCACGGCCGACCCGGTGGCGTCGGCGGAGAACGCGTGGGCCCCGCTCACGAAGGCCGCGGCGCAACCCCCGAAGGACGCGCGCGAACGGCGCGGCCAGGAAGTGTTCGCGGAGCGCTGCGGCGCGTGTCACGCCCCTGTCCCGAAAGACATGATCGGGCCGCCGTACATGCCGCCGATGCCGGGCACGCAGGCGCTCCAGGCGCGCTACCGCGGTGCCAAGCCCGCGGAGCTCGAGCAGCGGACGGATCTGACGTCCGAGTTCTTGAAGGTCATCGTGCGCGGCGGCTTGAACTCGATGCCGTTCTATCGCCCGACCGAGCTCAGTGACGACGATCTGGCTGCGCTGACCGCGTACCTGACACGGCAACGTCGCTAGGGAGCGCCTCGGTGGTGGCCCGCGTCAGCGCAACCGTCAACTACTCCGCGCCGATGGACGGCCGGCCCGCGTTTCATGCCAATGACCGATCGCTCGATCGGTTGACCCTCGAGCCGCACGTCGTCGAGATCACCGACGCGCGCGCGCTTGGCGACGCCCCGAACCTTGCCCGCGAGGGCCTTGCGCTGCGGCTCTGCCCGACGGCCGTGCGCGACTTTCGCGATCAGGCCGAGGTCGCGAGCGTCTATGCCGACGAGATGCAGCGCTTCATGCTGGAGCTCACGGGTGCCGACGCCGTCGTCGTGACGGGGCCCGGCGTGCTGCGCTTCGGCGAGGCGTCCCGCGAGGCCGGCACGCTCGACAACTCCTACCCCGCCCGCTTCATCCACATCGACACGAGCGACACGGCCGCGGCCGAGTTCGCACGGCGCGCGGCGCCGGCCGGCCATGCGCGCTTCCGGCGCGTGGCCCAGCACAACCTCTGGCGCACCTTCTCGCCACCGCCCCAGGACGTGCCGCTGGCGCTGTGCGACGCCCGCGGCGTGGCACCCGCGGATCTCATCCCCGCCGACGCGCGTTTCGATCGCGACGGTGAGGTCCGCTGGTCGTTCGAGGCGCTGCTGCTGCGCTACAACCCGGCACACCGCTGGCTGTTTTACTCCGACATGGCGCGCGACGAAGTGCTGGTATTCAAGCGGCACGACACCGATGCCGGCCAGCCGCACTGGGTGCCGCACACCGCCTTCAACGACTCGCGCGTGTCGCCGGGCGGCGTGCCGCGCGCGAGCATCGAGATCCGCACGATCGCGTACTGGTTCGAGTAGACTCACCCCGGCCGCGGCCCACGCCGGTGCGGCGAACGCGAGCACCACGTTTTTCGGAGAAAGCAAAGAGCCATGAGCAAACACTTCCTTGCCGGTCTTTTCCACGTTCAGAGAGCGCGCGACGGGTTGATCAACGAGTTTCGTTGAACCTGGCGGACTCGCACGATGAAGTCCTACTGGCTCGTGCCCGCGTCCGGCGCCGTAGCGCTCGAGCTGCGCGACGTGGCGCGGCCGGAGCCGAAGGACGGCCAGCTCCTGATCAAGGTGCAAGCCTCGTCGTTCAATCGCGGCGAGCTGATCCCGGGGCACGGCGCGACCGCCCGGCCCGGCGGCGGCGAATGCGCGGGGGCCGTGGCCGGTCTCGGCGCCGGCGTCACGGGATTCACGCTCGGGGAGCGCGTCATGGGCCGCTGCACCGGCGGCTTCTCCGAATATGCCACCATGGACGCGCGCGAAGCGCTGCGAATTCCGGCCCGGCTGGCCACGGAGCAGGCCGCTGCGATCCCGCTCGTATTCATGGTCGCGCACGACATGCTCGTCACGCACGGCCACCTGAAATCCGGCGAGTGGCTGCTCATCACGGGCGCGTCTTCCGGTGTCGGTGTCGCCGCGCTCAAGGCCGGCAAAGCGCTCGGCGCGCACGTGATCGGCACGTCGGGCTCGCGCACGAAACTCGAGAAGCTGGCGGGACTCGGCCTCGATGTCGGTGTCGAGACGCGCGGCGGGGAATTCTACGCGCCCGTGATGCAGGCGACGGGCAACAAGGGCGTGAACCTGGTCGTCAACACCATCGGCGGCACGGTGTTCGCCGAGTGCGTCCGCTCATTGGCCTACGAGGGACGACTCGCGACGGTCGGGTATCTCGATCGCACGCTGAAGGCCGAGATCGATCTCGAGGCGCTGCATGCCAAACGCCTGCACCTCTTCGGCGTGAGCAACAAGCTCAGGTCGCCGGCGGAGCGCGCGCTGACGGTGCGGGCGTTCGAGCGCGACCTCCTGCCGTACTTCGCCGACGGCCGTCTCGTGCCGGTCGTCGACCGCGTTTTTCCGTTTGCCGAGCTGCCGGCCGCCCACGCGTATTTCGAGTCGAACGCGATGGTCGGCAAGGTCGTCGTCAAGCTGTAGCCGCCACCGGCCCTAAAGGTACAGGTGCGAGCCGTCCGGTCGATGCAGGCTGTCGCCCTGATACAGCGAGGCCGGCCCACGCTCCGTAAACTCCGCCACGAGGTTCAGACGGCTCTCGTCGACGACCACCCCCAGCCCGGGCCGATCGCTCGGGTACATCTTGCCGTTGCGGAACACGTAGGCTTCGTTCAGATACGGCGGTAGCTCGGGACGAAATACCTCGTCGAGCGCAACGCCGGGGAAAGGCAGCACGGCATGAATCACGGCCGCGGTCGCGATCGGCGCCGTGAAATGCGGCACGAGCCCGACCGAGTGTGCCTCGCACAGTGCCGCCAGCTTGCGGTAGCTCGTGATGCCACCGCAGTTCGGGATTGACGTGCGCAGGTAGTCGATGAGCCCCTGCTCGACGAGCGGCAGGTTGCCGTCGCGCAGATCACCGAACTGCTCGCCAGCCGCCAGCGGCACCGTGACACGCCTGCGCAACGCCTCGTACATCGTGTAGTCGTCGATCGTGCGCAGCGGGTCCTCGACGAACAGCGGCGCGTATGGCGCCACGAGATCGCACAGCCGCGCGACTTCCGCGAAATCGAACCGCGTATGCGCGTCGAGGATGAAGTCCCCGTCCTTGCCGAGCCCTTCGCGCAGCGCCGCGCTGACCGCGACGAACGCGTCGATCATGCGACGCGTGTCGAACACCGTGTTGTCGGCGGTCGGTACCGTGTGGAAACGAATCGCGCGATAGCCCTCATCGATCGTGTCGCGGGCTTGCTGCTTTGCCTGCTTCAACGGCAAACCGCCGAACGACCGATAGCATTCGACATGATCGCGCGCTCGGCCGCCGAGCAGCTGGTAGACGGGCAGGTCCAGCGCCTTACCCTTGATGTCCCACAGCGCGCAATCGAGAGCGCCAACCGCGGTCAGTCGCTCGCGACCGGCCGGGTAGATCGAGCTGCGATACATGCGTTGCCAGAGATACTCGTTGCGGAACGGATCCCGGCCTATCAGGAGGCCGCCCGCGTAACGCAGCAGATCCGGCGTACCGCCCTGCCCCCAGCCCGTGATCCCCGCGTCGGTGTCGATGGCGACCGTGATGTCGCTCAGATTCAACCAGCCGCTCAACTCCGTCTTGTCGGTGGGGTTGAATACCCGCACCCGCGTGACTTTGAGATCCGACGCCGCGTCCGCGTCGGTACCCTGCAACAACGGCAACGTGCCGCCCACGCACACCGCGGCGGCCTTGAGAAACGCTCGACGATCCATGCTTCCCCCTTGCCGCGTGCCTTTCGGCCGCAGCGCATCTTCAACCGGGGGATAAGCTTATCAGCGCCTTTTGCGCCACAGGCGGGCCGATGCCAGCCGTGCACCCTCCGCGAGCGCTTCGAGCTTCGCCCACTGAACCGATGGATGCACGCGCGGGATGACCCAGCCCTGGGAAAATCCGCAATCGGTGCTCGCGATCACGTTCTCGCGACCGAGGCGCTCGGCGTACAGCTTGATTCGCCACGCGACGAGCTCGGGGTGCTCGACGACGTTGCTCACGTGGCCGACGACGCCCGGCAGCAGAACCTTGCCTTCGGGCAACTTCACCTCGTCCCAGAGCAGCACCTCGTGCTCGTGCCGATCGTTCGCACCCTCGAGCGAATACCCTTGAGTCCGCGCCTTCAGCACCGTGTCGAGAATCACCTTCAGCGGCACGTCGCTCGTATGCGGCGCGTTCCAGCTGCCCCAGCAAATGTGCAGCCGGGCGCGCTCCTCGGGAATACCCTTCAACGAATGATTGATGGCCTCGATCTGGAGCGCGAGCCATCTGAGATAGTCATCGGTGTGATCCGGATCGTACAGGTGCGTGAGCTCGGGCGAATCGATCTGGATGTCGAAGCCGGCGTCGATGATCGCTCTGTACTCGACGTTCATGGCGTCGGCGAGCGCGAACAGATATTCCTCCTCGCTCTCGTAGTGCTCGTTGATGCGCACGCCGAATGCGCAAAGCGGCGCCGACGCCACGGGCACGAAGACGCCGGCCACGTCGACTCCGGTCAGCGCGGCCTTGAGCCGCTCGAGCTCGGTCGTGAGCTCGCCCATGCCCCGGTAGCTGACGGGTCCGACGCAGGCCGGCAAGTCGGTCGGCGGACCGAGCCGCGCGTCCGCTTTGATCTCCGGCGGCAGCCACACCGTCATCTCGACGGGGCCCCAGGCCTTGTAAAACTCCGCGAACTCCTCGCGCTCGCGGGCCACGGCCGCGTGCATCTTGTAGCCCGCAAGCCGCGAGTTTCGCCCGAAGAACGTCTGCGCGTTGTTTCGCATCTCGAGCCCGGCCAGGCGATTCCACACGTAGCCCAGGAACGAGTTCTTGCCGAGCTCGCCGTCGTTGACGATATCGAGGCCCGCCTCGACCTGCCGGCGCACGACGCCGGCAACCGCCTGCTCGAGGAGCGCCGCCCCCGCGCGCTCGTCGTAGGGCTGGCCTCGATCCTTGGCGTTCATGAGCTGCATGACCTCGAGTGGTCGGATCAGGCTGCCGACGTGGCTCGTCAGAATTCTTTCGGTGCTGCGCAGCAAGGTGGGTTCCCCCGTTTCGATCGCCGGTCGACACTGTACCGCCGGCGGGGATCGCGAGCGTGGCAGCACAGCTTCTATAACCGCTGCTTCCGGAGACACCTCGCTGGCCGGCGACGCTGGCATCGCGGCCACACGGCTGCCGTCTCACCCGTACCGCCCGGCTACTCGCTAGCGGAGACCCGCGAGCAGAGCGTCCGTATGCTCGCCGAGCGCCGGCTCGCGCAGCACGGGCCTGGCGGGCTCCTCGTTGAAACGAATGGCGGGCGCGAGGTGCGAGCGGCCCTGCTCGTCGCGGAGCAGGAGGCCACGGGCCCGCACGTGCGGATCGAGCGTCGCTTCGAGCAACGAGTTCACGGGCGCGAAGCACACGTCGAGCCGTGCGAGCCAATCCAGCGCCTCTCGCTGCGGGCGGCTCGCGAAGAAGGCCCCGAGCAACGCCACGACCGGCGCCTGATGCGCCCCCGGCCCGCGCGTGCACAGCTCGACGAGATCCGGGCGGCCAAGCTCGCGGAGCACGCGCTCGACGAACTTGGGCTCCTGACCCGCGAGCGCGATCTGCTTGCCGTCTTGTGTGTCGTAGAGCCGATAGAAAGCGGCACCGCCCGTCGTTCGCTGTGTTTTCGGGTCGGGTTGGCCGGCGCCGGCGAACACGGGACCGATGATGTTCGGGGTCGCGGCGAGCAGCGCGTCGAGCATCGCGATTTCGACGTGATCACCGCGGCCGGTGGCCTGGCGCTTCAGCAAGGCCATGAGGATGCCGGCCAGCCCCTGCAGCGCGGCCGTGATGTCGGCCATCGGGATGCCCGGTAGCGCAGGCCTGCGGTCGTCGCCGAGCGTCACGCTGAGCACGCCGCTCAAAGCCTCGACGGCCAGATCGTGCGCCGGCCGGTCGCGATAGGGGCCCTCGCGGCCGAAAGCATTGATGGAGCAATAGACCACGCCGGGATTGCCGCGCGCGACCTCCTCGTAGCCGACGCCGAGGCGGTCAACGACGCCCGGACGAAAGGACTCCACGAACACGTCGGCCGTGGCGGCGAGCTTCAGCAACCGGTCGCGATCCCGCGGCTCTTTCAAATTCAGCACGACGCTCTTCTTGCCGCGATTCAGGTTGCGGAAAAACACCGTGCTCGGGCCGTCCGCCACGCCGATCCTTCGGCCAGGATCCCCCTCGGGCGGCTCCACCTTGATGACCTCCGCGCCGTGGTCGGCGAGCGCCAGCGTGAGATAGGGCCCCGGCAGGAACACGGAGAGATCGACGACCCGCAGCCCTTCGAGCTTCATCCGCGCTCGCTCGTGGGCTCGGGGGCCGGGCGGCCCAGCAGCGCCTCGTTGTCGGCCCCCAGCGCCGGCGCTGCCGCCAGGTGCCCGCGCTCGCCGTTCACCTTGATCGGGCTCGCCACCACGCGCAGGTCCGGCTTCTCGGGATGGGGCACCGCTTGGACCAGGCCCGAGCGCTGCGCGAACGCGCTCTCGAGCGCCTGCGCGACGTCGTGAACGGGCCCCACGGGCAATACGCCGGCGAGCCGTTCGAGCCACTCGGACGTCGGGCGCCGGCGAAACTCGGGATCGAGCGCTGCCATGAGCTCGCGACGGTGGTGGTGGCGCAGATTGCCCGTCGCGAATCGCGGATCGCCGGCGAGAGACGAAAGCTCGAGCGCCGCGAGCAGCGCCAGCCAGAAGCCGTCGTTCATGCACATGACGAAAATCCACCCGTCGGACGTCGGGAACGTTTGCACCGGAGCCAACGAGAAGTGGCTACTGCGCTCGAGCCGCGTAGGCACCTGGCCGGTGTTCAAGTACCACGTGGCCGCGTAGCTCAGCTGGTGCAGCGCCACGTCGAACAACGAGACGTCGACGTCGCAGCCCCGACCGGTACGTTGCGCGTGCCATAGGCAGCCGAGCAGCCCTACCATCGCCGTGGTGCCGGTCATGAAATCGATGGTCGATGGACCGAAACGCGCCGGCGGACCGTCCGGCTCGCCCGTGAGGCTCATGAGGCCGGCCTCGGCCTGCATCAGAAAGTCGTAACCCGGCCACGCAGCACGCTCGTTGTCGCGACCGTAGGCGGAGATGTGCGCGCAGACGATCGCGGGATTGAGCTTGGCGAGCGTCGCGAAGTCGAGCCCGAGCTTGGCCGGCTGATCGCCGCGCAGATTGGTGATGACGGCGGCCGCCGTGCGCACGAGCGACTCGAAATCGCGCCGCCCCTGCTCGGACTTCAAATCGAGCTCCACGCTCCTCTTGCTCGTGTTCCATGCTTGAAAATACTGACTGTCGCCCGCGCCCAAGCGGTGCGGCCCGACGTGCCGCGCGGGATCGCCGCCGGTGCGCGGATTCTCGACCTTGATGACCTCCGCGCCGAGGGAAGCGAGCAGTTGCGAGCCGTACGGACCGGCGGCCCACCCCTCGACGCTGAGCACCCGCAAGCCTGCCAGCGGTTTCATGCGAGCGGGATCATGACCAGCGCCTACAGCGCCGCGGGCTCGATCCGCAGCAACGCGCCGTCGTCCTCGTCGGTGATCACGTACAGCAGTCCGTCGGGCCCCTGGCGCACGTCGCGAATCCGCTGGTGCAGGCTGCCGAGCAGTCGCTCGCGGCGCAGCTCCTCGAGCTTGTCGTTGAAAACCACGCGCTCGAGACCGCCGCTGCGCGGTATCTCGCCGATGCGGGCGCTGCCGATGAACAGATTGCCGCGCCAGGCGGGAATCTTGTCTCCGGTGTAGACCGCGAGTCCCGTGGGCGCGATCGACGGCAGCCACAGCACGAGCGGCTGCTCGATGCCCTCGACGACCGGCATGGGCGAGATCCTGGGACCGTCGTAGTTGCGCCCGTAGCTGTAGTTCGGCCAGCCATAGTTGCGGCCCGGCAGGATCTGGTTGATCTCGTCGCCGCCGTTCGGACCGTGCTCCGCGGCGAGCACCGCGCCGTTCGGATGCACGACCAGTCCGAGCTGATCGCGATGCCCATACGTGTACACCTCGGGACGCGCGCCGGCGCGGCCGACGAACGGGTTGTCCATCGGCACGCTGCCGTCGTCCTTCAGACGCAGCACCTTGCCGTAGACACTACCGAGATCCTGCGCCGCCGCGTTGAAGGGAGCGCCGGTCGTCATATAGAGGAATCCGTCGGCCCCGAACGCGAGCCGTGACCCGCTCGATCCCGCTTGCCATTCACCCGAAAACAGCTCTTTGACGTCATGCAGCGCGCCGCCCTCGAGCTTGCCGCGCGCGAGCGTCACGGCCGTCTGCCGCCGCGGCGGCTTCGAATCCGGCACCTCCGCCCCGATCTTGTTATAGGTGAAATAGACGAACGAGTTGCGGGCAAACTGCGGATGCACGGCCACCTCGTGCAGACCGCTCGTGCGCTGCGGGCTCGGCTCCGGCGTGCCGGCGATCGGCGTCGGATCCACCATGGCGGCGCCGCCCTTGCCACTCGCTGCGTCGTGGACGAGCAGCAACCGGCTGCTGCGCTCCGTGACGAGCGCATCGCCATTCGGCAGGAACGCCAGGCTGAACGGATGATTGAGACCACGCACGACGACCGATACGCGAATGCCGTGCTGCTCGGCCGTATCGAGCACGTACGGCTTGTCGGCCAGCTTCACGGGCGCGACGCCGATGTCGGGCTGACCTTGCTGACCGAGAGCCGTGGCCGCGACGAGCGAGACACCGGCCGACGCCGCGAAAATACGCATCTTCATGACATGCTCCTCACGGTAGCGCGAACACCACGACCTGCCCCGAGCCCGAGTCGCTCGGTAGCTCCGGCGTCATGCGTCGCGCGGCCATCGCGACGAGCGATGGCCCCGTGGTGACGGCCACGTATTGTTTTCCGTCGACGGCGAAGCTGATCGGGTAGCCGCTCACCGGCGAGCCGACGTTCGTCTCCCAGAGAACTTCGCCGGTCGTGTCGTCGTAGGCCTTGAAGTTGCCGGCCACGTCGCCGCCGAATACGAGCCCGCCGCCGGTCGCGACGAGCGACATGACGCCGACGCGTTGCTCGTGCTTCCACAGCGTGGTGCCCTTCTCCGCCGAGATCGCCCAGACCACGCCGATCTGGTCCGTGCCCGGCGCCGGGATGTACTCGTTCTTGAACCCGTAGACCAGCGACGGATCGCGTTCCCCCGTCTCCACGGTCGCGTTCATGCACATGTTCTGCATCGGCATGTACATGCTGTTCGTGCGCGGGCTATACGCTCCGGCGGGCCAGTTCTTGCCGCCGTTCGTGCCGGGGCACACCATGATCGTCTGGTCCTTGTGGCTCGGTATGCGCTCCGGGTCGTTCTCGACTTTTCCGGTGGCGCCGTCGATGTTCTTGACGACGTTCTGCATCACCGTCGGCCGGGCCCAGAGGAACTCGCCGGTTTGCCGGTCGAGTGTGTACACGATGCCGGTCTTGCCCGGGATGCCCGTGATGACCTTGCGGTGCTCGCCTGGCCGGATCCGCGGATTGATCCAGGTGACCTCGTTGCGATCCGGCGCAACCGCGGTGTCGACGAGCAGGCGCTCGAACGGATGGTCGAGGTCCCAGTTGTCGATCAGATGCTGGTAGTACCAGACGATCTTGCCGGTCTTGGGATCGAGCGCGAGCGTCGAGTTGTGATACAGGTGCTGCTTGTCGGCGCCGCCGAGGATGAACTTGGGCGCCGGAATCGTGACCGACGTGCCGATGTAGATCCGATCCAGCTCCGGATCGAAGCTCGGCACCATCCACGTGCCGACGTGCCAGCGCTGCTCCATCGGCACGTCGCCCCAGGTTTCATCACCGGGCTCGCCCTTGCGCGGGATCGTCCTGGTCCGCCAGAGCTCCTTGCCGGTGGCCGCGTCGTGCGCCGTGATGATGCACGAGTCGCTGGTCGCCGCGGGCTGGCACTGCCGGCCCGTGATGACCTTGCCGTTCGCCACGATCGGCCCGGCGGTCGCGCGCGCGGGCAACTTCGGCTCGAGTACCTTGGTCTCCCACACCAGCTTGCCCGTCCGCGCGTCCACGGCGTACATCTGGTTGTCGGCGCCGGCGTCGATCAGCGTCGTGCCCCAGATCGCCATGTTGCGATTGGTGCCGCCGTTCACGCCCTCGGGATACTGCCGGTGGTATTCCCACTTCAGCTCGCCGGTCGTCGCGTCGAAGGCCTGGATGTAGTCGCCGGAGTTCGGCACGTACAGCACACCGTCGTGGACGAGCGGCGTCGACTCCTGCGTGCCCTTGCCGGTCGGCTGCGCCCATACTTGCGTAAGCTTCGCGACGTTGGTCTTGTTGACCTGATCGAGCGGACTGTAGCCCCAGCTGTTCCACGTGCGCCGCCACATGAGCCAGTCGCCGGCGTCCGGGTTGCGCAACATCGCATCGGTCACCGGCCGAAACGGGCGTGCGGCCGACGTTTGCGCCACCGCGCCGGTCGTCGCGAGCGCCGCGAGAATGCAAACAACGAGACTACGAGCCAAGGTCATGACATTCCCCCCAACCGATGGCGATTCCTCAATTGAACCACTCCCAAAACTTCCACCAGGACTTCTGCGCAGCAGGCGCGGCAGCGGCAGCCGCCGCGGCCGGATTTGCCGGGCCGCCTTCGGGCGCGACGCCGTCCTTCGAGTAATCGTCGAACGTCAGCTCCTTGCAGGGATCCGGTGCATACGGCAAATCCGCGACGCCGATCGTGTCGCGGCCCGTGAACTGGTCCGTGAAGATCACGGGATCCTCGGCCGTGTAGCTCCGCGTGATCGTCATCTTCTCCGGATCGAGCGCGAAACGCTCCACGACGTGGAGCTGCTCGGAGTTCATGATCGGCGGCGACAGCACGCCCGGCGCGAAGCCGACCGTGTCGACGACCAGCTCGTCGTTCTCCCAGCGGCCGATGGAATGGCCGGCGCGGGTGGGCTCGATGCTCGCGGGGTGCGCGTTCATATCCATGTGGATCGCTCGCGTGAAGCCGAGCTGGCCGTACTGCAGCGTGATGGTGTCGGGCGTCTGCGTGATCCGATTCACGGGGCCGTCGAAGGTCCAGTCGAACAGGATGCTCGTCGTCTCGCAGCGCATGCGCGGATTGTCGGGCGAGAAGTTCCGGAACGCGTCCGCGGCTTTCTGTCCCGCCTCGGTGTACGCGACGCGCTGGCGGTTCGGCGGCGGGCCGTTGCGCACCGGCCGCTCGCCGGGCTGGTATTGACCGGCCTGGCTGACCGGCACGAGCGCGCCTTGCCGACCCTGCGGATCGGTCATCACGAGCTGCTCGGGGGCCCAGTCGCCGGTCAAGTTCGGCTCGCCGCTCGGTAACCGCGCGGCGCGCGGGGCCGCGGGGGCCGATGGCGCCGCGGGCTTCGACAGCTGCGCGTAGCGATCGGCCGTGGTGCCGTCGGCGAAGGCGATCGTGTTGACGTAGCAGGAATTCGTGTCGTACCGATCGGGCGCGCCGGTGATCTTGATCGGCTCGCCGGGCTTGAACATGGCCGGCGACCACCCCGAGCGCCGCAAGACTCCCGCGGCTCGCATCTCGCACCGGTGCGGTACGTTCGTCCCGTCCGCGGCCGGCACGTCGAAGTACACATAGGCGTGCGGATTGACGAAATCGACGCGCGTGACGACGCCGTCCCACATCACCTCGCGTTTCAAGTCGAAGTTGCCGAACCCGTGGTGCGCGAGCGCCGTCGTGGCCAACAACAGGCCGGCGGCCGCACCGAGAGTGCCGCGAATCGTCATGATTTCATTGCCCCCGAGCGTCCCGATCGGGCTATTAACCCCCACTTCGATCACCACTTCAACCGACGGCCGGTGCGCTCGGGGGTGGGCCACACCCCTTTTCGGCACGGGCAACCTTGCTTATCATAAGCATGCTTACTATTTACCGGCTCCCCATGAGGATCAAGCTCGAACACGATCGCCACCTCGGCTTCCTGATCAACGACCTGGCGCGCCTGCTGCGGCGAAACTTCAACCGCCGGCTGCAGTCGCTCGGCCTGACACAGGCGCAGTGGCGCGCGATTGCCCACCTCTCGCGTGACGAAGGCATGACCCAGATCGAGCTCGCGGACCGGCTGGACGTCCAGGCGATCACGCTCACGCGGCTGGTCGACCGCATGCAGAACGCAGGCTGGGTCGAGCGGCGCAACCACCCGTCGGATCGCCGGGCCGTGCAACTGTATCTGACCGGTAAGTGCGAGCCGATCCTGGCCGAGATGCAGAGTCGCGCCGCGGACACGCTGCGCGACGCGCTGGCGGGAATCACCCAGAGCACGCAGCAGCAGGTCATGGAAGCACTGGAACGGATGAAGCAGAACCTCGCGACTTGCGAAGACGCCGCCGCGACCACCGAAACGAAGACAAGGACGAATAGAGATGTCGGACGAAAAGCAACCAGGCTCCGGCGCGCCCGCTAGCCCCCCCGCCATCCAGCCCGCCGCTTCGCCGCCCCATGCGGCCACGCCGCCTGCGGCGCGGCGGTCGCGTCGTCGCTGGTGGCGCATCGGGCTGCTGACGGGCGGACCGCTCGTGGTCCTGCTGGTCGGTGGCTACGTCTACCTCACGTCGGGCCGATACATCGAAACGGACAACGCATACGTCAAGGCGGATGTGGCGATCATCAGCGCTCAGGTGACGGGACCGATCACCGAGGTCGCGGTTCGCGAGAATCAGCGCGTCAAGAAAGGCGACGTCTTGTTCGAGATCGACGGCCGGCCCTTCAACGTCGCCCTCGACCGCGCCCGGGCGCAGCTCGGCGCCATCAACGACCTGGTGGAGAGCTTCCGCGCAGGGTATCGGCAGACGACCGAGCAGCTCGCGCTGGCCCGGACGACCGCAGCCTACGAAGAACGCGAGTACCAGCGCCTTTCGGCGCTGGCAGCCAGGAAGCTCACGTCCGACGTGGCCGTCGACGAGGCCCGGCACCGGCGCGACGTTGCGAATCAACAGATCAGGGTTACCGAGCAGGCCCTGGAGCAGGCGCGCGCGCGACTCGGCGGCGACCTCGATCGTCCCATCACCGAGCAGGCTGCGTACTTGGCCGCCAAGTCGATGTTAGATGCGGCCATGCTCGATGTGGAGCATACGACCGTGCGGGCGCCGTTCGAGGGTGTCGCGAGCAAGGTGCCGACCGTCGGTCAGTACATCGCGCCGGGCGCGCCGATCATGAGCATCGTCGCCGACCATGGCATGTGGATCGAGGCCAACTACAAAGAGACCGAGCTCACGCACGTGGCCGTGGGTCAACTGGCCGACGTCGAGCTCGATACCTACCCCGGCCGAACCTGGCAAGGCAGAGTCGAAAGCATCAGCCAGGCCACCGGCGCGGAGTTCTCCGTGATCCCTGCGCAGAATGCCAGCGGCAACTGGGTCAAAGTGACGCAGCGGATCCCGGTGCGCATCGCGGTGGACGTGGCCGCGGGCGGCCCCGAGCTGCGCGTCGGCATGAGCGCGATGGTGACGATCGACACCGGCTACGAACGGGCGGCGCCGGCCATCCTGCGTGCGCTGCTGCCGAAGCGGCCCGCCAGCCAACGCCGGATCGGCTCGCTCTCGACCTCCCGCGACTGACATGAGCGAGCTCGACGACGGCGTGCCGGCGAACCGCGGCATGATCACGGTGTCGATCATGCTCGCGACGATCATGCAGGTCGTCGACACGACGATCGTCAACGTGGCTCTGCCGCACATGCAGGGCAGCATGTCGGCGACGCAGGACCAGATCTCGTGGGTGCTCACGTCGTACATCGTGACGGCGGCCATCTTCACGCCGCTGACGGGTGTGCTCAGCGACAAATTCGGCCGCAAGCGGGTGTTCCTGTTCTGCGTCGTGAGCTTCGTCCTCGCCTCGATGCTGTGCGGCGCCGCCACCTCGCTCGACCAAATCGTGCTGTTTCGCGCGCTGCAGGGCGCGGCAGGCGCCGGCCTCGTCCCGCTCTCGCAGGCGACGCTGCTCGACGTCTACCCGCGCGACAAGCAGGGCTCGGCAATGGCGCTGTGGGGGCTCGGCGTCATGGTGGGGCCGGTGCTCGGTCCCACGCTCGGCGGTTACCTGACGGAGTACTACAGCTGGCGCTGGGCGTTCTACATCAATCTGCCCGTGGGCATTCTCGCGGTGCTCGGGATCGTGACGTCCATGCCGGAGACCGCCCGCATCGCGCGGCGCGGGTTCGACTTCTTCGGGTTTGCGCTGCTCAGCATCGTGATCGGCACTCTGCAGCTGATGCTCGATCGCGGCAATTCGCAGGACTGGTTCGGTAGCACCGAGATCGTGCTCGAGGCGACCACCGCGGGCCTCGCATTGTATCTGCTGCTCGTCCACATGTTCACGAGCGACAAGGCCTTCATCGAGCCCGGACTATTCGCAGATCGTAATTTCTCGGTCGGAGTCGTGCTCATGTTCATGGTGGGCATCATGCTGTTCTCGAGCATGGCGCTGCTGCCACCCTTCCTGCAGGGGCTGCTCGGCTTTCCCGTCATCACCGCCGGTTTCGTAATGGCGCCGCGCGGGATCGGCACTGCAGTCGCGATGGTGATCGTCGGCCGACTCATCGGCAAGATCGACACGCGCGCCCTCATCGCTCTGGGTTTAGCGCTCATGGGCTGGTCGCTGTGGCTCATGACGAAGTTCAACGCCGAAGTCGGCGTGTACGAGATCTTGTACTCCGGCATCATTCAGGGAGTGGGCATGGGGTTCATCTTCGTGCCGCTCAGCACGGCGGCGTTCGCGACGCTCGCGCCGCGCTTTCGCGGTGAAGGCACGGCCATGTTCAGTCTGATGCGCAACATCGGTATGAGCATCGGCATCTCGATCGTCGTCACCGTGCTCGGCCGCGAGCTGCAGCGTAACCACGCCATCCTCAGCGAGAACGTGACGCCGTTTCGCGCGGCCTTGCGCGCCCCCGGTGTGCCGCAATTCTGGAGCGCGCTGCACGGCACCGGATTGGCCGCCCTGGACGGCGAGGTCACGCGACAGGCCCTCACGACAGCCTACATCAACGATTTCCGGCTCATGCTGTTCATGACGCTCCTGGCCGCACCGTTGTTGCTGCTGCTCCGGAAGGCTGGCGCGGCCCCCTCGCGCTGACAGTGCGCGCCGGCTGGCCGCAAGGTCGCTCAATCGTAGAGTGTGGCCCCTCAGGAGGAGCCCGATATGCGGTACGACGTTGTCCTGGGCACGTTCGCGAGCGCCGCTCTGCTGGGCGCGGGGGCCCTGACGGCGCAGCCCACGAAGCTCCCTGTGGCCGAGCGCGTCGTGATCGACTCGCCGTACGCAATCAGGGTCGATCCCGAGGCCAGCGCCTTCGTTACCGCGACAGCCGAGAAGGCCATCGAGGCACACTGCGCCGCGTGCCACGGCACTGACTTGCGCGGCAAACTGGGCGTCCCGAACCTCATCGACTACGAATTCCTGTGGGGCATCACGTTCGAGGAAACCAACGACGTGGGCCCCGTGACGGCTCTCGAGCAGACGATCCGGTACGGAATCCGGAACCAGGATTGCGCCGCCGTGACCGCGCTGGCGCAGTATGGCGATTGTCCGGATACGCGCTACTCCGAGATGCCCGGCTTCCTGGCGCAAGGCACGCTGACCGCCGATCAGATTCGCGACTTGACGGAGTACGTCGTGCAGCTCTCGGGCCGTGAAGCGGATCCCGCCGCGGCGGCGCGCGGCAAGGTCGATTTCGACGACGACTGCACCGAGTGCCATGGAGCCGACGCCACCGGGTATAAACCCTACGGCGGCCCGAACCTGACGGACAAGATATGGCTGTACGGTGGGGACCGGGCCGCCATCACCGCCTCGATCTCCGCAGGCCGCATGGGTCGCTGCCCGGCCTGGGCCGATAAGCTCGACGCCGCCACGATCAAAGCGCTGGCCGTCTACCTCTGGAACCGGCTCGGCCAAGGCTAGGCAGCAAGCGTCATGCCTCCGGAAAGGAACGGGGCCCGCAAGCGGGCCCCGAATTTCGAGTCACTTGGCCGAGAAAGCTAGATCTGCAGGCGGCCCGACGCGATACCAATCGTGTCGAGCTCGGCCCCGAACTTGTCGGCCAGCGCCAGCAGCAGATTGGACGTCGGGACATCCTTCTCGACGGCGATGTGTCGGCCGCCGGCCTCGAGCCGGCCATTCGCATGACCCACGAGCAGCGCCGGCACGTTGTGCCGATCGTGCAGCAAGCCGTTGCTCATGCCCGCACCGAAATACAGAACCGAAGAGTCGAGCAGCGTGTGATCGCCGTCGCGCGTGGCCTTGAGCTTATCGATGAACTGGCCCAGTTTGACCATGTGATAAGCGCCGATCTTCGCGTACGCCTCGAGGCTCTCGGGCGTGTTCTTGTGGTGCGACGTCGAGTGGTGCGGCTCTTTCACGCCGACGAACGCGTAGCTGCGACCGCTCGCCTCGTGGCCGAGCATGAAGCTGAACACGCGCGTGAGGTCGCCCTGGAACGCGAGGTGCAGCAGGTCGTAGGTGACCGTCATGTGCTCGTCGAAGTCCTCCGGGATGCCGACAGGACCGCCTGACGCGCTCGCGATCGCTTCCGAGCGGGACTGCATCTTCTGCAGCTGCTCCTCGACGCGGCGCACGCTCGTCAGATACTCGTCGAGGATCGCGTTATCGCTCGCGCCGATCTTGCGCTCGAGCCGCTTCGTTTCCTCGAGGACGGAGTCGAGCATGCTCTCCTTTTCCTGCAGCCGCGCGATACGCTGGTGCGCCGTGCCGGGCTCACCGAACATGCGCTCGAAGGTGACCTGAGGATTCACCGATACCGGCAACGGGCTCTTTTCGTCGCGCCATGCCATCGTGTTGAAGAACACGCACGGATAGCCGTCGCAGGCACCTGCCGACGTGCCCATGTCTTCGGTTCCGACCTCGAGCGAGCGAATCGGCGTGTCGCCGGCGATCGCATCGGCGATGTACTGATCGATCGACTTCTTCGAGCGAATCAGATTGAACTCACCGTTGTGTCCGTCCGGCCCGCTGCCGTTCAGGAACGCTGCGCTGGCACCCATGTGGATGCCGCCCATGTCCTTCTTGCCCTCGGGGGCCTTCATCTGGCTGATCGTGGTCAGGTGCTCCCGATACGGCTCGAGCGGCTTCATCGTCCGGTTGAACTCCCAGCCCTTGCCGGTCTTCTCCGGATGCCACAGCCCGGGGTAGATGCCGTTCGGCATGTAGATCGCGCCAAAGCGGAGACGCTCACCCCCCGCCGCTCGGGTCTGCGCCATCGCGGGCAGCATGGCGTCCAGGAACGGCAGAGCGATGGCGGTTCCTGCAGCGCCGCGCAAGAAGGTCCGGCGATCCAAGTGCTTCTTCGTAACGAACATTGGCTACTACTCCTTCGTTTGCGCGACCGTCGCAGTCGCACCCGACGCAGCGCTATTCGTCCGCATCTGGAACGGATAGCTATCCACGATACCTAGAACGATAGACATCAAACTGTAATCCCGCTTGGCGGCATTTCTCACTATACCGCGAACCACGGGCATGTCGGCCGGCTCGAGTCCGCGACCGAGCGCGTAAATGAGCAGCTTCTCCGTCACCGTGTTCGGGAACAAGTTCGGGTTGCGCAGCAGCGCTTCACGCAGCTCCACCGGCCCATCGACGGCCGTGCCGTCCGCCAGCACGCCCGCCGAGTCGATCTTCAAGCCCTCACGCGTAGCGTCGCGCCAGGAACCGTCGACATCGAAATTCTCGAGCGCAAACCCCACCGGGTCGATGTTCTTGTGGCATGCCGCGCACGTCGGGTTGGCGCGGTGCAGCTCGAGCTGCTCGCGCACGGTCGACGGCCGGTCTTTCGGCGCGCTGACCTCGAGCGCCGGCACATTCGGTGGCGGCATCGGCGGGGGGTTGTTCCAGAACGTCGAAACGATGTACTTGCCGCGGATGATCGGCGAGGTACGCGTCGAGGCGGCCGTAATCGACAGGATGCTGCCCTGACCAAACAGACCGCGACGGTTCGGGTCCTTGACGTCGACCTTGCGGAACCGCGAGCCGTAGACACCCGGGATACCGTAGTGCCGCGCCAGCCGCTCATTGACGAACGTGTAGTCCGCCGTCATGAGTTCCTGCACGGGACGGCCTTCGCGCAGCACATGCGCAAAGAACATCTCCGTCTCGGTGCGAAAGGCGTTACGCAAGTTGCCGTCGAAGTCCGGAAACATCAGCAGATCCGGCCGGGCACGCGAATCGAGGTTGCGTAGCTGCAGCCATTGACCGACGAAGTTCTCGACGAGGGCATTGGCCCGCTGGTCCGCGACCATGCGTCGGACCTGCGCTTCGAGCACGCCGGGCTCGTGCAGCTGCCCCTTGTCTGCCAGACGCGAGCAGCTCGTCGTCGGGCGTGCTCGACCAGAGGAAGAAGGACAACCGCGATGCGAGCTCGAAATCGTCGATGCGGTGATCCGAGCCGGCCGGCACGTCGGGCGAGTCGCTCTCGGTGCGGAACAGGAACCAGGGGCTCACGAGCGTGCGCGCCACGGCGTCGTGAACGCCCATGTCGAAGTCACCGCCGTTCGCACGCGCCTTGTCGTAGAACGCCATCAACGGCGCCAGGTCGTCCTGGTCGACAGGCCGGCGATAGGCTCGCTTGGCGAGGGTCGAGATGATCGTCTCGGCGCACGCCTTCTCCTCGGCCGCCGCGGCGGGCCGGCAGGTGAAGATCTTCTGCCGACTCGGCGTATCGCTCACGCCGGTGACGCTGTACGGGCCTTCGATGATGCCGTCTTCGAGCCGCGGCATGCCGGACGGATTGTGGATCTCGAGCGTGGCCCGCAGTCCGGGCTCCCACGCGTTTTGCTCGCGCGCCCTCTGCTCGCGCCACGTAAACGCCACTTCGTGCGGCCCCGCGGTAATCCGGATGTGGGGCGACGTCATCTTGGCGTCGATCGCAAAGGCCGCCACGTTGATCCCTTCGGCGACGCTGAGCTCGTGGTCTTCCTTGGTGCCCACCTCGCTGGAGTACACGGTTTCGCCGTCCACGAGGATCAGAAAGTCGTGCGGTCGGTCATGACCTTCGAGGCCGTGGTATCCCTCCTCGACGCCGCGCACCAGACGACCGGACAGCACGTACTCACCATCGGCCGGGAAGTTGTGGCGCACCACGACGCCACCGCGCGTGCCGATCGGCAGGCCCTCGAGGTGATAGTCCTGCGTGAGATCGAACGGGACCCGATACGAGGTCGAGGCCAACGCGGCCTCGCTGTTACCGATGGCCATATCGGCGACCTTCAAGCCGACAGACAAGTAGCGTTCGAGCAGCAGCGGCGACGTCCGCAGCACGTCGGCGATGTTGTCGAAACCAAAGTCGCCGCCGTCGCTCGGCAGCAGCTCGTCCAAGTTGGCTTCGATGCCGAACAGATCCCGAACGGAATTGGCGTACTCAGCACGATTCAGACGATGCACCGTCGTCGTGCCCGCGTAGGGCTTCGCGGCCGCCGCGGCATCGAGCGTGCCCTCGAGCGACTCGACGAACGACGCGCGAGTCTCGACAGGTGGCTGCGGCTGATCCTGCGGCGGCATTGCGCCGATCGTCAGCTTGTGCAGGACCTTCTCCCACACGCCGGGATCGATGTGCACGTTGTCGGGACGGCGGCCGTCGAAAGACAGCTCCGCGGTGAAATCGGCGTTGTTGTGGCAATCCGAGCAGTAGTGGTTGAGCATCCCCCATTGATCCTGGAGGGCGGCCTCCGGCGTCTTGTGCACCGTCAACCAGTAGCCGGCGGCCCCTGCGACCGCTGCGGCACCAAGACCTGCGTAAACCCAAGTCCTCACTGCTTCTGGTCCTCCGCGAGGCGTGCTTGCACGCTGCCCTGCTTGAGCTCACGCAGCAGCGCGGCCACTTCTTTGGGCTGCGCGTGCACTTCGGTATCCACTTGAGCGCCGGCCGTCACGGGCGGCGGGCGCGCCGGCTGCTTCTCGACGACTTGCAACGCCGTGAGCCCGGCCTTGTCCTTCGCGTCGAGGTTCGCACCGCCGGCGGCAAGGGCCCTGACCAGGTCGATCTTGCCGTCGAACGCCGCCAGATGCAGCGCGGTGTCGCCTTCGCCCGAGATCGCGTTGGGGTTGGCGCCCGCCTGCAGCAAGACCTGCACCGCATCGAGCGGCTTGCGATCGGAAACCTCGCGGAAAGGCGGCTCCGCACCCTCGCGGATATCGCCGGGGCCCCCCGCCATGCCCACACCTTTGCCGCCGTTCATCGCCACCATGAGCGCCGTCTTGCCGGCGACCTTCGGCCCGAATTGATCACGCGGCCCGCCGTCGACGACTTTGGGAGTCCACTCGAGGTTCGCGCCGTGCGCAATCAACAGCTTCAACGCCTCCACGTCGGCCGCAACGGCGGCGCGGAAGAACGGCGTGCCATTCTCGTGCGTGTCACAGCACATCGACGCGGAATGCATCTGGCCTTCGAACACGCGGTTCGGGTCAGCACCCTTATCGAGCAGCTTGCCCACGAGATCGAGCGCGCTGAGCTCGTTCGGGTGGTCGGCGCGCATCCGCGAGCCGTCTTTCGCGCGCCAGTCGGTCGTCGCATCGCGCATCAACACCGCGTAGTACAGCGACCCATCGTCGGTACCAGCACCGAGCTCGAGCAGCTTGGCGGCGAGATCGAAGCGATCGTTGATGATTGCCAGCATCATCGGCGTGGCCCCGTCCGCGTTGGTGGCGTTCAGATCCGCCCCGCCCTCGACAAGGCGACGAACAATGGCCTCGTCACCGTCTCGAACGGCCCACATCACCGCGGTAAACCCGCCGGAGGGGTAATCGGTTCGCGTGCTCCGCTTGGTGATCTCGGACACGCGCGCCTTCTTGTTCGGATCGGCATGGGCGTTCAGCAGCGTGTCCACGACGTCGAGATGGCCTTCGGCCGTGGCCCACATGAGCGCCGTCTCGTCCCACAGCGACTCGGTCGCATTGACGTCGGCACCGTGCTCGATGAGCAGCTTCACGGCCGGGACACTGCCCGCACGCGCCGCCGCCATCAGCGGAGTCTCGCCCTCGCGCACGGCTTTCGCGATATCGGCACCGCCCTTGAGCAGCACCGCCATCGTGTCGGTGTCGCCGTAGCGTGCAGATTGCAGCAGCGGCGTCACGCCAAACTCGTTGGCCGCATTGGGATCCCCACCGGCCTTGAGCAGCAGCTGCACGAGCTCGGGCGACGATTGATAGGCAGCCCACAACAGCGCCGACGTGCCGTCGGCCTCCGGCGCGTTGACATCGCCACCGGCGGCCAGCTCTTTCTTGACCGCATCCACATCGCCATTGCGCGCGGCGACAGCCACGCTGCCCACGGCCCCTGCATTGTGCGCTGCTGCGAGCGCGACCAGCGCAGCGATTGACAGCGCACCTACTGCACCGCTAACCCCTTGACGGCCGAGCTGAAAAATCCTCGCGTGCATTCTCTCTCCCCCACGAGCCGGACCACCGGCGAGCTGCTTCGGGTAAATCGGCACGGCGACGCGTTTTCACGCACGCTACAGACCGATTTAGACCTTGCCCAAAGATACCGCTGTTCGCCCCGGCATTGCTAGTCCACAAACCCGAAATTTTCTCAGCCCGACATGGTGTTACGAATAATACTCTGGCTGCCGCCAGGAACCCGGATTACCCCCTTTCGAGGGCTGAAAACCGCGCGCGACCCGCCGGCAAGAAGCCGCGCCCCGCGGGACATAATGCGGCCCGCCGCCACACCAGGAATCGCGTTCGGTCGAAACCCCGCGCAAAACCCGCAAAAGCAGGCGATCCGCCGCCGCGCACGTGTTCTCCCAGGTCGCTTATGATGCCGCGATGCGCCTGCCCTAAGCGAGGTTATGGATGGCGAATTTCGTTCTCGTGCATGGCGCCTGGCACGGCGGCTGGTGCTGGCAACGCGTTCGCAAGTCGCTGCAAGCGACCGGACACGACGTCTTTACGCCAACACTGACCGGCGTCGGCGACCGTTCGCATCTCACGTCGCCGCAGATCAGCCTCGAAACGCACATCGACGACGTCGTCAACCTGATCCGCTGGGAGAGCCTGACGAACGTGGTCCTGTGCGGGCACTCTTATGGCGGCTGCGTGATCACGGGCGTCGCCGACCGCGTGGCCGATCGACTGCACGCCGTGGTCTACCTGGATGCCTTCATTCTCGAGGACGGCCAGAGCCTGCACGACGTGCTCCCGCCACCGCTGCGCGACGCGCAGGTGCAAGGCGCGAACGAGCATGGTGACGGCTGGCGCGTCGCCCCGCTCCCGGCGGAGGCTTTCAACGTGAACCTCGCGGACCGCGCCTGGGTCGATGCGCAGTGCACCCCTCAGTCGCTGGCAACGTTTCAGCACCGGCTCGCGGTGCGCAACACTCTGCCACCGGGCAAAGCCACCCACGTGCTCGCCACCGGCTACGGCCAATCGCCGTTCCTGCGTTTCCACGAGCTCGCAAAGCGCAAGGGCTGGAACACCGTCACCGTCGACTGCGGCCACGATGTGATGCTCGACCGACCGGCAGAGCTCGTCGGGATCCTCGAGGGGGCGGCGCGCTAAGCGTCTCACGCTGTACGCGCGCGCGTCGCCAGCCCAAGCGCTCGCTCGAAGATCACCGAGTCGCGCCACGCCGCGGCGAGCCCGCGGAGCGCGGCTGCGTCGGGCCCCACCCAGCGTAGCGTATCGAGCGACTCCGCCAGCGGCACGTCGGTGCGCAGCGTCGCCAGCCGACGAAACAGCAGCGCGGCGCTACGGTGCTCGGCAAGGCTGGCGGCGAGCGCCGCGGCACCGCGTACCGCGACCGACCAGTCGGCTGCGGCGGGCGGAATCGCTTCCACGTGCTCGTACGCGCCGAGCACCGTGGCCACCGACTTCGCGCCCCAGCGTGGGATGCCGGGATAACCGTCCGCGCTGTCACCCACCAACCCCAGCCAGTCGGGGATCGACTGCGGCCCGACCCCGAACTTCGCGCGCACGCCGGCCTCGTCGAGCGTACGACGGCGCATGCGGTCGAGACACACGATGCGGTTACCGCGCACGCACTGCGCGAGATCCTTGTCGGGCGAGCAGATCACGACACGCTCGACATTCGGGTCGGTCGCGAATTTCGCCGCCGCGGTGGCGAGCGCGTCGTCGCATTCGAACTCGATCATCGGCCACACGACGACGCCGAGCGCGCGACAAGCGTCCTCGGCGGGGCCGAATTGCGCGAGCAGCACGGGGTCTAGTCCCTCGCCGGTCTTGTAGCCCCGATACAGGTCGTTGCGGAAGGACTCGATGACGTGGTCGAACGCGATCGCCACGTGCGTGACCTGGCGTTCGCCGAGCAGCGCGAGCAGCGAGCGCAGCAGACCGCGCACGGCGCCAACCTCGCGACCGTCGGCGGCAATGTGCGAAGGACTGCCGTAGTAGGCACGGAACAGCTCGAACGTGCCGTCGACGAGATGTACCTGCATGGCCCACGCCCATATCGCAGCGTAACGACGGCTGCTAGTCTAGGCGAAGCGCGTACCGGGGAAGAGCATGAAGCTGTCGCTCGCGGTCTCGGCACTCTTGCTCGCTTCCCTCGCGCTCGCGCAGCCACCCGCCCCTCCCGAGCCCGCGCCGGCATTTCCGGGGCAGACCGACGCTCCTGCGCCGAAGGACAAATCGCGATATCGCGTCACCGTGATCACGGACCAGCTCGCGGCGCCGTGGGCCGTCGCGTTTCTGCCGGACGGCAATCTGCTCGTTTCGGAGTTCGCAGGGCGGCTTCGCACGGTGTCGCCGACGGGCACGGTGTCGGAGCCCATCGCCGGCGTGCCCCCGGTCAAGATCGTCGCAGCCCAGGGATTCCACGACGTCGCGCTCGATCCGGATTTCGCGGCGAATCGCTACGTGTATTTCACGTACTTCGCGCCACCGAAGGGCGAGGAGCCCAAGCGCTGGCCGCTCGAGCACTTCTACAACGAGGTGTGGGAGAAGTCGCTGGCCGAGCGACGCGTGCTCGACCTCGGCTTCGAGCGGGTCGGCCGGGGCAAGCTGTCGGCGGACGACCACCGGCTCGAGGACGTCGAGGTCCTGATCGACGGACGAGCCGAGCGGCGCCTCGTGTTCGCACCCGACAAGACGCTGTTCGTCACGGGCGCCGACGCGTTTCGCTTCTATGCCAGCGATCTCGACGGCATGGAGCACGACTTCACGGCCGAGCCCGATATCCGCCGTAACTTCAGCGGCCGCGTGATCCGGATCAACCGCGACGGCACGACGCCGAAGGACAATCCCTGGCTCGGCCGCGCGACGGTGCCGCGCGAGCTGTACGCGCACGGGTTCCGCGACCCCGAAGGCGCCGCGATCAATCCCGCGACCGGCGAGCTTTGGCTCGTCGAGCATGGCCCGCAGGGTGGCGACGAGCTGAACGTCGTGCGGCCCGGCCGCGATTACGGCTGGCCCGACGTCTCCTACGGCACGCAATACGACGCGCGCCGGACAGACGGCCGCAAGAACGTGCCCGTAGGGAACGGCCTGCACTCGATGCCCGGCGTCGAGGAACCGCTGTATTTCTGGGTACCCTCGATTGCGCCGTCGGGCATGGCGTTCTACACCGCCGATTTGTTCCCGAAGTGGCAAGGCAATCTGTTCATCGGCGCGCTGGCAGGGCAACACCTCGTGAGGCTGGTTCTCAACGGCGATCGCGTCGTGGCCGAGGAAGCGTTGCTGGCCGATCTGAAGCAGAGAATCCGCGACGTTCGCCAAGGTCCCGACGGCGCGCTGTATGTGCTCGCCGGCGACTCACTGCTGCGTCTCACACCGCGGTAACCTCCTGCCCGCAGCTACGCTAGAGTGCTCGCACGGCTGACGGTCCGAAGGAGGCCCTATGTTGACTCTCACGATAAATGGCCAGGCGCATTCGATCGGCGACGACGTCGACCCGAAGACACCGCTGCTTTGGGTGTTACGCGACGTGCTGAATCTCGTCGGCACAAAGTACGGTTGCGGCGTCGGTCAATGCAGCGCCTGCACCGTCCATTTGAACGGCGTGGCCATACAGTCATGTCAGGTGCCCACCGAGAGCGCAGCGGGCCAGAAGATCACGACGATCGAAGGCCTCGCCGCGCCGGGTGCAACACTGACCGCGGTGCAGCAGGCCTGGATCGAGGAAGACGTCCCGCAGTGCGGCTACTGTCAGGCCGGGCAGATCATGCGGGCCACGGCGCTGTTGGCTCGCTATCCGAAGCCGAGCGACGAGCAGATCGACACGGAGATGGCGGCGAATCTGTGCCGCTGCGGAACGTACGTCCGCATCCGAAAAGCTATTCACTCGGCGTCGGCCAAGATCGCGAAGACCGGAGGTGCCTCATGAGCGTCTATCTACCCGAGTCACTGCAGAAGCTGTACGCCAAGGGGCGCGACGAGGCGCAGCAGCTCTCGCGGCGCGGTTTCATCAAGCTTACCGGCGTCGCCGGCGGCGGATTCGTGCTGGCCCTATCGCTCGGCCCCGTAGCCGAGAAGGCCTTCGCGCAAACGAAGAGCACGGCCGACGCGGCACTGAACCCCTACGTGCATGTTCGTGCCGACGGCAAGGTCGTGCTGTTCGCCAAGAACCCCGACGTGGGTCAGGGCGTGAAGACCTCGTTGCCGCTGATCGTGGCCGAGGAGCTCGATGCCGACTGGGACCAGGTCGAGGTGCGTCAGTCGATCATCAGCGCCGAGCTGTACGGCCTGCAGCTCGCGGGCGGCTCGACCTCGATTCCGATGAATTTCGACACGCTGCGGCGCGCCGGCGCGACGGCGCGCGCGATGCTGGTCAGTGCCGCGGCCAAGGACTGGAACGTGCCGGCGGCGGAGCTGCGCACCGAGAAGAATGTGGTCCACCACGACAAGAGTGGGCGCAGCGCCACGTACGGCGAGCTCGCGACCGCCGCGGCCACAATGCCAGTGCCCGGCGCCGACACCGTGCAACTGAAGCCGAAGAGCGCCTACCGTCTGCTGGGCAAGCGTATCACCGGGGTAGACAACGAGAAGATCGTGCGCGGGCAGCCGCTGTATGGCATCGATCAACGCGCCCCGGGCATGCTATTCGCGACGTTCACGAAAGCGCCAGCCATCGGCGGGCGCGTGGTCTCCGCGAATCTCGAGCATGTGCGCACGCTGCCTGGCGTGAAGAATGCGTTCATCGTTGCCGAGCGGGGCAAGCCCGCCATGTTCGATCTTTCCGGTGCACCGGCCGTGGCGTCGGGCATCGCGATACTCGCGACCACGACCTGGAACGCGATGCAGGCGAAGAAGGCCCTGCAAGTGAAGTGGGACGAGAGCAACGCGTCACACGACAGTTGGACCGCGGCCCTGGCCGAAGCCAAGCGGCTGGCGAAGCAGCCGCCGGCGGAGGTCCTCGGCCAGGCAGGCAACGTCGACGCGGCATTCGCCTCGGACCGGACCGTCGAGGCGTTCTACGGTTATCACTACGTCTCGCATGCGGACCTCGAGCCGCAAAACTGCACGGCCTGGTTCAAAGGCGACAGCGTCGAGATGTGGGCGCCGACACAGACGCCGCAAGCGGCCGTCGATGCGATCGCCGCGCTCGTCGGCTTGCCGAAGGACAAAGTGCTCTTGCATCAGCTGCGCGGCGGCGGCGGCTTCGGCAGGCGCCTAGCGAACGACAGCGTGTGCGAGGCCGTGCTCGTGTCGAAGCAAGCCGGCGGCCTCCCCGTGAAGGTCCAGTGGATGCGCGAGGACGACATGGGGTTCGATTTCTATCGATCCGGAGGCTTCCAGTCGTTCAAAGCGGCCGTGGACACGTCCGGCAAGCTGTCGGCGTATCAGAACCACTTCATCGGCTTCACGATGGACGGCAAGACCCCGGTCTCTGCCGGCAACATCGACAAGGCCGAGTTCCCTGCCAACGTGCTCGGCAATCAGCGCATGGCGCAGTCGCTGATCCCGTCGAAGATTCCCACGGGTCCGTGGCGCGCGCCGGGCAGCAACGTGAACGCCTTCTGTATCCAGAGCTTCCTGAACGAGTGCGCGGTCGCCGCGAAACGCGACTACCCGGAGTTCCTCGTGGATCTCATGGGCGCGCCGCGACCGCTGGCGCCGGATCCTTTCGGCGGCGTGTTCCACACGGGCCGGGCAGTGGGCGTCATCAAGGCCGCGGCCGAGAGGTCTGGCTGGGGACGCGAGCTGCCTGCCGGTCGGGGGCTCGGGCTCGCGTTCCACTTCAGTCACCAGGGCCATTTCGCCGAGGTCGCCGAGGTCAGCGTCGACGCGCGCAAGAAAGTCACGGTGCACAAGGTATGGGTGGTGGCCGACATCGGCCCGATCGTCAACTTGAGCAGCGCGGAGAATCAGTGCCAGGGATCGGTCGTCGATGCGATCTCGACGGCGATGGGCCTCAAGATCACCTTCGAGAACGGTCGCGTGGAGCAGACGAACTTCGACAAGTACCCGATCATCCGCATCGACAAGGCGCCCGAGATCGACGTGCACTTCCTCGACACGGACAATCCGCCGACCGGCTGCGGCGAGCCCGCATTCCCGCCCGTGGCACCCGCGATTGCCAACGCGATCTTCGCGGCCACCGGCCAGCGGCCGCGCATGCTGCCGTTCAGCACGGACGGTTACAGCATTTAGGCGTGCGCCGGCGTTCTGAGCACGCACGCGGCGAGCCCACGGCCGCGCAGCGCAGCGCTCGCCGTCCGTGTAGACCAAGCCTTTCGGCACCGCCGTGAAAACGTCCGTGTAGGCTGCGGCGGCGACGTCCTGTCGCCGACGGTGCCGAAACGCTTGGTCTACACGGACGGCGAGCTTCTCAGGTTGTCGGTGGGCTCGCTTTTGGGAGCAGACTACTCGCGCGCCGGCGCCGCAGGGGCTTCTCCGCCGCTCGAGCCGGCGAACAGCTTGCGGCCTGTCGATGCCAGGACGATGGAGCGCGCGTTCACGAGATGACTGCCGTCGCGCGCCAGGCTACCTTCGATCGTGACGACGTCGTCGGGCTTCAACGAATCGCGCTTCCACCCCTGACGCAGCAGCGAGTTCGGCCCGCCCATCTCGAATGCCCAGTTCACGACTTTGCCTTTGTCGTCGGTCACGTCGGCATAAATGAAGATGTGTGGATTCGTCCACTCGACCTTCGTTACCGTGCCCTTGAGGGTGACGGGCTTGTTGATGTCGTACTGCGCCGGGAACGAATGATGCGCCGCTGCCGGCAGCGCGATGGCGATGAGGCCGATGCCCAGGGACAGTAGCGAGCACGTTCGTGGCTTCATGACGGAACTCCGTTGTCGGTCGATAGTAGTGGACGATCTCGGTACGACCTGAGATCGAGATCGCAGCTTCGTGGTTCGCAGGGTGATCACTCGCCCGACGGCGTCTCCTCGGGCGCAAGTCCCATGCGTTTCACGAATTGCTCGTTTTCCAAGCAGATCTCGTCGATCAGCTCCGCGTCGACGACGATCCGCTGCGTGAGCGTCACCGTCCACGGCTTCGTATACGCCTTCGGATCGTCGACGGTCACCTTGATCCTCAAGTGCCCGAAGTCGGGACGCTGCATTTCCTCGCGCACCTTTGCCGACTCCGTCAGCACGCTGCCATTCCAGTCGATCCAGGTGTCGTTGCGCAGTCCGATCGTGTCGATCACGAGCGTATCGCCCATCCACTTGCCGGACGAGTAACCCTGCCACGATGGGCTCGGATCGTCAGGCAACGGTCGAGCGTCCGTGAACACCTGACGGTACCCGGCGTTCATCTCGTCGAGCACGACGAGCAGATCCGGCTTGTGCACGAACTTCAGCATGTGCGGGAGGCCATATGCGCGCAAGAAGTTGTCCGGTAAGCAGCGAATGTGCGGATCCTCGAGCGCCAGATTTTCCGTGCGTCGCTTGACGATGGGCACGAGCCAAGGCCGATACGGCAACCCATCTTTCATCTCGGAGCCCATATTTGCCATGTAGCGCGAGGACGAGATGTCGTTACCGTTGCTGGCGGTATCGGCGGCACCCTCCTTCTTGGAATCCGCCGTGCTCCAGATGCCGGAAAAGTCGGGTCGGCCGTCGGGCAGCCGCGGCGCCGGCGCAGCCATGTCGATAGTGCCGTCGGCCTTCCGCGGAACGCCGGCCGTTGCATAGCCCACCCACTGCGCTCTCGCCGAGACCGATCCGAGCGACACGCCCAGCACCAGGAGAGCGACAGCGGCGCTGCGCGAATTTCTGAAGCGTGACAATGGCAGAAACGACATCGGACCCCCAGTGCAACGACGATCTCCGCGGCCTTCGATCGGATTCGGCGGCCGGCGCCTGCGGCAGTGGACCGATCGTGGCCGCCGGCGGTCGCGAAATCCGATGAGTCGTAGATAGTAGTTTCTTGCGCCGCGTTTCGCGAGTCGCCCCGAAGCGGTGCAAAAGTCCGGCCCGTCCTCTACGATACCCGTCCGTCTGCGGCGATCGCTCCATGCAGTCCATCATCTCGATCAAGGGCCTGACGAAAACCTACGCGTCGGGCTTCCAGGCGCTGCACGCCACGAATCTCGACATTCGGCAGCGGCGAGATCTTCGGCCTGCTCGGGCCGAATGGCGCCGGCAAGACGACGCTGATCAATATCGTTTGCGGCATCGTCAACCCGACCCAGGGCACGATCACGGTCGGCGGCCATGACATTCGCAAAGCGGCGCGCGCCGCGCGGGACCTGATCGGGCTCGTCCCGCAGGAGCTCACGACCGACGCATTCGAGACGGTCTGGGACACCACGATGTTCAGCCGCGGCCTGTTCGGCAAGCCGAAGAGCGCTGCGTACTGTGAAAAGGTGCTCAAATCCCTGTCCCTCTGGGACAGGAAGGGCGACAGGATCATGACCCTGTCCGGCGGCATGAAACGCCGCGTCATGATCGCCAAGGCGCTCGCGCATGAACCTCAAGTGCTGTTTCTCGACGAGCCGACGGCGGGTGTCGACGTCGAGCTGCGGAAAGACATGTGGAACGTCGTGCGAGAGCTGCGTGACACCGGCGTCACGATCATCCTGACGACGCACTACATCGAGGAAGCCGAGGAGATGGCGGACCGAATCGGCGTCATCAACCGCGGCGAGATCATCCTGGTGCAGGACAAGACGGAGCTCATGCGCAAGCTCGGCAAGAAGCAGATGACGCTGTACCTGCATTCCGGGCTCGACGCCGTGCCGGCCGAGCTCGCGCAGTTCAATCTCGAGCTTCAGGGCGACGGCTCCGAGCTGGTGTACACCTACGACACGCAAAGCGAGCGCACCGGCATTACCGCGCTCCTCGGCGCACTCGCGGAAGCCGGCGTCCGGTTCCGCGACCTGAGCACGACCCAGAGCTCGCTGGAAGAAATCTTCGTCAGCCTCGTGAAGCGCTCCCCATGAACTGGTACGCCGTCCGCGCGATCTATCACTTCGAGATGGCCCGCATGTGGCGCACGATCGTCCAGAGCATCGTCGCGCCCGGTGCTCTCGACGTCGCTGTACTTCGTCGTCTTCGGCTCGGCTATCGGCTCGAGGATCACGGTCATCGAAGGCACCAGCTACGGCGCATTCATCGTGCCGGGCTTGCTCATGCTGTCTCTGCTGACCGAGAGCATGGGCAACGCCTCGTTCGGCATCTACTTCCCGCGCTTCACGGGGACGATCTACGAGGTTTTGTCGGCGCCCGTCTCGGCGGCCGAGATCATCTTGGGCTACGTCGGCGCCGCCGCGACTAAATCGGTGGTGCTGGGCTTCATCATCCTCGCCACGGCCGCACTGTTCGTGCCGCTGAAGATTGCGCATCCATTCTTGATGCTGAGTTTTCTCGTCGTCACTTGCGTCACGTTCAGCCTGTTCGGCTTCATCATCGGACTGTGGGCCGACAGCTTCGAGAAGCTGCAGGTCATCCCGCTGCTCGCGATCACGCCGCTGACCTTTCTCGGCGGCAGTTTCTACTCGATCAACATGCTGCCCCCCGCGTGGCAAACCATCACGCTGTTCAACCCCATCGTCTATCTGGTGAGCGGCTTTCGGTGGAGCTTCTACGAGATCGCGGACGTGCATGTCGGCATCAGCATCGGCATGACTGGCGTGTTTCTCGTCGTGTGCCTGGCGACGACCTGGTGGCTGTTGACCACCGGCTATCGCCTGAAGAAGTAGGCCCTACCCATGACGCGAACGGCATCGAAGCGTTTTGGCCTCCTCGCCGCGCTGCCCGCGCGTCGCGCTCGGCGCCTTCGCCGTGTCCGCGCAGGCGCAGGAAGTCGCGCTGAGCTACACGGCGGCGCAGGCTGCCCGCGGCAAAGCCGCCTACGAGCCCGATTGTCTGCCCTGCCACGGCGCGAACCTGGACGATGGTCCGCTCGGACCGCCGCTGCGCGGCCCGACGTTCATCGCCAAATACGGCGGCACGACGGCCGATCACTTGTTCGAGGTCATGCGCACGCGCATGCCCTCGGCCTCTCCCGGCGCGCTCGAGCCCGCGGCCTACGCCGCGATCATGGCGTACATGCTCGAACGCAACGACATCGTGCCGGGCGAGCGCGAGCTGCCGGCGAACACCGGCGAGCTCGAACGGATGTGGGTTCCGGCCGGCGGCTTCAGCTTCATGACGTTCTCGCCGTACATCGCGAAGCCACCCGTCGAGATCCCCGCCGTGCTGGAGCATTACACGCCGGTCACGGACGAGCAGCTCGAGCGTCCGCCGCCGGGCGAATGGCTCGCGTGGCGACGCACTTACGACACGCACGGCTTCAGCCCGCTGAAAGAGATCGACAAGCGCAACGTCGATCAGCTCCGCGTGGCATGGACATGGTCGCTGCCACCGGGCTCCAACGAAGCCGTGCCGCTCGTTCACGACGGCGTGATGTTCGCGTTCGGCTTCGGCGACGAGGTCCAGGCGCTCGACGCGCGGACCGGCGATCTGCTGTGGCACTACACGCATTCGCTCGAGTCCGGTGCCCGGCCGAATCACAAACGCGGGCTCGCGCTGTACGGTAAGAACGTCTACATCGGCACGTCCGACGCGCATCTGCTCGCGCTGGACGCCACCAGCGGCAAGATCGTCTGGGACACGAAGATCGCCGACTTCACGCGCCGCGAGAGCATCTCGGCCGGCCCGCTCGTCGCACACGGCGTCGTGATGATCGGCACCACGGGCACGGGCGTCGGCGCCGCTCTCGGCGGACCGCAAATCGTCGGCGTCGATGCCCGCACCGGCGTCGTCGAATGGCGGGTGCACACGATCGCCCAGCCGGGCACGCCGGGCGGCGACAGCTGGAACGGCGTGCCGGTGGAGCGGCGCAGCGGTGCATCCGTGTGGAACACCGGCAGCTACGACCCCGACATCGGCCTGGCGTATTTCGGCACCGGCAACACTTACGACACGGGGCCGTTGCTCGACAACAAGCCCGGCGTCGGCAACGCGGCGCTGTACACGGATTCCACACTCGCGATCGACCCGACCACGGGGCGGCTCGCCTGGGCGTTCCAGCATCTGCCGAACGACCAGTGGGATCTCGACTGGGCCTTCGAGACTCAGCTCGTGCAGCTGCCGGGGCTCGGCGGCCCGCGGACGGTCACGCTGTCGTCGGGGAAGATCGGCATCTACGAGGCCATCGATGCCGCCACCGGGGAATTCGTGTTCGCCTACGACCTCGGGTTGCAGAACATCGTGACGGCCATCGACCCGGAGACCGGGGCGAAGACGATCGATCCGGCCGTCGTGCCGGGCGACGGTCAGCTGAAATTCGTGTGCCCGCACGGCGCAGGCGCCAAGAACTTCCAACCCGCCTCCTACGACGCATCGTCGCAACTGCTGATCGTGCCGCTGAACGAGGCGTGCATGGACATGTTTCCCGTGCCGGGCGGCGGCGGTGGCGGCGGGCTGTCCTCCGGCATGAACTGGGGCATCCGGCCGATCCCGGGCAGCGACGGAAAATACGGCCGCCTCGAAGCGATCCACGTCGGCAAGCGCCAGGTCGTCTGGCAGGTCCGGCAACGCGCGCCGCAAACGTCCGGCGTGCTGGCCACGGCCGGCGGCGTGGTGTTCGCCGCCTCGCTCGATCGGTATCTGCGCGCTTACGACAGCGGCAACGGCCGGCTGCTATGGGAGCAACGCCTGAACGACGTGTCGAGCTCGAGCCCGATGACCTACAGCCTCGACGGCCAGCAGTACCTGGCTATCGTGGTCGGTGAAGGCGGATTTCACGCCGCGAGCTACGCCGCCCTGGTCCCCGAGCTCAAGAGCCCGCCCGCCAAGGGGGCCGCGATCTGGGTGTTCGCGCTCCCGAAAAATTGAGCCGCGCGCTATCCGGGCAGCGTTCGCGGCCCTTCTGCGCTCGCGGCCTGAACGTTACGATAGGGGTCAACGCTTCGGGGGGTGCTCGTTTCATGTGCAGATCCATCGTCGCCGCAATCGCCGTGGCCACCGCTCTGACGACCGGTGCGCCGCGAATCGCCTTCGGACAGTCGACGCGCGGCGCAGCGCATCCCGACTTCAGCGGCCTGTGGTTTCCGGGCGGCGGCCGCAGCCAGACACCAAAGCAGTTGCCGTACACGCCGGCCGCGAAGGCGCTCGCGACGGAATACGCGAAGCACTTCACGCTCGATGACGATCCCGGCCGTTATTGCATCTGGCCCGGAATGCCGCGTGCCGTCTGGGGCGCACCGTTCACGGTCGAGATTCAACAGCGGCCGCAGGACGTGACGATCTACTGGGAGGGCTACGGCATGTATCGCAAGATCTACATGGCGGATCACAACCCGCCGAAGCCGATTCTCCCGTCGGCAATGGGTCACTCCGTCGCGCATTGGGAGGGTGACACGCTCGTCGTCGAAACCTCGAATTTGAAGCCCTATCCCTACATGACGCGAATGGCCACCTCGTCCGACGCGCACGTCGTCGAGCGGCTGCACCTCGAGGAGCGCGACGTGAAGGGGGAGCGACAGAAGTTCCTCGTCAACGATCTCGTGGTCACGGATCCGAAGGTCTACACTGAACCGATTCGGATCACGGCCACTCTACAGCTACGACCCGATCTACAGCTGCTCGAGTACACCTGCACGGACACGCTGTGGGACGACTATTTGACCGAGCGCGGCCTCACCTTGCCGGATCTCGACGCGCTCCCGAACCCGGAGGGTTGACACATGCACACACGATTACTCGGCTGGATCGCGGTGGCCTGCGCGACGATCGCGTTCCCCGCCGCCGCCCATCACTCGTTCGCGGTCTGGGACATGAGCAAGAGCATCGAGTTCGAGGGGGTCGTCGAGACGCTCAAGCTGCGGAACCCGCACATGGCCATGACGCTCGTGCAGACGAAGCCCGACGGCACGAAGGAGACCATCAATTTCACCGAAGGCGCACCGGCCAACATGATCGTGCGCATGGGGCTGAAACCCGAAGACATTGCACCGGGCAAGAAGATCAAGGCGATCGGCGCGCCGCGCCGCGACAACGCGAACGAATACTTTCTGAAGGCCATCATCCTGCCCGACGGCACGAAGATTTCGGCCGTTCCCTAGGGGAACCTAGCCGTCGGCCTTCGGGCCCGGTGGGTGACGAGCCAGCGCCGCTTTCGCCGCGCGCGGTAGACGCTTGATCTCGTGCTCGCGCCGCAGCGCAGCAGCACGGTCGCCGGCGGACTCTCGATAGATCAACGTGACAGGCAATCGCCCGCGTGTGTACTTGGCGCCGCGACCGGCGTTGTGCGCGGCGAGTCGCGCGGTCAGATCTCGCGCCACGCCGGTGTAGAAGGTGCGGTCGGCGCAGCGAACGATGTAGACGTACCACATCGCGAGAAGACGACGCCGACGACGGCCGGCGCGTGCGGTGATCAGGAGGCCAAGACGCTCAGAGGCCCAACGCGTACAGCAGCGTATCGCTGTACATGATGAACCGACCGAACAGGATCACGCCGAACCACAGCACCAGCGACAGCGCGGCGACGACCTTGGCGCTCATCGGCGCCACGCCGCCGGCGGGCACTGCGTCGGTCTGCCGGGCAATCCCCGTGACATAGAACGCCAGCACGTTCAGACCGGCGATCAAGATCAGCACCATCTTGATCTGAAACGAGAGGTTGGTCAGGTATTCCTGCGGTCCACCCACCGGGTTGCCGCCGACGAAGATCAGCCCGGTCGTCAGGTTGATCAAGAATCCGATCACGCCGAGCGGCACGAAGCGCTCGAGGGACTTGATCGGTACGCCCTTCGCCACGCCGAGGATCCTGATATCGACGAGCCCCACGCTGCCGATCAGTATCGCCATGCCGAAGAAATGCAGGATCTCGCATACGGGCCAGACCCAGTCGTGAGTCGCCACGTAATCGTTGACGCCGGTGCTCAGTAGAATCCGTATGAAAAGATCGACCATGACTGCGTTCCCCGTTTGAAGGTGCGGCGTCTAAAAGCCAAACCAGGCCTGCACGAACGCCGGGTATTCGGTCAAACGTCCGGCACAGATCGCCAGCGACCAGAATACGATCGATGCCAAAGCGAAGTACTTCGCCTCGATCGGCACACCCGTGCCGTTGACGACGGCCGGATGGTTGAACACTTTCGCCTTCGTGAGCTCGAGGTTCACCATGGCGAGCGCGATCATCGACAGCTTCACGAAGAACATCCAGTTGTGCAGATCGTTTGTCGCGTTCGCCGCGAGCAACGACAGCCCCGAGAATGCGTTGATCGTGAACCCCAGGTACATCCACGGAAACAGCTTGCGCAGGCTGTTGACGGGGATATCCGGCACGTAGCCAAGCAGACGCAGCGCCACGATCGTGTTGATGCCGACGACGATCGCGAGACCCATCGCGTGCAGCGACAGAATCCACGTGTACGCCCAGAACGACGGCGACTCACGTACCCAAACAGCGTAGGCGCTGTTCTCAATAGCTTCGATCATCGGCCACTCCCCCTCAACGACCCTGAGCGACGGCGCGACCGAGATTGGTCGGAACGGCCGCCGGCTCTTCAACCGGCTCCTCGTCGGGCACGTCCGGCCTGATCTTCAGGAAGATCAGTACACCGGCGGCGCATAGCGATCCGAGCGCCATCACGATGGAGGTCGCCGGCACGCCGAAGCCGCCCTCGAACAGGAAGCCTGCCGCGGCCGGCGCGAGCACGGAGCCGCCGCGCCCGAAGCCGATGGCAAAGCCGGTGCCGGTTGCACGGACGTGGGTCGGATAGGCGTGGGCGAAGATCGCGTACAACCCGACGATGCCGGCATTCGTGAAGAAGCCCGCGAAAAAACAGACCAGGCCGAGCTTGCCGAGATCGGCGGGTGTCTGACCGAAGATCGCGACCATCACGGTCGACAGCACGAGCACGCTGATCGTGAGCGCCTTGATCCCGTAGCGCATCGTCAGGAAGCCGAGCACGGCGCCGCCCGTGGCGCCACCGGCCATGTACCAGGTCAGGACGCCGCCGGCCGACGATGGCTGGAAGCCCATCTGCACGACGATCACGGGCACCCATTTCAGGATGTAGTAGAACGTGGTGATGTGGAAGAAATATGCCGCGGCCACGATGATCGTCGTCGCAAGGAGACCAGGCCGGAAAATGTCGCTGACCGAGCGCTTACGCGTCTCCTCCGAGACCTCCGGCAGCGCCGCAACCGTTGGCTGGCCGATGTGCCGCATCGCCCGATTGATCTTGTCGAGCGCGCCGGCGGGTTGCTTACGTGCGAGCCAGTGCACCGACTCCGGAATCAGGAAAAATACGACAGGGATGAACACCAGCGTCGTGATGCAGCCGAAGTAGAACACCGCGCGCCAATCGTGATCGCGCAACAGCCACGACGCGACCAGGCCGCCGATCGCGCCCACCGCAGGATAGCCGATCGACATCAGCGAGACGGACAGGTGCTTTCTCTTCGCGTTCGAGAATTCCGCGGCAACCGCATTGACCGCGGCCAGCATGCCGCCTATGCCCAAGCCCGTGATGACTCGCCACGACGAGAGCACGATGAGTCCGGTCGAGGTGGATGCACCCTTCGTCGTGGTCGTGACCATGAACATGCCCACGGCCATGACGACGAGGCACCCTAGCACCAGCGGCCGCCGGCCTACCTTGTCCGCGACGCCGCCGAGGACGATGGAGCCGATGGCCATGCCGACGAGCTCGGCCACGAGCACGAAGCCCAGCGTGGCACGATCGATGCCCCACTCCGCCATGATGCCCGGCGAGGCATAGCTGATCGACAGCACATCGAATCCGTCGAGTCCGTTGAGACCTATGGTGATCGCGATGATGATGATCTGCATCGTCGTCATCGGCGACTTCAAAAGAATGTCACGAGGATCTCTTTGCACGTACTTTCCCCCGGCTGGCTGTCTTCGGCAGCCTACGACGCTGAGCGTAGCATTTTCCTCACTCGACACCTAATTGCGAAGAATACTCGTCACCATCGACGTGAACGCGTGAGCCGCTTTGCTGCCTGGCTCGAATACGGTATTTTCTCGGTCTCGCCAAAACTGCACGGGACATAATCGTGAATCGGATCAGCGCTGTTCTGCTCGCCAGCAGCCTCGGGATGCTTACCGCGCAGGCGTGCGCACAATGGCCAAGCTATCCGACCCCGAACGTGCCGAAGAATTCCGACGGCACTCCGAACTTGAAGGCACCCGCTCCACGTACCGCGGAGGGTCATCCCGATCTCACCGGCATCTGGGAGATTTACTTCAACTCGATCGCCGCAGCGCCACCCCCGGGACAGGCGAGCCCGTCGCGGTCGCTGCAGGACACGGCCGATGGCAGCGGCGCGAATCAGCTCGGCCTCACACCGAGCAAGCCGCCGACAGATCCGAATGCGCCGCCGCGCGCCACCTTCTTCGACATCGGCGCGAACATCCCCGGCGGCCTGCCTTTTCAACCGTGGGCGCGCGAGCTTCGGGAGAAACGGGTAGCGGCGAACCAGAAAGACAATCCCGACGCGCACTGCCTGCCGATGGGATTCATGCAGCTGCATGGGCATCCGCAACCTCGCAAGATCGTGCAGACGCCGAACCTCATCGTCATCATGTACGAGGGCAACCAGGGGTTGCGCCAGATATTTCTCGACGGCAGGCCGCTACCGAAAGTCGATGAGGATCTGCAGCCTTGGTGGTACGGCTACTCGGTCGGGCACTGGGAGGGCGACACGCTCGTGGTGGAGTCCGTGGGATTTCGCGACGATGGTTGGCTCGACGTCTTTGGCAGCCCGTTGACGGACCAGGGCAAGCTCATCGAGCGTTGGCGACGGCCCGACTTCGGCCACTTGGAGATCGATGTCACGGTCGACGATCCGAAGGCCTATACGAAACCTTTCACCGTGCGCGTGAGTCATCAGATCATGCTCGACGAGCAGCTCATCGAATTCATCTGCAACGAGAATGAGAAATCCTCGCAGAACTACGATCCTTGAGGAGTACGAAATGAAAGCTCATTGGGTATTCGCTGTCGCTGCCGTCGCCGGCTCGGTCCTGCTGCAAGGGCCCGCGGCCGCGCACCATTCGTTCGCGGCAGAATTCGATCGAGCGCTGCCGGTCACGGTCACGGGCACGGTCACCAAAGTCGAGTGGGAGAACCCGCATGCGCGCTTCTACATCGATGCGAAGGACGAGACCACGGGCCAGATCGTGAACTGGGACTTCGAGCTCGCGAGCCCGAATGGCCTCATGCGCCGCGGCTGGACCCGCAACTCCATGAAGCTCGGCGACACCGTCACGGTTACGGGTCACCGCGCCAAGAACAACCCGCACGTCGGTAACGCGAGCACCGTGACGTTGGCCAACGGCAAGAAGCTCTTCGCTGGCTCCTCGGCGGAGAACGAGCCCGCGTCCACGCCGTAGTGAGCACACCGGGGGGAGCGCGGCTCGCGAGCGCCGGAGTCGGCTGGCTGCTGGCCGGGGGCATCGCCGCCCTGATGGCGACACCGGCCGCCGCGCAGTGGCCGGAGTTCCAGGCTCCAGCTCAACCCCGCAAAGCCGACGGCACGGTCAACCTGGACGCGCCGACGCCGCGCGCGGCCGACGGCCATCCGGATCTCTCGGGTGTTTGGGAGCGCGTCGGCCCGGGCGGCCTCACGCCGGCCTTCGAGGCCTTGCAGTCGAAGGACGGCGGTCCACCGGCGGCCACGTTCTGGAGCCTCGGGGCCGGGCTGCGCGGCGGATTGCCCTACCAGCCGCTCGCGGCGCAATTGCGCGCCGAGCGGATCGCGAACAACCAGAAGGACAACCCCGACGCCCATTGCCTCCCGATGGGCCTGATGCAGCTACACCTGCATCCGCAGCCGCGCAAAGTCGTCCAGACCCCCGGCCTGATCGTGATCATGTACGAGGGCAACCAGGGCCTGCGGCAGATCTTCACCGACGGACGGCCCCTGCCAACGCCCGGCGACGATCTCCAGCCATGGTGGTATGGCTACTCGTCCGGCCACTGGGAAGGCGACACGCTCGTCGTCGAGACCGTGGGATTCCGCGACGACGTGTGGCTCGACGTCCAGGGCAGCCCCCTGACCAGCCATGGCAAGCTGACCGAGCGGTTCCGGCGGCTAAATTTCGGCACCTTGCAGATCGATGTAACGATAGACGATCCAATGGCTTACACGCATCCGTTCACGGTGCGTGTGAACCAACGGCTGTATCCGGACGCCGAGCTCATCGAGTTCATCTGCAACGAGAACGAGCGCTCGAGCCGGCTCTACTAGCGAGCGCGGTCCGCGCCTCCGCACGGCAGATCTTGCGTGGTATAAAGCTGCCGTTCAGCTTCAGCGAGTATCATGGGGTTCGCCCTATCGGGATGGCCATGACCGGCCATTGGGTGAAGAAGTGCAAGGCATACAGGTTCGTCGCCAACTCGGAATCGTCGCGCTCCTCGCGCTCGGCGTGGTCGGCTGCAGCCGCGACGAGGTCGCCCCCCCGAGCGCAGCACAGGAATACCGGCCCGCGACACTGCTCGAAGCCGTGCTGCTCGGCGACCGCGCGGCCGTCGAGAATTTGGTCGCAAACGGTGCGGACGTGAACGCCGCAGAGGACGACGGCACCACTCCGTTGATGCGCGCCGCACATGGCCATTCGCCGGAGATCGTCAAGCTCTTGATCGACGCCGGCGCGGACGTCGCGGCGCGCAACCGTTATGGCGTCTCGGCTTTGTATCTCGCAGCCCGCAACGGCGACGCAGCCACCACGCGTGCGCTGCTGGTTGCCGGCCTCGATCCGAATACCGCCCTTCCCGGCGGCGAGACGGCTCTGATGACGGCCGCACGAGCTGGCAATACGGCTGTCGTCGGTGCGCTGCTGACCGGCAGCAACGCAGTCGACACGCTCGCCGAGCTCGGGACGGACCCGTCGGCGGAGCGTTCGGCCTATAGCGCGGCGGACGACACCGGCTATGGCGGCACCTCGCGGCCCGTGGCGCGCAGGAATCGCGCCGACGTCAATGCGCGCGAGCGCTGGTACGGTCATACGGCGCTGATGTCGGCCGCCGCCGCGGGTCAAGCAGACGTGATTCGTCTACTGATCGAAGCCGGCGCCGACGTGAACGCGGTCGACGACGAGGGCGCGAGCGCCCTGTCGTTCGCGCGGTCCAACGGCCATGCCGAGGCGGCCACCGCGCTGCTCGCGGCCGGCGCCGGCCCTACCGCCGCACTGCATCCCTGACGCGCGAGCGGCGATTAGAACTTGAACTTCACGCCGACGCGTAGCGTCCGGGGCTCCTGAGCGCGGCTCACGCGACAATTCGTCACGTCGCAGTCGATATCGGCCGAGCTCGTCCCGGGTGGGTCGAGCCCCGGCACGTACGCCGGATACCAGTAGACGATGTCTTTACCGCCGGAGTCCGGCACGTTCAACAGATCCGCATACCAAGTCGCGCGGCCGACCGTGTACGCGCCGCGAACGCTGAGCGTGGTTTCCCCGCCGGCCCGATGCGCATTGTCCGGTGTCAACGGGTACTCGCCGAGGTAGCGAATGCGCAAGCTGGCCTCCCAGCGATCCTTGACGGCCTGGATGCCGAACTCCCCCGCGTGCTCGACGGAGCCCTCGATGTAGGGGCCCTCGGGGTTGTCGACGTAGCGCGCGTTGCTGCCGGTGTACACCGCATCCATGCCGAGCCAGTCCAGCGGCTTCCAGAACAGCGGTGACCTCGTAGCCGTCACGGCGGGAGGCACCCCTCGGCTCCACGGAGTTCGAGTCGCCGACGAAGATCAGCTCGCTGTCGAGATCCAGCCACCAATACGCCGTGGTGAGCTTCAATGCGCCGACCTCGAAGCGTGCGCCCGCTTCGTAACCCGTGCCCGGTGACAAGCCCGGCACCGGATCCATCGTATTGACGATGCCGCGCGCATCGTTCGAATGGAAGCCGCGGCCCCAGTTGCCATAGAGCTCGACTTGCCGATTCAACGCCCAAGCAAGACCGATCTTCGGCGATGCTTGGCTTTCACTCTCGTGGCCGGCAAAGCTGCCCGGCGTCTTCGCCGTCACATCGAAGCTGTAGGTATCCTCCCGCACCCCACCCATCAGGCGCAGCTTGTCGGTGGGCGACCACGTCGCCTCGGCGAAACCGCTGAGCGACGGCTCCCGAATCGCGTTCTGCGAAATGTTCTCGATGAATTGCCCTTGATCGTCGTGGTCGACACCCACATTGCCGATGTCGTCGTAGCGAAACTCGCCGCCCACATCGAGCTGGATCTTTTGGCGATCGACGACGGTACGCAGATACCGGCCGCCGATCGTCGTCCGCCGATCGAACTGATTGATCTGATAGTCGTAGGTCGGATTCGACTGCATGTGCCAGTCGTAGTACTGCAGATACGTCGACGCCTGCCATTTGTTCCCATCGAGCTGCGCGGTGCCGATCCAGCGCGAGGTGTTGCCGTCGGCCGTGGGATCGAGCGCGCAGAACGCGTCGGGACACACCGAGGTGCCGATCGCACGCTCGGGGATCTGCTCCGTCGGGATGCCAGTTGCCGTCGTAGCCCCACATCGTGACGGCCAGCTTGCCGAACTCGGTCGGGCGCAGGTATTTGCCCCAAAGCGCCGTATGAGCGAGCCCCTCCGCTTCTTGCCACGGGCCGTCGTAGGACTTCCGCTCGATGAGCCCGGTCAGGCTCGCGTCGTTGGCGAGCTCCTTCGTGCCGCCGGCCGCGAGCCTGCCATAGCCGTACTGGCCGGCCTCGACGCCGACGAACGGCGCATCGAGCCGCTCGATCGTCGAGATGAAGGAGGCGCCGGCCATCGAGAAGTCGCCGAGATCGGCCCGGTAGGGCCCTTTGCGGTAGTCGATGCGCTCCACGGCCTCCGGCATCATGCCGTTGACGTCGAGGTAGCCTTGCCCGTGGCCATGCGAGCGCAGGTTCCACGGCATCCCGTCGACGTAGGTCGTGAAGTCGGTGCCGTGATCGAGGTTGAAGCCGCGCAGGAAATACTGGTTGGCCTTGCCGCTGCCCGAATGCTGCACCGCAATCAGACCGGGCACGGCCTCGAGCAGCTCGGCCACGCGCAACATCGGGCGAACGGCCAGATCGGCGCCGCCGACCGTCCCCTCGCTCGCCGCCTCGGCGCGACCGAGCAGCTGCATGCTGCGGCCGAATACGACGATCTCCTCGAGCTGATCCGCCGAGGACGGCGGGCTCGCGGGTTGCTGATCCTGGGTTGCCTGGCTCTGGCGCCGGTGCCGCGTCCTGTTGCGCGGGTGCGGCAAAGCTGAGCAACGCCAACGCCGCGCCGCCGGCCATCGTCGAGAGTCTCGTCGGTCGATGCATGGTCGAATTCCAGCCGCCGCGACATCCTACCGCGTCGGCAGAGCGCATCGTGACGGCGTTGTCCTCTGTGAGCCCGTCGGAGGCCGCGAATGGTGGCAGCCACCCCTCGCCGTGTCACGCTAATAACAGTTCTTTTAACCGCTAAGGACCCCCGAGCGCCGCTGCCAGGCTCGGTTATAGTAGCGGCCGACCTCCGCCCGCGAACGAGAACCATGAGCAAAGTACACAAGGGCAGCTGCTTCTGCGGCGCGATCTCCATTACCGTCACCGGCGAGCCGGTCGCCATGGGCTACTGTCACTGCGAATCGTGCCGACACTGGTCGGCCGAGCCCGGTCACGGCCTACTCCCTGTGGCGACCCGAGGCCGTGAAGATCACCGGCGGCGCCGATTCATCTCGGCACGTTCAACAAGACCCCGCAAAGCTCCCGCAAGTGGTGCAAGACGTGCGGCGGCCACCTCATGAGCGAGCTGCCGAAGCTGCGCCTCGTCGACGTCTATCCGGCCGTGCTGCCGACCCTCGACTTCAGGCCCCGCGAGCACATTCATTATCAGGAGGCCGTGCTGCGGATCGTGGACCCGCTGCCGAAGCACAAGGATCTGCCGAAGTCCGCCGGCGGCTCGGGCGTGCTCTTGCCTTCGTAGCGCTACAGCAGCAGCGCCGACGCCAGCGCCAGGAAGATCAGGAACCCCATGCTGTCGGTGATGGCCGTCAGCAGGATGCTGCTGCCCATGACGGGGTCGCGCCCGAGCCGCTCGAGCACGAACGGGCACAGCACGCCGACCGACGCCGCCACGAGCATGTTCAGCAGCATGGCGGACGCCATGACGGCGGCGAGCCCCAGCGAGTGATACAGCAGCAGCGTCACGACGGCCATCACGATGCCCCAGAGCGCGCCGTTGATCATGCCGATCGTGAGCTCCTTGCGCAGCAGGAACAGCATGTTGCTGACGTTCAGCTGCGACAGGGCGATGCCGCGAATCACGAGCGCGACCGTCTGGTTGCCGGTGTTGCCGCCGATGCTCGCGACGATCGGCATCAGCGCCGCGAGCGCCGTCAGCTGCGCGATCGAGCCTTCGAAGCGACCGACCACGCGCGAGGCGATGAACGCCGTCAGCAGGTTCACGCCGAGCCACGCCAGCCGCTTGCGCCCGCTCTGCCAAATCGGCGCGAACAGATCCTCGTCCTCGCTCAAGCCGACCTGCGACAACGCCTGCTTGAACGAGTCCTGCTTCATGTGCTCGAGCACCGCGTCGACCGTCAGCATGCCCACGACCTGGTTGTGCAGATTCACGACCGGCGCGGAGATCAGGTCGTAGCGCTCGAACACCTCGGCCGCGTCGTCGTCCGTATCGCTGGTGAGAAAGTGCGCCGGGGCGGCATCCATGACCTGACTGACGAGCAGCTTTCCGTCGCGCACCAGCAGCTGGTCGAGCGGCAGGGTGCCCTGCAGGACGGAGTTGCGGTCGACCACGATCAGCGAGGTGAGCTGCGGCGGCAAGCTGCCGCGGCGGCGCAACGAGGCGACGGCCTCCTCCAGCGTGACGTCGGCGCGCACCGTGACGACATCGAGCTGCATGATCGCGCCGACGCTGCCTTCCGGAAACGACAGCACCGATTGCACCTCGGCGCGCTCGTGCGTGCTCAGCTGCGCGAGCACGGCATCGACGCGGTCGCGCGGCAGGTCCTGCACGAGGTCGGCGAAGTCCTCGGCGTCCATCTGCCGGCCGAGCGCTATCAGCTCGGGCTCGTCCAGCGAGCCCGACCAGCGACGTGCGGATCGGCGCCGCCAGCTCGAGCAGGATCGCCCCGCGCCGGTCGCGATGAATCAGGTGCCAGGCCGCGATGCGCTGCTCCTGCCGCAGGCTTTCGAGTACGAATGCGGCGTCGGCCGGATGCAGGCCATTGAGCTTCTTCTCGAGCTCGACCGCATGTTGACGCTCGACGAGCGACTGAACGAGCGCGTGCTTGCGAGTATCCGTGCGCGCCACGAGCTGATGCACGAGCGCCTGACGATCGAGCAACGCCATGACGTCCTTCAGCGTCGCGTCGAGAGTCTTGTGGTGCTCGCCTTCGCTGCGCACGAAACGCGTTCTCCAGGCCGGAGATCTTCGGCCCGCGCTAGTGTACCCGCGCCAAAGCTATGGCGCCGATGGCGCGTGGTCGTCGATGAGGACTCGAGCGAGATCCTGCTGCTCGCGCTGGCGCACGCGCACGATGAGGAACGCCGCGACGATCGCGAGACCCGCGACGAAGCCCCACCAGAGGCCCTCGGCACCGAAGCGGAGACCGAAGCCGAGCCAGAGACTGACCGGCAAGCCGATGCACCAGAATCCGACGAGGTTCGCGATGATCGGGACGCGCGTATCCCCGAGCCCTCGGAGCAGGCCGATGGCCACGACCTGCAACCCGTCGAACACCTGGAAGACGCCGGCGATCGGCAGGAGCGCGGCCGCCAACTGCAAGCACGGCGAGATCGCGCGTATAGAGTCCGGCCAGCGAACGCGGCACGCCGATCAGCAGCACGGCCATGACGGCCATGAAGCCCGCGCCGACCCCGAGCGCCGTCAGCGTCGATCGATGAACCCCGCCGGGATCGTTGCGGCCCACGGCGTGACCCACGATGACGGTGGCCGCCGACGACACCCCGAGCGGCACCATGAATGTCAGCGACGCGAGATTGATCGCGATCTGGTGGGCCGCCACTTGGACGACTCCGAGCCACCCCATGAGCAGCGCCACGGTGCTGAACACGCCGCCCTCGAGCGTCAGCTGGCCACCGATCGGCGCGCCGAGTCTCAGCATGCGGCCGAGCGGCCGGAGCGCGAACACATTCGGAGCGAGCCGCCGTAGATACAGGCCGAGCTCGCGCCAGCCGAGGGCGACCAGCAGGACGACCATGAACCAGCGGCTCGCCGTCGTGGCCCAGGCGGAGCCGAGCACACCGAGCGCCGGAAAACCGCCCTTGCCGAAGATCCAGAGGTAGTTCAGCGCGGCGTTCAGCAGGTTCGATACGACGATCGTCACGACCAGCGGTAGCAGGCGCCGATGCGCTTGCAGCGTCTGGCGCAGCACGACGAACACCAGGAACGCCGGGACGCTCGGAATCACACGATGAACGTACGCGGCCGCGGCCGGGACGATCGGGGCCGGCTGCCCGACGAGCTCCAGCACGGGCCGAACCGCGAGAAGCGCGAGCATCGCGGGGATCGCCAGAAGCAACGAAAGCAACAGGCCGCGCTGCAGGCCACGGTGCACCGCAAGCTCGTCATTGGCGCCCAGCGCTTGCGCGACGATCGGATCGAGCGCGAACAGCACGCCCATCCCGAAGAGCGAGAACGACAAGAAAAACACGTTGCCGAGCGCGACCGCAGCCAGCGCCTCGGGCGAGACCCGACCCACCATCAGGGTGTCGACCACGCCCATGAGCATCGTGCCGACCTGGATCAGCACGAGCGGCACCGCGAGCCGGAACAACGCGATGACGTCGGCACGTGTCGGAACATGCTTCGCGGTTACGAGGGACATGGCAGCCACCGGCGCGGGGTGCGCAGCTTATCCTAGCGGCCGGGAGAATTCTCGGCGGGGCGTATGTTCAATGCCCGCCGGCGGCGCTAGGCTGTGCGGACGAGCGGCCTTCTCGGTACAGGGGAAACAAGATGAACGTTGCGGCAGGACTCAAAGCATTCGTCTTCGCAGGCGTGGTCGCGGGCTGCGGCATGCTCGCGCCGGCTCGTGCGCAAGCTCCGGCCAGTAGCGACGACCCCGCGGCGCTGCGCGCGCAGATCGAACATTTGCAGAGCATCGCACCCAGCCAGGGCGTCGCCATGACCGAGGTTGCCTATAACTTCAACAACCTGTGGTTCGCGGCGCAGGCCGGGAACTGGCCGCTCGCGCAATTCTATTTCGGCGACACCCGCGGCCGCCTGCGCTGGGCCCTGCGTATCGTGCCGGTACGCAAGATCTCGACCGGCCAGCTCGAGCTGCAACCGTTTCTCGACGGGCTCGAGAAGCAGCAGCTCACGAAGCTCGGCGAAACGATCATGGCGAAAGACTTGCCGGCGTTCCAGGCGGCATACAAAGCCACGCTCGAAGGGTGTCACGCGTGTCACACGGCGAGCGAGAAGCCCTACCTCGATGTGCAGGTGCCGACCGCGCCTGCCGAGCCGATGATGCATTTCGCGCCGCACTGAGCGGCGCTTCAGGCGAGGGTCTCTTGCAGCGCCGCGAGCAACGCGGCGCGATCGTCGGCCGCCAGCGGCCGCTCGGGCTGCTGCTCCAGATCCGCCGACCAGATCGGCGCACCCCAACGCCCGTCGTTCTTGTAGCGAGGGACCACGTGCCAATGCAGGTGCGGCATCACGTTGCCGAGCGACCCGACGTTGATGTGATCCGGACGACACACGGTGACGATCGCGGCCACCACGCGGTGCAGATCGGCGGCATACGCCGCCCATTCGGCGCTGGCCAGCTGATCGAGCCGCGTCGCGTGGCGCAGGTCGAACACCAGGATGCCGTGCCCGCGATACATCTGGTTCTGCGGCAAGTACAGCGTCGATGCACCGAGCTTAGCCACCTCGTCCCAGTCGGTCGTGTGCGCCGCGCGCGGCGCGTCGAACGCGCAGCCCTCGCCCGCCGCGAGCTTGTCCCAGTCCATCGCGACCATTCGAGCTCCCAGAACCAGGAATGGCCGGACGCTACGGAACGCCGGCCAACACGTCAACCCGGTCGACGGCGCGGTCATTCTTACAATGCGGGCGGCGCGCTGCCCGGCTCAAGCGTCGAAACATGCTCTATGCTTGGCTGCATGATCGCAGTGCCGTGCATCGAGGTCGCGCACCGTTTTTGCAAGCCGCCCCGGCGGCGGCCATTGCCATGTCGTTCGACGCTCCCGTAACACCTTCGCCGCGCCGGTCCGTCGCGCTCGAGCTCGCCGGCCTCGCAGGGGTGACGCTGCTGTTCGTCGCGACGTTCCGAGTACGCCCCCCGTACGTGGATTTCGGTCTCGCCGCCGTCGCGGTCGCCTTGATCGTGGGCAGCGCGGGCCGCAGCCGCCGCCTGTGGGGGCTCGCTCCGACGAGCCCGGCCGATGCGGCCCGGAGTGCACGGCTCGCGGTCGGCGGTTTCACGATCGCCGCAATGATCGTGCTCGCGGTCACGGCCGTGCTCGTCGCGAACCGTAGCGCCATGCCGTGGCTGCCGCGCTTCACCCACTGGCACATGCTCGCAGCCGCGGCGTTGTATTTCCCCTGGGCGCTACTCCAGCAATACATCTTCCAGTTCTATCTGCTCGGCCGCCTGCTGCGCATCGCACCCATTCAGGTCGCGATCCCCGTGGCCGCCTGCGCCTTCGCCGCCGTGCACTTTCCACGTGAGCCCGTGATGCTCGTGACGCTCATCGCGGGTGCATTCTGGTCGTTCTGCTATTACCGCTGGCGCCGGCTGCTGCCGCTCGCGGCATCGCATGCGATCCTCGGTGCGGCGCTCCACTACTGGGTATTCGGCGACGACTTGCTCGAGGCCTGGCTGCCATGGTGAGCACCGGTTGTGCGACCCGCCGCATCGTGGTCTATTAGCGGCCACGTCGCTTCCAAGCTCATCGACCACGAGGTTGCATACCATGAGTCAAGAACACGAATCGAACATCGATCGGCGCAGCATTCTGCTCGGCGCCGGCAAAGCCGCAGCCGCCGGCGTCGTCGCTGCGATCGGCACGGGCGCCGCGGGCACGGCCGAGGCCGAGGGCACGGTCGACCAGGAGTGCATGACGATCGTCTACGAGAACAAGCCGGGCGTACGGTTCGACTTCGACTACTACGTCAACACCCACATGCCGCGGATCATGAGGCTGTACGGGAAGTCGATCAGCCGCTTCGAGCTGCGCCGCGGCCAGCCCGGTGCCGACGGCGCGCTACCGCCGTATGTCGCGACGATCACCATCTGGATCGCGGACGCGAAGGCCTTCGACGCCGCCGCCGCCGAGCATCAGGCGGGCTTGCGCGCCGACGTGCCGAAGTTCACCGACGCGGTGCTGATCGCGCAGCGCGACAAGATCGTCGGCGTGGCCACGTAACCGACGCTCGCACGCAGCGAGAACTGCCGCACAGCGCGCGCACGTCACGCACTGCGACGTTCCGCCACTGAGCGCTGCACCACAGTTTGCCGCCGCCGCGGCCGCCTACGCTCGGGCAGTCAGGGTTGCGACGAGCATGTCGTGCGGACGGCCGCGAACATCGATCACCGGTTTCTTGATTACCTCTCGGAGCTGCTGCTCTGCAGCCGTTGTCTGCGCCGGGGGGTGCGCCGGCCGGTGCGGCAAGTCATCTCGCCGCGCCACCGGCCGTCGAGCCTTTGCCCCGCTTGTCGTCGCGGCCGACACGCGAACGAGTGAGCCGTCACTGTCGCACCAGCGCGCCCTGCACGTAGGCACCCGCCAACATACCGGCGAGCGAGATCAACAGCGGCCAGTTGCCGACTCCGAGCCCGGCGATCGCCGGTCCCGGGCAGACGCCGCTCAAGCCCCAGCCGATGCCGAACAACGCGGCGCCCCCAATCGTGCGCTTCGTCATCTCCGAAGGATGCTTGCCGAACGCCCCGCCGAGCACCGGCTGCGAAAGCACGCGCGGCAGGACATGGTAGGCCACGCCGGTCACGAAGGCGGCACCGCCGAGCACGAACAGTAGACCGAGGTCCTGGAAGGTCAGAAACGAGAGGATGACCTCGGGCCGCACCATCGCCGAGTACGACAGCCCGAAGCCGAACACGATGCCGGTGATCAGGGCCACGGCGAGCGTCGCCGCGCTCACGACGCACCGCCGAGCAACCCCACGAGCTGCGCCGTGACGATCGCGGTCACGAGAAACGTGACGACGGCGAGCATCGACGGCCACTGCAGTGAGCCGATCCCGCAGACGCCATGACCCGACGTGCAGCCATTACCGAGGCGCGCCCCGAACCCTGCAATGAAACCGCCGATCGCGAGGCGCCATGGCCCGACCTGCGTCTGAAACGTTGCGCCGTGCGCCACGGTCACGAGAAACACCGCCCCACCCACCACGAGCCCGAGCGCGAGCGCCAGGCGCCAGCCGCGGCTGGACGTGAACCTCGCCTGCTGAAAGAACCCGCGCCGCGACACGAACGACCAGGTCGTGCTCAGCACCGTGCTCATCCCGGTCACGAGCCCCGACATTGCGAACGCGAAGCTCACGGCCAGGCCGAGCATGAGCCCGCCGACGAGATACGTCTGAATACCGTTCGGAAACAGCTGCTGCAGCATCGCGCAACTCCGCGCCGCCCGTGGCGCCCCGGTGGATTATCCGCGACGCGGGGGACGCGTTGCCAGCTCGCGCGGCCGCAGCCGTATGATCGCCGGCGTGTCCGCCCGCAGTCCGGACCGGCGCATTACACAGATGAGGAGTCCCGAGCAGCGCATGCATCCCGCGTTCAAATCAGGCACCTTTCCGCCCTCGCCGCCCGCGGCGGAAGCCCTTGCGCTCGGCCTCGTCAACACGACCGATCTGCTGAAGCTCAAGGCCATCGCCCGCTATCACGCGCGGGGGCTGCCGCCATCCATCGGCTGGAGCGATTTGCTGCAAGAAGCGTTCGCCAGAGTTCTGAGCGGCGCTCGCCACCCACCGGACGGCGTGCCGTTCCTCTCCTTTCTCTCCGGCGTCATGCGCAGCATTCGCACCGAGTACTGGCGCCGGGCGCAGCGCGAGTCGCGCCACGTCGGCAGCGGCCCGGCTGCCACCGACGCGAGCGACGTGGCCGACCCGGCGCCCGGGCCGGAGCGCCAGCTCATGGCACGCCAGGAGCTGGCCCGCATCGAGCAGCTGTTCGCCGACGACCCCGTGGCGCGCCAAGTCCTCGCGGGGCTCGCCGAAGAGCTGTCGGCGGAGGAGATCCAGGCACGCTTCTGTCTGTCGAAAACAGATTACGACTCCACGCGCAGACGCATCCGCCGGCTGCTGCTGCGCGAGGGGTTACGGACACCACAACTATGAACGACCCAATACCCGAGCTCGCGCTCGAACGCCTGTTGCTCGCCATCGAGCACGAGCTGCTCGCGGCGTCGGACCACGACGTGGAGGTCGCTGCACGCGAGCTCGGCATCAAGCCAGAGATGAAGGGCTCGATCGCGCTCGTCGGCATCATCCACTTCGCATGGCCGCGCGCCGCGTCGCAGCTCCGTGCAACCTGCGGACCCGAGGCGCCGGCCACGCGCCGCGGAGCGAAGGGTGACGCTTCGACGCCCGGGTGACGCTGCGCGTCCTAATCGAGCAGCGCAGGCAGCTCCCGCATCGCGGTGAACGTTCGTGCGGCGCCGGCTGCAGCGAGGGCCGCCGCGGGCACTAGCCCTGCGAACCCGAATACCGTCATGCCGGCGGCGCAACCTGCAAGCACGCCGTTGACGGAGTCCTCGATCACGGCGGCACGCGCCGGCGGCACCCCCATGCGCTCGGCGGCGAGGAGGAACACGTCGGGCGCGGGCTTGCCGCGCGGCACCTCGGTGCCGCTGTACAGCCGGCCCTCGAACAGCGGCAACAAGCCGGTCGCGCCGAGCGTCGCGCGCATCTTCGCGTGATCGCCGCTCGACGCGATGCAGTACGGCACTCGCAAAGCCTCGAGGACGTCGCGGACCCCGTCCACCGGCTGCACGCGCTCGCGCAACACCCGATCGCGCTCGGCGCGATACCGATCGAGGGCCTCCGGAGGCGCAGGTCGTCCGGTGAGGCCTTCGACGATCGCGAGACAGTCCGCCAGACGGCGACCGAGGAAGAGCTCGTTCATCCGCGCGCTATCGAGATCCGCGCCGAGCGAGCGAATGAAGTCACCGAACACCTCGTGGACGAGGCGCTCGCTGTCGACCACGACGCCGTCGCAATCGAAGATCACGAGGTCGAATCGCATTGCCGTTCAGTCGTCGACGGTGCGCCGCTCGCGCTTGCGCTTCCCGTGCCGAGTCTTGCTATCGAGACGGCGTTGCTGCGAAGCGCGCGTAGGCTTCGTCGCGCGGCGCGCCTTCGGCACGAACAGCGCGCGGCGAATCAGGTCCGCCAGACGCTGCCGCGCGGCCTCCTTGTTCTGCTCCTGACTGCGGAACTGCTGCGCCTTGATCACGACGACGCCGTCGGCTGCGATCCTGTGATCGCGCAGCGCGAGCAGCCGTTGCCGGCAGGCTTCGGGCAACGCTTGCGACCGCGCAGCGTCGAAGCGCAGCTGCACGGCGCTCGCGACCTTGTTGACGTTCTGCCCGCCCGCGCCCTGCGCGCGGATCGCGCTGAACTGAAGCTCCGCCTCGGGGATCGTGACGGTCGAGTTGACGGCAAGCCCGGAATCGGCGGACGCACCCGGCATGGCTCAGCTCGCCGGCTCGATCCTGAGCACGGCGCCGTCGTTCTCGTCGGTCAGCACGTACAGGAGCTCGTCCGGACCTTGGCGCACGTCGCGAATCCGTTGTTGCAGGTCCACGAGTAACTGCTCGCGGCGCAGCTCTTCCATCTTCTCGTTGAACAGGATGCGCTCGAGATGGCCGGTGCCGGGGATCTCGCCCTGCCGTAAACCCCCGACGAACACGTCGCCTTGCCACTTCGGTAGCTTGCTGCCGGTGTAGAACGCAAGCCCCGAGACGGCGATCGACGGCGTCCAGTACACGATCGGATCCTCGAACCCGTCGCGCGAGAAACCCTTCGATTGCCACGGGCCGCCATACGTGCGGCCGAGGCTCACGAGCGGCCAGCCGTAGTTCGCGCCGGCCTTCAGCACGTTGATCTCGTCACCGCCGTTCGGGCCGTTCTCGCTCTCCCAGAGCTCACCGGTGCCGGGATGCACGGCGAGACCGAGCGTGCTGCGATGACCGAGCGTATAGATCTCGGGTCGGTAGCCGGGCTTGCCGCTGAACGGGTTGTCGCTCGGCACGGTGCCGTCGTCGTTCAAGCGCAGCACCTTGCCCGCGAGGCTCATGGGGTCCTGTGCGGCGTCCGCCATGCCGCCGAAGGTCGATACGTATAGCTTCCCGTCGCGCCCGAAGACGAGCCGCGACACACTGCTGGTATCCGGCGTCACGAAGATATCGCGAACCGCAGTCAGCGCGTGCCCATCCCACACGCCGCGCGCTACGCCGAGCTGCGCGCGCCCTTCGCCTGCGGGCTTGTTGTAGCTCAAATAGACGAAGTGATTGCTCGCGAACTGCGGATGCAGCACGACGTCGCCGAGGCCCGAGATGCCGTTCGCGGCCACGACGGGCACGCCCTCCACGGGCTGCGGATCGAGCGCACCACTGCGAATCACGCGGAGCTGCCCGGCGCGCTCCGTCACGAGCATTTCACCGCTCGGCAGGAACGCGATGCTCCACGGATGCTTGAGCCCGCGCACGAGGACCACCACGCGAATGTCCTGGCCCTCGGCCGTGTGATACACGAAGGGGCCGGCCGGCAACGGCGGCACGACGATGCCGGTTGGCGCAACCGGCGTGCCGTTGCGCATGGGCACGCTCTGCTGCGCGGTGGCGACGGCGGTGACTAGACCCAGCGCGACCGCGGCCGCGCACGCTGTTCGGTGTTGCATTCGAGTTTCCCGCGCCGGCTCGGCGAGCTTCTTTCGACGCCGCTCATGGTACTCCCGAGCACTGCCGCTGTCCGGAGCGCACCCCTGCGCTCGCAACCTCGGCGGAAACGGCGCAGACTAAGCATGCACCTCACGATTCGCGAATCGACTTCGTTCCGCCATGAAGAGGGGGGATCGCGATGTCCAGTGTTCAGGAAATCCTGAGAACGAAGGGCCAAACGGTCTATTCGGTGCATCCCGACGACACGGTGCTGCAGGCGCTCGGTGTGATGGCAGAGCACGACATCGGCGCCGTGCTCGTCATGAGCGACGACCACCTCGTCGGGATCCTCACCGAGCGTGACTACGCGCGGAAAGTGGTGCTGGTCGGACGCTCGTCGCGGGACTCGCCCGTGCGCGCCATCATGACGTCGCAAGTCGTCTGCGTGGCACCGGATCGTTCCGTCGACGAGTGCATGGGCATCATGACCGAGAAGCGCGTGCGACACCTGCCGGTGCTCGACAAGAAGCACGTCGTCGGCCTGATCTCGATCGGCGATCTCGTCAAGGAGACGATCGCCGAGCAGCAGTTCACGATCACGCAGCTGCAGCGCTACATCGTCGGCGTCGGCTACGGCTAGGCCGAAACTCGGCCCCGGGACCGGCGCCAGCCCTATCGCCCCATGCTGGGGCGCCGGCGGGCTTGCGCTTCCGCCCGCGCCTTGTCACGATTTGGCCAGACCGTTTGTCCGCACACCAATCTCATTCGAGGGGATCCCCATGAACAAGCTGCTTCTCGCTGGCCTCGCCTCTGCGCTCGTCGCCCTTCCGGTCGCGGCGGCGCTGCAAAAGGGCGACAAGGCGCCGGCATTCAAGGCGCAGGCGTCGCTCGCCGGCAAGGCGTTTTCGTACTCGCTCGCCGACCAGCTGAAGAAAGGTCCGGTGGTCGTGTACTTCTATCCGTCCGCGTTCACGCAGGGCTGCAACATCCAGGCGCACACGTTCGCGGAGAACATGGACAAGTTCGACGCGGCGAAGGCCATCGGTCGTCGGCGTGTCGCTCGACAGCATCGAGCGGCTCAACGATTTCTCGGCCGATCCGAACTACTGCGCGGGCAAGCTGCCCGTCGCCTCGGATGCCGACGGCTCGATCGCGAAGTCCTATGAGCTCAGCGTGCGCGACGGCCGGCCCGGCATGACCGACACCCGCGGCAAGGAGATCGGCCATGGGTTCGCCGAGCGCACGACGTTCATCGTGACCCCCGACGGCAACGTCGCGGCGACGATCGGCGGCGTGTCGCCGGACGAAAACGTCATGCAGGCGCTCAAGGCCGTGCAAGACATGATGCACGCGGGACACTAACCCTAAGCGTTGGCTCACGAGCCCGCTGCGCGCCGCGCAGCGGGCTTTTTTACATACGGGACCGTCGTCCATGTCGAAGACTCGCAAACCCCTGCTCGTGACCGGCGCCGCCGGTAACCTCGGCCGCCGCGTCATCGAGCTGCTGCTCGAAGCCGACGCCGGCCCGATCATCGCGACCACACGCACGCCCGAGAAGCTCGGCGACTTCGCGAAACGCGGCGTCGACGTGCGCAAGGCCGACTTCAACGACTCCGGCGACGTTGCAGCAAGCTTTCGCGGGCGCCGAGCGCGTGTTGCTGATCAGCACCGGCGATTTGTTCCCCGAGGGAGCGCGCCTGCGTCAGCATCGTGCGGCCGTGCTGGCGGCCGTGGAGGCAGACGTGCGGCACGTGCTCTACACGTCGGCACCCGCGCCATATCCGACGGCCGCGGGCTCGTTGATCAACGATCACTTCTGGACCGAGCAGGCGCTCGCCGCGAGCCCGCTCGAATGGACGATCCTGCGCCATCACCTCTACACCGAGTTCCTGCTCGGCACGCTCGGCACGGCGTTGAAGCTCGGCCAGCTCACGTCCTCGATCGGTAAAGCCGGCGTGAACTACGTGACGCGCGAGGACTGCGCGCGTGCCGACGCCGCCGCGCTGGCGGCCGACTACTCCGGCCGCAGGATTCTCGACGTGACGGGCCCGGCCCCGGTCACACAGGACGAGCTCGCCGCGCTCGCGAGCAAGCTCACGGGCAAACCGCTCACGCACGTGGCCGTCAGCCGCGCCGAGCACGCGAAGATCCTCGGGGCCGCGGGCCTGCCGCCGTTTCTGATCGACGCGCTGCTGAACTTCCAGCAGCAAGGCGCGCACGGCTATCTCGCCGTGTCGCCGCCGAGCGTGCTGGCGCTGACGGGCACGGCCCCGACCTCGGTGCAGGAGTTCCTGACGGCGAATCGCGCCGCGTTGACGCAGAGCTAGCGAAGCCAGCCGGCCGCGAGCTGCTTCTCGTGCGCGGTGATCGCGTTGCGCATGAACATCGCGACCGTCACCGGGCCCACGCCGCCCGGCACAGGCGTGACCCAGCTCGCGACCTGCTTCACGTTGTCGGTGTCGACGTCGCCGACGATCATCGGCTTGCCGTCCGGACCGGTGATCTGGTTGATGCCGATGTCGATGACCGCGGCGCCCGGCTTCACCATGTCGGCCTGCAGGAACTTCGGCTTGCCGACCGCGACGAGCACGGCGTCGGCGCGGCGCGAGTGCGCCGCGACGGAGCGCGTCAGGTGGTGGCACACGGTCACGGTCGCGCCCTCCGCCATCAGCATGAACGCGGCCGGCTTACCCACGATCTCCGAGTGGCCGATCATCACGACCTCGAGGCCGTGCAAATCGAGACCCGTCGCCTTGATCAGCTCCACCGAAGCGGCGGCCGTGCACGGCGCCAGCCCGAGATCGTTGTAGACGATGTCGCCGATCGACGCCGGATTCATGCCCTCGATGTCCTTCAGCGGATGAATCGCCGATGCCAGCGACCGGCCGTGCAAGTGCTTCGGGATCGGCCGCTGCAGGATCACGCCGAGCACGCTCTCGTCGTCGTTCATGGCGGCAAGGCGCGCCTTGCATTGTTCCTGCGTCAAGGCGCTCGGCCAGGTCTGCTCCGCGAACGGGATCCCGACTTTCTTCGCGGCGTTCGCCTGACCGCGCACGTACACGCCGACTTCCTTGTGCTCGCCGATGCTGATCGACACGAGTCGGCCCAGCGGATGCTGCGCCGCACCGGCACGCACGCGCTCCGCCACCGTCGGCGAGAATGCGATCGCGCACGGCTCTGCCGTCGATCAGGCGATTGTCCATCATGGCTCGATTACCTGCGCACGAACTGCCGGCAGCTTATCGGAATGCTCCGCGACAGCGAAAGGTCGCTACAATGGGCCGGTTGCCGCGACCGGCACGCAGCCCGCCGTGGCGGCCGTGAGGCCAAGGAGTCGCTCGCATGAAGCTCGTCGAGGAATATGCCGGCGTGGGCGCACTGCGCTGGCGCGATCGCACGGTCGGCCCCATCCCGTATCGGATTGCCCGCTATCAAGGCATGGCGACGTCCGGGCTGCCCGTGCCGGGGCTGCACCGCATCGAGGGCACGGTCGCGCTCGAAGGCGTGGCCGAAGCCGCGGCGCTGGTCGGCGCGGACGTCACACTCCAGCTCGAGGACGGCCGCACTCTGGCGCTCACGGTCGCCGACTCGGCAGGCCGAGTGCTCGCCGAAGGTCACGGTCCCGGTCGCGGCTGCTCCTGTTGCTGAGCGCCGCTGTCGCTTGCAAATCCGCGTCGCCGATTTTCAGACCGACTTCGCCGCGATCCATCGGGTTCGCGAGACGGTCTTCTGGCTCGAGCAACAGATCCCGCGCGACCTCGAGTTCGACGATCGCGACCCGGTATGCATTCATCTGCTGGCGTTCGACGACGAGGCACCCATCGGTACGGCTCGGCTCGACCTCGCGCTCGGCGGCAAGATCGGCCGCGTGGCCGTGCTCGCGGCGTGGCGGCGCAGCGGCGTCGGCGCCGCCCTCATGGAGCACCTCCACGAGCTCGCCCGCGAGCGGGGGCTCCGGCGCGTCTGGTGCAACGCGCAGATTTCGGCGCGGCCGTTCTACGAGCGTCTGGGCTACGAAGTGACGGGCGCGCCGTTCGACGAGGCGGGTATCGAGCATGTCCGCATGCAACGCACCCTATGAACGCGCAGTCCCGGTTTGTGTAGACTATCTTCGCTAAATTGAGGACCGCGCGGTCCAGGGGATGAACATGCGATTGACCCATACCACTCTCGCCGGGCTGCTCGTAACGATCGCCGGCACCGCGGCTGCCTGCGAGCTCCCGCCGTTGGTCGTGATCCCGGCGAAGGAAAACAATGTCGGCAAGGAAGAGCACCTGCGGAGCGCGTACATGCAAGTACCGGGAAGGCATGCAAGCATTTACCCAATGCGTGCAGGCCGAGCTGGCCGCCGCGGGCGGCGACAAGGCGCCGGTGGTCGTGAAGGCCGCGCTCGTGCAGCGCAACAATCAAGCCGTTGCCGAGGTCGCGGCCATGGACAAGCTGTTCGCCGACAACGTCGGCCCGATCGGCGCCTCGCCGGGCCCGACGCCGGGGGCCGCCGAACCGCAAGAAGGCGGCGGCAAGCACCGCTAGCTCACGCCGGCTGCGTCGGCCGGCCTCGTGCCGGCCGTTTTCCATATTCTCGCGACCCACACGCCGCGCGAGCGCTCTCAGCTGGCGTTCAGGCGGCGCGTTGCTAAATGGGGCCCATCGGCACCGTCGTGCCCGGAGGGCTGAACATGAACGCATCGCTGCTGCCGTCGTTAGCCATCGGCGCACTGGCGCTCTCGTCCGCGAGCGGCGCGGCCGCCGACACGTCGACCGAGGACCGGGTCACGCGGGCCGCGGAAGGCGCCGCGCTGGAGCATGCCGCCGACGAGCTCCGCGACCCCACGTCGTTGCAGACGACGCGCGTCGCGCCGCACGACATCGAGCGAAAGCCGCGCGCCACGGCGAAGAGCATGAGCTCGACCCGCGCCGCCTACGGGGATTCGTATATCTACGATGCGACCACGGATCTCTTTTACGACTACGACGGCGATGGCTACTACCACTATCTGCGCGTTCGCTTCGACGCCGATACGCGTTTACTCGTACTCCTACGTGTACGCGGAGATCTACGTCAGCGCCGACGGCAACGCCTGGGAGCATCTGTACACGACCAAGGACTTCGCTGTCTGGGGCAGCGACCCGGACGACGACTACGAAGTCGAGACCGAGCTCGTGTCCGGCTATTCCACGGGTCTCTACGACGTGCTGATCGAGCTGCACGATGCCGACGACGGCACGCTGCTCGACGAGTTCGGCCCGAGCGAGTCGTCGGCGCTATCGCTGCTGCCGCTCGAGGACTCCGGTCGCGACGGCGTGCTCGCGCCCCCGCCCGACGCCCACAGCCATGGCGGTGGCGGCGCGTTCTCCTGGCTCACGCTGCCCGGCCTCATCGTGGCCGTAGTGGCAAAGCGTCGGCGCCGCACGGCCACGCCACGGCCACGGAGCTAGCGCGACGGTCCCATCGCCGGCGACCGCTGCTCTATACTCGCCAGCACCGCCGGCAGGCATTTGGATCAACACGGTGAGCTCACTGCGCTCGAGGCTCGTCTCCATCGCCTCGTTGACGGTCCTCGTCTCGCTGACGGCGTTCGCGCAGCCGCGGCCTGCCGCGCCGCGTGGACCCTTCCGGGAGATCACACCGGTCACCCCTGACCTGTACCGCGCGCGAAACGGCAACTGGTACACGGTCTTCCTCGTCACACCGGCCGGCATCGTGCTGGCCGATCCGCTGAACGTCGCGTTCGCGGACTGGCTGAAGGGCGAGCTCGACGCGCGATTTCCCGGCAAGCCGGTGCGCTACGTGATCTACAGCCACAGCCATTTCGATCACGCGGAGGGCGGCGGCGCCTTCGCGGCCACGGCCACGTTCATCGGCCACGAGAACATGCTGCGTAACATGGACGGCCGGTACCCGCAGATGCCGGGCGACATGATCGACCGCAACGACAACGGTGTCATCGATCGCGAAGAAATCGACCTCCCGACCAACGCGCGACCCGGCGTCTGTGGCATGGGCCCCACGTTCTTCGACTCCATCGATCGCAACCACGACGGCAAGGCGACGCCGCAGGAGCTCCAGGCTTACATCGTGAAGCCGACGATCGTGTACTCGCAGCGCATGCAGCTCACCCTTGGCGGCAAGCGCATCGGGCTCGTGCACCCGGGACTGAATCACTCCGACGACGCGACGGTGATCGTGTTCCCAAGCGAGCGTGCGGCGTTCGCGACCGAGTTCATCGCCGACGCGCTCGTGACCGACGACATTCACTCGCTGCCGAGCGCCTGCGGCGCGTTCGACGGCAGTCCGCTCGCGGAGTGGATCAAATCGTACCGAACGGTCGAGGCCCTCGATTTCGACGTGCTGCTGACGGGCCACGGCGCGCCATTGCTCGACAAGACGGCCGTTCGAGAGACGCGCGAGTACTTCGAGTACTTGCGCGACGAGGTGTCGGCCGGCCTGGCGGCGGGCAGGTCGCTCGAGGACCTGAAGCAGCACCTCACGCTCGAGCGCTACAAGGGCTGGGCCAACTACGAACGATTGCGGTCGTACAACGTCGAGGCCGCCTACCTGAACCTCAAATCCCACCGCTGACGCCAGGAGGCGGTCTGCGCGCGCAGACCGCCGGCGCTACGTCACTTGAACCGCCAGATGAAGGTCATGTGCGCGGCGTGGTCCGGACCTTCGTCGACGCGCTTGCCGATGCCGGCGTTGAACGAGAAGCGGGTCGACCACTCGCCGTAGTAGCCGACCAGCAGCTCCGAGTAGCCGTGCTCCTCGAACGTGCCGCGCGTCTCGAGCCCGACGCCGTGCTTCGGCGTCAGCGCTCTGCGGATACCGAGCGCGTAACCCCAGTCGCCGGACGCGCCCGTGGCTTTCTCGTACAGCAGATTGCCGGACGTCATCCAGCCGTTGCGCTGGTACCCGAGCGCGCCCGTGGCGGCGACGACGTCATCGGTGTGGTGGCCGAGCGCGTACTCGACCGACACGCCGTACGACAACGCGTGGCCCAGCGGCGACAGCAGGAAGTGCGCCTCGCCGGCGACGGACTCGTTGTGCCAGGAGCCGTCGCCTTCCTTCGCATAGTGGGCATGCGTCTCGAGCGCAATCCGTTCCGTCACGCCCCAGAGCGCGGCGGGCTCGAGCTCCGTCTCGCTCTCGTCGGCGGTAAGATCGTTGATGCGTCCGAACACATAGGCGGAGCCGCGCTCGGGCAGATGAGCGGTGTCCACGAGGATGAAATCCAGGCCGTGATGCGCGTAGGCCACGGTCGGCAGTGCGCCGGCCACGACGGCCAGGCACGCAGGTATGAAGTGCTTGTGCATTGAAAACCTCTCGCCACGTACAATGAAACGCACCGGTCCGCGCCGAGGCGCGGCCGGTCGGGAACGCTAAAGGGATTACGCGCCGAGAGGCGGGGCGCGCGAGCGGAACGCCGCAAAGCGACGCGTCGTGACGGGCCTGGCAGCGGTGAGCGCTGGGCGCTCGGACTCCCGCGGCGGCAGCTCGAGCCGGTACTCCACGGGAATCGCGCCCGCGGCGGCCAGGGCACCGCTGGGGCAATGCTTCCACTGCAGCTCGGTGGTCTTATCGCCGTGGTCGTGATGGCCCGCGTGCTCGGCGTGGCCGGCATGAGCCATGGGCTCGTGACCGTGGACGACCAGGTGGAACCCCGCGTCGCACAGCTGGAGCGGCGATCCCGCGGCCAGCGGGCCCGGCATGTAGCCGAGCGGGATCAGGAACTTCGTGCCGACGGCGGCACAGGCCACGCCGCGCAGCAGCCATCCACCGACTCCCCGCAATCCAGCTCCCGCCCGCATCACACTGCGCCATCCATGGCGCGCCACTCTATCATCCTCGCGCGACCTGTCGCCTGGATTCCCCATGATCGACGAGGCGTCGCCCGACCGCCCCGCGCCGGGCCGCCGGGTTTATACTCCAATCGATGGCGATTCGTGGCAGCAATCCGCTTGCGACCCTGCGCCGGCGCCGCCGGCCCGTCGTCGCCGCGTTGCTGCCCGCCTTGTTGCTGTGGGTTACCACGACGTCGTCGTGTCTCGCGATGGCGCAGGCCGCGCCGTCGCACGATGCGTCTGCCGAGCAGGCCATGCATGCCGCGCACGGGGTAACCATGCCCGGGCACGTGGTGCCGGGCACCCCGTGTCCGCACTGCCCCGCCGGCAGCACGACGATGGCACCGCATGCGGGCTGCACGACGGCCACCAACACCACGCTCGGCAAGCTCGCGGGCGAAGCGCCGACCGCCGCGATGCCGGTGCTGCCCGCCTCGAGCTGGCTACCCCCGCCGGCAACGCCGGCCCCGCCACTGATAGTCGTGCTCGGCGGCAGCCGAGTGCGCGAAACCGTACCGCTGAACATTCGTCACTGCGTGCTCCTGATCTAGACCGCCGCCGGGCGGCGCCCAGCGCGCCGCGGTCCCGTCGTCGCGTCAATGGATCAGAAGGAGCACCTGTCATGTACGACTCTCGCAACGTTCCGCCTCCCGGCGGCCGCACGTACTCGCGTCGCAGGTTTCTCGAAGGGCTGAGCGTCGGCGGCGCAATCGGTCTCGTCAGCGACCAGCTCGGCGCGGCCGCGATCGGCCACGTCGAGCCCGCCACGCTACGCGGCACCGACATCGCGCTGCGCATCGGCGCCGCGCCGGTGAACGTGACCGGCAAGCCGCGAACCGCCACGGTGGTGAACGGCTCGCTGCCCGCGCCGCTGCTGCGCTTACGCGAAGGCGACACCGTCACGATCCGCGTGACGAACGAGCTTGCCGAGAGCGCGTCGCTCCACTGGCACGGCGTGGTGCTGCCGGCCAACATGGACGGAGTCCCGGGGCTCAGCTTTCGCGGCATCGAGCCGGGCGAGACGTTCACGTATCGCTTCCCGCTGCGCCAGAGCGGCACGTACTGGTACCACTCACATTCGGGCTTTCAAGAGCAGTCGGGCCTGTACGGCCCGCTCGTGATCGAGCCGCGCGAGCCGGCACCGTTCGGCTACGACCGCGAGCACGTGCTGCTGCTCTCGGACTGGACGGATCGCGACCCCATGGCGCTGTATCTGACGCTGAAACGGCACGCCGACTACTTCAACTATCACAAGCGGACGATCGGCGACTTCGTGCGGGACGCACGCCGCGACGGGCTCGCCGCAACCCATGCCGCGTACGGCGAATGGGCACGGCTGCGGATGCAGCCGTCCGATCTCGCCGACGTCACCGGCGCCACCTACACCTACCTCGCGAACGGCCTGACTCCGCGCGGCAACTGGACCGGCTTGTTTCGCCCGGGCGAGCGCGTCTTGCTGCGGCTCATCAACGGCTCGTCGATGTCGACGTTCGACGTGCGAATCCCGGGCTTGACGATGACCGTGGTCGCGGCCGACGGCCAGTACGTGCACCCCGTGACCGTCGACGAGCTCCGGATGGCGACGGCCGAAACGTACGACGTGCTCGTCACTCCGGCCGGGGCCGATGCGTTCACGATCTTCGCGCAGTCGCTGGACCGCTCCGGCTATGCACGCGGCACGCTTGCACTGCGCGACGGGCTCGAGGCACCGGTCCCCGAGCTCGACAGGATCGTCTACCTGAGCATGGCCGACATGGGCCACGACACGGCGGCGCACGCCGAGCGGGCCGAAGCGCCGGCCACCGAGCAGCACGCTGCGGGCGCGGCGCAGCCCGACGCTCACGCCGGGCATGACATGGCGGGCATGCACATGCCGGGCATGCAGATGGGGGCGGAAGCTACCGCGATCACGCATCCGGCCAGCGAGCGGCACAATCCCGGGATCGACATGCAGGCGATGGCCGCGGCGCCGCGGCTCGAGGACCCGGGGGTCGGGCTGCGCGACAACGGCCGACGTGTGCTCACGTACGCGGACTTGCGCTCGCTGTTCGACGACCCCGACGGCCGCGAGCCGCAACGCACGATCGAGCTGCATCTCACGGGTCACATGGAGCGCTTCATGTGGTCGTTCGACGGCATCCCCTACGCCGAGGCCGAGCCGATAGCCCTCCACTACGGCGAGCGTATGCGCTTCACGCTCGTGAACGACACGATGATGGCGCATCCGATCCACCTGCACGGCCTGTGGAGCGACCTCGAGGACGACGCGGGCGCGTTCCTGGTCCGCAAGCACACGATTCACATGCCGCCCGGCACGCGACGCTCGTATCGCGTGACGGCGGACGCCCTCGGCCGCTGGGCGTATCACTGTCACCTGCTCTATCACATGAGCGGAATGTTTCGCGAGGTGCGCGTCGATGTGTAACCACGCCGCCACCGCTCGGCGCACCAGCAGGATCACGGCAGTCGCTGCGCTCGTGCTCGCGTGGCCGATCGTCGTTCGCGCTCAGGCACCCGCCACCTACGCCGCACCGCCGGTGACGGCCGCGGACCGCGCGGCCGCGTTCCCGGATCTCGGCGACGTGCATGCTGAGCACTCGATGCCCGAGGATCCGCTGAACAAGCGCGTGCTGCTCGATCGACTGGAAACCCAAGACACCGACGGCGGCCATCTGCTGCGCTGGGACGTCGACGCTTGGGTCGGACGATCGCTGAACAAGCTGCTGATCCGCAGCGAAGGCGACCGGCGCGCCGGCCACACGGAGCGGTCCGAGCTCGAGCTCTTGTGGGGCCATGGATTCGCGCGTTGGTGGGACGTCGTCGCGGGTGCGCGGCGCGACCTCGATCCCGGCCCGGCTCGAAGCTGGGCTGCAGTCGGCGTCCAGGGCACCACGCCGTACCGGTTCGACCTCGAGGCGACGGCGTACTTCGGCGAGCGCGGACGCGCGGCGCTACGTCTCAAGACGCGCTACGAGGTGCTCGTGACGAACAAGTTGATCCTGCAACCCCTGGCCGAGCTGAATTGGTACGCGCAGCGCGATGCGGCGCGCGCGCTCGGCGCCGGGCTCGCGAACGCGCAGCTCGGCGTCCGGCTGCGCTACGAGCTCCGGCGCGAGGTGGCGCCGTACGTCGGACTCGTTCGGGAGACGAAGTTCGGCGATACCGCGGAGCTCGCGCGCGCGGCCGGCCGGGCGGCTCGCGACTCGGGGCTCGTGATCGGTCTGCGCCTGCGCTTCTAACGACGCGCGCCCAAAAAACGCTACGATCGCCCGCATGACGGAGCGGGCACCGTTTGGCAGTTGGCGATCGCCGATCAGCGCGGCGATGGTGGCGAAAGCAAGTCGAGGCATCGATGCGCCGTCCGCCGACGCCACGGGCGTGTACTGGCTCGAAAGCCGCCCGGAGGAGCAAGGCCGTGCCGTGGTCGTGCGGCGCACTCGGGACGGCACGCGCGAGGACGTCACTCCCGCCGGTTTCAACGTGCGCACGCGCGTGCACGAGTACGGCGGCGGCGCCTATCACGTGGTCGACGGCACGGTCTACTTCGCGAACTTCGCCGATCAGGGACTCTATCGACAGCGGCCGGGCCGGACACCCGAGAGGCTCAGCACGTCCGACGGTCTGCGCTTTGCCGATTGCGGCAGCCACGGGCGCCACCTGTTCTGCGTGCGCGAGGACCATCGCGCGGCGGGACTGCCCGTCAACGCGCTCGTGCGTATCGACCTGGACACACCCAGCGACGGCGAGGTCGTCTTCGAGCAGAGCGCGTTCGTCGCCTACCCCCGCCTGGATGCGTCCGGCCGACGGATCGCGTTCATCGCCTGGGATTTCCCGAACATGCCCTGGGACGATGTCGCGCTCTGGGTAGCCGAGATCGGCGCCGACGGACGGCTCGCCGACCCGCGCCGCATCAATGCCGGCGTGGCCGAGTCGATCTTGCAACCCACCTGGGCCGAGGACGGCACGCTTTACTTCATCTCCGATCGCGGTACTGGGTGGTGGAATCTGCATCGGTTCGACGGCAAGACGGTGGCGCCCATGCACTCGATGCCCGCCGATTTCGGTGGACCGCTGTGGACGCTCGGCCAGAATTTCTATTGTTTGCTCTCGACCCGACGGGCCATGGTTCGCTACAGCGGCAAGCAGGGGCAGCGCTTGGCCACCCTCGATCTCGGCTCGAGCGAGCTGACGGCCCTCGACCTGCCGTTCAGCGCGTTCGGCTCCATGAGCGCGCACGCCGGCCGCGTGTACGTCACCGCCGCCCGCGTCGACGCACCGACCGAGCTGCTCGAGCTGAATCCCGACACGGGCGGCTATCGGACGCTCGCAACCTCCGGTGAACGCCCCTTTCCGGCCCACTACGTGGCGCGACCGCAGGGAGTCGAGTTTCCGACGGACGCGGGGCTCACGGCATTCGCCTACTACTACCCGCCGACGAATCCCGAGTACGGGCCCGCACCCGGGACGCCTCCGCCGCTGATCGTCGAGGTGCATGGCGGCCCAACTGCCGCGACGGTACCCGCGTACAGCGTCGCCCGGTATTTCTGGACGAGCCGCGGCTTTGCCGTCCTCGACGTGAACTACGGCGGGAGCACGGGCCACGGACGCGCGTTTCGCGAGCGGTTGTACGGCCGTTGGGGAGTCGTCGATCTGCGCGACACGATCAACGCGGCCCGCTACGCCGTCGACCGCGGGCTCGCGGACCCGCAGCGTCTGATCATTCATGGCGGCAGCGCCGGGGGCTATCTCGTACTCGCGGCGCTCGCGTTCGACGACACGTTCACTACGGGTGCCAGCTACTACGGTATCAGCGACCTCGAGGCCCTCGCCGGGGAAACACACAAGTTCGAGTCGCGCTACATGGACAAGCTGATCGGCCCCTATCCGGAACTGCGCAGCACGTATGTCGAGCGTTCGCCGATCCATCATCTAGCGGCATTCGCGAAGCCGCTGATTCTGCTCCAGGGGCTCGACGATCGCGTCGTGCCGCCCAATCAGTCGGAGCGGATCTACGACGCGCTGCGCGCAAAGGGCGTGCCTGTCGCGCTGCTGACGTTCGCCGGCGAGGGTCACGGCTTTCGCAATGCCGACTCGCGGATTCGCGCGCTCGAGGCGGAGCTGTATTTCTACGGTCGCGTGCTCGGCTTTACGCCGGCCGACCCGCTCCCGGCGGTACCGATCGCCAACGTCGACTGAGCAGAGCGAAGTGTGTGGTTTGGCTCAATCGTGTAACGACGGGTATCGAGACGGTGATCGTCAGGCACTGATCGCAAAGCGCCGAAGGTCACAGCTTCGCGCTGCGCAAGCGCAGCGCGTTGCTGATCACCGACACCGACGAGAAGCTCATCGCCACACTCGCGATGATCGGCGACAGCAGCCAGCCGAAGATCGGGTACAGCACGCCCGCCGCGAGCGGCACGCCGAGCGCGTTGTAGCCGAATGCGAACAGCAGGTTCTGGCGGATGTTGCGCATCGTGCCGCGCGACAACCGCACGGCGCGCGCGATGCCGCGCAGGTCGCCCTTCACGAGCGTGACACCGGCCGACTCCATCGCAACGTCCGTGCCGGTGCCCATCGCGATGCCCACGTCCGCCTGCGCGAGCGCCGGCGCATCGTTGACTCCGTCGCCGGCCATCGCGACGACCTGGCCCTCGCGCTGCAGTCGCTGCACCACCGCGGCCTTGTCCTGCGGGAGCACGTTCCCGTGGACTTCCGTGAGCCCGAGCTCAGCGGCCACGGCTTCGGCCGTGCGCGCGTCGTCGCCGGTCAGCACGACGATCCGCACGCCGGCGGCTTTCAGCGCCGCGATGGCTTCCGGCGTCGTCGCCTTCACGGCGTCTGCCACGAGCAACACGCCGGCGAGCCTGCCATCGGCCGCCACGTAGACCGGCGTGGCGACATGGCCGTCGGCGCGCGCCGGCGCCGCGCCGAGCTCGACGCGCTCGCGCTCCATGAGGCGGCGGTTGCCGGCGACGACGCGCCGGCCGTCCACGCGTCCCCACACGCCGAGTCCCGGGTCCGAGCCGAACTCGAGCACGGCGGGCACATCGATCGACTGTGCCGCGGCGGCGGCCACGACCGCGCGCGCCAGCGGGTGCTCGCTCGGCTGCTCGACCGCGGCCGCGAGCCGTAACGCGTCACGCTCCCCGAAGCCGGCGGCCGGCAGCACGCGCTGCAGGCTCGGCTTGCCTTCCGTCAACGTACCGGTCTTGTCGACGACCACGGTCGTGACGCGCTCGAGACGCTCGAGCGCGGCCGCGTCCTTGATCAGCACGCCCTCCTCGGCACCCCGGCCGATGCCGACCATGATCGACATCGGCGTCGCGAGCCCGAGCGCGCACGGGCACGCGATGATCAGCACCGACACGGCGACGAGCAGCGCGTGCGCGAGCTGCGGCGGCGGACCCACGGTGAGCCAGATCGCGGCGGCGACGACGGCCGTGAGCACTACCGCCGGGACGAACCAGGCCGAGATCCGATCCGCGAGCCGCTGGACGGGCGCGCGCGAGCGCTGCGCCTGGGCGACGAGCTGCACGATCTGCGCGAGCAACGTCTCGCCGCCGACGCGCTCCGCGCGCATCACGAAGCTGCCGCTGCCGTTCGTCGTTCCGGCCGATACCGCGGCGCCGGACGACTTTCGCACGGGCAGCGGCTCGCCCGTCAGCATCGACTCGTCCACGTGGCTACCGCCGGCCGTCACGACGCCGTCGACCGGTATCTTCTCGCCGGGCCGCACACGCAAACGATCGCCGGTCGCCACGTCCTCGAGCGCCACGTCTCGCTCCGCGTCCGCGGCATCGAGCCGGTGCGCAACCTTCGGCGCGAGCTTCAGCAGCGCGCGAATCGCGCCCGACGTTCGCGACCGCGCGTTGAGCTCGAGCACTTGTCCCAGCAGCACCAATGTGACGATGACGGCCGATGCTTCGAAGTACAGCGGCGGGGCCCCATTCGCGCTGCGAAACGAGTCTGGCAACGCGTTCGGCAACAGCGTGGCGAGCAGCGAAAAGCTCCACGCCGAGAGCGTGCCGAGCGCGATCAGCGTGAACATGTTCAAGTTCCACGTGCGCACCGACTGCCACGCGCGCACGAGAAACGGCCAGCCGGCGTACCACACCGCGGGTGTGGCGAGCGCGAGCTCGGCCCACGCGACGCGCTCGTGGCCGAAGCGGCGCATCGGGTCGATCGCGGGCCAGAGCTCGCCGAGCATCGGCCAGAGCAGCGGGATGCTGAGACACGCGGCCAGCACGAACCGGCGCCTCATGTCGACGAGCTCGACGTTCTCGCCTTCGTCGGCGCTCGGCTCGAGCGGCTCGAGCGCCATGCCGCAGATCGGGCAGGCGCCGGGACCCTGCTGCCGAACCTCGGGATGCATCGGGCACGTCCAGATCCCTGTCGCGCCGCTCACTGCCGCGCGCGCGGACGCAGCGGGTGGTGGCGGCGGCGCGGCGCCACGCTGGAATTTGGCGGGCTCGGCCGCGAACGCATCGCGACAACCCGAGCAACAGAAGTAATGCGTCTGCCCGCCGTGCTCGTACGCGACGGCCGTGCGAGAGTCCACGGTCATGCCGCACACCGGGTCGATCGCCGAGCCGCTATTCTCCCGTGCAGTCGTGGTCGTGGTCATCGCCGCCCAGCATAAACCCTGGCGTACGCTCTTGGGGGAGCGCGCCTTGACGCGCCAAGGCCGTCCGCGTAGCGTCGATTGCACTCGCCCCGGGGGGACTGCGCATGGCCATCGACCGCCGCGATCTCGTCAAGCTCGGCAGCACCGCGGCGCTGCTCGCCGCTTTGGGCTTCAGAGCCACGGCCGCCGCCACGCCGACGGCGGGCCTGATCTTTCCGCCGCTGAATTATCCACTGCCGCCCGACGCGAAACGGCTGTTTCCGAGCGGCCTGCGCTTCATCAGCAACGGCTTGGGCTTTGCCGGCATGACGATCGACAGCTACAACGAGGCGATTCCGCGCGCGTTGCCGCGCGCGAAGGAGCTCGCCGACCAGGGCGCCGATCTGATCTCGGTGTTCGGCTCGTCGATCACCTTCTATAAGGGCGCCGCGTTCAACCAGGAGCTGACCGACCAGGTCACGGCACTCACGGGCAAGCCGGCCACGACCCAGAGCAACGGCCTCGTCGATGGGCTGAAGCACGTGAACGCGAAGCGCATCGCCGTGGCGACGGCCTATACCGACGTCGTGACGGAGCGACTCAAGATCTTCCTGACGGAGCACGGCTTCGACGTGGTCGCGACGAAGGGGCTGGGTTACGAGCGGATCCCGGAGGGCGCCGCCACGCAGGACATCCTCCACGAGCTCGGCGTCGCAGCGTACCGGGCGGCCGGCACAGCCGACGCGCTCGTGATGTCGTGCGGCGGCCTGCGCACGCTCGACGTGATCGTGCCGCTCGAGAAAGCGATCGGCGTGCCGGTCGTGTCGTCCACGCCGCACGGCCTGTGGCACTGCGCGCGGATGCTGAACGTTCCCTCGAAGATCGAGGGCTTCGGCATGGTCATGGCGGCCTGAGCAGGCCGACCGCTCGATCGACCGCGATTAGTTGTCGCCAGGCACGTCCGCCGGAGTGTCGGCCGGCTGACCGCCCCGGGGACCACGAGGACCGCGCGGCGGCTCCATCAGCACCTTGAACTTCGTGATCTGCGAGTCCGTGAGCACGTTCTTGAGCTTGCCGAGCAACGCTTCCTCGTTCTGCTCGCGCCGGGCGCGCATCTCGTCGAACGACGGCCGCTCGCCGGACGTCTGCTGCTGCTTGCGCTCGGTGCGCATGGCTTCGCGCTGCTCGGTGAGCACGCGCTGCACCTCACCCTTCTGGTAAGCATCGAGGTCGAGCAGGATCGCAAGCCGGTCGATGTCGAGCGGCCCACCGAAGCCGGCGCCATGTGGCCCGCCGTGCGGACCCGGCGGCTGTGCCGACGCGGCCGCTGCGGCGAAGCCGAGCAAGGCCACGAAATATTTCAGCTGACGCATGTGAAACCCTCCATAGTGAATTGCGGACGAAGCCACTCTAGGACCGCCGCGCGTGCCAGCCTGTAAGCAATTGTGACGAACTGTCCGCTAGCTCTGCACGCTGCGCGGCAAACGCAGAATCGCTTCGAGCCCTTGCGGCGCGCGATTCTTCAGCACGAGCGAGCCGCCATGACTCTGCGCGATGTCGCGCGCGATGCTGAGCCCGAGGCCAACGCCGCCGGTATCCGCGTTGCGCGAGCTCTCGAGACGAAAGAACGGCTCGAACACGCGCTCGAGCTGCTCCGGCGGGATGCCGGGACCGTCGTCCTGGATGCGAATCACGAGCTCGCCCGGCGTGTCCTCGATGACGGCGGCTGCGTTGCGGCCGTACTTCGCGGCGTTCGACAGCAGGTTCGTGAAGCAACGCTTCAACGCCATCGGACGCGCGAGCAACGGCAGCGCGCCACCGCTGATCGTGAACTGCATGCCGAGCTCGCCGAGCTCGGCTCCGAGCTCCTGAAGCAACGTCTCGATCTGCACGGGCACCAGCGACTCGTCGTGATCCGCGCCCTTGAATAGGTTCAAGGCACCCGACACCATCCGGCTCATCGCGTCGAGATCGGCGTCGAAGCGCTCGCGCAGCGCGGGATCCTCGAGCGTCTCGGCACGCAGCTTGAGTCGTGTCAACGGCGTGCGCAGATCGTGCGACATCGCGGCGAGCACGCGCGTTCGGCTGTCGAGATAGCGCTGCAGCCGCTCCTGCATCGTGTTGAACGCGCGCGTGGCATTGCGCAGCTCGCGCGCGCCGGTCTCGGGCAGCGGCGCCTGGCGAGCGCCGCGGCCGACGGCTTCCGCGGCGCTCGCGAGGCTCGACAACGGCCGCGTGATCGTGCGCGTCATGGCGTACAGGACGCCGGCCAGCACGACCGTGATCAGCCCGAGCTCGAGCAGCAGCGGCGCGGGCAGGCCCGGCGCGGGGCGCGGCGCCTCGGTGCGAAACGTCACGGTATCGCCGTCGGGGAGCCTCACGGCCACGTCGACCTGCCGCAGGCCGAAGCCACCGGGCCGACCGAGGCCGTCGGGCCCGCGACGCCCCGCACCGCGGGGGCCGCCGAAAGGCGGCTCCGGCGGCGCGCCGCGCTCGCCGTCCGCCGCGGATCGCTCGAAGCGCCGCTCCGGCGCGAGCCGAATGGCGTCGGCAGGACCCGGCGCCGCCGGCCGGACCACGACGTCGTAGCCCGACCCCAATGCACGCGCGAGCCGCGCCGTCAGCAGACGCGCCCCCTCCGCCGCATCCTCGACAGGAAGCCGCGACGGACGCGGCGCCGGACGCTCGACGGCCGGCGGATCGCGCCGCAAGCGCTCGATCTCTGCGCGCCGCTCGGCCGCAGGCAATGCGGCGAGCTGCTCGGCCGTCGTATCGATGGCGTTGACGATCGCGGCCGCGTCGCTGCCGATGAACAGCGAGTCCCGTCGTTCGCGGAGCAACAACGCCACGATGATCAGCAGCGTCACGCCGATCGCGACGATCAGCGCGGCCAGCAATCGGCCAAAAAGAGAATCGGGGATGACCTTGACGCTCATGCCGCCTCCGGCTCGACCGGCACGCCGATCACGTAGCCCTGCCCATACACGGTTTTGATGATCTGCGGCGAGCGTGCGTCGTCGTGCAGCGTCTGCCGCAGGCGACTGATCCCGACGTCGATGCTGCGATCGAACGGATCGAGCTCGCGCCCGCGCACGAGCTCCATGAGCTCGGCGCGCGACAGTAGTCGCGGCGCGCTCGCGAGCAGCGTCAGCAGCAAGCGGTACTCGGCGCCGGTCAAGGAGACGTTCGCGCCGGTCGAGTCCCTCAGGCTGCGCGCCATGGTATCGAGCCGCCAGCCCGCGAACCGGTATGCCTTGGCACTCGCTGCCGGGGCGCGCGCAGCCTGCGACGTGCGACGCAGCACCGCACGAATGCGGCCGAGCAGCTCGCGTGGGCTGAACGGCTTCGCAACGTAGTCGTCTGCGCCGACCTCGAGCCCGACGACGCGATCCACCTCTTCACCGAGCGCCGTAAGCATGATGATCGGAATGTCGGAGGTCGATCGCAGCTCGCGACAGACCGTGAGCCCACTCTCATGCGGCAGCATGAGATCGAGCACGACCAGGTCGATGCGCTCGCGCCCAAGCACGCGCCGCGCCTCGGCGCCGTCGCCGACGGCGGTGGCGCGCAAGCCGTTCTTCTCGAGGAAGTCGCAGAGCAGCGTGCGAATCTCGCGATCGTCGTCGACGACGAGAATGTGAGCGGCATCGGTCATGGCTGCGTAGCGGTCTCCGAATCGAGCCTCGCGCGGCCGCACGGCAACGGTCATCACCTCGCCACTGTACGGCGCAGGCGCGGCACGGGTTGTAACCGAATGTTACGTCCATCCGTCCGCTGTTGGTCACGGAGAGAACGTCGCAGCGTGTGGTTCGAACGGCCGCTTTCGGCCAGGCGCAGTCGCTCTACTCCTCAACCGAGCTGAACGGCACAGAGCGTGACCGGAAATGGAAACAAAAGGCCGGCACCCTTGGTGCCGGCCCGCCGGGCCGACTTCGTCCTCGGCGTTACCGGCGCTCGTACACCTCAGTGTTCGTGAACGCCTTGCCGCTGGCGTCTGTGCCCTTCACCACGCGCGTCAACATTTTTCCATCAGCGCTAACGGTGGCGTGAGTGCTACCGACTTCCTTGCCATTCAGGGTTGCCGTACTGTCTATCGTGCTCTCGTTCACTCTTTTGGCCATTACGGTTGCGCCGGACGCAGGGGCGCCTTCCGTGTAACTCAACGCGCCCCCCTTCATCGGAAACATGTACTTCACTGACGTCGCCTTGCCAGCACCGTCAGTGCCCGTTCCGCTGACCGCAAGATCAGCGCCCTTCTCAGTGACCACAGCGGTCTGGGCCTTCATTTCCATGCCCGGCGCAAATTTCGATTTTGCGACGTTCAAGTTCCACGTGCCCGTGTATACGTCCGCCGCTGACACCGCGCCAACGAAACAGAGAGCCATCAGTCCCACAATGAGTTTCTTCATCAGTAATTCCCCCTTCGAGGTTAGTTCAATGCCTTTTGCCGGTCCGACCCTGCGCTGGCTTGCTGAGTTGGGCCGTGCGTTACCGAACAGACATGCAGGGCCCATGAGAACGCAACCCTACAACAGTCAACGAGGCGACGCTCGCTATTGCTGAAACGATTTCAGCTAAGAGCGCATAAGAGCAGCTCGGCGCCCGGCTCGACACCCTTAGACGTCACGATGCCGACGTAGGGCTCTTTGAGTGCCGCGATCTGATCGTCGGCGAACTGCCGCTTCACGCGAAGCAGCGCATCGCCATCCTAGCCTTGCCCGTGCGCGCCGAACGTCACTAGAGCGCATACCGCCAGCGTCGGCCAAAGGGTTCTATTCATCGGAACTCGACCCCCTCTCGTTCAGCAAGCAGAGTGACGGCATTACGCACCAATGATCAAAGCGCTCGGCCGCGCTCGGTCAGTTTCGGACATTTGGGTGCCTCCGTCTCGTCCAATCGCTGGCTCACGCGGCACCCCTGGACCCTTCGGAATACCGAGGACGATACAGTATCGTTACGACCCAGAATCACTGAATTGGATTCCAACCATGACCATAAGCGACCTCGGCGCACTCGGCAGTTTCCTAGCATCCATCGCGGTATTCGCGACGCTGATCTACTTGGCACGCCAGGTTCGCCAGGGAAACACCTTGGCCCGCATGCAGTCGCGCGAAAGCATGATGAACCAAGATCTGGTCACCCTGCAGCTACAGCTTGCCGACCTCGACATCACGAAAGCCTTCTACAAGAAGGATCCCAATGAGGATGAGCTGCTCAAGCGGCATCTGTTCTTGACGCTGTTCTTGCGTCAACGCGAATGGGAGTGGCTACTGCACAAGGACGGCGTCTTTCCAGAGGATGTCTACCGCACGTACCTGGAGGTGATTGCTCTATTCTTCGGTACCGAGGAAACGCGGAGTTGGTGGAACGGAATCGGCAAGACTGCCATCACCCCTCAGTTCGCTGCGGAAGTCGACAAATTGCTGGAAAGCAGGCCTTTGACGGACTACTGGAGCACACTCGGGCAGCTCACCAAGAGCGCGTAACGCGGGCGGAGAATCGGGAGGTCACGCAGTGGATACCTCTCGAGCAAGATAACGAGGCGCCGCCGAACGACCGATCCCGAACGACAGAGCGCGGCTGGGATCGACGCGAGCGTCCGTCGCCGCGCGTTCATTTGCTAACATCCGGCCACAGCCGAAAATCCGGCGTAGGCGCTAATCAGCATGCCAAAGTCCCAAAAGACGATCCTGCCCGTACTGGGCGCGACCCTCGCGATCGCCATCGCATCCTCCTCTTCCGCGGACGCGCAGGAGCAAACGCTGCTGCTGCGTCAACCGGCGCTGTCCGAGAACCAGATCGCGTTCGTGTACGGCGGCGACATCTGGCTCTGCGATCGGCAGGGCCACGAGCCGCATCGCCTCACGTCCCATCCGGCCGCGGAGTTCAATCCCCACTTTTCGCCCGACGGCCAGTGGATTGCGTTCTCGGCGGGCTATGAGAACAACGTCGACGTGTACGTCGTCTCGGTGAACGGGGGTTCGCCGCGACGGTTGACCTGGCATCCGCAGGCCGACCTCGTGAACGGCTGGGCGCCGGATGGCAAGCGCATCCTGTTCACGTCCGCGCGCGAGATGCGCAACGGTCGGAGCTCGCAATTGTGGGAGATCTCGACAGCGGGCGGTTACCCGGTCAAGGTGATGGCCGCCGTGGCGGCCGAAGGCAGCTGGTCTGCGGATCGCAGCCGTCTTGCCTATCGGCCGTACTGGGCCGCTTACGCCGGCAATAGCGGCTGGCGTTTGCATCGCGGCGGAACGACGCCCTCCATTTGGATCATCGGCGCCAACGGCCAAGACGTGGAAAAAATCCCGCACCCGCGCGCGAACGAGACCAATCCGATGTGGCTCGGAGACACGGTCTACTTTCTATCCGACCGCGACAACGTCGCCGTAAATCTCTTCAGCTACGACACCTCGAGCAAAGCGATCACCCAGCGCACGCACGAGATGCAGTGGGACATCAAGTCGGCCGACGCCTTCGGTGACACCATCGTCTACGAAGCCGGCGGCCGTCTGAAGACGCTCGACACGCGCACCAACGCGATCACCGAGGTTCGAGTCCGCATCAACCCCGATTCGCCGCAACTGCGGCCCGCCTGGAAGAACGCCGCAGCGACGGTTCAGCACATCGGGTTGTCGCCGACCGGCAAGCGAGCACTATTGACGGCCCGCGGCGACGTCTTCACCGTCCCGGTCAAGGACGGCTCCACGCGAAATTTGACGTCCACCGGCGGCATTCGGGAAATGGACGGCGTTTGGTCACCGCAGGGGGACAAGATCGCCTACTTGAGCGACGAAGGTGCCGTGCACAGGCTGGTCGTGGCGGACCAGACGGGCATCGGCGAGAAGCGCGTTTTCGAATTGGGCGAGCCCTTCTATTACAGCCTGATGAGCTGGACCGCCGACGGCAAGAAGATCGTATACCAGGACAATCACCTGCATCTTTACGTCATCGACTTGACCAACGGGCGCCGCCGGCTCGTCGACACCAGTGTCCGACGCGGGGAACGCACGATCTCGTTGAGTCCGGATAGCCGCTGGCTGGCGTATACGCACACTGGTGCCAACTACTTCGACCAACTGCTCCTTTACGACCTCGACGGCGGCAGCAGTGCTCCGGTGACCGATCAGCTGGCCTTCGCAGCGTCGCCGGCTTTCAGCCGTGACGGCAAGTACCTGTATTTTGCGGCGTCGACCAACGCGGGACCGTTGCAAGCGGGTCTCGACATGACCACGCAAGAAAAGCCGCTGCGTAACGCCATCTACGCAGCCGTCTTGGCGGCAGACGGCAAGTCGCCCTTGTTGCCGAAGAGTGGCGACGAAGGCAAGGACGAGGACAAGGAAACAAGGACAAGGACAAGAGCGCAGCTGAAGCAAAGGACAAGAAGAACGCAAAGAAAGGCGCGACGGAAGAAGAGGTCAAGGTTCAAATCGATCTCGATGGGCTCGCGCAACGCATCGTCGCGTTGCCGATCGCGGAACGCTTCTATACCAATCTCGATGTCGCCGACGACGGCTCCTTGTACTTCATCGAGCGCCGCCAGCCCGGTGTCACGATCGACCCGCCCGATAGCGATGGCTCGGCGGTGGATGAGCTCAAGCGCTACGACTTCGAGAAGAAGGAGGTGTCGCCGGTCAAAGACCAAATCTCGAACTACATCTTGAGCCATGACGGCAAGCACCTGTTGATTCAGGGCGCCAAGAGCGCGCTGTTCACCGCGGACGTTGCCGAGAAGATAGAGCCGAAGCCGCTGAATGTCGGCGACGTGAAGGCCTTGGTCGATCCGCGGCAGGAATGGCGGCAGATCTTCGATGACGCGTGGCGCATGGAGAAGGAGTTCTTCTACGCCGAGAACCTGCATGGCATCGATTGGCAAGCCGTGCACGACCGCTATGCCACATTGCTGCCCTACGTGATCACGCGCGAAGACTTGAACGCCTTGCTCGTCGACATGATTGCCGAGCTGCAAGTGGGGCACAACCGAGTCGGAGGCGGCGACGTGCACAAAGAAACACCCGTGAAGATCGGTCTGCTGGGCGCGGATCTGCGCGTCGAGGGCGGCCGCTACCGCATCCAGAAGATATACACGGGCGAGCGCTGGAATCCGTTTCTCGGAGCGCCGCTGGCGCCGCCCGGCATCGGCGTGAGCACCGGCGATTACATTTTGGCCGTCAACGGCGCCGGACTCGGCGGCGACACGAACATCTATTCCTTGCTCGCGGACCAGGTCGGCAAGCAAGTCACTCTGACCGTCAACGACCGGCCGACCCTGGCCGGCAGCCACCAGGCCGTCGTCGAGCCCGTCGAGAGCGAAGTGGTGCTGAGACAATGGAATTGGCTCGAAGAGAACCGACGCTACGTGGAAGAAAAGACCAACGGCCGCGTCGGGTACATGTACTTGCCCGACACCGCCGATGGCGGCTACACGTATTTCAATCGCATGTTCTTCGCGCAGATCGACAAAGACGCAATGATCATCGACGAGCGCAAGAACAACGGCGGCCAGGCGGCCAACTACGTGATCGATGTGTTGAACCGCAACTATCTGGCCAGCTGGAAGGATCGCGACGGATCGGTGTTCGATACGCCGGCCGGCGGCCTGTACGGCCCGAAGGTCATGTTGATCGACCAGGACGCGGGCTCGGGCGGCGACTTCCTGCCGTATGCCTTCAAGCATACCGGCCTCGGCAAGCTCGTGGGCAAGCGCACCTGGGGCGGCTTGATCGGCATCTCGGTCAACCCGAGCTTGATCGACGGAGGCTCGCTCTCCGTACCCTTCTTTCGCTTCTTCACTCCGGAGGGCCAGTGGGCGATCGAGAACGAGGGCGTCGCGCCCGACATCGACGTCGAGCTCGAGCCCGATGCGGTCAATCGCGGCATGGACACGCAGCTCGATCGCGCGATCGCCGAGGTTTTACAAGAGCTTCAGACCTATCGGCCGATCAAGCAGAAGCAAGCGCCGCCGCTGCCGACCTCGCTCGGGAAATAGTGGCGATCGGCCCCGGCTCCGGCGCCCGTGCGGAGGCGCACGGCGGCCGGCAGCAGCGCTTGAACGCCGGCAGGCCGGCGCGCAGACTGCCGCGCATGCAGAGGAGACCCCACTCCGCGGCCGTCGCGGCCGCCGCACTCGCGCTCCTCGCCGCAACGGCGGCTGCACAACCGCGTAACCCCTACCGCACGATCACCGGCTGGCTCACGGCGCCCGCCGACCGCACGCTCGGCTCGATGAGCATGGCCGACGTGGCCGCCGACGGCAGCGTATGGATCGCCGAGCGGTGCGGCGAGAACAACTGTCTGGGTCATGCCACGATCGCGCCGATCATCCATGCGAGCGCCGATGGTCACTGGCTCGGCGCGTTCGGCGCCGGCCTCTTCGCCTGGCCGCACGGCATCTACGTGGATCCCGACGGCAACCTCTGGGTCACCGACGCGCGCGGCGGCGAAGGCCGCGGCCACCAGGTCATCAAGTTTGCCCCCGACGGGCGCGAGCTGCTGCGGCTGGGCGTGGCCGGCGAGGCCGGCGACGACGACCAGCATTTCAACGGCCCGACGGACGTCGTGGTTGCGCCGAACGGGGACGTGTTCGTCACCGACGGCCACGAGGACCAATCGAACAACCGCGTCATGAAGTTCACGAGCGACGGTAAATTCATCAAGGCCTGGGGTGGCACGGGCTCGGCGCCGGGTCAGTTCCTCGTGCCGCACGCGATCGCGCTCGACTCGCGGGGTCGGCTATTCGTCGCCGACCGCGACAACAACCGCATTCAGATCTTCGATCAGGACGGCAAGTTTCTCGATGAGTGGCGCCAGTTCGGCCGACCGAGCGGGCTACATATCGCGGCCGACGACACGCTGTACGTGTCGGACAATCAGTCGAATACGGAGCGCCACCCGGGCTGGACGCGCGGCATTCGCGTCGGCAGCGCGAAAGACGGCTCCGTCGTCGCCTTCATCCCCGATCCCGAGTTCGATCCAAAGCGCGCGCAAGAGACCGGCGCGCACGGGCTAACCGCTGACGCGCAAGGCGCCATCTATGGCGCTGAGGTCTATTCACAGAGCGTGAAGAAGTACGTGCGCTAGTTGCGGGCCGCGAGCGTCTGCTGATAGTCGTTGAGATCGCGCTCGTCCACGGCGCGCTCACGCTCGAGCTGCTGGATCTCCGTCGTGAGCTCGCCATAATGGCGATCCGAGCTCCGCGCTGCGCGTCACGAGCCGCACGCGCTGCTCGGCGGTGGTGTCGGCCGCAATCATGGTCGCGGCGATCTGCGTGAGCTCCTTCTTGATGTTCTCCTGCGCGCGGTAGTCGCCGGCGATCCGCGCGTCGACGCTACGCAGCGCCGACTCGAGCTCGTAGAGGTGGCGGCCCGCGTTGTACTCGGCCAGGAAACCCGACTCCATGTTCGCGGGGCACACGCCCTGATAGGTCGCCCCGCTGCGCCCGACCTCGAAACCGTGGCTCACGCGACAGTACGTCAGCACGCCTTCGGCGTGGCCGGCCCGGTACGCGTCGAGATCCGGGGTCACCCCGTGCTCCCCGCATTGCTGGCGATAGCTGCCGATCGAGGCCACCGAGCGGCCCAGCGTGCCGTCCTCGAACCCGATCGTGCGCCAATCGGCCGAGACGCAGGCTTGCTCGCTCATGCCGGCGCAGCCGGCGAGCCCGACAAGGACGACACAGAGGAGTGACGTGCGGTTGACCAGCATGGCAGCGTCCCGGAACTGTCGCTGCGCGGAAGTATAGGAGCCGGGCCGCGGGACGCCCTTGGACGCGAGTCACATATGAGGAGGTGCACCGACCCACGAGCGCCGCGGGTGTGCAATTATGGAAAGTATGGCCGCCGTCTCGCTGCCGGTGCTCGACATGCAGGACTTTCGCGCAAGCCCCGAGAGCCGCGCGGGCCGCGACTTCGTGGGAGGCTTGCGCGCCGCATGCCACGGGCCCGGCTTCTGCTATCTCGTCGGGCACGGCGTGCCGCCTGCGCTCGATGCGGCGCTCATGGCGGGCGCCCGGGAGCTTTTCGCGCTCCCCGAGGCCGAGCGGCGCGCGCTCGCGATCGCGAGCTCGCCGCATTTCCGCGGCTACACCTTGCTCGGCGACGAGCATACGAAAAGCGTGAGCGATTGGCGTGATCAGCTCGACGTCGGCCTCGAGGAGCCGGCGGTCGCCGTTCGCCCGGGCGATCCGCCGTGGTTGCGGTTGCGCGGGCCGAATCAATGGCCGGCACGGCTGCCCGCGCCTGAAGCCGATCGTGCTCGAGTGGATGGCCGCAGTCGACCGCGTGGGTCTCGCGGTGCTGCGCGCGCTGGCGCTCGGGCTCGGGCAACCGCTGCGCTACTTCGACAGGTTCTTCGAGCCACGCGGCGATCCGCACCTGAAGATCATCCGCTACCCCGCTCAGCCCGCTCACGCCGACACCGGCCAGGGCGTGGGCATGCACCACGACTCCGGGCTCGTGTCATTCGTGCTGCAGGACGAGGTGGGGGGCTTGCAGGTGCAACATGCCGACCGACTCGTCGCTGCGACGCCGCTGGCGGGCTCCTACGTGATGAATCTCGGCGAGATGCTGCAGGCCGCAACCTCGGGCTATCTGCGCGCTACGCCGCATCGCGTGCAGAGCCCCCCGCCGAACACGGAGCGGCTGGCGATCGCGTACTTCTTTCATCCGCGCCTCGACAGCGTCTTCGAGCCGATCCCGCTGCCGCCGGAGCTCGCGGCCGCCGCGCGCGGCGCACAGAACGCCGACCCCGCGGATCCCGTGTTCACGACGTTCGGCGACAACTACCTGAAGATCCGCTTGCGCTCGCATCGCGACGTCGCGCGCCGCCATTACGGCGACCTGCCGTAGCCTTTGGTCCACCTCGGGCACGCCTCCCGAGCGAACCCCGGGATACGGTAGACTGCACGCAAATCAGAGAACAAACAGCCGCTTCGGGGAATGCAATGCCGCTTACGCGTTTGGAGCACTACCTCGTGCTCACGGACGACATCCGGAAAACCAGGGACTTCTACTGCGACGTGCTCGGCATGACGGAGGGTTTCAGACCCGAGCTCGAGTTCCCCGGCTACTGGCTCTATGTCGACGACACGCCCTGCATCCACATCGGCGAATGGGCCGCCTACGCGATCTGGACGAAGAAGGTCGGCATCCCGATCTCCACACGGGCACCGGCAACCGGGCCCGTCGATCACATCGCCTTCAATGCCACCGGCTTCGACGAGATGCGGGCCCGCATCGAGCAGCGCGGCCTCCCCTTCAGCGAGAACGCGATCGAGGAGATCGGCATGCGCCAGATCTTTACCCGCGATCCGAACGGCGTGCCGATCGAGATGAATTTCAGAAGTTGAACGGAGAGCTCACGAGTGAAGACCACGGACTACGGATTCATCGGCGTCGGCCGGATGGGCGCGCACATGGCGCGGCGGCTGCTGAAGGCCGGCTTCAGCCTCACGGTGTACGACACCTCGAAGGACGCGCTGGCCGAGCTCGTGGAGAGCGGCGCGCAGGCGGCCGGGTCGGCGCTCGAAGCGGCCAGCGCGACGGACAAAGTGTTCCTGAGCCTGCCGACCCCGGACATCGTGACGAAGGTCTGCGCGGACCTCACCGCGGCGAAGACGCTGAAAGTCGTCGCCGATTGCTCCACCACGGGTCCCGGCGGCGCGCGGCTCGCGCACGCCGAGCTGGCCAAGGCGAACATCGTCTATATGGACGCGCCCGTCAGCGGCGGCATGGCCGGCGCGCGCGATGGCACGCTCGCGGTCATGGTATCGGGCAAGCGCGCCGTGTACGAAGAGCTCGAGCCGGCGCTCAAGCAGTTCGGTAAGCTGTTCTACGTCGGCGAAGGCGCGGGCCAGGCACAGATCATGAAGCTCGCGAACAACATGCTCGCGGCGGCCGTGATCGTGCTCTCGTCCGAGGTCATCTCCATGGGCGTGAAGGCCGGGCTCAACGCGCGGCAGATGTGCGACGTCATCAACGCCGGCAGCGGGCGGAACAGCGCGACGCAGGACAAGTTCCCGCGCGCCGTGCTGCCGGGCACTTTCGACTTCGGCTTCGCCACCGGCCTGTCCTGGAAAGACGTGCGGCTCTGTCTGCAGGAAGCCGACGCGCAGGGCACGCCGATGCCGGTCGGCGCCGAGGTGTTTCAGATCCTGAGCGTGACGAAAGCCAAGTACGGCGCCGAGTCCGATTTCACCTCGATCGCCAAGATCTACGAAGAGTGGGCCGGCGTAGCGATGCGCGCGTAGTGCCTCATGGCCGCTGACGGCAAAGCTGTTGCTCGTGACGACCGGCCGCTGGCCGTGCGCATGGCGCACGCCGTCGCGGCATGCGCGTGGGAGAGCTTGAGCCACGAGGTCGTCGCGAAAGCCAAGCTCTGCATCTACGACCTGCTCTCCTCGGCGCTCGCCTCCGGCGAGCTGCCGTGGAGCCAGCAGGCCGCCGCGGTCGCGCGGCGCAACTCCGGCGGCACGGCGAACGGCGCCGGCATCATCGGCACGCGCGACGTCGTGGCCGTGCAGGATGCGGCATTCGCGAACGGCGTGCTCGGCCACAGCCTCGTGCGCGACGACATGCACATCGGCAGCGTGAGCCATCTCGGCACCGTGCTCGTGCCGGCGCTGCTGGCGCTGTCGGCCGCGAGGAAGACCAGCGGCAAGGATTTCATGACGGCGCTCGTGGCCGGTTACGAAGTCGGCGGCAAATTCGGCCGCATGATCCTCGACGTGGACGTGTCGCGGATCTTTCGGCCCACCGGCATCACCGGCCCCATCGCTGCGGCCGCCGCCGGCGCCCGGCTGCTCGGGCTGAATGCCGAGCAGACGGCCACGGCCATCGCGCTCGGCGCGAACGCCGCGGCCGGCTACAACGAGTGGGCGGCGACCGGCGGCAGCGAGATGTTCTTTCAAACGGGGTTCGCGGCACGCAGCGCCGTCACGGCCGTGCAGCTCGCAGCGGAAGGTGCGTACGCTTCGCGCACCGCGATCGACGGCGAGGCAGGCATCCTGGCTGCGTTCCGCAAATCGCTGCAACCCACGGTGCCCGAGCTCTTTGCCGATCGGACCGGAGATCCTGGCGGTGTTCTTCAAGCCCGTGCCGGCTTGCAACTTCGCGCAATCGCCGGCGCAAGCGGCGCTTACCATCGCGAAGCGGAAGAAACTGCGCGCGGCCGACATCGAGCGCGTCACCGTGCATGTCACACGCGCGGCGGCGCTGTATCCCGGCTGCAACGTGAGCGGACCCTTCGAGCACATACTGCAGGCGAAGATGAGCATCCACTACAACGTGGCCGCTGCTCTGCTGCACGGTGATTTTGCCGAGAGTAACTACGTGCCGCAGCACAACCCCGACGTGCTCAAGCTCGCCACTCTCGTGCGGCTCGAGGTCGATGCAGACCTGACGAAAGCCTTTCCCGCCAAGCAGGGCGCCGGCGTCAGCGTGCAGACCCGCGCGGGCGATCTGCTCGAGGAGCGCGTAGACGATGTGGTGCCCACCAACTCCGACGGCGTCCGGGAACGGTTCGTCACGGCTTCGGCGCAGCGGCTCGGCACGAAACGCGCCAAGGCGCTCGACCGCGTGATTGCCACGCTCGAGACCAGCACCGACGCGGCCGAGCTTGCGCGCCTCGCCACGCTCGATCGCGCCTGACGTTCGCTCGACGCGCGCGCTATCGCTTCAGATTCTTCAGCACGCTGTCGAAATCGAAGTTCAGGTCCTCGTCCGTGACCTTGGCGGGCACGTAGGGCCGCAGGTACAGCGCATGGCAAGCGTCGCAGGTGGCGCGTAACGCGAGCGCGCCGGCCTTGAGCTCGTCGGGCGTCTTCATGGTCGTGATCTTGCCGGCCTGGACCTCGGCCGCTTCGGCCAGCTTTTCGAACGACGCCCAGTTCTGCCAGATTGCCGGCAAGGCAAGCGTCTTGGGAATCGGCACGTTCGGGTCGTATAGATTGGTGGTTGGCGGGAATAGATGCGGCAGCGCGAGCAGCATCTGCGATACGGTCTGCGCGATCGAGCGCAATTCGTCCGGCGCAGCCGGCTCGCCGATCGTGTACGAGTCGAGCGGCCGCATGATGCGCTCTATCTCGACCATCAGACCCTCGCGAGCCTCGATAACCTCCTCCGGCTCCGTGAGCCCGGTCCAGCCCGGCCCTTCCTTCGGTGCCGGATCCGCGGCCCACGCCGCACCGGTCACCGTCGCGACGAGCACTGCAACCGCGACGTATTTGAGTTCCATCGGCCCACCTCCGGCGCGCGCGCTACGCGGCCCCATGCACCCATAGTGTGAATAGAGTGCTCCCATTGCAATGCCTCCGCCCTTAGGGAAACCCGCGCTTGACGAACGCCCAGATCTGGGCGGCAGTCGCGCGGCCGATCCGGTCGACGAACTGATCGACCGCTCCGATTTTCTGCCCGATGTGACAACTAGGTGACACATCGCGCGTCGCATTGCCCGGCCGAATCCGCCATCATGGTCGCGGGGAACTATTTGCATCCTGCAACGATCTAGGCGCCACCTGCCGCCGGATCGCAGCGCGAACGGAATGGAAATGCCGCAGCCGAAGATCGGCCATATCGACGCCACATGGACCGCGGCAGCGCGCGCGGAGCTCGAGCGGTTCGTGACGACCTCGCGCGTCGCCGGCGCCGTGCTCGCGCTCGCCAAGAAGGATGAGGTGACACGCGGTAGCCGCTGGCTGTACGCCGTGTACTCGGGCGAGCGCATCAAGCCGCTGCAGGCCGCCATGGCCAAGCACGGCTATCCGCTACTGTATCTCGCTCGACGGTCTCACGGTCGCCGTCACCAGCCCCAGCCACGTGATCGAGCTCGACGGCACGGTCATCGATCTGGAGGGTCCCGGCTATCTGCTCGTCCATCCGCCGGCGGAATACCGGTCCCTGCCCTAGCTCGACCTCGCCCGCAGCGCCTGCGGCATTCGGTTTACCATACGCGCGCGGCGCAGCCGTGCCGCCACCGGAAAATGCCAAAGGAATCGCCATGAACAAGGAACTCTTCGACAAGGGCCTCGCCATCCGCAAATCCGTCATCGGCGCCGAGTTCGTCGACAAAGCGCTGGCCTCCGCCGACGACTTCAACATGCCGCTGCAGGAGCTCGTGACGGAGTACTGCTGGGGCGCCGTCTGGGGCCGCGAGGGCCTCACGAAGAAAACGCGGAGCCTGCTGAACATTGCGATGCTCTCGGTGCTGAACCGGCCGCATGAGCTGAAGGTGCACGTCAAGGGCGCGATCCGCAACGGCGCAACCAAGGACGAGATCCGCGAGGTGCTGATGCAGGTCGCGATCTACGCCGGCGTGCCCTGCGCCGTGGATTCGTTCCGCCTGGCGAAGGAAGCACTGGGCGAGCTAGAGAAAAAGTAACGCAGACGCTTGGGGCGCCGGCGTCAGGCCGGCGCGTCCTCGACGCGGCCGTCGGCGTGGCGCGCGAAGCGGCCTCGGTCGCGAGGATGCACGGGATCATCGACACGAAACGGCCAGCCGCCGAACTGCGTGCGCTGGTAGTCGTGGAATGCCGTTTCAAGCTCCGCGCGGCTGTTCATCACGAACGGACCGTACTGCGCCACGGGCTCGCCGATCGGCCGCCCTTGCATCAGCAGCAGCTCCGCCCGGCCCTCGCCCGCCGTCAGCACGAGCGGCTGATCCGGCACCGCGTCGACCGCGGCGGGTCGATCGAGCCGGCGGCCGGCGAGGCTGATCTCTGGCCCGGAAAAGAAATAGAGCGTCCGAGCCAGGCGGCCGTGCCGCGCCGCCGGCAATGTCCACGTGGCGCCGGGGGCGAGCGACACCAGCCAGATTGCCACCTCGGCTTCGGGGTTCGCGGCCCACGAGTCCGGCGGCGGTGCGGGCGGCCGCTGGCCTTCGAGCTCGCCGGCCACGAGCGTGACCTCGACCCCCTCCGCGGGGCGATAGCGCGGCATGTCGCGCTCCCAGAACATCGTGAAGTACGGCGGCGCGAGCTTCGACTTGGCCGGCAGATTCAGCCAGATCTGAAATAGCTCCAGCCGGTTCGGCTGATCCTCACGCAGCAGAGGAAACATCTCGGAGTGCACGATACCGGCGCCGGCCGTGAGCCATTGCACGTCGCCGCGGCCGAAGCGCGCCGTGGCGCCGAGCGAATCGGAGTGATCGATGAACCCCTCTCGCACGAACGTGACGGTCTCGAACCCGCGATGCGGATGCTGTGGAAAGCCCGGTACGGCGCGTCCGTGGTACATCCGCCAGCCGTCCTTGCCCGCGAAATCCTGGCCGAGGTCGCGCCCTTCGAGCGACGCCGCCGGCCCGAGGCGGTCATTGCCGCGCGGATACAGATCCACGTGGTGCACGCAGACGAGAAACGGGTCCCGTGTTTGCCACGGGAACGACAGCGGCGCAGTGCCAAGGATGGGATCGGTGCTCATGCCGCGATCGTAGAAACGGGGTTGCTGCGTGTCAAACGCGATCGCCCCGAGCGCCTGCTATAGTCGGCAGCGCCCGGCGCCGCCGCCGGTGACTCGATGACGTCAACAACACCGGAGAAACGCCATGAGACTCGCCGCCATCGCCCTCGGGCTACTGCTCGTCGCGAGCGCCGGCTACGCCGCCGAGCCGGTTGTCGAGACCTCCGATCAGGCCGCGCTGCTGAAGAGCAACGATCCCAAGCTCGTCGCGAACAAGAAGCTCGTGTACGACATGTGGCGCACGTTCATCAATGCGTTTCACGTCGATGAGGCCGATGAGTTCCTGGCGCCGGAGTATCACCAGCACAACCCGAACGCCGGCACCGGGCTCGCGGGCGTGAAGGCGTACTTCAACACGCTCGGCCTGACGCGCAAACCCGTGCCCGATCGCATCGAGAACAAGGTGGTGTCGATCGTCGCGGAGCGAGACCTCGTCGTCGTAGCCCTCGTGCGCGAGGAAAAGGACGAGAACGGTAACCCCTACACGACGACGTGGTTCGACATGTACCGAATCGCGAACGGCAAGATCGTGGAGCACTGGGACACTGCCCTCAAAGGCGTCGTACCCTAGCGACCGCCGGCGGCTTCGACTCCCGCGCGCGCTCTAGTATGCTGGCGCGCGACGAGTAATCGATCCCTGGAGCGACTTCTGGACAAACATCTGATGCTCATCGGCGGCGAGCGCGTGGCGGCCGCTGCGGGCGACTGGCTGGAATCATTCAATCCGTACACCGGCAAGCCGTGGGCACTGGTGCCGCGCAGCGGCGCGGCGGACGTCGAGCGTGCGGTCGCCGCGGCGCGTGGCGCGTTTCGCAGCCGCGAGTGGCGCGGCCTGACGGCGACGGCGCGCGGCAAGCTGCTGTTCAAGCTCGCCGATCTGATCGCCGCGCGCGCCGACGAGCTTGCGGCCGTCGAGACCACGGACAACGGCAAGCTGATCCTCGAGATGCGGGCGCAGACGCGCTACTTGCCCGAGTGGTTCCGCTACTTCGCGGGTCTGGCCGACAAGCTCGAAGGCCGCGTGATTCCGATCGACCGGCCGGGCTATTTCAATTTCACGCTCGAGGACCCGCTCGGCGTGATCGCCGCCATCGTGCCGTGGAACTCACCGCTGATGCTCGCGGCCTGGAAGATGGCGCCCGCGCTGGCCGCCGGCAACACGTTCGTCTGGAAGCCTTCGGAGCATTCCTCGATGTCGGCGCTCGCGATGGCGCCGCTGTTCGCCGAGGCGGGGTTGCCACCCGGCGTCGTCAACATCGTCACCGGGTTCGGCAGCGACATCGGCGAAGCGCTCGTGAGCCACCCCGACGTCGCCAAGATTTGCTTCACGGGCGGCGACGCGACCGGCGCACTTGTCTATCAGGCGGCGGCCAAGCACATCAAGCCCGTGACGATGGAGCTCGGCGGCAAGTCGGCCAACATCGTGTTCGCCGATGCGAAGCTCGAGAACGCGGTCAAGGGCGTGGTGTCCGGCATCTTCGCCGCGACGGGCCAAACGTGCGTCGCGGGCTCGCGCGCGTTGATCCATCGCTCGATTCACGACGAGTTCGTCGAGCGCTTCCTGAAGCTCGCGCGCACGGCGAAGATGGGCAATCCGCTCGAGGAGGCGACGCAGGTCGGACCGATCACGACACAGCCGCAGCTCGCCAAGGTACTGAGCTACATCGACATCGCGAAGCAGCAAGGTGCCAAGTGCGTGCTCGGCGGCGGCGCCGCGCAAGATCCCGAGCTCGGCGCCGGCTGGTTCGTCGAGCCCACGGTGTTCACTGGCGTGAAGCCCGACATGCGGATAGCGCAGGAAGAAGTGTTCGGGCCCGTGCTCTCGGTGATTCCGTTCGACAGCGATGACGAGGCGCTCGCGATCGCGAACGGCACGATGTACGGCCTCGCCGCGGGCGTCTGGACGGCCGACATCGCGCGCGCGCTGAAGATGGCGCACACGCTCGAAGCCGGCACCGTGTGGATCAATACGTATCGCGTCTCGAGCCCCCTGTCGCCGTTCGGGGGCTACAAGCGCTCGGGCTTCGGCCGCGAGAGCGGTCTCTTGTCGATCCGCGAGTTCGTACAGGAGAAGAGCGTCTGGATCGAGACCAGCGGCGCGGACGTGCCGAACCCGTTCATCATTCGATGACGAACAAGCGTCCGAGCACAATCTCGCAGTACATCGAGTCCGCACCTCCGGAGGCGCAAGAGCATCTACGCAACCTGTACGCGCTCTTGAAAAGAGTAGTGCCGGATGCGACGTAGGCCATCAAATGGGGTAACCCGGTCTTTGAAGAAGGGAACGCCTGCCTGAGGCGCTCATTCGAAAACTTGCGCTGTTCCGCGCCAAGGACGTGCGCGAGAACGACGCCCGATGGATGTAAGGCCATGCCCCTCGCGCAGACGATACGGATCGGCGATCATGCGGCCACATATCCAGCTTCGATGGGGGACTCGTGGGTAACAAAACTCTGGTCGCGACGATCGCGGCGCTGCTGATCGCCGGCGCGACGCTCGCGCAGGCGCCGGCGCAAAACGCCGGGCCGCAGCCGTTCAAAGCCGGTGAGCCGCTCGGCACGACGAACGAAGCCGGCAAGAAGATGACGATGTCGAGCAACGTGAAGGTCTACGGCAGCTTCAATTTTGCCGAGAGCTGCACGTTCGATCCCACGCGCAACCTGATCGTCGCGATGAACGCGGCGAACCCGCAGAACCTGGTGCAGAACGACGGGTTCGTGTCGCTGGTCAATCCGGACGGCAGCGTGCACACCAGCAAGTGGATCGGCCTCACACGCGATGGACTCACGCTGAATCATCCGCTCGGCAGCGCGATCTCGGGCAACACGCTGTATGCGGCGGACATCGATACCGTCCGCACCTTCGACCTCAAGACAGGTCAGCCCGGCCGCGCATTCCCGATCCAGGGCGCCTCCATCCTGAACGGCATCGGCGTGACGGCGGACGGCATCATCTACGTGTCGAATACGCGCGATCCAGAGGTCATCTATCGCGTGCGGCCCGACGGGACGGTCAGCAAGTTCGTCGAGGGCCCGCCGCTCGCGCTGCCGAACGGTGTGGCCGTCGACTCGGCCGGCAACGTCGTGGTCGTCAACATCATGAACGATAGCGTTCTGACGTTCGATCCCCAGGGCAAGCTCATCCGGACGGAGCACGCGGCCGAGAGCGGCAACGACGGCCTGGTCGTCACGCGCGACGGCACGAAGTATGTCAGCAGCGTGCGGTTCGGCAGCGTGTCGCGGCTGCGCCCCGGGCGCGAGGCCGAAGTCATCGCCACGGGTATCCCGAGCGCAGCGTCCATGTGCTACGACTCGAACCAGAACCAGCTCGTGATTCCGCTCAACGCGAACAACGCGCTGGCGTTCATCAAGCTGCGCAAGTGATCGACGCCGTGCCGTACGGCATGGGCTCTGGCTGGAGCGACTAACGCGAGACGATGTCGAGCGAGCCAAGAGGATAGACTGAAGCCATGTACGAGGTCTTTGCCATCAAGTATGCGCAGGTGGGCCGCAAGGCCTGGGGCAATTTCGTCGACGGCGATCCGCACGAGGACTGGGACATGCCGCTCGACTACTACGTGTGGGCCATCGTCGGCGATGGCCGCACGATCGTCGTCGACACGGGCTTCGACGCGCCCATGGCGAAGAAGCGCGATCGCAAGATCGTGCGGCCCGTCGAGGACGGTTTGGCCGCCGTCGGCGTGCGTCACGCGGACGTCAAGGACGTGATCGTGACGCACATGCACTACGATCACTGCGGCAACGGCGCGCTGTTCCCGAACGCGCGCTTCCATCTGCAGGACACCGAGATGGAATACGTCACCGGCCGCTGCATGTGCCACCACCAGATCAATCACGCGTTCGAGGCCGACGACGTCTCGCGCATGGTGCACCGTGTCTTCGCGGGCCACGTGCAATTCCACGACGGCACCGACGAGATCGCGCCTGGCATTACCGTGCACAAGATCGGCGGCCACACGAAGGGCCTGCAATGCGTTCGCGTCACGACCAAGCGGGGCCATGTGGTGCTGGCATCGGACGCCACGCACTTCTACGCCCACATCGACTCGCGGCGTGTATTCCGCGTGCTGTACAACCAGGGCGACATGCTCGAGGGCTACAACACGCTCGAGCGCCTGGCGAGCTCGAAGCAGCATGTGATTCCCGGTCATGATCCGCTCGTGCTCGCCCGCTACCCCGCCGCGTCGAGCAGCACCCAGGGCTGGGCCGTGCGCGTGGACGCCGAGCCCACCGAGTGAGCGCGACGTCGCCCGGCACGGCCCTGGTCACCGGGGCCGCCAGCGGCATCGGCGCCGCCACCGCCCGGCGGCTCGTCGAGGCTGGCTGGCGTGTGGTGCTCGTCGACCGCGATGCAACCCCGCTCGCCGCGCTGCGCGACAGGCTCGGCGCGGCGACAGCGTCCCTGACGCTCGACGTGACGGACAACGCCGCCGTGGACGCACTGCCCGCTACGCTCCCGCCGGAATTCCGGCCGATCACGGCTCTGATCAACGGCGCCGGCCACGACCCGGGCGGCACGACGCGCTTCGATCTCGGCAGCGCCGACGACTGGCAGAGCGCGATCGAGACGAACTTGCTCGGCACGATGCGCGTCACGCGGGCGCTGCTGCCGGACATGGTCGCGCGGAACGTCGGCGACGTCGTGAACATAGGTTCGATCGCGGGATTGCGGCTCGTGCCGACGATGACGGCCTACACCACGAGCAAGGTCGGCGTGCATGGCTTCACGGACGCGTTACGCGCCGATCTGGCCGAGACCGCGATTCGCGTCACCGAAATCCTGCCGGGGCTCACGAAAACGGACCTGATTCGCAAGCGCTATCGCGGCGATCAACGGCGCACGGACGAGTACTACGAGCGCTTCAAGCTCGCCCTCGATCCCGACGACGTGGCGTCGGGGATCCTGTTCGCGCTCGGCGCGCCGCGCCACGCCGCCGTGGCGCAGATCACGATCCTGCCGGTGAACCGCTGGTAGCTGCGGCGCCGCCGGTTCGTACGGCCGTGCGCCGGGGCGCGCCCATTCTTTCCATAACTTGCCACGGACCTGCCGACGGCGACGATGCTGCTGTGCGCGCAAACGGCGATTGGACGCGCTCTCTACGCGCGGCTATCTTTGCGTGTGTCCAGACATTCTCGCGAGGATAAGAACAATAATCATGAGCTCGCTATTCACGAGAAAACGCGATTGCACGCCGCCGATGCTGGCTCTGCCGGCGTTCTGCGTGCCGACCCCCGAAGCCGCCAATCTGAACACCAAGCGGCAGGCCCAGCTCGAATGGATGCAGGCCAAGGGCATTCGCTCGCTGCTCAGCACACCGGTAACGCGGCACGTCACGTGGGCCGACGTGGGCGAGCCGCCTGCGCGCACGGTCCCGGCACAACACGTCGCAGAGCGTTGCGTCGCGGCGCTACATTCGCTCCGGCGCCTGAATGCCAAGCAGCTCAAGCCCACGGACGAGCGCGCGAGCGGTCAGGCCGCATAGGGCGAGCCGCGAGTCGCGCGTTGCGTCGTCCGGCGCGCGTAGCACGGGACACGCTTCGAAAAAGGCCGTGAACGCCGTGGCCAGATCGTAGAGGTGTCCGCAGAGCCGGTGCGGCCGTAACGTCTCGGCGGCTTCCGTCACCGCCGCGCCGAACCCCAGGAGCTCGAGCGCGAGCCGGCGTTCGGCGGGTTCCGCGATGCGAATCTCGGCCGCCTCTGGGCGCGCAATGCCTGCGTCGGCAGCCTTACGGAAGATCGAGTGAATACGCGCGTGCGCGTACTGCAGATAGGGGCCCGTGCGACCTTCGGCCGCGAGCATCCGTTCCCAGTCGAACACGTAGTCCTTGATCCGATCGTTCGAAAGATCGGCGTACTTCACCGCGCCGATGCCGATCTGCGCCGCCAGCGCACGCCGCGCCGCGGCGTCGCCGTCGGGCTGGCGCCGCGCGAGCTCCGCCTCGGCGCGCTCGACGGCTTCCTCGAGCAAGGCGACGAGCGGCACGGTATCGCCGGCGCGCGTCCGCAAGATCTTCTTGTCGGGGCCGAGCATGGCACCGAATGCCACGTGCTCGGCCCGCGCCGGCGGCTTCAGCCACCCCGCGAGCTCGCCTACGGCGAACACCATCGCAAAGTGCTGTGCCTGCGGCGACCCGACCACGTACAGGAGCCGGGTGCCATGCAGCGTCCGCGTACGGTAGCGCAAGGCCGCAAGATCCGTGGCGGCGTAACCGAACCCGCCGTCCTGTTTTCTCACGATCAACGGCAGCGGCTCGCCCTCGCGATTCTCGAATCCCGGCGCGAACACGCATAGCGCGCCCTCGTTCAGCTTTGCGAGCCCGCACCGAACGAGCTCGTCGGCAACGTCGGTCAGCACGTCGTTGTATGCGCTCTCGCCACGAATGTCGGAGCTGCGTAGCGTGACGCCGAGCCGCTCGTAGATGTCGGAGAAATGCCGTTCCGATACTGTCACGAGTGCGCGCCACAGCTCGAGCGTCTGCGGATCGCCCGCCTGCAGCAGCACCACGCGGCGCCGTGCGCGGTCGGCAAACTCGGGATCGGTATCGAACTTGACGCGCGCTGCGCGATAGAAGTCGCCGAGCTCGCCGAGATTCGAGTCGGCGCCCGCCTCGCCGACGGCGAGCAGATGCTCGATCAGCATCCCGAACGGCGTGCCCCAGTCGCCGATGTGATTCTGACGAATGACCTCGTGGCCCACGAACTCCAGCATGCGCGCGAGCGAGTCGCCGATGATCGTCGAGCGCACGTGACCTACATGCATCTCCTTCGCGACGTTCGGCGCCGAGTAGTCGATGACGACCCGCTCCCGCCGCGCCGGCAGTGGCACGCCGAGCCGCTCGTCGCGAGCGAGCGCGGCCACGGCTTGCTCGAGCGCGCCGACCCGTAGCGTGAAGTTCATGAATCCCGGCCCGGCGATCTCGACCCGCTCGCACAGATCCGTGAAATCCGCGGCTGCGACGATGGCCTCGGCGACCTGGCGCGGTGGACGCCGCAGCATCTTGCCGAGCCCCATCGCAAGATCCGCCTGATAATCGGCACGCTCCGAGCGCCGCACCATCGGATCCATGTCCGCATGCTGCTCGCCGAATCCGGCAGCCACGGCCTGTTGTAATCGAGCCGCGAGGATTGCGCGCGGGTCGCTGATCTCGTGCGTCATGCGGCGCGTAGTATACGGGAAGCGTTCCGCGGGTCGCGATCAGAACGGCCAGATCGTCGGTGCGAGCGACACCGTGATGGCGCCGAGCAGCAGGTTCAGCGGCACGCCGATCCGCAAATAGTCCGTGAAGCGATAACCGCCGGGTCCGTAGACCATGAGATTCGTTTGATACCCGAGCGGGGTCGCGAAACTCGCAGATGCGGCCATCATGATGCAGGCGACGAATGGCCAAAGGCTCACGCCGAGGCCCGCGGCGGTCGCCTGCGCGATCGGGAAGGCGAGGACCGCGGCCGCATTGTTCGTGATCATCTCGGTCAACACCATCGTCAGCGCGTAGATCGCGGCGAGCGCGACCCACGGATGGTTACCGGCGAGCCCGAGCCAGGTGCCGGCGATCGCGCCGGCCGTGCCGCTCTTGTCGATGGCCGTGCCGAGCGCAAACGAAGCGCCGATCGCCACGAGCACCGACCAATCGACGCGCTCACGCACCTTCGCCGTGGTGGTGCAGCGAGTCGCGACCATGAGCCCCGCCGCGACCAACGTGGCCTCGAGCATCGTCAGCACGCCGGTCGACGCCAAGGCAACCATGGCTGCGAGTATGCCGATCGCGAGCCAAGCGCGATCGTGCCGCGGCAGGTTCGCGCCCTGCACTTCGCTGACGAGCAAGAAATCGCGCGAGTTGCCGTGCTGCGCGACGAAATTCGGGCGCGACTCGAGCAGCAGCGTATCGCCGGGTCGCAGCTCGATCGCACCGAGCTTGCCGCGCAGGCGCTCGCCATTGCGCGCCACCGCGATGACGACGGCGTCGTAGTGCGACCGGAACCGGCCGTCGCGAATCGTCAGCCCCACCAGCGGACACGTATCCGACACCACGACCTCGATCAACCGTCGCTCTGGCCGAGGCGCGCCGAGCTTGAACAGCTGATCCGGCGCGGGCACGAGCCCGCGCGTCCTCACGAGGTCGACCATCGACTCGACCACGCCGACGAACACCAGCCGGTCGCCGGCCCGCAGCACTTCCGTCGGCGCGACGGCCGGCAGAATCATGTCGGCACGCTCGATTTCCGCCAGGAACCCTCCGGGTACGTTGCGCAGCCCGGCCTTCTCGACGGTTCTGCCGATCAGGCCACTGCCCTTCTGCACGAGCATCTCGATCACATACTCACGCGCGTCGATACTTTCGCGCAGCGGCGGCTTGCGGTCAGGCAGCAACCATCGCTGCGTGACGATCACGTACAGCACGCCCACGATCGCACACGGCAGACCCACGGCGCCGATCTCGAAGAAGCCCATCTGACCGAGGTCCGTAGACTTCAACACCATGCCCTGCACGACGAGGTTCGTGCTGGTGCCGATGATCGTGCACGTGCCGCCGAGAATCGCCGCGTAACTCAGCGGAATCATGAGCTTCGACACCGAGATCCGCGAGCGACGCGCCCATTCCTCGACGATCGGCACGAACATCGCCACGAGCGGCGTGTTGTTCAGAAATCCGCTCATGACCGTGACGGGCAGCATGAGCCGCAGTTGCGCCGCCAGCGTGCTGACCGGCCGACCCAGCACGCGCGCCGCGAGCGCTTGGACGGCGCCGGTATCCGTGAGCCCCGCCACGACGACATACAGCACGGCGACGGTGATCAGCCCCTCGTTGCCGAACCCCCCGAGCGCTTGAGCCGGCGTCAAAACGCCGGTGAGCAGCAGCACGGTGACCGAGCCCACGAGCGTCAGGTCGGTCGGCAACCGGGTGCCGATCAGCGTGGCGAGTGTCCCGGCGATCACGGCCAGCGTGATCCATGCATCGAGGCCCATGGTTGTAAATTCGTCCTTGCGCTGCCGCGAAACGAAGACGCCGCGCCGCGAATGGTACTGGCAACGCGTGAATCGTGGCGCCCGGCCTCCAAAATATTTGGCTATAAAGATAGATCGGGCGGCGTCCGGGGTCTTGCAGAGACCGACGAGCCGAGCGCCGACGGCGAGTCGACGCCGGGGACCGAGAGCGGCCGCGGGCGCGGTCGACGGCCTGGAGCACGCGCCGGCGCTCGCTCTCAGGCCTCTGCGCTCTTTATTGGCGCGCCGGCACCCAGCCGCTGGTCGTGTGGCAGTTATCGCACGCGTTGCCGGCGGGGATGTGGCTCGCGTCCTTGCCGGTCGCGGTCTGACCGTTGTGGCAGCTGACGCAGGTGCCGATCACCTCGACGTGATCGACGCGGACGGCCGCCGCGAAGCTCACGGTGTTGTGGCAGGCCTCGCAATTGCTGGTCGTGGTGATGTGGGTGTTGTTCTTGCCCGTGGCCCCGACACCATCGTGACAACTCGCGCACGGCTGCGTGACCTCCGCATGGCTGAAATGCACGGGCACCCAACCTGTCGTGCGGTGACAGGTATCGCAGTCCGACTGCGTCACCAGATGCTGCGGCGACTTGCCCACGCTGAAGACGTTGTTGTGGCACGACATGCAGGTGCCGAAGATCGCGTCATGGTTCATGCGCACCAGCGGCACCCATGCCGCCGTGCGGTGACAATCGCTGCAGCTCTCGGTAGTCAGCGGGTGGTTAGCGGGCTTGGCAGAAGCACGAATGCGCCCGCCGGCCACATGACACGAGCCGCACTGCGTGGGCGTGCCCTGAAACACACCGGCGACGTGGCAGGATTCGCAATCGACCACGCGATGCGCGCCGTCGAGGTCGAACCCCGTGGTGAAGTGGTCGAAGGTGGAGCTCGGCCGCGCCTGCGCGAGCGCCAGCACCGGCATGAGAAATAGCACCGACACCCATGCGAGATTGCGCTTCATCTACGAATCGATTCTAGAAACTACTGCTACTTACTTTGTGGCAGCCTGAGTTGCCGCAGTTCAGATATTTCACCGGCACGGGCTTGCCATGGTCACTCTGGCGCTCATGACAGGCAGCACAAGTCGATCCATAGGGGGTTGCCTTATCGGACGCAAGAGCCGTCGAAGGAAACGTGGAAATATTCGCATTCGGAGGCGAATTGTTGTGGCACTGAGCACAAGAAGTAATTCTCTTCGTGCTGTGGTCGCCAGGGTAACCCCCGCCCGTGACATGCTTATACGTGACCGCGGTCCACGCAGTGGTACTGGTATGACACGAGGCACACGCCGTTATCGACGTGACGAAGTGACTCGATGACTTTGCGGTAACCACGTGAGCGGTATTGCTACCATCATGCTTACCGTCGTGACAGCTCTCACAACCTTCAAACGTGACCACCGAATGATCCATTGACGCATTCGCGAAGGTCCCGCCCGCGCTCTTGTGGCAGGCGTAACAATCGACTTCCGCTGATGCGTGGACGATAGGAATATGAGGCAGCGGATTCGGGTCGTCGGTAACGTCACGTCACGCTTGGATTGCCTGACATGTGGCAACCGGAACCCGCGCACCCACTCGTCACACCCGTATGATTGAAGCCCGTGGCGTTCGCAAACGTGAGCGGTGCCATGGCATGCGCCGCAATCCGAATTCGTCGCGATGTGTGTGAACGTGCCGAATTTCGTTTTTCCTACGGCGATACTGTCGTCGTGGCACTGCGTGCACAACTTCCCGATCATTTCAGGGCCCGCGTGATCGAAGGCGCCCCCCGCAAACGACGACGTTGTCGGCGGATATCCGGCGTGACAGCTAACGCAATCGCGCGTCGTCGGCAGATGGTTGCCGGCTTTACCGGTTGCGGTTACCCCGTCGTGACAGGTCGTGCACGCTAATCCCTGGTTGGCGCCTCCGGTTTTCAACGTCGCGTGATCGAAGCCCGCGACAAAGCTACCGCCGGCCTGATGGCACTGCTGGCACATGTCCGACGTCGCCGGGTGCATCGCGCCCTTGCCGATGGGCTCGGCCATATTGCCTGCAACGTGGCAGCTGACGCACGGCTGGGCCTTGACGGCCGCGTCCTGGTGGTTGACCGGATTGGCTTCCAGGAAGTTACCCGTCGTCGTGTGGCACGCATTGCATTCCCAGACGTTGGCATCCACCGTGGCATGCACGGAGTCGCTTGGATGAGCCTTCGCGAGATAGATCGCATTGTCGTATGAGCCGTTGTGGCAACTGCGGCAACCCGTGGTATAGGCCGGATGCACCGCGTTCACGAACGGATCCGCTCGCGTAAAGCCACTGACGATCGAACCGTTGATGCCGGGACCGTTGGCCGTGTCCGCATGACACTTGCTGCAGTCATCCGACGTGGGAATGTGCCCCGTCGGCTTCGAGATGACCTTTATGCCGTCGTGCGCCTTGCCGTCGTGGCAGCTGGTGCAATTGTTGGTGATGCCGGCGGTCGCATGGTCGAACGTCGGCATCTTGAAGCTGCTGAAGCCCGTCCCATGGCATACCAGGCAATCTTGCCCCGCCGTCGGCAGCGGCACGTGCGACAAAGATCGACCGGTCGCCGTCGATCCGTCATGACAGGACCCACAGCTCGGCGTGGACACGTCGCCCACGATCGCCAGGCTGGAATGATCGTAGCCCGAGCCCAAGAAGTCACCCCGTTGCGGATCGTGGCATGCACCGCAATCCTGTGTCGTCGCCAGATGGCCAGTAGGCTTGCCGGTGGCTACCGTATCGTCGTGGCACTCCGCGCAGCTGGTGTACTGCGGCGGAAGCGTGATGTTGCCGACCGAGCCGAAGCCGCCGTGATCCACCGTCGCCAAGCCGAAGCTCCCGCCCGGAGCGTGACAGCTGCCACAGCTCTGGCCGACTACGGCGGCATGAATGTCCACGAGCACTTGCGGCGTCGTGGGCGTGCCTTGAATGGGTAGCGTGACGGTAGCTCCCGTGGAGTCCACGAAGCTCCATGTATGTGCACCATCATGGCAGGCCGTGCACTGCTGGCTCGTGACCGCGGCCGAAGTATGGTCGACGAACCCGCCCACGAACGTCGAGGTGTTGTGGCAGTTGCTGCAGTCGGCGCCTGCCGCAGTGGGTATGTGCCCGGCAATCTTGCCCGTGGCGCTCAGCCCATCGTGACAGGACATGCACGCGATCGGATGCCGCGCCAAGATCCCGTGATCGAACACGCCGCCTAGGTCGTAGCTGGTGGTGTTGTGGCAGACGTCGCAAGCCTGAGTAATGTTGCCCGTCGCAGGGTGCGGATGCGGCGCAGAATTCTTGCCGGTGATCGCCACGCCGTTGGCCATGATGCTCGCGCCGTCATGGCAGCCGGCCTGACCGCAGGTACCGGGTACGACGACTTTGGTATCGGAGTGGTTCGGAAATGGCGTCGTGAACGTCGCCGTCGTGTGACACGCGTTGCATTCCGCGGAAATGCTTGGATGCCCCGTCGGGCTCGCGATCCGACGCCGTGCCGATCGCGACGGTGCCGTTGTGACAGGCCGAGCAGCCTCCCGTGATGCCCGTGTGATCGAACGTTCCGTCCGCGTTCAGTGCGACGAAACTGGTAGTCGTATGGCAATCGCTACACTCCTGGGTCGTAACGACGTGAGTGTCCGACTTGCCGGTGGCAATGACGCCATCATGGCAGTCGCTGCATTGGCCGAACACTTCGGTGTGATCGACGAAGCTCGTGACGCTGAAGCCCACGGGCGAATGACAGGTTTGACACGTATTGCTCGTCGCGATATGCGTGCTCGGCTTACCCGGAATCGTTGGGTCTGCGCTCCCTGAATGGCACTGAACGCAGCTGCTCGAGAGTCCTCCGTGAAAATTGTACGGCGTAGCCGCGGGATTGGTCGCCAGATTGGGATTGAGAGTGGCGTCATCGAGCGCCACCACTAGGGCCACCGCTCGCGGGCTGGAAACTCCGGCGGCGCTCACCACCAGCTGCACGGCGTACGCCCCCGCTTTGTCGGGCACGAACGTAGGGCTAGCAGTGTCTTCACCCACCAACTGCGCGCTGCTGCCCGTCGGTCTGGAGGCAAACGACCAGGCGTAGCTCAGGGCTTCACCGCTCGAGGAAGTCGATTTGCTGCCGTCGAGATAAGCCGTATAAGGATCACCGCCGTGATTACAGGCCAGCGCGGGTGGGGTCGTCGTGTACGCCTCTCCCTTCAGCAGCGTCTCGCACACGCCTCCCGCGTCGGCACGCAAGATTTTCGCCGAGCTTGGAGTCGGCGTCGGTGTTGGCGTGGGATTCGACGCTCCCGAGCTCCCGCCGCCGCTGCAGCCGGCTACGAGCAGTGCGAGCAATATCGACGCGGACGCGATCGGCGTACGAAACATGGCTCCACTCCGTTCCCGTTTTGACATCGATCCACCTAAGGCGCGCTGTTGCCAACCGCCGCGAAGAACTCGTCGAAATTCCCTGAGCCGTCCCAGCGGATGAACGTACGAAGGGCCCTGCTGTCGCCCGTGGCAACCCTGATCGAAGCCGGCGCAGCGCCGCCGATCAGCGTGAGCTGCTGCAGCGTGACGCGTGCGGCGAGCTCTTCCCGGACCGGCACGGTCGTCGAGTACATCGGCTTCTCGATCCCGGTCGGCACGAGATCGTGCCAGGGGGTCAATGGCAGCTCGATCGGCTCGCCCTGAACTTCGACGTAAAGCGTGCGGGGCTCCTGCGCGTCCGGCGCGATGAAGCCTCGATCGATCGTCGTCGCAACCCCAACCCACAGAAAGTACTCGCGCACACCCTGGCGATTCGTCTCGACCGGCCCGAGGTACACGTAGTCGCGGGCGCTGCGCGAATAGCGCGGCTCCGTTCGCGCGTAGACCAGCACTCCGGCACCGCGGACAATCGTCGCGCCGGAGCGTTCGTCGAGCCGCTCGAGCCGCCCGCTGCCGCCGGCGCACCCACCGAGCACTGCCGCAACAATCAGCAAAAGGCACAAAGTGGTGCGTGCTGTTGGCATCGTCAGAAGTCCGCCCGATATCCGACGTTCAAGTACTTGCCGGTGGAGTCTTGCTCCGCCGTGCTGGACGTACGCACGAGATTCTCCTGACCAATCTCGAGCTCGAGTCGGTATCGACGCGGCGCGTTCCACAGTAGCCGCAGCGAAGGCGTGACGGTCTCCCGGCGAATGCCGGTCAATGCGCCTTCCCAGACGCCGAGTCGCAATCGCGGATTGATGCGCAGACGTTTGCCGATCGGCACGCGCGTGTCCCACGTCAACAAGCGTCGTGGTGAAATCGGGCGCTTCGCCATGGCGCAGGTTCAGGACATTGACGTCGCGGTGGCCGAACAACGACGACGCCACCAGCGTACCGGAGTAATAGACCTGCTGGCCCGTGCCCGGCACCCCGGCGACGCCCGCGGAATCGACGCTGGAGCTGATGTCCAGCGCGGTCACGTCGGCGTTCAGCTGCAAGCGCTCGCCGACGGGCATGGCGATGCCGAACGTAGCGGTCCTGCTCCTGGCGGTGCGATCGCGAGCGATCTGTCGAAGCTCGTCCTCGGTCCAAACGAGCAGCAGCTCGTCCACGGTCGATACGGCTTGGCCGATCAGCGCATTGCGCGTGGAGATGGCGCTGCGCTCGTCGTAGAGGCCGGTCAACATGATCCGGTTCTTCAGGCGCCACGTGCCGAACGCGAGGGCCGTGTTGAGCTCGCCATACAGCGTGTCGTAGTCGAGCATCGTCGTGAGGCTGCGCGTGTCATCGAGGTAGCGCACCTCGAGGCCGACGGCCTGCCGGTCGCCTATCCCGTCGATCTTTTGCGACTGCACGTAGGGGCTGAATCCCCAACGGCCCGCGAGGTGGTCGAAGTCCACCGCAGCCCCGACGAATTCGCGATCCGTCTCGACGCCATCCAGCGTCGTTTCGACGGGGTAGCCCATCATCAGGTGCAGGCGTCGCTGGTCGGACCATTGATAGGTGCCGTGCGCGCCGTCGAACCGGCCCAGCACGCCCCAGTTGTGCAACGACTGGCGCCCGAGACGCACGGACCACTCGTCCTGCGCGTTGGCGAGGTCGTAGTACGCGTAGGAGATCCGCTGGCGGTCGCCGATCCCGCCCTGCTCCTCTCCCAGCATGTCGTGCAAATCGTTGATGCTGAAGCGCGCGAACGTGTTCAGAGAGTCGCCGCGATGGCGCACGGTGACGTCGAGGTCCGTCAGCAACCCCGAGAACGTCGTGAGCTCCGCCTGATCCTGGTCGAACCGATCGACGTTTCGGTAGTAGTACTGCGACAGCCCCGTCGTGACGTCCCAGCGCCGCGCCTCCGTCTGCTCGGTGCGGAGCCGCTCGCGTGCCGTGTCCACGACCAGATTGCTCAGGCGCTGGCGGACGCGCGATGCGGCCTCACTCTCCGGGTAGTCCTCGAGAAACCGTCGATATTCGGCAGCCGCGTTCGCCGTCTGGCCGTTCTTCTCGCGGGCGATGCCGAGATTCTCGCGCGCCTCGGCGCGGTGCTCACCCGGCGCCTCCAGCAAGCGCGTGTACGCGCGGATCGCGGTGACATAGTCGCCCGCGATCAGTGCCTTGCGTGCCTCGGCTTGCAACTCTTCGATCCGTTCCGGCGGCAGCGCGGCGTCGGCAACGGTCGTGGCTTCGGCGACCGCGGGCGTGCCCTGCGTCTGCGACGGGTCCGCGACGGCACCCCCACGCGCTAGGGCAAGGCTTGCGGCGTCTCGCACCTCGTCCGCCTCGGCGCGCCCGATCCAGGCGCGCGGGAACGACGCCGCAAGACCCGTCAGCACGGTGGTCGCCTCGTCCTCGCCCGAGAAAAACCCGAGCCGGAGCCGGTGCCAGGTCACGCCGGCAATCGTCGTGCTCGACACGTACAGATGCTGCCCCTGGCCTAAGGGGACTCCAGCGACGAGGGCCGGGTCCACCGGCTCGCGGGTCGACTGCAGATTGATGACGTAATCCGACACCACGGCGGGCGCCCGGACTCGGGACGTGAGCGGCGCACGATCGCTCGGCGTTGCGGGCGCCGGCGCCGCGCGCGGCAGGGCCTGGGTGGAACGAGGCGTCGACTCTGCCGGGACTGGCGCAGCCTGCGGCACGAGGTCGCTGCCAACACGCACGCGCAGCTCGAGTGTGCGCAAGTCGCCGCGCTGGGCGACGCGATAGTCCACCGGTCTATCGAAATGAAAGATCAACAGGTTATCGCCGAGACCCAGGGATTCGTACTCGATTTCGGTCAGGTGCGCGAGCCGACCGGACTCCGGTCGATACAGCTCGCTCGCAACGCCTTCGCCGACACCGAGCTGCCGACACGCATCGAGCGGCGCGACGCGAATCTCGAGCAATACGCCGGCCGGCGTGTTGACGTCGGACTGAAACCGCATCGGACACGCGAGATTGATCGTCACCGTGGCTTCGTCGCCGCGCTTCGAGACCTGAATGTCCTCGATGAACATGCCGGCCGCGAGCGCAGCTCGCATGGCGACCATCGCAAGGGCCGCTCCGACGCACGTCGTTGCCAGCAGGCGGACCCCGTGCTCCATTCTCGCGAGTCGCCGTCTCATCGCGACTCCTTGAGGTCGCGGAACGACTCGGTGGTGTGGCACTGCGCGCAGTTGCTGCCGAACTCGCCGTCGTGAACGTCGTCCTGGCGATGGCAGCTTGCGCAAGTGCTGTCGAGCTTGATCGCGCCGTCGACCTTCTCACGGTGACAGCCGTGGCAATCGAGCCCGCGGTGCGCGCCGCGTCAGGGGAAACGTGGTCTGCCGTGTCGTGATCGAACTGCCACGCCAGCCACGCGTTCGCGTTGTGGCAAGTTTCGCAAACGGTGCCGAAGCGCTGTTTGTGCACATCGTCCTCTCGATGGCAGTCGATACACCGTTCCTTCGCATCGAGGAACGCCTTCGACTCGTGGCACGCATCGCAGGACGCCGTATCGTGCTTGCCCAGCAGCGGAAACCGCGCGAGATCGTGGTCGAACCGGACCTCCTTCGTCCACGCCATCGAGCCGTGGCACGTGTCGCACGTCTCTCCGAGCTGCCCGCGATGCGGATCGTCTTCGCCATGGCAGCCGAAGCATTCCATCGGCGGCTTCACCACGGAAGCCGGTTGCTCGTGACACATGACGCAGGTGAGGCTCGAATGCGCGCCGAGCAATGCGAATTTCGTGTCGCGGCCGTGATCGAAGGTCACATCCGGCCATCTCGTCACGCGATGGCATTGAGCGCACTCCGTGCCGTTGACCCCCGCGTGCGTGTCGTCGTCGCGGTGACAGCCGATGCACTCCTTTGGCGCCTTCTTCTCGAGCTTGTTGCCCTCGTGGCACGCTTCGCACTTCAGCGCGGCGTGGCCGCCGCGCAGCGCGAAGCCCGTGCGCGTAAAGTGATCGAACGAGAGCTCTTTCCAGTCCTTCGTGGTGTGACACTGCTGACACTCGACGCCGTTGTTGCCCTTGTGGTGATCGTCGTCGGCGTGGCAGCCGATGCACGTCTTCGCCGTGTCCTCGTATTTCTCCTCGACGTGACAGCTAACACAGGTGATCCGGGCATGCGCGCCGGTCAGGGCGTAGTCGGTCTTTTGCTCGTGGTCGAAGCGCACGTCCTTCCACGCTGTCTCGGCATGGCAGTCGGCGCAGGTCGCGCCCAGATTTCCGTGATGCCGGTCGTCTTTCGCGTGACATGCATTGCACTCGGTCTCCGCGGCGTGGAACGACTTCAGCTCCGGGGTATGGCAGTCGGCGCACTTCGTTTCTGCGTGCTTGCCGTGCAGCGGGAAGTTCGTCACGTCGTGATCGAACTTGTCCTCGTCGAGATGCAAAATGTCGGCCGCCCGTCCCATGTGCTCGGAGTGGCAGGTGGCACATCCGGCATTCGCGACCGACGACGAGAGGCCATGGAATCCCGTGCGTGCGGTCACGTCACGCGCCACGTCCTCGTGACAATCGAGGCACAGCGAATTCTGGAGATCGCGCGAAAAGGGCTTGTGGCAGGAGCTACAGGTCGCCTCGAGATCCGCGTGCGCGGTCGAGAGCGGGCCGGGCATGACGAGCCGCTCGAGCGAGTTGACCTGCGCGGAGGCCGCGCCCGTCATACCGGCACTCGCCACCGCGACAATCCCATACCACCATCCCTGAGCGCGCACGATCGTCGACCTGCGCGGCTAGTACATGTGCACGGCAAGCACATGAATGAGTGCTGCCACTACGAGCATGTAGAAGAAGGGCAGATGAAACACATGCCATAGGGAGAACATGCGCTCGTAGGAGCCGAGCTCCGCGACCCGGCGCACGCGCCGCAGGTGCTCCGCGATGAAGCGGGCCAGGGCCCGCTCGAGTCGGGACCGTTCCGCCCGGATGACGGCCGAACGCTTCGCTCGCGCACGCAGCTGTCGCCGCGCATACCAGGTCAGCCGCGCCCCCGTCCAGCGCGTCTGAATTGCGAGCTTGAGTGGCAATAGCAGGCTTGCGAGGGCGCTCCGGGGCGGCGCCAGCACGGCCGCGTCGTAAGCCGTCAGCCGCTCGAGCAGTTGCGGCACGAGTGCCGCCACGTGCTTGCGATCACCTGCGGAGATCCGCGCCCGTGACGACAATGCGCCCAGCGACGTGCGGTGGCCGTCGAGGTCGACGTGGATCTTGGCGTAGACGTAGCGACCGACGAGACCGCTCAAGGCCACGAGCAGAGTGCAAGACAGCGCCACGGTGTCGTTCAGCGAACCGAACGCAAAGTTGCAGTGATACAGAATCAGCACGGGCCCCAGGACGCCGAATACCATGTGCATCCGAAACCAATGGCGCGTCGCCCCGAGCGCGTGCATGAATTTGAGCCGCTTGCGCAAGGGATACAGCAGCAATATCGCCATCAAGCTGGCACCGACGATGCCGAGCCAGTAGCCGAACCCATCCTGCGAATCCACGAGCTGGTAGTAGCGCGTGAGCAGCCAGCCGACGAACACCGCGAACGCCGCCAGCGCATAACCGAGGTACGCCGCCGTCCGCACGGCGCGATCGCTTGCGGCGGAAGCGTTGGGCGCGCTGGCGTGATCTATGGGCGCCTGCTCGAGCGTTTCGGCGACCGCGTCCGGCGGCAGGGTGGATTCTGCCTCGCGAGCGGGTGCCCCGTCCGGCGGTGGGGCGAAAGGTCTACGTGCCGCAGGGCGGGACACGACATGGGTGGTCGCGGCCACGCTAGGGCTCGATCCCGGCGAGCTGCGTCGCCTGCGTGCCGGGATGAGCGCTGCCCTGCGCCGTGCTCACCCGCTCGCGCAACGACTGCTCGTCGGCGCCTAGCGCTACGGCGCGCGCGATCGCACGATCGACGGCCGCGGCGTCGGCCGTGTACGCGTAGGACTCGGCGAGCAGCGCCCAGCCGTTCGCATCGTTCGGTTGTGCGGCGAGCCGCGCCTCGAGTCCGCCGATCAGCGACTCGACCGACGCGACGCGGCCCCCATCGGCCGAGGGCGTCGCCGGCGCGCGGACAACCGGACGCGGCACGAGCGGCGACTGCGTGGCGACCGGCCAAGCGACCGAGCCCATCGAGCGGACGAGCTCCGAGCGACCTTCCGGCGCGCGGTCGAGCAGCAGGGCCACGCCGACACCGAGCAGCCAAACCGCTAGAGCAATGACGCCAACGAAATTCCCGAGCGACATTCGTCGCGCCTCAAGCAGCCACCATGCTAACGCGCCCACGCAGGCCACGGCGACAGCGAGCACCGTACCGAACCACCACATTCCCACTCTCCCACTCGTCCCGCGGCGCAACTGCTCCGGCGTGAACTCGCTCCACGCCAAGTTGCGGTTTTGAAGGGATAATTTCCCGTGCTTACTTCACAAAATCGGGGCGTCAATAATGTAGCATCTGTGGGCATTTTCAGCTCATATACGTGGTTTCTCAAACCGTCTCCGTTTCGAGACAAGAACCGAGTTTTGGCGCGTGTTATGACAAACTCCCGAGTGCTCGATCGACCGCCGCAGGTTCCAAGCGGGACAGTGAGAATCGTTCGCAATGCATGACCCGGTTGGACTGATGATCTACGCGGCGCCGCTCGTGCTGATCTGGCTCGTATACGTGCGCAAGCGCCGAGCCCAGCATCGCGCGAGCGCCGCGGTGCTCGACGACAGCCGTGACGCGGGCCTGCTCGACGCACCGTCGCTGCATCCGGTGATCGACATCCGTACCTGCATCGGCTGCGGCTCCTGCGTGGCCGCCTGTCCCGAGATGCCGGCCCACCAAGTGCTCGGGATGGTGCGGCGCAAGGCGCAGCTCGTGAGCCCCACGGACTGCATCGGTCATGGAGCGTGCAGGACGGCCTGTCCCGTCGACGCAATCACACTCGTCTACGGTAGCGAGCAACGCGGCGTCGATATCCCAAACGTGAAGCCGAACTTCGAATCGAACGTGCCCGGCATCTTCATCGCCGGCGAGCTCGGCGGCATGGGCCTAATCCGCAACGCGATCGAGCAGGGCCGGCAAGCGATGGACGCGATAGCAGCCAGCGTCAAGGGCAAACGCGGCGGCGCGCACGACGTCGTGATCATCGGCGCCGGACCGTCAGGGATAGCAGCATCGCTGGCGGCGAAGCAGCACAAGCTGAGCTTCGTCACGATCGAGCAGGACTCGTTGGGTGGCACGGTCGCGAGCTTCCCGCGGCGCAAGCTCGTGATGACCGCGCCGGCAATGCTGCCGCTCGTCGGTAAAGTGAAGTTCACGGAGACTACCAAGGAAGCTTTGCTCGAGTTCTGGCAGAAGGTCGAGCGCTCGACGGGCCTTACGATCAACTATGGTGAGCGCCTCGAGGCCATCGACCGTGGGGGAGACGCGTTCACCGTGCGAACCACGAAGGGGAGCTATCGCGCGCGCGCGGTGCTGCTCGCGATCGGCCGGCGCGGTACGCCGCGCAAGCTCGGCGTGCCCGGCGAAGAATTGTCGAAAGTCACCTATCGCCTGAGCGATCCGGCGCAGTATCGCGGCCTGCACGTGCTCGTCGTCGGCGGCGGCGACAGCGCCATCGAGAGCGCGGTAACGGTCGCCGAGCAACCCGACACCATGGTCACGCTGTCGTATCGATCCGCCTCGTTCACGCGCGCGAAGCGGAAGAACCGCCAACGGCTCGACGAAGCGCAAGCCGGGGGCCGACTCAAGGTGCTGCTCGAGTCGAGCGTGACCCGGATCGGGCCTACCGACGTCGAGCTCGAACAGCACGGCAAGGGGCTGCGCCTGCCGAACGATGCAATCATCGTGAATGCCGGCGGTATTCTCCCGACGCCATTTCTCAAGGGGCTCGGCGTCGAGGTGGAGACGAAGTACGGCACTCGCTGAGCTCGCACGCCGCGGCGCGCCCCGCAGAAGTGTGCTTGGTCGGCGCAATCGGGGGCATGCGAATCGCGTGCGACTATGGGATCAGCAACACCTTGCCGGCCGTGCGCCGGGCTTCGAGCACCTCGTGTGCGCGCGCCGCTTCGGCAAGCGGCAGCGTGCGATCGATCGTGATCGTGAGCTCGCCCGCCGCCAACCAGCGAAACAGAGCCTGCGCGCGGTCCACGAGCTCCTCGCGCGTCGCGATGTATTGATTGAGCCCAGGCCGCGTGAGGAACAGAGAGCCCTTGGCGCCGAGGACCGCGGGATCGAACGGCGCGACCGGACCGCTGGAGAACCCGAACAGCGCGAGGTAGCCACGGGGCCTGCAAACTGTTCAGGCTCTGGTCGAACGTGTCTTTGCCGACCGAATCGTAGACGACGTCGACACCGCGACCGTTCGTGAGCTTCTTGATCTCGGCCTCGAAGTCCTCCCGCGTGTAGTCGATCGCGGCCGCGGCACCCGCGTTTCGCGCAAGCTCGGCCTTCGCCGCGCTCCCGACCGTGCCGTACACGGTGGCGCCGCACAGTCGCGCGACTTGCGTGATCAGTTGCCCCACGCCGCCGGCCGCCGCATGCACCAGCGCCACGTCGCCGGCCTTAAGCGGATACGTGCTGTGGGTCAGGTAATGCGCCGTGAGCCCTTGGAGCATGACCGCTGCAGCCGTGGGAAGATCGATCGCCTCCGGCACCTTGACGAGCCGCCGCGCGGGCACGGCGGCGAACTCGGCGTAGGCGCCGAGCACCATCGCGTAAGCAACACGGTCGCCGACGGCCACGTCCGTCACGCCCGATCCCACGGCAGTCACCGTGCCCGCGGCTTCCGAGCCCACGGTAAAGGGCAACGCGGGCGGCTTGTATCGTCCGGTGCGGTGCTGCACGTCGATGAAGTTGACGCCGGCGGCCGCGATCTTCACGAGCGCCTCGCCCGCCTGCGGCGTCGGCACCGGCGCGTCCTCGTAACGCAGTGCTTCAGGGCCACCGCAGGCGTGCACGCGAACTGCTTTCATTGTTCCCTCCTGCGGATCGAGGCTCGAATGGTTACACACTTTGCACCGCGCCGCCGCGCCTGCGCCGCGCCGGCGCAATGCGCAAAGCGCATGCCGTCTTGCTAAGCTTCGCGCCCATGGCCGTCGACACGCTCCGCTACCAATCCGGCTTCGGCAACGACTTCGCGACCGAGGCGCTGGTGGGCGCATTGCCCGTAGGCCAGAGCAATCCGAAGCAGCCGGCCTACGGCCTGTACACCGAGGAGCTGAACGCCACGGCCTTCACCGCGCCGCGCGCCGGCAATCGACGCAGCTGGACGTACCGGATTCGGCCGTCGGCCGTGCACGAGCCGTATCAGCCGACCGAGCAAGGCCTCCTTCGCAGCGCCCCGTTCGACGAGGTGCCGGCGCCGCCGAACCAGCTGCGCTGGCGGCCGCTGCCGATCCCGACCACGCCGACCGATTTCATCGGCGGCATCGTGACGATCGGCGGCAACGGCGATCCCGCGCTGCAGACCGGCGCTGCCGTGCATCTGTACGCGGCCAACGCGTCCATGACGGACCGGTTCTTCTACGACGCCGACGGCGAGCTGCTGATCATCCCCGACCTCGGCGCGCTGCTGCTGAAGACCGAGTTCGGCGTTCTCCAGATCGCGCCCGGCGAGATCGCGGTGATTCCGCGCGGCGTGAAGTTTCAGCGTGGAGCTCCTCGAAGACGCCGCGCGCGGCTATCTCTGCGAGAACTACGGCCAACACTTCCGCTTGCCGGAGCTCGGGCCGATCGGCACGAACGGCCTCGCGAACTCCCGCGACTTCCTGGCACCGGTCGCAGCGTTCGAGGAACGCGACGGCGACTTTCGATTGGTAGCGAAATTCCAGGGCAAGCTATGGGAAGCCAAGATCGATCACTCGCCGCTCGACATCGTCGCGTGGCACGGCAGCTGCACGCCGTACAAGTACGATCTGACGCTGTTCAACTGCATCAACACGGTCACCTACGATCACCCGGACCCGTCGATCTTCTGCGTTCTCGCGAGCCCCTCGGCCATCCCGGGCACGTCTAACGTCGAGCTCGCGCTGATTCCGGATCGCTGGTCCGTCGCGATGCGCACGTTTCGACCGCCGCCGTTCCATCGCAACATCGCGAGCGAGTTCGTGGGGCTCGTGCAAGGCACGTATCTAGGCAAGGGCGAGAGCTTCGTGCCCGGCTGCGCGAGCCTCCACAACTGCATGACGGGCCACGGCCCGGACTTGGCCGCGTTCGAGCGCGGCACGGCGGCGGACGAGTCTCCGCAGTACCTCGCCGACACGCTGACCGTGGTCATCGAAACCCAGCTGGTGATCAGGCCCACGCGCCACGCGCTCAGACGGAGCTGCTCGAGCGCGACTACTACAAGCACTGGCAAGGCTTGAACAAGAACTTCCACCGCTGATCGCGGCGGCGATGCGGCTCAAGTGCTCGGCGCAACGGTCGGCACTGCGTCCACGTAGCGCCGGTATTCTCGCCACAGAATGATCAGCCCCGCCGCCATCACGAGCGGCGCACCGATCCACATCGACCAATGCGGCACTTCGGCAAACAGGTAGTAGCCGAAGCCGACCGCGAGCAACAGATTCGTGTAGTCGAGGGGCGCGATGGTCGATACCTCGGCATAGCGATACGAGAACGTCAACATGAGCTGGCCGAACACCCCGAGCACGCCGATCAGCACGATGAACAACCACTGCTCCGCCGTCGGCATCGGCCAGCCCGCGACGGCCGTGGCTGCGCCGCAGACCATCGACGTGGCCGAGAAATAGAACGTGATCGTGATCGCGTGCTCGCCACCGCGCCCGCTCATGCTGCGCAGGAACAACATCGCGAGCGCGGAAAACCCCGCCGCACCGAAAGCCACGAGCACACCGGCCGATCTGCCGCCAAACGTCAGATGCGGCCCGATCGTGATCAGCACGCCGACGAAGCCCATCACGAGCGCGGTCCAGCGATAAGCATGGATCCGCTCGCCGAGAAACAGCATCGCGAGCACGGTGAGGAACATCGGCGACGTGAAGCTGATCGCCGTGAAGTCCGCCAGCGGAATCAGCGTCAGCGCGGTCAGCCAGCAGAACATGCTCGCGGTCCCCGCAAGCGACCGCAGCCCGTGCGAGCGCAGATTCTGCGTCTTCAGCAAATGCAGTCCCTCGAGCCGCCACGCAATGAGCGCGAGCACGACGAGCGAGATGACGCCCCGCACGAAGATCGTCTGGCCGGTCGGAATCGCGCTGCCGAGGTGCTTCACGCAGGCCGCCATGCTCGACAGGAAGACGACCGAGAGCAGCTTGAAGAACGCGCCCAGAACCGGACGGTGGTGATGTGCGTCGGTCGACGACAAGGTCGCACTGCGGTGCCGAAAAGGGCGCCAACGATACCAGGGACGACGGCGATTTGCCGGCCCGCGTAAGCACCGAGTGCTAGATTTGGCGGAAGGCTCGTGGCTCGGCCGTATTAGTGGGGTGCCAATGACCGAGAAGGCAGTAGCCCGCGACCGGGACCGGCGGATGACGGACAGCGACGACAACGTCGAGCTCACCGCGAGGACCCGATACGTGACGGCCGTATTCGAGCGCTTTCGTGCGCCGCTGCTGCGGTATCTGAAGGGGCTGCTCGCCCGGCGCGAGGACGCCGAGGACGTCGTTCAGGAAACCTACGTGCGCCTGATCGGCGCGGGCGAGATCGACCGGTCCGACATACGCGTGCGCGCCTACATGTTCAAGGTGGCCACGAACCTGGCCTACGACCGGTTTCGCGAGCGGCGCGTCCGCCGGCACGACCCGGAAGAAGCGCTCGAGTCGCTGCCCGACCCCGCCCCCTCCGTCGAGCGAATCGTGACGATGAAGCAGAGCATCGCGATCGTGCGGCGCGCGCTGCTCGAGCTGTCACCGCGCTGCCGGCAAGTCTTTCTGCTACGCGTCAGCGAGGAGTGCGACTACGAAGCCATCGCCGTGCGGCTGGGTGTCAGCAAACGTACCGTGGAGCGCGAGATGCAGCACGCGCTCGACGTCTGCCAGCGACGCTTGCGGGAGGGCGAGTAACCATGGAACCCGTGCGCGACACTGGCGCCCGCCCCGGTCCCGACGACGCGGCCGGGTGGTTCGTGGCGCTCGACGCCGCGCCCCAAGACGGCGGATCTTGCCGCAAGCTACGCGGCCTGGCTCGCGGCAAGCCCGTCGCACGAGCGCGCCACCGAGCGCGTCGAGCTCGCGCTCGAGCTGACGCGCCGCCTCGCCGTCGAGCCCGAGCTTGCCACGCAGATCGAGGCGGCCGACTGGCGCGCCACGCGCCGGCGGATCGTCGCGGCCGCGGCCGGGCTGGTGCTGGCCGCGTCGGCGGCCACGCTCTGGCTCGCACCGTGGGAGCGCTCGCTTGCGCCGACGTCGGCGCCCCGCCCCCCACTGCGCGCCGCCGAGGTCGCCGGCTTCGGGGCGCCCGTCGAGCCCGTGGTCATGCTACCGACCGGCGTGCTCGTCGACGGCCGCTCGGTGGCCGTTCTGCCGTTCGTGGCGGGCGGGGGGAGCGACACGCTGGCCGCGGGTCTCGAGAGCGACGTGGTCGCCGCGCTGCGCAGCGTCCCGGGCCTGTATGTCATCGCGGGGGCGTCCACGGCGCCTTACCCTGCGGCCTCGGAGCTTTCCACTTTGCAGATCGGCTCGGAGCTCGGCGCGGCCGGCGTCGTCGATGCCACCGTGACGCGCGCGGGCGCTCGCGTCGGGATCGTCGCGCACCTGCGCGATGCCCGCACGGGCACGACGCTGTGGCAGAGCACGCTCGACGAGCCGATCGAGCGACTCGCGCGCGCTCGCGACACGCTCGCCAACGGGATCGCGCTGGCGCTGCTCGATCCTGCGCAACCGAGCACCGTGTCTCGGGGGCCCGTGGAGGCCTCTCTGGCCGCCAACGCGATCGAACCCACGGAGCTGTCTGAATAAGGAGTCGCCCCATGCGTGCCGCTCGTCTCATGCTGTTGCTGCTGTTCGTATGCTCGCTGACCGCGATCGCACAGGAACGCCGGCCGGGCCAGCCCGCCGCAGGACCACCGCCCGCGGGCCCACAACCGGCGGGCGCAACCCCGCTGTTGTTTCAGGGACCTCCGGGGCCGTTTCCGGGCCTTGCGACCGTGGCGCTCGAGCCGCTGCTGGAGCGCGTCGGACGCGCCGCGAGCAAGCGCTTCCTGATCGATAGTCACGTGAACCCCCAGATCTATCTCGGGAGCGTGGCGGCGAACGACGTGACCTATCCGCTGCTGCTGTCGATCCTGCGCAGCAACAATCTCGCCACGGTGGAGATCGAAGACCGCGTGAACGTCATTCCGGTCGGCGAGGTGCGCTTCTACCCGGCACCGATCGCGAACGAGGATGATCCCAAGATCGCCGCAGACGAATGGCGCACGCGCGTGCTGACGCTCACGAACATCGAAGCGGCCCAGCTCGTGCCGATCCTGCGGCCCTTGCTGCCCCAGGCAGCGCACCTCGCCGCATTCCCGCCGAGCAATCAGCTCCTGATCGTCGACCGTTACGCGAACTTGAAGCGCATCACCGAGATCGTTCACTCCATGGATCGAGCGCCCGCACGCAACTGAGGCGCGAGCGCCTCCGACTGGCATCGGCTCGGGGGCGCCGTTATTCTGCGAGCGCCGTCGTCGGCTATTACCGATTCGCTCGCGGAGGCCTCATGCGTCTCATTGCTCTGATTCCCACCGTGGGCGCCGCGCTGCTCGCCGCAAAGACGCTGGCACAGGCGCCCGACGGCGAAGCGCTGTTCGCGACGCATTGCGCCGCCTGTCACGTGAACCCGACCGAGGAGAAGGTCCCGACGCGGGCCGCCATGGCCGCACTGTCGCCGAACGCGATCGTCGAAGCCCTGACGGACGGCTCGATGCGGATTCAGGGCCAGCCGCTTGTCCGCGGCACAGCGCACCGCGATCGCGGAGCGCTTGACCGGCCGACCCGTGCTCGCCGCGTCGCGGTCGACCGGCGGGGGCCTGTGCCCCGACCGAGCGCGCCCTTCGCGATGGCCGCGCGCGGGCGCCCCCTGGAACGGCTGGGGCCCCGGCATCCGCAACACGCGTTACCAGCCGAACAGCGGCGGGATCAGCGCCGCCAATGTGGGTGCACTCGAGCTCAAGTGGGCGTTCGGCGTTGCCGACGCGACGCAGTCCCGCGCACAACCGGCCGTGATCGGCGGCTGGCTGTTCATGGGCAGCCAAACGGGCCTGATCTACGCCCTCGACGCGAAGACCGGCTGCACGCATTGGACGTACAAGGCCCGGTCGGGCGTGCGGACGGCGATCTCGGTCGGCCCGCTGGGCTCGGCCGATGCGCCGACGGGCTACGCGCTCTACTTCGCCGACGCTCAGGCACGCGCCTACGCCGTCGATGCAAGCACGGGCAAGGAGCTCTGGACGCGCAAGGTCGACGAGCATCCGGCCGCGCGCGCCACGGGCTCGCCGACGCTCTACGACGGGCGCCTGTACGTCGTGACCTCGGGGGTCTCGGAGGAGACCGCGGCCGCGATGCCGGATTACGAATGCTGCACGTTCCGCGGCAGCCTGACGGCACTCGATGCGACCACGGGTGACGTGATCTGGAAGACGTACACGGTCGAGGAGCCGAAGCGGCGCGGCACGAGCACGAGCGGCAAGCCGCTCTGGGGGCCGGCCGGCTCGCCGATCTGGAGCGCACCAACGATCGACGTGAAACGCGGCCTGATCTACGCGGCGACGGGCAACGCGTACGCCGATCCCGCCCCGCGCACGAGCGACGCGATCGTGGCATTCGCGCTCGACACGGGCAAGATCCGCTGGATCAATCAAATTCGCCCCGATGTCTGGATCCTGGGCTGCGACGCGCAGTCGACCGGCGGCAACGCCAATGCCGGCGACAATCCCAACTGTCCGCAGAACGTGGGTCCCGATTTCGATTTCTCGGCTTCGCCGGCGCTCGTCACGCTGTCCGGCGGCCGCGATCTGCTGGTCGTCACGCAGAAGTCGGGCGTGGGCTTCGCGCTGGACCCGACGCGGCGCGGTCGCGTGCTGTGGCAGTATCGATGGGGCCGTGGCAGTCCCGTCGGCGGCGTTTGGGGCGCCACGAGCCGACGGCGAACGCGCCTTTTTTGCCGTCGCCGACCAGCTCACGCCGGCGCCTGGCGGCCTGCATGCCGTGAGCCTCATCACCGGACAGCGCGTGTGGTATGTGCCACCGCAACCGCCGATCTGCGGCAACGGACCCGGCTGCAGCGCGGCCCAGTCGGCGGCCCTGACCGCGATTCCGGGCGTCGTGTTCTCCGGCTCGGCCGACGGCGCCGTGCGCGCGTTTGCGAGCAACGACGGCAAGATTCTCTGGACGTTCGATACGAACCGCGACTTCACCGCCGTCAACGGCGTCAAAGCCGACGGTGGCTCGATCGACGGGCCGGGGCCCGTGGTCGCGGGCGGGATGCTCTACGTGACGGCCGGCAATGCCGGCTTCGTCGGCACGGCCGGCAACGTGCTGCTGGCGTTCGGCCTCGAGTGAGCGACGCGGAACGAAGACCCCGGCCTCGAGCGGGGGGAACCAGAGGCCGGGGTCAGCGATCGTCAGCCGACCGCTATGCGCTTCGCGACCGCTTCGGCGGCCTTCGGCAGATTCACGGACAGGACGCCGTCGGCCATGCTGGCCGAAATCGCACCGCTGTCGATCTTCGTCGACACCGTGAAGGTGCGGATGAAGTTGCCCACGTTGTACTCCGCGTAGATCGGTTGCAACGCTTCGTATTTGGCCGCGTCGACCGTTCCTTTGACCGTGAGCACACCCTTTTCGAGTCGAATGTCGACCGCGCCTTTGTCGACGCCGGGCATCTCCATCGTGACGATGACGGCGTCCGCGGTCTCGTGAATGTCGGTGTAGGGACTGAAGAATCGACCCGCCTCGGTACGCTCCTCGGCCGCCTTCAGCTCCTTCTTTTCCTGGAGCGCGAGTTGCTGTTCAGCCATTGCACTACTCCTCGATGCCTTACGCGTTGATGGTCACGGTTCGGGGGCGCTCACTCTCCGCCCGCGGCAATCGTATCGTCAGCACGCCGTCACGATAGTCCGCGGACACCTTGCCGGCCTCGAGCTGCGCCGGCAACGTCAGCGTCCGATCGAAATCGCCGGCCGAGCGCTCGCGTCGGTGGACGCTGGCTTTCGCCTCGGCGGCGACCGTCTTCTTCCCCTTGATGCGCAGCGTGTCGCCGCGCACCTGGATGTCGAGATCTTCCTTCTTCACGCCCGGCAGCTCGGCGACGACGACGAAATCCTCGCCCTCGCTGAACACATTGACCGGCGGGTACGCGCCCGCCCCCGCAGTCCGACTGCCGAACCAGTCGCTGCCCATCGAACTGTCCACGGCGCGCTGGATCGCAGCCAGCGTCGCAAACGGGTCCCGCATTCGTACAACCATGATCAGGCCTCCTTCATTTAGCCCGCCAAAACCGCTGGCGTGGTTAGTGGGGATGCGGGGTCCGGCTTTCAAGCGCAGGCCGCATTGCGGTAAGTACGTGCTCGGAGTCCCGAGTGGCAGCGGCCGCCGCCAGCTGCTCTACTGAGGGGTGACGGCGCGGAAGAGGCGACGATGAAGAACCTGATCGTTCACTGGATCGTATCGGCGCTATTGCTGCTGCTCGTCGACCACTTCGTGGCCGGCATTTCCATCGTCGACTTCGGCCACGGGCTGCTCGCGGCGCTGGTGCTCGGTCTGCTGAACGCCGTCGTCCGCCCGCTGCTGATTCTCCTGACGCTGCCCATCACGATCCTGACGCTCGGTTTGTTCCTGTTCGTCGTCAACGCGCTGGTGCTCGTGCTGGCGGCCGAGCTCGTGCCCGGGTTCACGATCACGAGCTTCGGGGCCGCCCTGATCGGCACGCTCTTGCTGACGCTGTTCAATCTGGTCGCCAACAGGCTGTTGAGTCGCGGTCGACGGCGCAGACTAGCAGGCCGTTGAAAAAGGCTCTGGTGGATGCGATGCAAGGCGAAAATCGAGTCGAAAGCGCAGCGTACACGGCAGTACGTGAGCATTTCGACTCGATTTTCGACGCCGCAGCGCGCCGCCAGAGGCTTTTTCAACGGCCTGCTAGTTCAGATCCGGCGTACGCAGCAGCTCGCTATGCCAGGCCTTGTTGCGCACGTGCGTTCGCGACTTGATGCGCCAGCCCTCCGGCGTGCGGACGTAGACGTCCTCGTAGCCCCCATGGCGGGCAACGGTTCCGGGGCCGTTCATGCCGAGCTGGACCAGATACACGCGCCCCGTCGCGCCTTCGGCGCTCGGCGTGATCTCGTGATTCAGCATCAAGTGGCTCCAGTCGGTCCACACGAGCTTGGTCTTGCAGCCTCGCTCACCGCCGCCGACGAGCGTTGCGAGCGCGTCGCGACCGCGCGCCAGTACACGCCCGCCTGCGGCGAATCCCGCATCGGAGTTCTTGTCGATGAACACTCCGTCGGTCGTGAACACGTTAGCGTAGTCGTAGCCGTTGTTCGCACACGTGTCGATGCCATACGCGTAACGATTGATGAGCTGCGTGATCTCCTGGTAGTCGAGTGCCGTGAAGCCGTTCGGCTGCGCCTCGGCGCGCGGCCACGGGTCGCCGCGTCCGGCGAAGAAGGCGGCGACCGCGATGGCCATGAGCGTGAGCAATGTCGGAATGCGTTGCACGATTTGTCCTCCGCAATGAAAAGCTAGTGCACCCAGTCGAGCAGCGTGACGACCCGCGCATCGACCCAGGTAGCCGCGGTTTGCCACGTCGATGGGTTACTCCCGCAAGCGGCCGTGACGTCGACGGACAGCGCCGCCCCACGCGCCACCTCGGCCGGGCGCGGCTCGGATCGCGTGATGATGCCCGTCTGCGTGCGATAGACGCGATAAACGCGGTCGGGATCGATGTCCTGGTAGGTCGAGCTGCCATAGCTGGCGTCGAGCAGGAAGTTCAACGGGCCGAGCGCCCGAGCGATCGCCACGACGTCGAGCGCACTGCCGCGGCCCAAGTCGTGCGCGATGTTGGGCGCCGTGTTCTGATCCGCCACGGACCGATAACGGCCCTCGAGGCGATCGAGACGATAGTCGGAGTCGAGCCCGAGCAGCGCCGCCCAGTACTGCCACTTCACGAACTCCGCATCGACGCGCCACTGCTCGCCCAGCAGCGGCAGTACGCGCTCGCGACAACGGTCTCCGGTCCTAACGTACGCGAGATACTGCCGATCCCCGGTCGGATCGAAGCGCAGCTCGGCGATCAACGTCTCCGCCGTCAGGCGGTGGTAGGTGTAGACGTTCGCCGCGACCAGCAACGCCATGATCACGCCGAGCACGACGAAGAGCAGCAATGAAACGGTAATCGTCCTACGCACTCCTGCCCCCGCGATCGCTTCGGATCGGCAGATTGGTCATGCCATGCGAGAATACCACGCGCTCACCGCATCATCGGATCGCGCCCACGAGCTCGGCGCAACCACTGGCAGCGAGGCTTGCGATGTTGACGATCTACGGCCGCACGAATTCCGTCAACGTGCAAAAAGTTCTGTGGTGCCTTGCCGAGCTCGATGTGCCCTACGAGCGAATCGATGCGGGTCTGCAGTTCGGCAAGAACAACGAGCCCTGGTATCTCGCGCTGAATCCAAACGGCCGTGTGCCGTTGCTCGAGGACGGTGCGTTCACGCTCTGGGAGTCGAACACCATCGTGCGCTATCTTGCCGCGAAGCACGGGCTCGGCACGCTGTGCCCTGCCGCGCTCGAGACGCGAGCGCTGGCCGAGCGATGGATGGATTGGCAGCTGTCGACGCTGATTCGCCCCGTGTCGATCGTCTTCCAGACGCTGTACCGGACCCCGGCCGGGGAGCGCGACCCGCTGGCAGTGGCGCGAAACGTGGCGGAAGCCAACCGGGCCGTGGAGCTGCTGGACGCGCATCTCGCCGCGCAGCCATACGTCGCGGGCAAGAATTTCTCCATGGGCGACATCCCCGTCGGCGCCGTCGTGCATCGCTGGCTCGAGATCGCGGGGATCGAGCGTCCGCGGTTCGCGGCGGCCCGCGCCTGGCGCGACCGTCTGGCCGAGCGGCCCGCCTTTCGGCAGCACGTGCATGCTGCCGCTCAGCTGATTCCTTTTGACGCCGCTGAGAACCTACGGTACTTTCCTGCACTAAGCCGAAAGAAACAAACAAGAAAGTGCTTGCGCAACAGTCCCCTCGAGCCCCAACTCCGGACGTGAACTGCTTCCGGGACGGCGGGCTCGGCCGATGGACATAATGCGCGGCAGGTGGCGGTGAGCGGCGCAACGACGTTCGAGCAGGCAGGGGTTCTCAGTGAATAGTGTGCATAGAGCGGGTCGCATCCTCGGCTGGACGGCCGCCTGGGCGATCGCGATAGTCAGCGCGGCGCAGGCGGACGATGAGTTGTTTCCGCGCCCGGCGGAGCTCGAGCCCGCCGTCCAGTTCTGGACGCGCGTATACACCGAGATCGACACGCACTCCGGCTTCATCCACGACTCGTTGCGGCTCGACATCGTCTACCAGACCGTGCATTTCACGGCCGACATGACGATCCGCGACCGGCGACGACGCGTGGAGCGTCTCACGGACCTGCATCGCAATATTCTGAACAAGCTCGCGAGCGGCGATCGCGAGGGCTTGAACGGCGAGGAAGAGCGCGTGCTCGCGTTGTTTCCGAGCGGCACGAGCAACGCCGAGTTCCGGGCCGCCGCCGGCCGGCTGCGCTTCCAGCTCGGGCAGGCGGATCGCTTTCGTGCCGGCCTGATCCGCTCCGGCGCGTGGAAGTCGTTCATCTTCGACGTGCTCGACAAAGAAGGTCTGCCGCGAGAGCTTGCCGCGCTGCCCCACGTGGAGTCGTCGTTCGACCCCACGGCCTACTCGAAGGTCGGCGCGGCCGGGCTCTGGCAGTTCACTCGCTCGACCGGCGTTCGCTACATGCGAATCGACCACATCGTCGATGAGCGGCGCGACCCGTTCCTCGCGACGAAGGCCGCGGCCCGGCTCTTGGCCGACAATCACAGCGTGGTCGAGACGTGGCCGCTGGCGTTGACCGCCTACAACCACGGCCTGGCCGGCATGCGCCGCGCGATCGATCAGCAGCGCACGACCGACATCGCGACGATCGTCGCGAAGTACGAGAGCCGGTCGTTCGGTTTCGCCTCGCGCAACTTCTATACGGCGTTCCTCGCCGCCCTCGAGATCGACCAGCACCCGGACCGGTATTTCAGCAATCTGCGGCTCGACCCCCCGTCGCCCGACCGGCGTCGTCGTCGTGCCCGCGTTCATGCGCGCCGATACGCTGGCCGACGCCTTGAACCTGCGAGTCAACACGCTGCGCGCGCTGAACCCCGCGCTGACCGAAGCGGTGTGGGCGGGCGACAAGTACGTGCCGGAAGGGTTCGAGCTCCGCGTGCCGGCAGCCGCCATGGCCTCGGCCGCGCCGCTGCTTGCGGCCATCGAGCGCAAGCGAGCGCTTTGCCGCGCAGCGCCCGGATCAGGAGCACCGCGTGCGCCGCGGCGACACTCTGTCGCGAGATCGCGGCGGAGTATCGCGTGAGCCTCGCAGCGCTGATGCGGGTCAACGGGCTCACGGGCCGCGACATGATCCGCGTCGGTCAGACCATCAAGCTACCGATCGACGGCGCGACGGCCAAAGCGCGCGCCGCGGAAGAAGCCGTCGTCGTCGCCCGGGCCGAACCGGACAGCGACCGCCCGACCCCGGCGATTGCCGCCGTCGCCATCGACGGTGAGCACGTTTACGTGGTACGCAACGGCGATAGCATCGAGCGGATCTCGAAGCGTCTCGGTGTCGACGCCGATGCGCTGCTCGCCGCCAACTCGATTGCGCAACAAGAACCTGATTTTCGCGGGCCAGCAGCTCGCGGTACCGACGGAAGGTGCCGTGGTGACGGTCGCCAGCACCGCCGAGCTGCCGCAACCCGCGACGACGGACGACGAACGCGCCCGACGCGACGGCGGACGACGAGTCCCTCGCGAGCGCGGAGCTGACGGCGGCCCTCTCCCCGGCCGTCGGCGACAACGACGATTCGAGCCCGGCCGAGCCGGCCAACGCGTTCGACGACGACGCCACGGGCAGCAACGCGCTCGCGACCGAGCAAGCCGTGCTGGCGGCCGACCCCACGGACTATTCCGTCGGCGGCGGGTAACCGCATCACGGTGCAAGCGCTCGAGACGCTCGGCCATTACGCCGATTGGGCCGGCGTGCCGACGCAGCGGCTACGCGACCTGAACAAGCTGAAGTTCCGCGAAGGCCGTGGCGATCGGACAGACGATCACGGTAGACCTCAGCGAGGTGGACGCTGCGACGTTCGAGCAGCGCCGCGTGGCCTACCATCAGCAGCAGCAGAGCGACTTCTTCGCGTCACACCAGATCGAATCGATCGAGCAGCATGTCGTCAAGCCCGGCGAATCGATGTGGGTGCTCGCGGCGCGCAGGTACAAGGTTCCCGTGTGGTTGCTGCGCCAGTACAACCCGGATTTGAACCTCGATCGAGTCCAGCCCGGCACCGTCGTGAAGTTTCCGCGGCTGAAGGCGGTCGCTCCGAACGTCACGGTGAGCGCCCCGCAGTCGGTGGCCGACATCGGCCGCTGACGCAGCGGATGAGCTCGCCTGCCGACCGCGATACCGTCCTGGCCGGGCGGCTCATCGCCGTGCCGGAGACTCGCCAGCTCGACGTGCTGCCAGCTTGCTGGAGCGACGCGGTGCGAGCGTGCTCCGCTGCCCGCTCGTCGAGCATCGAAGACTCACCGGACACCGCCGCGGTCGTCGGCTGGCTCGACCGCTGCATCTCGCAGCCGACGGATCTCCTGGTGTTCTACACCGGCGAAGGCATCGAGCGGCTGCTCGGATTCGCGCGGCGCGCCGACCGCGAAGCGGCCTTCCTGGCGGCGCTGCGCCGCATCCCGAAGCTCACTCGCGGTCCGAAGCCGAAGCGGGCGCTGCACCGACTCGGGCTCGATGCCGAGCTCGAAGCCGGCGAACCGACGACGGCCGGCCTGGTCGCCGCGACCGCGTCGCTGTCGCTGCCCCGGCACCGCGTGGCCGTCCAGCTGTACAGCGACGATCAGGATCGCGCGCTGATCGAGCACCTTCGCAGGCCGCGGCGTCGCCGTCGACAGCGTCGCTCCGTACGTCTACGCGACGGCCGCCGAAGACGACCAGGTGGCGCGACTTGATCGAGCGGCTCGAAGCCGGCGAGGTGGACGCGATTGCGTTCACGAGCAAGTCGCAGGTGCAGCGTCTGTTCAAGCCTCGCCGCCGAACGCGGGCTCGGAGCCGCGCCTTGCGCGCCGGCCTGGCGCGAACGCGCGTGGCGGCCGTCGGTCCCGTCGTGAGCGCGGAGCTGGCGTCCGTCCGCGTCCGGGTCGACGCGATGCCGGAGCACAGCTACTCGATGAAGCCGCTCGTCACGAGCCTGTGTGAGCTGCTCGGAGCGCGTGAGCCCTAGCGCCTCGCGTGGCGCAGCTGCAGCGCCGTTGCGCGGCCGTCGCCGGTCGGCTGGTAGAACACGGACAGGTCGCCGAGCGCAGTGCGATACGCACCGAGCGGATCCTCGGCCGTGAGCTCGAACGCGTTGAAGCCCGTCCGCAGCATGAAGAACAATTGCTCGAGCAGCACGTCGCCCACGGCCCGCAGCTCGCCTTCGAAGCCGTAGCGCTCGCGCAGCAAGCGTGCGTAGGAATACGCGCGACCATCGCGAAACTTCGGGAAACTCGAGCGCGACGAGCGCAAGACGCGGCAGATCCGCGACGATGAGCTCCGGAGGCTGATCGCTGTGCAAGCGGATGCCGAGCGGTGCGCCACGCGCCAGCAGCGCGGCTCGCTGGGCCTGCCACTGCTCGTAGCTCACGAGCACGGCGCCCGGTCGGCGGAATCGTCTCCGCGCCGCTCGCGTCGCTGAAGGGATCCTCGACGAGCTGACCGTCCTTGATCAGCGCCATCACGCGGCCTGGCTCTGACTGCCGTACACGGCGCCCTTGAACGGCTCGATGCCGACGCGCCGGTAGGTATCGAGGAAGCGCTCGTCGCCCTCGCGCATCTCGAGATACGTGTCGACGATCTTGCGGATCGCGCCCGGCACCTCGGCTTGCGGCAGCCCGGGCCCTAGACGATCGCCGAGCGAAGCGCGCTGGTCGGAGGATCCGCCGAGCGTGAGCTGGAAGAACTCTTCCCCGCGCTTGTCGACGCCGAGAATGCCGATGTGGCCGACGTGGTGGTGCCCGCACGCGTTCATGCAGCCCGAGATGTTGATCGTGAATTGCCCGATCCGCTGCAGCTCCTCGAGATCGTTGAACGCGCGACTGATGTCCTGCGCAATCGGGATCGAGCGCGCGTTAGCCAGCGCGCAGAAATCGAGGCCGGGGCAGCAAATGATATCGGACAGGAGACCGAGGTTCGGCGTCGCAAGCTCGAGCGCGACGAGCTCGCGCCAAAGGGCGTGAAGCTCCGCCTGCTTGACGTCGACGAGCACCAGATTCTGCCGGTGGCTCACGCGAATCTCGCCCAAGCTGTAGCGATCGGCGAGATCGGCCACGGCGTCCATCTTGTCGGCCGTGATGTCACCCGGCGCCTTGCCGGGCGCCTTGAGCGATGAGGTTCACGATCGCGTAGCCCGGCACCTTGTGCTCGATGACGTTGCCGCGGACCCAGCGATCGAAGGCCGGCTCCGCGGCGCGGAGGCTTTTCAGCTCGTCCGTGCGATCCGCCAACTGTTCGTAATGCGGCGGCGCGAAGTACGCAGCGATCCGCTCGAGCTCCTCGGCCGGCACCTTGAGCGCGCCGTCCTTCGTGAGCTCCCATTCGCGGTCGACGAGCTCGCGATACTTGTCGATGCCCATCTGGTTCACGATGATCTTGATGCGCGCCTTGTGCAGGTTGTCGCGTCGGCCGTGCATGTTGTAGACGCGCAGGATCGCCTCGACGTACGACAGTAAATGGTCCGGCGCCAGCCACTTGCGGATCGTCTGGCCGATATACGGCGTGCGGCCGAGGCCGCCGCCGACGAGCACCTCGAAGCCGATCTCGCCCTTGCTCGTTGCGGTGCATCCGCAGGCCGATGTCGTGCACGGCCACGGCGGCGCGATCGTTCGGGGAGCCCGTGACCGCGATCTTGAACTTGCGCGGCAGATACGAGAACTCGGGATGCAGGAACGAATACTGGCGCAACAGCTCGCAATAGGGCCGCGGGTCCGCGAGCTCGTCTTTCGCCCGCCCGGCGTACTGATCCGACGTGATGTTGCGGACGCAGTTACCGGACGATTGAATCGCCGTGACCTGGACCTCGGCCAGATGCTGCAGGATGTCGGGCGTGTCCTCGAGCTTGATCCAGTTGTACTGGATGTTCTGGCGCGTCGTGAAATGGCCGTAGTTCCGGTCGTACGTGCGCGCGATGTGCGCGAACTTGCGCAGCTGCGCCGACGACATCGTGCCGTAGGGCACGTTGACCCGCAGCATGTAAGCATGCAGCTGCAAGTACAGCCCATTCATGAGCCGCAGCGGCCGGAACTGATCCTCCGTCAGCTCTCCGCCGAGCCGGCGCTTGACCTGCCGGCGAAACTGGGCCACCCGTTCGTTGACGAAACGTGCGTCGAACTCGTCGTAGCGATACATGCGTCGTTTCCCGTCCTGTGGGCGCCGCGGCCGCTCAGCGCTCCAGCAAATCCGTTCTAAACGTCGGGCCGAAAGCCCGAATGGCTTCGCGAATGGCCGTGGGCCGAGGCTGGCCGTCCTTGATCTCCACCTCGATCAGCTGCGGGTCGATGACCTGACTCTCGACCTCGTGGCGCTTCGCCACGGCCAGCAGCCGTTCCGCGTCAGCGCCGGTCTCGATGACCGCGCCGGCCGCAATGGCAGTATCCCAGCCCTCGCGGGGATCGAGAAAAACAACGAGACCGTCGGCGAGACGGTTCGCGATGATCATCTGCGGCATCACTCAATCGAGCCTCGCGAAAAGTCCAGCGATAGCTTGGAAGGAGCGCGTATTCTACACACCGATCCGCGGCCACCAGTTAGAAAAAACCCGACGTTAGATATGCCGGGAACGTCGCCGCGGGGTCGCGCGTCGCCTGCCGCGATCCCCCGTCATCGAGCCGCTCGGGACTGTTCACAAAATCTGTGGATAACAGTGTGGAAAACAATTTGATAGTCGTCCGCGCCAAGCCGGCGGCGGGGGGTCGTCCGAATTGGTCAAAAAAACGTCAAAATCGCCTACTCTTCAGAAAACTCAATGCGTTAAGAAGGTTTTCACGAGCAAGCGACAGGAGGCGTCGCCAAGCCCAAAGTGCAGTTGGGCTCGAGGGGCGGCGGCGACGGCGGCTTGTGCATAGCGGGAGGCCGGCGCGCTCGCAGCCGCGACGCGGAGGTCGCCGTTCGCGGCGCTTGCCGTATAGTTGAAGCTCGCGCAGCCGATGATCAGGGGGGAATAACGATGCACGGCTCGAGAGGACTCCGCGGAGTTTTCCTGCTGTCGATGGCGGCCGGCGTCACGAGCATGGGCGGCCCCGTCGGGGCTGCGCCCACGGTCAAGGTGACGCCCGACATCGAGTACGTCCGCGTGGCAGGCCAGCCGCTCACGCTCGATCTGTATCAACCCGCCGCCGGGCGGCGCGCCGCTGCTCGTCTGGCTGCACGGCGGCGCCTGGGAAGCGGGCTCGAAATCGCCGATGCCGTTGACGGGCCTCGTCGAGCACGGCTATGCCATCGCGAGTCTCGACTTCCACCCGGCCTCCGCAGCGCAATTCCCGGGCCAGGTGCACGAGATCAAGGCCGCGATCCGGTTCCTGCGCGCGGCCGCAGCGCGATACGGCTACGACGCCAGCCGTATCGGGATTCTCGGCGCCTCCTCGGGCGGGCACCTCGCCGCGCTCGTCGGGACGACCAACGGCCAGGCCGAGCTCGAGGGCACCCTCGGCGACCACCCGACCGAGTCCTCCGCGGTCCAGGCCATCGTCTCGTATTTCGGCGCTTCGAACTTGACCACGATCCTCGCTCAGTCCACGCCGTTCGGTCTGCGCATCCGGACGCCGGCGCTGCAGCGGCTGCTCGGCGCGCCGCCCGAGGAGGCCGAGGCCGTCGCGCGGCTCGCGAGCCCCGTGTTCCAGGTGGACGCGACCGACCCGCCGCTGCTGATGCTGCACGGCGACCAGGACCCGCAGATGCCGATCAACCAGTCACACGAGCTCGCAGGGGCAGTACGAGCGCCTCGGGCTCGAGTCGCAATTGATCGTCGTTCACGGCGCAGCCCACGGCGGGCAGGAGTTCTTCGCGCCGCCGAACACCGAGCGCGTGGCCGCATTCCTCGACGCTCACCTGCGGCCGCTCGAGGGATCAGCGCAGCGGTAGCGTGTCCGTCTGCCAGGTCGGCCCCACGAAGCGCCGCTCGGCGGCGGTGATCCGGACGTCGTTGATGCTCGCCTCGCGGCGGCGCATCAAGCCGTGATCGTCGAACTCCCACAGCTCGTTGCCGTAGGACCGGAACCACTGGCCCGCCGGCATCGTGCCACTCGTATTGGAAACGCACTGCAATCCGCCGCTCGCCGAACGTCCACAGGCTCTTGCGCAGCCGGTACTCGAGCTCATGCGCCCATTTGCGCTCGAGGAAGGCCTGGATCGCCGGCCCGGCCGTTGATGAACTCGTCGCGGTTGCGCCAGACGGAATCTTCCGTGTACGCGGCCGCGACCCGCTCCGGGTCGCGCGTGTTCCAGGCGTCCTCGGCGGCCTTGACCTTGACCTTCGCCGTCTCCTCGGTGAACGGCGGCAGCGGCGGACGCGTCTGCATAAAGGCTAGCGTCGGTCCGGCGGGTCCTCGGGAGGACCACCGCCCCACTTCTCGCGGTGCGCTTCCTCGGCCGCCCGCTGCACGTCGGCATGGCGCCGGCTCAGCAGCAGGCTGCCCGGGCGGACAGACCCGCGCGCGAATCAGGCCGAGATCGGCAGCAGCATCGAACAAGCTCGGATACCACTGCTTCCAGCTCGGGAGGAGCTTGTCGACCTGTTCGCGCAGGCTCATGGGCCGAAATCTATATGACTGCCGCGAGGGCCGCAACGAACGCAGTTCTCGTTACGCGAGGAGCGGCGTACCCGTAGGTGCACTCGTCAACGCCCAGTGCCCCCGGGGCGCTCCGTTCGAGTCGATGGCGGGCGAACCTGCAGAAAAATTCAGCGCTTCGGGCTTGACCGGGACCCGCCACCTGCTAGGTTAGGCGCCACTTCGACTTGCGGAACATCGCAATGGTATTTGGCGAAATCGTACTGGTCGCGTTCCAGTCGATCCGAGCGAACCTGTTCCGCGCCATGCTCACGATGCTCGGCATCATCATCGGCGTCGGCGCGGTCATCACGATGCTGGCGGCCGGCGCCGGCGCGCAGAAGCGCATCGACGATCAGATCGCGGCGCTCGGCGCCAACATCCTCACCGTGAACTCCGCGACGTTCTTCGCCGGCGGCGTGTCGCGAGACCGCGCGTCGCTGCGAGATCGACGATGCCGACGCGCTGCGCAGACAAGGGCGCTACTTCAACGCCGTCGTGCCGGAAGCGCAAAACCGCGGCCAGCTCAAGTTCGAGAACTTCAACACCAATACCCGATTGGCGGGCACCACCGCGGACTATGCGGCCGTGTTCAACTACAAGCTGGCGCGAGGGCCGGTTCTTCACCGACAGCGAGGACGAGCAGCGCAAGCGCGTCGTGGTGCTCGGCTCCGACGTTCCGGGCCGGCTCGAGACCGACCCGAAGGATCTGATCGGCAAGTCGCTAGCGGTCAACGGTCAGCCGTTCGAGGTCATCGGCATCCTCGCGAGCGTCGGCAGCGGCTTCGGCAATTCGAATCCGGACTTTTCGACCTTCATGCCGCTGCGCACCGCCGTGCAGCGCGTCTTCGGCCGCGAGCAGGTCGACAACATCAGCGTGCGCGTGCTCGACGACGCTTCGATGGAGCGCGCGATGGTCGACATCGAGCGCGTGCTGCGGCGCGAGCACAAGCTGGCGCCGGGCGCGACCAACGATTTCTCGATCGTCGACCGGCGCTCAGTTCCTCGACACGCAGCAGCAGGCGCAGCAGACGTTCACGATGCTGCTCGCGAGCATCGCGGGCGTGAGCTTGCTCGTCGGCGGCATCGGCATCATGAACATCATGCTGGTCAGCGTGACGGAGCGGACGCGCGAGATCGGCATTCGCATGGCGCTCGGCGCGACGCGCTTCAGCATCCTGCTGCAGTTCCTCGTCGAGTCCGTGACGCTGTGCCTGCTCGGCGGCGGTCTCGGCATCCTGCTCGGCGGCGGGCGCTGCCGACGACGTTGTCGCGCCTCGCCGGCTGGGAGACGTTCGTCTCGCCGGAGTCCGTCGGGCTCGCGTTCGTCTTCAGCATCGCGCGTCGGCCTGTTCTTCGGCATCCTGCCGGCGCGGCGCGCGGCGCGCCTCGACCCGATCGAGGCCCTGCGATACGAGTAGTCGCCCGCGGCCGCGCCGACGGCCGCTCACGTCAGGTAGAATGCCGCCGGCACTTCGCTCTCCGCCGAGCTCGGCACTAGACGATTGACGGGACCTGCGATTTGCTTTCGAGCACACTCAGCAACCTGACTGCGGCTCTGTTGATGCTGGCCTGCTCGGGTTGCGTCCTGCACATTCACCGCGACGGACCTCCGCCGCCCGGCTTCGAGTACACGCCGCCGCAAGAGGCCAGCGAGCCGTTTCAGCTCGAAGAGGATCAACCCCGTCACGCTCGGCGCACCGATCAAGACGACCAAGCAGCACGATATCCTGCCGATCGTCGTTTCGCTCGAGCGGCGCACAACGGCCACCCGCAGAACCTCGTCGAGGGCCAATACTTCCGTGCGCGCGAGCCGGGGCGCAAGCCGCTCGTGATCGTGATGCCGATCTGGGGCACGAGCACCTACCCGCCGCGCAAGATCTCGACGGTTACGCACGCAGGTCCGGCAGACGCCAACGTCATCTGGATCTACGGCACGGCCCCGGTCTTCCCGTGGACGGAGCTGCGCACGGTGCCGACCGAGGAAGGCTTCATCGCGATGGCGCGCGACAGCGCCGCAGCGCTATACGGCCGCCGTGCTGGACATGCGGCGTCTGATCGACTGGGCCGACACCCAGCCGAACATCGATCCCAACGCGAATCGCGCTCGTCGGCTTCAGCATGAGCGCGCTCGTGACGGAGACGCTGCTCGCGAACGATTCACGCGTCGCCGCCGGCGGTGGTGATGATGGGCGCGGCGCACTTCGCGGACATCTTCTCCACGTGCGGCGACAGAGCCGGCGAGGTGCGCGACGCACGTGCTGAACGACTTCGGCTGGTCGATGGACCGCTACCACGACTTCTTCCAAGGCCTGTTCGACCCGGCCGATCCGATGCGCTTCCCGGGCCACTACGACCCCGATCAAGATTCTGATGATCGATGCGATGTTCGACGACTGCATGCCGGAGTCGGCCCGGGCTGCGCTCTGGGACCTGACCGGCCATCCCAAGCGGATCACGATGCTGTATCGACATCGCAGCTCGTTCTACACGTTGACGCCGCTCGGCCTGAACTTCGCGCGCCGCCAGATCTATCGGTTCCTCGATCACAAGCTCGCATTCGACGGCGACCGCGGCGCGCTGACGAGCGGGTTGACATAACGGGGGAGGCGACTCTTCGCCCGTCGACGCCTCGCTTGCCCATGCAGCGATCCTCTGCGATAGTCCGCTGGCTGAACAGGGTAAACCCGGCGAAAGCCGGGGACACAAAGCTTCCGGTCTAAAGGACTTCGGTCCCACGACAGCGGGGTTGCCGGCAAACACCAACGCATTGGACTTGCGGCACTCGCTTCGTGCATGGACCGGCGGCGATCCGAGGGAGTCCGATCGCGCATGAGTACCGCCGCCGCGCGCAAGCGCAGCTTACCGTCCGCTTCCGCCGCCACCGCCGGCCCTGCCGCCACCGTTCAAGTCTCCGCGCCGAGCGAGATCTATCAGGTCCTGATGGACCGCAAGCGCTACCCGTCGCCCGGTTCGGCCGATCGGCAGCGGCAGCTCGACGACTCGCTGCATCACCGCGAATGGCGGCACGCAGCTCGATCTCTCCGGCATGAATCGCGTGCTGAAGATCGACAACGATACCGTCACCGTGCAGCCTGGAATCTCGCTGCCCGATCTCGCCGAGGTGCTCGGCGAGGAAGGGCTCGAGCTGATCGGCGGCTTCGATCTCGCGAGCCGCACGGTCGGCGGCGCCGTCTGTGCAGCGGGGCTCGAGGCTTCGATGGCAGGCGACGTCGGCCAGTTCGCCTCGCACGTCGTGCAGCTCAAGGTCGTGAGCCCGAGCGGCAAGAAATTCGTCATCAACGACAAGACGAAGAGCCTGCTCGCGCTGATGCGACTCTCAGTACGGCCTGCTCGGCGTCGTTTACGAAGTGACGCTGCGCGTTCGGCCGGTCCAGGGCTTCGCCGTCCAGACGGCCAAGATCTCGTTCCAGGATTTCGGCAAGCTCGGACCGAAGCTCATGGGCGCGACGGCAGGCATCAAGCTGTACCTGCTGCCGTTTCGCAACCGAATCTACTTCGAGCTGCGCCGACCCGCGGCGGACGCCGATCCCGGGCGCAAGTTCGCTTGGCGATTCAAGGACTGGGCCGTGAACTCGGCGTTGCCGGAGGCCGCGCGCTCACTCGGTCTGGCGCTGCCGATCCGCCAGCTGCGCTACCCGCTGATCGACAGCTTGAGCGAGGTCGCCCAGTCGCTCGTGAACAACGCGCTCGTCAGGAGCGGCAGCAACTCCGTCGAGCAGAGCGGTCGCTATCGGCTGCTCGGCAGCAAGAGGCGGTTCACGTACACGACGTGGGCATTTCCGTCCGCCGAGTTCGGTAGCACCGTGCTCGCCTACAAGCTGTTCTGCAAAGAGCATTACTTGAGGACGGGCTTCCGCTGCGACATGCCGACCGTGAGCTTCCGCCTGAATCAGGATCGCAGCGCGCTGCTGTCGCCGTCGTTCGACAGCCCGATGTTCACGATCAGCCCGCTGTCGACGCAGACCGAGGGCTGGGACGACTTCGTCCTCGACTTCGCCGACTTCGCCGCGCAGCAGCACGGCATGCCGTTCTTCAACCAGACCCGCAACGCCGCACCCGAGGTCGTCACGCAGCGCTACGGCTCACGACTCCCCTTCTTCAACAAGGTGCGCCGCCAGCTCGACCCCCACGACCGCCTCCTGAACCAATTCTTCCAGTCCTACCTCCCCCACGCCTAGCGCGCGACGACGCGCGGCCCGCAGCGAAGCAATCGCCGGTCGGGGAGCGCCGGTACCGGGGGCGTCGGCGACAGGAAGTCGCCGTCGCAGCCTCCATGGACGGATTTACGGCGGCCCCGGGGCTGGTGCTCCACGACCGGCGATTGCTTCGCGGTCGACTGGCAAAAGCCACGCTGCCGAGCGCGCCTAGCGAATAAAGCCGAAGGCCTCGAGCTTCACGATGATCCGGTGCGCCGACATGTCCGGCGTAATGCTCCGTCGTGTCGAGCCGCAACTCCGGATTCTCCGGCACCTCGTACGGATCGCTGACGCCCGTGAAGCCCTTCAGGATGCCCGCTCGCGCCTTCGCATACAGGCCCTTGCGGTCGCGCGCCTCGCACATCTCGATCGGCGTCGCCACGTGGATCTCGAGGAAGCCGCCGAGCGGCTCGATCATCTCGCGCACGACCTTGCGCGTGGCCGCGTACGGCGCAATCGGCGCGCAAATCGCGATGCCGCCGTTCTTCGTGATCTCGCTCGCCACGTAGCCGATGCGCTGGATGTTCAGGTCGCGGTGCTCCTTCGAGAAGCCGAGCTCGCTCGACAGGTGCTTGCGCACGAGATCGCCGTCGAGCAGCGTCACCGGTCGGCCGCCCATCTCCATGAGCTTCACCATCAGCGCATTCGCGACCGTCGACTTGCCCGAGCCCGACAAGCCCGTAAAGAACACGGTGAAGCCTTGCTTGTGGCGCGGCGGGTGCGTCCGCCGCAGCTCGGCGACCACATCGGGAAACGAGAACCACTCGGGAATGTCGGCGCCTTCCTGCAGACGGCGCCGCAGCTCCGTGCCCGAGATGTCGAGCGTGCGCCAGCCCTTCTCGACCTCGTCCTGCGGGAAATATTGAGCCTTGTCCTCGACATACACCATGTTCTTAAACGGCACCATGCTGATGTCGAGCTCTTTCTCGTGCTGCCTTCATGAGCTCCTGCGCGTCGTACGGGCCATAGAACGGCTTGCCGTTGCTGTCTTTGCCCGGGCCGGCGTGATCGCGGCCGACGATGAAGTGCGTGCAGCCATAGTTCTTGCGGATGATCGCGTGCCAGAGCGCTTCGCGCGGGCCGCCCATGCGCATCGCGAGCGGCAGCAGGCTCAGCGTGGTGGTCTGCTCGGGATAGTGCCGCAAGCAGATGCTCGTAGCAGCGCACGCGCGTGAAGTGATCCACGTCGCCGGGCTTCGTCATGCCTACGACGGGCTGGATCAGCAGATTCGCCTCGACCTCCTTCGCCGCGCGGAACGTGAGCTCCTGGTGCGCCCGATGCATCGGGTTGCGCGTCTGAAACGCGACGACGCGGCGCCAGCCGAGCTTCTGGAACCGATCGCGCATCTCCTTAGGAGTATCTCGTAAGTGCTTGAAATCGTAATGGCCTGGCGCCTCGACGCCCCGCAGCGTACCGCCGAGGTACACCTCGTTGCTGCGGTGGCGCAGGTAAGTGACGCCGGGGTGCTGCTCGTCCGTCGTGCCGAACACGGCCTGGGCTTCGGCCTCGCGATCCGGTCGGTAGATGCTCGAGATCTCGAGCGTCGCGATCAAGCACACCCTCGCCGTCGCGCAGCGCGACGGCGTCGCCTTCCTCGAGCTTCTCGGCGAACGCGGGCGTCACGTCGAGCGTGATCGGCATCGGCCAGAGCACGCCGCTCGTCAGACGCATCTCGGCCAGCACGCGCCGATAGTCGGGCTCGGCCATGAACCCGTCGAGCGGCGAGAACGCGCCGTTCAGCAGCATCTCGATGTCGCAGAGCTGCCGCATGGTCAGGTCCCATGACGGCAGGTCGCGAGCCCTGGCCTTCTCCGCGCGAACGCCGGCCTCGTCGAGATAGAGATTCTTCAATTCCCCGCCGTGCGGGGCTTTCAATGCACCCATGTACGCCTTGCTCCGTTTCCAAAACCGATCGAGTAGCGCCACGCCGCCGGGCTCATGACCCGCCGTCGGAGGCGCTACCTCGATGAAACTAGCCGCCCGTAAGCTGCTGGGCCGTCGCGCGGATCGTCGCCGCATTAATCGCGGGCAGGTATTGTGCTTGATGCTCGCGCCATTTCAAGGATCTCTTGACGATCGACTCGAGATTCGGCCGTTTGTCCGCGGGACTCTCGCCCTTGCCGATACCGCCGCCGAACTCGATGACCGTGTCGATGCCGGCGTCGATCGCGGCGCTCATGCAGCTGACCCACTGAACGGGATTGAACAGCTGAAAGAACAGCCGCGCGCGAATCGCCTCGGGCGAGCTCTCATGCAGCCGGCCCGTGTAGTTCGACAGCACGTCCGTGCGCGCACTCGCAAACTCGGTCTGCTCGAGCACCTGACGGAACTGCTGAGCCGCTGCCACCATCAGAAACGAGTGGAACGCGCCCTCGGTGTTCAGCCGCACGGCGCGCTTCTTGGCGCTCTCGAGCTCGGCCGCGAGCTTGTCGAGGTCGGCGGATTCCCCGGCCACCACGGTCTGGTCGGGCATGTTGTGCGCCGCAATGCCGCAGTAGTGTTTATCCGCGAGTGCCTCGGCTGTCGCGAGATCGAGCGTCGTGGCCACCATGCCACCGCGACCGAGCTCGCTCATGAGCTGGCCGCGGCGACTCACGAGCGCCACGCCACTCTCGAACGTCAGCGACTCCGCCATGACGAGCGCGGAATATTCGCCCAGGCTGTGACCCGCACCGAGCGCCGGCTGCACGCGATCGCCGACCAGGCTCCGGAACGATTCGAGGCACGCGATCTCATGCGTGAGCAGCGCCGGCTGCGTGAATCGCGTGAGCTTCAGCTCTGACGTTTGGATCGCGAAACGACAGCTCGCTGAGATCGTAACCGAGCACTTGGCTCGCCCGCGCGTACAGATCGCGGGCCACGGGAAATTCCTCGACGAGATCCGAGCCCATGCCGGGGTACTGCGAGCCCTGGCCGGGAAAGACAAAGAGCACCTTGCTGGCTGCCACGTGAACGTTTCGCCTCGAACCTCTGCGGGGCGTTTACGATGCCCGAACGGGCGGTCCAAGCCAAGTATCGGCGGGGCCTCGACATCGAGCCGGGGCGACGATCGACGTCACTCGCGCACGCGCACGCGCCTGCCCTCGCGCTCGTCGACGGAAAACAGCAGCGCCATTCCCGCGATGAACAGCACGATCACGACACTGACCCCGACTCGCTGCGAGCCCGACCAGGCCGTGAGAACACCGAGCAGGAAGGGCCCGAGGAAGGCCGTCAAGCGTCCCGAGAACGCGAAGAACCCGAAGAACTCGTTCTCCATGTCGGGCGGCACGAATCGCGCCATGAGCGAACGGCTGGCGGACTGGTTCGGGCCGGCAAATATGCCGATCAGCACGCCGGCGACCCAAAACATGGCTTGCGTCGTCGCAAGCGTCGCCAGCAGCGAGGCGCCGATCAGTCCGATCAGGGACAGCACGATCGTTCGCTTCCCGCCGATCAGATCGTCGAGGTAGCCCATCGCGAGCGCGCCGATGCCGGCCGCCAGATTGATGACGATGCCGAACACCAGCACCTGCTGGAGCGTGAAACCGAAGGTCTGCGCCGCGAAGATGCCGCCGAACGCAAACACCGTGACGAGGCCGTCGTTATAGAGCAGCCGCGCAAGCAGGAACCGCACGGTTTGTCGATGCTTGCGCACTTCGCTGAACGTGCGCTTCAGCTGCGCGAAGGACGCCCGGACGATGGTGCCGTCGCGCGAGATTCGCGACTTGTCCTCGTGCACCCACAGCAGCATCGGGATGGTAAATACCGCCATCCAAACGGCGACGATGAGATTCGTCGCGCGGATGTTTTCGCCGAGCTCCTTCGCGAACCCGAACCACGGCTGCGCCGGCTGCACGAATGCGACGAGGGCCACCGCCAGCGCCAATAGGCCGCCGATGTAGCCTAATCCCCAGCCCAGGCCCGACACCCAGCCGATCCGCTCGGGCGGCGCCAGATCCGGTAGAAATGCGTTGTAGAACACCTCGCTGAACTCGAACGCGACGTTCGCGATGACGAACAACGTCAGCGCCAGCATCACTTGCCCCGGCAGCGCTCGATACAGCGCCGCCGTTGCCACGATGCAAACGACCACCGTGATCACGAAAAATAGCTTGCGGAAACCGCCGCGGTCCGCCAGCGCGCCGAGCAGCGGCGAGGCGAACGCGATGATCAACGCGGTGATCGAGACGGCGCGCGACCAAAGCTCGGTGCCGGAGATCGGGTCGGCCGCGATCGCCTGGGTGAAATACGTCGCATAGACGAACGTCACGACGAGCGTCGTGAAAGGAGAGTTCGCGAAGTCGTAGAAGGCCCATGACCAGATCGCACGCGCCGATCCACGCGCACTCCCCTTGTTCCTTCCTGCAGGCGCGTTCATTGGAGCTCGAGTGGCGAAGACGCGATCGCGGCGCTACTGGCCGTAGCTCGGATCGCAGTCGTAGGGATACACGAACTCGCCCGGCTTGCGCGTCCAGGCCATGTAACGGGCGGCCAGCCCGGCGAAGACCTGTGGGTCTTCATAGAGCTGCGTGAGCCACAGCGTAGTGCCGTCGCCGCTGACTCGAAACTTCTCGATCAGGTGCAGCGCGTCGCTGTGGTTGAAGCCGTTGTTCATGAACGTGCCCGAGCTGATGTGCGTGGTGTCGACGACCAGCGTATCACCCTCCCAATGGCCCACCGAGTGACCGGAACGCGAGTGCGGCGCCGTGGCCGGCGGATGCGGGCGCCCATCCAGGAAGATCACGCGAGTCAGGTCGAAATATTCCATCTTGAAGACGATGAGCTTGGAGCCCTGATAAATCTCCATCGGAAACGGCGCCTGCATGAAGAACGCCACCGTCGGTGCGTTGCAGGTGTTCTCGCGCTTGAGCTCGGCTTTGTAGTCGTAGCTCTCGACCTCCTCGATCGCTGCCGGCGTCAGCTTCAACCCACCGAAATCCCCTGCGGCGAGCTCGCCGGCGCCCGTGTCGTTGATCAGCACGGCAGCCTTCGGCAGCTCGTCGATCAACGCTTGCCCGGAGCGCTGCCGCTCGAACTTCACGGCCCAGAAGCCCTCGAGATTCGGCGCCGCGGCGGCGCCGGCGGCGGCGAGCAGCAGAGCGCTGCCCGCGGCAGCGACGAAAGCCGCTCACACGGCCTCGCTAGTCATCGCCGTTCACGACGCCGGGATCGGGCCGCTGGCCGACGAGCTCGTGGCCGTCGGGATAGATGACGCGATACACGCGCATCGAGTTCGACCCGTCGCGCGCGGGGTAGCCTTCGACCGTCACCATGTCGCCGGGCTTGATCGAGGTCTCCGTCCACCCGCGCCGGCGCAGGATGTTCGGCGAGTTCGTCTCGATGCGCCACTGCTGCGTGTCGCCGTCCGTCTTCTTCTCGGTGAGCAACAAGAGGCCGTGCGGATTGCGGAAGGAGAATTCGTTGATCACGCCGGACACCTTGATGAGCCGATCCGCCACGAAATGCACGGCGAACGAGTGATGCGCGAGCGCCGGGCACGCAGCGAGCAGCGTGGCGAGCACCATCGATCCGAGCGTACCGCGGCGAACCGCGCGTCGCGTGGTTGGCGCAGCGCGTATAGGTGAATCGTGCCTGACGCTGATCATTCTTCCCCTCCGCCACCGAGCAACGAGACGCCGCCGAAGCGGCTCTGCCATTTCGCGATGCCTTCGGTGTTGTACACGCTGTCGGGCAGCTCGCCGCGAAGGGCCGTCAGCACGGCGTCCGCTGCCCAGGGAATGGCAGCCCCCAGTGTACCGCCCTGATTGGCCGCAATCATGTGCGGCGACAGCAGCACGCGGTCGCCATAGCCCAGAATCCGTGCGCCCCGTGGCGGCGGCTCTTCCGGCAGCACGTCGAGCGCCGCCGCCGCCAGCGCGCCGGCATCGAGCGCATCGCAGAGCGCATCCAGATCGACGACGGCCCCGCGCGCCGTGTTCACGAGCGCGGCGTTGCGTCTCATCAACGACAGCCGCCGGCGGTCGATCAGGCCGCGGGTCTCCGCCGTGAGGTTGCAATGCAGCGTGACGACGTCCGCGGCGCGCAGCAGTGTGTCGAGATCCATGCGCTCGACGCCGTGGCGCGTAAACTTGCCGTCGTCCACGTACGGGTCCGCCGCGAGCACGCGAGCGCCCCAGGGCCGAAGGAGCTCCGCGACGCGCGACCCCGCGCGGCCGAGGCCGACGATGCCGATCGTGATGCCGGGATAACCGTCACTGCGCCGCCCGACATACGTGCCGTACGTCGGCGGCTCGCGCCAGCCGCCGCCCTTGACGTGCCGGTCTCGCTCGCGCACCCGCTTCAGCAGCGTCAGGATCAGCGCGACCGCGCCCTCGGCCACGCCGCCCCAGTTGGCTTCCGTCGGGCAATGCGTCACGAGCACACCGAGCGCCGTCGCGGCGTCGAGGTCGACGTCGTCGACGCCGATCGTGTACTTCGCAACGAGCCGCAAGCTCCGGTGACAGCGACAGAAGCTCGCGGTCCATGCGGCCGCGAAACGTGGCGCCGAGCAGCACGTCGACGCCGGGCATGAGCGACCCGATTCGCTCGCGATCGGCATCGGGCGCGGCGACGACGACCTCGCAGCCGGCCTTCTCGAGGCGGCGGTGCGACGCGCCGTCCTCGTCGACGGGCCGGTAGATCAGTACTTTCGGCCGCCGCAAAGCTTCCCTGCCCGCGTCGCCGCGGCCTACATCTCGGACTTCAAGCGCGTTGTAGAACAAGCCGAGGAATCGGTCCGGTGAGCCGAGCTTGGCGTCGAGATCCGCCGTGGGCTTGGCCGCGATGACCTGCTCGAGCGTCATGCCTTGCCGAATCATGCCCGAGATCTTCTGCTGCAGGCCCGGCGATCATGTCGCGAAACGCGATGAGGTCATCGCGCGTCGACACCACGCCGTGGCCCGGCAGGATCTTCGTGTTCGGGCCGGCGATGTCGATGACCTGCTGCAAGGCCGCGAGCGTGCCCTTCACCGTGCCGCCGTTACCGGCATCGACGATCGGATAGCCCACGGTGCGGAAGACGTCGCCGACGTGGATGACGTCGGCCTTCGGTAGCCGGATGTAGCTGTCGCCGTCCGTGTGGGCGGGCGGCAACTTGTGGATCTCGAGGTCTTCGCCGTCGAAATGCAGGCCGATGGCATCGCCATAGGTCACGACGGGCAAGCGCCACGGCCGCGCGCCGGCGGCGCGCCGTTGACGCCTTTGACCAAGCGCGCACGCACGTTGTCGTGAGCGATGATCTCGACGCCCATCTTGCCGACGTTCTCGTTGCCGCCCGTGTGATCGCCGTGCACGTGCGTGTTCACGAGCATCTTGATCGGCTTCTTCGAGATCGTCCGAATCGCGGCCACGAGCTTGTCGGTCAGCGGCGCGAACTGATCGTCGATCATCAGCACGCCGTCGTCGCCGACGAGCACGCCGACGTTGCCGCCTCTGCCCTCGAGGTAATAGAAATTGCCGGCGACCTTGTGCACGGTGATCTGCACGGCCGAGAAATCCTCCTGCTGCTGCGCCAGCGCGGCTTGCGCGGCGAGCAGGACGGGCGACAGCAACACGAGCAGCAGCTTGCGATTCGACACGGCTTCCCCCCAGTCTCTTTTCGTTCGACGCGCCCGGACAGCGCGCGTTGGCGAGCCTCGATCATAGCACCGCGAGACCCGCGGAGCCATCCGCCGTGGCGGCCGCGCTCACCGCGAGCTCGACGGCGACGGGCGACGGCGAGGTGGCGTGCGCTCGATCGGGACCGGCTGGACGTGCCAGATGTCGTGGCAGTAGGAGCGGATCGTGCGATCCGACGAGAACTTCCCGGTGTGAGCCGCGTTGGCGATCGACATTCGGGTCCAGCGTTCCGGGTCGCGGTACGCCTCGGCCGACGCGCTGCTGGCAATCGCGGTAGGCGGCGAAATCGGCGAGCACGCAGTACGGGTCGTAGTCGATCAGCCCGCGCAGCAACGGCTCGAAGAGCTCGGTGTCGCCGCGCGAGAAGAAGCCGCCGCGGATCAAGTCGATCGCGCCGGCAAGCTCGGCGTCGCGCCGACACCAGTCGGCCGGCCGGTAGCCGCCGGCGCGCAGCGCCTCGACCTCCGGCGCGGTGAGGCCGAACAGGAAGAAGTTGTCGGCGCCCACCTCGTCGCGCAGCTCGACGTTCGCGCCGTCGAGCGTGCCGATCGTCAGCGCGCCGTTCATCGCGAACTTCATGTTGCCCGTGCCGGACGCTTCCTTGCCGGCCGTCGAGATCTGCTCCGAGAGATCGGCCGCAGGATAGATGCCATGGCCGTTGCGGACATTGAAGTTCGGCAGGAACACCACGCGCAACAGATCGCGTGTTTGCGGATCGCGGTTCAGCACCGCCCCGACGGAGTTGATCAGCTTGATGATCAGCTTCGCGAGATGATAGCCCGGCGCGGCTTTGCCGCCGAAGATGAACGTGCGCGGCACGAAGTCGCGGGCCGCGCCGCTCTTCAAGCGGTGATACAGCGCGATCACGTGCAGGACGTTCAGGTGCTGGCGCTTGTACTCGTGGATCCGCTTGACTTGAACGTCGAACAGCGAGTCCGCGGCGATCGGCAGCTCGGAGTGCGGTGCCATCCGCGCAGCGAGCTCCTCCTTGTTGGCGCGCTTGATCGCGGCCCAGCGCTCGCGAAACGCCGCATCCTCGACCCAGCGCTCGAGCCCTTCGAGCTCGTCGAGGTCGCGCACCCAGCCGTCGCCCAGCGTTTCGGTCAGCAGCGCCGCCAGGCGCGGATTCGCGAGCACGAGCCAGCGACGCGGCGTCACGCCGTTCGTCTGATTCGAGAACCGCTCGGGCCAGAGCTCGTGGAATCCGCGCAGCACGCGGCTCTTGAGCAGATCCGTGTGCAGCGCGGCCACGCCGTTCACCGCGTGGCTGCCGACGCAGGCGAGATGCGCCATGCGGACGTAGCGCTCGCCGCGCTCGTCGATCAGCGACAGCTCGGCGACGCGCGCCTCGTCGCCGAGGTTGCGAATCCGCACGTCGTCGAGGAACCGCGCGTTGATCTCGTAGATGATCTCGAGGTGGCGCGGCAACACTCGCCCGAACAGCTCCACGGGCCAGCACTCGAGCGCCTCCGGCAGCAGCGTGTGATTCGTGTAGGCCATCGTCAGGCGAGTGATGTGCCACGCTTGATCCCACTCCATCGCGTGCACGTCGACGAGCATGCGCATGAGCTCCGCGATCGCGATCGAGGGATGCGTGTCGTTCAACTGCACGGCAAACTTCTCGTGGAAACGCTCGATCGGGATGTTCTGCACGCTCAAGACGCGGAACATGTCCTGCAACGAGCAGCACACGAAGAAGTACTGCTGCTCCAGTCGCAGCTCCTTGCCGCGCGCCTGATCGTCGTTCGGGTACAGGATCTTCGTGAGATTTTCCGAGATCACCTTCTGATTCACGGCGCCGTAGTAGTCGCCGCGGTTGAACACGGCGAAGTCGAACGAGTCCGGCGCCTCGGCACGCCAGAGTCGCAGCGTGTTGGCCGTGTAGTTGCGATAGCCGAGCACCGGCGTGTCGTACGGGACGCCGTTCACGAGCTTGGCGGGCACCCAGCGCACGCGCAGTCGACCGAGGTCGTCGACGTAGCGCTCCGTGTGCCCGCCGAACTTCACCTCTACGGCCCACTCCGGCCGCGGCAGCTCCCAGGGGTTGCCGTACGTGAGCCACTTGTCGGTCTTCTCGACCTGCCAGCCGTCGACGATCTCCTGCTGAAAGATGCCGAACTCGTAGCGAATGCCGTACGCCAGCGTCGGGATCTCGAGCGTGGCGAGCGAGTCGATGAAGCAGGCCGCGAGCCGGCCGAGGCCGCCGTTGCCGAGGCCGGGCTCCGGCTCCTGGGCGAGCAAGCGTCTCGAACTCGAGGCCTAGACTTTCGATCGCGTCGCGGACCGGCTCGTAGATGCCCGAGGCTCACGAGGTTGTTGCCGAGGTGCGGCCCCAGGAGGTATTCGGCCGATAAGTAGCACACCGTGCGCACGCGCTGCCGCGTGTAGGCCGCCGCCGTGGCGACCCAGCGACGCAGCATCAGATCGCGCACGGTGTAGGCGAGCGCGAGGTAGTAGTCGTGCTGGGTCGCGAGCTGCGGAAACTTGCCCTGGATTGAGAACAGCTTGTCGAGGAACGCGCGCCTGATGGCCTCGGCGTCGAGCGCCGGCTCGCCACCGGTGTCCGCGGGGACCGCCGCCATGCGCCCTGCTCCCGTCACGCGCTCGTCGACGCCGTGCGCGGCACGGTCAACGTGCGGACGCGCGCTTCTTGCCGGGCGCGGCCGGCTTGCGGACCGGTCGATCCTTGGCCATCCGCTGCGCGGCGACCTCGCGCTCGGCGCTCAACCAGTCGTCGAGCTCGTGGCCGGGAACGAAGCCGCGTTGCAAGGCCCTGAAGTACGCGCGCTCGGCCACCGCGTCGGTGAAATCCCCGTTCACGGCCGTGGCAGCCGCGCTCTCTCGTTTCGGCATGGAGTCTCCCGTTGTCCCGCTACTCGCCGGGGAGCAAGAGGCATGCCAGCGTATCGCCCGCGCGAGCATGGGCGTCGCGCCGCTCGCCCCGGGGGCGCCGCCGCCGCCCCCTGGTTGTGCATGGCGCCAGCGCTCCGCCCCACGATGAGGCAAGTGCGAGCGTGCGATACTGAACGCGTGACGAATCTCGCCGAGCTTTGCGCGGAGCTGCAGACGACCTGGCACCGCGACATCCCGCCCGCGGCTGCCATGGGGATCACGGTGGCCGGCTACGACGGCCGAACGCTCTCGGTCCAGGCACCCTTTCGCACGAACCGCAACGTGCATGGCACCGCCTTCGCGGGCAGCCTGTTCTCGGCCTGCGTCCTGACGGGCTGGGGAGCCACCTGGCTCGCGCTGCGCGAGCGCGGTCTCGTGGGCTCGATCGTCGTCGCCGAGAGCCAGATCAAATACAGGAAGGCCGTGAGCGGCGACATCCTGTGCCGCTGCGAGACGGAGGCGGACATTCTCGAAGGCGCGCTGGCGGGGTTTCTCTCCTCGGGCCGCGCAAGCTTGCCGCTCTCCTGCTCGATCGAGTTCGGCGGCAAGCTCGCCGTCGCGTTCGAGGGCACGTACGTCGTGCACGCATCGCCGAGCTAAAGGACGCGGCAGCGCCGGCTCAGCGGACGAGCGGCCACACTTCGTGCGCGCCGTCCCAGATCATCTGCAGCGCCACGTACAAGATCACCGCCAAGCCGAAGTATGCGATCCACGGATGGCGGTTCAACAATCGCGCGATCAGCGCGGCTGCAAGTCCCATGAACGCGACCGACAGCACCAGGCCGGCGACGAGCACCCACAGGTGCTCGCGCGCGACGCCCGCCACGGCGAGCACGTTGTCGAGCGACATCGATACGTCGGCGACGACGATCTGCCACACCGCCGCCGCCGTGCTCTTCGGCACATTGCCGGCGGCCGTCTCGGCCGACAACTGCCCCATTCGCAGCTCGCCCCACAGCTTCCAGCAAACCCATAGCAGCAGCAGACCGCCCGCGAGCAGCAAACCGACGATCGCGAGCAGCTGCACGGTGAACACGGCGAACACCACGCGCAGCAACGTGGCCAGGGCAATGCCGATCGCCATGACCCGCAAACGGTTGCGGGCCGGCAGACCGGCCACGGCAATGCCGACGACGATGGCGTTGTCCGCAGACAACACTAGGTTCACGAGCACCACCTCGACCAGCTCGAGGAGCTCGGCTACAGGCAGCCAATCCACTGCGAAACACCCTTGATATTCAAACGGTAAGAACCTAGCGTGCCTTGCGGCTGCCAGCCTGTGCAGGCGTCATCGCCCGGCGTTGCCGCCCTGCACCGCATCCGTCATCATACCGGCCCACAAGTCCTCCAACGACCGAGCACCCCATGACGCATCACACCTGGCAACGCTGCCTCGGCTTTTCGCTTGCTTCCCTAGCGTTGGCCGCCTTCGACGCCACTGCGCAGCCATCCGCGGCTACGCAGACGCCCCTCGAAGAGATCATCGTCACGGCCACGCTGATCGACCGCACGCTCGATCGCGTCCCGGCAGCCATCAGCGTGGTGACGGAAGACGACATTCAGGGTGCGCAGTCGCAAGTGGCGCTCGATGAGGCGCTGAAGCGCGTGCCGGGCGTGTTCATGCAGGACCGGTACAACTTCGCCCAGGATCTGCGCGTGTCGATTCGGGGCTTCGGCGCGCGCGCGCAGTTCGGCATTCGCGGCATCAAGGTCGTCGTCGACGGCATCCCCGAGACATTGCCCGACGGCCAGGGCGCTGTCGACAGCATCGACCTCGGCGCCACGAAGCAAATCGAGGTCATTCGCGGCCCGAGCTCATCGATGTACGGCAACGCAGCGGGCGGCGTCATCAGCCTCACGTCCGAAGGCGCCCCGGCCGACGCCCCGTTCGTCGACGGGCGCATCGCGGCCGGCAGCAATGGCTATCAGAAGGTGCAGTTCAAGACCGGCGCCCAGACCGACAAGGTGAACTACCTGGTCAGCCTCTCCGATCTCGAGCTCGACGGCTGGCGCGCGCAAAGCCGCGCCGTGAATCGCCAGATGACGAGCCGCGTGAACGTCGATCTCGGCAAAGACCGCGATCTGCTGACGATCATCAATTACACGGACCAGCCGCAGTCCGACGACCCGGGCGGCTTGACGCGCGCGCTCGCGCTCAGCAACCCGCGCTCGGCCTGGCCCGGGAACGTCACGTTCCACGCCGGCGAGGCCATCACCCAGACCCGCATCGGGTTCGTGTATACGGCCCCGGCCGGCGAGCACGGCACGATCAAAGCGCGCAACTACTACGCCAATCGCGATTTCGGCAATTTGCTGCCCGTGCAGAACAACGGCATCGTCGATCTGCAACGCGATTTCATGGGCGGCGGCTTCAGCTACAACCGCGACGGCTTCTGGCTGGATCGGCCGAACCGATTCGTCGCCGGCGCGGACTTCGACGATCAGGACGATGCGCGCAAGCGCTACGCGAACCTGCAGGGCACTCGCGGCGCGCTGGGCTTCGATCAGCGCGAGCACGTGACGAGCCACGGCGTGTTCCTGCAGGACGAGCTCAGCGTGAGCAAGACGGTGCAGCTGACGCTCGGCGTACGCGTCGACAACGTGGAGTTCGCGGTCACCGATCACTACTTCGCCGACGGTTTCGACGACTCCGGCTCGCGTACGTTCGACGATACGAGCCCGATGGTCGGCGTCACGGTGCAGCTGAACCCGAAGCTCAGCCTGTACGCAACCTACTCGAGCTCGTTCGAAACGCCGACCACCACGGAGTTCAACAAGCCCGACGGCACCGGCGGCTTCAACGACACCCTCGACCCGCAGATCGCCCACAATCTCGAGGTGGGCCTGCGCGGTACGCTGAGCCGCAAGCAGCGTTATGAGATCTCGGTGTTCTCGACCGACGTGAAGGGCGAGCTGATTCCGTTCGAGGTGCCGACGAGCCCCGGCCGCAATTACTACGTGAATGCGGGCGAGTCGACGCACGATGGCGTCGAGTTCGCGTGGATGTCGAATCCCACCGATCGGCTCGAAACGACGCTGAGCTACGCCTACTCGGACTTCACGTTCAACGGCGGCAAGATCATTCCGGGCACTGCCAAGAACGTGCTGTTCGGCGAGCTCACGTATCGGCATCCGCGCGGCTGGTTCGTTTCGGCCGATGCGACGTATGTCGGCGATCAGTATGGCGACAACGACAACACGGCGTTTGGCAAGGTCGACGCCTACACGCTGGCGACCATGCGCTTCGGCTGGCAGTTCGATCTCGGGAAGACCGTGCTGTCGCCGTATCTCGGCGTCAACAACCTGCTCGACGAGACGTACATGGCGAACCTGCGGTTGAACCCGGTCGGCGTCGGCACCGCGGGCGGCCGCTACTTCGAGCCGGGCCCACCGCGCGAGGGTTACGCCGGCATCACGCTGCGCCGCAAATACCGCTGAGCCGCGCAACGCTCGAGCCCAACGACGCCTGGGCGCGTCGGCGCCCGGCGTGCGCGCTGCCTTGCCGCGATTGACATGGCCCGACTCGCAGGGCGTTTCGTTAGCCTTGCGAACCAGTTCCTTCGGGCCCGCGGCCCACCCGACAATCTCCGCCGTGCAAACCGCTCCGACCTTCTGGCTCGGCCGTCAGCCGATCCTCGACCGCAAATCAGCCACGGTGGCCTTCGAGCTGCTGTTCCGCTCCGGCGGCAGCAACCGCGCAACCGTGACGGACAACCGCATGGCCACGGCGAGCGTGATCAGCCATGCATTCGGCGAGCTCGGCATCGCGGCCGTGCTCGGCGATCGCCCGGGGTTCATCAATTTCGACGCGCAGCTCTTGATGTCGGATGTCATCGAGCTGGCTGCCGCCCGAGCGCACGGTCATCGAGATCCTCGAGACCGTCGAGATCACGCCTGCAATCGTCGCGCGCTGCCGCGCGCTGCGAGACCGGGGTTTCTCGTTCGCGCTCGACGACATCGTCCAGCTCGACGCCGCGCACGCCCCCGTGCTGCCGTTCATCGACGTCGTCAAGGTCGACGTGCTTGCGTCGGCTGCCGACGCGCTGCCCGAGCTCGTCGGCAAGGCGCAGAGCAAACATTCAAGGAGACGCCGGAGCTCAGCTACAAGCTGATGCGACTGGTGAACTCCGTCGGCGTCGGCGAAGCTCGCGGCCCGATTCAATCCTTGGCGCATGCGCTGGTCATCCTGGGTCGCCGTCAGCGGTTACCGGACGACGTGCGAGCGGCGTTGTTGACGCGCGATGGCAAGCTCGGCCATCTGCTGCGCGTGGTCGAGGCGCTCGAGCGCACCGACGACGCGGGCGTGGCTAACCTGCTGGCGCAGGGTGACCCGTGCCCGACGAGCGAGCTGCCGACACTGCAGATCGAGGCCCTGAGCTGGTCGAACGCGCTCGGTCAGCCGCGCGCAGGCTCGTGAGGCCCGCTCACGTGGCGTTGAGCTCCCAGGGAATCCCGAACCGATCGACGAGCAGGCCGAAACCCGGCGACCAGAACGTGGTTTGAAACGGCATCCGGATTTCGCCGCCTTCGGCGAGATCCGCGAAGACGGTGCGTGCACGCTCCACGCCGTCGAGCGTCAGCAGCACGGCAAAGCCCTGCGGTCGTTCGTAGTCGCGCGGCAGCACGTCCGCCCCCGTCAACTCGACGCCGTCTACCTCGAGCGTGGCGTGCAAGATGCGACCGTGCCATTGCGGATCCGTGCTGCCGGCGAGCGGCGACTCACCGTAGGTCAGCAGCGTCGCGAGCATGCCGCCCAGAATCTTCCGGTACGCGAGGAACGCCTCGCGACACTGGCCATCGAACATCAGATGCGGGCCGATCCGCATACGATTCCTCCTTAGCTTGAGCGGCTGCCCCGCGTCGATCCCCATCGGGCTGCACGGGACGCTCGCCAGTCCTCGGTCAGCAGCGCCCAGCGCTCGTGGTCCCGCCATCGGCCGCCTATCTTCAGGTAGCGCCGCGAGCGTCCCTCGAGACTGAACCCGAGGCTCTTCACCAATGAAATCGAGCGGCGATTGCCGGGCTGAACGTTCGCTTCCAGTCGATGCAGACCGAGCTTGCGAAAGCAATGCGAGATCACGAGCTCCATCCCTCGGCGCATGATGCCCTGGCCCGCGAACGGCTCGAACGCATAGTAGCCGAGATACGCCGACTGAAAGCCGCCGCGCACGATCTCGCTGACGTTGACTACTCCGGCGATGCGAGCGCCGTCCGTCAGGATCAAGAACCCCGCACGATTCTCGCGCCGTAGACCTTTGACGTAGCGCGCGAACTGGTCTCGGTCGCTCGGCGGCGATACCCAACCGCGGTGAAGGCGCCGGCTCCGGCGAACGGCCAGCAGGAAATCGGGCGCGTGTCGCAGCGCAGGTCGCGCGACTCGTACGTGCTGCAGCTTGGGCTTTCGACGCCCAATGCGAACCGCGGCTCGCTCGCTCAAAGGTGCAGGCCCTCGGAAACACCCGTGAGAATGAACTGCGTGGCGATCGCGGCCAGCAGCAGCCCCATGATCCTCGTGAGCACGCGAATGCCGGTCCGGCCGAGGACCGCGATCAACCGTGCGCCGAGCAACAGCGTCACATAGGACACGACGGCCGTGACGAGGATCGAGCCGTACACCGTGGAAAGATCGACGAAGGTTTTCGCCTGGCTCGCCAGCACCATGGCCGTGGAGATGGCGCCCGGTCCGGCCAGGATCGGCATCGCGAGCGGCGTCAGGGCCACCTCCTCCTTGGCCTGGCCCTCGGCGAGCTCCTCGCGGCCCTCCTGCGTGCTTCGCTGCGCGTGCAGCATGTCGAGCGCGACGAGCCACAGGATCAGGCCGCCGGCGATCCGAAACGCCGGCAGCGTGATGCCGAGTAGACGAAAGATATAGGTCCCCGCCGCGGTGAACAGCAGCAGTATCACGGCCATGCCGACGCAGGCCCACAGCGCGGTTCTGCGCCGCTGCGGCGGCGACTCGTCCTGCGTGATGACGAGATACGCCGGAACCGCGGCCAGCGGATCCACGATGAACAGCAGCGACGTGAAAGTTATGAGAGCAGCCTGCATGACCGCGCCTCAGCTCCGCGGGCGTCGGCGAACGAGCGCCAGAATGCCGGCAAGCAGCAACAGTCCACAAGCGGCGAACGAGAGCAGCGTGGAGAACAGCACTACGGCGTAATAAGACTGGCAGGCGAGCGAACCTTCTACCGTGGCCTGCAGACGGTAGGACACGCGACAAGGCTCGAACGCATCGAGCCGGTCCGCAGCGATGAACCCGGCGCCGGCGAGCAGCAGGCCGGCGCCGGCGGTCAGAGCCATCAACAGTGCGCGCTGGTTCATGAGCGCTCGCCCGCTAAAGAAGAACTTGCCACGCGATGCGTAGCACCATGAGCCACAGGGCGACCGCGGAGACGGCATAGAGCCAGAAGCGTAGCGGCACGAAGTTGAACGTGCAGTGCACGGCGCTATGCAGAATGCGAAACGCCAGAAACACCCAGGCCGCGATCAGATAGGGCCGATCGACCTGCTGGGTCACGTAAAGATAAAGCACGACGGCGTAGAACAGCGTCGGTAGCTCGAAGAGGTTCTTCAAGTTGTCCGAGGGATTCGCCACCTGCGGCGGCGACAGGCGCGCGAGCTCGGCCGGCGTGAGCTGCTGCGGGGCGAGGTGGCTGCGCACAATGAACGGGATGCGTCGAGCGTACATGTAGAGCCACACGACCAGCGTGAGCAGCATCGTCCCGACGAACGGCGCGAAGATATCGGTCTGGCTCATACGCTCGGCCTTCTCGAATCAACCATGGATCAGCCCTGCGGGTGCTCGCTCTTACTGTTTCTATCCATGAACGGACTTATTTCGTTTGGCCCGCTAATCACGCCCGAAGTCTTCTCCTACACTTTTTCGGGAAGAGACGAACGAGGAATACGGCAGTGGAACCAGCGTCAGTTTATCTGGCCGCCGGCCTGATGATCGGACTCGGCGGCCTGGGTGCGGCTATCGGCGTCGGCGTTCTCGGCAGCAAGTGGCTGGAAGGGTGCGCCAGACAGCCGGAGCTGGCGTCGATCCTCCAAGGCAAGTTCTTCATCGCCATGAGCACGGTGGACGTCATCCCCATGATTGGCCTTGCCGTGGGGCTATACCTGATATTTGCCATTGCGCCAAGCACTTAGCCGGGCGGCGGCGGCTCCGGCATGCCCGGCACGGCGGACTCGAACCGGCGGACGAGCGGAATCGATTGTCTTCGGATACAACTAGATGGGCGTCTTTCGAAGCGCATTGTTTGCTATTTTAAACAGCCTCGGCAACCGGCCGTCGTGTCAGGGTCACTTCAATGAGCCGATGGGAAGGATTCGAAGAGCTCGTACGGGTGGTGGAAGCGGGCAGTTTCTCCGGCGCCGCGCGAGCGCTGGGTGTCTCCAAGGGGCATGTCAGCCAGCGCATCGGCCAGTTGGAAGACCGCTTGGGCGTCAGGCTATTGCACCGGACCACCCGAAAACTGTCGCTGACCGAGCTCGGCAACCTCTATTACCAGCGCTGCAAGCAAATCATCGAGGACCTCGACGAGGTCGAGCAGGCGGTTACCGAGTATCAGCAGCGCGCCACGGGCTTGCTGAAAATAAGCTCGCCGAATCTGCTGGGTGAGATGCATGTCGTTCCCGCCATCGCGGACTTCGTCGCGCAGAACCCCAGCGTGGCAATCGAGCTGAATTTCTACAGCCGTAAGGTGGACCTGATCGAGGATGCTTACGATGTGGCCATCCAGGTTGGAGCGAGAACGGATATCAACGTGGTCAACACGCCTCTGGCGAAGACCACGTTCCAGCTCGTGGCCAGTCCCCGGTTCCTCCAGCAATACGGGACTCCGGAGGAACCTCGCGACTTGAAGCGGCTGCGCTGCGTGACGTTCACGGAATACGGCACCAGCAAGCCCTGGAGATTCATACGCGGGCAGGAAGCGCTGGCGGTGAGCGGGATATGCCGCTGGCACAGCAACAGCGGCCATTGCCTGCTCGCGGCCGCGAGGGACGGCCTGGGCCTCGCCTACCTGCCGGACTACTACTTGGCCACAGATCTCAAGGCGGGCCGCCTGGTACGCCTCCTCGAAGACTGGACGGGCATCGAGCGAGACGTGGTGGCTCTTTATCAGCATCGGCGGCATCTGTCCGCCAAGGTGAAGGTATTCGTGGATTTCATGCGGGACAGGTTCGGTCGACAACGGCCCTGGTGAGGCCTCCGTCCATGTCAGCGGCTGCGAACGGCGCCCGCGCGTTCCACCGCGAGATCCGTCAGAGTCTGACGAAATAGGGAATGCCGATCAGCACCACCCCGACAACGACGAGCAGGAGAGTGCTCGAAACGAAGTAAGGAAAGATCATGAGCGCCAACCCACACACGAGCGGGACGACTGCCCTCTGCTTCTTGCCATAGAGGAAGAAGCCCAGCCCGACCGAGCCGAACAGCAGCCCCCAAAGAAGCCATGCTTCGTTCAATGTACCCCCTAGCACCGCAGATTAGCCCAGCGCGCTGATCATGACGTAATAGCCATCGGGGTCACGAAGTCCGAACTCCATCGTGCCCGTATTGGGACTCAGATGAGGTTCTTCTGCCAGTGCCGCGACGAGGGTGCGTGCTCGACGTAGCGTGTCGTCGAAGTCGTCCACACGAAAGAACAAGAGAAGCCCATGGCCGGGTTGGGCATGGTCGGGACTCGTCAGTGGCGGATGCTCGTGGGCGCCCCACTCATGAAGGCAAAGCAACACCGTGCCGTCGGTATCCAGAATTTGCCCGAAATCATCGTGAGCCGGAGTCGTGGCCTTCTGGCCAAACAGCGACTGATACCACTTGAAGCTGACGGCGACGTCGGCAACGCCGATGATCGTCCAGGTGCGCTTCATCGATCGCCCTGCCTGACCTGGACTAGAGCTCGCGGCTCCATGAGCTCGATGCGATTGCCGAAAGGATCCGCGACATACACCCGAAAATACCCCTCGAGCAGGTCGTCGTCGATCACGTGAACCTGGTGCGCCTTCAAGCGCGCCACCAGACCCTCCAAGTCCGTCACCAATAGGGCGGGATGAGCCTTCTTGGCGGGTCGAAAGTCGGCCTCCACGCCAAGGTGGATCTTCAAGGAACCTCGCTCGAACCAGGCGCCACCCCGTTTGGCGAGCTCCGGTGGCTTCGGCACCTCCGGAATACCCAGGAGTCCCTGGCAGAACTCGCGCGCACGCGGCTCCATGCCCGGAGGCATCGCGAGCTGCACGTGTTCGATCCCGACTACAGACACGCGCTCACCATGAGAGCTTGCAAACAATACTTGTCATCGGCGCAGCGGTATGACAAGCTTACTATGCATAATGAGAAGTATACGTTGTATTTTAGCGGCTTGAGGGGTCGCCGTCGCCCCCTGTTTCCTCGGAATCGTCGTTCGCGCTCCCTTTTTTGCAAAGGAGGACTCTCATGACCGCCAAGCCTCTCGCAAAGATCAGCCGGCGGGTTCTGTTGATTTCGCCGGTCGTCATCGCGGTCGGTGGTTTCTTGCCGTGCTCCATGGGTTGAAACCGCAGAATGCTACGTTCGTCCTGGTTCCGAGCCGTGTTTTCGATCTTCGTGCTGGGCTACTCCAGTTTTCTCGCGCGCAGGGCAACGCGGCGCATGGACGAGGTGCAGATCGCGAGCCAGGGATTCGCCTGCGTGCGTGGTTACGCCTGGGGAACGGGGCCACCGTGTTGCTGCTGATGTTGCCGCCGGTGACCAACTGGCTGATCGACCTGGCGGATGTCGTGACCGCCGGGGCGCCGGACATCCCCACTCGGCATCGTGCCGCCTTGCTGCTGGGGCTCAACTTTGGCTTCTTGCTGCTCGTCCTCGTGCAAATGGTTTGCATGGTGGTCGCCTCCATGATCTGGCAACGGCGCATGAGCGGAACGGGGGAGCAGACATGACGTGCGGGCGGATGTCGAGATGAAGAACCGCATCCGCGTGCTGCGCGCGGAGAAAGCCTGGAGCCAGGCCGAGCTCGCCGAGCGCGTGCACGTCTCGCGCAATTCGATCAACGCCATCGAGAACGGCCGGTTCGATCCGTCGCTGCCGCTCGCGTTTCGAATCGCCGACGCCTTCGGTCTCAGCGTCGAGGAAGTGTTCGACAAGACGGATGTCTGAACGCCGGCGCCCGGAGGCTGGTGCTGCACTGAGCACAGGGCGCGAGCCAGCGACTCAATCGACGATGCGTGCGCCCACCGACTAGCCCTCGTTTCGGCTCGCTGCCGTGCGGTGCAACCCGTGCGTGGACGACAAGCGGCCGAGATCGCGGGGTTGCTCGAGCAACTGTTCTGCGCCGGCCCCCATCAATTCCTTCCGCGAACCGTATCCCCACAGCACTCCTATGGGGAGTACTCGATTGCGTCGGGCTCCACGAACGTCATGCTCTCTGTCACCGACCATGATCGTATCCGCGGGACGCAACCGGGCGCTGGCCAGAACGTGGCTGATGAGCACTTCTTTGTCCGCGCGGGTCCCGTTCAACTCACTACCGAAGATCGCCTGGAAATATCGCGTAAGCTCGAAATGTTCGAGGATCTGTTCCGCGAACACATGCGGCTTCGAGGTCGCCACGTACAAGCGCGCGCCCTGAGCTCGGAGAGACTCCAGGGCGTCCGGGATTCCCTCATACACGGTGTTCTCGAACATGCCCACGCTGGCGAAGCGGTCGCGGTACGCCTGTACGGCCATCTCGGTCCGAGCGCCGTCGCCGGACAACAGCTTGGAGAAGCTATCGCGGAGCGGCGGGCCGATGAACCCTTCCAACTCTGAGTCGGGAGGCGCCGGCTCTCCCAACGTCGACAGTCCGTGCTTGATGCAGGCGATGATTCCTTCGCGCGGGTTCGTCAACGTGCCATCGAGGTCAAACAGGATGTTCACGTGTTTAGCGGCCGCATGGTGACTACGGAGCCCGTTCAGTCCAGGAATTTCCAAGTATTTGCGCCATCGAGTCTGCGAACGCGAGTTGTTTCGATGACCGAGGGATCGAAGTTGCGGAAGTTCACGCCCATCCGCTTGGCGCCGCGCGCAATTGGCCGCCAGTGGGTTACGCAACCACACGTTGCGCATCTGCACAGCCAAAGAAACTTGTCACCCCACGCATAGCGGTCGATGGCTCCCTTGCGAGCAGTGATCTCGACCTTGCTTACTTCGTAGTAGCCCCACAGCCCAGCATGACGGCGACAGATCGAGCAGTTGCAGCTCGTAAGCCGCCGTGGCTTTCTTGCGACCTGGATCTGGACTGCACCGCAGTGACACGAACCTTTGAGCATGGCCCTGCCCTCTTGGTAACGCCTAACGTTCCGACTCCGGTGCGGCGCGCCGAGCGCTGCCGAGCGACGCGAGCGCATGATGAAGTGACGCCCTCGGCCGCGTGCTGTCCGTTGCAGCGATGCCGTATCACGTTGCGCTGCCACCGTTTGCTCGGCGGCTGGCTCGCCGCCTGTTCATTTTCGACCCCACCGCCATCTGACGGGTCGCTCGCCCTTGATCGCTGCGATTGCGATGAGCGCCACGGTTATCAGGGACATATACAGAGACATCCCTAGAACATCTCGTTGCGGTTTCAGGTAGTGGATACCGGCGTAGACCAGAGCCAGATACGCAGCAAGTACGACCCAGCCCTGCCAACGGACCGGCAAACCCCAGCCCCAGCCGTACCTCTTCACGGGAAACCAAAAGCGCGGCTGGTCATTCATTTCGCGGCCTCCAATCGCACCAACGCACGAACGCACGAAGATCCTAACGACGACACTGCGCGTGCTTGTCGGTCGTCAATCCGACGGCATTAGCTGAGAATTCCACACGACCTCCCAAAGATGTCGATCGGGGTCCAGGAAGTAGCCGGCGTAGCCTCCCCAAAAGGTCTCGTGCGCGGGCTTCACAATGGTCGCGCCGGCAGCGCCCGCCTGCTGCATCACCTCATCGACCTCGGCCTTGGACGAAACGTTGTGTCCGATCGTGACTTCTGTTGGCGAGGGACCAGAGAGGTCGAGCCCGCAATCCTGCGCAATACTCTTTCGCGGCCACAGTGCGAGCTGCAAGCCTTGCTGCAACGGAAAGAACGCCACTGCCCCGAACTCGAACTCCGTGCCAACGATGCCATTGGTAGGTAACCCAAGCCCGTCTCGATAAAATCGGAGCGCTCGATCCAGATCATCGACGCCGATGGTCAGGATAGTGACGCGAGGCTTCACGAGACGCTCGATATCGACGCAGGACGCCGCAAATCAGCGACGCGCTGATGCACGAGACTCACAACACATTTATCCATGCCGCGCGCTCGCCGCACTTGCTTGTCATGTGACTATGTGCGCGACCGCCAGTAACCTGCGCTCGCTCACGGGGAGCCGCCTGCTCGTCGGCGCTCAACTCATCGCGCTTCATCTGGTCCACCGTAGTTTGGCTCACGAGTTGCGTCAATACCTCGGATATGACCGACGTGCTCACGATTGTCACAGCACGCCATGACCCGATCCGTGCCCTTGCGCTACGCCGCAGCAGGCGGTCCGAACCAAGTGCCGAGCGCGTCGGCGAGACCCGAGTGGGTCGAGTCTCCCACCCAGGCCACGTATCCGTCGGGTCGAATCAGCACCGCGGCCGGCGCAGCGGCTTCGCCGAGCACCGGAAGTTCCCACTTGGCCATCGTAGGTCGCGTCGAAGTACTGGACGCGGTCCGACCACGGAGCGATATCGATGGTGCGCGGCGCGCCGAAGTTGAGCAGGACTGGCCGAGCACTCGTGCAGGAAACTGAAGGCACGCCGCGAGCCGCTTGCGGTGACTACGTCGAGGTCGGGCATGCGACGTCCCAGCAGCGGATGTCCCTGCCCTAGATCGTATCGAATGTCCAAGTCCGGACATCATCCCGGAGATACGTTTGCGCGGCTCCTCCATCTTGAGGAGCTCGCCCACGATGTCGCGCACGGCCAACGTGCGATCGTCCTCGCGGTGCAACGCGACCTGCGCCATCGTCGTTTTGAGAGTCGCGCACCACCGGGTGACGCTCGGCGTGATACGTGTCGAGCAGGCTGTCCGGAGACATGGACTTAATCACCTGCGCCAGCTTCCATCCGAGGTTCACCGCATCCTGCACGCCTGCGCTGAGTCCCTGTCCGCCGATCGGCGAGTGAACGTGCGCGGCATCGCCGGCGAGCAACACGCGTCCACTGCGATATTTCGCGGCCTGCCGCGTCATGTCCGTGAACCTGGAGATCCAGGTTGGGCTGTGCACGCCATAGTCCGTGCCGCACGCGGCGATGAGCAGCTGCCTTGAGATCACTCAGAGTCGGATCCGACGCGTGAATTCGGGTTCGGTTCGGTGACCATGACGCCGATGGGGCCGATATCCTTATATATGATTTCGCCGCCTTTGATCTCGTACTCCGACCTGCCGAAGGCATAATGCCGGCCGCGGAACGGTGCACTCCGTACGGCGGCATCTCCGTCATCTCCACTTCCGCGAGAATGCTGCTCGTCGTCGGATCCCAACCGGGGAAGTCGATGCCCGCGGTTTTGCGTATCGAGACTGCGTCCACCGTCGCACCCGACGAGATATTGCGCGCGCAGCGATTGACCGTCGGCGAGCGTAACGTCGACACCGGCGTCGTGACTGAACGAAATCCCGTGATTTCGCGGCCATAGAGGATTGGCACGTTGAGCTCGGTGAACCCAGTCGGCGAGGATGCGCTCGATGTGCTTCTGCCGCAGCGCGAGCCCGTAGTTGTGGCGGGTCGGGAAGTCGCTGATGTCCAGTCGGGTGATAGCCGAAGCCCGTGATTTGCGCGGTTTGTCCCGCCGAGAGGAATCGGTCCGCGATGCCGCGCTGGTCGAGCACTTCGATGGTGCGCGAGGAAATTCCGAGGGCACGCGCGCCGGAGAGCTCCTGATTATGCCGGCGCTCGACGACGGCGACGTCCACGCCCGCCAGCGCCAATTCGCCTGCGAGCATGAGCCCTGTCGGTCCACCACCGGCGATCAATACGGCATGTTCGGTCATAGCCCCCTCGGTTCGCGGCGCCACGCGTCAACGGATTCGACGCGCATTCGTCCTGGGAGTTTCGACGTAACCGACATAGCGTTCATACCAATGCTCCACGATGAAACGATGCAGCGCCATCCATGCGTCGTGACCCGACATGACGAGCTGGCTTCGGGTGGCCGGAGTACTCACTCCGCCGCCAGGGAAGAGGTGCGTGAACGTCAACGCGCTGCCTCGAGCGCCGAAGTGCGCGTTCGACCCCCTAACCGGCACGCGGTCTTTCCGCTGATGATCCCATGGAGATCCACCACGCGTTTGGCGCCACGGGCGGCATCCGACGCGAAGTCCAGCGCGTTGCTGCCGCAGCTCAGCCGCGGCGCGCTGCCGTGTATTCGCGCCGCGCGCAGATCATGCTCGAGCCGCTTGGTTCAGGATCAGGGAGGCCACGGCAGCGATCTTGGGCATCTCTAATGCCACGACGATCATCCAGGCGAAGGCCACCGCGAAGCTAATTCGCTGTGCAAGACCGCCGCCGCCGCTGGGAGTCATGAGGGAAAAAAAGGCCGTGCCAATCACCGCGCCAACGGCCAGCCACGTCACTCGTGCGACGACACTTTGCTCCGCCGCAGCACTCGACGCAGTCCGACGACGAGAGCCATGAGAGCGATCGCTTGAAAGAAATACGTGGTCGTCATCAGCGCCCCAGAATCCGTAAGGACGTAGGCGCTCATGGGATTGGCCACGGGATCCATGCCTGGCTCGAGAAAGTGAAGCAGCGTAGTAACCGCGACGTAATACGTCAACGTTGCTATCACGACTCTACTCACGGTACGAGTGTCGATCATTCCGATGCTCCGGCAGCGGTGCGTACGTCAACGACGCGCCGACGCTCTAACCACAAAACACATCTATCTGGATCGTGCGCTCGCCGCATGCGGTCGTTAGCGCTGCGCTAAGGAACGATGAATCGATTGCTCTCTCTCTTCAGCTCTACGAAGACGCCGTTCAGCACTATGCCGCGGCGACCTTCCCGCTTCTCGACTCGATACCATCGATCCACGTGCCACAATTCAGCGTACTGCTCGGCGAACTTGATCCTGAGGTCAGGCTGTCCGTCCGCCTCATAGTCGATTACATCGAGAAGGACCTTGCCATCTTTGTCGACCTTCGAGTAAGTCAGCAGATCGAGCGAGCCGTCGCCGTCCGAGTCGCCCAAAGAGAGCATCGGTCGGCCACTGCCGCGATGGAAGATTGCAACACCACCGCCGGCGGACATTGGCCGCCCCTTTTCGACCGCCACGCGAAAGATATCAGTGGCGGTTACGGTTAGCATCTGAAACCGATTGCCGTCCGGTTTGAAGTCCGCGCCCAACTCTTCATTTTGAGAGACTCCACATGGAATCCATTGGTTTCGAAACGCTCAGCGGTCGACAGGTTGTCCGCGATAATCGCCAGAGATTTCCTGACTGGTTCAAGTTCGTCATGCTCACTGGTGTCTTGCGCAACGCTACCCACGCCAGCACAGGCATCCGGCACCACAAATCGTCTTAAAGGTGCGATTGCGCATGAGGTCCTCCAGGCGTACACCGCTCCGTATCGGCGACGCGCCAATGCCCTAAACGTAGAACAAGTTGAATATCGGTGCACATTCGCTGCCCGCGGCTGTTTATGCGTCACGTGACGCCGAATAGCACAAGCATTCGGCTACCGCCGCGCATCAGCGGCGCGCCGACGCTCTAAACGTAGAACCCTTTTATCCATGACGCGCGCTCGCTGCATGCGCTGGCCCTGGCACCAGGCGCATTAGTACGTCTCCATCTCCCGAATTCCGAGATAACGAGTGGATGTGAAGCCACCCGCTCTATCCTCCCAGAACTGGTCGCGAAGGACCTCGGGAAAGATGACCTTGCCGTTAAACTCATCGCGGCCGACAAACTGGGCATCAACGATGTTCTCCGCCGCCGAGCCGGACGCCGAGCTCGTCAGCTCACCCCCGGTGATTCGGCCCGTGAACCAGAGCTTGCAGATACGCATCTCCGGATTCCACAGATCCTCCACATACGCAATCTGCAGCGGCTCAATCTCCAGCCCACATTCCTCGCGCGCTTCTCGTGTGATCGCAGCGCGAAGGTCTTCGCGCCCGTCGACACCACCTCCCGGCGCCACCCAAAAGTCATAGACGCCAGGCTTCGTGCAGCGAACCAGCAAGATCCGCTCTGCAACCTCGACGAGGACTCCTGCGGAAATGCGGTGTCTCATCAGAGGGGCCTAACCATGGCGAATCAGCGGCGCCGCGCTGATAACCGGCAGCGCGAGACGCAATAGCGTCCCCTGCATTCGCAGCGCGCCGTTGGGAGCTCCACCTTCAAAGCGACGGCTCCTGCTCACGGAAGCGTCCGAAATCACCGCATGGTAGCCAAGGGACGCTCGGCACCGACTCTCGAACGTTGATGGTAACGCGCGCGGTACCGGATTCTATTCTGGCAACGTGCGTCTCAAGTAGCGAATACGAGTCGGCACATAGAGGGGCGGCGCTGCTCGGAGCGGGCGACGGCACGGTAGCAAACGACGATCCAGAACGAGACGCGAAATAGCGCATACCCCAGAGCAGCAGTGCAGCGACCCCTACCGCGCAAAGGAGACCGGTAACCGATCCGAACCGGAACAACGCAAGCGTCCTCACGGCGCGTTAGCCTCAGGTCTGTGAGTCTTCGGTGAGCGTAACACCGTGCGCCTCTCCCGATGCTGCGCCGACAAGCCAAGCGGCGTGTCCATCTTCAGCGCCTTGTTACGCGCAAGGACTGAACTCCATATAAACATGGGAGTCCGTTGTTTCGGTTATCCGAAATCCCAATCGCTCATACAGCCGCTGCGCAGGATTTGGTAGCAGGACTCGAAGACGCACAGCTTTGCCAGTCTTCATCGCCTTACGCATGACGTCGCCAAGAACTTCGCTACCAATACCCTTCCTTCTGTAGTCTTTCGCCAAAAACATGCCGGCTAGAAAGATATGATCCTCGCAATCCTCCACCTGCAGATAACCGACGTCATGTCCGTTAGAACAAATGATCGCAATGCGGCTCGGTTCGAACTGAGCACGGTATCGCTCCTGCTGGTCCTCCGCGTCCCAGCCCCATAGAGCTTCCACATACGGTCGAAGTCCCTCGTGCGCAATCACCATCATCGCCTCGAGATCCTCAGCACAAGCCGACCTGAGCGTATATGCCACTTCTCCTACTCGCCTGGGCCGCCTGGCGCCACAAACGCGATCTCCTGACTTCGATGCCTGGCATTGGCCCCGGCGTCGCGAGCGGCCGGATCAGCGATCTCCCCGAGCTCGGCTCGCTATCTCTCGCCGCCAGATCGCTTCTCTCACCGACGCCGCTCCCTTCAACCGCGACAGCGGCGCCTTTCATGGTAAACGCCGCACAAGAAGGTCGCGCTCACTGCTTGCATTCGAAAAATCGTCACCGCTCTCAACGCCATGCTTCGCGACGACCAGCCTTGGCGATCATCTTTCGCTTGACGGCGGATCACAGTCGGTTGTTAGACGGCTCACGCGGACCACGCTTGGGCCCTTTCAATGCGCGCCCAGATCTCCGGTATGCCGCTCTTCCATACTCCCCGCAAGAGAGCTCGAAAGGCCGGGTCTCTCCTAGCCTCAGTCTCGATTCGATCAATGAACCGCTTTCCGTGCATGTGGATCAGATCCTCCAACGGCCCCGCGGCAAGCACGCTGAGCACCCTGTCAGATGGGTTCCGACTAAGCACCGCGAGAATCGCAGCCCAACAGTCCTCCGGATGTTCGTGCTCCAGCTCGAAGAAGCGGCCTATTGGCCACCACAGCGGATGATTCTCATGAATCCGCTCCTGACTACCCTGTGCTTCGATGTACGCAGCGGCCCATTCTTGGAGGTCCTGTGGTGTCATCTCTGAGCCGTATAACGCCGCGCATCAGCGACGCGCCGATGCGCGTAACCCAGAACAAATTTATGGTCGGTGCGCGCTCGCTGCATTTGCTAGTTAGACGTCATGTCGTATCTGACTGCCACGAATCTTCTTGACGGGAAGCAAAGCAATATCGACGCCCTCCAGACAGCGCACGTTTACCGCCCACCCATCGAAGGGTTCAACTCCGTCGCGGACCTCTTGCGGCGTCGGATCGCTGGGCCGCCGGAACGGTAGTATCCCGCACGTGGGGCAGAAATAGTCCTTCGCCGTCTTGGAACCCCATTGATAGAGCGACAACCCTCCCAGGGCGTGAGTAGGCGCAGCGCTTCCTTCGGCACTCGAAAATTGAGGGCTCCCCGGCGATGGCAAATGGAGCAGTCACATTCTCGGACATGATCGACTTGTGCTCGCACCTCGAACTGGACGCGACCGCAGTGGCACGATCCTTTGTAGATGAACATGTCGTCTAACGCCGCGCATCAGCGGCGCGGCGAAGTGGCGCGCGTCTTGCGCTTCGCAAGACGCGTGACACTTTGACGTGTCCGCTGCATGCGCTTGTTAGCCGCCAGCGTGCCGTCTGCGATGAGGCTCTCCAGCGGAATGCGCAGCTTCTGATGAAGACTACGAATCATCGCCAGAGATAGTGGCCGGCGGCGATTGAGAACCTCCGCGACTCTACCGCGAGGACCAATCAGCGGCTCAAGGTCCTTGCGCGTTAGGTTCATCTGCTCCATTCGGAATCTGATGGCATCGACGGGATCCGGTGGGTCAATGGGGTGATGTTTCGACTCATAGTCGTGGACCAGAACGAGGAGAACATCAAGGCGATCCCCCTCGGGTGTACCCGCCTTCGCCCCCCACAGATCCTCGACTTCGCCTAGTGCGGCGTCGTAGTCAGCTTCAGTCCGAATTGGATGAACGTTCATGTTGCACCGTTTCAGCATCTATCCGGTCGTACTGCTCGTGCGTACCGATAAACTTTACGAAGCACGTCTGCCGCTCGTAATCGACGGCAACAACCAACCGATACTTGTTTCCCGCGATGTTGAAGACCACGCGACCGCCTTTCAGCACGCTAGCCGATCGAAATTGCGCCTTCAGCTCTTGAGGACTCCGCCACGAGGCCTTTTCGGCTTCTGCATGCCACGCCTCGATGGGGCCCTGGGCGTCAGCGTGCTTTGGACTGCTCTGCCAGAACTCCCGCAAGGTGCGTTTGGCGATGACGCGCATGGGGCACGATAGCGCGCTCCCGAATTGGGATCAACCTGTCCATGGCGGCTAACTATAAGTAGGCGGCATATGGTCGCCGATAAAATACGGCGTCTTGCCGCATATCGTGTGTCCGCGCCACAGAAGTCCCTGATGAAACTAGACCGCGCCTAAGAATAGGCGTCAATTGTCGATTCGGGAATATCCGGCGCCACCGCACCTACGGGCAGATCCGGCGAGCCTCCCCCAAACCCGGTACGGAGCCAAACCGGCAACCTGCGTCAGTACGCCTTCGCCCACACCACGCGCTGCGGGCTCGGCTTGCCCGTGAATGGGCACGTGCCGGGCTCGCTTTTCTCGAGCGGAATGCAGCGCACCGTCACGGACAGCTCGTCCTTGATCTTCTTCTCGAGCTCCACTTCCCCGCTGAAGTGCGTGAGCGCGAAGCCGCCGTGAATCGGCGTCGGCGCATTCTCGGCAACACGCGGGCTCGCGAAGAACGCATAGAACTCGTCGCGACTGTCGATCTGGCGCGTGTGCTCGGTGCGATAGGCCTTGGCGCGCTCGAAGAGTCCGTCCTGCACCGACTGCAGGGTTGCGGCGATCGAGGCCACGAACTCACCGCGCGCGATGCTCTGCTTGTCTTTCGGCGCGCGATCACGGCGCGCGGCGAACACGCAGTCCTTGTCGATGTCGCGCGGGCCAATCTCGAGCCGCAACGGCACGCCTCGGCGCACCCATTGCCATACCTTCTCGCCGCCCCGCTCCTCGCGCTCGTCGACCAGCACACGCACGGGTGCGTCGTTGAACTTCTGCGCACGCAGCTCGGCCGCGAGCTTGCGGCAGTAGTCGAGCACGCGCCCCTTCTCGTCGTCGGAGCGGAAGATCGGAATGATGACGACGTGCTGCGGCGCCAGCTTCGGCGGTAGCACGAAGCCGTCGTCGTCGCCGTGCGTCATGATCAAACCGCCGATCAGGCGCGTCGAGACGCCCCAGCTCGTGGTCCACGCATATTGCTGCGTGCCATCGGCACCCAGGAACTGAATGCCGCTCGCGCGCGAGAAGTTCTGCCCCAGGAAATGGCTCGTGCCGGACTGCAGCGCCTTGCGATCGTGCATCATCGCTTCGATGCAGAACGTTCTGTCCGCGCCCGGGAAGCGCTCGGCCTCGGTCTTCTCGCCCTTGATCACCGGCATGGCCATCCAGTTCTCGGCGAAGTCGGCGTACACGTCGAGCATCCGCATCGTCTCTTCGACGGCCTCGTCACGGGTCGCGTGCGCGGTATGGCCCTCCTGCCACAGGAACTCGGCCGTGCGCAGGAACAGCCGCGTGCGCATCTCCCAGCGCACGACGTTCGCCCACTGGTTGATCAGCAGCGGCAGATCGCGATAGCTCTGCACCCAGCGCGAGAACGCATCGCCGATGATCGTCTCGGACGTCGGCCGCACGACGAGCGGCTCCTCGAGCTCGCCCGTCGGCACCAGCTTGCCGTCGGCATCCGCCTCGAGCCGGTGGTGCGTGACCACGGCGCACTCCGTGGCGAAGCCTTCGACGTGCGCGGCCTCCTTCTGCAGGAACGACAGCGGAATGAACAGCGGGAAGTACGCGTTCTCGTGGCCCGTGGCCTTGAACATGTCGTCGAGCGCGCGCTGCATGTTCTCCCAGAGCGTGAAGCCCCAGGGCCGGATGATCATGCAGCCGCGCACCGGCGAGTTCTCGGCGAGATCCGCACCGGCAATGACCTGCTGGTACCACTCGGCGTAGTTCTCCTCACGCGTGGGCGTGATGGCGGTTTTCGCTTTGCTCATAAGGCCGGCAAGAATAACGGGGCCGCCCGCCAAACGCCACGAGTCAGCGGCTAGTGCGCGACCGTTTGCGCGAACTCGGGCTTCGTCGCGCGCAGGATCTCGAGAACCGCTTGCCGGTCCGCAGCCGACAGATCGGCGTAGTCCTCGCTCTGATCCGCCCGGCGCAGGATCGCGTCGAGCCGCCGATAAAACGTCCCCTTCGCCTCGTCCGGCAGCGCGTCGAACGCCGTCGAATAGATCACGTAGCTCAGCGGATAGCGGAACAGCCGGCGCGTGAGGTCGAAGTCGCGCAGCGACCGCCCTTCGCTGTCGCGCACGGCGCGCCGCGCAAACTGCGCCACGAACTTCGGATCGCCGGAGATCGGTGCGGTGTACTGCGCGGCGTCCACGAACAGCATGCGCTTCAGCAGATCTTCCACGGGCTCGGCGATGCGGGCCGCGGCCTCGGCGGCGTCGATCCGGCCGGCCGCCGCGTCGGCGAGCGCCGTGCGCGCGTCGTAGTTGACTCGCGTGATCTGATTCTGCACCTCGGTCTGATGCTCGAGCACCAGCAAGGCCACGATGTCGCTCTCGTCGGTGAGATACGGCTTGGTATCGAACAGCGCGTCGAGCGTGTCGATGTTGCCGACGCGGTGCGCGTCGAGGTCGTCGAAGTCGTGCACCGACTTGATCGTCATGTTGCCGAGGTGCACCTGGTCGCCGTGCCGACCCGTCACGTACCAGCCGCCCCACCGGCTCTGCAGCGGCGTGCTGTCGGACACCAGGATCCAGCCTTCGTGCGAGACGAGCATGCCCGTGACGCCGGTATAGCCCGAGCCGACGATGTAACGCGGCACCCCGCCGCCGGACAGCGAGTACGAGTCGTGGCAGCTCAGGCATTTCGTGAGCTCGCCCGTGAACTTAGGCGGCGCGTCGTCGGTCTGCTCGAGCAGATAGAACACGGGCCCCAAGCGTCGGGTCCTGTGAGGCGATCTCGATCGGCCCGTGCTGCACCCAGCCCACGTACACGTCGTCGTTGAAATAGATCGCCCGGGGGGTCGAGGGGCGAATCGATCGACTCTGCAAGCTCGTCTGCGAGAACACCAGCGTTTGCGAGGCAGGATCGATGTCGAGCGCCGCGAGCAGCGAATCGAGATAGCCGCGCGGCGCGCGGTAGTCGAGCTTCAGGTCGCCGCGCTTCATGCGCGCAACGAGCCGGGCGACGGCGTCCGTGCGGTTGCCCGTCGAGTACGGGATCGTGGGGTACTCCGCATCGTAGCGCAGCGGCCCCTCGTCCACGGGCGGAGCCGGCGGCGCAAACCCCGGTAACGGCGCTGCGTCGGTCTTCGCCGCAGCCGATTCCGCCACGGGCGCCTTGCGGACCGGCGCGTTGCCCATGCCGAGCACCACGATCACGGTCAGCGCGGCGAGACTCGCGACGCCAAACGACGCGAGCGTCTTCTCTCGAGCGGAGGTCGGAACACGGTTCATGCGCCTAGCTTGCCAAAACAGCGTCGCCGCGGCCATGGGCGGCCCGGCAGCCTCCGCGTACAATTCCCTGCATGGACGTCAGCACGAGCACTTTCGAGCGCGAGGTCATCGAGGCCTCGAAGGCCCTGCCGGTCGTCGTCGATTTCTGGGCGCCCTGGTGCGGGCCCTGTCGCGCACTCGGTCCCGTGCTCGAAAAGGTCACGGCGGCGTTCGGCGGCCGAGTGAAGCTCGTGAAGATCAACTCGGACGAGAATCCCGAGCTGTCCCAGGCCTTCGGCATCCGCTCGATTCCGAACGTCATCGCCTTCAAGGACGGCCGCGCCGTCGCGCAGTTCATGGGCGCGCAGCCGGAACCGCAGGTGCGCGCGTTCTTCGAGCAGCTGCTGCCGTCCGTGGCCGAGCAAACGCTGCAGCGCGCCGAGCAGGCCTTCGCCGAGCAGCGCTTCGAGGAGGCCGAGCAGCTGCTCGCCGCCGTCGAGGCGCAGCCCGAGCTCAGCGCGCGCATCGAAGCGCTGAAGCACGGCCTCGCCGCGGCCCGCGCCGGGCAGGACGGCCCCACTGAAGAGGACCTCCGCGCCGCGCTGGCGAAGGATCCGGCGGATCACGAAGCGCGACTCGCGCTCGCGAACCTGCTCGCGGGCACCCGCCGTTATCGCGATGCCATGGACGAGCTGCTCGAGCTCGTGCGCCGGGCACGGAACTGGCGCGACGGCATCGCGCGGACGCAGCTGCTCGCGCTGTTCACGCTCGCCGCGAGCGAACCCGAGCTGGTGTCCGAGTACCGCCGCAAGCTCGCGAGCACGTTGCACTGATGCAGCGTTGGCTCCTCACGATCGGCGCCATCGTGATCGTGCTCGGGTTGGTCTGGCCGTACGTCGCCAAGCTCGGGCTGGGCCGCCTCCCCGGCGACATTCGCATCGAGACCAGCAACGGCGTGTTCTACTTTCCGCTGACCACGTCGATCCTGTTGTCGATCGTGCTCTCGCTCGTGCTCTGGATCCTCAGGCGCTAGCCCTGCGCCGGCTCGTTCACGAGCACCGCCGCCCCCTGCAGCTGCCCGGCCTTCAAGCGCGCGAGCGCCTCGTTCGCGGCCGCGAGCGGAAACGGCTCCACGGCCGCGTGCAGCTCGATGTCTTGTACCAACCGCATGAAGGCGGCGCCATCGTCGCGCGTGAGATTCGCCACCGACGCGATCGAGCGCTCGCCCCACAGCAGCCGATATGGAAACTGCGGAATGTCGCTCATGTGGATGCCGGCGCAGACCACGCGGCCGCCCTTGCGCACCGCCGCGAGCGCGGCCGGCACCAGCGCTCCGACAGCCGCGAAGAGGATGGCCGCATCGAGCGGCTCCGGCGGCGCCTCGTCGGAGCCGCCGGCCCAGCGCGCGCCGAGTCCGCGTGCGAACCGCTGGCCCGCCGCGTCGCCCGGCTTGGTGAACGCATACACCTCGCGGCCTTCCGCTCGGGCCACCTGCGCGAGCAGGTGCGCCGCGGCACCGAAGCCATATAGCCCGAGCCGCGGCGCAGGACCGGCCGCGCGATAGGCGCGATAGCCGATCAACCCGGCGCACAGTAGCGGTGCGGCTTCGAGATCCGAGTAGCGCGCCGGGATCGGCAGGCAATAGCGCGCGTCGGCCACGGCGAGCTCCGCGTAGCCGCCCGGGGCCGTGTAGCCCGTGAACAGGGCGTGCTCGCAGAGGTTCTCGAGGCCGAGCCTGCAGTAGCGGCAGCTCCCGCACGTGCGTGCGAGCCATGGCACGCCCACGCGGTCGCCGACCGCGAGCGTCGTCACCTTGCCGCCGACCTGCACCACGCGGCCGACGATCTCGTGCCCGGGGATCACGGGGTAACGCAAGTCGGGCAGCTCGCCGTCGAGGACGTGCAGATCGGTGCGGCACACGCCGCACGCGAGGACCTCGAGCAGCACCTGCTCCCCGTCGGGGGTCGGCACCGGCACCTCATCGCACGACAATGCGCGCCCGGGGCCATTGAGGCGCATGGCTTTCATCGTTCGCGGGATCGGCATGGGCCCCTCCAGAGGCAAGCCTCGACGGCGCATGGCGCGGCGTCAACTCTCGGCCGCCGTCGTCCACCGCGCGGCCGCGGAGGTGCGCAGGCTACAATGTCCGGATGCCGCGAGCCCTCGTTCTGCCCTGCCTCGCCGCGTCGCTCGTAGGCTTCCTCGGCACCGCGAGCGCGCAGAGTCCCGCCAACGTCGAGACCATCGATGTCATCGGCACACCGCTCGGCTCGAAGGTCGACGCAGCGCATGCCACGTCCAACGTGCAGACCGCGACTGCCGAGCAGCTGCGCGAGCAAGGCGCGCTCGATCTGGCCGACTTCATGAGGCGCAACCTCGCGAGCGTGTTCGTCAACGACGCTCAGAGCAACCCCTTGCAGCCGGACGTCCAGTACCGCGGCTTCACCGGCTCGCCCTTGCTCGGGCTACCGCAGGGCCTCGCGATCTATCAGGACGGCGTGCGACTCAACGAGCCGTTCGGCGACACCGTGAACTGGGCGCTGATCCCCGAGTCCGCGATCGAGACCGTATATCTATTACCGGGCTCGAACCCGCTGTTCGGCCTGAACGCGCTCGGCGGCGCGATCGCCATTGAAACCAAGAACGGCTTCGCGGATCCGGGCACGCGCGGCGAGCTGCTCGGCGGCTCGTTCGGGCGCACGAGCGTGCAGGCCGAGACCGGCGGCACTTTCGGCGACAACCTGGGCTACTTCGCTACGATCTCGCATCTCGACGAGGACGGCTGGCGCGACTATTCGCCGACCAAGGCCGATCAGCTGTTCGCCACGTTCGGCATGCACGGCGACACGTCGCGCGTCGACGTGGGCTTGACCTACGCCGATACGAACCTGGTCGGCAACGGCGCAGCACCGGTCGACCTGATCGCGCAAGATCCGCGCGCGGTGTTCACGCATCCGGATCAGACGCGCAGCCGCGTAGCGCTCTTGAACGTCACGGCCGAGCAAAACGTCTCCGCCGCCGTCACGCTCACGGGCAACCTGTACATGCGCTCGAGCGCGAGCCGCACGCTGAACGGCGACGACTCCGACTTTGCCGAGTGCGCCGCTACCCCCGGCTTCATTTGCGACGGCAGCGACACGCTGGCGCTCGACGCAAGTGGCGCCGCGATCATCGCGGCGCCGAGCCTCGAGGGCGCGACGATCAATCGTACGGATACGCAGCAGCACAGCATGGGCTTCAGCTTCCAGGCGCTCGTGGCCGGCACTCATGGCAAACGCGACAATCAGCTCACCGTCGGCGTCGCGCACGACGGCAGCGACGTGGATTTCGCCGCCAGCAGCGAGCTCGGCTCGCTCGATGCGACGCGCCGCGCCATTCCGGGCGGCGTGCGCGTCGGCGATTCGTTCACGCAGCTGACGGCCACGATCGACAACACGGGCCTGTACTTCACCGACACGCTGTCGTTCGGCGGGCGCACGGCGTTGACGCTGTCCGGCCGCTACAACCGCACGGCCATCGCCCTGGTGGATCAGCTCGGCGACGAGCTGAGCGGCAATCACGTGTTCACGCACTTCAATCCGGCGGCCGGCGTCACCACGCGGCTCGGCGATGCCGTGACGTTTTACGCCAACCTCGGCCAGGCCAATCGCGCGCCGTCGCCCGTGGAGCTGACGTGCGCGGACGAGAACGACCCGTGCCGCTTGCCGAACGCCTTCGTCGCCGATCCGCCGCTCGACCAGGTGGTGGCCACCACGGTGGAAGCCGGGCTCCGCGGTCGCTTCGGCGGCGGGGAGTGGCACGCGAGCCTGTTCCGCACCGGCAACGACGACGACATTCTGTTCATCAGCGCCGGCGCACTGACCAACGAGGGCTTCTTCGCGAACGTGGGCAAGACGCGGCGCGACGGCCTCGAGCTCAGCGTGTCCGGCACGGCCGGCTCGCGCGCGACCTGGTCGCTGGACTACACGCACCTCGACGCCACGTTCCGCGAGAGTTTCCTGGTTGCGAGCCCGAACCACCCGGCGCAAGTCGGCGGCGAGATCCCCGTGGTCGTCGGCGATCGCCTGCCGTTGATCCCGCAGCGGCTCTGGAAGGCGGGACTCAAGATCGTCGCGACGAAATCGCTGACGCTCGGCGCGGACCTGCTGGCCGCGGCCGGGATCTACTCTCGCGGTGACGAGGCCAACCTGCTCGCGCCGCTGCCGGGCTACAGCGTGCTGAATCTGCGCGCGGAGTACCGCCTGAGCGAGCGCACGAGCCTGTTCGCAAACCTCGACAACGTGCTCGACGCGCGCTACTCGACGTTCGGCGTGCTCGGCGACGCCGGCGGTGTGCTCGGCGCCGGATTCGACGATCCGCGCTTTCTGGGCACGGGCCCGCCGCGCGCGGGGTGGATCGGCGTTCGCGTGGCGCTATAGAAGGTCGGCCGTACGCGGACTTGACCTATCAACGCCAAACGCCTGTCTCTGACGGGGTGACTGCTAGCCAAGAGCGGGCGATCCACTCGATACACGCCACGCACCTCCCGCACCTCCGCGGAGGGCTCGAAGTCGTCGCGCAGGTCCGCGAGGCGATAGCCGAACTGCGGGATCGCGCGCCCGTCCGCCCGCTGGAAGTACCACCGGCCCTCGCCGTCGCGGCGCATCCGGAACCCGCCCTCGTGCAACAGCCGGTGATGATGGGCGCAAAGCAGCGCGAGGTTCTCGAGACTCGTCGCCCCGCCGTCGGCCCAGTGCTGGACGTGATGCGCATCGACGTAATGCTTGTGATCGCAGCCCGGGAACGAGCAGCCGCGATCCCGCGCCCAGAGCGCGCGCTTTAGCGGCGCCGACACCGTGCGCTGCTTGCGCCCCACGTCGAGCGGCGTGCCGTCCTCGTCCTCCGTGACCGTGACGAGGCTGCCGTCGCAGCTCAAGCGCTTCACGGTGTCCACGGGCAGGTCCGCCCGCCCCGCCCCTCCGCGGAGGGCCGCCTCATCGACATGCACCACGACCTGATAGCGATCGGCGGAGGAGGAGCTCTGCGCTTCGCCGCCGTCGAGGTAGCGCTTCGCGATCGCGATGAGCGCATCGGCCTGCTGCGCGCGCCACGCGTTCGCCTCGAACTCGACGCCGGCCGGCGCCTCGCCGGCGGCAACCGCCCGATCGAGCGCCTGTGCACATGAAGCTCGCCCTCCTCGATCGGCACCTCGACGCTCACGCGCATGACGCCGCGCGCCGCGTCGCGAAACACCGTGAGCGCGCGCCGCTCCCAGGCGCGCTGCGCGACGCTGGCCGACTCCGGCCGACCGTTGCGGATCTGGCGGCAGCGCTCCTCGACCTGCGCGGCCGTGGCCCGCAACGCGTAGTCGAGCAGCGCGTCCTCGTCGAGCCACTCGACCACCCGGGTCAGCGCCCGCACCTTCGAGTACGACAGCCGCCCCTCGGCGAACGCCGCGCCGATCGCGGGCAGGTGGCGCAGCGCTTGCGCCGTGCGCACCTTCTCGCGGGCTGCCGACCGCGAGAGGCCGCAGCGCCACGCGAGCCACTCCGCGCAGCTGCGAAAGCTCCACTTGGCGAAGCCCATGCGATCGTCGAACTCGCGCACGAGCGTGAGCAAATGATGCGTTTCGGCGTTGAGCTGGGCCGCGAGCGTGCAGATGGCCGCGTCGAGATCATCGATGCTGCGGGCGGGGACTTGCGGGCGGTCGTGGGCGCGCATGGCGGACTCCCGGGCGGGCTTATGGTACTGTGATTATACCCAGGTGTATGACGGAAACTAAATAACAAACAGTTAGTTAGACGATCAGCAGGCGCTTTCGCAAGGCGAAAAAGAAGTCTGTTCGCACGCTAGGAGACAAACCTCGAGCCGGCCCCGCTTCCGTCACGGCGGGCTCCGTGCGCCGACGGGCGCCGTGCGCAACCAGTCGAGGTACCGCGAGACCGCGCCGTCCCCTTCGGCCGGTGCCCACGCGGCAAACTCCACGACGGTGGCCGGATCGTACGGGCCCTCTTTGATCTCGAAGAACGCCGTGCTGCCGGACTGCACGACCAGCGTATGCCACGTCGCCTGCGGCGTCTCGTAGCCGAAGCTCGGCGCGCCCTCACCCACGCCGAACCGCCCGACGATGGCGCCGCCGTCATCGAACGTCACGAGATCGAACAACCCCCGCAGCACGAGCGCGGTTTCGATCTTCGTCGGGTGTCGGTGCGGCCGAAAGTACGAATCGCGCAGCGCCACGACGAAGTACCGCTGGACGGGATCGGCCGCGGCCTCGTGAACGTTGTGGCTGGTGCGAAGACGAGGCGACGCCGCCGCCTTGGACGCAAGCTCGTCGAGCAGGGTTGCCGGCAGCAGTTTCAGACGGATCAGTAGTGGATGACGGAGCGGATGCTCTTGCCTTCGTGCATGAGATCGAACGCGTGGTTGATCTTCTCGAGCCCCATCGTGTGCGTGATCATCTCGTCGATCTTGATGTCGCCGTCCATGTACTGCTTGACCATGCCGGGCAGCTGCGTGCGGCCCTTCACGCCGCCGAACGCGCTGCCGCGCCAAACGCGCCCGGTCACGAGCTGGAACGGCCGCGTGCTGATCTCCTGGCCCGACGCCGCGACGCCGATGATCGTGGACTGGCCCCAGCCGCGGTGGCAGCACTCGAGCGCCGCCCGCATCAGCTGCACGTTGCCGACGCATTCGAACGAGTAGTCCACGCCCCAGTCCGTCATGCTGATGATGACCTGCTGGATCGGCTTGTCGTAATCCTTCGGGTTCAGGAAATCCGTGGCGCCGAGTGCGCGCGCCATCTCTTCCTTCGTCGGGTTGACGTCGACCGCGATGATGCGCTCGGCCTTCGCCATCACGGCGCCTTGAATCACGCTCAAGCCCACGCCGCCGAGACCGAACACCGCGACGGTGGAGCCCGGCTCGCACCTTGGCCGTGTGCAGCACGGCGCCGATGCCGGTGGTGATGCCGCAGCCGAGCAGGCACACCTTCTCGAGCGGCGCCTTCTTCGCGATCTTCGCGAGCGCGATCTCGGGCAGCACCGTGTACTCGGAGAACGTGGACGTGCCCATGAAATGCAGGATCTGCTTGCCCTTCTTCGAGAAGCGGCTCGTGCCGTCGGGCATGACGCCTTTGCCCTGCGTTGCGCGAATCGCCACGCACAGATTCGTCTTGCCGGACTTGCAGAACAGGCACTGCTTGCACTCGGGCGTGTACAGCGGAATCACGTGATCGCCCGGCTTCACGCTCTTCACGCCAGCGCCCACTTCCTCCACGATGCCGCCGCCCTCGTGGCCGAGGATGGCAGGAAACGCGCCTTCGGGATCCGCGCCCGACAGCGTGTAGGCATCGGTGTGGCACACGCCCGTCGCCACGAGCCGCACCAGCACTTCGCCTTTCTTCGGGCCGCCGAGCTCGACCTCTTCGATCGACAGAGGTTTACCGGCTTCCCAGGCAACGGCAGCGCGCGTTTTCATTCGTTCTTGCTCCTGCAAGTTCGTTGTGGTTTGGGCATGATTGTAGGGACTTGTTTCCTTCGCGAACAGACGGCATGGACGTTTACCTTGGGCTCGGCTCGAACTTGGGCGATCGCCGCGCCCACCTGGCGCGTGCGCTCGAGCTCGTGGCCACGCACGGCGTGCTCGTCGTGCGCGCTTCGCCCGTCGTCGAGTCGCCGGCCATGTTGCCGGACGACGCGCCGGCCGAGTGGAATCAACCGTTCTTGAACCTCGTCGCGCAGTGCCGCACGGCGGCCTCGCCCGACGAGCTACTTGCCGCGTTGAAGCAGATCGAGCACGCCCTCGGGCGCGTCGACCGCGGCCGCTGGGCGCCGCGGCCGATCGATCTCGACATCCTGCTGTGGGGCCACGAGACGATCGCGACGGACACGCTGCGCGTGCCGCACCCGGGCCTCACCGAGCGCGCGTTCGTGCTCACGCCGCTCGCGGCACTCGCACCGCAGCTCACGATTCCGGGCTACGGCACGCGCACGGTGCTCGAGCATGCGCGCGCCGGTGGCCATCACCTGCCGGTCTGGATGGGCATCGTGAACCTGACGCCCGATTCGTTCTCCGACGGCGGCCGGCTCCCCGACGACGCCACCGTCGATGCGCACGTCGCGAGCCTGCTGGCCGCCGGCGCGGAGTTCGTCGACCTCGGCGCCGAGTCCACGCGGCCCGGCGCCACGCCGCTCGCGGCGGACGAGGAATGGGCGCGGCTCGAGCCCGCGCTCGGCCGGCTGCTCGATCGTCATCGCCACGCGCCGCTGCGGCCGCGCTTCAGCATCGATACCTACCATCCGGAAACGGCGCGGCGCGCGCTCGCGCTCGGCGTGGACGCGATCAACGACGTGAGCGGGCTCACCAGCCCCGCCATGATCGAGCTTGCCGCAGCCGGCACGGCGGACTGGATCGCCATGCACAATCTCGGCGTGCCGGCCGACAAGGCGCATGTGCTGCCGGTCGATGAAGATCCCACGGATGCCGTCGAGCGCTGGCTCGACGAGCGCTTGCGCGCGTGGGAGCGCGCGGGCCTCGACCCGAACCGCCTGGTGTTCGATCCCGGCGTGGGCTTCGGCAAGAACGCGCTGCAGTCGCTACGGCTGCTGCGCAACATTCGCCGCTTCCACGCCTACGGCCTGCGCCTGCTCGTGGGCCACTCGCGCAAGTCGTTCATGCATCACGTGGCGGCGGCCGATCGCAACGAGCGCGATCTCTTCACGGTGGGGGCATCGCTGAAGCTGTGCGCGCAGGGCGTCGATATCCTGCGCGTGCACGACGTCGCGGCGCACGCGGCCGCGTATCGCGGCTGGGCGCACGTCGCCTGAGCACCGGTGCTTGCGGCCGGAGCTTCGGCGATAATCGCGGCGCGAAAAGAAGGCGAATCGGATGAGCGTCACCACGTACCTGGCCTTTGTCGTCGCGTCGGCCCTGTTGATCCTTTCACCGGGCCCGACGGTCATGCTCGTGACGTCGACGAGCTTGCGGCACGGGAAAGGAGCGGGCCTCGTGGCCGTGGCGGGCAGCACGCTGGCCGCCAGCCTTCAGCTGCTCGTGGTCGTGGCCGGGCTGGCGTCGATCATCACCGTGGCGGGCGGCTGGTTCGAGCTCGTTCGCTGGGCCGGCGTGGGTTACCTGATCTACTTGGGTGCGTCCGCGTGGCTCGGCTCCACGGAAAAGAGCGGCTACGCGACCGAGGCGGAGCAAAAAGGTGCGCCGGCAGGCCTGCGGCACTTCTCCCGCGGCTTCCTCGTCACGCTCACGAATCCGAAGACGCTGCTGTTTCAAACCGCTTTCCTGCCGCAGTTCGTCGACCCTGCGCGTCCGCACCTGCCGCAGATGCTGCTGCTCGCGAGCAGCTTCCTTCTCGTCGCGGGCGTTGGCGATTCGGCCTGGGCGCTGCTGGCGGCGAGAGTGGGCCGGGCTTTCGCCGCTTCGGGCGCGCGGCGGCTCGTCGATCGCGTGGCGGGCTCGGTGCTGATCGGCGCGGGCGTGCTGCTGGCGCTCGTGAGGCGCACCGAGTAGCGCTTCCCAGCGCGGTTCGCGGAACGCGGCAATCCCCTCTTCCAAGGCCCCGGCAGGCGCCAATCGAGGTCCAGGTGCTTCGCGTTGACACGCTGCAACCGCAGCTCCAGACTGGCTCCATGTGGAGCCATTCTGGAGCTACCGATGGCGGTCAATCTGTCCGTAAAGAACGTACCGGACGAGCTGGCCGAGCTGCTGCGGCGGCGCGCGGCGCGTAATCACCGCTCCCTTCAGAAGGAGCTGCTCAGCATCCTCGAGGCTGCCGTGAGTCGCGGCCCTGCGCCGCACACGGCCGCAACGCCGGCGGCAAACGACCGCACGCTCACGATCGAGGAAGTCGCGGACCTGGCGCGCAAGCTGTTTCCGCACGGCACGGAGAGCTCCGTAGACTTCATTCGGCAGATGCGCGAGAGCCGATGAGGCGTTCCGGCACGCGCGCCCGCAGCCACCGCCTGCACGTGGCGGAGCCGAAGTCGGCGTATCTGCACCGGCCGCCGCTCGTGACCGACGCGAGCGTGATCGCCGCCGCGTTCTTCGGCGAAAGCAATAGCGACGAGGCCATCGCCCTGCTGCGCGGCCGCACGTTGCACGCGCCGCACCTGCTCGATCACGAGATCAACAGCGTCGCCCTGAAGAAGCTACGACGCGAAGGTGTGGCCTGGGCTGCCGTTGCCGCCGCGCTGCAGGCCTACGGACAGCTTGCGATCGAACGTCATTCGGTGAATACCGAAACCGTCGTTGCCGTGGCACAGCGCTACAGGTTGACCGCTTACGACGCAGCGTACCTGGTCGTGGCCGAGCAGCTTACGGCTCCGCTCGCTACGCTCGACGAATCGCTCGCGGATGCCGCGCGCGAGCATCTCGCGTCCGGTGATCAGGTGCACGAATGAACGCCGAAGACCGTTGTCACGCCGTCGCCCGAGGCGTCTCCAGCACCGCGAGCATCGCGGCGGCCTTGTCGAAGCTCTCCTGATACTCCGCATCGACGTTCGAATCGGCGACGACGCCCCCGCCCGCCCACGTGTAGACGTATTCCCCGCGCTGGACGAGCGTGCGAATCGCGATGTTCAGCTCCATGTCGCCGTCGTAGCCGAGGTAGCCGATGCAGCCGCAGTAGACGCTGCGCCGCTGCGGCTCGAGCTGCTCGATGACCTGCATCGCGGCGACTTTCGGCGCGCCCGTGATCGAGCCGCCCGGGAAGCAGGCGGCCACGAGATCGAGCGCGTCGCGCCCCGGCGCGAGTTGCCCTTCGACGGTGCTCACGAGCTGATGGACACTGGCGAAGCTCTCGATCGCGAACAGCTTGCTCGCGTGGATCGAGCCCGGCACGCAGCACTTGCCGAGGTCGTTGCGCAGAAGATCTACGATCATGACGTTCTCGGCGCGATCCTTCGAGCTCGTCCGCAGCTCCTCGGCCAGCGCTCGATCGCGCGCGGGATCGGCGGCGCGCGGCCGCGTGCCCTTGATCGGCTTCGTCTCGACGCTACGCCCACGCACGCGCAAGAAGCGCTCCGGCGACGAGCAGACGATCTTGCCGTCGGGCAGATCGAGGAACGCCGCGAACGGCGCAGGATTGATGTCGCGCAATCGGAGATACGCATGCCACGCGTCGCCTTCGGCGCGCGCCTGAAATCGCTGCGTCAGGTTGATCTGGTAGCAATCGCCGAGACGGATATGCTCCTGCACGCGCCGAAATGCGCCCGTGTATGCGGCCTTGCTGAGGTTCGCGACGGGCCGGGACAGCACGCGAAACTCCGGCGGCGCGGGCACCGGCGCACCGCGCAACCGCGCGCGCAGCTGCTCCCACTCGGCGAACGTGCGGGGATCGCGGCCCGCCCCCACGAGCCAGCCGCACCGTTGCTCGTGATCGATGACCACCGCCCAGTCGTATAAACCCATCGCGAGGTCGGCCATATCGATGTCGGCCGCGGCGATCTCCGGGACGCGCTCGAAGGTGCGGCCCAGGTCGTAGCCGAGATAACCCACCGCGCCGCCGGAAAAAGGCAGCCCGGGCGGCCCGGAGGCGCGCTCGCCGAGCTGCTCGCGCAGCAGCTCGAGCGGGGGCTTCGTGGAGGTGTGGACCTCGCCATCGCGGGTCCGGATCTGCGTAACGGCGCCGCGCGTCCGCACCATCACATACGGGTCGGCCACCAAAATGTCGAATCGCCCGGACGAGTCCACACCGCGCGCGGCGCTATCGAGCCACACCGGCCATGGCAGATCGGCGAGCGTGCGAAATAGCGGCGCGACGGCGGTCGGATAGGGTAGCTCTGCGATCCTCGGCGTAAGCAACGACGGCTCCGTCCCGCGGCGCTCCCGCGGACATGGCCGGTCCGCCGCGATTACTTCTTCAGCAGCAGCGATTCTACGTCGGAGAGCCCGTCCTGGTCGCGCGGGCGCAAGCTCGTGTCCCATTCCTTTCCCTTCAGCGGGACGGGCGCGAAAATGCCCTCGGTCTCGGCGGCCAGAGCGCCGAGCAGCACCGCGGTGAGCAGCATTGTCCGGGCGCCGAGGGCGAGGGACTTTCGGGTCATCGCGCCGCAGTGTACGTTTGGGCCTTTGCGAAGAACAGAAACGGAGTCACACGCATGCCCACCTTCGAACGTCGCACGCTGCGGATCAACGGGATCGACACCGTGCTGCTGGAGGCCGGCAGCGGCCCCACGCTCGTGTACCTGCACGGCGCCGGCACCGTCACGGGGTTCGACTTTGCGAGCCAGTGGGCGAAGAAGTTTCGCGTTCTGATCCCGTACCATCCCGGCTTCGGACTTTCGGCCGACGATCCCGACATCACCGAGATCCACGATTACGTGCTGCATTACGTCGAGTTGTTCGACGAGCTCGGTCTCGCGCGGTTTCGTCTCGCCGGCCAATCGATGGGCGGATTCATCGCGACGAAGTTCGCGATCGAGCATGGCGGGTTCGTGGAGAAGCTGGCCCTGATTTGCCCGATCGGCATCCCGACGGCGGAGCCGACCACCGACTTCCTGGCCGTGCCGCCCACCGAGCTGCCGGCGCTGCTGGCCCACGATCCACAGACCGTCATCAAGCACCTGCCGACCGGCGAGCCCAGCGCCGAGTTCATCGCCGAGCGCGCCAAGGAGGCGGCCACGGCCGGTCGCGTGCTCGCGAGCGGCACTTTCGATCCCAAGCTGCCGCGCCACCTGCATCGGCTCACGATGCCGACGATGCTGGTGTGGGGCAACGACGATCGACTCACGCCGACGGCGCAGCACAAAGCTTGGATGCGCGCGCTGCCGCGCGCCACGATCCGCCTGTTCGACGACGCGGGCCACCTCGTGCTCGACGAGGCACCCGGCGCTGTCACGGCCGTCGGCGAATTCTTCAGCACGCGTTGACCGCCGGCGCGGCCCTCGACGGCGAAGGAGTCATTGCCTTGACCGAAGCTGCGAATCAGAACGAACAGATCGCCATCGATTTCTTCGCCACGCTGAGCACCGGGGAACTCGAGAAAATCCGTGCGACGCTGCACCCCGACGCGACCTGGACGCCGCAGGTCAAGAGCGTGCCCGGCTCCGGCGTGCACCGCGGCCGCGACGCCATCGTGGACAAATTCCTCGGACCCGTGCGCGGCCTGTTCAAGCCCGGTGATCCGAAGGTGCATATCGACACGATCTGCTCGAAGGGCCCGCTCGTGGTGTGCGAGACGCGTGGCGTCGGCACGCTGGCCGACGGCCGCCCTTACAACAACCTGTATGCCTGGGCTCTGGAGATCAAGGACGGCAAGGTGTTCGCGATCCGCGAATACATGGACAGCCACTACGTCATGACGCTGTTCGCCTCCTGAGCCCGATGCAGCGCGCATCTCGCCGACCGGCCCGCGGTCATCGGCGACCCGTGACGACGGCGAACGACACATTCGATTACGTGATCGTCGGCGGCGGCACCGCGGGCTGCGTGCTCGCGAACCGGCTCTCGGCGGATCCGAGCGTGCGCGTCGCGCTGCTCGAGGCGGGCCCGACGGACGATCACCTCACCATCAAGATCCCGGCGGCCGTGGCCGCCGCGATCGCGAATCCGCATTTCAGCTGGCACTACCGGAGCGTGCCGCAGCAGCACCTCAAGGGCCGAATCATCCCCGTGCCGCGCGGCCGGGTGCTCGGCGGCTGCAGCTCGATCAACGGCATGGTGTACTTCCGTGGCCATCGCCGGGATTTCGACGGCTGGGTCGACATGGGGGCCACCGGCTGGGGCTACGCCGACGTGCTGCCCTACTTCCGCAAGTCCGAGAACAACGAGCGCTTCCCCGCCTCGGAGCTGCACGGCCACGGCGGCGAAATGAACGTGATCGACATCCCGCAGGTGAACCCGCTCGTGCATCGGTTTCTCGCGGCCGCGGCGGGTCTGGGGTTTCCGGCTGCCGAAGATCTCGCGAGCCCGGAGCCCGAAGGCTTCTGCGCGCGCCAGGCCACGATCCGCAACGGCCGGCGCGAATCGATGGTCACGGCGTTTCTGGCGCCGGTGCGCTACCGCGAGAACCTCGAGGTCTACGTGCGCACGCTCGCCACGCGCGTGATTCTCGAGAACCGCATCGCGCGCGGCGTGCTCGTCGAGCACGACGGCGCCGTGCGAGAGCTCCGTGCGCGCCGCGAGGTGATCCTCGCCGGCGGCGCATACAACTCGCCGCAGCTGCTGATGCTGTCGGGCATCGGCGCCGGCGCCGCGCTGCAGGCCTTCGGCATCGAAGCTCGGCACGATCTGCCCGGCGTCGGCGCGGGCCTGCACGACCATCCTGCGTCGTCGATCCAGGTGCGCACGACCGATCCCACGTCGTATGGCTTGTCGTGGAAGGCGCTGCCGCGCGGCCTGAAGAACGTGCTCGAGTACGCGCTGTCGCGGCGCGGACCGCTCGGCAGCAACGTGTTCGAAGGCACGGGTTTCGTGCGCTCTCGTCCCGGGCTCGATCGGCCCGACGTGCAGATCGTGTTCATGCCGGCGCACCGTAATGCGTCCGGCTTCGCGATCCCGCTCGGCCACGGCTACGGCATCATCGGCATCCTCGTGCGGCCGAAGAGTCGCGGCACCGTCAAGCTCGCCACCGCCGATCCGCACGCCGCGCCGCTGATCGATTTCAACTTCCTGGCCGAGGACGACGACCGGCGCGCCCTGCTCTTCAGCGTGAAGCTCGCGCGCCGCATCCTGAACGCGCCCGAGTTCGCCTCCCTGCAGGGGCGCGAGATCAGCCCCGGCGCGCAGGTGCAAGACGACGAGGGCCTCGAGCAGCACATGGTGAAGACCTGCGTGACCGTGCACCACGCATGCAGCACCTGCCGCATGGGCCACGACGCGCTGGCCGTCGTCGACCCGGCGCTGCGCGTGCATGGCGTCGGTGGGCTGCGCGTGATCGACGCGTCGGTGTTCCCCGCGGCCGTGTCGGGCAACAGCAATGCGGCGGTGGTCATGGTCGCGGAGAAAGGCGCCGATCTGATCCTCGGCCGCAAGCACGCGCTCTGACGACGGCGCGGCTCCCGACTACAAGCCGACGATGCGCTCCGGCCGGCTGTAGACGTTGAAGCGGCCGGGCTTCAAGAAGCCGACGAGCGTCATGCCGAACTCGATCGCGAGCTCGACGGCCAGCGACGACGGCGCACCGACGGCCGCCACGATCGGACAGCCGGCCATCTTGGCCTTTTGCATCAGCTCGAAGCTCGCGCGACCGCTGACCACGATGCCGAAGCTCGCTAGCGGCAGCCGGCCCTCGAGCAGCGCCCGGCCGATCAGCTTGTCGAGCGCGTTGTGACGCCCCACGTCCTCGCGAGTCGCCACGATGCCGCCCGTCGCGTCGAACAAGCCCGACGCGTGCAGGCCGCCGGTCTGCTCGAACACCACCTGTCGCTCTTTCAACGCGGCTTGCAGCGTGCCGAGCACGCCGGCGTCGATCCGCATGGCTGCCGAGCCCACGTCGTACTGGCCTTGCACCGCGACCGCGTCGATCGATGCCTTGCCGCACACGCCGCAGCTCGAGGAGGTGTAGAAGTGGCGCTCGAGCCGCTTGAAGTCCACCGTGACGCCGGGCGCGAGCTCGACGCGCACGACGTTGGCGAGCCCGCCCGCGGCCGGCTGGCCGCGTGGCACGACGCCTTCGACGTCCGCACGCGAATGGATGATGCCCTCGGTGAACAGGAAGCCGACCGCGAGATCTTCGTCGTGCCCCGGGGTCCGCATCGTGACCGACACGTTCTCCTCGGCTCGGCTGCCGTCGCGGCGCGAGTACCCGAGCCGAATCTCGAGCGGCTCCTCGGTCGCGACGACGTCGGTCGAGCCCGCGGCGCCGGCGCGTCGAACGGCCACGCGCCGCGTCATCTGCTGCCGGCCCACGTCGTCGATGTCGCTCATGTCACTGGCCGTCGGTTCCAGGCAGGACGGGCAGGGCGGGATATTCGAGCTGCGTGCCCGTCACCCTCTGCCGGACACGTCGCTACGCAGCGCTCGTCTCCGGCGGCTTGAGCATCTCGACTGCGCGCGCCGCAATCGGCGAGAGCTCGATGACCTTCTTACGATACCCCTCGATGACCGCCGCGCGCATCGACGGCGTCCAGAAGCGCGTCAGATGGTCGGCCACGCCGGCCGCCACCTTCTCCTTGTCGGTACCGTAGTCGAAGTTGGCGGCGATCTGGTTCGCCATCCTGACGAGCTTGTCGACGTCCATGGGCTCTTCAACGCACCGATTCGGACTCGCGCGCCTGGCGCAGATAATCGAGCTGGTCTTCCGTGAACTTCGCGAAGTTCTGCTGCCATTCGGAGAGCTTCGAGACCTTCGTCGCCTGCACGGCCGTGACCTTGTACTCGGGGCAGTTCGTGGCCCAGTCGGAGTTGTCGGTCGTGACCACGTTTGCGCCGGAGAACGGATGGTGGAACGTCGTGTAGACGACGCCCGGCTGGATCCGCTCGCTGATCACGGCCCGCAGCACGGTCTCGCCGGCGCGGCTCTTGAGGCCCACCCAGTCGCCGTTCTCGATGCCGCGCTGCTCGGCGTCGTGCGGGTGGATCTCGAGCACATCCTCCTCGTGCCACTTCAGGTTCTCGGTGCGACGCGTCTGCGCGCCCACGTTGTACTGGGAGAGTATTCGGCCGGTCGTGAGCAACAGCGGGTACATCCGCGTCGTGATCTCGTCCGTCGCCACGTAGGGCGTGATCTTGAACAGGCCCTTGCCGCGCACGAACTCCCCGATGTGCATGGTCGGCGTGCCGGCCTCGGCATTCTCGTTGCACGGCCACTGAATGCTGCCGAGCTCGTCGAGCTTCGCGTAGCTGACGCCCGTGAACGTGGGCGTGAGCCGCGCGATCTCGTCCATGATCTCGCTCGGATGCTGGTAGCTCATCGGATAGCCGAGCGCATTCGACAGACGCTGCGTGACTTCCCAGTCCTCGAGGCCCGCCAACGGCTCCATGACCTTGCGCACGGGCGAGATGCGCCGCTCTGCGTTCGTGAACGTGCCGTTCTTCTCGAGGAACGACGAGCCCGGCAAGAACACGTGCGCGAACTTCGCCGTCTCGTTCAGGAACAGGTCCTGGACGATCATGCACTCGAGCGCCGAGAGCGCGGCCGTGACGTGGTGCGTGTCGGGATCCGACTGCGCGACGTCCTCGCCCTGCACGTACAGCGCCTTGAAGTCGCCCGCGACGGCGGCGTCGAACATGTTCGGGATCCTCAAGCCGGGATCGGGCTGGAGCTCGACGCCCCACTCCTTACTGAACATCGCCCGGACCGCGGGATCGCTAACATGCCGGTAGCCCGGCAACTCGTGCGGGAACGAGCCCATGTCGCAGGAGCCCTGCACGTTGTTCTGGCCGCGCAACGGGTTCACGCCGACGCCCTCGCGGCCGATGTTGCCGGTGCACATGGCGAGGTTCGCGATCCCCATGACGGTGGTCGAGCCCTGGCTGTGCTCGGAGACGCCGAGGCCATAGTAGATCGCGGCGTTCGGCACGGACGCGAACAGCCGCGCGGCGCCGCGGATCGCCTCGGCCGGCACGCCGCTCTCCTCGGCCACGGCCTCGGGCGAGTTCTGCGGATCGAGGATGAACTTGCGCCACGCCTCATAGGCTTCCGGCTCGCAGCGCTCTGCGATGAACTGCTTGTCCTCGAGCCCCTCGGCCAGGATCGTGTGCGTGATCGCGTTGACCACCGCGACGTTCGTGCCGGGGCGAAGCGCCAGGTGGTAGTCGGCCTCGACGTGCGCCGAGCGCACGAGATCGATGGCGCGCGGGTCGACCACGATGAGCTTCGCACCCTGACGCAGCCGGCGCTTCATCTGCGACGCGAACACCGGGTGGGCATCGGTTGGGTTCGCACCGATGACCATGATGACGTCGGACTGCATGACCGAGTCGAACGCCTGGGTGCCCGCGGACTCGCCGAGCGTCGCCTTCAAGCCGTAACCGGTCGGCGAATGGCAGACGCGTGCGCAAGTATCGACGTTGTTGTTGCCGAACGCGGCGCGCACGAGCTTTTGCACGAGGTACGTCTCTTCGTTCGTGCAGCGCGACGACGTGATGCCGCCGACGGCGCCCTTGCCGTACTTGGCCTGGATGCCCTTGATCTTCTTCGCCGTGAAGTCGAAGGCCTCGTCCCACGACACCTCGCGCCACGGCTCGTGAATCGTCTCGCGAACCATCGGCACCTTGATGCGGTCCTTGTGCGTCGCATAGCCGAAAGCGAAGCGGCCCTTGACGCAGGAGTGCCCGTGATTCGCCTGGCCGTCCTTGTTCGGCATCATCCGGACGACTTCCTGGCCCTTCATCTCGGCGCGGAACGAGCAACCGACGCCGCAGTAGGCGCACGTGGTGATCGCGGTGTGCTCCGGCTGGCCTTGCTCGATCAGCGAGTTCTCGGTCAGCGTCGCCGTCGGACAGGCCTGCACGCAGGCACCGCACGACACGCACTCGGAGTCGAGGAACGGCTGGTTCTGGCTCGGGCTGACCTTCGACTCGAAGCCCCGGCCCTGGATCGTCAGCGCAAACGTGCCCTGCACCTCCTCGCAGGCCCGCACGCAGCGCGAGCAGACGATGCACTTGCTGGGGTCGAACGTGAAATACGGGTTGCTCTTGTCCTTCGGCACGTCGAGGTGATTCTCGCCGGCATAGCCGTAGCGAACCTCGCGCAGCCCCACCGCGCCGGCCATGTCCTGCAGCTCGCAGTCGCCGTTCGTCGGGCAGGTTAGACAATCGAGCGGGTGATCCGAGATGTACAGCTCCATGACGTTGCGGCGGACGTCGGCGACCTTCTTGTTCTGCGTCGTGACGTTCATGCCGGCCTTGACCTCGGTCGTGCACGAGGCCGGCAAGCCCTTCATGCCTTCGATCTCGACGAGGCAGAGGCGACACGAGCCGAACGGCTCGAGGCTGTCCGTGGCGCACAGCTTCGGGATGTTGATGCCGTTCAACGCGGCCGCCCGCAGCACCGTCGTGCCTTCCGGCACGGTGACCTGTTCGCCGTCGATCGTCAGCGTGATCGGCTTGGCGCCGGGCTCCACCGGTGGGGTCCCAAGATCGGCGGCACGTTCGTAGCGTTCGTAGGCGGTGCTCATGACATTTGCTCCGTCACCCGGCAATCCTACCGGGCAGTTTAGGCGCGGGCCTTCAAATCCTCAGGGAAGTGGTTCAAGACGCTCAGCACCGGGAACGGCGCCATGCCGCCCAGCGCGCACAGGGAGCCGGTGACCATTGTGTCGCATAGATCGCGCAACAGCACGGCGTTTGCGGTGGCGTTCTCGCCCCGGCGAATCTTGTCGATGACCTCGACGCCGCGCACGGCCCCGATCCGGCACGGCGTGCACTTGCCGCAGGACTCGATCGCGCAGAATTCCATGGCGAACCGAGCCTGCTCGCCCATGTCGACCGTGTCGTCGAACACGACCAGACCGCCGTGGCCCACCATGGCGCCGATGGCCGCGAACTGCTCGTAATCGAGCACGGTATCGAACTGCGACGGATGCACGTAGGCGCCGAGCGGCCCGCCGGCCTGCACGGCGCGAATCGGCCGGCCGGACGCGCTGCCGCCGCCGAAGTCGTAAAGGATCTCGCGCAGCGGCTTGCCGAACGCGATCTCGATGAGGCCGCCCTGCTTGACGTTGCCGGCCAGCTGGATCGTCAACGTGCCGCGCGACCGTCCGCTGCCGAAGTTCTTGTAGAACTCGGCGCCCTTGTCGAGGATGATCGGCACGGTCGCCAGCGACAGCACGTTGTTGATGATCGTCGGCTTGGCGAACAGCCCCTTGATCGCGGGCAGCGGCGGCCGGTAGCGGACCATCCCGCGCTTGCCCTCGAGACTCTCGAGCAGCGAGGTCTCCTCGCCGCAAATATAGGCGCCCGCGGCCTCGCGGACCGTGAGCTCGAACGCGTGCTTGCTGCCCTGGATGCCCGCCCCGAGGAAACCGGCCGCCTGCGCGCGCTCGATGGCGGCGCGCATCGTGCGAATGGCCTGCGGGTACTCGGCGCGGATGTAGATGAACCCCTGCGTGGCGCCGACGGCTAGACCTGCGATCGTCATGCCTTCGATCAGCACGAACGGATCGCTCTCCATGATCATCCGGTCGGCGAACGTGCCGGAATCGCCCTCGTCCGCGTTGCACACCACGTATTTCTGGTCTGCCGAGGTGGCGAGCACGGTCTTCCATTTGATGCCCGTCGGAAACGCCGCGCCGCCACGACCGCGGAGCCCGGACTCCGTGACGGCCGCGACGATGTCTTCGCCGCTCATCGTGAGCGCGTTCGCGAGACCGCGGTAACCGCCATGCGCTCGGTAGTCGTCGAGGGACAAGCGGATCGGTGACGCCGACACGCGCAAAGGTCAGCCGCGTCTGCTTGGCGAGGTAGTCGATCTTCTCGGTCGGACCGAGCGCGCGCGCGTGCTTGGCGCCGGCCAGAAAGTCGGCTTCGAACAGTCCGGGAACGTCGGCGACCGCGACCGGCCCGTAGGCCGTGCGCGTGCCCGCGACATCGACCTCGACGAGCGGCTCGAGCCAGTACAGGCCACGCGAGCCGTTGCGCACGATTTCGACGCTGGCGCCGCGCCGACCGGCCTCGGCGGCAATGGCGTCGGCCACCGCGTCGGCACCGAGCGACCGGGCGGTCGTATCGGCGGGGACGAAGACTTTGACGGTGCTGCCTGCCATGCCCGTCACTTGAGAATCTCGTCGAGCCGCTCGGCCGTCACGCGGCCGTAGACGGTCTCGTCGACCATCACGGCCGGGGAGCAGGCGCAGTTGCCGAGGCAATAGATCGGCTCGAGGCTGAAACGACCGTCGGGCGTGGTCTCGTGGAAGTCGATCTTGAGCTTCCGTCGAGCGTGGTCCTCGAGGTCCCGTGCGCCCATCGATTGGCAGGCTTCGGCGCGGCAGACGTACAGCGTGTGCTTGCCGGGCGGTTTCGTGCGAAAAAAGTGATAGAAGGTCACGACGCCATGGACATCGGCGCGGGACAGATTCAGGACCTCGGCCACGATCGGCACCGCCGACTCGGGCACGTAGCCGAGCTCGTCCTGAATTGCGTGAAGGATCGGCAGCAACGCCCCCGGTGCCGTGGCCTGGGCCTCGGCGAGTCGGCGGACGGTGCTCGCGTGTTTGTTTTCTCCCTGACTCACGGGCGGCGCTTCCCTGGAACTCTTATGACCAACTCGACTAACAGTATACCCGTGGCCGCCCGCCTCGGAGCCCTTGGACGAGCAGCCGCACCGGGCCACCCAGCACCGAGCGGGACGCATCTCTACCTATGAGGTCGACAACGCGTACGGGCTCGGGTTCGCAGGCGGGCCAGAAACCGGGCCCGGCAGCGGGAGAACGCCAAGTGTTTGTCATATAATGCCGCGCGGAGTGCAAAGGTAGCGGGCCGGGAGCGGCCGCTGCGAACGGCGACTGTCTGGAGTGCTATGACGGATCAAGTGGGAATCAGCGGCTTTGCCGTATACGTGCCACCGTACCGCGTCGACCTCGAGTCTTGGTGCCGCTGGACCAACAACTCGTGGGACAAGACCCGTGCCGTCGTCGGGCACAGCTTTAGGATGCGCGGCCCCGCCCAAAGCGTCTACACCATGGCGGCCACGGCCGTCATGCGGCTCATGGATCGCTACCAGGTCGACCCTCGCCGGGTCGGCTTCCTGGGCCTGGGCACCGAGTCGAGCACCGATAACTCGGCCGGCGCCATCATCGTCAAAGGCATGCTGGACGAGGGGTTACAGGCCAGCGGCCGACCGCCCCTCTCCCGGGGCTGCGAGGTCCCGGAGGTCAAGCATGCGTGCCTCGGGGGCGTCTACGCGCTGAAGCACGCGCTGCGTTATCTCGCGCTCGAGCCCGAGGACCGCTGCGCCATCGTGGTCAGCGCCGACATCGCCGAATACGCCCGCGGCAGCTCCGGCGAGCCCACCCAGGGCGCGGGCGCGATCGCCATGCTCGTCGAGCGAAACCCGCAGCTCCTGACCGTGCACCTCGAGCACATCGGCAGCGCCTCCTCGTACCGGGCCGTCGACTTTCGCAAACCGGTCTTGCGCAACTTGATCCGCGGCAAGCTGAACTGCCATTTCCAGGACCTGCCGGTGTTCAACGGCAAGTATTCCACCACCTGCTACCTCGACGAGACGCAGCACGCGCTCGACGACATGGCGCGACGCATGGGCCGCGACGCGCCGGACTACTACCGCGAGCTGGCCGCAATCTTCATGCACCGCCCGTATCATCGGATGCCGGAGCAGTCGTTCGCCATGAGCTACCTGTTCGGTCTCGCGCGCGACGGTGCCCAGGGCTTGGCGGAGCTCGAGCGCTATTGTCAGCGGGCCAACATGCCGACGGCGGGCGTCCTTGCCGAGATGCGCTCCCAGCCGAACATCCTGCAGCTCGTGAAAGACGGCAACATCGACGCCGACGCGTACCCCTTGAGCATCCAGCTGCTGAAGGAATTCCGGGCCAGCGACGAGTTCGGCGCAATGGTCGCGGCCAAGATGTCGCTCGGGTCCGAGATCATGAAGGACATCGGCAACGTCTACTGTGCCGCGCTGCCGGCCTGGATGGCCGCCGGCCTCGAGGAGGCGAGCAGCAGAGGCTGCGACCTCGCCGGCGGCAAGGTGCTGGCCGTCGGCTACGGCAGCGGCGACGCCGCCGAGGCGATTCCGATGACCGTGGCCCCGGGGTGGCGCAATGCGGCGGCGTCGATCGGCTTCGAGGCCGCGCTCGCGCCGCACCAGGACCTGACACAGGCACAGTACGAAATGCTGCACGACACGGGCACGGCGCCAGGCGCTGATCGAGCCCGATGACGGCTTCGTGATCCAGTCGATCGGCAGCAGCGCGAACCCGAACTTCAGCGACGAGGGCGTCGAGTACTACCGGTTCGTGCGCTGAGGGTCCTTGAGTTTGGCCGCTCAGCGCTGGCGCAACCGCTCGGTCTGCGCCTCGAGCTCGGCAATCAGCGTATCGAGCGAGCCGGTCGCCAGGATTCGCTGATATTCGGCCCGCTTCAGAGCCAGATCGCTGACGCCGTCGGCGACGATGTTGATGATCCGCCAGCCGCCGCTGCCCTGCTGCAGCAGATATTCCATGGGCACGTCCGTGCCGCCGGCGCGCGCAATGCCCGTGGTGACCTGCGCCCGCCCGGATTCCGTCGCGTCCGCCGACGCAACGGCGCGGAACGTCTCGGGGCCCACGTTCGCGAACCGGGCCGCGTACGTCATGACGCTCAACCGCCGGAAGGTCGCGATGAAGCGAGCTCGATCCGCCTCGCCGAGCATCGGCCACTGGCGCCGCAGCACGAACTCCGCGATGTAGGGTAAGTCGTGCGTGCCGACGATCAGCGGCTCGAGCGCCTGGTAGCGCTCGTCGACGGTGGCCTGCGGCGACTGCTGCGCCACATCGATCAGCCCGCGCTGCAGGCTCTGCACGGTTGCGACCGGCGAGTCGGTCGCGATCTCCGGCTCGCCCGCGCGCGCGGTCGCGGCGAGCACGGCACAGGCCACGATCAAATGCTTGGCAAACACTCGGAGCACCGACAGATTCTCCACTTCGGTGGCGCGCCACGCCAGCCGCGAGTCAGCGCTGCACCAGTGACCTATCGTAGCTGCGGTTCTTCCAGCGCGCATGCGCACCCCGCCAGTAGGCCACGGCCGAGCTCCACGTCATGGCGAGGAACAGCACGGCGGCGAGCGGCAGCGTGAGCGCCCACAGCGGGCGCAAGCGATAGAAACGGACGACCGGCGAGTACACGGCGCCCATGGCGAGCCAAGCCGCCACGCCCGCCATCGTGGTGGTGCCGTCGCCACGGAAAGGCGCCGCGATCGCGCTCACGACCGGCGCCAGCAACACGACGAGCAGCAGCGCGGTCGTCGCGAGCAGCAAAGCAACCGAATAACGCAGCTGCGTGAACGCGCTCCGACTCACCATGGCCCAGAAATCGCCGAGGTGGGCGTAAGACCGCAGGCTGCGCACGGACCGGCTCACGCCGAGCCAGATCGGCGGCGCCGCGCGCTTGAGCACCGCGGCCAGGGTGCAGTCGTCGATCAGCGCGCCGCGAATCGGCGCGAACCCGCCGACGGCGCGCAGCGCTGCGGTGCGCACCAGCATGCAGCCACCCGCCGCGGCGGCCGTCTTGCGCTGCGGATCGTTGCTCCAGGCGAACGGATAGAGCAGCTTGAAGAACAACACGAAGGCGGGGCTCAGCAGCTTCTCCCAGAAGGTCGTGCAGCGCAGCTCCGCCATGATGGACACGAGGCTGGCACCGCTGTGCTCCGCCCGCCGCAGCAGCGTCGGCACGAGCCGCGACTGAAGCTCGATATCGGCATCGAGCAGCAGCACGAACGGCCGGTCGATCTGGCCGAGCCCTTGCTCCAGCGCCCACAGCTTGCCGGCCCAGCCGGCTGGCAGCGGCTCGCCGCGGACGACGCGCAATGAGAGGGCCCCGGGCGCTCGCCCGCCGGCGGCCAGCGCCACGGCTGCGGTGTCGTCGGCAGATTGGTCGTCGACGACGACGACGGCCAGGTTCGTGCCTTGCTGGGCGAGCGCGGCGATGGTTCGGCCGATGACATCGGCCTCGTCGCGGGCCGGGATCAGCACCGTGACGCCGCTGAGATCCGCGGCGGCCTTGGCATCGGCCTCGAGGCGCTCGCGCAGCCGATGCGGCTGATGCGACGCGAGCAGCACGCCGAGCCACGCGAGCAGCGCGAGCGCGCTGCACACGAGCAACACCGTCATGCGGACGCCGCCGCCCGCGGCGCCGACCCTAACGCTTTAGCCGACCGATCTGCTCGACCGGCACCGCGATACCCGGGGCGCCCTGATGGAGCACGGGCAGCTCGGGCGCCATCTCGCCTTCGAGCCGCGGTCCGAACAGGAATACGTTGAGCGCCGTCAGCGGGCTCGCGATGGTGTGCTCGACGGCGGTGCCCTCGTACCCGCAATGCGCCATGCAGTTGTCGCACTTCGGATTGCGGCCAACGCCGTACTTGTCCCACTCGGTGCTCTCCATGAGCTCCTTGAAGCTCTTGGCGTAGCCCTCGTCGACGAGCAGGTAGCACGGCTTCTGCCAGCCGAACACGTTGTAGGTGGGGTTCGCCCACGGCGTGCACTGATAGCTCTGATTGCCGGCCAGGAAGTCGACGAACATGCTCGACTGATTGAAATGCCACTTGGCGCGGCGCAGCTTGCCGATCTTGAAGATCGAGCGGAACAGCTCCTTCGACTTGCGCCGGCCGAGAAACACATCTTGGCGCGGCGCATGCTGATAGCTGTAGCCCGGCGACATCATGATGCCTTCGACGCCGAGCGACATCGCGAAATCGAAGAAATTCGCGACGTCCTCCGGATCCTCGCCGGCGTACAGCGTGCAATTCGCCGTCACGCGGAAGCCGCGCGCCCGCGCCGCCTTGATCGCGGACACGGCCTTGTCGAACGTGCCGTCGCGACAGACGGAGGCATCGTGCCGGTCGCGATTGCCGTCGAGATGAATCGAGAACGTGAGGTAGGGGGACGGCGTGTATTGATCCAGCTTCTGCTCCAGCAGCAGGGCGTTCGTGCACAGGTAGACGAACTTCTTGCGAGCGACGATGCCCTCGACGATCTGCGGCATCTCCTTGTGGATCAGCGGCTCGCCGCCGGGAATGGACACGACCGGCGCCCCGCACTCGTCGACGGCGCGCAGGGCATCCTCGACCGACATGCGCTTGCGCAGGATCTCGTCCGGATAATCGATCTTGCCGCAGCCGGAGCAGGCCAGATTGCACTGGAACAGCGGCTCGAGCATCAGCACGAGCGGGTAGCGCTTATTGCCCTTCCACTTCTGCTCGAAGATATAACGCGCGATTCTATAGGCCTGTACGACCGGGATTGACATGACTTCTCCAGCGTCTCGTTAGCCGTCCGTGCCGGTGCTTGCCAGCATACCATCAAGATAGTTGGCCTTGATGTGCACCCATTCCATCTTGAACCAGGGCGTGAAGCGGTCGGGCGTGACCGCCAGCTCCCGCTCCAGAGACGCGACGTCGACCCAGCGCCACGCCGCGATCTCGTTGACGTTCGCGTCCACGGGCCCGTCGTAGCGCCCGTAATATACCCAGCAGTACTCGTGCTCGGCGCCGATCGCGCCGAATTGGGCCTGATACTTGAACTTGTACAGGAACTCGAGCGGGCACTCGAAGCCGAGCTCCTGCGCCAGCCGCCGAGTCACGGCGTCCTGCATGGCCTCGCCGCGTCGCGGATGCGAGCAGCAAGTATTCGACCAGTAGCTCGGCCACAGCATCTTGCTCGGGCTGCGCTGCTGCAGCAGCAACTCGTTCGCGGAGTTCAGCACGAAGATCGAGAACGCCCGGTGCAGGGTGCCCTTGCCGAGGTGACAATCGTTCTTCGCCTGGTAGCCGATCTCCCGGTCGAGCTCGTCGACCAGGATCAGCTGCTCGCTGGCATTCGAGACGACTTCCTCACGCGCCATTCAGATCCGCTCCGAGCCGCACCGGCATGGCTTGGAAGCCCGCCGCGCGGATTGCGCTCACGACGGGCTCCGTGTCGCCGTCGCAAATCGCGATGATCGAGCCGCCGCCGCCGCCGCCCGTGAGCTTGGCGCCGAGCGCACCGTTCTCGCGGGCGATGTCGCACAGCTTCTCGAGCTCCGGCGTCGACACCTGCAAGGCATTCAGCATGCCCTGACAAATATTCATGAGCTGACCGAGCGTTGGCAAGTCGTTGTCCTGAATGGCCTGGATACCGCGCAGGGTCAGGGCGTCGATCTGGTCGAAAATGCGCTCGTACAGCTTTTTGTCTTGTTGCCAGGCCTCGCGGACGCGGCCCACGGTCTTGGCGGTGAGCCCCTCGTAGCCCGTCATGCCGATCACGGCCGGTATCGGCTCGCGGATGTTCAGCGGCTCGATCAGCGGCGGGTCGCCGGCGCGGAACACCAGCGCCTTGCCGTAGCACGCGAGCGTGTTGTCGAGCCCGCTCGGACTGCCGTGGGCCACCTTCTCGGACTCGAACGCGAGCCGGTTGACCTGGTCGTCGGTCAAGCCGAGGTGAAAATGCTTGTCGAGCGCCCGAACGATCGCGACGGCCATGGCGGCCGAGCCGCCGAGCCCCATGCTGCGCGGCACATCGGGAAATACCTCGATCCGCATCGCGCGCTGACTCAACCCGAGCTGGTCGAGCACGACGCCCGCGGGCCGCTCGAACGAGCGGCGCTCGTTCGGGATTGCTCGCGAGCCGGTACTCGACGCCCCAGCGCGGAATCAGCAGGTGGATGCCGTCGTCGCAATCCTCGACGAGGGCTTTGATCGCCAGCGGAATCGGCGCCGCGATCGCGTGCCGGCCATACACGACCGCATGCTCGCCGAGCAGGATGACCTTGCCGTAGCCGACGCCCATGTTCGCTTCTTGGCTGCGCCGCGGGGCGCGACCGGATTTCTGGCGGTGCTGCTCGTCCTCGAGCTCGGTCACGATCTCCTGCGCCTTCCAGACCTTGATCACGCCGCTCTGGATCAGTCGCTCGAGCACCTCGTCGAAGACCTCCTTCGGCGCACCGGCCGCCGTCACGACGCTGCGCGCATGCAGCGTCATGTGGCCCTTCTGGATGCCTTCGGTCGCCAGCGCGCGGATGGCCGCGAAGTTCTGCGCGAGCCCCACGGCGCCCATGACCTGCGCGAGCTCGGTGGCGGAGTCGACGCCGAGCAGCCGCAAGTTCAGCGCCACGGTGGGATTCGACTCGATCGGCGCGCCGACGATGCCGACCTTGATCGGCAGCTCGATGCGGCCGCAGAGGTTGCCCTGCTCGTCCGCCCACCAGTCGGTCAGCGACGAATAGCGGCCGCTGCGCGCCGCGTACGCGTGCGCCCCGGCCTCGATCGCGCGCCAATCGTTGCCGGTGGCGATCGCGACCGGATCGACGCCGTTCATGATGCCCTTGTTGTGCGTGGCGGCGCGGTACGGATCCACGGCCGCGAACTCGGCCGCCACGATGATGCCGTCGCGCGCTTGCTCGCCCGAGTAGCCGCGGCCCGCGAGCTGCCGTCGAGCGGAATCCGGCAGTGCGCGCGCACGAGCGCCCGGTCGGTCAGGTTGGACAGGATCCGGAGGAACACCTCGCCGCCGGTGATCGATTCGACGAGCGGAGCGATGCCCTCGCACATGCCGTTGACGAGGTTGGCGCCCATCGCGTCGCGCGTATCGACGAGCAGATGCACGACGAGCATGGGCTTGCCGCTCGACGGCAGCGGATGCACGAACAGCTCGATGTCACGGGCACCGCCGCCGCGCGCGACCATGTTCGGGTGGAAGCTGTTCGCGAGATTGATCAGATCCAGCTTGCGTTCGCGCAACGCCTGCTTGGCCTTCTCCATGTCGGGCAGGTTCACGACCTGGATCTGACCGATCAGGATCGGATCCGTGGCCTCGGCGCGAAACCCGCCGCAGGCGCGGATCAGCTTGCACGCCGACCCGAGCGCGGCGATGACCGACGGCTCCTCGACGACCATCGGCACGATGTATTGCTTGTCGTTGACGAGCAGGTTCATGCCGAGCCCGAGCGGCAAGCCCATGACGCCGACGACGTTCTCGATCATCTTGTCGGCGGCCTCGAGGTCGAGCGTGTGCTGGCCCGAGGCCAGCGCGCGGAAATCGGCCGCGTTGATCAAGCCACGCTCGTGGACGGCACGAACGCGCTCCTCGACGCTCAGCTTGTAGAAATCGGGAATCCGGAGACGGTCGCGGCTCACGACGCGGTCTCCGCTGCGTGCTCGATCTTGAGGCCGTGATCGGCCAGCGAAACTCTGATCACTCGAAAACCCCGGTTCGTCACTGACCGCATGAATGCTTGGAGCGCCTCGGAATCCACCGCACACGCCAGGCCCAGATCTCCGCCCCCCGCGCCGCTGACCTTGTACGCCACCCCGAAGCGGCCGGCGTGCTCGGCGATCTCCCGATGCTCGGCCGTCACGATCTCGGCGCCGATGGCGTCCCCGAGACTCTGCAACGCGCGGCCATACTCCGCGAGCGAGGCCAAGAATGCGCCTGCATCGTCCCCTTGCGCAGCCGCGCAACCGTCCTCGGCCAGCTGTGCCAGGCGGCGATACATGGCCGCCGCCTGCTCGGGCCGTTCCCGGCGCCACGCCCGATAGTGCGCAACGAACTCGGGTGTAGAAGCCGACCGGCCGGCAAAAATACCCGCGAATCCTACACTGTTCGGCAGCCGGACTGAACCAACTTGGGGCACGCCTGCCGCGCCTCGAGCGGAACACGATCGCCCCGCCCGTGAGGCTCGCCGCCACGTCGAGACCGCTGCCGCGCCCCCCTTGGAACGCACGATGCAGATCGATCAACTCGGCCAGGCCGAGATCGGGGCGGGCTCGACCCTGACTTCTTGCCCACGCGGCGAGCGCCCCGGCGAAGGCGCACAGCACGGCGGCGCTCGAGCCCAGACCGAGCTTGGTGCCGTCCGCGAAGAACGCCGAGGAATCGAGCGTCGCTCGCCACGCGAGCGGCGGCGCGAGCGTGCCTGCCACGAGGTCCACGAGCCCGGCGCCGCTCGGCGCGCCGGGCGCGAACATGCGCTGCACGCGGTCCGGCGCCCGCGTTTCGAGATGGCATGCTCCGTCGGTGCTGGTCCTGAGCGCTGGCTTCGGCGAATCGATCGAGCGCCAGCACGAGCGCCGGTGCGCCGTCGAGCACGGCGTACTCCCCGAGCACCACGAGCTTGCCGGGTGCTTGCGCGACGATCACTCAGCGCAGCCCCGCGCCGGGCCCGAGCCGGCTCGTCAGCAAATCGAGCACGCCCGGCACGCCACGCAACGTGGCTTCGACCTGCGCCCGGGCGCCCGGTGCGCACACGGCCTTGACCTGCGGCCCCGCGTCGATCGTGAAGAGCACCGGCGTGCCGGCTGCTCGCAAACGTCGTACCGCGTGCAAGCATTCGACGGTCGCGCCGTTCCAGTACACGAGCGGCGGACGAGCGGCGAGCGCGGCGGCGTGCATCTTCAGGCAGTTGTGCTCGGCGACCGTCGGCGAGCGCGGCGAAATCGCGCGCGCGAATCGCGGCACGCGCCGTGGCGAGGTCGGCCGGTTGCCCCGCGACCCAGGCCGAATAATACGGAGACGACATCGCCGAGCGCGTCATGCCGCTGCGGGAGCCGACCTCCTTCTCGCCCGTGGCCGTCACCGCGATCACGACCTCGAGCGGCCACGCGGCGGCCTCGAGCAGCGGCTCGGCGATAGCTGTCGAGGCCATCGGCGGCCGTGCCGGCGTGCATCTCGACGAACCCGCCGAACACCGAACGCGCGGCCGAGCCGGAGCCCTGCCGCGCGAGGATGCTGGCCTCGCGCGCGGACAAGGACAGCCCGTAGGCAGCCGCGCCGGCCGTCACCAGCGCCGCGAACCCCGACGCCGACGAAGCGAGCCCGGCCGCCGTCGGGAAAGTTGTTGCGGCTCGTGATCCGCGCACGCGTCGCGTCGCCGGCGCGCGCCCGGAGCAGATCGAGACACGCCGACACCTTGCTCGCTTCGTCCGCGCGGCGCCGATCGTTCAAGCGCGAGCTCGTCGGCGGCGAGCGACGCGATCGAGCTCGACCCGGGTTTCCGACCACAGCGCCTCGAGCGTGATCGAGATCGAGCCCACGGCCGGGACGTTCAGCCGCGAATCGGCCTTGCCCCAATACTTGATCAGCGCGAAATTCGCGCCGGCTCGGGCGCAGCCGACACCGCGCGTTCGATCAGAAGTACTCATTGTTCTTGAACCACTCGATGGCAGCGGCGATGGCGAGCCGCGGGTCGCGCCACCGATAGCCGAGCTCGCGCTCGGCCTTGCGGCTGGCGAAATACATGTGCTTGGTCGACATCCGCACGCCATCGAGCGTCACGCGCGGCTCGCGGCGCGTGACTCTGCGCCCACCCCTCGGCCGCCACGGCGATCGGGTACACGAGCCAGTGCGGCAACCGGATATTCGCGGGCCGTCGGCCGACGCAGGTCGCCACGATCTCCAGGATCTGGCGCAGCGTGAGATCCTCGCCGCCGAGCACGTAGCGCTCGCCCGGCTCACCGGCCGCAAACGCGAGCAGATGGCCGCGCGCGCAGTCATCGACGTCGACGAGGTTGAGCCCCGTGTCGACGAACGCCGGCATCCGGCCGGCGGCCGCGTCGAGCAGGATCGCGTCCCGTCGGCGTCGGCCGCACGTCGCCCGGTCCGATCGGCGTCGACGGATTCACCGTCACCACGGGATAGCCGAGCTCGCGCGGCGCGCCCGCGCACGGCCTGCTCGGCGAGGAACTTCGACCGCTTGTAGGGGCCGATCATCTGCTCGACCGACACGGGCGTCTCCTCGTCGGCCGGCGTGCGATCGGCATTGATCCCGAGCACGGCCACGCTCGAGGTGTACACCACGCGCGCGCACGCCGGCGGCCGCGGCTGCTTCGAGCACGTTCAGGGAGCCGTCGATGTTCGTGCGATACATCGGCGCAGGATCCGTCACCCAGAGTCGATAGTCGGCCGCGACGTGAAACACGCCCGTGCAACCGGCGACCGCGCGACGCAGCGAGTCGCGGTCCGTCAGGTCGCCCGCGCGCCTCTTCGACGTCGAGACCCACGAGGTTGCGCCGATCGCTGCCGGGCCTCACGAACGCGCGCACGCGCTCGCCCGTCGCCGAGCAACGCCCGAACCACGGCGGCGCCGAGAAAGCCGTTGGCGCCGGTCACGAGCTTCGGCGGCGGCGCGCTCATGCCAGTGTCCCGCTCGCCGCCGTAGACCTTCAGCCACGCCGGCAGCACGATCAAGCGTGGCCGCCATGCTGACGCCGAGCCCGAGCGCGAGCAGTATTCCCATGCTCGCCGTGCCGACATGCGAGGAGAACGCGAGGTTGCCGAAGCTCGCGATCGTCGTCAGGCGCGCTCGCGAGCACGGCCCGCATCGTGCTCGTGTCGAACAGCTCGCGTGGCCCCTTCCGCGCGCAGCCGATGCACCACGTGAATGCCGTTGTCCACTCCCATGCCGACGAGCAGCGGCAACGCAATGATGTTCGCGTAGTTGAACGGCATGCCGATCAGCACCGTGAGCGCCGCCGTGACGATCGAGGCGATCAGTATGGGCGCGACGACGAGCAGCGTGTCCTTCACGCCGCGCAGGCACAGCCAAATGATGATGCTGACCATCACGAACGCATATAGCAGCGCGCGCTCGAAGGCCGTGACCACGGTGGCCGACGCCTCCTGATACACCACCGGCAAGCCCGTGACGCTCGGCACGACGCTGCGGGCGGCCGCGATGAAACGGCGCGCGGCGCCGTTGTCGCTGACGTCGTCGTTCGGCCTGATCTCCACGAGCTCGCGTCCGCGGCCGCTGAGCCAGCGATCGGCGAGGTTTTCCGGCAGCTCCGCGCGATCGATCTTCTCGGCGCGCAGGCCGGCCGACAGCCGTGCAAGCTCGCGTCGCCAGCGAGTCGGTCAACGCGTCGTCGAGGGAAAGCAACGCGGCATCGCGAGCGGCGGGCGTCGCGGCGGCCAGCCGCTCGTGCAGGGCCGCCAGCGCCGCGCGCAGCTGCGGCGCGGTCGCCGAAGCGGCCGTCGCAGCCTCGAGCGCGCTCAACGATTCGGTCAGTGCAGTCGTGTCGGGTGCGGCGCGGTGCAGATCACCGAACCCCGGTCCGAGCAGCAACTTCGAGATCGCCGAGCAGCGCGAGCTTCTCGTCCTGATCGCGCGGCACCAGCTGCTCGACGGTGACGACGCTTCGTACCTCCGGCAGCTTGCGAAGCTCGCCGGCCCATTTCTGCGCAACATCGTCGCTCGGCGCCACGGCGACGAGATTCAGGAGCGGCGCCTCGCCATCCTCGGCGAGCTCGAGCAGCGTCTCGACGCCTTCGGAGTGCGGATCGCGCAGATGGATCGGGTTGCTGTCGAACGTGACGCGCGGCAGCACTGCGCACGAGGCAATCAACGCGAGGGCCCCGAGCCCGAGCACCAGTCGCGGTCGCCTGCTGAGCGGCGCAAAATGCTTCGCGTCGATCCAGCGTGGCGGTCGCAGCGCCGCACGCTCGTCCGTGAACAGCACGACGAGCGCGGGCAACAACGTGACGCTCACGAGCAGACCGAAGAACACGCCGGTGCCGGCGATCAGCCCGAGCTCCGACACCCCGGAGAACGTGGTCGGGATGAAAGAGTAGAACCCCGCGGCCGTCGTGACGGCGCACAGCACGAGCGAAGAGCCGACGCCACGCATCGTCTCCGCCAGGGCATCCTGCATTCGGTGCCCGGCGGCCACGAGCTCCTTGTAGCGCAGGAGCACGTGAATCACGTAGTCGCTGCCGAGACCGAAGTTCAGCACGACGAATGCGACCGACAGCAGATTCAAATGCCCGACCGCCACCCCGGCGAACGCCGCGGTCAGCACGAGACCCGAAATCAGCGTGATCAACGACATCGCCAGCAGACGCCACGACTGCAGGGCGGCGAACAGCACCGCCGCCACGAGCAGGATCGTCGCGGTGGCACCGAACTCGGCGCCGTGGCTCACGCTCGTGAGCTCTTCGTGCTCCATGGCGACGGTGCCGGTCAGGCGGACTCGCACCGGCGGATCGAGGCCGGCGTTGAGCCGCGCCGCGATCTCGCGAATCCCGGCGATCGCCGCGGTCGCAGGCTGCATTCGACCGTAATCGAGCGCCGGTTGCAGCACCACGATGCGTCGGTTCGTCGGTGGCGCACCGGTCGCGATCAGGCTGCGCCAATCGAGCGGCACCACCTCGCCGCGCGCGGCCGCGGCGATGCTCTTCGTCATGGCGGCATAGAAAGGTTGGACGGCGCTCGAGTCGCCGGCCGACCCGCTCGTCAGTGTCCGCGACGCGACGTCGAGCACGGCGGCACCGTCGAAGCGAGCCTGCAGCAAGCCGAGCAGAGGCTGCGCCGCCGCGAGACGATCCGAGAGGTTCTCGAGCTCGTCGGTCGACAGGTACAGCAAGCCGTTGCGCGCGAAGAACTCGCCCTCCCCTTGCAGCAAGATCGAGTGGTACAGCTGCGGCGCTGCGCGCAGCTCGGCGAGCAGGGCAGTCGCGAAGGAATCGGCGGCAGCCGGCGAGGCCGCGTCGATGACGATCAGCAGATTCTGGTCGCGGACGGGGAACGCCGCGCGATACTCGTTGAAGTCCTGCCGCCACGGCAGGCGGTCGGAGATCATGTTGGCCGTATCGGTGTTCACGCCGAGATGGCCCGCGGCGTAGTAGCCGGCCAGCACCGTCGCGAGCAGCGTGCCGAGCGTCGTGACCTTCGGCCAGGCGATCACGAGCCCCGCCCAGCGCGCGAGCCATGTGCCGATCGTGTCTGCGACCTTGGCCATGGCCGATCAGCGTCGCGCCGCGACGCCGGCCGTGCCGGCCGCGTCGAGCAGATGCTGCGACGCGACGCTGCGCGCGAGCCGCCCAAGCACGCGGCGAGCGGTGCGATAACGTTGCCCCAGCCGCCACAGCGTTGGCCACTCGCTGGGCCGGACGATCGCGCCGACCGCGGCCGCGGCACGCCGCCGACCTCGCGTCGTCGATCCAGGCCTCGGCACCGGCCGGCAGGGCGTCGCGCTGCGCGTCGACGACGACCCGCAATACGACGAACGGGACGCCGGCGCGCGCGGCGACGGCCGCAATGCCGGCGGACTCCATGTCCACCGCAACCGCGCCGATCGCCGTGGCGGCAGCGGCCTTCGCGGCGGGCGAGTCGAGCGCGCTCGACACCGTCAGGAGATCGCCCGCATCGAGGGTGAATTCGGCCGCGAGCCCCACGAGCCGCTCGTGCCAGGCCGCGTCGACGCGGAACGCCTCGCCACGTTGCATGATCACGCGGCGCGGCACGACGAGTGTGCCGGGCGCTACGGCCAGCGCGAGACCGCCCGCGAACCCCCACGAGACCAGTGCGCTCGCGCCGGCCGCGAGCGCCGCCGTCGCCACGCGCGCGGCGCGCTCCGGACCCGGGCCGCTCTGGACGACGATCCAGCCCGCGTCCCGCGGGGCGACGCGGGCCAGGGCCGCGCGCTCGATCGCGAGCGCGGCCACGACTGCGGTGCGGAGGGCGGCCGCCGGCACGGCGCCGCCATCAAACGACATCGATACGCCGGCCAAGCCAACCGGACTCGCGCGCACCGGCGGCGGACAGAGCGTCGCTGGCAAACGGCAGCCCGTCCGCCGCGCGCGCGAACATCAACTTCAGCGCACGATTGCTCATCAGCGTGAGGTTCGTGGCAAGCACGGTGGCCTTCACGGTGCGACGCGACACCTTGACCTCGTTGGCGGAGCGATAGCGCGGATGGCGGTAGACCTTGCGCAACGTGAGAACTGCGAGGCCGAGCGCCCAGAGACAAAACCGCCGAATTCCCACCTCGCGCTTCGGGATCATGCACGTGTACTCGAGGGCATTGCGCAGATGCGCGTGCGCCACGCCGATCAGCTGATCGAGGCCATCGCGAAATGCGGCACTCGTGTGCAGCTCCTCGAGACGCGTCAGATCGAAATCTGCCGCGAACACCGAGCGTGGCAGCCAGCACGCATTCGCCTGCCGGTCGTCCCAGACGTCTTTCAGGATGTTCGTCATCTGCAAGCCCTGACCGAACGACATGGCGAGTCGCAGCATGGCCTCGCGCCGCGGCGCGAGCTCGGGGCAGTGCAGGCAGAACAGCTCGGTGCACATCTCGCCGACCACACCCGCGACGTAGTAGCAGTACTCCGAGAGCTCGTCGAGATCGCGCAAGCCCGCCAGGCTCTTGTTGCGCTGAAACTCCGGCATGCCCTTGCACATGATCGTGACGCACCGCGTCAGGGCTGCGCGCTCGGCCGACGAGAAGCCCTGCGTCACGCGAATCACGGCTGGTGTATTGGCAACCAGATCCCGCTCGGCGGCCAGCGAGCGCGACGACAGCAGCGGCGACAGATCCGCCGCGAACTGCTCTGCGCCGTGCTCGCCTTTGACGACTGCGACGAACCGCGCATGAAACTGCGACTTCTGCTCGCTGTCGAGGCCGACATCGTCCTCGATCGTGTCCGCGAGGCGACACAGCAAGTAGGCGTTGGTCATGACGACCGCGAGGCGTTCCGGCAACACGGGAATCGTCAGTGCGAACGTCCGTGAGACGCCCGGCAGAATCCCGGCTTGATACGCGAGATCGTCGGCGGACGCGCGATTTGTTCGGCCGAATTCCGTGACCACGATGCTTGCGCCGGGCGCGTCGTTTCGATGATACGATGACCGCGAATGATAGCACGGGCCTCAACGGACGCGTTTGCAGCGCGTCTCGAGCACTACCGCGGCAGGGTCGACGCCAAGCTTGCGGAGGTGCTCCGCGCGGATCGAGGCGTCCCGGAACGGCTGCACGAGGCAATGCGCTACTCCGTGCTCGGCGGCGGCAAGCGCGTCCGACCGCTGCTCGTCTACGCGAGCGGCGAGCTCGCCGGAGGATCACCCGCCGCCCTCGATGCGGTGGCCGCGTCCGTCGAGCTGATTCACGCTTACTCGCTCGTGCACGACGACCTGCCGGCGATGGACGACGACGATCTGCGCCGCGGGCGGCCCACCACGCACCGCCAGTTCGACGAGGCCATGGCCATCCTCGCCGGCGACGCGTTGCAGGCACTGGCGTTCGAGGTGCTCGCCACGGATGCCGCGCTGAGCGCGACGCCGCAGCGCCAGGTGAGGATCATCGCCTGGCTGGCGCGCGCCGCGGGCCCCGCCGGCATGGTCGGCGGCCAGGCGCTCGACATGGCGGCCGAGGGCCGGCGACTCGATGAGCAGGGTCTCGAGCAGATTCACCGCCGCAAGACCGGCGAGCTGATTCGCGCGGCGATCATGATGCCGGCAGAGCTCGGCGCGTTCACGGACGCGCAGCGCGGGCAGCTCGACACCTTCGCCCGGGACATCGGCCTCGTCTTCCAGATTCGCGACGATGTGCTCGAGGTCGAGCAGGATACCGCGACGCTCGGCAAGAGCGCCGGCAGCGACGCAAGCAACGACAAGTCCACTTACCCGTCGGCCCTCGGCCTCGAAGGCGCGCGACAACGCGCGGCCACCACGCAACAGCGGGCGGTCGACGCGCTGCGGTCGCTCGGCGATCAGTCTCGCGGGCTGCTCTGGCTGTCGGACTTCATTCTGAATCGCGCCTACTAGCGCTCAGTACGAGATCAGGCTGACGACGTCCTGCCCGTTCAGCTTGCCGCGACCCGCCAGAAACGTGAGCTCGATCAGGAATACACACGCCGCAACGGTGGCGCCTTGCTGGGCGGCGAGCTCGGCGACTGCCGCGGCCGTGCCGCCGGTCGCAATCACGTCATCGACGATCAAGTAACGGCCGCCGCGCCGCAGCGCATCCTCGTGCACCTCGAGATGATCGAATCCGTACTCGAGCTGATAGCGAACGCTGACCGAGGGTCGCGGCAGCTTGCCGCGCTTGCGAACGAGCTCGAGCGGCAAGCCGAGTCGCTGCGCGAGGGCCGCACCGAAAATGAAACCGCGCGACTCGATCGCAAGAATGCCATCGGCGTGCAGACCTTCGCAGCGCTGCGCGAGCTGCTCGATCGCCGCGCGAAACGCGGCGGGATTCGCCAGCAGCGGCGTAATGTCCTTGAACACGATGCCCGGCTTTGGAAAGTCGGGCACGTCCACGATCAAGGCCTTGATCTCGCTCGGGTGTCATTTGCTGCGTCGCCGGTTCCTGGGCCACAATGCCGGCGTCGCATAGTAGCAAACCCGTTACGTCCCACCGATGAGCTTTTCGCAGAATTGCGTCGATGGCGCGGTGAGTGCCTTGAACGCAGGGGGTCGCGCTTTGCGCCGATTCGGCGTGGAGCCGCCATCGCTCGACGACGAGAGCCTGCGGCGTGCGGCGCGTCGCCGCGCGGGCTCGAGCGACTTCGGAGCCTGGGACTTCGACGAGCCGCTCGAGCGACTCTTGAAGTCCTACCGCGACGAAGCGCAGCTCACGACGCTCGGGCGGATCACCGTGCGGGAATTGCTCGTCAGCCTGCTCGACAACCTGCTCCGCATGGAGGTCGAGCGAGCGGCGAATCCCGCGATCGAGCGACAGCGAATCGTCGCGCCGGTCTTCATCATCGGGCTACCGCGTACCGGCACGACACATCTGCACGGCCTCATCGGCGAGGATCCGGCGAACCGCGCGCCGCTGAGCTGGGAAGTCATGTACCCGGCGGCGCCCGTGGGCACGGTCGAGGAGATCGATCGCGCTCGCGGGCTGACCGACAGCCGCCTCGGCTGGGCCAAGCGACTGGCGCCGGAATTCATGCGGATCCATCCGATCGCCCCCGATCTGCCGCAAGAGTGCATCGCGATCACGGCCCAGGTTTTCATGAGCATCCAGTTTCATACGACCCACAACGTGCCGTCGTATCAGGACTGGCTCGAGGACGCGAGCCAGGATCTCGCGTTCGACTTTCATCGGCGGCTGCTTCAGCATCTGCAGGCCAAGCGTCCCGGCAACCGCTGGGTGCTGAAAGCTCCGGGCCACCTGTTCGCGCTCGAGGGTCTGCTGCAACGGTATCCGGACGCGAAAATCATTCAGACACACCGCGACCCACTGCGCGTCATGGCATCGATGGCGAGCCACGCGACGGTGTTGCGGCGCGCGTTCAGCGACCGTGCAGAGCCCCGCCAGATCGCCGCCGATTGGACCGATCGGTGGGCGCGCGCGCTCGAGCGTTCTCTCGCCGTCCGGGATCGAGCGCCGCCCGAGCAGTTCCTCGACGTGAGCTACGAGTCCATCGCGAACGATCCGCTGGCGACGATCGAGCGCGTCTACGACTTTCTCGGTTGGCCGCTCACGAGCGAGGCACGGCACGCTATCACCGCGTTTCTCGCCGCGAATCCTCGGCACAAGCACGGCGTGCATCGCTACACACTCGAGCAATTCGGGCTGAGCCGAGCCGCCGAGGCGACGCGGTTCCGCAGCTACTGCGAGCGATTCGGAATCCCCGAGCGCGCCGAGCGCTGACGGCCGCTCAATCGTGGCGACGCGGCTCCTGCACGACGGGCGCCGCGACGCCGCCCATCAGACGATCGACGATGCGGCTCACGCGTTGCGGCGAGCCGGTCTTGCGCGCGAACAAGGCGTACGCCGTCGGCACGGCGACCAGCGTCAGGAACACGGCCACCATCATGCCGAAAAATACGACGATGCCGATCGGCCGCCGCTGCTCGGCGCCGGCGCCCGTGGCAAGCATCAACGGCAACGCCCCGAACGACGTGCACAGGCTCGTCATCAGCACGGGCCGTAGCCGCGTCTTCGCCGCTTCCACGATGGCGTCCAGAAACTCCATGCCGCGGTCGCGCAGCTGATTGGCAAACTCGACGATCAGCACGCCGTTCTTCGCCGCGATACCGATCAGCATGATCACGGCGATCTGGCTGAAAATGTTGATCGTGAGCCCGAACAGCTTCAGGCCGAACACGGCCCCCAGCAGAGCGAGGGGCACCGTCACCATGATGATCAACGGATGCACGAAGCTCTCGAACTGCGCCGCGAGCACGAGATACACGACGGCCAGCGCCAGCAAGAAGGTGAAATACAGCTGTTGCCCGGTCCGGACGAAGTCGCCCGACTCGCCGTCCCACATGAGCGCCGCTTCGCTCGGCAGCTCGCGGTCCACGGTGTCGGTGAACCATTGGATCGCCTCGCCCATGGTGTAACCGGGCGCCAGATCGGCCTGGATCTTGATCGATCGCAGCCGGTCGAAGCGCGACAGCTGCATCGTGCCCGAGGTCTCCTGCAGGTGCACGATGCTCGACAGCGGAATCAGTTCCTGGGTGCGGGGCGAGCGAACGCGAATGTTCGTGAGGTCGCTGCTCGTCGCACGCATGTCGTCTCGGCCCTGGAGAATCACGTTGTACTCGCGGCCACGATCCACGTACGTAGTGACGATGCGCGAGCCCAGCACCGTCTCAAGCGTGTGACCGACCACCTCCAGCGAGATGCCGAGATCGGCGGCGCGGTTGCGATCGATGGCCACGCGCATCTGCGGCTTGCGCTCCTTGTAGCTCGTTTGCACGTTCTGGAGGCCGGGGTTCTGCTCCGTCAGAGCCAACATCTTGTCCGACCACTTGGCCAGCGAGTCGTAATCCGGACCACCGATGACCGCGTTGACCGGCTGGCCGATGCCGCGCCGTCCGAGGCCGCCCGGCTGACCCATGCCGATCCGCACGCCCGGCAGCTTGCGCGCCTCGGCGAGCAGCGGCTGCATGATCTCGCTGGCGCTGTGCTCACGCTCGTGCCACGGCTTGAAGATCACGAACGCGCGCGCCGTGTTGACGTCGCCGGTGCGCACGTCGCTGCCGCCGCCCCCGGGCACGCGGACGAGCACTCGCGCGATGTCGTCGCCGTTCTCCCTGGCGCTCATCATCATCGTCTCGAGCCGTTGGGCGTACCGATCGATGTAGTCGAAGCTCGAGCCCTCCGGGCCCTCGAGGGAAACGAACGCACGCCCGAGATCCGCCTGGGGCGTGAACTCGGTGGGCACGGTGCGGTACGTGAGGACGCCGACGGCCACCAGCGCGAGCACGACCACGACCACGCCCCACGGCCGGCGGACGAGCGTGTGCAGCATCCTGCCGTAGAACGCGGCGAGCGCTTTGAAGAACCGATCCGTCATGTCGGCGAATCGGCTCTGGCGCGGATGCGCGGGCAACCTGGACGCCAACATCGGCGTGAGCGACAGCGCGACGAACGCCGAGAACACGACCGAAGCCGCGAGCGTGAAGCCGAACTCGCGGAACAGCCGGCCGAGATCTCCCGGCAGGAACGAGATCGGCACGAACACCGACACCAGCGTCAGCGTGGTCGCGATCACGGCGAAGCCAATCTCGCGCGTGCCGGTGATCGCCGCGACCAGCGGCGCCTCGCCGAGCTCCGTGCGGCGGTGCACGTTCTCGAGCACGACGATCGCGTCGTCGACGACGAGACCGATCGCGAGCACGAGACCGAGCAGCGTCAGCACGTTGATCGTGTAACCGAGCGCGTACATCACCGTCAGCGAGGCGATGACGGACACGGGGATCGTGACGGCGGGGATCAGCGTGGTGCGCAGGTTGCCCAGGAACAAATAGATGACGGTGAGCACGGATACCAACGCAAACGCCACGGCGACGAGCACCTCCCTCAACGCCGCCTCGATCGGTTGCGCGTTGTCGATGCTGACGTCGAGCGTAGTGCCGGCCGGCAGCGACGGCTGCATGCGCGCGACTTCCTCGCGGACGCCGCGGGCAATATCGAGCGTATTACCCTTCGATTGCGCCTGAACCTGCATCATCAGGCCCGGCCTGCCGTTCAGACGACTGTACGATCGGTCGTTCTCGGCCGCGAGCCGCACGTCGGCGACCTCGCCGAGCCGTACGAGATGGCCGTCGACCCCGCGCGTGATTACGAGGTTGCGGAAGTCATCCTCGCTATCGAGGCCTACGATCGTCCGCAGTGAGAACTCGCGCGTGACGGACTCGAGTCGCCCCGCCGGCAGCTCGACGTTCTCGCGGCGCAGCGCGTCCTCGATATCGTTGACGGCGAGCTGGTGCGCGGCGAGCGCTTGTCGATCCAGCCACACGCGCATCGAGTAACGACGACCGCCGATGATGCCGACGCTGGCGACGCCGGGCACCGTCGACAACCGATCGACGAGATTGCGCTCCGCGTAATCGGTGAGATCGAGCATGGACATCGTGTCGGAGCTGAACGCAAGAACGACCACGGAGTCCGCGTTTGCGTCGGCCTTCACGATCTGCGGCGGATCGGCCTCGGTCGGCAGCCTGCCGATGATGCGGGCAATGCGATCGCGAACGTCGTTGGCGGCCGCGTCGATGTCGCGGCTGATGTCGAACTCGATGCGAACCTGCGAACGCTCGTCCTCGCTGTCCGATTCGATCTTGAGTATTCCCTCGATGCCCGCGATCGAGTCCTCGATGATCTGCGTGACTTTGGTCTCGATGACCGCCGACGACGCGCCACGATAGTTGGTCGTGACGGACACCACCGGTCGGTCGATATCGGGGTACTCGCGAACGGACAGGCGCTGCAGCGATACCAGCCCGAAGATCACGAGCATCATGCTGAGCACGGTCGCGAAGACCGGGCGCCGGACGGAAAGCTCCGCTATTCGCATGGCTCAGCTCGGCGAGCTGGGCGGCGGCGTCTCCTGCACGCGGCTGCCGTCCCGAATGTTCTGCGTCCCCTCGATCACGACGTGCTCGTTCTCGTGCACGCCGTCCATGATCTCGACCTCGCCCGGTCGCCGTTTGCCGGTCTTCACCTCGCGCCGTTCCACGACGTTGTCGCTCACGACGAAGACATAGGCTTTGCCGCGCTCGGGCACGATGGCCTCCTCGGGCACGAGCAGCGTCGGATTCGGCTCGCCTTTCAGGCTCACGGTCATGAACATGCCTTGGCGCAGCTGACGGTCGGCATTCGACAGCTCGGCACGCACGGCGATCGAGCGCGTCACGGAGTCGACGCGCGAGTCGATGTTCGTGACCTTGCCTTCGAACGTCCGCTGCGGCAGACCGCTGGCGCGTGCCGTGATCGGCAAGCCGCGCTGCACCGCAAACAGCATGGTCTCGGGCACCGTGAAGTCGAGCTTGATGATCGAATTGTCGTCCAGGGTGGTAATGACGGTGCCGGGGCTCACGAAGCTGCCGACGCTCACGTGCCGGAAGCCGGTCGTGCCGCGAAACGAGGCCCGAATGACGGTGTCCGCGAGCCTGGCCTTGGCGGCCGCGAGGCGGGCCTGGTCCCCTTTCAGCGACGCCTCGACCTGCTCGAGGTCGGCAACCGACAGGGCCTGCTGGGATTGCAGATCCCGGCTGCGATCGAACTGGCTGCGGCTGCGCGCGAGCGCGGCTTCCGCCTCGGCGACTGCGGCGCGCGCCTCCGCGTCGTCCATCTCGACGAGAACGGCCCCCTCCGGGACCTCCTCGCCTTCCTTGAAACGAATGGCGGTGACCGTGTTCGACCCTTTCGAGGTGACCTGGACGGACTCCTTGGCTTGCGCGGTGCCGACCGCCTCGATCTCGAGGCCCATCGACTCGACGTGTGCCACGGCGGTCACGACGCGAACCGGACCGGCAGCGGCCCGACTGGCCGGGCCGGCGGGGCCATCCCCACAACCGCAGAGCGCGATTGCGGCGACCGCAACCGAAAACAAACGTGTTGGAAACAGTGACATATAGCCCGAACTGATGTTCGAGCGCGATTTATATCACAGCGACACGACCGTGCCGGTATGGAGAAATCTTTGGGCCCCACGTCCGGTGCTCCGCACGAGCCGAAACGGCGGCTCGACCGAGCGCGAACGCAGCGCCCGCGCCGCGTCGCGGCTCGCGACCGGCGCGTGCAGCAACGGGCATCGGCGGCACCGGACTAGGACCGACGCGAGCGCTTCCCGCCACGCCGCCCGGCGGCGACGCGCGGCACCAGCGCTTCGAGCACGGCGAGCATGTCGATCGAGCGCTCGAGCACCGCCACGAGCGGATCGCCATGCGTCCGCAGCCATTTGGCCGCGGTACGGATGTTGAACCGCTCGAGCGTGAGGCGCGCGTTGACCTGCGACCACGATAGCGGCATCGATACGGGGGCCGCCGGCAGCGGCCGCACGCACAACGGCGCCACGAGCAATCGGCCGTGCCCGTTCTGCAGATAATCGATGTAGACCTTGCCGTCGCGATCCGACACGGCGCGCACGATCGTCGCGATCTCCGGCAACGCGTGCACCGCGATGCGCGCCAGCAGCTCGGCGAGCGTGCGCGACTGCTCGTACGTGTAGCGAGCGCCGAGCGGCACCAGCACGTGCAGGCCGGTGGAGCCGCTGGTCTTCACGAACGTCGGCACGCCGACGTCGTCGCACAGCTCGCGCAGGAACCGCGCGATCGCGACGACATCGCGCAACGGCGCGCCCTTCGGGTCGAGATCGAGGATGCACCAGTCGGGACGCTCCAGCGCCGCGACGCGACTCGACCAGACGTGCAGCGGGATCGTCGCCATGTTCGCGACATACAGCAGCGACGGCAGGTCGTCGAGCACGAAGTAGCGGATCTCCCGCTCCGCGTGCTCGCTCCACATGGTCTCGAGGCGCAACCAGTCCGGGGCGTAGCCGGGCGCGTCCTTCTGAAAGAACGACTTGCCGTCGATGCCGTCGGGGTAGCGCGTGAGCACGACGGGGCGATCCGCGAGATACGGCAACAACCATTCGGCGATACCTTCGTAGTACGCGATCAGGTCGCCCTTCGTGTAGCCCTCGGCGGGCCAGAAGACCTTGTCGAGGTTCGTGAACGCCACTTGCCGCCGGTCCGACTCGGCCGACTCCGCGACGCTGCTCGGCGCCGCGGCCGGCGGATCGGGGTCCGCCTGCCCCGGGCCAGACGCACTCTTCGGGCCGCTTGTCGTCGCGCCGGCGCAGGAACACGGGCTGACGCAGAGCCCCCTCGGCCGTGCGCTGCTTGAATTTGACCTGCACGACCACGCCGGCCGCGAGCCACACGGCCGCTCGCTCCTCGCTCGCGCCGGCCGGCGGCGTGCCCCGCGCGAGCGCGGCGAGCTCGCGCTCGAGGGCCGCGAAGTCGCGTTGGCCGAACCCGCTGCCGACCCGCCCGCAAAAGCGTCAGCACGCCGTCGCGGTATTGGCCGAGCAGCAAAGCGCTGAACCCCGGCGCCCCGTGCTTCGCCGGCAGATATCCGACGACGACGAAGTCGTCGGACTTCGCCGCATTGACCTTGACCCAATCCGCGGAGCGCTTCGTGACATATGGCGAGGCGGCGCGTTTGCCGACGACGCCTTCGAGCCCCATGCGCTCGGCCTCGAAGAACATCGCCTCGCCCTGGATTTCGATGTGCTCGGAGTAGCGGACCGCCCCCGCGGTCGGCAACAGCGCGCGCAACCCGGCCTTGCGCTCGAGCAAGCGGCAGATCGCGCAGATCCAGTCCCTCGAAGTACGAGCAGATCGAACGCGTACAGGCTCGCCGGCAGCTCGACCGCCGCGCGCGCGACGTCCGCGCGCTTCGTCAGGCGACCGCGCTTTTGCAGCAGCGCGAAGCTCGGCAGCCCGCGCTCATCGCTCACCACGACCTCGCCGTCGAGAATGAAACGCTCGAACGGCAGCGCGGCCACGACGTCGACGACCTCCGGGAACGTCGCGGTGAAGTCGTGTCCGGCGCGTGAATACAGCGTGACCACGCCGTCGCGTTTCTCCGCGAACAGTCGGTAGCCGTCGTACTTCAGCTCGAACACCCAGCCGGCGCCTGCGAACGGCTTGCCGGGCGTCGCGAGCATCGGCTTCAGATCCTTCGCGAGCACGTCGCGCCGCCTGGCGCCGGCCTTCTGCAGCCGCGCCGCGATCGTCGCGCCGCGCGGGTCGCCGGCGGCCATCTGCTCGACCGTGCGTCCGGACAACACCGAGTCGTGCGGATAATCGGCCGTGCCCTCCGCGCTCGCGTACGCGTCGCGCTCCTTGATCAGCAGCCACTCGCTCTTGGCGCGCTTGGTTTTGACGAGCGTCCATTTGCCGCGCAGCTTGTAGCCGCGCAGCTCGAACAGCAGCTTGCCCTTCGCAAACCCGGCGTCGAAATCGTTCAGCGGCACCCACAGGCCGCGGTCCCAGACGATCACGGCACCCGCGCCGTAATTGCCGGGCGGAATGAGCCCTTCGAAGCTCGCGTAGTCGATCGGATGGTCCTCGACGTGCACCGCCAGCCGCTTGTCGGCCGGGTTCGGCGACGGGCCCTTCGGCACGGCCCACGACTTCAGCACGCCGTCCTGCTCGAGCCTGAAGTCGTAGTGCATCCGGCGGGCCGCGTGCTGCTGGACCACGAACCGGTGACTGACCGACCGGCGCCAAGCCGAACGGCTCCGGAGTTCGACCAGGGGTTCGCTTTGCGCGATAAGTCTCTAAGTTACCGCTATTTTTCGTTGTCACGGCCCGACCGAGGATATATGATTCCGCGCATGCCAGCGCGAGCGTTGTCCGCGGCAACGATCTCCTTCGGGCTCGTCTCGATCCCGGTCAAGCTCTATTCGGCCGCGGAGCCGAAGAGCGCGGTGTCCTTCAATCAGATCCATCGCAAGGACGGCTCGCGGATCAAGCAGCAGCTGATCTCCGCGCGCACGCGGCGACGTCGTGCCGCGCGAGGAGATCGTCAAAGGCTACGAGTTCGCGAAGGATCAGTACGTGCTGTTCGAGCCCGAGGAGCTCAAGGCCCTCGAGGCCGCCGCCACGCATACGATCGACATCGTCGAGTTCCTGCAAGCCGAGCAGATCGATCGCCGCTATCTCGACAAGGTCTATTACCTCGGCACGGATAAAGGCGGCGCGCGCGCCTACAAGCTGCTCGGCCCAGGTGCTGACGGACACCGGTCGCGTCGCGGTCGGCAAATACGCGGCCCGCGGCAAGCAGTATCTCGTAATGGTTCGCCCGCTGGAGCGCGGCCTCGTGATGGAGCAGCTGCACTACCCCGACGAGCTGCGCTCGTTCGGCGAAGTGCCGATCGAGGAAGCCGCCGTGAAGCCCGCGGAGCTGAAGCTCGCGACGCAGCTCGTCGAGCAGGCGGCAAGCGACACGTTTCGTCCCGAGGATTACAAGGACGAGGTTCGCGAGCGGATGATGGCGCTGATCCAGCGCAAGGTCGAAGGCGAGGACATCACGCTCGCGCCGACCGCCGAGCCGGAGCACAAGATCGTCGACATCATGGCCGCGCTGAAGGCCAGCCTGGCCGCCGGCAACACGCGCAAGCCCGCGCAGCCCGCCGAGAAGAAGCCGGCCAAGGCGAAGTCGGCCGCGAAGAAGCGCGCTGCGAAGTAAGCACGCCCGATGAAGGCGTATTCGACGCGCGAGGTTGCCGATCTGCTCGGACTCTCGCCGACACGTATACGCTCGCTGGTTCGCGCCGGCGTCATCACGCCGCAGCATTCGGGCGGCGGGCGAGCCACTGTTCTCGTTCCAGGACCTCGTCCTGCTGCGCACCGCCAAGGGGCTGATCGACGCCAACGTGCCGGCGCGGCGCATCACGAACGCCTTGCGAGCGCTCGCACGCCAGCTACCCACGGACCGCCCGCTGTCCGCCGTGCGAGTTCAGATCGACGGCAAGCGCGTGATCGTGCGCGACAGCAACAGTAGCTGGGAGCCGGAGTCGGGTCAGACCGTGCTCGATTTCTCGATCCGCGAGCTCGGCGAGAAGGTCGCACCGCTGGCGCGCGACACGCGTGCAGCGAGCGCTACGCCGCGCGTCGAGCGCCGACGAACTTTTTCAGGCCGCGCTCGAGAGCGAGCAGATCGGTGCCAGCGAGGACGCCGAGACCGCCTATCGTCAGGTGCTCGTCGCGGACCCCTCGCACGTCGCAGCGCGGATCAACCTCGGGCGGCTGCGGCACGTGGCGAAGGCGCTCGACGAAGCCGAGCAGCTGTACCGACGAGGCCCTGGAGCTCGAGCCCGGTCATCCGACGGCGCGCTTCAACTTGGGCGTCGTGCTCGAGGATCGCGGCGCGACCAACGAAGCGATCGAAGCGTACCGCGAGGCCGTGCGTCTCGATCCGCGCGTCGCCGACGTGCACTTCAACCTCGCGCGTCTCTATCAACAGGCGGGCGATCAGCAAGCGGCCCTGCGCCACTTCTCGCGCTTCAAGGCGCTGACACGCGATCGCGCGGACTGAGCCTCACGCCGCGGCCGCGAGCGCAAGCAGGCGCGCCGCGAGCTTCGGGCCCGTCGCCGCGTCCTCGTGCTTGAAGAACACGTACGCCGATTCGACGCCGCTGGCACGCAGCCGCTCAAGCCAAAGCACGAGATCGGCGTCGCTGTAGTCGACTCTGCGCAACCGCAGGTACGCCCACTGCGCCGTCCAGGGCAGCGGCTCGAAGCCGGCTGTGCTTTCGCTTTGCACGAGCGCCAAGTTTCGCGCCTCGAGCAGCCGATAGACGGCTGCGGCAAGCCACGATTCGTGGCGAAACTCGAATGCTGCGGGGCAGCTCGCGGGCAACTCGTCGATGAATGCCGCGAGCACCGCGGGATCGCTCTTGAAGTACGGCGGCAGCTGCACCAGCAGGGGTCCCAGGCAGGGCTTCAGGGCCTGCAGCGAACCGAGCAGAAAGACCGAGCTCGGAGCTGCAATCCTTGAGTCGCTTCAGATGGGTCACGCGCCGCGGCATCTTGACGGCGAATCGAAACGCTTCGGGAACCTGGGCGCGCCAGCCCTCGAGCGTCGCCGGCGTTCGGCAACCGGTAGAACGTGTTGTTGATCTCCACGGTGGGCAGCTGCTGCGCGTAATGGGCGAGCATCGCTCGGGCCGGCAGCTTCGGGGGGTAAAACTCCCCACACCACTCTTTGTAAGAAAAGCCACTGGTCCCGGCGAGCAGCTGCATCGAGTCACCTCACGCTTCGCGACCGGAGCCTATGGCGTTATGCTGGGGGCAAGACCGCGATAATCCGACCGGCGCGCCTCCGATGCTAGACGGCGCCGCCAACCACTCGCAAGCGACTGACGGGGCCATTAGATGGAACAGTACGCGCACATTCACGGCCTGCTGCTGGCCAGACAGGCGGAGCTCTCGCACCGTCTCGAGAGAATCAAAGAGAACCTCACGAGCGGCCGCAGCGCCGACTCTCAGGAACAGGCCCAGGAGCTCGAGAACGCCGAGGTCGTCGATGCGCTCGGCAACGAAGCCCGCAACGAATTCAGCCGGATCGCGAAGGCGCTTGGATCAGATCAAGAACGGCACTTATGGCGTGTGCAAGGACTGCGGCGAAACCATTCCGATGGCACGCCTCGAGGCTCATCCGTTCGCCGACCGGTGCATCCGCTGCGCGACCGCCGCGGAGTCCGAGCAGCGCCACCGCTAGGCCTAGCGGCGATGGCGCGCGCGCGATCCTCGCACGCCGCGCACGGCCTGCGCGGCCTCCCAGGCCGTCCAGAGCTTCGTCTCCGTCGCCTTCGCCCGCTGCGCGGCGGCCTTCTTGATGGGTCCGTAGCCGCGCACCTCGTGCGGCAAGCTCGCGAGCTGCAGCGCGAGCTCGAAGCGCGCGTCGTCGAGCTCGCGCTCGAGCCGCTCGAGCAAAGCCTCGTAGCGCGCCAGTAGGTCGCGCTCGAGCTGTCGGTCTGCGCTCAGACGGAACGGATCGAGCCACGTGCCGCGCAGCCGCCGCAGCCCGGCAAGCACGCGCAGCACCGGCAACATCCAAGCGCCGAACTCGTATTTCTTCGGCCTGCCCGGTGACGGGATCGGGCCTCGCGAAGCAGCGGTGGCGATAGATTGAACGACATCCGCACGCCCGCGCCGAAGTTACGGCGGATATTGTCGAGGAAGCTCGTCGTCGTGTGCAGACGCGCCACTTCGTACTCGTCCTTGTACGCCAGCACGGCAAAGTAGTGGCGCGCAACCGCTTCCTGCAATGCGCGGCTGCCGGGCCGCACGCGCTGCTCGGCGGCGGCGATGCGCTCGTAGACGCGCGCGGTAGCGCTCCGCGTAAGCGCGATCCTGGTAATCCGTCAGGAACTCGACGCGGCGCTCGATGAGCTCCTCCAGCGACGCCGGCGCAACGGCCTCCCCGTCGCGGCGAATGCGCCAGGCTCTTGACGCGCTCGAGATTCTGCGCCGCAAATCGTCCCCAGTTGAACGCCAGCTTGTTCTCATCGACGTTGCGCCCGTAGAGCTCGAGCGCGCGATACAGCGCGGCACCCGAGACCGGCAGCAGACCGCGCTGAAATGCGAAGCCGAGCATCAGCACGTTCGCGCCGATGCTGTCGCCGAGCAGCGCTGCGGCGAGCCGCGTGGCGTCGAGCGTCGCCAGCCCGTCGGCGCGGCTCAACGCGCGCAGGCTCGCGAGCAGCGTCGTCGCCGGGGAAAACGAAGTCTCGCTCGCGAATGAAGCTCGGCGGCATTTCCTCGTGCGTGTTGACGATCACGGCCGAGCGTTCGGCCGACAGCATCGACAGCGGCTCCCTGCCGCCCGCTACGACGAGATCGGCGCCGAGCAGCAGATCGACCTGACCCGCCGGAATGCGCATGCCGTGCAGGCGCTCGCGATCGGTCGCGATCCGGACATGCGACAGCACGGCGCCGAATTTCTGGGCGAGCCCGGTCTGGTCGAGCTGCAGCACGTGCTTGCCCTCGAGATGCGCAGCGAGGCCGAGCAGCCCGCTCGCCGTCACGACGCCCGTGCCGCCGACGCCGGCGATCAGAATGTTGTGCACGCCCGTCGATGGCCGCCGGCGACGGCTCCGGCAGGCTGGGCAACTCGGCCGAAGCGAGCGGTCGCGGCGGATTGCGCTTGGCGCCGCGCAGCGTCACGAAGCTCGGGCAGAACCCGTCGAGACAGCTGAAGTCCTGGTTGCAGGACGACTGATTGATGCGTCGCTTGCGGCCGAACTCCGTCTCGAGCGCCAGCACCGACAGGCAGTTCGACTGGACGTTGCAGTCGCCGCAGCCCTCGCATACGAGCTCGTTGATGACGACGCGCTTGTCGGGCGTCGGCGACGAGGCCGCGCTTGCGCTTGCGGTGCAGCTCGGCCGCGCAGGTCTGGTCGTAGATCAGCGCCGAGACGCCGGCGACCTCGCGCAGCTCGCGCTGCAGACGGTCGAGCTCGTGCCGATGGTGCACGGCCACGCCCGGCGGGGAGGTCGTGCACGCCGGCGTACTTCTGCGGCTCGTCCGTCACGACCATGATCGGCCGCACACCTTCGGCCGCGAGCTGCTGCGCGACGCGGGCGACGGTCAAATGTCCCTCGACGGGCTGGCCGCCGGTCATCGCCACGGCGTCGTTGAACAGGATCTTGTAGGTGATGTTCACGCCGGCGGCCACGGCGGCGCGGATCGCGAGAATGCCGGAGTGCGCGTAGGTGCCGTCGCCGAGGTTCTGGAACACGTGCGGCGTGGTCGTGAAGGGCGCCTGACCGATCCACGTGGCGCCCTCGCCGCCCATCTGCGTATACGTGACCGTGTCGCGATCCATCCAGGCCGCCATGAAGTGGCAGCCGATGCCGCCGACCGCACGGCTGCCCTCGGGGACGCGCGTCGACGTGTTGTGCGGACAGCCCGAGCAGAAGTGCGGCAAGCGCTGCACGCCCGTGTCGACCGCTTCGAGTCGACGCTCTTGCTGCTCGAGGAAGCGCACGCGAGCTTCGATGTCCGTGCTCGAGTGGAATCGTCGCATGCGTCGCGCGAGCACGCGCGCGATCAGCGCCGGCGTCAGCTCGCCCGTCGACGGCAGCAGCCATTCGCCACGCTCGTCGCGCTTACCGATGATCAGCGGTCGCTGCTTCGCCTCCCAGTTGTAGAGCTGCTCCTTCAGCTGCTCCTCGACGACGCCGCGCTTCTCCTCGACGACGAGGATCTCCTCGAGGCCGGTCGGCGAACGCCCGGATCGCCTTCCGGCTCGAGCGGCCAGCTCATGCCGACCTTGAACAGCTTGATGCCGGCCTCGCTCGCGCGGCGCGGGCTCGATGCCGAGATCCTCGAGCGCCTGGAGCACGTCGAGATGCGCTTTGCCCGTCGTGACGATGCCGAAGCGCGGATAGCGGCTGTCGATGACGGTGCGGTTCAGCGAATTCGCGCGCGCGAACGCGCGGGCCGCATCGATCTTGTAGCGCTGTAGACGGTACTCCTGATCGTTCGGCGGGTCGGGCCAACGGATGTTCAGCCCGCCCGGCGGCAGCGCGAACTCCGGCGTCACGATCCGCACGTCGTCGGGACCGAGCGCAAAGCTCTGGGTCGCGTCGGCCGTCTCCTGCGTGACCTTCAGCGCCGACCCAGCAACCACTGAACCGCGACAACGCGTAGCCGTACAGGCCGAGCTCGACGATCTCCTGCACGTCGGCCGGCGCGAGCACCGGAATCATCGCATCGATGAATGCGTACTCGCTCTGATGCGGCAGCGAGGACGATTTGCAGGTGTGGTCGTCGCCCGCCACGGCGAGCACGCCGCCGTACTTCGAGGTGCCGGCCGCGTTGCCGTGCTTCAGCGGGTCGCCGGAACGATCGACGCCGGGACCCTTGCCGTACCACATCGAGAACACGCCGTCGTAGCGCGCGCCGGCGAACAGGTTCGTCTGCTGGGCGCCCCAGATCGCCGTGGCGGCCAGGTCCTCGTTCAAGCCCGGCTGGAAGCGGATCTGCGCGGGGTCGAGATACTTCGCGGCGCGCCACAGCTCCCGATCGAGCCCACCGAGCGGCGAGCCGCGATAACCGGAAACGAACCCCGCCGTGTGCAGGCCCGCGGCTCGATCGCGATGACTCTGCGCCAGCAGCAATCGCACCAGCGCCTGGAGCCCCGTGATGAACAGCGGCTCGGGCGTCGAGCCCGTACCATTCATCCAAGCGCGCGATCTGCCGCAGCTGCATCCTAAGGTCGTCCCTCGCGCTCCGCGCCCGACGCTCGGGCGACCGCGGCATTATGGACCATTTCGCCGCGTCGCCGGTTCGCCGGATCTCAGCCTCGCGAGCCCGCGAGCACGGTGGCGAGCAACGCCGGATCGACGTTGCCGCCGGACAGGATCACGCCGACGGCGCGGCAGTTCTGCGGCGGCGACGCGAGCACGGCGGCGAGCGCGGCGGCACCGGACGGCTCGAGCACGACTTTCAGATGTCGCACCGCCAGCGACCATCGCGGCACGCACCGCAGTGTCGTCGACGGCCACGCGCGCCCGCGAGCTCGTGGCGGTTGATCGCGAACGTGATCGCGCCGGTCAGTCGGCGCCATGAGTCCGTCGCACAGCGTCGTCGCGCCGCCCGAGCCCGCCACTCGCTCGCCGGCGGCCAACGAGCGCGCGAGGTCGTCGTAACCTTTCGGCTCGACGGCGTAGACCGCGCAGTCGGGAAAGACGGACTTGATCGCGAGCGCGGATCCCGCCACGAGCCCGCCGCCGCTGCACGGCACGTAGAGCGCATCGAGCTCGACGCCCCGTGCCGCCGCCGCCTGGCCGAGCTCGAGCCCTGCCGTGCCCTGGCCGGCGACGATCCGCGCGTCGTCGAACGGCGGCACGAGCACGGCGCCGCGCTCGGCCGCCAGCGCGGCGGCGATCCGCTCCCGGTCCTCGCGCTCGCGATCGTAGAGCACGACCTCCGCACCCCAGCGCGCGCGTGCCCTCGAGCTTCGTCGCGGGCGCATCGGCCGGCATCACGATCGTCGGCCCGCAGCCCGAGCCAGTGGGCCGCGAGCGCAACGGCCTGCGCATGGTTACCGGACGAGAACGCCACGACACCGGCGCGGCGCTCTTCCTGCGTGAGCTGCAACAGTCGATTCAACGCACCGCGAATCTTGAAGCTGCCGGTATGCTGCAGACATTCGGCCTTCAGGAGCACGCGCAGCCCGACGCGCGCGATTCAGGCTCGTCGGACTCGAGCACCGGGCGTCTCGACGATCCGCCCGCGCAGGCGCGCCGCAGCGGCGGTGACATCGGCGACGGTCGGCAGATCGGTGGTCATGGGTAGCAGCGGACGCGGCCGGTAGTCTAGCTCAGGTACACTCGCGCAGCCCGCCACCGCCGATGCCGCCAGCGACGATGCCATCTGCCCCACTGGTCCGCCTCGACCGCGTCGACGTCGATCTCGACGGCACGCCCGTGCTGCACGGCGTCACGTGGCAGCTCCCGCGCGGCGAGCACTGGGGCATCGTCGGCGCCAACGGCAGCGGCAAGAGCACGCTGCTCGGCCTGATCGCGGGCACGCGCTGGCCGGCGCCGGGGCGCGGCGAGCGCCGCTACGATTTCGGCCACGGCCCCGAGACCGACGCCGTCCGGGCGCGCGTCGAGATCGTGCTCGTGGGCCACGAGCTGCAGGACCGATACGCGCGCCTGGGGTGGAACTTCACGGCGCTCGACGTCGTGCTGTCGGGCGTCTACCGCACCGACGTGCCCACGGCGGCGACCCGCCACCGTGCGAGCGCAGCCGCGCGCTCGCCGTCATGCGGCGGCTTGGAATCGCGCACCTCGCGGAGCGGCGGTTCCTCGAGCTGTCGCGCGGCGAGCAGCGCCGGGTCCTGATCGCGCGCGGCGTCGCGTTCGAGCCGACGCGTGCTGCTGCTCGACGAGCCGGCCAGCGGCCTCGACCAGCCGGCGCGCGACGGAGCTCGCGACGATGCTCGCGCTCGTCGCGACCGAATGCACTTTGGTGTGCGCCGCACACGTCGCGGCCGATTTGCCGCCGATGATCGAGCACTACTTGCGGCTCGCGCACGGCCGGATCGCGGCCGTGGAGCTGCGCGCGCCGCGGCGCTCCGCCGGCCGGAGAACCGGCGCAGCGCCGCGCAAGCGGCGCGCACACGGTCGTCGCGGCCGAGCCCGGCGCTGCCGTTGGTCGTGCTCGAGCACGCGGACGTCTGGCTCGGCGCGCGCCACGTGCTCCGCGATCTGACCTGGCGGCTCGAGCCCGGCCAGCAATGGCTCGTCACCGGCGCCAACGGCTCGGGCAAGAGCACGTTCCTGCGGTTGCTGCACGGCCAGCTGCGCCCCGCCCTCGGGAGCGAGATTCGCTGGCCGGCGCTCGGCAACCCGCGCAACGTCTGGGAGCTGCGCAAGCGGATCGCATGGCTGTCGCCGGAGCTGCAGGCGAGCTATCGGTACCCGTCCACGGTCCGCGCCTGCGTGGCTTCGGGATTCGAGTCGAGCATCGGCCAAACGCGCCGCCTGACGGCCGTCGAGACGGCGCGCGTTACCGAGCTGATCGAGGAGCTCGAGCTCGGCGCGCTCGCCGATCGCTCACTCAATACGCTGTCGTATGGCCAGGCGCGTCGCGCGCTGATCGCGCGTGCACTCGTCAATCGCCCGCGCGTGCTACTGCTCGACGAGCCGTGGGAAGGACTCGACGCGCCCATGGCGGAGCTGCTGAACCGGACGCTCGGGCAGTGGTCGCGAGCGGCACGCAGCTCGTCTGCGCATCGCACCTGACGGCCTACCGCGGCGGGTTCACGCACGAGCTCACGCTCGAAGGCGGTCGCGCCGCCTTCGCCGGGCCGCGGCAGACTCGCTAGAAGTGATGGGCGTGCGCGCGGCGCACGGCGCGAAAGTTGCGCCAATGCGCCACCGCGAGCAGAACGCTGGCCGCCACGCTGACGGCCGTCTCCGCGCCCGCCGACCAGACGCCATGCGCGCGCAGCGCGACGTAGGCGAGCACCGCGATCGCGACGGCTCCCGAGAGCACGATCGCCGCCCCGCGATGTGCGTGATAGCCGAAAGCGAACCCGAGCACACTGCTCGGCACCACGAACCACAACATCAGCGTGTGGAAGTGAGCGTCGCTCAATCCCCAGGTCAGCGCCAGCACCGGAAGCACGGCCACGACGATGGGCACCGCGAGGCAATGCACGATGCAGATCGTCGATAGCGTGATGGCGATGTGGTCGAAATACTTGGAGATCAGCATCCGCTCGGGAGCTCGGGGCATGGCAAGCTCATTGGGCCGGCGAGCATACCGCAATTCGCCGTCGCGCCTCTTCCTGGCCACGGTCGGGCGGGCTGGTTACCATCCTCGCCTCGAGGCGTATCAGGAGCCACGACATGCAACTCAGCGGTAAAACCGTCTTGATCACGGGCGCCGGCCGCGGGCTCGGCGCCGCGATGGCGCAGGACCTCGCCGAGCGTGGCATGAACGTCGCGCTCGTCGATCTCGATCCCGCCGGGCTCGAGACCGTGCGCGGCGCCTGCGAGTTGCACGGCGTGCGCAGCCGAACCTACGCGGCGAACGTCGCCGTCGAGGCCGACGTCGTCGACACGTTCGACCGCGTCGTGGCGGAATTCGGGCGGCTCGACGTCGTGATCGCTAACGCAGGCATCCTCCGCGACGGGTTGCTCGTGAAGGTCAAGGACGGCGCGGTCGCGGACAAGCTCTCGCTCGCGCAATGGCAGGCCGTGATCGACGTGAATCTGACCGGTGTGTTTCTCTGCGGCCGCGAAGCCGCCGCGCGAATGATCCAGCTCGGCAACGGCGGCTGCATCATCAACATCTCGAGCCTCTCGCGCGCCGGCAATTTCGGTCAGAGCAACTACTCGGCGGCGAAAGCCGGCGTCGCGGCGCTGACCGTCGTGTGGGCCAAGGAGCTCGCGCGCTTCGCCATTCGCGTCAACGGCATCGCGCCGGGTTTCATAAAGACGGAGATGGTGGCGAGCATGAAACCCGAGATGCTCGCGAAGATGGCCGCCAGCATTCCGCTGCAGCGGCTTGGGGAGCCGCGCGAGATCGCAACGACCGCCGCATTCATCCTGGAGAATGACTACGTGACCGGGCGGATCATCGAGGTGGACGGCGGCCAGCGCCTCTGATCCCGCTGTGCGCGGCGGAGCCGAAAGCAAAAAGGCCGGCAACCCAAGGGCTGCCGGCCAAACGAGGAAACGCTAGGAGAGAAGACAGCTGCTAACCCAAGTTGTATCCCTGCTCGTCGTGCTGGCCGAGGTCGAGACCCATCTCCTCTTGCTCGTCGCTGACGCGTAGTCCGATGAACACGTCGAGCACCTTCAGGATGATGAAGCTCAGAACACCGGAGTAAACCAGCGTCGTACCGACGCCGATCGCCTGCAGCACGAGCTGACCGCTGAGCGTGACGCCCTCGGGCAGGCCCGAGCCGCCGAGGTCCGCATCGATGAACACGCCCGTCAGGAGAGCGCCGATGATTCCGCCGATGCAGTGGACTCCGAAAGCGTCGAGCGAGTCGTCGTAGCCAAACGCCTTCTTCACCTTCACGACCGACAGGAAGCACAACACGCCTGCGGCCACGCCGATCACGATCGAGCCCATCGGCCCGACGAAACCGGAGGCCGGCGTGATCGCGACGAGACCCGCCACGGCGCCGGACGCGATACCGAGAGCGCTAGGCTTCCCGTGGGTTATCCACTCCGCGAACATCCAGGCCATGGCAGCCGATGCCGTCGCAATCTGCGTGACGGCCATCGCCATGCCGGCAGTGCCGTCCGCCGCGAGCTCGCTGCCTGCGTTGAACCCGAACCAGCCGACCCAGAGCATGCCCGCTCCGACGACGGTGAGGACGAGGTTGCTCGGCTTCATCGGCGTCTGCGGGAACCCTCTGCGCTTGCCCATCACGAGTGCGGCCATCAGGCCCGCGATACCGGCGTTGATGTGCACGACCGTGCCACCGGCGAAGTCCTTGACGCCCCACGTGCCGAGCCAGCCGCCGCCCCAGACCCAATGTGCGACCGGCGCGTAGACGAGCGTGAGCCACAGAGCCATGAACCACATCATCGCCGAGAACTTCATGCGCTCGGCGAACGCGCCGACGATCAAGGCCGGCGTGATGATTGCGAACGTCAGCTGGAACATCGAGAACACGCTCTCTGGAATCACTCCGCTGATCGCGTCGACGGTCACGCCCTTCATGAACGCCTTGTCGAGGCTGCCGATGACGAGGCCGACGTCGGGTCCGAAGGCCAGTGAGTAGGCATACAGCGCCCAAAGCACGGTCACGAGACAAGTGATGGCGAAGCACTGCATCATCACCGACAGTGCGTTCTTCGCGCGGACCATGCCGCCGTAGAACAGCGAGAGGCCCGGGATCGTCATCAACAGCACCAATGCCGTCGACGTCATCATCCAGGCAGTGGCTCCCGAATCGAGCATCGGGGGGCTGTCCTGCGCTGCGGCGATACCCGGCAGGGCCAGTATCAGCGGTATGCAGGCCCAAACCGCGGTCCTTCTCAAGATCTTCATTGTTATCCTCCTAATTGCCTAAAGCGCCGCATCGCCGGTCTCGCCCGTGCGGATGCGTACCGCATGGACGAGATCGAAGACGAACACCTTGCCATCGCCGATCGAGCCCGTGCCCGCCGCGCTGATGATGGCCTCCACAGCCTGGTCGACCAGCGAGTCCGGCACCGCCGCCTCGAGCTTGGTCTTCGGCACGAAGTCGACTGTGTACTCCGCACCTCGATAGAGCTCGGTATGGCCCTTCTGCCGCCCGAAACCCTTCACCTCGGTCACCGTCAAGCCCTGGACTCCGGCCTCGGCGAGCGCCTGGCGGACGTCCTCGAGCTTGAACGGCTTGATCACTGCCGTTATGAGCTTCATCGCAATAACCTCGATCTTGAGTTCATGGTGGTTCTCACTTCTTCAACATGAAGTTTTTCTTGATCCCGAACACGATCGCGTTGTCACCGCCATTCTTGGCAACGAACAGGTCGCTGCTGTGATCCCACGCGAACGTCAGATCCATATCCAGGTCCTCTATGTGGTGGGTATAGCCGAGCTCGAAGTAGCTGCCGTCGAAGTCCTGGCTGAAGCTGCCCACCTTGTAGTAGGGACCCTTCTCCGGCGAGATCGTGATCGACGTGAACGTGTAGTCCTGCTTGTTGCCGAACCCGTCCCACTTACCGACGGCCACGTCGAGCGCAAAGATGCCGTAGCCGACGCCGAGATTGATCTCGTTATAGGTGTCGTCGAAGTCGTCGCTGTAGAAGTAGCCCGTGTAACCGACCTTCCACGTGACTTTGTCGCCGGCCGAGTAGCCGAAGTACAGGTCGTTCTCGAGTCCCTGGCCGACGTCGGCGTCCCAGTTGCCGATATAGAAACCGCTGTCAGTGGAGTAGTCGACGCCGGCGAACGCCGACGAGCTGTTTTGATGAATGCCGCGGAAGATGTAGTCGCTGACCCAGCCGATGTTGGCGGAGGCCTCCGCCATGGACGTCGCTGGCACCACTGCAGCCGCCGCGGAAAGGACGAAAGCCGGAAGCAGAGTCTTGGTCTTCATAGCGCTTGAGCTCCTTGCGCAGGTTGTTAGTTTCGGACGGCCGCGACATTGCAGCATCCATGCCAGCAACAGAATTTCTTTTGAAACAGCAGCTTACGGAAATTCGAGGGGAGCTCCGGACAGGCTGTGTGCACCAGCATGAGGCGCGCTTCGCACCGCCGTGGTGCGAATGCCCAGAGCGTGGGCACCCTGACGATGGGAACCTGCGCGAGTCGACCGCTAGGTTTCGTCGGGTGCGACCGTCAGGTGCAGCCCCTCGAGCCCGGCGTGAACCACGATTTGGCACGACAGTCGGGACCGGTTGCGATCGAACGAGGCCACGTCCCGCAGCATGACGTACTCCTCATAGCGGCGCGGTGGCAAACGGGCCAGCCACTCCGGGTCGATCAGCACGTGGCAGGTCGCGCAGGCGCACATGCCGCCGCAGATCGCCTCGACGCTATCGGGCAGGGTCCGGATGTTCTCCATGATCGACCAGCCGGGTTGCGCGTCGACCTCGACCTCGCGTCCTTTCTTGTCGGTGACGACGAGCTTGACCATGGCTATCCCGTGGAACGCGCGCGGCAGCGCGCGGGCGCCGGGACTATAGCAGACGAGCTTGCGTGGGCTGGGCGGTCAGCGGGTGTTGTACGGATCGAACCCGCCTGCGCGATCGCGACGGATCTCGTTGCGGTCGGGATTCGCACGCTTCTTCTCTTTCTGCCCGACCGGCTTGGCCGCCGGCGGCGTTTTGCCACCCGCGGCATCGGCGCGCGTGTCCGCGGGCGGTCGCGGGCCCCGCGGCGCGGCGCGTTCGACGTTGGGCACGACGGGCACCTTCTGCGTGGGCTCGAGAGCGAGGTCCTGGTTCTCGAGTCCCTTCAGCAGCACGCTCGTGCTGTCGAGGCCCTGGCGCGCCCAGCGCCACACGTTGCGACCTCGACTATCGACCTCGACCCGTCCGGGCCGGGCCTCGTCGCTCGGCGGTTCTTTGGTGGGCGCACCCTCTTTGTCGGCTATTCGGGCCATATTCTGTAAAACAAACTCGTGCCTGCTGGGCGAAACACTGCCATGCGGGGTGGCCGCCGCGCCGTTAGCGCGATCACAGATCGGCCGGCCGTAACAATGCCAGCGCGGCGGCGTGCAGCTGCGCCGTGGCCGCGGCCACGACGTAGCCGCCCGTCAGCGGCCGGCCGCCGCGCCAGTCGCTCACCACGCAGCCGGCGCCCTCGAGGATCGGCAGCAGTGGAACGATATCGAACGGCTTCAGCTGGCCCTCCACGACGAGATCGACGAAACCGGCCGCCAGCATCGCGTAGTTGTAGCAGTCGCCGCCGAAACGGTGCAGCAGACAGCGACCGGCGAGCGCCTGAAAGGCTCGCGCACGCGCCCCGGAGAACATGTCCGGATGCGTGCATGCCAGCGCCGCAGCGCCGAGCGTCGTGCAGTCTCGGCCGTGCAGTCGATCGCGGCGGTCCGATTTGACGAGCCAGCTCCCGGCCGGGCTGCCGAAGAACACTTCCTCGAGCACGGGCTGCGCGAGCACGCCGAACAACGGCCCGTCGCGATTCGCGAGGCCGATCAAGGTGCCCCATAGCGGCGAGCCCATCATGAACGCGCGGGTGCCGTCGATGGGATCGAGGTACCAGGTGTATTCGCCGCGCCCGGCACGTTCGCCGTCTTCCTCCGCGACGATGCCATGGTCGGGGTAGCGCTCGACGATCGCCGCACGAAGCACCCGCTCGATCGCCCGATCGGCCGCCGTGACGGGATCGAATGACGCACCGCCTTTGTTCTCGACGGACATCGGCTGGCGAAAATGTGCTCGCGCGATGCCGCCCGCCGTGTCGGCCAGAGCGAGCGCGAACTCCTCGAGCTCGAGCAGCGTGTGCACCGTCATGGCGCGGTTTCGCTCCTCCGCCTTCTCAATGCGGCAACGGGACGGCGTCCGGCTCGCGCCCGGTCGGGCTGACGGCCGGGCCGAGCACGAACCACAGGGTCACGACCACCAACGTGGAGACCAAGGCGGGGGCCGCGGCCGCCCAGAGCAGCTGCTGGGGACTCCATTGCTGAGCCACGAGGACCGCGGCCAGCGACGGGCCGGCGATCGCACCGAGGCGTCCGACTCCGAGCCCGGCACCCACGCCGGTCGAGCGCAAATACGTCGGGTAGTAGCTCGACGACAGCGCATTCAAGCCGGGCTGCCCGCCGACGACGCACCAGCCGGCGATGAAGACGATCGTATAGAGCACCGGGAGCGACAATCCCGGCTGGCCGATCAGCGCGACACTGACGGTCGCGACGCCGAACGTCAGCGTCAGCATCGGAATGAAGCCGCCGCGAATGATCAGCCACGCAAGTCCGAAAGCGCCGACGGTACCGCCGACCTGCACCGTCGTCCCGAGCAGAATCGCCGTGCTTTGATCGTAGCCCATGAATCGCTGGAAGATCGTCGGCAACCAGCCGGAGAGCGAGTACAGCACGAGGATGTTCGTGAAGTTCACGATCCAGAACAGCGTGGTGACGAACGCGCGCCCCTCGCGGAACAAATGCCAGAACGGCACGCCCTTGCGGCTCGTCTCGCTCGAGATGAACTGCGTCGTGGCGTCGACTCTGACGGTGGGATCGAGCTGCTTGAGCCAGCGCGCGAGTCGGTCGAAGTGCTGCCTGCGGACCGCGAGAAACTGCAGCGACTCGGGTAAGCCGAAAAACATGAAGATCGACACGACCAGCGGGACGGCGCCGCCAAAGACGAACACAGATCGCCAGCCGAACACGGGAATCAGCGCGTTCGCGACGAAGCCACCGATCGCGGCACCGAGCGTAAAGCCCATCGTGATGCACATGATCCACGAGACGCGCGTGCGCTTCGGGCTGAACTCGCCGATCAGCGCCGTGGCATTCGGAATGATGCTGCCGAGGCCTAGACCGGCGATCAGCCGGAGCCATAGCAGTTGAGTGACGTCCTGAGCCAGGGCTGTCGCGAGCGTCATAATGGCGAAGAACAGCGTCGCGAGCACGAGCACGGGTCGCCGCCCGACTTTGTCCGCGATCATGCTGAACAGCATCGCTCCGATCATGACGCCGACATGACCGATCGACAGTAGCGGCCCGAGCGTGGGAGCCGGTACGTTCCAGTCGCGCAACAGGGCCGGTGCCACGTAGCCCATGGCCTGCACGTCGAAGCCGTCCATGATCAGCGAGGCCAGGCAGAGCGCAAACACCCGGACCTGCAGCGAGCCGATCCGGCAATTGTCCATGAAGTCGGTGAGATTCAGCGTCGCGGCGGCCGCGCCAGTCGTTTGCATTCGTGGTCCCCCCTTCCGAGCCGGGGTCGCGCGTAGCCCACTAAGCGTCGAGAATCCCGGGCCCGCTCACTATACACGGGCCGCCGGCGGCGGTTGGAGCTGGGCTCAGGCCGGGAAAAAGTCGATCGGCTTCGTCGTCGTGATCGGCTCGACGTCCTTCGGCTCGAACTGGAATTGCAGCACGCGCTGCACGAGGGCCTTCTCGAGCTCGGGAGCATTGAGCTCCGAGGACACGATCTCGCAGAACGTCACCTTGCCGTCCGCCGCGATCGTCAGGCGCAGCACCACCTTGCCTTGCAGCGCCGGGTTCTCGCGTAACGCGCGGTTGTACAGCGTGAAGATCCGGCCCTTGTTCGCGTCGAACACGCGCTCGATTTCCTCGCGGCTGCGCGACGCCTTGTTGCTGTCGCCGCTGCGCTGTGCCGCGCCGCCGGCCGGCCCGAAGCCCTCGACGGGGCTTTCCACGACCGTGGTCTCGCGACCGCCGAGGCCGCTGCCGCCGGTGTTGCGGCTCAGCGCCGCCGTGTTGATGCCGCCGCTACCCGAGCCGACACGGGACGTGATCAACGAGCGCTCGTTGACGGGCGCCGTGCCGGGACCGGCCGCCGTCGCGGCGCGCTCGAGGCGCCCGGCGGTCTGATCAGCGTTGTTACGCAGTGCGGAAAGTTGCTGCGCGAACTGAAGAACGCCGGCCTTTTGCGCGCGCTCGCGCGCCAGGGCCTTGGTATCCACGGGCTTCACCGGCTCCGGCGGCTTCTCCACCTTCGGCTCGGGCTTCGGTTGCTCGACGACCCGCTGCGGCTCCGGTGTGGGCTTCTCCTCGCGCACGACCGGCGGCGGCGGGGGGGGCGGCGCCTTACGCTCGACGACGAGCCGCGCGAGGCGCTTCGGCACCTCTTGCACCTGATCCGGGGCCTGCTTCGGCACGGGCAGCAACGACACGACCACGGCCAGCACGAGCAGCGTGGCGAGCGTCGTGCGCGTGATCTTCCGGACACGGTCGCGCTCGTCCGCCCCCCTCGTCCAGGGCAGATCGTAGATTCGATACAGAGCGACCGCGTTGCTCATGCTGAACCTTTAACCGCCGACGGCCGCCGCCGTCAACGCCGCCGTGTTCTCGGCCTTCTGCAGCACCGCCAGCGACAGCCGCCCATAGTCGGCGGCGGTGCAGGTGGCCATGACCTTTTTCAAGAGACTATACGGGATCTCGCGATCGCCCATGATCGTGACCTCCCGCTCCGCGACCGCATCCTCGCTCTGGCCGCCTAGGAGCGCGCGCCCCGTCTGCTCCTCCAGCGCCGCCTTGAGCTCGGGGATGATGACCCGGCCGCTCGCGTTGATTGCCGCGATGTCCGCCACGGGCCGGCCTTGCACCAGAACCTGCCGCTCCGTGACCAGCACGACGACGGACTCGCGCGCCTTCTCTTCGGCCGTCGAGTCGGGCAGCCGCACGTCCTTCGCGTTCGGCAGCGTGTCCACCTCGCTCGAGTTCACGAGCAGGAAGAACACCAGAATCGTGAAGATGTCCATCATGGACACCAGGTTGATGGCCGCGCCGCCCTTGCGACGCTTGTGGTGCCGCTCCATGCGCGCGGCGCGACCCATGAACTTCATCGCGGCACCCTCTAGTTGCTCACCGGCGCATCGCCGATCGAGACCTCGGGAAACAGCTCCGAGCGAATCACGTGATGATCCGTCGGGTCGTGGCTTTCCGAGACGCGCACGCGGTCCATGACCGCGACGACCGTTTGATACGAGATGTCCGGCTCGAGCAGCAACGTCGCGTCCGCCTTGTCCGGAAACTGCTGCTTGATTCGCAGCAGGTATGCGGAGAGCTCGTCGAGCGGATAATCCTTGCCTTGCTTCTCGAGGCGGCTCAGGGTGCCCTGGTTGCGGTCGCCGACCTCTATCCCTTCGTCGCGCACCGTGATCTCGAGCTGGAAGGACGGCGTGTCGTCGTCGCTCGTTTGCGATTGCGAGGTCGGCAGATTCAGCTCGAGAACGGTCAACCGCGAGAACACGGCCGTGATCAACAGAAACGGCGTGAGCACCACCATCAAATTCATGAAGGCGGTGATATTCAGCTCTTGCGCTTCCTTGTGTCGCTGCCGATGCGCGCGATACTTCTTCACGTGGCGAGCCTCCGAAGGCCGTGAACGAGGTCTGCTAGGCCTTCGCGGCTGCCGCGGCGGGCTTCGCCTCGGCCGCACGCTCGGTGATCGAGTTCAAGAACTTCACCGAAGCCATCTCGAGGCTGTCAATGATCTCGGTCGTCTTCGTCTGCAAGAGCGTGTGCACGAGCAGCAACGGAATCGCCACGATCAGGCCGAACGCCGTCGTGTTCATCGCGACCGAGATACTCGCCGACAGCAGGTCTGCCTTCTCGGCAGGGTTCGCAGTCGCAACGGCGGTGAACGCGCTGATCAGGCCCACGATGGTGCCGAGCAATCCGAGCAGAGTGGCGATGTTCGCAAAAGTCGCGAGATAGTGAGTGCGCTTCTCGAGACGCGGCATCACCTCCATGAGGCTCTCCTCCATCGCCTGCTCGACGTCCTCGCGGCGACGCGCGGAGCGAACCCGATTCAAGCCGTACGTCATGATCTGGGCGATCACGGCGCCGGACTTGCTGGTCACCTGCACCGCACCGGCGAGGTTGCCGGCCTTCAGGTACGGCGTGATGCTGTTCCATAGGGCCTTGTTCTTGGCCGTGGTCAACGTGAGGTACACCCAGCGTTCGATGGCAATCGCCACGCCCAGGGCGAGCACGATCGCGATCGGATACATGAACAGGCCGCCTTCCTGAAAGAATTTGACCACCGTCGTATAGACACCCATCGAACTCACTCCTTTTCACTTCCGCCGTGCAGAGTCTCGTAGTACTCCAGATGCCGCTGAAATACGTCGGGATCGATCGGTGCGAGCACTTCGTCGAGCAAAGTGTTCACGGGACGGCCAACCAAATCGCCGAGGTCGGACTTCTTCCACGGTACGATGTACAGCACCTTAGGCAATTCCTGGTTACCCGTTATTGACGTGGTTCCCAGATCCAACGAGTCCATGACTCGTGGGCGGGACGCCTGCTGACCCTGCACCGCCGACGGTGCCGCAGCGGTGGGTATGGGCAGCGGAGGCGAGGCGCTCGGGGCGGCCGGCCGGACTGCGGCCGCTCGTCGAGCACCACCGACGTCGACGGCCGGCTCGAGGTCGTCCACGTTCGCGAGCGGCGCGGGCTTGCGCGGGGGCGAGCTGGCCGCACGCTCCTCCGTCCCGGCCGGCGCCTGCGCCAACGCGCCGGCGGCCATCAACAGCAGTCCGCAACACAGTGGAAACTTCATTCGTTGGCTCCTTGCGCGACACGCGCGGCGTCACCGCCGGCTCCGGAACGACGTCGCAAATCGATGATCCAACGCCCGACGTTCTCGTCGGGCTCGGCGAGCGAGCTTTGATAAGCCTCGTACTGCTCCACGGCTTCCGCGGGCCGACGCAGATAGATGTCGAGCAGCACACCCAGGTTGTAGTGCGCAAGCGCGTAATTCGGATCGGTGGCGAGCGCGCGCCGATAGGCTTGCTCCGCGTCCTGAAACTTGCCCTCCTCGCGCAGCAGGATGCCGAGCTGATTGTTCGCAGCGGCCTGGCCCGGGTCGATCGCGAGCGCAGCATCGAGCGCCGCGCGTGCTTCGTCGCGATGACCGTCGCGCATCTCGACGATCGCGAGGTTCACGAACGGCCCGGGGAACGCCGGGTACTCGGCCGTGAGCTGCTGCAGCTCGACCTGCGCCGTGAGCCAATCTTCGGCGCGCATCGCCGTCAGCGCGCGGTCGTACGCCGCCGTCGCGGCTTCGGGCACCGCTTCGTCGGCCGCCGCGGTCGTGGCGGTCTCGGGCGGAGCGCGCTCGCCACGTCGATCGCGGCGGCGCGCGGGCTCCGTGGTGGGCGCAGCACGCGGCTCGCGCACGGCTGGCTCGACGGCCGCCGCGGATTGCGCGGAGCGCGCATCGGCGGCCGCGGCCGGCTCGGGCCTCACGACCGTCGGCGATTCGACGGCCGCTTGGCGCGGCGTAGACGCCCCGCACGCGGCGAGCAGCAAAGCGGCGCTCGCGGCGCAGACCCCGCCCCGGATCGACCGTCCCACGAGCTCGTTAGCGGATGGCTTGGACAAGGCTCTCTCCGATCTCCGATTTCGCATAGCGTCCCGGCACCAGGTCGGCCAGCGCCGCGAGGCTCTTCTGCACCCACTGGTCATAGATGCCTTCCGTCGTCCGTGCCGCGTTCGTCTCGTGCAGCTTGATGGCCTCTTCCTCGAACGGGAATGCCTGCTCCTCGAGCAGCTCGTTGTACTGCTCGAGCTCGTCCTTGTTCAGCTCGCGCGGCCGCTCCGACGCGTACAAATCCTTGCTCAGGGTGTGATACAGCTCCGCGATCTCGTAGTTCGCCGCGGTCGTGACTTCGGCGACGCCGTAGTCGGCGGCCTTGCCATACGCCGCGAGCGCCGCATCGAGCTGCGACTTCTTCGTCTTCAAGCTCTTGTCGAGCGGAATCACGAGCCGCGTGCTACGAAACGCTTCGCGCGCCGGCGCCGCGAGCTCGAGCTGTGCCTTCGCGGCCAGATAGCGCGTGCGATCCGTGCGCTCCGCGCCGGCGCCGGCATCCGCGGCCACGAGATCGCGCATCCAGCGCTGGCGTTCGGCCTCGTTGCCGCTGCGTGCCGGCCAGCTCGATGAGCTTCTGCCGCGCCTCGACCGCCTCGTCGACCGGGTGCGGATAACGCTCCACGAACTGCCCGTAGGCCGTCGTGGCGGCCACGCCCTGGCCCGTTTTCGCGTACAGCTCCGCCGAACGCCACAGCGCCTCGCGCTTCACCTCGACCGAACCGTCACCATTGGCGATACGCGTAAATTCCGCCGCGGCGCGCGAGCTGTCGCCGGTCTCGACGTACGCCACGGCGAGCTTGGCGGTCACGTCCGCCATGAGCTCGTGCGTCGGGAAAATTCTTGCGGAAATCCTCGAGCACCTGCGTCGCGCGGGGCCAATCGCCCATCTGGATCAGCGCCGCGCCCGCGTCGTACTCGGCCGTGGCGCGAATCGGCGAAGTCGGCGCCGCCTGCGCCAACGCGCAGGAAGTGGCTCACGGCCACGTCGAGCGCGCCGTCGGCACGCGCCTGCTCGCCCTGCTTGTAGATCGACGACGCGATGCGCTCGACGACCTCCGCGTGCTGCGGGTCGCTCTGCGGCACGTGGGTGATCAGGCTCTGATACGCGGTCTCGGCCGCCGCATAGTCGGCCAGATCGAAGTCCGAGTGCGCCACGACGGTCCACGCCGTGCGCTGCAGCGGCGGCCGCCACCGGCGGCGTGCGCGCGACGACGGCACTGCCGACGTCGCGGGCGCGGGCAAATTCGCCGAGCGCATACAACTTCTCGGCCGCATCGGTTTGCACTGCCGCGGCCTGCTCGTGCGTCGGGTACGCGTCCACGAAGCGCAGCGCGCTGTCGATGCCGCGACGATGCCATTCGGCTTTTTCGGTGCCCGACAGCAGCTCTTCCTGCTTCGTGTACGCGAGCAGCGCCGCGTAACCGGCCTCGCCGCCGTGCGCGTGGAACGGATACGCATACGCAGTGCGCTCGTACTCGACGGCGGCCTCGCGGAAGTTGCCGCTCTCGAACAGCACCTCGCCGAGCAGGAAGTTCGTCTCGGCCGCGTCCTGATCGTCGGGGAAGGACTGCAGATACGCTCTGTACCAGCGCGCCGCCGCCGCGTACTCCGCCGCATCGTGCGTCTTCTGCGCCTCGGCGTGGTGATACTCGGCAAGGTCGGTCACGTTGCTCTTCAGATGGCCGACGACCTCCGGCTGCTGCTCGAAGGTGAAGCGCTGCCAATACGGACTGCCGGGTCCGTACGTCTCGACGAAGTTCTCCTTGCCCTCGAGCACGAGATCGGCGAACCCGCCCTTCTTGAACGCCTCGATGACCTCGACCTGCAACAGCGGCGCCTTCGCGTGATAGGGATCGAGCTCGACGAATGCGTGATAAGCGTTCGCGGCATCCTGATACCGCTCCTGGTCGAGATATAGATCACCGAGGTTCGTATAGGCGATGAACGCGTACGGTCGCTCGCCGTGCCGCTTGAAGTACTGCGAAATCGACTTCGCGCCATCCATATAGGAGAACCCGATCGACATCACGCGGAACGTGTCGTCGATCAGCTCCTGCTGCGCGCGGCCCATGGCCCCGTACAGCACGGCCGGGTCGCGATCGCCCGTGGCGTCGTTATCCGTGCCGAGCTGTCGATCGAGCAGACCGAAGAACGAGGCCAGGCTGTCCTCGTACTCCTGCTGCTTGAACAGGGACCAGCCGTGCTTGTAGAGCGCCTGCTCGTAAAACGTCGAATCGGGGCCCTTCTGCAGCACTTGGCCGTAGGCACGCTCCGCATCGCGATAGCGCTTCTGCACGAACAGCGTCTCACCGCGCCGAAACTGCGCTTCGTCCAGGTGCTGCGCGCGCGGATACTTCGCGATCAACCGGTCCAGCGTGGCCAGGGACTCGTCGATGCGCCCTTCCGCCTCGTAGGCACGAGCGAGCTGATACAGCACGAGATCGTTCTTCGGATAGTTCGGGTACGTCTCGAGCAGCCGCTTGTACATGTCGATCGTGCTGCCGACGGTGCCCAGCGACTCCACGTTGGCCTGCAGCTGCTCGACATCGGCCGTATCGAGCTGCAGATCGGCCAAGCGGCGCATCGCCTCGGCTTTCAGCTGCGGATCGTCCGACGCAACCTCGAGAAACGCGCGATAGCTTTCCATCGCCTTGGCTTCGCTGCCGTCGATCGGGGTGGATGTATCGACTTCGACCGTCTTGCTGTCCAGATCCTTGATCGTGCCGGTTGCCTCGTGGTGCCGGTCGCGATGGCCGAAAGGCCAGATCGCCGCGATCGCCATCAACACGAGCGCCGGCGCGTTGGTCATTGCTCGCCCTCCGCGGCCACTGCGCCGGCCGCCGCGCGTGCCGGCGCCGGCTGCGCGGCCGCGCGATCGTAGATCGACGCCAGCGAGAACCGGGCCTGCACTAGATAGGTGCTCAGCCTGTCGCGCTGCGCTTTGAGCTCGGCCACGGCGAGCCCCTGCAGAAAATTCTGCTGGCGAGCGAGCGCCGCCTGCGCGTTGCCCTCCAGCGACTGCACGCGCGGTTGCAACGCATCGATGCGCGCCGTCAGCGCCGTGAACTTCTCGGGCCAATCGTCGCGTGCGCTCGACACCTGCTGGTGGCGCCGCTGCGCTTCGCGCAGCTGCCGATCGAGCTCGCCCAGGCTCTTCTTCTCCGCCCAGAGACGCGCCTTGTAGTCGCGCTGCAGGTCCCATAGCAGCAGTCCCCGGAGGAACCTGTGCTTGTCCCGCAGCTCGTTGCTCTCGTCGTCGTTCGGCAGCTCGGCGAGCGGCTTCTCCATGGCGGCCAGCGACTGCCAGGTCTCCTGCTCTTTCGGGGTACCGAGCGCGACGACGTCCTCGCTGCGCTCGATGGCGTTCAGCCGTGATTCGAGGTCGACACGCTGGGCCGCGAGTGCGTCCAAATCGACGCTCGCGAGACTGTCGTCGATCTTCGGTTTGCGCTGCTTGTAGGCGCGCTGTCGAGTGTCGAGAATGTCGTCGAACGCGCCCAGGCTCTCCGTCCAGTGCGCCAGGTTACGGTTCAGCTGCAGCAGGTCGCGATAGTTCTTGAGGCCTTCCTGGAAATTGTTGCTCGCCAGCAGCTCATAGAGATACCGGCTCTCGATCGTGTCGGGCACGCGGTCGAGGCGCCAGTACCAGCCCGACTCGATGTCGCTCGCATCCGCATGCTCGCCGAGCAGCTCCGTGATCAGCTTGCCGCCCTCGATGCTCTCGATGGCCTCCGTCAGATGACCGATTTCCGTCGTGAACGCGGCAATCGCCTCGTCGTAGTGATCCGCAGCTTGCTTGTCCGCCCCAAGCTGGGCGAATGCGTACGGCACCGCGAGCAACGACTCCTGCACCGCGGAATCGAGCATGCCGCGGTCCCGCAGTGCGACCCAGGGCGTCAGCGCGCTGCGATAGTCGTTCGTCTCGGCGTCCGCCCAGCCGACCCCGAGCAGGGCCTTGTTCGAGAACGGGCCTTCGAGTCGCACGCGTTGCAGCGACGGTTTCGCCTCGACCGGATGCGACGCTTGTAACCAGGCGTACCCGAGCGCCACGTTGGCCTTGTCGCGCAGCGCCTCGAGTGCCGGCGTGGCCGCCTCGAGTTGACCGACTTGATCGAGCACCTTCGCGCCGGCCTCGGTCTGACCGAGCCGCACGAGCGCGACGCCTATGTTGTACTTTGCGTAGCCGACCCACGCGTCGCCTGGCCGCTTCCAGGCCTCGAGCGCTGCCAGCGCGTCGGCGAAGCGCCCCTGATCCATGAGCACCTGCGCGTGCAGCATCTGCCGCTGCGGCTCCAAATCCTCCGGCAACGCGGAGCCGATCCTGCCGAGCGCGGCTTCGGCGTCGTCGAGATAGCCGCGCTGATGCCAGATCTTCGCCAGGAAGAACCACGCGCGATCGTGAATCGCGGGATCGACGGATTGCTCGAGCACGCGCTGGAAAATCTCGCCGGCCAAGCGATGCTGCCCGTACGAGAGGTACAGAGCGCCGGCCATCAGCTGCGAGTCGGCATCGTGATGCTTCAGCTCGCCGCGCTCCTGCGCGGCCAAGAGACGCGTCAGCGCCGAGAAATAATCTTCCTGAAAGTACTTGAACAGCACCTCACCGTAGGCAAGGTCCTGCACGACGATGCCGTGTTGCTCGTCGCGCGCGCCAGCTGAACCGGCGCCGAGGACGGCCGCCAGAGCGACCGCCAAATTGAGGAGCCGAGTCGTCACCGACTACTCCCACTCCTTGACGACGAATTCCGGCTGCTGCTTGCTCTGTCGATCGGAGATCGTCAGCTCGATATATTTGGGGCCGATGCCCTTCTCGAACTTCACGGAGGCGGCGCGCCGGTAGTCGCGTGCATGCGGACCGCCGCCCGTGAAGACGGCCACGAGCTCGTGCTCCCCGGCCTTCAAGTTACCGATGTAGAGGCGCTGCACGCCGCCCTTGATCAGCGCCGCAGCCTCGCGCTCGGTGTACAGATAGTTCGCGACGTCCTTGTTGTCGATCTTCAGCTCGACCGAGTCGAGACCGAAGAAGTCGCCGACGTCCATCGACACGAACACGGCGGTTTGCGTGTTCGACGGGAACAGCAGCTCTTCCTCGAGCAAGAACAGGTCCCTGTTCAAGTCCAGAACCTCCTTCTTCAGGCCCTGAACGTTCTCGTCGAGCGTCCGGAACTCGGCCCGCTCCTCGCCGCTGTTGTCGGCACGCGGTGCGAAATCCGGCGCCGCCGCGGCGACCGTCTGGCTCCCGGCCTCCTGCGCGCTCGCCGCCGCGCCGAAACCGACCCAGCCGCACACCACCAGCGCCACCGACGCGATCAACCTTGCTGACATCTTTCGCTCCAACCGCCGTTCGTTAGACTGCGCCGCGCGACCGCGCCACGGCTTACTCGCGCAACAACGCCTGTACCCGCTCGAGATACTGCTCTTCGTTGCCGCGCCGAAAACCTTCGAAGACCTCCCGCACGACGCCGCTGCGATCGATCAGCACCATGACGGGCATGCGGCTCACGTTGTACAGCTTGCCGACGTCTCCCGCCGCGTCGTGCAGCACGGAAATGTCCCTGCCTAGGCGGGCGGCCATGTCCTCGGCCTGTCGTTGGTTCTGATCGAGACTCACGGCGAGCAGCCGCACACCCGCGTCCTGGTAACGATCGTGCATCGCACCGAGCTGCTCGAGCTGCGCGCGGCAGTCCCCGCACCATGACGCCCAGAAGCTCAACATCACGATCTCGCCGCGATACTCCGACAGTCGGAGGTTCTCGCCCGATAGACTCTTCAGAACGAAGTCCGGGGCTGCCGAGCCCTTCAGAGCCAGTGGCTGCCGGCACGGCCGTCGCGATCGCGAGCAACGCGATCAGCATCACGTGGTTCCGAATCGCCGCACACGGTCGTGTCATGCTCGCAGTCCCTCGTCGCGCCATTGCCCCGAGCTTCGCGCCGCACGCGCAGCGCCGCCCGCAGTCAACGCGACTGCGGCACCGGCATAGTCGGCCACGGGAGACATAATCCTCGCGGCGTCGTCACCTTATTTCCTGGCGCGGCCGCGGGTCTATGAGCCAGGTCTCAACTCTTCCCGCATGCACGCGCTGGGGGAACGGGGAGCACGAACCGTGCCACGCACGTCACGAACGGCGCGAGACCGCGTAGCCGTTGATGTCCGGCCAGGCGTCGAGTCGCGCTGCACCACGTGTTTTGTCGGCGCACAGCTACAGGTTCGCACGCGCAATCCGCGGGAAGCGGCTGCGCTCGCTGTTTCGCGTGTCGCGACACTGCGACAAACGTGACGCGCGCGGACGTGGCCGCACGCTCCGCAGCCGGCGGCGCGACGGCAGCCTGTCGACGACGCGACTCCAAGCGGCGGCTTTCGGCACCGCCGCAAGTACATCCCTGTAGGCTGCGTCGGCGCCGTCCTGGCGCCGACGCAGCCGAAAGCCACCGCTTGGAGTCGCGTCGCCGACAGGCAATCGAGCGAATGCGGGCGTCAGCCGATCCAGTGGCGGGCGTTGTCGAACAGCTGCTGCCAGGGCGAGCATTCGCCCCAGTCCTCGGGGTGCCACGACAGCTGCGCCGTGCGAAACACGCGCTCCGGATGCGGCATCATGATCGTCACGCGGCCGTCCGCGTTGCAAAGACCCGCGATGCCGCGCGGCGACCCGTTCGGATTGGCCGGATAACGATCCGCCACCTCGCCCCGGTTCGTGACCCAGCGGAGCGCCGTGAGCGACGCGTCGCAGGCCGCTAGCGCTTCCTGCGTTGCGAACGCTGCGCGGCCCTCGCCATGTGCCGTCACGATCGGCAACCGTGATCCAGCCATGCCGGCCAGCAGCACCGACGGGCTCTGCACGACCTCGACGAGCGAGAGCCTGGCTTCGAACTGATCGGATCGATTGCGGAGAAACTTCGGCCAGTGGTCCGCCCCGGGAATCAGCTCGCGCAATGCGGCAAGCATCTGGCAGCCGTTGCACACGCCAAGCGCGAATGCGTCGGCACGCGCCAAGAACTCCGCGAACATCTGCCGCACACGGTCGTGGTACAGAATCGTTTTGGCCCAGCCCTCACCCGCGCCGAGCACGTCGCCGTAGGAAAAGCCACCGCACGCGATCACGCCCCGGTAGGCATCGAGACTGCCGCGCCCGCCAAGCAAATCGCTCATATGCACGTCGTGCGCTTCGAAGCCCGCCCGATCGAGCGTCGCTGCCATCTCGCGCTGACCGTTCACGCCTTGTTCCCGAAGCACGGCAACCTTCGGCAGCGGGCCGCGCGCGCCGGGCCGCCGCTCGCTCGGCAACGGAAACGTGAGCCGCGCGTTCAGACCCGGGTCGGCGGGATCGAGCCCCGTCTCGTAGGCCTCGCGCGCGCAGTCGGGATCGTCGCGCATTGCCTGCATGCGATACGTGAGCTCCGACCATTTGCGCTGCAGCTCCACGCGCGCCGCGCGATACAGCTCCGCGCCGTCGCGCCGGATGACCACGTCATCATGCTCGGCCACACGCGCGACCACGGCGTGCACCACGGCGTACTCCGTCAGCACGCGCTGCGCCTCCGGCAAATCGGCGGCGCGTCACTTGAACGACGACGCCGAGCTCTTCGGCGAACAGATAAGCCAGCGCATCGCTCACGGCCGCCGGCACCTCGACGTCGAGACCCACGTGCGCGGCGAACGCCATCTCGGCCAGTGTCGTGAAGAGGCCGCCATCGGAGCGATCGTGATAGGCGCGCAGCAGCCCGCGCTCGCGTAGCGCCCGCTGCGCCGCGAACAGCGCGACCAGGCGTTGGGGGTCGTCTAGATCCGGTGGCGCACCGCCATACTGGCCGTAGGCCTGGGCGAGGCAAGATCCGCCGAGGCGCGTGCGACCGTTGCCGAGATCGAGCAGCACGAGGGCAGCGCCCGGCTCCGGTGCAAGGGCCGGCGTCAGCGTGCGGCGAATATCGCGGACGGGTGCGAACGAAGACACGATCAACGACACGGGAGCCGTGACCGAGTGCTGCTTGCCGCCGCTGCTCCAGACGGTGCGCATCGACAGCGAGTCTTTGCCCACGGGCACGGCGATACCAAGCGCCGGGCACAGCTCCTCGCCGACGGCTCGTACCATCGCGTACAGCGTGTAGTCGTCGTTGCCGTGACCCGCCGCGGCCATCCAGTTGGCGGAGAGGCGAATGTCGCCGAGTGCGGCGACGTCCGCGGCCGCGATGTTCAACACCGCTTCTGCGACCGCGAGCCGCGCGGAGGCCGGACCGTCGTGAATCGCGACCGGCGTCCGCTCGCCGATCGCGAGCGCTTCGCCCGTGTAGCCCTCGTAGGCGGACGCCGTCACGGCGACGTCGCTGACCGGCACCTGCCACGGGCCCACGAGCTGATCGCGCGCCACCAGCCCGCCGACGGTGCGATCCCCTATATGAATGAGAAAGGACTTGTCGGCCACGGCCGGGAACGCAAGCACGCGATCGACCGCCGCCGCGAGCGAGAGCTGCTCGCGCCGCCACGCGGGCGCGCCGAACTCGGCTCGGATGGCGCGCCGCGTCATCTTCGGGGGCTTGCCGAACAGCACTTCCATCGGCATCGCGACGGGCTCGCCGCCGAGCGTCGCATCGCGAACCACGAGATCGCGCGCGGCCGTGAGCTCGCCGATCACGGCAAAGGGACAACGCTCCCGCTCGCAGATCGCAACGAAACGCGGCAGGTCATCCGCCGCGATCGTCAGCATGTAACGTTCCTGCGACTCGTTGCACCAGAGCTCCATTGGGCTCATGCCCGGCTCGTCGCTGGGAATCGCACGTAGCTCGATGAGGGCGCCGCAATGGCTGTGGTCGACGATCTCCGGAACGGCGTTCGAGAGGCCGCCGGCGCCGATGTCGTGGATGGCGGCGATCGGATTGTGCGTGCCGAGCGCCCAGCAGGTATCGATGACCTCCTGCGCGCGCCGCTGCATCTCGGGGTTGCCGCGCTGCACCGAGGCGAAATCAAGCTCCGCCTCGCCGGCGCCGCTGCCCTGCGACGACGCGGCGCCGCCGCCGAGGCCGATCAACATGGCGGGCCCGCCGAGCACGACGAGCTTGGCGCCCGGTCCGGGAACGCCTTTCTCGACGTTCGCCGCACGAATGTTGCCGAGCCCCCCCGCGATCATGATGGGCTTGTGATAGCCGCGCCACGCGCCGCCGACCTCGAGCAGGCTCGTCCGGAAGTAGCCCGCGAGATTCGGCCGTCCGAACTCGTTGTTGAAGCTTGCCGCGCCAATGGGCCCTTCGAGCATGATCGCGAGCGGCGAGACGATCCGATCCGGCTTGCCCGGCAGCGACCGCTCCCACGGTTGCCGCCAGCCCGGCACGTCGAGATGCGACACCGTGAACCCGACGAGGCCGGCCTTCGGCTTCGCGCCGCGTCCCGTCGCGCCTTCGTCGCGAATCTCACCACCCGAGCCCGTCGCCGCACCGGGGAACGGCGAGATCGCGGTCGGATGGTTGTGCGTTTCCACCTTCACGACGAGATGCGCAGGCTCCGTCGAGTAGCCATAGATGCCGGACTTGGGATCCGGCCAGAACCAGCGGCTCTCGGCGCCCGCCACGACCGCGGCGTTGTCCTTGTAGGCCGACAGCACGCCATGCGGAGAGCGAGCGTGCGTGTTGCGAATCATCGAGAACAGGCTCTTCGGCGCGCGTTCCCCGTCGATCAGCCAGTCGGCGTTGAACACTTTGTGCCGGCAGTGCTCCGAGTTCGCTTGCGCGAACATCATGAGCTCGACATCCGTAGGGTTGCGCGCGAGCGCCGTGAACTGCGTCGCGAGGTAATCGATCTCGTCGGCCGACAACGCGAGCCCGAGCTCGCCGTTGGCGCGCTCGAGGGCGCCGCGTCCGCCGGCCAGCACGTCCACCGTGCGCACGGGTTGAGGCTCGTGCTCAGCGAACAGCAGCTCGCGCGTCGGCGGCGCCGTCAGCAGAGTTTCGGTCATTCGATCGTGCAGCAAGGGCGCGATCTTTTCGAGCTCAGCCGTCGTCAGCACGGCCGCCACCGCTAGCTCGAGCACGCGGCCGCGCTCCACGCGGCGCACCGGCAGCGAGCACAGTCGCGCGATGTCCGTGGCCTTCGACGCCCACGGCGAGATCGTGCCGAGGCGCGGCACGACGTAGAGACGCTGCCGGTTGCGCTGGGGCGTGACCGGGCCGCCACTGTAATCGAGCAATGCGTGGAGAACGCGCTCCTCGGTGGCCGCGAGTGAGCGCAACAGCGAGACGAAATGCTGGAAATACATGGCCACGTCGGTGACCGCCGGGGCGAGCGCCCGGAGCTCGGCACGGAGCTTCTTAAGGCGGAACGCAGTCGTTGCCGGAGGACCGGCCAACTGCAACATCGTCATCGGTTCGATCTAAGGACCTGGTGGAGGCTTAGGGCACTCGCATTCTACCGAATCGCCACGACCGGGCACAGCGCCCACGCGCCTCAGTCGAGCGCGAACCACGGTGTCGGTGCATCCTGCGTTGCAAGGTGGAGTGGGTAACGAGCTTTCTCGAGCGCCGGCTTCAACGTCGCGCGCACCTGCTCGGGTGTGTTGTTGGTCTCGCTCAAGTGCAGCCCCACGATCCATTGCACGCGCGCCGGCTCGAGTCGTCGTAGAAGATCGGTGGTCTGACCGTTGTTCAGATGCCCGAAGCGCGACGCCACGCGCGCCTTCAGCGTCTCGGGATACGGGCCGTTCTGCAACGATGGCAAATCGTGGTTGCATTCGAGCGCGAGGGCATCGCAGCCCGTGAGCCGCTCGAGCATGTGCGGTGTCACATGGCCCGCATCGGTCAGCATGCCGAGTCGGCGATCACCCGCCGTGAACGTGAACTGGCACGGCTCGCGCGCATCGTGCGGCACCGGATACGGGCGGACGTCGATGCCGCCGATCGTCAGCTCGCGGTGGCAGCTCAGCGTGTTGACCCTCCGCAGCGCCGGCAGCGCGCTCGCGGTGCCGGGAGTCATCCACAGCGGTGTGTTGTAGCGACGGGCGAACTTCGCCACGCCCTGGGCGTGATCGGCGTGCTCGTGGGTCACGAGAATCGCAGTCACGTCGCGCGGCTCGCGATCGAGCGCGCGCAGCCGCTCCTCGACCGCCTTGCGCGGCAGACCACAATCGATCATCAGCAACGTGCTGCCGAACTCGATGAGCGCCGCATTGCCGCGGCTGCCACTGCCGAGAGCTGCGAAGCGCAACGTCATCCCGTAGGCCGCTCCGAGCCGCTCCGAGCCTGGTGATCAGTGATCGTTGGGCCCACCCTTGCCGCCCGGAGGCGAATACATCGGCACTGGGAACTGCGCCACGTTGCCGGTGTCGGTGCCGGTGATCTTGCTGACGCCCTGCTTGTCGACCTCGTCGATCCTGAGCACGTAGTGCATGGGTAGAAACGTCTTCTTGACGCCCGCGAACTCGATCTGCAGCCGCTCGACGGCGGGATCGACGACGACCGACTTGCGCGCATCGAAAATCAGCTCCTCGACCTCGACGAACCCGAACAGTGTCCCTGTCTGGGTCACGCGTCGAGCATAGATTTCGTAAACCTTGCCTTGATTCAGGAAAATGACTTTGTAGATGGGCTTCGCCGCCATGCGTGACCGGTCCTGGTGCTGGGGCACAGGGAGCTTAGCACACGGCTTTCTGAGAGACCTGTCACAGTAATTGCAGCGCACGTTAGAGCGGCACGCGTCGCAACGCTAGACTCCCCCAAGGGGAACCACGGACCGGTGAACCGTGGGGCGTGTCCGGCAGCAAGGATCGATATGGCTCTGCGCCTGCAAATAGTCAGTCGTCATCGACAAGGGTTGGGCGAGCGTGCCACGAAGGAGTTCGGGCACGACGGCGGCACGATTGGCCGCTCCCTCGAGAGCGACTGGGTGCTGCCCGACGGGCAGCGATATCTCTCGAGCCGCCACGCGAGCATCGACTATCGTTCCGGGAGCTATTACATCGTCGATACCTCGACGAACGGCGTCTATGTCAACGATGCCGAGCAGCCGGTCGGTCGCGGCAACCCGCAGCGGCTCTTCACCGGCGACCGGATTCGGATCGGCGAATACGAGATGAGCGCCGAGGTTCTCGCCGAGGACGATACAGGCTACCAGCTCGCGACCGGCGAGCACGAGGACCCCGTCGAGCGCGCGCAGCGCGTGCCACCGCCCGATCCCACGCGCGCCGACCTCGTGCCGGCGCACGAGATCACGGCGGTCGGCATCGAGTGGATGATCAGCGAGGAAGCCGAGCCGAAGGACGCGCGCCAGGCGGCTGCGAACGCCGCCGCGAGCCTGCGGCTCGAGGACGAGCCCGCGCCGAAGCCGCGCAGCCCGGAGCCGCCGCCGGTGAGCGCGGCCGCAAGGATCGGGCCGGCGCCGAAAGCCTCCGGCAAGCCGAGGGCCGCCGCGCCGCCGCCACCACCGCCACCGCCCGCCCCGCGACCGACGGCCGCCGCGGCGCCTGCAATCGCAGCACGGCCCGAGCCCGCTGCACCCGCCGCGCGTCAGGGCTCCTCCGGCGCGAGCAACGCCGGGCTCGATGCGTTCTTCCGCGGCGCCGGACTCCCGGCGCAGAAGGTCGACGAGCGAGTGGCCGAGCAGACGTTACAGCTGCTCGGCCAGATCATGCGCGAGGTCATCCTCGGCATGACCGAGAACCTGCATCTGCGTGCGGAGCAAAAGAACGCGCTTCGCCTGCCGACCACCACGATTCAGGCGCAGCGGAACAATCCGTTGAAGTTCTCCGCCAGCGTCGAGGAGGCCCTGATCGAACCTGCTGTTGCGTCGTTCGGCCGAATATTTGTCGGCCGTCGATGCCGTTCGCGAGGCCTTCACCGACATCAAGCAGCATCAGCAACACCTGCTGGCCGCGACTCGCACCGGCGTGGCCGATTACGTCGGCCGGCTCGACCCTGAGGAGCTCGAGAGCAAGTTCTCGAGCGGTAAGCGCGGCCTGATGAATGCGGCGAACAAGCTGAAGTACTGGGATCTGTACAAGGATCTCTACCAGGTCGTGGCGCAGCGTCAGCCGGGCAGTTTCCGCAGCAGTTCCTCGAGGAATTCGCGCGCGGCTACGAGCAGGCGGAAGCGCGCTCGGCACCGGCCGCCTCGACCACTCGCAGTCCGAACGCGAAAGTGGCGTCGTAGAGCGTCACGCCGCTACTTGCGCGGCCGCGCGGCCGGAACAGCACCACCGTCAAATCGTCGGGCTTGCAAGGGTAGTCGGCCGCGCCTTCTCCCCGCATGCGCGCCTGCACGCGCTCCACGAGCCGGTCGGCCGCCGCGACCAGCGGCCCGTGGCGAATCGAATCGACGATCTCGTCGATGAACAGGTTGTCGAACAGGCCGTCCGTCGCGAGCAGCACGGTGTCGCGGACCGCGAGCTGCAACGTCGGTCCAACCTCGACGCGCATGTCCGGCGAGCCGATCACGTTGAAAAGAATGTGTCGTTGATCGTGCCGCACGGCCTCGTCCTCGTCGAGCAGGCCCGCCTCGACGGCGAAGCCCGTCGGCGAATGCGGCACGACGCGCTGCTTGATGCGACCGCGCTGGCCCACGGCCACGAGCTCCGAGTCGCCGACGTGATAGCACCGCAATCGCTGCGCATCGAGCTGCGCCACCACGAGCGTCGTGGCGGCGCCGCGCGCGAGATCCAGCACGTGCTTGTTCGACGCCTCGATGGCATCGAGGATGACGGGCCTGAGCTCCGGCGGATCGCTCGGGAGCTTGCGCAGCACGCGCGCCAGCGTTTGCACGCAACGTTCGACGCCTCGCGGGCGGCGGCCATGCCGCCGACGCCGTCGGCCACGGCCAGCACGAGCGAGTCGTCGCCGAGCTGGATCAGGGCCGCCGAATCCTCGTTCGGCCCTTGCTTGTCCGGCGAGCGCTGCGTGCGAACGCAGACCTCGCCGTGCGGCAGCGACAGGTCGGCTCGCTCGGTCTCGTGCTCGCCAAGAAACAGCTGCACGTGACCGTTGGCGGCTTTCATGGCCCTGCGACTCGACGGCTCATGATTCGAGCGCCTTCGTGCACCACGGGCAGTAGTGCCAGTAGTTCGCGTCGACGCCCCAGCGGCAGTGCGGACAACGCGCGGCGCTGCCCGGCAGCTTCCAGGGGCGTTTGGTCTTCGCACGGCACCACGGACAGTAGCGCATGAAGGGCATCATCGGCCCACGGCACCTCTCGTTTTGGCACTTGCTCGTGTAGCGCTTGTCGCTGAAGCGGCGTGTCGTCTCCACCTCGAAGCCGGGCCCGTAGCACGACGGACAGTAGCGCCAATCGAGCTTTGCGCCGCGGTGGCAGCGCGGGCATTCGGCCGGATGCGTGCTCTCGTGGCGCTCGAGCGGCGGCTTGGCGCCGCACCAGGGACAGCTCTGCATGAGCTCGGCCACGGGCCCCGTGCACGACCGGCATCGATAGCGCGTCTCGAGCACGTTGCGATACTTGCGCTGAAACTGCTTGAACAGCACGTCCTGCCACAGCGACGGGTTGTCTTCCCGCCTCTGCGTCGAGGTCTTCTTCTTCACGGCACCGCTGCGCAGTCGCTTGAACTCGCGATACATCGTGACGGCGTTCTTGAAGCGCTTCTCGGGCCGCACCTGGATCGCATGATGCAGCCACTCGACGAGCTTCGGCCGCAGCCGCTCGCGCACACGCTTGATTCCGGACGGCGGCCAGTCGTACGGCCATTCCGGCAGATGGCCGGACAGCACCTCGTAAATCACGAGGCCAAGCGAGAACACGTCGGACTGAAAGCGCGGCCGACCGACGGCCTGCTCCGGCGCGATATAGCCCACGGTGCCGGATCCCGAGGCTTTCAGCGTGCGCTGCGCGACCTTGGAGAACCCGAAGTCCGTGAGCTTCAGGTGGTTGCCCGGGAACAGGATGAAATTGTCCGGCTTGATGTCGCAATGGATCACGTTCTGCTGGTGGGCGTGGGCCAGGGCCGCCAGCGCTTGCTCGACGAGCTGCAACGCCGACTCCGTCGACACCCGACGGCGCATGCGGCTCGTCAGCGAGCACTCGCCGAGCGGCATCGCGATCACGAAGCGGCCGTCGATGAACGAAGCGTCGCGGATCGGCAGGATGTTCGGGTGCTCGAGCCGCTGCGCGAGGCGCGCCTCGCGCTTGAAGTCGACGAGAAAGTGCTCGTCCATCGAGCGTTCGTACGGCACCTTCAGCGCCACGCGGACGCCGTGAATCGTGTCGATGGCCTCGTAGATGGCCGCGATCGGCCCTTCCGAGATGCGACGCTCGATACGGTACTTGCCGAGTTTCTGTCGTGCCTTCAGCACTGCAATCCGCCGTTGATGCCGTCCGGAGCGTGGCGCCGGTGCGCTCCGACGCTCGTCGTTGTTCTCTGCCGGGTTTGGCATGATCCCCGGCGCGAGGGGGACCGTCAATTCGAGCAGTGCGTCGAAAAGCGCTCGCGCACCTGCGTGCTAGAATCCAGTCGCGATCCGGACGGCACCATGCAACAAGATCACGCGCACGGCCACGGCCACGACTCATGGCCACCATCGGCACGCTCTGAACGAGCGCAGCGTCGGCCTCGCCGCGCTTCTGACGGGCAGCTTCATGATCGCGGAGGTCGTCGGGGGTGCCCTCGCCGGCTCGCTCGCGCTGCTCGCGGACGCCGGCCACATGCTGACGGATTTCGCCAGCCTGTCGCTCGCCTGGCTCGGCTTCAGGCTGATCCGCCGCCCCGCCGACTGGCGCCGCACTTACGGATTCGACCGGTTCGCCGTGCTCGTGGCGTTCGTCAACGGCATCGCACTGTTCGCGATCGCGGCCTGGATCGCGGTGGAGGCCTGGAATCGCCTGGCGAGCCCCGATCCCGGTGCTCGGCGGGCCGATGCTCTGGATCGCCACCGGCGGACTCGCGGTCAACGTGATCGTGTTCTTCGTGCTGCGTACCGGGGATAAGCACAACCTGAGCATTCGGGCCGCCGCGCTGCACGTCGTTGGCGATCTGCTGGGCTCGGTCGCCGCCGTCGCAGCGTCGATCGTGATCCTGACCACGGGCTGGACGCCGATCGACCCGCTGCTGTCGCTCGTCGTCGCGCTGATCATCCTGCGCTCGGCATGGCAAGTCGTGGCGGACAGCGGCCACATCCTGCTCGAGGGCTCGCCGACGGGGTTCGACAGCCGCGCGGTCGGCAACGATCTGCGCGCCGCCCTGCCGTTCGTGCTCGACGTGCACCACGTGCACGCGTGGTCGATCAGCCAGGAGCGGCCGATGGTCACGCTGCATGCGTGCGTCGCCGAGGACACGGACTCGGAGCTGGCGGTTCGCGAGATCAAGCGGCGGCTCGCGCAGCATTTTCGGATCACGCCACGCGACCATCGAGATCGAGTACGGCGTCTGCGGCGACGACCCGGCCGCGCATTCGGCCTGCTGAGCGGGCTCGAGCTTACGCGGTGCTGACTTGCAGCGGCTTGTTCGACTGCGGTCGACCGGCCGCCGCGTTCACGATCATGTCCGCCAGCACCGGCACCCGATTGAAGTAGTGACCGCCGAGCGCGTCGGCGATGGCCGAGAGCACAGCGGCGTTCGCGCAGCCTTCGACCGGCTCGCCGATGCCCTTCGCGCCCACCGGGTTCTGCGGATCCTGCATGTCGACGCCGAGCGCGTGCATGACCGAGGGCACGTCGAGGTACGACGGCAGCTTCGCCTGGTACATCGCCGTGTTGCCCGGGAAGCCGTTCTGCGGATCGTAGATGTGGCGCTCGCTGCGCGCCATGCCGAAACCCATGACCGCACCGCCCTTGATCTGCGCGTCGAGGCCGAGGGGGTGCAGCACGGTGCCGCAATCGGCCACGCCGAGGTAATCGACGATGTCGATCTGGCCGGTCTCCTTGTCGAGCTCGATCTCGACGAAGCCCACCGCGATCGCCGGCACGGTGCCCGTCATCGCCATGTTGTCCTTCGCCACGCCGACCAGGCCCTTGCCGGCGACCACGGTCACCGCCGACTTCGTGATCGCGTGGATGTCGGCCGGCACCTCCTGGCCGCTGAACTTGCCGCCGAGCTCGATCGCGCGCTGCGCGGCCGCGGCGTACGTCATGCTCTTGCTCCGATCCTTCTTCGCGAACACCGTCTCGTCGGCCACGTCGTAGTCGTCCGCCGAGCCGCCGAGCGACATCGCGGCGATCTCCTTCAGCTTCGCGAGCGCATCGATCGCGCCGGCGTACACGGCACGCGTCATCGTGAACGACGTATTGCTGCCGGACTGCGACGACGACCACGGCAGCCCAAGCCGCGTGTCGCCGCGCACGATCGTGCAGTTCTCCCATTTGCACTTCAGTACCTCGGCGGCGACGCGCGACGTGGCGCCGTACGAATACGTGCCGAGGTTGCCGACGCCCGCATGGATCTGCAGCTTGCCCTCGGGCGTGAGGAGCACGAGGCCGTCGTAACCGCTGCGCCCGGCCGAGTGGAACGCCTGGCCGACGCCCACGCCCGTGACCTTCGAGCCGCGCGCCTGGCCGCTGCGCGCCTTGCGCTGCTCCCAGTCGAACGCCGCCGCGCCGCGCTCGAGCGCCTCGCGCTGATAGGCGCTGGTCACGGGGCCCTGCGCGCCGTCGAACTTCGAGTTGCTGTCGGCCGCGTTCAGGCGGCGCAGCTGCACGCGGTCGATCCCGAGCGCCTTCGCGGCCTTGTCGAGCAGCGGCTCGATCGCGCCGGCGATCTGGTTCTGGCCCGGCCCGCGCTGCGCCCCCGTCGGCGTGGTGTTCGTGCTGACCGCAACGCCGCGATAGCGCATGGCGGGGGGCTGGTACAGCAACGTGATCGCGCCGGCCGCGGCGCCGTGGTCGCCGCCCCCGGAGTACGGGCCGTTCTGCTGCACGACATACAGATCCGCGGCGGTCACGCGACCGTTGGCGGCGAAGCCGATCTTGATGCGGCCCTGAAACGCCGGCCGCGACGAGCCGAACATGCCTTCCTCGTGCCGGCTGATGCGCATCATCACGGGCCGACCGGTCTTCTTCGCCATCTGGATCGGCACCGCCATCGCCGGATACGGATTGATCTTCGAGCCGAAGCCGCCGCCGCAAAACTCCGCGATGAAGACGAGGTCGTCGGGCTCGATGTCCGCCATGCGGGCGAGGCCCGGCACGCCGGCCGTCTGGCTCTGCAACGAGCCGTAGACGAAGCACTTGCCGTTTTCCCAGTACGCCATGCAGCTGCGCGGCTCGAGGCAGTGATGCGACAGCGCGGCGGTCACGAACGACTCGTCGAGCACGAGCTTCGCGGCTTTGAAGCCGGCGTCGACGTCACCGTACGACCATTCCTGGGCCGCGGCGCCGGTCGGCAATGCCGTCCCCCGCCGTGGCGAAATCCGCGGCCGTCCACTTGATCGATTTCACGTCGCGACCCGCGATCACGTTGCCGTCCGTGCGGGCGTCCTTGCCGCCGGGGTACAGGCTATCGAGCGGATCGATCACGAACGGCAGCGGCGTGAGCTCGACCTTGATCTTGTCGATGGCTTCCTGCGCCAGCGCTTCGCTCGTGGCCGCGACGGCGAGAATGCGGTCGCCGACGAACAGCGGCTCGTTCGTCAGGATCGGCTCGCCCGGCGCCGGCGTGGGCGCCACGTCGTCGGCCGTGAGCACGGCGATCACGCCGTCCATCTTCAGCGCCTCGGACGCGTCGATGCTCTGTCACGCGCGCATGCGGCAGCGGGCTCAAAAGCAGGCGGCAGAACAACATGCCTTCCGCGCGGAAGTCCTCCGCGTACTTGGCGCGACCGGTGACCTTCGCGTGAACGTCCGGCGGCGTGAAATCGCGGCCGAGATGCATATTCGCCATCAGCGATGCTCCCCCAAGCCTGCGGCTACAGGCGCTCCGGGGATTCTGCGGCGGGGACCGCGGCGCTTCAAGCGCAGCGTGGATCGGCGATCGAGCCGCTCACGGCACGCGCAGTGCCTGATCGGGCGGCGCGCGCGCCCGTGCAGTAGCTACCTCGGAAAACAGTAAAACCAATAACGTACGGGATCATGCTCTAGTGGCACATGACCCCTCGTGCGGTCACCGATTCATGACGACCGAAACCGTGGGGGCCACCGCCACGCCACTGGGGAATGCACTTCCGCTCGTCTGGCTCCACGAAGCGTCGCGCATGCGGTTGCTGCCCATTGCTCCTTGGTGGCGCAGACGTGCATCCTTATGTGCGAGCCCGGCCGCAGCTCGTAGCGACAGACGAGGTCGTCATCCTTGGCCGCACCTGCTGCGAACCCCTGAGCGGTCAAGAGCATGGCCGCCAAGCCGGCGGCACAACGAACAGCGTTCGAGTAAGACATTCGACGCTCCTCGGCTTGAGGGGGCCGGATCGGCCCTCCGTCTGATTCTGCGCCGGCGGTCGAAGGGCTTCAACCCGCCGTTGCCCGGCACGACATGGGGCCGCACACTCCGCAGCGTGTCCCGATCATCGACCAGGAGGCTGCCGTGAAGCTCAGCGCCCCACCGGCATTCGGTTTACTCGGCCCGCTGCTTTGCATGGCGATCGCGGCCTCGCCGGCACGCGCCGACGAGGCGTCGCTGCGCGCGATCTACCAAGAGCTCGTCGAGACGAACACCACGCTGTCGGTCGGCAGCTGCACGAAGGCGGCCGAAGCGATGGCCGCACGACTCGAGGCCGCGGGCATGCCTGCCTCGGCAATTCACGTGATCGTGCCGCCGAAGCTGCCGGCGCAGGGCAACCTCGTGGCCGAGCTGCCCGGCGCCTCACCTTCGGCCGGCGCGATTCTGCTGCTCGCGCACATCGACGTCGTCGAGGCGAAGCGCGAGGACTGGGAACGCGATCCGTTCAAGCTGATCGAGGAGAACGGCTACTTTTACGGCCGCGGCTCGGCCGACGACAAAGCGATGGCCGCGATCTTCGTCGACCTCGTCACGAGCTATCTGCGCGAGGGCTACCGCCCCAGCTCGGCCGATCAAGCTGGCGCTGACCTGCGGCGAGGAGACGCCGTACGACTTCAATGGCGTTCAATATCTGCTCGAGCACCACCGCGACCTGATCAAGGCCGACTTCGCGCTGAACGAAGGCGGCGGCGGGCGGCTCTCGCCGAGCGGCGAACGGCTGTACAACGGCGTGCTGGCTGGCGAGAAGGTGTACCAGGACTTCCGCCTCGAGATCCGGAATCCCGGCGGACACTCCTCACGGCCGACGCGCGACAACGCGATCTACCGGCTCGCGGCGGCGCTCGAGCGTCTCGCCGCTTACGAGTTTCCCGTCGAGTTCAATGCGACCACGCGCGCGTTCTTCGAGCGCATGGCCGAGATCGAGCCCGGCAAGACGGCGGACGACATGCGCGCCATGCTGGCGAAGCCGCGGAACGAGGCGGCTCTGGAACGCCTGAAGCAGGATCCGAGCTACAACTCGATCCTGCACACCACGTGCGTGACCACGATGCTGCAAGCGGGCCACGCACCGAACGCCCTGCCGCAGCGCGCGACCGCGAACGTGAACTGCCGGATTTTCCCCGGCCACACGCAGGAGGAGATTCACGAGACTCTGAAGCGAGTGGTCGCCGACGACGGCATCGACGTCGCGTTCGCCGATCCGCCCGAGCAAGTCGGCGCGCCGCCGCCGCTGACCGAGAACGTCGTCGGGCCCATCAGGCTCGTGACGAAGCAGCTCTGGCCGGACGTGCCCGTGCTGTTCAGCATGGCGGCCGGCGCCACGGACGCGCGCTTCCTGACGCCGGCGGGAATCCCGACCTACGGCGTCAGCGGGCTGTTCAGCGACCCGGAAACGACCAATGCGCACGGGCTCAACGAGCGGATGCGCGTGCAGTCGCTGCTCGAAGGGCGCGAGTTTCTCGACCGGCTCGTGCGGATCTACGCCGGCGGCGGCTGACCGCGCCGCTCGGCCGTTGGCGGCCGCGCACCTAGTCCGCCAGCATCTTGCCCGGATTCATGATGCCGCGTGGATCGAGCGCCTGCTTCAGCGAGCGCATCAGCGCCACCGCCACGGGCGGCTGGTACTTCGCCAGCTCGCGCACTTTCAGGATGCCCACGCCGTGCTCGGCGCTGAAGCTGCCGCCGAGTGTCGCCGCAAGATCGTGCACGCACGTCGACAGCGCCTCGGCCGGCCCGGCGCGAAATTCCTCGATGCCCTGCCCCAGCGGCGGCAACACGTTGAAGTGCAGGTTGCCGTCGCCGATGTGGCCGTAGATCGATAGCCGATGCGGCGCGATCGCCGCGAGCGCGGGCTCCGCGCGCGCGACGAACTCCGGGATTCGACCGATGCGCACCGAGACGTCGTGCTTCACCGAGCCGCCCGCGCGCTTCTCGGCTTCCGGCACGCGCTCGCGCAGCAGCCACAGCGCACCGCGCTGCGCGAGCGACTCGGCGATCGTGCCGTCGAGGATCTCGCCGCTCGCGAGCCCGCCGGCCAGCACGCGCTCGAGCTTCGCGCGCAGCTCGGCGTCATCGTCGGCGGACGCGAGCTCGAGCAGCAAATGATGCTCGGCGGGCGACTCGAGCGGCTCGCGCGCACCGTGCACGTGCGCGAGCACGAGCTCGAGCGAACGCCGCGATACGTACTCGGCCGAGACGACCTGGTCGCCGCTTTCACGGCGCGCGCGGCCGAGCAGCGTGCAGGCCGCCTCGAGGCTGGCCACCGCGAGCCACGCCGTCTGCCGCGCTCGGGGCTCGGGGTAGAGCTTCAGCACCGCGGCCGTGATCACGCCGAGCGTGCCTTCGGCGCCGAGAAAGATCGCCTTCAGGTCGTAGCCCGTGTTGTCCTTGCGCAGACCCTTGAGCGACGAGAGCACCTCGCCGCTCGGCAGCACCACCTCGAGCCCGAGCACGAGCTCGCGCATCGTGCCGTAGCGCAGCACCGCGAGCCCGCCGGCATTCGTCGAGAGATTGCCGCCGAGCTGCGCCGAGCCCTCCGAGCCCATGCTGAGCGGCAGTAGCAAGCCGTGCTCGCGCGCCGCGGCCTGCGCGTTCGCGAGGATGACGCCGGCCTCGGCCGTCATCGTGAAACCGACCGGGTCGACCTCGCGCACGCGATTCAGGCGGGCCAGCGACAGCAAGATCTGGCGCGTGCCGTCGAACGGCGTGGCGCCGCCGCAGTAGCCCGTGTTGCCGCCCTGCGGCACCACGCCGAGGCGCGCTTCGCTGCAGACCCGCACCACGGCCGCGACCTGCTCGACCGTGGAGGGCCGTACGACGAGCGCGGCGGCGCCGCGATACAACCCGCGCTCGTCGCGCAGCAACGGCGCGGCAGCGTCGCCGGTCAACAGGCCCGGGGAGCCGACGATCGTCTTGATCTGCTCGAGCGCTGCGGCGATCGCGGTCATGGGGGCTTCGTGACGAGTGCCTTGGGAGCCGCAGCGTGCGGCAACGACGCGCGCGAGGCAACGGCAGCGACGGCTACAATGGCGAGCGGGTCACCCGCCCAGGGCACGGAGACCACGACATGCGGGATGTGAAAGTCTGGATCATGCTGGCGCTCTTCGAAGTGGCTTTCGGCCTCACGGTGTTTGCCGCCACGCGCCACTACTATCTTGGCCGGCAGCCGCCTTCCAGCTCGCTGCCGTCGTGGGCCGTGGGCCTCGGCACGTCGCTACCGAGCGCGCCCTCGAGCGCCGCGCCAGCCGTCGCCGACGCGCCGCCCGCGGCCGCCGTCGCGAGCGCGTCGAGCGACGACCCGTCGGCACTCTCGGCCCGCGCCGAGGATGCGTTCAACGCCGGTCGCTACGACGAAGCAGCGCAATCGTTCGAGCAGCTGCTCGCCGATCGACCCCCAGAACGTAGAGCTCTACAACGAGCTCGGTCTCACGCTGCATTACGCGGGCAAGTCCGCCGCAGCCCTTGAAAAGCTCGCGGCCGGCGCCAAGATCGACCCGAACCACCAGCGACTCTGGCTCACGACGGGTTTCGTGAATCTGCGGCTCGGCAACAACGGCCGAAGCTCGCGCGGCGTTGACGAAGGCGCGCGATCTCGGCAGCGACGCCAATATCCGCGAGTCGGCCGAGAAGATGCTGGCGGGCTTACCGCAGTGAGGACTCTCGTATGTTGCTGATCCGCCGGGCCGACGAACGCGGCCGCGCCAATCTCGGCTGGCTCGATAGCCGCCACACGTTTTCGTTCGCCGACTACCACGACGAGCGTTTCATGGGCTTCGGCCCGCTGCGCGTCATCAACGAGGATCGCGTGCAGCCCGGCAAAGGGCTTCGCGACGCACGGCCACCGCGACATGGAGATCATCTCCTACGTGCTCGAGGGCGAGCTCGCGCACAAGGACAGCATGGGCAACGGCTCCGTGATCCGGCCCGGTGACGTGCAGCGCATGACGGCGGGCACCGGCGTGCAGCACAGCGAGTACAACAATTCGCTGACCGACGTCGCGCACTTTCTCCAGATCTGGTTGTTCCCGGCGCAGCGTAACCTTGCCCCGGGCTACGAGCAGCGCACGTTCGACACGGCCGCGAAGCAAGGCAAGCTGAGGCTCGTAGCGTCGCCCGACGGCCGCGACGAATCCGTCACGATCCACCAGCAGGCCGACCTCTACGCAGCGGTGCTCGCGCCCGGCGAGCGCGTGACGCACGCGACCACGCACGAGCGCAAGCTCTGGGTGCAGGTGGCGCGCGGCGCGGTGATCGTCAACGGCGAAGCGCTGGCAGCCGGCGACGGCGCGGCCATCGCGCACGACGAGCAGGTGTCGATCGAGAGTCGCGCCGACAGCGAAGTGCTGCTATTCGATATGGGCTAGATCAGACGTCGGTCGAGCGCGAGTCTGCTACGCGCAGCTTGGGATCACTTCAAGTCGCGAGCTTCCTTGCTCTTTTCGATGTCGCCGGGCTTACGCAGCATCTTGTCGATCTCGTCGATGTGCGCCTCTTCCTGCTCGATGAGATCACGCGCGTATTCCTCCAGCGCCACGTTCTTGCCGGCGACGAGCGCGAGCAGCTTCTTGTAGTGCCCCAGCGCCGTGTGCTCGGCCTCTAGCGTCTCGCGCAGGATCTCGCCGATGTCGTGCTGGTGCGTCTCGAGCAGCGGGCCGATCGCGAGCGACGGATGGCCGCCGAGCCGCGTGACCATCTCGCCGGCCTGCTGCGCATGCGCCAGCGACTCCGTGGCCTCCGCGCGGAACCAGGCCACGATCGGGATGCGGCTGTAGCCGAAGATCATCATCGAGTAATGCGTGTAGCGGACCACACCCGCGAGCTCGCACTCGAGGATGCGATTGAGCCGATCGACGACTTTTTGCTTGTTGATGCTGGCCATGTGGGCTCCCCTTGGGAATGCGCGCTGCGACTCGTGCAGCCTGCTTCGAGTGTGGCACGCGCCCCCAGCGGAGGGAACTACGCGGAGGCGCTTGACAGCGTCGGCCAATCCTTAAAACATCGACGCGTACCGGTTCGAAGGTCCACGAGCGGTCGGGGGCCTGGACCTGCCGGGCCCGACCGAGGAGGAAGCGATGAGAAACGTCCTCGTAGCATCGAGCCATCACCGATGCTGGGCTCGTCCAGAACCTACTGACGCACACGGATCGAGTCGGAGTTGTTCGTCGATGTGCCCGGGGCGACTGGGGCGTCCCCTATCCCTGAGTGTGGGTCTAGGAGACGAGGATGGCGCGCGAGCGTCGAGCTCATCCGCGAGCTGTACTCGAAGTCGACTGGACGATCGTGGCTCTGCGGCGAATGCCGCGAGGCGAATGACGAGTCGTTCGAATTGTGCCGGAAATGCGGCACTTGGGTATCGCGACCGCGGAGGCGTGCCGCGATGACACCGCCGGCGGCGCGCATCACCCGCGCACCGTTCGGATGCGCGGCTCGGCTCCTGCGCCACCGGTCTTTCCCTCCCGCCGGCGTTATTCCATACTGAGCGCGGCATGATGCCCGTGCCGCCCTCCCTCCAAATGGGGAAGTACTCACCGTGCGGGGCTAGCCGACGATTCACACCTTGGATTCGATCGATCGCATAAGGAGGGACTGCGAGCAACGATCGAAATCGGAGGTCGTATGAATCTCTCGGCACCCATCTACATTCTGAAGCAACAAGCCAAGGCCCTCTCGCGTAAGGAGAGGATCCCACTGCATCGCGCATTGGATCTGCTCGCAAATCGCGAGGGATTCGCCACCTGGAGCCTGCTGGCCGCCCGGGCGAGCGCGGACACGACGAGCTCGAGGCTGCTCACCGAGCTGCGCGCCGGCGATCTGATCCTGCTCGGAGCTCGGCCTGGGCAAGGCAAGACGCTGCTTGGCCTCGGCCTTGCGATTGAATCCATGGCGCGCGGCGATCGTGCGGCATTCTTCACGCTCGACTTTACCGTGGCCGACGTCGCGCGATGCTTCGGGCTCCTCGGCAAGAAGCTGGCGGACTTCCGCGACCGCTTCCTCGTGGACGACGCGGACGCGATCACCGCGGATTACATCGTCGCCCGGCTGGCTTGCGCGCCGCCGAGCACGCTGGTGGTCGTCGACTACCTTCAGTTGCTGGATCAGAAACGCGACAGCCCAAGCGTGATGGAGCAGGTGGGGAGCCTGAAGCGCTTCGCCCGCGAGCGTCGCTCGATCGTCGTCTGCCTTTCGCAGATCAATCGCAGCTACGATCCGGCGGCCAAGCCGTTCCCGGGGCTGGCGGACGTCCGCTCGCCGAACCCGCTGGACCTGACGCTGTTCGACAAGGCGTGCTTCCTGAACCAGGGGAAAATGCAGCTGTCCGCGGTCGGGTAGCGCGTGAAACGCCGGCGTGGCGCCCTTGACACGCCGGCCCCCTCACTAAACGATGTGCCGGCACCGGGGATCGGGGCACGGTACGAAACGAGGACTCACGCCAGGTGACACCCATGTTCGACATCACTCCCCACGAGGTCGCGACCGTGCTGACCATCGTGGTGCTCATCGTCGGAACGAAGCGTTTTGCGCATCTCGCGCACGGCGACGACGTGCGCCAGCTGCTGGCGGAGGTGAAACGCCGCATGCCGGTGTTCTCCGCGGAGACCACGCAAGGCCACGAGGCGGAGTTCATTCGCGACCGGCTGCCGAAGCGCCTTCCGTTTGCTCTGGTGCTCCTCGGTGTCGTGCTGTTCGGTGCGCTCGCGTGGTGGCTGAACCGCTGAGACCGGCGTCTGCGATGCCGGCTCCGGCGTCGCATTCGGAGGGACATCATGCCGCTGCTGCCAGTTCTCGTGATCGGAGCCCTCTGCGGAGTCGCGAGCACGGTGGGTATCTACTTCGTCCGAGGCGAGCTCGGGAAGCACTTCATCCTCGCCGCGGGCACCCTGCGCGGCGCCGTGGTAGCGCTGCTCGCGGCGCTGACGGTCGGCGTGGCTGGAACGTGGCTGTCATGGCTCGGATATGGCGCGCTGTATGGCGTCGTCGTGGGCCTGATGATTGCCCTGTCGCACGGCCCGTCCGCGCCGCGACACGTGCTGTACATCGCGCCGCCGAGCGGCATCGCCGGCCTTCTCAGCGGTGCGCTGATCAAGCTCTTCGTGGCCGGATGAGCGTCGCGCGGTCACGCGCCGAGTCGCCGCGAGGATAGGCTGCACGACTTCGATCCCGCCGGCATTCCGGTGCGTGCAACCGTGGGCGCCGGCATGCCGTGAGGGCTTCGGCGCTCCTGCGCCGCGCGACCGCGGTCGGGCCGTCGTCCGGCTTTACTCCGCCCTCAGCGTTTCCATGGGGTCGATCATGGCCGCACGGCGGGCCGGCAGGTAGCTTGCCAGCGCCGTAGCCCCGACCGTGACGCCGAGCGCGGCAAGATGGGCGGGAACGTCCATCGCACTCACGCCGAACAACAGCGACGACATCAAGCGCGCCACCACCAAGGACGTCGCGAAACCCACGCCGGCGCCCACGCCGCCGAGCGCCAACCCTTGCAGCAGGAACATCCGCTCGAGCCTTCGTGGCTGCGCGCCGAGCGCCGACCGAATGCCGATCTCCCGGGTTCTCTGCGCCACGACATAGGCCATGACGCCATAGATCCCAATGACACCGAGGGCCAGCGCCATGGCACCTGCGATCGCGAGCATGACGAGCGTGAACGACGTGCGCGCGAGCGACCCGGCGTAGAGGTCGCGCATGGTGCGCTCCTGGCCGATCGGGATACTCGCGCTCGCCGATCGGATGGCCTGCCGGACCTCTTCGAGGAGGCTGTCGGTACCGGCACGCTCGCTGCGGATTGCGAACGTGACCGACGGTGCTCCAACCTCCGGCCTGCCGAACATGTTCTTCGCGAGCACGGGCCAATACACCGTGCTCGGTGCGGGCTCTCGCAACCCGTCCTCGTGAATGCTCTGCGTCACGCCGATGACCTCGTGCCAGTCGTCCTGAGGAAACGGGCCAAGCCGGATCCGTTTGCCCAGGGCCCCGGCGGGCTCGCCTGCGAGCTCGCGAGCGAACGTCTCGGAAATCAGGGCAACGCGGCCGCCTGTCTCGATGTCGTTCCAAGTCAGGTCGCGTCCTGCAATCAGCCGCGTGCCCATGGCCTCGAAATAGCCCGGCGAGATGAACCTCCATTTGCGACCGGGCGGCGGGCTGCCTTCCGCCGGCGTTTGGCCTTCGACCGCGACCGGACCGTTGTTCCCCGGCCCCTCCATCGGCACCTCGCTCGCAAAACCCGCGGAAACGACGCCCGGCAGCGCCGCATCCTGTCGAGGATCTCATGCTCCACCGCGTGTACCGTTCCTCGTCCGGAAACACGGCGGTCGGAATCCAGATCTTCGCGGTTTGAATCGTCGCCGGATCCGACGAACCCAGGGTCGACGTCGCGCAGCGTCTGAAACGTTCGAATCATCAGCGCCGCGCTCACGACCAAGCGTGAGCGCGAGTGCCACCTGCACGACTACCAACGTATTGCGTGTCGCATTGCGCTCGCGGCTCGTGCTCGCTCCGCGCGCTGCCGCGATATGCAGAGAGCCGACGTGCCGCGCGTGTTTCAGCGCGGTGACCGAGCCGAACACGAGTGTCGCCGCAAGCGCTACGGCGACGGTGAACGCGAGCACGGGCGGATAGACGGCGATTTCCTGAAGCCGAGGCAGGTCGCTCGGGCCAATGGCCACCAGAGCCCGCAGACCCACATAGGCGAGCAGCAAGCCCAGCACGGCACCGGCCGCGCCGAGACACAGGCTCTCGACGAGCAACTCTCTCGCGAGTTCGGCTCGGTACGGCGCCGAGCGTGGCACGCAGCGCGAACTCCGGCCGTCGCGCGTCGGCCCGTACCAGCATGAGGTTCACGATGTTCGCGCACGCGATCATCAGCACCGCACCGATGGCCCCCATGAGCACCCACAGCATGCTCGCCACGCCGCCGACCATGTCGGCCAACAGCGGGTGCACGACCGGGCTGATTCGCATGCTCACAAGCTGCGCTTTCGTGGTCCGGGAAAGGGGGGCCATGCGTCGAGCCAGATCGGTCGCATGCGGTCGAGATCGGCTTGCGCCTGGGTCAGCGTAACGCCCGGTTTCAATCGGGCCAGCATTTGCCAGGAATAGATGCCGTGGGCCTGCCGGTCGGGGTCGAGGCGGACGGCAACGATCACATCGGGCTGCGGCGTCATGTCGAGGAACCGGAAGTCGGGCGGCAGGATGCCGACCACCTGTGACGGCCCCGTGGAGCGCAAAGTGCCGTTACCGCCGCGGCAGCTCGATCGAGAGCTCCCGCCCGAGCGCCGCTTCGTCGCCGCCGAATCGCCGCTGCCAGAACGCATACGAAAGAATGACCGGCCACGGCGCGCTCGGCTTGGCTCGTGCTCGGCTGGGGTGAACCAGCGTCCGCGCATCGGCTGCACGCCGAGCGCCTGCAACGTGCCGTCCGTGACTCGCAGCGCGCGCATGCGCTCCGCCCCGTCGCCGTCGGTCAGCGTCACGGAGCTCTCCTGCCACAGACCGATGTCGGCCAACGTCCGGTTCTCCTGCCGATACGTGAGGTACATGTTCGAGCTGGCCCAATCGAAGTCGTTGTTGATGGCGCGTTTCCGGATGGCGAATTCGCACGAGCTCGTCGGCGTTCGGATACGGCAAAGGCTTGATCAGCACCGAGTAGACGACGCTGAAGATCGCGGTCGTCGCGCCGATGCCGAGCGCGAGCGTGAGCACGGCGGCGAACGTGAAGGCCGGGCCGCCGCGGCAAGCCGCGCAGCGCGTAGCGCAGATCGCGACCGATGGAATCGATGAAGCCGAAGATGTTCATGCATCGATCTCCCGTCGATTCATCGCCGCGCGCGGCGCGCAACCTGAACTCGGCAAGCGATAAGCGTGCCAGATCTTCGGCTGCGGATAACTCGTTGACTCCGCTCGGCGGCTGGGAATCCGGCTCGGCGCAACGTCCCAGATCCGCACACGCCATCCCGCCCGTGGGACCTGCGCGTGCGGTCGATCAAGCAGCTCCCCGACCGCGTCCGGCGTGAGACGATCGCGCTCGAGAGTGCTGCTGCAACACGGAGGCGCCATGGCCATTCGGATCGTTCGCCTCGGCACGAACCGTCATGCGAGCGAAGGCACGCGCATCGGCACCGTCAGACGGCCGCCGCGCGGCGTGCCCAAGAGCCGGTTCGCCGCGGACAATTGGTACGACGTCTGGTTTCCGGTGCTCGCGCCCAGCGCGGAGACGGTCAAGCTGGCCCAGGGCGCCGCGACGGCCGCAGCATGGGCTGCCTTCGTGAGGAGGTACAAGGCCGAGATGGCGGCGCCCGAAGCGAAGCACGCACTGGACTTGCTCGCGGCGCTTTCGCATGCGAGCAACTTTTCCGTCGGCTGCTATTGCCAGGACGAAGCTCATTGCCATCGCTCCGTGCTCCGAGAGCTGCTCGCGGCGCGCGGGGCAGACATGGTATGAGCCTCGACGCGGATACCAAGAAGCGCACGGCCCGTAACACCGCTATTGCTGCGGCGGCTTTTTCCAGCGCGAGTAATCGGACCTCAGCAGGTTCCGCGGATCGTATGGCGAGACGTGACGGCGCACGCCGTTCGCGTCCTCGAGGCACTCGTCCTCGATGATCCGGGCGCCGCGTTGCTTGACGCGCGCAAGCTGCGTCTTCAGCGTCCACGGCCGCGTATAGACCGCCGGATCTTCGATGCGCGCCTCGTACTCGATCGTGTCGGCGTCGGTCATGCGATAACGCTCGACGATGTGCACGTCGGGGCTGTGGTAATTGCCGGCCTGATCCATCCACATCAGATCCGTCAGCGCGACGACGTCGGCGACCAGCGTGTCTGCCGTCCCAGCGATAGCGCGTATCGCCCATCCAGAAATCGGCGGCATCGAAGTGCGGCCGGCTCTCCGGATAGAACACGCGGAACGCGTGGTTCTCCTGGTACACGATCGCGAAATTGCCGGGGCTCTGCAGGATCTGCAGCGGCGTCGGCAGATACGTCGCGCGCGGCACGCCGGCTTGAAAGCACCTGCAGCGATGGATCGGCCGCGGCACGCTCGCGGTAGTTGTCCTGGCGCTTGGCGAGCGCCGCGGGCGTGTACGGAATTTTGCCGTCGGGCGGATCGACGACGATGCTCGGCGACGCTGCGACGCCCTTCGCGCCGGCGTGGCCTTCGAGGTTCACGTAGGCCGTGCCGCGCGCCTGCCAGATGCCGCGAAAATCCGGCGTCTTGCCGTCCCACAGACGCGCCGGCACGAACGGCGCCGCTTTGCCGGCTTGCGCGGCGGCCTCGAGCGTCGCGACACCCCCGCTCACGAGCGCACAGCACGCGAGTAACGCGGCGCGAGTCGTGCTCATTTGACCCTCCGCTTCTTGCCGCCGTCCTCGTCCGTGTAATGCTGCAGGCTGCGCTCGCCCTCGAGACAGCTGTACTCGAGAATCTGCTGCGCCGCGGGTACGCGCTTCAGCGTGAAGCGCATCTCGACCGGCTTCACGAACACGGTGGGGTCGGTGACGGTGGCCTCGTAAAGAATGGTGTCGGCATCGACCAGCGTGAACCGCTCGAGCACGTGCTCGTTCTCGTCGACGAAATTACCGGCCATGTCGAGCCACGTGCGGCCGTTGAAATTGCTCACGTCCACGACGAACGCGTCGCCCTCCCAGTGGCCGCGCGAGTCGCCGTCCCAGGCCGAGTAGTTGCGCGGATGGCGGCTGCTGTCCGTGGGAATGATCCGCACGTCGTGCATGGCCTCGTGCAGCAGCGCCACGTAGTGCTCGTCCTGCACGATCTGCACGGGATAGAGCCCGCCCGGCTGATCGAGCGAGCGCGGCACGCCTGGCAGATGGCAACGCGCCTCGGGATCCTCATAGCCGCGCCGCTCGCGGTCCTGCTTCTCGGCGGCCGCTTCCGGCGTGTAGTCGTACACGGGGCCGGGAGGCGGCCCGCCCGCGCCGCGCCCGCCCCCGCCGCCGCGCGCGGCGAAGTTCGTGCCGTCGAGCGAGCCGATGTACAGGCCCTGGAAGCCGCCGGCGCTCTTGAGCCACAGGCCCTGCAGATCCGGGTGGCCGTCGGGCTGCCGAGGCAACGACGCCTGCGGGCCCGCGGCCCTCGCCTCGGCCGCCTGCGCCGCGGCACGACCAGTCGGCGCAACGCCCAGCAACGCGGCGAGCGTCGTCAGCAAGAGCAGGCGGCCGTAGGATTCGGCGAGCCTCACGACACTCTCACGGCTGCTCGCCGGGGGCGCCCGGCGTGCCCGCGGAGCCGGCGAACACCTTGCTCCCGTCCGCAAGCGTAATCCGCGCGGCGTTGGCCGTGTTCGATCCGTCCTTGGCCTGATAGGCGTCGATGGTGATCTCGTCGCCGGGCTTCAGCGACCGCTTGGTCCACCCGAGGCGCATCAGGCCGTTCGGATTCGACGTCTCCACCATCCAGGTGGCGATCTTCCCGTCGGGGCCCGCAACGTCGAGCGTGATCCAGCCGTGCGGGTTGATCATCTCCCACTTCGCGACGGTGCCTTTGAGCGTCAGCGGCTTTTGCGCGTCGAACTCGGCGGCGAACGAGTGATGAGCGGCCGCGGGGCCGGTCTGCCACAGCCCGGCAAGCATTACAAATAGAACCTTGGGGGCACGCCGCTTCACGATCCGCACCTCGCTACTGCTCCAAACGCTGGGCGCGGGTAAGCTTATATGTCGCAGCTCCCGGGCCGGCATCGCCGCTCACGATACCTCATATCACGGTTGCGAAGGAGCCACGCCCATGCCGAAGACTTCCGCGAAGTTCGAAGCCGCGTGCGCGCTCGCGAAGCGCTTCCCCGGCGTCGAGGTCGGCACGTCCTACGGGACGCCGGCCATCAAGGTGAAAGGCAAGTTCATGGCGCGGCTCCGCAGCGAGGCCGAGGGCTGGCTTGCGATCCGCTGCGAGTTCCTGGTTCGCGACATGCTGCTCGAGACACAGCCCGACGTGTTCCACCTCACCGATCACTACAAGGATTACCCCGCGATCCTCGTGGACTTGAACAAGATCAAGCGGCCCGCGCTGCTGGACATCCTGGAGCAGGCGTGGCGCATGACCGCGTCGAAGAAGCTGATTCGCGAGTGCGATCAGGCCGATCGCTCGTGAGCCCGCCTTTGTTCCCCCGAGCTGGCGGGCGGGCGCTTTTTCTCGCATCCAAGTCAGCGATACTTCACGTAGCACACCTTGTGGTGCGTGAAGAACTCGATCCCTGAGCTACCCGCCTCGGGGGGTCCCGCGCCCGACTCCTTCATGCCGCCGAACGGCAGCTGCGGCTCGCGCATCGGCGTCATGAGGTTCACGTGCGCGATGCCGACCTCGGCGCGCTCCATGTACGTCAACGCGCATTTCAGGTCGTTCGTGAAGATCGACGAGGCGAGCCCGTAGGCCACGTCGTTCGCAACCGCCACGGCCTCGTCGAAGTCGCGCACCGTGATGATCACGAGCACGGGCCCGAAGATCTCCTCACGCGCGATCGTCATCTTGGGCGAAACGCGATCGAAGATCGTCGGCGCGACGAAGCAGCCGCCGTCGTAGCCCGCGCCTTCGAGCGCCGCCCCGCCGATCAGCAGGCGTGCGCCCTCGGCTTTGCCGGCGGCGATGTAGCGCAGCACGTCCTCGTGCTGCTGCGCGCCGCACACCGGGCCCATGCCGCAGTCTTCCGCCGCACCGTCGCGCACCACGAGGCTGCGCACCGCCTCGACCAGCCGCGACGTGAGCGCGTCGGCGATCTCCTCGACCGCGATCACGCGGCTCGTCGACGTGCACCATTGCCCGGCCACCGTGTACGCGGCCCGCACGATGTCCGCCACGGCCGCGTCGAGGTCGGCATCGGCGAGCACGATGGCGGGATTCTTGCCGCCGAGCTCGAGCTGCGTGGGCGTGAGGTTGCGCGCCGCTTCGAGCTGGATCGCCTTGCCGACCGCCGTCGAGCCCGTGAACGAGATCGCCTTGATCCGCGGATCCGCGACGATGGCGTTGCCGACGGAACGACCGCCGCCCGTCACGCAGTTGATGACGCCGGGCGGCAAGCCGCCGGCCGCGATCAGCTCGCTGTACAGCAGCCCGGTCCGCGGCGTGAGGCTCGCGGGCTTCAGCACCACGGTGTTGCCGGCCATGAGCGCGGGCGTGCACTTGCGGCTCGGCACGTTGAACGGGAAATTCCACGGCGTGACGATGCCGACCGGCCCGAGCGGCTCGCGCGTGGAGTAGGCGAGCGTGCCGCCGGTGTCGACGGGCACGGTCTGGCCGCACACGCGCACGCCCTCGGCGATCTGGTACTCCATCTCGCGCAACCCGGAGTCGACCTCGGCGCGCGCTTCGCGCAGCGCTTTGCCGTTCTCGCCCATGATCACGGCCGCGATCTCGTCGCGCCGCGCGCGCATCGCGGCCAGCGACTGCTCGAGGTGGCGCTTGCGCGCCTGCGGCGACAGCGCACGCCACGCCGGGTACGCCGCTTTCGCCGCGGCGATCGCGCGGTCGGCATCTGCGGCCGCGGAATCGGCGAACGTGCCCGTGACCTCGACGAGCTTTGCGGGGTTGCGCTGCTCGAACGTGCCGCCGCTCGCCGCCGCCACCCACTGGCCGCCGATGAAGTTCTTACCCTCGAACGCTGTCATTGATTCGCGCACCGCGTTGCCTCATGACCAGAGCAATGCCGCCGAGCACGGCGGCGGCCGATATGGCCAAGCGTACCGTGATCGGCTCGGCCAGCAACAGCAGCCCGCCCAGACCCGCGATCACCGGCACGGAGAGCTGCACCACGGCGGCCCGCGTCGCGGTGAGCTCGCGCAGCGCGGCATACCAGATCACGTAGCCCAGCGCCGAGGTCAGGGCGCCCGACGCGGCCGCGAGCCACGCGCCGCGCGGCGTCACGTGCATCGAGCCGACCGCGATCAGCGTCAGCAACGTCGTGAACGGCACTGTGCTCACGAAGTTCCGCGCGGTCGCGCCGAGCGGATTCGGTGAGCCGCGCCCGCGCAGGGAATACACGCCCCAGGCCACGCCGGCCGCCGCCATCAACGCGGCGCCGAACGGCGACGGCGCACGCACGCCCGGTAAGAGAAGGTACACCACGCCGGCCACGGCCAGCGCCAGCCCCGCCCAGGCCGCAGCCGCGAACCGCTCGCCGGCACGAAGACCGGCCGCGAGCATCGTGAGCTGCACGGCTCCGAACAGGATCAGCGCACCGGTCGCCGCGCTCAACGACAGATACGCGAACGAGAAGCTGGCCGCATAGAGGAACAGCATCGCCGTGGCGACCCAATCGCGTGGCGCTTCCGGCACGCCGGGCGCGCGCCACAACGTGAGCACGAACAGCACGAGGGCGCCGGCGATGAGCCGCACGGTCGTGAAGCTCGCGGCATCGATCAGGTGCTCGGCGAGCGCCGCACGCGCCAGCAGCGAATTCGCCGCGAACGCGCACATCGCGATCGCCGTCAGGGCGAGCGTCCTCACGCCGGCGGTCGCGCTAACGGGGGACCTCCGGCATGAGCTGGTTCGGCGCCCGCTGCCCCGCGCGCGGCAACAGGCGCCGAGCCTGCCTCATTGCACCGCGAAGCAGTAGTAGAGACCCGCGCCGCCGGTGCCGACGAGGTCCTGCTGACTGCAACCGCGGCTGCTGTGCACCGAGTTCCACGACGCGTTCGGCCCCCCGAGCCGGTCGTGGTGACCGAGCATCGCGCTGCCCATGCCGTTGCTCGTCCAGTTGTTGCACGTGGTGTTCTGCGCCGCGCCCGGCACGAGCCGGCCCATCGAGTCGGAGCCCGTGAGCATGTCGTGCGTGTTCGGCTGGTTGCCGAAGCCGTTGACCTCTTCGCCCTTCTCGTTCAAGGCCGTCGGCTTGCGGATGTTGTTGCGGTCCTCGTGCAGGTCGTCGACGTTCCAGGCGATCGGCACGCCCTTGGCGTTGTACCACGGACCCTTGCCGATCCGATCGCGCGCGTTGACCTGCGGCTGACCGTTCGCGCCCGCGGCGCTGAGATACGCGTGCCACTCGGCGTTGCCGCGGCCGGCGGCCGTGGCCAGCGCCTTGCAGTGCGCATCGGCACCCGCGAGGCCGCCGAGATTCGCGCCGTCGCCGTTGCCGACGCTGGTCACGAAGAAGCTCATCGGGCCCTGCGGCTGCGGCGGCGGCGGGCCGCCCTGCTGCTGTGCGATGGCCGAGCCGCCGAGCGCTGCCAGCGCGAGCGGAGTTAGAACGTGCTTGATCTTCATCGAATCCCCCCGGTGCATTGTTGTTGGTTCGGGCGTAGGCCCGACTCCGGATTCTACGCGGTCGAAAGTATCACGCGACGTGCGGTTTCAGACCGGATCGACGCCGGCGCGCTGGCAAAAGTATTCCCAAGCACGGTCGAGCGCGAGTGGGGAGAGCTGCGTGGCCGACGAGCGCTGGATCTCTTCCGGGGAGAGCCCGTTCGGCTTGCCGAGCGGCAGCGCGTTCAGCAGCACGTTGGCGTCGACCAGCATGTAGACGGCCGTGAGCACCGCGCTCTGGATCGACGTGCCGACGACCACGGCGCCGTGGCCGCGCATGAGCGCACAGGTGTTCTTGCCGAGCGTGGCGGCAAGGTCGCGACCCTGCTCCAGCGTTCGGACCAGCATGTCCGTATCGCCGAACTTCGTGCGCTCGTCCCACACGGGAATCTCCGCACCGATCAGCGACGCCGTGTGAATCACGGGACGCAACGGCTCGTTCGTGATCGTGAACGGCAACACACCGTAAGCGTGATGGTGGACCACGGACATGACCTCGGGGCGTGCCTCGTACACGGCGGCGTGAATCATCCGCTCGCCGTAGGCCGTGCGGCCGCGCGCGTCGACGGCCGCCCCGTCGGCGGCGAACTCCATGAGATCCGCGAGCTCGACGAGCGCGGGACTGCGCGAGCGCGACACGACGAAGTGCTGCGGATTGCGCGGATCGCGAACGCTGATGTGGCCGAACGCGTCGACCACGCCTTCGTTGGCGAGAATGCGATTCGCCGCCACGAGTCGGCGGAACTCCGGCAGCGGCGGCAGGCTGCCGTCCGCGGCGCTGCGGCGCTGCGCATGTGCGCGCGTGCCGAGCACGCCGAGCGCGGCCAGGCCCGCGCCCGCGGCGAGCACGCGGCGGCGCGTCAAACCAGATTCAGGAACAGCCACGACTTGCCTTGCGCGAGCCCCGCGAGCTCCCGGCCGATGGCGGCATAGACCGGCGGCGACGACGTGATGTGCTGCGTGCCGGCGTGCATGTCACGGAAGAGATGTTGCAAGGTGCCGGCGCGCAGCGCGGCCGTGCCCGCTGCTTTGTAGGCGAACATCGCGGCCTCGTGCGCCGACCATGTCGAGTGCGCCAGCGCGAGCCGAATCAGGGTGTGCTGCCGCATCGAGAGCTTGTCGCCGCGCGCGAGCGTGTCGGTCACGTCGCCCCAGGTCTCGTAGACCAGCGCACGCGCCGAGCGGTACGTGGCCTCGGCGCGGGCGAAGTCCTCGTGGAAGCTCGCGCTCTCGGCCAACGTGCCGGGACGCCCGGCCTTCTCCGCCACGATCGCGATCAGCTCGTCGAGCACGCGCCGCCCGATGCCGCACGCCCACCCCGAGTGCGCGAGACCGGCGAAGCCGATGATGCCGATCGTGTACAGGCTGCCGCCGCGCAGCGGCTGATCCGTGGTCGAGACATGCGTGTACGCATCCGGCACGTACACGTCCTTGGCCGTGTAGTCGATGCTGCCGGTCGCGCGTAAGCCCAGCACGTCCCAGTTGTCGATCAGCTTGGCCTTGTCGACCGGGAAGACGAAGATCCGCGCCTCGTTCGTGCCGTCGATGAGCCCGAGCGTGTGAATGTGCGTGCCGTGCTTGATGCCGGACGCGAAGCTCCACGCACCCGTGAGCAGAAATCCGCCGTTGTTCGGCACGGCCTTGCCCGGCCGCGTGCCCTGGCCCGCGATGACCGGCAGTCGCTCGCCGCCGAACAGCTCCTTGATGGCGTCGTCCTTCAAATACGCGGCGCCGGTGCCGATCGCGAGCGACGCGGCCATGAGCACCCAGCCCGCCGACGGGTCGCCGTACGCGACCCTCTCGATGACCTCGAGCGAGGCCAGAGGATCGAGCTCGAGACCCTCCATGCACGGCGCGCGGCACCCACATGCCGAGCAAGCCTTCTTCGTGCAGGGCCTCGACGACCGGCTCGGCGAGCTGACCCAGCTCGTCACCGCGCGCCGCGTTGTCACGCGCCACGGTCGCCACGCGCTGCACGCGCTCCGCCAGCTTCGGTTGCAAATGCGTCTGACTCACGGTGCTTACGCTCCCTTCAGCAAACGTTGCAACGCGGGCCGCGCCGCGATGCGGTCCGCATACTTCTGAAACGCCGGTCGCGGCTCGAGCGCCTTGGTCATCAAGGAGTGTTGAATCTGCGATCCGATGTAGACGTCCACGGCGCTGAAGCGTTCCCCGAGGATGTAGGGCCCCGGCGCGAGCGCCGCCTCGAGCGTGTCGACGGTGTCCTCGTAGCTGCCATAGCCCATGGCGCCTTTGCGCGCGGCCGGCGGCCGCTCGAGCATCTTGTCGACGACCGCGGGCTCGAAGCAGCCGGCGCCGAACAAGAACCAGCGCAGGTACGGGCCGCGCTGCGGGTCGCCGATGCGCGGTGCGAGACCCGCCTCGGTGAATTCGTCGGCCAGATACAGGCAGATGGCGGCCGTCTCGGTGACCACTGCGCCGCGATGCACGATCGCCGGCACTTTGCCCATGGGGTTGATCGCGAGGTACGCCGGCGCCTTGTGCTCGTGCTTTTCGAAGTCGAGCAACTTGCAGCTCGTACGGCGCGCCGAGCTCCTCGAGCAACCAGTGCACGATCCGACCGCGCGACATCGGGTGGGTATAGAAAACTACCTTGTCGGTCACTCGCGACTCCCCCGCCGTACCGGTCGTGACTCTAGCGGCACCTTCGGGATTTATGCAAACCTGCGTCGATGCCGTCCCCGCCGACGCCCACGCCACCGCGCCCCACACCGATTCCGCGCAGCGTCTGGGCACTCGGTCTCGTGAGTCTGTGCATGGACGTCTCCTCGGAGATGATCCACGCGCTGTTGCCGGTGTTTCTCGTCAGCGTGCTGGGCGCGAGCGTCACGGCCGTGGGCTTGCTCGAGGGCACGGCCGAGGCGATCGCCTCGATCACGAAGGTGTTCTCGGGCACGCTGAGCGACCTGCTCGGCAAGCGCAAGGCGCTCGCCGTGGCCGGCTATGGGCTCGCGGCGCTGACGAAGCCGCTGTTCGCCTGGGCGCCGAGCACGGCGTGGATATTCACGGCGCGCTTCGCCGACCGCGTCGGCAAGGGCATTCGCGGCGCGCCGCGCGACGCGCTCATCGCCGAGCTCACGCCGCCGGCGATTCGCGGCGCCGCGTTCGGCTTGCGGCAGACGCTCGACACGGTGGGCGCCTTCGTGGGCCCGTTGCTCGCGATCGCGCTGATGGCCGCAACCGGCAACGCGTTCCGCACGGTGTTCTGGATCGCGGTGATCCCGGCGGTCTTGTCCGTGACGTTGTTGATCCTGCTCGTGAAGGAACCCGGCCGCGCGGCCGGTGGACGACCGACGCCGGCCTCGAGTGGCGCAACGTCCTCGGCGCCTTGAATCGCCGCTACTGGTGGCTCGTGCTCGTGGCGGCCCTGTTCACGCTCGCCCGCTTCAGCGAGGCGTTCCTCGTGCTCAAGGTCACGGACGCCGGCCTCGCCACCACGTACGTGCCGCTCGTGCTCGTGATCATGAACGTGACCTATGCGCTGTCGGCCTACCCCGCGGGCTGGCTGTCGGATCGCGCCGGTCGGTGGGGCGTGCTGGCCGTCGGCGGCGCCTTGCTGATCGCGGCGGACCTCGCGCTTGGCCGTCAGCGCCTCGCCCGCGCTGGCGCTGACCGGCGTCGCCGTCTGGGGTCTGCACATGGGGTTCACGCAGGGGCTCTTCAGCGCCCTCGTCGCCGATGTCGCGCCGGACGCGCACCGCGGCGCGGCGTTCGGCGTGTTCAATCTCGTGACCGGCCTCGCGCTGCTCGCGGCCAGCGTGCTGGCCGGGTCGCTGTGGGATGCGGGCGGCGCGCAGCTCACGTTCGTGGCCGGCGCCAGCATCACCGTCGTGGCCGGCGTGGCGGCGCTCGTCCTGCACGCGAGCGGTCGATTGCAGTCGCCTGCCGCGTGAGCGCCGCGCGCGTGTCGACAGCCGCCGCGCGAAGCCGGATACTGCCGGCCCTTTTTCGGAACTGGTCATGCTGCGCAGCATTCGTTTCTATTCCGTCGCAAAGTCCCTGGCCCGAATCCGAGCAAGCGCTGTCGGAGAAGCTCGCGGGCGCCGCGTTCAAGCCGTGCGGCACGTATACGGAGCAAAGCCTGGGCTTCGAGCCGCCGACGGGTAGCGAAGGCACCTCGCTCGCGCGTCGCGTCGGCGGCACGGACTTGCTGCGGCTGCGCAATCAGGTCCGCGTGCTCCCCACGGCCGCCGTGAACGAGGCGCTCGAGGCTCGCCTCGCCGAGTACCGGGAGCGGATGCAGGAGGAGCCCGGCCGACGCGCGCGCCGCAAGCTCAAGGAGCAAACGCGCGACGAGCTGTTGCCGAAGGCGCTGCTGAAATCCGAGCGCATCGTCGCGCTGTACCTGCTCGCCGAGCGCGTGCTCGCGATCGGCACCGCATCCGAGTCGCGCGCCGAGCGTTTCCTCGGAGAGCTGCGCACGGCGCTCGGCAAGCTCGATACGACGCCGCTGGCCTTCGAGCGGCCGCTGACCGAGCTGCTGACGCGGATCTTCGCCGGCGATCCGCCGCCGAAGTTCGTGATGGGACGCGAGTGCCGGATGCGCGACCGCGCCGATGCGAAGAGCTCCGTGCGCTGGCAGGACGTGGATCTCACGCAGCAGAGCGTGCGCCGCTGCCTGAAGGACGGCATGGAGCTCACGCATCTCGGGATAGAGTTCGGCAGCACGATGAGCGGCGTCATCGACGCGAACGGCGTGCTCGGCAAGTTCCGCATGGTGGATCTCGAGGAGCCGCCCGACGAGGCGGCCGAGGAGGCGCTGGCGCGCTTCGATGCCGAGCTCGCGCTGCTCGGCGGCACGTTGCGCCAGCTCGTCGCCGGCCTGCGCCACGCGCTCGGGCGTGGTTAGGAAGGAATCAAGATTCTCTCGCTAAGGCGCCAAGGCGCGAAGGAAGAGTAAGGAGGACGGAGCAAGAGGACGAGGGTGACAAATTCAAGGCTCTCTTCCGCCATTTCCTTATCTTCCTTGGCGCCTTAGCGTCTTGGCGAGAGATCTTCCCGGCGCCAGCACTTCGAGTCGCCGATCAAGGCGACCACAACGGTGGTACGCGGCACGACCGATATCTCGGCAGTCCGCACGATTTCGCTGTTGGCGCACAGCGGCTTACACTGCGGCGAGCCCCACGCAGAGGTGCAAACGATGACCGCGACGATCACGCTGGCTTTCCTGCACCACGCGGCCGCGTTCGCGGTCGTCGCCTTGCTGACCGTGGAGCTCGTGCTGCTGCGCGGCGAGCTCACCGTCGCGAATGCCCGCACGCTGCTGCGCATGGATGCGGCCTTCGGCATCGCGGCGCTCGTGCTGCTGATCGTCGGGTTCCTGCGCGTCTTCTTCACGGAGAAGGGTGCGGCCTACTACTTCCACAGCGGCACGTTCATCGCGAAGGTCGACTCTGTTCGTCATCGTTGGCCTGCTGTCGATCTACCCGACGCTGCAGTTCTTGCGCTGGCGACCCGCGCTTGCGCGAGCAACGCGCACCCTCGCTCGATGCCCCGACACGGCGCAAGCTGCGGATGCTCGTCCACATCGAGCTCACGCTGCTGTTCGTGATCCTGCTGCTCGCGGCCATGATGGCGCGCGGCATCGGTTACTTCGGTTGATGGGGACACGCGATGATCGAGCTGCCCGGCGCCTTTCACACGGCTACCGACGAGCTGCCCCAACGCTGCCGATCGGCGGCGCGATGCGCTATCGCGGCCTACGCGACTGAGCCCCCCACGGCCGGCTAATACGTCGGGTGACACAGCAGTACTAAAGGCAGGTGCGAAAGTCCGAGCAGTTGCACATCCGCTTGCACACGGCCGGCGGCGCGCTCTCTGGCTTGGGGATGCGCTTGCGATACTCCGGCCGCATCTTCTCCGCTCCGCCACGCAGCACCTCGGTCGGCAAACCGTACCAGCCCGCGATCTCGGTCAAGTTCGGATTCGTGCCCGGCAAATAGTTCGGCACGCTGTCCTCGGTGACGGGCGGCAGCTCGGTGACGTACTCGCAGTAGAACTGCGGCACCTGCTGGCCCGGGTCGAGCAGCCAGCTCTGGCTGCGCACGAGCGGCTCGGTGAAGTACACGGGATCGTCGACCCAGGTCACGACGGTGAGCAGATCGCCGTGGCGCACCCAGTGCTCGACGAGCGTGCGCCTGTCGCTGCTCGGCACCTCGTTGCGCCGGTGGTAGTTGGCCTTCAGATGCGTCGTGGTGATCGTCAGCTCGTTGCCTTCCCACACGCCGGTGGAGAAACCCTGGAACGTGTGCTCGGCGTAATCGGGCGGATGCGGCCGGCCGTCGAGCCAGATCGTCCGCACGCTGCCCCAGGCCGGCATGTAGGTCTTGAATGCGATCAGCTTCTGATTCAGCGGCTCGATCTCCTTGTCGACGCGCATGTTGCCGAGGCCCCGCAGGCCGTAGTCGGCCGAGTGCGGCCGGCATTGATACTGCATGACCATCGACAAGCGGTCGGCCTGGAACGTGTCGCCGCGCATGCGGGCGGCGTCGTTCAGCGGCAGCGCCATGTAGTCGCCGATCTCCGGCCCCGGAATCCGGTCGGCCGCGTCCTCGTGATACATCGGCGCCCATTCGCCGCTGAAATCGACTTGCGCCTGCGCCGCACCGCACGAGCAGCGCGAGCGCCGCGAACACGTACAGCTCTCGAACGATTCATGCGCTCACCTCGACGTGCACGGCGTGGGATCCCAGCCGTCCGCGTTGCGTTGCTTCTTGAAGTCGGTGCTCGTGACGAACGGACCCGACGAGGTACTTCGGGTCCGTGATCACGGTGGTCACCGTGAACCACTCGTCGCCGTTCGGCTCCTTGTGGTAGTCGAAGTACTCCTGCATCTGCGCATCGCCGCTGTACGGCGGTCCGTTGCGACGGTAATAGCCTTCCCGCAGGTTCGACGTCGTCACCTCGAGCGAGCGCCCGTTCTTGCCGATGTTGCCGACAAAGATGCCGAGGCCCTCGCCCACGCCGCGGCCGCGCACGGGGCGTTCCCAGTTCGCGACCGAGTAGCCTTGCCAGCTGCGATCCTCGGTGGTCGTCGGCGGCACGTTGAAGCGCAGCAGGCGCGTCTGCATGCCGGCGTCGGTCTCGATCTTCAACGTCTGGTCGTCCTGCCAGCTGATCCGCACACGGCCCGGCACGCGCATGATCGCCGGTGCACCGAACGACTTGCACTGCAGGCCGAGCATCTCGTCGCGCGTCGCGTCCCATTCAAGCCCCAAGCGCCGGCCTTCGGCGTTCAGCGGAATGCTCTGGAAGTCGCCGCGCGTCGGCGTCAGCATGCGCCAGCGCCAGTCCTCGCTGACGATCGACACCCACGTGCCCGTGAGATCGACGGGCGCCGCCTCGCGCGGGGTCTTCGGCGGCCCCGGCGGCGGGCCGCCGCCGGGCGGGCGGCCCTGCGCGCTCGCGAGCAACGGCGCGACGAGCAGCAGGCCGACGAGGATCCGGCGCGCGACTCGTGTGCTTGTCATGACGCTCACCGTGCCGCCATCAGGCTGTCGTAGATCGATTTCACGAACGCTTCGCCGGAGCCGTACTCCGCGTCGTAGTCGAGCGTGGGCCGCGTGGACTGGATCTCGCGCAGCGTCTTGCCCTGTTGCATCAGGGCCTGCACGCGGTCGCGGACGATCGCGACCATGTTCCGGTAACCGACGACGTCGGCCTCGTTGCACAGCCGGCCGCGCCCCGGAATGATCCGCGTGCCGCCGTCCTGCAAGTGCGCCGGCACCGCGAGATCGAGGATCTTGTTCAGCGCCGCGATGAAGCCCTTGACGCTGCCGCCGCGCGCGACGTCGATCACGGGATACTCGTCCGGCAGGAACAGCTCGCCCACGGCAAGCGTGTCCGATTTCCGGAACAGCACGATGCTGTCGCCGTCGGTGTGTGCATTCGGGGCGTGGATGATGAAGATCGGCTCGCCGTTGAAGTACACGTCCTTGAACGGCAGGAAGTAGTTGTCGAACGGCACGCTGTCGCCGGGGAACGGGTTCTTGTCGAGCTTCGTGAGCTCGGAGAGGCGCAGCAGCACGTTCTCCTGCGCGACGAGCGTGGCGCCCGGGCGACCCGACGACGCCGTCGCACCGAACATGCCGAGCAGCGCGAGTGGGCCGTTGCCCTCCGTCAGCCGCACGTCGGGGCTCGTGCTCACGATGTAGCGGATCGGCGTGGGCGTGACCGTCTTGATCTCGGCCGCGATGCGCTCGGCGAGGCCCTTGCGCAGCGCGTTCACGAGGAACACGCCCTCGGGCCCGGCCTGCACCGCGATATTGCCGGCGTCGCCGGCGTGCAGCATGTAGACATTGCCCTGCACGGGCAGCATGTGCATCTCGACGGCGGCCGGCTGCGCACGGGCCACGCCTGCCGCCATGCCGAGCACGCACGCCAGCGACACGAGTCTCGTGATCTGCGCCAAGCGCCCCCCTGCAAGAACACCGAAAGTGACCGGCTGGTTAGTTTCTTGGGGACGTCGGCGCTTGTCCACCCCTTTTTTTTGCCTCGGGCTCGGCGCGCGCCACGCCGGCGACTACTCGTAGCGCAGGGAGCTGATCGGATCGAGATTCGCGGCCTTCGCGGCCGGCAGGATGCCGAACACCACGCCGACGAGCCCGGAAAACCCGAGCGCCAGCGCAACCGCCCACCACGGCGTGTGGGCCGCCGGGAAATTCGGGATCAACGCCGCGGCCAGCGCGCCGATGCCGTAGCCGATCACGAGCCCGACGAACCCGCCGAGCAGACACAGCACGAGCGCTTCGAGCAGAAACTGCAACAGGATGTGGTGGCGCTTGGCGCCGATCGCCTTGCAGATGCCGATCTCGCGCGTTCGCTCGGTCACGGACACGAGCATGATGTTCATGATGCCGATGCCGCCGACGAGCAGCGAGATGCTGACGATACCGGCCATGACCACGGTGACGGTGTTCAGGATCGACTCGAACGTATCCTGCAGCTGTGCTGCCGTCTGCACGCGAAAGTCGTCCTCGTCGTCGTCCTTCAGCTTGTGCGCGGTGCGCAGCAGCCGCGTGATCGTGGCTCGAACGTTCTCCGTCTCGTTCACGTCGCGAATCGTCAGCGCTATCTGGATGTCGGGCTCGCGCTGATTGCCCTGCAGGCTCGTCATCGTGCTGAACGGAATCATGATGCGATTGTCCTGGCTCTGGCCGAAGATCTCGCCCTTCGCCTCGAGCAAGCCGATGACCTTGAGCCACTCGCCGTTGACCAGCACGTATTCGCCGAGCGGATCCCTCGGCAGCGACAGGTCGTCGCGCACGCGCTCGCCGATCACGGCGACGCGCCGCCGCGTGTCGTTGTCGCTGTCGGACAGGAACCGGCCCATGGCCATGAAGTACTGCCCGACTTCCTGATACGCGTACGTGGTGCCGAACACCTGCGACACCGTGGTCTGCGAGCCGTAGCGCACGGTGCTTTGGCCGTTCTGGACGTACATGATAGGCGTGATCGATTCGAGCCCGTCGACGCGGAAACGAATCAGATCGTAGTCGTCCTGCGTCAGCCGCGACCGGCGCCCTTGCAGCGCCTTCTCGAGCGAGGTGTACGACGCCACCGTGATGCTGTTGCTGCCCAGGCCCTGGAACTGCTGGCCGATCGTGAAGCTGAGTCCCTGAATGATCGACACCATGGCGATGACGGAGGCCACGCCGATCACGATGCCGAGCGCCGTCAGGAAGCTTCGGAACGCGTGCGCGCGGATCGAATCGAGCGCGGCCCGCGCGCCTTCGGTCGCCGCGAACCACAGCGTCACGCGATTGCTCGGCCGGCGGCCGCGCGGCTGGGGCCGCTCAGGCGCTTGCGCGTGTGGGCTCATTCGCATGGTCCTCGACGACTCGACCGTCCTTCAGCCGGATGATCCGCTCGCCGTGCTGCGCCACGTCCGGCTCGTGCGTGACGACGATGATCGTCTGCCCGTCGCGATGCAGCTCGTCGAACAACGCCAGGATCTCGATCGCGGTCTGTGAATCGAGATTCCCCGTGGGCTCGTCGGCCAGCAGGATCGACGGCTGCGTCACCAGCGCGCGTGCGATCGCCACGCGTTGCCGCTGTCCGCCGGACAGCTGGTTCGGCAGGTGGTCGCTGCGGTCGGCGAGACCCACACGCTGTAGCACGCGCTCGGCCTCGGCACGCCGCTCGGCGAGCGTGAGCCCGCGATAGATCAGCGGCTGCATCACGTTCTTCAGCGCCGTGACGCGCGGCAGCAAGTTGAAGCTCTGGAAGATGAAGCCGATCTCCTGATTGCGGATGTCGGCCAGCTCGTTCTCGGAGAGACCGCTGACGTCGCGCTCGTTCAGCACGTAGCGACCCGACGTGGGCGTGTCGAGGCAGCCGATGATGTTCATCAGCGTGGACTTGCCGGAGCCCGACGAGCCGATGAACACGACGTATTCGTTGTAGTCGATCGTCAAGTCCAGCTCGTCGACGGCCTTGATGAGCTGTTGGCCCATCACGTAATGCTTGCTGATCGCCGATAGCTCGATGACGGGCATAGCGACCTCACCTCGTCGACGTCTTCCTGACGACGACGCGATCACCATCCTTCAGCGCCCGCAGCACGCGGTCGGGGCCGATGATGACCTCGTCGTTCTCGGCGAGACCGCTCGTGACCTCCTGGTACGTGTCGTCGGACAGGCCGACCTCGACGGCCACGCGATGCGCGCGGTTGCCGTTGACGACGAACACGTGGCGTGTCGGTCTCGTTGGCCGAGAGATCCTCCTCGACCTGGATCGCCTGGATCGGCGTGGCCAGCACGTCGTTCTTCGTGGCCGTGAAGATCTCCGCGCGACAGGTCATGCCGGGCCGCAAGGTGATGTCGTCGGTATTGCTGAGCCCGATCTTCACGGCGAAGCTCTGCCCCTGCTGGCCCTGTGCGACCTTGGCGGACACGCTGATCGAGTCGACGACGCCGTCGACCGGTGAATCCGGGTACGCGATTGCGTAGACGCGCGCCTGCTGCCCGACGGCGACGTTCGCGATGTCGGCCTCGTCGACGTTGACCTCGGTATGGATGCTCTCGGGATTGGCAATCGTCATGAGATTGGAGCCCGGAATATTCGTCGAGCTCGAGATGGCCGTCTCGCCGACCTTGATGTCGAGCGTCGTCACCACACCGTCGATCGGCGAGTACACGCTCGTCTTCGCGAGCCGGTCCTTCGCCTGGTCGAGCAACGCGCGTGCTTGCGACAACGTCTCGCGGCTCGAGCGCAGGTCGACCTCCGCGATCTGCAGGTTGTTCGTGGCCGTCGTGAAGCGATCGTCGTCGATGAGCTTCTGGTCGTGCAGGCCTTTCATGCGGTCCCACTGCGTGCGCAGATTCTCGACTTGCAGCTGCTGGCGCTGGATCGCGATCTCCTGCACGCGGACGCTGGCCTCGTTCTGCTCGACGGCCGAGCGCAGGCGCTGGTCGTCGATCTGCAGCACCAGCTGGCCTTTCTTGACGTGCGCGCCCTCCTCCACGTAGATGGCCGTCACGCGGCCGATCTCCTCGGTCGTGAGCTTGACCTCCTGCTCGTGCACGAGCTTGCCCGACGCGAGCACCGAGGATTGAATGCTGCGCCGCACGACCTTCTCGGTCTGCACCTCCACGTTCGAGCCGCCGCTGAGGCGCGCCTGGATCAGCGGCACGGCCACGACGACCACGACGATGCCGATGACGAGCAGGAGTCTCTTGTTCATCGGTCCGGCGCTACCGTGACGGGATCAGCGCGATGACGCCTGCCACGATCAGCACGACGGGACCGAGCACGACGAGGGCGGAGACGCCGAGCGAGCGCTTCGAGAATGCCTGATAGCCGAACACCGACAGAACGAGGCTCCACAGCGCCGTGACGTCGAGCCCCAGCACCACGCGCTCGATGACCGGTGCGTGCGATCGGTCGATGCCGAGCAGATTGCCGAACGCGAACGGGTTCAGCTCTTCCTGCGGCATGAAGCGCGCGTCGCCCGACAGGATATGAACGAGGGCCGCGATCAAGCCGAACACGACCGGCATCGTGCACCACGCCACGAGCGCGAACCACTGCTTGTACTTGATGCCGTCGCCGGTCGCGAACGAGATGCCGCGGTAGTACAGCGCGGTCAGCGCCAGGAAAGCGGGGATGATGATCGCCTGGGACACCGCACTGATCCCGCCGTACACGATGGGCGGGATCCGCATGGCCGCCTTCACGGCTTGCTCGCGCTGCGCGTCGGTCAGGTTCGAAGCATTGCTGAGCTGCTGATCGATGAGCCAGGGCAGATCGACGAGGCTCGTATAAACGAACGACACGGCACAGTAGCCGAGCAGCAGAATCAGGATCGGCAGCCAGACCGTGGGCCGCTCCCGAATCTCCGCATACGCCTTGCTCGGCGCCGCGAGGATGTCCGTCAACACCGTGAACGAAGAGGTCTCCGCTGCGTTCATGCCACCCCCCTGAGACCGCGATCGACGAAAGGGAGGGATAGTAACCCGATCGAGATGTTTTATCGCCCGTGACGTCGGGTCAGGGCGCTCATTCGTAGGGCTCTTTCGGCACCAGGCGGCACTTCACGGTGGGGAACTCCGGCGTCTCCCCGAGCAGCGCAGCGAGCGGTCGCGTCTCCACGCAATCGGGCTTCACCTTCATATATTCAGGTATCGATTCGACGAACAGACCGGTCGGCGGCTGAATCCCCGGCGACGAGCACACGGGCAGACCGAAGAATCCGAAGCCCCCACCCGTGATTCGGTTGCACCAGAGCCGGGCCCGGAAACCGAACGCCGTGCGTGCGCGCCCGGGACTCAACACGCCGACGCCGGGAAACTGCTTGAGATCGAAGATGCTCGGCTTGTGCTGCACCGGCTCGGACTGCGGCGGCACGGCGGCATCGAGAGAGAACGTCAAGAACTTGCCCGCACGCGCCCGCTCATCGACGACCGCGGCAATCGCTTCGCGGCGCGCATTCTCCAAATCGAGCCGCGACGGCAGCACGGGCGAGCGCGCCGCCGACTCCTTCGGTACCACGGGCGAGGTGCTGACCGGCGGCAGCGCCGGCACGGAGGCACGACGCGGCGTCGCCGCGCGCGGCGTCGGCGTGCTCGAGGGCGGCGCCGGTAGCGATTCCTGCGGCACCGTGGCGGCCGTCGCCGACTCCGCCGCCGTGGTCGCGGTTTCCACGAGGCGCCCGATCCACACGAAGTCGACCGGCGCGTCGCGCGCTCGGTCCACCGGCTCGACGACCAGCCAGCCGACGACGAGCAGCAACGCGCCATGCGCCAGCACGGAAACGACGAGCGACGGACGCCACAAAGGCCATTCGGAGCGATCCATGACGATCGCCCCGCCGAAGGCGGGATCCGCGACTCGCAGGCTCATGCTCATGAGATTCGCGCGCCGCGTGCGAGTTCGCCACGCAGCGCGTCAGGCGAGCGCCGGCGCGCGGCTGTGCCACTCCGTGGCCTGCTCGTAGGCGTGCGCGAGCGCCAGCACCCGGGCCTCGCCGAGGCGGGGCCCCGTGATCTGCACACCGATCGGCAGGCCCGCCTGCGTGAAGCCGCACGGCACGCTGATCGTCGGCAGGCCATAGGTGTTGAACGGCAGCGTGTTGCGGATCATGCCGAATTCGTTCGGCGTCTTCGCGAGCGCGGCCTCGATGCGCACCGGCGGCGCCATGGTCGTCGGCGTGACGAGCACGTCGACCGTGTCGAAGAGCGCGGCGATGCGTCGACGCGCGAGCAGCATCTGCCGACGCGAGGCGATGTACTCGGGTGCCGTGATCTTGCCGTCGCTCAAGATTCGCTCGAGCGTGACTGGATCGTAGAGCGAACGCCGTGCGGGATCGGCGACGAGCGGTGCGTGATACTCGTAGATCTCCCCGGACAGCACGGCGAACGAATCGATGGGGGGCAACACAACATCGGCCGCCGACGCCGTGAGCCTGCGCAACGTGGCCAGCGCGCGCTCCGTGGCGGCCGCAATCTCGGCGTCGAGGCCCGTGAAGAACGGCTCGCGTGGCGTGCCGATCCGAAAAGTCGCCACCGACTGGCCGATCGCGGCGCGATAGTCCTCGACCTCTGCGCGAATGCTGACGGGATCGTCGGCGTCGTAGCCCGCGAGCGCGGTCATCACCAGTGCTGCATCGGCCACGCTACGGCTGAGCGGCCCGACGTGATCGTGCAGCTCCGACAGCGGCACGATGCCGCGAATGCTCGCGAGCCCGTGCGTGGCCTTGAGCCCCACCACGCCGCACACGGCTGCGGGAAAGCGGATGCTCGCCGCCGTGTCGGTGCCGAGCGCGGCGGCGCACAGACGCGCCGCAACGGCCGCGGCCGAGCCCCCGGAGGAACCCCCCGGCGTGTGCGCAAGGCTCCATGGGTTGTGCACGGGCCCGAAGTGCGTGACGACGCACGTGCCACCGTAGGCGAACTCGTGCATGTTCAGCTTGCCGAGGAACACCGCGCCGGCCGCACGCAGCCGCTGCACGCACACCGCGTCCTGCGTCGGCACGCGCTCCGCGTAGACGGCGCTCGCGGCCGTCGTGCGGATACCCGCGGTGTCCATGTTGTCCTTGAGCGCGAGCGGAATACCGTGCAATGGACCGCGGCGCTTGCCGGCCGCGAGCTCGGCCTCGAGCGCCCGAGCCTGATCGAGCGCTTGCTCCGTCGTGACGGTGATGTACGCATTGATTTGCCCATCGAGGCGCTCGATGCGCTCGAGGTAAGCGCGCGTGAGCTCGACGGGCGACAGCTCGCGTGCGGCGATGCGCGCGCTCGCTTCGTCGATCGACAGACTCGTCAGCTCGTCGCCCGGCTGCGCCGCGGCACGTGTTCCCGCCAGCACGGCACCCGCCGCCGCTCCTACGAGCACGCTGCGGCGCGTCATCGACTCGTCGGTCATCGTTGCCTCCGTCGTTGTCGTTGTCGGCCCCGAAGCTACCCGCGAGAGGATAGCCCCCCGGCGTTTTCGATACTATGAGAGTGGATTCGCGGCTCTCGGGAGGACGACATGGCCTATCTCTGGGTGGCGCTCGGCGGCGCCCTCGGCAGCGTGGCACGCTACGGCTGCTCCGGCCTTGCGGCACGCTGGCTCGGCATCGGCTTCCCGTACGGCACGATGTTCGTCAACGTCGCGGGCTCGTTCATGATCGGCGTGCTCGGCACGCTCGCGCTCGGCGGCGGCCGGTCGTTGGCCAGCACCGATGCGCGCGCGTTCCTGATCGTCGGCGTGCTCGGCGGCTTCACGACGTTCTCTTCGTTCAGCCTCGAGACATTGAACCTGGCGCGCGCGGGCGACCTGGGCGCAGCCGTGACGAACATCGCGGCTTCGCTCGTGCTGTGCTTGATCGCCGTGTGGCTCGGGTACCTCAGCGCGGTGGCCTTCAGCCGCTGACCGCTGCGTTGCCGGTGCCGACGGTTTGCCAGTAGACTGCGCGGCGGAGAGGTGCCGGAGTGGCCGAACGGGCTTGACTCGAAATCAAGTGTACGGGTGACCGTACCGTGGGTTCGAATCCCACCCTCTCCGCCAAAGACCGCTCGTCTTTCTCGATCAAGCGCGGACGTTCTTCGCCCGGCTCACTACTTCTTCGACGCCGCCTCGACCTTGCTCGCGAGCTCGATGAACACCTTCGCGTACTTGGCATTGTCGAGCTGCGCCATCGCGAAGTGCCCGCCGCCCTTCAAGCCGCGATCCGGCAGGTAGACGGCGGTCGCGTCCGCGCCGGCCTGCTGCCACACGGCCGCCTGGCACTTCAGCGCGTCCTGGCTCGTAAGCCCCATCTCCGACGCCACGAGCACGATCGGCAGCTTCGCGTAGTTCACGAGCCGGCTCGGATGATCGCCCTGCATTGCGCAGCCGTTCTTGTCCACGGCCTTGAAGTCCGAGGGCAAGGCCGGCTCCGCCTTCCAGCTCGTGATCAGCGCGGGGCTGCCGCCGAAGCCCGGCGCGGTCGGATTGCTGCCGGCCGCCTCGAAGCCGATGACGCCGACGACGTTCTTCGGATTCAGGTCCGGCACACGGAACGTGCTGCCGCCGCCTGCGGAATGCGCCAGCAGCACGGCCGGGCCAATCTCGTCGAGCAGCGCGGAAATGGTCTTGGCGGCGAGCGCGTCGCCGCAATACGGCGCCGTGGTCGAGCTGGCCGTCCAGGCGACCACGGCATCGTTCGTCAGCGTCGGCTTGCCGCCGGGCCAGACGTTGTCCGCCGACGTCGCGAGCCGGGAAATGATCGTGGTGTTCCCCACGCCCACCATGCCGTTGCCGCAGGTGGGGTTGCTCTGCGAGCGACCGTGACCCGGCCGATCGACGACGTACACGTCCCAGCCGTCGGCGACGAAGTAATCGGCCCAGCCGTCGCGCCCGTCGGGCGTCTGGAGCCAGTCGGTGCCCTGACCGCCGCCGCCGTGGATCAGGACGATCGGGTACTTGTGGCGCGGGCGCGCCGGGAGCATGTACTGGACGAACATGGCGTTCATCACGTCGAGCGAGCCCTTGTCCGCGCTCTTCGTGGTGTAGCCGACGTACTTCGCGCCGAGGTCTCGCAGCACGAGCTGCCCCGCTTCCCCGCCGGCGAATGCGGCCGATGCAAAGGCCGTGGCCACCGCGGCCACACCGAACAGCGCGAATGGTTTTCTGCTACGCATTACTCACTCCCCGTTGGATTACCGCGATTCGTCACGCACCGCGCGCGACGAGCGGCCATTGCCGGCTATTTGATAGCCCCACCCGAGGGAATGCAACTCACCACCGGGTTTCAGCGGGCGCGGCAACCAGCAAGCGCAGCCCTTTGTTGCCGTCGGCTGGCCAGCCTAGCCCGCGGCGCGCCTGTCGGTAAATCGCAGTGCCAGCAGCTCGCGCTTCAGCGCAAGCTGCGCCGGCAAACGCTGTCGAAGCTTGTCGAACCACTCGCCGTGCTGCGCGAGCTCCTCGCGCCACGCCTCCGTGTCGATGTGCATCAGGCGATCGAAGTCTGCGCGTTGTACGCCAGCCTCCGCCCAGTCGAGGTCCTCGAAGCGCGGCACCCAACCCACGTCGGTCTCGACGGCGCCGACGCGTCCCCGGACACGGTCGACGATCCATTTCAGGACGCGCATGTTGTCACCAAAGCCCGGCCACATGAACTCGCCGCTGTCGTTGGTGCGGAACCAGTTCACGCAAAAGATCTTTGGCTTTGACTCGAGCCGTTGGCCCATGGCGAGCCAGTGACTGAAGTAATCACCGATGTTGTAGCCGCAGAATGGCAGCATCGCGAACGGATCGCGGCGCACGACACCCTGCGCACCGCCCGCGGCAGCGGTCGTCTCGGACCCGAGCGTGGCGGCCATGTACACACCGAAATTCCAGTTGAAGGCCTCGTAGACGAGCGGCACGACGTTCGCGCGACGGCCGCCAAAGATGAAGGCCGAGATTGGCACGCCCTCGGGCTTCTCCCAGTCCTGATCGATCGACGGGCATTGCCGCGCCGGCACGGTGAACCGCGCGTTCGGGTGCGCCGCCTTGCTCCCCGTCTCCTTACCGTAGGCAGGCGTCCAGTCCTTGCCCGTCCAGTCGATCAGATGCGTCGGCGGCTCCTTGCTCATGCCTTCCCACCACACGTCGTCATCGTCGGTCAACGCGACGTTCGTGAAGATCACGTTCTCCCTCAGCGTTGCCATCGCGTTGAAGTTGGTTTTTGCCGATGTGCCGGGCGCGACGCCGAAGAACCCCGCCTCCGGATTGATCGCGTACAGCTGACCGTCCTTGCCGGGTTTGATCCAGGCGATGTCGTCGCCGACCGTGGTGATCTTCCAACCGTGGAACGAGCGCGGCGGGATTAGCATCGCGAAGTTCGTCTTCCCGCACGCGGACGGGAACGCCGCCGCAACGTACGTCTTCTCGCCTTGCGGGCTCTCGACACCGAGGATCAGCATATGCTCGGCCAGCCAGCCTTCATCGCGCGCCATATTCGACGCGATCCGCAAGGCGAAGCACTTCTTGCCGAGCAACGCGTTGCCTCCGTAGCCCGAGCCGTAAGACCAGATCTCGCGCGTCTCGGGAAAATGCACGATGTACTTCGTCGTCGGGTTGCACGGCCAATGGCTGTCCACCTGGCCAAGTGCGAGCGGTGCCCCAACCGAGTGCACCGCCGGCACGAACCGGCCGGCGGTGCCAAGCAGATCGAGCACCGCGCCGCCCATTCGCGTCATGATCCGCATATTGACGGTGACGTACGGGCTGTCGCTGATCTCGACGCCGATGTGCGCAATCGGGCTCCCAATGGGTCCCATCGAGAACGGCACGACGTACATCGTTCGGCCGCGCATGGCGCCGTCGAACAGCCCACGCAGCGTCGCGCGCATCTTGGTGGGGTCCTCCCAGTTGTTCGTCGGGCCCGCATCTTCCCTGTGCTGCGAGCAGATGAACGTGCGGTCCTCGACGCGCGCCACGTCGGAGGGGTCCGAGCGCGCGAGGTAGGAGTTCGGTCTGAGCTCCGGATTGAGCTTCACGAGCATGCCGCTTGCGACCATTTCCGCGCAGAGCCGGTCGTACTCTTCCTGGGAGCCGTCGGCCCAGTACACCCGGTCGGGCTGCGTGAGGTTCGCGATCTCCGCCACCCAGCTCTTCAAACCTTCGTGTTTCAGGCTTGCGGGCGCGTTGACGGTGGCGGCACTGAACAGGGTCATTTCGCGACGCTGCCTTATCTCTTGGTGCGGGCGGGCCTGCCGGATGAGCCGGCTTCGGACTCGTCGGGCCGCCAGGGCTTGCCGGTGCGCTCCTCGATATAGGCGCGCAGCAATTTGCGGACGACCTGGGAGGGGGTCGTGTCTTGCTCGGCGCAGAGCCGCTCCAATACGGCCTTCTTGCGCGGATCGATGAGGATCGTGAGTCGCGCCGTGCGCTGTTCCAACGGCAATGCAGGCCCCTCGAGGTGCTGGCGAATTGGCATCAGATGATAATAATATTATCATGCAAGTACAATGTGATGTGCGGTTGCTTTGACGTCGGACCCGGCTCACGCTGCACCTGGATGATCGCCACCCACCCATGCCCGATCCCGCCTCGCTCTGTCTAGCGCTGCTCGGCGCCTGGGCCGTAGTCGGCGTCGCCGGGCTCGCGCGACCGGTCAGCGTGCTCTTCGTCGGACGTGTGCTGTTCCCGTTGAGCGCGCTCATCGGCGTCGCGCTTGCCGTGGTCGCCCTCGCGAGCATCTCGCTCCCGCCCGATACCTTGGTGCTGCCCGTCGGCCTGCCGGATTTGCCCTTCCACGTGCGCCGCGATGGGCTCTCCAGCGTGTTCCTGTTCCTGCTCGGCGCGGCGTCCGCCGGTGTCTCGATCTTCGGCGCCGGCTACTTCCGCAGCGGTGCAGGCACGGCTCCGGGGTTGCTGTGTCTCGAGTACCACGTGTTCCTCGCGAGCATGGGCTTCGTGCTGCTCGCGGACGACGCGTATGCCTTCATGTTCTCCTGGGAGACCATGGCGCTTTCGTCGTACTTTCTCGTCACCACACAGCACCGGATCCCCGAGATCCGCCGCGCCGGCTTCCTGTACCTGTTGATCGCGCACCTTGGCGCGATTGGCATCTTGCTGTCCTTCGGCGTGCTGCAGGGCGGCAGCTGGCAATTCACGTTCGATGCGATGCGCAGCGCACAGCTGACGCCCACCCGGGCCACCGTGGCGTTCCTGCTCGCGTTGTTCGGCTTCGGCGCCAAAGCCGGGCTCGTGCCGCTGCACGTGTGGTTGCCCGAGGCGCATCCAGCGGCGCCCTCACCCGTCTCCGCGCTGATGAGCGGCGTGATGTTGAAGACGGCGCTGTACGGCGTGCTCCGCGTGACGTTCGATCTGCTCGGCGAGCCCCTCTGGTCGTGGGGGCTCGTGCCGCTCGCCTTCGGCCTGTTCACCGCGATTTACGGCGTGGTATTCGCTGCCGTGCAAACCGACATGAAGCGACTACTCGCGTTCTCATCGATCGAGAACATCGGCATCCTGTTCACGGGCGTGGGGCTCGCGATCGTGTTCCAGGGCTCCGGCATGAATGCGCTCGCCTCCCTCGCGCTCGTGGCCGTGCTCTATCACGCGGTGAATCACGCATTCATGAAGAGCTTGCTGTTCTGCGGCACGGGCTCGGTGCTGCATGCGACCGGCGAACGCAATCTCGGCAAGCTCGGCGGCCTGATCCACCGGATGCCCTGGGTCGCTTGGCTCGTCCTCGTCGGTGCGCTCGCGATCGCAGGCCTCCCACCGCTGAACGGCTTCGTCTCCGAGTGGCTGCTGCTCCAGGCGTTCCTGTCCTCGTATCAGGTGCCGAAGCCGTTCCTCGACATGCTGCTGCCGCTCGGCGCTGCACTAATCGCGCTGGCCGCGGCACTCGCGGGCTATGTAATGGTGAAGTTTTTCGGCGTGGTGTTCCTCGGCCAACCGCGCGAGCCGTCGCTCGCGCAGGCGCATGACGCGGGCTGGCTCGAGCGCATCGGGCTCGCCTGGCTTGCCGGGTTCTGTGTGTTGCTCGGCCTGCTGCCCACGTACGTGATCGACGTGCTCGAGCGCGTGCCGCAGCAGTTCGGGCTGATCACCACGCGAACGCTGGGCAGCGGCTGGTGGCGTGTGGTACCGGTCGCGGAACGCCAGGCCGCTTATGCGCCCGTGGTGTTCCTCGCAGTCATCGCCATCGTGATCGTGCTGACGGTCCTCGCAGTGAGTCGTTTTTACCATCGCCGCGCGCGTCTCGGCGCCCCGTGGAGTTGCGGCTTCGGTCCGCTCGATGCGCGCATGCAGGACACCGCCGAGGGCTTCGGCCAGCCGATCCGCCACATCTTCCAACCCTTCTTCGCAATGCGCCGAGAGCTGCCGACGCCGTTCGATCGCGCACCGCACTATCACGTGACGGTCGGCGACCATATCTGGAACCGCGGCTATCTGCCGCTCGCGGACGCCGTGCGACGCGTGGCCCAGTCCGTGGCCTGGCTTCAGCAGGGTCGGATCTCGACGTATCTTTTGTACAGCTTCGTGACGCTGATCGTGCTGCTCGGGCTCGTGCTATGAGCCTCACACCGTGGCTCACGCAGGGGCTCGAAGCGCTCGCCGCCGTGGCCCTCGCGCCGTTGTTCGTCGGCTGGATCACGCAGTGCCGGGCGTGGTTGCAGAACAAATCGGCGCCGAGCCTCTGGCAACCGTATCGAACCATCCACAAGCTGTTCAACAAAGAAGCGGTGCTCGCCGCGAACGCCTCGCCATTGTTCCGGTTCGCGCCCTACATGGTGTTCGCCTCGATGGTGTGCGCGGCAGCCATCATTCCTTCGATGGGCACGCGGCTGCCGTTCTCGAATGCCGCCGACGCGATCGCGCTCGTCGGTTTGCTCGCGATGGCACGCATGTTCATGTCGCTCGCGGCGATGGACATCGGTACGGCTTTCGGCACGCTCGGCGCGCGGCGCGAGATGATGGTGGGCTTCCTGGCCGAGCCCGCGCTGCTCATCGTGATCTTCGTGGCCTCGTTGATCTCCGCGAGCACGGCGCTGCCCGCGATCTCCGACGACCTGGCCACGCGACCGTTTGCGCTCTACCCCAGCCTGGCGTTCACCGCCGTGGCGTTCGTGCTCGTGCTGCTGGCCGAGAACGCACGCATCCCCGTCGACAATCCGGCCACGCACCTCGAGCTCACGATGATTCACGAAGCCATGCTGCTCGAATACTCGGCACGGCACTTGGCGCTGATGGAATGGGCGGCCGCGCTGAAGCTGTTCAATTACGCCTGTATCGGCTTCGCTTTGTTCGTGCCGTGGGGCGTGGCTGCGGGTGAGATGCAGACGCCGCTCGCGCTGCTCGCGGCTGTGCCCATCCTCGCACTGAAGCTCGCGGGCGCGGGCGCGGGCCTGGCGCTCGTCGAGACCGTCTCGGCCAAGCTGCGCGTGTTTCGCGCACCCGAGTTCCTCGCGACGGCGTTCCTGCTCGCGATGCTCGGGCTGCTCGTCCGGCTGTTGCTGCGGAGCTGACGACATGCCCTTCGATCTACAACTACTGAACACGCTCGCCGCAGTCTTCCTGCTGATCGCTTTCGCGATGCTTTCGCAGCGTCGCGTCGTGACGCTGGTGAACCTGTTCGCTCTGCAGGGCGCGTTGCTCGCGGGCGCAACGTTGCTCCTGGCCTGGCGCACGGGCCAGAGCCACCTGTACGTATCGGCGCTGTTGACGATCGCGCTGAAGGTGGCGTTCCTGCCGTGGCTGCTTCACCGGCTCATCAGGCGGCTCGGCGTGTACTGGGACAGCGAGCCGCTGCTGAACATCGCAAGCACGATGCTGGTCGGTCTCCTGATCGTAATCTTCTCGTTCGGCCTGGCACAGCCGATCGCCGCGTTGGCGAGCACGGCCACGCGCAACGCGATCGGGATCGCCGTGGCCGTGGTGCTGCTGTCGTTCCTCACGATGATCACGCGCCGCAAAGCGATGTCGCAAGTCGTGGGATTCTTGTCGATGGAGAACGGCCTGTTCTTCGGCGCTATGAGCGCCACGTATGGCATGCCGATGATCATCGAGCTCGGCGTGGCGCTCGACGTGCTCGTCGCCATGCTCGTGCTCGGTGTGTTCTTCTTTCAAATCCGCGAGCAATTCGACAGCCTCGATCTGCATCATCTCGAGTCGTTGAAGGAAGAGCAGTAACTTGGAATTCCTCGCGCTACTCGTGAGTCCCGTCCTTGGCGCCATCTGTCTCGCGCTGTTCGGAGCGCGGCGATGGGCGCCGGAGGCCAACGCCGCGTTCAGCCTGGCGACACTGCTCGCCGCGGCAGCGCTCACCGTGCGCGTCATCGACGAGGGCAACCTCATCGCCGCGCACGAGCAGTTCTTCATAGATCCGTTCAACGTCTTCCTCGTGTCGCTGACGGCGTTCGTGGGCTTCACGACCGCCCTGTTCTCCCGGCCCTACATGCGCATCGAGCGGGAGCACGGCCGCGTCACCGCAAGGCAGCTGCGGCTCTACCACAGCATGTACCAGCTGTTCATCGCTGCGATGCTGGTGGCGCTGACCAGCAACAACATGGGACTGCTCTGGGTCGCCATGGAGGCCGCGACATTGTCGACCGTGCTGCTCGTCACGCTGTACCGCACGCCCGCGAGCCTCGAGGCCGGCTGGAAGTACTTCATTCTGTGCGGCGTCGGCATCGCGCAGGCGCTGTTCGGCACGATCCTGCTGTACTTCGCGGCCGAGAAGGTGCTCGGCGGCGAAGGCATGAGCGCGCTGCTGTGGACACATCTGAACAACGTCAAGGGCCAGCTCGAGCCCGCAGTGCTGAGCCTCGCGTTCGTGTTCCTACTCGTCGGGTATGGAACGAAAGTGGGGCTCGCGCCTCTGCACAACTGGCTACCCGATGCGCACGCGGAAGGCCCAACACCGATCTCCGCGGTGCTCTCGGGCTTGTTGCTGAACGTCGCGATCTACGCGGTCGTGCGGTGTAAAGTGCTCGTGGAAGGATCACTCCAGTCGGCACTGCCGTCGCGCATGCTGATGGCGTTCGGGCTCGTCTCCGTCGTGCTCGCCGCGCTGTTCCTCTGGCGACAGCGCGATATCAAACGCCTGTTCGCGTACTCCTCGATCGAGCACATGGGCATCATCACATTTGCGTTCGGCATGGGCGGTGCCGTCGCGAATTTCGCCGCGCTGCTGCACATGACCGTGCACTCGCTGACGAAGTCGGCGATCTTCTTCGCCGTGGGTCATGCGGCGCAGAAGGCCGGGTCGCAGATCATGGACGAGATCCGCGGACTCATCACACTGAGCCCTACAGTCGGCTGGGGGCTCATGCTCGGCTCGCTCGCGATCCTCGGCTTGCCGCCCTTTGGCGTATTCGCCAGCGAGTTCCTGATCCTGACGACCGCGATGCGCGAGCAGCCGTGGGCGACGCCGATTCTGCTGCTCGCGCTCGGCATTGCATTTGCGGCCGTCTTCGGCCGCGTACAGCCCATGGTGTTCGGCGAAACCACGGCGAAGCGACTGCCCCATTCGCCGGCGCTGCTGCCCGTGTTCGCGCACTTGGGGCTGGTGCTGCTGCTCGGTCTGTTCATCCCTTCCTATCTGGCCAACTGGTTTCGCTTGGCCGCGAAGCTGATCGCGGGGGCTTGAGCTCGTGTTGAAGCGGTGGCTCGCACAATCGTCCACGTTGGCCGGCGCTCCCGGTGCGGCACGCATCCTCACGACGCCGGACACGTGGCGGTCGCTGGCACAGGACGTGGCCGCCAGCGGCGGTCGCCTGCTCGCGCTGTGGGCGGATCGCGACGAGTCCACCACGGTGCTCGCCGCATTCCTGTGCGATACCGCTCTCGTCGTGGCGCAGCTCGAGTTGCCCGAGGGCGAGACGAGCTATCCCGGGCTCGCCGGGTTGTTTCCGTGCGCCGCACGCATGCAGCGCGCCGCCGCCGACCTGTGCGGCGTCCGCGCTCAGGATCTCGACGCTCGGCCGTGGCTGCGCCATGCCGCCTGGCCTGCGGACTACCTGCCGCTCGCGCCGCGCGCGGTCGGGCCCACGGCGGCGGCGACGCCGGACGCCGACCACTACGCGTTCGTCCGCGTGTCGGGCGACGGTGTCCACGAGATCCCGGTCGGGCCGGTGCACGCGGGCATCATCGAGCCTGGTCACTTCCGCTTCTCGATCGTCGGCGAGAAGGTTCTGAAGCTCGAAGAGCGTCTGGGCTACGTGCACAAGGGCATCGAGCAGCTGTTCGCGCAAACGCCGTTGCGTGACGGCCAGCGGCTCGCCGCGCGCGTGTCGGGCGACTCCGCGGTCGCCTACTCGTGGGCCTACTGCCAGGCGCTCGAAGGCATCGCGCAGACCGCGGCGCCGCCGCGCGCGATGTGGCTGCGCGCGCTCGCCCTCGAGAGCGAGCGGATCGCGAACCATCTCGGCGACCTCGGCGCCCTCGGCAACGACGCCGGCTTCGCGTTCGGCCTCGCACAGTTTTCGCGGCTCAAGGAGCTATGGCTGCGCGCACTCGAAGCGGCGCTCGGGCAGCGCTACCTGCTCGACTTCGTCGTCCCCGGCGGCGTCGCGCACGACCCTTTGATCGACGGCTTGGAGGCGCTCGACCGCTGCGCAACCGAGATCGCTGCCGAAGCGACGCTGGTGCGCGCGATTTACGACGAGCATGCCGGCCTGCGCGACCGGTTCGTCGGGGCCGGGACCGTGCCGCCCGCGCTGGCGAAGCGGCTCGGGCTCATCGGTCTCGCCGGCCGTGCCAGCGGCCAGGATCACGACTTGCGCGTCGAGATGCCGTGCGCTCCATACGCGGAGCTCGACGTGCGTAAGCAGGTGCGCAGCGAAGGCGACGTGGCGGCGCGCGTGAACATCCGGTTCGACGAGCTCGCAGAGTCGCTGCGTCTCGTAGCCGCGATCGTCGCTCGCTTGCCCGGCGGCGACTGCCGAGCCGAGGTCGCGACGCCGGCTATCGGCGCGCTCGGCATCGGACTCGTCGAAGGCTGGCGCGGCGCCGTCATGGTCGCTCTGCGCGCCGGCCGCGGCGGCCTCGTCGGACGTTGCCATCCCCACGATCCGTCCTGGCAAAACTGGCCCGTGCTCGAGCACGCGATCATCGACAACATCGTTCCCGACTTTCCGCTGATCAACAAGTCGTTCAACCTATCGTACAGCGGTCACGACCTGTAGCCATGTGGAAGACGCTGAACAAGATCGGCTCGATCGGAGTTATCACCGAACCCTCGCCGTCGGCTGACGACGCGTTGCGCATTGCAGAGCGGTTACAGGAGCGAATCCGCAACGTGCTCGGTCGCGCGCTGTGCATTCGTCAAATCGATGCGGGCTCATGCAACGGCTGCGAGCTCGAGATTCACGCGCTGAACAACCCCTACTACAACATCGAGGGGATGGGCATTAAATTCGTCGCGAGCCCAAGACACGCCGATCTGCTGCTCGTCACGGGCCCCGTCGCGCGGAACATGGAGCTCGCGTTGAAACGCACCTACGAGGCCACGCCGGATCCGAAGCTCGTCGTCGCGGTCGGTGACTGCGGCTGCACGGGGGGCGTGTTCGGCGAGAGCTACGCCAGCGCGGGTCGCGTGGCCAACGTGATCCCCGTCGACGTAGCCGTGCCAGGGTGCCCGCCGAGCCCCACGCGAATCCTGGCGGCCATCGTCACCGCGATCTCCGCCGCCGCGCGTGGCGGATCCGGGAGCTGAGCGGCTCGTTATCCCGATTGGCGCGGCTTGTGGCTCCCCGGCCGTTATGACACGCTCCTCGGCCGAGTATTCATCCGATCGAGACTCATGACTGCTGTTTTCGCCCTCGTGGCCGAGCACGACCGCGCAGGCCGTCACGACGACGCGGTCAACGCGCTCGCGCGCGCCACCCAGAGCGGCGACGTCGAGGCGATGACCGAGCTCGGCAAGCGGCTCGTGACCGGCGATCGCGCGCCGCTGCTGCCCCAGGAAGGCACGTCCCTGCTGCTCGACGCCGCGAAGGCCGGCCATGCGGACGCCGCGCTGCGTCTGGCCACGATGAAGGCGCTCGGCGCTCACATGCCACAGAGCTGGGGGGACGCCATCGGCCTGTTGGTGTTGGCGGCCGAGCGCGGATCGGAATCGGCGCGCCGCCAACTCGCGACGCTCGCGGGCAAGCCCGCGGCCGCGCGCGATAGCGCGACCGACTGGCAACGCGTGGCGGGCAGCCTCGACCTGCGCTTCTGGCTCACGGCACCGAGCGGCACCACGCTGAGCGCCGATCCGCTCGTGCGCGTGTTCCCCGAGTTCGTCACCGACCCCGTCTGCGCCTGGCTCATCGAGCGCGCGCAGCCGAAGCTCCAGCGGGCGCTGATCTACGATCCTCTGGCCGGCAAGGACATCGCCGATCACATGCGGACGAACTCGGCGGCCGGTTTCGATCTGGTCCAGGCCGACGTCGTGCAGGTGGCCGTGCAATCGCGCATGGCCGCGGCGTCCGGCATTCCGTTGCACCACATGGAAGGCGCCACGGTGCTGCACTACTCGCCCGGCGAGCAGATTACGAATCACTACGATTTCGTGAATCCGAAGATTCCGAACTACGAGCAGGAGATCCGCGAGCGCGGTCAACGCATCGCCACGTTCCTCGTGTATCTGAACGACGACTACGAGGACGGCGAGACCGACTTCCCGCAGCTGAACCTGCGCTATCACGGCGGCCGACGCGCCGCCATCCTGTTCAGCAACGCGCTGCCGAACGGCGATGCCGATCTGCGGATGGTGCACGCGGGCCTGCCGCCGCGCGACAAGGAAAAGTGGCTCATGACGCAGTTCATCCGCAATCGTCCGGTGCTGAACGCGCGCGCCGAGAACTACGGCTAGCGCCGCTTTGACACGAAGGGGGCTCCGATGACCGGCCAGACTTGCGTGCGCACGATCGGCGCAACCTTCGCGGCGACGCTCGCACTTGCGAGCGCAAGCGCGCCCGCACAGCAGACCGTGCCGTTCGCGAACGGCATCCCGGTCGCGCCCGAGATGCCGATCCCGCCGATGCCGACGAAGCCGGTCGAGTACCCGACGGCCGAGGGCATGCGGATCAAGGTCAGCGTCGTGACGCGCGGCATCGAGCACCCATGGAGCATCGCGTTCGTCTCGAACGACGTGTGGCTCGTGACGCAGACGCACGGCGGGCTGCGCGTGATCCGCAACGGCGTGCTCGATCCCGAGCCCGTCAAAGGCGTGCCCGACGTCAAGCCGCTGCGCCGCTCGGGCTTGCTCGAGGTGGCGCTGCATCCGAATTTCGCGCAGAACAAGTATGTGTACCTGACGTACCACAAGGCGCAGCCGGACGACAAAGGTGCGCTTGCGCTCGCGCGCGGCCGCTGGGACGGCAAGGCGCTGGTCGGCACGCGCGACCTGTTCGTCACGCCGCCGGACTCCGGCACGATCTCGCGGCTCGTGTTCGGCCGCGACGGCAAGCTGTACATGTCGACGTCCGGCGGCGATGCGCAGGACCCACGCACGCTCGCGGGCAAGATCCTGCGCTTGAACGACGACGGCACGGTGCCGCAGGACAATCCGTTCGCCGGCCGCGAAGGGTACCGAGCGGAGATCTTCACGCTCGGTCACCGCTCCCCGCTGGGCCTCGCCGTCCACCCGGGAACCGGCGAGATCTGGGAGTCGGAGGACGGGCCGAACGGCGGCGACGAGATCAACGTCCTGGTGCCGGGCGGCAACTACGGCTGGCCCGTCGTGAGCCTCGGCCGCACGTACCAGGGGCCATGGCACTCGAGCAAGTTTCAGCAGGACGGCATGATCGATCCGGTGGTGTACTGGACCCCCGCGATCGCGGTCTCCGGCCTGGCGTTCTACACGGGCGACCGGCTGGCGAAGTGGAAGGGCGACCTGTTCGTCGGGGGTCTGCGCTTCGGCGAGGTCATCGGGACGGGCCAGATCCAGCGGATCCTGTTCAACGAGAAGATGGAGGAACTGCGGCGCGAGGTGCTGCTGGCGGACTGGGGCCACCGGATGCGCGACATCCGCCAGGGCCCGGACGGCCTGCTGTACGTGCTGGTCGACGACGACAACGGGGCCGTCCTGCGTATCGAACCGGCCGGTTAGAAATGCACCAAACAGGCGCTCAGGGCCCCGCCCCGCTTTACTTCAGGCCATATTGCTCCGTATGATCCCGCGGTCCCCGATCGCTTCCAAGAAGTCTGCTGGCATGGTGCCTAAGTTCTCTTGAGCGAGCGCGCTACCTGAGGAGGTAACCATGGGCAGAAAACTGTATGTCGGCAACCTGCCGTATTCAGCCACAGAGCAGAGCGTTCGCGAAGCTTTTGGCAAATGCGGCAACGTGGATTCCGTCGCCTTGATCACCGACCGCGACACGGGCCAGAGCAAAGGCTTTGGCTTCGTCGAGATGTCGTCGGATGCCGAGGCACAGACCGCGATCCAGCAGCTGAACGGCACTTCGTTCGAAGGCCGCCAGATCAAGGTCAACGAAGCCAAACCGAAGGCGCCGGGCGGCGGCGGTGGCGGCGGTGGCCGTGGCGGCTACGGCGGCGGCGGTGGTGGTGGCGGGCGCGATCGCGATCGTTGGTAGATTCCGCGTCGGGCGTAAGCCGGACGTCAGAACGAGAAACGCCGCAGCAATGCGGCGTTTTCTTTTGGGGGGTCCGGCAGGCCTCGCTCGCTATTGGCCGGGCTGAGCCGGCAGCTCTTTGGATTGCGCCGTCAGCGCGTCGCCGGCGTCGGTGGCGGGCGTCGCCGGCCCTAGCCCGAGCTGCGCGGCGAGCAGGTCCGCCACGGCAGGATCGGCGCCGAGCGCGCCGACCGTGGTCGCCCACGGCGCGCCGCTCTCGATCCACCACTTGAGGATCGCGACTTGATCCGCCGTCAGCGGCGTCTTGCCCTCCGCCGGCATGAACTCCTCGTCGTCGGGTGCACGCGTGATGCGCCAGTAAAGCTCGCTCGCCGGAAGATTCCGCGGCACGACGGCCAGGCCGGTATCGCCGCCCGCCAGCGTCGACGCGTAGCTGGCGATCGTGAAGCTGCCGCTGCGCTTGTTGGCGTTGTGGCAAGTCCCGCAGCGTTGCTCGAGCAACGGCTTCACGACATCGAGGTACGGATCCGCCTCGGCCACGCTCGCGGGCCGGGGGCGTCGCTCGGCGGCACCGAGCAGCCCGCGCAGCGGCGCGGGGGCGTATTCGATCAGGAACGTCTTGCCATGCGTCAGGTTGCCGCCGTAGTGCCCCGTGATCGTCACGAGCACCAGCGCCACGACGCCGGTGCCGAGGCGCAGCCATGTGCTCCCGGCAGGGCCGCGCGCCGCGAGCCACCAGCCGAGCACCATGACGAGCGCCGTCAGCGTGCCGAACAGCCGGTGCGCGTACCCGGACGGCACCGCAAACTCGCCTTCGGCGAAATGCAGGTAGCCAAGCGCGACGGTCAGCAGCGCCGACAGCGCCGCCGCGCCCCAGAGCAAGGGGGCGGCGCGCGCCAGCGCCCGGTAGCGCGCGCGCCTGGCCGTGAAATCGAGCGCCACGGCCACGATCACGATGCCGATCGGCAGGTGCAGCGCCAGCACGTGGAACCGGCCGAGGAACAGCAAGAAGTCGTGCACGCTGGTACCGCCGTTACGCGATGATCTCGTGCACGACCTTACCGTGCACGTCGGTCAAACGAAAGTCGCGCCAGCATCCCGTGCGCTCAATGCGTCATTGCGTAGACGACATAGTTGACGCCGAACCGATACGCCGTGGCCGTCATCGGCGCGGGATAGCGCGGGTCGTCCGCGTGCTCCCAGGCGTCGCCCATGTCGCTGTTGTGGTTGATCGCGACCATGAGCCGGCCATGGTCGTCGTAGATGCCGCGCCAGTGCGGCGGCCCTTCCATCTGCTGGTAATAGAGGTGGCGTTCGCCGGGGATCTGCGTGCGCTTGTCGAGACTGAAGACGATGTTCAGCACCTGATCGTTGTCCGGAATGTCGACGATCACGCGGCCCGGCAGCACGTCGCCGATGGCGTCGCGAAACGCGGTCCACTCGTATTCGCCGTGGAAGTCGTCGACGACCAGGAAGCCGCCGCGCTCGAGGTACTCGCGCAGTCGCATGAGCTCCTCGCCCTGCGGATGCCAGGCGCCGCGGCCGGGCTGCTGGAGCAGCAACCAGGGGTAATCGAACAGGTTGTCGTCGTCGAGCGTGACTCGACGGCTGTCCGACGCCACTTGAATCCGCGTCATGCGCTCGACGGCCGGCAGGAAGTGCGCCTCGGCGTCCGGATAATCGATCTTCCACCACGGGTTGCACCAGCCGCGCGAGCCCGCGCAGCCGCCGGAGGGAAAATACAGGCGCCCCATCTGGAACTCGGCCTCGGGCCGCCCGCCGGCCCTGGGCAAGTCGTCCGCGCCCCAGCGCCCCCGGCCGAACTGCGCCACCGCGACGCTGCAGACCAGGCAGGCGGCACACGCGACCCACAGGGATTTGACGCGCATCGTTCGGCTACTGTGCCACCACCACGAGCGACGGCCAAGGCGCAGCCGGAGACTATGCGCCCGTGTGCGCGAGCAGAGGCTCGAGCTCGCGGCGCACTTGCGCCGTGCTCTCGAACCGGATGGCCGCAAGACCCAGTCGGCGCGCGCTCTCGATGTTCGGCGGCAAATCGTCGATGAACACGGATTCGCCGAACTCGAGGCCGTAGCGCTCGCGCAGATGCTCGTAGATCGCGTGATCGGGCTTCACGACCTTCACCTTGGCCGAGACGACGATACCGTCGAACAGCCGGAAGAACTCGTGCAGGCCGCTCAGATGCTCGAAGATCGATTCCGACATGTTCGAGAGCCCGTAGAGCCTGAGCCCACGATCGCGCAGCTCCGTGAGCAGCGCGACCGTCGGCTCGATTGGCGTAAGGGACGCCCGCACGTGATCGAGCAGCGCCCTCATCTCGGCTTCGGGCCGGCCCATGCGGGCCGCGAATCGCCGCACGACGGTGGGCTCGTCGAGCAGGCCGCGATCCATATCGACCCAGTCGTCGTGCTGAAACGCGTGCGTGCGAATCGCCGCGCGCAGCGCAGGCTCTGCATAGAACCCGTCGATGATCTCGTCCGGGCGCCAGTTCACGAGCACGCCGCCGAAATCGAAGATCACGTTGCGCACGGCCATGCGGCGGCCTCAGGCTCGCCCGGCGGGAATTGCGTTGAACTTGCCGGCCTGATAGTCGTGCATGGCCTGCATGATTTCCTCGCGCGTGTTCATGACGAACGGGCCGTAGGAAACGACCGGCGCACCGATCGGCTCGGCGTGACCGAGCAGCAGCAAGGCATCGCTCTTGGCCTTTAGGTCGACCGAGTCGCCGTCCTCGTTCAGCTCGATCAGGTGCCACGCCGGCGCGGTCTCGCCCGCGACGTCGATCTCGCCGCGCACGACGTACAGGAACACGTTGCGGCCGGCGACACCCGGGAACGACACGCGCCCGCCGGCCGCGAGCTCCACGGTTCCGAGGAAGATGTCGAGCAACGGCGTGAGCGCTCCTTTGTGCCCCAGGAACTCGCCCGACACGAGGTGCACCGTGCCCTTGCCGTCGGGCGTCGCGATCGCCGGAATCTCCTCGCGCGTCAGGCCGACATAGCGCGGCGTGGTCATCTTCAAGCGCGGCGGCAGGTTCACCCACAGCTGCAGGATCTCGAGCGGCCCGCCTTCCCGCTTGAAGGTATCGGGCGAGAGCTCGGCATGCACGAGGCCGCTGCCGGCCGTCATCCACTGGATGCCGCCCGCCTTGATGACGCTTTCGTGGCCGGCGCTGTCGCGATGCGCGAGCTCGCCCGTGAGAATGAACGTCACGGTCTCGAAACCGCGGTGCGGATGCGGCCCGAACGGCAGCCCGCGATTGTGCGGCGGATAGACCTGCGGCCCATGGTGGTTCAAGAACAGGAACGGATCGATCTGCTCGATCTCCTGGCCGGGCACCGGCCGGCGCGTCGTGAGATCGGCGATGTCGTCGCGAACGGCCGCGTGCCGGCGCTTGATGGTCTTCGAGGTCATTCGACAGGCTCTCCGTCGCCGTGGATTTCCGTGGGGTCGCAAGCATACAGCGCGCCGGCGAGAACGGGCAGGCGGTGCCGAGAAAACTTCGCGACAGCGCGGCGGGCACACCGCTAGAATGCGCCGCACCGAAGCTCCTTGGGAGGGGGTTCACCGTGAAGAGCTGGATCATCGGTTTGCCGGTCGTGGTGCTCGGTGCGCTCGCCGCCCCGATCGTCAACGCGCATTTCAAGCTGCTCGAGCCGTCGTCATGGCTCGTCGAGGACGACAAGGGCGATCCGCAAAAAGTCGCGCCCTGCGGCGGCACGCTCGGCGACCCGGGCACACCAACGAAAGCCGTGACGGCCGTCACCGGCGGGCAGAAGCTCACGATCGTCGCGCAAGAAGCCGTGTTCCACCCCGGTCACTACCGGATCGCGCTCGCACGCAAGCGCAACCTGCTGCCGCCCGATCCGGCGGTCACGATGCACGACACGGAGAAGGGCCCGCGCTCGATGTCGGCCAAGATCGAGCACGAGCTGCAGCCGCCGCTGCTCGCCGACGGACTGTGGCCGCACACCGAGAAGCCGACCGGCAACTGGCAGACCGAGATCACGATCCCGAACATCACCTGCGAGGGCTGCCAGCTGCAGGTCATCGAGTTCATGGCCGAGCACCCCGGCACGCGCGAAGGCGGTTTCTCGTATCACCACTGCGCGGTGCTGAACATCACGGCGGACCCGGCCAAGCCGGCGGAAGACGCCCGCTGGAAGTGACGCGGCCCGGCCGCGGCCGCGACCGCGCCGGTCCGTTCAGTCGATGCTGATCCTGCCGGAGCCCGTGCGGATCCGCAGCGTCGGCCCGCCACCGCGGACGTCCCCACGCAGCTGCCCGCGCTCGGTCGAGCCCACGATCGTGACGGGGTGGCTCGTCGTGACTCCGCCCGAGCCCGCGCGTGCGTCGAGCGTGACCGCGGCGTCACCCGGCAGACTCACGCGCACGGCGCCCGACCCCGCTTCGAGGTCCCAGGCGGCGCCCGGCTTGCCTTCGACCGCAATCCCGCCGCTGCCGGTGCGCACGCGCGCACCGCCGTCGAGGCCCGTCAGCTCGACGCTGCCCGAGCCTGTCGTCACGGACACTTCGCCCGGGCCGGCGTGCGCAACGCTCACGGCACCGCTGCCCGTCCGGCCGTCGAACGTGCCGCCGATGCCGCGCGCCTCGATCGCGCCGCTGCCGGTCGCGGCCTGCACCGCGCCGGGAATGTCCGCGAGCGTCACGCGGCCGGAGCCGGTCGCGGCGTCCACGGGGCCCGCGACACCGGCCACGTTCTGTGCGCCGGAGCCGGTCCGCGCTCGCACCGAGGTGGCGGCGGGCACCGTGATCGTGTAGCTGATGGCCACGCTCTCGTGCTGCAGCGAGTCGTCGAGCGGCCCAACCTTCAGTTGATTGCCCGCGAGCTCGATCGGCGGCGACGCCATGATTTGCTCGACGATCGCGTCGGCCGTCGCGCGACTCGCGGCGCGTCCGACGCGAATCGCACCGTGCACGTCCACGCGCCCCGCCGCACCCGAACGAACGTCGATTGCACCGGCGCCGGTGCTCACCTCGAGCTCGAGTCGCTCGGGCACGTTCAACGTGCGGTCGAAAGAGCCGGTCGCGGTCTGGGCGCCCGCGGCTGGGGCGAGCGAGACCGCTGCGAATGCTACGAGCAGAGAACGTGTCAGACGAGTCATCGTGCACCTCCTTTGGTCGAGAGGATCTACGAGTTGCGCAGCTCCGCGAGCAATGCCTTCGCACCGTTGCCGAGGAACAGCGTGTCGACGCCGGCGACGATCAGCGTGTACCCCTGCGCCGCATACGGCCGCACGGCCGCCGCCGTGACGCCGAAGTAGCCGAGCGGCATCTCGGCGGCGCGGCACGCGTCGGTCACGCGGCGAATCGCGTCGATGACCACGGGATCGTCGACTCGGCCCATCTTGCCGAGACTGGCCGAGAGATCGTACGGACCGAGCAGCACGGCATCGACTCCCGGCACGCGCACGATCGCCTCGATGTTCTCGACGGCGAGCGCGTGCTCCGCCTGCACGATCACGGCGATCTCGCGATTCGCAGCGGCCAGGTACTCGCCAAACCGCTGGCCGTAGCCGTGGGCCCGCGCGAGCCCCACGCCTCGGGCGCCCTCGGGCGCGTACCGCGCGAAGCGCACGACGCGTGCGGCCTGCTCGGCGGTGTTGACCTGCGGCACGATGATGCCGTCGGCCCCGAGGTCGAGGACCTTCTTGATCGGCACCTCCGCCGCCTCCGGCACGCGCACGATGCAGGCGGTCTTCGGGCCCGCCACCTGCAAAATCGCGCCGAGGTCGGCCGTTTCGAGCGGGCCATGCTCGCCGTCGATGAATAGCCAATCGAATCCGAGGTCGGCCAGGATCTCCGCCGTGGCCGGGCTCGGCAGCGTGACCATGGTGCCGAGCAGCGTGTCACGGCGCTTGAGTCGCGTGCGAAAGTCGTGCGCCATCGCGATCCCCACCCTCGTGACGGCGATCTTAACCGATCATCGGTCCGCCGCCGCCATGGTCTGCGCGAGCAGCTCGTACGAGCGCAGCCGGGCGGCATGCTCGTAAACCGCGGCGGCCACGATGACCTCGTCGGCGCCGGTGTCGCGCAGGAACTTCGCGAGCCCCGTCCGCACGGTGGCCGGCGAGCCCACGAACGCGCAGGCGAGCATCCGCGACGCCTGCGCCTTCTCGAGCGGCGTCCAGTACGTCTCGATGTCGTCGATCGGCGGCGCGAGCCTGCCGCGCGCCCCGCGCAGCAGGTTCGTGAACGCTTGCTGCGCGGACGTGAACAGCCTACGCGCCTCGGCGTCGGTGTCGGCCGCGATCACGTTCGCGCCGACCATCGCGTACGGCTGCTCGAGCTGCGCCGACGGCCGAAAGTTCGCCCGATACAGCTCGAGCGCGCGATACAGCTCGTCCGGCGCGAAGTGCGATGCGAATGCATACGGCAGTCCGAGCGCCGCGGCGAGCTGTGCGCCGTAGAGGCTCGAGCCCAGGATCCACAGCGGCACGTTCGTGCCGGTGCCCGGCACGGCGTGCACGTGCTGTCCGGGCTGCGCCGGGCCGAGCAACGCCTGGAGCTCGAGGACATCTTGCGGGAACGAGTCCGCGCCCGCGTAGTCGCGGCGCAGCGCGTGCAGCGTGCGTTGATCCGTGCCGGGCGCGCGGCCGAGCCCGAGATCGATCCGGCGCGGATACAGCGACTCGAGCGTGCCGAATTGCTCCGCGATCACGAGCGGGGAGTGGTTCGGCAGCATGATGCCGCCGGCGCCCACGCGAATCGTCTTCGTGCCGGCCGCGACGTAGCCGATGACGACGGACGTCGCGGCGCTCGCAATACCGAGCATGTTGTGATGCTCGGCGAGCCAGAAGCGCCGATAGCCCCACTGCTCCGCGTGCCGCGCGAGGTCGAGCGTGTGGTGCAGCGCATCGGCCGGGGTCGCCCCTTCCGTGATGAACGCCAGATCGAGGATGGACAGCGCAACCATCGGACGCCTCAGTGGGTCTCGGACCGTGCCCTGAGCTGCGCCTCGAGCCACTCGGCGAATTTCGCCGGCGCGGCGGCGAATCGCCCGTGCGGCACGCCGAACCAGTCGGCGCCGATCTGCAGCACGAAGGTCGGGAAGCCCTGTGCGCCGATGTTGTTCATGAACTCGCGCGACTCCGCGATGTGGCTGTCGACCGGCACCTCGTGCAGCGCGGCCGTGAACGCCGCCGCATCGAGGCCGATGCTCGCCGCGATGTCGATCAGGGTCGCCTCCTCCACGACGTGCCGCCCCCGCTCGTAGTGCGCGTGCTGGATCCCGCGCAGCATCGGCAGCGCCTTGGTCGCGTCGAGCGATTGCGCGGCGAGCACCGCAGCGATGACGGGGCGCGAGTCGAGCACCAACGCCGGATCCTGCAGCAGCTCGTGCAGATAGGCCGTGCCGAAGGGCTGGCCGCTCATCTGCGCGATGCGCATGTCGGCTTGCTGGATGTAGCGACGCGTCTCCTCCGGCAAGCGCGTGGGCTGCGGCCACAGCGCTCCGGCGTGTAATCGCAGCGTGAGCCCGACGACGTTCGCGGCCGCGGCGGCGAGCGGCTCGGCGCCGTAGCACCAGCCGCACAGCGGGTCGTAAAGGTAATGCAGTGTCGCGTTCATGACAGGGCCGCGATGTAACACGAGGACGCCGATGGCTGCAAGGCGCCGTCGCGCGAATGAACCTTGGCCGCCGCACGGCGCACCCACTGCCGGCGCACACCACGTCGACCGCTGCCGGAGCTACACCGGAATGCGCGCCGACGCGGCGGCCGGCGGTTCGGGGAGGGATGCCGGCGACGCCCGGCCGGGCGGGTCGCGCGAGCGATCCGCCCGTTCGGAGCCCCCCCGGCGGCCACCTGGCCACACCACGGCTTATCATTGCCGGCACATGTATCCGCCGCCGCCGTCCGATCCGCTCGCCTCGCCCTGCGTCAGGAACTGTTGCCTCGACGACGACGACGTCTGCATGGGCTGCGGCCGATCCCTCGAGGAGATCATCGCGTGGAGCGCCGCGAGCGACGAGGACAAGGCCGCGACGCTCGCGCGCAGCCGCGAGCGCCTTGCGAGCCGGCGCCGCGACTGAACGTCTCCCGCTCTGTGGCCGCTCGTGCCACCATGGGCCCTTTCCCCGGCAAGGAGGATACGCATGGGTTTCGCACCGTCATCGATGCAACTGACCAGCTCCGCCTTCGAACCGCTCGGCCGCATCCCGAGGAAGCACACCGGCGAAGGCGAAGACGTCTCGCCACCGCTCGCGTGGACGGCCGCGCCAGCGGGCACGAAGGCGTTCGCGCTCGTGTGCCACGATCCCGACGCGCCGCTCGTCACGCCGGTCATGTACGGCTTCACGCACTGGGTGCTGTACAACATCCCGGGCACCGTGACGCAGCTCGCCGAGGCCGAGCGCAGCTACACGAGCGGCGTCAGCACGTTCGGCAAGCAAGGTTACGGCGGGCCGATGCCGCCCGAAGGTCACGGCGTGCACCACTACTACTTCTGGTTGCTCGCGCTCGATAGCGACAAGCCACTGAAGGCCGGGCTCACGATCCACGAGCTATTTGCCGCGATCGAGCCGCACGTGCGCGGCATGAACCGCCTGATCGGCACCTACTCTCGGCCGAGCTAGTACGACTGGGTCAAGAAAAAGGCAGTCCTCTCGCAAAGGCGCGAAGACGCCAAGGAAGATGAGCTGAAAATAGTTCTTCTCTGGCTTGGCGCCTTCGCGCCTTTGCGAGAGATCTTATTTGGTGACAGAGGTACTAGGCCGCGCGGCGCAGCGTCAGATTGATCCGGTGCGCTCCGGCGAACGGATGCTGCGCCTCCTTTAGCGGCGCGACGCCGTGGTAACGCAGCCGCGCCGGCCCGCCCCACACGACGACATCGCCGTGCTCGAGCGGCAGACGTAGCGGCCGGTCCTTGCGCCGCAGCCCGCCGAACAGGAACAGGGCCGGCACGCCGAGCGACACGGACACGATCGGCTGCGCGAAGTCGCGCTCGTCCCGGTCTTGATGCAGTGTCAGTCGCGCGCCGGGCGCGTAGCGATTGACGAGGCAGGCGTCCGGCTCGAAAGCCGGGAAGCCCGCCGCGGCGGCCGCCCGGGTTGCGAGATCCATTAGCACGGTCGGCATGGCCGGCCAACGCCCGCCGCTCGCGGGATCGACGGCGGCATAGCGATAGCCGGTGGCATCCGACACCCAGCCGAGGGCGCCGCAGTTCGTCATCGCGACGGACATGCGGAATCCGCCCGGCGTGACCATGTGCCGGAACGGCGCGGCCGCGGCGACCTCGCGCAGCGCCTGCTCGAGGGCCGCGGTGCGCGGCGCCGCGAAGCCGCGCAGCAAGGCCGCGCCCGGCGCGGGGGACTCGACCGAGCCGCGGGTCGCCGCAAACAGATCCGCCGTCACCGTCGTTACCGCCTCCGAAAAAACGAAACGCCCGTCCGGCAAACGACGGACGGGCGCATCGCGAGCCTGGCGCGCGCCGCCGCGGCGCGCCGCCGATCAGGCCGAGCGCGGCAGCTGTGCCTCGGGCACCCACCAGCCGTGGATCTGACCCACGGCCCGCATCGGCAGATGCACGACCGCGACCGGTCCGTCGGCCAGGTGCTCGGCGTCGAGGATCACGAGATCCGCACGGCCGCCCTCGGTGTTTCGTGTGGCCACGCCCATCAAATAGCCCGCGCCTTCCGGCGCGGTCGCGGTGCGCGGCGCGAAGCAGCACTCGGCCAGCGACGATTCGGTGCCGGCATTGAACAGCGTCGACTTGCGAGTCTGATGGTCGAAGCGTGCATAGCAGGCGCCGCCGGTGCCGGGCTTCGCCTCCGGATCCGGACACGGCAGGAAGCCGTAGCGATACGGCACCGTGTTGTAGCGGTCGTCCTGGCGCGGCAATGCGCCGACGTGCGGATACAGCTGCTCGATCCCGTAGGCCGCCGGCCGGCGCTTCGACAGATCGACGGTGAGCCGCGTGATATGGCTCGAGCCGGCGACCGGATCCCAGCGCGAGCCGTCGTGCATCGGCATGAACGGGAACGGGTTCGACATCGACATCTCGACGTCGACGAAGAGCTTGTCGCCGTCGTCGAACGTGCCCATGACGTGCGTCGCACTGCGCGTCGGGCCTTTGATGAACTGCACGTCCTTGCCGTCGCCGCCCCGGCGCACGAAGCCGAAGTACGTCGGCAGCGAGCCGTCCCACGACCAGTGCGGGCCGCCGCTGTCCATCTGCTTCTGGTCCATGGCCATCGGGATCACGTACAGCACGATGTGCTTCTCGGTGACCGCGAAGTCATGCAGCATGCCGACGTACGGCACCTCGACCTTCGTGTTCCACACGAGCTTGCCCTGCGGCGTGAACTCGAAGATCGACACCGTCCTGCTGCCGAACCCCTCGGCCTCATAGCCGAACGCCACCATGTTGCCGGTGACGGAGTCGAGCTTCGGGTGCGCGGTGAAGGTTTTGCTCGGCAGCTGGCCGTCGAACGTGTAGGTGGGGATCTTCGTCTCGAGCGTCAGGAGATCCAGCGCGGACGGCGGGCTGTCTTCCTTCAACGCGAACAGATAGTTCTTGTGGTTGATGATGTGCGTGTTCGCCGTGCTGCGGCTCAAGCCTTTGGCGCTCGGATCGTCCATCGACGGATTCCGATACATGGGGAACAGCTGCCGGCGCGCCTTGTCGTTGGCGAGATAGCGCTCGTTGCGAACCATGCGGCTCTTGTAATCGACGCGCCCGTCCTTGATGCGGAACATGCTCACGTGACCCTCGCCGTCGAACGGGATGTCGCGCGGGTGCAGCGGGTACTGTGGATCGGGTCCGACGCGATAGAACGCGCCGTTCAGGTCCGTGGGCACCTTGCCCGTGACCTCGCAGTCGTGCACGTCGGCTTCGAGCTTGTAGAGGCGCGTGGGTCGACGCATCTCGGGCGGAATCGAGCCGCCGGCCGTCGTGCCGAGGTCGCGGCCCGCCGGCGCTTGGGCGTGTGCGCCCTGCGCCATCAGCGTGCCGATTCCGGCGGCCGCGCCAATGGCGCCCGCGACGAAGGAACGACGGTCGACTTCACTTTTCTGGTCGGTCATGGCGAATTCTCCAGCGCGATCTTCCGCGTAATCAGACTCCGGAACCTGCAACTATACTCCCGTGATCGCGCTACTGTGGCGCCGACCAGGAGACCTTGTCACCCGTCACGGGATTGGCGTAATGAAACGGCGGCAGGAACGCCGAGGGGTACATCTCGAACGGGTGCGTCGGCGGCGAATCCGGGGGATTGTCCTTGCTGATACCGGGCGGCGGCCGCGGCTCCACGTTCTTCCAGCCGACGGCGTAGGGCACGAAATAGGTGTTGAACACTTGATCGTGCTCGATCTTCCAGACGCCGTTCTCCTTCACGTAGTCGTTCTCGTAGACGCCCCCCATCCACTGCGCGTAGCGCTCGTATTGCCCCATGATGCTGAGCGCGCGCGAGCGCATCTTCGCGCTCTGCCCGTCGGGTGCCAAGTCGATCACGGGCTGGAACTGCATGTGGTTGTGCTGCAGCCCGAACTGGCTGTCGGTGTCGCGACCGTATAGATCGAGATTGCGGCGGATGCTCTTCTCGCCTTCGTACACGCCGCGCATCGCGATCTCGATCGTGCCGCTCGGTGAGAAGATGCCGGCGAGGTCGTCCCACTTCAGATGCGCGAGGTAGTAGCCGTAGATCGAGTTCATGCGCTCGAGCTGGCGGTAGTCGTCGAGCAAGCCGAGCCGATGGTCGAGCTCCGTCAGGCGCGCCTCGAGCGCGTCGACGCTCTCCGGGTGCCCCGCGCCGAGCACCGCCGGCCCCGATGCTGCGGACTTGCCGGTGACGGGATTCTCGTAGTGGAACGGCACGACGAACGCGGCCGGATACGCCTCGTAGGTTTCGCTCGGCGGCCGGTCCGGCGGCAGATCCGCCGAAGGGCCGGCGTTGGGGATGGCCGTCTTCGCCCAGCCGTCCTCGTAAGGCGTGTACATCGTCGTGTACAGATGCAGGTGCTGAATCTTCCAGACACCATTCTGCTTCACGTAGTCGTTCTCGAAGATCCCGAGCCCCCAGCGCGCGTACTCATGGTAGACCGCTTCCTGCGCGAACATGTGCCAGCGGCCTTTGGCCGAGCGCCCGTCCGGCGCCACGTCGATGACCGGCTGCAGCTGCATCTGGTCGAACAGGCGGCCTGCCTGCGGCATGTCCGGCCCGTTCGTGCGCAGGAATGCGAGAACGTGGTCGTGGCCGACATAGACGCCGCGACCCCCGATCTCGATCGTGCCATCGGCGGCGAACAGATCCGCCGCCTCGCTCCAGACGTTCTTGTCGGTGTAGAAGCCGTAGATACGCTGCAGCTTCTTGATCGTCGTTCACGTCCTCGAGCAAGCCCACCTCGTGCTCGAGCACCGCCGCACGCTCGGCCAGCGCATCGAGCGAATCGGCCGCCTGCGACGCGACGCCGCGCGGCCAGCCGCCGAGCAGCGCGGCGCCGGCCAGGCCGAGCGCCGCAATCGCCAGGAGAGACATCGAGCCGCTTTTCGGAAATTGCATCGGCATCCCCTACTCGCTCGCGACGTATTTGCCGACGGGGTTCGCGAAGCTGAACGGCGGCACGTACGTATCCGGCCAGGTGTTGTAGTCGACCGATGGCGGGCGAATCGGGCGGCAGGGTCGCCGACACGAACTTGCCGCCGGTCGGATCCGGCTGGCTTTGCCAACCGCCGGCATACGGAACGTACAATGCTTGATACCAGTGCAGCGTCTTGATCTTCCAGACGCCTCCGTCCTTCACGTACTCGTTCTCGTACGGGCCCTCGCCCCAAAACGCATCGCCGCCGTGCTTACCGTTCAGGACGATCGCACGCCAGCGGGCTTTCGCCGTCAGGCCATCGGCGGCGACGGTGATGGCCGGCATGACCTGCAGATGCTCGTCGAGCTCGCCCGCACCGCGACCCTGGTGGCCGCCGCCGAGCGCCTGGAGATACTCGCGAACGCGCTGTTTGCCGACGTACACGCCATCGAGGGCGATCTCGATCGTGCCGTCGTCGGCGAACAGATTCGCGACCTCGTCCCACAGGCCGCGGTCGAAGTAGTAGCCGTAGGCGTCCTGCAAGCGCTCGATGGCGTTCACGTCCTCGACCAGCGTCTTGCGTTGCTCGAGCGCCATGACACGCGCATTCAGCGCCGCGAGACGCCCGGCATCGGCGCCGGTCGGTCCCGGACTGCAGGCGGCGGCGCTGACCGCGACGAGCAGCGCGCCGACGGCTGCTTCGAGCTTGACGACCATGATTCCCCCTGCGGCCAGCTGCGGCTTCGGCGGCCGCCTCAGGATTGTCCGCCGCAGGGCCCGGGGTTGCAATCCGGCACGGGGTGGCGGTCGATGAAGCCGCGCGCGACGCGCGCGATCTCGTCGAACGCGCTGCCCTGGTCGCCACGCGCGCGTTTCAGCACGCGATAGCCGTGATCGGCCGTCTCGAGCCAGTGCAGCATGGCCATGGGCAGCCCATCGACCACACGCTCGAGCAGCTCGCGCGTGGCGAGCGCATCGCGTGTCCCGGACAGGAACAGCATCGGACGGCGGATCGCGGGCAGATGCGCCGCCCGCTCGATGCCCGGCTTGCCGGGGGCATGCAGGGGAAAGCTGCAGAACACGAGCCCGGCGGGCGCGAGCCCTTCGACGACGGCGTGCGACGCCATTCGTCCGCCGAACGAGTGGCCGCCGAGCCACAGTGGTAGCCCCGTGCGCGCAGCGGCACTGCGAAAGGCGGCCCCGATGCGAGCGATCGCGACCGCCGGCGCGTCGACGCGCTTGCGCCCCGCCGCGATGAACGGAAAATTGAACCGCAGCGTCGCGATGCCGTGCGCGGCGAACGCGTCGGCGAGCGCTTGCATATTGCGGTGCGTCATCCCCGCACCGGCGCCGTGCGCGAGCACCAGCGCGGCGACCGCGTCTTCGGGACATTGCCAGAGCTCGTCCATTGCGTGTCGAGTGCCCTCGGGAGCCTGGTTTCATTTTGCGGTGTTTCGCTCGCGCCGTGAACACGGGCCGCACCGCGGCTTCAATCCGCAGCCCGCGCGGCGGTAACATCGGCCTCCGGTTGCGCAGAGGGACTTGGGTGCCGCACACGCTCGCCATTCGCCACGTGCCGTTCGAGGATCTCGGCCTGCTCGCACCACTGCTCGCCGAGCGCGACCACGAGGTCCGCTACGTGGAGGCGCCGACCGCGGATCTCGGCGCGCTCGACCCGCTCTCGCCCGATCTGCTCGTCGTGCTCGGTGGGCCCATCGGCGTCTACGAGAATGATCGCTATCCATTCATCGATCCGGAGGTGGCCCTCTTGACGCAGCGGATCGCGGCCGGCCGGCCGACGCTCGGTATCTGCCTCGGCAGTCAGCTCATGGCGAGGGCGCTCGGTGCCCGCGTACACGCAGCCGGCGTCAAGGAGATCGGCTGGGCACCGCTGACCTTGACCGCCGAGGGCGCCGATTCGTGCCTGCGGCACCTGACCGACACGGCCGTGCTCCACTGGCACGGCGACACGTTCGACCTGCCGGCGGGCGCCACCCGCCTCGCGTCGACGGCCGCGTGCGGGAATCAAGCCTTCCGCGTCGGTCGGCATGCGCTCGGCTTGCAGTTCCATGCCGAGGCGAGCGGCCCGCCGCTGGAAACGTGGTTCGTCGGCCATGCGTGCGAGATCGCCGCCACGCCGGGCATCAGCGTCGCGCAACTGCGCGCCGACACGCTGCGACACAGCGCGATGCTCGAGGAGCGCGGGCGGGCGTGCTTCGGCGACTGGCTCGCCGGGCTCGGACTTTGATACGGCGTCACCGCGGGATTCGAATAGAATTAACGAGTAGAGCCGAGCTTCCGCCGGGGACGTGGACCGTCGTTCACTCGAGCTCGCACGGAGAACGCACATCTTGAAGCTGTACTACTCACCGGGCGCGTGCTCGCTGACGCCGCACATCCTGCTGCGCGACACGGGCCTCCCGTTCCAGCTCGAGCGCGTGAATACGCACACGCACAGGACCGAGCACGACGCCGACTACTACGCGATCAACCCGAAGGGCTACGTGCCCATGCTCGAGCTCGACGACGGCGGCAGCCTCACGGAGGGGCCCGTCATTTGCCAGTACGTCTGCGATCTGGCCGGGCGGACGGACTTGATGCCGGCGGCCGGCAGCATGGCGCGCTATCGAGTCATGGAATGGCAGGGCTATGTGAACTCCGAGATCCACAAGTCCTACGGCCCGCTGTTCGACGCCACCCTCGGCGACGCACCGAAGGCGTGGTTCGCGGCCGGCCTGCGCAGGAAGTACGAATGGCTCGCGACCCAGCTCGCGGGCAAGGAGTACCTGACGGGCGGCACGTTCACGGCCGCCGACGCCTATCTGTTCAACGTAACGCGCTGGGCGAAACTCGTGAAGGTGGACCTCACGGACCTGGCACCCCTGCAGGCCTTCATGCCACGCGTCGCGGCCCTGCCAGCCGTCCGGGAGACCCTCAAGGCGGAGGGTCTGCGTTTGTAATCATGACAATTCTGCGACACGCTTCACGAACTTGTGGCTTTGTGACACAAAGTACTTGACAAGAACCGCGGCGGGGATACCTTAACGCTCACGATGAGCGCGAATCCGAACCGCAAGCTTGGACCGACGCCGATCGATGCGGGCGCCGTCGAGCATCTGCTCTACATTCGTCAGACGATCGAAGCGGCCCACACGTTCACCACGGTGCCGGGCAAAGGCTGCATCGCAATGGGCATCACGGCGCTCGCCGCCGTCGCGCTCGAATCGTATACCCCGCTGGCCGCCCACTGGCTGGTCGTCTGGGTGGCGGCCGCCGCGCTCGCCTGCACGCTCGCCTTGTGGTTCATGGAGCAGAAGGCCCACGCGCAAGGCTTGAGCCTGCGCCGCGCCGTTGCGCGCCGTTTTTTCATGACGCTGGCACCGGCGTTTCTGGCCGGAGCGATTCTGACGGCGGCGCTCGTCGGCCGCGTGGACCGCGAGCTCATCACCGGCAATTGGCTCCTGCTCTATGGCACGGGCCTCACCGCCTGCGGCCTATTCGCGGTTCCCGCGGTGTTCACGGCCGGCGTCGCGTTCATGGCCCTCGGCACGGCAACGCTGTGGCTGCCGCCGGGCTCCTCGCACGTCGTGCTGGCGCTCGGATTCGGTGGCATCCACCTGGCGCTCGGCGCCGTGATCGTGAGGCACCACGGTGGCTAGGCCGGTGGCGAAGCGACAGAACGCAACCTCGGCCGCCCCGGAGCAGCAGCGCCTGCGCGCCGTGGCCGGTTATTTCGCCGATCCCGAAGCAGGCGAGACGGATCGCCTGATCTACGAACGGGTTCGCCTCGGCATCATGAGCGCGCTCAGCGTGAACCCGAGCATGAGCTTCGCCGAGCTCAAGGACCTGCTGAAGACCTCGGACGGCAATCTGAGCATTCACGCCCGCAAGCTCGAAGACGCCGGCTACGTCACCTGCAAGAAGCGGTTCAGCGCCCGCGTGCCGAAGACCGAGTTCAGCTTGACCGCCAAAGGCAAGCGCATGTTCGCGCGCCATCTCGAGCACATGGAAGCGCTGATCCAAGCCGCTAAAGGCCGCTAGAGACCTTCATGCACACCGCAATCATCATGGACGGCAACGGCCGTTGGGCCGAGCGACGCGGCTTGCCGCGCACGGCGGGCCACCGCGCCGGGGCCAAGGCGGTCCGGCGTATCGTCGAGGCCGCCACGCGCAGCACCGTCGACGTTCTGACGCTGTATGCGTTTTCCGCCGACAATTGGGCTCGACCCGCACACGAGGTGTCGAGCCTGATGCGGCTGCTCAAACGCTATCTCGTCAGCGAGACGGCGCGATGCCTCGAGAACGGCGTGCGGCTCAGCGTCATCGGGCGCCGCGACCGGTTGAGCCGTGACCTGGCGAACACGATCGAGCACACGGAGCGCATCACGAGCGAAGGCCGCAAGCTGCATCTGCGGCTCGCGATCGATTATTCGGCGCGCGCGGCGATCACGGACACCCTCGCGCAGCTCGACCGGCAGTGCTCGGGCCCGGAGCTCGAGCAGCGGCTCACGGCCGCTCTCAGGCCTTCCGTCGACCTGCTGATCCGCACCGGCGGAGAGCAGCGACTCAGCGACTTCCTGCTGTGGGAATGCGCCTACGCCGAGCTGGTGTTCGTCGATACCTTCTGGCCGGACTTCGACGAGGCCTGTTTCGACGCGGCGCTGCACGAGTTCGCGCGCCGCGACCGCCGCTTCGGCGGTCTGTCCGCGAACGTGCGCCAGTCGGGCTAGCCACCGCACGCCGGCCGCCCCGGGGCGGCGCCGGCTTATGTAACAACGGCCATTGCGCGGCGTCGGACCGTGCGCGATATTGGTGCCGCGGTTCGTGCTACCAACAACAACTATGAAGGCCGCCGAAGTCCAAATTCTCAAGGCCCTGGATCCCGGGGAATCGTACGTCGAGCCGGCATTCGTGCTCGTCGAGACCCGCTTCGACGAGGACGGCGAGCCCAGCACGACGATCGAGCACCTCTCGAGCCAGCCCACCTCCGGCAAGCCGCGGTGGAAGGTCGTGACGCTCGGTCAATCGGTGGCGCTGTCGCACGTCGCGGCGCTGGAGTGGGCCGTATCGTTCGCGGCCAGTCGCGACATTCCGATCGTCTACGAGCGCGAGGAGCCGTGGAGCGAGGGCTACGCTGCGACGCCGAGCATCCTCGACGAGCTGGTGCTCTCGAGCGCGACGAAGTAATCGGTCGCGAGGCGCAGCTGCTCGGCCGCGGTTTCGGCGCGATTCACGACGTCGCGAAACGCCGCGTTCTCCGGTCGATCCTTCGCATACCAGCCGAGATGCTTGCGGGCGATCCGCACGCCGGCCGCCTCGCCGTAGAACTCGTGCAGCGCCCGAACGTGCGCGAGCAAGACCTCGGCCACGAGGCCCGGGGCCGGCGGTGGCAACAGCTCGCCCGTGCCGAGAAAATGCGCGATCTCGCGAAAGATCCACGGTCGCCCCTGCGCGGCGCGGCCCACCATCAGCGCATCGGCGCCCGTCCGGGCAAGCACCTCGCGCGCCTTGGCCGGCGACGTGATGTCGCCGTTCGCGATCACCGGAATCCGCACGGCCTGTTTGATGGCCGCGATCGTCTCGTACTCGGCGTCCCCGGTGTACAGCATGTCGCGCGTGCGGCCGTGGACGGCCAGCGCCTGTATGCCGGACTCCTCCGCGAGCTTCGCAATGCGCACGCCGTTGCGATTCGCTCGGTTCCAGCCGGTGCGGATCTTCAGCGTCACGGGCACGTCGACGGCCCGCACCACGCTGTTGAGAATCCGCGCCACGAGCGCTTCGTCCTGCAACAAGGCGGAACCGGCCCAGGCGTTGCACACCTTCTTCGCCGGGCAACCCATGTTGATGTCGACGATCTGCGCGCCCTGCTCCGCCGCGTGCGCGGCCGCCGCGGCGAGCGCCGCGGGGTCCGTGCCGGCAATCTGCACCCCGACGGGCGCGGGCTCGCCGGCGTGATCGAGCCGCCGGCGGCTCTTGCGCGTGCGCCATAGCCGCGGGTCCGACGTCGTCATCTCCGACACCGCGTACCCCGCGCCCAGGCGCTTGCAGAGCAGGCGAAACGGCTTGTCCGTCACGCCGGCCATCGGCGCCAGGATCAGCGCGGGCTCGATGACGTGAGGACCGATGCGCATGATGCAGCGCTCCGCCTTGCCTACGCCGCGTCGGCGCATGCGCGCCGGCGGGCGTGGACCGCGGCCGCCAGGCGCTCGAGCACGGCGACCGACGTCGGCCAGTCGATGCAGCCGTCGGTGATGCTCTGCCCATAGGCGAGCGGCTTGCCCGGCACGAGGTCCTGACGACCGGCCACGAGATGGCTCTCGACCATGACGCCGACGATCCGCCGCTCGCCGCGCTCGAGCTGAGCCGCGAGGTCGGCCACGACGAGCGGCTGGTTCTCCGGCCGCTTCGCGCTGTTCGCGTGGCTCGCGTCGATCATGAGCCGCGGCGGCAGACCCGCCTGCTCGAGCAGCTTGCACGCCGCGGCCACGTGCTCCGCGCCGTAGTTCGGCGTTTTGCCGCCGCGCAGGATCAGGTGCCCGTCCGGGTTGCCGACGGTGGACGCGACCACGGCCCGACCTTCCTTGGTCACGGCCAGAAAATGATGCGGGTGGGACGCCGCGCCGACCGCATCGACCGCGATCTTCACGTTGCCGTCCGTGCCGTTCTTGAAGCCGACGGGGCACGACAGCCCGGACGCCATCTCGCGATGCACCTGGCTCTCGGTCGTGCGCGCGCCGATCGCGCCCCAGGCGACGAGATCGGAGATGTACTGCGGCGAGATCGTGTCGAGATACTCGACGCCCGCCGGCAAGCCGAGCGCGTTGATCTCGCAGAGCAGGCCGCGCGCGAGCCTGCAGCCCCTTGTTGATGTTGAAGCTGCCGTCGAGATCCGGATCGTTGATGAGCCCCTTCCAGCCGATCGTGGTTCGCGGCTTCTCGAAATAGACGCGCATCACGATCTCGAGCGCGTCGCCGAGCGACTCGCGCAGCGGCTCGCAGCCGCTTTGCATAATCCATGGCCGCCTTGCGGATCGTGGATCGAGCACGGTCCGATCACGACCGCCAGACGGTCGTCCTCGCCATGCAGGATCGCATGCAGCGCGCGGCGCGCGCCGGCGACGGTGTCCGACATCGGCTCGGTGCACGGCAGCTCGCGCAGTAGCTCCGCCGGCGCGCTCAAGGGCGCGAACCCGCGGATACGTAAGTCGTCGGTATGGGGCGGCATGCTCTCTCTCCTCGACCGTTCTCGCTCGCGTTTCCCGGCGGCACAAAAAAGCCGCCAGGTTCGCTGGCGGCTTTCGGGGTGTTCTCGATCGCTTCTTTCGCTAGACCGACCGCAACCCTTCCTCCGCCAGCGGCTTCGGAAACCCGTAATACCAGAAGTACCGACGAGTGGGTGTGGCGATCATGGCGCGTATAGATACCACATCGGCCGCGAGTTCTCCAAGGGCGAAACGCGCGTTTCCGCCCGGTCGGCGGCGCCGCTATGGGATAATCGCGCTCCCCCGTGACCCGACTTTGCGACCCGATGAAGCGCGATCTAGTCCTGCCCGAGCTCGCCCTGCCGACCGCCGCGGCGCCGCAGCGGACCTGGGCGGAGCTGCACGGCAGCGCGCTTTGCCTGGCGGTGGCCGAAGCAGCGGCCCGCCACGCGGGACCCGTCTGCGTGCTGCGCCGCATCCGCGGCCGAGGCCGAGCGATTCGAGCGGGAGATCGCGTTCTTCGGCGGCCGGGCGGTGCAGCGGCTGCCCGATTACGAGACGCTGCCCTACGAGCCGATCTCCCCGCCGCAGGATCTGCTGGCCGACCGGCTGCGCTGCCTCTACCGGCTGGCGCGCGGCGAGCGCGAAACGCTGGTCGTCGAAGCCGGCGCGCTGCTGACGCGGCTGCCTCCGCCCGATTTCGTCGTGTCTCGGTCGCTGGCGCTGACGATCGGCGATGAGTTCGAGCACGCCGCGATGATCAAGCGGCTGACGGCGCACGGCTACCTGCGCGTCGAGCAGGTGGCGGAGCCCGGCGACTTCGCCGTTCGCGGCGCGGTGCTTCGACGTCTTTCCGGCCGGCAGCGAGCTGCCGGTTCGAATCGACCTGTTCGACAACGAGATCGAGACGCTGCGGACCTTCGACCCGCAGACCCAGCTCACGGCCGGCAAGACGGAACGGATCGAGATCCTGCCGGCGCGCGAGTTTCCGTTCGACGAGGCCGCGATCAAGTATTTCCGCGAGCGATTTCGCGAGCTGTTCCCCGTCGAGCCCGGCCGGTGTCCGGTCTACCGCATGATCTCCGACGCCCAGCTGCCGGCCGGCATCGAGTACTACCTGCCGCTGTTCTTCGCGAGCACCGCGTCGCTGTTCGACTACTTGAGTCGACGACACGCTGCTGGTGATCGCCGGCGGTGCGCTCGACGGCCTCGATGCCGGATGGGAGCTGATCGAGGAACGCTTCGAGCAGCTGCGCGGCGATCTCGAGCGACCGATCCTCGCGCCGGGCCAGGCGTTCATCGCGCCGAGCGCGCTGCGCGAGCACATCGCCGGCCGCCCGACGTTGACGCTCGACTTCGAACGCGCTGCCGGACGACTCGGCCGTCAACGCCGGCGTCACGCATCCGCAGGCCGCCGGCGTCGCGCCGAGCGACGACCGGATCGTCGCGCTGGCTCGCGCGCGGGCACCGACGAGCGCACCTTGCTCGCCACCTCCTCGCCGGGCCATCGCGAGATGCTGCTCGAGCTGCTCCGCGGCCGCGGCTATGCGCCGCACGTCTTCGGCAGCTGGCAGGAGTTCGTCGCCGGCGACGCGCCGCTCGGCGTGACCGTTGCCGAGCTCGGCCGAGGGGCTACGGATCGGTGCGCGCAAGCTGCGCGTCATCACGGCGACCGATCTCGGCCTCGAGCGGCCGCGGCAGCGCCAGCGCAAACGCCGCGCGCGCGATCCGGAGGCCGTGATCCGCGAGCTCACCGACCTGCAGGTCGGCGCGCCCGTCGTGCACGAGGACTACGGCGTCGGCCGCTATCGCGGCCTCACGACGCTCGACGGTCGACGGCCTGCTGACCGAGTTCCTGCTGCTCGAGTACGCCGGCGGCGACAAGCTCTACGTGCCGGTGCAAAGCCTGCATCTCGTCACGCGCTACACCGGCGCGTCGCCCGAGGACGCGCCGCTGCATCGGCTCGGCACCGACCAGTGGGCGAAGGCCAAGCGCAAGGCCGCCGCGCAGGCCCGCGACACGGCCGCCGAGCTGCTGAACCTCTACGCGCAGCGCGCGGCGCGCAGCGGCACGAAGATGGAGGCCGACGACCCGAGCTACCAGCGATTCGCGTTGCAGTTTCCGTTCGAGGAGACGGAAGACCAGCAGGCGGCGATCGACCGCGTGCTCGCCGACCTCGAGAGCGCGCACCCGATGGACCGCGTCGTGTGCGGCGACGTCGGCTTCGGCAAGACCGAGGTCGCGCTGCGCTCGGCGTTCGCCGTCGTGCAGGCCGGCTACCAGGTGGCCGTGCTCGTGCCGACGACGCTGCTCGCGGATCAGCACTATCGGACCTTTCAGGACCGCTTCGCCGACTGGCCCGTGCGGATCGAGCTGCTGTCGCGCTTCCGCAGCGGCAGCGCCGCGGCCGCGGCCACGCGCGGGCTCGCCGACGGCACCGTCGACATCGTGATCGGCACGCACAAGCTGCTGCAGACCGACGTGCGCTTCAAGAACCTCGGGCTCGTGATCGTCGACGAGGAGCATCGCTTCGGCGTCAAGGACAAGGAGCGCCTGAAACGCCTGCGCGCCGAGGTGCACGTGCTGACGCTGACGGCCACGCCGATTCCGCGCACCTTGAACATGACGCTCGGCGGCCTGCGCGATCTGTCGATCATCGCCACGCCGCCGGCCGCCCGACTGGCCGTGAAGACGTTCGTCGGCGAATGGAGCGACCGCCAGATCCGCGAGGCCGTGCTGCGCGAGCTACGCCGCGGCGGCCAGATCTACTTCGTCCACAATCGCGTCGAGAACATCGAAGCGGTCGCGAACGATCTGCGCCGACTGCTGCCGGAGGCCGAGATTCGCGTGGGTCACGGGCAGATGTCGGAGCGCGAGCTCGAGGCCGTGATGCTCGACTTCTACCACCGGCAGTTCAACGTGCTCGTCTGCACGACGATCATCGAAAGCGGCATCGACATCCCGACCGCCAACACGATCATCATCAACCGCGCCGACAAGCTCGGGCTCGCCCAGCTGCACCAGCTGCGCGGCCGCGTCGGCCGCTCGCATCACCAGGCCTACGCGTATCTGCTCGCACCGCCGCGGCGCGCGCTGACGCCGGACGCGCTGAAGCGGCTCGAAGCCATCGAGTCGCTCGAGGATCTCGGCGCGGGCTTCACGCTCGCCACGCACGATCTCGAGATCCGCGGCGCGGGAGAGCTGCTCGGCGAAGGCCAGAGCGGCCAGATCCAGGCCATCGGCTTCACGCTGTACAACGAGCTGCTCGGCCGCGCCGTGGCGGCGCTGCGCGAGGGCCGGGAGCCGGACCTCGAGGATCCGTTCGCGCACGGGCCGGAGATCGAGATCGGCCTCGCGGCGCTGATCCCGGAGGACTACATGCCGGACGTCCACATGCGACTCGTGCACTACAAGCGCATCGCGAACGCGCGCATCGAACGCCGAGCTCGACGAGCTGCAAGTCGAGCTGATCGACCGCTTCGGTCTGCTGCCGCCGCCGCTGAAGACGCTGTTCGCGATCACCTCGCTGAAGCTGCTGGCGCAGCAGCTCGGCATCGCGAAGATCCAGGCCGGGGCCGAAGGCGGCAACGTGCGCTTCGCCGAACGCTCGAAGGTCGAGCCGACGAAGCTGCTGAAGCTCATCGAAGGCGAGCCGAAGCGCTATCGCCTCGACGGGCCGTACAAGCTGCGCTTCGGCTGGCAGCTCGAGGTGCCCGAGCAGCGTCTGCCGCGCCATCGAGAAGCTGCTGCGGCGGCTCGCGCCCGCGGACCTCGCGGCCGCGGCGGCGTGAGTCGGAGCCGCGCTATACTGCCCGCATGAAGAAGCTCATCGCCGCATTGGCCGGCGCACTGCTCGCAGCCGGCGCCGGCGCGGCGCTCGGCCAGATCACGGCTGCCCCGCCGGCCGAGACGCCGCCGATTCCACGCTATCAGGTCGAGATCATCGTGTTCGCGCATCGCGACTTCGATCCGAGCGAGGAACGCTTCGCGCAGGAAATCGCACCGGCCGTGCTCGACCAGAACGAATTGCTTCGTGATGTCCCGACCGTCGAGGAGCCCGCTCCCCTACCGCCGGCCAGCGCGCCGACGAATCTCGATCTGCAGGGCGTACCGCCCGTCGAGGACCCGCTCGCGGTGCGGATACTGGCGCCGGAGGAGCTGCAGCTCGGCAGCGAATACCGCCGGGTCACGAACCTGCGCGCCTATCGCCCGCTGGTGCACGCCGGTTGGATCCAACCCGGGCTACCGGAGGAGCAGTCGGTGCCGTTCGATCTCGCGTCGATCGGCGTGACGAATCCGCGCGGGACCATACGCGTATATCTCAGCCGTTTTCTGCATGTCAGCCTCGACCTCACGTACCGGGACGGCGCGAGCACCGCGTTGCCGACCACGGAGGATGGGCTCACGGAGGTGACGTTCGCGCCACGCTATCACCTCGTGACCGAAAGGCAGGCCCGCAGCGGCGAGCTGCACTACTTCGACCATCCGGCCTTCGGAGTCTTGTTGAAGGTGACACCCGTCCCGGTGGAGACGGGGGGCGCGTCAACCGGCCGCCGACCCGCGGCCTGAGGCGCTCGCTTCGGCCGGCGCTGCCGGGCCGGCACCTTCGCCGTGCTGCTCCGCGAGCGCTCGCGCGATCAGCGTCTCGGGATCGTCGTACACGCCCGGCGGGCAGCCGATCAGCACCGATCGAACCGTGATGTAGCGCCCGGACCGGGCGCGCGGGATTGTGCAGCCCGAGCTGACGAACGTTTTCCGCGATCTGATCGGTCAACGGCCGCACGTCGTCGGGCGTTTGGCCGAGCACGGCCGCCGCGAGCGTCGACTCGTCGTAGCGGGCGCACAGATCCCCGGCGCGGCGCAGCGTGCGCGTGATCTGCGCACCGATCATGCGTTGGCAGGAATCCGCGGCCTTGGAGCCGAACGTCTGACGATAGGCGTCGAGCTCGATGATCTCGAACACGAGCACGGTGACGTAGCGACGCTCGCGCCGCGCGATGCCGAGATCGCGGCGCAGAGTTTCCTGGAAATGGCTGAATCGCAAGAGGCCCGTGGTGGGATCGATCCGATCGAGCGTGGCGATCTTCTGCCGCGCGCGACCGAGCTCGCGCTGCAGCACACCGAGCTCGGCGTTGCCTTCGACGCTGTGCGCCGTGCCCGTGGCAGCGTCGACTTGCTGCAGCGCGGCGGCCGTCGTGACGCGGTGGGCACAGAGGAAATAGCGAATCTCGCCGCGAGCGTTGGGGAGCGGAGCCACTCGGACCTCGGCGAGCCACGCCGTGCCGTCCTTGCGTAAATCGTGAACCGCGACCTGGCAGGGCTCGCCACGACCGATCGCCGCCTTGAGTCGTTGTAACTCAGGCTCCGAGTCCGCTGCGCGGCCCATCATCGACCAAGGCTGCCCGGAAAGCTCGGCGGCCGAGTAGCCGGTCAAATCTTCATACGCCTGGTTGGCGTAGACGACCGGCAGGCTCGGGTCCTGGGCATCCACCACCAGGATGCCCTCGGAGCTCAACACGACGACTTGCTCGAGGAAGTGGCGGCTCAGGGATTTGATGCCGTGCGCGTCCCTGCCGATTTCCATGTCGATTATGTTCGATCACCCGCTCCCGGCAGGTCTATGAAACGCATCACAATGCCCAGGCTTCGGCATCGGAGAATAGGCGATCGAGAACGGTCCCGAGCTTACCCAAGCCGATGGCCAGGAACGCGTGCATTTGCGCCTCGATCAGCGCGCCGTCGGGTGCACGTCCGGCGGCATGATTCACGGCAATCGCACAGACCGCATAGTCGATCTCGAGCTCCCGCGCCAGCACCGCCTCCGGCATGGCCGTCATGCCGACCATCGCGCAGCCGTCGCGCGCGAGCCGATCGATCTCGGCCGCCGTCTCGAGGCGCGGGCCCTGCGTGACCCCGTACGTGCCGGCGCGCACGCGGATGGCCGCAGTCGGCAATCGCGGCCGCGATGCGGCCGCGCAGCGTCGGCGCAAAAGGCTCGGTGAAGTCCACGTGCACGACGGCCTTACCGGCCCCACCGTAGGTCGCGGCGCGACCCGTCGTGTAGTCGATCAGCTGGTCCGGCACGGCGAGCTCGCCCGGCGAGAAGCCGGCCGCGATCGCTCCCACGGTGTTCAAGCCAATGCAGGCACGGACGCCACGTTGCTGCAGTGCCCAGAGGTTCGCGCGATAGTTGACCTCGTGCGGCGCGAACGAATGGGTCTCGCCGTGTCGCGCGATGCACGCAACGCGCGTCGCGCCGATCCGCACCGTGAGCACGGCGCTGCTCGGCTCCCCATAGGGCGTCTTCGTGGGGCTGCGCGTCAGCACCTCGAGCCCGAGACGCTCGAAGCCGCTGCCGACGATCAATGCGCACGACTCGCTCATGAGCGATCCGCATTGAGCGCATAGAGGCCGGGCAGCTCGCGCCAATAGCCGCAGTAGTCCATTCCACAGCCGAACACGTACACGTCGTCGACGGTCACGCCGCTGACGTCGACCGACGGTCGATTGCGTCCGCCCGCGAGGCGCTTGACGACGAGCACCGCCGTGTATTGTTTCGCCACCCCGACTCGTCGCAGCGCCGTCGTCAGCGCACGCAGCGTCTGACCGCGATCGAGGATGTCGTCGACCACGAGCACCGTGCGCCCGGCGAGTGCGACGCTGGGTCGGACTCGCCACACGAGCCTGCCCGGCGTGGTCCCGCCGCCGTAGCGCGTCACGTGCACATAGTCGAACTCGTGCGGAAAATCGAAATGCCGGCTGAGCTCGACGGCTGCGAACACGCCGCCGTGCATGACGGCGAGCACCACCGGGTTCGTGCGCGCGAGCCGCGGCGTAATCTCGGCCGCCATGCGTCGTATGGCTTCTCTCATCGCCGCAGCCGAATACAGCTGCCGCGCGCGACGGCGCGCGGCTCGAGCCGCCTCCGCGGCCGTAGGACCCCTAGCCTTCGAGGTCGAGCTTCGGGCGTTTGCTGAGCGCGGCGACCGCGGCGCTCGCTTTCCGCCACTCGTCCGAGGCATGCAAGCTCTCCCAATCATAGGTACCGCGGCCGTGCAGACGCGTCAAACGCAGCTGGGCCGAGGGATTCACATAACCGCTCAACGCCTCCAGCACCCCGGGCACCTTGTCCGGCGCGTTGCACAGCAGCACGAGATCGCAGCCGGCCGCGAGCGCGAGCCGCACGCGCTCCTCGACCGGCCCGACGACCGCCGCCCCGACCATGCTGACGTCGTCGGTGATGACGGCACCCGTGAAGCCGAGCCCGGCACGCAGCTGCTCGTTGATCCACCAGCTCGACAGGCTCGCCGGCTTCGGGTCGACGGCGGGAAAGCTCACGTGCGCGATCATCGCCGCCGGCAGCCCGTCCGCGATCAGCTGGCGATACGGCAGAAGATCGTCCGCGAGCTCATCGTAGCTGCGCGGATCGACGGCGAGCTCGGTGTGCGAGTCGCTGCGCGCGCCGGCATGCGTCGGGAAATGCTTGGCGGTGATGGCCATGCCGGCCCGTTTCGCGCCGGCAGCAAACCGCCGCGCCAGCGCGGCAACGGCGCGCGCATCGGAATGCAGCGCACGGTCGCCGATCACTTCGGCGAGACCGAGGTCGAGGTCGACGCAGGGCGTGAAGCTCATGTCCACGCCGACCGCGCGCAGCTCGACCGCCATGAGCCAGCCGAAAGCCGCCGCCGTCTTCAGCGCGGTGTCGCGATGCTCGTCGTAGAGATGCCCCAACGTGCGCAACGGCGGCAGCGGGAAGAACGGCTCGCCGGAAACGCTGCACGCGGCCGCCTTCCTGATCGACCGTGACGAGCAGTGACGGCTGGCGAATCGCGTGGATGCTCGGTCGACGAGCGCGCGCAGCTGCTCGAGATTCGCGAAATTGCGCGTGAACAGAATGACGCCGCCGACGAGCGGCGAGCGCAGCCAGTCGCGCTCGTCCGCCGCTATGGCGGTGCCGCGCAGGTCGATCATCAATGGGCCGAGCGACACGTTGGGTTCCGGGGAGCCGCTACGAAATGTCGACGATCGTCCCGGCCGGAACGAGCTCGAACAGCTCGACGATGTCCTCGTTGGTCATCCGAATGCAACCGATCGAGCCCGGCACACCGAGCGGCTCGCTGTCCGGCATACCGTGGATATAAATGTAGCGGCGCATTGTATCCACATTGCCGAGCCGGTTCCTGCCGATCTCGGTGCCCGAGAGCCAAAGGATCCGCGTGAGGATCCAGTCGCGATTCGGCGAGGTGCGCGCGAGCTCCGGCGAGTAGATCTCGCCCGTCGGACGCCGACCGCGAAACACGGTGTTGAGCGGGGCTCCGCCGCCGATCTTCGCGCGGATCACATGCCGGCCGCGCGGCGTCCGGTGGCTGCCCTGGGCCTCTCCCGCGCCGTGCTTCGAGGTCGATACGGTATAAGCCCTCCACGGCTCGTCGTCGCGCAACAGGACGAGTCGCTGCGCGGCGAGCGAGACCTCCACCTTCAAGGATGCCGTTCCGCGTCGGTCCATGCGCTGAACGGATGATCGACGAGACACACGTTGTAATACCGGCGCAGCTGCGTGACCTCCTTACCGAGCCAGGCGGGGTGCGGGAACACCTGGTCCTCGCTGTCGAGCTCGAGCTCGGCCACGACGAGCCCCTCGTTGGCGCCGTGGAACTCGTCCACCTCCCAATCGAAGCCGCCGTGCTCGACCCAGTGTCGCGTCTTCTCGATCAAGGGGCCGGGGCACAGCTCGAGCAGCTCGAGCGCATCGGCGAGCGGAATCGCATACTCGTATTCTTGGCGCGACGCGACCAGCCCGCCGGACTTGATGTTCAGGCGTGCCTCCTCACCGGCCACGCGCACGCGCACCGAGGCGCGCTCGCTGCCGGCGAGATAGCCCTGACGCATCGCCTCGCGGCGCTGGGATCGAGCCCGCCAGGCGTCGTTTTGCAGCAGGAACTTGCGTTCGATCTCGCGCGGCATGTGTCGATCATAGCAACGCCGGACTCCGCGTGAACATCCGCGGCATCACCGGGCGCTCCGGGCACTCCCCCGCCGCCGGCGCATTGGAATATCCTTGCGCAGGCCGAGCAAGAGTATCGAGAGTCCCAATGAAAAAACTCAAACACGAAGCGGAACTGTTCAAGGCGGCGTTGCTGGCCGGGGTGCAGTACGCCGAGGGCCGCAAGGCGGTCGAGTTCGAGCCGACCGACTCGGCGAGTGCCAAGGCGCTGTACGTGTATCGCTTGCTGGTGCACGACAAGGTCATCGCACCGATGCCGGAAGAGCAGGTCAGCGAGAAAACGATTCGCCATCGACTCGCCGCGTGGTACGCGCATCAGCTACCCGAGGGGCATCCGCTGCTGTCGTAGCCGCGCGCACGACCCGAGACACGCCACCGCCCCTGGGCCGTGCTCCTCAGGCGCGCTCGAACAGCGCCAGGGCCTCGACGTGGTGCGTGTGCGGGAACATGTCGAACACGCGCACGGCGCGTAACTTGTACCCGCGCTCCTCCACGAGCACGCGCGCATCGCGCGCGAGCGTGGCCGGATGGCACGACACGTAGACGATGCGGCGCGGCATGCTCCGGTGCAGCTCCGCGATCGGCGCCTCCGCGCCCGTGCGCGGCGGATCGAGCACGACCACGTCCCAGCGGTCGCGATAGAAGCTCCAGTCCGACTGCATGAGATCGGCCGTCAGGAAGCGCGCGTTACCGATGCCGTTCAACGCCGCGTTGCGAACGGCGCGCGCCACGAGCCCGGCCTCGCCCTCCACGCCCAGCAGCTCGCCTGCGCGCTGCGCGAGCGGCAGGCTGAAATTGCCGAGCCCGCAGTACAAGATCGAGCACGCGATCGGTCGGCTCCACGGCCGCGAGCCGCACGGCGGTGGCGACGAGCTCGGCGTTGACCGCCGCGTTCACTTGCACGAAGTCCGTCGGCAGGAACTGCAGCGTGAGGCCGAACTCCTCCAGCCGATAGCTCAGCGTGCGGGCCGCGTCGAGGGGTGCCACGGTCCCGGGGCCGCCGGGCTGCAAGTAGATGTCGATACCGTGACGTTCGCCGAACTCGCGGAACAGCGCGAGGTCGGCGGCGCTCGGCGCCTCGAAGCACGCGCAGCACGAGCGCGCTCACGTCGTCGGCCACGGCCGCTTCGATCTGCGGCAACCGTTCGCGGATGCTCGTGCCGCTCGATCAGATCCGCAAGCTCGCCGAGCAGCTCCCCGAGCGGCGGCGCGAGCACGGGGCAATGCCGCATGTCGGTGATGTACGGGCCGGCACGCTCGCGAAAGCCGACGAGCACGCGGCCCTTGCCCGCCACGTACTTCACGCCGAGCCGCGCGCGGCGCCGGTAGCGCCACGGCGGCCCGACGACGGCGGGCAGCCACTCTTCGGGCTCGGCGCGCGCGATGCGGGCCAGCGTCTGCGCGACGGCTTCTTGCTTGAAGTGCACCTGGGCGGGATGCGCGAGGTGCTGTAACGCGCAGCCGCCGCAGCGACCGAAGTACTCGCACTCGGGCGTCACGCGCGACGGCGAGGGCTCGAGCACGCGAACGAGGTCCGCCTCCTGGAGCTTGCGGCGGCGCTTGCGGAGCCTGATCTCGACCCGCTCGCCCGGCAGTGCGTCCGGCACGAACACGCGCTTGCCGTCGAGATCCGCGACGCCTTCGCCGTCGTGCGTCAGATCGACGATCGTCGTCGTGACGATCGGCGCCGTCACCCCGCATGCCGGGTCTGTCGCCAGGTGTCGAGGAACAGCTTCAGGTGCGGCCGGTCCGACTGCGCGAGCTTCGCCTCGACTTGCTGGAGCTCGCCTTGATAAGCGAGCCGGCTCGAGCTCGCCGCGGATCAGCTGGAAACGCAGATAGATGAGATACGTATTCAGCACGTCCGTTTCGCAGTAGTCGCGAATCGCCGCAAGCTCGCCGCGCTGGAAGCTCGACCACACGTGGGCACCGCCGATGCCGAGCTTGCCCGGCAACCCCAGCAGCTGCGCGACCGTGTCGAGCGAGCCGCGACCGCTCGCGCCGTAGCCCGACAGCACGTCCATGAGGTCGATGTGCCGCCAGTGAAAGCGGGAGAGATAGTTGTTGTAGCGAAACTCGCGGTCCGTTTCGCCGACTTCCCAGTAGCGATGCGCCCGCACGCCGTGGCGTAGCGCGCGATAGTTGAGCACGGGCAAGTCGAAGCCCGAGCCGTTCCACGACACGAGCGTCGGGCGTGTAGCGCTCGAGGCCATCGAAGAACCGCTGCACGAGCTCGCGCTCGGACGATTGCTCGTCGCCGAGACTGAAGATCTTGAGGCCCTCGCGACTGCGGAGCACGGCCGAGATCGCGACGATTCGTTGCTGTGGCGGCGGCAGAAAGTCGCTCTGCCGAAGCTGGCGCTGCTTCGTGAACATGACGGTCGCGACGTCCGCATCGGACAGATCGCCAAGGTCGTAGAGTCTGCGACCGAGCTCGATGTCCGGCACGGTCTCGATGTCGAATACCAGCGTGTTCACCGCGCCACCTCATCCCGTGGATGCGCCGCGTGCCGCGGGCTCGGCCTTGAGCAGCACGGCCACGGCGACGATCAAACCTGCTTCGTCGCTCAAGCGTCAGATGGCCTTCGCCGACGCCGAGCTTGCGGCACACGGCCTTACCCCGCTCGGAGTACACGACCTGCGGCTGCCCGAGCGGATTCGGCATCATGCCGACGTCGCGCACCCATACGCCGTTGGCAAAGCCCGTGCCGAGCGCCTTGACGATGGCTTCCTTGGCCGCAAAACGCATGGCGAGAAAGCGCACGGGCCGCTTGCTCTTCTGGAACAGCGCGTATTCCTCGTCGAGCAGCAGCCGCCGAGCGAAATGCTCGCCGAACTTGAGCCAGGTCTTCTCGACGCGCTCCGCCTGAAGAATATCGGTGCCGATACCGAAGATCACGAGCGCGCAGCCACCATCAGCGCCTTCATCTTCGCGACCGCGCCGCGCGAATCCGTCGAACAGCGCCTGCGCCACCACCGCGTGACCGATGTTCAGCTCCACGATTTCGGGAATGGCGGCCACCGGCGTCACGTTGTGGTAGTGAAGCCCGTGCCCCGCATGGACCGTGAGCCCGAGCGCCTCGGCACGCCGCGCCGCGACCCGGATGCGCTCGAGCTCGAGCGCCGCAGCTGCCGCCGGACGCATTTGCGTAAGCGCCGGTATGCAGCTCCACGACCGGCGCCCCGGCCGCGGCGCTGGCCGCGAGCTGCGTCTCGTCGGGATCCACGAACAGCGACACGCGGATGCCGTGCTCGGCGAGCCGCCGACACGCGGCGGCGATCTTGTCCGGCTGACCGGCCACGTCGAGGCCGCCTTCCGTCGTCAGCTCCTCCCGCCGCTCGGGCACGAGACAGCAGTCCGACGGCCGATGACGCGTCGCGAACTCCAGCATGGTTTCCGTGACGGCCATCTCGAGATTCACGCGTGTCTGGGCGGCGCGCAGCAGCAGCTCCACGTCGCGCGCCTGGATGTGCCGTCGGTCCTCGCGCAGATGCACGGTGATGCTGTCGGCCCCCGACTGCTCGGCGATCAGCGCGGCCGCGACCGGATCCGGATAACGGGTGCCGCGCGCCTGACGCACGGTCGCAACGTGATCGACGTTGACGCCGAGATGAATGGGTAAGGAGTGTCTCATCACGAAACCTACAATCCGCGACTCACGATGTCCTGCAACACCTGTCGGCTTCGCAACGGCCGCTCGCCCAAATGCAGCTTGAGCACGCGACCCAGCAGCCGCTGCGCAGCTCTGAGGCTGCTCTCGTCCTCGAGCCTGCGTTCGCGAAGCGCGATCAGATCGCGGCCCGAATACACATCGGCATCGGCGTCCGCCTCCAGGACGCGACGCAAGCCCTGCTCGACCTCGAACGCGTAACGAAGCTCCGGCTGCAACGGCTCGCCGCTGGTGGCGTCGCCCGCAAGCTCGATGCCGTAACCGAGCGCGTCCAGCAGCGCGAGCTCGAACACGCGCAGCGGCCGCGCCGCCATCTTGGCCTCTGCCAGGTCCGCGAGGCAGCGACTATAGCAGGAAAAAATCTCGGCGTTGGGATCACTGCGAGCCGTCAACCGCAGCAGCAATTCGTTCGCGTAGTAGCCCGCGAGCAGCCGTTGCGCGGCGAGCTCGTAGCCGCCGCCCGCGGCCTCGACCTGCGTCAGCCGACCGAGCTCACCGCGACGGAGCCACGACAGACGCAACGGCACGAACGGCTGCAGCAACGCGCGCTGCCCGCTGGCGGCGCGACGCGAGCCCCGGGCGACGAGGCCGACGCGACCGTGGTTCGCCGTCACGCATTCGAGCAGTTGGCTCGAGTTGCGGTATGGCCGCTGGTGCAGCACGAACCCCGGCTCGAGGAGAACTTGTTCGCGTTCGCCCATTACACGTCGAAGCCGAGCCGCTTGAGCTCGCGCTCGCTGTCGGCCCAGTGCTCGCGTACCTTGACCCAGAGCTCGAGATGCACGCGCTCGCCGAGCAGGGACCGGAGCTCGCGGCGCGCCTCCGTGCCGGCTTGCTTGAGGACGCCGCCGTCCTTGCCGATGACGATCTTCTTCTGGCTGTCACGCTCGAGCCAGATCAGCGCGTGAATCAGACGCTGACCCTCCTCGTTGTGGCCGAGGTGCTCGACCTCGACCGTGAGACCGTACGGCACTTCCTGATGCACGAGCGTCATGAGCTTCTCGCGAATGACCTCGCCGATCCGGAACGTCAAGTCGCGATCGGTAACCATGCCCTGCGGGAACAGGGCGGGCCCCTTCGGCAGGTGCTCGAAGATCTGCGCCGCGAGCCGATCGAGGTTGTCGCCGGTCTTGGCAGACACCGGGATCAATGCCGCGAACGGTCGCTCCGCGAGTCTTTCGAGCGTCGGCAGCAACGTCGCCTTGCCGGACACCGTATCGATCTTGTTCAGCACCACGAACGTACGGTCGATTCGATCTTTCAGGATCTCGATCAGCTGCCGATCCTGACCCATCAATCCCTTGGCTTCGACGACGAGCAGCGCGAGGTCGCAGTCCTCGAGCGCCTGGTGAATCTGCCGCGCCATGAGCCGATGCAGTGCGCGCTTCGTGCGTCGCGCATGTCCCGGCGTATCGATGAACACGGCCTGATCCGCGCCCCGGTTCAACACACCGAGCACTCGCTGCCGCGTGGTATGCGGCTTGTCCGTGACGATGCTGAGCTTCTCGCCGACGAGCGCGTTCAGCAGCGTCGACTTGCCGACGTTCGGGCGCCCGACGATGGCCACCAGGCCGCAGCGGCCGGCCGCGCTATCCGTCTCGCTCACCGGTCAGCACCGACAGCATGGCCGCCGCGGCCTCCTGCTCGGCGCGGCGACGACTCTGTCCCTGACCCAGGGTGTGAACATTCTTTTCCGTGACTGCGCAACTGACGACAAACGTTTGCTCGTGATCGCGACCGTGCACCGACTGCACCGAGTACACGGGCAACCGTAACCCCTTTCCCTGCAACCATTCCTGTAGCCGAGTTTTCGAGTCCTTCAGCGTCGCCGCATCCGGCAACGCCCTAACTTGCTCGGCAAACAACAGATCGATCAAAGCTTCCGCTGCCGCCACGCCGCCGTCAAGCAGCACCGCGCCGATCAGCGCCTCGACCGCGTCCGCGAGCATGGCGCCGCGCTGCGCCCCGCCGCTGCGCAGCTCGCCGGCCCCCAGCACGATCTGCGAATCGAGGCCCAGCTGCTGGCCGATCCCCGCGAGCGTGGCCTCCTTGACGAGCGCCGCACGCGCTCTGCTCAAGTCACCTTCCGTATCCTCGAGCCGCAGCTCGTAGAGCCGGCGCGCAATCGCGAAGTTCAGGAACGAATCACCCAGATACTCGAGCCGCTCGTTGTTGCTCTTCGATGCGCTACGGTGTGTCAGCGCCTGCTCGAGCAGTGCGGGATCCTTGAACGAATAGACGAGCTTGGACTCCGCCCAGCGGGCGCGAGAGCTCACCGCCTGATCTCTACCTGTTTGTCGTAGGCAACGACGAGGTAGATGTCGGCCACATACGGTGCGCGATTCTCGTACGATATACGCAGCGAATAGCCGTCCTTGCTCTGCGTGATCTTGATCTTGTCGACGTCCATGGTAGATGTCTTCGACCGCAAAGCGCTTCGCGAGCGCGTTACGAATCGTGGGGGGCGTGGCGCCTTGACCTTCCAGCTCGTGCTGGATGCTGTTCAAGACCGTGGTCATGCGCATGTTCTTGATGTACATCGGCACGACCTTGATGGCACCGAGACCCACCACGCCGACGAGCGTCGCGAGGATCAGGAAGCCGAGCGCCGTGATGCCGGCCTGACGGCGTCGCAATCCGCTCGCTACTCGTATGGCTTTGCCAATTCGGTCCCATTGCGGCCCTCCTTCGGCGGGCCAACGCCAATTCATCCATATGGCCACCGCACGCCCGACGAGATTGCCCTCCGGTATGAACTCGACGCCCTCGAACCGGCTGTCCCGGCTATTGTCGCGGTTGTCGCCCATCACGAAGTAGTGCCCGGCCGGAACCTCGTACCTCCCGCCACGACTCAGCGAGCCCGCGCGCCAGCAACAACTGGTGGTCGTGCATGCCGAGCTGCTCGCGACCGAGAACCATGTCCGGCTCGTCGTCGTACTGCCCGATCAGCTCCATCGGCACCGGCTTGCCGTTCAACGTGATGCGCTTCTTCACCGCATCGTAGTCCACGACGTCGCCGGGGAGCCCGACCACGCGCTTGATGTAGTTCACGCTCGGGATCGGACGGTAGCCTAAAAACCACGACGTCACCGTGCTGCGGCTCACCAATCTCCACGAACTTGGTATTTATAACCGGTAGCCGCAGCCCATAAGCGAACTTGTTCACAAAAATGAAGTCCCCCTCGAGCAGGGTCGGCATCATCGACCCGGAAGGGATCCGGAACGGCTCGAACAGGAACGATCGAATCACGAGCACGAGCAGCAGGATCGGGAAGAACGACTTCGCGTACTCGACCAGGACCGGTTCTTTCGCCTGCCCGCCACCGGCGGCCGCAGCGAGACGCGCTCTGGCGAACAGCAACGCGTCGATCAGCCAAATCACCCCTGCTGCGGCGGTCAGCACGACCAGTATCAGCGCGAAATCCAAGCTAACCACCTTCATCGACGCGCAACGCCGATCGAGTATTCGTCATTTCTTGTCGACCTGCAACACAGCCAAAAACGCCTCCTGCGGTATCTCCACGGACGCCGACTTGCTTCATGCGCTTCTTGCCGGCCTTCTGTTTTTCGAGCAGCTTGCGCTTGCGAGTCACGTCGCCACCGTACAGCTTCGCCGTGACGTCCTTGCGATACGCTTTGACGGTGGATGCGCGCAATCGATCTGTGAACCGATCGCCGCCTGCATTGCCACCTCGAACTGCTGACGCGGGATCACTTCCTTCAAGGTCTCGACGATCTTACGTCCCTTGCGCTCCACGCCGTCGCGGTGTGCGATGAAGGCCATCGCATCGAGCTTCTCCTTGTTGATCAGGATGTCGAGCTTCACGAGCGGCGCCGCCTCGAAGCGCAGGAACTGGTAGTCGAACGACGCGTATCCGCGGCTCACGGACTTCAGCCTGTCGAAGAAGTCGAGCACGACTTCGGCGAGCGGCAGCTCGAACTCGATCTGCACCTGCTTGCCCGAGTACTGAATTCGTTTCTGCACGCCGCGCTTCTCGATGCACAGCTGAATGATGGCGCCCAGATACTCCTGCGGCACGAGAATGCTGGCGAGAATGATCGGCTCGCGAATCTCGCTGATCTTGTTCGGCTCAGGAAGCTCGGCCGGGTTCTCGATCTTGATGACTTCGCCGTCGAGCTTCACGATCTCGTAGACGACGGTCGGTGCCGTCGAGATCAGCGCCAGATTGTGCTCGCGCTCGAGCCTCTCCTGGACGATCTCCATGTGCAGCAGGCCGAGGAATCCGCAGCGCATGCCGAAACCGAGCGCCGCGCTGACCTCGGGCTCGAACGTGAGCGCCGAGTCGTTCAGCGCCAGCTTGCGCAGCGCTTCGCGAAAGTCCTCGTAGTCTTCGGACACGACGGGGAACAGACCGGCGAATACCCGCGGCTGGATCTTCTTGAAGCCGGGCAACGCCGGCACGTCCGGCGTCGCGGCGTCGACGATCGTGTCGCCGACGGGTGCGGCATCGATCTCGCGAATCGCGGCGACCAGGAATCCGACCTCGCCCGCGCGCAGCTCCTCGCGCTCGGCGGCGCGCGGCGTGAATACCCCGAGGCGCTCGACCGTGTACTTGCGTTGCGTGGAGTGCACGATGACGCGCGAGCCCTTCTGAACCACGCCGTTCATGACGCGCACGAGCGACACGACGCCGACGTAGCTGTCGAACCACGAGTCGACGATCAGCGCCTGAAGCGGTGCCGTTCTCGCTGCCGCGTGGCGGCGGGATGCGCTCGACCATCCGCTCGAGCAGATCCTCGACGCCCGCGCCGGTTTTCGCGCTGATCCGCAGCGCGTCTTTCGCCTCGATGCCGATGATGTCCTCGATCTGGGTGATGACCCGCTCCGGATCGGCCGTGGGCAGGTCGATCTTGTTGATGACCGGTACCACCTCGAGCCCCTGCTCGATCGCCGTGTAGCAGTTCGCAACGCTCTGCGCTTCGACGCCCTGGCCCGCGTCGACGACCAGCAGCGCCCCCTCGCAGGCCGCCAACGATCGCGACACCTCGTACGAGAAATCGACGTGCCCCGGCGTATCGATCAGATTGATCTGGTAGTCGAGCCCGTTGCGGGCGCGGTAACGCAGCGCCACGCTTTGCGCCTTGATCGTGATGCCGCGCTCCCGCTCGAGGTCCATCGAGTCGAGCACCTGGTCTTCCATCTCGCGCGCCGTCAGACCGCCGCACAGCTGAATGAGCCGGTCGGCAAGCGTCGACTTGCCGTGATCGACGTGCGCGATGATCGAGAAGTTGCGGATCCGTTCCATGGTGCCTGGCGCGCCGCCCCAGCTGCGGCGCGCGGATTATAGCGGTATCGACGGCGAAGCGCCGCGCGGCGGCTAGATCGACTCGAGGTACCGACGCACGCGCTCCTCGTCCAGCGGATACCCGGACAGCTCGACGTCGCCGGCGACGAGCACGGGAATCCTGAGGCCATAGCGACGCTCGAAGCGCCACGCTGGTGTCGACATCGAGGACGTGAGCTCCACGGACCGGCCGGCGAGCAGCGGTTGCAGCTGCTCCGTCAGAGCCTCGCAGAGGTGGCAGTCGGGGCGGCTGTAGAGCACGAGCTTCGACACTGTTCCCTCAGCCCGCCGAGCTGAGCACGAGCGAGCCGAAGGTGGCTTTCTCGAGTCGCGTGCGAAGCGGCCGGGCCACGACGACCGCGACGGACGAGCGCCAGCGCGGCGCCCACGACCGTGCCGAAATCCGTTCCGACGCTGGCCCAGCCGAGCAGCGCGCCGCCGAGCAGTGCCGCCAGCGGGAGTCCGTACACGAGCGCGGCGGCGAGCAGCAGATGCCGATCGGCAGACGGTCACCGCTGACGCTCGCGCCGACCCGCAGGGTGAGCGGCGTCGCAAACGTCGCGCGCCGTGCGTCCGAGAGTCGATACCACGCGCACGCGCCGTTGCAACCCGCACAGCGCGGCGGCGGTTCGAGCTCGACGTCGATGTGGCCCGGCCGGACCGCGGTGACGATGCCGCGCGCCGTGCAGCTGCGCGCTGGGATGGCGCGGGCGCTCACCACTATTCGGCGACGAGCGACGAGGCGATCGTGCGAACCGTCTGCCGGGGCACTTCGCCGACGGCCGTCACCTTGCGACCGCGCAGCGTCAGCGAGAACGTGTTCGTGCTGCCGACCTTCGAGAAGCCGTCGTTCACGTCGGCCTTGGTCTTCGGGTCCTCGATGAACACGGACACCGTCGCGAGGCCGTCCGAGTACACGAGGTGCTCGACCGGATACTCCGAGCCCGGCATCGGGCTCTGCGTCGCCGCCGACAGCTTGAATCCGCCGGGCACGGCCGCGGCGCGCCACGGCACGGTGGACTCGGCCAGCGAGGTGGACTCCGGCGGCCGCAGCGTCGAGAAGCCCGTGGTATCGATCGTGGCTTCGAGGTCGCTGGCCGGAATGTCGCCCATGAGGTCGATTTCGGTGAACAGGATCTGCTCGACCGTGCGGCCGTGCTCGTCGATCAGCTGCGACTTCAGCGGCATCGCGGTCTCTTTGTCGAGCCACAGCGTGTAGCCGTAGCGAAACTCGTCGCGCGGCTTGATCTCGAGAATCTGCGCGGCGCGGCTCGCGATTCGGGCGGTCGAGTGCAATTTGAGCTCGTAGTGCGGCTCGAGCTCGGCCGAGTAGCTCGGCAACGCGGACACGAGCGGGCTCACGTCCCTGACGCGTCTCGAGCAGCACGAGACGCCGGTCGGGCAGAATCCATTGAACCTCGATCGTCCTGGCGGATGATCTCGCGTCCCGCGCCATCGAGGGACAGAATCCGCTCACCGCTGCTGCCGGCGACGTTGCGATGGACGATGTGCAGCGTCTCCGCCGTGCCGTCGAGCACGTGCACGAAGGTGCCGCGATAGTTGAGCTCGTCGACGGCACGGTTCATGCGGTCGAGCCAATTGCGCGCCTCCTGGCCGACCGCGTGACCGCCGACGAGCGTCAGGAGCAACAGCGGCGACGCGATCAGTGAGCGCGGCATCACCGCCACTGCGCCTCCGCTTCCTCGGGCGGCGCAGCCACCAGCTCGACGCCGGCCCCCACGACATTCGAGTTGACCGACGTCCGGCCGAGCCGCGAAGCGTACTCGCTGTGGTGAATGAGGTAGTTCGTCAGGCGAATCGGCGGCGTCACGGGACCGGCGGGTGCCGCATCCTGCGGCACGACGTAGGCCGGAGCCAGGCCGGCATCGCGCGCCAGCAGCGGCGCAGTGACTTCACCGGTGACGGCCGGCGCCACGCCGCCTTGGTTCACGTACCGCAGCGTGCCGATCGCAGCCACGGCTACGGCGGCGGCAATGCCGAGCCCGGCCAGCGGGCGAGCTACGCGCATCGACCAACGCGGAGCCTGCCGCGGCACGGGCGGAGGCGCCACTCCGCTCAACGCCGCCGCGATGCGCCGCTGCAGCACGGAGGGGTGCGGCTCGAGCAGCTCGCCGCGTAGCGCAGCCCCGATCATCGAGTAACGCAATGCCTGGCCCCGGGCATTCGGATCGCGCTCGAAGCGCCGTACTAGCAGTGCACTTTCTTCCGCGGAAAGTTCGTCGTCGATGAAGGCCGAGATCTGGTCGTTTATTTGTTCTGTCATACCGGCGCGTCAACTCGTCGAGGCAACATGGACTACAACAGCGGCGCGATCGCTTTGTCGATCGCTTCTCGCGCCCGAAAGATTCGCGAGCGCACCGTCCCGACCGGGCACTCCATGGTCTGCGCGATCTCTTCGTAGCTCATCCCCTCGATCTCGCGCAGCAGAATCGCGGTACGCAGCTCCTCGGGCAGATCGCGAATCGCGCGGTTGATGGCGGTGCGGATCTCCTCCGACTGGGCCAGCCCTTCGGGCGTGTCGAGCTCGCGCAGCTCGTTCAAGATCGGAGACTGCTCCGGATCCTGCGTATCGATATCGTAGCTGATGCGGCTTCCTGCCGGCGGCGACGAGGTGATTCTTGGCCGTATTGATCGCGATGCGATACAGCCACGTATAAAACGCGCTCTCGCCACGGAACGATGGCGCCGCGCGATAGGCCTTGAGGAAGGCCTCTTGAGCGACGTCCAAAGCTTCCGAAGGGTCTCGCACGTACCGCATGATGAGCTTGACTATCTTGTGCTGGTACTTGACCACCAACAGGTCGAACGCCGACCTGTCGCCCTGTTGCACGCGTCGGATCAGCGCCAGGTCCGCGGCCCCGCTACCCGGCGGGTATCTGTCGGCTTGCTCTGCCAAACGCTGCTCGGTAGACCTCATGCTGCACCGAAAAGTTCGCGGGCGTATCGATTGCAGGCACCTGCGCACGGCTCCCACGCCTATGGTTTGGATTTTAGCGCAGATCCGCCGGGCGCGTGCTTTCCGCATCCGCCGCAGGCGTCGTTCCCGTGACGCGCCGCCGGAGCAGACGGGCCCGCAGACCCGCCCAGCTCGCGGCATCGATCTGGTCGATCAAGAGCAATATGTCGTGTCGCCGACGCCGGTCTCCCAAGGATAACGAGACCCAATACGGCGCGAGCCGCGTGCGCGGTGCAGGCTCGTGCCAGGCCGCATCGAGCTCAGGCACGCAACACGCGCCGTCGCCGGCGACGAAAATGCGCCTGGGCGGCCGCGCCGGCCGCCTGGCGAGGGCATGCACGACGGTGGCCAGCACCCCGAGTGCCCTGCACCACCACGGCCAGCCGGTCAGCACGGCCGCACCGAGCAGCAAGGCATGCAGCGCGAGCCACCACAGGCCGAGCAGGCGCGACGGCCTAGGCGCAAGGACGATGACTGGCGCGGATGCGCTCGATGAGGTCGGCGGTGGCGGCGTCGGGGGGTGCACTGCGCCCCATAAGATAAGCGTGCAGCGTAGGATCCGGCAGCGCCAGAATCGCCTCGAAACAGCCGATATCGGCAGCCGTTAGCCCCGCCGCGGACGCCTCCAGGAACCCCGCCAGCACGGCGTCGAGCTCCCGCATCCCTCGCCGGCACCGCCACCTCAATCTCGCGACGCGCGGATCCATGGACGCGATTAGGCAAACGCTCCCGGCTGGCGTCGAGCAGCCCTCGATCGGCGTCGACCGGGACGCTCGCGCGCAGGGCAGCACAGTTGCTCCTGCACTTGCTGCACTTCCGCCGTCCCTGGCGGTCGGACGCGCGCGCGCGAGCCTACAGGGACGTACTTGCGGCGTTCCCGGGCGATGTCGATCGAGGGCTGCTCGACGCCGGGCGGGAGCACGCGGAAACGCATGATCGGCGGCCTACAACCGCCGCTCGGCGATCATCTTCTTGATTTCGGCGATCGCCTTGCCCGGGATTCAAGTCCTTCGGGCACGCCTGCGTGCAGTTCAGTATCGTGTGGCAGCGATACAGCCGGAACGCATCCTCGAGCTGATCCAGCCGCTCGCCCGTGCTCTCGTCGCGAGTATCGACGATCCAGCGATACGCTTGCAGCAGCGCCGCCGGCCCCAAGTAGCGGTCGCCGTTCCACCAGTAGCTCGGGCACGACGTCGAGCAGCACGCGCACAGAATGCACGCCGACGGCGTGTCGATCTTCTCCTGGTCGTCCTTCGACTGCAGCCGCTCTCGATCCGGCGGCGGCGGCGTCTGCGATCGAGCCACGGCTTCACGGCCGCGTACTGCGCGTAGAACTGCGTGAGATCGGGGACGAGGTCCTTGACCACGGGCATGCTCGGCAGCGGATAGATCTTCACCGTGCCTTTGCAATCCTCGATCGGCTTCAAGCAGGCGAGCGCGTTCATGCCGTCGATGTTCATCGCGCAGGAGCCGCAAATGCCTTCGCGGCAGGAGCGCCGGAACGTGAGCGTGGGGTCGATCTCGTTCTTGATCTTGATCAGCGCGTCGAGCACCATCGGTGCGCAGTGGTCCATGTCGACCTGATAGGTATCGAGGCGCGGGTTCTCGCCCGTCGTCGGGTCGTAGCGGTAGATCGCGAATTGCTTCACGTTCTTGGCGCCGGCGGCCCCACCGTGGTTCTTGCCGGGCTTGACCTTCGAGTTGTTGGGGAGCGTGAGTTGCGCCATCTTCAAATCCTCAACAAAATCGCTGCGGTCCGGTTCCGGAGGCGCCTCGCGCGTCGAGGCACTTCCGGGAACGCTGCAAGTACGTCCCTGTAAGCTCGCGCGCGCGTCCGACCGCCAGGGACGGCGGGAGTGCAGCAAGTGCAGGAGCAACTGTGCTGCCCTGCGCGCGAGCGTCCCGGAAGTGCCTCGACGCGCGAGCCACCTCCGGAACCTAGCTCATCGATACTCCGACCCATCAGTACGTCCGCGCCTTCGGCGGGATCGCGTCGACCTCGTCGGTCAGCGTATTCAATTGCACCTCGCGATAGTCGAACCGCACGCCGCCACTGGCGTCGACCCAGACGAGCGTGTGTTTCAGCCAGTTCACATCGTCGCGCTCCGGAAAGTCCTCGCGCGCCTGTGCGCCGCGGCTCTCCGTGCGATTCAGCGCCGACTTGATCGTGCCCATGGCCTGGAGCAGCAGGTTGTCGAGCTCCAGCGTCTCGACGAGATCGGTGTTCCAGACCAGCGTGCGATCCGTGATGCCGACGTCGCCGAAAGACGCGAACACCTGCTGCGAGCTTGTCGACACCCTCTTGCAATGTTGCGCCGGTGCGAAACACCGCGGCGTGGTCCTGCATGACGCGCTGCATGTCGAGCCGGATCTTGGCGGTCGGCGTTTTGCCCTTCGCGTTGCGCAACTTGTCGAGCCGCGCCACCGCCGCGTCCCCAGCGCCGGTCGCGAGTCCTGGCGGCTTCGAGCCGCGCTCGATGACCTTGCCGCACCGCTGTGCCGCAGCGCGGCCGAAAACGACCAGATCGATCAGCGAGTTGGAGCCGAGTCGGTTCGCGCCGTGCACGGAGACGCAAGCCGCCTCGCCAACGGCCATGAGCCCCGGCACGACATACGGCCCTCGCTCGTTCTTCGCGATCACCTCGCCGTGATAGTTCGTCGGGATACCACCCATGTTGTAGTGCACCGTGGGCAGCACGGGAATCGGAGCCTTCGTCACGTCGACACCCGCGAAGATCTTCGCGGTCTCGGCGATCCCAGGCAGCCGCTCCTCGATGACCTCGCGCCCGAGATGCTCGAGGTGCAAATGGATGTGATCCTTGTGTAGGCCGACGCCGCGCCCTTCGCGGATCTCGATCGTGATCGCGCGGCTCACGACGTCGCGCGACGCCAGATCCTTGGCGTTCGGCGCATAGCGCTCCATGAAGCGCTCGCCCGCCGAGTTCGTGAGGTATCCGCCTTCGCCGCGCACGCCTTCCGTGATCAGCATGCCGGCGCCGTACACGCCGGTCGGGTGGAATTGCACGAACTCGAGATCCTGGAGCGGGAGCCCCGCGCGCAGGACGATCGCGTTCCCGTCGCCGGTTTGAGTGTGGCCGCCCGTGCACGAGAAGTACGCGCGGCCATAGCCGCCCGGTGGCCAAGATCACCATCTGCGAGCGGAACCGGTGCAGCCGTCCGGTCGCGAGATCGATGGCCACGATGCCCTTGCAGGCGCCGTCCTCCATGATGAGATCGATCGCAAAGAACTCGATGAAGAACTCCGCGGCGTGCTTCAGCGACTGCTGATACAGCGTGTGCAGCATCGCGTGACCGGTACGATCGGCGGCCGCGCACGTTCGCTGCGCGGTGCCCTGGCCGAAACGCGTGGTCATACCGCCGAACGGCCGCTGATAGATTCGGCCGTCCTCGGTGCGCGAAAACGGCACGCCGTAGTGCTCGAGCTCGATCACGGCGGCGGGCGCTTCCTTGCACATGTACTCGATCGCGTCCTGATCGCCGAGCCAGTCCGAGCCCTTGACCGTGTCGTACATGTGCCAACGCCAATCGTCCTCGCCCATGTTGCCGAGCGCGGCGCTGATGCCGCCTTGCGCCGCAACCGTGTGACTGCGCGTCGGGAACACTTTCGTGACGCAGGCCGTCGAGAGCCCCTGCTCGGCGAGGCCGAGCGTTGCGCGCAACCCGGCGCCGCCAGCCCCGACGACGACCACGTCGTAGGTGTGATCGATGAATTCGTACTCTTTTGTCATCCTAGGACCCGAACGCGATTTTCAGCACGGAGAACACTGCGGCGATGGCGAGACCGGTGTGCGCAAACGCCGAGGCCATGAGCGCGGCGGCACGCATGCCCTTTGCCGACGTAGTCCTCGATGACGACCTGGACGCCGAGGAACGAGTGATAGGCGGCCGCGCCGACGAACAGGATCAAGAAAATGCTCGTGACCGGCCGCTGCACCCACGCGACGACGGCGGCGTAGCCGAACTCCGGCATGACCAGCAGGCTGTAGGCAAACCACAGGCCGAGCGGCACGAGCGCGACGGCCGTGACCCGTTGCAGCCACCAGTGCTCGGCCGCGCCCTTGGCGGTGCCGAGCCCCAAAACTCGATTGAGCGGCGTGACCAGGCTCATGAAAACTCCTCAGACGATCGCGGTGAGGGCAAACGCCGCGGTCGCCACGAGCGTCACCACGACCACGGTCCAGCCGCTCGCTCGAATTGTGGCGGGATCGAAGCCGGCGCCGGCGTCCCAGGTGAGATGCCGAATCCCATTCGTCAGATGAAAAAAGAAGCAGAACGTCCAGCCGATCAGCGGCACCTTGAACCACGCGCTGCCGAACAGCGCCTGCACGTTCCCGAACGTTGCCGGGCCGCTTGCGAGCGCGATCAGCCACGTGCCGAGCGCCACGGCGCCGAGCGACAGCAAGAGGCCAGTAATGCGATGCAGGCTCGACAGCCACATCGTGATCTGCCACCGATATATCCAATACGGCGACCGCGGCCGCGAGGCGCCCTGCATGGTTCGTTCTTCTCCCTGAGTTAAGTGGCCAATCAAGAGTGCCGATCCCACCGGCTCAAAAGTCGATGCAGCGACCCGCACGCTCCCAATCGCCATAGCGAGTCGGCTCCGGCCCCGTGGGGCCGCCGATCTCGCGAGGCTGCGGCTTGTTGTTCGCGGGAGCTGCGACCGGCGGCGCGACCCCGTCCCGGGGCAATGGAGCGGGCACCGATTCGTGGCTAGCCTGCTCCTGTCCGCGCGCTTCGACCATCGGCAAAGTTTGCCAGAAACGCCTACACTCCGCACTACATCGAGCTGCGAACGGGTGCTATTTCGCCGCGATCCAGGCAGCTCGACGGCGAATCCACTCCGATGCCAAAGCACGCGTTGACGGATCACGTCTGTATCGAGGCACGCGGCCCCGACGCCGGCGCGTTCCTGATGGCGCAGCTGAGCCAGACGCTCACGCCCGGCCTGCTCGCGCGTGCGCCGCTCGCGGGCTGGCACGACGCGCGCGGCAGAGTGCGCGCGTTGCTACGCGTGTGGCCGCTACCGGATCGTTGGCTGCTCGGCACACCGCGCGAGGGTGCCGAGCAGTTGCTGGCGCGCCTGAAGATGTTCGTGTTGCGCGCCGCCGTGCAGCTCGCTATCGCCGACGATGTGGAGATCGCGGCGATCGTGAACGCGGATCCCGACTGGCTCGCGCGCTGCAAGCTGCCCGCGAGCCCGGCTTCGGGAACGCTCGTGACGCGTGGCGACGTGCGCTGGCTGTGCGTCGGCCCTGACTACTGGCAAGCGCTGGGTCCGCGCAACCTGCTTGCGACACTGGCGCCGGAGCTTCCTCGCGCACCGCCCGAGGCCGCGACGCTGGCCGAGATCGGCCTGGGGCTGCCGGCCATCACGCCGCCCCTCGTCGACCGGTTCGTGGCGCAGATGCTGAATCTCGATCGGCTCGGCGCGCTCGCGTTCGACAAGGGCTGCTATCCCGGGCAAGAGGTCATTGCGCGCGTCCAGCACCTCGGCAACGTGAAGCGCCGGGCCCGCCGGTATGCGGCGCCCATTCACACCGCCGTCGCCGTCGGCACGGCCGTGCTCACCGATGAGGGCGCGGCCGTCGGTGAAGTCGTTCGCAGCGCCCCCGCCGCGACGGGCTGTGAGTTGCTGGCGGTCGTCGACCACACGGCGAGCGATAGGAAGCTCACCGCCGGCGGAGTCGTTCTGCAGGAACTGCCGCTCCCGTTCCCCGTGCCACGCGACTAGTACTGCTGTGTCACCAAAAGAAGATCTCTCGCAAAGGCGCGAAGGCGCCAAGCCAGATAAGCAGAAGATATTCTTCTCTGGCTTGGCGTCTTCGCGCCTTTGCGAGAGGACTCTTTTTTTGACACAGTCGTACTTGGCCTAAGCAGGCTAGGTCTCGGGCTTCAGCTGCGGGAACAGCAGCACGTCGCGAATCGATGGCGAGTTGGTCAGCAACATCGCGAGCCGATCGATGCCTATGCCCAAGCCCGCGGCCGGCGGCATCCCGTACTCGAGCGCGCGTATGTAGTCGGCGTCGAAGAACATCGCTTCCTCGTCGCCGGCCGCCTTCGCCTCGGCCTGTGCACGAAACCGCGCGGCCTGCTCCTCGGGATCGTTCAGCTCCGCGAAGCCGTTCGCGATCTCGCGGCCGCCGATGAAGAGCTCGAACCGATCCGTGACGAACGGATCGGCGTCGTTCGCCCGCGCGAGCGGCGACACCTCGGCCGGATACTCCGTCATGAACACGGGACCGCGCAGCGTCGGTTCCACGGTCTTCTCGAACAGCTCGTATTGCAACCGGCCCGGGCCCGCTTCAGCGTGCACCGTGATCCCGTGCGCGGCGCACGCGGCGGCGAGCGCCGCTCGATCGCGCAGCTTGCCGGCAAGCTCGGGTATCGCACGCTCGAGCGCGGCTTCGAGGGAGAGCTCCGCGAACGACGCGGCCAGGTCGAAGCGCTCGCCCTGATACTCGATGACGGGGCTACCCGTGAGCGCCTGCGCAGCACTGCGCAATAGCTTCTCGGTCAGGGTCATGAGGTCGCGCGGGCCGGCGTACGCCTGATACAGCTCGAGCATCGTGAACTCGGGATTGTGCCGCGTGGACAGCCCCTCGTTGCGAAACACCCGGCTCAATTCGTACACGCGCTCGAAGCCGCCGACGAGCAGCCGCTTCAGGTACAGCTCCGGCGCGATTCGCAAATACAGGTCGATGTCGAGCGCGTTGTGATGCGTGACGAACGGCCGCGCGGTAGCGCCGCCGGGAATCGCCTGCATCATCGGCGTCTCGACCTCGGTGAAATCGAGCGCGTCGAGAAAGCCGCGCACGAAGCGCAGCAGCTCGCTGCGGCGCTGAAACACCTCGCGCGTCTGCTCGCTCATGATGAGATCGACGTAGCGCTGGCGCAGCTTCGTCTCGGCGTCCGTGATGCCGTGCCACTTCTCCGGAAGCGGCCGCAGCGACTTCGCGAGCAAGCGCAGCTCGGCCGCGTCGATGGACAGCTCGCCGGTCTTCGTCTTGATGAGCTCCCCGCGTGCCGCGACGATGTCGCCAAGATCCCACTTCTTGAACTCCGCATACGCCGACTCGCCCAGGCGATCGCGCTTCAGCATCAGCTGGATCTGCCCCGAGCGGTCCTGCAGCTTCACAAAGCTCGTGCCGCCCATCACGCGCTTGACCATGAGCCGCCCGGCCACGCGTGCTTCGACAGGCGCGGCGGCGAGCGCGTCGGCGGCGTGCGACTGATACGCCGCGAGCAGCTCGGCCGCGAGCGCGTCGCGCCGAAAATCGTTCGGATATGCGTTACCGGCTTCGCGCAGGCGCGCGAGCTTCGCGCGGCGCTCCGCGATCAAGCGGTTCTCTGGCGCGTCGCCGTCCCCGTCACTCATCGCTGGCCCCTCACAACCCCTGCTTCAGGCTTTCCTGCAAGAACTCGTCGAGATCGCCGTCGAGCACCGCTTGCGGGCGGCCGCTCTCGAGGTTCGTGCGCAGGTCCTTCACGCGCGACTGATCGAGCACGTAGGAGCGAATCTGGCTACCCCAGCCGATGTCGGCCTTGCTGTCCTCGACGATCTGGGCTTGGTCGCGCCGCTTCTGCTCCTCGAGCTCGTACAGCTTGGCGCGCATCTGATTCATGGCCATGGCACGATTCTTGTGCTGCGAACGCTCGTTCTGGCACTGCACGACGATGCCTGTCGGAACGTGCGTGATGCGAATCGCGGACTCCGTCTTGTTCACGTGCTGACCGCCGGCCCCGCTCGCGCGGAACACGTCTACACGCAGGTCGGCCGGGTTCAGCTCGATCTCGATGTCGTCGTCGATCTCGGGAGATACGAACACGGCTGCGAACGACGTGTGCCGGCGATGGCCCGAGTCGAACGGCGACTTGCGCACGAGGCGGTGCACGCCCGTCTCGGTGCGAAGCCAGCCATAGGCGTACTCGCCGCGCACGTGAATCGCGGCACTCTTGATGCCCGCCACCTCGCCCGCCGATACCTCGAGCACGTCCATCTCGTAGCCGCGTTTCTCGCCCCAGCGCAAATACATTCTGAGCAGCATCTCGGCCCAATCCTGCGCCTCCGTGCCGCCGGAGCCCGCCTGGATGTCGAGGAACGCATTGTGCGAGTCCATCTTGCCGGCGAACATCCGGCGGAACTCGAGCGTCTCGATCTGGCGAGCCAGGTCCTCGACCTGGCCGACCACGTCCTCGAGCGTGCTCTGGTCGGCTTCCTCGCGTGCGAGCTCGCCGAGCTCCGCGGCCTCGTCGAGCATCTTGTCGACGTCGCCGAGCGTCGCGACGACCGCTTCCAGCTCCGCGCGCTCCTTCCCTAGGCGCTGCGCGCGCTCCGGGTCCGACCAGACTTTCGGGTCCTCGAGCTCGCGATTGACTTCCTCGAGGCGCTCCCGCTTCGCGTCATAGTCAAAGATACCTCCGCAGAGCGGCCGAGCGCTCCTTCAGGGCAACAATCGCGGGGGCAATTTGGTTCGGTTCCATCGCAGCGTCGTGGGTGCAGTTCGGCGGCGCAGATACTACCATTGAATCATGCAGCTGACTCCCGACAACGCCGCTCAGCATCTGATCCGCGCCTGGGAGCCCGGCCGGATTCGCATCGCCGAGCGGTGGATCACGGGCCACGTGATCGTCAGCCCCGAGCAAATCGTCGAGGGCTGGACCACGACTTCGTCCGCGTCGCTCACGGTCGCCGATCTCGAGCCGGCGCTCGCGCTCGCCCCGACGATCATGCTGCTCGGCACCGGCACCGAGCATCCCCTGCCGGACGTCGAGCTCATGTCCGCGCTCGCGGAGCGCGCCGTGGGCCTCGAGATCATGACGACGCCCGCGGCCTGCCGGACCTTCAACGTGCTGTTGCAGGAAGGGCGCCGCGTGGTCGCGGCGCTGCTGAACGAGTAGCCCGCTAGCGGCGCGGCAGCAGCGGCAGCGGGTCCACGGGCGCGCCGTCGCGGCGGATCTCGAAATGCAGACGCGCCTCGCGCTCGGGTCCAAGGCCCATGAGCGCGATCGTGGCACCCGTCTTCACGTCCTCGCCCTGGCTCACGAGTACCTGGCTGTTATGGCCGTAGGCGCTCAGGTACGTGTCGTTGTGCTTGATGATCACGAGCTGGCCATAGCCGATCAGCCCGCCACCGGCATAGACGACGTGACCGGCCGCGGCGGCACGCACCGGTTGGCCGACCCGGCCGCGAATCGCGATGCCGGTCGCGATACCGTTCGGCGCGCCGAACGTCATGACGACGGGCCCGTCGGCCGGCCATGACCACTGCGGCGGCGGCAACGCGGCTGGTGGGGCTCGGGGCGTGACGGGCGCCGCGGCGCTCGCGGCGCGCGGACGCGCCCCGGGGCTCGCCACCGGCCGGTCGCCGCGCCTCGTCGACGCGGCACCGCGCGGCGGCGCAAGCCACAGCCGTTGCCCGACATACAGCACGTCCGGATCGCGCAGTCCGTTCCACCGCACGAGATCGCGCTGATCCACGCGGTGCTGCCACGCGATCTTGTAGAGCGTGTCGCCGCGCTGCACGACGTGCACCGGAAGCCGCGTGGTGCGCGTCGGCGCGTACACCGAGCTGAAGCTCGTGCACCCCGAGGCAAACGTCGCGAGCAGCGCCGCGCACACTCGCACCGCCGTCGCGCTCCGGCCGCTTCGCCGCGCGCGGCGCCCCCTCACGTCGCCGTACCCCCGACGAGCGGCACGAAGTTCACGGTGAGCAGGTCTTCCTGCTCGATGTCGGCGCCATGGCGCGTCACGCGCAGCAGCTTCTGCATCCCGCCCTGGACGCCGATCGGAATGATCATGCACCCGCCGTCGTCGAGCTGCTCGACGAGCTCCGGCGGAACGTGCTCGGGCGCCGCCGCCACGATGATGCCCTGGAACGGCGCCTGGCTCTTCCAGCCATGCCAACCATCCGCATGGCGCAGGCTGACGTTGCTGATGTGCAGCTCGTTGAGCTTGCCGCGCGCGCGCTGCAGCAGCGGCTGAATGCGCTCCACGCTGTAGACGTGCTGCGCGAACGGCGCGAGCACGGCGGTCTGATATCCGCAGCCGGTGCCGATCTCGAGCACCTTCGTGAGCTTCTTGCCCGCGGCACCGTCGATCAGCGCCTCCGTCATGCGCGCCACGATATAGGGTTGCGAGATCGTCTGCCCGAAACCGATCGGCAGCGCAGTATCCTCGTACGCGCGGCTCGCAAGCGCCTCGTCGACGAACAAGTGGCGCGGCACGGCACGCAGGCGCTCGAGCACGACGGGATTCGGTCATGCCTTCGGCCCTGAGCCGCTCGATCAGCCGCTCGCGCGTGCGCGCCGACGTCATGCCGATGCCGTGGCGCTGCTGCTCGTCGATCACAGCCGATCGAACCATCCCGCCACCTTGTCGAGCGCCGCGTGAGCGGTGAGATCGACCTTGATGGGCGAGACCGATACACAGCCCGACGCGACCGCGTGAAAATCCGTGCCGGGACCCGCGTCCTGACCGGCGCCGGCGGGCCCTATCCAATAGATGGGACGGTTGTGCGGATCGAGCGCCTTGACGGCCGGCTCGGACTTGTGGCGAAAGCCGAGCCGCGTGGTGCGAATGCCCTTGAGGTCGCTCGCGGGCAGATCCGGCACGTTGACGTTCAGAATCGAGTCCGTCGGCAACGGGTCGGTCGCGTGCCGCTCGACCAGCCGGCGCACGAGCGCCGCGGCCGTAGCGAAATGCTGGCCGCCCGCGAGCACCAGCGACACGGCGATCGACGGAATGCCGAGGAAGCGGCCTTCCATCGCCGCGGCGACCGTGCCCGAATACAGCACGTCGTCGCCGAGATTCGCGCCGTGGTTGATCCCCGAGATCAACATGTCGGGCTCGTGCTCGAGCAATCCGCCCGTGATCGCGATGTGCACGCAGTCGGTCGGCGTGCCGTTGATGTAGTACACGTTGTCATCGACGCGCTCCACGCGCAGCGGAGTTTCGAGCGTCAGCGAGTTGCTGGCGCCGCTGCGATTGCGGTCCGGCGCCACGACGATGACCTCGGCGAGGGATGCCAGATGCTGCGCGAGCGATGCGCAAGCCTCGCGCCTGATAGCCGTCGTCGTTCGCAAGCAGAATCCGCAACTGCCGTTCCCTGGAATCGTCACGACCTCGCCGGTCGCGACACGCTCAATGCTCCGGCGGCGGCGGAGCCGGAGTAATCTGATAGAAGGTCTCGCTCGACTCTCGATCATGCCGAGCTCGGTTCGCGCCCGTTCCTCGGCGGCCGCGAGCCCCTGCTTCAAGTCGAGCACCTCGGCCTCGAGCGCCGAGTTGCGCGCCGCGAGACGAGCGTTGTCGTCGCTGCGCCGCGCCACTTCGGTCTCGAGCCGCCACATCTCTCGCAGGCCGCCGCTCGACAGCCACAATCGGGCTTGCAACAGCCCGAGCACGACCACCAGCACGACCATCAAGAAGCGCATTCAGTCTCCCACGCGACCGCGCTCGGCGCGGCGCCAACGCCCCCGGCGCCGACCGCTACAGCGAGACGGGAAACGCCGCCGCGCCGTCGAACTTCGCCCGTCGACCGAGCGCACGTTCGATGCGCAGCAGCTGATTATACTTGGCCAGACGGTCCGACCGACACAACGACCCCGTCTTGATCTGCGTCGCGCCCGGTGCGCCACGGCGATATCGGCGATCGTCGCGTCCTCGGTCTCGCCGGATCGATGCGAGACGACGGCCGAGTAACCGGCCTCGCTTCGCCATGTCGATGGCCGCGAGCGTCTCCGTCAGCGTGCCGATCTGGTTCGGCTTGATCAGGATGCTGTTCGCGATCTTCTGCTCGATGCCCTGCGCGAGGATCGCCGTGTTGGTCACGAACAGGTCGTCGCCCACGAGCTGGATCTTGTCGCGCAGCCGTTCGCTCAAGTGCTTCCAGCCCTGCCAGTCGTTCTCGGCCATGCCGTCCTCGACCGAGACGATGGGGTAGCGCGCGACGAGATCCTCGAGAAAGTCGGCGAACTCGGCCGAGGAGAACTTCCGGTGCTCGGATTCGAGATGGTAGGCCCCGTCGGCGAAGAACTCCGAGCTCGCAACGTCGAGACCCAGGTAGATATCGCGACCGAGCGTGTAGCCGGCTTTCTCCACGGCGGCTGCGATCGTCTGCAAGCGCCTCCTCGTTCGATCCGAGATCCGGGGCGAAGCCGCCTTCGTCGCCGACGGCGGTGTTCAGCCCTTTGGCCTTGAACACGGCCTTCAGCGCATGGAAGACCTCCACGCCATAGCGCAGGCACTCGGCGAAGGTCGGCGCGCCGACGGGCAGGATCATGAACTCCTGGATGTCGACGCTGTTGTCGGCGTGCGCGCCGCCGTTGATGATGTTCATCATCGGCAACGGCAGCGTGAGCTCGCGCTGATCGCCGCCGAGCGCCTCGTACAGCGCGAGGCCGCGCTCGGCCGCATGACGCCTTCGCGCTGGCGAGCGAGACGGCCAGCAGCGCATTCGCGCCGAGGCGCGCCTTGTTGGCCGTGCCGTCGAGCTCGATGAGGCGGCGGTCGAGCGCTCGCTTGATCGGCCGCGTCGAGACCCGTGACGGCCTTGCGGATCTCGCCGTCCACGTTGGCCACGGCCTGCCGGACGCCTTTGCCCGAGTAGCGCTTCTTGTCGCCATCGCGCAGCTCGTGCGCTTCGCGCGATCCCGTCGAGGCGCCGGACGGCACCGCCGCGCGACCGCGCGCACCGCTCGCCAGCACGACCTCGGCTTCGACGGTGGGATTGCCCCGCGAATCGATGATTTCGAGGCCGGCCACATCCTTGATCGCGCTCATGAAGACTCCTCGACTGCTAATGGGCTCGTTGGAATTCGGATTCTAAGTACGGCTGCGCCTTGACGAGCGCATCGATGCCCTGGAGCTGCTCGAGCAGCGGGCCGACCAGATCGAGCGGCCAGGCGTTCGGACCGTCGCACAGCGCCGCCTCGGGGTCGCGGATGCGTCTCCATGAACAGCCCCGCAACACCGGCCGCAATCGCAGCGCGGGCGAGCACCGGCACGTGCTCGCGCTCGCCGCCCGACGCCCGGCCCCGTGCGCCGGGCAGCTGCACGGCGTGCGTGGCGTCGAACACGACCGGGCACCCGGTCGAGCGCAGAATCGCGAGCGAACGCATGTCGACGACGAGATTCTGATAGCCGAACGAGACGCCGCGCTCGCAGACGAGCAAGCTGTCGTTGCCCGCGGAGCGGGCCTTGTCGACCACGTTCTGCATCTCCCACGGCGAGAGGAACTGGCCCTTCTTCAAATTCACGGGCTTACCCTGGCTCGCGACGGCCATGATGAAGTCGGTCTGCCGGCACAGCAGCGCCGGAGTCTGCAGCACGTCGACGACGGCAGCGACCTCGTCGAGCGGGCTGAACTCGTGAACGTCGGTCAGCACCGGTAAGGCGAGCTCGCGGCGCACGCGGTCGAGGATCTTCAGGCCCTGCTCGATGCCGAGCCCGCGAAAGCCGCTCGCGGCGCTGCGGTTGGCCTTGTCGAACGACGCCTTGAAGACGAGCGGCACGCCGAGCTTCGCCGTGATGTTCTTCAGACGCTCGGCCGTCGACAGCACGAGCGCTTCGCTCTCGATCACGCACGGGCCGGCGATCAGAAACAGGGGTTCGCGGGCGCCGACCGTGAAGCCGGCCAGCTTCATGCGCTCGCGGCTCTGGGCAACTTCAGTCCCTGACAGGACCTGGCCGCGCTGATGAAGCTCGTGAACAACGGGTGGCCGTCGCGCGGATTCGAGGTGAACTCCGGATGAAACTGCGTCGCGAAGAACCACGGATGCGTGGGAAGCTCGATGAGCTCGACGAGCCCGTCGCTCGAGAAGCCCGAGAACACGAGCCCGGCCGCCGCCGAGCTGCTCGCGGTAGTTGTTGTTGAACTCGTAGCGGTGCCGATGCCGCTCGGAGATCTCGGCCTTGCCGTAAATGGTCTTCGCGAGCGTGCCGTCTTCGACGTAGCAGGTCTGCGCGCCGAGTCGCATCGTGCCGCCGAGCTCGGACGCGGCCGACCGCGCTTGCAGCCGGCCGTCGGGGTCGTGCCATTCGGTGATCAACGCGATCACGGGATGCGGCGTCTGTGGATTCAGCTCCGTGGAATGCGCGCCCGCGAGCCCCACGACGTTGCGCGCGAACTCGATGACGGCGACTTGCAGTCCGAGGCAGATGCCGAGATACGGCACCTGCTTCTCGCGCGCGAACTTGACGGCCGCGATCTTGCCTTCGATGCCGCGCTCGCCGAAGCCGCCGGGCACGAGGATCGCGTCGACGTCGTTCAGCACCGCGGTGCCCTGCGCCTGGAGCTCCTCGGATTCCATGTACAGGATGTTGACGCGCGTCCGCGTGCGAATCCCCGCGTGCCGCAACGCCTCGGTCAAGCGACATGTACGAATCCTTCAGATCGACGTACTTGCCGACCATCGCGACCGTGACCTCGGCCTCCGGGTGCGCCTTGGCATCGACCACCGCCTGCCACTCGGACAGATCCGCCGGCGGCGCGTCGAGCCTGAGCTTGTCGACGACGATAACCGTCGAGCCCCTGCTCGTTCAGCAGCATCGGAATCTTGTAGATGTCGTCCACGTCGACGGCCGAGATCACGGCACGCTCCTCGACGTTCGTGAACAGCGCGATCTTCGCGCGCTGCTCGCGCGGCAACTGATGATCCGACCGACAGACGAGCACGTCGGGCTGGATGCCGATGCCGCGCAGCTCCTTGACGGAGTGCTGTGTAGGCTTGGTCTTGATCTCCTGAGAAGCCGCCATGTACGGCACCAGCGTCAGGTGGATGTACAGCACGTGGTCGCGGCCGAGCTCGACGCCCATCTGGCGAATCGCCTCGAGGAACGGCAGCGATTCGATGTCGCCGACCGTGCCGCCGATCTCGACGAGGCAAACGTCGGCGTCGCCCGCGCCGAGGCGGATGCACCGCTTGATCTCGTCCGTGATGTGCGGAATCACCTGCACCGTCGCGCCGAGGTATTCGCCGCGCCGCTCCTTGGCGATCACGTGCGAGTAGATCTTGCCGGTCGTGAAGTTGCTGGACCGGCTCGTGCGCATCCGGACGAAACGTTCGTAGTGCCCGAGATCGAGGTCGGTCTCCGTCCCGTCGTCGGTTACGTAGACCTCGCCGTGCTGGAACGGGCTCATCGTGCCGGGGTCCACGTTGATGTACGGATCGAGCTTCATGAGGCGGACCTTGAGGCCCCGGGCCTCGAGGATCGCGCCGAGGCAGGCCGAGGTAATGCCTTTGCCGAGCGAGGAAACCACCCCGCCCGTGATGAAGATGAATCGCGTCATGTCAAATCAAATACCGGGAGGGCCGGATACCGCCCCATACGGGAGCAAGCAACCGACCATCGAAGTTGAGTGTTAGGTACATCGGCGACGGAACTGCAAAGTACCAAAAGTACCTCGCGCTCACCAGCCCCAGGGCGGAACCTCGGGCTCGCCCGTCAGTCGAGGCGCGGGTGCGCCGTCCAGCGCACGCGCCAGCGCGCCTCGTCCGCAGCGACCGCGCCCACTGTCGCCGCGAGCCACAGGTCCGCCGACCGCGACCAGCTCGTCGCCGCGATACAGCAGCGGAATGCGGCTGCGCATCCACGGCACGACGCCGGCTTCCTGCAGCCAGCGCTTCAGCGGTTGACGATGCGCCCGGCCGAGCGGCTGAAATTGCTCGCCGCCCGCGCGAAAGCGCAGCGTGAGCTCATCGAGCCACGACTCCGGTAGCCCCGGCCCGTCGGCGGCGGCGGCGAGCGTCAGCTCGCCCTCCGGGCCCGACCAGCGCCCGCGCGGCGCAAGACGCACCGCGTAGCGGGGCGGCGAGGACGCCGGCAGCGGCGCCAGCAAGTAGAGCTGCTGGCGAAACACGCGGCCTTCGCCGCCGGGCCAGCGAACGAGCGGCTGCGCATCGACACGCGCGCCGAGCACCGCGTGGCGCAGCTCCTCGATCTTCACGGCGCTCGGCACGCCGAGCCCCGCGCGTCGCAGCAGGTGGCGCAGCAGATTGCGCTGCCGCGCCGGCGCAAGCGCCGCGAGCGTGGTGCGCGGGACGCGCCCCAGGTCCTCCAGCGCCGCGGCATCCCGCTCGGCCACGCCGTCGAGGATCGCCTCCGCATCGCTCATCTGCTCGGCGAGCCGACCCGCGTGCGACACGACGGCGGGCCAGCGCGCCTTGAGCTGCGGCAGCACCTCGTGGCGCAGGAAGTTGCGATCGTGGCGCACGACGTCGTTCGCCGGATCCTCGAGCCACTTCAGGCCCCACGCGGTCGCCTGGGTCCGCAGCTGCGCACGCGTGAACCCGAGCAAGGGTCGACCGAGAAAGCCGCCGCCGAACGGGCCGTATGGAATGATGCCGCGCAGACCGCGCACACCACTGCCGCGCGTCAGACGCAGCAGCACGGTCTCGAGCTGATCGTCGCCGTGATGCGCAGTGAGCAGCACTTCGCCCGGCGTCAGCAACGTGCCGAGCGCACGATAACGCGCGTCGCGCGCCGCCGCCTCGAGACCGTGCACGGCCACGTCGTGCACGATGACCCGCGCGGTGGCGAGCCGCACGTCGAGCGTGGCCGCCGCCGCCGCGCAGTGCGCGGCCCACGCGACGGAAGCTGCATTCAGTCCGTGGTCCACGTGCGCGGCACGCAGCCGCGCGCCGAGCCCGAGTCGCGCGAGCGCCGTCAGCAGCAGCGTCGAGTCGAGACCGCCGCTGAACGCCACGAGGAACCGCGGCAACGCGCCCGGCGCCGGCCAACGCTCGATGGCCGCCTGCAGCGTCACCAGGAACGGTGTGCCTTCGTGCCGCTCTTTGGGTTCGTCGAACCAGGGCATGGCGCGCCGCAATGCACTCCGGAAGCCTACGGTCAGAGCTCTTTGAAGACTCCGTAACTCGCGATCCGTCGCCGCCGTTGCGCGAGCAGCGCATCGATCGGCATCGCCTGCAGCGATGCGAGCGTTTGCGTGAGCATGCTCTTCAACGACTCCGCCATGGCATGCGGATCGCGATGCGCGCCACCGAGCGGCTCCCCGACCACGTCGTCGACCAGCTTCAGCCGATGCAGGCGTTCCGCCGTGATGCCCATGGCCTCCGCTGCGATCTCGGCCTTGTCGGCGCTCTTGTAGAGGATGCTCGCGCATCCTTCGGGCGAGATCACGGCGTAGATGCTGTACTGCAGCATCAGCACGCGATCGCCGACGCCGATCGCGAGCGCGCCGCCCGAGCCGCCCTCGCCGATCACGACGCGATGATCGGCACGCGCAGAGTCGACATCGCGAACAGATTGCGTGCGATCGCCTCGCTCTGGCCGCGTTCCTCGGCGCCGATGCCGGGATACGCACCCGGCGTGTCGATGAACGTGATCAGCGGCAGACCGAACTTCTCGGCGAGCCGCATCAACCGAGCCCTTTGCGATAACCTTCCGGACGCGCCATGCCGTAGTTGCGCCACACGCGCTCCTTCGTGTCGCGGCCCTTCTGGTGCCCGATCACGACGACGGTTTCGCCGTCGAACCGGGCGAGACCGCCGACGAGCGAGTGATCGTCGGCGTACATTCGGTCGCCGTGCAGCTCCTGGAAGTCGGTGAAGCACCGCTCGAGGTAATCGAGCGTATAGGGACGCTGCGGATGGCGCGCGAGCTGCGCGATCTGCCAGGCCGTCAAGCTCGAGAAAATGCTGCGCGTGAGCGATTCGCTCTTGTCCTTGAGCCGCGCGATCTCTTCGCCGATGTTCAGCTCGGAGTCTTCACCCACGAACTTCAGCGCCTCGATGCGTGCTTCGAGCTCGGCGATCGGCTGTTCGAAATCGAGGAATTTCAGATCCATAGCCCCTCGGCCACCGGCGGAGGATCACCTTAACCGCAACCCCGAATACCGACAAGTACAGGGTTGGCACGACCGTTCCGGCGCGGCGCACGCGTTCGAGGGATCTGGCCGGGACGCTCGCGCACAGGACGTGCGCGCGCGAGCCTACAGGGACGTATTCACGGCGTTCCCGGACAGGTCCCTCGAACGCGTGCGCCGCGCCGGAACGCTACGGAGCGCCGAGCAAATGTTTGGGGTAGTCGATGCGATAGTGGTCGTCGCCGAGCAGGTGCGTGAGTTGATCGCGCAGCTCGCGCGTGAGCCGTACCGACCACGCATCCCCGAGCGTCAACCGCGCCTTGGCCTGCGACCCCTGGTACTTGATGCAGATCTCGCAGCGGCCGCGCGTGAACGGCTTCAGCACGCCCTGCAGCTCGCGCACGAGCTCCGTGCCGCCGCCCGCGGGCCAGAGGATCGTGAGCCACCGCGCGTGCTCCTCGATCGCCTCGTCCACGGAGCGAATGCGTTTCGCCGAGAGCCGCCAGCCGTTTATGAAATCGTCGTAGCGGAGGTTACCGTCGGCGATCAGCACCGCGTGCTTCGAGATCAAGTGCTTCGTCTGCGCGAACACCTCGTCGAACAGCGTCACCTCGATTCGCTCCGTGTCGTCGTCGAGCACGATCGAGACGCGATTGCCGCGCCGCCGAATGTCCATGACGACGCCCGCGAGCGTGGCTTCGCGGCGATCGCGCCACGACGTCGTCGCGTGCGACGGCAGGCTGCTCAACTTCTTGGCGATCGAACCGCCCGTGAGCTTTTCACAATCCTTCGCGACCTCGTCGAACGGGTGGCCCGTCAGATAGAGCCCGAGGCTCTCGCGCTCGGCCTCGAGCCGCTCGCGCTTGGTCCACTCGCGCACGGGCGTCACCACCTGCGCGAGATCGGCCTCGTGATCGTCCCCGCCGAACAGCGCAGCCTGGCCGGCGGCGGCCGCGTGCGTCGAGCGCTCCGCGATCTGCAGCGCGTTCGGCACCGACTGCATCAGCGTGGCGCGGTTCGGTCCCAGCGCATCGAGCGCGCCCGAGCGCACCAGCGCCTCGAGCACGCGACGGTTGAGCTTTTGCAGATCCGTGCGCCGGCACAGCTCCACGAGGCTCGTGTAGGCCCCGTTGGCCTCGCGCTCCGTCACGATGACCTCGACCGCGCTCTGTCCCACGCCCTTCAGCGCGCCGAGCCCGTAGCTGATCCGTCGCTCCCCCGCGACCGTGAACGCGAAGACCGAGCGGTTGATGTCCGGTGGCTCGAGCGTGATGCCCATCCGCTTCAGCTCGTCCTTCAGCACGACGAGCCGGTCCGTGTTGTCGAGATCGGCGGTCAGGACCGCGGCCATGTAGGCCTCGGGGAAGTGCGTCTTGAGCCAGGCCGTCTGATAGGCGATCAACGCGTAGGCGGCGGCGTGCGACTTGTTGAAGCCGTAGCCCGCGAACGTCTCCATCTGATCGAAGATATGGCTCGCCCGCGCGGCCTCCACGCCGCGCTCCGTTGCGCCTTTGAGAAAGACCTCGCGCTGCATCGCCATCTCTTCGGGCTTCTTCTTGCCCATCGCGCGACGCAGCAGATCGGCGCCGCCGAGCGTATAGCCGGCCAGCACCTGGGCGATCTGCATCACCTGTTCCTGATACAGGATCACGCCGTACGTGGGCTTCAGGATCTGCTCGAGCTTCGGGTGCAGATAGTCCGGCGGCGCGCCCTCGCGTCGGTGCTTGCGATTGATGAACTCGTCGGCCATCTGCATCGGGCCCGGGCCGGAACAGCGCGACGATGGCGGTCAGGTCGTCGAACCGATCGGGCTGCAACCGCTTGATGAGATCGCGCATGCCGAGCGACTCGAGCTGGAACACCGCCGTCGTGCGGCATTGGCGCAGGAGGTCGTAGGTCTTCGGGTCGTCGACGGGGATTGCGTCGATGTCGATCGCGCGGCTCTCCCGCGAGGCGCGCGTCCGATTGATCGCCGCGACCGCACGATCGATGATCGTCAGCGTCTTCAGGCCCAGGAAGTCGAATTTGATGAGGCCGATCGTCTCGAGATCGTCCTTGTCGAGCTGCGTCAGCAGCGCGCCGCCGGCGTCGGCGTACAGCGGCATGTACTCCGTGATCGGCAGAGGTGCGATGACGACGCCGCCCGCATGCGTGCCGATGTTGCGCGCGAGCCCCTCGAGCGGCCGCGCCAGATCGATGAGCCCGCGGATCTCCTCGTCCTTCTCGTACGCGCCGCGCAGCTCGTCGTCGTCGGCGATGGCCTTGTCGAGCGTGATGCCGAGCTCGAACGGAATCAGCTTGGCGACCTTGTCGACGTAGCCGTACGGCATGCCGAGCGCGCGGCCCACGTCGCGGACCACGGCCCGCGCGGCCATCGTGCCGTAGGTCACGATCTGCGCCACGCGCTCGCGCCCGTAGCGCTGCGCGACGTAGTCGATGACGCGGTCGCGGCCGTCGATGCAGAAGTCGATGTCGAAATCGGGCAGCGAGACGCGCTCGGGATTCAGGAACCGCTCGAACAGCAGATCGTGGGCCAGCGGGTCGAGGTTCGTGATGCCGAGCGAGTACGCGACGAGCGAGCCGACGCCGGAGCCGCGCCCCGGTCCCACCGGGATCGAGTTCTCGCGCGCCCAGCGGATGAAGTCGGCCACGATCAGGAAGTAGCCCTCGAAGCCCATCTTGCAGATGACCTCGATCTCGCGCGCGAGTCGGTCGTGGTACGGCCCTGCGGCCTCCGGGGCGATACCGAGTGCCGCAAGCCGCGCAGCGAGGCCCGCGGCGGCGCGCTGCTTGAGATGCTCGCGCGGAGCCGTGCCGTCGTCGACCGCGAAGTCCGGCAGGAACACGCGGCCGAGCTCGACCTCGAGCGAGCAGCGCCGCGCGATCTCGACGCTGTTGTCGAGAGCCTCCGGAAGATCGCGGAACAGCGCCGCCATCTCGGCGGGCGACTTCAGGTACTGCTCCTCGCTGTAGGCCCGCTGCCGCGCCGGGTCATCGAGCGTGACGCCTTGGGCGATGCAGACGCGCGTCTCGTGCGCCTCGAAGTCGCCGCGCCCGAGGAAGCACACTTCGTTGGTCGCGACGACGGGAATCCGCTGCGCGGCCGCGATCTCGACGGCGCGCGCGAGATACTCGTGCTCGCCGGGCCGGCCGAGGCGTTGCAGCTCGATGTAGAAGCGCCCCGGCAGCAGCGTCTGCCAGTGATCGAGCAGCTCGGCGGCCCGTTCGCCGCGCCCTGCCACGAGCGCCTTGCCGAGATCGCCTTGCTGTGCGCCCGACAAGCCGATCAGCCCTTCGAGCGCGCTCGGCTCGAGCCACTCCTTCAGCAGCACGTGCCGCCCCGCGACGGATCCCTGCTGGGCACTCTTCGTGAGCAGCGCGGACAGCCGCCTGAAGCCGGCGCGGTTTTGACAGAGCAACGTGAGACGCGTGGGCTCGCGGTCCTCGAGCGACTCGGCGAGCCATACGTCCGAGCCGATGATGGGCTTCACGCCGCGCTCGAGCGCAGGTTTGTAGAACTTCACGAGCGCCGAGATGCCGCCCTGATCGGTGATCGCGCAGGCCGGCATTCGCTGCTCGGCCACGTTGTCCACGAGCCCGTCGACGCGCACGACGCTATCGACGAGCGAATACTCGGTGTGGACGCGCAGATGGACGAAACCGCTCATGAAACGTGGCCCGCGCCGCTGCTCTCCCTGACCGGCGCGAACGTCGCGCGATGAATCGCGCACGGACCGTACGCCACCAACGCGCGCAGATGCGCCGCGGTCGCATACCCTTTGTTCTCGTCGAAGCCGTACGGCGGGTAGCGGCGGTGCAGGCGCCGCATGAGCCGATCGCGACACACCTTCGCGAGGATCGAGGCGGCACTGATGGCCGGCACCAGGTTATCGCCGTCGATGACCGGCTCGGCCAGATAACGCTTTCCCAAGTCGCGAAACACGGGAATGTGCCGGCCGTCCACGCGGACGAGGTCGGGCACGAGCCTCAGGCGAACCACGGCTCGCTGCATCGCGAGCAGCGACGCTTGCAGGATGTTGATGCCGTCGATTTCCGCATGACTCGCGCTGGCGATCGCGAACGCTTTTGCCTTCCTGCGAATCTCGCCGGCGAGCTCGACGCGCTGTGGCTCCGTGAGCAGCTTCGAGTCGCGCAGACCTTCGATCGGCCGCGCCGCGATCGAGCACCACGGCCGCCGCCACGACCGGGCCGGCAAGTGGCCCACGTCCCGCCTCGTCGACGCCGCAAATGTCCGCATCTTCGGCAACGAAGACGAACGACTGCGATGCTGCTTCGATCATCTGGTTCCCCGTACCAGCTCGAGCACCTCGCGTGCGGCGGTTTTGCTCGCGTCGCAACGCAACTGACGATGAATGGCGGTGCAGACATCATACCAGTCGGCCGCGAGGCCGGTGCCATCGAGCGCCGCGAGCACGGCGGGGCCGAGGACCTCGGGACGCACCTGCTCCTGCACGAACTCCGGCACGATCCGCCGGCCGGCCAGGAGATTCGGCAACGAGAAGTGCGGCAGCTTCGCCATGCCGAGCCGCCGGACGAGCCAGTAGGAGAGCGGCACCATCCGGTAAGCGACGACCATCGGCCGCTTGAACAGCAACGCTTCGAGGCTGGCCGTGCCCGAGGCCGTCAGCACGACGTCGGCCGCCGCCATGACGTCGCGCGCGCGACCCGGGATCAAGCGCACGCGAGACAGGTCGCTACCCGTCGTCGCCGCACGAAAGAGCTCGCCCAGCGGCTCGCTCGCGAGCGCTACCGCGACCCCGACGTCGGGCCGCCGCTGGCCGAGCCATGCCGCGGTCGCCATGAACGGCGCGCTGAGCCGCGTCACCTCGCTGCGCCGGCTACCGGGCAGCACCGCGAGCAGCGGTTGATCGGCCGGCAGGCCGAGGATCGCCCGCGCGGCTTGCCTGTCGACGGTGAGCGGAATCATGTCGGCCAGCGGATGGCCGATGAACTTCGCGTTCACGCCATGCTCGGCGTAGAAAGTCGTCTCGAACGGCAGCACGCAGAGCACGAGATCGACCGCGGCTCGAATGCCGCGCACGCGATACTGGCGCGATGCCCACACCTGCGGGCTCACGTACTGGATCGTCGGAATCCCGGCGCGCTTCAGTGCCGCGGCGGCGGGCAGGTTGAAATCCGGCGCGTCGATGCCGATGAAAACATCGGCCCCGCTCGCCGCGATGCGCTCGACGAGCCGGCGGCGCAGCCGCAGGATGCGCCGCAGATGCGGCAGCACCTCGAGGAACCCCATGACCGACACTTCCTCGGCGCGGTTCCAGGGCTCGCAACCGGCTGCGACCATGCGCGGGCCGGCCATGCCGAAGAAGTCGACGTCGGGGGCGGCGGCGCGCAGCGCTTCGATCAGTCCCGCGCCAAGCGTATCGCCCGAGGCCTCGGCCGCCACCAGCGCGATGCGCAGGTTGCCCTTGGCAGGCATGTCAGCGCCCCCGCATGGCTCGCGCCATGGCCGGCGGGAGCCTAACGGGCCACGCCGCGCGACCCGCCGCGCAGCGAGTCGAGCAGCAGCGTGAGCTCGGGCTGCTCGGGCAGGCGTTGCTCGAGCTGCGCCATGGCCTCCTCGAGCTTCAGCGCCTGCCGATACACCGTGCGGTACGCCTCACGGATATTGCGAATCTGCGACGCCGTGAAACCGCGACGCTTCAGGCCCTCGGCGTTGATGCCGCGCGGCTCCGCGGGGCGACCGGACGCCGTGACGTAGGCCGGGATGTCCTTCGACACGTAGCTGAACATGCTCGTCAGCGCATGCGCGCCCACGTGGCAGAACTGGTGGATCGCCGTGAAGCCGCCGAGGATCGCGTGATCGCCGATGTGCACGTGACCCGCAATCGAAGCGTTGTTGGCGAAGATCGTGTGGTCGCCGACCACACAATCGTGCGCAATGTGGCAATACGCCATGATCCAGTTGTCGTTGCCGACCGTCGTCACGGCCCGATCCTGGACCGTGCCGCGATTGATGGTGCAGCACTCGCGAATCGTGTTGCGATCGCCGATGACGAGGCGAGTCGCCTCGCCGCGATACTTCTTGTCCTGGGGATCGTCACCGATCGAGGCGAACTGGAAGATATGGTTGTCGACGCCGATGACGGTACCGCCCTTGATGACCGCATGCGGCTCGACTCTCGTGCCGCGACCGATCTCGACGTCGGCACCGACGATCGCAAAGGGACCGACATAGACATCGGCGTCGATTCGCGCAGCGGAATCGACGACCGCGCGTGCATCGATCAAGGCTTGGCTCCCTCCGCCATCAGAATCTGCGCCTCCGCGACCACCTTGCCGTCGACTTCCGCGCGCGTGACGAACCACCAGAGGTTGCGTTTTCGCTTCAGTGAGCTCGACGTGCAGCATGAGCTGATCGCCGGGGCGCACCATCTGCTTGAAGCGCGATTCCTCGACCCCGGCAAGGTACAGGATGCTGAACCGCTGCTCCGCCGTGACCGTCTCGCTGGCGAGAATGCCGCCTGCCTGCGCCAGGCACTCGAGAATCAAGCACGCCCGGCATGACCGGATGCCCCGGGAAGTGCCCCTGAAAGTGCGCCTCGTTCATCGTCACGTTCTTGATGGCAACGAGGGACTTGCCCGGCACCACGTCGACGACGCGGTCCACGAGCAGAAAAGGATAGCGGTGCGGCAGGCGCTGCGAGCAGCGCCTCGACGTCCAGGGTCTGCTTGTCAGTCATCGGCGTTCTTCTTTTCCTTCAGCTCCGCGACGGCACGCTCCGCAGCGATCAGGCGCTCCGCCAGCGCATCGAGCCGGCGGAAACGCGCGACGTTCCTCTGCCAGCGCGCCGAGGGCTCGGCCGGCAGCTGGCCCGAGTATTTGCCGGGCTCGCGCACCGACTTCGTGACCACGCTGCCGAACGTGAACATGACGTCGTCGCAGACCTCGAGCGAGTTCGACACGATGACGCCTCCGCCGATCATACAGCGTCGGCCGATCTTCGTGCTGCCGGCGACGCCCGCGAAAGCCGCAATTGCCGTGTGGGCGCCAATGCGCACGTTGTGGGCGATCTGGACCTGATTGTCGATCTTGACGCCGTCCTCGAGGATCGTGTCCTCGATCGCGCCGCGGTCGATCGTGGTGTTCGCGCCTATCTCCACGTCGTCGCCGACCACGACGCCGCCGATCTGCGGAATCTTTTGCCAGGCGCCGTCGTTCGGCGCGAAGCCGAAACCGTCGGCACCGAGCACGACGCCCGGGTGGACGATGCAGCGCGCACCGATGCGTACGCCGTCGAGCACGACCACACGCGGACCGATGCGGGTGCCGGCACCGATGCTCGACGTCGGCGCCGACGGCCGCACCCGCGCCGATCACCGCGCCCTCGCCGACCGTCGTGCCTGCGCCGATCGTGGCATGGGCATCGACCTGCGCCGTGGGTGCGATCGTGGCGCTCGGCGCCACGGCGGCCGTGGCGTGCACGCCCGGCGTCGCGGCGGCGATCGGATACAAGGCGGCCGCGATGCGTGCGTACGTCAGATAGGGCTGAGGGTGCACGAGGCTCGCGACGGGACATGCGGCGCGATTGCGCTCCTCGAGAATGACCGCCGCGGCGCGAGTGGCTACGAGCTGACGGGCATAGGCCGGATTCGCGAGAAAGGCGATGGCGTCGGGGGTGGCGCCTGCCAACGTGCCGACGCGCACGACGGCGATGTGCGAGTCGCCATGCAGCTGACAACCGAAACGCGCCGCGAGCTCACCGAGGGTCACGCCCATTTGAGGTCAGCTCCGCGGCCGTGCCGCGCTTCAATTATTTCCGCGGAGCGGCGGGAGCGGGGGCAGCCGCTCCGCCCGGCCCTTTGAGGATGGCCAGGACTGCGTCCGTGATGTCGATCGCAGTGCTGACGAAGATCGCATCGCCGAGCACCAGGTCGTACTTCTGCGCGCGCGCGTAGTCCTGAACCTTGAGCAGCACTTCGCGCTGCAGCTTGCCGACCTCCTCGTTGCGACGAACGTTGAGGTCTTCGAGGTATTCGTTCTGCGTGCGCTGCAAGTCCCGCTGCCCATCGCGGATCTGGCGCTCGAGGCTCAGCCGCTCTTCCTCGCCCATGACCTGGCTATCTTTCTGGAACCTGTCCTGCTGCTGCTGCAGCTTCTGCTGCAGCGCCTGGATGTCACGTTGGCGCGGCGCGAACTCGTCCTGCAGCTTCTTCGTGACCGATTCGGCCTGCGGCGACTGCTCGAGCAGACGACCGACGTTGATGACCCCGATCTTCAACGAGCTCTGCGCGCTCGCTACGCCGGAGCCGGCCACCAGGGCCGCGACCACAACGGCCGGCAGGAATTTCGAACCGATCATAAATTCAATCCCTCAACCCCTAGAAGGCGTTGCCGATGGAGAACTGGAAGCGTTCCACCTGGTCGCCGAACAAACGATCCGTTGGGTCGTCGGCGTTCAACGGCGCGGCGTAGCTGAACCGCAACAATCCGAGCGGAGCCAGCCACTCGACACCGAGACCTACGGACTTCTTCAACCTATCATACTTGAAATCATAGTCGGTAGGGTCGCCGAGCTTGTCATAGAAGACCACGCCCCCGGTCGAGAACACGCCGCCCACGTCGTAGAACAAAGACACGCGCGTCGACGAAGAGATCTTGGCCGGCGTCGGCACGATCAGCTCGAACTGGTTCGACACGACCATGTTGCCGCCGTAAGGATTGCCGAGCGAATCGACGGGTCCGAGATAGCTCTCCTTGAATCCTCGCACCGAGCCCGGCCCTCCGCCGTAGCGATTGCGAAACGGCGGCAACGAGGTCGTGGAGCCGTACGCCTCGCCGTACGAAACCTCGTTGTTCATGCGGAAGCGCCACCTGCTGTGGCCGAGCGGATATGTACTTCTGGAAGTTGATGTCGGTGGTGTAGTACTCGACGTCGCTGCCGGGAACGGCGGCGTTCAGGTTGATGGCGAGGCGCGTGCCCGCAGTCGGGAACAGCGAGGCATTGCGCGTATCGTACGACCAGCCCGCGACGAGCTCGAGACTCCTGATCCGCGTGCCGACCACGCCGCTCGCGACGTCGAACGTCCTGCCGTTCTGGGTGACCCAGTCGAGCGCCTGCTGCGAGCTGTAAATGCTCGTCAGCAGCTCGGCGTCCTGGTAGGCGAAACCGAAGCGCAGGTTCTGGTAGTTGGTGATCGGATAACCCCAGTTCATTCCGGCACTCAACGTCGTCGTCGAGAAGTCGGACGTGACGGACGTGAACTGCTTCAGATGCTGATACGTCAGCGACAGCGTGCGCCCCACGCCATCGATATTGCGGTACGGATCCGTGAAATTGACGTCGAAGACCTTCTGGTACTCGCCACCCGTCAGCTGCAGAGCGACGCGCTTGCCGGTTCCCATGAAGTTCGAGTGGATGAACTGGCCGCCCAGCGTCACGCCATACGTCTCGGAGAAGCCGAGGCTGCCGCCGAATTGGCCCGGCAGTCCTTCCTTGATGTCGAAGTCCACGTCGACGAGATCGGGGCTGCCCGCGACCGGGTTCGTCTTTTCGTCGACTTTCTCTATATACGGCAGGCGCTGCAGCAGGATCTTCGATCGATCGACGAGCGAGTTCGACAGATAGCCGCCCTCGAGCTGTCTCATCTCGCGACGCAGCACCTCGTCGTTGACGCTGTCGCTGCCGTTGAAGTTGATGCGGCGAACGTACACGCGATTCTTCGGGTCGACGAAGAACGTGACGGCCGCCTGCTTGGTTTCCCTGTCGAGATCGGGGACCGCGTGTATCTCTGCGAACGCATAGCCGTCCTGGCCGAGCCGCAGATTCATGAGCTCCTCGCTGCGGGTCAATAGACCCTGCGAGAACGTCTCGCCGGGCTGCGCCAGGATCAAGCTTCTTGAGCTCGTCCTCCGGAACGACCATGTCGCCGGCCATCTTGACGTCGGAGATCGTGTAGCGATCGCCCTCGTCGATGCTGATGGTGACGAAGATGTCGCGTTTGTCGGGCGAGATGGCTACCTGCACGTCTTCGACGTGGAAATCCGCGAAGCCGCGATCCATGTAGATACGACCGCAGCTTCTCGAGATCGCCCTCGAGCGCTTCCTTCGAATAACGATCGTTCTTGCGAATGAACGACAGCCAGTTGCCGGTCTTCAGCTCGAAGCCGGAGATGATGTCCTTGTCCTCGAACGCGGTGTTCCCGACGATGTTGACCTGACGGATCTTCGCTCGGTCGCCCTCCTCGATCTGGATCGATACGCGGACGCGATTGTCCTCGAGCGGCTCGACGGTCGGCGTCACCTTGGCGCCGTATTTGCCGCGGCCGTAGTACTCGTCGGTCAGAGACTGCGTGAGCTCGTCGAGCGTGGACTGGTCGAAGATCTTGCCCTGGGTCAAACCGTGCTCGTCGAGGACCTTCTTCAGGTCGTCGTCCTTGATGTCCTTGTTGCCCTTGAACGTGAACTCCTGAATCGACGGTCGCTCGAGGACCACGATGACGAGCGTGTCGCCATCGCGACGGAACTCGAAGTCCTGGAAGAACCCCGTCTCGAAGATCGCGCGTCCGGCTTCGCGCAGGCGCTGCTCGGTGACGGTGTCGCCGATGTTGATCGGCAAATAGTTGTAGATGGTGCCTTCGGCGATTCGCTGCGCGCCTTCGACCCGGAAGTTGCGCACGACGAACGGCTCGAAAGCCGCGAAGCCCGCCGCGCTCACCCCGAGACCGGCGATCAGGACCGCCAGCTGCGCCAGACGCTGAATCATCATGAGCCGAAGTGTCTACTGAGATCGTTGTAGAAGGCCAAGCTCATCAGCGCGATGATGAAGACGACACCGATTTGCTGACCGAGCACCAGCGCCCGCTCCGAGACCGGCGAGCCTTTGAGCCACTCCGCCACTTGGTACACCACTTGACCGCCATCGAGTATCGGGATCGGCAGGATGTTCAGGATACCGAGGCTGATGCTCACGGCCGCCAGAAAACTCAAGAAAGGCGCCAATCCCGCCTGCGCGCTCTCGCCGGCGTACTCCGCGATCGTCAGCGGTCCCGACATGTTCTTCAGCGACACGTCGCCGACCACCATGCGAACCAGCATCCGGACCGTGAGCGCGCTCATCTCCCAGGTCTTCTGCACGCCGCGCGGCAACGACTCGATCACGCCGTAGCGCTGCTCGGCGCGGAAACTGTCGATCGAGCTTGCGCCGGCAGCGTGGCCGGCCGGGACGCGCCGATGCGGCCGATCGTCTCGCCGGCTTCCTCGACCGTGCCGATCGTCATCGGCAGCGAATGTTCGCCGTCAGCGCGTCGCACGGTCACGTCGACCGTTTTGCCGGGGCGCTGCCTGATGAAGGTCACCCATTGCTCCCAGTTCTCGATCGGGGAGTCGCCGACGGCCAGGACCTCGTCGCCCGCGAGCAAGCCGGCGGCCGCGGCAGGCGAGCCCGGCGTGATCGAATCGATGACGGCCGGCATCACGGGGCCAAGCTGGATGCCCAAGCCCGTGTACAGCGCCGCAGGCTCGGTCAGCTCCGCCTCACGACCCTGCACGTCGAGCTCGACGTTCTTGGTGCTGCCGTTGGGCTTGCGAACGGTGAGATCGATCCGCCCATCGGCCAGCAGCTCGTGCAAGATCTGCAGCGTCGCGTTCTCCAGCGTGCCGCTCGAGCGTCCGCCGACGGCCGCGATCTCGTCGCCGGCTCCGATGCCGGCGCGTTCGGCCACGGAGTCGGGCTGCACGGCGCCGATGACGGGCTTCCAACCGGGCACGCCGGTCGAGAACATCAGCCAGTAGGCGAGGATGGCGAACAGGAAGTTGAAGGCCGGACCCGCCAGCAGAACGGCGATGCGGTGCGGTATCGGCCGACGATTGAAGGCTCGCTCGCGCTCTTCGGCGCTCACGGGCCCTTCGCGCTCGTCGAGCATCTTCACGTAGCCGCCGAGCGGAATCATCGACAGCCAGTATTCGGTACGGTCGCGGTGCGCGGCTGCGCCAGACGAGCAGCGGGCGGCCGAAGCCGATCGAAAAGCGCTGAACCTTGAACCCCAGACGCCGCGCCACCCAAAAGTGGCCGAACTCGTGAGCGGCCACGAGTACGCTGATCGCGACGACAAACCACAACAGAGTCAGCATCAAATTTCCCGTAGCCGAGGCGCGCCGATCCGCGGGCGCCCTTCTTCGAAGGCCGATATTCTAGCCCGGGGCCGGCGGAACTGGGCAGAACATCGCGCCCGCTGGCGGCGGGGCCAAACGCCGGTCGCTTCGCTAACAGACCGCGCGGGCGCAGCGCAGTTCCGGCTCAAGACGTGATTCCGAGCAGCAGCAGACCCCCGGCATACAGGGGCGCAGCGGCCGTGAGGCTGTCGATGCGATCGAGCACGCCGCCGTGGCCCGGCAGCAGCTTGCCACTGTCCTTCAGGCCGACGTTGCGCTTGAACATGCTCTGCGTCAGATCGCCGAGCACCGACACCAGCGCCGTCGCTACGCCGAGCGCGCAGAAACCCGGCAGCGGGAGGCCGAGCAGCCACGCCGCGCAGCCGGCCGCCAGCCCCGCCAGGAGCACGCCGCCGGCCATGCCCTCCCACGTCTTGCCGGGACTCACGGCCGGCGCCAGCTTGACGCGCCCGAGCCAACGCCCAACGCCGTAGGCACCGACGTCGGCCGCCCACACGATCGCGAGCAGCGTCATCACGAGCCCGGCACCGTGCGGCGCCGCGGCGTGAATGCGCGCGAGGAGCAACCAGGACGGCAACAGCACGACGAAGCCGATCGCGGCCACGAGCTTCAGGCCGAATGACCGCGGGAACGTGGCCACGGCCCCGAGCGCCACGAGCCACCAGAGGAGCGCCGCGGCCAGCACGAAGGCGGCAATCCGCGCATCGGCGTGGAACCAGGCCACGACCATCGCGACGGCGAACAGCGCGACGTACAGGACGCGAGCGCCGGCACCGAAGCGCGCCAAGCCCGCCCATTCCCAGGCGCCGGCAAGCCACAGCGCGCCGAAGACCGCGGCGACGGCCGCGGTGGGCAAAAACAGCACGGCGGCCGTCAAAGCGACGCCGAACACTCCTCCAGTGATCACGCGCGCGATCAGCAAACAGGGGCTCCGGCTGGGCCGCGCGGGGCACGAACCGCGGTCGGCCGGCGGTCACGGGACCGCGGCAGGCTCATTGAGACGGACGAGCGGCGCTCGGCACGCTCAGACTTCCATGATCTCGGCTTCTTTGTCTTTCAAAAGAGCGTCGATCTGGGCCACGTAGCGATCCGTGAGCTTCTGGATCTCGTCTTGACCGCGCCGCTCGTCGTCCTCGGTCACGAGCTTCTCCTTCAGGAGATCCTTGAGATCCCCGAGCGCCTCGCGGCGCACCGCGCGCACGGCCACGCGCCCCGACTCCGCCTGCGCGCGCACGACCTTGACGATCTCGCGGCGCCGCTCCTCGGTCATCGGCGGCAGCGGCACTCGAATCACCGACCCCGCCGTCACCGGGTTCAGTCCGAGACCGGAGTTCAGGATGGCCTTCTCGACGGGCCCGACCATCTGCTTCTCCCACGGCGTGACCACGAGCGTGCGCGCATCCTCGACCGAGATGTTGGCGGTCTGTTTGACGGGCACGTTCGTGCCGTAGTACTCGACCATGACGTGCTCGAGCAGACCCGCGTGCGCGCGCCCCGTGCGCAGCCGACGCATCTCTTCCTTCAGCGCCTCGATCGCGCGCTGCATCCGCTGCTCGGCTTCCTTCTTGATGTCGTTGATCATCTGCCCGTTCCAGTCCGCGACAACCGATTCGTCACGGACGTGCCGACCGGCTCGCCCGTGACGATACGCACGAGATCGCCGGGATTGTTGAGGTTGAACACGACGAGCGGCAGGTTGTTCTCCCGACACATCACGATGGCGGTCGCGTCCATCACCCCCAGCTCCTCGGCCAGGACCTGATCGAACGACAGGGCGCCATAGCGAACGGCGGTCGGGTCCTTCATCGGATCCGCCGAATACACGCCGTCGACCTTGGTTGCCTTGATCAACACGTCGGCGCCGATCTCGATCGCGCGCAGGCTCGCCGCGGTGTCGGTCGTGAAGAACGGGTTGCCGGTGCCGGCCGCGAAGATCGCGACGCGCCCCTTCTCGAGGTGCCGAATGGCGCGGCGGCGGATGTAGTCCTCGCAAACCTCGTGGATCTGCAGCGCCGATAGTACGCGCGCGACGGCGCCCTGGCGCTCGAGCGCATCCTGCAACGCCAGGGAGTTGATCACGGTGGCGAGCATGCCCATGTGGTCGGCAGTGACCCGGTCCATGCCGGCCTCGGCGAGACCGGCGCCGCGGAAAATGTTGCCGCCGCCGATGACCAGCCCGACCTGAATGCCGAGCCCGACGACTTCGGTGACCTCGGCCGCGACGCGGCGAATGACGACGGGGTCGATGCCGTATTGATGGCTGCCGAGCAGGGCTTCACCGCTCAACTTCAGCAGAATCCGTCCGATAGATCGGCGAGCCTTGCGCCATTCAACCCTCGATGTTGTGCGTTCCGGCATCGGCCTCGCAGGGGCCGCGCCGGGAGCGCCACAAGTACGTCCCTGTAGGCTCGCGCGCGCGCGTCCTGCGCGCGAGCGTCCCGGCACGACCCCTGCGAGACCGATGCCGGAACGGGGTAGTAGATTAGCGGCTCTGCTTGGCCTGCGCCATGACCTCGGAAACGAAGTCCGCGCTTTTCTTCTCGATGCCCTCGCCGACCTCGTACCGACGGAAGCCCCTGACCTTGGCCTTGTGCGCCGCCAGCAGGTCGCGCACGCGCTTCTTGTCGTCCTTGATGAACATCTGGCCCGTCAGGGTGATCTCGTCGAGGAACTTGCGCAGCTTGCCCTCGACCATCTTAGCGATGATCTCGGGCGGCTTCTTCTCCGCCGCCGTCTGCGCCATGATGATCTCGCGCTCCTTGTCGAGCACGTCTTGCGGCACCTGGTCGTTCGCCACATAGCGCGGCGCGAGCGACGCCACCTGCATCGCGAGGTCCCGCGCCAGCTCGGGGCTGCCGCCCTCGAGATCGACGAGCACGCCGATCCGCGTGCCGTGCACGTAAGCGCCCACGTTGCCCGTGCTTTCGATCACCTCGAACCGGCGCACGGCGATGTTCTCGCCGACCTTGGTCACGAGCTCGAGACGCAGGTCCTCGACGGTTCGACCGTCGAGCGAGGCGGCCATGAGCTCCTCGACCGTCGTCGGCCGCTTCGCGAGAACGACATCGGCCAGGCGCTCGACGAACGCGCCGAAGCTGTCGTCCTTCGCCACGAAATCGGTCTCGGAGTTGACCTCGAGCAGCACGTGGCGACCGGTCGTTCGGATCGCTTTTCAGCGCGACGCGCCCTTCCGCCGCGACGCGCGCCGACTTCTTGTCGGCCTTCGCCGCACCCGCTTTGCGCAGCAGCTCGGCGGCCTGGTCGAGCGCGCCCTCGGCTTCGACCAGGGCTCTCTTGCAGTCCATCATGCCCGCGCCCGTGCGCTCGCGGAGCTCCTTGACCAACGCTGGTGTGATTTCCATGAGGTGGTACCCCTCTTGCTTGCGTGCCAGTCCTTGCAGCCCGAGCCGTTACTCGGCGGCCGCTTCGCCCTCGTCGTCACCGGCGCTGCTCGGTTCGGCGCTCGACTCGGCGCTCGGTTCGCCGCTCGGCTCGCTGTTTGGCTCGCTGCCTGGCTCAGCGCTCGGCTCGCTGCTCTCCTCGGCGCTCGGCTCGCTACTCTCCTCGGCGCTCGGCTTGCCGCGGGGTTTCGCACGAACCTTCGTGACGCGCGCACGCTTCTTGGCCGGCGCACGCTTCGGCTTCGGCTCGACGCGCGGCTTGCCGGACTCGTCGAGCTCCACGAACTCGTCATCGCCGGTCGGCACCTCGGGAATCGAGCCTTTGCCGTCGATCACGGCCTCGGCGATGCCCTCGGCATACAGCTGAATCGCGCGCATCGCGTCGTCGTTGCCGGGGATCGGGTAGTCGATGCCCTCGGGCGAGCAGTTGGTGTCGACGATGGCCACTACGGGGATCCCGAGCTTGCGCGCCTCGCGCACGGCAATCTCCTCGTGCCCCACGTCGATCAGGAACACCGCGCTCGGCAGCGCCTCCATGTTCTTGATGCCGCCGAGCGTCTTCTCGAGCTTCTGGCGCTCGCGCACGAGCCCGAGCATCTCTTTCTTCGTGAACTCGACGGTCGCGCCCGGCTCGGTGATCTCCTCGAGCGTCTTCAAGCGCTTGATCGACTGGCGGATCGTCTTGAAGTTCGTCAGCATGCCGCCGAGCCAACGCTGCGTGACGTACGGCATGCCGCAGCGCACGGCCTCCGTCGAGATCGCCTCGCGGGCGGCGCGCTTCGAGCCGACGAACAGCAGCATGCCGCCGTCGGCTACGACCTTGCGAACGAACTCCGCTGCGACCTTGTACAGCGGCAGCGTCTTCTCGAGATCGATGATATGGATCTTGTTGCGCTCGCCGAAGATGAACTGGGCCATCTTGGGATTCCAGAAGCGGGTTTGGTGCCCGAAGTGCACCCCCGCTTCCAGCATCCGGCGCATGGAAACGTCGGTCATGCGAAGCTCCTTTTGGGGTTGGTCCTCCACGCGTTTCCGCCGACGACCCCGTTTCCGAGGCACCCCGCCGGCGGTGCTCGGCGCGTGTGTGAAATTACCTCGGCGGCGCGTTGCCTCCGAGGCGCGCGCTTTATACCATAGGCCCCTTGCAGCAAACAATGTCGATCCGCATTTGCGGCAAGGGCTGTCGTCCTCATCTCGACGGCCCGCGGTGCCCGGAAAACCCGGCGGTTCGGCCGTCCCAGCGCAATGGTTACGATCAAAACGCCTGAAGAACAGGAGAAGATGCGTGTCGCCGGTCGTCTGGCGGCCCAGGTGCTCGACATGATCGGCCCGCACGTCCAACCGGGCGTGGCGACCGATCGAGCTCGACCGCATCTGCCACGACTATATCGTGGGCGATCTCGGCTCGATCCCGGCGCCGCTGAATTACCGGGGGTTCCCGAAGTCGATCTGCACGTCCGTCAACCACGTCGTTTGCCACGGCATTCCGAACGAGCGCGTGCTTGAAGAACGGCGACATCGTGAACGTCGACATCACGGTGATCAAGGACGGCTACCACGGCGACACGAGCCGAATGTTCTTCGTCGGCGACCCCTCGATCATGGCCGAGCGACTGACCCGAACGTGCTTCGACGCGATGTGGCGCGGCATACGCGCGATTCGGCCCGGCGCGCGGCTCGGCGACATCGGGCACGCCGTGCAGAGCTTCGCCGAAGAGCAGCGCTTCTCCGTGGTCCGCGAGTACTGCGGCCACGGCATCGGGCGCGTCTTCCACGAGGACCCGCAAGTGCTGCATTACGGTCGGCCCGGCACCGGCCTCGAGCTCGTGCCGGGCATGACGATCACGGTCGAGCCGATGATCAACGCCGGCAAGCGCGAGGTGAAGCTCCTGTCCGACGGCTGGACGGTCGTCACGAAGGATCATTCGCTGTCGGCCCAGTGGGAGCACACCGTGCTCATCACGGACACGGGTTTCGAGGTCCTGACACTGGGCGCCGCGGATCGTGGTCGCTAGCGTCGACAGCGGCCGCGACCAGGCGAGCATCGGCAGCGCGACGTTGATCGATCGCGCCGCGCTCGACGCGGCCTGGGACGGCGAGACGAGCGCGATCGGGCCGTTCCGCGAGGCGTTGCGCTCGGCCAGCGAGCAGCTCGCCGAGCGGTTCCAGCGCAACGAGCCGGTCGAGACGCTCGTGACCGCACGCGCCCACGTCGTCGACCAGATCATCATCTCGAGCTGGCTGCACTTCGCCGGCGCCCTGGCGGAGTCGGCCGACCTCGTCGCGGTGGGCGGCTACGGACGCGGCGAGCTGCATCCGCACTCCGACATCGATCTGCTCGTGCTCATCGACAACACCGACAACAACGCCGACGAGGCGATCGGTCGATTCCTGACGTTCCTTTGGGACATCGGTCTCGAGGTCGGCCACAGCGTCCGGACGCTGGACGACTGCGAGGCGCAGGCGCGCAGCGACGTCACCGTGCTGACGACGCTGATGGAGACGCGCCTGCTGCACGGCCCGAGCCGCCTGTTCGGCGAGCTGCCGGTCAGGATCGGCACGGATCGCATGTGGAGCAGCGCGGAGTTCTTCCACGCCAAGCTCGAGGAGCAGACAGGAACGCCACGCGCCGCTATCACGACACCGCTTACAACCTCGAGCCGAACGTCAAGGGCAGCCCCGGCGGGCTTCGCGACATCCAGATGATCAGCTGGCTCGCGCGCCGGCACCTCGGAGCGCACAAGCCTTGCGGAGCTCGTCGAGCACGGCTTCCTGACCGAGGGGCAGCTGCGCATTCTGACGGCCGGTCAGGCGTTTCTGTGGCGCATTCGGTTCGGCCTGCATCTGCTCACGGGCCGGCGCGAGGACCGCCTGCTGTTCGACCACCAGGTCAAGCTCGCGAAGATGTTCGGCTACGAGGACGCGAGCTTCACGCTCGCCGTCGAGCAGCTGATGCAGCGCTACTACCGCACGGTGATGGAGCTGAGCCGCCTCAACGAGATGCTGTTGCAGCTCTTCGAGGAGGCGATCCTGCTCGACAAGAACGCGCCGCCGGTGCCGCTCGGGCCGCGTTTCCAGAGCCGCAACGGCTATCTCGAGGTGAGCGACGACCAGGTGTTCATGCGCGACCCCTCCGCGCTGCTCGAGATGTTCCTGCTGCTCGAGCAGAACCTCGATCTGCGCGGCGTCGAACGCCCGCACGATCGCCCTCGTGAAGCAGCATCTGTGGCTGATCGACGAGGAGTTCCGGCAGAACCCGCGCAATCACCGGCTGTTCCTCGACATTCTTGCGCGCGCCGCAGGGCGTCACGCGCACGTTGAAGCGCATGAACACCTACGGCGTGCTCGGACTGTACATTCCGGCGTTCGGCCGAATCGTCGGACGAATGCAGTACGACCTGTTCCATGCGTACACGGTCGACGCGCACACGCTGTTCGTGGTGGAGAACCTGCGGCGCTTCGCGCTGACGCGCTTCGACAAGGAATTCCCGCACTGCAGCACGATCATGCAGCGCCTCGAAAAGCCCGAGGTCGCGTATCTCGCGGGGCTGTTCCACGACATCGCGAAGGGCCGCGGCGGCGATCATTCGGAGCTCGGCGCCGTCGACGCGGAGGCGTTCTGCCGCGAGCACGGCATGACGCCGTTACGAGGCCCGGCTCGTCGCATGGCTCGTGCAGCACCATCTGCTGCTGTCGCTGACGGCGCAGAAGAAGGACCTGAACGATCCGAACGTCATCAACGAGTTCGCGCGCACCGTCGGCGATCAAACCCATCTCGACTACCTGTACGTGCTCACCGTAGCGGACGTGCGCGGCACGAATCCGAAGATGTGGAACTCGTGGAAGGACACGCTGTTCTCCGAGCTCTACCACGCGCACGCGCAGGGCGCTGCGCCGCGGCGTCTCGAACCCCATCGACAAGGAAGAGTTCATCACGACCCGGCAGGCGCGCGCGGAGCAGCTGCTGATGCAGGCGGGACTGCCGCGCGACCAGCTGGCAGCACATCTGGGCGAGCTACACCGAAGAGTACTTCCTGCGCCACCGGCCCGAGGAGATCGCGTGGCACACTCGCGTGCTGGCGGAGAGCAGCAATCCCGGCGTCGATCATCGTCGACGTGGACGACCTGGTGTCACCGGGCCTCACTTCGATAGCCGTGTACTCGCCGAAGGAGACTGCGCTCGTTCGTGCGTGCCACGGCCGTGCTGGACGAGCTCGGCCTCACGATCGTCGACGCGCGCATCGTGCCGCTCGCGCGAGGAACAGGCGCTCGACACCTACTGCGTGCTCGAGAGCGACGGCAGCGCGATCAACGACCGGCGCCGGCTGGACGAGATCCGCAACCGACTGCTGAAGTCGCTCACGAGCGGCGACGAGCAATCGCTGAGGGTCACGCGCCGCGCGCCGCGCCAGGTGCGGATGTTCTCGACGCCCGTGCAGGTCGCGACCTCGCGCGATCCCGTCGAACCCGCGGACGATCGTCGAGCTCGTCGCCGGCGACCGACCCGGGCTGCTGTTCGAAGTGGCCAAGGTATTCGATCAGCAGCACGTCGCCCTGCAGAATGCCAAGATCGCCACCGTCGGCGAGCGCGCCGAGGACGTGTTCTTCGTGACCAACACCGACCACCAGCCGCTCGACGACGCGCAGCGCCGAGCGACTCGCCAAGGCGCTGCGCGAAGGCCTGGCCGACCCACGCAACTGACGCCCGAGGGAACCACATTGGCTACGTTGAACGAAGTCATCGAACGGGGCTGGGAACGGCGGGCGGAGCTCGGCCCCGGGCGCGCCGACGCCCGAGCTGCGGGACGCCGTGGCGGAGTGCATCGCCGGGCTCGACGCCGGCACGTTGCGCGTCGCCGAGCAGAAGGACGGGCGCTGGGTGGTGAATCAGTGGCTCAAGCAGGCCGTGCTGTTGTCGTTCCGGCTGAACGACAACCGCGTGATCGACGCGGGCTACACGCGCTTCTTCGACAAGGTGCCGCTCAAGTACGCGCGAGCACGACGCGGAGCAGTTCCGCAAGCGGCGGCACGCGCGTGGTGCCGGACGCCGTCGTGCGCCGCGGCGCCTACGTCGCACCCGACGTGGTCCTGATGCCGTCGCTTCGTCAACATCGGCGCATACGTCGATCGCGGCTCGATGATCGACACGTGGGCCACGGTCGGCAGCTGCGCCCAGATCGGCAAGCACGTGCACCTGTCCGGCGGCGCCGGGCATCGGCGGCGTGCTCGAGCCGCTGCAGGCGGCGCCCACGATCATCGAGGACAACTGCTTCATCGGCGCGCGCTCGGAGATCGTCGAAGGCGTCGATCGTCGAGCGCGGCAGCGTGATCGCGATGGGCGTGTACATCAGTCAGAGCACGCGCATCTACGACCGCGACACCGGCGAGATCGCTGTACGGCCGAGTGCCGGCCGGCTCCGTCGTCGTCTCCGGCAACCTGCCGTCGCGCGACGGCAAGTACTCCCTGTACTGCGCCGTCATCGTCAAGAAAGTCGACGAGAAGACGCGCGCCAAAACCTCGCTGAACGAGCTCCTCCGCACCGCCGACTGATCGTCCTCGCCGCACGCGGATCGGTGGGTGCCAAACGGTTGCGGCAGCGCGTAGGGGCGCTTTCGGGAACGCCGCAAGTACATCCCTGTAGGCTCGCGCGGCGCCGTCCCTGGCGCCGAGCGTCCCGAAAGCACCCCTACGCACTGCCGCAACCTCCGAACCGCATCGCCTGCGCTTGGCCGTCACCGAACGAAGGCGCTACGCGTAAGCGATCGCAGCGGGTTCGGACGCGACATAGGTCGGCCGGGACGCTCGCGGACAGGACGTCCGCGCGCGAGCCTACAGGGACGTACTTGCGGCGCTCCCGGACGACCTATGTCGCGTCCGAACCCGCTGCGATCGGGCACCGCCCGGAGAGATGGCGCCTCTTCACCTGCGCGCGATGGCGCTAGCCGAAGCGGCCCGTGATGTAGTCTTCCGTGAGCTTGTGGTGCGGGTTCGTGAAGATCTCGTCGGTATCGCCGACCTCGATCAGCTTGCCGAGATGGAAGTAAGCCGTGCGCTGCGACACTCGCGCCGCCTGCTGCATCGAATGCGTCACGATCGCGATCGCGTATTTCTGCCGCAGCTCGTCGATCAAATCCTCGATACGCGCCGTCGCAATCGGATCGAGCGCCGAGCAGGGCTCGTCCATCAGAATCACGTCGGGGTTCACCGCGATCGTTCGCGCGATGCAGAGCCGTTGCTGCTGCCCGCCGGACAGCCCCGTGCCCGGCTGCTCCAGCCGCTCCTTGACCTCGACCCAAAGCCCCGCACGCTCGAGGCTCGTCTGCACGATCTCGTCGAGCTCCGTCCGATCTCGCGCCAGGCCATGGATCCGCGGACCATAAGCCACGTTGTCGTACACGGACTTCGGAAACGGATTCGGCTTCTGGAACACCATGCCGACGCGCGCGCGCAGCATCACCACGTCCATGTGGCGCGCCGTAGATGTTCTCGCCCTCGAGCGTGATATCGCCCGTGATCCGCGCGGACTCGATCGTGTCGTTCATTCGATTCAGACAGCGGATGAACGTCGATTTGCCGCAGCCCGACGGCCCGATCAGCGCAATGACCTCGTTGCGCCCGACGTCGAGGTTCACGTTCTGTATCGCGTGGTTGTCGCCGTAATACACGTCGAGCCGCCGCGCCTGCATCACGGGCTTGGCGACGGTGTAGTCGCCGACGGTCTGATAGCCTTCATCGCCCGCGGGCTTCACCTGCGCGACTTCTGGCGCCGGGTCCGCAATGGACGGCACAGCCGGCGACACGGTGTTGCTCTTTTCTTTCAGGGCCACGTTCAAAGTCTACCCCACTTTCTCGCGTGGACGCCGCTAATACCGCCGCTCGAAACGCTTCCGCAACAAAATCGCCGTCGCGTTCATCACTGCGAGAAACACGAGCAGCACGACGATCGCCGCCGACGTGCGCTCGACGAAAGCCCGCTCGGGGCTATCGGCCCACAAATACACTTGCACGGGCAACGCGGTCGACGGACTCAGCGGCGACTTCGGAATGTCGACGATGAACGCCACCATGCCGATCATCAGCAGCGGAGCGGACTCGCCGAGCGCACGCGCCATGCCGATGATCGTCCCCGTCAACATGCCCGGCATCGCGAGCGGCAGGACGTGATGAATGACCATTTGCATCTTCGACGCACCGAGCCCGAGTGCCGCTTCGCGAATCGACGGCGGCACGGCCGTGAGCGCGGCGCGCGAGGCGATGATGATCACGGGTAGCGTCATGAGGCTCAAGACCAGCCCGCCGACGAGCGGCGCCGAGCGCGGCAGGCCGAACAAGTTGATGAACAACGCCAGACCCGAGCAGGCCGAACACGATCGACGGCACGGCCGCGAGGTTGTTGATGTTGACCTCGATGAGGTCGGTCCAGCGATTGCGCGGCGCGAACTCCTCGAGATAAATGGCGGCTGCGACGCCGATCGGGAACGATAGCGCGAGCGTCACGAGCAACATGAAGAACGAGCCGACCGTCGCGCTCCAGATTCCCGCGAGCTCGGGATCGCGGGAGTCGCCGTTGGTGAAAAAGTACGTGTTGAACCGTTGCTGCACCCGGCCCTGGGTCTCGAGCGCCGTGAGCCAGCCAAGCTGCCGATCGTCCAGGCGTCGCTCGGCTCTGCGGCAGGTTTCGCGATATGTGCCCCTTGACCACGACGTCGACGTCGTCGTCGAGCAGCAGCCACAGCGGCCGCATCGTGCCGATCAGCGATGGATTTTTCGTCACGCGCGAGCGCAGCTCGAGGCCCGCGCCGGCGCTCAGCATTCCGTAAAGATCGCGGCGCTCGGCACGCGACGTGACGTCGGGGAAGAGACCGTTCAGCGCGTCTCGCGCCAGCCGCTGGTAATCCGCCGTCGCCAAGGTCGCCGGGTCACGCTTGCCGTCGGGATCGATGACGGCCGCGTCGAAATCGATGTCGAGCAATACACGCGTTTGGCGCAGCGCCGTGTAGCTGTTGGCGAGCAGCGTGTAAAAGAAGAACGCCAGGAAGCCGAGACCGATGCACAGCGCCACGAGCCCCAGCGCGCGGAAGAAGCGCTCGCTGCGGTAACGCCGGCGGATGCCGCGCGCCACGACCTCCTTGACCGGTATGCCGGGCTGACTACTCATACTGCTCGCGATAGCGGCGCACGACGCTGAGCGCAAGGATGTTCAGACACAGCGTGACGACGAACAGCACGAGACCGAGCGCAAACGCGGCAAGCGTCTTGGCGCTGTCGAACTCCTGATCGCCGACGAGCAGCGTGACGATCTGCACGGTGACCGTGGTCACGGCCTCGAACGGATTCGCCGTAAGGTTGGCGGCCAGACCGGCCGCCATGACGACGATCATGGTCTCGCCGATCGCGCGCGACACGGCCAGCAGTACGGCGCCCACGATGCCGGGCAGCGCCGCCGGCAACACCACGTGCCGAATCGTCTCGGAGCGAGTCGCGCCGAGCCCGTAGGAGCCGTCGCGCAGCGCCTGCGGCACGGCGGTGATGACGTCGTCGGACAGCGACGACACGAACGGGATGATCATGATGCCCATCACGAGCCCCGCGCCGAGCGCGCTCTCCGACGCCACGGTGAGCCCGACCGTCCCGCCGAGATCGCGCAGGATCGGACCGACCGTCAGCGCCGCGAAATAGCCGTAGACGACGGTGGGAATGCCCGCGAGAATTTCGAGCAACGGCTTCGCGTAGGACCGAACCCGCCGGGTCGCGTACTCCGCAAGGTAGATCGCCGACATCAAGCCCACCGGCACGGCCACGAGCCATGGCGATACCCGAGATCAGCAGCGTGCCGGTGAACAGCGGCACGGCGCCAAACGCACCGGACGAGCCCACCTGATCCGCGCGAATCGCGGTCTGCGGGCTCCACGACAAGCCGAACAGAAAGTCGAACGGCGACACCTGCCGGAAGAACCGCAGCGCTTCGAACAGCACCGACAGAAAGATGCCGATGGTCGTCAGAATGGCGATCGAGGAGGCGGCGACCAGCAGATACTCCATGACCTGCTCGACGCGGTTGCGCGCGCGCAGCTCGGCGCGCACTCGTCGATAGGCCCAGGCGAAGCCGGCGACGGCGATGATGAGCACGGCCGCGCTCGCGAGGTCGTGGCTGAGATCGCGCAGCGACGCATACCGTTCCGCTGCGCCGATGATGTCGGCGCTCGGCGTGCTCGATACGACGTTGCCGGCGACGAGATTGCGGATGTCGTTGTAGACGAGCCCGAGCCGCTCCGGGGGCAAGCTGCGCAGCGCCTCCGGCAGGGCGGCGATCACCCGGCTTCGCAGCCACAGCGGCTCGACGATCTGCCACAGTGCCAGCAGCAGCACGGCGGGCAGCGCGGCACCACAACGCGACGTAACCGCCGTGATAGCCCGGCAACGAGTGAACGGGCCGCGGGCCGCGCGCGGCGATCGCGACGCCGACCGCGCGCTGTCGGCCCACGTAGTAGGCCACGAGCGCGAGAGACGACGAGCACGATCAGCAGGGTCGAAGAGGTCACGCAGCCATCATTCCCGCGCCATCGCCTGTTCCACTGCCTTCCGCTGACCGTTCAAGCAGCCACGCCGCAGGTCAAGGCGCGCTGTCGAGACGCAGAGTCGTGAGGTTCTGCGCCACGGCGACCGAGGCCTTGCGGTCCTTCTCCGACAAAGGAATCAGACCCTTGTCGGAGAGGTAGCCATACTCGCCCAGAGCACCCTCGCTCGTAAACTCGGCCAGATACTCGCGAATACCCGGGATCACGCCCACGTGCGCCTTCTTCACGTAGAAGAACAGGGGTCGCGAGATGGGATACTTGCCGTCGGAGATCGACTCGAACTCCGGCGCCACTCCGCTGATCAGCGAGCCCTGCACTTTGTCCGCGTTCTGCTCGAGGAAGCTGTAGCCGAAGATTCCGAGATACTTCGGGCTCGATTCGAGCTTCTGGACGATCAGGTTGTCGTTCTCGCCAGCCTCCACGTAACCGCCGTCCTCGCGCAGCGTGTGGCACGCCCGGACGAAGGCGTCGTGCTCGAGCGCCGCCACCCACGGGAAGGCCTTGCAGCCCGGCTCCATGACGAGCTCGACGAACGCGTCGCGAGTGCCGGAGGTCGGCGGCGGGCCCAGCACTTTGATCTCGAACGCGGGCAGCTTCGCGTTGACCTCGGACCAAGTCTTGTAGGGATTCGGCACGAGCTTTTGCGCGCCGGCCGGATCGGGCACGTTCTTGGCGAGCGCGAGATACAGATCGCGCTGCGACAGATCGAAGCGCGGCGAGGACTTCGAGTTCGCCACCGTGATGCCGTCGTAGCCGACCTTGACCTCGACGATGTCCTTGACGCCATTCTTTGCGCAGTTGTCGACTTCGCTCTGCGTGATCCGTCGCGACGCGTTCGAGATATCCGGATGCTCGACGCCGACGCCGTTGCAAAACAGCTTGAGCCCGCCGCCCGTGCCGGTGGACTCGATCTTCGGCGTCTTGAATTTCGTGCTGCGACCGAACTGCTCGGCGACCACCGTCGCAAAGGGATACACGGTGGACGACCCGACGATGCTGATATAGTCCCGGACCGCCTGCGCGTGAGGCGCTCTGCAGCCGACCAGCGCGGCGGCCACCAGCAACGTCGTCGTGAATCGACGAAGGCCCGGAGACCGAGTTTGGTTCGTCATGAATCCTCCTAGCGGTGGTGCGCGACGCCCCACGGGGCCTGCGCGGGTTAGCATTGGCGTCCGGAAGACTAGCGGGCGAATGTTAAGGAAATATTGCAGCCAGGCGACGGCGATGCGTATATCGGACCTTGGGTTTCCAGCGTAACCAGATGATTTCACGATCCTATTCAGAGTCGCGGCGCAGCGCGACCGGCGCGCGGCCATGGATACCCTGAGCCTCGCGCGCGCGCTGATTCGTAAGCCGTCCGTGACCCCGGCCGACGCCGGCTGCCAGCAGCTCATCGCCGACCTGCTCGCCGCCGGCGGGGTTCGCGACCGAGCACCTGCGCTTCGGCGAGGTGGACAACCTCTGGGCGCGCCGCGGCGAGACGGCGCCGACGCTCGTGTTCGCTGGTCACACGGACGTCGTGCCGACCGGTCCGCGCGAGCAATGGCGCGTCGGACCCGTTCGCCGCGGACCGTGGCGGACGGCACTCTGATCGGGCGCGGCGCCGCCGACATGAAAGGCAGCCTGGCGGCCATGATCAACGCGTGCCGCCGGTTCGCGGGCCAACATCCGCAGCACAAGGGCTCGCTCGGCATGCTGATCACGAGCGACGAGGAAGGCGCGGCCGACGACGGCACGCTGCAGCGTCATGGAGACGCTGGCGCAGCGCGGTGAAACGTTTCAGTACTGCGTCGTGGGCGAGCCATCGAGCGCGCGCCAGCTCGGCGACACGGTTCGCGTGGGGCGGCGCGGCAGCCTGTCCGGGCTCATGACGATCCGCGGCGTGCAGGGTCACGTCGCCTATCCGCTGCAAGCCGACAATCCGATCCATGCGCTCGCGCGGTTCGTCGCTGCGATGACGCGCGAGCCGATCGACGAGGGCAACGAGTTCTTCCCGCCGACGACGTTCCAGATGGTCAACGTGCTCGAGCGACGCGGGCGCACCGAACGTCGTGCCCGGCGAGCTGAAGTGCCGCTTCAATCTGCGCTACTCGAACGTGTGGACGCACGAGAGCTCGCGGCGCGCGTCGAGGCTTCGCTGAAGGAGCTCGCGCATCGACTACGAGCTTCGCTGGCGCGTGGCCGGCAAGCCGTTTCTGACGAAGCACGGCGCGCTAACGGCCGCCATTCAGCGCGCGGTCCGCGAGGAGACGGGGCTCGATCCGGAGCTGTCGACGAGCGGCGGCACGTCGGACGGCCGGTTCATCGCTCCCTACGGCATCGACGTGGTGGAGCTCGGGCCGATCAACGCGTCGATCCACCAGGTCAACGAGCTCGTCGCCGTCGCCGATCTCGACCGGCTCGAGCGCATCTACTTCCGCATCGCGGAGCTGCTCCTCGTTTAGCGCATCGCAAGTCCCGGAGGCGCCTCGCAATCGGGGGGCCCGGGACCGCCGTGAATACATCCCTGTAGGCTGCGGCGGCGACATCCTGTCGCCGACGCTCCCGGGCACCCCGATTGCGAGACGCCTCCGGGACGTTGACCTCAGCGAGCGATTTTTCGCCAGTTGGCGGCGGCGATCAGCGCGCCGAGCGCGATGAACCAGAGCGAGCACCCAGGCCGGCATGCTGAGCCCGAGGAACGTCCAATCGACCTTGGCGCACTCGCCCGAGCCGTGGAAGATCATCGCGAGCGCGTCGCGCAGCGGAAACGTGTCGTAGATGTAGTCGAAGCCCGGACCGCACGACGGCACCTGGTCCGGCGGCAGGTGATGCAGACGCACTTGCCAGGCCGCGATGCCGGCGCCCGTCGAGCGCGACCAGCACGCCGAGCACGCTGTAGACGCGGGCGATGGCGCCACGCGCCGAATGCAGCGCGGCCGCGAGAAACACCACGCCGAGCGAGATCATCGCCACGCGCTGCAGGATGCACAGCGGGCAGGGCTCGAGCCCGAGGACGTGCTGCGCGTATAGCGCGTAGCCCATCAGGCCCGCAACGGCGACGACACCCGCCATGTTCGCGGCGCGGCGACCGCGACGCGATGCGATCACGTACGGCGCTCCGTGCGCCGTGCTCCCTGCTCCACCTCGGCCTCGATGTTCTTGATCCCGATGTGGCGAACGTCTTTGCCGTGCACCATGAAGATCACGTACTCGCAGATGTTCTTCGCGTGATCGCCGATACGCTCGAGCGCACGCGCCATCCAGGTCAGATCCATGATGCGCGTGATCGTGCGCGGATCTTCCATCATGAACGTGATGCCCTGTCGGTAGATCGACTCGTACTCGTCGTCGACGGCGTCGTCCGCCTTCACGACCTCGAGCGCGCCCTTCGTGTCGAGCCGCGCGAACGCGTCGAGCGCGCCATGCACCATCTGCTTCACGTGGCGCGCGAGGTTGCGCAGCTCGCGGTAGTTCGTGGCAGGCCGCTCGACGCTCGCAAGCCGCGCCGCCAGCACGCCGATCTTCTCGGCCTCGTCGCCGATGCGCTCGAGATCGGTGATGGTCTTGATGACGGCGATGACCAGGCGCAGGTCGCCGGCCGTCGGCGCCCGCGTCGCGAGAATGCGGCTGCACTCCTCGTCGATGCTGACCTCCATGCGGTTGACCTTGGTGTCGTCGTCGGCGACCTGCAGGCCGAGCGCGCTGTCGCCCTCGGACAGCGCTTTGATCGCGCGATCGAGCTGCTCCTCGACGAAACCGCCCATCGCCAGAACGGAGTTACGCACGCGCTCGAGGTCTTCGTTGAAGCGCCTCGAGATGTGATGGCCCAGATCTTCGACTTCCATTCTCGTCCGTCCTCCGCTATGGCGGCCTCATTGTACGGCTTGGGCCGTATCCGCGCGAAACACGACGCGTTCTTTCGGAAAGTGGCACGTGAACGTGCTGCCCTGCCCTTCCCGACTTCGGATCGTGAGCTTACCGTCATGCCGTCTGCAACGCGTGCTTCACGATCGACAGCCCGAGGCCGGTGCCGCCGCTGGCGCGCGAGCGCCCGGGATCGACTCGGTAGAAGCGCTCCGTGACGCGCGGGATCTGCTCCTCGGGAATGCCGATGCCCGTATCGACGACCTCGAAGACAGCGCCGGAATCCTCGGCGCGCCAGGCGAGCCGCACGCGTGCCGCCTGGCCGGCGTGAACCGCACGGCATTGTTCACGAGGTTGTAGAAGATCGAGTGCACCTCGGATTCTCGCCCGAGCAACGCCGCATCGGTCTCGAGCGACAGGACCAGCGTCGGACCGCCGCGGCCCTGGAACTCGGCCGCGATGAGTCTCAGCATGCCGGCCACGTCGACGAAGTCGCGCGCCGCGCTCGAATCCGGCGCCTTCGAGCCGCGTGAGCTCGATCAGGTCGCGCAGTATCCGGGTCATGCGCTCGGCCTGACGGCCCATCTCGATGACCGGCTTGCGCCACGCCTCGCGGCATCTCTTCGATCCTCGGCCAGCGCGTCGATGTAGCCGCTGATGACCGTCAGCGGCGAACGAAGCTCGTGCGACGCGTTCGCCACGAAGTCCCGCCGCGTGCGCTCGAGCAGCATCTCGTGCGTGATGTCGCGCACGATCGCGAGGCTGTGATCCTTGCCGTAAGGGATGACCTGAACGGTAATCCAGCCGGACTCGTCTTTCGGCGACGGCAGCGCGACGCCCTCGGGCTTCGGCGCAGCCAAGTAGGCGGCGAAGTTGGGATGACGCAGCAGATTGTCGAGGCGGTTGCCGATGTCGGTGGCGGCCTTCAGCCCGAGCAAGCCGCGCGGCGGCGGGATTGAACCAGAGGATCTCGCGATCGGCATTCAGGATGATGCCGCCGTCGCTGAGGGCCCCGTGCTTTCCCTGACCTCGCGCAGCAGCCGGTGGTACTTCTTCTTCCGGCTCCGCGCCTTGGCTCGCAGCTTGTCGCCGCGGGCCAGCAGCTCGGCCCAGAAGCCCCGCGTCTCGAACAGTCGGTCTGTGCTTTTCGCCCTCGAGCACGCGGTCGAGCGCATATAGATGACGCAGCGTGTTGCGCGACGTACAGCAGCAGCGCTCCCGCGAGCCACCAGCCGACGGCACCGAACCACCAGCCGAGCAGCACGGCCGCGAGAAGCAGGCCGGCCAGCGCACTGAGCTGCGAAACCCAACGACTCGGCAACGTCACGTCTGCTGCGGTGAAAATCGATAGCCGGCGCCGCGAACCGTGCGAATGAGGCTATCGTAGCCGTGCGGCGTGAGCGCCTTGCGCAGCCGGCGGATGTGCACGTCCACCGTGCGCTCCTCGACGTACACGTTACCGCCCCAGACGCGATCGAGCAGCTGTGCGCGGCTGTAGACGCGATCCGGATGATTCATGAAGAACTCCAGCAGCCGATATTCGGTGGGCCCGAGCGGCACCTCGGCGCCGCCGGCGCTGACTCGGTGGCTGGCGGCGTCGAGCTTCAAGCTCACCGGCGCTGACGACCTCGCCGTCCGCGACGGTCGAGCGGCGCAGCGCGGCGCGAATCCTGGCCAGCAGCTCGCGCGGCGAGAACGGCTTGACGATGTAGTCGTCGGCGCCGCCGTCGAGCCCGGCGATGCGATCGTCCTCCTCGGCCCGAGCCGTCAGCATGATGATCGGTATTTCCCGCGTTTCCGTGTCGCGTTTCAACTGGCGCGTCAGCTCGAGCCCGCTGACGTCGGGCAGCATCCAGTCCATGACCACGAGGTCGGGCTGCGCGTCGGCGATCGCGGCACGGGCCTCGCGCGCGTCGGCGACCGGTCGCACCACGTAGCCGGCGCGGCCGAGATTGAACGCGAGCATCTCGCGAATCGCGCGTTCGTCCTCGACCACCAGGATTTTCTTCTGCGTCATGGCTCCGCCCGTGTAACAACCGACGCCGCCATTAGATTTGCGCAATATTACAGTTTGGTTAAGAGCGGCGCCGCCAAGCGGTTTGCTCGCGCAAATAGACCGGCAAAGCGCCACTCGGGGGCACGCCGCGCCCCGCCGTCAAATCGCGTGCGGCCCGCGGGAACAGATCCAGGGCCGAGGGCTCGAGCTGCGCGAGCACCCGCGCCGCGGCCGCGCGTGGCGGCGGCGAGCGCCTCCGCGGCGCCTGCAAACCCCGAGCCGACGGCCGCCCAGCCCGCCCCCTGTGAGCGGCCCGACCTCCGCCGGCGCGCCGAGCCGCTCCGGCCCGACGATCGCGACCACGCCGTCGGTGCACACCGACTCCGCCCAGTACACCTCGCCCATGTGCGCGTCGACGCACACGAGGCAGCGCTCGCAGATTCCACTCCCGTTGCGCGCGCTGCGCGAGGCACAGCAGGCTCGACACCGGCAGCAGCGGCACGCCGCTGGCGGCGGCCAGCCCCTGGGCCACCGCCGCGCTGACGCGCAACCCCGTGAACGATCCGGGGCCGCGACCGAAGGCAATGCCATGGAGCGCCTCGAGCGCGAGGCCGGCCACGCCGAGCAGCTCGTCGACGAGCACCAGCACGCCGCTCGGTCTGCTCGCGCGGCGTGGCGATCTCGCGCACGCTGCACGCCCGCATCGGTCTGCACCGCCACCGATCCGACGCGCGCTCGAGGTTTCGATGCCGAGCAGGTTCATGAGCCCACGGCCGCAGCGACGGGCTCGGCGGCCGGTCCGAGCGTGGTGGCGAACGCCAGCGCCTCGTCGAGCTCGTCGAGCACCGGCATCGGCGGCAGGCTCGCGAGAAACGTCTTGCCGTAGCCGCGGCTGCGCAGCCGCGGGTCGCCGAGGACGACGAGACCGCGATCGTCGAAATCGCGAATCAGGCGCCCCACGCCCTGCTTCAGCGCAAGCACGGCCTGCGGGAGCTGCAGCTCGTTGAACGGATCGCCGCCCATGCGGCGGATCGCCTCGGCGCGCGCCTGCACCAGCGGATCGCTCGGCACGGCAAACGGCAGCTTGTCGATCATGACGAGCCGCAGCGCCGGGCCGCGGACATCCACGCCCTGCCAGAAGCTGCCGGTGCCGAGCAGCACCGCGTTGCCGTCCGCCCGGAACTGCTTCAGCAGCTCGCTGCGCGATCCGCGACCTTGCACCAGCACGGCACCCGCGACGGCGCGGCGCGCGAGCCATTCCTCGGCGCGCTGCAGCGCGCGATAGCTCGTGAACAGCAGAAACGCGCCACCGCGCGCGGCCTCGACGAGCGGCCAAACCACCTCGAGCAGGCTGCTCGACGTAGTGCTCGTCGCCCGGGTCCGGCAACCCCTGCGGCACGAAGATGCGCGCATTCGCTGGCGTAGTCGAACGGACTCGGCAGCACGTCCGTCGCTGCGTCGCCAATACCGATTCGGTCCAGGAAATGACCGAAGTCTTCGCCGACCGCGAGCGTGGCGGACGTGAACACCCATACGCCTTGCTGCGCTTCGATGCGTGCCGCGAGCGCGGCACCGATGTCGAGCGGCGTCCAGTGCACGGCGACGGCACCGGTGGTGACGTCGAACCAGCGCAAGCCTTCGCTCGGATCCGCCGCCGTGATCGCACGCAACCGGGTTGCCGCGTCTGCGGCGCGCTGGGCGCAGCTGCGTAGGCCGCCGTTCGCGGCTGCGATCGGCTCGAGCGCCTCGGCCAACGCCGCCACGGTCGCGGCCGCGTCGGGCAGCAGATCCCGCACTGCCGCGGGCGCGACGACCCACGGCATGCGACCGAGCGGCGGACCGGCGACGCCACGCAGCTCGATCACGGTTTTGCCGATGGCGCGAAGTGCCTCGTCGAGATCGCCGAGGACGGCGGCCGCGCGCGCCTCGACGAGCACGTCGCGCGACAGCGCCTCGAGCTCGCGCGTGCCGACCGACCAGCCGAAAAATTGCTGCGCGACGTCGGGCAGCTGATGCGCCTCGTCGACGATGACCGCATCCGCGCCCGGCAGCAGCTCGCCGAAGCCGCTCTCCTTCAGCGCCAGATCGGCGAGCAACAGATGATGGTTGACGATCACGATCTCCGCGGCTTGCGCACGCCGACGGGCCTCGAGCACGAAGCAACGGTCGAAGAACTCGCAGTCACGACCGAGGCAATTGTCCACCGTCGACGTCGCGATCGGCCGCAGCGTGTGATCCTCGGCGAAGTCCTCGAGCTCCGTCAGGTCGCCGCTGTCGCTGGTCCGGCCCCACTCGGCGAGCCCGCGCAACGCCCCCTGCGTCTCGGCATCGCGCGTCCCGTCGTGCAGGGCCGTCTCGAGCCGATGCCAGCACAGATAATTGTTGCGGCCCTTGAGCAGCGCGACGTCCATCGGCCGCCCGACGATCGCGCCGAGCAGCGGCAAGTCGCGGCTGAACAGCTGGTCCTGCAGCGTGCGCGTGCCGGTCGAGATGATCGCGCGACGACCCGACAGCAGCACCGGCAGCAGATACGCGAACGTCTTGCCGATGCCGGTGCCCGCTTCGATGGCCGCGTGCCGACCCGATTCGAGCGCGCCCATCACGAGCATCGCCATCTGCTGCTGCGCCTCGCGATAGCTGAAGCCCGGCAGGCGCTCGGCCAAGCTGCCGTCGACACCGAAAATATCGGCAAGATCCTGCATGCGTGCGACCACTATAGCGCGAACGAGCGATCGGCTCGCGGCGCGAAAGGACTCGAATCCGTGCGAATTTCGTCGACGCTCGTCAGGGCGACGACACGCGCAGCCGAACGAAGCCCGTGGTCCCGGCCTCGAGCGGTGCCTCGAGCACCCACCTGACGTGCGTGTAGCGCGTGGGCTCCGCGGGTCGCGGCGACGTCACGGCGGCGCGCAGCGCCAGCTCGTGCTCCGTCTCGAACGTGCGGCCGCCATCGGTGGAGAACAGCACCAGGCCGCCGGGGCCCGTCGCCGTGCCGGGAACGTAGGTCATGCCGTCGGGAATCGCGCTCGTGATGCGCACGCCGTCGGTGGTGGCGCCCGCGACGTTCGTGAACTTGATCGTGAGAATGAATTGCTCGCCGGCGGCCGGTGCCACGCCCGGCACGAGATCGAAATGCTCCGCGCCGTCGGCATCCCGTCGACTCCACCACCTTCTCGAGCGTCGCCGTCAGCTGCACGCCGGGAACGGAACCGCTGTCGACGAGCTGCGCCGGCACGCGCGAGCCGAGCAACGCGAGTAACGCGCCGAGGAGCGCCGCGAGTCGCCTCCGAGACGCGACTGGCGAGGTGGAAAACCGAGCAGCGCAGCGGCCGCGTCGGCCGCTACATAATGAAAAATCTGGCATTGTCATTTGTACCATGCCGCCGGCGCCGCAACCGGGTGAACCGGTTCGCCATTTTCGCTCGGCGGCACGTTATACTAGGTTGCTTGTTAGGCCTGAGTTGATAGCCATCCATGACGACGCGTCTCAAGGCTCTTCGCGACTGGGTCGCGGAAGTGGCCGAGCTGACTAGCCCCGACAGAATCCACTGGTGTGACGGCAGCGAGCAGGAATACCGCAAGCTCATCGACGAAATGCTCGACAGCGGCACGCTGCTCGAGCTGAACCAGCAGACCTATCCCGGCTGCTACCTGCATCGCTCCGATCCCGAGGACGTGGCACGCGTCGAGCACCTGACGTTCGTCTGCACGCGCGAGCAACAGGACGCCGGCCCGAACAACAACTGGAAAGCGCCGGCCGAAGCCAAGGAGCTCATGAAGTCGTGCTTCGCCGGCTGCATGCGCGGCCGCACGATGTACGTGATCCCGTACTGCATGGGCCCGATCGAATCGCCGTACGCGCGCTGCGGCGTGGAGATCACCGACAGTCCCTACGTCGTCGCGAACATGTACTTGATGACGCGGATCGGTAAAGCCGCGTTGAAGCGCATCGAGAAAGACAAGACGTTCGTCAAAGGGCTGCATTCCACCGGCGAGCTCGATCCCGAACGCCGCTACATCGTGCACTTCCCCGAGGAGCTCACGATCATGAGCTACGGCTCGGGCTACGGCGGCAACGCATTGCTCGGCAAGAAGTGTCACGCGCTGCGAATCGCGAGCTACCAGGCCCGCACGGAAGGCTGGCTCGCGGAGCACATGCTGATCGTCGGCGTGCAGAGCCCCGCCGGCGACACTCATTATCTGGCGTGCGCGTTCCCCTCGGCCTGCGGCAAGACGAATCTCGCCATGCTGATACCGCCCGAGAGCCACAAGGGCTGGAAGGTGTGGACGCTCGGCGACGACATCGCCTGGATGCATCTCGATGCCGAAGGTCAGCTGCGCGCGATCAATCCCGAGGCCGGCTACTTCGGCGTCGTGCCGGGCACGAACCCGCAGACGAACCGCAACGCGTACGACATGATCGGCCACGACACGATCTTCACGAACGTGGCCGTCACGGCGAACAACGACCCGTGGTGGGAAGACAAAGGCAAGGATCAGCCCAGCACCGACTGGATCGGGCGCCCGTACACGAAGGCCAACGGCCCCGCCGCGCATCCGAATTCCCGTTTCACCGTGTCCGCCAAGCAGAATCCGAGCTACTCGAAGCTCGCGGAAGCGCCGGAAGGCGTGCCGATCTCGGCACTCATCTTCGGCGGTCGACGCCGCGAGCTTGCGCCGCTCGTCTATCAGGCCAAGGACTGGGCGCACGGCGTGCTCGTCGGCGCCAGCGTGGCCTCCGAGACCACGGCCGCCGCCACGGGCAAAGTCGGCGTCGTGCGCCGCGACCCGATGGCCATGAAGCCGTTCTGTGGCTACAACTACGGCGACTACTGGGCGCATTGGCTGTCGCTTCGCGAAGCGCTCCGCCAAGTTGCCGAAGATCTTCCACGTGAACTGGTTCCGCCGCGACGGCGGCGGCAAGTTCCTGTGGCCGGGCTTCGGCGAGAACCTGCGCGTGCTGCGCTGGGTCATCGATCGCTGCGAGAACCGCGTGGGCGCCGTCGAAACGCCGATCGGCTTCCTGCCGAAACCCGGCGACATCGACGTCAAGGGGCTCGACGTGTCGAAGGACACGCTCGAGCAGCTGCTGGCCGTGGATCCCGCGCAGTGGCGGGCCGAGATGCACAGCATCGGCGAGTACTTCGCCGAGTTCGGGCCGCGGCTACCCGGCGAGCTGAACGCGGAGCATCAGAAGATCGTTCAGGCCCTGGGCTGAGCCGACTCGCTTAAGCTCACTCTTCGACGACGAAGTGCACGGCTAGCGCCGTGCCCGGCTGGGCCACACGGCCGAGGCCGATGACGCCTTCGCCCGTGAGCTGCGTGCTGTCGCGCCGCACGAAGATCTCCTCGCCGCTACTCGTCTGCACGAACGTGCCGTTCGTGCTCTCGTCGATCAGCGTGAACCTGTCGCGGCTCGATTCGATGCGCGCATGCACGCGCGAGATCAGATTGCCTTTGACGACCACGTCGTTGTCCTCGGCACGACCGAGCGTGGCGCTCTTGCGCCCTTCGCCGACGGTGACCTCGCGCCCCTGGTAGCGCAGGCTCAGGCGCTTCGGCCGGCCGGTCGTCTTGCGACCGTGCCCAACCGTCGGCAGCATGCTCGTGGCCTCCTCGGGCTGCCACAGCACCTCGAACAGCACGACCTCGTCCGCCTTGCCGCGCACCGTCGCAATGTCGATCTGGCGCGACGCGGCCTGCCATTCCGGCGACAGACGCTGGACCGTCGACAGCGTGGTGATGATTTGGCTGCGCCTTGGCCTGGCTCGTCATGCGATTCGCGGTGTGGACCGCGGAGCCGAAGACGTCGCGCTGCTCCTGCACGACCGGGCCGTAGTGGCAACCGATCCGGATGGCCACGCGACCGTTGTCGTGCGTGAGCGCCGGATCCGTGGAGATCCGCTCCTGCATGCGCTTGGCCGCGTTCATGGCGTCGTCGGCGGTGGGGAACGTCGACATGACCTCGTCGCCCATGGTCTTGATGACCGTGCCGCTGTTGGCCTCCGTGGCCTCGCGCATGATGTCGAGGGAGCGGCCGACCATCTCGCGAGCCTTGGCGTCGCCGAGCTGCTCGTATAGCTGCGTGCTGCCGACCACGTCGGCAAACAGGATCGCAACCTCTACGTCCTTACCCATGGGTTCCTTCGCGAGCTGGCTGGCGAGCGGCTCGAAGTATACGCCATCGCGCCCCGCGCCAACCGCGACATCGCGCACTACCCGAGGCGCGACCGGTGCGCGCACCCGCGCGCTATTTTTCCGCGACGAGATACGCGATCCAAGCCCAGTCGGCTTCCCCCGTTGCGTGCTCCGTGAACTCGCCGTTGCCGCCGCCCTTCCCGTCATCGCCTTCCCAATACACTCGGACCTTCGAGAAGCCGGCCTCTGCCAGCAGCTCGCGAAGCTCGGGCAAGGTCCACAGCCGCCAGTCGTACGTGAACGCCTGCTTGATCTTGGAGCCGTCGGGGAACTTGAAATGGATGTGGCAGAGGAGCCGGCCCGTGACGGGCTCGAACACCGCCTGCTCCCAGATGTACGTGAACCCTTTGTGCTTGGTTCTTCTCCTTCTGCAGCTCGGACGCATCCGGTCCACCGAAGGCATCGAGGAAGAAGAGGCCGTCGGCCGTCAACGCCTCGCGCACGTGCGCGAAATAGTCGCGCAGCTCCTCGCGCCTCTTGAAGCAGTAGTAGCTGAAATTGAAGGCGCAGGCGATGTCGACCGGACTCGTGCTCACCGTGCGCACGTCGTCGTTCGAGAAGCTTGACGCGAGCGCGCGCAGTCTCCGTCAACCGGCGCCACGCGGTTGCGGCGTCCCCAGTCGAGCACGTCTGCATCGTTGTCGACTCCCACCGCGTGCCTGCCGCCGGCGGCACGAACCCACTCGCAGCACAGCGAAGCCGTGCCGCAGAAGTCCTCGCGCAGGCTGCGCGCCGCACGACCGCGCAGGGCCTTGAACGTGTCGCTCAGGAACTGCGCCTCGACGTCGACCGTCTGCACGGAGCGCTCGTACAAATCGTGAATGTCGGCCTGCTCGGCCATCGTTCGGGAAAGCTTCTGCTTAGCGCGAGCTGCCACGCGGTTACCTCGATGGGAATGAATATGTCTGGAACGGGGCGCGCCATTGTAGCGAGATCGAGCTCGATGGCGCGACCTCGAGCCGCCGTTAGCGCGAATCGAACGCGAGCGCAAACTCCGAACGCGTCCGCGGGGCATCGACGACCCTGCCGTCGCCGACGAGCCGGCACAGCGCCGCGAAGCCGGCGCGCCCCTCGTCGAGCTCGCCGAGCGCTCGCCGCCACGATCGTCCGCCCGGCCGTCCCGTGCGCATGCCGAGCAAGTGCCGCGTCATGGCTTTCAGCGGCGTGCCGGCGTCGAGCTCGCACGCCACGTAACGCAGGAAGCCCTGCAGCACGCGGTCTTCCGTTGCGAGACGGCTGTCGAATAGCCGCGCATCGAGCTCGGCGAGCAGCTGCGAATCCTGATAGGCGACCCGGCCGAGCATCACGCCGTCGACGCCGGTCGACCTGGTCGAGCACTGCGGCCACCGTCGTCAGTCCGCCGTTGATCACGATGCGCAGCGTCGGCGAACTCGCGCTTCAGGCGATGGACGCGGTCGTAGTCGAGCGGCGGGATCTCGCGGTTCTGCTTCGGGCTCAGGCCTTTGAGCCACGCCTTGCGTGCGTGAACGATGAACGTGTCGCACCCGGCCGCGGCGACCCGCGCGACGAAGCTCTGCACGAAGGCGTAGTCGTCGTGATCGTCGACGCCGAGGCGCGTCTTCACGGTGACGGGAATCGCGACGGCCGCGCGCATCGCGGCGACGCAGTCTGCGACGCGCTCGGGCTCGAGCATCAGCGCCGCACCGAAGCAGCCGGCCTGGACGCGATCGCTGGGGCAGCCGACGTTCAGGTTGATCTCGTCGTAACCGGCGAGCTCGCCGAGCCGCGCGGCGGCGGCGAGCTCGAGCGGCTCGCTGCCGCCGAGCTGCAGCGCTACGGGGTGCTCGGCCGGATCGAAGCGCAGCAAGCGCGCGGCATCGCCATGCAGCAAGCGCGCGCGCCGTGATCATCTCGGTGTACAACCGCGCGTGCGGCGCGAGCAGCCGCAGCAGGTACCGGAAGTGCCGGTCCGTGCGGTCCATCATCGGCGCAATACAAAAGCGGTGTGAGGTCATCGTTTCAATCAATGGAAAGATGGCTTGCAGAATGGCGGCTCCAATCCGCACGATCCACGCCGCTCGAGTGCCGGCAGTGCGAGGTGGCCCTTTCGAAACGCTCCGCGCCAGGGATGGCGCGGCGCGAGCCTACAGGGACGTACTTGCGGCGTTTTCGAAAGGGCCGCCTCGCGCTGCCGGCACGGCCGCGCAACCGTTCACGCGGATTGGAGTCGCCATTATGCAAGCCTGGCGCTGCGAGTTCTAGGCGCGGATGCGACGGACGTTGGAGCGGATGGGCAGCTCGGAGACCGGCTGCGGCACGGCGATGAAGAAGCCCTGGGCGTATGCGACGCCGAGCTCGCCGAGACGCTTCATGACGTCGCGGCTCTCGACGCGCTCGGCGATCGCCTCGATCTTGAACGCGCGCGCCATCCGCGCGATCGACTCCACGACGCACTGATCCGCGCTGTCGCGCAGCACGTTGCGGACGAACTGGCCGTCGATCTTCACGTAGTCGACCGGCAGGTTCTTCAGGTACGTGAGCGACGACAGCCCCGTGCCGAAGTCGTCGAGCGAGAAGCGGCAGCCGCGCTTCTTCAGCGCCTGCATGAACGTGACGACCTGACCCAGATTGGCGATCGCGGCCGTCTCGGTGATCTCGAAGCACAGCGCGCCCGGCGGAATGGCCGCTGCGGCGAGCTCGTCGAGCACGAAGTCGAGAAAGCGCGAGTCGTTCAGCGTCGTGCCCGACAGATTGATCGCCAGCGTGTACGGCGACGTGCCCGGCTGCCCGCGATAGGCGAGCTTCTCGAGGCTGTGGCTGATGACCCACCGATCGAGGCTCGGCATGAGGTTGTAGCGCTCGGCCGCCGGAATGAACGCCGTCGGCGCCACGATCTCGCCGCGCTCGTCACGCATCCGCAGCAGCAGCTCGTAGTGCGGCCACGTGCCCGTTCGTTCGCCGATCGGCACGATCGGCTGGTAGAACAGCTCGAATCGCTCCTCCTCCAGCGCGCGATTGATGCGCGCTACCCACTGCATCTCCTGGTGCCGCTCGGCGGCGTCGCCTTCCTCGTAGACGTGGATGCGGTTGCGGCCGAGGTCCTTCGCGACGTAGCAGGCGACGTCGGCCGCGCTCATCAGGGCGCCGACGCTCTCGCTCGAAGCCTGCACCGGCACGATGCCGATGCTGACGCCGACCTGCAGCGAGCCGTCGCGCCAGGTGAAGCGGAACGTCGCGATCGCCTCGCGCAGCGCTTCGGCGATTTGCCCGGCCATCGCTACCGCGCAGTCGGGCAGCAGCACGGCGAACTCGTCGCCGCCGAGCCGCGCGAGCGCGCCGCTCTTCGGCACGCGCAGCGCGCAGCACGTCCGCGAGCTGGCGCAACAGCAGGTCTCCGGCGCCATGGCCGCAAGTGTCGTTGACGACCTTGAACTGATCGAGATCCATGTACAGCAGCGCGCCGCTGCGCCCGGGCTCCGCCTGCACGACCTCGAGCGCCGCGGCCAGGCGCTCCTCGAACTCGCGCCGATTGATGAATCCGGTCAACGCATCGTGGCTCGCGAAGTACGCCAGCTTGCGATGCAGCTGGCGCTCCTGGCTCACGTCGTGGAACACCATGACGGCACCCACGACCTGACCCGTGCGGTCTTGAATCGGCGCGGCCGAATCCTGGATCGCAACGCGCGCGCCATCGCGCGCCATGAGCACCACGTTGCCGGCCAAGGCGACGACGCGTCCCTCGTGCAGGCTGCGCAGCACGGGGTTCGGCACGACCTCGCCGGTGGTCTCGTCGGTCAGATGGATGATCGTCTCGATCGGCAACCCGCGCGCCTCGCGACTCTCCCAGCCCGTGAGCTGCTCCGCCACCGGGTTCAAATAGTCCACGTTGCCTTGCTCGTCGGTCGTAACGACGGCGTCGCCGATCGACTGCAACGTGACCTGAGCGCGCTCCTTCTCGTTGAACAGCGCGCGCTCGGCGGCCTTGCGCTGCGTGATGTCGGTGATCGTGCCCTCGAAGTACAGCGGCTGCCCTTCGGCGTCGACGACGAGGCGCGAGTTCTCGATGACCACGATCGCGCGCCCGCTGCTGGTCCGCAGTCGATACTCGAAGTTGCGGGCGCGGCCGTAGCTCTTGAGCTCGGCGACGAGCCGCTCGCGCTCCTTCGAGTCGACGAACAGGTCCGCCATGCTGCGCCGACCGAGCTCCTGCGCGTCCTCGTAGCCGAGCATCCGCACCAAGCGCCGGATTCACGGAGATGAGCTCGCCTTCGGGCGTGGCCTGATAGACGCCGTCGACGACGTTGTCGAACAATGCGCGGAAACGCGCCTCGCTGTCGCGCAGCGCCGACTCGTCCTGCTTGCGGCGAACCGCGATCCCCGCGAGCTGCGTGAGCCGCGTGATCAGATCGATCTCGTCCGTCTTCGGCCCGCGCGCGGCATCGAAATACACGGCGAGCGTGCCGTGCACGCGCTCGCCTGCCGTGACGATCGGCGTGGAGCAGCAGGCGCGCAGGCCGGCCTCGAGCAGCCCGGCCGCGAGCTCGCCGCACAAGGGATCGGTCGCGACGTCACGCACCACGACTTGCCGGCCGAGCGAAGCCGCGGCGCCGCAAATGCCGGACTTCAAGCCGACGGGAATCGTGGCCAGCGCAGCGGCAATGGCGCGCGGCAAGTTGCTGGCCGCGGCGAGTCGGAGCGCCATTCCACGATCGTCGAGCAGCTGAATCGCGGCGCCCACCGTAGGATGCAGCTGCTCGATCAGCCGCACGACGGCCTGCAGCGTGCGCTCGAGCGGCGCGTTCGCGGCGATCAGCTCGAGCACGCGGCGCTCGCCATAGGCGAGCGTGTCGGCGCGCCGCCGGGCCGCGATGTCGATGATGCTGGCCCGGATCAGGCGATGCTTCGAGGACGGCAGACGAATGAACCGCACCTCGCACGGGATCAGCTGACCCTCGGCGTCCCGGTGCACCCATTCGAACACGGGTCGACTCGCCCTTCAGCGCGCGATCGATGTAGCCGACGTTCAGGCTGCCGGAGGGCAGGCCGTCGCTCTGGTATTCGGGGCTCAAGGTCTCGGGACCGATATCCAGCAGCTGCTCACGCGGCAGGCGGAACAGCTTCACCGCGTTGTCGTTGACGTCGACGAAGCGGTTGCGATCGACGTCGAGCACGACGATCGCTTCCGGCGCGTTCTCGACCAGCGCCCGGTAGCGCGCTTCGCTTTCGCGCAGCGCTTGCTCGTCCTGAAGTCGCTCGGTCACGTCCCGCATGCACAGCACGTAACACGTCTCGGGGGTGTGGCTCGCGCGACTCACGGTCACTTCGACCGTCAACGACTGCCCGTCGCTGCGGCGGGCTTCGAGCACCGCCGGCGTCACGTCCACGAACGTGTCGCTGTCGCGGTCGGCGAGCGTCTCGAGCCCCGGCCCCGGCGGCGCGAGCTGTGGAATGAACTGCACGATCGACCGGCCGACGAGCGCCTCGACGGGCGTTGCCAGCACGCGCGCCACCGCCAGGTTCCCGCCGAGGACGACGCCCTCGCGACTCAGCGTGACGATCGGATCCTTGACGTTGTCGAGGATCGCCGCGAGGGCCACGGGCGTGAGGGCGTCGCCGTCCGGCCGGGCCGCATCGTCCCGCAAGATCCGTTGCAGGGCGTCGCGGGCGGAGGGGCCGGCCAGCGCTTGGGCGATCTTGCTCTTGAGGCGGTCCCTCGCCATGCTGATTCCGACCTGCCGCGACGACTCGCGAATCCAACCGGTAATATAGGAATGCGGGGTGTTCAATCGCCGTGATTGAACTCTCGTTTAGCGCGGTTCTGGCGAACCGGGACCGCCCCTGGCGGGGACCCGCTCAAGCGGCCGTAGCGCAACGGTTTCGGGCCTGCCCCGACGCCGCAAAGTGCGACCCGCTACCAGGCCCGGGATAATGGAGCTGCTAGACTTTCAAGGTTTCATTATGTCATTTCGCAGCGAAGCATGACGCAGAAAGCGATCCTCGTGACGGGCGGCGCCGGCTATATCGGCTCGCACGTCGTGCGCCAGCTCGGCGAGGCCGCCGAGAGCATCGTCGTCCTCGACGATCTTTCGACCGGCTTTCGGCAGGCCGTGCTGTTCGGCGAGCTGGTCGTCGGCAACACGGGCGACCGGCAATGCCTCGAGCAGATCTTCGCTCGCTTCGACGTCGATACGGTCATGCACTTCGCCGCGCATACGGTCGTCCCGGAGTCGGTGGCGAACCCGCTGAAGTACTACGGCAACAACACGTGCGCCAGCCGCACGCTGCTCGAGATGTGCGTGCGAGCCGGCGTCGAAAACTTCGTGTTCTCCTCTACGGCCGCGGTTTACGGCATCCCGTCGAGCGGCGAGGCCGCGGAGGACACGCCGACCGCGCCGATCAACGCTTACGGCACGTCGAAGCTCATGACGGAATGGATGCTCCGCGACGTCGCCGCGTCGAGCCCGCTGCGCTACGTCGCGTTGCGGTATTTCAACGTGGCGGGCTCCGATCCGCGAGGGCCGCATCGGCCAAGCCACGCCGAAGGCCACGCTGCTGACGAAGGTCGCCTGCGAGGTCGCCGTCGGCAAGCGCGAATACGTCTCGATCTTCGGCACCGACTACGCGACACCCGACGGCACCGGCGTGCGCGACTACATCCACGTGGAGGACCTGGCCGACGCCCACCTGAAGGCGCTGGCCTACTTGCGCCGCGGCGGCGAATCCACGACATTGAACTGCGGCTACGGGCGCGGCTACAGCGTCCGCGACGTCATCGGGATGGTCGAGACCGTGGCGGGGCACACGCTGGCCAAACGAGAGGCACCACGCCGCCCCGGAGACCCTCCGACCCTGATCGCGCGCGCTGACTCGAATTCGCGACCAGCTCGGTTGGCAGCCGCGGTACGACGACCTGAGAACGATTGTATCGACCTCACTTGCATGGGAACGCAAACTCGCAGCCGGCCACTGGCGCGCCTGATCGAGCAGGGTAGCCGCCGATGAAGATTCGGCGGCCTCGAACGCTGCTCGGCATGGTGCTGGTGGGCCTCGGCCTTCGTGACCGTGCCGCTGCTGATCGCGATCGGCAACGCGGTCCTCAAGCTCGGTCAGCTCGCGACCGAGAGCGAAACCGTGCTCAGCGAGAGCGCGACTGCAACACTCGAGAACCAACGCATCGTGAATCTTCTCTTCAGCATGGAACGCGACGCGCTTCAGTACCTGCTGCTGAAGGACGTGACGTCTGCGCCGGATCTGCTGACGCTGTATGACGGCGATCAAGCGGCGATTCGAGGCGAGCATCGCGACGCTGCGAACGCTGCCCGGGACGGGCGACATCAAAGCGAAGCTCGCGGAGCTCGTCCGCTCGTCGCAAGACGTGCATCGCACGCTGCACAACGGCCCGGCCGAGGACACTCGAGCCAGATCATCGAGGAGCGCTTCCAGACGATGAACGGGGCGGCGCGCGAAGTCGGCCAGGGCATGCGCACGCTGATCGACGAGCGTCTGAACAAGCTCCAGGACAGCGCCCATTCGGCGCAGCAAGCGATCGCGTGGCAATCCGCGGCGCTGATTCCCGGCACGTTCGTGCTGGTCATCCTGTTCCTGCTGCTCGTCGGTCGGCCCATGCGCCAGGTCGACCGCGCGATTCGCGAGCTCGGCGGAGGCGATTTCAGTCGAACCGATCGCCGTGACGGGCCCGACACGATATCGAGACGCTGGGCCGGCAGCTCGAGTGGCTGCGCCATCGGCTCAGGGAATCGGCGGACGAGAAGAACAAGTTCCTGCGCCACATGTCGCACGAGCTCAAGACGCCGCTCGCGAACATCCGCGAGGGCACCGAGCTGTTGCTGGACGGCTCGGTCGGGGCAGCTCGACAAGCAGCAGCAGGAAGTCACCGGAATCCTGCGCGACAACGGCGTCAAGCTGCAGAAGCTCATCGAGAACCTGCTGAACTTCAGCGCCTGGCAAACGCATACCGCCGCGCTCGACCTGACCGAGTTCGAGCTGAAGCCCATGGTGTTCGGCATACTGGGCCAGCACCGGCTCGTGCTCTCGAACAAGAAGATCAAGCTGAAGCTCAAGGTCAGCCCGATCAACGTCCGCGCCGACGAGGGCAAGCTGAAGCTCGTGCTCGAGAACCTGCTGTCGAACGCCATCAAGTTCACGCCGTCGGGCGGCACGATCGCCGTCGGCGCCGGCCATGCAGGGCAACGAGCTCGTCATCGACGTCGGCGACACCGGGCCCGGCGTGCACCCCGAGGACGGCGACCGGATCTTCGAGGCGTTCTACCAGGGCCGGCGACCGCAGGACGGCCCCGTGGGCGGCACGGGCATCGGGCTGTCCGTGGTGGCCGAGTGCGTGCAGGCCCACGGCGGCACCGTGGACCTGCTCCGCGGACGGCCAACCCGGCGCGCATTTCTGCGTGCGCCTGCCGCTGCGGCGCGCCGACCGACAAGCGCCTATTGGCGGTGGCCAATGGTTAGATACGCCGCTATTGGCGCTCGCCACCTTGCTCGCCGGCTGCACGGCATTCGGCGGCCTCGGCACGGGCTCGAGCCCAGCACCCGCCGCCGCGAACCAGCCGCCGACGGACGCGAACACGCTCGCAGCGACAACCTGGCCCTGTACTTCAGCACGCTGCGCGACCTGCTCGAAGGGGACGCCGTGGTCAAGGCGGACGTGTTCCGCAACGTCGCCGCAGCCGCCGACGCCGCGCCGACGACCTCGAACGGCTGAACCTGGCGCTCGCGCTGGCCACGCCGGGACACCCTTCCAGCGACCCGGCGGAGGCTCAACGGCTGCTCAACGAGCTGCTCGCCAAGGACAATGCGCTGCTGCCCGACGAGCGCGTGCTGGCGCTGGTCCAATTGAAGGACGTGGAGCAAAGGTTGATTCTCGACGCCGAGGCTGCCAAATTGCAGCGCGCCGCCCAAGCCGCCGCGGCGCAGCGCAACGACCAGAACGCGCAGCGGCTGCAGGCGGCGCTCGACGAGAACAGGCAGCTGCGCCAGCAGCTCGACGAGGCGCACGCCAAGCTCGACGCCATCACGAACATTGAACGATCAATACGGGAACGGGAAAGTGGTACCAATCCTAAGTAACGCTATGACCCAGGAACAGACGCGCGGACGAATCTTGCTGGTCGACGACGACCCCGGGCTGCTGCGCCTCTTGAGCATCCGACTGCGCGCCGAGCGTTACGACGTGGAAGCCGTCGAGAGCGCATCGGCGGCGCTCGCCGCGCTGTCGCGCTTCCGGCCGGATCTCGTGATCACCGACCTGCGCATGGAGAACATGGACGGCATCGCGCTGCTGAAGGAGATTCAGCGGCAGCGCCCCGGCCTGCGCGTGCTGCTGCTCACGGCGCACGGCACGATCCCGGACGCCGTGGAGGCCACGCAGAGCGGCGCGTTCGGCTTCCTCACGAAGCCCGTCGACAAGCAGCAGCTGCTCGACTACGTCGAGCGCGCGATGAAGGTCTCGGGGCTCTCGAAGAGCCAGGACGCGTGGAGCGCGGAGATCATCACGCGCAGCCCGGCCATGGAAGCTTGCCTGCAGCAGGCCCGCATGGTCGCCGGCACCGATACGCGCGTGCTGATCACCGGCGAATCGGGCACGGGCAAGGAGCTGCTCGCGCGTGCGATTCATCGCGCGAGCGTCCGCAAGGATCACGCGTTCGTCGCCATCAACTGCAGCGCGATGGCGGAGAACCTGCTCGAGTCGGAGCTATTCGGCCACGAGAAGGGCGCGTTCACCGGCGCGCATCGAACGCACAAGGGTCTGTTCCAGGCGGCGCACGGCGGCACGCTGCTGCTCGACGAGATCGGCGACATGCCGATGCGGCTGCAGGTGAAGCTGCTGCGCGTGCTGCAGGAGGACCAGGTGCGACCCGTCGGCAGCACCGAGGCCATGCAGGTCGATACGCGCGTGATCTCGGCCACGCATCAGGACCTGAAGGATCTGATGATCAAGGGCACGTTCCGCGAGGATCTGTTCTACCGGCTGAACGTCGTGAACATTCACCTGCCGGCGCTGCGCGAGCGGCGCGAAGACATCCCGCTGCTGGTCGAGCATTTCCTGATGCAGATCGCGGCCGAGTCCGCGCAGGAACGCAAGGTGTACGCGCCGGAGGCCGTCGAGCTGCTCGTCGCGAGCCATTGGCCGGGCAACATTCGCCAGCTCTACAACGTCGTGCGCCAGAACGTTGCGCTGTCGCCGACGCGCGTGATCTCGACGGAGCAGGTACGAGCCGCGCTCGGGGAGCAGGCGAACGCGCTGCCGTCGTTCTCGGAGGCGCGCGATGAGTTCACGCGCAACTATCTATCGCAGCTTTTGCAGATCACGGGCGGCAACGTGAGCCAGGCCGCGCGGCTCGCGAAGCGCAATCGGACGGATTTCTACAAGCTGCTGGGGCGGCACCAGCTGAATCCGGAGCAGTTCAAGGGCTGAAACCGGTTGGGGGGGCCCCGCGCGCTCGTCGCGGGCCTGTGCCACGCCGAGGTGGCTCGGTATCCGCGTTGCTACGCTTGGGCCTTGCGGCGACGACGCATCAAGCCAACGGCAACCAGGCCGGCACCGAGCAACGAGAGCGTACCCGGCTCCGGAACCGAGCGGGGCGCTTGCATCAACGTGATGGAAGCCTGCACCGTGCCCGTCACGCTCGTGCACAGAAAGCACAAGCTATTGAAGCCGAAGAAGTTGACGTCGAACAAGCCGTTATCGCCGAACGGAATCGGACCACCGTCATCCACGACCGTCAGACCACCACCCGACACCAAACCGAGCACCACGCCGAAGGCGCCCAACGCGCCCTGGGCGCTGGTGTCGGGTGTCAGGAAGTCGAGGGTGGCGTCGATGACGCCCAACGCGCCACCGAATCCCGAAAGCGTGACTGTCAGGAAGTCGAACTTCTCGGTCGTGTCACCGGCGTTGTAGAGGTTGTACGTCCTTCCCGCGAGATCCGCGGCCGGGTTCACCGTGACCGTTGACCCGATCGCAACGCCCGACGCGATTCCACTGCCTCCTGCAATCGTGAAGGGAATGGCTTGCGCCGCACCCGCGATGGTGAGCGCTGCGATGATCTGTGCGACTCGGGCGAAGAGCTTTGGCATGGCGAACCTCCAGATGGCAACTGTAAGCAGGTTCCATGCCAACCGTGAGATTCAACCGAAAAACAATCGGATAGACTCGCCGGAGCGGTTGCCAGCGACCGTCACTGTAAAGTATCTCGACGTGTGGGCGCGCCTGCTCGCGGCGGACTCCACCGCGTGGGTCGCCCTAGGAGGCTTGAGCCGCGGGATCGGGCTCCGTCCGGATGCCGTATTTCGCCATCAGGTCGTAGAGCGTGGGACGCGTGATGCCGAGCAGCTCCGCCGTGCGCGAGATGTTGCCGGAAGTTCGCAACAGCGCCTGGCGTATGGCCTGCGTCTCGGCGGTCTGCCGCACGACGCGCAGGTTCAGGCTCGGCGGCGTTGCGACCACCGTCAGCCCAAGGTCTGCCGCCGTCACGAGCTTGCCTTCGGCCATGATCACGGCCGCCTTGATCTTGTTTTCCATCTCGCGCACGTTGCCCGGCCACGCGTAAGCGTCGATCGCATCGTGCGCGTCGTCCGTGAAGCCCTTGATGACCCTGCCCTGCTGCTTCGCGAACTTGTTCAGCAGAAACTGCGCGAGCAGCAGTCGCCCGCCTTCGCGTTCGCGCAGCGGCGGAATGTCGATCGTGATCTCGGCGATCCGGTAGTAGAGATCGTCGCGAAACCCGCCCGCGCCCATGGCCTGCTGCAGGTTCTTGTTCGTGGCGCAGACGACGCGGACGTCGACCGGGATCTCGGTACGCCCGCCGATCCGCTCGACCGTTCGTTCCTGCAGAAAGCGCAGCAGCTTCGACTGCAGCGACAGGGGCATGTCGCCGATCTCGTCGAGGAACAACGTGCCGCCGTCGGCCACCTCGATCTTGCCGGGCGTCTGCTTGACGGCGCCGGTGAACGCACCCTTCTCGAAGCCGAACAGCTCCGACTCCAGCAGCGTCTCGGGGATGGCCGCGCAATTGATCGCGATGAACGGCTTCTCCGCGCGCCGGCTCAGCGTGGTGGATGGCCTTGGCCAGCACTTCCTTGCCCGTGCCGCTCTCGCCCTGCAGCAACGTGGTGGCATTGGTCGGCGCCACCTTCTCGACCGTGCGGCAGACCTTCAACATCGACTCGCTCGCGGCGATGACACCGTCGAGCGGCGACGCGCCGAGCGCCTCTGCCAGCCGGCGGTTCTCGGCCTCGAGCGCGTGGATCTGAAAGGCCCGCTGGACGATCAGCTGCAGCGTGTCGACATCGACGGGCTTCTGATAGAAATCGTAAGCGCCGAGTCCCACGGCCTTGACCGCGTTGCTCTGGTCACCGTGACCCGTGACGACGACGACCTTCGTGAACGGCGCAAGCTGGACGATCTCGCGAAGCGTGGCAAACCCCTCCGTGACGCCACTGTCGTCGGGCGGCAAGCCAAGATCCTGCAACACGACCGCGGGCTCGTGCCTGCGCAGCTCGTTGATCGCCGTCTGGCGATCGGTGGCGGGGATGACCTCGTAATCCTCGAAGCACCAGCGGAGCTGGCTCTGGATTCCGGGATCGTCCTCGACGATCAGCAGCTTGCGGGTGGTGTCTGACACAGGCGGATGCTGCCACAAACCGGCACTGAATGGTGGGGGACGGATTCACAAACTGGCGACGGCCCAGGAGACCGACGCCCGTCGTGCTCACGGTGTCCGTGTCGTCGCTTCACGGCCGATAGAAATCCGCGATCTGCCGAACGACGTATTCGCGCTGCTCGGCTGTGAGCTCGGGGTAGATCGGCAGGGCCAGAACCTCCGCCGCGGCGCGTTGCGCCTGCGGGAAATCCTCCGGCGCGTGACCGAGATAGGCGAAACACTGCTGCGCATGCAGCGGCACCGGATAGTAGATCTCCGTGCCGACGCCGCTGGCCGCGAGATGCGCGCGCAGCTCGTCGCGGCGGCGCACGCGGATCATGTATTGATTGAAAACGTGCCGGAAGCCCGGCACGCGGAACGGCGCGACCACGTGGTCGGTCAAGCCGGCCTGTCTCGATCAGCGCATCGTAGTGCTCGGCGTTGCGCTGCCGCGCCTGCGTCCAGTCCTCGAGATGCTCGAGCTTGATCAGCAGCACGGCGGCCTGGAGCTCGTCCAGCCGGAAGTTGCCGCCGATCAATGAGTGGTAGTACTTGGGCTCGCCGCCGTGGACGCGCAGAATCCGCATCCGCTCCGCGAGCGCCGCGTCGTTCGTCACGCACATGCCGGCGTCGCCGAACGCGCCGAGATTCTTCGTCGGGAAGAACGACAAGCAGCCCACGTCGCCGACACTGCCGGCGACCCGGCCGTCCGGCAGCGCGGCGCCGATCGCCTGCGCCGCGTCCTCGACGACCGCCAGACGATGACGCCGCGCGAGCGTCGTGAGCTCATCGAGCGGCGCCATCTGCCCATACAGGTGCACCGGCAGCAGCGCCTTGATGACGCCGCCCGTGCTGCGATTCACGAGTCGATCGCCACGCTGCTCACAGCGTTGCGCAATCGTCGTCGCGCACGGCGGCCGGATCGAGATTGAAGGTTTGCGGATCGATGTCGCAAAACAGCGGGCGCGCGCCCAGGCGCGCCACGACACCGGCCGTCGCGAAGAAAGTGAACGGCGAAGTGATGACCTCGTCGCCGGGTCCGACGTCGAGCGCCATCAGCGCGACGAGCAGCGCATCGGTTCCGGAAGAGACGCCAAGGCCGTGCTTGGCTTGCGAGTAGCGAGCGATCTCGGTCTCGAGCTCGGCCACGTTCGGGCCGAGCACGAACCGCTGCTCGTTGCAGACCTGCTGAATCGCGCGCTCGATCTGCGCGCGCAGCGGGGCATACTGACCTTTGAGGTCGAGCAACGGTACCTGCATAGTCCTCGCCTGGCGTCGCCGTCCAGCGCGAGGCCGCCGTCGGGCGCGGATCGCGAGCCGGCGACCGACCAAATCCGAAGCAGACTGCGATCAGAGAGAGGGCGACGCTGCCTTTCTCAGCGCCCAGGAAACCGCCGCCGACAGACGGGACTACCCATGGCTCCGTCAGGCTCCGAGCCCGACAGCGCGCCCTCAAACCAACTGGTGGGAGTGCCCTGATGTTTTCGTGCCTCGCAGGATAACCGGGGCAAGGGCGCCGCGCCAAGGGCCGCGCTGACAAACCCCTCATATTCAGTGAGTTAGCTGCCGCAGATCGGCCCAGACCTCGTCTATCCCGCGCCGGAGTCCGGCGGGCGTCCGGGCGCCTCAGCACGACCAGCGGTCACCCCGTCCGGCCACCCCGGAAAGCCCGAACGTGCGGTCAATTCAGGGCAAAACGCAGCCGCAGTCGAACGCGCCGATCATAGACATGGCCCGCCCGTTCGAATGGGGCATACCGATACGTGGCCACGGCCGTCAGCGCCGCCTCCTCGAACCGGCCGGTGGGCTCGGCCGCGATGACGGTTGCGCCCTTCGGGCGGCCCGTGCGGTCGACGACGAACTCGAGATCCACCCACCCCTCGATGCTGCGCCGCAGCGCCTCGGGTGGATATGTCACCGGCGGCGCTTCGACCAGGTCGAGCTCGCTGGCGGGCACGGCCGTCGCCAGGTACTGCTCCTGCAGGCGACCGGTCTCGACCTGCTCGCGCAGCGTGGCCGCCGGCGCCGCGCTGCGCGGCGCTTGCTCCAGGCTTTTGAGCGTGGCTTCGGCCGCCGTCCAGTCGTGCGCGCCGATCGCTGCGCGCGCCTTCGCGCCGAGCGCGGCGGCCCAGCGGTCCCACGCCGCGGCGAGTCCCGCGAAGTCGGGCCGTTCGCTCTGCAGCCGGCGCAGATAGTCGAGCGCGCTATCGCCCGCGGGCTCCGTCAGCGCGCTTTCGCGCACGCGACTCTCCGCGAGCGTCAGCCATTCCGCATGACGGCGCTCCGCCACGGCGTTCTGCGCAGCAGCGAGCTCGGCGTCGATCTGTGCGGCCGCTTTCGGATCCGCGCCGAGCGTGCGCGCCCCGGCGAGCAGCTTGGGTGCGTTCGCGAAATTACCGGCACCGAGCGCCGTGCGCGCCGCGTCGAGCAAGGCCGCCGCAAGCGTCGCGCGCGCGCGCACGACGCGCGGATCGGCCGCATCGATATCCGCGGCACGATTCACGTATTCGAACGCGCTGTCGCCCGTCGGCGAAAGCAGCTGCCCGCGCTGCATGCGTGCCGTGGCGATCACGAGCAAGCTCTGCAGCTCCGTGCGCTCTTCGGCTGCCGGCACGCGCGCCGCTGCGGTGGCCGCGGGCACGGGCTCGGGCGGCACGCTCGGCGTCCTTGCGGCCGCTTGCCGCGCGGTCCGCGCCGCTTGCGCTCGCTCGAGCTGCGTCTGGAGAAACGCGAGCCGGCTGCTGCCGGGGTCCGCGCGCTGCACCGCGGCGAGCGCCGCGGCGGCCGCGTCCAACGAGTCGCCGAGCAGCGCCGCCTCGGCCCGCGCGAACAGTGCGTCGACGACGGCCGTGAGCCCGCTGCGCGCCGTCGGCTCGTCGGGGTCCGCGGCGAGCACCGTCAGGTAGTAGTCGAGCGCGTTGTCGCCCACCGGTGCCGCCAGCCGCCCGGCGTCGACCGCTTCCCCGGCCCGGCGCAGCAGCTCGGCAAACCGATCGGACGCGGCGGCCTCGGACGCCGGCGGTTCGGCCGGCTGCTTGGCCGCTGGCGGGGTCGTCGCCGCCGTCACCGCCGGCTCATCGCTGCCCTGCCCCGCCGTGGGCGCTTGGCGCAGCCGCAGACCGCCGTACACGGCGCCGCCGAGCACGGCGGCGATCGCGACGAGCGCGAGCGCGCGGCGCCAGAGCGGCGGGCGGCGCAAGGCGGCCACGTTCAGATCCACGTTGCCGGCCGCGTTCGCGAGCTCGCGCAGCTGCAGGCAACGATTGACGGCGGATTCGATCAAGAGCCGCGTGATACCGAGCGCGGCGGGCTTGATCAGCAGCCGATGGATGCGTCGGTCCGACAGAAACCCCATCAGCTCCTGCGCGACCGCTCGGTCGGCCGCCACGAGCACCACGAGCTTTTCGGCATGGGCTTCGAGCGCCGCGATATGCTTCAGCAGATCGCGGCCGACGAGCTCCGAGTCGAGCAGCGCGATCCCGCAGTGCCCGCTCTCGACGGCGCTCTTCAGCTCGCGCCAATCCGCGACCGCGAACACGGGATACTGCTCGCCGCTCGCGCGCTGCACCGTATCGATGAGCTCGTGGTCGGCCGAGAGCACGTACAGATTCGCACCCCCCGCCGAAAGCAATTCCTTCAGCGGCTGCGGCGGCAACGTGTCGCCGAGGGCGGCGCCATGGTGGAGGCCGTTGCCCGTCGAGGCCGCGCGCGGCGTTGCCGGCAAGGGCGGTGGGCCGCTGTTCGACGGTGTCTCGTGCCTGGCCACTCTGCTGCTCTCGTTGTGCCTCAGGAGCGCCAAGACCGACCGCTCCCAGCCAGTCAGTCTAGACCGCGGCCGGCGCACGGTCTGAGAGCTAGTACCGCGCCTCGGGATTTCACATAACGCTGTCCTCGAGCAGGCGGCGAACGCGCGCCTCCTCGGCCGTCGTGTTCACGCTCGTCAGTGCCTCGTCGTTGTCGAGATCGAGCAATCTCGCGGGCCCGGCCTCGAGCAAGCGCCGCAGCGAGGCCCCCGCGCTCCCGGCATGCTGTTCCAGCCGGGCCCTCGTGGCCGGCTCCCAGATCGCGCAGAGCGGCTCCGGCGTCCCGTCCGCGTGCCGGTAGGCCGTGGCGAGCGCCGCCGGATCGCGCCGGGCGACGAGATTCGCGATCAGCGCCGGCTCGAGCAGCGGCATATCCGCGGCCACGACCAGCCAGGCGATGCGCGGCGAGCGTCGCAAGCGCCGCCAGCACGCCCGCGGCGGGACCCGCGCTGCCGCCTTCATCGATCACGAGCGGTAATCCACGGTAGGCCGGCAGCTCGGCCTGCGCCCGCCGGATCGAGGCAAACGTCAGGGCACAAAGCGGCTCGAGCAGCGCCAAGGCCCAGCGCACCTGGGGCACGCCGTGGTACTCGAGGGAGCCCTTGTCGCGCCCCAGGCGGGCGCTGCGCCCGCCCGCCAGGACGAGACCGTGCAGCGCCGGCAGCCCGACCTCGGAATGTGGATCGCTTCCGGCCATTCGCCATCAAGGTATCCGAACTCCGGTCGATACCGTAAGACACTGGGCGTTGTTCCGGAGAGGTTCGTTATGTCAGGTACGGCCCATGCCGTTGGCTTCAGCTTCGTCGAACGGCTTGCCCAGGATCTGCGCGACGAGCGGCTCGAGCTGCCGGCCTTCCCCGAAGCCGTACTGCGGATTCAACGCGCGCTGCAGTCGCCCGATACCAGCACCGAGGACATCGTCCGGATCTTGAGCTCCGAGCCGGCGCTGGCCGCGCGGCTGCTGCGGATCGCGAACTCCGCGGAGTTCCGTCGTGCCGACCAGAACGTCACCGACCTCAAGAAGGCCGTGAGCCGTATGGGCTTCAACATGGTGCGCAGCGTGGCCGTGGCGTTTGCGATGCGTCAGCTGCGAAGCAAGGACACATACTCCCCAGCCGCGAAGGCCGAGCTCGAGCGGGCCTGGGCCGACAGCCTCGACACCTCGGCGCTGTGCTTCGTGATCGCCAAGCGCTTCACCAAGTTGAGCCCGGATCAAGCGCTGCTCACGGGCCTGCTGCACGTGCTCGGCCGTCTCTACATCATCATGCGCTCCAAGGACGTGGAGGAGCTCAGCGACGTGCAGATGCGCGAGGTCATCGACGGCTGGCATGCGACGATCGGCAAAGCCATCCTCGAGACCTGGGGCTTGCCGGAATCACTGCAAAGCGCGGTCGAGCATCAGGACGACTACGAGACGGACTTCGAGGGCGCGGTGTCGCTGGCCGACGTGCTCGTGGCCGCGAAGCTCGTGCGCCTTGGCGAGCAGGACCTGGCCAAGTATCCGGCGCTGCGCCGCGTGGAGATCGCGCCCGGCGACATGGACCAGCACGCGGACGAGCTACAGAGCGTGCGGAGCTCGTTGAGCGAGTAGCGTCTCGGTCCTGATGTCGCCCGCCGGCGACGAGTGTCGGCTCGTGCGCCCCTGGGGCAGAATACCGTTCGATTCTTTCACCGAGCCGGCGGTGTTATGGAACGCCCGACGATGATGCGTTGCGTCTCTGTTCTCGCGTGGGTCGGCGCAACCACCGCACTGCAGGCGGCCGTCGTGGAAGTCACGCCGACTAGCGATCTGCGCGCCGCCATCGCGGCGTTGAACCCAGGCGACCAGCTCGTGCTGCGCGGCGGGACGTACAGTTTCGACTCGCGTTTCGCCTTCACCGTCGTCGGCACACCCTCGCAACCGATCACGATCGGCGGGAAAACCGGCGAAAATGCCGTCATCTTGATGACGACCGATGCTAACAACGTCATTGAAGTAATCGGCTCGAGCTACCTCGTGCTTCGCAACTTGCACGTGACGGGCGGCTCGCACGGCATTCGCCTCATGAGCTCGAACTTCGTAACGCTGGAGGACAATGAGATCTACGAGACCGGCGACGTGGGGCTCTCCGCCAATTCCGGCGGCACGTACATAGGGCTCGTGATCCGCCACAATCATATACACCATACCAATGGCACCGGCGAGGGTATGTACCTCGGCTGCAACAACGACGAGTGCCGCGTCGCGAACAGCGTCGTCGAGCTCAACCACGTGCACGACACGAATCGTTCGACGGTGGAACAGGGCGACGGCATCGAGCTCAAGGAAGGCAGCTACGGGAACGTAATCCGCCATAACGTGATTCACGACACCAATTACCCGGGCATCATCACGTACAGCACCGTCGGTAACGGTCCTGCCAACGTCATCGAGGGCAATCTGATTTGGCACACGAACGACTATGCAATCCAGTCGGCGGCCGATTCGATCATCCGCAACAACATCGTGCTCGGCTCGTCGATCGCGGTGCGGCCGCACCAGGCCGGCAGCCCGTCGCACCAAGTTATCGTCCACAACACCGTGATCGGCGCCGCGATCGAAGTACGCGGCGTGAGCGGCCCGGTGGTGGTGGCGAACAATGCCGTCTACAACAACGCCGGCGCGGCGATCCAGCTGATCAGCGGCGACCTCAGCCTAGTGACGGTGGCTGGCAACGCGGGTGCCGGTGGTCTCTCCGGCGGTGGCTCGGGCTACAAGAACGGTAACGGCATCGGCACGGACTTCGTGTCCGGCCATTACAACGGCGCACCGCCGATCGATCTATTTCCGACGGCCGGCAGCGCGCTACGCGGGGCCGGCTCGTCGACGTACGTCACGATGACCGACTTCAACGGCACGTCCCGCAGCGGCGCTGCGGATGCCGGCGCGTACACCTACCAGCCGGGCGGCAATCCCGGATGGGCTCTTGCCGCCGGCTTCAAGGTCGCGACGGGCATCGTCGCGCCCTACCCGCCCACGAACCTCACGGCGCACTGAACGCTCGACCGAAGCTACGCCTGCGGCGCCCCGATCGTCGCCAACGCCTTGTCGATGCGGGCCAGGGCCCGCTCACGGCCGAGCAGAACCAGGGTCGTGCCGATGCCCGGCGAGGCCGTGTCGCCGGTGAGAGCGACTCGTAGGGGCTGCGCCACCTTGCCGAGCCCGACGCCTGCAGTGGCAGCGACGTGCTCGACGACGGCCTGCGTGCTTGTCTCTTTCCAATCGGCGAGCGCGGCGAGTCCGTCCCGAACCTGGCGCAGCACTTCTACTGCAGGTCGCTGCAAGTGTTTCTGCGCCGCCTTCGCCTCGTAGCTGAAATCGTCGGCGACGTAGACGTGCACGCGCTCCGCCATTTCGCGCAGCGTCTTGGCGCGCTCGCGGAAGGCGTCGACGAGCGGCTCGAGTGCTTGTAGAGGGTCCAATTGCACGCCGGAAGCGGCGAGCTGACGGCGGACGCCCTCGGCAAGCCGGCTTGCCGGTGCGACTTTCATGTATTGCTGGTTCAACCAGTTCAGCTTGTCGACGTCGAAGCGCGCCATCGAGCGCTGCACGGCAGCGAGATCGAACAACGCGATCATCTCGGCGCGGGTGAAGAGCTCTTGGTCACCGTGCGACCAGCCGAGGCGCACGAGGTAGTTCAGCAACGCCTCGGGCAAATAGCCCTGCTCGCGGTACTCGAGCACACTGACGGCGCCATGGCGCTTCGAGAGCTTCGCGCCGTCGGGGCCCGCGATCATCGGAATGTGGGCATAGCGCGGCGCGGCGATGTTCAGCGCGCGGAATAGATTAATGTGTCGCGGCGTGTTGTTCAGGTGATCGTCACCGCGGATCACGTGCGTGATCTGCATGTCCGCATCGTCGACGACGACGCCGAAGTGGTATGTGGGCGTACCGTTCGAACGCAGGATCACGAGATCGTCGAGCTCGCGGTTCTCGAAGATTACGGGGCCGTGGACGAGATCCTCGACGATGACTTGTCCCTCAGTCGGTTGGTGGAACCGGACCACGGGTGGCACGCCATCGCGCGGGGCCGTGCGATCGCGGCAACGGCCGTCGTAGCGCGGCTTCTCGCCGCGCGCGGTTTGCTGCGCGCGCATCTCGGCGAGCTCGTCGGAGGTGCAGTAGCAGCGGTAGGCAAGACCGCCGGCGATCATCTGCTCCGCCACCTCTCGATAGCGGTCGAACCTGCGGCTTTGGAAGAACGGGCCCTCGTCGGCGTCGAGGCCGAGCCAGGCGAAGCCGTCGAGGATCGCCTGGACAGAGGCCTCGTTCGAGCGCTCCTGGTCCGTGTCTTCGATGCGGAGGAGGTACTGACCGCCGTGGCGGCGGGCGTAGAGCCAGGAGAAGAGTGCCGTGCGGACGCCGCCGATGTGCAGGGCGCCGGTCGGGCTCGGGGCGAAGCGGGTGCGGACGGGGGAGTGGGTCATCGGCGCGGTGGGCTTGGAGGCGCGGGTGGACAGACGTTGCGCGATTTTCCCACAAAAAGGGTCGGTACTGCGCTTGATGCCTGCGGTCGTTTCCACCAGAAGATAGGCTATGAGCGGAGGGAGAAAACGAGGGCCGGACCGGCCTGTGATCGGCCCGCCGCCGCTGACCGTCCGAGCCGCGATCATGAGCTACTTGGCCGATCGTGCCGCCGAAGGCCAGAGCACGGCGCGTGCCGCTCAGCAACTCGAAGCCCACGTACTGCCACGGTGGGGCGACTGGCCCCTCGCGGCGCTGACCGCCGTGGAACTGAAGCGCTGGCGTGACGAGCTCGCCGCCAGCGCACCGCGGCGGCGCCGACCTGCGAACTCGCCCGCCAAACAGTCCGCCCGGATCGACCCCGAAGATGCCGAACGGCGTCGCCAGCGTCGCAGCACCGTGAACCGGATCACCACAACTCTCAAAGCCGCGCTGAATCATGCCGCCCGTCTCTACCCCGGCGAATGCTCGAGCGACGCGGCCTGGCGCACGGGGCTGCGGGCGTTCCGCCGCGTCGGCGCCGCGCGACAGCGCTGGCTCAGTCGTGAGGAAGTCGTGCGTTTGCTGCGGGCGTGCCACGGCGACTTTCGCAGGCTCGTTCAGGCGGCGCTCTACACGGGCTGTCGCTACGGTGAGCTTTGCCGCGCCATCGTCAGCGATTTCAGCCCTGCACGTAAGACCTTGAGCGTCCCGATCAGCAAGACGGGCCGCAGTCGTGACGTGTTCCTGAATGACGAAGCGGCCGAATTCTTCGCACGCCTCATCGCCCACAAGCAACCCGGCGACCGACTGCTGCTGCGTAACGACGCGGCGCGCGGAAGCGCCGAACCATGGGGGATCTCGCACCAAGCGCGGCGCATCGCGCTCGCGTGCAAGCGCGCCGGCATCCATCCCCCGATTTCGTTTCATGGCTTGCGCCACACGCATGCGAGCCTGGCCGTTGAATCGGGCATGACGCTGATCGCGCTCGCGCGCAACCTCGGCCATGCGGACACGCGAATGGTCGAGCGTCACTATGGGCACCTGTCGGATCGGTATCTGCGCGATCAGGTGCGGCGTTTTGCGCCGAAGTTTGGGGCGGGCTCGCGACCCAGACGCGCCCCTCGCGCAGGGAAGTAGCCATCCACCGGAAGGGACCCTGCGGAAGGTTCGCGGACACTCCCGTCAGGCGGGTTACTTGTCAAATTGGCTGGAGGTGGATGGGGCGTGGCCACCAAGCGCGTCAACGGATTTTTCGGAGTGGATGGTACAGTCGATCGACCGCGAAGCACGCCGCTTGGGCGTCACCCGCCAATCACTGATCAGGATGTGGCTAGCTCGGATCGGCTGCAACAGGCGCATTGACCGGCACTTCACTGAGGACCTGCGCCGGACCGCCGTCATGTGGCGTCCCCAAGGCGACTCGAACCCCTGTTAACGCCGTGAAAGGCGCTTCTGTAATCGAGTGACGATCCGAAGCCCACTCGCGTTTGCCGAGGCGATTTGTGCTTACCAGGTAAGCGGCGCTATACTCGCGGGCGTGCGAGCGATTCGAGGGAGATGTGATGGCCGCCGCCACGTTGACGGAAAAAGGACAGGTCGTTATCCCTGCCGAAATCAGGGCCAAGTATGGCCTTACCCCCGGCACCCAGGTTGAGTTCGTCGATGAGGCGGGCACGATTCGGCTCATCGTGCGCAGGCGGGTAACGCCTTCCGATCCGGAAAGCGGTTACGGCTTAATCAAGGTCAGGTCCAGGGGCAAAACCCGGCGTCTGAGTGAGTTCGACGCTGCCAGTCTAGTGAAGAAGACGCGGACGGGACGGCGATGATCGCGGTCGACACCAACATCTTGGCCCGTTTCTACTGCGACGACCCCGACGATCCCGAAGCCGCCAAACAGCGTCCGCGCGCTCGCCGCGTACTGCTTGATTCTCCGGCCATCTTCGTCCCGTTGACGGTGATGTTGGAATTCGAGTGGGTGATGCGCGGTTTGTATGAAGTGGCGACGGAAACGTTCTGCGAGACCGTAGAACACTTGCTCGGCATGCCGCGAGTGACTGTCGAACGCTGGGAAGCCGTGAAAGATGCGCTCGATCTTCATCGGAAAGGGCTTGATTTCGCGGACGCGCTTCACTGGGCGTGCAGCCGCGCGTGCAGCCGAATCGTCACCTTCGACGACAAGGGTTTCGTTCGCCGCGCCAAGCGACTGAGGCTCGTACCCGAGGTTACCGTGCCCCGGCTTTGAAAGTCCTTCCTCCGCAGGGCATCCGAAGCGCGCCGCAAAATGTGCGCCCGATCGATCGTTCTTGACTCCGTAGGTTTGTCTTCTCCGCGCACCAACAGCTTCTTGCGGACGGTTTCGATCTAACTGCTGGTTTGAAGTGGCGTCCCCAGGCGGAGAAAGTTCGAACCCGTTGTTCGACACGCTCGAAGAATGGAACAGCTACCTCGAGCGTAAGGGCCATCGATCCCCGTCGCCCAGATCGGCCCGGCCAATCTCGCAAAATACGCAAATTGCGTATAATGGGCATCCTGCTAGGTTTGGAGATTAGATGTGGCACGAGTCCCCGCCACTGAATTTCAGCGCGAGTTTGGCCGCCTCCGCGGTGTTGCCCATCGAGAAGCGGTGATTGTCACCAGTCATGGTCGCGACGATGTTGTGTTGCTCTCAGCTGAGGAGTATCAGCGCCTGCGAAGCCTGGATCGCCAAGCCAAGCACGTCTCCGAGCTCACCGACGAAGAGCTTGCCGCGCTGGATGCCGTGGAAATTCCCCCCGGAAGCTGCGCGCTATAACCACGAAATGACGTGCTGGTGGGCGGATGGCCTTCCAGTTCCCCATCCGGGCCAAGTCGTTCGTTACGCCTATCTCTGGTGGAACGAAGCGCGCACGGGTCGGGAGGACAGTACCAAGGATCGTCCTTGCAGCATCGTGCTCACGCGGATCACAACCGCTGGTCGCACTGTCGCCTACGTTCTCCCCGTCACGCACGCGCCGCCCATCACGGACGAAGACGGCGTAGAAATTCCGCTACCCACCAAGCAACGTCTCGGGCTGGATACCGAGTGGTCTTGGATCATCACCACCGAACTCAGTACGTTCACTTGGCCCAGCCCCGACCTGAGATCGACCGCTGACGGCAAATACATTTATGGCTACTTGCCGGAAAAGCTGCTGCGTCTCGTGCTTGAGAGCGTCAAGAAGAACGCGCGACAAACGACTGAGAACCGTTCCGAGGACTGACTAGAAGCGGATCTCAAAATCTTCTTGACGCCTGTCAGCACAAACTTGATGGCGAACGCCGAGTACAGCTGCCCGTTCGACTGGCCTCACGCACGCTGCAAGTCCAGATACCGCTGGCCGTGGAGCAGCGTGACCGATCGAGTTTCTCGATAGCGGTAGTACGCGGCGTAGGGGAAGCGTCTGGCGAGCATCCGGTGGTCGAAGCTATCATGCTGCGATTTCCCAAGCGCACACTCACTGCTCGGGCGTGTTGTTATTCTCCCAAGATGATCGCGCTGTTCGCCCTGTCCGCCCTCTTGGTGCTGTACGGCACTTTATATCCGTTCACGATCGTTCATACGGCCCAGCTGAGCGACATCCTGCCGCGGTTCCTGGAATCTCTCCATCATCGTCCCGGCAAAGGCGACCTGCTGTCGAACGTCGTGCTGTTCTTGCCTTTCGGCTTCTTCGGCATGCAGGCCTTGCTCCAGCGCGCGCCGCGCATCGTTCGATTGATATTTGTCTTCGTTCTCGGCGCCGTGCTTTCGTTTTCTATCGAATGCATGCAGACCTTTGTCGTCGGCCGCGATACGAGCGTGTTCGATTTCACGCTGAACAGTTTCGGGACGGTCGCCGGCGCATGCGCGGGTTGGATCGATTGGAATCAACGATTTGCCGGCGGCGTCAAGAACCACCGGCCGCCTTCGCTTTTCCCGATACTCCTCATCGGCGCGTGGCTTGGGTTTCGCTTTTTTCCCTATGTGCCCACCATCGACTTCCAACATGTCAAAGACGCCATCAAGCCGCTGCTGACCGGCGACATCGCGCCTATCGATGTGTTGCGTCATTGCATCGTTTGCCTCGTCATCGGCCGCTTGTTACAAACCCTGTTGACGCCGGACCGCGCACTTCTTGCCATGCCGCTGCTTGCGCTCGGCGCGATCGCGGCGAAGCCATTCCTGATGACGCGCGTGATGAACCTCTCCGAAATCATCGGTGCGACGGCGGCCATCGTTTTGTGGGTAACGGTGCTCAACCGTCATCGCTCCCGCACCGGCATTCTCGCGTCGCTGCTAGCAGTACAAGTGACCGTGCAAGGAGTTATTCCGTTCGCCTTGACCGCTGATCCGAACGCGTTCTCATTTATTCCGTTCAAAGGTTTCGAGGGCGGTTCGATGGCGATCAATCTACAGGCCTTCCTTGAGAAGGTCTTTCTGTACGGCAGCCTCGTCTGGCTTTTGGTGCAGGCCAGATTGAAGCTCGTAGTCGCCATCGCGGTGAGCGCTGTGCTGCTGACAGCGATCGAGCTCGTACAGACTCAACTCGTCGGGCGAGTTGCCGAGATCACCGATCCACTGCTCGCTCTCATAATGGGCGGCGTCTTGTATGCGCTTGAGCGCTCGTCACGCACAACCGGCGACTCAGTGGCGACGCCGCGTCGATCGGCCGGCCAAGTCGGCCCCACTCGCGGATAATGCGCACAGGCGGCCTTATGTGAGCTGGCGAGCCGGGCGTGGTCGGGTGGAGGACCGGACAGGTGACGGCCCGGTGGCAATCCACAGAAAACTCAGCGCGGCCATCAAACGCCGCGGCGTACAAAAGAGCGTCTTCGTTCGCGAGGCGCTGGAACGATATCTCGACGACTCACGCGAGGTTCCTCGCGGATCGTTTCTCGACCTGGCGCATGATCTTCTCGGCTGCGTGAAAGACGCTCGGGTCGATCTCTCGACGAACCCGCGTCACCTGGCCGATTTGGCAAGCAATGAAGCGGCACATCGTCGACACCGGCGCGCTGGTTGCATGCCTGAGCGCGCGGCACCGGTATCACGCCTGGGCGAACGGAACGTTCGCTTCAGTCGCGCCGTCGCTACTGACCTGCGAAGCCGTCCTGGCTGAGGCATGGCACCTCTTGGGCGGGACAGCGAATGGAGCGTAGCGCGGGCGCCCAACGGACGCGCGCCACGGGCGGGCGCGAACACGTCCGATCGTTATCTGGACCGATCTTTGACGTTGTAGTTACGCGCGACGTGGATGACTTCAAACCAATGGGCGTCGAAATTCGGAACCCCTGGGAGTGGGAGCCTTAGAGTCCAGCACGACTTTCGGAAAGTGCCTGCCCCGGTCACCAGTAGTAGTCGTAGAGCCCACGAGTCATTGCGTGGTCAACGAAGAAGGGCCGGACTTTGGCTGTAGTTTGGGCCATAGGGTTCTGTTGCGGCCGATCGAGACAATGCTAACTCTATGTTTCTTATTGGCGTCCCCAAGGGGATTCGAACCCCTGTTACCGCCGTGAAAGGGCGATGTCCTAGGCCTCTAGACGATGGGGACGGTTGCTGCAGAAGTGCGGATGCATGGCCGCCAGCTATCGCGGCCGCTACCGAACGCCGCCCATTGTAGCCTGCTCGCGGCACGGCGTAAGGTCTGTTGGCGGTGGCGGTAAATTGCACGCCCGTGGCCGGCCAAGGTTGCCTACTTTTGCCTGCTCACCCGCCGGTGCCACCCCGATCCGTTTCCAGTTCGCCCCGCCAGCGCTTTGCTTTCGGCTTTCCTTTGAGTCGCCTCAAGAATCCCTGCCTTCCGCCAACACTTCCCCGCGTCGGGTGTGTAAAGGACTTCCACCTCCAAGCGAGAGCGCCCTGCCGGGCGCACCATAAAGAAGCCCCGCCGAAGCGGGGCTCCTCAAGAAGCAAGGCCCGAGTTTCAGCTCAACACGTTCTGCGACGGCGGACGGAGCGTGCCAACGCGGCCAGACCTAGTCCGAGTAGCGCCAGAGACGTTGGCTCGGGAACCGGAGTGCCGCCGCCTCCGGTGTCCGGACGCTGTGCGTAATCGACGGAAAGGTCTTCAATGTTGAAATTGAACCCAGAGAGGGTAATGTTCTTGACAAACGCCCCGGTCAGGCCGTCGAAAACGTTCAGGCTGCCCAACGAAGAGGTGTAGAAGTACGTACCGTCATAAGCCGTGCCCGTCGTAAAGCCACCGGGGTTCAGAAACGAGGCCGTGATCAAGTTTCCGGCAAGATCGTAAACATCATACGGCCCCTCTCCATCTCCGCGGTTCGAGAGCAGCATGCCGTTGAAGTACTCCATGCCGTCCATGTTGGAGTCAGCGAGACCCAACTGAATCGTGCTAACGATGTTGCCCGACGTGTCGATACGGTATCCGTGGTTGCCCCCGAGGTACTCCGATGTCCAGAAAGCCGTTCCATCCCAGGCAAGTGTCGACATGGCGGCACCCGCGGGCAGGCCCGCGACGGTGATCGAGCCCAATGACAGACCCGTGGTGAGGTCAGTCATGAAGATCTGATTGCTGCCGCCGAAGATATCGCTGCTGGGGCCGGACTCGGTGGAGTAGAGAACATTGCCCACCACGACGACGCCGCGGCCGTTGCCGGTCGAGACGTTGTAGTTCTGAATCAGGGTGCCGGTGCCGGCTGCGACGTCGATGTCCAATTGGTGAACGAGGTCGGGGCCGAAGGTCGCGCTGTTCGCGTACATGATGATGGCTTGCGCCTGTGTCGTCAGCATCACTGCCCCAAGGGCCATTGCAGTTGCGACGAACGGACGGAATCGACTGTCGAACATGGGAACCTCCGCGTTATTGTTTCTTTCTGGGGCGAGCCAACCATACAAAAGCAATTTGCGTGCCACAGACGCCAAGTGCTTCTTCTATAAGCGCTTTGCCGCGAGCCGCCGGCCCGTTCACTTGCGGCTTCGTAAAGTTTTCTGACATCGCTCGCCCGCGTCCGCTGTGCTCGCATCATCCGGCTTCAAGGAACGCTTGTTGGATTAGCCGATCCACCAGCGTCGGCACGCCGAGTGTTCGTGCTCGCCCGTGATCGTCGGTATACCCACCCGGCGTATCGGTTGCCGTACATAGCTGCCTTCCAACAGCGCTTGCTTCACGCTCGGCCAGTGCATCGCAAGCCGGCCTTTGAGCTCCGACACCGGCGTCTCATCGATGCCCTGGCGCCCTCGTCGGCTGCCCGCGCGCTGATACGGCAGCCGCAGATTGCTGCGCTCAACCACTCGCTCCATGAGCTTGCGCTCCGGGGCTCGTGCCGGGCGCACCAAAAGAAAACCCGCCATCGGCGGGTCTTCTTACGTGGCAGGTATCCGAGCTTAGGCAGCGCGCCTGCGTCTCAGCCGTCCGAGTGCCAGCAAACCGATGCCGAGCAGCGCCAGGCTCCCCGGCTCCGGCACCGTGATGCTGGTACGGATCCAAGCACTCGCATCAGCGCGCTCGAAGTTATTGGCCGTGTAGATCCAGTCTGCGCCGGTGCTGACGCCGCTGACCGGTCCACCGTTCACGCTCGTCCAGATGTTCGCGGCGCCGTTCGCGCCGTAGTCCGTAGCGTTGGCGATGAACGTGCCGCTCGCGAGGTCATACACTTCCCAGGCGGACGACGAATGATTCGCATGTCCATCCCAAAGAATCTCCGCGAGCAGGGCCGCGGGGTTGCCGCTCGACGGCGCTCCGTCGTTGACGATGTTCCAGGCGAAATAGTACGTGCCGGGCGCCAAATCTAGCGTGAACGAATCCGACTGCTGCCAGTCGCTTCCATGGTCGAGCGCACTCGGCGAAAGCCCCAGCCACCCCGTTCCGTCCGTGCAAGCCGCGGTGAAGCAAAGCCCACCGGAGTTCACGATGTTATCCGCGGTCATGTTGATCGTGACCGGTATCGCCTGCACCGAGGCTGTGAATCCAAGCGCGAGCACCGGAGCCGCGAGCACCTTGGCAATCCAATGGTTCATGTTCATCCCTAACGACTGAGCAGCATAAGCTCGGGCCTATCAAGCACCTTTCGTGCCAGACTCGTAAACCTTAATATATTCAATAGGTTATATAACCTTGCCTTGCTGCGCACCAAGGGTTTGTAAAGGAAATCGACATCCATGGGGAGCGCAGGAGCAAACGGGGAGAGAGTTCAGACTAAGCAGGCCGCGCCGGCACCCACGAACGGAGCGAGGCCCGTTTTCTTGCCTTGGCATCAACGAAGTTGGTGGAGCCAGCCGGGATCGAACCGGCGACCTCTACAATGCCATTGTAGCGCTCTCCCAGCTGAGCTATGGCCCCCACTTCGCACCGGCGGGCAGTCTAGGGACGCGCG
>CAVSMD010000003.1:0-475000 GCA_963728995.1 uncultured Gammaproteobacteria bacterium
GCAGTCGCGTTCGCGCTGCACCCCACGCGGATGGAGCAGCTCGTCGGCCATCGCCGAGCCGGGCGAGCTTCATGCACCCCGAAGTCCACGTGGTTCGAGCCGAAGCTCGCCGACGGCCTACTGTCGCACGTGCTCGACTGAGGCGCGCTCTCGAGCGCGGCCACGCGCTGCTCGAGGCGCCGAAAGAACGGCTCCGTGTCGAGGCTCTGGCCCGTCGCCCGCTGCATCAGCGTCGCCGCATCCAGCGTCGCGCCGTGCCTATGCACCGTCTCGCGGAGCCAGCCGCGCAGGGTCGCGAAGTCGCCGCGCGCGATCTCCGCGTCGAGATCGTGCCCGCGCGCATAGGCGTCGACGAGCTGCGCGGCGTATAGATTGCCGATCGTGTAGGTCGGGAAATAGCCGAACTCGCCGAGCGCCCAGTGCACGTCCTGCAGGCAACCCTCGCGCGCGTCGCGGCGCCGACGCCGAGGTAGTGCCGCTGCGCTCGTCCCAGGCCACCGGCAGATCGGCCACGGCGAGATCGTCCGCGAGCAACGCGATCTCGAGCTCGTAGCGCAACAGGATGTGCAGATTGTAGGTGGCCGCATCGGCCGCGACGCGATTCAGGCCCGGCGAGACCACGTTGATCGCGCGATGGAAATCGCGGCGTCCAAACCCGCGAGCGCCGCCGGAAACAGCGCTTGCAGCTTCGAAGTAGCGGCTCCAGAAATGCAGGCTGCGGCCGACGTGGTTCTCCCAGAGCCGCGCCTGCGACTCGTGCATGCCCATGCTCGGGGCGTCGGCGAGCAGCGTGCCGTGCAGCTCGCGCGGGAAGCCCTGGTCGTAGAGCGCATGGCCGCCCTCGTGCAGCGTCGCGAAGATCGCGCGCAGCGGATCGTCGGCACGCGAGCGGATCGTGAGTCGCACGTCGTCCTCGCCGGCCATCATCGTGAACGGATGCGTCGAGCGATCGAGCCGGCCGCGCTCGAAGTCGAAGCCCATGTCCGCGAGCAGCGTCGCGCAGAATCGCGCTGGCGATGCTCGTCGAACGGCCCGCGCGGCAGCAGCGACCGAATCGGCGGGTGCGCTCGGCCAGCTCCGGCACCAGGGTCGCGCAGCCGGCGCCGAGGGACCGAGCAGCGGCTCGAGCCGCGCGCGGCGCATGCCGGGCTCGTGCTCGTCGAGCAGCGCGTCGTAGAGATCGTCGGCCAGCTGCAGCGCCTGCGCGCGCTCGCGCATGAGCTTCAGCAGGGGCCCGAACGGTCCGGCGAACGCCGGAAGTCGTCGCTGCGCCGCGCCTCCTCCCAGGCCGCGAGGCAGTGCGAGCGCGTCTCGGCGAACGCCGCCACGAGGCTCGCCGGCAAGGCGACCGCCGCGCGGCGCAACCGCTCGAGCAGCTGAGCTCCGCGCGATCGGCCGTGCTCGAATCCGCGCGTGCGCCCACCGTCGCCATCAGATCGCCGAGCCGGTCGCCGGCGAGCAGGTCGTGGCGCAATCCCTCGAGCACCGCGAGCTGCGACGCGCGCTGCTCGGCGGCGCCGGCCGGGCGATACGTCTCCTCGTCCCACTCGAGCAGCCGAATCACGGCATCGAGGTCGCGGAGCTTGGCGATCGCCGCGCGCAGCTCTTGCCGCTCGCGATCGGCTTGCACCGGCGAGCGCGTGGTGCTCGCGAGGTCCGCGGGCGGGTGGCCGATCAGCACGGCCGCGAGACCGCCGCGCTGCGCGACGTTCACGACCTGCTTCTGCGACACGCGCGCGATGATGCCGAGTCCGTGATCGGTGGGCGCGAAGCCCATGACCACGTAGAACGGCTCCTCGTGCGTGCGGCCGTGCTCGTCGAGGACCGGGAACAGATGCACGGGCAGCGTGCCGGCCGCCTGCACGACCCATTGCCGTGCGGATCGTCCTGCTCCTTCAATGCGAGATCGAGCAGGCCGTCCCACTCGCCTTGGGACACGTTCGCGCCGAGATGCACGCCCGTGCCGCCGTAGCCGCGGTTCGGCTTCAGCACGAGCTCCTCGCGATGCGCGCGCGCGAACTCCGGCAGATCCAGCGTGCCGTCGGGCGTCTCGGTCGTCGCTCGCTCAGGATCCGCGTCCACAGCACGTGCCGGCGAAACAGCTGCCGCTCGGCGACGCTGAAGTACCGCGCCGCAAGCTCGTCGTCGTCAGCACCTCCCAGCAGCTCTTGTGGTCGAGATCGCCGCCGATCGACGACACCATGCGGTTCTGGCGGAACAGCGCGCGAATCGCGTCGAGCTTCTTGCCGTGCTCGGCCTCGAGCGCGAGCAGGTCGCGGAGCTCGTAGTCGCGATACGCGACGTCGACCCGCACGTCCTCGTAATAGACCTCGTCGCCGACGAGCCTAAGCTCGCGCGGGTCCGCATGCGTGAGCTCGATGCCGCGGCGAGCCCGAAAGTACTCGACCAGATGCGACTGCTCGTCGGGTCCCTCGGCCACGTACTTCGGCTCGACGAGACAGAGGTTCGTGCCGCTGCGACCGATCGCGCGCGCGTGATCGAGCAGCACCTGCAGGAACAGATCGCGCTGATCGCGCGGCAGCTCGATCGTGAGCCTGGGATCGTAGCCTTGGAGCGTCGGCACCACGTCGCGCATCACCAGCCTCTCGGCCAGCGGCCCGAAGTGCAAGCCACCGACGCCCGGACAGATTCGGCTCCATGAACAGCAACGAGTCCTGCCAGCGCGCGCTCGTGAAATCGCACAGAGCGTCGAGCCGGCCATACAGCGTCTGCGCGGCGTGGCCGAGCGGGCGCCACACTTCCTCGAACCACGCGCGCTCGTCGTCGGCGAGCGGCAGCACGCGGCGCATCTCCGCATCGCGCACGTAAAGATCGGGGAAACGCGTGAGCGCACTCATGATCCGCGAGCACACGTTGTGCAGGTAGCTCTGCTGCGCGGGCATCACGAGCAGCGGCCGGAACATGATGCGCACGGTCTCGACCACGCCCTCGTGCGCGTAGACGACCTCGTTCGTGCGCGCGTCGTCGGCGAGGCGTTTCGCCACGTGCACGAGCAGCGGAATCGGGGATGTAGTTCACGGCCTGGCGCACGCGCGCATCGAGCGCCGCGCCCGCGAGACCCAGTTGCTCCGCCGGGGTCAGCATCGGCAGCCGTCAGAGCAGCGGAAACGCGCTCAAGATCCCCGGCTGCGTCACGTGCGCGGCCGGCTGCAGATAGGTGCCGTCGAGCTCGCTGCAACGCGTCACGCCGAGCAATTTCATGTTCACACGAAGCTCGACGTCCAGAATTTCGAGCAGGCGCACCACGCCGCGCTCACCCGCCGCGCCGTAAGCCAGCGCCTGGATCTTGCCGAGCCCGACCATTGCGGCGCCGCGCGCGAGGCCCTTCAGAACGTCCGTGCCGCGCACGAAGCCGCCGTCGACGACGAACTCGGCCTTGCCGCGCGCCGCGCTCACGATCTCGGGCAGCAGATCGATCGCGCCGCGGCCGTGATCGAGCTGCCGGCCGCCGTGATTCGACACGTAGATCACGTCGACGCCGTGGCTCACGGCCAGCTCCGCGTCCTCGGCCGTCTGGATGCCCTTCAGCATCAGCGGCACGTCGACGGCACGCTTCAGCTTCTCGACGAGCGGCCATTCGGCGCGGCCGCGGTGGGCCTCGCCGGCGCGCAGCGCCCCGAACGGCCGCCCGGCCATGACCTGGCGCCGATGGATATGCCGCTCGCGCCGGCCGAACGTCGGCACGTCGACCGTCAAGCAGATGGCCCTCGCCCCGGCCCCGGCCGCGCGCTTCACCGTATCGAGCAACCAGCGCTCGTCGCCGTCCGTGTAGACCTGGAAGGCGAACTGCTCGCGCGCCGCGCGCGCGATCTCCTCGAAACCGGGCTGCGTGACGCTGCTGACGAGCAGCAGGCAGCCGCACTCCGCCGCCGCGCGCGCGATCGGCAGCGCGCCTTCGGGGTCGAGATCCGTGAGGCTCGCGAGCGGCGCGAGCAACACCGGCAGCCGCTGCTCGTGCCCGAGGAACGTCGTGGCCGGCTCCGCGTCCTCCACGTTGCGCAGCACGCGCGGCCTGAACGCGATGCCGTCCAGCGAGTGGCGGTTGCGCAGCATCGTCGTCTCGGTCTCGGCGCCGCCGCAGATGAAGTCCCAGTGCTCGGCCGACAGCCGCTTCTTCGCGAGCGCTATGAGCTCGGTGGTCGTCAGCAATCCCGCGGCAACGTCGAGCGTGCGGGCGGCGGGTCGGGTCGCGGTCCTCTTCTTCTTCGCCATTGCGGCCAGGTCTCCGGCAGGTCGTGAGCTCGCGCCAGAGTGTACGGGAAGATCAATGCGTGATGGTACCAGAGTGTATGCCGAAACGGCGGCCGTGAAGCGGCACCGGGGTGCCGCGCCGAGCGGCGCGGTGCATGGGTGGACAGTGGCCACATGCACGGGGCCATTCAACCCCGGTAGACTGGCGACGGTGGCCACTGGCAGGCCCCGGGGGAGTATCCATGCGCGCTAGTCACCGCCGTCGTCCGACGGCACTCACGACCGTCTGCGTCGGTATGCTGGCCGTGTCCGCCGCCGTCACGGCACACGCGCAGCCCTACACGACATGGCGCACCTATGGGGGCGGCGCGGACTCGTCGCAGTATTCGGCACTGAAGCAGATCGACAAATCGAACGTCGCGCAGCTCGAGGCGGTGTGGACCTTTCCCGCGGGCGAGCGCAGCTTCTCGTTGAATCCGATCGTCGTCGACCGAACGATGTATCTCACCGCGCGCGACAGCGCGGTCATCGCGCTCGACGCGGTCACCGGCAAGGAGCTCTGGTCGCACGCGAACGAAGGCGCCGTGGGCGCGCGCGGCATCAACTACTGGCAGAGCGCCGACGGCTCGGATCGGCGGCTGCTGTATCTCGCGGCCGGCTACCTCACGGCCATCGACGCTCGCACCGGCAAGAGCATCGAGGGCTTCGGCGACCATGGCCGCGTCGATCTGCGCGACGCGCTCAAGGCCGACGGCTGGGACATCAGCGACGTGCGGCCGCTGGTCACGAGCAACCCCGGCCGCGTGTTCGAGAACCTCATGATCGTGTCGCTGCCGGCGCAAGGCGCCGGCTACCACTCCACGCCGGGCGACGTCACGGCCTGGGACGTCGTGACCGGCAAGCACGTTTGGACGTTCCACAGCATCCCGCACCCGGGTGAGTTCGGCTACGACACCTGGCCGAAGGACGCCTACAAGACGGCCGGCGGCGTGCACAACTGGAGCGAGCTCACGGTCGACGAAGCGAACGGCATCGCGTTCGTGCCGTTCGGGACGGCGCGCTATGACTTCTTCGGCGGCAACCGTCCCGGCAACGACCTGTTTGCGAACTCGCTCGTCGCGCTCGACGCGAGGACCGGCAAGCGGCTCTGGCACCGGCAGCTCGTCCATCACGACCTGTGGGACTACGACCTGCCGCAGGCACCGAAGCTGCTGACGATCCACCAGAACGGGCGGGCGCGCGACGTGGTCGCCCAGGCCACGAAGCACGGCTTCCTGTTCGTGTTCGAGCGCAAGACCGGCGAGCCGATCTGGCCGATCGAGGAGCGACCGGTGCCCCAGTCGGACCTGCCGGGCGAGCATTCGTCGCCGACGCAGCCGTTCCCGACGAAGCCGCCGCCGTTCGCCGTGCAGTCGTTCACGGAGCGCGACATCAATCCGTTCCTGCCGAAGGACGAGCAGGAAACGCTGCGGCAACGGCTGCGGACCTCGCGTAACGACGGGTTGTTCACCCCGCCCAGCCTGCAAGGCTCGATCAGCATGCCGGGCCATAACGGCGGCGCAAACTGGGCCAGCTCGGCCGTCGACCCGCTCAACGGCGAGATGTACGTGATCTCGAAGAACCTGCCGGTGATGATCCGCGCGGAGCTGTCCGACGAGGAGCCCTCCGCGCGCAGCATCGTGGGCACCGTGATCCCGCCCGCGCAAACGGCGGCCGCGATGGCGAAGGCCAAGGAAGCCGCGGCTTTGGGGCCGGTCCGCTACGTCGCACCGTACGATTTCCTGCGCAGCCCGACCACGGGTCTCACGGCGATTGCGCCGCCGTGGTCGCACATTACCGCGTACGATCTGAATACCGGCGAGATCAAGTGGCGCGTGCCGGACGGCAGCACGCCCGGGCCGGGCTTCCCGCCGGACTCCGGCGCGCACTATCCGCGGGGCGCGCCGCTCGTCACCGCGGGCGGGCTCGTGTTCGTCGCCACGGCCCAGGACCGGCGGCTGCGGGCCTACGATCGCGACACGGGCAAGGTGCTGTGGTCGAAGGCGCTGCCGGGAGGCTCGGAAGGCATTCCGGCGACGTACGAGATCGACGGCCGGCAGTACCTGGCACTCGCCGTCGCCGCGGGCAGCGGGCTGTTCCCGCCGACCGTCGAGACGGGCTTGCCGCCGCCGGAGCGTGCCTACATGGTGTTCGCGTTACCGCGGCGCTGAGCGCGGGGGGCCGCGGCTCACGTCAAAGACAAAGAGAGGTATCCGATGTGGCAGGCTTTCAACGTCGTGATGCGAATCGTCACCAGCCTCCTCGGCCTGCTGATGGTCGCGATGGGTAGCGTGTGGATGATGCAGGGCTTGAACGTGGGGCCCGCCGCCATCTTGCAAGGTTTCATGGTCAACGACATCCGGTGGACCTTCTATGGCGCCATTCTCGCGCTGATCGGGGCCGCCGAGATCGTCTGGAGCAACCGCCGCCAGCGCAGCCCCTGAGCCATGGTCGTGTGGGTGGACGCCGACGCCTGTCCGGCGCCAATCAAGGAAATCTTGTTCCGCGCGGCCGAGCGCGTGCAGATCCAAACCGTGCTGGTCGCCAACCACGCGCTGCGCGTGCCGAAGTCGCGATTCATCAAGACCACTCAGGTGGAGCCCGGCTTCGATGTCGCGGATGCGCGGATACTCGCGGCACTCGACGCCGGTGACCTGGTCGTCACCGCCGACGTGCCCCTGGCCGCCGAAGTCGTGGCTGCGAAGGCATTCGCGCTGAATCCACGCGGCACGCTCTACACGCCGGATAACGTGCAGGATCATCTGGCGCGGCGCAATTTCATGGATGCGCTGCGTTCGTCGGGGGAAACAACGCGCGGCCCCGCGGCGTTGAGCAGAGCGGACCTCAAGGCATTCGCCAACGAGCTCGATAAGTTCTTGACGCGCCACCGCCCCTGACGGTCCGCGAAGCTCGCCACGCGCCGGCGCCGAGCGGCGCCAGGAGCGAAATAGACACGCAGCCCGCCGCAGAAGCATAGAATGGGAGCCCGCCACCTCTGAGTCGCACCGATGATCGATCCCCTACGGCCCGCAGCGGGCGCGTGGCAAAGCCGCCAAATGGTGGTGACGCCGGAGCAGCTCGGCATGCGCAGCGTCGGCGATTGTCGTATGCGGGCGCAGCGGCTCGGCTTCACGCCCCTGCCCACGCTGCCCTATAAGCAAGAATATTGGCGCCTCGACGAGCTGCTGCGTTGGTCGCGCGGCAACGGTCTCGAGTACCTGCCCATGCTCGGGCTGGGGATCATTCCGCGCCATAAATAAGGGTCGGATCCAGCGACCCTTGGCTTGAGTCTCCGCTTGTGGCAACGTCGCGGGGTGGTCCGCTTCGCGTAGGGACCGCGAGTCGCAGTTGGCAAAGGGGGGAGATGGGATAGAGAAGCGTTCGAAGAACGCGGCCCGGCCGTCACTGTAATAAAAACTTTAACACGTGAGACTAGTCTCTCGAGGAGACGTTTCCAGTGAGCAGCCCCGTGATTTATCTGACTCGATTGCGTCTGATGCGCGAGTCGGTCCAGTCGATCAACGACCACGCCGAGAGCGGCGACGAGATCCCCCGGCGAATCTGCGCGCAATTACTGACCGAGCCGACCCACTATTCGCTCTGGCACGTACGGCATGAGCAGCGCATGGGTACCGTCGCCGACGCGCGCCGACGCGAACGACAGATCCTGGCCCTACGGGGCTTCTCGATCCAGCAGGTGCATCGCAGCGCGTTGGTGCGCTACTTGCGCGACTTCCGCATCACCGGAGCGGCGCGCGAGCAGACGCTGGCCGATTTCTATGGGGTGCTCGATCACCGCGAGGCCGCGGTGATCGAGCATCGCAGCTTTGTTCTGGCCGCTTCGAGCCAGATCTGCGCCGCCGACGTGCTCGAGCTCGTCGGCGACGACGCGGGCGTGCATCTGCTGCACAACTACGAGCTCGCGTACGGCCAGTTCTTCAGCATGTTCTGTGACTACTCGCGGGCGAAGCGGAGCGGCGAATCGTATCTGCTCACGGCGCTGCTGCCCGAAGTGCGGGTGACGGCAGCGCGCCTCCGCGGGCGGATGCTCGACTCTTCGTCGATCCCGATGCAAAAGCTCAGGCTGGCACCGAGCGCACGTCCCATTGTCAGGCCTCCCCCCGCGAGCCGGCTGGCACCGACCGCAAGGCCCGGCGTGGCGGCTCCCACGGCACACTCGCCTCGTGCGCCGTCGTTGCTGATTCGCGCGCTCAGGCTGATTCGCTGGCCGCACTCCCATTAGTTGGGCATGAAGAAGGGCTTCATCGAGTAGACTCTCTCCCACCGTCCCGAGAGAGGCCCGCGATGCAACGTTCATCATTTGCCGTCCTGACACTGCTTGCGCTCGTCGGCGCGACGTCGTCGACCGCTGCGGCGCAGATTCTCGTCGGCGGCGAGGGCCCGGTGGTCTATGGGCATCACCACTTCAACACCACGGACATGGCCGCGCAGAAGCGGTTCTACGTCGATACTCTCGGCGGGACCTTGGCGACGATCGGCGCCAATGATCTCGAGGTCATCGAGTTCCCGAACGTGTTCCTGTTTTTCCGACCGATGCAGAAGCCGACGGGCGGCACGATCGGCACGACGGTGAATCACATCGGCTTCTCGGTGCCGGACTTGAAGCCGGTGGTCGCGAAGCTCAAAGCCAACGGCTTCAAGATGGTCACCCGCGACTCCGTGGCGTCGACGGTGAAGATTACCGACGATATCGCAGCGGCTTCTCCAACGACGAACATCGCCTTCACGCTCGGACCCGAGGACGTGAAAGTCGAGCTCGTGGAGGTGAAGGACCAGAAGGCGCCGATCCAGCTGCATCACGTGCACTTCTTCGGCGAGCACCATACGGAGATGCAGGCCTGGTACGCCAAGACGTTCGGCGCCACGGCGATGCCGGCGGTGCCGGGTCAGGCGTTCGTGACGGATCGTCTACCGGGCGTGATCTTGAGCTTCTCGCCGTCGCCGTCGCCGACCGTGGCCACGCAGGGCCGCGCACTCGACCACATCGGCTTCGAGATCAAGAATCTCGAGGCGTTCACGAAGAAGCTCGAAGCCGACGGGATTCCTCTCACGGTCTCTTATCGTCGGGTGCCCGCGCTCGGCATCGCGATCGCGTTCATCAAGGACCCGTGGGGCACGAACATCGAGATGACCGAGGGCCTGGCGGACATCAAGTAACGCCGAGCTCACAGCGTGTACTTGCCGAGCCCGTCCTCCACGCGCGCAAGGATCTGCAAGCCGAACAGACTCTGCACGAGCTCGACGGCGAGCTCGGCCGTGCGATTGCCTTCATCGTAGGCGGGGTTCAGCTCCACGACGTCCAGCGATCGCAACAAGCCCGAGTCGTGGATCATCTCCATTGCGAGCTGGGCCTCGCGGTACGTCGGGCCGCCGGGCACGGTCGACGGCACGCCGGGCGCGATCGACGGATCGAGGAAGTCGACGTCGAAGCTGACGTGCAGGTGCACGTCGTGCTCGGCGACCTGCGCGAGCGCGCGCTCCATGACCGTGCGCATACGCAGCTCGTCGATGCGGCGCATGTCATAGACCACCATCCCGCTATCGACGACGAGCTTCTTCTCGACGGCATCCACCGAGCGGACGCCGATCTGCACGATGCGCGGCGCCGGCACCATCGGCACGACACCGGCCAGCCCCGTGAGCTCCGCGGGCCCGTAGCCACTGATGATGCTGGCAGGCATGCCGTGGAGGTTGCCGGACGGTGACGAGCTCGCGACGTTGAAATCCGCGTGCGCGTCGAACCACAGGACGGCGAGCGGTCGCCGGTGCTCGGCGCAGTGCCGAGCCACGGCCGCGATCGAGCCGATCGCCAGGCTATGGTCGCCGCCCATGAGCAGCGGAATCTCACCGGCGCGCAAGCTCGAGTAGACGGCATCGTGCACGGCGCGACACCATGTCGCGACCTCCGCCAGATGACGGTAGGCGCCGGTGCGCGTCTGCTCCGGGTTGCCGGGACCCGTGACGTTGCCGCGGTCGACGACGGCGCGTCCCAGCGCCGTCAACGCCTTGTGCAGCCCGGCCACGCGTAGCGCTTCCGGGCCCATCGAGGCGCCGCGCGCTCCGGCGCCCACGTCGGTCGGCGCACCGACCAAGGCCACCGGCGCCGTTGCCGAGTCAGCCTGCGTCATGCGTCGAGTGTGGCACGCCGGTCGGGCGAATGCGCAGCCAGGCTCAACGGCCGGCGTCGTCGAGCCAGCTCAGCGCCGCCGCAACGGCCGGGAAGCCGATCGTGCTCGTGAGCAGCACGAGCGCGTGGTGCACCTCGTCGGTGGTGGCCCCGGCTTTGCGCGCCCGCCGCGCGTGGCTGTGGACAGCGCCTTCGGAGCGCACGGCGGCCGCGGCGGCCAGCTGGATCAGCTCGCAGACCTTGGGCTCGAGCGGGCCCGCCCCCTTGACCGTCTCGCCGAGGTTCTCGACGGCCGCGAAGTAGTCGGGATAGCGTTTCCGGAGCCTCATGAAGTGTTTCGGTTTAGGCATCGTGGCTTCTCCTTCGTGGATGCCGTCATCATGCGCGCGCCGCATTGAAGGCGGCCAGCGCCTTGGCCGTATGCGATCTCCCGGCATGGCGCACGAGCTGCTCCGGAGTGCCTTGGGCGACGATCCTGCCGCCGCCCTCGCCGCCCTCGGGGCCGAGATCGACGATCCAGTCGGCCTCGGCCAGCACGTCCAGGTTGTGCTCGATCACGATCACGCTGTTGCCGGCGTCGACGAGCCGGTGCAAAACGCGCGTGAGCTTCTCGACGTCGGCGATATGCAGGCCGATCGTCGGCTCGTCGAGCACGTACAAGGTCGATTGGCTATGACGTGCGCGCAGATGCTCGGGACGCACCTTCGCGAGCTCGGTCACGAGCTTCACGCGCTGCGCCTCGCCGCCGGACAGCGTCGGGCTCTGTTGACCGAGCGTGAGATAGCCCAGGCCCACGTCGCGCAACAGCTCGAGCGTGTGATGGATCTTCGGATGCACGGCGAAGAACCCCACGGCCTCGTCGACCGTCATCGCGAGCACGTCGCCGATGCTCTTGCCGCGAAACTCGATGGCGAGCGTCTCGCTGTTGAAGCGCTTGCCGCCGCACCGCTCGCAGTGCACGCGCACGTCGGGCAGAAAGCTCATCTCGATCGACTTCCGCCCCTGCCCGTCGCACCCTTCGCAGCGGCCGCCGGCCGCGTTGAACGAGAACCGGCTGGTGTCATAGCCGCGGAGCCGCGCCTCGGTAGTCGCGGCGTACAGCTTGCGGACATCGTCCCAGATGCCGACGTACGTGGCCGGGCACGAGCGCGGCGTCTTGCCAATCGGCGCCTGATCGACCTCGAGCACGCGGCCCACGCCCTGCCAACCCGTAAAACTCTTCAGATTCGCTAGCGCGGCGGGTTTGCCGCGGCGCGCGGCGACGAGTCGCGCGAGGTTGTCGCGCAGGACGTCGCGCACGAGCGTGCTCTTGCCGCTGCCGCTGACGCCCGTCACGCAGACGAAGCGCCGCAGCGGCAATGCAATGTCGAGCTTCTCGAGATTATGGCGCGAGATGCCGGTGAGCTGCAGCCACTCGGCTTCGGGCCCTTCCTTGGCCTTCGCGCGCGCGCGCTTCTTGCTCGGCGCCGATACCGTGCGGCGCGGCTGCAGTGGATGCCGCGGCGGCGACGCGAGCACGCGCCCGGTGACGGACCGCTCGCTCGCCAGCAGGTCGGCCAAGCTGCCGTTCACGACGACTTCGCCGCCGTGGCGACCCGCGCCGGGGCCGAGATCGACGATATGCTCGGCGCGGCGGATCGTCTCCTCGTCGTGCTCGACGACGACGATCGTGTTGCCCTTCGCGGCCAGCTTCTCGATCGTGTCGAGCAGCAAATCGTTGTCGCGCGGATGCAGGCCGATCGTCGGCTCGTCGAGGATGTAGCAGACGCCGCGCAGATTCGAGCCGAGCTGCGCCGCGAGCCGAATCCGCTGTGCCTCGCCGCCGGATAGCGTGGGCGCCGCGCGATCGAGCGTCAGGTACCCGAGCCCGACGAGATCGAGGAAGCCGAGACGGCTCACGAGCTCGGGCACCACGTCGCGAGCAATCTCGCGCTCGCGCGCCGCGAGCTTCAGCTTCTTGAAGTGCTCGAGTGACTCGGCCACCGAGCGGCCGGTGACGGCGGCGATGGTTTCGCCATGGAACCGAACGGCGAGCGCTTCGGGTTTGAGTCGTTGACCGTCGCATGCGGGGCAGCTCTGCGGCTCCGCCTCCGCCTCTGTCCACCATGCCTCTTCGCCCGTTTGCTCGACGTCGAAACCTGGAAGTTGCACGCCGGTGCCGTAGCACTCGGGGCACCAGCCGTACTTCGAGTTGTACGAGAACAGTCGCGGATCGAGCGGCTCGAAGCTGCGCGCGCACTTCGGACATGCGCGCTCGGTCGAATACAGCTCACCGCTGCCGCGGGCACCGACCTCCAGCACGCGCACCATGCTTCGGCCGAGCGCAACGGCCCGGTCGAGCGCGGTCGCGAGCTCGCGATCCCGAGCCGCCGAGACGCGCAGCTCGGCCACGGGCAGCTCGATGTCGTGCTCCTTGAACCGATCGAGCCGCGGCCACGCGTCCGTCGGCACTAGCGCACCGTCCACGCGTAGCTCCGCATAGCCACGACCGGCCGCCCAGTCGGCAAGTTCCGTGTAGTACCCCTTGCGCCCGATCACGAGCGGCGCATTGAGCGTGATGCGCTTGCCGCGATAGCGTTTCATGAGTCGCGCATGAATCGATTCGACGCTCTGCGCGTCGATCGGCACGCCGCAGTCCGGGCAGTGCTGCACGCCGAGCTTGACGAACAGGAGACGCAGGAAATGGTACAGCTCCGTCAGCGTCGCGACGGTGCTCTTGCGACCGCCGCGGCTCGTGCGCTGCTCGATCGCGACGGTCGGCGGGATGCCGTAGACGGCGTCGACGTCGGCGCGACCCGCGGGCTCGACGAACTGGCGCGCGTAAGCGTTCAGCGACTCGAGATAGCGGCGCTGACCCTCGGCGAACAGGATGTCGAACGCGATCGTGCTCTTGCCGCTGCCGCTGACGCCGGTGATGACGGTGAGCCGGTCGCGGGGGATGGCCACGCTCACATTTTTCAAGTTGTGCTCGCGCGCGTGGACGATCTCGATTTCGTTCCGGTTCGCCGCCGGCTTCGCTTCGGGCGCATCGCGAACTTCCGCCGCGTCCCCGCGCGCGGCGATGGGGCGTGACGGCAAAGGCACCTCACCGCATCGCGCGCCTTCGTGGTCGCGGAGCGCGACGGCGGTGTGGCCAACGCCGGCGGCGCGCAGGGCGTCGGGGGTGCCGGCGGCGACCAAGGTGCCGCCGCCGTCGCCGCCTTCGGGGCCGAGATCGATGATCCAGTCGGCGGCGGCGATCAGGTCGAGATTGTGCTCGATCACGACGACGGAGTGCCCGGCCGCCACGAGCCGCTCGAGCGCGGCGACGAGCTTCTCGACGTCGGCGAAGTGCAAGCCCGTCGTCGGCTCGTCGAACAGGAACAGCTTCGACCCGCTGCCGCCGCCGGAGTCCGCGAGCTCGCCCGCGAGCTTCAGTCGCTGCGCCTCACCGCCCGACAACGTCGGCACCGACTGGCCCAGGCTCAAATAGTCGAGACCGACGTCGACGAGCGGCTGCAGCCGCGTGCATACGTCCTCGTGCTCGGCGAAGTATGCGAGCGCCTCGGCGACCGTCATGTCGAGCACGTCGGCGATCGACTTCGGCTCGTGCTGCGCTCGGAGCCCGAGCTTCACGTCCAGCACCTCGCTGCGATAGCGGCGGCCGTTGCAGTCGGCACAGCGCAGGTACACGTCGCTCAAGAACTGCATCTCGACGTGCTCGAAGCCATTGCCGGCAGCACGTCGGGCAACGACCTTGCCCCGAGTTGAAGCTGAACGTGCCGGCCGTGTAGCGGCGCTCGCGCGCGAGCGGCTCGGCCGCGAACAGCCGGCGGATCGGCTCCAGCGCGCCGACTGAAGCTCGCGGGATTGCTGCGCGTGGTCCGACCGATCGGCGACTGGTCGACGAGCACCACGTCGCTCAAGGTCTCGAAGCCTTCGATCGCAGCGTGCGCGCCGGCTGCGTCCTTCGGCTTGCCGAGTAGCGCGAGCAGGCCGTTGTACAGCACGTCCTGAACGAGCGTCGACTTGCCGGAGCCGCTGACGCCCGTGACGCACGACGAGTCGATTCAGCGGAATCGCCACGTCGATGTTGCGCAGGTTGTGCTGCGCGCGCGCCGCGGATCGTGAGCTTCATGTCCCGTCGCGTGCACCTTGCGCGAGCGACGAGCGCGGCCGACGCTGCGCTCGCCGCGCAGGTACTGCTGCGGTCAGCGACTCGCCGTGCGCCACGAGCTCGCCGGGCGCGCCGTTGAACACGACGCGACCCCCGGCTCGGCCGGGGCCCGGGTCCCATGTCGACGATCCTGTCGGCCGCGAGCATGACGCCGGCGTCGTGCTCGACGACCAGCAGCGTGTTGCCCGCGTCGCGCAGACGCGTCGAGCACGCGCACGACGCGGCCGAGATCGCGCGGATGGAGCCCGATGCTGGGCTCATCGAGCACGAACAGCGTGTTCACGAGCGACGTGCCGAGCGCCGTCGTCAGATTGATCCGCTGCACCTCGCCGCCGGACAGCGTGCGCGACTGGCGATCGAGCGTCAGGTACGAGAGGCCGACGTCCCCGAGGTAACGCAGCCGGCTCAGGATCTCGTCGAGCACCAGCTCGGCAGCCTCGTCGAGCGGTGGCGGCAGCGTCAGGCGCTCGAAGAACGCGAGCGAGCGCTCGATCGGCAACAACATCAGGTCGTGCACCGATAAGCCCGGGCAGCGCCGCGAAGGTCGCGTCGTCGAGCGCAGGCACGTGCGCGCGGAATCGTTCGGCCGGGGCCATGACGGCGCTCGCATCGTCGAGGGTGCCGAGCCGCCACAGCAGCGACTCCGGTTTGAGGCGCGCACCGCCGCAGGCCGGGCACGCGTCGTAGGAGCGGTACTTCGACAGCAGCACGCGGACGTGCATCTTGTAGGCCTTCGACTCGAGCCAGGCGAAGAACCGCGCAACGCCGTACCACTTGCGCTGTCGCCACGAGCCCTCGCCCTCGATGACCCAGGCGCGCTGCTCGGCCGTCAGCTCGCGCCACGGCGTGTTCGTCGGCACGCCGCGTTGCCGCGCGAACCGCAGCAGGTCGTCCTGACACTCCTGGTTCGACTTCGTCTGCCAGGGCTTGATCGCGCCGCCGGCGAGCGTCTTGCCGTCGTCGGGGATCACGAGCCGGTAATCGATGCCGATCGTGCGGCCGAAGCCGCGGCATTGCTCGCAGGCGCCGACCGGCGAGTTGAACGAGAAGCTGTTCGGCACGCAGTCGGCGTAGGCGATGTCGCATGCCGCGCAGTGGCGATGCGCAGAGAATCTGAAGGCGCGCTCGGGCGCGTCCGCGAGCCGCACGGTCGCGTGGCCCCGGCCGAGCTTCAATGCCGCCTCGAGCGCTTCGACGAGCCGAGCGCGGTTCTCGCCGTTGAAGGCCAGTCGATCCTGGATGACCTCGATCCGGCCCTTGGCACGCGCGTGGATGCGCGTATACCCCTGGCGAGCGAGAAACGTCTCGATCTCCTCCGTGCTGAAGTTCTCCGGCACCGTGACGGTGAAGGTGACGAGCACGCGCGCGGCGGCACCGCCCACCGCGGGCTCGCGAATGAGCTCCGCGTAGATCGACTCGGCATCGTCGCGCCGCACCTCGCGCCCGCAGTTGCGGCAGTACAGCGTCGCGGCGCGCGCGTACAGCAGCTTCACGTGATCGTTGAGCTCGGTCATCGTTCCGACCGTCGAGCGCGACGTGCGGACCGGATTCGTCTGGTCGATCGCGATCGCGGGCGGAATGCCGTCGATTCGCTCGACCTGCGGCTTGTCCATGCGATCGAGGAACTGCCGCGCGTAGGGCGAGAACGTCTCGACGTAGCGCCGCTGCCCTTCCGAGTACACGGTATCGAACGCAAGCGACGACTTGCCCGAGCCGCTCACGCCGGTCACGACGATCAGCTCGTTCAGCGGCAGGTCGAGGTCGACGCTGCGCAGATTGTTCTGCCGCGCGCCTTGGATGCGAATGAATTTGTCGGTCATGGGAGGGTCGAACGCACATTGTGCCGGAAAATACACCTGCACGGGCACCCTAGCCCGGAAGGGAATGACGGGGGTGCGGCGACACGGTACAGTGAGGCTCCGAAAAAAGAGAATCATGATTCTGGAGTGACCCATGGCTAACATCACGCGACGCGCCGTGCTTGGAGGCGCAACCGCATTGACGGCGCTCGGACTCGCGTCGCGCGGCGCCCGCGCGCAAAACAACGGCCCGCCGCGGCCCCCACCGCCGAAGGGTACCCGGCTCGTCATGCTCGGCACGCGCGGCGGGCCCGGTATCGACGTGACGCGCGGCGAAACCGCCTCGGCCGTGCTCGTCGACGGCGTGCCGTACCTGCTGGATTGCGGCTATGGCACGCTCCGGGCGCTCGTGGCCACGGGCATCGGCTTCATCAACGTGAACACGATGTTCCTGTCGCATCTGCACGACGATCACATCGCCGATGTCGCGGCGTTACTGTCACATCAATGGACGAGCAACAAGAAGACGCCGACGCACATCTATGGCCCGTATGCGACGGCCGCCACGGTCGCCGGCGCGCTGCAGTTCTTTCGCGCCAACGTCGAGGTGCGCATGATCGACGAAGGGCGGACCGTGCCGCCGGAGACGCTGTTCTTCGGCCATGATCTCGACGTGGGCGCCGAGCCTACGCGCGTGTTCGCCGACGAGAAGGTGGTGGTAACCGCCGTCACGAACACGCATTATCCCGAGCGCGCCGTCGCGCGCATGGCGCACCGCTCGTTCGGCTATCGCTTCGAGACGAGCGACCGCACGATCGCGTTCTCCGGCGATACCGCGTACTCGGCCAACGTCGTGAAGCTGGCGCGCGGGGCCGACGTGTTCGTGTGCGAGGTCATGGACCACGGCGTGTACGTCGACTCGTTGGCGCGCGCCCAGGCCGCAGCCGAAGCAGGTAATACCGAAAGCATATCGCGCCACGTAGCAGAGACGCATTCGCCGCCCGCCGACGTAGGCCGTATGGCAGCCGAAGCGAAGGTGAAGACCGTGGTGCTGAATCACCAGCTACGGGGCCGCAGCCCGCCGGGCAGCGGCGGCTTCCAGATCTCGTCCTACATCGACGGCGTGCGCGAGAAGTTCACCGGCGAGGTCATCGTCGGCGAGGATCAGCTCACCATCTAGACGTCGCGTCAGTAGCTCGAGCGGTCGACGCGTGCGCCGCGCAGGTACACGTCGCGAATCCGGCGCGTGTTCGTGATGTCGTCGAGCGGGTTGGCTTCGAGCACCATGAAGCTCGCACTCTTGCCGCTCGCGACCGTGCCGGCATCGTCGAGCTTCAGGAACGCGGCCGCGTTGCGCGTCGCGCTGACGAGCACGTCCGCCGGCGACATGCCCGTCGCCACCATGTCCGCCATCTCGAGGTGCGGCCCCCAGGGCGTATTGCCGTCCGTGCCCATCGCGATGGTGATGCCCTCGCGGCGGAGCCGTGCAAGGTTGCGCGACTGGATCGCGAAGAAGGCTTGCGCCTCGGCGTTGTCGACCGCGGCGGCTTGCAGCGGCGCAAGCTGCGCCGGCGGCAAGGCGCTCGCGAGCCAGCGCAGATCCGTCGCCACACCGCGCTCCGGCAGATTCGGGATCACCACGAAGCCTGGATGCGCCTTGATCAGCGCGACGAGCTCGTCGTCGATGTCGGTGTCACGGACGCCGTGCGCGAACGCGTCGATGCCGCGGCGCACCAGCTCCTTCGCGTCGGTGAGGTAGTACTCGTGAGCGATCGCGCGCAAGCCTGCCTTGTGCGCTTCGTCGATCGCGGCGCCGTAGATGTCGGGCGCGAGCTTCGGGTACTTGCCGAGCCGGTCATCGACCCAAACCTTGATGATGTCGACGCCGAGGCCGGCCTGCTCGCGCACGGCCGCCCGCGCCTCCTCGGCCGTGGTGACCCAGTACGGAATGTCGCTGCGGCCCGGCTCCGGCGCCGTGATGCCACGGCCCGCCAGCCGATACAACGCGGCGCCGGGAATGACCTCGCGACGCACCTCGAACACGTCGGTGCCGTTGTCCTGACCCAGGCTCAAGGCCGCGCTGACGCCGAAATAGGCCCGATGCTTCAGATCGGCCACGAGCGCGTCACGCTCGCGGGACAGATGCGTATGCGCGTCGACGATCGCCGGCATGACCGTGAGTCCGCTGAGATCGACCCGCAGGGCCCCCGCGGGCACGGCCACGTCGGCCGCCTTGCCCACGCTGCCAAACCGATTGTCCGGGCCCACCGTGAACGTGGCGTCGTCGATCACGCTGCCGTCGCCGACGATCAGCCGGGCGCCCGTGAACGCCGTGACGCCGGCCCCGGAGGCGGCGCTACCCGCCGCCGGCGCGCTCGGTTGCGGGCCGCTGCACGCGCTCATCACGAGCAGCGCCAGCGCGAGCGCGACCTGCCGGCCATAGCCGGCGCCCTGAATCGTTCGCATGGTGCCTCCCCCCGCTTCGCTCGGGCGAGGCCCGATCTTAGCGCAATCGCGCGGCTTGTGAGCCGAAGGCCGGAACGGCGGAAGCGCTTCAGACCGCGAGCCGCGGCTCCTGGCCGGCACGCCGCACGAGGGCGCCGGCGGATCGAGCCGGCTCGAGGCTCATCAGTAGCTTGCGGAGCAATTGGGCCAGGCGCTCCTGCTCGCGCTCCGTCAGGTTCCGCTCGAGCAGCGCGGCGTCGAAGCCGCGAACGGCTTGCTGCGCGGCGGTGATCTTCCGCTCGCCGCGCGGCGTCAGCCGCACGAGGTTACGCCGCTTGTCGACCGTGTCCGCGATCCGCGAAACCAGACCCTTCGACTCGAGCTGCTTCAGGATCTTCGTCATGCCGCCCGGGCTCATGACGAGCGTTTCGTGCAGCGAGCTCGGCGTCATGACGTGTGGCGCCGGCTCGCGGCGCAGCACGCGTAACGTGACGAATTCAGCGGTGCTCAGATCGAACTGCGTGAGGAAACGCTGCATTTCCTCCGTGTGTCGCAACGCCGCGTGGTAGAGCCTGAGCATCACTTCCTCGGCGGAGGAGTAGCCCTCGGGCCAGTTCTCCTTGAAGAGGTGCAGCAGCTCTTCCGATGTGCGGCGCGGCGGCATGCAACCACGAAGACGGTGGTTACTCGAACGTCTCGCCCTTCTGGCCCCAGCCGAACCCGTCCGAGGGACGCAGCAGGCTGCGCATGCGCAGGCGATGATCGGCCGGGTTGCGGCCCGGATTGCCGGTGATGACGACCTTGTCGCCGGGCTTCAGCGACTCGCGCGTGACGCCCTGGCCGGCAAGCGCGCCGGCACCGCCCCACTCGACGCCCCAGCGCTGCATCTCGCCGTTCTCGTCCGGCGCCATGACGTGCACGAAGGCATGCGGGTTGCGGAACATGAACTGCACGAGCGTGCCCTCGATCTTGATTTCCTTGTTCTCATCGTACGTGGCCGTGAACGAATGATGTGCGTACAGCGGCGCCGCCAGCACGAACGAACCGAGCAACAACCCCAAGTACCTAGCCTTCATGGTCGGACCCTCCAGATCGCCGATGTCGATACTTTACTGGAAAAACAATTGCGCGATCGGCTGCAGCGCGAAGTTTTCTCCGCTGGCGATCGAATGGCTTGGCGCTACCGACCCGCTGTCTCTGTAAGCCTCTACCATACTTGGGATTTCGTGAACCTGGTCTGAACCGCCCCGCTCAACGCGAACGCGGGGTGAGCGCCGTGGTGATGGGCAGCTCGCGCGACGAATGCCCGACCGCGATCGTAAACGGCCCGGGCGGCGTGACCCAGCGCTCGACGGCGGCATCCCAGATCTGAAATGCCCGGGCCGCGAGCGGAATCACGACCTCGCGGGTTGCCCCCGGCGCGAGCGTGAGCTTGGCCATGCCCTTCAGCTGACGCGGCGGTTCGCCCGTCGCCGGCGGAAATCCGACGTACACTTGGACGACCTCCGTGCCCGCGCGAGTGGCCGTGTTGCCGACCCGGACGCGGACCTCGGCCCCGCCGCCGGGCTGCGCCCGCGCAGCCGCGCTCTCGATCGCGAAGCGCGCGTACGACAACCCGTAGCCGAACGGGAACAGCGGCCGCTGGCCGTGCCGATCGTAAAAGCGGTAGCCGATCGCAAGCTCCTCGTCGAAATGCACCGTGTCGAGCGCCCCGTTCTCCGTCGGCGTACCGGGATACGTCGCTTGCGTCGTCCCGGGCCCCTGCGTCTCGTCGGCCGGAAACGTGACCGGCAACCGGCCGCCGGGATCCGCGTCGCCGTACAGCAAGCGCGCGAGCGCCGTGCCGAAGGCGTCGCCCGGCAGCCAGAGCTGCAGCACGCCGGCGACGCGCTCGAGCCAGGGCATCGCGACGGGGCCGCCGGTCACGAGCACGACGACGGTGTGCGGGTTGGCCGCCGCGACGGCGTCGATCAGCGCGTCCTGATCCGCCGGCAGCTCGAGGCTGCGCCGGTCCCAACCCTCGCCCACCGTGTGGCCGACGACCACGACGGCGACGTCCGCAGCGCGCGCGGCCGCGACGGCTTGCGCGCGCCGATCGTCCGGCGGCGCGTACCCGAGCCTGAGCACCGTGCCGAGGATCGTCGCGAACTGCGTGCGCTGCGTGTCGCCCAGCGTGACGCGCGGCGAATAGCGCACCTCGATCGGCACCGACGCGCCGGCAGCGAGCTGCACTTGCGCATACAGCCGTGCGCCGAAGTCGGCGTTCGTGAACGCGTCCACGAGCTTGCCGTCGACGAGCAGCTCGGCCGAGCCCGAGCCCTCCAGCGTGAACCGGTGCACCCCGTTCGCCCGAGCCGTGAATCGCGCGCGCCAGCGCACGGCCCACGCCTTGTCGGCGGGCAAGCCGTCGACGTTCGGCGCACCATTCGTGTCGAGCTCGGCCTCGACGCGTGCGACGAACGGCGCGCCCGGCAAGGCGATATCCGGGCTGGCGTAGTACTCGGCCAGCCATCCCGGTTGGCCGTCCGGCGCCGTCAGCAGCCCCACCGGCGGCGCGGGCAGGGCCTTCAGGCTCGGACCACCGGGCGCGTGGACGATCGTCGTCCCGCGCGGGGCGCGCGCGCGCAACCCGTCGATGGCCGTCACCAGGTGACGCGGCTCGACATACGGCGAGCCCTGTTCCGTCACGACGGCGTCCGCGCCGGACTGTGGGCCGATCACCGCGATCCGCTGGACCGCTGGCGACAACGGCAGAACGCCGTCGTTCTTCAGCAGCACCGCACCGGACTCCGCGATCTCGACCGCGAGCGCGCGGGCCTCGGGCGTGCTCGGATCCTCGCGCACGGCCGTCGCCGGATGATCGAACGTGCCAATGCGAAAGCCCGGCACGAGCCGCCGCCGCACGAGGTCGGCCACGCGGCTCGGCGGAATCGAGCCTTGCGCGACGGCCTCGCGTAGCGACGGTTCGCCGGCGAACCTACCCGTGGAGGCCGACGTGCCCGGCGCGACGACGGGGCTCGTCGTGCCGCTATCCAGGCCGGCGCGAAACGCGCGCACGATGCTGCGCTGCGCGACCGGAAAATCCGGAGCGACGGCGCCGTCGAAGCCCCATTCGCCCTTTAGGATTCGCGTCAAGCAGCTCCTCGTGCTCACAGGCATACGTGCCGTTGATCCGCGGGAAGCTGCACATGACGCCGCCCGCGCGGCCTTCCCTCACGGCCGCCTCGAACGCGGGCAAGTAGATCTCCCGCAGAGCGCGCTCGGACACGAGCTGGTTCACGGCCGGCCGTTCGCCGATCGGGTTGTCGCCGAGCCGGCCCTGCTCCTGCGTGTACACGGCGTAGTGCTTCATCGTCACGAGCACGTGCTCGGACTGGATCGCCGCCACCTCGCGCGCCGCGAGCCGCGCCGCGAGATACGGGTCCTCGCCGAAGCTCTCGGTCGAGCGACCGAAATGCCAGGTGCGCGTGGAGTCGAACGCCGGTCCCAGGATGCCGTTGCGACCCGACTCGTGGAACTCGCGCCCGAGCGCCTGACCGTAGCGAGCCGCGAGCTCCGGATCGAAGCTTGCGGCAATCGTCAGCGGTGTCGGCCAGGCCGTGCCGCCGTCGAAGCCCGCGGGGCCGTCCTGCGTGCGGCCGGTCACGAGGCCGCGCTCGGCGAACGCAGGCGGATTACCGAAACCGCCGCCGTCGAGGAACGCGAGCTGGTCCTCGACCGTGGGCAACGTCGCGAGCAGCGCGGCGGCGCGGCACTCCGGCGTGGCAGTCACGTCGAGCCAGGGTCGCTCGCCCGCCGGCGCGCAACGTGCTGGAGCCGAGTCCAGGCTCACGGTGTCGGCGGTCACGCACGCCGCGAGCGTCGACGCACACGCCACTGCGAGCCAAGCATTCTTCATCGGCGTCCGGCGGGGCACGCGGCCAGCGTGCCCACTACGGGGATTTCGTCGGAACGTCCTTGAAGAACGGGTTGCCGAAGTCGTCCTTGAGCTCGAGGAGAAACTGATTGTTCTCCTGGCAGATGTACTCGGCGAGCTCCGCACCCTCCGTCCACGGAATGTCCCAGGCCACCGTCCAGGGCGCCGAGTACGCGCCCGGGTCGTTGATCGTGGCCTCGTAGTGCAACGTGTCGCGGTTCGGTCGCGAGATTCGCTCGACGGTGGTGAGCTCGTCCGTATGCATGGTGCCGTTGAAATTCAGCCACGTCTTCTCGTTGAAGCCCGTGGTCTCGACGACGAGCGTGTCGTGATCCCAGTGGCCGACGGCGTAGCCGAAGTAGGTCGGGTTCAGGCTCTCGCGCTTCGGCAGCGGCCGGCCGTCCATGTGGATCTCGCGCCAGACGTGTGCGCCCCCCTCGAAGATCACGATGATTCGGTCGGCTTGCTGAATGAACTGCGCCGGATACGGCGTGCCGAACATCCGCGGGCCGCCCGGCGGCAAGCAGAAGCCCTCCGGGTCGTACACCACGCTGTTCGACTTGTTGTACTCATACATGGCCTTGGTCCACGGCAGGAACGGCACCTTGGCGTCGGGACCCCCGACGAGCTGCTTGCCGAAATCCGTGATCCATGGCAACTGCCAGATGCCGTGGCCGCCGAGATCGACGGTGCCGTCCGGCAACCGTGGCGTCGGCGCGTGCGCTTCGGACGACTCGGCCGCTCGCGCGGTTCGCTGCGCCGCCGCCGGCAGCGCAACTGCGAGCGTCGCAACGGCCACGGCGAACATCGGTGTGATCATGGGTTTCAATCGGAACATGGCCATTCTCCTCGCGGTAGGTGCGCGGCTCACTTGTCGTCGCCGCTCTCCTGGCTCGAGCCGGCGAACAGCTTGCGCCCCGTGGACAGCATGACCGAGCGCGCGTTGCCTTTGGTACTACCGTCCTTGGCCCGCCAACCCGACACCGTGACGACGTCGCCGATCTTCATCGAATCGCGCGTCCAGCCGCGGCGCATGAGCCCGTTCGGGCTGCCCATCTCGAGCGCCCAGCTCTCGATATCGCCCTTGGCATTCGTGACGTCGATATAGAAATACGTGTGTGGGTTCGCCCAATCCACCTTGGTTACCGTGCCGGTGAGCTCGATCGGCACATTCGCGTCGAACTCGGCCGCGAACGAGTGATGGGCGAGCGCATCGCCGGCCACGCCGATCGCGATGATTGCGACAGCTGCCGCGAAGAGCTTCATCTGCATCTCAAATGTCCTCTGCTGGTCCCGCTGGCTCAGTTCAAGGTCACGGTGAAGTGGCCTTTCTCTTTACCGAAGACGTAGGTGCCGGAATAGGTGCGGTTGGTCCACGAGCCGAGGTTCGTCAACTTCCCGGTCGTGACGAACGGCTGCTTCTGGCCATTTGCGTCGGGCATCGCGGCCTCGAGCGTCAAGGTCCACGTGTCGACATCGAGGCTGGCCTGGTCGATGTTGACCGAGCTCGGACCCGGATTGATCGTGCCGCTGAGCGCCCTGTCGCGCCAATCGAGCACCAGCAGAATCCGGTGCTTGTCGGCGTCGCTCGTGCCCCAGTAACCGCTCCAGGAACCCTTCGCCGGATGCCCCGCCTGCGCCGAAGCGCTCGTGGCGACCAGCGCCAAGGCGGCCATGATGAACAGGCGTCTTGCCATATCGCTGCATGCTCCGCGCGGCGGAGCCCTCTTCCAACCTGGTCCGAATATAGCACCGTCGCCCCGTAACGGAGCACGCGGCGCAGACGCTTTACGATTCTCCCGACGACCGAAGCTCGGGGACGAAACGGCTCAGTCGTTGCCGAATCGGCGCGTGATCTCGCCGTAGGCGTCGATTCGCCGGTCGCGGAAAAACGGCCAGCCCGCGCGCACGGCATCGATCTCGGCGAGATCGACCTCCTCGACGAGCACCGCCTCACGATCCTGCGGCGCGCGCACGAGCACGCGACCGTCGGGCGCGGCGATGAAGCTCTGGCCCCAGAACTCGATGCCGCCGTCGCCGCGTGGGTCGGGCTCGAATCCCGTGCGGTTCACGGCCACCACGAAGCAGCCGTTCGCGACGGCGTGCCCGCGCTGCACCGTCTCCCACGCGCCATGTTGACGCTCGCCGAACTGCGCCTTTTCCTCGGGATGCCAGCCGATCGCGGTCGGGTAGATCAGGAGATCGGCGCCCTGCATCGCCGTGAGCCGCGCGGCTTCCGGATACCACTGGTCCCAGCACACGAGCACGCCGAGCGTCTGCGGGCTGCGCGCGAAACACCTTGAAGCCGAGGTCGCCCGGCGCGAAGTAATACTTCTCGTAGTAGCGCGGGTCGTCGGGAATGTGCATCTTGCGGTACTTGCCGAGATACCCGCGCTCGCCGTCGAGCACCGCCGCGGTGTTGTGATAGAGACCGGCGGCGCGTTTCTCGAACAAGCTCGCGACGAGCGCAATCTTCAGCTCCTTCGCGAGCGCCGCCAGCGTCTCCGTGCTCGGACCCGGCACGGGCTCCGCGAGCGCGAACTGCGCGGCGTCCTCGCTCTGGCAAAAGTACCGCGAACGGAACAGCTCGGGCAGCACCACGACCGCGGCGCCGCGCCCTGCCGCATCGCGCACGCCCGCGATCGCCCGCGTCAGGTTGTCGCTCGTGTCGGCGCCCATCGCCATCTGCACGAGCCCGACCTTCAGCGGGCGCGCTGCCGTCATCGCGGCGTTTCCCGCTCGATCCGCGTGTCGCAATACGTGGTCTGCGGGAAGCAGGCCATGTACTGATCGAGAATCTCCATGGCCTGCGTCGGCCGGACGACGTTCTGCTGGATCTTCGCGCGCACGAGCTCGCTCATGCGCCGGTGCAGATCGTTCGGAAAGTACTGCACCTGCGCCAGCATGTCCTGCACGGCCGTGCCCGGAATGATCTTCTCGATCCAGAAGTTGTCGGTCTCCTCGGCATCGGCGTACACGTGCGCCTCGGAGACGCGGCCGAACAGGTTGTGCGCGTCGCCGATGATGTCCTCGTACGCGCCCATCAGGAAGAAGCCGAGCAGATACGGCTCGCTGGGTTGCGGCGTGTGCAGCGGCAGGAACCGGTTGTCGCGTGCCGATACGTAGTGCACGACCTTGCCGTCGGAATCGCAGGTGAGGTCGACGAGCACGGCGCGCCTCTCCGGCTGCTCGTCGAGCCGATCGATCGGCAGGATCGGGAACGGCTGGCCGATGGCCCAATGGTCGAGCATCGATTGGAACACCGAGAAGTCGCACAGATACTGATCCGTGAGCTTGTCCTCGAGCTCGAGGATCTCGGGTCGCGACGTGTCCGGGTTGCGCTTCAACGCCCGCAGCAAGCCGCTGCACACGCGCCAGTAGATGCTCTCGGCCAGCGCGCGCTGCTCGATCGGCAGATAGCCGAGCGTGAACAGCTGCCGCACCTCCTCGAGCCGCTCGTTCGCGTCGTGGAACGCTTCGAGCAGCTCGGACTGCTTGCGCGTCTTCGGCAACGCCGTGAGGATCGCGTTCAGAGCATGGACCGGCTCGGCCGCGTCGTCCTCGACGGTCAGAATCTGCGTCGGATCGTCCTTCGAGTGCGCGCCGAGCACCGGCACGATCAACACCGAGTGATGCGCCGTGAGCGCCCGGCCGCTCTCGGTCACGAGCACCGGCGTCGCACCTCGTTCGCGTCGCAGACCTCCTTGACCGTGAAGATAACGGCGTTCGCGTACTCCTCGAGGCTGTAGTTGATGCCCGCGTCCTCCTCGACGTGGCCCTTGTCGTAGTTCACGCCGAGACCGCCGCCGACGTCGAGGTACTTGAGGCCGATGCCGCGCTTGACGAGCGCGCAGTAGATCTGCGTGACTTCCTTCGTGGCCTGCTTCAGCACCTGGATGTCGGCCACCTGGCTGCCGATGTGGCAGTGCAGCAGCACGAGCTTGCCCTGCTGACCGCCGGCCTCGAGCTCGTTGACCATGCGCATCAGCTCGCTCACGTTCAGACCGAACTTCGAGTTGCTGCCCGACGACTCGGACCAGCGGCCCGAGCCGCGCGTGGCGAGCCGCACGCGCACGCCGAGCTGCGACATGTAGCCCGTGGAGAACGCGAGGCCCTTCGAGATCCGTGAACTCGGAGTACTTCTCCATGACCGGCACGATGTTCTGGCCGAGCTTCTGGCCGGCGATCATCAGCGACAGCATCGTGCGGTCCTTGACGCCGTTGCACACGAGCAGCGTGTCGCCGTCGATCTGCGGCAGGCAGGCGATGAGCTCGGCCTTCGAGCCGCACTCGAGCCCCATGCCGTACGGTCGGCCGGCGTCGAGCAGCTCGTCGACGACTTCGTGCAGCTGGTTGACCTTGATCGGATAGATGCCGCGATACATGTTGCCGTAGTTCGACTCGGCAATTGCGCTGCGGAACGCCTCGTTGATGCGCCGCACCTGGGCGCGCAGCACGTCCTGGAAGCGAATCAGCAACGGAAACTGCACGCCGCGGCGGCGCAGCTCGGCGACGATCTTGACCATGTCCATCGTCGTGCCGTGCTCGTCGAGCGCGCGAATGCCAACGTGGCCCTGGTCATTGATGAAGAAGAACGGCTCGCCCCAGCTCTGGACCCGATACAGCTCGATCGCATCTGCAACGGTCCACTCTGCGGGCGCCGGCTGTTTCTTCGGTTGCGAGGACATCTCTACTCTCCCAGTACGTGAGCGAAGATCAGCGGAGCCACGATCGTCGCGTCGGATTCGATGATGAACTTCGGTGTCGACGCCGCGAGCTTGCCCCAGGTGATCTTCTCGTTCGGCACGGCGCCCGAGTACGAGCCATAGCTCGTCGTCGAGTCGCTGATCTGGCAGAAGTAACCCCAGCGCGGGATGTCGGCGATGCGCAGGTCCTGCTCGAGCATCGGCACGACGCAGATCGGGAAGTCGCCGGCGATGCCGCCGCCGATCTGGAAGAAGCCGATGGAGGCCTTGCGGCACGTCTTCTGATACCACTCGGCCAGCATCATCATGTATTCGATCCCGGTCCGCACGGTGTGGACGTTGCGGATGTCGCCCACGATGCAATGGCTCGCGAAGATATTGCCGAGCGTGGAGTCCTCCCAGCCGGGCACGATCATCGGCAAATCGCGCTCGGCCGCGGCCAGCAGCCAGCTGTCCTTCGGGTCGATCTGATAATGCTGCGTAAGCTGGCCCGAGCGCAGGATCTTGTACATGAACTCGTGCGGGAAGAACTGCTGCCCCGCCTTGTCCGCCCGCTGCCACTCCTCGAGCACGACGTCCTCGATGCGGCGGATCGCCTCGAACTCCGGGATGCAGGTGTCCGTGACGCGATTCAGGTGCTGCTCGAGCAGCTGCTCCTCCTGCTCCGGCGTCAGATGCCGATAGTGCGGAATCCGCACGTAGTGATCGTGGGCGACGAGGTTGAACACGTCCTCCTCGAGGTTCGCGCCCGTGCAGCAGATCGCGTCCACCTTGCCCCGACGAATCATCTCGGCCAGCGACAAGCCGAGCTCGGCGGTGCTCATCGCGCCCGCGAGCGTCACCAGCATCTGACCGCCACCCTCGAGGTGCCTGACGTAGGCGTTTGCCGCATCGACGAGTGCCGCACCGTTGAAATGCCGGTAGTGATGGCGAATGAAATCGGAGATTGTGCCCACGGACCCGTACCTTCAGCGCCTACGCGCCGGTCAAAGCGTGGAAGATTAGGAAATCGCGACCCGCGCCACAATAGCGCGGCTGCACGGCGCCGCTCACCGCCGCGGCGCCGGCACGACCGGCACCTGCTGCGTGAGGCAGTGCAGCGCGCCGAGCCCGGCGATCAGCACGCGGCAATCGATCGGCTCGACCCGCCGGCGCGGGAAGCACTCCCGCAGGATGCCGAGCGCCGCATCGTCCTGCCGGCAACCGAAAACCGGCACCAGCACGGCTTCGTTCGCGAGATAGAAATTCGCGTAGCTCGCCGGCAAACGCTGGTCGACGAGATACTGCGGCTCCGGCATCGGCAGCTCGCGCACCTCGAGCGGGCGGCCGCCGACGCGCAGCGTATCGAGCAACCGCCGGTTCGCGGCGAGCGGCGCATGATTCGGGTCGGCGCGGTTCGGCTCGACGACCGTCACCACAGCCTGCGGCGCGACGAACCGGGTGAGGTCGTCGATATGGCCGTCCGTGTCGTCGCCTTCGATGCCGTCGCCGAGCCAGAGGATCTCGTCGACGCCGAGCGCCTCCTGCAGCAGCGCCTCGATCTCGCCCCGCGTTAACGTCGGGTTACGGTTCGCGTTGAGTAGACACTGCTCGGTCGTCAGCAGCGCGCCTTCGCCGTTGACCTCGATCGAGCCGCCTTCGAGCACCACGCTCGGGCGCTCATAACGCGGCACGCCGAGCGCCTCGGCCATGTGCCGGCCGATCTGCCGGTCGAGATCGTAGGGCGGGATATTTGCCGCCCCAGGCGTTGTAGTCGAAATCGACGGCGAGCCGCGGCTCCACGGCCGTCGCGCGGGTCACGAAGATCGCGCCGTGGTCGCGTGCCCAGGCGTCGTTGGTCGGAAACGGGTAGAAGCGCACGCGCTCCGGCGGCAGCGGCCGCACGCAGCAAGCGACGCACGTGCTGCTCGTGGGCCGTATCGAGCACATTGATATAGACGGGCTCCGCGGACGGCCAGCGCGCGCACGAACTCGACCATCGCGGGCTCGACACCGTCGAACACGCCGGGCCAGCTGTCGCGGTTGTGCGGCCACGACAACCAGGTCGCCTCGTGCGGCGCCCACTCTGCCGGCATGCGGTAGCCACGGGCGCGCGGCGATGGGGCTCGGTCGGCGGTCAAACGGCTTCCTCGTGATCGTCGCGGCGACGCTCGCGATCCCGCGGGCGGAACGAAGCGGGCGCGCATGATACCTGCTGCGCTCGACGATCGATACACCCGGCGCGGACCGAAACCGGTATGATGCCGCGATGATGGAGGCGCGTCGCAGCTTGGCACGGAGCAAGGCGTTCTCGCGCGGCGCATGGCTCGCCGCGCTCGCGGTCGGCCTGCTGGCGAGCGGCGCGCTGCCCGCCGCCGAGCGCGTCGCGGACGGCACGCTGCTGGTGGCCTCGCCCGAGCTCGGCGACCCGAACTTCTCGCACACGGTCGTGCTCGTGCTGCGCAGCGATGAAAACGGCGCGATCGGCGTAATCCTGAACCGGCCGACGACGCTCGAGCCCGCGAAGGTGTTCCCGGAGCTCGCGGCCAACATCGGCACGTACACGGGCAAGCTGTTTCGCGGCGGCCCCGTGGCGCCGACGCGCTTGCTGTTTCTGGTGCGCGGGCTTGCGGCCGCCACCGTGGAAGGTCCGGAGATCATCGCGAAGGTGTTCCTGAGCGGCAACCCGGATTCCCTGCCGGATATCGTGCGTTTGGCCGATGGCACGAACGAGCTGCGCATGTATGCGGGGCACGCGGAGTGGGTGCCGGGCCAGCTGGATCGCGAGATCGCCGCCGGTGGCTGGCAGACGGTTCCCGGCAGCGCGGAGCTCGTGTTCCACACGAACCCCACGGCGCTCTGGGCCGAGCTCCAGAAGCGCAAGGACGCGGTCGTCGCCGCGGCCGGACGCTAAACGCCTAGACCCCCCTCAAGCATTCGCCGCGGCCCGACGCTTCGGGATCTTGTCGAGCTCCGCGTTCAAGTAGACGACGGCGACGTCGCCGCGCTTCGCGATCGCGATGGTCTTGGCGAGTGCGGCTTGCGGATCGAGCTCGAGGTCGGGGATCAGCTCCTTGATCACGTAGCCGCCTGGTCCGGGACGCACCATATACAGCGTGGCGCGAGTGCGCTCGCGTTTGCCGTCGGTGACTTTGAGGAGGCGGAGGAACAGCGTTGCGCGGGTAATGGGCTCGGTCGGCGTGCCTTGGATGACCTGCACACCATCCCTGACCGCTGTCGCTCCCTTCTGCGCCATCTTCGGAGCCTCGGCTCGACCGTCCCTGGCCGCGACTAGTCTCACCGCGCCGACCCAAGGACGGCTGTGACCGGCGTCCGGTTTTGCGCAGTTGCGCGCCGAAAGGGCTCTCTCACGCCCCCGCCACGCTTGGCACACGCTCAATCGCGGGCCCGCCACCCACGCGTCCCCGCAACTGTGCGAAACCGGATGTTGGTCAGTGCACGGAGCGGACGCGGTAGTTGCCGCGCTGCTCGTCGAGCTCGAGGCGCGATCAGCCCTTCTTTCGCGGCGTGCTCGAGCAGATCCGAGAAATTGCGGTAACCGTAGTAGCTCTCGTCGAAGCCGGGATAGACGCGCTTGACCGTTTGTTTGACGAGCGAGCCCCACACGGTCGTGTAGTCCTTCTCGAGCGACGTGACCGTCGTCAGCAGCCGATCGAAGGCTTCCTGCTGTTTGGTGTCCTGGGCCTTCTTGGGCTTCGGCTGCTGTCGCTGCGACACGCGGATCAGATCGTCGTAGAAGATGAACTCGTCGCAGTTGTTGGCCAGCAGGTCGGATGTGGAGCTGCGAACGCCGCAGCCGACCACGCGCTTGTTGTTTTCCTTCAACTTCGACACCAGCGGCGAGAAATCGCTGTCGCCGGTCAGGAGGACGAACGTGTCGATGTGCGACTTCGAGTAGCACAGATCGATGGCGTCCACGACCATCCGAATGTCGGCGCTGTTCTTGCCCGAGACGTTCGACCGCGGGATGTCGACCATCTCGAAGCCATGCAAGTGGAATTCGCGCATGAAGTTCTGGAATCGCGTCCAGTCGCAGTAGGCGCGCTTGAACACGATGCGACCGCGCTCGAGCAGCCGCTTCAGCACCAGCTCGATCTCGAATCGGCCCTTCTTGTCTTGCTCGACGCCGAGCGCCAAGTTCTCGAAATCCACGAACACGGCCGTGGTCAGCTCGCTGCGCAATGAGGGTTCTGCGGACATCTAGATACCTGTGCTAGGGGAGTGAATCGAACGGCCGTTGCGGCCCCGCGGAGGGTCACCGCATCTTGAGCGCTGGCGCCAGGCGTGGCAAGCCGCGCTCAGGCATCGACCGCCGCGGCGAGCGTCGTCGCGAGCAGCGCGACGAGCGTCCGCCAGCCGCGGGTGCCCACGTGCTTCTGGTTCACCTCGAGCTCGACGCCCGCGTAACGAGCGTCGCCATGCCGCCGCCGCAGATGCGTCACGAGCGCATCGGCGGTGCCGCGGTACGGATAGTTGCGGCGCAGCTTCAGCTGCGGCGCCGCGGCGCGCACTGCAGCCGACCACGCGTCGATGAATCGTACCTCGCCGCGCCGAGCGGGGTCGTAGAGGAAGCCGATATCGCAATCGCGAACCTCGCCGCGCAGCGCCGGCGTGAAGCTGTGGGCGGCGACATGCAATACCGAGCCGCCGGCCGCGACGATGCGGTCCGTGCGACTCTCGATGGCGTTGCGGTAGGGCGCGTAGTGTGCGGCCATGGCCGCCGCGCGTTCCTCGCGCGAGAGCGAGCGCATGTACTCGGAGAACACGTTCTGGTGACGCGGCGAGCGGTTCAGGTCGACGACCAGACGCGTCGTCGTGGCCGTGAACGGCTCGACGCCGAGCTCGCGACCGAAAGCGCGTGCGAGCTCGAGCGCCCCATAGTCGAGACCGCGATGCGAGTCGAGCACGTCGGCGGCCCCCGCGAACAGGTCGGCGTAGCGCGCCGGCACGCGGTTGCCGCCATGCTCGCAGCTAACCAGGAGGCGGCGGGGGCGCGAACGGGCTGCCGTCCGCGAGCGCTTCGCAGAGTCGTTCATAAACCCTCATGAGCGTCGCATGCGACGGCAGAAGGCCTGCAGCCTTGCCGATTCTCGTCGCGAGCGTGCCATGCCGCAGATAGTGCTCGAGCAGCCGGCCCGTGCCGACATCGAGTCCACCGCGAGCCGACACGGTTTCGATCAGGTGCTCCCACAATTCCTTGAGCTCGAGGCCGCTACTGCGCACACCGAAGGCCGCAAGGTACCGCCGGTCGCCGATGCCGGCCGTCTCCGCCTGCCGCTCGGTGAGCCGCAGCAGCGCACCGAGGTCGACCGTCGACCACGCATCCATGCCCTCCCGGTCTAGCCATTGCTCGGCGCACAGCAGCTTCAGCACCTCGACGATCAGCGCCGCGTAGGCGACGTCCATGTGCGGCGTCTCCTGGACGTCACAGACACGAATCTCGATCGCCATCCGATCGAAGCGCGCGATGGCGCCGCGCGCGTTGACCCACTCGTGGCCCAGCACGCCTTCCGGATCGTGGGGCGCAAGGTCGCGATAGATCGGCGCGAGCACGCGCTCGTGGTACTCGCCCATCGAGCCGACCGGCTCGGGCACGACATCGCCCGTGACCGACGGGATCTTCGCGCAGTTGCCCCGGTACACGACGAGCCGGTTGTCGAGAACGCCGTTTCGGTCGCCGTCGATGATCGGGGAGCTCGCGGTGAGCGCCGGCAGAATCGGCAGCAGGAAGCGAATTGCAGCGTGCAGCCGCGCGAACTCCTCGTCGCCCGCGAACGGCAGATTGATCTGCATGCTCTGCAGGTTTGCCCAGCCGTGGCCCTTGCACGAGAAGATTCGGTCGAACGTGTCGTAGATCAGCCGTGTCCCGTGCGGCCAAAGCTGAACCGTGCCCGGGTCCATCCAGGGATGCATCGCCGTCGGCATGAGCCGCAGCCCTTCCCGTCCGAGCTTCTGGTTCGCCAGCCGGACGTTGGCCGCGAAGTCCTCGCCCAGACCTTCGAGCGACGGCCGCGGCCCGTTGCATTTGAGCTCTATGACGTGCAGTGCGAGCTCGTTGTTCCACGCGACCGTGCCGTTCTCGAACTCGTCCGTGTGCTCCCCGGCCGCCGCCTCGAGCAGCTGATCCGCGGCCGGCGCCACTTCGAGGCGTCTCGGCGTCGACGAGCATGTACTCGACCTCGATCCCGAAGGCCTCGAACAGCCCGAGCGGTGTCTCAACCCGCGGCTCTGAACTGTTTTCCGGCATCGACACGTGTTTTGAAGACCTTCATGATTCGCTCGTACAGCTCGTCGCCGAGCACCACGTCCTCGACCCCCCGATCGATGTTCGGATTGTCGTTGATCTCCATCACCATGTGCCGGCCGTTCACCGTCTTGATGTCGACGCCATACAGACCGTCGCCGATCGCGTTCGCCGTCTTCAGCGCCAGGCGGATGACCTCGCGCGGCGCGTGCTGCACGGCGATCGTCTCCGACTCGCCCTCCTTCGTGCGCTGCTCGCCGTGATGGTAGATCTGCCAGTGACCGTCGGCCATGTAGTAGCGGCAGACGAACAGCGGCTGGCGGTCGAAGACGCCGACGCGCCAGTCGAACTCCGTCGGCATGAACGACTGCACGACGACGAGGTCGCTGCGCGCCAGCAGCCGCTGCAGGCCCGCGGCGAGATCCGTCTTGCGTGTCCGCGCGGAAGACGCCTTCCGAGAACGCGCTGTCGGGCGCCTTCAGGACGCACGGCAGCTTGAGCTCGCGTACGATCTCGTCGGTTCGAGCGCTGCTCACGACCATCGTCGGCGGAATCGCCAGATCGAGCCGGCGCGCGAGCTCGAACAGATAGACCTTGTTGCCGCAGCGGATGATCGAGTCGGGATCGTCGACGACCACCAGCCCTTCAGCCTGCGCGCGGCTCGCGAAGCGGTACGTGTGATGGTTGACGCTCGTCGTCTCGCGAATGAACAGCGCATCGAACTCGGCGATCCGGCCGTAGTCGTCGCGCGCCAGGAACTCGACGTCGAAGCCATTGGCCCGGCGCCGCGCGCTCGAACCGCTTCAGCGCTTCGCGATTCGAAGGTGGCGAGCGCTCGTCGTCGTTCGTCAGGATCGCCAGGTCGTGCTCGTACTGGACGCTGCGACCCGGTCGACCCGCCGGTCCGCGCCGCGCGAAGTGATTCTCGATGACCTGGCGCAGAAAATCGCGGTGGCTCGGGGGCAGGTCGCCGACGGGGATCGGCGCGATGCTCGAGGGCCGCCACCTGCCCGTGGTCGACGATTTCGAGAACGACGCCCGCATCAGCGGCAGAGGGAACAGATTGAACAGCGCGCGGCTCAGATCGGCGTGGCGCTCGGCGAGGTTACAGCCGAAGTAGATGCTGAGCTCGAAGCGTTTCGAGACGATCGTGTGCAGCGATCGCTGAATCAGCTCCTCGAGCTCGTCGTCGGCGCGCAGCAGCGAGCGCGACTTGGTGTCCTGGATCGTCGCTACGCTCGGCATCGTGCGGTGCCCGCGCGCCGCCGCAAGCAGCGACACGTAGTACCCCGCCGTCTGGTAACCGTACGAGTCGCAGAGGTTGTAGACCCGCGCCTGGCGGACCCCGCTGAAGCGCTCTTCGCGCAGATAGTCGTCGGCGCTGATGACCTCCGCGCCCTGGAATTGCAGCGGCCATTGCTCCGGGTGGTCGACGACGATGAAGGCCGTCATCGCTCGCGGGACTTGGGCTCTATGACGAGCAGGTTCGCGTCATACGTCATGATGCCGAGCAGAATCGCACCGATCAGGCGTTGCACGTTGACGGCATAGTACCGCGAACGCACGAGCGGGTTGGTCTCGAGCGGATCGGCAATCAGGATTTCGCGCGTCGCGCGGCGATAGCCGGTCAGCACCACGAAGTGTCCGACCGGCTCGCCACGCACGGGGTCATACCGGTTGGTCTCCGGCACCTCACGCGTCGCGCGGTAAAGATACGTGGCACTGAGGCCCGTGATGATGGGCGTGCCGCGCTTCAAGAACTTGCGCAGCAGGGCCGGCTCGAGATCGCGAAGCTTGAGCGTGCCGCCGAGCCGCAAGAACTCGTCATAGCCACGGCTGGCGGTTTGCAGCCGGCGCCAGTGCTTGACCTTGGCCTGAGCCTGCAGGCGCCCGCGAATCTCCTCGCTGGGAAGCTCGAACCAGCCGGGATCGAACAAATCGAAATTATAGGTGTAGAGCGTCACGTCGTATCCGCGGCGCAGCGCGTGATTGGCGAGGAACACCCCCAACGTGCCGCCGCGGTCCAGCATGCGAATGTCGGTGATCACGCTCTTGCGTGACACCTTGTCGCCGTAAAACCTGTAGATGCTGTGCAGGCACGCCGGGCCGCAGGTGACGTCGTCGGGCTGTGCCTCCAGAACGAACCCCAGCCCGGGCTTGGCGGGCCGGGCGGCGGGCAGCTTGCGCTTCTTTCTCAGCGTCGCCGATTGCTCACGTTCAGCGCGCCGGAGTCGCCGGCGGCGGCTCGGGTGTCCCGAGCCGCCGCGACATTCCTGATTCTTTTTTGCTGGCCGCGTGCAGCGAAAGTGTGGGCGCGGCTCAAAGCCTCACAGCTTGACGTCGAAGTCTTCTTGGCCGTAGTCGTCCCAGTCGGACAATTGTCGCCGCAACGACTGTTGCTCGTTGCGGAGCTCGACTCGTTGGCGGGCTGGCTTCTTTGGGCGGCGCGACTCGCGCGCTGAGGTATCGTCGTCGGAATCGTCGGTACTATCACTCGACTCGAGGTCGTCGAAGAAGTGAGCGTCAGTGCCTTCCTCCTCGACCTGTTCCTTGGGCTTACGCATCGTAACCCTCCTTGCCTGCTATCACCGTCCGGATCTACGCCCGGTTCCGTCGCCGGGCGTGGCCCTTGGGTCGTCGTCGGACCGCAAGCCACGCGGCGATGAGCTGCGCACTATAGGCCGTTCGCGACCCCTGTCAAGACAAGAAATGCCTAGACAAATCCGTCGGTTATTAGACTTCTCGGAGCTGGAAACGGTGCGGATCGCAGGCGCCGAAAGTGCCGCGCGGCGGCGGCCTACCGGACCGCCTTCGGTCCCCCTGGCAGCGTCTTACAGAACACCACCTTATGATCCCTCGGCGCATAGAAGTCGACGAGCCGTGCCACCTGACGGTAGCCGGCAGCTCGATAAAACCGCCGCGTGCGGGCGTAGACCCGGCGCGACGAAGTCTCGATGTACAGGCCGCCGCCGCCGCGGCGTGCGACGGCCTGCTCGACGAGCAACATCAGGCGCTGGCCGATGCCCTGCCCTTGGCAATCGGGCGCGACGGCTATCCAGTACAAGTCGTAGCTCTGCCGGGTCAGGGGTACGTTGCCCCAGGCGCAGTAGCCGACGAGCCGACCGCCTCGCTCGGCGAAGAAGAATGCATAGCCGCTGTTCGCGCCCCGCCGCAGGCGCTCCTCGAGCAACTCGTGCGCGATCTTGCGCTCCTCCGGGTAGAACACTTGCGTGGTCGCGACGAGCCGGCGTAGCGCCGGCAGGTCGCCCGGCTTCGGTCGGCTCCGGTAGCGGACCTCCGTCCGGCTCACGACGCGGCCTGCGGTGGCGCACGGCGCAGCGCATCGTCGACGAGCCGCCCGATCGCTGCCTCATACGAGAGCCCGGCCTCGCCGAGCGCGGCGGCAAACCCGGCCTCGGGTGACAAGCACGGGTTCGCATTGATCTCGAGGATCGAGGCGCAGCCGGCGGCATCGACGCGGAAATCTACGCGGGCGTATCCGGCGAGCTCGAACAGGGCCCAGCAATCGCGTGCGAGCCGCTCGACCTGCCTGACGAGCGCGGGCTCGACGGCGAAGCTGCGCACGGTGTGCCGATACTCGAAACTGTCGGGGTGCCATTTGGCCGCGTAGCCGACGATCGCCGGCTTGTCCGCCGGGAAGTCCTCGAACCGCATCTCGGCGACCGGCAGCACGCACACCCCGCGCTCGCTCGCGAGCATGGCGACATTCAGCTCACGTCCCGCCACGAACCGCTCGGCGAACCAGTCCCCGCCAAACTCCGCGCGCCGCGGCGGCGAGCAACGGCGCGACCGCGCCCGCCTCGCGGACGACCGACGAGTCGTCGATCCCGAGCGACGAATGCTCCCATACGGATTTCACGATCCACGGGCCCTCGTCGTCCGCCGCCTCGAACACCGCAGGCGTCGGGAGGCCGGCGCGGCGCAGCTCGCGCTTGGCTCGCAGCTTGTCCGACGTGAGGGCGAGGACACCGGCCGAGCAGCCCGTGAACGGAATACGAAGGGCCTCGAGCAGCGCCGGGACGACGTGCAGCAGCCGGCCATGTCCCTCGAGGGACTCGACGAGATTCACGACGACGCGCGGCGCGCGCGCGGCGAGCTCGCTCTCGAGCCGCCCGAGGTCGAGATCCACCGGCAGCGTGCTGGCCTCGAAATCGAGTGCCGTCAGCGCCGCGGCGATCGCGCGCGCCTCGAGCAGCGTATCGCTGGCATCGACCCGATCGTCGGCGGCAAACGCGTCGTGCAGCAGCAGGGCTCGGGGTCGCACGGGGCTCACGTGGCGAAGGCGCGCTCGCCGCTAGGCGGCGGCCTGCGCCTCGGCCGCGAGGCGCGCGAGCGTGCAACGCACGATCTCGCCGATCAGGGTCCGGTAATCCATGCCCGCGAGCTCCGCCATGAGCGGCAAGTCCGAGTGCCCGGGCGTGAGCCCCGCCAGCGGATTCACCTCGATCAGCTGCGCCCTGCCCGCGCCATCGAGCCGCACGTCGACGCGGCCGGCGTCGCGGCAGCCGAGACACCGCCAGCTCGCGAGCGCGACGGCCTCGACCTCGCGGCGCAGGTCGCCCGCCGCGAGCAGCCCATAGTCGACCAGGTCCCGCCAATCGACCTTGTTGCGGTACGAGTACCCGCTCGCGTCCGCGCTGGCGCGCAGCGTCACCTCGAGCGTCGCAAGGGCGCGGGCGTCGGCGCCCGTGCCGAGGATACCGACCGTGAATTCGCGGCCGCTCAAGTACTCCTCGACGAGCACGGGTTGCCGATACTCGTGCAGCAGCTCGGCGCACACGGCGAGCAACGCGGCGCGCGACTCGACGAGCGACTTCGCGGTCACGCCCTTGCTCGTGCCCTCCGCCACGGGCTTCACGAACACGGGCAACGGCAGCTCGACGGCGGCCACTTCCTCCGGCGTGGCGACCAGCGCGAAATTCGGCGGTCGGCACGCCGCAGCCTCGCGCCACGTGCTTCGCCATGCCCTTGTGTAGCGTCAGCGCGCAGACCAGCGGATCGGAGAACGTGTACGCCACGCCGTACGCCTCGAGCAGCGCCGGGCACTTGCGACTCGCGGCCGAAGCCGGCGACACCCTCCGCGATGTTGAAGACGAGATCCCAGCGCTGGCCCGCCACGAGCCGCGTCGCGAGCGCACGAACGTGGCCGATCCGCTCGACGGCATGGCCCAGCGATTCGAGCGCGCCGGCGATCGCATCGATCGTGGCCTTCGAGTCGAACTCGGCCACGGCGTGCTCGCCGAAGCCGAGCGCCAAATAGTCTTCTTTCAGATCGTAGGTGAGCCCGATCCGCACGTTCCGCCCCCGGTGGCGCGTGATCGCGCCGGCTACGGTTTCTTGCCGAGCTTACCGTCTGGATCGGGATATCGACACTCTGTGCCGCGGAAGTTGCGCAGCAGCAGATCGTCGCCGTCGCGACCGAGCACCGCGTCGGGGCAGCATCGCGATCTTGCCGCCGCCGCCCGGGGCGTCGACGACGTAGTTCGGCACGGCGTACCCCGTCGTGTAGCCGCGCAGCTCCGAGATCAGCTCGAGGCCCCGCTCCACGGTCGTGCGGAAGTGACTCGAGCCGCTGATCGGATCGCACTGGTAGAGGTAGTACGGCCGGACGCGAATCGTCAGCAACCGGTGAAACAGCCGCTTCAGCGTCGCGGTGTCGTCGTTCACGCCGCGCAAGCAGCACCGTCTGGCTGCCGAGCGGGATGCCGGCGTCGGCCAGGCGGCCGCATGCCTCGGCGACCTCCGGGGTGATCTCGTCGGGGTGCGTGAAGTGCAGGCTCATCCACAGCGGATGGTAGCGCCGCAGCATCTTCGTCAGCGCCGGCGTCACTCGCATCGGCTGAACGATCGGCTGTTTCGTGCCGATGCGGATGAACTCGAGATGCGGGATCGCCCGCAGGCGCGACAGCACGTATTCGAGGCGGTCCTCGTCGAGCGACAACGGGTCGCCGCCGGAGATCAGGCAGTCGCGGACGGCCGGCGTCGCGGCAATGTACTCGATCGCCCGATCGATGTCGGCCTTGCGCAAGCGCGCGCTCGCCGCTCGCACCGACGAGCCGGGCGCGCGTGCAATAGCGACAGTAGACCGAGCAGAAGTTCGTCACGAGCAGCAGCACGCGATCGGGATAGCGGTGCACCAGGCCCGGGACGGGGCTGTGCCCGTCCTCGCCGAGCGGATCGTCTTCCTCACCCGGGCCGCGAGCGAACTCTGCCAGGGTCGGAATCGTCGTCCGGCGCAGCCCCTGAGCCGGGTTCACGGGGTCGATCAGACTCATGTAATAAGGCGTGACGCCGATCGGCAGCGGTCCCTCGTGCCGGGCGATGGCCGCGCGCTCCTCGTCGGCGACGGCGATGATCCGCTCGAGCTGCTCGAGGCTACGGATGCGGTTGCGGTTCTGCCAGCGCCAGTCGTTCCATTCGGCGGTCTTCACACCCGGGAAGTGGCGCTTGCGGAACTCGTTGCTCGCCGCGCTGACGACGAAGCGAGCGCCCGCCGCACGTGCCAACTGCACGGGCGGCGTGAGCCCACCTTGACGTTCTCGGAGATTGTTGAGCGACGGCTTATTGAGTGTTGACTGTTCGGCTTGCGCCAAACTCGGAGGCTCTTCCTCCAGGGGCAGGAGCTTGTTCACCTGGGGCAAACATCCTCGGGCTCGGGGCCCTTTGCGTGCTCGTTGCCCGGCAATTCCGTCGTTACCAGGCTGGCAGACCTTCTGCCCGCGAACGAAAACGGGCGTAAATATAAAACGGCGGGCCTGGATTGCAAGTGTTTTTTGGCACTTCTGTGATTCGTGTCGGCGCGCATCGACGCACCAGAATGTTGCTGTGGCAATCACACTTCTCAATGACGCCCAGCGTAGAATACCCGCACGAGGCGGAGGCTCCCATGACGAAGAACGCTACCCTGAGTTACGACGGTCACAGCTACGAGCTGCCGGTCGTCACCGGCACGGAGAACGAATCGGCCGTCGACATCGCGCAGCTGCGCGCGAAATCCGGGCTCATCACGCTCGACAGCGGGTACGCGAACACGGGAGCTTGTCAGAGCGAGATCACGTTCATCGACGGCGAGAACGGCATTCTCCGCTACCGTGGCTATCCCGTGGAGGAGCTGGCCGAGCAGGCCACCTTCGTCGAGACCGCGTATCTCTTGATCTTCGGCGAGCTGCCGACGGCGCCCCAGCTGGCCGAGTTCCGCCGCCTGCTCGGGCAGCACGAGTTCATCCACGAGGACATGCTGCACCACTTCGACGGCTTCCCGAACAATGCGCCGCCGATGGCCATTCTGTCGGCCATGATCAACGCGCTGGGCTGCTTCCAGCCGCAGTTCATGCAGCCCGAGGACAGCGATCACTTCATGGAGCCCGCCGCCAGGCTCATGAGCAAGGTTCGGACGATCGCCGCGGCCAGCTACCGCAAGTCGATCGGCCGGCCCGTGAACTACCCGCGCAACGAGCTGCGCTACACGGCCAACCTGCTGCACATGATGTTCTCGCTGCCGCATCGGCTGTACCAGCCGGACGACGTGACGGTCCGGGCGCTCGATCAGCTCCTGCTGCTGCACGCCGACCACGAGCAGAACTGCTCGACCTCCACCGTCCGCATGGTCGGCTCGTCCCAGGCCAACCTCTACGCCTCGGTCGCGGCCGGCGTCTGCGCGCTGTGGGGCCCGCTGCACGGCGGCGCGAACGTCGCCGTGATCGAGATGCTGTCGCAGCTCCAGGACAGCGGCGAGAAGCTCGGGACGTTCGTCGCGCGCGTCAAGGACAAGGACGCGCATGCCAGGCTCATGGGCTTCGGCCACCGCGTCTACAAGAACTTCGACCCGCGGGCGAGGATCATCAAAGAGGCTTGCCACGCCCTGCTGAAGAAGCTCGGCGTCAACGACCCGCTGCTCGAAATCGCCATGAAGCTCGAGGACGTGGCGCTGCACGACGAGTACTTCGTCCAACGCAAGCTGTACCCCAACGTCGACTACTACAGCGGCATCATCATGCGCGCGATCGGCATCCCGACGAACATGTTCACGGTGATGTTCGCGATCGGCCGCCTGCCGGGCTGGATCGCGCACTGGCGCGAGGTCAGGATCGGCGCGCAGCGCATCGATCGACCGCGACAGGTCTACACGGGCGCCAGCAAGCGCGCGTACGTGCCCATCGATCGGCGCAAATAGCGCGATGCGGGTGCTGATGGTCTGCGCGGAATTCGCCCCGCTGGCGAAGACCGGCGGGCTGGCCGACGCCGTCACCGGCCTCGCGAATGCGCTCGCGGCCCGCGGCCACGACGTGCGCGTCCTGCTGCCGAGCTACGCCCACCTGGCGGGCATCGGGACTCCGGTCGCTACCCGTCGCCGGGCGAGGCGCTCTCGAGCTGCGTCAGGTCGACGCGCCGGCCGGACACCCACGCGTCTATCTGCTCGAGCTCGACGAGCTCGCCGACGAGGGGATCTACACCGGAGACGACCGCGACGCCGGGCGCTTCATACGCCTCGCGGCCGGCGCGCTCGAGCTCGGCGTCCAGCTCGGCTGGCGGCCCGACGTCCTGCACTGCCACGACTGGCATGCCGCGCTGACGCCCGTGCTGCAACGCGCCGCCGGCGCCGCACCCATCGTCCCGACGGTGCTGACGCTCCACAACGTCGGCTATCAGGGCGTCTTCGCGGCCCATGTGCTCGATGACTACGGGCTGCCGCAACTTCGCAGCGCGATTCCGAGCGACGCGCAGAGCGGCGGTGAGGTCAACTTCTTGCGCGCGGGCCTGCATGCCGCCGACGTCGTGACGACCGTGAGCCCCACCTACGCCCACGAGATCCGCACGCCGGCGTTCGGCATGGGGCTCGACGACGTGCTCGCGCGCGCGCGGCGACGAGCCTCGTCGGCATCCTGAACGGCGTGGACTACGCGCGTCTGGGATCCGAGCGCCGATCCGTTCATCGACGAGCACTACGACGCCCGGGACCTGACGCCGAAACGCCGGCTGAAGGGCGAGCTCGCCCAGCGCCTCGGCCTCGCGAGCGACGACCAACCCGCCGCTGATCGGCATCGTCACGCGCCTCGCCACGCAAAAGGGCATCGACCTGTTGACGGCGGCCCTGCCGACGCTGCTCGCCGAGACCCGTGCGGCGCTCGCCGTGCTCGCGAGCGGCGACCCCGCGACCGCAGCGCAGCTCACGCAGCTGGCCCACGAGCACCCGCGCCGCGTCGCGTTCACCGACGGTTACGACGAGGGGCTCGCGCACCTGATCTTCGCGGGCAGCGACCTGACGCTCGTACCGTCGCGCTACGAGCCGTGCGGGCTCACGCAGATGTATGCGCTGCGGTACGGCACGATCCCCGTGGTCCGGGCCACGGGCGGGCTGGCCGACACCATTCAGCACTACGATCCCGTGCTCGGCACGGGCAACGGCAGCGTGTTCCGGGATGCGAATCCCGCTCGGCTTGCTGTGGGGCGTGCGCACGGCGCTCGGCTGGTTCGATGACGCGCGCGCCTGGTCGCGTCTCGTCGCCAACGCGATGGCCGCGGACTTCTCCTGGCGATACCGCGCGCCGGAGTACGAGCGCGTGTACCGCGCGCTGCTCTAGCAGGCTAGCAGGCCGTTGAAAGAGGCTCTGGTGGATGCGATGCAAGGCGAAAAGCGATTCGAAAGCGCAGCGTACACGGCAGTACGTGAGCATTTCGAATCGATTTTCAACGCCGCAGCGCGCCGCCAGAGGCTTTTCACGGCCTGCTAGTCGCCGCGGACCGGTAGACGACCCCCACGGCGCGGCGCGCTCGCGCGACGTGGCCGGCAGCGACGCCGCGACCTGCTCCCAGCGAAACCGCCAGCGCCAATTGCCGAGCACGGTGCCCGGCGAGTTCATCCGCGCCGCCGAGTCGAGGCCCATGAGGTCCTGCATCGGCACGATCGCGAGCACGGCGTTCGAGGCGTACGCCGCATCGATCAGAAAGTCCGGGACGGCCGGCGCGGGCGGCAGGTCGAGCGACTGCGCGACGACGGCACGCGCCGGGCCGTCGAGGCTCGCGTACCAGCCGACGGTCGTGTCGTTGTCGTGTGTGCCGGTGTAGACGACCGCGTTGCGAACATGGCGCTCCGGAAGGTACGGATTGTCCGGCGAGCCGTCGAACGCGAACTGCAGCACGACCATGCCCGGCAGATCGAACCGGTCGCGCAACGCGCGCACCTCGTCGGTGATGATGCCGAGGTCCTCGGCGACGAGCGGCAGATCGCCGTGTGCCGCGCGCAGTGCCGTCAGCAGCTGTTGCCCGCGGCCGTGCCGCCACCGGCCCGTCTTGCGCCGTCGTCGCGCCCGCGGGGATCTCCCAGTACGACTCGAGCGCACGGAAGTGATCGATCCGCACCAGATCGAACCGGCTCAGCTGCGCCCGCAGCCGGTCGAGCCACCAGCGGAAGCCGTCTCGCTGCATCGCGTCCCAGTCGTACAGCGGATTGCCCCACAGCTGGCCGTCGGCGTTGAAGTAGTCGGGAGGCACGCCGGCGACGGCCAGCGGCTCGCCGTCCGGGTCGAGCGGCGAACAGATCGCGCCGCCACCACACCTCGACGCTGTTGCGATCGACGTAGAACGGCAGATCGCCAAACAGCGCCACGCCGCGCTCGTTCGCATAGCGCTTCGAGCGCCGTCCATTGCAACTCGAACAGATACTGCTCGAACAGCAGCGTACGGAACCGCTCGCGGTGGCCGCCGAGCAGCCTGCGCACCGCCGGCAGATCGCGATCGCGAAACTCCGGCGGCCACTCCCACCAGGGCGCACCGCCGAACCGTTCGCTCAAGAGCTCGAACGCGCCATAGCGTCAGGAGCCACCGGTGCCGGCGCACGAATCGCGCGAACTCGCTGCGTTGCCGCACGGTCGAGAGCGTGGTGAACGATCGGTACGACACGTTGCTGCGCTCGACGAGGCCGGCGAGATCGAGCCCGCTCGGCAGCTGGCGCAGCGTGGCGAGGTGCTCCGCGTCGAGCAGCCGGCGATCGCCGGCGTACGCCGAGCGCAGGCAATACGGCGAGCCGTACTCGTCCGGCGGTCCGAGCGGTAAGCGTCTGCCACACGCTGAACCCGCCGGCGGCGAGCCAGTCGACGAAGCGCCAGGCCTCGCGACCGAGCGTCCCTTGCCCTCCCCGGCCGGGCAACGACGTGGGATGGAGCAGCACACCGGCGCGACGCGCACCGAGCAATAAATCCATGTGCGGTCTCAGCGCCCCTGAGCGCGGCGCACCAGCATCGCGCGCGTCACGAGCACGATGCCGTTGTCGGTCACGTGGAAGAACTGGCTGTCCGCCTGCCGGCTCCGGCCGATGACGGTGCCGTGCGGAATGTTGCAGCCCTCGTCGATGATCGCATTGTGTATCGTGCAGCTGCGGCCGATCTCGACGTTCGGCAGCACCACGGTACGAAACAGCTCCGAGCTCTCCTCGACCATGACGCTCGAGAACAGCAACGATTCGCGCACGATCGCCGCCGGAGATGATGCAGCCGCCGGCGACCATCGAGTTGATCGCGAGCCCGCGGCGGCCCTCCTCGTCGAGGATGAACTTTGCCGCCGGCACTTGCTGCTGGTACGTCCAGATGGGCCAGGCCTCGTCGTAGAGATTCAGCTCCGGGCTCACGTGGATGAGCTCCATGTTCGCGCTGTAGTACGCATCGACCGTGCCGACGTCGCGCCAATAGCGCTGCGCCTTCGTCTCGACATCCTCGAACGGATACGCGAACACGCGCCGATTGGCCACGGATTCGGGAATGATGTTGCGGCCGAAGTCGTGCCGCGACTCGGGATTCGCGGCGTTGCGCTCCAGCGTCTCGCGCAGGAACTCCGGATTGACGACGTAGATGCCCATCGACGCGAGGGCCACGCCGTCCCGGCCCGGCATCGATCGCGGCTCCTTCGGCTTCTCGTCGAAGCCGACGACGCGATGGTCGGCTCCGAGCGTCATGACGCCGAACTCGTGCGCCTCCGACAGCGGCACCTGCACGCCACCGATCGTGATGTCGGCGCCGCTCTCCTTGTGGAATGCGATCAGCGGGCCGTAATCCATCTTGTAGACGTGGTCGCCGGCGAGAATCAGCACCGTCTCTGGGCGCTGCTGATCGATGATGTCGAGGTTCTGATAGACGGCATCGGCCGTGCCGCGATACCAGACCTCTCCGAGCTGCTGCTGCGCCGGCACGATGTCGATGAACTCGCCGAGCTCGCCGTGCAGGTACCCCCAGCCACGCTGCACATGCTGAATCAGCGACTGCGCCTTATACTGCGTCAAGACGAAGATCTGTCGGATGCCGGAGTTGACGCAGTTCGACAGGGAGAAATCGATGATCCGGTATTTACCGCCAAACGGCGTAGCGGGCTTGGCGCGATTGTCGGTCAGCTGCATCAGGCGCTGGCCACGCCCGCCCGCCATGATCACCGCCACGGTCGAGCGCGTGAGCTGACTGACCAGGCGGCGGCGAGGAATCTGTCTCATAAAATCGCAAATTACTCCGACTCGGGTATTCGTGTCTAACGAGCAAGTAACAGAAAGCGAGCCGACGCCGGGCACCTCGCGCGACATCGCGACCGAACCACTCGATCACGACATCGAGCGACTGCTTCAAGGTCGGTTGCACGATCCGCGTCGCGTCCTCGGCGCCCACGCGATCGGCGACCGAGAGGTCCGGGTACGCGTGCTGCTGCCGAACGCGCGCGGGGTAAGCCTGACCGAGCCGCCGGCCGAGCTTACGCGTGTGCCGGGCACCGCGTTGTTCGAGTGGACCGGGCCGAAAAGCCTGCTCCGCACGCCGTATCGCCTGCGCATCGAGACGCACGACGGCGTCGTGCGCGAAACGTACGATCCGTATTCGTTTGCACCGAACATCGACGAGGCCGACCTCGCCCGTTTCGCGAGCGGTCAGCACATCCACGCGCACCGGTTCCTGGGCGCGCATGCGCTAACGCATCGAGGGCGTGCCCGGGATCCGCTTCGCGGTCTGGGCCCCGAACGCCGAGCGCGTGAGCGTCGTCGGCAGCTTCAACCATTGGGACGGGCGCTACCACCCGATGACGGCACGCGGAAGCTATGGCGTCTGGGAGGTGTTCGTGCCCGAGCTCGGCGCCGGCGAGCTCTACAAGTACGAGATCTTCACGCGCGACAGCCGCGAGCTGAAGCTGAAAACCGATCCCTACGGGGCCGCGTTCGAGAACCGCCCCGCCACGGCATCGTTGACGACCGCGCCGGTGACGTTCCAATGGCAGGACGCGGCGTGGCTCGAGCAACGCTCCATGGTCGATTGGTTACACGCGCCGATGTCGATCTACGAGGTTCACCTCGGCTCGTGGCGGCGGAGCGCCTCCGGGCATTTCCTGAGCTATGCCGAGCTCGCGCGCCAGCTCGGCGCGTATGCGGCGGACCTGGGGTTCACGCACGTCGAGCTGCTTGCCGATCACCGAGCACCCGTTCGACGACTCGTGGGGCTATCAATGCACCGGCTATTTCGCGCCGACACGCCGCCACGGCACCCCCGACGAGCTGCGCGAGTTCGTCGACCGAGCTGCACGCCCAGGGGCTCGGCGTGCTGCTCGACTGGGTGCCGGGGCATTTCCCGCGCGACGAGCACGCGCTCGCGCGATTCGACGGCACGGCTTTGTACGAGTACGCCGACCGCCGCAAGGGCGAGCATCCGGACTGGGATACGCTCGTGTTCAACTACTCGCGCAACGAGGTCCAGAGCTTTCTGCTGTCGAGCGCGATCTGCTGGCTCGAGGACTTCCACTTCGACGGGCTGCGCGTCGACGCCGTCGCGTCGATGCTGTATCTCGACTACTCGCGCAAGCACGGCGAATGGGAGCCGAACGTTCACGGCGGCAACGAGAACCTCGAGGCGATCGCGTTCCTGAGGCGCTTGAACGAGATCACGCACGCCGTTTGCCCCGGCACGATCACCGCGGCCGAGGAATCGACGGCCTGGCCGCAGGTGTCGCGGCCCACCTACGGCGGCGGCCTGGGCTTCACGTTCAAGTGGAACATGGGCTGGATGCACGACACGTTGCGCTACATGACGATGGACCCGGTCCATCGGAGCTTCCACCACAACCTGCTGACGTTCGGGCCGATCTACGCGTTCACGGAGAATTTCGTGCTGCCGCTGTCGCACGACGAGGTCGTGCACGGCAAACGATCGCTGCTCGACAAGCTACCCGGCGACGACTGGCAGCGATTCGCGAACCTGCGGTTGCTGTTGACGTTCCAGTGGACGTATCCCGGCAAGAAGCTGCTGTTCATGGGCGGCAGAGTTCGGCCAGCCGCGCGAGTGGAATCATCACGAATCGTTGCCGTGGCACCTGGCGGACGAGCCGCGACCCGCGGGCGTCCGGTCGCTGGTGCGCGACCTCAATCGGCTGTATCGCGGCGTCCCGGCGTTGCATCGCCTCGACCACGACGGCGCGGGGTTCGCCTGGCTGTCGTGGCAGGACGATCCGCACTCGGTGCTTTCGCTACGTGCGCCGCGACGGCGACGCAGCACGTGGTGGTGCTGCTGAACTTCACGCCGGTGCCGCGTCACGGCTATCGCGTGGGCGTGCCGGCACGCGGCCGCTACCGCGAGCTGCTGAACTCCGATTCGCACTACTACGGCGGCTCGAACCTCGGCAACCCCACGCTCGAGACCGAGGACGTGCCCTGCATGGGCCACCCGCAATCGATCGTCCTCACGCTGCCGCCGCTCGCCGGCCTGATCCTCGCCCTCGCCTGATCGCCACGCCGTTGCGTTTGACGCGATGGGCATGCCCGCGTGTTCATGACGGTGCCAAACGTGGCTCCGGCATCCGGGCGCCCTTTCGGCAGCGTCGGCGCCAGGGACGGCGCCGCCGCAGCCTACAGGGATGTACTTGTGGCGGTGCCGAACGGGCTCTTTCGCACCGGCGTCACGGCTGGCACCACAACAAACGCCGGCGATGCGATGGCCCCTAAAGCCAATCGGGGAGGCAGCGGAGCTTGAGGCGCGCGCCGGTGGCGGGGTGGTTGAAGGCGAGCGCGGCCGCGTGCAGCAGGTAGCCGCCCGCTCCCGGGGGCGCATCGCTCTTCGGCGTGCCGCCGGGACCGAACAGCGGATCGCCGACGATCGGCGCCCCCGCGGCCGCGAGGTGGATCCGGATCTGGTCCGGTCGGCCCGTGATCGGCTGCGCCGCGACCAGCGTGCGGTCCCGCTCGCGGCGCAGCACGCGTACGCGCGTCCGCGACGGCCGGCCGTGCTCGGCCGCGACATGGATCGTGAGCGGGCCGTGCGGCGCGCGCGCGATCGGCTGGCAGGCGACGAACGTATCCGGCAGCGGCGCCGGCGCGACCCAGGCCAGGTACGTCTTGCAGGGCACGAGCTCGCGGAACTGTCGCGCCAGCGACGCGCGCGCGAGCGCCGTCTTGCCGAGCGCCATGAGGCCGGACGTGCCCCGTCCCAGTCGATGTGCGGGCGCAGCGCTCGCGCGCGTCGGTTCGCTCGCGCGCACGAGCGCCAGCAGCGTCCGCGCGGAGAACGGCCCGGCCGGCAACACCTGCAGCCCGGCGGGCTTCACGACGACCAGCACGTGCTCGTCCTCGAACGCTACGCCGAATGACTCGGGCGCGTCGGGCTCGTGCCACGGCGGACGATGGAACTCGAGCTCGTCGCCGGCGCGCAGCGCCTCGTCGGCCGCGGCACGGCGACCGTTCACGAGCACGCGCCCATGCGCGATCGCGGCGCGCCAGGCCTGCTCGTCCGAGTGCCGAAAACGTTGAACGTGAAACGCGAGCACGGTCTGACCCGCATCGCCCTTGCCGACGCGCGCGCGATAGACGAAGCCGCGGTTCTCGCCCGCGTCGGTCACGATGCCTCGAAGACCGCGATGCCGTGCGGGCCGAGCCGATAGTACGGCGCGAGCGCCGGCACGCCCGCGGGCACGAGATCGTCCGGCGCCACGAGGGTCGTGTCGACGATCCGCCGCCACCCCTGCGGCGGCGCCGGCGGTAACGGCAACAACCGAACGGTCGGCGCCATGTTGATCATCACGTGCAGCGCCGGTTCGGCCGGCGGCACGCCCGCCAACGTGAAGCACAGGACCCGGCCGTCCGGATCGTGCCAGTGCGGCGTCGCGAGGTCCTCGCCATACCAGTGAATCTCGGCCGGTTGGCCGTCGAGCGGCCCGTCCAGAAACCGCGTGCGCCGCAGGCTCGGATGGCGCTTGCGCAGCGCGATCAGCTCGCGCGTGAACCGCAGCATCGCCCGCGCGGCCGGCGTGAACGACCAATCGAGCCAACTGACCTCGTTGTCCTGGCAGTACGCGTTGTTGTTGCCGCGCTGCGTCCGCAATACCTCGTCGCCGGCCGCGAACATCGGCACGCCCTGGCTCAGCAACAGCACCGTCATGAAGTTGCGCGCGCGCTGCGTGCGCAGACGCAGCACCTCGGCGTCGTCCGTCTCGCCCTCGATGCCCGAGTTCCAGCTGTAGTTGTCGTCCCGGCCGTCATGGTTGTGCTCGGCATTCGCCTCGTTGTGCTTGCGGTCGTAGCTGACGAGGTCGTACAGCGTGAAGCCGTCGTGGCAGGTCACGAAATTGATGCTGTTCTGCGGCATCTTGTTCAACGGCGCGTAGAGGTCGCTGCTGCCGGCAATGCGCGTCGCGATCTCGCCGAGATGGCCCGGCTCGCCGCGGAGGAACCGGCGCATGGCATCCCGATAGCGCCCGTTCCACTCGGCCCAGCGGAACCCGGGAAACGACCCGACCTGGTAGCAGACCGCCCGCGTCCCAAGGCTCCGCGATCAGATGCGTGCCGGCCAGCGCCTCGGCGAACTCCATGCTCGTGAGGACGGGCGGGTGTGCCAGCGGCAAGCCGTCCTCGCCGCGCGCCAGCACGCTCGCCAGATCGAGCCTGAACCCGTCGACGTGCATGTCGCGCGCCCAGTACGTCAGACAGTCGAGCAGGAGCTGCGCGACCAGCGGATGGTTGCAGCTCACGGTGTTGCCGCAGCCCGTGAAGTCGAGATACCGGCTCCGATCGTCGGGATCGAGCAGATAGAACGACTCGTTCATGAGCCCCTTGACCCCGATGGTCGGTCCCGCGGCGTCGCCCTCGGCCGTGTGATTCAGCACGACGTCGAGAATCACGCCGATTCCGGCCGCGTGCAGCGCTTTGACCAGGTCCCGAAACTCGCGCCGCGGGTCGTCGCCGGCCGCGTAGTGAGGATGCGGCGCGAAGAACGCGAGCGGGCGTGTAACCCCAATAGTTCGTCAGGCCGAGCGCTGCACCGGTCGCCGGGACGTCCTGCCGATCGAAGGCGAACACCGGCAACAGCTCGACATCCGTGACGCCGAGCGACTGCAAGTACGGAATCTTCTCGATCAACACCGCGAAACGTGCCCGGCTGCTGCACGGCCGAGGACGCGTGGCGCGTGAAGCCGCGGACATGCACCTCGTAGATCACCGACTCCGCGAGCGGGCGCTCGAGCGGCGTATCGCCCTCCCAGTCGTACTCGTCGGGCGGCGCGATCTTCGCTCGAACGGCAGGCTCGAAACTGCCCTCGATCGACTGCTCGCGCTGCCAGGTCGCGTCGCTGATCAGCCGCGCCCAGGGGTCGAGCAGCTCGCGGCGCGGCTCGAAGTGCAGACCCGCGGTCGGGCTCTTTGGGCCCGTCGGCGCGCCACGTGTAGTACCAGCCGGCGCTCGGCTCCGGCCACGAACGCATGCCAGAAGTCGTAGGTGCGGTGGCGCCGCGCGTCGAGCTCGAACTCGACGATGGGCTCCGCCTCGGTCGCGATCACGGTACAGGCGCAGCCACAGACGCGTAGCGTGCGGACTGTACACGGCGAAGTTGACGCCGCCCGGCTCCGCGACGGCGCCGAGCGGCATGCGCATACCGGCGCGCAGCGCGAGCCGGTAGATGCACGGGCTTCTGGGCGTAACGGCTCAAAGCTTGCGCATCAAGCCGAGCTCGTACGGATGCGAGAGGTGCGGATGCCGCGGCACGGCGCGGATCTCGTAGCGCAGCGCGCCGGCCCAGGGCGGCTGGAACTCGAGCCGATAGCGGCACAGGCCGGCGCCATCCACGTCGCCGGGCTCGAACGCTTCGAGCCAGGTCGGCTTGACCGTCGAGGTATTGCACGCCGAGCTGCGGCTGGTGGTTCTCCACGTAGCCCTGCACGGGGACGAGCAGCTCCGAGCCGAGCACCCGCCGCACGAGGCACTCGACGCGGACGTCGGTGGGGGCAAGCCCGTTCAGCGCCACGTCCACGGTGAGCGTCGTCCGCTCGCCGAAGACTATCTCGGCCGGCGCGACATCACCGAGCGCAAGCTGCACGCCCGGCCAGGCCGCCCGGACCTTGGTTTTCCAGGCGCCGAGGTCGCGCGCAACGCGAAAATCGTCGGCCGCCACCGCTCGCCCCTGCCCGGCCGCCGGAACGTAGAACGACTGCAAGTAGTCGCGCAGCACGCGCTCGCTGTTGAACGCGGGCAGCACGCTGGCCATCGAGCGCTTGCACAGCTGCACCCACGCCGGGCGAATAGCCGAGCTGCTCGTCGCGCGCGTAGTACAGCGGCACGACCTCGTCCTGCAGAATCTCGTACAGCGTCATCGAGTCCTGTCGATCGCGATCCTCCGCGCCCTGATCGTCGAGCGCCGGCGGAATGCCCCAACCGTTCCTGCAGTCCCTGCGGCCGTCGTAGCCCTCCGCCCACCAGCCGTCGAGCACGCTCAGGTTCACCGTGCCGTTGATGGCCGCCTTCATCCCCGACGTGCCGCTCGCCTCGAAAGGATGCACGGGCGTGTTCAGCCAGACGTCGACGCCGGACGTCAGGACGCGGCTGATGCCCATGTCGTAACCCTCCAGCAGCAAGATCTTGCCGATGAACGGCGGCAGGCTCGAGATTCGCTGGATCTCGCGCAGCATCCACTGCGCCGGCTCGTCCGCCGGGTGTGCCTTGCCGGCGAACACGAACACGACCGGTCGGTCCTCGGCGCCCGACGATTTGCTCGAGCCAGCCGAGATCGGCCAGCAGCAGCGTCGCGCGCTTGTAGGTCGCGAATCGGCGCGCGAATCCGATCGTGAGCACGTTCGGCCGGTCGGGGTCCGCGAGCTTCAGCAACCGGTGGACGTGCGCCTCGCTCAAGCCGTTGCGCTGGTACTGCCGCGTCAAGCGCTCGCGCAGCACGCGGAGCATCTGACTCTTGACCTTCTGGCTCGTCTGCCAGAACAGGTCGTCCGGAATCTCGAGAATGCGGTTCAGCAGGGTGCGATCCATGATGCGGTCGCGCCAGTCGAGCCCGAGATGCAGGTCGAACAGCGCCGCCCAGGTCGCGCGCAGGAACGTCGCCACGTGGATGCCGTTCGTCACGTAACCGACGGGATTCTCCTCCGGCGGCACGTCGGGCCAAACGTCCTGACAGAGGCGCGACGAGACGCGACCGTGGATCTTGCTGACGCCGTTGACCGCGCCGGCCGCGCTGATCGCGAGCCGCGTCATGTTGAACAGGTCGCCATGCTCCGCGGAGCGGCCGAGATCGAGCACCGTCTCGGGCGCGACGCCGAATTCGCCGGCGACGCTCTGTAACTGCCTCATCACACGATCGAGCGGAAACCGGTCGTGGCCGGCGCTGACCGGTGTGTGCGTGGTGAACACGGTGCTCGCGGCGACGGCTTCGAGCGCGGCCGCGAACGGCACGCCCTGCGCCGTCAGCTCGCGGATTCGCTCGAGCACGGAGAACGCAGCGTGGCCCTCGTTGATGTGCCAAACGGTGGGCGCCAGCCCGAGCGCCCGCAGCGCACGGACGCCGCCGATGCCGAGCACGATCTCCTGCTGCACGCGCAGCTCCTCGTCGCCGCCATAGAGCCGGTACGTCACCCGGCGGTCTTCGGCACTGTTCTCCGGCACGTCGCTGTCGAGCAGCAGCACCGTGACGCGGCCCACCGGCGCCTTCCACACGCGCACGCTGATCGTGCGATCGGCGGCCGGGCAGCTCACGCGGATCTCCGTGCCGTCGGGGCGCGTGGCCAGCACCAACGGCGTGTTGCGCGGATCGATCGAGGAGTACTCGGGCACCTGCTGGCCGGCGCGATCGATGCGCTGGTTGAAATACCCCTGCCGGTAGCTCAAGCCCACGGCGACGAAAGGCAGCCCGAGGTCGCTCGCGGTCTTGCAGTGATCGCCGGCCAGCGCGCCGAGGCCGCCGGAGTAGATCGGAAAGCTCTCGTGCCAGCCGTACTCGGCGCAGAAGTAGGCGATCAGGTCGTCGGTCACGAGGCCCTCGGCACGCGGCGGTGGGCTCCCGAGGTAGCGGTCGAAAGCCGCGAGCACGCTCTGGTACTCGCGCAGCAGCTCGGGGTCCGCCGCGGCGTTCTCGAGCACGGACGGGTCGACGCAGCGCAGGAACAGCCGCGGGCTGCTCTCGACCTTGCGCCACAGCGCAGAGTCGAGCTTGCGAAACAACTGCCCTATGCTCGGATACCAGCTGAACCAGAAGTTGCCGGCGAGGTCGTCGAGACGCCGCAGCGCGGGCGGAAGGTTCGGGGTCACCTGCAAGCCAAACGACGTATGCGCCATCGGCTCAGTCCTTTTCGACCGTATAAAGAAGGTCCATCGACTTCTGGTCGCCGGAGCGCGTCTCGAGGCTCAGGCGTTCGTTGACCTTAAAGCGTAGCAGCAGGCCGCCTATTCTATTGAAGAGGCCATAGCTGTAGCGAATGTAAACCTTCGGGCTCAGGTACTTGCCGGCCATCAGCGCACCCGCGTCCCGGGTCGTGCTCTGCACCGAGAGCTCATCGAGCCCGAGCGTCGCGCCGAGCCGTTGCACCACGGGCAGGGCCTGATTCAGGCCCATGGCGAGCGCCGCGGCCTGCAGCGTCGTGGTTTCCTCGCCGCCCGTGCCCGACACGGGTCGGCCGAGCAGCAGGTACGACAAAGCATCGGCCTCGCTCATGGCCGGCGTCGAGAACACGCGCGTCCGCGGGTTCTTCAGCGTGCCGGCGAGCTCGACGCCCACCCGCGTCGTGTCGATGCGTGCGCACGGCCCGGACGTCGACGCCGGGGTCGTCGAGCGGGCCCACGAACAGCAGCTGGCCGCGCTCGAGGGTCAGCTCCTGGCCGTACGCCTTGTAGGTGCCGCTCAGCGTCAACGTGCCCGTGGCGGTCGCCGAGCGATTCGGCGCGGTCTCGAGATGCAGCTGTCCGGTCACCTTCGTGTCGAGATCGAGGCCGCCATAGCGGACGTCGTCGCCGAGCGTGATGTCGACGCCGGCGATGAGTTGCAGCCGCCGAGCACTGCGTTGGCCGTCGCGGCCGTGCACCACGACATCCGCCGACGGCAGGACGGCCTGCGCCGGCAGCTGGTTCAGCCCGAGCTGCGCATGCGGCACGTGCAGCGTGCCGCCGACGCGCACGTCGGGCCAGGTCACTGCGACGTCGAGATCCGGCGCGACGAAGATCTCGGCTTCCGGCAGCTGCACGGCCCGCACGGCATCGCCGCCGAGCTTCAGGTGCGTCGGCCAATCGGCCTCGGGGTCGAGCGCAGTCTCGCCGGTCAGCGTGAGCGCGCCGTCGCCGACATGACCCGTGGCGTCGAACGTCACCGCGCGGCCCCCGCGGCTCGCCGCGGTGGCGTCGATGCCGTCGACGACGAGACCCCATTCGGGCACGGTCACGCGGCCGCCCTGCCACGTGGCGCGCCCGTCGACCTCCGGCTCGGCGACGGTGCCGGCGACCATGAGCTCGCCCGCGACCGTGCCGCCGAGCTGGCCGAGCTCCGGCGCCAGCAACGTCAGAAACCCGACGTCGGGCCACGCGAGGCTGAGCGTGCCGTCGATCGAGGAATCGCGCGCCCGCACGTCCCGGACGGCCGCGCGCAGATCGAGCCGGGCGGAGTCCGCGCCGCGAACCGCGGCGAGCAGCTCGAGCCGACCGTCCGTCAGCGTCACCGCCGCGCGCAGCTCGTCGAGCTCCGCGGCGTAGGTTTGTTGCTCGCCGAGCGTGGCGCGCAGGTGCGTTTCCCCGCCCGTCAGCACGAGCGCGCCGCGCGGCTCGCCCGTCGGGTCGAACAACGAAGCCGACAGCTGATAGACGCCCTCGAGCGCGAGCGACGGCGGCAACAGCGGCCGCAGCGTCTGCAAGTCGAAGTTTTGCGCGGCCACGACGAGCCGGTCCGTGGCTCGGCCCTGAACGTCGCCTGCGGCACACCAGCGCCCGCCGGAGGCGTGCGTGAGACAGATCGTGGCGATCGTGGCCTGACGCTCGCGCAACACGACGGCGGCCGGGTCCACCAGCTGCCACTGGCCGAGCAGCTGTTCCTCGAAGTCGAGCTCCGCGAGCATGCCGCGCCAGGTGAGATCGCTGAAGTCGCCGGTGGCGCCGGCATGCAAGTGCCAATCCGCCCCGTCGAGCGTCATCGTCACGCGGTGCGCGGCCGTCGTGCCGCGGGCTTGCGCCGCGAACCGGTCGACGCGGATCGGTCCCCGCTCAATGCCGGTCGCCTCCACGGAGAGCGCCAGCGGGGTCGCGGCCGCAACGCCTCCTTCGCCTTCGACCGTGAGCTGCTCGAGCGTCACCTCGCCGCGGGCGAGCGGCCCGAGCGACGAGCCGGCCGCTAGCGCGCGGCTCGGCGAAGCTGCCGCCGATCGAAACCCGCCCCGCGAGCGCGCCGCGAACACCGGGCCACAGCAGGTCGAGGTTCGTCGACGTCCGCGTCGAGCGCGAGTGCGAGCGCCGGCGGCTCGAGCGCGCCGTCGACGGTCACGTGGTTCACGGCCGACGTCGAGCTCGAGCCGCGCGAAACGCCACCGATTCGGCGCCGTGTAATCGGCCGCACCCTTTAGCGTCACCGGGTAACCGCGCAGCGGACCGCTCACGTCGATCGCATCGAACGCCACGGTGGCGGGCGCAAGGCCCGCACGCACGGCCACGCGGCCGCTCAGACGGCCCGCCCAGTCGGGCTGCCACCAGGCCGGGTCGACATCGGTTGCGACGACGCCGAGCTCGGCGGTCTGCGCGCCGAGATCGACCGCGCCGGCGGCCGCCACTCGAGCCGTGGTCCCGGCAGCCGTGCCCGGCGTGAGCTCCAGGGCTTCGAGCGCAAGCTGCTGCCGAGCGCCCGTGCCGCGCGCGACGAAGCTCGCGGCCCGCCCGGCAATCGTCAGCGTTCCGTCGCCCTGGTAGCGGTAGCTCGCGAGCGTGCCGGCGATCGCCATGCGGCCCGCAGGGCTCGCGAGCACGTCGACCCCGGGCCAGCTGAACTCGCGCCACTCGACCGTGAGGTCGACGCGCGGCGCGCGGGCAAGCTCCACGGTGCCCACGGCGCTCGCCGAGAACGGGGCCGTGAGCTCGTGCCGCACGTCGAGGGTCGGCCACGTGCCGGAGATCGTCACCCGTCCTGCGGCCGGTGTTGAGGCGAGGGGGCCGGACCACTGCGCCGTGGCACGCAGCCCCACCTGTGCGTCGAGCTGCAGGTCCGCTTCGCCCGCGAGCATGTAGGCGCCCGTCGTCGTCGCGACGTCCTGAAGCACGAGACGACGACCGACGAGCGTCGCGCCGAGCTCGGTCGGACCGAAGGCGAGGCGCTCGCCGGCGACGTCGATCGTCAGCGCGTCGATCGTGCCCGCGCCGACCCGAACGGGGAACGGCAACTCCGGCAGCGCGGTCGGCTCGGCCGACGCATCGATGTGCCGGTAATCGGCCGTCGTGGCCACCGCCCGCCCGAACGCGAGAGTGCCGGCGAGCGCCGCCGTGGGATCCCACGTGAGCGCCAGGCGGGCGATGTCGAGCTCGTCGCGCGGCAACCGTATGCGGATGTCCTCGAGCACGACACCGCGCAGCAGCGAGCCCTCGATGCGACCGATCGTCACGGCGGGACCCATGCGCGCCAGCACACGCTGCATCCACCACGTCGTACCGGACTCGGTACCGAGCAGCCAGAGCCCCGCCCCCGTGACGAGGCCGAGCAGCACGCCCGGGGCGAGCAACGCGAGAAGGCTCGAGCGCAACCACCTCATAGGTCGGGCCCGAGGCTGATGTGGATGCGCCAGTTGTTCGTCGGGTCATCGAACGGATGCGCGAGGTCGATCCGGATCGGGCCGAGCGGCGACTGCCATCGGCCGCCGAGCCCGGCGGAGCGTTTGGTGTCGAGTCGCGAGCCCTCGAACGCGTTGCCCGCGTCGACGAACATCGCGACGGACCAGCGCCCATGCAACGGCTGCTCGAACTCGAAGCTGCCTTCGGCGAGATCCGAGCCGCCGATGACCTTGCCGGTCGCGTCGACCGGACCGAGCGATTTGAAATCGTAGCCGCGCACGCTGTTGTCGCCGCCCGCGAAGAACCGCACCGACGGCGGCAGCTCGGCCAGCGAATTCTTCGCCGTGGCGCCGACGTGCCCGCGCACGATGAACCGGCGGCCCTGGGTCGTCGACCAGATCCATTTGCCGGACGCGCTGACCTGCAGGAACGTCGTGTCGGAAAACACGGCGTCGGTCGCCGCGCGCACATCGAGCTGCAGCTTCGAGCCCGCGCGGGGCCGTATCGGGTTGTCGGCCAGCGCGCGCGTCCAATCGAGCCCCGGCATCAGGAGCTGCGAGCGTCCGGGCACGCCGGCGACCACGAAGTCCTCGATCTCGAGATTCAACATCTGCGTGCGCGTCCAGTCCCGGGCCCGCTCGCGGACGCGGCGCACGCCGAACTCGAGGTTTTTGCTGGTGGCCGTGTCGGTCTCCTCGCGCTTCAGGCCGGTATCGAAATTCAGCCATTCGTCGTGCGAGGCGGCCAGCGGAAACCGATAGTTGGCCGTGACCTCGGAGATCGACCGGCGAGAGCTGGGTGGTCACGCTGAACTGATGCCCGCGCTCGTTGTAGCGCCGGTTGTTGCGCGTGAAGCGCAGCCGCGGACCCGTGTCGGTCGAGAATCCGACGCCGTAGCTGATCAGCAGGCGCGTGCCGGCCGTCAACGCGATTTCGACCGGTATGGTGCGCCGGTCGCGGTCGGGCTCCTGCGGCCGCACGTCGATGTTGCGGAAGTACCCGCTGTCGGCCAGCGCGACGTACAGCTCCGTGAGCTTGCGCGAGTCGTACGGCTCGCCGGCGTGAAACGGCAGGTAGGACCGCACGAGCGGCTCGATGAGCACGTCTTGATGGACGTCGACTTCCCCGAACACGTACCGACTGCCGGAGTCGAACTGCAGCACGAGATCCGCGACCCGCTGCTCGGGATACACGTCGATCCGATTCACGATGAACCGCGCGTCGGGATAGCCGCGCTCGCGCGCGAGGTCCGACCAACGGCGCTTCAGCTGCTCGTACGCGCCGTGCCGCAGAACGGCACCGCTCTTGAGGTCCGCCGCGGCCTGCGCCGCCGCGAAATCTGGATCCGCCGACGCCTCTCCCGTCAGCCCCACGTCGACGCCGCGAATCCGGACCGGCTCGCCGAGCGTGATCGCGAACGTGACTTCCCAGCAGTCGCGCGTTTGCTCGAACGTCGAGTCGATCCGCGGCTCGTAGTAACCGAAGACTTCGAGCGCGTCGCGAATCCGCGCGGGTGCGGCGAGACGCTGCGCCGTGACGCGCTCCTGCGGGGCGTCGCAGGCTTCCTCGTCGAGGTTCAGATACGCGAGCACGTTCGCGGCGATGTCGCCGTCGACACCGGTGAGCTCGACGGTCGCTGCGGCGGGGCCGGCGAGGCCGAGCGCCAGGCATGCGAGCCACGCCGCCGGGCGCGCTGGCGTCCGTGCCGGACAGTCGGTCATGGCTGGTTCCTTGCCCGCATCTTGGTGTTCTTGCCCGCGAGGCGCGCTCGCGGGCTGTGGCGTCAGTGTAGCCGCGCCCTCTCGCCAACCCTACCGCCGGCTCCGAGATTCGACCAACGGCCGTGGTCCTGCAGAGCGCTCTTAGCGCACGGCCATTTCGGCGACGGTGCAGCCGACCGCGAAGATCGGGATCGGCGCGTAGAACAAGAGCTCGCCGCGTCGCGCCTTCGGTCGCGCCGGCCACGGCCAGGAACGTGCGAATCTCGAACCCGCCCTGCCCCGCGTCGCGCAACGTCTCCTCGTCGCTGTACGCCACGAGCTCGTCGCGGCGATTCGCGAGGAAGCGCTCGAGAAACTGCCGATCCCAGGCCTCGTTGATGACGCCGGAATCCGGCGTGGCGGGCCAGTGCGAGATGCCGCCCGTGCCGACCAGCGCGATCCGCTCGGGCTGCGCGTCGCAGGCGCGACGCAGCGCGCGGCCGAACTCGTACGCGCGCGGCAGCGGCGTCAGCGGCGGCCCCTGGCAGTTGATGTTCATCGGGATCACGGGCAAGTCGTAGCGCGGCGTCAGGAAGTGCAGCGGCACCATGATGCCGTGATCGAACTTCCACTCCTCGGCGTAGGCGACGTCGATGTCGCTGCATCAACGCCTCGATCGATGCGGCGCGACAATCCGGCGGTGCCGGGCACGCGGTGTCGCTTGATCGCGAGCCACTGCTCGTCCTCGATCGGCCCTTCGTAGTGATCGGCCATGCCGACGCAGTACGCCGGCATGTTGTTCATGAAGAAATTCGCGAAGTGCTCCGCCGCCGATGACGATCAGCGCATCGGGCTGCGCGGCCTCGATACGCGCGGCGCAGCTCGTCGAGCTTGGCGTAGAACGCGTCGCGCACGCGCGTGCATCGGCACGCGCCGCGCGCCCCGTGATTCCGGGGGCGTGGCTGCAAACGCCGGCGAACACCAGGCTCATTGCCTATCCTTCAACAGACTATAGAGCCCGGCGCGCACCGGGCCGTGCTTGCGCACGCCCTCGCGCATGGCGTCGATGTACACGTCCCACGGCTGACCGAGCAGCGCCGCGTAGTGCATGAGGATCTGCCCGTTCACGCCCATGACGTACAGCAGGCCGATGTCGCCCGTCCAGGATCGCCGCGCGCTCCTCCTCCGTGAGCTCGTACTCGTCGAGCAGCGCCACGCGATCGGCGTCGAAGCGCTTGCGGACCGCGGAGTCGCGGTTCAGCTGGTAGAGGAGCTTCTGCACGTAGTAGAGGCTCATGGGCGGTCACCGGCCGAGCGAGGGCACGCGGTGGAGCCCGAGCGCAATGCAGATGTTCTTCGTCTCCATGTAGAAGTCGAAGCTGTAGTCGCCGCCGTCGCGGCCGATGCCGCTCGCCTTCATGCCGCCGAACGGCGTCGGCAGATGGCGGTTGTTCTCGGAGTTGACCCACACCATGCCGGCCTCCAGCGACCGCGCGAAGCGGTGCGCGCGACCGACGTCGTTCGTCCAGAGATAGCCCGCGAGCCCGTAGCGAACGTCGTTCGCGAGCTTGCAGCGCCTCGGCTTCGTCGGCGAACGGAATCACGGTCAGCACCGGACCGAAGATCTCCTCCTGGGCCACGCGCATGCGAGTTCCGTGCGCCCGCGAAGACGGTCGGCTGCACGTAGTTGCCGCCGGCGGCGGCACGCGCTCCGCCGACGGGAATGCTCGACGCGCTCCGCTTGCGCCACGTCGAAGTAGCCGAGCACCTTCTGCACGTGCTGCGGGTGAATCAGCGGGCCGACCTCGGTGGCCGGATCGAGCGGATGGCCGACCTTGATGTTGCGCACGCGCGCGACGAGCCGCTCGGTGAACTCGCGCTCGATCGAGCGCTGCACGAGCAACCGGCTCGACGACGTGCAGCGCTCGCCGTTCAAGCTGTAGATCATGAACACGACGGCGTCGAGCGCGCGCTCGAGATCGGCGTCGTCGAACACGATGACGGGGTTCTTGCCGCCGAGCTCGAAGTGCAGCCGCTTCAGCGTCGGCGCGCTCTGCGCCATGATCGCGCTGCCCGTGGCCGACTCGCCGACGAACGCGACGGCGCGAATCGCCGGGATGCTCGGTGACGGCCTTGCCGGCGGTCTCGCCGAACCCGTGCACGGTGTTCAGCACGCCGGCGGGCAGCCCGGCCGACGAGCAGATCTCGGCGAGCAGCGTGGCGGTGATCGGACTCCATTCGGCCGGCTTGTGCACGACGGTGCAGCCGGCCGCGAGCGCCGGCGCAATCTTCCACGTCGACAGCATGAACGGCGTGTTCCACGGCGTGATGGCCGTGATCGGGCCGATCGGCTGGCGCAGCGTGTAGTTCAGATGCTCGCGGGCCGGCAGCGACAGGCCGCGATCGGCCTCGGGCGCCTTGTCGGCGAAGAAGCGGAAGTTCTCGGCGCCGCGCTTCGCGGCCGCGGACATGAACCGGATCGGCTGGCCCGTGTCGAGCGACTCGAGCAGCGCGATCTCTTCGGCCCGCGCCTCGATCGCGTCGGCGATCGCGTGCAGCAGCGCGCGCCGCTCGTGCGCCCGGCAGGTCGCGCCACGCGGGAAACGCCCGCTGCGCCGCCGTCGCGGCCGCGTCGACGTCGGCGGCCTCGCCGGCGGCGACGTTCGCGAGCACGCGATCGTCGATCGGCGAGCGCGTCTCGAACGTGCGACCCGACGCGGACGGCTCGCGGCTCGCCATCGATGAAGTGCAGCACGCCGCTCGCGATCCGAAACGCGCGACGTACTGCTCGGCCTTCGCGACGTTGACCTCGAAAGACTGACCCTTGCTCATGATTTTCCGCCGCGCGCGCTTCACGTACTCGTGCAGGTTGTTCTTCTTGAAATTCAGCACGGGATGGAACTCCTGCATGTTCAGCGAGATCGCGAGCGGGCTCTTCGCATACAGCGGCTCGAGATGCGCCGCGAGCACGCCGAACAATTGCTCTCCGGCCCGCTGCTGCACGTCGAGCGGCCGACCGTGGCCGATCTGCGCCGTCACGTGCACGAAGCCGTTGTCCGGCGCCTTGTCGGCGATCCGGTACGCATCGGCGCGGTACGCGCGCACGCGCAAGCCGCCGAGCGGAAACACGCCCGTGGCGAGCGCGCACGCGTGCAGCTTGTCGAGCAGCTCGTCGAGCGCGATGCGAGTCCTCGATATTGGCGGAATACTCGACGACCAGATGCGGCAAGGTGATTCCCGTCGCGGCTTGACGTAGACTCGAAACATTCCGAAGAACACCGTAATGACGGCCGCGACGGCTGTCAATTTCGTCGCCGTCAAGCATACCGGTTCGAGAACACCATGCCGCACCGCACTCACGATCTGACCGCGCTGCGCGGCTCGATTCCCGCCGCTGATCACGCCGTTCAAGCGCGGCGAGGTGGACTACGACAAGTACGCCGAGCTCGTGAGCTTCCAGATCGAGCAGGGCTCGCACGGCATTCTCGTGAACGGCACCACGGCCGAGCCGTCGACGTTGACGACGGACGAGCGCAACCGGCTCGTCACGCTGGCGGTCGAGACCGCGGCCGGCCGCGTGCCCGTGGTCGCGGCCACGGGCTCGCAATCCCTGGCCGAGAGCCGCGCGCTGACGGAGCACGCGATCGCGGCCGGCGCCGACGCGCTGCTGATCGTCACGCCGTATTACATCCGGCCGCCGCAGCGCGGCCTCGTCGCGTACTATCTCGAGCTCGCGGCGGGGCACGACGTGCCGTGGATGATCTACCACATCCCCGGCCGCACTGCCGTCAGCGTCACGCTCGACACGCTGAAAGCCGTGCAAGGACAAGTCGCCGCATTTCGTCGGCATCAAGCAGGCCGTCAACGATCTCGGCTTCGTGTCCGAGTGCCTGCACGAGCTTCGGCCGGACTTCAAGGTGTTCGTCGGGCTCGAGGAGCTGAGCTTCCCGATGATGGCCGTCGGCGCCTGCGGACTCATGAACGCCGTCGGCAATCTGCGCCCCGGCGTGCTCGCGCAGATGTGCGAGGCCGTCTTCGCGAACGACATGGCCGCGGCGCGACGGCTGCACGACCAGCTGCTCGAGATCAACAAGGCCGTGTTCTTCGACACGAACCCGATTCCGATGAAGTACATGATGAAGAAGCTCGGCCTGCTCGCGCAGAACGAGCATCGCCTGCCGATGGTGCCGGCCACTGCGGAGCTCGCGGCAAAGCTCGACGGCGTGCTCGCGCGCGCGGGCTCGTAGCGGCACGCCGACAGATGCGCTTCGTCACCTTCGCGGCCGGCAACCACTCGAGCTTCGGCGTCGTCAAAGGCGACGGCCATCGTCGACCTCGGCACGTCGCTCGGCAGCCGCTGCCCCACGCTCGGCGCCCTGCTGCGCGCCGGCGAGCTGCCCCGGGCGATGGAGCTCGCCGCAGCGCGCGAGCCGAGCGTCGCGCTCGATTCGATCCGCTATCTGCCGACGATCCCCGATCCGGAGAAGATCATCTGCATCGGCATCAACTACGGCAACCGCAACGAGGAGTACAAGGACGGCGCCGAGGCGCCGAAGTATCCGAGCGTGTTCATGCGCACGCCGGGCAGTCTCGTCGGGCACCTGGAGCCGATCTGGAATCCCCCCGAATCCGAGCAGCTCGACTACGAGGGCGAGATCGTGATCGTGATCGGCCGCGCCGGGCCGGCGAATCGCGGAAGAGGACGCGTGGCGGCACGTCGCCGGGTTGTCGCTGATGAACGAGGGCTCGGTGCGCGACTGGCTGCGGCACTCGAAGTTCAACGTGACGCCGGGCAAGAACTTCGAGCGCTCCGGCAGCTTCGGCCCGTGGCTCGTGACGGCCGACGAGCTCGACGCGAACGCGGCGCTGCGCCTGACGACGCGCGTGAACGGCGAGCTGCGTCAGGACGACACGACGGCGAACCTGATCTTCCCGTTCGCGCGGCTGATCGCGTATCTCTCGAGCTTCATGCGCCTGTCGCCCGGCGACCTCATCGCGACGGGCACGCCGACCGGCGCCGGCGCGCGCTTCGACCCGCCGAAATACCTGCGCGGCGGCGACGTCGTCGAAGTGCACGTGCCCGAGCTCGGCACGCTGCGCAACCCCATCGTCGACGAGCCGCGCTGACGCGCATCGCAGGCGGGCGTTTGACCATCGCACGCGGGCGATTCCGCTCATCGCAAGCGCGCTGTCTCCACACTGCCGTTCAGGGCATCGCACGCGGGCGATTGAGGCTTGTGTCAGACGCGCCGGGTGTGCGTGAGGGCGCCCGCGAAAGCGCCGCAAGTACGTCCCTGTAAGCTCGCGCGGCGCCATCCGACCGCCATGGATGGCGGGGGTGCAGCCATTGCAGGAGCGAATTGCTGCCCGGGCGCCGCGCGTTTCGCGAGCGCCCTCACGCACCCGGCACTCGCAACAGGCAGCGTGCGCCCGCACAAAGAAGCGGGCGCGCGCTGCCACCCGGTAGTGCCGTCTCCGTGTAGGGGCTCTTTCGAAACACTCGGCGCCAGGGACGGCGCCGTGTGAGCCTACAGGGATGTACTTGCGGCGTTTTCGAAAGAGCCCCTACACGGAGACGGCACGGTTGCGACGCCCGTCGCGCGCCCGCGTGCGATGCGCTGAGTACGTCAGCCGGCGGAAGGCGTGGCGTCGGTGCGCATCGTGGCGAGACGGTTCGCGATGGCGTTCGGCGAGCCCGTGCGGCGCGCCAGCAGGTTGTAGACGGACGGCACGATGAACAGCGTGAACAGCGTCGCCAGGCTCACGCCGGAGAAGATCACCACGCCGAGCGCGGAGCGGCTCGCCGCACCCGGGCCACGCGCCAAGATCAGGGGCAGCGACCCCATCACGGCCGAGAACGCCGTCATGACCACCGGCCGCAGACGAATCCGCGAAGCCTCGACGATCGCTTCCTTGAACTCCATGCCGCGATCGCGCAACTGATTGATGAACTCGACGATCAGCACGCCGTTCTTCGCGGCGATGCCCACGAGCATGATGATGCCGATCTGGCTGTAGATGTTCAGGCGTCTTGCCGGAGATCGCGAGCCCGAGCAGACCGCCTGCCACGGCGAGCGGCACGGTCACCATGATCACGAGCGGATGGACGAAGCTCTCGAACTGCGCGGCGAGCACGAGAAACACCACGAACAGCGCAATGCCGAACGTGAAATACAAGGCGCCGGAGGCTTCCTTGTAATCGAGGGACTCGCCGCGATAGTCGAGCTGTGCCGTGCCCGGCAGCTCGGTGTGCACGAGATTCTCGAGGTAGTCGAGCGCATCGCCGAGCGAGTAGCCCGGCACCAGATTCGCGCTGATCGTCACCGCACGCATGCGGTTGTAGCGATTCAGCTGGCTCGGGCCGGCGACGTCCTCGAGCGTCGTGAGGTTCGACAGCGGAATCAGCTCGCCGGTGCGATCCGCGCGGACGAAGATGTTGCGCAGGTCGGCATAGCTCGCCCGCTGGTCGGGCTTCGCCTCGAGGATCACGTCGTACTCCTCGCCGTCGACGACGTAGGTCGTGACCCTGTGCTCGCTCATCAGCGTCTGGAGCGTCGAGCCGATGCTGCGCGCGCTGACGCCGAGACTCGCCGCGCGGTCCGTGTCGACCCGCACGAGGACCTGCGGTTGCGTCTCGCGCAGGTCCGAGTCGAGACGCGTCAGCCCGGGGTTCGCCGCCGCGCGGTCGATGATGAGATCGCGCCAGCGCGCGAGCTCCTCGTAGTTGGGACCGCCGAGCACGATCTGCACCGGCTGCACCGCCGCCCCGCCGCGGTTGCCGCTGCTCAAGAAGGCGGTGACGCGAATGTCGGGGATGTTCTCCCATTGCTTGTTCAGCGTCGAAAGCAGCTCGCGCGTGTCGATCTTGCGCTCGCCCCACGGCTTCAGCGTGACGTTCACGACACCGGACTGGTTGGCGCCGAAGCCGGGCACGCTGACCACGCCGCGTTGCACGGTGCCGTCGTCGTAATAAGGCTGCAGGTACGCTTCCACCTTCGCCGCGGACTCGCGCAGGCGCTCGAAGCTCGTGCCCTCCGGCGCCATGATCGAGCCCTGGAATTGGCCTCGATCCTCGGTCGGAGCGTATTCCTGCGGGATGCCCTGCAACAGCGCATAGGCACCCACACCGATCGCGACGCACATGACGACGGCCACCCACGGCGCCCGCAGCGTGATGCGCAGCAGCGCCTGATAGCGATCTGACAGCGCATCGAACGCGCGATCCAGCGTATGCGTGAGCCGATTCTCTCCGAGGCTCGAGCGCAGCAGCTTCGAGCACATCATCGGCGAGAGCGACAGGGCGAGAATCGCAGAGAACACCACCGCCGCTGCGATCGTCACGGCCAACTCGGCGAACACGCGGCCGATACTGTCCTTCAGGAACGCCACGGGCGCGAACACGGATACCAGCACGACGGTCGTCGCGATGACGGCGAACGCCACCTGCCGAGTGCCGTTGTAGGCCGCGAGCAGCGGCGCCTCTCCGGTTTCGATGCGCCTATGCGCGTTCTCGAGCACCACGATCGCGTCGTCGACGACGAGACCGATGGACAGCGCGAGCGCGAGCAGCGTCACGAGATTGATCGAATAGCCGAACAACGACAGCACCGAGAACGTGGCGATCAAGCACACCGGAATCGTCACGAGCGGAATCAGCGTGGCGCGGATGGAGCCCAAGAAGACGAAGATCACGAAGCCGACCAGCGCCGTCGTGATACCGATCGTGTAGTAGATTTCGCTGATCGCGGCGCGGATGTACAGCGAGTCGTCGCCGCTCGTGACGAGCTCCATGCCGTTCGGCAGATCGTTGTTGACGCGCGCGACTTCGGCCTTGACGGCGTCGAGCACCTCGACGGTGTTGGCCGTCGACTGCTTGATGATGCCGAAGCCCGTCGTGAGCTTGCCGTTCGTGTGGAACATGCGGTTGGTCTCGCGCGACTCGACCGCGACCCTGGCGATCTCGCCGAGCCGCACGAGGTGCCCATCGGCGCCCTGCGCGATCACGAGATTACGGAACTGATCGGCCGTCTGATAGTTACGCGCGATGCGCACCTGGAAGTTCAGATCCTTCGACTCGATGCGTCCGGCCGGCAGCTCGAGGTTCTCGCGCTGCAGCGCCGATTCGATGTCGGTGACCGTGAGGTTGCGCGCCGAGAGCGCCTGGCGATCGATCCAGATGCGCATCGACGGACCGCCGGAGCCGAACACGTTGATCTGCGAGACGCCGGGAATCGTGGCGAAACGGTCGAGCAGATAGCGCTGCGCGTAATCCGTGAGATCCATGAGGCTCATGTCGTCGCCGGCCAGCGTGAGCCACATGATCGGCTGCGTGTCGGCGTCGGCCTTCTGCACGCTGACCTGGTCCACGTCGTCGGGCAGGCGGCGGCTCACGCGCGAAACGCGATCGCGCACGTCGTTCGCCGCCTCGTCCAGGCGCCGATTCAGGTAGAACTCCACCGTCACCGACGACTGGCCGTCGCGGCTCTGCGAGCGGATGTTCTTCACGCCCTCGATGCCCGAGAGCTCCGCCTCGAGCACTTGGGTGATCCGCGTCTCGATGATCTCCGCGGAAGCGCCCGGGATAGCTGACCTGGACTTGGACCGTCGGGGCGACGGTGTCGGGGTTCTCGCGAACCGTCAGATCACGGAAGGACAGCGCGCCGAGCGCGAGCAGCATGAGGCTCAGAACGGTCGCGAAGACGGGACGCTTGACGGAGGTATCTGACAGCCACATGGGCGCTGGTCTCGCTCGTTAGCCGCGCGCGCCCGGCGGCGGCGCGGGCAGTGGCTCCTTGGAAATCTCGCTGACGGCAGCGCCGCTTTCCTCGAATCGAACCTGCATGCCGTCGCGCAGCTTCACGATGCCTTCGACGACGATCGCATCGCCCTCCTGCAAGCCGCCGAGCACCTCGACGACGCCGAAGCGGCGGCCACCGATCTCGATCTGCTGCTGCATGGCCGTCTGTCCGTCGAGACGGTAGACGTAGGCGCGATTCTGCACCTGGAACACGGCGCCCTCGGGCACGACGAGCGCTTCGTGCTGTGTCGTGAGCACGTCGACCGTCAGCAGCATGCCCGGGCGAAGCGACGCGGTCCTGGTTCGGCACGTGGGCGCGCACCGTGAGCGGCGCGCGTGACGGGATCGACGCGCGAGCCCACCGTGCGGACGACGCCGTCGAACTCGCGATCCGGGAAGCTGACGCTCTTCGCGATGATCTTCGCGCCCGGCGTCATCGCCCCGAGATACGTCTCGGGCACCGTGAAGTCGAGCTTGATCGTCGAGATGTCGTCGATCGACGTGATCGCCGTGTTCGGGCGTGAGCAACGTGCCGGGGCTCACCTTGCGAAAGCCGAGCAGACCGCTGAAGGGTGCCAGTATCAAGCGGTCGCGCAATCGTGCGAGGACACTGTTGAGCCGCGCCTGCATGGCGTCGGCACGCGAGCGCGCAACGTCGAGCTCCGACGCGGCCGTCAGACCGCGCTTGCTGAGCTCCTCGAGCCGCCGCAACTGACTCTGCGCATCGTTCAGATTGGCACGCGCCTCGGCCAGCGCGGCCTCTTCCTCTTGATTCGTGAGCTCGATGAGCACGGCGCCCTGTTGAACGTAGTCGCCGTCCTCGAAGTTCACGCGCCGAACCGTGTCCGTGACCTTCGCCGTCAGCGTCACCGACTCGTTCGCCTGCGCCGTGCCGAGGGCTTCGACCACGTCGTAGAGCTGCTCGCGATGCGCTCGGCCGATCACGACGAGCGGCGGCTCGGCCGCCGCTCGTCCGGCGAAGCCAGCGGAGGGGCGCCCCGCCGGAGCCCCGGCCCCGCCCGGCCCACGCGCCGCGGGGCCGCTCGCGGCGGCTCCGTCGCCAGTCCGATGGCCCGTGAAGTACCACACGCCGCCGGCACCGAGTGCGAAGGCGACAACAACGAGCAACGCGTTTTTCATGGGCGTTCGGTTCCTCGATCCGTTTACTGAATGAGCTCCGCTTCCGTACGGAGCATCGAGTGGGGCGTGGTCAACGTAGGTGACCGGAAAATTATGCCATGCTGCTGAATCTGCGACCGCGCGGCAGGCGCTCGAAAACGTCTCATTTTTTCTCAAGGTGCAGGCAGTTACGCGCGCCACCCCTCGACCATTGAACACTCGCGAAGGGCGGCGCCCGACGCTAACATAACCGCATGAGCACGCCTGGTATCGCCGCCACCGTCCGCACCGACGCCATGGTGTCGATCAATGCGCACATCCCCGAGGACGCAATGAGCGCGAGCCTGCTCGGCACCGAGCGCTCCGGCCATGGCGTGCGGATTCGCGACGACGGCCTCATCGTGACCATCGGTTACGTCGTGCACGAGGCCGACAACCTGTGGATCGGGACCCAGAACGCCGTCGTGCCCGGCTTCGTGGTCGGCCACGACTTCGACAGCGGCCTTGCGCTCGTGAAGCCGTCCTTGCCCCTGCGCGGCAGCCGGATGGAGATCGGCCGGGCAGACTCGCTGAAGGTCGGCGACACCGTGACGGTCATGAGCAGCGGTGGGCGGGCGCAGGTCGTCGACGCGCGGGTCGTCGCGAAGCAAGAGTTCGCTGGCCGCTGGGAGTACCTGCTCGACCAAGCCATATTCACGGCACCGCCGCACGACAGCTGGTCCGGGGCCGCGCTCGTCGACGCGGACAACCGGCTGTGCGGTCTCGGCTCGCTCGTGATTCAGGGGTTTCAGCTGCGCGGCGCATCGACCAACGTCAACATGTTCGTCCCGATCGACTTGCTCACGCCCGTCATCGACGACATCTGCACGCATGGCCGGCGGCTCTCGCCCCCGCGGCCGTGGCTCGGCATGTTGGTGCACGACGACAACCATGAGCTGACCGTCGTCGGGGTGTATCGAAACTGCCCCGCCGACAGCGCCGGGCTGCGGCCCGGCGACGTGATCGTCAGCGTCGACGATGAACCGGTGATCGGGCTCGGCGATATGCTTCGTAAGATGTGGAGCCTCGGTAGCGCCGGCGTCGAAGTGCCGCTGGACGTCGTGCGCAATACCGAGCGGATGGAGCTGCGCGTCCGTTCCGGCGATCGGACCGGCTTCCAGCGCAAAGGCACGCTGCAGTAGCGCACTGCACGTGCAGCAGCGCGTAGCCCGCTCGAACGAAAACGGCGGCCATATAGGCCGCCGTTCGCAGTGACCTGTCTGCGACTATTCTTCTTGGCGACGCCGATACGGGCGGTGACAGCCGCCGCACGCCTGACCGACGGCCTGCACCATGCCCTTGGCGGCCTCGAAGCCGTTCTGGCTCGCGGCATCGGCCAACGCCTGCGCTGCGGTTTGCAGATCCATGGCCTTCTGGTGGAAATCGTCCATGTTCATCCAGATCTCGGGCAAGGCCGCGCTGCCCGGCACCGCGCTGTTCGGAATGAAGCCTTCCGGGATCATGCCCGCGAGCGTTGCGACATCGTGGGCATCCTTGGTGAACGTCGCGTCGTTCGCCGGAATCTCGCCTTGCGCCATGCCACGCAATCGAGCGACCTTCCATTGGATCGCCGTCATCAAGCCTTCGCGGAAGTGAAAGGCCGCCATTTCCGGCGTGTCCTCCTGTGCGCTCGGGGCACCCGACCCACACGAGACCACGAGCAGCGGGACGACAACGACCCCAAGCAACTTCACGGCAAGCTTTTTCATGGCTGGACCTTCTATGTTATTCGCGCGGAATTGCGGGCCAGCATAGCCAAATCGCTCCCGCGCTCGCAAGTCGAGGTCAGAAGGAAAGGGCAGCGGCCGGCTCAGCGCAATCGCGGGGAAACGCCGCACGCAGCAGCTGCATGACGTTGCCCGCCGACGGCACTGGCCTCGCGTTCTGCACGAATCGAGCTGCGCCGAGCGCGTGCGGCCCGCTGCCGATATCGGCTTCGAGCCGCCACGTGCTGCTCAACACGTCCGGCGTGAAGCCATAGCGAAGGTCCGCGAGAAACACGCGCCGATCGTCCGAGTACGCGGCCGTCAGCCCCGCGGCGAACCACTCGAAGATTCGCCCGCCGTAGCTCGCTCGCAGCGTCTCGACTACCAGCGCATCGTCGTGCGGGAGATGACTCCACGCGATGGGACACGGATGCGCCATCGAGACGAAACCGACCCAATCTTCGTCAGCCGTCCGTGCGAGGACTCGCCGGTACGGCAGCTGCAGCAAGGTCGGAAATGCGTACACGACCGCGAGCTCGGAGCTTTGCCGCGCGAGGTCCTTGCGCGCCCACCTGACCGCATCGTCGTTCAGCTTGAGCCCATAGAGCAAATAGATCGTCGAGACGAGCAGCGTGAGCACGCAGGTGAGCACTGCGCGCTGCGGCTTGTGGCGGCGGACGAGCCATGCCGCGACCGCGAGGCCCACGGCAAAAATCATCGTGTAAGCAGGCTCGACGATCGGCAGAGCCGGCAACGCGAAACGCCGGTCCGAGAACGGCGCGAGCAATTGAGTGCCGTAATGCGTGCACACGTCGAGCAACGGATGCGACAGCAGCGCGGCCGTGAACAGCGCGATCCATACCCACGGGCTCGCGCGCGGCTGTACCGCGAACCGTGCGACGAGCAGGCCCGGCCAGCAGGCCGACCACGGGCGGAAACCACAGGGAGTGCGTGACCCCGCGATGGCGCACGAGCATGTCGAGCGGATCGTCGCCGGCGACGACGGAGACCAGCACGTCGATGTCCGGTAGCTCTGCCGCGATCGCGCCCCAGTATGCCGCCTGCGCGAAGCCCAGAGTCCGGCCGGCCACGATCTGGCCGACCACGGCGCCGACCAGGAGATGCGTGACCGGATCCATGCGCGGCGTCGCGCCTAGGTGCGGGCCTTCGGCGGCTTCAGGGCCTCGTCGATGACGAACAGATCGGTCAGCAGCGCCCGCAAATGGATCGACGCGTTCAGGTTGTCGATCAGCTGCGAGCTGACGTCGGTACGCGCGAGCACGAGGCGCAGCGCCGCGAGCGTGACGCGGGCGTCGTTGTCCACGGCCGCGAAGAACGCCTGACCGACCTTCGGGCAGCTCACGATCGATCGCGGCCGCCGACGGCGCTCGCGACGGCACCAAGCCCGTCGAGCGCCGCGACCATGCGGTCCAGATATTCGCGAACGTTGCGCCCCGACCCGCCGCCTTTGTCCGTCTCGCGGCCCTGCGCGGCATACGCGAGCATGAACTCATAGCCGGTCTCGATCGCCTCGATTCGCTGTGTGAGCTCTTCGCTGCTCATCGGTCCACCTGCCAGCGTTGCGGGTCGTGATGCTCGGAATACTCCGCGCGCGTGATCCAGCCGCGGATCATGGCCCGGGTGAACAGCAGTTTCTCCGGCCGCAGCGCGAAATAGATGTGCATCATCACCATCGTGATCAGCGACAGCGCCGCGAGATCGTGCAGCACGTAGATGATGCCCCAGGTATCGGCGGCCAGCAGATACGGATTGCGCTGCCACCACGGTGTATCGATGCGCGCCAGCATCGCGCCGCCGGTCGCGAGCGCCGTCAGCACGACGAGCGCGAACGCGTGATGAATGAGCTTTTGCGCAAACGAGTACTTGCCGGGCTTCGGTAACGCCGTCGCGTCTCGGCGCAACGTGCCACGCACGATGGCCGCGGCATCGCGCAGGTCCGCACGGCCGATCCACATCGACTTCAGCCCCTGCTGCAGCAACGCACGAACGATATGCACCAGCACGGCCGCAATCAGCACGAGCCCGGTGATCCAGTGGATCTCGACCCAGGCGAACTCGACACCGAGGATCGGCAGAAACGCCGTGGCGAGCAGCGTCAGCACGCACACCGCCGTCACCCAGTGGAACACGCGATCGATCGCGGCGTGGCGCACGATCCTGCCCTCGGCCGAGCCGGTGCCGGAGCTGACGGTGTTGGGCTCGGTCACGACGAGGCTATCTGCGCTTTGGCGCGAGCATCAGCCGATACAGGGCATGGCCCACGACCAAGGCGCAGCCGAGGCCGAAGAATACCCAGATCAAATCCCACGACATGCCTTGCAGGACTTCGCGGCCGTAGATATCGCGGCTGACTCGGAAAAGCTCCACGCGGCCAGGCTCGGTGTGTGCGTCGATTCGTGGATGGGGCCGCTCTAGGCGTCGCGGATGGCGCGCATGACGAGGTTCTGCAGCAGCGGAATCTTGAAGTGGTTGTAGTTCAGCGGCGTGGCCCCGCGCACCGCGCTCTGCCCCGCCAGCGTCGCCGTGTCCGCCGTCTTCGGCTGACCCTTCACGACCTCCTCCACCACCGTGAGCCGCCGCGGCACGCATTGCACCCCTCCGGCCACGATCCGCAACGCCTCCACCTTCTCCGCTCCCGCCGCCCCGCTCACCTTCAGCGCCGCCGCCACGTTCACCAGCGGAAAGTCCCAGGTGTTGCGATCCGCCACCTTCTCGAAGTAAAACCGCGCCCCGCTCCACTCCGCCGGTACCCGGATCCCCGTGAGCACCTCGCCCTTCTCGAGCACCGTCATCCGCTGAATGTCGGTCGCCGGCCCGATGAAAAACTCCTCCGCCGGCACCTCGCGCTGCCCCTTGGGCCCGGCAATCAGCATCGTCGCGTCCAGCGCCACCAGCGCCGGCGCCGTGTCCGAGGGGCTCACCGCCACGCAGCGCGCCGCCCCAAACAAACAGTGCTCCCGGTTTTGCCCCTCCGGCGTGTCCGCATAGCAGGTGTTGCCCCCCGCCCGATAACAGTTCACGCCATACCGGTAGTACCAGCAGCGCGCGTCCTGGCTCACGTTCCCGCCCAGCGTCCCCGTGTTGCGAATCTGCGGGCTCGCTACCCGCCGCGCCGCCTGCGCCAGCACCCCGTACCGGCTCTGAATCACCGCGCTGCTCTCCACCTCCGTCAGCGTCGTCAGCGCCCCGATCTCCACTCCCCCCTCGCTCGTCTCCCGGATCCCTTTCAGCCCCGCAATCCCGCTCAGGTCCACCACGTACTTCGGCCGCTTGATCCGGTCCTTGAACCAATCAAGACTGTCGTTGCCCCCCGCCAGCGCCCAGCCGTCCTCCCCAAACCGACCCAGTAGCTCCACCGCCCCTTCCACACTGTCCGGCTGGTAGAGCTCGAAGGCACTCATCATGTCTCTGGACATCGCCGCGGCTCCTTAAATATTGAGGTGTTGTCGGCCGTTCTCAGGCCTGACTTATGCGCTCGCCGCCTTCGACGGCCCGCATCACAGCATTCAAGTAATGGTCGTAGGCGCCGCACCGGCACAGGTTGCCCGACAGGGCGTGCCGGACCTCGTCGCGCGTGGGCTTCGGATTGGCATCGAGCAACGCGACGGCCGACATGATCTGGCCCGGCGTGCAGAAGCCGCACTGCGGGCCGAGCTCGTCGATCATGGCCTGCTGCACCTTGTGCAGCTCGCCGTTCGGCCCTTCGACGCCCTCGATGGTCGTGATCGCCCGGCCGCGCACCGCGTGCGTCAACGTCGAGCAGGAGTAGGTCGCGACCCCATCGATGACGACCGTGCACGCGCCGCACTCGCCGCGGTCGCAGCCGAGCTTCGTGCCCGTCAGGCCGAGCTTGTAGCGCAAGGTCATCGCAAGCGTCTCGTTCGGCAGCACGTCCACGGGGCGCATCTGGCCGTTCACGTTCAACGTCAGCAAGCGCTCGACACCGCCGGCCGACTTCTGCTGCGGCGAGCAGCCGCTCAGCGTGAACAGGTAGCTGGCGCCGGATACCGCGGCACCCGACGCAATGACACCTTTAATGAACTGGCGTCTCGACGTGGCCTTGGAAACGAACTGGTCGAATTGCGGCTCCGGATGGCCGCGCCGTGGGTGTTATCAGCCATGAGGTCTCCCCCTTGGAACGCCGAAGACGTGGCAAATCGGGTTGATGCTAGGTGAAAAGAGGCTACCGCTCAACTGGCCGAGCCGCCCGTCCTCGGCTGCCACGGCAACGGGCCCTGCTCGATCTGGTTCGCAGCCACGACGCGTCCGCCTGCCGCAGGCAGCGCAGGGCCGGCGCCGGTCGGGATCGTGGCATTTCTCCTCAGGGCACGCGGACCCTGAACAGGATGGAGAAGCTAGGCTCCGCACCGCCGCTCGCGGCTGCCAGCGTGCCGGCCGGTGCCACGCGCAGCGCGGTGACGTTGGCGTCGAAACCGTTCGCGTCCGGCACCGGCACATAGTTGAATGGCGCTGCGCCACCCGGCCGATTCGTGTAGGTGACGTTGGCGGCATAGTTGAACGTCAGGTTGCTCGGCACCGCGCCATCGACGAACTGCACGGGGTCGCCGCTCGCGGTCGCGACGAACAGCGCCGCACCGGCCGGCACCGGATCGACAATGACGAGCGTGCTTGCGTCGACCGTGCCCGGCCCCGTGTTAGTCACGACGACCCGATAGCGCTGCGTGCTGCCCGGAATCTGCTTCGGATTGTTCGTGCCGTTGACGGGATCGTCGAGCACCGTCACGGTTTTCTGCACACGCAGCGTGGGCAACGTGGCGACCACGACGAACCCGGCCGCGCGCGTATGCGTCACGACGCCTTCGGTGCCCTCGACGGCCGTGACTTGCGCGGACCAGCCCCCGAGCACGGCCCCGGCAGGCAGCGCGTAGGCGCGCTCGTACAGCCTCGTCGCGGCCGTTGGGCTCGCGACCGCCGTCATCGACGCATTGGCAAGGCGCACCGTGCCGCCGGCGTCGGTGATCGTCAGGCGCACGGCCGCGATGTCGAAGTTGCCGAACGGATCGCCGACGAGCGCGCGAACGTACACCGTCTCGCCGGCATGGAAGCTGCCGAGCGCCGCGCCGCCGTTGTACGCCGCGCTCCACGTCTGCGCGCTGTCGACGTTGACGACGGTGGCACTGTTCAAGGCCAAGCGGCTGTAGTCCCCCGCGGTGGCACCGACGGGATAGACGAGCGTGGTTCGCCCTGCGTTGCTCGGCGCACCTTGCGTCACCGTGAGACTGAACCGCGAGCCGGCAGGGTACGTCGTCGTGGTGGGCTTGCCGATCACGAACGTGGCGAGCACCGGCGGCCCGCTCGTCGGCAGCGTCACGGTCTGCGTCGCGCTGCCGATCGTGCCGGTCGCGCTGTTCGCGAGCGTCACCGTGAGCGTTCGCGTGCCGCCCGCACCGTTACGCAGCAGCCAGAGCGGTGCGGCGATGTTGCCCGCCGACAGGGTCACCGGCAGCGCGAGCGCGGGATCGAGCGTGAACGTCACGGGCGCGCCGAAGGCGACGGTGACGGGCGCATCGGCCCCCGGTGGCGTGCGCGACAGCGTCACGCCCGGCGCGCTGCGCAGATACAGCGGCTTCGTGCCGGAGGATGGGATCGCCGCCGGCGACACGATCAGCTGCGGCGCCGCCGGTGCGGCACCGGGGCCGCCCGGGTTCGTCACGGTCGCCGTATTGTCGATCGGTGTCGCGGGCGGCGTGCCGGCCGCGATCCGCGCGTCGAACACGATGCTCACGCTGCCGTTGGCCGGCACCGTGATGCTCCGAACGTCCACGCGGCCGGTGCCGTGCGCACCCGTGCCGGTGCCCGTCGACGCGTTGACCGCACCCGCAGGCACGCTCACCACGTTCAAGGTGCCGAGCTCGGCGGCAAGATCGTCGATCACGCTCACGCCCGTCGCCGCGATACCGTTCGTCTCGCGCAACGTGATCGTGTAGCGAATCGTATCGCCGGGATCGGGCTCGCCGCCGTTCAAGTCGGCCACTGTCTTCGTCGACGTCGAGAGATTCGGTCCCACGACGACCGTGGCGTCGGTCGCCGTGTTGTTGGCCGCGCTGGCATCGAAGCTCGCGCTGCTCACGGTGGCCCGGTTCGTGACGCTCGGCACGGCGGCTCCGGCGGCGTTGACCGTCAACGTGATCGCCGGCAGCGTGGCGCCGGCATTCAGCGGCGGCGGATGCGTGCAGGTCACCCCTTGGCCCGCCGCGGCGCAGCTCCAGCCGGTGCCCGTGCCACTCGCGAACGTGAGGCCGGCCGGCAGCGTGTCGGTGACGACGACGGGATTGTCCTCGCGCTGCGAGCCGGCGGCGTTGGCCACGGTCAGGGAATAGCTGTTGCCGGCACCGACCGTGAAGTTGCCGCTATGGGTCTTCGTCAACGACAGATCGACGACGGGCTCGCTCGTGGCGCTCACGACCTGCGCCGTGAGCAGCACGAGGTCGCCGCCGGTCGAGAATTGCGTCGTGGCGGAGGTCTGACCCGGCGAGAGCAGCGACGAGACGTTGAACGTGTCGACGTCCACGCCGTAAGTATCGGCAGCGCCGACGGCGTTGACCGTGCCGTCGTACGGCTGAAGCAGCGGATCGCTGTCCGGCACGATGATGCCGTCGTCGACCGTCATGCCGTTGAAGCTCAGCGCCTCGCTGAACCCGTTCAACGGTGTCGAGTTACCGGGATCGCCTTCGAGCGCGAAGATCGCCATCCGGCCGTCGATGTTCGAGGCCGGGATCCGGAAGCCGTCCGGGTTCAACGTCAAGGCGCTGCCGCGAAAGTACTCGAGGCCGTCGAACACGTTCACGGCGCGTAGCCGTTCGCTCGGCGAGCCGTAGATCGCGATCACGGACCAGCCGGCCGCCACCGCGCTGCTCGCGCAGTGCGGCGCGCCGGTCGCCACCGTCAAGCCCGAGAGCGTCAGCGTGGTATTGCCGGCGATCCGACTCGTGATGTCGGCGAACCCGGCGAAGTACGGGTAGCTGGTGCCCGCGTTCACGAACGTGGCGGTGAACGTGCGCTGCGCACCGATCGTCGCGCCGTTCAGCGTCACCGTCGTATCCACGGTCGCGCCGGAGCCGCCCCAGTACAGATACGCGGCGACGATCGACGCGCCGGCCGGAATGCCGGTCAACGCCTGCGTGCTCGAGGCGCCGACGGCGCACGAATCGCCGTTGTTCGACTGCGTGCGCAGCGAGCCGCCGGTCGCCACGAAATTGATGTTGCCGGTAAAGCGCGCGTAGCGCGTTATCGCTGTTTGCTGCGCCGCGGCAAACGCCGGCGCGAGCAACAGGGCCAGAAGGCCCCACGCTGGAAGAAGCCGATTCATTTCGTCTTTCTATCGCTGGCGGGCCGAACGCCGCGCAGTGTCGATGATCGGACATAACAATTCGCGAACCACTCGGCAGTTCCTCCGGAAACTTGAGCGAGGTTTGACGAAATCTAGACCCGCATCACAAGGTGCCGCGGCCGCGATGCGCAGAATGCGCGCCGACCTTACGTTGGTGTCGATCGCACGGATGAGATCAAAGCCCGCGCCGATCGGAGGCACGCAAGACGCGCGCCGCCGGTTATGGCAAATCGTCGTTGTAGCCCTGATCGGTTGGCCGCTCGGTGCGCGTGCGGCCGGCACTGCAGCCGGCACGACCATCCAGAGCACGGCCACCGTCAACTACTCGATCGGCACCACGCCCGCGTCGACGAGCTCCAACACGACCTCGGTCACGGTCGTGGAGATCCTGAACGTCACCGTGGTGCTGCAAAGCCCAACGGTCTCGAGCGCCGGCGGCGCCACGAACCGAGCGCTGGTGTTCCGCGTGACGAACACGGGCAACAGCAGCGAGACCTTCGCGCTCACCGGCAACAGCGTGCTCACCGGCGACGACTTCGATCCGGTTCCGGCGGCGCCGTTCTTGTACCTCGACACCGACGCGAGCGGCGATCTCTCGGCGCCCGACACGCCGTACGTCGCGGGCAGCAACGATCCGGTCCTGGCCGCCGACTCGAGCGTGGGCGTGATCGTCGTGAACGACATTCCGACCGGGATCGCCGACGGCGGCCGCGGCCGCAGCGAGCTCGACGCGCGGGCTCGCACCGGCGTCGGCACGCCCGGCACGGTGTTCGCAGGTCAGGGCACCGGTGGCGTCGACGCGGTCGTCGGCACGAGCGGCGGCCAGGCGGCCGTCTACGGCGAATATCTCGTCGGCTCGATCAGCCTGTCGGCCGTGAAATCGCAGACCGTGGCCGACCCGTACGGCGGCACCGAGCCCGTGCCCGGCGCAACGATTTATTACCAGGTCGTCGTCACGGCCACGGGCAGCGGCACGGCTGTGAGCGCCCTGTTCCGCGACGGCATCCCGGCCAACACCACCTACGTCGCCGCCAGCTTGAAGCGCAACGGCGCGGCATTGACCGACGCGGCCGACGCCGACGCCGGCACGTTCGTCGCCGCGCCGTCGGCGGAGGTGGACGTCGCGCTCGGCGATCTCACGGCCGCCGCCGGCGCTCAAACCATCGAATTCGCGGTCACGATCAACTAGCACGCAGGAGACCCGTCATGCGCTACCCATACCTCTGGCCACTCGCCGCGCTCGGCGCGAGCGCCCTCTCGGTCCACGCCCTCGCGCAAGCGGACGATCGGGGCTGCATCGAGCTGAAGACCGTGGCCGAGCTCGAGCAGTCGTACGTCGACGCGAGCGGCAACGCCGCGACGCGCCTGGTCCCGATCGCGAAGGTCGTGCCCGGCGACGAGGTCGTGTGGACCATCACCGCGAGCAACGTCTGCACGAAGCCCGCCGCCGATGTCGCGATCACGAACGCGGTGCCGGCCCACATGCGTTATCTCGGGAACTCTGCCTTCGGCCCGGGCGCCGCCATCGAGTTCTCGCTCGACGGCCAGTCGTTCGCGGTACCGGGGGCCCTGCTCGTCGCCGCGCCCGACGGCTCGAAGCGTGCGGCGCGCGCCGACGAGTACTCGCACATCCGCTGGGTGCTCGGGCGCCCGATGGGGCCGAGTGAATCGCTGATGGTGCGCTACCGCGCCGTCGTTCTGTAGAAGCTTTCGCAACACGGGCGCCGACGGATCGGCGACCCCATCGTCTGTCAGTAACAAGGAGGAGTGAAATGACGACCATCGCCCGCCTAGGTTTGCGGGTTACGCTCGCAAGCGTGCTGGTCTTCGGCGGCATGCTGTTCAGCACCGCGGAAGCCCAGCTGACACCCGCGGGTGTCACGATCCAGAACCGCGCCACGGTGAGCTACTCGGTCGGCGGCGTAGCGCAGACCGCGATCGAGAGCTCGCCCACCGGCAACACCACGCCCGGCGTGAACGCCGGCGCCAACACGACGTTCGTCGTCGACAACCTGATCGACCTCACGGTCGCGGAGTCCTCCGGCAACGCGACGGTCACGGCGCCGGGTGCGACGAGCGCGGTGCTCGCGTTCACCGTGACGAACACCGGTAACTCGAACGAGGGTTACCAGCTGTCGCTCGCCGAGGAAGTCGGCACCACGCTGTTCGGCAACGCCGATACCTTCAACGTCGGCCTGCCGAATCTCACGATCCGCGTCGACGAGGATCCCAGCAGCGGCGGCGGCACCGGTAACGACAACTACGACGGCACCGAGACCGCGACCGCGATCGACACGCTCGCGCCCGGCGCCTCGATCAGCGTCTTCGTGGTCGGCAACATCCCGTTGGGTGCCTTGAACGGCGCGTTCGCGAACGTGCGGGTGCAGGCGCGCGCGGCGACGCCAGGCACGAACGGCGCGACGCTCGAGGTCGCATCGCCCGGCGTGAACAATCCGGCGACGATCGAGATCGTGTTCGGCGACGCCGGCAACGATGCCACCGAGAGCGCGGCCGATCAGTATGCGATCCAGTCGGCGGCCTTGACGGTCACGAAGGCCGCGGTGGTCATCAGCGATCCGTTCGCGAGCGCGAGCCCGCGCGCGGTGCCGGGCGCCATCGTCGAGTACACGATCACGGTCGCCAACGGCGGTGCGACGACCGCGACCGGGGTCGGCGTCAGCGATCCCGTGCCGGCGAACACGACCTTCGTGGCGGGGGCCTACGCAGGCCCGAGCGACCTGCAGATCACGGGCGGCGCGACGGCCTCGTGCGTCATCGAGACGCCCACCGACACGAACGGCGACGGCTGCTTCAACGACGGCACGAAGCTGGTCGTGGGTGCAACGGCGCTCGGCAACATCGCGGCGGGCGGCAACGCCACCGTGAAGTTCCGCGTCGAGATCAATTGATGCTCGACTGCTGACCACGATGGGTGCGGCCGCAGCGGCGCGGCCACGCGAGACACGCGGCACCGCGCCGCACCGGAACGTAGTCAGTCCGCAACGAGCGGGCGGGGCAGTGCAGCGCTGCTCCGCCCGCGCCGTTTGTTCGGACCCGTGTTGCGTACGCCCGTGGCAGCGGCGGTTACGGACCTGGGCGGCCGCGCTCGGCCTGGTCTGCGCGGCCGCCACGGCCCTCGCCGCCACGCCTGCCGGCACGTCGATCGCGAATCGCGCCACGGTCGAGTTCATCGGCCCCGCCGGCGCCACGACGGCCGTCAGCAACGAGGTCGCCTTGCGGGCGGCACCGGCGCCGTCGCGCGCCGCGCTCTCGCTGCTGCGCGCGGACGCCGTGCGCGGCACACCGCTGACGGCGGCCATGACGCAGTGCGTCGGCACGGCGGGCACCACGCTGCTACCGCCGCCCATGCTGAGCAACGGCATGCCGCTACCGCTCGGCCAGGCGTTACCGCTCATGATCACGAGCACCGTGCACGGCGGCGAAGCCGTGTTCCTCGACCTCGTCGACGCCGACCGTAACCGCGATGCGACACAGCTCGATCACATCGAGCTCGTGCTGACGGCCGCCACCGGCGACAGCGAGACCGTGGTGCTCGAGGAAACGGCGTTGGACTCGGGGCGCTTCGTCGGCTACGTGCAAACGCGCGCGAGCGCGGCCACGGCCGGCAACTGCGTGCTCGAGGTCGAGCGCGACACCGACCTTACGGCACGCTACGCCGACCCGCGGAGCACGAGCGACAGCACGTCTGCAACGGCGCTCGTCGATCCGTTCGGCATGGTGTTCGACTCGCGCACGGGTGCGCCGGTGAATGGCGCACGCGTGCGGCTCATCGACGCGAGCACCGGCGCACCGGCCGCCGTGCTCGGCGACGACGGCGCCAGCCGCTTTCCCGCCGAGCTCGTCACGGGGCAGCCCGTCACCGATTCTGGCGGCACCGTGTACGCATTCCCGGCCGGTGTGTACCGCTTTCCGCTCGTCACGCCGGGCGCCTTTCGGCTCGAGATCGAGCCGCCGCGCAGCTACGCGTACCCCTCCCGCGCGGCGGAAGCTTCGCTGCAGGCGCTGCCGGCGGCGCCCTATCGTCTGCTGCCCGCGTCCTTCGGCGCGCCGCTCGACGTGACGGATGAGGCCGCCGCGGCCGTCGACGTTCCGCTCGATCCGGTCGGCACGACGTTGCAGCTCACCAAGACCTCCGCCGCCAAGTTCGCGGCCATCGGCGATTTCGTCCCGTACGGCCTTGCGCTGCGCAACGCCGGCGACGCGCCGGTGCGCGACATCGTCCTGACGGACGTGTTGCCGTCCACCATGCGCTATCGAGCGGGGTCTGCGCGGCTCGAATCCGGCGCACGCCTCGACCCCGAGATCAGCCCGGACGGTCTCACCCTCACGTTCCGGTTCGCCGAGCTCGCGGCCGCCGCACAGGTCAGCCTGCGCTACGTGGCCGTCGTGGCCGCGGGCAGCGACGACCTGAAGCTCGTGAACCGCGCGGTCGCCACGGCCGGCAACGGCATCGAATCGAACGCCGCGAGCGCCACGGTGCAGCTGCAGGAGGAGCTGTTCCAGAGCACGGCCATCCTGCTCGGCCGCGTCGTCGAGGGCGATTGCAACACGACCCTCGAAAGTGCGTCCGGCGTCGCGGGTGTGCGCGTCTATCTCGAGGACGGCCGCTACGCCATCACCGACAGCGAAGGCAAGTACCATTTCGAAGGCCTCGCGCCGGGCTCGCACGTCGCGCAGCTCGATACGATCACGGTGCCGCCGACGCTCGAGCCCGCGCGGTGCGACGCTCCCGTGCGCAGCGCTCGGAGTGCGATCTCGCAGTTCGTCGACACGCGCGGCGGCGGCCTCGCGAGCGCGAACTTCGTGCTCGCGCGCCGCGCTCCACCGACGGGCGACGCTCGACTGGCGCTGGCGACGGCGGCGGCGGCTGACGGTTTCACGCACACCGCGACGATCGACGCGACCGGCGTGGCGCTTGCGAACGCCGAGCTGCTCGTGCTGTTGCCGGTCGGGCTCGACTACGCAGTCGGCAGCGGCCAGCTCGGCGCGAGCGCAGCGGAACCCGAAGCGCGGGGCGGCGCGCTGCGCTTTCAGCTCGGCACGGTCGCGGCCGACGGCACCGTGACGCTGCAGTTCGCGACACGGCAGACGGCCGCACCGGTGGGCGTAACGGATCTGCCGATCCAGGCCGTGCTGCGGTTCGCCACGCCGACGGAGCGCTCGCAGCGCACGGCAGCGGCCGTGAACGTCGTGCATCGCGAAGCCGCGCGGCGCGAGGACGAGAGCTATCGATTCTCGCCGCGCTTCGACGCGCTCGGGACCGCGATCGCGCCGGGCGATCGCCGCGAGCTCGAGCGCATCGCCGCGAGCTGGCGCGACATGGCGGACCTCACGATCGAGGTCGTCGGTCATACCGACCAGACACCGATCGCGGCGCGCAACCGCGCGCGGTTCCCCGACAATTACGCGTTGTCGCGCGCCCGAGCGCAGATCGTGGCGGATTACCTGCGCAGCGCGCTGCCCGGCGCGCAGCTCCTCGTCGACGGCCGCGGCGCGGAGCAACCGCTCTCGACCGGCACCGACGAGGACAGCCTCGCGCGCAATCGGCGCGTCGAGATCCGCATCACCGGGCTGCGCACGATCAAGGCGGAGACATTCGCCGTGGCGACGGCGAGCGCCACCGCCCCGCCGATCGCCACGACCGGCACGCTGGACGTCGGGCCGCGCGTCGCGATCCCTGCGCCGACGCGCGACTCCACGGTTCGCGACGAGCGGCCGCCGCCGAAAGTCGACATCGAGACGCTGCCGCCGGGTATCGCCTGGGTCGAGCCGGCACCGGACTTCGCACCGGGCGTCCCGAGCCTGAAGATCGCGATCGCGCATTTGCCGGCCCAGCACGTGACGCTGACGGTGAACGGCCGCCCCGTCAGCGAGCTGAACTTCGACGGCGTGGCGACGAACGCGGCGAGCACGGTGGCGCTCTCTCGCTGGCGCGGCGTCGACCTCGTCGACGGCGACAACCGCCTCGTCGCGACGGTGCATGCGGACGACGGCGGCGTCGTGCAGGAGCTGACGCGCGTCGTGCGCTACGGCGCCGGCGGCGTGCGCGCCGAGCTCGTCGCGGAGCAGTCGCTGCTGACGGCCGACGGCCGCACCGAGCCCGTGATCGCGCTGCGCATCTTCGACGCATCGGGCCAGCCGGCGCGACCCGGAACGCTCGGCGCGTACAGCGTGGATCCGCCGTATCGAACGGCATGGGAGGTCGCGACGCTGCGCGACAACCCGCTGCTGGTCGCCAACCGGCGCGAGCCGACGTTTGCGGTGGGCGACGACGGCCTCGTGCGCATCGCGCTCGAGCCCACGGCGCAGACCGGCACTGTCGTCGTGCGCCTGAAATTCAACGAGCGCCAGGCGCAGGAGATCCGCGCATGGCTCACGCCGGAGCAGCGCGACTGGATCCTCGTCGGCCTCGCCGAGGGCACGGCAGCCTACACGCGCCTGCGCGCGGCGCTCGAGCCGGCGGGCGTGGAGGATGGGTACTCGAGCGATGGACGCGTGGCGTTCTTCGCAAAGGGCCGCGTCAAGGGCTCGACACTGTTGACGATCGCCTATGACTCCGCGCGCGATCGCGCCGAGGCGGAGCGGCGGCTGTTCGGCACGATCGAGCCCGACCGCTACTACACGCTGTACGGCGACGCGGTCGAGCAGCGGTTCGAGGCCGCCTCGACTCGCAAGCTGTATTTGAAGATCGAGCGACGCGCCCTCACGGCGTTGTTCGGCGATGTCGAGACGGGCTTCACGATCACGGAGCTCGGCCGTTACAGCCGCAGCCTGACGGGCGTGAAGACGGACTACGTCGGCCACCACGTGGCCGTCAGCGCGTTCGCCGCCGACAACCGCGAAACCTACGGGCGTGACGAGCTGCGCGGCGACGGCACGTCGGGCCCGTATCGTCTGTCGCGCGACGGTCTCGTCGCCAACAGCGATCGGCTGCGAATCGAGGTCCGCGATCGGGTCCGCAGCGACGTCGTCGTCGAGTCGCGGCTGCTCGCGCGATTCATCGATTACGGCATCGACTATCTGACCGGCACCGTCACCTTCAAGCAGCCGGTGCCGGGCCGCGACGCCGCGTTCAACCCCGTGTACGTGATCGCGGAGTACGAAACGCTCGAGCGCAACGACGGCGGCACCACGGCCGGCGCGCGCGCGACGACCAAGCTCAAGGGCGAGAAGCTCGAGCTCGGCGCAACGCTGGTCGCCGAGGACTCGGCCGGCGGCGACACACACCTCACGGGCACGGACCTCAAGTTCCGGCCGAACGGCGCCCTCGAAATCCGCGCCGAGGCCGCGCGCACGGACTCGTCGAACCCGGCGCGCGGCGAGGCCGGAGCGTATCTCGCCGAGCTCGCGCGCGTCACGGAGCGGCTCGATCTGCAAGCCTACGTCCGCGAGCAGGAAGCGGGATTCGGCTTCGGCCAGCAGCTCGCGACCGAAACGGGCACGCGTAAGGTCGGCGTCGACGCGCGCGCCAAGCTTGCGGATCACTGGACGGCGCGCGGCGAGGCGCTGCGCCAGGAGAACCTCGCCACCGGCGCCGACCGCGCGCTGGTCTCGGCCGAGGGGCGTCGCGAGAGCGATGACGCGACCGCGAGCTTCGGCTTGCGACACGTCGTCGACGACTTACCGCAAAGCGGCTTGCAACGCTCCGATCTCGTCACACTCGGCGGCAGCCGCGACGTGCTCGCCGACCGCGTGACGCTGCGGGCGCTGACCGAGCAGGCCGTCGGCGACCGCGACGCGAGCCTCGACTTCCCGGAACGCACGACGCTCGGCGTCGATTACCACGTGAGCGCGGCCACGACGCTGTTCGCGGAAGTCGAGGACGCGAGCGGCAAGAACATCGACTCGACGATGACGAGGATCGGCGTGCGCAGCCAGCCGTGGTCCGGCACACAGCTCGCATCGAGCGTGAATCACGAGTTCAGCGAATACGGGCCGCGCGTCTTCGCGACGATGGGACTCGCGCAGTCATGGCGAATCGGGCCGAGCTGGGCCATGGACGTCGGCGTCGATCAGAGCGAGACGCTGACCGGCGCGAACGCCGAGCAACTGAATCCCGCGGTACCGCTGGTCTCGGGCAACACCGGCGAAGACTATCTCGCGACTTTCATCGGCGGCGCGTATCGCGCCGAGCTGTGGACGTTCACGTCGCGGCTCGAGCGGCGCGCTGCGCAAACCGCCGATCGATCGGCGCTCGTGACGGGCTTCTTCCGCGAGCCCATCGCGGGGCGCGCCCTGTCGCTGACGGCCCATTGGCTCGACAACGACGCGACCACGGGGGCAAGCCAGACCGTCGACACGCGGTTTTCGTACGCCTATCGCCCCATCGAGCGGCGCTTCGTCTTGCTCGAGCGGCTCGACCTTGCGCGCGATGATCGGCAGGACCCGCTCGCCAGCTACGCGACGGCGCGGCTCGTCGACAACCTCAACATGCATTGGCAGCTCGGCCAGAAGCTCGAGCTCGGCGCTCAGGTCGGCGCGCGATTCGCCCGCAGCACCATCGACGGCGAGCAATACTCCGGCTGGTCGTCGCTGCTCGGCGTCGATCTGCGACGCGACCTCACCAAGACCCTCGACATCGGCTTGCACGGCACGGAGCTCCGCTCGCGCGCAGCCGACACGCGCGAGCACTCGATCGGGCTCGACGTGGGGATCAACGCCGCGCGCAACCTATGGCTGTCGGTGGGTTACAACTTCCGCGGCTTCCGCGACGACGAGTTCGACGCGAGTCGCTATACCGCGACCGGACCTTATATTCGCTTCCGCTTCAAGGGGGATCAGGACTCGCTGCGCGATCTCGATTTGTCGCGGCTGCGGCCCGGCCGCTAGGGAACCTGGCAGCCAACGACCGCATCGCCTTCACGACGCACGCCGAACTCGCGACGCTCGGTCACGGTCGAGCGCAGCGCGCCGGTCGTGAGATCGACCGTATGGGTCCAGTCGCGCAGCACGATCCGGTCGCAGCTGCCGCCGCGCTCGAGGCTCGCGAGCACCAAGGTGTGCGCGAGTCCGTCCGTCGTGACTCCGCCGGCGCTCGACAGCACGGCGTGATCTGCGTTGTCGTACTCGCTGAATTGCCAGAGGTACTCGGCCAGCTCGCGCAGCGCCGCGGCGTCCAGCGGCCGGCGATTGAACGTGCCCGCGAAGTCGCCGGGCGCAGAGAGATCCACGCCGCTGCGATCGAGATAGTCGCAGCGGAATACCCGGATCCGCTCGTAGTGCTGCGGATCGCCGCGCGGCACCCGATCGAGCTCGAAATACCGCTCGGTCGCGTCGTTGCCGACGAGATCGAGATACGTCGGTGCCGCAAGCGCCAGCGTTTCCGACCACGCGAGCGCTTGCGTCCAGTCGTCGGTGCACAGCTCGTACTGCGCCGGCGCCGCGGGCGCGAGCTGCCGGCTCTTCACGTGATAGGTCGTGACCTGCGCGAACGACGCCGGTGCGGGATCGCCGAGAAACCCGTCGGGCGTGCGCACTGTGCCGGCATACAGCTGCGCGGCGATCGCCGCATCTTCGCTCGACACGGCCTCTGGTCCGCCGCGCTCGCCATCGGGCGGCACCGTGCAGGCGCCGCAGCCGATCGCCACCGCGATAAAGAGCCAGCCGCGCTGCCGTCCGTGCATGCAAAACCTCGTCCCGGCACTCCGGTGCCGCAGACCGGGTATCGGCCGCGCAGGGGTGGACTTGAGGGCCCGTCAGCCGTCGTGCTGTGCGAAATCGACGATGAAGCGGTTCACGGGCGCAACCTGCGGCTCGATGCGCTGGTAGGCGCCGAGCCACTGAAAGGTGACCTGCGCGAAGTGCACGTCGACGACCTTGCAGATCTGCCCCGGATACAGCAAGGATTCGTAGACGTCGCCAGGTTGCGGGTACTTGGGCATTGCCTGTGGCCGATTCGTCGAGCTCCTTTTGTCGGCCGACCGGTCGCGGGCCTTGACGGCGCCGGCGTGTACCGCGTCGCAGATTTCAGATCAGCACGGCGAGCGGGGGCTCGTCGAGGGCCGCGCGCTGCTCCAGCAGCGCCTGCACGTGCTGCTCCCAGTAGCGCGCCTCGCCGAGCCACGGGAACGCGCGCGGGAAGGCCGGGTCATGCCAGCGGCGCGTGATCCACGCCGTGTAATGCATGAGCCGCAGCGCGCGCAGCGCCTCGATGAGCTGGAGCTCGCGATAGTCGAACTCGAAGAAGCGGCCGTAGCCCTCGAGCAGCTCGCCGAGCTGCGCGGCCATCTCGTCGCGCGAGCCCGCCAGGAATAGCCACAGATCCTGCACGGCCGGGCCGGTCATGCAATCGTCGAGGTCCACGAAGTGCGGGCCGTCGTCGGTCCACAGCACGTTGCCGCGATGGCAGTCGCCGTGGATGCGCAGCTCGCGGTAACGTCCGACCTCGGCGAAGCACGCGTCGATGGCGTCGAGCAACCGGTTCGTGATTTCTTCGTAGCTCGCGACGAGATGCGGTGGCAACCAGTCGCCCGCGAGCACCTGCTCGACCGAGCGTGCGCCGAGCTCTTCGCGGTCGAGCGTCGGCCGCGCAACGAAGCGCCGCGTGGCGCCCACCGCGTGCAGCCGCCCCAGGAATCGCCCGAGCCACTCGCGGTCATCGCGCGTGCCGAGCTCGGGCCAGCGGCCGCCGCGGCGCTCGTAGACCGCAAACCGATAGCCCTCGTGCTCGTGCAGCGTCTCCCCGTCATGGACCAGCGGCGGCACGACGGGGATCTCCTGCGTCGCGAGCTCGAGCGAGAACTCGTGCTCCTCGAGAATCGCGTCGTTCGCCCAGCGTCCGGGGCGATAGAACTTCGCCACGACGAAGCCTTCGGCCGTACCGATCTGGTAGACGCGATTCTCGTAGCTCGCGAGCGCCAGGATGCTGCCCGTGCACTCGAAGCCGCAGCTGCTCGGTCGCGCCGAGAATGACGTCGGGCGTGAGCCGCTCGTACGGCACCGGGTCCGGTGCGGCCGTGGCCGGTCGAGCGCGACGTCCGCGTGTCTTGGTCATTTGCCATCCCGGGGCCACGAGGCCAATCGCGCGATCATAGCAATGCCACGTCAGTCGCGGTCTCGCACCACGACTACGTAGGGGTCGGCGGGCTCGCCGGCGTCCGGGCCCTGCCACGTCAGCTCGATGCGGCTCGCAGGCGGCAGAGCCCGGGTCGGCAACACGGCCGAGTGCACGCCGGGCAGCCCGGGCTGCGTCGCAACGCTCTGCCATGCGCCACCGCGCTCGGCTCGCCACCGGATCGTCGCAGCGACCTGCAACAGGACGCGCAGGTCGCGCCCCGCGCTGCAGTCGCCGACCGGCGCGCGCGCGCTCCAGACGGATCGCTTCGGCAGCGGTCGTCGGCCGCGATAGCGCTGGACCACGACGCGCGGGCAGTCGAAGCTCGTTCCCTGCTGGCGCGACAGCATCAGCTTGACGAACTCCGCGTGCGTCCAGGCCAGCGGCATCGCGGAGCCCGTGGGCTTCCCCGGATAGAGCCGCTTGCCGGGAATCGGCGCACCGTCCCACACCTGCTCGGGCAACATGCCGTTGCGCCCGGCCATGGCGTTCATTGCGCGCAGAAACGGCACAGGATCGCGACCCGCGAGCAGCTCGTGGTGCCCGCGCTCGCCGGTCAACAGCGGCCACGCGCGACCGATGCCCGGTGCCGTCGAACTCGCGCCCGTCGGCGTGCTCGCCGTAGCCGTCGCCGTTGTAGCGATGCCAAGCCGGCCCGTTCGGCGTGTCGACGCGCAGCAGGGCGTCCACGACGGCCACGGAGTCGCGGATGCGAGGATCGTCGGGCGCCCGCAAGCCGTAGCGCACGAGCTGCAGAAAGTCGGTCGACGACCTGCGTCTCGGCGCTCTGCTGCGCGTCGTCCGCGCGATTCTTGATCGCCAGCAGCTGCCGCCGCGCATCGGGATCCACGAGTATCTCCGGCGGCGCCATGCGCACGTAGTAGCCGGCCACGCCGCGCTCGTCGGCCAGTGCCGTGTGCTGCGCATACAGCCACGCCTCGATGCGCAGATTCCAGTCGTCGGCGAGATCGAGTGCGATCGGCCCGCTCGTCGGGCCCGAGCAGCGGCGCACCGGCCACGAGCGCGGCAATGATCGCGGCCAGCGTGAAGGCGTTGATGCCCGCGATCCTCCTCCCAGCGATCCTGGTCCGTGACGGGCCCCATGCGGGCGATGAACCCGAGCGCGCGGCGAATCATGCCGGCCGCCTCGATGCCATTCAGCGCATCGCGCTCGTGCAGCAGCGCCGCGAGCAGCACCGGCAACGCGGTCTCGTCGAGCTGCACGCCCTGCCAATACGGCGCGCCGTCGAGCCATTGATTCTGATTCCAGTGGCCGTCCTCGTGCTGAGCGGCGACGAGGTAGCGCAGCACGTCGCGCGCCTCGGCCTGGCCGCCGACGCCGAGCAACGCCATGGCGCACTCGACGAGATCGCGCGACCAGACCAGGTGATACCCGCCGCGGTCGTCGCCGCGAATTGCCCCACGGCACGCTGAGGCTCGCGACCATCCGCCGGGATAGCTCTTGTCCATGTGACAGCGCAGCACCATGCGCGAGGTCGAGAATTGCGCGTCGAGCGCCGGCGTCTACCGCGGCGATGCCTGCCCTCTCGGCGCACCCGGCATGCCAGCCCCGCCAGATCGTCACGTGCTCGTCCCACACTTCGTCGAACGACTGCACGAGCGCCGCCGCCGCGAGCGTCGCCGCGGCGCCGCGCGTCGGTCCGAAGCCGAGCGCCACCAGGCAGTCGCGCGCCAGCTCGCCGAGCAAGGCCACGTTGCCCGGGCCGGCGCGCTCGTGCGTCCAGGTCATGGCGCCGTTCGCGGCGAAATCTTGCCAGCCGTCGCTGAAGCCCACATAGCCCGCGCTCTGCCGGCCGAGCGCGTCGCTCTGGCCGGGGCCCGCGGCCGCGAGCGCCAAGCCGAAAGGGCCCTGCTCGGCCCACAGGACTCGCCGGCCGTAGTGCTTGCCCACGGCCGCGATGTTGTTCCAGCCCGTGCCGCCGAGATGCGGCGCCAGCAGCACGTAGGGCTTCAACGCCGCGTCCCCGCGCAGCGCCACCTGGATCAGCAGCGCGTCGCGGCGCGAGTCCGGCGCGATGCGCAGCGTGAGCTCGAACCGCTCGTGCCGATGCACGACCGTCGGCGCGGGAATGCCGGGCTCGGGCAGCCGCAGCTCGTAGACGCCCTGGCGTTTGACCTCGCACCAGAAGCCGTTGCCGTCGGCCACGATGAAGCCGAGGTCGCGAATCTGCGGGAGGTCGACGCGCGGGTAGTAGATCTCATTGACGATTCCGTACCCGAGCGTGAACCAGATTCGACTGGCGCCGAGACTCGTGCCCACGAGGTCCTTGTCGCTGGACGTCCAGGTCGGGGGAATGCCGGGCGCACCGGGCGCGTCGCGAGCGGGCCAAGCGCGCTCGTCGGTCACGACCTACTGCCCGGCCGCGGCGGCGTCGAGCACGACGATGGCCGCCTCGCGGTTCACGCGGCTCGCCACCAACGAGGGCTCGTGCGCGAGCAAGCGCCGCACGACGTCGTGCTTCGCGGTCCCGGTCACGAGCCACACTCGACAGCGCGCGCGATCGATGGCCGGCCGCGTCAACGTCATGCGCCGCGTTCCCGCGTAGAGCTGCGAGATTGCGACGTCGTGCTCGGCATCGAGCACCGCATCGTTCGGCACCAGCGACGCCGTGTGGCCATCCGCTCCAAGCCCGAGATGCACCACGTCGATGCGTGGCGGGTCGCCCGCCAGGGCCGCGAGCTCGCCGGCGTATTGCGCCGCGCTCGCCTCCAGCGGCGCGCCGCGCACGGGCATCGCATGCAGGTTCTCGGGCGGCAGCGCGGAGTGCGCGAACGCGCTCGTCAGCGTCGTTAGATTCCGCCGCTCGTCGCCGGCGTCGACGATGCGCTCGTCGACTTGAAACACGTGAACCACCGCCCATGGCAGCTCGCTCGACGCGAGCGTCCGCAGCATGCTTGCGGGCGTCGTACCGCCGCTCAGCGCCACGACGCCGCGACCGCGCTCCAGGCAGGCGGCCCGAATCTGCTCCGCGATCAGCGAGGCCGCGAGGTGATTCGCGTCGGCCGCGGTGGGACAGACCTCGACGCGCATCAAACGGCGGCCGGCGCCCGCCACTTCGGACCCGACTCGCCGAGCCGATTCGCCTCCTCGGGGCCCCAGCTGCCCTGCGCATAGCGGTGCACCGGCGTCGTCATGCGTGTCAGCGGATCGAGGATTCGCCACGCCTCGATGACGGCATCCTCGCGAGTGAACAGCGTCGGATCGCCGGCGATCGCGTCGCCGATCAACCGCTCGTACGCACCCATCTCGTCCTCGCCCCCGTTGCAGACGTACAGCTCCACCTCGCGACCGACGAGCTCGACGCCGGGCTTCTTGGCGCGCGCCCCGACGGCGATCGCGACGCGGTCCGGGCCGAGCCGGAAGCGAATGTAGTTGTCGCCATCCGCGACGCGCTCCGGGAACACCTGCTTCGGCGGACGCTTGAACTCCACCACGGCTTCGGTCGCCGTTGCAGCCAGTCGCTTGCCGGCGCGAATGTAGAAAGGCACGTCGGCCCATCGCCAGGAGTCGAGGTGCAGCCGTAGGGCCGCATAGGTCTCGACGGTGGAGCCCGCCGCCACGCCGGGCTCGTCGAGATACCCCTCGTACTGGCCGCGGACGAGGCTGCGGCCTTGAACCGTCCGGATCGACTGCAGCACGCGGTTCTTCTCGTCGCGCAGCGCATCGACGCCGCTGCCGACGGGTGGCTCCATCGCGAGGTGCGTCACGACTTGCAGCAGGTGATTCTGGATCACGTCGCGGATCGCGCCCACCTCCTCGTAGAATCGGCCGCGGCCCTCCATGCCGAGCGTTTCCGCCATGGTGATGCTCACGCTGCGGATGTGGGTGCGATTCCAGACCGGCTCGAGGAACGCGTTCGCGAAACGAAAGTACAGAAGGTTCTGCACGGATTCCTTGCCGAGGTAGTGATCGATGCGGAACACGTCCGACTCCGCGAAAGCACTGCGCAGCACGCGATTCAGGTGCTGCGCGGATTGCAGATCCCGGCCGAACGGCTTCTCGACCACGACGCGCGCGCCGTCGGCGATGCCGGCCTTCTTCAGCGCCAGGATGACGGCCTCGAACAGGCTTGGCGGGATCGCCAGGTAGAACAACGGATGCGCGCTCTTGCCGAGCGCCTGTTTCACGCGTTCGAACGTGCCGGCGTCGCGGTAATCGCCGTCGACGTGCTGAAGGTTGCCGAACATACGCTCCCGGGCGGCCACATCCTTGGGGTCGCCGAACTCGTCGAGGCCTTCGGTCACGCGCTCGATCAGCTGCCCCCTGCTCATACCACCCCTGGCGATGCCAATGATCGGCAGGTCGAGGCCGCGGGCGACGAGCGCCTGGACGGCCGGAAAGATCTTCCGGTGCGCGAGGTCGCCCGTGGCCCCGAACAGGACGAGCGCGTCCGCGCGTTCAACGGTCATGGGAACACTCCTTAGCTCACTTCTCGACGTGGCCACCGAACGCGTAGCGCATCGCCGAGAGCAGCTTGTCCTGAAAATCCGCGCCGCCGCGCGAGCCGAAGCGCTCGTACAGCGCCGTCGTCAGCACGGGCGCGGGCACCGCGATGTCGATCGCGGCCTTGATCGTCCAACGGCCCTCGCCGGAGTCGGAGACTCGGCCCGCGAAACCCGCGAGCTCCGGATCCCTGGCCAACGCCGCCGCGGTGAGGTCGAGCAGCCATGACTCGATGACGCTGCCGCGCCGCCAGAGTTCCGCGATGTCGTCCAGCGCGAACTCGTAGCGGTAGTGCTCGGGCGAGCGCAGCGGCGTGGTCTCGGCATCGACGGCGTGGGTCTCGGCGCCGACGTTGGCCGCCCGCAAGATCCCGAAGCCTTCCGCATAGGCGGCCATGAGCCCGTATTCGATGCCGTTGTGGACCATCTTGACGAAGTGCCCGGCGCCGTTCCGGCCGCAGTGCAGATAGCCGCGCTCCGCCGTGCCGCCTGCCCGCGCGCGGCTCGGCGTGGGCGCCTTCTCACCGCGCCCGGGTGCGAGCGTGCCGAAGATCGGATCGAGCCGCGCGACCGGCCCGGCTTCCCCGCCGATCATCATGCAGTAGCCGCGCGTAAGTCCCCACACGCCCCCGCTCGTGCCGACGTCCACGTAGTGGATGCCGTTCGCGGCAAGCTCCGCCGCGCGCCGAATGTCGTCGATGTAATACGAGTTGCCGCCGTCGATCAGCGTGTCGCCAGATTCGAGCAGCGGCCGCAGCTCGGCGATCGTCGCGTCCACCACGGCCGCCGGCACCATGAGCCAGATCGCCCGCGGCGCCGCGAGCTTGCCGACGAAATCCGTCAAGGAGTCCGCGCCCACGGCGTGCTCGTCGGCCAGCGCCTGCACGGCGTCGGGCGAGCGATCGAACACGACGCAATCGTGGCCGCCGGCGAGAAGCCGCCTGACCATGTTGCCGCCCATGCGACCGAGGCCAATCATCCCTAGTTGCATCTGCATCTCCTCATCGCACTACTGTCACGACGCGCGCTCGAGCGCCGCGGCGAATACCGCCAGCGCCGCATCGAGCGAGCGTTCGCGCGGCAGCGTTGCTCGCGTCTCCGCGGCCAGCGGCGTCCGCGCGAGCAGCGCGTACAGCCACTCGGCGCCGCGGTGGAAATCGGGCGTCACGCCCACGCTCGCGTAGGTGGCCGCGATCTCGGCCATCTCGGGGCCAAACCGCTTGGCCGTCGCGGCCAGGAACGGCACGCGGGCATGCATTCGCGCCAGCGCCTCGCGCTGACTGAACTCAAGCTCACGCATCAGCGCGGGCCGCACACCGAGCTGCTCGGCCGCGAGCAGCACGCTCGTCAGCAGCGCGTCCGTGCCCTTGGTCAGCGACGCGTACGCCATCTTCAGCGCCGACGCGGTGCCGATCTCTCCGCCGAGATCGACGAGCTCGATCTCCGGCACGGTGAGATCCAGGAGCGCGCGGCGCGCGGGCCCCGACACATAGAAGCGCGTGCGCTCGCCGCTGGGCCCCGGCCCTCGGCCCACGATGCCGACATCGACGAACGCGGCACCGGTCGCTACGAACGTCGCACCCACGGTGCGTACCGTGGCCGGAGCGATTGCGTTGCAGTCGGCGAACGTCGGCTGCGTGCCGGTCGCGCGCATCGCGGCGGCCACCGCGACCGCGAAGTCGTGCGCCGCCGCCGGCGGCACGATCGACAGCACCAGGCCCGCGCCACGCACGACCGCCGTGAGCGAGCCGAGGTCCTCGATGCCGGCCTTCGTCGCGAGCTCGCGCGAGGCGAGGCTGCGGCCTTCGCCGGCCGTGACCACCCGATACCCGGCGCGCGCGAGCGCGCCGCCGACCGCGGCCCCCATGTCGCCGGTGCCGACCACGGCCACCGTCTTCGCTGCGTTGCCCATCCGTCATTCTCCTGCCACGGGACCGGCGTAGAATCCGCGGACCATGATAATCGCCGCGGCTCGCGCCGCGCTCGTCCCATGACGCTGTCTCGTCGTACGCTCGTCCGCACCGGTCTCGGACTCGCCACCGCGAGCCTCGTGCGCCCGCTCGCGAGCCGCGCCGCCGAGATTCGATTCGCGACGGACCCGTTCGTGCTGGGCGTGGCCTCGGGATTCCCCGAGCCGAACGCCGTCGTGCTGTGGACGCGGCTCGCGCCGGTGCCGCTCGCCCCCGGCGGCGGCATGCCGCAAACGCCCGTCGAAGTGGACTGGGAGATCGCGACCGACGAGGCGTTTCGCCAGGTCGAGCGACGCGGCAGCGTATATGCCACGCCGGAGTGGGCGCACTCCGTGCACGTCGAGGCCACGGGCCTCGCGCCCGGCCGCGACTACTGGTATCGCTTCACGAGCGGCGGCGCGCGGAGCCCCGCCGGCCGGACGCGCACGGCGCCGGCGCGCGACGCGGCGCTCGCGCAGCTGAGGCTCGCCGTGGCCTGCTGTCAGCACTACGAGCAAGGCACGTATGCCGCGTACCGCGCGATGGCCGCCGAGCACCTCGACCTGATCGTGCACGTCGGCGACTACATTTACGAAAACCGCGGCAGCCGCGCCGTCCGCACGCACGACGCGCCCGAGGCGATCACGCTCGAGGATTACCGCCAGCGCTACGCGATCTACAAATCGGATCCGCATCTGCAAGCCGCGCACGCGGCGAGCCCATGGATCGTGGCGGGCGACGATCACGAGGTCGCGAACGACTACGCGGGCGATCACTACCAGGACTTCGAGCCGGCGCTCTTCCATGCGCGCCGTGCGGCGGCTTACCAGGCGCACTACGAGCACCTGCCGTTGCCGCACCGCTTCGTGCCGCTCGAAGGCCGGCAACGCCAGTACACGACGCGCGGCTTCGGCACGCTCGTGAACCTGTTCATGCTCGACGGCCGTCAGTACCGCTCGCCGCAGGCCTGTAGCCCGGGCCCGCTGGTGCTGCCCTGCGCCGAGCTGTATGCCGAGGAGCGGACGATGCTCGGGGCCGCGCAGGAGCAGTGGCTCATGACCTCGCTCGCGGCGAGCCGCGCGCGCTTCAACCTGATCGGCCAGCAGACGCTGTTCGCCCACGCCAACCAGAGCCCAGACGCCAGCGCGCGCTACTGGGCCGATAACTGGAGCGGCTACCCGGCGGCGCGCGCGCGGCTCGTCGATTTCCTGGCTGCGCAGCGGCCTGCGAATCCCGTGATCTTGAGCGGCGACATTCACGCGTTCCTCGTCAACGACGTGAATGCCCACGCCGATGACCCTGCGTCGCCGATCGTCGCGACCGAGCTCGTCACGACGTCGATCAGCTCACAGGGGCCCGCCCAGGAGCGCCTGGACGGCTGGCGACCGAAGAACGCGAACGTGCTGCTCGCGCGCGGCGACTCCCGCGGCTATTTGCGGCTCACGGTGCTGCCCGATCACCTGCATGCGGATCTCGTCGCCGTCGACGACATCAAGCGCGAGGATTCGGGCACGCATTTGCTCGCGGCGTTCGACGTGGAGAACGGCCGGGCCGGTGTCGTGCGCTAGTCGGCGTTCAACGCCGCGCGCCGAACACGAGCTCCGTCGTCGCCGAGCAGGGCCGCGGTTGCCGCGCGTACTTCCGCTTTGCGAAGGCCGCGAGCAACGCCGACTCGAACCCCTCCGGCACCGCCGCCGGGCCGGCGCCCACCTCCCGGAACGTCGCCTCCTTGATCCGCGGCGCGACTACCGTGCCGCCGATGTCGACGATGAACTGCATCACCACGCGGTAGCGATAGGGTGGATGCGGGGGAAAGCTCGGCGATTCCGCCGTCACGGGCTCGAGATTCTGCGGACACTCCTGCATGAGACGCACGCCCTGCGCGCCGCAGTCCGCGCCGGCGAGCACGAGCGCCGAGGTGAGCGCACCACGCAAGACCCGTAGCGCCGTGCGCGAAGCGTGTGATTCTCTTGGCACTGCGCTACCGCCTCTCTTCCAGGTTCTTCGCCAGAAAACGCGTGGCAGCCGATTTCCCGACGACGACATCTTCGAACCCGAATCGCTCGTACAGCGCCCGCGCGAGCGCATTGTCGTCCTGTACCTCGAGCGTGAGTCTGCAGCAGCCCCTTCGTTGCGCGCGCTCCTCGGCGGCCGCCAGCAAAGCTCTTCCTACGCCTCTGCCGCGATACTGCGGCAGCACTGCGAGGTCGTGAACGTTCAGTAGCGGCCGGGCCCGGAACGTCGAGAACCCGAAGAAACATACCGCCGTCCCCACGGCTCGATCGTCGTCGAACGCCAGCAGCACGAGGGCCGTGGGCACCTCGCGCAGCGAGGCCGGCAGACGCGCTCGCACGTCCGCGGCCAGGGGCTCGCCGCCGCCGACGGGATCGGCCGCGTAGGAATCGAGAACGTCGACCAGCCCCTGCGCGTCGTGCGGCTCGGCAAGGTCGGCCTCGGCAATACGTAGGTTCATCGTTACGAGTACGCGCAGATCAGCTCAAGCGTTCGCGGCACACCATGGTAGTTTCATTTCTCTCAATTGGCGCAGCAACTCGGCTCGCGATTCTTCCGGTGAGTGTCCAGCCGTATCGATCACGAGTCTCGGTGCCGTCCATTGCTCATACTCCCGGCACGTCACGTCCCTCCAGGTCGGAAGCTCGAGTCCCGGCACGTCGCTGTGCCGCGTTTCCACTCTGATCCGATGCTGGTCGGTATCACTACACACCACCTCGATATCGACGTGCGACGCACGCGCATCCTGGGGCGGGCCGGCGGGCGGTGCTCGGCATGCCGCTAGCGCGCGAGCTCCGCGCTCGCGCGGTGATCATTGCCGCGGCCCCACCATGACCAGACGCCAACGCCGACCTTCAAAAACCCGTCGAGCAGACCGAACAGCTCATAGGGGATCTGTGTGACCAGCAGGCCCAGCGCTGCGTTGGCCATGCAGGCGACGCCGAGACCCAGGAATCGAGGTCCGAAGCAGACAGACATCGGAATGAAGTGCAGCCCAACGATGGCGGACACCCAGAGCCATCGGACTTGCTCCTCCGTGCCGGGCGACAGCATTCGGCCCATCAGCGCGAGCAGCAAGACCTCGAGCACGATCGCACCGACCAGCGCAAAGATCTGGATCCGTGTCGGGCGACTTCTCGACCGCCGACTCACCACCACGAGCGCAACGATGCCGGCGACCGCACCGCCATAGAAGACGTCGTAGTTTACGAGCGCGTCGCCACTGAATGCGATTGCGCCGATCAGGCCAAGGCCGACAAAGACCAGAAACGCCCCGCCCGCTCTCAGCATCGGGTAGCGGTTCACGGCCGGGCCCCGCGCTCGTTCGGTGAGCGTCATGCGCCGCCCCCCATCTTCGCTTCCAAGCCGGCTTTCACTCGTGGCCAGTCGCCGCGGACGACGCTGTAGAGCACCGAGTCGCGAACTCGCCCGTCGCGCATGATCATGTGATTGCGCATGATGCCCTCCTCCAGCGCCCCGAGCCGCAGAATCGCCTGCCGAGATTTGCCGTTCAGAGCATCCGTGATGAGCTCCACGCGGTGGCAATCCCAGGTTTCGAAGGCGTGCTGCAGCATGAGGTACTTCGCCTCCGTGTTGACGTAGGATCGTTGCCAGCGCTGTGCCAGAAACGTGAATCCTATCTCGACGCGACGATGGTCGCGGTTGATGGCCATGAACCGGGTGCTGCCGACGATCGCGCCGGATGCCAGATCGATCGTCGCAAACGGACGCTCCAGCTGCTGCGCGTAGCGCGTTTCGGCCTGCCTCAAGAACTCGGCCAGCTCGTCGGGCCGCGGCACCAGCGTGACCGGAATCGCCCACAGCGCCCCGTCCGCGATGGCCGCGGCAAGGCCCGGCAGATGCGCCTCGGTCAACGGCTCGAGCGCGATACGCTGCCCGCGGAGGGCGACCCGCTCGATCGGAGCGTTGGGCCTCAACACACTTGAGCTCCGCACGAGATCGTCATTGCGCAACGGGCGCCAACAGGTTGGCGTCGCGTGCCAGCACCCACCGTCCGTCGTGCTTGGTCAAGATCGTCAACGTGTGACCCGCGCGGGTCATCGACTCCGCCCCACCGGGCGGGGTCACGACGACCGTGAGCTTCGTCCACATGAACGCCCAATCGCCGAGAACCTTGATTTCCTGAATCTCACTGTGCCCGTCGAACTGCGGTGCGTCACCGCCGGATTGAGCCCGTGCTGCCGCGGCGAAGTCGGCCTTACGCATGACGGGCCGGCCGGGGACGAGGAACACGACGTCGTCCGACATCAGCGCTAGGACCTTCTCCGTGTCACCCGCTTTGGTCGCGCTCAGCCACGTGGCAACGAGTCCTCGGATTTCCTGCTCGTCAGTCGACATGATCCGTTTCTCCGTGGCGCCCAGCGTTCCGCGTCGGCCTTTTGAGGACGCGGGTCTCGTTCGTCGAATTCCCAGCACAGCCCGCCGACGAGGCGTAGTCTAGCGCTGTCACTCCGCACCAAACGACAGCAGGATTCCCATGGGTAAAGAACGCCACAACAGCCGCGAAGCCAAGAAGAAACCGGCCATGACGCTGACCGAGAAGCGCGCCGCGAAGAAAGCCAAGAAAGAAGACAAGAAGCGTACCGTCTTCGCATGAGATCCGCGGGGCGCTGCGCGACGGACGCGTCGCGGGCTTGCCCTGTTCGATAGCTCGAAGCGCCCGTGGGCTCGGGCACGCGGCCGGACGGAGTGCTCGGTTACGGCTTCGAGGCTCGCGAGCGCTTCTTGCTCTTGCGCTTTTGCTTCTTCTTGCGTTTCGCACGACGCGCCACGGGCGCCGGCTGCGTGTATTCGTGGTATAGGCGCTCGATCTCGGCCAACATCTGCTCGCGAACCGCGTAGGCGTCGGGGCGTGCCGCTTGGCGCACGTCGCGGCGCTCGCCGCGGCGAAAGTCGGGTTGCGGGGGTCGCGGCGGAGGTATCCGCACGGCATCTGCCAGCACCGGAACGTCGTCGAACCCGCGCACGTACTCCTCGTACGACGCATAGTTGCCGGGTGCGTCGTCGGCGCTGACGCCGCGACCCCGGGAGGTCGGCGCGGGGGTGAGCGCAGCGTGCTTCATGCAGGTACCGCCCAAGCGGGGCTTTCGACTGAACCGACGGTCATCGTAGCCGCGCCGCGGCACGGGGCAGCGGGAAACCGATCACGGTTTTTTGTCGCCGGCGTCCAGTCCGTGGCCGGCAGCCGCCGCGCTGTGATGTAATCGGTATTGATGCAGACTCAACGTACAACTCACTCTCGGCCGCACCGGCCGCGCATGCTCGCACGCGCCGTCCCGGCGCTGCTCGTGTGTGGCCTGCTCGGGAGTACCCCTGGTAGTAGCCAAGAGGCGCCGGTCGTGAACCACATCATTCCGTACCCCACCGAAACGCGCACGCTCGAGAACGGGTTGAAGGTCATCGTCATGCCGATGCCGAGCGACGGCTTGGTGGCGTACTGGAGCGTCGTCCGCACCGGCTCGCGCGACGAGTACGAGGCGGGCCATACCGGCTTTGCGCACTTCTTCGAGCACATGATGTTCCGCGGCACCGAGCGCTATCCGGCGGCCGACTACAACCGCATCGTCACGTCGATCGGCGCCGATACGAACGCCTATACCACCGACGACTACACGGCCTTCCACTTCAATCTCGCAGCCGAGGATCTCGAGCGCGTCATGGACATCGAGAGCGACCGGTTCCGGAACCTGAAGTACAGCGAGCGCGCGTTCCAGACCGAGGCCGGTGCCGTGTACGGCGAATACCGCAAGTCGCGCACGAACCCGGACTTCGCGCTCGACGAAAAGCTGGTGGCCACGGCGTTCACGAAACACCCGTACGGCCACACGACGATGGGCTACGAGCGTGACATCGCCGCCATGCCGACGATGTACGACTACTCGCGCACGTTCTTCGCGCGCTATTACCGGCCGGACAACACCGTGCTGTTCATCGCGGGTGACGTGCAACCGACCCAGGTATTTCAGCTCGTCGAGAAGTACTACGGCGGTTGGCAACGCGGCTATGTGCCGCCGCAGATTCCGGCCGAGCCCGAGCAAATGGCGGAGCGCCACGTCGACGTGCAGTACGACGGCCAGACGCTGCCGGTGCTGGTGATCGCGTACAAGCTGCCGGTGTACGACCCGGCGGATCGCACACGCGTGGCGGCCGACGTGTTTGCCGACCTCGCGTTCGGCCCCACGAGCGCGGCATACCGCAAGCTCGTGCTCGAGGAACAGGTCGTCGAGGAGCTCGATGCGGACGCGTCGCACAACCGCGACCCCGAGCTGCTCGAAATCCACACGCGGATCAAGGACCCGAGCAAGATCGACTACGTGCGCGGCGTCATCGATGCCACGGTTGCCGAGTTCCGTGCCGCACCGCCAGACCCCGCACGGCTCGCGGCCCTGCAGCGCCGGCTGAAGTACGGTTTTCTGATGGGCTTGCAGACGCCCGAGTCGGTGGCCGCGCGCGTTGCGCAGCCGATCGCTCTGGCTGGCGACTTGAGCGGCCTGGATCAGCTGTACGCGACCTTTGCCGCGATTACCCCGGCGGACGTGCAAACGGCCGCACAACGTTATCTGGTCGCCGAGCGCCGCACCGTCGGCGTCTTGCGCCCACGGCCGTGAATCGACTCGCCGTCATCGCATCGGCATGGACCGCCCTGGCGCTGGCCGGCTGCGATCGCACGCCCGCGCCGCCCGCTCCCACCGCAACCGAGGACTTGAACGTGGTTTCGATGCCCGTACCCGCCGATCCGACGATCTCGTTCTCCGTGCAGTTCGCCGTCGGCTCGCAGGACGACCCGCCCGGCAAGGAGGGCCTCGCGTTTCTCACGGGGCAGATGCTGGCCGATGCCGGCACCGAAACGCGCTCGCTCGACGAGATCATCGCCGCCCTCTACCCGCTCGCGGCGCGCTACGACATCCGCGTGGACGTCGAGCGCAGCACGCTCACGGGCCGCGTGCACCGCGACAACCTGGACGCGTACCTCGGGCTCCTCACGGACGCGCTGCTACGGCCGAAGTTCGACCCGGGGGACTTCGAGCGCGTGAAGAGCGACGCCATCAACGACCTCACGAACACGCTGCGCTACTCCTCGGACGAGGAGCTCGGCAAGGCCGCGCTGAACGAGTTCGTGTTCCGCGGCACGCCGTATGCGCACCCCACCGAAGGCACCGTGGCGGGGCTGCGCGCCGTCACGCTCGACGACGTGCGCGCGTTCTACCGCCAGCACTACACGGCGGCCAACGTGCTGCTCGGCATCGGTGGAGGCTTCGACGACGCCCTGGTCGCCAAGCTGCGCAGCGCGCTCGGTCGCCTGCCTGCCGGCAGCCCGGCGGCGGCCCCCGCCATCTCGCCCGCACGGATCGACGGCCGCTCGGTGCTCTTGATCGACAAGCCCGGGGCCGATGCGTCGATCAGCCTCGGCTTTCCCGCTCGACGTGCACCGCGGGGACAGGGATTTCTACGCGCTGTGGATCGCGAACTCGTGGCTCGGCGAGCATCGCAACACGGCGAGCCACCTGTTCAAGGTGATCCGCGAGGAGCGCGGCTTGAACTACGGCGACTACTCGTACATCGAGGCCTTCCCCGAAGGCGGCCAGCGCTCGATGCCGCCCGTGAACGTGCCGCGTCGACAGCAGCTGTTCCAGATCTGGATCCGCACGCTACCGAACGCCGACGCCGTCTTCGCGCTGCGCGCGGCACTGCGCGAGCTCGCCGACCTCGTCGATCACGGCATGACGCCGGAAGAATTCGAGCTGACGCGCACGTTCCTGAAGAAGTACGTGCTGCATTTCGCGGAGACCACGAGCGCACGCCTCGGCTATGCCGTGGACGATCGGTTCTACGGGATCGGCGACGACGGCCACCTCGCGAAGTTTCGGCGCATGATGGACGAGCTCACGCTCGAGGACGTGAACGCCGCGATCAAGCGGCACCTGCAATACGCGAACCTGAAGATCGCGATCGTCACCGGCGAAGCGGCGCAGCTGCGCGGCGTGCTGGCGAGCGACGCGCCGACGCCGATCACCTACGCCACGTCGAAGCCCGACGCGATCCTCGCGGAGGACAAGGAGATCGCGGCCTGGCCACTGCGGATCGCGGCCGACCGGATCGAGACGGTGCCCGTCACGAGCGCGTTCGAGCGCTGACCGCCAGGGATGGCGGAAATGCCGGGATTGCAGGAGCAAATCCCCGGCTGACCGCCAGGGATGGCGGAAATGCCGGGATTGCAGGAGCAAATCCCGGCGTAGGGCCGCGCTACTTCAGGCCGAGCTTGCGGCCGGCCGCGAGCCGCTGCACGGCCTCGCGCAGTCGGCGGTCCTTGGTTTCCTGGCGCTTCGCCGAGTCGATCCAGCCGAGATAGCGGCGACGCTCCCCCGGTGGAAGCCGCTCGAACGTGCGCCAGGCCGGTGCCCTCGCCTGCAGCGCGCGCTCGATGTAGGGCGGCACCTTCTCGATCGTCCGGCGTGCCGGCGGCGCGGCGACCCGCTCGGCCGGCGCACGCGCGCGGCCCGCCGCGGCCAGCGAGCCGCCGGCCTGCAGCGCAGCGTAGCGGCGACGGTTCGCCGCGGACCAGACGCTGTCCGGCTTGCGCGGCGTGAATTTGCGCGCATACCGCTCGTCGTCGAGGCGCCTCACGAGGCTGTCGATCCAGCCGAAGCACAAAGCCTCGTCGACGGCGTCGTCGTAGGCGACGGCCGGCGTGCCGGTGTGCCGTTTGTGAAACACCAGCCAGATCTCCGCGACCGAGTCGTGATGCCGCGCGAGCCACGCGCGCCAGGCCTCGCGGGTCCGGACATCGAGCGTGCGAATGGCCTTGCGCGGGCATAGCCCGAGATCAACGCCGCAGGTCGAACGGGTCGTTCGAATCCGGCGGCGTGCGCTCCGGCAGCGGGCGAGGCGGAAAGTTGCCGTCCCACAGATCGACCGTGGGCTCCACCGCGAGCGCACCCGAATCGACGACTCGAACGAAATACGCACGCAGGTCGCGACAATGCGCGCGCCAGACGGGCGAATCCGGGCGCGCTCTGAGCGACGTCGACGACGTCGTCGCACACGAAGCCCGCCTTGCGAATCGCGATCAAGAGCGTGGTGCCGAGGAACGTCGGCGACAGCGCGCGCAGCTCGGCGAGCTTGCGGCTCGCCGGCGTGCTCGTCGGCGCCGCCGCCACGACCACGTCGTCGCGCACCACGGCTGTCCGCGCCGGCGCCGGCGACGGCGCAGCCGGCGTCGGCTTGCGCAGGATCCAGACGAGGCCGCCGAGCACCACGACGGCGGCCACCGAGCCCACCGCGAGCCGCTTCATGCTTTCCGCCGCGCCAAAGTGCGCGCGATGCGCGGGTCCGGCACGAGCCAGAGCAGCGCCACGGCCACGTAGAGCGCCTCGGCCGCCCATGCCACGACGAAGGTCGACGCGATCCCGAGCACGTAGCCGAGCAGCGATACTTTGCCCTTCCAATCGCTGCCGATCGCGATCGCGAGCACCGAATCGCGGCCCTGCGCGCGGATGATCGCCGACTGGAGGATCGTGTAGGCCATCGCCGCCCCGAGCAGCACGACGCCGTACAGCACCGACGGAACCCGTGCGAAATGGTTCTCGCCCATGAAGCCGGTCGCGAACGGGAACAACGACAGCCAGAACAACAGGTGAAGGTTGGCCCACAGCACACCGGCCGACACGCTCTGCACCGTGTGCAGCAAATGGTGATGGTTGTTCCAGTAAATTCCGACGTACAGAAAGCTCAGCGCGTAGGTCAGGAACACGGGCACGAGCGGCACGAGCACGGCCAGGTCCTCGCCGTGCGGCACCTTCATCTCGAGCACCATGATCGTGATGATGATCGCGATCACGCCGTCGCTGAACGCTTCTAGCCGGCCTTTGCCCATGGCGCCTCGCTGCAACGCTGTGGACGTCCTTCGGTTGACTATAGCTCAGCGCCGAGGCAGGCGAGCACGGCGTCGCGGTCGCGAAAGTCGTCGAAGCGCGGCTCGTGATTCACGGCCCTGCCGATCGCGACGAACCCGTAGCCCAGGGCTGCGCTCGCGCGCTGGTCCCAGGCGCCGTCGCCGAAGTACGTGCGCCGGCGGGCCGCCAACCCGCCGAGCGCGCGCGTCTCGGCCAGCCGCATGATCTCGGTCCGCTCGATCGCGTCGGAGGCGGTCGCGAACGCGATCGTCGCGGGATCCACGCCGATCGCCCGCAGCTTCAGCGTGGCCGTCTCGGCCCAGCCGCCCGTGGCGATCGCAACCTGCACGCCCGGCGCGCGCAGCAGCGTTTCGAGCAGCGCCCGCGCGCCGGCGATCTCGCGCAGCACGTTCGGCGCGCGGGCGAAATGCGTGCGCGTGGCGGCCAGGAAGCGTGCCTTCACGGCGTCCCGCAGCGCCGCGCGCGGCCGGCCCGAGCCGTCGGCGTCGAGAAGCTCTTCGAGAATGCCGCTGTCGGTCACGTGACGATACGACTGCCACGTGGTGTCGACGTCGACCCCGAGCACGCTGCGCACGGCCTCCGCGTACCGATCGGCATCGAAGCCCGTCGAGTCGACGAGCGTGCCGTCGATGTCGAACATGACGAGATGCGTCAATGCGCCACCCCGCTCATCCGTTGGTCGCGGCAATCCGCACCATGCCGCGCGGGCCCGGCGCCACCGTCGGCGCGAGCCCCGCGTCGCGCAGCAGCCGCTCGACCGTTTGCGGCGCGAGCTTAAGCTTCGGATAGCTGCCGACCCTCATCCGCCACGCGCCGCCGTCGCGCTCGTGCACGATATCGTGAACGCGCATGCGCTCGCCGTCGTCCTCGAGGAAGCACGTCTGGATCCGCTCGGTGTCGCTCACGACCTCATAGCCAGGAGCTGCAGCGTCCCCGCGTCTGCCTCGCCGTTGAAATACGCATCGAGCACGCGGCTGAACACCGAGTCCGGCGGCGCTACGCGCGCAAACAACGTGACCGACGACCGCAGCTTCAGCTCGTCCGGCCAACCGAAGATCTCGTGTGCGGAGCGAGTCTCGAGGCCGAGCAACGCGTCCGCGCACTCGACGAGCCGCGGCCCGAGCACGGGATGACGCAAGTACGCCGACGCCTCGGCGAGGCTCGAGATCGCGTAGCGCTGCGCGGTGGGGCTGGCACCGAGGCCCTCGAGCTGCGGAAACACGTACCACATCCAGTGCGACTGCTTGCGGCCGCGGCGAAGCTCGGCGAGGGCCTGCGGGTAGTTGCGCGCCTGGGCCTCGACGAACCGCTCGAGGTCGTAGGGGTCCCGGGGTGTCGCGTGGTCCGCCACGTGCTATCTCGGCACGCGCGCGAGCGTGGCGTACGTACGACCCACGCCCGCGGTGTACACGAAGCTGCCGGCATCGGGGGCGATCGCGAGCGCGGTGACGGCCGCGACGTCGTACATCGCCACCGTCGCACCGTCGCGGATGCGCCGCAGCACGAGCGCGCCGGGTGAGGCGCCCGCCGTCGGCGTCTCGTAGCTGAGCGCGAGCTCGCCGTTTGGCGCGAACGCCACGAGGTCGAGCTTCATCGCGCTGCCGGCCGCATCCAGCGCCGGCGCCAGCGGCACCGTCCATACCAGCGCGCCGGTGGCGAGCTCGCGCAGCTCGAGCCGCCCTGCACGCTGGTATGCGGCCAGGCGGTCGCTCAGCGCAAACGGCCCCACGGCGCCACGCGGCACGAGCGCCCCGGGCACGTCGCGGACGCGCCGCCAGCCGGCCGTCGCCGTCCACGTCCGCACGCCGAACAAGCCGCTGTCGTCGAGCCGCAGCACGTTGGCTGCGTCCAGGCTCGCGCCATCGCGCGCGAACCGCACGTGCGTGCGCGTAGCCGAGGCTTCGAGCGAAAGCGGCGGCGTGTTCGTGCGCAAATCGACGACCGTCACGAGACCGGGGACCGGCTCGAGCACGCCGCGGGCGGCCTGGAACGCAAGCCAGCGCCCGTCCGGCGAGAACGCCAGCGCCGACACCGGGCCACACGCGCCGGCGCAGTAGTAGCGGCGCGGCTCGTCTCCGCGAGCGGCCGAGTACAGATCCACGCCGCCGACGCGGCCGATGGCCACCTGCCCCGTGACCGAGATCGCCAGCGAGAACGCGGACTGCCCCGTCGCAAACGGCGGCGACAGCTGCCGCACGAGCATGCCATCGCCGGCGCGATAGACGCGCGTGCCGGTCTCGTCGCTGACGCCGACCAGCGCCCCATCCGTCGAGAACGCGGCCACCGACCAAGCCGAAGCATTCGCCGGCAGCTTGCGGCCGTCGATGCGCCACACGGCCGAGAGCCCCGGCGGCAACGGCGGGGCGCGAGACACGGGCGGGTCGGCGAAGGTGACGACGGCGACGCAGAGCAGCGCGAGCGCCACGTAGCGGCAGACGGGCCGGGTTGCGCAGCCGGTCGAGCGTCACACGGCGATCGGCGCTTTGATCGAGGGATGCGCCTCGTAACCCTGTAGCTCGAAATCCTCGAACCGGTAATCGAACAGGCTCGCGGGCCGGCGCTTGATCACGAGCCTCGGCAGCGGCTTCGGCGTGCGCTGAAGTTGCTGCTCGACCTGCTCCAGGTGATTCAGGTACAGATGGCAGTCGCCACCCGTCCAGACGAGCTCGCCGGGCGCAAGGTTCGTCTGCTGCGCCAGCATGTGGATCAGCAGCGCGTACGACGCAATGTTGAACGGCACGCCGAGAAACACGTCGGCGCTACGCTGGTAGAGCTGGCACGACAACCGGCCCTGCGCCACGTAGAGCTGGAATAGCGCGTGGCACGGCGCGAGCGCCATCCGCTCGAGCTCGCCGACATTCCACGCGCTCACGATGTTGCGCCGTGAGTCCGGGTCCTTGCGCAGGAGCTCGAGCGCGCGCTGGATCTGATCGACGTGGCCGCCGTCGGCCGTGCGCCAGGTGCGCCACTGCGCGCCGTAGACGGGGCCGAGGTCGCCGTGCTCGTCGGCCCATTCGTCCCAGATCGTGACGTCGTGGGCGTGCAGGTAGGCGACGTTCGTGTCGCCGCGGAGGAACCACAGGAGCTCGTGGATGATCGAGCGCAGATGCAGCTTCTTCGTCGTGAGAACGGGAAAGCCCGGCGCCGAGATCGAAGCGCATCTGATGACCGAACAGCGACAGCGTGCCGGTCCCGGTGCGGTCGTCCTTGCGTGCGCCGTGCTCGCGGATCTCGCGGAGCAGATCGAGGTACTGCCGCATGCTCGGGCGGCCTCAGCCCGCGTGCTTCGACGCCGGCACGGCGGCCGCAGCCGGCGCGATGGTGCCGTTGCGCAATGCGAGCCACAGCAGCAGCAGGCCGGCGAGCACGAGCGGCAGCGACAGCAGCTGCCCCATCGTGAGCCAGCCGAGCGCGAGATAGCCGAGCTGCACGTCCGGCACGCGCACGAACTCGACGATGATCCGGAATACGCCGTAGCCGAGCAGGAACAGGCCCGAGGCCGCCATCGTCGGCCGCGGCTTGCGGGTATAGATCCACAGGATCGCGAACAGCACGAGCCCTTCGAGAAAGGCCTCGTACAGCTGACTCGCATGGCGCGCCTGACCGCGATACACCACGCCGAACCACGCGTCCGTGGGCTTGCCCCACAGCTCGCCGTTGATGAAGTTGCCGATGCGCCCGAGCATCAGGCCGGCCGGCGCCCACGGCGCGATGAAGTCGGTCAGCACGAAGAATCGCTGGTGGATGTAGCGGCCGTATAGCGCCATCGCGACGAGCACGCCGGTGAGGCCGCCGTGAAACGACATGCCGCCCTTCCATACGGTGAACAAGCTCAACGGATTCGCCAGCAGCTCCGCGAGGCCATAGACGAGCATGTAGCCGATCCGGCCGCCCACGATCGCGCCGACGGCGGCATAGAACACGACGTCGTCGACCTGCTCGGGCTTGATCGGGCTCCACGGCCGCCGCGCGCGCATGCGCATGCCGAGCCACGCGACGACGAACCCGCCCAGGTACATGAGACCGTACCAGCGCACCTGGAGCGGGCCGAGGCTGATCGCGACCGGATCGAATTCAGGATACTGAAACAGTGGACGTCACCGACGAGTGAGCGGGTTACCTGCAACGACCGCCGTTAGTGTAGCCGCGGCTCCGGAGCGCTGACCAGCCGAGTCGCTTATGCGGAGCCCAGCGCCGCCTCGAGCCCGCCGACCGTGTCCACGGGTGCGCTGCACGTCATGCCGCGGCAGACGTAAGCGACGGCCGCGCCGCGCGCGGCGCGGTCCGCGAGCAGACCCGTCAGCGCCGCGTCGTTCGGAATGGCGAACGCCAGACGGTGCGGGTGGTAGCCCGCGTTCAGCACGCGCTGCCACGCCGGCAGCTCGGGGGCGGTGCCGCGGACGATCACGATCTCGGGCGGCGTCAGTAGCTCGTCGAGGGCCATGAGCAGCGTTGCGTGACCTTCGGGGTAACGCTCGACCGCATGCCATGCGGCGCGCAGCGTGCCTTGTGCAGCGTCGAGGTAACGCTGCTCGCCGAGCAGATGCCCGAGCGCCACGAGCGCCTGGGCGGCTACGCCGTTGCCGGCCGGCACCGCCTCGTCGGCGAACGACTTCGGCTTCACGAGCAGCTGCTCGTGATCGTCGGCCGTGAAGAAGAAGCCGCCGCGCGCATCGGCGAAGTGCGCCAGCAGCACCTCGACGAGCTCGACTGCGAGCGTAAGATCGCTGCTGCGCCAGCGGCATTGCAGCAACTCGATGAGCCCGCGCGCCAGGAACGCATAGTCGTCGAGATACGCCGCGAGGCGCGCGCGCCCGTCCTTGTAGGTGGCCTTCAGGCGGCCATCCGATAAGAGCTCCGCACGAATGAAATCGACCGCACGCGTCGCGGAGGCCGCGAGGTCGGGGCGATCGAGCGCGCGCGCGGCGCGCGCCATGGCGCCGATCATCAGGCCATTCCAGCCGACGAGCAGCTTCTCGTCGCGGCCCGGCCAGACCCGGCGCTCGCGCGCCTCGAGCAGCTTGCGCCGGGCGCTTTCGAGCAGGGGCGCGTCGGCCGCGGCGGGCGCCGCGACCGCGTGCAGATGCCAGTGTCGATCCTCGAAGTTCGCGGGCCGATCGAGGCCGTAGGCATGGCGCGCGACACGACTCTCGTCGGGCGTGAGCACGGCGTCGAGCTGCGCCGGCGTCCAGACGTAGAACTTGCCTTCCTCGTGCTCGGAGTCGGCGTCCAGCGTCGAGTAGTAGCCGCCGCGCGCATCCTGCATGTCGCGCATCACCCAGTCGGCCGTCTCGCCGGCGGCGCGGGCGTACAGCGGCACACCGGTCGCCGCATGAGCCGCGGCGTAGACCGCGAGCAGCTGCGCATTGTCGTACAGCATCTTCTCGAAGTGCGGGATCGACCACTGCCGATCGACGCTGTAGCGATAGAAGCCGCCGCCGAGCTGATCGTAAAGCCCCGCTTCCGCCATGCGGTTCAGCGTGTGCGTGATCATCGCGAGCGCGCGCTCGTCGGCCGACTTCGCGCGGCTCTCGTGCCAAACGGCGAGCAGCAGCTCGAGGTTCGTGGGATGCGGAAATTTCGGCGCGTCGCCGAAGCCGCCGTGCTCCTCGTCGAAGCTCTGCTCGAGCCGCGCGCGCGCCTGCAGCATGGGCGCGCGCGTGAGCGCGGCAAAATCGTCGCCGCTCTGCGTGTCGATGGCATTCAGCGCCTCGATGAGCCCGGCGCCGCGCTGGCGAATCTCCTGGCTCTGGGTGCGAAAGTAGCTTGCCACGGCGGCGAGCACCTCGCGGAACGCCGGCATGCCGTAGCGGCGCTCCTTCGGAAAGTACGTGCCGGTGAAGATCGGCACATGCGTGTCGGGCGTCAGGAACACCGTGAGCGGCCAGCCGCCGGGGCGCCCCGTGTAGAGCTGGTGCGCCGTCTGATAGATCTTGTCGAGGTCGGGGCGTTCCTCGCGGTCGACCTTGATGCTCACGTACAGCTCGTTCATGAGCCGCGCCGTCGCGTCGTCCTCGAACGACTCGTGCGCCATGACGTGGCACCAGTGGCAGGCGGAATAGCCGACCGACAGCAGGATCGGCTTGGCGCCGTCGCGCGCGGCCGCGAGCGCCTCGTCGTCCCAGGGCTGCCAATGAACCGGATTGGCCGCGTGCTGCTTGAGGTACGGGACTCGTCTCGGCGTCTAAGCGGTTGCGCATGTCGTCACTATCCGTGACCGCGGATGGAGTCGCAAATGCGCCGTGCGTCGAGCGCACGGTCAGTACGCCGTATAACGGTCGTGGCTGCGGACGCGTGATGGGCATGCCCCCGGCGCCCGCGAACTCCACGGGCACCGACACGATCGCACCGCCGCGATTGCGTTGCACCACGAAGTGCAGATGCGGCCCGGTGCTGAACCCCGTGTTGCCCGAGTCCGCGAGATACTCGCCGCGCGCCACGCGCTGCCCCGGCACCACGCGGATCGAGTTCCAGCTCAGGTGCGCGTACAGCGACATCGTTCCGTCGTCGTGCAATACGCGGACGATGTTCGCCTTCGGCCCATCGGCGTCGAGATCCGTGCCGTTCTCGAAGAAATCGCTCGCGACCTCGATGACCACGCCCTCACGCGCCGCGAACACGTGCGTACCCACCGGCATCACGAAGTCGATCGCATGCTCGCTCGCCGGATCGCCATGCGTGAGCTTGTCCGGAAACGCCTGCGACACCATCGCCGTGGTCGACAGCGCGTACGGCAATCGATACGGCTGCGACGGCCGATGCTCGGCCCCGGGCTCGCCGGGCAAGAACTGGAACTCGGTCTCGAATCGCAGATCCGCCGTCGGCGTGGCCTTGCCTACGAGCACCAGCGGCACGTTGGCTGCGCGCCGGCAAGACTTTGAGGCCCTCGAGCGGCGTGCCTGCCGCGACGTTCTCCGTCTGCGAGAGGCGGAACGCGAGCTGAATCGGCGCATAGAACGTGTTCTGGGCGACCAGCCCGATGCCATTCCGCGTCGCCTGCTGAAACAACCGAACCTCGGGCGGCTCGAACCGCCGTGCGAGCGCGATCTCTCCGTACGGTTGATCGGCACCGGGCTGCCGATCGGTGAACACCCACACGCCATTCGCATCGCGATACTTGAACAGGCGCTGCGCATTCGCGGCCGTCGCCCCGAGCAGCACGAGCGCGGACGACAGCGCAAGGACGCGGGCGATTGCGGCAACAGCGGGGCTCACGGTTATGTCGTGTGACTCGAGCTTCGGCTCTCACCACTCTGCCCGAGACCACGGCGCACGCCAAGGAGGGCGATCACCCTGCGGCGGCGCCGGGAACGCAGCGCTGAGCGAGGCTAGTTCTGATCGACGTCGTCGACCGTCGCCTGCCCGGACCAGCGCGCGCGCAGATGTGCCCATGACATGCCGGCGGCGAGGATCGCCGCGAGCAGCGCGAGCACGATCCACGTGATCAGCGTCGTGCTGTCGGTGCTGACGACGTGATAGAAGAACAGGGTCCAGAGCACCACGACCGCAAGACCCACGGACAACACGATGCCGAGCACGCCGAGCGAATAGGCCGCGGTGCGCAGGAAGAAGATCCAGCCCGCCAGCAGCACGATTCCCGAGAACGCCACGAGCGGGCCCAGGGCCCGATACTGCACGAGCGCCCACGCGACGTAGTTGTACCGCGACGGATTCCACGTCAGAGAGACGAGCGCCAGCGCGAACAGAAAGCGCAGACCGATGCCGCCCATGGTGATGGAGTTCGTGGTCACGGGCATCTCCCGGCGCGTAGTCGTGGTCGTTATTTCAGCGCGAGGCGCCGCCACTCGTAGCCGTCGCGCCGCAATTCGTAGCTCGGCCAATACACGGGGTCCAGCTTCATCGTGATGACCTCGGGGACGTCGTTGAACGTCATGGTGTTCAGACGCACGGAATCCTTGTCGCCGAGCGCGGTCGCAATTTTGACGAACGTGTCGACGTCGGGCGTCGGTTGACCGTCGACCGCCACGATCCGTCGGCCCGCGTACAGGCCCGACCGGCTCGCGGGCGAGCCGAAGTTGAAGTAGCTCACGTAGACGCCGCCGGTGCCCACGCCGCGCTGCACGGCGAGCTCGCGGTGCGGCGCTTGCAGCAGCGCGCCGGCCCACGCCACGACACGATCGATTCCGATGCCGTCGAGCATTGCCGTGTCGACTTGCCCGTGCACTTCCTGGCCGTTGCGGAACACGGTGACTTCTACCGTCGGCCGCTGCGCGGCACGCTCGACCTCGCGGAACGTGTTCGCGAGCTGCCCATCGATGTCGAGCAGGATGTCGCCGGACCGGAAGAAATCCGCGGCGGGGGCGCCCGCCACGGTGCTCGAGACCGTCAGCACTTCGCGTCGATCGGGGTTGTGCCCCTCGTAACGCTGCACCCACTCCTCGGGCAGCATCACCTTGCGCGCCGTCGCTAGCGGCATCGGCGCCCACTCGACCTCGATCGAGCGCAAGGATTCGGACTTGCGCAGCTTGTCGAGCATGTCGACGATCAGATCGGCCTCGATGCCCATGTTGACCTGGGTCAGGTCCCGCCCAGTCTGGTACGCAAAGCTCGCCCACATACCGAGCACGTGGCCCTGGAAATCGACCAGCGTGCCGTCGAAGTCGGTCGGCCCGTTGACGAGCGAGACGACGTCGAGATTCGTATCGCGGAAGCGCAACGTGCGCGACTGCGGGAACGCGGCCGCCGAGACGCTGGCGACGGCGCTCGACTGCGACTGGATGCGAAAGTCCGGGCTCAAGCCCACGACGGCCACTTGCTGTCCCGCGACGATCGGCTTGGTGACGAAGGCCGCGCTCTTGACCGGCGTGTCGCCGAGCAGCTTCGGGTCGTATGACACCACGGCAAGGTTGTGCAGCGGATGGATGTACTCCACGCGCCCGGGGATCTCGATGGAGCCCGCGAACGTGAGGCGCACGTCGCCCATCGCGACGGGCACCGTGTTGCGATCGACGATGACCCAGCCGCGCTGCGCGTCGGCCACGAGCCCGGTGCCGTAGTAGTAGCGGTCCGCCACGCCCGACACCGTGTAGGGCATGTCGAAGTTCACCAGCACCAGCGACGGCGCGACGGCCTGCACGTGCCGCTCGCCCTGGCGCGGGAACGTCGTGCCCTCGCTCGGCGTAAGGGGCTCGGGCGCCGGGCTCGCAGCGAGCGGCTGGCACGGCCAGATGCCGAGTGCGTCGTCGCGATGACAGCGGCGCGCCGGGAACCAGCTGCGGTCGTTCGTGACGATCCTCTGCCGTTCGTTCTGCGGATCGTCGAACGACACGAAACGCACCGACAGCTCGCCGTCGGCCGGCGTGGTCTCGATCGCATGCTGGAAGTCGTCGAGAGTCTCGACGGTCTCGCGGCCGATGCCGGTCACGATGCTGCCGCGCGGAATCGCGGCCTTGCCGAACACGTAACCCGCATTGGCCACGTAGACGCCGGACACCGGTCGATAGAAGTGTCGGGCCTGCTGATACGACAGCTTGTGGAACACGCCGTCGCCGTACTCCAGGTACTCGTCGGGCGTGATTTCCTGCAGATCGGTCACCGGGAGCGTGCGCTCGACTTTCTGGCCGCCCCGCTCGACGACCATCGTGATGTCGTGCCCCACCGCGGCGTCGAGCGCGGCCGCCAGCGGCACGAACTCGGCGGTCAGCTTGCCGCCGACCTCGACGAGGATGTCGCCGGGCTGCAGAGCGGTGGCGGCCGGCGATTGCGGAATCACCTGCTCGACGACCAGCATGCCGGTCTGGTTCGGGTTGGCCGTGCGCACGCGTGTCTCGGTCTCGCGCGCGAGCCCGAGGCGGCGCAGCTCCGCGAACGGCTTGTGAACGAACTCCGTCTCGAGCGTGCCGCGCACCACCGTTTGGCCCGCCTGGATCTTCGCCAGCGCCACCTTCACGCGATCGAGCGGCAGGAAGAAGCTCGAAGCCGCCTGCGTGTTCGCACCGGCGTTCAGCGCGACCACGCGACCCTCGATGTCGACGACCGGCGAGCCCGAGGAGCCGCCGGACGTGCCGGACGCGGCCTGCAGGTAGAACGTGTTGAAGTCGTTGTAGTTGCCGCGGCCGTAGTTCGGCGCCTGCCGATCGAGCCGCGCGATCGTGCCGGCCAGGATCGACAGCTGCTCGCCGGCGTCGTTGCCGATCACGCGGATGTCACGGCCGATCTCCGCTGCTTCGGGCACGAGCTTGAGCTCGGCCGGCTTGATGAATTGCAGCTGCTTCGGGTCGTAACGGAAGAAGCCGAAGTCGTGAATCGGATCGCGATAGACCGGGACCAGATCCACCTCTTCCTGGTTCAGGAACACGGCCTGCGCGCGCACCGGCCCCGGCGTGACGACGTGACGATTCGTGAGGATGAGCCCGCGCTCGGCGTCGACGACGAAGCCCGTCGCCTGGCTCGACTGGTTGCGCTCCGTGTCGAACGAGCGCGTGCTGTCGATCTGAATGGACACGACGCCCGACGCGATGCGCTCGAGCGTGTGATTCCAGCTCGGCGGCTCCGGAGCTGCGTGCAGCGGTCCGCCGAGCCCGCTCGTCGCGACCAGCGCGCCGAGCAGCAAGCCTCTAATGTGTGTCATGGCCGCCGATTCTATGCTTGCGACTCCGCATGTGACCAGCGGCGTCGATTTTTGCTCCCGGCCGACAGCCCGAGCGCCTGCGCCATGAGCAAGCGCTTCGCGGGCGCCGTTGCGTTCACGGCGCGCAGCCCGAGCATGCGCAACGGCGCAAACGAGGCCGGCAGGCGAAACAATCGATTCAAGGCATCGAACGCCGCCAGCATCGCCAAATTGTCGCCTTTGCGCTGCCGCTCGTAGCGGCGCAGCACCTTGGCGTCGCCGGCGTCTTCGCCCGCAAGCACGGCCTCCTCGACGACCGCGGCGACGGCGGCCGCATCGAGCAGGCCCAGGTTCATGCCCTGCCCGGCGAGCGGATGCACGGTGTGCGCCGCGTCGCCGACGAGCGCGGCGCGGGCCGCGGTATAGCGCAACGCATGCAACGCCTGCAGCGGAAACCCGGCGCGCGCCGTGCAGGCGGAGAGCGCGCCGAGCACGCCGGCACTCGCGGCGTTGAGCTCGCGCAGGAACTCGGCGTCGTCGACGCGCGAGCAAGCGCTCGGCGGCGGCGCTCGGCAGCGACCAGACGATCGAGCTGCGCCCGTCCGCGAGCGGCAGGAACGCGAGCGGCCCGCCGGGCAGGAAGCGTTGCCACGCCGTCTGCCGGTGCGACGCGCGCGCTCGTCGACGTGCGCGACGATCGCCGTCTGCCCATAGCTCGCGCTCGCGACCGGCAAATCGAGCAGGCGGCGCACGGCCGAGTCGCTGCCATCGGCGGCGAGCAGGACCGTGCCGGCCACGCTGCCGCCGTTCGCGAGGCGCACGCCGACGCTGCGCGCGCCGACGTCGATCGACTTCGACGGCTGCGCCGACCGCGATCGTCGCATTCGGTGCAGCCGCGAGCACGTCCGCCAGCAGCGTACGCAGCAGGTTGTCCTCGACGATGTGGCCGAGATCCGGCTCGCCGATGTCGGCGCTGTCGAACGTCGAGCGCCCCCGACGCGAAGGGCTCGTCGCCCTCCCAGACATGCATGCGCCGATACGGCGCATGCGCGCGCGGCGAGCACGCGCGACCAGATGCCGACACGCTCGAGCGTCAGCTGCGATGCGCGCGACAGGGCATAGACGCGCAGATGCACCTCGTCGGCGCGCCAGCGCGGCAGCGGCCGGGCATCGAGCACATGCACGTGCAGCCGCTCGGCGCAGCGACCGGTGGCGAGCAGCGCCGCGACCGTGAGCCCCACGGTGCCTGCGCCGGCAATCACGATTCGGGTGCTGGGCGTCGACATGCGACGACCTTCAGAGCAGCCGCAGGCCGCGCGCGAGCCGCGGCAGGCGGCCCGCCCGGCCCATCGTCTGGCGCGCGAGCAACGCCTTGGCGCCCGGCAGCAGGTCGAACGCCATGAGGCCGAGGCCGCGACCCAGGCCGGCGCCGGGCAAGGACTCGCCGAACAGCTGAATCAGCCCGTGCGTGAAGGTCGAGGCGCGTTGCCGGTCGGCGGCGCGCCACGCGGCGTAGCGCTCGAGCGGCCCGGCGGCACCGACATCGACCGCGGCGCCCTCGGCCACGACGGCGTCGGCCAGCACCTCGGCCAGCGTCGCGACGTCGCGCAGCGCGAGATTGAACCCTTGTCCCGCGACCGGGTGCAGCCGCATGCGCCGCGTCGCCGATCAGCACCGCACGCGGTCCGTGGATGCGCCCCGCTCGCGATCCGCACGAGCGTGTGCAGCTGGCGCGTGCCGATCCGCGTGAAGCGGCCGAGCCGATAGCCGAATGCGCTCGTCAGCTCTGCGCGAAACTCGTCGACCGGCAACGCGACCATTCGCTCGGCCACGTCGACGGGCAACGTCCAGATCACGGCGGCTCGGTCGCCCGCGAGCGGCAGCAGCGCAATCGGCCCGCGCGGCGTGAAGCGCTCGAATGCGCGACCGGCAGAGCGGCGCCTCGGTGCTGCAGTTGAAGATCACGGCGCGCTGCTCGTAGTCGTGCTCGATCGCGCCGAAGCCGAGCGCGGTCGCGGATCGGGGATCGCGCCCCGTCGGCCGCTACGACGAGCTTCGCGCGCAGCGTGCCAACGGCCGCCGGCTTGCTCGATCGTCGCGGTGACGTGCAGTTCGTCGCGTGCCAGCGCCAGCCACCTTGGCCGGTGCGAGCGCCGTGAAGCGCGGCGCGCTGCGCAAGTCGCTCCCAGAGCACCCGCCCCAGCGCCTGGTTCTCGACCGTATATCCCAGCGCCGGCACCTGCTCTTCGCCTGGCGTCGATCCGGGCCGCGCCGAACCGGCCGCGCTCCGAGATGTGAATCGTGCGGATCGCTTCCGTGTAGCCCTTGAGCTCGGCCCCAGAGGCCGAGGCTCGCGAGAATCTGCTGGGAGCCGTTGGCGAGCGCGGTCACGCGCGTATCGAAGCCCGGCTGCTCGAGCAGCCGCACCTCGTGCGCTTCGACCAGCACGGTAGTCGAGCGGCAGCTCCGCGAGCGCGCAGGCGAGCGCCGAGCCCACCGCACCGCCGCCGACGATCAGCACGTCGCAGTCGCGCGCGCGGCGCGTCGGTCACGCCGTCGCCCGCCATGTGCCGCTCGATCTCGTCGGCGCGCCGCGGGCAGCTCGCGCGTCAGCACGTCGGGACCGTCGCGCGTGACGAGCACGTCGTCCTCGATCCGAATGCCGATGCCCCGCCAGCGCTTCTCGACGCCCTTGTCGTCGGCCGGCACGTAGATGCCCGGCTCGATCGTCATGACCATGCCCGGCTCGAGCAACCGCCACTGCTCGCCGAGCTTGTAGTCGCCGACGTCGTGCACGTCGAGGCCGAGCCAGTGGCCCGTCCGGTGCATGAAGTAGCGCTTGTAGGCCAGCGTCTTGACGAGCTGCGGCACGCGGCCTTCGAGCAGGCCGAGATCCTTCAAGCCGCGCGTGATGAGCGCGACGGCGGCGTCGTGGGGCTCGTTCCAATGGTTGCCCACGACGGCCTTGGCCGTCGCGGCGTGATTGGCTGCGAGCACGAGATCGTAGAGCTCGCGCTGCGGCGGCGCTGAAGCGGCCGTTGACCGGGAACGTCCGCGTCACGTCCGACGCGTACATCTCGTGCTCGCAGCCCGCATCGATCAGCACGAGATCGCCGTCGGCGAGCTCGGCATCGTTGTCGCGGTAGTGCAGCACGCAGGCGTTGGCTCCGCCGGCCACGATCGGCGGATACGAGCACTCGGCACCATGGCGGCGAAACTCGTGCAGGAACTCCGCCTCGAGCTCGTACTCCTTCAGCCCGGGCCGGCAGACGCTCATCGCCCGCTTGTGCGCCGCGACCGCGATGCGCGCCGATTGACGCATGACGGCGGCCTCGGCGCGACTCTTGAACAAGCCGCATCTCGTGCAGCAGATGATCGAGCGCCACGAGCTCGCTCGGCGCGTGACCGCTCTGGCGCTTCGAGTTCAGCGTCTGGATCATCGCCAGGAGCCGCTGGTCGAACTCGTGCGCGCCGAGCGAGTAATAGACGCGGTCGCTGCGCTCGAGCAACCCCGGCAGGATGTCGTCGAGATCGGCGATCGGAAACGCGTCGTCGGCGCCGTAGGCGGCCACGGCGCCCTCGGGACCGGCCCGCGGTCCGTCCCAGAGCTCGCGCTCCGGATTGCGCTCGCGGCAAAACACCAGGAATTCCCCTTGCGGCCGGCCCGGCACGAGCACGGCGATGGCTTCCGGCTCGGAGAAGCCGGTCAGATAGTAGAAGTCGCTGTCGGTGCGGTAGACGTACATCGTGTCGCGGCTGCGCACCCGCTCGGGAGCGGCCGCCAGCACGGCGATGCCGTTCGCCCCGATCAGATCCATGAGATGCCGACGACGGCGGGCGAATTCCTTGCTAGTCACGGTTAGCTGCGACCTCGCGTGCGTCTAGTGTAGATCCCGCGCGGCGGCACGGCGCCCGGCGAGATCCTCGAATACGATCTGCACAGCCGCGCGCACGTACTCGTGCAGCTGGGCGAGCGCGAAATCGGGCTGATCCTGCCCGGCCGCCTCGTCGTCGCGGAAGTCCGCGCGGCTGATCTGCGTGAAGTCGTTGATGACCTCCGTCACGGTGCCTTCGGCTCCCCCGGCGCGCGAAAGTTTCGCCAGCTCCGGCGCGCTGGCGCCGAGGCCGGCGACGAACCCATGGCACCACAGTGCCAGCGCCTGCACCTGTTCCTCGAGCGGCGCGTCGTCGTCGGGCAGCAGCGGCTCGAACTTGAGCTCGCGGCCCTCGAGCATGCGCCAGGTCGCGGCGACGACCTCCCCGAGCGACGCGTTCAGCTCACCCGTTGCGGTGAGCTGCTGATCGACGAGGCAATCTTCGAGCCATCTCGCAGCCGCCGGCGCGCCGCCGGCGCACAGCGCGCCGCACATCCCGCCATGCAGTTCCGCCAGCGTCACCACGGCGCCGGCGTCCCGAAGCGAGTCGCGCAGGGTGTCGTAGTCGAGAATCGTCGTAGCGGGTTCGTTGGTCACGTGAGTGAGTGCGAGCAGCGTGCAACGGCATGCTATCACCGGCGCATTCGTTATTGACCGTCAGGAGGGGGCGAGCCTATATTTCCGCATGACCACCGACCAACCCAACCATCGCTTCGACCTCGAGTTGCGGCGCCTCGAAAAGCGCCTCGAAGAGCTCGTCGTGCTCTGCCGGCAACTCCAGGAAGAGAACAAGTCGCTGCGCCACCGCCAGGACTCGCTGATGTCCGAGCGCGCGTCGTTGCTACACAAGAACGAGCAGGTTCGCGGTCGGGTGGAAGGCCATGATCAGCCGGCTGAAGGGCATGGAGCAGGCATCGTGAGCGACACGTTCGCGCACGTCACGATCCGCATACTGGAAAAGGAATATCACGTCGCCTGCCCCGCCGAGGAGAAAGCCTCGCTGATCGCGTCCGCGGAGCTCTTGAACGGCAAAATGCGCGAAATTCGCGACAGCGGCAAGGTCGTCGGGTCTCGACCGCGTGGCCGTCATGGCGGCTTTGAACCTCGCCAACGAGCTGCTTCGGGCGCAAGGCCAGGACGAGGAGCTGAAGAACATCGTGGGCCTGAGGATCCGCGCCATGCGCGAGCATCTCGATTCAGCACTCGGCCCTGCGAAGCAGCTCACTCTATAATCGCTTCGATGCTCCCTGCGGTGTACGACGCGGACGAAAGTCTCTCGGACCCTAAATCATGCCTCAGGGGTTAAGCTCTGTCGGTGGCGTTGTGCAGATCCGGTCTAACCGGGAAGCCTTAAGCTCCGACGGCGTACCCCACTTGTTGCTCCGGTTCGAGGGCAACGGTTCGTGACGGCACAGGCGGGGAGCATCACCTCGAATTGGCAAGCGGAGCGCCGGGAACTGCGCGCGCGGATGCGCGCGGCGCGGCGCGCGCTCTCCCCCGGCCAGCGCATGCACGCGGACCGGCGAATCGTCAGCCACGTTCGCAGCCTGCCGGAATTTCGTTCCGCGCGCCGGATCGCCGTGTTCCTCGCGTTCGACGGCGAGCCCTCGCTAAAGGACCTGATCAGCGCCGCGGCGGCACGCGGCAAACGCATTTACGCGCCGGTGTTGACCGGTGCACGCATGCACTTCGCCGAGCTCGACGTCCGCGGCGGGCTCGCGACGAACTTCTTCGGCATCCTCGAGCCGCGCGTGGGCGGCGCGATCGCGGCCCGTGAGCTCGACCTCGTGCTGACACCCCTCGTCGCATTCGACGATCACGGTGTTCGCGTCGGCGTCGGTCGCGGCTACTACGATCGGTGCTTCGGCTTCCTGCTGCATCGTCCGCGGTGGCGACGGCCGAAGCTCGTCGGTGTGGCGTACGAGCTACAACGGGTAACCGGCCTCCCCCGCCAGGCCTGGGACGTGCCCCTGTCCGCGGCCGTGACCGAGGCCGGCGTACGGCGGTTTGGAGCCACCGAGCCATGAAGTACTGGCTCATGAAATCCGAGCCGGAAACCTTTGGAATAGCGGCTCTGGCGGCCAGTCCGCGCCACACGACGCACTGGGACGGCGTGCGCAATTTCCAGGCGCGCAACTTCATGCGCGACCAGATGCGCCGCGGCGATCTCGCGTTCTTCTATCACTCCAACTGCGAGGAGCCGGCCATCGTCGGCATCGTCAAGATCGTGAAAGAAGGCTACCCGGACGATTCCGCATTCGATCCGAAGGACACGCACTACGACACCGACAGCGATCCCGAGAAGCCACGCTGGTACATGGTGGACGTGCAGCTGCAACGCAAGTTGAAGCGTCCCATAACGCTCGCGACACTGCGCGAGCACGCCAACGGCGCGCTGAAAGGCATGGCGCTACTCAAGCGCGGTAATCGTTTGTCGATCACTCCGGTGAGCGCGGCACATTGGAAGTTCATCCTCGGTCTCGAGTAGTCACTGCGCTGTGTTTGCACGCGTTGCACGGCGCGGGATCGCACGGGAATGTGCGGCGAATCACACTGTGACTTCGCTCTCGCGGAAAAAATATGCGCGAAAATTTCTAACACACTGGAAATCTTGATCGTTTTATATATACTCAACGCCGTCTATCCCGACAACGGAGACTACCCATGGCAAAGAAGCGTAAGAAAGTAGCGAAGAAGGTGTCGAAGAAGCGCAGCAAGAAGAAGACTGCACGACGCAAAAAGCGTTAGTCCTTCGAGCCGACTTCAAGGCTCAAACAAGTGTAGTGCCCGCCACGTTGCGGGCACTCTCTTTTTTGGAAGGGGCACTTCTATGCCGCAGAGCGTGAACAAACGACAGGCAGCCGAAGCCGCCTTGTCCTACATCAAAGACGGCATGACGCTCGGCATCGGTACCGGCAGCACGGTCGACATCTTCATCGAGCTGCTCGCACCTCTGGCACGCCGACTCGGGCCCGTCGTCTCGAGCTCCGAGCGCTCCACGCGCAAACTGGCCGATGCCGGGATTCCGACGGTCGAGCTAAACTCCACGGGCGATCTCGATCTGTACGTCGACGGCGCCGACGAGGCCACCAAACACCGGCATTTGATCAAGGGCGGCGGCGGCGCATTGACGCGCGAGAAGATCGTCGCCGCTGCCTCGCGCCGCTTCATCTGCATCATCGACGAGACGAAGCTCGTCGCAACGCTCGGCCGATTCCCGTTGCCGATCGAGGTGGTCCCGATGGCGCAGGCGTACGTGGCGCGGCAGATGGTCAAGGCCGGCGGCCAGCCGATCTGGCGCGAGAATTTCGTGACCGACAACGGCAACCACATCATCGACGTGCACAATCTCAAGATCGTGAATCCGCTCGAGCTCGAAACGCGTTTCAACCAGATCGCCGGCGTCGTCACGCGTCGGCATCTTCGCGAATCGACCCGCGGACGTGCTGCTGATCGGCGGCGCCGCCGGCGTCAAAACAATTCAATAGAACAAGACTGGCGCCGCGTTTCGGCGACAGCGGCCTTCGATGTTCGACGGGACGCTCGCGCACAGGATGTGCGCGAGCGAGCCTACAGGGATGTATTCACGGCGCTCCCGGCGGACATCGAAGGTCGATGTCGCCGAAACGCGGTGCCAAACCGAAGAAGGTGGCTGGGGGACTAGGATTCGAACCTAGGTTCTCGGAGTCAGAGTCCGATGTCCTACCGCTGGACGATCCCCCAAATCCTTTCGAATCTGCGGACTGTCTTGGGCCGAAGCAGCGCCGGCGTCGTCGACTAGCGCTTCGAGTACTGCGGCCGACGCCGCGCCTTGCGTAAGCCCACCTTCTTGCGCTCGACCTCGCGGGCATCGCGCGTCACGAAGCCGGCCTTGCGCAGCGACTTCCGGAGCCCCTCGTCGTAGTCCATGCAATGCGCGGGTGATGCCGTGACGGATCGCACCTGCCTGACCCGTGGTGCCGCCGCCGCGGACCGTCACGTGCACGTCGAACTTGTTCGCGGCCTCGGCCACCGTGAGCGGCTGCCGGACGATCATCCGCGCCGTCTCGCGCCCGAAAAATGTGTCGAGCGGCCGGCCATTCACGACAATCTCGCCGCTGCCGGGCTGGATGAAGACGCGGGCGGCGGCAGTCTTGCGGCGGCCGGTGCCATAATTGATTTCTGTCGCCATCGACTTAGAGCTCCAGGGGTTTCGGCTGCTGCGCAGCGTGCGGGTGGTTGGCGCCGCGTACGACCTTGAGTTTCTTGAACATTTGCCGACCGAGCGGGTTCTTCGGCAGCATGCCCTTCACGGCGATCTCGATAGCGCGCTCCGGGTGCTCGGCCAGCAGCTTCTCGAGCGGCTCGGACTTCATGTTGCCGATGGTGCCCGTGTGCCGGTAGTAGATCTTGTCCTTCAGCTTGCGGCCCGTGACCCGGATCTTCTCGGCGTTGATGACGATGATGAAGTCACCCGTATCGACGTGCGGCGTGTAGATCGGCTTGTGCTTCCCGCGCAGCCGATGGGCGAGGGCGGTGGCCAGACGGCCGAGCGTCTTGCCCTCGGCGTCGACCAAATACCAATCGCGGCGGACCGAGTCCGGCTTGGCGGAGAACTGTTTTCATGGCTGTCGAAGCTCTAGATGGAGCCGGGACGACCCGGCCAAAGAGGCGGAATCTTACTGACGGCCGGCACCTGGCGCAAGCCAAGAGACGGCTCGGAGCGCACTCAATATAATGCCTGCAATGCCCCTGCCGTTGCCGCCCAAGCTTGTCGGATCGACGCGGCTGCCGAGCTGGCCCGACCGACTCATCGCCGCGCTCGATCACGGGCTGCGAGCGCTGGGCGCGCCGCCGTCCCCGGGCCGCCCCTCCCCTGCGGCGACCGTCCCCGATGCCGCGCTCACCGACGCGGAGCGACAACGCAGCGCCGCGCTGCTGCGCGTGAATCACGCCGGTGAGATCGCGGCGCAGGCACTGTACAACGGTCAAGCCGTCGTGGCGCGCGACCCCCGCGTCCGCCGGCTGCTCGACGCGGCGGGGCGTGAGGAGCGCGACCATCTCGCCTGGTGCGCCGCGCGGCTCGACGAGCTCGATGGTCGCCCCAGCGTACTGACCCCCCTGTGGTATGCGGGCAGCTTCCTGATCGGCGTTTTGGCGGGCACGATCGGCGACGCGCAGAGCCTGGGGTTCGTCCAGGAGACGGAGCGGCAGGTCGAAGCGCATCTGCGCGATCACTTGCAGCGACTGCCGGCGCGGGACGCGCGCAGCGCGGCGATCCTGACCCAGATGAGCGCCGACGAGGCGCATCACGGCACCACCGCCATGCTCGCCGGGGGCATTGATTTGGCTGCACCAATTCGGCGCTGCATGAGCCTCGGAGGCGAGATTTTGCGTCGCATTGCACTCCGCGTGTGACCAGTGTCACACATCCACCTACTTGTCCCTTGCGACTTCGGGGGGAATTGATTAAATACAGCGTTAAGTCAAACCGGAGTTCCGACGTATGGAAGAAGCCCTGCGGCCATTGAGCGATGTCCCGGCCATCAATCGGTTCCTGAGCTACTGTCGGGTCCGAACGATCCCCGGCAAGACGGTCATGATCCATGCCGGCGATCTCCCCGACGTGCTCTATTACATCGTCGACGGCTCCGTCGAGGTCATGATCGAGGACGAAGACGGCAACGAGATGGTCCTCGCCTATCTCAACAAGGGCCAGTTCTTCGGCGAGATGGGTTTGTTCTACGAACAGCCCACGCGCAGCGCCTGGGTGCGCACGCGCGCCGAATGCGAGATCGCGGAGATGACCTATCCACGATTCCGCCAGATCGCGGCCGAGAGCCCGGGGCTCGTATTCGAGCTCGCGACCCAGCTCGCGACGCGACTCGATCGCACGAACCGCAAGCTCGGCGACTTGGCCTTCGTCGACGTCACGGGCCGCGTCGCCCACGCGATCATGGACCTGTGCCGCGAGCCGGACGCCATGACGCATCCGGAAGGCATGCAGATCAAAGTGTCGCGCCAGGAGCTGTCGCGACTCGTGGGCTGCTCGCGCGAAATGGCGGGTCGCGTGCTGAAGGTGCTCGAGGACCAAGGCCTGGTCCGTGCCAGCGGCAAGACCATCGTCGTGTTCAACGCGCGCCGCGAGCTGCCGAAAGCGCGCACCGAAGCGCTGCGGCGCGCCTGATCCCCTGCCAACATATCGCGCGGGCTACTTCAGCCCGCGCTGCGCTTTGATGCGCTCGTAGGCGGCTCTGACCTCCTGCGTCTTCTGCTCGGCGATGCCCTTCATGGACTCGGGCAAGCCCCGCGCAACGAGCTTGTCCGGATGATGCTGGCTCATGAGCCGCCGATACGCCGTCTTGACTTCGGCGTCGGCGGCCGTCCGGCTCACGCCCAGCACGCGATAGGCTTCCTCCAAGGTCTCGGCCGCCGACGGCCGCGCGCTCCCCTGCTGCGCGAATGCCCGCAGGGCCGCCTCGATCTGCGCGAGCTCCGCGCGACTGACCCCGAGCGACGTCGCGACGCGCGCCAGCAGCTCGCGCTTCTCGGCGCCCACCCCGCCGGCGCCGATGGCGGCTTGGACCTGCAGCTGCACGAACGCCCGCGCCAGCACGGTCCGATCGCCGACCTGGGCGGCCAGCGCTGCCAATCGCTCTCGCAGCGGGTAATCGCCGCTCTTGCCGCGCGTAAAGCACTCCATGGCCACGCGGGTCTGCTCGGGCGAGAGCTGCATGCCTTGCATGATCTGCCGCGCGACTCTGATCTCGTCCTCGGACACGCGACCGTCGATCTTCGCGACGCGTCCCATGATCTCGAACGCGACTTCGAAGAACAGCTGACTGATCGCCGTCGTCGACGGTCTGCGGCGCCATGTCGACGACTGCTGATCCCACTGGTGGCCGACGAGAATTCCGATCAGCGAGCCGATCGGCCCGGCGAGCGCCGCACCGATCACACCACCGATACTCTTACCGAGCCATTGCATCCGAGCTCCACGCGATCCCATGCGCGCCATCATCGCCGACCGACCGCCGGTTGCCGAAGAGCGCCGCGTAGGCTCATTATCGTGTCTTTGAACGGCGGCGCAACGAGATGGCGGCGGCAACGACAGCCTTGTTCGAATCGAATCTGTCGAGCCTCGAGCTGATCGCACGAGGCAAGGTGCGCGACATCTACCGAGTCGACCCCAAACGACTGCTCATACTCGCGACCGACCGAATGTCGGCGTTCGACGTCGTGCTCCCCGACCCGATTCCCGGCAAGGGCATCGTGCTGACGGCAATCTCGAATTTCTGGTTCGAGCAGCTGGCCGCCGTCATCCCGAATCACCTCACGGGCACGGACCCCGCCGCGGTGCTCGCCGACCCGCGCGATCACGCCGTCGTCAAGGAGCGCGCCGTCGTCGTGCACGACTTGAAGCCGTTGCCGATCGAAGCGGTCGTGCGCGGCTATTTGATCGGCTCGGGCTGGAAGGACTACTGCAAGACGGGCCGGGTGTCCGGCGTCGTTCTACCGACGGGTCTCGAGCTCGCGGAGCAGCTTCACGAGCCGATCTTCACGCCGAGCACTAAGGCCGGGCCCGGACGCCACGACGAGAACATTTCCATGGCCGAGGCCCGCGACCTGATCGGTGCCGAGCTCGCGCAAAAGGTCGCCGACGCATCGTTGCGGCTGTATGCACGCGCCACGGAGCACGCGCGTGCCTGCGGCATCATCATCGCCGACACGAAATTCGAGTTCGGGCTCGACGATCGCGGTGAGCTGTGCGTCATGGACGAAATGCTCACGCCCGACTCCTCGCGCTTCTGGCCCGCCGACAGCTACCGGCCCGGGTCGTCGCCGCAGAGCTTCGACAAGCAATACGTGCGCGATTACCTCGAGACGCTCGACTGGAACAAGACCGCTCCCGGACCGCGCCTGCCCGCCGTCGTGATCGAGCGCACGCGGGCGAAGTACGCGGAAGCGCTGCAGCGACTCACGCGCAGCCCGCCGGCGTGAGCCGCGCGGAGCTTACGCGAGTGGCGCACGCCGCCGAGCGACCGTGACGCTCCTGATCGAGCAACTCGAGCACTGGCTGTGGCCGAGCCCGCCCCCGGCGGAAGCGCCGCCGCGCTGGCTGCGGGCCGCGCGCTATGCGTTCGCCCTGCTGCGCGACTTTCTCCAGGGTGATTTGAGCCTGCGCGCCATGAGCCTCGTGTATACGACGATGCTCACGATCGTGCCCCTGCTCGCGTTCGCGTTTGCGGTGTTGAAGGGTCTCGGCTTTCACCGCGAGCTCGAGCCGTTGCTGCTGAACTTCATGGCGCCGCTCGGCCCGCAAGGTGCGCAGCTCACCGAACGCGTCATCGGCTTCGTCGACAACGTCAGCGGCTCGGCGCTCGCGAGCGTCAGCATCGTGATCCTGCTGTTCTCGGCCCTGTCGATGGCGCAGAAGGTCGAAAGCGCACTGAACTTCGTCTGGCGCGTGGATCGCCCGCGCAGCTTCGCGCGCCGCTTCAGCGAGTACTTGAGCGTCATGTTCGTTCTGCCGCTGCTGACCACGGTCGCGATGGGCATCATCGCCACGCTCGCGAGCGCGGCGGCCACCAGCTTTCTGGCCACGATCGAGCCGTTCGGCTTTCTGATCGCCCACTTGAGCGCGCTGATGCCCTATGCGATGGTCATCGCGGGCTTCACGTTCCTGTACGTGTTCGTGCCGAACACGCGCGTGCGCTTCTGGCCGGCGTTGATCGGCGGTGCCTTCGCCGGCATCGTCTGGGCCGGCAGCGGCAGTCTGTTCACGAGCTTCGTCGTGTCCGTGAGTCGCACGGAGGCCATCTACTCGGGCTTCGCGATCGTGATCGTCGCGATGCTGTGGCTGCACTTGTCCTGGCTCGTGCTGCTGCTCGGCGGGCAGCTCGCGTTCTACGCGCAGAATCCCGACTACCTGCATCTGGGGCAGCGGACGGAAAGCCTTGCGAACGCCGTGCGCGAGCGGCTCGCGTTGTCGGCCATGCTGCTCGTCGGCCGCGACTTCTCGAAGCCCGGGCACGGTTGGCGGCTGGGCAGCTTGGCGGCGGAGATCCGCGTCCCGCGCCATCTGCTCGAGCCCGTGCTGACGTCCTTGACGAATGCCGGTCTGCTGACGCAGACGGACGAGGCCCGGCTGATACCGGCGAAGGACCCGCGCCACATTCCGATGGCCGCCATTCTGGACGCCGTCCGCGTCCCGCAGAGCGATCGGCATGGCGTCAACGACGACTGGCATCCAACCGTCAGCGCGCTGGCGGACGGGATCGACCGCGCGATTCACGCCGCGCTCGGCGAGCGCACATTGGCGGACGTGGTCGATACCGACGCACGCAGCGCGAGCGACAGCGACGCCGAGCTGGCGCCGCAGGACGCGCGAGACGCACCCGTGCCCTAGCAACTACTAGCAGTCCGTATCAGCAAATAGGATCCCTCGCAAAGGCGCGAAGACGCCAAGGCACAGAAGAAGAGCTTCTGCTTATCTTCCTTGGCGTCTTCGCGCCTTCGCGAGAGGACTGAACTAGCCGCCGCCGGCGAGTGTCAGGCCGTCCACCAGCACGGCGCCGCAGCGCACCGTGCCGCGCACGTCGATGTCGGACCCGACGGCCTGAATTTGCTGAAACAGCTCCGCGAGATGGCCGGCGATCGTGACCTCGTTCACCGCGTGAACGATGGCGCCGCGCTCGACCCAGAACCCCGCCGCGCCGCGCGAATAGTCGCCCGTCACGACGTTGACGCCCTGGCCGAGCAGCTCGCCGACGACGAACGCCCGGTCGCAGCCGGCGATCAGGTCCGCGAGGGGCCCGGCCGTGGGCTTGACGAGCAGGTTGTGTACGCCGCCGGCGTTCGCCGTGGTCGACAGCCCGAGCCGGCGCGCCGAGTAGCTCGACAGCACGTAACCCTCGAGCACCCCGGCATCCACGAGGCGTCGCGGTCGCGTGGCGACGCCCTCCGCGTCGAAGGGCGCGCTCGCGAGCCCGCGCGCAATCCATGGATCCTCGTCGATCTGGATGAACTTCGGCAGCACCTGGCGGCCGACGGAGTCGAGCAGGAACGACGCGCGTCGATACTGCGCCGTGCCGCGAATCGCGGCGATCAGATGACCGAACAGACCCTTCGCCAGATCCGCCGGATAGATCACGGGCACCTTGCGCGTCGACAGGGACTTGCGCGTCGAGACGCTGCACGGCCCGCCGCGCCGCCTCCTCGCCGATCTGCTCGGGCCTTCGAGATCCTCGGGGCTGCGGCTGACCGTGTACCAGTAGTCGCGCTCGAGCGAGCCGTTCGACTTCGCGACGACGCTGCAGCTCGTCGAGCACGTGCTCGTCGGATAGCCGCCGACGAAGCCATGCGAGTTCGCGTAGACGCGCTGGCCGACACCGCTCGAGACCGTGGCGCCTTCGGAGTTCGCGATGCGTGGATCGAAGCCACGTGCCGCGTGCTCCGCGCGCAGCGCAATCACCGTCGCTTGCTCCACGTCGACGTCCCAGGGGAAGTACAGCTCGAGATCGCGCGGCGTGCCGGCCATCAGCGTCGCGTCCGCGAGCCCGGCGTACTCGTCGGCCGCCGTGTAGGTGCCGATGCTGAGCGCCTTGCGCACCATGTCTTCGACGCTGCCGGAGGAGAAGTCGGTGGTGCTCGCGCTGCCTTTGCGCGTCGCCCCGGTACACGGTCACGGCGAGACCGCGATCGCGTTGCCGCTCGACGGATTCGAGCTCGCCCATGCGCACGGTGACGGACAGTCCTTCTTCGTGACTGGCTCCGGCTTCGGCTTGATCGGCTCCGAGACGGCGGGCGAGATCGACGGCCTGCGCGGCGACGGCGGCGAGTGATTCTGCGACGGCGGTTGAGTCCATGCGCTATTCTAACTGCTGTACAATGCGCCGATGAAACCGTTGGTCGGTGTCATCATGGGGTCCCAGTCCGACTGGGAGACGATGACGCACACCACGGAAACCCTGACCGCGCTCGACGTCCCGTTCGAGGTTCGAATCGTGTCGGCGCATCGCACTCCCGACCTGCTGTTCGAGTATGCCGGCGGCGCCGCCGCCCGCGGCCTCGAAGTGCTCATCGCCGGCGCCGGTGGCGCGGCTCATCTGCCCGGCATGACGGCCGCGAAAACCCGCCTGCCCGTCATCGGCGTGCCGGTGAAGTCGCGGGCGCTCTCGGGCCTCGACTCGCTGCTTTCGATCGTGCAGATGCCGCGCGGTATCCCCGTGGCCACCGTCGCGATCGGCAAATCGGGCGCCGTGAATGCGGCGCTGCTGGCCGCGGCGATCCTCGCCAACAAATACCCGAAGGTCGCCACCGCGCTCGATCAGTACCGCGCCCAGCAAACCGCGCAGGTCCTCGAGCATCCCGATCCGCGCGACGCGTCGTAGCGCCGCCCGGCCTGCGGATCGCGAGCCCCTCGTGACCAAGAGCAGCTCCCGCGTTGGCATCGTCGGTGCCGGTCAGCTCGGCCGGATGCTGGCGCTCGCGGGCTACCCGCTCGGCATCGCGTGCCGCGTGCTGGATCGAACCGCCGACGCGCCGGGCGCGCAGGTGGCGCCGGCCGTCCAGGGCGAGCTCGACGATCCCGCGGCGCTCGCGCGGCTCGCCACCGACGTCGACGTCGTGACCTTCGAGATCGAGAACGTCGCGGTCGCCCCGCTCGAAGCCCTCGCCAAGCGCATCGAGGTGTGGCCGCCGCCGCGCGCCGTCGCGGCCGCGCAAGACCGCCTCGCGGAGAAAACATTGTTCCGCTCGCTCGGCATCCCCACGGCCGAGTTCGTCGCGATCGACTCCGCCGACGACGCCGGCGCCGCCGCCCGACTCGGGTGGCCGGTGGTGCTGAAGACGCGCCGCATGGGCTACGACGGCCGTGGCCAGCGCATCGTCGACTCCGTGCCGGCGCTCGCGGCCGCCTGGCGCGAGCTCGGCGGCGTGCCGTCGATCGCCGAGGCCTGGGTGCCGTTCGAGCGCGAGGTATCGTTGATCGGCGTGCAAGGCGCGCGCGGCCAGCGCGCGTTCTATCCGCTCACGGAGAACGTGCATCGGGACGGCATCCTCGCGTCGTCGATCGCGCCGTACGTCGATGCGCCGCTCCAGAGCCAAGCCGAGGCGTGGCTCACGGCATTGATGAGCACGCTCGACTATCGCGGCGTCCTCACGGTCGAGTTCTTTCATACCGCCGCAGGACTCGTGGCGAACGAGATGGCGCCTCGCGTTCACAACTCCGGGCACTGGACGATCGAGGGCGCGGAGACGAGCCAGTTCGAGAATCACCTGCGCGCGGTGCTCGGCTGGCCGCTCGGCGACACGCAGCCGCGCGGCCACGCCGCGATGTTGAATCTGCTCGGCGAGCTGCCGCAGCGCGAGACCGTGCTGCGCAATCGCCGGCGCGCATCTGCACGACTATGGCAAGGAACCGCGACCCGGCCGCAAGGTCGGTCATTGCACGCTCGTCGACGCCGATCGCGACCGTCTCCTGAAACGGCTCGAAGCCTTGCGGGCCGCGGTTTTCGGCGGCGAAAAACCGTGATTCCGACCTCGTAACACCGCAGCCTTTGGGTTAGGCTTCGGGCTTTCCCTCGTCGAGCATCCCTCGTCACGCGCGATGTACTGCGAGCTGTTTCAACTCAAGGAACCCCCGTTTCGGCTGACGCCCGATCCGCAGTTCCTGTTTGCGAGCAAGCAGCATGCGCGCGCCAAGGCGTACATGGAGTCGACGATCTGGCTCGCCGATGGCTTCGTCGTCATCACGGGCGAGATCGGCTCCGGCAAGACGACGCTGATCGAGAGCTTCCTCTCCGATTTGCCGAGCGACATCGTGCTCGCGCAGATCAACCAGACGCAGCTGACGCCGGTCGAGTTCCTGCAGGCGCTGCTCGTCGAGTTCGGCTTCAAGCCGTTTCGCAAGCCGAAGGTCGAGCTGCTCTCGATGCTCAAGGATTTCATGGTCGAGCAGTACGCCGGCGGCAAGAAGATCGTGCTGATCATCGACGAGGCGCAGAACCTGTCGCGTCACGTGCTCGAGGAGGTTCGACTGCTGTCGGGCCTCGAGACGCAGAAGGAAAAGCTGCTGCGCATCATCCTCGCGGGCCAGCCGGAGCTGTCGAAGAAGCTCGATTCGCCGGGCCTGCAGCAGCTCACGCAACGCGTGCGTCTGCGCTTTCATCTCGCGGCGTTGTCGAAGCGCGAGACGCACGAATACATCACGCATCGGCTGAACGTGGCCGGCGCCGACGGTCGCACGATCTTCGACACGGCCGCCTGCGACATGGTGTTCCGCTACGCGGGCGGCGTGCCGCGGCTCATCAACGTGCTGTGCGACACGGCCATGCTGTGCGCGTTCGCCGAGGAGCACGCGACCGTGGACGAGCGCCTCGTCCGGGCCGCCGCCGAGGAGCTCCAGTGGGTGGAGTACGCGGAGCGCTTGCGCGGGCGCGAGGAGCGCGTCACCGACACGGGCCGGTTCTCGGCGCAAAGTGGCGGGTCCGTGGCGCGTCTCGAGGTGCTGCTGCACGATCAGCTCGTGGGGCAGTTCTCGCTGGCGGTCGGCCGCGCGATCATCGGCCGCACGTCCGACAACGACATGCAGATCCGCAGCAAATTCATCTCGCGCCATCACGCGCAGATCGTGTCCGATCACACGGAGTCGGTGGTCGAGGACCTGAATAGCACGAACGGCGTGTTCATCCGATCGCAGCGCGTCAAGCACCACGCGCTCGCCGACGGCGACATCATTCAGCTCGGCGAGCACAAGCTGCTGTACCGGGACATGCGCACGCTGCCGGGCATGCGCGACGCGACGGCCGACGAGCTGCCCGATGCCGAGGAAGAGATCGAGGAAGAGGATGCGGAGCTCGCCGATAGCGCCTACGAGGACGAGGACGAGGACGAGCCTCGCGAAGAAGGGCAACAGGTCGCTAGCGATTCGCGCGGTAATCGCGGCGCCTGATCCACACGACCGAGCCCGCAATCAGGCTGCCGATACCGACCACGGTGCAGATCACCGGCCAGTACCAGTAGTTCACGTACAAACGCGCAATGAGCGCGATCAGCCCGATCGCGATGTAGTAGAACGGCAGAGCCTCATACAGAGGTTTCGACAGCCACATGCCGCCCAGTCTACGCCGGCTCGCGGCGACCGCCAGAGAAGAGCCCCACGAGCCAGCTGAAGAAGGAGTCCTTGAGTCCCTCGACTTTGAGGTCGACGTCGCCTCGAGCCTCGCGCACGAGCCGCTCCTCCGTCGCATCGAGCAGAGGCTGCTTGAAGTCGGCTTCGGTCATCGTCGTCTCGAAGTGCGTGGCCATGGGTTCTCGCGGTGGGGTGACTTCGGATAGCCTAACCGCATGCCCGTCCGAATGCGGTGAACCCATTCACGACGATGGTTTGACTTAACTCAGGTCTGCGTGCCGCCGACCGTCAACGAGTCGATACGGATCGTCGGTTGACCGACGCCGACTGGAACCGACTGGCCTTCCTTGCCGCACGTGCCGACGCCGGCGTCGAGCTGCAAATCGTTGCCGACCATCGATACACGCGTCAGCACTTCGGGGCCGCTGCCGATCAGCATCGTGCCCTTGATCGGGATCGTCTTGCGGCCATTCTCGATCAGATACGCCTCGCTCGCCGAGAACACGAACTTGCCCGAAGTGATGTCGACCTGGCCGCCGCCGAAGTTCGGAGCGTAGATGCCCTTGTCGACGGAGGCGATGATCTCGTCCGGATCGTACTTGCCGGGCAGCATGTAGGTGTTCGTCATCCGCGGCATCGGCGTGTGCGCGAACGACTCGCGACGACCGTTGCCCGTCGACACGCGTGCCCATCAAGCCGCGCATTCAGCTTGTCGAGCATGTAGCCCTTCAAGATCCCGTGCTCGATCAGCGTATTGCACTGCGTCGGCGTGCCCTCGTCGTCGACGTTCAGCGAGCCGCGACGGCCGGCGAGCGTGCCGTCGTCGACGACCGTGCATTGCTCGGTGGCCACGCGCTCGCCGATACGGCCCGTGAAGGCGGAGGTGCCCTTGCGGTTGAAGTCGCCTTCGAGCCCATGGCCGATGGCTTCGTGCAGCAGAATGCCGGGCCAGCCCGCGCCGAGCACGACCGGCATGTTCCCGGCCGGCGAAGGCACCGCAGCCATGTTCACCCCGGCCGTCCGCACGGCCTCGGCCGCGAGCTCGAGCGGCCGTCCGCCGGCCGTCAGCAGGCTGAAGTCGCCGCGACCGCCACCGCCGGCGTAACCCTGCTCGCGCCGCCCGTCCTTCTCCATGATGACCGAGACGTTCAGCCGCACGAGCGGCCGCACGTCGGCGGCCAACGTGCCATCGGAGGCCTGAACGAGCACGATCTCGTAAACGCCGGCGATGCTCGCGATGACCTGCGATGACGCGCTTGTCCATGGCCCGCGTCTGCCGGTCGAGATCCGCGAGCAGCTGCACCTTCGCGTCGTCGCTGATGTTGCCGAGCGGCTCGATGCCTGGAGTACAGCGGCCGGTAGAGCACGGGGCGCGCGACCTTGATCTTGCCGCTGCCTTGCGCGCGCGCAATGCCGCGCGCGGCCGCCACGGCGTCCTGCAACGACTCCTCGTCGAGCTGATCGGAGTACGCGAAACCGGTGCGCTCGCCCGACACCGCCCGGACGCCGACACCTTCGTCGATGCTGTAAGAGCCTTCCTTCACGATGCCGTCCTCGACGGTCCAGGTCTCGTAACGCGTGAGCTGCAGATACAGATCGGCATAGTCGAGCTGACGCGTCAGCGCCGCGCCGAGCGCGCGATCGAGTGTCGCGAGGCTGATGCCGTTCGCTTCCAGCAAATGCTCGCGCGCCACGGCGAGCGAGTCCACGGCGGCGACGGCGGGTTCCTGTGGCTCCAGCATCGTTCGTTCTCCTATAGCTCGCGGCGGTGCTGCACCGTCGGGAAGCGCTGTCGCAATTCTGCCAGTCGTGCCATGTCGAGGTCGACGCAAACGACGCCGGCGCCCGCCGGCAGCTCCGCGAGGACCTCGCCCCACGGGCCGATGATCATGGAATGCCCATAGGTTCGCCGCCCGCCGGCGTGCTCACCCCACTGGCCCGCCGCGACGACGTAGACCAGGGATTCGATCGCGCGCGCCTGCAGCAACGGTTGCCAGTGCACCTGGCCCGTCGGCACCGTGAATGCCGCCGGCACGACGAGCACGTCCGTCCCGAGCACGCTCAAGCGATGAAACAGCGCCGGAAACCGGATGTCGTAGCACACCGTCATGCCCACGCGCCCGATCGGCGTGGTGGCCGCCACGACGCGCGTGCCGGCGCAGCGTGGTATCGGACTCGCGGTAGCGCTCGGTGGCCCGGCCCGGCACGTCGACGTCGAACAGGTGGATCTTGTCGTAGTGCGCGACGATCTGTCCCGTCGGGCCGATCAGGAGCGATCGCGACGACGCGCGCTGGCCGCCGTCGCGCACCGGAATGGTGCCGCCGACCAGCCAGAGACCATGACGCTTCGCCGTCGTGGCAAGGAAATGCTGTGCCGGCGCCGTCGCCGAACACCTCCGTGGCGGCCACGCGGTCCGCATCGGTGGCGCCGAGGAACGAGAAGTTCTCGGGCAGCACGACGAGCTGCGCGCCGCGCGCTACGGCCTCGGCGACGAGCCGATCCGCCTCCGCGAGATTCGCGCGGCACGTCACGCGTGCTGGTCATCTGAATGGCGGCTGCTTTCATCGGGCGGCGACTCCGGGCTGCGCCTGCGGCATGCCGCCCGGCGGCAGCTCTGCGCACATTGGACCTTTCTCCATCTGCTCGTCGGTCAATCGCTCCACCATCGGTTCCTGCCACGTACCCGTCACGCAATACGACGCGCGACCGATACCGGACAGCGGCTTCTTGAAAATCTTCGAGAAGATCAGCAGCGCCGCCGCGAGCGGCGGTCCGCCGATCAGCGCACCGACCGTCGGTAGCATCTTACCGGGTTCGGCGGTCACGATCGCTTGCTGGCGATAGTCGTGGTCGCGCAAGCCCGGTGCGGCCGATCATGCCCACATCCGCCACGGGCCCGGTGAGCTTCAGATTGTCCGTATAGGCGTTGCCGTCGATCAGGACGAAATCCGCCGTGATCTCGTCGAACACGAAGCCGCGGTTGAACACGTCGCGAAAGTCGAGCGCCAGGCGCCGCGGCAATGCACCGAAGCTCAGGAGGCCGGCGAAGCGCCCGGCGCCGCCCGGCTCGACGTCGATCAGGCTGCCCTTCTTCGTCTTCAGCGACAGGTCGCCGCCGAGATGATCGAGCCAGGTGCCCGAGGGCGGGCCGGGCCAATGGACGCTGGCCGTCACGTCGGCGGTCTCGGCTTCGACGAACGCCGGGAACCCGAGCTGATCGAGCATCTTGCCCACGTTCGTCGACGTCACGCTCGCCGCGAGGCGCGTGGTGTCGCCGTCCGCGCCCACGAACCAGCCGCCGCTGCCCTGCGCGCTGAAGCTGTCGGTGGCGCTCTCGAACGATACGAGCCGAGCCCGAGCGGGTCCGACAAGATTTCGGCGTCGAGCCGGCCGAACTGTCGTTGACCGATACCGAACTCGTCCGCATGCAGCTGCACACCGGGCAGCTCGCGCGGATCGAGCGTGCGCGCATCGGCGACTTTGCCGCGTTGCCCGCGTTGCCGCCGGCGTTCAGGTACAGCCGGCGCATGACGGCCACCACCTGCGGATCCTTCGCGAGATCCACCGGCACGAGCAACGTGCCCGCGATGGCGTCGCTGTCGAGCTCGAACTGCCAGTCGTCGGTTCGCCGCCGCGCCGTGACCTTGGTTCTGCCGAGCTGCTGCCCGAACACGAAGAAGTCGGCCACGTCGAGCTCGGCGCCGGAAAACGCGCTGCTCCAGTGAGAGCGTCGCGAGGCGCCGCTGCCGTCCTCGGACAGCGCCATCCAGTCGTCGACGCGCAGCTGCGGCAGGCTACCGTCGAGCGTCACGCCCTGCTCCGCGCGAAACTCGGGCAGCGCGCCGCCGAACCGCAGTGCCGCGCGGCGGAATTTGTATCTGCCCGCGTTGCCGGGATCGGCGTCGAAGTCGAGCGCGAACCGGCGCGCCGGCCCGAGGTAGCCGCGCATCTCCATGCCGCGGTCCGGGAACGTCATCTCGACCTCGAGGTTGGTCGGATCCCCGGGCGCTTTCGCGAACGGCTCCGGGAAGCGTAACGCGACGCCCGCGAGATTCGAGTCCACGGTGATTCGCGAGGGCGGCGTGACGTCGCCCGTCGCCGCCGGAATCAAGAGGCTCCCCTGCCAACCCGTTTGGCCCGCCAGCCGCTCGCGATACGGCAAATTGAAGGCGGTCACGACCGCGTCGATCGTGACTTCGCCGGCGAAGTCGATCTTCGCGCGATAGCCGGGCGTGTCGACGGTGCTCACGTTGGCGGTCACCGGGCCGTCGAGGAAGATGCGCGGAGATTCCCGTCGCCGTGCAGCGCGCCGTCGGCGAGCGCGAGCGAGCCCTCGATTTCCGTGGCATGCGGCTCGAGCCCGCGGTATGCGAGCTCGCCGTCCGTGCATCTCGAGCGCCGCCGCGAGCCGGTAGTCTTCCTTGTTCTTGCAGCGGCAGCGCCAGATCGAGGCTCACGTCGCCCGTGCCGGCGGGCGCCTCGAGACGCGCGAAGTTCGGCACCGAGGTAGTGCGAGATCAACGGCGTGTCGTTCAGGAATGCCGAGCACTTGACCCGAACGGTCCCGTCGTGTCCCCTTTCAACGTGAGCTCGCCCGTGCGCAGGTCCGGAATCGTCACGCGCACGTCGTCGGTGCGATTGCCGAGCACGCGGCCGCTGCCGTGCGCATCGAAGCTCGAGTTCACGAACTCCACGGTGCCGTGCAGATCCTCGGCGATCGGCCAATCGCTCACGTAGTCGAGCTGACCGCGGTCGACCTGCAGGGACGCGCGAAACTCGCCCTCGCCGCCGTCGAACGGGAACGCGCGCAGCGGCCCGACGAACGTGACGTCCGCGCTGTCGACGTGGCCGCCGCGCAGCGCCGTGTCGAGCCACTCGACGACACTCTCCGGCATCACGCCGACGGGCAGATAGCGCGGCGTCGCCGCGATGTCGAACCCCGACACGCCGGTGCGTAGATCGAGCCGCGGCGAGCTGCCGTCCATCGGCACCGTCAGCTCGAGGTTCGAGCGCAGGGTCGCATCGCGCGCCGCGACCACGAGATCGTCGCTGACGACCCGCACGGCATCCTGTCCGGCCCGCCACACGAGGATGCCGCGCAGCTCCGGCACATCGAGCCGGGAGCGAAACAGCGTCCCCCAGTCGAGCACCGCATCGGTGCTCGCGAGCTCGAGTCGCCCGCTGCGCGTGTCCGCATGCACCGCGCCCGCGAGCCCGTTGAAGCCAGGCCACTTTTCGTAAGGCAACAGGCCGAGGCCGGAAAACTCACCCGCCACGCTGTACTCGAGCTGCGCGTCGTCCCCGGCCGGCCCGAGCGTCAGCTCGAAGTCGCGCAGATCTCCGCGCGGCGCGAGCGCGAGCCACAGCTGCCGCCAGCGCGAATCCGGCAGCGGCGTCACCACCGACGTCAGATCCTCGATCCGCAGGAACGACCCGCGCAAGCCGAGCCGCGCCGGTGCACCATCGTGCAGCGCGGCATCGATCTCGAGGCTGCCGTTCGCGGGCCAGCTGCGACCGGCATGCGTGAGATTCAAATCCTTCAATGCAAAATGCCAGCGATCGCCGTCGCGCTGCCAATCGCCGTGGAACGCCACTCGCTCGAAATCCGGATCCCCATACCCCGGCTGGCGCGGCAGTCCGACGTCGGCGAGCGCGAGATCCACGTTGCCGCCGACGAGCGCGCCTGCCCGCGCCTCGAGCCAGACGGCGACGTCGCCCATGCCCGTGCGCGGGCCCACCGAAGTCGGCGGCAGCAGCAGCACCGCGGCCGCCAAATCGATGCCTTTGATGTCCGCCGACAGCCGCCAGTCGCCCGTGAACTTCGCTGCCGCGCCGTCGGTCTCGATGAACGCCTGCGCCGTGAGGTTCATGCGAGCCGCGAACTCGCGCGGTGGCGTGGCGCTGGCCTCGAGCTTCAACAGGTCGTCCTCGCGGCGCAGGCTGCCGGCGAGGTCCTGGAAGCTCCAGGCGACGGCTGCGCGCCGGATCGAGATACAGCACGCGGCTGTCGCGGACGAGCACGTCGATGTCGGGCGGCACCTGGAACGTCGAGCGCGGTGGCACCCGGCCCCCTGCAATCGGTAGCCGCCGTTCTCGGTCTTGACGATCGTGAACTCCGTGCCCTCCAAGGTGAGCCGATCGACCGCGAGCTGCCGACCGAGCGCGAGCTGCACGATCAGCCGGAACGGATTGAACCCCACGTTCGCGCCGCGCGCCGTGAGAAACGGCGCGGCGCTGCCGATGGCCTTGATGCTCGCGTCGCGAAAGGCGAGCTCGGGTCCGCGCCAGCTCCACCCCGCGTCGAGGCTCGAGAACCCGAGCGTGAGGCCGAGCTTCGATGCCACCCACGCCTTGACCTCGTTCTGGTGCGCCGGCAGCTGCCACACGAGCAGCTGCGAGCCGCCGAGCACCAGCACGACGAGCGCCACGACGACCGCCTTGGCGATCAGCGTGCCTTTGACGACTTTACGAATCCATGCCGGCATAGACGGCTACATCAATACCACGTCGAACTGCTCGGGGGCGTACAGCGCCTCGCTTTGCAGCCGGATCGGCTTGCCCGTGACTTCCTCCAGCTCCGCGATGCCGGCCGAGTCCTCGTCGAGGAGCCGCTCGATCACGCTCGGCCGCGCGAGCACCAGCAGCTCCTGGAAATCGAACTGCCGGTGTTGCCGCAGAATTTCCCGGAAGATCTCGTGGCACACGGTTTCGGCAGTCTTCACGAAACCGCGGCCCTCACAACTAGGACAGGGCAGACAGAGCAGGTGTTCCAGGCTCTCGCGATTACGCTTGCGCGTCATCTCGACGAGGCCGAGCGGCGACACGTTCATGATCTGCGTCTTCGCATGGTCGCCGGCCAGCCGGCCCGTGAGTGTTTGCAGCACCTGCCGCCGGTGCTCCTCCTCCACCATGTCGATGAAATCGATGATGATGATGCCGCCGAGATTTCGCAGCTTCAGCTGTCGCGAGATCGCCGCCGCCGCCTCGAGGTTGGTCCTGAAGATCGTTTCCTCGAGGTTCCGATGGCCCACGTACGCGCCCGTGTTCACGTCGATCGTCGTCATGGCCTCGGTCTGGTCGAAGACCACGTGCCCGCCGGACTTCAGCGGCACCTTGCGGTGCAGTGCCCGGTTGATCTCGTCGTCGATCCCATAGACGTCGAAGATGGGTCGGCTCTCGGCGTACAGCTCGATCAGCGGCGCGAGCCGCGGCACGAAGTGCTCCGCGAACTCCTTCAACCGTGCGAAGGTGGCCTCGGAGTCGACGCGCACGCGGGCGATATCGGGGCTCGAGTAGTCGCGCAGCACGCGCAGCGGCAGCGGCAGGTCCTCGTAGACGAGCCCCCCGGCGGGCGTGTGCACCGCTTTCTCCTCGATCGACTGCCAGAGCTTGTGGAGAAACGCGAGATCGGCCTGCAGCGCATCGCTCGGCGCGCCCTCGGCCGCCGTACGCACGATGTAGCCGGCTGCCGGCGCCGTCGCGCGCAGCGCCTCGAGCGACGTGCGCAGCCGCTCGCGCTCCGCGTCGTCCTCGATTCGCGACGACACGCCGATGCCGGTGCTGTTCGGCGTCAGCACCAGATAGCGCGACGGAATCGCGATGTAAGTCGTCAGGCGCGCACCCTTCGTGCCGAGCGGCTCCTTCACCACCTGGACCAGCAGCTCTTGACCCTCGCGCACGGAGTCGCGAATGTCGGCTTCGCGCGGATCGTCGGCCGGCTCGAGCTGCCGGCTGCGCGCGATATCGGAGGCATGCAGGAAAGCAGTGCGCTCGAGACCGAGCTCGATGAAGGCCGCCTGCATGCCCGGCAGCACCCGCGATACCTTGCCCTTGTAGATGTTGCTGATCAGCCCACGGCGGCTGGCCCGCTCGATCTGCACCTCTTGCAACACGCCGCTCTCGATGAGGGCGGCCCGCACCTCGCTCGCGGTCGCGTTGATGAGTATCTCTTCGCGTTTCATCGGGCGGTCGGTGCCTCGAGCCAAAAGCCGACGCCATGACGGGCCAGCAACGTAGCGGTCTCGAATAGCGGCAGCCCGACGACGGCGGAGTAGCTGCCGCGCAGGTGCTCCACGAACACGGCCGCGCGCCCCTGGATGCCGTAGCCACCGGCTTTGTCGAACGGCTCGCCCGTCGCACAGTACGCCCGCCGCTCGGCCGCAGTCGTCGCACGAAATCTCACTTCGCTTTCGCATAGCAGCGTATCGGGGGCGGCCTCTTCCTTCAGGGCCACCGCCGTGAGCACGCGATGGGTCGTGCCCGACAGCTCGGCAAGCATGGCTTCGGCCGCGACGGCATCGGCCGGCTTGCCGAGCACGCGCCCGTCGAGCACGACCGCCGTGTCGGCGGCGAGCACGGGGCGCGGTTCGTGTGCGCCTTGCTCCAGCGTGCCCCAGACGGCGGCGGCCTTGGCCGCGGCGAGCCGCAGCACGTAGTGCTCCGGCGTCTCGCCACCGGCCAGGGCCTCCGGAACGGCGGCCGGCCGCACCTGGAACGGCACACCGATCTGGCGCAGCAGGTCGCTACGGCGCGGCGACGCCGAGGCCAGGTACACGAAATCCTTGCGCATTCAACGAACTATACGCGAAGTCGCGAGCGCGAGGCAGGTCTTGCAACACGGGCCGGTCGGCGCGAGCCCGCGCCCCCCGAGGGTGCCAAACGTGGTGGCTACGTGAGAGCGCCCTTTCGGCACCGCCGCAAGTACGTCCCTGTAGGCTGCGTCGGCGCCGTCCGTGGCGCCGACGCTGCCGAAAGGGCGCTCTCACGCAGCCACCACTTTCCGGTCGTGGGCGAGCGCGGGCACGAATCCTGGCGGGGAGGTCGCAAGACCTGTCGCGCTTTTTAGGGACGGTGGTAGGGGTGGTGCTCGAGGATCGACCAGGCGCGGTACAGGGCTTCGGCGACGATGAGCTTCGCGAGGCCGTGCGGGAGCGTCAGGCTCGAGAGCGACCAGCGTTCGTTCGCACGCTGTAGGCAAGCAGGGCTCAAGCCGTCGGGGCCGCCGACGAGGAACGCAACCGGGGCGCCGAGGCCCATCCAGCCTTCGAGCTTGGCGGCGAGGTCGTTCGTGCTCCACGGCTTGCCGGTCTCGCACAGCGCCACGACGTGCGCGCCGGTGGGGATGGCGGCCAGCAGGCGCTCGCCCTTCGGCGGCGAGCGCGCGTTCGACCGGTGTGCTGTCGGTGCGCCGCGCCAGCGGCACGGTCTTAAGCTCGAGCGTGCAACGACCGCGCAGCCGCTTCGCGTACTCGGCAGGCGCCGGTCTCGACCCAGTCGGGCTGGCGGTTGCTGGCCGTGAGCAACGACAACCGCAGCATCGATGCGCGCTTGTCTTAAGCGCTGGCCTCGGCGGCTTCGTCGCGCGAGGAGATGTCCCAGAGCTTCTCCAGCTTATAGAACTCGCGCACGCGCGGCAGCATCACGTGCACGACGAGCTCGCCCAGATCCACGAGCACCCATTCGCCCGCGTTGCCCCCTTCGACGCCGAGCGGCCGGTATCCCGCCTTCTTGCACCCCTCGACGACGGCGTTCGCGATCGCACGCACGTGGCGGTCGGAGCGACCGCTCGCGATCACCATGCCATCCGTGACGGTCGTGAGATGACGCACATCGAGAAAAGTGGCCTCGAGCGCTTTCAGATCCCCCAGCGCTTGATCGACGACCTGGGTAACGGATTGACGATTCTTCGCGGGCTTGGGGCGTTTGCTGGCCGCACCGCGACGCCGTTTTACGGGCGCCTTCTTCGTCGGGTGGGCGGCGGCATCGGCTCGGGACTCGGGCGCGTGACGAGTCTTTCTAGGCGGTTTCGGCATAACACTCCGTTTCGAGGATGATCTTCCGGACGCTGTCCGGCACCAGGAACTTCGGATCGACACCGGCACGCAACGAGGCGCGCAGATCCGTGGAAGAAATCTCGAGCTGCGTGACGGGTTGGAAGTGGATGCGTCCGGCGAGACTCTGCAAGAGCTCGTGCGCTTGCACGGTGCGCCGCTCGAGATACAGCTCGCCGAGCGATCCACCGCGCGGCGCGTCCCAGCCGGGTCGTTGCGCGACGACGATGTGGGCGAGATCGAGCAGCTCGCGCCACTTGTTCCAATACGGCAGATTCAGGAATGCGTCCATCCCGAGCAGCAAGCACAACGGCCGCGTCGGAAACTCCGCGCGCAGGCTCTGGAGCGTATCGAACGTATATGACAGTCCCGGCGCGCTTCAGCTCGCGATCGTCGGCAACGAACCCCGGCTCGCCGTCGATGGCCGCCTGCACCATGCGCAGGCGCAGCGCGGCATCCGTCGTGGGCGCCGAGCGGTGCGGGGGCGCCGCCGCGGGCACGAAGTGCACGCGCTCGAGGTCGAGCGCGCGCTTCAGCTCGAGTGCCGTGCGCAGATGCCCGTAATGAATGGGATCGAACGTGCCGCCGAAGATGCCGATCGGTTGCATGCTGCTCAGCGGGCCCTCGCGCCCTCTGCGGGCCGCAGCAGGGAGATCAAGAGATCGGTCAACGTGGTCCACGGCTCGGCCGGGAACACGCCCTTCAGCGCCGCGTCGACGCGCGCAGCCTCGACGATCAACGCGCGCAGCCGCGACGCCTTGAAGCGGCGCAGCGCCTGCTTCATGAGCGGCTGGCGCCGGCGCCATACGCCGGTCTTCAGCAGCGCGCCATCGACGTTGTCGCCGTGGCGCACGGCGTACTCGAGCCGCGCGAGCAGACTGATGTCGCGGTTCAACACCCAGCTGATCTGCACGGGGTGCACGCCCTCGGCGCGCAAGCCCGCCAGGATCTTGAAGACGCGGCCCGTCTCGCAGGCCAGCACGGCATCGGCGAGGCCGAAGATGTCGAAGCGACTGTTGTTCGCGACGAACTCGAGCACCTCGCCTTCGTCGACTTCGCGCCCGGCGGCCGTGAGGGCGAGTCGCTTGATCTCCTGGTCCGCCGCAAGCAGGTTGCCTTCGACGCGCTCCGCCAGCGACTGCGCCGCGGCCGTCGTGAGCTTCAGACGCGTGCTCGCCGCACGCTGCTGGATCCAGCGCGGCAGCTCGCCGCGGTCGATGGGCCAGATCTCCACGATCACGCCGTGCTGGTCGATCGCCTTGACCCACGCCGAGCGGCTCGCCGCCGAGTCGAGCTTCTGCCCGATCGCGACGATCAGCAGCGTGTCGGGATCTGCACGCTCGGCGAGCGCGGCGATCGTGCGGGCGCCTTCGTCGCCGGGCTTCGGCGTGGCGAGCCGAACCTCGACGATCTTGCGCGTCGCGAACAGCGACAGATTGTCTGCTCCGGCCGCGAGCTCGGCCCAGCGGAAGCTGCGCTCCGCGGCGTGCAACTCGCGGCTCGTGAACTCGGCCGTCTTGGCCGCGGCACGGATGCGCTCGAGCGCTTCGTCGACGAGCAACGGCTCGTCGCCGGCCACCAGATACACCTTCGCGAGACGATCCGCGAGGTGGCGCTCGAGTTGGCGCAGGGCTACTTTCAAACGGCTAAGGCCCCTCGAGCTGCTGGAGCGCCATGGCTTGATCCTCGAGCAACACCGGGATGCCGTCGCGCACGGGATAGACCAGCTTGCCGGTGCGCGTCACGAGCGCCTCGGTCAGCGCCTCGGCGACGACGGTGTCCTCGCGATTCTTGATCCGGTGCGCGGCGATGCGCTCGTTCAACAGCGCGAGCTCCCGCTCGGGCAAAAGCTCGAGCGGCGAGCGCGTCACCGGGCAGCACAGGATGTCGAGCAACGTTCGATCCAAGCCTAGATACTCCGGCTGTTCGAGGTCGGGACGGGATCGTACCCCGCCCCGCCCCACGGGTGGCAGCGGCCGATCCGTTTGGCCGCGAGCCATGAGCCTCGGCACACGCCAAACCGCTCGATGGCTTCGGCCGCATACGCCGAGCAGGTGGGCTCGTAGCGGCAGCGCCGGCCGAGCCACGGCGACAACGTGAGCTGGTAGAGCCGAATGGCGCCAAGCACCAGGCGCCTGGCCACCGTGCGCAGGACCCCGGCCAAGCTCAACGCGTGCGCCGCCAACGGGCGCCCCCAGCCACGTCCTCGATGACGATGCCGCGATCGGCGAGCTCCTGGCGAATGCGGTCGGCCTCCGTGAAATTGCGTTCGCGCCGTAAAGCGTCGCGCCGCGCGACCAAGGAGTCAATCTCCGCGTCCTCGCCAGCGGTGAGATCGCCAACCTCGGCCCGCGTCGATACGCCGGCCGGTACCGCCGCGACACCCTTGAACCAAGCCTCTGGATCCGAGCGGAGCACCCCCAGCAGCCAGCCGCCGGCTCGCAGCGACTCGCCCAGAAAGCGCTTCTCGGCCGCGTCCGTCGCGCGGTTCGCGGCGCGCACGAGGCCGAACAGCGCGGCCACGGCCTCCGGCGTATTCAGGTCGTCCTCGAGCGCTGCGAGCACACCGGCCGGCGGCACGCCGATCGGCGCCGTTGCCAGCGCCCCCACGACGCCGGCATCGCGCAACGCGCCATACATCCGGTCGAGCTTCTGCCGCGTCTCGCCGACGAGCTGATCCGTCCAGTCGAGCGGCTGGCGATAGTGCGCCGTCAGCAGCGCGAGCCTGATCGTCTCGGGATCGTGAACGGCCAGCAGATCCTTGATCAGCGTCACGTTGCCGAGCGACTTCGACATCTTCTCGCCGCTCACCTGGACGAGTCCGTTGTGCATCCAATAGCGCGCAAACGGCGCGCCGCCGTGCGCGCAGGTGCTCTGCGCGATCTCGTTCTCGTGGTGTGGAAACACGAGATCCACGCCGCCGCCGTGAATATCGATCGTGTCGCCGAGGTGCGCCTCGGCCATGGCCGAGCACTCGATGTGCCAGCCGGGGCGACCGCGGCCCCACGGGCTGTCCCAGCCCACGAGGTCGCGCGGCGACGGCTTCCACAGCACGAAATCCGCCGCACTCTTCTTGTAGGGCGCAACCTCGACGCGCGCCCCGGCGATCATGTCCTCGGAGTCGCGGCGCGACAGCGCTCCGTAGTCGGCATAGCTCGGCACGTCGAACAGCACGTGCCCTTCGGCCGCGTAGGCGTGACCGGTGGCGATCAGCCGCTCGATGAGCCGGAGGATCTGCGGCATCGTGCCCGTCACGCGCGGCTCGACATCGGGCGGCGCGACGCCGAGCATCTCGAGATCGGCGTGAAACGCCGCCAGGTACCGAGCCGTGACCACCCCGATCGGCACGCCCTCGGCCGCGGCGGAGTCGTTGATCTTGTCGTCGACGTCCGTGACGTTGCGCGCGTAGACCAGAGGGTAGCTGCGCCGCAGCAGCCGGGCCAGCACGTCGAACACCACGTACGGGCGAGCATTGCCGATGTGCGCGTAGTTGTAGACGGTCGGCCCGCAGACATACATCGTCACGCGCGCTGGATCCGCCGGCTCGAACGGCTCCCGGGCGCGGGTCAGCGTGTTATGGACGTAAAGGGCCATGGCGGGCGGGGCACTGGAACGGCAAAGAGTGCCGCCATGATAGCAAGCCGGCCGTGGCGGCCGAGTGGCAGCTGACGAATCCGCCTATAATTTGCGCTCGATCGAGACACGGACCGAATCTCATGGCCAACGAATTCGCGACGCGCACCAGCGTCGAGCAAGTCGAGGAGGGCGTCGAGCTTGCGCCGAAGTTCGACTCGGACGGGTTGATCCCGGCCGTTACCACTGACGCGACCTCGGGCGAGCTCCTGATGGTCGGCTACATGAACGCCGAGGCCCTGCGCAAGACGATCGAGACGGGCGAAGCGCACTACTGGAGCCGCAGCCGGCAAGTGCTGTGGCACAAAGGCGCGAGCAGCGGCCTCGTGCAAAAGGTCAAAGAGCTCATGATCGACGACGATCAGGACTGCGTCTGGGTCAAGGTCGAGGTTGCCGGCGGCGCGAGCTGCCACGTGGGCTATCGCACCTGCTTCTACCGCCGCATTCCGCTCGGGTCGAGCGCGCAGGCGCTCGAGTTCACCGAGGACTCGAAGGTGTTCGACCCGCAGGTCGTATACGGCGACGCGCCGAATCCGACGAAGCTCTGAGCGTACCGGGCTCGCCGAAGTGCGCTGAGCGGAATTCCGAGTCGCGCAAAGACAGGTAGCGAGCCACCGCCGCCGCCACGGACCACGCCACGCGATCGGCCCGCACGCCGAGCACGACCAGCAGCAAGCCGAACGTCGCCACGAGCTCGCCGAGCCACTGCGGGCCGCCGTCGCGAGCATGCGTCGACACCTGCCATAGCGGCAGCTCGAACATCGTGTTCGCAAGCAGGGCGACCGCCGCGTTACCCGCCGCGAGACGCTCGGCCATGATTCCGGAGCCGATGACGGTCGCCGCGAGCAGCAGCGAGCCCACGCCCTCGGCCACGAGCCGGCGCGCGAGCGTCACGGCGACTCGTCCACGCGCAACTTGCCGATCGCGTCGAGACGCTCCTGCAGCTTCAAGCGATCGAGCGAGTGGATCGGCAGACTCGTGAACACCTTGATGCGGTTCTCGAGCTCGCGGAACGCGGTGCGAAACGCGAGCGAGCGCTCGGGCTCCGTGCCTTGCGCGGCCGCCGGATCGGCCACGCCCCAATGCGCGGTCATCGGTTGGCCGGCCCACACGGGACACACCTCGGCGGCGGTGTTGTCGCACACGGTGAACACGAAATCGAGCGTCGGCGCACCGGGTGCGGCGAACTCGTCCCAGCCCTTGCTGCGCAGCCCCGCCGTGGGCAATCGCATCCGCTCCAGCAGCGCGATCGCAATGGGGTGCACGGCGCCCTTCGGGTGGCTGCCGGCGCTGTAGGCGCGAAACCGACCCCTGCCCCAGTGATTCATCAGCTGCTCGGCAAGAATGCTCCGCGCCGAATTGCCCGTGCAGAGAAACAGCACGTTGAACGGCCTCGCCGCCGTGTCTTCTTCCGATGTCATCCCGCCTCCCAAGCGAATCCGGGGCGCACGCACCGGTGCACGGAGGGTAAATGCCTCGTGTGACAGTTCTGTTAAGCGGTCGCGCGCCGCCGCAGCGTCGGGGCGCCGGCCGAATCGATCAGACCGTGCGTCAGCAGCCACCCGCGCGCGTGCCGGCCATCGCCCCCGAACCAGCGCCGCGCCGAGCCTTCGCGAAAGGTGTAACCCCAGGCGTCCATGTCCTCGAGGCAACGGGCGGCGCCGAAGCCCGTGAGCCGCTCGGCGAGCAACACCTGCAAGTAGCAGACGGCGCATTCCTCGTCATCGCTGCCGCCCGCATCCGCCGCGAGCGCCGCGCGGCGCGCGTCGTCCATGCACACGTAGTGACAGAGCTCGTGCAGGAACGAATGCGCCGGCGTGTCGGCACGCACGTATACGGTGCGACCGATCAGCCCTGCCTCGGCGTCGCCCCAGTACGAGCCCGGAATCGTTGCCTCGGCCGGCACGTGCTCGAGCCGCGCGCCGTACGCGGCAACGAGCGTGTCCATCTGGCCGCGATCGAGCGCGGCAAGCAGCACGACTTCTGCAGCCGGCGGATGCGCGGCAACGGCAGGCACTTCCATCGCCTCCGCTACGTTTTCGGCGCGACCGCGGTCGCTGCGGCGCCGACCGACTCGATGCGTCGCACGACGCGCCGCGCAAGATCCTCGGCGAGCGCGCGTCGCAGGACGTCCTCCTCGGCGGCCTTCGCGAGCACCTGCGTCTCGTCGAAGGTGTAGCTGCGCGTCACGACCAGCGTCTCATGATCGATGACGTTCTCGCCGGCGAGCTTCAGCGAGAACGTGACGGTGTAGTACACCTCGTACTCGCGCGGGATGTTGCGGGCCGACACCGACAGCACGCGCTGCCCGGTATCGTCCGCGGCGATGTCGAGCACCGCGGCACTTTCCTCCGGCTCGCGCAGCACCTCGGTGCCACGCTGGCGCAGCGTGTCGGTGAGCGTTTGCAGGAACTCGGAGTGCGCATGTGGCGAGGTGACGTAGGTTTTGCCCATCGCGGCCGGCAACGCGCCGGCGCCCTGCAAATGGAAGCCGCAGCCTGCCAGAGCGAGCAGCGCGCCGGGCACGAGGACTGCGCGTGCACGGGTGGGCACGGCAAAAATCTGGCTGAACTTCGGCATTCGGCGCACCGGCGATGGGCTCATGGCAGAATAGCACCGAGCATTAACGACTTACACCGCGCATGGCAGCTTATCCGTTCAAGGAAATCGAGGCGAAGTGGCAAGCTCATTGGGAGCGCCATGCCACGTTTCGCGTCCCGGCGAAGGTCGATAGGTCGAAGCCGAAATACTACGTGCTCGACATGTTCCCGTACCCGTCCGGCGACGGCTTGCACGTGGGGCACCCCGAGGGCTACACGGCCTCGGACATCGTCGCGCGTTACAAGCGGATGCGCGGCTTCAACGTGCTGCACCCGATGGGCTGGGACGCCTTCGGTCTGCCGGCCGAGCAGTACGCCGTGCGCACGGGCACCCACCCGCGAATCACGACCGAGCGCAACGTGCAGCGCTTTCGCGAGCAGTTGAAGTCGCTCGGCTTCTCCTACGACTGGCAGCGCGAGGTCAACACGACCGACCCCCGCTATTACAAGTGGACGCAGTGGATCTTCAAGCAGCTGTTCGAACGCGGCCTTGCGTACCAGGACGAGCTGCCGGTGTGGTGGTGCCCGGAGCTCGGCACGACGCTCGCCAACGAGGAAGTGATCGACGGCAAGTCCGAGGTCGGCGGCTTCCCGTGCGTGCGCCGACCGCTGCGCCAGTGGGTGCTGAAAATCACGCAGTACGCCGACGAGCTGCTGAAAGGCCTCGACGATCTCGACTGGCCGAACAGCACCAAGGAGATGCAGCGCAACTGGATCGGCCGCAGCGAGGGCGCCGAGATCGAATTCGCGATCGACGGTCATCCCGCCGTCGAGCTCCGGGTGTTCACGACGCGACCCGATACGCTGTTCGGCGCCACATACATGGTGCTGGCACCCGAGCACGAGCTGGTGGCGCAGCTCACGATCGCCGCCCAGCGGGCCACAATCGACGCCTATCGCGAGCAGGCCGCGCACAAGAGCGAGCTCGAGCGCACGGAGCTGCAAAAGGAGAAGACCGGCGTGTTCACGGGCGCGTACGCCGTGAACCCCGCCACGCGCGGCAAGATCCCGATCTGGGTCGCGGACTACGTGCTCGCCGGCTACGGCACGGGCGCGATCATGGCCGTGCCGGCGCAGGACCAGCGCGACTTCGAGTTCGCGGCCGCTTACCGGCTGCCCGTCGTCCGAACCGTGCAGCCGCCGGCCGACTTCGACGGATCGAGCGCGTGGCTCGGGGACGGCACGATCATCAACAGCGGCTTCCTCGAACGGTCTGAACGTCGAGCAGGCGAAGGCCAAGATGATCGAGTGGCTCGAGCACGAGGGCCACGGCCAGCGACGCGTGAACTACAAGCTCCGCGACTGGCTGTTCTCACGCCAGCGCTACTGGGGCGAGCCGTTCCCGATCGTGTTCGTCGACGGCAAGCCGCAAACGGTGGCCGACGACGAGCTGCCCGTGGTGCTGCCGCCGCTCGAGAACTTCAAGCCCACGGGCTCGCCCGAAGGTCCGCTCGCGGCTTCCGGCGCGTGGCTCGAGGTTACGCTGCCGAACGGCCAGCGCGCGCGCCGCGAAACGAACACCATGCCGCAATGGGCGGGCTCGTGCTGGTACTACTTGCGATTCATCGATCCGGACAACGAGGAACGCCTGATCGACCCCGAGCTCGAGAAATACTGGCTGCCCGTCGATTTGTACGTCGGCGGCCAGGAGCACGCCGTGCTGCACCTGCTGTACGCACGCTTCTGGCACAAGGTGCTGCACGACGCCGGCGTGGTCTCGACGCCGGAGCCGTTCATCAAGCTCGTGCACCAGGGCGTGATCCTGGGCGAGCTCGAGTTCACGGTCCATGGCAAGCGCGTCGACGAGGAGCTGGTCGAGAAACGCGGTGACAAGTTCGTGCTGCGCGACGACCCGGCGCAGGAAGTCGAGGCGCGCGCGTTCAAGATGAGCAAGAGTCGCGGCAACGTCGTGAATCCGGACGACATCGTCGCCCGCCACGGCGCCGACGCGTTCCGGCTCTACGAGATGTTCCTGGGGCCGCTCGAGCAGGTGAAGCCGTGGAACACGCGCGGTGTCGAAGGCACCCACCGGTTCTTGAACCGCGCCTGGCGCCTCGTGGCCGGCGCCGCCGCCGACGACGGAGGCGGCACGCCGCCGCTCGCCGACATCGAGCCGACGCGCGAGCAAGCGCGTGTGTTGCATCAGACGATCGCGAAGGTCACCGAGGACCTCGAGGCCATGCGCTTCAACACCGCGATCAGCGCGCTCATGGAGTTCACGAACGCGGCGTACAAGTGGCCGAGCGTGCCGCGCGTGGCTGCGGAGACGTTCGTGCTGCTGCTGTCCCCGCTCGCGCCGCACTTGGGCGAGGAGCTGTGGCAGCGGCTCGGGCATGGCGAGTCGCTCGCGTACCAGGCCTGGCCCGTGGCCGATCCCGCATTTCTCAAAACGGACGTGCTCGAGATCCCGGTGCAGGTCAACGGCAAGGTGCGCGGCAAGATCAAGGTGCCGGCCGAAGCGGCCGAAGCCGAGGTCATCGAGATCGCCAAGAGGGATCAGAACGTGGGCCGGCACCTCGCCGGACAGAGCGTGAAGCGCGCGATCTACGTGCCCGGCCGCATCGTGAACTTCGTCGTCGCCGCGCAGTAGCCCGCCCCGCATGGCGTCGAAGCGGATCGTCATCGCGTGCTGGGGCTCGCACGGCGACCTCTTCCCCTACATCGGCCTGGCCGTCGCGCTCAAGGGCCGCGGCCACCGGCCCGTCGTCGCGACGATGCCGACGTATCGGGAGAACGTCGAGAAGGAAGGGGTCGAGTTCGCGGCCGTGGGGCCGCAGGTGAACCCGGACGATCGCGAGCTGATCGCAAGGATGATGCACCCGACCAAAGGCACCGAGCGAATCGTGCGCGAGCTCGTGCTGAAGGCGCTCCCGCAAACGTTCGAAGAGATGCGCCGCGCGCTCGTCGGCGCGGACCTCGCGGTGAGCCATCCGCTCACGTACTCGGTGCCGATCATTGCCGAACGCGAGCGGTTGCGCTGGCTCTCGACCGTGCTGGCACCGATCTCGTTCGTGTCGGAGACCGATCTGCCGGTGTTCCCCACGTTGCCGTGGCTACGTCCCGGATCGAGACTCAACAACTGGATGCTCCGCAAGATCAAGAAGCTTGCGGACCGACAGATCCGCGGCTGGATGGAGCCCGTCTACCGACTGCGCACCGAGCTCGGATTGCCGCGCGGTGGCAACCCGGTGTTCGAAGGTCAGTTCTCGCCGTTCGGCACGCTCGCGCTGTACTCGCGCGTGCTCGGCACGCCGCAGCCGGATTGGCCGCCGAACGTCACCGTGACGGGCTGCGTGTTCTACAACGGGCCCGAGGCGCTCGGACCCGGCCCTCGACGCATTCCTGGCGGCCGGTCCGCCGCCGCTCGTGTTCACGCTCGGCTCGTCGGCCGTCGGGGCCGCGGGGCGGTTCTATCACGAGAGCGCCGCGGCCGCGGCGCGCCTCGGCATGCGCGCCGTGCTCCTGACCGGCGGCATCGAGCAGAACCGGCCCGACGGCGCGCTGCCCGACAGCCTCCTGCTCGTCGACCGCGCGCCGCATCAGCGGTTGTTCCCGCACGCGGCCGCCGTCGTGCATCAGTGCGGCGCCGGCACGCTGGGCCAGGCGCTGCGCAGCGGCAAGCCGATGCTGTGTGTGCCGTACGCCCACGATCAGCCGGACAATGCCTTCCGGCTCACGAAACTCGGCGTCGCCCGCACGCTGCGGCCGAAGACCTACCAAGCGACGCGTGTCGCCGCAGAGATCGAGCGACTGCTCCAGCCGCGCTACCAGCAGCGCGCCGCCGAGGTCGCCACTATCGTGAGACGTGAAGGCGGCGCCGACGCGGCCGCGCTGGTGATCGAGCAAGCTCTAGGCTGACCGACGCAACGCCACGAAGCTCGCCGCAAGAACGAGCACCAGCACGACGATCACGAGATAGTTGCCCACGCGCGCATACGGCGTCGCACCCGTGTACCCGCGCACGGTCTGCTTGAGCACGCCGGTCGTGAACTGCGGCATCGTCGCGACCACCCGACCGTGCTGATCGATGACGCCGGTGACGCCGGTGTTCGTCGCGCGCAGCAGGTAGCGCCCCGCCTCCGCGGCGCGGACGCGCGCAATCTGCATGTGCTGGTGCGGCGCGATCGAGTCGCCGAACCAGGCGTCGTTGCTGACGTTCACGAGCAGCGTGGCGTCGGGGAGGGAGTGCAGCTGCTCCGCGCCGAACACATCCTCGTAGCAGATCGTGACCGCGATGCGCTCGCCGGCCGCATCGAGCGGCGGCTGATCGTCCGCGCCGGGGATCGCGTCGCCGGTCGGCAGATTCATGAGACGCATCCAGCTGCGAATGAAGTCCGGCACGGGAAAATACTCGCCGAACGGGACGAGATGCCGCTTCACGTAGATCTGGGGCGGATCCGTGAGCGCCACGAGAATGTTCTGAAATTCCTCGATCGATGGATCAGTCGTGTCCGCGTTCGGCGGCAGCCGCAGCGTGCCGAGCAGCACCGTGGTGCCGCTCTTCGCGACGGCTTTGCGCACGCCCGCGAGAAAATCGCCGACGTATTCGACCAGCGTCGGAATCGCGGCCTCGGGCCACACGATCAGATCCGTGCCGGCATTTTCGAGCGTCAGGCCGCGGTACAGCGCGAGCGTGCCCGGCAGCTGCTCCGGCTTCCACTTCAGATCCTGGGTGATCGCGCCCTGCACGAGCGCAATGCTGAGCGCGCGCTCCTTGGGCTGCGTGAAGTCGTGGTCGCGCAAGGAGAGCCCCACGGCCCAGATCGCGACCACCAGCGCCACTGCCGCCGCGCGCTCGCGCGTGGTGCCGAGCACCACGCGTCACGAGCGCGCCCGCCGTCAGCAGCACCGCGTAGCTCATCGCGTGAAGGCCGGCGAGCGGCGCGAAGCCCATGAGCCACGAATCGGTCTGGCTGTAGCCGGCCGCCAGCCAGCCGAACCCCGTGAACAGCCAGCCGCGCAGCCACTCCGTCAGCACGAACAGCGCCGGCAGCGCGCCGAGCCAGCCCAGCGCCCCGCGCGTGCGGAACCAGCGCGCGCCGACGTAGCCTGCAAGCGCAACGAACGCCGCTAGCACCACGATCAGGCCCACCGTGAGCCCGCCCGCGAGCAGCAACGGCGCCTCGCCGAACACCCGCACGGCGATGAACGTCCAGTACGTGCCGAAGCCAAAGCTGCCGCAGCCGTAAACGAAACCGAGCACCAGCGCGCGACGCGGCGGCGCGTCGCGCCATAGATAGATCAGCGCCGCATATGACAGCGGCGCAAGCCAAAACTGCTGAAACGGCGCGAACGCGAGCGGCAACGCCGCCCCGGCCAGTGCTGCGAGCAGGTACTCAGCCACTCGTCGATCCGCGGCTACTCGACGGGTTGCGCCGGCAATCGCGTGACTTCGAGCGTATGCAGTCGTCGTCGGTCACCCCGCAGCACCTTGAAGTGCAAGCCGGCGTAGTCGAGCTGCTCGCCGCGCCGCGGCAAACGTCCTAGCTCGTGCATGACGAGACCGCCGACGGTGTCGTAGTCCGCATCCGACAACCTGGTGTTGAAGAACTCGTTGAACTCCTCGATCCGCGTCAGGGCCTGCACCACGAACCGGCCGCCTTCCTGCGGCTGGATCGGCGGCACGTCGTCCTGATCGTGCTCGTCGTCGATCTCACCGACGATCTGCTCGAGCACGTCCTCGATCGTCGCAAGACCGGACACGCCGCCATATTCGTCGACGACGATCGCCATGTGGTTGCGACGCTCGCGAAACTCCGCGAGCAACGTGTTCAGTCGTTTGCTCTCGGGAATGAAGACCGCCGGCCGCATCAGCACGTCGAGCTTGAACGCCGCCGGGTCGCGGATGTATTGCTTCAGTGCGTCCTTCGCCAGGACGATACCGACCACCTCGTCGCGGTCGTTGCCGATCACGGGAAAGCGCGAGTGGTTCGACTCGCTGATGATCCTGAGGATGTCCTCCGGCGTTTGATCGCTGGCAACGACGATCATGTGGCTGCGCGGCACCATGATGTCGCGCACGTGCGTGTTCGACACCTCGAGCACGCCCTGCAGCATCGCGAACTCATCGGGCGCGAGCACGCCCTGCTCACGGAAGCCGGCCAGGAACCCGACGATCTCCTCACGGCTCTTGACGTCGTTGGCTCGGTCCTGGAAGAGCCTTGCCCACCAGCCGGAGACGCCTGTATCGCTAGGGGGAGTTTCGTCTGCCATTGCGCGTGATTCTATACCGAAAGGGGTCCGGAAACCCGAGTGCGGCCAGCAGCTTGCGCTCGCGAGCCTCCATCCTGGCCGCATCGGCCCGCGCCTCGTGATCGTACCCTTTCAGGTGCAGCACGCCGTGGATCACCATATGCGCCCAGTGCGCCGCCGGCGCCTTGCCTTGCTCGCGCGCCTCGCGCTGCACCACGGCCGCACAGATCACGAGATCGCCGAGCGGCCGCAGCTCGTTCCGCAGCGCGGCGGGCGGCGGGTCAATCGAGAACGACAGCACGTTCGTCGGCCCGCGCTTGCCGCGGTAGCGCGAGTTCAGCGTGGCGCTCTCCGCTTCGTCGACGATTCGCAGCGTGAGCTCGCCGCGGAGCCTCTTGCCGAGCGCATGCTCGGCCCAGGTTCGCAATCGTCGCGCCGAAGGCGTGCCCGCCTCGCGCGCCGCATTCTGCACCATCACGGCGAGCCGGCGCGCCGTAGGCATCATTCGGCCTCGCGATCTCCGTCCTGCGCCTGCTCTTCGCGCGCGTACGCCGAGACGATCTTCTGTACCAACGGATGACGCACGACGTCCTCCGCGCCGAAATAGATGAACGCGATGCCGTCCACGTCGTGCAGTATGCGGCCGACCTGCTTCAAGCCCGATTCCTTGCCGCGCGGCAGATCGGTCTGCGTGACGTCGCCCGTGACCACGGCGCGCGAGCCGAAGCCGATGCGCGTCAGAAACATCTTCATCTGCTCCGGCGTGGTGTTCTGAGCTTCGTCGAGGATCACGAACGACTCGTTCAGCGTGCGGCCGCGCATGAAGGCAAGCGGCGCAATCTCGATCACGTGCCGCTCGATGAGCCGACCCACCCTATCGAAGCCCATCATCTCGTACAGCGCGTCGTACATCGGCCGCAGGTACGGATCCACTTTCTGCGTGAGATCACCGGGCAGGAACCCGAGCCGCTCGCCTGCTTCGACGGCCGGACGCACGAGCACGATGCGGCGCACCGCGTCGCTCGCCAGCGCCTCGACGGCCGCGGCCACGGCGAGATACGTCTTGCCGGTGCCGGCCGGACCGATGCCGAACGTCAGATCGCTTTCGCGCATGGCCTTCGTGTAGGCAATCTGGTGCGGCCCGCGCGCACGCACCGTGCGCCGCCGCGTGTTGATCGTGAGCCCGGCCGCCGCGTCGGCCTGGTCCGGAGCGTCCTCGCGCCCATGCTCGGCGAGCGCCATGTGCACGCGCTCGGGGTCCACCTCTTCGGTCTCCGCGATGTCGAACAGATCCTCGAGCACTCGGCGGCCGCGCTCCGCGGCGGAATCGGGCCCCGCAAGCTCGAAGCGATTGCCCCGGTTGTTGATTCTGATGCCGAGCTGCCGCTCGATCTGCCGCAAGTGCTCGTCGAACTGTCCGCCGACGCGCGCAAGGCGGCGCGGATCCGCCGGGTTCAGCACCACGGTCAGCGCCGGCTCGGACTTTTGCTGATCAGGCAACGGATTGCGTCGCGCTGGCAACGAGACGACCCCTCAAGCTGTTGCGCATGGGCTCGGTGATCACGACGTCGACGAATTGCCCGACGAGCTGCGGAGGACCGACGAAATTCACCCAGCGATTGTTCTCCGTGCGGCCAGCGAGCTCGCGCGCGCTCTTCACCGAGGTCTTCTCCACGAGGATCCTCTGCACAGTGCCGACCATGGCGCGACTGATCGCGGCCGCCTGCTCGTTCACGAGCGATTGCAGGCTCTCGAGCCGCTGTTGCTTCAGCGCGTGGGGCAGGTCCGCGAGCTCCGCGGCCGGCGTGCCGGGCCGGGGGCTGTAGATGAAGCTGAACGATTGATCGAAGCCCACCGCGCGGATCAGCTCGAGTGTTTGCTCGAAGTCCTCGTCCGTCTCGCCGGGGTACCCGACGATGAAGTCGGTCGAGATCGAGATGCCGGGCCGCGCGGCCTTCAGCTTCTCGATCTTCGCGACGTACCTCGCGGCGGTGTAGCCGCGCTTCATGAGCTTCAGCACTCGGTCCGAGCCGCTCTGCACCGGCAGATGCAGGAAGCTCGCGAGCTTCCCCACCGTGGCATACGCCGCGACGAGCGCGTCGTTGAATTGCGCCGGGTGCGACGTGGTGAAACGAATTCGCTCGATGTCGTCGATCCTCGCGACCTCGCGAATCAGCATGGCGAGATCCGCCTTCTTGCCGCCACCGGGCAGCGGGCCGCGATACGCGTTCACGTTCTGCCCGAGCAGCGTGATCTCGCGCGCGCCGAGCGCCGCGAGCTGCTCGGCTTCCGCCAGCACGGCGGCGAGCGGTCGGCTGATTTCCTTGCCGCGCGTGGTTGGCACGATGCAGTACGAGCACGCTTTGCTGCAGCCCTCCATCACGGACAGGAACGCCGTGCACGGGGAGGTCTTCGGCTGCGGACTCTGCTCGAACTTCTCGATCTCGGGGAACGACACGTCGACGACGCGCGGCGTGCCGGTGCGCACCTTGCCGATCAGCTCCGGCAAGCGGTGCAACGTCTGCGGGCCGAACACGAGGTCGACCCACGGCGCGCGCTTCAAGATCGCGGCTCCCTCCTGGCTCGCGACGCACCCACCGACGCCGATGATGAGCGCCGGGTTCTGCTCCTTCAGCGCGCGCCAGCGCCCCAGCAGCGAGAACACCTTGTCCTGCGCCTTCTCGCGCACGGAGCACGTGTTGACGAGCAGTATGTTGGCCTGCGCGGCATCCCCTGCGGCACTCGCCGACAGCGAGCTGCCGAGCACGTCCGCCATCTTGGCGGAGTCGTACTCATTCATCTGGCAGCCGTAGGTCTGGATGAAGTAGCGCTCGGGCACGTCAGAACGGAATATCGTCGTCGAAGTCGCCGGGCGGGCCGCTGTCGGAGTCGTTGACGGCGGCAGCGCGTTGGCCACCGCTCGCGGCGGGTGCGCTGGCGCTGGCGCTGGCACCGGCCCCGCCGCCGGCGCCACCGCGCGAGCCGAGCATCTGCATCTCGTCCGCGATGATCTCGGTCGTGTAGCGGTCCTTGCCTTCCTTGTCCTGCCACTTGCGCGTGCGCAGCTTGCCCTCGATGTACACCTGCGAGCCCTTGCGCAGGTACTCCGCGGCGATTTCGGCCAGGCGACCGAACATCGCGACGGCGTGCCACTCGGTGCGCTCTTGCTGGTCGCCGCTTTGCTTGTCCTTCCACGACTCCGTGGTGGCGATGCGCAGGTTCGTGACGGCGCTGCCGCTCGGCATATAGCGGGTCTCGGGGTCTTTACCGAGATTGCCGACGATGATGACCTTGTTGACGCCTCGTGCCATGCAAGCTCCTGTTTAGATGAGCCTCTTGGGGCTCTTCGGCCGTGTCTTCCGATGCGACCAGGGAGAGCCATTCTACAACCCCGGCGCAGCCAAACACACTGAGCATAGCTCGGAGTTTTGCCAAAAAAAGCACTTCGGCGTGGCGCTGGCGCGGAACTTGCTAATCCCGCTGGCCCATCCTCGCCCACGCAGGAGAGACGCCGTGCTACGCAAGCTTTCTACGGGACTACTGACGCTCGCGGTCGCCGTCGCGATCCTCCTGCAGCTCGCCGCGCCGGGGTCGGCCCTCGTCGCCATGACGGCAGGATTTCTGCTGGTTTGCTGCGGCACCCTGCTGATGGCGCGGTTGAGCCACACCGCTGCCGTGGTCCGTTCGCTGCGACGCACGCTGCGCGAGCTGCGAGTCGTCGCGGCCGAGGGGCTCGACCTGCAGTGGTTCCTGCGGGCGGCAAGCTTCTTCCGCTACGGCAACATTCGGCCGGCCGAGGAAGCCGCTCGCCAGATTGCCCACCCGCTGCTGCGCCGCGGCACGCAGCTCGTGCTCGACGGCTTTCAGCGGCCGCAGCTCGCGATCGCGCTGCAACGACAGATCGCCGAGGAGCGCGAGCGACTCGCAACGCCGGTCGAGCTGCTGCGCGCGATGGCCGGGTACGCGCCGACGCTCGGCATGCTGGGCACGCTGCTCGGCCTGCTGCAGATGCTGTTCGGCGTCAGCAACGGCGATGTGCGCAGCATGGGGGCCGCCATGGGCTTCGCGATGATGACGACCGTCTACGGTCTCGTGCTCGCGAACTTGCTGCTGAAGCCGCTTGCGGCGAAGCTCGAGCAGCGCAACCGCCACTACTTCACGCAGAGCGTGGTCGGCATGCAGGCCGTGATGCTGCTCTACGAGCGCCAGCACCCCGAGTACATCCTCGAGGTCATGAACAACCGTCGCGTGCCGCGCGCTCAAGAGGCCGGCGGCTTTGCGGCCATGGCCGGGGCCGCGTAATGCTCCACGCCTCGCGCGGCGATTTCGGCACCGGCGACGCGGACCTCATACCCGCGCTGCTCGACTTCGATACGAACGACGCCGAGCGCGACGACGCCTGGATGGTGTCGTACGCCGACCTCATCAGCACGCTGCTCGCGATGGTCGTGCTGCTGTTCGGCCGCGTGGCGCTCACGGACGCACCCCCCGACGCGCCCGCCCTCGAGCCCGTGCCGGTCGTCGCGGCCGCGCACGCGGACCCCGTGCTGAAGCCCCTCCCCCCGCTGCCCGAAGCCGCGCCGCTCGACGAGGTCGCGGCCGAGGACAAGCTGGCGACGCTCGTCGCCGCGCGGTTCGCCGGCCGGATCCAGGCCGAGCGGCGCAGCGAAGGCCTGGTGCTCACGATCCCCGAGGTTGCGCTGTTCGACTCGGCGCGCGCGCAGCTGCACGAGGCCGCGCTGCCGCTGCTGAACGAGCTCGCCGCCACGCTGCGTGAGGCGGGCGACGCGCACGTCTCGGTCGAAGGCCACACGGACGACCGGCCCGTGACCGGGGGTGAGTTTCGCTCGAACTGGGACCTGGCCGCGGCACGCGCGAATGCCGTGACGCACTATCTGCTGGGTCGGGGCTTCGAGCCGCAGCAGTTGCACTCCGTGAGCTACGCGGATACGCACCCCGTAGCCAGCAACGAGACGGCCGAGGGTCGCGCCGCGAATCGGCGCGTAGAGCTGGCCGTGGAATTCGCACCGCCGGCGCGCGGTTGACGGCCTCTACGGCTACGCGCGCATCATTCGTACCGCAGCGCGTCGAGCGGATCGATGCGGCTCGCACGCTGTGCCGCGACGCTCACCGCCACGAACGCCGTGGCGCCGAGCACGAGCGGCACCCCGACGAACACCCACGCGTCGTGCGCCGGCACTCCGAACAGCACGGAGGCAATGAAGCGCGCGAGGAAGAACGCCGCCACGACGCCGATCGCCACACCGACACCCACGAGGATCATGCCCTGGCCGATGACGCTGGCCCGCACCCGCTTCGGCTGCGCGCCGAGCGCCAAGCGAATGCCTATTTCCTGCGTGCGCTGCTCCACGGAGTACGCCATCAGACCGTAGATGCCGATCGCCGCGAGCGCCAAGGCCGCAACGCCGAAAATCGTCATCAACAGCATGTTCAGGCGTTGCCGCGAGGTCGAGAGCGACACGATGTCGGCCATGTTTTGGACGCTCGCCACCGGCACGCCCGTGCTTTCGCGAACGATGCTCTGAATCGTGCGCGACACCGTATCGGGCGCCACATTCGTCCGCACGACCCACGCCATGGCACCCGAGCCCTGCATCAGGGCGTTGAGCGCGTCGGGCTGCTGGGCCTGCGGCACGTACATCATCGGTCCCGGGTCGTTCGCGAGACCGCCGGCGCGGACGTCGCCGACCACGCCGATGATCTCGCGAATCGGCTCGGTCGCGAGCTCCTTCATGTTCGCCGCGCCACCGCCGATCATGATGCGTTGGCCGAGCGGATCACCCTCCTTGAAGTACTGTTTGACGAACGCCTGATTCACGACCACCACGGCCGGTGCGCCGCGCGTGTCGCGGTCGTCGAACCCGCGGCCGCGCACCACCGGGATGTTGAACGCGTCGAAATAGCCGGACGTCTCCCAGCTAATTCCCCCGTTGCCCGTGAATGGGCCCTCGTTGGCTCGCCCGATCACGTTGAACGGCAGCCCGTAACCGCCCTGCAGCGGCAGGCAGCACGTCATCGTCGCCGCAACGACGCCCGGGATCTCGCGGATCCGCTCGAGCGCCTCGTGCGCCGTCTGATCGACGACGTCGGACGTTCGGTACTGCGACCCGGACAGCGAGGTGCGCATCGTGAGGACGTTTTCGGTCTGGAACCCGGGATCGACGTTGCCGAGCGCGAACGAGGTGCGAATCAGCAGCGCGGCGCCCACGAGCAACACCACGGCGAGGCTCACCTCCACGAGCACGAGCGCCGCGCGCGTCTTGTTCTGCCGAAGACCGCTGCCGGCGCGGCCGCTCGAATCCTTGATGATGCTGTTCAAGTCGGCGCGCGACGCGATCAGCGCCGGAATCAGCCCGAACACGACGCCCGTGACGATCGCCAGCGCGAACGTGAACAGCACCACGCGCCAATCCATGCCGAGCAACGAGCCGGCATCGCCGAGCCGCGGCAGGCCCGCCGTGTTCACGGTCAGCAGCGCGCGCATGCCGGCGAAGCCGGCGACGAGTCCGAATACGCCGCCGATCAGCGCCAGCATCACGCTCTCGGTCAGCAGCTGCCGCACGATGCGCCAGCGCCCCGCGCCGAGCGCGACCCGCACCGCCAGCTCGCGGCGCCGGCCGGTCGCGCGGATCAGCAGCAGGTTCGCGACGTTGGCGCAGGCGATCAGCAGCACGAACGCGACGGCGCCGAGGGCGACGAGCAGCGTGCTACGGGCCCGGCCGACGATCGACTCCTGGAAGCTGACGACGCTGAACCCGCCTTTCGGACCCAGGCCCAAGGCGAACCGCTCGCGGTAAACGGCGGCCGACGCCGCAAGCCGTGCTTGCGCCTGCTCGAGCGTAACGCCGGGCTTCAGCCGACCGGCCGCCAGGAAGTAGTGACCCTGATCCGTGGTGTTCGGATCGAGCTGGAACGGCACGAATATCTCGCCCTGACCGAAGTCGCGGAACTGAAAACTGCGCGAGACGATACCGACGACGGTGTACGGATTGCCGGATAGCGTGATGCTTTGCCCCAGGATGTCGGGATCGGCGTTCAGACGCTGGCGCCAGAAGGTTTCGCCGAGCACGACGAACCGCCCGCCGTTCGGCGAATCCTCGGCCGGCGTGAACGCTCGACCGGCGAGTAGCGGCACGCCAAAAGCATCGAAGAACTCCGCGGAGACCTGATGCGCCGCCGTGCTTTCGAGCACGTCGCCACGCTCGAAGTTCAGCGAGATCGTCCGGAACGCTGCCACGTGCTCGAGCACGTCGCTCTGCGCGCGCCAGTGCATGTACTTCGCCGGCGAGGCGATCGGTCCCGCCGGCTGGCCGTCGTTCGTGTTCACCGGCATGACGAGCGAGTCGGGATCGTCGTACGGAATCGGCTTCAGGAGCACGGCGTTGACCACGGAGAAGATCGCAATGTTCACACCGATGCCGAGCGTCAGCGCCAGGACGGCGGTCGCCGTGAACAGGGGGTTCTCGCGCAACGAGCGCCAGGCGTGCTTGATGTCTTTGCGCAGGGTGCTCACGCCGGCATCAGCGTCAGGGACGCGCCCCGATGGCGCCGCGCCATTCCGTCTGCAGCACTGCAAGGCGCTTCGCCGTCGCGGCCTCGAGCGCCGCCTGAGTGTCGAAGGGCACCAGCAGATCGATGACGGCGTTCACGCCGAGCAGCCCGACGAGATGCTTGGTGAACGACCCCGCGCACGCGTAGAACGGCGGCGCGAGCTCGCGCCTGCGCGCCCGCGATACGAGCCCCTCGGGCTGTCCGGCGGTGCCGATGAACGGCGCAATCTCCGCCCCGGCCGGCGTGCCGAGGGCCTTCGCACAGGTCGCGTCGACCTCCTCGAGCGGTCCGACGTTCAGCGGATCGCCGTCGCGCACGCCGAGCTTCGCGGCCACGCTCCCGCCCACGTAATACGCCAGGCCTTCGGCCAGCCACACGGGCGGCGGCGCCGTGTCGTCGATGAGCTCGGGATGCGCCTTCATGTACTCCGCCGTGGGCGCGAGCACCGCGTGCACGGTCTCGTGCAACAGCGGCGCGTCACCGTTACCGAGCCTTGGAAAACTGATGAAGACTCGGTCAAGCAGCGGCTGCGTGTACGACACGAACATGTTCGGCGGGAAGTAGTACGCAATGCTCGCGGCCTTGCGTTGCCAGGCGTGCGGCGTATCCGTGTACGCTTCGATCGCCTCGAGCCCGCGATCCAGGCGCGCGGCGAGCCCTTCCGCGTCAGCGGCCGAAAGCGTGTCGGCCGGGACGTACACGACCACGCGTCCTGCGGCGGCGCGAGTGCCGTGCTGCTCCAGCGCGGTCGTGACGGCGGTCTCCGCACTCTGCGAAGGGACGACCGAATCGGCCGGCTGGGCCGTGAGGCGACACGCGCCGACGACCGCGACCATGCCCACCGCAAGGCAGAACTGAGCTCGCTTCGGCATATGGCAAACGTCGTTGCCTGGAGGTTCCGCCGATCATAACCGCCCGCCGCGCGGCTGCCCACTCGACCGCGAAATGGCGGGCCGCGCTCAGTGCAGCGGCAGCGCGCGGCGGGGGCGAACGCCGTTGCCCCGCCGCAGCGCCCACGGTCCGATCGCAGCGCCGAGGGCGGCGGTCACCGCGATGGGCAGCAGGTGATGCGTGAGGATGTGCTCGGGCACGTACATGCAGCCGAATTGCATCAGCTCCCCCGGGATCGCCGCGGCCGCGGCCCCCGCCAAGAACCCGGTGACCCGCGGCCTGAGCGGGAACAGCCGCCGCGCGCTCCACAGCATGAGCGCAAGCGCCGGCAAGCTGAACAGCACCACCTGCCAGAAGCATTCGTAGCGGCCGCCCAGGCTGGAATAGTAGCTGGGCGGGTAACGCAGCTCGACGACATACACGGCCGTCCATGCCACGAGCGGCACCAGCCACCAGAGCCAGCGCAACGAACGAGGCTCCCCCGGGATCGCGGAGCGCAGCGCCGCCACGGCCACGCGTGCCGATCGCGAAGGCCGCGAGCACGGTCTCGGCGACGTACGGCAGGTGGGCGGCGAAGTCCGCGAGCGCACCGGGCCGCAACGGGGCCGTGCCGAGCGACGATCGCCACGCCATAGACCGTGGCCGCGAGCAGCCAGAGCGCCGTCGGGACGACGCACGCGTCCCGCGTCTTGCACGGGTCGCAGGTCCTTCACGAGGTCGTCGATCAGCGGTTGATGCGAGTCAGTCACTCGTTGCTCCGTTCTTCGCGAAGCAGCAGCTCGGCGGCCCGTATGGCCCGGCTCACGCGCGACTTCATGGCCGTCTCCGAGATGCCGCTGCGTTCCGCTGCCTCATTGATGGAGTAGCCGATGATCTTGGTCAAGGTCAGCGCATCCTTGAACTCGGGCTTGAGCCCCGCCAGGATCTCGCCGGCTTCGATCTCCGTGGCCGGATCGGGCGCCACCGCTTGCGCATCATCGGCGCCGTCGCGCGCCCGCCGGCTCAGGTAGGAACGACGCAGCAGGTCCACCGTCTTGTTCCGGACGATCGCGAACAGCCAGGGCCGAAACGGCCGCGAGCGGATCGTAGGTATGCCGCGCGTTGTGAATCGCGATCAGGCATTCCTGAACGCAGTCTTCCGTGAAGAACAACGTGCCGAACCGGCTGCGCACATAGGCGGCGATGACCGAGGCCAGCTCGCCGAGCAGCCGCTCATACAGGCGGGAATCGCCCCGATGAGCGGCTGCCATGTACTCGGACCAGCGTCGCTCGTCCGCGTCGACGTCTATCATCCAGTCTCCGTCACCGCGAGCCGGCGACGCGCAAGCACTAGAAGTCGCGCGCCGCGATCCCCTGCACGCCGGCCGCCGCGGGCAAGCCCCCCTGCGTTTCGACCGGCGTCAGCCCGCCGTCGTTCGGCGAGATCGCGAAACCGCGAGATGCTACCCGAGGCGGCGTCCAGCGAGTACAGAAAGCCGCCACCATTCGCGAACGTGAGATCGATCGGCGCCCCACCCGGCGTCGCGGCCGCCCCGGCCACGAGCTCGAGATGGCCCGTGCGCGTCCAGGAGTACAGCCCGAGCGTGCTCGAGCCCGTATTGCTCACGTAGGCGAAGCCGTCGTCGTGCACGGCGATCCAGCACGTCGCCGCCTGCCCGGTCGGCACGGCGGACGCCGTCGCGATCAGCGGGTCGGCGCCCGCCGGCGGATCGAAGGCGGAGACCGAGCCCGACGCCGCCTCGGCGACCAGCAGCGTCCCATAGCGCGTGACGCCGAACGCGAACGGCCCCGCGCCCGGCGTCGTCGTCGACGTGATGGCGCCGCCCGGCACGCCCGCGTCGTCGAGCTGCACCGTCAGCACTTCCTGGCCGCCGACGTGCGTCACGACGAGATGTCGAGCCAGCGCGTCGACGCCGACCTGGTTCGGTGCTCCGACCTGATCGAACGGAATCGAGGTGGCGACCGGCGACAGGTTCAAATCGAGCGTGCCGATCTGCGTGAGGCCGCCGCCATGCCCGATCGCGAACGTCGTCACGACGCCGGAGCCACCGGCATTCAGCACGTACAACCGGTCCTCGCTCACGGCGAGGCTGACCGGAATGAAGCCGCCGGACGGCACGACCGCGCGCAGCGCAGGCCGGAAGTCGGGCCGATTCGCATCGAGCGCCGCGACCGTGTTGTCGCCGGCGTTCACGGCGAACAGCAGGCGCGTGTCGTCGTCGTAGGCGAGCGCGCCTTGTGAACCCAGCGGATCGATCTCGGCGTTCGCGCTGCCGCCCAGGCCCCCGGTCGACACCGTGCCATGATGCAGGGGCGTCAAACGGCCACGGCGGTCGCGCAAGTACGTGACGATCTCGTTGCCGGCCGAGGCGTTGGTCATGACATAGACCAGTCCCCCGAGGTCGAAGCGGCCGAAGTGCTTGCCGAGGTAGGCATGGTCGGCGGCCGCGCCATTGGCCGCCAGCAGTGCGCCGGCGGCCAGCGCAACGGCGAGCACCGCGCGCGCGGTCCGGGCAACCCTTCCTTCGGTTCCAAATGTGGTGCGCATGAGCGGAGTCTCCTTGAAATTGGCGTGATCACACCCACTCAATACGCAGCCGCCGCCGCGGAAGTTGCAGGCTCCGGAAGAAATTCTCGGCGACGCTTTGCGCCGCGGTTTCGGCGCGGCTTATAGTGCCTGTTTGGCCCGGCCGCCCGGCGACCCCATCTACCGACCCATGAAGACGATCCAGATCCGCGGCGCGCGGACGCACAACCTTCGCAACATCGATCTCGATCTGCCGCGCGACAAGCTCGTGGTGCTGACCGGCCTGTCGGGGTCCGGCAAATCGAGCCTCGCGTTCGACACGCTGTACGCCGAGGGTCAGCGCCGCTACGTCGAGTCGCTGAGCGCCTATGCCCGGCAGTTCCTGTCGATGATGGAAAAGCCCGACGTCGACCACATCGAGGGGCTCTCGCCGGCGATCTCGATCGAGCAGAAGAGCACGTCGCACAACCCGCGCTCCACGGTCGGCACGGTGACCGAGATCTACGATTACCTGCGCCTGCTGTACGCGCGCGCCGGCATTCCGCGTTGCCCGGACCACGGCGTGCCGCTCGAGGCGCAGAACGTGTCGCAGATGGTCGACACCGTGATGGCGCTGCCGGCCGGCACCAAGGTCATGCTGCTCGCACCCGTCGTGCAGGCGCGCAAGGGCGAGTACGTGGCGCTGCTCGACGAGCTGAAGGCGCAAGGCTTCCTGCGCGCGCGGATCGACGGCAAGGTCATCGAGCTCGACGATCCGCCGAAGCTCGACAAGCGCAAGAAGCACGACGTCGAGGTCGTCGTCGACCGACTGACGGTGAAGCCGGACATTCAGCTGCGGCTCGCCGAGAGCTTCGAAACGGCGCTGCATATGGCCGACGGCGTGGCGCTGATCGCGTTCATGGATCAGCCGAAGAAGTCGCCGCTGGCCTTCTCGAACAAGTTCGCCTGCTCGATCTGCGGCTACAGCATTCCGGAGCTCGAGCCGCGCCTCTTCTCGTTCAACAACCCGAGCGGCGCGTGCCCCGACTGCGACGGGCTCGGCATGCGCATGTTCTTCGATCCCGCGCGCATCGTCGCGCACCCGCACCTGTCGCTCGCCGGTGGCGCGATCCACGGCTGGGACAGCCGCAGTCATTTCTACTGGGGCATGATCCAGTCGCTCGCGAAGCACTACAAATTCGACGTGACGCTGCCGTTCCAGGATTTGCCGGAAAAATTCCAGCACATCGTGCTGTACGGCAGCAACGGGGAGAAGATTCAGTTTCGCTACGACAATCAGAAGAAAGGCAACCACTGGGAGTGGAAGCACGCCTTCGAGGGCATCATCCCGAACATGCAGCGCCGCTACACGGAGACCGAGAGTCAGGCCGTGCGCGAGACGCTCGCGAAGTACCAGAGCACGCAGGCGTGCAGGACCTGCGGCGGCACGCGCCTGAATGCCGCGGCCCGCAACGTGTTCGTGCAGGAGAAGCCGCTGCATGAGATCACGGGGCTTAGCGTCATGGCGGCGCTCGACTTTTTCCGTATGCTGAGCCTTCGGGGCTGGCGCGGCGAGATCGCCGAGAAGATCGTGAAGGAGATCGGCAATCGGCTGAAATTCCTGGCCGACGTGGGCTTGGGCTACCTTTCGCTCGACCGCAGCGCCGACACGCTTTCGGGCGGCGAGGCGCAGCGCATCAGGCTCGCGAGCCAGATCGGCTCCGGGCTCGTCGGCGTCATGTACATTCTGGACGAACCGTCGATCGGCCTGCATCAGCGCGACAACCAGCGCCTGCTCGAGACGCTGATGAACCTGCGCAACCTCGGCAACACCGTGCTCGTGGTGGAGCACGACCAGGAAGCGATCATGTCGGCCGACTACGTCGTCGACCTCGGCCCCGGCGCCGGCGTGCATGGCGGCCAGATCGTGGCGCAGGGCACTCCGCAGGAGATTTGCGACAATCCGGCATCGCTGACGGGCCAGTACCTGTCCGGCCGGCGCGAGATCCCGTTGCCGAGCGAACGGCGGCCGTTCGATGCACAGCTCGTGCTGAAGATCGAAGGCGCGCGAGGCAACAACCTCAAGAGCGTCGACGTCGAGATCCCGGTCGGGCTCATGACCTGCGTCACGGGCGTGTCGGGCAGCGGCAAGAGCACGCTCGTGAACGACACGATCTACCGCCTCGCTGCGCAGCGGATCAACGGCAGCAGCGAGGAGCCCGCGCCGTTTCACTCCGTCGAAGGCATCGAGCACTTCGACTACGTGATCGATATTTCCCAGGACCCGATCGGCCGGACGCCGCGCAGCAATCCGGCCACGTACAGCGGCGTGCTGACGCCGATCCGCGAGCTGTTTGCGCAGACGCCGGAAGCGCGCTCGCGCGGCTACGAGCCGGGCCGCTTCTCGTTCAACGTGAAAGGCGGCCGCTGCGAGACCTGCCAGGGCGACGGCGTGATCAAGGTGGAGATGCACTTCCTGCCCGACGTCTACGTGGCGTGCGATACCTGCGGCGGCAAGCGCTTCAACCGCGAGACGCTCGACATCCGCTACAAGGGCAAGAACATCTCCGAGGTGTTGAGGCTCACGGTCGAGGACGCATTGGAGCTCTTCCGCAACGTGCCGATGGTGGCACACAAGCTCGAGACGCTGATGGCCGTCGGCCTCGGCTACATCGAGCTCGGTCAGAACGCGACCACGCTGTCGGGCGGCGAAGCCCAGCGCGTGAAGCTCGCGAAGGAGCTGTCGAAGCGCGCCACCGGCTCCACGCTGTATATCTTGGACGAGCCGACCACGGGCCTGCACTTCCACGACATCGCGCAACTGCTCGAGGTGCTGTACAAGCTGCGCGACCAGGGCAACACGATCGTGATCATCGAGCACAATCTCGACGTGATCAAAACGGCGGACTGGATCGTGGATCTCGGCCCCGAAGGCGGCGGCGCGGGCGGCGAGCTGATTGTCGCGGGCACGCCGGAGCAGGTCGCGGCCGAGCCGCGGTCGTACACGGGCCAGGCGCTGCGCCGCGCGCTGCCCTCCAGCCGGCGGACCGGGGCGCGCGCACGCGCGAGCTCCTGAGACACGCCGTCGCGGGCGCCTGCTCGTGCGCCCGGTTCCTCTTATCCGCGGGTGTCGCCGCTAGGCGACGGTGCATTCGCCGCGCCAGGTTGCGATGGGCGAGCATCGGTCGCTAGCATTCGGTCCATCGCTCGACGGAACGGAACCCATGCGCCAAGGACAGCGGCATCGGAAGGTCATTTGCGCGTGGGCCGCGCTCGCGTTCGTGTGCGGCGCCGCGGCGCAAGACGCGCCCGACGACGCGACGGGCACTGCACCGCTCGCCCCGAATCCGCCCGTCGGTCCGCCCGAGCCCGAGGCGGGCACGCCGGTCGCAACCCCGAGCGACGAGATAGAGACTGGCGTGCTCGTGAACGACGACATCCTCGCGATGACGAGGGCGGGGTTCTCCGAGACGACCATCCTCGCGGCCATTGCCGCGAACGACACCGACTTCGACGTTGCGGCTCGCGCGCTCGTCGCGCTCAAGGTCGCGGGCGTGGCGGAGGCGGTCATCGACGAGATGCTCACGACGGAGGCCGCGAAGAAGGCGACGGCCGAGACCGATGCGCCGTCGTCCCCGTCGCAGGCCGATTTCGCTCGGCTCTCGGCCACGATCGAGCAGCTCGCGGCGAAGCAGGACGAGGCCGCGGCGGCGCGGCGCGCGCCCGAGGCCCCGCCCAATGCGGATCCCACGCCACACGCCTGGGTGCTGAACGGTGGCGAGCGAATGCCGCTGCCGCCAACGATCGCCCAGGTAGCGTTCACGGACGACAAGAGCACCGTGCGGCTCAAGACGCTCCAGAGCCTGGCGGGCAAGGCGCTCGTGTTCGTGAATCCGGCGGTCGGCGGCATCGCCACGACGCTCGGCGGCCTGTTCCATCCGGGCAGCCAGGAACACACCGCGATCTGGGCGCTCACGGGCACCGCAGCACCCCGCGACATTGGCACCGCTCCGAAGTTCGAGGTCGAGTTCGGCCACATCCCCGGCGTCGACCCCGACGAGTATCAGCCGGCGATCGTTCGGCTGGTTCCCACCAAGGACAACTATCGCCTCATCGCGGCCGCCAAGACCACGCGCGACAAATCCGACTCCCTGCCCGACGGCCCGATCATCGAGGAGCCGGTGGTGACGCAGCTCCGACAGCTCGGTCGCGGCCACTATCGAGCAGCCGCCTCGATGTTGCCGAGCGGCGAGTACGCGCTGGTGCTGCGGCCGATCGAGAAGGACAACGGCGGCCGACGCCGGCGCCGCAAGAACGAGGCGTCGCTCGGCGAGCTGCTCGGCGGGGGCACGACGCAGATTCTCTATTTCACCTGGGATTTCGGCGTCTCGGGATGAGCTCACGGAGCCGTAGCCGAAATTCGCAGATCCCGAGTCCCGGTCCTGCTAGGTGGTGGTCGGCGCAGCCGGCAACAGCGCCAGGGATCGGCCCCGGCTGCGCTCTGACGCCGGCGCCGAGCGATAACACCCCGCGCCCGCGATCAACGAGCAAACATCCGGCTCATGACGGAGTTACTTATTGAGGATGGTCGCAATCGCCGACGCGCTTGCCTTCGAGCTGAATCGTCATGGCGAAGCCGTCACCCATGAGCTTGATCGTGCCCTTGTAGTGATCGGCGCTGTCGCGCGTGACTTCGCCTTGACCCGTCATCGATTGTTGCCCGGTGCACGTCGTGGTCCAGGTGACCGTGCTTCCCGACTGCGCAAAGGCCGAGCTGGTGCACCCTTCGCGGTTGCCGCCGGGTGGCTGCGTCCATTCCTTGGCCGCGCATACCTGCATCGTGTTGGCCGGCATCTTCATCGGCATGCCTTCCATCGTCATCTGCTGGGTCACTTCCCAGAGATCGCCGGCCGCCTGCGCGCGGGCGGTCGGCGCTTGTGCAAGCAGTGGCATGAGCGCCGTGCTGACGAGTGCCGCCAACGCGCGGCACATTACGGACTTTGTCATTGCGAAACTCCTTGATGGGTAAACGACGAGACGCACGCGCTCCCGCGCCGTGTCGGGCGCGCGAGCTCGCGAATGCAGAAGACAAGGATGGGAGACTCGAGCGTCGTATGACGGTCGCTTATTCTTGTTATGACCGACGCCGCAACGGCGCAGCCGTGGCGCGAGACGCTCAAACAGACTGCTCCCAAACAGGCTGAACGACTCTGCGGCCGAGTATAGGGTGGCCGCGAGACAACCACCATAGCGGCACCACGGACGAGCGATGAGCGCTGCGCGTGGCCGATCGCGCCGGCAGCCAGTTTCGTGCACGGCGAGACGCTGAGCGCCGATGGCGGTATTCTCCTGCGCTGACCGACCTTGGGGGGACGAATCCAATGCAGAATCGCGCGCAGTCGCGGCGCAGCTTCCGCGTCGTGTGTCTCGGCCTGTCGATGGCGCTGGCGGCGAGCGCCGCGCTGGCCCAGCAAAAGGTGCCGCTGCGCAACGGCATTCCGGTCGCGCCGAGCGGCCTTGCGATTCCCCCACTCCCCGACCAGCCCGTCTACTACAAGACGGCCGAGGGTCAGGACATCCGCGTCGTCGTGCTCACGCGCGGGCTCCAGCGTCCCTGGAGCCTCGCGTTCCTGCCGGGCGGCGATATGCTCGTGACGGAACGCGGCGGCCGACTGCGCCTCGTGCACGGCAGCGGCGAGCTCGTGGCCGAGCCGGTCGCCGGCACACCGAAGGTCGTCGCCGCCGGGCTCGCGGGCCTCGGCGACGTGGTGCTGCATCCGAAGTTCGATTCGAATCACTTCGTCTATTTGAGCTACAACAAGCCGGGGGCGAACGATGGGCCGACGATGCTGGCCATCGCCCGCGGCGTGTGGAACGGCAGCGCACTCACCCGCGTCGAGGACGTCTTCGTGTCCGAGCCCGGCACGACCGGCCGCGCGCGCATGGCGTTTGGCCCCGACGGCATGCTGTACGTCGCGACGTCCGGCGGCGACGCGCAAGATCCGAACACACTCGACGGCAAAGTCCTGCGGCTGACGGACACCGGCGGAGTGCCGAAGGACAACCCGTTCGCCGGCCAGCCGGGCCATCGGCCCGAGCTCTACACGCTGGGCCATCGCAGCACGCTCGGGCTGGCGTTTCGCCCCGGCACGAACGAGCTCTGGCAGAACGAGAACGGCCCGAACGGCGGCGACGAGCTGAACCTGCTGAAGCCCGGTGCCAACTACGGCTGGCCGCTCGTGAGCCTCGGCCGCACGTATCCCGGGCCCTGGCAATCGAAAGGTTTCTCGCGCGACGGGTTCGAGGACCCGATCGTCTACTGGACGCCCGCCATCGCCGTCTCGGGGCTCGCGTTCTACACGGGCAACAAGCTGCCGAAATGGAAAGGCGACGTGTTCGTCGGCGGCATGCGCACCGGCGAGGTGCCCGGCACGGGACACCTCGAGCGCATCCTGTTCAACGAGAACATGGAGGAGCTGCGCCGGGAGTCGCTACTCACGGAGCTGCGCCAGCGCATTCGCGACGTGCGCATGGGCCCCGACGAGCTGCTGTACCTGCTGACCGACGAGGACAAGGGCGCGATTCTGCGGATCGAGCCGGCGAGCTGACGCGCGCCAGGCGCCCGCTATCTTCTTGGCACGGCGGCGGAGTAGACTCGGGCCGCCTGCACCCTGGGGCGTTGGCACTCCGGAGAAACACATGCGTGCGATTCTGCTCGTTGCGTTCGTGTTCACCACCTCCCTGGCCGTCGCGCAAAAGTCCGACGATCTCGGCAAGCGAGCCAAGGCGAGCCACGAGCAGTTGCTCGCGGCGCAAACCGATGGCGCGGCAAACGCTGCGCATCCCGGCGACGAAGAAATGACCTGCGAGGCGCTGCAAACCGAGGTCATGGCGATCACCCAAAATCCGCAGATGCTCGCGTCCGTGCAAGCACGAGGCGCGGACGCCCAGGCGCAGCTCGACCAAATCAATCAAGCCGAGCAGGAAGCGCGCGGCGCCGTTCGCAAGGGAATCTTTCGCTCGGCGGTGCAAGGCGCCGCAACGTCGGCAGTGCCGATCTTCGGCCGAGGAGCGGCGCGAGCACAGCAAGCCGCGCAGGCCGCACAGAACGCGCAGGCGCAAGTGCAGGCCGAGAAGAACATCCAGTCCGCGCTCGCACAGGGCGACGAGCTTGCCGCCAACGTCGGACCCATGATGCGCGCCCAGCATTTGCTGGAGCTCGCGAAAGCGCATAAGTGCGAGTGGCTGCAAGAGCCCCCGGGCGGCGAGACGCCTTCAGCGCCGGCCCCGCAAGGCAAGTAGCGCCCTCGGAAGCGAGCTCTCGCGAGCGCGAGCGGTCGAGGTCCCGCGAGTCTGCGTCGGAGCGGTTGAGCCAAGCCGTCAGCTCGAGCGACGCTGGCGGCGCACGCCGATCCGCCGCACGACCTCGGCGGGCACACGGTAGAAATCGAAAAAGTATTTCGCATCGCGCAACCCGCACGCTTCGCGCTGCACCACGAAGCACGTCACCGCGTCCACGAGCTCCCACGTGACGTCCTCGCGACGCGCCGCAGCGCGCGGCTCGTGCCCGCCGCCGGGCGCGCGATACGCATCGAGCGCCGCGAGGAGCCGGCGCTCCGTACGAGCCAGCGCGTCGGCTTTCTCTTCCATGATCTCGCGTTGAATGGCGTGCATCGTGCCGTACCCCGGGAGTCCGCGTCGGAGCTTCGATTTTACCGACTGCCCAACGCCTGGCGAAGGCCCGCGCGAGCCCGCGGGCAACGCCCGCCGAGACGGCGTTCGCGCCCGCCGCCGCGACTGCTCGCCTGGCGTCCCGGGCGCGGGACGCCAAGCGCGAATACGGGACGCGCGGGCACCCTCGCGAGCGGGCCGTGGCCGGCCGGCGGGCCAAGCGCATCAAGGCCTTAGCGGGACGCGTCGCGCTTGGCACGAGTCGCGCATTAGCCGCGCAGGCGCGCAATTCAGAGGTGGCCCATGCTGCACAACCTCCCCAACGATCTGCGCTATGCGCTGCGCTCGCTGAGCCGCGCGCCCGGCTTCGCCGCCGCGGCCATCGTCACGATCGCGCTCGGCGTCGGCGTGAACAGCGGTATCTTCTCCGTCATCAACGGCGTGCTGTTCCGCAACATCCCCGCCCCCGATGCACGGGAGCTCGTGTCGATCTACCAGACGATCGACGGCGTGCCGGAGCGCGAGAACGCGCTCGCGGGCCTCGCCACGACGGCGGAGTTTCGAGCCTACCGCGACGGCGCGACAGGCTCCGCGGCCCTCGCCGGGCATTCGAATACGATCGGAGCGCTGCTGGGCGGCGAGGCGCCCCGGCAAACGGCGGGGCTGCTCGTCACGTGCGCCTACTTCGACGTGCTCGACCAGCCGCCGGCACTCGGTCGCGCGCCCACCGAGCGGGACTGCCGCAGCGGCGCGGACCCCGTCGTCGTGCTGGGGCACGAGATCTGGGTGAGCACGTTCGGCGCGGATCCGACCGTGGTCGGCCGCACGATCGAGCTCGGCCGCCAATCGTTCACCGTCGTCGGCGTCGCGCGCGAAGGCACGTACGGCGGCATGTTCCGGCCCGCGTTCTTCGCACCGATCGCGACGCAGCCGCTGCTGCTGCCGAGCGCGAACAGTTACGCCAACGATCGAGTCGGTTGGTTGTACCTGCTCGGCCGCCGCGCCGCGGGGGTCACCATCGACCAGGTTCGCGCCCAGCTCGGCGTCGTCGCCGCGGATATCGACCGACAGGAGGCCGGCCGCTCGACGACGCTGAGCGTCGAGCGCGCGAAGCCGTTGACGGTGCCACCGTTCGCGCGCGGCGCGGCTTTGGGCGCCGGCGCAGTCGTCCTGACCGCGTTCGCGCTCATCCTGCTGATCGCCTGCGCGAACGTTGCGAATCTGATGCTGGCGCGCGGCGCGGCGCGCAGCCGCGAGATCGCCGTGCGCCTGTCACTCGGCGCGAGCCGCGCGCTCGTGATTCGGCAGCTGCTGATCGAGAGCCTGTTGCTCGCAATCGCCGGCGGAACGCTCGGCTCGCTGCTCGCGCTCGGCTCGTTCAGGACATTGCTCGCGCTCGCGCTGCCGACGATCACGCCCGTGGGCCTGCCGCCGCTCGGGCTCGACGTGAGCCCCGACTTTCGCGTGCTCGCCAGCACGGTGGCGCTCACGTTCGGGACCGGCGTGCTGTTCGGCTTGGCGCCGGCGTTGCAGGCGTCGAAGGCGGATCTGCACTCGGTCATGAAACAGGACTCGCACGGCGGCGGGAACCGCCGCGGTGGCCGGCTGCAAGGGATGCTGGTCGGCGCGCAGGTCGCGCTGTGCATGGTGCTGATGATCGGCGCGGGGCTGCTGCTGCGCGGGCCTGCAGGCCGCGCACACGGCCGACCCCGGCTTCGACTACCGCGACGTCACCGTACTCTCCTACGATTACGTCTCGGACACGGGCCACGCGCCGGATTCTTCGTTCTGGCCACGGCTGCAAGCCGAAATCGCGGCGCTGCCGGGCGTCGAGGCCACGGCCTACGTCATGCGCGATCCCGTGGGCGAGGATTACGTGACCGGCGCCGTGCGCCTGCCGGGCGCCGGCGACGACGACGTGCGCACCGCCGAGCTGAACTTTGTCAGCCCCGGCTACTTCTCGGTGCTGGGGCTGCCGATGCTGCTCGGCCGCACGTTCGCGGAGAACGAGCTCGACGGCAGATTCGAGCGTCGCCATCGTGAGCGCAACGACGGCACGCAATCTATGGCCGGACGGCGACGCGATCGGCCGCACGCTGCTGTGGCGCAGGCCACGCGCCAACGAGGTCGAGCTGCGGATCGTCGGCGTCGCGAAGGACGCGGAAGTGCGCTCGCTGGGACAGATCGACCCGTACTACGTCTATCTGCCTGCGCGGGTCGGCGAGAAATTGCTGGTGAAGAGCCGCGCGGATTTCGCGACGACGGCTGCCGGCATTCGCGCCGTGGTGCGTGCGCTCGATCCGGGCCTGCCGGCCCCGCTGTATCCGCTCGAGGCGAACCTCGAGCGCTGGCGCAACGTGTCGGGCATCGTGACGACGCTCGCCGCGGCGCTCGGCGTGCTCGCGCTCGTGCTCGCCGCCGTCGGCGTCTACGGCGTCGTGGCGCACTTCGTAGGCCAGCGCGTTCGCGAGATCGGCATCCGCGTCGCGCTCGGCGCGGAAGCGCCGAAGGTGCTGGGCTTGATCCTGCGCCAAACGATGCGCCCGGTGGTTGCCGGGGCCGCCCTCGGTATCGCCGGCGGCGTCGCGGCGTCCGGGATCTTGTCGAGCATGCTGTTCGGCGTGAGCCCGGTCGACGCGCTCGCGCTGGTAGGCTCCGCCTCGTTCGTGCTGTGCGTGGCGCTCCTGAGCGGCGGCGCCGTCGCGCGCCGCGCGGCGCGCGTCGACCCGATGGTCGTGCTGCGGCACGAGTGAGCCGGGCGATCGGCGTCGATCGGCGCCGGCTCCTCGATGCACGCGCTGGCTGCCGGCCCCCGTTCAGCCGGGGCTCGGCATCTCGTACAGCTGATAGATCTCGCAGGTCCCCTGACCGGCGACGCTCAAGAACTTCCGCGTGAGCTCGACGATCTCTTCCTTCGAGGCCGCCTTCATCAGCGCATAGCCGCCGATGACTTCCTTGGCCTCCGCGAACGGGCCGTCGGTGACCGTGATCTTGCCGGCGGTGCTGCGGTGGACGCGCACGCCCGTCGCGCCGAAGCTCACGCCCTCGGTCGCGAGCAGCCACCCTGCCTTCATTCCCTCCTCGATCAGCTTGCCCATGGCGGCCATTTCGGCCTGCGTCGGGCGGCGGTTGACGGGCTCGTGCGTGAAAATGCTGATGAATCGCATGGGTACCCTCCCGGGTTTTGTTTGCCTACATCTCTACGTCGAACGACGAAGCCGAAAATCGACAGCCGATCGGCGGCATACGGCCTGCGCGCTATACTCGGGCCGGTCCGACTCCTCGAGGGCACCCGACAAATGCGCTACCTCCTGGCGATCCTGGCGTTGACGCTCGCGTCCGCAAGCCATGCCGAAGTCGACAACGCCACCATCAATCGCATCATCGACGAGGCGCTGAACCACAGCCAGCTGCCGAGCACGGCCGAGTACCTCACCGATCGCATCGGCGGGCGCATGACGAACTCGCCGCAGATGCGGGCCGCGGAAAAATGGACGCAAGAGCAATTTCGCGGCTGGGGTCTTGCCAAGGTGCACGCGGAGGGCTTCGACTTCGGCCGCGGCTGGTCCGTCGAGCGCATCGAGGCGCGAATGGTCACGCCGCGCGTGGTCGTGATGCGCGCGATTCCCGTCGCGTGGACGCCCGGCACGCCGGGCACGATCAGTGCGCCGGTGATCGTGGCACCGCTGCGGCGCGAGCGCGATTTCGACAAGTGGAAGGGCCAGCTCAAGGGCAAGGTGGTGCTCGTCAGCGAGCCCGGCGAGGGCTCGGAGCCCGACCAGGCGCCGTTTCGCCGCTTCACGGACGAGGACCTCGGCAAGCTCGATACCTACGTGCAGCCAACGTTCTCCGAGCCCGCGCTTGCCCGAGCATCGAAGCGCTCGGCGTTCGCCGCGAAGGTCGACGCGTTCCTGGCGGCCGAAGGCGCGCTCGCGTGGCTGCGCGAGTCGTATCGCGACGGCGGTCTGCTGCATGGGGAAGGCTACGGCTATCGAGTGGGCCAAACGCCCGCCGTGCCGGGCATCGAGCTCGCCGCCGAGGATTATCGCCGGCTCGCGCGGCTCGCGAAGACCGCTACGGTGCCGACCGTGGAGCTCACGAGCGTCGTGCGCTACGACGACTCCGACCACAACGCCTACAACATCGTCGCCGAGATTCCGGGCCGCGATCCGAAAGCCGGCTACGTCATGGCCGGCGCACACCTCGACAGCTGGGTGGCCGCCGACGGTGCCCAGGACAACGGCGCGGGCTCCGTGGTCGTGATGGAGATCGCGCGCGTGCTCAGCACCCTCGGCGTGAAGCCGCGCCGCACGATCCGCTTCGTGCTGTGGGCGGGCGAGGAGCAGGGCCTGCTCGGCTCGATGGCGTACGTCGAGCGCTATCTCGCCGAGCGGCCGGCCATCACCGATCCCGAGATCGCGAAGCTGAGCCCGTATACGACGTGGAGCTCGCGCTGGCCGATCAAGCCGTTGCCGGGCGCCGCCGACCTCGCCGCGTATTTCAATCTGGACAACGGCTCGGGGAAGATTCGCGGCATCTACACCGAGGGCAATCTGTCCGTCGTGCCGATCTTTCGCGAATGGCTCGCGCCCTTCGCCAGCATGGGCGCCACGAAGGTCGTGTCGCGACCCACGGGCGGCACCGACCACGTGCTGATGCAGACCGTAGGCATGCCGGCGTTTCAGTTCATCCAGGATCCCGTCGATTACGGCAGCCGCGTGCACCACAGCAGCATCGACACGTTCGATCACGTCAAGACCGCGGACTTGAAGCAGGCGACGGTCGTCATGGCATCGTTCCTGTGGATGGCGGCTGAGCGCGAGCAGCCGTTGCCCGGGATGCCGCTCGCGACGAAGCCGGCCGAGACGGACCCCTTCAAGTACGAGGACCTCGACGAATGAGCCCGCGACCGCGGGGCGTTCGCCCAGGGCGAGGCAGTGCTCGCTGCGCCGCCGGCGCATCACGCGCCGCCGGTATCGTGCTCGCATTGCTCCTCCATCCCTCGGCCTACGCCTCGATGGAGGTCACTACGCCGTTCCCGCTCGGCGGGACCGGCGCAACACGCGGGGTCGTGCAACTGCGCTGCAGCACCGACGTGCCGAACGTCGCGCACCTGTCGCGCGGCGCGGTGCTCGACGTCGGCATCGAAGGCGCGAACCTCGATCTCGTGCTGACGACGGCGCACGGATTGCCGGAGTCGGAGGACGCCGTGCTACGCGAGTGCCTCGTCCTCGGCGCCCAGGGCCGGCCGTATCGGATCGATAAACTTTGGCGCGCGCCACGCGGCGGCGAGGTCGGCGTCGCGACCGATTGGGCCGTCGTGCGCGTCGAGAAGCGCCTCGAAGGCGACGTCGGCAGGCTCGCCGTGGGGCGAGTGACGGGGCCGCGCTTGGCACGGCTTGCGACGGACGGTGCGCCACTGCGTTTGCTGCTGCGCCAGGCCGAGCTCAGCGAGGGCGACTGCCGCTTCATCGAGCCGCGGCCACCCTACGACGCGCCGGCGACCGACTTGATCGTGTACACCTGTCGACACGGTCTCGGCGGCGTGCCGGGCCTGTCGGGCTCGCCACTGCTGATCGGCGTCGGCCAGCGCCCGCTGGTCTTCGGCATTCATATCGGCTGGGGCCTGCAGATGCTCGACGACGGCCGTCTGCACGTGATCAGCATCGGCCGGCCGATCGACGGCGACATCGCGGCCGCGATCGCCGCGGCCGCGGCCGAAGCGCGTCGCTGACCCGTACGCCGCTCTAGCCGGGCGCCGAAACCGGCACGCGCCGGAACTTCGCCCCCGTGGTGAACGCGCAGGCGTTCGCGAGCACGGAGGCAATGAACATCGTCACGGCCATCGGCAGCAGCGTGCCGTCGAAGAAGCGCCCCGAGATCGCGCCGAAGATGGCGCCCGAGGAGAACAGCAGCGTCGTGTACAGCGACGACGCGCTGCCCGCGAGCCGATCGAAGTGGCTCATGTACTGCGACGAGCCGGACGGGCCCACCAGCCCGAAGCACGACACGACGACGGCGACGGGCACCACCACGAGCCAAATCGACGGCGCGCCCGCCAGCACGGCCGCGAGCAGGACGGTGACCGCCGCGAGCTGCAGCGCAAGCCCGGAACGGAAGAACAGCGGCGCGCTGCCCGGGGTCAGGCGCCGCATGCTGTACAGGTTCGTGGAGACGAGGCCGATCACGCCGATGCTGAAATACAGCGGAAACATCTGCGCCGACACGCCGAAGTAGTCGATATAGGCGAACGACGAGTTCGTCAGGAACGTCATGAACACGGCCGCGCCGAACGCGCCGGTGATCGCGAACATGACCGGGCGTACGCCCCCCTCGCTCTTGCGGGTGACCACGTGCACGCACTGGCGCAGCGTGGAGAGCACCGACAGGTTCCGCCACTCGCCGCCGGGCCGCGTTTCCGGCACGGCCACGGCGTAGAACACGAACAGCGCGCCGGAGTAGATGGCCTTGAAGTAGAAGATGGCATGCCAGCCGAAGCGCAGCAGCATCGAGCCCAGCGTGGGCGCGATCGCGGGCGAGGCGAGCATCACGAGCATGACCATCGCCATGCGCCGGCCGAGCTCGTGCACGGGATACACGTCGCGCACGATCGCCATGCAGATCACGGTGGCGAAGCCGCCGCCGATGGCCTGCACGAAACGGAACCACTGCACCTGCTCTACCGTGGTCGACACGCCGATCGCCAGCGACGCGAGCACGAAGATCGCGAGACCGATCAGGCCGATCCGCTTGCGCCCGATCTGGTCGGAGAACGCACCGCCGAAGAATTGCCCGATCCCGTAACCGACGAGGTAGATGCTGATCGTGTCGTTGATCCGCACGATGCTGACCCCGAACGCCTTCGCCATCGCCGGCATGGCCGGAAGATAGGCGTCGAGGCTCAACGGGCCGATCGCGACGAGCGCGCCGACGAACAGGATCAGATAGCGCGGCACGGTCACGGACTGCGCCGCGGTGGTGGAGGGCGAGCTCATTGGGACGGATCGACTCGGGTCAGGGCTGAGGATTACGGCTGAGCCGCCATTGTACGGCCTTCGAGCCGCCCCCGCCGACTCTTTACCATTGGCTCGGCGAGTTGCGCGATCGTGAACGCCGTCACACACCGCGCTAGCGCGTCTTATCTATTCTCTTTTGCAAAGCATGCGGAGGAGCCCAGCGATGAGACATTCGAGCCTGGTCCTTGGTATCGCGCTCGCCCTTAGCGGTAGTGCGCTGGCCCAAAAGACGAACGTCGAGGCCTCCAGCCAATCGAGCACCTCGGTATCCGCCGACCGCCACGGCGCCAGCGCGGCGCACGAGAGCAGCTCATCGGCATCGATATCCTCGAGAGACGGGGATTCAAGGGTCGCTCAGGGCACGGAAATGAACGCAGCACTGTCGAAGCCGCTCGACGCACGCCGCGCGAAGACCGGCGACGAAGTCACGGCGACCCTCGCGGAGGACGCGCGCGCGAGCGGCCAAGTGGCGTTGCGCCGCGGCACGAAGCTCGTCGGCCACGTGACGGAAGCGCAACCGCACAGCCGGCACTCGGGCTCCGCCAGCGGTAGCGCCGATTCGAGACTCGGCATCGTGTTCGACAAGGCCATTCTCGAGGACGGCCGCGAGGTGCCCGTCGCAGCCACGATCCGCGCGGTCGGCGCGGCGCAAGCGGCCACGGCAAGCGGCGCCGACGCCGCGTTCGGCGGCAGCGCATTCGGTGCGGGGGGTGCGACCGGCGGCGGCAGCCTCGGTGGCGGCGGGCTCGTCGGCGGCGTGGCCGGCTCGGCCTCCGGCACGTTGGGTGGGGCAGCGGGCCTCGGCGGCAGGGTTGGCGGTGCCGCAGCCTCGTCGGTCGGCGCAGCATCGCACGCTTCGGCAGGTGCCATGGGCGGCATGAATGCCGCCGGCCATCTCATGTCGGGCAGCCGTGGTGTGTTTGGCATGAACGGCCTCACCATCGCATCGGGCGCGGCGGGGCGCGCACAAGGCTCGGTGCTCACGTCGCACACGGGCAATGTCGAACTCGCGCGCGGCACGCAGATGCTGCTCGTCAGCCAGGCTTCGGGCAGCGCGTCCGGGAGTGGTGGCGCGGCCGTCGGCGGTACCGCAAGCCGGGCCGCCGGCGGCGCCAGCGCTACGGCAGGCGCCGCGGGCAACGCGCAAGGCGCAGCGCGCGGAACCACCGGCAACGCATCCGCCGTAGGCAGCGCTGCCGGGGCCGCGTCGGCTACACGGCCGCGTTGATCGCGCGGCTCGGCCGCATCGGAGCCCGGCTCGAACGGCTCGCCGTTACGCGGCTAGTGAGTGCTCGTGGACTCGCCGAATCGAGGGCCAGCGCCGTCGTCCAAATGCCTTAGCTTCTCCGGATTCCGCACGACGTAGATGCCGGCGATCTTGCCTTCTGAAATCTCGAGCGCCGTGGTCTGCAGGAGACCATCGCTCTCCAGGGTTACGAACCCCGGCAGGCCGTTGACGAGCGCGTAGCGAACGAGTTGCGACGGGTGCTGCGCGAATATGGGGGCAAGCACCGCGTGGAGGCGCAGCACATCTTCGATGCCGACGATCGGTGCCGTGGCCGCCGGCCGCTTGCCGCCGCCGTCGGCGTGCACCGTAACGTCCGCCGCCAGCAGGGATCGCAACGCTTGCATGTCGCCGCCGCGGGACGCCGCAAAAAATTCCGCTGCTATCTGGAGACCCCGCTCTCGCGGCAGCTCGAACCGCGGGCGTTCGGCGCGAACGTGCACGCGCGCCCGGCTCGCGAGCTGCCGGCACGCGGCCGGATCGCGCCCGATGGTCTCCGCGACTTCCTCGAAGCTCGCACCGAACACGTCATGCAGCAGAAACGCAGCGCGCTCGAGCGGCGACAGTCGCTCGAGCGCCATCATCAGAGGCAACGTGACGTCGGCCACGTCCTCCTCCTCCGGTTCGACGATCGGCTCGGGCAACCAAGGTCCGATGTAGGTCTCGCGCTTGCGGCGCGCCGACTTCAGCACATCGAGCGACAGCCGGATCACCGTGCGGCGCAGGAACGCTTCGGGCTCGCGCACAGCGGCGCGCTCGGCGTCGAGCCAGCGCAAGAACGCGTCCTGCACGACGTCCTCGGCGTCCGCCACCGAACCCAGCATCCGGTAGGCAATACGCTCGAGCTTCGGGCGCAACGGACTGAAGGAGTCCGCCGCGTCGTCCCTCGGACGCGCGCCCATCACGCCGCCTTGCGCTCCGCTGCCGGTGCCTGCACCCGAAAGCCGACGTTCATGCGGTTGAAGCCGTTGATGGCCCCGATCAGGAGCGTGAGCTTGATCTGTTCCTCCGGCGTGAACTGGGCCCGCACGGCCTGATAGGCGTTATCGGGCGCGCCGGTCTCGTGCAGCCGCGTGAGCGCCTCCGTCCACCCGAGCGCAGCACGCTCGCGGTCGTTGAACAGGGGTGATTCGCGCCAGCCGGCCAGCAGGTTCAGGCGTTGCTCGGTCTCGCCGTTCTTCCGCGCGTCGTGCGTGTGAAACAGCAGGCACGCCGCGCAGCCGTTGATTTGCGATGCGCGGATCTTCACGAGCTCGGCCAGCTTGCGGTCGAGCCCCTCTTGCGCGTAGTTCGAAAAATCGATCAGCGGTTGGATCAAACCGAAATGCGCCTCGTAGGGGTTCAGTCTCGACGTCATGGCAATCCTCCTCGTGCGTTGGGGTTACGGAGAGAAGACGAGCGCGCCATGGGGAATGTGACATGCGCGCATTTCGCTCGTTCCGCGGCGAACGAGCGACTCCCCAAGGAACCGAGGATTGCGAGATCCCACCCGCGTGCGCGGCTGGATTGGCGGGCCCTTGCCTTAAACGCCCGCCTCGAGCGCGCTGTCCGTCTCGACGCCGGCGTAGAACACCCACACGTTCTCCTCGCCGGTCAGGAGCTCGATGTACTTCGGGTGCACGAACAGCGACTCGCGCCCCGCGCTGATCTCGCGCAGCACGCCGATGTCCACGAGCGACTTCAAGTACACCGACGCGGTTTGCCGCTTCGCGAGATCGGCCTCGACCACGTTCGCGATCCGGCAATACGGCTGCTTGAACAGCAGCTCCACGAGCTCCCAGGTGTAGATCTTCGGCGCGCGCCGGTGGATGAACTCGCCGGTATGCCGCATCAGGTCGCGGATGGCCTTGATCTTGTCCGTGGTCCACACGCAGGTGTTCTCGATGCTGTCGAGCATGAACGAGATCCACGGTCCCCAAGCCTGATTCGTCGTGACCTCGAGCAGCAGGCGGTAATAGTCGGCCTTGTTGCGAATGATGTAGCGGCTCAAGTACAGGATCGGCGAATCGAGCAGCCCCTGCTGCACGAGATAGAGAATGTTGAGTATCCGGCCCGTGCGGCCGTTGCCGTCCATGAACGGGTGAATCGCCTCGAACTGGTAGTGCTGCACGGCGCAGCGAATCAACGGATCCAGGTCGCCGCGCGCGGTGAGGAAGTCCTGCCAGTTCTTGAGCTTCCCGCGAATCACGTCTTGACCGGACGGCGGCGTGTAGATCACGGCGCCCGTCGCGATGTTCTTCAGGGTCGTGCCGGGCTTCGTGCGGATATCAAACGGCTCGTCCTTGATCGTGCGGCACACGTCGATCGCCGTGTCGATGGTGAGCCTGCCGCTTTGCACCTTGCGCGTGCCCTCGAACAGCGCCCGCCGATAACGCAGCGCTTCTTTCGTCGCGGGGTCCGCGGCGCGATGCTCCGGCACGTCCATGTACTCGAGCAGCTTGTCGGTGGTGGTGACGATGTTTTCGATTTCGGAGCTGGCCTGCGCCTCGAGCAGCGGGAGCGCGTTCACGAGCACGGTGGCGTTCGGGATCAGCTCGGCAGCCTGCTTCAGCTCCGCCAGCGCGACGCGCGCGCCGATGCATTTCTTGAGGATCGGCGCCGTTTCGATGCTGGCGAGCGGCGGGGGCAGCGGCGGGAGGTCGTTATAAGGAGTGGTTGGATCGAACGTCATGTACGAAATCTCCCTATAAATCGACCTATTCCGGGGACCTGTCGATGCCATCGTCAGATCGGCTCTATATGTCGAAAAAATCGAGTATTTTCGACATATATGGGGGATTCGTCGATCCGATCGACACGCCCCGGGAAATATGTCGAAAAACTAGCGAAATTTCGACACGAGAGTATAGGCCGTCGGGCGTGACGGCTTCTGTGACGGGGGTCTCAGATGGCCGGGGGGGCGCCTGGCGGCCCGGCCGGGGCTACTTCGGCGGCGGCGACGGCGGCCAATTCCCGTCGAACGGCGGCCAGTTCGGGATCATGGCCTCCTGCTCGGGGTAGTACATGGCCGCGTAAATCGTGTGGATCTTGCCCTTCTCTAAATAGAACCACTCGGCGAGCAGATTGCGGCGCATCGCCACACCGGGCTTCCGCTGAAACAATGCCAGCCCAAGCACCGCGCCGGCCTCCTCGTCGACGACCGGATAGCGGCGCGCCGTGACCGCGAAGATATTCGCCATCGGCCCCTCGGCCGTGCAGTCGGTCTGGCCGCCGGTCGGGATCGGCCGCTGCGTGGTGAGGTTGCCGTTCTCGATCCGCACGCAGCCCGGCTCCGCCATGATCAGCTTGCCGCTGTGTGCCGAGAGGCCGTCGAAATAGCTGTTCGTTATTGCGACGAGCTCCGCGCGCGACAGCCGTTCGCCTTTCGGCGCCATACGCTCCGGCGGCGCGTGCGCCGCGAGATACTCGGGATCCCAGAACGCCGCGTTCGCTTGATTGCCGGCGCCCGCGCCGATGCCGGGATCGGCCTTGCGGTTGATGACCCATTCGGCTTCCGTGACCTTCCGGTCCTCGACTCGAAGACGCAGCGTGACGATGGCGGTGCCGGCCGCCTCGTCGAGCGTGCCGAAGTACGCGGCTTGCTCCGTCACGGCATCGAAGTAGCGCCGCTGCACTTTGCCGAGCGCCGTCGCGGACTGCCACAAGCCCTCGCCCCTCACTTTCACCATGGCGTTCTCGGTCTGGCGGAAGCCGATCGAGAGCGGGGCGGCGCCCGGCTCGTGCTTGACGAGCGCCGCGAGATACGCGTCGAGCGTGATCTTGAGGCAGGCGCGATCGCAGGTCGCGGCGTGGGCGCTCATGCCGGTGAGGGCGAGCGCGGCAAGCAAGGTGTAGCGGATCATGGCGGCAGCGTACCAAGCCGCCTTCGGCACCGCCAATAACTTCCGGCGCCTCGCTCGAATGCGCGTGTTCCGGCGACGAGTTGGCGCCCGGAACGCCGAGCAGCGCCGTGGCAGCCACGGTTTGCTACGACCCCATCGCGAACCGCTCGCCATACCCGTAAGATGACGCGGCGCGCCGACCAGAGCCGGAAGGGGACGGCCCGGCGCCGCAGCAGTTCACGACAATAACCAACTCGAAGGTGAACGACCATGGAACTTAGAGACGCACTGTTCTTCGACAAGATGCTGACGCCCACGATCATCATCGTCGTCTACTGGCTGATACTCGCGGGGGCCATCATCGGCGGCCTGGTGGCGATGTTCACCGTGTCATTCTTCGCGGGCCTGTTCGGCCTGATCGGCGGAATTCTGTTCGGGCGAATTTGGTGCGAGCTGCTGATCGTTCTCTTCAAGATGAACGACGCGCTGCAGACGCTGAAGAATCGCTAGCTCACGGCCGCGGCCGGCCACGGCAACGTCGCCGGCCGCGTTTACTCGTCGAGGTCCATCGCGACCTGATCCACGTAGCACCAGCTCCAGCTCTCGCCGGGCTCGATCGAGGTGATGATCGGATGCTGCGTGGCTCCGAAGTGCTTCGTGGCATGTTGGTTCTTGGAGCTATCGCAGCAGCCGACGTGCCCGCACGTGCGACACAGGCGCAGGTGCACCCAGGTGTCGCCGGTCTTCAGGCACTCTTCGCAACCCATCGTGCGCGGCCGATCGGTGTGCACGGAATCCAGATGGCGACACTGCACTGGCATAGGCCTCCGAGCGTCCAAATTTCGCTGCGTTTCCTACTCTACTCTCCCGCCCGGCCAACGGTGCGGAGTGTCGTCTAGCGACAACGGTGCCTGACGCGCGCGCTATGATCACCCGATGGCAAGCGTGCATGAATGGCCCGAGATCCCGTATCCGGCGTGGCGCGATACGTGCAGCGCGCTGCACCTCTTTGCGCAGATCGTCGGCAAGTACCGGCTGGCTAGAACGCCCTGGGTAAATCATTCCTGGCACGCCACGTTCTACGTGGATGCGCGTGGCCTCACGACCGGCCGCGTGCCCGACGTGTCGGGCGACATCGAGGTTCGCTTCGATCTCATCGACCACGTCGTGGTCGGCGAGAGCACCAATGGGCGAACCGAGGCCTTCGATCTCGAGCCGATGTCGGTGGCGGAGTTCCACCGCAAGTTCGTCGACCTGCTCGACCTGCTCGGCGGCACGCCGAAGTTTCACGGCCGGCCGAACGAGACGCGCAATCCCGTGGCCTTCGTCGAGGACCTCGCCGGCCGGCCCTACGATGCCGACGCCGTCACCCGCTACTTTCGCGCGCTGGTCGGCGTCGCGCGCGTGTTCGAGCGCTTCCGCACCGCCTACCTGGGCAAGGTGAGCCCCGTGCATTTGTTTTGGGGCGCCTTCGATCTGGCGGTCACGCGCTTCTCGGGCCGCCGCGCGCCTTTGCATCCCGGTGGCATCCCAAAATTACCGGACGCCGTCACGCGCGAAGCGTACAGCCACGAGGTCTCGTCGGCCGGGTTCTGGCCGGGTGGATTCGGTGTGGAGTACCCGGCGTTTTACTCGTATGCCTACCCGGCGCCCGCGGGTTTCTCGGCAGCGCGAGTGGAGCCCGCCGCCGCGGCTTTCGACGGGACGCTCGGCGAGTTCTTGTTGCCATACGACGCCGTGCGCATCACCGAGGACCCCGAGTCCGCCTTGCTCGCTTTTCTCGAGAGTGCGTACGCGGCCGCCGCCACGCTCGGCGGATGGGATCGCGGCGCGCTCGAATGCGCCGCTGGCCAACCGGGGCGACCGCGCCCGCTCTAGCGGCGGCGCCGCGTTCGCAGCATCGGGAGCGTCTCGCCGACGCGCCCGCCTGCTAAGTGACTGAGATCAGGCAGCCCCTGCGACACCGGATCACGCCGGCCTCTTGACGTACTATGTGACACTATGTACTGTGCATACACTAGTGGAGGGTGTCACATGGTAACGTCTCAACAGGGCGCCACGATGCTCGAAATGCCCCCGCGACGCGGGACTCAAGAACGTCTGCACGCCCTCGACGCGGTGCGCGCGTTCGCACTGCTCGCCGGCATCGTGCTGCACACGACGATGTCATTCTTCTTGCCGATCCCGGCTCAGGACGTATCGCAAAGCGCGACGCTCGGCGTGCTGTTCTTCCTGATCCACACCTGGCGCATGACCACGTTTTTCATCATCGCGGGGCTGTTCGCGCGGCTCGTGATCGAGCGGCGCGGCGCGCGCGGCTTCGTCGCGGACCGCGCCCGGCGAATCGTCGCGCCGCTGCTCGTGGGCTGGATCGTGCTGGTGCCGCCCACGATCGCCGCGCTGATCTGGGGGGTCACGCGCAGCGCGGATCCCGCGATTGCGGCCGCCGTGCGGAATCCGCCGATCGTGCCCGCGGGCGCGTTCCCGCTGGCCCATCTGTGGTTCCTCTATTACCTCGTCCTCTTCTATGTCCTGCTGCTCACGGTGCGCGGGGTATTCTTGAAGCTCGATCCCGCCGCGCGCGCGAGCACGCTGCTCGATACCGGCCTGCGCGCGTTGCTTCGCAGCTACGTCGCGCCGATCGTGCTCGCGGCACCGCTGTTTGCCGTGCTCGGGTTCGACCAGAGGATCACGCAGCTCGGCGGCATTCCGACGCCCGACAGCAGCCTCATACCTCAGATGCCCGCGGTCGTCGGCTTCGGCCTGGCGTTTGCGCTCGGCTGGCTCGTGCATCGCCAGCTGGACTTACTCGGCGAATGGCGCACGCGTTGGGCCGGTCATCTCGCGATCGGGGTCGCATTGAGCGTCGCGTGCCTCACGGTGCCCGGCCTCAAGCTCGGCACCACGGCCGCATGGCTCAACGACGACACGGCGTGGAGCACCACGGCGTACGCCGCTTGCTATCTCGTGTCTGTCTGGTACTGGAGCTTCGGCCTGATCGGTGCGGCGCTGACGTTTTGCGCGAGCGAGAGTCCGGTGCGCCGCTACCTCGCCGACGCGTCCTATTGGCTGTATCTCGCCCACTTACCGATCGTGTTCTTCCTGGCCGCGGCGTTCGCGAAGGTGCCCTTGCCCTGGGCGATCAAATTCCCGGCGATCCTGGCAATCGCGATGGCAGTGCTGCTCCCGAGCTATCACTACCTGGTGCGTCCGACCTGGATCGGCGAGATCCTGAACGGCCGCAAATACCCGCGTACCAAGAAAAGCGCGGAGCGCGCGCCATCGGCGACGTTGCTGCCCGCCGCTACGCTCGCGGAAGCACGGCTGGCCGTGCTGGCCGGCGCCGTCAAGCGCTACGGAAAGACCGAGGCGCTGGCCGGCGTGGATCTGGACGTGCGCCGCGGCGAGGTGCTCGCGGTGCTCGGCCCGAACGGCGCCGGCAAGTCGACGGCGATCTCGCTCTGGCTCGGCCTGTTGCAGCCCGACGAGGGCGAAGCACGGCTCATGGGCCGCTCGCCGCTCGACGTCGAGGCTCGTCGCGAGGTGGGAGTCATGCTCCAGGAGGTGGTGCTGCCGCCGACGCTGCGCGTGCGTGAGCTCGTCGCACTCACCGCCAGCAATTACCCGAGCCCGTTCAGCGCGCACGAGGCGCTCGAGCTCACGCGCACCACGGAGCTGGCCGAGAAGTTCTGCGGCAAGCTCTCCTCCGGTCAAAAGCGGCAGGTGCAGTTCGCTCTCGCGATCTGCGGCCGGCCGCGACTGCTGTTCCTCGACGAGCCGACCGTCGGCCTCGACGTGCAGGCGCGCGAGACGATGTGGGACACGATCCGGCAGCTCATCGCGCACGGTTGCTCGATCGTGCTCACGACGCACTATCTGGAGGAGGCGGAAGCGCTCGCGGATCGTGTGGCCGTGCTCGCGCATGGGCAGCTGATCGCGCTCGGCACGATCGACGAGGTCCGCTCGATCGTGAGCCGCAAGAAGATCACGTGCTCGAGCGCCGTGCCGATCGACAGCGTGCGCGCCTGGCCGGGCGTCGTCGATGCAGCCGGCGACGTACACCGGATGCAAATCACCACCGTCGATGCCGAAGCGGTCGCGCGGCGGCTGCTGGCCGCCGACCCACATCTGCGCAATCTCGAGATCAAGCAAGCGGGGCTCGCGGAAGCGTTCGCCGAGCTCACGAAGGAGGCTGCCTAACATGAACACCACGACCGATCTCGTCTTCCTGCCCGCGGGCCCGATGCCGCTCGGCAGGATCTTCCGCGCGTACGGCGCCGCGGCCCGCTACGAGCTCGTGCAGACGCTGCGGGCGCCGGCCTTCGCGTTTCCGTTCCTGGTGCTGCCCGTGGGCATCTATCTGCTGTTCGGGGTGCTCTTCGCGGGGCAATCACCGGAGTCGGCCGCGAATCCGCAGATCGCGACTTACCTGCTCTCGGGATTTTGCACGTTCGCCGTGATGGGGCCCGGCATCTTCGGCTTCGGCGTGGGACTTGCGATGGATCGCGATCAGGGGCTGATCAAGCTCAAGCGTGCGTTGCCCCTTCCCGCGGGCGCGTACTTGTTCGCGAAGATGGCGATGTCGATGGGGTTCGCGGCGCTTGCCGCAGGCGCCGTCGTGATCGCGGCGCTCGTGGCCGGCAACGTCCTCATCGGTTTCGGCCCACTGCTGACGCTGCTCGGCGTGATGATCCTGGGCTCGTTGCCGTTCTGCGCCATCGGTCTCTTGATCGGTGCATACGCGAGCAGCAACGCCGCCCCCGCGATCGTGAATCTCGTGTACCTGCCGGGCATATGGCTCTCCGGCATATTCTTCCCGCTGCCCGAGACGCTGCGGCCGTGGGCGATCATCTGGCCCGCCCTCCATCTGGACCAAACCGCACTCGGGTTCGCGGGCGTCAAGGAGTTCAGCTTCATCGACCCACTCTTGACGGCGGGTGTGCTCCTGAGCGTGACGGTGCTGTGCACGGGCATCGCGCTGCGCCGCATGACACGCGTCGGCTGAGAACACGACTTGATGGGTGGCCGTTGGTAGAACCTCGAGACAGCGCAACCAAGCTCGAAACCGAGCTGCGCCGCGGTGTGCTGGTGCTGGCCGTGCTGTCGCAGCTGCGGACACCGCAGTACGGCTACTCGCTACGGCAAGCGCTCGCGCAGCGCGGCATGGCGATCGAGGAAGGCACGCTCTACCCCCTGCTGCGACGACTGGAGGAACAAGGAACGCTCACGAGCGAGTGGCGCATCGAAGAAGGTCCACCGCGCCGGTACTACACGTTGAGCCCAAAAGGCACGCAACTCTACGAGGACCTGACGGAGAACTGGCGCGACCTGATCGCCACGATGGCGCGCCTGCTCGACTAGGAGAACGACCGTGGACGCACGAGAGGTCATCGAAAGCTACGTCGACGATGTCGCACTGCGATTGCCTCGCAAGCTGCGCAACGACGTCGGTCTGGAGCTGCGAGCATTGCTCGGCGATGAGCTCGAGGCCGCGGCTCAAGCTGCCGGTCGCCCGCCCGACGAGCAAGTGGCGATCGAGGTCCTGCAAAAATTCGGGCGGCCCGAGGATGTGGCGGCACGCTACCAGCGGCCGCGCGGCTTCGATCTCATCGAGCCCGAGCACGCGCCGCTATTCGTGAAGCTCGCGGCGCTTTGCATTGCCGTGCAGTGGGCGCTGACACTACCGGCCGTGTTTCGCTCGTCGGTCACGTTCGACCAGTGGTGGCTCGGCTGGGGCTTGGGCGCGCTCTGGTGGCCCGGGGCGCTGGTCGCTTATTTCGCCGGCGCCGCATGGACACGACGGCACTGGCCGGTGGATCCGCACACGTTCAAACGGCCTTGGACGCACTGGATCTTCTGGTTGCCGCTGCCCGAGGATTGGCGCCCGAAAGGCGGCGCGGACTATGTGCTCTGGTCCTCGGTCCACGCGCTCCTGCCGCTCGCCATAGTCGTCACGATCCTGTGCGTCGATCCCGCGTGGCTTCTCGATCGGCTGCTGCCGGCTGGGACCGATAGCTCGTGGGCGCGCTACGACTGCGACTTTGCGCTCTGGCTGCGCTGGCCGCTGATCGCGTTGATGGCGACGCGGACCCTGCTTTACGCGCTCGCCGCGTTCAACCCACGCTGGCGCGAACGGACCGAAACGCTGCGCGGCTGTTTGTGGATCACGTTCGTGGGACTGCTGTACTGGTCGATCTTCGGCTGGCGCATCTTTGCCTCCCGACTGCCGGACGTCGTGTTCAAGGGGTGGCTGTTCGTGTTCCTGCTCGTGAACACGATTCAGATCGTGGTATGGCTCCGGCGCAGACGCGCGCGCGTGCGCGTGCCCGCCGCGCTTGCAGGGTCGTCGAGGCACGAGCCGGGAGGCTCGAACCGATAGGGCCGTGGATTCGACGCCCGTGCACTTCACTCGTGCCGCAACGCCTGCAGCGTGTCGATCCGCGACGCGCGCCGTGCCGGAATGAAGCTGGCCAGGAGCACGGCCGCGAACCGGCGACAAGCTACCGATCGTGCTGGTGTTCGCGCGGCAGGGTGACGCGCGGTAGGCGGAGGGCTTGGAACCACGCCGGTGTTCGCGACGAGGTCCGCGAAGGTGACCCGCAGGAGTAGCTTTCGTGGACGCCATCAAGACCTATGTGATGCCCGTGGTCGTCAGCGTCGTGGCAAGCTGGCTGGCCGGCTTCCTGTGGTTCAAGGTGTTGTTTCGTCTGCCATCGGCCGATGGCCTATCCTCGTCCGCCGTTTCTCTCTTGCAACACGTGGGCGATATCGGCTTCGCTTGCCTGCTCGCGTGGATCATGTTCCGCACCGGCCTGCACACGATCCTCGACGGGATTCTCCTGGCGCTTGCGGTGTGGCTTGGTTTCGTGGCGGCGGTCGCGGGTCATGTGTTCGCGTTTCGTTCGTTCACGTTCCGATTCTTTGCCACGACGGCAGGCAGCGTGCTGTTGGCGTTGCTCGTAATGGGCACGATTCTGGGTGCGCTAATTAAGTGATTCGTGGTCGTGACGGACGTCCGTTAGCTCAGCGAGGGTGACACGGGTGATCCCCCGCCGGAGGAGTGGGCTGGCTCGCGGGTGGAACGTCCGCGATGATGCTCGCCGTTCCCGAACAAATCGGTGCGCCGCCAATGCTCTCCATCCGTAGCGCAAACGAGAACGACGTCGAAGAGATCGAGCGATTGGTCGCCGATTTCGTGAAGGGACATCCGGCCGAATTTCACGCGCGTTCAGCGACGGTGCTGCGCGAGGCCTACTTCGGCGACCGTCCGGTCGCACACTTGCTGGTAGCCGAGCGGGCCGGGGACATCGTCGGAATGGCGCAATGGCACCGGGTCCACGACATGTTCTGGGGCATGTTCGGGGCCGAGGCCGAATGGCTCTACGTAAAGCCCAATTACCGTGGCAGCGGTGTCGTTGCAGCGCTCGTCGCTCGGCTCTGCGCGGAGGCGTCACGGGCGGGCGCCCAGTTTCTGCGCGGCGGCGGCGGCGAGGGTCCCGCGAAACTGTACGAGCGCGTTGCGATCGGTCATCCCGATCGGACGTGCCACCTCTCCGGCAAAGCTTTCCAGCGCTTCGCGGCTCTCGATGGTCTCGCGCCGCGTGAGATCGTGCGCCGCCTGCCGGCCAAAGAGCTGGGGCTGCAACCCGCGGATTGAGGAGCTCGCCTAGGCGAGCCACGCGGCCACGCCGTAGCCGAGCACGGCCAGCGCCGCCAGCGACGCGACGCTCGCGAGGCTGCGCCGCCACCCGGCGAAGCTTGCGGCGTAGATGGCCTTCAGCACGTTGTTCGACGAAGCCGCGATCAGCACCGCGGCCGCGGCGTTCGCTTCGCCGAGATCCGCCACACTGCCCTGCGCCACGCCGAGCACGAACGGGTCGATGTCGGTCACGCCGACGACGGCCGCGAGCGCGTACACGCCTCCCCTGCCGAACCGCACCTCGACCCAGGTCGTGACGATGGAGATCACGACGAACAGCACGGCGAACACGAGCGCGGACGGCAGCTCGAGCGGATTCGCAGGCTTCGGCACGTCCACCGCTTTACCGGCCACGGCCGGCCGGCCGAGCCGCAGGCACAGCATCGCGAACGCGCCGCCGAGCAGCGCGAGCACGAGCAACGGCGCCGCAAGCCGCAGCGCGAGCGGCAGGTTGAAGATGGCCACCACCGCGCCGAGCCGCAGGTACATGAGAGCCGTCGCAAGCACGATGCCGGACTGAAACTCCCGGGCATTGATCGGTGCTTGCGCCAGTTTGCGCGCCAGCACCACCGTCGTCACGGTCGAGGAGTACAGCCCGCCGAGCACGGCCGTGACGAGCAGGCTGTCGCGCGCGGACAGCGCCTTCTGCAGCAGATAGCTGCCGTACGACACCGACGAGACGACGACGACCGCGAGCCACACCTGAAACGGCGTGATCGGCGTCAGCGTCGTCACTGGTTCCTTCGGCAACAGCGGCAGGATCACGCCTATAAGCACCAGGAACTGTGCGACCGTGATGACTTCCCGGCGCGGAATCGTCTTCGCGAGGCCGTGCAGCCGATCGCGCGCCTGCAGCAGCACCACGGCTGTCACGGTCATCGCAATGGCGAGCCATGGCGGGCCCACGAGCGCGAGCGGCCCGAGCAGGTACGCCACGAGATTACAGATAGGCACCATGAGCCCGTCGGCGGCCTCGGGGCTCTCGTTACCGCGCGCGACCTCGGACCGATAGTAGGGATACAGCCATACGCCGAGCACGGCGAGCCCCACGCAGAACGCCAGCGCGAACTTCGGCTCGAGCGCGTAGAGCACCACGCCCGAGAGCGCCAGCAACGGAAACGTGCGGATGCCGCCCGGCCGGCTCAGCGCGGAGTTGAAGTAGAAGCCCTCGAACGCCAGGCCGAAGAAGAACGACAGGCCGAGCACGAGCCCGAGCTTCTCGACGGTGAGTATGTCCACGGTGTCCGCACCTTCCGATGCGCGATCATACGAGCGGCGCGCGCCTCTCGCTATTCGTGCCGCAGCGCGACGATGGGATCCACGCGCAACGCGCGGCGCGCCGGGATGGCGCAGCCCAGCAGGGCGGCCGCGACCAGCACGACGGCCACGAGCAGCAGCGTCGTGGGGTCCCCCGGCGAGACGCGCACGAGCGCGGAGGCCAGCGCGCGGTTGACGGCGATGGCCCCGGCCGCGCCAACCGCGACCCCGAGTCCGACGGGCGCGGCCGCCGTGCGGAGCACGAGGCCGCGAATATCACGGGTCGTGGCTCCGAGCGCTGCACGGAGTCCGATCTCGTGCGTCCGCGTGCTCACGGCTCGCGACACGCCGGCGTACAGGCCCACTGAGGCGAGCAGCAGGGCAACCGCCGCAAATGCCACAAACACACCGGTCACACGCCGCTCGAACCCGTAGCTGCGATCGAAGCGCTCGTTGAGCGACCACAGCGCAGGAACCGGCAGACTCGGATCGAGCGCATAGACCGCTCGGCGGAACGCATCGACGAGCGTCTCCGGAGGCACGCGCGTTCGCGCGAAGGCGAACATGTTCCAAGTCACTATGGGCTCAGCAGCGAGGGATCGTCGCTGAATATCGTCGGGCGCATGGGCAACGTGGCAAACCGTATCCGCGTGGCGCCGGCCTGCTGGAGCAGGGTCGCCGCCTCGACCACGAAATGATTCGCGACCAGGCCGTCGGCGCTCACCAGCACGTCTACGCTCGGATCGCGGCGCAGCGCAGCGGCCGCCACGTCGACCACCGAGCGGGCGTCGAGCGCGCTGTCGGTAGTGTGGTCGTGGCCGAAATACATCGAGCCGTGCCAATCGATCTTAAGCTCGAGCAGCGCACCGCCGGCAGCCGGCTGCACGACGCCACGCAGAATCACGGGCGGCGGGTCCGCGCCGTTGTCCACGGTCGCCACGGGCGCGTCGCGCAACGGCCCGATGCGATCGACCATCACGCGCTCGATCGGCGCGTCGACAGGCAGCAGCTCGAGGCCGAGCTGCTCTTCGAGCACTTGCCGCAGCACCTCATCGCTCGGCAGCCACTGTCGGTCGGCACGCGCCGTTTCGGCCGGCCACCGGAGCGTGAAATCGTAGTGCTCCGTGAGATTCGTTTGGTCGAGCACGGGCTTGCCGAAGGTCGTGGTCAGGAATTCCCTCAACACGCCGATCGGCACGTCCCGGGCCTCGATGACGTTCGGCGGACTCGGCACCGGCGGACAACCGGGCTGCCCACACGAACGTAAGCCGCGCGCGAAATACGTTTCGCTCCACGCGTTACTCTCGGGCACCGGCTTCAGGCCCGGATTGAACGCACCGCTCACGAGCGAGAGCGCGGGAACCACCGCCGTCTCGCGATGGGCGGCGAGATCGAAGCGCTGCTCCAGCAGCGCGCGCATGTAGGCGCGGTACTGCTCCGCAGGCCCCTCGCTACGATCGACGACGGGCAGCTCCGCCACGATCGTGTAGCGCGGCGCGTCGAGGGTCGAAGCCCCCACGATTTCGGTCTTCGGCACATGAAACGCGAATGCGATCAGCTCGCGCAGCGTGGTGTCGATCGCCGTTATGCGCGGCCCCATGATCCAGACGCCGGGCGGATCGCTATCGAGCGGCGCGCGCACGCCGGCCGTCGCGGCTTGCGCACGCACCGCCGCCGAGCCGAGCACACCGATCACAATCGGTGCGGCGAGCAGCGCGATGCCCGCCACTGCCAGCGCGCAGCGCTGCACGGCCCCGAGCGCGCGCACACCATGCGCTCCGACGAGCCGCTCCACGCGCTCGCGCAGGCCGCCGCGCGCGCTGACGACGCCCGCGGCGCACTGCAGCGGCGACCGCACGCAGAACTCGCCCACGGCGATGATCGCGTCGGCGTAGCTGCGCGGGTCGTCCGTGGTGCGGACCACGGCTTCGTCGCACGCGCGCTCGCGCTCGTCGATGAGTCGGGCGCCGATCCACCAGACCAGCGGATGGAACCAGAACAGCGCCTCGGTGAGCATGTGCAGGGCAGCCGTGCAGTTGTCGCGCCGGCGCACGTGGCACAGCTCGTGCGCGACGATCATGCGCAGCTGCGCGATGGAGAGACGCTCCGTGATGCCCTCCGGCAACAGCAGGACCGGACACAGAATCCCGAACACGCCGGGCTCGATCCGCCCGGCCGCGACCCGGGCTTCGAAGTGCGCCTCGTCGGGCAGCGCGATAGAAGCTCGGCGCGAACGGCGCACGAGCGCGGCCAGTGCGCGCCAGCGCGCGAGCCACACGCCGAGCACGAGCGCGGTGCCCGCGGCCCAGACGAACAGCAGGGCCGTCGCTGGATTCCTTCGCGCGGGCGTCCGCACCGCGGCTGCCATCCTCGGCGCGCCGCTCGAGGCGACCGCGGTGGCCGGCTGCGCGATCCGCTGCATCATGGCGCCCCACTCGTGGCGCTGCGCCACGGCCGGCGCGATCGGCGCGGTCGGCGCGGCGGGCAACGTGCGCAGGCCGACCTGCTGCCCGAGCGCGACGAGCAACGTGAACGGCACCAGAAACTTCACTGAAGCGCACAGCCACAAGGCGTAGCGGACGCGCGCGGCATGGCGGCGCAGCGTGAACGCGAGCGCGCCGAGCGCCAGCGCAACGAGCGTGGACTGCCACAGGTGATCGGCGAGCATGGTGATCACGGTCGTCACTCCTTTGGCGGGACCTTCTGCAGGGCCTTCTTCGCTTCATCGATGTCGGCGAGCGTCAGCTGACCCGTCTCGATCAAATGAGACATGAGGGGCTGCGCACGACCGCCGAAGAGCCCGAGCAGCTCGTCGACGAGGCGCCGCTGCGCGGAGCTGCGCGACACGGCCGCCTCGAAGATGTGCGCGCCGCCGATCTTCTTCGTGCGTCGCACGGCGCCTTTGGCTTCGAGGCGATACACGAGCGTCTGCACGGTCGTGTACGCGCGCCGGCTCTTCGCAGGCAACGACTCCTGGATCTCACGGATCGAGGACGCGCCCTTGCTCCAGAGAGCCTCCATCAGCGCGAGCTCGGCGCGACTCAGCTTGGGGGTTGCCATAGTTCTCTCTACTACATGTGTAGGTGAGATTACTACGCTTTGAAGTGCGTGGCAACGGCATCACTTCCGCAGAATCTTCTCCAGCGCTTTGCCCTTCGCCAGCTCATCCACGAGCTTGTCCAGGTAGCGAATCTCGCGCATGGTCGGCTCTTCGATGTCTTCCACGCGGACACCGCAGACCACGCCTTTGATCAAGGTCCGCGCCGGATTCAGGCGAGGCGCTTCGGCGAAGAAGGTCTCGTAGTCCGTGCGCTTTTCGAGCTGAGCCTCCAGCTTTTTCTGGGTGTACCCCGTTAGCCAGCGAACGACCTCGTCGACTTCTGCTTTCGTGCGCCCCTTCTTCTCCGCCTTCGCAACCAAAAGCGGATAGACCCTTGCGAAGCTCATCGTGTAGATCCGATGTTTTGCCATGGTTACCCCCAAGTAGCTCCTCGGCTTCGTGCCACCGACCCAATGGGCATCACCCTATACACGCCACGCTTCTCCCGCACCTCCGCGGAGGGCTCGAGGTCGTCGCGCAGGTCCGCGAGGCGATAGCCGAACTGCGGGATCGCGCGCCCGTCCGCTCGCTGGAAGTACCACCGGCCCTCGGCGTCGCGGCGCATCCGGAAGCCACCCTCGTGCAACAGCCGGTGATGATGGGAGCAGAGCAGCGTGAGGTTGTCGAGACTCGTGGCCCCGCCGTCGGCCCAGTGCTCGATGTGGTGTGCGTCCACGTAATGCTTGTGATCGCAGCCCGGGAACGAGCAGCCGCGATCCCGCGCCCAGAGCGCGCGCTTTAGCGGCGCCGACACCGTGCGCTGCTTGCGCCCCACGTCGAGCGGCGTGCCGTCCTCGTCCTCCGTGACCGTGACGAGGCTGCCGTCGCAGCTCAAGCGCTTCACGGTGTCCACGGGCAGGTCCGCGCGCCCCGCCCCTCCGCGGAGGGCCGCCTCATCGACATGCACCACGACCTGGTAGCGGTCGGCGGCGGAGGAGCTCTGCGCTTCGCCGCCGTCGAGGTAGCGCTTCGCGATCGCGATGAGCGCATCGGCCTGCTGCGCGCGCCACGCGTTCGCCTCGAACTCGACGCCGGCCGGCGCCTCGCCGGCCGCGACCGCCCGATCGAGCGCCTGTGACAGAAGCTCGCCCTCCTCGATCGGCACCTCGACGCTCACGCGCATGACGCCGCGCGCCGCGTCGCGAAACACCGTGAGCGCGCGCCGCTCCCAGGCGCGCTGCGCGACGCCCGCCGACTCCGGCCGGCCGTTACGCAGCTCGCGGCAGCGTTCTTCGACCTGGGCCGCGGTGGACTTCAGTGCGTAGTCGAGCAGCGCGGCCTCGTCGAGCCACTCGACCACCCGGGTCAGCGCCCGCACCTTCGAGTACGACAGCCGCCCCTCGGCGAACGCCGCGCCGATCGCAGGGAGGTTGCGCAGCGCCTGCGCCGTGCGCACCTTCTCGCGCGCTGCCGACCGCGAGAGGCCGCAGCGCCACGCGAGCCACTCCGCGCAGCTGCGAAAGCTCCACTTGGCGAAGCCCATGCGATCGTCGAACTCGCGCACGAGCGTGAGCAGACGATGCGTTTCGGCGTTGAGCTGCGCCGCGAGCGTGCAGATGGCCGCGTCGAGATCATCGATGCTGCGGGCGGGGACTTGCGGGCGGTCGTGGGCGCGCATGGCGGACTCCCGGGCTGGCTGATCGTACTGTGATTATACCCAGGTGTATGACGGAAACTAAATAACAAACAGTTAGTTAGCATTGGATCACACGGTGGCTCCGCCGTACCGATACGGCCCACGTCAGCTCGAAATTGGAACCGGTCGCGCCCGACGCTGCGATCGAGGCGCGCTCGCGGTATGGCGTCGCAACACGTAGCATCACACGTCGCCGACTCGGTCATTGGCGCCCCGCGGGGCGGAGCAACCGCTGTCGGCACACACGTCGCCCAGGAGAACACCTCATGAACAAATTGGCCGTGACGCTTGGTCTGCTCGTACTCGCCGTCGGCTCGCCGCCGGTCCTCGCTCAGGGCGGCGGCGCCGCCGCCGCGCCGCCGGCAGGCCCTCAGGTGCAGGTCACCGAGAAGATCCTGCCCCTGCGCATCCCCGGCGAGACGATCGGCGAGACCGAAGGCGTGTCGCTGAACTCGGCGGGCCACCTGTTCGTCTTCTCGCGCACCGGCTGGAGCGGCAGCTCCCGCGGCGGGAATGCGGCCCGCGTGTTCGAGTTCGACAAGAACCTCAAGTTCGTCAAGGAATGGATCCCGAACGCGTACGGCCTGTCGTTCGCCCATGGGCTGCGAGTGGACCCGCAGGACAACGTCTGGGTCGTGGACGAAGGCTCGAACATGATCATCAAGGTGGATCCCACCGGGCTGGTCGCGATGGTGCTGGGCCGCAAGCCCGAGTCGATCGATTGGTGGGAGCAGCACGTCGAGCGCGGCGTGCACGAGCCCGAAGGCCAGCGTCCGCGGGCCCAGAAGGGCACGTACAACCGCCCGACCGACGTGGCGTGGGGCCCGGACGGCAGCATCTTCATTGCCGACGGTTACAACAACTCGCGCGTCGTCAAGCTCGCCAAAGACGGCACCTGGCTGAAGGAATACGGCAGCTACGGCAGCGGCGACGGGCAATTCAACACCGTGCACTCCATCGCGGCGGGCTACGGCCACGTGTACGTCGCCGATCGCGCCAACCGCCGCATCCAGGTGTTCGACTACGATCTGAACTTCGAGCGCTACATCACCGGCATCGGCATGCCGTGGGCCGTGCAGGTCACACCGAAATACATCTACAGCGGCGACGGCGACGGCAAGATCTACCGCCTCGACCACGACGGCAAGCTCATCGACTGGGCGCAAACCGGCATGGGCCAAGGCCAGACCGGCTGCATCATCCACACGCTGCAAGCCGTGAGCGACACCGAGCTGTACCGGGGCTCGTGCACGTTGTGGAACGTGGCGCGGATCACGTTCCCGCAATGAAGCGTGCGTCGAGCCCGGCGCGCTCGGTCAGCAGGTCACGAGGTCCGGCTTAACGCGGCATCGATCGCTAGAAACGCCACGCGGCCGTGAGCCACACCGCATTCGCATCACGCAGATCGTTGATGTTGATGCGCTCGTATTCGGCCCGCAACGCCACGCGTTTCGCGATGGTCACGCCAATGCCTGCACCGTAGAGCGGGTCGTGCCCACTCGTATCGATGAAGTTGCTCGTGTCGCTGTGCACTTTCAGGTTGTAGAAGATCAGGCCTGCGCGAGCGAACAGCTCCACGGGGCCGATCGGCAGGGTGCCGACGATGCTCGGCGTGTAGCCTTTGGTGTTCGCGGTGATGTTGCCGGTGGCCAGATCGGCGTTCGACTCGCCGAACTGCGTATAGTCGAACTGCGCCGACAAGAAGCGATTGAACCGCCATCCCGGCGAAGAACTTCGTCGAATCGTGGTTCGAGCCGAAGTCGAGATCGGAGTTGGTAATGCCGTTCACGTCCGTCGGATCGTCGATCCTCGTCGAAAAATCGCCGACGCCGCCGCCCAAGTAGAACCCCTTCCGGTTCCCGACCCCGTGATCGGCCCCGCGATCAAACCCGTCATCGGCGGCGGCCACCGATCCGTAGCCGATCACCACCGCCGCCACCAGCGACATACCTGTCGTAACTGCCATCCGTCGCATGACCTTCTCCTTGGTCTTTACTGGTGCTTCCTACCAAGCAAACTGCATGCCAGCTGGGCGGCCGTGTGCGCGGGGGCACGGCACGTGCCTTTTGCACGCGGTTCCATAGGACCGTGTAGTTTTGACACGCGCCAAGTTACTGGCGCGGTTACGCCGCGATGCTGCGCGCTCGACGTCTATTCCTGCCGCAGCACCATCATCGGATCGATCGCGGCGGCGCGCCGCGCCGGCACGATGCTCGCGAGCACGCCGGCGAGCAGCAGCACGCCGACGCCGATCGCGAGCGACAGCGGATCGAACGCCGCCACGTACAGCATGGGCTGCACGAGCCGCCCGAGCAGCACCGAGCCCGTGGCGCCGATCAAGAGCCCCACGCCGATCAGCGCGAATGCGCGGCCCGCGACCAGGCGCAGCACCGACGCGCGGCCCGCGCCGAGCGCAATTCGCAGCCCGATCTCGCGCGTGCGGCGGCTGACCCAGTACACGATCAACCCCGCCAGCCCGAGCACGGCCAGGAACAGCGCCAACGAGCCCAGGCTCGCGGCCGCGATGCTGCCGGCACGCAGCGGCAGCAGCAGCAAGTCGCGCATGCGTGTCATGGTGGTGGACTGGAAGACGAGCGCGTTCGGCGCTTCGATTCGCGCCGCTGCCACCACGCGGTCGAGCAGCCGCTCCGGCGGCACGCCGGCCGTGCGAAACAGAATGCTGCCGCCTTGCTGCGGCCGCTGGTTCCAGGCGAAGTGCACCATGGGCCGCGCGGCTTCGCCCGGCGTGCGAACCTTGTAGTCGCGCACCACGCCCACGACCTCAACCTCGGGGCCGTCGCTGGCGCTCAGGCGGAATCGTTTGCCGACGCCGGACTCGCCGGGCCAGAAGCGCCGCACCATCGCTTGCGTCACGACCGCCACGAGCGGCGTGCTTGGCGTGTCGCGCAGATCGATCAAGCGCCCGGCCACGAGCTCCAAGCCGAGCGTGGCGAAGTAGTGCTCGTCGACGCGCGTGCTGTCGAGATGGATGAGCGGATCGGCCTCCGTCTCCTGGTAGCCCGGGATGAACAATTCGTCGCCGCTCACGATGATGCCGAGCGGCAGTCGCGAAGCGAGCGCCACCGTTGCCACGCCCGGCAGCGCGGCGACGCGATCCTCGATGCGCCGCCACAGCGCCGGCAGGTCTGCGGGCGGGATCTCGGGGCCGGGCTGGAGCAGCACGTTGCCGAGCCCCTGCGCCTCGAAGCCCACGTCCACGCCGCGCGCCACGCCGACGCTGCGGAACATGAGCCCGGCGACCACCACCAGCATGAGGCTCACGGCCACCTGGCCGACCACGAGCGCGTGCGTGGGGCTCCACCAGCGCCCGGGCCGCGTGCTCGTGCCGGACGGAGCGCAGCAGCGGCACGAGCGAGAGGCGACTCGCATGCCGCGCCGGAATCAGCCCGAACAGCAGCGTCGTGGCGAGCGACACGCCGAACGTGAACGCCAGCACCGGCAGATCGAGCCGCAAGGAAACGTGCGGCTGGAACGGCAGATCGAACTCGGCGAGGCCGATGAGCCGAATGGCGAACGCCGCGATGAGCAGGCCCACCCCACCGCAGACGACGCCGTACAGCGCGCTCTCGACGAGCAGCTGCGCGAGCAGTTGAGCGCGGCTTGCGCCGAGCGCGGTACGCAACGCCATCTCCCCGCCCCGCGCCTGGGCCTTCGCAAGCATCAGGTTGGCCACGTTCGCGCACGCCACCACGAGCACCAGCGCCACGAGCACCAGCGCGAACATCCCGATCGGCACCAGCGCGCCGTCGAGGTCCGGATCGAAATGCACGCTGCGCGTCTCGCGCAGCACCGCGCCGCGCGAGAGATTGCTGTCCGGGTAGTCGTGCGCCAGAGCGCGAGCCAGCGCACTCGCCTCTGCTTCGGCCTGCACTCGCGTGGCGTCCGGCTTCAGACGCCCGGTGACCGTGAGGAAGCGATAGCCGCGCCAGTCGAGCAGCGCGCGGCCGTTCGCGAGACCGTCGGCCGCGCTCTCGCCCATCGGCTGAACCTGGGCGAGCTGCGTGATCGGCACGAAGATATCCGGCACCAGTCCGCGGGAAAAACCGATGAAATCCTCCGGCAGCACGCCGACCACATCGAACACGTGGCCGCCGATGCGAATCGGGCTACCGACCGCGCTCGACGCGCCACCGAGCTCGTCGCGCCAGAAACGATGACTCACGACGACGACGGGCGCGCGAGTGGCGAAGTCTTCGTCCTGGAACAGTCGGCCCGATCCGGGCCGCGTCTCGAGCAAGTCGAAGTAGCCGCTGGTGACGACGGCACCGACTTGTAGCGCGGGTACGCCGCCGCGCTCGTAGCTCACCGTCGCGAGCGCATAGCCGACGAGCGCGTCGACGCTGCGCAGCTGTTGCCGCATGTCGAGAAAGTCGAGGTACGAGTTCGGCTGCAGGTCGTGCTGACCTTCCTTCGCCGAATAGAAATTCACGAGCTGGTGGGTGCGCTCGACCGCGGGGCCGCGGAACAACATGGCGTACACGGCGCTGAACACGGTGGTGTTCAGGCCGATGCCGAAGCCGAGCGACAGGCTGGCCACGATCAGCAACAGGGAGTTCTTGCGCAGCATCCTGAGGCCGAAGACGAGGTCGTGGCGGAGGTTCATCGTGGATCCCCTGATAGCCCCGTCCTGCGCGATGCACCGGGCGTGCCAGCGGCGCGGTTCCCTGTCGTTCGGCGGCCTGGGCGGGCCGGGGCGGCGACGAGCGATTCCGAAAGCGGAACGCGCTGTCCCGGGCACGGAACATCGGCGAGCGATTGGAAGGCGACCTTCGGTCGCGCGAGGCGATGTATCACAGGGCTTGCAGGGGATTCGCGGGCGCGACGGCGGCTCCGCCCAGCCATAGGGATAGCCTATACGCTATAAGGACGTGACAAATAATAGGTTTTGAGCTATATAGAACGCTATAAATGCTAGGCTATAGGCTATAAAATGCGCGCTTCGGACCGGGCTTCAGCCCGTAAGAATCTCGATAAGCGGTTGAGTTTGCTGCCAAATACGGACGCGCTCGCGCGGCCGCCCCGCGGCTGGATCAGAGCCATCCGCGAAGCGCTCGGCATGACCAGCGCCCAGCTGGCCGAGCGCCTGGGCATCGCCCAGCCGAGCGCGCTCGGACTGGAGAAAGCCGAGGCTTCCAACGCGATCACGATCGCGACGCTCGAGCGTGCCGCGCGCGCGCTCGATTGCACGCTCGTGTACGCACTCGTCCCGCGACAACCACTCGAGGCGATCGTGCGGGAACGCGCTCTGCAAGTGGCGAGCGAACGCGTTCGCACGATCGGCCACAGCATGACGCTCGAGGATCAGCGCGTGGGCGAGGACGACGAGCGCGCGCACCTCGAACGCCTGATGCGAAAGCTCATCGACGGGCCCGGCTCCGCGCTATGGAATAGACGATGACCGACCCGCTTGCCGAGCAGGACAACGCGTCGACGCCGCTTAGCGTAGAAGAACGGAACGCGTTGATCCGCTCCGACATCACCTTGCGCGGCGAGCTCAACGACGCCGAGCAACAAAACATTCTCGAAGCCGACGCGTGGGCCTTTTCGCGCAAACGCAACGTGCTCGATGAAAAATTCCTGAACAAGCTGCACGAGCGAATGTACGGCAATGTCTGGCGCTGGGGCGGGCAATACCGCCAAAGCCAGAAGAACATTGGCGTTCCGTACTACAGAATTCCGGCCGATCTACGGACCCTCCTGGACGACTGTCGCTACTGGATCGTGCACAAGACACATGAGCCCGATGAAATTTCGGCGCGATTTCATCACAGGCTCGTATGGATTCACTGCTATGCGAACGGCAATGGGCGCCACGCACGCCTCGCCACCGATCTGTTACTGAAATCGCTGGGCCGAAATCGCTTCAGCTGGGGCAGCGCCAGTCTCGTGGATGCAGGAGCCACTCGCGCGACCTATGTTGCCGCGCTCAGAGCCGCGGACAACCACGACTACCGGCCGTTGATCACGTTCGTCCGATCCTAATGGTGGTCGCGCGGGACGTCATCCAAACGTCCAAGGTCAGGCCAAGAATGGTGGTCATACGAACGGGCTGACCATTGCCGGCCGACGTGTCTCAGAGCGGCGCCGCAAGCAGTTGCACCTTGAAGAACGAGATCATTATCTGGCACAAGGTTCGCTTCGACGGCGGCTAAGACGCTCGAACGTTCACCCTCGAGGTGGCAGACCGGCCAGTGGCGGAGCAATTGGTCGCCGTGCGGCGTCAGTTTATCGTAGGCCCTGAGCAGATCTTCCTGGCATGACGCGCTGCTCGGACTACACTTTGGACAGGTGGCAACAAAACCCCGAATCGCAGTTCTCCTGATCACCGCGCTGGGCGCGTTGTATTTCCTGCTGACGTGGAGTTCTCAGCACGCTGTGTCTTCCGATCGAAGACCCTTCAACACAGCACCCACCGAAGCGGAACCGTCCGAAGAAGTCTCCAGTTCGGCAGAGCAGCGGCCCAGACCGGCCGCGACAGCAGACCCCTCGGCTCGCGAAAGCGGTGCCAGCGACCAACCTGAACTTCAGCGTCCCGCGAAACCGGGACGAATGAGGCCGAACATTCTCGACTCACTTGGCGCGCGGCTGCCTCCTATCGTGTCGCCGGACTGGGCAGACGAGGTGGAAGCGAAGATCCTGGATCACATCGCGCTCTATCCGGACGTCTTGGCCAACACCGTACAGGTGCAGTGCCAGGAGGACGCATGCACCGTGCTAATTCAAGCGGACCACACGATCGATCCGTTCCAGTTCGAGTTCGATCGGTTCGCCGAAGCCAATGGGTTCAAAAGCGCTGTCATCCATACGACGGACTTCAACACCAGAATCATTACGCTTCTGCGTCACTGATTAGTCCGCGAATGCCAGCGCACGGTCAAACCGCGCCACTCCGTACTATGTCGAGGCTCAAGAAATACGGCAAGGGACCGAAGGACGGCGGCGACGGCACCGGAATGGTGGACTTCAAGGGCGAGCGACGCACGAACCTGACGCACCAGAGCAGCACGGATCCGGAGACCAAGGTAATCCGGCGGATGCCGATACCGACGCCCATGCCGATGCGTCCGTGCTACTGAGATGCTGCGACTTTCGCCACGATGGCGAGAATCGCCGTTGGCCTTGTCACCATATCTGAGTGACCCATACCTCGGATGACCGACACCGGAACATCCGAACGCTGCGATTGGAACTCGCTCTTGAGCTTCGCGGCATCCAGAAGTTCATCCGAGTCACCCACCAGGACCTGCATAGGCCGCAGAGCGCGATGAATTTCAGCAAGGTAGTCGTCGTCACCGGCAAAGTTCTTGTACAGTCGCCACGAATAGGCATTGGTTGCCGCTTCAATGTTGGCGGGTACCGGAAAGGCAAGCACCGGCAAGCCGTCCCAGGCGTGAAGTCGCCACCTGTTCGCTATCGTGAGGCCGATAATCCGACCGACAGAAGCCGATGCCCACGATTGCGACACGGATGCTCCATGCGTTGATTCTCTGACCGAAGGAGCGTTATAGCGAAGATAGGGTGATACCAGCACATAGCGATCTGGCAGACGACCTGCCGGTGATTCGGCAGCAAACCGCAACGCGAAAGCGGCACCCGACGAGAACCCGACGATAGTCCATGCGGCGCCTGGATGTCCCTTCCTCTGCTCAACGATGAGGTCCGCCAGGTCATCGTCGAGCTGTCCCACGTAAGCGATGTCGCCGTGGGGACGATTGGCTCCATGCCCACGGAGATCGGGTACAAACGCAGTAATCCCTGCGCTCTGCAGCGCCAGCGCCAACGGATGCATGTCAATGCTGCTGCCCGCGGAGCCGTGTAGAAGCACGGCCACCTGCATTGGCGAGGCGCGATATTCCCGGTAAGACAGCAGCGTGCCGTCTCGCGCCTTGTAACGTTGCAGCTCGGGCAGCGCAGCCGTATCGATTTTCGCGAAGGGATTCGAGATAACTGGCGCTGCCGCGGGCGGCTTTGCAGTGCCAAAGGCGATGAGCCCTGCAACGACCGCGGCATACACCGCAAATGCGATGCACGCTCCTCGAAGGACGCGCTTCCAGATTACGTTCATGAGGTGTACAGTGTACACCTGTCTCTTCCTCATGCAATGTCTGAGCGAATGCCTAAACGCAAGCAGCCTGCAACCCGAGACAAGCTCCTCGCGGCAGCTCTGGAACTGATGGAGCGCCCCGAAGGGGCCGACAGCGTGACAATGCGCAGAGTCGCCGCCACCGCCGGCGTGACCACAATGGCGACCTACAAGCACTTTCCCAGTCGCGACGCGCTCTTGCATGCGGCGACTGCCGCCGAATATCCACGTATCGCGGGCTACTTCGCCAGGGCCAATGCAAAGGCGGAGGTTCGGGGGATGGAAGGAATGCTCGGGTACCTGAACTACGCGCTCGATCACCCGCAGATCTTCAGGTACATGTTTTCCAGTCAGCGCGATGACGCCTACGTATTCCCGAACGATCTTGAAGGGGGCAAGTCGCCAACCTTCAACATCCTGCTCGCGGTCGTTGCCGAGCTGATGGAACGCAAGATCCTTCGATCAGACGATGTAGCGGAGACTGCTCTCAGTATTTGGGCCCACGCGCACGGATTGATAAGCCTGTATCTGTCTGGGCGCATCAAGACCACGCGTGTCGCATTCCAAAAACTCTACCTGCGGTCGCTGGATCGCCTGGCGCGCGGGCTGGCTCGCCTTCGCGACGAGAACCATGCTCTGAAATAGACCCAGCGTGCGCGGTCGCTCCTGGATCGCCTTCGCGCCCTCGGGAAAGAACCCTGCAGGCAGTCTGCGTCGCCTTGTTGACGCGCCGGTGCGAAGTGTATCACTATACGGGTACACTAGAACACTCGAGCCGCAGTTGGATATCAAGATCAGTCTGGCCGACGGCGTTCCACTGTACCGCCAAATCGTGAATCAAATCCGGTACATGGTCGCATCGGGCCTGCTCGAGATCGACGAGGAATTGCCGCCGATCCGCACTCTGGCGCTGCAGCTCAAAGTCACTCCTAACACGATCGTAAAGGCGTATGGCGAGCTCGAGGCGGCCGGAATCGTGCGCAAGCGCCACGGCGCGGGCACGTTCGTGGCCGGCGGTGGACCGCCTCGGTTCGCCACTCGCGAGCGCAAACGCATCATCGAAGATCGCATCGACGCTTTGCTGACCGAAGCGCATCACCTCAATTTCTCGCTCGACGAGATCTTCGAGACGATCCGCCGCCGGCATGCGCTGATGGCGAGCAAATCCCCATTGGACAAAGCAAGCAGTGAGGACTGATGTCATGACGACCATCGTCGACGTTCAGGGTCTGTCGCGGCAATTCGGCGCGACGACGGCGCTCGACGCCGTGGATTTTCGTGCGACAGAAGGGCTCGTTCACGGTCTCGTTGGCGTGAACGGCGCGGGGAAGACCACGCTGATCAAGCATTTGCTCGGCTTGCTGCGGCCCACACGCGGCTCGGTGCGCGTGTTCGGTCTCGATCCGGTCCGCGACCCAGTCGCGGTGCTGCGCCGCGTGGGCTATCTCTCCGAATACCGCGAGCTGCCCGAGTGGATGCGCATCGATGAATTGCTGCGCTATACCCAAGCTTACTACCCGAGCTGGGATATGAACTACGCGCGCGAGCTGCTCGACACGTTCGAGCTGGACGGCAAGAGGAAAGTTGCGAGCTTGTCGCAGGGCATGCGCGCGCAGACAGGCCTCGTCGTCGCAGTCGCGCATCGCCCCGAGATCTTGATTCTCGACGAACCCTCGAGCGGCTTGGACGCCGTGGTGCGGAACGACATTCTCGACGCGATCGTGCGCACCGTCGCTGACGACGGCCGTACGGTGATTTTTTCCTCGCATCTGCTCGACGAGGTCGAACGGATGTCGGACCACGTGACAATGATTCACGACGGCAAGGTGGTGCTGAACGGCTCGGTCGAAGATATTCGCGGTGCTTACTGCGTGACGGCGCTCAGATTTGCGCAGCGCCTCGATCGATTGCCAAAGGTCGACGGAACGCTCACTGCGACCGGCAGCGGCCGCACCTGGAGCGTCGTGCACAAGAGCTCCGTCGAGGAACTGCAAGCCGCCGTGGCGCCGCTAGGCGGCGAGCTCGCGGAGTCGCGGAGCGCGACGCTCGAGGAGATCTTCGTCGCGCGCGTGGGCCGCACGACACGGCGCGCGGAGGCCGCATGAGCCGCTGGTCGCCCGCTGCGGCGATGCTGTGGGAGCAGTGGCGGCTCACGCGCCGCCAGCTGCTCTTCTTTGGCGCCCTCGCTGGACTCAGCGGCTGGGCGCTGCTCGCGGGCGCGGCGGACCGCGATCGTGTCGCGTACCTCGTGCTCATGACGCTTTTGATCGTTGCGATCATGGCGCTGGCGTCGATGTGCCTCGTCGCGGGACGTGCAACCGTGGGGTTTCCGTATACGCTCGCGTTCGGTCGGCCGGCCCGGACGTCGTTGTTCGTCGCGGTTCCGATGCTCTACCGCGCTGCCGCGTGTGCGGCCATCTACGCGATTCCGGCGGCGGCCTTGCGAACCGCCTACGGCGTGCCGTTTCCCGTGACGCCGATTACGATCCTGCTCGGTGCGAGCGCCATGCTGTTCCTTACCTCGATCTGGTACACGCGCCGCGCGAAAATACAAACGCTCACGACCATCGTGCTCTTGCTGTTCGGAGTGCCGGCAGCCCTGCGCTGGCTGAATCCTTGGAACGTGCCGGCCGGCGTCTTCCCGCCGCCGGTCGTTCCCGACATGGTTCGCCTCTCCGTTGCGCAGTACGGTCTGATCGTGCTGGCCGTCGCGGGCGCGTACGTCGCAACGGTCCTAGGCGTGGAAAGGCAAAGGCACGGCGCCGAGGCGCCGCGTCGGCAGTCACCCGCGACTCCACGTCAAAACAGCATCGCGGCGAAGGGCTTCGTCGAGCAGTTCAGGACCGCGGCGCTAGCCATCGTAAGGTGGCCATGCCCGACGTCGTCGCCGCTCGCCGCGGAGCTGTGGATCGAAACGAAGGCGCGCGCGCTGCCGGTGCTCGCGATCGGCTTGCTGCTCGCGCTTTGTGTTCCGGTATTGATCGTGCTCGGCCGCGAGGTGCAACCGGAGCTGGTTGGCGTCTTTGTGGTTACCTGCGTGACGATCGTGCCGGCGCTGCCGTTCTTCGCAGGCGTAAGCGTATCGTTCTGGAATCGCGAATCGTCCATGCGCTCGCCGATGAACGCGTTCGAGGCGACGCGCCCGATCGGCACGGCGCGCCTTGCCACCGTGCAGCTCGCCGTCGCCGCGGCCGGCATATTGGGCGCGTGGGCTTTCATCGCGGCGAGCCTGTGGCTGTCGCTGCCACTCGTCGGCGCAGAGACCGCGCTCGCAACGTTGCCCGAAAGGATCACCGCCTCCCTGCGCGCAGTGCCTCTCGGGCGCCTCGCAGGGGTTACGGTCGTCGGCCTGGTGGCGTTCTCGACGGTTCTTGCGTTGCTCGCGGCCATTCGCGCGTTCGCGGTCGTTTACGGCACACGCGTCTGGGGGGTCACGCTCGGCCTAGGCCTATACGCGATCGTGGTGATGTTCGCGGTTGGGACCGAACGGTGGAGCACCGCGGCGATCGGCATTCACCTTTGGGCATTGGCGGCGGCGATTCCGGTCGCTACGGGGTTCGTCATGGTGCGGGCGGTGGTGGAGCGCATCCTGCGGCCGCGCGACGCGGCTGCGGCGCTCGCGATCTGTGGCGCTTTCATCGCGGTCTGTTGGCTCGTCGCCCGCGAGGTCGGCATCACCCTCGAAGGGCTCGCCCCGGCGATCGGCGCCCTCGTGCTCGCCGCTGGGCTGCTTCCGTTAACCGCGAGCATGTTGGCGATATGGTCGCTGGGGCTGATTCGACATGCTTGAGGGGGAGCATGAGAAAAGGCAAAGCATCTGTTTGAGGCGAACGGTGTCTGGCTGGGCTTTGATCGTGACCGCGTAGGCCGCGCCGCTCTGCACGTTGGAGGAGAACACGAACGCGCCATTGGCCGCGATCGCCAGATCGTCCCCGGTGTTGCACGAGCCCGAGCGCGTCGAGGCCCGTGACGGTGCCACCGACCGTGAAGCTGTTCGTGGTGCACGAGACCTGCGGGGTCGTCACGTTCGCGCCCGCGACAGACCCGCTGCCATTCGTCATCGTGCAGGTCTGCGAAGGATTGGTCGGCTGCGTGCGAACGGTGATGCTGTAGGCAGTGCCGCTCGCGAGCAACGTCGAGAAGACGAACGTTCCGCCTGCCGCAACCGTGAGGTTGTTCCCGGCGTTGTTCTGCAACACGAGTCCGTTGCCCGCGAGCCCCACGACGGTGCCGCCCACCGTGTACATTGCGCTGGCGCCGGCGCCGCCTCCTCCGCCACCGTGGCACGCGGCGAGAAAGGCGCTCACCCCCAGGGGGGCCAGATAGCGGGTAAGCGTGTTCATCGCAGTTGTTATTCTTGTTCTCGCGGCGAGGTCGCGCAGCCTGTTGCAGTGAAGTCGAGCCTACTTCGAAGTCGCTGCATGAGTGCCGATGGAGTGTTTCCGCAGGAACATTAGAACGGCGCGATTGAACTCCTGAGGTGCCTCCAAATTGGTAACGTGCCCAACTCCCGGAAACACCACGCGTTCCGAGTTGTGCACTTCTCCGTAGAGGCGTTCGACGATCCGATGCTCGTCCTGCACATCTCTCTCGCCCAAAAGCAAAGACATAGGCGCACGTATCTCCGACAACCTATCCACCGCCGGCGGCGACAGTGGCATCTCCAAATCTGCATGCTCATAGACGCGGGCGTTGGCACGCGCGAGTTGCGTAAGCCGAGGTGCGAGCTCCGGGTTTTCCATTGCTGGAGCCATGAAGCCCGACTTCAGCCACAGGTCCGCCGCGCGGAGAGAATCTCCTTTGCGGATGGCATCGACAATTGGCCCGGACCACGCTTGCATGGCCGCTGCATCCCACATGTACCCACTTAGCCCTGGATCCGCGAGCACCAAGCTTTGCACCCGTTCGGGATACACAAGGGCGAAATCCACGGCGATACGCCCACCCAGCGAGAGCCCTACCAGATGGGCCCGCTCGATACCGAGATGGTCCAGCAGCGCTCGCAAATCGGCATGCGATTGGTAGGGCACGGTGTCGCGGGGTCCCGAACCTCCAAACCCGCGGACATCGTACCGCACCACTTGGAACTCAGTATCGAGAAACTGGACCTGCGCATCCCACATCCGCATCGGCAGATTGGCTCCCTGGATAAGGACCACGGGCTCACCCTGCCCCGTCTCCTCGTAGTGGAGCACACTCGGCACCTCGGCCGGATCCAAGCTCACTGGATCGCGCGTGCGTGTACGGAAAATCCCAAAGCGGATAGACACGCGACAACGCGGACAGCCCCAACGGGTGGCGCAACCGACCCGCCGAGATCGCCTCCTTGATCTGGTCAAGCGTCATGAAGTGCACGCGCAGCGCTTCACCGTCATCTAGCGTGGGAAGCTGCATTGAGACGACATCCTGGGCCAGCCACTGGTGACACAGGTTATTTTGGATCGCTGGGTTTGCTTGGACACAGCCTAGATAGTGCCAGCTGCCCCCTCCGAACCCAGTCTCCTCAAGAAGCTCGCGCTTCGCGGCGACAAGGGAATCTTCTCCAGGAGCTACCACTCCGGCTACGGGCTCGATTGTGAGTCCGCCGATCCCGAATCGGTACTGCTCGACGACAATGGTTCGACCGTCCTTCGTGACTGCGACGACGTTTACCCAATCCGCTGACTCCAAGACGAGGCGGCGAAAGATTACGCCACTGCGCGGATGTCGCATGAAGTCGAAGCGCGCTCGAAAAAGCGGGAGCTCAGGTCCGGCCTGGCTGTCTACCTTCTCCCAGAGCAAGCTGTCGTCAGTCACCGCAGGACCTATTCATCGATGTTGGGCTCAACGGCAATGGGCCGGTAATGCTTTTTGAGCTCAGCGATTGTCTCCGCCTTAGGCTCGGTGGGCTGCGCATAGTTATGCTTCGGAGGCCCGATCGATTCCGCTAACTTTGCAATGTGCGGAGGGCCGAACCCCCAATCGCTGCCGTGGCGCCTCGGTATGACATGCAGATGGAAATGGGGCACCTCCTGCCCGCTGCCGGCACCATTGTTCTGGTAGAGCAACAAACCATCAGGTGCGAATGCCTTCACCATTACCTCAGCGAGGCGCTTTGCCGTGCTCATTATGGCGACGATCTCTTCCTGGGTCAGGTCAACCAAGGTTGGAGCGTGGCGATTGGGAACGACAATGCATTGACCCACCTCATACTGGCGTCCATTCAGGACCGTCAAGGTGAGGTCGGTTCGCTCGACCACGTTCCAGCCGTCAACGTTGCCCTGGATGATTTCGCAGAAATAACAGGGGTTCTGTTTCGGCAGCGGAAAAGACATCGCACCCTCCTCACGCTATCCCGGGAGTCACTTCATCGTTCTTGTACTCGAATCGAAAGCGAAGGCCAGATTGGAGCGGTTACCTGAACGACTGGAACGGTCGTTAGGACGCCTTCGTGATTCTACGCGTGAATAGCCGCTTCCGCGGAATCCGCGACGTTGAATCGTTCGCGCGTGACCGCGGTGTGCGGCCAGAGGTCGCCTCGACCAATCTACTTAGGTAGTGACGGCGCGTGACGACACAGCATTGACCGACCTCGAACTGCACCGGGCTCTTGCCGCGGCCATCTTGGGACGAGCCCCAAACGCAAGCCGATTCGGGCGACTTCAGTCGGTCCGAAGCGCTGCCATGGGATCGATACGCGAGGCGCGCCGCGCCGGTATGTACCCGGCCGCAAGAATGATGCTGGCCAGAATACCCACGGCAGCCAACAGTACAGGTGGATCACTCGCGTTCACGCCGAACAGCAGTGAGCTCGCCACTCGCCCGAGCATCAGGGCTACGCCGAGGCCGATCGCACTGCCCACCATGCCGATGTACGACACTTGACGCATGATGACGCCGCGTAACGCCGACGGTGACGCACCGAGCGCCATGCGGAGCCCAATCTCGCGAGTGCGGCGTGCCACCATGTACGACAGCACACCATATAGTCCGACGGCGGCTAGCAATGTTGCCAGCACCGAGAGCGCACTGGCGATTTGCCCCATGACACGATCAAGGAACACGTTTTCCCGCACCTGCCGGTTGACTTCTTGCAGGTTCGTGATTGGCAGATTCGGATCGAGATGTGCGACGAGCGCACGAATACTGGGCGCCACCGTGTCCGGATCGCCCGCGGTGCGCACGTAGAATGTCAGGGTGCCAGTGCGCGTGAACTGATGCCTGGACATGAAGAGCTGCGGTCGGATGGGATCCTTGACGTTTGCGTACTTGGCGTCCTGCACGACCCCCACGATTTGGATGTCGAGCGCATCGCTCTGCCCTGCTCCGATTCGTGAGCCTATAGCGTTGGCGCCGAGTCGAAAGAAGTCGACGAAGCGCTGATTGACGATCGCGACTGTCGGTCGATCACCTCCAGCGTCGGCGGCGCCGAAGTCACGGCCGGCGACCAATGGGATACCGAGCGTCTGAAAGAAGCCGGGGCCGACCGCGTTGAAATCCGCCGTGGGATTCTCTCCAGGACCGGGCTGGTAGGTGGGAACGCGAACATTCCAGAAGTTCGAGTTGTTGTTCAGCAGCGTGAGCATCGAGGAGCCAACTGAAGTCACTGCAGGCAGGCCCCCAAGCTCGTCCTCGATCCTGTCGAACAACGCCGCCGAGTTGGCGGCGGTATAGCCGTTGCGCTCGGGGGATACGGAGAAGCTGAGAAGCGATTCGACACGCATGCCTAGATCCACTTTGCCGACGTTCAGCAAGCTGTGCGCCAGCAACCCCGCGAGCACGAGCAACATCATCGACATCGCGATCTGTACCGTCACGAGGGCACCTTGGAAACGGTTAGCCGCCTTGCCGCCCGTCGCGCGCGTGCTGTGGGCATGAAGCACCCGAGCGGGCTCGGTGCGTGCGAGCCTGAGCACGGGAACCATCGAAAACGCAGTCGCGCAGAGCAGAGAGACCGCGACGGCCATGGCGACCAGCCCCGTGCTCATGCTGAAGTCAAATGACGACGCGCCCTGGGCAGGAACGACGCTCTGAATCCATCTCAAGGCCAGCTGCGTCAGCGGCAAGCTCACGAGCGCGGCAAAAAGAGCGAGCATGAGCGCTTCCGTAAAGAGCAGCGACACCAACCGATACGGCGCGGCACCCATCGAGAGTCGGACGGCCATCTCGCCGACTCGCGTGGAGCCTCGTGCCAGCATGAGGTTGGCGATGTTGACGCACGCGATGAGCAGCACGGTGCCGGCTGCGAGGAGCAGGATCGAGAGGGGTATGTCGGCACCGGCCATGATCCAGCTCTGTCCCCGCGCGCCCGGACGCACGGTCAGCGTCTTCGCCCGAAACCGCGTGAGAGCCTCCTCGCTCATGCCGTTCTGCAACGGCGCCTCCACGTCGCTGAGAATCGCGCGATACGGTGTATTGATCGCTGCCTCCGCCTGCGCGGCCGAGACACCAGGCTTGAGGCGCGCGAAAAGGTACACCCAGTAGTAACGCCGGTCTTCGAAATTCGGATAGCCGCCCGTCCCGTCCCGCCATCGGAATGTGATGGGCAGAAACACGTCCGGCACCGCGGGACGACTGGTCCCCTGGAACTCCCGCGCGGCAACTCCGACGATCGTGAGCGGCTTGCCGTTCACGACGAGCGCCTGCCCGAGGACACTGGGATCGGCGCCCAGTGCGTTCTGCCAATAGCGGTAGCTCAAAACAACCGAATCAGCGTTGCCCGGGACCGCGTCATCCAGCGGACCGAGCAGCCGGCCGAGGGCGGGCTCAACGCCGAGGACTCCGAAATAGTTGCCCGAAACGAGGACCCCGGCGCCGGAAAGAGTAGTGCCGTGGAAAGCGAGATTCATTTCGACCATGCAATGCGCCGCGATGGCTGTGAATGACTCCTGCGCACGCTCGAGGTCGCGGAACATGGGATAGCTGAATACGTCCTCACAATCTCCTGCGATGTTGCACGATGTGTTTCCCGGCTTGAGCCCAGGACCGGGTGCCGCGAGATTCACGAGTTCATCGGGGGAATGGGCACCGGGCACGGGACGCAACACCATGCCTTGGAAGATCGAATAGAGCGCGACGTTGACGCCGATACCAATGGCGAGCGTGAAGACGATGGCCGCGGCGAAAGCTGGACGTTTAGCCAGACCGCGAAAACAGTAGTGAACGTCTGCAAGCAGGCGACTGAGCATGGTTCCCCCCTAGCAAACACGATCGAGTCGTCGCTGGGCAAGCAGGAGGCGTGCCAACGCCCGACGCGCACAGCTGCGCAGCTTTCAGGGACGCCAGCACCGGCCACGTCGCGGTTTCGCGGCGAGTGCCCGCGCGCGGATCCCGATTTCGGGAAAGCTTTCGACCCTACAGGGGCGTCGATCTTCCCGCGAGAAGATAGGCAAGAGCCGGAGCGAAACTATGTCGCGAGCTCAAGTGGCTGTGGTTGCCATTGAAGTGCCGGCCGCCTCACTGCTCGTTGCGGCGGTCCTGCTCCCCAAGCAACGCCAAGGCCTGATGTCGTGCCGCCATGCGCAGTGATTTGCGCAGCTCGGCATCGTTCGTCGTCCGCGCAAGCACCATGCCGCCCACGCACAACGAAACGATGATCTGCGCCCGCCGCTTGCCGTCGCGCGCACCGGCCAGAGCGGCGGCGAATACGCCGCCCATGCTGCGGATGAGATCCGTATAGGCCTGCCGCGGCGCGAGACCGGCGCGGGCGACGTCCGAAGGCAGCGCGTACAGCGGGCAATGCTGGTCGCTATCCGCCAGCACTTCGTCGCTGAGATACAGATCGATCAGCAACCGCGCCAGTTTTGCGGGCGCAAGCTGTGAGGGCTTCATGTCTGCCACGCGCTCCCGGAAGGGATTGCACGACTGGAAGCTGCTGACGGCCGCCGCGTAGAGCTCGTCCTTGCTCTTGAAGTAGTGGTAGAAGCCGCCGCGCGTGAGCCCTGCTTCGCCCATGATCTGGTCGATGGAGACGGGCTCGAAGCCGTGCTGGTTAAACAGCCGGCGGGCGGAATCCACGATGCGGCTGCGCGTGCGCGCGGCGTGCTCGGCGGGGTACGGCATGGTGACTACCTCAAGCCCGTTTCAAAATATGTTCTTGAGCATATTTTAGGACCGCTGCATGCTCTACGTCCATGGACGAAAAACGGGCAACGCGCCCGCTACAGGAGAGGACGATGAAGACATTTCTGGCGGTTTACACGGGCAACCCCGCGATGCGCGAACGCTTCGAACAGGAGTACTCCGACCCGGAGAAGCGCAAGGCACTGCAGCAGCGAGGCACCGCGGCCTGGGGCGCATGGGTAACGGCGAATCCCACTGCGATTACCGACAACGGCGGCCCTCTGGGCAAGACCAAGCGCATTGGCCCCGACGGCATCGCCGACGTGCGCAACCACCTCACGGCCTACACCATCGTGCGGGCCGAGTCCCACGACGCGGCCGCCGCGCTGTTTCTCGATCACCCGCACTTCAGCATCTTCCCCGGTGAGGCCGTTGAAGTCATGGAAGTGCTGGCGATACCGGGCGCGAGGTGAACAACACTCATCCTTCGCACCGTCGATAATCGCGATGGGCTGGAACGCCGGGATTTCGCGATCGCGCCAACGCCAGGCGCCCCATGCCCCCGGCCCAGCTCATGGGGCCGGGGGTCGTTCAGCCGCGTGCTGCAGCGGTCAATCGGGTCGCACGCGAGTCCCGCTCATGTTCCCGGTGCCTTCGCCCTGGAAGTTCGAGTCGTCCTCCTCGAAGGGGTTAGCCGGCGTCACCAGATAGACACGAGCCTTGTAAGCGCCGGAATAGCTGTCACCGGAGCGATCGAGCTTCACGACGGCGCGGATGTGGACGCGCAACATCGATGCGCCGTACCCGAAGTCCCAACCCATCGCGATGTGGTTGAGCGCATACGTCCGCGGACCGATCTTTCGCCACACTCCCTGGCAAATGTCGCCTTTGGCGGGGTCCCGCCCGGCCGAGAACATGAGCTCCGTGCCATCGGAATGCCACGCCTGGGTTCCGAAGTCCGGCGGTTGACCGTCGAGCTTGAATTCCCACAAGCCCACGATGGACTCGTCGTCACGCCGATCGTCCACGCGCACGAATGCACTCGAGGTATCAGCTGGCCGGTACGTCGCCGGCACGAACGGCGTCGGTGGGTTCTCCTTGGCGGGGCTCGACGAGTTGAGCGGCACCGTCAGGTGAAGCAGGCCATCCAGGCAACCCGCATTGGCCCGACCGGCCGCAACCGCAACTACACCGAAACACGGAACGAGCACAACGAGCTTCAAGAACCGTCGCCTTGCAGTGGCGTTCATTTGAGGCCTCCCTTGTCGGTTATCGTTGGAGGAGGTGCATCGGCCGAGCGATTCTCCTCAGGCGGCGCCGAGCGCTTCCACGTCTTTCCGACGAAGGGCCACAGAACGGAGCCTCGATCGACCGACACCTCACGAGCGCGAAGCGTGTGACATGCGTCGCGTCGGAGCGGTCGGCGCCACTGAGCACATTGCGCACCCGTCGGCGACTTTTCGATGGCAGCGTCGTCAACAGGGGAACCGAACGTCTGATGCTTGGGAGCGTCCTCTTCGGCTGCGGTCCCCCCGATTCCAAACGCGAGCGACCGCTTTTGGGACGTTAATGACCGTTAGGGACAACCGGATGTGCAGCCGCTTTCGGGCCAGGGGCGCTCATCGGTAGCACAGAGATGGCTAGCGTCGTGCCGTCACTCAGGCGAGCTGCCGCCGACCTGATTTGCGAACCCTGTCACGACTGTGTAAAGTCATGTGTAGGAGGAGACACATGGCGACAAATCTCTCACTGGACCCTAAGCTGATAGAACAGGCCGTGAAGGTGGGTGGCGAGCGAACCAAGAAAGCGGCCGTTACCCGCGCCCTAGAGGAGTATGTCGCACGTCGTACGCAGAAACGATTGGTGGACCTGATGGGCAAGCTCGAGTGGGATCAGTCGTACGACTATAAGGTCGAGCGGTCTCGGCGGTGACCTTGCTTGTCGATACCAGCGTATGGTCGCTCGCATTTCGCCGCGATGCCGATCTGGCGGAGCCACACGTTGAGGCCCTCCGTGCCGCACTTGACCGGGGCGACACCATCGTCACTACTGGGCTCATTCTGCAAGAGCTCCTGCAGGGCTTTGCAGGACCAAAGGCCCATAAGGAGCTTGTTGGGAAGTTTGCCGCTTTGCCGCTACTGGTCCCGGATCGAAAGGATCACATTGATGCCGCTGAACTTCGCAACCGCTGCAGACGCGCGGGAGTTCAGATGGGGACAATCGACGCGCTAATTGCGCAGCTGTGCGTTCGACACAACCTCGCCCTCCTTACCACGGACGCGGACTTTGTGCTGGCGGCGAAGCATTGCCCTCTACGCGTTTGGAAGCCCGTCAAGTAGCGGCCCGGACGCCGCCGGTCGCGGGACGGAACTGGCAATCGAATGTTACGCCGATCCGGCCGCGATGGTTGTGGTGCGAACGTTGCAGCGTCGAGGTCAAACGGCCGCTTTCGCGGAATCCGGGACGTCGCAACGAACATACCCGACAGCGCCGATCGGCCGACTTCGGCCATGCGGGTCGTATCAAATGTCGCCCAGTGAAATGCACGACTCGGCCGGAGAGATGGGTGGCACTCCAGGGACTACGCTATCGACATATGCAGTCGCCGAAACGCAGATGCGTCCACCCTGAACGCTTGCTGTATAGACGGCTGCATTTTCACAAGACACGCGCCAGACGTTTGGCCCATTGTGTATCTCACCCGAATTCACGACTCTGGTGCATGGGAACCCTGCGCCTCGAACGGCGGCACCGAGGCGATCGGCTGAAAGCGCCGTACCGCGATCCGCGCACCCAATGACCAGAGTGAGGCCTATCGACGCGAGCGTCAGCTCGCAAAGTCGCTTCAGGCGCATTGTGTCACCTCTGTTTCAGTTCGATCAAAACCGATCCGGGTCGACCGATATCCGGAGACGTCCGAAGACCAGCGTCGGGAACGGCTTCTGTCGGCGCCTGAGCCTGCTTTAGCTCTGGCGCTGGGAGTAGTGGAACCGCTGGCCGTTTGCTGGACTCTCCACCTGTGGTCGAAGGCTGCACCAACGGCGTTTCTCCGACCTCTGCTTCTGGAGCGGGAGAACCGATGTGGAAACCAACGAACGCAAGAACCAACACGGCGACAGTTAACAAGGTCACGCTCGATACAAGGGTCGCGCGTCTGATGATTAGCCACCTCGCGGCTGTGCACGGAACGCCTGCTTTGGGTCGTTAGGTCACCTGCTCGATTCTACTCGGAAATGGCCGCTTTCACCGCCCGGAGACGTTCAACCGCGCACCCATCACAGCCGGTCTCACTTCGTTTCATTGCTCTTCGGCACTCGCCTTGGACGACTTCAGGACCGCTCTGGGTCGGTAAGCCGCCTTCGTGATTCTACCCAGCAACAGCCGCTTTCACGCACGCCAGACCTTCAAACCGCAGACCGCGCAGCCCGCACGCTGCCGCGGCATATTCCTTACCTTTGCTCGGCCTGCGCTGCGTCCACGAGCAAGACGATCTTCCCTTCGGCATGGCCGGCCATGCTGTAGGCTCGTGCCTGAGACGCGTCCGCGAGCGGGAATGATTTGTCGATGTTGATCTCGAGCTTGCCGGCGCTCACCAGCGACGCGACCTGCTCATAGATGCGGCGCGCGACGTCGGCGGCACTGCTATAGGGAGCGCACTTCAGGCCCGCTTGCGCGCACTGCGCGTCGAGGTCGTGCGACCCCGTGCTGACAAACCAGCCGCCACGAGGCAGCGTTTTTATTGCGCGGATAGCGGTTTCGCCGCCGACTGTATCGATCGCGGCATCAACGCGCCCGACCTGGGTTTCGAAGTCGACCTTCGTGTAGTCGATCACCTGATCCACGCCGATGGAGCGTAGATACGCGTTGTGTCGTGCCGAAGCCGTGCCGATGACATATGCGCCTCTGGCCTTGGCCGCCTGCGCCGCAGCGCTGCCGACGCCCCCCGCCACGCCGGTGATCAACACACGTTGTCCTTTCGTGACCTCGGTGGCATCGATGACCCTGACACCGGTCACGGTCGCGATCCCCAAGCCGGCTGCTTGCGCATAAGTGATGTTCGCGGGCTTCCGCACGACGTTTGCGACAGCTGCCACCGCATACTCGGCATAAGCACCGTTGAGAGCACCGCGACGACGAACCGCGATGCCGAATACCGGGTCACCAATGCTGAAGCCCATCACGCCGTCGCCGAGCGCTGCGACGACTCCGGCAAGGTCGCCGCCGGGAATCTGATCATCCGAAGGTGCACCGCTCTTCCAGTCGGCCGGATTCACGGCTGCCGCGTAGATGCGGATCAAGACTTCATTGGCAGCAGGCGTGGGCACCGGCACTGTCTGAAGCTGCAGCGCAACGCTGCCGGCCTTTTGCAGAATGGCCCGCTGCTCCTTCGGCAGCGCGGCCTGGGCCAGGCTCAGACAAGTAGCGAGCAGACCCGCTATCGCCAGACGCGACAGCAACGAGATACGTGAGTTCATGTCCATCCTCTATTGAAAGCCAAGAGGCAGTAACTGCAGAAACCGGTCAACAGTGGCGCCGACTTCGTCACGACACCTCCCACCCGAGGCCTCGCGACCGAATTATCGGTTCGCGGGAAAACGCGCGATCCGATCGTCATTGCTGCCTACCCAGATGCCGTCGCCCACCCGCATGGCCGAGCTCACGGCCTGCATCGCGGCCGTTTGATCCGCGCCGCCGAGTCGCGAGAAGGCCAGCGTCTCCGGATCGACTTCCAGCACCGACCAGCCCGTGGCGCAGCTCGCGCCGCTGCACACCGTAGGCGCGACATAGTTGGGACCGGCGGTCAGCAGCTTGCCATTGGGGCCCCAGTGGATGTTGTCCGGCCGAATGGGCACTGACACCGCGCGTTTGGTCATAGGCGTTGCCCGGCGATCGAAACGAACCAGTTCCTGCGAACCGATGGCGGCAACGTAGATGTAGCGCTCGTCCTTCGAGACATCGATGCCGTTCGGCAGCGACATCTCGGTGCCGGCCAACGGCTGCGGTTGGCCGCCCGGATGCCACTCGACCAGATGGCCGGTGATGCCGACCGGTGCGCTTCCGCCACCCCTGAAGTTCTGGTCCCTCATTCTGGTCGCGATGAAGCCACCGTCGGCGAGCCGGGCGACGCTGTTGTGGTAGCTGTCCTGCTGCAGAAGGACGCAGCCCTTCCAGGTGAGGATCGGCGCCGCGCCGCGAAGGTCGAGATCGTAGATTTCGATAGCCTCGCGCGCGCCGTGGCTCGTGGTGTAGAGGCTGAAGTGCCGGGGGGACGTCTCCGCCAGGCTGAGGCCATGCGTGTCGAAGGCCTGCAGGTTCAGCGGCCCCGGACAGTCGGGATAGGCAAGCGTGTCGTGCTGCAACGTGAACGTGGCGTTATGGATCAGCTCCGACTGCGTCCGTGCCACAGGATCGATCAGATACAGGTGCCCGGGTGCGCGGTGACCGGACACGAGCAGAAAGCCGGTGGATCCCACGGTCAGAATATCTTCCGGGACGACGAGGTCACAAATGTAGGTCAGCCCCTGCTCGCTGCGACAGTCAGACGAGGGCGCGCCGTTCGCCTCCTGAGCGCGGACGGGGGATGTGATCAGGGCGGTGAAAAGCACGACGGCGACGGCAGCCGCCGCTTCCCGTACACGGTAGATTTCGCCAAGCCATCGCACGTCGTACTCCTTATTCCACTTCGTCTAGATTATCTGGTCTGTGTGGATTTTCTTCATCGTTATCGAATCAGTGTCTTCGGCGCTCATCCAGGGACTTGCGTCATCAGCAACATCCGTTTGGAGCCGACCACGAACAGTGCGCTGTCGAGCCCGCCAAATCCCTGAGGGTGAGTGAATCCGGCGTCGGCGAGCGTGGCGCGCAGTTCGCGGCGCGTGTAGATGCGCTCGTTGTTCTGATGCGCCGCTTTCACCGTCCGGAGACGTTCAACCTCGCACCCATCACAGCCGGGTCCGGTAGAGCCACAAGGTCGAACCCGGTCCGGAGAATTCTACAGCTGAATGTCCCGCTTCGGCTGTAGCACGGCCCCTCAAATGCACGGAGCCGCGCCGTCGATTCCTTGATTTGAGCCCAGGCGTGCGGCACGCTCCAATATCTAGCCGGACGGTTTTCGGCTTCTTTTCGGTGGCTACGTGACGGCACCTGGTGCCGCTCACAACTTTGCGGAGGCGCAAAATGATTAGACGAGCTTTGGGATGTGCCCTCATGGTTGGGGGGCTGATGGCCGGTGCCGCGGTCCAGGCGCATCATTCGACCGCCGGCGTGTACGACCCGGCGAAGGAAGAAGAAGTCACGGGCACGCTGGCCGGTATCAAGTTCGTGAATCCGCACGGATCGATAACGCTTACGGTGAAGAACGCCGACGGCACGACCACCGACTGGGTGTTCACGACCGGTTCGGCTACCGCACTCGCGCAGCGCGGGATCAGCAAAGTCGGCCCGAACGCGCTGAAGATGGGCGAAGTGTTGACGGTGACGTTCACCCCGGCACGAAACGGCGCTCCACTGGGCGGCCTCAAGACGGTCAAGCGGGCGGACGGCTCGGTCATCGAACCCCCCGCCAATTAATGAACCGCACCCTCGACTGGAGCTGACTACGGTGGAAATCACGATGGCTTCTCGAAAGAGAATGATGCGGAGCGGTGTCGCAATCGTCGCGACTCTGATGATCGGCGTGCCGTCCCTGTCGAGCGCTCAAGCTCAAAGCGCAGCCACGGCAACGGCAGCCGGCGACCAAGCGCCCGCGCGCCGTCCGGGCGGCGGCCGAGGCGGCGAGCCGGAGTACACCCCTGCAGCCGGCGCCAAAGACCTGAAGTCGGTCCTGTTCAACTGGGCCTGGTACACGGGCATGCTGCGGAGCACCGAGGAACGCGATCTGATCATGACGCTCGTCTATCAGGGCAAGGGCACCCTCCAGATGGACGGACAGCCCTGCAATGTGACGATGTACCGAGCCGACATCACCTACCGCGCGTCCGGCGAGCGGATCCGGATCACCGGCACTCGGCCCAATGGCCAGAGTTGCTCGGCTATCGAAGTGCTCAGTGGTGCCTATGCCTGGAACGAAGACATTCTGGGTGCCGAGCTGGTCCCCGGCCAAGGCAAAGCCACTCCGATGCCGGCAACCGTAGAGGAACGGATGATTCGGCTGTGGGCAAGCCCCCAGGGTGCGTGGAAGGCCGCCATGGCCGGCACGGAGTTCCCGAACCCGCCTGAAGTGGCAGCCCGACCGCAACGGGTCCCCGCCGAGGTCATGACGGCAGGTAAAACGTCGGTCAAATGGGAACGCAACAAGCCGATGGTGACGTTCCCGATCCCGGGCATCCCCGCGGCGACGGCCACTGCCACCCTAGACGCGAAATTCATGCCCGAGAGTGTCGTGGTGAAAAATGGCGCGAACACGTACGAGTTCACTTACAGCAACTACAAAGATTGGAACACCGAGCTCAACCCCGCCGAGGTGTTCTATGCCGGCAAGATGACGGAGAAGAAGAACGGTACCGTCGTCCGCGACATCACGACCACGGTCACGGAAACGGGCCAGATGTATGTCGTGGTGCCCGTGCCGACAAGCATCAAGGCGGCGATCAAGCCCACGCATCAGCCTCCGAACTGGACGCTGACGCCCGAGCCACCCGTGACGAAGACTGCCGCCGTCGCCACGCCGCGCCGCGCCGATGGGAAGCCGGACCTTTCCGGAGACTGGGGTCGCGCCTTCAATCCCATCGCGGGTAATGGCAACCGTCGATGCGGCCCAACGCAGGTGAAGGGTGGCGGAATCAACCCCGAGAACGGCTGCACGGGCGGGCAAGATAACTTCTGGGTGGAATACGAGTGGATCTCGCCCTCGCGGTTTGGGGTGCTAGGTCTGCCCATGTACAAGCCCGAGTACTGGGACAAGATCCAGGAGCTCGATCAGTGGACGAACAGGGACGATCCCGTCATGACGTGCCTGCCCCTGGGACTCCCGCGGCACGGCACGCCCACGCGCATCGTCCAAACCGATAAGGACGTCATCTTCTTTTATCCAATCAATGCCGATTACGGTGGCGGCAACAACGAATACCGCGACATCCCCACGGACGGTCGCGCGCGGACCAAGCAGCAGGAGAACCTCGCAACGTTCTATGGGCAGAGCATAGGCGCCTGGCAAGGGGACACGCTCGTCATCGACTCCATTAACTTCGACGATTCGACGTGGTTGGGCCGAGGTGGCTTCATCCACTCCGGTAGCATGCACATCGTCGAGAAGCTCACCCGTGTCGGCAACGACCTCCGCTACGACATGACGATCGAAGATCCGGAGATGTTCATCGAGCCCTGGGTGATGCCGACCCGCGTCCTGCACCTGGACGAGGCGGCGACTACCAGCGGCCGAGTCCAGGCAGAGCGCGCGAATTGCGAAGTGTACGAAGAGGGCAACGAAACGCGTCAGGTTCGACACTGAGAGCGGGGCGCGCGATGAGCGTAGCGCCCGGCAACTGGCTCGTGGTGGCTGCGGATCAGGCGTCCGAGCGTCATCGAAGCAATGGGCGGAGTCTCGCTTCGCGCGACCAGAGTCCACCCCACATGAGCACACCGAGATAAACACCGAAGAGCACGTGCGAGAACAGCGGGCTACCCACACGCAAGTGCGTCGCCACGGCGCCGCCCAGAAAGCCCGTCAGCAGGATTGCCCGAGCACGGAGGTGCGCGGCACCACGTAGAGCACGGTACAGACGAGCAAGAGCAGGCCGAGCCCGCGGGCCATCGCTGCGCCGGGGAAACCGAGCGGGCCGCCGGACTCGAGCACGACTGGCAGCGCAAGCAGCTTCATGGTCGCGTCCATCAGCAGGAACGCGATCACGAGGCCACTCATCGCCCACCCGATCCAGAAGGCGCGACTGCGGCCCACACCCCTCGCTCGATCCGTCGTTTCCATCTCAAGCCTTCGCCGCGGCGCCTCCGGTGTTCAGAGCATCCTAAGATCGGTGCACGCTCTGGGTCTTGTACAAAAACGACAACTGCCGCTCCTGGCGCGCGATCTTCGCCGGCGTGCGCCCAATGCAGCGCTTCACCGATCGCGTGAGGTGCGCCTGATCGAAGAACCCCGCCTCGTGAACCGTGTCTCGGATCGAGCAGCCGTTGCTCAAGAGGTTCGTCGCGAACCGCGCGCGCTCGATCTGCCGCAAGACGGAGTGCGTCATTCCGGTGACCTGCAGTGGCGTTGGGTGCTCGAGGCCACGGACAGGAACAACCCGCTACCCTCGCTGTGGCACCGCCACACCCGTTCAACGAACGGCGAGTCCGAGGGACGGTTCGCATCGAACTGGATGAACATGCGCTCGATCTTCGCACAGCGTTGCGGGCTGTCTAGAGGTTCATCGCCGTCCGGTCTACCTCTCCTGGAGTCCTTTCCCGGTCAAAATCCTGGACCGATACTTCTCGATGCGCGCCACCCGCGTCTTCGATTGTTTAGCATCGGAGAAATGTAAAACATATCCACGTTTACGTCCCGGCGTTAACTTCTCGAAGGCAGCTCTTAGCGGTGCATCTTCGGCAAACTTGTCGACAAGCTCTTCGGGGTACTGCAAGTCCGACGCCTTTTCGACTTTCAGGCCTGCCCTTTCGACCTCGATCGCTTCACGGATGTAATCTTTGACGCTCTTCGCCATCTTCGCCACGTCCTGAACACTGGTGAAACGCATGCGATATCCGCCACGCGAGTTCGCGCCTTGCACTTCCAGAACGTTGTCCGGATCTTTCAGCAGCGCCCCTTTGAAGAACAAAAGCGCGAGGAAACCCTTCATTCTCTGGATGATGCAGATGTTCTTGCCGTCATGGGTGTAGCAGGCTTTCCCCCACTTCAACTCTTCGGTCAGGCCAGCTCTCAAAACAATCTTTCTGAGCTCGTTCGCTTCTTGCCGCCACAGTCTGGCGCTGCCGAACAATTTGTTTAGCTTGGAATTTTCGTTCATTTGGTTTGTGGCGCAACTCCTCCGCCGGGAGACGATGACCGCTTCGGCATCGACAGGTGGCCTTGGTGACTCTACCGAGGAATGTCCGCTTTCGCGGCCACGAGACGTCACAACGTTTACCCGCGGGTTACTTCAGCAACTCGAACTGCGGCAACTTGGCCGCGGCCCGGTCGAACGTCACGGTCTTGCTACCTCCGAGTGAGGCCACCCACCGGCCAATCAGCGCGTCGCTGAAATCCGCGGTGGCTTGGCGCCAGTCCCTCAAGGCCTGCCAAACCACTTCGGCCTCCTCCACAACCACTTGCCGGGAGGCCAACAGCCCTTCGATGACCGATTCGATTCGTGCCCGATCGGCCTGGTAACACTCGGCGAGTACCCAGACGATCTCGCACAACGTCACTGCGGTGATGAGACCGGGGTTGTCGGGGTTGAGGCTGCGCTCGATCAGCCTGGTGGCGGCCAGCGCCTGCGCTGGGTCGTCTTGTACCAGGTAACGAACGACGACATTGGTGTCGAGACCTATCAACGCCGTCCGCCCATGCGCGCGATGGCGCGCCCCATCTGCTCGACCGTCACGGGTTTGGCCGGCTTGGGAATTACGCCCTTTAAGTGGCGAACGTCGCGTGTGGCCGCCACGAGCTGAAATACTCCGGGCTCGGTTTCGACGAACTCGACCTTGTCACCCGCATCGAGACCGAGGCGATCGCGAACCGCCTTGGGCAGCGTAATTTGGCCTTTGCTTGTCACGGTTGCTGTGGCCACGAGCCTTCCTTACCGATTAGTCGATTCCTTACTTACTGCTAAGGATGCCGCATCCGGACCGGGCTAGCAATACCGCGTTGAGGGCAAGCAACGTCGAGATCGACGGGCGGATCGAGGTCGAGCGACCGTAGGGAATCCGCCGAACGGCATCAGGATGGAATTGTATCGCCCACTCCGCGGCCGATTTGCCACCGCGCCCCTACTCCGCCTTCAGCGTCTCCACCGGATTGATCGCCGCCGCGCGGCGCGCCGGCAGATAGCTCGCGAGCGCCGCGGCCGCCGACGATCACGCCGAGCGCTATCGCGTAGGCCACAGGGTCCGTCGGCGCCACGCCGAACAGCAGCGAGGACAAGAGCCGGGTCACGCCAAGCGCCGCCACCAGCCCGATCGCCAGGCCCACGCCCGCCAGCATCAAGCCGTGCCGCAGGAACAGCCCGTGCACCTCGTGCTGCTGCGCGCCCAGCGCTAGCCGGATGCCGATCTCGCGCGTGCGCTGGGAGACCACGTACGCAATCACGCCGTAGATGCCGAGCAGGCCCAGCGCGAGCGCCATGCCGCCCGCGATCGCGAGCATCACGAGCGCGAACGACGTGCGCGCCAGCGAGCCGGCGTACAGCGTCTCCATCGTGCGCTCGAGCGCAATCGGCACGCTCGAGTTCACGGACCACACCGCGTTGCGGATCTCGGTGACGAGGCTGGCCGCGCCCGCGCGCTGGCTGCGAATCACGAACGCGACGGGCGGCATGCCCATGAGCGGACGGCCGAGCGCGTTCGCCATCAGCACCGGCACGTACACGAGGCTGGTGGCTTGCGTGTACAGCGAATCGTCCTTCGAGCTCTGCACCACGCCGATCACCTCGCGCCAGGCGTCCGTGGGGCTCGGCGTGCGAATCCGCATGCCGAGCGCAGCCGCGGGCGCGGCCGCGAGCTCGCGGGCAAAGCTCCTCGGAGATCAGCGCCACGCGGCCGCCTGCGTCGATGTCGTTCCAGGTCATGTCGCGCCCCGCGACGATCCGCGTGCCCATGGCCGCGAGGTAGCCCGGCGACACGGGCTTCACCCGGCGCGGCGGCGGCGTGCCGCCGTCGGCGGGCGGCCGGCCTTCCACGGCGATCGGCGCGTCGAGGATGAACGGCGCGCCCTCCATCGGCAGCGTGGCCGTGAAGGCCACCGACTCCACACCGGGCAGCGCCGCGATGGCGTCCTGGATCTCGTGCTGCAGGCGCGTAGACGCCTGCGCGTCGCGAAACAGCTCGTTCGGTGGCCAGGTGCGCACCGTCTGAATCGTGCCCGGATCCACGAAGCCGGCATCCACGTTGCGCAGCGCCTCGAACGTGCGAATCATCAGCACCGCGCTCACCACCAGCACGAGCGCGAGCGCCACCTGCACCACCACCAGCGTGTTGCGCGCCCGCGCACGCTCGCGGCCCGCGCTGGCGCCGCGCGAGGCGCCGAGCGCGCCCGCATCCGCGTGCACCGCGTGCTTCAATGCCGTGAGCGAGCCGAACACGAGCGTGGAGAGCAGCGCCATGGCGGCGGTGAACAGCAGCACCGGCGGATACACGGCAATCTCGCCAAGCCGCGGCAGGTTGCTCGGCCCGAGCGAGACGAGCACCTCGATGCCTGCGTAGGCGAGCACCAAGCCGAGCGCACCGCCCAATGCGGCGATCACCAGGCTCTCGATGAACAGCTCGCGTGCAATGCGCGCGGGCACGGCGCCGAGCGCCGCGCGCACGGCGAACTCCTGCCGCCGCGCGTCCGCCCGCACGAGCATCAGGTTCGCGATGTTCGCGCAGGCCACCAGCAGCACCGCACCGATGGCGCCCATCAGCACCCACAGCGTGCTCGCGACGCTGCCGACGAGATCGTCCTTCAGCGGCTGCACGGACGAGCCCACGCGCCAGTTCTGAATGGCCTCGCGCGTCACACCCGGCGCCATGGGCCAGGCGTTGCGCCCAGATCGGCAGCATGCGCTCGATATCGGCGCGCGCCTGCTCCGGCGTGACGCCGGGTTTCAGGCGCCCCAGCGCGTTCTCCCCGCCGAAGCTGACGATGGAGGCGTTCGCCGGATCGAGCGGTATGGCAACGATGATTTCCGGCTGCGGCTGCAGATTAAGGAAGCGAAAGTCCCGCGGCATGATGCCGACGACCTGCGACGGGCGCCCGTCGATCAAGAGCTGGCGCCCGAGCGCCGACTCTTCGCCGCTGAAGCGGCTCTGCCAGAACGCATACGACAGGATGACGGGCGCCAGCCCCTCGGGTGCGGGCCCCTCCTCCTGCGCCGTGAACCAGCGACCGCGCAGCGGCTGCACGCCGAGCGCCTGCAGCAACCCGTCCGTGACGCGCAGCGAGCGCAGCCGCACCGTCTCACCATTGCTCGTGAGCGTTTGCCCGCCGTCGCCCCACAGGCCGATATCGACGAACGTGCGGTTCTCCTTCCGGTACGTGAAAAACATGGCCGGCGACGAGCCGAGATCGGGGACGCCGAGGCCCGGGGCGGGGTGCCGGATGCGCACGAGCTCTGCCGCGTTTGGGAATGGGAGGGGCTTGATGAGCACCGAATAGACGACGCTGAAGATGGCCGTGGTGGCGCCGATGCCGAGGGCGAGGGTGAGGACGGCGGCGATGGTGAAGGCGGGGCGGCGCGGGAGGCCGCGCAGGGCGTGGCGGAGGTCGCGGGCGAGTGATTCCAGGAAACCGGCGATTTTCATGTGATCGATCTCCTCGCGGGGGTCCCGCGCCCGAGACTCACTCTGCTACGTTCGTGCCAATGTGGCGGCGTGGAGCAACTCGTTGATTTAGCAAAACCACTGGGAGGAGCGACGACACCGCCACCCGCAAAGTTGTCGCAAGTCCGCACACGGAGATCCCAATTGCGGGACCGACGCACCTGGCTGTTCAGGACGACCCGACGGCTCCGCCTGAATTCACTGCCGACGCCTGCGCAACGGTGCATTGACCTCCGCATTGCGAACACCGTGCCCTGAGCGAACGCAGTCGCCGCAGCCCCCTGTCTGCATTGCGCTATCGGCCCTAGCCACGCTTCGAGAATCGCCACTCGAAGTCGTCTTCTCTCACGAGCCGCTCGGGCGACGACCTATATTTAGAACGTCAGACGTCACCACCGTCTCCCCCACAAACTCCCCCAACCTCCGATAACTCTCCCACTGCGCCTCATCGAAGAACTGATCCGCCGTCGTCTCGTGCGGGAAGTCCAGATGCTGCGCGTGGTACTGCAGCACGTCCGCGGGCTCGCGCCCCGTGAGCGAGGCCTTCACGTACACGATGTAGCCCTTCGAGCCGTCGCGATACGCCACCGTCGCGAGTGCGGCGTGCGCGCGCGAGTACTGCCGTCGATCGGCCGGCGCCGAGAACGCCGCGCGCACGCCGTCCTTCGCGTTCCACCAGCCGCGGCGCAGCCGCTCGAGCGAGGTGAACACGTCGAGCTTCGAGGCCTCCATCGCCTCGGTCTCGTCGAGAAACCGGATCTCGGCGCCGAAGTCGAGCCGCGCTTTGCGGATCAGCTCCGAGAGGCCGGGGAACGCGAAGTCGGGATCGGCCTCGGCGTCGATCAGCACGATCAGCGGCAGCTTGCGGCGGATCAGCTCGTAGCCGGCCAGGTTCTCGAAGTGGCCGCCGTCGGTCAGGTTCCACAGGCGAATGCCGGTGCCGCGCAGCCGTGCCACGCACTCCGAAAGCAGGCCGCGGTACACGGGCAGCAGCGGCCCGGTCCAGCCGCGCCCCAAGCCACTGTCCCACCAGTAGCCGAGCCGCACGTTCGCGAACGTGGCGAGCAGCGCCAGCGGCACCGTGGTGCGCGCGCCGAGCGCGGACGAGAACGCCGCACCGGAGATGCTCACCCAGCGGCCCAGCGTCATCACCTCGGGCGCGGCGCCGAGGCGCTTCGCGTCGAACACGGCGTGGCCGTCGGCCGGCCGCGCGATGAAGCCCTGCGCTGCTCGTCGGCGATCAGATGGTGGCGCACGCCCACGCTGAAGCCGCCGGGGCCCACGGCCAGCGGCACGCCCTTGCGGTCCTGGATCTGCACGCCGGTGCGGTTGTCCAGCGTCTCGTTGATCGTCACGTTCACGAGATGCAGCGGCGCGCCCTTATCGGCGTTGCCGCGTGCGGCCTCGGCCGGCGCTTCCGCGGAAGCGCGCGGCGCGCGCGTGAACAGCGAGCGCACGGCGTGCACGCCGCCGGCGAAGAACTCGCGCACGCGCGTCCGTGTGCCCGCGCGTGCGCTTCGGCCGCGGCCAGTTCCAGTAGCGATCGGACGGCACGTCGTCGCCGCGGATCACCTCCGTGACGTGCGCGGCGTCGTTGTCGAGCCGCTCGCGGTTCGAGGCACCGAGGTACGCGCGCGCGAGCCGCTGCGCGTAGAACGCATGCAGCGACGACGCGTTCAGCAGCGTGCGCACGCTGCCGATCGCCAGCACGAAGAGGAAAAGCAGCAACAGCACACGGCCCGTAAAAACGGGGCTGCGGACCGTGGTGGCGGGGGTCGTTGCCACTGACTGCTGTTGCTGCTGAATCGGCCGCAAGGTTTGCCGACCGTCGCCCTCGGCGGTCAGCACCAAGGCGTTCGCGTCCGTGATGCGCACGGGTGCGGCGGCGAACAGCGCGTCGGCGTACGGCGGCTTCGCGCCCTGCCACGCGACGGCATGCGACACGGCGTTCAGCGTCACGAGCCACGCGCCGAGCACGAGCACCGCCACGGCCCAGCTCACGAGCGACAGCGGCACGCGCACGCGCTTGCCGCGCCCCTCGCCGCCCAGGAATACGAGCAGCTGCCGGCCGAACGCCGCCACGCCGCCGAACGTGGCGAGCACGCCCGCGAGCGCCGTCGTGAGCTTCGTGAACCCGCCGGCGGAGAACAGCGCGTACGCCGTGGCGCCCAGGCTGTCGACGCCGGCCACCACGGCCACGACCACGATCGCGACCAGCGCGCGCTTCGACCAGCGCGTGAGCCGGTTGCGCGCCAGGCTCGCGTCGGCCACGGCGCGCTGCATGTCGATGAGGCGCAGCAGCCCGAGCAGCCAGTTGAAGATGCCCCGCGGGTTCGCGAGCAGCGACCACACGACGGTCGCAAGCGCCACCACGGCGAACGCGGCCATGGCGATCGTGCTCGGCGGCCACGCGCCATCCGGGCTGCGCGGCGGAATCCAGCCGGCGCCCCACGCGAGCGCGATCAGCGCGAGCACCACCACGTCCGTGCGTCGGAACAGCTGGCGCTTCGACAGCGGCAGCGCAATCACCCAGTACGCCCACGCGCTCGGCAGCGCCCACAGCGCCACGAGCGGCAGCAGCCACACGAACCACGGGCTGTGCACGACGAGCCGGGTCGGCAGCGCGGCCGCCGCGCCGTACAGCGCCGCGAACACGGGCTGCAGGCGTTGATCCGCGTATTGCAGCGCGACGAACGCCGCGAGCACGGCCAGCACCAGCACCGTCTGCACGGCGAGCCAGTTGCGCAGCGTGACGGTGATCAGCGCCAGCAGATCGCCCGAGCCGCGCGGTGCGAGGTAGCGGCCGTTGTCGCGCAGGAAGCGGAACGTGGTCTGGCCCTTGGCCGGGTGCTCGTCGCCGCGCAGCACGGCGGCGGCATCGGCCACGTTGCGCACGTGCGCGCGCGTGAAGAGCGCGCCCAGGAAGCTGCCGAAGTACCCGCCGCCGGACACGGTGGAGAGAAAGTCGATGCGCGCGAGCAGCTCGCCGCCGTCACGCTTCCTGGCCAGCGCCTGGAAGATGCCGAGGCAAAACGTGGCGCTGCGAATGCCGCCGCCCGAGAGGCCGAAGCCGATCCGCGGGCCGTCGGGCGGCAGGCCGCACGCCTGGCGGCGGCGGCGGACGAGCGCGTCCTCGAGCGCGGCGAGCTCGGGCGGGTACGCGCTATCTTCGGCGGCGGGCGCCGTGTGGGTGCTCACGCTGCATCTCCCCCGTGCAGCCGCCGCCGCGGCGCCGCCGGGCGGAGCGTCGAGCTGCGGGAGGATTGTCGCGCGCGGCGTGGGCGGTGTCTGTCACCTACATGACAGAGCGGGCACGAAATACCCGCCTTTCGCCCAAATTTGCCTACCGCCCTCCAGCGCCCGTGACGGGATACTCTGGCCCACTTCCACGTCTGTATCCCATAGGCTACACTCTAGATGCGCGTTCGGATCACCGAGATCTATCGGGCATGGCTCGATTCCGTACGCGACGAACACGCGTGGACCGCTTGGTGCACGGCAACGCGGGAGCGCACCGCAATCTCAAGGGTGGAGTGAGCGAGTTGAAAATCGACTTCGGGGGGTATCGCGTCTATTACACGAGGCGAGCGGGCGAATTGATCGTGCTGCTGGCGGGTGGCGACAAATCGACGCAGCGGCAGGACATTGCAACCGCCATCGCGCTGGCCAGAGGACTGTAGTGATGCCCAGGCGCGCCAAGACATCGACACGGAAAACGAAGACGTTGCCGTATGACGTGGCCGCGCAACTGCGGACACCTGCCGAGATGGCGGCGTACCTCGACGCCTGGCTCAGTGAAGCCCCAGAGGATGTCGCCGGCATCGCACGCGCCTTGGGCGATATCGCGCGCGCGAAGGGGATGTCACGAGTCGCTCGGGACACGGGGCTCAGCCGAGAGAGCCTATACAAGGCGCTGAGCGAAACGGGTAATCCGAGTCTCGAAACCGTTCTCCGCGTGGCGAAAGCGCTCGGCTTGCAACTGCGCGCCCGAGCGGCGTAGCCATCCGCCTCCGGGCCGGCGCTTGGCGGCCGCCGCGCCGTTCCGTTAGGATCGAAGCTCACCTGGCCCTCGCCTTCGAGCACCACGAAACGAACCAACGCTTCGTAAGGGAGACACGCCGACGATGACCCTGGCAACCGGCGATCGCGTGGGGGTCTACGAGATCACGGGGCTCCTCGGCGTCGGCGGCATGGGGGAGGTGTATCGCGCCCGGGACACGAAGCTCGGCCGCGAGGTCGCGCTCAAGACCTTACCGGGCGCGTTCGCGCGCGACGGCGATCGCGTCGCCCGCTTCGAGCGCGAGGCTCGCCTGCTCGCCTCGCTGAATCATCCGTGCATCGCGGCAATCTACGGGCTCGACGAGCACGCGGGCACATTGTTCCTCACGATGGAGCTCGTCGAAGGGCTCACGCTCGACCAAAAGATCAGGCCGGGCGGCTTGCCGATCGAGGAAGCGCTGCCGCTCGCGCTGCAGATCGCCGAGGCCCTCGACGCGGCGCACGAGCGTGGCGTGGTGCATCGCGACCTGAAGCCCGCGAACATCATGGTGACCGACGAGGGCCGCGTGAAGGTGCTCGACTTCGGCCTTGCGAAGGCGCTCGAAGCCGGCGAGCCGTCCGATATGAGCCCGGCGCACTCGCCGTCCGTGACGGAGCTCGGCCTCGTCGTCGGCACGGCCGCGTACATGAGCCCCGAGCAGGCGCGCGGCCGGCGCGTCGACAAGCGCGCGGACCTCTGGGCGTTCGGCTGCGTGCTGTACGAGATGCTCACGGGCCGGCCCGCGTTCGGTGCCGACGACGCCACGACCACGCTGGCGCGCGTGCTCGAGCGCAGCCCCGAAATGCAGGCACTGCCGCGCACCGTGCCGCCGCGCGTGCGCCGCACGATCGAGCTGTGCCTGCAGAAGGAGCTCGACAAGCGCATTCGCGACAGCGGCGACGTGCGGCTCGCGCTCGAGGGCGCGTTTGGCGCGGACGCGGCGTCGTCGGCGTCGGCACCGCCTGCGCTGCGCGGCCGCACGCGACTCGTCGCCGGCGCCGCGGGGCTCGTGCTCGGCGCCACGCTCGTGGGCGTCGCGGCGTGGACGCGCTGGCCCGCGCCGGCGCCACGCCCCGTGAGCCGCTTCGATTTCCCGCTGCCGGAGCGCCTCACGCTGCGCAACGTGGGCCGGCCGATCGTCGCGCTGTCGCCCGACGGGCGCCGCTTCGTTTACAACACGAACGAAGGTTTGTATCTGCGCGAGCTGGACACGCTCGAGCCGCGGCTGCTGCGCGGCACGGAGCAAGACGTGACGAATCCGTTCTTCTCGCCGGACGGCCGCTACGTGGCCTACTACAGCGACGGGCAACTGCGCCGCGTCGCCACACTCGGCGGCTCGCCCGTCGCCATCGCCGACGGCGTATCCAATCCGTTCGGCGCGAGCTGGAGCCGGGACGGCTCGATCGTGTACGGCCAGCCGGGGGGCATCTTCCGCGTGGCCGCCAGCGGCGGTATGCCGGAACGCGTGATCCCGGTCGACGAAGGCACGCGCGTCTATGGCCCGGAGTTGCTGCCCGACGGCGACTCGGTGGTGTTCAGCGTCACGACCACGACGTGGGATGCGGCGCAGATCGTCGTGGAGTCGCTGGCGACGCACCGGCGCACGGTGCTCGTCGAGGGCGGCAGCGATGCGCACTACGTGCCGGGCGGCCCGCTCGTCTACGCGCTCGGCGACGCGCTGTTCGCGCTGCCGTTCGACGCGCAGCGCGCCGTGGTCTCGGGCGCGCCGCGGCCGCTCGTGCAGGGTGTGCTGCGCGCGCCCGGCGGCCTGACGGCGGCCGCGAACTACGGCGTGGCCCACGACGGCACGCTCGTCTACGCGGCCGGCGGCACGGGGCTGCGCTATGGAATCCCGGTGTGGGTGGACGACAAGGGGCGCGAGGAACCGCTCGGGATCGAACCCTGCCTGTGCGCCGGGCCGCTGATCTCGCCCGACGGCACACGCCTCGCGTTGACGTCCGGCACGCTCGAAGGCGACACCGATATCTACGTGTGGTCGTTCGCGGGCCGAACGCTGACCCGGCTCACGTTCGAGCCCGGCATCCAATTCGTGCCGCTGTGGTCGCCCGACGGGCAACGGATCGCGTACATGTCCGAGCAAGGACTGTTCGTGCGCAGCGCCGACGGCGCCGGCGAGGCCGAGCAGCTCGTCGCGGGCAAGGAGCTGCTGCCGTGGAGCTGGACGGCCGACGGCCGCATCGTGCTCCAGCAATCCGGGCCCGGCAGCCAGGACGTGAGCGTCGTTGCGGCCGACGGCGGCGCGACGCCGGAGCCCCTGCTGCACGAGGACTTCAAGGAAGCTCGGCCCACGCTGTCGCCCGATGGCCGCTGGCTCGCGTACGAGTCGGATGAATCCGGGCGCACGGAGATCTACGTCCGGCCGTTCCCGAACGTGACGGACGGCAAGTGGCAGGTGTCGGCCGGCGGCGGCGAGAATCCGAAGTGGACGCGCGACGGCCGCACGCTGTACTTCCTTAGCCCCACCGCACTCGTCGCGGTGCCGATCGGAACGCAGGCGGACTTTCGCTGGGGCAAGCCGCGCAACGTGCTCGACCGCAACCGTTACATGACGCCGCAAGCGTCACGAGACTACGACCTCTCGCCGGACGGTGACCGCGTGCTGATGCTGAAAGACCAGGGCGCGGCGGCGGGGACCGCCACGGCTAGATTCGTCGTGGTGCAAAACCTCGTCGGCGCGGCGCGTTGAGACGAGCGACCAACGGGCAGGTGCCGAGCGCTGGCCGCTAACGCGCGATGCCGCGGCGCACATCGATCCTGCGCGGATCGACGTAGTCGGCGAACGAGGCTTCGAGCCCGGCCGCCTGCACGTCGCAGTACGGCTGGGCGAGACGCGCGCCCGGCGTGCGCAGCCAGCGTTTCGTCACGACGAGCGGCTGTGCGGAGCCATCGGCGTCCCGCACCTCCAGCACGAGGTCGAGCCAGCGACCGTCGGCGCTGACGGAGTAGCGTTCCGTGGCGCGCAGCTCGGCCCCGCGCGCTTTGCCCGTTACGCGGTAGGTCTCGACCACGAGCGCGCCGCCCTCGACACGGCCGATCGAGGCGCCGTGCGGCACGGCGTGAGGCGCCGAGCCCGGCGCCTCGAGGGCGATGGATCGCACGGCGCCGCGCTCCTCGTAGTTCAGCACGAGGTGCCCTGCCTCGTGACGGATCTCGAGCGGCAACGGCGAAACAACCTGCTGCACGAACTCGAGCCCGTCGCAGCCGAAACCGAGCTTACGGACGTTCAGCGCCGCGAGCTCCGGATACAGCTCGATGGTCGGCCGCTCGGCATTGCGCGGATCGCCGAGCAGCGCGCCGACGTGGCCACGTGCCTCGGCCGTGCAGGCCGTGACGCAGAACAAATCCTCCAGCCGCCACTCAGCGTCGGCCGCCGTCAACGCGGAGCTCCACACGCCCTCGATCGGCAGCGCCTGGGCCGCCGCCACGCACCCGGGACATTCGGTTTCGGACAGCACGTCCGGGAACTGGGCTCGGGCCGACCACGTCGCCGCTACGGCAAGAACGGTCCAGAAGGCAGGCCCGATCCGCCAGCCGCCGACTCGTATGCTCATCGCCACACTCCTCTCGCTTCCGGTCCCCTCGACCGTTCGCGTACTCTTGTCCAGCCGCGCCGGGACGGTCTTTGTCGTTCCCGGGATACTTTCCGGAAAAAATTCGGCTAGCCCTCCGAGAGCACGTGCAAAGCCCCCCCGCAATCCTCGAATTCGGCGGTTTTCGGTTGAATCCCGCCGAGCGCTCGCTGACGGCTGGCGACGGCACGCCCGTGCAGCTCACGCGGCGCCTGTACGACACGCTGCTCTACATGGTCGAGCGGCCGGGCCGGCTGCTCGAGAAGCAGGCGCTCATGGACGCCGTGTGGCAGGGGGCCGTCGTCGAGGAGAACACGCTGTCGCGCACGATCTCGAACCTGCGCTCGCTGCTCGGCGAGCGGGGTGGCGAGCACCGGTGCATCGAGACGGTGTCGGGGCTCGGTTACCGGTTCATCCAGGTGGTGACGGTGCGCGCACCGGCCATGGACGCCGCGCCGGAGCGCGACGAGCTTGCGATCGCCGTGCTGCCGTTCGAGGACCTGAGCCGCGACTGCGATCAAGGTTACTTCGCGGACGGTATTGCGGAAGAGGTTCTGAACCGGCTCGCGAGTGTCACCGGCCTGCGCGTGATCGCGAAGGGCTCGTCGTTCGGCTTGCGCGACCGCAAGCAGAGCGCGCCAACGATCGGTCGAGCGCTCGGCGTCGATTATCTGCTGGGCGGCTCCGTGCGCAAGGAAGGCCACGCGCTGCGCATCACGGCGCAGCTCGTCGAGGCGGCCACGGATTCGCAGCGTTGGTCCGAGCGCTTCGATCGTACCGCGGAGCTCGAGAGCATCTTCGCGACCCAGGACGACATTGCGCGCGCCGTGACGCACGCGCTGCGCGCAAAGCTCGGGCTCGGCGAGCCGACACCCACCTATCGAAGCACGTCGAACATGGAGGCTTACGACCTGTTCCTGCGCGGGCGCGCGCTATTCCAGCAGAGCGGCGCGCACGGCACGCTGCGCTCGGCCGAGCTGTTCCGCGCCGCCACGCAGCGCGACCCGAGCTTTGCGCCGGCCTGGCTGTGGCTTACCCATGCGCTGCGGTCACGACTCGTCTTCGCTCCGGAGCACGCGGCCGAGGCCATGGCCGAGTTGGAGAGCGCGGGCGCGCGAGTGCTCGAGCTCGCCCCGCACTGGTCCGCGGCCCACCTCGTGCAGCTCTGGCGACATCTCACCCGTCGCGACTGGCTCGCGATGGAGCAGGTGCTGAATCGCGCGCGCGAGCTCGGCTCGCCCGTGGCGGGCGAGCTCGACTTCTCCTTCGGCAACCTCCATGCGCAAGTCAACGATTCACAGGCCGCGATCGAGCACTACCGCGCGGCCGCCGCCAACGATCCGCTGTCGCTGCTGATTTCGGCGCTGCTGCAGAAGGAGTTGATCATTGCCGGGCGCTACGCCGAGGCCGACGCCGAGTATCGCCGCGGGCTCGATCTCGCCGGCGATCGCGAGATGGCCGAGCACCTCGTGCTGCACGCGCTGTGGGCGCGGGGCGAGCCGTTTCGCGAGCAATTCCGCCGCTACCTCGATCTCGCAACGTCGCGGCCGACGCCCGTGCTCGACCGCGTGTACCCCGTGTGCGAGGACCCGCCCCGCGCGCTCGAGACGTTGCACACCGCGGCGGCAGCGCCCGAGTCGCAGACGGGCCCGCAGCAGCTGCAGCTCGCGTGGTGGATGGCCGCCTACGGCGACGTGGAAGGCGCGTTCGCCACCATGTGGCACGGCTATGTGGACCTGAACTTCGCGGTCGTGAACTGGCTCTGGCTGCCGGTGTTCGCACGGGTTCGCGAGCACGCGCGCTTCCCCGAGCTGCTCGAGCGCGTGGGCCTCGTGGCGTACTGGCGCGCGAAGAACCGCGGCGGACCGGCCGACGCGCGCTAGCGGCTCGCGACGGACGCCGTGAATACGCCGGTCTGCAACGATTCGTGCGCGGCCTGGTCGAGCAGCACCACGCGATTGCGGCCCTGCACCTTGGCACGATACAGCGCCTGGTCCGCGAGCTGCAGCGCGCCGTGCGCGCGGCGCTTGCCGGTAGGCTCCACGGCGGCCACGCCGATGCTGATCGTGATGGCCGAGGCGGTCCCGGCGCGGGTGTTGTCGAGCGCCAGTGCGCCGACGGCGCGCCGCATTTGTTCCGCAAGCTCCTCGGCGTCGAACCCTTCCACGTCATAGAGGATCACGGCGAACTCCTCGCCGCCGTAGCGCGCCAGCACGTCTTGCGGGCGCTTCACGAAGCTCTGGAGCGTGGCCGCCACGCGCTGCAATGCGTGATCGCCCGCCTGGTGCCCGTGGCGATCGTTGTAGGCCTTGAAGTGATCGACGTCGATCAGCAGGATCGTGAGTCCCCGCGCCTCGGCGACCGCCCGGCTCCAGAGCCTGTCGAGATGCTCGTCGAACACGCGCCGGTTTTTCAGGCCGGTGAGCGGATCGCGTGCGGCGAGCTCGGCGATCAGCCGGCTTTCGAGGAAGCTGCGGCGCGACGTGCGCTCGAGGTGCAGCGCCACGATGCCGCAGGCCACGGCCACGAACAGCAGCAGCAGGCACGAGCGCAGGATCACCGGCACGCCGAGCCCCAGCACCAGGCCCGCGGCCACATAGGCGGCCACGCTGATCGTGACCGTGACCAGCGCCACGCGAAAGCGCAGGCCATAGACGAAGAACGGGCCGATCATCAGCAGCGGCAGCAGCATCAGCGCCTCGAGCCGCCCCGCGGCCGCCGTGCTCGCCACGATCATCGCGATGATCGGGTTGCGCACGGGCACGATCACCTGAGCGAGCGGCAGGTAGACGCGCTCGAACCAGGGGCTGAACGCGACGATGGCGAGCACGATCGAAGACACGACGGAAACACCGAACTGCACGAGCTCGAGCGGATTCCACGCGCCGGCGAGAATCTGCTCGGCGCCGCGCGAGCCCCCGACCAGCAGCACGAGCGCGGCCGCCACGCGGATCAACGTGCGATCCTCCATGAGCCGCGCGCGCAGGTATTTGCGCTCGAGCTCCGGGCCGAACGAGTGGCTGGCAACGCCGCGCGCCAGCTCCTCCGAATACGGCGAGCCCGGCAGTGGGGTGCTAATTGACGAACGAGGTTCCGCCATCCTCTGACGATAGGCGGAATTCAGCGCGCCGAATGTGATCGGCTCCGCGTAATGGCCGCGTCAGCGCCCGCCGGCCAGCAAGTCCCAGTGCTTGTCGGCGCGCTCGAGCACGCCGGGCAGGTCCTCGGCCAGCAGGTAACGTGCGGCGATCAGCTTCTCGCCGGCCGCGCGAACCTGGTCGAGATACGCCTGCTTCGACGCGTAGCGCTCCATGATCGCCGCGCGCGGATCCTTCGCGGCGGCGCGTGCGGCGGCCGTGGCCGGGAACGGGATGTACGAGCCGAGCAAGCGGGAACAGCTGATCCTCCGCGCCGATCGCCGGATTGCGGTAGTTCCAGCCCGTGTACGTGGCGAGCGGCGCCTCGATGTCCGGCAAGCGGACGCCGGCGAGCTCGAGGCCGTCCTGGTCCGTTTGCGGCACGAGATAGGGCAGCGGCGTGCCGGCCCCGCCGTCGTGCGGCAGCTGCGGGTTCGCGGCGCGCGGGCCGGCCGGCAGCGTTTGCGGCGCGCGCACGCCGGGCAATGCCGGGAACGCCACCTTGGCCGCGGGCACGAGCGTGCCGTTCGCGAGCTGCGGATAGCGGCTCGGCGGCGGCGCCTTGCTCGTGCGCACCCAGTCGTCCATCGCGACGAGCAACGCGCGCATCGCAAGCCAGTAGTCGTTCGGATTCTCCCGCTGCGCGCCGTTGCGCGGCGGGCCGGCGGGAAGCGCGCGGGGCCGTGCTGCGAGCCCGTGAGAAAGTACACGCGCTCGTTGTCCGGCAGCGCAAGATCCTGCGCGCCGTCCGGCGTGGTGTGGATCAGCGCCGCGGAACGCGCGCCGCCCCAGTACTCCACACCGGTGTTCGTGTAGAAGATCTTCGGCTCGAAGCCCTTGGCGCGCGGGTTGGCGAGCTGGCCCTCTTCCGCGCCCGTGACGGGATCGCGCAGCGCCGGGTCCGCGAACGGGAAGGCCGTGGCGTCGAACTGGCCGAGGCTCGTCGGCGTGGCCCAGCGCCTGTTCAGATCGAGCCGCGACGCGCCCGCGATGTGCGCCAGCACGCCGTCGAACACCTGGCGATTCTGTTCGTCGGCGTTGAAGCCGAGATACAGGAACGTGCGCAGGTATCGGCCGCTCTGCGACGCGCCGAACGCGAGCGCGCGCTGCGCTTTCGCCGGCGCATCGGCCGCGTGCTTGAGCCACGCGACGGTGTCGCGCACGGCGGCGAACCCCAAGCCGGCGATCGGCGGATTCGCGGCGTCGTACGAGAGCTCGTACGTGCGGCCCGCCTGAAAGCCGCCCTCGACCATGACGGCGTTGCCGTCCACCGTGAACTCGCTGCGCTTGAACGCGGCCGGCTTGCCGAGCAGGCCGTCGCGCACCGTGAGCGTGGCGCTCGCGGCGCCGGGATCGGCCGGCGCGTAGCGGACGAGGTCGCCGAACTGCAGCGTCGGGCCGCCCGTCGGCGGCGTCTGCAACGCGTGCACGCGGCCGGTGACCCCGGCCGCGACCGGCACGTCGATGCGCACGGCGCCGGGGCGCTGCGGCACGTCGAATTCCCAGCCGACCCACACCACCGTGAACCCATGGCGCAGCAACAAGCCGTCGCCGACGTCCGTCGGCGCCGCGCGATCGAAGCTGCCGAGCACCGTCTTGTTGCCGCGGTTCACGACGTCGAGCAGCAGCGGTGCCGCTGCCCTTCGCCGCGTCCTTCGGCTTCAGGATCGAGAAATCGGCCGAGAGCTCGACCTGGCCCGCGGCGTTCTTCGGCGCCCGGTCGAGGTCCGCGATGATCTGGTTGCGCGCGTTCTTGGGATCGACGGCGAAGAAGATCCGGCCCTGCAGCAGCTCGTACGCGCCGGCGTCGCCGAACGCCGCGCCGCCCTGCACGTCGGTGCGCGACGCGATCTCGGCGCGCACCACCTCGGCGGTGGCGAGCGTCGGCCCAGCCACGAGGGCGAAGGCGACGCCCGTGATGGTCCAGCGGCGAATCGACGTATTACGCATGCTTGCTCCCCCCGGCTTCCCCGAGCGGATCATAGCGCAGGGCCTGCGGCTACGGACGCCGCGCGGCGCTCGTGGATTTGCGACCGCGGGTGGGACTAGAGTTGGCGCGGACCCACGCCCGCACGGAAACGATGAGCCATCGCTTCGCCCCGCCCCTGCAATACGTCAAGACCGACGACGGCGTGAACATCGCTTTCGTGACCGTTGGCGAGGGTCCCCGGGTGGTGTTCGCGTCGAACATCTTCGGCGACGCGCATGACTATCGCCATCTCGACTGGCACGCGACCCGCAGCATCGCAGATGGACTGGCGGCGCATGGGTGGAAAGCCGTGCTGTACGATGTGCGCGGCATGGGCTCATCCGACCGGCCACCGGTCGACTGGGGCCTCGACGGCAGAGTCCAGGATCTGGAAGCGGTCGTGGCTCGCACCGGCTCGGAGCCGTTCGCGCTCGTGGCGACGGACATCGGCGCGCCCGCCGCGATCGCGTACGCGACGCGTCACCCCAAGCACGTTAGCCATCTCGTCCTCCAGAGCCCATGGGTCTCCGGCGTCGAGATGTTCGACCTGCCGGACCTGAAAGTGGCCGCGCGCGCGATGATGAATGGCGAGCGCGAATGGCACGTGTTCACGACGGTGCTCGCGAACTTGGCGACCGGGTTCGAGAATCCGGAGCGGAGCCGCCAGCTCGCGGCGTCGATGCGCGCGGCCACCACACCCGAGGGCTTGGCCGAGTACTACCGCACGTCGGCCGAGATCGACCTCGGGAGCCTGTTGCCGCAGGTGGCCGTGCCCACGCTCGTCATGCACTTTCCGGCGTTCCCCTTCGGCTCACTCGATCTCTGCCAGCAGGTGGCCAAGGGCATCGCCGGCGCCGAATTCATCGTGATCGAGGAGAGATCTCTCGCGGGCGCGGCGCACGACGAGCATTTTCGAGCACTCGAGGGTTTCTTGCGGGGCGGCACCGCGACCGGACCGCGGCAGTCGCGCGCGCCCGCGCCCACGGGCGAGCCCCTGACCGAGCGCGAAATCGACGTGCTCCGGCGGCTGGCCGCCGGGCTCACGAACAAGGAAATCGCCACGGCGCTTTGCATCGCCGTGCCAACCGTCGAGCGCCACCTCGCGAACCTGTACCCGAAGATCGGTGCACGCGGGCGCGTCGATGCCACGACCTACGCCCTCCGCCACGGTTTGATCCGGCCGGGCTAACGGCCGCTACAAGGTTTCCATCGCAGAGTCTGCACGGTTTCCGGGACGCGGCCGCGGTGCCGCATCCGTTAGCGTTGCACTCTTCACCTCGACCGGAGATGCGACGATGAAAAGGGTACTGGCGTTCATATGCTCGTTCGTTTGTTCCGCGGCGGGCACCGCCGCGTCTGCCGGGGCGATCATCGGGGTCGTGGGTTCGGGCGGCACGCCGGTCGAGGGTGCTCCGGTGCAAGCGAAGGACGATGCGTCGGGCGCCACTTTTCGCGCGTTCAGCGCAGCGACAGGCAGCTTCGCTCTCGAACCGCTGCCCTCCGGAACCTACACGCTGTCCGTGCGAATGCCGGGGTTCAAGTTCCTGCCGTTCACGCGGACCGTCACGGTGAACGAACGACAAACGCAACAGCGTGTCGACGTCGAGCTCGCCATCGGCAACCTCGACACGCTCGGCGACGATCCGTATACCTTCTTACCGGAAGTGCGTGCAGCCTCGGCCGCGCTCACGGGCCGGGTGCCGCGCACGGCCGACGGGCACCCCGATCTTTCCGGCGTCTGGTTCGGCAAGGACGACTTGTTCCCCGAGGATCCGGCGCTGCTCCCCTGGGCCGGTAAGCGCATGCAGGAACGATTCGCCGGCGATCTTCGGGACCTGCCGCGCGGCCAGTGTCTGCCGGCCGGCGCGCTGCCGCTCGGGCCGTTCTTCCGCAAATTCGTGCAGACGCCCACGCTGGTCGCCGTTCTGAACGAGGACGACGTGCTCGGCTTCCGGCAGATCTTCCTCGACGGCCGCGCCCACCCGAAAAATCTCGCCCCAACCTGGCAGGGGCATGCCATAGGCCGCTGGGATGGAGATGTGCTCGTCGTCGACGCAGTGGGGTTCAACGACTCCTCCGTCATGGGCATCTTTCCCCATACGGAGCAGCTACACGTCACCGAGCGCTATCATCGGCGCGACTACGGTCATATGGACGTGCAGCTCACGGTCGAGGACGCCGGCACGCTCGCGCAACCGTGGGTCATCGATATGGTGTGGGATCTGGCCCCGGATCAGGAGCTGGGCGAATTCGTGTGCGGCGAGAGCATCCTAAACATGCATCTCGAATGGCGCACCGATTTTCCGGAGCTGCTGAACCAAATCGTGAAGCACGCGCCGCCGCACTCGGAGTAGCCGCAGCCCGACGGAATACGCCGGGCCACCGGCGGACGCCTACTTCTCCGCCATGTCCTTCATGGCCTTCAGGCCCATCTCGAAACGCGTGCGGCGCCCCGCGACGTCGGCATCCTTGGCCGCCTGGTCCGGCTTGTCGGAGAGGTCGTACAGCAGCGTGTACAGAAGCTTCGAGGTGGTCGCCGTCACGGGCTTGGCTTCGAGGAAGCCGTGATAAAGGTTATAGAACTGCCCTTCGCGCACCGGCTGCGTGTAGCCGTACGAAAGATCCGTCTTCGCGACGAGGATCTCCGTGACGCGCCCGCCGGCCAGCACGCGCACCGTGCCCATGTCGCCCTTGCCGGACGTGATCTCACAGTCGACGTTGAACCACTTCGAGATGTCGCAATAGCCGCCGACCTTGGCCCAGACTTCCTTGGCCGGTTTCGCGACGTCGATCTCCATCTTGATCGTGGTGTATTCCGGCCCGGCGGCCAGAGCGCTGCCCGCGGCAGCCATCGCGCCGAGCGCGACCAGAGTCAGCAAACGTTGCATCGGTGAATCTCCCCCTGCGGTCTTGGTGCGCAGTTGGCGCATTATGCGCCCGGACATCGGCCGCGCGCACCGGGCGCATGACTCGCGCGTCCGGCGACGTCCGGGAGCGGCGCTTCGGCGGGCGAGACCCGGCAAGCGCTCGCGGCGTATAGTCGGAGCGGCCGCAAGCGGCCCGCAGAGGCCTCCGGGGTGTGGGCGAACCGTAGCGCGCGCTCGGCAGAACATGACCACCCCACTGGGAGCACGACGATGTCTCTTGCCTCGAGCAGCCTGGAAGCCTTGCGTTCGGAGCTCCCGGTGGAGCGGCGCAGAGATTCGCCGTCGGAAAAATCCTGCGGTTCCACATGAGAGCCCTCGCCGCCGCGGCGCTTTGCGCCAGCCTCACGTCGGCGCTTGCGCTCGGCCAGGACGCAGCTATCACGGACGAGATCATCGTTCGCGGCGGAGCCTTCGAGGCGCTGAGGCTGGAAATCAGGCGCGCAGAGGACGACGTCTACTCGCGCTTCAACGAGATCAACAGCACGGATCTGTACGACTTTCACTGCTATGAGCGCGCAGAGGTCGGCACGCACATCAAGAGGCGGCTTTGTGTGACGAACGCGTGGCGAGCCAACAGCACCACGAGCGCCGAAGCCACGGTTCGCGGGCTGCAGAACGGGACCCTCGGCGGAACGCAGGGAAACGTGGGCGTGGTCGGCGGAGGCACCGGCGTCTCTCAGGCAGCGCGCGCGAAGCAGCTCGCGACGGAGCGACGCGCCGTCGAAGAGATGGACCAGCTCGCGCGCACCGATCCGGCGCTCGGGGCCGCGATCCGGCGTCTCGGCCAGGCCTATCAGGCCGAGGAGCTGATGGCGGGCAACCGGTCGGACGCCACACCCTCCCGTGAAGTGACGCCAGCGGAGGGGCTGCCGCCGGGGGCGCAACATCTGTTCGAGGTACGCGTCGGGGCAGCCGCGTGGAGCCATCCGCTGGCCTCGCGCACGTTTACGATCACCGCCGTGACCGGCAAGATTCGCGATATGCGTCTCGACTGCGATAAGGCCGACAAGCAGCTCGACTACGAAGAAGACGTCGATTGGACCGTTCCGGACGCGTGGGGCAAATGCACGCTCTCCGTCGGCGCCAGGCGCAACACGACGTTCGCGCTCTACGAGCTCCAGTAACCGTCCGTCGGCCGGTCCATGCGGGGGCCGATTCGGGTACGCTGTCGCTCATACGAACGTTTCTGGGGGACTTACGCCATGCGGCCACTGACGACGCTCGCGCTCGCGAGCCTGATGACGGCGACTCTTGCGATGGCCGGCGGGACGGCGCAGGCGCAGCCGCGCCCCGCGCCGAACCCCGATCAGCCCGAGCAGCAGCGGTTGCGCGCATTCAGCCCCGGCGGCCCGCTGACCACGGGCGTCGAGCTGCCGCGCTGGAACGCGCCGGCGAATGCCCTCGACAAGCTCGTGCCGGTCACCGACGAGCTGCTCGCGAACCCGTCGCCGAACGACTGGCTCTCCTGGCGGCGCACGCTCGACGACCTCGGCTTCTCGCCGCTGAATACCCTCAACAAGGGCAACGTGGGCCAGCTGCAGCTCGTCTGGTCGCTGGGCCTGCCGCCCGGACCCGCCGCCGCGACACCGCTAGTGCACGACGGCGTGATTTACGTGCACTCGTTCGGCGATCACATCCAGGCGCTCGACGCCGCCACCGGCGCCGAGCTGTGGCATTACGCGCGGCAGCTGCCCGACAGCGCGCGGCCCACGCTGAAGCGCAACATCGCGCTGTACGGCGACAAGCTGTATCTCGGCACGTCGGACGTGCACGTCGTCGCGCTGAACGCGAAGACCGGCGCGCTCGTGTGGGACACGCCGATCACGGAGCCCGGCAGCGGATTCGGCCTGTCCGGCGGGCCGCTCGTGGCGCACGGCAAGGTCATGCAGGGCGTGAACGGCCAGTCGCCGGGTGGCGCCTACATCGTGGGGCTCGACGCAGAGACCGGCCAGGAGGCCTGGCGGTTCTACTCGATCGCGCGGCCCGGCGAGCCGGGCGGTAACAGCTGGAACGGCTTGCCGCTCGACAAGCGCAGCGGCGGCTCGGTGTGGACAGCCGGCAGCTACGACGCGAAGCGCAATCTCGCGTTCTTCGGGCCCGCGCCCACGTACGACACGGGCCCGATGCGCGATCCGGTCGCGAAGCGCGGCATCACGAACGACGCGCTGTACACGAACGCGACGATCGCGCTGAACCCCGATACCGGCAAGCTCGTGTGGTACTTCCAGCACGTGCCGAACGATCAGTGGGACTTCGACTGGGCGTTCGAGCGGCAGCTGGTGACGCTGCCGTTGAACGGCCGCGACCGCGACGTGCTCGTGACGTCCGGCAAGGAGGCGCTGTACGACGCGCTCGAGCTCGACGGCGGCCGCTACGCGTTCTCGATCGACGCCGGGCTGCAGAACATCATCACGGCCGTCGACCCGAAGACCGGCGCGAAGACCATCGATCCGGCCCTCGTGCCGTCGCGCGAGAAGGCGATCATCGTGTGCCCGCACGCCGGGGGTGCCAAGAGCTGGACGCCGGCGTCGATCAATCCGAGCACGAAGGTGCTGTACGTGCCGCTCGTGGAGTCGTGCATGGACCTGACGCCCGTGCCGGCGGACCAGCGTGGCGGCCTGTCGACCGGCGTGAAGTTCACCATCAGGCCGCGCCTCGACAGCGATGGGCGCTACGGCCGCATCCAGGCCATCGATCTTGCAACGCGCAAGACGCTGTGGACCGAGCGGCAGCGCGCGCCGCAGACGACCGGCGTGCTGGCGACCGCCGGCGGCCTGGTGTTCGCGGGTGCGCTCGATCGTTACTTCACGGCCTACGACGACAGCACGGGCAAGGCGCTGTGGCGCACGCGCCTCACCGACGTGCCGAGCGCAGCACCCATCACCTATGCCGTGAACGGCCGCCAGTACGTGGCGATGGTCGTGGGCTACGGCTCGGCGCAGTCGATTACGTTCCCGATGCTGACGCCGGAGATCGATCTGCCGGTGGTCCGCACGGCGGCGATCGCCGTGTTCGCGCTGCCGGCGCGCTAGCGGCCGAAGAACGTCTGCAGCGACTGCTGCTCGCAGCTCGCGGCCAGCGTGAACTGCGCGTTGCTCACATGCAGCGCGCCGTACGCGATGCGGCGCGCGAGCAGCGCGAGCTCGAGCTTGTACGGCAATGCGATGATCTCGTTGCGCTCGGTCGACGATAGCTCGCGTGCGTCGGCAAGCTTCGCGTCGGCTTCGCGGTTCGCCTCCACGTAGCCCGTGAGCGGCACGATCAGCTCCGGCGCGAGCCCCGTCGTCAGCGCCGCCACGGCGTCGGCTTCCGCATGCGGCAACGTGCTCGCGGAGGCGCGGATCTCGGCCACCGTCATCGAGGCCGGCAGCTTGCCGGGGTTCGCCGCGAAGTAGTCGTCGATCAGCGCGTCGGTGGTCGTGTACGAGAGCTGATGATCCTCGAGCCGCGTCGAGGCGTACCAGTGCGCGTCGTACAGCGTCGTCGCCGGCGCCGCGCTGCGCGAGCGGCTGCCCGCGGGCGCGCGTCGGCGCGGCCGTGGCCGCGCGAAAGAAGTAGCGCAGATAATCGTCCGACGCCTCGAGCGCGGCCGGCGAGAGCTGGCAGCCGGACGCGCGCACCTCGGGATGCGCCGCGAAGAATCCGCACTGCACGGCCTTCGCGAACATGCCGCCGTTGCAGGCGCCGCTGACCATGACGAGCTTGCCGGGCGCAGCCTTCAGCGGCTCGAGGTCGGCCGGCTGTAGCGTGATGCCGTGCCCCCACAGCGGCGAGCCCGCCGGGCCCGAGTGGCCGACCTGCACGAGCAGCGTGCGCGCGCGCTCCGCGTGCAGCACGGCCGTGAGCACGCTGTTCAGCCCCGCCGCATCGGCCGCATAGTCCGCGTGGACGTCGACGTGCTGAAACCGCGTGTGGCCGTCGACGATGTAGCTCGTGTCGTTGCCGTCGACACCGGGCCCGTGGCCGAACAGCGTGACGTAGCGCAGCGCGGGCAGCTTGAGGCCGTCGAGCGCGGCGCGGATCTCCATCATGCGCGTCGGGATGAACAAGGCGTTGCCGAGCGGCGTGCCGGCCGAGCCCCACAGCACGACGTTGCGCGCACCGAGCGACGCCGGCGCCTGCGAGTCGAGATCGACGAGCCTGATCGGCGCGCGTTTCGGCCGCTTGCCGAGCGCGACGTCGACGAAGTATTCGAGATTCCAGTGACTGACGAAGAAGTCGTCGTACAGGCTGCGCTGCGTGAGCGCCGGATCGTCGTCGGCAGGCTCGGCCGGCGGAAACATCACGGCCTCGGGTTGCCGCAGCTCGAGGTTGTCCGCGGACTCGGCGATATTGCCGGCCGCGAGCACGCGGCCCGCGTCGACGACGAGCACCGTGAGCTGCAGGTCCCAGACGGGATTCTTGGGGCCGACGTCCGGAGGCAGCTGCGCGAGCACGTCCTCGGCGAGCGCGCTCTTGAAGATCTGCAGGATCGGAATCGTGAGCGCGCCGCCGTTGGCGTAGCGCAACGCGCGGCCGTAGCCGCGCTGCTGCGCGACGCGCTCGTACAGCGCGCAGCTGTTGCAGCTCTCCGAGCTCGCGAGCCACACCTCGAGCGCATCGACGCTATTGGCGAGCATCGCGAACGCGATGCCGGTCAGGAGAAAACGCATGCGTGCACTCTAAAGCTTCGCGACCACGATTCGCCAGTGCGACGCCGGCCCGCTACACTCCACGGCGAGATTCCTCGGCTTGGGAGCATTCGGCGATGGCGAGCGACGATCGAGGGCTACGCGACCTGCTCGCGCAGGTGCATGCGCGGCTGTATGCCGCCAAGAGTGTCGATCCCGGCTCGCGCGAGCTACTGAAGGCCGTCGCCACCGACATCGAAAACACGCTCGGGCGCCGCGGCACCGAACCCGCCACGGCGGCGACCAAGCTCGAGGAGCTGGCCGCGAAGTTCGAGGTGGAGCATCCGGCGCTCGCAGAGGCCGTGCGCGACGTGATCGACGCGCTCGGCAAGGCCGGCATCTAGGCTACTGCCCGAAGTTGAAGTCGATATCGACGTTGTCGGGGATCGAGAAGTCGTAGCCCTTCGTGAAGCCGATCCAGCGCGCGACGAAGATCACGGCGATCCAGATCGTGAGCGAGATGGCACCCGCGAGCCGCGCCCGCGGCGGCACGGCGCCCTTGTCCCAGGTTGCCGTGTGCCGGCCCACGCCGAACTCGAACAGCGCCATGTTCACGCCGGCCAGGATCAGCGCGAGCATCTTTAGCTTGAACGCCGTGTTGTGGTAGTAGGTCACCGAGTTCACGATGAACAGCAGCACGCCCGTGAAGACCGACACGATGAACGCGCCCCAGGTCCAGCGCAGCAGCTCGTGGTGGATGCGCGAGTAGGCGCGATGCATGCCGGTCCAGCCGAGCAGCCGCAGATCGACGATGGCGATGGTGCCGAACACCACGGCCGCCGTCATCACGTGGATGGCCTCCACGATCGGCATGGCCTTCAGCGAGCTGCGCAGCCATTCGCTGAGGCCCGAATCGTGAATGGCATTGATGAAAGCGGGCGTATCCACGCGGTCTTACCTTGTTGTTCTCGAGCCGCTCACCCTAAGTGCAGCGATTCCCAGACCTCGACGTCGTAAGCGATCGCGCGGCCGAGAAAGATGATCAGGAGCCACAGCACCAACGTGCCGGCCGCGACGAGCTTGGCGCTGGCGGAGAACTGCGCGGCCCCGACGTAGGCGAAGGGTCGCAATGTGCGGCCGAACACGAGGGCGCTGACGACGCCGATGACGATCAGGCACATCTTGATCCAGAACGACAACGCCGAGGCTTCGCGCACGGGCTCCCCGATGGCCAGGATCACGCCGCTGGTCAGCATGATCACGAGCGCGGACCACAGCCATGGCGTGAACCGTTGCCATACGGCCGCGAACGTCTCGTCCGTGCTGACGTAGCCGAGCACGCGCAGCGAGAGCATCATGATGACGACGAACACCACGCCGATCATCAGAATGTGGATCGACTGCAGCAACGGCGTGACCCACAAGTGCGTCTGCACCCACAGGCTGGCTGGCGTAGAAGCCAGCCACTGCGCGAACCCGAGAAACACGCCGGTCTACCCGATCAGTTCTGCGAGGTCGTCGCCTGAGGAACCGGAACGTCCGTGCCGATCATCTCGTGACCCTGCACCGTGTCGCAATCCTTGCCGGCGGCCGGCGGCGTCTTCACCGGGCACTTGTACAACGCGCCTGCGCGCGCGCCCGCCGGATCGCCGTTGCGCAGCGGGTGCAGCGACACCGTGAAGATCGTCCCGGGCGGGAACGAGTTCACCGAGATGCCGTCCTTCGCCGACTGGGCCGAGCCCGCCATTTCGACGGCCCACACGATCGGCTTGCCTTCCGCGTTGCGCTCGACGTTCTTGCGCTCCTCGTTCATCGGCGCGAAGAAGATCTGCAAATGATTCGCATCCGGATTCACGCGCGTGACGACGCCCGTGAAGGTCTTGGTCTGCTCCGCGTCGAAGATCGAGAACGAGTGGTGCGCCCGCGCCGGCAATGCAACGACCATCGTGGCCGTGGCGATCGCAGCGAGGAGGCCGCCGACTCTACCTTGAGTTTTCATATCCATGCTCCTAACTGACTCCAAATCATGTCGCTCATATTGGTGCTCCGGAGCCCGCCGTACATATCGGGAACCCCGTACACCGTGATCTTTATAGAAATCTTTGGACGTCCCAACGCCTGCCGCCCACGCCGCAGCCAGCGCGAACGCCGAGCCCTTTCGAGCCCACTGGCCATTATGTCTCCACCCCCGAGCCATGCACCTATCCTTTAGACAGGGCGCGTCGATACTAATTTGAAACGCCCGGCCGCGCGACTGGCGTTTCTACTAATAGAACGCTTCCTAGCCCGCGTGAAGCATGCCGGTACGCGCCTGAAGGGGAGCTGAAGAGGCCGGGCCCCGCAGCGCGGGGCCCGGCGGGACCAATCAGGTAGCGTGACTTACTTGGCCGGACGCGCCGCAATCGTCGCCGGATCCCAGTGCTCGTCGGCCTTGCCGTCGACGAAGCGCCAGGTGTCGAACCACGTGGTGTTGTACTTCTTGCCCGGGTTGTTCGGATCGTCCGTCTCGCGGGTGGCCGTCATCACGGTCACGTAGTCACCCTCTGCGATCACGGCCACGACCGGGGCCGTCAGTGCGCCGCAATTGTCGGTGCGCTTCATCTTCGCGACCTGCGTGAAGTAGAAGATGACGCCCTTGAGGCCCGTCGTGGCATTGGGGTTGTGCTGATGATAGGCATCGGTCAACCATTCGCCGGCGCGGTCCCACTGGCCGCACTGCAGCAGCTCGCGCTCGATGTGCAGCGCCGCCTGCTTGTTGCGGTTGAGCTTGGCGTCGCTCGCCTTGAACAGCGACTCGGGGTCCTTGACCCCCATCACGTGCTCCTGCGCCAACAAGGTGCCCGCCGCGAGCAGCGAAACCGTGAGTAAAACGATTCGTGTTTTCATTGATTCCCCCTTTGGGTTGGTGGGGGAATGATCGACCGTATCTGACCCGCGAGTCAATTACCCGCGGCCTGCGCTACCGGTTCGGCAGCTTGAACGCGACCAGCTCGCCCGGGTGCTGCGCGCCGCTGACGGCGACGACGAGGTACTGCTCGCCGTTCCAGGAGTAGCTCATCGGCGAGCCGCTCTGCGGCGCCGGCATGTAGACGGCGCCGACCTCGCGGCCCGTGGCCTTGTCGTAGGCGCGCAGCATCGCGCCGAGCTCGCCGGTCGGCGTCGTCGTGTAGAGCCGCTCGCCGGATACCAGCAGCGTCTTGGTCACGAGCAGGCCTTGCGAGCCCGCCTGGCCCGTGCGCGGAATGCCGAGACCCTTCAGCGCGGGGTTGCTCTTGATGTCGTCCGGCGTCTCGCCGTGGGGCACGCGCCACAGCGTATCGCCGCGGTTCATGTCGATGGCGCTGATCGTGCCGTACGGCGGTTTCAGCAACGGCAGGCCCTGCACGTTCAACGCGACGCGCGGCGGGCCGCGGGACGGATCCGCAGGCTTCGGCGCCTCGCGCTCCGCACCCTGGAACTCGCTGCGCCCGCCGCCGGCCGCCGAGCCCGAGCCGCCGGTGGTGCGCGCGCCGGTCACGGCGTTGCCTTCGACGTACGCCAGCTCGGACTGACCGGGATACGGTGGCACGAGGCCTTTGCTGACCACCGTGGAGCCGGAGGGCACATAAAGAATGTGTGTCTCGGGATCGAACGCCCCGCCCTGCCAGTTCGTGCCGCCGTCCTGGCTCGGCGCCATGAGCGTGCCGAGGGGGCCGTTGATGTTGCTGACCACGGGCGGCGTGAAGAGCGGGCCCATCTTGTGCCACGCGACGATGTCGAGCGCCTCCTTGCGCAGCGCCGGCGTGAAGTCGATGAGGTCGTTCTCGGTCACGCCCTGCCGGTCGTACGCCGGCGGCTTCGTCGGGATGGGCTGCGTCGGCGAATACCACTCGCCCGGCACGCTGCCTTTCGGCACGGGGCGTTCCTCGATCGGCCACACGGGCTTGCCCGTGACTCGATCGAACACGTAGAGGAACGCTTGCTTCGTCGGCTGCGCGACGGCCTTCACGGCGCGGCCGTTCACCATCACGTCGATCAAGATCGGCGCGCACGGGATGTCGTTGTCCCAGATGCCGTGATGCACGAGCTGGTAATGCCACTTGCGCTTGCCGGTGTTGAGATCGACGGCGAGCAGCGTCTCGCCGAACAGGCCGTCGCCGGGGCGATTCGCGCCGAAGTAGTCGCCCGTGGGCTCCTCGACCGGCAGGTACACGGTCTCGAGATCCTCGTCGACGGAGATCTGCGCCCACACGCCCGTGTTGCCCGTGTACGCGTTCGAGCCTTGCAGCCAGCTCTCGGTGCCGAACTCGCCGGGCTCGGGAATCGTGTGGAAGATCCACAGGCGCTCGCCCGTGCGCACGTCGAAGCCGCGCACGTAACCCTTCACGTTGCGCGCGCTCTTCGGGTTCGCGCCCGTGCGATGCGCGGCGCCGACGATCACGACGTCCTTCGCCACGACCGGTGTGGCATGCAGACCGATCTCGCCGTTCAACGGGTCGATGTCCTGATCGTCGTTCTGCTTCAGATCCACGATGCCGCCGTGGCCGAACGCCGGGACCTTGAGGCCGGTGTGCGCGTCGAGCGCGATGAGCTGATAGCCCGGCGTCACGTACAGGATGCGTGCGTCGTTACCGCTTCGCCAGTACGCAAGCCCGCGGCCCGAGAGCTGCCGCGGCGCGACCTTGCCGCGCTGGCCCTCGTCCTCGCGATGGATCCACAGGAGCTCACCCGTGCCGGCGTCGAGCGCCACCACGTCGCGCCGACTACCGGCCGTGGAATACACCACGCCGTCGATCATCAGCGGCGTGGACTCGAACGTGTACTCGCGCGTGGGGCCCAAGCTCGCGGTGTCGAAACGCCAGGCCACCTCGAGCCGGTTGAAGTTCGTCGCGTCGATCTGAGCGAGCGGCGCGTAGCGCGTGTTGCCGAGATCCCCGCCGTAGGTGCGCCACTCGCCGCCGGCGGGTGCGCCGTGCTGGGCCGCGGCGTCGAGCGCGACGGCGGCGAGCAGGAAACCGAAAGCGGGCAGGAGGCGGAGGCGCGAGCGCATGGGCAACCTCGACGGTGAGCGGAGCGGCCGCCGGATTATAGCCCTGCGCTGCCGCGGGCCGGGCCGGCTGCTACTATTCGTCGGAGCCCTCCGAGGAACCCCCTTCATGCAGAAGTACCGCACCGTGCCGTTCGTCGTCGCGCTGCTGACGAGCGTCATCGCCCTCGCGTCGCCGGGCGCCACCACGCTGGCACAGCCGGCCGGCGACAAGATCATCGTCTCCGGGGCCTCCGGCAACCTCGGCGGTCTCACGGTCAAGGAGCTGCTCGCGCGCGGCGTCCCGGCCGGCAACCTGATCCTCGTGAGCCGCACGCCGGAGAAGGAAGCCGAGTACGCGAAGATGGGCGCCAGCGTGAGGTTCGGTGATTTCACGAAACCGGACTCCTTGCCGGCCGCGTACGCCGGCGGCACGCGGATGCTCCTGATCAGCGTCGGCGGCACGAAGACGGACCCCGCCACGGTCATGCTGAAGCGCGCGATCGACGCTGCGAAGGCCGCCGGCGTCAAGCAGATCGCGTACACGTCGTACATCGGCATCACGCGCGGCGACATCGAGGGCCTGGCCGCGAACCACATGCAGACCGAGAAGGACCTGAAAGCGAGCGGCGTGGCCTGGACCATGCTGCGCAACTCCATCTACATGGACGGCCTGCTGCGCCAGGGCGCGCAGATGGTCGCCGACGGCAAGGCCGTGATCCCGCCGAACGAATCGCCGATCGGCTACATCACGCGCGCCGACTGCGCGACCGCCGCGGCCGCCGCGCTGACGACACCGGGCACCGAGAACAAAGCCTACGACATCACGGGGCCCGAGCTGCTCGGCGTGCGCGAGATCGCGGCGGCAGCCGCGGCCGTGACCGGCAAGCCGATCGACGTCGTGCAGGGCGACGCGAGCACGCGGCCCGGCTTCGGCCGGCCGGCGATGGCGTTCACGACCACGCACTTCAAGGAGCTGACCGGGCGCGCGCCCACGAGCGTCCGCGCGTACTTCACCGCGAACAAGAGCAAGCTGCTGACGCCGCCGCCGGCGCGTTAGCGAAGCACGAGCCGTGAGCACCGATCGCCGTGGCTCACGCTCCGCGACCTCGGGCCCTCCGCGGAGGGATTCGTGCACTCCGTTGGTGCAAAACCCCTCCGCGGAGGGGTTCGGTTGACATGGCCCGGCGCGCCACCCACCTCGCGCTCGCCTGCTGGCTCTTGGCCGCCGGCCTCGCCGTGCAGGCGCAGGAGCCGTGGCGCGAGTATCCGAGCATCGAGCGCGGCTGGTCGCGCGACCCCGAGGACGCGCCCGTCGATGCCGACAAACGCACGGAGCTCGTCGTCGGCCGGCTCATGTTCCCGCAAGCGCGGCGCGGCTGGGCGCTCGGCACCGGCGGCGGCGACTGGCTCAAAGGCGGCACGGCGTGGACCGTGGACTATCCGGAGGCCGACCGCACGTTCGCGCGGATCCTCGGCCGGCTCACGACGATCGACGTGCGCATGACCGAGCAGCCCGTGAACCTCGACGACGACATCGATCCGTACTACTGGCCGTTCCTGATCTCGGGCCTAGTCGGCGCGTGGGATCTGACCGATGCACAGGCCGCGAAGCTGCGCGAGTATCTGCTTCGCGGCGGCTTCCTGCTGTGCGACAGCTTCTACGGCACCGTGGAGTGGGAAGGCTTCGTGGCGAGCATGAGCCGCGTGTTCCCGGACCGGCCGATCATCGAGCTACCGGACGACCATCCGATCTTCCACGCCGTGTTCGATCTCAAGGACCGGCCGCGGATCCCGACGCTGCAGCACCTGCCGCGCGGGTATCGCAACGACGGCGCCGTGCCGCACTGGCGCGCGATCCTGGACGACGACGACCGCGTGATGGTCATGATCACGTACAACAACGACATCGCCGACGGCTGGCAGCATGCCGACGAGGCCTACTACCCCAGCGAGTCGGCCAACCTCGCGCTGCGCATGGGCGTGAACTTCGCGGTGTACGCGCTGACGCACTAGCGCATTGGCGCGCGGCTAGCGCTTGTCGACGACGATCTTGCCGCCCTTCACCACGACCTTGGCCTTCAGCCAGTTCCAGTAGCCCTCGAGCGGATTGCCGTCGAGCAGCACGAGATCGGCGAGCTTGCCGGCCTCGAGCGTGCCGAGCTGATCCTGCATGCCGAGATACGACGCCGTGTTCGGCCCCATGATCTTGACCATGTCCTGCATCGAGAACACCACGTTCATCGATTTCAGCTCGTGCTCGAGCCCGGCGACGGCGTCGTAGCCCGTGTCGGTGCAGTAGCCCAGGATCACGCCCGCGTCGAACATGGTGCGCGCGTTGACCATGGCGTAGCCGGCCTCGACACCGCCGCCCACGCCGTCGACGATGCCGTCGGGCCACGGCTTGCCGTCGCGGAAGCGCGGGTTGTTGTCGTCCGCGAACACGCCGAACACGGGCGCGCCGAAGCCGATCGTCATCAGGATCTTCGTGCCGGCGGCGGCCAGCTTCTGTGCGTCGACCTTGCTGACCCAGTCCTTGTTCGGCAAATGCACGAGCAGCGGGATGCCCATCTCGACGGCCATGCGCATCGCCGGCGAGCTCACGGCGTGCACCTGCACGGTGACACCGGCCTTCTTCCCCTCGTCGAGCACGGCGGAGAGCACCTCGAGATCGTGCCAGCTCGGCCCGGGCACCGGCGTGAGCGCGATCTCGCCCGTGTACTTGATGCCGAGCGCGGCCATCTTGCGGACCGCCTCGCGCGCGGACTCCGGCGTGCTGTTCGCGAGCCTGATGCCGCCCGACGGGATGATGCGCGGCCCGTTGATGAGCCCCTGCTCGATGTGCTCGCGCAGCGTGATGTTGCCCTCGGCCGGGCCGCCGCCCGACAGCACCGTGGTGTAGCCGGCCTCGAGCAGACGCTGCATCTGCGCCTTCTCGTCGGGCCCCGTGTTCACGTGCTTGTGCGCGTCGATGAAGCCGGCCATGGCCGACATGCCGTGCGCGTCGATCGTCTTGCCGGCCCTGCCCTTCGGCGCACCGGCGTTGACCGACTCGATCTTGCCGCCGCGGACCACGATCGAGCCGCTGTCGATGACGCTGCCGTTGCCGACGACGATGCGAGCGTTCGTGATCGTGAGATCCTGCGCCGCGAGCGGCGCGGCGGCCCCGAGCGCGACGAGCAGGGCGAGCGTGGGCACTGCGAGCTTCATTCTGGTGTTCCCCCAAAAGGTCCAAGACGACGTCGGCTCATCATAGCGACTGTGCCGCCGCGAGCACTAGGCGAAAGCGCGCCCGCACGCTCGCTGGCACTCGCGGCGATAGCAGCGCGGCTCAGCGCTTGGCCTTCTTCAGCGCCTCCATGTGCGCGAGGATCTCGCCGCCGGCGATCAGCACGTAGGCGTCGTGCTCGGAGTAGCCTTCCTCGAGCAGATGCTCGAGCTGCGCGTGGCGGCGCTGCGTCAGCGGGAACGAGAAGTTGAACTCGACGTCGGCGTTGCCGTCCGGGTCGTTGATCGTGAAGCGGTGCGCGACCGGCTCAGCGCCATGGATGTCGAGACCCGCCGCCGGCGCCTTCCGCGATCGTCGCTTTGCCACTTCCGTCTCCTCGTGCTGGCCCGAAGCCCTCAATATAATGTGTGCTCGCCCAGGCCGGGGGGACCTAGCGATTCTGCGCTTTGCCGTGTACCGCATCTGGCTGCTGGCGATGGCGGCGGCGCTCGCGACGGCGGCGGGTGCCGAACCACTGTTGCCGCAGCTGCGCCTGATCGCGCCGGCCGCCCCCGGCGGCGGCTGGGATCAAACGGCGCGCGCCATGCAGCAGGCGTTGCAGCGCGCCGGCATCGTCACTACCCCGGTCGTCGAGAACGTCCCCGGCGCCGCGGGCACGATCGGCCTGGCACGGTTCGTCGGCGCCGAGCGCGGCCGCGGCGACACGCTGCTCGTCTCCGGCCTGATCATGCTCGGCGGCATCGTCACGAATCACGCCCCGATCACGCTCGCCGACGCCGTCCCGTTGGCGCGGCTCACGGGCGAGTACGAGGTGATCGCCGTGCCCACGGCCTCGCCGTTTCGCACGTTGGCCGAGCTCGTCGCGGCGTTTCGCGCGAAGCCGGAAGCCATCTCCTGGGGCGGCGGCTCGGCCGGCGGCAGCGACCAGATCCTGGCGGGACTCGTGGCCGACGCCGTCGGCGTGGCGCCGCGCCGCGTGAATTACATTGCGTTCTCCGGCGGCGGCGAATCGCTGGCGGCGATCCTCGGCGGCCAGGTGTCTGTCGGCGTGAACGGGCTCGCCGAGTTCCTGCCGCAGGTGGAGGCCGGCACGCTGCGCGTGCTCGCGATCTCGAGCGCCGAGCGCCTGGCCGGCGTCGACGCGCCGACGCTGCGCGAGCAAGGCATCGACCTCGACTTCGAGAACTGGCGCTCGGTGCTGGCACCGCCGGGCATCGGTGCCGCCGATCGCGCACGGCTCACGGCGGTGCTCGAGCGCATGGTGCAGTCGGACGAGTGGCACGAGATGCTCACGCGCTACCGCTGGCTCGATCGCTACCTCGCGGGCGACGCGTTCACGCGGTTCTCGGCCGCGGAGGAGCAACGCGTGCGGAGCATCCTGCGGCAGCTCGGCACCGGCGACGCCGCGGCGCGATCGTTGCGCGACACCGGCCCGTATCCACTGTTCGTGCTCGGCGGCCTCGTGCTGTTCGGGGCCGCGGCACTCGTCAGCATCGCGGCCGAACGGCGGCGCGAATCCGAGTCGCGGCGCAGCCATTGGCGGCCGCTCGCGCTGATCGGTGTGGGCGCGGTGCTGAATCTGCTGCTCGCCGAGCGCCTCGGCTTCGTGCTGGCCTCGGCCGCGCTCTTCTGGTGCGTGGCACGGGCGTTCGATCCGCGGCATCCGTGGCGCGACGTGGGGTTTGCGCTCGGGGTCGCCACCGCGGCCTATCTGCTGTTCGCCGACCTGCTGCAGGTCACGTTGCCGGCGGGCGTGCTCGCGGGCTGGCTGTGAGCACGCTCGGCGCATTGGGAGCGGGATTCGCCGGCGCGCTGAGCGCGAAGAATCTGCTGTTCGCGCTGCTCGGCACGACGCTCGGCACCACGATCGGCGTGCTGCCCGGCATCGGGCCCGCGTTGACCGTGGCCGTGCTGCTGCCCGTGACGTTCGGCCTCGATCCCACGGCCGCGTTCATCATGTTCGGCGGCATCTACTACGGCGCAATGTACGGCGGCTCGACGACGAGCATCCTGCTGAACACGCCGGGCGAGACGGGCGCGATCGCGACCGCGATCGACGGCTACCAGATGGCGCGCCAGGGCCGCGCGGCCGCGGCGCTCGCGACGGCTGCGATCGGCTCGTTCGTGGCCGGCACCCTCGCGACACTCGGGCTGACGTTCTTGGCACCGTTGCTCGCGGCCCTCGCGCTCGACTTCGGCCCTGCGGACTACTTTGCGCTGACGCTGCTCGCGTTCGCGGCCGTCACGTCGCTGCTCGGGGCGAGCCTCGTGCGCGGGCTATTCAGCCTGTTCCTGGGGTTGGCGCTCGGACTCGTCGGCATCGACGCGCTGACCGGCAACGCGCGCTTCTCGTTCGGCATCCCGCAGCTGCTCGACGGCATCGACGTGGTGATCCTCGTGATCGGCCTGTTCGCCGTCGGCGAGACGCTGCATCAGGCCTGGCAGCATGGCCGCGACACGCTCGCGCCGATCGCGCTCAACCGGCGCGCGGGCATGAACGCCGAGGAGTGGCGGCGCTCGTGGAAACCGTGGCTGCGCGGCACGGCGATCGGCTTCCCGCTCGGCATCCTGCCGATGGGCGGCACCGTGATCCCGACGTTCCTGTCGTATATCGCCGAGCAGCGCCTGAGCCGCAATCCTGCGGAATTCGGCCACGGCGCGATCGAAGGCGTGGCGGGCCCCGAGGCCGCGAACAACGCTGCGGCGGCCGGCGTGCTCGTGCCGCTCTTGACGCTGGGTCTGCCCTCCTCGGCCACGGCCGCAATCCTACTGGCGGCGTTCCAGCAGTACGGCCTGCAACCCGGGCCGCTCTTGTTCCAGACGCGGCCGGATCTCGTCTGGACGCTGATCGCGAGCCTGTACATCGGCAACACGATGCTGCTGGTGCTGAACCTGCCGCTCGCGGGCGTGTGGGCGCGCGTGATGCTCGTGCCGCGGCCGCTGCTGTTCGCCGGCGTGCTCGTGCTCGCGTCGATCGGTGCGTACAGCTTGAATCGCTCGCTGCTCGACGTGGGTCTCATGTATGGCGTCGGCGCCGTCGGGCTCGCGATGCGCGTGCTCGGCCTGCCGCTCGTGCCGGCCGTGCTCGGGCTGGTGCTGGGACCCTTGGCCGAGCAGCAGTTTCGCCGCGCGATCGCGATCAGCGACGGGGATTTCAGCGTGTTCCTCACGCGGCCCATCGCGGCCACGTTGCTGGCCGCCGCCCTCGGCATGCTCATGGCGCCGTGGGTGCTGCGCCGCGTCGCCCGTCGAGCACCGCGCGCATGAGCGCGGTCAGCGCGTACGACGTCATGGTCGTCGGCGGCGGCAACGCGGGCCTCGCCGCCGCGCTCACGGCGCGCGAGCGCGGGGCGCGCGTGATCGTGCTCGAGGCGGCACCGCGCACGCTGCGCGGCGGCAACAGCCGTCACACCCGGAACGTCCGCTGTGCGCACGCGGCACCTACCGGCGTGCTGACCGAGCGGTATTCCGAGGACGAGCTCATGGCGGACCTGAAGCGCGTGAACGACGGCGAGACCGACGAGGCGCTGGCGCAGCTCGTCGTCGCGCAGTCGGCCGACTGTCCCGCGTGGATGGCGCGCTACGGCGCGCGATTCCAAACGGCCCTGCGCGGCACGCTGCAGCTCAATCGCACGAACGCGTTCTTTCTCGGCGGCGGCACGGCGCTGATGAACGGCTACTACGCGGCCGCCGAGCGCTTGGGCATCGACGTGCGCTACGGCGCCGAGGTCGTCGAACTGCGCGTTCGCGACGGCGCGTTTCGCTCGGCCACGGTGCGGATGGCGGATCGCACGCGGGAGATCGCCGCTAACGCCGTCGTGCTCGCAGCCGGCGGCTTCGAGGCGAATCTGGACTGGCTGCGCACGGCCTGGGGCGAAGCCGCGCAGAGCCTCGTCGTGCGCGGCACGCCGTACAACCGCGGCACGATCCTGCGATTGCTGCTCGACGCGGGCGCGGCGTCGATCGGCGACGCCGGCGAATGCCACGCCGTCGCCGTCGACGCCCGCGCGCCGCGGTTCGACGGCGGCATCGTCACGCGGCTGGACTCCATCCCGCTCGGCATCGCCGTGAACCGCGAAGGCGTGCGGTTCTACGACGAGGGCGAGGACCTATGGCCGAAACGCTACGCGATCTGGGGCAAGCTGGTGGCGCGGCAGCCCGGGCAGATCGCCTACTCGATCGTCGACGCGAGGCTGCGCCGGAGGTTCGTGCCCTCGGCGTTCCCGCCAATCGAAGCGGGCTCGATCCGCGAGCTCGCGGCGCGCCTCGACCTGCCCGCCGAGAGGCTCGAGGCGACGGTGCAGGGTTTCAACGCGGCCGTGCAAGCGGGCACGTTCGACCCGAGCGCGCTCGACGACTGCCGCACCGTCGGGCTCGCACCCGACAAGACGCACTGGGCACAGCGGCTCGACCTGCCGCCGTTCCTCGCCTATCCGCTCAGAGCCGGCATCACGTTCACGTACCTCGGCCTGCGCGTCGATCGCGACGCGCGCGTCCTGACGCCGAGCGGCACGGCCTTCGAGAATGTCTACGCGGCCGGCGAGATCATGGCCGGCAACGTCCTGCGGCATGGGTACGTCGCGGGCATCGGCATGACGATCGGCACCGTGTTCGGCCGGCTCGCCGGCCAAAGCGCAGCGCAGCATGCAGCCGGCTGAGCACTACCGCGAAGGCGCGCGGATGCTCGCGATCTGCAACGCGTGCCGCTACTGCGAGCAGTACTGCCCCGCGTTCCAGGCGCTGGAGCAGCGGCTGACGTTTGGCGCCGCCGACTTGAATTACCTCGCGAATCTCTGCCACGGCTGCGGCGAGTGCTTGTATGCGTGCCAGTACGCGCCGCCGCACGAGTTCGCGGTGAACGTGCCGCAGACGCTCGCGGCCCTGCGCGTCGATTCATTCGAGCGCTACGCATGGCCCGCGTCGTTCGCCGCGGCGTATGGCGCGCTGGGCGCGTCGGCCGCGCTGCTGCTCGCGCTCGCGTTTGCCGCGCTGTTGCTCGGCGCGACCCTCGCGACGAATGCTGGCGCGCTGCGCGCTGCCGGCGACTTCTACGCCGTGCTGCCGCACGCGGTGCTCGTGGCGCTGTTCGGCGGCGTGGGCCTCTTCGTGCTGGTGGCGCTGATCGTCGGAGTCGCACGCTGTCGCGGCGACTTCGCCACGACGGTGGCACCCCTCCTCGCAGCCGAACGCTCGAGCGGTCTCTGGAAGGCGCTGCACGATGCGTTCACGCTGCGCCACCTGCACGTCGCCGGCGCCGACTGCGTGTCGGGGCTCGAGACGCGCAGCCCGTGGCGCCGCGTTTATCATCAATTGACGGCGTACGGCTTTCTGCTGTGCTTTGCCTCGACCTGCATCGCGGCGCTGTATCACCTCACGGGCGCGCCGGCGCCGTACGCCTACACGAGCCTGCCGGTGCTGCTCGGGGCGGCCGGCGGCGCGGGTCTCGTGACGGGCACGCTCGGGCTGCTCGCGCTGCGCCGCGACCGCGACCCGGCGCTGTCGCATGCGAGCCAGGCGCGACTCGACCGCGCGTTCATCGTGCTGCTGCTCGGCACGAGCGCGACGGGCCTGCTGCTGCTCGCGCTGCGGAGCGGTGCGGCGATGGCGGCGCTCCTGATCGTGCATCTCGGGTTCGTGCTGGCACTGTTCGTGACGCTGCCATACGGTAAATTCGTGCACGGCTTGTATCGCGTCGTGGCGCTCGCGAAGTACTGGCGCGAGAAGGATTGACCTCGCCGGGCCATGGACTCACACCCGCGCCGCATGACGATTTTGCGATCCACGTCGCCGCGGCCCGCCGTCCCGGCGGGGACACTGGCGCCCATGACGAACGTGCATCCGCTGCGCAGCGTCGAGACGCTGCGCACGATCTTTCTGTCCGATGTTCATCTCGGCTCACGCGCCTGCCGCGTGAACCTGCTGCTCGACTTCCTGCGCCAGACGCACTGCGAGACGCTGTATCTCGTCGGCGACATCGTCGACCTCGAGAGCCTGCGGCACGACTTCTTCTGGCCGCCGAGCCATACCGAGGTGCTGCGGCTGATCCTGCGCAAGAGCCAGGAAGGCACGCGCGTCGTCTACATTCCCGGCAATCACGACGACGAGCTGCGCGCCTTCGTGGGCCTGCGGTTCGGCACGATCGAGATCGCACGCGATGCGATTCACACGACGCAGGCGGGCCGGCGGTTGCTCGTGCTGCACGGCGACGAGTTCGACGCCGTGGTGCGCGGCAAGTCGCTCGGCGTGCTGCTCGGCGGCTTCGCCTGCCGCACGCTCCTGCAGCTGAATCGGCTCGTGCACTGGCTGCACGACCGCGTCGGCTGGCCGTACTGGTCGCTGGCGCAGCACGTGAAGGCGCGCTTCCCCGGCGCGCAGCGCTACATCGAGCGGTTTCGCACGGCCACGCTCGTCGCGGCCCGCGAGGCCGGCGTCGACGGCGTGGTCTGCGGCCACATCCACCGGGCCGACTGCGTCGAGGTCGACGGCCTCACGTATTACAACGACGGCGATTGGGTCGAGAGCTGCACGGTGCTCGTCGAGGACGCGCGCGGCGAGCTCGCGCTGCGCGCGTGGCGGCCGACTGCCGCCGCCATCGCGGCTACGGCCACGCTGCGCGCCTGGCGGCCAACCCCTGTCGCAATCGCCGCTGCGGCGGCGGCGGCGATTGGAGTGCGCCCACGGTCCGTGGCGGGCTAGCGAGCCCATGTCACGGCGGTTCTGTTCCCTCATTGAGGATCGCGAGATAGCGGTCGTACAAGAACAGCCGATTCCGTCGCTTGCCGGTCAGCTCCCGCGCGACCCCGAGCTCGACCATCAGCTCCATTGCCGACGAAGCCGCGGGAAAGGACAGTCCTGTCGTTTTACAAACGCTCGGCATTGATTGAATAGGGCGGGCCTTCAGGGTCTCGTGTACTCGCAAGCCCGAACCTGCACGACGGCCGGTGGCTTCGATTCGCGAGCGGTCCTGCTGAAACATCTCGCCGAGGCGCTTGGCGGTGGCAACGGCGCCTTCCGCGACCTGCTTGACTCCTTCAAGGAAGAAGGACAACCACTCCTCCCAGTCACCTTCGGCGCGCACGCGATTGAGTAGCTCGTAATAGGCCGCGCGGTTCTGCTTCAAGTACAGACTGAGATAGAGCAGCGGCTCGCGCAGAACTCCGCTGTGACACAACAAGAAGGTAATCAGCAGCCGGCCGACGCGGCCGTTACCATCGAGAAACGGGTGGATCGTCTCGAACTGTACGTGCGCGAGACCGGCGCGGATGAGCACAGGGAGGCTATCGTCGTCCGCGTGTAAAAAACGCTCGAGCGTACCCATGCAATCGGGAACGACCGTATGTGGCGGCGGCACGAAGATCGCGTTACCGGGTCGAGTACCGCCAATCCAGTTCTGCGAGCGACGGAACTCGCCCGGGTCTTTGCCGCTGCCGCGCCCGCGCGAAAGAAGCACGCCGTGAATCTCACGAATTAGCCGATTCGAAAGAGGCAACCCCTCGCGCAACCGAGCCAAGCCGTAATCGAGCGCGTTGACATAGTTGGAAACCTCGACGACATCATCGAGCGGTACGCCGGGTGCTTCATCGAGCTCGAAGAGCAAGAGATCAGAGAGCGACGACTGCGTTCCCTCGATCTGAGACGAGAGCACGGCTTCCTTGCGAACGTACGTGTAAAGGAAGAGTGCCTTGTCCGGCAACAGGGTCGACACGCCATCGAGTCGGCCGAGCGCGAGCACAGCAGCTTCCAGCAGCGGCTGTAACCCTGTGTCCATTATCAGCGGGGGGACGGGAGGAAGAGGGTTCGGAACGAAAGCGCGAACGGTCTCGCCGCCGACGATGGTCGTCTCGTGCCTGCCAGTGGCGTCGCGCTTCAACCAGGTAATCCCTTTGGTAAAGGAAGTCTGAATAGCGTTGGATACTATTAAGACTTAGGCATCTAAGTCTAAACAAGACCAAGCGCATCCACGACGGGCCAATAACGATAAATATATATTGATTGACGATATACCGGCTTTAAACTATAGGCATCGATAACGAGGCGAATTCATGAAGAGAAGCTCAACGGTATTTCTTCAGGCGGTGATCGTGCTCGTCGGCATCGGTGCGCTCGCTCTCCTGCTTTGGGAGCCGCATATCGAGGGCGTGAACGCGCACTCGACGTTCTTCGAGGTGTATCTCGATCCATTCATAGCGCTCGTTTATATCGGATCCGTTCCTTTTTTCGCAGGGCTCTATCAGGCGTTCAAGGTCTTGGGATATGCCGGACAAAACAGAGTCTTCTCGCCGGAGGCCGTCAAAGCTCTGCGAACCATAAAGTATTGCGCGCTGGCGATCATTGGATTTGTCGTGACCGAAGAAATCTTCATCATGTTGAACCACGGTAGTGATGATGCTGCGGGCGGGGTCTTCATGGGCATCCTCATCACTTTCGGCTCGGTCGTCGTCGCCACGGCCGCGGCGATATTCGAAAGGATCCTGGAAAAGGCCGTTGACATGAAATCCGAGATTGACCTGACCGTCTAACGAGACCGCCATGGCGATCATCATCAATATCGACGTCATGTTGGCGAAGCGGAAGATGAGCGTCACCGAGCTTGCCGACAGGGTCGGCATCACGATGGCGAATATCTCCATATTGAAAAACGGCAAAGCAAGAGCGGTCCGGCTGTCGACCTTGGAAGCGATCTGCAAAGCGTTGGAGTGTCAGCCCGGAGATCTTTTGGAATACAAAGAATAGCGAAAAGGGTTTGAGATCGGGCTAAAGCCGACTTACCTGTAGAAGACGTGCCCGCCGATTCGCCGCGTACGAACGTGGTGGCGCATGCGAACGCCGCCACCATGAAAGTACAACGCACCGCGTGTCGGGTCGGCAGGCGGGTCGTGCAGAAGCTGAGCCGCGATGGTCATGGCGGATTGCCAGCTGTTCGACTCCCGCGGCCTGTCGCTTTTCCCGTCGCACCAAAATTCGAACTCGCACGGCCACCGCTCCCCGCCCTGATGCACGACGGCGCAAGGTGACGTTGGGAAGCGCCCGCTCCTTACCCGGTTCAGCACGGTCCAGCCGACCGCGGTCATGCCGCCCGGGCCCTCGCCCCGCGCTTCCCAATACATCGCCATCGCGAGGCATCGTTGCTGGGCTTTCGCTGACGCTCCTTTCGCCGACGCTGCCTTTCGTGACAATGCTTTTCGTGACGCTGCTTGCGCCGGCTCGATGAGACCCTGTGCGAATAGAGCGAAGAGCGCGGCGAGCATCGCGCAGATCGCCGGCGAGGCCGCTTGAGACGAGGGAACTCCTGACATGCGGGGCCCTCCGTGGTCGGTTGTTGGGCTGCACGGGCGAACGAAACTTATCGATTAGACCAGCTTCGAGGCTCGGCGCTCCGCGATTGCGGCGTTCTGACCGCTCCGACCGGCGGTCGCTCTGCGCACGAATCGACGGCCCCGGTCAGAGCCGAGGCCAGGGTGCTGAGTGAACACGCACTCGCCAAAGGAACCGAAAGTCGGCTTACTCCGGCACGGCGCACGAACATAGCTGGGTGTCGTAGGTCCCATTGACTCCGCCGAGGGAGCGCCCATCCGCGGTGACGACCTCTAGGGAAAACGGCGCCGACTCTGGTTTCTGGACTAGGTCCTCTCCGAGAAACGTTCTTCTGTGAGAATACTGTGCGAGCCAAGACCCCGACGAATTCTGGTAGACCTCGATCCCGTTTCCGCGAATGTCGAGTCGCTCTCCATTGGCGGCTCTCGCAGACATATAGAGCCTGTGCGGTGAGCCCCACCACTCAAACTTAATGCTTCCATATGTGCCATCGGCCACGAACGTTCTCGCCACGGGAACGGGGCACTTGTTCGAGCTACGGTCCTCTCGATCCCCGACGTTGACGAGCGTGCGGATCGGCTCGTCGGTGCGCAGTATTGGGAGCCAGCAGCCGACGTGGACATATCGGGGTTCGCAACCGGCAAGCATGAGTACGACAATCAGCGAAAGGCAGAAAAGCGCCATCGTCTGTGCGTTGAGTCCCATAAGACGTCGCTGGATCGCGCTCCCGGTCAAGCGGCTGTCTCCAACAATTCGTGCACGAGAATCCACCCAAGTCCAATTCTATTGGAACGCACTGTAAGGTACGGGAAGACTCCACCCCACGAGACGGTCGAGGAAGCTGACCGTAGCGGTAAGGCCGCTCGCGTTCAGGAGTCCATGCGCGTAACCGTTTGAGTTATACCCCACGCCCACGGTTGGGATGGCATCGTAAGTTAAGTCGTCATCGTAGTGACCGTCAACGATCAAAACCGAGGCCCATTCCGCTTGATTCGAAATGGGGTCACCACACGGCGGAAGGCCTGGACCCGTCACCGGCGAAACAATCTGCGTCAGGCGGGGATTATCGGACGGCGCTTCTCTCTGGCTCACCAACAGACCATCGAATAGAGCGCGTTCGTCGCCGTCGAATGCGCTGACCCAATGATATGGTCCGCCTGCCGACATGTACACGACGGACGCGTGCTGCGCTATGGGGCCGAGACCCGATACGTGCCGCGCATTAAGCGTAATGCAATTCGGGTCTAGTTGTTGTGGAGGCGCTTCGTCGGTGGGAACCGCGTTTGCTTGACCGATGCCAAGAATTGCCCAAAACGTCTCAAGTCCGCGTCTCTGATCTGGGTCAGTGTGGTCTCCAGTTGGCCCGAGCTCCTCCTCCATAGGCCATCCACCAATCTGCACCTGAAAGACGTTCTCGGCCTCCCCCTGGGACGCTTCCGTAGCCTGGGACGGCGTTTCTGTCCCTTCTTGGAAGTCGTTTCCGTGCGCCCATATCGAGACAGCTGGACCGCTGTACAGGGAGAAGTCGAGATAGGCTCCAGATACGAACACGTTGTAGGTTTCGCAATTACCGCTACCGAATCCGCCGACATACGAATCGTACACGCCAGAACCAGAACTAAACCTCCAATCGCACGCAAAGTACCACATGTATCCGTAATAGACGTGTGCGGTCGCGTAGAGCCAGAAGTAGTCCGGATCAACCCAGCCGTCGAGCATATTGCCGACGAATTTCTTTAGCTGCCAATCCACCGCGCGGATACCCAACGGTTGAGTCGAGAGCGGCGCGCCTGGGGAATAGAAATTGGTCGTTCGCCACACCCGTCGCGGCAGCAACCCCTTTCACTTCCACGTCTACGTATCCATCAACGTTGAAGTCAGTGATGACGGGTGTCGCACTGGACAGCGGCCAGCCCGACGCGGTGGTCGTCTGGGAAGCATTCGGGACGAGCAGAGAGAACCCGCTACCGGACGCATACTGGAGCAGAATGATGGACTCGAGCACGCCGTTGCCCGACACACCGCCCGATGTTCGTTTCACGAAGAGATCGGTTTTGCCATCGCCATTGATATCGCCCGCTCGAGTTTGGTACTGGTACGTCAACTGGGTCGGGATCGGATCTCTTGGGGGCGGCGTGCCGACGAGGACGTCAGCCGATTCGACTAGCGTTTGGTAGTACCACCAATCTTCCACGATGTCATAGTGATACGTGCCCGGGGCCTTGCCTGTGACGTTGAGGGCGGGGCTATAACTGAATCTGGTGGATGAGTTGAGAGAGAGCGGCGTGCTCTGCTGAAATTTGAGTGTTCAACGTTCAAGTTTCAGCAATAGGAGAGCACGCCATGGGTGAGGATACGGTCGTTTGTTTTCAGAAGCCAGAGTCGCCACGCGATGCGTTGACGGAGCTGCTGCGGCACGGGGCACGGGAGCTGCTCAAGCAAGCGGTGGAATCGGAACTGACGGAGTTTTTGGGCGAGCACGCGGAGAAGCGCGACGAGCGTGGTCGCGCCGCGGTGGTCAGGAACGGACATCTGCCGGAACGGGAAGTGCTCACCGGCATTGGGCCGGTGGCGGTGCGGGTGCCGAAGGTGAGGAGCCGAATCGAGGAGCCGGTGGTGTTTCGCTCGAGTCTCGTGCCGCGGTACGTGCGCAAGGCCAAGAGCGTGGAAGCGGCACTGCCGTGGCTGTACTTGCGCGGGATTTCCACCGGCGACATGCAAGAGGCGCTGGCGGTGCTGGTGGGTGATGAAGCGAAAGGGTTGTCGGCGCCGGTGGTCAGCCGGCTGAAGCTCAAATGGCAAGCCGAACATCGGCGCTGGGCTGAGCGTCGACTGGACGCGGATCGCTGGGTGTATCTGTGGGCCGATGGCATCTACAGCGGCCTGCGAGCGGAGAACGGGCGGCTGTGCGTGCTGGTGGTGATGGGCGTGAATGAGCGCGGGCAGAAGCGTTTTCTCGCGATCGAGGACGGCGTGCGCGAATCGACCCAGAGCTGGCGGGAGGTGCTGCTCGGGCTGAAGGCTCGAGGGCTTACGGTCCCGCCCGAGCTCGCCGTCGGCGACGGGGCGCTCGGATTTTGGGCGGCGCTCGGGGAAGTGTATCCGGCGACTCGCGAGCAGCGCTGCTGGATGCACAAGACGGCCAACGTTCTGAACTATTTGCCGAAGAGCGTGCAGCCGAAGGCGAAGTCGACGCTCCAGGAGATCTGGATGGCTGCGACCCACAATCGGCACATGTCGCATTCGATCGATTCGTCGAGACGTACGCCGCCAAGTATCCGAAGGCGACGGAATGCCTGCAGAAGGATCGTGGCTCGCTGCTCGCCTTCTACGACTTTCCGGCCGAGCACTGGGTGCACTTGCGCACGACGAATCCGATCGAGTCGGCGTTCGCGACGATCCGTCATCGCAGCGATCGCGCCAAAGGATGCGTCACGCGTGCGACGATGCTCGCGCTCATGTTCAAGCTCGCGACGAGCGCCGAGCAGAGCTTTCGCAAACGAAGGGGTTCGCGCATTTGGCGAAAGTCATCGCCGGCGTGCGCTTCGTCGACGGTGTCGAGCAGATCGAGAAGCAGGAGGTCAGCAGAGCCGCCGCTTGATCAAATGCTCGTACACCAGAATTGACAATAGCTCTAGAACGAAGGCCGATAGGGGGACGACATGAGCGACACCAACCAGCGCGACCGCACGTCGCGGCGCGGCTTCTTGAAGACCTTGGGCGCGGCGGGCGCGACGGCCGTCGCCGGCACGGCCTGCGCGCCGTCCGCGCCGCCACCCGCGGCCGGTCCCGGCGCGGACGCAGCGGTAGCGCTCGTCAACGGGCGGATTCATACCGCTGGATGGACAAGGCACGGTGGCCGGCAGCCGTGATTCGAAACGGCCGGTTTGTGGCTGTCAACGCCGCGCCAGCCGCCGGGCGGGCGTTCGCGTCATCGATCTCGGCGGACGCACCGTCGTGCCCGGGCTGGTCGAGCCGCACATCCACATCGTGAGCCTGGCGAATCGTCCCGGCTACCACACGATTTTGGAGAACACCGCTTCGATTCGGGAAATCCAGGAAGCGCTGGCCGCGCGCCGCAAGGATGTTCCGGAGGGCGCATGGATCACGTCCATGGGCGGCTGGCATCCCAACCAGTGGGCCGAGCATCGCCATCCGACGCTGCCGAGCTGGACCAGGCCGTTCCCGATCGTCCCGTGCTCCTGTACGAGCGCTTCACCGGTCCCTGCGCGACCAACAGCCTGGGCAAGGCAGTTCTTCGATGCCGCCGATGCCGCGCCTCCGGTTCATCCGGACATCAAGAAGATCAACGTCTCGCCCACCGGCGCGATCGCCGCCGCCGGGTTTGCCGGCGGCGGTCCGTCGGCGTCGGCGCTGTTCCTCTTGCGCCGGATGCAGACCTTCGCGGACCGCAAGCGCAGCACCATCGATGCGATGAATTACTCGGCCAGCGTCGGGCTGACCACGCATCTGGATCAGGTGCTGTTCCCCACGCCGGGCCCGCTGCACCCCAGCCAGATCCTTTCGAATCTCGATCAGTACCGCATGTACGATCCCTGGCTCGAGCTGCATCGCGAAGGCAAGACCATCATCCGCCTGCAGATGAATTTCCTGCAGAACCAGAGCGATCCCGAATTTGCCCGAGCTGAAGGAACGTCTCCGCAACCAGTTCCAGTTCTTCGGCGACGACATGATGCGGACCGGCGCGATCGGCGAGTGGGCGGCCCCTCTCGGCAGCGGCGCCGTTTGGCGAGAAGCCCAGCGGCTGGTCGCGCGAGCCGGCTGGCGCAACGAAAACGCGCGTGCAGAACCTCGCCGGGCTGACCCAGGTGGTGGAGGCCTATGAAGCCGTCAACAGCGAGTTCGATATCACGCGAAAAGCGCTGGGTGGTCCACCACGTTCCGCAGGTCACCGCCGACCTGCTCAACCGGCTCAAGGCGCTGGGCTGCGGCGTGGAGATGGGCGCGTTCCGCTGGGTCACGTCGTCCGATCCGAAGGTCGTCGCGGGCCCGCCGTTCCGGACCATTGTCGATCACGGCATCCAGGTGGGCATTCATGGCGACGGCGTCCACATCGCGCCGTTGAATCCCTGGCTGCACATCTATTACGCGACCACCGGCGTCAATTCGTTCGGCGACAAGGTCAATCGGCGACCAGCAGCTCACGCGCGCCGAGGCGCTGTCGCCTGTTCACCCGCAACAACAGCTGGTTCCTGCGCATGGAAGACAAGATCGGCTCCATCGAGCCGGGCAAGCTGGCGGATCTGGCGGTGCTGGATCGCGACTATTTCGCGGTGCCCGATGCCGAGATCAAGAAGATCCGCTCGGTCCTGACCATCGTGGACGGCAAGTCGTCCACAATGCGGGAGTGCTCGACGTCTGAGGCGCTCAATGCGATCCTGCGCCAGCTAGACGCGCACGAGAATCTGGGGCAAATGATCGAAATGGCGAGCGCGCGCGCGTGCGGCGCGAGATTGTGTTGGAGCACCAACGCAGCCAGCCACATGTCGTTGGTGGGTATCGGTGTGCCTTGCTTGCGCAGCTGCCTGAACACCGTGGGGCGTCCGGGTAGAGGATCTCCACGCCGTCGTTCAACAACAGGCGGTGTAGGGCGGGGTCGTTGTCGACCTGGCGACGACCGAGCGCGAAGGCGGCGCGAAGCTCGGCGAGCAGGACGAAGGGCAACACGAGCTCGTCGGCCATTTCCAGAATGTCGGCGGTCTCCGCTACGCCGTTGCACAGATCGACGTAGCGGTTCGTGTCGATAGCGACCCTCATTCCCACAGGTTCTCGTCGACGCGATCTTGCTCCTCGAGCGCTGAGTCGAACGCTTTGTCGGGCTTCCACGAGCGGGCGACGTCACTCAGGTCGCGGCGCTTCCGCGGCTGCGCCTTGATGCCTGCGCCTGCGGCGAGAGTGTCTACAACAGCCTCGTTCAGGCTCTTGCCGGTGATGCGGGCGCGCTCGCGGATGGCGTTATTCCACGGCTTTCGGGATTCGGCGGATCGTGTACTGCATGCACGGCCTGCAACCGCCCCCCTACGACTGTGTTCAAAAAGAGGAGCCCTCTCGCAAAGGCGCGAAGGCGCCAAGGAAGATAAGCAGAAAGATATTCTTCTCTGGCTTGGCGCCTTCGCGCCTTTGCGAGAGATCTTCCTTGGTGACACAGCAGTGCCCACTCAGTGGCGCGAGAAATCGACGCCGTCTTTCAGTAGATGCTCGTAGCGATCGAGGTCGAGGTTGTACTCGGCGCAGATGTATTCCTGAAGGCGTGTGCCTTCGCGCAGCATGAAGCTCGCAGTGGGGGGGGGGGGGGGGGGGGGGGGGGGGGGGGGGGGGGGGGGGGGGGGGGGGGGGGGGGGGGGGGGGGGGGGGGGGGGGGGGGGGGGGGGGGGGGGGGGGGGGGGGGGGGGGGGGGGGGGGGGGGGGGGGGGGGGGGGGGGGGGGGGGGGGGGGGGGGGGGGGGGGGGGGGGGGGGGGGGGGGGGGGGGGGGGGGGGGGGGGGGGGGGGGGGGGGGGGGGGGGGGGGGGGGGGGGGGGGGGGGGGGGGGGGGGGGGGGGGGGGGGGGGGGGGGGGGGGGGGGGGGGGGGGGGGGGGGGGGGGGGGGGGGGGGGGGGGGGGGGGGGGGGGGGGGGGGGGGGGGGGGGGGGGGGGGGGGGGGGGGGGGGGGGGGGGGGGGGGGGGGGGGGGGGGGGGGGGGGGGGGGGGGGGGGGGGGGGGGGGGGGGGGGGGGGGGGGGGGGGGGGGGGGGGGGGGGGGGGGGGGGGGGGGGGGGGGGGGGGGGGGGGGGGGGGGGGGGGGGGGGGGGGGGGGGGGGGGGGGGGGGGGGGGGGGGGGGGGGGGGGGGGGGGGGGGGGGGGGGGGGGGGGGGGGGGGGGGGGGGGGGGGGGGGGGGGGGGGGGGGGGGGGGGGGGGGGGGGGGGGGGGGGGGGGGGGGGGGGGGGGGGGGGGGGGGGGGGGGGGGGGGGGGGGGGGGGGGGGGGGGGGGGGGGGGGGGGGGGGGGGGGGGGGGGGGGGGGGGGGGGGGGGGGGGGGGGGGGGGGGGGGGGGGGGGGGGGGGCCCCCCCTAGATCGTTTGCGGCGCGCGGGCGCCTTCTTCTTCCGTACTTGGCCGGCGCCTTTCGCGGCGGATCGCCGGCGCGGCTTGCCGGCTTTCTTCTTCGTTTCTTCTTGGCGCCCTTGCGGACGGCTTTCTTGGCCACTTTCTTGGCCGCCTTCTTCCGTCGATCCCTTGGCCGGCTTCTTGGCCGAGGTCTTCTTCTTGCTCGCTTTTTCTTGGCCGCTTTCTTCTTGGTCGCCTTCTTCCTGGTCGCGCCGCGCGAGGCCGTCGCCTTCGCTTGTGCCGCCGCCGCGCTCGCCGTCCAGTGCAGCGCGAAGAACGCGCCGTGCGGATCCATGCGCTGCGCGATGCGATCGCCGCCCGGCACGTCCATCGGGCCGTTCAGCAGCGGCGCCGCGGCCTTCGCCTTCCCGGCGGCGGCGTCGAGCTTCGACGCGGACGTAGTGCAGCCAATGGGGGCCGGCCTGCCCATGCTGCCCTTGTTGAACATGCCGCCGAGCTGCCGGCCGTTGCGGCCGAAGAGCAGATAGATGCCCATCGGCCCCATGTCGTGCTCCGCCTTCTTCTCCCAGCCGAACATGGCCTGTAGAAGGCGAAGCCTTTCGCGTAGTCGGTCGTGGCGAGCTCGTGCCAGGAGAACTCGCCGACGCCGGCTCGGCTTCTCGCGGCCGGCGGCTTCCTTCGGCGAGAAGAATCGCGAAGACGGCGCCCTGCGGGTCCGAGAGGATCGCGAAGCGGCCGACGCCCGGAATGTCCTCGCCGGGGCACGTGGGTCTTTCCGCCGAGCGCTTCGCCTGCTTCACGGAGGCGTCGACGTCGGGCACGCCGATGTAGCCGAGCCAGTGCGGCGGCACGCCGCGCGTCTCGACGGCGGCGCCGAGCGGGCCGCTCGGCGCAACGAACATCGAGTACGAAGCGTCGTGCTCCCAGGCCTGCTTGCGCCAGCCCGCCACCTGCGAATAGAACTCGTGCGAGCCGGCGCCGTTCGGCGTCACCAGCTCGTGCCAGACGAATCGACCCCGTGCAGTGGAATCCGCCATGACTCGCTCTCCTTTGCGTTGCGTCAGTGTGCGGCCTCGCCCATCGCCGTGGCCACGACCGCGATCTCCGCGATCGGCGCCACGTGCGCCTCCATGACGTGTCCGCCCCGCGTGCTGCCGTCGATCAATGCCACCACGGCATGCAGATGACGTAGGGCTTGCCATCGCGCATCGAAATATCCCCGACGAGCGACACGAGTCCGATTTGTCGTTCACCGGCACTTTTTTGAATGCGTTCAGCTTCGGGTCGCCGAACGCGAGCAGCGCCGTCGAAACCCCGCCCAGGCCCGTGATGTAGCCGCTCGTGATGTGCTCCTTGGTCGCGAGATCCGTAAGCCCGGAAACGATCTCGTCCCCCGCGCTGAAGTTTACTGGAACACACGTGTGGTGGCGGACGTCTCGTGCACCTGCATCTTCGGCGCCATGCCGGGTTGCACGGGCGGCGCCACCATGTAGCCGTCGGGCAAAGGCTTCGCCGGTTGTTGCGCGCTGGCTGAAAGTGCCGTCGCCGCGACACGGCGAGCGACGACGATCAGGGGTGCGAGGATTCGTCGGCTGGCCATGCTCGTTCCCCCCAAAGCCGACGAACGTCTAACCTAATCCTCGGCTCGCGGAACCCCAACATGACCCCGAAAACCCCGTCGTGAAGCTGTGCGCCGCCGGCATGGCAGCCGAAGGCGAAGGCCGCCGCCCCGAGGCCAAGGCGCTGTTCGAGCAGGCCTGGGACGCGAGCCGGGACGACTACGAGGCCTGCATCGCGGCCCACTACGTCGCACGCCATCAAGCCACGCCCGAGGCCACGTTCGAGTGGAAACAGCGGGCGCTGACGCCGCCGCCGCCGTGGCCGACGCGGGTTCGGCTTCTATCCATCGCTGTACCTGAATTACGCCCATTCGCTCGAGCAGCTCGGCCGGCCGGCGAGGCCTGCCGTTACTACTCGCTGCCGCGGCGACGCTCGACGATCTGCCGCCGGCGGCTATGCCGATCTGGTCCGCAGCGGCGTCACCGCGGGGTTGAAACGCACCTGCCGGCGCGAGAGCGGCTCACCACCGCCGGCAAATACCGTAGTTGGGGCACGCCGAGCGAAACGGCGGCTTCGTGCGCAAGAATCGCAGGATGCCGGTTGCCCAGCGGCGCGAGGCGTCGCCGGCCCACGTGTTGTACACCCAGAAGATGTAGTTCAGGTGCAGCTGGTTGTAAGCGAAGTCGTTGATCTGCCGGGGCGTGTAGCTGCGCAGCTCGCCCGTCTCGACCGAGCTGCTGAGCGGCAAGATCCACCGGTAGTCGGCACCGTAGACACCGGTCCAAACCTTTTGGCCCAAGCTCTTGCGGCCCGGCACGACGTTCGAGCCACCGGCGGCGCCCGGGGCGCGCATCAACGTCTGCATCAGACCGTCCATCAAGCTCGAGGAACCGATGAAGTTGGTGTACAGAAAGAAATTCGAATGCGGCATGGCCGCTGCGAGCGCGTTGACGAGCCGCCGGTACTGCCAAGCCAGCGTGGCGTTGGAGTAACCCGATGGAGTCGGCGAGCGCACGCCCATCGTCGTCTCCTCCGTGGCGAGCCCCTCGAAACGCACGTTGCCGTCGTAGCGCCAGGCCAGGTGCTTGTCCAGCGCGATCAGGCGGTCCATGACGGACGTCTCCCAGATGCGCGCGGCATAGCCTGTCTGGGTTCTCACGACTCCGCCGTGATAGGCGCTCGTGCGCAGATAGTCCGGCACGATGCCGTAAGCCGAGCTCGTATTGAACTTGCGATCGATGACGCGGACCACCAGCTGCTTGCGCGTGGGCTGTGCCTTCAGCCGGGCGAGATAGGCATCGATCATGGAGAAATCGTATACGCCCTTCTGCTTCTCGAGGTCGTGCCAGCGCACGCGCACCTGCACGCCTCTGATGGCCGGTTCGCGCCCGATCTCGTCGATGAATTTTTTTTTTTTTTTTTTTTTTTTTTTTTTTTTTTTTTTTTTTTTTTTTTTTTTTTTTTTTTTTTTTTTTTTTTTTTTTTTTTTTTTTTTTTTTTTTTTTTTTTTTTTTTTTTTTTTTTTTTTTTTTTTTTTTTTTTTTTTTTTTTTAAAAAAAAAAAAAAAAAAAAAAAAAAAAAAAAAAAAAAAAAAAAAAAAAAAAAAAAAAAAAAAAAAAAAAAAAAAAAAAAAAAAAAAAAAAAAAAAAAAAAAAAAAAAAAAAAAAAAAAAAAAAAAAAAAAAAAAAAAAAAAAAAAAAAAAAAAAAAAAAATATTTAAACCCGGCGATCAGGCTACTCGCGCGCGAGCGCCCGGATCCCGACGCGGTCGCGAATCTCGGCGAGGAAGGGCCGGCTCACCGCCCGCGCCTTCTCGGCGCCCTGCTCGAGCAGCCGCTCGACCTCGCCCGGATCCGCGATCAACCGCTCGTACTCCGCCCGCGCCGGCGCAAGCTCGGCGTCGATGCGCTCGAAGAGCAGCTGCTTCATCTCGCCCCAGCCGATGCCGGCCGCGTAGCGCTCGCGGATGGCGGCGGTTTCCTCGTGGCTCGCGAACGCTCGGTAGATCGCGAACAGCGCGCTGTCGTTCGGATCCTTCGGCTGCGCCGGGCTCGAGCGAGTTCGTCTTGATCTTCATGACGAGCTTGCGCAGCGCCTTCTCGTCCGCGAACAGCGGAATCGTGTTGTCGTAGCTCTTGCACATCTTGCGGCCGTCGAGACCCGGCAGCGTCGGCGATGTGCTCGCCGATCACGGCGCTCGGGCAGCACGAACGTCTCGCCGAAGTGGTGGTTGAAGCGCTGCGCGATGTCGCGCGCCATCTCGACGTGCTGCTTCTGATCCTTGCCGACCGGCACCTTCGTGGCCTTGAACATCAAGATGTCGGCGGCCATGAGCATCGGGTAGCGAATACAGATTCATCATGATGGCCTGATCCGGGTCGCGCCCCGGCGGGCCTCGTTCTCCGCGACCGCGGCCTTGTAGGCGTGCGCGCGGTTCATGAGGCCCTTCGCCGTCACGCAGTGCAGAATCCAGGTGAGCTCGAGGATCTCGGGCACGTCGGACTGGCGATAGAACACGACCTTGTCGGGATCGAGCCCGACCGCGAGCCAGCTCGCGGCGATCTCGAGCGTCGTGCGCGCGACGGCGTCGGCATCGCCGCCGATCGCGTGATAGTCGGCCAGGAAGAAATAGGAGTGCGCCGGCGGATTCGTGCTCGCGGCGACGGCCGGCTTGATCGCGCCGACGTAGTTGCCGATGTGCGGCGTGCCCGTGGGCTTGATGCCGGTCAGAACGATTTCCATGACTGCGCCTGTCCGCCCTGCGGCTGACGCGCGGCAGTCTCATGCCGCGCCATTCCCGCGACGGTCAAGCGCCGACGCGGCCCTCGCAGGGTGCGGCGCCGCGCGCGCCGCCTATGATTCCTGGTGAACCGCGGATCGCCCGACGAGAACCCGTTTGAACACCATCAAGACCACCGTCCAGCGCGCCTTCCGAGGGCGACGCCGAGGACTATGAGCGCGATCGCGGGCGAGTACGGCGCCCATCTCGCGATCATGGACCAGCGGCTCGAGGAGGCGCTCGCGGCCAGCGGGATTCGACGGCGCCGTGATCTTCGCAGGCGACGAGCAGGCCGTGTTCCGCGACGACCAGACCTACCCGTTCCGCGTGGAGCCGTACTTCAAGGCCTGGGTGCCGCTCGACGCAGGCACCGGGCTCGTTCCTGCGGCTCGTGCCCGGCCAGCGGCCGATGCTCGTCTACAAGCAGGTCGAGGACTACTGGCACGAGCCGCCGAGCGATCCCGAAGGCTATTGGACGCAGTACTTCGACATCCGCATCGCGCGCAGCGACGCCGAGGCGCGCAAGCTGTCCGGCAGCGGACCGCGCTGGGTCGCGATCGGCGTCGGCCGCCGAGCGCAGCGTGCACGGCGCCGGCGCGACGCAAGCCCGCCGTGAACGATGCGCGGTTCCTCGCGCACCTCGACTTCACGCGCGCGGCGAAGACCACGCTACGAGCTCGCTCTGCATGCGCGCGGCGCAGGCGATCGCCGTGCGCGGCCATCTCGCGGTCGCCGCCGCGTTGCGCGCCGGCGTCATCGGAGCTCGAGCTGCATCAGGCCTATCTCGCGCGCGAGCGGGCAGCGCGAGACCGAGCTGCCGTATCCGAACATCGTCGCGCTGAACGAGCACGCGGCGACGCTGCACTATCAGCACTTGCGCACGCGAGCCGCCGGCCGTGACGCGCTCGCTCCTGATCGACGCCGGCGCCCAGTTGAACGGCTATGCGGCCGACATCACGCGCACCTACTCGGCCTCGGCGAACGACGACTTCGCCGCGCTGATCGACGCGATGGATGCGCTGCAGCAGCACGTCTGCGCCGAGGTCCGGCCCGGCGTGGATTTTCTCGTGCTGCACGTGCTCGCGCATCGGCTGCTCGCGGCGCGTGCTGCGCGACGCACGGGATCGTGAAATGCAGCGCCGACGAGGCGGTCGCGAGCCGGCATCACGCGCGCCTTCCTGCCGCACGGCCTCGGCCATTTGCTCGGCCTGCAGGTGCACGACGCGGGCGGCCGGCTGGCGGATACCAGCGGCGAGCGCGCGAGCCGCCGCCGAAGGACCCGAACCTGCGGCTCACGCGCACGCTGCGAGCCCGGCTTCGTCGTCACGATCGAGCCCGGCGCTGTACTTCATTCCGTCGCTGCTGCGCGCGCTGCTCGAGCGGCACGAAGACAAGGTGAACCGCGCATGATCGAGCGGCTGCTGCCGTTCGGCGGAATTCGCATCGAGGACGACGTCGAGGTCACGCACGACGGCCACCGCAATCTCACGCGCGAAGCGTTCGCGGCGCGGCGACGCCGCGCAGGCCGCGGCCGCGGCTAGCGCCGACTCGCTAGGAGCGACCGACGATGTCGCATCGCACTCAGGACCTGCCGCCGCTGACGGGCTGCGCGCGACTCGTTCGCGAGCTGCGCTACCACGAGCGGCGCGGCAGGGGTTCGCCGTGGTGCTGTCGTCGTCTACGCCGTACACCGCCGCGCCGCTGCCGGTGCTCGCGGCGATCGGCCTGCCCATCGCGTTCATCGGCGGCGCTCGTGCGCTCCTACGCGAGCGGCTTCATCGTGAAGAACCAGCAGCTCGCGACGGACGGCCCGTACCGGTTCGTGCGTCATCCGCTGTACAGCGGCAACATCCTGCTCGTCGTCGGCTTCGCGCTCGCGGGCTCGCGCTGGTGGGGCTTGCCGCTCGCCGCGTTGTTCTTCTGGTTCTACTACCCGCCCGCCATCGAGTACGAGGATCGCAAGCTGCAGCGCATCTTCGGCGCCGCGTGGGAACACTGGGCCGCGCGCACGCCGGCGCTCGTGCCGCGCTTCGGCGCGATCGCGCCCGCCGGCGCCGACGACCGGCGCTGGTCGCTCGGCCGTGAGCAACGCGCGCAACGGCGAGCTCGTGTTCCTGCTGCTGTGCATCGCGCTGCATCGCCTGGGTCGCGTGGCGGGCCTTCGGTTGAGCGGCCACGCGGCCGTGTCCGACGCCGCCGGCAGCCGCCGCTTCGCTCGAGCGAGCTCGCCGCGGCGGTGGCGGCCGCGCCGGGCCGCGACGCTCGGCAGCGGCTATCAGGCCTCGGTGCGGCTGTACTCGACGCCGGTCGGCGAGGTCGTCGTGAAGCAGCCGCAGCCGGCGCTGCTCGGCGGCCTGTGGCGCTAGCTGCTGCGGCGCGAGCACGCGGTCTACGCGCAGCTCGCGCGGCATCGCGGGCATGCCGCGCTGCTATCGGGCTGATCGACGGCGAGGCGCTCGCGCTCGAGTACATCGCCGGTCCGTCGCTGCGCGAGCAGGAGCGCGGCTCGAGGATCGCGAGCCGTTCTTCGCGCGGCTGCTCGAGACCCTGCGGCCATGCACGCGGCCGGCGTCGCGCACGGCGACCTGAAGCGCAAGGACAACATGATCGTCGGCCGCCGGCGAGCGGCCGTATCTCATCGACTTCGGCATCGCGTGCCGGCGGCGCGCCGGCGCCGGGCTGTGGAACCGTGGGTGTTCGCGACGTTCGGCAGATGGACTTGAACGCGTGGCTGAAGCTGAAATACGGCCGGCGCGTCGACCGGCCGAGCCCGGCGTGCTGACGAGCGACGACGCGGCGCTGTATCGGCCGCTCCTGATCGAGCGGCTCGCGCGCGCCGTGCGGGTGCCGTGGCAGCTACTCACGCTGCGCCGGCCGCGGCAGCGCTGGCGCGCCCGGCGCAAACGCTAAACGCCGAGCAGCTACCGAAGGGATACCCGCTGGGCTTGAAATAGAACAAGAGAAATGGAGGAGCCCCGGGTGATTGCCGAGAAGCGCGTCGACGAGTATATAGGCCACTTAGCCCGGTCCGGAAAATCGGGCCGCGAGTCTGATCCGGCAATCCACGTGCTTTCAAGCGTTCAACAACACGCACGCAAGTCGTGCACTAGACCGATAAAAAAGGGAGCGCTCCATGCGCAAGCGAGTGTTCGGAATATGCTCGTGTCGATATTCGCGGCGGCTGTGCTGTCCGAAGGCGACCGCGCCTCCGCCGACGAGGACTGCTGTACGCCTGCAATCACTGCGAAGATCGCCGCGACGACGGGCTTCGTCGACATCGCCGGCATCAAGCTTGGGATGCCGGCGCAGCAGGCGCTGAATCTCATCAAGGCCGAAAATGCGGCGTTCAAGACGCAGCTGTCGAACAATCAGACGTCGACCTGCAATACGCGACGACGCGAGTCCCGTCGTCGGGCCCGAAGAAGCAATGGGCCTTCGCAATCACGAGCACCATTACTTTCAGCGACGCGAGCGGCGGCGAGTCGATCGAGGCGGACCTCACGCTGCCACCGACCACGCAAGTCGTCGTCTACCTATCGCGCTCGCTCGCCTTTCGGAAGAATGCCACTCCAACGGTGGACAACCTCATCGCCGGACTGAAGAAGAAGTACGGAGCGCCGACGTGGTCGCAGCCGATCGGCAACCCGCAGCTCAGATGGATCTTCGATTCCCAGGACAACTGCTCAATGAGGCCCAGATGAGGAAACTCGGAGCGGTGGCCGGTTGCGATCCGGTGACGGCACGCCGATCATTGATCCACCCGGTTCCGGCTACAGAGGCAGGCAAGCGGTGACCACCGTGAAGTGCCAGAAAGCAGGCGTGACGGTGGTGAAGGCGGAGATCGCTCCGACGACGACCGGCGGCAGCATGGCCGGCAGCCTGACAGTCAGCATGGCCAGCATTCCGCTCCTGTATAACAGCGTCAATGCGACCAACGTTGCGCTCGATGATCTTCTCAGGAAGTTCGAGGAGAAACAGCGCCAGGAAGCTGACAAGCTCCCGGCACCGAAGCTCTGATACGTCGTTTTGGATGCAGCCCTCCGCTACGGCGTAGGCCCATGGCGCAAGCAGTGAGCGCCGGGTGCTGCGCAGTGGCTCGACCGAGGCCGCCACCGATGGTAGCTTCCGGACATCAACAGGGGTATCGCCATGCCGTTCGCGCTACGTCAGGGACTCCTGTTCCTGCCGCTGCTCACGAGACTGGCGCTGTCGCCGGCCGAAGCGCATGCGCAAACGGCGCCCGCGATGCCCTGCGACGCCGCGAGCTTCACGCAGCTCGGCCTGCCGGCCACGCGTATCGTGTCGGCCACCAGCGTGAGCGACGACAAGCGCGCCGGGGCGCATTGCGTGCTGCGGGCCGCGGTCAACGAGCGCACGGGCACGGACGGCAAACCCTACGCGATCGGCTTCGAGATGCGCCTGCCGGAGCGATGGAACGGCGGCTACTTCGACCAGCTCAACGGCGGCAACGACGGCGCAGTCGTGCCCGCCTACGGCAAGCTCGGCGGCAGCCAGCCCGACAACGCGCTCGCGCGCGGCTACGCGGTCTTGAGCTCGGATTCCGGGCACGACGGCCAAGCGAACCGCGACGCCGGGCTCGTCGGCGGCAACTTGTTCGGCTTCGACAAGCAGGCGCGCCTCGACTACGGCTACACGGCGAACGTCACGCTCACGCCGATCGCGAAGAAGATCGTCGAGCACTACTACGGCCGGCGTCCCGAGTACTCGTACATGGTCGGCTGCTCGAACGGCGGGCGGCATGCGCTCGTCGGCGCGACGCGGCTCGCGCGCGAGTTCGACGGCTTCCTCGCGGGCGCGCCGGGCTACAACCTGCCGCAGGTCTCGCTGCAGCACGCTTGGGACATGCAGAGCTTCGCGCACGCCGGCAGCGACATGCGCAAGCGCGTTGTCGCGCGACGACATGCGGCTCGTGGCGGACGCGCGTGCGCGCGCAATGCGACGCGCTCGACGGCGCAGCCGACGGCATCGTCGGCGCGATCGCGCAGTGTCAGCAGAAGTTCGACATCAAGAAACTGCGTGCGAGGCGAGCGGCGGCAAGGCCTGCTTGAACGACGCGCAGATCGCCGCGCTCGAGCGCTCGTTCGGCGGCCCGAAGGACAAGAGCGGCCGGGCGCTCTACGCGTCGTGGCCGTTCGACGCGGGCCTCGGCTCCAACGGCTGGCGCGGCTGGAAGCTCGAGAGCCCGATACCGGGCTTCGACGGCTTGCCGCTGATCGCAACGCTCGGCGCGGGCTCGCTCGCGCAGGTCTTCACGACGCCGCCGACGCACGTCGCCGGCACGCCGGCAGGCCTGGTCGAGTTCCTGCGCAAGTTCGACTTCGACCGCGACGCGCCGAAGATCCTGGCCGTCACGAAGGCCTATCCCGGTGTCCGCGATGGACTTCATGGCGCCGACAGACTGGCGCAACCCGAAGCTCGCGGAGCTCAAGGCCGCCGGCGGCAAGGTCATCGTCTATCACGGCGCCGCCGACGGCGCGTTCTCGATGCAGGCCACGATCGACTGGTACGAGAAGGTTCGCGCGAACAACGGCGGCGACGTCAGCGGTTTTGCGCGTTTTTATCCCGTGCCTGGCATGACGCATTGCGGCGGCGGCCCGGCGACCGATCGCTTCGATCTGTTCGGCGCGCTCGTCGACTGGGTCGAGCGCGGCACGGCGCCGGCAGCCTGATCGCGACCGCACGCGCCGACAACCCCGAGCTGCCGGCGGACTGGAGCAAGACGCGCTCGCGGCCGCTGTGCGACTGGCCCAAGGTCGCGCGCTACCGCGGCACCGGCGATCTCGAATCCGCCGCGAGCTTCGTCTGCGAGTAGCGCGCGGGGGCGCGGTCGGCGCTCTCGTCTGCGCGCTCGCGAGTCTCACGGCTACCGGCGCACGCCGCGGGGCCAGCCGCGGTCGTCGGCCTGTACAACTGGGTGCACACGACGGGCGACGCAGAGCGCGCCTTCCCGTTCTATCGCGAGGTGCTCGGCATCGAGCTCACGCGCTCGCACTTTCGTCCGCCGGACGACGCGCCGCTCGCGATTGCGTCCGCCGCACAGGCCGCATCTGATCCGCTCGTGTGGGATCTGACGGACACGCGGGGCGCGCGCTTTCGCACCGTGTTCACGCAGGCCGCGAACACGCCGTTCGGGCTCGAGCTGTCGGAGTTCTTCGATATCCCGCGCTCCAGCCGGCAGGCCAACGCCTGGGACCCCGGCGCGGCGCGGCTGATCTTCGCCGTGCGCGACCTCGACGCCGTGCTCGCCACCGTGCGGCGGCGCGGCGACCCGATCGTGACGGTCGGCGGCGCGCCGCTGGCCACGCCGTCCGGAAAAGCCGTGCTCGTGCGCGACCCCGACGGGTCGCTGGTAGAGCTGGTGCAGGCATCCGCGGCCGCGCAGGCCGCCGCGACGGCCGGCCCGGTCGTGAGCACGACGATCGGCATCACCGTCGCGAGCACGCCCGCGGCGCTCGAGTTCTACCACGACCTGCTCGGCTTCGAGGTGCGCGGCACGCACGCGGCGACGGCCGCGGAGCTGCGCCTGCACGGCGTCGACGGCGGCCGAGCTCACCGAGACCACGATCGGCATCCCGGCCACGAGCGTGACGCTACGGCTGGCGGAGTTCGCGTTGCCCGCGCGCGTAACGCCGGCGCCGTTCCACTGGCGGATTCAGGACGTCGGCGCGCCGCAGCTGCAGCTTCAGGTCCGCGATCTCGACGCGTTGCTCGAGCGGACGAAGGCCGCCGGCTATGGCTTCTTGAGCGTCGGCGCACAGCCGATCCGGCGCGCGTTCGGGCGCTTCGTGTTCGCGATCGGTCCGGACGACGTGCTCGTGGAGTTCGTGGAGCCCGCGCGCGAGTGACGGTCTACTGCCGGGCCGAGTCGCTCGAGCTTCGGTACACGGTCGTGATGAAGGCCGTCGGGGTCGCGGAGCCCGACGCGGCGCCGTAGCGGCCGTCGTAGTCGCGCGCGAGATCGGCCGCCACGACTTGCTCGAGCGTGCGTCCCTTGCCGATGGCGTCGGCGACGCGGTCGCGGATGAAGCGGCGCTGTTGCACGGCGGCCTCAAGGTCGTCACCACGAACCTGCGCCCCGGGCTCGTCGCGACGCTCGCGACAGCGTGCGCGGCCGCGCAGCCGCCCGCGGCCGGCGCCGCGCCGCCGGACAACGCGCGCGCCGCGGCCAGCGTCGCCAGGGCCCGCGCGGCGGCCGGCGCGGACTGGGGCGACACGGTCGACTTCTTCTGCGGCACCACCGGCCGCGCGAACCGGGCCGACGATCCGCTGCTCACGCCGACGCGCGTGTTCGACAACCTGTACGCGCTCGGCCGCAGCAGCACCGTGGTCTGGGCCGTCACCACGCCGGCCGGCCTCCTGCTGATCGACGCCGGCTACCTGGATCAGCTCGAGTCGGTGCTGCTGCCGGGCCTGCGCGCCCTGGGCCTCGACCCGAACGACGTGAAGTACGTGCTGATCGCCCACGGCCACGCGGATCACTTCGGCGGCGCGTCGTACTTTCAGCAGCGCGGCGCGCGCGTTGCGCTGTCGGCCGCGGACTGGGATCTGATCGAGCACCCGCCGCCCGCACGGGCCGGCGCCCCCGCGGCGCCGCCGCCGGCCGGGCTCCCGCCGCCGCGGCGCGACCTCGTGCTGCAAGACGGCGAGCCGCTCGAGTTCGGTGGGCTCACGATCACGCCGGTGCTGATCCCGGGGCATACACCCGGGGCGCTCGGCTACGTGTTCGAGGTCGGCGACCGCGGCCAGACGCATGTCGCGGCCCTGTTCGGCGGCTCCATTCTGCTGTCGAGCTTCATTTCGGACGACGGCCTTGCGCAGTACGTGCAGTCGATCGAGCATTTCGCAGCGGTGACGAAGCGGCTCGGCGTCGACGTGGAGATCCAGAACCATCCGCTGTACGACGGCTTTGCCGGCAAGCTCGCGCGGCTCGCCAAGCGCCGCGCCGGCGATGCGCATCCGTTCGTCGTGGGCCAGGATGCCTATCAGCGCTTCCTGACCGTGATGAGCGCGTGCGGCGAAGCGCAGCTCGCGCGCCGCTCCAGTCGCTAGCGCGGCGGCGGTGCGGCCGGCTTGCCGGTGCCGGCCGGATCGCGGATCAGCCGGTTGAACGTATCCACCTCGTCGACCGGTGCGCACAAGTCCTCGAGCAGGCCGCTCCAGCCCGACGACTGAATGAACTCCTTCGGGATCAGGTGCATGCGCTTCGTCTGCGCCGTCCACGGCTTCGCGTAGTACTCGGGATCCGTCAGCACCATCGTGAGCTCGAGCGTGTCGTAACTGATCCGCGTGTAGCGTTCCTCGAGCGCCATCTGATCGCTGTGCGGATAGCCGAAATGATCGACCCAGGTGCGGTCGTCGTAACCGGTCGAGGTCACGACCAGTGTGTTGCCGTCCCAGCGGCCGACGGCATAGCCCCACCAGCGCGGCAGATCGACGTCGTTCGGCGCCGGCAGCTTGCGCCCGTCCATCCAGATCGTGCGCAGCCCGTAGCCCCACTGGAAGTGCTGCACGATTCTGTCCGGTAACACGAGGAACTCCTCGGGGTCCGGATACAGGATCGCGCGCGGAATGCCCATGGGATTGCACTGCTGGTACAGGTCGTTGCCGAGCGCCGGCGGCCGCGAGCGGCGGCGGCCGATGTGCTCCTCGGGGTGCGCCTTCGCGTCGTCGCTCCCCAAGAGGCGCCCGTAGGACGGGATGTTCCGGTCGAACACGGCCTGGCCGGCCGGCGTGAATTCGGGGAATTCGAGACTGAAGCCGCGGTCGCCGCAGTCACGGCACCGGCCGCCGCCGCCGAAGCCGACGACGTTCGGCGTCCAGATCCCGGCCAAATCCTTGGGCTCAAAGGGCATGCCGGGGTCGTAGACCTTCGGATAGCCGGGCCCCGACTGGGATGGCGGCGGCCCAAACGGCGCTTGAGCGAAGGCCCCACCCGCGGCGCACAGGCTGCCGAAGACGAGACCGCGCAGCACGCGTGTGTAGCGCATCGGGGGCTCCTAGGGCTTGGCGGGCGCCGGGTCGCCGGGCTCGGGATAAGGCACTCTATCGGACACGAGCTCGGCGCCGCTGCCGTCGGTGGCCTTCACCAGCAGGCCGACGGTGCCGCCGGCCCGCGGCGGGGCGACCGTGATCTTGATCTTCGTGCCGGGTGCCAGCGCCTGCAGGGAGCGGCTTTTCGTCCAGCCGACGCGCAGCAGGCCGGCGGGATTGGGCAGCAGCTCGAGCGACCAATGCTCGACGGTGCCGTGCTCGTCCGTGACGTCGACGAACAGCTGCGGATGCGGGTTCGCGTAGTGGAAGCTCGTGACGACGGCCTCCTTCGTCCACTGCCGGCCGAGATCGTAGGAGGGCGTGGTGCCGTGGTGCGCGCGCGCCGGCGATACCGCCATTGTCAGCAGGGCACCGATATAGACGAGGCGCTTCACCCGACCTCCCAATGCGCAAACGCAACCTGCGTCATCGTTCTGCGCCGCAGGGGCGTTGGGAAATGGTATCGGCGAATACCCGGTATCGGCCGAGTCGATACCAGCACGATCGCTGCGCGGGCGTCGCTCAGAGCGTGGCGGCCACCTCGATCAGGCGCGTGCGCAGCCAGTTGTGCGCCGGGCTCGCCGTGTAGCGCGGGCTCCAGATCAGCTTCTCGCGCAACGGCGGCAGATCGAACGGCGGCCGGATCAGCCTGATCTGCGCGGCCTGCCGCAACCGCGCCCCGAGCCGGCTCGGCACCAGCGCCACCAGCGGCGTCTCGTGCAGCAGGAATAACGCCGTGGCGAAGCTCTCGGTCGACGCGACGATCCGCCGCTCGCAGCCCATTTGCGTGAAGTGGTTCTCCGCGATCGACGTGCGATCCGGCCCCGCCAGGCGAAAGCTCAGATGGGGCAGCGCGAGGAACTCCTCGAGCGTGAATTGCTCCGCCTGATGCGCGTGCCCCGACCAGACCGCACAGGTCCACGAGTCCTCGAACAGCGGCACGGAGGGCAGCTGCGGCTCGAACTCGGCGGGCAGCACGATGAAATCGGTCTCGCCCGCGGCGAGGCGCTCCGAGGCGGTGGGCTCGAGCGCCAGGAACCGGACCGAGACGTTGGGTGCGATGTCCGTCAGCGACCGGAGAAACGGCCCCAGCAGCAAGAAGACCACGTAATCGCTGGCGGCGATCTGGAACGACCAGCGCGCGGTCGAGGGTGTGAACGGCCGCTGCAGATTCAGCAAGTCCTCGACCTGGCGCACGCACTCGTGCACCGGGGCGGCGAGCTCGGCGGCGAGCGCCGTGAGCTCGAGGTTACGGCCGACCCGCACCAGCAGCTCGTCGTGAAACGCGTGGCGCAGCCGCGCGAGGATGCCGCTCATCGCGGGCTGGCTCAAGAACAGGCGTTCCCCCGCGCGGGTCACGTTGCGCTCGGTCAGCAGCACATCGAGAGCCACGAGCAGATTCAGGTCGAACTGGCGAAGATTCATTCGGCCGCTTCGCTAATCTCGCTGCGGGCGCGCCTCCTGTGCCGGGGCGTGGCGCCGGCCGCGTGAAGGTCCACCGCGCTACGGCGCGCTGCCCTCTGCGGCCTTCTTCACGTTCGGCGTCGGTACTCACGGCCGCATCGTTGTCCACGAAATTCAGGTCCGGGAACTGGCTGTTGCCGTTTTCCGTGACGATGATCGCGTTATTGGAGTTCTCGCGGCAGTCCCAGTAGCGGATCCGCAGCTGATAGTCGTCGTTCGTGAGCCGCGTGTAGCTCTGTCGCATGTACCAGGGCTTCGCGAGATTCACGGGGTCGAACACCCAGACGTCGACTTGCAACGTTTTCGGATCGGCCTTGTGCCAGCGCTCGACGGTCGTGACCTGGTCCGAGTAGTTGGGCTGCACGCCGCGCTGGTACTGCCCTGCCATCAGATACTTCGTGTGCGTGACGAGAATATCGCCGTCCCAGAACCCGACGTATCGCCGTTCCAGGAAGCGTAGGCATCGTCCTCGGTCGTATGGTCGCGGCCGTCCGTGTACACGCGGCGCACGTCGTTGACCATCTCGTTGATCAGCAGCGTCTGCTGTGGCGCGATCATGAACTCGTGCAGGAACGGCTCCGTGAACCACCGCGGCGTGCCGGGGGGCCGGCAATCGCTGATCGGGTCGTATTCGCCGCCAGTGGCTTTCAAGTGCGCGGACTTCGCCTCGACGATCTGCTCCCTTCCGGCGTGAGCTGCGCCGAGCGCGGACCCACGGCCATCGACAAGTCGGGGTCGAACTGCAGCGCGCCCTTGCTGCGCGTATAGATGCCGGACCAGTCGTAGGCCGGCGCGCCGAGCTGCGCCCAGGCCAGCGGTTGGCCGCCGCGGGCATCGGCCTTGAGCTTCTGGTACAGCGCCGCTGACGAATCGAACTGCTCGCCGAGCGCCTGCAGCTCGGCTTTCTTCTGCGCCCAGTCCCCGCCTTGCATCGGTCCATGGCATGCCGACCGGGGCGGAGGCGGCCGCAGCAGGCGGCGCCGCCGTTTCCTGGCTGCACGCGAAGGTGAAGGCTGCTGCGAGTCCGAAAAGAGCGGTTCTGAGGTTCATGGCATCTGCCTCGTGGATTGTGTCGTCGGTGAACCTGGGCGCATCGTAGCGGTGATCGCCGCCCGGCAGTATACCGCTCGCGGCCTTACCCGCGCGGGCGGTGGCTGCACCTGCGCAGCAACGGACAGCGCGACGAGGCACGTTCGGCTCACCTGGCTGCCTCCCTCACGTACTTCGTGACGCCGAGCAGAATGGACTCGGCGTATAGAGATTGCCGTTCGGATCGATCGCGATGCCTTCGCCCATCGCGCCTTCCGGCGAGTTGGTCGTATGCGGCGGAATGAACATCGTCACTCGGCCGTCGCTCGAGGCTGCCGATCCGCACGCCGCGCGACCAGCCGGGATGGATGGCCTCCGTCGACTCGGAGTCGGTGGCGAACAGCACATCGCCGGGACCGACGACGAGCCCGCTGACGCGGCTGAAGTCGTCGAATTCGCGCAGGAACTCGCCGCGTCTTCGTCAGCAGCTGAACGCGATGATTGTGGCGGTCCGCGACGACGAGGTTGCCTTTTGAATCGAATGCGAGCGCGTGCGGCGTTCGAAACTCGCCGGGGCCCATGCCGGCCTTGCCAATCTGCGCAAGAACTTGCCGTTAGTGTCGAACACCGAGATGCGCCCGATCAGGTTCGGGTCGCCGACGTCCATGTGGCTTTCGGCCACGTAAATGTCGCCATTGTCAGGATCGGTGACGACGGCAGTCGGCTCGGTCAACGCGCTCGGCGGATCGCCTCTGACGCCGCGTGTGCCGAGCCGCATCAGCACCTCGCCTTTGGAGCTGAACTTCACGACCACGCTGCCTTTGTCGCGAGCATCGGGAAACTTCATGAGCTCGTCGGCCGTGGGCGTGCGCGCGTCGGTGACCCAGACGTTGCCGTCGCGATCGACGTGCAGTCCGTGCGGCCACACGAACACCCCCCGCCGAAGCTCCCGATCTCGCGGCCCGTCTCGTCGAAGTGGTGGATCGGGTTGCTGTGGGTGCCCAGGCAACCCGGGCTGATCGGAGCCGTGCACCGATCCACCGCCCATATCGTCCGGCCGTCGCGGTCGATGGCGACGTTGTTGGTGCCGCCCCAGGCCCGGCGCTCGATCGTTAGCTTCGCCCAGTCGCGAATGATGCGGTAGGGAGGCGGCTCGGGGGCGCTGTTCACGGGCGGTACCTTGTCGGTGTCGGGCGTGCCGCCGCGCTGCAGGCCCTGCGCGAAGCTCGTGAGCGGCGAGGTCGCGGCGAAGACGATCGCCGCGAAGATCAGCGCGTGTCGTGCACGCCGGCGGCACCTCAGCGCGCCGTGTAGCTCTTGGCATAGCCCGTGCGTCCGTTGGTGATCGTGAACGTCCCATTCGCTCGAACTGCAACCTTGAGCCAATGCGCTTCGCAGTCGGCCGAGTCCGTCAGGTTCGCGATGCGAGCGTCGTCGGTGTTGCGCGCGCCTTCGAACAGCGAGCGGTGCACCTGCCAAATGTCCTCGAGGCCCGGGATGTCGAGCATGCGCTGATAGTGATCGGTGAGCGTCTGCTTTGCCGCGCCGCTCGGTCCGCCCAGGCCTTTTCGGGGCCCGTTGTTCGCGACGACGATTTGCGGCTTGATCGTGGCGAGCAATCCCGGCGCGCCGGCGCCGTCGAGCGCGCCGTGACGGTCCGCTTGCCAGATCGTGACGGGCCCAATCAGGTTGGTCGGGCAGACGAGCGCGATCTCCTTCTCCCAATCGAGGTCGGCGAGATCGAGGAACCGGAATCGGCCATACGTGAAGAGCGCCGACACCATGAGCTGGTTCTCCGGAACGTCCGGCGGATGGTTCTCGAACGTCGAGCAGAGCGGGTTCGGCCCACCGCCCGGCAGCGGCTTTGGGATGAGCTTGCCGTCCGACGCCACGATGTCCACGTCGACCCCTTTGAACGGGATCTTGTCCCCGGGCTTCAAGATCGTGCGCTTGTCCTTGCACACGCTGAGATAGGCGTCTCGCCAGCGCTGATTCGGCGGCTCGATGAAATCGCCGCGATCGTAGCAGTGGCCGAACGGCATGAGCTTCGACAACGCCACCATGCCGCCCGCGTGATCGGCGTGGAAATGGCTGAGAACGAAATGATCGATGCGGGAGACGCCGGCGGCTCGCGCGGCTTCGAAGATTCGCCGCGCGTCGCGATCGTTATTCTCCCATCCCGCGTCGTAGAGCAGCGACTCGCCGGACGGCGAGATGAGGAGCGTCGCGGCGCCGCCCTCGACGTCGACCCAGTAGATATCGAAGGTTCGATCCTGGGCCGGTGCGACGAAGGCGAAGAGACTCGTCAGCGCGATTGCGCCGAGCACGTGCAGGATCTCTCATGGCGCTCCTCCCTTGTGCAGCCGAAGCTGTGGCCGAACGCTACTCGAAGGAACCCTTCCAGCTCCAACCGTCGCTCGGACGCTCGATCGACAACAGCCGCAGACGATGGTCTTCGGCGTTGCGGCCCGGGTTGCCGGTCACGATCACGTGGTCGCCGATGCGCAGCGTTTCGCGCGAGATTCCGTTCCCGTTCAAGGCGGCAACGCCAGCCCACTCGATCGTCCACCGATAAACGATGCCGTCCGGCGCCGGGTGCGGCCACGTGGACCATCGAATGCGGGTTGCGGAACAGGAACCTGCGCGACGTCGCCCTCGATGCGAGCCTTCCCGTTCTCGTCGTAGGTGGCGGTGAACGAGTGATGAGCGAGAGCGGCGGGGCCGGCCAGCACTGCCGCCAAAGCGACGAGGCGAACGAGATAAGCGTTCATGGATGCTCACCCAATAACGATCGAGTTGCCCCGATCGGGAACGCGAGGGTCGGCGAGGTTCGAACGATGCGCGCGTCATCGGCGCGCGGCCTCGACGAGCGGCGGCGCGATATCGCAGGCGCGCGGATTCCAACGCGAGCGCTCCGTCTCCTTCTTGAACTGCGTGCTGATGATCAAATCGGTCGACAGGTAGTCCGGATCGTCGACGACCGTCGTGACGATGAGCCAGGTGCCGGCCTCCGGCAACGTGAACGTGTTGAAAAACTCCTTGACGATGGCCCTCTCGCCATAGGGCACGCCGTTCGGTCGCAGATACCCCGCCGTCATGTTCGTCGTGCGACCTGCAGAGAGCCTCCCGTAGCCGGCGTATTCGCGGCGAAAACGCCGCGCGACTGCGTCTGCCGGAACCACTTCGCCGTCGGAATCGCCCTGCAGCGAGCGCTCGCCGGCCGCTTGCGGCGCGAAGTGAAGAAGACGCGTTTGGTTGCCCGCATCGAACTGCAAGCCGCAGCGTGTCGGCGCCCTCCCAATCGATGCGCAGCCGCGTCGGCTGGCGAATCAGGCCGGGTGGCCCATAGGCTTTGCAGAAGCGGTCTTCGCGGCGGTCTTGCTCGAAGTCCCAGGCGGCCGTCTCGGCACGCCCCCTGTCGTTCAGAGGAATGCTCGCGGAGTCGCCGACCGGCGGCGTCACCATCCGCCAGCGCCAGTCCTCGGTGATCACGGCCACCCATTGGCCCGTGAGATCGATCGGCGCGCGCTCGCGAGCGGGGCGCTGGTCGGGCGGCGGTGGGGGCGGCTGCGCGCCGGCGGAGGTCGCGGGCGGCAAGGCCGAAGCCGGCGGCCGCGCAGGCGGCGAGCAGCATCGCTGCGCGTTGCATCGGGGGCCTCATGGCTGCGCGCCCTCGAGGTCTCGATAGATTGCGGCGACGAACGCTTCCGGCGTCGGCCCGCCGAGACCCGCGTAGATGCCGTCGTAGTCGCTCGAGGGGTGCGCGGCCTCGACCTGCTCGAGCGTCATGCCGGCGGCGATCAGCGCCGCGACCCTGTCGCGCACGATCGTGATCATGTCGCGATAGTTCGCGACCTCGGTCTCGTCGCTGATCCGGCCGTGACCGGGGAACGATGGCCGTGCCGCCGGTTTGGTTCTCGCCCGGGATCGCGATCTCGAGAATTCGATTCAAGCCATCGAGGATACCGCTCAAGCTACCGCCGTGCTCCGGATCGAACCGCGGATAACCCGTCGTCGTGAAGATGTCGCCGGTGCTGATCACGTCGGAGCGTCGGAAGAATGCGATGCGTGTCGCCGTCCGTGTGCGCGGCGGGGATGTGCACGAGCTGGATGGCCTCCTCGTTCACGAACAGCGCCCAGTCCTTCGTGAAGTACGTGTCGCTCGGCCAGGCTCCGGCGGGCGTCGGCGCCTTCTGGCCGCTCGGGCCGCTCATCCGCTCGAGCACGTTGACGTGTGCGATGATCGAAGCGTTCTTGTCCGCACCGCGCGGATCGAACGTGTCGAGCAGCCGCACGTAGGTGCCGGCGCTCGACACCGGCTCGTTGCCTCCGGTGTGATCGGGATCCGCGCTCGTCACGATGATGTGGCGTATCGGCTTCGGGCTCAGCTTGCGAATCGCCTCGAGGAGCCGGTCTGCGACGGCCGCCGTCTTGGTGTCGACGACGACGACGGCCTCGTGGCCGATCTGCACCGTCGTGTTGCCGCCTCCGCCGGCGATCATGTAGACGTTGCCCTGCACGGGCAGTACCTCGAGCTCGTCGTCCGCCGCGGCCGCGCCGGGCGGTGGCGAGCGCCGCGGCAGAACGCCGACGCGAGCTGCGGCGACCTCGGTATCGCGCCTCACATCGCAGTGCCTCGATCGCGCGCCGCAGCTCCGGCGATAGTCCGGATACATCGTCGCTGCGCCGCCGCGCGCCGCCGGTTGCGGCAGCCCATGCCGCGTCGCGTACTCGGTCAAGAACGTATTCGTGCCGGGCAAGTGATGCGGCACGGCGCCGCGCGGCCGCTCGATCTCGACCGCGGGGATGCACGAGAATGGGCTGAGCTGCAGGCCCGGGTCGAGCACCCAGTCGGACGTGCGGACCAACGGTTCGGTCAGATAGACGGGATCCATCACGACGGTGACGAGCGTGAGGTAGTCCTCGTTGCGGATCCAGTACTCGACGATGCTCGCGCGGTCGCTGCGCGGCAGACCATTGCGCCGGACCCAGCCTTCTTTCAGATGAGTGGTCGTGACCTTCAGCATGTCGCCGTCCCACTCGCCCGTCGAGAAACCCTGCCAGCTGTGCTGCGCGTACTCCGACGGGTGGGGACGGCCGTCCATGTAGATGGTTCGGTGACTCAGGCTCCACATGACGGTGATGTCCCACGAGATCACGTCCTGGGAGATCGGGTCCACGGTGCTCCCGATGCGCAAGCTCGCAGGACCGCGCGGCGCGTAGTCCGCGGGATGCGGCTCGCACTGCCGCTCGGGCACCGTCCATTTCGCCGCGTCCCACGAATCGGCGCGCAGACGCGCGGCGTCGTTGACGGGCAAGCCCGCGTAGTCGCCGATCTCGGGACCCGCGCCGCGCTCGGGCAACTCTTCGTGGAAGCGCTGGCCCCACATCCCGGCGAGGTCCTTCTGCGCCCACGCTGCGCCGCTCGCACCGAGCGCGGGCAAGGCGAGCGCCAACGCGACCGACAGAGCGCGTCTTTGCGAGGTCATTTGGCCAACGGATCGGGGCGCAGTTGGAACTTCACGACCGAGCTGCGCGTGCCCTTGCCGCCCTCGATGTGCCAGACGGCGTTCGGGCCGTAGTCGGCATACAAGCCGCGACCCTTCCAGCCGCCGTTCGGATCGTCGATGCGTCCGTCCATGCCGCGCGAGAAGAACCCGAGCGGGTAGGGCACGCGGAGCGTCACGAAACGTCCGTCCGGCAGGAGCGCGAGCAGTGAGTCGGAGTTGGTGCCGTTCGCGAGCGGCACGTTCGGCCCGAGCCCGAGCGTGTCGTGGCGGTCGACGAAGTTGTAGTAGTGCATGTCGACCGCGATCGCATCGGTCGCGCCTTTGAAGCTCGGCCCGGGCGTCCGATACAGGGTCCATCCTTCGGGACAGTGCTGGCCGTTCGTCGCCTCGGGTCCCGACATGATGCGGCACTTGCGCCGATCGAAGCTCGCGAGATGGCCGCTGCCGGCGAGCGCGGTCCAGATCACGCCGTTGCTGTCGACGTCGATGCCGCGCGGCGTATAGCCGTTGACGTTGACGGCGGGATTGTTGAACGGCGGCTCGTAGACCTCCGACACGCAAGTTTTCGGGTCGATCCGCACGATGCGGCCGGGCATCGGTCCCGGCACGGCGCCCCAGATGCTGCCGTCGGTCGGATGCGCGATCACGCTGTAGAAGATCGCCTGCGGCACCGGCAGTCCCGCGAGCATGCCTCCCGACGACGGCAGATCCTCGAACGCGTACTTGTCGACGCCGGGGTCGATCTTGCCGTCGCCATTCAAGTCGAAGTACGGCATGCACCAGCCTTGCGCCTTGCCCGCGTCGCCCGTCTCCTCGAGCACCCGCGTGTTGACCCAGCCGAGCGCGCCGCTGAACACGCCGTTGGCGTAGAGCGTCTCGTCCGCATCGTCGGCGAACTGCACATGGTGCGTGTCGAAGCAGATGTCGACTTGATGGAATTGCTTCGTGCGCGGATCGAAGTACTGAATCTGCCGAAAGCTCGTCTCGCGCGGCGCGAGCCGCGCAGAGGGGTGGTTCGCGCAGAACGCCGGCTGATCCTCCGGACGGCGGAAGCGCGACGACATCCAGATGCGGCCCTTGCGGTCCATCGCGGCGTGGTTCGTGATCGCGGGGTCGAACCAGTACGGCTCGTTGCCCCAGTACGGCGAGGGCTGCGGCATGACCTGCGGCTTGCCCGGCGGCACGCTCGGGTCGAGCACGGGGATGCGCACCTCGGTCGCCGTGTTCGTGTTCGGGTCGAGCGTGAGGAAGCCGTCGTTGCCCCAGTCGACGCCATAGATCGGACCGTTCGCGTTCGCCGTCGGGTTGCGCTTGTCGGTCGAGAGCTCGTCGTGGGCGAACGTCGCGGGCCCGCCCCATTCCCACAGCGTCAGCACGAGATTGCGCTCGATGCCCTCGCGGGCGCGGCGGCGCCGGCGGCACTTCGCCGGCCGCGATACGATCGGTCCAATCCGCGAACATCGTGAGCGCCGCCTTGCGGCCGAGCTGCCCGATCGCCGCGATCATCGAGGTGCCGTCCTGACCGACCTGCGTGCGGTGGTCCCAGGCATCGTAGGACGACTCGAATTGCCGAGCGCCGGGAAACGTGCGCGTCGGCGAGGTTGCCGAGCTGGTGGCACACGTTGCAGCCGGTCTTGATCTCGTTGATCCAGTGGTGCTGCGTCGCCATGCCGGGCTCGATGCCGTTGCCGTTCGGGCCCGTGCCGGGGAACTGATCGGCGGCGCGGAATCCGAATCAGCGAGTACCAGTAGTTGGCGGGATACACCTGGGCCGCCGCGCGCGCGTCCGGCGCCACCACGGCCTGCAGCGAAACGCGTCTTCCCGGCGTCGCGCGAATGCGCGGCGAATCGACGAGGCCATAGCCGCGCACCCAGAGCACGTAGGTCGCGCGCGGCAGATCCGGCAGCAAGTACCGGCCCTCGTCGTCCGTGACCACGATCTTGCGGAATTTCGTCGGCAATCCGTCGTCTCCGCGATGACCCAGACGCCGGCCTCCGGCCCCCGCTCGCTCGTGACGACGCCTGCAATGTCGTCCGAGTCGATCGCGATCTCGGCGGCGCGAGCGGCGGCTTGGGCGCCGGCGGGGAGCGCCGGGCCGAGCAGCCAACCACCGGCGGCGATCGCCGCGAAGCGTCGCTTGAGCTTTGCCATTTTCCCCCTTGTCTCCTGCGTCGCGGCGACGGCGCCGGTCCCACGCGCATCGCGTCGCCGGAAGTGCCGCGAGCCGGCGGCCCGGGTACTGAAATCTGCCCGAAAAGCGCGGAAAAACGCGAAACGCGGCACGCCGTGACTCGCGGAGCCGCACGCGATGGCGTCACTGTCACGCGTCCGCGAGCGCGTACCGCGCCAAATTGCCGCGCTTCGGGCTCATACGCTAGACTCGGTCGCGTCGAGTCACCGAAAATCCCTCCGGAAAAGCGCGGAAGAACGACGAAATGGACGCGCCTCCTTCCAAACAATCCGAGCGCGCGCCGGCGTGTACGCGTTCGGGAAGTTCAGGCTCGACGTCTCGTCCCGCGTCCTGTGGCGCAACGGCGTGGGAGCCGTGCCGCTGCCGTCCCGAGCCTTCGATTCGCTCGTCTACCTCGTAGAGCATCGCGACCGGCTCGTGCGCAAGAACGAGCTCATCGACGCCGTGTGGCCCGACGTCGTCGTCACCGACGACAGCCTCATCCACGCCATCTCGGTCTTGCGCCGCGCGCTCGGCGACGAGCCTAACAAAGCGCACTATGTGCAGACTGTTCCTCGCCGCGGCTATCGATTCGTCGCGCCGGTCAGTGCCACGGCCGACGGCGCGTCGGCACTGACGCGGTGCGTCGGCACCAGTCGCGGGCCGAGCGCACGGTGCGACCGAGCAGGCCGCCGCGGCCGACCGGCTCTGCGCGGATGGACCGCGCGACGTCACGCGCGCCGCTGCGCCGGAGGCGCCGCGATCGCGCTGCGGGGCTCGCGCTCGTGCTCGCGGCGCACGGAATCGCTGCTGCCATGAGCCCGCGCGACCTTGCTCGCGGCGGCGACGCACGCGAGCCGTGCGGCTTTTTCAGCCACCGCCCGAGGGCACCACGATCGTATCGGGCGGCGTGCTGTCGCCGGACGGCGAGTCGCTGGCCTTCGTCGCGCGCGACAAGGCGAGCGGCAGGAACCGCCCTCTGGGTCCGCGCGTTGCATTCTTCGCAACTCAAGCGCGTTGGAGCACACCGAAGGGGCGTCGAAGCCGTTCTGGTCTCCCGATTCCGGCCGCCTCGGGTTTTTCACCAATGGCGAGCTCGTGACGGTCGATCTGCGCGATAGCGAGCTGCGAACCGTCGCGACGGTCGGCGTCAGCGCCGCGGGCGGAACCTGGGCGCCCGACGACACGATCCTCTTCGCCGACTGGGCGAAGGGGCTGTTCTCCGTCAGCGCTTCGGGCGGCGAGCCACGCTCGTCGCTGCGCTCGATCAAGCCGCGCAGGACATCGCGATCTCATGGCCGCAGTTTCTCCCCGACGGCCGGCACTTCCTCTACCAGGTCGTGAGCCTCGATCCCGCGCGCACGGGCGTCTACGTCGGCGATCTCGACACGCGCCGATAGCGTGCGCCTGCTCGACACGGAGTCGCCGGCCGTGTTCGCGCCGCCGCGCCATCTACTGCACGTGCAGCGCGACATGTTGATCGCGGAGGAGTTCGACTCGGGCACCTGGCAGCTCACCGGGCGCGCGACGTTGCTGGCGCGCGGCGTGTCGCCGCCTTCGCTGGCGGACGACAACGTCGTCTCCGCCGCCGGCGATCTCATCGCCTATCGTCAGCGGCGTCCGGCAGCAGCAGCTCGCATGGGTCGACCGCGCCGGCGAGGTGCTCGCGACGCTGCCGATGCCGGCGGTCATGTTCAACCCGCGCGTGTCGCCGGACGGCTCGCACCTGCTGGCCACGGGCTCGTCGACCACGAATCCCGGACTGTGGTTGGCCAGCCTGTCGCGGGCGGAATTCGAGCGCATCGAGACCGATGCGATCGCGCCGCTCTGGTCTCCGGACGGGGCGCAAATCGCTTTCACGGCGCGGGGCGGGTTCGATCTGCTGATTCGCCCGTCCTCGGGCGCGGCGTCCCGCCGCCTGATCAGCAGCGACGTCGTAAAGATATTGAACGACTGGTCTCCGAGCGGAGATCACATCGTCTACTCGCAGCGGGACGAGCTGACCAAGCTCGATCTATGGGGCGTACGGGTCGAGGACGGAGCGACGTTCCCGATCATGAGGACTCCATACAACGAGCTGCAAGCGCGAATCTCGCCGGACGGCCGCTGGCTCGCGTACGTAGCCGACGACAGCGGTGCGCTCGAGGTCTACGTGCAGACGCTACCCGGAGCTCGGCGAACGATACAAGGTATCGGTCGGCGGCGGTGGGCAGCCGCAGTGGCGCCGAGATCAGAGCGAGCTCTACTACATCGCGCCGGACCGCGCGCCTCATGGCCGTGTGCGATGACCCAGGACCAGTCACACCCGTTCGGCTCGCCCCGGCGCCTGTTCCGTGCGCCCGTTGCCGGCGGTCCGGACGATGCGCGCGACTACTACGCCGCGGCCGCAGACGGCGGCCGATTTCTCTCGACGGCGCATTCGGCGACGGCAACGACAGCCCGATCACGGTCGTCGTGAACTGGCCGGCGGAAACCGAGAAGCCGTCGTTGCCGAGCTCTCGACACCTCGAGTAGTCGCCTCCGCCTCACGGCGACCACTGGCCGGTGGCTTGCGGCAGCGCCCGCCTCGCCGTGCGACGTGGCGCCTTCGACGCTGTCGCAATGCTTGCCGGGCGCAGGAGGCGTTTTCGGCGGGCACTTGAATAGGTCCGTAATTGCCGCGGCCGCCGCCCGGCAAGCCGTTGCGCAACGGATGCAAGCCGATGCTGAAGATCGTGCCGGGCGGGAAGTTCTGGACGGTCACGCCATCCAGGGCAACTTGAGCCGCCGAGCGCAGCTCGACCGACCAGATCGACGGGCTTGCCCGACGCGTCGCGAACCACCGCGTTGCGCGCGTCGTTCAGCGGGGAGAAGAAGATGCTCAAGTGGCTCGGATCGGGGCTCACGCGCGTCACGACGCCGGTGAACACGTAAGTCTTCTTCTCGTCGTACATCGCGAACGAATGGTGCGCATTCGCGCGGCGTGGCCAAGGTTCCCGCGAGCGTCGCCACGAGCGCCGCGAGAGCCGCCATCGAAGCTGGACGTCGATGCATGTAGCGCCTCCATCACTTGAATCCGAACAGCGGCTCCGGCTCCGGGTGTTCCATGCCCTGCTCGAAGTACTGCTCCCAGATCCTCGCCCAGGGGCGGTTGTAGATATCGGGCACGGTGTATTCGATCGTCGTGCCCGGCGGCATCGGCGTTGCCTTGCCGTCGATCGGGTAGTTGTACTGCACACACTCGATGTAGAGGTACGGATTGCCTTCGTTGAGCTCGCCGGTTTTGGTCCAGCGGTGGACGATGCGCACGGGCTCCACGAGCGCCTCGGGGTCGTAGAGAACGACCTCGTGATCGATGCCGTTGACGCTTGCCGCCGGCGTCCTTGCGCGGCGTGTAGATCTCGATCGACTGCATCTGGCTGCTGAACTCGAACGCGCCGTGTGCCATCCAGCCCTGAACGTTCGACGTCCAGGTGACGAGCGCCTCGCCGTCCCAGAACCCGATCGTCTCGCCGTACCAGCGGCGCACGTCCGCCGAGAGGTAAGGAACGCTGCCGTCCTCCTTGAACTTGCGGCCGATCAGCACGTGCGTGATGAAGTTGCCGGCCGTCACGTTCAGCACTTGAAAGAGCTCCGGCGTCATCATGATCGAAGGGCTGAATCCGGAATATTGGGCGATGCGCCGCATGAAGCCTTCGGGCTGGCAATAGGAAGCCGGCCACTGCGGAGCATTGGTCGACGGCGTAGTGGTACATCTGCTGCACGAAGCGCGTTTGGTACTCGGGCGTGAGCAGCGTGAGGTAAGTGGGGATCTGCAGCACCGCGCCGTGGTACCACGTGGCCGTCTTCGTCGCGTCGCGCCGGTAGTTGCCGTTCCAGTCCGGCAACGTCGCCTGCGTGTAGACGGTGGGCCCGCCGCGCGCCGTGGCGTCCGCGAGCATGGCTTCGTAGTGCTGTTTCGCGGTCTTGAACGGGTACGGGCTCACGATCTGATCGCGCGGATAGTCGCGGTCGCAGTATCCCCAGGCGGCGGACGCGGGCGGATAATCGCCGATCGTCGGCGTCTCGACGGCGCCCCATTGCGCTTCGAGGCCAAGCGGGGAGTTGCAGCGGAAATAGCGAGGATCGCTCCACAGCGCGCGATCCTTGTAGAAGTCTTTGGTCGTGAAGATGTCGTGCGGCAGCGGCTGGATGCCGGGCGGCGCCGCTCCGTTCATGGCCGCGACGATCGGCACGACGTCTTCGGGCACGCCGGGACCGACGGACGTGCCCTTGCCGTCCGGTCCCACCATGAGATCCATGTGCAGGGGCGCCGGGGCGCCGCGGCCGACCGGCGCCTGCGCGACGACGCCGGCGCACGGCACGATCAGGCACGCGGCCACCGCGATGATGATCGACCAGGACCACGTGGCCGCAGCCTGCCAAACCGTCGTTCATATGCATCCCCTCCCCCGCGCCGCTCTCGTGGTCGCTCCGCCGCGGCAAGGCGCCAGCCTGGACTGCGCTCACGGATACCGGACGGCCCCAGCGAAGTCCCGAACGAAGCCGGAAAAGGACTGAAAAATGCCGAACCGGACCAGGCGGTCGACCGCGGCCCAGCCAGCCGGACCCTGGAGCCGCAGTGCCCCGCTTAACGTCGAGTCACCGGAAGGCGCTAGTGCGCCGTCGGCGGCGGCAACGGATCGCTCGTCGCCGGCAGCTCGCCCTCGCCGTACGCCATCGAGCCCTGCACGGAATCGCAGTGCTTGCCGGGCGCGGGCGGCGTATCGGCCGGGCACTTGTAGAGGCCGTTCTTGCCGCGGCCGCCAGCCGGATAGCCGTTGCGCAGCGGATGCAGTCCCACGCTGATGATCGTGCCGCGCGGGAAGTTGTTCACGGTGATGCCGTGGCGCGCGGCGATCGCCGCGCCATCCATCTCGACGGCCCACACCCACGGCTCGCCCTTCGGGTCCTTGAGCACCTGATCGCGCGCCTCGTTCAGCGGCGCGAAGAAGATTTGCAGGTGATTCGGGTTCGGGTCGACGCGCGTCACGATGCCGGTCATGACGTACACCTTCTTGACGTCGTACATCGCGAACGAGTGGTGCGCCTGCACGCTCCCCGCCACCGAACAACCGACGGCCGCCGCTACCGCGAGGCCCGCCAGGCGCTTCATGCTCTTGATCTTCGTCATGCTCTTCGTCCTCGTGTGTGATGCGGCAGGGCTACAGCCCGAACCGACCGACCTTCTCTTTCGGCCGTTCCATGCCTTCCTCGTGATAGCGCTCCCAGATCTTCGCCCAGGGTCGACCGAACATGTCGGGCACGATGTACTCGACGTCCTGGCCCGGCGACACCGGGGTCGTATGGCCGTTGATCGGGAAGCTCTGCGGGATGCATTCCATGATCGGGAACGGATCGCCGTCGTTCAAGTCGCCGACCTTGTTCAGCGTCTGCACGATGCGCAGCGGCTCGACGAACGCCTCCGGATCGTACAGCACGATCTCGTCCTTGATGCCGAAGAACTTGCCGGCCGCGTCCTTGCGCGGCGTGTAGATCTCGATCGCCTGCAGCTTGCTGCTGAACTCGGGGCCGCCGTGCGCGATCCAGCCCTGGATGTTCGAGGTCCATGTGATCAGCGCGTCGCCGTCCCAGAAGCCGATCGTGTCGCCGAGCCACTGCGGCACGTCGGGCCCGAGATGCGGCACCGCGCCTTGCTCGTTGAACTCGCGGCCGATGTGGATCTGCGTGACGAGCGTCTCGGCGGCGTTGCGGATGTCGAGCACCATGTCCGGCGTCAACACGAGATTTAGGCGCGCGCCGCCGTACTGGTGGTAGCGGCGCAGAAATCCCTCGGGCCAGCAGTACGAGCCCGGCCATTGCGCCGCGTTGCTGCCGGCGTAGTGGTACATCTCCTGGACGAAGCGCTTCTGGTACTCCGGCGTCAGCAGGGACAGATACGTCGGCACCTGCAGGATCGCGCCGTGGAACCAGGTGGCGCGCTTGTCGCGATCGCGTAGGTAACGGCCGTCCCAGTCCGGCAGCGTGGCCTGCGTATAGACCGTGGGGCCGCCGTGCGTCGCGCGCTTCCTTCATCAGCGCCGCATAGTGCTCCTTGGCGGTCTTGAACTTGTACGGGCTCACGATCTCCGCGCGCGGATAGTCGCGATCGCAATAGCCCCACGCGGCCGTGCGCGGCGGATCGTCGCCGATCAGCGGCACCTCGTAGGCGCCCCAGATCTGCTCGAGCCCCACCGGCGAGTTGCAGCGGTAGTAGCGCTTGTCGAGCCACAGATCGTGGTCCTTGTAGAAATCCTTGGTGCTGAAGATGTCGATGGGCAGCGGCTCGATGCCCTGCGGGCACGGCGCCGTCCTTCGCGGCGTAGATCGGCTTGTTGTCGGGCGGGATGCCGGCGTTGGTGAACAGGCCCTTGCCCTCGGAGCCGACGATCACGTCGACGTGCAGCGGATCGCGGGCGCCGCGGCCGACGCTGCGTCTGGCTCGAGGCGAGCGGCGCGGCCAGCAGGCACACCGCGGCGAGCGCCAGCGTCAGCCCTCCGGCGGGCGCGGCACCGGCCCGACGGTCGTCTAAGTGGACCTCGCGAAACGACTGCATCGCACACCCCCTTGGCCGCCGCTCGACGGCGGCTCAAACGCAGTTATTAACTCCGGCGTTAGTTATAAGCACCACGGCAAGCCGCCGTCAATCCCGTTTTTTACCAAGCACGCTCGCGAGCAGCGCCCGGATGAAAGCCTGCTGCTCGCGCAGCGGGACGGCCTGCCTGGCGAGAAAGGCATGCATCGCACGCGCCTCGAGCGTGCCCAAGATCAGCTCCGCCACGGTGCGCGGCGCGCAGGCGAGCTGGCCGGCCCGCACGGCCTGGCGCAGCCACCGCGTCAGCGCGCGGCGCAGCCGCGCCGGCGACACGTCGCTGAAGTCCTCGCCGGGCCTGGCACGCAGCCCCGCGGCATACAGCGTGAAGGTGGCCGGGATCTCGGCGTCCACGTAGCGCGCGAGGTCGGCGACGATGTCGCGCAGCTGCTCGAGCGGCGGGGGCGCCGCCGACGGGACCCTGCAACATGCGCTCGAGAACCGGCGGGTCCGGCGGCCAGAGGGCGGCATTGATGAGCCCCATCTTCGAGCCCATTCGCACGAACACGGTGGCAGGGGAAACGCCGAGCTCGCGCGCGACCCAGGCGACCGGCGCGCGCGTGCCATGCTCGAGAAACACCTTGCGCGCGGCTCTCGTGATCTCCGCGTCGCTGACGACTCGCCGTCTGGCCACGAGTACCTCGACGGACGCGTTAGGCCGTGGTGCGCGGCTCCTTGGCCTCGGCGGGCTTCGCCGGCTGATCGAGCAGCTGCACGATCGCCATCGGCGCCGAATCACCGACGCGGAAACCGATCTTCAGGATCCTGAGATAGCCGCCCGGGCGGTTCTTGAAGCGCGGGCCGAGCTCGGTGAAGAGGCGTCCCACGGCCGCATCGTCGCGCAGACGATCGAACGCCAGCCGACGGCGGCTCACGCCGTCTTCCTTGGCGAGCGTGATCAGCGGCTCCACGACGCGGCGCAGCTCCTTGGCCTTCGGCAGCGTGGTGCGGACGGTCTCGTGCACGAGCAGCGAGGCCGCAAGATTGCGGTACATCGCGCGGCGGTGCGGCGATTTCCTACCAAGCCTGCGGCCGGATTTCTGGTGACGCATCGTTCAGCTCCGTTCTTGTCAGAACGCGATCGACGAGGGCGGCGGCGGTCCGCCGGCTCTTCGGCGCGCAGTCCCGGCGGCGGCCAGTTGTCGAGGCGCATGCCGAGCGCCAGGCCGTGCTGCTCGAGCACTTCCTTGATCTCGGTCAGCGACTTCTTGCCGAGGTTCGGCGTGCGCAGCAGCTCGACTTCCGTGCGCTGCACGAGGTCGCCGATGTAGTTGATGTTCTCGGCCTTCAGGCAGTTGGCCGAGCGCACGGTGAGCTCGAGCTCGTCCACGGGCCGCAGCAGGATCGGATCGATCTGCGTCTCGGTGCGACCGAAGCCGATCTCGTCCTCGCCCTGCAGGTCGACGAACACGTCGAGCTGGTTCTTCAGGATCGAGCCCGCGCGGCGAATCGCCTCCTCGGCGTCGATCGTGCCGTTCGTCTCGATGTCGACGATCAGCTTGTCGAGGTCGGTGCGCTGCTCGACGCGCGCGCGCTCCACGGTGTAGGTGACGCGGCGAACCGGGCTGAACGACGCATCGAGCTGCAGCCGCCCGATGGGCCGGCTCTGCTCCTCGAACCGCGCCGCCTGCACGGCCGGCCGATAGCCGCGGCCGCGCACGACCTTGAGGAACGCACGCAGCTCGCCTGCGCTCGTGAGGTTCGCGATCACGAGATCGGGATTCACGATCTCCACGCCGTGATCCGTCACGATGTCACCGGCGCGCACGGGCCCCGGGCCCTTCTTCGCCAGGCGCAGCTCGACCTCGTCGCGCGTGTGCATCTTGATCGCGACCGACTTCAGGTTGAGCAGAACGTCGACGACGTCTTCCTGGACGCCCTCGATGCTCGTGTACTCGTGCAGCACGCCTTCGATCTCGGCTTCGACGATCGCTGCGCCCGGCATGGACGACAGCAGCACGCGCCGCAGCGCGTTGCCTAGCGTATGACCAAACCCGCGCTCGAACGGCTCTACCGTGACGCGTGCGCGATTCGTGCCGAGCGGCTGAACCTTGACGGCTCGCGGCCGCAAGAATTCCGTTGCTGATTCTTGCATCTAAAGATGTCCTCTCGTTACTTCGAGTACAGCTCGACCACCAGATTCTCGTTGATGTCCGGCAGAATCTCGTCGCGCTCCGGCAGGTTCTTCAACAGCCCCTGCATGTTCTGGTCGTCGACCTCGACCCATTCCGGAAATCCGACCTGACCGGCAATCGACAGCGCCGCCTTGATCCGCAGCTGGTCCTTGGCGCGATCGCGAACCGCGATCTTGTCGCCAGCCTTCAGCTGATAGGACGGGATGTTGACGATCTGCTCGTTGACCTTGATGCCGCGGTGGCTCACCAGCTGGCGCGCTTCCGCGCGCGTGGACGCAAAACCCATGCGATAGACGACGTTGTCGAGCCGCGCTTCGAGCATCCGCAGCAGGTTCTCGCCGGTCGAGCCTTTGACCTTCGACGCCTTCTTGTAATAGTTGCGGAATTGCCGCTCGAGCACGCCGTACATGCGGCGCAGCTTCTGCTTCTCGCGCAGCTGCACGCCGTAGTCGGACAGGCGCTGCCGACGCTGCGTCGCCGCGCCGCCGGGGGGTACTTCGAGCTTGCATTTCGACTCGAGCGGCTTCAGCCCGCTCTTCAGAAACAGGTCGGTGCCCTCGCGACGGGCAAGCTTGCAAGTTGGACCTCTGTATCTCGCCATGTTGTGTTCCGCTTAGACGCGCCGCTTCTTCGGCGGACGGCAGCCGTTGTGAGGAATGGGAGTGACGTCTTCGATCTGCGTGATCCTGAAACCGACCGCGTTCAGCGCGCGCACCGCCGACTCGCGACCCGGCCCCGGACCTTTGACGCGCACCTCGAGATTCTTCACGCCATACTCCTTCGCGGTCGTGCCCGCCTTCTCCGCAGCCACCTGCGCCGCGAACGGCGTGCTCTTGCGCGAGCCCTTGAAGCCGCAATTGCCTGCCGTGGCCCAAGCGAGCGTGTTGCCCTGCCGATCCGTGATGCTGATGATCGTGTTGTTGAACGACGCGTGCACGTGCGCCACTGCGTCGAGGATCTGCCGCTTCGCTTTCTTGCGTGCCTTGGGAACGACTGGCGGTGTTGCTGCCATGCTGACTCCTGCTTACTTCTTCACGCCGCGCCGCGGACCCTTGCGCGTTCGCGCGTTGGTCCGGGTACGCTGGCCCCTGAGCGGCAAGCCGCGCCGATGACGAATGCCGCGGTAGCAACCGAGGTCCATGAGGCGCTTGATGTTCATCGCCACCTCGCGGCGCAGGTCGCCCTCGACCGGGAATTTCGCGATCACCTCGCGCAACCGCGTGACCTCGGCCTCCGTGAGATCCTTGACCTGCGTGGTCGGATTGATGTCCGCCGCCTTGCACGTCAGGAGCGCACGACTGCGGCCGATGCCGAAGATATGCGTCAGCGCAATCCCAACGTGCTTGTTGGTGGGAATGTTGATGCCGGCTATACGTGCCATTGCGTTCTAACCTCAGCCCTGCCGCTGCTTGTGCCGCGGATCCTCGCAGATCACGCGCACCACGCCGCCGCGGCGGACGATCTTGCACTTCCTACAGATCTTGCGAACCGATGTTCTGACTTTCATGCTTTAGCTCCGCCGCCTAGGAGTCGCTTCGACCATACCCACGCAGGTTGGCCTTCTTCAGAAGCCCCTCGTACTGGTGAGTCATCATGTGGGCCTGCAGCTGCGCCATGAAGTCCATCGTGACGACCACGAGGATCAGCACGGACGTGCCGCCGAAATAGAACGGCACGGAGAACTCCAGGATCATGAGCTCCGGCAACAGGCACACGGCCGTGACGTACAGCGCACCCCAGAACGTGAGGCGCGTGAGCACCTTGTCGATGTACTCCGCCGTCTGCTGGCCGGGCCGGATGCCCGGAATGAACGCGCCCGAGCGCCGCAGGTTGTCCGCCGTCTCGCGCGAGTTGAACACGAGCGCCGTGTAGAAGAAGCAGAAGAACATGATCAGCGACGCGTACAGCAGGATGTACACGGGCTGACCGGGCGAGAGGCTCGCCGCCAGGCGCTGCAGCCACGAGACGGCCTGGCTCGTGCCGAACCAGCTCGCAATCGTGGCGGGGAACAGGATCAGGCTGGAGGCGAAGATCGGCGGAATCACGCCCGACATGTTGATCTTGAACGGCAGGTGGCTCGTCTGCCCGGCGTACATGCGCCGACCCTGCTGGCGCTTCGCATAGTTCACCGCGATCCGCCGCTGGGCGCGCTCCATGAACACGACGAAGCCGACGACGCCGAGCACGACGAAGCCGAGCAGGAACGGCATGGCCTGGTTCATGCCCCCCGTGTTCACGAGCTCGAGCGTGCCGCCGATCGCATTCGGTACCGACGAGAGAATGCTCGACAAAATCAGCATCGAGATACCGTTACCGACGCCGCGCTCGGTGATCTGCTCGCCGAGCCACATCAGGAACATCGTGCCCGTCACGAGCGTGACCGCCGCCGTCATGACGAACGCCGGGCCGGGATTCAGCACCACGCCCTGAGTTTGCAGCGCGCTCGCCGCGGCGACCGACTGGAAGGCCGACAGCAGGACCGTGCCATAGCGCGTGTACTGCGTGATCTTGCGGCGGCCGGACTCGCCCTCTTTCCGCAGCTGACCGAGCGCCGGAACGATGTGCGTGCCCATCTGCAGAATGATCGAGGCCGAGATGTACGGCATGATGCCGAGCGCGAAGATCGACCAGCGCCGCAGCGCGCCGCCCGAGAACATGTTGAACATGCTCAGGATCGTGCCCTGCTGCTGCTCGAAGAACCGCTGCAGCGCAACCGGATCGATGCCGGGCACGGGAATGTAGGTGCCGATCCGATAGACAATCAACGCGCCGATCAAAAACAGCAGGCGCTGGCGAAGATCGGCGGAACGCGTCGCGTCGCCGAGCAGGGTGGCCGGATTGACTGTACCCGCCTTCGCCATGATGACCTTACTCCACTACCTTGCCGCCGGCGGCCTCGATGATCTTGCGCGCACCCGCTGTGACCTTCACGCCGGGGCCACCGACGGTGACCGCCTGCTCGAGCTTGCCCGAAGCGATGACCTTCGCGACCTCGGCGCTCTTCGGCACGACATGCGCGGCCTTCAGCGCGGCAAGATCCGCCGTCTTACCGGCGAACCGCGCGAGCTCGTGCACACGAACCTCGGCGCAGCGATCACGCGAATGCGACACGAAGCCGACCTTCGGCAGCCGCCGCTGGAGCGGCATCTGGCCGCCCTCGAAACCCAGCTTGTGGTAGCCGCCCGCTCGTGCGCGCTGTCCTTTGACACCGCGGCCGCCCGTCTTGCCGAGCCCGGAGCCCATGCCGCGACCACGACGCTTGTGATCGCGCTTGCTGCCGTCGGCGGGTTGCAAATCGTTCAAGCGCATCTCAAGCCTCCTCGACGCGCAGCATGTAACGGATCTTGTCGATCATGCCGCGATTCTCCGGCGTGTCTTCGACGACCACGCTCTGGTGCCGGCGCCGCAAACCGAGCCCGCCGGCGCACTGCGCGTGCCCCGGCGTGCGACCGAATCTGCTCCGCTGCAGCGTGAGCCGAATCTTCTTGCTACCTTTCGCCACGCGTCATCCTCAGGCAAAAATTTCGTCGACCGTCTTGCCGCGCTTTGCGGCGATCTGCGCCGGCGAGCGCATCTTGCCGAGCGCATTCATGGTGGCCCGCACGACGTTGATCGGGTTGCGCGAGCCGTAGCTCTTGGCGAGCACGTTGCGCACACCGGCACATTCGAGCACCGCGCGCATCGCGCCGCCGGCGATGACGCCCGTGCCGTCCGAGGCGGGCTGCATGAACACTCGCGTCGCACCGTGGCTGCCGTGCAGCTCGTATTGCAGCGTGTCCTTCTTCAGGCTCACGGTCGTCAAGTTCTTGCGTGCCGCCTGCATGGCCTTCTGGATCGCAAGCGGCAGCTCGCGCGCCTTGCCGTAGCCGTAGCCGACGCGGCCATTGCCGTCGCCCACCACCGTCAGCGCCGTGAAACCGAATTGCCGGCCGCCTTTGACGACCTTGGCAACGCGGTTCACCGCGACCAACTTTTCTTGAAACTCATCAGCGTTTGCCATCGTTGTCAGCTCGATTTGGACCAGCTCATCGCGCCAGCCGTGTTAGAACTTCAATCCCGCCTCGCGAGCGGCATCGGCCAGCGCCTTCACGCGCCCGTGGTACTTGAAGCCGGAGCGGTCGAAGGCCACCGTCTCGACGCCGGCTTGCTTCGCGCGCGTGGCGATCTCCTTGCCGACGACCGCGGCAGCGGCGACGTTGCCCGTGCTCTTGAGCGTCTCGCGCAGCTCCTTCGTGAGCGTCGAGGCACTCGCGACGACGCGATTGCCCTCGGGCGCGATGATCTGCGCGTAGATGTGCTGCGGTGTGCGGTGCACGCACAACCGGTGAACGCCAAGCAGCGAAATCCGCACTCGGGTGCGGCGTGCACGGCGCTGTCGCTTCGCCTTTTTGTCGATCGCCATAACTGCTACTTCTTCTTCGCTTCTTTGAGCTCGATACGCTCGTCCGTGTAGCGGACGCCCTTGCCCTTGTAGGGCTCCGGCGGCCGATACCCGCGAATCTCCGCCGCCACCTGCCCGACCTGTTGCCGATCCATGCCTTTGACGAGGATCTCCGACTGACTGGGCGTCTCGATCGTGATGCCCTTCGGGATCGGATATTCGACCGGATGCGAGAAGCCGAGCGTCAGGTTCAGCTTCTGGCCCTGGACGGCAGCGCGATAACCGACGCCCACGAGCTCGAGCTTCTTCTGGAAGCCACTCGTGACGCCGACGACCATGTTGGCGAGATGCGCGCGCGTGGTGCCCGCCATGACGTTGGCAAACCGGCTGCGGGAGCGCGGCGCGACCTTCATGCGAGCGCCGTCGACGGTGACCTCGACCTCCGAGTTCATGGTCAGCGTCAAGGTGCCTTTCTTGCCCTTGATCGTGATGGACTGGCCCTTGATCTCGGCGGACAGATCCTTGCCGAGCTCGACGGGTTGTTTGGCTACTCTCGACATCGCTATGACTCGGTGAATTCGTAATGGATCAAAGCACGATGCACAGAACTTCGCCGCCGTGACCTTGCGCCTTCGCCTGGCGGTTCGTCATGACGCCCTTTGATGTGGACACGATCGCCACGCCGAGGCCGCCCTGCACGACCGGCAGCTGGTCCGCGGGCTTGAACACCCGCAGCCCGGGCCGGCTCACACGCTCGATACGCTCGATGACGGGCCGGTCCTGGTAGTACTTGAGCGTAAGCGTCAGCACGTCCTTGCCTTCAACGTTCTCGGTGACGACGCCGCCGAGATAGCCTTCCTGCTCGAGCACCTTGGCGACCGCCAGCTTCTGCTTGGACGCCGGCAACGTGACGGCCGGCTTGTGCGCGACCTGCGCATTGCGGATCCGCGTCAGCATATCGGCAATCGGGTCGGTCATACTCATAGCGGTACCCTCACCAGCTCGCCTTCGTGAGGCCGGGGATCTCGCCGCGCATCATCGTTTCGCGCAGCTTCGTGCGCGAGAGCCCGAACTTGCGGTAGTAGCCATGCGGACGGCCGGTCAGGGCACAGCGGTTGCGCAGCCGGACCGGGCTCGCATCGCGCGGCAAATTCTGCAGCTTCTTCTGCGCATCCGCGCGCGCCTCCTCGGAGGTCTTCGGGCTGCGGATCAGCTCCTTGAGCTCGACCCGCTTCGCGGCATACCGCTTCACCGCGGCTTGGCGATGGCGCTGACGCATCACCATGGATTTCTTGGCCATTATCGGTCACTCCGCAACGGAAACTTGAACGCCTCGAGCAGCGCGCGGCCGGCATCGTCGTTGCGTGCCGTCGTCGTGATGGAAATATCCATGCCGCGAATCGCATCGACCTGATCGAAATTGATCTCCGGGAAAATGATTTGCTCTTTGACGCCCATGTTGTAGTTGCCACGGCCGTCGAACGCGCGTCGGGAAACACCGCGGAAGTCGCGAATACGCGGCATCGCGACGTTGATCAATCGGTCGAGGAACTCGTACATGCGCGTTTGGCGCAGCGTGACCTTGCAGCCGATCGCGACACCGTCACGAACCTTGAAGCTCGCGACCGAGACGCGAGCCTTGCACTGCACCGGCCTCTGGCCGCTGATCTTCGCAAGGTCGGTCATCGCGTTCTCGAGCACTTTGCGATCCGCCAACGCTTCGCCGACCCCCATGTTGATGGTGATCTTGACGATCCGCGGCACGGCCATCGGATTCTTCACGTCAAGCCGCTTCATCAGCTGCGGCACGACTTCCTTGCGGTAGTACTCTTGCAACCTAGCCATATCAGGTGTCCATGACTTCGCCGTTCGACTTGAAGAACCGCACCTTGCGGCCATCGGCCAAACGACGGAAACCCACGCGATCGCCCTTCTGCGTGGTGGGGTTGAACAGCATCACGTTAGACGCGTCGATCGCCTTCTCGCGCTCGACGATGCCGCCCGGAACACCGGCATTCGGATTCGGCCGCTGGTGCTTGCGCGCAACATTCAGGTTTTCGACCACGACGCTGCCGTCGGTCTGCACGCGCAGCACGTTGCCGCGCCGGCCCTTGTCTTTGCCGGCGATCACGATGACTTCATCGCCCTTCTTTATCCGGTGCATGGTCGTCGTTCCTAGAGCACTTCCGGAGCCAGCGAGATGATCTTCATGAACTGCGTGGTACGCAGCTCGCGGGTCACCGGGCCGAAAATACGCGTGCCGATCGGCTCGAGCTTGTTCGTCAGCAATACGGCGGCGTTGCCATCGAAACGGATCAGCGAGCCATCGGGCCGACGCAGTCCGCTACGGGTGCGCACGACGACGGCGTGGTACACCTCGCCCTTCTTCACGCGGCCGCGCGGAATCGCGTCCTTGATCGTCACCTTGATGATGTCGCCGATACGCGCATAGCGGCGCCTCGAGCCGCCGAATACGCGGATGCACATCAGCCTGCGCGCGCCGCTGTTGTCGGCGGCATTCAGCATTGTCTGTGTTTGAATCATCGGCGCCCCTTACGCTCCGGTCCCCGTGGGCGCACGCGAGAGCACCTCCACGACGCGCCACGATTTGTTCTTGCTGATCGGCCGGCATTCCACGATCGCGACGGTGTCTCCCTCGCGGCACGTACCTTCGGCATCGTGCGCCATGACCTTGGTGGTCCGGCGGACGAACTTGCCGTACACCGGATGCTTGACCAGGCGCTCGACGGAGACCGTGACGCTTTTCTGCATCTTGTTGCTGACGACGCGGCCGATCGTGCGACGGCCGGCAGCTTTCTCGTTGTCTTGGGTTCCGCTCATAGGTCCATTCCGTTACTTTTTCGCGCGCTCGTGCTGCACGGTTTTCAAACGCGCAATCGACTTGCGCACCTTGCCGTGCTGATCCGGCTTCGCGGCCTGGCCCGTGGCGGCTTGCATTCGCAGGTTGAACTGCTCGCGACGGAGCTTCAGCAACTCCTCGCTGAGCTGCTCGTCGGACAAGGCGCGGACGTCTTTGGTCTTCATCAGCCTGCGTGCCGTTCTACGAAAGTGGTGCTCAGAGGGAGCTTCGCGGCGGCGAGCGCGAACGCCTCGCGGGCGACCTCCTCGGTCACCCCGGCGATCTCGTACAGCAACTTGCCGGGCCGAATCTGCGCCACCCAGAACTCGACGTTGCCCTTGCCCTTGCCCTGGCGCACCTCGAGCGGCTTCTTGGTGATCGGCTTGTCCGGGAAAACACGAATCCAGACCTTGCCGCCGCGCTTCACGTAGCGCGTCATCGCGCGACGCGCCGCCTCGATCTGCCGCGACGTCAACTGACCGCGATCGAGCGACTTGAGCCCATAGTCGCCGAACGCAACGCTGTTGCCGCGCTGGGCGAGCCCGCGGTTGCGTCCTTTGAATTGCTTTCTGAATTTGGTGCGTTTCGGTTGCAGCATGATCTTATGCCTGTGGCGCTTGCGGTCGCGGCGTCTCCGCCGATTCCGCCGCAGCTTCCGCGCTGTCGCGCACTTCGCCGCGGAACACCCAAACCTTCACGCCGATGACGCCGTAGGTGGTACGCGCCTCGGCAAGCCCGTAATCGATGTCGGCACGGAACGTGTGCAGAGGCACCCGCCCCTCGCGATACCACTCCGACCGCGCAATCTCGGCGCCGTTCAGCCGGCCGGACACGCGAACCTTGATGCCTTCGGCGCCGATCCGCATGGTGTTCGTGACGGCACGGCGCATCGCCCGGCGGAACTGCACGCGCCGCTCGAGCTGCTGTGCGATGCCCTCGGCCACGAGCAACGCATCGAGCTCCGGCTTGCGGATTTCCGCGATGTTCAGCCGCACGTCTTGCAGCGGCATACCGAGCAGCTTTGCGACTTCCGTGCGGAGCTTCTCGATGTCCTCGCCCTTCTTGCCGATCACGACGCCTGGCCGAGCCGTATGAATCGTGATGTTCGCCTTCTTGGCCTGGCGCTCGATATGGATGCGACTGATCGAAGCGTCCTTGAGCCGCGCGCGCAGGAACTCCCGAACGCGGTGATCTTGCTCGACGTAGCCGGGGAACATCTGCGAGTTTGCAAACCACCGCGACGACCACTCTTTGGTGATGCCGAGGCGGATGCCGATCGGATTGACCTTTTGACCCATACGTTACTCGTCGCCTACGCGAACCGTGATGTGGCTGTTGCGCTTCAAAATGCGATCGCCGCGGCCCTTCGCCCGGGCGGCATAGCGTGCGAAGAACGGCGCCCCGTCGATCTGCACGTTCGAGACCGTGAGCTCGTCGATATCGGCGCCGTGGTTGTGCTCGGCGTTGGCAATCGCCGACTCGAGCACCTTGTGCATCATGCGGGCCGCCTTCTTGCGGCTGAACGCGAGAATCTTCAGCGCGTTCGCCACCGACTGACCGCGAATCTGGTCAGCGACCAGGCGGCATTTTTGCGGCGAGATGCGCGCGTAGCGAAGTTTGGCCACAACCTGCATGATCTAGTCGTCCTCGTTACTATCCGGCCTCTTAGGACCCGCCGGCCTTGGCCGCCGGCGCACCGGCCGCGCCAGGCGTGGCTGCCGCCTTGCGATCGCCGGAGTGGCCGCGGAACGTTCGGGTCCCCGCGAACTCGCCGAGCTTGTGGCCCACCATGTTCTCGGACACGAGCACCGGTACGTGCTGCTTGCCGTTGTGCACGGCGAGCGTCAGACCGACCATGTCCGGCACGACCATCGATCGCCGCGACCAGGTCTTGATCGGCCGGCGGTCGCTCGTGGCGACGGCCTTCGCCACCTTGTCGAGCAGGTGCGTGTCGACGAAAGGACCCTTCTTGATCGAACGTGACATAGCGTCTCTCTAACTATTTCTGCCGACGATCGCGCACGATCATGACCTGTGTGCGCTTGTTACGTCGGGTCTTGTAGCCCTTGGTCTTCTGGCCCCACGGGGTCACGGGGTGGGGATTGCCCTGGCCGGACTTGCCTTCGCCGCCGCCGTGCGGATGGTCGACGGGGTTCATCACGACACCGCGAACCGTCGGGCGAATGCCGCGCCAGCGCTGCGCACCCGCCTTGCCGATCTTGCGCAGGTTGTGCTCGTCGTTGCCGACCTCGCCGATCGTCGCGCGACAGTTGACGTGCACCTTGCGCATCTCGCCCGAGCGCATACGCATGGTGACGTACTCGCCTTCGCGCGCCACGACCTGCACGGACGCCCCGGCGCTGCGCGCCAGCTGTGCGCCTTTGCCCGGCTTCATCTCGACGCAATGCACGAGCGAGCCGATCGGAATGTTCTTCAGGGGCAGCGCATTGCCGGGTTTGATCGGCACGTCCGTGCCGGACATGATCGGGTCGCCGGCATGCACGTGCTTCGGCGCGAGGATGTAGCGACGCTCGCCATCGGCATACAGGATGAGCGCCAGGTGGGAGGTGCGGTTCGGGTCGTACTCGAGCCGCTCGACGCGCGCCGGGACGCCGTCCTTGTCGCGCTTGAAGTCGACGAGACGATAGTGGCGCTTGTGGCCGCCACCCTTGTGCCGCGTCGTGATGCGACCGTTGTTGTTGCGCCCACCGGTCTTGTGAGACGGACGCAGCAGCGGATAGTACGGATCGCCCGCATGCACGCCTTCCTTGACGACGCGGACGACGAACCGCTGGCCGGGGGATGTTGGTTTGAGCTTGCGTAATGCCACGATACTTCCCTGCGGGCCCCGCTACTCGGCGCCCATGAAGTTGATGTCTTGGCCCGGCGCGAGCCGCACGTAGGCCTTCTTCCATCCGGTCCGAATGCCGGCCCGTTGGCCGAAGCGCTTCGACTTGGACGGCATGCGCGTGATCGAGACCCGCTGGACCTTCACTTCGAACAGCAATTCGACGGCCTGCCGAACGTCCGCCTTCGTCGCGTCGCCGCGCACCCTGAAAACGACTTGATGATGCCCCTCGGCGAGCCCGGTCGCCTTCTCGGACACATGAGGGCCGAGCAGCACCTGCATCAACCGTTCACGATGGGCCACGGTGCTCATCGGAGCCGCTCCTCGACGATCTTCAGCGCGCCGGCCGTGATGACGATCTTGTTGGCACCTACGAGGCTCACGGGATCGATCAGCTGCGCCTCGAGCACGTCGACGCCCGGGATGTTGCGCGCCGCGAGCCGCAAGTTCATGTCGAACGCCTCGACCACGATGAGGCCGCCCGTGAAGCCCATCTCGTCGAGCTGGGCGCGAAGCTCCTTGGTCTTCGGCGCACTGACGCCGAATTCCGGCGTGACGATCAGCCGCTCCTGGCGCAGCAGCTCGGACCAGACCGAGCGCATGGCCCCGCGGTACATCTTGCGATTGACCTTCTGATCGAAGCTACGCGGGCGGGCCGCGAACGCCCTGCCGCCACCGACCCAGATCGGGCTACGGATCGAGCCGACGCGCGCACGACCGCTGCCTTTTTGTTTCCACGGCTTCTTGCCGCTGCCGCTCACTTCCGAGCGGTTCTTCTGCGCCTTGGTGCCCGCGCGGGCGCCCGCCATGTAGGCCGTGACGACCTGATGCACGAGCGGCCCATTGAAGGCAGCGCCGAACGTCGCGTCCGCGAGCTCGAGCGTTCCACCTTTACCTTGCATCTTCACTTTCATCGCCCGATCTCGCGCGGAAACTATTTGCTTACCGTGGCTTTGGCAGCCGGACGGACGACGACCTGGCCGTTCTCGCTGCCCGGCACCGCACCCTTGACGAGCAACAGATTGCGCGCCGCGTCGACGCTGACGATCTCGAGGTTGCTCATCGTGACCTTGTCGACACCGAGGTGACCCGCCATGCGCTTGCCCGGGAACACTCGGCCTGGGGTCTGGCGCTGGCCGATGGAGCCCGGAGCCCTGTGCGACAGCGAGTTGCCGTGCGACATGGGCTGCTTCGAGAAGTGGTGGCGCTTGATGACGCCGGCGTATCCCTTGCCCTTCGTCGTGCCGCTGACATCGACGAGTTGCCCCGCCTTGAACAGATCCACCTTGAGCTCGGCGCCGGGCGCAAGCTCGGTGCCCTCGCCCTGCTCGAGGCGAAACTCGTACAGCCCCTTGCCCGCCTCGACCTTGGCCTGCGCGAAATGGCCGGCTTCGGGCTTCGTCAGGCGGCGCGCCTTGGGCGGCGCCCCGACCGTGACCTGCACGGCGCGATAGCCGTCCCGCTCCTCGGTCTTCAAGGTCGTGACTCGATTGGGAAGGGCTTCGATGACGGTGACCGGTACATGGTCGCCGTTTTCCCGGAAAATGCGGGTCATGCCGCACTTTCGGCCCACTAAACCGACTGACATTGTTCTTCCTCTACATCCGCGCCGACTACTGCGGCCGGCGCTTCAGCCAAGGCTGCGACGAGCGCGCCCTGGCACCCTCTGGCGCCGCCGGCCAGGCCGGTAGCGTCTTTGCTGGAATGTGGCCGCGTGACGCCGCAACCACCCCAAGTGCCGAAACCTACAGCCCGATGGCAATGGCCGATCCGGGCTGCGGAAAGCCCGACATTATAACCACCGCCAATTACCTAGTTCAACGACCTAATTCAGCTTGATCTGCACGTCCACGCCGGCGGGCAGCTCGAGCTTCATCAATGCGTCCACGGTCTTGTCCGTCGGATCGACGATGTCCATGAGCCGCTTGTGGGTCAGGAGCTGATACTGGTCCCGCGCGTCCTTGTCCGCATGCGGCGAGACCAGGATCGTGTACCGCTCGGTCTTGGTCGGCAGCGGGACCGGCCCGCGCACGGTCGCCCCGGTGCGCTTGGCCGTCTCGACGATCTCGCGCGCCGACTTGTCGATCAAGCGGTGGTCGAAGGCTTTCAACCGAATTCTAATGTTCTGATTTGCCATGACTTTTCTACCGCCTGCCTTATTGAATAATCTTCGCGACGACGCCGGCACCGACGGTGCGGCCACCCTCACGGATGGCAAACCGCAGGCCCTCTTCCATCGCAATCGGGGAAATCAGCTCCACTTTCATCTGAATGTTGTCGCCCGGCATCACCATCTCCGTGTTCTCCGGCAGCTCCACCGCCCCCGTCACGTCCGTCGTGCGGAAGTAAAACTGCGGCCGATACCCCTTGAAGAACGGCGTGTGCCGCCCCCCTTCTTCCTTCGTCAGGATGTACACCTCACACTCGAATTTCGTGTGCGGCGTGATCGAGCCCGGCTTCGCCAGCACCTGCCCTCGCTCGACTTCCTCCCGCTTCGTGCCCCGCAGCAGCACCCCCACGTTGTCCCCCGCCCGACCCTCGTCGAGCAGCTTGCGAAACATCTCCACCCCCGTGCAGGTGGTCTTGGTCGTCGGCCTCAAGCCCACGATCTCTACCTCGTCCCCCACCTTGATGATCCCGCGGTCGATTCGACCCGTGACCACCGTGCCGCGCCCAGAAATCGAAAATACGTCCTCGATCGGCATCAAAAACGGCCCGTCGATCAAGCGCTCCGGCACCGGAATGTACTTGTCCATCTCCGCCACCAGCTTCTCGATGCTCGGCGCCCCAATCTCCGACGTATCCCCCTCCAGCGCCTTCAACGCACTCCCCGTCACGATCGGCGTCTTGTCCCCAGGAAACTCGTACGTCGTCAGCAAATCCCGTACCTCAAGCTCCACCAGCTCCAGCAGCTCCGCATCGTCCACCATGTCCGCTTTGTTCAGGTACACCACGATGTACGGCACCCCGACCTGGCGCGCCAGCAATATGTGCTCCCGCGTCTGGGGCATCGGCCCATCCGCCGCAGACACCACCAAAATCGCTCCGTCCATCTGCGCCGCACCCGTGATCATGTTCTTCACGTAGTCCGCGTGCCCCGGACAGTCCACGTGCGCGTAATGCCGCGCATCGCTCTCGTACTCCACGTGCGCCGTCGCAATCGTGATCCCCCGCGCCTTCTCTTCCGGCGCCCGGTCAATCTGGTCGTACGCCATGAACGACCCGCCGTGCTTCTCCGCCATCACCTTCGTCAACGCCGCCGTCAGCGTCGTCTTGCCGTGGTCCACATGCCCAATCGTCCCCACGTTTACATGCGGCTTCTTTCGTTCGAATTTCTCTTTGGACACGGCTTCTACCTCTTCCTTCTTTTGGCTTGAACGCTGCTGCCGACGCTACGCGGCACGATCCCTGATGACGAACTGGCTGACGTGAGCGGGCACTTCCGCGTACTCCGAAAACTGCATCGCGTACGTTGCGCGCCCCTGGCTCATCGAGCGCAGCGTCGTGGCGTAATTGAACATCTCGGCGAGCGGCACGCGCGCGCGGACGACCTTGCCGACAGGCGACTCCTCCAGGCTCTCGACGGCGCCGCGGCGTCGTGCGAGATCACCGCTCACGGCACCCATATAGGCATCGGGCGTCACCACGGTGACGGTCATGAGGGGCTCGAGCAACACGGGATGTGCCTTGCGGGCTCCCTCGCGAAACGCCGTGGCCGCGGCGGCCTTGCACGTCGCGGCATTCGGCTCGGCCTCGGCGCACGCGGCCTCGAGCAGCGTGACCTGCACACCCGCGACCGGATAGCCGGCCACGACCCCGCTCGCGAGCTGCTCGCACACGCCTTGCTCGATCGCCGCGACGAGGTCCGCCGACACGGCGACCTCGGCCGCCACGACGAAACGGCTGGCACCGTCTATCGGCTCGAGCGCGAGGCGCACCTGCGTGCCCTGACTTGATTTTGCGCCCGGCCGAACGAATTTGCCTTCCTGCTCGACCGCTCGTCGGATCGTCTCGCGATAGGCGACCTGCGGCTTACCGACATTCACCTCGACGCCGAACTCACGCTGCAAGCGATCGACGATGATCTCGAGATGCAGCTCGCCCATGCCGCTGATGATTGTCTGGCCCGACTCGGGATCCGTGCGCACGCGGAACGTGGGATCCTCGCGCACCAGAGCGGTCAGCGCCGCATTGATCGCCGCCTGGTCGGCTGCCGTCTTGGGCTCCAGGGCCGCGGCGATCACGGGCTCCGGGAACTCCATGCGCTCGAGCAGGATCGGCTGATCCGGCGCGGTGAGGCTGTCGCCCGTCGTCACCGTCGTGAGGCCGACCACGGCCGCGATGTCCCCGGCCCGGACTTCCTTGATGGCCGACCGCTCGTTGGCGTGCATCTGCCATAGCCCTGCGATGGTTTCGGTGCTGCGCTTGGCCGGGTTGTAGACGGTATCTCCGACTTTCAACACGCCGGAGTACACGCGCACGAACGTCAACTCGCCGACGACTGGATCCGCGGCGATTTTGAACGCGAGCGCCGCGAACGGCGCGCTGTCGCTCGGCGCACGCGTGGCTTCGCTGAGGTCCTCCAGCATGCCTTTGACGGCCGGCCGATCGGCCGGAGCGGGCAAATAGTGCACCACCGCGTCGAGCAGCGCCTGCACGCCCTTGTTCCTGAAAGCCGACCCACACAGAACCGGCACGATCTCGCGCTTCACGCAGCGCGCGCGCAGGCCGCGACGGATGTCGTCGGCGTCGAGCGTGCCCCGATCCAGAAACTTCGTTAACAGCTGCTCGTCGCCGTCGACGGCGGCTTCGACGAGCTGGTCGCGGTACTGCTCGGCTTTTGCGACGAGCTGCGCCGGAATCTCGCGCGCGATCAACCGCATGCCGAGCGTGGCATCGTCCCACTCGATGGCCTTCATCGTCGCCAGATCGATGACACCGGTAAATCCGGCCTCGGCGCCGATCGGCAGCTGCACGGCAACCGGGTGGGCGCCGAGACGCTCTTCGAGCTGACGCAACACGCGATAGAAGTCCGCACCGGCCCGATCCATCTTGTTGATGAACACGACGCGCGGCACGCCGTATTGGTCGGCCTGACGCCACACGGTTTCCGATTGCGGCTCCACGCCGCCCACCGCGCAGAACGATCGCCACGGCGCCGTCGAGAACGCGCAGACTTCGCTGCACTTCGATCGTGAAGTCGATATGCCCCGGGGTATCGATGATGTTGATGCGATGCTCGGGCAGGCGCTGATCCATGCCCTTCCAGAAGCACGTGGTGGCGGCCGACGTGATCGTGATGCCGCGCTCCTGTTCCTGCTCCATCCAGTCCATGATGGCGGCGCCATCGTGGACCTCACCCAGCCGCTCGGAGACCCCCGTGTAGAACAGGATGCGCTCGGTGGTCGTGGTCTTGCCGGCATCGATGTGCGCCATGATGCCGATATTCCGATACCGAGCGAGGGGGGTCTTGCGTGCCACTGCTGTGCCTCAAGACCATGCCTACCAGCGGTAGTGCGCAAACGCCCTGTTCGCGTCCGCCATGCGGTGGGTGTCTTCCCGCTTCTTCACGGCGGCACCGCGATTCTCGGCCGCGTCCAACAGCTCGTGTGCAAGGCGCATGGCCATGCTCTTCTCGGAGCGGACCCGAGCGGCTTCGATGGCCCAGCGCATCGCGAGTGTCTCGCGACGCGTGGCACGCACTTCGACCGGCACCTGATAGGTGGCGCCACCGACGCGCCGCGACTTCACCTCTACGGCCGGCTTGATATTGTCCAGCGCCTGACCGAGCAGCTCGATCGCCCGAACATCGTCCTTGCCGACGCGCTCCGACATGCGATCGAGCGCGCCGTAGACGATCTTCTCGGCGACCGATTTCTTGCCGCTCTTCATCACCATGTTGATGAATTTGGCCAACATGGCGTTGCCGAACTTCGGATCCGGCAGCGAACTACGACGCGGCGCTTGTGCTCGTCTCGACATACCTAACCCTTCGGCCGTTTGGCGCCGTACTTGGACCGACCCTGGCGACGATCGCCGACGCCCCCGCAGTCGAGCGTGCCGCGCACGATGTGGTAGCGCACGCCCGGCAGATCCTTCACGCGGCCGCCCCGAATCAGCACGACCGAGTGCTCCTGGAGATTGTGGCCTTCGCCGCCGATGTAGCTCGTGACCTCGAAGCCATTCGTGAGGCGCACACGGGCGACCTTACGCATGGCCGAGTTCGGCTTCTTCGGCGTGGTCGTGTAGACGCGAGTGCACACCCCGCGCTTCTGGGGCGAAGCGTTCAAGGCCGGCACGCTGGTCTTGGTCTTCGGCGCGCTGCGTGCTTTACGAACGAGTTGATTGGTCGTAGCCACTTAAGTGTTTCCAAATGAAGTTTGGCCCGTTACCGACACTAAAGCTCGGCATCCGGGCCTCAAGAATCCGCGCCACGCCAGACTCCGCAAAGGGTTTGGTTCGCAGGAACCGGCCTGCGGCGCGCCAGGAAAGCCAGAAATTCTAGGCCCCCGGCCGCACCGGCGTCAACCGAAGCCGACGCTTACGCTCGGGACTCAGCTCGCGGGAGTCGCCTCCTCTGTCGGGGGCTGCTCGCCTTCGGCGGTTTCCGCGGCCTCCGCGGCTTGGGTCGCTTCCGCGGCCGCAGCCGCCTCGGCCCGCAACTGCTGCTGCATGTCGAGCTCCCTGAGCTCCGCCGACAGGATTTCCTCCTGCGTCCGGCGCCGATCCTCGTGGTGCGCGTAGCCCGTGCCGGCCGGAATCAACCGGCCGACGATCACGTTCTCCTTCAGGCCACGCAGATCGTCGCGCATCCCCCGCACCGCCGCTTCCGTGAGGACGCGCGTGGTCTCCTGGAACGACGCCGCGGAAATGAACGACTCCGTGGCCAGCGACGCCTTCGTGATGCCGAGCAGCACGGGGTCGAACGTCGCGCTGGTGCCGCCCTTGGCCTCGACCTCGCGGTTTGCATCGACCACGCGATGCCGGTCGACCTGCTCACCGCGCAGGAGTCGCGTATCGCCCGAGCCCGTGATCTCGATCTTGCGCAGCATCTGGCGAATGATGACTTCGATGTGCTTGTCGTTGATCTTCACGCCCTGCAGCCGGTACACGTCCTGGATCTCGCGGACGAGGTAGTCCGCGAGCCTTTCGACGCCCTGTAGGCGCAGGATGTCGTGGGGGTTCGGCTCGCCGTCGGCGATGATCTCGCCGCGCAGCACCTTCTCGCCCTCGAACACGTTCAGGTGGCGCCACTTCGGAATCAGCTCCTCGTGCTCCTCGGCTTCGTCGTCCGTGATGACGAGCCGGCGCTTGCCTTTGGTCTCCTTGCCGAAGCTGACGGTGCCCGAGTACTCGGCCAGGATCGCGGGATCCTTCGGCCGACGCGCCTCGAACAGGTCGGCGACGCGCGGCAGACCGCCGGTGATGTCGCGGGTCTTCGAGCTCTCCTGCGGCAAGCGCGCCAGCACGTCGCCTACGACGACCCGGGCGCCATTTTCCATGCTGAGCACGGCGCCCGAGGGCAAGGCATAAGCCGCCGGGATGTCCGTGTTCGGGAAGCTCACGGCCTTGCCGTTGCCATCGACGAGCTTGGCGGTCGGCCGGTACTCGGTGCTGCGCTGCGCCGCATCGAGCACGACGATACTGGTCAAGCCCGTGATCTCGTCGACCTGCGACGTCACGGTCACGCCGTCGATGAAGTCCTCGAACTTGAGGTAGCCGCTGACTTCCGTGACGACCGGATGCGTATGCGGATCCCAGCTCGCGACGAGCTGGCCCGGCTGCACGGCTTCGCCGTCCTTCGCACCGAGCGTGGCGCCATACGGCACCTTGTAACGCTCGCGCTCGCGGCCGAACTCGTCGATGACCGCGAGCTCGCCCGAGCGTGACGTCGTGATGCGGTGGCCCTTCTGCTCGTGCGTCACCGTCTTCACGTTGATGAAGCGGATCGTGCCCGCGCTCTTGACCTCGACGCTATTGACTGCCGCGGAACGCGACGCCGCACCGCCGATGTGGAAGGTGCGCATCGTGAGCTGCGTGCCCGGCTCGCCGATCGACTGCGCCGCGATGACGCCGACTGCCTCGCCGCGGTTCACGCGGTGCCCTCGCGCGAGGTCGCGGCCGTAGCACTGGGCGCAGACGCCGTACTTCGTCGCGCAGGTGATCGGCGAGCGGACCAGCACCTGGTCGATCGAGAACGCTTCCAGCTGCTTCACGGCGCTCTCGTCGAGCAACGTGCCGGCTTCGAGCACCACCTTGTCCGAGCCCGGCGCCAGGACGTCGACGGCCGCCGCACGCCCCAGCACGCGCTCGCGCAGCGGCTCGACGATGTCACCGCCTTCGACGAGCGGTGTCATCAAGAGGCCCTGGGTGGTGCCGCAATCGAGCTCGGTCACCACGAGGTCCTGCGCCACGTCAACGAGCCGGCGCGTCAGGTACCCCGAGTTCGCGGTCTTCAGAGCCGTATCGGCCAGGCCCTTGCGCGCGCCGTGCGTCGAGATGAAGTACTGCAGAACGTCGAGGCCCTCGCGGAAGTTCGCCGTGATCGGCGTCTCGATGATCGAGCCGTCGGGCTTCGCCATGAGGCCGCGCATGCCGGCCAGCTGGCGAATCTGCGCGGCGCTACCGCGCGCGCCCGAGTCGGCCATCATGTAGATGGAGTTGAAGGATTCCTGCTGCCCCCCCTTGCCGGGGCCCTCCGTCACGGGCTCCACGCCGAGCTTTTCCATCATGGCCTTGGCTACCTGGTCGTTGGTGCGCGACCAGATGTCGACGACCTTGTTGTAGCGCTCGCCGTCGGTCACCAGACCCGCTCCATACTGGTCCTGGATGTCCTTGACCTCGCTTTCGGCGGTCTGAAGGATCGCCTGCTTCTCCTTCGGCACGACCATGTCGTTGACGCCGAACGACACTCCGGCACGGGTCGCGTAATGGAAGCCCGTGTACATGAGCTGGTCGGCGAACACCACGGTCTCCTTGAGACCGAGCTGGCGATAGCACAGATTGATCGTCGCCGAGATCGCGCGCTTGTTCATCGTGCGGTTGATCTGCTCGAACGACATGCCGTCGGGCAAGATCTCGGACAGCAACGCCCGGCCGGCCGTCGTGTTCGTGAGCTTGGCCGTCGCGACGCCGTTCAGCTTCTCCCGGATCCGTACGCGTATCTTGGCGTGCAAGTCGATCGCGCTGGACTCATAGGCGCGATGCACTTCCTCGACGTCGGCGAAGAACATGCCCTCGCCGGGCGCATGCGCACGCTCGCGCGTCATGTAGTAGATGCCGAGAACCACGTCCTGCGACGGCACGATGATCGGCTCACCGTTCGCCGGCGAAAGGATGTTGTTGCTCGACATCATCAGGGCGCGAGCCTCGAGCTGTGCCTCGATCGACAGCGGCACGTGCACGGCCATCTGGTCGCCATCGAAGTCGGCGTTGAACGCCGTGCAGACGAGCGGGTGCAGCTGGATGGCTTTGCCTTCGATCAGCACGGGCTCGAACGCCTGGATGCCCAGCCGGTGCAGCGTGGGCGCGCGGTTCAGCATCACGGGATGCTCGCGAATCACCTGCTCCAGGATGTCCCAGACCTCCGGACCTTCGCGCTCGACGAGCCGCTTCGCGGCCTTGATTGTCGTCGCTTCGCCGCGCAGCTGCAGCTTCGAGAAGATGAACGGCTTGAACAGCTCGAGCGCGAGCTTCTTCGGCAAGCCGCACTGATGCAGCTTCAGCGTCGGGCCGACCACGATGACCGAGCGGCCCGAGTAGTCGACGCGCTTGCCGAGCAGGTTCTGCCGGAACCGGCCCTGCTTGCCCTTGATCATGTCGGCCAGCGACTTCAATGGGCGCTTGTTCGTGCCCGTGATCGCGCGACCGCGACGGCCGTTGTCGAGCAGCGCGTCCACGGACTCCTGCAGCATGCGCTTCTCGTTGCGCACGATGATGTCCGGCGCATTCAGCTCGAGCAGGCGGCGCAAGCGGTTGTTGCGGTTGATGACGCGGCGATACAGATCGTTTAGATCCGAAGTCGCGAACCGGCCGCCATCGAGCGGCACGAGCGGCCGCAGATCCGGCGGCAGCACCGGCAGCACGGTCATGACCATCCATTCCGGACGATTCGACGACTCGAGGAACGACTCGAGCAGCTTCAGGCGCTTCGACAGCCGTTTGATCTTCGTCTCGGAGTTCGTGCCCGCGATCTCGTCGCGAACTTTGTTGACCTCGATATCGAGATTCATGGCCGCGAGCAAGTCGCGAATGGCCTCCGCGCCCATGCGAGCGTCGAACTCGTCGCCATATTGCTCGATCGCCTCGAGATACGCCTCGTCGGACAGGAGCTGCCCGCGCTGCAATGGCGTCATGCCGGCGTCGACGACGACGAACGCCTCGAAATACAGAATCCGCTCGATCTCGCGCAGCGTCATGTCGAGCATGAGGCCGATCCGACTCGGAAGGGACTTCAAGAACCAGATGTGGGCCACCGGGCTCGCGAGCTCGATATGTCCCATGCGCTCACGGCGAACCTTCGTCTGGGTCACCTCCACGCCGCACTTCTCGCAGACCACGCCACGGTGCTTCAGACGCTTGTACTTGCCGCACAAGCACTCGTAGTCCTTGATAGGCCCGAAGATCTTCGCGCAGAACAAGCCGTCGCGCTCCGGCTTGAACGTCCGGTAGTTGATGGTCTCCGGCTTCTTGACCTCGCCGTACGACCACGAGCGGATCATGTCCGGCGACGCGAGCCCGATCCGGATCAGGTCGAAGTCCTCGACCGCGCTCTGCTGCTTGAATAGCCTCAGTAGATCTTTCATTTAGTACCACCTACTGCAAAGTGTTTCGTCCCTAGCACCATCGAATCGCAATGCACGCCGCTCAACTGGACGATTCCAGGTCCATGTTGATGCCCAACGAGCGGATCTCCTTGACCAGCACGTTGAACGACTCGGGCATGCCGGCCTGCATCTCGTGCGTGCCGTCGACGATGTTCTTGTACATCTTCGTCCGACCCTGCACGTCGTCGGACTTGACGGTCAGCATTTCCTGGAGGGTATACGACGCTCCATAAGCCTCCAGCGCCCACACCTCCATCTCGCCGAACCGCTGGCCGCCGAACTGCGCCTTGCCGCCGAGCGGCTGCTGAGTGACGAGGCTGTAGGGCCCCGTCGAGCGCGCGTGCATCTTGTCGTCGACGAGATGATTCAGCTTCAGCATGTACATGTAGCCGACGGTGACCGGCCGATCGAAACGCTCACCGGTGCGGCCGTCGTAGAGCACGGTTTGGCCCGTCTCCGGCAGGTCCGCCATCTTCAGCAGATGCTTGATCTCTTCCTCGTTCGCGCCGTCGAACACCGGGGTCGCGATCGGGACGCCGTGACTCAGATTGGCCGCGAGCTCGCCGACCTCTGTATCGCTCAGCGACGAGACGTCTTCCTTCTGGCCACCCGTCTGGTTGTAGATCCTGTCGATGAACCCGCGCAGCTCCTTGGTGTCGCTGCCCGTGCGGATCATCTCGCCGATCTTGAGCCCCAGTCCCTTCGCGGCCCACCCGAGGTGCGTCTCGAGCACCTGACCGACGTTCATTCGCGAGGGCACACCGAGCGGATTCAGCACGATATCGACGGGCGTGCCGTCGGCCATGTACGGCATGTCCTCGACCGGCACGATCGTGGAGATCACGCCCTTGTTGCCGTGCCGGCCGGCCATCTTGTCACCCGGCTGAACGCGGCGTTTGACGGCGAGGTACACCTTCACCATCTTCAGCACGCCCGGCGCGAGATCGTCGCCGGCCGTGATCTTCTGCTTCTTCTCCTCGAAGCGCTTGTCGAACAGCGCGCGCTGCGAGCGCAACCGCTCGGCCGCCTGCTCGAGCAGGGCATTCGCCTCGTCGCTCTTGACCCGAACCTGGAACCACTGCTCGCGTGGCAGCGCATCGAGATACGCCTTCGTGACCTTGGAACCGGCGCTCAAGCCCTCCGGACCGCCCACCGCCACCTTGTTGACGAAAGCCTTCTCGAGGCGCTGATAGATGTCGTCCTCGAGAATGCGGCGCTGGTCGTCGAGGTCCTTGCGAACCGCCTCGAGCTCCTGTCGCTCGATCGACAAGGCGCGACCGTCTTTCTCCACGCCGTCGCGCGTGAACACGCGCACGTCGATGACGGTGCCGTCCATACCGGGCGGCACGCGCAGGCTCGTGTCCTTCACGTCCGACGCCTTCTCGCCGAAGATCGCCCGAAGCAGCTTCTCCTCGGGAGTCAGCTGCGTCTCGCCCTTTGGCGTGACCTTGCCGACGAGGATGTCGCCGGCGCTGACCTCTGCGCCGATGAACGCTATCCCTGACTCGTCGAGCTTCGTGAGGGCGGCATCGCCGACATTCGGAATGTCGGCCGTGACTTCCTCGGGGCCGAGCTTCGTGTCTCGTGCGACGCAGGTCAGCTCCTCGATGTGGATCGTCGTGAAGCGGTCTTCCTCGACCACGCGCTCCGAAATCAGGATCGAGTCCTCGAAGTTGTAGCCGTTCCAAGGCATGAACGCGACGAGCAGATTCTGGCCGAGCGCGAGCTCGCCCATGCTCGTCGACGGGCCGTCGGCCAGCACGTCGTCCGTTTCGATCGCGTCGCCCGCCTTGACGAGCGGCCGCTGGTTGATGCAGGTGTTCTGATTCGAGCGCGTGTACTTCGTGAGGTTGTAGATGTCGACGCCGGCCTCGCCGGCCTTCGTCTCCTCGTCCTTCACGCGCACGACGATGCGCGACGCGTCGACGGAGTCGACGACGCCGCCACGGCGCGCAACGACGCATACGCCCGAGTCCACGGCCACTGCGCGTTCCATGCCGGTGCCGACCAGCGGCGTCTCGGTGCGCAACGTCGGCACGGCCTGCCGCTGCATGTTCGAGCCCATGAGGGCGCGGTTTGCATCGTCGTGCTCGAGGAACGGAATCAGCGAGGCCGCGACGGACACGATCTGCTTCGGCGACACGTCCATGTACTGGATCTGCTCGGAGGGCAGCAGCGCGAACTCGTTCTGGTGCCGGCACGAGACGAGGTCATCGACGAACTCGCCCTTCGGGGACAGATTCGCGTTTGCCTGCGCGATCACGTACTGACCTTCCTCGATAGCCGACAGGTAGTCGATCTGATCGGTCACGCGACCGGCCACGACGCGCCGATACGGCGTCTCGAGGAAGCCGTACTCGTTGGTCCGCGCGTAGACGGACAGCGAATTGATCAGGCCGATGTTCGGTCCTTCCGGCGTCTCGATCGGGCATACGCGACCGTAGTGCGTCGGGTGGACGTCGCGAACCTCGAAGCCGGCGCGTTCGCGCGTCAGGCCGCCTGGACCGAGCGCCGACACGCGACGCTTGTGCGTGACTTCCGACAGTGGGTTGTTCTGATCCATGAACTGCGATAGCTGGCTCGAGCCGAAGAATTCCTTCACGGCCGCCGCAACGGGCTTCGCGTTGATCATTTCCTGCGGCATCAAGCCTTCGGACTCGGCGAGCGTGAGGCGCTCCTTCACCGCACGCTCGACGCGCACGAGACCGATCCGGAATGCGTTCTCGGCCATCTCGCCAACGCTGCGGACGCGGCGGTTGCCGAGGTGGTCGATGTCGTCCACCGTGCCGTTGCCGTTGCGGATGTCGATCAGCGTCTTCAGCACGGCGATGATGTCGTCCTTGCTGAGGACGCCGGGTCCTTCGGACTCCGAACGCCCGACACGGCGATTGAACTTCATGCGGCCAACGGCCGACAGATCGTACCGCTCGGTGTTGAAGAACAGGTTCTGGAACAGATTCTCGGCGGCCTCTTTCGTCGGCGGCTCGCCGGGTCGCATCATGCGATAGATCTCGACTAGCGCCTCGAGCTTCGTCGAGGTCGAATCGATCCGCAGGGTGTTCGAGATGAACGCGCCGCGATCGAGATCGTTGACGAACAGCGTCTGGATCTTCTTCACGCCGGCGGCGATCAGCTTCTCGATGCTCTGCTTCGTGAGCTCATCGTTTGCGCTCGCCAGCAGCTCGCCCGTGCCTTGGTCGACGATGTCGTGCGCGAGGATCTCGCCTTCGAGGTACGCCATCGGCACCTCGAGCTCCTTGACCTTGGCCTGCTCGAGCTCACGCACGTGCCGCATCGTGATGCGCCGATCCTTCTCGACGATGACCTTGCGACCGATCTTGATGTCGAAGCTCGCAGTCTCACCGCGCAGCCGCTCGGGCAGCAGCTTCAGCTGAATGCCGTCGGAGGAAATTTTGAACTCGTTCTTGTCGAAGAACAGGTCGAGCACTTGCTCGTTCGTGAACTCCAGCGCGCGCAGGATCACGCTGACGGGCAATTTCCGACGCCGGTCGATGCGGACGAACACACAGTCCTTCGGATCGAACTCGAAGTCGAGCCACGAGCCGCGATACGGAATCACGCGGGCCGAGAACAGCAGCTTGCCGCTGGAATGCGTCTTGCCCTTGTCGTGATCGAAGAACACGCCAGGCGAGCGATGCAGCTGCGAGACGATGACTCGCTCGGTGCCATTGATGACGAACGTGCCGTGCTCCGTCATCAGCGGCATCTCGCCGAGATAGACTTCCTGCTCGCGGATGTCCTTGACCTTCTTCTTCGGTCCAGGCGCTTCCTTGTCGTAGATCATGAGGCGCACGAGCACGCGCAGCGGCGCGGCATACGTCAGGCCGCGGAGCTGGCACTCCTTGACGTCGAAGACCGGATCGCCGAGGCGATAGCTCACGTACTCGAGGGCGGCGTTGCCGGAGTAGCTGACGATCGGAAACACGCTGCGAAACGCCGCGTGCAATCCCATCTCGGCGCGCTCCGTGGTCGCGACTTCCTGCTGCAGGAACTTCTGATAAGAATCGATCTGAATCGAAAGGAGATAGGGAACGTTCAGGATGCCGGGCAGCTTCCCGAAGTCCTTCCGGATACGCTTCTTCTCAGTGAACGAATAGGCCATGCCTGCTACTCCGAGTTAGGGTGAGCCAGCAAAAACATCGATGACGGCACGTCGACCGCGCGCGAGCGATCGGCAGGATCCACGAGGCTGCAAAAAGAGCATCGAGCCCGCCTCATGCGAGACGAGCCCGCGAGGTTGCGTTTCGCAACGCCCCATCACTTGATGGTGGCGGTCGCGCCTGCTTCCTCGAGCTGCTTCTTGATGGTTTCGGCCTCGTCCTTCTTGACGCCTTCCTTGATGGTGCTCGGCGCACCCTCGACGAGATCCTTGGCTTCCTTCAAACCGAGCCCGGTCACCGTGCGAACCACCTTGATGACGGCGACCTTGTTCTCGCCGAAGGCGCTCATGACGACGGCGAACTCGGTCTGCTCCTCGACGGGAGCCGCGGCGGCGCCCGCGCCGGGGGCTGCAGCCATGGCCACCGGGGCCGCGGCGGAAACGCCCCACTTTTCCTCGAGCGCCTTCACGAGCTCGACGATCTCCATGATCGGCTTGCTGCTAAGCGCCTCGATCAATTCTGCATTGGACAACGACATGACGATTTACTCCTCGACAGTGATACCTGAAAAACTACGACGTAAGCCTCAAGCCGACTGCTCGCTGCGAGCCTTGAGCGTCCGAGCCAACATCGCCGCGGGCTCGGCGAGCAGTCGCACGAGCTGCGTCAACGGCGCATTCAGCGTGCGGACGAGGCTTGCACGTGCCTCGGTCAGCGTCGGCAGCGCCGCCACGCGGTCGATGTCGGCCGCCGGGTACAGCGCGCCGCCAATCGACACCGCCACGGTCACGAGCTTGTCGTGGTCCTTGGCGAAGCCTTTGACGATGCGCGCCGCGGCGCCCGGGTCCTCGCGCGAGAACGCGAGCACCAAAGGCCCCTTGAGGCTGCCCTTCATGCACTCGAAGCTCGTGCCCTCGATCGCGCGGCGCGCGAGCGTGTTCTTCACGACACGCACGTAGACGCCAGCCTGGCGGGCCGCGACCCGCAGCTGCGTCATCTCGGCCACGGTCAACCCGCGATATTCGGCGGCGACGGCCGATTGCGCCGTCGCAGCGACCGCCGCAACCTCGGCCACTACCGCCTGCTTCGCTTCGACATTCAGCGACATATGAACTCCCGACTATCTCCCGGCGGAGACCTCCGAACCTGCCCCCGAAGGGGCTTGCACACAGGCCACGAGCCGCTTACGCGCCTCACGACCCCAGTGACGGTGCGCCTCACCGGACGATGCCGAGTCAGGTAACACCATCTGCGTAGGCGGCCTTACACCATTAACTCCGACGTCCGGCAGGCGACGTGCGGGGGCCTACGGTCTTCGATGTCGGCCGATTTCTCGGCCGTCCAAACAAAACTCCGCTATGCGCGATCCTCGGCGGATGCCAGGAGCGTCGACTGATCGACGAGCACGCCTGGACCCATGGTCGAGGACACTGAAACCTTCTGCAGATACACACCCTTGGCGGACGCGGGCTTGGCCTTGTTCAGGTCGGCCACGAGCGCCACGAGATTGTCTTTGAGCGCGTTGACCTCGAAGGTCACGCTGCCGATCACGCAGTGCACGGTGCCCGCCTTGTCGGCGCGATACCGGACCTGGCCGGCCTTCGCGTTGCGCACGGCGCCGGCTACGTCGGCCGCCACCGTGCCGACCTTGGGGTTCGGCATCAAGCCGCGCGGGCCGAGCAGCTGACCGAGCTTGCCGACGACGCGCATGGCATCCGGGCTCGCGATCACGACGTTGTAGTCGAGGTCGCCGCCTTGCATCCGCTCGGCGAGGTCCTCCATGCCCACGATGTCGGCGCCCGCCTGCTTGGCCGCCTCGGCGTTCGCGCCCTGGGTAAACACGGCGACCCGGACCTTCTTACCGCTGCCGTGCGGCAGCACCGTCGAGCCGCGCACGACCTGATCGGACTTCTTGGCATCGATACCGAGGTTGATCGCGACATCGACGGACTCGGAGAACTTGGCGTGCGCGAGCTCCTTCACGAGCTTCAAAGCCTCTTCGGCCGAATACGCCTTGCCCGCCTCGACCCGGCCAGCCGCCGCCTTCTGCGCTTTCGTCATCTTCGTCACGCCCTAACCCTCCACTTCCAGGCCCATGCTGCGCGCGCTGCCGGCGATGATCCGGACAGCCGCGTCGAGATCGGCCGCATTCAGATCGGCCGCCTTGAGCTTCGCGATCTCTTCGAGCTGCGCCCGCGTGACTTTGCCGACCTTGTTGGAGTTCGGCGTGCCGCTGCCCTTGTCGATGCCGGCCGCCTTCTTCAGCAACACGGTCGCCGGCGGCGTCTTCGTCACGAAGGTGAAGCTGCGATCGTTGTAGACCGAGATCACGACCGGCACCGGAATGCCGACCTCCATGCCCTGCGTGGCGGCGTTGAACGCCTTGCAGAACTCCATGATGTTCACGCCGTGCTGGCCGAGCGCCGGTCCCACGGGCGGACTGGGGTTCGCCTTGCCTGCCGGCACCTGAAGCTTGATGTAGGTTTCGATTTTCCGTGCCATATGATCAGTCCGTTATGCTTTTTCTACCTGGCCGAAATCCAGCTCGACGGGCGTCGACCGGCCGAGAATCTGCACGGCCACGCGCACCTTACTCTTGTCGTAGTTAACCTGCTCGACGACGCCGTTGAAGTCGTTGAACGGCCCTTCCGTCACTCGAACGACCTCGCCCGGCTCGAACAGCACCTTCGGCCGCGGCTTGTCCACGCCTTCCTGCACGCGATTCAGGATGGCCTGAGCCTCTTTGTCGCTGATGGGCGCCGGCCGATCGCTGCTGCCGCCGATGAAGCCGAGGACCTTCGGCACTTCCTTCACCAGGTGCCAGGTCTCGTCGTCCATCTCCATCTGCACGAGCACGTAGCCGGGGAAGAACTTCCGCTCGCTCTTGCGGCGCTGACCGTCGCGCATCTCCACCACTTCCTCGGTGGGCACGAGAATCTCGCCAAAACGCTCCTGCAGACCGGCGCGCCGCACGCGCTCGATCAACGACTCCTTCACTTTGTGCTCGAAATTCGAGTACGCGTGAACGACATACCACTGCAGGCCCATACGCTTACAAGCCCCCCCGTCCCATGATCTTGCTCGTCAAGAATCCCAGGAACACATCGAGCAACCAGAAAAAGACGCCGCCGATCAACGTGAATATCAGCACGACCAGCGTCGTCTGGATCGTCTCCTCGCGGGTCGGCCAAACGACCTTGCGCAATTCGACGCGCGAGCCCTGGATGAACTTCCAGAGCAGCCGGCCCTGGGCCGAGGTGAACAGCACGCCGATCCCGGCGGCGAGCGCGACGGCCACGCCGAACGCCCGCAGCAGGACGGCCGCGTCGGTAAAGTAATAGTAGCCGACCAGCCCTGCGAGCAGGATCAAGACGGCAAGCGCGAGCTTCGCCGTGTCGACGAAAGTCGGCTGCTCTTCAACCTTTGTTTCCATGCCCTGTGTTCAAAGAGATCCGAAGCGCCCAACTCCGATCGCGGAGGTGGCAGGCCAGGAGGGACTCGAACCCCCAACCTGCGGTTTTGGAGACCGCTGCTCTGCCAATTGAGCTACTGGCCTTCCGTAAGTTCGACGCCGTTACTGAATAATCTTCGCGACGACGCCGGCACCGACGGTGCGGCCACCCTCACGGATGGCAAACCGCAGGCCCTCTTCCATCGCAATCGGGGAAATCAGCTCCACCTTCATCTGAATGTTGTCCCCCGGCATCACCATCTCCGTGTTCTCCGGCAGCTCCACCGCCCCCGTCACGTCCGTCGTGCGGAAGTAAAACTGCGGCCGATACCCCTTGAAGAACGGCGTGTGCCGCCCCCCTTCTTCCTTCGTCAGGATGTACACCTCACACTCGAACTTCGTGTGCGGCGTGATCGAGCCCGGCTTCGCCAGCACCTGCCCTCGCTCGACTTCCTCCCGCTTCGTGCCCCGCAGCAGCACCCCCACGTTGTCCCCCGCCCGACCCTCGTCGAGCAGCTTGCGAAACATCTCCACCCCCGTGCAGGTGGTCTTGGTCGTCGGCCTCAAGCCCACGATCTCTACCTCGTCCCCCACCTTGATGATCCCGCGGTCGATTCGACCCGTCACCACCGTGCCGCGCCCAGAAATCGAAAATACGTCCTCGATCGGCATCAAAAACGGCCCGTCGATCAAGCGCTCCGGCACCGGAATGTACTTGTCCATCTCCGCCACCAGCTTCTCGATGCTCGGCGCCCCAATCTCCGACGTATCCCCCTCCAGCGCCTTCAACGCACTCCCCGTCACGATCGGCGTCTTGTCCCCAGGAAACTCGTACGTCGTCAGCAAATCCCGTACCTCAAGCTCCACCAGCTCCAGCAGCTCCGCATCGTCCACCATGTCCGCTTTGTTCAGGTACACCACGATGTACGGCACCCCGACCTGGCGCGCCAGCAATATGTGCTCCCGCGTCTGGGGCATCGGCCCATCCGCCGCAGACACCACCAAAATCGCTCCGTCCATCTGCGCCGCACCCGTGATCATGTTCTTCACGTAGTCCGCGTGCCCCGGACAGTCCACGTGCGCGTAATGCCGCGCATCGCTCTCGTACTCCACGTGCGCCGTCGCAATCGTGATCCCCCGCGCCTTCTCTTCCGGCGCCTTGTCAATCTGGTCGTACGCCATGAACGACCCGCCGTGCTTCTCCGCCATCACCTTCGTCAACGCCGCCGTCAGCGTCGTCTTGCCGTGGTCCACATGCCCAATCGTCCCCACGTTTACATGCGGCTTCTTTCGTTCGAATTTCTCTTTGGACATTGCTCGGACTCCTGACTTTAGCTTCGCCTGGCGTGCGGCCTATCGGGTGGCCACGGTGCCTCTATAATTAATGTGTAACCATCCGCTGCACCATTATGGTGCAGCCCTACCATCGATGGAGCCCACAACCGGATTTGAACCGGTGACCTCTTCCTTACCAAGGAAGTGCTCTACCGACTGAGCTATGTGGGCGGGAAACCGGGAGCAACCTCCAGCAGCGTTCGAAACTCGACCGCAAGCTCGTCTCCGAAAGTGGAGCGGGTGAGCGGAATCGAACCGCCACCATCAGCTTGGAAGGCTGAGGTTCTACCGTTGAACTACACCCGCCTGTTCTCGCCTACCTCTTCCGATCGTGGTGGAGGGGGTAGGATTCGAACCTACGAAGGTATAAACCAGCAGATTTACAGTCTGCCCCCGTTGGCCGCTTGGGTACCCCTCCGCGGACATAAGCCGGCTATTGTCTGGTCAGAGGGAAGGAGTGTCAACACGGCTCGAGTGTTTTCCCGAGACGCGCGCTTTGCGATCGCTCACCGTGCAGCAAGTGGACGAGCTCCGCCTCGCCTTCGGTCAGTCCGAAACACGCTGATCAGTCGCACCGCGTCCTCGCCGTGCTCGGCGGAGGTGATGGCTTGCTCGTAGGATCGTGATTCGGTGGCGAGCTCGAGCTGCCCGACACGCTCGATCAACCTCGCGAGGTCCTCACGACCACGCTGCTCGAGGGTGGCGACGCGTGCCACCAAACCCTCCAGCCGGCCACCGAGCAACCGCTCGAGCCCGTCGCAACGATCGGCCAATCGATTGATCCGCCGATGGATTGGCCAGACGTACACGACGTCGTAGATCACGAGGATCGCCAGGGCTGCCGCGAGCCCGAGAATCGTTTGCGGCCACGGGAAGTTTTCTAGCATCACACGTACTCGTCTATGTGGTCGGAGGGCTGATCGTCATTCCGCCTGCGGTTGCCGTTCGGCTCGGGTCGCGGCTTGCGCGGCTGTTCCGCGGGTCGACCCTGGGAATCCGTGCCGCGACCGACCGGCGGTAGCGTGGGTAGCGGCGGAGTAATGCGGTCAACGTCTGCCATGGTCGACTCCAGCTTATGGTGACCTTGTTGCGCTAGTCCTTGAGGTCGTTGAACCAACTTTCGAGCCGCGACCTGATCCGCACCACGGCCTGAGCGTGAATCTGACAGATCCGCGACTCGCTGACCTCGAGCACCTGGCCGATCTCGCGCAGGTTCAATTCCTGGTCGTAATACAGCGACAGCACGAGCCGCTCACGCTCGGGCAAGGACGCGATCGCCTTGGCGACCGCCTCGCGAAACTGATCCTCCTCGAGCATGGCCTCGGGGCCATCTTCCGGCGCATCCGGCAACAGCGAGGCCCGCTCCGGATCGCCGGCGAGCTGCTCGTAGCTCAGGATGCGGCTCGAAGCGGCGCTTTCGACCATTCGATGGTATTCGTCGAGGCTGACGCCGAGCGCCTCTGCGATCTCTTGCCCTTTCGCATCGCGCCCCGTGCGATTTTCGATGGTTCGAATGGCCTGCGAGACCTGCTTTGCGTTGCGAAACGTCGAGCGCGGCGTCCAATTCGAGCGACGCGCCTCGTCGAGCATGGCGCCGCGTATCCTGATACCGGCATAGGTCTCGAAATTGGCGCCCTTGGTCGGCGTGAAGTTCTGCGCGGCGTTCAGGAGGCCGATCATGCCGGCCTGAATCAGATCGTCGACCTCGATGTGGGCCGGCAGGCGACTCACGACGTGGTAGGCGATGCGCTTCACGAGCTCGCCATGCTTCAGCACGAGCTCGTCGGCCGGCGGCAACCCCGCGGCGCTGACGGTTTTATAGCCCGCGGTCATCACGCCCCGACCGCCCGCGGCGGCTCCTGCCGCACCAGCCGCTCCACGAAGAACTCGATGCCGCCGCGCGCCTGAGCCGGCGCCGGCCAGCCATCGGCTGCCAGCGCAAGGCGCTGAAAGGCCCGCGCGGAAGGGCTGCCCGGAAACGCCTCCACGACGGCGGCCTGGCGGCGAATCGCCTGGCGCAGGTAGTCGTCCATCGGCACGTAGCCGAAGTAGGCCGGCGTGATCCCGAGAAAGCGCTGGCACACACGCATGAGCTTGTCGTACAGCTCGCGGCCGTGCGCCGGCGTCTCGACCATGTTGGCGACGATCTCGAACCGGCAGCCGGCGTTGCGGCGCGTCAGCACTTTGATCAGCCCGTAGGCGTCCGTGAGCGAAGCAGGCTCGTCGCAGACGAGCACGACCACGCGCTGCGCGGCCTCGCTGAACGTGACGACGCCGTCGCCGACGCCCGCTCCGGTGTCGACGAGCAGCACATCGAGCGGCTCGAGCAGTTGGCTGAAGGCGCCGATCAGGCCCGAGTGCTGCGCGCGGCACAAGGTGGCCATGCTGAAGCTACCCGAGCTCGCAGGCACGACCTTGAGGCCCGACGGCGCCGTGAGAATCACGTCCTCGAGACCACACTCGCCGTTGACGACGTGCTCGAGATTCAACCGTGCGCGCAGGCCGAGCAGCACGTCGACGTTCGCCATGCCGAGATCGGCGTCGAGCAACATCGTGCTACGACCGAGGCCCACGAGGGCCGCTCCGAGGTTCACGGCCGCCAGCGTCTTGCCGACGCCGCCCTTGCCGCCGGTGATCGCGATGACCTTCGTGTTGCGCTGGGCGCCGAGCCGACGAAGACCGGCGGCCTGATCGAGCTTCAGGTCACGCATTGGCGGCGAGCCCCATGTGACCGAAGCGATCGGCGAGCTCATGCTCGTCCGGGGAGGCGGCGGCATTCGCCGTGAGCTTCAACGCGTTGTGCAGCAGCCAGAACCGCTTCGGCGCTGCCTTATGCAAGTCCTCCGGCACACGCTGGCCGTCGGACAGGTAGGCGATTGGCAGCGCGCTGCGAATCGCGAGCGACAGCACTCCGCCGAGCGCCGTGGCCTCGTCGAGCTTCGTGACGATCAACGCCTCCGGATTCGCAGCCTTGAACACCTTCATGGCCTCGGCGAGACAGCCGCGATCCGCCCCGGCCGACAGCGCCAGCACGGTGCGTACCGCGTAGCCTTCCACGTTCAGCGTCGCGAACTGATTGGCCAGCCGCACGTCCCGCTGGCTCATGCCCGCCGTATCGATCAGCACCAGCTTCTTGTCCGCGAAGCCTTCGAGCACGCCGCGCAGGTCCTGCGCCGTCTCGACGACGTGCATCGGCGCGCGCAGGATGCGAGCGAAGTTCGCGAGCTGCTGGCGGGCGCCGATCCGATACGTGTCCGTGCTCACGAGGCCGAGCTTCTCCACGCCATGCCGCAGCACGAACCGCGCGGCGATCTTCGCGAGGCTCGTGGTCTTGCCGACCCCGGTCGGACCGACGATGGCGAAAATCCCACCGGTCTCCGCCATGTCCCAGTCGACGAGGGGCAGGCGCTCGCCGAACCGGCGAACCACGAGGCGCATGGCCTCTTGCGAGCCGAAGTCCGCCGGCACGGCGTCGGCGAGCTCCGTCGCGAGCGCCGAGTCGACGCCGAGCTTGCTGAGCTCACGCAGCAAGCGCGCCCGCACCGGCGCCTGGCGATTCAAGTCGTTCCACGCCAGGCTCGCGAGCTGCGTCTCGAGCAGCCGGCGCAGGTCCTTGATCTCGAGGGCCATGGAGGAGTCCGCGCCGGCCTCCGCGGGCGGCGCGGCCGAATGCGGCTCGCGCGTTGCGGACGGGCGCCCCGTGGCCACCTGCTGGTACGCGTGGAGTTGTGTCACCGCAGGCTCGTCGTCCGCAGCATCGGTCCCCTCGGCGGGACCCTGCGCGGCGTGGTCGAACAGACTGTCGTCGTAATCGATGGCCGCGATGACCTCCACGCCCTCCGGCAGCTTGCGGCTCGACAGCATCACGGCGTCGGGACCGAGATCGCCGCGGATCGCGGCCAGGGCCGCCCGCATGTCAGTGGCCACGAATCGTCTGATGTTCACTTTCCGTTCTCCTCGAGCTACGCGGCATTCGCGCGCGGCAGCGGCGCACGTGCGGCAGTCCCGTTCGGGCTACCCACGCTCGCGACGACGCGCAGCGACTTGTTGTGCGGAACCTCGCCGTAGGCGAGGACTGCGAGATTGGGTGCGCCATGGCGCGTGAAACGCGCGAGCCATGGCCGCAATTGCGTGGGCACGAGCAGCACGGCGGGCTCGCCGCGGAGCTCTTGTTGCCCGGCGGCATCGAGCAGCGCGCCGTGCAAGCGATCCGCGAGACTCGGCTCGAACGTGGGCGCGCCTTCACCGCCCTTGAAGCCGTCGCGCAGCAGCTGCTCGAGCGACGGATCGAGCGTGATGACCGGCAGCTCGTCGCGCAGGCCATAGATGCCCTGCACGATCGAGCCGCCGAGCGCCTCGCGAACGTGCGCGAGCAGCACTGCCGGGTCCTGGGTGCGGCCGGCGTGCTCGGCCAGCGTCTCCGCGATCGTACGGATGTTGCGCACCGCCACCCGATCGACGAGCAGCTCCTGCATGACCTTGACCACGACGCCGAGCGGCAAGGCCCCGGGCGTCAGGTTCTCGACGAGCTTCGGCGCGCTCTTCGCGAGCCGATCGAGCAGCTGCTGAACCTCTTCGTGACCGAGCAGCTGGTGGGCGTGGCGCTTCAGGAGCTCGCTCAAGTGCGTCGCGACGACGGTCGCTGCATCGACGACCGTGAAGCCGAGCGACTGGGCGTGCTCCCTGGCCGCCGGCTCGATCCAATATGCGTCGAGGCCGAACGCCGGGTCCTTCGTGCGCACGCCGACGAGCTGGGCAGTCACGCCGCCGGGATTGATCGCGAGATCGCGCTCGGTCTGAATCTCGCCCTCGCCGACGGGCACGCCGAGGATCGAGATGCGGTAGGCATTCGGCTTCAGCTCGAGGTTGTCGCGGATGTGCACGGACTGGACCAGAAAGCCGAGCTCCTCGGACAGCTTGCGGCGCACGGCCTTGATCCGGCCGAGCAATGGCCCGGACTGGTTCCGATCGACGAGCGGAATCAAGCGGTAGCCGACTTCGAGGCCAACCAGATCGACGGCGCTGACGTCCTCCCAGCCGAGCTCACGATCGGCGGCCGGCGGGGCCGCGGGTTGCGCGGCCGCCTCGGGTTTCGCCGGCCGCGCGGCCAGCGCGGGCCCGCTTCTCCAGCCAATAGCCCGCGCCGATCGTGGCGGAAGCGAGCATCAGGAACACGAGGTTCGGCATGCCGGGCAGCAGTCCGAGCACGCCGAGCACGCTGCCCGCGATCGTTAGCGCACGCGGATGCTGAACGAGCTGCTGCACGACCTGCTCGCTGAGCGTCGAGGCGCGCGACATCCGCGTCACGATCACCGCGACGGCCGTCGAAGCGAGCAGCGCGGGAATCTGGGCGACGAGACCGTCGCCGATCGTGAGCAACGTGTAGACGCGGCCCGCCTCGGCGATCGGCAAGCCATGGTCCATCGTGCCGATCACGAGCCCGCCCAAGATGTTGATGGCGAGAATCAGCATGCCGGCCACCGCGTCGCCGCGCACGAACTTGCTCGCGCCGTCCATCGCGCCGTAGAAATCGGCCTCTTGCGCCACTTCGGTGCGCCGCGCGACGGCCTGCTCCTGGGTGATCAGACCCGCGTTCAGATCGGCGTCGATCGCCATCTGCTTGCCCGGCATGGCGTCCAACGTGAACCGTGCCGTCACTTCCGAGACCCGGCCCGCGCCCTTCGTCACGACCATGAAGTTGATGACGACGAGAATCACGAACACGACGATGCCGACGGCGTAGTTGCCGCCGATCACGAATTGCCCGAAGGCCTCGATCACGCGGCCGGCCGCCGACGTGCCCGTGTGACCATGGAGCAGCACGACGCGCGTGGACGCCACGTTCAGCGCCAGCCGCAGCAACGTGACGCCGAGCAGCACGGTGGGGAACACCGCGAAGTCGAGCGGGCGGCGCACGTAGATCACCGCCAGCATGATCACGAGCGACAGCGTGATGTTGAACGTGAAGAACACGTCGAGGAGAAACGGCGGCAGCGGCACGACCACCATTGCGAGCAGCGCGACGACGAGCAGCGGCACGCCCAGGCCGAGCTTGCCGATCGTCGCCAGACGTCGCGTCATCACGGCGCTCACGCGTCAGCTCCCTGGCCAGGGCGCCGGCCGCGATCTGCATTCTGCGACGGCGGCGCGCCCGCCCTCCCCGGCGCTCGGCCGGGCCGCGGCTGGGCGAGGTCCGGATCGATCGCGAGCACCGGTTTCTGCGGTGGCACGCGGGCCCCCGTGGGCCGCTTCGCGCCGGGCGTCGCCTTACCCTTGAGCTGATAGATGTACGTCAAGACCTGCGCGACGGCCACGTAGAGCCGCGGCGAGATCTCCTTGCCGATCTCGCTCGTGAAGTACAACGCGCGCGCGAACTGCGGGTGCTCGAAGATCGGCACGTTGTGCGCCTCCGCCACGCGGCGGATTTGCAGCGCCATCAGGTCCGCGCCCTTGGCCACGACGCGCGGAGCCTTCATCTTGCCGGCGTCGTAGCGCAGCGCAACGGCATAGTGCTGCGGGTTCATGGCCACCACGTCCGCCTTCGGCACGTCGGCCATCATCCGGCGCGTCGCTATCGAACGCTGCAGGTTGCGAATACGCGACCGGACCTCGGGACGGCCTTCGGTTTCTTTCAGCTCGTCCCTCGCTTCCTGCTTCGTCATGCGGAGCTGGCGGCGGTGATGCCAGAACTGAAACGGCACGTCGACCGCCGCGATCAAGAGCAGGCTCGTGGCCAGTCCGATCAGCGCAACACCGCCGAGCCAGGCCGAGCGACTGATGGCCGCTTGCAGCGTCAGCGTGCCGAGCGACAGGAAGTCGCCGGCAAGATTCCACAGCAGGAGTCCGGCGATCACCGCGACGACCGCGAACTTGGCGAGCGCCTTCAAAAGCTCGACCAGCCCATTCCAGCTCAGCAGCCGTCCGAGCCCGCTGACGGGGTTCAGGCGCCCAAAATTCAGCGCCAGCGCCTCGCCGCTGAACGCCCAGCCGCCGAGCGCGACGGTGCCGCCGATGGCCGCGACGATCGTCGCGGCCGCCACGGGCATCAGCAACTGCCAGCCGATCGCAAAACCGCCGACCAGCGAGCCTGGCAGCAACGTGGGATCGAACAGCGCCGCGCGCGGCAGATGGAGCCCGAGCTTGAACAGGCGCTCGAGGGTCGCGGCGTAGTAGCTCCGGCCGACCAGTAGCGCCAGCGCTCCGGCGATCACGACCGCCGTCGCGGCGAGCTCGCGCGAGCGCGGCACCTGACCGCGGTCGCGCGCATCGTCGAGGCGTTTTGCGCTCGGTTGCTCCGTGCGGTCGTGTTGCGGCGTGTCGTTCTCTGCCATGGCGGTCTCGCTATGCTCCGAGCGCTTGCGTCAGCATGGTCAGCGTGGTCCCGAGGAATTCCTGCAGCAGCGTGCTGAGGTGACCGATGTTCAGCAGCAGCAGCAGGAAGCCGATCAGCAGGCCGGCCGGCAGACCGACGGCAAACAGGTTCAATGTCGGCGCGGCGCGGCTCATGATGCCGAACGCGATATTCGCGACCAGCAGCGCCGTGGCTGCCGGCAGTGCGATGCGCAGTGCACCGGCGAACAGTTGGCCGCCCCAGTTCGCAATCATGAACAAACCGTCCGTGGACAGCGGCCGGCCGAGCGGCAGCAGCGTGAAGCTGTCGGAGAGCAGGCGCAGCGTCGCCAGATGCCCGCCGAGAGACAGGAAGATCAGCGTCCCCAGGATCACGAAGAACTGACTGATCACGGGGACGGAGACGCCGCGCTGCGGGTCGACCATCATCGCGAGCCCGAGCCCCATGCTCATCGCGATCGTCTGACCGGCCACGATCAAAGCGTCGAAGATCATCTGCAGGCAGAAGCCGATCGCCGCACCGATCAGGACCTCTTGCGCCACTACGAGACCCGTGGCCAGCGACAGGTCGAACGGCCGCGTCGGCGGCAGCATGGGCGACACGACGACCGTGGTGGCCACTGCGAGCGCTAGTCGCACGCGCTTCGGCACGAGGCGCGCGCCGAAGATCGGTGCCACCATCATGACCCCGGCGATACGGAAGAACGGCCACACCGTGAGGCCGAGCTCACGCGTGAGGATCGCTTCCAGCATGTCGAGTGGAATCTGCATGATCATCCGATGAGCTGCGGGATGCTCCTGATCAGGGACTCCGAATAGCCGATGATCACCTTCAACATCCAGCCACCGCCGACGTACAGCGCTGCGGCGAGCACCAGCAGCTTCGGAATGAAGGAAAGCGTGACCTCGTTGATCTGCGTCGCGGCCTGGAAGACGCCGATCAGAAGCCCTGCCGCCAGCGCGGCGAGCAGCATCGGCGCCGCGAGCATCGCCGTGACGACGAGCGCCTGCTGACCGATGATGATGACCGACTCGGGTGTCATTGCGTTACCTCACGCGAAGAAGCTCGAAGCCAACGTTCCGACCAGCAGCGACCAGCCGTCGACGAGCACGAACAACATGATCTTGAAAGGCAGGGAGATCAGCATCGGCGACAACATCATCATGCCCATCGACATCAGCACGCTCGCGACCACGAGATCGATGATCAGGAACGGGATGAAGATCAAGAAGCCGATCTGAAACGCCGTCTTGAGCTCGCTCGTAATGAAGCTCGGGATCAAGACCGCGAGCGGCACGTCGTCCGGCCCCGCGTACGGCTCATGGCCGGACAGATCCGTGAACATCTTGATGTCGTTCTCGCGAACCTGGTCCAGCATGAACCCGCGCAGCGGCACGATCGCGTGCTTCGCTGCCGTCATCGCATCCTGCTCACCGGCCATGTACGGCACGACGGCCTCGTCGTAGGCACGCGTCATGACGGGCGACATCACGAACAGCGTGAGAAAGAGCGCGAGGCCGATCAGCACCTGATTCGGCGGCGTCTGCGGCGTGCCGAGCGCCTGGCGCAGGATCGCGAGCACGATCACGATGCGCGTGAACGCGGTCATCGATAGGAGCAGCGCCGGCAGCACCGTCAGCGCCGTCATCAGCGCCAGCACCTGAATGCTGAGCGAGTAGGTCTGCTGCCCGCTGCCGAGCTGGTTGACCGTCACGGCCGGGATCGACTGGGCGAGCGCCACGTGGCCGAAAGCCAGCAGCAGCGCAACGACGAGCAACGAGCGCGCGATCCTCATGAATGTTCCGCCAGCGTGAACTTGGGCTCGGTCGGCAACGTCGCGCCTGACCCGCCCGCGCTCGATGAAGGCGCCCCGACGTTGAACACGCCGGCGGGACTCACGGCGATCAGGAGCTCAGTGCCGCGCGCTTCGACGAGCAACAGCCGCTCCTTCGCGCCGAGCGGCAGAGCCGCGAGCACCTTCAGCGGTCCGTTACCGCGGCCGATCGAAAACGGCGCCCGACGCACGAGCCAGGCCGCACCGAAAATGAAGCCGAGCACGAGCGTCAAGCTCAGGATCACGCTGGACAGATCCGCGAGCGCGACACCCGGCGCCGCGAAAGCGACGTTGGACGTCAGCAGCCCGGCGATCGGCAGCAGAAGGCGTTTCATTCCTTCAGCGACTCCACGCGCTTCTCGGGGCTCACGACATCGAGCAAGCGAATTCCGAATTTGTCGTTCACGACCACCACCTCGCCGTGCGCAACCAGCGTGCCGTTGACGAGCACGTCGAGCGGCTCGCCGGCAAGCTTGTCGAGCTCCACGACGGAGCCCTGCGTCAGCGCAAGCAGATTGCGGACGCTGATCCGGGTTCGACCCACCTCCAGCGTCAGCACGAGCCGCACGTCCATGATCAGATCGAGATTCAACTGGCCGGTGCCGCCCCCGGCGCCCTTCGGCAGCTCCGCGAACTCGGCCGCCGCAACATTGCCGTCATTACCGCTCATCGAATGGTCTCCTCGGGAATGGGTGCCGTGCTCTTCACGGCCTCGAGCACGCTCACGGCGTTGTAGCCGCGCGAGCGCCCGAACTTGCCGCGCAGGAGCGGCCGCGAGCCGGACTTCAGCATCGCCGTCTTCGGCATCTCGATCGGCAGGATGTCGCCGGGCTTCATTTGCAAGAGCTCGCGCATGCTGATCTCGGTCTCGAGAAACACGGTGGTGAGATCGAGATAGGTGTGCTCGAGCTGCGCGCGCAAGCCGCTGCGCCAGCGCTGCCGCGTTTCCGGCGACACCGTCTTCAGCCCCTCGGCGAGCTTGTCGCGAACCGGCTCGAACGAGGACAGCGGCAGAATCAGGCAGATCGATCCGCCGACGGCGTTGAGCGTGACCTCGACGCGCGTCACGACCACGATCTCGCTCGGCGTCGCCATGTTCAGATAGCTGGGGTTGACCTCGACCTGCGCGTGCTGGAATTCCAGCGCCGCCACCGGCGCTAGCGCGCGGCGGAAATGATCGGTGACGAGATCGACCAGCACCCGGTTCAGGCGCTGCTCGGTCGGCGTCAACGTCTCGCGCGTGGGATTGCCGCCGGCACGCCCGCCGCCGCCGTAGTAGCGCTCGACGAGCGCGAATAGCAGCTTGCCGTCGACGGCCACGAGCGCGTTGCGGGGCCACGGCTTGATCGAATACAGATTGAAGCTCGTCGGCACGGGCAAGCTCGCGAGCCATTTGCCATACGGCGCGAGCTGCACTTCCTGCAGCGTGACCTCGAGCGGCTGGTGGATGAGCTCCCCGAGCTTGCGCTGAAACTCCGTCACCCAGCGCTCGTTCAGGCGATCGAGCGCCGGCATGCGCCCGCGCACGATCCGATCCTGCGCCACGAGGTCGTAGGGCTGCGGCACGCCCGGTGGCGGCGCGGCGCCCGCACCGCCCTTGTCCAGCAGCGCCTCGACTTCGTCGCTGCTGATGTTGTCGCGCGCGGGCGTCGAGGGAGTGGAGGCGTCGGCGGCCATGCGGCGGTCCGTTACTGAATCACGAGGTTCGTGAAATACAGCTCTTCGATCTGCCCTTCGACGCCGTTCTTGGCCAGGACCTCGTTGGCCTTCGTCAGCAGCTCGGCGCGCAGCTTCTCTTTGCCCTTCAGGGTCGAGAGCTCCTCGAGGTCGTAGCCGGAGAGCAGGAACAGGAACGCGTTGCGCAGCGCCGGTGCGTGCTTCTTGATCTCGTCGATCGTCCTCTCGCTGCGCGCCATCGCCTGGACTTGCAGCTGCAGATACCGCGTGCCGTCTTCCTCGTCGAAGCTCACGACGAACGGCGGATCCAGCGGCACGTAGTTCGCGGGCCCGGAGGGCGCCGCGGTCTCGGGCTCCGCCGCGGCCTCGGCGACGACCAGGCTGCCGTCCTCGCCTTCCGCCTGCTCGTCGGCCGCCGGTGTGTTCGCGGCATGGCTCTCGAGCATCCGGTTCACGAGCGGCCCGGCGACCTGGGCGCCGAGCAGCGCCACGAACAGCGCCACGGCGCCGACGATCACGAGCTTCATGTGCCCCGGACCGCCCGCCTTGGGGGCCTTCGCCTTGTCGCCCTTCTCGGCGTCCGTTGCCGGTTCCTTGTTCGCCTCGGCCATCGCAGTCCTCCTGCAGAAACTGAACTCGAGGGCGGGATTCCAAGATCCATGCCAGGGGATCGCGGGGAGACGAGACTTTGAATATCAACTACTTAAGTCGGCAGGTGCTCCGTGGACAGCGCCGAAAAATTGGCGCTTTGCGAGGTGGGCGACGGTCCGCCGCCGCATCGAGCTCAGGCGAACAGGTCGATGCGACCGCGCGCGGTGGGCCGGAGACGGACGGGGGCGATCTCGTCGTCGGCCGGCAGGAAGGGACTGAATGCCGCAGCGCTGCTGCGGGGCGCGGCATCGCCGCCCCCATGGCCACCTTGGCCGCCCTGCACCGTCGCGCCGCCTAGCGAGAGACCGCTCGACGCCAGGAGGTCGCGCAGCCTCGGCAGGCTTTGCGCCAGCTCGTCGCGCGCCGCCGTGGTCGCGGTCGTGAGGTGGACGAACGTCTTGTCCTCGACCACCGAGATCTTCACGTCCACGGCGCCGAGCTCGGGTGGGTTCAGCTTGATCCGTGCCTCGCCGACCTGCTGATCGACGAGCCAGTGCACGCGGCTCGCGAGCGCATCGTGCCAGTGCTCGGCGCGCGTATCGATCGGCGGGCCTTGCGCCGCCGACGCGGGGTCGGAGGCCGCCGGCGCGGCCGCGCTCGCGGCATGAGCCGGCGGTGGCGGCACGGCGCCACCGGTCGCGCTCGTGGTTGCGGCGTCGCTCCCGGCGGCGGGCAGCGGCGGCAAGACTTCGAGCGCCGGATCGCGATGCGCCGGTACCGTCGTGGCGTTCGTGGAGGCGACGGGCTCCGTGCCCTTGACCGCGTTGGCGACCGCGTTGCCTTGGGGCTCGATGCCCGCCGCGAGCGGCGCGGAGCCCTCGACGGCTCCGCCGGAATCGGCGAACGGCGGCGACGGACGCGGTGCCGGCCGGTCGCCGTTGGCTGCGCGCGGCAGCGCGAGCGCCGCTGCGACCTCGGCCGCCGCCGACGCCTGTGGCGGCGGCGCGGCGGTCGCCGCGGGCGCAGGGGCAGCCGCAGGCGCTGCCGGCGCCTCGAGCGGCTTCGCATCCCCGGCCGCGAATGGGGGCAGCGCGCCGCCCGTGCCCGCCGCATCGCCCGTCTGGGCCGTGGCCGTGGCCGTGGCATTGGCGGCGGCCGGGGCCGCGGCGGCGGCAAGCCGCAGCCGCGCGAGCACGTCGTTGCCCGTGGTCGCGGTCGGCGACGGCGGCACGGCGGCGGGCGCCGCTCGCGGGTTCGCCGGGGTCGTCCCCGCCACCGGGAGGGTCGCAGCTGGCAAGGGATTGCCGGCGGCCGGCAAGCTCTCGCCGCCCGGCGCCGCGGCCTTGAGCAGCCCGATCAGCAGCTCGAAGGGCAGCATCGCGGACGCCGCAGCGGCGTCCTGGTCGGTCGAGCGCAGCGCTGGCGCGGCGCCGCCCGCCGGCGGCGCCACGCTCGTCAGCAGCTCGGATGGCAGCGCGGCTACGAGCTCCATAGCCCCTGCCCGGCAACGGTGTCGATCATGCAGCAGCTACTGCAACAGCCGTGCCAGTCGCTCAGTGGTTCAGCGTGAACGGCATCCGGAACGTGAGCTCCGTGTCCGACGCGTCGCGCGTGGTGCCGATGCCGAAGGCGAGGTTCAACGGCGCGCCGCTCGGCATCTTCAGTGAATAGCCGACGAGCAACTTACCGACGGTCGCGTCCGACCCGACGACGTCCTGCACGGACGCGGTTTCGATGAAGGTCTTCGAGAACCGATCGAGCTGATAGCTGATGCTCAACGACGAGCGATCGTTGAGCCCCAGGCCGAGCCCCAAGTTCAGGCGGACGGCGTCGCCAGGGTCGACGAGACCGAAGCCGATCTGTTTGCCCTTGTCGTCGTAGAAGAGACCCTTGTCGTCCCTCTCGGTCCAGATGTAGCCGATGCTGCCGAAGAAGACCACGGGATCGGTCGGATAGATGAAGGTAAGGCTCGGGCTCACGCTGCGGAAGCCCGAGCCGGTCGGCAGCTCGTCAGCGAGCTGCGGGTCGCCCGCGAGCGTCTTGGCGGTGGCGATCTCGAATGGATCCGTGCCGTTGGCCGCCTTGAAGCGCAAATTACCGACGATATAAGGCGCGGTCGGCTTGCGACGTTTGAACTGGTAGCGCATCCCGAGCTCCCAGTCCCCCGCCCCCTCGCCGCGACCGTTGAAGACGCTATCCGCCACCGAGTCCGTGAGGTACTGGCGCGAGCGTGTCGCGTCGTAGCGGGACACGTACGAACCGCGCAGCTCGAGCTCGAAGCGATTCGTGAGTCCCATGCGCGCGCTGAGGCTCGACAGATAGGTGTTGCGGTCCGCCTCGACGACGTCGATCACACCGACGAGCAGCGCCGGCAGAATCGTGAAGCCTTCGATCGCAACGCGGCTCACCGAAGAATACGAGTAGCTCAGTGACGGCTCGAGCACGAGCTGATGCCGCGGCGTGAGCACGCCGCCGATCTCGCTGCTGACCCTCGGCAAATCCGGAATCTCGCGCCGCTGCGCATCGAGCTCATCCTTGCGCTCGACCGCAACCACGGGTGGGGTCGATTCGGCCGCCGGGGCGGCAGCGCCACCGCCGGCCCCGGTGCCGCGCATCCGTTCGAGATCCTGGGCGCGTGCGATCAACGTATCGAGCGCGCGACGCTGCCGGTCGATCTCCTCGAGCTGCGTGAGCACCGCGCGGTAGCGCGCGTTGATGTCGGCCAACCGCGCATCCGCGGGCTTCACGCTCGACGCCGGCACGACGTCGGCCAGCGCAAACGCGGCAGGCAGAGCCGCCGCGGCCGCCGCGAAGATCCATTGTTTGATCATTGCGTTCCCTCGATCACGTGGCACCGGCGTCCCTCACCGTTGCAGGGACAAGCTGTCGCTCAACGCTTGGCTCGCGGCCATGTCCCTCAGGGTGCGCGAGACGTCCTCTATCGACACGTCGTAAATCGTCGAGGTGCGGATGTCCTGGTTGTCGCGAGTGTTCTGAATGATCGTCCCGAGTCCGAATGCGCCGGCGTTCAACAGCTCGGGGCCGAGCAGGTTGCGGTCGCCGTTCTGAATGACGAGCGGCCGCATCGTGCCGAGCGCCGCGGGATCGATCCCCCGAGTCAAGTCGTCGATTCTGAGCGAGCTGCCGGGCTGCTCCTCGCCGTTGATCGTCGCGGTGCGTGTGAGCCCGATCGCCACGTTCATGCCGTTCGGGAGCTGTAGGCCCGCGCGCATGTTGCCGAGGTGGTCGGCGTCGACGGCCGTCGCGAACAGCGGCTCCTCCTTCGAGCGCGGCAACGGCAGCCTCTCGATTTGATTGTCGCTCGCGGCGCGCGGACCGGCCGCCGCGGAATCGAGCAGTGTCTCGAGGTCGCGACGCTGTCGTTCCATCGACGCCCGCTCGGCCTCGAGCGCGTCACGCTGCCGCTCGAGCGCCTCGAGCTCCGTGGAGAGCTGCTTGCCTTGATCGGTGAACGATTGCCACTGCTGCTCGAGCGCGTGCCGCTGCTCGCCGATCGCGAGCAGCTCGCGCTCCACGGCGGGGCCGCGCGACTGAGCCGCCACGAGCGCTTCGCGCTCGGCGTCGACCTTCCCGAGCGCAGCGCGCAGCTCGGCGCTCTGCGCGCTCAAGTCGGACTGCTGTGACTCGAGCTCGGCATGACGCGACGCGAAGGCAGTGAGCTCGGCCTGGAGCTCTGCGCTTTTTGCCACGAAGCGCTCGCGCTCGACCTTGAGCTCGGCGCGTGCCGCGTCCAGTTTCTCGATCTCCGTCCGAACCATCGACTGCAAAGCACCGATCGTGCTCTCGCGCGAGCGGTCGAGCAGGCTCGTGTGAGCGCCGCCGAGCCATACGAGCGCGGCGCCCACGACGATGGCGGTTGTCGCACCCGCGCGCGTCCAGCGGCGCTTCGCGAGCTTGCGGCGTTGCGCGCGACCGAGCGCCGTGTAGTTCGCGACGATCTGATCGACGTCGATCGGGCCAGTTCGCAATGTGCGGCGCATGTCAAAATTCTCCGAGGCGCGGAAGATTCACTGTGAGCGTCGCGAGATCGTCGGCGCCCAAGGCCGTCCCGAGCGGCGCTCGGGCGAGGTGCTGCCACTGCGCCTCCGTGTTGAAGAATTTCCGGCCGACCTCAGACTTGTTCTTGATGATGAACAGCACGCCGTTGTCCCACATTTGCTCGAACTCGGCGCGCGCGACGAGGCGCGTGCCGAGTGCCGGGTCGCCGAGCAGCACGCTGTCGCGGCGGACGCCCTTGACGACCACGAAGTGCCGGTAGCCTCGGTAGTCGATCAGCGCTATCGCGGGGATTCCGGCATCCGCGAGCGTCGCGAGATCGGCCTGATAGCCGTCCGCGTCGTAGCCGATTTTGGCGAGATAGGTCTTCATGTCGAGCAGCGAGAAGCCCGCCTGTTGGATCTTTGCCTGGTCGCCGTGCTCGTACATGTCGCGAAACGCGGTCATCTCATCGATCGCGTAGTCGTAGTGGAACGTCAGCAACGTCGCGAGCGCCGCGGAGCCGCAGCTGAAATCGAACTGCTGTCGAACCACTTCGCGAAATTTCCGCTCCGACATGCTCGCTGTCGGAACGTTGACGACGCCTTCGGAACCGGGAAGCCAGACGGTTCCGGCGCGCGCGGGGGTTGCAGTGAGCCATGCGCTCGCCGCCAGACTCGTCGCCAACACCCATCTGCGTGCGCTCATCCCCTCACCTCGGCTGCACCGTCGCGCGCGGTGCGCCGTCAAGGCGCTACCGACACGTTCACGATCGTCGAGTTCTGAATCAGCACGTTGTTGCCGGTGTTCTGGATCGTGCTCACGAGCCCGGCCGCGCCTGAAAGCGCCGCACCGCCGATCGAGTTGCCGCCCGTCGTCGTGTTGATCGCGGCGTTGCCTGCAACCACGCCGTTCTGCGTGGGCGCGTTCACCGTGATCTTGTCGATCTCGAGCTTCGCCTTGGCCCGCTGCTCGCCGAGCGCGTCGGCGCTGAGTGGCTTGGCCGCGCCGAGCGACAGGCTCGGCGGCGCCAGAGGGACCGCGGCCGGCGGCCGGGCTTGATCGTCGGCGCCGGCGCTCATGGCGAACGTGACGGCGAGGACACCCACGAACGCTGCAAAGATTCCGCTGGTCACGGTTGTCTCCTACTCGCGGGAGAGTGCCGGGCGGCAGTTGCGCGCCGCCCGGCTTAATCCCAGTCGCGAGATTCGCAACGCCATCACTGCAGAGCTTCGATGTTCGCTTGAACGTTGACGCTCTGCTGGATGAGGCTGTTGTTGCCCAGGTTCTGTCCGACCACGTTGATGCCCGCGCTGTCGGCGAACGAGTCCGTGATGCTGTTGCTCGTCGACTGGCTCGCGTGCCAGCTCGCCTCGACCGACACGGTGTTGCCCGAAACGCTCGCGTCGAGCTTCGAGGTGTTCACCGCGATGTTGCCGAGCGTGACGCTGTTGTCGATGGACGCCGAGCTCCCCGCACCGTTCGCCGCAACGCCGCCAAACGCCGCGTCCGCCGAGCTGTTCGTGGAGTTGTCGGAGTTGTCGGAGTTGTTGCTCTTGTCCACGCTCGCGGTCCCCGTGCCGTTGACGGCCGCCGCGAACCCACCGGCCGAAGCCTTGTTGGCCTGCGAGTTATCGCTGTTGTCCACGGTGGCCGAGCCGCCACCGTTCGCGGCCGCGCTCTTGTAGTCGGCGCCCGCTTTGCTGTTGTCCGACTCGTCGGTCTTCGACACCGAAGCCGTACCGCCGTTGTTCGCGACGACCGCCCCGGCAACGCCCGCGGCTCCGCTCGTCTCCGAGCTGTCCGTGTTGTTGGAGCCGAGGTTGCCATTGTTGTTCAACGAATCGCTCACGCTCACGGCGGTCGAGCCGTCGGCCGCCGACGCCGCGCCGTTATCGGAGCTCACCGTGCTCGAGACGCTGTTGTCCGAGCTGTCGGTATTGTCCGAGAACGCCGTGTTGTTCGACGCCACGTTGCCGTTGTTGTTCAGCGAGCTCTCGAGACCCACGGCGATGCTGTCGTCGGCCGCCGAGGCGCTGCTGTTGTCCGATGACGCATCGTTCGTGAGCGTCTTCGTCTCGGTGCTGCTGTAGTCGCTCGAGGCGCTGAACGTGGAGTCGGCGCTATTCGTGGTCGTCACGGTGGCCGTGCTGCCGTCGTTCGCCAGAGCCGAGCCGACGCCCGCGCCATTGAGGTTGTTGTCGCTGCCGTCCGCAAACGCGTAGGCCCCCATGGTGAGCAGGGCCGCGCCGGCGACGAGCTTGAGCTTGGTTGCGTTGTTCATTGAGCTGATCCCTATGTATGTCTGTTGGAGTTGACTGACGTCGCGGTCGTTACTGAATGTTCGCTTGGACGTTCACGCTCTGCTGAACCGCCGCCGATTGGCCGAGGTTCTGAGCCGCGACGCTGATGCCGGCTGCGCCGGCGAACGAGCCGCTGACGTCGTTCGTCGTCGTCTGATCCGACTTGAACGCCGATACGGTGGTGGCATTGTCCGCGACGGTGGAGCCGAGGACGTTGGTGTTCACCGCTATCGCACCGAGTGTCACCGCGTTGTTCTGCGACGCCGTGCCGCCGCCATTCGCGGCAGCACCGCCCTTGAACGCCGCCGCCGCGCTGTTCACGGAGTTATCGGAGTTGTCGGAGTTGTCGCTCGCGTCGACGGTCGCGGTGCCGCCACCGTTCACGGCCGCGCCACCGAACGTGGCTTCGGCCTTGTCGGATGTCGAATTGTCGCTGTTGTCGGCCGACGCCGTGCTGCCCTCGCCGTTTGCCGCGGCCGAGCCGCCAGCGGCCAACGAGCGGCTGTTGTCGGATCCGTCGACTTCAGTGCGCGACGCTTCTCCGTCCTTGTTCGCGACGACGGCACCCGCTGCGCCGAACGCTGCGCTGTCGACCGACTCGTCGCTGTTACCCGAGAAGCGGTTCAGATTGCCGTTGCCGCTGCCCGTGCTCGCAACCGACGTGCTTCCGTCTGCCGCCGACGCCGAGCCGTTGTCCGACGTCACGACGCTCGTGACGCTGTTGTCCGAGTCGTCGAGGTTGCCGGAGCCGAGCGTGTTGCCCGAGCGTGCGTTGAGGTTGCCGTTGCCCGACCCGAGCGCCGTGACGGCGAGACTACCATCCGCCGCGGATGCCGAATTGTTGTCGGACGTGGAAGTGTTGTCCTTCGAGGAGGAGGCTTCCTTCGTGACGGTCACGTCCTTCGAGACGTCCGAAGTGACGCTGTTTTCGGTCGAGACGGTGGCTTCCGAGTCCTCGTTCGCGAGGGCGGATCCGAGCGCCGCCGTGTTGCCGCTGTTGTCGACCGAGCCGCCCCGGTGCTCGTCCGCGAGCGCGCTGAGCGAAAACGCGACTGCGGCGGCGACGAGGCTCAGTTTGAGCTTGTTCATGTCCCTAATTTCTCCCGTGTGAAATTGACTTAAGGCCCCGTCGGCCGCGCAGGTTGGAGCCCTCGAGGGCAGACGGCCCGGCGCTTCCGCACTGAGGCACACAGTACCCGTCCCGTCCACCCGTACAATTCCCGGGAACGGACCATCTATGGTGATCTCCCAGAACGGGTACCCCAGGATTGGGGGGCTTGCCCGACCGGATTAATGTTCAAACGTGATCGACATCACACTTCAGTCTCGATTATTGTGATGTCATTCGCAGACCGCCGCGTCGATAGGCGCGCCGGCCGAGAATCGAAGAACAAGATTGCCCGCGCGTAACCGGGTGCCGCCTTCGGTCCCGTTTCCGCACGACAACAACGAGAGGACGATGGAGCTCAGTCCCACCGACGCCCGCCTGAAGTCGATCGGCGACATCGACCTGTACAAGACCGACGAGAAGTACAACTTCAGACTGACCGATATCCTGCGCAAGCGCCAACGGCCCTTGCTGATGTTGATCGACCGGGACGGCAATGTCCTCTACACGTCGGTTCCCGCGGCGGCAAACGACGCCACGCGCACCATCGACGCCGGCTCTGCGCAGCGGCTCATGGCCGATGCCCTCGTCGAGGTGCAGCGGCTGTTCAAGCAGCAGCAGATGCCGGTGTCCTCCATCGTCCAGCAGCTCACGATCAACAAGCCGGGCGAGCGTTGCGCCCTGATCATCCTGGGCAACGAATTCTATTGCTTGCGTCTGTTCTCGATGCAGGACGGACAAGGCGGACGCGGTGACGTGTTCGCGGCACTGATCGAGCCCATCAGCAAGCCGAAGGCGGAGCAGCTCGAAATGGCGAAGGCGAAGGGCCTGTTCCGGTTGTCCAAGCGAGAGCTCGATGTGCTGAACGCGCTGATCTCAGGAAGCACCGACAAGGAGATCGCCGCGAAGCTCACCGTCACCGTCGATACGGTGCGCGCATACCAGAAATCTATCCGAGCCAAGCTCGGCGCGAAGACCCGCACGGCGATCGTCTCGATCGTCCATGGGCTACAAGCGGAAGGATTCACCGGCGGCGGCTAGACGAAAAACAACACGGAATCGAAGCCAATGAAAACCATAAACGATGCCGATGATTCTGACCACGACCTCACGGAACTCGACACGGGCGAATACCCGTCCATCAAGGAAGTCGAGACGCCGACCGTCGAGCCGCTGAACGGCAGGCATCACGCGCAAGCCGACAACGGAAAGGCGGCGTTCTGGCTGAACCATCTAGAGAGCGAAATCAATCGGCTACACGAGAGATGGCACAGCATCGATGGCGAGTTCAAGCTGCGCGAGAAGCACATTGCGGAGCTGCGCGAGGAGCTCGAGACACGCGAGGCGAGCGTCGAGAAGCTCACGACGGAGCTCGGCAATGCGGCGGATGCTCTGAAGACCGCGGACGAACGGATCGCAGCGAAGGAAGCCGAGATCGCCGGCTTGATCGACGGCGGGAAAGAGCGCGACCGCAAGATCGAGGAGTTCGTGGCGTCGGTCGAAGAAGCGGGACGCCGCCATGAGGCGCTAGAAGGCACGTTGAAACGCGCGCAGACCGAAGTCGCGCGACTCGAAGGCGCGGTGCGTCAAGAGCGCGAGACCGCGGCCGGAGTCGGCGAGCTGAACGAGGAGCTTCTGGCCGAGCAAGGGCGCCTGCGCCTCAAGCTCCAGGATCTCGAAACCTACATCGACGGTCGTCATCAGAGCTGGTCCGAGCTGAAAGCTCAGCTCACGAACTACAAGGATGCGCTGGTCGGAATGGAGCGCACGCTTAAAGCGCGTGACGCGGCCGTTGCACGTTTCGACGAGGAGAAGCGCCAGCTCGCGGCGCGAATCCTCGATCTCGAGCGGCAATGCTCGGAGCTGACTGGCAGACGCAAGGAGCGTGAGGTCGCTTATCAAGAGCTACAGCAGAAGCTCGCCGAACATTTCGAAGCGACGGAGCAGCTTAAGGCGGACCACGCGAGCCGAGCAAAGGAGACGGAGGAGGCACTCGCCAAGGCCGGCAACAATCAAAAGCTCATCGAGTCGCTGGAGCGCGGCATCACGCGGCGGGATGACAACCTGGTCGCGCTCGGCGCCGAGATCGAGCAACAGAAAGCGGCCGTCGAGGAGCTCACGGCGGCGAAAGAGAAGCTCGCGAAGCGTGCCGAGGAGCTCGAGAAGACGCTGCAAGAACGGACTCTGCAAGCGCAGGGGCTGCGCGAGGAGCTGCGGGCGAGCCACGATCAGCTGCGGACCGCGAAAGATCAGCTCAAGGATCGCGCCGCGGAGCTCGAGGCGAGCCATGACCTGGCACAAGCGAAGGCGCAGCTCGCGACAAAGCTCGACCAAGAGCTGCGGGCCCTCGAGAAGGAAGCGGCCGACGTACGCAGCGACTTGGCTCGCCTCGAGGCGCATTCGAGCGAGCTCGGTGAGCTGCGCAGTGAGACGCTCGCCGAAAACGAGCGGCTGAAAGCCGAGATCACCGCACAACAGGAGCTCATCGCGAGCCTCGAGGCCGAGCTGCGTTTGAAGCAGGCCACGACCGATCTGCTCGAGCGCAACATCGGCCGCATCACGGACCTCGGCGCGAGCCTGGCCGCCTTGGATCGCAACCTGGACGGTGCCGACGAGAAGCGACTGGACGACCCGTTCATCGAGACGATCGCCTCGGAGCAGCGCAACACCGACGCATCGCAGGAGATGCTCTCCTTCGACCTGCTCGCCGGCGATCAGAAGGGCGGCGACGTGGTCGACGTCGGGGAACCTCTCGCCGGTCCGGCGACGCGCAAGCTCATTGCGCTCGTCGGTGACCTAGACGTCGACTATCCGCTGATCAAGAAAGAGATGACCATCGGCCGCGGGCATGACAGCGACATTCGCATCGCGAGCCATTACATCAGTCGCGTCCACGCAAAGGTGAGCACGAGTGGCATCGGCACGATCATCGAGGACGCGGGCAGCAAGAACGGCATCCTCGTGAACTCAGAGCGCGTGCACAAGCGCGTGCTTCGCGACGGCGACATTGTGAATCTCGGCGGCGAGCTCAAGTTGCGCTTCGTCGACGCAGCACCTTGAGCGCCTTCCACCGTCTCTTGGGCTCAGCTCAGCGGGTCGGGCTTCAGCGCTAGCGGCTGACGAGCCGGCGCCGCAGCGCCGCCTCGTCGAGCTCGGCCTGCGCGCGCTTCTGCAGCACCTCGGCTTCCTCGCGCTGACCACGCTCGATGACCTGGTCGAGCGACTTCGAGCGCCGGTACGAGTCACGCCACCGCTCCGCTTCCAGTCGATGGCACTCGATCGCGTTGTGCAGCGCCGCCTCCTGAGCTGCAACGACCTCGCACAGCCGCGCGAGAAACGCGCGACTGTTCTGCCAGCGCAAGCTGTCCGTGGACTGCTGCTCGAGATCGGCGCGCTGCCGGTACTCGGCGAGATAGCTGCGCAGCTGCTCGACCTCGCGCTCCTTCGCCTGCAGCGCCTTCGCGCTCGAGGCCAACCGTCGCGCGGCCTCGTCCTCCACTCTGCCGGCATACTCGGCAATCGGTGCAAGCCTGGATGCACGGTTCATCATTTGTTGCCCTCACGCGCGGATGCGTCGCGAAACAGTGCACGCAAGCCGTCGACGCTCTGGCCGAACGCAATCGACTCGTTGCCGTCCTGCTGCAGAAATTTCTGGATCGCCGGCCAGTAATGAATGGCCTCGTCGACGCGCGGATCGCTGCCCTTCGCGTAGGCGCCGATCGTGATCAGATCGCGGTTCTGGCTGTAGGCCGAGTTCAGCTGCCGGAAGCGGCGAATCAGCGCCTGCTGCTCGGGCGACGTGACCATCGGCATGAGCCGACTGATCGACGCTTCGATGTCGATCGCGGGATAAAGCCCGGTCTCGGCGATCCGTCGCGACAACACGATGTGGCCGTCGAGCACGGCACGCGCGGAATCGGCCACGGGATCGTTCGGGTCGTCGCCCTCGGTCAGAACCGTGTAGAACGCCGTGATAGAGCCGCCGTTCGGGCCGCCGTTGCCGGCACGCTCGACGAGCTGCGGCAGCTTGGCGAATACCGACACGGGATAGCCTTTCGTGACCGGCGGCTCGCCGATCGACAGCGCGATCTCGCGCTGCGCCTGCGCAACGCGTGTCAACGAGTCCATCAGCAGCAGCACGTTCTTGCCCTGATCGCGGAAGTACTCGGCGATGCTCGTCGCGAGCAGCGCGCTGTGCACCCGGACCAGCGGCGGCCGGTCGGCCGGCGTGGCGATGATCACGGCACGCCGTCGCGTTTCGGTCGTCAGGTACTGCGATACGAATTCCTGTACCTCACGACCGCGCTCGCCGATCAGACCGACGACGATCACGTCGGCCGTGGTGAAGCGCGTCATCATGCCGAGCAGCACGCTCTTGCCCACGCCGCTGCCGGCGAATAGGCCGAGCCGCTGCCCACGGCCGACGGTCAAGAGGGCATTGATCGCCCGTACACCGACGTCGAGCGGGTCGCGAATCGGGCGGCGGTCGAGCGGGTTCATGGGCCGCGGCAGCAGCCGGATCCGGTCCTCGCAGCGCAGCGGCCCCGCGCCGTCGAGTGGCAAACCGGCGCCGTCGAGCACGCGGCCGAGCAGTCCCGGGCCGGCCCACGCCTCGAACACCTTGTGACTCGGGATCACGCGCGCCCCGGGCTTCACGCCGCCCAGCTCGTCGGTCGCGACCAGCAGCAACGATTCGCCCGAGAACCCGACGACCTCGGTCTCGGCCGTGCTGCCGTCGGTGTCCACGACGAGGCAACGGCTGCCGACCGGCGCCTCGCAGCCCTCGGCTTCGAGCGTCATGCCGGCGAGGCGCCGCAGCACGCCGTGCGCGACGAAGCCTCGCGAGCGGTGCGGCACGCGCTGCAGCGCTTCGAGGCGCGCGGCGACGCGTGCGCTCAGGGCGCCAGGATCGATGGACGGGTTCACGCGTCTCGCTCCGCTGGGCCCGGTGCGACCCGCGCGGCGGCGATGATCTCGGCGCAGCGCGCCGCGAGAGCGCCGTCGACGAGCGAGCTGGCGCTCATCACCCGCAGGTCGCCGCGTGCGAGCGCGGCATCCGCCGCGAGCTTGAATCGGTGCTCGCTCTGCGGAGGCAATTGGCCCTCGACGAGTGCCACGTCGTCCGGGTGCAGATAAAGCGTCACGTTGCGCACGCTCGGGGCGAGCACTGCCAGACAATCGTGGATCGCCGCCGTGAGCAGGGCCGGATCGTGCGCGATCTCCCGCCGCACGAGATGGCAGGCAAGCTGCACGGCGAGCGCGACCAGCTGATCCTCGACGTCCTGCTCGAGCGTCTGAAACGGCTGCGTGAACGCGGCCGCGAGCGCCGTAAGCCGCCCGATCCGCGCCGCGAGCTCGACCTTGCCGGCCGCGAGCCCCTCCTCGAAGCCGCTCTGCCGCGCTTCCTCCTGCGCCTGATGCTGCAACGCCGCGAGCTGCCCCGCGGTGAGCAGATGGGCGCCGCCTTGCGCCGCGCCGCGCAATGCGTCCGCGGCCGTGGGATCGACCGCGGGAAAGTCCCAGCGGTCCGCGTTCTGCCCCTCGTCCTTGCCGATGATCCGCGAGCGAATCACACGAACTCCTCACCGCCGCTGGCGAGCACGATCGCGCCCTCCTCGGCCAGCCGCAGCGCGACGCCGAGCACTTCCTTCTGAGCCTGCTCCACCTCGCTCAGGCGCACGGGACCCTTCGTCGCGATGTCGTCGCGCAGGATCTCGGCCGCGCGACTCGACATGTTCTTGAAGATCTTGTCGCGAATCTCCTCGTCGGCGCCCTTCAGGGCCGTCGCGAGCGTGTCGGCTTGGACCTCGCGCAAGATCGCCTGCATGCCACGGTCGTCGATCTTCAGCAGGTTGTCGAAGACGAACAGCGCGTCCTTGATCAGCTCGCCGAGCTCGGCATCTTCCGACTTGATGGCGTCGATCATCGTCGTCTGCGCGCCGGCACCGAGCCGATTGATGATGTCCGCCGCCGCCTTGACGCCGCCGAGATGCGCCGTCTTGACGCTCGCGGCCTCCTTCGTCTGACGCTCGACTATCGCGTCGAGCTCCTGAAGCGCAGTCTCTGGCACCTCGTCGAGGCGCGCCACGCGCAGGGCCACGTCCGCCTGTGCCTTCGGCTCGAACGTGCGCAGCACATCGGCCGCTTGCTGGCTCGGCAGATGAGCGAGAATCGTCGCGACGATCTGCGGATGCTCGTCCTTGATGACCTCCGCGACCGCGCGCGGCTCCATCCATTTCAATGCGTCGATACCCGTCGACTCGCGCCCCTTGACGATCCGGCCGAGCAGCGCACCCGCGCGGCGCTCGCCGAGCGAGTCGGTCAGGACCTTGCGCAGATAGCTGTTGCTGTCGATGCCGATCGCGGTCTTCCCCTGCACGGCTACGAGCAGCTGGCCGAGAACGTCGGTCACACGCTCGCGCGGCACGTCGGACAGGCCCGCCATCGCGGTACCGAGCCTTTGAACTTCCTCGACGCCCATGTGGCGCAGCACGGACGCGGCCGTCTGCTCGCCGAGCGTCATCAATAGAATCGCGGCGCGCTCGGTGCCGCCGATGGTGGCTGCCTCAGCCATTGTCTTCCCCTACCCAACTGCGCACCACCTGCGCCACCTGGCGCGGATCCTGGCCGGCGACGCTGCGCGCCGCAGCCATTCGATCGTCGTACCCCATCGGCAACGCCATGGGCCGGCCTCCCACGATGACGGGCTGCAGCTGCGCGGCGAATTCGCCGCCGAGCGGGGCCGGCGCAATCGCTTGCGGTCGCGTCACCATCTGCATCAGCGGCCGCAGCACGAAATACGCGAGTGCGAACACGAGCGCGCCGCCGAACACCTGCCGCGCGATGCTCAAGATCTGCGGGTTCTGCCAGATCGGCGGCGCCTGCGGCGCGGCGACCTGGGGCTGCGCCTGGAACGCGGAGTTGATGACCGAGATCGTGTCGCCCCGCGCTTCGTCGAAGCCCACGGCCTGCTTCACGAGCGCCGTCAGCGAAGTGATCTCCTGTTCCGTGAGCGGCGTCGAGGCACCGCGTGCTTGCGCCGGCGGCCTGTTGTCGACGAGCACGCCGATCGACAACCGCCGGATTGCGCCGACGGCCTGGCGCGTGTGACTGACGGTCTTGTCGAGCTCGAAGTTACGAACCTGCGACCGCGAAGAGCTCACGGGCTGCTCCGTCGTCGCGGCGGCCGTTCCGGCGGGCGGCGTCGCCACGGCGGGCGGCTGATTGCTCAACGCGCCCGGCACGCCCTGCACGCCATCGCCGCGGTGCGTGTCCTCGTTGGTCTGCTCGCTGCGGACCATCTGCACGTTCGGATCGAAGCTCTCGCGCGTCTGCTCCGTCTGCGTGAAGTCCACCTCGGCAGCCACGCTGGCGCGAACTCGTTCCGGCCCGACGATCGAGCCGACCAGGTTCTGGATGCGCTGTGAGTACTCCTGCTCGATCTGCTTGCGATATTCGAACTGTGAGCTCGTCAACGCGGCCGTGGAGTCGTCGTTGGAGCTGGTCAGAAGCGCGCCGCTCTGATCCACCACCGTGACGCGCGACGGCGTGAGATCCGGCACGCTCGAAGCGACCAGGTGCACCACGGCCTGAACCTGCGAATCATCGAGGCGCCGGCCGGAGTAAAGCTTCAGCATCACCGAGGCGCTCGGCTCGCGCTTCTGTCGCAGGAATACCGACTGTGGCGGCAGCGCGAGGTGCACGCGCGCCATCTCGACGGGCTGCATGCTGCCGATCGTGCGCGCAAGCTCCGTCTCCACCGCGCGAACGTACAGCGCGTTTTCCATGAACGGCGTCTGGCCGAACGAGCTGCGCTCCGGCATCTCCTCGATGCCAAAGCCCGCGCCGTGCGGCAAGCCGGAGCTCGCGAGCTGCATCCGGACCTGGTACTTCCGGTCGGCCGGCACGAGCAGCGCACCACTGCCGGAATCGAGCTTGTAGGGGATGCTAGCGCTGTCGAGCTGTGCGGTGATTTCCCCGACATCGCGATCGGCGAGGCCGGAATACAGCGGCGTGTAGTTCTCGCCCTGCGACCACAGCGCCATCGCAACGCCGACGGCAACCGCGGCGGCCACGCCGACGAACAGCAGGATTTGCTTGACCGCGGGCGGCAGCAGCGTATACAGCGGCGCCGTGATCGGGGCGGGGAGTTCAATGTCGGCCATAGGATTCCTCGATCATCAAGAGCTAGATCGGCATGTTCATGACTTCCTGGTAAGCGTTGACCAGGCGGTTGCGCACCTCGGTCATCGCCTGGAACGACAGGCTAGCCTTCTGTAATGCGATCATGACCTCGGGTAACGACACGGTCTTGTCGCCGCGCTCGAGCGCGGCCGCCATGTCGGACGCGCTGTTCTGGGCGCGATTCACGGCGTCGATCGACGACTGCAAAAGCTCGGCAAACCCACCCGTGTCGCCCGTGACCGTTTCCGGGCGTGGCTCGGCGGTCGACGCCAGCCGCTGCATCTCGGCCAGCAGACGCGTCATCTCGACTCCGCTCATCGCAACCCTCCCCTGCTCAAACTCGATCCCCCGGCACGCGGACGCCGGCGGCGCGTATCTTGCTGAGCTTGTAGCGCAGCGTGCGATCGCTGATGCCGAGCTGCTCCGCGGCCTGCTTGCGCACGCCCTGGTGGACGTTGAGCGCCGTGATGATTCGCCGCGTCTCCTCCTCCCAGAGCTCGTCCGCGAGGTCGGTGCTCGGTCGCGGGGTGACCGGCGGTTCGCCGGCCAGCGCGTCGGTCAAGCCCAGATGGCCCGGCTCGATTCGCGCCTCGCCTTCCGAGAGCAGCAGCGCGCGCTGCATGATGTTCTCCAGCTCGCGGACATTACCGGGCCAGGCGTGTGCCGTGAGGCGCGCGAGCGTCTCGGGCGCCAAGGCGCGCGGGCGCTTCGACCGCGCATCGAGGAACCGCTGTGCAAGCGCGGCCACGTCGCCAGGGCGCTCGCGCAGCGGCGGAATCTTCAGCGGAAACACGCTCAGGCGATAGTACAGATCCTCGCGGAACGTGCCGTCGCGCACGACCTGCTCGAGATCGCGATTACTCGTCGCGATGACGCGGACATCGAGTGCCACCGGTCGGCTCGCGCCGAGCGGCTCGACCTCGCGTTCCTGCAGCACGCGCAGTAGCTTCGCCTGCAGCGCCAAATCCATCTCGGTGATTTCGTCGAGCAGCAACGTGCCGCCGTTGGCTTGAACGAATTTGCCGAGGCTGCGCGCCTGCGCGCCGGTAAAAGAGCCCTTCTCGTAGCCGAACAGCAGCGCCTCGAGCATCTGCTCGGGGATGGCCGCGCAATTCACGGCGACGAAGGGGCCGGCGCTGCGCTGCGAATGCCCGTGAATGAAGCGCGCCAGCACCTCCTTGCCGGTGCCGCTCTCGCCGGTCAGGAGCACCGTCACGTCGCTTTGCGCCACACGGTCCGCCAGCTCGAGCAAGGCGCGGCTGCGCGGATCCTCGGCCACGGGTAACACGCCGTCGCCGGTTATCGCCGGCAGCGGCCGCACGTATCGGTTCACGCGCCGCTCGAGCTCCTCGGCCTCGAACGGCTTCACGAGGTAGTCGACGGCACCGTCCCGCATGGCAGCCACCGCCTGTTCGATCGTGCCGTAGGCCGTCATCAGCAACACGGGGGGCGCGGAGGGACGCTGTTTGAGACGACGCATGAGCTCGCGACCGTCGATCGGTTGCATCTGCACGTCGCTCACGACGAGATCGACGGCCGCATCGCTCAGCACCTTCAGCGCCTCGCCGCCATCGGCGGCGGCGAGCACATTGAATCCCGCGCTCTCGAGCGTGCTGACCAGCGCGTCCTGCAGCGGCAGGTCGTCTTCCACGACGAGCACGGTGGCGTGATGGCTCATGCGACCTCCCGAACTTCCGTGGCGGAGGCCAGCGGCCGGTCGACCGCCGCGCTGCGGGGCAGATCCAACTCGATCGATGTGCCACCCTCCGGCGTCGAGTGCAGCGCAAGCTCACCGCCGTGCGCTTCCGCCACGGTCTTGACGACCGCGAGCCCAAGACCCGTGCCCGCGACACGCGTCGAAAAGAACGGCTCGAACACGCGCGATTGGATGCTCGGCGCGATTCCGGGACCGTTGTCGTGCACGGTGAACTCCACGCGGTCGCCGCGTAGCTGCGCCTTCAAGGTCACGACGACGTTCGGCGCGGACTCGAACGCGTTGTTGACGAGATTCGTCAGGGCCGCCGTCAGCGCGGTTCGATTGCCGTCGAGCTCGGTCAACGTATCGGTGCCATCGATGACGAGATGAGCGTTCGGTGGTCTCACGGCCATCGCAGCGTCGTGCACGGCGCGAAACAGGTCTGCAACGCGCACGCGCTCGCCGGGACCCTTGCCGCGCGCGAACACGAGCATGTCCTGAACCAGCAAGTCGAGGTGACGCAGCCGGTCGATGCCCTTCTCCAGCAACGCGCGCTGCGCCTCGTCGCGCCGTGTCCGACACTGCGAGAGATACAGCAGCGCACCGGCCAGGGGTGTACGGATTTGGTGCGCGAGGCTCGCGGCCATCTTGCCGATCGCCGACAAGCGTTGATTGCGGTTCACGAGCTCCTGCAGCGCCCGCGTCTCGGTGACGTCGGTGAGCAGGACGATCGTGGCCGATTGCTGCGGCAGGTGGCTCGTGGCGAGCGTCACGCGGCGACCGTCGCGCGTGAGCCAATCGCCTCCGGCCGCCACGGGATGCCCCAGCACGAGGCGCGCGACGGCTTGCCATGGAGTGCCGACGAGACCCGCGCCGAGAATGTCTTCCGCGACGCGGTTGTATTCCTGGATCAGGCCGGCCTCGTCGACGACGACGACACCGGCGGGCAGCGTGCCGAGCAACAAGCGGAGCCGCTCTGCGGTTTGCTCGGCCTCGTGCGCGGCGCGCTCGCGTGCGCGGCGTGCCTCCTCGAGCTCGGTCGTCAACGCGGCAGCGCGCTGCTGGAGCAGCTGATAGGAGCTTTGCAGCTCGGTCGAGAGCCGGTTGAAGACGCCAAACGCCTTCTCGAGCTCGCCGAGCGGCGCGACGGGTTCGACGGCCAATGTTTGATCGGGCATTTCAGTACCTCGCGACGGGCAGGAGCAAGAACCATGCCGAGGCCCGGACACGAGTGATGGCGCGGCTTCCGTCATCGCGCGCGGCACCGAGCGTCAATCGATTGACGCTGCGCGGCCGGAAAATCGGCTGCCGGTGAGGACCGGGACGGACAGCATCGGGGTGCGCGATCGATGGCATTGCGCGAGGAACGATGAACCGGTGGCGGAGCCCATCAAGCGTGGGCGTGCAGGTCGTATTTGCGGAGCTTCTCGACGAGCGTCGTGCGCCGCAGGTTCAGCAGACGAGCCGCGTGCGCGACGGTGCCGTCCGTCTGCGCGAGCGCGCTCGAGATCAACGCTTTTTCGATGTTGCCGAGATGCTCGCGCAGGTCGAGCCCGGTGCTGGGCAAGACCGTCGCCGGCGTAGGCTCCAACCTACGGCGTTCGCCGATCGCGAGCGGCAAGTGCTCGCGATCGATCGTTTTCCCAGGATGGAGAATCGACAGTCGCTCGAGGAGATTTTGCAGCTCGCGGATGTTGCCTGGCCAGGAATAGCTGCGCAGACAATCGAGTGCGGTGATCGTGAATCGAATCGACGGCCGCCCTTCGGCTTCGCCGCGCTTCACGAGATCGTCGATCAGTGCAGGCAAATCGTCGAGCCGGTCACGCAGCGACGGCACGATGATCGGGAATACGTTCAGGCGGAAGAACAGGTCCTCGCGAAACTCGCCTGAGCCGGCGCGCGCCTCTAGATCGCGATGCGTCGCGGCGAGAATGCGGACGTTCGCGCGGCGCGTCTCGATACTGCCGACGCGCTCGAAGCGGCGCTCCTGCAGCACACGTAGCAACTTGACCTGCATGTCGGCGCTCATATCGCCGATCTCGTCGAGAAATAGCGTGCCGCCGTCGGCGAGCTCGAAGCGGCCGATGCGAGCGCTCAGCGCACCGGTGAAAGAGCCCTTCTCGTGACCGAACAGCTCGCTCTCGAGGAGCTCGCGCGGGATCGCGCCGCAGTTCAAGGGCACGAAGGGCGCCTTGGCGCGAGCAGACAATTCGTGAATTCGTCGGGCGACGAGCTCTTTGCCGCACCCGGACTCGCCGCGGATCAGCACGGTGCTGTCGTAGCCAGCGACCTGACGCATGAGTCGGTCGAGATCGTGAACGGCGGCCGACCGGCCGACCGGGAAGCTGCTGGCACCGAGGCTCGCATCCATCATTGACTGCACCTTCGCGGCCTCTTGCCGCTGCCCGGGTTACACGCCCCATCCATGGGGCGACACCCGCCTAGCTGCCGTGACGTCTTGTCACGTAACCAACTGTTTCTTCACAGTTATCCGGTATTCGGCCAGCGCCGGGTCCCGGCTAGAGACGCCGGCAAAAGGCCGACGACCCATGGCCCGTTATGTTATGCAGCCCGGGAGGGTAAATATGTGCAGTGGCTCCCAATTCTGTTAGTTGTATCTACTCGCGAGCTGTTTTGTTTGCAGAGGCTAGAAACTCACGTTTCGGGGACTTGCTCGGCGTAGCGCGCCGCGCCCGCATGCCCCGTGGCCACCATGGTGGCTTCGCGCAGAACGCGCCGGCGTTGATGCTCCACGAGCCCCACCAGCTTGTAGGTGCGTTGTTGCACGGCCGCGAGCGCACCGGTCAAGGAGCCGGCGCCGTCGCCCGCGAGAACCAGCTTCTCTAGCTGCGCACGTCGCTCGATCTCGAGCTCGGTGGCCTCCGCCCAATCGCCGGCGTCGATCGCGGCTTGCACACGATCGGTGAGGTCCAGGACGGCTTCTAGCAGGCTTCTCATGGTCTAGGTCTTGGCGGGCGGCGCGATGCCGTCCCAGCCGAGCTTGATCTCGCGCAGCAGCGAGCTGACTTCTTTTAGCAGCTCGCCGCGGTTCTCGAGCTGCGCACGCAGCAACGTCCGTGACACATAGTCGTACAGACGTTCCAGATTCGCGGCGATCTCGCCGCCGCCGACCGTGTCGAGACCGAGCGTGAGCGCCTCGATGATGCCGAGCGCCTTGCCGATCTTCTCGCCTTTCGCCGCCACTTCGCCGCGCTCCAAGTGGCCGCTGGCCTCCGCGACTCGCGCGAGAACGGCGTCGAGCATGACCTGCACGACTTGGTACGGGCTGGCTTCGGCTAGGTTGCCAAAAGCGCCCATGGTTCGGTACTGCTGCAATCCTGAATAGTTCATGGACGTGATCCTTCGTTGAATTGGAGCAGCCTCTAGTTGCTCGTGAAGCCTGGTAGGTTGCCGAGTTGTTGAGTCAGGTAATTGCTCGTGCCTTGCAGCTTTGCGAGCAGACTGTCGAGAGCGTTGAATTGCTTCGTGTAGCGTGCCTGCAACGCCGTCAAGCGGTCGGTCAGCACCGTGCGCTGGTTGCCGATGTCCTTGATCGATGCGTTCAGGATCTCGGTCCGTTTGTCGAACAGGCCGCTTGAGCCGAGATACTGATCGAGCAGATCACCGAGCTTCACCGCGACGCCGACCTTGTCGCTAGAGAACAGTTGACCGACTGCATCGAAGTTGGCGTTGAACGCCGCGTCGAGCTGGGCACTGTTCACGGAAAGCTTGCCGTCGAGCTGGGCGCTGATGCCGATCTCCGCCAGCATGTCGGTCGACTCGTTCACACCGGCGACGGTCGACGAGAGCACGCGGCGGAGCTGATCCGCGATATTCAGCACGCCGGTGTCGCCGAACAGGGGGCCGCCCTGCTTCGTCGTGGCGTTGTAGCTCGCGACGCTTTTGATGGCGTCGACCACGCCGTTGTAGCTGGTGACGAAATCGCCCACGGTTTTGCGAGTGGCCGTGCGATCGTAGTCGACCGTCAACGTCGTGGTCTCGTCGGGCGCGTTCTTGTCATCCAGATTCAACGTCACGCCGGCGATGGCGCCGCTGATCGTGTTCGAGGCGCTCGTAGCGAGCACGCCGTCCACGAGGACACGCGCGTCGAGCGCCTGGCTGAGCTCCGTCATGCTGGCCGAGGTGAGCCCTGCAAGGCCGCCGTCACCGCCGCTCTGGGTGATCGTCGTGGCATTCGCCAGGCCCGTATTGCGCGCCGTGATCGTCAGACGGGCCTCGGTGGCGCCGGTGATCACGGTGGCGAAGACTTCGGCGCCGGCGGCCGACTGGTTGATCGCCTTGGCGATCCCGGCCAGCGTGTTGTTGGTATCGTCGATTACGACGTCGAATGTCTGGCCGTCCGTTTTGACGATCTGCAGCGTGCCTGTACCGACGAGCGTAGCGCCCGATGCAAACGGACCCGATTGCAGCTTCTGAGCGCTCGCGAGCTGCTGCACCTCGATCGCGTAGCTGCCAGGGACGGCCGAGCTATCGGTGGTGGCCGTCAGGAACGCGTCCGACGAAAGCAGTGCCTGGCGTCCTTGAAACTTGTCGATGCTTTTCAGCGTCGCGACGGTGTCCTGGAACTTGGCGAGCGCCGCACGCAGCGTGCCGAGCGCCGAGAGCCTCGCCTGAACCTTGGCTTCCTGTTGGTCGAGGCGCGCGCTCTTCGGCGCGCCCTCGGCTTGGACGAGCTTGCTGACGAGCCCTGCTACGTCGAGTCCAGAGCCCACGCCCGATGTGACGATACTACCCATATGCTGATCCGTGCCGGAGTCCGCTAAAGCCCTAGCGATTAACACCTAGCAAGACGCGTGCCACCCTCAAGCGTGGGCATCGACGAACGCGCCAGCAGCCTCGAGCGCGCGCGACACCGCCAGGACCTCTTCGGCCGGGATCTGTCGAACGACTTCGTGGGTCGTGGCGTCGACCACCGTAATCACCGTCCTGCCGCTGCCTTCGTCGATACGAAAGGTCAGGTTCCGCTGCGTCGCCGCCATCGCGTCGTTGAGCTTGCGCAAAATGCGCTGGAGATCCTGGGCGGCAGCAGCGGCCCGCGCCACCGGCAAGCCTTCGCCGCCAGCCGACGCATCCTTGCCGCCCGGGGGCCCGGAGGGTGTGGAGTTCCGACCCGACGGCACCGACATCCTTGCGGGAGCCACGGTAACTGCTGTCAAGTTACCCACCATCGCTGTCACCTCGAATCGCGAGACCCTGGAAGGGACGCCGCGTCTTGGCAAAACGGGGCGGCACGTCTCCGCGCGCCGCCCCGCACTCATGAACTACTCCCGGGGTCCGTCCCGCGTTTCGCGCTCCCTTACCGAAGGAGAGCCAGCACGCTCTGCGGCGCCGCGTTGGCTTGCGCCAAGATCGCGACACCGGCCTGCTGCAGGATCTGCGCGCGGGTCAGATTCGCCGTCTCGGCCGCGAAGTCCGCGTCGAGAATCCGGCTGCGCGACGCCTCGAGGTTCTCACTGACCGCAGACAAGCTCGCGATCGTGGACTCGAAGCGGTTCTGGATGGCGCCGAACGTGCTGCGCAGCGAGCTGACCGAGGTCAGCGCCGCGTCCACGCGGCCGATCATGGTGTTCGCGTTCGCCACGGTCGTGACCGACGCCGAGTTCAGCGCCGAGCTGCCGAGCGCCAGCGCACCGCCGACACCGAAGCCGATCGCCGCTGGGCTCGAGCCACCAACCGTGATTGTCTCCGCAGCCGTCAGGCGAATCGAGCCCTTGGCGGTGGGGGTGATCGCGGTAGAGTTGGCGGCCGTATCGAAATTGAGCGCCGCGTTGATCGTGTTGTTGCCGGCGACGCCGGTGCCGTGGAGACCCTGGTTGGCCGTGCTGCCAGTAGCAATCGTCTGGCTAACGTCGATGTCGCGACCATCGGCGGCGTTCAGCGTGAGATTGCCCGAGACGCTGTCGAAGCTCGCCGTGACACCCGAAGCCGATGCGTTCGCGTTGATCGCGGCCGCCGCGGCCGTGCCCGTGAGCGGCGTCCCTGTACCGTTGTAGTTCGTGAAGATCGGGTTCGTGTTGATCGACAACGAATAGCCAACATCGCTGACGTCGGTCCAGGCAACGACGAGCGTCGTGTCCGCCGTGGCGGTGAGGCCACCGATGCCCGCCGCGTTGATCGCCGCTGCCTTGGCGTAGGCGCTCTCGATCGACTGGCCGTCCGCGGAGCCCGCGGCCGACGGGCCGATGCTGACTGCCTGACCCGAGCCGACCGCGATCGTGACTTCGCCTGCGACCAGCGTCGTATCGTCGACACCCGTGCCCTGCTGACCGACGTTCAACGCCGTGTCGTACTGCGTCGTCAAATTGATGTAGTCGGCCGTCTTGCCGATGTCGATCGTGCGCATGCTCGTGTTCAAACCGACGCTGATCGTCTCACCGACGTTCGCACCGACCTGGAACGTGGCGTTGCCGAACGTGCCGTTCAGCACCTTCTGGCCGTTGAACGCCGTCTGCGTCGCGATGCGCTCGACTTCCGCCAACCGCTGCTGCACTTCCTGGTCCAGAGCCGCGCGGTCCGAAGAGCTGTTCGAGGCGTTGGCCGACTGCACGGCAATCTCGCGGATCCGCTGCAGGTTGTTCGTGAGCTCGCCGAGCGCGCTCTCCGCGGTCTGCGCCAGCGAGATACCGTCGCTCGCGTTGCGCACGGCCTGGTTCAAGCCGCGAATCTGCGTCGTGAAGCGGTCGCTGATCGCGAGACCCGCGGCGTCGTCCTTCGCGCTGTTGATGCGCAGGCCCGACGACAGACGCTGGAGCGCCGTCGCGAGCGACGACTGCGAGGTCGTCAAATTGCGCTGCGCGTTCAGCGACAGCACGTTGGTATTGATCACTTGAGCCATGTTCGTACTCTCCTAAAAGAACTTGGTTTGCCAGACGGCCGTCATTGGCCTCCTACGACCGAGCTGCCGTCCGGCAAGCGCTCTGTCGTCTTGCCCACCTTATCGGGCCGACGACGCGTTCCTTTAGGAGCCGTTATGAGACGCCGTTCACGTCCCCGGCGGGCGCAAGACCCTCAAGGGGGGACCGAGCCGGCGTCTAGAGGTATTTGAATAAGGAGAGATTCTGGGCCCGTGCGAACGTCTGCTGCGCCGCGTCGAGACCGAACAGCTCCTGCGACAGGCGGCTGATGGCGTCGGCGTAATCGAGATCGCGCACGGCCGACAGCGTCGTGTTCAGGTGCACCGCGAAGTCCGCGTTCAGCGATTCCTGCTGATCGAGCGCCCGCGAGCGCGCGCCGATCTCGCCCCGCACGTCGATCATGTGGGTCAGCGCGCTATCGAGGTCCGCGAGCCGCTGGCCGGCATTGCTGTTCAGCTGGGCCTTCTGCGCAGCGTCACCCGCGGGGGTATCGAGCGTCGCGATCAGGTCGTCGAGCATGGCGAACACGTCACGATTGGCGCTCGGCGCAACGTTGAACGCGTCGCCGGCGGCCGGAGTCCCGTCGATAGTGAGCTCCACGCCCCGGAAAGCGATCGCCTGCGTCGGGGGCGTGAAAGTCCCCGACGAAACGAGGGCGCTGGCACTGTCGCGAACCTCGTAGTTGGTCGGCGACAGAAATGTGATCGTGTAGGTATCCGCTACCCAGGCCGTCGGGTCGACGACACTGCTCGTAGCGAGTGCACCGGTCCCGCTGTTGCCGGGATTCACCCCAAGCACGAACGTACCATTGCCCGCGGGGATGCGCTGGAACACGTCGGCGCCGGAATCGTTGATCGCCACGAACCGGCTGTCGCTGATCTGTAAGGTGCGCTGGCCCTGATCACCGTTGTAGACCACGCTACCGCTGGCCGTGACGGTGAACGGCGCGGCGGCCTCGTTGTAACCGCCGAACAAATGCCGCCCGTCGACGTCGGTCGTGTTCGCAAGGCTCAGCAATGCGTCGCGATATTGGCGGATCTCGGACGCGATGATCTTGCGATCGTCGTCACTGGCGGTGGCGTTGTTCGCCTGCAGCGTGAGCTCGCGAATACGCTGGAGATTGTCGACGACGTTCTTCACCGCCTCTTCCTCGAGCCCGAGCTGATTCCGCGCGAATACAGTGTTCGACTGATATTGATCGAGACGGGAGAGCGAGGCGTCGAGATGCGCCACGCGTGCGGCCGCCACCGGATCGTCGGAGGGAGCGTTCACCCTCTTGCCCGTCGATACCTTCTGCTGGGTGTCGAGCACGCGGCGCTGCGCCGCATCCAGGGCCGCCAGAAACTGCGAGCGCAACGTGTTGTTACTGATTCGCATGACTCAGCGCCCCAGTGCACTCAACAGCGTTCGAAAGAGAGTGTCGGAGACGGCGATCATTTGCGCCGCGGCCTGATAGAGCTGCTGGAACTGAAGCATGTCGGCGGCCTCTTCGTCCAGATTCACGCCGCGGACGGATTCGAGCCGGTCCTGGCTCTGCTTCAGCACCGCCTGCTGAACGTCGCGCTGATTCGTGATCTCTGACGTTCGCGCGCCGACATCGGTGATCAATGCGGCCGTCGCGTCCTGCAGGCTGATGTCGCCGTTGAAGATGCTCTGGCCCAGACGGTCGATCATGGCCTGCAGGTTGCGGTTGTCGCCCGTGCCACCCGCGTTCGACTGGATCACGAACTGGTCGCCCGCCGCGGGCGTGCCGGTGATCTGCACCCGGGTGCCGTTGATGTCGATGTTTGCGCCCGGCGTGTATGCGAACGCGCCCGCACCGTTGACGCTATACGTCGTGGCGTTGATGAACTGGATCGTCGCCGTCGCCAGCAGGTTGGGGTTCGTAACGTCGATGATCTGCCCGGCCGAGACGGCCGCGGTGCCGGTGTTGCCGAGCGCCGCGCTCGTGCGCGTCGGCGCCGCGGCCGCGATATCGGCCGGCCGGGTCACGACCAGCCGCAGCGAGCCCCCGACATGCTCGAGCGCCTTCACGTAGAACTGGTCGCCCGCCGCCGGGGCACCGCCGACCACGATGCTGAGTCCGTCCGCCACGAACGGATTGGCAACGGTGCCCGCCCCCGTCATCGACACTACGGCCCCGTTGTCGACGCGCTGCAGCGTGTAGGCCGTGCCGTCGAAGGTGAGCTGATAGTTCGTCGGCTCGAGGCTCGCTACGCCGGTGATCGATACGGCCAGATTGCCCGTGCCGCTATTCGTGGCGGCGCCGAACGTCTCCGGCGGCGCGAAGAAGAAGAAGTCACCGCCCAGATCGCCCTCCGCGTCCATACCGTTGCGGTGGATCTCGTTGACCGTGGTGGCAAGACCCACGACGATCCGCCCGAGCTCGGACCGTGCCGGAGCCAGCATCTCGCGATTGAAGTCGAGCGTGCCGCCGAGCGCCCCGCCCGTGAGGAACTGCGTCACGTTCACGTCGGTGCCGAAGCCTCGCAGCATGATCTGCGACTGCAAGGGATCCGCCGTGCCGGGCGTCACGGCGAGCTGCGCCGCGTCACCGCCGAGCACGAGCACCTGGCCCGTGCCGATGAACACGCTCGTCGTGCCGTCGGTTTGCTGCAGGGTCTGCACCTGAACGAGACCGGCGAGCTTCTCGAGCAATTGATCGCGCTTGTCGAGCAGGTCCGACGGCGCCTGTCGACCCGAAGCCGTGCCGGCCGCAATCAGCTGGCGATTGATCTCGGCGAGATCGTGACCGATCGAGTTGACCTCCTTCGCATTCGCCACGAGACGCGTGCGCACCTCGTCGCTGAGCTCCGTCAGACGCTGATCCATGGCGTTGAACCGGGCCGCGAGATTGCGTGCCTCGGCGAGCAGCGACTGCCGGCTCGACGTGGACGACGGGTCGTTCGCCACGTCCTGCAGGCCATTGATGAACGACTGCATCGTGGCCGTCAGGCCGGTGTCCGAATCGGCCAGCAGGTTGTCGACGGCCTCCGCGAGGGATACGAACGCGTCGGCGCGGCCGAAGGTACCGGCTGCCGTGCGCAGCTGAGTCGCGAGGATCTCGTCGGAGAGCCGGCGAGTCGTGGCCATGTCGACGCCCGTGCCGACGAAGCTCGGACCGATGCGTTCGACCGGACGCTGCGTGAGCTCGACGCGCTGCCGGCTGTACCCGGGCGTGTTCGCGTTAGCGACGTTGTTCGACGTGGTCGTCAACGCGCGCTGCTGCGCGAGCAAAGCCGAGAGACCGATGTTCAGGATGTCTGCCATGGGTTGTGCTCAGCCTCGTTACAATCCGGGGTCGCTGGCGGAATCGACCACGCCGGCGGCGGCCAGTCCTGCGCTGCGCAGTGCGCCGTCGAGCCGACCGCCGCGATAGATCGCGAGCCACTTGTCCGCGTACGCGGGATCGGTGGCATAACCTGCGGCGCTGATCGCGCGCGCGTAGGCCTCGGGGTCGGCAGCGTTCGCGAGCGCATCGGCGTAGCGGGGGGTCTTGCTGATCAGATCGACGTAATCGGCAAAGCTCGCCGCGGTCGTCGGATAGGCGCGAAACTCCGCGCGCCGGCGCTCCGCGACCCCGTTCTCGTGCTCCAGCGTCCATTGCGCGATCCGCGGTCCGCGCCATGCCGCGCCGGCCTTGATACCAAACAGGTTGTGCGCCGGGGCGCCGTCGGCGTGCTGCGGCGCGCCCCCGCCCCAGCCGGTCTCGAGCGCCGCCTGAGCAAGCAACAGGCGCGGCTCCACGCCGAGCTCGGCCGCCGCCGCGTTCGCCTCGGGCAGCAGCCGCGCGACGAAATCCTCCGGTGTCGGCGCTGCGTCCTCGGGGGTGACGGCATCGGCGCCGCCGAGCGGCGCCAGGCCGGCCGGCAAACTCGTCGCCAAGTCCGCACCGTTGGCGCCCGGCGTTTCCGCAGGCGCTGCCGGTTGCACCACCGGTGCCGTAGGCGACGTCGGCTCCGCACCCTGCAAGGGTGCCAGCCCGCGTGCGCCGAGCGAGCGTGCTTGTGCGCCCGGCGTCAGCTGCTCGAGCAGCATCTTGCCGAAGCCGAGCCCGCCGTGCCGCGCCATGTCGAGGGCCACTTGCCGGTCCATGAGCTCGAGATACTGATCGGTCTCCGGTCCGTCGAGCAGGCCACCGCCGAAGTTCGCGCTGCGCGCGCTGTCGAGCATCATGCCGATGAACAGCGCCTCAAACTGCACGGCCGCCTCGGCCAGCGCCGCGGGATCGTTGCGCGCGGCACTCCGACGGAGCTTGTCGAGGCCCGTGAGGTCGACGGCGTTCGGGGCTGTCGGCAGAGTCGTCACGCTTACGTTCCTAGATCACGATCAGCTGCGCGTGCAGCGCACCGGCTTCCCGCAGTGCCTCGAGAATAGCCACGAGGTCGCCCGGGGCGGCGCCCACTTGATTCACCGCCTCGACGATCGAGTTCAGGCTCGCGCCGGGCTCGAACACGAACATCCGGGCGTTCCCCTGATCGACGTCGATGTCGGACTGAGGCACGACCACCGTCTGACCACGGGCCAGGGCGTTCGGCTGGCTCACGAGCGCCGTCTCCGTGATCTTCACGACCAGTGAGCCATGCGCGACGGCGGCCGGCGACACGCGCACGTTCGCGCCGATCACGACCGTGCCGGTACGCGAGTTGATGATGACCTTCGCGGCCGCTTCGGCAGGCTCCACCACGAGATTCTCGATGTGCGAGACGTAGGCAACGCGTTGCGACGCATCGACCGGAGCGCGCACGCGCACCGAAATAGGATCGATCGTCTCGGCCGTACCGGCACCGACCGACTCGTTGATCGCATCGGCCAGGCGCGCTGCAGTCGTGAAGTCCGGGCTGTTGAGGTTCAGCACGAGCGCTTCCTCCGAGCCCAGCGTCGAGGGCACGAGCTTCTCGACCGTCGCGCCGTTGGGCACGCGTCCCGTGCTCGGCACGTTGACCGTCACGCGCGAGCCGTCGTCGGCCGAGGCGCCGAAGCCGCCGACCACGAGGTTGCCCTGCGCCATCGCGTAGACGTCGCCGTCGGCGCCGCGCAGCGGCGTCATCAGCAAGCTGCCGCCACGCAGACTCTGCGCGTTGCCGATCGACGAAACGGTAATGTCGATCGGCTGGCCCGGCTTCGCGAACGGCGGCAGCGTGGCCTGCACCGTCACCGCCGCAACGTTGCGCAGCTGCGGGTTGACGTTCGCGCGGCACCAGCACGCCGAGCTGGGCCAGCATGTTCTTCAGGGCCTGAATCGTGAACGGCGTCTGGCTGGTCTGGTCGCCGGTGCCGTTGAGACCGACGACGAGACCGTAACCGATCAGCTGATTGCCGCGCACACCGGCCACCGTGGCGATGTCCTTGATGCGCTCCGCGTGACCCGCAAGCGGCATGAAAACGACGGCGCCCGTCAGGGCGCCGAGCAGGAAGCGGCCGATCTTCGCGGTCATCTCGTTACCTCGGCGCATCAGAACGGGAACCATGGCGAGTTGAAGAACCGCGAGAGCCACCCTTGGCGGTTGCTGTCGGCAAGCGCTCCCTTGCCGGTATACGTGATCGTGGCGTCGGCGATCTTGGTGGAGGGCACGGTGTTGGCCGGGCCGATGTCGACGGGCCGCACGATGCCCTGCAGGCGAATGAATTCCTGGCCTTGATTGATCGTGATGCGCTTTTCGCCGCGCACGAGCAGGTTGCCGTTCGGCAGCCGCTCCGCAACCGTCACCGTGATGCTGCCTTCGAGGCTGTTGCTCTGGCTCGAGTCGGACTTGCCGTCGAACGACCGATCGCCCGCGATGTCGTTGTTCAGGATCGGCAGGCCGTTCCTCGTGATGCCCTTGCCGCCGAAGATCGGCAGACCCGTATCGACGCTGCTGCCCTTGGCCGTCGACGTGCTCGACTCCTTCGACGCGTCCGTCTTCTCGACGAGCAGGACCGTCAGGAGGTCGCCCGCGGCGTGCGCACGCAGATCCATGAACAGGCCGAAGCTGCCCGCGGGGTTGTAGATCGTGCCGGGCGCCGGCGGCGGCGGAACGTAGGCGGGCGTGACCGGGGCAAACCGCGGATCGCGCGCGTCATCGGGATCGGGCGAGCGCGCAGCGTGTGCACACCCCTGCAGGAGCAGCAGAACCAGCGTAACGGCAGCGAGTTTATTCAAGGCCCTGCTCCTAGAGGTTGTTGGTCAGCTCGCGCAGCATCTGATCCGAGGTCTCGATCGCGCGTGAGTTCATCTCGTACGCGCGCTGCGTCTCGATCATGCTGACGAGCTCCTCGACGACATTGACGTTCGAGGTTTCGAGCGATCCCTGACCCAGCGTGCCGAGGCCGTTCAGCCCCGGCGTGCCGGGCTGCGGCGGGCCGCTCGAGGAGGTCTCGCGATACATGTTCTGGCCGCGCGCCTCGAGGCCGGCCGGATTGACGAAGTCCGTAAGCTGCAACGTGCCGACCTGCACGGCGCCCGCCTGGCCCGCGACGATCGCCGAGACTGCGCCGTCCACGCCGATCGACACGGACTGCGCGCCCGCGGGAATCGTCACGGCCGGCTGCACGGCGTAGCCGCTCGACGTCACGAGCTGACCGTCGGAGTTGATCTGGAACGTGCCATCGCGCGTATACGCCTGGCTGCCGTCGGGCAGCAGGATCTCGAAGAAGCCGCGGCCCTGAACCGCGAGATCCAGCGGGTTGCCCGTCGTCACGATGTTGCCCTGCTGGAATTGCCGGTCGGTCGCGACCACGTGGACGCCGGTGCCAAGATTCAGACCCGTGGGCGTCGAAGTCTGCTGCGAGGTCAGGCCGCCCGCCTGGACGACGTTCTGGTACAGCAGATCCTCGAACATCGCGCGCTGGCGCTTGTAGCCCGTCGTGTTGACGTTGGCCAGGTTCTGCGACACCACGGTCATGCGCATCTGCTGCGCTTCGAGACCGGTCTTCGCTACCCAGAGAGATTCCATCGTTCGTTACTCCTAGTTGAGGCTCGCGAGACTCGCGGCACGCGTGGCGTCTTGATCCGCGGTCTGCATCATTCGTACGGCAAGATCGAACTGCCGCGCATACTCGATCATGTCGACCAGCGTGCCCGCGACGTTCACGTTGCTGGTCTCGGTCGCGCCGGAAACGAGACGAACGTTCGCATCCGCCTGCACGGCGGCGCGATCTTTGACGCGCACGAGCCCGTCCGGACGCTTCTCGAGCCGCTGCGGCTCGGGATTCACGAGCTTCAAGCGTCCGACCTGCGCCAGCGTTTCGGGTCCCTGCCCCTGCGGCACGATCGACACGGTGCCGTCGGCGGCCATGGCAATCTGGGTGTACGGCGGGATCGCGAGCGGCCCGTTGTCGCCGAGCACGAGCTCGCCACGCTCCGTCGTCAGCTGGCCGAGCGCGTTGACGTTCAAGCTGCCACCGCGCGTGTAGGCTTCGGTGCCGTCGCGGCCCTGAACGGCGAGCCACCCCTCGCCCTCGATCGCGACATCGAGCACGGAGCCGGTCTGCACGAGCGTGCCGTGCGAACGATCGAAGCCCAGGCCCGCGGCCACGGTGTTGACGCGGCTCGGGAAACCGGGGCCGCGCACCGGCTCCGCCGCGAAGCGCGCCAGATCGGCACGAAAGCCGGTCGTCGACACGTTCGCGAGGTTGTTCGCGACGAGCGCCTGCGCCTGCATCAGCTGCTTGGCGCCGGTCATCGCGATGTACACCATGCGGTCCATGCTCGACTCCCTCTACCGTTGGCGAGCGTTAGCGGATGTTGATGATCGTCTGCGTGACCTGGTCGGCCGTCGAGATCATCTGCGCGTTGGCTTGGAAGTTGCGCTGCGCGGTGATCATGTTGACGAGCTGCTGCGTGAGGTCGACGTTCGACGACTCGAGCGCACCGGACTGAATCAGGCCGAAGCTGCCGGTGCCCGGCGAACCGCGCACGGCGTCGCCCGAGGTGAATGTCTCACCCCACGACGTGTTGCCGAGCTGACGCAGCCCCTGCGGGTTCGCGAAGTTCGACATCGCGACCTGGCCCAGCGGCACGGACCGGCCGTTCGTGAATCGCGCGAAGATCACGCCCGTCGAGTCGACGTCGATGTTCGACAGCCGCCCCGAGGCGAAGCCGTCCTGGTTCAGCTGGTTCACGCCGAACGTGGCGCCGTACTGCGTGGAGTTCAAAAGGTCGGCCGTCAGCGTGATGTCCGCCGCGCCCGTGGTGGGCGTGTAGGCCGGTAGCGTCAGTGAGCCGCCCACGGGGGCAGTGAGCACGCCGACGTTCGAGTACGTCAGCGTGTTCGCGCCACCCACGGCGGTGCCGTCGACGTAGAAGCGCACGTCCCACTGGTTCGGCGTGGCGGTCTTCACGAAGTAGGCCGTCGCCGTATGCGTGGCGCCGAGCGAGTCGTAGACGGTCACGGCCGTCGAGTGGTTGTAGCTCGAAGCGTTCGTGGGATCGAACACCGGCACTGCCGGAACGGCGGCGTTGGCCGGCAGGTTCACGCCGAATTCCGTGCGCGTCGTCGCCTGCGGCGGCGAGTCGACGGTGGCAAGCTGCAGATCCGACAGCGTGCCGGTATTGAACGTACCATTGCTCGCGACGGGAAAGATCTGCAGGCGCTGATTCTGGGAATTCACGACGTAGCCGTCGCGGTCCACGCCGAACGCGCCGGCGCGACTGTAGGTGACGACGCCGCGATCGCGCATCGTGAAGAAGCCCTCGCCGCTGACCGCGAGATCGAGCCCGCGGTCCGTGAAGTCGACACCGCCTTGCGAGAACTGCTGCGACACGGACGACATCGACACGCCGTTACCGATGTCCTGGGCGCCGACAGCGAATACGTCCGCGAACTCCGCGCGCGAGGCCTTGAAGCCCGTCGTGTTCGCATTCGCGATGTTGTTGGCGGTCACGCTCAAGTCCGAGGACGCCGCGTTGAGGCCGCTCAAAGCTACTGCAAATGGCATGGTGAATCCCTCTGGTTGAAACCGTTAGTTGCCCGCGCCGGCGCCTGCCGACCCGGTGGATGAAGTGAGGTCGCTGCGAATCTCGCGGACCGCCGAGAACGGCAGCTCGCCGATGCCGCGCAGCTCGACGCTGAAGCCGTCGGCGCCGACGCGCACGCTGTCGATCGGCGCGCTCAGCAGCGTGGTGGCGGCCTCGACGTTGTTGCCGGAGCGAAACTCCGCGCTGAACGTGTATTGCCCGGAGGGCGCAACCCCGCCGCCGTCGGTATGGCCGTCCCAGACGAACGACGCGAGTCCCGCCGTCTGACCGCCGAGCGGTATCGTGCGGACTACCTGGCCGGATACGTCGCGAACCGCGACCATTGCGGCGCTCGTCGAAGCCGGTAAGTCGACCGCACCCGCAACGGCCTGGCCATCGGTGACTCCGATCGTCGACGTCTCCACCAGCGCCGACCGGCCGACGAGGCTCGCGGCCTGCAGCGCCTGATTCGAGATCAACGAGGTCTTGAGCGAGTCGAACGACGTCTGGAGTCCTGCCAGCCCCGACACCGTGCCGAATTGCGCGAGCTGACCCAGGAAATCGCCGCTATCGAGCGGCTTGAACGGATCCTGGTTCTTCAGCTGCGTGAGCATGAGCTGCATGAATGCGTCCTGGCCGAGTTCCTGCTTCTTGACGGTCTGCGGCACGCCGAGACCGAGCTTGCTGAAATCCGTGTTGTCGACGGCACTGACCATGACGACCCTCCTAACCCTGGCCGAGCATCAGCGTCCGCAGCAGCAACTGCTTTGCGGTGTTGATGACTTCGAGATTGCTCTGATACGAGCGCGACGCCGAGATCATGTTGGCCATCTCCTCGATCGCATTGACGCTCGAGGCGTACACGATGCCCTGTTCATTGGCCTGTGGATTGCCGGGGTCGTAGCGCTCGATCGGCGCCGAGTTGCTCTCGACGACCCCGAGCACGTTGACGCCGGCCAGCGTGTCGGAAAACGGCTCGGTCGCCGCGCCGAACACCGCGTGCCGCGCCCGATAGACGCCGGCGGGATCGCCCGCGACGTTGTGCATGTTGGCGAGGTTGCTCGCGGTCAGGTTCAAACGCAGCGACTGGGCGGAGAGCGCCGAGCCGGCGATGTCGAACGTGCTGAAGGTATTCATCAACGGCCTCCGGTCAGAGCGGAGCGCAGCGTGCTGATGCGGTTGCCCGCGAACAGCAGGCTCGCCTGATAGGACACGGCGTTCTCGGCGTACCGCGCAAGCTCGAGATCCGCCTCCACCGTGTTGCCGTCCAGCGAAGGCTGGTGCGGCACGCGATACTTCAACGCGTCACCGCGCGCGAGCGGATCGAGCGCGATGTGGCGCGGGTCGGTGGTGCTGAGACGCGTGGCCGCAGCGAATGCGCCGTCGAGCGCGCTCGCGAAATCGAGATCGCGCGCCTGGTAGTGCGGCGTGTCCGCATTCGCGAGATTCGCCGCCAGCACGTCCATGCGCTTGGCGCGATAGAGCAGCGCGGCTTCGTGTATCCCGAGAATCGAATCCATCGTCGTTGCGTTCCGTGTGCGACCGATCGCCGCACGCCACAGGAGCAACAACCGTGCCAGACGACGAGAACCCGCGGCTGCGCTCGCATTCGCCGGTCGCGCACTCCGCCGACCGGCAGACTCTTGCCGGCCACGAGCGCAGGCGCGGCGAGGGTTTGCCGCTGCGGCGCGCGGCCCGCACGAAGACGGGCGCGATGTGCGTGGCATACGTCTTGCAGCTAGCGTCGACAGATTGCCCACGGAAACCGCAATGACGTTCGAAGGCACGGGTTTGCATCGGATCGGCCGCGCAGCGCTCGTCGGCATTTTGACGTTCGTCGCCGGCGCATTGACGGTCCGCGCCGCCGACTGGCAACCGCCCGAGAGCATTCGCGAGGCAGCGCGAGCGGCCGCTCGCGAGACCGGGGCTACCGACGTCGAGGCCGTCGCCGTCGACGACCGGCTGAAGCTACCAAAATGCGGCACGGGGCTCGAGACCGACATCCAGCGCGTGATCCAGCGCGGCCAAGGGACCGTGGCCGTCAGCTGCCCGGGTCCCGCGCCTTGGCGCCTGTTCGTGCCGGTCCGCGTCCTGGAGCAGGTGGCGGTGCTCGTTTTGCGCCGCAACGTGCAAGCCGGGGAGGTGCTCGGGGCGGCGGACGTCGAGGCGCGCCAGCAGTCCGCCGCGTCGCTGCCATTCGATTACATGAGCAGAGTAGAGCAGGCCATCGGCCAGAGCGTCCGACGGAGCCAGCCGGCCGGCTCCGTGCTGCTGTCGGCCACGCTGGAGCAGCCCGTCGGCGTCGAGCGCGGCGCGCTGGTAACGCTCATCGCGGCGAACGGCTCGGTCACCGTGAAGGCCGAGGGCGTCGCGCTCGAGCCGGGAAGGCTCAAGGACCGGATACGCGTCCGCAGCGCATCGGGGCGGATCGTCGAGGGCCTGATCGAGGCGCCCGGCCAGGTGCGTGTGGGCTTTTAGTTGAAAGAACCAGGCTAAAGTTGCCGGCGTCACAGCCGATAAACAGCCATGAGGCGCCGAGGCGCCGGAGATGCGTTATGACAGACAAGATCAACGGGCAGGGATTTCGGCCGGCCGACGCGGCCGGCACGCGGCGGACCGAGGCCCACAAGGCCGCGCGTAGCGAATCCTCTGCGCAGTCGACGCACGAGGCCTCGGGCACGAGCTCGGGCGATACGGTCAACATCACCCGCTCCGGATTGCTGATGAGCCGGCTCCAAGACATCGTCCACAACACCCCCGCAGCCGACGCGGAACGCGTGGCCGCGTTCAAGGACGCGATCAGCTCCGGCCAGTACGAGGTCGATGACCAGAAGGTCGCGGACAAGCTGCTACGGTTCGAACGCAATCTGCACGACTGAGGTCACTCGAGAACCCGCATGGAACATTTCAGCGAAGGTCTGATCGCGGTGCTTCAGGAGCAAATCCATTGCGCCGAAGCGATGCTCCAGACGCTCGGCCGCGAGAACGAGGCGCTGCTGCGCGGCGACGCCGAGCAGCTGAACGCGGCCGGCGCGACGAAGGCGGAGCTGGTCGAGACGCTGGAAGCGCTGGAGCGTCAGCGTCGTAGCCTCACCGAGGCCGTGACCGCCGGCGTTGCCAACGCGGCGGCGGCGTCCGGCGATACGCCGCCAACGGAGTGGCAGCGACTGCTCGAGCTGATCAGCGCGTGCAAGCAGCAGAACGAGCGTAACGGTACGCTCGTGAAAGCCCGCAGCGAGCAGGTGCGCGGCGCCCTGCGCGCGCTGCGCGGCACGGATCCGGATCTCTATGGCCGCAGCGGACACGCGCCGGCAGCCGCCGACGCCCGCTCGCTCGGCACTGCGTAAGCGGGAGAAGGACATGCTGGTCGTGAGCAGGCGCGCGGATGAAGCGATCGAGATCGCTCTGGCGGAGGGCGCCGACGGCAACCTCACCCTGAAGGATCTGTTCGCGAAAGGCCCGATTGCGATCACGCTGCTCGGCGGCAACGGCCGACGCGTGAAGATGGGAATCGCGGCTCCGCCCGAGCTCACGATCCGCCGCATCGACAAGGCCGAGTAGCCCGGCACGCCGCGCGGGCGGGCGCTACGCTACATAATCGGCAACCGGGCAGTTCCCTTCAGCCAACGCGGAGCGGACGCGCGATTTGGAGCGCCGGGGCTTGATTTCCCCCGTGGTGCGGGCATCCTGAGCATCGGTCCCGGCTACTACAACAACAAGGGTTCGCAGATGGAACGACGCCTGCTGGAGAGAAATAGGGTCTCGACGACCGTCTACCTGTCAGTTCCGGGCGGACGTTTCCACCGGTGCCGCGCCCGCAACCTGTCCGCCATGGGCGTCTTCCTCGAGATCAAGGCGCTGGGTCTACCGGCGGGCACGGTCGTGAACTTGATATTCGCCGTGAACCTCGGCGACACGATCCGCCTGCATCGCCGCAAAGCCGTGCTCGCCCACGTCTCGGACCGCGGCGCGGGCCTGATGATGCAGGGCCGCTCACAGCTGCGCCCGAGCGCCTAATCCGCAGCGACCGTGCTCCGCCGAGACTGCGTCAGAACGCATCCTTGAGAGCGCGCGTTTTCGCGAATACCTCGACCGGCGCGGCGCCGAACAGACCGATCGTCTCCTGCAGATTGCGGCTGGTCGGCCGCAAGAAGGGGTTCGTGGCACGCTCCTCCGCCAGCGTCGACGGCACGGTCGGCTGATTCGCGGCGCGCAAACCAGCGACCGCCGCCGCACGCTGCCTCAGCAGCTCATTGTCGGGCTCCACCGTGAGCGCGAAGCGGGCGTTGCTCTGCGTGTACTCGTGGGCACAGTACAAGCGCGTGTCGTCGGGCCACCGTAGGATCTTCTGCAGTGAGCTCCACATCTGCCCGGGGCTACCTTCGAACAGCCGTCCGCAGCCCAGCGCGAACAGCGTGTCGCCGACGAACGCCGCCTGCGCGTCGGCGAAGTAGTAGACGATGTGCCCGCGCGTGTGGCCGGGGGTGTCGAACACGCTCGCCCGGTGCTGGCCGAGCTCCACGACGTCGCCCTCGCCCACCGCGACGTCGATGCCCGGAATCCGCGCCGCATCCGCGCGCGGACCGACGATCGTGCAGCCCGTGCGCCGTTTCAGCTCGAGATTGCCACCCGCGTGATCGGCATGATGATGCGTGTTCAAGATATGCGTGAGACGCCAGCCCCTGGCCGCGAGCTGCGCCAGGATCTGTGCGGCGTCGGGCGTATCCACGGCGGCGGTGGTGCCGCTGTCGTCGTCGTGCAGCAGGTAGCCGTAGTTGTCGGCCAGGCAGGGGAACATATGGATCTCGAGCGCGCTCATCGGACTGTCCACTTCAAAGGTCTTGCTATCGTACAACGTGCCGCGGCCGCTCAGGCGAGGGCCTCGAAGGCGGCAACGAAATCCTCGTTGCGGATCAGGCCCGGCGTCTGGAAGTAGGTGAACGTGAGGCCCGTGGTCAAGGCGTCGAGGATCCTCACGAACTGCAGCGGAGGCACCGGTAGATCCGCGGGCGAAACGGCCGCGGACAGCTGCTTCGCCATCGCTCGATAGATTCGCGCATTCTCGTGCTCCATGCGCTCGCGCATGTGCACGTGCGTCAACGCATACAGCTGGAACGACGCGGCTGCAGCGGCCAAACCGACGCGCTCGTGCGCCGCGCGGGCGACGAGCGTGCCGAGGCGCCGGAGCTGCTCGCGCAGCGCGATACCCGGCTCGAACCCCGGAAAGATCGGTTGCCAGCGACTCTCGACGAGCGCGAGGAACAGCTCTTCCTTGTCCTTGAAGTTGCCGTAGATCGCCCCTCGGCTCATGCCGGCTCGTTGCGCCACGTCCGCCAACGTCGTGCGGTCGTACCCGTTCTCGCCAATGACCACCGCGGCCGCCTCGATCAACGCCGCGCGCGTGCGGGCTCGTTTGCCGCGGGGGGCGGTCTTCTTACCCGTCTTCATGGGGCCTCCGACTGAAAAAATACGTTCGTGTATTTTATACATCCGTGTATATTCCTGTGCAAATCGGCCATGAGCGAAGGTATGTCATGCCCTGGTACCTGATTGCCGCCGCCGGCACCGCCACCTTACTGCTGATCTCGTGCGTGCTGCGGATCGCGGCGGAGCGCCGCGAGCGCGCCGAGCCTCCCTCGGGCCGGATGATCGGTCCACCGGGCGCACGCTGGCATATTCGCGTGTCCGGTCCCGGCAGCGGTCCTACCGTCGTCGTCGAGCAAGGCGCCGGCGGTGTCGCGGCTCTGTGGTGGGCGGTGCAAGATACCGTGGCCGAGTTCGCCACGATCCTGACTTACGACCGGCTGGGTCTCGGCTGGAGCGATCCGGCCCCGAGCGCACGGAGCACGGAGGCGCGTGCCGAGGAATTGCGCGAGCTGCTCGCGCAAGCCCATCTGCCGGCACCGTATCTGCTCGTCGCGCACTCGGCCGGTGGCCTGATCGTGCGAACGTTCGCCCGGCGCTATCGCGACGAGACGGCGGCGCTGGTGCTCGTCGATACGCTCGAGGAGGGCAGCTTCTTCCGCCCCGAGGTGCTGCGAGTCTATGCGCGGTTCGGCATGGTGCTCGGCGCCATCGCGTTCGTACAAAGGCTCGGCCTGCTGCGACTCTGGACCACGCTGTTTGGTCGGGCCGGCGCGGGCGACGCGCGGCAGAAGGCGCTCGCGGCGCTCGGCGTGTGGCCCGCAATGTACCTCGGCATGCGCGGGGATTTTCGGGCGCTCGAGCACCTGCCGCTCGCGCAGCGCGCGCCCTGGCCGCCCGGGGCGTTCGGTACGCTGCCGGTGGTCGTCATCACGCATGGTCAGCCGTTCCCCGGCCCGCTCGCGGCCCTGGAGCGTCACTGGGAAGAAGGTCAGAGACGTCTCGCAGCGCTGTCGACGAACAGCCGACTCATCGTCGCCCGGAACAGCAATCACATGATTCAGGATGACGAGCCCCAAGTCGTCGTGGACGCGATTCGCCGCGCGTACGACGCGGCCGTGTCCGGACAGCCGCTCGCGGACTGAACCTGCGCCGAAACCGCGCCGCCCCGGTTGTCGTACAATGCGCGAGCGAAGCGCTCGACGTCGTACGAAAATCGGTTCCATATGCCAACCATCAAGCTGCCCGACGGCTCGACGCGAGCCTTCCCGACACCCGTTGACGGTCTGACCGTGGCACGCAGCATCGGCGCACGCCTCGAGCGCGACGCCGTGGGCATACGCATCGACGGTCAGCTGCGCGACCTGACTCTGCCGATCGAGCACGACGCGGCTGTCGAGATCGTCACGCGCACCTCTCCGGACGGCCTGGAGCTGCTGCGGCACGACGCCGCCCACGTGATGGCCGAGGCCGTCAAAGAGCTGTATCCCGACACGCAAGTGACGATCGGCCCCGCGATCGAGAACGGGTTCTACTACGATTTCGCGCGCGCCGAACCGTTCACGCCCGAGGATCTCGAGCGAATCGAAGGCGCGCATGCACGAGATCGTGACGCGCGACGAGCAGATCGTCCGCGAAGTCTGGGAGCGCGACGCGGCCGTCGAGTTCTTTCTCGGCCAGGGCGAGCGCTACAAGGCGGAGATCATCGGCGCGATTCCGGCCGGCGAGCCGATCACGCTGTACCGGCAGGGCCGGTTCATCGATCTGTGCCGCGGCCCACACCTGCCGAGCACCGGCAGACTCGGCAACGGATTCAAGCTGGTGAAGCTCGCCGGCGCGTACTGGCGCGGCGATTCGCGCAACGAGATGCTGCAACGCATCTACGGCACGGCCTGGGCGGACGCCAAGGAGCTGAAGGCCTATCTCGACCGGCTCGAAGAGGCCGAGCGGCGCGATCATCGCAAGCTCGGTCGGCAGATGGATCTGTTCCATTTCCAGGAGGAAGCCGTCGGCGCGGTCTTCTGGCACGCGAAGGGCTGGTCGTTGTTCCGCAGCATGGTCGAGTATCTGCGAGAGAAGCAGACCGCGGCGGGTTATCGGGAGGTGAACACGCCGGAGCTCATGTCGCGCGCGCTCTGGGAGGCATCCGGCCACTGGCACACGTTCGGCGAGAACATGTTCACGAGCGAGACGGCCGACGATCACACACTGGTCGTGAAGCCGATGAATTGCCCCGGACATATCCAGGTCTTCAAGAGCGACCTGCGCAGCTATCGCGACTTGCCGTATCGGTTGGCTGAGTTCGGCAAGGTGCACCGCTTCGAGCCGTCGGGCGCATTGCACGGTCTCATGCGGGTGCGCGCGTTCACTCAGGACGACGCGCATATCTTCTGCACCGAGGAGCAGATCACCGCCGAAGCGGGCAATGTGTGTCGTCTGCTGCTCGACATCTATCGCGACTTCGGCTTCGACAACGTGCTGATGAAGTTCGCCGACCGGCCGCCGAAGCGCGTCGGCTCGGACGACGTGTGGGATCGCGCGGAGACGGCACTGCAACGCGCGATGCAATCGCTCGGGCTTCAGTACACGCACAACAAGGGCGAAGGCGCGTTCTACGGGCCGAAGATCGAGTTCGTGCTGCGCGACGCGATCGGTCGCGACTGGCAATGCGGCACCTTGCAGGTGGATCTGAACATGCCGGCGCGGCTCGGCGCGACCTATATCGGCGAGGACGGCATCGAAGCACACGCCGGTGATGCTGCATCGCGCGATCTTCGGCTCGCTGGAGCGCTTCATCGGCATCCTGCTCGAGCACTACGCCGGCGCGCTGCCGTTCTGGCTGGCGCCCGTGCAGGTCGTCGTCGCGACGATCACCTCGGACGCCGACGCTTACGCGGCGCGAGTCGTGGAGCAGCTGCGCGCGGCCGGGTTGCGCGCCGAGGTCGACATTCGCAACGAGAAGATCAACTACAAGGTGCGCGAGCATAGCCTCGCGAAGATTCCCGTGATCCTCGCGGTGGGCAAACGCGAGGTCGCCGAGAACACCGTCGCGTTGCGCCGACTCGGTCAGCAGGGCCAATCGAGCTCGACCGCTCTCGGCGGCCATCGAGACGCTGCGCGGCCGAGGCGGCGACACTGCGGTCAGGCGACGCCGCGCCGCCGCGGCGAGCTGATAGCCGCGCACGGCCGTGAACCGAGCGACGAGCGGAGGAGGACTCATGCGTTTGATGAGCTTCGTGAAGAATGGCCGGACCGGTTTCGGCATCGTCGTCAGTGCGGCAACGGCGTCGTCGACGCCGAGCAAGCGGCTCGCGGGCGAGCCGCGGAGCCTGCGCGATGCGCTTCTCGCCGGGCGGCTGCCGGAGCTGCGCACGCTGGCCGGCCGAGCTGCCGGACTTCGGCGCTCGGCGACATCGCGTTCGCACCGGTCATCGACGACCCGGCCGCGAAGCTGCTCTGCGTCGGCGTCAATTACATGCCGCACATCAAGGAGATGGGCCGCGAGCGGCCGAGCCATCCGGTCATGTTCGTGCGCTTCCACGACAGCATCGTCGGCCACGGTCAACCGTTGCTGCTGCCGCCTTCGTCCGTGCAGTTCGACTACGAGGGCGAGCTCGCGGTCGTGATCGGCAAGCGCGCGCGGCACGTGCGCAAGGAGCAGCGCGCTCGACTACGTGGCCGGCTACAGCTGCTTCAACGACGGCAGCATCCGCGACTACCAGCGCCACTCGCAGCAATTCACGCCGGGCAAGAATTTCCATCACAGCGGCTCGTTCGGTCCATGGCTCGTCACGACCGACGAGCTGCCGGATCCACGCAGCGTTGCAACTCACGACGCGTTTGAACGGTCAGATCGTGCAGCACGAAAGCGTCGGCGAGCTGTGTTTCGACATCCCGCAACTGATCGAATACTGCACGAAGTGGACGCAACTTCTCCCGGCGACGTGATCGTGACCGGCACGCCGGGCGGCGTCGGCGCGGGCCGCACGCCGCCGCTGTGGATGAAGGCCGGCGATCACGTCGAAGTCGAGATCAGCGGCATCGGCGTGCTGCGCAATCCGGTCATGGCCGAGACCGCCACCTGACGATCGCCCGCTGATGCCCCTACCGCCGTCGCCAGAATCCGCGACTCTGCGATGGCGGCGACGGGCGCTCGCGGGCGCTGTGCCGCTGCTGCTCGCCGCGCACGCGGCCGCCGCCGAGCCCGATCTCTCCTGGATCGACCGAGCAGGCGGTCGCGCGCCGGCATGGTGTTCCTGCAGACGGAGCGCGGCGAGCGGCCGCAGATCGTCCGGATCCGAGCTCGCGGTCGACGTGGCCGCGCGCGCCGCAGGCGATCTGGGACGTGCTGACCGCGTGTCAGATCGCGCCGGAGTACGTGCCGAACGTCGTCAGCTGTCGGCGGCTCGAGGTGCTCGACGACGGCCGCGCAGAGCTGTTCGTGCAGGTCATCAAGCCGGTCTTCTTCATCCCGGCGTTCGAGCACGTGTTCAGGCTCGACTACACGCCGTATACGCGCATCGACGTGCATCGCGTCAGCGGGCCGATCGCGCTCATGGAAGGCAGCTGGTGGCTGCTGCCGCGAGGACGGCGGTCACACGTTGCTGGTCTATGAGCTCGCGCTCGACCCGGGCTTCCCGATCCCCCGATTCTTCGTCCGGGCCACGCTGAAGCGCGACTTGCCGAAGGTACTGCAGGCCGTGCGGGAACGCGCCGAGGGCGCCCGCTTAGCCCGGTCGAGCCCAGGCCGCCTGTGATCCGCGGTCACCGCTGGTCGCCGAGCGCGTTTGTTACGGTGCCCGACTGTGGAGCAGTCTGCCAACAACGCGCCGCGCATCCTGATCGTCGAGCCGGACGCCGAAGATCAGGGCGATGCTGCTGCGCGTCGCCGTGAAGGGCTTCCAGGGCGCCGCCGTGCAATCGACGAGCGGCACGCTCGAGGACGTGCTCGGCGACGGCGCGCGCCTGAACAGCTTCGACGTGCTGATGGTCGGCTGCGACTTCTCGGGCGACGGCACGGCGGACAATCCGACACTTGCGCGCGCTGCGCGCGATCTCGGCCGATCCCGACAATCCGGCCGTGATTCTGCTGACGACGAAGGGCAGCGAATACACGGCCGTGCAAGCGATCAAGGCGGGCGCGTTCGACTACATACCGAAAGGGCTGCTCGGCCGCGAGCAGGTGCTCGCCGCGATGCAGCGCGCGCTGCTCGCGCGCAAGGGCCCGGTCGGCAGCCGCGACGGCAGGGTTGCCGGCATGGTGCGGCTGTTCGGCTACGACATGCGCCGCTGCCTCGCGAACCGCGAGAGCGTCTCCGTGCACGTCGCGTTCAGCGCCGAGCGCAGCAAGGAGGTGGTCCTCAAGGTATTGCACCGCGGGCGCGGTTCGCTGGCGCGCGACGAGAATTTCGATCGGCTCGTCACCGAGTTCAAGTTGCTGTACGACATCGCCGATCGCGCGGTGGCCGAGATCTACGACTTCCGCGTCACGAGCCAGTACTGCTACATCGCGATGGAGTATTTTCCGCTCGGCCATCTCGGCACCGAGCTGACGCGAGGCGCTGACGCCCGGAGCCGCGCTCCGCCACACGGCGGAGATCGCCCATGCGCTGTCGATCATCCACACCGCCGGCGTCGTGCATCGCGATCTGAAGCCCGGCAACATCATGCTGCGCGACGACGGCACCGTCGCGCTGATCGATTTCGGCATCTCGCACCATCTCGACGGGACCGGACGCCGAGCGACGCGGAGCAGCAGATCACCGGGCACGCCGTACTACATGAGCCCCGAGCAGGCGCGCGGCGAAACGACGGACGAGCGCACGGATCTATATGCGCTCGGCGTGATCCTGTATCAGATGCTGACGGGCGAGAAGCCGTTCGTCGGCGAGACGACGGACGCGATTCTCGCGCAGCACCGCGAGGCGCCGGTGCCGCGGCTGCCCGGCCACATCTGGCGCTCTATCAGACGCTGCTCGACAAGCTGCTCGCGAAGGACGCGGCGCAAAGGCTCGCGAACGCCCGTGAGGTGCTGGAAGCGATCGAGCGGCTCACCGCGCCACCGGAGCTCGCGGCCGAGCCGCCGCTGCCGGCGATCGTGGTCGGCTAGAGGCTGGCTGCTAATCGTCGGCCGCGGCGAGAGTTCTCGAAGTCGAACAGCTTCGGATCGGCGAGATGCGACGCCGTGACGTTCTGCAAGCTGCGGAACAGCCGCTCCGTGCGGCCCGGGTCCTGCTGCTCCCACGCCGCCAGCATGGCCTTGACCTCGCGCCGCTTCATGTTCTCCTGCGAGCCGCACAGATTGCAGGGAATGATCGGAAACTGCGCGGCCGCGCGCGTAGCGGGCGATGTCGCGCTCCGCGCAATAGGCCAGCGGCCGAATCACGACGTGCTTGCCGTCGTCGCTCCGCAGCTTCGGCGGCATCGCCTTCAGACGCGCGCCGTAGAACATGTTCAGAAACAGCGTCTCGACGATGTCGTCGCGATGGTGTCCCAGCGCGATCTTCGTCGCGCCGATCTCGTCCGCCACGCGATACAGAATGCCGCGCCGCAGCCGCGAGCACAGACCGCACATGGTCTTGCCCGGCTCGATCACGCGCGTGACGATCGAGTAGGTATCCTCGGTCACGATCCGGTGACGGCACTCCGAGCGCTCGCGAGGTAGTCCGGCAGCACCTCGGCCGGGAAGCCCGGCTGCTTCTGGTCGAGATTCACGGCCACGAGCTCGAAACTCGACGGGCGCGCGCCGCTGCAAGCTCAGCAGCATGTCGAGCAGCGTGTACGAGTCCTTGCCGCCCGACAGGCACACCATGACGCGATCGCCGTCCTCGATCATGCGCGTAGTCGCCAATGGCCTTGCCGACCAGCCCGCGCAGCTCGGCCTGAAGCTTCTTCCAGCGGCCCGAGGGCTCGGCCAGCGCGGCTCGCCGCTCGGCGTCGGTCGGTGGCGCGGGCCGGCAAGGGGCCGCAAGGGTTGAATCGGCTGCACGGGGGGTACTCTGCTGGCGACGCGGCGTCATGATAGCGGACTCCTCGGCGCCCGGACACGCGCCCGCCGGCTAGGCCCGCAGGCCTGCCGGTACCGGCGCCGAGACCGTCGCGATCGCTCGCGGCGGCAATCCGGCGACATAAGCGGCCGTCGCCGGGTGGCGACGATGCCCGGGCTCTGTGAAGCCTATCACTGCAACGGTTCCGGCTTTTCCCTAGTGTTGGAGCACTCGATTACGTAAATCGGTCGGCCATGAAGCGTGCAGTCATCGCATTAGTCCTGGCGCTCGCGGCGCTGGCTTTGCTGATATCGCTCGCGCTCGAGTCGCGTCCGCTGCCGGTTGAAACACACGTCGCCCAATACACGATCAAGAACGATCTGAAGCGCATCGACGACGACTTCCGTTCGCTCGTCGACACGCTGCAATCCGCGTGGCAGGAGCAGCAGCCGCCCGGCGAAGGCGCACGCGCGCTGCTCGCGCGGATCACCGCGGCGCCGGAGCAGTTGCCGACGTCGTCTGTTCGGCATGCGCGGCAGCAACGGACAGGAAGCCCGTCTCGCCAACAGCCACGAGACATTCGTGGGCAGCGTGAACTCGGTGGCAGCGCTTGGCGGACGAGTTGATCGCCGATCAGACGGAGTACGCGAACAGCGTCGAGTTCCTGCGCGAATCCGGCCCTCGCGTCATCCAGCAGTTGCGCGACGCGCGGACTCGATCGCGTCGCCGGGGACACGTTTCAGCTGGTCGTCGGCACGCTCGGCTTCGCCGGGCAAAACGCCTCCGTGCGGGCTGCCGAGCTCGAGCGTCTGCTCGTGACGCTCGGCCGGGATCAACGCGTCGACCGGATGCCGCAGCGACGTCGAGCGGTCTGCGCAACGCCGTATCGACCATTCTGACCAAGAGGCCGACGATCGACAGCAAGCTGAAGCAGCTCGTCGGCACGCCGCTCGACGTGTATGGCGTCGGCCTCGGCGACGCGGCCACCGACATGTATACGGTCGCCGTGGCGCGCATCGACCAGGCGCGGCTCATGCTCGCCGTCTACGCCGTCGTGCTGCTGGTCGCCGTCGGCTTCGTAGCGCTCCGGTTGCATGCGAGCTACAGGGAGATCAACAGCGCCAACACCGAGCTCGCGGTGCTGAACGAGTCGCTCGAGCAGCGCGTTGCCGAGCGCACTCACGAGGTCAGCAGCGCGCTGGCCGATCTGAAGGAATCGCAGGTACAGCTCGTTCAGGCCGAGAAGATGTCCTCGCTCGGTCAGCTCGTCGCCGGCATCAGTCACGAGATCAACACGCCGCTGCTGTATCTCGCCAACAACGCCGAGCTCGTGCAGGAGCGCCTCGAGTCGCTGCGCGAGTTCGTCATGCGCGCGGCCGCGGCGTTCTCGATCAAGTCCGAGGATTTCACGGACCGCACCGAGTATCAGGCGACGTTCGTCAGTGCGCTCAGAGACGTGAAGACGCTGCTCGCGACGAGGAGCTCGAGGCGGCCATCGAGGAGATTCGCGATCTCACGCGCGACAGCATCGCGGGACTCGGCGAGCTGACGGCGATGGCCCAGAGCTTGAAGGACTTCAGCCGCCTCGACCGCGCTCCGATCGCGAGCTTCGACGTCAACGCCGGTCTCGACAAGACCCTGCTGATCGCGAAAAACGTCGTGAAGCACAAGGCGACGGTTCTCAAGCACTACGGCGAGATACCCGAGATCGAGTGCTCGCCGTCGCAGATCAACCAGGTGTTCCTCAACATCGTCACGAACGCCGCGCAGGCGATCGAAGCACAGGGCGACGATCACGATCACCACGCGCCTCTACGACCCCGATCACGTCGCGATCCGCATCGACGATACGGGCTGCGGCATTTCGCCGGAGAACATGAGCAGGATTCGCGACCCGTTCTTCACGACGAAGGAAGTCGGTACCGGCACGGGCCTCGGCCTGTCGATCGTCGACGAGATCATCCGCAGCCATGGAGGCGAGCTGCTCATCGAGTCGGAAGTCGGCAAGGGTTCGGCGTTCACGGTCGTGCTGCCGATCAGGCGGTCCGGCGGCGCCGCAGCACTGGCGCGGACCACGACGAGCGTCGAGCTGCCGCCCTCTCGCGGAGGCGGTCTAACCGGTGGTCGTCGAAGCAGTGCAGACCGTCGATCGCCCACGCCTGCTGTTCGTCGACGACGAGCAACGCGTCCTGAACTCGATGCGGATCATGTTCCGCCGGCAGTTCGATTTGTACCTCGCCTCGCACGGCGCGGAGGCGCTCGACATCGTCAAGCAGAAGAACATCGACGTGATCGTGGCCGATCACCGAATGCCGAAGATGACCGGCGTCGAGGTGCTGTCGAAGGTGCGTGAGTTGTCGCCGCGCACGGTGCGGATACTCCTGACGGGTTATGCCGACCTCGATGCCGTCGAGGGCTCGATCAACGACGGCGAAGTGTTCCGCTTCCTGACGAAGCCGTGCGCGCCGAAGCAGTTGCGCGAGACGATCGAGCTCGCCGCCAAGCTCGCGCGCGAGGCGCCGGTGCCTGAGGCGCAGCCGGAGCTGAATCGCCTCCGACACGCTCGAGATCATCATGGAGGCCGACACGATTCGGGAAGTGTCGCCGGCGCACGCGAACGCCCGCGAGCCGCGCGTCGACCCGCACCGATAGGATGGAGAAGCCGAAGTTCGACGGCTGCGCCCTCGGCACCCGTGGCCGCCGCCCCGCCGGCTGCGGACGCCGACCGCGACCGGCGCGTCTCGCGACGGGGCTCGGTGTCGTCGTGTTCTCGAACGACAACGAGGTCATCGACACCGTGCAGAAAGCCGTGCGCGGCCGTTTGCCCGTGTACTCGGCCAGCAACATCGTGCAGGTCGTGAAGGTTCTGACCGAGCACGGCCCGGCGTGCTCGTGACCGATATCTCCGAGGACAAGGCCACGATTCAGTCGATGACGGCGCGGCTGAAGGAGCACCTGCCGCAGCTCGTCACGATCGCGGTCTCGCAGCACCGCGACGTGCTCGACATGGTGTGGCTGATCAACCACGGCCAGATCTTCCGCTTCCTGCGCAAGCCGCTGTCGGCGGGTCGCTGCGCGATCAGCCTGCAGGCCGCGCTGCAGCATCACCGTCTGCTGCTGAAGAATCCCGACCTCGTGAAACGCCACGAGGTCGACGCCAGCGCGACGAGCGACTCCGGCATCGTCGACGGCGTGCTCGCGAAGCTGAAGAGCATGACGCGTCTGTGGGCGAACACATGAGCGAGAAGAAGAGCCGTCGGGCGCAGCAAAGCGACTTGCTGCTGTGGGTCGCCGGTGGCGCGGTCGCGGCCGTGGGCGATCGCCTGGCTCGTGATCATGAAACCCTGGGCCGGATCGCGATGCGCGCGGCGCCGTCGCCGCCACCGGTACCGGCCACCGAGGTGAGCGGTCGCGATGGCCGACGCGGCGCCGCCCGCCGGCGGACTCCACGGACGCGTCGACCGCACCGACCGCCGACGAAACGCTCGACAACCCGTTGCGGATGGCCGCAGCTCGCGTACGAAGCCGGCATGCTGATCGATCCGGAGGAATACAGCGCCTGGACCCTGTACGCGCGCGTCGTCAAAGCCGAGCCGGACAACGCGCGAAGCCGTGGCCGGCCTGACGAAGGTCGCCGACGACCTCGTGCGCCGCGGCGAAACCGCGCTCGAGCAGGGTCGGTTCGACGACGCGCGCAGCATGGTCGAGCGCATCCGCGCAGTGCTGCCGAAACATGCGGGCGCCAAGGTGCTCGCGCGCGAAGATCTGGCCCGACGTCGCGCCGCAGGTCGCCGTCGCCGGAGGCGCTGAGGCCGGCGCCGGCGGAGGCCCCGCGCGTGGCACGCGTGGAGGTGGCGCCGCCGGCTCGCCGCCAAGCCGGCGGTCGATCCGATCAAGCAGGCCAGCGAGGCGTTCACCGCCGCGATGGCGGCTGGCCGGCTGCTGACGCCCCGCCGATCAAAGCGCCAAGCACTTCTTGAACGTGCTCGTGACGACGAACCGCGAGCACGAGCTCACGCAGCACGCGCGTGAGACGCTGTCGCGCGAGCTGCTGTCGCGTGCCTCGCAATCGATCGAGGCGCTCGACGACGAGGCGGCCGCCGTGTGGATCAAGGAAGCCGAAGCCATCGACGTCGACCCTGCGGGCGTGCGCAAGGCGCGCGACGCGCTCACCGAGCACCAGATCGCGCAGGAGTCGGCCAAGCGCGATCCCGGCCTCGGCGCTGAAGGTCGTCAGCTACGTCCCGCCGAACTACCCACAGCGAGCGCTCGACCGCGGCCTCCAGGGCTGGGTGGACGTCGAGTTCACCGTCGCCGCCGACGGCACGACGAAGGACATCGTCGTGGCCGACGCCTCGCACGACAGCCTGTTTCGCCGCGAGGCCATCGACGCCGTGAAGCAATGGCGGTTCGAGCCGCGCGTGTTCATGAATCGCACGATCGAGCAACGCTCGTACACGCGCATGCGCTTCGTCCAGTAGCGGCCGAGCGCGAGCCCTTCTCGTCGCCTCTGCCGCCGCCTCCCGGCAACGCTTGGCCCGACTGGCCATTCAACATAATCACGCCGCGATTGCGACCCGCCCGCGCCGATTGGGCTAAGATCGGTTGAGGTGTCTCGAACGAAGAATTGCGGAGCACGCGACCATGAACGGCCCGAAGATTTTCATCACGCTCACCGTCCTCCTCGGCTGCTGCGGCGCCGCCCACGCCCAATATCGTTGCGACTGCACGAGCGTCGTCGACACCTGCATCGCCAACGTCGTTGCGCGCGGCGGATACCTCGAGGTCAAGACCGACCGACCGCAGTGCGCGCGCGTCGACTATTTCGTCGACGGTCAACCCTTCGTCTCGGTCGTCGTCGACGGCGAGGACCGGCAGAACTGGCTGGCGCGCACGACGAGCCCGAAGATCCTGGTCCAGAGCTGCCAGGTATGCCGCGACAACGGCGCCGGCGTCGCCGCGGCCCCCGTCACGCCGCGAGCGGCGCCCGCGACGGCGCCCGCTGCCGAAGGCGAAGCAGCCAAGCTCGAGCCGCTGATCGCCGGGGTGCCCGAGTATCCGGCCGGCGCGCTCGTGCGCGGCGCACGCGGCCATGTCGACGTCGAGTTCACGGTCAACGCTGCCGGCATGGTCGAGGGGGCGAAAGTCGTCGCGAGCGAGCCGAAGGGCGTGTTCGACGCGGCGGCGCTCGCCGCGGTGCAGCGACGCCGCTACCCGGCGGAGCCGGCGCGCGCGCCGCAGGTCATCAAAGAACGCCTGGATTTCCAGCCGCCGCGTGCCGCCGCTGCGGCGGCCGCCGCCCACCGGGCCGCGCAATCAATGCGTGCGGCAAGACGCCGTCTACAACTACGGCGAGATCGTGGACGTCGGTTTGATCAATGCCTGCAGCGAGCCGCTGTTGGTGTTCGGCTGCGCGCAAGGCACGGGCAAGAGCCTCGGCCGGTGGGCCTGCAGCACGTCCGAGGAGCGCGGCGAGGTGCTGGTCACGGCAGACGATCAGCGCCTCGGCAAGCGCTACACGGCCGGCGATGCGACCGAGCGTGCGCACCTACAGCTACACCGACAGCTTCTCCGTCACGCGCGCGCCGAACTCCGAGTACTGGTGGGTGGCCTGCGCCCAGACGGACGACAGCTGCCGCTCGCAGGCGCGCCAATGGACGCGCGCCGTCAATGGTCAGGGGGCGAGCGTCGATCCGCAGGATCGCAGCTCGCTCACGGTCGCGCGCTCTTACTGATCCCGCGCCGCGTCCGCCGTCGGCGCGGCCGCGGTCGGCGCGCGTTTCGATGGCGTCGTTGCCGATCACGATCACCGCTGCCTTGAGCCCGCGCGTGTCCTGGACCACGCGCATCGTGACGTCGAAGTCGCTCTGCGCACCCGCGATGCCGCCGACCGCGAGCAGCAGCGCCGCGCGAAGCACCGAGCAGCGCAGAGCCGCCGCATCAGCGTGACCCTACCGAGAGGTCGACGACGAAGGTCTTCTGCGCACCGCCGTGCTGCAAGCCGCGCCGCGAGCTGTCCGCCGGCGCCGCCGCGAGCCACGAGCGTAGAGCGGCAGCAGATTGTTGCCGACGCGCAGCGGGGCTCGCCACTCGATGCGGCGCACGCCGGCTCGGCCGCGCAGCTCGACGCCGGGCGGCAGGTCCAACGTGAACTCGACGTCGTCGTACCCCGTCCGCGACTCGAACAGCAGGTTCACGGTGTGCGGCTCTGCCAGCGTCGAGCACGACGGCGGGCGTCTCGGGTGCGCGCCGTGCCGCCGGGGCTGCGCACCGACAGCCCGGTCCGAATCACGGTCAGGATCGTAGCGCCGAACGCGGCGAGGAACGCGTACGCCGAGAGTCGTTGCGCGCGCGTCGGCCGCGCCGGCGTCGGCAGGCTCTCGGGAATGCTGGCCGGATGGCTCGGTCACGCGATCGATTACGCAGTCGAATCGGGTAGGATGGGTTGGCCGGTAATCGACCGTGATCATACCTTGCTGCGCCAACGAGCTGCGAACCGAGCAGCGCGACGCGCAAGCCATGACACGAGCTGCGCAACCAACGGCGTCGGCCCGAGTCTACAAGCGGACGGCGAGCGGAACGAGCACATGACACGCATTCTGATCGGCCTGATTCTTGGGTTCGCATGGCTGTCCGCCGCGCGGACGCTCGCGACCTGCAGGAGGTGCTGAACACCGGTACGCTACGCGTCGGCGTGACGCTGTATGCGCCGTGGGCGGCGCGCGCCGCAAACGGCGAGCTGGTCGGCTTCGAGGTCGACGTGGCCAAGCAGCTCGCCGCCGACATGCGAGTGAAAGCGGAGCTGCGCGCCTACGACGTCGAACGTCTGATTCCGGCGCTCGAAGCCGGCGAGATCGACTTGATCGCGGCGGGGCTCACGATCACGCCGGCGCGCGCCCTGCACGTGAATTTCAGTCAGCCCTATGCCGAGGGCGGCATCGGCCTCGCGACCCATGTCGCTCGCACGGCAAACGTGACGAAGCTCGAGGATCTCGAACGACGACATGTACACGATCGCCGCCGTCGAAGGCTCGGTGGCCGTGCAGCTCGCGCAGCGCCTGTTGCCGCGGGCCAAGCTCCGGCAGCTGACCTCGCCGGACGCCGCGACGAAGGCGCTGCTCGCCGGCGAGGTCGATGGCTACCTCGAAGACGAGCCCGTGCCGACGTTCCTCGCGCTCGAGAACCCCGGCGTCATCGACGTGCCGCTCGCGCGGCCGCTGCTCGCGAGCAGGGCGGGGTTCGCGGTGAACAAGGGCGATCCCGATTTTCTGGCCTTCTTGAACGCCTGGATCGTGGCGCGCGAAGCAGACACCTGGCTGCCGACCACGACGAGCTATTGGTTCAAGTCGTTACGCTGGCGGGAGCGCCTCGGCGATGCGCCAAGCGCTGAGCTCGTGCGCGCGGCTGGCGGCGCTGCTGGCGGCGGCGTTGCCGGCCATCGCGGCCGCCCAGGACGACTTCGTGCCTCCGCCACCGCGCCTCGATCGGCAGCCGGAGCCCGTCCTGCCGACACCCGGCGTGCCGCCCGCCGAGCCCGCCGCGATCCCGGACCCGCGAATCGCGCTGCGCCCGCCGAACGCCGCAACCCTCGCGCCGCTGCCCGAGGAGCGCAGCACCGAGCCCGACGAGATCATCGTCGTCGGCCAAGGCTGGCGACTGCCGGACCTCGGCAGCGAGTGGCGCAAGCGCCAGGAGGAGGCCGAGGACACGGGCCGGTTTCATATGACGCTGCTGCCGCTCTACGATCCGAGCCGGCCGCCGCAACACGACACGCCGTTGCTCGCGAACCCCGAAGTGAAGCGCCAGGGCTACATCGAGCTGTTCCGCCTGCGCTTCGGGCGGCGGACTCGTCAGTAGACTCGGCGCAACCGCGACAGCTCCAACCGTGGTGGACCGCAGCGCGACGCATCTGCCCGACCGTGAAGCAGCTGCGCTATTTCGTCGCGCTCGTCGAGCACAAGCACTTCGGCCGCGCGGCCGCGCAATGCTACGTCTCGCAGTCGGCCTTCAGCATCGCGATCCAGGAGCTCGAGTCGCTGCTCGGGGCGAACCTCGTCGACCGCACGAATCGACGCGTCACGATCACGGCCACGGGCCAGGAGATCGCCGCACTCGCGAAACTGTGCCTGCAGGACCTGACGGCACTCGTCGAGCACGCGCGCGGCCACGGCAAGCCGCTGCAGGGCGCGCTGCAGCTCGGCATCATTCCGACGATCGCCCCGTTTCTCCTGCCGCGCGTGCTGCCGGCGCTGCGCCGGCAGTTCCCGGAGCTGAAGCTGTTTCTGCACGAAGATCTCACCGAGCGACTGCATCGGCTCCTGCTCGACGGCACGATCGACGTGGCGCTGATCGCCCTGCCGTACGACTTGCCCGGGCGTCGAGCAGCTGACGTTGTTCAACGATCGTTTCCGGCTCGCCGCGCGAGCGGGCACGACACTCGTCGATCCCACCGCACTATCGCGCCAATCGCCTGAACGCGGGCAGCGTGCTGCTGCTGCGCGAAGGTCATTGCATGCGCGAGCACGCGATCGAAGCGTGCAAGCTGCGCGACGCACGCAAGACCAGCCGGTTCTCGGCTTCGAGCCTGCTGACTCTGATCGAGATGGTCGACGCCGACCTCGGCATTACGTTCCTGCCGGAGATGGCCGAGGGCTCGGCATTGCTGCAAAACACGCAGGTACGGACGTACCCGCTGGCCGCCAAGAGTCACCGGACCGTCGCGCTGATCTGGCGCCGCGGCAGCACGCGGGCCGACGAGTTCAAGACCCTCGGCAAGTTCATCGCGGAGCATCGGCACGGCTGAGCGCGCGCTGCCGCCCCGGCGCCGAAGAGCTCGGCATTGACACCCCCGAGCCGTGAAGGCTTCAATCGCGGTACTTCAGGGGGATGCAACATGCGTCGACTACAGGCACTCACGGCCGTTTGCGGCTGCGGTCACGGTGCTGACCACGGCGGCCCACGCCCAACCGTTCGCGGAGGCCAAGAGCTCGCGCGCCGGCTATTCGGGCGGACAGATCGCGCCGCAGGGCAGCTGCGACGCGCTCGCGACGCTGCAAGCTCGACGAGCTCGTCGAGGTCGGCGACGCGCACGATCCCGGCGGCCGGCGACGTGCCCGCCCATTGCCGCGTCGAGCGGCACGCTCGCGCCGGAGATCGCCTTCGAGGTGAACCTGCCGGCCGAGTGGAACGGCCGCTTCTACATGATCGGCAACGGCGGCCACGCCGGCGAGGCGCCGGACGATCCCGGCCGCGCCGCGCAACGCGGCAGCGCGCTCGTCGCATGGCTTCGTCATGGCGAGCACGAACACGGGCCACGACGCACGCAAGGAGCCGCAGGGCACGTTCGTGCTCAGCAACCCGCAGAAGGCGATCGACTACGCGTATCGCGCCGTGCATTTGACCGCGACGACGGCCAAGGAAATCGCGCGCCGCTACTACGCGCAGCCCGTCGCGCACTCGTACTGGAACTCGTGCTCGAACGGCGGCCGCCAGGGCCTGCTCGAAGCGCAGCGCTACCCGGAGGACTTCGACGGCATCGTCGCGAACGCGCCATGGGTGGATCAAACCGGCTTCACGATCGGCGCGCTCTGGAATCAGCGGGCGCTGACCGAGACGCCGGTGTCGGCCGAGAAGGTCGCGCTGGTCGCCAAGGCCGTCATGGCGAAGTGCGACGCGGTCGACGGGCTCGCGGACGGGCTCATCGACGATCCGCGCCGCTGCTCGTTCAAGGTGGCCAAGGACGTCGCCGAGCTGCCCGGCCGGCAGCGACACGGCGAGCTGCCTCACGCCGGCGCAAGCCGCCGCCGTCCAGAAGGTCTACGACGGCCCGCAAAGCCGCGGGCAAGCCGCTGTTCCCGGGCTTCATGATCGGCAGCGAAGCCGTGGCGACCGGCCCCAACGGCGCGGCCAACACGCTGTGGCTGAACCTGATCCTGCCCGCGCAGGCCGGCGCGAAGCCGGCCGACTTCTCGCTCGCCGAGGCGACGATGCGCTACCTCGTGTTCCAGCCGCCGCAGCCCGACTACGACTACCGGACCTTCGACTTCGATCGCGACCCGCCGTTGCTCGAGCGCTGGGGCAAGATCGCCAACGCCACCGACACGAACCTCACGAAATTTCGCGCGCGCGGCGGCAAGCTGATCATGACCTACGGCTGGGCCGACACGATCCTGCAACCCATGATGGGCGTGCACTACTACGAGCAAGCCACAGCGGCGAACGCGCCGAATGCGCGCGGACTTCATGCGGCTCTTCATGATCCCCGGCATGGCGCATTGCGGCGGCGGCATCGGCCCGGACCAGAACGACGCGGTGACGGCCGTGATCGACTGGGTCGAGCGCGGCGCGGCGCCCGCCAGGATCGTCGCCCGCAAGCTCGCGAACGGCACGGTCACGCGCTCGCGGCCGCTGTGCCCGTATCCGCAAGTGGCGCGCTACAAGGGCCAGGGCAGCATCGACGACGCCGCGAACTTCGAGTGCCGAATGCCGTAGGCGTCGAGCGAGGGGGTGCGGAGGCGAGACTCGCCCGAGCGCGGCGCCACGCGCCGTACTAGGCGTTGGCGGCGTGGACGACTCTGTTACGACCGCCGCCCTTCGCTTCGTACAGCGCGACGTCCGCTCTCGCGAGCAGCCGCTCGCCGGCAACTTTGAGATCCTCGGCGTCGCCACCGGTCCGGTGCTCGGCGACGCCGATCGAGACCGTGGCCGGGAGCAGCTCGGTGCAGTCTGCGAGCTCGAAGTGCTCGTCCGCGACGGCGCACCGAATCCGCTCTGCGAGCTGCCCGCCGGCCTCATGACCGGTGCCGGGCAACAGGATCACGAACTCTTCGCCACCGTAGCGCACGGCGACATCGCTGCCGCGAACCGCGCCTTCGATGCGTTGTGCAATCTTGCGCAGCACCTCGTCGCCCGCCAAGTGCCCGCGCTGGTCGTTGATCCGCTTGAAGTGATCCACGTCGATCATGAGGCACGTGAGGGAGCTGCGTTCCCGTCGGCAGCGCGCCAGCTCCTCGCGCAGGCGACTCTGAAGATAGCGACGGTTGTGCCAGCCGGTCAGCACGTCGATGAGCCCGCTGCGCATGAGCCGTGAGCGATTTACGACGTTCTCGAGACAGAAGGCCGCGATCGCCGCGAGATGCTGCAGGAAATCCGTCGCATGCTCGTCGGTGAAGCGGTCGCTGCGATCGCTGCCCATGTTGATGCTGCCGAACAGCCGGTTATCGCGCTGCAACGCCAGCAGCGCGACGCTGCGGAGCGGGACGTTGGCGGGAAACAGCAGCGCGTGATCTTGCGGCGTGAAGGGGCCGAGCCACGGACGAGGCGCGATCTGCGGTGCGAGCGCGTGCGCCGAATCGACGAACAGCACTTGCGGGTGGTCGGTGAGCCGTCGACCCTGGCCGAGCAACAGATGCCGAAGCTCATGCTCCGGATCGGCGAGCACCAGCGTCACCGCGGCCAGGCGGTAGCTCACGCGAAGATCGTCGGTGAGGCGATCGAGCAGATCGCCGAGCGTGGCCGCCTCGAGCAGGGCCATCTCACGCCGATGCGCGCGTTGCCACGCCTCTTCATTCCTCCGCGCCTCCTCCGTGAGGGCCGCCAGCCGCCCGCGCAGCCCATTCAATTCGCCATCCCTGTTCGACACGCCCACGGAGCTCCCTCTGAATCACCGCCTTCGAAAACAGTCTGCGAAATATGTCCGGGCACCGATCATGAATTCGGTGAACTCCGTCTCATTCTGACGCTCGGCGAGCGGTGAACTACGAGCCGGCGACGGTGGAGCCGCTAGAAAATCGCCGGAGCGGGCGTCCGCACGCCGGGGAGGATGCCTTGCGGGCGCTCCTCGGGGCCGGTAACCAAACGCGCCGCTGACGCGTCTACTGACCAAGGGAGGGCGTGGCCCCATCGCGTGGGGCCTGCAGTCGGTCATGGCGCAACACCGGTTCGACGTGTTCGGGCGGCTCGTGGTGTTCACGGGGATGCGCGGCGCGTGGTCGGCCTTCCTGCTGCGCGCGGACGGCCAACGCCACGAGGCGGATTTCAGCGTCCTGGGCTCGCTGACCGAGGACCCGCTAAGCGGGTATCTGGCCGACCTGTTTCACGAGGATGCGAGCAGAACGCAGCCGACCGTGAAACGGCTGGACGAGCGGCGGTCACTCGAGCCCGACACGCGATCACCGGAGCGCGACCACGGGGGTCGCAAACCAGCGTATCGCTAGCACGAGCGCCAACAGAAACACGAGCGAGGCCGCGAAAAACGCCGCACCCGGCACGATCACCGGCGCAGCCGGGGACACGAAATAGCCGAACAGGCCCGTCCAGATCGGCGGCCCAACGATCGACGTCAGGTTCGTCATGCTCGCGAGCGCGCCCTGGAGCAGCCCTTGCTCGTTCGAGGGCACCGCCTGCGACATGAGCGCCTGCACGGCCGGCTGGGCGATCGTCCAGCCCAAGACGCCTATGGCCATGACCGGATACACCATCCAACCGGAGGGCACGACGCCATACAGCGCCGACACGACGACGCTGACGGCGAGACCGAGCACCACGGCACGCCGCTCGCCGAGCCTCGGGACGACGACACGCACGAGCCCGCCCTGACCGACGACGAACATCACACCGACCATCGCGAGGGAGAAGCCCGTCTCGGTTGGGCCCCATCCGAAACGGTACCCCGTGAACAGAACCCACGTCATCTCGGCGACGCGGTTCGCGAACACCGCAAGCACGAACACGACCATGAGTCCGAGCACCGAGCCGTAGCGGCCCACTTCTCGCAATGCGCCGATCGGATTCGCGCGCCGCCAGTCGAGGGCGCGACGATTCGTCTCGGCGAGCGATTCCGGCAGCGCGAAATACGCGAACGTGAAGTCCACGAGACTGAGCCCGGCGGCCACGAGGAACGGGAGGCGCAAATCGACGGCCCCGAGCAGCCCGCCGAGTGCCGGCCCCGTGATGAAGCCCACGCCGAATGCCGCCCCGATCAGACCGAAGCTCTGGGCTCGCTTCTCCGGCGGAGTGGTATCGGCGAGATATGCGGCGGCGGCGGTGAACGTGGCGCCGAACGCGCCGGCGATCATGCGACCCACCGCGAACAACCATAGCGTGGGCGCGAGTGCGAGCAACAGGTAGTTGATCCCCATGCCGACGAGCGCCAGCAAGATCACCGGCCGCCGGCCAAAGCGATCCGACAGCGCACCGAGCAGCGGGGCGAGCAGGAACTGCATCAGCGAATACGCCGCCGCCAGCGCGCCGTAGATGTAGGCGGCACGCGATACGCTGCCGCCCTCGAACTCCTCGATGAGACGCGGCAGCACGGGGAACGCGAGCCCGATCCCGAGCATGTCGATGTAAACCACCGACAGGACGACGGCGAGACGCAGTCGCGGCGACATCGACGCGGGACTCCGGCCTAACGAAGTCCCGCGATGCTACACGAATCTACCTTGCGTCAAAGAGCCGCGCCGGTCGGGTGCGGGCTACCGGAGCGCTCCTCGTCGACGGAGCGGCTCCATTTGCGCGCAAGCCACTGCTGGAAATCGTCGATGACGGAGAACATGGCCGGCACGATGAACAGGCTCATGACCGTCGAGACGAGGATGCCGCCGACGACGGCCACGCCCATCGGTGCGCGGAAGCTCGGGTCGCCGGCCCATCCCAGCGCCACGGGCATCATGCCCGCGCCCATGGCGATGGTCGTCATGACGATCGGCCTGGCGCGCTTCGAGCAGGAGTCGACGAGCGCATCGAAGCGCGACAGCCCCTGGTCGCGCTGCGCCATGATCGCGTACTCGACGAGCAGGATCGAATTCTTCGACACGATGCCCATCAGCATCAGCAAGCCGATCAGCGAATTGATCGCAAGCCCATTGCCGGTGATGAGCAATGCGACGGCCGCGCCGGCCGCGGACGGCGGCAGCGCCGTCAGGATCGTGACCGGCTGGATGAACTTGTGAAACAGCATCACCAGCACGGCATATATGGCCAGCACGCCGATTGCCATCGCGAGCCCGAACTGGCTGAAGATCTCCGTGAGCCAGCGCGCATTGCCCGTACGCAGGTGCCGCACGCCGGCCGGCAGGTTCTGCATCGACGGCAGCGCCTCGACGGTTTTCAGCGCGTCGCCGAGCGCCATGCCCTGAAGGCTCACGTTCAGATTGATGTTGCGGCTGCGATCGATGCGCGTGATCTGCACGGGACCGGCGCCGAGCGATACGTCGGCGATGTTCATGAGCGGCACCGGGCCATTGCGCGACGGCACGGGCAGCAGCTTGATCCGATCGAGATTACCCCGCGCCCGGTCATTCAGCCGCACGCGAATCGGAATCTGGCGGTTGTCGAGATTGAACTTCGCGAGGCCGGTATCGACGTCGCCGCTGGTTGCGATGCGCGTGACGAGACCCAGCGTCTCGGTCGTCACACCGAGCTCCGCGGCCCGCTCGGCCATCGGGCGAATCACGATCTCGGGCTTCTGCAGCGCGGCGCTGCTCGTAATCGTGCCGAGCCCCGGCAGCCGCCGCATCTCGCGCTCGACGTTACCGGCCGCAAACTCGAGCCGCCCGCCGTCATCGCCGGCGAGCGTCACCTGCAGCCGATCGGCGTCGCTGCCCTCGAACTGGATGCGCGCGCCCGGGATGTCGCGCAACAGCGCCGTGGCCTTGCGCTCGAATGCCTGCTGTGCGCCACGAGTGCCCGTTGGATTGTTGATCTGGATCGTCAGCGTGCCGCGACGCACGGAACCGGCGGAGCCGCCGCCACCGAAATTGCCTCGTCCCTGAGTGCCAATGGCCGTGTAGACACTGCCGACATCCTTCGGCAGCGTCGTCACGAGCCGCTTGCGCACGGTCTCACACACCGCAAGCGTGTCCTCGAGCGACGAACCGGGCGCGAGCTCGACCGAGAGACGCGTAAAGCCGTTGTCGCCCGCCGGCGAGAACGCCGTGGACAGAAACGGGAACGCGGCGAGCATCGAGCCGATGATCACAGTGGCTGCGCCGAGCGTCTTCCAGCGGTTCTGCAGGCACCAGCGCACGCGTCCCAAGTACCACGGCATGATCCGGGCCCGGCCCCTCGGGCGCTCCTCGTGCGGCTTCAGAAAATACGCCGCCATCATCGGCGTCAGCGTGCGTGCCACCAGCAGCGAGAACAGCACGGCCACGGTGACGGTGAAACCGAAGGGCCGGAAGAACTGGCCCGCGATGCCGCTCATGAACGCGACGGGGATGAACACGGCGCAGATCGTGAGCGTAGTCGCAACGACGGCAAGACCGATCTCGATCGCAGCGTCCATGGCGGCCGCGCGCGGCTTCTTGCCCATGCGAAGGTGCCGGACGATGTTCTCGACTTCGACGATCGCATCGTCGACGAGGATGCCGACGACCAGCGTCAACGCCAGCATCGTCAGAATATTCAACGTGAAGCCGAGCAGGTAGACGGCCCAGAACGTCGGGATGATCGACAACGGCAACGCGATCGCCGAGACGGCCGTCGCGCGCCAATCGCGCAAGAACAGCCACACGACGAGGATCGCGAGGACCGCGCCTTCGACCAGCATCTCCATCGACGCGTCGTACGAGGTCTGAATGTAGCCGACGGTCGAGCTCGCCTCGGCGAAGTGCACGCCCGGGTATTCCTTTGCCAGCCGCTCGACGATGGCACGCGAGTCCTTGGCGACACCGAGCGCGCTCGCGCCCCAGGAACGAACGATCTCGAAGCCGATCACGGGCTTGCCGTCGAGCAGCGCCGCGGCCCGCTGCTCGCTGGCCTGGTCACGCACATCGGCGATCGAATCGAGGCGGACGCTGCGGCCGTCGGGCAATCCAATCGGCAGCGCCCGCAGGTCGTAGACGGAGTGAATGATGCCGGTGGTTCGGACAGTCTGCTCGAGCCCGCCGACGCGGCCTTCGCCGCCCGGGTATTCCGCCTGGATCCGGCGCAGCTGCCGCGACACATCGCTGGCCGTCGCGCCGAGGGCAGCCATGCGGTCCGGATCGAGATCGACGCGAATTTCACGCGACACGCCGCCGACGCGCGTGATCTTGCCCATGCCAGGGACCGAGCTCAGCTCGCGTGTCACGACGAGGTCGACGAACCAAGACAGCTCCGTGTCGCTCATGTTGTCGGAGGACACGCTCCAGGTCACGAGCGAGCCGCCGGCCGTGGTCGCGCGCGATACGATCGGCTCGTTGGCGTCGGGCGGCAAATCGGAACGAATCCGCGTCAGCGCATCGCGCACGTCATCGAGCGCGGCGGAAAGATCGGTGCCGAAATGAAACTCGATGTTCGTCGTGGAGGCACCCTCGTCGACCGTCGACGTCATTTGCTCGATGCCGGAAATCGTCGCGACGGCGTCCTCGACCTTGCGCGTGATCTCCGACTCCATCTGGGTCGGCGCCACTCCGGCGTACGTGACGGTGACGATGACCGACGGGAACTCGATGTCGGGACGATCCTGGACGCCCAGCTTCGGAAAGCTGAGGAGACCGGCCAGCGTGAGCCCAAAGAACAGGACGATGACCGGGACCGGATTACGGATCGACCAGGTTACGAAGTTCATGAGCCACTCACCGTGCCCAGGTTGACGAGATCGCCGTCCTTCAGGAAGCCGGCGCCCTTGTTCACGATCGTCTCGTTACCTTCGACGCCGCTGACGACTTCGATCGAGTCGCCGAGCACGGCGCCCGTTTCGATACGGCGCCGTTCGACGGTGTTGTCGGGCTGCACGACGAAGATGTAGGAGTAGCCGTCGGCGCTCACGATGCTCTCGAGCGGCACGGTGTAACCCGGGCCGCGGCCGATCTCGATCTCGCCGCGCGCGAACGTCCCCGGTCGAATGCGATCGTCCGGCGGCAGATCCACGTAGACGAGACCGGTACGATTGCCGCTCGAGACCGTAGGAGCCACCACGCGAATCTTGCCGTGCACGACGAGGCCATCGACGGTGGTCACCGTGACCTCCTGCCCCGCCTCGAGCTCGCCGAGCTGCATCTCCGGCACTTCACCGCGCCACTCGATGCGACCCTTGCGCAGCAACCGCAGCATCTCGGCGCCGGATTGGGCGATCTGTCCGACGGTGACCGTTCGCGACGTGATCGTGCCGTCGTCCGGCGCGGTGACGGACGTGAACTTCAGACGCAGCTGCGACGTCTCGAGATCGGCTTGCGCCGAGGCGGCCGCCGCCCGCTTCGCGAGCTGATCCGCGGTGAGCTTGTCCAGATCCGCTTCCGACAGCACGTGCGTCTCGGCGAGCATCTCGCCGCGGTGCAGCGCCGCCTCGGCGTTGTCGAGCTCGGCTTTGCGCTGATTCAGCATGGCTTGCTTCGTCGCGACCTCGGCCTCGAGCAGCGAAGTGGACAGCGCGACGAGCTTCTGGCCCGCGCGAACGTGATCGCCGACGTCGACGAGCACCTCGGCGACGCGATAGCCGCCGACCTCGGGCGCGATGATCACGTCTTGCCAGGCATATACGGAGCCCGTCATCGCGATCGTGCGCTTGAGCTCGGTGCGCACGAGAGGCGCGGCCGTCACGGTCATGACTGCCGCACGAGCGCCGCCGGCGGCCGTCGAGCCGCGCTGGCCCGCGTCGTCGCCGCGCCCGCAACCCGACGACGCGAGCATGGCCACGCCCAGCAGCGCGAGCCATGCCCACGCCTGCCATCGCCGGCCCCACGAGCGTTGTTGTTGCATCGAGACGTCGTCCTTGATAACCATCAGGTTACTGATATGATATCAGTTCTCTGATACTGAGCAATGACACAAGGATGCCCAAGATTCCTAAAGCAGCCGAGGCCTGGAACACGCCCGAGCATACCGCCGCGCTCCTGCTCCGGTCACTCCAGCACACGCTGCGCCACGCCATGGACGACGCGCTGCGCAAGCAAGGCATCGAGCTGTCGTTCGCCGCGGTCGTGGCCCTGTTCGGCCTGCACAACGAGCCCGGCATCACCGGGGCGCAGCTCGCCCGGCGGGCGTTCGTCTCGGCACAGACCATGAACTCGGCCCTGCATCGCCTCGAGCTCGACGGCCGGATCGAGCGGCGGCCGCACCCGGACAGCCGGCGCGCCGACAGCTGGTCGCTGACGGCCGCAGGTCTCGCCGAGCTCGAGCGCGCACACAGCGTTGGCACCTCGGTATTCACGAAGATGCTCGCCTCGTTCGAGCCCGACGAGATGACGGCTTTCTCCGATTACATGCGCCGCTGTATCGATGCGCTCGGCGGCGACGTGACGGGATTGAGTGCACGCCTCGCGCCAGGCCCCCGCAAGGCGTCGTCCGCCACCCGGGGACGCCAGCTCGGCGCCAGCTGATTCCACGTGGCCGCGCGCCATACGGCGCGGCGAATCCGGCCCTCAACGCTTCCAGAATGCCGGCGTCAACAATACGAGAAACGTAAAGATCTCGAGGCGTCCGAGCAGCATTGCGAACGCGAACATGATCTTGCCCTCGGGGCTCACGCCGGCGAACGTCGTGGCGACCGCGCCAAGACCGGGCCCGACGTTGTTCAGCGTCGTGGCAACGGCGCCGAACGCGGTCACCTGGTCCATGCCGTCCATCATGGCAAGCACCATGAAAATCGCGAACACCGCAACGTAGACCGCGAAAAACCCCGCGATCGACTCGACGACCAGGTCGGGCAACGGTTGGCCATCGAGCTTCATACGGCGAATCGCCTGCGGATGGATCAGGCGGTGAATGTGAACGCCGACCTGCTTGAACAGGACGACGAAGCGAATCACCTTGATGCCGCCTGCGGTCGAGCCGGCGCAGCCGCCGACGAAGGTCGAGAATATCAGCAGCGCCGGCAGCGCCAACGGCCACGCGGAGAAGTCTGCGATCGCGAAGCCTGTCGATGTCACGACGCTGATGACCTCGAAGCTCGCGTAACGAAATGCTTCCCGAAGCGTGTCGTACGTCCCAACGGACCGCAGGATGACGGCCGTGACGACGACCAGCACGAGCACCATGAGTAGAAACACCCGCGTCTGCGTGTCTCTGCCGTAACGCTGCAGCTGCAGCGTCCGCCACGCCAGGAAATGCTCGTTGAAGCTGATGGCGCCGATCAAGGTGAAGAAGCTCGTGACGAGCTCGACGGGAAGGCTGTCGAAATACGCGATGCTCGCGTCGTGCGGAGAGTAGCCGCCGGTCGACAACGTGGAAAACGTGTGGCTCAGGGCATCGAACAGATTCATGCCGGCCAGCAAGAAGCACGTGGTGCAGAGCACCGTGAGCACGAGGTATACCACGCAGAGGCTCCGCGCCGTGCGCGTGATCCGCGGCGTGATGCGCTCGTCCTTGAACGGACCCGGTGTCTCCGCCTTGTACAGCTGCATGCCGCCGATGCCGAGCATGGGTAGCAGCGCCACGGCTAGGACGATCACGCCGATGCCGCCGAGCCACTGGATCTCCTGGCGATAGAACAGAATCGACGGCGGCAGCGCATCCAGACCGACGAGCACGCTCGAGCCGGTCGTCGTGTACCCGGAGACGGACTCGAACAGGGCGTCGGGGAAGCTCAGGTCCAGCGCGAGGATGAAGGGGACTGCACCGAGCAAGCCCATCGCGGCCCACATCATGGCTACGATCACGAAGCCGTCACGCGTTCTGATCGTGTGCTGGCTGCCGCGCAACGGCAGCCAAAACAACAGCCCCGCAGCGACCGCGATCGCAAACGTTACGGAGAACTGAGCGAGCTCACCGTCGGCGTAGAGTACCGCAACGATGATCGGCGGCAACAGCGTCGTGCTGAACAGCAGGAACAGCACGCCGAGTGTCCGGACGATGACGGTGAGTCGCATTTGCCCAGTGTGGTCGGCGCGACGGCTCTGGCGGCTGTGGCCTTCAGCTCATGCAGAAGCAGTTCAACTTGTTGCCGTCGAGATCGCGGAAATATGCCGCGTAGAAGTTGCCGAAGCGCAAGCCCGGCGGGCCTTCGTCCGTGCCGCCGAGCTGAATGGCCTTGTCGTACAGGGTCTTGACCTTGTCCTGCGAGTCGACGAACAGCGCCACCATCGTCCCATTACCGATCGTAGCGGCGTTGCCGTCGTGCGGCTTGATCACCCCGAGCCCCGGACTGTGCTCGCCCGCGGACCACGAGACGAAGCGGTCCGACTCCATCGCTCGCTTGCCGCCGATCTCCGCCAACAACGCATCGTAAAACTTCGCAGCGCGAGCAAGGTCGTTCGTGCCGAGGGTCACATAGCCGATCATCGGAATCTCCGTTCAGGGAAACGAGCGGCATTATGCACGGCATGCCGACATAAGCCACCCAGACCCTCGGCCGGTCGAACGCGACGGCAGGCGGTGCTATGCTGGCGCCCCTTCCCGGCCGGCGCGATCAGAGCACAACAACGCGCGTGCGAGCCGGACGACATTCCCGTCCAGTTGAAGCCCGAAGGTGCACCGTGTCTGCCCAACTCAGTGTTTTCGCTCGCTCCCTTGCAGTCGAGACCGCGTTTACGGTGCTCGCCATGGCGCGCACGCTCAAGGCCGCCGGCAAAGAGGTCGTCGAGCTGGAGATCGGCGACAGCCCGTTCGACAGCACCGCCGCGGCGCGGGCCGGCGGCATGGACGCAATCAAGAACAACCAATCGCACTACTGTCCGTCGCCGGGCATTCCGGAGTTCCGGCAGGCCGCAGCGGAGTTCGTGCGGGCCGAGTTCGACATCCCGGCCGAGGCCCAGAACATCGTCGCCGGGCCGGGCGCGAAGGTGTTCGAGCAGTTCTTCTGCGAGGCCTTCTTGAATCCCGGCGACGGCGTGCTCGTCTTCAGCCCGTACTTCCCGACCTACCTGCCGAACATCGAGCGACGCGGCGCGCGGGCCGTGCTCACGCCGCTGAAGCAAGCGAATGGCTTCCGGCCGGAGATTGCCGACATCGAACGGTTCCTGAACGAGGACCCCGCGCCGCGGGCGATCTTCCTGAACTCACCGCACAACCCCACCGGTGGCGTGACGACGCAGGACGACTTGAAGCGCATCGCGGACGTGGTTCGTGGCCGCGACGTCGCCGTGTTCAGCGACGAGCCGTACTGCCACATGATCTGGCGCGGCAGCCATCACTCGATCCTGAGCCAGCCCGGCATGCTGTCGCAATGCGTCGGCGTCTACACGTTCAGCAAATCGTACAGCATGAGCGGGTGGCGACTCGGGTTCGCCGTGGCCGTCGCCCGAGGTGGCGGACGCGATCGGCAAGATGATCAACACCACGCTGTCGTGCACGCCGCCGATCGTGCAGCTCGCGGGCACCGCCGCGCTGCAGCGCGACAAGGCGGAGCGCGACGAGGTCATGCTGAAGTTTCGCGAGAAGGTCGTGCTCTTGACCGAGGGCCTGAATCGTATCGAGGGCTTCACCACGCTCGATCCCACCGCCACCTTCTATGTGTTTCCGAACGTGGCTCCGGTATGCAACAGGCTCGGCGTCACGAGTCACGGCCTGGCCCTGTACATGCTGCAAGGCGCCGACGACAAGTTCGGCATCGCCTGCCTCGGCGGCGAGTGCTTCGGCCAGGCCGGGGCAGGGTTCCTGCGCTTCAGTTGCGCCGAGCCGAACGACCGCTTGCAGCAGGCGCTCGAATTCATCCCCACGGCTTTGAGCCGCACCGACCGGCTCGCGGCGTGGCTGAAGCAAAACCCCCAATACCGGCTCACGAGCCCTTATCCGATAGCCTGACGCCCGAGAATGCGACCCAGGTCGCGCACGGTTATGTCAAAGGTGTGACCGGCTTCACAGGCTCGCGTCAGCTTCAGCACGGATACTGTCCGCAAGTTTCGGAGACTTGCTCCTGACGGTTTCCCCCAAAGACTCGCCCGGCTTCGGCCGGGCTTTTTTTTGGCCGTTAGCGATCACCCGGCAATCGGCGGCCGGCGACGCGCGAACTGCGTGGCCTGCTCGAACGCATGGGCCAGCCGCAAGACTTCGAGGTCGCGCCCACGCCGTCCGACGATCTGCAGGCCCACCGGCAGTCCTTCCGCCGTGAACCCGCACGGGACGCTGATCGCCGGCAGCCCCGTGCAGCTGATCGCGTAGCAGGTGGCCATCCAATCGACGTAGGTCGTCATGGCCACGCCCTCGATGGCCCGCACCCACTCCGTCTCGACGGCGAACGGCACGACCTGCACGACCGGCAGGACGAGGAAGTCGTAGCGCTCGAAGAAGTCGGTCACGCGCGCGTCGAGCGCCGTCTTGATCGTCGCCGCGCGGGCGAGATCATCGGCGGTCAGCGCCAACCCGCGCTCGATGTTCCAGACGACCGTATCCTTGAGCGCGGAGCGATGGCGCTCGAGATCGCGGCCATGAGTCGCGGCATACCCTGCCGCGCGCAAGGTTTGAAACAGCTCATCGACGCCTTCGAGATTCGGCTCGTCGTCCACCACCTCACAGCCGAGCTCCGCGAGCACGGGCCGCCCCGTGTTGCAGACCCGCGTCACGGCGGGCTCCACCGGGTAGCGACCGAGGCGCTCGCTCCATGCGACGCGAGCCCCTCGCCAGTCCCGCTCGAGCGATGCGAGAAACGTGGCGCCCGGCTCCGGCAACGAGCACGGATCGCGCCCGTCTGGCCCTGCCATGACCGCCAATAGATGCGCCACGTCGCCGACGCTGCGTGCCATCGGGCCATGCACGCCGAGCGTATCGTCGGCCCGGGCATTCAGCCGAGGTACTCGCCCCGGCGAGGGCCTGAAGCCCACGACGTTGCAGAAGCTCGCGGGGTTGCGGAGCGAGCCGCCGAGATCCGTGCCGTCGGCGAGAGGAAGCATGCCGCACGCGAGCGCGGCGGCCGCCCCGCCGCTGCTGCCGCCGCTCGTTCGGCGGAGATCGTACGGATTGCGCGTGGCGCCGAAGACGCGCGTTGAAGGTTTGCGAGCCGGCACCGAACTCCGGCGTATTGGTCTTGCCGATGATGATGGCGCCGGCGCGCCGGCAACGCGCGACGTACAGCTCGTCGCCGGTCGGCACGAAATCGCGATACAGCGACGAGCCGAACGTCGTGCGCAGACCGCGCGTCAAGCTCAGGTCTTTGATCGCAAGCGGCAACCCGTGCAGGGCGCCAACGTCGCTGCCGTTCGCGAGGACCCGATCGGCGGCCGCGGCTTCCGCCAGCAGCTCGGTCGCCGGGCGCAGCGTGACGATCGCGTTGACGAGCGGATTCAGCCGCTCGATCTGATCGAGGAACGCCCGCATGACTTCGACGGCCGACAGCTCACGCCGGAGCAGCAGCGCCCGGAGGGATCGCGCATCGAGAAAGCCGATCTCGCTCGACGCGACGGCGGTCACGTGGCGAGCCGGCGCAGCTCAGATCGCCCGGCGAAGCGCCTGCGCCGCAAGCACGCGCCCGATCGCCGACAGCGTGGCCTGCAATGACGCAAGCGACGTGTCTTCGTCGATGCAGCATGCACTCGCCTGTGCGCCGCCGGCTTCTACCGTCACGGACGCGAGGGCCTTCGCTTCCGTGCCCGGCGTCATGGCGTGCTCATCGAACTCGACGACACCCACGGCCACCCCGAAACGGCGATTCACGGCGTCGATCAGCGCCTCGATGAGGCCCTGCCCTTCGCCGGTCAGCACCACATCCGCGCCCGCCTTGGCGAGGCGGAATTTGCCGTGCGTGCGCTGCGCTTCGGAGTGCAGGTCGTAGCCCTGCAACTTCCAGCCTTCGGGGATCGACAGGAGCTCCCTCTCGAAGAGCCCGAGGATCTGCCGCGACGACACCTCCACGCCAGTGGCGTCGGCCTGCGCCTGCACCACGCGGCTCACGACAGGATGCAGCCACTTCGGCACCGTGATGCCGTGATCGCGCTCGAGCACGAGCGCAACGCCGCCCTTGCCCGACTGGCTGTTGATGCGCACGACCTCCTCGTACCGGCGACCGAGATCGCGTGGATCGATCGGCAGATAGGCCACCGCCCAATGCGGCAGGTTGTGCTCGCCGTGAAAGGCCATTGACTTGCGAATCGCGTCTTGATGGCTACCGGAGAAGGCCGCGTAGACGAGGTCCCCGGCCCACGGGTGACGCGGATGCACCGGCATGTCCGTGCAGCGCTTGTACACCTCGATGATCCGACCCATGTCGGCGAAATCGAGCCGCGGGTCGACGCCCTGCGAATACAGATTCATCGCCATCGTGACGATGTCCATGTTGCCCGTGCGCTCGCCATTACCGAACAACGTGCCTTCCACGCGATCGGCACCTGCCAGCACGCCGAGCTCGCCGGCGGATACCGCGCAACCACGGTCATTGTGCGTATGCAAGCTCACGCGAATGTGCTCGCGAAAGCGCGCATGACGGCAGAAATACTCGACCTGGTCGGCGAACACGTTCGGCGTCGTCATCTCTACCGTGGCCGGCAGGTTGATGATGCATTTGCGGCCGCGCTGTGGCTGCCAAACCTCGAGCACCGCGTTGCAGACGTCGACCGCGAACTCCGGCTCCGTGCCAGAGAAGCTTTCGGGTGAGTATTCGAACAGCCACTCCGCATTCGGATGACGTGCGGCGCCCTCCTCCAGCAAGCGTGCACCGGTGACGGCGATGGCGATGATCTCCTCCTTGCTCGCCTTGAAGACCTGCTCGCGTTGCACCGGAGACGTGGAATTGTAGACGTGCACGATTGCCCGCTTGACTCCGCGGAGCGCCTCGAACGTTCGTTCGATCAGCTCACGGCGAGCCTGCGTCAGCACCTGCACGGTGACATCGGCGGGGATCAAGCCGCGTTCGATCAGGCGTCGGGCGAAGTCGTATTCCGTCTGCGACGCCGACGGAAAGCCGATCTCGATCTCCTTGAAGCCGAGCTCCACGAGCAATGCGAACATCTCGATCTTTTTCGTGACCGACATCGGCTGAACGAGAGCCTGGTTGCCGTCGCGCAAATCGACGCTGCACCAGTCGGGCGCTCGATCGATCGTTCTGTCGGGCCAGCGTCGATCGGCGAGAGCGATCGGTCGGTAAGGATGGTACTTGCTGTGGTCGAACTGGCTCATGCAATGGTCCCCTGTGCGCTACGCGACGGCGGCGATCGTGGATCCCCGCTGAATCACGATTCTAGACGCATCACGGCGGCAGAACCGACCCATTTCGGTCCACCGGGCCCTACTTTCGGCTTGATTCTAGCGTGATTCGCCCATTCAGTGGGATAGAATTGCGCGATGATCGAAAATCTCGATTCGTTCGACCTCAAGATCTTGGCGGAGCTGCAGGCGAATGGCGGTCTGACCAACCAGGAAGTCGCTGACCGCGTCGGCTTGTCGGCCTCGCCTTGCTCGAGGCGCATTCACCGGCTCGAAAGCGCCGGCGTAATCCGCGAGCGCGTCGTGCGCCTCGAGCCCCGGGCCCTGGGCCTCGACCTGACGGTGCTGATCCACATCCGAATGGATCGTCATACACCGGAGCGATTTGCTCAGTTCGAGAAGGCCGTTCGCGGCTATCCGGAGGTTCAGGAGTGCTACCTGATCACGGGCCAGGAAGCCGACTATCAGCTGAAGATCGCCGTGCCCAACATGGACGAGTATCAGCGCTTCCTGTTGACGAAGATCACACGCATCGAGGGCGTCATCGGCGTGCACTCGTCGTTCGTCCTGCGCAAGGCGATCGACACCACGGCACTACCTTTGGGTTACGCCTCGCCCTAGCGTCATCTCGAACTGCGGGGGGCGCGCCAATCGTATCGCGCCAGGACGCACCGCACGTGGCGGCGGCGCTACGGCAGCTCGTCGACGCGTTCCTGCTTCGTCTCGATGAAGTCGGCGGGCGAAACGTTGAGCACGAGGGCCATCGAGCTCGCGACGTATACCGATGAATAAGTACCCACGACGATACCGATGATCAACGCCAGCGAGAAGCCGTGCAGGGCATCGCCGCCGAACAGGAACAGCGCAACGACCGTCAGCAAAGTCGTGCCGCTCGTGATCACGGTGCGCGACAGCGTCTGGTTGACGGAGGCATTCACGATCGCTTCTGCGGAGCCGCGGCGGATCAACCGGAAGTTGTCGCGAATTCGATCGTAGATGACGATCGTGTCGTTCAGCGAATAACCCAGCACGGCAAGCACGGAACCGAGCACCGTCAGATCGAACTGCCAGCCGAAAACCGCGAACGCGCCCACCGTCAACAGCACGTCATGCAGAGTCGCCACGATCGCACCGAGCGCCAACTTCCAGCGGAAGCGGATCATCACGTACACGAACACCATCAGCAGGGCAAAGACCATGGCGAGCGCGCCTTGCTGGGCGAGGTCTTCGCCGACCTGTGGGCCGATCGACTGACTCTGACCGACGGTAACATCCGGGCTGACCGAGCGCAGGACCCTCACGATCTGCTCCTGCACGGATGCCAGCGTGTTGGTACCGGTCACCGGCGGCAACCGGATCAGAACATCCGACGTCGAGCCGAAGTTCTGCACCTGAGCGGTGGGGAAACCTCCGGCTTCAAGCTCGGTGCGAATCGCGTCGAGGTTGGCCGGAGCGCCGTAGCTAGCCTCGACGATGACGCCGCCCGTGAAGTCGATACCGAAGCTCAGACCGTGGATGAACGGCAGGATCGCGAGCACCGCGATGATATTCGCCAGCGTCGAGCCGATCATCGCCACTCGGCGCCACTTGACGAAGTTGAAATTCGGCGTACTTGACAGCCAGTTCATAATCGAAGGCTCGCGAAGCGGAAACGCGTTATGCTCGAAGCAACGACGGCCGCTTGCTCGAGCGCGAGAACGAGTTTACTTCTTTTCTTCGGTTTGCTCGCGCGTCAGCTGTTTCGGAACGCTTGCCGCCTCGTCGTCGGCCTCGGCGTTATTCATGGCCTTCCGAAAGCTCTTCACGGCACTGCCAAGATCGCTGCCGACTTCCTTGAGCCGCTTCGTACCGAAAATCAAGCCAACGATCACCAAGATGATCAGTAGCTGCGGAACGCTCATTGCCAAGCCCATACGAGATCCTCTCCGTTCGCACGCGACCGCGAAGATGCGTGCCTGAAAAGTTATTTTGCGCGCCAGGCTCGGAAATTGCCAATCCGAGCGCGGACTTCCGTGACGGAAGCCACGCTCGGGCCGTGGCTCAGTGCCGAGGCGACATATTGACCCACAGGCGCGAGAGTTGGTTCATGGCGGGAGTGGGACGCACCGTCCCGAACTCGCGACAAGCGATCAATCGAAAGAGGGTCTCCCGCCGGCTGCCGTTGAAACGGGGAGGAACCACAGCAGACGGCTACGTTCCGGTTGGTCAGACCCGACCGAGCGCACGACGGGAAACCCCGCAGAAGCAAAAGCAGGTTTCGTGCCAGCCGTCATATGAGTCGACAAAGCCTTGAGCGGCGCGTCAGAGTGGAGCGGCGGCGCCACCGCGCTGCCAATGCGCATAGTTGATAACGTCAGTAGTTGGTCAAAAGCCGGACGGTTTGGGTGCTGGCGGCATTTTGACCGCGAGCTCCGCGAGCGCGCGATGCGTCAGAATAAAGAGGGCCGCTTGCGGCGGCCCTCCGTGAGACGGGGTCTCAACCCTTAGGCTCAGTTGCTAAGTGCCTCGCCTCGCGGACAACACTCACAACGTACTGAAACCCCAAGAATCTCACTAGACATGGGATCACCTCCTTTGGGTTGTTGGACCGAGCGCTAAGCGTCGCTTATTCGTGGCCCAAAACGCAAGCGCGCGATAAGCTTCGGCACGGGCGGCCATGGTAGGTGGGTGAGGATGCTGGCCAGGGATCGATTGCGGCGGTTCAGCAAACGTCCCGGCGTGCGCTACGTCGCATCGCTGCCCGAGCGCATCGTTCGATCCGCGAGCGCGCTCACGGCAGGCGTCGTGCATGAGATCGTTGCCGTCGCACTGCCGCTCGGGCTGCGCCGCGGACGACTGTATCGCAACCTCGTCGACGTGCCGCTGCAGTTTCTGCTGACCGACGTCGGTGAAGTTCGCGGGACGACGCCGACGGAGGAGGAACTCGGCCGGAACTTTCTGCTGCGCCGCGCAGCGGGCAACGGCATCGAGCTCATGGGGCTGTTCGCGTTTCGTGCTTCACCCGTTTGGGTGCTGGCGGCGCTGGCGGACGTGTGCGGCTTCGGTCGTCGCGTCATTCCCGACATCGCGGCGGCGCTACAGCAGGAAGGGCTGCTCGCTCCCGGCAGCTCGTTCACCACCATGGAGCAGCTGCTGGCAGGACTCGAACGCAGCGCCGCTCACCTCGCCGACACCGTGAATACGCCGCCGCTCGACATCGTCGGGTTGCGGCGTGAGTGGTCTCGTTTCGTCGCCGAAGCTCGTCAGCTACGGGCACCGCAGCTGCCATCCCCGGTGGCGGTCACGGGCTTGTGGCAAGAGCTCCGTGTAACCGCGGACACGGAAGGCCGATCCGTGTTCGAGGTGTCGTCGCTGCTCGCGGTGGCTGCCGTCAGCGAGCTCCCGGAACGGGCGCGGGTGCTGTCGAAATCAGCGGCGGTCGTGCTTCGACGCAGCGGTGATGCACTCTCCGGCGCGCTGCTCGATCACTACCGCCAGTCGCTCCACGAGGTTCGCACAATCGGTTTCGTGCGCTACGGTATTCGCCAGCTCACGCCGTATACCCACGCCGCGCTCAATGCCTTCGCGCGCGACCGAGCGACGTTGACGGGGCGGCTGCTGGACTGGCTCTGAAGGGTGCCGCAGTCACTCCCGCCGCGGCGCCGGCCACTCGGCGTCGAACGGGAACGGCCGCACCTCGGTGTTGAAAGTCAGATACTCCACGACCTGGTACACGTATTGTGCGAGCGATAGGCCGACGTCCTTGAGACGCGGATTCGCCTGACCGGTGAACAGCACGTGCAGGAACTGTAGGACGATGACTACAGACCCTACCAGGCGCGCCAGCTCGTGACACACGGCGATCACGATCATGAACAACAATCGCAGCCAAGTGGAGCGCGCCTTCAGATGCTCCTCGAGTCGTTGCCCGCGATCGTCCGGTGGCAAGTCGTTAGCAGGCTCCTCGGCCATGATGCAGCCCTCGCGACGCTGATGACTGCATTCTACTCGTCCCCCCTGGCCGTTGCGCTGCCTCGTTCGAGCGCCCGCGCAGCCTCGCGCAGCCGCGTCAGAGTGTTCCAGTTACGAGCTGTCCCGCTCGTATCGAGGTGGCTCTCGATCACGGCGGAGGACAGCTTCGATCGACCAATGCCATTCGGATAGTAGAGATATATCTCGGGCCCCCTCATCTCGAGCATCTCGGGACCCTTATGCCATTTGAGCAACGCAGTCTGCGCGCGCGCATCCGGCACCTTCGCCAGGAACATCACGAGCAGCTTGCCGAGATCCGCGCGAGGCGAAAGCACGGGGCTGCGCTCGAAGATGCTCTCGATCTCGGCCGAGGTGCGAATAATGACCTCGACGTGGAGACCAAAACGCCGTTCGATTTCCTGCGTGATTCGCCGCGCGAGCTGATCGCGATCCTTGACCCTGCTGCGAAATAGCACGTTGCCGCTCTGCAGCAGCGACTGCACATTGCGCAGACCCAAGTTTTCGTATGCCGTGCAGCAGCGGCTCCATCTTGATTCTGCCGGCACCACCGACATTGACGGCGCGCAGCATCGATACGAACACCGTCATCGCGGCTCTGTCCGACTTGCTGGAAGCCGCAACAGTACGGGGCTCGCGAGGCGCGCGCCAGCTATTCGGTCCGATGGTATTGGAAGACCTGCTCGAGCGGGAGCTCGAACACGGCGGCGATGCGAAACGCGATCTCGAGCGACGGGGAGTACTTGCCGAGCTCGATGGCATTCACCGTCTGACGCGTCACGCCGACCTGGGCCGCGAGGTCCTGTTGAGTCATCTCGTTGTGCTCGAAGCGCAGCTTGCGGATGTTGTTGGTGATGCTGGTGCCGCGCACTTCAAACTCCGCGCCGGTAATACACGATCCTCGCAGCGTAGTTCACCGCCTGAGCTACCACGAACGACGCGAGAACGCAGTAGGCGACGCCGAAGCGGTTGGCGCCCAAATGGACGACGATGAACACCGAGCCGACCGCGAGTAGCGCGAACACGTAGTATGCGAGGCTCCTGGCCTTCAAGGCGATCAAACGATCACGCTCATCCCGCGGAGCTCTGGCATCCCGTGGCGCGCGGACGGCTACGACGACGTGCGCGATGATCTCGATCACCACGAACGAGACGAGCACCAGTATGAACACGTGGAACACGAACAGGTTCGGCTGCGGCGTCAGCGTCCACGGCGGCGGTAGATGCAGAACGAACAGCAAAGACGCGACCAAGATCGTGATGAAGGTGATCCAAGCACTCTTCTCGTGAAATGACATCGCGTATCTCGTCAAATATTTTGGACATAGCGTACAGGATCATCGTCTTAATGTACCGTTTAGTTTACATTTAGACGCGACGCTGAGGTGTTACCCTGCTCGCCTCGATCCGCTGCCCACGCCCGCGAGCCGCACCTGCCATGCCACTCAAGCCCGCCGAAACCGGCCTTCCAACGGCCCCCGACCTGTTCGGTTACCGCAAGTACTGGGCACACCGGCTGACGCCGGCGCCCTTCCTGCCCATGTCGCGAGACGAGATGGACGAGCTCGGCTGGGATCAGTGCGACGTGATCCTCGTGACGGGAGATGCGTACGTCGATCACCCGAGCTTCGGCATGGGGATCATCGGCCGGGTGCTCGAGGCGCAAGGTTTTCGCGTCGGCATCATCGCGCAACCCGACTGGCGGCACGTGAGCGACTTCGAGCGCTTAGGCGCGCCGCGCCTGTTCTTCGGCATCACGGCGGGCAACATGGATTCCATGGTCAACCGCTACACCGCCGACAAGCGAGTACGCCGCGACGATGCCTATACGCCCGCGGGCGTCGGCGGACACCGACCGGACCGCAGCGTGATCGTCTATGCGCAGCGAGTGCGCGAAGCGTTCGCAACCACACCGATCGTCGTAGGCGGCATCGAGGCCAGCCTGCGCCGCATAGCGCACTTCGACTACTGGCAGGAGAAAGTTCGACGCTCGATTCTGCTCGACGCGCGCGCCGATCTGCTGGTGTTCGGCAACGGCGAACGACAAATCGTCGAGATCGCGCATCGACTCGCCGCCGGCGAAGCGCCGGCCCGGATCCGCGATGTGCGCGGCACGGCGATGCTCGGCAGCGCCGCCGGTGCCGATTGGACCGAGATCGACTCCACGCACCTCGACACGCCGGGTCCGATCGATCGGCAACCGGATCCGTATGCGACCGAGCCTGCTCACGCGCCGCAGCGCAAAAGCGCGTCGGATGAGCCGGGCGTGCATGTCGTAAGGTTCGCGCGCCGCGTGCCCACGGCCGATCGCGAGCGAAGCTACATCCGGCTCCCGAGCTTCGAGCAGGTTCGCGACGATCCCGTGCTGTATGCGCACGCATCGCGCATTTTGCACATGGAGTCGAATCCGGGTAATGCGCGCGCGCTGGTCCAGCGGCACGGACCGAGCGACGTGTGGCTGAATCCGCCACCGATTCCGCTCACCATGGCGGAGATGGATCGAATCTACGAGCTGCCTTACGCCCGTGTTCCGCATCCGGCTTACGGTGACGCGAAGATCCCGGCGTACGAGATGATCCGGTTCTCCGTGACGATCCAGCGCGGCTGCTTCGGTGGCTGCACGTTCTGCTCGATCACCGAGCACGAAGGCCGAATCATCCAAAACCGCAGCGAAGACTCGGTCCTGCGCGAGATCGAAACGATCCGCGACTCCGCGCCAGGCTTCACCGGCGTGATCTCCGATCTCGGCGGCCCCACGGCGAACATGTACCGCCTGGCTTGCAAGAGCCGCGAGATAGAGTCGGCATGTCGGCGACCGTCGTGTGTCTATCCGGGCGTGTGCCCGAATCTGAACACGAACCACGCGCCTCTGATCAGGCTCTATCAACGCGCGCGAGCATTACCCGGCATCAAGAAGGTGCTGATCGCTTCCGGCGTGCGCTACGACCTCGCGATCGAGTCACCCGAGTACGTGAAAGAGCTCGCACAGCACCATACGGGTGGTTATCTGAAGATCGCACCCGAAGCGATCAGCGAGGGCCCGCTGTCGAAGATGATGAAACCGGGCGTCGGCACATACTACAAGTTCAAGCAGCTGTTCGATCGTTACTCGCAAGCCGCGGGCAAAGAGCAGTACCTGATTCCGTACTTCATTGCAGCGCATCCTGGCACGACCGATGCGGACATGCTCGAGCTCGCGTTGTGGCTGAAGAAGAACGGCTACCGGGCCGACCAGGTGCAGGCGTTCTTGCCTGGCCCCATGGCAACGGCCACCGCGATGTACTACTCAGGCAAGAATCCGCTGCGCCGCGTGACGCGCACCTCCGGGAGCGTGGTGATTCCGCGGGGCCTCAAGGTGCGACGGCTGCACAAAGCCTTCCTCCGATATCACGACCCGAACAACTGGCCGATGCTGCGCGCGGCGTTGAAGCGCATGGGTCGGGAGGATCTGATCGGCAACGGCAAGCAGCAACTCGTGCCGCGATTCCAGCCGAAGGGCACCGGCAGCGGGACCGCGCCGGAGGGTCGGCGTCAGCCCGGGAAGCGACCCACGAAACCGTTTCGCACGCAGCACGTGCGTTGACGACAAAGACGCGCCCGAGCTACGACTCAGCCGCGCGCGACGTTCAGCTGGATGACGTTGCTCGTGGTCGACCCGTCGACCGAGGAATCGCCGTTCAGCCACCGCACGATGGGCTGGAACTCGCGCAGCTCCGCGCTGCACTGCTCCGGCGGCAGATCGAAGATACCGAGCCCTTTTTCAGCCGTATCCACGTAGACATCGGAGTCGCTCACGCGCGTCAGGAACGCGATGCCGAGCGACGCAACGAATCTCTCGAGGGGCTCGTACACGGGTCTCGAGTTGCGGACGCGGTTCGCGATCACGGCCACTCGGATGTGGCGAAACCGCACCTGACCCACGAGCAACAGATCCTTGATGAAGTTCGCAGTGGCGTGAATGTCGATCGCGGAAGGCGCGACGGGGATCAGAATCTGTTGCGTCCTGCCCATCAGGTCCTGTAGCAGCAGACGCGACGGCCCCGCCGGAGAGTCGATGATCAGCTGCCGAGTGGCGAGCGGAATCTGCCTGCGCCCGCCCTGCAGCGTGAGACCGGGACGCTGGGCAAGATCCGCGCCGTGGATCGTCGGCACCTCGGCCGAGCGCTGACTCAACCAGTTCAGGCTCGAGCTCTGCGGGTCATAATCTGCAATCGTCGTTGGAATCGCGTGCGACGCGAAGTAGCTCGCCAGGTTCGTCGTGATGGTGGTCTTGCCCACGCCGCCCTTGGCATTGATGACCAGCGTCGATTTCATGCTCATGGTCGCCGCCGCTTCCGTGCGCTCGTTTCGTTAAAATCCTAGGCGCTTTCCGGCGTTGTGCCTACGACGCGCGTCACACGGCGCGCGTCCGAGCCGTGTACGGTGCGGGCGACCGGTTTCCAGTATGGGTTAGGCGGAGCGGCGCGAGAGCCAGGCAGCGGCGGCCGGGGCCAGCATGAACATGCCGAGTGCCGCGAGATAGGCGGCGCCCCCGACCGGGTCGCGCTCGGCCACATACTCTTGCAGCGTCACGCCACGAACGCCGAGCACGACGGCAAGCTCCGCGCCGAGCAGCAGACCGAGCGCGAGCACGCCCGCGCCGAAAGCACTCGTGACGTCGAGGTTCCACCGCCGCACGAGCCACCACGCCACGGCCACACTGGCCGCGACCATGATCGGCATCTCGGCAAGCTCGGCGGCACGCTCGCCGATCAGCGGCACGACATAAAGCACGCGCACGATGCCGAGCGCGAAGCCCACCGCGAACAGGGCCCCGAAATAGCTGACGCCGCACACGATTACGCGCATCGAATGCGAGGTTCACGGATTTGTCGACGTCGCGCCGCGGCACGGGGTCGAGTCTTTCCGACGAGTCGTTGGTTGGACGCCAAGCAGCGGCGCGCCGTTACGCCGCGGAGCAGCCGGAGCTCCGGCTCGAACGAGGCGGGCGCGCCGAGGACGGCGATCTCGAAGACCGCGGACATGAAGGCCCGCGGGTCTACCGCGGCGGCGGCGCAGCGCCGTCGGATCGGCTTTGGTCGAACACCTTCGTCGCCATGGCGATCATGCCCGCAATGTCGCTGACACTCGCCGGCACGACGATCGTGTTGCCGGCGCGCGCGATGTTGCCGAACTGCTGCACGTAGTCCTCGGCGATCCGCAGCTGCATGGCTTCCCGGCCACCGGCCGCGCTGACAGTCGCGGCGACGCGCCGCAGGCCTTCGGCCGTTGCCGTAGCGACCGCCAGGATGGCTTCGGCCTCGCCGGCCGCCTCGTTGATCTGTTGCTGACGCTTCGCCTCGGACTCCTTGATCACGCGCTGCTTCTCGCCTTCCGCTTGATTGATCTTCGCGTCGCGGTCCCCCTCGGATGTCAGGATCACGGCGCGCTTTTCGCGCTCGGCGCGCATCTGCTTCTCCATCGCCTGAAGCACGTCGCGCGGCGGATTGATGTTGCGGATCTCGTAGCGCAGCACCTTGACGCCCCAGGGCTCTGTGGCCTTGTCGAGCTCGTTCACGATGTTCGCATTGATGGTGCTGCGCTCCTCGAACGTACGATCGAGGTCTATCCGACCGATTTCGCTGCGCAACGTAGTTTGCGCGAGCTGAGAGATCGCGAAGTGGTAGTCGGAGATACCGTACGACGCGCGCGCGGCGTCGAGCACTTGAAGATACAGCACGCCGTCGATCCCAACCTGGACGTTGTCCTTAGTGATGCAGACCTGCTCCGGAATGTCGATGGCGGCCTCTTTGAGGCTGTGGCGGTAGGCGATCCGCTCGACGAACGGCACCAGTATGTGAAACCCGGCCTGCAGCGTGCTGCTGAATCTACCGAGCCGCTCGACGACGTAGGCGCTCTGTTGCGGCACGACGACGGCGGTCTTGACGAGCACCGTGAACGCGACGACCGCGATCACGAGCACGAGTAGCAACAACCCTTGGTCCATGCGTTCCTCCCGTGATGGCGCTCAGAGCGCCCGAACGTGCAGCGTGAGCCCTTCGATCGACTCGATCCGCGCCTCGCCGCCGGCACGAATCAGATCCCGGCCGACGTTCATGGCCGTCCACCCGGTACCGCGATATTCGATCCGGCAGGACTTGCCGGGCTCGAGGTCGTGAGTGACGACGACGTGCTGATGGATGTCGGTGCTGACCTTGCCCGGCCGGCTCAGCAGCTTCTCGTAGATCTGCTTCCGGACCGTGAACATGGCAACGAGCGACAGCACCGCGAACGCGAGCCATTGCGCCCAGTCCGGCAGTGCAATGCCGACGAGCCCGAGCACCCCGACCACGATTGCCGCGAGCCCGGCGAACACGAGATAGAACTGCGCATCGACGGCAAACAACTCGACGCCGAGCAGCACCACGCCGAGCACGCACCAACCCCACCACGCCATATTTCTACCCCCGAGAGCGGCCAGCGGGCCCCGCCGCGTGATTATCCAAGGCACCTCGCTCGGCGTCGACCTGCACGAGACAACTGCGTGGCGCCGTGAGCCGATAGCTTCGCTCGAGGACCTGCGCCACGTCGCGCCACGCCACGCGACCCCGATCGAGCCGCATGCCGAACCAGCCGCGCGCACCGATATGGGCCGGCAGATAGTAAAGCGCCGGCGCGAGCCGGCCGCGATCGCGATTCTCGCCGAGCTCGGACTTCACGCAGACCGAGACGATGCCATCGCCGTGATGATCGTCGAGATAGTAGGCAAACACCTTGCCGCGCACGCGAAAAACGGAATGATCGCGGCGCTCCGTGTGGTCGGTGCGCGGCAGCGCGAGGCACAAGGCCGCCACCCGCTCGCGCTTGCTCGGAACCTTCCGGCGCTTGCTCGAAGCGCTGCGCCCACTCCGCATGCTCGCTGCTCCGCCCACCCACCGACTTCGGCTCCGCAGTGTACGCCGCGGCGCGCGCCGGTTACGTACTATTACCTATGGCGCGTCGCGGCGGGGTCCCCAACACTCGGCCCATGGCACGGAATCTCCAGGGGCTAGCTTTGCCGAAAATCGTCGTTTCTATCAGTAGGTTGCATAGGGCTTGCCCTGCTCTGCGGGTGTCAGCGCGGCCCCGAGGAGCCCGCCCCCGCCCCCTTAGCTGCGCACGAGGTCGGCCAGCCCGCGGGCGTGGGCCGACGATCTCGCGATGCCACTCGCCCACGACCTGAACCCCGATCCGCACATCCTCGAGTTCAACCTCGAGGCGAAGGTGGCGGAGCTCGAGATCCTGCCGGGTCACAAGACGACCGTCTGGACTTACAACGGCGGAATACCCGGCCCGCTGATTCGGGCCGCCGTCGGCGACCGGGTCATCGTTCACTTCAAGAACTCGCTGCCGGAGGAGACGACGATCCACTGGCACGGGCTCCGCGTGCCGAACAACATGGATGGCGCGCCGGGCATCACCCAAGATCCGATCCCGAGCGGCGGTGAATTCACTTACGACTTCACGCTTCGCGACGCCGGCACGTACTGGTATCACCCGCACGTCGATTCATCGGCACAGGTGGGTCGCGGCCTGTACGGCGCGATCGTCGTGACGGACCCGGCCGACCCTAAAGCGTTCGGCGACGATCTCGTGCTGCTGCTCTCCGATATGAGCGTGACCGATGAGGGCGAGATGCTGCCTGCGGACAACGGCGGCAGCTTCGGCGATCTTTTCGGGCGCGAGGGTGCCGTGCTGCTCGTCAATGGCAAGGTGCTACCGACCTTGAAGGTTCGCGCCGGCAAGCAGCAGCGCTGGCGCATCATCAACGCTACCCGCGCTCGCTACTACAACCTGAGGCTGCGAAATCACCGGTTCATTCGCCTCGGCGGCGACAACGGTCTCGCCGCGCGATCCACGGACACGTACAACCTGCTCGTCGTGCCGGCCGAACGCGCCGACGCCGTCTTCACCCCGGCCGACCCACCGGGCAGCAGCAACGTGCTGCGCTGGGTGCCGACCGATCGCGGCTATGGCAGCACGTTCAATCGTGCGGCGGTGGACATGCTGAAGATCGAGACCGTTGCCGACGCGGCCGTCACGCCGGAGCCGATTCCGACCGAGCTGCGCCACATCGAGCCGATCGATATCACCGGCGCCACGCATCGCGACCTCGAGCTGACGATCGCAATCAAGGGCAGCGAGGTCGAGATGGGGATCAACGGCGTCCCCTACTGGAAGTCGGCACCGCTCGAGGCCAAGATCGGCGAGACGCAGGTCTGGCGGGTGATCAACAATACCGACTTTTCGCATCCGTTCCATCTGCACGGTTATTTCTTCCAGGTGCTGGATGACAGCCGCGTGCCGGAGTGGAAGGACACCGTCGACGTGCCGACCAAGTCCGAGCTGTCGATCGCCGTACGCTTCGACGAGCGCCCCGGCACCTGGATGTTCCACTGCCACATTCTCGATCATGCCGAGGTCGGCATGATGGGGCACCTAGTCGTGAGCGATCCCAATGCCCCGGCGCCGGCCGCGGGAGCGCATGTGCACACTGCTCACATGACGCGGCAGTGACGGCGTCTACGCCGACGCGTATTCCGCGACCTCGACCAGGTTGCCGTCGGGATCGCGGAAGTAGATAGAGCGCAAGACTCCGATCGCACCTCGGCGCGCCACGGGCCCCGCCTCGAGCGGCACGTTCACCGAAAGCAAGTGCGCGATGACGTCGTCGAGGGGTACGGACGCGAGCACACAGAAGTCCCCCGAGCCGAGCGTCGGCACCCGGGCCTTCGTCGGCGTATCGGTCCCGCGATCCTGAAGGTTGATCTTCTGGCGGCCGAACTTCAGCGCATGCCGCAGCTTACCGCCCGGGCCTTGGAAGCGCTCACGCTCGAAGCCGAGCGCGCGCTCGTAGAACTGCGTCGTCGCCTCGATGTCGGCCACCGTGAGCACGAGGTGGTCGAGGCCATCCGCGAGAAGCCTCACCCGGAGGGATCCGCCGGCTTCACCTCGCGATTCAGCAGGCGTCTTTGCAGCGTCAGCAGGCACTTGTAGCGCGCGGCTCGCAGCATCTTGTAGGCTGCGCGCGCGCCTTTAACGCTCTGCCATTCCTTCAGATTGTTCTCGATCGCCTCCGCGGGCGTCGCCAACAGATAGTCCTTCAAGGGTTGCTGCGTTTCATTGCTCGTGTCGACGCCGCAGTCCGCACAACGCCATCGTCTTCGCAGGACAGCCAGCGTCCGATCGACGTTCAGACATACGGTGCAGAGCGTCCACGCATCCAGCGGCTCGCGCTCCTCGAGCAAAATCTCGTAGCGCATGCTGTCGCTCGTGCCGCCCGCGTGTTGACTCCCTGGCTCACGCCAGCGCTCGAGCAGGTCCCGCAGGAGCCCGCTGATGGCTCCCCCAACCCCTTTCACTACGGCACCCCCACCGTTTCCGTCCTCGTCGTCACTAGACCACGGGCCTTGCGAGCACGTCAATCGAGAGCGCACTGGGATTTCGAGGCAAGCACGTCACCGGCCTCGGTCGCACGTCGACCGCGGCACCGAGCACTCCTCGCTTCCGTTCCGAGTTATGGCATAGTGGATTCGAGCATACGGGGCGCCCGTCGACGTGCTCGGCAACCGGGCGCGCGCGTTTCCACTCCTGGGAGGTCCAAGCATGAACAGGCCCATCGTGACCATCGTCGCGACGATCGCCGTCGCTTGCGCAGCGCCGGCTTTTTCCGAGTCCTCGCCGCAGCTGCCGGTGCCGGGCTACCCGGCGGCGAAGGACGTGCCGCACGCGCACGAGCTGCCGGATCCGACGATCGACTACAAGGTCGTCTTCTCCATCGGCAGCGGTGCCGAAGACATCACCGCGGAGGTCAATCCCAGACTCGCACAGCTCGCCACGTACGTGAACACGCTCGCAAAGTATGGCGTTCCGCTCGACAAGCGCCACCTGATCGTGATGTTCCACCAGCGCAATCCCGACTTCGAGATCACGCTGACCAATGCGGCCTTCAAGGCACGCCACGACGGCAAGGACAACCCGAACATCGCGCTTATACACGACCTCAAGGCGGCCGGCGTGCAGCTCCGGGCCTGCGGACAAGCCGTCGTGAATCGTCAGATCGATCCGGCGGAGATCAATCCCGACATCCAGATCGATCTCTGGGCCATGACGTCGATGCTGAACCTCGAGATGAAAGGGTACGTGCGAACCGGCGACTAGCAGGCCGGTGCTCAAACCGCGGCCAGCAACAGTGCGACGCCGATGACCACGAGCGCCATGCCGGCGAGCTCGCGCGGCGCGGCGGGCTGACCGAACACACGCTTCGCCATCGCTTGGGCGAGCAGCACCTCGATCAGCGCCAGTGTGCGCACGTTGGCCGCAGCCGTCAGTGAGAATCCGAGGAACCAGAACTGCGACGCGAATGCGCCCATGAAGCCGGCGAACAACGACTGACGCCACATCGCGACGCTGCGCAGCAGCACTTCTCGATTCATGATCGCGAGCCACACACCGAGCAGCGCGGCCTGAATAGCGAGCGACCAAACCAACGTCGTCGCGGCGCGCAGGAAATAGGCGCCTTCCGGCAACGCCAGGATGCCGCCGCGAAAGCTCACCGACGCGAGCGCGAAGAACGCACCGGACGCGATCCCGAACAGCGCCGGCTTCAAGCTCTGCCGATCCCACTGCTGGCCCGGCTTGACCGCCACCATCACCACACCGGCCGTCGCGACCACGATCGCCACGATGCGCGCCGGGGTCAACGCGTCGCCGAGCACGGCGAAGCCGAATAGCGCGACCTGCACGGCCTCCGTCTTCGTGAACGCCGTCGCCACCGAGAACGATCTTGCCTGCATGGCCGCGAGCAGCAGCGCGGTACCGGCGATCTGCGCGAGCGCGCCCGCGGCGACGAACACGAGGAAGCGGATCGAAGCTGGCGGCACGTGGGCTTGCGCGACGCCCGCTAGGATCGCGAGGAACAGCAACGCAAACGGCAAGCCGTAGACGAATCGCACTTGCGTCGCGCCGAGCGTGCCGAGCGTAGCCGTCAGGCTGCTCTGCATCGCGTTGCGCGCCGTCTGCGCGACGGCCGCGACGAGCGTTGCGGCGATCCAGAGCATGGAGCTCTACGGGGGTCTGCGCGCGATTACGTCGGCATACGCCCGACGTAGTCGCTCTGCGGCCGGATCAAGCGGCCGACCGCGCGCTGCTCGAAGCAGTGAGCGGTCCAGCCGGCGGTGCGACCGATCGCGAACGTGGGCGTGAAGAACGCGGTGTCGAGGCCGAGGCCATGCAACAGCAACGCCGTGTAGAACTCCACGTTCGTCTTGAGGCGCCGCCCCGGCTTGTACTCCTCGAGCAAGCGCAGCGCCGTGGCCTCGACGGCGCGGGCGAGCTCGTATAGCTGCGCGTCGCCGGCGCCCGCAAACATGCGTGCCGCGGCGGCCGCGAGCACGTCCGCACGTGGATCGCGAACTTTGTAGATGCGATGGCCGAAGCCCATGAGGCGCTCGCCGCGCTCGAGCTTCTGCCGCAGCACCGGCTCGGCGCGCGCGGCCTCGCGGATCTCGAACACCATGTCGAGCGCCGGACCCGGGGCGCCGCCGTGCAGCGGACCTTTGAGGGCGCCGATCGCACCGGTGACCGCCGAGACGAAATCCGAGCCGGTCGACACGATGACGCGGGCCGTGAACGTGGAGGCGTTGAGGCCGTGGTCGGCCACCGTCGTGAGGTAGGTGTCGAGACCGCGCACGAGCTCCGCATGCGGTTCCGCGCCGCTCATCATGTACAGATAGTTGGCGGCCAGCCCGAGATCCACGCGTGGCGGCAGCGGCTCCGCGTCCTGTAGCAGCCGCGCGTAGGCAGCCACGATCGTCGGCAGCGCGCCCACGAGCAACGCGGCAGCATCTTCGTCGCGATCCGCCGTCAGCGTGCCGGCCGCCATCCGCAGGGCATCCATCGGCGCGATGCGTCGCGCGGCGGCATCCCGTAGCAAAGCGATCGTGGCCGGCGGAGCGTCGACGGTCGTGACGCGTTGCTGACCGGCGCCCGCGGCGTCCCACAGCGCCGCGACGACGTCCTCGAACGGCTGCTGCGCCAGCTGCTCGAGGCGGTATCCCGCGATCACGAGCTCGCCGCGCTCGCCGTCGACCAGGCTGAGCCGCGTCTCCGCGGCCACGACGCCCTCGAGACCATTGCTGTGCGGCACGTGGGTTTGCGCATTCATTGCGGCTACCGTATGGTGGGATGAGTAATCAGTCAATATTGACTGGCCGATCAATGTGACGATCCATAGCACGACGTGGTTGAGCGCCAAGGAAGCGGTCGAGCTGCTCGGCGTCAGCCGCGCGACGCTGTACGCGTATGTGAGCCGCGGGCGCATCCGCTCCGAGGCCACCGCGGGGAAGACGCGCCATCGCCGGTACGCGCGCGACGACATCGAACGCCTGCGTGCCCGAACCGCGGAGCGACGCAATCCGGAGAAAGCGGCCGAGCAGGCGCTGCACTGGGGGCTACCGATCCTCGAGTCTGCGATCACGTTGCTGGCCGACGGTCGCGTGTACTACCGCGGCCGCGATGCGGCCGCGCTGGCACGAACGAGCTCGGTCGCCGCCGTCGCCGCGTTGCTGTGGACCGGGGTCGCCGACGACTCGCTGCTCGCGGGCACGCCGAAGGCGCCGTTCGTGAAGCGCGGCGGTCACGAGCTGCCGTTCGTGGCACGGGCGCAAGGCGCACTCGCGTGGGCGGCCGCGAAGGATCCACTGGCTTATGACTTGCGCCCGCACGCCGTCGCGCAGACGGGCTGGCGAATCCTCGAGCTGCTCGCCGCGGTCGCGGGCGACGGCACTCTGGCGCCCACGGTCGATGCCACTCTGGCCAGCGCCTGGGGGGTGCCCGCCGCCGCGCCGCTGCTGCGCACCGCGCTGATCCTGTGTGCCGATCACGAGCTGAACGTCTCGACGTTCACGGCGCGCTGCGTCGCGTCAGCCGGCGCGTCTCCCTATGGCGTCGTGATCGCCGGGCTCGCGGCGCTCGAGGGCACGAAGCACGGCGGCACGACAGGCCGTGTCGAGGCGCTCTGGGATTCGCTGCGCCGCACCACCGACTTGCGCACGGCTCTGGCCGAACGCCTGCGGCGCGGCGAGCGCATCGACGGCTTCGGCCACACGCTGTATCCCGGCGGCGACCCACGCGCCGCAGCGCTGCTGGGCATGCTGCCGAAGTCGAAGCAGGCGACGTTCGCGCACGAGCTCGGCGCAGCGACGAGCGCCGTGCTGCGCGAAGCACCGAACGTCGACTTCGCGCTGGTCACCCTCGCGAAGGCGCTCGGCTTGCCGGACGGTACCGCGCTCGCGTTGTTCGCGATCGGCCGCACGATCGGCTGGATCGGTCACGCCATCGAGCAGTATCGGAACGACGCGATCATCCGCCCACGCGCCAAATACGTCGGCGAGAAACCCACGTGACGCGCCATCAGCGCACCGGCGGGACGGTCAGCGGCAGCCCCAGCGCACGATAAACCTTCCCGTCCACGACGCGCTCGTTGAACCAGTTGGGATAGATGGCGGAGGGCCTCGTCGCCTCGTCGAGCGCAGCGAGGTCGTCGCTCGCGAGCTGCACGTCGGCGGCGGCCAGGTTCTCGTCGAGCTGGCGGCGATTCGAGGCGCCAACGAGAACGGAAGCCACGGTCGGACGTGTCAGCAACCATGCGAGCGACACTTGAGCTGGCGTCGCGTTGCGCTTCGCGCCGATGGCCTGCAGCAACTCGACCAGCCGATAGCCCTTGTCGCGGTCGTAGGGCAAGAAATCGAACCCGCCGAGCCGGTCACCGCTCTCGCCTTTCGGCTTCGCGCGCGTGTACTTGCCGCTGAGGAACCCGCCGGCGAGCGGGCTCCACACCATCACGCCGATGCCGGCGTCCACGCAAAACGGCGCGATCTCGTGCTCGAGATCGCGGCCGACGAGGGAGTAGAACATCTCCGCGCCGCGGAACTGGCTGTAGCCGCGCGCGCGTTGGATGCCGACGGCCTTGGCGGCCATCCACGCGGGCCAGTTCGAGAAGCCGACGTACCGAACCTTGCCGCACCGCACGAGATCCTCGAGCGCATCGAGCGTCTCCTCGATCGGCGTCAACGCATCGACCTTGTGCACGAGATAGACGTCGATGTAGTCGGTGCCGAGCCGTTGCAAGCTCGCGTCGGCGGCAGCGTGCAGATGACGTCGCGACAAACCCGTCTCGACGAGCCCCGGCCCCATGCGATTGCCGACCTTCGTCGCGATCACCACCTGCTGGCGTTTCGAGCCGATCGCTCGCCCAAGAATTCGCTCCGAGTCTCCGCCGGCGTACACGTCGGCCGAGTTGAAGAAGTTAACGCCGGCATCGATCGCGCGCGCGACGAGCTCGTCCGCACCGGACTGGTCGACCTTGAACGTCGCGGCGAACGGGCCAGTGGGATCGGACCCGAACGTCATGCTGCCGAACGCGAGCCGCGAAACGATGAGACCGGTGTTGCCGAGGCGCGAGTACTGCATGGTCATATTCTTCCTGTGAACCATCGCGCGGCGGATGGTGACGAGCGATAGCGGGATGCGAAGGAACTGCTCGAATCCTACGTCGAGCGCTAGGGAACCTAGGCCAAGTATGGTCGCGTGAGCTCCTCCGACACCTGCCAGAGCTTCGCGGCCATGGCGGGATCTTTCTGATGGTCGCTCTGCTCGGCCGGGTTGCAATCGGCGAAGTAAAGTCCGGTGACCTGCGCGAGCTTGGGGTTGCTCGCGAGGTAACAGCTCGTGGCGGCGCCCTGAGCCGGCGTCTCCATCCCGAAACCGCCCCCGCCCGCGGGCGCCCTGAAATTCAAGTTGCGCATGATGTTCGTGGCGACGACGCCGGGGTGCAGCGAGTTGGACGTCGCGCGCGTGCCGGCGAGCCGCTTCGACAGCTCGAGCGAGAACAGACCGTTCGCGAGCTTCGAATGGCCATAGGCTTGCCGCGCCCACCCGTCCCCCGACAGGTTGTCGAACTGAATGCCGCCCGGCGGCGCCTGGCGATGCGCGATGCTGCCGACCACCACGACGCGCCCCTGCGGTGCCGCCGTCACGCGATCCAGCAGTCGATTTACGAGAATGAAATGGCCGAGATGGTTCACGACGAATTGCATCTCCAGGCCGCGGACCTGCTGCAGCTCGGTCAGCAATACACCGGCGTTGCAGATCACCCCGTCGAGCGGCGTGTCGAGCGCGCGGATGGCGTTCGCGCAGGCCACCACGGAATCGAAGTCCGTGAGCTCCAGCACGACCGGCGTGGCCTTGCCGACGATTCCGGCGCAGGCCTCCTGGCCGCGCTCCAATGTGCGCGCCGTGCCGATCACGTGCGCGCCGCGCAGGGCGAGCACGCGCATCGTCTCGAGGCCGATGCCGGAATTGCAGCCCGTCACGACGATGGTCTTGCCCGTTAGATCGATACCGGCCGTCACTTCCTCGGCCGTAGCGCTCGGCCCGAACGAGCTGCGCGGCACGTCCTGGGCCCGGCTGCGTCCCGTGTAGACGGCCAGCGCGAGCAGCGCGCTGCTGCCGATGAAATGGCGACGATCGATGCGCTTCATCGTGACTCCCGCGGCTGATGGAATTCGCCGCTGGGCAGCCCTTCTACCAAGCGTACTCGCACCGACACACGTGAAGAATTATCGGTGCACGAGCCCGTCGAGTGCCGTGCGCACCTGCGCGTCCCACAGCTCGGCGACCGTGCGGCCCGCCGGCAGATCCGTCCATGGGCGGCGGTAGGCCACCGTGCCCTTGCCGTCCACGATCAGCAGGCCGGGAATGTATTGAATGCCGTAAGCCTTGGCGATCTCGTCGCCGTCGGCAATGGCGATCGGCGTGAAGCCGAGCCCCTGCACGTAGGCCTGCGGATCGCCGCGGCCGTCTTCCTTCGCGTTGATCGCCACGACCTGCACGCCCTGTTGTGCGTAGTCCGCCTGGATGCTCTTCAAATACGGCATGAAGGCTCTGCAATAGGGGCACCACGTCGCCCAAAACACGACGATCGTGGGCTTGCCGCGCGCGACCGCCGGAAAGTCGACCGTGTGGCCTGCGAAGTCGTGCGCCTGCCACGCCGGGGCGGCATCGCCCTGCTCCACGGCCCCCAGCGGGCCGGCCACGCTCGATGCGAGCAGCCCCACGAGGAGCCACAGTGTTCTTTTCGTCGTCGCTGGCATCGCTGCCTCCCGTGAAACGGCCAGACGAGATTATAGGCAGGTCGGCGCGTTAGAGCAGCCAATGACACGACGGGAGACCGCCGGCGTTGCGCCAATCAGCCGCCAGGCTCCCGGCGGGCCGCACGCCGGCCGCTACTTCGGCGCCGCGCAGTGCCAGTTGGCGGCGTCTTTCAGGTCGCCGGAGCCCTGGTACTCCGCGGCCTGTGGGTACGGGCACAACGGCCGCGCGGCGCCGGTTTCGCGGTTCTTCGCCATGATCTCGGGCGGCGCGTGATCTTTCTCGCGCCATTGCTCGAGCGCGCTCAGCGTATCGAACGTGTTCGGGCCCGGCCCGCCGCGGCAATGCCCCATGCCGGGCACGAGGAACATGCGCAGCCAGTCGCTCTGCTCGGACCCGAGCTCGGTGCGGACGCTCTCGTAGTACAGCACGGTGTTTTCCGGCGTGATGCCCGTGTCGCGCCAACCGGCGTACAGAAGCAACTTGCCGCCGGCCGACTTGAACGCACGCAGATCGGGGTCGGTTGCATCGACATAGCCCGCGGCCGCGTCGACCTTCGGCATGTCGCGATCGAGGTCGAAGTCGTGCCAATCGTAGTTGGCATCCTGGAAGCCCAGAATCCGGATCGAGTCGAACGCGAACGGGTTCGGCGGATCCTTCGAAGCCACGAGCGGCGGCAACGGCACGCCGAGCGCCTGACCCGAGAAAATCAGCTCGCCCTTGCCGTTCTTCAAACCACCATAAAACGTCCGGACCGACGTGAGCTCGCCGGGCGTCAGGCAGCTGTCGCTCGCAGCGCCTGCCTTGCACGCGAGGGTGGCGAAATCGAACGAGCACTGGCGCGGGTTGTTCAGAAACCCTTCGCCGAGCACGTCGCACTTCTTCAGCACGGCATCGTTCACGAGCTTGGCCTTGGCCTCGGACACCTGGAGCTCGGGATGCAGCGCAAGCTGCATGCCTCGGTATGCGCCGGCCGTATGCATGTGGATGTGCCGGTTCGCAAGCGCACCCGCGATGATGCCGTCGTAGTCGCCCGGATAGCGCTGCGCGGCCATCACGCCTTGTCGGCCGCCCGTCGAGCAGCCCTTGTAATAGGAGTAATCGAGCGGCTGCGCGTAGAAGAAATCGATCAGTCGCTTCGATTTCACGGTCATGTCGTGCAACGCGCGATACGCGAAGTCGACGATCTTCTCCGTGTGCCCGAGCGCGAACATACCCGCGGGCCCATCGGCCGCGGAGTGCCCGGTATCGGTGCCAGCCGTGGCATAACCGCGGCGTAGCGCCTCTTGCATGTCGCCGTAACCCTGGATCGCGCCGGCCCAGCCGCCGTTACCCACGGCGAGGAACTTGCCGTTCCAGCTTCGCGTCGGCAACCAGAGCTCGACGTTGATATTCGAATCGGCCGTCGGCTTCAGCACCATCGTCACGCGACAGTGCTCCGGAATCGGCTGCGGCGGCGGAGCGCCGGCCTGGGGCGGCGGACCACCGCCCGTCTGCGGCGGCTTGAACACGCCGGCCGCCATGGTGGTTGCACTCGTGATGCTGGCGCGTTCCAGCCCGACGGTGCTCAGTTGCTCGCACGGCATGTTGAGGCCGCCGGCCAATTGCGCTGCGATCAATGTTGCGAACACCGTCTCCCCCCAAAACCGTAGGCGTGGGCCCATGATCCGCGCTGGCAGCGCCCGGTCAAGCCCAACGAGCTGCGGGAGGCGCCCAGAGGGGAGGACGGAAGTGACCGCGCTCGTCTGAGAAGAAGAGCGCGTGCGGGCCGCCCGGCGCGCCCGCAGTCAGGTGCGGGCACGCCGGTACCTATATTGTCGATTCGGAACGTCGGACGAGGGCGACTACCGCCACCAGCCGAAGAACGGCCGCTGGAACGGAATGTGCTTGAACCAGCCGTGATGCCGTTCGCTGACGTCGCGCCAACCCGCCACCTTCAGCACCACGCCATGACCCGTCACGTTGTGCTGAATGCTCACGTAATAAGCCTTGCCGGTGCCGTCGAACAGACCGCCGGTCGATTCGGCGTTGAAGTCATTCAGCGTCATGACCTTGATGCACGCATCCGCCAAGTTGTCGTCGTCGTCACCGTCGTCGAGGCAATCCCAAATGTCGTTGTTACGCGGCGTCGCGTATACGGGGCCCTCGCCGTCCTCGTTGATGACGAAGTTCCCTGTGCCGGGCTGGTACGCGATGTTGTCCATCATCGCGAAATCGAGGTTGCCGATCACGAGCGGCTGATACTCGGGCACCGAGGCGGTGTTCAACACGCCATTGCTCGTTTGCGCCACCGTGATGCTGCCGGCTTCTTCGACCGTGCCGTCCGTGACGCAATAGACCTCGCCGAAGTGGTTGTCCTGGTCCTCGATGTCCTGACCGGTGTTCGTGCCGCAGAAGCGCACGTAGCCGTCTTTCAACGCCTCCAGATCAACGCTCATGTCCTCCGGCCGGTAGTAGCTCGTCAACTTCAGCGTGAGCGCGGCGCTGCGCAGATTGGTCGGCGCTTCGTTCGTGCTCGTCGGCACTTGCACCCAAACGCCACGACCGAACTCGTTGCCCTGACCAACGTCGGTGTTGCCGCTGTTACGTCCAAGCCGCATGCCCCAGAGCGTTCCGGACGCCATGGGCGATTGGGCGAGATCCGTGATCGGCGCGCCGCCTTGCCACTGCACCGTCGGAATGAACTTGACGATCGCGCCGCCGGGATTGCCGATGCCGCCGCCGCCTGGTCGGTTCTCGTCGCTGCTGTACAGCACGCCCGTCGGCAGGAGCGCAAGACCTTCGAACGAGAATTGCCCGACCGCGCCGAGGCGCGCGACGTGGGCCGGGTCCGATATCGTCGTAGCAGCGCCGGCCCCGGTCACGATCACGCCCGTCGTATGCAACGGATCGAGAATCTCGAACAACCGGCCGTTCGTGCCGTTCTCCTCGCCGACGAGGATGGTGCCCCAAGGCGTAATGCGGGTGGGATCGCAGCTCGCGAGGCCGCTGCTGATGATGTTCTCGGGAATACCGGTCTTCAGGTCGATGCGCTGCACCGCGATCTGGCCGGTGCCCTGCTCATTGCACGCAATCAGATGCGTCGGATGAATGTCGTTGGGCCAGAGCACCATCTGATCGATGTTCGGCCCGAGGTTCGGGTCGGCGCTGACGACACTGACCTTGAGACCCTTGGCCACGGTCAGGAGCTTCGCCGGGTTGGCGTCGGCCTCGGCGGCCGTCAGGCTGAGCGTCGAGGACTCGTCGAGCGTGCCGAGCGTGCCGAACAGGAACGGCGACAGGGCCTTTGCGAGCTGCTGGGTCTTCTGCCCGAAATCAGCAGCCGATACGGCGGTTGCGGTCGCAGCGCAAAGAGCTGCGTAGAGCAGTTTATTCCTCACGAGACTCTCCTGTGACTGAATGGAGGACGGTCGCGTGAGAATAGGTAGCCGTTATGTACGATCCGTGAACGCTTTGAGAAACATCCATGACGCTTCGCACGGCGATGGTGCGTTGCTCGCTGCGTCCACCGACGACACGATCGCGCCGTCCCCGTGCCGTCACGCGAGTGCATGACCTTCGTGGCTCAAAGGTCGAGCAGAAAAGGGAGCAACGCGTCGCGCTCGGCGCGCGCGAGATGCATGAACGAGTCGCGAGCGCCCGCCGCTTCACCACCGTGCCACAGAATCGCTTCTTCGAGCGAGCGAGCGCGGCCATCGTGGAGAAAGGGTGCCGATTCACCGTCGCCGTCAGGCCGACACCCCATAGCGGCGGCGTGCGCCACTCACGGCCGTTCGCCTGGAAGTCGTCGCGACCGTCGGCGAGGTCCTCGCCCACGTCGTGCAGCAGCAGGTCCGTGAACGGATGAATCGTCTGCCACGCGAGCAGCGGCACGGTGGGCTAATCCTCCGTCTCGAGACTCGGTCGATGGCAAGCCGCGCACTGGAGATCCTCGAACAAGCGCGCGCCCGCACGCGCGGCGGGGTCGGCGAGATTGCGCGCGGCCGGCACGGCCAGCACGCGGATATAGAACGTGAGTCGGTACTGGTTCGAGAGCTCGGTCTCACCGGCGTCCGCGCCACTGCGCGCGCGAGCCGCGGCGTCCTGTCCCGGCGCGACGTTCTGATCCGGGTAGAGCGTCGACGTGAGGCCGATGTCACCGAGTGCGGCCGCGGCGTCTTGCTACCGCAAGCTCGGCTGGTTGGCCTTCCAGCCGAACCGCCCGAGAACCGTCGTCGCCGATTCCACGTCCCAGACGCGATTCGGCCGTCCAGAAATGCCATCGCCGTCCACGTCATCGGGGTCGGCTGCCTCGAGCACGACGTGCTCGGGCACGGTCTCGAGCAACCCGAGCCCGAATACCGGCGTTCAACAGGCCTTCGATGCCGGTCGGGGCCAGCGAAAGGTCGTCTTGCTTGCCGGCACACGTCGTCGGTGGCCCAGGGACTCTAGAGGAGGCACGTGAACGGTCCGTGACGGCCGGGTGAACGGCGCATCACAACGACATGTGACCGGGTGGATGATGCTGTCATGGGTTTGCAATTTCGTGCGCGCACAGTCCGTTGGAGTTGGAGACGAGGGGCGCGCGTTGAAGAGGAAACACGGATGGATCAGTGCGCTCGGCTTGGCCGCGGGCGCATATGCCGTCTATGTCGCGGTTGGGGTGCAGGGGTCGCTCGCGCAGCTCCGCCAAGCCCACGGCGTGCACGCGAGCGGCGCGGCGCTCTCGAACCACGCGCCCGCGCGAGCTCGCGTCGAGCCGGAGGCCTCGGAATCATCCCGGCAGGACGCAACCCCCGAGCAGTGCAGCGCCGGCATCCGGGCCCACAGCGAATCCCTTGCCGGCGGGTCCGCGGCGGAGACGGATATGCCCGACGCCGATGCGCTCGAGGCCCATGAGCCGGAGAAAGACTCGAGCATCCTCCGCCAGCGAGCCCTGGTCGACGTCGCTGCGCAGCCCGAGTTCGCCGAACTGCTAAATTCCCGAGACCCCGCGGTTCGACAAGCCTTGCTCGATTTCTTCGAGGAGGATTGACGATGCCGGGGGCTCGCGGTCCCAGTCTCTCAGGCCGCAGCGTGTGCCGCGGAGGGCCGCGTTAGTCACCCGCGATCGGATAACACGCCTCGTAGCGTGCGCCGTAGCCCCGCGCCTGCTCTCGTAGCGACTGGTTGCGTCGCAGGAGGGTTCGCGGTGAGTGTGGCTCGACCTTGGCCACGAGTAGGGTCGAGGTGGCGCCGCTCTCGAGCCTCACGATCTGGTAACCCTCGTGCACCAGCGCCAGCGACAAAGCCTCGATTGCCCGCCCGTCCGAAGCCGCGAACGAGTATGCCCACCGCTTCGGAGTGACCAAATCGAGCCGGTCGCGCTGCGCCGCGGCGAACCACCGCTCGATATCGGCGCGCGAGGCCGTCGCCGAAATCGGAACCGCGGCCGCAGCGGCCACGGTCGCGAGCAACGCGCATGCGAGCGCCACGAAGAGTCCGATTTGGCGCCGAGTCCGTGCCACGCACATCGGGCGATTATGGCACTTCGCGCGATCGAACGATCGTCGCCTTGACGCCGCGCGACGTCATCCCCATCTATTCCCGGCAGTGGCACCACGGAGACTCGAATGCCCGACCCAGCGCTGATTCGCTGCCCGCAATGTGGCGCCAGCAATCGTGTGCCAGAAGAAAGGCTGGCAGAAGGGCTCAGGCCCATTTGCGGCCGATGCAAAGCGCGGCTCGAGGTCGCGCGCGGACCCTTGACCGTGACCGACGCTACGTTCGCGGCCGAGGTCGAGCGCTCGCCGCTGCCCGTGCTCGTCGATGCCTGGGCGCCCTGGTGCGGCCCGTGCCGAATGGTTGCGCCGGTAGTCGAGGAGCTCGCGGAGGAGCTTTCCGGGAGAGTGCGCGTGGCGAAGCTCAACGTCGACGATAACCCGCAGACGGCCGCGCGTTTCGCCGTGCGCAGCATCCCCACGATGCTCGTCATCGTGAACGGCCGGGAAGTGGATCGAATCGTCGGCGCGCAGCCCAAGGCGGCCATTCAACAGCGGCTCGATCGCGTGCTCGGCCGCTGAGCACGCGCCACGGCCCCTCAATCGATTACTGCTCGAGGAGCGCCCGCAGCATCCACGCGGTCTTCTCGTGCACCTGCATGCGCTGCGTCAGCAAATCCCCCGTGGGCTGATCGCTGGCTTTCTCGACGGCCGGAAACACGCCGCGAGCCGTGCGCGCGACGGCCTCATGACCCTTGACGAGCTGCGCGGTCATTTCCTCGGCAGCAGGCACGCCGTCGGCCTCCTCGATCGACGACAGCTTCGCGTATGCGCTGTAGCTGCCGGGCGCCGGGAAACCGAGCGCGCGAATTCGCTCCGCCACGAGATCGACCGCGAGCGCGAGCTCGTTGTATTGCGCTTCGAACATCAGGTGCAGCGTGTTGAACATCGGACCCGTGACGTTCCAATGGAAGTTGTGCGTCTTCAGGTACAGCGTGTACGTATCCGCCAGGACGTGCGACAGGCCTTCTGCGATGCGCTTGCGCTCCTTGGCGGAGATGCCGATATCGATCTGCGGTGCGGTCACGGGCTTCATGCGAACGTCTCCTCGAAGTTGCGTAGTCCGGGGTTCCCGGTCGATGCGGCAAGACTAAGGCACCGCTTCGCGCGATACCATCAGGATATCTCTAATGCATTGATCGATGGAGTCAATCACTCGGCAGTGGCTCGACGGTCGTCGCGCCGCCCCACAGCTTCGCGATGATCGGTCGCGCCAGACGGGCGTCGCCGGTGGTCCAGAAGCGCTCCCGCGGCGCTGCGCCGGGCGGCGGCCCCGGCACGCTCGCCAACCGGCGCACGAGTTGCCGCGCGACGGCCGGGCCCGTATCGATGAGCCGTACATCCGGGCCGGCAACCGACTCGATCAGTGGCTGCACGAACGGGAAGTGCGTGCAGCCGAGCACCAGCGTGTCGGCGCCGCGCGCGAGCAGGGGCCGGGTGTAGCGCTCGACGAGCGCGCGCGTCGCCGGGCTGTCGAGCTCGCCGGCCTCCACTTGCTCGACGAGACCGGGACACGCTTGCGTCACGATCTCGACGGCGCCGGCGTACTGCTCGAGCAACGCGGCGAACCGGGCGCTATCGAGCGTTCCAACCGTCGCCAGCACGCCCACCACGCCACTGCGCGTGGCCGCGACCGCCGGCTTCACGGCGGGCTCCATCGCGACGATCGGCAAGGTGAAATTCTCGCGCAGCATCGCGGCCGCGGCGGCCGTCGCCGTGTTGCAGGCGATCACGGCCGCCGCGGCGCCCTGGTCGAGCAGAAACTGCGTGAGCGCGCGTGAGCGCGCGCGGATGTAGTCCGCCGGCTTGTCGCCGTACGGCACGTGACCCGAGTCGGCGACGTAGAGCAGGTCGTGGTGCGGCAGCGCTGCCCGAATATGCTTCAGCACCGACAGGCCGCCGATGCCGGAATCGAATACGCCGATCGCCGTCACGGCAACCGTCCGCGGCCGGGCGCTATTGCGTCGGCTCGAGGCCGATCCGCTCGCGGAACTCGTTGTTCCCCTCGCAGACGTGCTCGATCAACTCGGAGTCCGGCAGAAAGTCCATCGTCTCATGCGCACCCCACGGTGTCGTGCAGGCCTTCGGATCCATGACCGTGATGTCGCCCTCGAGCTTGCCGCCTGTGGGCCTCATGAACTTCTCGATCATGCGGGCCAGCTCGCTGCCGTTCGCCGGACGCGGGCACTCATTCCAGCCCGCCCTGCACGCGGTCGCCGGAAAACAATTTCGTGCCGTCGGCGCGAGTGACCGAGCGCGTGCTGAGTCGATGCGCGCCGTCACGTGCGGCCAAACCCTCGACAGTGACCTCATCGCCTCGACCGAGTGACTTGCGCGTCCAGCCGATGCGCATCAGGCCGTTGGGGTTCGCGAGCTCGCACTCCCAGTTGTCGACGCCGCCGCTATCGTTCTGCACATCGACATAGAAACGGGCGTGCGGATTCAGCCACTCGATGCTCGTGACCTTGCCGGTGACTTTGACCGGCTTCTGCGGGTCGTAGATGGCCGCGAACGAGTGGTGCGCCTCGGCGGCGGTCGCTCCGAGCATTAGCGTCCCAACCAGTACCCCCGCCAATAGCCTCTTCACACTCGCCTCCGCAGGACTCGTTCAGATCAATGGGTCACTCTAGTCTGGGCTGCCGCCTCCGGCAACCGACGAAGCGCGAGATCAGCGCGCTTTCGCGCTCGAGTCCCGGAGCGATGGCAGCACGTGGCGCTCGAGCGCGGCCAGGAGCTCGGCCCGCAAGAACATGACCGAGTGGCCCGCGCCTGCGATCGTTACGAGCTCGACGTGTGGCGCGTCGATTTCGCGCGCGTAGCGCCGCACCTCGCTCGTCACGCTATAGAGATCGTCGGCGCCCTGGATGAAGAACATGGGCACCGCAAAGCGCGAGCGCAGCCGACGCGCATCGAAAGCGACGAGCTCGGCGCGCAGCGCCGTATACGCGGCGAACGCGCGCGGGCGCGGCTCGGGCCACGGGACGTCGCGCGCGAGGTACGTTGCGTCGCGCGGCTCGCCGGCGAGCGCGGCCGCAACCGCCGGCGGCAGATCCGCCATCGCGGCGCGTTCGCGCTCGGTCGGCGCGCCTGCGTACACCGACTTGCGCGCATCGGCCCCCGCGTCGGGATACGGCGGCGGCCCGAGCGCTTGAAGCTCAGCCAGCATCGCGGCGTCGCCGCGTTCGTGTGCGCTGCTCATCAACAACGCGTAGCTCTGCCGGTCCTGCCGCCGCCAGTCGACGAACTGACCGCAACCCACGTAGGCGGAGAACATCTCCGGCCGCCGCTGCACCATCTGCAAGCCGACGACCGTGCCGCCCGAAACGCAGAGCAGTGCGAGGCGCGGCACGCCGAGTCGCGTGCACACGAGCTCCACCACGCGCAGACCGTCGCGCACGAGCCGCTCGAGCGTGAGCTCGCCCGCCGCCGCGGTCTTGCCGAACGTGAACCCGGCGCCGGGTTGGTCCCACTGCACGAGCGTAAACGAGGACTCGAAGGTCGCGAAAAGAGGCGCGAGCGCCGCAAGGCCGAACCCGGGTCCGCCGATCATCAGCAAGGCCGGATTGCGAATATCTGCGCCACGAATCGTGAGCCATTGCGGTACGCCGTGTACATCGGCGAACCCACCTTCGTCGATCCGCGAGTTGGGTGCTGCGAGCATTTTCCGTCTCCTTAAGAACGAGTGGGACACGGAAAAAGAACAGGCCCGCGCTGCGGACGCGGCGCGGGCCTGAAATCGAGCACGATACTAAGCGCCGCTCGCCGCGAGGGTCAAGCACCGGGCGCTGTTCTCGCCTCCTTCTTCGCGCCACGCAAGATGCGGCGTCGGGCGGACCTTTCAATGGACGCTGCGTACCGACCCGGGCAACGAAGCCGGCTATTTCGCGAACAGCTCCTTGACGCCGCCGGCGATCAGCGCCGAGACATCGAACAGGATGCGCGGCAGCGCGATGCCGCCAGGAGCTACGAGATACTTCGGCTCCCACTCCGGCCGGAACTTCGCCTTGTAACGCCGCAGGCCCTCGAAGTTGTAGAAGTGCTCGCCATAGCGGAACACGAAGTTGCCGACGCGGTGCCACACGGGGGCCAACGGATGCTGCTCGAGGCCGGCCAGCGGCGCCATGCCGAGATTGAACGACGCATACCCCGCCGAACGCCCCCAGAGCATGAGCTCAACGAACAAGTAATCCATGGCGCTGCGCGGCGGATTCGGGCCGAAGCGCATCAGATCGACGGACAGCTCGCCCTTCGTATCGGTGCTCCACAAATTCGCGAACGCCACGATCTCACCGGCACGACGCACGATCGCGATGTCGAAGCGGGAAAGATAAGCAGACTCGAACGCGCCGACCGAAAAATGTTTCTCCGCCGTGGCCTTGTCCCCGAGCCACGAATCCGAGATCGCGCGCAGCTGGGGCAACAGCACGGCGGTTTGCGCGGCCGGCACGACCTCGAACGTCGCGCCGTCGCGCACGGCGCGCCGGTGATCCTGGCGTAGATCCGCCCGCTCGCTGCCGTCCAACGAGAAGCTCGCGAGCGGCACCCGCGCTTCTTCACCGATCTTGAATGCCGCGAGGCCGAGGTCGACGTATTGCGCGAGCCGCTCTCGGCTCGCCTGGTAGAACACGCTCCAGCCCCCATGCAGATCGGACAGCTCACGAAAGCGCCACAGCAAATCATCCAGGTCCACACCCCGACCCACGGGGTCGCCGAGCGCGACCCAGCTGCGGCCGCTGACCTGGTACATCAGGAACGCCGTCGACTGTTCGTTGAAGAGCAGCCGCTTGTCGCCCATCAATGCGGCGTTGCCTAGCGTCTGGTTGGATCGAGCAATGACGGCCCGAGCGCGCTCGAGATCCGCACCGGTGGCCTTGGACGGCTCTGGGCGGGCCGGGCGCAGCAGGTTGGCCAGCAACACGGCGGCGCCGATCACGCCGACGACGACGGCCGCACGCAGCATGCGCGGCGCATCGGCGTGGAACGCGAACGTCCACCAGAGATCTCCGGAGTAGTCGACATTGCGATACGCGATCAGGCCAACCCATACGGTCGCCGCCACCACGCCAACGATGCTCACGACCCAGACCGGCGTGAACCGCTCCGCAAAGATCGGGGCCGGGCGATAGAACGCCGCCCGTCCAGCCACGAGCAGGGTCGCCACGAGCGTGAGCAGCAGCGCTTCCTCGACGTCGAGGCCCTTCAGCAGTGATGCGGCGATGCCCGCGAGCAGCAGCGCCAGCGCAATGTGATAGGCCGCGTGCACGCGCCGGCGCAGCGCACTGGCCAGCACGACGAGCCCCAGTCCCACGACGCTGCCGATCAGATGCGAGCCCTCGACGATCGCGAGCGGCAGGAGTCGTTGCAGGACCCTGATGCGGGTGTCGACGCTCGGCGTCGCGCCCGAGAATAGCAGCACGGCGCCGGCAACGAAGGTCAGCGATGCCGCGGCCTGCGGCACGAGCGGCGTAATGTAGGCCGACGCGCGCACCCAGTGCATGAGCCGCGGGCGCAACTCGACCGCCACCAGCACCAGCGCCGCCATGAGCAATGGGGCCAGGTAATAGACGGCGCGATAGGCGAGCAACGCGCCGAGCAGCTGGTCGGTGGGGACGCCGGGCAACATCAGGACGATCGCCGCTTCGAAGACGCCGAGCCCGCCCGGCACGTGGCTCAACAGCCCGGCCGCGACGGCGCCGGCGTACAGGCCGATGAACGCCACGAACGTGACATGTGCCTCCGGTGGCAGCAGTACCCACAGCACCATGCCGGCCAGCGTGAAATCCGTGACACCGAGCGCGAGCTGCCCGATGGCGGTCAAGGGACCGGGCTCGCGCAACGCCCAGCCGCGAAACTCCAGCGGCTTGCGGGCGAACGCCGCCCAACCGAAGTAGCTGGCGATGGCCGTGAACAGCACGGCGCCGAGCGCCACCGGCACGCGAACATCGAGATGCAGCGCCGCCGCAATCTGCCCGGGCTCGTACAACAGCGACGCGCTCGCCAGCGTCGCGAGCCCGAGCATCGACGTGGCGGAACAGAATGCCGACATCGTCGCGACCTCGAGGGCCGTGAGCCCGCTGGCCCCATACATGCGCAGCCGCACGGCCGCCGCCGTGAACCCGGCGAGCGCCAGATTGTGACCGAAGGCGTAAGCCACGAAGGCGGCGAGCAGCGTGCGGCCGTAAGCCACGAACTTGCCCGTATAGCGCTGTCCGAGCACGTCGTAGAAACCGAGGAGCCAATAGCTGACCAACGTCAAGAGAAGCGCCACGACGACCGCGCGCCGCGGGATCATGCGCAGATACTCCAGCACGTCGGCGACATGAAAGTGCGCCAGCTCGCGATGCAGCACGAACGCGGCCACGACGAAGACCAACAAGGCCGCGATCGGGCCGAGCCAATGGACTCTCTCCGCGAGCGCTTGCTTCACGTGGACCTACCGATCGAGACCGAGCTCATGCAGCACGAGCTGCGCGGTGGTTTCGTCACCGCCGGCGCGGTGACTGCCCGGATGGGTTGCTACCTGCATGCCGCTGACGGGACGATCGCAAAAGGAGTTCTGCTCCTCCGCGCCGCGCACGCACCACATGGGCATACCCACCAGCTTCTCGACCTCGGGCCGCGTCGGCACATCGGTGGGGCGCACGATGTCGGCGAGCAGATCGTTGAGGTGAAACTCGAAGCTGGCATGTTCGCTCAAGCCCACGAACGCGATGCCGGTCAATTGCGCCCGCAGAGCCTCCGGCCACCGATTGACGACGAATGCCGCGACGTCGGCACCGCGCGAATACCCCACGATCATGAGCTCGGTTCGCTGCCAGGCTTCGAGCTGCGCGCGTACGACCGGTGCGAGCGCAGCGGCCAGCTCTTCCGGGGTGCGCCGCTTGGAGAGGTACGAGCGCATCTTGAGCCCGAGGACCGGCGTGCCGCGCGCCGTGGCGAGTGCGGCCAGCTCCTTCGGGAACGGCGCCCAGTCGCCGTCGCCCGTCAGCAGCAGGAGCATCGGGCCCGTCGTTCCGGCGGGTGCAGGCGCACGGACGAGCGGCAGCTCTTCGGCGGCGGCCGCCGACGCGGCCCACGCCAGCGAGACGGTGGCGATCAGGTCCAGCGCCAAGCCCTTGCGGTGCGCCATGGGAACTACGGAAGAGACGCCGGGCGGTCTGGCGTTTCTGGCTCGACGGTGGAACGGGGATGGGCGGGGCTATTCACAAACCACTCGGGCGGCTGGACGACCTCTGAGTTTAACCCACGTGGTCCGGCGCGCGCGGGGCGGGGCCAGCGCAAGGCGCGGCGAGACTCGCAGCCGTCGCTCGGCCGAACGGGCTTGGCGGTTTAGGCTATTTCTGGTTTGGGTACCAGAACTGCAGGTGACAGCTCTCGCACGCCGAGTCGATCGTGCCGCCGGCGTCCGAGATCTTCGCGGTGTCCTTGGCGTCGATCGCGCTGACCGCCTGCATGACGGCCTCGTACAACACCTTGGCGTGCCCGACCCACGCACCGCGGTTCGCCGCAATCAGCTTCGCGATCTCCTCGGGCGCGAGCTCGCCCTCGCCCGGCTTCACCCCTGGGTGATTCACGGCGCGTCCGGGCACCATGAGATTATTGGCCGACTCCGCCAGCGCGATCGCGGCCCAGCGAACCCTCTGCCAATCCTCGTCGGTCTTCGGCCCCGTGATCGTCTCGCCTTTCTCGGTGACCTCGTAGGACACGGCGTCCCAGACGATCTGCGCGTTCGGCATGACCATCGAGTCCATGATCTCGACGATCGTGATTCGCGGCATGAAATCGCCGACCGCCTGAGCGTACAGGCGCGCACCGACACCGAGCGACGTGACGGCCAAGCAGGCAACCGCTATCGCTCGCCGCCGACGGTGGCGGGGACGACGTTCGGCTTGATTCATGAGGGCGCTCCTCGATGTTGGGGGGGCGGCAACGCAGTCTACGCGTCGCGACGCGCGGCGGACCGTTAATAACGGTGACTTAACCGTTAGCGCATCACGGCAATCCCGACCTTGGAACGCCCAAAGAAGCATCTACCGACCATGAGCGGCGCCCGGTTCGCACGCCGGCGAGACCCGGCGCGGGCGCCCTTATTTCGCTGCCACCGGTCAATTCCTTCCCCGTGGCGAGCGCCCCCATGGTAGCGTGCCGGCTATGAACGACGCGGAGCTCGAGAAGCGGATCAGACAGGCGGGTTACGACGTTCGTTGGGACGATCCGGCGGAGGACGGTAGCAGAACCGTCTATGCGCTCCGTGACGGCAAGCGGCATACGCGTTCACATGCGTCGCTGCTGGCGCTCGCCGAATACTTGGGACGCGTCGAGCGGCCCGTGCGTTTCGTCGACGACAAAGAGGCATTGGAAACCGTTATCGCGAAGCACGCGACGGAGCCTCGGCACTTTCACGTGCGGCGCGAAGCATGTCGTGTCGCCGTCTTCAATCGATACAAGTACGTCCAGCTCGTCAGCGCGGTCGGCAACGTGTCGGCCATGTACGAGGTGCGCAACGACGGGCTCAACCGCACGAGCAACGGGAATCTGCCGCCAGAGGTCGTCGCGGCATTCCGCGCTCGGGGTTGGCTGAGCGTCTAGTACTAACGCTTCTTCTTTGCCGCGCGACGCGCCGCGGGCTTGGCCGAACGTTTTTTCGCGGCGGGTGCCGCCTTCGGCTTCGGCCGCGTGATGACGTTGTGGACCTGAACGATCTGCGGCGTGCCGGTATCGATACCGAGCTGCTGCAGGATCGGCATCAGGGTCTTGCCGAACTTGTCGAAGGCGGCTTGCGATGTCCAGACATCGAACACCGACAGGTTGGGGCCGGCGCCGAAAGCGACGTGATAGGCTCGCCCCGTCGGATGACCCGCACCCGCTTGCCGCAGTGCTTTGATGCATTCATCGTATTGCGCCGCGGACATGGCCGCGGGCGAAAAGTAGACACCAATCGCCATAGTGAGATTCCCCGGTTGATCGCACGACACGGTCGTGTCTGCGGCGCTTGAGCGCTCTGTGACACTAACCCTTGCGGCAGGCAGCCGCAATCGAAATCGGCGCGCGAATCAGGTGAACACGCCCTTGTGGGCCTCGACGAACTGCTTCGTCGTGAGTGGCGCGCGGCCGACGATGTCGGTGATGGGTTGCGTCGCCTCGGTCGAGAAGGCGCCGTTTTCGGCGGCGCGGGATACGGCCAGCAAGTGCGTCACGAGCCAGTCCGGCAGGTTTCGCGCACGCATGCCCTGCTCGGCCTGCTCGAGGGTCCCGGCGACGTAGGTGACGGGCTTGCCGAGGACCTGCGAAAAAACCTTGGCGAATTCCTCGAAATTGGTCAGCGCACCCGTGAATTCATAGACCTTGCCCATGTGCTTGGCCGGATCGCGCAACACGCGCGCGGCGACCGCGCCGGTGTCGCGCACGTCGATGAACGCGAGGGGCAGCTGTTTCGGGAACGGCATGATCATTTTGCCATCGCTCTTGATCGACGCCGCCTGGCCAAAGGTGTTCTGCATGAACAGGCCCGGCCGGAGGATCGTCCAGCGCAACCCGCTGCGCTTCATGGCCTCCTCGACCGCATGGTGACCGCGGCCGACGACGGATTCCGCGTTCGGGCCCACGATCGCCTTGCCGCCGGAGACCTTGACGAAGTATTCGGCCCCTGCTGCCTTGGCGGCTTCGAGAATGTTGATCTGCTGCTCGTCGGCCTGCGGGTTGTGGCCGGTCACGACGAACACGCTCTTGACGCCCTCGAGCGCCTTTTCGATGCCGGCACGGTCGGTGATCTCGACGACTGCGGTTTTCGCGTCCGGGCCGAGCACCTCGCGCGCTTTGTCGAGGTTGCGCACGATGCACAGCGGATTCTCGCCGAGGGCCCGCAGCTCCTTGACCGTCGCTCGTCCCGTGTTACCCGTCGCGCCGAACACCGCAATCATCGATCTGCTCCTTCCGTCGAGGCCCGCCTCGAACCGTTAGGCCCAAGTGTCAACCATGTCTCCGGAATGGACCGGATGGGCTGGTGCCGGCTGAGGGATTCGAACCCCCGACCCCCTGATTACAAATCAGGTGCACTACCAACTGTGCTAAGCCGGCTCGCCGGCATGACCGCCGCTGCATTATAGCCCGGCGCGCTCGGGATCGGCCCGACTCTAAACGAACGAACGGGGCCGGCAGCGCCGGCCCCGCATAGTGCGTCTCATGCCGCGGTCAGCCGGGCTTGCGCGCCCGAATCAGGAACTGATCCGTATGGCCGGCCACGGACGGGTCGCGAACGCCCTTCGTGTGGTCGTCGGCCGGATTGTGCAGGATGTTGGACTCGGCCTCGATCACGAAGCCGGCCTTGGTGAGCACATCCTTGGCCTGCTGCAGCTGAATGCGGTGGAACTTCGCGTTGTCCTGGCCGGCGATGCCGACATGATCGATCACGCCGAATGTGCCGCCCGGCTTCAACGCGTCGTATACGCCTTTCGCGAACTCCACTGCAGCAGCCTCACCCCCCTGGCTGTTGTAGACGTCGTGCAGATTCAGCGCAGTGATCGCGGCGTCGGCGCCCTTGATCCCGGCCGCAGCCAGATCGCCATGCACGGCCTGGACGTTACCCAGCCGATCGTGCCGCGCCTTCTCCTGCTCGGCGAATCCTTGGCGTGACGTCAAGAACTCCGGGTTCTGCGCGATCACTTTCCCGCTCGGGCCGACGGCCGACGACAGCACCTCGGTGAACCAGCCGCCGAACGCGAACACATCGATGACCGTTTGCCCGGGCTTGATCCCCACGAACTGGATCGTTTCGATCGGCTTGCGCGCCGCATCGCGATCCTTGTCCGCCTGCGGGCGATCCGGCGACATCAACGCGGTCTTCATCCGCGCGGCCTGCTGCTGGTCCTGCGCTTGCGCCACCGAGACGAGGGCGCCGCCGAGGAACGCCAGCGCGACCGTCCACGTGACTTGTTTCGCGAATTTCATTCTGTTGCTCCTTGGACAGGGGGTTCCGCCGAAAAATGTGGGCAAACCATAACTGAAAGCGTTTACCGAGGCCAAACCGCTCGATCCCAAGAAACCTCGACTTTACGCTACGCCGCGGGCGCGCAGCCGCGCTGCTCGAGCCGCATGATGCGGCCCGGCGGCTGCAGCGCTTCGAAGTCGATGGTCTGATCGTCGCGCAACATGACATCGACCCAGTAGACCGTCGCACGGCGCGTCCGGTCGACGACCTGCGGCTCGTAACCGAGCGCGCGGACTTCATCACGCCGCCGACTCACGCCGCTGATCTCCGTGAATACGCCGAGCGACACGAGATTGCCGCTGTCGCTGTTCGGGATCACATACGAGTCCGTGATGCCGTGGTCGCGAACCTTCGCGAGCACCTCGTTCGCCGCGGCCACCGTCGGAATCGCTTCGATATAGACCCAGTAGCCGATCCAGATGTCGCCCTCTGCGATCCGCTGCTCGGGTTGATAACCGGCTGCGCGCAACGTCGCCGCCGCAGTCGCAGCCTGGGACAACTCGCGGAAGGGTCCAATGCTGGTGCATTGCCCGGCGACCGCGCCACTGCTCGGCGGCGCGATGGAACCGTAGGGGCCGCGGCCGCCGGCGGCGGCGCGCGACCGCGCGAAGGGCTCGGGAAGTCGGAGCCGGGCGACGCGGCGGCACCGCCAGCTGCGACTCGCTGATCGAGCCCGCGCTGCGCAGGTCGGCGGGCACCTCGCTGACGAGCGTCAGGCTCTTCTCCGGGGGGTCGGGCGCATGCAGAACCGGCGTCAACGGCGCGTACCACATGTGCCACGCGGCAAACGTCAGATTCGCGAGCACGAGCACCAGGAACAGGTTCCGCATCAACGATCCTCGGGATCCGGCCGTGCAGGCTCGGCGGCGAACAGTGCGAGGCCTTCGAGCACCAAGTCTGCGCGTTGTTCGGTCTTGGTTTCCAGCCAATCGCGCAGCGTCGTCGCGTCACCGCCCGTGAGGTACACCTTCGGGCTCGTCGCGAGCGCGACCGCCACGGTGCGCACGGCACGATCGAGCGCGGCTGCCAGCGCGAGCATCGCGCCATGGCCGACGGCTGCACCCGTGTCGCGCCCCAGCAAGTCGAGGCCCCGCGGCACAGCCGCGGCGAGCGGCGTCGCACCGATGTTGCTGGTATTCCGATCGAGCGTCGCCGCGAGCAACTGCGCACCGGGCAAGATCAAGCCGCCGAGGTGCGCGCCGTTGCCGGCCACCGCATCGAACGTGACCGCCGTGCCCGCCTGAATCACACAGGCCGCGTCGCCCGCCGCCAACCGATGCGCCGCGAGCACGGACACCCACCGATCGACACCGAGCCGCCGCGGGTCGGCATACGCGCAGCGCACGCCGAAACGCTCGGAAGTCGCCGCAATGAAGACGAGCTCGGCTCGCGCTCCCGTCCGCGCGCGGAGTCGCCCCGCTATGTCGTCGCCGGCGACGTTCGCAATGACGATTCGCTCGACGTCCTGCGGCAGCGCCGCCTCGAGCGCCTGCAACGCCGCGTCGCTCGAGCCGCGATGCACGGCGCCACCGGGTCGCGCGAGTCGGCCGGCATCGAGCAGGGCCCATTTGATCCGCGTGTTGCCGATATCTACGAGCGCCTGCATCAAGCGCTCCGCACGCTGACGTCGCCCGCGACCACGCGACGCCGCACGCCCGCGCCCGTTTCGATCAGCAACGCGCCATCGGACTCGATGCCGAGCGCGGTGCCGAGCACCGGCCCGCTCGCTTCGTCCAGGCGCACTTCGCGGCCATGCAGATAGTCCGCCGCGCGCCAGTCGTCGCGATAGGCGCCGAACCCGACGGCGGCGTAGCTCGCGAACAGGTCCGCCAGCGCCTCGATCAGTGCGGCCGCCAGCGTTGCGCGCGCGGGTGGCGCGCCGCGCGTGGCCGTCGCGAGATCGATCGCGCCGCGCGGCCAATCGCTGAGCGTCGGCAGCAGCTCGGCCGGCAGTGCCACGTTGATACCGATCCCGGCGACGACGTGACAGCCACCCTGTCCTTCGGCGGTGAGCTCGAGCAGGATGCCGCCGAGCTTGCGGTCGTCCCAAACGAGGTCGTTGGGCCATTTCAACGCGATGCTGATGCCGGTTACGCGCGCCAGCACGCGATGCGCGACGACACCGACCGCGAGCGTCAAAGCCGACAGCTCGGGCGGCGTGTCGGTGAACTGCCACCCCACGGACAGCGTGAGACCCGCTCCGAGCGGCGCGCTCCAGCGACGACCGCGGCGGCCGCGCCCCATCGTTTGGTACTCCGCGATGCAAACACTCAGCCTGCCGGGTGGCGGAGGCGTGGCGAGTAATTGCCGATTCGTCGATCCGAGCTCGGTGAACACCTCGAGCGTCGCGAGCCGGGCGGCGACCTGCGGCGGTAGCGCTGCGCGCAAGACGCTGGCCTCGAGCAGATCGATGGGGCGTCTCAGCCGATAACCCACACCGGGGGCGGCGTCCACGGCGAGTCCCCAGTCTGCGAGCTTCGCAATCTGCTTCCACACGGCAGCACGCGTGACGCCGAACGTACGCGCCAGATCCTCACCGGAGTGAGCGCTGCCGTCGGCCAGGGCAACGAGCAAACGTTCCGGCGTCACATTGGCTCACTTGCCGCCGAGCAGGCGGCGAAGCGCCGGTCGCGCGAAACGCGACTCGGTGCCGTTCAGCATGCGGTGGATGTTACCGCGGTGCGCGTAGATCAGCAGTGCGGCCGTGAGGCCGACGAACACGAAGAGTCCGCTCCGCTCGGGCAAGCCCGTGACGCCGAGGAACACCACGGCCGCGAGCGCCGCCGTGATGGTCGCAAGACCGACGAACCCGGTCACGAGCACGATCGCGAGCCACACACCGACCACGATCAATCCGGCCCAAGGAGCGAGATAACAGACGAGCCCGGCGGCCGTCGCGCCGCCTTTGCCACCGCGGAAGCCGAACCATACGGGAAACATGTGGCCGACGATCGTACCCAGCGCAGTCGCGTAGAGCACGAGCGAGCGGTCGATGGCGGGGTCGAGGCCCACGCCTGGGATCGTGAGCGGCGCAATGATGCCCACGGCGAAGATGCCTTTGCCTATGTCGATGATCACGACCCAGAGGGCGAACAGTTTGCCCTGCGTCCGCAGCGCGTTCGTGCCGCCGGGATTCCCGCTGCCGACCTTGCGGATGTCGACTCCGCCGTAGAAGAAGCCGACGAGCAAGCTGCCGAGCATGGCGCCGAGCAAGTAAGCGAGCGTGAACTTCAGGCCTAGCTCGATCATGCAGAGCGGTACTCCCGAGCTCCCGAGCGCGCGGTCATGTTACGGCGCGTTCACTGGCCAAGCCACGCTTCGCGGCGCTGCAAGGCCGCCGGTTCGGCATGCTCTTGCGCCGCGAGATGGCAGGTGTCGAGCGGCGCCGGCTGCAACACCAGCCCTACCTCGAGCAGCTCGTCGCCGCGAAAGACCGACGCGGTGACGCGCTCGGCCGACTCGAAGCGCGCGAGCCTCCGGCGTAGATTTCGCTCCGTCACGCGCAGTCGGTCGAGCGCCATCAGCACATCGCCGGGATTCAGACCGGCGCGTTGCGCGGGACCGCCGTCGAGCAGGCTCGTGAGCTCGAGCCCGCCGTCGCGCTCCCGGTAGCTCGCGCCGATCGTCAGCGCTTCGGCGCCGGTGGGGCGTTGTGCGGCGCCGCGATCGTCGCTCGCCGCACGCAGCTCGAACGATACCGCGAACTTGCCGAGCAGGTCGGCCAGGGGTAAGTCGTCGGTGCCGCGCACGGCGGCGTCGAAGAACGACGCCAGATTCAAGCCGCTGACCTCGGCGGCGAGCAGCTCGAAGCCGTCCTCGGGCACGCCGACGCCGCGCGCGCCATAGCGGTGCCACAGCTCGCGCATCACGTCATCGAGCGACGTGCGGCCGGCCGTGTCGTGCCGCAACGTCAGGTCGAGCGCGAGCGCAACGAGCGCCCCCTTCGTGTAGTAGCTGATGCTCGTGTTCGGGTGATTCGGCTCGGGTCGGTACAGCACGTCCCAGGCGTCGAAGCTCGATTCCGCGAGCGTCTGCTTGAATCGACCGGGGGCTCGATATACACGCGTCAGCAGCTCCGCGAGCCGCTGCAGGAACGCGCTCGTGCCGAGCGCACCGCTGCGCCGCAGGAAGAGCTCCTGGTAATAGCTCGTGATGCCTTCGAATACCCAGAGCAGCCGAGTGTGATTGCGCCGATCGAGCCGGTACGGAATGAACGCCGCCGGCTTGCTGCGCTTCACGTGCCAGGTATGGAAGTACTCGTGGCTCGCGAGCGCGAGAAAGCGCTGGTAGTCGCGCGGCTGCCCGGCTTCGCCGGGCTTCGGCAGATCGTCGCGACCGAAGATCAGGCTCGTGGAGGCGCGATGCTCGAGGCCGCCGTACCCGTCACCGACGGCCAGGCCGAGAAACCAGTACTGCTCGAACGGGGCGGGCGCACCGAAGAACTCGATCTGCGCCGTGCAGATCTGCGCGAGGTCGGCCGCGACGCGCTCGAGATCGGTCTCGAACCGACCCGCGATGACCAAGTGGTGGGGCACGCCGCAAGCGGCGAAGTCGATCTGCTCGAAGTCGCTGATCTCGACCGGATGATCGAGCAACTCATCGTAGTCGGTAGCCGTGTAGTCGCCGAAGCCGCGCTCGTCCACGGCCTTTGGGCGCAGCGCAGTCGCGACACGCCAGTCCTCGCAAAGCGAATGCGGCGGGGGCTCGAGCGTGACCTCTATCGGTGCGGCAGCATGGCCTTCCGGCAACGGAAACACACACGGCCCGTTGAAGTAACCGCGCTGGCGATCGAGCCAGGCGCCGCGTACCGACTGATCGAGCGCGTAAACGGTGATCGTCAGCGCCAGCGTCCGCCCGGCACCGCGCACGACCCAAGCGGCGGCATCGACCTTCTCGACCGGCAGCGGATCACGGCCGCTGCGGGCCGCAACGTGCACGACGTGGCGGCCAAAGTCGCGCAGCAAGTAGCTGCCCGGGATCCATGCCGGCAACGAGAAGCGCTGCTCGGCGGCCGGCGCGTCGATGCGGCATTCGATCTCGAAGTAATGCCGATCGAGGTCGGCGACGCGAACGCGATAACGGATCAGGACCAGTCCTCCGCGTAGCGGCTACGCTGGAAAAAACGCGCGCATTGTCGCACAGCCGCACTGTGCTAAGGTTGCCTCGAGGCGGTGCCCGCGAGGGCTTAAGAGGGAACGCAGTAGAAACTGCGGCTGTTCCCGCAACTGTGTGCGGCAAGGCTTCGCGCCGAAGGCCACTGAGACGATTCTCGGGAAGGCGCGCGAAGCCGCTCGAGCCGCGAGCCAGGAGACCTGCCGCCAATGTCGTCCTGCCGGGCGCCGGGAAAGCGCGCGGAACGGATTTCCGTCGTGGCGACGACTCGTAAACGACCGAGCCGACGCCGCGTCAATCCCGACGATCGCGGCTCCGGCTCAAGCTGGGAGCGGCGACGATGCCGGGCCACACGCAACGATCGACGACGGCTGGCGCGCGGCGCGGCCGCTGCCGTCGTGTGTTGCTCGCCGCGGCGGCCGCGACAGCGCTCGCCGTGCTCGCGCCGCCGGCCCGCGCGGCGCCCCCGTCGGTAGCCTCCATGAACCTCTGCGCAGACCAGCTCGTGCTCGAGCTTGCGGACGCCGAGCAGATTCTCACCGTCAGCTGGCTGTCGGCCGATCCAGAGGAGTCGCTGCTGGCCGGCGCCGCCGCACACTATCCGCTGAATTACGGAACCGCCGAGGAGCTGTTGCGGTTCGCTCCGGGGGTCGTCATCGCCGGAGCCTATACGAGCGGGTTCACGCGCGCGCTACTCACGCGGCTCGGCTACCGCGTCGTGGAGCTCGCACCGGAAACCACGATCGACGAGATCGAAGCGAACGTGCTGCGGGTGGCAGAGGCCGTCGGTCACGCCGACCGTGGCAAGCGCCTCGTCGCGTCGATCCGGGCCGAGGCCCGCGCGATCGAAGCACATCGTCCCGCGCACGCACCGGCCACGGTGGTGGTGCGGCCCGGAGGGTTCACCGTCGGCCGGCACTCACTCGCCGATGAGATCCTGACCCTGGCCGGCATGCGCAACGTCGCCGCGGAGCAAGGCCTCGATCGCTGGGGAAGCCTGTCGATGGAGGGGCTGCTGCGCAGCGCGCCCGAGCTCCTCGTGCTGACGGGCTATCGGCTTGCGGAGCCGTCGCTCGCAAACATGGTGCTCGAGCATCCGGCGCTCGCGCGACTCCGGGCCGAACGGCGCACCGCAACCGTGCCGGCGGCCTACTGGGCCTGCGGTCTGCCGCAGAGCCTCGAGTCGGCCGCGCTGCTGCAGCACGCGGCCGCGCAATGAGTGGCCTGGGCGACGATCGGCAGTGGCCGCTGAATGCCCTGCTGGGGGCGCTCGTGCTGGTCGCGGCCACGGGCTCCTTGCTGATTGGCCGCGGTAGCGGCGGGCCCGCCTTCGGCCTCGGCGGCCCGCAGCTCGCGGGCGTGATCCTGACGGAAATCCGCCTACCTCGCACGCTGCTGGCGCTGCTCGTCGGCGGCACGCTGGGACTCTGTGGCGCCGCACTGCAAGGGCTGCTGCGCAATCCGCTGGCGGAGCCGGGATTGCTGGGCGCCTCCAGCGGCGCTGCTTTCGGAGCCGTGCTGGTGTTCTATTTCGGTCTCGCGGGGGGTCAGTCGTTGCTCTTGCCGCTCGGCGCCGTGACGGGATCGTTGCTGGCGCTCGCGCTGCTCTATGGAATGGCCGCCCATCGCGGCGACCTGTTGACGGTGGTACTCGCCGGCATCGCGATCAACGCCTTCACGGCAGCGCTGACCTCGCTCGTGCTGAACTTCGCACCGAGCCCGTATGCGGCGCTCGAGATCCTGTTCTGGATGCTCGGCTCGCTAGCCGATCGCAGCCTGGTGCACGTCGGCCTCGCGCTGCCGCTGATGGTGCCGGGCTGGCTGCTGGTCATGGCCGCGGCCCGCGGCCTGGACGCACTGACGCTCGGCGAGGAGACCGCTACGAGCTTGGGTCTTAATCCCCGCAGAACGCAGTGGCTCGTCATCGGCGGCACGGCACTTGCGGTCGGAGGCGCGGTCGCCGTGACCGGCGTGGTCGGCTTCGTCGGTCTCGTCGTGCCGCACCTGGTGCGGCCCTGGGTAGGTCATCGACCGAGCCGGCTACTCGTGCCGAGCTTCCTCGGCGGTGCCCTGCTGGCCACGCTCGCCGACGGCGCGATCCGGCTCATGCCACCGGGCCCCGAGCTCAAGCTCGGGGTCGTCACGGCACTGCTCGGCGCACCTTTCTTTCTGCGCCTCGTGATGGCGCCGAACGCGAGCGCCGGGAGCACCTGAGCGCCGTCATGACCCTCTCGACGCAATCACTCACGGTCCATTATGACGCCCGCTGCGCGGTGCAGCCGACGTCGCTCGACCTGCCCCCGAGTGGTCTCGTAGCGCTCGTGGGACCGAACGGTGCGGGCAAGAGCAGCCTGCTGAAGGCGCTGGCAGGCGTCGCCCAGCACACCGGCACGGTGGCCTGGCGCGGCGCCCCTCTGAGTGGGCTCGCGAGCCGCGAGCGCGCCCGCACGATCGCGTACCTGGCCCAGACACCCACCGTGCACTGGCCACTGCCTGCGCGCGAGATCGTGGCGCTCGGCCGGCTGGCGCACCGCGGCCATGGCACCGCCCCCAACGGCGCCGACCGCGCGGCCGTCGAATGGGCAATGCAGCAGACGGCGACCACCGAGCTCGCGGACCGCAGCGTCGCGTCGCTATCGATCGGCGAGCGTGCGCGCGTGCTGCTCGCACGCGCGCTGTCCGTCGAGGCGCCCGTGCTGCTGGTCGACGAGCCGACGGCCATGCTCGACCCGTTCCACCAGCTCACGGTCATGCGGGTGCTGCAACGATATGCGGCCGGGGTGGACCGCGACCGTGGGTCGGCCCTCGTCGTCGCCGTGCTGCACGACCTGACGCTCGCCGCCCGCTTCTGCACGCGTGTTCTGCTGATGAGCGAGGGACGGGTGGTGGCCGACGGGACACCGGCCGAGACCCTCGATGCCCGGCACGTACGCCGCCACTACTGCGTCGAGCCGTTCGTGGCGCGCCACGACGGGGAATCGGTGCTCGTGCCGTGGCGCCCGCTCGAGGCCGGCAGCCCGGACCCGCAAACGTAGATCCATCGGCCTGCGGCTTCGGCCGTGAGGCCCCCTATAATCGGCCGCATGGCGAATCTCGTCACCTTGAGCAGGCTGGTGCTGCTGCTGATCGTCGTCGGCCTGTTCTACGTGCCCCCCACGCCCTGGCAATTCGCGATCTTCTTTTTGATCATCCTGATCTTCGTCACGGATGGGCTCGACGGCTACATTGCCCGCAAACGGAACGAAACGAGCCTGTTCGGAGCGCTATTCGATATCGCCGGGGATCGCATCGTCGAGCTCACGCTGTGGATCGTCGCCGCCGACACCGACCTCGTGCCAATCTGGGTGCCACTCGTCTTCATCATCCGCGGCGTCATCGTCGACACGATTCGCTCGAGCAATGCCGTGGCCCAGCGCATGGCGCCCTTCGCGTTGATGCGCTCGAAGTTCGGTAAATTCATCGTGGCCGGCAAGTTCATGCGCGTGTTCTACGCCGTCGTGAAGGCTTCGGCGTTTGCGGGCCTCGCGCTCCAGCGGCCTTTTCCAGCATTCCTGCCGACGCTGTGGGGGTATTTGGGCTGGCTGCTGACCGGCTTGACCTATCTCTTCGTGTACCTTGCCGTGCTGCTCTGCGTGGCGCGCGGTCTGCCCGTCATCGCCGAGTTCGTCTATTCTCAGAAGGACGACATTCTGCGGCGGCCCGTCAGAAAGCAATGACTCTGGCGATTTTCGACATCGACGGCACGCTCGTGCGCGGCAGCACGGAGCGGCGCTTCTGGCGCTACCTGCTCGCGCGGCGGCACCAGGGACTGCGCCAGATGTCGGCTTATGTCTGGTTTCTACTACGGTTTCTGCCGCGCTATGGCGTTCTCGTCGCCAAGAAGAACAAGGCCTACCTCGTCGGGCTCGCGACCGCGGAGGTGGAAGGCTGGGCGGACGACTTCGTCGCGAGCGACGTCGTGCCGCGACTCTGCGACGCGACTGCCCAGCGCCTGCAGCAGCATTTGCGACGCGGCGACACCGTAGTGCTCCTCTCGGGCACGCTGGAACCGATCGCACAGGCGCTCGCGCGCCATCTCGGCGTGGAGCATGTGTGCGCCACGGTATGTGCCGTGCGCGACGGCCGGTATCTCGCCCGCCCACCGGAGCGACATCCGTTCGGCGCTTCGAAGGTCGCGCTCGCGGCCCAGCTCGCAGCGCTGGTCGGCGCGGACTTGCGGCAGGCGAGCGCCTATGGCGACTCGGCCCACGACCTCGCGCTGCTCGAGGCCGTCGGCTCACCTGTCGCGGTCTGGCCGGATCCGCGCTTGTTGGTGGCGGCACGCGCAAATGACTGGGACGTCATTGCACCGACCACCGCGCGCAACGCGGTGCCTCGCTGAGGGAGCCGCGGCCGCCTACATGTAGGCGAGCTGGCTATTGGTCACGAGATCGAATGGCACGCTGCGGTTGCGGCCCTGCAGCTTCGCCGTGTAGAGCGCCTTGTCGGCGGCTTTGAGCAGCTCGTCGACCGTCCTGAAGCGGCGCCCGTCGTTGTGGGTCGCCATGCCGATCGAGATCGTGACGGTGAGATCGCGGCGCGCGCCGACATCGTGGCGCGTCTCGCGAAACGCACGCACTATCCGCTCGCAAATCGTCTTCAGCAGCGGGTATTCCGTGTGCGGGAAAACCAGGATGAACTCTTCGCCGCCGTAGCGCGCAACCACGTCGGCGGCGCGTACGTTGGCCTTCAGGATGTTCGCCGTCGTGACCAGGATCTGATCCCCCATGGCATGCCCGTAGGTGTCGTTCACGGACTTGAATCGATCCAGATCCGCGAATGCAACGCTGAGCGGCGTGTTGTTCCGGTCGGCGCTATCGAACGCATCGCGCATGAATTCGTCGAGATACGCGCGGTTGAAGAGGTTCGTGAGCGGGTCACGCTTGTTCGACTCTTCGAGCCGTTTGGTCCGTTGCTCGAGCGACTCCGTGCTGCTCTTCAAAGTGTCCACGGCCTGCAGCGCCTGGAGATTGCGCAGCATCAGGGCATCGCGCGCTTCCTCGAGGATCTCGTCGGAACGCGCCGCGGAGAGGATCTCCGTCTCGAAGATGCTTTCGGCGTCCGGAATCATCTTTTGAATGTCCGAGAGCAGCTCGCCCAGACCTTCCTTGTCGATGTCGAAATAGCGCTCCGCACGCTCGGCCAGCTCGGCGAAGCTGCGGCCACCGCTCGCATCGAGGAACACTTCGGCGATCGTGCTCGCCAGCGCGACGCAGCGCACGAAGATGCCGTTCGTACCCTGCTTTGGCACCCTCTCGGGATCGTGGCTCGCGGCGACCACTTGCTGGGTACGCTCCGGGAACTGCCACTTGTCGAGCAACCAGCCGCTGACTGCCGCATGATCGACGCCGAGCTGCGCGCGTTCGCGCTCGATCAGCGCCGAGTGGCGAACTTGGCTCGCCTCGAGACCCGCATAAACGTCGGGAATCGCTCTGTCGAGTGCCATCATGCCGATGTCCTGGATCAAGCACGCGAGGAACAACTCTTCGCTATCCTTCACGCCGATGACGCTCGCCAGCACGTGACTAGCCGTCGCCCCCAATAGCGCACGGCGCCAGTAGAGTGGGTAATCCAAGCCGCCGGTCCCGTTCTCGGAGCGCCAGGACTTGAGCAACGAAAACGATAGCGCCAAGGAAATGGTTGCATTCAACCCGATCACCATGAGCGCTTGCCGCAGGTTCTCGGTCTTGCGCTGCCGCGCGTACATCGGCGAGTTCGCGATGCGCAGGATCTTCGCAGTGATGGCCGGATCGAGTGCCAGCACTTCTGCGATCCGGGCCATGTCGGCGTCCGGATCGTTGGCGAGCCGAATGATTTTGGTCGCGACGCCGGGGGGACTCGGCAGGTTGTTGCAGGTCTCGATTTTTTTTCTGATTTCCGACGTTAGCAAGAGCGACTCCCGAAAAGCCTCGTTGGACCCCACGCCGCGTTTGCGCGCGTCCCTATCCCACGGCTCCCTATCGGCGACGCGGCAGAATTCTTAAGGACGTCTTTGACATAATTTCAGCGAGGATCGAGAGACTGCTCCACCGACCTCCGGGGATGTGAAGCGCGTACGATTTCAGCCGCCGATGACGACTAAGACATGGATCGAAGTTCGCGAAGTCTCGAAAGCCTACGGTGGCCAGATCGTCCTTCATGAGGCATCCCTGACGATCGCGCGCAGCGAGCGGGTCGCGGTCATCGGTCGCAGCGGCTCGGGAAAATCCACCTTGTTGCGTCTGGTCGGCGGGCTCGAGCCTGCCGACGAGGGCGTCGTGCGCGTAGGCGGCGCCGACTTGGGCGCGCTGTCGGAGCCACAGCGCGCGGCTTGGCGACGTCGCGATCTTGGCTTCGTCTTTCAATTCTTCAACTTGCTCCCGACGCTGACGGTAGCCGAGAACGTCGAGCTGCCTCTCGCCTTGAATGGCGTCGCCGCCGCCGATTCCCGGCGACGGAGTCACGCGTTGCTCGCGGAGCTCGGCCTCGGCGGCTGCGCTGCGCGCTTCCCCGAGGAGCTGTCCGGCGGCGAGCAACAGCGCGTCGCGATCGCACGTGCAGTCATCCACGAGCCAAAGCTCGTGCTCGCGGACGAGCCGACCGGGAACCTCGATGTCGAGACGGCAACCCAGGTCCTCGAGCTGCTGCGAGAGACATGCGACCAGAGGGGCACGACCTTGGTCATGGCGACGCACAGCGCCGAAGTCGCGGCGCAATCGACGCGTGTGATAGCGATTCGCGGTGGACGGATCGGAGAGCCGGTTTCGTGATGAGATTGTTGAGCCTGGCGTCTTGGCGCTTCTATCGCCGTCACCCGTGGCAGCTCGGGCTCGCCATCGCCGGCATCAGCCTCGGCGTCGGCGTGTTCGTCGGCGTGGAGCTCGCCAACGACAGCGCTGCTCGGGCGTTCGAGTTGTCGGCGGCGCTCGTGCGTGGCCAGACCAGCCATCGCTTACTGCCGATCGGCGCCGACATGGACGAAGCCGTTTATCGTGAGCTCGTCGTCGGACGGAACATCGCGCATGCCGCTCCGGTCATCGAAGCCGATGTCGGGATCGCAGGTCATCCGACGCTGCGTGTCCCGCTGCTCGGCGTGGACCCGAGTCAAGAAGGCGCGCTACGGAGCTTCGCCGCCTTCTCGCCCGGCAAAGGTGGCGGCAATCTCGCGCGGTTGATCACGGAGCCGGCCACCGTTTTGCTGCCGGCAAGCCTCGCGGACGAGCTCGACGCGGGACCCGATTCGCTCATGACCTTGGAAATCGGAGGGCACGAAACCCTTGTGCGCGTGCTCGGGGTGGTCGGCAGCGTCGCGAGCGACATCCAAGCCGAGCCGCCGATACTGACGGACATTGCCACGGCGCAGGAGCTCACCGGGGCGCTCGGCCGAATCAGTCGCATCGACCTACGTTTGAGCGTGTCGGAGGCGGCGCGACTCGCGGCGATGCCGCCCGCGGGCACGATTCTCGTACCGGCCGGCACGGAGAGCGCCGCATTCGACGAGCTGGCGTCTGCGTTTCGCACGAATCTGACGGCGCTCGGTCTGCTGGCACTGGTCGTCGGAACCTTTCTGATCTACAGCACCATGTCGTTCGCGATTCTCCAGCGGCGCGCGACGCTCGGCATGCTACGAGCGATCGGGGTCACACCGCGGCAGGTGCTAGGGGCGGTGCTCGTCGAAACCGTATTGCTCGGTGCCGTCGCGACCGGACTCGGACTACTGCTCGGGCGCGGATTGGCCGGGTCGCTCGTCGATCTCGTGCTTCGGACGATCGGCGACATCTACTTCGGCAACATCGTGACCGCGGCGCCGCCGTCCCCGTGGATCTACGCGGAGGGGGCCGTGCTCGGGCTCGCTGCGACGCTGCTGGCCGGCATGAAGCCGGCGCTCGACGCGGCGCGCGCAACGCCGGCCGCCGTGCTGCGCCGCGCGGAGCTTGAGCGACGAGCTCGGCATGGTGCGAGCAATGCGGCGTTGCTCGCGATTCCGTTGCTCGCGGCCAGCTCTTTGCTGCTCGCGTTCGGGCCCAAAGACCTCGTCGCGGCCTTCGCGAGCCTATTCGGAGTGCTCGCCGCCGGAGCGCTCTTGACGCCGATCGCGACCACGGCACTGATGGGCATGCTCGACCGGACGGTGGGGCGGGTCCTCGGCTTGCCGGTCGTGATGGCGATCCGCGGCGTCAGCGCTTCGTTGAGCCGCACCGGCGTTGCCACGGCCGCGCTGGCCGTGGCGGTGGCCACCGTCAACGGCGTGGGCCTCATGATCGGCAGCTTTCGCACGAGCCTCAGCAGTTGGCTCGACACGACGCTGACCGCGGACCTGTATGTGAGCTCCGATCCGCGGTACGCCGATGCTGCTCGAGGACGACATGCTCGCCGCACTGCGAGCATTGCCGGGCGTCGCCGGCATCAGCCTCGCGCGAACGATTGGTGGTGCCGACCTCGGCCGGGGAAGTCGCGGTCCGGGCATTCCGCCCAGGAGCCCGCGGCTGGGGTCTGACGATCGTCCAGGGCGAGCCGCGGCAGGCGCTCGCTGCGCTCGCCGATGGACGAGGCATCGCCGCGTCGGAGCGACTGATGGCGGCGCGGCATTTGAGTGTCGGCGACGAGCTGACGCTGCCTAGCCCGGCGGGACCGCGGCGCGAGCGGATCGTGGGGGCGTATCGGGACTTCAACACGGGCAACTATGCGATCGTGATGGCGCTCGCGCGAGTATCGCCGCGAGTGGAACGATATGGCGCTCACCGGGCTTGGCGTAGATTTGCGTGACGGCGCGGACTTCTCCGCGGTCGAAACCGCAGTCCGAGCCGATGTCGCACGGCTCGACGGTGCGCGCGTCCGCTCGAGTGCCGGGATCGAGCAGGTGTCGCTACAGATCTTCGATCGCACTTTTAGGATTACGGAGGTGCTGCGACTGCTCGCGGGCATCGTGGCATTCCTCGGGGTGCTCAGCGCGCTGCTCGCGATAGAGCTCGAACGGAGCCGGGAGCTCGGAGTGCTGCGGGCGCTCGGCTTCACGCCGCGCGATCTCGTCAGCAGCCTGCTGACGCAGACGTGTCTGTTGGGCCTTGCGGCGGGTGTCGTCGCGATGCCCCTAGGCGCCGCGCTGGCGGCCCTCCTCGTGCATGTGATCAACCGCCGCGCGTTCGGCTGGACGATGGATCTGTCGCTGACGCCCGGGCCCTTGATCGCGGGACTCGCGTTGGCGGTGGGAGCGGCCCTGCTTGCGGGGGTATATCCCTCGTGGCGAGCCGGCCGAATCGTACTTGGCACGGCGCTTCGGGAAGAATGAGCGTGCGGATCCTGGTTTACGCAGCGTTCATTGCGGCACTCGCAGCGTGCTCGAGAACCACCTCGGAGGATGCGGAACAGCCTAGAGCGGCGAACATCGGGCTGCGCTACATGCGCGCGGGGGATGACGCAGGTTTCGCTCAGGCGATCGAGCCGCGGCCACTGGTCTTTCCGGCCGATCACGCAAGTCATCCCAGCTTCAGAACGGAGTGGTGGTATTTCACGGGCACGCTCGAAGGGCCCACCGGGGACGCCTACGGGTTCGAGCTCACGTTCTTTCGTGTGGCGCTGCGCCCGCCGTCCAACGTGTCGCGGCCCTCCGCCTGGGGCACGGAGCAGATCTGGATGGCGCATCTCGCAGTGACCGACGCCGCGGGTCATCGGTTCGTCGCCCGTGAGCGGATTGCGCGCGAAGCCCTCGACCTCGCGGGTGTGACCGAAGGACCGCTACGAGATCCGAGTAGAGGGTTGGACGGCGATGTTGCGACAGGACGGCGATGGTGAGACCTGGGAGCTCCGCGCGAACGATGGGGACGTGGGGGTGGCACTGCGTTTGGCGACGCACCAGGCACCGGTCCTGAACGGCGACCGGGGTCTCGATCGCAAGGGGTCCGAGCCCGGCAACGCGTCGTATTACTATTCGGAGCCGCGGCTGGCCGCCACCGGCTTCGTGTCGCTCGAGGGCAAGCAAGTCGCGGTCAAGGGTCGAGCGTGGCTGGACCGCGAATGGAGCACGAGCGCCTTGAGCGCGGGGATCGCCGGCTGGGATTGGTTCGGGCTGCGGCTCTCGGATGGCGGCAGCTTGATGTACTACCGGCTGCGACGCGCCGACGGGACGGCCGACGCCTTTAGCAGCGGAACCTGGGTCGATGCTGCCGGGCACCCCACGCGGCTAGGACCCGGCGACGTGGAGCTCGCACCGCTCGAGCACTGGTCGAGCCCGGTGAGCGGCGCACGGTATCCCGTCGCATGGCACGTGCGCGTGCGCGCAACGGACATCGACTTCGACATCCGTCCTTACCTTCCCGAGCAGGAGCTGAATCTGTCGGTACGCTATTGGGAGGGCGCCGTGCATGGCGACGGCGAAGGACCTGGCGGTCCGCTCATGGTCGAGGGGTACCTCGAGCTCGCCGGCTACTAGCTTCTCTGCAGAAACGAAAAACCCCCGGCCCTGCCGGACCGGGGGTTGTGCGTTAAGAGCCTGGCGATGACCTACTCTCGCGTGGGATAACCCACACTACCATCGGCGCTGGACGTTTTCACTTCCGAGTTCGGAATGGGATCGGGTGGTTCCCGCCCGCTATTGCCGCCAGGCAAACCGGTATGCGTTCCGCTGCTCTTGCCGAGCTCGCGATGCGCGCAATTTGGAATGATCCGTCTTCGTCGCACACCCAAACCGTTTGAGTGTTATATGGTCAAGCCTCACGAGCAATTAGTACTGGTTAGCTTCATCGATTACTCGACTTCCACACCCAGCCTATCAACCTCGTAGTCTACGAGGGCTCTTCAGGGGGATCGAGTCCCCAGGGAAATCTAATCTTGGGGTGGGCTTCCCGCTTAGATGCTTTCAGCGGTTATCCCTTCCGTACATAGCTACCCGGCGGTGCCACTGGCGTGACAACCGGAACACCAGAGGTACGTCCACTCCGGTCCTCTCGTACTAGGAGCAGCTCCCCTCAAATTTCCAACGCCCACGGCAGATAGGGACCGAACTGTCTCACGACGTTCTGAACCCAGCTCGCGTACCACTTTAATCGGCGAACAGCCGAACCCTTGGGACCTGCTACAGCCCCAGGATGTGATGAGCCGACATCGAGGTGCCAAACTCCTCCGTCGATGTGGACTCTTGGGAGGAATAAGCCTGTTATCCCCGGAGTACCTTTTATCCGTTGAGCGATGGCCCTTCCATACAGAACCACCGGATCACTTAGACCGACTTTCGTCCCTGCTCGACTTGTCTGTCTCGCAGTCAAGCACCCTTGTGCCTATGCACTCACTGCGCGATGTCCGACCGCGCTGAGGGTACCTTTGTGCTCCTCCGTTACTCTTTGGGAGGAGACCGCCCCAGTCAAACTACCCGCCATGCACTGTCCCCAACCCGGATTACGGGCCAAGGTTAGAACTCCGAATTTATCAGGGTGGTATTTCAACGGTGGCTCCACGACGACTAGCGTCGCCGCTTCAAAGCCTCCCACCTATCCTACACAGACAAATTCAAAATTCAGTGCAAAGTTATAGTAAAGGTTCACGGGGTCTTTCCGTCTTGCCGCGGGTACACTGCATCTTCACAGCGATTTC
>CAVSMD010000003.1:480000-981585 GCA_963728995.1 uncultured Gammaproteobacteria bacterium
TCTGGGACGGCTGACCATACGCCTGCTGAAGCTGTCGGCCGACCAGCAGATTGAACTTCTGGTCCGTACCGCCGAGCTCGACGTCGGCGCGTAGAGCGACGGAGTCGTAACCCTGCACCAGCGGATATAGAAACTCATGAATGGAAATCGGCTTGCCGGCAGCGTAGCGCTTGTGGAAGTCGTCCCGTTCGAGCATTCGCGCGACGGTGTGCCTGGCGGCGAGCTCGACCAGGCCCACCGCGTCCATCTTGCCCATCCAGCGCGAATTGAACTCCAGACGTGTCTTCTCGGGATCGAGGACCTTGTAGACCTGCTCCTGGTACGTAATCGCATTCGCGGCGACCTCGTCGCGCGTCAGTGGTGGCCGCGTCGCCGACTTGCCCGAAGGGTCGCCGATCATGCCCGTGAAATCACCGATCAGAAAAATGACCTCGTGCCCGAACTCCTGGAATTGCCGCATCTTGTTCAGCAGCACGACGTGACCGAGATGCAAGTCGGGGGCCGTCGGATCGAAGCCCGCCTTGACGCGCAGCGGTCTGCCCAACGCCAAACGGGCTGCGAGTTCCGCCTCGACGAGAATCTCTTCGGCGCCGCGACACAGCTCCGGCAAGGAATCCACGCCACCCGGCTGCTTGGTTACTGCCATCATTCGCTCGGACGCATGAGGGGTGCGAAGAATAGAACAAGGTATCGACCAGGGTCGACGAATCTAGCGCACGCCGGCGGAGCCGCCCGTTGACCGCTCACTCGTGCTCCTGGTCGACCGTACTCAACCGCCGTCGAGCGCACTTGCCGAGCCTCCTCACGGGCGACATGTAGCCCTATGAGTTTAAAGACAATAATTTTGACCGTTAAGTGTCGAGCGGTTACAGTTACACGCGCTTTTGCAGTGGGTGTTCGGTGAAACGGCATACGGGCGGAATTCGTCACGACTATAAGGACACCGCGACCGGCTCACCCGACCGCCGTCGGCGCTGGGCGTTGTTCGGAGTCGGACTCCTACTGCCACCCCTCGCTGCCGCGCTGCTGTTTCTCGGAACTCCGCACCGACCGGCGCCGGTACAGCCCGCTGCAGTGTCGATCGAGCCCCCTGCGGAGCAAACGGCGTTGTTGGCTCCGGAGGTCGAACCGACTGTGGCACTCCCCGCCGCCGACCCCGGCGAGCCGTCCGTCCAATCCGCCGCGGCGATCGACCCGACCAGTACCCTCCTGAACCTGCTCGTTAGGCGCGGCGACACGCTCGAGCTGTTGTTTCGCCGTAACGGATTGAGCCTGTCCGACTTGGCGGCCATCGTCTCGCTGCCGGATGCGACCCAGGCGCTCAGATTGCTGAAACCCGGCGATCGCGTGGAGATCGCCCATCGGGATGGGCAGGTCATGTCGCTGCAACGGGAGCTCGACGAGGTCAAGGTCCTGTCGATCGCGCGCTCCGATTCGGGTTTCGCCGCACGCACCATCGAACGTCCGGTCGACGTCCGCACGACGGCCGCCCATGGCGTCATCCAAAGCTCGTTGTTCGAGGCCGGCACCGCGGCCGGGATCGGCGACCGACTCGTGATGGCCATGGCGGGCATCTTCGAATGGGATATCGACTTCATCCAGGATGTCCGCGAAGGCGACGAGTTCTCCGTGATCTATGAGGAGCTCTGGCGCGACGGCGTCAAGCTTCGCGACGGCGATATCGTGGCGGCCGAGTTCGTCAATCAGGGCAAGAGTTACCGCGCCGCGAGATTCAAAGACAGTGACGGCAGAGTGGACTACTACACGCCCGAAGGCCGGAGCGTGCGCAAGGCGTTCATTCGCGCGCCGCTGAACTTCACGCGCATCAGCTCGACCTTCAATCCCAATCGACGGCATCCAGTGCTCAACACGATCCGGGCGCACCGCGGCGTCGACTACGCTGCGCCGACCGGCACGCCCGTGCGCGCCTCGGGTGCGGGCAAGGTCGCGTTCCGCGGCGTCAAGGGCGGCTATGGCAACGTGATCATCCTGCAACATGGTGGGAACATCACGACGCTCTACGGTCATCTGTCCCGGTTCGGCAACGCGCGCGTGGGCGCGCGCGTTGAACAAGGTGACATCATTGGCTACGTAGGCAAGACGGGGCTCGCAACCGGCCCCCATCTGCACTACGAGTATCGCGTCAATGGCGTCCATCGCAACCCCCGCACCGTGACGTTGCCGCCGGCAGAGCCGGTCCCGCCGGAGCATCAAAGCGAATTCCGCATGGCAACCGAGCCTCTGTGGCACCAGCTCGATCTATTCCCGCAGACCACGACGACCACTGCGGCGAACTGAACGCGCGCGCGGTGGCCGACGCGCTGGGTTAGTCTCTCGATCATGCGAGAGCTCTATCTTGGACTGATGTCCGGCACCAGCATCGACGGGGTCGATGCCGTTCTGACCGAGATCGATGACGGCTCGTGCCGAGTGCAGCATGCCGCGACGACGCCGTTCCCACCGGATCTGCTCGGTCGACTCCGCCGCGTAGTCGAGATCCCGCAAGTCTCATTGCCCGAGCTCGGCGCGCTCGACCACGCCGTCGGCAAATTCTTCGCACGCTGCGCGCTCGCGCTGCTCGCCGATGCTAAGGTCGATCGAACCAGGGTCACGGCGATTGGCCACCACGGTCAAACGATCTTCCACGATCCTGGCGGCGACGAGCCATTCAGCATGCAGATCGGCGACCCGAACGTCGTGGCCGCCCTCGCGGAGATCTGCACCGTGGCCGACTTCCGCCGTCTCGATATCGCGTATGGCGGCCAGGGCGCGCCCCTCGTGCCGGCATTCCACGCGTGGTGCTTCGGCTCCGCGAACGAGAGCCGCGCAGTCGTGAACATCGGCGGCATCGCGAACATCACGGCGCTGCAACCAAGTCATGCGCCGCTCGGTTCCGACACCGGCCCCGGCAATACGCTGCTCGACCTCTGGGCGCAACGCCACCGCGGCGTGGACTACGATCACGACGGCGCCTGGGCCCACAGCGGCAGCGTCGACGATACTTTACTCGCCGAGTTCCTGACCGAGCCCTATTTCATGAAGCCGCCCCCGAAGTCGACGGGCCGGGAGCAGTTCAACGCGTCGTGGCTCGACGGACACCTGGCCCGTCATGCCTCGATATCGACCGCCGACGTTCAGGCAACTCTCGCAGAGCTCACTGCGACGGCAATCGTCACGAGCGTGGATCGAACGCTGCCGAACTGCCGTCGGCTGATCGTCTGTGGCGGCGGCGCGCACAATGCAGACCTGATGGAACGATTGCGGCGCCTGAGCGGCCGCACCGTTGCGACCACTGCGACTCTTGGTATCGCGCCCGACTGGGTCGAGGGCGCCGCCTTCGCGTGGCTCGCACGGGCGCGCTTGCGCGGCGACGTCGGCAACGTGCCGAGTGTGACCGGTGCCCGCCGCGCGGTCGTGCTCGGCGGCGTATACTGGTCGCCGGCGTCGAAGCATTCCTGAAACATTCGCGCCGCCCCGTGGACACGCTGAATCTCAAACTGCCCGACTATTACATCAACCGTGAGCTGTCGCAGCTCGCGTTCGACGTGCGCGTGCTCCAGCAGGCCAAGGATATGAGCATCCCGCTGCTCGAGCGGCTGAAGTTCCTCTGCATATCGTCGACGAATCTGGACGAGTTCTTCGAAATTCGCGTCTCGGGACTCAAGCATCGTATCGCCGCCAACGCGGGGCCCGCCGGCCCGGACAATATGAACTCCGCCGAGGTGCTGCGCACGCTCCGGGAACAGACGGCGAAGCTCGTCGCCGAGCAGTATCGAGTGCTCAACGACGAGCTGATCCCGTCACTGCGCGACGCCGGCATCCGCTTCGTCCGTCGCGACGATTGGACGAACGCCCAGCGAGTCTGGCTGGAGCAGCATTTCGTCAACGAAATCGTGCCCGTGTTAAGCCCGACGACGCTCGACCCCACACGACCATTTCCGCGCATCCTGAACAAGAGCCTGAACTTCATCGTGAGCCTGCATGGCCGCGACGCATTCGGCCGCCCGTGTCATCGCGCCATCGTGCAGGCGCCGCGATCTCTGCCGCGCTTGATCCCACTGCCCACCACGATCGAGGGCACCGGCGCCGCCGACTTCGTGTTTCTGTCGTCCGTGATTCATGCGTTCCTCGACCGACTATTCACCGGCATGGAGATCAACGGCTGTTATCAGTTCCGCGTCACGCGCAACAGCGATCTCTTCGTCGACGACGAAGACGTCGACGATCTCGTGACAGCGCTCGAAGGCGAGCTGCTCGAAAGCCGCTACGGAGCCGCGGTACGGCTCGAGACGGCGCACGACTGCCCCGAAGAGCTTTGTGAATATTTGCTCGAGCAATTCCAGCTGACGCGGGTAGATCTATATCAGGTGCAGGGACCCGTGAACCTCAACCGGCTACTGGCCGTCTACGACCTCATCGACAAGCCGGAGCTGAAGTATCCGCCGTTCACCCCGGGCATGCCGAAGATGCTCGTCAAGACGAATATCTTCGAAGCGATCGCGAAGCGCGACATTCTGTTGCATCACCCGTTCGAATCGTTCGCGCCCGTCATCGATTTCATATACCGGGCGGCGAACGACCCGGAGGTTCTGGCAATCAAGCAGACGCTGTATCGGACCACGCCGGACTCGCTGCTGGCAGAGAGCCTGGTCTCTGCCGCCAGAGCGGGCAAGGAAGTCACGGTGCTGATCGAGCTGCGCGCCCGTTTCGACGAAGCGGCGAACATCGAGCTCGCAAGCAAGCTGCAGGAAGCCGGGGCGCACGTCGTGTACGGCGTAGTCGGCTACAAAACGCATTGCAAGATGGTGCTGGTCGTGCGCCGCGAGGGCGGCCGTCTACGTCGATACGTCCATCTGGGTACCGGCAACTATCATCCGCGCACGGCGCGCGCGTACACGGACTACGGGCTTCTGTCGGCCAACGAGCGGCTCGGTGAGGACGTGCATCAGGTATTCATGCAGCTGACAAGTCTCACGCGCACGCCGGCGCTGCACCTCCTGACGCAGTCGCCGTTCAACCTGCACGAACGGTTGCTCGGCATGATCCGGCGCGAAACGCGCAATGCCAGCACCGGCGGCACCGGTCACATCATCGCGAAACTGAACGCCTTGGTGGAACCCGAGGTGATCCGCGCCTTGTACGAAGCGTCCAGCGCGGGCGTGTATGTCGACTTGATCGTGCGCGGCATCTGCTGCTTGCGGCCTGGGGTACCCGGCGTATCGGACAACATCCGTGTCCGATCGATCATCGGCCGCTTCCTCGAGCACAGCCGGTGCTACTACTTCCACAACGGCGGCAACGAAGAGCTGTACTGTGCAAGCGCGGACTGGATGGAGCGTAATTTCTTCCGCCGTATCGAGCTGATGTTTCCGATCCTCGACGAAGGCCTGAAGGCGCGCGTGCTGGCCGATCTCGACACGTATCTCGTCGACAACGTCCAGGCTTGGGAGCTGCGCGCCAACGGCGAGTACGTCCGGTTGCCACGGAGCCCGGATGCGGAACCCGCCTCGGCGCAGCTGAAGCTGCTGCGCCAGCTCGCGGAGGCCTCTTAAGCGACCGCCACGCGCAGGTCGAATCCGCGGGCGCGTAGCCAACCACGCTCCTGATCGAGATCGGCCGCGGTCAACGGATTGGTGTCGAGCCAGCCCTCGGGAAACCGCAACTCCAGCGAATCCTTGCCCGCGCTCAATGCGATGGGCGGTAGGTCGGCGGGGCTGCGAGTCCGATTCAGCAGAACTGCGAGTCGCAGCAGCACGATCAACTTGAAGGCGGGCCCGCGCCAGGCCGCCGGCAGCTCATCGACGAACGGATCGTCGAGCTTGCGCCGGTGCAACGTGACGAGCGCCGCCAGCAGACGTTGCTCGAGACGCACGAAGCCAGGTAGGTCCGAGTTCGCGAGCAGATACCCACCATGATGGTGATAGCGCGCGTGCGCGATATCGAGACCAATCTCGTGCAGCCGAGCCGCCCAGACGAGCAGCAGCCCATAGCGCTCATCGGTGAGCTGCCAACTTCTGCTCAACCTGACCCAGAAGACCGGCGGCCGTCGCTTCCACGCGCGCCGCCTGATCGGTATCGACGTGATACCGCTGCTGCATCGCACGAATCGAGCGCTCGCGCGCGTCCTCGTCATGCAGGCGTCCGAGCATGTCGAAGAGCAGACCCTCGCGCAATGCGCCACCGCTGATCTGCATATGGTCTATGCGCAGCATGCTCATGATCTCGGCGAGTATGGCGAGCCCCCCCGCGAATACCGGCGCACGATCGCTGGCGAGCCCCGGCAGTTTCAGGTCCTCGATGCGCCGCGCCTCTACCACCTTACCGATGATCGCCTCGAGCGCGCCCAGAGTGACGCCGCTATCGATGAGACCGAGCTCGTGTGCCACATCATGTGCCGCGCGCACGGTGCCCGACGAGCCGATCGCGCGGGCCCAGCCCTTGCGCCGAAACGCGGCGGCTACGGGGTTCAGCTCGAGCCGCGCGGCAAGACGGGCGCGGTCGAAGCGCTTCTGGGTGAACTTACCGTCGGCGAAACAGTCGCGGCTCAAGCCGACACAGCCGATATACAGGCTCTCGAGATGCTTCGGCTCGTGGCCCTCCCCGATGATGAGCTCGGTGCTGCCACCGCCGATGTCGACGACGAGATTGCCGCCGTCCTTCGAATCGAGGTAGTGGGAGACCCCAAGATAGATCAGCCGCGCCTCCTCCATGCCCGAGATGACCTCGACGGGATGACCGAGGGCCTCTTCGGCCTTGGCCAAGAACGCCTCGGCGTTGCGGGCCCGCCGCAGCGTGTTGGTACCTACGACGCGTACCTGATGCGCGTGCATATCGCGCAGGCGCTGGCCGAAGCGCCGCAGACATGCGAGCGCGCGCTCCTGGCTCCCGTCGTCGAGGTCGTCATCCTCGTCGAGTCCCGACGCGAACCGCACCATCTCGCGCAGCCGGTCGACGATCGACGGGTGCCCTTGGTCCGTCCGGGCCACTAGCATGTGGAAGCTATTGGAGCCGAGATCGACCGCGGCGAATACCTCTGCCGGGTCAACGGCGGGCGCGGATTTCGAATCGGGCAGTGTCACGAGCCCGCGCGGGTTTCAACTACACGGAGAACGACGAGCCGCAGCCGCAAGTGGTCGTTGCGTTCGGGTTACGGATGATGAACTGTGCGCCGGAGAGATCCTCGCGGTAGTCGATCTCCGCGCCCATGAGGTACTGGACACTCATGGGATCGACGAGCAGCGTCACGCCGCCATTTTCGATCTCGGTGTCGCCCTCCTGAGTTTCCTCGTCGAACGTGAAGCCGTACTGGAAGCCCGAGCAACCACCGCCCTGCACGTAGACGCGCAGCTTCAGCTGCGCGTTGCCTTCCTGCTCGATCAGTTGACTCACTTTGTGGGCCGCGGCATCCGTGAAATTCAAAGGCGGCGTGTCGTCCCAACGTGGCTCGCTCATGACTCACCTCCGGCTGCATTTGCTGGCCGCACTGACTCGATCTGGGGGCGGCCGGAGCTCTTGGCCACCGCATGGTTCTCGCTTTCATGGATCAGCTTACCGTTAACCTCGGCACCGATCGACATCTCGATGAGCTTGTATTGCACATTGCCCACGACGCGCGCCTTGGGTCCGAGCTGGACCCGCTCCGTGGCCCGCACGTCGCCCTTGACGGTGCCGTTCAGCACCACGTGCGGCACCACCACGGCGCCCTCGACGCAACCGCGCTCGCTGATGCTGAGCACGGCGTGCTCGTCCTTCGTGGCCTTGACGTTCCCCTTGACGTACCCATCGACGTGGAATCCGCCCGAGAACTCGATGTCGCCGTGCACGCGCGTGTCGGCTCCCACGAGCGTGCCAATCGCTGCCTGATTGCGTGACTTCCTACCCAACATCCTAATCCTCGATGCCTTCACCCTGAGGCTGTCACCGACCACTCGAAGCTCTGATTCACGTGATCGGCCCGCGCCTCGTTCGGCACGATCTCCACGTTCACGCGCTGGGGCTCGAACCCCACCGGCAACTCCAGCTCCGTTTCGAGCCCCTGAAAGTAACGGAACGCGTACGCCATATCATACCGACCATCGCCGGCGGCAAGGTCCGCCGCGTCGAACGTGGCCATTTGACCGTTCCGCGTGCCTTCCAGTTGCAGCTTCACGTCCCCGGAGATGCGCCGACTGTGCACGATCGCCTGCACCAACACCAGCCGCACGGTATACCGGCGCTCCCCGTCGCCCGGCAGCACCTCGAGACTCTGAATCCGCAGACCGGCAATGCCATCCTGGGGGGAGACGATGCCGCGATAGAAGACCAGCTCCTCTTCCTGGGCCTGAATCTTCGCTTGAAGGTCGCCTAGATTCGACTCCACCCGCGAGTAAGTCTCCCGATCGATCTCCCCCGACGTCTGGGCGATCGCGAGCTGGCGTCGCAACTCGTCGCTCGTCGACTGCTCCTGTTCGAGACGTTGCGTCAAGCCCGCCACCTCGCGCCGATGGTCTAGCAAGGAAAAGCCCGAGCGGAACTGCCCGAGCGCATAGGCGAGGTACAGGAAGGCGAGCGCGACGGCCGCGGCGAGCACATAGACGATCGGCCGTCGCCGATCCATTTGTGTGCTGCTACTCATGGGAGTGCTCGTCGAGCACGCGGTGCCAGCGGCGCGGCCACCACGACGGCGGCGGCGGCGGCCCACAGTCCGGAAACGCGAACGGCCCGAGCTCGCGCAACGCTCGCACGTAGACCGGTCGTTTGAAGTAGACGACCTCTTTGACCGGGCGCCAGTAATCCACCCAACGACACCGATCGAACTCGGGCTCGGGCCCTAGGTCGAACCGCACACGCTCGACCGCGGCCTGCAGGTGCAACAGGAACCACCTTTGCTTCTGGCCGATGCACAGCGGCTGACGCTCGCGTCGGATGTAACGGTCCGGCAGGCGATAACGCAACCACCCCTCCGTCGAGCCGACGATTTCGACGTCGGTTCGCTCGAGCCCCACTTCCTCGCGCAACTCGCGAAACAGCGCCTCCTCCGTGCTTTCCTCCGGCTGAATACCCCCCTGAGGGAACTGCCAGCCGCCACGATTGCGGCGACCCGCAATGAGCACGTGACCGTGGCCGTCCGTGAGGATGATCCCCACGTTGGCGCGAAAGCCTTGCTCATCGATGAAGTCCATGCTCGATCGATTCTTTCACATCCCTCGCATGGGGACCAAAACGCCTGCGAGAACCTGTGATGCAGGTAACGATCGGCCGCTCGACCCAGGGCGCGGTCGAGGTCGACAGGCCGCCTTCGCGCCTTAAGAACGACTCTCGAGGTAGCGCCGACCTGCTGCCATCAGCTCGACGAACCCTGCCTCGTCGCCGGTCTCCACGAGGCGCTGAATGCGGTCCGTTGCGGCACGCAGTGCCTGCAAAGACGCGGTTCCGTAGTCGTTGACGCGTCTGAATGTCGAAATACAGGTACGGGTTGTCCTTCGCGACGAGGCTCGCCACGCGCAACTGCGCGTCGAACGTCGTGCTCGACATCTTCTGTAGCCGTGGCACCAGCTCGCCGCTCTCCGCGAGAGCCGTGAAGAACGCCAGATTCAAAGCGTGGGACAACCCGAGCACGTAGGCCATCAACCGATCGTGGTCCTCGATGCTCATCTCGGTCTGCTCGGCCATCGTAGAGACGAACAGCGCGCGCGCCGCGCGCGTCGCCTCGGGCACGCCGACGTCGCAAAACACGACGTGCCGGCCCGAGAGCAGCCGCGTGTCCGGTCCGAACATCGGATGAATCGAGGTCACCTTGCAACCCGCATGCACGAGCCGCTCGAGCCCTGCGCGTGCCGGGCTCTTCAATGAGCCGATATCGATGATCACCCCGGCGGGTCGCCGGTCGGCGAGCTCGACGAGCACGTCCCCGGCTACCTTCATCGGCGTCGCCACGATGATGATGTCGTGGTCCAGCGCATTCGTCCGCCAATCGGACGAGCGGGGGTAAGGCGACGGCACGGCACTCGGGTCCGCGACTTCCACTGCGAACCCCTGTGAGCCCAGAAATTGGCCGAACCACGCGCCCATTTTCCCGGCACCGCCGATGATCAGCACGCGTTTACCCGCGCCGCTGGTCTGCGCCGCCACGCGAGTGCGCTCCTGATGCGTCAACGACGCGCGGATCAGGAGCTCCATGATCTGCTCCGCCAGGCCGGGCTCCAGCCCGAGCTGCTCGGCACGCTCGCGCGCGGCTTTCAACACTTCGCGCTCGCGCTCATAATCTCGCGTCGGCACGGCGTTCTGGATTTTGTGTGTCCCGATCTCGGCGACGATCTTCTGTCTAGCGGCCACCAGGCCGACCAGATCGCGATCGACATCGGACAGGCGTTTGCGTAATTCTTCGAGCGTCATGGCCACCTCGTGAGGGCGGTTTTGTACCCCCCGTGGCGGCCAGGCGCAAGCACAACCCGCGATGGCGATCGACTCGACAAGGTCTCGAATGACAACAGCGGCTCTCGAACTGATTAGCGAATCTCGTTGCTTCGACGGACGACAGCAGGTTTATCAGCACCGCTCCGCCGCCTGCTCGTGCACGATGCGGTTCGCGGTATACCTGCCACCTGCGGCCGAGCGCGGCCCGGTGCCCGGCCCTGTACTGGCTGTCCGGACTGACGTGCACCGAGGAGAACTTCAGCGTCAAATCAGGCGCGCAACGCTATGCCGCGGAGCTCGGCGTGGCGCTGATCATTCCCGACACGAGTCCGCGCGGGGTCAACATCCCCGGCGAGGAGGCGCAACTGGACGTCGGCACCGGCGCAGGGTTCTACGTGAACGCCACTCAGCAGCCCTGGGCGGCTCATTATCGGATGTACGACTACATCCGCGATGAGCTCGTCGCCGTCGTGAACGCAAGCCTACCGGTCGACCCGGCCCGCAAGTCGATCAGCGGTCACTCCATGGGCGGCCACGGCGCGCTGGTGATCGGCGTTACCAATGCCGAGCGCTACCGGTCGGTGTCCGCGTTTGCACCGATCTCGTCGACGAGCTTGTCCGCGTGGGGCCAGCACGCACTGACGGCGTACCTCGGCGCCGAACGGCAGCAATGGCTCGCATACGACGCCGCCGCCGTGATTCGCGCCAAGCCGAGCCGCCACGAGCTGCTCGTCGACCAGGGCGCGGCAGATCCGTTTCTCGAGCAGTTGCGGCCGGATGTCCTGCAGCAAGCATGTCGCGAGTCCGGTCAGCCGCTGACTTTCCGCGAGCGTCCGGGCTATGACCACGGCTATTACTTCGTCAGCACGTTCATCGCCGAGCACCTGCGATTCCATGCCGCCGCGCTCCGTTGAGCAGGCATCGCTATGACGCGCCTGCCGACACCGCCCCCCGACGACCCGTTGCCTTTGGCCATTCGTTGGCTCGGCGAAGCCACGGCACGCGGTCGGCGTAATCCCAACGCCATGGCACTCGCGACGACGAGCCCCACGGGCCGTCCGTCGGCTCGAATGGTGTTGCTGAAGGAGCTCGCGCCGGACGGCTACGCCGTGTTCTATACGAACTACGGGTCTCGCAAGGCAGCCGAGCTGGAAGCCACGGGTCGAGCCGCCGCCGTCCTGTACTGGGACGATCTCGGCCGGCAGGTGCGCTTCGAGGGCGCCATCGTCCGCTCCCCGAGCGATGAAAGCGACTCGTACTTCGCGAGCCGGGCGTGGCGTAGTCAAATCAACGCATGGTGCAGCGAGCAGAGTCGGCCGATCGATGATCTCGGGGAGCTCGAGCGCCGCGCCGCGACGAAAGCCAAGGAGCTCGGCATAGAGGGGTCCGGGGATTCGCCGGCGCAGGGTCGGCGCCTGCCGCGCCCTGCCTTTTGGGGCGGCTATCGACTGTGGCTCGACGTGCTCGAGCTCTGGGCCGAAGGCGCCGACCGATTTCACGAACGGCTTCGCTACGGCCGGGAGCTCGGCAATCCGACGGCGCACGGCTTTCGGCCCGGACCGTGGAACTGGCAACGGCTGCAACCGTAGCGGTGCGCGGGCGGCTAGTGGACCGAGCTCGAGATGCAAAACGCGCGACGTTGCGCCACCCGGGAAGCCTGTGCGCGCGCGCGCTTGCCGTGGCCGCTCTCTGGCTGAGCGTTGCGGTGCCGTTGGCGGCGGCCGACCAAGTCATCGCGAACTTGAGGCAAGGCACGAATCTCGCGGTTGCGATCGCACCTGACGGTCGCAACCTCGTCGTCGATCTGCATGGGACAGCTTTGGACGCTGCCGGTATCCGGTGGCGGCGCAGAGCCGCTGACGCAGGGCGGCGAACAGGCGCGCAATCCACGCGTCAGCCCCGATGGTCGATGGCTCGTCTATCAACGGCTCGTGGCGGGCCACTGGGACCTCTGGCTGCTGGACCTCGACACCCGCGAAGCACGAGCCCTCACGACCACGAACGAGGACGAGCGAGACCCGGATTTCTCGGCCGACGGCCGTGCCGTGGTATTCGCAGCCAACCGCACGGGGCACTATTGCCTTTGGTCGATCACGCTCGCCGGCCGCGTCGAGACGCAGTTGACCGAAGAGAGCGGCGACGCAAACTCGCCGACGGTGTCCGAGCATGGGTTGATTGCCTATGCGCTCGACCTCGGGCGTGAGTCCGCAATCCGCGTGCTCGGCACCGACGGCGCGAGCACGACGGTTTACTCGAGCAGTGGTCACGTGAGCAGCCCGTCCTGGCGGCCCGGCGGCGGCGTGCTGGTGTTCGGCGAGCAAATAGGGCCGCAATCGAACCAGCTACGCATGCTGCTGCTGAGCGAGCCTCGTGTGCTGAAACCGCTGAGCGGCGATGAGGATCTGTTCGCATCGCGAGCGGCGTGGCTATCGGGCACCGAGTTCATTTACGCAGCCGACGGTCAGCTGTGGCGCCGCGTGCTCGCGCAGCCGGCGCGAGCACCGGTGCATCTGTTCGCCGCCCTCGCCATCGAGCCTGCCGCAGCGCCGAGCGACTTCCGGCCTCTCGACGAGCCGGGGCGGCGTCCGGTGTTCGGTATAGCCTCCCTCGCGCGCTCGCGCGACGGCCGCCGCGCTGCCTTCACCGCGCTCGGAGATCTGTGGCTCGCAGAGCGGAGCGAACCCGAGCGTTTGACCAACGACGGCTATATCGAGCTCGATCCCGCGTTCTCTCCCGACGGCGACGCCCTGGTGTTCGCCAGCGAGCGCACGGGGCAATTCGAGCTCTGGCGTGTGTCGCTGCGCGAGCGGCGCTTTACGCAGCTCACGTTCGGTGCGCTGAACCCGCATCGGCCAGCCGTCAGCCCGGACGGCAAGAAATCGCATTTCTCGAGAGCGACGGTCTCGAGCCCTGGGCTCCGGCGCGCCTCAAGGTGCTCGAGGATGCACGCTATCCAGCCGTGACCGTCGCCGCGGGCCTGATAGGCGCCGGCACACCGGCCTGGTCGGAAGACGGCACGAGCCTGCGGATCCATGCCGCGGCGGCGCGCCCGATCGGAGCGCCGTCCACGAGTCTGCGCGTGGAGCTGATCACGGACCTCGGCGCGGGCGCGCCGGCGCCTCGCGAGACCGCCGGCGAGCATCTCCCTGCAGTGGCAACCGCCACCGCCACCCGAGGACTATGTGCTGCAGGTCGGCCGGCTGTTCGACGGCGTCAGCGCGGACTATCGTCGGCATGTCGACGTGCATGTCCGCGCCGGGCGCATCTGCAGCCATCAGCGCACGCGGTGTCCTGCCGGCGGAGGGCAAGGTGATCGCCCTGCCCGACGCCACCGTGATCCCGGGGCTCATCGACGTCCATGCGCACCAGACGGCGCTTGCGGGCGAACGACTCGGCCGCGCCTGGCTCGCCTACGGGGTCACGACGGTTCGCGAGGTAGCGGCCAACGTCCCCGAAGCATTACAGCGAGCGGAGGTCTGGGCTTCCGGACGAGCACCGGGGCCGCACCTGATCGTGACGCCGGCCATCGGCGTTCCCCCAGAGAGCCTGCCGCTGGATCCCCGCGCGCCGGTCCGCGCCTACCCCGGTATCGCCAACGGGTTCGCGCACAGCCTGCTCGAGCAGGCGGCGACGCTCGGAATTCCGCGGCTCGGCGCAGAGCCCCGGGCCGACCGCGTGGCACTCGAGTCCGCGCCGACTCCTTACGAGCTCGAAGTCTCCCCGGGGTTCACGGCCTACCAGGATGGCTTCAGCCGGCTGTTGGCCGCCGGCGCCGTGTTCACACCGGGGCTCGGGGTGCTGGCGGGGCTGAGCGGCTGGCCGGATGGCGCACAGTCATGGCGACGCGATGCCGCCTATTCGGCCTTGTTCACACCGGCCGAGCAAGCGCTCTGGAGCCGCGCGGGTCTCGCCGGAGGCGCGGTGCCGGCGCTCCAGCAAACCGTGTCGCGGCTGATTCGGGCCGGCGGCCGGGTCGCGATCGGGTCCGATGCGCCCACCGTCCCTTACGGCCTTGGCGTGCACCTCGAGCTGGCGCTGCTGGCGGGCGCCGGGCTGAGCAACGATCAGGTGCTGCGCCTGGCCACGGCCGAGGGCGCGCTCGCGCTCGGTCTCGAGCAGCAAGTGGGCACCCTGGAGGAAGGCAAGCTCGCGGATTTCGTCGTGCTCGACGGCGACCCGCTGAATCGACTCACCGACGCGCTGCGAATCCTGGCCGTGGCGAGGGCCGGGGTCTGGTATGACCGGGCCGCGCTGCTGGCGCCCCCCTGACACTGTCAGAAGGCTTTACGTTACGACGCCGGACAGGCCCGGCGCGCCGGCCACGGCATTGTAGAATTGCGCACGCTTTGCAAACAGTAGGTTAGCCGGAGCTTCTCCAAGTCACACGAAAGACGTTATGTAAGCTCGTTGTCGAGTCTTTTTACAAAGACCGGCTATATGCTTTGGAGGACCGGCAGATTCTGTTGTTAATCTACTGATTCGCATGATCAATCTTCGCCTGGCATACGTCTTGCTTAAGGGTGGTCGTCCCCCGTAGGGACCTATGAGTGCGCAGACCAACAGAAATCGCTGCGAACTCGCAGAGGGTTCTGTTAAATTTGAGAACGTTATAGAAGAACAAGAAAGTAGAAGAACAAGAAAAGAAATTTGGCTGGATTAAAACAACAAACTGCTCCGCGCCTTCGGGCGTCACGAGCACCAGCCAGGCCGCATACTTGAAACCGTAAACTCCGATAACAACAAGAGCCTGAACCCGGCGTTCCCACCGCCGGGTTTTCTTTTTTTGGCGACCGCCAAAACCGTGATCGATCGCCGAGCGTCCCGTACCTGCCGATGCTTCACTAGCCGCTCGTATTCGCTCGGCCCGACGCATGTTCCGACGACTGCGCATCGCGCTGCTGTTGTACGTCCTGGCCTTCGTGGCGGCCGCGCAGTTCTTGACCGCGCGCCGCAGCACGGCTTGGGATGCGCCGTTGTGGGTCGACGTCTATATGGTCGACGGCGATGGCCGCAGCGTCACGCGCAATTACATCGACCACTTGAAACCCACCGAGTTCAGCGACGTGGAAGCGTTCTTCGCCGCGGAAGCTCACCGTCATGCAGTACCCCTCGAGCAGCCGTTCCGCCTCCGGATCGTGGGCCGCCAGGTTGAGGAGCCGCCGAGGCTGTCGCCGGGCGCAGGAGCCTTTGCGACGATCCTATGGAGCCTACGCATGCGCTGGCTCGCCGCCCGGCTGCAGTGGCGAACGGAGGGGCCGCACGGCGACATCGTCGTGTTCGCGGTGTTTCACGAGCCCGGCGACGCCGTCGCGCTCGACCGCTCGACGGCGCTGCGGAAGGGCCTGATTGCCGTGGCGAATCTGTTCGCCGACGAGCACGCGCGCGGCGCGAACCAGATGGTGCTTGCCCACGAGTTGCTGCACACCCTTGGCGCTACCGATAAGTACACGCCCGGGACCAATGCCCCGCGATTTCCGGACGGCTATGCGGCGCCGGCGGCGCGACCCTTGCTGCCGCAGACGAAGGCGGAGCTGATGGCGGGTCGGATCCCCATCGATCGAGAGCACGCCGAGATCCCGGCGGGACTTGACCAGGTCGTGATCGGCCCGGTGACCGCTACCGAAATCGGCTGGCGGAACCCCTGACGCGATCGTCGCCCGGCCGTATCATGACCGCTGCTTCACGCAGCGGACCCGTCATCCCGTGGGCCATCGACTCACCAAGATCTATACGCGAACAGGCGACGATGGCACGACCGGCCTCGCCGACGGCCAGCGCATCGACAAGTGCGACGCGCGCGTCGAAGCGTTCGGCGCCGTCGATGAGACGAACAGCACGCTCGGCGCCGTCTTGGCGGAACCGCTGCTGTCGGCCGACGTCCGCGCCTGCCTGACGCGGGTTCAGCATGAGCTGTTCGACCTCGGTGCCGAGCTCGCGATGCCGGGCTACGTGCAGATCCAGGCCGAGCATGTCCGACAGCTCGAGAACGACCTCGACCGGCTCAATGCCACGCTGCCGCCGCTGAAGGAATTCATCCTGCCGGGCGGCAATCGCGCGGCTGCGGCCTGCCATCTGGCACGCGCGGTATGCCGGCGCACCGAGCGCCGCGCGTGGGCTGCGGCGAAGGGCGTGGCCGTGAATCCCGAGCTGCTGCGATATCTGAACCGCCTGTCCGATTTGCTGTTCGTCGATCGCGCGCACGGTGGCGCGCGAGGACGGCGGGCACGAAACGCTGTGGCGAAATCCGGCTAGGTGACCTGCTCGCGCGCATCGAGCAGCCATCGCAGCTCATGCCAGTCGAACGCGGGGCCAGGGTCGGTCTTTCTGCCGGGGGAGATATCGCTGTGCCCGACGACCTCTGCCTGGCGCAGCGAAGGGTAGCAGCGCCGTAACGCATGAATCAGCGTCGCCAGCGCGCGGTACTGAGCCTTCGTGTATGGAATGTCGTCCGCCCCCTCGAGCTCGACGCCGACGGAGAAATCGTTACAGGCGATCCGGCCGCAATACGACGATCGTCCGGCGTGCCATGCACGTTGGTCGAACGGCACGAATTGCGTCGCCTCGCCACCGCGACCGATCAGCACGTGCGCCGAGACTTCGAGCGCGCAGATCGTGGCGAAATAGGGGTCGGCGTCCGGCGGCAGGTCGTTGCAGAAGAATCGCTCGATCCAGCCGTTGTTGAACTGGCCCGGTGGTAGGCTGATACCGTGAACCACGATGAGCTCGAGCTTCGAGCCCGCCGGCCGCTCGTCGCTGTTCGGCGAGGGGACCTGCCGGACGCCTTGAAGCCAGCCTGTGGTTGGATCGATGATCACAGTCGCTCGAGGCGGCTAGAACTCAGGCGCCGCAGCACAACAGCCCATGGCGACACTATAGCAGCCCGCCCCGATTCGATCGTGACTACGCGGCACCTTCCATGACCGTGCGCAAACGCCGCGTGACGCGACTGTTCGTCGAGCGCGACCTGGGCGGCGATACTCTGCCGCTCGACGAGAACGAGGCCCATTACCTCGGCCACGTGCTGCGCTTGCAGCGAGGCGACGCGCTGGTGGCCTTCAACGGGCGCGGCGAAGAGCGGCACGCGCTCGTCAACGCGCTGCAGCGACGCGGCGCGTTGCTCGAGCTGCGGGCCGCACACGACGCGCTGCCGGAATCCCCGCTCGAGCTCACGCTCGTGCAAGCGTTGCCGAAAGCCGACGCGATGGACCTGATCGTGCAAAAGGCGACCGAGCTCGGCGCACGGACGATCGTCCCCGTCTACACCGAGTTCAGCGTGGTCAGGCTCGACGGCGACCGCAGCGACCGGCGCGTCCTGCACTGGCGGCGAGTTGCGCAGAGCGCGTGCGAGCAATGCGGGCGACACTCGCCGCCCGACATCCGGGCGCCGGCCGACCTCGCAGAAGCCTTGGGCCACCTTGACGACGCTGCGCTGAGGCTCGCGCTCGACCCGTCCGCCGCGCAACCCTTCGCGGCCGCGCCGCACCCGGTGAGCGGCCTGGTGGTTGCCATCGGCCCGGAAGGTGGCTTCGGCGCCTCGGACTGGCGCTCGCTCGATGCCGCACGGTTCACGCACGTCACGCTGGGTCCGCGCGTGCTGCGCGCCGAGACGGCGACGGTCACGGCTGCGGCCATCGCCCAAGCACAGTGGGGGGACCTCTAGCGCAGGGCTCAGCTCGCCGCCGGCAGCTCCGTGATCATCCGCTCCAGGCGCTCCAGATCGGGGATCAACGGATACTCGTGAATCATCCGCGCACGACACAGCACGGGATAGCCCTCGGGCAATCCTTGCTCCGTGTCCAGCGTCAACACGTCGGGATTGACGCGCACGAGCTGCGGGAAACCCTGCGTCAGGACGCCGTAGTACCCGCCCCGGAGCTCGTTCGTGATGGCGTGGAACACCACCACTCGCGTGCGTGAGCGCTTCGACTTGCGCTCCTCCGTGGCCGGTCCATCGAACGACATGACCGGCACGCGCCGGTTGTTCCATTCAAGGGAACCGAGAAACCATTCGGGCGCCGCGGCATCGCGATTGCGCGCTGCGTCCGAGAATGCGATGACCTCCGCCACGCACATCCGGGGGACGAGCAGGCGCTCTCCGCGCAGCGGGATCAGCAAGCTGTAGAGCTCCTTCGGCGCTGGTTCGGTCATGGGCTCACAACTCTCGACCGAGCAGGGCTTCGATCGCTGCCACCAGCTGGCTCTCCTGATACGGCTTGCTCAGATAATCGTTGACGCCGATCTCGATAGCCTTGGCGCGATGCTTCTCGCCGGAGCGCGATGTGATCATGACGATTGGCAGGTGCTTCAGCTTCGAATCGTTGCGAACGTGGGTGGCGAACTGATAGCCGTCCATGCGCGGCATCTCGATGTCGAGCAGAATGATGTCGACCGGATGCTCCTGAAGCACGGTGATCGCGTCGAGACCGTCGCGCGCCGTGAACACCTTGGCGCCGCGCCGTTCGAGCAGTCGCTGAGTCACACGTCGCATCGTGATCGAGTCGTCGACGACGAGCGCAGTCAGGGTAGGGGCGCCGGTCTGCGGGGCGGCGGCGGCGGCCCGCTCCGGCCCCTTCTGCGCACGCACTAGTGTTCCGGCATCGAGAATCATGATGACTCGACCGTCGCCCAGAATGGTGGCGCCCGTCACGCCGGGCACGCTCGCGATATGCGGGCCTAGCGTTTTCACGACGATCTCGCGGCTGCCCTCCAGCGAATCCGTCAATAGCGCGGTAGAGCTCTCGCCCGCGCGGATCAGCACCAGCGACACGGCATTCTCGTCTTCCGGCAGCGCCGATGGCGCGGCGCCAACGAGGCTACCGAGGTGCTGGATACGATAGGAAATGCCGCCGTAATCGAGCTTGGGCTCGTCCTCGGTAAGGTGCTTCAAGATCTTTTCGCGCGACAATCGAGTGATGCCTTCCACGGTGGGCAACGGCAGCGCGAACGTCTCCTCGCCCACGTTCACGACCAGCGCGTGCGTGATTGCAAGCGTGTACGGCAGCCGGATGAGGAAGCGCGTGCCCTGCCCGGCGGTCGTTTCTATCCGCATGGAACCGCCGAGCTTCTTGACCTCGTTGTCGACGACGTCCATCCCGACGCCGCGGCCGGCCGCTTGCGTGAGCTCGCTGGCCGTGCTGAACCCCGGCCTGAGAATCATCTCGACGGCTTGCTCGTCGGTGATCTTCTGATTCTCGGCGATCAACCCCTTCTCGTTGGCTTTGCGGCGAATGGCCGACAGATCGAGACCACTGCCGTCGTCACCGACCTCGATGATGACCTCGGAGCCGTCGCGCCTGATCTTCATCGCGACTTTGCCTGTTTCCGGCTTGCCGCGTTGCGCGCGAAGAGTCGGCGTCTCTATGCCGTGCGCCACGGCATTGCGCAGCAAGTGCTCGAGCGGTGGCAGCATCGACTCGAGCACCTGCCGATCGATCTCGTTGTTCTCGCCTTCGACGATGAGCTCGGCAAGCTTCCCGGTATCGGCGCAAGCTTGGCGCACGATCCGCGTCAGCCGCACCACGTGGCGCTGGAACGGCACCATGCGCGTCTGCATCAGTCCGTTCTGCAGATCCGCCGTGACACGCGCCTGCTGCGTCAGCAGCGTGTTCGTCTCCGTCGTGAGCCCGTTCAGCAGCTCGTTGATGCTTGCCACGTCGTTCGCCGTCTCGGCCAGCGCGCGCGATAGCTGCTGGATCGTTGAATACTGATCGAGCTCGAGTGGATCGAAACCGCTCTGCACGTCCGCGTCGTCCTGATGACGATGCAGGATCTGCGCTTCCGTCTCGGCCTCGAGCTTGCGCAGCTGCTCGCGCAGCCGTGACACCGTGGCACCGAGCTCGCCGAGATGAAACTCGGTCGAATGGAGCTGCTGACTCAGACGAGACTGAAAAATGTTGATCTCACCCGCCCCGTTCAACAGGACGTCCAGCAACGCGGCGTCGACTCGCGCCGTCTCGGCGCGTTCGGTGCTGCGCTGCTCCGTCGGCGGCGCGGGCGGCGCACTCGCGGCCGGCGGCGCAGGCGTGACGGCCGGCGTCGGCCGGGCGGGCGGCTCGGCGGCCGCCGGCGCTTCCTCGGTTCGCGCCTCGATGATCGTCGGTTCCTCGCCGAGCGCCTCCGCCGGGGGGAATGGCTCGTCGACGGTCGGCTCGTCGACGACTTGCGCGGCGGCGCGGATGTCGAGCTCGGCCCCCGCGGACAGCGGGCGCAGCGGCGGCTCCGGTGCGAGAGAAAGTCTCTCCAGATCGGCCGTACGTTCCACGGCGGCGTCCGGAGGCGGTGGAGGAGGTGTGATCGCGGGTGCCCGCGGCGCCGGCTGCTGCGGGGGCGGGGCCGGCTGCGGCGGGGCTGTCGCCGGAGCGGCGGGCCTCGCGGGGGCGCTCGGGACGGCCGTCAGCGGTGCTTCGAAAGCTTCGAGCTCCGCAACCAGGTCGGCGGCGGCCTGGACGGGCCTGCCCGCGTCGAGCGCATCGCGCATTAGCTGCAACCGGTCGAGTCCGCGCTGCACGAGCTCGAGCGCGCTCGCCGTCGGCTGGCTCTTGCCGTCCGCCATGCGCGCCAGCAACGTCTCCAGCGCATGGCTGAGATCACCCATGACCATGACGCCGGCCATGCGCGCACCGCCTTTCAGCGTGTGCAGATAACGCTGCAGCGCCACGATCGGGGCTCGATCGGTCGTCTGCCGTGCGGTTTGTAGCGCGCCCTCGGCCTGGTCGAGGATTTCGGCCGCCTCCTCGGCAAAGATGGCCGCAATCTCGGGATCGAATGCCGCAGAATGCGCGGCGGCGACCGGTGGGGTCGGCGAAGCTGCGGCCGGCGCAGGTGCACTGCCGGCCGCGGGCGGCCTCGGTGCAGGCGGTGCAGCAAGCGCTTCGAGCGCTTGCGTCACACGCGGGTCGACGGGCAGCTGGTGGCCGCCGGCGAGGCCCTCGCTGAGCCGCTCGATCTCATCGGTTGCGGCATGCAGCGCCTTGAGCCCGGCCGCGCTCAACGCCGAGCCGGCCTCGAACGGTCGACGCAGGTGTTCCGCGAGCGGACCCGCCAGCACCCGGACGGGCTCGAAGCCGGCCATCCGTGCACTGCCGAGCAGCGTGTGGCACGCACGGTACAGGGGCTCGCCGACGGCATACGGGGCACTTTGCCTCGCCGCGGCGGCGAGGTAGTCGCGCATCACCTTCAGGTGGCCACGAATCTCCTTGACGAAGATGTCCGCGAGCACGGGGTCCATGGCCGCAGCAGTCGACTCAGGCGCGGCTGATGTCGCCTTGGCACCGGCGAGGGCCGGCGCCCGGAGCGACTGCCCCGTCAGGCTGTCGGCCTCGGGATCCCCTTCGGCGAAAGCTTCCGCCTGCTTCATCAGGAGCTGCACGTCGACCTTGGGCGCCAGCCCGATCTCGAGCTGCTCGATCAGCTGCGGCAAGGCCTTGCTCGCCGATTGGACGAACGCCACCATCGCCGACGTTGGCGCGAGCGTTTGGTTGATGAGCCGGTTCAGCAAGTTCTCGATGCTCCAGGAGAACTCGCCGATCAACTGGGCGCCGACCATTCGGCCGCTGCCCTTCAGGGTATGGAAGGAGCGGCGGACGGCGATCAACGCTTGCGAGTTCTCGGGATCAGCCGACCAGAGCGGCAGGTTCCGGTCGATGTTCGTGATCTCTTCCTTCGCTTCCTCGATGAAGATCTCGACGAGCTCGGGATCGGAGCGTTCGCCGGCCGCTTGCATGACGGCCGGTTTCGGCGCCGGCGGCTTCGCGGCAGCGGGCTGCGGAGCAGGGGCCGGCGCGGGCCGGGGCGCCTTGACCTCCGGAAGCCGCTCGAGCAGGTCGAGGCAACGCTCCGCATTGTCGAGCATGTACCACGGGTCGCTGCGGCCGGCGCTGACCGTCTCGAGGTAGTACTCGACGCTGACGATCGCGTCGGCGAGCCTTTCGAGGTAATCCGGCTTCAGCTTGCCGCCCGCGGGCGCCACGCGCGTCGCGATCACATTGCCGACGCGCTCCACCACCTTCACGGCTTTCGTCTTGTCGAGCATCAGCAAGCCGGCAACGATACCGCGCAGCTGCGGCTTCACCTGTTCGAGCGGGCGTGCATCGCCCGGGTGCTCGACGAGCTGAATCACTGCTTCCTTTACCTTGGCCAGGTTCACCGTGCACTCGCCCATCACGGCTTGTGTGACCTGGCGCTGCTGCACATCGCTTTCGGGCTCTTCCGAGCGCGACTCGCTGCTGTCGGTGTGAGTCACGGTGCGCACCAACTCTCGATCGAGCGCGTCTTCGACATCGAGCAGAGTCGCGGCCATCTTCTCGAGCACGCCCTGGCCGAGACCCTTGCGCGTCGCGACGATTCTCGCGAGCTCTTGGCTCTCCCGCTGAATCTGGCTGCGCGCATGATCGAGACCGAGCACCCCGAGCGTATCGCCGATCTTCTTCAGCATGTCGAGCTGGGGCGCGAGCTTGTCGACCTCTTGCATGCCGGTGCGCACGAAGATGTCGAGCGCGTCCTTCACGGTTCCGAGATCTTCCTTGATGGCCTGCGCGACGGTGCGCATGAGCTTGACGCTTGGGCCGGACAGCCCTTCGCGTGCCAACTCGAGCTGCTCCTCCCCGGGCAGCATCTCGCTCAGGTTGTATTTCTCCTTCAGCTTGAGAATCCGCGGATCGCTGGAGGTCGCGCGCGCCACGTAGTAAAGAAGGCTATTGACGACGTCCACGGGCGGGGCGCTGACGAGCGCGGATTCGCCGCCGTCGATCAGCCGTTTCAGCTGCCGATCGGCCTGACCGATGAGCCGTTTCAGGGTTACGGTAGCTTCGAGGGCGCCCGTACGAATCGCGATCAGAACGCCGGTCAGCACGGCCCAGAGCTGCTTGACCTGCTCGCTCGCGGCGCCGCGCTCGAGATTCGCGCACACCCTGAGCAGCTCGTCGAGGTGGCGCGCCGCGTCGCTGCCCTTGATCCAGCCGAGGAGCGCGGCTTGAAATGCGGGCCTGAGCCGCTGCGCCACTTTCTCAAAGCCGCGCCCGATCTCGCCGACCGGGGCGCCTGGCGGCACCCGGGCCTCGACGTGGCGCTCGAACGGTCCGGAATTCAACAGCACGAGCGTGCCCTCGGACAGCGACGGCTTGTCACGAGCCTGGCGCAGATCGTTCAACAGCGGCAGCAGCGCCAACGCGACGTCCTTACCGCCGGTCAACAAGCGCTCGAGATAGGCCGGCAGCTGCACCATCGCGCGCGTCAGCGCTTCGACGCCCTGCTCCGACTTGTCGGTATCGCCGCCTTCGGCCAGCTGGCGGCAGGTGAGCTCCATCTCCTCGGCGAGCAAGGCCGCGCCGTGAATCTCGACGATCTTCAAGGCGCCGCGCGCGAGATGCAGCAGTTCCGCGGTGCGCAGCAGCGCATCCTTACCGGAGTGTCCGTCGACGTACTCCTCGAGCTCGCGGCGCGCGGCATCGAGCGTGGTCACGAGCTCGCGATTGACGAGCTCGAACGAGTGCGTAGCAAGGTCATCCATGCTGTCGACAGCCACGGCCGCGCTACCCCGAGTGGCGTCGACGCGAGACGGGCGCTGCCGCGACGACGGGCTCGCCCGGCGCCGGCTGGTCGAGGCTTGCGGCCACGCGCGCGGCGCTCAGCACGCCCGTGCTACCGCTCGAGTCGGGCAACGTGAACCCGGCGACGGTCTTGCGCAGCTGCGACGCCAGCTCCGACAGCTTGCTGATGGCGCTCGAAGTCGCCGCCGTGGATTCCGTGGTCTTCGAGCTGATCTCGCGCAGCACGTGCATGTTCTTCGTGATCGCACCGGCGACGCTCGACTGTTCCTTCGAGGAACCGGAGATGTTCTGGACGAGGCTCGCGATCTGGTGCGATACCTGCTCGATCTCGTCGAGCGCGGCGCCGGCATTCTCGGCGAGCAATGCGCCGCCGACGACGTCGGTGGTGCTGCGCTCCATCGACATGACGGCTTCGTTCGTATCGGATTGGATGGTGCTGACGAGCACGTCGATCTTCTTCGTCGCGTTCGCCGAACGCTCGGCGAGCTTCTGCACCTCGTCCGCCACCACCGCGAACCCGCGACTGGCCTCGCCGGCGCGCGACGCCTCGATCGACGCGTTCAGCGCCAGGATGTTCGTCTGCTCGGCGATTTCCTCGATGAGCTCCACGATGTTGCCGATCTCCTGCGAGCTTTCACCCAGCCGCTTGATGCGCTTCGAGGTGTCCTGAATGGTCTCGCGTATGGTGTTCATGCCGGCAATCGTGCGACGTACGGCCTCGCCCCCCTTGTGGGCAACCTCCACGGAATGACGCGCCACGTCGGAACAGCGTTCCGCGTTGCCCGAAACCTCCTCGATGGAGGTGGCCATCCGCGCCATCGATTCGGACGCTGCGGCCGCCTGCTTGGCCTGCGTCTCGGCCGCCCGCAACAGGTGGCGCGCGGTTCCTTCCGTTTGCTTCGCGGCCGCGTCGACGAGTATCGACGAGTCGTTGATCGTGGCCACGAGCCCGCGCAAGGCCTCGATCGCGTAGTTGATCGAATCCGCGATTGCGCCGGTGATGTCCTCGGTCACGGTCGCTTGAACCGTCAGATCGCCGTCGGCGAGGCTGGAAAGCTCGTCGAGCAGGCGAAGAATCGCTTGCTGGTTGCGCTCGTTCTGCTCTGCTTGCAACTCGGCTGCGCGGCGGAAGTCGCGCGCGCGGTAATAGACGAAGCCCATCAAACCCGCGATCACGAGCGCGGCCACCATGAGCAGCAGCGGCAGACGCGCCGTCAGGCTACCGTCCTCTCCCACACCGCCGAAGCGTGTGCCACGGTAACGCGCCAACAACGCGTCGGCCGCTGCATCGAAAGCATCGATCTGGCCGCTCGCCCCGGCCAGCTCAGCGGCACTGGCCGTGATCGTGCCGATCTCGCTGCGCGCCTGATCGAACAGCTTGCCGGCAGCATCGAGGTCTCCGCGTCCCGCGGAGCCGCGGATGGGCACCACACCGAGACTGCCGTCCTCGCCGCGCAACCCGCGGATGACCTGCTCGAGGTATTGGCCGGCGTCGCCGATTCGCCGCACGATCTCGTCGGTGCGGCCCCCCGCACCCAGCGCACGCAGATTCTGCTGCAGCTCCTCGACCGTGAGCTCGAACCGGGCCAGAAACGGCCGGTCCGTCTCGAGGTCGGCGGGGGCAAGCGCGCTGGCGAGATTGCCCGTCGTCACGAGCAAGCGCGGCGCGAGCTCGAGCAGCTGCAGGCGAGCCGCATGCAAGCCGAGCAATCGTTCACGTGCGCCGACGAGACCGTCCAGGCTGACGTCGATCGGCTTCCAGATTCCCGTGTCGCTCGCAACACCGCGCGCAGCCGCACCCGCCGATGGGGTGCTCGTGACGCCGGTGCGCAGACGCGCCAACTCGCTGCGCCGGGCCGCGAGCGCATCGAACCGTTCGGCGCCCCCGGTGAGAGCGGCCCGCGTGTCTATGCGAGTGGCCTGCACCATTGCCACGAGCTCGCCGAGCCCGCCGTCGCTCGCCGAGCTCGAGGCGCCGCTGCGCCACATGACGCCGGCGGCCGCGAGCAGCACGATCGCCAGAGCAATGCCGAGCGGCGGCAAAAGCCTCGGCCACGGGCTCGACCTCATCATCGTTGCGTTCACGCTCTCACCGCCTCACCGGCGGTCAGAAACTGAGGATCCTCGAGTAACTTCGGCACGCTGAATCGAGGCCAGACCTCCGAATTGCGTCGATAGCAGCCCTCCACGTAGTGCTCGCAACGGATCACGCCGGGCGGCGCGTCATCGCGATAGTCACCGGCTGCGAATCGGCGAAAACCCAGCACCTCGTCGACGATCAGGCCGGTGGGCACGTCGCGACTCGCAACGATCAACACACGCGCCTGGCGGTCCGACGCGGCCGCGCCGGCACCGAGAAAAGACTTCAAGTCGACGACCGTGAGCAGCTGTCCGCGCAGATTCGCGATGCCCCGCAGCCAGGCCTTGGCGCCCGGCACACGCGTGATTTGCTCGGGAATCGGCAACACCTCACGCACCTCGGCGCGACTCGTCACGAACCGTTCGGCGCCAAGCCGAAAGCCGATGCCGACCCACTCGTCCGCGGCCGCCGGGGCTCCCTCGCGGGCGGCAATCGCGGCTCTCGCTCGTCGCTCGAGCTCCAACAAGAGCTCGAAAGGCTGCTCGGCCAGCGCCTGCAGGTTCAAGCGTTCGGCCCTCGATCGAGAACTTCCTGGGCCTTCGCCACGAGCACGGCCTCGGTGACGGGCTTGACCAGATAGTCGACGGCGCCTTGCCGCATGCCCCAGATTCGGTCCGTCTCCTGATCCTTCGTCGTGATCATGACCACCGGGATCGACTTCGTCTGCGGATCCCGGGTCAGCGTGCGCGTCGCTTGATAGCCATTCACGCGCGGCATCACGACGTCCATGAAGATCAAATCCGGTCGCACCTCGCGCGCGAGGCTCAAGCACTCGGAGCCGTCGGCCGCCGACACGGTGTCGAAGCCGTGCTTCTCGAGCGCCGTCTTCAGCACGTGCACCTCGGTGGGCGAGTCGTCGACGATCATGATCAGGGCCATACCGCTATCCTCCGCGACCGGGCTATTTCGCCACGTGGCTCTGGATCGCACCGAGCAATTCGTCCTTCGTGAATGGCTTGGTCAAATACTGCTCCGAGCCGACCAGCCGGCCGCGTGCCCGATCGAACAGGCCGTCCTTGCTCGACAGCATGATGACCGGCGTGTCCTTGAACACCTTGTTGTGCTTGATCAGCGAGCAGGTTTGATAGCCGTCGAGCCGCGGCATCATGATGTCGACGAAGATGATGTCGGGACGGTGATCGGCGATCTTCGACAGCGCGTCGAAGCCGTCCACTGCAGTGAATACCTCGCAGCCCTCCTTCGCGAGCAGGGTCTCCGCGGTCCGGCGGATGGTTTTGCTGTCGTCGATAACGAGGATTTTCAGACCCTGCAAGGAACTCTTCGGGGTTACTGCGCTGCTACCGGACACTTGGTCTCCCTCCCGCGGGTCGCTCGGCGTTCCGCACGCCCGGAGCCGAAAGCGTAACTCTCGGACTCAACGCGCCTTTTAACATATTGGCGTCAGGCCTTCCATCGACCGATCCGGCGGTTCGTCACATTCGCCGTCGGTCATTCACGACGCGCTGAAAAGGCTCGCGCCGCGCGGCCAGAGCGGCGCCAAAAGCGAGTTATGGTAGCGTTCCGCATTTCCACCAAACTGCGAACCTGCACGCAAAAAAACGAGGACCAATAATGAGCCAGTCCCGCCGCCTGCTCGGCGTCGTCATGGACCCGATCGAATCGATCAAGCCGAAGAAGGACTCCACGCTCGCAATGTTGCTGGCGGCGCAACGACGCGGCTGGGAGATCGTCTATCTGCGCCAGCAGGACCTGTCGGTTCGCGACGGCGCGCCCCTCGGTCGAGGGTCGTATCTGAAGGTCGAGGACGATCCCGAGGACTGGTTCGAGATCGGTGCGGCCTGGGACGCGCCGCTCGAGCAGCTCGACGTGCTGCTGATGCGCAAGGACCCGCCGTTCGACATGGAGTACATCTATACGACGTATATCCTGGAGCTCGCCGAGAACCGGGGTCTCTTGGTCGTCAACAAGCCCGCGAGCCTGCGGGACATCAACGAGAAGGCCTATACGTCCTGGTTCCCGCAGTGCTCCCCGCCGAGTCTCGTGACGCGCTCGCGGTCGGCGTTGCTCGAGTTCCTGCAAGAGCACGGCAAGATCGTCCTGAAGCCGTTCGACGGCATGGGCGGCCGCTCGATCTTCGTGGTCGCCGCGGGCGACCTCAACGTGAACGTGATCATCGAGACGCTCACGGACCACGGCGCGAAGTTCACGCTCGCGCAGCGCTACCTTCCCGAGATCGCGAGCGGCGACAAGCGCGTGCTGATGATCGATGGCGAGCCGATCGACTACGCGCTGGCGCGGATCCCGGCGCCCGGCGAAAGCCGCGGCAACCTGGTCATGGGCGCGAAGGGCGAAGGTCGGCCGTTGACCGAGCGCGACCGCTGGCTGTCGGCCCAGGTGGGGCCGGTCCTGCGCGCGAAGGGCGTGCTGTTTGCCGGTCTCGACGTCATCGGCGATTATCTTACCGAGATCAACGTCACGAGCCCCACGGGAATCCGTGAACTCGATCGCCAGTTCGACATCGACATCGCTGCTAAGCTGATCGAGGTGATCGACCGCAAGTTGGCGGCGAGGCGCGCGTAACGCTCGCGTATAATCCTCGGCAAGACTGGCTCGGAGCGGATACTGAAGGTGTCGACAATTCCGCAGCGGGCTTCGACGACCGATCGGCTCGGCTCGACGCTGTTCCTCGCCGCGCTCGTCCACGGCGTCATCATCCTCGGCGTGACTTTCACGGTCAGCTCGCTGGACGACAAGACGGTGCCCTCCTTGAACGTGACGCTCGTGGTCGACACCGGCCACGAGGAGCGCGACGTCGATACCGCCGACTTCCTCGCCAATCGCAACCAGCGCGGCGCCGGGCAAGCCGCGCTCGGCACGCGACCCACGACGGCGCTGTCTGCCGAGCAGGCGCGGACGCAGGCCGGTGACCCGTTGGGCGCCGATGCGACGGACGGCACGCCGCGCGACGCGACGCCGAGCGCCGAGCAGCTCGTCACGCGCGGCGCCGACCCCCGACAGCGTCGCGGCGGAGCCCCAGCCGACGGACGCGCCGGCACCGACGCCGCAGAAGGCGGCCGCGTTGTTCCAACTGGCCGGGCCGCAGACGACCGCGATGGAGGTCGGCCTGCGCGCCGAGCTGCCGAACGGCCGCGACGAGGACCGCACGTTGCTCGCCACGCCGAGCACACGCGAGTCCGGTCTCGCGGAGTACCTCGATGGGTGGCGCCACCGCGTCGAGCGCATCGGTACCGCGAACTATCCCGTGGAGCTGCTCGGCGACCCGAATGCCGGGCGGCCGACGCTCGAGGTCGTCATCGACAAGGATGGTCGCCTCGACGACATCATCGTGCGGCGTTCCTCGGGCGACAAGGCGCTCGATCAGGCGGCACTGAAGATCCTGCGCCTCGCGGCGCCGTTCGAGCCGCTGCCCGAGAGCATCCGCGCGAACTACGACGTCCTGCGGTTCGCCTACGACTGGGACTTCTTCGACAACGCCCGCCGCAACGCAGCGGCCGCCCGCAAGCGCTGATCGGCGCGCTGCGCGATGCTACGATAGAGCCTCTGCTGCGCGGAGCGAGTAGCCCTCACATGCGGTCGATGCAAGACCACTTCCTGATTGCGATGCCCGCAATGGCCGACCCGAATTTCACGGAGACGGTCACGTACATCTGCAAGCACGATGCCGAAGGCGCGTACGGCATCATCGTCAACCGGCCCGGCAGCCTGTCGGTGGCGGAGATGCTCGGACAGCTCGCCCTTCAGATCGAGGACAGGAGCCACGTGGACACGCCCGTGCTCGTCGGCGGGCCCGTCGAGCCCGAGCGCGGTTTCGTGCTGCACCGGTCCGAGCAAGCCTTCGATTCGACGGTCGCAACCGGTGGCGACATCAAGGTCACGGTGTCGCTCGACATTTTGAGCGCGATCGCGCGCGGGGCAAGGCCCCGGACCCCATGCTCGTCGCGCTCGGGTATGCCGGCTGGGGACGTGGCCAGCTCGACGCCGAGATCGAGCACAACTCCTGGCTCACGGTGCCCGCGGATCCGGCCATCATTTTCGATACCCCCTTCGAGCAACGCTGGGCGGCCGCATTGGGGCTGCCGGGCGTCGACATCCGTCGCATCACGAACTACGCCGGGCATGCGTGACGTACGGCCGGGATGGCAGCGTGGCGCTGCCTAGCGACCCGAAGCTCCTGCTCGCGTTCGATTTTGGCTTGCGTCGTCTCGGGGTCGCAACGGCCAATCTGGCGACTCGCACGGCTTCGCCGCTGACCACCCTGCGCGTCGATCGCGACCTGCCGTGGGTCGGCGATCGACCAGCTGGTGACGGACTGGCGTCCGGCGCAGCTCGTCGTGGGCGTGCCCGAGGGCGACGGTGCCGCCGCCATCGCGCGCCGTGCCCGGCAGTTCGCGGCGACGCTTGGCCAGCGCTACGTGCTACCGGTCGCCACCGTCGACGAGACCCTGACGTCGATCGAGGCCGAGGCCGCGCTCGCCGAGAACCGACGATCCGGGTATCTTCGCCGCCGCGTCGGGCGCGACCGCATCGACCGCGTAGCCGCGTGTCTGATCGCGGAACAGTGGATGAACGAGCAATAGCGGCGTGAGCTACCAGACGAATCGCGGCAGTGTGTTCCTCGAGGACGCGCGGATCCTCACCCAGGAAACGTTCGCCGGCCAGCAATTCATTCTGCGCGTGCGGGCCCCGCGCGCGGCGCAGCGAGCGACGCCGGGCAGCTTCGCGCACATCGCGTGCGACCCCTCCGTCCCGTTGCGCCGTCCGCTGTCGATCATGCGCGCCGACGCGCAGCAGGGCTGGCTCGAGTTCCTGTACAAACCACGTGGACCAGGCCTCGCCAAGCTCGCGACACGTCGCGCCGGCGAATCGTTGAGCGTGCTCGCGCCGATCGGTCATGGGTTTGCGGTCGATCCCACGCGGCCGCGTGTGCTCGCGCTCGGCGGGGGTGTCGGCATACCGCCCATGATCTTTCTGGCCGAATGCCTCCGCGAACGGCCGCGAACGCAGCTGCTGGTTCTGATGGGCTCCGAGGTGCCGTTCCCGTTCGAGCTCGTGGAGTCGCGGCTCGACGTTCCCGGCGTCGGTGCGGCGGCGACGCACGCGGTCGCGCTGCTCGAGCAATGGGGCGTGCCGTCGAGGCTCGCGAGCAACGCGGGGCTTGCCGGTGCGCATCGCGGCTATATCACGAACCTTGCCCGCGATTGGCTGGCAGCCATGGCGCCCGCGGCGCGCGCCGAGACGCAGCTCGTGGCGTGTGGGCCGACGCCGATGCTCAAGGCCGTCGCGCAGCTCGCTCGCGAGCTCGACTTACCGTGCCAAGTGTCGCTCGAGGAGTTCATGGCGTGCGGCGTCGGCGGTTGCGCCGGCTGCAACGTGCGCGTCGAGACGCCGGACGGGCCGGCGATGAAGCGCGTCTGCGTCGACGGGCCGGTGTTCGATTCCCGCGCCGTCTACCCCTGACGCGCATCGCACAGCGGCTCGTCCGAAACGCCGTCCGCGCGGGACCGCCGTGAATACATCCCTGTAGGCTGCGACGGCGACGTCCTGTCGCCGACGCTCCCGCGGACGACGTTCCGGACGAGCCGCTCTTGAGGCCGTCGAGAGTCGCGCTAGCCGAAGTTGATCTTGGCCTCGAGGTTACTGCGCGAGTCGGCGTTCGACAGCGCCTCTTCCATGCTGATCGCACCGCGCCGATAGAGCTCGAACAGCGCCTGGTCGAAGCTCTGCATGCCCGGCTCTCTCGTGTCCTTGAACGCTTCCTTCACGGCGGAGATGTTGCCCTTCAAGATCATCTCGGCGATGTGCGGCGTGTTCAGCATGATCTCGACGGCCGCGACGCGCTTGCCTTCCTTCGAGCGCACGAGTCGCTGGGAGATGATGACGCGAACATACTGCGCGAGGTCCATCAGCACCTGCTTGTGCTGATCGTTCGGGTACATGTTGATGATTCGATCGAGCGTCTCGGGCGAATTGTTCGCATGCAGTGTCGCGATCGCCAGGTGGCCCGTGCCGGCCAGGTCGATGGCCGCCTGCATGGTCTCCCGGTCGCGGATCTCGCCGATCAGTATGACGTCCGGCGCCTCGCGCATCGCGCTGCGCAGCGCGCGGTGATAGGACAGAGTGTCGAGACCCACCTCGCGCTGATTCACGATCGACTTCTGATTGCTGTGCAGAAATTCGATCGGATCCTCGATCGTGACGATGTGCGACGCGGAATTCTTGTTGCGAAAGTCGATCATGGCGGCCAGCGTCGTCGATTTGCCCGAGCCGCTCGCGCCGACCATGAGGATCAGGCCGCGTCGCAGCATGATCATGTCCTTCAGCACGTCGGGCATGCCGAGCCCGTCGAGCGTCGGTAGCTCCGGCGTGATGAAACGCAGCACCATCGCGACATTGCCGCGCTGGTGAAAGACGTTGACGCGGAACCGGCCGAGCCCCGCTTCTGAAATCGCGAAATCGATCTCGAGATCGCGCGTGAACTGCTCGAGCTGCTGCTCGTTCATGAGCTCGAGCGCAGCCTGGCGAACCATCTTCGGCGACAGCTCGACCTGGTTTACGGGCATGATCTTGCCGTCGATCTTGATCATGACCGGCGAGTAGGTAGTGAAGAAGAGGTCCGACGCCCTCTTGTCCACCATCAACTTGAATAGCGGCTTGACGTTCATGAGGAAAACGGGCGGCGCAGGCCGCTAGAAACGACCGCCCTTCTCTTCTTCGGCGAGCTCCAGGCTCTCTCCGTGCTCAGCGCTCGCCGCACCTTCGCGCTTGCTCTGCAGCTTGATGCGCAGACGCAGCTCGTTCTTCGAGTCGGCGTTACGAATCGCCTCCTCGTACGAGATGATTCCGTCTTCATATAGCTGGAACAGCGCCTGATCGAACGTCTGCATGCCCAGTCGGGTCGATTTGGCCATGATGTCTTTGATCATGGCCACCTCGCCTCGGAAGATCAGGTCGCTGATCAACGGCGAAGCCAGCATGATCTCCATGGCGGCCACGCGACCCATCTTGTTCTCGCGGGGTAGCAAGCGCTGCGAGATCATGGCCGTGATGTTCAACGACAGATCCATGAGCAGCTGATGGCGCCGCTCCTCTGGGAAGAAGTTGATGATGCGATCGAGCGCCTGGTTGGCGCTGTTCGCATGCAACGTGGCTACGCACAGATGGCCAGTCTCGGCGAACTCGATGCCGTACTGCATCGTCTCTCGGTCGCGGATCTCGCCGATCATGATGACGTCCGGCGCCTGACGCAGCGTGTTCCTCAGCGCGTTGTGCCAGCTCTCGGTGTCGACTCCGACTTCGCGGTGCGTGACGACGCAGCCGCGATGAGGATGCACGTATTCGACCGGGTCCTCGATCGTGATGATGTGGCCGCGGCTGTTCTCGTTGCGATAACCGATCATCGCCGCCAGGGTCGTCGACTTACCCGAGCCGGTACCGCCGACGACGAGACACAACCCGCGTTTAGTCATCGCGACGTCTTTGAGCTGCGGCGGCAGATCCAGATCCTCGAACGACGGGATCTTCGTGACGATCGTGCGGATCACCGCCCCGACGTTGCCCTGCGCCACGAACGCACTCACGCGGAACCGGCCGATGCCTTGGGGCGCGATCGCGAAATTGCACTCCTTGGTCGCGTCGAATTCCTTCGCCTGCTTGTCGTTCATGATCGAACGAACGATCAACGAGCTCTGTGCGGGCGTGAGGGGTCGATCGGCGAACGGTCGAATCGTTCCGTCGATCTTGATCGCAGGCGGAAAGTCCGCGGTGATGAACAGGTCGGAACCGTTGTTCTCGACCATCTTCTTCAGCAGATTCTGCGTCAGTCGTACTGCTTGGTCACGTTCCATTACGACGCGCTCCCGTTAGTCCGTTTCGCGTCTAGAAGCTTTCTTTGTTGACGGCCCTGAAGCGCGCCTCTTCCTTCGTGATCAGGCCCTTCATCATGAGCTCTTGCAGATTCTGGTCGAGCGTCTGCATGCCCTGAGCCTGGCCCGTCTGGATGGCCGAATACATCTGAGCGATCTTGCCTTCGCGGATCAGGTTTCGGATCGCCGGCGTGCCGATCATGATCTCGTGAGCGGCGATTCGTCCCCCGCCGACGCGCTTCAGCAGAGTTTGCGAGATCACCGCCCGCAGCGACTCCGACAACATGCTGCGCACCATGTCCTTCTCCGCCGCCGGGAACACGTCCACGATGCGGTCGATGGTCTTCGCGGCCGAGCTAGTATGCAACGTGCCGAACACCAGGTGGCCGGTTTCGGCCGCGGTGAGTGCCAGACGAATCGTCTCGAGATCGCGCATTTCGCCGACCAGGATGACGTCGGGGTCCTCACGCAACGCCGAGCGCAGCGCTTCACTGAAGCCGAGCGTATCGCGGTGGACCTCACGTTGATTGATCAACGAGCGCTTGCTCTCGTGCACGAACTCGATCGGATCTTCGATCGTGATGATGTGATCGGGTCGATTGTCGTTCACGTAGTCGACCATTGCGGCCAGCGTCGTCGACTTACCGCTGCCGGTCGGACCCGTGACGAGCACGAGGCCGCGCGGGTGCATCGAGATGTCCTTGAAGATGCGCGGTGCGCCGAGGTCATCGAGGCTCAGAATCTGAGAAGGAATCGTTCTGAACACGGCCGCGCACCCGCGGTTCTGATTGAACGCGTTGACACGGAAGCGCGCGAGCTTCGGGATTTCGAACGAGAAGTCGGTCTCGAGGAACTCTTCGAAGTCCTTCCTCTGCTTGTCGTTCATGATGTCGTACACCATACTGTGCACTTCCTTGTGCTTCAGTGCTGGCATGTTGATTCGCTTGACGTCGCCGTCAACACGAATGATCGGCGGCACGCCGGACGACAAGTGCAGGTCGGAAGCGTTGTTCTTTACGGCGAACGCAAGCAACTGCGCAATATCTACCGCTGCCATGGTGCTCCTCGTAAGACGGGCTCTAGAGCCCCGCCCCGGATCCGGGGCTCCGTAAGTAGTTGACAGTATAGCCAAGGCCTGCTGGCAAAGCGTGACTGAAATCACGGAGCATCTGGCGAATATCGTCGAGCGCGTCGCTCGTGCGACAGAGCGCGCGCATCGCCGCGCGCACAGCGTGACGATCATCGCAGTCAGCAAGCAGCAATCGAGCGAGTCGATCGCGACCGCCTATCGCATCCGGTCTGCGCGACTTCGGCGAGAGCTACGTGCAGGAGGCGCTGCCGAAGATGAAGGCGCTCGCGGACCTCGAGATCACCTGGCACTTCGTCGGCAGGCTGCAAGCTAACAAGACTCGCCCCGTGGCGGAGCACTTCGATTGGGTGCATACGGTGGACCGGCTGCGCGTGGCGGAACGGCTGAACGAGCAGCGCCCCCACTTCGCCGCCCCGCTGAACGTGCTGATTCAGATCAACCTGGGTGGCGAGGAGCAGAAAGGCGGGGTGTGCGCGCGAGAGGCTGCCCCACTGGCGCGCGCGATCCTTGCGCTGCCGCGTCTCAAACTGCGCGGACTGATGACGCTGCCGCCGCACACGGGCGAGGACGCGCCGGCGTGGTTCGCCGCGCTGGCCGCGCTTCGCGCTCGGCTAGCGGCGGACGGCGTTCCACTCGACACCCTGTCGATGGGCATGTCGGGCGATTTCGAGGATGCGATCGCCGCGGGTGCCACCTTCGTCCGGATCGGTACGGCGATTTTCGGCGCGCGGGCGCGCGGCTGAGCAGCCTCTCACGCGCGAGAGCCGTGGTATCTTGCGGCCATGCAGAGCGCGCTGATCTTTCTCGTTCGAACGCTGACCGATGTGTACATGCTCGCCTTCCTGCTGCGGTTCATCCTGCAGTGGGTACGGGCCGGCTACTACAATCCGCTGTCGCAAGTGGTCCTCAAGGTCACCAGCCCGCTGGTCGTGCCTGCACGCCGTGTGCTGCCGAGCATCGCGGGACTCGACGCACCCACGCTGGTCGTTCTACTCCTGCTCGAGTGCGCCAGCACGTTTCTGCTCACGACCATCGCCGGCGCGACGCTGCCATTGCCGCTTTTCGCGTTGTACGTGGTCCTGAGGCTCATCGCGTTGACGCTATGGTTCTATACCTTGGCACTATTCATCTACGTGCTGCTCAGTTGGTTCGGCGGGCGCGGCGGCGGAGCGCTGGGCGGCGTTCTCGCCGATCTCGTCGAACCATTGCTGCGACCCGTGCGGCGCGTGCTACCGCCGATTGCCGGACTCGATCTATCGCCGTTGCTCGTGATGCTGGTCTGCCAAGCCGGCATCATCGCTCTCGAGCTACCGTGGTTTCTTCGCTAGACAGCCTTGATGCACGCGGGTAATGTCGTTGGCAATACGAGTGGGGACGTGAGCGCGTAAATTGGCTGCGTCGGCCGTGAAGGAACGTCAGTCCTGTGGGTCTAGGGGGTAGCATCATGCACGCGCGTGTTCTGGCGTTGTTGGGGATTTCGGTTTGGGTCTCGGCGTGCGATTCCGGCCCTACGTTCACCGTCACGAATGCGCAAGAAGGCGTGCTCCCCGCCACCGAGAGCTCGAAGGACTTCGGCGACTACGTCGTGTATTTCAATGCGATCAACACGGACCAGCTCTCTCCCGAAATCGCGCGCCAATACGGCATCGTCCGCAGCAAGAGTCAGGCGATGCTGAACGTGAGCATCCATCGCAAGCTGGAGAACGGCGGTACGGAGGCCGTGACCGGCGCGGTAACGGCGTCGGCAGTGAATTTGAACGCACAGTTGAAGAACATGACGTTGCGGGAAATCCGCGAAGACAAGGCGATCTACTATATCGGCGAGCTGCCGGTCACCGATGGCGAGGTCTTGATCTATACGGTCGACGTGACGCCCGGCAACGACCCGAGCCGTTTCACGGTGCGCTTCAAGAAGCAGTTCTTCGTCGGGCAATAGTCGCCCGCACCTATCGCTGGCTCAGCGATCGCCCCGCACGCGGTTGCGGATGCGAATCAGGTCGCTGCGCGACACGTACAGCAGGTCCGCCAGGCGGCCCACGAGATGGTCCTCGTGCTTGTCCAAGTGCTGGTCGGCGAACGCCACCTCCCACAACATCTCGATCACGCGATGTTTCTCGGCCATCGACAGCTGCTCGTGCAAGCGCCGCGTGAACTGCTGAAGCTCGACCGCATGATCGGCTTCCTTGCGCGCCTCCGCCAGCAGCAGCTTTGCCTCCGATTCATCGAGCGCGAAGAACTGCTTCAGTGAAGCCAGAATGGCCTGCGTCCTCGGCCAGGTCGCGCGTGAAGTCGGCGCGCGCCACCTCGACCAAGAGCAACGCCGTAGCCACGCGCAATGCATGCTCGCGCTCCTGCGTGGACTCCTCGCTTTCCGTGAAGGCACGCTCGAAGATTGCATTGAGCTTGCTCAGCATCGTCACTGCGTCGATCCTTTCTGCTCGAGTCCGAGGTCGGCCGCGAAGAAACCCGTGACGGCTTCCGACAACGCGTTCAAGTGGCCGTGAAAGAAGTGCCCGACGCCGGGCATCTGCACGACACGCGGCCGCACCGCCAGCGTCGCCGACCATGCGATCACGGGCCCCGCTGGAACGACATCGTCGGCCGAGCCGTGCACGAGCAACCACGGGCATGCGGGCGGAACGAAATCGGCGGGTAACCGTTCGATGGGCGGAGCTACCGTCACGAGCCCGCGAGGGCCGACGCGCGAGGCGATGGCGAGGGCCACGGCTGCACCGAACGAGAATCCGGCCAGGTAGACAGGCAAGCCGGGCCAGCGCGCTCGACTCCAGGCGACGACGGACAGCGCGTCATCGCGCTCGCCGTCGCCGCCGGCGTAGCTGCCTGCAGAGCCGCCCACGCCACGGAAGTTGAACCGCACGGCCGTGGCGGAAAGATTCGCAAACGCACGTGCCAGCGTCGTCACCACCTTGTTCTGCATCGTGCCCTGTTGCTGCGGATGCGGATGACAGACGACGGCGACGGCCGATAGGCCGCCGTCCACGTCGTCGAGCGCGGCCTCGAGTCGCCCGGCAGCCCCCGGGATCTCGACGCTCGTCGAAGCCAGCGCACGCCGCGTCACGTCACCGCTCACGAGGCGCAGCAGGCCGCGCATGTGCCACTGTTTCGACCGCGCGACCCGTCGCGTAGTTCGGCGGCCGCGTCACGAGGGTCGCTCGACGGTCCGATCGAGGTCCGTCAGGAGCTCGTTGAGGCGCGCCACGAACGCCGCCGGGTCCTCGAGCTGGCGGCCCTCGGCCAGCACGGCCTGCTCGAACAGTAGCAGTGCCAGGCGCGCAAACCGAGCCGGATCGGTCTCGCGGTCGAGACGTCGCACGAGCGGGTGCTCGGGATTGAGCTCGAGGCTCGGCACGATCTGCGGGCGCCTCGTGCCCCGCGGCGGCGAGCAGATCGCGCATCTGGTAGCCGAGATCGTTCTCGCCGAGCACCAAGCAGGCCGCGGACTGACGCAATCGCTCACCGACGCGAACCTCGTCGACGCGCTCTCGGAGCACCTGCTTCACTTGCTTCAGCAGCTGCTTTTGCTCGCCGTCGGCCGGCTTCGATTTCTCGGCGCCTTCGGCCGGAGGTAGATCGACCGCTCCTCGCCGCACGTCCTTGAACGTCTTGCCCTCGTGCGTCGTCAGCTGCTGCATGACCCACTCATCGAGCCGATCGGACAGCAGCAACACCTCCACGCCCCGCTCCTTGAACGCCTCCAGATGGGGACTGCTGCGCGCTGCGGTCGGCGACTCGGCAATCAAATAGAAGATGGCCGCCTGCTCCGGCCCGGCATCGGTCAGATACGCCTGCAGGCTCCTGTCCTGCTCGGCACCGGTCGAGCGCGTCGTGCTGAAGCGCAGCAGCTTGACCAGGCGCTCGCGGTTGGCCGGGTCTTCCACCAGGCCCTCCTTCATCAACGCGCCGAATTCGCGCCAGAACCTCGCGTATTTGTCGCCGTCCTCCGCCAGTTTGTCGAGCAGGTCCAGCACGCGGCGGGTCAGCGCCGACCTCATGACCCCAATGGTCTCGTCCTGCTGCAACAGCTCGCGAGAGACGTTCAACGACAGCTCGCTCGAGTCCACGACGCCACGAACGAACCGTAGATACAACGGCAGAAATTGCGTGGCCTGATCCATGATGAATACGCGCTGCACATACAGCTTCACGCCCTTCGGCGATTCGCGGTTCCACAGATCGAACGGCGCCACCGCGGGAATATAGAGAAGGCTCGTGTATTCGCGCTTGCCCTCGACCTTGTTGTGGGCCCAGATCAGCGGGTCCTCGGTGTCGTGCGCGATATGCTTGTAGAACTCCACGTACTCCGCGTCGCCGATCTCGGTCCGCGGCCGCGTCCAGAGCGCCCTGGCCCGGTTTACGGTCTCGTCGCTGTCCGCGACGACAAGATGGACTGGAAATGCGATGTGGTCGGAGTACTTGCGTATCAGCGCCCGGAGTCGCTCGGGTCGCAGGAACTCCTCGGCGTCCGGCTTGAGCTTCAGCTGCACCGTGGTCCCGCGCTCGGGACGATCGAGCGCGGCAACGCGGTACTCGCCCTGGCCGTCGGAGACCCAGCGCACGCCCTGGTCCGTGGGCGTGTCCGCACGCCGCGAGAGCACGCTCACCTCGTCGGCCACGATGAAGGCGGAATAGAAACCGACGCCGAACTGCCCGATCAGCTGCGCGTCCTTGCGCTGATCGCCGCTCAGCTTCGAAAGGAACGCGCCGGTGCCGGAACGGGCGATCGTGCCAAGGTGCTCGATCACCTCCTCCCGGCTCATGCCGATACCGTTGTCCGAGACCGTCAGGAGGCGGGACTCCGGATCGAGGCCGACGCGGATCGTCAAATCCGTGTCCGCGCCCATCAGCTCCGGCCGCGCGAGGCTCTCGAACCGCAGGCGGTCGTTCGCGTCGGAGGCATTGGAGATCAGCTCGCGCAGGAAGATCTCCCGGTCGCTGTACAGCGAATGCACCATCAGGTGCAGCAGCTGCTTGATCTCGGCTTGAAAAGAGAATGTTGCCGGCTCGCCCGTACCCATCGGCGCCGCTACCTCACCGTCGTAGTGTGATGGGCGCTAGGTTAGGCGCTCGACGACTTTTTTCAAGCGGCGGATGCGACGCGCAGCTCTCGGTGGTAGGCGAGCCGCAGGGTCGCGCCGAGCATCCAGAGCGCCACGCTGCCGGCAGCTACGCACGGAGAGGGTAGGCGTCCATTCGGTTGCGGTGAAAGACAGCTCACACGTGGCCACGGCCAGCGCGGCCATGAGACCCACCTGCAACACCGCCTTGCGCACGCTCTCCCAGGTCAGCGCCAGCGCAAAGACGAGATCGTCGAGATCGTCCAACCAGAGTAGTACGACTTCCAAGCTGACTCTCCGCCGATCGCGTGAAATGGCCGACTAGCGTGCCTCGGGCTCGAACGGATTGCTGCGCCTAGTCGGCACCGGACGGCGATGCTCGTCCTCCTTGTGCCGACGAGCCGCCTCGATGGCCCACGCAATCCACTCGAGACGGCAGATGTCGCTCTGCGTTGACGTTGGTCGCGGTGATCTTTGGCGTCCATTGCTAGAAGATCTCGCCGTGATTTGCGCGAAAATATAGCGTGCGGGACGCGCCGGGGCTGTGAGGGTCCTCTCACCGCGACGCGACAAAGAGTTTTACTTATTGTAAGTTGTCGTCTGCATCGAGCAGCGGTGCTCGCTCGGCGCAAAGCGAACATGCAGAGAATCATCGTTCTCAACCCCAAGGGCGGCTCTGGCAAGACGACCATCGCGAGCAACCTGGCGGCGTGTTACGCAGTCGGCGGCCGACGCCCGGCCTTGATGGATCTCGATCCCCAGGGTTCGAGCATGCGCTGGCTGCGCAAACGACCCGACGAGAACGCGCCGATCCACGGCATCGCCGGCTTCGAGCGGTCCGCGGCCGTCACGCGCAGCTGGCAGCTCCGGGTGCCGGCGGAGTGTGACGTCGTCATCATCGATACGCCTGCCGCGATCGAGTCGCAGGCCCTCCCCGAGCTCACACGCGGTGCCGACGCCGTGCTCGTGCCGGTCATGCCCTCCGAGATCGACATTCACGCCACGGCCAAATGCATCGCCGACCTGCTGCTCGTGGCGAAGATCCGACGCTCGGAGAACCGCATCGGCATCATTGCCAATCGCGTGCGCCCCAATACGCTCGTGTCGCAGTCGTTGATGCGTTTCCTGAACAGCCTCGACATTCCGCTGATCGCCGTCCTACGCGACGCGCAGAATTACGTGCGTTCCGCCGAAGCCGGTGTGGGGGTCTGCGAGATGCCGCGCTGGCAAGTGCAAGCGGATCTCGAGCATTGGCAGCAGCTGATGACGTGGCTCGGCGATCGCCGCCGCGGTCAGGTGTCCGGCAGCGAGCGGGCAGAGAATGGGAGCGCGACGGACGGGGTACCGCGGAACAGCGTGGCGGTCGGCGCGGCGCCCTGAATCCGGCTCAGCTATCCTTCCAGCTCTGCCGAACCTTGTCGGCCCAGGTGTGATAGCCGCGCCAGCTGTAGATCGAATGATCGAGCGGCGCTCGTTCCGTGGTGGACTTGGGACTCACACGCGACAACCACTTCCGATACGCGTCCCAACCCTGCTGCTCGTCGCCGCCGCCGCGTTGCGAATCCGAATCCGCGCCACCGTCTTTCGAGTACAACGTCGGGCGAAACTGATGGGGTTTGTGCTCGCTCATCGCCTGCTGACAATCCCTTGTCGAGTTGCGGCAAGCCTACGTGGAAGCGCGGCGAGACCCCAGGAACTGAATCACAAACAACCTCGCGCGTTGCTTGAATCAAACAGCATTGCTTGGGCGTTTTACGATAATGCTCGAAGACCGGCGACGTCACACGGCGATCCGATAGCAGGGAACGTACGCGCCCGACAATCGCATGCGCCCGTCCGCCACGAAGTCCTGGAGCAACTTGCCGAGCTCCCCGATCACGTACGGGTCACCTCGTAGCTCGAACGGCCCGAATTTGTCGACGCGGGCGATGCCCGCGGCGCGCACGTTGCCGGCAACGATCCCGGAGAACGCGCGGCGCAGATTGAACGCGATTTGATGCGCAGGCTGATCGCGATGCAGCTCGAGGCTGCGCATCGACTCGTGCGTCGCCTCGAACGGCCGCTGAAACTCGAGACCGACGTTCAGCGCCCAGTTGAAAAAATACGCGTTGTCCTCGGCGGCTCGCCGCTCGCGCACCTGACCCAAGCCGCGCATGACCTCCGCAGCGACAGCGGCGGGGTCTCCCAGGATCAGCTTGTAGCGGCGCTGGGCGTGCGCTCCCAGCATCAGGCCGATGAACTCATGAAGCCGCTCGAAATAGCGCCTGCTGGACGGGGGGCCGGTGAACACGAGGGGCAAATGCACGTGCTCGTTCTCGGGGCTCAGCAGCACACCCAGCAGATACAGGATCTCTTCCGCCGTGCCCACGCCGCCCGGGAACACGACGATCGAGTGAGCCATGCGGACGAAGGCTTCGAGCCGCTTCTCCATGTCCGGGAGGATCACGAGCTCGTTGACGATTGCGTTCGGCGACTCCGCCGCGATGATCGTCGGTTCCGTGAGCCCCAGGTACCGCCCGTTGCGGATTCGCTGCTTCGCGTGCCCCACCGTGGCACCCTTCATCGGCCCCTTCATCGCGCCGGCGCCGCACCCGGTGCAAATGTCGAGACCCTCGAGCCCGAGCGCATAGCCCACGACCTTGGTGTAGTCGTATTCCTCACGCTCGATTGCATGGCCGCCCCAGCACACGACGAGCCGGGGCTCTTCGTGCGCGCGCAGCACGCGGGCGTTACGCAGGATGTGGAACACGGCATCCGTGGTGCCGGCCGAGCTCGTAAGGTCGAAATGCGGGTTGTGCAGAACGTCGTCGTGCGCGAATAGCAGGTCGCGCAGAACGGCGAACAGATGCTCGCGAATACCGCGGATCATCTCCCTGCCGACGAACGCGATATCCGGCGCATTCTTCAGCTCGATCGCGATGCCGCCCTCGTGCTGCACCACGGCGATCCGGAAGCGCTCATACTTGCTGAGGATGTGCCGGACGTCATCGTCGTATGCGCCGGAATTCAGCACGGCCAGCGAGCACTGGCGCCACAGATCGTAGAGGCTCCCCTCGCCGGCCTCGCGCAGCTGATTCGTTTCGCCGCGCGAGAGAATCTCGAGGCTGCCTTCCGGGGCAATCAGCGCGTCCATGACCGTGATGGCCCGAGCTACGGCCGAATCTCGATCGGCGTCGACTCGCGAGTCATGAGCCAGATGTCGACCATATCGGCATTACTGACCGCTATACACCCGTCGGTCCAGTCCGCGCCCTTGTAGTGCTTCGGATCGTAGCGCGGCTCGTTGGGCAGGCCGTGAATCATGATCTGGCCGCCAGGATCGATGCCGGCCGCGCGCGCACGCGCGCGATCCGTGTCGTCGGGATAGGAAACCTTGATGGAGAGGAAGTAATCGCTGTTGGGATTGCGGGTCTCCAGGCGATAGTGGCCCTCGGGGGTACGGAAATCGCCTTCGCGACGTTTCGGCCCCGCCGGCACCAGACCGAGGGAGACATCGAACGCACGCAGGATGCGGCCGGCCCTCAACAGATACAGCTTGCGCTCCGATTTCACGACGAGCACGGAGTCCGCCTGGTCGGCGATTCCCGCAACGTCGTCGCCGACGGCAACGCCCGCAAGCGGCAGCAGCACGAGTGCGAGCAACGCGGGAATGACTCTGGCCGTGATCATCGGGCCAGACTCTAGAACAACCGTTTCGGAAATAGCAACGAGGCTCGTCCCAGCATGCGGCGATCTTCAGGCGCCTTGGCGCGTACGGCTCCGCTCATCGACTCCCGGGCTGCCGGGCGGCGATGCACCGCCGGCTTGCGTCCCGCGGTCAACTGCTAAGATCACCGATCTACCACCATCGAAACCACGGGACATGGCTTCGGACCGATTCTGGAGCGTCAAATTCGCCTCGCTGCGTTACGCCGTCGTTTGGCTCGGGTATGGCTGGATGAGGACGGTCGTCCATCTGCCGTTCGCGTGGCAGCTGGCACTCGGGCGCGCGTTCGGCCGACTCACACGCATCTTGGCTCCGAGCCGCCGGCGCATCGTGGCACGCAACCTCGAGGTCTGCTTCCCGGAGATGTCGGCGGCGGAGCGCGAGCGCGTCCTCGTCGAGCACTTCGAGGCGCTCGGCGCATCGCTGATCGAGATGGCGATGGGGTGGTTCGGCTCGGCAGAAGCGGTGCGCGCCAAAGTCCGCTTGGAAGGCCGCGAGCACCTCGAAGCTGCGCTCGCCAAACGGCGCGGCGTGATTCTCTTCTCTGCGCACTTCACCACGTTCGAGTTCTTCTGGCCGGCGCTGGCGCCGCTGTGCCCCCGGCTGTGTGGCATGTACAAGTCTCAGCGGAATCCCGTCATGAACAAGATCATGAACCAGGGGCGAGGCCGGTACTTCGATACCTTGTTCGCGAAGGACAATGTTCGCGAGATGCTGCGCAGCCTGCGGGCCAACTCGGCCGTGTGGTACGCCTCGGACCAAAGCTACGGCGGCAAGAGCAGTGCGCTGATTCCGTTCTTCAAAGAGCCGGCCATGACGAACACGGCCATCAGCCGTATCGCGAGGGTGAGCGGCGCCACGGTACTACCGTACTTCTGCCGCCGACTCGCAGACGACACGTACCTCATGAGCTTCGGCGCACCGCTCACGGATCTCCCGAGCGACGACGAAGTGCGCGACACACGGCGCCTGACCCGCGTGCTGGAGGACTACATTCGCCTCTGCCCCGAGCAGTACTGGTGGATACACCAGCGCTTCAAAGGTCGTCCCGCGCCGTTGCCGGACCTGTATGCGGCTCCGCGACCGTCGGCCTGATCGCAACCCTTCGCACATGCCGCCCGAGCTTTCGCTGGCCCCGTTCTGGACACCTCGTTACTGGCCCACGTGGGCGCTGCTCGGCGCCCTGCATGCCGCCGCGCGTCTCCCGCCGCGCTGGCAGGCCAGGCTCGGTCGAGGACTCGGTCGACTCCTGCTGCCGCTGAATCTGCGCCAACGGCGCGTCGCCGCGCGCAACCTTGCGCTGTGCTTCCCCGAGCTCGACGCGGCGCAGCAAGCGGCATTGCTCGAGCGCCATTTCGAAGCCGTCGGAATGTCGTTCGTGGAAATGGGCGTTGGCTGGTTCACGCCGATCGACCGGCTGCTCGAACGCGTCGAGATCGTCGGCCGCGAGCACCTCGACCGCGCGCTCGCGATGGGCAAGGGCGTTCTGCTTTTCTCGGCGCACTTTACGACGCTCGAGGTCGGCGTGGCCGTGCTCGAAGCCCTCGTGCCGAAAGCGAGTTGCATGTACCGGCCGCAGCGCAACGCGATGATGGACATGATGATCCTGCGCGGGCGACACCGCTTCGCGAGAGAACAGATCCCGCGCGACAACGTCCGGGCGCTGCTGCGCAATCTCCGCGACAACTTTGCGGTGGTGTATATGCCCGACCAGACGTATCTCGGCAAGCAGAGCGAGCTGCTGCCGTTTTTCGGCGAGCCGGCCGTCACGAACACGGCAACGAGCAAGCTCGCGCGCATCAGCGGCACGACCGTGCTCGCGTACTTCTTTCGCCGTCTGACCGACGGCCGCTACCGCATCGATATCGCGCCGCCGTTGCCCGGGCTACCGAGCGACGATGCGGCGGCCGACACTTTGCGGCTGTTCGGCGCGCTCGAGAGTTACGTTCGGCAGGTACCGGAGCAGTACCTGTGGCTTTACAAGAAGTTCAAGGGCCGACCGGCGCCGTACCCCGACGTGTACGAGCGGCGCGACTAGCAGGTCGTTGAAAAGCCCTCTGACGGCGCGCTCGGCGCGCTAATCGTCGTAGCTCTGCTCGAGCTCGAGCCAAGCGGCCGCGTCGAATGCCACGCCGGTCTCGAGCGCGACCTTGCGCAGGGAGCGTTGCAATCGCTCGAGTCCGGCGCGTCGCCACTGCCCGGCGCCCCTGATCCGGGCGTTGTCGAAATCGACGAGGAACGCCTCTCCGCGGTCGTCGAGCAGGATGTTGTGCGCCGTGAGATCCGGATGATCGACGCCGTGATCGTGCACCGCTCGCAGCATGCGGCCGATTCGATGCCAGCATTGCGCCGGCACCTGCCCCTGCACGATGAACCACGACAGCTTGCGGGTGTTCGGTAAGTACGAGGTGATGATGTCGGCGGTATAGATCGCACCCGTGCGGTACACGTGGGCAGCCACGGGATTCGGCACCGGCAGGCCCGCGTCGCGCAGGCGTCGCAACATTCGCCATTCGCGAACCGCGCGCGTTTGCTCGAGACCGAGCCACAGATAATGGTCTTCGACGAACCGCGCCACGAGCCCACCGCGCTGGTAATGCCGGAGCACCCAGCGATCGGGGCCGCGCGTGACGATCAACACCGCACCACGCCCCGTGGTTTCGAGCGCCACGGCCCCCTGCCGCCGCCATTCGGCGGGATCGAACCATGCGACCGCCGGCGCCTCGCCGAGCGCCGCGGTCTCCGCCAGCATCGCATGCCGGCCTTCGTGGACGATCTGCGCATCAGGCATTGGTGCGAGTCCGCCGCGCCGCAGGGCGCTGCAGCGCTGCCACCTGTGCGAGCACGTGCTCTACGGAGATGTCGTTCAGACAGCGCAGATGGCCGAGCGGACATTCGCGAGCGAAGCAAGGACTGCAATCAAGATGCAAGTAAACGACTGCGGCCGCGCCGGTCAGCGGCGGTGTGACCGCGGGCGACGACGACCCGTAGATCGCGATCACGGGGGTGCCCGCGGCCGCCGCGACATGAAGCAGCCCAGAATCGTTGCTGATCGCCGCGTCGGCAGCAGCGACGAGATCGATGACGTCGACCAGCCCCGTGCGTCCACAAAGATTGCGGACCCGCCGCTCATGCGCCATCGACTCGATCTCTTCGCCAAGCGAGCGTTCCTTGGCCGAGCCGAGCACTACGACGTTCGAGCCGGCCGCGGCGAGCCGCGCGGCGAGCTCCCCGAAACGTCGGGCCGGCCACCGTTTCGCGGGTCCATACTCGGCACCGGGCATCAACGCCACGAAGGGCTCATCGTCGCCGAGCTCGTGCTCGCGGCGCAGGCGTTCGGCATTGGCCCGATCGACGGATAGCCGCGGATTGAGGTCGGCTTGCCACCTGCCCGTCGGCTCGTCGCGCTCGCGGCCGAGAGCGACGAAGCGCTTCACCGTTTGATCGAGCTCGGGGCCCTGGACCCGCACGTCGTTCAACAGCCCGTAGCGCCATTCACCGCGAAACCCGGTGCGGCGCGGCACGCGTGCGAACCACGGCACCAGCGCTGCTTTCGCGGACCGCGGCAGCACGATCGCGCGCGTGTAGTGCTCGGCACGCAGCTGCCGCCCGAGCGCTCGCCGCCGGCCGAGCTTGAGCTCACCATGCCCCACGGAGAGCTCGATGCCGCGCGCGACCTCGGGCATCCGCGCGAGCACGGGCAGCGACCACGATGGTGCCACCACGTGGATCTGCACGGCGGAATTCCGTTGCACGAGCAACCGATACAACGCCTGCGCCATGACCATGTCGCCGATCCACGAGGGCCCGACGACCAGCACCTTGTCCGTCGCGGTCACGGCACCTCGCCGAGCGCGTCGAGATATGCCTTGACTCCGGAGCGCACGTCGCGAAACGATCCGTCATAACCTGCGGCCCGCAGCGCACCAATATCGGCCTGCGTGAAGCTCTGGTAGCAACTCTTGAGCTCCGCCGGGAATGGGATGTAGCGAATCTGGCCTTTGCCGTGCCAGTCGATGATTGCGTGCGCGACGTCGTTGAACGTGGCGCTTACGCCCGTCCCGACATTGAATACGCCGGAGACGCGCCGCTGCTCGTAGAACCACACGTTCACGGCGGCGACGTCGCCGACGTAGACAAAATCGCGGCGCTGCTCGCCCGCAGCATAACCGTCGCTGCCTTCGAACAGACGCGCTTCGCCCGACACCGTGACCTCGCCATGCAAATGGAATGCAACGCTCGCCATCGCACCCTTGTGAGCTTCGCCCGGGCCATACACGTTGAAGTAACGCAGCCCCACGATCGGAGCGCGCGCTTCGGTGCCCCGCCGGCGCACATGCGCATCGAACAACAGCTTGGAGTAGCCGTAGACGTTCAGCGGTCGCTCGGCGCGCGCGTCGGCTTCCTTGAACCCCCCGGTTGCGCCGTAGACCGCCGCCGACGATGCGTAGATCAACGGCACGCCTTTCGCGAGGCAGTAGTCGAGCAGCTCGACGGAGTACCGATAGTTCGTCTGCATCATGTAGCGGCCGTCCCACTCCGTCGTCACGGCACAGGCGCCCTGATGAAAGATTGCGTCGACCTTGCCGAGCGAACCGCTCGTGAGGCGGCCGAGGAATTCGTTCTTGTCGAAGTAATCGGCGATGTCGCAGCCGACCAGATTGACGAACTTGCGTCCATCGGTCAGATCGTCGACGACGACCACGTCGTCGTGTCCGCGGCGATTCAGCTCGCGGACGAGGTTGCTACCGATGAAGCCGGCGCCGCCGGTGACTACGAGCATGGCGGCGAGGTGTCAGCCCCTCATCGCGGGGCGTCGCCGACCAGACGATACGTGGCACTGCAGTAGGGACACTTGGCTTCGCCCGTCACTTCGATTGGCAGGTATACCTTCGGGTGCGAGTTCCAAAGATACATGCTGGGCTGCGGGCAGTGCAGCGGCAAATCCGCCCGCGTCACCTCATAGACGCGCTCGGCGTTTGCCGGTTCGAGATGTTCCTGCACTCTGCCGTGCCGCTCGCGCACCGCCAACCTCCTGCTCCCAGTGTGCGCGGGGATTATACCCGCGCCGCCGCGTCATTCATCGGCAACGTCGGCGAACACCTCGTTCCAGAGGTCGGAGACGAACGACCGAACGGCCCCCAGCTCGCTGGCCGGGACGACTCGACCGCGCTCGTCGAGCGCCAGCTCGTGGGCCCGCTGTCGCAGGGCCAGGTAGGCGTCCTTGATCCGCCGGCAACACTCAGCCGGCACCAGCCCGGCACGCTCGAGCGCTTCGAGCTGCCGCACGTTGTCTGGAAACTCGACGAGCTCCGGAACCTCATGCGAATTCGCCAGCACCCAATAGTCGATGAGAAATTCGATGTCCGCGATGCCGCCGGCGTCCTGCTTGAGGTCGAACTCGCCGTCCTTGGCGGCCGACAGCTCGTTGCGCATTCGCCGCCGCATCTTGACGACCTCGGCCTTGAGCTTCGTGCGATCGACGTGGGCAACGAGCACCTCGCGCCGCGCACGCTCGAACGCCTCACACACCGGCCGGGCACCGGCCAGGGCGCGGCTCCGGAGCAGCGCCTGGTGCTCCCAGACCCAAGCCTCGGCCAGCTGATAGCGTCGAAACCCTTCGACGCTCGTCACGAGCAGCCCCGCCCGCCCACTCGGTCGCAGTCGCGTGTCGACCTCGTACAGCCTGCCCGAGCTCGTCTGAATCGTGAGGAAATGAATCAGCCGTTGGACGAGCCGGGCGAAGAACCGCTCGTTGTCGAGCGGCGGCGACCCGTCCGTTTCCTGTTGATCGCCGCTCGAGTCGTGCAGGAACACCAGATCGAGGTCGGAGCCATAGCCGAGCTCGAGCCCGCCAAGCTTGCCGTAGCCGATGATCGCAAAGCCCGCTTCGCGCGGCGGTGGGCCGCAGAGCGGCGTGCCGAACTTCGCGACGAGCTCGGCGCGCGCCATGCGCAGCGAATACTCGAGCACGAGCTCGGCGGTGTCGGTCAGGCGATCGCTGACTTTCATGATCGGCAGCGAGCCGAGCCAATCGGCGATCGCGATTCTGAACATCGCCGTGCGCTGGAACACACGAATCGCCTCGAGCGCCGCTTCCATGTCGTCGGGCCCGACGTCGTGCGTGCAGCGCTCGAGCAGGGCCGCGAGCTCGCTACGGGTCGGCGGCGTATCGAACAGGCGTTCGTCGAGGAGCTCGTCGAGCAGCATGGGCTGCTCGGCGAGTTGCCGCGCGAGCCAGGCGCTGTCGACGACGAGCCTGAGAAGCTGCTCCAGCGCCGCCGGATTCTCGTTCAGCAGCGCGAGGTAAGCGCTGCGCCGGCAGATCGCGCGGAACACGGGCAGGACGCGCTCGAGACACCTCGCCGGTGCCTGCTGCGTCCCGATCAGCTCGACGGTGCGACGCATGACTGCCCCGAGACGCTGCCTGCCGACCTCGTCCATGCGCTGGTACAGCCCCCCGTGGCGCAGCTCGGTCAGCAGCGCGACCGTGGCTTCGTCGCCGGCCAGGGGCGTCTCGAGCAGCATGGCCGCCACGTCGCCGCTCTCCCAAGCGGTGGCCACGGCGTCCACCGTCCGGCCGCTCGCTCCTTCGGCCTCCCACGCCACTTGCTCGAACTCGGCCTCGACCGTCGCGCGCACGCCCCGCAGCCGCTCGAAGAGCGCGTCCCAGCTCGGCTCGCGGAGCGCGTACGCGAGCCGGTTGCGCTCCTCGACGTCGGTCGGCAGCGTGTGGGTTTGCTGATCCGCGAGAATCTGCAGGCCGTTCTCGACCACGCGCAGGAACCGATAGGCTTCGACCAGCGCCGCAACCGTCTTTTGCGGCAGCTGTCGGTCGCCGGCGAGCAACGGCATGACGCGCAGCAGCGATCGTTCGCGCAGCTCGGGCCGGCGTCCGCCGCGCACGATCTGGAATGCCTGAGCGATGAACTCCACCTCGCGGATTCCGCCGGGACCGAGCTTGATGTTCTCGGCCATGTCCTTGCGTGCGACCTCTTGGCTGATCAGACGTTTCATGTGCCGGAGCGCGTCGAACACGCCGTAGTCGAGATAACGACGGTAGACGAACGGCGTCAGGACGTAGTCGAAAACGTCAGGCGCGAGCTCTTGACCCGTCAAGAGCCTAGCCTTCACGTACGCATAGCGCTCCCAGTCCCGGCCGTGCTCGACCAGGTACGACTCGAACGCGCCAAGGCTCACGACCAGCGGGCCGCTGACGCCAAACGGCCGTAGGCGCGTGTCGACGCGGTACACGAAGCCGTCGTCGGTGCGCTGATCGAGCAACTTGATCAGTAGCTGACCGAGCCGGGTGTAATACGTTTCCGGCTCGACGCCCGTGATCGATCCTGCTTCGATCGCAGCATCCGGATAGAGGAGAACGAGGTCGACGTCGGAGGAGAAGTTCAGCTCCCGGCCGCCGAGCTTGCCCATTCCGAGCACGAGCAGCGGCAGGTCGTGACCGTCGCTGTTGCGCAGTCGCCCGAAGCGCGGCTCGAGCTGCGTGGCGGCGTAAGTCGTGGCCGCTTCGATCAGGCGATCCGCGAGCAGCGAAACCTCGGCCAGCGTCGTGTCGAGATCCGCAAGCCCGACGATATCGCGCCATGCGATCCGGGCCAGCTCGATCTGGCGCACGCGCCGCAGCACCTGCATGGCTTCGCTCTCGGGGCGGCCATTCAACCGGAGGCGAGCGTCGACGCGCGCGGCGTCGAGCGGGACCGGGTCGGCGAGTCGTTCGGCCAGCGCATCGGGATGGCGCAGCAGCACGCCCATGACGAAGTCGCTGACGATCGCGACGCGTACGGCCTGGTCCGCCAGTGAGTGCGGCAGTGCCTCGCCAAGCTCGGCGAGACGCTCGACGACCCGCTCGTAGCGCTCGACGAGCGCGGCGGGTAGATCGGGCGGACGTGGCAGCATGGATGTGAGTGCAAGCAGGCGCTATCGACATGATAGCGCCCCGAATGGCGATCACCGCACGCGTGCCGCGCGCTCCCGCGACGCCGGGCGAACGGCTAGTCGAAGTCGAAGATGTCTTCCTTCTGGGGCTTGTCCATGCCTTGCTCGAAGTACTTGTCCCAGATCTGTGCCCACGGCCGACCATACATGTCCGGCACCTCGAACTCGATCACGTTCGGTGGCGCCACGGGCGTTGCGCGACCCTTGATCGGGTAGATCGTCTGCAAACACTGCGGGAAAACGTAGGGATCGCCTTCATCGAAGTCGCCGAGCTTGCGGAACGTGCGCACGATCCGGACGGGCTCGACGAGCGCCTCGGGGTCGTAGAAGACGGTCTCGTGATCGAGGCCGAGGAACGTGCCGGCTGCGTCGTGATTCGGCGTGTAGATCTCGATCGTCTGCATCTTGTTCGAGAACTCCCATAGACCGTGCGACGTCCAGCCCTGGATGTTCGACGTCCAGGTGATCAGCGCGTCCCCGTCCCAGAAGCCGATCGTCTCGCCATACCAGCGCGGCACGTCGGCGCCCAGATGCGGCACGCTACCGCTCATATCGAACTCGCGGCCCACGTAAATCTGCGTGATGAAGTTGCCCGACGACGACGTGAGGATCTGCACGAGCTTCGGCGTCATCATGATCTGATGCTCGCCGGTGCCCGCGAAGTGGAACCGCCGCATGAAGCCTTCCGGCCAGCAGTACATGCCCGGCCACTGCGGCGCGTTCGTGTTGCCCTCGTGGTACAGCTCCTGCACCAGGCGCGTCTGATATTCCTCGGTCAGCAACGAGAGAATCGTCGGAATCTGGTTCCAGACCATGCCGTACCAGGTACCGAACGCCATCTCGAGCGACATCCGGCCGTAACGCCCGTTCCACTCGACGGGGAGCGTCGCGTAGGTGTGCCGTGTGGGGCCGCCATGACTGCGCGCCTCCGCGAGCAGCGCCTGATAATGGGCTTCGGCGGTCTTGAACGGATACGGACTCACGATCGCCGCCCGCGGATAGTCGCGGTCGCAGTAGCCCCACGCCGCGGTCCGTGGATCCCCGTCGATCGTGCGAGCACTGAAGTTGCTGGCACCGCGCTGCTGCTCGATCGCCAGACCGCTATTGCAGCGAAAGTAGCGCGGGTCCCGCCACAGCGGCCGGTCCTTGTAGAAGTCCTTGCTCGTGAATAGATCGACCGACAGCGGCTTTACGCCCTTCGGCGCGGCGCCGTTCCACGCCGAGCCGATGTCGAGCGTCTTGCCGGCGGAACCCGCAACCCTGAGCTTGAATGGACCGACGATCGGGTACTGGGCCAGGTACTTGTTGAGCTGGGTGCCGCTCTCACGGGGATGCGGCAGCTCCTTCGACAACGGTGCGCCGCGACCGATGCTTCGCGAGCCCGAGCTTGCCGTCTGCGCAACGGCGACCGACGCCACGAGCACCAGGCTCGCGGCCGCGATGGCTTTCCGAACGACCCCCATGCGACCCCCTGGAAACGGCCCACGACCGGCCCGCGGACGCAGCATCCCACAGCGGCGAGCGACTTGCCTGTAAGCAGCGGCACTCGTTTGAGCGTCCAGGAATACGCGTGGGCGTGGAAAAAAGAAAGCCCCGCATCGCGGGGCTTTCGATCCGAGCAATATGCGCTCGACAGCGTTTACATCATGCCTTCCATGCCGTGGCCGTGCGGCGCGGGAGCATCCTTCTCCTGCCTCGGCGCCTCGGCGATCATCGCCTCGGTCGTGAGCAGCAGCCCCGCTACGGATGCCGCGTTCTGTAACGCGAGCCGCGTGACCTTGGTCGGGTCGATGATGCCGGACTTCACCATGTCGCCGTACTCGCCGGTGGCGGCATTGAAGCCATAGTTGCCCTTGCCATTCATGACGGCGTTCAGGACGACGGCCGCGTCCGTGCCGGCGTTCGCGACGATCTGGCGCAGCGGCTCCTCGACGGCTCGGCGCAAGATGTTGACGCCCACGTTCTGGTCCTCGTTTGCGCCCTTGAGCGAAGCGATACCCTTCAGCGCGCGCAGCAAGGCCACGCCGCCGCCCGGCACCACGCCTTCCTCGACAGCCGCGCGCGTTGCATGCAGCGCGTCCTCGACGCGGGCCTTCTTCTCCTTCATCTCGATTTCCGTGGCAGCGCCAACCTTGATGACGGCAACGCCACCGGCCAGCTTCGCGACGCGCTCCTGGAGCTTCTCGCGATCGTAGTCGGAGGTGGACTCTTCGATCTCTTTATTGATCTGATCAATGCGGCCCTTGATGTCGGCTTTCTTGCCGGCGCCGTCGACGATCGTCGTGTTCTCCTTGCTGACCTGGACCTTCTTCGCCTCGCCGAGATCGTTGATCGTAGCCTTCTCGAGCGATAGGCCAACTTCCTCGGAGATGACCTGGCCGCCCGTAAGGACGGCGATGTCCTGGAGCATGGCCTTGCGGCGATCACCGAAGCCCGGCGCCTTCACGCCGGCCACCTTGACGATGCCGCGGATGTTATTGACGACCAGTGTCGCAAGGGCCTCGCCCTCGATGTCCTCGGCGATGATCAGCAGAGGCCGGCCCGACTTCGCGACGCCCTCGAGCAGGGGCAGCAGCTCTCGAATGTTCGAGATCTTCTTGTCGTGAATCAGGATCAACGGGTTCTCGAGATTCGCCGACTGGCTGGCCTGATCGTTGATGAAGTACAGCGACAAATAGCCGCGGTCGAACTGCATGCCCTCGACGACGTCGAGCTCGTTCTCGAGGCCCGAGCCTTCCTCGACGGTGATCACGCCTTCCTTCCCGACCTTGCCCATCGCCTCGGCGATGATCTTGCCGATCTCTTCGTCGGCATTGGCGGAAATCGTGCCGACCTGTGCAATCGATTTGTCGTCCTTGCACGGCTGCGAGAGCTTCTTCAGCTCGTCGATGAGACCGATCGTGGCCTTGTCGATGCCGCGCTTCAGATCCATGGGATTGAATCCCGCCGCAACCGACTTCAGACCTTCGCGGAAGATGGCCTGCGCGAGCACGGTGGCCGTGGTGGTACCGTCGCCGGCGGCGTCGGACGTCTGCGAAGCGACTTCCTTCACCATCTGCACGCCCATGTTCTCGAACTTGTCCTCGAGCTCGATCTCTTTCGCGACCGAGACGCCGTCCTTCGTGACGGTCGGCGCTCCGAAGCTCTTCTCGAGCACGACGTTACGGCCCTTCGGACCGAGCGTGACCTTGACGGCATTAGCGAGGACATTCACGCCTCTCAGCATTCGCTGGCGGGCATCATCGGAAAAACGAACTTCTTTCGGAGTCGCCATGACTCTGTCTCCTGGAAATTTAAACTGGCGGAAGGGGGATGGATTCGACTACTACTTCTCGATCACGGCCATGACGTCGTCTTCGCGCATGACCAAAAGATCTTCACCGTCGACTTTGACCTCGGTACCGGAGTACTTGCCGAACAGCACCTTGTCGCCCTTTTTCAGATCGAGCGGGCGAACTTCGCCGTTTTCAAGGATCTTGCCTTTGCCGACGGCGAGCACCTCGCCCTTGATGGGCTTCTCGGCCGCGGTGTCCGGGATCACGATGCCGCCAGGCGACTTCCGCTCCTCCTCGGTCCGCCGAATAACGACGCGATCGTGCAGGGGACGAAGTTTCATATGGGCTCTCCATTCAAGTGTTTGAATTTAGTACGGTTTTATTCTGGCTGGCGTCTCTCGTTAGCACTCAGCCAAAGTGAGTGCTAATCATATGGATCAACGCGCCGATTTCAAGGCTTTTGAGAGCGAAGTCATGACAGCCGTCGTGACGGACCGGTATGCTTTGTGGGATTTGACAGTGCAAGGTGCGGCGCCGGAATGAGCTCGCAGACGTTGCTCGTCCTGACGACCTGCGGTAGCGCCGCCGACGCGGGGGCTCTGGCCACGCTCTTGGTCGAACGACGACTCGCCGCGTGCGTCAACGCAGTCGGGCAGGTGGCCTCGACGTATCGGTGGCAAGATCGGGTTCAGCAGGATCAGGAGACTTTGTTGGTCATCAAAACCACCGCGGCTCGCTTCCCGGCCGTCGAGCAAGCCATCCGGGCGCACTCGCGGTACGAACTGCCCGAGGTCCTGGCGATCCCGGTGGCCACGGGCTCGGCGGGGTACCTCGACTGGATCCGGGAATCCGTTGCCGAGAGTCAGGACTAACACGACATGTCGCGCCTTTACGCCAAGCTCGGAGCCGCCGCCTGCCTCTTCTGGATGCTGCAGGGCGGCGTCGTGCTCGCTCAGGACCAAGACGTTCTGCCGCCGCAGCAGGTGTTCAAGTACACCACGCGCGCGGACGCAGAGCGGGTCTACCTCGATTTCGCGATCCCGGACGGTTACTACCTGTATCGATCGCGGTTCGGCTTCGCCAGCGGCACCGAGGGAGTGACGCTCGGCGCCGCCGCCTTCCCGCGCGGTGAGACGCACACCGACGATTACTTCGGCGAGCAAGAGGTCTATCGCGGTAAGTTCGCCATTGCGCTTCCCTATCAGCGCACGAGCGGGGTCGGCAGTCTCGATCTGAAGCTGAAGCTGCAGGGCTGCGCAGACTTCGGCTTGTGCTATCTACCGCAAGACTGGACGGCGAAGATCGCTTTCCCGGCGGCTGCCGCGGGCACCGCGCGGCCATCGTTGTTCGATCTCGGCCGCACTCCCGCCGCAGCCCCAGCGGCCACCGACGATGAGCTGCCGGTGGATCAGGCGTTTAGCATGAACGCGCGCTTCGACAAGCCCAACGAGCTCACAGTGGCGTGGCAGATTGCGCCGGGCTACTACCTCTATCGCGACCAGCTCACGTTCGCAGCCACCGGCAAGATCGACCTCGGAGCCGCCAGCCTACCGGTCGGCAAGCGCCATCACGATGACAACTTCGGCGATGTCGACGTCTTCTACGACTCGGTCGAGGCCAAGGTCCCGTTCGCGCGCGCGAGCCCCGATGCGCTCGACGTCGTCGTCACGGCGGGCTTCCAAGGCTGCAAAGAGAACAGCATCTGCTATCCCCCCGGCGAGCAAACGATGCGGATCGTGCTGCCCGCCACGAGCGAGTTTCCGGTCGACGCCGCCGCTTCGGGCCTCGTCTCCGAGCAGGATCAATGGGCGGCACGCATCATCACGGGCTCGTGGCTCACGTTGCTCGGCTGGTTCTATGTCGGCGGCCTCGCGTTGTCGCTGACGCCCTGCGTGTTGCCCATGGTGCCGATTCTGTCGAGCATCATCGCAGGTCAGGGCACCGTGTCCACGAGTCGGGGTTTCTTGCTATCGCTCAGCTACGTGCTCGGTATGGCCACGACCTACACGGCGGCCGGTGCGCTCGCGGCGCTCGCCGGCGGTCAGATCCAAGCCCTGTTCCAGAAGCCGTGGATCATCACGCTATTCGCCGGCTTGTTCGCGCTGCTCGCGCTCAGCATGTTCGGACTGTTCGAGCTGCAGATGCCGAGCGCCATGCAGACTCGGCTCGCGAGTCTGGCCAACCGGCAGAAGGCCGGCACGTTCCTCGGCACCGCGGTCATCGGTGCGCTCACCGCCCTGATCGTGACGACCTGCGTGGCACCGCCGCTCGTCGGCGCGCTCGCGGTGATCGGCCAGACCGGTGACGCCACCCGTGGCGCCGCGGCACTGTTCGCCCTGAGCATCGGTATGGGCTCGCCGCTGTTGGTGGTAGGCGCCTCGGCCGGTCAGCTCCTGCCGCGCGTGGGCCCATGGATGAACGCTGTCAAAGGCGCATTCGGCGTGCTGATGCTCGGCATGGCGATCTGGATGATGGAGCGGGTGCTCGAGGGCACGGTGACGCTCGTGCTCTGGGCCTTGCTCGTGTTCCTGACGGGTGTGTTTCTCGGCGCGTTCGAGCCGCTACCCGCAAATCCCTCGCACGCCCGGCGACTCGCGAAAGGCTTCGGCGTGCTGGCCTGCCTGTACGGTGCTTTGCTGCTGATCGGCGCCACCCTCGGCGGCGAAGACCCACTGAAGCCCTTCCCGCAGACCGCACTCACCCGCGCGAGCACGGGCGGCGCGTTGGCTGCGGCCCAGCCGGCGCTGGAGTTCCGCCCGATCGAGACGGTCGCGGCGCTCGATCGAGCTCTGACCGAAGCGCGCGCGGCGCATCAGCCCGTGATGCTAGACTTCACGGCCGACTGGTGTATCTCCTGCAAGGAGATGGAGCACAAGACGTTTCCCGACGAGGGCGTGATCGGCGCGCTGAAACCGTTTATGTTGTTGCGAGCCGACGTAACCGCAAACAACTCCGATGACCAGGCGCTGCTACAACGCTTCCATAGCTACGGCCCACCGACGATGGTGTTCTTCGATACCGGGGGCACGGAGCGGCAGAACTTCAGGCTCGTGGGCTTCTCGCCCCCCGAGCAGTTCAGCAAGCACGTCACGAGCCTCGCGGCACTCTGAGGAATCCGAACATGGCTAGATCGCGCCCCGCCCTCCTGACGCTGGGCCTGAGCGCGGCGGCTGCCCTCGGCTATGCGACCTATCGTGTGCTCGTGCCAACGCCTGCGATCACACCGAGCGAGGCGGTCACGGAGGATAGCGCGCCGGTCGCAGAGCAGCGTCAGCTCGCGGACACGTTGCCGGATTTCTCGCTCGGCAATCTCGCGGGTGAGCCGCAGTCGATCCGCAGCTGGCCCGGCAAGCCCCTTCTGATCAACTTCTGGGCGACCTGGTGCGGACCTTGTCTGCGCGAGATCCCGATGCTGAAGGAGCTCGAGACGCAGCGCCCCGACATCCAGGTCATCGGCGTGGCGATCGATCGGCGCGATCCGGTCGAGAAATTCGCAGGCGACATGGGGTTCAACTATCCGATCCTGATCGGCCAGAGCGAGGCCTGGGAAGCCGCGGCTTCGCTCGGCGTGGACATCTACGCGCTGCCCGTTCACGGTGTTTGCGGCCGCGGACGGGGCCATCCTTGGCGTCCACACGGGCGAATTGCACGCCGAGCACCTGGCAGAATTCCGAACCGTGGTCGACGACCTCACGGCCGGCAAGATCGGCCTCCCCGAAGCCCGGAGCCGCATCGCAGGCCGAATGTAGGCGTCTTTCGCCGAAAATAGCGACATAGTGCCGCTAATTGCGGCGAAAACGGGTAAACTCGCTGCCATCGACCCGGCTATCGGTTGCCCCATGGCGCGCTTCTTATTGTTGAATGGCCCGAATCTGGGCCAGCTCGGCCGGCGCGAGCCGGGCCTCTACGGCACGGCGACGCTCGCGGACATCGAGCAACGCCTGCGCGGCGCAGGCTACGGCCGCCGGTCATGAGCTCGACGCGTTTCAGAGCGACGCCGAAGCCGACCTGATCAAGCGAATTCATGCCGCTCGCGACGAGCGGATCGCCGTGATCCTGTTCAATCCTGCGGCGTTCACCCACACGAGCGTCGCGCTGCGCGACGCGTTGCTCGCGGTACGGATCCCGTTCATCGAGGTCCATCTATCGAACGTGGCCGCTCGCGAAGCCTTCCGACACATGTCGTTCTTCGCCGATGTCGCCATCGGCACGATCGCCGGCTTCGGCATGACCAGCTACGAGCTCGCGCTGACCGCTGCGATTCGCCATGTGACCCAAGGGGAGGGTTGATGGACATAAGAAAAGTAAAAAAGCTGATCGAGCTGCTCGAAGAATCGGGAATCTCCGAGATCGAGATCTCCGAAGGCGAGGAATCGGTCAGGATCAGCCGTTATCCGCAGCCGGGCACGATCACCGTTGCGTCTGCCCAGGCGCCCGCGGCGCCGCAGGCGGCCCCGGCCGCCACGGCGGCGGCAGCCCAAAGTGCGCCGCCTCCGCCACCGCCGGCCTCGCGCGGCCAGCAGGTCACGGCGCCCATGGTCGGCACGTTCTACAGCGGCCCCGCGCCCGGCGCGAAGCCGTTCGTGGAAATCGGCAGCGAGGTGAAGCCCGGCGACACGCTATGCGTCATCGAAGCCATGAAGATGATGAACCAGATCGAGTCCGAGTTCGCGGGCCGCGTAGTCAGCGTGCTCGTCGACAACGGCAGCCCGGTCGAGTTCGGTCAACCGTTGTTCGTCATTGAAGAATAGCGGCTCATGCTCGACAAAGTTCTGATCGCCAATCGCGGCGAGATCGCGCTGCGCATCCTGCGGGCCTGCCGAGAGCTCGGCATCAAAACCGTCGCGGTTCACTCGACGGCCGATACCACGTTGAAGCACGTGCTGCTCGCGGACGAGACCGTCTGCATCGGCCCGCCGCGCTCGCAGCAGAGCTACCTGAACATGCCGGCAATCATCGCGGCAGCCGAGGTTACCGACGCGGTTGCGATCCATCCCGGATATGGGTTCCTGTCCGAGAACGCCGATTTCGCCGAGCGCGTGGAGGAAAGCGGTTTCATCTTCATCGGACCCAGACCGGAGACGATTCGTCTGATGGGCGACAAGGTATCGGCGATCAAGACGATGCGCGCGGCCGGTGTCCCCTGCGTGCCCGGCTCGGACGGACCGCTCAGCGACGACCCGCAGGAGAACGCGCGGCTCGCACGCGAGCTCGGCTATCCCGTCATCATCAAAGCGGCGGCCGGCGGCGGCGGTCGCGGCATGCGAGTCGTGCACAGCGACGCGGCGCTCTTCAACGCGGTCGCGATCACGCGAACCGAGGCGCTATCGGCGTTCAGCAACGATCAGGTCTACATGGAGAAATTCCTCGACCATCCCCGGCACATCGAGTTCCAGGTGCTGGCGGACAGCCATGGCAACGCCGTGCATCTCGGCGAGCGTGATTGCTCGATGCAGCGGCGCCACCAAAAAGTCATCGAAGAGTCGCCCGCGCCGAGAATCACGGACGAGGAGCGCCAGGCGATGGGGCAGCGCTGCGTCGAAGCCTCGCTGCAGATCGGCTATCGCGGCGCCGGCACCTTCGAGTTTCTGTATCAGGATGGCCAGTTCTTCTTCATCGAGATGAACACACGTATCCAGGTCGAGCATCCGGTAACGGAGCTCGTGACGGGCATCGACATCGTCAATACGCAGCTCGCGATCGCTGCCGGCGAGCGGCTACCGTTCCGCCAGGCGGATATTCGTTGGCGAGGTCATGCGATCGAGTGTCGTATCAACGCCGAGGACCCGAAGACGTTTGCGCCCTCGCCCGGAACGGTCAGCTTGTGGCATCCGCCCGGTGGACCGGGCATTCGCGTCGACAGTCATATGTATAGCGGCTACTCCGTGCCGCCGTATTACGACTCGCTGATCGGCAAGATCATCGCGCATGGCGAGCATCGCGGCGCCGCCATCGCGCGCATGACGACCGCGCTGCACGAGGTCGTCGTGGACGGAATCAGCACGAACATTCCGTTGCACCAAGAGATCTTCCAGCATGGCGCGTTCAAAGCCGGCGGCACCGACATTCACTACCTCGAGCGACGGCTCGGATTGAAATAGCGACGTTCGAGAAGGTGCGTCAGGAACTCACGCTCGAGCTCGCCGCGGAATTCGTACCGAGCGCCGAGGCCTTTCTCGAGCTCGCGGGCGCGGAGTCGATCTCCCTCGGCGACGCAGGGGATGAGCCCGTGCTGGAGCCGGAGCCCGACACCACGCCGCTGTGGCCAACCGTGCGAGTGCGAGCCGTATTCCCGGGCGACGCGCCGCTGGACGAGGTCGGTGCGCTGTTACGCAGCGCCTGCCATGCCACGGGCATCCAAATCATCCCCCTCGAGGATGCGGACTGGCAGCAGGCCATTCGACGAGCGTTCGAAGCTCGGTCGTTCGGGCGGCGTCTCTGGCTCGCGCCGGCGGACGATACCGCGGTGCCCGAGGGGCGCTGCGGAATTCGTCTGCATATGGGGCTCGCCTTCGGCACGGGCGAGCACCCGACGACGGCGCTGTGTCTCGATTGGCTCGACGCACACGTGACGGCGGGACGCCACGATACTGGACTACGGTTGCGGCTCGCGGCATCCTCGCAATCGCCGCCTTGGCGCTCGGCGCACGCCACGGTTGGGCCACGGATATCGAGTCGCAGGCGCTCGAAGCCACCCGCGCGAATGCCGCGTTGAACGGCGTCGCGGAGCGGCTCACGGTCCTCGCGCCCGAGGCCTTGCCGGAGTTGAAGGTGGACATCGTCGCTGCGAACATCCTGGCCGGGCCGCTCATCGCGCTCGCGCCGCACCTGGCCGCCAGCGTTCGCCCCGGCGGTGCCGTCGTGCTGAGCGGTGTGCTCGAGGCCCAAGCGGCGGGCGTGCTATCGGCTTACGAGCCGTACTTCGCGGAGGTCTCGATCGTCTCGCAGCTCGGTTGGGTGCGGCTCGCGGGAATTCGACGCACGCGAGTTAACGCGACGACGAACCGTTAGAATCCCTCTCGAGGGAGTGATCGCCACATGTTGTTCACGCGTTGCCCGGAATGCGCGACCACGTTCCGGGTCACCGACGAAGCGCTGAAGAAGGCCAACGGCCAGGTCCGTTGTGGCCGGTGTGCCAGCGTGTTCAATGCGCTTACCGAGCGCGTCGATGCCGACCCCGAAGTGCTCGCGAGCACCGACGACGAGACGGGCAGCGCCACGTCGACGCCCGCCGCCGCGATGCCGCCGTCAATACCGCCACCCGCGACGCCGGCGAGCGCCGAGCCCGACCCGGATGCGCCGCCGCGCGCCACCGCCGCGCACGATCCGACCGCCGTCAGTATCGGCGCAGACTCGGTCGCCGCCGTCGTGGCCGAGGCCGAGCTGGCTGCGGCGGAGCTGTCCTCGACAGAGGCCGGCGGTGACGCCGACGCCTTCAGCGCCGAGCAGGTCGACGAGGTGCTTGCCACGCTCGCGGAGCCGCCGCACTCGGCCCCGGCGCGTGGTCGCCGCTAGCCGCGCCACGGCCACGCATCAGCCGATGGTGGGGCGCCGGGGCAGTGCTGGCGGTGTTTCTGCTAGGCGCGCAGGTCGTGAACCATTTCCGTGCAACGCTCGCGGGCCACCCCTCGGTCGGCCCCTGGGTGCAGCGCGCATACAGCTTCGTCGGCATCAAGGTCACGCCGCACTGGGACGTGCGCCAGTACGAAATTCTGGACTGGGTCGCAACGGCGGAGCCCAACTCGAGCGGCGTCGGCAGCTTGAAGATCAGCGCACGCATTCAGAACCGCGGCCCGCAGCGGCAGCCGTATCCGGACGTGCAACTGCGTCTCAAGGATCGCTGGGAGGAAGCCGTGGGCAGTCGCATGTTCGCGCCCCGCGAGTATTTGTCGCGCTATACGCCGCACGATCACTTGATGTCGCCGGGTGAAACTACGCACGCGGACATCGAAGTCGTCGATCCAGGCCCGGATGCGTACGGATTCGAGCTCGATGTTTGCATCGAAGTCGAAGCAAGGAAAGTAACCTGCCGTAACGACAAAGTATTTCTCTGACGCGTGCGAAATCCACGACGCGATAACAAAATTTTCCGCGTGCCGTGCTATGATCGTCGTACCCTGAATCGGTATCCTTACTGCTAGAAAAACGGGGTTAGCGTCAACGAGTGCGGACCCGGCAGACTGCTGGGGCAAGAACGCTTTTCGCTGACAGCACGCGAGACGCTAAGAGAATGCTGGCAGGTGCCGATTCAGCGGTGATTGTGGTTACGTTCTGCAGGGGAGAACGTCGTGATTGCGACGCCGAGCACCAAGAAGAGTTCGCGCAAAAAAACCAAACGCACGGCAGGCCACTCGACGCCCATCGGCACACGCACTAAACCGCTCAGCAGCCTGACGGACGAATGTCTCCACAGCTACTTCGCGAATTTGAACGGTCACAAGCCGGGCGATTTGTACGAGCTCGTCATCGGCGAGGTCGAGAAGCCTCTATTTCGCGCGGTGCTGAGCTATACCAACGGCAATCAGAGCGAGGCCGCGGAGATTCTGGGCATCAACCGCGGCACGCTGCGCAAGAAGCTGAAAGCCTACAAGCTCCAGGGCAGATGAGCCCCGGGCGGCAGAACCGACGCAACACGCCGCGCCGCCGGGCTACGGATGTCATAGCGACCGCGCGGCGGCGCGCCCTGCTCAGCGTCGCCGACAAACAAGGCCTGGAGCCGCTCGCCCGAGATCTCGTGAAGCTGGGCTTCGAGATCGTGTCCACGGGGGGTACGGCAAAAGCTCTGCGCGACGCGCGCATCGCGGTGACCGAGGTCGCCACGATCACCGGCTTTCCGGAGATCATGGACGGGCGAGTCAAGACGCTCCATCCGCACATCCACGGCGGCCTGCTGGCGCGGCGCGGTGTGGACGACGCGGTGCTCGCGGAGCACGGCATCGGCGTCATCGACCTGCTGGTCGTGAATCTGTATCCGTTCGAGGCGACGACCGCGCGCCCGGACTGCACGGATGCGGAGGCCATCGAGAACATCGACGTCGGCGGTCCCGCCATGCTGCGCGCCGCTGCCAAGAACCACGAGCACATCGTCGTGGTCGTCGATCCGGCCGACTATGCGCCGGTGCTGGCGGCTCTCGAGGACGGTAACGTCCCCGGCGGATTGCGTCGCGAGCTCGCGATCAAGGCGTTCAGCCACACGTCCCGCTACGACGCCGCGATCAGCTCGTACCTGCGCACGCACAGCGCCACGCCCGAAGTCTGGCCCGACCCGTTGCTGCGCCACTGGCGGCTCGCCCAACCGCTGCGCTATGGCGAGAACCCGCATCAGCAGGCGGCCCTGTACCGCACGGCCGAGCACGTGCCCGCGACGATCGCGCATGCGACGCAGGCGCAAGGCAAGGAGCTGTCATTCAACAATCTCGTCGATGCCGACGCCGCCTATCAGGCCGTGAAGGCGTTCGAGGCCGCGGCCTGCGTGATCGTGAAGCACGCGAACCCGTGCGGCGTGGCCGTCGCCGCGACGCCCGTGCTCGCTTACCAGCTGGCGTACCGCACCGACCCGACATCGGCTTACGGCGGCGTGATCGCGTTCAACCGCCCGCTCGACCAAGCTTCCGCGGAAGCCATCGTCGCGCAACAATTCGCCGAGGTCGTCGTCGCGCCACAGGTCACGAAGTCCGCGCGCGCGCCGCTCGCGAAGCGGCCGGCCATCCGGGTGCTCGAGGCGGGCTGGCCCGCAGCCTCCACCGCTCCCGCGCGAGCGCGGGCTCGAGATCAAGACGATCGAGGGCGGCGTCCTCCTGCAAGATGCGGACCGCGGCCACGTCGATCTCACGACCGCCAAGGTCGTGACGCGGCGCGTGCCGACGGCCGAGGAGCTGCGCGATCTGCAGTTCGCCTGGACCGTGGTCAAGTACGTGAAATCCAACGCGATCGTGTATACGCAAGGCGGCGCGACGCTCGGGATCGGCGCCGGCCAGCCGAGCCGCGTCATGAGCGCGCGGATCGCGGCGCTGAAGGCCGAGGAAGCCGGTCTTGCGCTGACCGACGCGGCCATGGCGTCGGACGCATTCTTTCCGTTCCGGGACGGCATCGATGCCGCCGCGCAGCGCGGTATCCGCGCGGTCGTTCAGCCCGGCGGCTCGATGCGCGACGAAGAGGTGATCAACGCCGCCGACGAGCACGGCATGGCGATGATCTGCACCGGTATGCGGCATTTCCGGCATTGAGCGAGAGAGCAGGCGACGTGAAGGTTCTCGTCATAGGCAGCGGCGGCCGCGAGCACGCGATCGCCTGGAAGCTCGCACAGTCAGCCACCGTCGACGAGGTGCTCGTCGCGCCGGGCAATGCCGGCACGGCCACGGAACCAAAGGTCCGCAACGTGGCGGTGCCCGTCACGGACTACGATCGGCTCGTCGAGCTCGCCACGTCGCGAAACCGTCGCGCTGACGATCGTCGGCCCCGAGATCCCGCTCGTGGGTGGAGTCGTCGATCATTTCGAGCGGCACGGACTGAAATGCTTCGGGCCGCAATGCGGCCGGTGCCCAGCTCGAGGGATCGAAATCCTTCACAAAGGAGTTCCTGACGCGCCATTCGATTCCGACGGCTGCGTTTCGGGCATTCACGGAGCTCGACGCCGCGCGCGATTACGTGCGGACGCGCGCCGTCCCGATCGTCATCAAGGCCGACGGCCTGGCCGCCGGCAAAGGCGTGATCATCGCCTCGACCCTTGCCGAGGCCGAAGACGTGCTCGATCGTGTGCTGCGGCAAGGCCAGTTCGGCGCCGCCGGCGCCAAGGTCGTCATCGAGGACTTCCTGCACGGCGAGGAGGCGAGCTTCATCGCCGTAGTCGACGGCACCCGAGTCGTGCCGCTCGCGAGCTCGCAAGACCACAAGACGCGGGACGACGGCGATCGCGGCCCGAACACCGGCGGCATGGGCGCGTATTCACCGGCACCGGTCGTGACACCGGCGGTACATGAGCGAGTGATGCACGAAATCATGCTGCCGACCGTGCGCGGCCTCATGGCCGACGGCATCCATTACCGTGGTTTTCTGTATGCGGGCCTGATGATCGACGCTGCCGGGCAACCGCGGGTCATCGAGTTCAACTGCCGCCTCGGCGACCCCGAGACGCAGCCCATCCTGTTCCGCTTGCGCACGGACTTGGCGGAGCTCTGCCTCTCGTGCTTCGACGGCACGCTCGGCACCCAGCCGATCGACTGGGACCCGCGCGCCACGGTCGGCGTCGTCATGGCCAGCCGCGACTATCCGGACGCATACGAGAAGGGCAAGCCGATCAGCGGCCTCGACCGCGTGGACGGCAACGACGCGAAGGTGTTCCACGCCGGCACGAAGCTCGACGGCGACCGCGTCGTGACCGACGGCGGCCGCGTGCTGTGCGTCGTGGGCGCAGGCCCCAGCGTGCGCGCGGCCTCGGAGGCGGCGTACTCCGGCGTCCGCAAGATCACGTGGGACGGCGCCTTCTGGCGCACGGACATCGGCTACCGCGCCATCCAGCGCGAAGAGTCCCGCTAACGGGCAACCCACACGCTACACAGCGGCCCGGCATCCTCGTGACAGGGGATTGCCGGGACGCTCGGCGCGAGGGCAGCAATTTGCTCCTGCAATGGCTGCACTTCCGCCATCCATGGCGGTCGGATGGCGCCGCGCGAGCCACAGGGACGTATTCACGGCGTTCCCGGCAGTCCCCTGTCACGAGGGTGTCGGGGCGCGGCAACGGAACGAGGACGACGGTTAGCGCTTCATGGACTCGAAGAACTCGGCGTTCGTCTTCGTGTCCTGCAGCTTCGACAGCAGGAACTCGATCGCCGCGAGCTCGTCCATCGGATGCAGCACTTTGCGCAGCACCCACATCTTCTGCAGCTCGTCGGGCGCCGTCAGCAGCTCTTCCTTGCGCGTGCCGGAGCGATTGATGTTGATGGCCGGGAACACGCGCTTCTCCGCAATGCGGCGATCCAGGTGGATCTCCATGTTGCCGGTGCCCTTGAACTCCTCGTAGATGACGTCGTCCATCTTCGAGCCCGTGTCGATCAGCGCCGTGGCGATGATCGTGAGGCTGCCGCCTTCCTCGATGTTGCGCGCCGCGCCGAAGAAGCGCTTCGGCCGCTGCAGCGCATTCGCGTCCACACCGCCCGTGAGCACCTTGCCCGACGACGGCACCACCGTGTTGTAGGCGCGGGCGAGACGCGTGATCGAGTCGAGCAGGATCACGACATCCTGCTTGTGCTCCGTGAGGCGCTTGGCCTTCTCGATGACCATCTCGGCCACCTGCACGTGCCGCGTGGCGGGCTCGTCGAACGTGCTCGACACGACCTCGCCGCGCACCGTGCGTTCCATCTCCGTGACTTCTTCCGGTCGCTCGTCGATCAGCAGCACGATCAGCTGCACGTCCGGATGGTTCGCGGCAATCGATGCCGCAATGTTCTGCAGCAGCATCGTCTTACCGGCTTTCGGCGGCGATACGATCAGGCCCCGCTGGCCCTTGCCGATCGGCGCGACCATGTCGATGATGCGCGCCGTCAGATCCTCGGTGCTGCCGTTACCCTGCTCGAGCTTCAGCCGCTTCTTCGGGAAGAGCGGCGTCAGGTTCTCGAACAGGACCTTGCTCTTCGCGGCCTCGGGCGCGTCGTGATTGATCTCGCCGACCTTCAGCAGCGCGAAGTAGCGCTCGCCGTCCTTCGGCGGACGAATCAGCCCGGAAACCGTATCGCCCGTCCGCAGGTTGAAGCGCCGGATCTGGCTCGGGCTCACATAGATGTCGTCGGGCCCCGCCAGGTACGAACCGTCGGCGGAGCGCAGGAAGCCGAAGCCGTCCTGCAGGATCTCGAGCACGCCCTCGCCGAAGATGCTCTCGCCGTTCTTGGCGTGCGCCTTCAGGACCGAGAAGATGATGTCCTGTTTGCGCGAGCGGGCGAGGTTCTCGATCCCCATACCCTCCCCGAGCTGGACGAGTGCCGCGACCGGCCGCGTCTTCAGCTCGGACAGGTTCATCGCGTTCTTGGTCTGCGCAAGCTCCGCGGCCGGGATGACGTCGAACTCCTCGTCGTCCGGGTACTCTTCGCGCATGGGACGGTTCCGCGACCGCCTCGTTTGCCGTTACCATCGTTTGGCTGCCGCGGCCCGTCTTTCATCCGGGCGCGTGCCGAATTGCCTAAATATCCCCTCACGACTTTTTACTCTTGCTAAGAAGCTGTTTGAGCGCGGCTGCCATTCAGATGGGCCTCGAGAAATGCCTCGAGCTGCGCTTTGGAAACTGCGCCCACCTGCTGCGCGGCTACGGTGCCGTCACGAAACAGCAGCAGGGTGGGAATGCCGCGAATGTTGTATTTCGGCGGCGTTTTCGGATTCTCGTCGATGTTCAGCTTGACGACGCGGAGCTTGTCTTTGTATTGCGTTGCAATGGTGTCGAGGATGGGTGCGATCATCTTGCAGGGACCGCACCACTCCGCCCAGAAGTCGAGCAGGACCGGCTGGGGAGATTTGACTACGTCTGCTTCGAATGCCGCATCGGTCGTGTGTACGATCTGATCACTCACAATAAAAGATCCTCTAAGTATCACCCACTCCCCGAGAAATCCCCGGGAGCGGAAAGGCGAATGTCGAATACGCCCAGTTGAGCTAAGCCGAAAGTGACGCAGCCTGACGGGTCAGGCACAATGTCGCGACAGGCGCTTCCTTCGGGGCTCGCAGGAATACTGTGGATATCTGGGAGGGCGTACCGTATTTTTAACCGTCGAGAAGTCAATTTGCAAGTATCGAGGCCCGCAATAGAAACCGTCCCGCCATCGAGCCAGCACCTTTCCGATCTTCGCTTCGCCGATTTGCCGTTGTCGGCGGCGCTGCAGCGTGGTATCGCCGAAGCTGGATTCGTTCAGTGCACGCCCATCCAGAGCCAGACGCTGCCGCTCGCCATCGAAGGCCAGGACGTGGCAGGCCAGGCCCAGACCGGCACCGGTAAGACGGCCGCTTTCCTCGTCGCGATGTTCCACCGGCTCGAGCACATGCCGCCGCTCGAGGTCGAGCCGGGGCCACCGGCGCCTCGTTCGTTGATTCTAGCGCCAACGCGCGAGCTCGCCGTGCAGGTGCATGCCGATGCGACCGTGCTTGGCAAATATTTACCTTTCAGGCTCGGGCTGGCGTTTGGGGGCACGGATTACGACAAACAGCGCGCCGACCTCGCCGCCGGCGTGGACATATTGATCGGCACGCCGGGCCGCATCATCGACTTCTACAAACAGCGTGTGTTTGGCTTCCGCGCCGTCCAGGTACTCATACTCGATGAGGCCGACCGGATGTTCGATCTCGGCTTCATCAAAGACATCCGCTTCGTGCTGCGTCGGCTGCCCGAGCACGACCGCCGGCTGAACCTGCTGTTTTCCGCGACCCTCTCGCATCGCGTGCTGGAGCTCGCGTACGAGCACATGAACGATCCCGAGCTCGTGCGAATCGAGCCCGACAAGATGACCGTGGACAGCGTTACGCAGAGCATCTACTTCCCCTCGAACGAGGAGAAGTTTCCGCTGCTGCTGACGTTGCTCCGCGATCGCGATCCACACCGCACGATGATCTTCGTGAATACGCGACGCGAGGCGGATCGCCTCAGCGACCGCCTGCAACAGAACGGCATCAAGGCCGAGGCGTTGTCGGGCGACGTGCCGCAGCGCAAGCGCCTGCGCATGCTCAAGGACTTTCAAGCCGGGCAGCTCGACGTGTTGATCGGCACCGACGTCGCGTCCCGCGGCCTGCATGTGCCGGGCGTCAGCCACGTGTTCAACTACGATCTGCCACAGGACGCGGAAGACTACGTGCATCGGATCGGTCGCACCGCGCGCGCCGGCGCCACCGGTGATGCGATCAGCTTCGGCTGCGAAGCCTATGCCATCTCGCTTCCGGACATCGAGACCTTCATCGGCAGGAAGATTCCCGTTGCGACGTTCGACCACGACGCGTTGATTCGCGCCGGCTGCCAGGAGTCGCGGCGCCGACCGCACCACCGCGACGAGGGTCAGCGGCGCGGCGAGCCCACGGCGACCGCGGCCCCGCGGCGGACCGCGCTCGAAGCCGCGGTAGCAGCGGCTCAGAGCAGGTCGGCCACGCCGTCGACGGCTGCGTATCCGTCCATCGCGCGCGGCGGCTGACGCGAATCGGGCCGGCGAATCGCCACGGTGTGCCGCACGCCGTGCGTGCTCGCGGCGGCGAGCACGTGCAGGCTATCCTCGATCAGCAACGTTCGACCACGATCGAACGGCTCGTGTCGCTCGAGCGCCTGCCAGAAGGCGCTGTTTTCCTTCGGCGCGGCGAAGTCATGCGAGCACACGACGCCGTCGACGAGCCGGTCGATGCCCGTATGCTCCGCCTTGACCTCGAACGTGTCGCGATGCGCGTTCGTTACGATGCAGAGACGCTTGCCGCGGCCGCGCACGGCAGCCAGGAACTCGGGCGCGCGCGGCAGGAATCGAATGTGCTGGCGATGCTCACGCTTCAGCGCCTTCAAATCCATGCCGAGATCGATCGTCCAATGGTCGAGGCAATACCACGCGAGCGTCCCAGTCTTGGCGGCGAACCGAGGTGCCAGCTCGGCTTGCGCCGCCGCAATGCTCAGCCCATGGAGCCCGGCATAGCGCTGCGGCACGAGCTCGAGCCAGAAGAAGTTGTCGAACGCCAGATCGAGCAGCGTGCCATCCATGTCGACGAGCACGGTGTCTATTCGATCCCAATCCGGGGTGAAGCTGGCTGCTTGCGCCATCGCACTATGATACAAGAGACGCCGTGAACGATCCGACCGAAACACGCCGCTTGCTCGAGCGATGTGTCTCGCATCGCGCGCGACGCCGGTCGCGCCATCCTCGAGGTGTACGCGCGGGATTTCGCCGTAGCGCTGAAGGCCGATCGCTCGCCCCTCACGGAGGCCGACGAGGTTGCGCACACCATCATCGCTCGCAGCTTGCGCGCGCTTGCGCCCTCGCTGCCGGTGCTATCGGAGGAAGCGGCACCCGGCGAGCTGCTCGACCGGCGAGCCTGGACGCGTTTCTGGCTCGTCGACCCCCTCGACGGCACCAAGGAGTTCTTGAAACGCAACGGCGAGTTCACGGTGAACATCGCGCTCGTCGACGAGCATCGGGCTACGCTCGGCGTCGTGCTGGCCCCCGCGCTCGATCGGCTGTACTGCGGAGCACTCGGTGTCGGCGCCTGGCGACAGGACGGCGATGGTCTTCCCGAGCCGATCTACGTGCGGCGCGCGTCGAGAACCCCGCCGCTGCGTCGTCGGCAGTCGCAGCCATCCGAGCGGCGAGCTCGCCGACTATCCTGGTGGCGCTCGGGCCGCATGAGATCACCGCGATGGGCAGCTCGCTGAAGATCTGCCTCGTCGCCGAGGGCGCGGCCGACCTGTATCCGCGGCTCGGCCCCACGTCCGAATGGGATACGGCCGCCGCCCACGCTATCCTCGAGAGCGCGGGCGGGCGTATGATCGATACGGCCGGTCAGGCGCTGCGGTACAACTGCAAAGACGACCTGCTGAACCCGCACTTTCTGGCCTTTGGCGACCAGCGGCGCGACTGGTTGGCGCCGACCATGAACAGCCGTGGACGAGAAAGTAGAGACTGAGACATTCCGCAACGTGGAGCGACTCAAACAGCTACGCGTCGAGCACCGTGACCTCGATCAGGTCATCGCCCGCCTCGGCAACGATCCGCACGTCGACCAGCTGCTGCTGAAACGGCTGAAGAAACGCAAGCTCATGCTGAAAGACATGATCACGCAGCTCGAAAGCGCGCGGATACCCGATCTCAACGCCTAGCCCACCTGATGGATCTGATGGCGGACATCGGCGCAACGCACACGCGCTGCGCACTCGTCGACGACCAAGGGAACGAAGTCGCGCCCGAGGTTTTCGATAATGTCGACTTCACTGGCCTCGTCGGCGTACTGAGCGTCTATCTCGACCATCGTCGCGCCAGCGATCGACCGAAGCGCGCAGCGCTGGCCGTGGCGGCGCCGATCGTCGGCGACGACGTGCACATGACGAATATCGATTGGCGTTTCTCGCAGGCGGAGCTCAAAACGCAGCTCGGGCTGCAGCGACTCACGGTCTGCAACGATTTCGCGGCGATCGGCTGGGCGCTGCCGCAGCTCTCGGCCGCCGATCGCAGACAGATCGGCGGCGGCGAGCCTCACCCGCGCGCGACGATGGCCGCGCTCGGACCAGGCTCGGGACTCGGCGTCTCCGCGATCGCGCCGGCCATGGACGGCTGGACGGTGATCTCGGGTGAAGGCGGCCACGTGTCGATGCCCGCCTCGACACGCGAGGAGCAGGACGTCGTCGCGTTGCTGCGCGAGCGGTTCGGCCACTGCTCCGCGGAGCGCGTGCTCTCGGGCCAGGGCCTCGTAAACCTCTACGTCGCGCTCGCGGAGCTCGCGGGTCGCGGCCAACCGACGGTCACGCCGGAGGACGTCACGCGACTCGCCAGTCAGCGCGAGCCTCTCGCACGGAAGACGTTGCAGATGTTCTTCGCCATGCTCGGTACCGTCGCCGGGCGACCTGGCGCTCACGACCGGCGCGCGCGGCGGCGTCTACATCGCCGGTGGCATCGTCCCCCTGTTACTCGACCCGCTCGAGCGCTCCGAGTTTCGCAGTCGCTTCGAAGCGAAAGGCCGGTATCACAACTACCTGAACTCGATTCCGACCTTCGTGGTGACCGCCACACTGCCGGCGTTCCGCGGCTTGAAGCACGTCCTCGGCTACCGCTGAGCGGCGCGGCTACCGCTCCGCTTCCTCGACTCGCTTGCGCAATTCCGCGGCCTGATCATCGACGGTCTGCTGCACGGCCTTCGCTCGGTCGATCGTCTGCGTCAGCGGATCGAAGACGGTCGGCTTGGGTTCCGGCGGCGGTTGAGCCGGGGGCGGCTCCGACCCGCCACATGCCGTGAGCAGGAGAATCGCAGTCATGAGCCACAGTCGATGTCGCATCGTGGTGCCTCCGTCGCCTCGGAAGCCGTAACGATAGCGCGTACACTTCAGAAATAACGAGACGCCGTCGACGTTCGTCGCCGTGGCGGTGATTCCAAGCGTCGCGCGGCCCGGTGTATTCTGCGGCGATGAGTACAACAACAACCTCCGCGTTCAACCGCATGGTGACGCGCCTCGCCCCCATCGAACCTCGCGAAGTTGGCGCCGTCGTGGCGGCCTTCGCGCTGTTCTTCTTCATGTGGGCCGGATATTTCTCCGTGCGCCCAGTGCGCGAAACGGTCGCAACGTTGCTCGGCCGCCAGGCCGTCGCCGACCTTTGGTTGTACACGGGCACGTTTTCGATCCTGATCATTCCGCTCTACGGCGCCGTGGTCGCGCGCTTCAAGCGCAGCACGTTCCTGCCCTGGACATACGGAATCGTGGCAGCCGTCCTCGCAGGCGTCGGCCTGCTGCTCGATCCGACGCAGTTCAATCCGCTGCTCGGCAAGTCGTTCTATGTGTTCATCAGCGTCGTGAATCTGTTCTTGCTGTCGATGTTCTGGAGCTTTCTGCTCGAGATCTTCGAGCGCGGCCAAACGAAGCGGCTGTTCGGCGTGATCGCAGCGGGCGGCAGCGCCGGCGCGCTGGCCGGGCCGTTAGTGTCGGACCTGACCGTCACGACGATCGGCGAAGCCGGCATCCTGTACGTGGCGGCCGCCATGTTCGCCATCGCGATCGTGTGCCAGCGCGTGCTGCTCAACATTTGGTCGGATCGCCCGGGCGCCGACGCCGCCGAGGATCGGCCGATCGGCGGCAATGTGTTCGCCGGCGTCACGGCCATTGCTGCGCTCGCCTTATCTGCTCGGCATTGCGCTATTCATCGTCGGCATCTCGGCCGTGAGCACGATCCTGTACTTCGAGCAGCTACGAATCGTCGCCGACACGTTCGCCGACACCAGCGAGCGGACGCGCGTGTTCGCCCGCATGGACTGGATCGTGCAGAGCCTGACGGTGGTCACGCAGGTGTTCCTGACGGGCCGCATCGCGGCGCGATTCGGCGTGACCACGTTGCTGACGCTGGTGCCGATCCTCATGATCGTCGCGTTCCTGGGCCTCGCCGGCTACAGCACGTTCTTATTGTTCGCGGGCGTGTTCGTCCTGCGTCGCGCGGGCGAGTACGCGTTCGTGCGGCCGGGCCGCGAGATGCTCTGGAGCCCGCTCGACAAGGAGACCAAATACAAAGCGAAGAGCACGATCGACGTGCCGGTGTACCGTGCGGCCGACTACGTCGGTGGCCAGGCGAACGCAGCACTGACGGCGATCGGCGTCTCGCCGAACGGCATGATGGCTGTCGGCGCCGTCATCGCGGCCGCCTGGGCCATCGTCGGCTGGTGGCTCGGGCGGCGGTTCGAAAGCGGAACCGCTGCGCGACGGCGCGGCGAAGTCGGCGCGGTCGCCCCGCAGTCAGGCTAGCGGGCTAGTAGATCTCGCGCGTGTAGATCTGGCGGGACTGCCCGCCGTAGATGCCGAACGTCGCCTGTCCCGTCGGGTTCTCGTCCCCCGGCGTCGTGGTGTTCCAGTCGTAGCGCAACCACGTCGGCACGGTCGCCGTGATCACGGCGCTGCCCTGATGACCGATGCCCGGCGCCTTGAGCCCCAAGTTGAAGTCCCCGCCGGCCGCCGCGGTCGGAGGCGAGCGGAACCGCTCGGCGAGCGGCGCGGCTGCGGCGCAGCCGGCCCCGCTGGCGCCGGGCGCGCCGGCATCGCGCACGCAGGTGTCGCTTAAGCTCAGGTTCTCCGTGAAGCTCGAGAGCCCGATCGAGACGCCCGAGGTACAGGTATCGCCGACGTTCGTCACGAAGCCCGCGGCCCCGCTCGCGTAATACTCGGCGCGCATCGGCACAGGCAGATTCACGAGCTCCGAGCCGACGGCCGTGCCGACACGAATACGGCCGTAGCGAATTTCCTGCCCCGCCGTGAACGGCATGCCGCTGGGGCTGCCGAACGTGACGGGGTTGCCGAGCGGTCCAGCACCGACCGCCGCGACGCCATCGCCATCCAACACGTTGATCGCGAGCTGGATGCCGGCACTGAACGGCGCCAGCAGTGTCTTCGTGAACGCGAGCCCGCTGCCACCGCCGAAAGTCAGCGTGGCGGTCCCGCCGCCCGGTGAGGCGATCGCGGGATCGATGGACGTGCCGGGCAAGCCCGACGTGTCGAGCGCGCCGGCCGCGCTCGTATAGCTGCGACCGCTCAATGTCGCGTTCGTCAGCTTGAAGAACGCGCCCGTGTAGTTCGTCGTGGTCGAGCCGCTGACCGACACGGCCGTCGCCGTGATCACGGGCGCGGTCGCATAGCCGAAGCTCTGCCCCTGATACGTGAATCCGCCGGCGTTACAAGCCGTCGCGAGCAGTGGCGAGTTCAACGCGGCGACGAAACGGCTGGGAATGAACCGGCCGATGCGCTCGCTCGACGTGGGCCCGAGCACGTCGCCGGCACCGAGGTAGTCGAGATCGCCGATGCCGCCAATCGCCTGGATGATGCCGACCTCGGACCAGGCGAAACCTGTGCCGGTCGCCACGCCATTCGTGAACGGGCCAAAGCCCGCGCCGCCGATCGAAGGATTCGCGCCACCGGCCGGCAAGAACAGCGTCGGCACCAACCGCACGTCTTCGGCCGGCGTCTCGCGGCCGTAGTTCGGCGTGGCGCTGCCCTCGGCATCACGCACGGTGACCGTCGCACGAAACGGCGCACCGGCCGCGAGGAACACCGAACCCGAGGCACTCGCGGCCTGCGGATTCGTGACCGTGCCGGCGGCGTTCTGAATGCTGCTCAGCACGAAATCGTAGGGCTTCACGACGAAGTTGGCCGTCGCGCCGCGAATACCGTTCGGCAGCTCGGCGTTCGTCGTCGTGTCGTCCTTCATGCCGATGCTGATGCGGCCCACGTCCTTGTACTTCGCCGTGACCACGGCCTGGCCGTTCGTGAACGTCACGTTCTGCGTTGCAGAAGTGCCTTCGCTCGGCGCAGCGCTGACGGCGTTGATCGTGACATTGCGCGTGCCGGTCGCCGGATTGCCGTAGGTGGACCAGAACTTCAAGCTCTTCGTCCCCGTGTAGGTCTCGATCACGCCGCAAGTCGCGTCGGTGGGAGTCTGCCCGTACGCCGTCAGGTACAACGAGAAATTCGTGCCGGCGGTCTGGTTGGTCGCGAACGTCGTGATGAAGGCCGGCGGCGGATTCGACAGCGCCGCGGCCGTGACCGTGAACCCGTTCGGCGAAAACACGAGCAGGCCTTCGGCGTCGGTGTCGCGGATGCCGGTGATTGCCGACCTGGAACACGTCGACGTCCATCGATGGCGGGCCCTGCGGGTAATACAGCGTGAACGTCGCCTGCGACTGACCGAGCGGCCAGGTATACGTCGCGACGCCGTCGTTAGGCGTGCCATCGCTGAACGTGCCGCCGCCGGAGACGAGCGCCCAGGTGCCGTAGCCCGTCTGCGTATCGAGCTGAACCTGCGCGTTGTAGTTCAGCAGCGGCGTGCCGGTCACGGAGTCGACGACGTTCACCGTGATCGTCTCGGGCACACAGTTGATGCCGAAATCGTTGTGGTTGATCGTGAACTTGGCGGTGTTCGCGCACGGGTGCGTCTCATCGCGCAGCGCCTGGATCTCGGCCTGCGACAGGTAGCGCGCGACCACGCGCACCTCGTCGATGTAGCCGTTGAACACGCGCGAGAGGAAATTCCAGTCCTCGCCGATATACAGCGGCAGCGTGTTCTGCGCCAACGTTCCCGTGTAGTTGCCGGTCGTACCCTGCCCCACGCCGTCGATGTAGATGCGCTGGGCGCCGGATTGATATGCGATCGCGACGTGGTGCCAGGCGTTCAGCGAGATCGTGTTCGTCGTCGTGATCGAGCGCGTGTTGCCGCTGCTGTCGTTCCACCACCAGTACACGTGCCGGCCGTTGTCGACGTGAAACTCGTAGTTCGTGTCCTTCGACACGATCGTGTTGAGCTCGGACGGCGTCGCGCGCAGGTAGATCCAGGCCGTGACGGTCAGCTGGCTCGTGATGTTCACCGCCGGATCGTTCGGGATCTCGACGTACTGACCGGAGCCGCTGAAGGTTCCGTAGCGGCACGTGCCGGGATTCGTCGCCGTCGCGGGCGTCGTGTTGGCCGTCGTGGCTCCACCGACGGAGACGCCGTTCAGACCGTAGGCGCTGGCATCCTTGACCTCACCACCCGTCCCACTCCACGTCGCCTCCTCGAAGCTCATCGACAGTCGCATCTCGGGCGGAACCGCCGGCCGCAGCGCAAACGTGAGGCCGGCCCAGGCGTCGGGTGAGTTCGCGTTCTGCTGCCAGGTCGGCATGGTCGCGACACCGGCCGTGGTCTGGGGCTTGTCCGCGAGCGCCACGGAGTGATCGGCACCCGTTGCCGTGGCATAGCTCGTGCCCGACATCCGGGCCGTGAAGCCCGCGGCGGTGCCTAGACCGACGTCGTTGTTGTCACTCGTCGCGACGGCCGTGGCCACCCAGGCTCCGGCCGTCGCGGTGGTGAGCGCCGGTGGCACCCAGCTCGGGGTAGCGCCCGTCGTGCCGGTGACGTCGGCCACGTCGAACGGCGTGGTCGTGTCGACCCCGCGCCAGACCGCGAGCTGAGCCGACATTCCCGCGGAGTTGCCGTTCCATCCGCCGGGGAGGTCGACCACCGGGCTCGGATCACCCCCGGTCAGCACACGATAGAAGGTCAGGATTCGCACGCTCGGGCTCGTCAGGTACGCCGAGCTGCGCAGCGTCCACCCCGCGGGTGCCGTCGGCGTGTTCGAGTTATTGGGACGACCGGCCACGATCAGAGCCGCGAAGTCGCCGGCCGCCGCGCCCGCGGGCATCGCCGGCGAAACGTTGCCGTTCCTGGCCGACACCTGTGGGCTCGCGCCGACGAAGCTCACGCCTTGAGCGTGGACGGCAACTGCGAAGAGCGAAGCCACCACCAGTAGCCCTACGCGTAGCCGGGCGCTTGCCGAGCGACACGGCGATTGGACGGTTCGCTCCGCGGTGTGGGGGGTGGTCGTCACTCGCTACGTCGCATCCGTGATCTTGGTTTGCAGCCGTCGCGACACGTAGTCCGGCCCACCGTATGCACCGGCCTCGGCGCGAACGTCGAACACGAACACGTGGATCGTGCTCGCGCCTTCCGAATGCGTGCTTTGCGAGCACTGCAGCGACACGCGAAATCCCGCCGTCGCGCCTTCCGTGAGATTCAGCGTGGCCGCTGCGCAAACACCGCCGTTCAGGGCTCGATAAGCGCCCCATTCGGCGCCGGTGCGCGCGGCTTGGAAAGCCTCGGCGGCGCGCAAGCCGGCGGTGACCGTTTGCTGTTGCATCGTGTTCAATCGCACCGCGTACACGCCGAGCCCCGCGAGCACGACGAGCAGGAAGATGGCCGACACGAGCGAGAAGCCGCGCTGGCGGTTCACGCTCGTCATGGCACGTTGTCCACGTGAACCTGAGACAACAGCGACACGGACTCGCCCTGCGAGCGGACCGTGATCGACAGCGTCACGAGGCCGGCGCGCTCGGCGGTCCCGGGCGTATAGGTGAACGCACAGCCGACCAGCTGGTTCGCCATGAGGCTCGCCGTGGCGCCCGCGCCGAGCAGCTCGCCGTGGGAGTCGCGGTTCGCCTGGCTCGCATCGATCGCGTAGCCCGAGTAGCGCAGCAGCGTTCCGGCCACGGTATCGCACAGGTAGGTCACCGGGCCGTCGACGAGGAATACGCGCTGCGTCGGCGAGCCGTACGCGAAACGAAACGCCGGCGTCAGCGTGACGCGATCTTCGCCGGTGGCCCCGTCCACCGAGACCCCCACCGTCGTGCCGGGCGGGGTGATCACGTTCGCGAGCTCGTAGGCGTCCGCACCCGGCACGCCGACGTTGTAGATGGCCAGGTAATGGCTCGTCGAGCTCCACGGTTTCGCGAGCTGCGTGAACGGGCCGAGCACGTCGAACGAGCCATCGGCGGCGGCGAAATCGAGGATCTGGGCCGCGGTCCCGGGCGGCTGCGCGCGATAGCGGCCGCCGTCGACCGTGCCGAGCAGCTCGAGCGCAGTAACGCCGCCGGCCGTCGTGGTCCGCACGCTGTTCGGCAACGCACGACGGACGTCGCGGCCGATCCGTTGCAGCGCCGAGTCGGCCGCGTCGACGAGCCGCACGCGCCGGGTCTGATCCGTGAAGCCGCGGACTGGCCCGCTGATGAACATCGAGACGAACGACACGACGACGGCGCCGATCACGAGCGTGACGACGAGCTCGATCAGCGTGAAGCCGCGACAGGATGCGAGGCGCATGTTCAGAGCCTCATCCGGTAGCCCGTCAATGCGACCGTGACGTTCGGCGGATAGGTCACGCGCACGTCGATCCGTTCGGCATCGGCACCGGGGACGGACGTGAGTGCGGTGCTCGGGGTCACCATGACGGTCACCGTGTATCGTGACAATGCGCCGAGCGCCGTGCCGAACTGATCGCGCGCGCCGACGTCGACTAGACCGTTGTAATCGTCGACGTCGTCGAAGGCGGTGCGATTCGCCTCGTCGTCGACGCCGTCGGGATCCGCGAACGGCTTCAGCGTGATCTCCTCGAGATAGGCTTCGGCGATCGCGACGGCCTGGCTCAGCACCATGGCGTCGGCGCTACGACCCACGCTGCGCGACAGCACGCCGAGCACGGCGCCCGCCGCGATTGCGATCACCACGATCGAGATCACGAGCTCGATCAGCGTCACGCCGCGCTCGTAGTGCCCGCCGGTGGTCATGGCGCTTGCACGAAGCCGCTGTCGGCCCGCACCGTCAAAGCGAACGGACCGACGCTGATGCTTTGATCGGCGCCGAGATTGGTGCGGCCGAGCGCGTCGAACGTCAGCGTGACGGCCGGGGCAACGGCCACCCCGCCCGGGGTGTTGCCCGTCAGCAGCTGCCCGTCCGCGAGCCGCACGTCGGTGGGCCAGGTCGTGTCGGCCGGATCGCAGCTGCCGCCCTGCGCGGCCTGCTGGCGCGCCTGATAGCCGCCCGCGCTGATCGTCACACGCACGGGACAGCCGCTCGCGACCGCGAGCTTCTGCGAGTACTTCAGGGCCGCGGCCAGCTCCTCGTAGTAGCCGCGCTGCGCGAACGTGCGATTGTCGAAGAATCGAGGAGCCGCGATGGCGGCGAGGATGCCGAGGATGACGAGCACCACGACGAGCTCCACGAGCGTGAAGCCCGCGGCGCCCGGGAGGCCGGCTCGCAAGTGCTGGCCCATGGCATCCTCGTTAGAGACGGAGGGCGCCCGTGGGCGCCCTCCGTAGAACCGATCGAACGCGCGGCGCGCTAGCAGCCGGTGACGTCCGTCACCACGCCCGGCGCGCCGTTGACTGCGGCCGGCGAGTACGTGACGAGGCAGTTCGCGATCGCCGTGCCCGCCGAGCTCGTCTTCGAGAACGTAGTGGAAGCGCCCGGCGTCACGAGGAAGCCCGCCGGAGGACTTTCGGAAAGCGTGTTAGCAATCGTCGCGGCATCCGGGTAGCCGTTCGATATCGCGATGACGTTGCCTTCCATCGTCACGCTCACGCTCGACGGGTCGCCCTGCGCGAGCCACAGCGCATGCGCGAGCGCGGCACCGGAGCGTACGCTGCCCGCGATCGACTGCGTCGCTGCGCCGCGCGCCTGCTTTTCGAGGGATGCGAAGCGGGGCACCGCGAACGCGGCGAGAATGCCGAGAATCGTGATCACGACCACGAGCTCGATCAGCGTGAAACCGCCCTGACGGCCTTGTCTATTCATCGCACCTCCCTCTCGAAACGGATTTGGCTAAAACACTGGGAAAACTCTAGTTGACAGAAGGCGTTGCGACTGTGATCCGGCCCACAGGCAGGCGCATGCATCCGTGACCGGCGTCTCACCTTGGCCGCCGGGCCGGTCAATCGGGCCAGGCGAAGGCACGGACGGGCTCGAGCCGCAGCCCTTGAAACTCGTCGCGGATGGGATCGAAGCTGCCGTCGCCGTCGCGGTCCTCGAACACGAACGCGGTCTTGAGCTCGATCCGGCCGGACGGTCCCTGCACGGGATCGAAGCGTGTGTGGCGGCCGACCACATACACGAGCCGGCGCGAGTGCTCGTCGAAATACCAGCTGGCTCGCGGTACGTTCGCCTCGGGCGGCCACGAGAACGAGCCGAGATAGTTCGCGGGCGGCGACAGCAGCAACGTCATCGGGTTCGCGTCCGCCAGCTCTGCCAGCCGATCAGCCTCGCCGCGCGTGATCCGCTTGGCGGCCTCGAGCAGCAACGCAGTCTTCAGATCCGCCTGCACTTGCATGAACGCGGCCCGCTGCGCGCGGCCGATCAACGGCAGCACGCGGTCGAGCAGCACGCCGGCCAGAATGCCGATCGCCACCACGACCACGAGAAGCTCGATCAGCGTGAAGCCGCGTGGCTTGCGCATGGCACTCAACCGAGGCCCGTGCCCTTGGCGGCCATGTCCCACAGCGGCAGGAACACGCCGAGCGCCAGCACGAGCACCATGCCGCCTACGGCGACGATCAAGAGCGGCTCGATCGCGGCGCTGAGGTTCTCGAGGTCGTAGTCGACCTCGCGCTCGTAGAAGTCGGCGACCTCGCTCAGCATCTCGCCGAGCGCCCCGGTCTCCTCGCCGATCGCGATCATCTGCAGCGCCAGCGGCGTGAATAGATCGACGGTCTGCGCCGTACGATACAGGCCCTCGCCGCGCTCGACGCCGTCGCGCAGCGCCAGCACGCGCTCGCTGAGGTAGTCGTTGCCCGAGGCGCGCGCGATCGTGCTCAGCGCCTGAATCATCGGCACGCCGGCCTCGAGCGTCAGCGCGAACGATCGACAGATCTGCGCTAGGCTCGCACACCGCACGATGCCGCCGACGACCGGCGCGCGCAGCTTGAGCTTGTCCCAGCGATAACGTCCCGCGGGATCGCGTACCCACAGCTGGAAGCCGGCGACGGCAACCACGACCGCGCCGATCACGAGATACCAGTAGTGCGAGGCGAACGAGGACACGCCTATCAAGACGCGCGTGGCCCACGGCAGATTGTTACCGAGCGCCTCGAAGATCGGTGCGAACTTGGGTAGCACCCACATCGTGATGATCGAGATCGCAATCGCAATGGCGACGATCACCGTGGCGGGATAGCGCAGCGCGGCCTTGACCTTGTCGCGGATGCGCTTTTGCATGCCGAGGTACTCGTACATGCGCAGGAACGCAGTCTCGAGCGTCCCGGAGCTCTCGCCGACCTTGATCACGCTCAAGTAGAACTTCGAGAAGACCTCGGGGAAGCGGCCGAAGCCGAACGTGAGATCGCGGCCGGCCTGCAGGCTCTCGATGACGGCCAGCAGCGTCGCGCGCATGACGCGATTTGCCGTCGAGGCCGCAATGCTCTGCATGCCACGCAGCAACGGCACTCCGGCCTTCGTGATCGAGTACATCTGGCGCGAGAACAGGATCAGATCCGTGGTGGTGGGTCGGCCGCCACCGAGACGTTGCCAGAGCTCGGCGAGGACGTCGTGCGACTCGGCGACCGCTTTGATGTCGGTCGGTGTGATGCCGCGCGCGAAGAGATGGGTCGCGAGCGCTTCGGCCGACTCCGACTCGAGCGACCCGGCGACGGCTTCGCCGCGCGCGGTTCGGCCGTTGTAGCGAAACGTCGCCATTCATCAGCTCGCAGTGGCCGACGCCTGCGACTCCGCGTCGTCGCCCGCAGGTGCGCCGGTCTTGGCCGAGCTCTTCAGCACGTCGTCGAGCAGGCTCGAGCGCCGCTCGGGCTCCTCCAGCCCCGACATCGACCTCATGACCTCGTCCACGGAAGTCACGCCGTCGATCGCAAACGCGAGCGCGCGCTGCACGAGCGGAATGAAGCCTGTCAGCCGGGCGACGAGCCGATCGAATCCCGAGAGATCGGTGCGCCGGATCGCGTCGGCCATCTCGGCGTCGATCTCGAGGAGCTCGTACACGCCGATTCGGCCGCGATAGCCCGTCATGTTGCAGTACGTGCAGCCCATGCCCTCGGAGAACTTCGTCGCGGCGATCTGGTCCGCGGTCAGATAGCGCGACAGCCATGCGGCCTGGTGGACGTTCGGCTTGGCGGGATGCGCGCAGTTGTCGCAGAGCCGGCGCAGCAGCCGCTGCGCGAGAATGCCGTCGAGCGCGGACGCAATCAGATAGCCCTGCGTGCCCATGTCGAGCAGCCGGCTCACGGTCGAGACGGCGTCCTGCGTGTGCAGCGTCGAGAACACCATGTGGCCCGTCATGGCTGCGCGCAAGCCGATCTCGGCCGTTTCCTGATCGCGCATCTCGCCGACCAGCACGATGTCGGGATCGTGCCGCAGCGCCGTGCGGAGTATCGAGGCGAACGTGAGCCCGATCTTCGGATTCACCTGCACCTGGTTGACGCGCTCGAGCCGGTACTCGATAGGGTCCTCGGCCGTGATGATCTTCGTGTCGGGCGCGTTCACGTGCTGCAGCGCTGCATACAGCGTGGTCGTTTTGCCGCTGCCCGTCGGCCCCGTCACGAGCACCATGCCCGAGCCGCGCTCGATCAACGGCGTGAATCTCGCGACGATGTCCTCCGGCATGCCGAGATCGGCAAAGCTCTTCTGGCTCGCCGCCTGGTCGAGCAAGCGGAGCACGACGGCCTCGCCGTGGTAGATCGGCATCGTCGACATGCGGACGTCGAGCGCCTTGTCGTCCACCTTGATGCTGAAGCGGCCGTCCTGCGGCTTGCGCTTCTCGGCGATATCGAGGCCGCACATCAGCTTCAGACGCGTGACCAGCGCCTGCCCCACGCGATTGCCCTCGATGACCTGCTCTTGCAGCAGGCCGTCGACACGCGAGCCGAACCCGCAGGCAACGCTCGTCGGGCTCGATGTGGATGTCCGAGGCCACGACCCGGACGGCGTCCTGGAACATCGACTGAATCAGCTTGATGACCGGCGCATCCGGCGACCCCTCCTCGGCCTTCAATGCCTCGAGATCGACGTCGGCCTGTAACAGCTCCTCGTTCGAGCTCCTCGGCCAGCGAGAAGATCTCCTCCGTGCGTCGGTAGACGAGATCGATCGTCCGCAGCAGCGCGGCTTCCTTCGCCAGCGCCAGGCGGATCGGCTTGCCGAGCAGGCGAGCGAGCTCGTCGAACGCGAACAAATCGGTCGGGTCGGCCATGCCGACGAGATACCCGCGCGCGTCTTCCTTCAACACGAGCGCGCGGTGACGACGCGCCTGTGCCTCCGGCAAGCAACTCACGATCTTCGGATCCAGCGCGATGTGCGCGAGATCGACGTACGGGATGTTCAACGCCGCGGCGAGCGTGGCGTGCAGATCGGCCTCCGAGATCGCGCCGATGTCGATCAGCACGCGGCCGAGCTTGCGTCCGCTGCTGCGCTGCTCCGCGAGCGCTTCCTTCAGCTGCTGCTCGGAAATCAGCTTCTTCTCGAGCAGCAGGTCGCCGAGGCGAACGCGCTTGCGAGCTTCGTGCCTCACCACCGGCTCCGGCTAGTGCGCCGACCCGCTGAGCGCCGACAGCCGATCGGCCGAAGGCTGAATGATCTTCGGCCAATCGTCATCGTCGTCGACGACGATCGGCCGCAGGAGGATCACGAGCTCGGTCTTCGTCTCGGACTCGCGGCTGCTGCCGAACAGGCGCTTCAAACCTGGAATCTTGCCGAACCACGGTGTGGAGAACTCGAGCTTCTTCGAGGCGTTGCGCATCAGCCCGCCGATCGCGATGATCTGGCCGCTCTTGGCCTTGACGACGCTGTCGGACTCGCGGACCTCGCTGAACGCGAGCGGTAGCGCATCGGTCTCGCCCGACACCGTGAGCTCCTTCGTCTGGTCCGTCACGTCGCTGACGGTGGGATGAATGTGCAGGATGACCTCACCGTTCGCGCTGATCTGCGGCGTGACGTCGAGCGCGATGCCGGAGAAGAACGGCGTCAGCGTCACGTCGCGGCTCGTCGTCGCCGCCGTGCCGGTCACCGTGTTGCTGCGCACGTCCGTCACGAAGAACTCGTCGGTGCCGGCCTTGATGACGGCTTTCTGATTGTTCAACGTGGCGACTCGCGGGCTCGACAGGACACGCGTCTGGCCCTGCTGCTCGAGCAGCTCGACGTAGGCGTTGAAGTCGCCGACATCGAGCGCGAGCGCGAATGCCGCGCCGACGGTTTCGCTGGCGAAGTCGCGCACGGGGTTACCAGGTCCGATCGTCAGCGGAGCCGCCGCCGAGCGGCGGGTTGCGATCGATCTGACCCCCGCCCGAGAGATTGCCGCCGGTCAGGACGTCGCCGTTGGCTCGCGTCTTCACGGCCGCCCAATTCACGCCGGCCTGAAAACCGTCGTTCAGCGTGACCTCGATGATCTTCGCCTCGAGCACCACCTGGCGCTTGGCGGCGGCGTGAATCCGCTGCAAGTAGTCGCCGACCGCGCGCAGCTCGTCGGGCATGCCGCGCGCGAATACCACGCCGGACTGTGCGTTGACGACGATCTGCCGACCCTCGCCCTTACCGAGTATCGCTCCGAGCGTGCTCTCGAGCTCTTTCCAGAAATCCGCGCTGCTGACGGTATCGATGACCGAGCCCGTGGTCTGCACGTTGCGACCATTGCTCGCGCTGTCGGAGCTGATGACGCCGTTGTTGAAGTCGTTCTGGGCCCCGTTGCGGTCGCTGCGCGCGGACGTGACCTCACCGGAGCTCACCCGCGTGCGCGACATGCCGCCGCGGACCAGGTTCAGATAGTCGATCTCGAATACCCGTGTCTGCAGCGTGGCCGGCAGCACGACGTAGGCCCCCGCGCTGCGCCGGTAGTCGTAGCCGTACACGTCGCGCACCGTATCGAGGACTTCCGGCAACGTGACCTGCTTCAGCGTCAGCGTGATCCGGCCGGCCACGTCGGGGTGCACGATCAGATTGCGGTCCGTGCCCTTTACGAGGCCCATGAAGAACTCGCGGGCGTCGGCATCGACGACGTTGACGTCGAAGCGTTCCTCGGCAACCGGCGGCGCGGCGGGCGGCGGCGGTGGCGTGACGGCAAACGGCGCGGCCGTCTGGGCAGTCGGCTGGACCGCCTCCTGCATCGCGGTCGCGATCGCATCCTTGGTCGCCACGCCGCGCTCGCTCGCACAACTGGCGAGCGCTGCGCTCGCGAGCAGCACGAGGAGCAGCGCCGGGGGACGCCACGCGCGACTCGAGTGGGTGGGGCACATCATGGGGCGGTCTCTCCTTGACTGTTGCGCTTGGCGGGCGCTCCGCCATTGCCGAGGGGCACGACGAGCTCCGTGTCGCGCTCGCGCAGATACACGGCATCGCGCTCGATTCGGACGATTTCGGCGCCATTGACGGTCTCACCGCGCTCGTATGGCTTGCCGTTGACGATCGCCACGCGCCGCGACGGCGAGATCAGGACGGCCGTCAGCGCGAACCGCGGACCGGCGCCACCGCCGCCTGCGGCCGCACCGGCGCCGGCGCGATAAGGTTGCATCGGATCGCGCAGCGGCAACTCGGCACCGGCGCGCGCGACGGCAACGATGAGCAGCACTGCGACCGTAAGGTACGCCGCGGCCCGGGCAGGCCTGCTAAACACCGATCCACTCCTTGTCGAGAGACAGTGTCCGGAGCTCGAGCACGATGTCGTTGCGGGGGTATTCGTCGATCTTGAACTCGATCCGCCCCCAGAAGAGGTGCCAAGGCAGTCGCTCGACGGCCGCAAGGTAGGCGAGGCAGTCGAGGTAGCTGCCCTGAAGCGTCAGCACGAGCGTGTGCCGATACAGCTGCGGCGTGTCCGCGGCCTTCTTGGTCAGCACCGGACTCGGCGCCGCGGCCGGGTCGGCGGTTTCCTCGACGAGAGGCTTGGCCGGCAGGTTCGTGGCGTTCACGAGCTTGAGTCCGCTCTGGCGTCGCAGCAGCTCCTCGAGCACGAGCCGCATCTCGCTCGGGTCGACGAGGTCCGAGGTGAATACTCGGACTTCCTCGTCACCGGCCGCGACGCGCTTGCGCAGCGCCGTCAGTTGCTCGAAGTGGGCCGGCATACCCTCGGTCATGCCCGCGGCGGTAGCATCCAGCGCCGAGCCGAGCGCCTGCAACCGTTCGTTCAAACCCGTGACCTTCTGGGCCGCGAGCTGCTTGCGCGCGTCGAGCGGACCGGCGAGCGCGGCCTCCCAGAGGCCGCCGAGCACGACGAGACCGGCCGCGAATAGGAACAAGCGCTCGCGCAAGCTCAGGCGATCGACGCGTTCTGCGATCTTGGCGAGCTTCTCCTTCATCGGCGCTGCCTCGCCGTGCGCTCCGTCGCGGTCAGTGCCGCAGCCTGGCTCGTCGCACGAAACACGGCTTCACCCGTCGTCGCGTCGCGGTCGATCTCAAGCTCGTCGAATCGTTGCCCCGACAGCGCCGCCTCGTGGCCGAGACGCTGCAGGTACTCGGGCACGAGCTCGGGCCGCAAGCTGCGGCCCGCGAGCTCGAGCGCGCCGTTGCCGCCATTGATCGCGAACTGGGTCAGCCACAGCTCCGGTGTGCGCTGGCGCGCGAGAGCCGCCAGGTACCCGGAAAAACCGGTGGTGCTGCCGAGCGGCTGCTCGCGCAGCACCTCGATCAGCCGTTGCTGCGCGAGCAGTGTCGCGTTCAGGCGTTTCAGCTCCTGCTCGACCTCCGCGCGCCGATTCTGGCTCTGCCCCGGATCGATCCGGGCGAGCTGCGTCGTCAAGGCCTTCTCGCGGCCTTCGAGCTGCACGACTTCGCCCTCGAGCCCGCGCACCTGCACGAGGCCGTAGGCGTAGATCGCGAGCAATGCGGCCGCGACGATGCCGAGCCCCTGGGCCAACGTCGCCGCCGAGAAGATCTGCCGCTGCTTGCGGAAGATCGGTTGATAAAGGTTGATCTGCTGGTACATGGACGTTACAGAGCCACCGGATCCTTCCGTAGCGCAGCACCGACCGCCGGCAGACACAGCCGTTCCAACTCCGGTGACAACGCTATCGTCCATGTCGAGCAGGTTCCTGAGCTCGACGTCATGCACGGCGATCGCGAGCTCGCCGGCCAGCTGCTGCCGGTCCGCGGCTTCGAGACCGCAGGTGTAGAGCTGCGGAATCGAGGTCTGCTCGTAATGGCTCTCGAAGTAGTCGAGCGAACGGCGGACCTCGAGCGCGAGGCCGCTGACGAGATCGGACGCGCAGCTCACCGGCCTCCGCCAGGGTCGCCACGCCGGTCTCGACGTGTCGCGCGAGATACAGCACGCCCTGGCGCACGAGCAGCAGCGTGCTGCGCCGCTCGCCGAGGTAGAGGAACGCGGTGCCACGCTCCGCATCCTCCAGCAGCGTCGCGACGTTGCGCAGGCTGAGCTCCTTGATGTCGATGACGTCGAGCTTGAGGCCCGCACCTTCGATGAGCTCGATCTGCTGCTTCACGAAATCGGCCTTCGCCGTGACCGCGTACATCATTCGATTGCGGCCGCCGCGCGCGTGCGATGGCATCTCGAACACATCGATGACGGCATCGTCGACATGGAAATCGATCAGGTCCTTCACGCGCCAGCGAACGGCGGCGCGCAGCTCGTCGGCCGGCACGTCCGGGGCTTCGACGAGCAGCAATCGGTAGCCATCGGGATCGAGCACGCTGACCGTCGGCGCGCGCCGATTCGACAAGCGCGCGAGCACACGCGCGAAGGGATCCTCCTCGGCGCCGCGGCGCTCGTACACGCAGCGCTCGAGACGGGGCTTGCCGCCCGCGCCCGCGGACAGCTGCGCCGCCGCAACGCCCGCGGGCGTCACGAACACGCCGATCTGGCTCCCGGCGGCGCCACCGCGCTTAAATAGCGACAACATGAATCACCGACATTCTGTAACCTCACCATCGACGGCGCGCACGCGCGCCGGACGCGGCGCACAGCTACACGCCGCCGGCATTCAACTTAATGCGGGTGATGGCAAACTCCGTGAGAGCCCGGTCGCAGTTTTCCCGCGGACGGGCCCGGGCAGGACGAAAGTGCGACGTACGTCAAAAACAGGCACGAGCCGGGTTGACCCGGCCGGCCGCTGACGCTATGGGCCGCGGCGGCTGGGAGTTCTGGATCGACCGCGGCGGCACCTTCACCGACATCGTCGCGCGCCCGCCCCGGGGCCCGCTCACCGCCGTGAAGCTGCTGTCGGCGAATCCCGGCCGCTACGAGGACGCGGCCGTGGCCGGCATCGAGCAGCTGCTGGCGGCGGCGCCGGCCGACGAGCGCCGGATCGGTGCCGTCAAGATGGGCACCACGGTGGCGACGAACGCGCTGCTCGAGCGGCGCGGCGAGCCGACCGTGCTCGTGATCACCGCGGGGCTCGAAGACGCGATTCGGATCGGCGGTCAGCAGCGCCCGGATATCTTTGCGCTCGACATCCAGCTGCCCGAGATGCTCTACACCCGCGTGATCGGCGCCAGCGAGCGGATCACGGCGCAGGGCGAGGTCGAGCTGCCGCTCGACGCGGCGCGACTACGCGAGAACCTTGCGACTGCGTTCGCGGCCGGGCTCGCGTAGCGTCGCGATCGTGTTGCTGCACGGCTATCGGTTTCCGCAGCACGAGGCCGCGGCCGCCGCGATCGCCGTGGAAGTCGGGTTCGCGCAAGTATCGGTATCGCATCGCGTGATGCCGCTGCCGAAGCTCGTCGTGCGTGGTGATACGACGCTCGTCGACGCCTATCTGTCGCCCGTGCTCGGCCGCTACGTCGCGAGCGTGCGGCAAGGGCTGCACGGCAAGCTCGGCCGCGCGCCGCTCACGTTCATGCAGAGTCATGGCGGGCTCGCGGCGGCCGACCACTTTCACGGCAAGGACAGCCTGCTGTCCGGCCCGGCCGGCGGCGTCATCGGGATGATCGCCGCGGCTCGGGCCGTCGGCGTCGAAGACGTCATCGGCTTCGACATGGGCGGCACCTCCACCGACGTGGCGCTGTACGCCGGCGAGCTCGAGCGCACGACCGACGCCGTGATCGCCGCCGTGCGGATCAGCGCACCGATGCTGAAGATCAACACCGTCGCCGCCGGCGGCGGGTCGATTCTGAAATTCGGCAACGGCCGGCTCACGGTGGGCCCGGACTCGGCCGGCGCATTTCCCGGCCCCGCGTGCTATCGCCACGGCGGGCCGTTGACCGTCACGGACGCGAACCTGCTGCTCGGCCGCATCCAACCCGACTTTTTTCCGCGCGTGTTCGGCCGCGACGGCGACGAGCCGCTCGACACGGATGCTACGGCCGCTGCGTTTGCGGCGCTCGCCGCTACCGTGGCCGCTGCGACCGGGGCGCCGCGCGGCGCGGACGAGCTCGCGGCGGGGTTCCTGCGGATCGCGGTCGAGCGGATGGCGAACGCGATCAAGCAGATCTCGGTCCAGCGCGGCCACGACGTCACGCGATTCGCCCTGTGCTGCTTCGGCGGCGCCGGCGGGCAACACGCGGCGCAGGTTGCGGATGCGCTCGGCGTGCGGACCGTCCTGATACATCCGCTGGCCGGCGTGCTGTCGGCCTATGGCATCGGCGTGGCGGCACTCCGGGTCGTTCGGCAGGAGAGCGTCGAAGCGCCGCTCGAGGACGCGCTGCTGCCGCAGCTCGCCCGGCGCTTCGGCGCGCTCCGGGCCGCGGCGCTCGCCGAGCTGCGCGCACAGGGAGACGGCTCGGAGCGCGCCACGCTGGAGCGGCGCGTGCGGCTCAAGGTGGCGGGCACGGACACGAGCCTGGGCGTGGCGTTCGACCCGGATACCACGAGCCGCGCGCTGCGCAGCGCGTTCGACGAGCTGCACGTCCGCCACTTCGGCTTCCGCGCCGAAGCGACGGCGCGGGTGCTGGCCGAGTCGATCGAGCTCGAGGCCGTCGTGCCAAGCGCGGGCAGCGCCGCCGAGACTGCGTTGCTGCCGCGCGCAACCGCCCCGCCCGCGCGGCTCGGCAAGCGCCGCGTCTGGTGCGCGGACGGCTGGCACGACGCGCCCGTCTACGAACGCGGCGCGTTGCTCGCCGGTGCGACGGTCCGCGGCCCTGCGCTGATCGTCGAAGCCCACGCCACGACCGTCGTCGAGCCGGGCTGGCGCGCGACCGTGCACGCCAATGGCACGTTGCTCCTCACGCGCGCGCCGGCGCCGGACGCGCCGCGAGAGCGTCGCGACCGAGGGCGATCCGGTCATGCTCGAGGTGTTCAACAATCTGTTCATGCACGTGGCCGAGGAGATGGGCATCGTGCTCGAGCACACGGCGCATTCCGTGAACATCAAGGAACGGCTCGACTTCTCCTGCGCCCTGTTCGCCGCCGATGGCTCCTTGATCGCCAACGCGCCGCACATCCCCGTGCACCTGGGCTCGATGGGCGATACCGTGCAGAGCATCCTGCGTGCGCTACCGCGTGGCGCCGGGCGACTCCTACCTGCTGAACAGCCCATACGCGGGCGGCACGCATTTGCCCGACCTGACGGTCGTGACGCCCGTGTTCGACCGGCGCGGCAAGCGGCTGCGCTATCTCGTCGCGAGCCGCGCGCACCACGCCGACATCGGCGGCAGCACGCCGGGCTCGATGCCGCCGGACAGTCGCCGCATCGACGAGGAAGGCGTGCTCATCGACGGCGTGCGCATCGTCGCCGGCGGGGTGTTCCTCGAGGCCGACGTGCGCGCGCTGCTCGCGACGGGCCGCTATCCCGCGCGCAACCCCGACCAGAACATCGCAGACTTGAAAGCGCAGCTCGCGGCGAACACGCGCGGCGCGCTGGAGCTCGAGCGGCTCACGGAGCGCTTCGGCGTCCGCACCGTGCAGCGCTATATGCGGCACGTGCAGCGCAACGCCGCCGAGTGCGTGCGGGCGGCCATCGACCGGCTGCACGACGGCACGTTCGGCGTGGAGCTCGACGGCGGCGAGCGGATCGAGGTCGCCGTGACGATCGATCGCGGGAGCCGCTGCGCATCGATCGATTTCGCCGGCACGTCGGCGCAGAGCGCCGGGAATTTCAACGCGCCGGCCGCGATCGTTCGCGCGGCCGTGCTGTACGTGTTCCGGACGCTGGTTCGCGAGAGCATTCCGCTGAACGCCGGCTGCCTCGAGCCCCTGACGATCCGGCTACCGCCGGCGAGCCTGTTGAATCCCGCCTATCCGGCTGCGGTCGTCGCCGGCAACGTCGAGACGCTCGCAATGCATTACCGACGCGCTGCTCGGTGCGCTCGACGCCTGCGCAGCGGCGCAAGGCACGATGAACAACTTCACGTTCGGCAACGCCCACCACCAGTACTACGAGACGCTGTGCGGCGGCGCCGGGGCCGGACGCAGCTTCGACGGCGCCAGCGCCGTGCACACGCACATGACGAACTCGCGCCTGACGGATCCCGAGGTGCTCGAGCAGCGCTACCCCGTGCGCGTGCGGCGGTTCACGATCCGCCGCGGCTCCGGCGGCGCCGGCGCTCACCGCGGCGGCGACGGCGTCGTGCGCGACATCGAGTTCCTCGCGCCGATGTCGGCCGCGATCCTGTCGAACCGGCGGCGCGTGCCGCCTTTCGGCCTGCACGGCGGAGCGCCCGGCAGCTGCGGGCGCAACTATGTGGTCCGCGCCGACGGTCGAGCCGAGGAGCTGCCCGCCACGGCGGCCGTGGAGCTCGCCGCCGGCGACCGTTTCGTGATCGAGACGCCGGGCGGCGGCGGCTTCGGCCCCGCACGCTGAGGAGACGGGCGCCCTCAGGCCCTACGGCCGCACGCGAGAAACATCGGATACCGCTGCGGGCCGTGCTCGACCACGAAGCAGTCCTCGATCGCGATCGCAACGAAGCCCGCGGCGGCGAGCGCCGTGCGCAACGCGGCCCGATCGAAACCATGGTGCACGTCGACGTCCGGCCCGTGAAACGAGCCGTCCTCCGCATCGAGGTCGGCGATGCAGAGATACCCGCCAGGATTCAGCATCTCGTGGAACGCCGCGAGCCCGCGTGCGACATCGGTCACGTGATGCAGCGTCATCATGCTGAACACCAGATCGTAGCGCTCCGTCGGCACCGGATCGCGCATGACGTCGAGATCGACGCACGCGCATGTGCTCGTCGCGCGCGGCGGCGATCTTCTGCGCGGCGACGGCGCGCATGCCGGCAGAGCTGTCCGCCAACGTGATCGGCCCGAGCGAGTCGCGCAGGCAAAACGACAGCAGGCCCGTGCCAGCGCCGTACTCGAGCGCGGTCATCGAGCGGTCCAGTGCGACCGCGCGGCGCATACCGGCCGCCACGGCCTCGGCGCGCCGCACCTTTGCCTCGTCGTCCCAGGTCGCCGCGCGCGCGTCGAAATCCCCGTCCATGGTGCCGATCCGGCTCAACCGAGCTGCCGCTCCGCCTCGCGCACGGGCACGACCTCGGTCGCAAGGCGCAACGCGTGGTAGCGGAAGTCGTAGGTCAGGAAATCGTTCGGCCGGCGCGGCGCGAAGCCGACGCGCAGCGCGATCGCGACATCGCTGTCGGGGCCGCGGCTTCGGAGCGTCGGCGACGCTCGTGCGCACGAAGAACGCCTGCTCGTTGCTGGTGCCCGCGAGCGCGGAGCCCTGCTTGAGCCGCGCGAGAAAGAGCCACACCTGCCGCTCGAGCGCGGCCGCAAGATCGGGCGTTCGCGCAGCGCGGAACACCCAGCGCGTATGTTGCTCGACGGAGCGCAGAATGAACGCCGTCAGGCGCGCGACGGCCAGATCCTGGGCCAGCGCGTCGACGGCCGTGCCGGCCGCAAAGCTGACATTGCCCTGGAGGGCGGCGATGCCGGGCTGCAGGCGCACGAAGGTGTTCACGCCGAGGCGCTGCAGACCGGCCGCCTGCTTCAGCCCGACGTCGACGATCGGCGCCAGATTGCCCTTCAGCGTCGTATCGACGGGCGGCATGCCGATGCCACACGCCGCGCCGGTCGCAGCGCGCGAGCATGCCGGCGACGATACCGCAGGCCGGCATGCCGGCGCCGTGCCGTCCGGCGTCGCCACGCAGCCGCACGCGCGAGAAATACGTGATCGCGTGGCGGCTGACCTGCCCCGAGTTGCGCAAGCCGAGCACGGCCGTGTCGACGGTGGACCACGACCACGGCGGATCCCAAATCAGCAAGGCGCGACGGCGCTCGCAGTAACGCGTCGCCGCCAGAAAGCTCGTGCTCCCGAGGTCGCGGCCCGGCGGCGACGGGATGCAGAGCAGGTCGATCGCGGGACAGCGATCGAGCGCGAACAGTCCCGTGCCCTCGCTGTTCGAGCCGATGATGTCGTAGTCCGTGAGCTCCTCGCCGTCCGAGCCCGGGCTCGTCAGGCCGATGTACGGAATCGGCTGACCCGGGAACGTCGGCCTCGTCGCCTCGGGTCGGTAGCTCGGCAGCGGCCCGACGAGGCGCACGAGCTCCGAATCGTGCAACGCGTCGACGACGAACCGCTCGTCGGTCGGGATCCATCGACAGACCTTCGAACAGCTCCTGGTCGGCGACGAGCTCGGAGCCCAGCCGATTCAGCCGTTGCACGACGAGATTGAACTTGGCCGGCGCCCGCTCGATGCGATCGTAGTCGACCGAGATTCGCAGCAGCTCGCGTCCGCCCGGCTGTCGAGCCTGCAGGCGCAGCACCTCGCTTCCGGCCGGGATGTCGATCGCCGCCCGGATCGCGCGGTTTGCCACCCGGACGACGACGGCGCTTTCGCCGCCGTGCAGGAAGAAATGCTGGACTGCGAACGAAACGAAGCTGAAGGCGGTGTGTCCGCCGAAGATGCGGCGGTAGTCCTCGAAGCCGCGGATGGCGACGGGCTCGTTCAACGGTCCGCGCTCCGTGCGGCCGACGAACGCGACGACAGTAGCTGCGACTAGCGGTATGACTTCTTCGCCGTGCTGCCCGTTGGCCGACTCCGGCGCGAGGTCGAGGGGTTCGGTCGCCATTCTGCCCGCGATCTGGAAAAACCCATGATAGCCGCCAGCGTGCTCGGTTGCAGCATCGGCGTTACCAGCGCCGGCGTCGCCGATCGCGCACGAACAACCAAATCAGGGCCACGCCGGCGACGAAGCCGCCGACGTGCGCGCCGAACGCGACGCCCCCGCCGCTGCCGCCCGCGAGCGAGCTGAACAGCTGACCGACGAACCAGAGGCCGAGCACGACGAGCGCCGGCACGCGAACGGTGTAGAAGAGGAACGGCAGCGGCAGCAGCGCGACGACTCTGGCGCGCGGATACAGCACGAGGTACGCGCCGAGCACGCCCGAGATCGCGCCGCTCGCGCCGATCATCGGCATCGTCGAGCGCGGATCCATGATGCCCTTGCGCGAGCGCCGCCACGAGACCGCACAACGAGATAGAACGCGACGAAACGCCCGCGGCCCACTCGATCCTCGACGTTGTCGCCGAAGATCCACAGATACAGCATGTTGCCGAGCAGGTGCAGCACGCTGCCATGCAGGAACATCGACGTGAAGAGCGTGGCTCCCGCGGGCACCCACTGCTGGCCGTCGAGCGTCGCATTGCCGAACAGCAACGCCGGGATGAACCCGAGCAGATAGACCGACGCCTGCGCCGCGTTCGGCGGCAACGACAGCTGCCAGAGGAATACCAGCGTGCAGATCGCGATGATCGCGATCGTGACCACGGGGCGATTGCGAACCGGATTCTCGTCGCGGAGCGGGATCATGAGGCCCGTGTTACGGGCAAGCGGTGCTGCACGACCGGCGCGCGATCAGCGGCCGGCGCTCGCGCCGCCACCGGCGGCCTGCGGCACCTGCTCGGCGACCGTCACGGGTACCGTGTTCGCGACGATTCGAGCGCTCGCGAGATACTGCTCGAGCGAGCGGCTCGAGCGCAGGACCGGCAGCGGCATGCCGCGCTGCTCGGCCACGATGCGTTGCACGACGGCGCGATCGAGCTCGACGCCCGCGGCCGCCGCACCGGCACGCTGCAGGGCGCGATCGAGTGCCGCGTCCGCCTCGGCGGCGAGATCGTGCGGCTCCTCGACGAGCGGCGGATGAACCTCGAGGTATAGCTGCCCGTCGCGCCAACCGGCCAGCACGGGCTGGTTCACGATCCGCACCGGCGTGTTGCGCGGCACGCGCTCGAACAGCGCCTCGATGTCTTCCGGGTACAGCCGAATGCAGCCATGGCTCACGCGCATGCCGACCCCGTCGGGCTTGTTCGTGCCGTGAATGAGATACCCGGGCAGCGACAGCGACAGCGCGAACGCGCCGAGCGGATTGTCGGGCCCCGGCGGCACGATCGCGCGGCAGCTTCTCGCCGCGCTCGGCGTGCTCCTTGCGCACCGAGGCCGGCACGTACCACGTGGGATCGCGCGCCTTCTGCAGTGACCTTGGCTTCGCCGAACGGCGTGGCCCAGCCTTCGGCGCCGATGCCGATCGGATACGTCGTGACGGTCGTGGTCACGAGCCTCGGGGTCGGCGGCCGACTTCTCGCTGGTGTAGTAGTAGAGCCGCATCGCCGGCACGTTGACCACGATGCCCTTGCGCGGCGCGTCGGGCAGGATCGAAAGCGTCGGCAGATACACCGGGGTGCCCTCGCCGGGCAGCCACTGATCGACGCCGGGATTCGCGCGCCGCATTTCCTCGAAACCCAGGTCGTATTCGCGGCCGATCGCCGAGAACGTGTTCTCGTAGCGCGCGAACAGCACCTGGTTCTCGCCGATGCACGCTCCTGGTCGCTGGTCGCGAGCGGGATGTGCCGCGTGTCGAGGGCCGCGAGTCGCGGCGCCGAGGGGTCGGGCCCAGCCGGGACTTCCACGGTCGGCTGCGGCGCGGGCCGCTCCGGCGGTGAGCAAGCTGCATCCGGCCAGGGCCGAGAGCCCGACCGCGAGCGCGAAGGTATGGAAGCGGCGGCGCGACGACATCGCTGCCGAGTATACAGAACCCGCGCGCGCTGCGAACCCGGTGCCCGATCAGCGCGCCGCGACGTTCAGGTAGCGGGCGCCCGAGCGCGGCGCGACGACGGCGCCAAGGCGCGGTCTCGAAACGCACGGCGATCGACTGCGTATGGCCGTCCGCCGCAGTGCGGTAGACGCCGAAATGCAGATGCGGCGCGCTGCTGTAGCCCGTGTTGCCGGAGCGCGCGAGCAGCTGGCCGCGCGCCACCCGCTCGCCGACCGACACCTGCACGCTGGCGCGTTGCAGATGGAAGTACTCGCCGGTCGTGCCATCGTCGTGCAGAACCACGACGAAGTTCGCGAGCCGGCTGCACTCCTCGCGCAGGCAGCCCCCCTCATGCGAGTCCTCGAGCAACACGACCACGCCATCGCGCGCCGCATGCACGGCGGTGCCGGGCGGCATGCCGAAGTCGAGCGTGAACTGCTCGGCGCCGCGATGGCTCAGCTTCGCACCATAGGCCTGAATGATGGGGTAGCTGACGCCGTCGCCGTAGGGCAGCCGATACGGGTAGGCGTCGTCGTGATCCGCATCGACGCGCCCGAGCCGGACGTCTTGCCGCGTCATGCTCGGGGACCACGCGCGCGGCAGGGTCGTCGCGAGGCTGCGGGGCCATTCGCGCGGCGTCCGCGCGCCACCGCCGCTGGTCGTGAGCCCGGCCGGAAGGAGCGACGTCTCGTGCCGAGGCTCGCACGCGGGCACGCCGCCGCAAAGCGGTTGTGCCGTCGCAGCTCGAACGGCGAGCAGCGCGGTCAGACAGATCACCCAACGACCGAGAGGCGCGGCGGCGCGCCACGGTCCAGCCGATGCCTTCATCCTCGTTGTTCTTGTTATTGGCGGATGACGGACGAAGTATGCCGCAGCTCGACTCGGTCCGGTCTCGAGTTCTACATAAGGTCAGGCGACTCGCTCGAGAAGACTTTCGGCGCCACCGAGCACGCGTTCCTGCCAGTGCCGGCGGCGCTTGTACACGACGTGGTACAGGTCGCGCTCCTTCGCGGCGTCGAGCAGCACGTCGTCGCTCGTCTTCAGCTCGTCGACGAGCTCGAGCTCGAGCGCGCGGATACCGTACCAATGCTCACCCGTGGCCACGCGCTCGAGATCGACTCGCGGCCGATACTCGCGAATCTGCGCCTTGAACAGCTCGTGCACGTCCTCGACTTCCTCACGCAGCTTCTCGCGACCCTCGGCCGTGTTCTTGCCGAACATCGTCAGCGTGCGCTTGTACCGCCCGGCCGTCACCTGCTCGAATTCGACGCCCTTCTCCTCGAGCAATCGATTGAAGTTCGGCAGCTGTGCCAGCACGCCGATCGAGCCGATGATCGCGAACGGCGCCGCGATCAGCCGATCCGCAACGCACGCCATGAGATACCCGCCGCTCGCCGCGACCTTGTCGACGACGATCAGCCAGCTTCAGCCCGTGCTGCTTCAGACGCGTGAGCTGCGACGCCGCCAAGCCATGCTCGTGCACCGTGCCGCCCGAATTCTCGAGCCGCAGCAGCACCTCGTCGGCGGGCTTCGCGACCTGCAGCACGGCCGAGACTTCCTCGCGCAGCGACGCCACCGCGCTCGCACGGAGGTCGCCCTTGAAATCGAGAACGAACGTGCGTGGGCGCCCCTGTGCGTCGCGCTCGCGTGCCCGCTCCTCGCGCTTGCGCTCCTTGAGCCGCGCTTTGGCCGCTTTCTTGAACCGACCCTTGCCGTCGATCGCGCGCTTCAGCCCGTCAGCCGAGTCCTCGAAGCTGCGATTCAGATGTTCAACCACGAGCCCCTCGCCGTGGCCGCCGCGGCGCGCCGCGACGATCAGCAGGGCGACGCTGGCGATGAGCGCGGCGAGCGTCGCGAGCTCGGCCAGGAACAGGCCATACGCCGCGAGGAAATTGCTCACTCGCGTGCAAGCCCCACGTTGTTCTTCTCGAACACGCGGTCGGCGCGGTAGCTCGAGCGCACGAGCGGTCCGGCCACGACCTCGAGGAAGCCGCGGGCGAGCCCCGATTGCCGATAGGCCTCGAACTCCTGCGGGGTCACGTAGCGCTCGACAGGCAAGTGATTCGGCGGTCGGCCGCAAATACTGGCCGAAGGTGACGATGTCGACGCCGGCGCTGCGCAGATCGTCGAGCGTCCGGCGAATCTCGTCATCGGTCTCGCCGAGACCGAGCATCAGGCTCGACTTCGTCAGCACTTCCGGCCGATGGCGTTTCGCGAATGCGAGGACGGCGAGCGTCTGCTCGTAGCCCGCGCGCGCGTCCCGGACCTTCCTCGTCAGCCGGCGCACGGTCTCGAGATTCTGGGCGAACACATCGAGGCCGGACTCGACGACGGTGGCCACGTCGGCGAAGTTGCCGGCGAAGTCCGGGGTCAGCGCTTCGACGGCCGTGCCAGGGCACGCCGCCTTGATCGCGCGGATGCAGTCGGCGTAATGGCGGGCTCCGCCGTCGGGCAGATCGTCGCGATCGACCGACGTCAGCACCACGTATTTCAGATTCATGAGCTCGACCGTGCGCGCCGAGTTTTGAATCTCATCCGGATCGAGCCAGCCGTGCGGATTGCCGGTGTCGACGGCGCAGAACTGGCACGCGCGCGTGCAAACCTTGCCCATGAGCATCAACGTGGCCGTGCCGTTGTTCCAGCATTCGCCGATGTTCGGGCAGATCGACTCCTCGCAGACCGTCGCGAGCCGATGATCGCGAACCGTCCCACGGAGCCGCTCGAAGCGCTCGCCGCCCGGTACTCGCGCTCGCAGCCATGCCGGCTTTCGCTCGCGCGGCGCGCTCTGGCGGTCGTCGCGCGTTTTCACGCCGTTCTTGATCGCCGCAAAACCCTGCTCGGTCTGATATTTCGAGCCGGTCGTGACGACGGGAATGCCCCGAAACTCGCTCATCGTGCTGATAAGATGGAAGGAGGACCGAAACTCAGTATCGCATGTAACGCGAGCACGGCGCATGGGTCGCTACCGTCCTCCACGCCCGGAAAGCGCCAAGTACATCACACCGGAAGGCGCCGCAGCACTGCGCCGCGAGCTCGACGAGCTGTGGCGCGTCAAGCGTCCGGCCGTCACGAAGGCCGTAGCGGAGGCCGCCGCGCAGGGCGACCGGTCGGAGAACGCGGAGTACATTTATGGCAAGAAGCAGCTCGCGGAGATCGATCGACGCGTGCGCTTCTTGCGCAAGCGCCTGACCGGCATTCGCGTGGTCGATCAGGCGCCAGCGGATATCGGCAAAGCGTACTTCGGCGCCTGGTTCGCGCTGCGCGCTGCCGACGGCGAGGAGCGGGAGTACCGGCTCGTCGGACCCGACGAGTTCGACTTCGCCCCGGAGTACGTGAGCATCGAGTCCCCGCTCGGCCGCGGCGTGCTCGGCAAGGCTCTCGGCGCAACGATCACGGTGCGCACGCCGGAAGGCCAGCGCCGGTACGAGCTCGTTCGGATTCGGTACCGTTGATCCGCGGCAAAAAAAAAGCCCGGCCGAAGCCGGGCGAGTCACAGGGGGAAACTGGTCGACTACTGCAAGCGCGCCCAATTCAGGAGGCGCACCTCGTTCGAGCGCAGGTCGAAATTCCGGGCCAACAGCGCTTCGATTTCCTTCGTCTCGTAGCGATGCTCGGTGGCCTGATTCACTTCCACCACTCCGCTGAACTCCTGATCACGCCCTTCGGCGGCCTCGCCAGTCAGAACGAAGTGGGTGTAGTACTTCACGCCCATGGCTGCCGACTTTAGGGATTGTTCGATTCGAGGTCTGTGATTGTCTGCACATTTTCCCGTCCGGCTCGTGAAACGCACGCACCGAAACCCGCGGATCTGCGGCAAAATACGGCTCTTGACATATTTTCTGAGCGGCCTATAGAGGATCTTTCGATCCGGCGGAGCGCGTTCGCATGACTGTTACTCATCGTCTCTTGGTCCTCGTCTGCGTGTCGTTCCTGGCGCTCGCCGCCGGACCGAGTCACGCCCAGCAGCAGGACCTGCGCTCGACGCTGTTCGTCGACGCCGATCGCGCGCTCGCCGCGGCCCGGGCGGCGAACGCCGAGCTGCTCGCGCCGGCCACGTTCGGCCGCGCGCTCGATGAGTACATGGCGGCGGATAGCGATTTGACGCGCGGCCGCAATCTCGAGCGCATCAAGGCTTCCCTCGCAACCGCGACCAAGGGCTTCAACAATGCCGCACAGGCCGCCGAGATCGCCAGCGTCACGCTCGCGGCCGTCATCAAAACGCGCGACGACGCCAGGAAGGCCAACGCGGCAACGTTTGCCACCGATGTCTGGAACGATGCGACGCAAACTTTCGACTCGGCTGCGCGGCGGCTCGAGACGGGCGACATTCGGGGCGCACGCTCGCGCGCCGATCAGGCAGAGGGGCTGTACCGCGACGCGGAGCTCACGGCCATCAAAGCCCAATATCTGAGTCAGACGCGCGCACTGCTGGCCGAAGCCGAGCAGCAGCGCGTGCCGCGGTACGCGCCGACGACCTACGAGAAGGCTCGCTCGCTCCTGGCGCAAGCCGAGCGCGAGCTCAACGAGAACCGCTACGACACGGATCTGCCGCGCAGCCTCGCGCAACAAGCCAACTACGAAGCGCGCCACGCGATCTATCTCGCCGGGGTCATCAGCCAGCTCCGCGACGAAGGCGGCACGCTCGAGGACGTCATCCTGCGCTACGAGGAGCCGCTGACGCAGATCAGCGCGGCCGCCGACCAGGTGGCGCAGCTCGACAAGGGCATCGAGCCCGTGGTCACGGAGCTCGTGACGTACATCGAAGGGCTGCGCGAGCAGGAGGCGCAGAGCGAGCGTGATCTCGCCGATACGCGCAAGCGCGTCGGAGAGCTCGAGGACGAGATCCGCGATCTCGATCAGCGGCTCGGAGGGGTATCGCAGGAGCGCGTGGCGCTCGTGCAGCGGCTCGAGGCCGAGGCGCGCCTGCGCGAGCAGTTCACCTCGATCGAGAACATGTTCACTCGCGACGAGGCACGCGTGTCTCGCGAGGGTAACCGGATGATCATTCGGCTCGTCGGGTCTCACGTTCCTGAGCGGCCAAGCCGAGGTGCAACCGACGTATCGGTCGCTGCTCGAGAAGGTCAAGCGCGCAGCGGACGTGTTCCCGCGCTCGCAGATCGTGATCGAGGGCCACACGGACTCCTACGGCAGCGACGAGAACAACCTCGCGCTGTCGCGCCGGCGTGCGGAAGCCGTCAGCGCGTTCCTGACGACGGAGCTCGGCGTGCCGGCCCTGCGCATCAGCGCGGTCGGCTACGGCGAAACACAGCCGATCGCCAACAACGACACCGAGCAGGGCCGCGCGCGCAACCGCCGCATCGACGTCCGTCATCGAGCCGCAGCTCGAATCCCCACAGTAACCCTCGCGCGTTCGCGCGTTCTGCGGAAACGCCCAGCGGCTCTTGCGTCATCGCCGGTTCTGAGAGGTGCGTCAGAGGGCACTCGCGGGACCGCCGTGAATACATCCCTGTAGGCTGCGCCGGCGCCGTCCGTGGCGCCGACGCTCCCGCGAGTGCCCTCTGACGCACCTCTCAGAACATCATGCGCAGCGCACGAAGAGCGCGGACCAGCGCGGCTCGACAAGTTCGGCGTGCTCGCTTGCCAGTGGGGCGCGCGGGCGCGTCGGCGCCAGGGACGGCGCCGCCGCAGCCCCCATGGATGGGTTCACGGCGGTCCCGCGCGCCCCACTGGCAAGCGGGCACGCCGAACTTCCACTAGCCCAAGGATCGCGGTCTTTGGGCGACGCGCGCCAACCACTCGGCGATGACGGCGGCGACGCGCGGCTGCGCCAGGTAGCCGTAAGCCTCGTGCTCGTTCAGGCCGGTGGCGCCGTGAAAGTAGTTGTCGAAGTCGACGACGTCCTCGATGGACTCGACGAGCTCGAGCTCCACCATTTGCCGGAAGTGCGGCTCGAGCCGCCGCCACAGCGCCGTCGTATCGCCCCGCGCCGCACAGTTCACCCAGCGGACGACGTTGCGCGGATACCGCGCCGCCCCCCGCTCGTGCGCCCCGGCCAGCGAGCGCTGCACGAAGTGCGTCGCGAGCGGACTGCCCATCGTCAGGAACAAGATCGACCCGCCGCGCCACATCGCCGTCGCGCGACAGCTCCCACAATGTGTCGTAGGCGATGACCGATCCGAGGCTGTGACCGATCAACAGCACCGGCGCGCCCGCCGCCCACGCCGCCTGCAGCTCCTCGCGTAACGCGCCGCGGACCGCTGCGCCGATACCGTCGCGGTTCTTCAAATAGCGATTGGCCTCGTGCATCAGACGCCGCGTCGCCGGCCGCGCGAGCAACCGGCCGAGCAGCGGCCACGTGTCGCCGATCAGGTGCGACCAGCGCTTGAGCCGGTGCGACCATGAATGCACCTCGTGCAGATCGGCGGCGCTCGGCGCCGCGTGCGCAAGCAGCCGTTCGATACCCGGCATATCGACGGTGATGTCGCGATGCGCGCCGTAAAACAGATACGTCCAGGCGACGAGCCGAAATGCCTCGGAGTGCGCGCGCAGCCAGCCGGCCGCCTCCGGTCTCACGAGCAGGAGGCCCGCGAGCACCACGCGCAGCAACTGCTGCCGGTACACGTCGGGCGGCGGTTTCGGGTTCAGTCCCGGCACGAAGATGACGCGTGGGGAGATCAATTCAAGAGGCGCCTGGGACCTGTCGCACCGTCGCGGTATAGTCCGCGAACTCGGGATTTTGAACGATGGGCCAGGAGAATAGGTCGTGCGCTATCTGCATACAATGGTTCGTGTCAGCAACCTCGAGCAGTCTCTCGACTTCTATTGCAACAAGCTCGGGTTGAAGGAAGTCCGCCGTTTCGATCACGAGGCCGGCCGCTTCACGCTCGTCTTCGTCGCCCCGCAGGGCCAGGAGGACTGTGCGATCGAGCTGACGTACAACTGGGATCCGGAGCAATACCCCGGCGGCCGCAACTTCGGCCACGTGGCCTATGAGGTCGACGACATCTACGCGCTCTGCGCGAAGCTCAAGAACGCCGGTGTGACGATCAACCGTCCACCGCGCGACGGCAAGATGGCGTTCGTTCGCTCGCCCGACAACATCTCGATCGAGCTACTGCAGAAAGGCGATCCATTGCCGAAGGCCGAGCCGTGGGCATCGATGCCGAACACCGGAGCTTGGTGAGGGCGACAGGGACGGCGCGAGCGCCGGGGCTGCGGGAGCAAGTCCCGCCTAGCGGAGGTCGCGGTAGACCACGCGGAAATTGCCGGTCTCGACCTCGGAGTCGTCGGAGTCCTTGCAGACGACGCGGTTGCGACCTTCGCTCTTCGCTTGGTACAGCGCCTCGTCGGCCATCTGGATCGCGCCCGTGAGACTGCGCGTCGAGTCCGGCCGCGCCAGCGACAAGCCGACGCTCACGGTCACGAACTTGGCAGCTTGCGAGCCGCGCATGCGGAATCGCGAGATCGAGCACGTCGCGGCGGATCTGCTCGGGAACGCTGCGCGCGTAATCCTCCGGGGGCCCGTAGAGCACCAGCACGAACTCCTCGCCGCCGTACCGCGCGGAGAAATCGAACGGCCGCTTCGCGCCGCGCGCGATGCATTTCGCCACTTTCTTCAGGCAGTCGTCGCCGGCCTGGTGGCCATACAGATCGTTGAAGACCTTGAAGGAGTCGATGTCGACGAACACGATGGCCACCGCGACGCCTCTCGCCGCGACTGCCGCCAGATGCGATGCATGTAGTCGTCGAAGATTCGGCGATTGTAGAGGCCGGTCATCCCGTCGCGCTCGGCGAGCTCGTTCAGGAGTCGCGTCTCGAGATAGTTCGTGCGCAGCGCGTATTCGAGATTGTAGGTCGAGATGCCGCCGATGACGGCGGCGCCGCCGAGGATGGCCGCCATGTAGCACATCATGTCCCACGGGAGACCAATGGCGAGGCCCGAGACGAAGTGCCCGACGATCAGCAGCGTCGCGACGCCGATCGCGACGTTGAACAGCAGACCGAGGAACAGGCAGCCGAACAGCACGACCAGGACGAGCCCGGCGAGCACGTACGATGCGCCGGACAACGCCGCGAGGTGCGCGATATAGGTCACGACGAAACCGACGAGCGTCGTGCCGACGGCCGCCGCCTCGGTGTAGTAGCGCTTGGCCGCGGGCAGGGAGATCGCGGCCGCGAACAGCAGAATCAGCGGGCACAGCACGGCCAGGCGCAGCGTGTTCAGATTCGCCGACGCTTGTGTGCCGAGCAGCAGATCGATGCTCGTGACCGCGAGCACGAGGATCAGCGCAATGAGGCCGGACAGCCGCGCACGCGGCAGATTCTGCGCGACGTAGAACTCGCGAAAGTCCTTCTCCAGCAGATCCATGAAGCGCAGGTTCGCGAAGCCGCGCTTCAGCTGCTCGGCGTAGGGGGAGCCGTGGTCCTGCGGTTCGAGCTTGGTCAGATCCATGGTGGCAGCACCGTTCGAGCGTCACACTTTGCGCGCGCCCCGGCCCGGATTCCTTAATCCAGGTCACAAAGACCGCCGGTGAATCAGCGATAAAGCGGCAAAAGTGGCTCGTTCTTTGCTTGCTCGTCCACGCCGGCCAGCTTCTCGAGCTCGGGCAACAGGGCCCGCAGTCCGTCGCCTTGCCAGTCGCCGGGTGCCGAGCCATAGATCTGCGCCTCGAGCGCCAGGACCTCGCGGCCGACGGCTTCCGGCAACTCCGCGGCCAGGGCGCCGAGGCTGCGCGGCGGCGGCGTCGCCCGCAGCGCGTACCTCCGCGAACGACAGGAGCGAGCGCCGCGCCGCGGCGGCGTCACCGACGGCACAGGCGCTGTCGAGATCGCGCAGCAGCTTGCGCAGCGACGGTGCGCGGCCGGGCGACCGACTCCCGGCAGCCGTCGTCCGCGCGCAGGACCGCCGAGCGCGATCGCCACCAGAGCAGCGCCGTCACGATCCAAGCGAGCGCGAACAGACCGGTCACGAGCGGCCAATAGTTGCGCGCCGAGTGCTCGGCTGCGGAGTCACGGCGACGGCCGGCGCCGGCGCCGCGGCGGCGGCGCGGGTTCCGCGCTCGGCGTAATATTCAACGTCCGCGGCGGCAACTCCGCCACGTCCCAACGCTGCTCCTTCACGTTCCACCATGGCAGCTGCACGCCGCTGAGCGTGACCGCACCCGGCTGCTGCGCGATCACGGCGAGACTCACGCTGCGCCGCGACAGAAGGCCGTCCGCCGTGATCTCGCGCGTGAGCTCCGGTTGATCCGCGTATTCGCGAATGCCGGACTGCTGCGCGATCGGCACGTCGGGCAGCTGCGTTTCGAGCAGCCCCAGCCCTTCGACGACGATCTTGCGCGTGCGCGGCACGCCGACCGGCAGCTCCGTGGATGCGTCGCTCCACTCCTCGGACAGCGTGACTCGCTGCGCGGGCAACCACGCGGCGTCCGGGAACGCCGCGGGCGGCGCTACGGCGGGCTGCACGTCGACCTCGACGACTCCGGAACGAAAGCGCTGCACGCGCGAGAAGCCGCGATCCGGGATCACCATGGCCTCGAACGTCGCGGGACCGACCGTCAGCTTGCCGGCCTGCCTGCGGGAACACCGCAAAGCGACGCTCGCGCACGATGAACGTGCGCCCGGCGCGGGTCGTCTGGTACTGGCTATCCTCGCCGAGGCGCTCGACGATGGCTTCGCCGCCGCTGACCTCGGGCGGCGTCAGCGTGGCGCGACCCGTGCTGACGCCGATGAACAGTCGCAGCGTGAAGAGCATTTGCGACTGCACGTACACGTTCTTCGGCTGCGCATCGAGCTCCATGAAGATGTCGGCCGCGGGATTGGCGCCGGTGTCCGGCGGCAGCACGCGCACCGAAACCGGGATTCGTCTGCCGGTCGCCTAGCTTCAGCGTCGGAATCGTGAACTCGCCGGCCGCCTTCGGCATCAGCTGATACTGCCACTCGGTCACCTGCGAGGCCTGGCCGTTCAGAATCTGCACTCGCGAGCTGCTCGAGCGCTGCAGCACGTCGAACTCCCGCGACAGGGGCGTCTCGTCGGGATCGCCGCGCACGACCCCTTCGGCCCGAATGCTGTAGGTAAACGATTCGTTGTCGCGCACCACGGGGCGATCGACGCTCGCCGTGAGCGGCGGACTCTGCGCGATCGCGAGCGCCGCCGAGCAGAGGGCCAGGACCGCGAGCGCCAGGCGAAGACCGAGGCGGCTCGAGCAGCGCGCTACCAAGGCCGCCGCTCCGGCCCGTTCGAGAGCACGGATTTGCCGTCCTGATCCACGCCCAGGCGCTGGTATTGATAGAGGAACTTGCGTCGCAAGAGTCCGCCGGGATCCTGCGGCACGCGCCGCAGCCACTGCTCGGCCGCCTGCTCCGACGCCCACTTCTCGACGTCCTCCGGTCCCGGTGCGTGGTCCTTCGCCTCGGCCTCCGAGCCCTGCTGCTGCTCGGCATTCGCCGCAGCCTGCTCGTCCTGCTGGCCGTCTTGCTGCTGCGACTCTTCGCTGTCGCCCTGGGTCTGGCTGTCGCCGCTCTTGCCCTGGTCGCGCTGCTGAGCTTGCTGATCGCCGGACTGTTGGCCGTCCTGCTGATCGTCGCCAGCGTCGGACTCGCTCGAATCGCCCTGCTGGCCTTGATCCTGCTGATTGCCGTTCTGATCTTGCTTCTGCTGCTGCGGTTGCTGCTGCTTCTGCTCGGGATGGTCGTCGAGATACTTCTGCAGCAGGTCGCGGTTGTAACGGGCGTCGGCGTGATGCGGGGTCGAGCGCCAGCGCTCGATCGTAGGCATCGATCGCCGCCTCGAGCTTGCCGGCTTTCGCCAGCGCATTGCCGCGGTTGTATTGCCCCTCGGCGGAGTCGATCGGCGTCAGCGTCGCGGCGCTCGCTTCGTACTTGCCGGCGCGATACTGCGCGGCGCCGCGCCACTCGGGATTGTCGAACAGCGTCGCGGCGCGCTCGGCCTGCTGCTCCTGCAGGGCCTCGTAGCCGCGCTGATCGCGGCGCAGCCACAGATCCTGCCACTCGAACGCCTGCGCGCGCGGCACGGGCGCGAGCAGCACGAGCAACCAGGCGCAGATCCAGCCGCGTCGAAACAGCAGCGCGAGCAGCGGCAATACCGCGAGCGCGAGCCATGCGCCGCGATCGCGCCACACGTCGGCCTCGGCTTGCTGCTCTTCGCCACTGTCGAGCACAACGTCGACCGGCGCGCCGGTCGCCGCCGGGAACAGCGCATCGAGATCCCGATCGTCGGGCGCCAGCCGCGCGAAGCGGCCGCGGCCGGCGCTCGCCAGGGCGCGCAGCTGCGTCATGTCGACTTGCGGGATCACGACCTGACCGTTCGCGTCGTTCACGAAGCCGCCCTCCGACTGCGGAATCGGCGCGCCCTGCTCGGTGCCGACGGCAAGCACGCTGACGCGGTAGCCATCGCCCGCGAGATCGCGCGCCAGATCGAGGTCGGCGCTCATCGACCTCCGAGTCCGTGATCAGCAGCACGTCGCCGTCGTGCTCGCCGGTCTGGCGCAGCAACGCGCGCGCTTTGTCGAGACCGGCGGCGATCGAGCCGCCGCGCGTCGGCATGATCTCGGTCGAAATCGCAGCCGACGAGCGAGGAGATCGTGCGGATGTCGGTCGTCAGCGGCGTGACCGTGAACGCGTGCGTCGTGAACACGACCAGCGCGGTCTGACCGGACGCGCGCCGCTCGAGCAGGTCGAGCAGCTTCAGCCTGGCGCGCGCGAGACGCGACGGCTCGACGTCGCCGGCATCCATCGAGCGGGACAGATCGAGCGCTACGACGAGCGCTTCGTCGGAGCGGAATGCCGGCACCGGCAACCGCTCCCAGGCGGGTCCCGCGATCGCGACGATCGCGATCAGCCAGGCCGCGAGCGCCACGATCAGCGCCAACCGGTTGTCGCGCAGCACCTCGGGCTCGATCAGCACGTAGCGACGCAGCTTGGCATCGACCACGTTGCGCCAGCCGCCGCTCTCGCCGCGACCGCGCAGCAGCTGCCACAGCAACCAGGCGCCGACCGGCAAAGCCACGAACCACCAGGGCCGCAGGAAGTGGAACTCAGCCATGCGGCGCTCCCGGCAGCCACTGCGCGGCACGCGGCACGGGCAAGCGGGCCGCGAGCCACGCGAGCGCCGCGGCGAGCGCGGCCAGCACCAGCGCAGCACCGAGCGGCCAATAGAACAGCTCCTTGACGGGCCGGAAGCCGCGCTCGTCGGACGCCGCCGGCTCGAGCTCGTCGAGAATCTTGTAGATCTGCTGGAATTCCTGCGTGTCGCGGGCGCGGAAATAGCGGCCGCCGGTCATCTCGGCGATCGCCGTCAGCGTGTCCTCGTCGAGATCGGCCGACGGATTGATCTGCCGCAAGCCGAACAGCGAGCGCACGGTCAGCGCATCCGCACCGATGCCGACCGTATAGATCACGAGCTTGCGCTGCGCGGCGAGCTCGGCCGCTTTGCGCGGCTCGACGGCGCCGGCCGTGTTCGCGCCGTCGGTCAGCAGGATCAGCACACGCCGGCCCTGCTCGACCTTCGCGTCCTCGAGCGTGCGGATCGCGAGACCGATCGAGTCGCCGATCGCCGTCTCCTTGCCGGCAAGCCCGATCACGGCCTCGTCGAGCAAGCGTGCTGACGGTGGCGCGGTCGAACGTCAGCGGCGCCTGCAGATACGCCTCGCGGCCGAACAGGATCAACCCGATCCGATCGCCGACGCGCCGGTTGATGAAATCCGTCGCCACGGCCTTCAACGCGGTGAGCCGATCGACCCACTGGCCGTTCAGCTGGAAGTCCTGCTCTTCCATGCTGCCCGACAGGTCGACCGACAGCAGCAGATCGCGACCCGTCATCGGCAACGACACCGGCTCGCCGACGAACTGCGGGCGCGCCGCGGCGAGCACCGCGAGCAGCCAGGCGGCCGCCAGCACCGCCAGACGGATCCGGCGCGCGGCCGCGGGCGCGCGCAGACCGGCCAAATCGTTGAACTCCGCCGCGAACGGTACCTTGAGCGCGGCATCGCGATCGATCGGCTCCGGGCGCACATAGCGGCGCACGAGCCAGCGGCAGCGGCAGCGCGAACAGGACCCACCACCAGGCCAGCGTCCACATCGAATCACTCCGCGCGCGCGCGCTTCACGCGCGCGCGTCCCGTGGCGGGCTGGGCCATCAACCAATCGGCGCACAGCGCCGTGAGCTCGAGCGCCGCCGTCCGCTCGATGCTGTGCGGCCGCGCATAGGGTGCGGCGAGCAGCGCTCGCCCCGGCCCGCGCGCGAAGGTGTCGCGCGGCCAGCGGCTGTCGAGGTATTCGAGCCATGGCTCGCCGATCAGCCCGGGCACGTCCGGCTGTGCGACACCGTCCGCCGGCGCACGGCCTCGCGCCCGCGCGGCGTTCGTCATCGCAAACCGCCGCAGCACCGTCGACACGCTCTGCAGGCAGGCGACGGGCTCGGCGCCCTGCTGCAGGGCTTCGCGGACCCGCTTCAGCGTCCGCAGCGCCACGCGACGATGGCGGCTCTGGTAATGCCGCAGCGCCAGCAGCGCGAGCCCCGCCAGCAGCAGCGCCGCCAGCACCCACCAGCCGGGCGCCGGCGGCCACCAGCCGACGGCTCCCGGCAGATGAATGTCGCGCAGCGGCAATGAGCTTATGTCGGGGTTCATCGGGGTCGAAATTGCTGGGCCAACACGCTGCGCGGATCCGCATCGGTCGCGCAATCTATCGAGCGGATGCCCGGCATTCGTCCGAGCGCCTTCAATGCCATGCGACGCGCCTCGAACCGCTCGTGGTAGCGGCGCCGCGAGCCCTGATCCGTCGTCTCGATCGAGAACGACTTGCCAGCGCTGTCGATTCGATAGCGCCCCGGCGGCGGAAGTTCAGCCTCGATCGGATCGAAAAACTGCACGAGCAGCAGATCGCAATGGCCCGCGAGCTGCTTCAGGTGCCGGTCCGAGTCCGGCCCGAGCCGGCGGAAGTCGCTGAGGAGAAAGATCAGGCTGCCCGGGTCTCGCCACGCGCGCGAGACGCTGCAGCGCGCGCTCCCCGTCGATCTCCGCGCTCGAGCCCTGCTCAGGGGGCTGCCACAGCGAATCCGTGCACACGGCCTGCAGCAGCCGCAGCGCCGCTCGCGCACCGAGCGCCGGGCGCAGCTCGTGGTGCTCGCTCTCGGAGAACACGAGCCCGCCGAGCCGATCGCCGTTCGCCACTGCGCTCCATGCGATCAGCGCCGCCATCTCGGCGGCGCGCACGCCCTTGAACGCGCCGCGCGTCGCAAACAGCATCGGCCGCCGCAGATCGAGCCAGATGAACACGGGGCGATTGCGCTCCTCGCGAAACACCTTCGTGTGCGGCTTGCCGGTCCGCGCCGTGACGCGCCAATCGATCGTTCGCAAATCGTCGCCGGGCTGATAGAGGCGCGACTCGTCGAACTCGACTCCTCGACCCTTGTACGGCGACAGGTGCCCACCCGCGGCGACGACGCGGATCCGCGGTGCCGTCAGCTGGATGCCTTCGCCGGCGGCGCGCAGCCGGACCAGATCGGCGAGCTCGACGCGCGCCGGCGACTGCAGTGTGCGCGCGGCGGTGGGCGCCATTACGGCACTCCGATTCTCGCGAGCAACGTGTCGACGATCTCGTTCGGCGTGCGACCCGCCGCCTCGGCCTCGAAGCCGAGCAAGATCCGATGACGCAGCACGTCGTGCGCCATCGCCTGCACGTCCTCGGGGGTCACGTAGTCGCGGCCGGCGAGCCAGGCATGCGCGCGCGCGCAACGATCGAGCGCGATCGTGGCTCGCGGACTCGCGCCGTACTGCAGCACGCCGGCGAGGTCGTCGCCGTAGCGCTCGGCGCCCCGCGTGGCGAGCACGATCTGCACGATGTACTCCTCGAGCGGATCCGACAAATGCTGATCGAGCACCTGCAGCCGCGCGGCGAGCACTTCTTTCTGCGTGAGTATCTCCGGCGCAGTGAACAACGTTTCGTCCGTTGCCGAGCGACGCTGCTCGCCGCGGTTCAGCTCGAGGATCGCACGCTCGCCGGCGGCGTCGGGGTACGTGACGAACACGTGCAGCAGGAACCGATCGAGCTGCGCTTCCGGCAACGGATACGTGCCCTCCTGCTCGATCGGGTTTTGCGTGGCCATGACCATGAACAACGTCGGCAACGGATAAGTGACCGAGCCGACGGTGATCTGACGCTCGCCCATGGCCTCGAGCAGCGCCGACTGAACCTTCGCCGGCGCACGGTTCACCTCGTCCGCGAGCACGAGATTGTGAAATAGCGGGCCCTCGCGAAACACGAACGAGCCGTCTTGCGGCCGATAGATCTCGGTGCCCGTCAGATCCGCGGGCAAGCAGATCCGGCGTGAACTGCAGCCGATGGAAGTCGCCTTCGATGCTGTGGCTCAAGACCTTGATCGCGCGCGTCTTCGCAAGCCCGGGTGCCCCTTCGACCAGCAGATGGCCGTCGCTCAAGAGTGCCACGAGCATCCGATTCAGCAGCCGGTCCTGGCCGACGACGAGGCGCTTCAAATGCGCTTCGAGCTTCCCGAACTTTTCTTGTAGTGACATGCGGTTGGGTTTTGGCTAAAGCGGGTCATTCTAGCCAGCGCCGACCGCGCAAAGCCAGGACGAAGACCGTCTGTGTCAGCGGCCGCGGAACCCGCCGCCGAAGATTCCGAGCGGGCCGCGCGGTAGTGTGAGCTGAATCGTCTGACCGTCGCGTCGCACGTTGACCGTGACCGACTCGCCGGCGGTGCCCTCGAGTGTCATCTGATTGAGCTCGCGCATGTCGAACACGCGCTTGCCGTCGTAGGCGACGACCTCGTCGCCCGATCTCAAGCCGGACCGCTCGGCCGGGGAGCTCGCGAGCACGCTCTGAACGGGGACGCTCGTGGGCCGACCGAGGGCCTCGAGATAGCGCTCGTAGTCGCTGTCGCCGAGCTCGGCACGCAGCGTGCTATCACCGGCCAATCCACCCGGGTCGAGAGACCGGCCCTCGCGCGCCGCATCGTATTGCGCTTGCAGCGTCTTCATCCGCAGCTCTGCGGTTCGCTGCGTGATCCATTCCGCGCGGTCCGGCGAAAACCCCGCTGCAATCAGGCGGTCGAGCTGCTGCTGCGGGTCGCCACGCGCAGCCCCGTTGCGTGCAAATCGCGGCGGGCCGGGCGGCGGCGTGGCGGGCGTCTCGCCGCCGCGATCGCCGGCCGCGCCGACGCCGGTCGTCCGCGGGCCGCTCGTGCAGCGCCGCGAGCTCGTCGCCGAGCTCGGTGACACGCGCCTCGAGCGCCGTGCGCTGCGCGACCTCGGCCTGCAGCGCGGTCTCGAGATCGCGCAGGCGCGCCGTCGTCGCGCCGCTCGAGCCTTGCACGGGCGCGCCGGCGGGCGGCGGCTCGGAGGAGAACTCGGCCGCGCCCGGCGGCGAATCGTCCCTGAACCAAAACGCAACCGCGAGCCCGGCCACGAGACCGGCCGCTACCAGCAACAACGCCTTCGCCATGCTCTGGTCCTCCCGACCCTCGCCGCCCTGAAGCCGCGACGGTGGCTTGGATGCTCCGCGCCCTCGAGCGTTCCAACCGCCATAATGCCGCCCTACGACGGCGACGATACGCCGAACGCAACGGAGATTCGACGTGGCGAAACGCCTGGCCGGCGCATTGCTCGGCGTCCTGCTGGTGCTCGCGCTCGCAGCCTACGCGCTGCTCGCGGCGTCGCTGCCGCGGCGCACCGGGGAGGCGGCGGTGCCCGGTCTCGAGGCACCCGTGCCGATCGACCTCGATGCGCGCGCCATACCGACGATTCACGCGGCCTCGTTCACCGACGCGTTGCGCGGCCAGGGCTACATGCACGCGCAGGAGCGGTTCTTCGAGATGGACCTCACGCGGCGCGCCACCGCCGGTGAGCTCGCGGCACTGTTCGGCGAGCGCGCCCTCGCGGCGGACCTCGCACAACGACCGTTCGAGTTTCGCGCGCGCGCACACGCGCTGCTCGCGCGGTTGCCGGCCGAGCAGCGCGCCTGGCTCGAGGCGTATACGCAAGGCGTGAACGCCGGGCTCCGAGATCTGCGCGCCCGACCGCCCGAGTACTGGCTGTTCGGCGCAAGGCCGGCTGCGTGGCAGAGCGAGGACAGCCTGCTCGTGGTGTTCGCGTTCTACACGATGCTGTCGAACAACGACTCGTTCGAGCGCACGCAAGGAACACTGCACGACGCGGTACCCGCCGCCGTCTACGAGTTCCTGACGCCATCGACGTCGCGCTTCGATCGGCCGCTCGTCGGTGCGAGCGAAAGCGACCCGACCGGTGGCTACGTGCCGCTGCCGATCCCCGCTGCGGCCGTGATCGACTTGCGCGGCAGCTCGGGGCCCGCCGGCGGCGGGCTGCTGCACGTCGATCCGCCGCTGCTCGGCCCGGGGTCGAACCAATGGGCCGTCGATGCAGCGCGCGGCGCGAACGGTCACGCGGTGCTCGCGAACGATCCGCATCTCGGTCTGCGCGTGCCGAATGTTTTCTATCGCTCCGAGCTCGAGTGGCCGGGCGGCGTCGCGCGCGGCGTCGGCATTCCCGGGCTACCGGGAATCCTGATCGGCGCGAACGCTTCGCTGGCCTGGGGCGCGACCGTCAGCAACGCCGATCAGGCGGACTGGGTAGTCGTCGACGTCGACCCGAACGACGGCGGCCGGTATCGCACCCCCGACGACTTCGAAGCCTTCGGCAGCCACGTCGCCGACATCGCGGTCGCGGGCCGCGACGATCCGCAGCGGCTCGTGATCCAGACGACGCGCTGGGGACCGATCGTCGCGCACGACGGGCGCGGCCGGCCCCTCGCGCTGCACGCTACGTGGCTGGCGCCCCAGGGGTTGAACCTCGCAATGCTCGGCCTCGCGACGGCCGCGACCGTGACCGACGGCATCGCCGCGCTCGAGCGCTGGGCGGGACCGTCGATGAACTGGATGCTCGCGGACGCGGCGGGCCAAATCGGCTGGATCGTCAACGGTCCGCTGCCGCGACGAATCGGGTTCGATGGATCGCGACCCGAGTCCTGGGCCGACGGCAGTCGCGCCTGGGACGGCGAGCTGCCGTCGCCGAAGCTCAGTCGGGGGCCGCGACGGCGCGCTCTTCACGGCGAACAACCGCACGCTGCCGCCCGCGGCCGCGGCCGCCGTCAGTCGCATGTGGATGCGCCCGCTGCGCGCGCAACGCATCGCCGAGCTGCTCGACGCGCAGCGCACGTTCACGCCACGCGACTTCCTGGCGATGCAGCTCGACACGCAGGCCGCCGGCTACGAGCAGATGCGCGCGGTGGTGCTCGAGGCCGTCGCCGCGGACGACCCCGAGCCGCTGCTGATCCGGGCGCGCGAGCACGTGGCGCACTGGAACGGCCGCGCCGACGTGGACCAACCCGGCTTTCGGCTCCTGCAGGCGTACTACCGTGCGCTGCTCGAGCAGGCGATCGCGCCGCTGCTCGCGCCGGCGATCGCCGCCGACCCGACCTATGTCTATCGGTGGCCCCTCGCCGACGAGGTGCTGCGCCGCCTGCTCGACGAGCGGCCCGCGCATCTGCTGACGCGCGAATACGCGGATTGGCGGAAGTTCCTCCGCCACGTGTTGCTCGACACGGTGCGCACCATCGAGGCGGAAGGCCCGGAGCGCGGAGTCGATGCTCCATGGGGCGCGATCAACGTGCTCGATGTCGCGCACCCGTTCGCCGCGCTCGGCGTGCTGGCGCCGCTCGCGCCATGGCTGAAGCTGCCGGCGGAGCCGCTGCCGGGCTCCATGGTGTCGCTACGGGTCGCCACGCCGAGCTTCGGCGCGGTGATTCGCATGGCCGTCGCGCCGGCCGCGCCGGCCGACGGCATCCTCGAGATGGCCGGCGGGCAGAGCGGGCACTTTCTGTCGCCGCAGTTTCGCGACCAGCAGCGGGGCTGGTGGAGCGGTGCCGCCACGCCGTTCCTTGCGGGTCCGACCGTCGCCCACGTGATGCTGCGGCCGGAGTAGCTCGTCCGCGGAGTGCCGCGACGCTATTTGAAGACCGCCTGCTCGAGGCTCGGCGGATCGGCGTCGTTGAAGTGCGGATGGACCACCCAGATGTCGCTGCCGACCGCTGCGGCCGTCGTCGCAGCCCCGACCACGGTGGCAACGGCCGCGCGCTGCGCCGTGGCCCAGTCGTCGCTGCTCATGAGCTCGACGACGCGTTCCGTGTTGTTGCTGACCACGACGAGATGGCCGTTGGCCGCCCATACGGCGCCATCCTGGTTCGGCACCGGATCGGCGACCTTCACCTCCGTCGTCCCGTCCGGGTTGGCCACCGGCACCTTATAGATGTGCTCGTTCGCCACGACCAGCAGATAGCCGCCTTCGGCGTACACGATGCCGTTCAGAGCGACGCCCTGCGGCAGGTCCGTGAAGCGGTGCAGCACCGATGCCTGGTAGTCCGGCGTCACCCGATAGACGACGTTCATGCGCGTGTCGGTCACGTACACGTTGCCGTCGCCGTCGACGGTGAGATCATTGGCGAAGTAGGCCGGCGGGTTGCTCGGCGTGCCGATCACGGCGGCGAGATCGACCATCGCAATGCGCTCGCCGGTCGTCAAGCTGTAGACGCCGAGCTTCGCCTGACCGACGTTACCGGCTTCGAACACGGCCCGATCGGAGTTCGCCACGAGCAATCGATCGCGCGGCTCGTCGACCTCGATGCCGACCGAGGATTTGAGCTCCGGGTCGGTGACGAACGGGACGATACTGCCGTCGCGCTTGAGCTCGAAGATCGTGCCCTCGGCGAGCGAACCCGTCAGGAACCGGCCGTTCGCGATGTCGTACTCCACGCCTTCGGGGATGAAGCCGCCGCGCTGCGCGACGATGACCTCGCCTTGCGGCTTCGCCGGCGGCGCGGCCGCTGCGGCGCGGTGGTGGGGGCGGCGGCGGTTGCGTGCATCCGGCTACGGCGGCGGCACCCACGACCAAGAACGCGAGGAATTTGCTGCCCATGGTAACGAACCTCCCCTCAAGCTCTCACGGGAAGGCTCGATGGTAGCACGCGCGTGCGAACACCGAGTTCGCGCGCGGCCGACTACTCGGGCAGCTTCAGCACCTTGAGTCGCTGCGACAGCGACGTGCGTTGCAGAGACGCCCAGATGCGTCCGAACCTGCCGAGTGGATTCGTTCGCCCGCGCGCATCGCGCTCGGGGAAGAAAATGCCGTAGCCCCCGGCGTGCTGGGAGCGGATGACGCCGTGCAGCGCGAACGTCTCGTTCTCGAAATCGATCACGACGTCGACCTTATCGTCGACTTTCAGCGCAGCGAGCGGACCCCTCTCGAGCTTCACGAACATTCCCTCGGCGCTGACGTCGACGACCGTCACGACCAGCTTCTTGCCCGCCAGCAGCAACCAGGCGTCGAGATCCACTCTGCCTCTGACGGCAATGCGAAACGTCAGCCGCTGCTCCTGCCCGAACTTCTTGGCGTCGCCCATTCCCGCAATCTTGCCGATCTGCAACGAAAGGTCAGTGACACGATTCTCGATCCGAAGCAGTGGCGCGCCGGTGGCGTGGCCGCGCCGGCGTAACTTAGAGTGCGCGCCTCGGCCGCCGCGCGACTCGAAAGGCCCATGAATCACAACACGCTGCTGCTCGCCGTCGTGCCGATCACGGGATTCGTGGCCGGCTTCGTCAACACGCTGGCGGGCAGCGGCTCGCTGATCACGCTACCCCTGCTGATCCTGCTCGGACTGCCGGCCAACGTCGCGAACGGCACCAACCGGCTCGGAGTGCTGCTGCAGAACGTGGTTGCGGTCGCGACGTTTCGCAGCAGCGGCACGCTCCAAGTCGCGGGCACCTGGAAGCTCGTCGCACCCACGATCCTCGGTGCCGTGCTCGGCGCGCAGCTGGCCGTCGACCTCGACGAGCAGTTGCTGCGCCGCATGATCGGCGCGTTGATGCTGCTGATGCTCGTCGTGATGGTTGCCAAGCCCGAGCGGTGGATCGCCGCGCACGCGAACCGCCGCGACCCGCGAATTTGGGTCGAGATACCGCTGCTGTTCGCGATCGGCGTATATGGCGGCTTTTTGCAAGCGGGGGTGGGCATCTTCCTGCTCGCCGCGCTCGTGCTCGGGGCGGGCTTCAACCTCGTCGGCGCCAACGCCGTGAAGAATCTCATCGTGCTGGTGTTCACGGCCGCGGCGTTTCCCGTGTTCGTGTACCACGGTCAAGTGCAATGGACGCTGGGTCTGCTGCTCGGCGCGGGGCAGGCCACGGGTGCCTGGGTCGCCGCACGGCTCGCCGTGCGGCGCGGCGCCGAGTTCGTCAGGATCTTCGTCATCGTGATCGTGCTGCTGGCCGCCGTCGCACTAATCGCCGGAGCGGGACTCTAAGAAAGCGGCGCCGGTGCGCGTGCGGTTGCTTGTAATTTTTACGGTCGGCGTGCGCGACCTCGAAAAAGGAAATGCGGGCGACTGAACGATACCGGTAGGGCTTTTCGCGTGTGGGTGGGCGCGCACTATCGAGTGGAGGACCGCCCCATGTCAGCGAGATCGTTGTTCTTCCCGCAGGCCTCGACACCGTCGTCGCGACGGCGCACGGCGCTCACAATGGTGCTCCTCGCCGTGAGCTGCTTCAGCACGCCGGCCTGGCCGCAAGCCGCAGAGCGCACGCGTGCTTCGCTCGCGCCGATGCTGAAGCAGGTCACACCGGCGGTGGTGAACATCGCGGTCGAGAGCCAGGTGCCGGTCTCTGCGAACCCATTGCTTCAGGATCCCTTCTTTCGGCAGTTCTTCGGCCACTTGCCGGACCAGCAGCCCCAGTCCGTTCCGCAGCAAGCCGCCGGATCGGGCGTCATCATCGATGCCGCGAAAGGCTATATCGTCACGAATCACCATGTAATCGACAAAGCCGACGAGATCAGCGTGACGCTCGCCGACAAACGGCAGTTCAAAGCAAAACTGATCGGCAGCGACGCCCCCACCGACATCGCCCTGCTGAAAATCGACGCGAACGGCCTCACGCAGCTTACGATCGGCGATTCCGACAAGCTTCAGGTGGGCGACTACGTCGAGGCGATCGGCAACCCGTTCGGTCTCGGCCAAACGGTCACGGCGGGTATCGTCAGCGCGCTCGGGCGAATCGGGCTCGGCATCGAGGACTACGAGGACTTCATTCAAACCGACGCCGCCGTCAATCCCGGCAACTCCGGCGGCGCGCTCGTCGACGTCGACGGCAAGCTGATCGGCATCAACACCGCGATCGTGGCCGCCGGCGGCCGGGGCAACGTCGGCATCGGGTTCGCAGTGCCGATCAACATGGCGCAGCGCATCACGGCGCAACTGCTCGAATACGGCGAGGTGCATCGAGGCCGGCTCGGCGTCGGCATCCAGGACGTAACGCCGGACCTGTCGCAAGCTCTCAAGCTCGACGTGAAGGCGGGTGCGATCGTCACGCAGGTGGAGCCAAATTCCGCGGCCGCACGCGCCGGCATCCAGGTGGACGACGTCATTACCGGGTTGGACGGCAAACCGCTGCAAGGCGCGGAGGATCTGCGCAACAGGATCGGACTGACGCGGGTCGGCACGGAGATATCGTTGACGCTGCTGCGCGACGGTCGCAGCCGAACGATCATGGCGAAGATCGAGGCCGCGCCAACCTCCACGGCACAGACCGCCCCGTCGACCGAGAGTGGCACCACGAGCGAGCGACTCCGCGGCGCCGAGTTTCGCAATCTCGCGCAGAGTGACCCGCAATACGGCAAGGTCACCGGCGTGCTCGTGGCAAGTGTCGCCGACGCGAGCCCCGCCGCATTGCTCGGACTGCGCGAAGGCGACGTCATCACGGCCGTGAACCGCCAGAGCGTCACCGGTATGGCGGACTTCCAGAACGCCGTTCGCGACGCGGGAACGCCGCTGGCGCTGAACGTGTGGCGCGACGGGGCGCGGCGCTATCTCGTAATACGCTAGCGCCGCTGCCTCGCCGCCGGCTCGGTAACGGCAAGGCGCGAGACGGTCTTGGCACGAGCGCTGGCGGCGCGTCCCGCGGGCGCCCGGCAGTCGAGATCTGTACACTGCCCGGCCATGGCGCAACGACACTCCGAACGACATCGTGCCGGGCGTATCGGCTGGCTGCGCGCCGCCGTGCTCGGCGCCAACGACGGCATCGTCTCGACGGCCAGCCTGCTCGTCGGGGTGGCCGCGGCCGAGAGCAGCCACATGGCCGTGATTGCAGCCGGTATCGCCGGCGTCGTCGCCGGCGCCATGTCGATGGCCGCCGGCGAATACGTCTCCGTGCACTCGCAAGCCGACACGGAAAAGGCCGACCTCGAGCGCGAGCGCCGCGAGCTCGAGACCGACAACGACGGAGAGCGCCGCGAGTTGACCGGCATCTACATCGGTCGTGGGCTCACCCCGGAGCTTGCGCGCCAGGTCGCGGATCAGCTCATGGCGCACGACGCTTTGGCCGCGCACGCACGCGACGAGCTCGGCATCACCGAGCGATCGACTGCTCGGCCGCTGCAAGCCGCTGCCGCATCCGCGGCGAGCTTCGCGGTGGGCGCCTTGCTGCCGCTGCTCGTGGCCGCACTCACGCCGCTCGAGCGCGTGCTCATCATGGTACCCGCCGCGGCCCTGGTATTCCTGGCCCTGCTGGGCGGCATCTCGGCCCGCGCCGGCGGCGCACGCGTGCTGGCGGCGACGGCGCGCGTGACGTTTTGGGGCGCGTTCGCGATGGCGGTGACGGCGGGCGTCGGTACGCTGTTCGGCTCGGTCGCCTCCTGACCGAGGCGCCGCGTACCGCGACCGCGAACTTAGGGCAGCCGCGCGCCCGTCCGTGCGTCCGCGAACTCGGGCGCGCCATCGCGTCGCAGAATGATGATCTGGCCGGCGGGCACGGCGGTCCAGCCGGGATCGTCGGTCAACTTTTCCGAGCTCACGGTCACTGCGGAGCAGCCGTGCCTCGAGTCCGTGCGCCGCAGCGGGCGGACGGTCGGATACAGCTCACCCGTGAAGTAGTACAACGACTCCGGGATCTCGTCCTCGGCATCCGTGAACCGCGAGACGACGGCCCGCTCGCCGTCGGAGATGGCCACGTTCAGATAGCTCGGGCTCACGTCGCCGGCACCGCGCACCAGCTCGAGCGTGCGGCTGATCGCGCGCGCGAGCGAGCGCGCCATGCGCAGCGCAGGGTCCGGCTCGTGCTCGCCCTGCAGCGAATCGATGAACAAGGCGAAGAAATGCTCCGAGTCGGTGCTCCCGTAGACGTTGCCGAATGCCTCGTCGCACACGGACGCCAGCAGCTTGCGGCGCACGAGGCGGAAGTTGCCGATATCGCCGTTGTGCATGCACAGATACTGACGCCAGCGAAACGGATGGCAGTTCGCCTCGTTGACGCCGCTCGATTGCGTTGCGGCGCGCACGTGGGCCAGCACGCAGTCGCTCGCGACGACGCGCGCGAGATTCTGCAGATTACGGTTGTTCCACGCCGGCGTGATCGAGCGGAACACGGCCGGCTCGGCGCTGTATTCACGCGCATACCAGCCGATGCCGAACCCGTCGCCGTTCAACGGCTCCTCGCGCTCCGTGCTGTGCGTGCTTTGGCGGATCAGCGAATGCGTCGGCTCGATGACCAGCGAGGCAAGACGCGTCTCGGGACCAAGATACAGCATCAAGCGGCACATGCATTCAGAGATCGGCCGGCGCCCGATGAAGCTTGAGGCCGGGGCGGGAGGCCCGGGAACTACCTCACAGGGGTCCCCCGCCCGGTAGAATCGCCCGCCATGAGCGCCACGGCACGCGCATTCGGCATCGCCCGTTCCCTCGCGATGTACTACGGCATTCCGCTACGGGCGCGCCGGTTGCGGCGTTTTTATTCACAGTTCGTGCCTCGCGGCGGCCTTTGTTTCGACGTTGGGGCGCACGCCGGCAATCGCGTTCGTTGCTGGCGGTCGCTCGGGGCGCAGGTCGTGGCCGTCGAGCCGCAGGCGGATTTCGTCCGCGTCTTGCACTGGCTATATGGCCGCGACCGACACGTCGCGATCGTGCCGGTCGCGCTCGGGCGCACCGTCGGCCACGCGGAGCTCCTCGTCAGCGAGCGGACGCCGACCGTGACCACGCTGTCGCGCGACTGGGTCGAGAGCGTGCGGCGCGATCCGCGGTTCGCCGGCGTCGAGTGGTCGCGCGGCAGCCGCGTCGCCGTGCACACGCTCGACGCGCTGATCGAGCGCTTCGGCCAGCCTACGTTCGTGAAGATCGACGTCGAGGGGTTCGAGGCCGAGGTGCTGGCGGGGCTGAGCACGCCGATCCGGGCGCTGTCGTTCGAGTACTTGCCGAGCGCGCGCAGCGTGTCGCTCGACTGTATCGACCGGCTCGCAGCACTCGGCCGCTACCGCTACAACTGGTCGCCGGGCGAGAGCCATCGGCTCGCCGAGACGCACTGGCTCGACGCCGCGCGGATGCGTGCGTTGCTCGCGGCGCTGCCCTCGAGCGCGCGCTCCGGCGACGTGTACGCGGTGCGCGACTCGGCCGGCTGATCTCACCCGCAAGCGGTATTCACTCGGCGCTATGATGGCCGCGGTCGTCGGCCAACGAGGGGGAGTGCACGATGAATCGGTCCATTCGCCTCGGTGCGCTGCTGCTCGCCGCAGGCTTCGCCGCTACGCCAGCGCTCCACGCGCAAGATCTCGTGATCAGCAACGCGCGGATCCTGATCGGTAACGGCACGGTCATCGAGCAGGGATCGCTCGTGATTCGCGGCGGCAAGATCACCTCCGTGAAGGAAGGCGCGACCAACGCGCCCGGGGTCACGACGATTGACGCCCATGGCATGAGCGCGGTGCCCGGCTTCATCGACGCGCACCGCCACGTGAACACCGGCCCGGACGAGCAAGCGCAGATGCAGGCGCTGCTCGACGCCGGCTACACGACGATCCTGTCGGGCGGCGGGCCGGCCGACGGCAACATCGCGCTACGCGACCACATCGACTCGGGCCGGATCCGCGGCCCGCGCATCATCCCGTCGGCGCGCCTCGATCTCGCGGACAACACGCCCGACAGCGTTCGCGCCGAGACACGGGCCATCGCGAAGCTCGGCGTGCAATGGATCGGCGAGATGGCGCTGACGCCGAAGCCGGGCCCGACTGCGAAGGAAATGGAGAACCTGCGCGCGCTGCTCGACGAGGCGCAGAAGGTCGGCGTGCGCGTGCAGATCCACGCCGTGAGCCCGCAGGCGATGATGGCCGCCGTCGATGCCGGCGTGAAGTATCTCGTGCACACGCCGCACTTCGGCTGGCTGAGCTTCGAGGATGCGCAGCGCGTGGCCGCCGCCGGGGTGAAGCAGCTGTCGACGATCGGCTTCGGCGTGCCCGTGTTCGGCGTGTTCGCGCACGACAACAAGCCGCGCTTTCGCGACGGCAAGCCGTGGCCGGAGTCGATCCTGCAAGGCGACGGGCGCGGCCAGGAAGCCGGCTACAAGGCCGTGAACGCGCGCACCTCGTGGGACGCCGGCGTCGTCTATGGCTACGGCACGGACACGAATTACGACCCGAAGGCCGGCCTCGCGCACGAGCTGAAATCGCTGAACCTGATGTTCTCGATGCAGGACATCGCGCAACTCATGGGGCCGAACACGGCGTCGTACCTCGAGATGTCGAACGAGCTCGGCACGCTCGAGGCGGGCAAGCAGGCCGACATCGTGCTGGTCGACGGCAACCCGCTCGACGGCTACTGGAACCTGCTGAACACGCGCCTCGTGCTCAAGGGCGGCGTGATCGTCTCCGATCAGCGCCGCTGAGGGCATCGCAGCGACGCGAATCGAGACCGGTGCCAGCCGTGGTGTCGGTGCGAGGGCGCGCTTTCGGCACCGCCGTGAATACATCCGTGTAGGCTGCGGCGGCGACGTCCTGTCGCCGACGCTGCCGAAAGCGCGCCCTCGCACCGACACCACTATTTGGCCGTGATCGTGCGGGCGTCACTTGGCACCGACCCCAACGTTACGGTGCGTCGAAGGCGTGGAGCAGGATCGGCGTGAGCTTGTGCATCTTGAGCGTGGCGCGCTCGTTCGCCGGCAGCGTCACGCCTTCGACGAAGCCCGATTCGAGCAGCTCGTCCGCGAGCGCCTCGCTGTGCGTCACGACGTGCACGGGCACGTCCCAGCGAGCGCCCTCGCCCGTCACGCTCGCGGCCGGCTGATGATCGCCGATCAGGATCAGCACCGCATCGGCCGGCATCCGCTCGCGCAGATAACCCGCAAGGTACGTGAACGTGTACGCGAACGACTCCGCATACGGCTCGCCGAGGTTCAGCCAGTCCGGCGTCCGCGCGAGACTCGCGGCCACGTCGCCCGGCGCGAATGGCTCAGCGGCCTCCAGGCGTTGCCAATCGGGTTGATACGGCGGAATCGGCAGGAACGGGATATGTGTGTTGATCGTCGGCAGGAACGCAAACAGCGGCCGCCGCGGGCCGTCCTGGGATCCGAGCGCGACGACCCGCGACAGCGTGTACTGATCCGGAATCCGCCACCAGCCGAAATCGGGTCCGCGGTAATCGACCTCGCGCTCCGCGTAGATCGCGTCGAAGCCGTAGAACGCGCCTTCCGGCCAGGCGTTGCGCGTACCCGGCATCACGGCGATCGGGTGATAGCCGGCGGCGGCAAACACTTTCGGCAGCGTGTCACGCTGCTGGGTCATCAGCACGGCATAGTCGCCCGGATCGCGGATCTCCATGCCGCTCATCAACGAGATGTGCGCAAGCCACGATCCGCCGCCGAACGTCGGGGACTCGACGAACGTCGAGAGCACCCGGCGGCCCGTGGCTCGCGCCGCGTCCTCGAAGCTCAGACGCGCGGGCGTCACGATCGCCGCGATCGGCGGCGCGTCGTACGTCACGGCGCCATAGGACTCGAGGAACATCAGCAGGACATCGGCGCCCTCGAGCCTCCCCAAGCTCGACTTCGGCAGCGGCGTGGCCGGCAACTTGCGGTCCGTGCTCGCCGCGTACGCATCGAGCAGGAACTTCGCCTGCTGCAGATACGTGGCCGACACCGGCAGCGCGTACCAATACCGTGCCCGCCACGGAAACGCGTGGCTCGCGGCATACAGGCCCACGATCGCGATGCCGAGCGCACCGAGCGCGCGCCGCCCCGCGCGCGCGCGGACGGCCGTCGTCACGCGCATGAGCGCGAACCACAAGGCGAGCAGCACGGCGCCCAGCAACGTGGCGAGCCCGAGCGCGAGCCCGGCCAGCAGCCACCACGGCGCCACTTTTGCGAGCATGGCACCCACGGCCGGCAAGTGTCGCGCGTCCCAGTAGAAGTTCACGGGCCGGCCGTACAGCGCGGGCGACGTGACCTCGGCGTATCGACCGATCACGAGCAACAGCAACAATGCGAGCAGCACGATCTGCAGCGTCCTCGGCACGACGCCGCGCCACCCCGCGTAGGCGACCACGCCGAGCAGCAGCACGCCGAGCTCGATCGACAGCTCGAAGCTGGGCTTGATCCACAACGTCGGCCACACGTTGTGGAACGTCAGCGCGACGTCCAGGAACGCAACGGCCAGCGCGAGCACGAGCCACTGCCTCGGCGTCAGCCCGCTGCGCTCGTCCACGGGAGTCTCAACCGCGCGCGCGTCGCGCGAGCCACGCCACGTCGACCGCGAACGACCAGACGAGCGGCACCAGCCCGGCGAGCGCGAGCGCGGCGCTCCATGGCCGGTGCACGCCGGGCGCAAACGCGAGGATCAGCGAGACGATTTGCAGAACGCACACGGCCTGGCGCCGGCGGCTCGGCGGCAACGGCCGCTCGAGCCAGTGCCACGCATAGCTCGCGACCACGAACACATAGCGCAGCAACCCGGCGGCAAGCACCCACACGCCGGCCTTGTCGTGCCGCCAGACGAGCGCCGCCAGCACCAGGGTCAGCAGCGCGTCCGTCTCCATGTCGAAGCGCGCGCCGAAGGTACTCGCTTCGTTGCGGCGCCGAGCGACTCGTCCGTCGACACCGTCGAGCGCGACGGCGAGCGCGGCGAGCCCGACCAGCCACCAACCGACCGCCGTGCCGCCCTCCACGCCGAGGAACGCTGCCAGCAGCAGGGTCAGCACGCCGCGCCCCAGCGTGACGCCGTTGGCCCAGCCGAAAACCGGCGACTGCAAGTGCCGCGCGCATAGCCCGAGCAGCAACGCGCCGCCGACGAGCGCGGCGAGCGCGGCACGCCACGCGATGCCTTGGCCGAGCGCAAGCCCGCGCTCGAGTGCGAATGCGGCCAGCACCAGCGCCGCGGCGGCGATCGCAACGGCGAGCGTCGCGCCGGCGGGTAGTCCGCCTGCGCGCCGCGCGGTCGCGATTCGTGATGATGGCTCTGCTCGACATGCCACCTGACGCTTGCATGTTTGCGGACCTGTTGCAAGTATCGAAGCGATGAGCGAAGTCGCGCGTGCTTTCTGGATCAGCGGCCCCGGGCCGCGGCGAGATTCGCACCGAGACCTTGGCCACGCCGACGGCCGATCAGGCGCTCGTGCGCACGCTGTACACCGGCATCAGCCGCGGCACCGAGACGCTGGTGCTGGCCGGACGCGTGCCGCCGAGCGAGCACGCGCGGATGCGCGCGCCGTTCCAGGCCGGCGAGTTTCCGGCACCCGTGAAGTACGGCTACTCGAATGTCGGCGTCGTCGAGCAAGGCCCCGCCGAGCTGCGCGGTCGGCACGTGTTCTGCTTGTATCCGCACCAGACTCGCTACGTGGTTCCGGCAGCCGCGCTGACCCCGCTGCCCGATGACGTGCCGCCGGGGCGAGCCGTGCTCGCGGCGAATCTCGAGACCGCCGTCAACGGTCTCTGGGACGCCGCGCCTCGCGTCGGCGATCGCATCGCCGTGATCGGCGCCGGCACGGTGGGCTGTCTCGTCGCATGGCTCGCCGCGCGGATCGTCGGCTGCGCAGTCGAGCTCGTCGATGTCGATGCCCGCAAGGCGGCGGCCGCCAAGGCCCTGCGCGTGCCGTTCCGCTCGCCTGCCGACGCGCAGCCCGACGCCGACGTCGTCGTGCACACGAGCGGCAGCGAGACCGGGCTTGCGACGGCGCTGTCGCTGGCCGGCTTCGAAGCCACGGTCACGGAGCTTTCGTGGTACGGCGGGGCGGCGCCCGACCGTGCCGCTCGGCGAAGCTTTTCACAGTCGCCGGCTCACGCTGAGGTCGTCGCAGGTCGGCACCGTCGCCGCCGCGCAGCGCGCGCGCTGGAGCGCGGCGCGCCGGATGGCGCTCGTGCTGAAGCTGCTGACGCATCCGGAGCTCGACGTCCTGATCAGCGGCGACAGTCCGTTCGACGAGCTGCCCGCCGTGCTCGCGCAACTCGCGACTTCGCCCGGTTACACTCTCTGCCACCGTATCGTCTATTGAGCCGAGAGCCACGATGTTCAGCGTCTGCGTCCGCGATCACTTCATGATCGCGCACAGTTTCACCGGCCAGGTCTTCGGCCCCGCGCAGCGCCTGCACGGCGCCACCTACGTCGTGGACGTCGAGTTCCGGCGCGAGACGCTCGATGCCGACGGCGTGGTCGTCGACATCGGCCGGGCCAGCGAGTCGCTGCGCGGCGTGCTGGGGGCGATGAACTTCAAGAACCTCGACGACGAGCCCGCCTTCCGCGGACGCAACACGACCACGGAGTTCCTCGCGTTCGTGATCTTCGAGCGGATGGCGGCCGAGATCGGCGCGGGATCGCTCGGCGAAGACGCGGCCGGCCTCACTGCGCTGAAAGTCACGCTGCACGAGTCGCACGTCGCCTGGGCGGCCTACGAGGCACCGCTGCGCAGTTAGCGGGCGCACGACCGTGAGCGCGATCGACTTCGTGGTGCCCGGCGACATCGACACGCCGACCGGCGGCTACATCTACGACCGCGAAATCCTGGCGGGCCTGCGCACGCTCGGCTGGCGCACGACGATTCACTCGCTCGACGCGAGCTTCCCGCAGCCCACCCCGGCCGCGCAGCGCGTCGCGCGGACCACGTTCGCCGCCATCCCCGCCGGGAGCCTCGTGGTGATCGACGGGCTCGCGCTGCCGGGCCTCGAACGCGTTCTCGTCGACGAGAGCAAACGACTCCGGCTCGTCGCGCTCGTGCATCACCCGGTGGCGCTCGAGACGGGGCTCGACGCGGCTACCGCGCGACGCTTCGCGGACGCGGAGCGCCGGTCGCTGGCGCGCGTGCGGCGCGTGATCACCACGAGCCAGTGGACCGCGCGCGCGCTCGCCGCTTACGACGTGCCGATCGGCGCGCTGCGCGTCGTGGAGCCCGGCGTGGACCGGCGCACGATGCACGCCAGCACGGATCCGCGCGCGGCTGCGCCCGTGCCGACTCCGCAGCACGAGTCCCTGAACCTGCTGTGCGTCGCCACGTTGACGCCGCGCAAAGGCCACGCGCTGCTGTTCGAGGCGCTCGGCGAGCTACGCGATCGGCGCTGGCACTTGAACTGCGCCGGCAGCCTGCTGCGCGACCCCGCGCATGCGGCGACGCTCGAGCGTCAGCTCGACCGCCTGCGCATGGGAAGTCGCATCAGCCTGCTCGGCGATCTCGACAGCGACGCGCTCGAGCGCCAGTACGAGCGCGCCGACCTGTTCGTCCTGCCGTCGTATCTCGAAGGCTACGGCATGGCGCTGGCCGAAGCCGCCGCCCACGGGCTGCCGATCGTCAGCACCACGGGGGGAGCGATTCCCGAGACCGTGCCGGCCGCCGCCAGCGTGCTGGTGCCGCCGGGTGACAGCCGGGCGCTCACGAAAGCGCTCGCGAGCCTGCTCGACGATCCGGCGCGGCGCGCCGCGCTCGCCGCGAATGCCCGCGCGGCCCGCGCGTCACTGCGCACGTGGAGCGACGCCACGACGAAATTCGCCGCGGCGCTCGACGGCGTGGCGAACACGGGGTGAGCGGCTTCACCGCCGAGTGGCTGACGCTGCGGGAGCCATTCGATACGGCCGCGCGTGCCGGAACGCTCGTCGGCGAGCTGGCTGGCGCACGCGCGGCCCGGAACGCCGGGCGCGCCGCTCGACGTCGTCGATCTCGGCGCCGGCACGGGCTCGAACCTGCGCTACCTCGCCCCGCGGCTCGGCGGTCGGCAACATTGGCGACTCGTCGACGACGACCCACGTTTGCTCGCCGCGGCGCTGACCAGCCTGCAGGACTGGGCACGCGTGCGCGGCGCGGCCGCTATACCCTCGAGCGACGGGCTCGAGCTGCGCGGCGCCGACGGCGAGTGCCTGATCCGCTGCGAGCAACGCGACCTGGCGCGGTCGCTCGCCGACTTGCCGTTGCCGGCCGGCGCACTCGTCACGGCCGCGGCGCTGCTCGACCTCGTGACCGAGCCGTGGTTGACCGAGCTGATCACGCGGTGCCGCGCGGCTCGCGCGCCGGTCTGCTTCGCGCTGAGCTACGACGGCCGCACCGTTTGCACGCCGGTCGAGCCCGAGGACGGCGAGGTGCTCGAGCTGTTCAATCGCCATCAGGGGCTCGACAAAGGGTTCGGCCCGGCGCTCGGCCCGCACGCCGCGAACCGTGCGGCAGCGTTGCTGAGCGCGGCCGGCTATCGCGTGCTCTGCGCGCGTAGCGACTGGGTCATCGACACCCGGCACGGGGTCATGCAGCGGGCCTTGCTCGACGGCTGGCTCGCTGCGGTGCTCGAGCTCGCGCCGCCGCGACGCACGGCGTTGACGGACTGGCACCGCCGCCGCTCGGCGCACGTGGCCGCGGGCCGCTCGACGCTACGGGTTGGGCACGTCGACGTCGTCGCCTGGCCGTAGCTTCGCGCCGGCGGGCCGTTACCAACGCGGTCGCCGAGCGTCTTAGCTCGTAGGACGCTGGATTTCACCGATGACGCAGCCACCACCCGACGAGCTCGCCGCACTGATCGCCCCGCACTTGGGGGCGCTGTTCCGCGCCGCTTATCGGCTTGCCGGCAACCGCGCGGACGCCGAGGACCTGGTGCAGGAAGTCTGCGTCCGAGCCTGCGACCATGTGGCGGCGTTGAAAGCGGCGACCCAGCCGCGCGCGTGGCTTTGCAAGGTGCAGTACCGCACGTTCATCGATGGCGTGCGGCGCCGGCGCAGCTCGCCGCTGCGCACGACGGGCGAGGACCTCGACGCGACGCGGCCGAGCGACGATCCGGGGCCCGAGGATGCGGCCGAGGCGGCGTTGACGGAGCGGCGCGTCCTGCGCGCCTGGCGGGAGCTCGACCGCGAGCAACGCGCGTTGCTCGCGCTGCACGTGGAAGGCTACAGCCTCGCCGAGCTGCAATCGATCACCGAGCTGTCCACGGACGTGCTGAAGGCGCGTCTGTATCGGGCGCGCGTGCGGCTCGGCAAGTTGCTCGCGACACAGCGCGCCGCGCCCATATTGGCATTGGAGAAGTGACATGACCTGCAACGACATCGCCGCGATCATCGACGAGCACCGCGCTGCGCGTCTCGCCGCTGCCGAGCGCAGCGCGATCGACGCCCATCTGCTCGCGTGCGCCGATTGCGCCGCCGCGTGGCACGCGCAGACCGAGCTGCTCGCCGTGCCGGTGCCCGCCGCCGCCCCGCTGCTGCTGGACCGCGTGCTCGCGGCCGTGGCCGCGCGCGCGCGGCCGCGGCGGGCGTCGCGCCGGGTCGCGGTGGCGGGCGCCGTGCTGGTCGCGGGTGCGGCATTGGCCGCGGTCACCGTCACGCAATGGCCCGACCCGCCGGCGCCACGCGGGACGACGACCTCCGTCGCGCCCCGGCCCACCCCGGCCGACTCCACGCGGCCGGGGGCGCCGGCCGACACGGCCCCGTCCACGGCGCGGCGCGCCGCGGACCGACCCATCGACATGACCGCGATCGCGCAGAGCATCGTGCCCATCGTCAGAGAGCCGCCGGTGTACCCCGCCGACGCCTTGAAGCGCGGCCTCGAAGGCAGCGTGACGCTGCGCTTCGACGTCACGGCCAGGGGCAGGGTGGAGAACGCCGCCGTCACGCACTCGACCGACGCCGTGTTCGACGCTGCAGCGCTCGCGGCGATCACCCAATGGCGGTATCTGCCCCGGCTCGCCGACGGCAAACGCGTCGCGAGCGAGAACGTGCAGACGGTGATCCGGTTTCAGCTCGACCAGCCCGGCAGCCCGCCGCCCCTGATCCCGCGCCCGACCTCGACCGGCGATCCTTATCTGAAGGCCGATTCGCAGACGTTCACGGCCGCGCTCAAGGTGGCCCTGGATCGAACCGGCGCCGACGACTTCCGAGGCGCGGAACTCGAGCTCGACGAGCTGCGCGCGCGCTACCGACTCGAGGACTTCCAGGAAGCCAACGCCTGGGACTTCTACGCGTATCTGTACCTCGTCGAGGGCAACTACGATCGGGCCATCGAGGCGTGCGAGACCGCCGTTGCCGCGTACGCACGAGCGGGTGTTCCGTCGCAGTCGTCTTCTCTGGCGCTCGCGAATCTCTACTTCGCACGCCATCAATACGCCGAGGCGCTGCAGACGCTGCTGAGGCACAAGCAGGCCGTGGCCAATACGCCGCTCTTGGCGGGTCGGTCCAATCCGATCGTCGACGGATTCATCGACAAACTCCGCGCGCTCGGCGTCACCGAGGAGACGCTGCCCCCCGGCCGCTGATCAGAACACGCGCTCGATCGCATCGCGCGGCTCGGCGAGCCCCGGCGGCGGCGCGCGCAGGTCGCAGTCGAACAGCACGTCGGCGCCCATCGTGAACACGCGATGCTGCGGCCGCAGACACTCGGCGATCCGCTCGCGCGCCGGCAACGTGAGCGCCGGCCGGCCAGCGCCCGTGACGAGCGATGCGATCGCGATGTGCAGCCGGTCGAGCAGGCTCGCTTCGAGAAACGCCGACACGGTCGCGCCGCCCCCCTCGACGAGCACGGTCGTAAGAGCGCGCGCGTGCAGCGCGGCCAGCAGGGCACCGAGCTCGAGCCGGCCGTCCTTGTGCGGCACCACGAGCACTTCGGCGTCGCCGGGCCGGGCGGCCTGCGTTCCCTGGGCACGCACGACCAACGTGGGCGCAAGGCCGTCGTTGAACACGCGATGCCCCGCGGACAAGCGGCCGCGCGGATCGATGACGACCCGAACGGGATTCGTGCCGTCGACGCGCCGGACGGTGAGCTGCGGGTCGTCGCGCGCCACGGTGCCGCACCCGACGATCACGGCATCGGACAACGCCCGCAGCCGGTGCAGATGCCGCAGGTTGTCGGGGCCCGTCACGTAGTACGAGTCGCCGGAGCTCGTGGCTATGTGGCCGTCGAGGCTCTGGCCCAGGTGCGCGATGGTCAGGGATCGCCCCGGCGCCGGCTGGCACAGCGGCGCATATAGATCCAGCATCGAGCGCACGGCCCCCGGCGCCGCCGGGCCGGCACACGGGGCCCCGGGCCCGTGCAGGGTCAGCCAGTGGGGCCCGCCGTCGAGGCCGTCGCTCCGCGCCTCGGGCTCGGCCTTGCGGCGCGCGGCGGCGGCGGCCATGAGCAGCCGCCACGCGCGCTGGGTCAGGTCGGCGGACTCGCGGGCTACCGGCGGGGGGGGTGGCATTGGACGGAATCTAGACGGCGCGGAACATCGCGCACTTAGCTGCTATCCTAACATTCAAGGAAATAGCCACTCGCCCTCCGCATGTCGTCCGTCGAAACCCTACCTATCAACGGCAATCCAGCCGCGCTGGCCTTCGATCGCGCGGTCAACGAGCTGCGCCGGGGTCGGGCTATCCAGGTCGTCGACGGCGACCGCGGCCTGCTGGTGGCGGCGGTCGAAGCGCTGCAGACGCCCCAGCTGCTGCGGCTGGTCGCCGCCGCGGGCGGTCGGACGGTGCTGTTCGTGACGGCCGAGCGCGCCCTGGCCGCCGGCTTGGCGCGGCAGTTGAGCGGGCCGATCGCCGTGACGGTTCCGCCGGGTGCGGACCTCGAGCGGTTGCGGGCCGTGGCCGGCGTCAACCACACGGCGGTCGTGGACGGTGCCGCTTTCGAGATCGACACGACACCCTCGTACGGCCCGCTGGCCGCAGCCGCGCTGCAGCTTGCGAAGGCCGGGCGGCTCGTGCCGGCGCTGCTCGGCTTCACAACCGCCGGCAACCACGCCGCCGGCGTGCTCGAATATCCCCCTTGGCGACGTCATGCATCAGGCGCCACGGTTCGGCCACCACGCGTTGCAGCTCTTGAGCAGAGCCCGCGTGCCGCTGGCGGATGCGCTCGACAGCGAGATCGCCGTGTTCCGCGACGAGCACAGCCTCGCCGAGCACGTGGCCGTCGTCATCGGCAAGCCCGATCCGACGGGCGCCGTGCCGGTGCGACTGCACTCGGCCTGTCTCACGGGCGATCTGCTCGGCAGTCTACGTTGCGATTGCGGGGAGCAGCTGCGCACGGCCGTGGCGCGGATTGCCGCGCTCGGCGGCGGCGTGCTGCTGTACCTCGATCAGGAGGGGCGCGGCATCGGTCTGCCGAACAAGCTGCGCGCCTACGTGCTGCAGGACGGCGGCCTCGACACCGTGGATGCCGACCAGCACCTGGGATTCCTGTCCGATGAGCGTACGTACGACGTGGCGGCTGCGCTGTTGCTCGAGCTCGGCGTGAAACGCATTCGCCTGCTGACGAACAATCCGCAGAAGATCATCTCGCTGCGCGATCACGGCATCGAGGTCGTCGGCCGCGTGCCGCTCGTGACGACGAGCAACACGCACAACGAACGTTACCTGCGCGCGAAGCACGAGCGCGCGGGCCATCTCGCGGAGGAGTCGAGCGGCTAGCGCTCCCGCGGCTCAGCGGCTGGCGACGAGCTCGAGGCGCGGCGCGGCTGCGACGAACGATTTCAAGGGCTGCGGGCGGCCGATCGCGTAGCCTTGCGCGAACGAGATGCCCATCTTCTTGACCATCGCGCGAATAGCGTCGTTCTCCACGAACTCCGCGACCGTCTTCAGGTTCATGACCTGCGCTACCTGCTGCACGGCAGCCACCATCGATGCGGCGATCGGGTCTTGGACGATTTCCCGGACGATGCTGCCATCGATCTTCAAGTAGTCGACGGGCAACGACCGCAGGTAGCCGAACGAGCTCAAGCCAGAGCCGAAATCGTCGAGCGCGAAGCGGCAGCCGCGGCTCTTGAGTTGGGTCATGAATGCCCGGGCGCGCGTCAGATCGCTGACCGCCGCGGTCTCCGTGATCTCGAAGCAGATACGCTCGAGCGGCACCTCGAGCACGGCCAGACGCTCCTCTAGGAAGGTGCGGAACGAGGGCTCGCTCAGCGACTGACCGGACAGGTTGATGGCGAGCAACCCGCGGCCCGCGCCGAACTGCGCGCCGTGCTCGTTCAAGAACTCCACGGCGTGGCTCACGACCCAGCGATCGACCGCCGGCATCAGGTGGTAACGCTCGGCCGCCGGCAAAAATACGGCTGGCGCCACAGGCTCGCCGTCGGCCCCGCGCATTCGTAGCAACACCTCGACGTGCAACGGAGCGCTTTCTTCGAGCGCCTCGATCGCCTGCCCATACAGGTCGAAGCGATCCTCGTGCAGCGCCATCTGGATCTGGCCGGCCGCGTCCATTTCGTGATGCCGCTTGAGGAGGCGGGTATCCGCCGGCTGGTAGCTGTGCACGCGATTCCTGCCGAGCTCCTTGGCGACGTCGCACGCGAGCTCGGCGGCCGCCAGCGCGTCCTGAGCAGCCTCCGTGCCCGCATCGAGGGGCGCCACACCGAGGCTCACCGTCACCGACAGCGACCGTTGCGCCCACGGCACCATGAGCGCAGCAATGTTGCTGCGCAACTCGGCCGCGATGTCCTCGGCGCGGGACAGCGCGCAACGGCACAGCAGCACGCCGAACTCGTCGCCGCCGAGCCGCGCCACGACGTCGGAGTCGCGAACCGCGCGCTGCAGCAACGTCGCCAGCGCCTTGAGGACGGCGTCGCCGGCCTCGTGCCCCACGGTCTCGTTGACGAGCTGCAGCTGATCGATGTCGAGATGCAGGATCGAATGCTCCAGGGCCTGCCGCTGCGCCTCCGCGAGCTGCTGGCCCACGAGGAACTCGAACGCCTCGCGATTCACGAGTCCGGTCTGCGCGTCGTAGCCTACCTGCACGATCTTCACGGCCTTCTGCGCCATGACTCGGAGCAGATTCTTGTCGTTGTCCGAGAACGCCGCCTGATCGGCATCGTTGATGATCACGAGCACGCCCACGATCTCGTCCTTGCCGGCGAGAATCGGCGTGGCGAGTAACCGGCAAGATCGACGCAGACAGATCTCGGCGAGCACGGGATCCTCGGGGTCGTTGATCATGACGGCATCGCGCGCGGTCGCCACGAGGTCGTATACGGTCGTGCGCAGTGCGTCCCGTTGCCGCGACGGCATCGTCGTTGCGTCCGTGCCGTTTCGGTCGTGCGCGATCAGAATGCCCTTGTCGCGAATCAGCAGCGCAGCGAACCGCACGCCGAGATAGTCGCAGCAGTTGCGCACGAGCTCGTCGAGCGCCTGCTGACCCTCGGCGAACGCGCTGACCTGGTCCTCGGTGTGCAGCACGAGATTCAGCTCTTCGCAGCGGTCGGCGAGCTGCGTCGTGATGTCCTCCAGACGCACGGCGAGTCGAGCCGTCTGCGCGATCACGGATCCCATCGCCATGAGCCGGCGGCTCAGGGCCTTCGAGTCCTCCGCCGCGGGCACGCACGCCCACAGGTAGCCGATCGTTTGCTGATCTGCAGTGCGCAGCGGCGCCGCCAACCACGAGCTCGGCGGAATCCGCACCCGGACGATTCGCGGCAGGCTGTGCAAATTCGCCGGCGACTCGCTCTCGAGCCGGCCGAGCACCTTGCCCACGATCGCACGCTCGAACGCCTCGTCGGCATGATGGATACGGCCGGCCGCATCGCTGAGCGCGCACAGCGAGCCCGCCGGCAGCAGTGCCTCGAGTAGCGCCCGATAGGTCTTGAAATCGAGGTTGTCGAGGCCGGTCTGGCTCGTCATGCGGTTTCCCCAGCCGGTATGTCGGGCGCCGCGCCCTCTTCTTTAAGGACCGCGTGTGACGCAGCTCACAAGCGCTCGCTTGTCAGAAGCTGGCGGGAAGTCCCGCGGGAGTCATTCGCGCAGCGTCGACAGCGGCGTGGCCGCGACCTCGCCGACGAGGCGGGCGAGCGCGGCGGCGAGATGCTCGAGCTGCGCCGCACCGCGGGCGGCGTCGGCGCGGGCGGCGTTGCCGCACACGCCTTCCGGATGCAGGTCCTGGCTCAACCAGCCGATGCCGACGGGCTTCTCCGCGCCGAGCCACTGGTGCTGCTCGGCCAGCTGGTGCGGCAATCCGCGAAAGTCGGCGAGCGCCGCGGTGCGGACGAGGTCCGGGCGCAGGTGCAGCATCAGCGACGTTTCGACCTCGCCGCCATGGATGTCGTGCGCGAGCTCATCCCCGCCGAACAGGCCCGGCGGCGAGCCAAACGCGAAGTAAGTGGCGCGCACCGCGAGCATGCCGAGCTCGGCCCGCAAGCGCACGGCGACGAGATCGACGAGCGCTTTCTGTCCGCCATGCGTGTTCAGAATGATCAGCTTGCGCACGCCCGCTCGCGCGACGCTGCGCCCGACGTCTGTCCACACGTCCGCGAGCGTGTGATCGGCGATCGTCAGCGTGCCGGGAAACGCGACGTGCTCGGTGCTGAGCCCGACGGCAAGCGCCGGCAGCACGAGCAGCGCCTGAGCGGGCGGCAACACTGCCAGCGCGGCGCGGACGAGCCCGTCGTTGATGACGGCATCGGTCGACAGCGGCAAATGCGGGCCGTGCTGCTCGACGGCCGCCACCGGCAGTAGCGCTACCACGGTCTCGGGATCGAGGCGACGGAAGTCCGCCGTCGTGCAGTCCTGCCAGAAGCCGCTGCGCACGCGGTTCGTCCCCCGATGATGTTGGCGGTTCGGCAGCATCCTGCTGGTTGCCCGGGATGGCGTCAACCTTGGATAATGGTGGGCCTTTCTGCCTCTTTTTCGCCTTCCGAGGAGACCGGTATGAGCAGACCAGAACGCGTCGTCGTTGCGGACAATGAAGTCCAGGAGCTGGTGGCGAAGGCCCGCGCCGCGCAGGCCATCTACGAAGGTTTTTCCCAGGAGCAGGTCGACGCGATCGTGCGCGACATGGCGAAGTTCGTCTACGACAACGCCGAGACGCTCGCGCGCATGGCGGTCGACGAGACCGGCATCGGCAACTACGAGGACAAGGTCCTGAAGAAGAAGGGCAAGGCGCGAGTCATCTGGAACGGGCTGAAGGGCAAGAAGTCGCGCGGCGTGATCGGCGAGGACCCCGAGAACAACCTCGTGTACGTGGCGAAGCCCATGGGCGTCGTCGCCGCGGTGTGCCCGGTCACGAATCCCATCGCCACGCCGATGTGCAACGGCATGTTCGCGCTGAAGACCGGCAACGCGGTGATCTTCGCGCCGCATCCGAAGGCGCAGAAGTGCACCGAGTATCTGACCGACGAGTTCATGAAGATCGTGAAGAAGCACGGCGGCCCCGACAACCTCGTGCAGACGATTCAGCAAGGGCTCGGTCGAGAAGACGCAGGAGCTCATGCGCGCGTGCGACGTGGTGGTCGCGACCGGCGGCGGCGCGATGGTGAAGTCCGCTTACTCCTCGGGCAAGCCGTCGTACGGCGTCGGCGCCGGCAACGTGCCGGTGATCATCGATCGCGGCGTGGACATGAAGGACGCCGTCGGCAAGATCGTCACGGGTGCGGCGTTCGACAACGGCATCATCTGCTCGCACGAGCAGTTCGTGCTGGCGCCGGAGGAGAGCTACGACGAAACCGTCAAGCTGTTCAAGGACACCGGCAAAGTCTGGTTCACGGACGACGAGCAGGCAGATTCAGAAGCTGCGCGAAGTCGTGTTCCCCGACGGCCACCTGAACAAGGACGCCGTGGGCAGATCGGCGCGCGAGATCGGCGCGATGGCGGGCATCGACATCCCGGCGAGCGCGCGGATCATCCTGCTGCCGGCGAAGGGCGCGGGCACGGCCGACGTGCTCGCGAAGGAGAAGCTCTGCCCCGTCGTCGCCATCCTGCCGTACAAGAACTTCCACGACGCGGTGGCGAAAGCCAAAGCAAACCTGCTCGTCGAGGGCGCCGGCCATTCGGCCGCGGTGCACTCGAACGACGAGGGCAACATCCGCGACGGCCGGCCTCGAGCTGCCGGTCAGCCGGCTCGTCGTGAACCAGGCGAGCTCGCTGACGGCCGGCGGCTCGCTGACGAACGGCTTCGCGCCGACGACGACGCTCGGCTGCGGCTCGTGGGGCGGCAACTCGATCTCGGAGAACCTCGACTACAAGCACCTGATGAACGTGTCGCGGATCGGCAAGGTCATCGCGAACAAGAAGGTGCCGACGGACGAGGAAATCTTCTCGTAGGCGCGCCGACGCCCCGAACCGATTCACCCCCTTCCTCGGGCTTACCCCGTCGCCGAGGTCCACCTATGGCCGTGGGATGGCCGGCGTTCGATATTTTCTGACCAGTCGATCACGTGTTGCTAAGATGCAACATCTTCGGCCGGACGAACCCACAGGTTCGGCGACCGGTAGCGCGAAGGCAGACTTGAGCGCATGATTGCCCCCGTTTGCTTCGGTGGTCGATCTGCAACTCACCCATCACCAGTTTCGGCACAAGGGGATACGCAATGAAGAGAAGGTCATTACCCGCGGCGATCGCCGCGGTGTTCGCGGCCTACGCCGCCGGCAATGCGCCGGTCGCCTGGTCGCAAAACGAAGGCGCCAATGGGGCACCCACCGGACTCGAAGAGATCGTCGTCACGGCAACCCGCCGCGAGGCGAGTCTTCAGGAGGTGCCGATCTCGATCGTCGCCGTCACGGGCGAGGGCCTCGAGATGAAGGGCCTCGACTCGCTCGAGCGCGTTAGTCAATCCATTCCTAATCTTCTCGTCACCGGTAGCGGCGGCGGCACCGTGCAACCGGGTTTCACGGTGCGCGGTATTCCGAACGTCGGCACCTACGTCGACGGCGTATGGCAGGTCGGTACGGCCGGCTTGCTGAACCAAGGCTTCGTCGATATCGACCGCATCGAAGTGCTGCGCGGCCCGCAAGGCACGACGTTCGGGCGCGATTCGACCGGCGGCGCAATCCGAATTTGGACCAAGAGGCCGAGCGACGCTTTCGGCGCCGACATAACCGGCACGCTAGGTAGTTTCGACCGGCGCGACGCGAAACTTTCGGTGAACATACCGCTGACCGAAAAGCTGCTGACGAAGTGGACGGTCGCGAACCTGTACCGCGACGGCTATGTGCACGACATCACCACTAACCTGAACAACGGCGGTATCGACCAGCAACTGTTCCACGGCGACATACTGTGGTCGCCGACGGACAACTTGACCTGGCGGTTCAACTATCAGACCGACCACAACTCGTTCACCGAGCCCCGCGTCCAGGACGCCGTGTTCCCCGGCACCCTGCCGGAAGCCGGGAATGCGATTGGCTCGATCGATCTGTACGGCGCGGCGGGCCAAGCTCCGTTCACCGCCTTCACGCAGACGGCGGGTTATCCCGGTGGCCAGGTGTGCGTTTGGTGCGGCCGCTCCGAGATCACCTTTCCGAACACCATTGATACGAACCAGTTCTCGTCGGATGTGACGTTGAACCTCGGCAAGGCGATGAAGCTGGAGTTCATCACCGCGAACACGCTGCAGGAAGTGCGCGACATCATCGACTGGGACAATAGCCAATACGCGCTCGTCACGGACGTGGACTTGAATCGCCTGCGTGTGTTCAGCCAGGAGATTCAATTCTCCGGCGGCAACGATCGCGTGAAGTGGGTCGGCGGCGCGTACTACTGGAACCAGACGAACCGTACGCGCGTGACGCGTTACCAGCTCGAGGAGTTCGTGTCTGGCCTGTACGACATCCAGACGGCGTTCAACAGCCCGGCGTGCCAAGCCGTTCATCATCCGGACCCGCATCCGCCGGCGTTTGGCACTTACCTGAACGACTGTGAGGACGTGTATGCCTCGGCGGTCGGCCCGGGCGGTCGCTTCGACCAGCTCGTCCAGGACACGCAGGACGGCTATGCGGTGTTCGGCGAGGCGACCATCAGCCTCACGAAGACGATCGATCTCACCGTGGGTCTGCGCCATCACAATCAGAACGGCGATAACCAGCCGCTGACGATCGTCAACGCACGCCCGATCAGCCCGAACTTGGGCTGGGAGGCGGATCCGTACTTGGGTATCGCTGCCGGTAACGCGGACACGCCCTTCAGCTTCTCCAAGAACACGGGCAAGCTCTCGCTGCAGAAACAGTTCAGCGAAAACGTCATGGGCTACATCGGTTACTCGGAGGGCTTCAATTCGGGCGGTGCGTCGACGTTCACGAATCCCGCCGACGGCAGCCGTCTGAAGTCGGTGTGGTTACCGCAGACGCTGGAGAACACCGAGATCGGTATACGGTCTGACCTTGCGAACAAGCACCTGCGCCTGAACGCAACAGTGTTCAACACGATCTGGAAGGACATTCAGGCACTGGGCCCGGTGTTCGACTCCAACGGCAATCAGCTCCCGGCGCTCGTGACCTCGAACGTGGGGCAAGCTCGCGCCAAGGGTGGCGAGCTCGAGATGACGATCGTGCCGACCGAGAAGCTGCTGTTCAACGTGAACCTGGGCTTCCTCGACACTGCCTACACGCAAATCGTGCAGAGCGCGTTCTTGCTGAACACTAGCAGCGAGTTCCAGGGCGCACCGCAACATACGGGCAGCCTGGGCGTTCAGTACAACGCGAACCTGAGAAAAGGTGCGCAGTTGGTTACGCGTGTGGACTACCTGTACCAGTCGCAGTTCTGGCGATCGCTGACGTTCCTGCGCACGGAGTTCTGGGCACCGGCGGTGCCGGCGGGCTTCGACGAGAGCGGCGGCTCGGGCATCACGAATTTGCGCCTGACGTACGAGCCGGGTGGGGATGCGAACTGGAACCTGGCGGTTTTCGGCACGAACCTTTCGAACGAGCAACTGATCAACTCGGGCTTCTTCCACGGCATCTGGGCGTTCGACTTTGCCACCGTGGGACGTCCGCGTGAGTTCGGCGTACAGATGAACTTCAAGCTGAAGTAACCACGACTCGGATCTCGACTCTACGAGACGGGGCGTTGGCGAGCGATCGCCAACGCCCTCTTCTTTGGGCGTTCTAACCCCAGCGAAGGTCGTGGTTGCCGAAGGGCAGATTGCGTATCTGCTTACCCGTGACCTGGAAGATCGCGTCACCGATCGCCGACTGTACCGAAGTGCCGCGGTCGTGCCCCATGCCGATCAGCCAGTGCTCGGTCGGAAAGAAGCGGATGTTGATCTCAAGCGGATCCTCGTCGATGCGCGATAGGCGAAATCGATCGAAGTTGTTCTCGACGATATGCCCGTCGGCGATCGTGCACGCCTGGTGCATGGCGTCGTTGTAGAACCAGGTGATCTGGCCCTCGAGCTGCTTCTTCACCGACAGCGGGTTCACGAGGCCGAAGCCCTGGTCGTGCGCGATGTCGACGCGCGTAAGCTTCACCTTGCCGTCGCGCCCGACCGAGACCGTATGCACCATCGCGCTGATCGTGGCCGAGCCACCCGTCTCGGCGCCGCGCTCCTCGAGCGCGATCGCGCGCACCGTGCCCTTCGGCAAAGGCTTGCCCCAGCCCGACATCTCGGCCGCGAGGTCGAGCGCCTTGATCATGTCGTTCTTGAAGGGCAGGCTCGTCCGGGCCAGCAGCTCGCGCCGGTAGAGATACGGGTCCTTGCCGGCCGCGTGCGCGAGCTCGTTCATGAAGCTCTCGCGGTAGAACTCGTGCGCGGCCTGGCCCACACCACGCCGCGTGCCGACGGGCACATGAAAGCTCGTCGTATGGTTCGAGAATCGGTAGTTCGGCACGTAGTACCGCGACGCCACGTCGAACGACGCGTCCGGTCCGAAGCCGTCCTTCTGCATGCCGGTGCGAACCTCGAGCGCGACGGGGAAGCCGTCGGCGTCGAGCGCGGCTCTCAGGCGCGCGACGCCCATGGCCCGATACGTCGTGCCGATGAAGTCCTCCTCGCGCGTCCAGAGGAGATGCACGGGCGTGCCGCGATGCGCGTTCGCGATCATGATCGCCTGCTCGGCCTGCGGCCCGTTGCCGTTGCGACCGAAGCCGCCGCCCAAGTGGCACATGTTGAGGTAGACGTTGGCTTCGGGAACGCCCGTGATCTGCGACGCCGAGAAGCGCGTCTCCTGCGGGCTCTGGTCGCCGATCCATATGTCGACGCGGTCGTCGGTCACGAGCACCGTCGCGTTGCCGGGCTCCATGCGCGCGCGCGGCAGGTATGGCGTGGAATACGTCGCCTCGACGATCTTCGTGGCGCGCGCGAACGCCGCATCGACGTCGCCTTGGTTCACGCGCACGGTACCGGGCTCATCGAGGGCCGCGAGCAACGCCGCGTGCATGTTGTCGGTGTTGAACGCGGCCCGCTCCGGCGGAATGGACCACTCGATCGGCAGCGCGTCCAGCGCCGTTTTCGCCTGGTGCCACGTATCCGCGATCACGGCCACGCCGCCGCTGAAGACGCGACCGCGCGTGAGCTTCGGGTCGGGGATCGGCAAGCGCATCGCCGAGCGCACACCGGGCCGATTACGGATCGCCTCGAAGTCGTAGCTCTGCACGTCGCCGCCGTACACCGGGCACGACCGCACGGCCGCCCACTTCATGCCGGGCAAGCGCACGTCGATCGCGTAGACGGTCTCGCCCGTGACCTTGGCGGGAATGTCGCGGTTCTTCTGCTCCGTGCCCATCAGCGTCCACTGATCCGGCGACTTGATGGCAATCGTTTCGGGATGCGGATGCGGCGTGCGCGCCGCCAGCGGTGCGATCTTGCCGTACGTCGTCGTGCGGCCACTCTTCGCGTGCGTGATCACGCTGTCTTTCGCCGCGAGCTCGGCGACCGGCACCTGCCAGTCATTTGCGGCCGCGAGCAGCAAGCGTTCGCGTGCCTCGGCGCCGGCGAGCTGCAGGTAATAGCGACCGTCCTTGACGGAGGCGGCCGCATTCGTCCGCATGCGCCGGTAGAGACTATCGGGAATGCCGAACACGCCGGTGCGCGCGCGGTTGCCGAACTGCGGCTCGCCGCCGCCCTTCGGATCGGTGCCGCCATTGCCGGGGACGTCGAGCGTCCAGGCCGGCGCCATCTCGCGCGCATCGCGATTCGCCGAAGCGTACTGGGAAACGACCTTGCTCCAATCGCACTGGAGCTCCTCGGCGACGATCATCGCGTTCGACGTCCACACGCCTTGGCCGAGCTCGGTCTGCGCAATGCGTATCGTCACCGTGTCGTCGGGTGCGATCACGATCCAGGCGTTGATCTCGGGCGCCTGCGGGTCCTCGTACCAAACGGCGCCGGGCAGGGTCGCGGCCGCGGCTTTCGGCGGCACCCAGAAGCCGAGCACGAAGACAGCGCTGCCGGTGGCCGCGGCGGCCAGGAATTCGCGCCGATCGAGCCCTGTCGGCCGCTCGCCCGAGTCGCGGTCGGCCGTCATGCGCGGGCTCCCTGCGCTTTCATCAGCTCCGCGGCTCGATGAATCGCCTTGCGAACACGGTGATAGCTACTGCAACGGCACGCGTTCGTGACGGACGCATCGATGTCGGCGTCGGTCGGCGCGGGATTGCGCGTGAGCAGCGCGAGCGCGCTCATGATCATGCCGGACTGGCAATACCCGCACTGCGGCGCGTCGAGCTCCTTCCACGCGACTTGAATCGGATGGCTGCCGTCACGCGACACGCCCTCGATCGTCGTGATCGACTTGCCGGCGGCAGCGGCGAGCGGGAAGCTGCACGAGCGAACCGGCTGACCGTCGACGTGCACCGTGCATGCACCGCACTGACCGATCCCGCAGCTGAATTTCGTCCCGGTGAGGCCGATCTGATCGCGGATGACCCACAGCAGCGGCGTCGCGGGATCTGCGTCCACGGCGTGCGCCGTGCCATTTACTTTGAGCTCGAGCGCCATCTCTGCCCCCGCCGAACTGGCCTCCGCCCGAGTATAGGCGCGAGACGCTGCCAGGTCTGCAAGCCTAAGGGCTCATGCCGGTGACTGCGAGGTGGCGTCTCAGTGATCGTGCTCGCCGTGATCGTGATCGTGATCATGACCGTGCCCATGGCCGCCGGGGCCATGCGCATGGCCGTGCGTCAGCTCTTCCTCGGTCGCCTCGCGAACCTCGACGACCTCGATGTCGAACAGCAGCGTCTTGCCGGCCAGCGGATGGTTCAGATCGAGGTCCACATTGAAATGGCCCACCTTCACGACTTGCGCCTGACGCATGCCGTTGCTCGTGTTCACGGCCACCACTTGACCCACGACGTACGGTCCGCGCGTCGCGAGGTGCTTCACGGGAACGCGTTGCATGGCCTCCGGATTCCGCTCCCCATAGCCCTGCGCAGGCGTGACGGTAGCGGTGAACTTGTCACCGCCCTTCTTGCCGGCCATCTCGGTCTCGAGTCCGGGCACGATGTTGTTGCGGCCGTGCAGATAGATCACGGGCTCCAGGCCTTCCGAGCTCTCGCTGAGCGTGCCCTCGCTGTCGCGCAGCCGGTAATGGAAGGTGACGACCTTGTCGTCGGCGACGGTCATGGGCTCTGCGGTCATTCGTGGCTCCGCTTGCGATGTGGTCGTGCCTCGCGCTCGCGCGACCGCTTGGCCTTGACTGCCGGGGGCAGCCGCCGGGGCGGCGAGTCGCCGCCGGAATCTACACTGATCGCGAGCTGCTGTCCGCACACCCAGGCCTTGCGCAGTCGTTGCTGAATGGCCCGCGGCATCCCCTCGGGGAGATCCACCGTCGAGTACGCATCGAAGATCTCGATCCGGCCTATGTGCGCAGCATCGATGCCGGCCTCGTTGGCGATGGCCCCGACGATGTTGCCCGGCTGCACGCCATGCTCGTGGCCCACCTCGATGCGATAGCGGATGGCCCCGTGGGAAGATTCGCTCGCCGGGGGGCTCCTGCGCGGCCGCTCGGGCGCCGGCCGTCCGCCCGCGGCCTCACGTTCGCCGCCGCGCCCGCCGCGTGCCGGCGCGGCGTGCCGCGCCGCCCCCTCGCGCCGCGCCGCGGGCTCCGCCGGCGGCAGCAACGGTCGGTCCTTTTGCGCGAGATACGCGAGCGCCGCGGCTATTTCCTGCGGCTGCCGGCCATGCTCGGCCGCATAGCTCGCGACCAGCTGCGCAAAGAACGAGAGATCCTCGCTGCCGAGCACCGCGGTGATCCGCTCCTTGAACTGCGCCGCGCGCCGATCCGCGACGTCGGCCCGGCTCGGCAACAGCATGGGCGTTACGCGCTGCCGCGTGGCGCGCTCGATGGCGGCGAGCAACCGCTGCTCGCGCGGCATCACGAACAGGATCGCGTGGCCCGCACGCCCCGCTCTGCCGGTGCGCCCGATGCGATGGATGTAACCCTCGGCGTCGTGGGGCACGTCGTAGTTGACGACGTGCGTCACGCGCTCGACGTCGAGCCCGCGCGCCGCAACGTCGGTGGCCACGACGATGTCGAGCTTCCCGCTCTTCAAGCGCTCCACGGTGCGCTCGCGCAGCGCTTGCGTCATTTCGCCGCTCAGCGCCGCGCTCGCGAAGCCGCGCGCTTCGAGCTTCTCGCTGAGCTCGGCCGTCGCCTGGCGCGTGCGGACGAAGACCAGCATGGCGTCGAACTCCTCGGCCTCGAGGATCCGCGTCAGCGCTTCGAGCTTGTCGAAGCCGCGAACCTCGACGTAGCGCTGATCGACGGCCGCCACGGTGACGGTTTTCGTCTTGATCTTGATCTCGACGGGCTCGGACAAATGGTGCTGCACGACCTTGCGAATCCGATCGGGCAACGTCGCCGAGAACAGCGCCACCTGCTTCTCCGCGGGCATCTGCTGCAGAATGTCCTCGACGTCGTCGATGAAACCCATCCGCAGCATCTCGTCGGCCTCGTCGATGACGACGGCCTTGAGCGCTCCGAGCTTCAGCGTCTTGCGGCGCAGGTGATCCTGGATCCGCCCGGGCGTGCCGACCACGGCGTGCACGCCGCGCCGCAGCTGCTTCAACTGAAAGTCCATGCCCTGGCCACCGTAGACCGGCAGCACGTGGAAGCCCTTCAAGTGCCGCGCGTAGGTCTGCATGGCCTCGGCCACCTGAATCGCGAGCTCGCGCGTCGGCGTCAGCACCAGCAGCTGCGGCTCGGCGCGCTTGAGATCGAGCCGCGACAGCAACGGGAGGGCAAAGGCCGCCGTCTTGCCGGTGCCGGTTTGCGCCTGCCCCAGCAGATCGTGACCTTCGAGCAGCGGTGGAATCGCCGCTCGCTGGATCGGCGAGGGCGACTCGTAGCCCACCTCGCGAACGGCCGCGAGCACGGGCGCCGCGAGACCGAGCGTCTCGAAGCCGTCGGGGGAGGCTGCCGGGGTGGTATGGCTCATGGGGGCGGCGATCATCCTAGAACGCCGGCCGCGGTGCAAACGCCGCTGCCGGGGAGGACCGTTCGAGTACCGTCAGTCCTCGAGGGAGAACGGCGTGAAGTCCGTATCGGTGTCGTAGAAGTCTTCGTGCTCATGGCGCTTCAGCCAGCCGACCACCGCATAGGTCGCCGGCGTCATGACCACCTCGACCATGACCTTGAAGAACCAGTTGAACGCGATGACTTGCGCCAGCGTCTGGCCCGCCCAGATGCCGGCGAACGCCAGCGGATAGAAGATCATGCTGTCCACCGCCTGGCCGAGCAGCGTGGAGCCGATCGTACGCGTCCACAGCCAGCGGCCGCGTGTCCAGACCTTCATTCTTGCCAGGACGTACGCGTTCACGAAGTCGCCGGCCCAGAACGCGACGATCGACGCGAGCACGATGCGCCACGTGCTGCCGAAGGCGATCTCGAGCGCCGGCTGCAACGTCCGGTTGAACGGCTCGGTCGACGCCGCCGGCAGGTTGATCACGACCCACGCCATGACGCTCGCGAAAATCAATGCAGCGAAGCCCGACCAGATCACGCGTCGTGCGCGCGCGTAGCCGTACACCTCGGTCAGCACGTCGCCGAAGATGTAGCTGATCGGGAAGAAGATGTTGCCGACGCCGAACACGAAGGCGCCGCCGACGACGGGAACGGCAAGCACGGACACCTTGGCCGTGCCGATCAGGTTCGAGCACAGCAGCACCGCGACGAAGCCGGCCAGGATCAAGTCGTAGTAGCGATAGTGATGGGCCGGCGCCGGGGCCGTTGCAGTGCTCAAGATGCGATCCTCCCGAGCGCACACTTTACGAGGGATTGCAGGCGCGAGCCATGCGGCGCGGGTTGCCGCTCCTGGCGCATGAACCTAGGATGCCGTCTCCACCGGGGGATTCATGCACAGCACGGCGCAACTTCGGGCCGACGACGAGGCTCTGCTCGGCCGCACCACGCTCGGCAAGGTCGGCCGGCGGCTGCTGCCGTTCCTGCTGCTGCTCTATGTCGTCGCATGGCTCGATCGGGTCAACATTGGTTTTGCGGCGCTGCAGATGAATCGCGACTTGGGCTTGAGCGCGGCTGTCTACGGCTTCGGCGCCGGCGTGTTCTTCATCGGCTACGCGCTGTTCGAGGTCCCGAGCAATCTGCTGCTGGCGCGCGTCGGTGCGCGGCTGTGGATCGCGCGCATCATGATCACTTGGGGCCTGCTGTCGATCGCAATGATGTACGTGCGGGGGCCCACCAGCTTCTATGTCGTGCGCTTCCTGCTCGGCGTGGCCGAGGCGGGCTTTCTGCCGGGCATCATCTATTACCTCGGCCACTGGTATCCCGCCGCCGAGCGCGCCCGCGCCATGGCGTGGTTCATGCTGGCGATTCCGCTGTCGACCGTGGTCGGCGGTCCCGTGGCCGGGCTGATCCTCGAGCTGAACGGCTGGCACGGCTTGACGGGCTGGCAGTGGCTGTTCCTGCTGGAGGGCGTGCCGGCCGTGCTGCTCGGCTTCGTCGTGCTCGGTTACTTGACCGATGCACCGGAGCGGGCGACGTGGCTGACGTCCGCGGAGCGAAGCTGGCTCGCCACGCGCCTTGGCGCCGAGCAGCGTGCGGCCCACGCGCGCCACGGCGTGGGCTTGCGCGAAGCGCTGGTGCATCCCACCGTCTGGCTGCTGGGGCTGATCCTGTTCTGCTGCCAAAGCGGCAGCTATGGCTTGACGCTGTGGATTCCGCAGATCGTGCAGCGGCTGTCGGGACTCGGCACCTTCGAGGTCAGCATGATCTCGGCGCTGCCGTACGTGGCCGCGTCGATCGGCATGGTGCTGATCGGCGCAAGCTCGGATAGGAGCGGCGAGCGCTTCAAGCACATCGCGATTCCGACGGCGCTGGCCGCCGCCGGCTTCGTCGCGAGCGCCTACTTCGTGTCGCCCCTGCCCGGCATGCTCGCGCTGACGGTCGCGGCCGTCGGCGACTTGAGCACCCGCGGCCCGTTTTGGACCTTACCGACCCGCTTCCTGACCGGCAGCGCCGCGGCGGGCGGCATCGCTCTGATCAACACGCTGGCGTCGCTCGGCGGCTTCGTCGGCCCGTACGCCGTGGGGGTTGCGCGACAGATCACCGGCGGCTTCGCCGGGGGGCTCGTCGTGCTGGCCGCGTTGTTGCTGCTGGCCTCGGTGGCCACGCTGCTGTTGCGCCACGCGCCGGTGCTCGCCGATCGCGAGGACTAGCGCGACGCGGAAGCATCGACCCGCTGTGCCCGGAGGTGTCGGTGGGCGTAGAATCGCAGCGTCCTCACCTCGGCCACGCAAGCGCCCGCCTCCTGCGACCCCACGACCGCGACCCCGGCTAGAACAAGCACCTCTCCGATGGCCGAACAACGCTCATTGGCGCGCGCAACCCTCGGCGCTTTGGGCGTGGTGTACGGCGACATCGGCACCAGCCCGCTGTATGCCCTGAAGGAGGCCACGGCGGCCGCCGGCGGCGGTCAGGCCGTGGTGCTCGGCGTGCTGTCGCTGATCTTCTGGAGTCTCCTCATCGTCATCACGATGAAGTACGTCGCGCTGATCCTGCGTGCGGACAACGCCGGCGAAGGCGGCATCCTGTCGCTGCTCGCGCTCGTGCAGCAGAAGCTCGATCCGACCAGCGTCTGGGCCGTGCGACTCGTCGCGCTCGCGGCGCTCGGCACCGCGCTGTTTTATTGCGACGCGCTGATCACGCCGGCGATCTCGGTCTTGAGCGCCGTCGAGGGTCTCGAGGTGCTGAATCCCACATTCGAGCGCGCGGTCCTGCCGGTCACCGTCGTGATCATCGCGGCGCTGTTCGCGCTCCAGCGGCGCGGAACCGCGCGCGTCGGCGGCCTGTTCGGCCCGATCATGGTCGTCTGGTTCGGCGCGTTGGCCACGCTCGGCGTGATCGAAATCGTGCGCGCCCCCGGCGTGCTGAAGGCTTTGAGCCCCGCGTATTCGCTTGCGCTGCTGGCACAGCGCCCGGCCGTCGCGCTCGCGATACTCGGCGCCGTGTTCCTCGTCGTGACCGGCGGCGAGGCGCTGTATGCCGACATGGGGCACTTCGGCAGGCGGCCCGTCAGACTCGCTTGGCTCGTGCTCGTGTGGCCCGGATTGCTGCTGAACTATTTCGGTCAGGGCGCGCTGTTGCTCACGACGCCCACTCCGATCGCCAACCCGTTTTTCGCCATGGCGCCCGGAGCGCTGCTGCCGGCCCTCGTGGCGCTGGCGACCGCGGCAACGATCATCGCATCGCAGGCCACGATCTCCGGGAGCTTCTCCGTCACGCGCCAGGCCGTGCAGCTCGATCTGCTGCCGCGGGTGCGGATCCTGCAAACCTCCGCCGACGAGCGCGGCCAGATCTACGTGCCCGTGGCCAACGCGATCATGTTCGTGGCCGTGATCGCGTTCGTGCTGGCCTTTCGCTCGTCGAGCGCCCTGTCGGCCGCATACGGCGCATCCGTGATCGGCACGATGCTGATCACCACGGTCCTCGGCGCCATCGTGGCGCGAACCTCGTGGCAGTGGACGCTGCCGCGAATCCTGGCGATCTTCGGCGTTTTCCTGCTCGTCGACGTCGCTTTCCTGCTCGGCAACGCCACGAAGATCGCGAACGGCGGCTGGGTGCCGCTCACCCTCGCCGTCGTGATGTTCTTCGGCTTCGTGACCTGGCGCGACGGGCGCGCACGGCTGCGCCAGGAGCTGCGCCGGCACGCCGTACCGTGGAGCGAGCTGCCGAAGCTACTGGCGGGCGTCACGCGGGTGCCCGGCACGGCGGTGTTCCTCGTCAGTCACAGCGGCTTCGTGCCGACGGCGCTGCTACGCAACCTCGCGCACAATCATGTCTGTCACGAGCAGATCGTGATCTTGCACCTCGAGGCCGTGCGCACGCCGCGGCAGGATCGCGCCGCGCGCGCGTGGATCGAGGAGCTGATGCCGAACGTGCACGCGGCGCATGCGCGCTTCGGCTTCATGGAGACGCCGGACGTCGCCGAGGCATTGCGGGGTGCGCGGCAGCGAGGGTTGCGGGTCGAGCCGATCGACTGCACGTACTTCGTCGGCTGGCATCTCGTTCGAGCCCTCCCGCGACCCGGCATCGCGGGCATCGAATCGCGCGTGTTCGCCTACCTGCAGCGGCGCAGCGCTCAGGCCGCCGAGTTCTTCCGGATGCCGGCCAAGCACGTCGTCGTGCTCGCGAGCGACGTGGAGATTTGATCGCGCGGCCGCGTGCGCGAAGCACGCCGACACGCTACGCTATCGCTGGAGCGGACGGCGGCTACGGGTAAAAAAAGGAACGACCATGCTCTACATCGTGCAGTTCGAGGACAAACCCAACATGGGCGAGCTGCGGGAGAAACTCTTGAAGTCGCACTTCGAGTTCCTCGACCGCGTCAAGGACCGCGTGCTGGTGCCCGGCTCGATGCGCGAGGTGCCGAGCGACAAGCCGCTGGGGGGCTTATGGATCATCGAAGCGCAGGACGAGGCGGAAGTTCGCGAGATCTTCAAGGACGATCCGTTCTGGACCAATGGCCTGCGCGCCACCGTCCGCATCAACCGCTGGCAGAAGGCATTTCCGGATCGCAAGGTGCCGATCTGATCGCGGCGCACCGCGACCATGCAGCAGGTACTCGTCTATAGCGACTCGCTCTCCTGGGGCATCGTCCCGAACACGCGCCGCAGGCTCGGCTTCGTCGAGCGGTGGCCAGGCGCAATGGAAGATCAGCTGATCCGGGCCGGCCGTAGCGTGCGCGTGATCGAGGACTGCCTGAATGGCCGCCGGACGGTGTGGGACGATCCATTCAAGCCCGGTCGCAATGGCCTCGTCGGCTTGCAGCAACGCGTGGAGATCAACTCGCCGCTCGCGCTCGTGATCCTGTTGCTCGGCACGAACGACTTCCAGTCGACGCATGCCTTCAATGCGTGGCACTCGGCGCAAGGCACTGCAACGCTGGTCCGCGCGATTCGCTCGGCCCCCGATCGAGCCGGGCATGCCGGTGCCACCCGTGCTGATCGTGGCGCCACCGCCGGTCCGAACGCCGCGAGGCACGATCGCCCCGAAGTTCGACGGCGCCGCTGCCAAGGGCAAGGACTTGGCGATCGAGCTCGAGAACGTCGCGACCGAGCTCGACTGCGCGTTCATCGATGCCGGCAAGATCGTGACGACGAGCGCCGTCGACGGCGTGCACCTCGATGCGGATCAGCATCTGCTGCTCGCGCACGCGCTGGCACAAAAGGTTGCGAGCCTGCTCGACTCGTCGCCGCCCGAGACCGCCTGACGCATGGAGGACATCGGCACGCTGACGGCTCTCGCGGCGTTCGCCTTGATCGTGGGTGCCATGATCTGGTTCGTGACGACGTACAACAATCTGCTCGCGGCCGCACACCGTGCGTCGCAGGCCTGGGGCAACGTCGACGCGCTACTGCGCCAGCGGCACGACGAGCTCCCGCGTTTTCTCGACGCTTGCCGGCCTTACCTGCCCGAGCAGGCGCTGCTCGACCGCGCCCTGGAAGCCAGGTCCGCGATTTTCGGCGCGCGTCAGACGCAGGCCATTGCAACGCTCAGTCGCGCCGAAGGCGACCTGGGCCGCGCGCTCGGCGAGATCGTGGCGCGCGCCGCACAGCATCCGGAAATCGCGGGCGACGATACGTTCGCCGCTCTGCAACGACGCATCGCATCGCTCGATTCAGGCATAGACGAGCGGCGTGCGATCTTCAACGACGCCGCAGCGCAGAACAACCTCGCGGTCGGCCGCTTCCCTGGCAACATCATCGGTCTGCTCGGCGGCTTTCGCGCAGTGCCGCTGTTCACGGTCGACGGCCAGGACTAGAGGGCAGCCGCCCGGGAGCTCACCACGGCGTCTTTAGCGCCTCGGCCTCGTTGGCGCACGCATTCGGATCCGACCCTTGCGCATTGCGCCGGCGTTTGGACGCGAGCTCGCGACGTGCGGCGGCAAGATCCGCCGTGAACTCGGCACTGCCGTTCAATGCCGCGACGAGCGCCGTCGTCAGCGTGCGACCCGCTTCGATATCGCTGACGTAGTGCACGCCGCAGACGACGCGGCTCTCGCCGAACGCCCGGCCTCGCGCGACGATTGCGGCTGCATGGTTCGGATCGGCCTCCGCGAGCAACAGCGCATACAGCCAGCCAGCGGCCGAATGCCCGGACGGGTACGAGTCACCATTCGCGAGTGCGGGCGACGGCACGAGGCACAGCGGGGCGTCCTCGACGATGAAAGGCCGCGGCCGCTGGTAGTAGTCCTTGGAGACGCTGATCAGCGGATACAGATCGGCGCCGGCGCGGGCAATCAGATGCGCGATCGCCGGTGTCGCCGCAGGACTCAAGTCGACGCCGACGGCGCAGGCGAAATCGTGCAGCACGTTGGCCGGCGCGAGCTCGTTATCGCGCGCGGCAAGCTGCCAGCGCGCGCTGTCCTTGAGTGCACGCGTGGCGCGATACACGGCCATGTCCGCCATTCCCAGCGCCGAGTCCGCCGCCGGCGGCGGCGGGAGGAACACCCTGTGATCCGGTCGCTGCTCGGGCTTCAAGTAACCGATGGTGGACGGCGGGCGCGGCACTGCGCCGACCGGCTGGGCAATCGCGACCGAGGCGCCAAGCATTCCACCGAGCGCCGCGACGGTCGCGCTGAGCGCGGCGCACCGTCGAGCAATCGTGAGTTCCATGGCAGGCCTTCCGCGCAGCGCAGCTCGTGCGATTCTGCCCGGCCACGGAGACGGTTACCAGCCGCAGGCGCTGGCCTTCGACGTCACGGCCACAGAAGCCTACGGGTCGCGCATTCGTCCTCGATCGGGTGTCGGCCCGCGACACGGCGCCGGCATTCGCGCGCGGGCGCACGCATCAACGCTGCGCCAACGTCCAGCGAACGACCGCTTCCTCCAGCTCCTGCCCCGGACCGCGGTGCGCGTCGGGCGAGTTCATGACGATCGCCACCGTGTAGGTCCGCGTGGGCGTATGGACGTAGCCCGCGAGCGCGGACACGTTGTCGAGTCGGCCGGTTTTGACGTGCATCAGCCCCTCGCTCGGCCGGGTGTCGAATCGCCCCCGCGTCGTGCCATCGAGGCCGCCAAGCGACAGCGACGCGATGAACTCGGGCGCATACGGGCTCCGGTACGCCATGCGCAGGATGTCCGTCAGCAGGCGCATCGATGCCCGCTCGTCGCGCGACAACCCGGCGCCGTTCGACAGCTGGAGAGAGCGGATGTCGACACCGCGCGATTCGAGCAACGACCGCACTGCCGCGACCCCATTGCTGCGCGTGCCCGGCGGGCCGGCCGACTCCGCGCCGAGCGTATAGAGCAGCTGCCGCGTCATCACGTTGTTGCTGTTCTTGTTGATGCTGCGAATGATCTCGCCGAGCGGCTTGGAGCGCCACGTGAGGGCGAGCGGCGCATCGACGGGCACCTCGGCTTTGCGCAGCTCGCCGCGAAACTTCCCGCCGACCTCTTGCCACAGCTCGGAAAAGAGGCCGAACGCAAACGTATCGTGCTGCAGCACCGTGCGGCTCATGTTGTAGACATTGCAGCGCCGCGAGAAGCGGCCGTTCAGCACGACCTCCGCCAGCGTCGCCGGGTCCGCATGATCGAACGCAATGCCCGCCTGAAAGCCCTGGCAGCCCCCGTCGACGAGCTGCAAGTTGTTGTGGATCTCGAGATTCGGCAACACGGGGTCGGTCGCCACGTGCACGCGGCCGTGCGGCGAGTCCGGCACGAATTGAAACTGCACGGCCTTGAAGTTCACGAGCAGCGCGTTCGGCACGACGTTGTAGGTGCGGTACGGCTGGCCGTCGAACGCGCCGGGATCCGGCTCGTCGATGGCGAAGTAGCCGTCGTCGAGCACGAGATCCCCGCCGATCTCCGTGAGACCCAAGCGGCGCACGGCCCGCAGCAGCTTCCAGAGCTCCTCCTCCACGAGATAAGGATCGCCATAGCCCTTGAGCGCAAGATCGCCGTCCAGCTTGCGGCCGTCGAAAGTGCCGAGAAAGTAGACCTCGGTGGGCCAGGTGTAGGCCGGGCCGAGGTACTCGAGCGCGCTCCAGGTCGTCACGATCTTCATGACCGACGCGGGGCTGCGCGGCGCATCGGCCAGGTGACTCAGGATCGGCTCTGGAGCGTCCACGGCCTGCACGACGATGCTGACGTCGTCCGCCGGGATGTTGTGCCCCGTGAGCACGCGCTCGATCTCGGGCGGCAGCTCGGTCGCAGCCGCGACGTTCGCCGCGAGCCAGGCGCACACGAGTAGGCCAATCCGCATGAGCGCGCATTCTGCACGATCGGCGTAGCGTCGGACCAGCGCGACCTGAATCAACTTGTTTCGACTGATCGCGCGTCGACGAATTGGCCGATCCGCGGCGCGAGATTCGCGGCGTCGTCCAGCAGGAACAGATGCCCGGCCCGCTCGACGATCTCGAGGCGCGCGCGCGGAATCCGCCGCGCCAGCAGCTGCGCGTTCACGACGGGGACCAGCGGATCGTCGTCGCCGCTGATGACGAGCGTCTCGTGCGGGATCCGGTCGAGAAAATGCAGGCTCGACCAGCCGGTCGCGCCGAGCAGCTGCATGGCGTAACCGTAGGAGGACGGCGGAACCGTCTGCCGCTGTGTCATGTCGCGGGTCCGGGTGCTTGCGTCGCGCCCGGTGACGCCGCCGTACAGCGCGGGCGCCACGCGCTCGAAGTACGCGGGCGAGTAGAACTGCAAGCGTGTTCGCGAGCGCGGCCAACGCCTGCAGCGAGCCGGGCACGCTGCCGATTCCGCAGGTCGTCGCCGCGAGCACGAGGCGGCGGATGCGGTGGGGTTGGTCGAACGCCAGCTGCTGCGCGACGGCGCCGCCGTAGGAGAAGCCGACCACATCGGCCGCGGTGACGCCGAAGTGATCGAGAACCGCCGCGGCGAGCTCGGCCAGCGCGGCCACGGAGACCGGAAACAGCGGCGTGCTGGAGCGCCCCGTGCCGGGCGAATCGAAGCACAGGATCCGCCGCCCGGTGAGCTCCTGGACGAACGGCGCCCACATGTCCGCGTTGCAGCCGAGGCCGCTGACGAGCAGCAGCGGCTCACCGTCGCCGGTCGCGGTTACGTGGACGCGATGGCCCCGCCAATACAAGCGCTCATGATCCGCCACCCGCTCCACTCCCCCCGGCCAGAAACTCCACGGTTCGCTTCCATAGCGAGGACGCCGTGCGCCCCGCCACGATGCCGACGTGCCCACCCGGGCAGCCGCACCACCTCGGCGTGCGGCACGATCTTGCGGATCGCGTCGACGCCTTCCGGTGGCGAGATCGTGTCCTTCTCGGCCGAGACGGACATGACGGGCATCGTGACCGCTTTGCAATCTACCAGCCGGTCCCCGACCGTGGCTGTGCCGGCCATCAAGCTATTGCGACCCGGGCCGAACTTCCGATACAGCTCGGCGAGCAGGCGCCCCGGCGCCGGCACCACATCGTCGACCCAGCTCGCCATCGTTCGCACGTCGCGCAATCGCTCGGGCGGATCATCGAGCCGCTCCCACAGATCGCGAACCCGTCCGACGAGGCTGTTCGACCCCGGCGACAGCATCTCGAACCAGCTCTTGACCTCGACGGCGGGCACGAGGCGCGGGTCGTCGTACTTCTCCCCCGCGAGCCCCATCTTGTGCGCGACCCAGGCGATGCCGCCTTCCACGTCACCGTCGACGGTCGTCGTGAGCAGCACGAGGCGCGCCACGGTCTCGGGATACAGCGCGGTGTAGAGCAGCGACAGCGTGCCACCGAGGCAATACCCCACGATGTTGATCTTGGCGTGGCCCGTCACGGACGACACGGTGCGCACGCAACGACGCACGAGCCCGTCGACGTAATAGGCGAGATCGCAGAAGCGATCCTCGCGCGTCGGCGTGCCGAAGTCGGCGATGAACACGTCGAAGCCCGCGGCGGCGACGTGCCCCGCGAACGAGCGGCCCGGCAGCAAATCGATGATGAAATAGCGACTGACCGGCGCCGGGACGAACAGCACGGGCGGGCCCGTGCGCGGCTGCCCGCTGGCGTCGAGCAGACGCAGCAGACGCAGCTTGTTCTCGCGATAGACGACCGCCGCCGGGGTCGCGCCCGCGCCATAGTGGCCGGGCGTCGTCAGGATCTCGTGCAGGCGCTCGAGCCTCGAGCGGCTGCGCCGCGACAGGGCAAGCAATGCTTCGAGCTCGCGCTCCTCGTCTTCGACGCGGTATCGGCTCCTGAGCCGGCTCGTTCACTCCTCGTCCTTGTGCTTCTTCTTTTCTTTTTCGCGCTTCTTGCTACCGGCCTTCAGCTCGTCGACGCTGAGCTTCAGGTCGTTCAGCTGGCCTTCCAGCTGATGCAGCGCGTGCAGGATACGGTCGAGCCGGTCATCGGCGGGCGTTTCGGGCGAGGCGCTGCCGGCGGGCTCCTGCCGGGGATACGGTTTGCCGGCGAGCAGCGAGCCGCGCATGGCGTTCCCCAGGTGGACCAGGAAATCCTCGTTCTTCGCCAGCGAATCGAGGTAGGTCATCATGGTCCGCTGCCAGTGCTGCTGGTCTTCGAGCCACCGCTCGACCAGCGGCGGTTCTTTCTTTGTTGGTTCTTCGGCCACGGCAGCTCTACCACTCGCCGGCGCACTCAGCCGGGCGCAGTCATGCTACCGGCCCTGCCTGGCGATCGAAAGGAAAAATTGCGGTGGTCGCGGCGTTGGGGGGGGAGGTCTGCCGCGACCACCGACTGAGAACGACCTTAGTGGCTGACCGGCGTGGCGGCCGCGAGCCACTTCTCGATGAAGTCCTTCTGCTGCTTCAGCAGCTTCTGAGCGAACGAGAAATTCGCTTCCGTCACCTCTTGCAGCGTCGGCAGGGCCGTCGTGAGCGCCGGCATTACCGGGGCCGGGGTCTGCGTGCTGAGCGTGGTCAAGGACTTCAGGAACGTCTCCTGGCCTTCGGCCAGGCTCGCCAGGAACTGATCGCCGGCTTCGGTCGCCAGCTTCAGATAAGTTGACTTTGGGCATGTGCGCGATCCTCTTGATGAGCGGGGGTGTTCAGGACGTGCGTAGTATGCAACGCACGTGCGGACTGTGTCAAGCATGCCCCTCGGGCAAGCGCCGCTCGGGCCGCAGACGTGGCTCAGGCCACGTGCTTCGTGGCTTCGGCGCCCGTGCCGTTGGCCGTCTCGAGCACCGCCGCGAGGGCCGCCCGGACGCGGTTCGCGTGCTCCGTGATCGCGGCGCTGGTGGCGTCGGCGCTGCCGGCGCGCAGCGCGTTCGTCAGGCCCTTGTGATCGTCGAACACCTCGCGGATCGAGGCCGGCGCCACGATCAGCACGCGGCGCATGAGCTCCGGCACATCCATCGCGTTGTACAGCTCGAACAGCGTCGGATTGCGCAACAGGCTCAGGAAAACGCGATGGAACGCGTCGTCGGCGCGAATGTAGCGCGCGACGTGCGCGGCGTCCCGCTCCGCGCACGAGCGGAGTGAACGCCCGCAGGCGCGCGACGAGCGCATCGCGCTCGGCCTCGACCTGGAGCGCGGAGCCCAGCGACTGCGTGATGCCGATCTCGAGCGCGGCGCGCGCATCGAGCGCCATGACGAGCGCATCGACGTCGCTCGCGAGGCTCTCCTGCTCCTTCGCGACGCCGAGCGACAGGTCCTCGACGATCCCGCCGAGCCGCAGCTCGTCGCGCAGGCTCGACGCCGCCTCATCGTAGCCCACGATCCGCCGCACGCCGGCCGAGGTGACCTTGCTCCACGACAGGATCGCCTTCAGGGCACCCTGCACGTCGCCCGCGGCCAGCGCATCCGTCAGGAACTCGTGGAAGTACACGACGTTCTCGACCGAGGATTGCGAGTCTTTCAGCGCGGTGCGATACAGCTGGCGTAGACGCAGCCGCTCGAACCCGGCCGACAAATGCTCGTTCTGTGCGAGCCCGACGATCGCTTCGTGGTAGGCCTTGTTCGCGGCGAGGAACGCCTCGCGGTCGACGAAGCGGCCGTCCTCGTGCAGATACGAGAGCATGTTGTGCAGCCGGTCATACAGCATGGCCGTGGTCGACATCGGCAACGCGCCGCGCGCGAGCCTGAGCCAGACGGCGCCGGCCTCCAGTACCGCGCGCGCCTCGACCGCGGCCCTGATCTGCGGATACGACACCGTGGCGAAATCGGACTCGACCGGCTGCATCGGCAACATCGCGCCGCGAGTCGTCGGCTGCAGCAGCCGGCGCATGATCTTGCCGCTCGTGGTCTTCGGCAGCTCGTCCATGATCTCGACGATGCGCGGATACTTGTACGCCGCCATGCGCTCGCGAGCGAACGCCTTGATCTCTTCCGGCGTCACGGTCTGCCCGGCCTTCAGGCTGATCACGGCTTTGATCGTCTCGCCGCGATACGGGTCGGGGACGCCGACGACGGCGGCCTCTCGCACCGCCGGGTGCTGATACAGCACCTCCTCGACCTCGCGCGGCCACACCTTGAAGCCCGACGCGACGATCATGTCCTTCGAGCGATCGACGAGGTAGAACCAGCCCTTGTCGTCCATGAAGCCCACGTCGCCCGTCCGCAGGCCGTCCGGTCCGAGCGCTTTGGCCGTCTCCTCGGGCTTCTGCCAGTAACCGGGGACGATCTGCGGTCCGGCGATCACGAATTCGCCGATCTCGCCGGGCGCGGCGTCGTAACCGGCATCCGTGACGACCTTGGCATAGGTGTTGAACACGGGCACGCCGACCGCCATCGCGCCGGTGTGCGGGTCGATCGGCGGGATCAGGCCGTGCGGCGTCATGTGCGTCGGCGACGTGGCTTCCGTGAGACCGTACATCGGCTGGATCCGCACGCCGGTGCGCTCGAGCCAGTCCGCAAGCACGCCCGGCGGTGTCGGCGCGCCGCCCGTGTAGACCTTCGTCAACGCCTCGAGATTGCGCGTCTTCATCGCGTCGCTGTTCAGGAGCGCAATGAACGCCGTGATGGCCGAGACCGTGAACGTGGCCCGATGCACCTCGGCCAGCCGGCAGGCTTCGTTCGCGTCGAATCGATAGAACAGCACGAGCGGGCTGCCGGTCAGCAGCGCGAGCGTCACGTGGCCGATCAGGCCGGTCACATGGAACAGCGGCGCTAGCCCGAGGATCGTGTCGGCGCGCGTCAAGCCAATCCAGTGCCGATACACGGACGTCGCGAACACGACGTTGCGATGCGTGTTCATCGCCCCTTTCGGATCGCCCGTGGTGCCCGAGGTATAGACCATGAACGCGACGTCGTCGCCATCGATCTCGACCGGCGCCGGCGCCTTACCTTCGTGCTCCGCCGACGAGCGTCAGCAGATCGGCGGCGTGCGGATGCGGCAGGCGCGTCGCGCCCGACAATACGGTCGGCAGCGCGGCCGCGCGATCGAGGAACTCGAGCGGCGACGTGGTGATCACGTGCGCGACGGCCGTCGACGGCACGGCCGCCTGCGCGACGTCGGCGTACAGATCCTCCTGGCACACCAGCACGCGGCACCCCGAGCCCGACAGGATCTTCACGAGCTCGCGCTCGCGCAGCATCGGGTTGCACGGCACGATCACGGCTCCGCATTTCCAGGCGGCGAGCACCGTGATCAGCACCTGCGGCACGTTCTGCAGGTACATCGCAATGCGGTGCCCGGGCTCGACGCCTCGCTGCTGGAAGGCCACGGCGAGCGCGTCCGACATCGAGTCGCACTGCTCCGCCGTCAGCGAACGATCGAAGTAATGGACGAGGGTGGCGCCGCGGTCGCGCTCGAGGGTCGCGCGGAACATGTCGAGCGCCGTCGCAAAGCCGGGCTCGATCGCCGGCGGGACGCTCTGATACAGCGTGAGCCAGGGCCGAGGTCGCGAATCCGTCATGCCATATCTTCGTCAGTTCTTCTTCGGTGGCGTCGCCATCGTCTTGCTGAGCTCGGCCAAGAACTGGCTCTGCTCCGCCAGGAGCTTCGCAGCGAATGAATACGAGGCTTCGAAGAGCTCTGCCGGCTGCGCCGAAAAGTCCGGCGGCTTGACGTCCGGCCACGGGGGCGGCTGTGCACCGCTCTTCGCCAACATATCGCGCCACGCCTTCACGCCGGCCAAAAACGCCTCCTGCTGCTGACGTAGCGCCTCGAGCGTGCGCTTCTGCAGCTCGGCCAGTTGCTCGTTCGACCGTTTTTCATCGCCCGCCATTGCTCAGCCTTCCTTCACAAAAGATCGGTAAATTCTGATCAAGGCCTCTTTCTGGGACGCATCGAGCCGCTGATCGAGCTGGATCGCCTGCTCGACGCTCGTCGGGCCGCCGTCGTTCTCGTCGATGAAGCCGAGCATCGTATACAGCTGCTTCGGCTCGAGGCCAAACGCCTGCGCCAACGCCTTCACCACCTGGGGCGAAGGGCGATAGTTGCCGCGCTCGATCTGACTCAGATAGGAATCCGATACTCCGGACATCTTGGCGAGATGGCGCTGGGAGACCTGCGCGAGCTGGCGCTGGGCGCGCACGAACTCACCGAAGGCGGCCAACATCTGCTCATCGGGACCTTGCATGTGAATGATTCTAGACCAGCGGGCACGTCGGAAGCACCGTGCCGGCGCGGGAACGGCGGCACGCGCGGGATCGATCCCGCGGCGGCTGCGCTAGAATGGGTCTTAATTCGTGAGCCGCGTGAGGCCGTGAAGTCATTCGCCAAGGAGTTCGCCGTGAGCACATTCGATGACCAGCTGAACAAGATCAAGAACGACAAGGGCTTCATCGCGGCCCTGGACCAAAGCGGCGGCAGCACGCCGAAAGCGCTGAAGCTCTACGGCGTCAGGCGAGGACGCGTGGACAGGACGAGAAGGGCATGTACGACGTCGTGCACGCCATGCGCACGCGGATCGTCACGAGCCCGGCGTTCTCGGGCAAGCGCCTGATCGGCGCGATTCTGTTCGAGAACACGATGGACCGCGACATCGCGGGCAAGCCGACGCCGACCTACCTGTGGGAAGTCAAAGGCGTCGTGCCGTTCCTGAAGGTCGACAAGGGGCTCGCGGACGAGAAGGACGGCGTGCAGCTCATGAAGCCGATCCCCGGCCTCGACGCGCTGCTGAAGCGCGCGAAAGCCAAGAACGTGTTCGGCACGAAGATGCGCTCGGTCATCAAGCAGGCGAATCCGGCCGGCATCGAAGCCATCGTCAAGCAGCAGTTCGAGATCGCGAAGCAGATCCTCGCGGCCGGCCTCGTGCCGATCATCGAGCCCGAGGTCGACATCAAGACCCCGAACAAGGACAAGGCCGAGGACCTGCTGAAGGCCGCGATCTTGAAGCAGCTGAACGCGCTGAAGCCCGATCAGCGCGTCATGCTGAAGCTCACGATCCCGACCAAAGACGACCTGTACGTCGACCTCATCAAGCACAAGAACGTGCTGCGCGTGGTCGCGCTGTCGGGCGGCTACTCGCGCGCCGAGGCGAACGAGAAGCTCGCGCGCAATCACGGCATGACCGCGAGCTTCTCGCGCGCGCTGGCCGAGGGCCTCGACGGCGCAGCAATCCGACGCGGAGTTCAACGCCACGCTCGATGCGTCGATCGAGAGCATCTACCGCGCCTCGATCACCTGAAGGCGCAAGACTGTTAGCTCCGCGACTGGTCGCGACTCACGGCCGCGAGGCCGGTCTCTCTGGACGGCTGGAACCATGGGTAATCCCACGATCATCTATACGCTCACGGACGAAGCCCCGGCTCTGGCCACCTACTCGCTGCTGCCGATCGTGCAGGCGTTCGCGAAAGCGGCCGACTGCAGCGTGACGACGCGCGACATCTCGCTGGCCGGCCGCATCCTCGCGAGCTTCCCCGACCAGCCTCGACGCCGACCCAGCGCCAGCCCGACGACCTGGCCGAGCTCGGCGAGCATCGCGACGACGCCCGAAGCGAACATCATCAAGCTGCCGAACATCAGCGCCTCGGTGCCGCAGCTGCAAGGCCGCGATCAAGGAGCTGCAAGCAGCAGGGCTACCGCGTGCCGGACTATCCCGAGGAGCCGCGCACCGACGACGAGAAGAAGATCAAGGCGCGCTACGCGAAGGTGCTCGGCAGCGCGGTGAATCCCGTGCTGCGCGAGGGCAACTCCGATCGCCGCGTCGCGGCGTCCGTGAAGCAGTACGCGAAGAAGCATCCGCACTCGATGGGCGCGTGGTGCGAAGGACTCGAAGTCGCACGTCGCGTCCATGAGCGGCGGCGATTTCTACGCGAGCGAGCAGTCCGTCGTGGTGCCCAAGGCCGGCAAGGTCTCGATCGAGCTCACGGGCAACCGCGGCGAGAAGACCGTGCTCAAAGGAGGCGATCGACGGTGAAGGACGGCGAGGTGCTCGGCGCGTCGTCGATGAGCCGGCGCGCGCTGCGCGACTTCTACGCGAAGCAGATCGCCGATGCCAAGGCGAAGGGCGTGCTGCTGTCGCTGCACCTGAAGGCCACGATGATGAAGGTGTCCGACCCGATCATGTTCGGCCACGCCGTCGAGGTGTACTACGAGGACGTGTTCGAGAAGCACGCGGCCGACGTTCGCGAAGCTCGGCGTCGAGCCGAACAACGGCATCGGCGACCTGTACGCGAAGATCAAGATCGCTGCCGGACGCCGAGCGCAGCCGCAGATCGAGGCCGACCTCGCGGCCGTCTACAAGACGCGGCCGCCGCTCGCGATGGTCGACTCGAGCAAGGGCATCACGAACCTGCACGTGCCGAGCGACGTGATCATCGACGCCTCGATGCCGGCCGCGATCCGCGCGTCCGGGCAGATGTGGGGCCCGGACGGCAAGCTGCACGACATGAAGGCGATGATCCCGGACCGCTGCTACGCCGGCATCTATCAGGAGGTGATCGACGACTGCAAGAAGCACGGCGCGTTCGACGTGCCGACCATGGGCAACGTCGTCGAACGTGGGCCTGATGGCGCAGACGGCCGAGGAATACGGCTCGCACGACAAGACCTTCGAGATCGAAGGCGAGCGGCACCGTGCGGGTGCTCGACGCCGACGGCAAGACGCTGATGGAGCACCGCGTCGAGGCAGGCGACATCTGGCGCATGTGCCAGACGAAGGACGTCGCCGATTCGCGACTGGGTCAAGCTCGCCGTGAACCGCGCGCGCGCGACGGGCAACGCCGCGATCTTCTGGCTCGACGAGAACCGCGCCTACGACCGCAGCCGTCATCGACAAGGTCGGCCGCTACCTGCGCGATCACGACACCGACGGCCTGGACATCCGGATCATGTCGCCGGTCGAACGCCATGCGCGCGACGCTGAAGCGCGTGCGCGCCGGGCAGGACACCATCTCGGTCACCGGCAACGTGCTGCGCGACTACCTCACCGATCTGTTCCCGATCCTGGAGCTCGGCACGAGCGCCAAGATGCTGTCGATCGTGCCGCTGCTCGCGGGCGGCGGCCTGTACGAGACCGGCGCCGGCGGCTCGGCGCCGAAGCACGTGCAGCAGTTCCTGAAGGAGAACTACCTGCGCTGGGACTCGCTCGGCGAGTTCCTGGCGCTCGCGGTATCGATCGAGGACTACGGCACCAAGACCGGCAACGCGCGGCGCCGTGGTCATGGCCGAAGCGCTGGACGCGGCCACCGGCCGGTTCCTCGAGAGCGACAAGTCGCCCTCGCGCGCGCTCGGCGGCATCGACAACCGCGGCAGCCACTTCTATCTCGCGATGTACTGGGCGCGCGCGCTGGCCGAGCAGAAGAAGGACGCGCGCGCTCGCGCAGCGCTTCGCCGAGGTGGCCGGAGCGATGGAGAAGAGCGAGGCCACGATCGTCGCGGAGCTCGTCGGCGTGCAGGGCAAGCCCGTGGACATCGGCGGGTACTACCATCCCGATGCCGCGCTTGACGTCGCGCGCGATGCGGCCGAGCAAGACGCTGAACGCGATCATCGACGCCGTCTGATACGCGCCGCGCGCGGCGTCTTCTCGCGCCGTTCGGCCGCGAGTAGCCTGGCGTGCAGGACGGTCGAAGCGAGGTGCGACTCCCATGATCAGAATCGTATGCGGGCTGCTCATGGTGCTCGTGCTGGCGACGCCGGCGCCGGCGCAAGCCCCGGTCAAGCCGCCCACGCTCGAGGAGCGCGTGACCGCGCTCGAGAAGGAGCTCGCGAGCGTCGGCACGCGGCTCGGGGTGCGCGAATCGCTCTCCCCCAATGGCGCGAGCGAGCGCGGCCTGGAGGCGCGCGTCGCAAACCTCGAGCGCACACTCGACCGGCTCGCCATGGACCTGCAACGCGTCGAGCGCCAGGCCGACGCGGCGGCGCGCGACGCGAGCCAGGCGCGCAGCGACGCCATGGCGGCCCAGCAGATCGCCCGCGACGCGGCGCTGCGCACGCGCTGAGCGGCCGGCCCGCGCGGGCGATCGCGCGCTGCCTATCGAGTGACGCCGGCGCTGGGCTTGGGCACACTTGGGCCAACGAGAGGGTCAGCATGCAGCCGAATGAGATCACCGAGCCGAGCCGGCAGACGGCGCTATTCGGCGAGTACGAGGTCGTCGTGCTCGGCGGCGGACCCGCCGGCATCGCGGCGGCGCTCGCGGCGGGCCGCGCCGGCCGCAGCACGCTGATCATCGAGCGCTACGGCTTCTTCGGCGGCGCCGGCACTGCGGCGGGACTCAGCACCTTCTGCGGGCTGCACGCCGTCGTGCACGGCAAGCACGAGCAAGTCGTGCACGGCATCGCGGACGACATCCTCGCACGCCTCGCGGCGATGGACGGGCTGAACAAGCCGCATCTGACCGTGCGCGACCAGATCACGGCGCTGTCGTACGACATCTCCGCGTTCAAGATCGCGGCCGACGAGCTCATGGCCGAGACACACGTGAACGTGCTGTTCCACGCGTTCGGCACCGGCGTCGTCATGCGCGACGCGAGCCACATCGATTGCGTGCTGGTGGAGACGAAGTCGGGGCGGTTCGCCGTGCGCGGCGAGATGTTCGTCGACGGCTCCGGGCGACGGCGACCTCGCGGCCTGGGCCGGCGTGCCGTACGAGATCGGTGACGGCGCCGGCAACATGCTGTATCCGTCGACGATGTTCCGGATCAACGGCGTCGATCCCGCGAAGGCCGGCCGCGCCTGGGAGCTGATTCCGGGGCTCATGGAAGCGGCCGAGAAGGACGGCCGCAGGTTCCCGCGCAAGAAGCCGATCGTGCGGCCGCAGCGCAACCCGATCGAATGGCGCGCGAACCTCACGCAGATCAAGAATCCGAGCGGCACGGCCGTCAGCGGGATCGACGCGCGCGAGCTCAGCTACGGCGAGGTGGAAGGCCGCCGCCAGTGCTGGGACGTGTTCCGGTTCATCAAGGAGAGCACGCCTGGCTTCGAGCAGGCGTACATCGTGGAGATCGCGCCGCAGATCGGCATCCGCGAGACGCGCCGGATCAAAGGCGAGTACATGCTGACGGACCAGGACATCCTGGGTTGCCGCGACTTCCCGGACACGATCGGCATCCAGGGCTGGCCGGTCGAGGCGCATATCAAGGGCGACGTGAAGTTCGTGTTCACGCCTGCCGGGTCGCGTGGGTTCAACGAGATTCCGTACCGGATCATCGTGCCGCAGAAGATCGACAACCTGCTCGTCGCCGGCCGCTGCGCGTCGATGTCGCACGAAGGCCAGTCCTCGGCGCGGGTCTCGGGACCGTGCTTCATCATGGGCCAGGCCGCGGGCACCGCGGCGGACCTGGCGCTGGCCGCCGGTATCGCGCCCCGCGCGCTCGACGTCGGCGCGCTGCAGCGGCGACTGCGCGACGCGGGCGCCAATCTCGGCCCCTCGGCCCGGCCCGTAACCGCCGCCGCGCTGAGCGCCAGGGATGGCGGGAATGCCGGGATTGCAGGCGCAAATCCCGACTAGCCTCCGGCCCGCGCTAGGCGGAGTACCCTGGAATCGGGCATCATCCTGAGGCAATCGGCCTTTTTTTTGGCGCAGGGGGAGAAGTCGATGCGCTTTGCCATGATCGTCACCGCAGCCGCCGCGTGCCTCTTGACCGGCGTCTCCGCGAGCGCGCACCACGCGTTTTCGACCGAGTTCGACGTCAGCCGACCCCTCACGCTGCAGGGCAAGGTCACGAAGGTCGAGCTGATCAACCCGCACTCCTGGATCCATATCGCCGTCACGGACGAGAAGGGCGAGACCGTCGAGTGGATGATCGAGGGCGGCAGCCCGAACGCGCTCGTGCGACGCGGCATCAACAAGAACTCGATCCCGATCGGCTCCGAGCTCGTGATCCGCGGCTATGGGACGCGTGACGGCTCGAACAAGGCCGTCGGTCGCGACATCACGTTTGCCGACGGCCGAGCGCTGTTCTTCGAGGGCAGCAAGGTGCCGGACGCGGACGCGCCTTCGCAATGACGCGGCTCCTGATCGCGGCGGCGGCCGGGTGGGTAGCGCTGCACGCCAGCGCCGGCGTGCTCACCGAATTCCCGCGCGCCACCGACGGGCACCCGGACTTGTCCGGCGTCTGGCAGGCGCTGAACACGGCACACTGGAATCTCGAGCCGCACGTGTCGGCGTATCCCGTGGTACCCGAGCTCGGTGCGCAGTACGCCGTGCCACCCGGCCTCGGCGTCGTCGACGGCGGCAAGATCCCGTACTTGCCCGCGGCGCTGGCGGAGCGGGAGAAGCGTTTCGCCAATCGACTCACCGACGATCCCGAAGGCAAGTGCTACTTGGGCGGCGTGCCGCGTTCGACGTACATGCCTTACCCGTTCCAGATCTTCCAGAACACCCGTGACGTCGTCATGGTGTATCAGTACGCCACGGGCTTTCGGCGGATCTATGTCGGGGGCCAGGACGAGGCGCCACTGAACAGCTGGATGGGCTGGTCGAATGCGCACTGGGAGGGCGACACGTTCGTCGTCGAGGTCACGGGCTTGAACGGCGAAACCTGGCTCGACCGAGCAGGCAATTATTTCAGCGACAACGCACGCGTCGTCGAACGCTATACGCCGATGGGCCCGAACCACCTGCGTTACGCGGCCACGATCGAGGACCCCACGGTGTTCTCGCGGCCGTGGACGATCGAAATGCCGCTCTATCGGATCGTCGACGATAACTACCGCTTGCTCGAGTTCAAATGCGAGCCGTACGCGGAAGAGAAGATCTATGGGCATCTGCGCAAGCCGTCGGCGCCGCCGGCGGGAGGGTCGAAACAATGAACGCTCGTGCATACCTGATCGCAGCCGGTTTCGTCGCGGGCTTGGCCCTCGCCGTCGCGCCTGGCGCCAGCGCGCAAAAGGCCGACAAGAGCATGCCGAAAACGGCGTGGGGAGAGCCCGACATCGCCGGCGTCTATGCGGAGTTCACGACCGCGCCGCTCGAGCGACCGGCCGAGCTGCGCGACCGCGAGTTCTACAAGTCGCGCGAGGAATGGCAGACCTGGGCGCAGAAGCGAATCCAAGACGTCGACCAGGACGTCGAGACGATCCCCGGCACGCAGGAAGACGTCCACTACGACATGGGCACCTTCAAGCTCTCCGAGAACGAAGGCGTGTCGTCGCTGAACATGCGCACGTCGATCGTGACTGCGCCGAAGAATGGCCGCATTCCGCCGTTGACGCCGGCCGCCGTCGCGCGCCGCGACGCGGCGGCCGCCGCCCGCAAGGGGCACGAGTTCGACGGCCCGGAGAACCGCTCTCTGACCGAACGCTGCATCGTCTGGCCGAGCACTCTGCCGCCGATCCTGCCGCGCGGCTACAACAGCAACCTGCAGATTTTCCAGAGCCCGGGCTACGTGATCATCCAGGGCGAGATGGGCGACCCGCGGATCATTCCGACCGACGGCCGCGCGCGGCCGGCCGACGGTCTGCCGCAATGGAACGGCACGCCGATCGGCCACTGGGAAGGCGACACGCTCATCGTCGAGAACGCGGGCTTCAACGCAGAGACCGCATGGCGCGGCGCCACGACGAAGCTGCACGTGACCGAGCGCATCAAGCGCCTCGACGACAAGACGCTGGAATATGCGTTCACCGTCTCCGACCCCGACACTTGGGAGCAGTCGTGGGGCGGCGTGTATCCGCTGACGAAGATGGATGGTCTGTTGTTCGAGTATGCATGCACGGAAGGCAACTACGGCATGGCGAACATTCTCGCGGGGCAACGCAAGGCGGAGCGCGACGCAGCAGCCAAGGAACACGCGGCTCGCTGAAGCGGGCCGGGCGCGACCTGATTTCGGCCACCGCGCGGGCCATTGAAGAAGAAAGCCCAGCACACTTTGCAGGCGCGTCGCGTCGCGATCGACACCTATAAGGAGAACGTCGCGTATCTGCACCGCGACTGCCAGGTCTATCGCTCCGAGGGATTCCAGGCGCTCTCGAAGGTGGAGATCTCGTCGGCCGCGGGCGGTCCCTCCGTGCTGGCGGTGCTGAACGTCGTCGACGACGCGGCCATCACGACACCCGGGCAGCTGGGCTTGAGCATGGAAGCGTTTCAGCAGCTCGGCCAGGCCGAGGGCGCGGCGGTCACCGTTGCGCACGCGCGGCCGCCCGGCTCGCTGAGCGCCGTGCACCGCAAGATTGCGGGCGAACGCCTCGACTATCCGGACTACGTGGCGATCACGCGCGACATCGTGGATTACCGCTACGCAAAGATCGAGATGGCGGCCTTCCTCGTGGCCTGCAGCGAGACCGGCATGGAGCGCGACGAGGTGCTGCATCTCACCCGCGCCATGGCCGAGAGCGGCGAGCGGCTCGACTGGCACGAGCCGCTCGTCGCGGACAAGCACTGCATCGGCGGCATCCCGGGAAATCGCACGAGCATGCTCGTGGTGCCGATCGTCGCCGCGCACGGCATGTTCATCCCGAAGACGTCGAGCAGGGCGATCACCTCACCGGCCGGCACGGCGGATACGATGGAAGTGCTCGCCCACGTCGAGCTCTCGCCGGAGCGGCTGAACGAGATCGTGCGCAGCGAGCGCGGCTGCCTCGCCTGGGGCGGCACGGCGCGTCTCGCGCCCGTCGACGACATCCTGATCTCGGTCGAGCGGCCGCTGTCGCTCGACTCGCCGGGCCAGCTCGTCGCCTCGATCCTCGCGAAGAAAATCGCCGCCGGCGCCACGCATCTGTTGATCGACATGCCGATGGGGCCCACGGCCAAAGTGCGCAGCCAGTCGGCCGCGCTGCGGCTGCGCAAGCTGTTCGAGTTCGTCGGCGATCGCGTGGGCCTTGCGATCGACGTGATCGTCACGGACGGGCGGCAGCCGATCGGGCGCGGCATCGGCCCCGTGCTCGAGGCGCGCGACGTGATGCAGGTGCTCGAGAACGACCCGAATCAGCCGCGCGATCTGCGCGAGAAGGCGTTGCAGCTCGCGAGCCGTATCCTCGAGTTCGACCCCGACGTCCGCGGCGGCCAAGGCTATACGCTGGCACGCGACATCCTCGAGTCGGGGCGCGCGCTGGAGAAGATGCGCGCAATCATCGCAGCGCAGGGGGCCAACAAAGGCTCGCTGGTGCCCGGCAAGCTGTGCAACCAGATCGCAGCCGACCGCGACGGCACGGTGGCGACGATCGACAACCAGCAGATGGCGCGTATCGCGCGGCTGGCCGGCGCGCCGATGGACCAGGCGGCCGGCGTGGATCTTTACAAGAAGCTCGGCGACCGAGTCGAGCACGGCGAGCCCCTGTACGGCATCCACGCCGAGTTCGACGCCGACTTCGCGTTCGCCGGCGAAGCGGCGCAGCAGAACAGCGGTTTCACGATCGCGCCATGACCGCCCTGGAGCTCGACGCATGAGCAGAGGCAGCCCGGCGCGCCTGGTGCTCGGATTCCCGCTGTACCGCCAAGCCGCCGAACGCCTCGCGCGCGCCGCTGGTCTCGACTATGCCGATGTGGCGATTCACCGTTTTCCGGACGGTGAGAGCCTCGTGCGCATCCCGGCGCAGTTGCCCGAGCATGTCGTGCTCTGTGTGAGCCTGAACGACCCGAACGCCAAGCTCGTCGAGCTCGAGCTGGCGGCGGCCACGGCGCTGACGCTCGGCGCGCGGCGCCTGACCCTCGTGACGCCTTACCTCGGCTACATGCGGCAAGACACGGCCTTTCACGCCGGCGAGGCCGTGAGCCAGCGAATCGTGGGTGCGTTGCTCGCGCGGCATTTCGACACGGTAATCACCGTCGATCCGCATCTGCACCGCACGCACGAGCTGCAGGCGGCTGTGCCCGTGCGGCGAGCCGTCGCGCTGAGTGCCGCCCCGTTGATGGTTGCATGGCTGCGCGACCGCGCGCAGCGGCCGCTGCTGATCGGCCCCGACGAAGAGTCGGAGCAATGGGTCGGCGCAATCGCCGGCGCGAGCTGCCTCGAGTACGGGGTCGCGCGCAAGCGCCGCTTGGGCGATCGCGACGTGCGCGTCCAGCTGCCGGCGCTCGGCTTCGCCAACCGTCACGTCGTGCTGGTCGACGACGTCGCAAGCACGGGCCGCAGCCTTGCCGCTGCGGCGGAGCGGTTGAAGGCCGAGGGGGCGGCGTCCGTCGCCGCGCTCGTGACTCACGGGCTGTTCGTCGGGGATGCGCTAGAGCGGGTGCGGAGCGCGGGCGTCGCGGAGATCTGCAGCACCGACAGCGTGCCTCACGAGACGAACGGTATGCATCTGGATCGGCTGCTCGCGGCAGCATTACACGAGGATTGAAGATTGGAGATCTCGTTTCACGGTGCGGACCGCGGTGTGACCGGTTCCTGTCACATGGTCGAGTGTGACGGTCGTCGCCTCCTGATCGATTGCGGCCTGTACCAGGGCGGACGCGAGATCGAGCTCGAGAACGCCGACGATTTCGGCTTCGAGCCCGCCAGCATCGACTTCCTGTTGCTGACCCACGCGCATCTCGATCATTGCGGCCGGATCCCGCTGCTCGCAAGACGCGGCTTCCGCGGCGAGATCGTCACGACCGCGGCCTCGCGCGAGCTCGCGCGACTCGTCATGCTCGACGCGGCGAACCTGCAAGAAGAGGAAGCGCGCTATCAGCAACGGCGCAGGGCGCGGCGCGGCCAGCGGCCCGAGACTCAGCCGCTATACTCGGTGCTCGACGCGCTGAACAGCACGGAGCTGTTTGGGCGCACGGCCCATTACAATGAGGCAGTGCAGCTGACCCCCGGCGTCCGCGCCACGTTCTTCGACGCGGGCCACATCCTGGGTTCCGCCAGCGTGCTGCTCGAGCTGACCGAGCGCGGCGAGCGTCGCTCGGTGCTGTTCTCGGGCGATCTCGGCAATGCCGGCCGGCCGCTGCTGCGCGACCCCGTCACGCCGAAGCACGCCGACGTCGTCGTCATGGAAACCACTTACGGCGACCGCCGGCACAAGGCGCTTAAGCCGTCGATCGAGGAGCTCTACGAGGCGATCAACGGCACGTTCAAGCGCGGCGGCAACGTGATCATTCCGACGTTCGCGCTCGAACGAGCTCAGGAAGTGTTGTTCTATCTGCGCGAGGGCGTGGCGAACGAGCGCTTGCCGGGCTCGCTGCAGGTGTTTCTCGACTCGCCGATGGCGATCTCGGCCACCGAAATCTATGGCCGGCATCCCGAGTGCTACGAGCCGAGCGTTGCGCAGCTGTTTCGCGACGGCAACGACCCGTTCGACCTCTCGGGCCTGCACTTCACGCGCGAAACGGCCGCGTCGATCGCCTTGAATCGCATTACGGCGGGCGCCGTGATTCTCGCGGGGTCGGGCATGTGCACCGGGGGCCGCGTGCGCCATCACCTGAAGCAAAACCTGTGGCGGCGTGAATCGAGCGTCGTATTCGTCGGCTTCGCGGCGCGTGGCACGCTCGCACGCCAGATCATCGACGGTGCCCGCGAAGTGAAGATCTTCGGCGAGCCGACGCAGGTGCGCGCCAGCATTCACACGATCAACGGTTTCTCCGCGCACGCGGACCAGGCGGAGCTGCTCGCTTGGCATCGGAAGCTCGGCCAACCCCAGCGCACGTTCCTCGTGCACGGCGAGGAAGACGCGATGCGCAAGTTCGCGGGCCTCTTGCGCGGTACCGAGGTCGAGATGCCGGCGCTCGGGCAGCGGTTCCCGCTGTAGCGCCGACACCGGGGGCCTGCGCCGCAGTTGACGCCTCGCTCACGTCGCCCTACGTTGGGCAATGCGCCCGGCGCGCACCCACTACTCGATCAACGGGGGACCCAAAGTGAGAGCCTCAACGATTCTGCTCGTGGCAGCTGCCTGCTCGATTTGCTCGTCGCTGTCGGCTCAGCCGCCCCCGCAACCGCCGCCGCCGCCCTGCACGCCGGGCCCAACCGCCATCTGCGACCAGGAGGCGCCCGAGGATCTCATGGCGCTCGGACGGGACTGGGTCGTGGCGTCCGCGTATGCCACTCAGGGCATCGGCGGCGTGATGTTGATACGCGTACGCGACCGGATGCCGCTTCGCGTCTATCCTGGCGCTGGCGCGAAGGACGCGCCCGACAAGAAGACCTATCCCGACTGCCCCGGGCCGCCGAGCAAGGACCGGTTCGCGACCCACGGCATCTATGTCGAGCCCGGTGACGGCCCCCGGCACAAGCTGTTCGTCGTGGGACATGGCCAGCGCGAAGCGATCGAGGTCTTTTCGATCGACACGAGCACGGCCACGCCTACGGCCACGTGGCTCGGCTGCGCGATCGCGCCCGACCCGATCGGGTTGAACTCCGTGCGTGGCCTGCCCGACGGCGGGTTCATCACGACGAACTTTCTGCCGCGCGGCGGCACCCCCGAGGCCACTCAGCGCATGTTGGGCGGTGAGCGCAACGGCGAGCTGTGGGAGTGGCACACCAAGAGCGGCTGGCAGAAGGTGCCCGGCAGCCAGGCCGCGGGCGCGAACGGTGTGGAGCTCTCTGCCGACGGTCGCACGCTGTACGTCGCGGCCTGGGGCAGCCAATCGTTCTTCCGCGTCACGCGCGGCATCACCCCGCCGCGGCGCGACGAGATCCCCCTCGGCTTCCGCGTCGACAACATCCACTACGCGCGCGACGGCTCCCTCTGGGCCGTGGGCCAGGCCGACCGGAGCTGGAAAGCCGTGAAGATCGATCCGCGCACGCTCGCGGTCCGCGAGCTCGTGAACGAACAGGACACGCCGGAGTTCGGCGCCGGCACCGCGGTGGTCGAGGTCGGGAACGACCTCTGGGTGGGCTCGTTCCGCGGCAATCGGATCGCGATCGTCCCCGCGCCGAGCGGCCGCTAGCGCCGATCGCTGGCGGAGGCGACGCGGCGGCAGCCCTCGGCGTCAGTCGGCGGGCGGCTCGTGCCCCGCGCAGGCAAGCGCCCGGCGTTCGAGCAGCGCGCGCTCGCGCGCGTTCTGCGTCAGCGCCGCGGCGCGCTCGAGCTCGCCGCGCGCTTCCGCGCGTCGCCCGAGCTTGATCAGCAAATCCGCTCGCACGGCCGGCAACAGGTGATACGAGGCGAGCGCGGGCTCGTCGCGCAGCGCGTCGACGATCTCGAGGGCCGCCGCCGGGCCGAAGGCCATCCCGACGGCCACCGCTCGGTTCAGCTCCACGACCGGGGACGGCGTGAGCTCGGCGAGGGCATCGTAGAGCGCCACGATGCGCGCCCAATCCGTGTCGCCGGGCAGCCGCGCCCGGGCGTGGCACGCCGCGATCGCGGCCTGCAACGCATACGGGCCGAGCACGCCGCCGAGCCGCTCGGCGCGTGCAAGCGCCACGAGCCCACGCCGGATCAGCAATTGATCCCAGCGGCTGCGGTCCTGATCGAGCAGCAGAATCGGCTCGCCCGCAGCGTCCACCCTCGCCCGTGAGCGCGACGCCTGGAGCTCCATGAGCGCCACGAGCCCATGCACCTCCGGCTCGCCGGGCGCGAGCTCGGCCAGCATGCGGCCCAGCCGCAGCGCGTCGTCGCACAGCGCGGGCTTAAGCCAATCGTCGCCGCCGGTGGCCGAGTAGCCCTCGTTGAACACGAGGTAGACCACCTCGAGCACGGCGGCGAGGCGCTCGCCGAGCTCCGGTCCGCGTGGCGGCTCGAATGGCACCCTGGCCTCGGTGAGCGTGCGTTTGGCGCGGACGATGCGCTGCGCGATCGTGGGCTCCGGCACGAGGAACGCGCGTGCGATTTCCAGCGTCGTGAGGCCACAGATCAACCGCAACGTCAGCGCAACGCGCGCCTCGCGCGTGAGCACGGGATGACAGGCCGTGAAGATCAACGTCAACACCTCGTCACCTATGTCGTCGTCGAGCGCGGCCAGCATCGCCTCGTGATCGTCGCCCAGCTCGCCGCCGTCGGCCGCGATCGCCTGCTCCAGCTCGTCGTGCTTGCGCGCAATCAGCTTTCGCCGCCGCAGCAAATCGAGCGCCCGATGCTTCGCCGTCGCCATGAGCCATGCGCCGGGCTTGTCCGGAATGCCTTCCCTCGGCCACTGCTCGAGAGCCGCCACGAGCGCGTCCTGGGCCAGCTCTTCGGCCACGCCGACGTCACGGACGATCTTCGCGAGACTCGCGATGACCTTCGCGGACTCGATGCGAAACACGGCCTCTATCGCGCGCCGTGTCTCCACTTGCGTGCTCGCGACATCGCTCATCTGCCGCTACCCATGCCTCAGCCCGCCGCCGGCGCGAAGTCTTCCGCCTCGTACAGCGGACGAATCTCGATCTCGGACTCTTCGCCCGGCATCGGATCCGGGCAGCGACGCAGCCAGGCGACGGCCTCGTCGATCGACTTGACCTGCCACAGCCAGTAGCCGGCCACGAGCTCTTTCGTTTCGGCGAACGGTCCGTCGACGACCGTCTTCTTGCCGCCACCTCCGGTGAACCGAACACGCTTGCCCGCGCTGCTCGGCTTCAGCCCGTCGCCCGCCAGCATGACACCCGCTTTGACGAGCTCGGCGTTGAACCGTCCCATGTCGTCGAGCAGCTGCTGGCTCGGTAACGTGCCGGCCTCGGAACTCTTGCTAGCTTTGACCATCACCATGACGCGCATGACTGTGCCCCTTCGTGAGCCGGTGGACCGGGATGGCCCGTTTCATTGTGGCTCTATCAGTACGTCGAACGAGCCGGAGCGAAATCGACAAAGTCGACTCGAGCCCCACGCTGGCCCTTACCCGAGAACACAACCCTTTGATCGTGCTGTATAAATCTCCAGCCTAGTCGCCCCGAGCGCCGCGGCCACCTCTTCAATGGCGCGGCATCCGCGATCGAGCGTCGCCCGTCAGCCGGAATGAGCGCGCGAATGTCCACGCGCTATCGCGCGCCCGGAATCGAGCCGCGAGCGGTTTTGTGGCTCGTCGTCGGCGCGCCGCGCGCAGCGGGCGCGCCGAGCGTGAGCACGACCATGGCGACGCAGACAACGGTAGCGCGAATGATATGAGCCTGCATGATTCCCCCTGATGCAGGTCCGTCAAGCGGCGCGGCGTGCGGGCGGCTGGGGTGATGATCGTGGCTCACGGGTGGAAGTCGCGTCGCTGCACCGCGAGCCGCGCATTTCGGCGCATACATTGCTATGGTTCGCGACCCGACTGAAATTGATCGATCGATGACCCTTCGACTGGAGCACACGACCTTCAGCGCACTACTACTCTGCCTCGCCGCAGCGACCGCGACCGCGCAGAGCGAAGGCCCGTCGGCCGAAGCCGCGCAGAAGACCGTGCACGTGGTCCGCACCGCGACCCCGCCCGTGATCGACGGCGACTTGAGCGATGCGGTGTGGAACGCGGCGGCCGTCGTCGACGATCTGCATCAGGTCACGCCGATCGAATACGCGGAGCCGTACGAGCGCACCGAGATCTACATCCTCTACGACGACGAGGCGCTCTACATCGCAGCACGGCTCTACGACCCCGAGCCGGAGCTGATCACGGCGAAGAACATGCGCCAGAACGACGCCATCGGTCAGGACGATCGGCTCTTCGTCACGATCGACCCGTTCAACAATCGGCGCAGCGGCTACTACTTCGGCGTGAATCCGAACGGCGTACGCAGCGACGGCCTGTACCGCAACGTCAGCGAGTTCTATGGCGACTGGGACACGATCTTCGAGGCGGCCGCGGGGCGTTTCGAAGGCGGCTGGACCGCCGAGATCAAGATCCCGTTCAAGTCGATCTCGTTCGATCCGAACACCGACACCTGGGGCCTGAACTTCTCGCGGACCGTCGTTCGCAAGAACGAGACCACGGCCTGGGTCTCGCGCAACCGCGCCTACAATCCGTCGGTCTCGGGGCTCGCCGTGGGGTTCGAAGGGTTGAAGCAGGGCTTGGGACTCGACGTCATTCCGTCGGGCGCCGTGACGAATCACAAGGACTTCGCCACGGGCGAGACGAGCTCGGACTTCGAGCCCTCGCTCGATGTCGCGTACAAGCTCACGCCGCAGCTGAACGCCTCGCTCACGATCAATACCGATTTCTCGGCCACGGAGGTCGACGATCGCCAGGTGAACCTCACGCGTTTCGGGCTGTTTTTCCCGGAGAAGCGCGACTTCTTCCTGCGTGAGGCCGATATCTTCGAGTTCGGCGGCGTCGGCGGCCAGCGCCAGTCCTCCATACCGGGGTTCAACACGCTCGCGCAGAACGCACGGCCGTTCTTCTCGCGCCGGATCGGCTTGAGCCCCACGGGCCAGCCCGTCGATCTCGATTACGGCGGCAAGATCAGCGGCCGCGTGGGGCGCTGGGAGCTCGGCGCGCTGTCGATCCGCCAGGCCGCGTTCGGCGCTCTGAACGCCGACACGCTGTCCGTCGTGCGTGCGAAGCTCGGCGTGCTGAACGAGTCGAGCGTCGGCGTGATCGCGACGCATGGCGATCCCACGAGCAATCTCGACAACACCGTGGCCGGCGCGGACTTCCAATACCGCAACACGCACTTGCCCGGCGGGCGCGCGCTCGAGACGGACGCGTGGTTCGAGCGCAGCGACACGGAGGGCCTGCAGGGCAACGACGCGGCCTACGGCGTGAGCGTTCGGCTGCCCTCGAGTCAAGGCTTTCGCGGCACCGTGCAGTACAAGGCGTACGAGGATAACTTCAACCCGGCGCTAGGCTTCCTCGACCGCAAGGGCATTGGCGACGCGTACTTGAACGTGGGCTACATGCTGCGGCCGCGCAAGGGCTGGCTCGAATCGTGGCTCATGAACATCGACTATGAGCGCGTCGAATACCTTGACGGCGGGCTGCAGACGGAAGCGCTGTTCGTCAGGCCCGTGACGCTGACGAACCGCACGGGCGACTCGATGATGATCGCGATCGCCGACTTCAATCAGTACGTGATCGCGCCGTTCCAGATCTACCCCGGCGTGATCGTGCCACCGGGCACCTACGACGAGGACTCGCTCGGCGTTCAATTCAGCACCGGCACGCACCGGAAAGTCTCGATGAATGCCCGCTTCGTGAACTATCCGTACGGCGACTTCTACGGCGGCTCGCGCAAGCAGAGGTACGTGGAGCTCACGTGGCGCCCGTCGGCACGCTACCGCGTGCTGCTGAGCCGCGAGACCAACGACATCGACCTGCCCGTGCCGAATGGCGCGTTCCTGACGCGTCTCGTGCGCGCCGGGATCGACATCGCGTTCTCGCCCACGCTGTCGTGGGTGAATCTGATCCAGTACGACAACGTGAGCGAAGTGGCCGGCATCAACACGCGGCTACTGTGGATCCCGCGCGCGGGCCGCGAGATCTACTTCGTGATCAACCACAATCTGCAGGACGTCGATCGCGACAACCGCTTCCAGTCCGACACGGCCGACGTCACGGCCAAGGTCAACTACACCGTGCGGTTTTAGATTTGGCCGGCTTTTTCTTTGCGGTGACTGCGATCTCGCGGTAGTTGCCCTGCATCTCCCAGGTGCCGGTGTAGCCCACCGGCAGCACGAGCGAGTCGCCCGGCAGGTATTCGTGCACCTTGCCGTTCGGCTCGGTCAAGATCAGCTTGCCGCTCAGCACGAACACGAATTCGTCTTGGTCGTTCGGCCGCGTGCGGTGATTCGTTTTCGCGGGCGTCGATTCGAAGATCGACGCCCGCAGTTCCTTGCCGTCGAACAGCGTCGCGACGCGCATGTTCAGCTCGCCGGCGACGAGGATGTCCTGATAGGCATCCGGCGGGATCGCCATCGAGGTTCAAGCCCGCCCGCTTCTCGGGATCGAGCTTCACGGGCGCCGTGTCGTCGGCCGCGAGCGCCGGCAGCGTGGCTGCGAGCGCGGCCGACAGAGCCACCGCACGAAAAGAGGTCTTTGTCATGATTGCTCCCTCAGCGTTGCCCGCGCTCGGCGAGCTCGAGCAGGATGTTGTTCGGGTCCTTCACGATCACGATCTTGAGCCCCGGCGCCACTTGCACGGGCTCGGCTGCCCGTCGTCACGAACGGCACGCCGGCCGCTTTGAGCTTCGCGGACAGCGCCGTCACGTCCTTCACGATGAGCTGCAGCACCGTAGTGCCCGGGTCCTGCGTGCGACCCGAGAGCTCCTTGTGCTCGATGTTCTTGAACTCGATCAGCGTGAACGGCATCGTCGTGCCCGGAATTCGTGCCGTGCTCTGCCGAAAGCTCGCGCCCGGCGCACCGGCCGTGGCGGCCATCTCCTGGTTATCGTTGAAACGCTCGCCGAGCTTGAAGTCGAAGCCGAGCAGCTCGTTGTAGAACTTCACGCTCTCTTCACTGTTGCGCATCGACGGCTCGAAGCTGCCGCCGCCGATCACGAAGCCGGCAGGGGCATCCGCCGGGGGATTCGCCACGTCGAGCATCTCGACGACGAAGCCGTCGGGGTCCTGCACGAACACCGCGTGCAGCGTGCCGTTCGGCGTCGTGAGCGTAGTCGGCTGCGCCGCCCTTCGTGAGGATCTTCACGCCCGGGTAGCCCGCGATCTTCGGGAACAGCGCCTCGAGGCCGTGAACGCGCATCGACATGTTGGCCGCACCCGGATCGTAGAAGCGCGGGTTCTGCGCCTTGCGCTCGATGTCCTTGTACTCGATCAGCTCGATGCCCATCGCAATGCCCGGCACCTTCAGCACGGCCACGCGCGACTGGCCGCCTTCCGTGTGGCCGAACTTCGCGACGGCCTCGTTCGGGCCAAACGGAATGTTGCCGGACACCGCGAGGCCGAGCACGTCGCGATAGAAGCCGAGCGATCGGTCGAGATCCGCCACGATATGGGCGAAGTTACCGACACCGACCACGTCGCCCGCGGGCGCGGGCTGCGGAGCCTGCTGAGCTTGCAGCGAAGCGCCGACGGCGATCGCACCGGCCAAGACGAGCCAATGCCGGCGACGCGCCGGCGCGCCTAGAGCACGAGACATGTTCTTATCCCCCCGTTGAACGGAGCCCGTGTGCCGAGCGTAGCACGAGTCCGGAGGCGGACCGCCGCCGCGCCATCACGCACGATGGCGTGCGCGACGCTCGAACAGCCGGGCGAACCTGTGGGCGACGTCACGTTTCGACCGTGGCACGGCGCCTAACATGAGTCGCACGGGTGGATCATGGGCAAGAGCGCCAACGCAACCGAACCGAGCCCCGGCGAAAGCCAGCAGTACGAGCGCTTCTTCGAGCTCTCGCTGGACCTGCACGTCATCGCGAGTCCCGACGGCTACTTCAAGCACGTCAGCGAATCGGCGCCCTCCGTGCTCGGCTGGAGCGTGGCGGAGCTCCGGAGCCGGCCCTTTCTCGAGTTCGTGCACCCCGATGACCACGCGGCCACGGTCGCCGAGGTCAATCGACAAATCCTCGCGGGCGAGAAGGTGCTGTTGTTCGAGAATCGGTACCGGCACAAGGACGGGTCGTGGCGCGTGCTCGCCTGGAAATCGATGCCCTCCGGCGGGCTGATGTACGCCACCGCGCGCGACATCACGCACCGCAAGCGATTGCAGCAGGAACTGGCAGATGCCAAGAATGCCGCCGAAGCTGCGAACCGCGAGCTCGAGTCGTTCAGCTACTCGGTCGCTCACGATCTGCGCGCCCCGCTCCGCAGCATCGACGGGTTTTCCCAGCTGCTGCTCGACGAGTGCGGCGAAGCTCTCGGCGGCGAGGGGCGTCGCTATCTGACGCTCGTCCGCGATTCCACGCAGCGCATGGCACAGCTCATCGACGATCTCCTGCAGCTGTCGCGCGTCACGCGCAGCGAGCTCGACCGGCAGACCGTCGATCTCTCGGCCCTCGCGACGGCGGCGTTCGAGCGCCTTGCCGCGGGCGCACCGGAGCGCCGTGCGGAGGTGTGCGTGGAGCCCGATCTGCGCGCCTCGGGCGACGCCCGATTGCTCGCCATCGTGATCGACAACCTCGTCGCCAACGCTTGGAAGTATTCATCGAAGCGGGCCGATGCCGTCATCGCGTTCGGCGCAACCGACGATGGCGGCCAGCGGCGCTATTTCGTCCGAGACAACGGCGCGGGCTTCGATATGGCCTACGTCCACAAGCTGTTCGGTGCGTTCGAGCGTCTGCACTCCGCGCAAGAGTTCGAAGGCACGGGCATCGGACTCGCGACCGTCCGGCGCATCGTCGAGCGGCACGGAGGCACCGTCTCGGCCGAGGGCCAAGTGGACCGCGGCGCCACATTCTTCTTCACGCTGGACCACGGGGAGACAGGCAAATGACCGCTAGCGAGCGACCGATCCTGCTCGTCGAGGACAATCCGCACGACGAGGAGCTCACCGTGCGCGCGCTGCGGAAGGCCCAGCGTGACGAATCCCATCGCCGTCGCCCGCGACGGCGCAGAGGCGCTCGACTATCTGCTGGGCCGCGGGACGCACGCGGCGAGCCCGCCACCGCTGCCGCAGGTCGTGCTGCTCGATTTGAAATTGCCGAAGGTCGACGGTCACGAGGTGCTGCGAGCGCTGCGCGCCGCCGATCGGACGCGCCTGCTGCCCGTCGTGATCTTGAGCTCGTCGAAGGAACAGCAGGACCTGCTGCACAGCTACGAGCTCGGCGCTAACAGCTACGTACGCAAGCCGGTCGACTTCGCGCAGTTCCTGGAGGCCGCGCGACAGCTCGGCCTGTATTGGCTCGTGATGAACGAGAGCCCTGCCAACGCGCTCCGCTAGCGCGCGCGACGCCCCGCGGTTCGCTTCTCGGCGTCGGGCGCCGGCCGCGTGACACTCGAACCCGTCAGCTCCCGCAACCGACGGAGCGTGTCGCCGTTCAGCCAGGCCGCCACGACGGCCGCCTCGGCGGGCCGGCTGATCAGATAGCCCTGCACGGAATGGCACCCGAGCTCCTTCAGCAGCACCAGCTGCTCGACCGTCTCGACGCCCTCGGCCACCGTGTGCAGCCCGAGCGACGCGGCGAGACCAATCGTCGTCTGCACGATCAGCCGGTTGTTCCGATTGCTCACGAGGTCGCGAACGAAGCTCCTGTCGATCTTCAAGACGTCGATCGGCAGTCCCGCAAGCATCCGCAGCGACGAGTGGCCGGTGCCGAAGTCGTCGATCGCGATCGATACCCCGGCGGCCCGCAGCCGCGCCAGGGTGAGGCCGGCGCGGCGCGGGTCGGCCATGAGGCTGCTCTCGGTCACCTCGAGCTCCAGGCGCCGCGGGTCGCAATCGAGATCCGCCATGGAGCCCAGCACGCGATCGGCGAAGTCTTGGCGATTCAGCTGCAGGGGTGACACGTTGGCCGCCACCCGAAACGTCGGGTCCACGCTCCAGGCTGCCGTCTCCGTGACCGCCTCCGCAATGACCCAGCTGCCCACTTCGTCGATCAGGCCAAGGGACTCCAGCATCGGCACGAATACGGTCGGCGATACCGGGTCCCGCTCGCCGGGCCAGCGCAGCAGCGCCTCGGCGCCGTCGACAATCCCGGACGTAAGGTTCAGCTTTGGCTGGTAGTGCAGACGGAAGCGCCGCTCCGCCGCCGCGCGACGCAGCTCGTTCGTCAGGTTGAAGCGCTGCGAGGTCGTCGCGTTCATGCTCGCCTCGTAGCGCAACGCCGCGGTGCCGGTTTCCTTGGCATGCTGCAGCGCCATGTTGGCTTGCTGGAGCAATGTCTCGACCTGCTCCCCGTCCTCGGGGAACACGGCGATGCCGATGCGCACCGCGCCGCGAACCTCGTGGCCATTCAGGGCAAACGGCGCCTGCAAGCACTCCGTGATGCGCGCCGAAAGGCGTGTGGAGCGATCGGCCGTGATCGAGACGACCGACAGCCGATCGCCGCTCAGCCGGCCGACCAAGTCGGGATCGCGAAACTCGTTGCGCAGCCGTTCGGCAATGAGCCGAAGCAGCAGATCCCCGGCGTGATACCCGAGACTATCGTTGATCACGCCGAGCTCGACGACGTCGATGACCGCTACGGTCAGTCGGCTCGTGGCAGCCGCGGCCGACGCCAGCCCCGCGGCCATACGGCGCACGTGCAGGCCGCGATTCGGTAGGCCCGTGAGCGGATCGTAGTACTCGAGGTACTCCGCGCTTTCCTTGCTGTGCAGATACTCGAGGGCGAACGTGACGTTCGCGGCCACCTGCTTCAGCAAGGTCACTTCGGCGTCGCTGAACACGCCGGGCTCGCTGCCGTCGAGCTCGAGCACACCGATCGTTTTGCGGTCCGCGAGCAGCGGCAGCCCGATCCGCGAGCGCGATCCCGGCGGCAACCGCCCCTCTTTGCCGAGGAGCACGGCCTCGGCCGGGTCGTTGGAGTCGTTGACGACGATCGGGGCCGCCGTTGCAAGCGCCTCGGTCACGATGCCGATGCCGGTCGGCAGCTGGTCCGACACGTGCCACCCGCCGCCGTCGCTCTGCACGCCGGCGTACGAGCAAACCAGCGGCTTCGTCGCTCCGTGGCTGCTCGGCAGCAGATAGACGGCGACGCGCGCGTAGCCACCGGTGCTGACGGCGAGATGGCACACCTCCTTGACGAGCCGATCGCGATCGCGGATGCGCATTCCGGCCGTGCTCATGCCGCTCAGAAACCGCAGCGCCCGGTTCAAACGACGGATGCGTACGTCTTGCGCTACGCGCAGAGTCACGTCGCGATCGATACCGCGAACGCCGCGCCAGGCACCCTCGGCGTCGTACAACGCGACCATGGTTCTCTCGAGCCACCGCGGCTTACCGTTCTTGTGCCGCCAGCGCAACGTAACGGGATGATCCAAGGCGCGCTCGACGGGTGCCACATAGGTGGCCTGAAGCCGCAGCTCGTCCGCCGGGTCGATGAAGTCGCCGGCCCGTCGACCGACGATCTCGTGCTGCGTATACCCCAGCACTTCCAGAACGCTCGGGCTCGAGAACGTGAACCGGCCGTCGCGATCGCACTCCCAAATCCAGTCGCAGGACGTATCGATGATGTCCTGGAGCCGCGACTCGCTGCGCCGCAGCATGTCCTCCGCGACTTCTTTCGCGTTCGTCACCTGGGCCTGGCGCAACGCGTTGCGGATCGCCGGCACGAGTCGGCGCAGGTTGTCCTTCAGCACGTAATCGGTAGCGCCGCGCTTCAGCGCCTCGATCGCACGCTCTTCGCCGATCGTGCCCGAGACGAACACGAACGGCGTGCGCGGCGCGAGCGTGTGAGCGATCTCGAGCGCCGCCAAGCCGTCGAAGCCACGCAGCGAAAAATCCGAGAGAATGATCTGCGGCGAGAATTCGACGAGCGCGTGACGCAATTTCGTCTCGTCGGCGACCACGCGGCACACGACGTCCATGCCATCGGCCTTGAGCCGGCGCTGGATGAGCTCCGCGTCGACCGCGTCGTCCTCGACCTGCAGGACTCGAATCGCGAAGGCAGCGCCGGCAGGGGGGGCCGAGCCTGCGCGCTCGCCAAGTTGTCGGTCGCTATCGTTGGCCATTTGACGGGGCCGGCCGTATGGAGGTATGTGCAGACCATAGCTAGTTACTCCCCGCTATGACCTGACCCCGGTCACGGTTTGGGGCGCGGCCGCACCGCGGTGGCCGCTCAGGCGGGCGCGGCAACCCGCGTGAGCCCGCCCGCGAGCCGGCCGCCGAGCAGCACCGCGGGTGCCGCGGGAATCGCGACGGCGAGGTTGTACCACCAGGGCAAATTTGCCCACTCCTGGTAGAGGTGCAGGTACGCCAAGTACGCACCGATCACTGCCGCCAGCACCCAAGAGGCTTCGCGACGTCTCGCAACGACGACGCAGAGCCAGCCCGCCCCGATCTCGGCCAGTATCCAGAGCAGGGCGTTGCAGACCGACATCACGGGCGTGAAGTCGTATATCCGCGCCTGAAACCAGTTTCGCCCGTGCAGTCCATAGTCGTGCCACACGGCCGCGAGCGCAAACCCGAGCGCCAGGAACAGGGCCATCCACACGACCGCGGCCACGATCACACCGAGCGCGCTACGTATCATGGCAACTCAGTGCGTGTGCGCACGCGAGCGCAGCCACGCGAAATAGTCATCCATTGCCTTCAGCTCGCGCATGTTCGGTAGCGGGCGCGCGCCGGGCGCCTCGTCGAATACCATGGCTTGCTGGTCTTGCTCCGTGAATTTAGGCCAACGCGGCAACCCCGGCCCGTTCGGGTCGCCGGTCTTCGCGAAGTTCACCCAGTAGCTGCTCATGAGCTCCGAGGTCGCCGTGTCTTCGGGCCGCGGCGCGCCCGTTCCCTGCGAGCCGAGCGTGCGGAACACGTACTGCAGCTCCGCGGCGTGGGTGGCGCCGTTCGGCGAGGTCGGCGTGCGGTGATCGAAGTAGTAGATGTACGCGGGGCCCTTACCCTTCGTCGACTGCAGCCGCGCCCACGCCCAGGTCGACCACGCGAACGTCGAGTCGCGCGCGACGTTGCGCGCGGCGATCAACGCTTCGGCATCGGTCGCGTGCGGATACGCGGCGAGAATCTCGTCGGCGCGCTCGCCATAACCCGAGCGAATCTGCTGCTCGAAGCTCGCCACCGTGACACCGCCGCGCACGAACAGCGCGCCTTCATCGGAGTTGGTGCCGATCAGCACCGGCGTATCGTTGAAGCGGCCCTCGCCGTAGAGCACGTACTGGTCACCCGGAATCACGTCGCGATCGGCGACAGGCCAGAAACCGCCGCCCAAGCCCGGCGGCAGCGCCTTGCTGATCTGCTCGGTCGTGAGCGCACGCGCAGCTGCAAGACTCGCGACCCCCAGGTCCTTGAAGAACCGCTCGCCCCGCGCTTCCGCGGCGGCCAGGGTCGGCACGCCACCGCCGCCCTCGGTGGCCCGCGGCGGCGCGAACGAGCCGCCGCTCTCGGAGATCGCCTTCGCGAACAGCCCCTTCGCGTACGGTGACACGCCGAGCATGCTGACCGCGATGCCGCCCGCCGATTCGCCGAACACCGTGACGTTGCTCTTGTCGCCGCCGAAGGCCGCGATGTTGTCCTGCACCCACTTCAGCCCCGCGATCATGTCCTGCAAGCCGTAGTTGCCGGAACCCTTGCCGCTCTCACGGCTGAGCTCGGGATGCGCGAGGAACCCGAACGGACCAACGCGATACGCAACGCTGACGACCACGACACCTTGCTCGGCGAGGTGCGTGCCTGCGTAAACCGGCGAGCTCGTCGTTCCGGCCGCGAAACCGCCACCGTAAATCCACACCATCACCGGCAGCCGTTCGCGCGCGGTTTTCGCGGGGGTCCAGACGTTTAGATACAGGCAGTCCTCGCTGACGCCGGGCGGGGCGCCGATGAACTGCAGCATCGCCGCATCCTGAACGCAGCCCGGTGCGTAGCCCTTCGCTTCGCGCGTGCCGGACCACGGCACCACGGGTTGCGGTTTCTGCCAGCGGAGCTTGCCCACGGGTGGCGCAGCGAACGGAATGCCCTTGAATTCGGCGATGCCGCCGGCTGCCGCGCCCTCCACTTCGCCGCCGGTGACACGGGCTTTGAGCACCTGACCGACAGCGGGCAAGCACAGAAGGAAGAGCAACGGGCCAAAGAAGACTGTACGGATGCGTTGAGCCATGACGGCCTCCCCCGAAGACGTGTGGGGCCATACTAGCGCCGCCGCGATGCCCCCGCGAGGCGGACTTGCTCTGGCTCGGTCGGCGACGCACGCTTGCCACATCCTTTCGCAGCCCGGAGGCATCGATGAGCCACGAATCTGGCGGCCCGAAAATCAAGCGGCGCGAGCTGTTGGCCTCCGCGGCGTTACCTTTTGCGGCGGCGCTGGCGCCCGGGGCCCTGCGGGCCCAGGAGGGCCGGTCGTCGGGCGCCACAGGACGCGACAAGATCCGCGTGGGCATCGTCGGCGCAGGTGGCATCGTCGGCTCGACGCACATCCCGGGGCTTCGCAAAATGCCGGGGGTCGAGATCGTGGCGGTCGCGAACCGCTCGCTCGAATCGAGCCAGCGGGCTGCGAAGGAATTCGGCATTCCGCGCGCCTATGCCGACTGGGAGCAATTGCTCGCGGCAAGGGGGATAGACGCCGTGCTGATCGGCACCTGGCCGTACATGCATCGCACCGTCACGCTCGCCGCACTGGAGAGCGGCCGCCACGTGCTCTGCCAGGCACGCATGGCGAACGACGCCGCGCAAGCGCACGAAATGCTGGCCGCGTCGCAGCGGCACGCGAATCTCGTCTGTCAGCTCGTGCCGACATCGGGCAGCTATCGCATCGATCGGGCCCTTCAGGATCTGCTCGCGAATCGCGGAATCGGCGAAGTGCTCTCGGTGGAGGCGCAGATGCTGCAGCGTGGCTTCGCCGACTTCGGCGGCGAGCTCGACTGGCGCCACGACCCGGAGTTCAGCGGCTTGAACGTTCTGAACGTCGGCGGCACGTACGAATCGATGATGCGCTGGCTAGGGCCCGGCGACCGCGTCATGGGCATGACGCGCGTGCAGATCCAGAACCGCCGCGACGAGCGGGGCGCGCAACGCGCGACGACGATCCCCGATCACGTGGAAGTGCTGTACGAGCTCGGCAACGGTGCGCCGGTGCACATGAAGTTCAGTGAGACCACGGGGCTTTCGCGCGGCAACGAGATCTGGATCTACGCAAGCGAGGGCACGATTCGCGTGGACAACGCGCAGAACATCTTCGTCGGTCGGCGCGGCGACAAGGAGCTCGCTGCCTATCCGAATCCGCCCGAGGGTCAGGCGAAACATCGCGTGGAAGAAGAGTTCATCAACGCGATCCGCGGTGGCGAGCAGATCAAGATGAACACATTCGAGATCGGCGTGCGGTACATGGAGTGGACCGAGGCGATCCATCGCAGCGCCGAATCCGGCGCCGCCGTGCGCTTGCCACTGACCGTTTGAGCTCCGCGGCAGGTCGCACACCGACCAGGGTGCCCTGCGGCCACGACGACCCTGCGTAACCTCGCCGACGCTCTCGGCTCCCGAGTACCGGCACGCTGCCAGTGTCGCGCAATGATTAGTGGTTTTCACCATTCGGGGCACGCGGCGTCCCATTCGCGCTACGCGTGACGGTCCGGATCGAGCTCTCCTTTTCGCTATGGAACAACGAGTTCCGCGCGTTGCTCGCGGTCGGCACGCTCCTTGCTATGGACTACGTGTCCAGAAACACAGGGAGTCTCGTTCGATGAACTTCGTCACCGGCATCGCAACCGTCGTCGTACTGTCATTTGCGTCGACCGCGTTCGCTGAGCAACCGAGCGCGAGCTCGGAGGTGCCTCGCGTCGTGGCGCTCGCGGACGTCGGCGCGACTCGCAGCGCGCCGACCGTCGAATCGCTCGAAGCCTATGCGGGCTGTTATGCGGCGGAGGACGGTGAGGCGTTCGTGATCGCTCAAGACGGCGATGCCTTGACGCTCGAGGCACCGGAAGCTTGGGGCGAGCGTTCGCTCACGCTGCGCCAGCACGACGCGACTACGTTCGTCGCCGTCGACGCCGCGGTGCGAGTGGAGTTCCTGCGCGACGGACGCGGCTCGATCGTCGGCGCGTCGCTCTCGGGCGCCGAGGGCGAAACGGTCGCCGGCGCACGGCTGACGCGACGCGGCAGCGTGACGATCGAGGATCCGGAGTCGGCCGCGCTCGCGCACGTTCCACGCGGCGTCGTGACGATCTACGACGTGCCCGAGGGAACCGACGCGAGCAGCGTGTTGGCGTTCTCGAACTAGGATCACACGGCCCTGGGGGCGGCGCTTTTGGCGCCGCCCCCATTTTTTTACTTGCGCGCACCAAGCCGCGCGAGCATCGCCGAGAGATCCTCCGGGCTGATGTAGAAGTGCTCGCACACGCGGCCCCAGAGCATCGCCGTGGGCACGTCGCGACCGCCGCGTTCCTTCTGTGTCTCGTGTAGCACGTAGAGCACGACTCGCTCCTCACGCGTGAGGCCGTCGCGAACATCCGGCAGCACCTCCTCGGGTGGCGCTAGCCGCATGACTCGTCCGCCCGACTCGCCGCGACGCCCTCCTCGCCTGGATCGCCGATGACGACCAGGTTCTTGATCGTCTCGCCCGCGTATGCCCAGGCCTTTTCGAACACCTCGAAAGTCACCTTGCGATTCGCCGTGCCCGGCGGGCCGGGATCGTGCACGACAAAGCCATCGTCATCGAAGCCCTTCACGACGACGAAGTGGCCGTTGTATCCCTCGCGACCGTTCAAGGCCCGCGAGTTCACGTTGCATATGACGAGACGGGTGGAGGCAACGGCGCGACGGATGTCGTCCAGGGTCGGAATTCGCGTCTCGCACCGCACGTTGTCCACGAACGCCGCCGCCTCCTCTCGAAGACGCGCGAGGTCCATGCCCCGCAGGGCGGAGGTCGCCAGCGCTTGGCCCAAGAGCTCCGCAAGGTACTTCTGCCCCTCGGCCGCGAACCGCCGGTTGTCCATCAGCTCCACGTTGGTCACGGCTAGACCCTGCTCGTGCAGCCATGTGAATCCGGCGAACGGCCAGGTGCCGACGCCTTCGACCTTGCCGGTGACCTTCTCGAGCAGCGCCCACGAGCAAGCCTGCCGCGGCCGGAAGCGCTTCATGACCATCATGAGCGCCGCCTGATAGCAGTGCGTCTCGTCCGGGTTCGCGAAAAACGGAACGTCGGTGTCGTAGCGTTTCATGGCCTGTGCTCGCCGCGGCACGCGGCTGTCCCCAAAGTGCGTGCTCCACGGAATCTTAACGCGGTCGATTGTCAGATTACCGAAAGAACTTGTCGATTTTGTGCGCAACCGACAATGCTACGCTCCTCGGCCGGTCTCATCGGAGGGCGCATGGCCAACTCAGTAGCCCATTTCGAGATCTTCGCGAGCAACGTCGAGCGCGCACGCAAGTTCTACGAGCAGGTCTTCGGATGGCGGTTCGAGGCCGCCGGGCCACCCGACTTCTATCTGATCTTCACCGGCAACGAGGCCGACCCCGGCCTGACGCACGGCCTGATCGCGAAGCGAAGCGGCCCGGCGGGCGAAGGCTCGCTGAATGCATTCCGCTGCACGGTCAGCGTTCATTCGATCGCCGACGCCGTGCAGGCGATCGAAGCCGCCGGCGGCAAGTTGCGCTCGGCCGTGGCCGCCATTCCGGGTGTCGCGCAGGTGGCGGAGTTTGCCGACCCGGAGGGTAACGTCGGTTGCGTGGCGCAGTACGAGAGTGGCCATTTGCTGGCGCCCGCCTAGCGAACGCATGAGCACGACGGAACCACGTGACGCGCCGCTGAGCGTCGCGGCGTCCAGCGACTGGCGAGCATACGTCGAGGCGTATCCGCGAGGTGGGCGAATCGCCCGGCACGTGCACGAGCAAGACCAGCTCGCCCTGATCTCCGGCTCCGCCGCAGTCATCGAGACCGACGACTCGTACGTCGTGCACCCGTTGTCGAGGGCGCTGTGGCTACCGGCCGGCGTGCACCACGCCGTCTATTCGGCGCGGCCGTTCTACCTGCATTCCCTATATTTCGCGGCGGGCCGCGTGCGCGCGGCCGCCGCGCCGGAAGTGCTGGGACTCGACGCTCTGGCGCGGGAGCTCGTGCTGTTCTTGTGCACGGCGACGCGTGCATCGCAACGCGGCCCGGAGCACGGCCACGCCTTCACTCTATTGACGTTGCTGCTCACTCGAGCCGCGACGGAATCCTTCGTGCTGCCACGGCCGCGCAGCGATCGTGCGCGCAGGCTCGCCGATCATCTGGCCACCCGCCCCGATGACGCCCGCGCGCTCGAGATCGTCGCGGCAGAGGTCGGAGGCGCGAGCCTGCGAACGTTCGAGCGCCTGTTCGTCGAGGAGACCGGCATGACTCTCGCCGTGTGGCGACGCCACACTCGGCTGCTGACCTCGCTCACGCTGCTGGCCGAAGGCAAGAGCATCGCCGAGGTCGCGCACGCCGTCGGCTACGACAGCACGGCAGCGTTTAGCACTGCGTTCCGCCAATGTTTCGGGCTCACGCCAAAGGCGTATGCGACCGCTTCTTGAACGCAATCGGGGTTCGCTCGGCGGGCCCCTTTGCGTATGATCCGCCCGATGAAGTACCTGCCGTTGCTATGGGCGAATCTGCGGCGCAAGCGGCTACGCACTGCGCTCACGTTTGCGTCCGTCGTCGTGGCGTTTCTGCTGTTCGCCCTGCTCGAGGCCGTGAACTACGCGCTGACGGGCGGCGCCGAGCTCGCGGGCCAGGACAGGCTCGTGACGCAGCACCGCGTTTCGCTCATTCAATACCTCCCCCGCAACTACCTCGACCGGATTCGCGGCGTCGACGGCGTGCGGGTCGCCACCTCCGAGGACTGGTTCGGCGGCATCTATCGGGACGATCGCAACCAGATCACGGCCATGGCCGTGGAGCCCGAGTCCTTTTTCGAGGTGTACCCGGAATACGCCGTCGCTGCCGAGAAGATGCGCGCCTGGCACGCGACGCGCACGAGCGCAATCGTCGGGCGCGACGTGGCAGACCGTTTCGGCTGGAAGGAAGGCGACCGCGTCCCGCTGCGCTCGAACATCTTTCGCCAGCGCGGCGGCAGCGACACCTGGGACCTCGACATCGTGGGCATCTACGATGTGCCGGACGGCGACAACACGAACGTGTTCCTGCAGTACGACTACTTGAACGAGGCGCGGACTTTCGGTCACGACGAGGTCGGCTGGATCGTCATGCGGATCGACGATCCCAATCACGCGCAGGCCATCGAGGCAACGGTCGACGCGATGTTCGCGAATTCCTCCACGGAAACGCGCACGACGACGGAGAGCGCGTTCCTGCAAGGTTTCGCGAACCAGATGGGCAACATCGGCAAGATCGTGACGATCGTGGCCGCAGCGGTGTTCTTCACGATGTTGCTCGTCACCGCGAACGCCATGGCGCAGTCCGTCCGCGAGCGCGTGCGCGAGATCGCCGTGATGCGCACGCTCGGCTTCGGGAACGGCGCCGTCGTGGGGCTCGTGCTTCTCGAGGGACTCGCCATCACCGTGCTCGGCGGCGCCATCGGGCTGTGGCTGGGCAACAGCATGGCCCATTCGGTGGGCAGAGAGCTACAGCAGTTCGTTCCACTGATGACGACGCCGCCGAACGCGTTCGTCGCGGGCGGCGTGCTCGCCGTCGGCCTCGGCTTCCTGTCGTGCGCGCTGCCGTGCCTGCAGGTGTGGCGCCTCGAGGTCGTGGATCAGCTGCGGCGGGCCTGAGCCGCCAACGGAGCCTCGCTTCATGTCCTGGTTGAGACAAACGCTGGCCGTAACGGCCATGAATCTGCGCAGCCTGACCGAGCGCAAGGCCACGTCGATCGTCGCGGTCGTCGGCATTGCCGGCGTCGTGGCGGTGCTGATCGGCATCTTCTCGATCAACGAAGGGTTCCGCGCCGTGCTCGAGCTGTCCGGCTCCGACGACGTCGCGATCGTGCTGCGCGGGGGCGGCACGGACGAGATGACGAGCGGGCTGTCGCAGACGCAGACGCGGATCATTGCCGATGCGCCGGGAGTGCTGCGCGTCGACGGTGAGCCGGTGAGCTCCGCCGAGCTCTATGTGCTCGTCGACGTGCCGCTGAAGAGCACGGACACGCCGGCGAACGTGCCGCTGCGCGGAGTCGGGCCGAAGGCCGCCGAGCTGCGCGCCGGCTTCCACCTGCTCGAGGGCAGGATGTTCACGCCCGGCACGAACGAGATTGTCGTGGGCAAGCGGAGCCGCGCTGCAGTTCGCCGGTCTCGACGTCGGCACGCAGCTGCGCTCGGGCACCCGAGTCTGGAACATCGTCGGCCTCTTCGCCGACTCCGGCAGCGTCGCGGAGTCGGAGATCTGGAGCGACGCGATCGTGCTGCAGGGTGCGTACAACCGAGGCACGTCGTATCAATCCGCACGCGTGAAGCTCGAGAGCCCCGCCGCGCTGCAGACGTTCAAGGACGCGCTGACGAGCGATCCGCGCGTCAACGTCCGCGTGGTCACGGAAAAGCAGTACTACGCCGAGCAATCGCGCTCGCTGGTGTCGCTGGTGACGATTTTGGGCCGCACGATTGCCGTTTTGATGGGCCTCGCCGCGGTATTCGGGGCGCTGAACACGATGTACTCCGCCGTCGCGAATCGCGCACGAGAGATCGCGACCTTGCGGGCCCTCGGGTTCAGCGCCGCGCCCGTCGTCACCTCGGTGCTCGCGGAGGCGCTGCTGCTGGGGTTGATCGGCGGCACGATCGGCGGGCTGCTCGCGTACGTCGGCTTCAACGGGGTCCGCGCTTCGACGATGAACTGGTCATCGTTCAGCCAAATCACGTTTGCGTTCACGGTGACGCCCGCGCTGCTCGCACAAGCCCTGCTGTATGCGCTGGCGCTCGGCTTCGTCGGGGGTTTGCTGCCGAGCCTGCGCGCGGCGCGGCTACCGATTACGATCGGCCTGCGCGACAGTTGACACCAGGACACCTGCCGCGCCAACGTGCCGGAGCAGCGAGTAGGCCCATGGACGACAAGTCGACGCTCATCAACCAGCTGAAGATCGATCGACCGGTGGAGTCCGAGACGCCGACGCGCTGGCCGATCTGGGTCGCCGCGATCGTGATCATCGCCGCGCTCGGCGGCGCGGCGGCATGGTTCTTCGTGCCGCGCGGCATCCCGATCGGCGTTGCGACGGCGACGCTCGCGCCGACAGACACCGCCGTGGGGCCCGGCACGATCCTCGACGCATCGGGCTACGTCGTCGCGCGGCGCCAGGCGACCGTATCGTCGAAGATCACCGGCAAGGTCATGCAAGTCGCGATCGAGGAAGGTCAGCGCGTAGCGCGCGACGAGATCATCGCGCGGCTCGACGATACCAACGCTCGGGCAACCGTCGAGCAGGCGCGCGCCCAGCGCGCGCAGGCGGAGGCGAGCCTCACGGCGGCGCGCGTCGCGCTCGACAATGCCAGCCCGATCTTTCAGCGCAGCCAGCAGCAGTTCGAGAAATCCGTGATCAGCGCGCAGGACCTCGACACGGCGAAGGCCGCCTACGACGCGGCGCGCACCAGCGCCGACGTGGCGGCCCGCGCCGCGGACGTGGCCGCGGCCACCCTGGCCGTGGCCGAGCGCAATCTGGAGGATACCGTGGTCCGCGCGCCGTTCGCCGGCATCGTCACGGTCAAAGCCGCGCAGCCCGGCGAGATGGTGTCGCCCGTATCGGCCGGCGGCAGCTATACGCGCACGGGCATCGGCACGATCGTGGACATGGAGTCGCTCGAGATCGAGGTCGATGTCAGCGAGAACTTCATCAACCGTGTGCATTCGGACCAGCCCGTCGTCGCGCATCTGAATGCGTATCCCGATTGGGACATCCCCGCGCACGTGATCGCGATCATCCCGACGGCCGACCGTGCGAAGGCGACCGTCAAGGTGCGCGTGGGCTTCGACGCGCGCGACGAGCGGATCCTGCCCGAGATGGGCGTGCGCGTCGCATTTCTGGACAGCCCGCAGCCCGTCTCGAGCGACCGGCCGGCCGAGGGCGCCGCGCAGCGCGCGCTGATCGTGCCGCCGAACGCCGTGCAGGTCAGCGGGGACAGCGGCGTCGTGTTCGTGCTGAACGACAGCCGCGTCGAGCGGCGCAGCGTGCGGCTCGGCGGCCGCGTCGCGGCCGGTCAGGTCGTGCTGTCGGGTCTCTCGGCCGGCGCGCGGCTCGCGACCGGCGATCTCGCGAAGCTCACGGATGGCGCCAGGGTCAGAATCGAACCGTAATCGAAGGAAAGGGGGTGACATGAGCGCACTGGTTTCGATCAAGAACGTGGTGAAGGCCTACGTCCGCGGCAAGCAGCGCGTCGAGGTGCTGCACGCGCTGAATCTCGAGGTCGCCGCCGGCGAGTTCCTCGCGCTCATGGGACCGTCGGGCTCGGGCAAGACCACGTTGCTGAACCTGATCGGCGGTCTCGATAAGGCCGATAGCGGCGAGATCACCGTGGCCGGCCAGCGGCTCGACAAGCTATCGTCGGGGCAGCTCGCGAAGTGGCGGGCGCGGCACGTCGGCTTCATCTTCCAGTTCTACAACTTGCTGCCGGTGCTGACGGCCGAGCGCAACGTCGAGGTGCCGTTGCTGCTGACCAAGCTATCGAGCCGCGAGCGCAAGCGCAACGTGCAGGCCGCGCTCGAGCTCGTGGGTCTCGCCGACCGCGCCAAGCACAAGCCCGGCGAGCTCTCGGGCGGTCAACAGCAACGCGTGGCGATCGCGCGCGCGATCGTGGCGGACCCCACGCTGCTCGTGTGCGACGAGCCCACGGGCGACCTCGATCGCGAGACGTCGGAGTCGATTCTCGGTCTGCTCCAGCTCTTGAACACGAAGCAGGGCAAGACGATCGTCATGGTCACGCACGATCCGCGCGCGGCCGACCATGCGTCGCGGCGGCTGTTCGTGGACAAAGGCTTGCTGGTCGAGTCGCCCGAGCATGCGGCCGCCTGAGCCGCCCCGGGGCGACGCGCGCCGCGGCGCGTATGATCCGCACACCAACAACAACGAAGGGGGACTCCGTGAAGAGAATCATCATGACAGCGGCGCTGCTCTCGTCGGCCATGCTCGTGGGCGCCGCCGAGGACTCGAAGGTGACGTTCGTCGGTCACGACCAGGTCATGAAGGGCGGTAGCCTAGTGACGGCACCGAATCTGTCGGTCACGGTGGCGCATCGCACCGGCCCGGGCATGGTCGAGGTCCACGACAAGGAGACCGACACGTTCTACGTGCTCGACGGCGCGGCAACCGTCGTGACCGGCGGCAAGATGCAGGGCGGCAGCGTGACGGGACCCGGTCAGCAGCGGGGCACCGACATCGTGGGCGGGCAAGCGCAGCACGTCGTGAAGGGCGACGTCATGGTCATCCCGGCCGGCGTGCCGCACTGGTTCAAAGAAGTGCCGAGCTCGGTCGACTACTACGTGGTGAAGGTCATCGCCCCGTAGCATCGCGCGTCACGGCGCCGGGACGATCGCGATCCGGTTGCCACGATACGAGCCCAGCCAGAGACTCTTGCCGATCTCGATTGCCGTGGTGTTGCCCGCGAACGTGGCGTCGTCCGGGCGCGTCAAGAGATCGGTCACAGCGAGCGTCTGCGGATCGATCTTCACGACGCGCGAGCTCAAGTTCGGCGGATCCGTGATCTGCCCGGCCGCCAGCAGCGATCCGTCGCGCGCGAAGTGGATGTTGTCGACGCGGAAGCCGAGCGGGATCTCGTCGCGCTTGCGCGGCGTGGCGCCGCGCGTGAGCCGAATGAACGACCGGCTGCCCCAGGCCGCCATGTAGATCGTCTTGCCGTCGGCCGAGAGCTCGATGCCGTTCGCGCCGGCCGCCTCGCTGCCGGGCACCTTCTGCCAGCCGCTCCTCGTGTGCCATTCCCACAGCTCCCCGTTGCGCTCGCCGGCCATCATCCTCTGCATTGAATCCGGGGCGCCGCCGCGCGGCAGCCAGTTCGTCGTGATGAAGCCGCCATCGGACAGGCCGCGGACCGAGTTCAGTCCGATCGGCAGCGGCGCGATCACGCAGCCGACCCACATGAGGCTCGGCGGCGCCGGCCGCGTGTCGATCTTGAACACGTCGATCGACTCGCGCGAGCCGTGCACGACGGCCATGAATTGCAGCACCGGGCCCCTGCCCGGCGCGACATAGAGGCCATGCGTAGTGAACGGCGTCGCCGGCGGGCCGGGACAATCGGGATACGTCTTCTTGTCGGGGCGCAGCCCGACCGCGGGGCCTGGAAATACGGTCGTCGATGCGCGGCTCGCAACGTCGATCAGGTTGATCCCGCCGGTGCCTGCATATGCCGACGCGAGCACCCAGCGCTCGCCGGGCAGCGCGACGACATCCTCGGGCGTTTGCTGACCACAGACCCATTGCGTCGCCACGGGATCGCACGGTGGCCCCGCTGGGGGCGCCTGCGCAGCGACCGGCACCGACGAGGCGGTCAGCAACATCGCGAGCCCGACCGAACGCCGCACGAGCTTCTCCGTCGATCCCTCCACCGATGCCGGGGACCGCGCCCGCGATCCCCGGCGCCGCTGCACACTCGATCTAGGCGAGCGCCTTGCCGAACAGCGCCAGCATCCGACCCCAGGCCTTCTCGGCCTGATCGTGGTCGTACACCTGGGTATCGGGCGGGCACCAGCCGTGCGCGGCCGGATACACCTCGACCTCGGCGTCGAGCTTCGCCTTCGCGAACTCCGCTTTCAGCACGTCCTTCGCCTCCGGCTCGCGCTTGTCGTCGCTCTCGGCGACCGCGCACAGGAAGCTGGCCTTCATCTGCGGAATCAGTAGATGCGGGCTGTCCTCGCCTTTGGTCACGAGACCGCCGCCGTGGAACGTGCAGGCCGCGCCAACGCGGTTCGCCACTGCGGCCGCCGTGCGAAACACCTGCGGGCCGCCCATGCAATAGCCGATCGTGCCGGCCTTCTTGCCCTTGTCGACCTCGGCACGGCCATCGAGCCAACCCATGAACGCCTTCGCGTCCGTCACGTGCGTTGTGGGACTCAGGCTCTGCGCGAGCGGCATGACCTCCTGGATCGGCGTCTGCGCGCCCTTCGTTGCCGTCGGCGCCTTCATTTTCCGATAGAACGGATTGATGACGAGCACGGCGTAGCCCGACTCCGCGAGCCGCTTGCCCATCTGCCGGAAGGCCGGGCGCAAGCCGAAGATATCCGGCCACACGAGCACGGCCGCATGCGCGCCCGCCGGCGCCACGAAGTACGCGTCGCAGGTGCCGTCCGGCGTCTTGATCATGACGTCGCTTTCCTTGACGTCCATGGCGTTGGCGGCGCGCGGCAACATGAACGCCACGCCGACGGCGGCCGCGAGCACGCCCAGGTCGCGTCGCGAATACTTCTTCAGGTCCTCGTCAAGATGATCTTGGTCGCACATGTCGTGCCTCCCTCTGTGGTGTTGTGAGTTCCGCCGGCCCTATCTATCCGCCTATCTGCCCATCGCCTGCCAGACGTCGGACTTGTGCTGCGGCGCCGCGGACGCGTGGACATTGATGTACCGATCGAAATCCGTGAGCTTCAGCTTCTCGAGCGCCGGCACCAGCGCCTGCACGTGATCGTTCGCGGGCTCGCCGGGGTTCACGGAGAAGTCGCCCTGGAACAGGATCTTCTCCTTCGGCAAGTACGCGATCATCAGGCCGTTCGAGTGCGGCGCCGGATAGATGTGATACATCTCGACCGTGCGCGTGCCGTCGGAGTAGACGCGCTTCTCGTCCACCGTCTCCACCTTGGCCCGCTTCGGATTCTTCGCGAGCACGTCGTCGAGCAGCGTCCGTGGCGTGTTCAGCGCACGTTCAAGGAATTCACGGTTGTTCGCCTGCGTGATGATCGTGGCGCCTTCGGCCACCAGCGCCGGCAAACCGCCCGTGTGATCGGAGTGCGGATGCGTGTTCATGACGTAGCGGATCGGCTTGCCGGGGAACAGCTTCTTCGTCTCCGCCACGTAGGCCTCGCCGCGCGCAATGCTCTGACCGGCCTCGAGCATCATGACGTAGTTATTGAACTCGACGACCAGCGAGTCGTAGCTGCCGGCGCCCGTCGTGAGCCGGTATACGCCGTCGCCGAGCTTCTCGGTCGTGACGTTCAGCGCGGGCCGCTGGCCGCCGCCCGGCGGCCCGCCGGGGCGTCCGGCGGGCTCGGGCGCGAGCGCGGCGAGGTCCGATGGATTCGCCTTGGCATGCGTCACGTCCACCTCGAAGAACGGCCACCCGCCGCGCGTCTGCTTGGTCTCGACGGGCACCATGGCACCGTTGAAATCTCGCCAATCGGCGTACGTGGCGACGATCTGCATGTCGCCCATGATGTTCTCGCCGAGCCACGTCTCCACGCGCTCGATGAGGTTGTCGCCATTCACGTAGGCGTTGATCTGGTAGCTCTTGCCCGATGGCGCCTTGACCTTCGGGCTCCAGCTCAAGACGGTATAGCTCTTGCCGTCCATCGTGCGGCGGCTCGCGGTCGCATTGTTCTCGGCCGCGCCTTTCAGAAAGCCCCACGGCGTGATGTAGAGATCGACCGACCCGGCCCACGGCTGCGACACGTCCGCCTGCTGCGCCGTCACCTGCTGGAAGAACGTGCCCTGGCTCACCGCCGTCGAGCCGCCGGGACCGATGTTCACGGTGTTGCCGGTGTGGCGCGAGGTCGGCGCGCCTAGATCGATGACGCGGACGTAGCTCATGATCGGCCGCATCGGATCGTGCGTGCCGTGGCAGACCATCTCGGTGGCGTTCGCGCCGCACTGCTGGAACGCGACGTCGCGCGCCGAGCCCGAGTACGTGATGGATCTGACGTTGCCGAGCGCCTTTTGCGCGTTCGCGATGACGGTCTTGGCATCCTGCGCCATCGCGGTCGCGCACAAGGACAAGGCGCAGATGGCGGCGAGCCCGAGTTTCTTGATCACGGTGTGGTTCCCCCCAGATGGATCGAGCACGAAGAGTCGTCTTGGGATTCTACATGCGTTATGCCGAACCGGGAGGTATGGCGCGAGCGAACCTCGTGGGGCACTGTCGACATCTGGGCTAAACTCCCGGCACCGCTGCCAACACACCTATCTTCTTGAGGGGATCACGATGAAATCGCTGCTCGCTCTCGCCATGCTCACGGGCTGCGCGGCCGCTGCCCACGCCCAGAGCCCCTCGTCGAGCTTCGATCGCGGCCACAGCATGCAGTCCTGGCAGAACCCGGGGCTCGCCGCCGTGCTCGCGAAATGCAAGACGCGGCCGAAGCCGTTCTCGATCGGCGGGGGCCAGCCGCCGGCCAGCGCCTCGTTGGCGCCGCCGGCCCCGGCGATCCCGCCGCCGTCTACCGAGATCCCCGGCGTGATCGCCGCCGGCCAGACCTGGAAGGTCGTGTGGTCCTGGGAAGGCAACAACGTCGACGGCCTGATCGCCGGCGACGACGGCACGGTGCTGTTCGCGAACAACGATGCCAGCAACGTCATGCAGGTGGACCCCGCGACGGGTCTCGCGACGGTGCTCTTCAGCGACACGAACACCGGCGGCGCGCTATCGCGCAGCAAGAACGGCGCATTGTTCCTCGCCGTGCGCGGCCTGGGATCGGGAATCGAGCAGCTCGAGCCGCAGCGCAAGATGTTCGCGAGCTCGTTCAAGGGCGAGCCGCTCGAATGCGCCGGCGGCGTCATGAACGATCTCGTGGCCGATGCCCGCGGTGGCGTCTATTTCGCGGTGAGCGGCGGCGGGCTGTTCTATGCGAACCCGCAGGGCGTCGTCTCCGAGTACGGCGACGCCGTGAACGCGGCGAACGGCATCATCCTGAGCCCCGACGAGAAGACGCTGTACGTGACGAACGGCGGGGTCGTGCTGGCCTTCGACGTGCAACCGGACGGCGCGCTGAAGAATCAGCGCGAGTTCGGCAAGCTGCGCGGCGGCCAGGGCGGCGACGGTTCGACCGTCGATGCCGAGGGCCGCGTGTACGTGGCTACCGGCGCTTCGGCGGACGTGTTCTCGCCGCGCGGCGAGTTCCTGGGCTCGATCGCCGGACCGCAGGGCATGCACGGCGTGTCGATCGGCGGCAAGGACAAGAAGACGCTGTTCGGCATCGTGTTCTACGGCGCCTGGGGCACGCCGAGCGCGCGCAACGAGATCGTCGCGATCCCGTTGCTCGCGCAGGGCTACACCGGCCGGGCCAAGTAACCGCCGCACCGGCTCTTCTCGTAACGCGCGGCACACGAGGCGGCCGCCGTTTCCTGCGGCGGCCGTTTCTTCTTACGGAGTCAGGCCGCGCGCACCCAGCGCACGAGCGTGGCCAGATTCGGCGGCTTGCCGAACATCAAGAGGCCGATCCGGAAAACTTTCGACGCAAACCACACCGCGCCGAGCACGCCGAGCACGCCGAGCCCTATCGAAAGCCACACCTGCCACAGCGGCGGCGGCGACGCCGACGACATCCGCAGCAGCATGCCGAACGAGTTCACCGGTGGCAGAAAGCTCGCGACGATCGCGAGCGTGGAATTCGGGTTTCGCGAGATCGGCGCCCACAGGAACCACGGCGTCATGAGCACCAGCATCAACGGCATCATCAGCGATTGCGCCTCGCGCATGTCGTTCACGGCCGAGCCGACGGCCATCATCAGCGACCCGATCGTGAAGAACGCGATCACGAAGAACACGAACAAGTAGAAGATCAGCGAGACATCGAGCAACCCGAACAGAGAAAACGTCGTCAAGCTCAGCAGACCGAGCGCCAGATACAGGCTCATGGCGATCAGACTGATGCTCATGTGGCCGAGCAGCTTGCCGGCCATGAGCTGCATGGGTGAGACGGCGGACAGCAGCACCTCGATGACGCGACTGCTCTTCTCCTCGATCGTGGTCGTCAGCAGGCCCTGACCGCTGCCCATCACCCCCATGAACAGCAGGAACATGAAGGCGAGCGGCAGCACGAAGGCGAACGCGTTGACCGATTTGCGCTCGCCGTCTTCGGCCACGGTGATGGACTGGACGCGCGCGACGTTCACGAGACCGTTGATCGCGGCATGATCGAGCCCCCGGGCCGCGAGCCGCGCACTGACGATGGCCTCGCGCAGCGTCTGCTGCACGGCGATCTCGACACGGTTGTCCTGCTTCGGCGGCACATAGAGATCGTAGCTGCCGAGCGCCGTCTCGCCGGTCTTCGGCTGGACGGCGTCGGCGTGAATCACCGCAAGCGCGAGATGCGGCGAAGCGGGCTCGGGCGCGCGCAACCACGCCTTTTCGCGCTCCAGGTCGGCGTCGACGGGTCGCTCCACCAGCGTGAGGTTCGGCGCCATACCGAGCGCTTCCAGAATCGCGGCATTGCCCGCCCCCTCGGTGCGCGCCGCCCGGGCAGCGGCTGCAACGTCCGCGGCGCGCGAGCCGGCCGTGACGCCGTTGCGCAGCTCCGGCGCTACGCGGCCGGTGGCGTCGATGACCGCAAGCTGACCTGCCACGCGGAAGTCCCGGTCGACGAACAGCCGCGGACCCAGGGTGACCATGAGCGCGATGATGGTCGGGAACACGAGTAGGCCGATCACGAACGCGCGCGTGAATACGGTGGCAATGAACTCACGTCGCGCAATTTGCAGCACTCTGTTCATCGGGCCTCCGCCCCGGCACTCGCCCGAAGCTCGGCGCGCAGATCGAGCGCCGCGTCGCCCAACACCGGGTCGCCCGTCACGAGCTCTATGAAAATGTCCTCGAGGCGCGGCCGCTTGAGCTCGATGCGCGCCACCGGCAGCGTGTCGACGAGGCGCCGCATGACCTCGCCGATGTCGCTGCGCTCGGTGAGCTGCGCCTCGAAGGCGTCGTCCACGCCGCGGCACGATTCGATGCCGGGCAGCGCTCGCACGGCGCTCAGGTCCGCACCCGGCTGCAGCGGCTCGAACACCAGGACTCGCGCGTCGTAGCGGCTCCGGATCACGCTGACCGGGTCGTCGAGCACCTTGGTACCGCGGTGAATCATGACGACGTGCTCGCAGACCTCCTCGGCCTGCGGCATGACGTGCGTGGAGAACAGGATCGTGGCGCCGCGGGCGTGCTCGGCGAGAATCAGCTCGCGCAGCAGCCGCATACTGACGGGATCGAGCCCACTGAACGGCTCGTCGAGGATCAAGAGATCCGGCTCGTGGATGATGGCCGCCGCGAACTGGATTTTCTGCAGCATGCCTTTCGAGAGCTCTTCGCACTTCTTGTTCTCGACCTGCGGCAACCCGACCCGCTCGAGCAGGTCGCGTATGCGGGCCGGAATGGCGCGCGCCGCCATGCCCTTGATCGCGGCGACGAAGCCGAGATAGGCGCCGACTCTCATCTTTCGATAAACGCCGCGCTCCTCGGGCAGGTAGCCGATGCGATCCTTGGCCTCGAGCGCCGTGGCATGACCGAGCACGCGAACGTCACCCGTGTCCGGAAACAGGATCGACATGATGAGACGAATCGCGGTGGTCTTGCCGGCGCCGTTCGGGCCGATGAAACCGTACAACGCGCCCTGCGGGATCGTCAGATCGAGAGCGGCGACCGCCGTCGTGTCGCCGAACGTCTTCGTGACGCCACGCAACGTCACGGCCGCATCGAAATTCGCGGCTGCACTCACACGCGCCGTCGCCATGGCCTCACCCCCGAGAGCATCAGGAAGTTCGATTCTCGGGGTTCCCGGGTTGCGGTCAAGCCCCGGGCGCGCATCGACCACCACGCGGTTGCGGCTATGCGATACTGCGATCGAGCGAGATAGGCGGGAGAGTCATGCGGCGCACAAGCTCGATCGGCGCGAAATTCGCCGTGATCGTGGCGGCCGTAGCTGCCAGGAGCAATTCGCGGCCGGCATGGAGACCTTCGAGATCATCGACGGGAAGATCCGCTAAATCGAGGCCACGGTGTTCAACGTGCCGTATCGAATGAATCCCGGTTGGCCCGACTGACGCGCGGGCCACGGCCGTTCAGCATGCGCGCACTCGTCGATTTCCTGAGCTCCCACCGCCGGTTGTTCGTGCTGACCGGCGCAGGCTGCAGCACGGACTCCGGCATTCCCGACTATCGCAACGCGGACGGGCAGTGGAAACGCGCCCGGCCGGTGACGTTCCAGGACTTCGTCGGGAGCGAGCAGGCACGCCGGCGCTACTGGGCACGGGGGCTGATCGGCTGGCGACGGCTGAGCGCCGCGCAACCGAACGCTGCGCATCGCGCGCTCGCGGCGCTCGAGCAGCGAGGGCGCGTCGAGCAGCTCGTGACTCAGAACGTCGACGGTCTGCACCAGGCCGCCGGCAGCCGAAACGTGCTGGATCTGCATGGTCGCGCCGACATGGTTCGCTGCCTCGGCTGTGACGAGCGCTGGCCGCGCTCGCGCCTGCAAGCGGAGCTGATCCGGCGCAATCCGCGGTTCGAGGGTTACGATGCCGCGGAAGCTCCGGACGGCGACGCGGATCTTACGGGCGTGGACTTCGCGGCGTTCGACGTGCCTGCGTGCGCAGCCTGCGGCGGGCTGCTGAAGCCGGACGTCGTATTTTTCGGCGAGACCGTGCCGAAAGAGCGAGTGCGCCAGGCGATGGCCGCGCTCGACAGGGCGGACGCCATGCTGATCGTCGGCTCATCGCTGATGGTGCTGTCGGGCTATCGCTTCGCGAGAGCGATGGCGCAGACCGGCAAGCCGATTGCGGCCGTGAACGTCGGCCGAACGCGCGCCGACGATTTGCTCGCCGTCAAGGTTTCCGCCCCCTGCGCGGCCGTGCTGTCGGTCCTGGTGCAACGCCGTCACGAAGATTTCGAGCCCGTCGCGCGGAGACCCCACTAGTCGAAGGAGACCCCATGCCCGTCACGCGTCGAGATCTGCTACTGGGAGGCGCCGCGGGCACGCTGGCGCTGGCCACGCAAACGCCGCTTCGCGCCCAGCGCGCGAAGCCGAACATCGTGTTCATCATCGCGGACGACCTCGGCTACGCCGACGTGTCGTGCTACGGCCGCAGGGAATACACCACGCCGAACATCGACCGAATGGCGGCGAGCGGCATGCGCTTCGCGCAGGCCTACGCCAACTCCGCCGTCTGCTCCGCCTCGCGCACGGCGATCATCACGGGCCGTTACCAGGATCGGCTGCCGGTCGGGCTCGAGGAGCCGCTCGGCGTGCGCGACGACGGCATGATCGTCGGCCTTCCTCCCGGCCTGCCGACGCTGCCCGCGCAGTTGCACAACGCCGGCTACGGCACGACGCTGGTCGGCAAGTGGCATTTGGGACCGTTGCCCGGCTTCGGCCCGCTGAAGAGCGGCTACGACCACTTCTACGGATTCAGGGAAGGCGCGTCGGACTACTTCAATCACGATCGCGGTCTTTGGGTCGAGGACGAGCTCGCTCACGACCCCGGGTACCTGACGGATCTCTTCGGCGACCGCGCCGTCACCGTGATCCGCGCCGCCGTGGCCGGCCGGAGGCCGTTCCTGCTGAGCTTGCACTTCAACGCCCCGCACTGGCCGTGGGAAGGGCCCGGCGACGAAGCCGAATCGAAGCGGATCGCGAGCCTCGGCCGCGGTCGGCTCAGCGATCACGACGGGGGCTCGATGCAGACCTACGCCGCGATGGTCACGCGGATGGACTATCAGATCGGGCGAGTGCTCGACGCGCTCGAGACCGGCGGCGTCGCGAACGACACGATCGTGATCTTCACGAGCGACAACGGCGGGGAGCGCTACGCCGACCACTGGCCGTTCACGGGCATGAAGACCGAGTTGCTCGAAGGGGGCCTCAGGATCCCCGCGATCGTGCGCTGGCCCGGGCACGTGCCCGCCGATTCGATCAACGAGCATCAGACGATCATGCACATGGATTGGCTGCCCACGCTGCTGGCGGCAGCCGGCGTCGCGCCGGACCCGAGCTTCCCGCCCGACGGCATGAACCTGCTGCCGACCTTGACGGCGAACGCCGCGCCGGTGTCGCGCAAGCTGTTCTGGCGCTACCTCAATCTGCTACAGGAAGCCTGCCGCGACGGCGACTGGAAGTACCTGAAGATCCTCGACAACACGTTCCTGTTCAACGTGGTGGAGGACCCGCTCGAGCGTGCGAATCTCAAGGAGCGCCGGCGCGACATCTACGACCGGCTCGTCGCGGACTACCGCGCCTGGGATGCAACGATGCTGCCGCTCGACCCCAAGTCCTTCACGTTCGGCCCCACGGGGGCGGAACAGGCGGACCACTTCGGCATCACGAAGCCCAAGAACATCGGCGATCTCGGAAAATAGCGCCGCCGGCCGCGCTCTAGCCGCCCGCTTTCGGCATCGCCACGAATCCCGGCAGCGCCTCGATGCGCGCGAGCCACGCGCGAATGCTGCGGTACGGCTCGAGCGACACGGCGCCTTCCGGCGCATGGGCCGTGTACGTGTACATCGCAAGATCGGCAATCGTGGGCGTTGCGCCCACGAGGAACGCCTGCCCGGCGAGCGCCGCGTCGAGTACCTTGAACAGCTCCTCGGAGATCGCGGCCGCGCGCGCATGATCGAGCGGGGCGCCGAACACCTTGATGAACCGCGCCATCGCCGGACCCGCCGCCAGCGGGCCCGCCGCGGCCGAGAGCCACTGCTGAATGCGCCCGGCCGTGAGCGCGTCGCGCGGATACCAGCTACCCGACTTGTCGTATTTGCCGGCGAGATACACCAGGATCGCGTTGCTGTCGGCCAGCGTCGCGTCGCCGTCCTGGATCACGGGCACCTGGCCGAAAGGATTCAGCCGCAGGAACTCCGGCTTCTTGTGTGCGCCGGCCGCGAGGTCCACGTCGACGACGCGAAACGGCACCTTCAGCAAGGAGAGGAACAGCTCCACGCGATGCGCGTGACCGGATAGGGCGTGGCGGTAGACGACGAGATCGCTCATCTTCGACTCCTCGGTGGTCGGTTTGGCCCCAGCGTACCGCGCTTCGGTGCGCCGAGAAATCACCGGCCGCGGCGTCTGGGTTAGTATTCTGCGACAACGGACTGTCGACCCCCCGGAAGGAGCGCGCAGATGACTCGTGGAGCTTGCTTGTGCGGCACCGTGCAATACGAATTCACGGAGCCGCTCCAAACGATGATGCATTGCCACTGCTCGATGTGTCGCAAGCATCACGGCGCGCCGTTTGCCACGTTCGTCGCCGGACCGTACTCCGGGTTTCGCTGGCTCGCGGGCGAGGACGCGATCGTGAAGTACGCGTCGTCGGCGCGGGGCGTTCGCTCGTACTGCCGGCACTGCGCGTCCGTGGCGCCGATGCTGATGCCCGACGCCGGCCTCGCAATCGCCCCGGCCGGCAACCTCGAGGGCGATCCCGGCATCCGGCCGCAGGGCCACATGTTCGTGGCGTCCAAGGCCTCGTGGTACACCATCACCGATTCCCTGCCGCAACACGCAGGCATGCCGCCGGAATTCGGCGGCGGCATGGGGCTCGAGCGGCCGAGCGTCGTGCAGCGCGCCAACGTCGCGGACGGCAGTTGTCTGTGCGGAGCAGTCGTCTACGAGGTTCACTCGCCATTGCGCATGTACAACTGCCACTGCTCGCGTTGCCGGCGCGCGCGCAGCGCCGCGCATACGACGAACATGTTCGCGAAGCTCGACGATTTTGCGTTCACGCATGGCGAGGAGCTCGTGCTGCAGTACCAGCCGCCCGACGCGAAGCGGTTCGGGATCGCCTTCTGCACGCGCTGCGGCGGCAAGGCGCCGCGCGTGTCGCGGGATCGCGGCATGGTCGGCGTGCCGGCCGGTACGCTCGACACCGCACCGAGCATGTTGCCGCAAGCGCACATTTTCGTCGGCTCGAAGGCGCCGTGGTTCGACATCACGGACGACCTGCCGCAGTTCGCCGAGATGCCGCCGGCCTAGCGGCTACGGCAGGCCGAATACCTGAATCCGGCTCTGATCGGCGGCGCCCGGCCAGATCCGCGATTTCATGCCCGAGGCCACGGCGACGCGCTGCCGGCCGCCGGCCGAGTAGCTCACGATCCCGCCGCCGATCGATTGCCCGGCGTCGAGCTGCCACAGCACGTCGCCGGTCTCGGCGTTGAAGGCGCGCACCGTGCCCTTCAGGTCGGCGCTGAACACGAGCCCGCCGGCCGTCGGCGTGACGCCCGCGAGCACCGGCGCCGGGGCCGCAAACTTCCAACGCACGGCGCCCGTGTCGGCGTCGACGGCCGTGACCCAGCCCTTGGCTTCGCTCGGCGGCCCCTGGATGCCGGCCGGGTCCGTGTTGCCGAACCAGATCTCGCCGGCCGCTGGCACGACGGGCTCCTTCTGCAGCTGCACCGTCGCGCACCAGTCGACGGCGCCCGTGAACAGCGTGTTCAAGCCCGGATCAAACGCGGCACCGTTCCACTCGTTGCCGCCCTGGATGCCGGGGCAAAAGTGCACGGGCTCGGTCCGCGACAGCGGCACGTCGACGTTCTCGCGCGTCGTGGTCGGCACTTGGTACAGCAACGGCAAGCGCGCCGACAGGTCGGCCGGCGGGTCCGTCGCCACGCGGCTGCGATCGAGCACCGACAGCAGCCCATCCTTGTTCGCCGACGCCACGATCGCTCGCCCGGCGGCCGTCGTCGCGAGCGCCGGCGGGCTGTTCACGTCCCAGTCGTGCGTATCGCGCTTGACGATCTGGTTGTAGCCGAGCATGCGCCCGGTCGCGGCCTCGAGCGCGATGATCGAGTTCGTGTACAGATTGTCGCCGCCGCGCGCGGCCGCGTCGAAATCCGGCGCCGGATTGCCGGCCGGCACGTACAGCACGCCGTGTTGCGTATCGAGCGTGAACGACGTCCAGAACGCGCCGCCCGTGATCGGGTAGCGAGCCGCGTTCGGCCACGTGGCGCGCACGGCGGGCTCATCGGGCACGACCTCGAATCGCCAAACGAGGCGACCGTTCGCGGCGTCGAAAGCATAGACATGGCCGGTGACGCCGGTCTGGTCGCCGCCCGCGTGCCCGACGAACACCAGACCGTTTGCGGCGATCGGCGCCATCGGCATGGTCACGCCCGGTACCTTCACGTCGATCTCGCGGTCCCAGATCGTATGGCCGTCGGTCGCGTCGAGCGCGAGCACATGGCCATCCGACGTGCCGCGAAACAGTCGCCCGTCGAGATAGGCGAAGCCGCGATGCACACCAAGCGGTGATGGTTTCTCGAGCGGCCGCTCGACGCGCCACTTCTCGGCGCACGTGCCCGCGTCGATGGCATAGGAGCGCGTCTCGGTCGTGAAGTACATCGTGCCCGCGACGACGATCGGGCCCGTCTGCAGCGCGGAGACTTCCGGCAGCGTATAGGCGCACACGGCCGCAAGCTGCGCGACGTTGTCGCGATTGATCTCGTCGAGCGGCGAGAACCGGTCGCCGGCCGGTGTCCGGTTGTAAGCGGGCCAGTCGGCAGCGGCTGCGGCCGGCGGTGCGGCGCTTGCCGGCGCGCTCGCGGACGGTGCACTCGACGACGCGCTCGGCGGCGTGGACGTTCCATTGCAAGCCGTCAACAGGACGGCAGCAGCGGCCGCCGGAACCAGCATCGATTGGCGCATCGGGGTCTCCGTTTCGAGAGACCGGCACTATAGCGCCGCCCGCGCGGATCTCGCGACTCGCGGGGCACCCCCGCTGCAGGGGCGGGCGGCTAAGCGTTGACGCTGAGCGGGGGCTCGTGCGCGGCGGCGAGCGCATCGAGCGTGTCGGCTACGAGCGGCGCGGCCGACGCGTCGTTGCCGTCGGTCGCGGCGGCTGCCGCGGGCGTTGTCGCCGTGACGTTGACCACGGCCACGGCGAACAGCCGCAACTTGAGCGACAGGCTGAGCGAGGCTTGCGGCCCCCCGTCGCTGGGCTCTGCCGGTGCGCCGAGCGTAGCGAGCAACTGCTGCAGAAACCCGGCGATCGTCGCGAGCACGTCGCCCGTCACCGAGCTCGGCGCCGGCGCTTCGGCCGGAGCAGTGTCGGCCGCCGGCGGCGGCGCCGTCTCGTCCACGGCTGCCGGGGCAGCGGTAGTCTCTGCCGGTGCTTGCGTCGGTGCGGCATCCGCAACCGGAGCGGCGGCCGCCGGCTCGACGACCGTCGTCGCGGGCGCGGGCTCTGCGGTCGCCGGCGTCGTCAGCGCGGCGGCCGGCGGCTCGGCTGCCACGGGCACCGCGAGCGCCGGGCCGCGGTAGGTCACGCTCTGCTGCTGGCGGAAGTGCAGACCGACCTTCGCGAGCTGCGAGCCGTCGATATGTAGGTCCTGGGCCGCGGCGAACGCGGCGGGCAGATCGCCTGCAAAGAACTCGTCGGCCAGCGCGCCGACTTGCTGCACGACGTCCTGGATGGCCGCAAGCTCGTCGGCGTTCAGATTGCCGTCGACGTGGAATGAGATCTTCACGCTGCTACGGGCGTTGACCGAGAGCTCCGCCACCTGCGTGTCGGTGCCATTGCCCTCGGTCACGGTCGCCGTGGCCGCGTCACGCACCTTGATCCGGAGCCGCACCACGTCGCCTTCCTTCGTCTGGATGTACAACGCAGCACGCTCCGAGCGCCGGTAGCGCAGCGTGGCCACCGAGTCGTCGACTGATGCCGACTTGTGCGACTCGCAACGGTGGCAATCGTGGCGACCAGGAGCTGCAACCCGCCCCGGCGCCGCCCCCGTCGGCTGCAGAGAAGCAAAGAAACTCGAAACGGACCCGAGGCCGGCTGTATCCATGACTTAGTGCTCACGATATGTAAAAGGTAGTCGGGCACTGTGTCGGCCCGGCGCATCCGAACTTTAAGAGAGCGACGCCAAAGCCGGCTCGCCGCCATCGAAGCGCGACGCAGGTCACGCTTACGGTACGATCCGGTGCCGAGTCAGGGGCAGCCCATGATCGACAACGCCTTGCCCATCGTCACGATGCTCGCGCTCTACGTCGGCGTGTGCCTGATGCTCGGCTTCATCGCCTACCGCCGCACGCGCACGCTCGGCGATTTCATTCTCGGCGGACGCAAGCTCGGCACCTGGGTCACGGCGCTGTCCGCGCAAGCGTCCGACATGAGCGGGTGGCTGCTGATGGGACTGCCGGGCCTCGCCTACTCCGCCGGCTTCGACGCCGTCTGGCTCGCGCTCGGCCTCAGCATCGGCACGTGGGCGAACTGGCGATTCGTCGCCGCGAAGCTGCGCGCCCGCACCGAGCAGCTCGGCGATTCGCTCACGCTGCCCGACTATTTCGAGAATCGCTTTGCGGATCGATCCCGGGTGCTGCGAACGTTGTCCGCAGGCTTCATTCTCGTATTCTTCGCGTTCTATACGAGCTCGGGCTTCGTCGCGGCCGGGCGGCTGTTCGAGACTCTTTTCGGCTTGCCGTATACGCAGGCGATGCTCTGGGGCTCGGCGGTCACGCTCGTCTACACGTTTCTCGGCGGCTTCCTCGCCGTGAGCTGGTCCGACGTGCTGCAGGGGTCGTTGATGTTCGTGGCGCTCGTGGTGGCCGCCTGGCTCGGCGTGCAGCTCGCCGGCGGGCCGGTGCCTGCGCTCGATGCGCTTGCGGCGCGCGATCCCGCGCTGCTGGCACCCTTCATGACGAGCGGCGGAGCGTCGCTCGGTGCGCTTGGCGTGCTGTCGTTGCTCGGCTGGGGCCTCGGCTATCCCGGGCAGCCGCATATCGTCGCGCGGTTCATGGCGATTCGCCGCGTGGATGGGCTCGTGACGTCCCGCCGCATCGCCATGGTCTGGGTCGTCATCGTGCTCGCGGCCGCGATCGTCGTCGGCATGAGCGGCCGGCTGCTGCTCGGCACGCCGCTGACGGGCGCGGACAGCGAGAAGGTCTTTCTGCTCGTCGCGACGCAGCTGTTCCACCCCGCGATCGCGGGCATCTGCCTCGCCGGCGTGCTCGCGGCGATCATGAGCACGGCCGCGGCGCAATTGCTGGTGTCCACCTCCGCATTTGCCGAGGACTTTTACCGCGGACTGTTCCGGCATGGCGCCGGTCGCGCCGAGCTGCTGTGGGTGGGTCGCGCCGCGGTGCTCGTGATCGCAGGCGTAGCCTTCTGGCTCGGTCTCGATCCCGACAGCAAGGTGCTGTCACTCGTCGCCTGGGCCTGGGCCGGGTTCGGCGCGGCGTTCGGCCCCGCCATCGTGCTGTCGCTCCACTGGCCGCGGATGACGCGCGACGGCGCGCTTGCAGGAATTCTCGTCGGCGGCCTCACGGTCATCGTTTGGCCGCAGCTCTCCGGCGGGCTGTTCGAGCTTTACGAGCTCGTGCCGGGCTTCCTGCTGTCGACGCTCGCGATCTGGCTCGTGTCGAGCCTACGCACACCGCGAGGCGCAGCCTAGCGAGGCTTCTCGAAGCGCAACACGAAACGATCGGTTTTGCCCGCGACGCTGGGGTCGAAGATCTTGGCCGAATGATCGTCCGCAGGGTTGCGCAAGAAGTCCGCCTCGCGCGCCAGCTTGAAGCCCGCGGCCTCGATCTCGTCGACGACCGTCTTCTTCTCGATGCGGTGCAGCGCTTCGACCTTCGTCGCGCCCATGCCGGCGCCGGCCTCGTGATCGACGATGCCATAGACACCGCCGGGCTTCAGCGCTGCGAGGACCTTGCGATTCAGCACGCCGCGGTCCTCGTCGGTCAGAAAGATGTCGTGATAGGCCTGGAACATCAGCACGACGTCGAGCGAGCCGTCGCTCGGCAGGGCCAGCTTGTCGACGGGGCCGTCGATGCGCACGACGTTCTTGAAGGCCGGCTCGGCCAGCAGGCTGTCCTCCGCCTGGCCGTAGAACCGCGCGAAGAAAGGATTGTTACCGGCGTACACACGGCCGCTCGGGCCGACGAGCGGCACGAGAATGCGGGTCCAGTACCCGCCACCCGTCAAGAGATCGGCCACCTGATCGCCGCGCTTCACGCCGAAGAACTCGAGCACCTTGGCCGGCTCGCGGCCGGCATCGCGATCACGATCCGGCTGCGGGCGAGCGGGGCTCGCGAGAATCGACTTAAGATCCGACTGCGCCATCGACTGCGACGGCAGTGCGGCACTGAGCAGCAGTACGAGGACGGGGACGAGTGTTTTCATCGGAACCTCCAATCAATTGCGGCGTGACCAGTCACCCTCGGTGACCGTCGGGATGCCGGACTCGGACGCACAGTAAACCGCATCGACGCGCCCGAACACTATCTTATCGCCGTCACGGAGCTCGCGCGCCGCGCCCACGGCCTCCGAGCCCACGGTGGTCCCGTTCTTGCTGCCGATGTCTTCCAAGACTGCGCGCAGGCCACTGCAGACGATCCGCGCGTGGCGGCGCGATACGCTCGCGACGTCGATCCAAACCGTGCACAGCGGATCCCGACCGATCGTGTTCTCGCCTTCACGCAGCGGCACGCGCTTGCCGGCGACCAGAATCCAGCTCGTAACGCCGTTGCGTGGCGGCGCTGCGGAGGTCGTGGCTCTGCAGAATGCGTAGCCGACCCGCGCCACCGTTCGAATCAGCGGCGCATCGGGATCGCGATCGTCGAGCGCGCGACGCAGCTCCTTGACGAGTCCGACGAGCGTTGCGTCCGAAACGAAACTCTTGGGCCAAAGCCGCTCATGCAGCTCGCCCTTCGAGACAACACGTGGCGCGGCGCCGAGTAGCAGGCCGAGCAGGTCGAACGCTTTTGGAGTCAGGTGGACGTCGGCCCCATCTCGGCTCAACAGCCGCTGGTCCGAGTCGAACACGAACGCGCCGAATCGTTGCATGCGTGGGGGCCTCTCGTTCTTTTCCCCCGACATTCCCCCCGGGTTCCCCGGACAGGATTCTAACACTGACCCAGGATCGAGCCCGAAGCGGAAACGCCGATCAGCGGGGTGAGCACGTATGTACTCGATATCAGCAAGATTCTCCGTCGTGGTGATGACGGTTGCGCTCGTCTCCAGCCGAGCAGCGGCCGATGGTCCACCGTCGAGCATGCCGCGAACCACGAGCTTCGGCGAACGACCCGCGATCGCCAGGCACCTCGACCAAGCAGACATAGACTCGGGTCGCGTTACGTTGAACACGCTCCGCGAGTACGGTCGGCAGCTGTTCGAGGCCCGCTTCAATCGTCTCGACGGCCAAGGCCGGCCCGGGTCGACGGGCGCCGGGGCCCCACGCGGACCCGGTCAACCGGCGTTCATCCGCAGCTCTGCGCCGGACTCGAACTCGTGCGCCGGCTGCCACAACCAGCCGGCGGCGGGCGGCGCAGGCGACTTCGTGGCCAACGTGTTCGTGCTCGCGCAGACGCTCGATCCGGTCACCGAATCGATCGACTCCATGCACAGCAACGAGCGCAACACTCTTGGCATGTACGGCGCGGGACCCATCGAGATGCTCGCGCGCGAGATGTCGGCGGAGCTGATCGCGATCCGTGACGCCGCGACGCAGGCCGCCCGCCAGAGCGGCGCGCCCGTGACGCGCCCACTCAAGGCCAAAGGTATTTCCTTCGGCAAAGTCACCGTCTTGCCGGACGGTCGCGTGGACCCGTCGGCCATCGAAGGCGTCGATTGGGACCTGATCGTGAAGCCGTTCCACCAGAAGGGCGCCGTGGTGTCGCTACGCGAGTTCTCGAACAATGCAATGAACCATCACCACGGCATGCAGTCGACGGAACGCTTTGGCGAGTCCATCGACGCCGATCAGGATGGCGTGGTCAACGAGCTCACGGTCGGCGACATGACGGCCGTGACGGTCTTTCAAGCCGCGCTTCCGATCCCCACGGAGAGCCCGTCGCCGGAACCGGCCCGCCGAATCGCGGCGCTATTCGGCGAGCAGCTCTTCAACTCGACGGGTTGCGGCGATTGTCACGTACCCGCGCTGAAGCTGGACAGCCGATTCTTCAGCGAGCCCAACCCGTACAACCCGTCTGGCAATCTCGCTCCACAGCAGGTGCCGCGGGTGTTCCGCTGGGACATGACGGCGCAGGGGCCGCAACCGCGGTTGGAGCGCGACGGTAGCGGCGCAATTGTCCGAGCGTTCACGGATCTGAAACGCCACAATCTTTGCGACGCCGACTACGCGTTCTTCTGCAACGAGAAGTTGCCGCAAGGCAACCTCGCAGGGTTCGCGCCCGCCAGCAGTTTCACCGTGCCGCCGCAGCCACGGCCGACCGAGCAGTTCCTTACGCGAAAGCTCTGGGACGTGGGCAACTCCGATCCGTACGGTCATCGAGGCGACCTCACGACAATCACCGACGCCATCTACTACCACGGCGGGGAAGCACGCGCCGCGCGCGATGCGTTCTTTGCCCTGCAGGAACGCTGGCAGGGCGCGATCGTCGAGTTCCTGAAGTCACTGCAAGTGCAGTGACACGACCCCGCACAGTTTTCGCTCAACCACCCAAGGAGATACCCATGAGCTCGTTTTTTCGCCTAGCTTGGTCGACGACGGCGACGATCGCCGTTCTCGCTTCAGCCTCCGCCGCCGCGCACGATTCGCACGATTCGCGCGACCCCGGGGCGCGGCTGGCCGAATCTCTCGAGAAAGCGTTGACCGCCAATCCAGAGACGTTCCAGTTCACGAACATGCGCGACTTCATGACGGGAAACGGCACGGAAGGCGGCGCGTTCCTTGTTCGGTCGAAGAACGGCTTGGCCGGTAAGGTGATGTCCGGCGATTTGATCCCGGGTCACGCCTATACGGTCTGGTGGATCATCTTCAACAAGCCCCGGAATTGCGCGACGACGCCCTGTGGCGCGGCCGACTTCCCGAACGCCGACGCCGCGATCTTCTTTGCGTCCGGCGCCATCGCCTCGATGGGGACGAGCGGCAAGGGTGTGGTCAACGCCGCGTTCTCGACGGACTCGGGCGGGCTCCCTAGCGGGACGGCGTTCAATCCGACGATGCCGCAATCCCATCTCCTCCCGGACAAAGGCTTCACGGCCGAGGTCCACATGGTCATTGCCGACCACGGCGTACCGACCGCGAACCCGTCCGGGCCCACGCCGGACGATCCCGGCACCTGGGGCTGGGAGCTGACCCACGGCATTCCGCCCACGGCCTGGGTGCGCGCTGCGATTTTCTTGCCCTGATACCCCCAGGGCGCAGGCGGGCCGGGTCCCGATTGGAAGGGACCCGGCCCGGCCGCCGCCAGCGAAATGGGGTGGAACGGAAATTGGCTCGACGATCGCCTATCACCCGCACCCACGCCGCCGACTAACGGCGCAGCGCGCTTCACGGCTTCACGTCTGCGACGCCATACCGCTGTAACGTCGCGGGCAATCGTTCGCGCAATAGTTGCTGCCGGTCCTTGAGATGTGCGATCAGCGCCACGTAGCGCGGCTCGCTCGCCAAGCGTTTGGAGAAACACGGGCTGTCCTGCAGCAACGACGACAGCGCGAGCCCTCGAGCCTCGTAGACGCGATCGAGCGCCGCCAGCGCTTCGGGAACGCGGCCGAGCTCCGCGTTCGAGCAGGCGAGCAGCGTATTCACCCACCACGACCTGTCCATGCCCGTCTGCGTGCCACCCGTAAGATTCTCGACTCGCTTGCTCGCGAGCTCCCGCACTGCAGCCTCGTTGCCACCGAGCGACTGCAGCGCGTCGATGTAATACGAGAGCGCCTGACTTTCGGACCCACCGATCGGGGTATTTTCGCTCAGAGGAAAGTTCAGCTGCTCGAGAAGGTACTTGGCGTTCTTGAAGTCACCCGTGGCGTTGTACGCGAACGCGAGGAAATACTGCGTCTCGAGATCCTCGGGATGGTCGAGGGCCCGATCCTGGGCAACGTCGCTCAGCTTCCCGTATTGCCCCCGCAGCAGCAGCTGGCCGATGCCCGGCTCGGACTCGAACCTCGAGGCTTCTTCGAAGTCGCCGATCCGGGCGTAGAGCTCTGCAAGCTGGCCTCGGGCGTCTTCCAGCATCGGCCCTCGAGATACCGACGCCCCGCTTTCTTTTGTGAGCAGGCGATAGGCCATCAGGCCATACGCGATGCCGACGTCGAGATCGCCCGTCAGCTCGTAGACGCGCGCGAGCTTGAGGTAGCCGCGCTCGTTCGGGAAGAGCCGCTCGATCTCTGCGGCCAGATCGCGCAACGACTCCGTCTCGTCGCGAATGCCGAGATACTCGGCGTAGTCCACGTAGCGGGACAGCGACAGCGGCTCGAGACGGATGGCCGTCTTGAAATAGGCTTCGGCATCGAGGCTCCGATTGTGAGACATGAGCCAAAGGGCGTATGACCCGATTGCATCGACGTTGTTCGGGTTGAGAGCCAGCGCTCGCTGGTACTGCTCGTCGGCGCCTTCGTTGCGCGTGCCGACGAGGTATAACGCGGCCGTGTAATAGGCCTCGGATAGCTCGGCCGACTTCGATCCTGCCGCAAGCGATTGACCAAGCTCCAGCGCGCGTCGCAAAGGCTCGGAGGCGCCTTCCACGTCGCCCGCATACAGCAAGGCGGCCGCCAGGCGGCTCTGAGCTTCGATCGAGCCCGGAACGGCCTGTGTGGCGCGTCGATAGTAGTCGATTGCCTTGTGCAGCTTTTCCTCGTCGATGTACGGAGCGTCGTCCTTGATTTCATGCTCGAGGTGGCTGCCGAACAGGATCAGCTTGTTCGCGGGCTCACCTTGCGCCGCGGACAACGTCGTCGCCGTCGCAGGCGCGACCGAGGCGGGATCGAAAAACGCTCCGACATCGGCGGAGATTCTTTGCTGCAACGCGAGCAGCGCCGTATCCGCCTCCTCGTACGACAGCGTGCGGATGGCGAAGCCTCGCTCATTGAGAATCTCTACACGCACGTCGAGCGTCGATCCCCGCCGCCGCATGCTGCCATTGACCAGCTTGCCGACGCCGAGCGTCCTCGCAATCGTCCGCATGTCGACTTGTGCATCGCGGAAGCTCAACGAAGACACGCGGCCGATCACGTCGATGTCGGGGAGCTCCTGAAGGCGGTCGCGCAGCTTGTCGCCGAGGCGTTCGCTGATCAACGCGTCATCGGTGCTCGTGCCTTCGTTCACGAACGGCAGCACGGCGACGGCTCCGGAGCTCGGCGCACCGACGAGCAGGTCGCGCAGCGGCGCGCGCCCGAGAAAAGCCGCAACGAGCAGGGCCGCGAATGCTGCGATGCCGTAGCCGATCGTTCGGGTCCGCGCCCGTGGCGAGCCGGCCGCGGTTGGCGCAGCGGCGGAGTCGAGCCCGGGGTGACGCACGAGCCGCCGCAAATCGACTACGAGCTCGCGCATGGTCTGATAGCGATCGGCAGGGTCGTCCTCCAGCGCTTTCATCACCAGCGTGCGCAGCTCCGCCGGCACGTCGCCCGGCAGCGGCACCGGTGGACGGGGCACCGTCGGATCCTTCACCTCGAGCCGCTGCCCGGCCAGAAGCTCCTGCAGCACCAGCCCGAACGAGTACACGTCGCTTCTCGCGTCGAGCGGCAACCCCTGCCACTGCTCCGGCGACATGTAGGCCAGCGTGCCCAGATGCGTGCTGTGCTCGCCGCCCGCGGCAGCGCCGCATCATCCGCCAGCGGATCGCTCTCGAGCAGCTTCGCAATGCCGAAGTCCGCCAGCTTCGCGTAGCCGTTCTTCGCCAGCAGGATGTTTTCCGGCTTGATGTCCCGGTGCAGGATCCCCGCCTCGTGCGCTACCGCGATCCCATCGGCGACTCCCACCAGCAGCTCGACGATCGCCCGCCAGCCTCGCGGTCGTTGCGCCCACTGGCGCAGCGTGCCCCCGTCGACATACTCCGTGATCAAATACTCCCGCCCCGCAAACTCCCCGGCGTCGTACACCGTGAGAATGTGCGGATGGTTCAGCGAGGAAACCATCTGCGCTTCGCGCTGAAAGCGCCGCCGCGCTTCCGGGTCCGCCAGATTTCCCGGCAGCACCTTGATCGCGGCCGGGCGATTCAGCTTCGTGTCGGTCGCGAAGTACACGACGCCCATGCCGCCGGCGCCGAGCGGCCCGTCGATCCGGTAGCTACCGATCTGGGTGCCGCCGGCGAGCAGCTGCTCGGCGTGCTCGCTCCCCGGCTCGTAGCCCGGCAGCACCGTGTCCTGCTGGCCAGACAGCAGCGCCTCGACGCGCTCGCGCAGCTCCGCGTCCTCCCCCGCGACCCAGGCCACGTACGACGCACGCTCCCCCGGCGGCTTCGTCAGCGCCGCTTCGTACAGTTCTCGGATTCGTTGCTCGCCCTGTGGGCTCATCGACCGCGACGCTCATCGCGCTGCCGTGGCGCGCTGCCAGCATAGGCGCGGTCACCGCGCAAGCCAACGGATGCGCGCCCCATCCCCTTGTTTTACCCCAAAAATCCCCGCCTGCTCGCGCGCCCGCGGAGCGCGGCGGCAGCCGAACGGGCTCGCCCATGCCGAGGCGCCGATCGCGGCGCATCTCCCCCTTAATTTCCCCGCGATTTCCCCTGGTTTTCCCATGACTCGTCGTGGGCGAAGTGGGACCCTCGGAGCACGCGCCTGGTTGGATTCGGCCAGCCAGCCCGCAGAACAGGGAGTCGGATTCATGCGTATCTCGGTAGGTATCGCGCTCGTGGCCGGTGCGGCCCTGTCGTCGCTCGTCTCGCTGAATGCCCACGCGTGCGGGGAGAGCCTGTTCCGCGTCGGTAAAGGCGTCGCGTATCGTGCGCAGACGGCGCCGCTACCCGGCAATGTGCTCGTGGTCTCACCAGACACGGGCTTGGCCGAGCGGCTCGCCGCCGCCGGGCATCACATCACGGTCGTCACGAGCCCCGAGAGGATCGCGCAGGCGTTGGCCTCCGGAAAGTACGACGTGGTGCTCGCCTCGTACAACGACCGGGAGATCGTGGCGGCGCAGATGGCCGCGGCTCCGAACACCACGGCGTATGTGCCCGTCACGACCGAAGGCGCCCAGAAGGCGGAGGCCGCTCGGTCCTACGCGCGCTACGTGTCGGCCGACGATGACTTCACGCAGTTCCTGCGCGTGATTCATCGCACGCTGAAGGCGTCGCACACCGCCTGAGCCTGCGCCGCGATGGGCGGTGCGACAGCCTGCGGCGAGGTAACGACACGCCCCCCGCGGTGACATCCGCCTGCTCGTTTCAAATGAACGAGATCTCCGCCCGCACCTGAAGACCTGGATCGGCCCTGTCCACCGGGCGGCACCGCACCGGAGTGGCGGTCGAACGCTTGCACCTGTAGTAGGCTCGTGGCACTCCGCCGACACATAGAGCCCGACGTCATGGGATCATCGAGCCGCAGGGTCGCCTATCTCGCGATACTGCATGCCACGACGTGGTCCGGTCTCGCACACGCGCATCATTCCACCGGCGTGTTCGACACCGGCAAGACGATCGAGCTGCGCGGCACGATCGTCGATTTCAAGCTGCGCAATCCGCACGCATCGCTCGTCGTCGACGCGCGGCTCGTCACCGCGGGGAACCCCGTCGGTGCGCTCGCGCGCTGGGAGATCGAATCGGAAACGGTGTCGATGCTGCGGACGCTCGGCATCGACGCGCAGACGTTCGAGGCCGGCGACCCCATCACCATCCGCGCCTGGCCGCATCGCGACCCCACCTTCCGCTTCGCTCATGCGTTCGCGATCGTCGATGCGTTCGGCGCGGAGTACACGATGGCCGCCAGCACGCGCCTGTTCAGCCCGTCACTGCGCGCTGCGGCTTCGGCTCCAGCCAACCCCGCGACGCGCACGGCTCCGCCGGCGGCGCGTGGCGTCGGTGGACTCGCCGGTCGCTGGCAACAGCCGCTGCTCGAATTCGGCGGCGGGCCGTCACTGCCGCTGAACGCCGCCGGCATGGCTGCGTGGCGCGGCTACGACCGCAAGCTCTCGCCGGCCAACAGCTGCGAGCCGATCAACGTGCCGGACATCTTCTTCCAGCCGTTCTTTCTGCTCGAGATCGGCATCGACGAGCACGCCGCCGTGCTGCACAACGAGATCTACGACGTCGTCCGCACGGTGCCGCTCGATGGGCACGAGGCCGCGGCCGATCGGGACGGTTGGTTCGGTGTCGCCACCGGCCGCGTCGAAGGCGCTGCTCTCGTCGTCGAAAGTCACGGCTTTCGCGCCTCACGTTGGGGACTCGGTGGCGAAGAGGCCCATGGCGGTGCCGACGTCCCGTCGAGCGAGCAAAAGAAGCTGACGGAGCGCTTTTCGCTCTCGTCCGACGGACGCACGCTGTTTTACGACTACACTCTCGAGGACCCCGCATATCTCACGGAGCCGAAACGCGGCCGCGTGGAGCTTACGCGCGTGCCGACCGAGACAGCCATGTATCCCTATGTCTGCGACCTCGAGAGCGCCCGGATGTGGTCCCGAACCCGCACCGACCCCGCCCTGCGAGTGCCGGCGGCAAGGTAGCGGTGGACGAAGGCCGCCGCGAGCAACGAAACCGAGGAACGCCGATGACGATTCGTGGATTCGTCTATGTAGTGATTGCGGTGCTGATCGCGATATTCACAGTGGCGAATTGGTCCGTGATCACCCAGGCCACGTCGCTGAATCTGCTCGTGGCGCGAATCGACGCGCCGCTCGGAATCGTGATGCTGCTCGCCATCGTGGTCGTGATGGCGATCGGCCTTCTGTTGCTCGAGATACAGCGGATCAGCTGGAACCGCCGCCAGCAAGCGCTGCAGCGCGAGCTCGACCGACAACGCACGCTGGCCGAAGAGGCCGAGGCCTCGCGCCTCAATGACCTGCGCACGTTGCTCGAGAGCGAAACGGTCGCGATCCGGGAACGACTCGATCAGATACTCGCGCGCGGCGTGCCGCCGACGACCGGGTGACGCCCTTCGCGAATCGCGCCGCGCCGACCGTTGCTGCGCTGCTACGGCCGCTCAGCGCTCCGGCAACGCAAACGAGAACAGCGCGCTGCCCGCCGCGATCGCGACGTACTGCTTGCCGTTCACGGCATAGCTCATCGGCGCGGCGTTGACCTGCCCGCCGAGCGACGCGCGCCACAAGAGCTCGCCGGTGCGCGCATCGAGCGCGAGCAGGTAGCCCTCGCGCCCGCCGCCGAACACGAGATCGCCGGCCGTCGACAGCACGCCGCCCCACGTGATGTCGGCCATCTTGTATTCCCACTTCGGCGTGAGCGTGTGCGGGTCGTAGGCGCGAATCACCCCATACGCCTCGTCGTCGTTGTTGAAGAAGGGCTCGAGGTTCGTCTGCCCCATCGCGGTCTGGCGGCGATGGATGCCGACCGGTTGCGGAAACTGGCCCTCGATCGCCACGATGCCGGAGTTCTCCCAGTGCGCCACGTAGTAAAGGCCCGTGCGCGGGGAGAACGACGTGGGCGCCCAGTTGATCGCGCCGTGCACGTGCGGGCGAAACAGCTTGGGCTCCGGCGTGATCTCCATGCCGGGCACGCGCTGCAGGCGGCCCTTCGCGTCGAAGCCGGCCCACCAGTTGTGCTTGACGTACGGCTTGCCGGTCAGCAGCTCGCCCGTGGTGCGGTCGAGCACGTACATGATGCCGTTGCGGTTCGCCCACAGCATGACCTTGCGCGGGCTGCCCTGCCAGTCGATGTCGGCGAGCACGGGCACCTGGGTCGAGTCGTAGTCGAGCTCGTCGTGCGGCGTGAACTGGTAATACCACTTGAGCTTGCCGGTATCGACGTCGAGCGCGACGACGGAGTCGCTGTACAGATTGTCGCCGAGCCGATCGCGACCGTCCCAATCCGGCGCGGGGTTGCCCGTGCCCCAGAACGCGAGGTTCGTCTCGGGGTCGTAAGCCGCGACGTTCCAGACGGAGGCGCCGCCGGCGCGCCACGACTCGCCGGACCACGTTTCGCTGCCGGGCTCACCGGCCGCGGGGATCGTGTAGAACCGCCACACCTCTTTGCCGGTCTTCGCGTCGAACGCGGCCACGATGCCGCGAATGCCCAAGTCGCCGCCGGCCGTGCCGACGATGACTTTGTCCTTGATGACGTTCGGCGCCATCGTGATCGCGTACATGTCCTTGGCGTCCGCCACGACCGTGTCCCACAGCAGCTGGCCGCTCGTGGCATCGATTGCGAGGAGGTGCGCGTCGATCGTGCCCATGTACAACGTGTTGCCCAGGATCGCGAGACCGCGATTCACGCGGCCGCAGCACAGACGCGACTCGGGCGCGGGCTCGTGGTGATACGTCCAGAACACGCGACCCGTGGCCGCGTCGAGCGCGACGACGTCGTTCGGTGCCTGCACCGTGTACAGAATTCCATCGACGACGAGCGGCGTGGCCTCGAACTTCTCGAGCGAGCGCGCCTGCCACACCCATTGCTGCTCGAGCGTCTTCACGGTGCTGGTATTGATCTGGTCGAGCCGGCTGAAGCGCTGGTTCGCCGGCGTGCCCGAGTAGCTCAACCAGTTCTGCGGCTCGCGGTCGGCGTGCAGCACGCGGTCGAACGTGACCTGCGCCGCGACCGGTGCGGCGGCCGCGACCGTCGCGCAAGCGAGCAGAACGGCTATCGTTTTCATGGCGTGGCCTCAGCGCGCAACGAAGACAAATAACTCACGACGTCGGCGATTTCCTGGGTAGACAGCTTCTTGCGCGCCGAGGGCATCGGCGTGTCCTCGAAGCCGTGCGCGGCGAGATCGGCGATCTCGAACGAGCGCAGCCGGTCGTCCTGGTCGATGAGCTGCACCGTGAACGTGTCGCGGTTCAACAGCCGCCCTTTGACGGGCTTGCCGCCTTTGGGCGTGACCTCGTAGAAGCGGTTCTCGGCCTGCACCTCGGCTTTCGGATCGAGCAAGGAGCGCTCGAGCTCGCCCGCGCGGCGTACGGCGCCGATCCGCGTGAGATCGGGCCCCATGCGCGAGCCCACACCGTGCACGGCATGACAGTCCGTGCACTCGCCCTTGCCTTCGAACAGCTTGCGGCCGCGACTCGGGTCGCCGTTCGCCGCGGTGATGCGGCCCTCCGCCATCGAGCGCAGGTATTGCACGACGCGCTGCGCCTGCTCCTCGCTCATGCCGGGGTTCGGCGGCATCGGCGTGTTCGGGATGCCGTTGATGATCGTCGCGGCCAGCTCGTCGTTGCTGAACTTGCGGCGAAACACGCCGCGACCAAAGTCGATGCCGGCGATCAGGTTGCCGTCGGGGCCATGACAGTTCGCGCACGAGCCGGCATACACCTGTTTGCCGTCCTCGAGGTCGAAGGCCGTCGCGTGCTGTGCGAATGCACGCGTGTCGAGCCCGACGCCGAACGCCACGAGCAAGTGCCCATGCGCACTTGGGCAGAGCCCGCGCCCACACGCTGCGTGTCATGGATACCCCCGAGCCGAACGAGTCCGTGGATCATATACCGTGCCGCACGACCGCGCCCGGGCCCGTGCGCCGCGCTTTGCGCCATCGTTGCCGTGCTACCGTTGTCGTCCATGGACGGGGTACGCAGCCCATTTCGCGTCATCCTGTGGACGGCAGCCGTCGTGGTGAGCCTGCCGCTGCTCTTGTACGCGTTCGCGCTCGTCGTGAATCTGCACGATCAGCCGCCGAGCGCGGAGGCGCTCGAGCTTGCGAGCGCCGGTCCGAAGACGCCCGTCGCGGACGCCGACAATGCCTACGTTTTTCTGCTCGGCTTCGATGCTCCGCGCGATGCCGACCCTGCCGCGCTCGGGGCCGAGCGCGCCGCGCGGATTCGCGATCTGGCGGCGCAGCCGGAGCGGACCCTCGACCCTGATCTGTATCCCGACGAGCAAGCGGCATTCGGCGTGGCACCGGGGCCGATCCGTGCGGCGCTCGAGATCTGCGACTCGCGCAATTCCAATTGCGTCGCCGCGCTCGATGCCGCCACCGCCGACTCGGGCACGGCGCTCGACGAATATCGCTGGCAGATCGATCGCTATCGCACCGTGCTCGGCTATCGCGCCTGGCGAGAGGTCACCACGGGCGACTTGCGCGGCCCGCTGGCCGCCTATCAGCTGGCGCGCTATCCGCGCCGTCTGTTCTGGCTCGAGACGTGGCAGCTGGCCGCGGCCGGCAATGCGGAGCAGGTGCGCGACCGGCTCGACGCGGATCTTCGGCTGTGGCGCCTCGCTTTGGCCGAGGCCGATTCGCTGTTTGGCAAAGCCATCGCCACGAGCTTCGTCAGCGAGCACTTCGAATGGGGCAATCTGCTCCTGCGTCGACTGCCGCCGGAGCAGCGCGCGGCGGCGGTCCCGCCGGTCTGGCGAGTCGCGCTGACCGACGCCGAACGCTCGCTGCGCCGCGCACTGATCGGCGAATGGCGTTATTCGAACCGCTCGTTGCGCTTTCTGAAGACGCACGGACTCACGATGCCGCTGCCGCCGGACATCGAGGACCCGCGGTCGGCGATGGATCGACTGACGACGCGCCTCATGCTGGCGCTGCTCCAACCGCAAGCGTCCGCGAACCGCGACGCGACGGCGCTGCTGAAGCTAAGTCGATTGCTCGAGGCGCCCTATGCGCAGCTGGCGGACGCGCTCGAGCGCGCGGACGAAGTCGACGTGCAGCCGAGCGGCGTGATCGGGCTGACCTACAACTGGTTCGGCAACCTCATGCTCGGGTCCGGCCGCGCGTTCTTGAGCGACTACGGCGCGCGCGTGGCCGATCTCGAAGGCGTGCGCCGTGCCGCGTTGCTCACGGCCGAGCTACGCGGCCTCGGGGCGGCGCCGCTGCTGGCCGGCACCATGATCCCGCTCGCCGCCGCGCGGGATCCTTACACCGGCGGTCCGTTTCAATGGACGAGCGAGCCGCCTACCGTGGGCTTCACGGGCCTGGCGCGCGCGACTCGCGCGCATCACAGCTTTCTGTTCTAGGTGCGAATCGCGGCCGCGCGCCGTGACGCGTGCTCTGACGCCCTACTCGGCGGCGGCGCCGCGGCGCGCCGGCTTCGGCTGCGGCAACGAATACGCGAGCAGCTCGCCGGGATAGTTGTTGCCGCTGACGGCGATCACGAGATACTGCCGCCCGTTCAGCATGTAGGTCATCGGCGAGCCGCTCTGTGGCGCCGGCAGCTGCAGCGCCGCGACCTCACGGCCCGTGCGCTTGTCGTAGGCGCGCAGCATCGAGCCCGGCTTGCCGTCGGGCGTGGGTCCGTAGCCCGGCTCGGCGACGATCAGCAGCGTCTTCGTCGCGAGCGCGCCCGGCGGCTGCCCCGCACGCCCGGTTCGACCGACGTCGACGCCCGCCAGCGCGGGGTTGTTCTTGATCGCCGTCGGGGTGTCGCCGTTCGGAACCTCCCAGCTCACGGCCCCTTTCGTGAGATCGATGGCGGCGATCGTGCCGTACGGCGGCTTCAGCAACGGCAGCCCCTGCACGTCGACGTTGCGCAGGCCGCCGAAAGCCCCGGCGTCGGGCCCGAGGCAAATGCCGCGCGGCATCGCGGAGCCTTCCGGGTACGTGCAGATCGTCATGCTGTTCACGCCGACGCTCGCGGTCACGTACAGCATGTGCGTTTCGGGATCGTACGCGCCGCCGGGCCAGTTGCTGCCGCCCATGACCATCAGCGTGGACGTGGGGCCGTTCGGGTTGAAAGGCACCGCAGGCGTGTAGATCGGGCCGATCCGGTGCTGCGCGACGATCTTCTCGGCCTCGGCGCGCAATTCCGGCGTGAAATCGATGAGATCGTCGAGCGCCACGCCCTGATGCCCGTACCGAATCGTCGGGATCGGCTGCGTCGGCGAATACCATTCGCCCGGCACGCTGCCCTGCGGCACCGCCGTCTCGGGGATCGGCCAGATCGGCTCGCCGGTCTGCGCGGTTCAGCACGAACAGCAGCCCCTGCTTCGAAGGCTGCGCCAGCGCCTTGATCGTCTTGCCGTCCTTCACGGCGTCCACGAGGATCGGCGCGGTCGGCAAGTCGTAGTCCCAGAGCGGATGGTGCGACGTCTGGAAGTGCCAGCGCCGCACGCCGGTCCGTGTATCGACGGCGACGATGCTCTCGCCGTACAGATTCGCGCCCGGACGCAAGCCGCCGTACATGTCCCCGTAGGGTGATTCGACCGGCAAATACGTGAGGCCGAGCTGCTCGTCGGCCGAGATCGCGGCCCAGACGCCGGCGTTGCCGCCGCCCTTCTCCGCTGCGCCGTCGAGCCAGGTCTCGTAGCCGGGCTCGCCGCGCCGCGGCACGGTGTGGAACGTCCACAGCAGCTTGCCCGTCACCACGTCGAAGCCGCGGATGTAGCCGATCACGCTTTTGGCCTGGTTGGCCGGCGCGAGCGGCGTGTGCGCGGCGCCGACGATTACCACACCGTTCGCGATCGTCGGCGGGGAATGCAGCCCGATTTGGCGCCGATCCCAGTCGGTGCCCTGATCGAGCGTCTCGTACAGATCGACGATGCCGTGCCGGCCGAAGCTCTCGATCGGCCGGCCGGTGTCCGCATTCAGCGCGACGAGCTCGTAGCCCGGCGTCACGTACAGCACGCGCTTATCGCGGCCGCGCTGCCAGAACGCGAGGCCGCGCCCCGATAGCCGGCGCGGGGCGTCCGCACCGCGCTCGGCTTCGTTCAGGCCGTAGACCCAGAGCTGCTCGCCGGTCGCGGCGTCGAGCGCGGTCACGGCGCGTCGTGTGCCGCCGGTCGTGTACAGCACGCCGTCGACCATCACGGGCGTGCTCTGAAACCGATATTCGGGCGTCGGCCCCAGGTTCGCGGTGTTGAACCGCCAGGCGAGCTCGAGCGAACCGAAGTTGCTCGCATTGATCTCCTCGAGCGGCGCGTAGCGCGTATGGGCCAAATCGCCGCCATAGCTCGGCCATTCGCCGTTGGCGGTCTGCGCGCCGCCGCGCGGCGCGAGCGCGAGGCCGGCGACGACGAGCGCGAGCGAGCGCAGAGCCGCGGTCGAGGCACGTGCTGTCATTGAATCTCACCCCCGGAGGATCGAGACGAATACTAGGGGCAAGCCACGCTCCGCGGCAAACGCGCGCCGTTCCCGTGCAGTGACCGCTCGGCTAGCATCTGCGCATTCCTCACGCCACGATACGAGCATGACGCGCAACGCGCCGAACACCGCGAACGCCCCCGCGCAGCAGCTGCTCGTGGATGCGGCGGCACGCGCGCGACGCTACCTCGCAACGCTGCCGGAACGCGCCGTCGCACCCTCTCCGGACGCCATTGCGCAGCTCGCACGCCTCGACACGCCGCTGCCGGAGACGCCGCAAGACCCGGCCGCCGTGCTCGCCCGCCTCGACGAGCTGGTCTCGCCCGCGACCATGGCGATGGCCGGACCGCGCTTCTTCGGCTTCGTGATCGGCGGCGCGCTCCCGGTCACCGTGGCTTCGTCGTGGCTCGCGACGGCGTGGGATCAGAACGCCGGCCTGTACGCGTCGACACCGGGCGTCGCGCAGCTCGAGCGCATCGCGCTGCGCTGGCTGCTCGACGTGCTCGACCTGCCGCGCGACTGCGCCGGCGCGTTCGTCACCGGGGCGACCGTGGCGAACATGACGGCCCTGGCCGCGGCCCGCCACCGCGTGCTCGCGCGCGTCGGCTGGGCCGTCGAAGCCGATGGCCTCTTCGGCGCGCCGCCGATCACGGTCATCGTCGGGGAGGAAGTGCATCCGACCGTCGCGAAGGCCCTCGGCGTGCTCGGCCTCGGGCGCGCGCGCGTGACGCGCGTGCCCGTCGACCGGCAGGGCCGGATGCTCGCCGCGGCGCTGCCGAAGATCGCCGGACCAACGATCGTCTGCTTGCAGGCCGGCAACGTGAACACGGGCGCGTTCGACCCGATCGCCGAGATCGCGCCCGCGGCCCGCGACGCGGGGGCCTGGGTGCACGTCGACGGCGCGTTCGGGCTGTGGGCGCGCGCCACGCCGGAGCGCGCCGCGCTCGCGAGCGGCATGGAGCAAGCCGACTCGTGGGCGACCGATGCGCACAAGTGGCTGAACGTCCCGTACGACAGCGGCGTCGCCTTCGTCCGCGACTCGAGCGCGCTGCAGGCCGCGATGGCCGTCGCGGCGGACTATCTGCCCGCGGCCACCGGCGAGCGGGACCCGTCGCACTTCACGCCGGAGCTGTCGCGACGCGCCCGCGGAGTCGAGGTGTGGGCGGCGCTCGCGGCGCTCGGCCGCAGCGGCAGCGCAGAGCTCATCGAAGGCTGCTGCCGGCACGCCACACGGTTCGCCGCCGGGCTTTCCGCGGCCGGGTTCGAGGTCTTGAACGACGTGGTGTTGAATCAGGTGCTCGTGTCGTTCGGCAGCGCCGAGCGGACGCGCGCGATCATTGCCGCGCTGCAGCAGGAAGGCACGTGCTGGTGCGGCAGCACCGTCTGGCAGGGACGGACCGCGATGCGCATCAGCGTCTCGTCGTGGGCAACCACGGACGAGGACGTCGAGCGAAGTCTCGCGGCGATGGTTCGAGTGGCCGCGAGCCAGCGAGCCTAACGGAGCTCCGGGCAACGCCAAGCGGTCCGCGACGCGGCCCCGCGCGGCGACTACGCCAGAGCCTTCAGGACGGCGCTGCCGATCGGACTACGGGCAAGAATGATCAGGCCGACCAGCGAGCCACCCAAGACCGCGCTCGCGACCGCCGTCGCCCAGTGGATGCGTCCACGCGACCAGAGGTCGTACCCCAGCAGCGCAAAGACGAACACCAGGTAGCCCGGCAGGACGAGCTGCGGCACCCCGAGCAGGAAGCCGATGCGCTGTGTCGCCTGCCCGGTCACGGCGATGCTCGCGACCGCCATGAAGCGTTTGTGCACATCCGGCCGGCGACGCCAAATCACGGCCGTGGCGACACACACGGCAAACGGCAGCAGCGTGGCCATGTTGCCGAACACGTTGCTTCGCTGCTCGTCGAGCGGAGTGCCCGCCGCCATGTTGCGCGGCACTCCTTGGATCACGGTCCAGGCGCCGACCACGACGACCAGCGCGGCGAGCGCCACGCCGGCCCAGCCGAGCCATCGATGCAAGTCGGTCCGGTGGGCAGCCACGAGCACGGTCTGGGCGAACAGCACGACGAACCACGCCGTCATCACGCTGCCATGCAAGTACACGTGCCAGGGCAAAAACGGCGTGCCGGAGGCGGTGTCGAGGGCGCCGAATAGCGACCGCAAATACAGAGTCCGGCCGAAACCGAGCGCCAGCAGCACCAGCAGCATGACGGCGAGCAGCACGAAGAACCGGCTGCGGCGATCGGCCGGCAGCGCGGTGGCCGCGCCGGTACTGATGGAAGTGGAAGCCGTAGCCATCGCGACCCCGCCAAGCAAAGCCCGCCGAGTGTAGCTCGTGGTTCCAGACCGCGGCCACCGCTTACGCCCGTCGCTTGCCGGGACCTCATCGCGATTTCGCACGATTGGCGCGATACTCTCGGTGCTCTGCGCAGCACGGGAACTCACGATGCCACGCAAACTCCGCAGCAACCTCACGCCCGGCACGGCGCTGTGGGCCGGCCGCCGCGCGCAGTGGCGGGCGCTCGGTCTGACCGACGAGGACATGGCCAAGCCGAAGATCGCGATCGTGAACTCGTCGTCCGAGCTATCGAGCTGCTTCAGTCATCTCGACGGCGTGGCCGACGAGCTGAAAGTAGCCATCCGCGCGGCCGGCGGCGTGCCGTTCGAGGTTCGCACCGCGGCGCCGAGCGACTTCATCACGAGCGCCGGGCGGCGCGGGGCCTACATCCTGCCGTCGCGCGATCTGATCGCGGCCGACATCGAGGTGCAGGTCGAGGGCGCGCTGCTCGACGGCATGGTGTGCCTCGCGTCCTGCGACAAGACCACGCCGGGCCAGCTGATGGCAGCCGGGCGCCTGAACATTCCGACGATCGTCGTGATTTGCGGCTACCAGAAGAGCGGCCGCTATCGCGGCGAGCACGTCGACATCGAGGACGTCTTCTTGAAGTCCGGCTACATCGCCTCGGGCGGCATCACGCTCGAGGATCTGTCCGGCATGGCCGACGTCGCCGTCCAAAGCCCCGGCGTCTGCGCGGGCATGGGCACGGCGAACTCGATGCACGTGGTGTGCGAGGCGCTCGGCATGACGCTTGCCCGGCAGCGCGCCCGTCGCGGCCGGCAGCGAGAAGATGTTGGCCAACATGCGCGCGGCCGGCGCGCGGATCGTCGAGATGGTGTGGCAGGACGTGAAGCCGCGCGACATCATCACGGCCGGCGCCGTGCGCAACGCCGTCCAGATCGTGCTGGCGCTCAGCGGCTCGATCAATTGCGTGAAGCACCTCCAGGCGATCGCGAGCGAAGCCGAGGTCGACGTCGACGTGTACCAGACGTTTGCCGACTACGCCGACAAGGTGCCGCTGCTCGCCGCCATTCGACCGAACGGCCCAGGGCTCATCCAGGAGTTCGAAGCCGCGGGCGGTGCCCGCGCCGTGCTGAAGCGCCTCGAGCGGCAGCTCGATCTCGATGCTCGTTCCGTCGGCGGCAGCACGTTGCGCGAGATCCTCTCCGGCACGACCGTGCAGGACGAACGCGTGATCGCGACGCTCGACAAGCCGCTCTCGACGCAGCCGTCGATCGTGATCGTCCGCGGCACGCTGCTGCCGGGCGGGGGCATCGTGCGGCTCGGCGGCACGGGCAAGCGGATGCTGTCGTTCCGCGGCCCTGCGAACATCTTCCATTCGCGCGACGAGGCGCTGGCGGGCATCGAGCAGGGTCGAGTCAAGCCGGGCGACGTCGTCGTGCTCCGCGGTCTCGGCGTGATCGGCGGCCCCGGCATGGCGATGACCTCGGCCGTGGTGTTCGCGCTCGACGGCGCGGGGCTCATAGACAAGGTGGCGGCGATCACCGAGGGGCAGCTGTCGGGGCTCGTGAACGACGGCCTGGTGGTCGGCGAGGCCTCGCCCGAGGCCGCCGCCGGCGGACCGCTGGCTTATCTCGAGAACGGCGACATCATCTCGATCGACGTGGCGGCCAAGGCCGTCGACCTCGAGGTGCCCGAGGCCGTGCTCGCCGAACGCCGGCGCACGCCGCGAGTGTTCGGCGCCCAGGGACAACGGGGTTGGCTCGGCGTCTACCAGCACGCGGTGACGCCGGTGCACGAGGGTGCCGTCCTGAAATAGGCGCCGTCGAGCCGGGTCGGAATAATTCGCTCGAAAGGGTCCCGACCGGACCGGCGACCATATCGTCGGTGAGCGGATTTTTCGCGCGCGGTGGTACACTGCGCGCCTTTTCAGGCCAAAACCACAAGAGCTCGCGTTAGGAGGAACCCAGTAGTCATGGCTCAGAAAAACCTAGAGGACGTGCTTAAAGCCGCCAAGAGTCCCGTCGATCTTCTCCGCAATTCTCAGATTGGAGCCTACGTCTACCCGGTCGTCCCCGCCGAGTTCTCGAACTGGCGCGACGAGCAGGCCGCCTGGCGCAAGTCCGCGGTGCTGTTCGATCAGTCGCACCACATGGTGGACATCTACATCAAGGGGCCCGACGCGATCAAGCTGGCCTCCGATCTCGCGATCAACACCTTCGCGAACTTCCCCGTCAACCGGGCCAAGCAGTTCATACCGTGCAGCTATAGCGGCCACGTGATCGGCGACGGCATCCTGTTCCATCTGGAGAAGAACAACATCGTGTTCGTGGGCCGCGCGCCGACCGCGAATTGGATCCAGTTCCATGCCGAGACCGGCAACTATCGCGTCAAGATCAAGAAGGACGACCGTTCCCCGGGCAATCCGAAGGGCCAGGCCGTCAAGCGCATCTCGTACCGCTTCCAGATCCAGGGCCCGAAGGCCTGGTCCGTCATCGAGAAGCTGAACGGCAAGAAGGTGCCCGACCTCAAGTTCTTCCACATGGATTACATCAAGATCAAGGGCCAGAAGGTTCGCACGCTGCGCCACGGCATGGCGGGCGCTCCGGGCCTCGAGATTTGGGGTCCGTACAACGAGCGCGAGAAGATCCGCGAGGCCATCATCAAGGCCGGCGAGGAGTTCGGCCTGAAGCAGGTGGGCTCGCGCGCTTATGCCACGAACACGCTCGAGTCCGGCTGGATTCCGTCGCCGTTGCCGGCCGTCTACACGGACGAGCGCATGAAGAAGTACCGCAAGTGGCTGCCGGCGAGCAGCTACGAGGCCACCGGCAGCCTCGCGGGCAGCTTCGTCTCCAACAACATCGAGGACTACTACGTCACGCCGTACGAGATCGGCTACGGTCCGTTCGTGAAGTTCGATCACGACTTCATCGGCCGCGACGCGCTCGAGAAGATGGCCAAGAAGCCGCACCGCAAGAAGGTGACGTTCGCGTGGAACGGCGACGACGTCGCCAAGGCATTCGCATCGCTGTTCATGGGCAACGACGACCACTACAAGTACATCGACCTGCCGCTGTCGAACTACGCCTCGTCGTCGTTCGACAAGATCGTCGACAAGAACGGCAAGGTGGTCGGCGCCTCGATGTTCGCGGGCTACAGCTACAACGAGAAGTCGATGCTGTCGCTCGGTATCGTCGACCCGAACATCGAGCTCGGCACCGAAGTCACGCTCGTCTGGGGCGAGCCCGACGGCGGCACGCGGAAGCCCACGGTGGAACGCCACAAGCAATTCAACATCCGCGCGGTCGTGAGCGCCGTGCCGTACTCGAAGTTCGTCCGCGAGACGTACGCCGAGGGCTGGCGCACCGGCAAAGCCGGCTGACCGAGGGTGTTCGTGTCATAGCAAACGGGCGAGTGTTCGGCCACGACACTCGCCCGTTTTGTTTTTGAGCCCCGCACTTGCCGCCAACGCGAGGCCCGGCGCTGCGCACCGGGGTCAAGTGGCGCCGAGAGGATTGTTGATTTAGGGTGCTTTTTTCCGGGGGAGGAGCAGGCCGTAACGACCGGATTCGACGCGGTCGCCGCGGCGCGATGGCGGCCCATGGCGTCATCCTTCAAGAAGGGGACCGTCGAACACAGGATCTTATGAGCTACCAGAACCTACAAGAGGCATTGGACTCGGCCCGCAGTCCAGTCGAGATGCTACGCAACTCGCAGATCGGGCCGTATGCCTTTCCAGTAGTGCCCAGCGAATTCACGAACTGGCGCGACGAGCAGCGTTCCTGGCGCGAGACGTTGCGCGCTGCTCGATCAGTCCCACCACATGACCGATCTCTACCTCGAGGGGCCGGACGCGCTGAAGCTGATCAGCACGCTCGGCGTGAACACGTTCAACAACTTTCGCGTCGACACAGCCAAGCAGTTCGTCGCCTGCAATCACGACGGCTACGTCATCGGCGACGCGATCCTGTTCCACCTGGCGCCGAGCAGCTTCGTGCTCGTCGGCCGGCCGCCGGCCTTGAACTGGGTGGAGTACAACCTTGCCGCCGGCACCTACAACGCGAAGGCCGAGCGCGACGAGCGCTCGTTCGTGAACCGAACCGGCAGCCGGCGCGTATACCGCTATCAGGTGCAGGGCCCGAACGCGAAGAAGGTCATGGAGAAAGTCACCGGCAAGCCGGTGCCCGACATCAAGTTCTTCCACATGGACACGTTCAACATCGCGGGCTGCAAGGTCCGCGCGCTGCGCCACGGCATGGTCGGCCAGCCCGGCTGGGAGATCTTCGGCCCCTGGGCCGACGGCGACAAGGTCCGCGACGCGATCGTCGAGGCCGGCCGCGAGTTCGGCATTCGCCGGGTCGGCGCCCGCACGTACCCGACCAGCACGCTCGAGTCCGGCTGGATTCCGTCGCCGGTGCCTGCCGTCTACAGCGGCGAGCAGATGAAGCCGTATCGCGAGTGGCTCGCGGCGCACGGCTACGAGGCCACGGCGTCGCTCGGCGGCAGCTATCACGCTCGAAGAAGATCGACGACTATTACCTCACGCCGTACGACCTCGGCTACGGGCAGTTCGTGAGATTCGACCACGAGTTCGTCGGTCGCAAAGCGCTCGAGAAGATCGCGAAGAGGCCGAAGCGCCAGAAGGTCACGCTCGTCTGGGACGGCGACGACGTCGACAAGGTGTTCACGACGTTGTTCCACGCCGGTAAATTCCGCAAGTACATCGATCTGCCGCTCGCGAACTATTCGACGCTGCCGTTCGACCGAGTCGAGAAAGGGCGGCAAGCTGGTCGGGCTGTCGATGTACACGGGCTACAGCTTCAACGAGCGCGCGATGCTGTCGCTCGGCTGCGTGGACGTCAAACATGCGAAGCCAGGCACGAAGGTCAGCGTGATCTGGGGCGAAGAGGACGGTGGGACGACGAAGCCCACGGTCGAGCGCCACAAGCAGGTGAAGATTCGCGCCACCGTGCAGCCGGCGCCCTACGGCCAGACGGCGCGCACGGCGTATCGTCCGAAGTAACTCGAGCGCTCGAGCTGCGAACCACCTTGAGCGTAACCCGGATCTTCGTTCCTGTTGCTACGAAAACATGTCGCGGATGTGAGATCATTCGCAAAAACTCGTCGTCTCTGGAGGAAAAATGGCCGTGAATAGTCTGAGCGCCGTGCTCAAAGCGCAAGGTGGCGCCGTAAAGCTGCTGCGCAACTCGAAGATTGGCATGTACGTCTACCCCGTCGTGGCGCCAGAGTTCTCGAACTGGCGCAGCGAGCAGATGGCGTGGCGGCACTCCGCCGTGCTGTTCGATCAGACTCACCACATGGACGAGCTGATCGTCGAAGGGCCCGACGCAGCCGCATTCCTCGAGCACGTCGCCATCAATAGCTTCGCGAATTTCGATCTGAACCGCGCCAAGCACTTCGTGCCGGTGACACCCGCCGGTCACGTGATCGGCGACATGATCATTTTTCGCGAGCGCGAGGATAAGTTCGTGCTCGTGGGCCGCGCGCCGACGGCCAACTGGGTGAAATTCCAGGCGGCGATCGGCAAGCACCGAGTGCGCCTCACGCACGACCCGCGGTCCGACAGCCGCCCCGACGGCAAAGCCATCTATCGCACGCACTATCGGTTCCAGATTCAGGGCCCCGAGGCCAACAAGATCTTCGACAAGATCAACGGCGGCCCGGTCCCGGACGTGAAGTTCTTTCACGTCGATTGGATCAAGATCGGCTCGCGGCGCGTGCAGGCGCTCCGGCACGGCATGGCCGGCGCGCCCGGTCTCGAGGTCTGGGGCCCCTATGCCGACAAGCACTACATTCAGTCGACGATCATGGAAGCCGCTCGCGACGTGGGCGTCGATCTGCGGCTCGTGGGCAGCCGCGCGTACTCGACGAATACGCTCGAGTCGGGCTGGATCCCCTCGCCTTTGCCGGGTATCTACTCCGGTGACGGCATGCTGCAGGACTATCGCGATTGGCTCGCCGCCGACAGCTACGAGGCCGTGGGCTCGATCGGCGGCAGCTTCGTCAGCGACGACATCGAAGACTACTACGTGAATCCGTTCGAGCTCGGCTACGGCTTCTATATCGGCTGGAAGACGAGCTTCATCGGCAAGGACGCGCTGACGAAGATGAAGGACCAGAAGAACCGCAAGAAGGTCACGCTCGAGTGGAACCGCGACGATCTGCTGAAGGTCATGGCTTCGGCCTTCGATGACGGCGTGGCGTACAAGTGGATCGACTTGCCACAACCCAACTATGCCTCCACGAACGCGGACACGCTGACGAGCGGCGGCAAGATGGTCGGCATGTCGATGTTCAACGGCTACTCGTACAACGAGCGGTGCATGCTGTCGCTCGGCGTCGTCAATGACGACGTCGCAGGTCGGCGATCAGCTCACGCTGGTCTGGGGCGAGCCCGAAGCCACGGGCAAGACCTCGGTCGAGCCGCACAAGCAGGCCGAGATCCGCGTGCGCGTCGCGCCGACGCCCTACGCGCGCGAGGCGCGAGAGCACTACGCCGACAGCTGGCGAACCAAGAGCGGCTAGCAACGGGTCGCCGCGCACGCTGGGTGCGCGGCGACTGTTCCGTCAACGAATCACGGAGCAGCGACATGGCAGCCATAGAACGCACCGCTTCCGGAACGTGGCGCGGCGACCTCAAGACGGGCACCGGCACGATCAGCGCCGTGAGCGGCGTGCTGCGCGACACGCCGTTCACGTATGCGACTCGCTTCGAGAACGCGAAGGGCACGAATCCCGAGGAGCTGATCGCGGCGGCGCATGCCGCCTGCTTCAGCATGGCATTCGCGAATTATCTGACGACACAAGGGCACCGGCCGCTCGCCATCAGCACGCGGGCCACGATCTCGCTCGAGAACGGCGTGATCGGCAAGATGCATCTTGCGACCGAGGGCCGCGTGCCCGGCATGAAACCCACGGCGTTTCAGCAGTATGCGGCCGAGGCGGAGAAGAAATGCCCGGTGTCGAACCTGCTGCGCAGCGGACTCACGATCACACTGGACGCGACACTCAAAGAATAGCGGCGAGCCACCCATCGGCTGCCGAGGGGAGAAGCACCGTGAAAATCAGGGCCATGGTTGTCGAGCTCGCGGGCGTGCTGCTTGCAGTGCTGGCCGGTCATGCGTCGGCGCAACCCCCGACGGCGGCGGCCCTGCCCCCGCCCGTGGTCTCGCCCGAGATTGCGGCGAACGGCGATGTCACGTTGCGGCTGCGCGCGCCGCAAGCCGGCAAGGTCATGCTCGTCAGCGGTGGCGACATTCCGCCGGTCCCGAATACGGGCCTCGCGCTCGACAAGGGCGGCGAAGGCGTCTGGCAGGTCACGCTGCCGAAGCTTCCCGGCGGCGCCTATCGCTATCGCTTCACGGTCGACGGCGTGCCCACGGACGACCCCGCGAATCCGGCCGTCAGCCAATCGAACGGCAACACCTGGAGCCTGTTCTACGTGCCGGGCGCCAAATTCATGGACGAGCAACGGGTGGCGCACGGCGCCGTGGCGGCGGTGCACTACTACTCGACGGCGCTCGGCAAGGACCGCCGCATGCACGTGTACACGCCACCGGGCTATGAGCGTAACCGCACCTCGTACCCGGTGTTCTATCTGCTGCATGGCGCCTTCGACAGCGACGACTCCTGGTCGTCGGTGGGCCGCGCCGGGTTCATCATCGACAACCTCATCGCCTCTGGCGGCGCCAAGCCGATGATCGTCGTGATGCCGGACGGCCACACGAGCCGTTTCGCGCCGAGCGGCCGCGGGCTGAACGTCGACGACTTCGTGCGCGAGTTCAACGCCGACATCAAGCCGTACGTCGAAACGCACTATCGCGCCCTCACGGACCGCCGCTCGACGGCCATTGCCGGGCTGTCGATGGGCGGCGCACAGACCCTCGACATCGCGTTCGGCGATCTCGGCAAGTACGCCTATGTCGGCGTGTTCAGCTCCGGCGTGTTCGACGTGCGCGACAGCTCGGAGTGGGAAGACAAGCATCGAGCCGCGCTCGACGACACCTCCTTGAAACGAGGGCTCGAGCTCGTTTGGTTCTCGACCGGTCGTGACGATTTCCTCGTCGATACGACCGCAGCGACGGTGGAGCTGCTGAAGCGACACGATTTCGCCGTGACGTACGAGCCCTCCGCGGGTGCCCATACGTGGATCAACTGGCGCGAGTACTTGAGCAAGTTCGCGCCACGGCTATTCCAGCACTAGCAGGCTAGTGCGAGCCGGCGCCGCGCGCCGAGGCTGTCGGTCGCAGGCGACGGGGATTATGTTCGGCCTGTCGCGGCGGCCGCGCCGCAACCGCGGGGGGCTCGGCCGCCCGGAGCCGCGTCCGCGCTAGCCCTCGGCTCGCCCCCGGCGGGGGCCGGCAATAGTGCCGTTTGATTCCCGAGCGGACTGGGCATACTTCTTGCTGTTCGGTGCTCATGGAGGAGCCCATGCAGTCGATTGGCGGCGCGCCGGATTCGGCCGACCCCGCGACCCTGCCGACTGACCGTCGTCACGCAACCCAGACCGTCGTTTCGCGGCTGCTCATACGCGAACGATGGTTGTTGCTGGGCGCGCTCGTGGTCGGCATCACGGCGATCAAGCTCGGCGTACGGATCGACCTGGTGCTATTCGGTCTCACGCTCGGCGGCGTCGCCGTGCTGCATCGGCACGCGCTGCCGGTCGCCGCCACCGGCCTCGGCGCGATCGTGGTTTACGAGCTGGCTTTCGGCACGTTCGCGCACGGCACGGGTGTCGCGGGACTGGCCCATCATCTGGGACACGAATGGGTCACGCTCGCGAATCTGCTGGGACTGCTGCTCGGCTTCGCCCTGCTCGCGAAGCACTTCGAGGATACGCACATCCCCTCGATCCTGCCGCGCTTCCTGCCCGACGACTGGCGGGGCGGCTTTCTGCTGCTCGCGATGGTGTTCGTGCTGTCGTCGTTCCTGGACAACATCGCCGCCGCCTTGATCGGCGGCACGGTTGCGCGCGTCGTGTTCCGCAACAAGGTGCACATCGGCTATTTGGCCGCGATCGTCGCCGCATCCAACGCCGGTGGGGCCGGCAGCGTCGTCGGTGACACCACCACGACGATGATGTGGCTCCACGGCGTGAGCCCGCTCTCCGTCGTCGATGCTTACCTCGCGGCCGGCGTCGCGTTGCTGCTGAGCGGCTTCGTCGCCGCCCGTCAGCAGCATGCCCACTCCCCGATCTCGCGCGACAGCTCCACGGCGCACGTGGTCGACTGGCTCCGCGTGGGTGTCGTGGCGCTCATCCTGATCGCTACCGTCGGCGTCAACGTCGCGGCCAACCTGCGCTTCCCGGCGCTGCTCGATCGTTACCCGATCCTGGGCGCGACGGTGTGGGCGGCGATCCTCGCGACGGCAGCGATCCGCAAACCCGAGTGGCGGCTCCTGCCGGGCGCCCTCCGCGGCGCGGCGTTCCTGCTCGCGCTCGTGCTGTGCGCATCGCTGATGCCGGTGGAGCAGCTGCCGCCGGCAACCGAATACTCGACGCTGGCCCTCGGATTCGTATCGTCGGCGTTCGACAACATCCCGTTGACGGCGCTCGCGCTCGGGCAGGGCGGCTATGACTGGGGGATGCTGGCCTACGCGGTCGGATACGGCGGGTCGTTGCTGTGGTTCGGGTCGTCCGCGGGAGTGGCGCTCGCCGGCAGCTACCCCGAGGCCCGCTCGGTCCGGCGCTGGCTCTCGTCCGGCTGGCACGTCGTGCTGGCTTACGTCGCCGGATATTTCGTGCTGCTCGCGATTCTCGGCTGGGCACCGGCCCATGGGCATGCGCCCCCGGGCAGGGATACCGTCGCCGTCAGCGCCGGGCCCGCGGCTCGCCCTTAGGCCTCCTGCTCGGCATCTTCGGCATCGTCGGCAGCGGGGTCAGGCGGCGGCGGACGCAGCGTGAACAGGAACGTCGCGCCGCGCCCGGCCTCGCTCTCGACCCAGATTCTGCCGCCGTGTCGCTCGACGGCGCGCGCCGCGATCGCCAGCCCAAGCCCCAAGCCTGGCTCGCCCGCGACCGGTGAACGGTCGGCCAGCGGCCGGAACAATCGCGCGGCGAGCGCCGGGTCGAGTCCCCGCCCGTTGTCCCGAACGAAATACACGGGCCCATCGACGGCGCCGTCGCGATGGCCGATTTCGACCCTCAAAGCCCGCCCGCTGCGGCCGTGCCGCGCGGCGTTGGCGATCAAGTTGCTGAGCAAGATGTGCGTGATGACCCTGTCCGCGCGCGCGGGCGGCAGCGGCCCGATCGACACGGAGCGCCCGTCGAGCGACTGCTCGCGCACGGCCTTCTCGGCGAGCGCGCGCATGTCGACGTCCTCGCGCTCCGATTTGAACGCCGAGGCCCGGGTGTATCCGAGCAGCCGGTCCAGCATCGCCGCCATTCGCTGCACGTTCCCGGCAACTTTATCCAAACGGCTCCCGGTGACTTCGTCGCGATTCCCGGCCTGCAGGTGGCCCACGGTCAGGCTGATGGCGTTCAGCGGCGAGCGCAGATCGTGCGATACGGAAAGGTTGATCGTGTTCAAGTCGCGTAGCACGTCGTCGAGCTTCTGCGTCCGGGCCACGACGCGCTCCTCCAGCTCGCGATGCAGCTTGTGGATGCGCTGCTCGGCCGCGTTCGCCGCGGCCGCCCGTTCGTTCGCCCGGCGCGTCTCGAAGACCACACCGCCGAGCAGGACCGCCAGCGCCAGGCCGACGATCAGCACCGAATCGACGGCGGATGTCTGCAGCGTTTCGACCAGCGCGCGCGTCGGCCGGTGCGCCACGTTCCAGCGGATGCCGGTGACCGGTGCAATCCAGCCGTCGCGCTGCCAGCGGTCGGGCGTCCGCGCGTCCCCGACGCCGCGCCGATACAGCTCCGTGTTGCCGCAGCAGGAGACGCGGATCTCGTAACCGGGCGCTTCATCGATGAGCAACGCCTTCAGCAGCTCGCCCGCGTCGATGACGGCCACGAGGGCCCCATGAAGCGTGCCGCGGCGTATGGGCAGGTAGTATCGCAGGATCGCACGGCCCTTCTCGTCGACGGGGCCGCGCACCACCGCCGCTTGCACCGCGAGCGCCTCCGCGACCGATCTCGCGTACGGCGCCCACTCCTCGTTCGAAGGCATATATCCCGCGACCGGGTTGCGGCGAGTGACGAGGAAACGGCTGCCGTCGTCGGCGCTCCAGGCAATGGCCTGGATGCCGTCGAAGCGGATGATGTCGAGCGGCGACTCGTCCGCGGAGGCGCGCGCGTCGACCGCCGATATCCAGAACTCGGCGAGCGCACTCAGCGACTGGAATTGCACGTTCAACCGGCGGGCGAGCTCACTGCGGGTCGCGTACGACGTGGCTTCCACCACGTTGGCGACGCGCGCCTGCTGATCCTCGCGCAGCTCCCGCCACAACAGCAGCATGGCGCCGGCGGCGGCAACCGCAATGGCCGTGGGTAGCACGATGGCCCGGCGCAACGACGCGTTCATGTGCGACCGATTCTGCCGAGCGCAGCGCAGGGCCGTCAAACCGGCGCGGCGCGCCGCCCCGGCGGCTCGTTATAGAATGGGTCCCGCGACCCCAAACTCGCCGAACACATGGCACGCATCCTGCTCGTCGACGACGACCCCGATTCGCTCGATGCCGCGAGAGACATCCTTCGCGGCGAAGGTCACGACGTCGTGACCGCCGACTCCCTTGCGGGCGCGCGAATGCACCTCAGCAGCGCCGTGCCGGATGCCTTGCTGCTCGACCTCATGCTGCCGGACGGCAACGGTCTCGAGTTGCTCGACGAGCTCGGCGACAGCGGGCTGCGGAGAATCGTGCTGATCACCGGGCACCCCGGCATCAAATCGTACATCAGGACCTTGAGTGGGCCCTCGATCAGTTACCTCACTAAACCGATCACCGCGCGCGAGCTCATCGATGCCGTTCGCTCGGCCGACGACGAACCCGCCGCAGCGCAAGATAGCCACTTCGGCCTCATCGTCGGCGAGCACGAGACCATGCGGGCGATGTACGAGCAGATCGAGCGCGTGGCGCAAACCGATGTGCCCGTATTGATCGTCGGCGAGACGGGCACGGGCAAGGAGCTCGTTGCAGAATCGATTCATCGCGCGAGCGGACGTGCCGGTGCCTTCGTGCCGGTGAATTGCGGCTCGTTGTCGGCCGAGCTTGCGGCGAGCGAGCTGTTCGGTCACGAGAAGGGCAGCTTCACGGGCGCCGTGCGTCGCCACTCGGGCGCCTTCGAGCGCGCGGAGACCGGCACGCTGTTTCTCGACGAGCTCGCGGAGATGCCGATCGGCCTGCAAGCGCATTTTTTGCGCGTGCTGGAGACGGCCAAGGTGAGGCCCGTGGGTGGCGAGCACGAAATGGACCTCGACGCGCGAATTCTGGCGGCGACGAACCGCGACCCGGAGCAGGCGATCGAGTCGAACCTGCTGCGGCAGGATCTGTATTTTCGCCTCAACGCCCTACCGATCGCCGTGCCTCCGCTGCGCGCGCGGCCGAACGACATTCCGCTGCTGGTGAAGCACTTTCTCACCGAGCTGCGCTCCGACGACATCGAACGCGAGTTCGAGGAAGAATCGATGCAGCGCCTCCTGGCGTACCCGTGGCCGGGCAATGTGCGCGAGCTCAAGCACGTCGTGCAACGCACGCTCGTGATGGCGGAGCCAACCAAGACGGAGCTTACGCTACCGCAACGATTCGAGAGCCCGTTCGGCGGCGCGACCACCATCCTGCAGGGTCTTAAACCCGGTCGCTCGATTCGCGACATGGAGCGCGAGCTCATCGAGCGAACGCTCGAGCATTTCGCCGGGGACAAGAAGGCGGCGGCCGAGACGCTCGGTATCAGCCTCAACACGCTGTACAACCGCCTCAACGCCTACCGCAGCTCGGCAAACCCGTAGCTTCCTCGGTTCCTCACAATTCCTAAAAGCTGATTCCAAACTTTGGAATCGGGCCGTGGCGCAGCGGCGCACGACGCCCGCAAACCCGCGCCGCGCCTACCTCCGACGCGTGGCATGGGACTTGCTCCTGTGGTGAGCGTAGTCACAAGGGAAATTTTGGAGGACGTCATGAAGAAGACTTCAATCGCTACTGCGTTGGCGGCAGCTCTCTCGCTCGCGAGCTCCGTCGCGTTGGCAGATTCGTCCACGTTCAAAGGCGACGCGAAGGACGCCTGGATCACGGGCAAGATCGAGACGGCTTACGTGCTCAATGCCAACCTGAATCCGTTCCGCATCTCGACGGATGTCGACAACGGCATGGTGCACCTGACCGGCATGGTCAAGACCGATATCGATCGTGATCTCGCAGGCGAGGTTGCCCGTGGCGTCGACGGCGTCACGACGGTCAAGAACGACCTGAAGGTCGATCCGCAGGCCGGCAAGAAGCGCGAGGAGACCGCGGCGAACCACCGTGATTTCGGCACGTGGGTCGACGACGCGACCACGACGGCACAGGTCAAGTCGCGACTGATCGCCAACAACAACATCAAGGCCCTGAAGATCGACGTCGACACGAAGGAAGACGTCGTGACTCTGACGGGTCGAGTGCAAACGAAGGAGCAAAAGGTTCTGGCGGAACAGATCGCGCGTAACACCGGCGACGTCAAGGACGTGCACAACAAGCTGGTGATCGGCGAAGGCTAAGGACGGTATCGGAGAGGACTGGGCGCCGGAACGCGAAATGCCAACCGGCGCCGTTTTTTCCAAACGGAGGTGATAGCCATGATTCCCTGGGCCGCAGCTTTTCTCGTTCTGGCTCTCGTAGCGGCAGCGCTCGGGTTTTCCGGCATCGCAGGCATTGCGACGCAGATCGCCTGGCTCTTGTTCGTCGTCGGACTGGTGCTCGTGGTCATCTGGGCGATCCGCGGGCGACCCACGATGTAGCGCTGACGGGATCATTAGAAAGTAACGGAGGAATTGGACGATGAAAACGACCTATATCAATGACCGCGCTGCGGCAGAGGCCGCAGGCACGGCCGACCGCGTCGCGGCAGCGGCACAACGCATCGCCGCCCACGGACGCGGCGTGGCGCACGAATTTGGCGAGCTTGCGACCGAGCTCGGCACGCAAGCTCGTACGCAGGAACAACGCGTTCGAGCGGCCGTCGGTGCGCAGACGAAGAGCGCGGTGGCGTACGTGCGCGAAAAGCCCCTCGTCGGCGTTGGCCTGGCCCTTGCGGCCGGGGCGGTCTTTTGCGGGATGCTGATGAAACGACGGTGAATTTCCAGGCGACGCAAGCAGGAGGAAGAGCATGAACAAGTCTCTGCTGGCTGGAGCTGTGTTCGGATTGGCTGCCGCCACCACGGGGGGCGTGTTCGCGGGCTACAAGCTGCTGCAACACGATGAGCCCACCGCTGCGACCCAGGTCGCGGCCGACGGTCCGGCGACGCAGCCCTCGTGCGTGCCCAACGAGCCGCGCGACAAGAAGCGCATCGCGGGCACCGTAGCCGGCGCGCTGGTGGGTGGCGCCGTCGGCAAGGACGTCGGCGATCGTGACATCACCACGGCCGCGGGCGCCGCCGCCGGCGCCCTGGCGGGGAATCAGATCCAGAAGAAGATCCAGGAGCAGCGCAGCGGCTGCTGAGCCACAGTCCCCCGCTGCCGGGGTCCGCCAAGGAGGGCGGCCCCGGCTTTTTTTAGCTTCACCACAATAGGTTGACAATCCATCCCGTCGACACCCAATATCTGGTGGTGCATCGGTTCGCGCGCGAGCGCGACGAAAAAGGGAATCCGGTCGCAAGCCGGAGCTGCCCCCGCAACTGTAGGCCGCAAGGCTCGCTCGATTCACGCCACTGGGGCCTGCGCCTCGGGAAGGCTCGAGCGATCCGTCGAGCGGCAAGCCAGGAGACCTGCCGGGCACGGGACGTTCTGACAGCCGGGGTGTGCTGCGCAGGAGCTTGACGTGGCTGCCTCCCGCAACTTCCGTCTCGCGCTTGCCGACCCCCCATCTTCGGAGGGAGCGGTATGGCTACACAATTCGAACATGTCGAGGCCGCGCGTCGACCGGTGACCCCGAGCCGGCGTCTCGGGCGAGCCGACGCCGTCGCGGAGATCGAAGCGCGACCGGCACCCGAGATTCGCATCGATCCGGACCGCGATGCGCTCCTCACGCCCTTCGGCCGCGCCACGCTCGAGGATCGGTATCTGCTGCCCGGCGAAACGCCGCAGCACCTCTTTGCCCGCGTTGCGCGCAGCTACGGCGACGACGCCGCCCATGCGCAACGCCTCTACGATTACATGTCGCGGCTCTGGTTCATGCCCGCGACCCCGATCCTGAGCAACGGCGGCACCGCGCGCGGACTGCCGATCTCGTGTTTCCTGAACGCCGTCGAGGACGATCTGGCAAGCATCGTCGCGACCTGGACGGAAAACGTCTGGCTCGCTTCCAATGGCGGCGGCATCGGCACGTACTGGGGGGACGTGCGCTCGATCGGCGAGCCGGTGAAAGGCTGCGGTCAAACCTCCGGCATCATCCCCTTCGTGCGCGTCATGGACTCGCTGACGCTGGCGATCTCGCAGGGGTCGCTGCGCCGCGGCTCGGCGGCGGTGTACATCGACGTGCACCACCCGGAGATCGAGGAATTCGTCGAGATTCGCAAGCCGTCGGGAGACTTCAACCGCAAGAGCCTGAATCTGCATCACGGCATTTGCATCACGGATGAGTTCATGCTCGCCGTGCGCGACGACGAGTCGTTCGCCCTGAAGAGCCCGCACACCGGCACGGCGGTGAAGCGCGTCTCCGCGCGCCTCCTCTGGCAGAAGATCCTCGAGACGCGATTGCAAACCGGCGAGCCGTATCTGCTGTTCATCGACACGGCCAATCGAGCGCTCGCCGAGCATCAGCGCGCAATGGGTCTCAAGGTGCGGCAGTCGAACCTGTGCAGCGAGATCCTGCTGCCCACGGGTCGCGATCGACACGGCGAGACGCGCACGGCCGTGTGCTGCCTCGCGTCGGTCAACTTCGAGAATTGGGACGAGTGGCACGCGCAGCCGCAGTTCGTCGAGGACGTGCTACGGATGCTCGACAACGTGCTCGAGGACTTCATCGCACGCGCCCCGAGCAGCATGGCCGCTGCGCGCTACTCGGCGTCGCGCGAGCGTTCGGTCGGCCTCGGCGCCATGGGCTTCCACTCCTATCTTCAGCTGAACGGCATCCCGTTCGAGAGCGCCCTGGCTCGTTCGGCCAACCTGCGGATGTTCCGTCACCTGCGCACGGCGGCGGATGCCGCCTCGCGCGTGCTGGCGCTCGAGCGCGGCGCCTGCCCGGATGCCGCGGAGCAGGGCCGGATGGAACGGTTCAGCCACAAGCTCGCGATTGCCCCGACGGCGAGCATCAGCGTGATCTGCGGCGGCACGAGCGCGTGCATCGAGCCGATCCCGGCGAACGTCTACACGCACAAGACACTGTCGGGCTCGTTCAGCGTTCGCAACCCCGCGCTGAAGCGAACCCTGGCGGCGCACGGTCTCGATACGGAAGCCGTCTGGCAGTCGATCCTCGCGCACGACGGCTCGGTGCAACAGCTCGAAGGCCTCGACGAGCACGAGAAGGCCCTCTTTCGAACCGCGTTCGAGATCGACCAGCGCTGGGTCGTGGAGCTCGCGGCCGATCGAGCGCCGCTCGTGTGCCAGGGCCAATCCCTGAATCTGTATCTCTCCAGCGACCTGCACAAATGGGACCTGCTGATGCTGCATTGGATGGCGTGGGAGCGCGGCGTGAAGAGCCTCTACTACTGCCGCTCCAAATCCGTGCAGCGCGCAGGCTTCGCGGGCGTCGACGGCGACAACACGCGTCGCTGGCCGTCGCGCCCGCTCGGTGTGGACGAGCTGAAATACGACGAGTGCCTCGCATGCCAGTGAACAACCTGAATCAAGCCGAGCTATTGGCGGCCCCGGGGCTGCTGACGCCGAGCCGCAGCTACAAGCCGCTTCGCTATCCCTGGGCCATCGAGTACTGGCGGCGCCAGCAGCAGATCCACTGGATGCCGGAAGAGATCCCGCTCGGCGAGGACTGCAAGGACTGGAACACGCGGATCACGGACGCCGAGCGGAATCTGCTGACGCAAGTGTTCCGTTTCTTCACGCAGTCGGACATAGAAGTTCAGAACAACTACATGGAGCGCTACGCGCGCGTCTTCCGCCCGACCGAGATCAAGATGATGCTCGCGGCGTTCGCGAACATGGAGACCGTGCACGTTGCGGCATACGCGCTGCTGCTCGAGACGCTCGGCATGCCCGACGCCGAGTTTGCCGCCTTCCTCGACTACGCGGCAATGCGCGACAAGCACGACTTCTTGCAGACTTTCGGCGTGGAGACCGAGCCCGACATCCTGCGCACGCTCGCGATGTTCGGCGGCTTCGCCGAGGGCCTGCAGCTGTTCGCGAGCTTCGCGATCCTGCTGAACTTCCCGCGGCACAACAAGATGCGCGGCATGGGCCAGGTGGTGTCGTGGTCCGTGCGCGACGAGACGCTGCACTGCGAAGGCATCATTCGGTTGTTCCACACGTTCGCGGCGGAGACGGGCGCCCTGACGAACGCCGTGCGCGACGACATCGTCGAGTGCGCGCGCACGGTCGTCCGTCTCGAGGACCGCTTCATCGACCTCGCCTTCGAGCTCGGGTCGATCGAGGGCCTCGCGGGCGCGGACGTGAAGGCCTACATCCGCTACGTGGCCGACTGGCGCCTGAAGCAGCTCGGCTTACCGGCACTCTATGGCGCCACCGAGCACCCATTGCCGTGGCTCACGGCGATCCTGAATGGCGTGGAGCACGCCAACTTCTTCGAGACGCGCGCGACCGAGTACGCCAAGGCTGCGACGGGCGGCGCCTGGCATGGCAGCGAAGGCGCCTGGGGCCTGTTCGACCGACGCATCGCGCGGCGCGGGCAGCTGGATCTGCTGGGCGAGACGGGTCTGCGCGTCTAGCGCGGCTTGCCCCACCTAAAATCGTTCTACCCAGGGCCGCAGCTCCACTTCCGAGGTCCAGGCGCTGCGCGGCTGGCGCGCCACGTGGTAGTACGTGTCGGCGATCGCGTCCGGATCGAGCAACGAATCCGGACTCTCGGCCGGCACGGGTCGGCTCGCCGAGCGGATGGCGCCATCGATGACGAAGTGCGCGACGTGGATGTTCCGCGGCTGCAGCTCCCGCGCCATGCTCTGTGCGAGCCCGCGCAGCGCGAACTTGCCCATCGCGAAGGCCGCCGACTCGGCGTACCCCTTGATGCTGGCCGACGCGCCGGTGAACAGGATCGTGCCGCGTCCGCGCGCCAGCATGGCTTTTGCGGCGGCTTGACCTACGAGAAACCCGCCGAACGCCGAGACCTCGATCGCCTGCTTGACCGCCGTGGGCGCAAGCTGCGCGAGCGGGCCGCGGACCCGCCCGCTGGCGTTATAGATCACGACGTCGGGCGCCCCGGGACCGGCGTCGCAGGCCGCGAACATGGCGTCGACGTCGGCGCTGGTCGTCGCGTCGCAGCGGACGACCTCAGCGCGCGTGGCCGCGGCGACGGACGCAAGCTTGGCAGGCGTGCGCGCCGCGAGCACGATCCGTGCGCCCTCACGCGCGAAGCGCCGGGCCAGCGAGGCGCTCAAGCCATCGCCTGCGCCCACGATCAGAACCACTTCGCTCATCGTCGTCACCTCTCGAAGATCGGCCGCGGGACGTCATTCTTCTAGGCCGGGCGAGAGGCGGCAAGGGGCACGCGGTTCTCCGAGACGCCCCGCGCCCCTTGACTCGGCAACCACCCGATATTATCGTTCTTTCTGAAATCACAGAAATTACGGAAATATGAAGCTGACACCGGTCATGACGCGATTCGTTTTGCACTGGGGCGAAATGGGCACGCGCTGGGGCGTGAATCGCACCGTGGCGCAAGCCCATGCGTTGCTCTACCTCGCACCCGCGCCGCTGCCCGCCGATGAGATCGCCGCGACGTTGAACGTCGCGCGCTCCAACGTCAGCACGAGCCTGAAAGAGCTCCAGAGCTGGGGCCTCGTGAGCGTGACGCACGTGATGAACGACCGTCGCGATCACTTCACCGCGCGGTCCGATCCGTGGGAGATGCTGGTCACGATCGTGGAGCAACGCAAGCGCCGCGAGATCGAGCCCACGTTGCACGTGCTGCGCGAATGCGTGCGCGATCTCGAGAAGGACCGCGAGACACCGAAGGAGATCAAGGCACGCATCGAGAACATGCTGGGCTTCCTGACCAACGTCACCACGTGGTTCGATCAGATCATGCAGCTGCCGAGGACGACGCTGATGACGCTGATGAGGCTCGGCAGCAAGATTGCCGCCTTCGTGCCGAAGAGCGCGAAGGAGGCTCGCTAGGGCCTTTTTTTGCCCATGAGTTTCTGTGTTGTCAGAAATGACTGTAACAACAAGTGAGGAGACGTCCATGCTCATCGAAACCACGTACCTGCTGTATCTCGCCATCAGCATCGTCCTGACCGTGTGGGTCGCGCGCACGCTCAGCAAGAACGGCCGCGTGTTCCTCGTCGACAGCTTCGGGAGCAACGAGCGGCTGGCCGACTCGATCAATCACCTGCTCGTCGTGGGCTTCTATCTGATCAATCTCGGCTACGTGACGCTGGCCCTGAAGCTCGGCGACAAGCCCCTGACGAGTCAGGGCGCGATCGAGTTCCTGAGCACGAAGGTCGGCATGGTGCTGCTCGTGCTGGGCGCGATGCACTTCTTCAACGTGTTCGTGATCGCGAAGTGGGGCAAGCGCGCCGCGCATGCCATCGCCGCGTAATCGCCCGGGAGGCGTGCCATGGAAAGACAACTCATCGACCGGCTGGCCGACACGACCCTCTTCCGGGTCCTGCTCGTATTGTCCGGCCTCATGGTCTTGCCCGTGCTCGGGCTCGGTCTGCTGTTCTCGCCGCTCGCCCTGCTCTCCACGTACTCGGCGCCGGCCGTGGGGAGCGTGGCGTTCGTCGTGCTGTCGACCGGCGGAGCGCTCGGCATCACGGGATGGCTGCGCGCGCGTTGGGGCACGCGCATGCCCGAGCGCCACAACATCGGCGTCACGCTGGCGCTCATCACGATCGGTATCGCCACCGCGCTCGCGGTCGGCGGCTTCGTGGCGATCGTGGCGATCGTGGAGTTCTGGCGGCCGTGGGGCTGGGAAGGCCCGCCCGTCGTCGTCGTCGGCGCGTTCGTCGCCGCGCACGGCGTGTGGATCGTCTCCGGTGTCGCTTGGATCGAGCGGCTCACGCGCAGCTACGTGGAGCGCACCGGGCGCGAGTACGACGCGATTCCGGTCGCGTTGCTGCTCGTGGCGCTGGGGTTGACGCTGGCGGTCCTGTTCGCGGCTGCGACGCTCGTCTGAGGCGCGACGCCTGGCGTCACGGGTGCGGGGGCTGCCGCTCCATACTCAGCGCCCCGTCATGCGCTGCAGATTCTCCGGGTAGCGCGCGCCCTGCACCGTGACCTTCGAGACCGCGCCGTCGATGTCGCGCAGCTCCGCGGCCGTGAGCTCGAGCGCCGCGGCGCCGAGATTCTCGTCGAGCCGCTGCAGCTTCGTGGTGCCCGGAATCGGCACGATCCACGGCCTTTGCGCCAGCAGCCAGCCGATCGCGATCTGCGCGGGCGTGACCTTCTTGCGCGCAGCGATCTCCGTCAGCCGCTCGACGAGGACCTGGTTCGCCTTGCGCGCCTCGGGCGTGAAACGCGGCACGACGTTGCGGAAGTCCGTGGCATCGAACGTCGTGCTCTCGTCGATCGCGCCCGTGAGAAAGCCCTTGCCGAGCGGGCTGAACGGCACGAAGCCGATGCCGAGCTCCTCGAGCGCGGGCAGCACGTCGCGCTCCGGCTCGCGCCACCACAGGGAGTATTCGCTCTGCACCGCGGCGACGGGCTGCACCGCGTGCGCGCGGCGAATCGTCTGCACCCCGGGCTCTGACAATCCGAAATGCTTGACCTTCCCCTCGCGGATCAGGTCCTTCACTGCGCCCGCCACGTCCTCGATCGGCACGTCGGGGTCCACGCGATGCTGGTACAGGAGATCGATGACGTCGGTGGCGAGTCGGCGCAGCGACGCCTCGACCACCTCCCGGATGTGCTCGGGCCGGCTGTCGAGCCCCCGCGCCGGGCCGCCCTGCGCGTCGAACTTGAAACCGAACTTCGTCGCGATCACGACGCGGTCCCGCACCGGTGCCAGCGCCTCGCCGACGAGCTCCTCGTTCGTGAACGGGCCGTAGATCTCGGCCGTATCGAACAACGTCACGCCGCGGTCGACGGCCGCGCGAAGCAGCGCGATGCCAGCCTTCTTCTCGACGGGCGGACCGTAGGCGAAGCTGAGCCCCATGCAGCCGAAGCCGATGGCGGAAACCTCGAGGCCGGTGCGGCCCAACGCTCGTCGTTGCATCACTCTTCCCCTCCGGAAGGCACGATTCCCATCCTCGCGCGAGCGACGCGGCGCTTCAAGGCGCGGCCGGCGTAATCCGCAGCAGCGGGGGAAGCGCGACGCCCAGCACCACGGCAATCACGAGGATGAAGTAAACGATCGCCACGACGAGCACGCGCCGGAGCGCGCCGAGCAGCGTCGTGCCGTAGACGCGTCGAAAGGCGAGCCATAGGTACCCGCCGGCATACAGCAGCACCAGCGTGGCGACCGCGCCGCCGACGCGGGGCGCCGGCACTGCGCGTGTCAACACCAAGACGCTGAACGCAACGAACCACGCGGCGTGGACGTGCAGCGCAAACCACAGATGCTGCGGATAGTAGTTCGGCCGATGCTTGCGCCGCTGCAGCATGACGAGGCCGCCAAAAACGGGCACGAGCAAGAACATCGCGCGCGGCACCCAGACGCCGATCGCCGCGTTGACGGCCGCGACCGCCTTCTGCGTCTGCAGCTCGTCGATGACCGGCGCACCCGCGGCACCGCTCGTCACCTCGACGTGCACACCGCCACCGGGCACCAGCTGGTTCGTCGCGAAGAACACCACACTGAAGACGAGATACAGGCGCAGGGGGGATACGTACCGGACGCGCCGGCCGGCGCACCGCTCGCGCGTCAGAAAGCCCGGTCGCGTCAGCAGCAGGCGCACCGAGCGGAAGATCTTGCCGTCGACGCTCAGCAGCTCCTGCACGAGCTCGCGCAGCAGGTCGCCGATCGTTGGATTCGACGGACCGACTTTCTGCCCACAGACGGCGCAGTACTCGCCCTCGAGCGCGGCGCCGCAATTCGAACAGAACGATGGCTCGATTCCCGCGGTCATCGGCAGCATCCCCGTGACGACGGCCGCACTCTAGCCGTTGCGCCACCGCGCGGGCCAGTCCCGGCGCCCTAGCGGGACGGAACCCGCGCCGGGTTCGGATCCTCGGGCCAGGCGAAATCCTCGATCAGAAAGCCATCGATGACCCAGCGGCCGCCGCGACGCGTCCATAGCTTCGCGTTGCGAAACTGCTCGACGACGCGGAAATACTCGGCCGGCTCGAGCCCCAGATAATCGCAGAAGAGCCGAATGTCGTGCCACGGCGTCTCGTCGCCCGCACGGCGAATCCGTTCGATGGCCTCGGCGCGCATCATGCGGCCCATGCGAATCTCGAGCGACAGCGTGTCCCACGTGCGCGTCATGCCGTACTTGTGCCATTTCGGGTGATGGTGGATCGCCACGAGCTCGTCGTCGATGTTCGTGTAGCTCACGTGGCCGACGCGCGCGCCCTCGGCGCGCGCCTTGAAGCCGTGCTCGCTCGCGATCCGGAACGATTCCTCGGGATCCCAGCGGAAGTACCAGCCGAGGAACAGCGCGCGCACGTTCCTGCGCTCGAGCTCCTCGTCGGCCGGCAGGAAATACGGCGCGAGCTCCTCGCGCGACAGGTCCGCACCGACCCAGTCCTCGGCCAGCGTGTCGTCGGTGACGCCGAAGCTGCGGAGCCAGCGGCGATCGAGGCGCGCCCCGATCAGCTCCTCCTGCTCCGTGCCGTACTCGAGCGCGGAGTTCTCGCCGTAGATCACGAGCGGAATGTCGTAGCGCGCCGCGAGCTTGAGCGGAAACGCGAAGATGCCCATGTGACTCACGAGGCCGCTGATCCCCTTGCGGCGAAAGGCGAGCTCCGTGAACCGCCGCTCGACGGTCGGGTTCACGCGCAGCGTGACGTGGTCCACGCCGAGGCGCACGAGATTCTCGAGGTTCGCCCTGCCGAGCGCCGTCGCGCCGGGATAGGCGTACGTCACGCACAGCGGATGGAGGCCGTGCTCGAGGCAGGTCAAGAGCTGCCAGTGGCTGTCCTTGCCGCCGCTCACGGGGATCACGCAGTCGTAATCGGCCCGGCGCCGCTTGGCGTCCGCGGCGATCGCGGCGAAATCGGCCGCGCGGGCCCGCCAGTCGGTACGCTCCTTGAGCTCGGCGTTGCGGCAACCGTTGCAGACTCCCGCGGCGTCGAGTCGAACGCCGGGACGCGTGTCGGGCAACACGCAGCGTTGGCAGTAGCGCGGCATGACGGAGTCTACACCACGCTGCGCCACTTCAGCCGCTGGCGCTCGCGCGACCAGAAATACCGCCACCGTGTCCAGCCCTCGACATGGATCGGATCATCGCGAAACGTGTACCCGGCGCGGCCTTTCGTCAGATCGCCGCCGAAGTACGGCTGCGTGAAGCCGCTGGTCATCTGATAGAAGCCGAATTTCAGCGCCGGCAGCTTGTCCAGAGCCGGCGGGTTGCTGCGAATCAGCGCGACCAGCTCCGCGTGCGAGCTCGGGGCGTAGCTCGCCCCCATAGGCTTGTAGATCGAGGCGGAAATGATGATCGACGGCTTGCCCCAGTACGCGGCCTCGATGGCCATCGTCGAGTGGAACGCGAGGACGATGGCGGCGCCGTCGAGCAGCGCATAGCTGCCGATTTTCGACCCCGCCGGAATCACCGTGACGTTGGCACGCGTGCGTTCGAGCTCGAGCAGCTCTTTCAAATAATCGTCCTTGACACCTTTCTGCCGCGGGTGCACGCGGAAATACAGGTGCACGGCACCGTCGTCCGCCAGATCGCGGCTCAAGCGCTCCAGCGCCTCGACCTGCGAACCGTGAATACGCTCCTCGTAGTCCGGGCTCACCGCGATGAACTCGTCGTTCGAGCTGCCGTAGATCACGATGTTCTTCCTGCTCGCATCCCAGTCCTCGGGCAGCGCCGCAGGCGTCTGGTTCGCAACGAACTGCCGATCCTGCGTCTCGAGGTCGAGGCCCTCGGTCTTGATCTTGCGGCCGCCCGAGCGGCGCATCTCGAAGAATGCCGCGCCGATCTCGGCCCGATTCGGCGGCCCGTGCTCCCACCGCTCGTCGACGCGCCGCTTGAAGCTGTCGACGTCGTGCGGCAACGCATTGCGAAAGCAGATCAGCTGATTCAGCCTGAAGGCGGTCTCGTAGATCCAGCAATCGACGCCGGCCCGCTGGCAGGCGCGCAGCACGGCCCGGTCCATTTCGCCGCGGCCGTGATGGATCACGACGCGGTCCGGACGCTCCGCCGCAATGGCGCCGAGCGTCGCCTCGTACACGACCTTGCCCGCGTTCGCGAGCCGCTGGATCGTGCGACGCACGATCGGGCTCGCGAGGTTCGGCACGGGCTTACGGGCCACGTAGGCATACACCGAATACGCCGCATACCCGATGTCGGCGGTCTCGTGATGCAAGGCGCGCAGGTCGTCGAGCGTCGTCAAAGAGTCGCTCGACTCGAGCAGCGCTCGGCGCCGCGGCACGGCGATGAAGTCATCGAGCGGCGCGGTTCTGAGGCGCCCCTCGAGCAGGCGCAGGCCCTGGTCGCGCTTCTTCATGCAGTACGCGCAGATCGCTTGGCTCTCATCGAGATTCGCCGTGCACGCCTCGACGCTGTGGTCGCAGTTGATCACGAGCACCTCGTCGCCCGCATCGATGTGCGTTTGTGCGACGCTGAGCAGCGTGGGGAGTCGCGGTCGCCAGACGGCAGCCAGCGGGCTGAAGACGAGTACTTTCATTGCGGTGGTTGGGGACGAAGTCCCCGGCTACTATGTACGTCATATCGACAGTTCGTGTCTATGTCCGCCAAGCCCGAACCCGAGGCACCGACCGCAACCGAGCGCCCCACCGCCGATCGCCCGATTCGCGTGCTCTCGATCACGTGGCACGGCGATCGAGCGGAGGCCGCCACGTTCATCGGTCTCAAGGCAGGCGGTTGCGAGGTCTCGATATGCTGCCGGCCGGAAAGCCCGTACGTCACGGCCTACGAAGCGGCCGGCATTCGCGTCGTGAAGTGCTCCTTGGGCAAGCACATCGACCCCGACACGATCCACGTGCTGCAGGAGGAGCTGCGCACCGGCGACTACGACATCGTGCATTTGCTCCACAACCGCGCGGTATCGAATGGCCTGCGGGCCTTGAAGCACTTCCCGAAACCCAAGGTCATCGTCTACCGCGGCATCGTCGGCAACGTGTCGCGCCTGAATCCGAAGTCATGGCAGCGTTATCTGCACCCGCGTATCGATCGCATCATCTGCGTGGCCGACGCCGTGCGCCGTTATCTGGTCCAGCGCGGGCTCTTCGGCAGCCTGGTGCCGCCCGAGCGCGCAGTCACGATCTACAAAGGCCACGATGTGGCCTGGTACGGCGAGCCGCCCGCCGATCTCACGCGTTTCGACGTGCCCGCGGGCGCGTTCGTGGTGGGGTGCGTCGCGAACATGCGGCCGCGCAAGGGCATCGAGGTGCTCGTCGAGGCGTTTGGCCGGTTGCCCTCCGACGAGCCGCTCTATCTGCTGCTGGTCGGCAACATGGCCGGCGAGCGACTCGAACGCGCCATCGCCGCCAGCCGCAATGCGGCGCGGATCCGCAAGATCGGCTTTCAGGGCAACGCACCGGCGATCATCGGTGCCTGCGACGTATCGGTGTTGCCGACGTTGCGCCGCGAAGGTCTGCCGAAGACCGTCATCGAAGCCATGGTCTACGCGGTTCCACCGATCGTGACGAACACGGGCGGTAGCCCCGAGCTCGTCGAGAACGGCGTCAGCGGGCTCGTCGTGCCGCCCGGCGACGCGACCGCGCTGACCGGCGCCATCCTGCGCCTCTATCGCGATCCCGAGCTGCGGCTGCGAATGGGTCGCGCCGCGCGGCGCCGCATCGAGACTCACTTCGACACGCGAACCACCGTGGCCGCAACCCTCGCTCTGTATCGTGAGCTCCTCGGCAGGAAGCCCGCGGCATGATCTGCGCGATCGTCCAGGCACGCATGGGCTCGAGCCGCTTCCCCGGCAAGGTGCTGGCGCCACTCGGCGGCCGGCCGATGATCTTGCGCCAGCTCGAGCGAATCGCACCCGCGGGCGTCGACCGAGTCGTCGTCGCGACGAGCCGCGACGAGGCCGACACGCCGCTCGCGGACTGCCTGCGCGCGGCCGGTATCGAATGCGTTCGCGGCGCGCTCGACGACGTGCTCGATCGCGTGTATCGAGCCGCGGTCGCGGCCGGTGCGCGCCACGTGGTGCGGCTCACGGCCGACTGCCCGCTGCTCGATTATCGCGTCATCGACGCCGTGCTCGCGCTGCACCGCGAGCACGGCAACGACTACACGTCGAATACGCTGGTTCGCACGTTCCCCGACGGGCTCGACGTCGAGGTGCTCACGTTCGCGGCGCTCGAGGCCGCATGGCGCGAGGCGCGCGCGGCCGCAGAGCGCGAGCACGTCACGCCGTTCGTCCACGGCCGGCCGCAGCGCTTCAAGCTCGGCAACTACGCGAACGCGGTCGACTGGTCCCCCCTGCGACTGACCGTCGATCATGCCGAGGATCTCGCCGTCGTCCGCGCCGTGTTCGACGCGCTCCACCCGCATGAGCCGCTGTTCGGGCTCGAGGAGATCGTCGAGCTCTTGCGCCGGCGGCCCGACCTCCCGGCGCTGAACGAGCGGTACAACGTGCACGCGCGGGCAGCTCGGTGATCGAGGACTTCAGCCGGTCGGTCGCCTTGCTCGAGCGCGCCCTCGCCACGATTCCGCTCGGCGCTCAAACGTTCTCGAAGAGCATGACGCAGTTCCCGCGCAACGTGTCGCCGTATTTCGCGGCCAGCGGCAAAGGCGCCACGCTGATCGACGTCGACGGTAACGTGTATCTCGACTTCGTCAACGCGCTCGCGTCCGTGCTGCTCGGTTACGCCGACGACGACGTCGACGCCGCCGTGCGGGCGCAGCTCGAGCGCGGCGTCACGTTCTCGCTGTCCCACGAGCTCGAGATCGAGGTCGCCGAGCGCTTGTGCCGCCTGATTCCGTGTGCCGAGCAAGTGCGGTTTGGCAAGAACGGCAGCGACGCGACGGCCGCGGCCGTGCGCCTCGCACGCGCGGCCACGGGTCGCGACCGGATCGCGAGCTGCGGCTATCACGGCTGGCAAGACTGGTACATCGGCACCACGACGCGCGATCTCGGCGTGCCGGCCGCCGTCAAGGCGCTGACCTCGACTTTCCGTTACAACGATGCGGGCTCGCTCGAAGCGCTGCTCGCGCAGCATCCGGGCGAGTTCGCAGCCGTGATTCTCGAGCCGCTCGGCGCCGACGAGCCGCAGGGCGGCTTTCTCGAGGCCGTGGCCGAGCTCACGCGGGCGGCCGGCGCGCTGCTGGTCTTCGACGAGACCGTCACGGGCTTCCGAGTGCATCTGGGCGGTGCGCAGGCTCTCACGGGCGTGACGCCCGATCTCGCGACGTTCGGCAAGGGCCTCGCCAACGGTTTCCCGCTGAGCGCGATCGTCGGGTCGCGGCGCCATATGAAGCTCATGGAAGACATCTTCTTCTCGACGACTTTCGGCGGCGAGACGTTGTCGCTGGCCGCAGCCCGCGCCGTGCTCGACAGGCTCGAGCGGGACCGCGTGCCCGAGCGGCTCGCCTCGCTCGGCACGCATCTGCGCGACGGCGTGCTGCGGCTCGTGGCCGAGCGCGCGTGCGGCGACGTGTTCGCGATCTCCGGTCACCCGAGCTGGACGTTCCTGCGGATCGCGCCGACGCAGCGCACGAGCGCGGCGCAGATCAAGACGTTGCTGCTCCAGGAGCTGTTCGCCCGCGGCATTCTGTTCCTCGGCACCCATAATCTCTCCGCCGCGCACGAGCGGGCCGACATCGATCGCCTGCTCGTTTGCTACGGCGAGCTCCTGCCGTGGATCGCGGAGCTTGCGCGCGCCGGCCGGATCGACAGCGCGCTGCGAGCCGAGGTGCTGAAACCGTTGTTCACGGTGCGCTGAGATGGCGGCCGGGCGGCTCAGTCTCGGCACGGCGCAGCTCGGCATGGCCTACGGCGTGGCGAATCGCGGCAAGGCGCCGACCGAGGTGCACGCCGCCAGCGTGCTCGGCGCGGCCGTCGAGCTCGGCATCGACTGTCTCGACACGGCGCCTGCTTACGGTGCGGCCGAGCAGCGCATCGGAGCGTTCTTGCGCGACCACGACCTGCGCGACGAGATCGCGATTTGCACGAAGCTCACGTCGCTGCGCGACGTGCCCACCGAACGCGTGGCGCGCGAGGTCGAGCACGGACTGACGAATTCTCTGCGCCATCTCGGCGCCGAGTGCATCGACGGCTTTCTGGTCCACGACGCCGCCGACCTCGCGCGACACGGCGACGTCCTCGTGGCCGCGCTCGTCGAGCAGCAAGACCGCGGCCGCGTGCTCGACATCGGCGTTTCCGTGTACTCGCCCGAGGAGCTCGACGTGCTCGAGCAGTTTCCACAGCTCGGTGTCGTGCAGCATCCGTTCAATTTGCTCGACCGCCGTTTGCTCGTCGACGATTGGCCGGAGCGCCTGGCCCGGCGCGGCGTGAAGCTCCAGTTGCGCAGCGTGCTGCTGCAGGGGTTGCTCATGCTCGCCCCCGACGCGCTACCGGCGGGCCTCGATGCCGCGGGACCGGTGCTCGGCAAGCTGCACGCGCTGGCCGCGGAGCTCGGTGCCACGCCGCTCGATCTGGCCGTGGCCTTCGCGGTCGGCCTCGAGCCGGATCGCGTGATCGTCGCCGCGGATTCCGCTGCCCAGCTCGAAACGCTGGTCGCGGCGGCGGAGCGGCCGGCGCCGGCACACCTGCGCGAGCGTCTCGATGCGGCGCTCGGCACGGTACCCATCGAGATCATCGACCCGCGGCGCTGGCCGCAGCGCTAGGGAACCTAGAGCACGTCGGCCGCGGCGCGCCGCACGGTCGCGATCACGCGCTCCGCGTCCGCGTCCGTCATCGCGGGGTACAGCGGGATCGACACCGCGCGTGCCGAGAAATCCTCGGCGATCGGGCAACTCACCGGCGCGATGACCCAGCGCCGCGAACAGCGGATGCCGATGTACCGGGATGTAGTGCACCTGCGCGCCGAGGCCCGCCGCGCGCAGCGCCCGGAAGAACGCGTCCCGCCGCGCGGCCTCGGCCACGCGAATCACGAACAGGTGCCAGCTCGAGGCGACGCCCGGTTGCTCCACCGGCAATACGATGGCCGGCACGTCGGCGAGGCCGGACCGATAGCGCGCGGCGAGCGCGCGGCGCCGGGTGAGGAACCGATCGAGCTTGCCGAGCTGGCTCACGCCGAGCGCACAGAGGATGTCCGGCAGCCGGTAATTCATGCCGAGGGCACGCACCTCGTGGTACCACTCGGGATGCACGGGGGATCCGCCGGGCTCGCGCACGATGCCGTGATTGCGCAACCGCCGCACGGCGGCATCGATCGGCTCGCTGGTCGTGAGCACCGCGCCGCCCTCGCCCGTCGTCATGACCTTGACGGGATGAAAGCTCAACGTGGTGATTTGCGCCAGCGATCCGACCGGCCGCCCGTTGCGCGTCGCGCCGAGCGAGTGGGCGGCGTCGGCCACGAGCGTGAGGCCGCGCTTGCCCGCGAGCTGGCCGAGCGCCGCGTAATCGGCCGGATGACCGGCGTAGTCCACGGCCACGAGCAAACGCGTGCGCTCGCCGATCGCGGCCGCGGCGCTCGCGGGATCGAGCAAGCCGGTGGCCGGATCGACGTCGGCGAAGCGCACACGCGCGCCTTGCATCAGCGCCGCGCTGGCCGTTGCGACGAACGTCAGCGGCGACGTCACGATCTCGTCGTCGCGCCGTGAGCCCGGCCGCGCTGTAGGCGGCATGCAGCGCCGCCGTTCCGGAGCTCACGGCCGCGGCAAACGGGGCCTGACCGACGCGCGCCAGCGCGGCTTCGAACGCCGGCACGGCCGGCCCCGTCGTCAGCCAATCGCCGCGCAGCACGGCGACGACCGCCGCGACGTCGTCCTCGTCGAGCTGTTGCTTGCCGTACGGCAGCCACGCGTCAGTCATTCAGCAGCTGCCTCAAGCGGCCCGCGTCGAGCCACTCGCCGTTGTTGTCGCTCGCGTACCGGAACTCGGGACCCACCGGCGTGCCGCTGAGCTTCTCCTGATGCGTCCAGTCGATCTGCGGCAGGATCGCGAAATGATCGCCTCGATCGATCGTATGGCGCGCCTCGTCGGGGCTGATCATCTCCTCGTGCACCTTCTCGCCGGGCCGAATCCCGGTGACCCGAACCTTCAATGTCGGCCCGAGCGCCGCGACGAGATCCGTGAGCCGCATGCTCGGTAGCTTCGGCACGAAAATCTCGCCGCCGCGCATCACCTCGAGCGATGCGAGCACGAAACGCACGGCCTGGTCGAGCGTGATCCAGAAGCGCGTCATCCGCGGGTCGGTGAGCTTGAACTCCGCGCCTTCCTCGAGCTGCTTGAGGCGCCAGACAACGCTGCCGCGGCTGCCGATCACGTTGCCATAGCGAACGACCGAGAAGCGCGTGTCCTTGCGCCCTACGTACGCGTTGCCGGCCACGAACAGCCGGTCGCTGACGAGCTTCGTGGCGCCGTACAGATTGATCGGGCTCGAGGCCTTGTCGGTGCTCAGCGCCACGACCCTTTGCACACCGCGGTCGATCGCGGCATCGATGACGTTCTGGGCCCCGAGCACGTTCGTCTTGACGAACTCGAACGGGTTGTACTCGGCCGCCGGAATCTGCTTCAGCGCCGCCGCGTGGATCACCACGTCGACGCCGTCGAACGCACGCAGCAAGCGATCGCGGTCGCGCACGTTGCCGATGAAGAAGCGCAACCGGTCCGAGGCGCCATGGTGGTTCTGCATCTCGTGCTGCTTGAGCTCGTCGCGGCTGAACACCACGATCCGTGCGACGGCGGTGTGCCTCAGAAGCGCCTCGACGAAGTGCCTGCCGAACGACCCCGTCCCGCCCGTCACGAGCACCGAGCGGCCGGCCAACGAATCTTTCGCGATTGCCCGATCGATCATCGTTCGTTCTCTTCCTTTAGAGCCATGCATACGCGCAGCGCACCCTGAGCGTCGACGAGGATCGGGCCGCGCTCGCGCATGGCCGCCAGGCCCTGCGCGTCGCGCAACGTCCGGTCGATGACCTCGGCCAGCGCATCGTCGCCGACCGCGCGCAAGTCGCCGCCGAACACCGCGGCGCCGGCGCGCTGCATGGCGGGCCCGACGGCGAGCTGATTGTCGGCCACGGCGAGCAGCACCGCGGGCGTGCCGAGCGCTGCGAGCTCGATGCTGATCGAGCCGGCGCTCGCGATCGCGAGATCGGCGCCGCACAGCTCCTCGAGCATGTCGCGCGGCGCCACGACGAGCTCGACGGCGTGCTGCGTCCGGGCGAACGTCTCGAGTGCGGCGCGATGCGGATTCAACGGCCCCACGACGGCGCGCACCGTCGCCGGACACGCAGACGAGCCCGCGAGGATCCGGAGCACGCGCAGCGTATGGTTGTCCGCGTCGGCGCCGCCGAGACACACCAGCACGGTGTCCGTCGGCGGCCGTGCCGCCCGCTCGTAGGCGCGTCGAGTGGCCCGCTCGCGGAACGCCCGCCGCAGCGGCGCGTAGCGAATCCCGAGCAGGCGCCGCCGCGGCGCGCGGCGATAGACCACGCTCGCGGCGCCGAGGTTCGGGTTCAGCAACGCGAATCCCGCATAGCCGTCCTGGTGGCCGATGTCGTCGATCACGAGCAGCCGGCGCTGCGCCGCCAGGCGCTCCTGGAACTCGCGGTCGAAGCCATAGCCGTCGAGCACGACGGGCGCGCGCTCCGGCACGCGCGCCAGCGTCGTCTCGAGATCGAGCGGGTCGGGATGAGCGCACGCAACGTCGATCCGCGCAATCCCTTCCTCGTCCAGCAACGTCCCGAGCGTCGTCTCGTAACGCCCGACGAACGTCACGGGCTCGCCGCCGTCGCGCCAGACTTGAGCAAGCGCGTAGCAGCGCATGAAGTGGCCGAGACCCGTCGCCGTGGTTGCGTCGGTTCGCACATAAAGACCCTGAGCGCTGCCGGCGTCGTCGCGCATGGCTCAGAGGGCGCCACGCGCGAGCACGCCCGCTACGTACTCGACGCCGGCCGCAACGTGCGCGTTCAAATTCAGATTTGCCATCGACGGGACGATCGGAAACACGTTCGTGTCGGCTCGCAGCACGCTCGGGTCGGCGTCGACGAGCCGCTGGCCCTCCATGCCATAGCCGTTGAAGTGCAGCGGCCGCGTCTTGAAGTCGAACAGCGCCACCTCGTGGCGCGCGTCGATGAGCTCCAGTCGCCGGAGGCTCTCGAGCCACGTGCGCTGCCAGTGCTCCGCGTCGAGCGGGCGTTGCTCCGCCGCGGGGAACGCGAACTCGATCTGCAGCAGCGCCGGATCGGCGCCGCGAAACGCGCCGGGGAAGCTGATTCGATTGATCGCATGCGTGGGATCGCCGACGAGGATCTCGTGATAGTCGGTCCGCGGCGGCCGACTCAGCCTGAAGCTGCCGAGCGCGATCCGATCGGTCGCGGACTGCTGGCATTCGATCGCGAGCCGTCGCGGCAAGCTCCTGCCAGCCCGCGGCCCAGAAATACAGCGGCGCGCCGAACGTGCGGCCGGAGCCTCTGACGTGATCGATGCGGTGCGTTCCCGGCTCGATCACGACCTCGATGTCGTCGACCCCGGTGAGGACCTGAACGCGCTCGCGGTCGCAATGGCGGACGAACCCGCGCGCGAACTCCGCGAAGCCGCCTTCGAGCGGATACAGCACGTACTGATCGATGCCGGCCCGCAATCGGTCGTGAAACGCCCGCGAGGCGTCGCCCGGCTTCGGCGCGCGGCGCGCACGAGGAAAGAACCAAGGGTAAATGTTCACGAGCAGCTCTGCCTCGTCGACGCCGAACGACTTGTGGCGATGCTCGGTCGGGTACGAGGGGAGGACCTCGTCGAAGATCAGGTTGGCGAAGCCGCGGCCGTAGTGGCGCGCCAAACGCTCGCGCGTCGGCAACTCGTCGCCGATCTCGTCGACGAGCTCGCCGGGGGGCAGCAGGCTGCGCAACGCCGCCGGCAGCGCGTCGACGGCCGGCGCGTAGGGAATCAAGTGATTGCGCAACACGATCGCGCGCTCGAGCTTCAGCCGGTTCACACGGTCGTCGACGACGTGGCGAAACAAGCGCGTTGCGAGCGGCGAGCGTCCCTCGTCGAGCACGTGCATGCCGAAGTCGAACCACGTGCCGTCTGCCACGCGAAAGGAGCCGTCCCCGGCACCGAGACCGGGCGCCTTGTCGAGCAGCACGGCGCGATAGCCGAGCACGCTCAGCAGATACGCGGCCACCAGGCCGCGCGTGCCCGCGCCGATCACGATCGCGTCGACCCGCTCGTGCGTCGTCATACGCCGCGCACGTAGCGCCGGGCACGCACGCCCGCTACCGATTCCTCGCCGGCCTCGGTGAAACCCGCGCGCCGGAACACGCTTACGCTGCGGGCATTGCCGTCGCGAACGCGCGCGACGAGCCGGGTGACGCCGGTCGCGGCGGCGCGCTCGATCAACGCGCTCACGGTGCGCTTGCCGAATCCCCTGCCCCGATGCTCGCGCGCGATGATGATGCCGATCTCCGCGGCGCCCGCGCCGAGGGAGTCGAGCCGCGCGAGCCCGAGTGGGACGTTGCCGACCTCGGCAACGTACAGAGTCCGCGCGCCGCGCAGGGCCGCGGCGAACCAGCGCCGATGCTCGTCGAGCGAGATCGTCGCGCTGTGGAACGACGCGGCGCGCGTCTCCGGATCCGTGGCCCAGGCATAGACCAGCTCGCAATCGGCCTCACTCGCCGGTCGCAGCTCGAGCGCGAGATCGTCGTCGCACAGCGCCGACTCGGGCGCGACGTCGCGCGCCGCCGTGCAGCGGAGCACATGCTCCAGCCGATCCGGGGCGAGCCCGGGCGCGAGCTTGCCGTTGCGCAGCACGTCGACATTGGTGCGCGAGAACGGCTCGCCTCGGCGAATCGGCCGCGTGGCGAACACGCTGCGGCGCGCGAAAAGACGCAGCTCCTCCTCGACGGGCAGCACCTCTTTCGTGCCGGTGCCGAGCACGGCCTCCGCGCGGCGCACGGCGGTCACGAGCCGCTCGAGCTCGGCGGGCTCCACGGCGAACGCATGATCCGGCCCCGGCAGATCGTTATCGAGCGTGAAGTGCTTCTCGATCACCACCGCGCCGAGCGCGGCGGCCGCCATGGGCGCCGCGGTGGGGTCGCGCGTGTGATCGGAGAGCCCCGTGAGCACGTCGAGCGCGTCGCGCATCGTCACGAGCGCGCGAACGTTGGCCGCCGTCGGCGGCGCGGGATACGCGGCCGTGCACTGCAATACGACGAGCGATTCACAGCCGTGCGCGCGCAAGGCTTCGACGCCCGCGCGTACCTCCTCGAGTGTCGCGGCGCCGGTGGAGAGCAGCACCGGCTTGCCGGTAGCCGCCACCTTTGCGATCAGAGGCAGATGCGTGAGCTCGTACGAAGCGATCTTGTACGCATCGACGAACGGCGCGAGCACCTCGACGGCTTCCTCGTGAAACGGCGAGGAGATGAAAGCGAGCCCATGATCACGCGCCCGTTCGCGCAACGTCGGTAGCCAGCCGGACGGCATCTCCATGGCTTCGATGATTTCGTAGATCGGCGTGGCGCTACCCAAGTAGTCGCTGGTGCCGGCGCCGCGCGGGTACAGGCGGCTGGCGTTGAAGGTCTGGAACTTCACGGCATCGGCGCCGGCCGCCGCCGCGGCATCGACGAGCGCAAGCGCCATCGCCAAATTGCCGTTGTGGTTGCTGCCCGCCTCCGCGACGACGAACACCGGCCGACCCGGACCGATGCTGCGGCCGTTGATCTCGATGCTCGCCTTTAGCACGCGCGTCCCTGGACCCGAGATGGAGCCGGCGGCGCGCTTGGCCTCAAGGGGATTGGAGCGTCAAGCGGCCGAATACAAGCACGCCGATCCAAAGCTTCGCTGCCGGAATGTTCTGACCCGGACTATGCAATGACGCCTCCGCGTCGCGCAAGCACGGCGCAACGCAGTTTGCGATTCTTGATTCAGCAGCGCCGAGTCGAGTGCGAAGAAGGGACGACGTCCGAGCGTGTCACCGGCGGCGCGGTTTGCCGGGATTGTCGTAGGGATCGAAACCCTTGGCGTCGGAGCGCTTCGTCTGCGGCTTGGCCGCCTCGGGCTTGGTCGGGGCCGTGCCGTTCGCCGACTCGCTGGCGCGCGTGGGCCGGATGTCGGTCTGCTCGATGGCGAGCTCGTCGTTGTGTCAGCTTCTTCAGGAGCCGCGCGGTGTCGTCGGTCGGACTCCCACTCCCAGCGGTTACCCTCGGGATCGGCCACGACCTTCCCGGCCGGGTTCTCCTTGATCGAGCGGATCCATTTGTCGTTACCGGATGGCATCGTGCCTCGCACTCGGTCCACTGAGTTGGCCAGTGAGTGTATCGGCTCCGGGTGCTTTTTTCGACGCGGATGCTCGGGCTTCAGCGGCCGTTAAGCCAGACCGGCGCAAGCTGCTCCGCAGGCTCACCGGATTGGGAGGGCTCATGGACATCGTCTACGCGGCCGAGAAACGCAGCATCGCCGAGCTCCTGGCCGACCATGTCCGCCGCGACATCGGTCCCGAGGAGATCGACGTGACGGAGAATCCGAGCGAGACCGGCAGCTTCTTCATCGGCTGGGGCCCACGTCGCTACGTATTGTCTCCGGCCGGCCACATCGTCGCCGAACGAAGCCATCGCCTCGCGGGCTTCAGCCCCTTGACCGCTCGGTCGCTGTAACCTCCGAGCGGTCCACGCGTCTTCCACACATGGAGCCGCAGCGGGGCCGAAGGGTGGCGGAAACCGACACGAGCAATGGGCTCTCAGCGGAGCCGGATCTCGAAGGCAGCGCCCGCCTGTCGGCCCTGCAGCTTCGGCTGGCCGTGCTGCGGCATCACCGGATCGTGTATCGAGTCGCGTACTCGCTGCTGCGGGACGGGCACGAAGCGGAAGACGTTACCCAGGAGGCGTTCATGCGCCTCTGGCAGCACGGCGGCGGCATCCGTGCAAGGAGAGAATGGTTGCTCACGGTGACGCGCAACGCCTGTCTCGACCGACTGCGCAAAGCGCGCCACACGCTCGTCGCGCAAGGCGTCGAGCTCGAGCAGGCGTCCGAGGAGCCGGGCCCGGCGCGGCAGGCGGAGCAGCGCGAGCTCGCGCGACGTTTGCATGCGCTGATCGGCGCGCTGCCCGAGCCGCAGCGAAGCCTGCTCGTGCTGTTCGACATGCACGGGCTCGACGGCGCCGCGTGCGCCCGCATCCTCGGCCTCAACGTGAATCAAGTGAAGGTTTATCTGCATCGCGCACGGCAGCGTCTGCGCCGAGCGCTGGAGAAGTCCTCATGACGGATCTCGAAACTCAGTGGGCCTCCCGTCGCGTCGAAGCCATGGCCGATCGCAGCTTGAGCGGCGAGGAGCGGCGGCGGATGCGCGCCGCGATGGCACGCCGACCCGCAGCTGCGTCGCGCGGTACAAAGCGCGATCGCATTGCGGCGCCAGCTCCGGCGCCTTGCCCGGGTCCCCGTGCCGGCGGGGCTGCGGCGGCGATTGCTCGATGTCACGGGCGATCGACGGCGCACGGCATCCTGGATTCGACCGACGGCAACCTGGACGGCCGGCTTCGCCGCAGCTGCAGCCGTCGCCGGCGCGGCGTTCGTGCTGCTGCGCGCCACGCCGGAAAAGGGACCGCCGCCGGAAGTGGTCCGAGCCAAAACGCAGGCCGAGGCCGTGCAGGACTTCGAGGTCGCAATGAAGTACCTGCAAAAGAGCGCCACGATCGCGAGCACGGAGGTCACGACGGCCGTCGGCGGCAGCCTGCACGATGCGCTGAATCGCGAGGCGGAACACGATCAGAAACGAGCGCGCAGGAAGAACGGAGGCTAACGAAGATGCTGCACAGAATCATGATCGCGGCCCTGCTGGCCATCGGCGCTTCGGGCGCCGCGCTCGCGCAGGATTTCTTCGACTTCGGGCGCGTGCCGGGCGTGCCCGAGGAGCCCAACGTCCAGATCGATCTGAATGCCGCGTTGCTGGGCTTCGTCAGCGAAGCGGCGAAGACCGCCGACGTGGAAGGCGCGGAGGTGATCAGCGGCCTCGACGGCGTGCGCGTGCGCGTTTACGACAAGCTCAACGACGCGCACGCGGTCGCGGCGTTCGTCGAAGAGTCCTCGAAGCGGCTCGAGCGCGCCGGCTGGCAGCGGACCGTGTACGTGGCGGACGACAACGACAAGGTCAGGATCTACGTGAAGATGCAGGACAAGCAGATCACCGGCATGACGGTCATGGTCGTCGACGACAGCGAGGCGGTGTTCATGAACATCTCCGGCGCGATCGAGCCGGCACAGCTCGGCCGGCTGGCGCGTGCGGTTGGAGTCGGCGGTGTATTCGACGGCGGCCGACGCGGCCGACACCGCGATGTCGGCCAGCAAGAGAAGGAGACGGCCGATGAAGCGAAATAGCGCGGACGGCTCGCGCCGGCTGCTTCGCTGGGCGAAGCTCGCAGGCATCGGCGGCTTGTGCCTGGTGCTGGCCGATTGCGGCATCCTCGGCAATCTGCGTCTGAACCCGGGCTACGCGGCGTTCGGCTCGCCGGGCAGCGAGGACACCGATCGGGACTTCGCATTGTCGCTGGGGCCGCTGCCGCTGAAGCTCTCGCGGTTCGTCATGAGGGACGATCCCGAGATCTCGACGATGCTCGTCGGGGTGCGCGCCGTACGCGTCTATACCTACGAGGTGAACGGCGACGTGGCGCGGGTCCAGGAACGAATGGAGGCGATGCGGGCGAACCTGATGAAACAAGGCTGGCAGCAGATCGTCGCGGTGCGCGACGACGGCGAGCTCGTGAGCGCGCTGATCCGAATGCAAGGGGAAAAACGCATTCGCGGCTTGGCCGTGCTCGTGCAGGACGACGAGGACCTCACGCTCGTGAACGTCATCGGCGATATTCGGCCCGAGAGCTTCAGCGCGATGATGGCCGCGCTCGACGTCGACGTGCCTTCCATGTCCGTCGCAATGCGCCCGCGCGCGCGCCAGGAACACGGCCGCGCTGCGAGCCCGGCGGCGCTGCTCGAGACGCCGGCGTCCCGCGCCAGCCTGACGCGCTGACTCGCGCGGCCCTCACGTTTGCGCGGCCGGTCAGTTCGGCGGCGGGCCGCCGCGCGCGCCGCGGAAGTTCGCCTGCAACAGATGCGTCAGCGTATGCACGTAACGCAGCTTGCCGCCCTCGACGCGGAACAGATGCGTGTCCGGCGAGCCGCTGCCGCCGTTCGGGCCACCGGCACCGAAGGTGCAAAACACCACCACCGCGCCCAGCGTCTCGTCGACGATGAAGCGGCGATTCGCGATGTTCACGCCGCTCGGCACACCGACGTCGCAGCTGTCCTCGGGCACGCCCTTGCCCGTGTGCATGCCGCCTTCGGTGCGATTGCAGGGATACCCCCACGGCACCTGGTCCTTCTTGCCTTCGAGAAATGCGTCGAGATACGCGTTCGCGGCCGCCACCAGCGTGTCGCGCGTGTCGCGTTTCTTGGCCGGGATCGGCTCCCATTGCTCGCTCGACGAGTACTTCAGGTACGCGTCCGCGTTGAAGCCCCAGTAGCCGGTCGTCGTCCAGAGGATCTCGATCTCGGCGATCTTGTCGCGGTTCACGCGCAAGCGCGTGCCGAGCACGTACGGATTGTCCTTGTCCGTGACGATGGCTTCCGTGAACGTCTGGCACGTGGCCGTGTCGAGCAGGCTGCGCCGATGATCGATCTTCATCGCCGTCTTGATCACACCGGTGTCGATGCTGGCCGGCGCCTCGTTCTCCCAGTAGCCCGCGCCGGCCGCGAGCGGGAGACCGGACGTATCGCCCTTCGTCTGGGCCGCGAGGTACAGGTCCACCGCACGTTGCAGCCCGTCGCGCGAGCACGAGATCTGGGCGAGCGCGGCCGTCGGGCCCAGCAACGCGATCGAAACCATGATCCGGATGCAAGTATCGAGTTTCACGGATTCCTCCCCTCGTCGGAACGTGTCATTTCGCGAGCGCCTCGAACGGCGCTCTGGCATGCACGACGCGGCCGCCGATCATCGTGAGCAGCGGCGTCATGTGCTTCAGCTCTTCGTCGTCGATCGTCAGATACGGCTGGTCGAGCACGACGAGATCGGCGAGCTTGCCGGCTTCGATCGAGCCGAGCTCCTTCTCCTCGAAGTTGAACCAGGCATTCGCGGCCGTGTAGAGCTGAGCGCGTCCTTGCGCCCGATCTGCTGGCCCGGAATGATGAGCTCGCCGCCCGCGTCCTTGCCCGTCACCATGTAGTAGATGTTGAGCCACGGATTCAGCACGCCCACCACGCCGGAATCCGTGCCCGCGCCCATCTTGATGCCGCTTTCGAGCAGCGTGCGATACGGCGGGCCCGCGTTCCAGCGCGAGTAGTCGTTGCGGATGTAGTCGTGATCCTGGACGCGCACGCCGACGCCGATCGCCTTGAGCCGCTCGATCTGTCGTGGCGTGATCTCGAACGCGTGCTCCAGCGTCCAGCGCAGCGGGGTCAGCGGTGTCTTCGCCGCCACCTGCTCCATGATCGTAAGGTACCGCTCGATCTCGTCCTCGCGGATCGTGTGCTGCGACAGCGCCCAGCCTGCGTCCGCGATCCGCTGGTAGACCGCGAGCACCTCGTCGTCCGTGGCGCCGGCCGCGATGACCTGCTCGCCGAAGCGCACGGCCTTGTACATGTCGTCGCCGAGTCCATACGTGGCGTTCGCGATGCGGGCCGTCGCCGAGCGAATGTTGCTCTGGTCGCGCGTGTCGCGATGATCGTATTGAATGCGCAGCCGGATCGGCAGCTTGCCGGCGCGCCAGAAGTACTCGGCAATCCGCATGTTCGGCCGATCGGCGCGTCGTCAGATGCGCGCCTAGCCAGTCGCAGCACGCGTGGTCGACCACCGTGGTGAGCCCCAGCGACATCGCGTAGCTCACGTAGTCCGGGAAGCGGCGCTTCATGCGCTCGTCGGTGCGCGAGCGCAGCACGAACGTGAGCCCGTTCCCGTCGGGCGCCACGTCGCCGCCTTCGGACGTCGGGATGCCGGCGGCTTCGAGCGTGCGGCGGCCAAGCGTCGTTCACGATGCCGCGCGTCGAGTAGCCGACCTGCAGGTAGACGGGATGATCGGGCACCGCGGCCGTCAGCTCCGCGCGCGTCGGCAAGCGCTTCTCCGCGAACTGCCGCGGCGTGAACCCGCCGATCGATGCCACCCACTCGCCGGGCTCGGCTTTCTGCGCGGCCTTGGCGAGCGCGGCCTGCAGGTCCGCGATCGAGGTCGCGGCCTCGAGGCCCACGATGAACGGTCCCGGCGCCTGCGCGGTGCGCACGAAATGCGTGTGGTTGTCGATCAAGCCCGGGATCACCGTGCGCCCGCCGAGATCGACGATCCGGATGCACGGCTCCTTGCGATCGACGGTCGCGCCCACGGTCAAGAATCGATGGTCGCGAATGCGAACCGTGCTCACGGTCCTGTCCGCGGCGTCCACCGTCAGAATCGTGCCGTTCGTCAGCACCAGATCCGGGCCGCCGGGACAAGCGTCCGCGGCGCGGCTCGCCGCGCTCAGCGCCAGGCCGAGGCCCACGACGCAGACGATGACCGCGCCGCGCGCAACGCCGCGGCACCATGACGCGCATGGACCCTGTGTGCTCATCGCTCGCGCCCCTCCAACGGGTACTCGCGAGCATAGCCCGGGCGGACGCGTCGACATAGCCCGCGGGCGCGTCCGCCGAGCCGACGGGATCGATCAGGCCGGCGGCGGCGCTGCGGTCGAGGCGCTGCGCTGGCGCTCTTTGCTCGCGCCCTTTTTCATGAGCTTCTCGGCCGCCATCCTCGTTCCCTTCACGCGATTCGCGATCTTCTGGAACGCCACGTCGCGCGCATAGTCCGGTGAGCCATGGTTCGGCTTCTCGTCGATACTGAACGGCGAGAAACCGCAGTCGTCGGTCGAGCCCAGCTGCTCCGTGGGTATGTGTTTCGCGGCCGTCACGAGCGCGTCGCATACTTCTTGGGCACTCTCGACACGCGGATTCTGTGGATTGATGACGCCGATCAGCGCCACTTGCGTCACCCCTTTCGCATCGTTACGAAGGTGCTTGCCGATCGCTTTGTAGACACGCTCCTTGTCGCGCTCGCTCGAGAGCTGGATCAGGAAGTAGCCCGCGTTGATCTTGAACATGCTCGGCAACAAGTCGTTGTAGTCCACGTCGGCGCTGTGCACCGCGTCGCGGTCGCCGCCGGGGCAGGTGTGAACGCCGATGCATTCGCGTTCGGCCGCCGAGAAGCGATCGAGGACGCGGTTGTTGAGCTCGATGAAGAACGGCAACATCTTGCGTCCGGTCCACGGGTTGCGCGAGTCGTTGCGGCAGGCGAGCCGCCCCTCCGTGAAATCGAGGGAGACGTGCACGGCGCCCGCGCCGAAGGCGGTCCGAATGTCCTTCTCGCACTCGTCGCAAAGATCGGCGTAGAACTGCTCGCGCGAGTATCCCGGGACCTCTTCGTCCAGCGGATAGAGCAACGACAGCATCGACGGCGCGATCACGGCCTGCTTCAGCGGTTTCGTGGCGAACCGGATCGACTTGCGGAGCGAGTCTGCGGCGTAATTCTTGTAGCGGAACGGGCCGGCCGTGAGCCGCGGCAACTGCCGATGATGCCCGTCCGAGAAGATCGCGAAGTACTGCCCGCCGGCGGCCAGGTTCTCGGCCAGGCCCGTCCCCGCGAGCGTGTCGGTGAGCGCATATGTGGCAAAGCTCGACCAGCGCTGCTCGCCATCGGAGACGATGGGTGAGCCGGTGGCTTCCATGCGCTGCACGGAGTCGCGCGCCGCCGCATCCTGCTGCACTTCGAGCTCGCGCTTGTCTATTCTTCCCGCGTCGTAGGCCGCATACGCGTCCTGGAGCTTCGCGGGACGCGGCAGGGAGCCGACGGGCTCGGTCGGCAAACCGGTTTCTTCTCGTGGATCGAAATTCATGGCTTCGCCCTCCTTGTGTGTTCATTGCGCCAACGTTCGGCGCGCGGCTCGATACTAGGCTTGGCGACGCCGTGGAAGTATTCCCGGCTCGGGGTAGTCGGCTACCAAAAACCGGTAGCGCGGGGCGTGCAACCACTCGCGAGCGCGTCGATCAAACGTCGTATGCCTGCTTCGCGTCACCCCTTGCTCCGTGAAGCGCCACCGCCGATCCAGATCGATCGCGAGCGCGCCGCCAGGAACCCCCGGCAGCCGGCCTCGGCGCCGCGGCGGAAACGCTGCTGCACCCGCTCATCGAGGGTCTCGCCCACGACTCGCGCAATCTCGAAGCCCGCTTCCAGGCACTGGAGAGCGTCGCGGATCTGCTGCACTCGGCCGTCGAGGCGAGCACGCAGCGGCTGCGCCTGCTCATCACGCAGCTCGAGCTCGCGGAGCAACGCCTGCAGCAGGCGCCGCCCACGCCGACCAGGCCTCGACGCGACGGCGCGAACGGCGTCCGCTTCGCGGCAGGCCGAGCGTCACGGAAGCGCCGGCCCGCCGAGTCGACCCCGCCGCGGGAGCGTCTTTGTGCGCGCGAGCGCGAGGTGCTGAAGCTCTTGACCGAAGGCATGCGCTCGCGCGCCATCGCCACGAAGCTCGGCATCAAGACCACGACCGTGGAAGTGCACCGGCGCAACATCATGCGAAAGCTGAACCTGCACTCGATCGCGGCACTGACGAAGTACGCGCTGCGTGCCGGTCTCACGTCGCTCTGAGCCTCTCCCGGCCCGGGACACACCTATACCGAAACCGGGCGGCAACGACACGCACCACTGAGCGCGGCGCCGCGCCTTGCGCGCCCGTTGTCGCGGCCGGTCGGCAAGACTAGACTCGGGCCCGCGCCATGATACGCAGCCCGCATCCGCTCGCACTCGCCGCCCTCGCGGCACTCCTGGCCGGTACGAGTCTCGTGGCGGCGCGCGCGCAGCAACCCGCCGGCGCCGCCCCCGCGTTGCCGCCGCTATTTTTCAAGGAGGCATGGCGTCAGCGCGAGTTTCCGCCGAACGCGCGCGCCGACCTCGTGCTGGAAGGCGGCGTGACGCCGGCCGCAGTGACGAACGCCGCGCTCGAGCTCAAGGTGTACGACCCGAACGCCCCGAGTGTCGCTGCGTATCGCAACGAGCCTCCGCCGCGCAGCCGCGCCGGCGATTGGGGTGGCAGCTCCTGCGTGCAGCTCGCGGGTTACAACCAAGATCCGCCGCCGCGCAAGGTTGCCGCGGGCCAGCCGAGCGACGCGCCGAATCTCTGGACGGGGGTGTGCCAGACGCCCGTCGCCGTGACGTTGCGCCATCGAACGAGCTACGTCGATCTCACGGGCCTTGCCCGCATTCGCTGGGTCACGCGCGTCTCGGGCTTCCACGTCGTGCGGCCGCTCGTGAAGCTCGCGGACGGGAGCTGGTTCGTGGGTGATCATGCCGAGGGGGCGGCTTCGGCGAACTCCACGCTGTTTCTCGAGTCCGAGTTCGCGGTGTCCTCGGTGCGCTGGTTGCCGCTCGACATCGGGCGCGTCGTCACGGTGGGTCAGGCGTGGGCCGAGCCCGATCTGCGCAAGGTCGACGAGGTCGGCTTCGCCGATCTCACGCCCGGCAGCGGGCACGGCTGGGGCGGCTTCGTGAACGTCGGGCGGATCGAGGTCTACGGGCGCGCCGTCGAGCGCTGAGCGATCGTGTTCATCATCGAGCTCAACTACAAAGCCGATCTCGCGGCCATCGACGCGGCGATGCGGGCGCACATGGCATTCCTCAAGAAGCATTACGCGGCGGGCACGTTCGTGCTTTCCGGACGCAAGCTGCCGCGCGACGGCGGCATCATCCTCGCGGTGGGCGACAGCCGGCAGGAGATCGAGGCCATCGCGCAGCAAGACCCGTTCTGCAAGCTGGGCTTGGCCGAATCTCGCGTCATCGAGTTTCGCGTCAGCCAGCGCGCCGACGACCTCGAGACTCGCATCCCGAGGAAGTGACGCGCTCGCCAAAGGCGAGTCAGCGCGCCGCGACTCCGCGGAACACGACCATGCGCATCGCCGTGAAGTTGAACGCGAAGCCCGCGGCCGCGCCGAACACCAGCGGCACGACGGGCATCTGGCGCAATGCCGGCACGAGCCACAAGCACAGCGCGAACACGCCGATGTTCACGACGAGCCCGCTCGCTTGCACGGCCGCGTAGCGCGCGAACTCGACGCCGCGTCGCGCCGAGCGCTGCGCCGCGAACGTCACCGCTCGATTCAGCAGCCACGTGGTGATGATTGAGCCGCACACCGAGACCGCGCGTGCCGGCGCAATCGACCAGAGTAACGTGCCCGTGAGCAGCACGAACACGCCCGCGTCGACACCGAGACCGATCAGTCCCACGAGCGTGAACGACGCGAGCTGACGCGGGAGTGTTGCCGCGGTCTGCTTTACGACCATTGGGTTCTCGATGTCGGCGTGACAGCGGTAAGCAACGCGCGATGTTCGATTCGCTTCATACGCGCTTTAGTATATCTGCCGCACGACTTTGCACGCTGCCGGCGCATCGGCAACAACGAGCGGCGCAGTCGCAAAAAAGTGACGAGCGTCCCGCCACGCAGTCGAGGCGTTGGCTAGGATTCGATGCAGGGCTTACCGGGGACTTCGTTTGGGTGTGGACAGCGCTCGTAGGGCGGCGACGATCGCGTACGCTTTGTCGCCGCTCGTGCTGGTCGCTGCCGTGCAACCGGCCTGCGCGGCCGATGTCTCGCCCTATTTCGACTCCGCCGCGGGCCGCAAGCCGCGCAGCAACGCCGGGGTCGTCGTGAGCGGCGACCGGGTGCAACTGCAGGCCGACGTGGCCGTGCGTGCCGGCGGCGGCAGCACCGAGGTCGTGCCGAACCTGCATTCCGTCTTCGACGTGAGTGATCGGCTCGACGTGGAAACGAAGGTGGAGCTCGCGGACCGCAACAGCAGCGGCTCGTCGTCGATCGTGAACACGCACTTGCACTACGATCCGCCGCCGAAATTCATCGAGGCCGTGGACGGAACCGTCTGGAGATCGCCCGACGGGCAGGCCGGCGAGGCGCTCAACATTGCGTTTCGCAAGATCATCGGCGCCGGCGAGCGCCAGCGCCCCATCACGATTCGCGGTCGAGCGGGCCTCGAGAGCACGTCGGCCGATCCGGACTCCGACGCCGCTGCGGATGCGCCTTTCGGCGCGGGCAGCTATCGCTATGGGCTCGAGACCGAGGTGCGAGGTCTGCTCGGCGGCCTGGTTCTAGGCGGCGGTGCGTTGCGCCTGAAGATCGACCGCTTCGCCGGCGCGCACGTCGAAACCGTGAAGTCGCTCGCGTACAGCTACTCGTGGACGCTACGCAACGTCGTCCAGCTCGGCCTCAACATCGGCATGCGGCACGACGCGCAACCGGCGATCGTGGTCTCGGAGCCGTCGGTCGGGCTCACCTGGCGGGCTCAGTTCTAGCAGAGTAGCGCGCCGAGCCTCGCGGCCTCGCCCCTCTCGTTCGGCGTCATCGCTCCGCCCGGGCTCGCCATCGCATGCATCACGAGCACGTGCCCGACTCCTTGCTGTGGACACGATGCTGCGCAGGGCGCGAGTAAGGCCGCTGCGCGGGAAGCCCAGCGCGCGGAGGCAAGACGATGCGACGACTTACGATCGGCGGCGTTCTGATCGCGTGCTGCATGGCCTCGAGCGCGCTGGCCCAGAGCAGCGCGCCGACGGCAGCGTCGCCGGCGCGGCGCCCGCCGGTGTTCTTGAGCGAGGGTTGGCAAACGCTGTCGACGCCGACCGACGAGCACGGCGCCTGGCCGGCCTCGCAAGCCGGAGTCGCGAGCCCGAACCTCGAGCTTGCGCTGCACGGCCCTTCCGGCAAGGAGATCCAGCTCGTCGGCGACCAAACGACGGGGCCCTCGGTCGACTTCAACGAGGCCGAAATCTCGCTCGCGGACGTGCGCTGGCTGAACCTCGACATCGACCGCATGTGACCGTCGGCACGTGGGTCGAGCATCCGGACCTGACGAAGGTCGACGAGATCGGTTTCGCCGATCTGATGCCCGGCAGCGGCCATGGTCCGGGCGGTTACGTGAACGTCGGCCGGATCGAGGTGTACGGCGACCCCGTGAAGCGCTAGCCCATACGTCGACGCGGCGTCAGTCGCGCGGCACGGCGACGCCGTAGACCTCGACCTGCGCGACGTCCGACCAGCCGCCGGGACCGTGGCCGCTGCCGGGCATCAGATCCACGAAGCCCACTTCGTCCACGCGGTGCAGATCGGGGTGCTCGACCCACGTGCCTTTCGTGACCGCCTGGTCGGCGTCGAGGTTCAGCCAACGCATGCTCGCGAACGCGAGCTCGCTCTCGAGCCAGCCCACCGTGGAGCCGCTGGCCTGATCGGCGACCAGCCAGGTGCCGTCGGCGAGCTTCACGACGGGCCGAATGGCATGGAGACCCGAGACCTTCGTGGTCCACTTGATCGACGCGAGCCCCGTCAGATCGACGTAGCTTTGCTTGTGCCGAAAAGCCACGCCGCAGGGCGAGGCGCACAACCCGGTCCAGACATGCAGCGGATTGCCCTTGTTGCCCGGGATGCCGGTGACCTGAACGTCCTTGCCGCTCGGGCCGAGCAGCTCGAGCGTCAACGCGCCGTTGCTCAGGTTCTGCTGCATCGCGGGGACTTCGCCGGTCTCGCGACTGCCGTCGGCCTTCTGCCCCTGCTGCCACGGCTCGTTGAAGAACGACGGCGGCGGCGGCGTCGGCGGCAGATCGCGCGCGGCGGCGCCGGCGGGCGATCCCGGCGCTTGGGCGAACGCGCTCGCGGCGAGCAGCAAGCCCAGGGGCATCGTGACGGCCATGATCGATCGTGCTGACACGAGCGGCTCCTTATGTTGTTAGTGCTCGATTGTCGAGCGCTTCGAAGGGCGACGCAATCGCGAAGCCCCCATCACGCCCCATCGCCGGCCCAGCGCGGTACACTGACCCCCAAGGGCACGAGCCGGCGCACCGCGGCCGGAGGGACAGCATGATGACTCGTTTGGCGCCAATCCTGCTCGGCATCGCAATCGCAACCGCCGGACCGGCCGCGGCACACCACTCGTTCGCGATCTACGACATGTCGCAAAACGTCGAATTCAAGGGCGTGATCGAGACCGTGAAGTTCCGCAATCCGCACATGGCGATGACGCTGATCGTCACCGACGACCACGGCGAGAAACGCACCATCAACTTTGCCGAGGGCGCGCCGGCCAACATGCTCGCGCGGCTCGGCCTTCGCCCCGAGCTCATCGAGCCCGGCAAGACCGTCACCGCCATCGGCGCGCCACGCCGCGACGACGCGGATCAGTGGTTTCTGAAGGCGATCATCCTGCCGGACGGCACGCGCTTCAATGCGCTGCAAACCCCGAACCAGGAACGTTGACCCTGCGGTCCGGCACTGCGCATGAATCGAGTCATTCTCGCCGCGCTCCTCATGGCCTTCGGACCGGCGGCCTCGAGCGGGCCTGCGGAGACGGCGTCGCTCGAGCTCGCGCCGACGAGTGCGGCGCACGGACCCGTGGTCGTCGAGCTCTTCACGTCCGAGGGTTGCTCGAGCTGCCCACCCGCCGACGCCGAGCTGCGCAAGCTGGCGCGCGCGCAGCCGGTGCCCGGCGTCGAGATCATCGCGCTCGGTGAGCACGTCGACTACTGGGATTACTTGGGCTGGCGCGACCGATTTTCCTCGAGCGCGTTCTCGGCGCGCCAGACCCATTATCGGGAGCGCGTGTTCCCGCGCGGCGTGGTCTACACGCCGCAAGTGGTCGTCGACGGCGTCGCCGAGGCACTCGGCAGCGATCCGGCCGCGGTCCGCCGGGCGATCGCGAAGGCCGCACAGCGCCCGAAGGTGGCGATGCGCGCGCGAGCCGCACGGACCGCCGGCAACGTGACCGTGACCGTGAGTATCGACGGAGTGACGCAGGACGCGGCCGCGGTCGTGCTGCTCGCCGTGGAGGACGGCCTGACGACCGACGTTCGGCGCGGCGAGAACCGCGGGCGCACGCTGTCCCACGATGCGGTCGTGCGCTCGATCGACACCGTCGCCGAGATCGACGCGCGGCGGCCGCCACCGGAGGTCGTGCGCTCGCTGCCGATCGACGCCGACTGGAATGCGGACCGGATGCGCGTCGTGGCCCTGCTGCAAGACACCGAGAGCCTCGCGATTCTCGGCGCCGCCGCGGTGCCGATCGCCGTGCCGTAGCCGACGCGCGCCGACTCGATCGTGCTCGATCCTACGCCCCGTCCTCGGCCGCCGGCTCGCCGAAGGACACCACGTGCTGGCGAGCCGGCGCAGCCGCGGCGATCAGGTTCTCGATCGCTTCGCGCTCGAGCGTCTCGCTGACCAGCAGCGCGTTCGCCACGGAGTCGAGCTGCGCGCGATGGCGGCGCAGCAAATCGGTCGCGGCGGCGGCCAGACGAATGACCCGCTGCGATACCTCGCCATCGATGATCTGCGCCGTGCTCTCGCTGAAATCGCGCTGGTGCGCGAGCTCCCGGCCGAGAAAGCTGTGCTCCTCGCCGCGCCGAAACGCCACGGGGCCGAGCTTCTCGCTCATGCCCCACTGCGTGACCATGCGCCGCGCGAGCCGTGTCGCTTGCTTCAAGTCGTCCTCGGCCCCGGAGCTCGTTTCCCCGAACACGACCTGCTCCGCGGCGCGCCCGGCGAGCATGACCATGATCCGGCTGTCCAGGTAGCCTTCGCGCAAGTGATGTCGATCCTGCTCCGGAATCTGCTGGGTCGCGCCGAGCGCGCGACCTCGCGGCATGATCGTGACCTTGTCGAGCGGGTCGGCCGCGGGCAGCAGGCTCGCGACGAGCGCGTGCCCCGCCTCGTGATACGCAATCAGCTGCTTCTCCTCCTCGCCGATGATGAGCTCGCGCTTGCCGCCGAACACGGCTTTGTCGCGCGCATTCAACAAGGCTGCCATCGTGACTTCCCGGGCGCCCTCGCGCGCCGCGAGCAGCGCCGCTTCATTGACGAGGCTCTCGAGGTCGGCGCCCGCGAGCCCGGCCGTGAGCGCGGCCAGGCGATCGAGGTCGATATCTTGCGCCAGCGGCACTTGCCGGGAGTGGATCTCGAGGATGGCGCGCCGAGCCCGGCGATCGGGTAGATCGAGCGTAATCTTGCGGTCGAACCGTCCGGGTCGCAGCAGCGCCGTGTCGAGCACGTCCGGACGGTTCGTCGCCGCCAGCACGACCACGGCCTCGTGCGGCTCGAAGCCGTCCATCTCGCCGAGAATCTGGTTCAGCGTTTGCTCTCGCTCGTCGTGACCGCCGCCGACCCCCGTGCCTCGCGCGCGGCCGACGGAGTCGATCTCGTCGACGAAGATGATGGCGGGAGACTCCTGCTTGGCGCTCTCGAACATGTCGCGCACGCGCGATGCCCCGACGCCCACGAACAGCTCGATGAACTCCGAGCCGCTGATGCTGAAGAAGGGCACGTGCGCCTCGCCGGCCACGGCGCGCGCGAGCAGGGTTTTGCCGGTGCCGGGCGGCCCCATGAGCAACACGCCGCGCGGTATCTTCGCGCCGAGCTTCTGGTAGCGGGTGGGATTCTTGAGGTATCCCACGATTTCCGCGAGCTCCTGCTTCGCGTTCTCGAGACCCGCCACGTCCTTGAAGGTCACGTTGAGCTCGCGGACCACGAACCGCTTGGCCTTCGATTTGCCGAAGCCGAAGATACCGGCCGCGCCCGACGTCATGCGCTCGCGCATCTTGCGGCTCGCATACCAGAAAAAACCGAGCAGCAGCAGCCATGGCAACATGCCGATCAGGACGCTCCACCACCATCGCACGCGTTCCGATTCCGCACGCACCACCACGCCGCGGCTCTCGAGAAGCGTCAGCAAATCGGGGTCGCCGGTCGGCGGCAGTGTCGTCGCGAAATGGGTAGGCGCGGCGGCCTTGCCGCTCGATTCGGCGCGGGGCGACGGCGGCACGTGCAGGATTCCGGTGACCTGGTCACCGCGCAGAGTGACGCGCTCGACGGCGCCGTCGCGGACCTTTTGCTTGAAGGCCGTGTACGTCAACGTCTCGGGCGAGGTCGTGCTCAGCGACGAGGCCCACAGCCAAACCGAGCCTATGATCACGGCCACCCAGGCGAATATTCGCCAGTCGTAGGGCCGCTTCGCGCGCAACTCCGCTCTTGGCCCGGCGACACGTGGAGGGTGAGCACCCATGTCCGACTCGGGGGCGAACCGTCAGCGCACGCGCGACGCGGTCGCACGGCCCTGGGCAGACTGCACCGGTTCGCGAGCGAGCGGCGCGTGGAAAACCGCCGCGCTCGGACCCTCGAGAGACCACCCGCTGTCCTTCAAGCTCCCCGGCTCGGGATCACCCCACACGCTCTCGAAGCGATCGCCGTCCGTGACCACCACGAGCTTCAGGTCGGGCCGCGGGCGCGTGGCGTCCGCGCGAATCGCGACGAGTGCGGCCTGGCTACCGAACAGCAGCAGCTCCCAGATGGGATTCCCGGCCGCCGCACTGTGCTGGCCCAGCAACCAAGCCTGGCCAATCGCCGGATAATCCCGGCGTAGCTTGTCGAGGTACATGCCGAGCTCCTCCGGAAGTTGAGCCGCGGACGGCTCGCTGCCGGGCAGATGCCGCTCTGGAGACGCGCCGGGCTCAGTCATCGCCGGTCTCCGTGCGACCGGCCGACTCTTCCGCGGTCGATTTCGTGGCGTCGCCCTTGGCCGCCAGCGTCTCGATGAAGGCCACGACATCCGCGGAATCCTGGCTGCTCTTCAGCGTCGCCGCCGCGATCGGCTGCATTTGCTTGCCGAAGATGTCCGTGTCGGCCGTGCCGCGTAGGCCGTTGCGATAGTCCTCGAGCTGGCGCACGAGGTACGACGGAGACTGGCCGGTGAGCCCGGGCGCGTTGAGCTCCGCGTTGCCGACGGCGTCCGGGCCGTGACAGGCCGAGCACACCTGGTACAGCATGTGACCGTGCTCCGCGTCGCCGTGCGGTGCTGGCTCATCCATGGGTGCGGGCGTGCGCGCGGCGAAATACGCGGCCAGCCCGTCGATCTCCGCCGGGCCGTCGAGCATGAGCGCAAAGGCGTGCATGTAGCGTGCGAACGCGTCGTCCGTTTGCATCCCGCGCGTCCCGCGCTGGAAATAGCGGAGCTGCCGCGCCAGATACCACGCCTCGAGTCCACCGATACGCGGCGTGTGCAACGCCGCGACGCCGGCGCCGTCCGGTCCATGGCAGCCGATGCAGGCCGGAATCGGCCGGATCGCGCTCGGATCGGGCGTGCTCGGCGCGTCCTTCATTCGCGCCGTGTACTGCAGCGCCGTCTCGTCCGCCGGGTCCGCGCTCGGCCCGTGCGCGGCCGCGGGCGGCGCCGCCGCCGCAGCGGGCGGCGCGGCGGGGGCGGTGGAGGCGCTCTCACCCGCGTCCGTATTTCCTTGCGGATGGCAGGCACTGCAGACCAGCGGCGCCAATGCCAGCCATGCCACACGCGTCCACTGCATGTTCACCTCCTCGAGCATGGACGGGGAGCAAGTTCCATGCCACGCATTGCTGGCATGGAGGTTGCAAATATTCCTCGGCGACGCACACGCAACAGCTGCGATTTCGTTCAAGGAGCTCGCTCAAGGAGGAGTGCCATGGACCTGAACGACTTGTTGAACGACGCCCGGCGGCGCGGGTTCACCCATAATTTCGCGGTGGATCTAGAGCGCGCGCGCCGCGGCCGGAACACTCCGAGCGCCGTGGACGCCCGCATCATCGAGACGAATACGGTGGACACGGGAACCGATCCCGGCGACGACGCCACGGTCTATCTCATCGAGACCTCGAGCGGCCTGCGCGGCTATGTGGTGCTCTCCGATTCCTTCCATGCCGATCCGCGCAAAGCGGCGTTCGTGGATCGGCTCAGGCACCCGTCCAAGGGGGCGCCGTGAGCCGGCTGCTCGCGCGCTTCGTTCACGCGTACCTGCCGCTGGATCTGTTCCGCGGCCTGCGAGTGACTCTGCGCTATCTGCACAGGCCGAAGATCACGGTGCGCTTTCCCGAGGAGCGGACGCCGAAATCGCCACGGTTCCGCGGACTGCATGCGTTGCGTCGCTATCCGAACGGCGACGAGCGCTGCATTGCCTGCAAGCTGTGCGAGGCCGTCTGTCCCGCGCTCGCCATCACGATCGAATCGCACACGGGCGCGGACGGCTTGCGCCGTACGTCGCGTTACGACATCGACCTGTTCAAGTGCATCTACTGTGGCTTCTGCGAAGAGGCCTGCCCCGTCGACGCGATCGTCGAGACCCGGATCGATGCGTATCACATGGAACGGCGCGGCGAGAACATCCTGAGCAAGGATCTGCTGCTGCGCCTCGGCGACCGGTACGAGGAGCAGATTCGGCGGGACCGAGAAGCCGACGCCGCGTATCGTTGACGATCACCGCGCGAGCGCTGCGCAAGTTCTGCACACCGCTTGTAAGCCTTACACCGCCGTCAATGGACGCCCGCCGCCGCGATGGCCGCCAGCGTGCCGTTGCTCTCGGTGGCCGTCGCATGGGCCGCCGCGCTCTGCTCCGCACCGCGTGCCAGGTCGGCCAGCGACACGATGCCGAGCAGGCGTCCATCCTCGCTCGTCACCGGCACCCGGCTGATCCGCCGCTGGCGCATGACCTGCTCGACCTCGTCGGGCGAGTCGCCGGGGCGACACGAGATCACCGTCGCCGTCATCGCATCGCGAATGCGGAGCCGGCTCAGCGGTTCCGGCTGGAAGAGCGCCGCCATGCAGATGTCGCAATCGGTGATCATGCCCACGAGTCGCGGCGCTGCGTCGCCGTCGCAGACGGGCACGCACGCGCAATCGTGGGTCCACATCACCTCCGCCGCGCTCTCGAGCGTTTGCTCGGGCGCACAGTAATGCACGTCCTTGGACATCAGCTGATCGATCGTCACTGCGGTTCCTCCATGATTGTCATGCACTTGCCTGGATCAAAACGGATTGCCGCAGCGCCGCGGCGTCGGGTGTGACCAGCACGATGCCCTTCGGCGACACGTGAAAACCGGCCGCGGAATGGTCCGGTCCGATCTCGGTGCCATCGGGCACGTGGCAGCCGCTATCGACGATCGCGCGCTCGATCCGACAGCGGCGGCCGATCGAGGCGCCCGGCAGCAGCACGGAGTCCGTGACGCTGGTCCGCTCCTCCACGCGGCAACCGCGCGCCAGCACGGAGCCCGCCACCTGCCCCGCCACGTAGCAGCCGGCCCCGACGAGCGTGCCCTCGACCTGCGCCGTCGACGAGATCCGCGGCGCGGCGCGGATGCCTTCCCCGCGGATCGGCCAACGGGCGTCGTCGAGCTGCAGCCGGGCGCCGGGCGCCAATAGCTCCCGATGCGTCGACCAGTAGCTGTCGATCGTGCCTACGTCGCGCCAATAACCCGGCCGCCCATCGCCATCGCGAAACAGGTGCGCGTAAGCATGCGATTCCTCGACCATGCGCGGTAACACGTTCCGCCCGAAGTCGTGGGCCGAAGCTGCGTCGGCCGCGTCGCGCGCCAGTTGCTCGAGCAGAAAGTCCGTCTTGAACAAGTAGATGCCCATCGAGGCGAGGGTCAAATCGCGGCTGCCGCGCAGCGGCGTGGCGTTCTCGGGCTTCTCGGTGAATCGGCACAGCCGCCCGGCCGCGTCGATCTCGACGATGCCGAAGGCCCGCGCTTCGTGCAGCGGCACCTCGACGCACGCCACGGTTGCCTTGGCGCCGCGCTCGACGTGCTCGTTCAGCATCGCCGCATAGTCCATCGAATAGACGTGGTCGCCGGCCAGGATCAGCACGTGCTCAGGATGGAGCGCGCCAATCAGATCGCGGTTTTGATGCACGGCGTCGGCCGTGCCGAAGTAGCAGCCGGAGCGCCGTTGCGCGGGCCAGATCTCGATGCTCTCGCGGTGTCCACCGGCCACGTTCTGCCAGAGGCGGCGCACGTGACCGATCAAGGTCTCCGGTTTGTACTGCGTGAGCAGCGCGATGCGGCCGATACCGGAGTTCACGCAGTTCGATAGCGCAAAATCTACGATCCGATGATGGCTGGCGAACGGCACGGCCGGCTTGGCCTGCTCACGAGTCAGGCCCCGCAGTCGAGTGCCGCTGCCGCCGGCGAGCACCAAGGCCAAGAGGTTGTTCACGTTTGCTTTAGGGCGCGCAGACGTCTTGCACATCGCTCCCTCCCTTAGTTGTTATGGCGACGAGCGCAAGTGTGATTGACTGCAAGCAACGTGCCAGAGCGACCGCGATGGCGATGGCCGATTGAACGTCGTCTGCGCGCCCTGGACTCGTACCGCGCGACCGACTCGCGCCGAGCGTCGCCGGCGCAGCGTGCGGTCGACGAGTGAAAGCGCCGCCGCACCGCTGGCACGCTTTCTGCACCGAGGCCGCAACGGAACCGCGAGGCAGGCGTATGCGACAACAGGTGCGACGCGCAATCTTGTTGGCCGTCGGTGGGTTTGCGCTATCGGCGGGTGGGTTCAGCGTCCGCGGCCGGATGGAATCGGCCGCGGCCGCCCCGCCACCGGCCGCCCGCCTGTCGCCGATGATCGACGTCGCGGAGCACCAGCCGCCGTCGCAGCTCATGTCGACGCGCATGGGTAGCGCACCCCCCGTGTCCCCGAGCGACGACGCCGCGACCCCGATCGCGACGAGCGCCGCGATTCTCGAGGTCAACCGCGTCACGGGCCATCTGCGCCTCTATGTGCTGGGCTTGCACGGCCCGAACGAGCTCGTGCTCGAGGCGTGGCCGACCGCCGAGGAGCGCTTCGACCCGGAGCCGATCGCGCCCGCGGCCGAGGTGATGCCACCGGACGCCCTGGCACCGCGCGCCCGCTCGAGCCGCCTGGCGTTCTAGCGCCTCGAGCCCGTCAATAACGCAGCAGCGCGGCCAGCGGCGAATCGTTCGGCATTGAGCCGCGCTCGATGGCGCGCACCGTGCCGCCGTTGCGCAGCGTCGCGAGGGCGGCATCGTTCACGGCTTGGTGATGCTCGGCCTCCTCCGCGCCGGTAGCAAACCCCGAATCGACGAGCAGGACCTCGACGCGGCCGTCCTCCGCCGCCGCAAAAATGGTCGCTGCGGCGTCGCTGGCCCGGTTCCGGCCCGCCTCGCGGTGAAACCGCGCCGCGCACGCCGCCGCGTCGGCGCGCGCCGCCGCGAGCACGATCTGCCACCCCCGCGCAGCGAGCTCGCGCGGGGGCGTGACGTCGTGGTTGCCATCGAGGTCGGCGCTCGTGAGGCTCAAATGCTTGGCGGCACGGCGCAGCATCGCGCGTAATCGAACGTCGCCCGCGAGAACCACGCGGCGGTGCGCGCCGAGCTCGGCGGCCACGGCTCCGGCAATGGCCTGGCAGTAACGCTCGAGCTCCGGCTGCGCATCGTCGTCACCGGCACCTTGACCGTGAAAAATGGCGGGCTTCGTGGGTTGCGGCGAGTGCTGCTGCAAGCTGTCCTGGCGCACGACGTCGCCCGTGATATCCGTCAGCCGGCGCGGCAACCCGGCCACCTCCGCCGTGCGCTCCTCGCCCCGATCGCGGGACGCCTCGATGAGGCGCACGCGCTTCTGGCTGACCGCCAGCACGGTGAACCGCGGCGTCTCGCCGAGCAACGGCAGCAGCGGCAGCACGTAATACGGCTCGCCGACGACGGTCTGTTGCACGACCGGCTCCGGACAGCGGACCGCGAGGCAACGGCCCGACTCGGCGAAGATCGCGAGGCCATGGTCTTGCTGCTCGGCCAAGACGCGCCCCGTCACCCGGCGCTCCACCTCACCGACGAGGGCCGCGATCTCGCGCTTGCCGAGGCCGGCCCGGTCGAGCTTGTCGCGCGCCTCCTTGAGCAGGTTCTTCATCCGCCTCGGGTTTTGCTGGGTATCGCCGGCCCGGACCATGGGCGCGTAGGCCGAGAGGCGCGTGCGCCCCGGCGGCGCGACGGAGAGGACGAAGTCGAGCAGCGCCGGGCCGTCGAAGTCGATGGTCCCGGCAGAGGCCCGATGTCTCGTCGGACGGCTGCCGAGCGCCGCCCGAGGCGGACGGTCCGTGTCGCGTTTCGTCATGCTCTTGCGCGCTCCGCGGCCGCCGGCGTGACGACCTCGTTGTCCCGTTCCTTCGGCCGCAGGTCAGCAAGTTCTATGCCACGCGGTCGGGTCGTCTCGTCGGGCATTGCGCCGCTCGGAGGGGTCGCGGCCGAGCGGCGTGGCCCTTGGCTTACGGCCCGAATTGGGTTATCACTCCTGTTCACGCTGATCGAGGTCCCACTGGTCGACGAGCCCCCTCGACCCCACGAGCCCATGGTCCAGAAGAACGGCGAACCGTCGCGACCAGTGAAGCCGGCGCAGCAAGAGGCGACGCTCGGGGTCGGCACGGCAGGGGTGGCCGCGAAGAGCGGCGCGCCCGCGCTCGGCGCAGACGAGCCGGGCACCGCGGCCGCGGCTTTTTTTCGCGACGCCGAGGAATGCGCAAAGCTCGCGACGCAGGTGCTCCCGGCCTTGTTCGAGGGCAAGAGTCACGAGCACGAAATCCGCGTGTGGAGCGTGGACTGCGCCACGGGCGAGGAGGCGTATTCGCTCGCGATACTGCTGCTCGAAGAGGCTGCGCGGCACGCTGCGCCACCCGGTATCCGCATGTTCGCGTCGGACCCGCACAGCGCCTCGGTGCAGCAAGCGCGCACGGGCTTCTACTCGACCGACCACGTGAGCAGTGTTTCCCCGGAGCGGCTCCAGCGGTTCTTCTCGAGCGAAGCCGGCGGCTACCGCGTTCGCAAAGAGGTGCGCCGGCTCGTCGTATTCGCGGCGCACGACGTCGGCGCCGATCCGCCGTTCTCGCGTATCGACCTGGTCGTGTGCTGCAAAGCACACGTCCGCCGCTCGCCACGATTCGCAATCGAGCTCTTCCATCGTGCGTTGCGCGCCGACGGATTCCTCGTGCTCGGCGGCTCCGCGGCCGAGAACACAGGCGATCTTTATCGCGTCGAGGACGAGCAGCACGGTATCTGCCGCAAGCGTGACGTGCGGGTGAACAAGCGAGCTTTCTTCCCGACCCTGCACGACGGCTTGCTGCCGCCGAGGGAACGCACGACCCGCTTGCCCAGCGGCCGCGACCAGCTGCACCGGCAAATGGTCGAGCGGTACGCGCCGCCGAGCGCATTGGTGGACCCCGACGGCCGTACGCTGCACCTCTCCGCGCACGCAGGCCGCTACCTCGTTCACCCGGCCGGCGCGGCTGCCGTCGACATCGTCGCGCTGGTGCGCCAGGAGCTCAGGGTCGAGCTACGCGCCTGCCTGCGCGCGGCACGGGAGCAGGGGCGAAGACAGCGCTCCGCGCCGATCGAGATGCCCCTGAACGGGGTCGGCGCATGGGTCGTCGTCGACGTGCGGCCGGTGCTCGATCCCGAGCAGGCGGGCCATGCGCTCGTCATTTTCGACGAGCGCGAGCCGATCGACCACGACCGGCTGCCGCCCCGCGCCACCGCGACCAGCGACAACGACAACGAGAGCGTGCTGCGAGAGCAGCTCGAGCTATCACGGCAGCACCTGCAGACGGTCATGGAGGAGCACGAGAGAGACCAGGAAATCATGCGGGCGTCGCACGAAGCGGCGCTGCGTACGAACGAGGACCTGTGCGCCGCGCTGGAGGAGCTCGAGACCGGCCGCGAGGAGCTCCAGAGCTTGAACGAGGAGCTGCACGCCCTGAACGACGAGAATCGTCACAGGGTCGACGACCTTGCCCGGCTGTCGAGCGATCTGCAGAACCTGCTCGTGGCGGCCGATATCGCGACGCTGTTTCTCGACGATCAGCTGCGGGTCCTGCGCTTCACGCCGAAGATCGCCGAGATCTTCAACGTCCGCTCGGCGGACGCCGGCCGGCCGATCTCCGATCTCACGCGTAGGCTCGGCTATGAGCCGCTCGAACGGGATGCCGCTGCCGTGCTCGAGCAGCGGATTCCGCTCGAACGGGAGATCCAGGACGAATCGGGCGCGTGGTACCTGACGCGCTTGCTGCCTTATCGCGGCGCCGCCGATCAAATCGAAGGCGTCGTGATCACGTTCGTGCCGATCACGGCGCAAAAGCGCGCCGAGGAGGCGCTGCGTCTGGCCAAGACCTATGCCGAGCAGATCGTCGAGGCGCTGCCCGATCCGCTGCTCGTGCTCGGCCCGGACCTCGTCGTGCAATCGGCCAACGCGGCCTTCTACGAGCACTTCGGCGTGGCGCCGTCGCTGACTTTGGGGCGCAAGCTCGATGAGCTCTGCGACGGCCAGTGGAACATTCCGGCGCTGCGGCAGCTGCTCGAAGACGTGCTGCCCAACGACCGCGTCTTCAAGGACTACCAGCTCGAGCTCGAGCTCGCGAGCCTCGGCCGCCGCGTGATGCTGCTGAACGGCCAGAAGATCGAGAACATGCAGCTGATCCTGCTGGGCATTCGCGACGTGACCGAGCGGCACGCCGCGGAGCGCGCGCTGAGCCGGAGCCAGGAGCGGCTGCAACGCATGATCAACATCGAAGGCATCGGCGTGCTCGTCATGGATGCGACGGGTTCGCTGATCGACGCCAACACTGCGTTCCTGCGCATGCTGGGATACGACCGCGAGGACGTCGACGCCCGCCGGCTCTCGTGGCAGGTGATGACGCCGCCGGAATACGTGGAGGTCACCCGAGCGCGCCTGCAGCAGCTCGAGGAGAAGGGGCGCACCGGCCCCTATCAGAAGGAATACCTGCGCAAGGATGGGTCGCGGTCGTGGATGCTGTTCGTGGCAGCCAGCCTCGGCGACGGCAGCATCGTGAAGTACTGCATCGACATCAACGACCGCCAAATGCTGGAGAACGAGCTGCACGAAAGCCGCGCGCGGCTGCAGGCCGAGCTGACCGCGATGACGCGGCTGCACGACCTCGTGGCGCAGCTGCTGGTCAGCACGGATTTGAGCGCGGCTCTGGATCAGGTTCTGGCTGCTTCGATCCAGATCGTCGACGCTACGCAAGGCACCGTGCACCTGTGGCACACCGAAACGCACACGCTCGAGCTCGCGGCCCAGAGCGGCTTCGACGAGAACGCGCTGCAGCCGTTCAGCCGCTCCTCCCTGCAAGAAGGGTCGGCGTGGGCCCGTGCCGCGCGCACCTGCGAGCGCGTGGTCGTGGAAGACGTCGACGGCGACCCCTGGCACGCCGGCCAGCGCGAAACCGCCGGGCGCACGGGCTACCGCGCCGTTCAATCGACGCCGCTCGTCAGTCGCAACGGCGGGCTGCACGGCATATTGACCGTGTATTATCCGGAGCCGCATCAGCCTTCCGAGCGCGAAAACAGGGTCCTCGATCTGTATTCGCGCCAGGCCGCGGACTTCATCGATCATGTGCGCTATGGCGAGGCGGCGGACGCCGCGAATCGGCGCAAGGACGAGTTCCTGGCCACGCTGGCGCACGAGCTGCGCAACCCGTTGGCGCCGATCGCCATGGGGCTCGAGCTGATCAAGCCGCAAGTGAACGAGCCCGGCGTCGTGGAGGATGCGCACCGCACGATGACGAGGCAGCTCGGCCAATTGACGGCCCTCGTCGACGATCTGCTCGATGTCTCCCGCATCACGCGGGGCGTGCTCTCGCTGAAGCGACGCCGGATCACCGTGGCCGATGTGATCGTGAGCGCCGTGGAGGAGATCCGACCGGCCAGCGACGAAGCCGGCCATACGCTGACGATCGACGTGCCGAGCGAGACGCTCTACGTCGACGGCGATCCTCATCGGCTCGCCCAGGTGCTGTCGAACCTGCTGAACAATTCGATCAAGTTCACGCCGAGCGGCGGCGAGATTCGTCTACGCGCTCGGCGCGACGGCAACGAGGTCGTTCTGACCGTTCAGGACAACGGCATCGGCATCGACCCGGCTGCGCGCGAACGCATCTTCGACATGTACAGCCAGCTGGATCGCCTGCATGCGGGCTCCGGGCTCGGGATCGGGCTCACGCTGGTCAAATCGCTCGTGGAGCTGCATGCCGGCAGCGTCGACGTGCACAGCGACGGGGAAGGCCGCGGCTCGATTTTCACCGTGCGCCTGCCGGTCCTCGCGCGTGCGCTGCCGCGGGTGGACGCGCCGGCGAAGAGCAAGCCGGTCGATCAGTTCGGCCTGCGCGTGCTGGTCGTCGACGACAGCAAGCCCGCGGCGGATATCCTCGCGAAGGTCCTCGAGCGTCTCGGCAACGACGTTCGAACGGCGTACGACGGGCAACAGGCGACGCGGATCGCCGCCGAGTTCTCGCCGGCCGTCGTCATCATGGACATCGGCATGCCCGTCATGGACGGCTACGCAGCGGCCCGGCACATTCGCAGCCAGGAGTGGGGCAAGAAAATGATACTGGTCGCATTGACGGGCTGGGGACAGGACAGCGACCGAGAGAAGACGCGCGAAGCCGGATTCGACATGCATCTGGTGAAGCCGACCGACGCTTCGGGCTTGCGAGACGTGCTTTCGCACGCGAAAGAGCGGCACACGGTCGGCGCGGCGTAGGGTCCCGTAGCGTCCCGCTTATCGTCGAGTCGCCCTCGACGTGCCCGCCGGCGACGGCGGATTGGCTCGATTGATGCAATGCGGCCACGCATGGGCCTAGCGAGCACGCTCGAGCAGTTCCTTCGCCACCATGGCGTGCCGTTCGACGCCATCGAGCACCCGCGCGCCTTCTCGAGCGACGCCACCGCCGAGGCGGCGGAGATCCACGGCGCCAAGCTCGCCAAATCCGTCGTCGTCGAGGACGCACGCCGCTACTGGGCTGTCGTGATTCCGGCGACGACCCACGTGGATCTGCGCGCCGCGCGCGGCGCGCTGGGTCGGCAGTGCGGGCTCGCGACGGAGCCGGAGATCGCGAACCTCTTCCCGGGCTGCGAGCTCGGCGCGCTTCCCGCGCTGCCGCAAGCCTTCGGGCTCGGCGCGCTCGTCGATCGCGCGCTGCTCGGGCTCGACGAGGTGTACTCGCAGTCGGGCGATCACGGTCTGCTGATTCGTCTGCGCGGTCACGACTTCGCGGCGCTGATGCGCGCGGAGTCCACGGGGACGTTCGGCGTGGTCTGGCACGCCGAGGAAGGAACGCCGACGCCCCCGGCCGATCACGCGTAAATGGTGCCCGGGGATGTAACTCTTGCATCGGCATTGGCCGCCCATTCGCATCTCGCTCGAAATGCGGTATCGCAACGCGCGGGCATGGATCTTGCTGCCCTCATGCGCATGACGCGCAAGGCTGAGTGAGCGCTGGTGTTTCTCTCGGCTCATTCGGAGGTCGGCGATGTCGCAAGTGTTCAGCCGCAAGACCACGCTCTTGCTGCGCCTTGCGCTCGCGCTGACGGTCGTGCTGATCACAGCCGGCATCATCGCGGGTCGAGCCGGCCTCGGGTATGCGTCCGTGCTCGGCCCGCCGATCGGCGAGCCCCCGCCGCAGCCCGTGCCCTTCAGTCATGAGCACCATGTCGGGGAGATCGGGCTCGATTGCCGCTACTGCCATAGCTCGGTCGAAGGGGCGGCGACGGCCGGCTACCCGTCGTCACAGGTATGCATGACGTGCCACTCCGTGCTGTTTCGCGACGAGGCCATGCTCGCGCCCGTGCGCCGCAGCTGGGAGGAACATCGGCCGCTGCATTGGCAGCGGGTCCACGATCTGCCCGATTTCGTCTACTTCGATCACAGCGTGCACGTCGCCAAGGGCGTCGGCTGCTCGAGCTGCCACGGCGCGGTCGACCGCATGCCGCTGACCTGGCGCACGGCGAGCCTCGAGATGCAATGGTGCATCGGCTGCCACCAAGCGCCGCAGCGCGAGCTGCGCCCGCGCGACCACGTCTTCGACGTCGATTTCGATCCCGGTACGGATCGACTCGCCCTCGGCCGCCGACTCGTGTCCGAGTATGGCATCGACACGAAGCGGCTCACGGAGTGCTCGATATGTCACCGCTGATTCGCGTGCTACCGGCGCCATGACCGAGCCCGCGCACGAGGCCGGCCTCGCGGCGAATCGTCGCGACTTCATGAAGCTCATGGCCGCTTCTTTGGCGTTCGGTGGCGTCGGGGCCTGCACACGGCCGTCCGAGACCGTCGTGCCGTACGTGAAATCGCCCCCCTATGCCGACGACGAGCAGCCGCTGTATTTCGCCACGGCCATGTCGCTGCAGGGCTGCGGTCTCGGCCTGCTCGTCGAGAGCCGCATGGGACGGCCGACCAAGGTCGAGGGCAATCCGCTGCATCCGGCGAGCGGCGGCGGCACGGACGTGTTCGCGCAGGCCTCGGTGCTCGAGCTCTGGGATCCCGATCGCTCCCGGGCGTTCGCGGGCGGCGGCCGCGTGCGCGACTGGCCCGAGCTCCGAACCCTGCTCGGGGCGGCGGCCGAGCGCGCGCGCCGGCGCAGCGGCGCCGGCCTCCGCCTGCTGACCGGTGCGATCTCCTCCCCGACGCTGCTCGCGCAGCTCGACGGGTTGCTCGCGGCGTTGCCCGAGGCGCGCTGGCATTGCCACGAGGCACTCGGCGCCGACCACGAGGCCGTCGCGAGCCGCCGGGCTTTCGGCGCAGACCTGGCCGTGCAGCTGCACCTCGCGGCCGCCGACGTGATCGTCTCGCTCGACGCCGATCTGCTCGCCGACGGCGCCGCACGCGTGCGGCATGCGCGGGATTTTTCAGCACGGCGCGACGTCGACGCGACCGAGCCGAATCGGCTGTATGTCATCGAGAGCTCACCGACCGTGACCGGGGCCGCGGCCGATCATCGGCTGGCGCTGCGCAGCCGCGAGCTCGAGCGCTTCGCCCGGCGCATTGCGACGCTGCTCCACGTCGAAGGCATGGCCACCGCGGCGTTGCCGGAGCCGCAAGAGTCGTTTGCGGCCGCCGTTGCAGCCGACCTCGCGCAGCATCGCGGGCGCGCGCTGGTCGTGGCCGGCCGCCGGCAGCCCCCGGCGGTGCATCTGATCGTGCACGCAGTGAACGCGACGCTCGCTGCCGTCGGCGCCACGCTCGCCTACACGGCAGCACCCACGCGCGCGGCGCGCGACGACGAGACGCTGGCCGCGCTCGTCGACGCGATGACGGCCGGTGAGGTCGACACGTTGCTGATCAGCGGCACGAATCCCGCGCTGACCGCGCCCGCCGACCTCGACTTCGCAGGCGCCGTGACGAAGGTGGGCACCACGATTCAGCACGGGCTGTATGCCGACGAGACGGCGGCCGTCGCCGGGTGGCACGTGCCGGATCGGCATTTTCTCGAGAGCTGGAGCGACGTGCGCGCGTTCGACGGCAGCGCAAGCATCGTGCAGCCGCTGATCGCGCCGCTGTATGCCGGACGTTCGCTGCACGAGCTCGTCGCGCTGCTCGCGGGCAGCGAGCCGACGACCGATTACGAGCGCGTGCGCGCGCATTGGCGCGGCGTCGCGGGCGCCGACGGCTTCGAGGCGCTCTGGTCGCGCGCGCTGCACGAAGGCGTCGTGCCCGACACGGCGTTCGCCACGCGGCAGCCCACGGTCGCCGTGCAGCCGCTGGCGGACGCGGGCCACGAGGACGGCGGCGAAGCCGGCGCGCTCGAGCTCGCGTTCGCGCCCGACGCGAGCGTTTGGGACGGCCGTTTCGCGAACAACGGCTGGCTGCAGGAGCTGCCGCGCCCGCTGACGACGCTGACGTGGGACAACGCGGCGATCGTGAGCCCCGCGCTGGCCGAGCGCTTGACGCTTCGCAGCGGCGACGTCGTCGAGCTGCGCCGCGGCGAGCAACGCGTGGCCGCGCCGGTGCTCGTGCTGCCCGGTCAAGCCGCTGACGTCGTCACCGTGCACTTGGGCTACGGCCGCCGCGCCGCCGGGCACGTGGGCAACGGCGTGGGCTTCGATGCCTACGCGCTGCGCCATTCGGCCGCGCCATGGTTCGACTCCGGTCTCACCCTTCGGCCGACGGGCCAGCGCCACGTGCTTGCGACGACGCAGCATCACCACGCGATGGAAGGCCGCGATCTGGTGCGGCGTACGACGCTGGCCGACTTCAACGCCGCGCCTGCGCCCCTCGCCGCTCACCCGCCGCCGAGCTTGTACGCCGCGCGGCCCGCCGGCGAACACGCCTGGGGCATGGCGATCGATCTGAATCGGTGCATCGGCTGCAACGCGTGCACGATCGCCTGTCAGGCCGAGAACAACATTCCGATCGTCGGCCAGCGCGAGGTCGCGAATGGCCGCGAGATGCATTGGATCCGTGTCGACACGTATTTCGAGGAGACGCCGCAAGCCGCACGGTTCCACGTGCAGCCGGTGCCCTGCATGCACTGCGAGGACGCGCCGTGCGAGGTCGTGTGCCCGGTCGGCGCGACGTTGCACGACTCGGACGGCTTGAACCTGCAGGTGTACAACCGCTGCATCGGCACGCGGTTCTGCTCGAACAACTGCCCGTACAAGGTCCGCCGTTTCAACTTCTTCGACTACGCCGGCAATTCTTCGGCCAGCCTGAACGCGCAGCACAATCCCGAGGTGACGGTGCGCTCGCGCGGCGTCATGGAAAAGTGCACGTATTGCGTGCAGCGGATCGCGGCGGGGCGCGCGGCCGCCGAGCTGCGCGGCGCCCCCTTGCGCGACGGCGAGGTCGTCACGGCCTGTCAGGCCGCCTGCCCGAGCGAGGCCATCGTGTTCGGCGACCTGGGCGATCCGGCGAGCGCGGTGTCGGCCGCGAAGCGCTCCCGGCGTCACTACGTGCTGCTCGAGGAAGAGAACACGCGGCCGCGCACCACCTACCTCGCGAAAGTGCGCAACCCGAATCCGGATCTGCCGTCATGAGCGCGCCGGTCGGGTCGAGCTCGTCCGCCGCGCCCGCGCCCGGCACGCCCGACGCGATCGTCGAGCAGCTGCTCGCGCGCCGGCCGGCAGCCTCGTGGTGGCTCGCGGTGGGCGCCGCGGGCCTGCTCGCGCTCGGTTTCGTCTATGCGACGGTGGTGCTGTTCACGCGCGGGGTCGGCATCTGGGGCATCAACGAGCCCGTTGCCTGGGGCTTCGCGCTGATCAACTACGTCTGGTGGATCGGCATCGGCATGGCGGGCACGTTCGTGTCGGCCGCGCTGCTGCTGCTGAGGCAGGAGTGGCGCGTCGGCATCAGCCGCGTCGCCGAGACGATGACGGTGTTCGCGGTGGCGATCGCGGGCGTGTTTCCGATCCTGCATCTCGGCCGGCCGTACTTCTTCTACTGGCTGCTGCCGTATCCGAGCTCGATGAATCTCGCGCCGCAGTGGCTGTCCGCGCTCGTCTGGGATTTCTACGCGATCCTCGCCTATCTCTGTTTCTCGGTGCTGTTCTGGTATCTCGGCCTGCTGCCGGATCTCGCGGCGCTGCGGGATCGGGCCCGGAGCCGGGCCGCACAGGTCCTGTACGGGCTCGGCGCGCTCGGCTGGCGCGGCGACACGCGTCACTGGGCGCGCCACGAGCAGCTGTCGGCGCTGCTCGCCGGAATCGCGATTGCGCTCGTCTTCTCCGTGCACAGCATGGTCGCGCTCGACTTCTCCGAGGGCAACACGCCCGGCTGGCATTCGACGATCTTCCCGCCGTACTTCGTCGCCGGCGCGATCTATTCGGGGCTCGCGCTCGTGCTGACGCTCGGCGCCCCGCTGCGCCGGATCTTCTCGCTGGGTGAGATCCTGACGCGGCAGCATCTCGACGCGCTCGCGAAGCTCGTGCTCGCCGCGGGGCTCTTCGTGGCCTATGGCTACGCGAGCGAGATCTTCACGGCGTACTACAGCGCCGACGAGTTCGAGCTCGCGCACGTCCGGCAGCTATTCGAAGGCGATTACGCCCCCATGTACTGGGCCACATTGTTCTGCAACGTGCTCGTGCCGCAAGCGCTCTGGTTCAAGGCCGTGCGCACGCGGCCCATTGCGCTAGGGGTCGTCGGCGGCGTCATCGTCGTCGGCATGTGGCTCGAGCGCTTCACGATCGTCGTGATCAGCCTCGCGAGCGACTTCATGCCGAGCGCCTGGGGCAAGTTCTATCCGACCGCCTGGGATTGGCTGCATCTCGTGGGATCGATCGGCGTGTTCGCACTGCTGCTGCTCGTCGCCCTGAAGTGGCTACCGGTGGTCTCGCTGTTCGAGCTGCGCCGCGGGCAGACGCGCTCCGGCGCGGAGGACGACGCATGAGCGCCGAGGAGCGGCCGCGCTACGGCTATCTGCTCGAGTTCGGCACGAGCGGCGACTTGCTCGCGGCCGTGCATACGCTATGCGCGGCGGGCTATCGCGAGCTCGAGAGCTACACGCCCGAGGCCGTTCCCGGCCTCGACGCGGCCCTACCCACGAGCCGCGCGCCGCTGCCGCTGCTCCTGCTGGCGGGCGCGCTCGTCTGCGGCGGCGGCTTCTATCTCGCCGAGTATCTGCTCGCGGCCGTGCACTATCCGCACGACATCGGCGGGCGCCCGCCGTTCGCCTGGCCGGCCTTCATCTTTCCCGCGCTCGAGCTCATGCTGCTCGGCGCGGGCGTCTTCGGCTTGATCGGCATGCTCGCGCTCGACGGCTTGCCGCGGCTCAACCACCCGCTCTTCGAAGTGCCGTCGTTCGCGCGCGCGAGCCGCGACCGCTACTTCCTCTGCGTGCGTGCCGCGGACCCGCGATTCGACGCCGCCGTAACCCGCGCGCTCGTCGAGTCGCTCGAACCGGAGTCGGTCCACGAGGTCGCGCCATGAGGCGGCGGGACTGGCTCGTGCTGCTCGGCGTGCTTTGCAGCGGTTGCGAGCCCGCCGTGCGCGACATGTACGATCAGCCGCGGCTCGATGCCTACGCGCCGAGCTCGCTGTTCGCCGACGGGCAGTCGGCGCGGCCTTACGAGCCGGGAGTCGTCGCTCGCTCGGGGGGCCGGCTCGCCGCGGCTTCGAGCGGGCGCAACGCCGTGCGCCGGCTGCCGGGCGAGCCGCCGCTGTCGGTCGTGGCCGGCGGCCGGACGAAACGCGGCCAGTGGCTGCCAAGCTTGACGAGCATTCCCGTGCCGATCACGCGCACGCTGCTGATGCGCGGCCGCGAGCGCTACGAGATCTACTGCGCGCCCTGCCACGGGTCCGCCGGCGATGGCGACGGCATGGTCGTGCGCCGCGGGTTTCCCGCGCCGCCGAGCTATCACAGCGAAGCGCTGCGCAACCTGCCCGATGCGCTCCTGTACAGCGCGATCACGAACGGCTTCGGGAGAATGTACTCGTACGCCGATCGCGTGCCGCGCGACGATCGCTGGGCCATCGTGGCGTATGTCCGCGCGCTGCAGCTGAGCCAGCACGCGCCCGCGACGGAGCTCAGCCCGGCGGATCTCGCCGCGCTCGGGGCGCGCAACCGATGAGCGCGCGCACTCCCACGCGCCCGGATTTGCGCCACGCTCACGGACCGGCGGCGCGCACGCTGTGCTTCGTCACCGGCAGCGCGGGGCTCGGCCTCACGGCCGCGGCCGTGCTGGCGGGCTCGGCGGCGGCCTGGCGCAGCTACTTGATCGCGCTGGTGCTGTTCACGGGCCTTTCGCTCGGGGCGCTGACGCTGGCGTCGATCCACGGCATCACCGGCGGGCGCTGGGGCGAGCTGATTCGCCCCGAGCTCGCGGCGGCCGCGCACGCGCTGCCTGTGCTGGCGCTGCTGTTCGCCGTGCTGCTGCTCGGTCTCGACCGGGTGTTTCCGTGGGCCGGGGCCGCGGTGCCGGGCGCCGTCGTCCGCGACGCGCAGCGCTGGTACTTGAACGCGCCGTTCTTCCGCCTGCGCGCGCTGCTGTTCTTCGCCGCGTGGCTGGCGCTGCTGTTCGCCGCGGCGCCCCGGCGCCGCGCCGCGAGCACCGTCGGGCTGATCGTGCTGACGCTCACGACCTCGCTCGCGGCCGTCGACTGGATCGGCTCGTTGCTGCCGCAGTTCTACTCGACGGGCTTCGGCCTCATGGTCGCGACCGGCGACGTGCTCGCGGCGCTGGCCGTCGCGCTGCTGACGATCGCGTGGCGCGTCGCGCGCGAGCCGCCGTCGGCCGGGCCCGCGCTCGGCGGCACGCTCGCGGATCTCGGCAAGCTGCAGCTCACGCTGGTCCTCGCATGGGGCTATCTCGCGCTCATGCAGTTCGTAACCATATGGGTCGCCGACCTGCCGCGCGAGATCGCCTGGTACCTGCCGCGCGTTACCACGAGCTGGCTGCCGCTCGCGCCCGCCGTCGTCGCGCTGAAGTTCGCGGTGCCGTTCGCGGTCCTGCTGTCGCCCCGAGCCCGGCGCAACGCGGGCGCGCTCGCGGCCGTGGCCGGCGTGCTGCTCTGCGGCCACCTGCTCGACACGCTCTGGCTCGTCGCGCCGACACTTCGCCCCGCCGGGTTCACGCTGCGCTGGACCGACCTCACGGCGCTCGTCGGCGTCGGCGGGCTGTGGCTCGGCGGGTATCTCGGCCGCCTCGAGCACGCGTCTGCCCCATGGTCCGAAGGAGCACGGCATGCGTCCCTATGAATCGGCCGACGTGCAGGTCGCCAAGCTCTGGCTCGCGGCGCTCGGGGTCGCGGGCGTGGTGATGCTGTGCCTCGTCGGCGCGCGGATTCTCGTCGACCGGCTCGACACGCCGCGTTTTCCGGCCGTGAACGTCGCGGCGCCCGCGATCCGCCTGTCGCCGGACCCGGTCGGAGAGCTCAGGCGCTATCGAGCAGCCGAGCGCGCGAAGCTCACGGGCTATGCTTGGCTCGATCGCGACGCCGGCATCGCACGGATACCGATCGACCGGGCGATCGATATCGTGGCGGGCCTCGCCGCCGCGCCGGACGACGGCGGCCCCGGCGCGAAGGCACCCCCGCCATGAGCCGCACGCCGAGCCGAGCACGCGCGGCGCTCCGGCGCGGGCTCGCCGTCGCACTGACGTGCGCCTGTCTCTGGGCCGCACGCGCCGGGGCCGACGACAGCCAACCCCTGCTCGCCGACGTCGGCTTCGCGGGCCGCTTGAACGCGGAGCTGCCGCTCGCGACGACGTTCCGCGATGCGCACGGCCAGGATGCGCCGCTACGCGCTGCGCTGGGCGAGGGGCCCGCGATTCTCGTCATGGCGTACTACCGCTGCCGCAATCTGTGCAGCGTGATCCTGGCGAATCTCGCCGCCGCGCTCGCCGACGCGGATCTCGACCCCGCGAGACCCGTCGACGTGATCGTCGTCAGCATCGACCCCACCGACGATCCTGCGATTGCCGCGCACACACGCACCGAGCTGTTCGCCGCCCACGGCGAGCCGCGCGGCACGCGCTGGCACTTTCTGACGGGCAGCGCCGCCGCGTCGAGCGCCGTGGCCGACGCGATCGGCTTCCGGTACCGCTACGACGCGCGCACGCAACAGTACGCCCATGCGGCCGGCATCACGATGCTGACGCCCGACGGCCATGCGCTGCGTTACCTCTACGGCGTGAATTTCACGCCCCGCGATCTCACGCTCGGTCTCGTGGAGACGGCGGCCGGAACGCTCGGCACGACGGCCGATCGTCTGCTGCTGCTGTGCTACCACTACGATCCGGTCAGCGGAACCTACGGATTCGCGATCAGCGCCCTCCTGCGCGCGGCGGGGGTCTTCACCGCGGGCCTGATCGCGCTCGGCATCGTGCTGCTGTTGCGCGCCGAGCGGCGCCGGCGCTCCCAAGAGGACGCCTCGTGAGCGCCTTTGCCGACGTGGCCGTGGCCGCGTCGCCGATGGCACGGCGCATCGATCTGCTGTTCTTCGTCCTGACCGGCTTCATGACGGTCGTCGTCGTCGCCATCATCGCTCTCATCGTGTGGTTCTGCGTGCGCTACCGGGCGACGAATCGCGCAGTGGACCGCACGGAGCGCGTGACGCGGAGCCTGAAGATCGAGGCCGTGTGGATCTCGGCGCCGTTGATCGTCTTTCTCGGCCATCTTCGCCTGGGGCGCGACGCTGTATGCCGACATGTACAAGCCGCCGGCCGACGCCGAGGTCATCTACGTGGTCGGCAAGCAGTGGATGTGGCAGCTCCAGCATCCCGAGGGCCGCCAGGAGCGCAACGAGCTGCACGTGCCGGTCGGCCGGCCGGTGCGGCTGGTGCTGACGTCCGAGGACGTGATTCACAGCTTCTACGTGCCGGCGCTGCGCATCAAGCAGGACGCGGTGCCGGGCCTGTACACGTCCCTCTGGTTCACGCCCGAGGTGACCGGCCGGTTCAGCCTGCTCTGCGCCGAGTACTGCGGCACGGATCACTCGCTCATGAAGGGCGGCGTGACGGTCATGGACGACGATGCGTACGCGGACTGGCTCGCGGGCGGAAAGTCCATGGCCGAGCGCGGTCGCGAGCTGTTCGCGGCGCACGGCTGCCACGAATGCCACGGCGCGCGCGGCGCCGTGCGCGCGCCGCCCGTCGAAGGGCTGCTGGGCCGATCGATCGAGCTCGACGACGGTCGTTACGTCAGGGCCGACGCGGCCTACGTGCGCGAGTCGATCATCGAGCCCGCCAAGTCCGCGCGGGCCGGGTTCGACCGCAACGTGATGCCGTCGTACCGCGGCCAGCTCGACGAGCTCGAGCTGCTGATGCTGACGGAGTACATGCGGCCGAAGCCGCGCGGGAGCGGCACGTGAGCAGCGTCGCGCAGCGCGGCCCGAGCGTCTGGACCGAGGGTCTGTCGCTCGCGTCGTGGCTCACGACGCGCGATCACAAGCGGATCGGCATCCTGTATCTCGTCTCGATCACGTTCTTCTTCGCCATCGGCGCCGTCGCCGCGGCGTTGATTCGTCTCGAGCTCTTGACGCCCGCCGGCGATCTCGTGAGCGCCGACGACTACAACCGGCTGTTCACGATCCACGGCGTCGTCATGGTGTGGTTCTTCTTGATTCCATCCATTCCGGCGACGCTCGGCAATTTTCTGATCCCGCTGATGATCGGCGCCCGCGACGTGGCGTTCCCGCGCATCAACCTGGCGAGCTGGTATCTGTATACGATCGGCGGGCTGTTCACCGTCTCGGCCATGATCGCCGGCGGCGTCGACACGGGCTGGACGTTCTACACGCCGTTCTCCACGATGTTCTCGAACTCCGCCGTCCTGCTCGTCGTCGCGGGCGTGTTCGTCGTGGGATTCTCCTCCATCCTGACAGGTCTCAACTTCGTCGTGACCGTGCACAAGATGCGCACGGCCGGCATGCGCTGGTTCCGGCTGCCGCTGTTCGTGTGGGCCAACTACGCGACGAGCGTCATCATGCTGCTCGCCACGCCCGTGCTGGCGATCACCCTGCTGCTGATCGCCCTCGAGCGCGTGCTGCGCGTCGGAATCTTCGATCCGGCGCTCGGCGGCGATCCGCTCCTGTTCCAGCATCTGTTCTGGTTCTACTCGCATCCGGCCGTGTACATCATGATTCTGCCGGCCATGGGCATCGCGAGCGAGGTCATCACGTGCTTCGCCCGCAAGCCGATTTTCGGCTATCGAATGATGGCGTACTCGATCCTCGGCATCGCGATCGTCGGCTTCATGGTCTGGGGCCATCACATGTTCGTGAGCGGCCAGTCCATGTACGCCGGCGTCGTCTTCTCGCTGCTGAGCTTCATCGTCGCCGTGCCTTCCTCGATCAAGGTGTTCAACTGGACGGCGACGCTGCGCAAGGGCTCGATCTCGTTCACGGCGCCGATGTTGTACCTGCTCGGCTTCGTCGGGCTGTTCCTGATCGGCGGCGTCACGGGCCTGTATCTCGCGACGCTTGCGCTCGACGTGCATCTGACGGACACCTATTTCGTCGTCGCGCACTTCCACTACATCATGGTCGGCGGCACCGTCATGGCCTACCTCGGCGGCCTGCATTTCTGGTGGCCGAAGATCACCGGCCGCCTCTACGACGAGACGATCGCGCGCATCGCGGCGATCGTGATGTTCTTCGGTTTCAATCTCACGTTCTTCCCGCAGTACGTGCTCGGCATTCTCGGCATGCCGCGCCGCTATCACAGCTATGCGCCGGAGCTCACGGCCCTGAACGTCGCTTCGAGCATAGGCGCCGCCGTGCTCGCCGTGTCCTATCTCGTGCCGCTGCTCTACCTCGGCTGGTCGCTGGCCCGCGGCGCTCGAGCGGGCCCGAATCCCTGGGACGCGCAGGGTCTCGAGTGGCAGACGGACTCTCCTCCGCCACGCGAGAACTTCAGGACGCGGCCGCACGTGAGCGAGGCAGTGTACGACTACACGCCGGGGGCGCCGCGCCATGAGTGAGCAGGCGTTGCCGGACCCGAGCTCGGCGGCGCTGCGCGAGCAGTTCGACGACGCCGAGCAGCAAGAGGCCGCCGCGACGCTCGGCATCTGGGTATTCCTGGCGACCGAGGTGCTGTTCTTCGGCGCGCTGTTTGCGAGCTACACGATCACGCGCCTGCGGCTCGCCGAGGCATTCGCGGCCGCAAGCCGCGAGACCGACTTGTTCTGGGGCACGTTCGAGACCGGTGTGCTGCTCACGAGCAGCCTGACCATGGCGCTCGCCGTCCGCGCCGCGCGGCTCGAGCGGCGCACGCAGGTCACGGACTGGCTCCGCGCCACGGCGCTGCTCGGTGTCGCCTTCGTCGGCATACATATATATGAGTACCGGCACGACTTTCTGACCGGGCTGGTGCCGGGGTTCGGGTTCACCTTCGAGCCGGCGCACCTTGCGCCCCAGGCCGAGGCCTTCTTCTTCCTGTATTACGGCATGACGCTGCTGCACCTGCTGCATGTTTCGCTCGGCGTCGTCGTGCTGGCCGTGGTCGCGCACGCGAATCGGCTCGGTCGCTTCTCGGCCCGGTATTACACGCCCGTGGAGGTCACGGGGCTGTACTGGCACTTCGTCGACGTCGTGTGGATCTTTCTGTATCCGCTGTTCTATCTGATCTCGAGGGCGCAATGACCGATAGTCACGTCGAGGTCGAATCCGTGAGCTCGCTCGTTGCCGTGTGGCTCGGTTTGCTGGTGCTGCTGGCGCTGACCGCGGCGAGCGCGCTCGTCGCGCTCGGGCCGTTCAACATTGTCGTGAATCTCGGCATCTCGTTCGCGAAGACGTTGCTCGTCGCATTCTTCTTCATGCACCTGCGCGCGAGCGGCGGCCTGATTCGTCTCGTCGCCGTCGTCGGCTTGCTGTGGCTGTGCCTGCTGATCGGTCTCAGCCTGGCCGATTACCTCACGCGCCCCGCCCTGGCGGCGCCATGGTAACGATGGGCCAGCGTGCTCGAGCGGGTTGCAAGCTTTACAAGCGCACCACGGCCGCGGCCGCGGCGTTGCGAGCGCGCGGCGAGGCTTGGCGCGCAACTTGCAGAACCCTCGAGCACACCGCGGAGGGCTTGGCATGACACGGACGGCAGCGGACATCCTGATCGACACGATTCACGACTGGGGCGTCGAGGTCGTGTTCGGTCTACCCGGCGACGGTATCAACGGCATCATGGAAGCGCTGCGCAAGCGCCAGGACGACATCCGCTTCTGGCAAGTGCGGCACGAGGAGGCAGCGGCGTTCATGGCCACGGGCTACGCCAAATGGACGGGCAGGCTCGGCTGCTGTCTCGCGACCTCCGGGCCGGGCGGCATCCATCTGTTGAACGGCCTCTACGACGCGAAGCTCGACGGAGTGCCCGTCCTCGCGATCACGGGCATGCAGTTCCACGATCTGCTGCACACGCATACCCAACAGGACATCGAGCTCGACAAGGTGTACCAGGACGTCGCCGTCTACAACTCGCGCATCATGGGGCCCGCTCACGTCGAGAGCACGGTGAGCCTCGCCTGCCGCACGGCGCTCGCCTATCGGGGCGTCGCGCACGTCACGATACCCGTCGACATGCAGGATCAGCCGCTGCGCAAGAAGCAGACGTCGAAGCGCAACGTGCCCGGGCACACGTCCGACGTGTTCACGGACTTCGCCGGCCTGCCGCGCGACGTGGACCTGAACCGCGCGGCCGAGCTGATCAACGCCGGCGAGCGGCTCGCGATCCTGGCGGGTCGCGGTGCGATCGGTGCCCGGGCAGTCCTCGAGCGAGTCGCGGACAAGCGCGGGGCGGTCATCGTGAAGCCGTTGCTCGGCAAGATGGCGGTGCCCGACGACAGCCCATTCACCACCGGCTCCGTGGGGCTGCTCGGCACGACGCCCTCGCAAGACGCGCTCGAGAGCTGCGACACGCTGCTGATCGTCGGCTCGAGCTTTCCGTACATCGAGTTCTACCCCGAGCCCGGCAAGGCGCGCGCCGTGCAGATCGACCGCGATCCGATGCGCGTGGGGCTGCGCTATCCGGTCGAGGTGAGCCTCGTCGGCGACGCGCGCCGCACCCTGGAAGCCCTGGAGCCGCGCCTTGCGCCGAACGAGAACCGGGCATTTCTCGAGAGCGCGCAGGCGGGGGTCGAGAAATGGAATGCGCTCATGGAGGAGCGTGGCACGCGCCGCGACAAGCCGATGAAACCCCAGGTCGTCGCCTGGGAGCTCGGCAAGCGGCTCGCCGACGACGCGATCTTTGCGTGCGATTCCGGCACGATTGCCACCTGGTACGCGCGGCAGATCCCCTATCGCGAAGGCCAGATGTGCTCGCTGTCCGGCAATCTCGCCACGATGGCCAACGGCTTCCCCTACGCGATCGCGGCGCAGGTGGCCTATCCGAACAGGCAGTGCGTGGCGTTCGTCGGCGACGGCGGCTTCACGATGCTGATGGGCGAGTTCGCGAACTGCGTCGCGCACGATCTGCCGGTCAAGGTGGTCATCATCAAGAACAATGCGCTCGGCCAGATCAAATGGGAGCAGATGGTCTTTCTCGGCAATCCGGAGTTCGCCTGCGAGCTGGCGCCGATCGATTTCGCCGCGTTCGCGCGCGCCTGCGGCGGCAAAGGCTACACGATCGAGGATCCGGAGCACTGCGGCGCGATCCTCGACGAGGCCTTGCGCGAGCCGGGGCCCGTCATCATCGAGGCGCTCGTGGACCCGCACGAGCCGCCCATGCCGCCGAAGACGAGTCTCGAGCAAGCGACGAAATTCGCGGAAGCGCTGGCCCGCGGCACACCCGATGGGCAGGCGATCGTGCGGACCGTGCTCGGCGACAAGTTCCGGGAGCTGGTCTAGCGCCCGATGGGCGCGACCCGGAGTCCGCGAGAAGACCCCAAGCAATGACGTCGTCGAGCCGACCGGATGCCGTCGTCGAAGCGCTCGACGTCAAGGCTTACACGCTCCCGACCGATCAGCCCGAGTCCGACGGCACGCTCGCCTGGAGCGCCACGACGATGGTGGCCGTGCTCGCGCGCTGCGGCGCCGCGACGGGTCTCGGCTACAGCTATACCGGCGTGGCCGCCGCGAGCGTGATCGAGTCCGTGCTGGCCGACGCGGTGGTGGGACGCGACGTGCTGGCGGTGCCCGCGATGCGCGAGGCGATGGTTCGCGCAATCCGCAACCTCGGTCGGCCCGGCATCTGCTCGTCGGCCATCGCGGCCGTCGACTGCGCGCTGTGGGATCTGAAGGCGCGCGTGCTCGGCATCTCGCTCGGCGACCTGTTCGGTCGCGCGCGCGACGAGGTGCCCGTGTACGGCAGCGGCGGCTTCACGTCGTACGACGACGAGCGGCTCGTCACGCAGCTGCGCGATTGGGCGCGAAGCGGCATCGGCATGGTCAAGATGAAGATCGGCCGCGACGCGCGCGCGGATGGTCATCGCGTACGGATCGCGGCCGATGCGCTCGGCCCCGACGTGGCGCTGTTCGTGGACGCCAACGGTGCGTATGACCGCAAGCAAGCGCTCGCGATGGCCGAGCGCATGGCGACGGAGGGCGTGGCCTGGTTCGAGGAACCCGTGAGCTCGGACGACCTCGAGGGCCTGCGGTTGCTGCGCGATCGCGCGCCGGCCTCGATGGACATCGCGGCCGGGGAATACGGCTACGATCTGACGTACTTTCGCCGGATGCTCGACGCCGGCGCAGTCGACGTGCTGCAGGCCGACGCCACACGCTGCGGCGGCTACTCCGGATTCCTGCGCGCGGCCGCGTTGTGCCGGGCCCACCACGTGCCCCTCTCCGCGCACACGGCGCCGAATCTACACGCGCACGTGTGCTGTGCCCTGCCGCAGGTGTGCCATATCGAGCTGTTTCACGACCACGTGCGGCTCGAGGAGCTGCTGCTCACGGGCACGCTTGCCGTCCGGACCGGGGCGCTGGCGCCGCAGCGCACGCAGGCCGGCAACGGGCTCGCGCTGCGCGAGGACGCCGCGCGCTGGCAGGTGCACGGGAGCGCTTGATGGACGATGCGCGCACGCGAGAACGCCTACCCGCCGATCAGCGACTACGCGGCCATCGGCGACGGGCGCACGGCGGCGCTGGTCTCGCGCGACGGCTCCATCGACTGGCTGTGCCTGCCCCACTTCGGCAGCCCGGCGCTGTTCGCGGCCTTGATCGACCGCGCGCGCGGCGGCCGCTTCTCTTTGCGGCCGAGCGCCGAGTTCCGCTCGACGCGCCAGTACGTCCGCGACACGAACGTGCTCGAAACACGGTTCGAGACGGCGACCGGCAGCGTGCTCGTGACCGATTGCCTGGTCCAGCCTGACGATCACGACGGGCTCCGCCCCCAAGCGGAGCTGCTGCGCATCGTGCACTGTCTCGAAGGCAGCGTGGAGATGCGGATCGCGTGCGCGCCGCGGGCCGACTTCGGGCGCGTGCGCGGGCGGTTCGAGAACCGTGGCCGGCTCGGCTGGGCCTACACCTTCCCCGGCGAGGTGGTCTTCGTGCAAAGCGAGGCCGAGCTCGTGCGGCGCGGACGAGAGGACCTTACGGCGCGCCATATCGTCACTGCGGGCGAGAGCTTCTGCGTGTCGCTCGCGTATACGCGCCGCGACGTCGCGATCGTGCCGCTGCTCGGGGATGCGGCGCCGCAGCGCATGCGGCAGACCGCGCGGTCGTGGCAGGACTGGTGCAACGCCGGCGAGCTCGAGGGCGAGTACCGCAGCGCCGTCGCACGCAGCGCGCTCGTGCTGAAGCTGCTGCACTTCGGGCTGTCAGGCGCCGTCGTGGCGGCCGCGACGACCTCGCTGCCGGAGGAAGTCGGCGGCGTGCGCAACTGGGACTACCGCTACTGCTGGCTGCGTGACGCGGCGCTGGACCTTTCGCGCCTTCCTCGACTTGGGCTATACGAACGAAGCGGAGTTCTTCCTCGACTGGTTGCTGCATACGACGCGTCTGAGCTGGCCCCGTCTGCACGTGCTCTACGACGTCTTCGGCAATCCGCACCTGAAGGAAAAGCATCTGACGCACTTCGAAGGCTACCGGGGCTCCCGGCCCGTGCGCATCGGCAATGCGGCGTACAACCAGCTGCAGCTCGATATCTACGGCACCGTGATCCAGGCGGCGCACGAGTTCGTGCATCGAGGCGGCACGCTCGAGCTCGAGAAGGCGCGCTGCATCGCGGGCTTCGGCCGGACGGTCTGCCGGCTGTGGCGCCGGCCGGACGATGGTATCTGGGAAAAGCGCAACGGCCGCGCACACCACACCTACTCGAAGATGATGTGCTGGGTGGCCCTGAGCCGACTGCTCGATCTGGCCGAGCAGGGCCACGTCAACGTGCCCGAGGAGAAGTTCCGCCGCGAGCGCGATGCGATCCGCGAAGCCGTCGAGCTACGCGGCTTCAATCCGCGCATCGGCGCCTACACGGCGGCATTCGACGACGACGCCCCCGACGCCAGCCTGCTGCTCGCCGCGCGCTGCGGCTACGCGCCCGCGGACCATCCGCGCATGCGCGGCACGTTCGACGTTCGTGGAGCGCACGCTCGGCGTCGACGGCCTGCTGTACCGCTACCCGCCGGGGACGGACGGCCTGCCCGGCAAAGAGGGCGCGTTCGGCATCGCGAGCTTCTGGGCCGTCGAGTATCTGGCGCTCGCCGGCCGCCTCGACGAGGCTCGCGCCCGCTTCGAGAAATTGCTCGCGTACGGCAACGACGTCGGTCTATACGCGGAGGAGACGCACCCGCAAACCGGCGAGGCGCTCGGCAACTTTCCTCAGGCCTACACGCACGTCGGCCTGATCACGGCGGCCAACGCGCTGCGCGCGGCCGCTCGGCGCCAGGAACACGCAATGCAAGCGACGGTATGACGGCGCTGTCGACGCTGCTCAAGACGCTCGACCAAGCGGTCCTCTGGAGTCTGCTGGCCACGGCCGTCATGACGACGATCCTCGAGGCGAGCCGCGGGCTCGGCATCTCGCGCTTAAGCCTGCCGTTCGTCGTGGGCACGTTCTTCACGGCGCACCGCAGCAAGGCCCAGGTGCTCGGCTATCTCGTCTATACCTTCGGGGGCTGGCTGTTCGCCCTCGTATACCTCGCCGTGTTCATCGGCATCGGCCGCGGCAACTGGTGGATCGGCACGTTGCTCGGCGCCGCGCATGCCATCGTGCTGCTCGTCACGATCCTGCCGCTGATCCCTTACGTTCATCCGCGAATGGCGAGCGACTACGACGGGCCCGCGCGCTCCCATCGGCTCGAGCCGCCGGGCTTCATCGGCTCGAACTACGGATACAGCACGCCGCTGACGGTCGTCGTATCGCTGTGCGCCTACGGCGCCATCCTCGGGCTCGGCGTGCAGCTCGGCGCCATCGAGATTCGCTGAGCGAATCGCCGGCCTACCTCAATCCGCAGGGACGCCGTTGCCGGCCGGCGAGTCGCCCTTCATGCCGAGCGACTCGCGCGGCGGCTTCGTCGGAAACGGCGAGCAGCCCTTCTGGCCGTCGGTGCAAAACGCCGGCAGCGCACTCACGTCCAGGTCCTCTCCGAGGTAGACGTGGCGCATCACGTCGCGATCGTACGGCAGCGCACGCTTGCCCGCGCCGATGTCGCGGCCGATCTTCAGTATCTGGGACAGGTTGAAGTAGTCCATGACGGTCGAGCGCGGTCGCGGCGCGAAGTTGTGCCGCAGCCCGAGCGCGTGACCGATCTCGTGCGCAGCGATGTAACGCAGGTGATCGCTCTGCTGCTCGAGATTGCCCTCCATCATGGTCTCGCGCAGCACGAACACGTGCGCATGCAGGATCTGACCCGGTCAGGGGATCGGTTTGAATATACGACGTCGACGCGTACTCGCCGGACGTGACCCAGTCGATGACGTTGTAGTCGGGGTCCGGCGCCCGCACGCCGGGCGGCGCATCGATGACGCTGAATCAGCGGCTGCCCGAGCGCTCGGTTCCAATACAGCGCGCCGTCGCGCACCGCTTCGCGGTAACGCGTGGGAATCGAGGACGAAAGCGCGAAGACGATCGGCGCGTCGACGCCGAACTTGGTGGCGTACAGCACCCATTTGCCCGCACGTCGTTGCGGATAGGTCTCGTAGAAGCCGAAGTGCTTCAGGTCCTTCATCTCGAACGGCTGGAACTCGGGATCGGGGCGATACGGGCTCAAGTAGTAGTGGACCAGCAGGCGCTTACCGTCGTCGCTCGTCGCTTGCTGATCGAACACGAGCAGCGACGACTCGTGCCGGGACGCGCACAGGCTGGTTCTGTCCAGCAGCTCGAACGTCCGATCGTCGTGCCGCTCGACCCGGCCGTAATAGTCCTCGCCGGTGCGATCCTCCTCGAGGAAGATCTTGTCGAACCCCGCGTTCAGGTCGAGCTCGAGACCTTGCGGCGTCTCGCCGCGGATCGGCACTTTGGCCAGCAGCGGCGCCGTCGAGCCCGCCCACGGCCGTTGAGTGTCGTCGAGCATCCGCAGGCTGTCGCCGTTGCGCTCGAAGCGGACGATGCGGCTGCGGCTGGTCATGAAGTCGCGCGAAGTCGCCGTCCTCGACCTCGTAATTGACTTGCAGGAGAAACGGCCGATCAAGGTCGCTCTTGTCGAGCCGCACGGGCGCATCCTGCGCGTTGCAGGGGCCCGAAAGCGCCCATAGCAACGAGACGAGCGTGACTGCATTCGCGGGTCGCACTGTGCTCCTCGGCGGATTCGTCCCTGGCGTATGGGCCCTCTCTCGTCAGGCTACGCGCTCCGGCAGGGAGTTCCAATCGCACGGCCGGACCCGCCGTCGCGCGGTGTCACCCTCCCCCGCGCGAGCCGGCCTCCCCGGGCGGCGCGGCCACACCCGTCGGATCGGAGGCCGCGCCACCCCCCACCTTCGCGCCACGACCGACGTGGTAGACGAGATCGATCGATTGTGCCGAGCCCGTCTCCGTTCGCAAGCGCAGGTGCTCCGTGATTCGATAGATCAGCTCGAGGCCGGCGAAGTCGTCGAACAGGCCGTGCTTGTAGCGCAAGTAGACGTCGTCGCCGAGTTGCTTACCGGCCACCAGCGCGCCACCGTTCCCGCCGTCGCTCGTGACGCCGAGCTCGAGGCCCAGGTTGCCGCCGAGCTGATCGAGCGCCGGCAACGCGCGCTTGATGCCGAGACCGATCGCGGCGCGCTCGAGCGCGGCGGAGTCGGTCGCGCCGGCGCTCGCGAGTGAATGACCGGTCAGGAGCCGGGCCAGCGCCTCGCTCTCTTGCAGCGGCGGATCCGAGAAGACCTCGCTGCGCACGTCGCGCGCCGTGCCCATGAGCGTGAGTCCGACGGTCGTGTCCTCGACCTGGCGGGTCGCGCGCAGGTCGAGGCCGGGGTTGTCGGGGGCTCCCGAGAAGATCAGCTGGCCGGGCTCGAGCATCAGCTTCTGGCCGTAGGCCGTGAACGTGCCGTCGCTGACGTCGAGCGTGCCCTGCACGCGCAGCGGCCCGCCGGTCGGCTGCTCGACTTCGACGTCGCCGCCGACCGTCGCCACGATCCCGAGACCCTCGAAGTGCGCGGCGTCGATCTGCGTCCGGACGCGTATTGCGACGGGCAGAACGTCGCGCCGGTCGTCCGCGGGCGAGTCGACGCGGCCATGGACGACGGTCTCGGGCGCCGGGCGAATCGCGCTGCGCGGCACTTCGTCGAGGATGAGCCTGCCGTCTGCGATGCCGAGATCCCCGGTCACGAGCCATTGCTCGGCGCCGCCCTCGAGGTCGAGCGTGGGCGCGACGCGAGCACGCAAGTCGTCGCGATTCGCGACGGAAAAATCGCTGCCGCGGAGCTGCGCCGTGAGCCGCCACGGCGCCGCGGCCTGGATCCGGCCCTCGAACGTGAGGCAACCCCCCGAGCACAGCTGACCCGTGAAGCGCGCCGCGTCCGCGTCGAGCGTCTGCGCGTCGAGGCGGCCGTCCGTCACCTCGATGTCGAGCCGCGGCACGCGGGCGCGCAGCGCATCGATCTTCACGGAGCCGTGAACGTCGGGTACGGCCGGAGTACCCGCGATCTCGAGTGCCGCGTGCAACGTCCCCTCGAGCCCTTCCACGGCGCCCACCGCCGCGTCGACGGCCGTCAAATCCGGCGCCTCGACGTCGATGCGGCCTTGCAGCGTGCCGTGCGCCGCCGCCGGCGCCAGCGTGAGCGTCCCGTCGAGGTGACCGCCGGCGCCCGGCAAGCCCGCGGCGAGCCGCGTCGTCAGCGCGCTCGACGTCAGCGTCGCCTCGAGACTCACGTCGGCAATCTCCGCGCGGCGGAGCGCGCCCGCGGTGCCTGCGGCCTCGGCGTCGGCCCGCGCGCGCAGCACGATCGCTGGCGCCGTCAACGTGAGCGCACCCGTGGGCGCGTTCGACCAGTCCAAGCGGGCGTCGAGATCCACGGCGCCGTCGGCGGCGACCTCGGCCGGCAACCAGGGCGAGGCGAGCGCGACGGGCAGGGCCGCACCGTGCACGGCGACCCGCGGCCGGTCGACGTCGAGACACAGCTCGGCGCGGCCGGGACCCCGGTAGCAGGCCGCCTCGACGCGCTGCCGTGCCGTGCCGAGCGTGAAGGCGGCCGGGCTCGTCAGCTCGAACACGCCGGCGCCCTGCGGCAGGTCGAGCTCCGACGTCAGCAGCCGCCCGCGCAACTGCCCGTCGCGCAGGCCCTGCGCCGCGTGCAGCCCGAGCGTCCCATACGCCGTATGGGCATCGACGTTCAACGTGTGCTCCGCGAGCGTGCCTCGCGCGGCGGCAGTGAGCTCGTCGACGGACACGCCGGCGACCGCGAGGCCGTGCGCCCTGAGAGCCACGTCGAGCGTGGGATTACGCCCGTCGCCCTGCACGCGCGCCGTGGCGTGCACCTCGCCCGCCAGCGACGGATACCAGCGGCCCGCCTCCGGAATCGAAGCCTCGAGATCGAGGTCGGCGCCCTGCGGCGACCACGTGCCGTGCGCGTCGACGCGACTGTCGGCGAGCGTGACGCGGCCGCGCTCGATGTCGATCCCGCCATCGGCATACGTCGCATCGATCGTCGCGGCGAGCGGGGCGTCGCCTAAGGTTCCGTTCGCCGTGCCCGTCAGCGCCGCGCGCAAGGCGGGCTGCGCGCCGACTCGCAGATCGAAATGACCGTCGAGGCGGCCGCGCAACCGCTCGTCGACGGCTCCGGGATCGAGCCCGGCGACCTCGATCGCGAGCTCGGCGCTCGAGGTGTCCGGCGCGACGTGGCCGTGCGCCGTCAGCGTGCCGCCGAGCGCGTCGATCGTCGCGCGTTGCAGCTCGATGGCCGACGGCGTCACGAACGATGCCGCGGCCTCGACATGCGCGGCGTGCGGTAGCGGCGCCCCGTCCACGTCCGCCTCGAGCTCGACCTCGGCCGGCGCCGCACCGAGCCGCGCGACGACATGGCCGCCCGTGCTCGTCACTTGGTCGCCACCGGTGCGCCAAGTCAGCGTGCGCCAATCGAGCCGCGCGTACCAGGGCTCCGCCGCGGTCACGAGCGCGACGTCGCCGTCGAGCGCGACCTCGCGCCGCTGCGCCGTCGGCGAGGTTGCGGGCAAGGTCACGCGCGCCATGAGCATGCCGGTGACGCCGTCCGTAGCGTCGAGCTGCGCCGAGGCCGCGACATCGTAGCCCGCCACACGCGCCGTGAGCTCCGCGATCTTGATGGCCGGCCCCACGAGGCTGCCGCGCAGGCGCGAGAGCTCGACGGGCGCGCCCGTGACGACGACGTCGCTGAGCACGACGGAATCGATCGCGACGAAGGCCGGCAGTGGCGGCAGCACGGGCGCCGGATACGGCGCCGCGCTCGGCGCGGCGCGTTCGGTTTCCGGCAACGCCACGCGCGCGCCGTCGACCTCGAGGCTGCGCACAGCGATGCGGCCGCGCACGAGCTCGAGCAGTGCAGGCTGAAGCGCGACGCGGCGGACGTTCGCGACGAGCGTTCCATTCTCGTAATGCAAACCCTCGATGACGATCCGGGTCGCCCACGTGCCGGTGACGCGCTCGACCGCGAGACCAGACGCGAGTCGCGCGAGGGCGCCGAGGCTAAGCCGTGCGCCCACCTGCGTGGCCAGCAGCAGGGCAATGCCGACCAGCAGCGCGGCCAGCGCGACCGCGAGCGAGACACCGACGACGCGGGCGGCGCGCTTCATAGGTCGGGACCGAGGCTGATGTGCAGCCGCGGCGAGCGATCCTCGCCCGGCGCGACGTTGATCGGCCAGGCGACATCGACCCGCACCGGGCCGATCGGCGAGAACCAGCGCGCGCCGATTCCCGCACCCACCCGCGCCTCGAGGTCGCTGCCGAGGAACGCGTTGCCGGCATCGACGAACACCGCCGCGGCCCATGCCTCGCGGATCGGGTGCTCGTACTCGACGCTCGCCTCGAGCAGCCGATCGCCGCCGATCAGGCGCCCCACGGCATCGCGCGGCCCGAGGGATTCGAACTCGTAACCCCGCACGCTGTTGTCGCCGCCGGCAAAGAAGCGCATCGACAGCGGCAGCCGCGCGAAGTCCGCGTTCTCCAGCGTCACGCCCACGCGGCCGCGCACGATGATGCGTGCATCCCACGGCGTCGCCTGGATCCACTTGCCGCGGAAGTCCGCCTGCGCCAGCGTCAGGTCGCCCACGCCGAGCGATACGTTGACGCTCACGCGATGACCTTCGCGCGGCCGCGTGAGGCTGTCGCGCTGGCTGCGCGCCCAGGAGATTCCCGGCAGCAACAGCCGCGTGGTCAGGTCGATGCCGCCGAGATCATCGTCGTGCTCGTACAGCGCGTCCAAGAAGCGCGTCGCCGTGAATGCGTCGCTCGCACGCGTGTGGCGGAAGCCGATCCGCGCCACGGCGCCGACGCCGGCGGTCACGTCCTCGCGCGCTAGCCCGGCGCGGTAGCTCAACCAGTCGCGCTGCGGATTGCCATGCGGCACGCGATACTCGAAGGCGGCATTCTGCCGCACCTGCGCGAGCAGCAGGCTGCCGTCGATCTGATGCCCGGCGGCATTGCGCCGCACGTTGTCGTACGAGAAGCTGAACCGCGGACCGTCGTCGGTCGAGAAGCCGCCACCGACCGAATAGCTGGTCGGCGGCGCCGGCGCCGCCTCGACGCGGATCGGGATCTCACCGTCGACGGCCGCCGCGAATTGCGGCTCCGCGGTCGCTCGAGCGAAGTACCGACTGGCCGTCAAGTCGCGCTGCAGGCGGTTCACCGCCGCGGCGTCATACGGCTGGCCTTCGGCAAAATCCACAAAGCTCCGCAGCACGCCCGGCGCGAGCGCCATCGTGTCGAACGTGACGGGACCGAAGTCGTAGCGGGTGCCCGAGTCGAACGTCAGCGCGATGTCGGCGGCCGATCGTTCCACGTACACATCGATGCGTTGCTCGGTGAACCGGCCGTCGATGTAACCGCGCTCGCGCGCCAGCGCCTCGAGCTGGTGCTTGAACGTCGCATACCGCTGGTGCTCGAGCACGCTGCCCTCGGGCAACGGGAAGGCCGCGACGAGCCCCTGCAATGCCGGGTCGTCGTGCGCCGCACCGACGACCGCGATGCGCACGCTCCCGACTCTTACCGGCTCGCCGAGCGCGACCCTCGCGCGGATGTGCCAGCAGCTCGGCGACTCACCGCCCGCAGCCTTGGCCGGCGGCATTACGGTCGCGTCGACGCGCGCCCGGTAATAGCCGAATGCGTCGAGCGCGGGCCGCACAGCCATCGGCAGCGTCGCCGCAAAATCGTCGACGGCCGCGCGCTCGGCCTGGCAGTCGGGCTCGCCCCTGACGAACTCGCGCAGGTTGTCGAGGAGCTCGCCTTCTACACCTTCGATCGTGACCTCGGCGCGACTCGGTGCCGCGAGCACGGCGGCCGCGAGCACCACGACGAAACGCAATGACATGGTTTCACGAAGCAATATCCATGCCACGGCTTGTTCGGCACGCAAGTTGCTTCATGAGCACGCACGAACCACTAGCGCAAGGAGGAAAACGAGATGATGCGTCACACGACATTCATGGTAGTGGCCGCCGCTTTCGCAGCGGCGAGCTTTGCGGGGCGGTCGCACGCCGCGGCGGATTCGCAGCGGGCGGTCATGCACTTCGCGGACTTGAACGGCATTCGCAACTGGCGACCCGCCGGCGATGACGACGCCGATGCGATTCTGATCGAGGGTCGCAACGGGCAATGGTTCCGAGCCACGTTCTGGGCGCCCTGCCCGGAGATCCACTTCGTGCAAGCGGTCGGCTTCGTCACCGACACGGTTGGCGATCTCGATCGTTTCACCTCGATCGTCGCGGACGGCAAACGTTGTTTTTTCAAGACGTTCGAGCGCACGAGCGACCCCGACCAGTGAGCGAAGCGGCCGCTCCCGATGGCGCGTCCGTGAGCGCGGCGACGAGCGGCAAGTGATCCGACGCTCGCCGAGCCAGCGCGCTCGTATGGGCGCGCACCTCCGACAGCGCGATGCCGGGCCGCGCGCAGATGCGATCGAGCGGCAACAGCGGCCAGAACGCCGGATACGTGCGCGGACTCGGCGTCGCCGAGAAATAGCGCCGCAGCCGGCGCGACGGCCGTCCCCATAGCGCCCACTCGTTCAGGTCGCCGAGCAGCAGCGCGAAATCGGCGCCGCCGTTGCGCAGCGCCGCGAGCAGCAGGCGGACCTGGGCCCGCCGCTCGCCCGGCGCAAGGCCGAGGTGCGTCGCAATGGCCTGGAGCGTGCGAGCGCCCCACGAGAGCTGCGCGTCGATCGCGCCGCGCGGCTCGCGTCCGGGCAGGCTCAAATCGATGAGCCTTTCGCTCGCGATCGGCAACCGCGTCAGCAGCGCATTGCCGTAATGACGCCCGCCGCGCAGCAGCGTGGGACCGGCCAGCGGTCTCAAGCCCGTGTGCGCGGAGAGGAAATCGAGCACCAGCACCCCGTCCACCGAGAAGTTCTCGACCTCCTGCAAGGCGAGCACGTCGGCGTCGAGCTCATCGAGCACGCCCGCGATGCGCTTGGGATCGAACCGCCGATCGATTCCGACGCAGCCGTGGATGTTGTAGGTCGCGATCGTGAGCCGGGACCCGACGCTGCCGCGACGCGCGTGCACCACGCGGCTACCGTCTTTGCCGGCGCCGCCTGAACAGCCAGCGGCCGAGCAACCAGGTACCGAGCGCCGCCACGAGCACGAGACCCACGAGCGCGACGACGCGCACCGTGGCCGGCTCGCCGAACGTGGCTCCGAGCTCCCCCGCGAACACGGTCAGCAGCAGCGTGCCCGGCGCGATGCCGAGCAAGGTGCCGAGCGCGAAGTCGCGGAAGCGAATGTGCGACGCGCCGGCCATGAGGTTGATGATCGTGAACGGCGCGATCGGCACGAACCGCAGCGTGACGACGGCCAGCAGACCCTGCCGCGCCAGGCGCCGGCTCACGCGGCCGAGCCAGCGTTGCGAGATCCGCTCGACGCCGCGGTGTCCGAGCCATCGGCCGACGGCGTAGCCTGCGAGAGCGCTGAGCTCCCCGCCGAGCAGCGCGTACGCGAAGCCCCAGCCGGCGCCGAACACGAGACCCGTCGCCACGATCAGCAGCGTGAGCGGCACGACGACGAAACCCGCGACAACGTACAGGGCCGACACCGCCAAGGGCGTCACCCAGGCATTGTGTCCGGCGCTCGCCCCCGCGAGCCATTCGGCAACGTCGACCTGCCCGCCGAGCGGCGTGAGCTCCCAGACGGCCGCGAGCACGCCGCACAACAGCAAGACGACGCCGAGCGACAGCAACGAGCGCTTCGCCGCCGCCCGATCCTCGCTCGCGAGCAACTCTTCCGCAACGCGGTCGGTGTCGAACGGGCTCGGCGGATCGATGACGGCCGCGTCCGGAACGCTGGCCTCGAGCTCCGGCGCCAGCTTGAGGTCGAGCGGCACGAGCCGGCGGCCGCCGCGGCGCGTATCGACGAGCTCGATCAGGGACTTCCCGGCCTCGAGCGCGGCCGCGATCTCGGTTGGCTCGACACCGAGGTGCTCCGCGAGCAGCCGGTTGCGCAGCGTGCCGATCACGTGCCGTGCCCGCTCGTCGCCATACCCCGCGATCGCGAGATCGCATTCGGTATCGAGGCCCATCGAGCGGTTGTTGAGGTTGGCCGAGCCGATGCGCATGAAACGATCGTCGACGATCAGCAGCTTCGAGTGCACGTTTACGCACTGCTCGTCGAGCCCCTCGACGTGCGGGAAACACACGCGCAGGCGCCGGGCGCCCTTGTGCTTCATCAGCTTACGGATCAGCCTGACGCGCAGCACGTCCATCGTGTTGTGCGAGAGCCAACCCACCGTGTGGCGCGGCATGACGATCACGATCTCCGCGCCGGCGCGCCTGGCGAGGTGCGCCGCGAGGGCCGCGCCGATGCGTTCGGCGGTGAGATACTGCGCCTCGATATAGATCGCGCGGCGGGCAGCGCCGATCGCGTCGACCAGCAGCTCCTCGATCTCGCGCACGCTCTCCTCGCTCTCGAACGCGGGGCTCGTGCGCGCGATCGCGACGGGCACCCGCTCGAGGTCGGGTTCGATCGCCGTAGGCCAGGGATCGCGGCGCGTGACGAGCGCAGCGCCGGCGAGGGTCTCGCCGGTCGCTCGAAGCCACCGCGCTCGCGCGAGCTCACCGAGCGCAGCGGCCGCCGCACCGCCGACCATCATGACGAGGTCGTGGTGCGGCTGGCGCGTGCCGTTCGTGGGCTCGCGCCGCCGCGCATCGTGCGGCGCGTGCTCGGGCGTGTCCCAGCGGCCCAGCGCGAAATCGAGACCACCGACGAAGGCCACGCGATCGTCGATGACCACGATCTTCTGGTGATGACAGGCGCCCATGGGGTGACAGTCGTCGAGCCGAAAGCTCATGCGGGGGTGGGCGGTCCACGCCGGCCGGTAGGTCGGCAACCACTCGCGGTCGACGCCGTACAGCGCTGGAAAGTTCCAATCAAGCAGATCCACACGGAGCTCTTGGTTGCGCTCGAGCAATGCGGCCAGGAAATCCCCGAGCTGCGACGGCCAGCCGTCCTCGCGGCCGTCGCGCGTAAGCTCGAATCTGCTGTCGATGTCCCAGCCAACGATCAGGACCGAGCGCTCGGCTCGCTTCGCCGTTTCTCGAAATGCGTGAAAGTACTCGGCGCCATCGACGAGCACCTTCATGCGTGCTGCGCTCTCGACGCGCCAGCAATTGCGTCCGGGCTCGAACGTCAGCGGCGCATCGGTGTCGTGCGGCGAGACTTTCAAAACCCGCCTGCGCGGCGCTCGCCCTTCTCCGCCAGGGCGCGATCGAGCGCGTCGCGTATGCGCTCGAGGCTCGCGGCGTGCCGCTCGATATCCGCCCACGGGTCGGCTCTTTGCGCAAGGCGGGGACGCAGGCTCTCGAGCGTGAACCGCCGTGGTCCTGCGCCCTTGCGCTTCAGCTCGCTCCATTCGAGCGGCATCGCGACGGGCGCGTTGGGCAAGGCTCGCAACGAGTACGGCAGAACGCTGGTCTGGCCCCACGCGTTGCGCGACACGTCGAGATAGAGGCGGCCGCGCCGCTTGTCTTTCCTCTGCTCCGTCGTGAGCGCATCCGGGTCCTGATTGGCCAAGGCCGCCGCCATGACACGAGCGACGTCCCGGACGTCGTCGAAGCTCGCCGTCGCGTCGAGCGGCGCAACCACATGCAAGCCCTTGGATCCCGTGGTCATCACGAACGGCGTCAGACCGACCTCGAGCATCAGGCGCCGGACGCGCTGCGCCGCGGCGGCGACGGAGCCGAATGCGCCGGGCTTCGGCGGATCGAGATCGAAGATCAGTCGATCCGGGCAGCCGATGCGGCTCGATCGGCTGAGCCAACCGTGCAACGCGATGACGCCCTGGTTCGCGAGATAAACGAGCGTGGCCTCGTCGTTGCAGACGACGTGCGTGATCTCGCCGCCCTTCTCCCCGACGCGCGGCACCGTCACGCTGCCGATCCAGTCCGGGAAGTGCTCCGAGCGGCGTTGCTGGATGAACCCGTGGTGAGCGATGCCATCGGGAAAGCGGTGCAGCGTGAGCGCGCGATCTCGCGCGTGCGGCAGCAGCAGACGGGCGACCGCGCGATAGTGGGCGATGACGTCAGCTTTCGTGATCGCGGGCCCGGGGAAGAGCACCTTGTCCAGGTTCGACACGTCGACCTGGCGCGCGCCAACGGTGATCTTCGCCTCGCCGCCGGACGTGCGCATTCGACGTTTCAGGACTCGACGGGATTCCCCGCCCTCGTCCAGTCCTCCTTGCCCGCCTCGTAATCGTAGACCTCGCTGTAGCCGAGCTCGTCCAAACGTCGTGCCACGCGCGTCGACACCGGGCACTCGACGTTGCGGCAGTACACGATCACCGGTGTGCCCTTGTCCGGGACGGCCTGCGCGATTTGCTCGTCGAGGTTGCGATCGTCGCTCGGCACGTTGATCGCGCCCGGCAGGTGAAATCCGCGAAAGCTCACGCGCGGCAGCGCGTCGATCAGCGCGAGCTTGCCGTGCGCGGCCAGTTTCGCTTCCACCTGCTGACGTGTGATGGGCTGCATCCTTGTCCTCCTCGCTCTGGGCCTCCGGAAAGTTCTGCAAGAACAATGCCGGTTGGCGCAGCGCCGAGCCCGTCAAGCGAGCGCAGCCGAGCGATGGCCCGACCGCAGAATTTGCACGCGCCTGCAGCCTTTACAACACGCGCGCGCGCACGCGGACACCCATCCGGGCACATGGGAAAAGCAAGTCCTGGGCCACGGCTGGCACGAACATTGGATCGCCACAGGCGAGCTTAAGTCTCGAGAGGAGTGGCATGAATCATCTGAATCGATCCCTGGCCCCGTTCAGCGCCGAGACGTGGACGGAAATCGATCACGAAGCGGCGCAGGTTCTGCGTCGAACGTTGGCTGCCCGTCGGCTCGTCGGCATCCGTGGACCGCACGGCTGGCACCGCTCGTCGATCGGCATGGGTCGCGCGCACCGGATCGACGGGCCGGTAGCGGGCGTGGAGACGTCGCTTCGAGAAACGTATCCGTTGGTCGAGTGCCGAACGCCGTTCACGCTCGCACGCACGGAGCTCGACGCGATCGAGCGCGGCGCACGCGATCCGGACCTCACGCCGCTGAGCGAGGCGGCGCGAATCGCGGCCCATGCGGAGGATAAAGCCATCTTCGACGGGCTCGAAGCCGCCGGCATTCGGGGTCTGCTCGAGGTCGGCGCGGCCCAGTCGCTCGAGGTCGACGCCGACTACGAGGCCTATCCGAAGATCGTGGCCACCGCCTTGACGGTGCTGCGTGATCGCGGCGTCGGCGGCCCTTATGCCATCGCACTGAGCTCCGAGGCGCACCAGGGCCTGACCGAGACGCTGAACGAGGGAGGCTATCCCATCATGAAGCTGCTGCAGCAGCAGCTCGACGGGCCTATCGTCTGGGCGCCGGCGCTCGAAGGCGCCGTCGTGCTCAGCACGCGCGGCGAGGACTTTCAGCTGGAAATCGGCCAGGACTTCGCGATCGGCTACCGCCAGCACAGCGCGGACGGCGTCGAGCTTTATCTCGAGGAGAGCTTCACGTTTCTGTGCCGCACGGAGGAAGCCGTCGTGCCTTTGCGGCGGACGGCGAAGCCCGCGCCCGGTGGGTAGGTCGGAGTCCGGCGGACACGAATACAGGAGACTGGATCATGGTTCCATCGAAATCCGTTGCAGCACTGACGGCCGCGGTGGCATTGCTCGCGCTTGGCGCAAGCCTGCGGCCGGCGTGGGCGCAGGAGTTCACCGATGCCGACATCACGGCCGCGGTGGAGCGGGAATTCTTGGCAGATGCCACCGTGCCGTTCAATCTCGTCGACGTCGCCACCGATCGCGGCATCGTCACGCTGACGGGACAGGTCGGAAATCTCGGCGCGAAGATGCAAGCCGAGAGGCTCGCAGAGACGATCAAAGGCGTGCGGTCGGTCGTCGATCGAATATCCGTGATGCCGAGCGAGCTCGCGCCGGAAGCGATTCGGCGCAGCGTCGTCGCCGCTCTGGTCGCCGACCCCGCGACGGACTCGTATGAGCTCAACGTGACCGTGGACGGGAACGGCACGGTCACTCTGAACGGCAGGGTTCAATCGTGGGCCGAGCATGAGCTGGCCGCGCGGGTTGCGGCCGGCGTGCGCGGTGTCCGCGCGATCTCCAACATGATCGACGTTGACTACGATGCGGAGCGCTCCGACGGCGACGTCGAGGCCGACATTCAGCAGCGTCTGCACTGGGACACGCTCGTGGACGACGCGCTGATTGCGGTTGCCGTGCACGATGGTCAAGCCGATTTGACGGGCACGGTCGGCAGCGCGGCGGAGGCTCGACGCGCCGGTGACGATGCGTGGGTGAACGGCGTCACCGCCGTCGATACCGATCAGCTCGACGTCGAGCGCTGGGCGCGAGACGACGACCTGCGGACTGCCAAATATACCCCTAAATCGGACGACGCCATTCGTAAGGCCGTGAAGGACGCGTTGCTCTACGATCCAAGAGTCGGCCACTTCAATATCGACGTGGACGTCCATCGCGGACAGGTTCGCCTGCACGGTATCGTCGGCGATCTGCAGGCGAAGCGCGCCGCGGCGGACACCGCCCGAAATACGGTGGGCGTGCTCGACGTGCAGAACTACCTGCGCGTAAGGCCGGCGCAGCACCTCGCCGACGCGACGATCGACGGGAAGGTCCGCGACGCCTTCCTTCGCGATGCGCTCGTAGACAGCGACAACATCATCGTGGACGTCGACGGCGGCACCGTGCGGCTCTATGGACTCGTCGACTCCGCCCTCCAGAAGAATCAAGCGGAGGATCTCGCGAGCCGGATTCCGGGCGTTACCGACGTACGAAGCTACTTGAGCGTGCGCAGGCCGGACACGGCCGTGCCGGTTCGCGGCGTCTACGGGTGGTATCCGTATTCGTACTTCTATCCGTACGCGAATCCGCTCGAGCCCGATTCGCAGATCGCCCAACACATCACCGAGCAATTGTTCTGGAGCCCATTCATCGACAGCGAGGACGTCATGATCATGGTGGACGACGGTGTGGCGACGTTGACCGGCAAGGTGCAAACCTGGCGCGAGCGTGAGGCCGCGGTGCACAGCGCCTACGAGGGGGGCGCGCGGCGCGTCAAGGACGAGCTGGAGGTCGTCGCAGGCTGAATGGGTTTCGATGGCACGGATCTTGCTTTTTAATCGCATTGATGCACTGACGGTCGCGCGACAACGCGTTCCCTGCGCCGGATGTCCCCCCCGATATTCGGCAACTTGCCCGGCTCACCACGAGCCGGGCTTTTTTTTGAGTCCTGCCCTGCAAGCGATGCCGCTGCACGCATCCGTGGCACGCATCTTGCTACCACGTACGTATGAGCAGAAGGCGTGTGCGGATTTGCGTGTTGGGTGGAACCGGGTTTGTTGGCCGTCGATTGGTTCATCGATTGTTCGAACGCGGCCATTCGGTCGTCGTTCCGACTCGGCACTGGATGAAGCATCGCGATTTGCTCGTCATGCCGCTCGTCGATCTCGTCCAGGGCGACGTCCACGATCCGGCATTTCTGCAACGGGTACTCACGGGCGCCGACGCGGCGGTCAACTTGGTCGGTATCTTCAACGAGCCCCGCGGCGGCGATGGGTTTCGGCGCGTGCACACGGAGCTCACCGCGAGCCTCGTGCGAGCATGCAAGGCTCATGGTCCGAGGCGCGTTTTGCAGATGAGCGCGGTCAACGCCGCTAGCAGGAATGCGCGGAGCCTCTATCTGCGGACCAAGGGCGAGGCCGAGGATGCGCTGCGCAAGAGCGCGCTCGACTACACGATCTATCGCGCGAGTGCGATCTTCGGGCCGCACGATTCATTCATCAGCCGTTTCGCGAAGCTATTGCGATTGTCCCCCGTTCTGCCGTTGCCCCGGCTGCGCACGGCGTTCGCTCCGGTATTCGTCGAGGACGTCGCCACCGCGCTGAACTTGACGCTCGACGACAGCAGCACGTACGGGCGAACGTACGAGCTGTGCGGCCCCGAGATCCGGACTCTGCGGCAGATTCTGGAGTACATCTGCGCCACGCTCGATATCAAGCGCCTCGTGCTGGAGCTGCCGGATCCGATCGGCAAGCTCGAGGCCGCGCTCGTGGACTTTTTCGTTCCCGGCAAACCATTCTCCCTCGACAACTTCCGGATGCTGGGCGCCGCGAGCTTGTGTCACGACGACGGTCTCAGCGCACTCGGCATCGAGGCCACGCCGATGTCGGCGGTGGTGCCGACCATGCTGCTCGGCTCGAAATGACAGGCAAGAGCAGGACGAGCGCATGAGCAGCACCCAGCGACCGCTGAGCGTGACGCGCGCCGACTTCAGGCACCACCGCGGCTGGGCCGTGGGCGCGGGCATCGCGCTCGTGCTCCTCGGACTGGCGGCCATCGTGTTTCCGTTTCTCGCCTCGCTGGCCGTGGAGCAGCTCGTCGGTTGGATTCTCGTCATGAGCGGCTTCGTCGGCCTCTTGAATGCGCTGCGCCAGTCGGCGGAGCACGGCTTCGGCCTGTCTCTGCTCGCGGCCCTGCTATCGCTCGGGATCGGCATCGTGCTGGTGCTCTATCCGCTGTCGGGGATACTGTCGCTGACGCTGCTGGTCGCGACGCTGCTCGTCGGCGGCGGCTTGCTGCGGATCTTCCTGGCTTGGCGACTGCGCCACACACGCGGTTACCGCTTGACGTTGGCGAGCGGGTTGCTCGGGGTGGGGCTCGGTGCGGTGATCATCGTGCAATGGCCGCAAGCCGCCGCGTGGCTCATCGGCGTCCTCGTGGGCATCGACTTGGTGTTCGCCGGCCTCGTGTCGTTGGCCCTCGCGGCGGAGCGCGAGCCCCGCTAGCGCCTAGGCCCCGCCCGCGCCACGCTGGAGCACGCGAGGAATCGGTCTGACGAGCTCCGCGCGCAGCGTACCTTCGTTCCAGAACTCTGCGCCGACCGACCCTCGGACCTGCACCTGCTGGCCCGCGTGCAGCCGCGCCGTCTCGTCCTGCGGAAGGCGCGACACGTCGACGGGCACTAGGGAATCCTCGAGCTCGAGCCGACCGCGATCGCGGGATTGCACCGTCGCACGCAACGTGACGAAGTCGCTGATCGGAGCGTTGCGCAGCACGTAGCTCCTGATCGGCAAAGGGCCGCTATGCTCGTAGTAGATATCCAGGCCGCTCACGTAGACGGCATCGGGTCGCAGGGTTCGCGCCCGAAGATCGACGTCGCGCAGCGGGCCCGAGACCACGACGCGACGCTTGGCGAACGCCTCGTAGTCTTCCTGCCACTTCCAGCCCGACATGTCCACCTTGATCATGAGCCCGTCGTGATCGATCGTGAAGCCGCCGCGGCCCGTGGCTGCCACGTACCCCGCGATGCTGATATGGCCTGCTTCGGTGGCCGGCACGGCAGCCATCGATGCGCCGGGCCATGCTGCCGCCCAGAGCGCGAGCGCCGCAGCGAGGCGCCTCGAGCGACGCTGCAGGTGTCGGGTCTTCGCAGTCAACACCGACTCCCTCAGCCTTCGGGCGCCCTCGAGCCCGAGAGCTCGTCCCGCAATGGGCGGCCGAGCGAGCTCTCGACCTTGCCGGCCAGGACGGCCTGCGTGCTCCCGCCGTTTCCGTAGTAGGCGGCGGTCACCTTCTCGTCGCGCGCGATGTCGCTGATGCCGACGGCGCCGCCCGCGAAGGCGCCTTCCACGTCGGTCCAGACGGCGACGTCTCCCCGGCCGGACGAGCCGCGGGCCATGACGGAGTAGTCGCCGATCGTCAGCCCGGCGGTGCTATCGAGCGCGAACTTCGTGGCGTCGTTGAGAAACATCTCCACGGTGCGATCCGACATCAACAGCATCACGAGTGCGCCGGTCTCGATGCCGGCGGCGGCGCCCACCGACACGCCGCCGATATGAAAGAACGCCGGCGGCGTCCATTCGCCGGCCACGCCACGATCCTCGCGCAGCGTCACGACGCCGCGGCCACCGCGCCCACCGACGAGCGCCGCGACACGGCCGTAGTGCGGCACGATGAACACGCCGTGCGCGGCCGCCAACAAATCCCGGAAACGCGGATCGTGCTTGGCACGCTCGATGACCTCGGTCGCATCGCGGACGCGCGCTGCCGCGTCGCTCGCCTCGGCTCCGCTGCCGCCGGCCGGCGGCGCGTTGGCCGGATCCTGCGCGTACAGCCCCGTGACCAGGGCAAACAGCACGGCTGCACACAAGCTTGTGATGGAACGGTACATAGGCGGCTCTTGACCGAAACGCGACTGCAACCCTCGTGCCAACCCGTCCAGCAGGCCCCGCGTTCGTTGACTTGCGGGCCCGTGCAGCCTTTACAGGGGGCGCGGCCTCCATGTAAAGACTGCCACCACGCAGCGGCGTCGTGGCACAGGCTCCCCTAACGCTCGAGCCCCATGACGCGCCGCAGCACGCGCCGCTGCGCGAAGCGCCGACTTGCCGAAGACACGGAAGACGAGATTGCGCGCGGCGATGAACGCGGGATGCGTCGCCTGCGCGGCGTCGAGCACGTGCTCGCTCAACCTGAGCCACCGTCGTCCGACCGGGCGGCGTTCCCGCGTGTAGCCGTCGAGGGTTCCGTCGGCCAGGCGGCGTGCGAAGGCGGCGGCATCCTCGATGCCGAGGTTCATGCCGCGAGCGCCGACGGGCGACTGCACGTGCGCGGCATCGCCGCCGAGGAACGCTCGGCCGGTTTGATAGTCGGCGGCTTGCCGAACGGGTATCGGAAAGGTGTCTGCGCGCAACACCCTGGTCACGCGATAGCTGCCCGGCACTTGGGCGATTGCATCGGGAGTGTTGGCGACGAAACGATGCCGATCTGTGCCGATCGGGATCACGAAACCGAGATCGCCGTTGGGGTGCATGAACAGATGCGCGGCAGGAGCTTCGTAAGGCCAGTCTGCGACCACGGCATCGGCAATGCTCCACGTCCGCCGGTGCTGGTGGCCGAGGTACGGGAGCCCCAGGCTGTCGCGCACGACGCTGTGCACGCCGTCTGCGCCATAGACATAGTCGAAGCTCGCTTCGGCGTCGCCGTCGAGCCCCTCGAACCGCGCCGTGATCAGATCTCGCGACTGGACGACGTCCTTCAAGCGCGTGTCCCACTCGATGGTCACGCCAGCTTCGGCGAGCACGGAGGCGAGCACGTTCTCCGTTTCGTGCTGCGGCAGCGAGAGCAGAAAGTCGAAACGATGCTGCAGATTGCTCGTGTCGATCCTCGCGAGCGGCCGGCGCTCGAACCAAACGGTCGCGTGACGAATCTTGATACCGTCGGCGAGCAAGCGCTCCGTGGCGCCACTCGGCTCGAGCAGCTCGAGGCTGTGCGCGCTGACCCCCACGGCCTTGCTGAGCGCGGTGGGCCCCATGTCGCGATCGATGACCCGTACGGCCGCACCCCGCCTCACCGCTTCGATTGCGGCCACGAGGCCCGTCGGCCCGGCGCCGACGATCAAGACGGCGGGTTGTTTGTGCATCGCCACATCCGACTGGGCTCCATGCAACAGATATGCCGGGCCGTCCGCGGCGAGCCGACGGCATGAGCGATGGGCGCGGGCGCGCTTGTAAGAAGTGCGTCCGGGTGTAAAGACGCGTCGCATGGACAGCGAGCGAGTCGCTCTTGCCGGGCGCGAGACGACGCGCGCGGGTGGCATGAAGCTTGCTCCCAACCGCGCGTGAGTCTGATCGAGCGCCAATGTTGCTCCTATGCCCTCTCGTCGCGGCCGTCGGTGTCGCCTGCCGAGGCGCTGCGGCCATGAACCGCGGGCTGCGCGTTGCGCGCGTCGGCGGCATCGACGTGCTCCTCGACTGGAGCCTGCTGATCATCGTTGCCCTGGTCGCGATGGGCCTCGGAGGGGGGACCTTGCCGGTGTGGCATCCGGACTGGTCGCCGGCCACGATCTGGCTCACGGCCGTCGCCGCCGCGGTGCTACTGATCCTCTCCGTGCTACTTCACGAGATATCGCACGCGCTCGTCGGTCGCCATCAGGGTCTCGAGGTGAAGAGCATCACGCTGTTCGTGTTCGGCGGACTCGCACACATCGAGCACGAGCCGCCCACGTGGCGAGCCGAGCTCTGGACCACGATCGTGGGCCCGCTGGTCAGCCTGGGAATCGGGATCGTATGCATTGCCGCACTGTATGTCGGCTTCGGTGGCTCCGCCGGCATCGACGATCCACAGGCGCTACTCCCGACACTGGGGCCCCTCGGCACGCTGCTGCTGTGGCTTGGGCCCGTCAACGTCGTCCTTGCAGTGTTCAATCTCGTACCGGCATTTCCTCTCGACGGCGGCCGCGTGCTGCGCGCGCTGCTGTGGGCCGGGACGGGCAATTTCGCCCGCGCGACACAGTGGGCGTCGCAGGGCGGCCGAGTGTTCGCATGGCTGCTGATTGCAACCGGCGTTGCTATGGCGCTCGGCGTGACGGTTCCCGTGCTCGGCACGGGCTTGATCGCAGGGCTGTGGACGGCGCTGATCGGTTGGTTCCTACACAACGCCGCGCTCATCAGCTATCAGCAGGTTCTGGCCCGCGAAGCGCTGCGCGGTATGCGCGTGCGCCAGCTGATGAGCACCGATTTCGCGGCCGTCGAGCCGAGCTTGTCCGTGCAAGCGCTGATAGACGACTACGTGATGATGCGCGAGCAACGCTGCTTCCCGGTCATCGGCAACGCCGGCTTCGTCGGCGTCGTATGCCTCAAGGACATCCGTCGGGTCGCGCGCGTCGACCGGGACTCGACCACGGTCTTCGACATCATGACCCCGCTCGATCGCCTCGCCGTGCTGCAGCCCGACGACACGGCGCTGCTCGGCATGGCGACGTTGAGCCAGCGCGGCGTCAATCAGGTGCCCGTGATCGAGCGGGGTCGGCTACGCGGCTTTCTGAGCCGGGAGCCGCTGCTGCGCTGGTTGTCACTTCAGGGGCAAGCCGGCGCCTACGCGCACGGCGATGAGACTCCCCGCGCGACCTAGGGAACCTAGCAGTGTAGGCAAGCGCCGACACCCCGGCGTTCCGCCCTCGGCGTCGAGGCCCATGAAGCCGCCGTCGCCCCGGGAAACCGGCGCCCGGCGTCGGCATGAACGTCCATGGCATGCTCCTTGCAAAGTCGCATTGGGAGCCTCCAGAGACCGGTCCATGATCCGCAGGATTGCCGCCGTCGGTCCGGCATCGGGATTGTAGGCCTTACATGGCTTGGTAGACCCTCATTGGCGGTCGGCATCGGAGCAACGGGAGATCACGATGAAGCAGACTACGCGACAGGGCGCCCGCATGGCCGCCACCCGCCCACGCACGCTGCCGCGGCAGCAACGCCTCGAGGAGCTCGTGCTGCGAGCCGTCGAGCACGAACGGCTGTCGTCCAGCGTTTATCGCGCGGCGCTCGAGTGCATCGACGACGACGCCACGCGGGCGAAGTGGACGGAGCGCCTTCGGCAAACGATGCGCAACATGGCGATCGCCGCGGCTCTGTGCTGCGAGCTGCAAATCGATATGGATCAGCAGATGAGCGACTGCCTGGCCGTTCGTAAGCTCGCCTCGGCGCTGGTCGCCGCCATGCAGGCCGCCAAGGACGAGGGCGCGCCCGAGAAGCTGGACCGCATTGCGCGGGAATGTGTCGGCATTGCCGAGAGCAAGACCCAGTTCGACTGGAGCCACTTCGTCAAGCCCGCGTCGCCGAGGCCCGGTGCCTCGATGGCGCACGACGCGCCGCACGCGAGCCCCGCCAGGGGCTAGCGCGAAGCGCCGCTCAACGCTCCCAGAATCGCCGCATCGCGACGGGAATCGTCGTCGCCAGATCCTGCTGCTTGATGGGCTTGACCAAATAACCGTAGCTGAACGCCTTCGACGCTTCGTCGACCAGAGAATCGTCGTAGAACGCCGACACGAACAGAAACGGCACGTCGATCTGCTCGGAGACGATGCGCGCAGCCTGAATGCCGTCGATCTCCGGCATGCGAATGTCGGTGACCACCAGGTCGGCATCGGCCTCGAGACAGGCTTCGACGAGCTCGCGGCCGTCTCCGGCGACGCCCACGACCAGGTGCCCCATCCGCGACAGCACCTCCTGATAGAACTCCCGCATACGACTATCGTCGTCGGCGACGATGATCCTGAGCGCGGCCACCGGTTCGCTTGGAAGACGCTTCGCGCCCATTACGTCCATGTCGGGCTCGCCGTCTCGCGCGGCAGGAAGATTCGGACGCGAGCTCCGCGGTCGGTGTCATCGATGGTGATCTGACCGCCATGCTCCCGCACGATTCGCCGCGCGATCGCAAGACCCATGCCTTTGCAGCCATGTTTGGTCGAGTACAGCAAGTCGAAGGCGCGAGGCCGCTGCTCCGGAGGAATGCCGGGGCCGTCGTCCTGGATCGTGATCACGAGGCCCGGCGCACCGCGATCGGCATTCCCGAGTCGCACGTCGACGATCGAGCCGGCGGGCGATGCGTGAACCGCATTTTCCAGCACGTGCGCAAAAACTTCACCGAGCCGCGCAGGATCGGCATCGAGAACGCCATCTAGGTTTTCGTTCTCGAGGCTGTGGAAGCCGATCTGTTTGGGCTCCCATTGGCTCTTGAGCTGCCGCCAGGTCTTCTCGAGCAGCTTCGGCACGTCCACCTTGCGGCGCTTCAGGTGCAAGGGCGCGGCGAACGTGCTGACACCCTCGTAGAGCTGTCGCAGCTGATCCTGCGCCTCCTCCATGTCGTCCATTAACTCTTGGTCGCCGCCATTGGAGCGCAGTCGCAACAGAGCGAGACAGGATTGCATTCGCTGCAGCACGTTGCGGCTCTCATGTGCGAGCGCCGTCATCGTCGCGCCGATGGCGGCCAGCTTCTCCGTTTCGAGCATGCGATCCCGAGCGTGCTGCACGGCGCGGAAGTCGCGAACGGCGAGCACGTAGTGGGCGAAGCCGTCCGCCGAGGACTCGCGGATCGTGACATGCACCGGAATGGAGGGCTGGTCGCCGCTCCTGACCTCGGCGTCGAGGCCGCCCTGCGTCAGGCTCCGTTCGAGCATTCTCGTGGCGGGCAGCAGCTTGGCCAGGCCCGGCATCGAACGCTTGAGCGGCTGTCCGACCGCCTCCTCGGCCGTCGTGTCGAGCATTTCCTGCGCTGCCGCGTTCAGGCCCACGATGTCGCCGGCTTCGTCGATGACGACGATGGAATCGGCAACCGCGTCGAGCGCGTCCAGCACCTCGCGGAGCCTGCTGCGTGCCGGCCGCAAGGGTTTGCTTCGCTCTCTGCCGCTCATCTGCATCTCGCTAAACCCTCGGCCGACTCGGTGCGGCTCCGGTCGCGGTGCAATCTACGTGCCAGACCGTGGCTCGGGCCTGCCGGGCTCGGCACTCCCTGGGCGGCTCTCATGTGCGCTCGCCCGGTACTCGTTCAGCCGATTGTAAAGAGTCTTCAGGCTGACCCCGAGCGTCCGCGCCGCCGCCTTCTTGTTACCGTCGAAATGCGCGAGCGTTTTCACGATCAGCTCGCGTTCGACGTCCCGAATCGCCCTGCCGGCTTCGATACCGGCCGACGCGCTCTTGAACGGGACGGAGTGCTCGAAGCCGTCGCCGGGTTGCAGCTCGCTCTCGCCACCGTCGGCGAGAAGAAACGCGCGATGCACGGCATGCTTCAGCTCGCGGACATTCCCCGGCCACGCATAGGTCCGGCAACGCTCCAGAAAGTCCACCGAAGGGCGCTTGTCGGTGTTGTGCTGCGCGTTCAGATCGGCCACGAAACGCTCGACGAGCAACGCGATGTCGCCCCCGCGCTCGCGCAGCGGCGGAAGACTGATCACGAATTCGCTCAACCTGTAATAGATATCCTCTCGCAGCGTGCCTTCGCGCACGGCAGTCAGCGGTTTTCTATTCGTCGCAGCGATCAGCCGGGTCTCGATATGGATCTCCTCTTCCGCTCCGACACGCACGATCGACCCCGAGTCGAGCGACCGGAGCAGATAGGTCTGAATGTCGATCGGCATTTCCGAGATCTCGTCGAGAAACAACGTGCCCCGGTGCGCACGCTCGAAAACGCCCACGTGGCGCCGCGTGGCGCCGGTGAAACTGCCCTTCTCATGACCGAACAGCTCGCTCGCCACGAGCTCGCTCGACAGGCCTCCGCAATTCGCAGCGACGAACCGACCCTTGCGATGGCTCCGGCGATGCAGCGCGCGAGCGACGAGCTCCTTGCCGGTGCCGCTCTCGCCTTCGACCAGCACCGTTGCGCCCGTGGGACCGAACTGCTCGATCGACTGATAAACCGTCTGCATGAGATCGCACTCGCCGATGAGCAATCCGTAGTGCTTGGACGCATCGTCGGAGGCGTCGATCTCTTCGGACTTCTGCGGCGTCGTGAGCTCCTCGACGACGCGCACGATTTCGCGGGCATCCACCGGCTTCGTCAGATAGCTCACGCTCGGACCGGCGAGGCTACGGATGTGCGACTTGATCGCGGGATGGCCCGTGATGATGACGATGTTCGGACTATCCCCTTCGAACTCCTCGAGCAACTCGAGACCGTTGCCGTCGGGGAGAATCAGATCGAGAAGAATCAAGTCCGGAGTCGTCGTGCGCAGCAGCTGCCTGGCGGCAGCGAGACCGTTCGCCGTGGATACCGTGTGGCCTCTTTGCTGCAAAATCTCGCTGGTCGCCTGACAGAAGCGAGGCTCGTCGTCGATCAGCAGCACGCGGCTCATGGTTGCACATGCTACAGCACCCGAGTTGACAGAACTATTCGGCTGCGGAGCGGGGCGGGCGCGACTCGAACGCGGCTGGTCTTGTAAATTTTGCAAGTGTCTCTCCTATCTTGCAGGCGTGATTGCTTTCAGTACTTCGTTGATCGTTTGCAGTCGAACAGGCTTCGTCAGATGCCGGTCGAAGCCCGCCGCGCGCGCGCGTTCCCGATCGCTGTCCTGTCCCCAGCCCGTGATCGCCACGAGCTTGAACCGGTCACCGGCGGGCATTGCGCGGATGCGCCGCGCCAGCTCGTACCCGTCCACGTGCGGCAGGCCGATGTCCAGCAACAGAAGGTCGGGAGCGAAGGTTTCGATGAGCAGCATGGCCTCTGCGGCGTCGGGCGCAGTGCGGACCGTGTGACCGGTCACCTGCAGCCCCGCGGCCAGCGTGCTGGCAGCGTCGACGTTGTCGTCGACAATCAGTACTCGCTGCGGTGGGCTCGCGGCAGCGACGCTCGCCGCCGTGCTCGCGGCCAGGGCGTCTCGCGAAGCGGCGAGCGGCAATCGTATGACGAACTCACTGCCCCGGCCGGCACCCTCGCTGCGCCCTTCGATGGAGCCGCCATGCAGCTCGAGCAAGCGACGTGCAAGTGCAAGGCCGATCCCGAGGCCGCCGCCACCGCGCATTCGATGCTCGGGCACCTGATTGAACATCTCGAACACGAGCTCGAGCTGCTCGGCAGGAATGCCAAAGCCGGAGTCTCGAACCCTAAGGACGACTTCGCCGCCCTCGGCTCGCGTGCAAAGATGAATCGTCCCGTTCGGCTCCATGTATTTGGCCGCGTTGCCCACGACGTTCGCGATGACCTGGATCAGACGCTCCACGTCGCCCTTGACCGGCAAGCGGCCCTCGGCGTGCTCGTACGTCAGTCGGTGACCGCGCTCGTGGATGAGCGGCCGGCTGAGCTCGACGGCCGCTTCGATCATGGGGCGCAGGTCCGTCGACGCGAGCTCGAGCTCGATCTTGTTCGAGGTGAGGCGTGACAGATCGAGCAGGTCGTCCACGAGCCGGACCAGATGCGACAACTGCCGGGTCATCATGGAATGCAGCTCGTCGACGAGCTCGGGGGCATTGCCCGGCAGCCGCAGCAGCTCGACACCGGTGCTGAGCGGAGCCAGCGGATTCCTCAACTCGTGGCTCATGATGGCCAGGAATTCGTCCTTGCGCCGATCGGCTTCGCGAAGCGCTCGCTCGGTCAGCGCCCGCTCCAGCAGGTCGGCGGCCAGTCGCGCCAGCACGTCGAACAGATGGAGCTCGCTGCTCAGCGGCTCGTGCGCCCTGCGCCAATGAGTCGAAAGGACGCCCAGTAGCTCCCCCGAGCGAGCGATCAGCGGCGTGGACTGGACGGCTCGAATACCCGAGCGACGGTACTCTTCGAGATCCGCCGTGCCGACGAGCGAAGCACACTGCTCGACGTCGGCGATGACGAGCCGCTGTTTCGTCCGCAACGCATGACCGCAGGAGCTCCCCGATTCGACCTGGACCCGCTGCCAGAACTGCGCGGACTCCGGATGGAATCCTCTCCAGGCGAGCAACTGCAAATCGTCGCTCGCGCGATCGCGAGTCTGCATGCTCGCGTGGTCGGACTGCATGATCGTCATGGCCGCGTCGAGGATTTGCTCGTGCAGCGCCTCGGGCTCGCTCTCTTGTATCAAGCCGGTGCTGATTGCCTGGAGCAATCGAGAGCTGGCCTGCGCGGTAGCGAGGGCGGTCTGCCTCTGGTCGGCGCCGCGGACGCTTTGATAGGCGACCGACGCGAACTCGCTCAGCGTGGTCAATACGCGCAGATCCTCGCGATCGAACTGCCGACTGCCGTCGTGGGCGATGACCCAGACCGTTCCCACCACCACACCATCGAGCCGAAACGGCACCAGCAGTATTTCGACGAGCGGCGGCATGTCGTCCACGGAACGGCCGTAGTGACGTTCGGGCCGCGCCATGAGCAAGGGGACGTTTCGATCGAGCACTGTCCCACAAGGACTCGCCGCGCGCGCCACCGTTCCGTTCAGATGGCCGGCCCATTGGCCCGCGGCGGCCGTCCAGCGGAAGACATCGGTCCCCGGTGTGTTCTCGAGCACACTGAGGCCGGAAGAATGCGCGCGACACAGTTGCAGCGCTGCGTCTGCAAGCGCTTGCAGCGTATTGTCGGAGGTTGACGATTGTAAATTTTTCATCAGACCGACGAGCGCTTGGCTCTCGGCCTGGAAACCGGGCTCGCGCGATGGACGCCGGTCCAACTCCTCGGTGATGAGGACTTCGTCGAGTGGGATCGGCGGTTTCGGTCTCGTCATACGACCCCCTCTCGCGAACAACTCTAGGACAATACGCGACGTCTTACTACACACATCGCGCACCCTCGCACATGGCAGGCGGCGGGCATGCACGCGATAGCCGATCGCGTATCATGGAATCGCCGGTTCGCGGCTCGGGAGCTACACGTGGGAAGCCGCCGCCTATCCATTCTGCTTTGCCTCATCTGCACGACGCTCGGAAGCCATGCCGTGGCCCAACAAGACCCGTACGCCTGGCTCGAAGACATCCACTCGGAGGCATCGCTGGCCTGGGTCAAGGACCAGAACCAGAAATCGCTGGGAGAGCTGCAGGCAGATCCGCGCTACCGCACCGATTTCGAGGGCCTTCTGCAGGTGCTCGATGCCGAGGATCGCATCCCGTTCGGCCGGCTCGATCATGGTTGGGTCTACAACCTTTGGCAGGACGCGGCGCACCCGAAGGGACTGTGGCGCCGTGCGCGGCTGGATGAGTACTCGAAACCGGTGCCCGCTTGGGACGTGCTGCTCGACGTCGACGCGCTGGCCGCGGCCGAGAAGGAGAACTGGGTCTTCGCGCGCGCGGAATGCGCGCCGCGTGAAACGCGCTGTCTGGTGCAGCTGTCGCGCGGTGGCGGGGACGCCGTGGTCGTGCGTGAGTACGACCTCGTAGCCGAGAAGCTCTCGACCGACGGTTTCGAGGTCGCCGAGGCCAAAACGGACGCCACGTACCTCGACGACGACACCGTGCTGTTCGCGAGCGACTTCGGCGCCGGCACGCTCACCCGGTCCGGCTACGCGCGCATCGTGAAGGAGTGGAAGCGCGGCACGCCGCTGACGGCGGCGCGGACGATCTACGAAGGCACGGTCGAGGACGTGGGCTCGTCTCCCGCCGTGTTTCACGACCGCGGGGGCGCCCACGGCATCGTGGTGCGCTCCGTGAGCTTCTTCGAGACCGAGTACTTCGCCGTCGAGCGGGACGGCGTGCGTAAGCTACCGCTGCCTCGCTCGGCCGATCTGAAGGGCATGCTCGACGGCGCATACGTGGCGACGTTGCGCGAGCCGTACGAGACGCAGGGCGTGCAGCTCGCGAAGGGCGCGCTCGTCGCGTTCCGCGACGCTGGGCCGCCACAGGCGATCTACGTGCCGGACTCGCGCAGCACGGTCGACTCCGTCACCGTCGGCCGCGACGCGATCTACGCCGCCATCTACAAGAATGTGGTGGGCTCCGTGCACGCGTTCGCGCCCACGGAACGCGGCTGGTCCGACGAGACGAAGTCCCTGCCGGGCGACGGCTCGACCGCCATCGTGTCGGCCGACCGCTTCGGACCCGACGCGCTGTTTCGCTTCGAGAGTTATCTCACGCCCCCCACCCTTTATCGGGACGACGGCGGCGCGCCGCGCGTCATCAAGGCGCTGCCTCCGCGCTTCGACGCCAGCGGGCTCGTGACCGAGCAGCTCGCGGCCAAGTCCAAGGACGGCACGCGCGTTCCCTACTTCGTCGTGCGGCCGAAGGCCTTGCACGGCCCGGCGCCGACCGTTCTGTATGGCTACGGCGGTTTCGAGATTTCGCTGACGCCCTCGTACTCGGCGAGCGTCGGGCGCCTCTGGCTCGCGCGCGGTGGCATCTACGTCGTCGCCAACATCCGCGGCGGCGGTGAATTCGGACCGGCGTGGCACGACGCGGCGTTGAAGACGCATCGTCAGCGGGCGTTCGACGATTTCGCTGCCGTGGCGGAGGACCTCGAGCGGCGCGGCCTCACCCGCCCGAAACAGCTCGGCATCATGGGCGGCTCGAACGGCGGCCTGCTCGTCGCGACGGTCATGACCCAGATTCCGGACAAGCTCGGCGCCGTCGTGTGCAGCGTGCCGCTGATCGACATGCTGGCCTATACGCACATAGGCGCCGGGGCGAGCTGGGCGGATGAGTACGGTGATCCGGCGGATCCCGAGATGCGTGCCTACCTGCTCGGCTACTCGCCGTATCAGAACGTGAGCGCCGACGTGCGCTATCCGCCGGTGCTGTTCGTCACGACGACCAGCGACGATCGCGTGACGCCCGCGCACGCGCGCAAGATGGCGGCGAAGATGGCAGCGCAGGGTCACGACGTGCTGTTCTTCGAGGACACCGACGGCGGGCACGGCACCGCCGATCACAAGCAAGCCGCCGAGATCTCGACGTTGAATTTCATCTTCCTCGCACGACGACTGGGCTTGAACTAGGCTCGGGCGCGGCGGTCCCCCGGCCGGGATGGCTGGGGCATACTGCGAGCCGTGAACGATCGCCGAGTCCTCCCTTGAGCACCCGAGCGCGCAAGCGTCACGGGCCCTATCGCTGGGAGCGGCTCGATGATCAGGCGCTGCTTCGCCTGCGCTTCCGCGACCTCGGCCTGAAGTTCGCGGGCAGCCTCGTGGACACCGACGCGCAACGCCTCGGCCGGGAGCTCGAGCGACGCGGCATTGGGTTCAAGCCGCACTTCTGGTTTTCGACCGAATGGTTCTCTCCGGACGGCGTGCCCGGCATCGCCGTGCCGTTCTTCCTGGGGCACCCGCGCCTCGTGCGCCTCGAGCGCCGCATGATGGGCCAGGCCGAAGGAGGGAACCGGCCGTGGCGCCTGCGGCTGCTGCGCCACGAGCTCGGCCACGCCGTCGACACCGCCTTCGCGCTGCGCCGACGCAGCGACTGGCGACAGGTCTTCGGCAGCGCCTCCGTGCGCTACGCTCGCGACTACACGGTTCAGCCGCGGAGCAAGAGCTACGTGCTGCATCTCGAGCACTGGTATGCGCAAAGCCATCCGACCGAGGACTTCGCCGAGACGTTTGCCGTCTGGTTGCAGCCGAAGGCGCGCTGGCGCGCCGACTACGCCGGCTGGCCGGCGCTCGCCAAGCTCGAGTTCGTCGATCGGCTCATGACGGAGCTCGCCGGCCGAGGGCCGCCGAAGGTCGATCGCTCGATCGTCGAGCCCTTGACCGACAACCATCGAACGCTGGGCGAGCACTATCGGCGCCGCGCGTGGCTGAACGAAAGCGGCGAGCTGCGCTACGACTCTTGGCTTGCGCGCGTGTTTACCGCGCACGCGACGTCGGCCGAGCGCTCGGCGGAGCGATTGCTGACGGACTTGCGGCCGCAGCTCATGCGCGCGCTGCTGCGTCGCTCTCGGGCTCATCCGTATCTCGCGTTCCAGGTGCTGCGCGCCGTGCGCCGGCGCGCTCGTCAACTCGGCCTCGGGCTCGGACGGACCGAAACGCGAGCTCGTGCCGCGGGTGATTCGGCTGCACGAACGCATACTCACGGACTTCCTGCGTCGCAACGAGGAAACCTATTTCTTATGACGAAGCGGAAATACCGGATCCTGCTGATGGTCCACAAGGAGCTGGTGCCGCCCGCGGACATCAGCGGCTTGAGCGAAGCGCAAGTCGACGAGTTCCGCACGGAATACGACGTTCTGCACACGCTGCGTCGGCCCGGGCACGAGGTCCGCGTCGTCGGCATCGGCGATCATCTGACCGAGCTGCGCGAGACGATCGACGAATGGCATCCGCACATCGTTTTCAATCTGCTGGACGAGTTCTCCGGCATCATTTCCTACGACCACTACGTCGTCGCCTATCTCGAGCTGATCCGCCAGCGTTACACGGGCTGCAATCCCGCGCGGCATGATGCTGTCGCGAGACAAGGTGCTGACGAAGCGCATACTCGCGACGCACCGCGTGGCGACGCCGGCCTTCAGGCTCTTCCCGTTCGGCCGGCGGTTTCGCGAGCCGAGTCGCCTGACGTTTCCGCTGTTCGTGAAATCCGCCACGGAGGATGCGTCGCTCGGCATCTCGCAGGCCTCCCTCGTCGAGGACATGAAGAGCCTGCGCGAGCGCATAGAGTTCATCCACGAGCAGGTGCAAAGCGACGCGCTGGTCGAGGAGTACATCGACGGCCGAGAGTTCTACGTCGGCGTGCTCGGCAACGCGCGGCTCACGACGCTGCCGCCCTGGGAGATGGACTTCGGCGCGCTGTCGCAGGCCCAGACGCGGATCGCCACGCGCAAGGTGAAGTGGGATCGCAACTACCAGGCGAAGCACGGCATCAGGACCGGCAAGGCTCAGGACCTGACGGACGAGCAGCGCGAGCTCCTCCGCCGATTCGCGAAGAGGACGTACCGCGCGCTGTATATGAGCGGCTTCGCGCGCATGGACTTCCGTATGCGCAGCGACGGCAAGATCTTCCTGCTCGAGGCCAACGCAAATCCGAACTTGAGCAAAGGCGAGGATCTGGCCGAATCGGCGAAGTCGGTCGGCATCAGCTACACGAAGCTCGTCGATCGAATCGTGCAGCTAGGGCTCGCGTACATGCCGGAATGGCGCATGTTCGAGACATGACGCGCACTCGGCGTGCAGATCAATTGGCCGCGGCGAGCGGCGACACGGAACCGAGCCAGCTCTTGGTGCTCTTCGGCCGGCCGTCCTCGATCCAGCCGAACACGAGGCTGTGCCACAGCACGCGGCGGACGTAAGCGCGCGTCTCGTTGTACGGGATGTTTTCGATCCAGATGTCGCTGTCGAGCGCTTGCTCGGGCAACCAGCGCTCCGCGGCGCTTTCGCCGGCGTTGTAGGCGGCGAGCGCCACGGGCAGCTGAGCGGCGTATTTGTCGATCAGCGTCGTGAGGCGCGCGGCACCCAGGCGGATGCTGGTCTCCGGATCGTACAGATCGGCGCGGCTCGGTCGCGGCAGCTGCCAGCGGCTCGCCGTGCTCGTGGCCGTCGAATAGCCGAGCTGAGCGATGCCCGCGGCGCCGGCGAGCGACGTGGCGTCGGGACGGAACAGACTCTCCTGACGCAGCACGCCATACAGCAGCGGCTCCTCGAGCCGCGTGAGCTCGACGGCCCCGGCGACTTCCTTGGCGTACGGCCGCGGGTACAGCAGCTCGTAGTCGTTGAACACGCCGTGGCTCGTGGCCGTCGCGACGGCAATGTCGTAAAGGCCCCAGCGCGCGGCAAGGTGCACGGCTTGCGGCTTCAGCGCGTCCTCGAGCGCCGCGTAACCCGCGCGCCATTCGAGGGTCGCGAGCGGCCGCAGCCCGCAGAGCAAAAGCTCGTGGGCGCGCACGAACGGCGCCCCATGCGCCATGCGCTCGATGGTCGCCTCGTCGGCCGGGAAGCGGGCCACATGCGGCGCGACCCGCTTGCCGAGGCGCGCGGCCGCCATCGCCGAGTAGTAGTTGTCGTCCTCCGCGAGCGAGCCGTAGCGCTCACGCGCGACGGCCGGCTCGCCGGCGGCTTCGGCCGTGCGGCCCGTCCAGTAACGCCAAGCCGCTTCGGTTTGCTTCGCGGGCGACATGGCGGCGATGCCGTTGCGGGCGGCGCGCCAGTCACCCTTCCAGAGCGCCGCACGGACGAGCCACTCGAGCGCATCGTCGTCGAGGTCCTGGGGCGCCACGCGCGCGAAAAAATCGAGCGCCTCCGCGTCGCGATCCCATGCGAGACCGAGCGCCAGCGCACGCGCCGCTTTGCTCGCCGCCTCGGTGCTCGTGAGCCGCGCGCGCAGCAGCGCATCGAACCGGTTCAGCGCCTCGCGGGGTGCGCCGCGCGCGAGGCGCGCGAACCCGTCCAGCAACTGCGCCGCGTCGGCGTCGACCGCCGGCGCCGCGAGCAATGCATCGATCGACTCCGCCGGTTTTTCGATGAGGTCTGCCCAAACGAGCAACGGCTTGGCCTGGTCGTCGGGCAGTCGCCGCGCAATGACGCGCGCGAAGCTCGCTTGACCGTTGTCCAGCAACCGGCGCACGCGCTCCGCGACGAGCGCGTCGTCGACGCCGCCCTGATCGCGCAGCCACTGAAAGGCCGGCTCGCACTCCGGCGGCAGTCTCCAGGGCGTGAGCCAGCGCTGCGCGAGCTCCGCCTCGAGGCCGGCGGTCTGCCCGAGCGCAATCCTCGCGTTCAAGCGCCCGCACTCGAGCGCTTCGGTGGCGACCGCCGTGTCGAAGTGCTCGAGCAGGGCGTGCCACTCGTTGCGCCGCGCAAGGCTCTCTAGCCACGCGCGATGCAACGGCGCGGCCACCGCCTCGCCGCGGTGCGCGTCGAGAAAGGTCGCCGTGAGCCGATCCGCTTCCGCTTCGCCGGCGCCCGCATGCTCGAGCGCATAGGCCAGCCGCGCGGCCTGCAGATACGCGTAGAGCACGTAGCTTGCGAGCGCGGCGCTGTCGTTATCGGGGTCGCTCGGACCGAGCTGCGCGGCGGCGTACGCGTCGACGAACTCGGCGCGAACGGCTTCGAGCGGGTCGTCGACGGGCTGCGCAACGGCGCGGCAGGCTGCGAGCAGCAACAAGAGCCACAGGGATCGCCCGCCGCGGCGCCCCGTCGCCGTTCGTGGTGCCGACCGGATCATGAGCAGACTGTATCAGGCGCAGGCGGTCGCGACGTAGTCGCGCGGGCGACGTTGTTGCCGGCGTTGGCCCAAATGCGTATGGTCTGCGGCACCCTCCGCCCCGGCTGCGCGACGTGAAACGAGAGCTCTCGCCCACGGCCTCCCTGCCTGCGCTCGGCGAGCACGCGCCGCAGGCGTCGTTTCCGTGCCGGCTCTGCGGCGACTCGAACCTGTATCTTTGCTACACGCTCGGGTCGCACGGTCAGTTTCGGTACTACCGTTGCCCGTCGTGCAAGCTCGTGAACTACGATCTGCGCGGCGGGCTCGATCAAAGCCAATACACGGAGCTCGTCGATCCGCGCGACGAGGCGGCCGAGCGGAATCGCGACAAGGACGCCACGTGGCAGTTCATCGCGCGCTATCTCCGCACGCCCGGCACGTTCCTCGACATCGGCTGCGGACCCGGTCGATTGCTGTACCTCGCGCAGAGGGCCGGCTGGGCCGTGCGCGGCTTGGAGCTGTCGGCCGAGATGGCGGAATTCGCCGCGGCGCGGCTCGGCGCCGAGGTGCTCGTGGCCGATTTTCTCGAGTACCAGCCGCGCCCGGAAGATCGCTTCGACCTCGTGTCCCTGCGCCACGTGCTGGAGCATCTGCACGATCCGGTGTTCGCGATGACGAGGATCAACGGCCTGCTCACGCTCGGCGGCCACGCGATCCTGGAATTCCCGAACATCGACGCCGCGGACAAGCGCCTCAAACGACTGCTCGTCGGGTGGGGACTGCACCGGCGCAAGTACGCGGGTGACTTCGTGACCGGGCACTGCAACGAATTCTGCAGGAGCTCCTTCGAGCACCTTCTGCGCAAGAGCGGCTTCCGGCTCGTGAGGTGGGAAACGTACTCGCACAAGCCGCTCACGAATTTCATCTACAACAGGATCCACATCGGCAACAAGGCGCGCGCGCTGATACGCAAAGAGGCCGAGGCCTCACTGCAGGCACGCGCTCACTAGCGTTTCGGCTGTTCGAACGACAGCGTTCTTGCCGAAGAACGGGATCACGAAATCCTGAAAGCGGAACGCCACGGCGCTCGTGTGCGTGCCGGAGTAGATCTCGAAGCTGTTCGCGATGCCGTAGCTCTCGAGGATCCCGTGCAGCGTGCCGGTGTCGACGCGCAGCTCGTCCTGATCGCCGACGTCCATGGCGATCGCGCGATACTCGCGCAGGTTGCCGATGTACTGATCGACGAACGCCAGCGGCGCATTCGCGGCCCACTTCGCGAGCACCATGGCTTTCTTGTCGCCCACGGGCAGGTCCATGTACAGCGGCGGGTTCTTCGGATTCGGCGACCAGGCCGAGCCGACGGCGAGCTGCGCGCGCAAGCCGAACGGCAGCTTCTCCGTGTCGGCGCGCCGTCTTCACGGCCGCCAGCGCTTCGTACCCGGGGCCGTTGAAGGGCACGTCCGCGTCGCGCGGCGACATGCAGCACGGGCTCATGATGTACAGGCTGCCGAACACGTCCGCGTGCTTCATGCCGATTCGCGCTCGCGCCGTAGCCGCCCATCGAGTGGCCGACGAGGCCGCGGCTGGCGCGCGTCCGGGATCGTCCGGTAGTGCGAGTCCATGTACGCGACGACGTCGCGCGCCACGTAGTCCTCGAAGTTGCCGGTCGTCGCCGAGTTCGAATACATCGAGCCCATGTGCAGCGTCTTCGAGTCCGGCAGCACCACGATCAGCTCGCGCGCGCCCTTCGCGAACGCGCCTTCGAGCGTCTGCGGCACGTGGATCTCCTTCGACCATTGCTCTGCGCCGATCGTGTAGCCGTGCAGCGCGTACACGACGGGATAGCGGCGCGTGCGATCCGTGTCGTAGCTCGGCGGCAGCAGCACGAGCGCGTCGCGGTCCACGGCGTTGCCTTCGAGATTGCCCTCGAGCGAGGCGCCCATGAATCTTGATGCGCTCGACCTTCACCGGCTTCGCGCCGGGCACGGCGTCGGGTGCCGGCGTGTTCGCCTGGCCGAAGGCGGTAGTGCAGAGCGACGAGGCGCACACGGTGAGGGCGGTGACGAGCTTCAGCATGGTGCCTCCTTCGGCTACTGGGCCCAGCGCAGCACGAGCGGATCGAGCGTGCGCGCGATCTCGAGCAGTCCCGCGCGCTGGCGCGGCTGCACGGGTTGCACGGGCAGCCGTACCGTGTCGGAGCGGATCACGCCGCCTTCCTTCATCAGGATCTTCGCGGTCGCGAACCCGCATTGGCGGTTCTCGTAGTTGATCAGCGGCAGCCAGCGCGCGTAGGCCGCCGCGGCTTCGTCGTGCCGGCCCGCGGCGAACGCGTCATAGATCGTGCGGATGCCGTCGGGATAACCGCCGCCCGTCATCGTGCCGGTGGCGCCGGCCTCGAGATCGGCCAGCAGCGTGATGCCTTCCTCGCCGTCCCACGGGCCTTCGACGAAGCTCGCCGGCCTGCGCGATCAGCGCGGCGAGCTTGTTCGCGACCGGCGGCACCTCGAGCTTGAAGTAGCGGACGTTCGCGGTCTGCCGCGCGATGCGCGCCAGCAGATCCGCCGACAGCGTCGTGCCGGCAACCGGCGCGTCCTGGATCATGATCGGGATCGAGATGCGCGGCCGAGACGCTGGCGAAGAACTCGACGATGGCGGGCTCCGGCACGCGCACGGTCGCGCCGTGATACGGCGGCATGATCATCACGAGCGACGCGCCGGCGGCCTGCGCGCGGCGGCTGCGCTCGGCGCACACCTGCGTGCCGAAGTGCGTCGTGGTCACGATGACCGGCACGCGGCCGGCCACGTGATCGAGCACGGCGCCCATGACGCGCTCGCGCTCGTCGTCGGTCAGCGAGAACTGCTCGGAGAAGTTCGCGAGGATGCAGATGCCGTGCGAGCCGGCGTCGATCATGAAGTCGATGCAGCGGCGCTGGCCGTCGAGATCGAGCGCGCCGTGGTCGTCGAAGATCGTCGGCGCCACGGGGAAGACGCCGCGGTAGGGGCGCTTCGATCGCAGGCGTTGCCATGCCCTTCCCTCCTAGTGATTGTCGCGGCCGACGGGCGCGCCGCTGCCGCCGACGAGGAAGTCGAAGTCCGCGCCGCGGTCGGCCTGCAGCACGTGATCGACGTATAGCTTCGTATAGCCGCGCGTCGCGTGCGCGGGCGGCGGTTGCCAGCCGGCCAGGCGCTGCGCGAGCTCGCGCGTCGTCGACGTGCAGGTGCAGGCTGCGCGCCGCGACGTCGAGCGTGATCAGGTCGCCGGTGCGCACGGCGGCCAGCGGCCCGCCGACCGCGGCCTCCGGCGCCACGTGCAGCACGACCGTGCCGTACGCCGTGCCCGACATCCGCGCGTCCGAGATCCGGACCATGTCGCGCACGCCCTCGCGCAGCAGCTTCTTCGGGATCGGCAGGTTGCCGACCTCGGCCATGCCCGGGTAGCCCTTCGGCCCGCAGTTCTTCAGCACCATGATGCAGGTCTCGTCGATGTCGAGACTCTCGTCCTCGACGGCGGCGTGCATCTCTTCCGGCGATTCGAACACGACGGCGCGGCCCGTGTGCTTCAGCAGCTCGGGCGACGCGGCCGAGGGTTTGATCACGGCGCCGTTCGGCGCGAGATTGCCGCGCAGCACGGCGATGCCGGCGTCGCGCTTGTGGGGCCGGTCGAACGGCGTGATGACTTCCTCGTTCCAGCACGCCGCGTCCTGCACGTTCTGCCACAGCGTCTTGCCGTTCGCCGTCAGCGCGTCCTTGTGCAGCAGCCCATGCTCGGCCAGCGCGCGCAGCACCACCGGCAAGCCGCCGGCGTAGTAGAAGTCCTCCATCAGGAACTTGCCGGACGGCATCAGGTTCGCCAGGCAGTGCACGCCGCGGGAGAGCTCGTCGAAATCGGCGAGCGACAAGCTCACGCCGATGCGGCCGGCGATCGCGAGCAGGTGGATCACGGCGTTCGTCGAGCCGCCGATCGCCGCGAGCGTGCGGATCGCGTTCTCGAACGCCGCGCGCGTCAGGATCTTCGAGAGCACGAGGTCTTCGTGCACCATGCCCGACGATGCGCCGCCCGGCCAGGCGCGCGAGCGTGTCGCGCCGCGCGTCCGCGGCGGGGATGGCGGCGTTGTGCGGCAGGCCCACGCCGAGCGCCTCGACGATCGACGCCATGCTCGAAGCCGTGCCCATCGTCATGCAATGCCCGGGACTGCGGTTCATCGCGGCTTCGGCCTCCCTGAACTCGGCTTGCCCGAGCTCGCCGGCGCGGACCTGCTCGCTCATCGCGATCACGTGCGTGCCGGAGCCCATCACGCGCGCCGCGATAGTGCGCGGAGAGCTGCGGGCCGCCCGAGACGCCGATCGTCGGCAGGTTCGTCGAAGCCGCACCCATCAGCAGCGCGGGCGTGGTCTTGTCGCAGCCCATGAGCAGCACGACGCCGTCGAGCGGATGCGCGCGGATCGCTTCCTCGACGTCCATGGCGGCGAGGTTGCGGAACAGCATGGCCGTCGGCCGCATCGTGACCTCGCCGAGCGACGACACGGGAAACTCGAGCGGCAAGCCGCCGGCCTCGAGCACGCCGTAGCGCACGTGCTCGGCGATGCCTGCCGGAAGTGCGCGTTGCAGGGCGTGAGCTCCGACCACGTGTTGCAGATGCCGATCACGGGCCGGCCGTCGAACTGATCGTCCGGCAGGCCCATGCCCTTCAGCCACGAGCGGTAGTAGAACCCCATCTTGCCGCTGCGGCCGAACCAGGCCTGGCTGCGCAGCGGCTTCTTGTCATTTGCCATACGGTGAGCTCTGCGAAGTCCGCAGCCCGTAAGTCCTTGCAAGCGACGGCGATCAGGCCGCCCGCGACCGACCATGCAGCCGCCGAGAATCGCGATGCCGGCCGCCGTGCTGCCGAGCCAGTCCGTGAGGCCGCCGAGCAGGTAGGGGCCGAAGAAGCCGCCGAGATTGCCGACGGAGTTGATCGCGGCGAGATCCGGCCGCCACACCGACGCCCGACCAGGATCGAGCCCGGAAAGCTCCAGAACAGCGCCATGGACACCAGGCCGCCCGTGCTCGCAAGCGTGACGAACGCGACCGTGAGCACCGTGCTGTCCGCGAACACGGCGCTCAGCGCGAGACCCGCGCCGCCGAGCGCGGCGGCGGATGCCGCGTGCCAGCGCTTCTCGTTGCGCCGCTCCGCGTGACGCGTGATCAGCACGGCGAGCACCGCGCTCACCGAGTACGAAAGCGCCGTGATCCAGCCGATCGACAGCAACGAGCGCACACCCGTGCTGCTGGATGATCGAAGGCAGCCAGAAGTTGATGCCATAGACGCCCATCACGATCAGCAGATAGATGGCCGTGAATATCCACAGCGCCCTCATTGAAAGGAGAACGCGCAGCGAGGAGTCGTTCTTCGTTCGCGCCTCGAGCGTGAGGCGCTCTTTCAGCAGGCGCTTGTCGCCGTCCGCGAGCCACGACGAATCTTCGATCCCGTTCGTCAAGTAGAACAGGACGCCCACGCTCGAACAGCACGGCCGGCGCGGCCTCGAGCAGGAACAGCCACTGCCAATCGCCGAGCCCACCGGCGCCGCCGAAGCTGCTGCATGATCGCGCCGGAGATCGGTGCGCCGAGCACGAACGACAGCGGCTGCGCGGCCAGCAGCCACGCCACCGCCCGGCTCTTGCCGATGCGACGGATACCAGTAGTTCAGGTACAGCAGGACGCCGGGGAAGAAGCCCGCCTCGGCGACGCCGAGCAGGAAGCGCAGGCCGTAGAACACGGTGTCGGTGCCGAGCCCCGTGATCCGCGCGAACGTGCCCGTGAACGCCATGGCGCCCGAGATGAGCGCCCCAGGTGAGCATGATCCGCGCGATCCAGAGGCGCGCGCCGACGCGATGCAGCGCGAGGTTGCTCGGCACCTCGAACAGAAAGTAGCCGATGAAGAACACGCCGGCGCCGAATCCGTAGGCGGCTTCCGAGAGCTTGAGATCGTCCAGCATGTGCAGCTTCGCGAAGCCGACGTTCACGCGATCGAGGTAGGCGACGAGATAGCACGCGCCCAGGAACGGCAGCAGGCGCCGCGTGACTTTCGCGTAGGCGCGCTCCTCCGCTGCAAATGTCGTCGTCACGCGCGCTTCCGTAGTGGTCGCTAGCCGAGCTGCGCCTTCAGCTGCGTGAACGAATGCGGCGGGAAGCGGTACTGCGCAGTCTTGCCCTGCGCCATGGCCGTGCGCGACTCCGCGCGCACCTGCGTCTTGCCGAAGTCGTTGCCGGCTTTGATGTCGGGCCCGTTGACCTCGGCCACGGCGAGCGCGCCCACGAACGACTTGTCCTCGAGCGCGATCGTCGCATCGATCGGCCTCGTCCTTGTGCCGGTTGACCACGTTCAGCACCAGCGTGCTGCCGTCGACGCGCCCGACACGTCGAGATAGGGCACGTCGTTCCATTGCTTCGTCTTGTAGCCCGGCACCTCGACGTCGAGCTTCAGCGAATTGCCGTGCACGTTCTTCGCAAACAGCTGCAGCGGATAGTAGATGGTCTGCAGGAACAGGCCCTCGTCGTTCGTGAAGATCGGCGCGATCACGTTCACGAGCTGCGCCATGTTCGCGATCTTGACCACGTCCGCGTGGTTCACGAGCGAGTTCAAGAACGTGGCGACGACGAGCGCGTCCTCGAGGTTGTAGCGCTCCTCGAGGATCCGGCGGCCGCGCTGGCTCGTCGCCGCGCGCGCGGTACCAGACGTTGTACTCGTCGAATGCGATGTGCACCTTCTTGCCGTCGGTGCGGCCCGGCCAGCGACACCGTCGATGACCTTCGCCGTGGTCTCGATCTTGTCGTCCATGAGCCGCGAGCTCGCGAGGAACTCGCCGAAGTCGTCGTTCGGGTTGCCGACGTAGAGATGAATCGCGAGATAGTCGATGTAGTTCTGCAGCTGCTCGACCACGGTGCGGTTCCACAGCGACCAGTCGACGCCCGCGGCGTAGTTCGACGAGCCGGCCGCGATCAGCTTCACGTTCGCGTCCGTCCAGCGCATGAGCTTCGCGGCCTCGAGCGCGAACTTGCCGTAGTCCTCGGCCGAGCGGTGGCCCATCTGCCACGGGCCGTCCATCTCGTTGCCGAGGCCCCAGTACGTGACCTTCCACGGCTCCTTGCGGCCGTTCTTGCTGCGCATGCGCGTGATGGCCGTGTCGAGCGGCGAGTTGCAGTACTCCACCCACTGCTGCGCTTCGGTCCAGGTGCCGGTGCCGAGGTTCGCGCAGATGTAAGGCTCGGTCTTCAGCTGCTCGGCGTAATCGAGGAACTCGTGCGTGCCGAAGCGGTTGCTCTCGACGGTGCCCCACGCCATCTCGAGGCGCGGCGGCCGCTCGTCGCGCGGGCCGATGCCGTCCATCCAGTGGTAGTTCGACGAGAAGTTGCCGCCGGGCCAGCGCAGCAGGCTCACGTCGAGCCCTTGCACGGCTTCGAGCACGTCGCGGCGGTAACCGGCCGCCGTGCGACAGCTTCGAGCCCTCCTGGAACACGCCGCCGTCGATACAGCGACCAAGGTGCTCGATGAAGTTGCCGTACAGCTTGCGATCGATCGCGCCGCGCGTGTTCTCGGTGTTGATCTTGATGCGGGCCACCAGGTCGTTCGCGGCGGCGGCACTGCGCAGGATCAGCGGCGAGGCCAAGGCGGTCGCCACGACGGTTCGGCGTGTGAGCTTCATCGACGTTCCCCCTGTCTGGACGGTTCGCGTGCGAGCCGCGGACGGCTCCTTACTTACTGGCCGAGGACGGAAAAGCGGTAGTACGACGTTTGCCGGTAGGTCTGGCCGGGATCGAGGCGCGCGCTCGGAAACGCGGCGTGATTCGGCGAGTCCGGAAATTTCTGCGGCTCGAGCGCCAAGCCGTCGCCCTGGCGGTACACGACGTGGGATTTGCCGACCGTCGTGCCGTCGAGGAAGTTGCCGGTGTATACCTGCACGCCGGGCTCGGTCGTGTAGAGCTCCAGCACGCGGCCCGAGATCGGGTCTTCGACGCGCGCCGCGAGCTTCGGCGTGCCGGTGACGCCGCCGCGCAGCACGAAGTTGTGATCGTAGCCGCGGCCGATCGCGATCTGCGGCGTCGCTCGCGTCGCGAATCCGCGCGCCGATGACCGCGCTCTGGCGGAAGTCGAACGGCGTGCCGGCCACGTCACGCAGCTCGCCGGTCGGGATCAGCGTGTCGTCGACCGGCGTGTACGCATCGGCGTTGACCATGAGCCGGTGGTCGAGGATGCTGCGCGCCGCGGGCACGCCGGCGAGATTGAACAGGCTGTGGTTCGTGAGGTTGACGATCGTCGGCTTGTCGGTGGTGGCTTCGTAGCTCGTCGTCAGCGTTTGCTTCTCGTCGAGCGCATACGTCACGCTGACTCGGAGCGTGCCGGGATAGCCTTCCTCGCCGTCGCGGCTCGTGTAGGTCAGCTTCACGCTCGCGACGGGGCCGCTCTTGACCTCGGCGATGGTCCACACGACCTTGTCGAAGCCCTTCGTGCCGCCGTGCAGCGCGTTCGGGCCGTTGTTCGCCGCCAGCGAATACGTCTTGCCGTCGAGCGTGAACTTCGCGCCCGCGATGCGATTCGCGTAGCGGCCGACGGTCGCGCCGAAGAATTGCGGCTTCGCCACGTAGCCGGCCAGGTCGTCGTAGCCGAGCGCCACGTCGCCGCTGCGCCCCATCCTGTCCGGCAACAGCAGCGACTGGAGCGTCGCGCCGTAGCTGATGATGCGTGCGCTGATGCCATTGCCGGCCTGCAACGTTACCGCCTCGACGGCGGTGCCGTCGGGCGTGGTGCCGAATGGCGCGCGCGTGACTTCGGCCGCGTGCGCGCCGGTGGCCGCGAGACCGACCGCCACGGTGGCAATGCCCGCCGACAACTTCATGCTCTCCCCCAATCGTTCTTCGCGTGGCTTCACGATACCATATACTCAGACAAATCAAGGTTAGCCGGCCGCGGGATCGACAAACGTCGGCGCGCCTTCACGACGGCCGCGCAGGAACGCATCGGCCACGAGCTGCAGCGGCGTGGCATCGACATCGCAGCGCCCCGCGGCGATGAGCTGCGCGAAATGCGCGTAGAGCGCCGGGTACTCCGCGTTGGGGCCGAGCGCCACTTCGTGCCCGTCGAGCATCAGCCGCCCGCCTCCATCCGACTAGCTGCAGGCGGCCCGCATCGGTGTCGACCGTGATCTCCCAGGTCTGCGGCCCGGTCTGCAAGAAGTCGAACGAGGCGCTCATCGGCGTCGCCAGGACATCCGTGAGCTCGAGCTCCGCGGCGATCGGCGTCGCGCAATTCTCGGGAAATTTCAGCAGCGCATCGCGCAACAGCAAGCGGTTCGGCAGGATCTTCGCTGCGACCGAGAGCGCATTGATGCCGGGGTCGAAAACGCCGAAACCACCGGGCTCCCACATCCAGCGCTGATCGGGATGCCAGACCCGCACGTCTTCGCGCCAGACGATGCGCACGTGCCGCAAGGCGCGCGCGGCAAGCCACTCGCGCGCCACGCGGCACGGCCGGCGCGAACTGCGAGTGCCAGGCGCAGAACAGCGTGACGCCGGAGCTTGCCGCGGCGGCGCGCAGCTCCTCGAGCTCGCCCAGCGTCACGGCGGGCGGCTTCTCGAGCAGCACGTGCTTGCCGCGTAGCAGTGCGTGGCGCGCCACGGCGTAGCGCACTTGCGGCGGCGTGCAGATCGCGACGGCTTGCGGCGCGTCGTCCGCCGCCAGCATGCGCTCGAGGCTCGGGTAGCGCGGCGGCGGCCCGGTGCCCGCCGCGGGGTCGGCAATCGAATGCAGCGAGAAGTGCGGGCTGGCGCGGATCGCTGCGACGTGCTGGTCCCTTGCGATCTTGCCGAAGCCGACGATGCCGATCGTAAGCGGTGGCGTCACGAAGACCCTGCCGCGTCGGGACCGACGCGGACGCCATCGATTAGGCGCTCGAACTGCCCGGCGCCGTCGCGCAACGCCTCGGGCAGGAGGCCCGCGGGAACGTCCTGATAGCACACCGGACGCAAGAATCGCTCGATGGCCAGCGAGCCGACCGACGTCGTCCGGCTATCCGACGTCGCGGGGAACGGGCCACCGTGCACCATGGCGTGGGCGACTTCGACGCCGGTCGGCCAACCGTTGGCGATGATCCGGCCGACCTTGCGCTCGAGCGCCGGCAGCAGGCGCGCGGCGAGTGCGAGATCCGCGTCGCGCAGGTGGAGGGTGGCCGACAGCTGGCCTTCGAGCACCTCGCTCAGGCCGAGCAAAGCTTCGGGCCGCGCCGCTCGCACCACCACGGCCGACGGGCCGAACACCTCTTGCGCGAGCCGCGGATTCTGCTCGAAGGTGTGGTCGTCGGTGACGAACAGCGCGCCGCGCGCCTCGTTCGGGCCTTGCGCGCCGTCGCCCCGTCCACACACATCCACGCCGCCCGCGCCGCCGAGCCACGCTACGCTCTCTTCGTAGGCGCGGTGAATGCCGGGCGTCAGCATCGTTTGGGCGTGGCAGCTCGCCAACGCGGCCGCGGCCGCCGCGATGAACCGGTCGAGGCCCTTGCTCGCCGCTGCGAACACCAGGCCCGGGTTCGTGCAGAACTGCCCGGCGCCCTGCGTCAGCGAGGCCACGAAACCTTTCGCGATGCTCTCGGGATCGTCCTGCAGCGCGCCGGGCAGCAGGAACACGGGATTCACGCTGCTCATCTCGGCGAACACGGGGATCGGCTCGGCCCGCGCGGCCGCGACCGCGCACAGCGCAAGACCGCCGGCCCGCGAGCCCGTGAATCCAACGGCCTTGATGTGCGGATTCGCAACCAAGCGCCTGACCGAGCGCGTGCGAGGGACCGGTGACGAACGAGAACACCCCGGGCGGCAGCGCGCACTCCGCCACGGCCTTCGCGATGGCGCGCGCGACGAGCTCGCCGACGCCGGGATGGGCCGGGTGTCCGCGCACCACGACCGGACAGCCCGCCGCGAGCGCCGACGCCGTGTCGCCGCCGGCCACGGAGAACGCCAGCGGAAAGTTGCTGGCGCCGAAGATCGCCACGGGACCGACGGCAATCTTGCGCAGCCGCAGATCGGGCCGCCGTGGCGTGCGCTCCGGCAGCGCCGGGTCGATGCGCAGCGCGAGCCACTGCCCTTCGCGCACGACGCCGGCAAACAGCCGCAGCTGGCCGAGCGTTCGCGCGCGCTCGCCTTCGAGGCGCGGCCGCGGCAAGCCGGTCTCGGCCATCGCTCGGACGATCAGCTCGTCGCCAATCCCGGCGATGTTGTCCGCAATGGCCTCGAGGAAGCGGGCACGCGTCTCGACGTGGCCCTCGCGAAACGGATCGAATGCCTGCGCGGCCAGCTCGCAGGCGCGCTCGAGGTCCTCGAGACTCGCGGCGTGGAACGGCGGCTCGAGCGCGTTGCCCGTGGCTGCCTCGAGCGCACGGTAGGTGTCGCGCCCGGACACTTCGCGTGCGCCGACGAAAAAATTTCCGGTGACCATTACTCAGACAATAAAGGCTGGCTTGCCGCGATTCAACGACCGCCGCGCGACGTCACTTCATCGACAGCCGCGTGTCTTCCAGCGCGAGCGCGACGAGCTCCTGCATCGCGAGCCGCGCAGGGTCGGCGCCCCCCGCGGCGATCGCGTCGAACACTCGCCAGTGATCCGGCACGGGATCGCGCGGCAGCTTGCGCTTGCGTTGCTTGAAGATCGTCGTCCAGCGCACGGCGGCACCGATGCTGCTGGAGAGCGCCACGAGCGCGGGATTGCGGGTGGCGGCCAAGACCGCGTCGTGGAAGTCGCGGTCGGCGCCCTGCCCCTGCGCGTCGGCGAGCCCGTGCCGCTCCATTCGTTGCAGCGCGTCGCGCATCTGCGCGAGATCCTCCGGCGTGCGCCGCTCCGCCGCCAGCGCGGCGGCCGCCGGCTCGACGATCAGGCGCAGCTCGAAGAGTCCGACCACGAAGTCCTGGCTGGGCTGGCTCTCGAAGAACCACGACAGCACCTCGGGATCCAGTAGATGCCACGCGCTTTTCGGACACACCTGCGTGCCGCGCTTCGGCCGGCTCGCCACGAGGCCCTTGGCGGCGAGAATGCGGACGGCCTCGCGATAGGCGGTGCGCGATACGGACATCTGCTCGCTGGAATCGACCTCGTTGTCGAGCGTGTCGCCGGGCTTGATGTGGCCCGCCACGATCGCGACACCGAGCTCGCGCGCTATGCTGCCGTGCAGCCGCTCCTTGGAGCGCGCGATCCGTTTGCGGGTGCGGGTTTTCGCCGGTGGCATTGCCGTGCGCGATCGCGAAGGGTCGGGCTCGGCATAATGAACCGCGCCGAACGCCGGCGCAAAAGCGACTCGGCAGCACTTCGCGCGGCCGGCTTGGAACCGCGTGAACACCGAACGAGAGGAACGATGGCCCACCGCAACGACGACACCGCCACGCCGCGAGCGGACTCGAACGAGGCGATTCGCTGCGCCTGCGACGCACGCGCCGTGCTCGGCGAAGGGCCGCTGTGGGTCGCGCGCGAGAACGCCGTCTACTGGGTCGACATCAAGGGCCGGGCGCTGCATCGCCTCGCCTTGAGCGACGACGGCCACACACGCTGGTCGATGCCGGAGATGCTCGGCTGGGTCGTCGAGCGGCGCGCTGGCCCGGGGTTCATCGCCGGGTTCAAAAGCGGCTTCGCGCGCTTGTCGCTCGACCCGCTGCGGATCGAGCCGATCTGCGCTCCCGAGGGGCATGTGCCGGACAGCCGCATGAACGACGCCGCGGTCGATCGAGCCGGGCGTATCTGGGCCGGCACGATGGACGATCGCGAGCAGGCGGCCACCGGCTGCCTGTACCGCCTCGATGCCGCGGGCCACTGGAGCAAGCACGACACGGGCTACATCGTGAGCAACGGCCCCACGTTCAGCCCCGCCCACGACGTGCTGTATCACACGGACACGACGCGCCGAGTGATCTATCGGTTTCCGCTCGCACCGGACGGCAGCCTCGGCAAGCGCGAGGTCTTCGTGGCTTTTCCGGAAGCTTGGGGGTCGCCCGACGGCATGGCGACCGATATCGAGGGCGGCATCTGGGTGGCGCACTGGGGCGGCGGGCGAATCAGCCGCTTCCTGCCGGACGGCCGTCTCGACCGCGCGATCGCGCTGCCGGTCTCGCAGGTTACGAGCTGCTGCTTCGCGGGGCCGACGCTCGAGCGAATGTTCGTGACGAGCGCTGCGATCGGGTGCGATCACGAACCCCTCGCCGGCAGCTTGTTCGAGCTCGCGCCGGGCGTGCGGGGTGCACCGACCTACGCTTACGGCGGGTGAGAGGGCGCGCGAGCGCCGCTCGGAGCCCGACGTTCAGCGGCCTTTGACCTGTTTCACGAGGAACTCGAAAACCCGCGGCGTCGTCGGCGCGATCATGCCGCCGTGGGTCGCGCCTTCGGGCTCGAAGTAACCCGTGGTCATGCCCATGGCCTTCATGGCGTCGACTTGCGCGCGGCTCGCGGCCACCCAGGCGGGCGTCTCCGCGCCGCCGATGGACACCATGACGGGCACGGCTTTGAGCTTCGGCAGCTGGTAGTCCACGTTCGGCAACACGCCCGACATCGGCGCAATGGCCGCCCAGGTGTCCGCGTACTTCTGGCCGAGCCACCACGTGCCGAAGCCGCCCATGGAATGCCCCATGAGATAGGTCCGGTTGGGATCGATCTGGTATTCGCGCTTGACGAGCTCGAGCACGTTCAGCACGTCCCGCTCGCTGAGCGCGCGATACTGCGTTTCCTCCTCGGGACCGCGCCCCGTGCTCGGCGTCGCCCCTCCGCCGCTCCGCGGCGCGGCGCCCGGGATGCTAAGCGGGGCGCCATACCACCCGTCGGTGGCAAGCCCCATCGGCGCAGCGAAGATGATTCCGTATTGCTCGCACAGCGCCGGCAGCTCCTCGACGATATCGAAGAAGTAATTCTGGTTGCCGCCGTAGCCATGCAGGGCCACGATCAGGGGAGCGGCGACATTCGGGTCATAGCTGCGCGGCACGTAGAGCCGGTAAGGCATCTCCTTGCCGGCCGCCTCGAAAAAATAGTGCCGCTGCTGGTCGCCCTTCGCGCCGGGCGTCTGCGGCAGCTGCGCGAGCGCCTGGCTCGACGGCGAAGCACCGCTGGCGGCGGGCGATGGCTGCGCCAGCACGCCCGGGGTCACCATCAACAGCGCCAACGCCGGCGCGAACGTAGTTGTTCTCATCGGTCGTGCCCTCACGCTAGCGCTTGGTGTGCTTCGAGAAGAACTCGAAGATCTGCGGCACCGACGGCGGAATCATGGACATGTGCGTGCCGTTCTCGATCTCGACGTACGCCGTGACGCCGCCGGCCGCTTTCAGCTCAGCCACTTTGGCCTTGCTCGCCGCGACGGTGGGAACCTCCTCGCCGCCAACCGCGACCAGCACGGGCAGCTTCGCCAGCGTCCCGACGTCGATCTCGAGGCTCGGCGTCGTGCCCGACATCGGCGCGATGGCCGCCCACAGGTCGGCATGCTTCGCGCCGAGGTACCACGCGCCGAACCCGCCCATGGAATGCCCCATGAGATAGACGCGGTTGCGATCGATCTGGTATTCGCGCTCGACCAGAGCGATGACGTTCAGCACGTCCTGCTCGCTGAGCTCGCGCTCGCGCAGCTGCTCCTCGGGCGTGCCGGTCTGCGGCGGCGGGAGTGGTCGCGCGGTCTGGCTGCCGCTCGCGGGCGGCGGCCCGCCGGGCACCGACATCGGCGCGCCGTACCAACCGCTGACGGAGTAGCCCATCGGCGCAACGAAGATATAACCGTAGCGATCGCAGAGCGCCTGCAGATCGTCCTTCACGACCGCGAAGAAATAGTCCTGGTTGCCGCCGTAGCCATGCAGCGCGACGACGAGCGGCGCGCCCACCTGCGGATCGTAACGGGACGGCACATAGAGGTGATAAGGCATCTCACGGCCGGCGTCCTTGAAAAAGTAGTGCCGCTCCTGATCACCCTTGGCGCCCGGCGTCTGCGGCAGCTTTTGCAGCTCTTCGGTCGGCGGCGGATTGCCGAAACCGAAGGGGCGCTGCCCGGCGTCCTGCGCCGCGGCGCTGAACGCGAGCGCGAGGACGGCGAGGCCGCGGAGCACGAGCCGAGTCGTTCGTATCGTCATTTCGCTCTCCCTAGTCGTCGAGCGCGTGAAGGATGTCGGCCGAGAATTTGGCAATGTTGAAATTGCTCGCGACGTCGAAGCCCCGCCGCACGACGACCAAATTGGCCGACGGAATGATCATAGCGTACTGGCCGCCCGCGCCGTCCGCCGCATAGGCGACGTCGGGCAACCCTTCCCGGCCGTTGTGAACCCAGAACTGGGCGCCATAGCCGGGCCCGCCTTTGAAATAGGACGCGGGCTGCGCCGCCGCGAGCGTCGACACGTATTTCGACCAGCCCTCGGGAAGCAGGCGCTCCCCGTTCCACACGCCGTCGGCGAGATACAGCAGGCCGAAGCGCCCGAAATCGCGGGCCGTGCTCCAGCATTGGCCGGAGATCAGAAAGTCGCCACGCCAGTCAGTCTCGATCACGGTGCGCGTCATCCCGAGCTTCCAGAGCAGCTCACGGTACGGAAAGGCGAGCCACTTCGCATCGTCGTTCAGCGCCTCGCGCACGGCGCGGCTCGCCATGATCGTATCGGAGCCTGCGTAGACGAACCGCGCCCCAGGTCGAGAGTCCACGATGTTCAGCATCGAGATTTCGGACGGCGGCGCGCCCGCGTCGTACGTGTCGAGCAACGGATCGCCGCCGGCCTCCGTGTACAGGCCGCTCGCCATGTGCAGCAGATCGTTCAGCGTGATGTTGCCGCGCGGATCGCCGGGTGTGCGCCACGCCGCGAGCGGCGCCTTCCGGTGCAGGTCCACGAGACCGGCGCGCACACCGATGCCGACCAGCGACACGCCGACGCTCTTGCACATCGAATTCGTGCGCGCGGCCGTGTGCACTCCCCAGCCCGGCTCGTAGCGTTCCGCCACGATGCGGCCGTCCTCGACGATGACCACGCCCCACGTGTGGCCGCGGTAAACGCTCTCGTCGTTCTTGAACGCCTCGTCGAGCACGGCCGTAACGGCGGCGCTCTTGGCCTGCGGCAGCGTCGCGGTGGCGTCCGCGTCGCCCAGGGGCCACGGCCGGTCGTCGAGCTTCGGCACGGCCACGGCCTCGGGCAGGCGCGGCAGGCGGGCCACGAGCTCCAGCGTGGCGCCGATCGGCAGCTGCGTGCAGCCGAGACCGGGCCGCCAGGCCGCGATCCGGGGCTCCATGTCCGAGGCGTAGTAGACGGCGACCACTTTCTTGTCGCGGTCGACGACCGTCCGTGCCTCCCGCGCGGCGCGGCGGCTCATCGATTCCTGGAGCAGGTTCTCCGGCAGGTCCGCCGAGAAAATCCCGCTGCAATAGTGCAGGGCCCGGTAACCCGCGGCCTGGGCGGCGAGATGGCGGTCCGTGACCCGCGCCGGATCGTCGTTGTGCACCGTGATCAGCGTCGGTGCAGCGGCTTGCGCGGGTGCCTGCGCCGCGCCGGGGGCACCCGATAGCAGCGCGGCACACGCCGCCAGCCATGCGCCCAGGGTCATGGCCATCCTCGACATCGGTTGTCCCCCACGCGGCCGCTCGGTCGTCACGGGCCCCATCATAGCCCGCGAGTTGCCGGAATGGCTTTCGCGCACGCCCGGGGTGCACACGGCGCGCTCGCGCCGTTTACACTGGCGGCGGCAACGCGGACGAACAAGAAGCCGCTAACGGGGGCAGCAGATGTCAGTCAATTTCGGAGCGCTCGACTGGGCCATGGTCGGGCTGTATTTCCTCGTGATCGCGGGCATCGCGACCTGGGTTGCGCTGCAGAAAGAGAAGGATACGTCCGACTACTTTCTCGCCTCGCGTAACGCCAGCTGGTTCCTGATCGGCGCCTCGATCTTCGCGTCGAACATCGGGGCCGAGCACCTCGTGGGCCTCGCCGGCTCCGGTGCCGGCACGGGGATGGCGTTCGCGCACTGGGAGCTGCACTCGTATCTGATCATCGTGCTCGGCTGGGTGTTCGCACCGTTCTATCTGCGCTCGAAGATCTTCACGACGCCGGAATTTCTCGAGAAGCGCTATACGCCGGGCACGCGCACCGCGCTGTCGCTGATCTTTCTCGCGGCGTACATCCTCACCAAGGCCTCGGTGACGATCTACGCCGGCGCGATCACGATCAAGACGATCCTGGGCTACGACTCGATCCAGGTGCCGCTCTTCGGGCAGGTCGACTTCTTCTGGTTCTCGGCCTTCGCGCTCGTGATCGTGACCGGCATCTACACCGTGGCCGGCGGCATGAAAGCCGTGCTCTGGACCGAAGGCATGCAGGCGCCGCTGCTCCTGATCGGTTCCATCGTGATTCTGCTCGTGGGCCTGCACAAGATCGGCGGCCTGGACGCGCTGCGCGCGGCGAACCCGGACACGATCTCGTTGTGGCGCCCGCTGCATCAGGCCGGCGGCACCAGCTGGGTGCCGACCGACTTGAGCTTCCTGTTCGACTCCTCGGAGACGCCGTGGCTCGGCGTCGTGCTCGGCTCGCCGATCATCGGCCTGTGGTACTGGTGCACGGACCAGTACATCGTCCAGCGCGTGCTGACGGCCAGGAATCTGCCGCAAGCGCGGCGCGGCACGATCTGGGCGGGGTATTTGAAGCTGTTCCCGGTGTTCATCTTTCTGATCCCCGGCATGATCGCCGTGGCGCTGAAGAACATGGGCGTGGACGGCTTTGCCGACATGGAGCGCCCCGACGAGGCGTTTCCGCGACTCGCCGCGCATCTCTTGCCGGTAGGCCTGCGCGGTCTCGTGCTGGCCGGCATGCTGGCCGCGCTCATGAGCTCGCTCGCGTCGCTGTTCAACTCGACGGCGACGCTGTTTACCGTGGACTTCTACGAGCGCCTCCGGCCGGCAGCGAGCGAAGCGCATCTGGTCCGGGTGGGTCGCATCGCGACCGTGGCCGTGGTCGCCGCCGGCATCGCGTGGATTCCGATCATGCAACGAATCGGGGGCGGACAGCTGTACGGCTATCTACAGAACGTGCAATCGCTGCTGTCGCCGGCGATCGCGGCCGTGTTCATGCTCGGCATCTTCTCGAAGCGCGTGTCACCGATCTCCGGCTTCGTGGGCATCGTGTCCGGTTTCGCACTCGGCATGGCGCGGTTGTTCATGCAGGTGGCCCATGAAATGGGGGGCGTGGAATTCGGTGCCCTTCAATGGTTCGTCGACATCAACTGGCTGTACTTCTGCTTCCTGCTGTTCGTGTTCACCTGCGTGCTGATCTTCGTGGTCAGCGCCTACACGCCGAAGGCGACGGATGAGCAGTTGCAGGGACTCACTTACAGCACGATCAGCGCGGAGCAAAACGCGGAGCTGCACGCCGGGGTGTCGGTCTGGGACGTGGTCGGCTCGGCGGGCGTGCTGGCGATCGTCGCGGCGATCTACATCTACTTCTGGTGATCACCGCCCGGGCGCGAAGCGAAAGCTCAGGCGCTCGTAGTGCTCGAGCGGCTGCTCCGGCTCGGCGACGCCGGGCGGCAGCGGCAGCCCCGACCGCGATCTGAAATACGCGACGCAGGCGTCGCGCCACCACTTCGCCTCGCGGGCCTGAATCCCGAGCAGCTGCGTCGTCTTCGCGAAGCGCTCCGCGTCGACGAACGGCGCGAGCGTCGCCCAGTCGGCCTGCATGGCCGCGACCTCCGCGACACCGCGGTCGTAGTGGGCGAGGAGCTCCTCCCACAGCGTTCTTCCCGAGCGCATGCGGTAATCCCAGGGCAGGCGATGAAACCACAGGAGATACTCGTCCGGGACCGTGTCGAGATTCGCGAGCCGACGCGCGACCGGCGGCGCGTACTGCGCGACCGCGTTGCTGCCGCTCGCCGTCCGGTCGAGCCCGATGCCGCTTTCGTCTGCGCGATGGTAGTAATAGGGGTTCCACTCGGCGCGCTCGAGATCATCCACCCAGGGGGCAGGACCGTAGTGATGGCCGGTGCCCATCAGATGCGCGAGCCCGAGCGGCGTCATGTAATCGACGACGGCCTCGCGCGAGCGCAGCATGATCTTCAGCGCCGTATCGACGAACTGCGGATCGCTCGAGAACGTCATCCGCAGCCACTCGACCGCGATCGCGCGCGCCGAGAGCGCAGGATCCCACGCAAGGCGGCCGAACGCATACCAGTTCGCCTGCGTGAACGGTGCCCCGGTCCAGTCGCGCGCCGCACCGATGTTCGACACGCCCGCGATCGCCGTCCGTGTCTGGTCGAACAAGCTGCCGTCGACGATCTGCGCGACGGTCGAGCCCTGGCCCTTCGCGTACGTGTCGGCGTCGAGCGCCTCCTCGAACAGCACGCCCAGGTACGCGAGATGCGTCGCGAAGCCGAGATACTCCTGCGTGATCTCAAGCTCCAGCGCGAGCGGCGTGCGCGGCATCGCGCCGAACAGCGGATGGAACGGCTCGCGCGGCTGGAAATCGAGCGGACCGTTCTTGACCTGCAGGATCACGTTGTCGGCGAACCGGCCGTCGAGCGGCGCGAACTCGTCGTACGCCTGCTTCACGCGGTCCTCGGCGCTGCCCTGCGCGTAGACGAACGCTCGCCAGAACACCACGCCCCCGTGTGGACGTAACGCCGCCCCGAGCATGTTCGCGCCTTCGGCGTGCGTGCGTCCGTAGCGTTGCGGCCCCGGCTGACCTTCCGAGTCGGCCTTGACCAGGAACCCGCCGAAGTCCGGAATCCGCGCGTAGATCTCGTCCGCCTTCGCGCGCCACCACCGGCGCACGGCCGGATCGAGCGGGTCGGCGGTCTGCAAGCCGCCGACGTCGAGCGGCGCGCTGAACCGTACCGACAGATACACGCGGATGCCGTACGGCCGCAGCACGGCCGCGAGCGCTGCGACCTTCGCAAGATAAGCGGCCGTGAGAATCTCCGGCTGCGCATTCACGTTGTTCAGCACCGCGCCGTTGATGCCGATCGACGCGTTCGCACGCGCGTAATCGGTGTAGCGCAGATCGACGACGTCGGGCAGGCGCCACCAATCCCAGATCGATGCGCCGGCGTAGCCGCGCTCGACCGACCCGTCGAGATTGTCCCAGTGATTCAGCAGGCGCCGCTCGATGCGCGGCGCGCTCGCCGTGTCGAGGTTGGCGAGATTCCCGCCGGTCTGCGCGAGCCGCAGCCACGCGAACGCACCGTACAGCGCACCGATGTCCTCGTTGGCGGCGATGACCGTGACGCGCTGGCCGTCGAGCTCGACGCTGCGCAGCAGATAGCCGTCGGCGCCGAGCGGCGCCAGCGGCAACTTCAGCCGCGCGATCCGCGGCGAGCTTCGCGGCGTGCCGATCACGAGGCTGCCGTCCGCGACCGCCGGCGTGACCGGCACGTTCCGCGCGGTCAGGCCGGCCAGCCCCGTCGTGAGCTCTGCGACGGCGGCGCGAAGCGTGGCCGAAGCCGGCGCCGGCGCGACGATGCCCGTCGACACGCTGGCCAGCGCTGCGCGCTGCTCCGCGGCGAGCGGCCGGTAGCGCAGCCACAGGTCGTAGCCATCCTCGGCGTGGGCGGCCGGGGCCACGCCGACGAGGCACAGCAGTGCGCCGAACGCGAGCGCGAACCGGCGCAGCAGATCGGATCGTGCAATCACCAGAAGTCTTCGAGCCGGCGGCTCCTCCGCGCTGCGGTCGTCGGCGATCTTTGCATAGCGCCCCGCGATGTGCAGCCCGGTCGAGAGGTACACTGCGGCGCATGAGCAGGGCCTGGTCCTTCGTCGCCATCACGGCAGCGCTCACTTGCACGGGCACCGACCTCGCCGCGCAGCAACGCGCCGTCGCTCCGCCACCGCTCACCTGGACGGCGGCGCAAGATCACGAGGACATGCAACGCCAGCTCGGCATCACGGCGCTGCGGCCCGGGCCGAGCGGCCGCGACGATGCGCCGAACCCGGCGAACTACGACGAAGCGCTCGCGAATCCGTATCCCGACTGGCCCGATCCGCTGATGCTCGGCAGCGGCCGGCGAATCACGACCGCGGCGGAGTGGTGGAACGCGCGCCGGCCGGAGATCGTCGAGGCGTTCGAGCGCGAGGTGCTCGGCCGCGTGCCGGCCGACGTGCCGGCGGTGCACTGGTCCGTCGTCGAATCGGCGAGCACGATGCTCGCGGGCCGCCGCGTCGAGGGCCAGCAGCTCGTCGGTCGCGTCGACAACGCCGCGTATCCCGCGATCGAGGTCGACATCGCTATGACGCTGGTGCTGCCGGCCGACGCGCGCGGCCCCGTGCCCGTGATGATCCAGTTGCGCGGCGGGACGCTCGGTCAGGCGCTCGGCACCGAGCCGACGAGGACGTTCGGCGGGCCTGCGGTCCAGGGCACCGATCCACCGGCCACGGAGCAGCTGATCGCCGCCGGCTGGGGCTTCGCGTTCCTCGATCCGACGAGCGTGCAGGCCGACAACGGCGCGGGCCTGACGCGCGGCATCATCGGCCTCGTGAACAAGGGCCAAGCGCGCAAGCCCGACGACTGGGGCGCACTGCGCGCCTGGGCCTGGGGCGCGCAGCGTGCGCTCGATTACCTTGCGACGAACGCGGCCGTGGACGCGCAGCGTGTGGGCATCGAGGGCGTGTCGCGGTACGGCAAGGCGGCGCTCGTGGCGGAGGCGTTCGATCGGCGCTTTGCCGTGGTGCTGATCGGCTCGTCGGGTGAAGGCGGCGTGGCGCCGTACCGCCGCAACTTCGGCGAGAGCGTCGAGAACCTGACCGGTCAAGGCGAGTATCACTGGATGGCCGGCAATTTCCTGAAGTACGGCACGGCCGCGGCGCGCTTCGGCCCCATGAACGCCGGGGACCTGCCCGTGGACTCGCACTCGCTGCTCGCGCTGTGCGCGCCGCGCCCCACGTTCGTGAGCTACGGCGTGCCCGAGCACGGCGATGCGCTGTGGCTCGATCAGCTCGGCAGCTACCGGGCGACCGTGGCGGCCGGCGAGGTGTTTCGGCTGCTCGGCGTGCAGGACCTCGGCACGGACGAGGACTATCGGACCGCGCAGATGCCGCCCGTGAAGCACGCGCTGCTCGACGGTCGGCTCGCGTGGCGCCAGCACGACGGCGGTCACACGGACGCGCCGAACTGGCGGTACTTCATTCCGTGGGCCGAGCGCGAGCTCGGGCTGGCTGCGCCGGGCGCGCCGGCGACGACGGTGCCGGCACGACGTACGGACGCGAACTCCGCGACCGCGCACGCCGAGCTCGTGCAGAAAGCCGGCGCCGGCGTCATCGACGTGTATTTCGTCGGCGACTCGATCACGCGGCGCTGGGGCGCGCTCGACTATCCGGACCTGCTCGCGAGCTTCGAGAAGAGCTTCTTCGGCTGGAACGCCGCGGACTTCGCGTGGGGCGGCGATCGCACGCAGAACATTCTCTGGCGCCTCGACCACGGCGAGCTGCCGAGCACGGCGCCGAAGGTCTTCGTCGTGCAGGCGGGCACGAACAACCTCGGCGACTTCGAGTCCGCCGATGAGCGCGTCGCGGCGATCGCAGCCGGTATCGAGGCGATCGTCGAGCGGTGCCGGCGTTACGCGCCGGATGCGCTCGTCGTGCTGACGGCCGTGTTCCCGCGCCGCGACCAGCCGGAATTCACCGCGAGCATCGCCGCAATCAACGCGAAGCTCGCCGCCTACGCGGACGGGACACACGTTCGGTATCTCGATTTCAACGACCGGCTCGCGGACTCGCGCGGACTGCTGCGCGAGGACCTGTCGAAAGACGGCCTGCACCCGACGCTCGCGGCGTACCAGATTTGGGCCGCTGCGCTCGAGCCGCTGCTCGCGCAGCGGCTCGGTGCGCGGGCGAAGGGAGACCTGGCCCCGGCGCCGACCGGGGATCCCGCGGCGAGATAGCTGTCGCCAAATTTCGCCTCGAGCGCACGTCGCTCGTTCGACCCGAGGGAGACGCTCGGGGCACAATAGCCCATCGCTTGGCCACGGCCTTCGGCAAGCGCAGAGCAAGACCACGGACGGAGCAACGTAGCGATGGCTGCACGCGAGCAGGAGCCACACCACCCCGGGCACGGCGGACTCGTCTTGTGCGCGTTCGTGTTGATCTGGTGCCTGGGGCTCATCGCGATACGCGTTCTTCGCACCGGCTCACCCGGTTTCCTGTTCCTCGCCTGGAATCTGTTCCTGGCCTGCGTTCCGCTCGCGCTCTCGCGCACGGCGGTTTCGATGAATCGGCGCGGCGCGTCGAGCTTGGCCCAAGGCACGTTGTTCTTGTTCTGGCTGCTGTTCCTGCCGAATGCGCCCTACATCATTACGGATCTGGTCCATGTGGTGCCACCGACCGGCATCCGGTCGTGGTACGACACGGGCACCGTGCTGTCGTGCGCCGCCGCCGGTCTGCTCGTGGGATATCTCTCGCTGCGCGATATGCAGCAGCTGGTCGAGGACAGGTTCGGCAACGCCGTCGGCTGGGTGATGGTCGGCGCCGCCTCCATGCTCTCGGGCTTCGGCGTGTATCTTGGCCGCGTGATGCGGTGGAACAGCTGGGACGCCGTGACCAATCCCGTGGCGTTCTTCAGCTCGATCCTCGAGCTGCTCGTCCACGCTCGGTCGCAACCGCAAACGTATGCCATGACCTTGCTGTTCGGCCTCGGCCTGCTGCTCGGCTATGCCGCGCTGCGTTTTCTGGCCGCTACCGAACGGAACGTCCGCGGGAGACTTGGTTCCTGACGTCGTAGCCGAGATTGACTCGGCTGGCCACGCGATGCAGCATCCGCAGCGTCTGTCGGAGGGCGAGAATGAGCCTCGAACCAAAGTACCTCCCGACCATGGCCGCAGCGGTGCTCACGTCCCTCGGTGCACCCGCGGCGCTCGCCCATCACTCGTATTCGATGTTCGATACGCAGTACTTCCCGTTGAAGGACGGTCGCCCGGGCGGGTCGTTCGTCAAAGCCATTCACGAGGACGGCACCGAGAGCATTGGCGATCAGTTCGCGCCCGGTGTCGCGGCCGCCGCCAAGCAGAAGCGCGACGCACAGTGAGCGGCGTGATTCCGCGGGAACGACACGGAATCGCGAGCATCGTGCTGACGGCCCTGGCGATCGCCGGGACGTTTTGCGGCATGGCCGCCCGCGCCGGACCGTAACGGCTTTCTCATGAATGGCGTCAAGGTGGGTCCGGACGCGCGCATCGTCGAGCGCATTTCGCTGCAGGACAAGGACACGCCGCAGATCGCGCGGCGAGTCGTGGCGCCCGACGTGCTGACCGCGCCGTCGGAAATGACGCTGGTGTTCCTGCGCGACCGCGACCACGTGTTCCACGAGGCTTCGCATTGCGCGCAGGACGATCGCTCGATCGACCCCGAAAGCGGCGCACAGCGATTCGATCTGACGCCGCCCGCCGCTTTGCCGCCGCCGCCACGCTGACCGCAGCGGGCCGTGGCCAGGCATCAGACGATGCCGGCCCGTTGCTCCAAGAACTGCATGCCCTCGATCGCCGTGTTGTAGTCCATGCTTTCGCCGTGCCACTGGCAGCGGCTCGTCTTTGGCGTGATCGTGAGCCCCGCCTCGCGATTCAGCGCGTAGAGACGCAGCGTCTCCTCGAACCCCAGATATTCCTCGGCCTCCGGCCGCGCGATGTTTCCGCGGAAACATTGCGCGCCGTTCTCCTCCACGCGCCGGCCGTCGGGCCGCGTGAAGACGAACACCCCGTCGTCCGTGGCCACGACCGCGTACCCGCCCTCGTGCACGAGCCGATGGTGGAAGCGGCACAGCGTGATGAGATTCGCGAGCTTCGTCTCGCCGCCGTCGGCCCAGTGCCGAACGTGGTGCCCTTGCGTGAAACGCGTGCGATCACAGCCGGGGTACCGGCAGCCGCCGTCACGAGAGCGCAGCGCGCGACTCAGCGCCGGCGGAATGCTGCGAGTCTTTCGGCCGATGTCGAGGGGCTCGCCAGCGGCGCCCTCCAGGAGACGTACGATCGTGGCGTCGCAGGCGAGCCGGCGGGCCGTATCGAGCGCGAGCGCCGGCCCGTCATCGAGCTCACAGCAGTGCGGCTCGTCGTCGGCCGGCCGCGCCAGGTCGGACAGCACGGCCTCATCGACGTGCACGACGACCTGGTAGCGATCGGCGCTTGCGCCCGCGCCGGTGCTCTCTCCTTGCTGCGCGAGAAACGTCTCCGCGACATGCCGGAGCGCATCCGCGCGCCGCATCGGCACAGTGGGCGATTCGGCGGTAGCGGTTTCCGCGGGAACATACCCTTGCGCGTCGCCGGGCTCGGCCGGCTCGCGCAGCACCTCGACCGCGGCCTCGAGCGCCTTGCGCACGACGGCGCCGACCTCCGGCGGCAAGCGCGCGTTCAACACGAGCTCGCCGCTCGCGTCGAAGAAGTAACTGACGTGGCGGCGCGCGTGCAGCTGTTGCTCGAGCCTTCCGGCGTCTCGCCGCTGCGTCCAGTGGTACTTGCGCACGAGCTTCTCGACGTGCGCGGCCGTGCCGTAGCGCGCAACGTGCACGAGCACGCCTTCGTTGGCAGGCGTAGCCACCCGCGTCATGGCCCGCACCTTGGAATAGGAGACCTCGCCGCTCGCGAAAGCCGCGCTGATTTCCGGCAACTGCTCGAGCGCGCGAGCGACCCGCACCTTCTCGCGCGCCGCGACGGCGCCGATGCCGCATTGCCAGTTCAGCCACTGCGCGGTGTTCACGAGCCCATGACGCTCGTGCGCCCGCTCGCGGTCGAACTCGGCGACGAGCGCAAGGAAGCGATACGTGGCGGCATTCAGATGACCCCAGAGCTCGGTGATCTTTGCTTCCAGCTCGTCGAAGGCGCGCCATTTGCGGAAGTTGGCCTCGGGGTCGAGAGGGGCGGCGCAGGCCATGGGAGCCTCCGTTTAGAGTGCTGGTTGTATGTACAGTAGTATGAGACGGAATCTCATATAAGTCAATCGGTTATCTAGGAGACCCGAAGAGCGATAGGGTCGCCTGGCGCGTCTACGAGGTTTATCCAGGCGAGGTCACGTTGAGGGAAATTGCCTGGACCACGCCCGCCGGGGAGCGCTCACACCTTCACCCACGCGCCGTTGCGCCGCGACGACGCCACGCAAGCCTCGACGAACGCGACGCCGCGAACGCCATCGTGCACCGTCGGGTACAGCACTTGCGGGTCGAGCGGCGCGCCGCTGTTCTTCGCAGCGATCGCCGCGGCCGCCTCGGAGTAAATGTTCGCGAACCCTTCGAGATAGCCTTCCGGATGACCGGAGGGTGTGCGCGACACTCGCGCCGCGGCGGTGCCCGCGCCGGCACCGCCCCGCGTCACTCGGCGCGCCGGCTCACCGAGCTTCGAGACCTCGAGATAGTTCGGATCTTCCTGTGCCCACGCGAGGCCGCCCTTCGTGCCGTACACGCGCAGCTTCAGCCCGTTCTCCTGGCCGACGGCGACCTGGCTGCACCAGAGCATGCCCTTGGCGCCGCCGCCATAACGCAGCAGCACGTGCGCGTTGTCGTCGAGCTGGCGGCCCTCGACGAACGTATGCACGTCGGCGGCGAGCGACTCGAGGGTAAGTCCCGTGACGAACTCGGCCAGGTTGAACGCGTGCGTCCCGATGTCGCCCGTGGCGCCGCCGGCGCCGGAGCGTTCCGGGTCGGTCCGCCACGCCGCCTGCTTCTGCCCGGAGAGCTCCAGCGGCTCCGCGAGCCAGTCCTGCGCGTACTCCACCTGCACGACGCGGATCGTGCCGAGCTCGCCTGCGCGCACGAGCTCGCGCGCGTGCCGCACCATGGGATAGCCGGTGTAGTTGTGCGTCAGCACGAACAGCGCGTCGCTCTTCTCGACGAGCTTCGCGAGCTTCTTCGCATCTGCGAGCGTCGCGGTCAGCGGCTTGTCGCAGATCACGTGGATGCCGCGCTTCAGGAACTCGCGCGCCACGGGAAAGTGCATGTGATTCGGCGTGACGATCGCCACGGCCTCGATGCCCTCCTTCAGGCGCGCCTCGCGAATCGCCATCTCCTTGAAATCCTCGTACGTGCGCTCGGGATCCAGGCCGAGCGCTGCCCCGGACCGAAACGAACGCTCGGGTGTCGACGACAGCGCGCCGGCCACGAGCTCGAACTTGTCGTCGAGCCGCGCGGCGATCCGATGCACGCCGCCGATGAACGCGTCGATACCGCCGCCCACCATGCCGAGCCGGATCCGCGGGGCGCGCTGCGCCGTCTTGCCTTCGATCGTCATCGTCAGAGCCCGAGCATGCGCCGGTTCGCGGCCTCGTCGGTTCCCGCGCCCGCGAAGTCGTCGAACGCCTTGTGAGTGACGCGGATGATGTGGTCGCGCACGAACGCGGCACCTTCGCGCGCACCGTCCTCGGCGTTCTTCAGCGCGCACTCCCACTCGACGATGGCCCACCCTCGATAATCGTACGCGGTGAACTTCGAAAAAATCGACGTGAAGTCCACCTGCCCGTCGCCGGTCGAGCGGAACCGGCCGGCGCGATTCACCCAGCTCTGGTAGCCGCCGTAAACGCCCTGGCGCCCCGTGGGATTGAACTCGGCGTCCTTCACGTGAAACATCCGGATTCGCTCGTGATAGATGTCGATGTGCTCCAGGTAATCGAGGCACTGCAGCACGTAGTGCGACGGATCGAACAGCATGCAGGCGCGCGCGTGCTTGCCCGTGCGCTCGTAGAACATCTCGTACGTGACGCCGTCGAACAGATCCTCGCCCGGATGGATCTCGAAGCAGCAATCCACTCCGCAATCCTCCGCGTGATCCAGGATCGGGCGCCAGCGGCGCGCGAGCTCGTCGAACGCCGTCTCGATCAAGCCCGGCGGGCGCTGCGGCCACGGATACAGATACGGCCAGGCCAGAGCGCCCGAGAACGTCGCCATGGCGTTCAGACCCAGGTTCTTCGACGCCGTCAGGCACTTCTTGACCTGATCCACGGCCCACTCGGTCCGCGCCTGCGGATTGCCGCGGACTTGAGGCGCCGCGAAGCCGTCGAACGCCTCGTCGTAGGCCGGGTGCACGGCCACGAGCTGGCCTTGCAGATGCGTCGAGAGCTCCGTGATCGCAACCCCGTTCTTGCGCGCAATGCCGGCAAGCTCGTCACAGTACGCTGGCGACGCCGCGGCTTTGTCGAGATCGATGAGGCGCGCGTCCCAGCTCGGCACCTGCACGCCAACGTAGCCGCACTCGGCCGCCCAGCGCGTGATCGTGTCCCACGAGTTGAACGGTGCGGCATCGCCGGCGAACTGCGCGAGGAAAATCCCGGGGCCCTTGATCGTTCTCATTGGTCGTCTCCTCGTCAGACGTAGCGGTTGACGATGTTCTCGAGCAGCTCCTGCTTGCCGGAGCGCGGCGCAGGATTCGTCTGCGCCTTGCGCACGCGTGCTTCGATCTCCGCGAGCGAGTACGCGCCGGCGAAGAGCTGCCTCGCCTCGTCCGCATCCCATGCCGCGTAGCGCTCGCGCAGCGGCACCTCGAGCGCGCCGTCCTCGAGCATCCTGGCCGCCGCGAGCAGCGCGCGAGCACACGCGTCCATGCCGCCAATGTGCCCGATCAGAAGATCGACGGGGTCGATCGACTGGCGGCGCAGCTTCGCGTCGAAGTTCGTGCCGCCCGTGGTGAACCCGCCGCCGCGCAGGATCTGGTAGTACGCGAGTGCGGTGTCGAGCACGTTGTTCGGGAATTGATCCGTGTCCCAGCCCGACTGGTAGTCGTTACGGTTCATGTCGATGGAGCCGAAGATGCCGAGCGCGTTCGCGAGCGCGATCTCGTGGTCGAACGAGTGCCCGGCGAGCACCGCATGGCCATGCTCGATGTTGACCTTCACCTCGCGCTCGAGCCCGTAGCGCTTCAGGAAGCCATACACCGATGCGACATCGAAATCGTATTGATGCTTCGTCGGCTCCTGGGGCTTCGGCTCGACGAGAATCGTGCCTTTGAAGCCGATCTTGTGCTTGTGGTCGACGACGAGAGAGAGGAACCGGCCGAGCTGATCGAGCTCGCGCTTCATATCCGTGTTCAGCAGCGTCTCGTAACCCTCGCGGCCACCCCAGAGCACGTAGTTCTGCCCCTGCAGTCGATGGGTAGCGTCGAGGCAGGTCTTCACCGTCGCGGCCGCGAACGCGAACACGTCGGGGTCGGGATTCGTGGCGGCACCCGCCATGTACCGGCGGTGCGAGAACAGGTTCGCGGTGCCCCAGAGCAGCTGCACGCCGGTCTCCGCCTGCTTGCGCTCGAGGTACTCGACGGCCGCGTGCAGATTCTTCGTGTTCTCGGCGAACGTCTCGCCCTCGGGGCGCACGTCGGCGTCGTGGAAGCAGTAGTACGGCACGCCGAGCAGAGTGAAGAGCTCGAAGGCGACGTCGGCCTTGCGGTTCGCGTCGGCCATCGTCGTGCCGAACCACGGCCGGTCGAAGGTCTGGCCGCCGAACGCATCGCCGCCGGTCCAGGCGAATGTGTGCCAGTAGCAGACCGCGAAGCGCAGGTGGTCCTCGAGGCGCCGATCGAGCACGACGCGGTCCGGATCGTAGTAGCGGAATGCGAGCGGGTTCGTGCTCTCGACGCCCTCGTATTCGATCTTGCCGATGTCGCCGAAGAAACCAGTCGTCATTGGCTAGGTGCTCCGTTCCTTCTTCTTGTCGAGCGCGGTGAGGGCATTATAGGGCGTCCCGTTCTCGCGGCACGATCGCGGCAACGGGGGAGAAGGAAAGTTGCCGAATAGACGACTTTTCGCGATTGATCGAGCCGTTGACAGATATGCACACTCTATCCATATTGATGCACATGAGGACTACATTGATCATCGACGACGCTCTGCTCGAGCGCGCACAGAACCTGAGCGGAATTCGCGAGAAGACCGCCGTCGTGCACGCCGGGCTCAACGCGCTCATCGCGCGGGAGAGCGCCCGACGTCTGGCCGCGCTCGGCGGCACGGATCGAGCGGCGAAGCTCGTTCCACGCAGACGCTCCCCGGCCGCGCGCTGAACGTTGCTGGTCGATACCTCCGTCTGGATCGACCACCTGCGCCAGCGGAACGCCCGACTCGCGGAGCTGCTCGAAGACGGCGCAGTTTGGACTCACCCGTTCGTGATCGGCGAGCTTGCGTGCGGCAATCTCGCGAGGCGCGCTGAAGTGCTCGACCTCATGGGCGCCCTGCCCTTTGTGCCGGTTGCCGATCATGAAGAGGTGCTTGCGTTCGTCGAGAGCCGGGGCGCCTGTCCACCGTCGCGCGGGCCGTCGGCGTGCATCCATAGCGCAGCGTCAACCCGCTCCGCGGAGCGCGGGATACAGCGCGCGGTAGCGGCCAAGCGCCGCGGCAAACGCGGCCGCATGCAGCGAGCTCGGCTCGACCGTGTACGCGACGCGCGGCGCCGTGCAGACGGCGACGGCGTCGGCACCCGTCGCCGCAATGAGCCCGAGCCGCGCCGCGCCGAACGCGGCGCCGAAGTCGCCGGCCACGGGCACGTCGACGGGCACGCCGAGCACGGTCGCGAGCACCTCGAGCCAGTAGCGCGAGCGCGTCCCGCCGCCGACGGCCGAGAGGCGCTTAAGCTCCGTGCCCGCGGCACGCAGCGCATCGCGGCTGTCGCACAGCGCGAATGCGACGCCCTCGACGACGGCTTGCGCAAGCGCTCGCCGATCCGATTCGTGACCCAAGCCCACGAACATGCCGCGGACGCGCGCATCGTTGTGCGGCGTTCGCTCGCCGCCAAGTACGGCAGGAACGTGACGGGGCCCGGCGGCGCGAGCCACTCGCCGAGCGCGGCGGTCAGCTCGGCCGGCGTGCTGCCCGTCAACGTCGCGAGCCAGCTCAGCGAATCGGTGGCCGACAAGATCACGCCCATCTGATGCCACGTGCCCGGCACCGCGTGACAGAAGGTGTGCACGGCGCTCGCCGCGTTCGGCGAGTACGCGCGGCTCGCCGCGAACAGCACCCCCGACGTGCCGAGCGACACGAACGCGTCGCCCTCGCGGACGACGCCGAGCCCGCAGGCCGAGGCCGCGTTATCGCCGGCGCCGCCCGCGACGACGAGCGTGTGGTCGATGCCCCAGCGCGCCGCGAGCTCGCGCCGCAGCGTACCGCTGATGGCAGTCCCCTCGACCAGCGTCGGCATCTGTCGCTCGTCGAGGTCGGTGGCGGCCAGCAGCTCGCTCGACCAGCGCCGCGCTCCGGTCTCGAGCCAGCTCGTGCCCGACGCGTCGGACATGTCCGACACGTGCTCGCCGGTCAGCCAGAACCGCAGAGTGTCCTTCGGTAGCAACACCCAGCGCGTGCGCTCGAACACGTGCGGCTCGTGATGCTTCAGCCACCGAACCTTCGGCGCCGTGAAGCCCGGAAAGACGATGTTGCCCGTGAGCGCGCGAAACCGCGGGTCGGCGTCGAGCGCGGCCGCTTCGCGGTGCGCGCGCGTGTCGTTCCACAGCAGACAGGGCCGCAGCGGCTCGTCGTGCGCGTCGAGCAGCGTAGCGCCATGCATCTGTCCCGAGAGTCCGATGCCGCGCACGGCGGCGAGCGCACCGCCGTGCGCCGCGCGCAGCGCGTCGAGCGCCTGCTCGGTGGCCGCGATCCAGTCGCGCGGGTTCTGCTCGGACCAGCCCGGTTGCGGCCGCGCGACCGTCAGCGGCGCGGCGCCGGAGCCGACGATGGCCTGATCGTCGTCGATCAGCGTGGCCTTGACGCCGGACGTGCCGAGGTCGATGCCGAGGTACATGAGCCTTCGCGGCTTACGGCAGCGCAAACGCGTACAGCGCGCTGCCGCCGCCGATCAGCACGTATTGCCGGCCGTCGAGCTCGTACGTGATCGGCGTGTTGCCGACGCGGCCGACGCCGGCATGCCACAGCGTCGTGCCGTCGGCGGTTCGCAGCGCCAGCGCGCTGTTGGCCGCGTCCCCCGTGAACGTGAGGCCCGAGGCCGTCGTCAGCACGCCGGCGTTGCCCGCGCCGCCGTACAGATCGTGGCGCCAGCGGACTTCGCCCGTCGCGAAATCGAGCGCGCGCAGCTCGCCGCGGCTATGCACGGTGTAATCCGCGCCGGCCCAGCCGTACTGGCCGTATTCGGGCTTGAAGAAGTAGAGGCTGTACGCGTCGGCGGCGCTCACGACGAAGAGCCCGGTCGCGGGGTCGAAGCTCGGGGATCGATAGTTCGTGGCGCCGACCTCGTCGGGCGCCACGAGCCGGCCGTCGCGCGACGGCTCCTTGTCGGGGTTCGGGATCGGCCGCCCGGCGGCGTCGATGCCGCGCGCCCAGTTCGTCGTGGCGAACGGTTTCGTCAGCAGGCTCTTGCCCGTCGTGCGGTCGAGCACCACATAGTAGCCGTTGCGCGACGCCTGCAGCAGCAGCTTGCGGTCCACGCCGTCGAGCTTCGCATCGACGAGCACCGGCACTTCGGACGCGTCCCAGTCGTGCGTGTCGTGCGGCGACACCTGGAACCCCCACGCAAGCTCGCCGGTGTCGGGATTCAGCGCGACGATGCTGCACGTCCACGGGTTGTCGCCGGGCCGTGCCTGGCCGTTCAGCACCGGCGTGGGATTGCCGGTGCCGACATAGAGCAGATTCAGCTCCGGATCGTACGTGCCCGTCGTCCACATCTGCCCGCCGGTCGCGCCGCCGCTGATCGAGCCCGGCGTCCCGACCGGCGGCGTGCTGTAGAACGTCCATTGGGGCTTGCCGGTGGCCGGGTCGAACGCGCGCAGCGTGCCCGGCAGATTGTCGAAGTCGCCGGACACGCCGACGATCAGATGATTGCGGATCACGAGCGGCGCGTTCGTCGACCAGAAACCGCGCGCCGAGTCCACGATCTCGGTGTCCCACTGCACCTTGCCGCTGAAGCGGTCGAGCGCAATCAGATGCGTGTCGGGCGTCGTCAGGAAAACCGAGTTGCCGTACACGGCCGCGCCGCGATGCCCGATATGGAACGCGTCGTTGACGGGATGCTGATACCGCCAGATCTGGCGCCCCGAGCGCGCGTCGATGGCCCACAGGTTGTCGGGCGCAGTGAGATAGACGATGCCGTCGACGAGGATCGGCGTGGCTTTGACCTGTTGCGCCTGATTCGTTTGGAACGCCCAGGCCAGCGTCAGCGTGCGGACGTTGTCCGGCGTGATCTCCCGCAGCGCGCTGTGCCGTTGACCGGAGTACTCGCCGTGGAACGTGGGCCAGCTGTCCTTCGCCGGCGCGAGCAGCCGCGCGGGATCGAAGCCCGTTTGCGCGTGCGCCGCCGTGGCGAGCGCGAGGGCCGTCGCGTACGCCAGCGCCAGTGTGGGTTTCATCGGCTGTGTCCTAACGAAGCGTGTGCAAGTAGGCGAGCACGTCGTGCATCGTCGCGTCCGTGTAGCGCGCGAGCTGCTTGACGTGCGCTTCCAGCGGATCGTCGATCGCGACGCTGACGCGATCGGCCGGCCAGGACCGGTACCGTCCCTCGGCGTCGATGACGGCGATCGTGAACTCGTCGCGCGCGGCGAGCTGGCCTGTGATCTTCTCGCCTTCGCGCGTCGTGACCGTCGCCGCCGGCCTGCGCGCCGGCATGCCGGGCTGACCGGGATAGAGCATGCGGCGCAGCAACGCGAGCCTTCGCAGGCGCGACGCTATGCCCGCGAGGTCCCCCGTCGGCGAATGACAGCCGCTGCAGGCCGAGTCGAAATAGCGCCGCCCGGCGCGCGCATTGCCCGTCTGCAAGTCGGCGACCTCGACCGAGCGGCGTCCGCCCGTCTCCGATTCCGCCTTGGTCTTCTGCTCGTGGATGAAGGCCACGATGCCGCGAGATCGGACTCGGCGAGCGCCGGGAACGCGGGCATGCCGGCCTCGGCGCGCCCCGCCCGGACGAGGGGCCGATCCGGTTGCCGTGCTCGTCGCCGGCCACGAGCGGCGAGCGCGTCAAGTCGGCGCCGCCCGAGCCGCCCGTGGTCTCGGGCCCATGGCAAAAGCCGCAGTTCGCGGCGAACCGAGTGCGGCCGGCGGCAATCAGCTCGGCGGCATATTCCTGCGGGGCCGCCGTCGGCGGCACCGGCTGTGCGGCGGGGCTCGCTTCGCTGCGGCTCTGCGCGCGCCGGGCAGCGTGCACAGCAGCGCAGCCGCGACGAACGGCGCGCGGCAAAGTGGCCGGGACCTACGCATTGCGCGAGAGTTAACATCGCGCTTCGACGAGCGTCAACCGGTGCGATCATGACGACGATGAGACGGTGCGTGTTGGCGGTGGTGGCTCGGCGGCGATCTGGTCGGGTTTGCCGCTCGGGCCGCGGAGCCGATTCCCGTGCTAATTCTCGACGGCGAGAGCGGCGGCCCGTATCACGAATGGCCGAAGGTCACGGCGGTGCTGAAGCGGATTCTCGCCGAGGTCGGCCTGTTCGAGGTCAGCGTCGCGACGGCGCCACCGGCCGGCGGCGACTTCGGCGCGTTCGCGCCGCGCTTCTTCGCGTATGCGACCGTCGTGCTGAATTACGACGCGCCCGACGAGCGCTGGCCGGCGGCGTTGAAGGCGTCGCTCGAAAGCTACGTGAGCGGCGGCGGCGGATTGGTCAGCGTGCATGCGGCCGACAACGCTTTTCCCGGCTGGCGAGCCTACAACGAGATGCTCGGCGTCGGCGGCTGGCGCGGGCGCGACGAGCACGCCGGACCTTACTGGTACTACCGCGGCGAGGCGCTGGTCCCCGACCCCACGCCCGGCCCCGCGGGCAGCCACGGCAAGCGGATTCCGTTCACGGTCGTCGTTCGCGAGCCGACGCATCCGATCATGCGCGGCCTGCCGAAGATCTGGATGCACGGCGACGACGAGTTGTACGCTCACTTGCGCGGGCCGGGACACATGACCGTGCTCGCGACGGCGTATTCCGACCCCGGCAACTCCGGCAGCGGTCGCGACGAGCCGCAGCTCATGGTGCTCGACTACGGCAAGGGGCGGATCTTTCATACGACTTTCGGCCACGACGTGCGCGCGCTGAGCTCCACCGACTTCGCGGTCACGCTGCAGCGCGGGACGGAGTGGGCGGCGACGGGCAACGTGACTCAGGCGGTGCCGAGTCGTTCCCGACGGCCGAAGCGCCGAGCTATCGCGCGGATCTCGCGGCGCTCGGCGAATAGCCGAGCCGCGGCGCTCCTTCAATGACGGCGTAGATCCGCGCTGGCGTCGCGCACGGCCTTGAACTCGGAGCCCGGCGACCATTCCGGCCAGCGGACCGAGGTCGCGAGATCGCGACCGAGCGCGTAGAGCACGGCGATGTCCGCCACCGCGCTGCCGAAATTCCACTCGTCGGACCATTCATCGGTCGGCTGGTGATAGCGGTTCCTGGTGAACGCCTCGTACGCGGCCTCGCCGGCCGCCCGGCCGCCGTCGACGAGATCGAGCCCCGACAGGCCCGTGAACGCCGGAACGCCTTGCTTGGCGAACGGGAAATGGTCGGCGCGGAAGAACGAGCCGGCCTCGGGGTGCGCGTCCGGCGTGAACACCCGGCCGCGCGCCCGTAGCACTCCGATCAGGTCGGCCGTCAGCGTCACGGCGGCGTCGCCGGCCGTGCTGAAGTCATGCGCCGGCCCGAACGGCCGCCAACCGTCGATGTTCAGATCCGCGACGGTGGTCTGAAGCGGGTACACGGGATTCGCGGCGTAGAACTCGGCCCCCAGAAGGCCGCGCTCTTCCGCGGTGGTCGCGAGAAACACCACGGAACGCAGGCGCCGGCGGGGCGGCTGCGTACGTGCGCGCCAGCTCCAACAACGCAGCCACCCCGCTGGCGTTGTCCACGGCGCCGTTGTAGATCGTGTCGCCGCGCGCATCGGGCGGACCGATGCCCAGGTGGTCCCAGTGCGCGGAGTAGATCACGTGCTCGCCCGGCCGGGTCGTGCCCGGCAGCACGCCGATGACGTTCTGCGACAGCACCGGAGCGTGCTCGACGGCGAACCGCGCAGAGAACGTCACGCCGGGCAACGCCACGGCACGGAAACCGCGCCGCGCCGCCTGCTTCTTCAACGCGTCGAAATCGAGCCCCGCGCGGCGAAACAGGTCCACGGCCAGGTCTCTCTGAATCCACGCTTCCACCGGCACGTGCGCGCCGGCAGGGTTCTCGCGCACGATGTCGAACATCGGAATCGTGTTCGAGCTATTCACGGTCGCCCAGCCATAGGCCGCGGGGGCCGTCTCGTGGACGACCAGCAAGCCCGCGGCACCTAGCCGTGCGGCTTCCTCGTATTTGTACGTCCAGCGCCCGTAGTAGGTCATCGCCTTGCCGCCGAAGTCGCCCTTGCCGGACTCGAAGTCCGGGTCGTTGACCAGCACGACCACCACCTTGCCTTTCACGTCCGCTCCGGCGAAGTCGTCCCACTTGCGCTCCGGCGCGCGCACGCCATAACCCGCGAAGACCACCGGCACGTTCTCGAGCGCCACGTGATCGACGTTCGTCTGGGCTGCGCGGATCGCGATCTCGTTACCCTGCGTCAGCGCGATCGATTGGCCGCCGACCGAGAACGCGGCCGTGGGCGCGCCCTGGATCTCGAAGCGCGCGAGGCGCACGTCCTGCGTCCACGCGCGGCGACCGTCGTGCAGATCGCCACCCGGTTGCAGGCCCGCGGCGATCATCTGGCCGATGATCCAGCCGACGGTTTTCTGCTCGCCGGCCGTGCCGGGCGCACGGCCCTCGAAGGCATCGGACGCCAGCACCTTGATGTCGGTGGCCATGCGCGCGGTGTCGGCCGCGGGATCCGCGGCGAGCCCCACGAGCGGAGTCGCCGCCAGGAGAACCGTCCAGGCTCGCAGCATGCCCACTACCGTATTCGAAGCGGGAGTGCCCGCCAAGAGGCCCCCGTGGCGCTCAGAACGATGGATGCTCGCGGATGAACGGCAGGATGCCGGTGCTCCAGCGCTGCGCCGGGCCGCCGGTCGACGTGTTGCGCGCCCAGAACATGTATTTGCAGCGATTCATGCGGACGCAGTGCTCGAACAGCTGCTCCGGCGTGAAGCTGCCCTCGCGCCCGCCGAGCTCCGGCGTCTGCACCGAAAACCCGGAAATCATGCGACCACGCAGATCTCGACCGCCAAGCTCGCCGCGGTAGATCCGCTCGCCGGTCGAGCCGTGGTGCGGCGCCGGCAGCACGTCGGGCCCGCCGATGCCCACGCCGAGGGATGCAACCTCCTCGAGAAAGTCGCGGAACTGATCCGTGCTCGAGCCCTGAATGAAATTGGCGAAGATGATGACCTGCGAATTGGCCCAATCGCTGCGAATGGCCCGCACCGCGCGCGTCAGCTGCTCGATGTACGCGGCCGGTTTGTAGTCATCCTCGACGCCGCTCGTGGCCGTCTCCGTGAGGACGACCCCCTCGAAGTACGGCTGCCGATCGAACCGCTTCGCCAGAGCGTGGTGCAAGGCGATGAACCGATCCATGACCTGCGGCCGCCATAGCTTCGCGATGTAGCCCTGCCGCGTGCGCGCGAGCTCCTTCTCGAGATCGCGCGGCACGATCCCTTCCGACGAGCCTTTGAAATTCACGGCCCATATCTCGAGGAACAGCGACTTGTGGCAGGCCGCGAGCGCGCCATACAGCTCGTCGAGATCGTCGAACGTATACTCTCCGGGCCCGCGCTCGAGGCCGGCCCAATAGGCTCGCAGCTCGAGCCCCTGCAGCGCTTCCTCGTGGCACACCTCGTCCACCTTCCGGAGCAGCTGCTGGTGGTTGTCGTTGATATAGGGCGTCATGTAGTGGCCCGGGTGAAACTTCGCGGGCGCATGCGGGGGCTGGGCCTGCGCCGCCGCACCCAGCACGAGGATCAGCGGCACGCCAAGCCAGCGCGATTTCCGGAGGCCGCTGCCGCGCTCGCTCATGACACCGCATGCAGCACGCGCGGCGGCGCTTCGCTCGCCGACGCGACGGCCGGCACGGGAGCGCGCTGCGCGACGTAGCACAGATCGACGTGTGCGCTGTGGAGTCGGCCGAGCGACAACGAGGCGACGACATCGCTCAGCTTTTGCTGTATCGGCGGCAGGCGCCGAAACCCGTACACGTTCCTCATGACCAGGCCATGCTTGCCCGCAAAGCGCTGGAACCCGGAGCGCGAGATGATCTTCTCGTGAAAGGTGGGATAGGGCCCGTGACCGGGCTGACCCGCGGCGCCGCTTTGCCGGTAGTACGCTTTGAAGTGCTTGCAGTAGAAAACGTGAAACCAGAACGGCGTGACTCGCGAGAAGAAGCCGTATACCGACTCGCGGTCCGGCACCTGAAGCACCAGCAACCCGCCCGGCTTCAGCCAGCGCACGAATTTCTGCAGCACGCGCTCCGCGCCCTGCACGTGCTCGAGCACGAACGCGCTGTAGATCACATCGAAGCGGGCCGGCGGAAACTCATAAGTGCACAGGTCACCGACGATGGCCTCGTGCAGGTCGCGAACCCGCAGCCTGCGGCTCTGCAGCGCGTCCGCGTCGAGATCGAGCCCTGTCAACCTGTAGTCGATGCCCGACAGGTCGATCGGCCATTTCCGGCCGCAGCCGGCTTCCAGGATCTGCAGCTCACCGGGCCCCGCGATGCCGCGAATCGCGGTGCCGATGAGCCCGTGAATATCGCGCAGCGTGGCAGTGTGCACTTCGAGCCCTCGCGAGATGTTCGAGCGATGGGGCGATGCTGCAAGACACGTGCCACGACCCGCGGCGCGCTTAGTCGCGAGGGACGGGCTTGCCCCACAGCTCGAAGGACGACACGGCGATCCAGCCGCCGGCCGGCGGCGGCGGCTGCTTCTCGACGGGCTCTTGCGGTCGCGGCCATTCGCCGCTGCCGGGGAGCACGTCGAAATAGCCCACGGCGTCCACGCGGCTCAAGTTCGCGTCCTGCCAACTGGCCCCGAGCGTCACGCCCCGCACGGGGTCGAGCGCGAGCCACCGGCAGTCGGCGAACGAGATGTCGTACGTGTGATAGTCGGCCGTGGAGCCTTCGGCCTGATCGCAGATCAGCACCGTGCTGTCGGTCAGCCGGACGACCGGGCGCACGCGATGGAATCCCGAGACGATCGTCGTGAGCCTGATCTTCGCCCGGCCGCGCAGGTCGAAGCGCCGCGTTCGGTCGCTCAGCACGAAGCCGCAGGGGCCCTTGCACAGCCCGAAATACAGCCGCGGCAGCCGCGGCCCCTGGCCCGTGGCCACGACGATGTTGCGACCGTCACCAAGCCACGCGAGGTCGAGGCCCGGGTTCGCGACGCTGCCTAAGGTCAGCGCCGCGCGGGCGTCGTTGCGCAGCTTGAGATCGAGCAGCAGCTCCGGCGGCGCGGCCGGCTGGGCGCGCGCGAGACCGGTGGACAGCCACAGCGCCACGGCGGCGCTCGCGAAGAAGGTGGTTCTCATCGTCCGCGGTCCCGCGCCACGACGTTACGCGAATTTCGGAATCACCGTGCCGATCAGCTCCGTGGTCCGCAGCGCTTCCGCATAACTCAGGTCGCCGAACGCCACGTCGCAGGCGAGGTAGTCGCTGCCGATGCCCGCCACTTGCTCGCGCACGAACCGCTCGAAACCGGCCGCCGTGCCGACGAAGGCGGCCCCGGCCTCGTGCAGCGGCTCGATCTCCGGTGGCAGACCCAGCGAGAACTCGAGGCCGTGCTGATCCCACAGGAAGCGCATGTGGCCGAGCCAGCATCGATACGCGCGGCGAGCCATCTGCAACGCGGCAGCGTCCGTCTCGGCGAGGACCACGAGCCTCATCACGCCGCGCATCGGCAGCGCGGCCCGCGCCTTGCCGAGCGCCGCCCATTCGGACTCGTAGCGCGCAATCACGGCACGCGCGGGCTCCGTCGGCACGAGCGTGACCATGTGCGCGCCTTCGAGCGCCGCCCAGTGCGTGGTGTCGGGTGCCACGACGCCATACCACAGCGGCGGATGAGGCGTCTGCAGCGGCCGCAGCACCATCGGCACCTTGTCGAAGCGATAGAACTCGCCGGCAAACGTGAGCTCCTCGGCGGTCAGGCCCTTGAGGACCACTCGCAACGCCTCGGGAAACTGCCGCGCGCCGTGCGCCGGGTTCACACCGTAGAAGCCGACCTCGATCGGCGACACGCCGCGCCCCACACCGAGCTCGAAGCGCCCGCCGCTCAGGTGATCGAGCATGCAGATCTCCTCGATGAGGCGCACGGGATGGTATAGCGGCAGCGAGTAGACGAGCGGCCCCAGGCGTAACTTGCGCGTGCGCTGCGCGACGGCCGCCAGAAACACGCTCGGCGACGGCGAGAGCCCGAGCGGCGTGCCGTGGTGCTCGGCGACCTGATAAGCGTAGAAGCCCAGCCGGTCGTAGGCCTCCGCGAGCTGCAGACGCTCCTCGAATTGCCGGGCCAGCGGCACGCCGGCCGCATCGATGTGATCGAAAATGCCGAAACGCATGGCGACGTTGAACCTCCGTGCTCGCGATGGTACACCGCACCGGTACGACCATGGCGATTCGGGGGGACCTCATGACGTCATCACATTGGCTCGTTGCGCTGGGCTCGCTGGCGGCGCTCGTTCTCGGTGGCCAGGCCCTCGCGCAAACCGGCAGCCCGGCGCGCGCGTTGCTCGAGGACGCCGCGGCGGCCATGGGCGGTCTTCAGCGGCTGCGCGCTCTCGACAGCCTCGTGATGACGGGCTTCGGGCAGCGCTACGCGACGAACGGCAACATCAGCGCGGACCCGAAGTCGCCGCCGAAATGGCAGCCGGTCACGGATGCGCAGCGCTACTTCGATCTGAAGGGGAAGCGCGCGCTCGAATCAGGAGCGCAGCCCGCAGCATGTTCCCGTTCGCGTCGCTGCGGGCATGTCCTGCCGACGCGCGCACGCGAGTGCAGACCGGCGTCGACGTGCTCGATCATCCGCTGCCGGCGCTGCTCGCAGCGCTCGATGCGGCGCACGCACGCTCGGCACCGTCGAGGTAGAGGACGGCATGGCCGTCGTGCGCGTTCACGATCGCCGACGGCAGCACCGCTGCGGATCGCGCTCGACCCGCAAACGCACCTGCCGTACTGGGCGCGCTGGATCACGGGCTAGCGACCACGCTCGGCGACGTGACGAACACGGCCTATTTCACGGGCTACCTGCCGTTCGACGGCGTGTGGCTGCCGGCCGGGCATCATGGACGAAGATCGACTGGCGCAATCAGGTCACGCTGATGTTTCAGGTCGATTCGTATCGCCTGAACGCGCCGCGCTGCCGGCGTTTCCGCCGCGCGGCGCCGCCGCGACCGAGCGCGACCGCCGGAGATTCGCACGACGAAGATCGCCGACGGCGTGTGGGACGTGCGCATGGCCAACGGCGGCAGCGGCGGCGCGGTCGATCGAGTTCGCCGACCACCTCGTGATGTTCGAGCCGTATGGCAACGAGGCGCAGACGTTCGCGCGCATCGACGCGGCCAACACGCTCGTGCGCGGCAAGCGGTCACGGCCGTGATCGTCGGGCATCAGCACGAAGATCATGCCGGCGGCTTGCGCGCGGCCGTGGCGCGCGGGCTCACGATCATCGCGCAGCGGCGCACGCAGGCGCTGTTCGAGGAGTGGGTGGCGCGGCCCGCCGTGCTGTTCCCGGACGCGCTCGCGAAGCATCCGCAGCCGCTGAAGTTCGTGCCCGTCGACGAGCATCTCGTGCTCGAGGACGCCAAGCACCGGCTGGACGTCTACCACGCCGTGGGCGATTTCCACATGTCGGACGCGCTGATCGCTTACCTGCCGAAGGAGAAGATCATCATGGAGGGCGACTTCACGGACGAACGTGGGCGCTCAACTGGTGGGCCGGCGCGCTGCGCGCGAACATGGACCTGTACGGGCTCGATCCCAAGATCGACATCCCCGTGCACGGCACCGCCGGGCACGATCGAGGAGAAGGTGGGGCGCGCCAAGAGCAGGTGGAGGCCGCGCAAAAGTTCTGCGCCGACAATGCCGCGCGCGGCAGCTATCCGTTCGGCTGCCCGGTGCGCTATTCGACGGCGGGACCAATCGCCGACTGAGCGCGGCTCAGCGGGCCAGGTTCGCCCAATCGCCGATCTTCACGCGCGCCGCGACGACGGCCCCGCCGTCGCCGGGCTTGACGATCAAGCTCTCGCCATCGCCGGCGCCCGCCGCCGCATCGGCAAACGCGCCGACGAGATTCGGGAAGTGCGTGATGATGAGGCGATTCGTCCCCGCCGGCGGCGGCTCGGCCGCCTTGGCTCGCAACCAGGCCGAGCGCCGTCCCTCGGTGTCGGCGCGCATGTTCTGCCCGCCGTCGCCGAGCTCATCGACGGGCACGGCCTGGCCCAGAGCGAGCTGCTTGGCCGTCTGCCGGGCCCGGAAGGTCGGGCTCACGAGCACTTCCCCTACCGGGATGCCGAGCCGCTGCAACGCCCGGCCCATCGCTGCGGCGCTCGTGAGACCTTCTCGGTCGAGCTGCCGCTCGAGATCGACGTTGCCGGCCGCCGCATCGGCCTTGGCGGGCCGCTCGCGGGGCGAGCTGGCGTGGCGCATGACGATCACGTACCCGCCCGCGCGCAACGCCGCGACGAGCGAGGCGCCGGTCAACGTCTGAGCCGCAGCGGCGCAAGGCAGCGCAAAGAGCGGCGCCGCCACGACCAGGAGCCAGGCACGCGTGCAGACTCGATTCGTCATCATTGGCGTCTCCGCGAGCTCGGTCACTCTCGACCCGACAATGTACCATTCGGACTGGCGCCGTGAGAGTACCGAGGAACGCTCGTGGGCACCGTCACGCTGAAGGTCAACGGCCGGTCCCACCGGTCGACGTCGATCCCGGCGACGCCGCTGCTGTACGTCCTGAGCGACGACCTGGCGCTGCGCGGCCCGAAGTTCGGCTGCGGGCTCGGCCAGTGCGGCGCGTGCACGGTCATCGTGAGCGGCGCGGCCGTGCGCTCCTGCGTCGACGCCGGTGGGCAGCGTGGCAACGGGGCGAGATCACGACGCTGGAAGGGCTCGGCACGCCCGAGCAGCCGCATCCGATGCAGCAGGCGTTCATCGACGAGCAGGCGGCGCAGTGCGGCTTCTGCCTGAGCGGCGTGATCCTGACCGCGAAGGCGTTGCTCGATCGGAATCCGCGGGCGAGCGACGCGCAGATTCAGCAAGGCGTCTGACGGCGTGCTGTGCCGCTGCTTCACGCCCACGTCGCATGCTGCGCGCCATCAAGCGCTATGCGAGCGGAGCGCGCGTGATGACGGCTCACGGCCGACGCAGCGAGCGCGCGCTCGAGCGCACGCGGCGTCACGCGCCGGGGCATTCTCAGGGCGCCGGCGCGCTCGTCGTCGCGTTCTCGAGCGTCGGGCGGCGGCCACGCGCCTCGCGCTCGCGCAGGGCGGCGCGCCGCAGCACCGCTCGATTCCTGGATCGCGGTGGACGCGAGCGGGCACGTCACGGCGTACACCGGGCAAATGCGAGCTGGGCCAGGGCATCTCCACGGCGCAGACGCAGCTCATCGCCGAGGAGCTGTCGCGTGCCGCTCGACCCGCGTGACGCTGGTCCAGTGCGATACCGCGCTCACGCCCGATCAGGGCACGACGTCGGGAGCCAGTCGCACCCGGCGAATTTCAACCGGAGCAATCTGGCGCTGGCCGCGGCCACGGCGCGCGAGCGCTGCTCGAGATGGCGTCGACGCGGCTGGGCGTGCCGCGCCGAGCAGCTCGCCGCGAGCGACGGCGTGGTCAGCGTCACGGTCGGAGCCGTCGAGGGAGTCGAGCTACGGGGAGCTGATGGGCGGGCGGAGGTTCGATCTGACGCTCGAACCCGGCCGCGCGGCGCAAGCCGCAGCAGCGAGTGGACGATTCTCGGCACGCCGGTGCCGCGCCTCGAGTTGCCGGCGCTCGTGACGGCCGCTTCGAGTTCGTGCACAACGTGCGCGTCCCCGGCATGCTGCACGGCCGCGTCGTCCGGCCGCCGGCCGTCGGCGCGACGCTCGCGCAGCGTGGACGAGGGCTCCGTGCGCGGCATGCCGGGCATCGTCAAGGTCGTGGTCAAGAAGAACTTCGTCGGCGTCGTCGCGGAGAGCCGTGGCAGGCCTGCAGGCCGCCGCGACGCTGAAGGCCACCTGGACGCCGGGCCCGGGCGCTGCCGCCGCAGAGCGAGCTCTACGCGTACCTGCGCAGCCAGCCGACGCGCGACACGCTCCTCGTGGACTCGAAGGACGTCGACGAGCAAGCTGGCGCGGCGCCGCACGGTGTGAAGGCGACCTACCGCTATCCGTACCAGATGCACGGCTCGATGGGCAGCTCCTGCGCCGTCGCGGACGTGCAGGGCGGGCGGCGCCACGATCTGGTCGGCCACTCAGGCCGTCTATCCGCTGCGCAGCACGGCCGCGATGGTGCTCGGCGTGCGGCCCGAGAACGTGCGGGTGATCTTCACGGCGCGGCGCCGGCTGCTACGGCATCAACGGCGCCGACACGGTCTCGTACGACGCCGCGCTGCTGTCGCAGGCGGTCGGCCGGCCGGTGCGCGTGCAGCTCACGCGCAAGGACGAGATGGCCTGGGAGAACTACGGCTACCCTTCGTCATCGATCAGGGGGCGGGGCTCGACGCCGACGGCAACATCGTCGCGTGGGATTACGAGACGTGGGGCGCGTCGCGCGGCGGCCGGCCCGGCAACAACGCGCCCGGCAACGTCGTGACCGGCTTGCTCGCGGGTTCGAGCCGCCGCCGGTCGCTCCGCGGCCGCAGCCGCGCCGACCGCGGCGCTTGGACAACGGCCCGAACGCGGTGCCGTCCTACGTGACCGGCGCGTCGGCGGCGAGGCGGCGGCACGGGCCGCGTCGCGCAGCGAGCGCGTCCTCACGCACACCGTCGACTCGCCGTTCTGGACCGGGCCGCTGCGCTCGCCGGCCCGGCTGCAGAACACGTTCGCGCAGGAGTGGTTCATGGACGAGGTGGCCGCGCACGTGCGAGCGGACCCGGTCGCGTACCGGCTGCGGCACCTCGACGATCCGCGGCTCGAGGAGGTGCTGCGGCGGCCGCGAGGGCCGCCGGTTGGGAGACGCGGCCGTCGCCCGCGCCCGGATGCGCGCCGCACGGGACTCGCCGCAGGGCCGCGGCGTGGCCTGCGTGCTGTACGAAGGCGACAACGGCTACTTGGCGCTGGTCGCCGAAGTCGAGGTCAACCAGGACACCGGCGCGCGTCCGCGTCAAGCGCCTCGTCGTCGCCCTGGACTCGGGCCGATCTCGAATCCCGACGGCCTGCGCAACCAGCTCGAGGGCGGCGCGCTCCAGGGACTGAGCCGCGCGCTCGGCGAAGAGGTGACGTGGGACGACCAGCAGGTGACGTCGGTCGACTGGCGCAGCTACCAGAGCCTGTACCTCGGCTTCGAGCGTGCCGGCGATCGAGAGCGTCCTCATCGACCGCCCGAGGCGCAGGCGATGGGGGCCGGCGAAACCGCGATCACGGTCGTCGCCGCGGCCGTCGGCAACGCGATCTTCGACGCCACCGGCGTTCGGCTGCGGCAGATACCGTTCACGCCGGAGCGCGTGAAGGCCGCGCTCCGGGCGCGTGAGCGCGCCGAGCGCGCGTAGCGATTGAAAGGCCGCCGGCTCCCGCCGATACTCGACAGTCCGAGCTCGAGCAGGTGGACGCCCATGAATAACGACTCCCTCCCTTCGCGCGGACGCCTCGGCGTCGCCTTGCGTGCGGCGCTCATCGCCGTGTTCGGTCTGTCACTGGCCGCCCTGCCGGCGCTGACCGCCGGCGCAGCCGACTCGATGAAGATCGGCATCGTGGGCGCCGGCAAGATGGGCGGCACGCTCGCCGCGCTGTGGGCGAAAGCCGGCCACGAGGTCATGATCTCGTCGCGGCATCCCGACGAGCTTACGGCCGAGGCGCAGAAGATGGGGCCGAACGTCCACGTGGGCACGGCGCGCGACGCCGCGGCCTTCGGTCCCGTCGTGGTGGTGGCAATGCCGTACGGGCAATGGCCGCAGATCGGTGCTGAGATCAAGTCGGCGACCGCGGGCAAGACCGTGATCGACCTGACGAATCCGTATCCCGACCGCGACGGCCCGATGGCCGAGCAGGCGCGCAAGGACAGCACCGGCGTCGCGGATCCGAAGTACCTGCCCGGCGCGCACCTCGTGCGCGCGTTCAACTCCATCATCTGGACGAACCTGCGCGACCTCGCGCACCGCGCCGGCGAGCCCGTCGCGATCCCCGTGGCCGGCGACGACGAGCATGCCGTGGCCGTCACGACTCAGCTCGTGCGCGACGCCGGCTTCGAGCCCGTGATGGTGGGGCCGCTGTCGAGCGCGCGGCGCTTCGATGTCGACACGCCCACGTACGTGAAGGTCATGACCGCGGCACAGCTGCGCGAGGCGCTGGGGCTGCCCGCGCACTGAGGCCCGCGACGCTCAAGGGCGATAAGCCTCGTAGGCGATCGTCTGCAAGAGTGCGGCCTGGCGCGGCAGCTCGCTCTCGCCGACCGGGAAGCCGTTTTGTTGAAGAATGTAGGCCGTCACGTCGGCGATATCCGCCCGGGTGAGGGTGCCGGGGGCGTTCTGTGGCATCGAAATGCGGATCCGTTCGACCATGGCGCCGAGCGTCACGCCGTTCCAGTTCGCCGCGAACTTGCCGCCCGTGAGCGGCGGCGCCGAGTCGATGCCGCTCATGTCGGGACCGTGGCACTGCGAGCAGGTCGCGAAGTAGACCTTGAAACCGCGCTCCGCCTGCGCCGCCGAGTAGACGCCGCTCCAGGTCGACCGCGACGACGACTGCGCGCCGCCGGGAGCCGACCACAATGCGGCGGCGAGAACGGCCGTCACGCCCGATGAGATCGCCTTTCGCGGGTGCATGCGAGGATCAGTTTTTCGGCAGGCTGAACGCCAGGTACTCGCCCGAGTAGTTGCCGCCGCTGATCGCGACCACGATGTACTGCTTGCCGTTCGCGAGATAGGTCATCGGCGAGCCGCTTTCCTGCGCCGGCATCCGACCGCGCCGACTTGCGTGCCCGTGGTCTTGTCGTAGGCGCGGAACATCGCGCCGCGCGGATGCTCGGGCGTCGTCGTGACCTGGGGGTCGCCGAGCACGACCAGCGTCTTCGTCACCATCAGGCCGATGCTGCCGGTCGCTGGCCCGTCTTCGGGATGTTCAGCCCCTTGAGCGCCGGGTGATTGCGGACGTTGTCCGGCGTGTCGCCGTGCGGGACCTGCCAGACGATGTCGCCGCGATCGAGGTTGATCGCCGAGATCATGCCGTAGGGCGGCTTGACGATCGGCAGCCCTTCCACCGTCAGGCCGCCGCCGTTCCCGCCGCGGGCGGCCGGAGCGGGCGGGGCGGCAGGAGCCGGCGGGGCGCCGCGGCCCTGCGTCTGCGCACGCGGCGAGTCGGCCGCGCAGCAGTCCGGGCCGATCACCTCCGGACGGCTCCGGCGATCCCGCGCACGTACCGGATGTCCGAGAAGCCGGCCGGCGGCGGGACCAGCGAGGCTCCGTGATCCCGGCGTTGTTCGCCTGCGCGTAGACGTGTGCGTCTCCGGGTCGTACGCGACACCGGGCCAGTTGGTGCCCCCGACGGCGTTGCCCATGTTGATCGTGCCGAGGATGCCGTTGACGTTACCGAGCACCGGCGGGTTGTACATCCACGGTCCCACCTTGTAGCGCGCGATCTGCTCCAGCGCCTGGGCGCGCAGTTCCGGCGTGAAGTCGATCAGATCGTCCGGCACCTTGAGATAGTTGCGCGTGTAGGCGGGCGGCTTGGTCGGGAAGGGCTGCGTCGGGCTCGTCTTTTCGCCGGGCACGTCGGACTGCGGCACCGGCCGTTCCTCGATCGGCCAGACGGGCTGGCCCGTGACGCGATCGAAGACGTACAGACGCCCTGCTTGCCCGGGACGGCGACAGCCTTGATCGCGCGACCGTTGACGGTGAGGTCGGCGAGGATCGCCGCCGACGACATGTCGTAGTTCCAGATCGGATGGTGCACCAGCTGGAAGTGCCACTTCCGCTTGCCGGTCGTCGCGTCGACGCAGACGAGGCTCTCGGCGAAGAGATTGTTCCCCGGACGATGGCCGCCGTAGAAATCCGAGGTCGGCGATCTCCACCGGGAGGTAGACAAGCCCGAGATCCGGGTCCGCCGTGATCTGCGTCCAGACGCCGGTGTTGCCGTTGACCGCCCACGAGTCCTTCTCCCACGTGTCGTTCCCGAACTCGCCCGGCAGCGGGATCGTGTTGAACGTCCAGAGCAGCTTGCCGCTCCGCACGTCGAACGCGCGCACGAGGCCCTTCGTGTTGTTGTGCGTGCCGACGGTGGCGCCCTCGCGGAACGACGATCCGACGATGCGACGTCCTTGACGACCGTCGGCGTTGCGTGCAGGCCGATCTCGCCGGTCTCGAGATCGATCGGCTGCCCCGCGCCGAACGCGGCGCCGACCTTCAGATCGACGATGCCGTCCTTGCCGAACGAGGCGATCAGCGCGCCGGTCTTGGCGTTCGAGCTCGACCAGCCGATAGCCGGTGGTGACGTAGAGGATCGCGCTCGTCGCCGCGCCCGTCGGTCCAGTACGACACGCCGCGCCCGGACAGCTGGCGCGGCGAGATGCCGGCCGCGCTTCCCCTCGCGCAGGCTGTGCGCCCACATCAGCTCGCCGGTGCCGCCATCGAGCGCGACGACGGCAGCGGCGCGTGCCGCCGGTCGTGTAGAGGACGCCGTTGATCGCGAGCGGCGTGCCTTCGAGCTTGTATTCGGGACGCGGGCCCAGCATGTCGGTCTTGAAGCGCCACGCGACCTCGAGCTCGTTGAAGTTGCCGGCGTTGATCTGATCGAGCGGCGAGTACTTCGTGCCGTTCACGTCGGCGGTGTAGGACGGCCAGTCTCCCTTCGTTGTCGTCGCCGCGCCCTGGCCCCGGGCGGCCGCGACGACCAGCACCGAGCACCCCGTCAGCAGAAGGAACACCAGCGCCGACCGAAACGCTCTGTTCGCCATCGAGCCCCCCTCTTGCGGTTCGCGCCGCGTCTCCTTACCCCCGGCCGCGGAGCGGCCTTGAGGGCGAGCACGGTCTTTGGTTCGAGATTACCACGGAGGCGGCACGGCCCGTTGCGGGCCGAAAGGGTTCGCGTAGACTCACTGGAGGGGTTCGGGGGCTCGGCTTCGCGGCAAGCCAAACAGGGGGGTTCGTATGTCGATCCGGAAGGGGATTGCTTCGTTCGTGCTGCTGGTCTTTCCGCTGGCATTCCTGCTCCTGTACTGGATGCACGTCGCGCTGGACGGCCATCCGATCGAGCGCGTGATCCCGAGCTTCATCACGTTCGCATCGCTCGCCGTGCTGATCGTGCTCGAGCAGCTGTTCCACTACGAGAAGGGCGTGTCGCAGAAGCGGCTCGCGTGGAGGGACATCGCCTCGACGGCCGTCAACGTGCTGGTCACGGGCACGGTCATGCGGACGGTCTTCGTGCCGCTGGTCGTCTTCCTGCCGGAGCTGCTGTTCGGGCGCACCTTGTACTTCAGCTCCAGCGCGCAGCTCGGGCCGTTGTGGCTACAGATGATCCTCGCGATGTTGCTCTATAGTTTTCTGCGCTACGGGATCCATCGCGTGCAGCACATCGTGCCGTTCCTCTGGGAGCTGCATTCGTATCACCACAGCGTCACGGATCTGAAGGCCAGCAACACCTTCGTGTCGCACCCGATCGACTTTGCGCTGCGCAACATCCTGCCGCCGATCATTCTGGCGTACGTCGGATTCGATCCCGCGGTCATCCTGTTCGGCACGGGCCTGGCTCACCACGGCGAGCCTGATGTCGCACTGCGGCGCCGGCCTGCACGCCACGTGGCTGAACCGCATCTTCGTCACGCCCGAGGTCCACCGCTGGCATCACTCCACCAAGGTGCCGGAGGGGCATCGCTACTCCGTGAACTACGGCGTGGGCCTCGTGCTCTGGGACCGGCTGCTCGGCACGTACTACCTGCCGATGAAGGATGGCGTGCCGGTGCAGCCCGACACGCTGGGGCACCCGGAGGGCGTCGCCGACGAGCCGAACTACTTCAAGCTGCTGTTCCTGACGCGGTACTGGCCGAAGCTGTCGAAGACCGCCAGGAGCTAAGCCCGGCGCCGGGCCACGCCGAAATTCAATTTACTTCGACACTCCTGCAGGGAGCCGCGGCCCGTAGTGCGGTAGCTCCTGACCAAATTCGATGGCGCCGAGATCCGGTGCCACCCCGGCATACCCTTCCGTCACGTTCGGCAGCTCCGTGCCGCGATCGATGACGGCAGCACCGGCACGCAGTCGAAAATCGAAATCCGTCGCATCGTAGACCTTCTGAACCGTCTTGACGTCGTGCCCGTCCAGCCGGGGAACGTCGACGAAGATATCGTAGTCGACCAGAAGGCTGTGCCGATCCTGGCCTGTTGCTTGCTGATACTGCTCGAGGGACTCGAAGCTACGATTCTCGATCTGCGGCCGATGGTCGCGGCCGGCGTAATCGGCCATGACTTTCAGGGGCGGCGAATTCCACTGGAAGGCAAACGCGGCCCCGTCATTCGGGCTGAACGCGTTGTAGTCCGACGAGGAGTAGTTGGTGTAGGTCGTAAAACCAAATACGCCGAGGGAGTCGGTATTGCCGCCGAATCCGACCGAGTTTTGCGCCAGGATCAAGTTGTTGCGGAAATGCGTATTCGATGTGGTGCCTCCCGAGACCTCGGCGAGCATGGTGTTGTTGTAGAACAGCACTCCCTGAACTGTTGGTCAGCCTGGTGGACCCGCCCGGCAAGGTGATACGCGATATTGCGCACCCAATAAACCGGCCCTCCGTTCGCCGGCCGGCTGCAGAATGCGTGTGACGCCGAGTTGATGATCATGTTCCGCATGATTCGGATATTGTGCATCCCGCCGTCAGCCTCAAACGGATTGTCGTGGAAGTTGGTCATGTAGTTGTTGTAGAAATCGATCGCGACCGGCCGGCGGTCCCAATACTCCTTGGGCGGATACTTCGGACCGTCCGCGGCGGAGGAGCCATCCGGATTCCCGTACGTTTCGATATCGATCCCATCGTGGAAATTCGCCACATAGTTATAGGCGATCACGTGTCCCGGACTGTACACCTTCACCGCGATGTAGGAGAGCATCTGCGGCGGGAACTCTGGCCGGACCCGGGCTTGGCAAACTGCGCCCAGAAATCGCCAGTCCAGCCGATCACGTGATCGGCATCGTTCTTTCCGATAAACCAGTTATCGGCAATGTAGAAATTGCTCGACCCCGAATAGTTCGTATAGACACCCATGCCGATATCCTCAAAGCGGCAGTGCTTCACCGTCAGCCCCTTCGATCCCGTGATGAACTGCGTTCCCGCCCAAATGGCGATCTGGGTGTTGCGAATCGTCAAGCCTTCAAAGTAGTTGTAGTTGGCGGCCTTGACGTTAAAGAGGTTGAAGGCTCCCGTTCGCCGTCGAAGACCACCTCCCCATCGCCGGCCGCCTTGATGGCGATGGGACGTCTCCTCAGTTCCGCTCTGCGGTCAAGTAATAGGTTCCGTCAAACGGCACCGTACTGACGGACAAGTTGTTCGTGTCATTCGAAGCGGTCCGTACTTGTACTCGCCCGCGTGAACCAGAATCGTGTCCCCCGGCTTCACGCGAGGCCGAGCCGCGGTGGCCCAATCGGTACCGGAGCACGTCAGGTAATACGCGCACAGCAGTCCTTCGAAGGCGGGCTCATACTTGTTTAGGACCCTTGTAGCCATGCGGATACACATGGAACACGCGACCGCCGGCATACGGCTCAGGCTCAGCCCGCGTGCGGACCATGACTGGGCCCGGGGTCTGCCCGCGCGCGCCATCGGGATCCGACATTACGAATCGAACACTCATATTCGGTGTCCGGTTCCAGGTCCAGGATACTGCCCGCGAACATGTTCGGAACGATGACGTCGAGCTGCGGATCCCCCGGATTGATCTCGCCGTGCTGCAGGCGAAGCAGTGGAAGCGTCGGCTTTCCAATCGCGATCGCCTTTCTTCCGGTAGCGGGACTTCGACCGTTGCATTGCGATTGTCGTCGCCGTCGATCATCCACTCAAAACCGAGGTTGATGAGCGTCGGCGGATCGATGAGGAATTCTCCAGCAGTGACGGATGCCGAGCCCGCTGGCGGTCGCGGCCCTGCTTGCCCGTAGACGACTTGCGGCAGCAGGAAAACGCAGAGTGCGATCGACGTGGCCGCTCGCTTTCCAGACTTCATAAGGTTCCTCGCGTGCGACGGAGACGCGTAGGCGGACTCGGTGGCGCGCTCCAGAGAGATCCCGCCGAGGCGGCCGGCGAAGCTGGCAGGCCGCAAAGTAACCCTGGCTGCAATCGATTGCAATCGGCCCGTCAGCTACTACTATCTCGGTAGTCGTTAGCGCAGGCCGGCAGAATGAGATACACGAATCGCGTTCGGATCGTGGCCGCAGTCTTGCTCGGAGCGAGCGGCGCAGCGGCCGCGCAGGCGCCGACGCCGGGGCTCACGGTGGAGTCGCCGTGCCCGCTCGCTGTCCCGGATGCGGCCGCGGACGCGCGGCGCGACGCGATCGGCGAGCTCATGCTGACGCCCACCCCGCCCCAGGAGTTCTTTAAGGCGTTCGCCGCCGCGCAGTCCGCGGCGCCACCGCCCGACCAGGCACGACTGCGCGAGCAGCTCGCGCGCGATTGGCCGGGACTGTGCCGCTACAAAGAGGCGAACGCCGCGCTCGCGGGCGAGCCGCCGCCGCGAGTGGTGTTCATGGGCGATTCGATCACCGAAGGCTGGGTGAGCGGGGACGCCGCGCTGTTCGCGGTCGGCGTCGTCGGCCGCGGTATCAGCGCCCAGACGTCGCCGCAGATGCTCGTGCGCTTTCGCCAAGACGTGGTGGCGCTCAAGCCGCGCGTCGTTCACATCATGGCCGGCACGAACGACATCGCGGGCAATACGGGACCGACGACGGTCCGCGATTTCCAGAACAACATTCTCGCGATGCTCGATATCGCGCGCGCGAACGGCATCGCCGTCGTGCTCGCCGGCATCCCGCCGTCGAAGCGCTTGTACTGGCGCGAGCTTGATCGGCGGCGAGAGTCTGCGGATCAATGCCGGGCGGCCGGCCACCGCCGCCCATGGGGGGCTCTTGTTCGTCGACGACGGCGAGGTGCTCGCCGACGCCGAAGGGGGGCTGCGTTCGAAGCTGACCATACGGCGGCGCCAACACGAGGGAGGCGGGCGACGACGTCGTTGATGCTGCTCGCGCAGCGGGCCATGTCGCCGCGGCCAAATGCAGCTCTCCAACCAGCCGGTGGGGAGAGCTTGATCGCGCGCGGAGCGGGCGGCCACGGGAAACACAAGGGCCGCCCGGCGGGCACTGGACGGTCGACCGGCGGTCGAAAACGACATGGCCGTCATTGCATAGTCGCCCACCACCATCGCAATTTCCATCGTGCCGCGGCGACCGAAGCGCTCGACCATCTTTGCAAACAGCTCGGGCGGTACCTGGCGGTTGCCGCGGAGCATCGGCGCGCCCCAACTCGATGGCAGTGGCCTCCTTTTCCGGCAGCCCGGTCACGGGGCGGTCGTACTTTATGACGTCGATGACTTTTTGGTCGACGCCCGCACGCTGCGCGCCGGGCTCGTGACCCGACCACTCGTACTGCTGGTTGAAATCCCGGGCGGCTACCAGTGCGCTGATCTCGAAGAACGGCCGCCCGATCACGTTGTCGTTGCGCAGCGCCTGGTTCAACCGGTCGTAAGGCTCGGATACCGCGAGGCTATACATCGTGTTGGCCGGTGGGCCGAGCCGCGGCGTATCGCCCTCCGTGCCGTTAATTGCCTCGAAGATACGTCTGCCTTCAGCGTCGAGGGAGTCTTTGAGAATCAGCGGCAAGCGCGACATCGACTGCGGATCGATGTCGGCCGGCAGGGGCGGCTGAGATGGCGGGGTACGCCAACGGTCGTCACCGACAGTATGGCCAACAGAGCTAGTGTCTTCATGGCGCCGATGCTAGCAAATCGACGCAGTCCTGCGCACGGCGCTCGATCGCGCATGCAAACGATTGCAATCTCGTCTCGCCCTACTATGATTGCCGGGGTCAAAACCCGCGCGGGGGATCACGATGCGTGAGCTATCGGGTCGGCTGTTGGTTTTCCTGGCGGTGTCGTTCGCTTCGATCTCGATGCTCGCCATCGAGCAGCCGGCACTGGCGCAGCCTTCGGGCGGAGCGCTCGAGAAGATCCGGGTTCCCGGCCCGTCGCTCGAAGGGAACCTCGAGGGCGACGACGCCACCCGCGACGTGTTCGTTTACCTGCCGCCGAGCTACGCGCGAGAGACGCTACGACGCTACCCGGTCGTGTACTTCCTGCATGGCTATGCGGCCAAAGCCGAAGCCTATGTGCGTCTGCTCGGCCTACCCCAAGCCGCGGACAGCGCCATGGCCGGCGGCATTCGCGAGATGATCATCGTGCTGCCGGACGCATTCACCGTGTACAGCGGCAGCATGTACTCGAGCTCACCCACGACCGGCGATTGGGAAGGCTACGTCTCACGTGACCTCGTGGCCTATATCGATGCGCACTACCGCACGCTCGCCGCGTCCGGGAGCCGGGGGCTCGCCGGTCACTCGATGGGCGGTTATGGAACGGTGCGGATCGGTATGAAACGGCCGAACGTGTTCACGGCGCTGTACGCGATGAGCTCCTGCTGTTTGCTGATCGATCCGGCCAACGGTGGCGACGCCGTCATGCGAGCTGCGCGGGGACGAGACAACGCCCAGGCCGCGAGTCCTTCGCCCGGCCGCCCGAACCCCACTGCCGCTTTCGCCAACGCGCTGTCCGCCCAAGCCGCCGCCTGGGCCCCGAATCCGAGCAAGCCGCCGCAGTATTTCGATCTGCCGACCGAGAATGGGCAGGTGAATGCCTCGATCGCGGCGAAGTGGCTCGCGAACGCGCCATTGATCACCGTCGACCAATACGTGCCGGCCTTGCGAACCTATCGCGCGATCGCTCTCGACGTGGGCGATGCGGATCCGCTGCGCGCGGACAATCTGCGGCTCGACGAGGCGTTGACGCGACTGCGCGTCGAGCATGCATTCGAGCAATACGAAGGCAATCATGGCAATCGCGTCAAGGAACGATTCGCGGCGAAGGTTCTGCCGTTCTTCTCGACTCACTTGGATTTTGCGAAGTGACGAGTGAGCGCCGCACCGCTCAAGGCTCGGCGTGAGCCGGAATCGCGTGCTTCTCGCACGTGGTCTGCTCGCCTGCGGGCTCCTGCTCGGCCGTCCGAGCTTCGCACAGGACGTGAGCATCTGCCTCATCACCAAGACCGACACGAATCCGTTCTTCGTGAAGATGAAGGAGGGCGCGCGGGCCAAAGCGGCAGAGCTCGGCGTGAAGCTGACGGCGCTCGCGGGCCGAGAGGAGGGCGACAACGAGGGCCAGATCGCCGCCGTGGAATCCTGCATAGCGAGCCGCGTGAATGGCATCCTGCTCGTGCCGACGGACAGTAGCGCGATTGTCGATACCGTCGAGACCGCGCGCGCGAGGGGTATCGTCGTCATCGCTCTCGACACGCCGCTCGAACCGATCGATGCTGCCGACGCAACGTTCGCGACGGACAATTTCAGGGCCGGAGAGCTCGTCGGCGCATGGGCCAAAGCCCAGCTCGGCGCGTCGGCCGCGACAGCCAGGATCGCCTATCTCGATCTTCTACCGAGCCGACCGACGGTGGACGTGTTACGCGATCAGGGTTTCATGCAGGGATTCGGCATAGAGCTCGGCGATCCGAAGCGGATCGGTGACGAAACCGACCCGCGCAACGTTTGCCACGACGTGACGAACGGTAATCCCGAGGGCGGCCGCAGGGCAATGGAGAACTGCCTGCAGAAGGACCCCCTGATCAACGTCGTGTACACGATCAACGAGCCGGCGGCGGCCGGTGCCTACGAAGCGCTCAAAGCTGTCGGCAAAACGCGCGATGTGCTGGTCGTGTCCGTGGACGGCGGTTGCCCGGGCGTGCAGAACGTTGCCGCGGGCGTGATCGGTGCCACGGCGCAGCAGTATCCGCTCGCGATGGCGTCCATCGGAGTCGAGTCCATTGCGAATTTCGTGAGGCACGGCGAGAAACCGACGCCGACACCGGGCCTCGATTTCTTCGATACGGGTGCCGTGCTCGTAACCGAGAAACCGGTTGCAGGCCTGCCATCTATCGACGCGAAGACCGGCCTGCAGCGATGCTGGGGCTGATCCGCGGCGCGCTCGAGCCTGCGCCTGCGCATCGTCGAACACCGCTCGACACGGATCGACGTCTTGCCGCGACGACCTGATCGCGCGATCGATCGTGTCCGGCACGTGCTGCATTCGCAGCTCGCGCTCGCGCCCCTGGCCATCCTGATTCTGTCGCTCGCCGTGTTTGGCTCGTGGCTCGGCTCGAGATTTCTGTCGCCGTTCTCGCTGTCGCTGATCCTTCAGCAAGTCATGATCGTCGGCATCGTGGGCACCGCGCAAACACTCGTGGTTCTGACAGCCGGTATCGATCTATCGGGCGGCGCGATCATGGTGCTGACCTCGGTCGTCATGGGGCAGCTCGCGGTCCGCTATGGCTTCCCTGCACCCGTCGCGATCCTGTCGGGCTTCGCCGTAGGCGGCGCCATCGGCTGGGTGAACGGAGTGCTGATTGCGCGGCTGCGATTACCACCGTTCATCGTGACGCTCGGCACTTGGCAGATCGTGCTCGCGGCGAACTTCCTGTACTCCGGTAATGAGTCGATACGCAGCCAGGTCGTTGAGACGCAGGCGCCGCTACTGCAGCTCTTCGGTCGGCCGATCGAGGTGGCGGGCGCTTCGTTGACGCTCGGCGCGATCGCCATGGTCGTGCTGGTCGCGTCGTTCGGCTATGTTCTGAGCCATACCGCATGGGGGCGCCATGTCTACGCCGTCGGTGATGACGCCATTGCGGCCGAGCTCTCGGGCGTGCGGGTCCGCCGCACATTGATCTGCGTCTACGTTCTGGCGGGGGTCATCTGCGCCCTGGCAGGGTGGGTGCTGATCGGCCGCGTCGGAGCGGTGGCTCCGACGTCGGGACAATTCACGAACATCGAGAGCATCACGGCGGTCGTGATCGGTGGCGTATCGCTGTTTGGCGGGCGCGGCTCGATCTTCGGGATGCTGTTCGGTGCGTTGATCGTGGGTGTGTTCGGCCTCGGCCTTCGCATCGCCGGCACAGATCCGCAGTGGACGTATCTGCTGATCGGTGTGCTGATCATTGGCGCGGTGGTCATCGACCGCTGGATCCGTCAGGCCGTGAGCTAACCATGCCCGAGGCGATCCTTGCCGCGCGCGGTCTCGTCAAACGCTATGGTCGTGTTACCGCGCTCGATGGCGCTGACTTCGACTTGCTGCCGGGCGAGATCCTGGCGGTCATCGGCGACAACGGTGCCGGGAAATCAACGCTGATCAAGGTGCTCTCGGGCGCCGTGAGTCAGGATGACGGCGTGATTCTTCTGCAAGGCCGGGCCGTGCGGTTCGGCTCGCCGCTAGAGGCCAGAGCCGCCGGTCTCGAGACGGTTTATCAAAGCCTGGCATTGTCGCCCGCGCTATCGATCGCCGATAACCTGTTCATGGGCCGCGAGCTTCGGGTTGCCGGCTTCATCGGCAAGTGGCTCCGCAAGCTCGATCACGCCGCGATGGAGGAGACGGCGCGGCAAAAACTGGCGGAGCTCGGCCTGCTCACGATTCAAGACATGCGGCAGGCCGTGGAGACGCTGTCCGGCGGCCAGCGTCAGGGACTCGCCGTGGCCCGTGCGGCCGCTTTCGGCTCGAAGATCGTCATCCTCGACGAGCCCACTGCGGCGCTCGGCGTGAAAGAGACGGGCAAGGTCCTCGACACGATTCGCAACGTGCGCGCGCGCGGCGTGTCGATCGTGCTGATCAGCCATGACATCCCGCACGCCTTCGAGGTCGCCGACCGCATCCACATCCACCGCCTCGGGCGCAGGCTCTGCGTGATCAAGCCCAGAGACTTCGCAATGTCGGACGCCGTCGCGTTCATGACGGGAGCAGAGGAGCCGCCGACCGAAGTGCCGGCATGATGCCGCGAAGGTCGCCCGCAGGCTGAGCCCGGGAATCAGCGAAGGATCGCAATCTCCGCCAGCGGCGGCGGCTCAGGCAAAGAGCGCAAGTAGCCATAGATCGCCCGGAGAACGTCGTCGCCCAAGGCTCGTGGCGCGTAGGCCGGCATCTCGTTGGCCGGGCGGCGCACGAGTCGATCGAAGGCTTCGTAGGGATAAACGATCGGCGCGATCCGCGGCGCGGCGCCGCCCTGGCCCACGTAGCCGTGGCACTGGTAGCAGCCGTTCGCGACGTAAAGCGCCCGGCCGTCGTTGGTCGGGTGCGGCTGGGGCTGCGCGGATGATGCCGTCGCGACGAGCACGATCAGCGCGAGAAGGAAGTGTCGCATCTCAAGTCACCTCGGCTGGCATACCACGTCGATGAATGCGGGCTCGCCGCCGTCGATGACGGCCAGCGCCTCGCGCAGCGCGCCGCTCAAACGCTGCGGATCCGTGATCGGTCCGGCCGACCACACGCCGAGGCTCTTCGCCAACCCCGCGAAGTCGATCGGCGGATCGTCGATCGTGCAACCGATCCGCGCGGCGCCATCCACGCCGCGGCGGCGACGCGCCGCGATGCGCTGCACGTGCATGAGCTCCTGGTGATAGGCGCGGTTGTTGTGCATGACGGAAAGCAGCGGAATCTTGTGGTGCGCGGCCGTCCACATGACCCCGGGCACGTACATCATGTCGCCGTCTTGCTGGAAATTGACCGCGAGCCGCCCGTGCTCGCGATGCGCGAGCGCGGCGCCGACGGCCGCGGGCGCGCCGTAGCCGACACCGGCGCCGCCCGAGCCGCCGATGTGCTGATAGTGCCGATCGAACGTCCAAAGATCCTGCGGCCAGCTGAAGAAGGTCTCCGACACGAGCGCCCAGGGGCGCTCGCGGACGGCGGCCCATACCTCCATCGACAGCCGCGCGGTGCTGACCGGGCTCGCGTCCCAGCCGTAGCGCGCCGCCTCGAGTGCTCGTTCTCGTCGCGTTGCGTGCGCCGCGCGCCAGCCCGCTGCGCGCCGCTCGCGCGCGCCGCTCGAGGCGCGCGGCAACGCGCGCTTCACGGCTTCGATGAGCTCCGGCAGCGTGGCCTGCGCGTCGCCGGCGATCGACAGATCCGCTCCGTAGTAGCGCTGGAAGTTCTGGTAGTTCGAGCGCCAGAACAGCTCGCCCGTGCCGAGCGTGATGATCGCAACGTCCGGCTTGGCCGTGCGCTCCGGCTCGCGATGCGGGCGATCGCGCAGCGCATTCACCAGGCCCCACGTGTCGTCGAGCTCGAGCCCCAGGATCACGTCGGCGCCGGCGAGCACCTGGCCGCCTTGCTTCAAGTAGTGAGTGTTCGGGAAGTTCATCCGCCCGCCGCGGTCGACGACGGGCGCTTGCAGCGCCTCTGCGAGCTCGACCAGCAGCTCCACGCCGTGCTGATCGCGCGCCATTCGATCCACGACGATGACGGGCTGCTCGGCTTTCGCGAGCCGCTGCGCGGCCTCGGCGATCGCGCCGCTATCGCCTTGCGGCGGCACGGTGAGGCTCGGGCGCGGCGCCGCGAGGTGCAGTCCCGCCGTGCCCTCTTCCTGCAGATGGCCGTCGGCGACGATCGCCACGGGCCCTTTGGGGTCCGTCATGGCGATCTTGTACGCGCGCACGAGCGACTCGCCGAAATGCGGCAGCGAGATCGGCGTGTCGTCCCACTTGATGTAGTCGCGGATCGGGCTCAGGGCATCCTGCGCCGAGTGCGCCCATTCCACGCCGATGCGCCGCTGGGTCGCGTCGAGATGATTGCCGGCAATCAGCACCACGGGCGCGCGGTCGCAATAGGCGTTGTACACCGCCATCGCCGAGTGCTGGATGCCGACCGTGCCGTGACAGGCCACGAGCAGCGGCTTGCCCGCCACCTTGAAGTAGCCGTGACTTAACGCCACGGCTTGCTCCTCGTGCATGCAGGTCAGGAGCTCCGGATGCGTGTTGCCGCCGTGATTGACCAGCGACTCGTGCAGCCCGCGGAAGCTCGATCCCGGATTCGTCACGACGTAATCGATGTCGAGGCTCTTGATGACGTCGACCATGAAATCCGAGCCCGGCGCGTCGACGAAATAGCGGTCGAGCTCGTCCGGCGCGTAGTCCGGGACGGGGCCGCGCTCGCGCTCCAGTGCCGCCGCGGTCGGCGGAGCCGCGGCCGCACGGTCCGCCGTCTGCGCCGTGGCAGGCTGGCTGCCGGTCAGCGCCGCGCCGGCGATCGTGGCACTCCCGGCGATGAACCGCCGCCGGTCGAGCTGCGGCCCGGGTGAAGAGTCCTTGTTGCTCATCGCTAGCCCCTCCCCGTCGCGATCTTCGAGCGATCTTAGCGGCCTGCCGGCGGTGCTCCCGTCGGCGTGAGGTCCTCACACGGCTCGGGCGCGTACGGCACGTTCGACGGCGCGACGGTATCGCTGCCCTTGAGCTCCGCCATCAAGTAAGCGGGGTCTGCCGCGGTGTACTCGCGCTTCAAGGTCATGGCCGCCGCATCGAGCGTGAAGCGCTCGACGACATGCAGCTGATCGCTGTGCGGCGTCGTCCCGGTCAGTGTGCCGGGCAGGAACCCGATCGTATCGACCACGAGGACGTCGTTGTCCCATTGGCCCACGGAATGCCCTGCGCGGCTCGGCACGACCTTGGCGGGATGCGTGGCATTCATGTGGACCGTCCGCTCGAGCCCCAGCCGGCCGTACTGAAGCTTGATTGCGTCGGCGGCTTGCGTGATCCGGTTGACGCCCTCCCCGCCCCAATCGGAGACGATGCTGCCCTGCATGCACGAGCGCGCGGCGCGCGGCAGCGCCGCCAGCTTGGCCATCGCGGCCTTGCCCGCGTCCGTCAGCGCGACCGCGGCGCGCGGCGCGCGCCGATTCAACGGCAGGCCGCCGGCGTTCGCCTCCGCGGTACCGCGCGCACCGGGAATCTCACTGCGCCCTTCCGGTACGCCGCCGGGCGCGTACTTGCCGACCTGCGAGAGCGGCACCAGCGTGCCGTTCAAGCCTTTCGGATCCGTCATCACGAGCTGCTCCTGCGCCCAGTCGCCGGCGAGGTTCGGCGCGCCGCTCGGCAGCCGCGCGGCGCGCTCGACGGGTGCCTGCGCCTCGATGCGCTGGCCATAGCGGTCGAGCTGCGTGCCGTCCGCGAAGATCAACGTGCTCACGTAGCAGGCGTGCGGGTCCACGCGGTCCGGCGAGCCCTGCACCGTCACGCGCGTGCCGGCCGCGAACATCTCGGGCGTCCAGCCGGAACGACGCAGCGTGGTGGCCGAGCGCATCTCGCACTTGAACTGCGCCGTCTGGCCGTCGGCGCCGGTCACGGCGAGGTGCAGCCACGAGTGCGGGTTCACGTAGTCGAACCGCGTGACCGCGCCCTTGAGCTCGATCGTCTCGTTCATCAGGAACGTGCCGAAGCTGTGGTGCGCGGCAGCCGCGCCCGCGAGCAGCGCGCTCGCGACGAGCCCTCCTAGCCGTAACCCGTTTTTCACGTCGTTCCTCGGCTCCGCGGGGGCCTCGAACCTAGCCGGTCGCGCCATGCCCGTCAACGCCGCGGCGGACCGAACACCAGCGCTCGCAGCGGCACGGTCCAGGAGAGATTCAGCGAGCGCGGTGGATAGCAGACGTCGACCGAGCAGGCCTGATAGTCGAAAGTGCCCTGGATCGTGATGCTCTCCTGGCCTCTCATCGCCCGTTGCGCCTCCAGCGAGCCGTCGAGAATCACTTCCTGCACGAGCTCGAAGGGCTGCTCGTAGACCTGCACCGTCTCATCGAGCGGCTCGAAGCGGTAGCTCGTCGACGGTGGGTAGCTCATCGGTAGCAACGTGAGGTGCGGCTGCGGCTCGACTCGAAGACGAATCACGCGATATTGCTCGGAGCCGGGCGCGTAGACGTGCATGCCGGCATGCGGCGCGATGCTCAGCATCACGGCGAAACGATTGCCGGGCGCAACCGTCGTCTCACTCGCATAGGTCGTGAGATCGAGCTGCGGTGTCGCGAAGCGCACGGCGCGGACGGGGTCGCGCGCCTCGCCGAGCCGCATGACGATGCTCGAGACCGTGTTGCGCTCGATGTAGAAATCCTCGAAGTATCTCGACGTCACGCGCCCGTCGACGTCGAGCATGAACGTGCCGGGAAAGGCGATGCCGATCATGCGCTGGCTGGGATTGACGACGGAGACGTACTTGGCGATGTCGGCCTTCACGGCCGGGTCCTCGGCGTTCTCGCCGAAGGCCCACTCGGGCACGGGATTCAAGATACCGAAGCGGCGGATCGTCTCGGATCCGACATCCGCAAGCATCGGGAAGGAGATGTGGTGCTGCGCGGTGAAGGCGGCCGTGACTTCCCGCGGGTCGTAGCTGATGACCGCTACGCCGTAGCCGCGCTCGCGCAGCTCGTTGGCTTGGCTCTCCAGCTCCACGAGCTGGGTCTTACAGTAGGGTCACCAATCTGCGGAGCGCACGAACACGAGCATCGCGCCCTTCGCGCCCATGATCGAAGCGCGCGTCCAGGGCTTGCCTTCCTGATCGGGCAGGCTGAAGTCGGGGACGATCTCGCCGACCTGCGGCCCGAGCTTCGAGACCTCGATCCGCGCCGGGCTGAGCTCCTGCGCCCCGGCCCCGCCGAAGACGACGAGCGCAGCCAGCACGAAGGCCGTGCGCCGCACGTCGTGAAATTTCCTGCTGGACGACATGCACATGGGTCTCTGCCGGCAGGATAGCGGCGCGGCCGGCCGATGGCGAGCGCGCCGTGTCGCACGCAGCGTGCAAACGGTACGAATGGCGTTATGATGGCTGCGCTGCCGTTGATCCGGGGAGGCAACCGCTCGCGACGAGTGGAGGCCATTGCTTTATATGAAGTACCTACCCCTGGTTTGGGCCGGCATCTGGCGCAAGCGCAGCCGTGCGGTGCTGATGCTGCTGCAGATCGCCAGCGCGTTCGCGCTGTTCGGTCTCCTCGAAGGTTTGAACGCCGGTATCAAGCAGGCCGTTGCCGCGACTCACGGCGACCGGCTGTACATCGGCAGCAGCGTGTCGCTCGGCGATCCGCTGCCCACGAGCCTGCTCGCCCGCATCAGAGCCACGCCCGGCGTCGTGGTCGCCACCACGCGGACGGCGCTGCCGAGCGTTTATCAGCAGCCCGATCAGCAAGTCCCCGTGATCGCGGCCGACGCGAGCTCGTTCTTCGCCATCTACGACGAGTTCGGCGCGTCGCAAGAGGCCATCGACGCGCTGGCGAACACGCGAACCGGCGTGCTCGTCGGCAAGGTCACGATGGAGAAGTACGGCTGGAAGGTCGGCGACCGCGTCGTCTTTCAATCGCCGGTGCCGAAGACGGACGGCTCGCGCGACTGGGCGTTCGACATCGTCGGCACGTACGAGCGAACCGACGACGCCGCCAACTCCACCGCCCTGATCTGCAACTACGCATTTTTCAACGAGGCGCGCCTCGCGGGCCGCGACACCAGTCAGCTGTTCGTCGCGAAGATCGATAGCGCGGCCAATGCCGGCACGATCGGCCTCGCCATCGACAACGCGTTCGCGAACTCCGATCACGAGACGCGCACGCAATCGGAGGCCGACCTGGCCGCGTCGCAGGTGCAGCGCATCGGCGATCTGAACTATCTGGCCCGCGCGATCATCGGCGCCGTATTTTTCGCCCTGCTGTTCGCGACCGGCGCGCTCATGATGCAGTCGATCCGCGAGCGAATGCCCGAGCTCGCGGTGCTGAAGACGGTCGGCTTCTCCGATCGTCTGGTCACCGGCCTGATCGTCACCGAGGCGGTCGTGTTCTGCGTGTTCTCCGCCGCGATCGGACTCGCGATCGCGTCGTGGCTGTTGCCTGCGGCGAGGCAGTTCATCGGCATCGCGGCAATGCCTCGCATCGTGCTCGTGGTGGGCATCGGCTTGGCCGTGCTGCTCGGACTCGTGGGCAGCACGGTGCCCGCGTGGCGGAGCCTGCGGCTCCAGGTCGCAGACGCGCTCGCGGGCCGCTAGGAGAGCACCATGAACTTCATCAAGCAAACGTTCGCGCTCACCAGCACCGCCGTGCGCAGCATCGCTCAGCGCCCCGGCTCGTCACTCGTCACGATCGTGGGCGTGACCACGGTGGTCGCGGTGCTCGTATCGCTGCTCGCCATGAGCGAGGGCGCATCGATCTTCACCGGCGCGGCCTCTCGCATCGACGAGGTGGCCGTGCTCGGGCGCGGCGCCGCGGCCGCGCCGCAGAGCGTGCTGAGCCGCGAGGCCATGCTTGCGGTGAACGACGCGCCGTACGTGAAGCACGCGCCCGACGGCCGTCCGTACACCACCGCGACGAGCATGGTGAACGTGGACGCCATCAAGCAAGACGGCTCGCGCGGCCAGATCTTTCTCGTCGGCTGGACACCCGGTGTCGAGCTCGTGCAGCCCGAGGTCAAGATCGTCGAGGGGCGCAACTACAAGCCGGCCGTGCACGAGGTGGTGGTGTCCGACCCGATCCGCAAGATGTACCGGGGAATGGACATCGGCGATCACATCACGCTGCACGGCACGGAGTGGGCCGTCGTCGGCGTCTTCGCGGGCAGCGACACGCTGGGCGACAGCGTGCTGCGCGGCGACGCCAACACGGTGATGTCGACGTTCGGACGCACGACGTACCAGCAAGTGCTCGCGATCCTGGAGTCGCCGACCGACATTCCGGCGTTCAAGAAGGCCATGGAGGAAAATCCCGCCATTGCCGTCGACGTGAAGACGATTCCCGAGACGTTCAAAGCGGGTTTCGGCCAGCTGAACACCCTGATCGATTTTCTCGCCTACTTCGTCGGCGTGGTCATGGCCAGCGGCGCCGTGTTCGGCGCTCTGAATAGCCTCTACGCCTCGGTCGATGCCCGCCGTCGGGAGCTCGCGACGCTGCGCGCGATCGGCTTCGGCGGTGGGCCGATCATGCTGTCGGTGCTGATCGAGGGCATGGTGCTCGCATTGCCGGGCGCGTTCGTCGGCTCCGCGATCGCGTGGATGCTGTTCAACGGCCACGTGGTGAGCCCCGCCGGTCTGATCTTCAAGCTCACCGTAACGCCGCACACCGTGTGGGTTGCAGTCCTGTGGTCGCTTGCGATCGGGCTCATCGGAGCGTCTTTGCCCGCGCTGCGGGCCGTCCGCGTGCCGGTGGCCACGGCGATGCGGGATACGTAAGCGTCACGCCAGGTCCTGATCATCCATAACGCCAGCGAAGGGGGACGACGATGAGCAAGCTCTTACGAACACTGGTTGTCGCGTGCTCGATGGGTTTCGCCTGCCTTGCCTATGGGGCCGACGTGAGCGGCACCTGGATGGCAAGCTTCGACACCCAGGTCGGCAAGCAGGAATACACCTACGACTTCAAAGCTGAAGGCAGCACCCTGACCGGGACCGCGAAGGGCAATCTCATCACCGACTCGGTCGTGTCGGACGGCAAGGTCGACGGCAACAAGATCTCGTTCGTCGAGAAGGGCATGTACCAGGGCATGCCGCTCACCTTCAACTACACCGGCGAGCTCGTCGGCGACGAGATTCACTTCAAGCGCGAGCTCATGGGCTTTCCGGCCGAGGAGTTCGTGGCGAAGCGCTCGAAATAGCGCGCGGTCTCACTCCCCGGCGAAACACGTCGGCCGGATTGACGGCGCGGCGCGCCGGCAGGTAGCTTGCGAGCGCGGCAACGGCCGTCAGGAGCAGGCACGCGCAGGGGATCGGGCGCCGCGGCCCGCTGACCACCGGCAGCGATTTTTCGGCATTTCGCGAACGTGCTACCGTGACCGCCGCCCTCGATTCCTTGCGGAGACAGTTCGTGGCAAAGATCCATGGCGCCGCCGACGCATTGGCTTGCGCCCGCGCCCTGACGCCCGCGCTGCGCGAGCGCGCCGCGCGCTGCGAGACGCTGCGCGTCATTCCCGAGGAGACGATCGAGGACCTGCACGAATCGGGCTTACTGAAGCTCATGGTGCCGCGCAGATTCGGCGGGGCCGAGCTCGGCTTCACGGAGCTCGTCACGACCGGCGCCGAGCTCGCGGCGGCGTGCGGCTCGAGCGGCTGGGTCTACTGTGTGTTCGCCGGCCACAACTGGTGCGTCGGCCTGTTCCCGGAGCAGGCGCAGCTCGAGGTGTTTGCGGCGCCGCGCGCGTTGACGGCCTCCATCTTCCGGTATGCCGCGGAAGTCACGCCCGTCGCCGGCGGGTACCGCCTCGCGAACGGCCGCGGGCGGTTTTCGAGCGGCATCGATCACGCCGACTGGGTGCTCCTCGGCGTGACGGTCACTCGCGGCGATTCGTCCGAGGCGCGCATGTGCCTCGTCCCGACCAGCGACGTCGAGATCGTCGACGACTGGCACACCGTCGGCATGCGGGGCACGGGTAGCCGCTCGGTCACGATCGCCGCAGCGTTCATTCCCGAGCACCGGACCTGCTCCACCGCGGACCTCATGCGCGGCGTCTCGCCGGGCTCGAGGCTGCACGCCGACGCGGGGGCATTCGGCGTGCCGTTCTCGATTGGGGGCGCCTTCTGCCTCGTCGGCGCACCGCTCGGCATGGCGCGCGGCGCGTTCGACACGTTCACGGCCGCCACGTCGGGCAAGCTGCGGAATCTGCGCGCCGAGCAGCTCGCGGAGAAGGGTGCACTGTTCGCGCGACTATCCGCCGCGGGCGCCGACATCGATGCCAGCCTCGCGCTGATTCTCGCCGACTGCGCGTTCATCGACGGTCTTGCTGCACCCAAGGACATGAGCGCGACGGATCGCGCGCGATTGCGGCGAGATCTCGCGTTTGCCGTCGGCCGTTGCCGCACTGCCGCCAATCGACTGTTCGAAGGCGCCGGTGGCGGCGCGATCTACGACGCGGAGCCGCTGCAGCGGGCGTGGCGCGACCTGAACGCCGCGAGCGCGCACATGGCCTTTTCCTGGGACGACGCCGTGGCCGATTTCGCGCGAGCCCGTCTCGAGCTGCCGCCGAGCCCGTTTGCGCGGGCGTGAGTCTTCGGAGGTCATGACATGCACAAGAGTCTCCCGGTTGCCGTCGTCTTCGTCGCGCTGGCGGGCGCGCTGAGCCTGAAGGCCGACGACGCGGCGTCATCGGCTGCGTTGGCCAAGACCCAGCTCGAGGAGGCCAACCGCCGGGTCGTCGTGCGCATGTACAACCTGCTGATGAACGATCACGACGTCGACGAAGCTTTGAAATACATCGGCGGCGACTACCGGCAGCACAACGTGCTCGCCCCCGACGGCAAGGAATTCCTGCGCGGCGCCTTCAAAGCGCGGTTCGTGCAGTTCCCGAAATTCAGGTCGGACATCAAGCGGACCGTCGCCGACGGCGACCTCGTGGTCGTTCATACGCACGAGCGCTACGACCCCGATGACCCGAACGACCTGGGCAACACCGTCATCGACATCTATCGCGTGCAAGACGGCCTGATCGTCGAGCATTGGGACGCGTACATGCCCGTGCCGCCGAAGGACAAGTGGCAGCACGATAACGGCGTGTTTTGACGTCGGTCGGCAGCACGGGCGTCGCGCGGCATCAAGCCGTCGCGGCTCGCCACGCGTCGATCGCGGACAGCACCGGCTGCGGCAACGGGCCCTTCGCGGCGGCCGCTACCGCGGCCTCGATCTGCACGACGTCCGAGAAGCCGATCAGCACCGTGGCCACCTCGGGTCGCGCCAAGGCGAAGCGTAGCGCGGCCTCCGTCAGCGGCTCGCGCTCGAGGAGTGCCACGAGCGACGCGCGTTGCGCCGCACTTGCCTCGCCGCTCGGCCCAGCGGTCGCGGTGCTCGGCGGCTGCGCCGTGAGCGTGCCGGCCTCGAGCACACGCAGCGCGATCACGCCCAGGCCGCGAGCCGCCGCGTGCGCGGCGATGCGCTGGTAGTCGCGGACCTTGCTTCCCGCCGGAGCGCACTCCCACGCGGTCGCGTTCATCAGACTGTAGTGGACCTGGAGGCAGTCGAACGCGCCGCTGTCGACGACCTGCTCCACGACGCGCATGTCGCCGCCATAGGCCGAGCACCCGAAGAGCTCGACGACCCCTTGCGCGCGCAGGCTCTCGAAGGTTTCGACGACGCCGCGCGGGCCGAGCACGTCGTCGAGACAGAGCAGCGCGCCGGAGCCGAGATCGGCTTTCGCGGCGCGCTGGTTCCCGATCCGATTGTGCAGATGCAGGACCGCGATGCGCGGCTGCTGGAGCCGGGCGAGGCTGGCCTCGACGGAACGGAGGATCGCGCCGCGGATGTCGCCGAAATCCGCGTCCTCGAGCGCGACCTTCGTCGCGATCTGCGGCGCGGCGGTCAGCTCGCGCAGCAGCTGCCCGAGATTGCGCTCCGAATCGCCGGCGCCATACAGAGGTGCCGTGTCGAAGTAGTCGATGCCGAGCGAAAGCGCGCGCTGCACGGCCGCGCGCTGCGCATCGCGCTCGCCCCGCGCGATGAGCCGCGCCGTCGGGCCGCAGCCGAAGCCGATCTCGGGCACGGACAGGCCCGTGCGCCCCAGGACGCGCCGGCGCACCGGCGTGCTCTCAAGGGGCGTCGGCACTGCCCGGTTGCGCTGCCAGCCGGACTTTCTCGGCCTGGCGATAGAGCTCCAAAATCAGCTCCCGATCGGGACAAAAGCCGTCGACGTCCTCGTCGATATACAGCCCGCCATCCGGCGCCGGCTTGTGGTACTGGTCCCGGTAGCGGACCGAGCGGCCGAGCACGGTGCTGCGCGTCGGCGCCGCGCCGCCGCGCTCGTTGCCGGGGATCTTGAGCTCGGGACTCTCGATCGTCGCCGGGTCGCGAAACACGTTCATCGGCTCGCCCCCGCCGGCGACGATGTCGATCTGCTTGCGCAGCAGCTGGCGATACGCAATGACGAGACGATCGCTGATGCCCAGATGCTCCTGCGTGCGATCCGCAATCTCGCCCTGCTGATACCAGGCCGCCATGTCTTGGGCCAGCACGTAGTCGAGGATGAGCTCGCCGTGCTCGTCGGCGATCGGCAGCTCGCGGTAGGGGACCCCGTCCTGCTTCGGCACGTTCACACCCTTCGGGAAGACGTAGCAGCAATATTGAAGGTGCCACGTATGCGTATCGTCGATCGGCACGCCGATCTGATAAAGACGGCGGATGCGCTCGTCGCCTTCCTGCGGCCCGAACGCCAGGAGATACGGAAACAGGATCGGGTTCTGGCCGATGGTCCAGCTGCGCGAGTCCTCGTTCTTGTCGGACTCGAGGGTGCCCTTCGTGAAGCCGAACTCGTTGTAGATCGCCTTCCATTTGAGGTACGCGCCGCGCTCGCGCATGGCCGCGAAGTCGCGCAGCGTCGCGTTGTAGCGCGCGTTCGGGTCGTCGTGCGGCAGACCCTTGCGCTCGCGGGCGTACTTGAACAATGCGCCGTGCAGGAACACCGAATGCCCGAGATCGCCGCGATTCTCCATGTTCTGCAGCCAGTTGCACGGCAGCTGATGCGCGAGGATCTGGCGGAAGCCGTCCGGGCGCACGAACAGGTTCCACCGCGGCAGCAACGGGACGGGCTCGGGGCCGAGATACGCCCAGATCAGGCCGCCCATCTCCTGCACGGGGTAGGCCTTGATCCTGATCTTGTCCTTCAGCTGCTGGGTCGGCGGCTCGAGCGGCTGGTCGAGGCAGCGACCTTCCGCGTCGAACAGCCAGCCGTGATAGCAACAGCGCAGCCCGCGCGGATCCGGAATACCCAGGTGCAGGCTCGCGCAGCGATGCGCGCAGCGTTCCTGAACGAGGCCGAGCTTGCCGCTGCGGTCGCGAAACAGCGTCAGGTCCTCGCACAGGATGCGCACCTTGCGAACGGGATTCTCGCGCAGCAAGGCCTCGGGATAGATCGGGTGCCAATAGCGTCGCATGAGCTCTCCGCACGGCGTTCCCGGGCCGACGCGCGTGAGGAGTGTGTTCTCTTCCTGGCTGAGCATGTTGATCGTCGATCCTCTAGGTCAGATATTTCGCGTGCATGGCTTTCGACACCGGCGCGAGACCGCTCGCGATCCGCGTCCAACGGGCGCCTTCGTCGCCGCTCACGTAGACCTCGCCGTCGGTGTTCGCGAGGTACAGATCGTACGTGTTGCCGGCAATCGCGACGCTCATGGCCTCGATCGCCGCACGTCCCTCGATCGGCAGACCGTCGGCTGCGAGACGCCAGTGGCCCCCGGCATCGCGGCTGCACATCACGACGGACTTCGCGGCGTGCGTCTCCCGCCATACGTTCGGCGTCGTCGACGCACCGGATACGAACAACGTGGCCTCGTCGCGCGGCGACAAAATCAGGTGATCCGGATAGGCGATCGGGAAGTCGCTCTCGGTCAGCTTTTGCCACGCGCCGCCGCTGTCGTCGCTGCGGTAAACGCCGTTGCCCGTGCTCATGAAGAGGCGCGTCGGATCCGACGGCGCGAGCACGAGCTTGTGGATGTCGCGATACCAGCGGTCGCTCGGGCGGGCGTAGCTCGCGATCTCGGCCCAGGTGCGTCCCGCGTCGGCGCTCTTGAGCAAGGCGCCCTGCTCGATGCAGGCGTAGTAGACGTCGGGCTCGGCCGGATGCACGGCGATCGACTTCAGGTGTGCGACGTGCGGCGGCGGCGGAAACGTCCATTGGTCGCGCCCCGGCATCTGCGCAATCGCCGGATGCGAGCGCCAGGTTCGGCCATGGTCGACGCTGCTGTAGAGCATCACGGGCTCGGTGCCGGCGAGCAGCGTGACCTCGCCGCCGCGCGTCGTGCAGCCGAGCGAGAACACGTTCGTGAGCGAGAGGCCGGCGGAGGCCGGTGTCCACGTCTCGCCTCGATCCGGGCTCACGAAGATGCCTTCGCCGTGCGTCGCGGCGAACACGTCGCCGCGCGCAGGCTCGAGCAGCAACGCGCTGACGTGTCGGCCGGCGAGGGTCACGTCCTTAACGAGCCAGCGGCGGGCCGCTCGATCGAAATCGATGAGTGCGACGCCGGCCATCGTTGCGACCAGCAGACGTGACGGCGGCGTCGGCGCGCTGTGGACCATCGGACCGTTCGGCGACAAGCACGTGACCATGACGTTCGCCCCTCAAACCTGCCAGTAGGCGAAGCCCACGCCGACGGGCGAGGCGTTGATGTCGACATAATCGACGACGGTGCCCGGCGTGCCGTCGACGACGGCGCTCGCCGCAATCCAGTTGCGGATCTCACCGACGCCGCTGCCGAGCCCGAGCAGCATGCCCGTGCCGCCGCTCGCTCGTTCCACTTCGCCCGCGTCCGCCGGATCGACGTCCGGCCGCCGCGAGTCGAATATCGATGCCATCGCCCGGGTGTCGCCGCGCGCCAGCGCGTCCAGGATCTGCCGATCGAAGGCGCGATCGATGTGCGCCCTCCGCTCCATCGGCGTGTGCCACAGTCCGCCGGAGCCGATCACGGCCACCCGGGCGGCGGAAGGCCACGCCTCGACGATCTCGCGGATCGCGCGGCCAAGCTCGTAACAGCGGCGCGCCGTCGGCTGCGGGCCGTAGTAGCAGTTCACGTAGATCGGCACGACGGGCAGCGCGGCGCCGGGCGCGAGCGACTCGAGCGGCCGCGTGAACGCGTGCCCCAAGCCGTGCTCGTTGCCGGCCGCGCTGAAGGCCATGTCGAAGCCGCGCTCGACGAGCCCGGTCACGAGCGCGCGCGCGAGCTCGGGATGTCCTTTCAGCGTGACCCAGTGCTCGGCCGTCTTCGGCCGCAAAGGCCGGTCACGCCCCGTCGGCAAGCCGAAGAACGGCGATATGCGATACCCCGCGATGCTCTCGCCGACGAACACGCAAAACGCCGGCATGTTGCCGAAGTCGAACTGCTCGAGCTGATCGTCGCCGAAGATCAGCAGCACGTCGGGCTGCGCCGCGCGCAACCGCGCGCGCAGGATCTCGAACGCACGTATGCAGCGTGCGTGCTTCGCCGCGTTCTCCTCGGCCGAATCGAGCGGCAGATCCGGGTCGAACGTGTCGGTGGCATTACGCGCGAGTCGCGCGGCCGCCCATTCTTCCGGCGGCGCGTACAGGAAGGGCGAGTGCGAGGTACAAATGACTGCGCAAATCGTCGCCACGTGGTGCAAAGTTCCAGCCTGAGGTCCGCGGGTCGTCGAGCCTACGGCGCATCATAGCCTTTGACCCCACGGTCGCCGAAGCCCATTTCGTCCGCGTGCAGTGCACAATGAGCGGCGTTCAAGCCCACGAGTCCATCCGGCATGAGACGCAGCGCGGACCGCATCCTCACGACGCACACGGGCAGCCTGCCGCGCCCGCCGGAGCTGCTGTCGCTGTCGAGCACGAAGACCGGGCCGCCGAAGGACCCCGCCGTCTATGCCGAGCGCCTGCTCGAGGCCGTCGCCGAAATCGTACGCCGGCAGGCGCAGATCGGCATCGACATCGTCAACGACGGCGAGTTCGGCAAGGGCAGCTGGGGCGCCTACATCCTCGAGCGCATCAGCGGCTTCACGCGGCGGCCGGAGCAGCTTCGGCCCGTCGAATGGCTCGGTCGCGAGCGCGAGACGTTCGCCGAGTTTCTCGCCGAAGCCTTTCCACGGGCGTTGACGGGAGTCGCCACGGAAGCGTGCGTGGGACCGATCGCCTATCGAGGCCATGACGCCGTGCAGCGCGCCATCGACAGCCTGACGCGCGCGCTCCGCCCGGTAGCGGTCGAAGAGGCGTTCATGACGGCCGTGGCTCCGGGGAGCACGGCCTACGACGGCGTCAACGAGTTTTACGCGAGCGAGCGCGAGTATCTTTTTGCGATTGCCGAAGCGCTGCGCGAGGAGTATCGGGCCATCCACGCCGCGGGACTCATCGTGCACGTGGACGACCCCGTGCTCGCGAACATGTACGACACGCTGAGCTCACGCAGTCCCGCGGCCTATCGGCAGTGGGCGGAGCTGCGCGTCGAGGCCGTCAACCACGCGTTGCGTGACATTCCACCGGAGCGCGTCCGGTATCACGTCTGCTTCGGCAGCTGGCACGTCCCGCACACGTCCGACGCGCCACTCGAGGCGATCGTCGAGCTCATTCTGCAGGTGAACGCAGGCGCCTATCTGATCGAGGCCGCCAACCCCCGGCACGAGCACGAGTGGCGCGTGTGGGAGAGCGTCGGGCTGCCCGAGGGCAAGATCCTGATCCCGGGCGTCATCACGCATCACACGATCACGGTGGAGCATCCGCGAGTCGTCGCCGATCGAATCGTGCGCTTCGCGAAGATCGTCGGGCGCGAGAACGTGATCGCGGGGACCGATTGCGGGTTCGCTCAGTTCGACACCATTCAGCGCGTGCATCCCACGGTCATGTGGGCCAAGTTCGCCGCGCTCGTGGACGGCGCGAGGCTCGCGAGCCGCGAGCTCTGGGGCCGAGACGTCGGCTAGCCTCGCCGCCTCTTGCTCAGCGCGCGACGGGCGGCGGGGGACCGCCGACCGCGCGTCCCGGCTCGAGCGGCCCGTCGACCATCGAATGGCCCGCGGCGCTGAACGGCGGGATCGGCTGAACGACGTCCCAGTGCTCGACGATCTTGCCATTGTCGACGCGATACAGATCCACGCGCGCCACGCCGCGCGGGTCCGCGCTCGTCGTGACCCGGGCGTGCGTCAGGACGAGGTCGCCGTCCGCGATGATCCGCGCGATCTCGAGCTTGCGGCCTTCCGCCGCGCGCGAGTCGGCAAGGTCACGTGCGTGCGCGATCAGCGCCGCTTTGCCGGCCGCGATATCCGGGCTGTGCTGGACGAGCTCGTCGCCGAAGAATCTCTCGACGGCGGCCGCCGCCTTGCGCGGGTCTTGGCTCATCGCCGTATAGGCAGTGACGGTCGCGAGCGCAGCGTCGCGATTTGCGGCCGGACCGGCGAGCCCGCAGCCCGGCCGCGCGACCGTGTCGCCAACGCGGTCGGCTTCGGCGTAGGTGCCGGTACCCCCGCACCAGGACGTCGCATCGTTCAACGGCGCGCTCGGCACCGGCTGGACGACGTCCCAGTGCTCCACGAACTTGCCGCCTGCGACGCGCCAAATGTCGACGAACACCCGCCCCGGGTCTTTCGGGTTCGTGTACACGTGGGACTTCAGCGCGATCAGATCGCCGTCGGCCAGCAGGTTATCGACGACCGTGTGGTATTGCTCCTCCGACAGAAACTGCTCGGGGTGCTGCTTGCGACGGTTCGCGAGAAACGCCTCGTCACCGTGATCGCCGTCGCCGATCTCGGCGTCGTGCTGGATCAGGCCCGCAGCGAAATGCCGCGCCATCGCCGTCACGACGTCGCGTTGCACCATCAGCAGACGCGCATAGTCCTCCAGAGCTCGCCGCGACTCCTGCGTCGTGCTCACCGGTTGAGCCGCGGCCGGCGGTGAGCCGAAACCGATCAGGAGCAGCGATGCGATCGCTTGGGGCCACGGGAACGCTTTGTTCATCGTACGTGCTCCTTCGGGCGGCGCCGCTCACCACATCCCATTGGCGTTCTTGGGCTGCGCGGACGCCTCTTGTCGCAAGTCCCAGTGCTCGCTGATCTTGCCGTGCGAGATACGGAAGATGTCGATATTCGCGGTCCAGGCCGTTGCGCCGTAGTCGAGCTGCAGCCGGTGTCTCAGCACGTAGCCCCCCTCCGCGACCGTGCGCATCTCGCCGAATTTCGGCATCTTGTCCTCGCCCTTGCCGTACTCGTTCTGCAGGAACGCGATCGCGCCCGGAATGCCGTCGGCGATGATGGGGCTGTGCTGGCGATAATCGCTCGCGAACCACCGCCGGATCGGCTCCTCCACGTTTCCCTTCCAGAATTCCGCCGCATAGGCGTCGAGCACGGCCAGCGCGCCCTCGCGTGTCTCGTTCGCATCCGGCTGGCCGCAAGCAGGTTGCGCGACGGTATCGCGGAGCTGCGCCGCGCTCGCGTAGTCATCGCCCTTGCCGCACGCCATGCCGTTGTCGTGCGCCATGACTCGCGGAATCGCCTGACGCACGTCCCAGTGCTCGACGATCTTGCCGTTCTCCACGCGCCAGATGTCGACTGCGACGTGGCCTGGGTCGTTCGGCCCCGAGAAGCCGTGGTGATGCAGCGCGAACAGATCGCCGTCGACGAGGATCATGTTGTTCACGTTCCGCTCGGCACGCGCGGCGGGCGGCGCCCGATCGGCCGATTCGTCGAGGTACGCCAGCTCGCCGGCCAAGCCGTCGCGGATGTCGGGATCGTGCTGTTTGAGATCGCGGGCCGCGTAGCGCTCGTAGGCCCCGCGCAGGTCACCGTCGCCGAACGCTGCTTGCAGAAACGCGGTTGCCACCGCGCGCGTCGACGACCGTTCGGCGTCGGCGGGCGGCACGGATCGGGGCGTACAGGCCGCCAGCGCGAGCAACGCGAGCGGCGGGACCCATTGCGCGCGCGGGCTCGTGTTCCGCCCTCAGTACTTCGTGATCGGCCCGAACATCGTGATCTCGCCGGGCGTGGTATCGGGCGGCTGATAGTCCGCGATGACCCACATGTGCATCTCGTGCTTCGCCACGTTGGCGCGCACGTCGTTGCTGAACGGCCCCTTGTCGTAGAACTTGAGCCCGTTGTTCTCGTGGACGATGCTGAACTTGAGCATGGTGCCGTCGATCGAGATCCGATCGAGCGGCGCCATGTGGTTCGGGTCGTCGCACGGGCCGCAGGCGAGGCCGAGGAGCTGCGTGCCGACTTGCTTGAACGTGAAGTGCTGCTTGTCGGGGCCGGCCGCGCCCCACAGCCAAAGGCCCGCGACCTTCTCCGGCGACAACGCCTCGGGCGGACCCGGAGGCACGTAGGCGGCGCGCGCCGGCGCCGGCCCGGCCGGTGCCGGGGGCGGAGCGGGCAATGCCGTCATGGACCGATGCAACGTCAACGTCGTCGGGGCCGCCGACGAGGCCTTGCGCTGCCGCGTGATCGCGAGCTCGCCGTTCACGAGCCGCGCCGTCACGGTGTCCGTGTACGCGGTCGGACCCGGGTTGTAGACCTCGAACCGTGCGCCGTCGGCCGCGAGCGCGCCATTCTGGATGAACGCCAACGTATCGGGGTTGCTGCACTCCGTGCAGTAGGTGCCCGTCACGACGCGGTCGCGCACGGTCAGCATGTAGATGTGGCGCACGCCGCCCACGTCGGCGATCCAGCCGCCGCGGAGGGCACCCGCATCCTGCGCGGACGCGAGCGAGCTCAGCGTTACCGCCCCCACCAGCAAGCACCACGCTGCAGCGCGCATGTGCCTACTTCAACCCGGCGTCCGAGCGATACTCGGTACGCGCCTTCTCTACGAGCGGCGCCGGCATGACGGTCGCGCGAATCTTGACGGGCACGTGTGCCTCGACCTGTACCTTCGACGACGGCTTATCCTCGCCCCAGACGACGGTCACCTCGGTGCCGGGCTTCGCAAAGGCCGCGTCGATGGTGCCGAGCGACAGAATCGCGCGCTCGTTGGCCGAGTAGCCGGTCCATGTCGAGAGCCCGACGACCTTGCCGTTGGCTTCGATGCGGTCGGCATGGAACGTGTCGTAGAGCGACATGGGTAGGTTGATGAACTTCGCGCCGGGCGCCTTGTGGAATATGGAGCCATACGCGGCGGCGCTGTCGTCGCTGTTCCAGACGAACGTGACCTTCTTGCGCCGCTCGCTCGTGCCGTCGGCCGCCATCTTTTCCAATGCCGCGCGACCGATGAAGTCGTGATCGAAGCCGATGATGCGGCCGTAGTCGAGCTCGTAAGGCGTGAAGTAGTAATCCTCGATGTTCTTGGAGTAGAAGCTGCCGCCGAGCGGTGAGGTGGTCTCGTAGGCGTTCTCGGTCAGCCATTCGCGATACGGCTTGAGCTCGTCACCCGTGTAGATCGCCGGGAGCGGCCGCGGCAGCCAACCGGACTCCAGCGCGTTCGTGTGGTATGCGCGGCCCCCGACCTGGACCATGCCGAGCTTCTCACCGGCCTCGACCAGCGCGGAATGCACGGCGTCGTTGTCCGCCCACGGGCCCCACATCTCGTAGCCGGGCTCGCCCGCCATGCCGTGGCGCAGCGCGCGAACTTCCTTGCCCGCGATCTTGAAACGCGTCATGTGGAAGAAGCGCAGCTTCGGCGGTTCCTGACCGGCCGCGTCGCGGATCACGTCCATGGCACCGGGCCCCTGCACCTGGTAGCGGTACAACACCGGATCGCCCTTCCTATAGAAGGAGTTGTCGTCGCGCCAGATCCGCACCTCGTAGCCCCCGGTGGCGGCGTGATAGTGCAGCCAGTTGATGGACGGCGGAATGCCGACGGCCTGGTATTCGTCCTCTTCGAGGTGGAACAGGATGTTGTCGCCGATCACGTAGCCGTCGTAGTTCACGGCCACGAACTGCTTGGCCATGTCGACCGGGAATTTCGCGACGCTATTGACGGCGAGCTTGCTGATCAGCTTCAGCGCGTCGGGACCCTTGATGTTCAGGTTGGCCATGTGGTGCGACTGATCGAACAGCACGGACGTGCGGCGCCAGGCCATCTGCTCGTCGCGCCAGTTCGTGAATTCCTGCACCACGCGCGGCACGACGGCCGGCGGGGTCTTAGATTCCCACAGCAGCTCGACGGGGCTGCCGGCATTCTGGATCGCTTGTTCTAGGTTCTTCGCCATGCTCGTGTATCCGATTTTTCTCGATGGGTAACGCCGCGCCGATCGCGACAACGCCCTGCGATTGTACTTCACGAAGCTCATGACAAACGAGCCGGATACCGATCGGCTGTCGGCATTCGCCCGGCAGATGACGGACGGACTCAGGGGCCGTTTGGCTGCACTGGGTCCGCGGAGCGGATCGAGCAGCGAGCGCGGCTGCGCTCGGAATCACTCGGGTCCGGGGAACTCGACCACCTTCCAGTAGTTATCGATGAGGCTGATCGCCCGCGTGAAGCTGGTTCCCATGTCGGACTTCAACATGTAGCCCGCAACGTTCAGGTCGTAGGCGTCGATCTTGTCCTGCTCGTCGTTCGACGTCGTCAGCACGAAAACGATGGAGTCGCGATAATTCTCGCTCTGCCTGATCTGGCGGAGCAGCTCGATTCCGTTCATTCGCGGCATGTTGATGTCCGTGATGACGAGGTAGGGTCGAGACAACTCACCCAGCTTCTCGAGCGCCTCGACGCCATCGCGCGCAATGTGCAAGGGGTTCGCGATCTTCAGCTTGTCGAACGCCCACTTCAGTGCCTTGACGTCGACCTCGTCGTCCTCGACCAGGAGGATCGTGACTACTTTGCTGCTTGGCATGCTTCTGCCTCCACGTTCACGTTCGCCGCCAGCGGCTGGTGCTTCTTCCACTGGAATTTGAAAACGGTCCCCCGGCCGGAGGCTGCCGGCTCGAACCAGACGCGGCCTCCTTGCCATTGGACGATGCGGTTCACGATCGCCAACCCCATGCCGCTGCCCTCGACCTGATCGCGGGGCTTCAGCGTCTGGAACATCTCGAACACGCGGTCCGCGTATTGCGCGGGTATTCCTTCGCCGTCGTCTTCCACCGCAAAGACATAACGCTCGCCTTCGTCCAGACAGGAGACGGCGATGCGGCCCTCCGGCCCCGGATGATGCTTGACCGCATTGCCGATGAGGTTGCGCAGCACCTGCTCGAGCGGCGCCGGATGCGTCTTGAACGTGGGCAGCTTACCTTCGATCGAGATGGATACGTTCTGCGGAGCATTGATCAGCTGCGCCACGTCGAGCACGAGCGCATGGCTGTCGACCATCCGATGAGCACCCACCTTTCGGCCGGCCCGCGAGTATGCGAGCAGGTCGTCGAGCAGCCGGTTCAATCGCTGCGTTCTCTTGGCCAGCAGCGAGAGGTTCTCCTGGACGTTGTTGTTGTCGTAGCCCGCGAGCCCCTCGGTGATCCACTGCACCAGCAGCTCGATGGCGCGCAAAGGCGCCTTGAGATCGTGGGACGCGACGTACGCGAATTGCTCGAGATCCTTGTTGGAGCGGATCAGCTCGGTCTGTTTGGCTTCGAGCTCGAGCTGAATCTTCCGCAGCTCGGAGATGTCCGTGGCCATGGAGAAGATGCCACGCACCTTGCCCGACGCATCGAAGCTCGGGCGGTACGAGAAGCGGTAATAGCCGCTTCGGTTGCCAGCGGCGCCCGTCGCCTCGTAGCTGACCGCTTCGCCCGCGAGAGCGCGCTCATAGAAGGGTCGCCGCTGCATGAATCGCTCGATGTCGGTGAGCTCGGAGATGTGGCGGCCGGCGGCCCTTTCCGCCGTCCAGCCCGTGGCCTCCAGGAACACGTTGTTGGCGAACAGAATGCGCAGCTCGGTATCGAGAAACAGCAGGTGGTTCGGCACGCCTTCCGCGAGCATCCGGAAGCGCTCCTCGCTTCTTTGCACGCTTTCGGCGAGCCGCCTGATGCCGGTGTCGTCGCCCTCGTAAGCGCGCAGCTTGGCCTCGGCCTCCTCCAACGCGTGGAGTGCGGCTTCGAGCGTCTTCGGGCGCGCGGGTTTGACCTCGCTCATAGCGGTACCTCTCAACCGGCCTTCGCGGCAATTCGCCGCCTGATTACGCGGCGGCGGCGCGTAGCCTGTCCGCCGCTCTCGATCATCAGCGCGCCCAGCTGCTCGGCCGCGATCGGCTTGCTGAAGTAATAGCCCTGACCGTACGAGCAGTCGTTTCTCGTCAAGAACGCCAGCTGTTGCTCGGACTCGATGCCCTCGGCAACGGCATCCAGGGACAAGCGGTGCGCGATGGACAGGATGGCGCTGCAGATGGCCTGAGCGTCTTTGCTGATTTCGAGATCCGCGACGAACGAGCGGTCGATCTTCAGCACGTCGAGCGGAAACCGACGCAGATAGGCGAGGCAGGAATAGCCCGCACCGAAATCGTCGATGGCGAGCCGCACGCCGATATCCTTCAGCGCGCGCAGTGATCTCTGTACGTCCTCGGTGTCCTCCATCAAGGAGCGCTCGGTCAACTCGAGCTCGATGAGCTCCGGATCTACCGAATGAGCTTCGAGCACGCCGCGAACGGTTTCATGGAACTCCGGTTGCCGGAACTGCGCGGCGGCGACGTTCACTGCCACACGTGGCAGGGGCACGCCGGCGCTTTCCCAGCGCTTGAGCTGCCGGCACACCTCCTCGAGCACCCAGAGGCCCAACGGAACGATGCAGCCGTTTTCTTCCGCGACCGAGATGAATTCATTTGGATTGAGGCGCCCGCGTTCCGGGTGGTTCCAACGCAGCAGGGCCTCGACGGCGTCGATACGATGATCGGCGAGACGAAATTGCGGCTGATACAGCAGCTCGAACTGCCCCCGGGTGATCGCGTCCTTCAGGTCCGTTTCGAGCCGGTGATACGACAGAATGTCCTCGTGCATGCTCGGCGCGAAAAACTTGAACGTGTTGCGCCCTTGCTCTTTCGCCCGATACATCGCTATGTCGGCGTTGTTCAGCAAAGCCACCGGGTCGGTGCTATCGGCGGGACATACCGTGACGCCCACACTCGCGGTGACGGACACCTGCCGACCGCCGACGTCGAACGGCGCCTGGAAGGCGACGCCGACGTTGCGTGCCACCGCCTCGACCTCGAGCGGGCCTTCGATGTCCTCGAGAAGAACGGCGAACTCATCGCCGCCGAGCCTCGCCAGCAGATCGCAATCGCGCACGCTGCTGGTGAGACGTTGCACGACCTCTCTCAGCAGCGCGTCACCCACCTCGTGACCCAGTGTCTCGTTCACCATCTTGAAGCGATCGAGATCGAGCAGCATCAACGCCATCGTCCGATGGCCGCGCAGCGCACGCGTGGTGGCGTGCTGGAGCTGATCGCGCAGATACTGCCGGTTCGGGATGCGGGTGAGCGAATCGTAACGCGCTAGATAGTTGAGCTTGACCTCGGCTCGCTTGCGCTCTATGGCGTAGCGTATCGCACGCAATATGATGCGTCCGTCGCCCTCCCACTTGACGAGGTAGTCCTGAACGCCGCGGTTCAAGATTTCGACTGCGTAATCCTCGTCGCCCTGGCCGCTCAGCACCACGATCGGCACGACGGCGCTGGCTTCCTGGATCTTCTCAACGCACTCGACGCCGCGACCGTCGGGAAGATTCAGGTCGAGCAACACTACGTCGAAGGGCTCGTTGTCGAGCGCAGTCGCCGCATCGCTGAGCTGACCTGCCTGAATAACGGAGACGGCCGTGCTGTGCTGCGCCAGGGACAGTCGCAGGAACTCAGCGTCGTCGGGGTCGTCCTCGACCAGCAATATTTTCATGGTCGCAACCGCTTGCGCGCTCCCCCGCGTGTCGGCGGTAGGCGGAGGCTAGCAGACGCAGCGACAACGCCCGCGTGCGCGGATCACAGTTCCCGCGACCGCGCGGAATGTCGATCAGGCACGGTAGGCCGGCGGATTCAATTGAAGTCGAAGATGTCCTCTTCCTGCGGCTTTTGCATCCCGTCCTCGAAGTACTCTTCCCAGATGTGCGCCCACGGCCGACCGTACATATCCGGTACCTCGAACTCGAACCTCTTGCCCGGCGTGACCGGCGTGGCCTTGCCGTCGATCGGGTAGATGGTCGGGACACATTCGATGAACACGAACGGATCGCCGGCCGTCACTGTGCTCTGCTTCACTAGCTTGCGAACGACGCGAACCGGCTGAACGAGCGCTTCCGGATCGTAGAAGATTGCCTCGTGATTGAGGCCCAGGAACTTGCCGCTCGCGTCTCGCATCGGCGAATAGATCTCGACAGTCTGCATCTTGTTCGAATATTCGAACTCGCCGTGCACCATCCAGCCCTGGATGTTCGAGGTCCACGTGATCAGCGTGTCCTTGTCCCAGAAGCCGATCGTCTCGCCGTACCAACGCGGCACGTCGGCGGCGAGGCGCGGCACCACCCCGTCCATCTTGAACTCTTTGCCGACGTAAATGTTCGTGATGAAGTTCCGGGCCACGCCCGCAATGATTTGCACGATGTCGGGCGTCGCAATGATCTGGTGTTCCCACACCGCGGCCTCGTGCCAGCGGCGCATGAATCCCTCGGGCCAGCAATACTGCGACGGCCACTGCGCTTGCCCGCGCCCCTCGTGGTACGTCTGCTGCACCATGCGCTGCTGATATTCGGGCTTCAGCAGCGACAGCAGCGTGGGTATCTGGTTGTGATGGCCGAAGTACCAATTGTCATTGCCCGGCGTCCGTCCCGGATGCATGTAGCGGCCGGTCCAGTCGGCGATGTCCTCGAACTTCGGCTTCGTGGGGCCGCCGCGTTTCTTCGTCTCGGCGAGCAGAGCCTGATAGTGCTCCTGCGCCGTCTTGAACGGATAAGGGCTCACGATCGCTTCGCGCGGATAGTCGCGGTCGCAGTGGCCCCAGGCGGCCGTCTTCGGGTCGTTGTTCTCGATCAAAGGCGCGCCCACGGCTCCGGACTCGGCTTCTATACCGAGCGTGCTGTTGCAGCGGAAGTAGCGCGGATCCGTCCACAGCGCTTTGTCCTTGTAGAAATCCTTGGTGGTGAAGATGTCGACCGGCAGGGGCTTTACGCCGGGAGGCACGGCACCCCCACGCGCGCTACCACCGTAATCCGAGTTCGGCCGAAACTGGAAATTCGGCCCTACCTCCGGAAGCTTGCGCGCATCGGCCTTGAGCGGCCACGCGCGGCCCACGCTCTTGAAACCGGGGTTCACGACTTCCTGGGCGTGCACCGATGACACGAGCAATGCAGTGCCTGTGACACTCAACCAGAACCACGCCTTCATCTCGCTTGGTCTCCAAACACTTGCATACCTTCTTGTTCGACAGCCTGGAGCCCACACCATTCCGCGCCTTCGATCACGGCTCGCGCACCTGGACGACCACGTGTCCCCTCTTGTGCCCACTTTCGGCGAGCCGGTGGGCCTCGGCGATCTCTTGCAACGAGTAGCGTCGATCGATCACGGTGCGCAGCGTGCCGGCCTCGATCAGCTGCTTGAGGTACGACATCTCCATCTCCATGCCGATCGGCAACGGGCTCACGACCTTCGCGGCGCCCGTCGCGGATATCCACATCGCCTTGACTGCGTCCGTCAGCATCGACAGCGCACCCCCGGAGGGCCCGACGCTGACGTACGTGCCGCCGCGATGCAGGACCCGCAAGCTCCGTGCCATGCCGGCCTTGCCGACGGCATCGAAGAAGAGATCGTAGACGCGGCCGGCCGCCGTGAAATCCTCGCGCTTATAGTCGATCACGGCGTCCGCACCGAGCGACGTCACCATCTCGACGTTGCTCGTGCCGCACACGGCGGTGACGCGCGCGCCGAAGTGCTTGGCGAGCTGCGTGGCGAAGACGCCGACGCTGCCGGAGGCGCCGTAGACGAGCACGTTCTGTCCCGCCCGAATGCCGGCCTTCTTCAGAAAGTACAGTGCCGACGAGCCGCCGAACGCAACCGCTGCCGCCTCGTCGTATGTCATGTTGACGGGCTTCAAGGCCACGTGATCCTCGGGCGTGCACACATACTCTGCGTGCGCGCCGAACGCGGGCCCGCACAGCCCGAAAACCTGATCGCCCGCGTGGAAGGCCGTGACGGCCTGGCCGACCGACTCGACGACGCCCGAGAACTCCATGCCGAGCACGTGAAACTTCTTTGGGCGCCGGAGGCCGAGCATCAAACGCACGAGCACCGGATCGGCCTTTCTCATACGCCAGTCCGCCGCACAAACCGTGGTCGAGTGAACTCGCACCAGGACTTCCGCGTCGGTCGGGGTCGGCGTGGCTACGTCCGTGATCTCGATCACTTCGGGCGGGCCGTACTCGTTGAACACCGCTGCTTTCATACTGCCTGCGCTCTCATCCGGCATCCGGACCGACGACGTGGGATCAGAGCGGATCAGCGCGCTCCACCGCCTCGACTCTACGCGCATCGCGTGGCGATTCGAGCTCCGGAAGTGGCAGCGAGCCGCTTCCTTGGGCCAAATTCACCAACTATCGGCCATTTCGGTCAGCGCTCGACGGCGCGCGAGCCGCGTCGGCTCGTGGAAAAACAACGATACCGCCTCTTGGCACGATACTCGCAAAGAGTCGCGCAGTGTTTCGAGAATCTACCGTGGGGGGTCCGGGCGGAGCATGAGATTCATCGGTGCGTTGTTCGTCTTGGTGGGCATCCTCGTCAGCGTGGTGCTGCTGATTCCGATTCTGGGTATCGCACTGGCGCTGTCGGTCCCGATCGGTTGTTTCTTCATCTGGTTGCTGCCGATCCTGATCATCGCGGGATCCGACAGAACGACCGGCGGCGAGAAGCTCGCCTGGATCCTCGCAATCGTGTTCCTGTCGTGGTTCGCCTGGGTCTTCTACTTCCTGCTGGCTCCGATCAAGGAGCGCAGCGATTACCGACGTTATCCACACCATTAACCCAAAAGAAGCCAATGAATACGAAAGCCACTGCCGCTTTGCCCACCAAGCTCATCGCCTGCGTCGTTGCCGTGGCGCTGGTTCTTCTAGGCGTGGTGGGGCTCGTCTTGCCGTTGATCCCGGGATTCCTCCTGCTGATCCTCGCCGCCGTCATCGTCGCCAAGAATTTTCCGTCGATCGACGGTTGGCTCCGACGAAACCGCATCGTCGCCCGCCACATGGAATGGGCCGACGCGTTCTACGAGCTGCCGCTGAAGGAGAAGGTGCAGCTCGGCATCTGGGTCGGCGCCAAGGTGCTGGTCGACGGCCTCGCCCTGCTCGGGTCCGCCGCCATGAAAGTCTGGCGGGCCGCCGCAGACGCCTTTCGCCATCACGACTGACGCCAAGCGGCGCTCCGGGCTGGCTCGCAGCGCCTCGTGTTGTATGATCGGGGCACGAGGGCAGCTGAGATGAGAACGAGTCATTTCTGGGTAGGTGCCGCCGCGATCCTCGCGTTCGCGCTCCCCGCGGGTGCGACCGAAGGGCTCGGTTACGATCCCGCCGCCGACCCGTTCGCCCAGCTCGCCGAAGCGAAAACCGCGGCCACGGCCGACCACAAGCTCATTCTCGTCGTGGCCGGCGGCGATTGGTGCAGCTGGTGCCACTACCTCGACGCGTTCTTCAAGAAGAATCCGGACCTTGAGCAGGCGCTTCAAAATACGTTCGCAGTCGTGCACGTGAACTACAGCGAAGACAACAAGAACGAGGATTTCTTCGCTACGCTGCCGAAAGCGCTTGGCTATCCGCACTTCTGGGTGCTGTCGGCCGACGGTGCCGTGCTCCGCTCGCAGAACACCGCGCCGCTCGAGAACGGCAACAACGGCTACGACAAGTCGCGCGTCGTTGCGTTCGTCGACGAGTGGCGCGCGACGCTCGGCCGGTAACGCTCGCGCGGGCGCGACTAACCGAACGACGACAACTCCATGCCTCGCGGTACTCAAGCCATCATCGGCGCCAACGTCGTCGTCTTTCTGCTGCAAATGCAGCTCGGCGATCCGATCACCGTCTGGTTCGCGCTGTGGCCGCTCGGCGCCTCGGCGGCGTTCGGGCCCGGGGTGGGGTTCGAGCCGTGGCAGCTCGTCACGTACAGCTTCTTGCATGGTGGCTTCGCCCACATCTTCTTCAACATGTTCGCGGTGTACATGTTCGGCAGTACGCTGGAGCAGCTGTTCGGCACACGCTGGTACTTGTCTCTGTACTTCGTATCGGTGATCACGGCCGGCGTCGCGCAGCTCGGGGTGAGCGCGCTCATGGGCTCGCCGTATCCCACGCTGGGAGCATCGGGTGGCGTGTTCGGCTTGTTGCTGGCCTTCGGCATGTACTTTCCGCGGCGAACCCTCGTGCTGCTGTTCCCGCCGATTCCAATGCAGGCCTGGCTGTTCGTGACGTTGTACGGCGGCCTCGAGCTGTTCCTGGGCGTGACGGGCACACAGGCCGGCGTGGCGCATTTTGCGCATCTCGGCGGGATGGCCGGCGCGTTCCTCATGATTCAGTGGCGCCGCGGCAAGGCGCCGTTCGGGCCTCGGCGGCGACGCTGATTCGGCTCGACGAGGACTGCTCCGGCACCGGCACAGAACCGTTGTCGTGTGGCGACACTTCTTCAGGCAAAAACGACAGGCTCGCGGTGAGACCGCAAGACAGAGGCCTGATTCGAAGTGACGCCGACGCAGTACCCGTGGCGCGGTTTTTGCGGTCGCCCAAAGGGATCATCTGCCGCCGAACGTAACCACGTCGAGGACGATCGTCGCCGACGCACGGCGGAGGCATCGCGCGGGGAGAGGAGTGACCACGAAGCTCGGTAACCGTTGGCGCGCCGCTGGTCTCGCGACGTGGCTCGCGCTCGTGGCTGCCTGCGCTCGGCCCACGCCCGAGCGGGTGCTATCCGAAGCACGAGCGGCCGCTGCCGGCGGCGACCAGGAGACCGCGCAGCGCCGGCTGGAGGTCGTTCGGCGGCAGCCGGATGACGCTGCGGCGCATTTGCTGCTCGGCCAGGTGCTCCTCGCCGACGGCGCCGTCGCCGCCGCGGAACAGCGCTTGAAGCGGGTGCCAAGGTCGATCTCGCGCGAGGCGATTTGCGAGCGGCCGAGCGTCATCTGGACGCCCTGATCGAGGATGCCCCTGAGTACTGGCCCGCCTACACGGCGCTTGGCTTCGTCGATCTCAAGCGCAACCGCGTGGACCGGGCGCAGGAAAATCTGCGCACGGCGCTCGATCACAATTCGAGCGATACCGCGGCGAGGTTGCTGCTGGCGGAGATCTACGTGCGGCAAGGTGATGTTGCGGCCGGGAGTGCCAAGTTCGATGACGCGGCCGCGGCGTTCTCGCAAGCGTTCGCGTTGCGGCCCAGCGCGGAACTTGCGCTCCGCACCTACACGACGGCCCAGCGCGCCGGACGAGCGAAACCGGAGAGGGAGCTCGCCGCCTGGGATGCCCATCATCCGAACGATCCGCGGATCGACTTCGCACTCGGCTCCGCGGCGCTTCAGCGCAGCGACTGGGACGCTGCGATCGGGCGCTTCGAGTCCGTGCTCGACGCGGAGCCGAAAAACGCCGCCGCGCTGAACGACCTTGCGTGGCTCTACTCCGAGCGTAACGATCCGCGCGCAGTCGAGTTGGCGACGCGTGCCCACCGCGTCGAACCGAAGGATCCGCACATCACCGATACGCTAGGCTCGATTCAGGTGCGCCGCGGCAACGCCGCGGCCGGGCTACCGTTGTTGGCCGAGGCGGCCGCAGCAGCACCGGACCAAGCCGAGATTCGCTACCACTGGGCGGTCGCGCTCTCGGCCACGGGGCGCGCGACCAAGGCCCGCGAGGTGCTTCGGGCGCTGCTCGACACCGACGCGGCCTTCCCGAGCCGCAGCGACGCGGAGCGCCTCGTCGCACAGGACTGATCGAGGCGCGCGCGACCCGTCGTCAGGTTGTACGCGTCTTCGTCCTTCGCCTTTCGACGAGCAACGCGCCGAGCAGCAACGGCACGAGATACAGGAACGGGAAGATGGCCGCGGCAACGGCCACGGCCCAGGGTCCCGCGAGCCAGGCGGGCCAGGGGATGAGCCCGCGCCAGGCACCATGCGTGGACCACGGAAAGAAACGCGCCGCCAAGAGCGGCCACACCAGCCAGCTCGCGAGCCACACGGCGAGCAGCGCGGGGAGCGCTCGCAGGCGCGGCGGCAGGCGAGCAAGAATCACGCCCGTCAGGAAATTCGAAGCGGCGCACGACGAGGCAGAGAGGACCCAAGAAACTGAGCTCGTAGACGCGTTGCCACGCGTGCCAGGGCAAACCGCTCGCCACGAACAGCACCGCGTACACACCGCCATACACGAGGCTGCCGAGCCCGGCGAGCGCCAGCGCGCGACCCGGCGCCGAGAGGATGCTGCGCAGCCACAGCGCGAGCGCGATCCGGATGATCTCGAGCGTATACCAGCCGGAGCCATGAGTCGGCGATTGCTCCACGAGATCGCCGACGATCGTCTCCGCGCGCTCACGAGACGTGAACAGCACCAAGAGCGTCTCGCCGCCGCCACTACGCAAGCGAGCCTCCCGGCAGTTTCACACCCTTGAGCAAATTCTTGAACGCGTGCTGAGCGCGCGCGACCGCGGCAACGCCGGCGGCCGTGACGGTGTAGTAACGCTTCGCACGGCCGCCACGCTGTGGCGTGGGCTCGCCCGTCCTCGATCTCAGCATGCCCTTCTGCTCGAGCCGATCGAGCGTCGTGTAGAGCGCACCCGCCGAGGGATCGCGGCGCGTGTGCTCGAGGATCTCGGCGCGAATCGAGACGCCATACGCCTTGTCTTTCAGACGCAGGATCGCGAGCAGCACAATCTGCTCGAACTCACCCAGGCTCGGCTCGGTCGCCATATGCCCTACAATGTAGGGCAAACTGACTCGAAGTCAAGCTCGCGCGACGCTGCAGCTACGTGTCAGCCGTAGCACTCGATCAGGAAGTTGTCGGCCGTGGCCCCGCGCGTGATCCGGACGTACGTCGTGGCAGCTGGACACTGCGTACGTTGTCGCTGCGCCGTCACGCCGTTGAGGCAGCTCCACAGGATGTCGTCGTCCGCCGCCTGGAACGTGGCGTTCTGCCCTTCACGAACCACGAGATCGGCCGACCCCGTGCCTCGCACGGACTGCCGCCCGATCTCCACGGCGCCATTGCACTGGCCGCGATCCGAGTCGAGCAGGGTGACGCCGCTCGGCAGCTGCGCCGCGGCAGGCTCGCTGCCGACACGAGCGGTGTCGGTGGCGCAGCCGCCGATCGCGACGAAGGTCGCGACGGATGCCAAGAACACGTGAATTTTCATGACTGTCTCCGCTGAGTCCTCTAGACGTGTTCCGTTTGCAACACGCGTGCCAAAACGAATCGCGTTGCTGTCGCCGGCACGTAGATCGCCCAGCCGCCGACCGGGTGTCGCTGCAAGGCGTCACTCGGGCTGTGGCGAACGAGCGCTGGCCGCCTGCGCGCCGCCTGCCGCCGCCCGTTCCCGAACGGAACGAGGATCGCGTCGGGGTAGGATTTCCACATGAGCAGCAACATCGACATCGACGAGCTACGCCTTTTGCGACGGGCCCGGGACCGCATGGACCGCGAGTACTCGCAGCCGCTTCACCGGGACGCTGCCCGGCACGACCGTAGGCCATCGAACACGGCGGGAAGCCGGGGCGACCGCCGCGCGCTCGCCCTCGCCTACTCGTGGCGCAGCGCCTCGAGGGGATCGATCGTTGTCGCGCGCCGCGCGGGCAGGTACACCGCCAGCATGGCGATGGCCGCGAACGCGGCCGCAACGGCGGCGTAGGTGCCGACGTCGAGCGCCGTGAGCCCGAACAGCATGCCCTTGAGGTAGCCGGTCAGCGCGGCAGCCGCGGCCACGCCGCTCGCGACACCGATCCCGACGATCAGCGCGCCGCGGCGCAATACGAGCTTGAGCACCGCGGCGCGCTGCGCGCCGAGCGCCATGCGCACGCCAATTTCCTTCGTCCGCTGGGCGACCACGTACGACAGCACGCCGTAGATCCCGATCACCGCGATGAAGCCGGCAATCCCGCCGAACACACCGAGCAGCGTCGCGTAGAACCGCGGGCGCGTCGTGAGCCCGGAGACGATTCGCTCCAGGGGCACGGCCGCGTCGATCGCGAGCCGCGGATCGATGTCGCGCACGATGCTGCGCAGGTCCGGCAGAATCGCGAGAGGATCGCCCGTGCTGCGCGCGGCGAAGGCGATGCTGCTGCCCCCGACGGTGAGAAAGAACCGATCCGCCTGCGGCGGCAGAGGCTGCGCCATGGCCCGGCGCGCCGCCAGCATCTGCCGGGCGTCGACGAATACCGCGCGCTCGGGTTGCTGCTCGAGACTGCCGAGATGCAGGTCGTCCACGACGCCCGCGATCGTCACGCTGTTACCGTTCATGAGCATCCCAGCGCCGACTGCACTGCGCCCCGGGAAGTAGTGCTCGGCATACGCCCGACTCACGAGGACTGCCGGACCCGACACGGTCTGCTCGTCGAGCCATCGTCCCTCGACGAGATGCGCACCCATGGCACGCAAGTAGCCGGGGCTCATTTGGCGGGTCTGTGTACGCTCGCCGGGGGTCTGAGTGCGCTGCTCCTCGCGTAGCTCGGCGGCCGTCATGCCTTCGGGAACGAAGACGGCCGTGATCAATATGATGCCGGGCGTGAGCGGCGCCATCTCCGTGAAGCCGGCGCTCGTCACGCGCGAGTCGCTCTCGAGTCGCGCGACCAGCGCTTCCGCCACCTCGAGCTTGCGCTCCGCCGTGGACTCGCCGGGAACGACGAGATCGAAGGCCAAGACACCGCGCGGGTCGAAGCCGGTATCGATGCCGGTGAGCTTCAGGAAGCTGTGCACGAGCAACCCGGCGCCGATCAGCAGCGCCATCGCGAACGCCAACTGCACGGCGGCAAGCACGTGGCCGAGGCGCGTATCACGAGCATGCGTCGACATCTGGGCCGCAGAGGCATGCCCGCGTTCGCCGTATCTCGACAGGCGCAGTGCCGGCAAAACGCCAAATAGCGCACCGGTGATCAGCGACAGCCCCACGACGAAAGCAAGCACGGTGGGATCGATCGAAATCTCGTTGATGCGCGGCAAAACCGCCGCCGCGGCCACGGGGAAGCGCGGATTCACGTAGCCTATGGCCGTCGACTTGAGCAGTGCCACGCCGCCGAACGCGAGCGCGATGGCCGCGAGCCCCGCGCAGCCGGCAAGCACGACGCTCTCCGTCAGCACCTGCCTCGCAATGCGACCGCGCGTCGCACCCAGCGAGCGGCGAATCGCGATCTCGAACTGGCGCCGCGCGCCGCGCACGAGCATGAGGTTCGCGACGTTCGTGCAGACGATCGCGAGCACGACGGCGACCGCCACGATCAGCACGCGCAGCGCCGGAGCCACGGCCGCCGTGAGCTCGTCCAGCGTGCGCACGACCTCGAAGCGCGGCGGCGCTCCCGGTACCGGCTCGATGCCGCGCATCTGCAGGCCGAGCACATTGGCCTCCGCGCTCGCGGCCTGGAGCGAAACGCCATCGGCGAGCCGCGCCTGGGCCGCAAGGAAGAGCACCTGGCCCGGCGGCAAGGCCATGGCAACGAACGGCGTCCAGAAGGCTTCTTCGCCGAACACCGCCGGCATGACACCGACCACGGTGTAGGAGCGACTATCGAGCTCGAGCCTGTGTCCAACGATGTCGGGATCGGAATTGAAGTACCGCCGCCACGTGGCCTCGCTCAGCACCACGACGTCCGAATCCGCGCGCTCGTCGTCGGGCTGCAACCCTCGGCCGAGCAGCGGCGCAATTCCGCGCATGAAGAACAACGCGGGCGACGCGCGCGAGCCGTAGATCTGCACGCTGCCGTCCGGTGTCGCGAGTGTGCTTCCCTCGCGCTGGGTCAGCGCGATGTGCGACAAGGTCGTCGAGTTTTGCCGCCACCAGTCGAAATCGGTGACGCTCATCGCGCTTCTGCGAAGCGAAGTGCCGCCGAACGGGTTCTCCCCGGCCGGTACGTTCTCTACGATTTGCACGAGCCGGTCGGGCTCGGCAAACGGGAGCGGCCGCAGCAACACGGCGTCGACGACGCTGAAGATCGCCGTCGTCGCGCCGAGCCCGATCGCCAGCGTGAGCACCGTGACGATCGTGAGCCCGGGCGCACGCCTGAACGTGCGCAAGGCATAGTGGATGTCGGACCAAATGTCGGCTCGAACCGCCATGCTCGTCACTCCTCCGGCGCCCGCGTGCCACGAAGGAGCAAGCGCCGTGCGTCCGCGACGGCCGTCTCGAACGAGAGACCACGTGCCGACGAGGCCGCTTAATCAGTGCCGAATCTGCGTGCTGACCTCTTCCCGCTCGCCGTCGGTGCAGCTGCCCCGCTCCGAGATGATCGCAGCGCGGTTGGCAATGCGCAGAATCCGCGGATTCATGACCCACGGCTTGACGAGCACTTCCGGGTCCTCGACGGTGACCTCGTAGAGCATCTCGTTGCCGGTCCTCGTGAATCTCTCGACGACGTGCATCTGATCGGAATGGAACAGGCCGCCGCGCCCGAGCCACGTCTCGTCGGTGAATCCGATGGAGTCGAGCACGAGCGTGTCGTCTTCCCAGCGGCCGACCGTGTACCCCATGTACGTGTACTGCAGTGCCCGCTGCGGATCATGCGGCCGGCCGTCGAGCGGGATCATGCGGAAGTCAGGATACCCGCCGCCGCCGTCGATGCCGCCGCGGTAGAACATCGTGATGTCGTCGGCCGTGTGGAATATGCGCACCGGCGGTCCGTGGCGCGGATTGCCGAGTGGGAGGCAGGTCATGACCGGGTCGTCCCGGTTCGTCCATTCGTCGAGCTCTTGCACCTTGTCCCAGTGCTCGGGCTTGTACAGCGGGTGATTCGGATCGAGCCGCGAGGGCGCCATGAACTCGTAGTCGGCGCTCTGATTCGTCCACTCCATGCAATGGTCCTGGAACGGAGTGCAGCGCCGAAACATTCCGCCGGCGACACGCTGTTGCCCGCCTCCGGCCAACTGCCAGGAGCCCGACAGGTCGGGTTTGCCGTTGGCGAGCCGCGGCGTCTCGCCCGAAGGCGAGGCTGCTTTCGCGCTGGCCGGCGCCGCTGCGGCGGCCGTACGAACAGTGCGCGTCTTGAGCACGCTGTCGGGGACCGGCACGACGACATAGACCTGCCCCACCTCGGTCACCGTCGTCTTCAAATCGCGGACGACCGTGCCGTTGCGTCGCTCGACGATGGTGCCGGCATACAGCGCTTCGATCCTGTGCAGCGGGTTGTTCCAGTCCTGGAAGTTGCCGTAGACGAACTCCGTGGTGTTCGAGCCGTGCTTCACCACGACGCGCTCCGGCAAAAAGCCCTCGTCGAGCGTGGCGGTCGCGGTGGCGCCCGGTACGCCCGGGACCGGATACGTGATCACGGCGTGGTTCCCCTGCCACGACAGCGTCGCCTGGGACTTCGCTCCGGCGGCAGCCTGGTGATCGAGCAGCGTGGCGGGGTTGTGCGCGAACGACTCCGACGGCGGCACGCCGGCCGCGGCGGCGAGAGCCGCCTTGGGCGCACCGTGAGGGCTCGCCCACAGGCGAATCCGCCGCTCCTCGAGCGTGGCGGGTCGGGCCGTGGCCTTGCCCTCACCGGGCATGATCTCGGCGCCCGGGATGTCCTCGTCCCAGGCGTACTCCCCGCTCATCGTTTCGATGTTCGCGTACGTCTGGCCACTCGCTCGGTTGCACTCGATTTGCGTCCGGTAGCCCGGAATCTGAAAGTTCGCGCTGATGCGATATTTCGTCAGCGTGCAGGGCTGTCCGGCCACCTGGACCGTCCCCTCGGCCTGATACTCGACCGTGGCCACGAGCTCCGGCTCCGACTGCCCGCGCAGCATGCCCATGTGCCAGGTCCAGTTGTAGAGGACCGACTTCAGGTCTTTTGCGCCGGGCTCCGGCGTAAAGGGCGGCGGACCCCCGCCGAAGCCTTGTGCACCGGCCGGCAGCATGCGGCACAGCGCAACGGTCGCGGCGAACGCGCACGTCGCGACGGATCGTCGAAAAGACATCGAACCCCCCCGGCGCCGGACTAATTGTCGCCGTTGTCGTTGAAGAGCTTGTATTGGCGGTCGCCGAGCTCGACCCTTCTGATGAAACCCGCCGGATTCCCGTTCCTGGCAGGAAGGGCCGTGATCTTCAGCACGTCACCAGGCTTGATCGAGGATTTGTTGAACCCCTTTTGCGTCAGTGCCTGGATCGAGGCCGTGGTCAGCACCCACTCGGTCGTCGTGCCATCCGGGTTCGGCACTGCGAGATGCAGGTTCGAGTGCGGATTAGTGAAGTTCAATTTCAGGAGCGTGCCCTCGAGGACGATCTCCTTATTCAGGTCGTACGCACTCGCCACGGCATGATGCGCCTGCACTTCGGCACCCACCGTCAGGAGTCCCGCTACCGCGACCCACGCCACAGCCCATTTGCTCATCGCTGATCCCCTTCCCCAATGTTGGGTGCGCCGGTCGATGCTAACCATGTGCCGCGGACCCCACAAGCGCTCACACCCGTCCGCGGCCAGGGGCAGCCGGAGGACCGAGGGCGTTGTCGCTCGCTCGGACCGCACCCGGGTCCTTGCCCGGGGCGACTCAACAGAGCGTCGGGGACGGGGCGGCCACCGGCGCGCGCCGCTGCATCGCCGTGACCGCGCGTCACCGTTCGTTGCGCGCCAACCGGTGACTCGGCCGCGAAAAAGGCACGAAAGTGTTTCCGACCGGCAACACTTTGGCGCGCCGGGAAGCGCGCGCGAGGCACATGCGTGCACGACGGTTGTTATCCGTGTTTCCGCAGGGTAATTTTGGGCGTCCCGGGTCCGACCGCTCTGAAGCTCGCTGTCGGCGCAATGGAGTGCGTTGCGGCACGCCGTGGATCGGATGCTCGAATTCCAAAGCGAGTGATCGCCATGAGCACGCACGCACGAGAAGTTACCGACCCTGCGCTCCTCCCCGTCGAACACAGCTCGATCGACCTCGAGCTCCTGTTGCATACCCTGCAGACCGTTCGCGATGGCGACTTCTCGGTTCGTCTCCCGCGCCACTGGACGGGACTCGAAGGCAAGATCGCCGACACATTCAACGACATCGTCGAGCGCAAACCATCGCCTTGCCAGCGAGCTCGAGCGAGTCGGCGAGGCCGTCGGCAAGAAGGGCAAGACAAGGCAGCGAGTGCGGTGCGAGCGCCCGTCGGGCTCCTGGGGCACGATGGAATCCTCCGTCAACGAGCTGATCGACGACCTGTTGTGGCCCACTGCCGAGGTGACGCGCAGCATTGCGGCAGTCGCCAAAGGCGACCTTTCGCAAACCGTGACCCTCGAGGTCGAGGGCCGTCTGCTCGAGGGCGAGTTCCTGCGCTCGGCGCAGATCGTCAACACGATGATTCAGCAGCTCGACGTCTTCACGTCGGAGGTCACGCGCGTGGCCCGCGAGGTCGGCGCCGAGGGCAAGCTGGGCGGACAGGCGTTGGTCCATGACGTCTCAGGCGTGTGGCGCGACCTCACGGACAACGTGAACTCGATGGCCAACAACCTCACGTCCCAGGTTCGAAACATCTCCGAGGTCACGATCGCGGTCGCCAACGGTGACCTCTCCCGCAAGATCACCGTGGACTCGCGCGGTGAGATCCTGCAGCTCAAGGAGGCCATCAATACGATGGTCGACCAGCTGCGCTCGTTCGCCTCCGAGGTCACGCGCGTCGCGCGCGAGGTCGGCACGGAGGGCAAGCTCGGCGGCCAGGCCACCGTGCCGGGCGTGGCGGGCACGTGGAAGGACTTGACGGACAACGTCAACGTCATGGCCGCGAACCTCACGGACCAGGTGCGCGGCATCGCCGAGGTAGCCACGGCCATCGCGCGCGGCGATCTGTCCCGCAAGATCACGGTCGACGTGCAGGGCGAGATCCTCGCGCTCAAGGACACCATCAACACGATGGTCGACCAGCTGCGCTCGTTCGCCTCCGAGGTCACGCGCGTCGCGCGCGAGGTCGGCACGGAGGGCAAGCTCGGCGGCCAGGCCAAGGTGCCGGACGTGGCCGGCACGTGGAAGGACCTGACCGACAACGTGAACTCAATGGCCGGCAACCTGACGGGTCAAGTCCGCAACATCGCGGCCGTCGCTACGGCGGTGGCGCGCGGCGACCTTTCGCGCAAGGTCACGGTCGACGTCAAGGGCGAGATCCTCGAGCTCAAGGACACGATCAACACGATGGTCGAGCAGCTGCGCTCGTTCGCCTCCGAGGTCACACGCGTCGCGCGCGAGGTGGGCACGGAAGGCAAGCTCGGCGGCCAGGCCAAGGTGCCGGGCGTGGCCGGCACGTGGAAGGACTTGACCGACAACGTCAACGTCATGGCGACGAACCTGACGGATCAGGTGCGCGGCATCGCGGAGGTGGCCATCGCGATCGCCCGCGGCGACCTCTCCCGCAAGATCACGGTCGACGTGCAGGGCGAGATCCTCGCGCTGAAGGACACGTTTAACACCATGGTCGACCAGCTGAACGGCTTCGCGGCCGAGGTCACGCGCGTCGCACGCGAGGTCGGCACGGAAGGCAAGCTCGGCGGCCAGGCCAAGGTGCCGGGCGTGGCCGGCACGTGGAAGGACCTGACCGACAACGTGAACTCGATGGCCGGCAACCTCACCGCGCAGGTTCGCAACATCGCGGAAGTCACGACCGCGGTCGCGCGCGGCGATCTGTCGCGCAAGATCACGGTCGATGTCCAGGGCGAGCTGCTCGCGCTCAAGGACACCATCAATACGATGGTCGATCAGCTGAACGGCTTCGCGGCCGAGGTTACGCGCGTCGCGCGCGAGGTCGGCGTGGAGGGCCGCCTCGGCGGCCAGGCATACGTGCCCGGGGCGGCCGGCACCTGGAAGGACCTCACGGCCAACGTGAACTTGCTGGCCGCCAATCTCACGACGCAGGTGCGCGCGATCGCCGACGTGGCCACCGCCGTGACGAATGGCGACCTGACACGCTACATCCAAGTCGATGCAAGCGGCGAGGTGGCCGATCTCAAGAACTACATCAACGCCATGATCGGCAACCTGCGCGAGACGACCGAGCGCAACACGGAGCAGGACTGGCTGAAGACCAATTTGGCGAAGTTCAGCCGCATGATGCAAGGTCAGCGCGACCTGCACACCGTGGCGCACATGCTGCTGAACGAGCTCGCGCCGCTCGTCGAGGCCGCGCAGGGCGTGATGTATGTCATGGTGGAAACAGAGCGAGGGCCGCGGCTGCGACAAGTCGCCGCTTATGCGGATGCGGGCACCGACGGGGTCACGCGCGAGTACCGTCTCGGCGAGGGCGTCGTCGGTCAATGCGCACGCGAAGGCCAGCGGATGATGCTCACCGATTTCCACGAGGGGTCGATACGCATCAGCTCGGGTCTCGTCGACCTCGCGCCACGTACCGTCATCGTGCTTCCGGTGCTGTTCGAGACCCAGGTGAAGGCGGTCATCGAGCTCGCCTCGCTCAACGTGCTCACGGCATCTCATACCGCTTTCCTGGAGCAGCTGACGGACACCGTCGGCGTGGTGCTCAACAACATCGAAGCGACCATGCGCACGGAGCGGTTACTTGCCCAATCGCAGCAGCTCGCGAGCGAGCAGCAATCGCAGCAGCGAGTCCTACGACAAACGAACGAGGAGCTCGCGCAGAAGGCGCGGCTGCTCGCGGCACAGAATGCCGAAGTGGAGCGAAAGAACGAAGAGATCGAGCTCGCACGGCGCGCGGTGGAGGACAAGGCCGCCGAGCTCGCGCTCACCTCGCGCTACAAGTCGGAATTTCTCGCGAACATGTCGCACGAGCTGCGCACGCCGCTGAACAGCATCCTCGTGCTGGGCGAGCAGCTTGCGCAGAACGCCGACACCAATCTCACGCCGCGCCAGGTCGAGTACGCCGCGACGATCCAGGCGGCCGGCGCCGATCTCATGAACCTGATCAGCGACATTCTGGACCTATCGAAGATCGAGTCCGGTACCGTCACGGTCGAGGCCGAGGAGTTCGACTTCGCAGCGCTCGCCGACACGGTGGAGCGAAACTTCCGCCACGAGGCGGATTCCAGAGGCCTCAAGTACGCCGTGGAGCTCGACCCGGGCGTCGGCCAGACGATCCGTACCGACCCGAAACGGCTGCTCCAGGTTCTGCGCAATCTGCTCTCGAACGCGTTCAAGTTCACCGAGCAAGGCAGCGTGCGACTGCGTGTCCGGCCGGCCCGCGGCGGCTGGGGGCTTCGACATCCGGTGCTCGACGAGGCCCCGGCGGTCGTCGAGTTCTCGGTGACGGACACCGGCATCGGCATCCCACCGGAAAAGCAACAGATCATTTTCGAGGCATTCCAGCAGGCCGACGCCGGCACGGCGCGCAAGCACGGCGGAACCGGCCTGGGCCTCGCGATCAGCCGCGAGCTCGCCCAGCTGCTCGGTGGCGAGATTCGCGTCGACAGCGAGCCGAGCAAGGGCAGCGTGTTCAGGCTATATCTGCCCTCGGTTTATGCCGGCAGCGCCGTGCCCTCGCCCTCACCGAGGGACTCGGCCGAACACACCGGCGACTCCAACGTCTACCCGATCCTGCTGCGCGAATCCGAAGTCCCCGCGCTGGTGGACGATCGCGATCGCATCGAAGAAGGCGACGACGTGCTGCTCATCATCGAGAGCGCCACCGAGGAGGCGGCGCGTGTGCTCGAGATGGCGCACGAGCATCGCTTCAAGGGCATCGTGTCCACGCGCGGCGTCGACGCGCTTGCCTGCGTCCGCCGATATCCAGTCACCGGCGTCGTGCTCGCGCTCTCGTTGCCCGATATGCTGGGCTGGGCCGTGCTGAGCCGTCTCAAGCAGGAACCCGCCACGCGCCACCTGCCCGTGCTGCTGCTCGGCACGGACGGACAACGGCATCACGCTTTGGCGCTCGGGGCGTTTGCCTCCTTCGACGAGCCGCTGTCGCCCGAAGAGCTCGGCCAGCAACTCGAGCAGATGCGCCACCTTGCGCGACGCCCGAAACGAGACCTGCTCGTCGTCGCTGCGGACGGGAGCGCTCAGGACCACATCTCGCGGATCGTCGGCGGCGCCGACATAGAGATCACACCCACGAGCTCCGGCATCGAGGCGCTACAGCACCTCGCTCGGCGCTCGTTCGACTGCGTGGTGCTCGGTCTTCGGCTGGGCGACATGTCCGGCCTCGATCTGCTTGCCGAAGCGCGGCGTCACCCGGCACTGGCGCACGTGCCGTTCGTGCTCTACAGCGAGAGCAACCTCGCCAACGCCGAGAGCGCGCGAACGCGCGAGCTCGCTCGGGAGCTCGTACTGCGCAGTGTGCACTCGCCGGCGCGCCTGCTCGATGAGTCGTGTCTCTTTCTGCATCGGACCGTCGACGATCTATCGCGCGAGCAGCAGGAGACGCTCCGCTCGCTCTACGAGAGCGACGAGTCACTCGCCGGCAAGAAGGTGCTCGTCGTCGACGACGACGAGCGCAACATTTTCGCGCTGTCGAGCGTGCTCGAGCGTCACCGGATCGACGTGCTGAGCGCCGCGACCGGCTTCGACGCCATCCGACTCGTCGCGGAAACCCCCGACATTGCGCTCGTGCTGCTCGACATCATGATGCCGGACATGGACGGTTACGAAACGCTGAGCAGGCTGCGGGCCAGGTCCGAGCTGCAGCGCTTGCCCGTCATAGCGCTGACGGCCAAGGCCATGAAGGGCGATCGCGAGAAATGCCTCGAGGCCGGCGCGTCCGACTATATCGCCAAGCCCGTCGATACGCGCCAGCTATTGTTGTTACTGCGCGCCTGGTTGCATCGCTGAGCGGGCGGAGTCGACGCGTGAATCAAGCCACAGCCAACATACTCCTGGTAGACGATCAGCCGGCGCGCCTGCTGACGTACGAAGCGATTCTCGAGCGCCTTGGGCACAATCTCGTGCGCACGAGATCCGGCGCAGAAGCGTTGAAGCGACTCGATGACACCGACTTTGCCGCCATTCTGCTCGACATCAGCATGCCGGGCCTCGACGGCTTCGAGACGGCACGGCGCATCCGCACGCATTCACGCGCGGCGCAAACCCCGATCGTGTTCGTCACGGGCGTCCACATCACGGACCTCGACCGCCTGCGCGGCTACGAGATTGGGGCCGCCGACTACGTGTACGTTCCGGTCATACCGGAAATACTTCGAGGCAAGGTCCAGGTGCTCGTGCAGCTGTACATGCAGCGGCTCGAGCTGTCGCGACTCAACGAGGCGCTCGTCGCGGCCAACAGCAAGCTCGAGCAGGCGCATGAGCAGCTGAAGGAAGAAAAGGCCCTCGAGCTGCAAGAGCTGAACCGCTCCTTGGAGGTGACGAACCGGCGACTGACCTCCGAGATCGAGGAGCGTAGACGCACCGAGGAGCTGCTGAAGGAAGCCGCGCGACGCAAGGACGAGTTCATATCGATCCTCGCGCACGAGCTGCGCAACCCGCTATCGGCCATGCAAGGGGGCGTGGAGCTCCTTCGGCTGCCGAATCTGCCCGACGACAAGCGGGTCTGGGCCCGCGACCTGCTGCAGCGCCAGCTGCAGCATCTCGTCAGGCTCATCGATGATCTTCTCGACGTCTCGCGTATCACGACGGGCCGCGTGCAGCTGCGCAAGGAAACGATCGACGTCAAAGCCGCCGTTGCGCAATCGCTGGACGCAACCCGGCCCCTCATCGAGGAGCGCGCGCACGAGGTGGAGCTCAACCTGCCGGATGAGCCGCTCTATGTCGAAGGCGACATGGTCCGATTGACGCAGGTGCTCGGCAACCTGCTGACGAATGCCGCCAAGTACATGGATCCGAGAGGCCGCATCACGGTGTCGGCCGAGAAGACGCCGGGACCGCCCGCCCACGTTCTGCTGCGCGTCCGCGACTGCGGCTATGGCCTGAAAGCCGACACGCTCGAGCGGATTTTCGATCTATTCGCGCGTGCGGACACGCCCAAGAGCCATGCCGAGTCCGGGCTCGGCATCGGCCTTGCCCTCGTGCGCGGGCTCGTCGAGGCCCATCGCGGCACGGTGCACGCCGCAAGCGACGGACCCGGCTGCGGCTCCGAGTTCATCGTGGATCTTCCCTTGTCCGACGCCAAGCCGCTGCCGGCAATACCGGTGCGCGGCATCGCGCGCAGGAACGCCCCGGGGTTGCGCGTGCTGATCATCGACGACAACGTCGACGCGACTCACGGCCTCACGGTTTACTTGCAGGCCAACTCCGCGCACGAGCTGCGCGTGGCCGCGACGGGCGCCAAGGGCGTGGCGCTGGCCGCCGAGTTCGCGCCCGACATCGTGCTGCTCGATATCGGCCTCCCGGACATGGACGGCTACGAAGTGGCCCGTCGATTGCGCGGCATGATGGGCGTGAAGACCTCGCGGATCGTCGCGTTGACCGGCTATGGCGGCGAAGCCTACCGTCAGCGCGCCCGCGAAGCCGGCTTCGATCGTTTCCTGGTCAAGCCGATCGAGTACGCGGCGCTCGAGCATGTCCTGGCGGACCCCATTGCAGGCGCGCCTGTCCCCGACACACGAGCCGCCGAAGGCGCGGCGTGCTGAGCACCCGGTAGCTCTCTTGCACTGCTCGCCGCGCGGGCGGCAACGACGTTCACGGGGTGCTCTTCCGCCCCCGGCGGCGCGATGCCAGTGCGAGCACCTCGAATTTCTTGCGGAACTCATCGAGCTCGTCGTCGTCGAGCTCCTCCAGATCGAGCAACGCGTTGCGCGCGCCCTTCGTCGAACGGATGAGCTCGTCCAGCTTCACCTGGATAGCCTCCGTATCTCGGTTCTGCGTGTTCTGGATCAGAAAGACCATCAGGAACGTCACGATCGTGGTAGAGGTGTTGATCACGAGCTGCCACGTGTCGCTGAAGCGGAATAGTGGGCCGGTCACGACCCAGACCGCGATGAGCAAGACCGCGACGAAAAACATGGCCGGACGTCCGCAGAGCCACGCCGCCTCCTTCGCGAAACGTACGTACCAGCTTCGGTTGTGCATGCAGGGCTCCTTCTCGCCGCGGCTTTGCTCGACTCCTGCAAAAACGGCGCCATAGACGCCCCCGCGACGAGCTCGCCGCCGCGCGCCGGCCCGCCGCAAACCGCTCAGTCGTCCTCCGATCCCTCGTGGCGGTTGTTTTTCTTGCGTGTCTTGGAGTCGTGCTGATCGCGTGACCGCTCGTCGCCGCCGCGCGCTTGGCCCTGCGGCTGCGGCTGCGGCTGCGGGGGCCGCGCCCCTGCTGCTCGGCCTTGGTCCTGGGGCGGCCGCGGCTTCGGCTGACCTTCGGCCTGCGGCGGCCGTGCGCCCGGTTGACCCTGCGCGCGGGGCGGCCGCGTGCCGGGTTGATCTCCCGTCTGCGCAGATTGATCTTGCGTCCGCGCAGACCGTGCCCCGCCGCCGCGGTCGGATTGCGGCGCAGGTCGAGAGCGCTCCTTAGCCTGCGGGCTCGGCGCTGGGTTGTTGCCGGAGTCTCGCGCACGCACGTCGGGCCGAGCCGTAGCGAGCACCGGCGGCTTGCCGTTGTTCTGCGCGGCGTGCAGCTCCGGCATGGCGCGCGCGTGCTGCACGTGCTGCGCTTGCACTTGCGTCTCCTGCACGTGCCGCTGCTGCGCGGCCGCGGCTTCGGGGGCCGTGGGCCGCGCCACGATGCCGCCGTTCCCGCCGTGGTAGCTCACTCGCTGCGGCGCGCGCGGCGTCTCGACCTTCTCCACGTAGGTGTTGCGGACGACCGTGACGTTCACGTTCGTGACGCTGCGATTGTAGAAGAAACGACCGCCGTTCCAGCGGCCGCCGTAATAGCCGTGGCCGGGATAGCCGAAGCCGTAATCGATGCCGCCGTAAAAGCCCACGACGGGTCCCCAGTACCCTCCGGTGAAGACAAACGCAGTGTCCTCCCAGCTCCAGTAGCCCGGGGTCCAGAGCAGACCCGTTTGCGGCGGCAAGACCCAAGTGCCCGGCACCCAGTAGTAGCCGGCAGCGACGTCGTCCCAGGCCCAGTAGCCCGGCGTCCACAGGTAGCCCTCGCCGGGACACAGCGGTTGCTCGTAGACCGGCAACGGCGGAGGAGCGACCGTGATCGAGACGCGTACTTGAGCGAGCGCCGGCAGGGTGGCCGCCAGCAACGCCATCGTGGCGATCGAACGCAACGCGACACGCATAAAGTGCCTCCTTGCAGCTCTATACGGATTTAGTCTGCGCGCGTCGGGATTTGGTTCGAGGCACTCGAGCGTGCCTTCGTGGTCATCTGCCTGTCGCTATTCAGCGACGCTAGCGTTCGGGCGCATGGTGGATGTCGTCCACCCAGTGCACTTCCTCGGGCGCTTCGACCACCGGCAAGTCGAGGTTCACGACGACGGGCTCTTGCCCCGAGCGGCACAGCACGCAGTTGAGGGGCTCGCTGTCGGAGGCATTGATTTCCTGGTGCGGCACGTACGGCGGGACATAGATGAAATCGCCCGGGCCCGCCTCGGCGACGAACTCGAGCCGCTCGCCCCAGCGCATGCGCGCTTTGCCGCTGACCACATAGATCACGCTCTCGACGGGGCCGTGATGATGCGCGCCGGTCTTCGCTTTGGGATGGATGGTGACCGTGCCGGCCCAGAGCTTCTCGGCGCCCGTGCGAGCGGCCGTGATCGCTGCGGCGCGATTCATGCCGGGCGTCTGTGGCGTGTTGATGTCCAGCTCGCTCGAATGCACGACGCGCACGCCTTCGAACTTCCACTTCGGCGGTTGTTCTTGGCTCATACGGACGAGGATAGCGCAGCTCGCGTCATTTCACCTCCCGCAGGTGCGGGAAGCGTTCGCTGAGCAACGACCCGTGATAGTAGGTCGGCTCGAATGCGGCATGGCCGCGGATCCGGTCGAACCAGCTGGCGACGCGCGGCAGATCCTGCCAGGCCGGAAGGCGAAGATCGTGCATGCGCACCAGCGCCGGCATCACGGCCACGTCGGCCAGCGTGATCCTCCCGCCGAGCAACCACGGTCCACCGCTTTTGCCGATTTCCGCCTCCATGCGCTCGTAGGAGCGGCGCAGCCGGGCGAGCGCCGCGGCCATCTCCGTCTCGGAGAAGCCTTTTTGGCCCATGCTCAACATGAACTCGCGCCGCAGCGGCTTTGACTCCGCCATGGCCGTGAATTGCTCGCGGCTCATTTTTTGAAAGTTGGGCAGAAAAGCAAGATTGAACGTCGGCACACGCACGGCGGCCGCCGGCATCTCGTCGATGAAATGCATGAGCGCGCGCATGCGCGCGCGCAGGACCGGCGACTCCGGCGTGAAGCTCTCGGCGGGCTCGACCTCGTCGAGATATTCCGTGATGACCGTGGAGTCGATGACGATGTCGCCATCGTGCTCCAGCGTGGGGACTACGCCATTGGGGTTGAGCGCGAGGTATTCGGGCTTGAGCTGGTCTCCGGCGAGCAGATTCAGCCTGACCTCTTCGAAAGGCAGCCGTTTGGCGTTCAGCACGAAGCGTACGCGCTGGCTGCACGTGGACTGGGGGGCGTTATAGAGCTTGAAGGTCATGGGCGCTCCTGAAGCGCTGCCGGTGGCGGGGCCGATCGGATAGAGATGGTACTTTCCCGAGTACCCTTCGCGCGACCAGACGACGCCGTCGCGAGGGGCACCCTCTGCGGAGCGCGCTCCCGCGTCCGTCCCCTTGCTTACCGAGAGGAGTCGGACTACTCTCCTCGGTAACCAAGGGAAGAGCCGTGAGCAAACCAACGACCTTGGTCCAGGGAACGCTGGACCTCCTTGTCCTCAAGATGCTGGCGCTGACGTCCATGAACGGTTGGACGATCAGCCAGCGGCTCAAGCAGCTCTCGAGCGACGTGCTGCAAGTCAGCGACGGGTCCCTTTACCCCACCTTGCACAAGCTCGAGCACAGCGGCTGGATCGCTGCCGAATGGAAGCTCAGCGGAAACAATCGACGCGCGAAGTTCTATTCGCTCACGCGACTGGGCCGGAGGGCGCTCAAGAAGGAGACCGAGGATTGGGTGCGCCTCTCCGATGCGATCGGCCGCATCGTGCAACTGACGGAGGCGTGAGTCATGAGCATCGAGCAATGGCTGTACAAGGCGCCGCTCATGTTCCGCTCCGTGTTTCGCCGCGGGTCGCTCGAGCGAGAGCTGGACGACGAGCTTCGCTTCCACTGGGATCAGCTCATCCAGCAGAACCTGGCCCGAGGCATGAGCGAAACGGAAGCGCTCGAGGAGGCCAAACGCACGTTTGGCGGTCTCGACGTTCGAAAAGAAGAGTGTCGCGACAACTGGGTCGTCGCGACCATCGACCGCCTTTCGCTCGATACGAAGTACGCTCTGCGCAGACTACGCCACGATTGGGGATTCGCGACGGGTGTATTCCTGCTCTTGGCGGTGGGTATCGGCGGCAACGTCGCCGTGTTCTCGATCGTTCGCAGCATCCTCTTGAAACCGCTGCCGTATTCCGACCCTGAGCGTCTCGTCGTGGTGCAGGAATCGCTATCGCAGCGCGATACCGGCCCGCGGGCCGTGAATGCGCTGCACTACCTCGAGTGGCGCAAGTGCGGATGCTTCGCCGAGACTGCGCTTTCGGACTTCGTGCAGGAGCTCAATCTCGCGGGCGAAGGAGAACCCGAGCGCGTCGCTTCGATGCACGTGACGCCCAAGGGCATTTCGATGCTCGGCGTCGCGCCCCAGCTGGGACGCACCTTCGCGGCCGAGGATGGCGAGCCGGGGAAGGACAACGTCGTCCTGATCAGCGACGCGCTTTGGCGCGGGCACTTCGGCGCCGACCCGAGTGTCATCGGCCGCAATATCGAGCTCGATGCGGTCCCGACGACGGTCATCGGCGTCTTGCCGCCCGGGTTCCGCTACTACGGCGCTTACGGACCGAGCAACGCACGCATCGATGTCTATCGCCCTTGGGGTCCCGTGCCTCCACCTTGGTGGTCGTGGAACAACAACTACAGCTACCGCGCCGTCGCTCGCCTGGCTGCCGGCGTCTCGCTCCAACAGGCGTCCGCCGAGATCGACGCGATTCAGTCCGGGATCGCGGCGGAGCATTTCGACGCACCGAACACGTCGCTCAGGCTCGCCGTGCGAGTGACCCCGCTGCTCGACGACGTCACCGGTCAAAGCCGCGAGGGCCTGTGGCTGTTGCTCGCGGCCGTCGGCGCCGCGCTCCTCGTCGCTTGCTTGAACATCGCGAATCTCATGCTCGTCAGAGCCGCCACGCGCATTCGGGAGGCGGCCGTGCGCAGCGCGCTTGGGGCGAGCCGCGTCGCGATAGTCCGCGGCTTACTCATCGAAGGCGCGGCGCTCGCATTCGCCGGCGCTGTCGCCGGCTGCCTGATCGGGGCTGCCGTGCTGAGGGTGTTCACGGTCTTCCCGCAAACCGGGCTGCCTCGACTCGAAGAGGTGCGCATGGACTGGCTCGCGCTGGCCGTCACTTCGGCGCTGGCCGTCGGCTGCACGCTGGTGTTCGGGCTGCTGCCGGCGCTGAAGCTCACGCGCGCCGATCCGCAGGATGCGCTGCGCGAGAGTAACCGCTCGGTCAGCGCCTCGGCGCCGCGCGTCAGGGCCCGGCAGGCCCTCGTGTCCGTGGAGGTGGGTTTGAGCGTGACCCTGCTGATCGTCGCGGGGCTGCTGTTGACGAGCTTCGTGCGCCTGGGTGAAGTCGACCGCGGGTTCGAAGCGAGCAACGTGCTCACGGCCGAGGTCGGAATACCCTTTCTGCGCTACAACAGCGATGACAAGGCGCTCGTTTTCTGGAGCTCGCTGCTCGGGAAGCTACGAGCCGCCCCTGGCGTTGTGGCGGCGGGGATCACCTCGTCGCTGCCGCTGCGCGGGGACAATTATGGGTCGGCCGCGATTCGCGACGGCGAGCATCCCTCATTCGCGGAGCAACCGCAGGTTCAATACCGCTTCGTATCCGACGGCTACTTCAGCGCGCTCGGGATCGGGCTCCTCGCCGGCAGACCGCTGCGCGAGGCGGACACCGGTCACAAGGTGGCCGTGATCTCGCAACGCGTGGCGGATTTGCTTTGGCCCGACACGAGTCCGATCGGCCGGCGCTTTCACCGCGGCGTGCCAGGGGAGACGTTCGAGGTCGTCGGTCTCGTCCCCGACGTGCCGACGAGGGATCTCGCCACCAAGCCCGCGCCGATTGTCTATGCGCCGCTGACCGCCACGGGCGGCATCGTTTTTCGTCTCGCCTCGGTTGCCGTCCGGACCCGCGGGGACCCAGCGACAGCGGTCACCACGCTGCGCAATGCCGTCGCCTCACTCGACGCTGGGCTGGCCATCTCCAAGGTGCAGACGATGTCGGACATCGAGGCGGCATCGCTCGGCGCGCGCCGCTTTCAGCTCGGCCTGGTCGCCGCATTCGCGGTCGCGTCGCTGCTCATCGCGGGCCTCGGCACCTACAGTGTGCTCGCCTACACCGTGACGGCGCGTGCGCACGAGTTCGCTCTGCGGATGGCGCTCGGCGCGGGCCGCGGTAAGGTGTTGATCATGGTGCTTCGCCAGGGTCTCACACCCGTCCTGCTCGGACTCGCCCTTGGAATCGCGGCCGCCCTCGCATTCGGGCGGCTGCTTTCGAACCTGTTCTTCTCGGTCGTGCCGAGCGACGCGACCACGCTCACGACGGTCACGGCCGTGACGCTCGGCGTCGCGGTGCTGGCCGGGCTGGTGCCGGCGCAGCGCGCGGCGCGCACCTCCCTCCTCGACGCGCTGCGTTACGAGTGACCCGCAGAGGGTGCCGCGGCCACAATTCCGCGAGCGCCGACCCTTGCCAGCGCCGGTGGCTCGGGGTTAGAACTTCCCCCATGCGCTACCTCGTCCGCGCGAAAGTGAAGCCTGACCGACACCGCGCGCTGCTCGACGCGATCGAGCGGCGCATGCTTGGCCGCGGCTCGGTGGCCGAGGGCGAGTACCTCCGCAACATGGCGGCGGCGCGCATCGAGCCGAGCGGCACGGTGAAATGGGTCGAGGTCTGCTTCTGTGCGACGCCGCTCGACGAGGAGCGGCCGTACTGGGAGCGGTTCTTCGACCTCACGCGCGTCCAGGACGCCCATGGTCGGACGTGCCGGGACCGCGACGGCACCGAGCCCTGGGCGTGCTCAAGCTGCGACTGCACGGCGCGACTCGAGCGCAAGCTCGCGACGAAGGGCGAGCCGTTCGTCGATCGCCTGCGACGCGAGACGGGGCCGCGCTGAACGCGCCCGGCGGGAGATCACCGCTGCGCAGGACCGCATGATCTGGACCAATGTCGCGTTCATCGCGATCGCGGTGCCGAGCTTCGCGATTCTGCTGAATCCGCGTGTGCTGAGAACGCCGATGTGGCGGGCCACCGTGACGCCGCTGGCCTCGATCATCGGCTCCGGATTCTTGGTGGCCGCGCCGATACTGACCCACGTGGCGGGTCGCTGGGCTTGGGTCGCCATGCTCGGGCTGTGCGCGGCGGGCTACCTGTTCGGCGCCGCGATTCGCCGCAACATCCGCTGGGGCGAGCCGCTGCTTGCCCAGAATCCGCCGCGCATCATCGCGCGGCTCGAGCTGTGGTCCGACGTGGCGCTCGCGTTCGCGTATTTCATATCCGTGGCCTTCTACTTGAATCTGCTGGCCGCGTTCGCGCTGCGCACCGGCAACGTGATGGACCAGCACGCGATTCGCGTGGTCTCGTCGGGGGTCATCATCGCGCTCGGGGCGATCGGCATGGCGCGTGGCTTCGGCACGATGGAGCGGATCGAGACGGTGGCGGTCGGCGTCAAGCTGGCCGTGATCGCCGGCCTGCTCATGACGCTTGCGGTGGCGCTCGCATTCGCAGCCCCAGGTAGCGCATCGCCCATCGCGGTGCGCATCGGCGAAGCGCGCGAGATGCGCGTGCTGCTCGGCCTCGTTCTGCTCGTGCAGGGCTTCGAGACCTCCCGCTACCTGGGCTCGGAGTACGACGCCGGAACCCGCGTTCGCTCGATGCGGTTCGCACAGCTCATCGCCAGCGGCATCTACGTGGCGTTCATCGCGCTGGTCACCGCGTTCTCGGACGGGAAGCTGCCCGACGCCGGCGGCGAAACGCGCATTCTCGACATCGTCGGCCAGGTGAGCTCGATCACCGGGCCGTTCCTGATCGTGGCGGCGCTCGCGTCGCAGCTGTCGGCCGCCATCGCCGACATGAGTGGCTCGGGCGGCTTGCTCGCCGGCGCGTCGCGGAAGCGCGTATCGATGCGCGGCGGGTTTCTGATCACCGCCCTCGTCGCGCTCGCCATCACCTGGGCGGCCGATATCTACGGGATCATCGCCTACGCTTCGAAGGCGTTCGCGCTGTACTACGGCCTGCAGTGCGCGTTGGCGACCTACGTGTGCGCAAGGCGTGCCGATCGCGCCGGCCGCGCGCTGGCCGGGCTGTTCTTCGCCGGCGCGTTGCTCGCCGCGGCCGTGCTCGTGCTCGGCTTGCCGGCCGAGGGCAGTGGCTGACAGCAGCGGGCGGGCACAAATAACGCCGGTGCGCGTGTGCCGCGGGACGTCGAATCAGTTGTACTCGATCGGGTTGTAGTCCGGCGAGCACACCTCGACGATGCAGATCGATTCCAGCGTGCGCCCTTCCGGCGGGGGTTTCAGGCCCGCTTCCTTCATCAGGTCGCGGAGCACTTTCGCCGTCTCCGGATGCGGAATGGCGGATTGGACGCCAACGCGCACCAGACCGTCCGCATAGTCGATCGGCAGCCAGGTGTGAGCGGCCAGCTCGGGGCTGCCGCGATTATCGGTGTTGCCGAAGTCGCGGATGTCCAGGCGTGCCCCGGCCGCGACGAGCACCCGCACGACCTCGGTCGCGCCCTTGTGCGCCGCGCCATGCAGCGCCACGCGGCCCGTATCGGCCTGGTGATTGGGGTCGATGCCGAGCTTCAGCAGCAGCTTCACGGCCTCGACCGTTTCCTCGGGCGACCATTCGCTTGTCACCCCCTCGACCCAGCCGATCCCGGCCGCCACGGCCAGCGGCGTCACGCCGAGCTTGGTGTTGATGTGCGGATCGGCGCCGTGCTCGAGCAGCAGCTTCATCAGCTCGACATCGCCGGACTGCGAGGCCCGCAGGAACGCCGTGGCCCCGTCTTCATCGAGCCACTGGTTCGTGAAGACCGTGCGCGTCTCCGTGCTCTCGATCATCCGCGCATTCGGATCGGCGCCGTGCTCGAGCAGCAGCTTGATGTACTCGAGCTGGTCCATATCGGGCACCGGCGTCGGGTAGTCGCCACCCTCGAGGTTGCGGTTGTCCGTGGCGAGATATAAAGGCGTCCAACCGCCCTTGTTGGCGATGTTCACGTCGGCGCCATGCTCGATGAGGAATTTCCCCAGCCGATAGTTGCGGTTCTGCGTGGCGGCCAGCAGCGGGCTCCAGCCGTAGCGGGTCACCTGATTCACGTCGGCCCCGGCTTCCAGCAGCACGCGCGCGGCGTCGACGCTCCCTGCGCGAGCCGCATACACGAGCGGCGTCAACTCGCCGCCGTCGGGCTCCCGGCGGGCGCCTCTGTTGCGCCGGCCACCGGCCGTGAGAACGAAGCCCAAGGCGTCGCGTTCCAGGTGGCACGGGTTGCCGTCACCGCTCTTCTGTGGGACGACACTCGCCAGCACCGCGTCCTCGCCGGTTTCGCCGATCAGCTCCCTGAGCTTGCTCAGATCCGGCGACGGCTGGTCGCACAGCACCGCGACGACTTGCCGTCGGACCGAGTCGCGCGGATCGTCGGATTTGCCGAGCGCCGCCGTGCGCCCGTCGCGAACCACGGGAGCGGAGCCCGCCGCTACGTCGGCGCCGTGCTCGATCAACGCGGCGATGACGTCGGCATGGCCCTGGTCGGCGGCTTGCATCAACGCCGTGGTGCCGCGAGTGTCTTCTCGCGCGTTCGGATCCGCGCCATGGTCGAGCAGCGCGCGCACTGCATCCACCCGGCCGGAGCGCGCCGCGAGCATCAACGGCCGACGCCCCAGCGGCAGCTTCTCGTTGGCGTCCGCGCCGCCTTCGAGCAGCGTCGCGATCATCGCGGCGTCGCCCTGGCTTGCGGCGAGCCACAGCGGCGTGGAGCCCTCGCGATTCGCGGCCGAAGCGTTGGCGCCCGCCGCAAGCAGCAGCTTGGCCAGGTCCGCATCGCCGTGATACGCCGCCCAGTGCAGCGCCGTGGCCCCGTCGGCCTGGGGGCGATTCACGTCGGCGCCGTCCTGCAGGAGGCTGCGCACTTTCGCGTCGTCGCGCTGCATCGCGGCGTCGGCGACGTCGGTTTGCGCGAATCGCATTGTTGGCGAAGGCGAGGACCAGCGCGAGCGCGGCTGCTCCGCTGCGGATCATAAGTTCTCCACGCGGCCCGTGCTGTCGCCGAAGCTCTCGCGGTGAATATCGAACTGGTCGAGCAGGCTCAGCAGCAGATTGCCCGTGGATACCGTCTTCGTGGGAAACGCCAGGTGGCGTCCGCCCTTCATGCGCCCGTGGTTGCCGCCGATGATCACGTGCGGCACGTCGTAATGCAGGTGCTGGTTGGGATTGCCCATGTTGCTGCCGTACAGCAGCAGCGAATGGTCGAGCAGCGTGCCGTCGCCATCCTCGGTCTTGGCCAGCTTGTCGGCGAAGTACGCCAGCATCTTGACGTGGTACTGGTTGATCTTCGAGAGCTCCTTGATCCGCGCCGGATCCTCGCCGTGGTGCGACCCGCCGTGGAAGCCCAGCGTGGGAGCCTCGCTCTCGGGGTACACGCGGCCGGTGAGATCGCGCGCAAAGAGCATCGTGCCCACGCGCGTGATGTCGGCCTGGAATCCCAAGGCGAGCAGATCGAACATGAGCTTGATGTGCTCGTCGAACGACTGCGGAATGCCGGGAGGCACGTCGAAATCTTCGGGCGCCGCCGTCGTGGCGCTGGCGGCGATCGTGAGTCGCCGCTCGATCTCCCGCACGTCCTCGGTGAAGCTGTCGAGCCGCGACCGGTCCGGAACGCTGATTTCCTTTCGCAGATGCGCGATCTTGCCGTTGATCGAGTCGAGGATGCTCTGGTTGCGCTCGCGCCGCGCCACGCGCTCCTCCGGCGTGCTGCCGCTGCCGAACATGCGCTCGAACACGACCTGCGGGTTCAGCTCCATCGGCAGCGGCGTCGTCGGCGAGGACCAGGCGATCGTGTTCGTGTACACGCAGCTGTAGCCTTCGCCGCAGTTGCTCGAGCCGGAGCCCGGATCCTCGACGGAGATCTCCACCGAAGGCAGCAGCGTTTCCCGGCCGATCTTCTCGGCGATGATCTGATCGATGGTGTGGCCGGCGCGAACATCCGCCCCCGCGGTCTTCTTCGGCTTCTCGGCGCACAAGAAAGCAGCCGCTACCCAGTGGTCGGCGCCCGTCTCACCCGGGGGCGGCTCGGACGACGTGGCATGCAGCCCCGTCAGCAGCGTCAGGCTCTTGCGGAAAGGCTCCAGCGGCCGCCAGTTGAACGGCAGTTGCGCCGGCAGCGCGCCCTCCTTCTCGGGAACCCAGTAGCCCGGCGCGGCGCCGTGCGGCACGAACCCGCCGAAGAATCGACTGCGGCGGCACGGCGGCCGTCTGCGCCATGCGCCGTCGCGGCAGGAAACATCGCATCGAGCAGCGGAAGTCCGAGCGTGACGCCGGCGCCCTTGAGCAGCGTGCGTCGCGAAATGTGCTTCTTCGTAATGAACATTGGTCTATTCCTCGTTCGCGGCGGTCGTCATGCCTGCGCGGCGGCTTTCACGTTCATCGTGAACGCCGGGCTCCGGACGACCCCCATGAGCAGCGCCGAGAACCGATAGTCGTGCGTCGGCCGCAGTTCGCGTGATCGACCTGACCAGCGGCATGTCCTGGTAGTCCAGGCCGCGGCCCAGCGCATAGGTCAGCAGCTTTTCGGCCACCACCTGTGCAAACAGATCGCCCTTGCGCAGCGTGAGTTCCCGCAGACTGCGGACGCCGTCGAGCGACACCCCATCGTTGGTGACGCCCGTGGGATCGATCGCGCTGCCGGCATCCTCGGTGCGCCACTTGCCGACGGCGTCGAAATTCTCCATGCGCGAGCCCCAGCGGCTCGAAGATCTTGTGGCACGCGGCGCAGTTCGGATTGGTGTGGTGCGCTTCCAGGCGTGCCCGCAGGGTTTTCGGCGCTTCGCCGGGCGTCACGGCCAGGCTGGTATTCACGCCGGGCGGAGGGTCGGGCGGGCTGATGTCGAGGAACGTTTCCAGGAACCATTTGCCGCGCTTCACCGGCGACGTGCGGGCCGCATCGGAGGTGATCGTCAGCAGCGCGCCCTTGCCCAGCAGGCCGCGGCGCATGTCGAGCTCCGGCCCTAGCTCCACGCGGCGGAACCGCGAGCCGTAAATGTTGGGGATCCCGTACTGCTTGGCGAGCCGCTCGTTGACGAACGTGTAGTCGGCCGTCAGCAAGTCCAGGATGCTGCGGTCCTCGTGAATGATGCTGCCGAAGAACAGCTCGATCTCGCGCCGGTACGCGTCGCGCAGCGTGCTGTCGAAGTCCGGAAAGAGATTCACGATGGGCTCGCTGGCCTGAATGCCGCGAACGTTCAGCCATTGCCCCGTGAAGTTCGCGACGAACGCCTCCGAGCGCGGATCGGCGATCATCCGCTGCACTTGCTGCTCGAGCACGTCGTCCTCGTGGAGACGGCCCGCGGAGGCCGAGCTGGATCAGCTCGTCGTCCGGAATGCTGCTCCAGAGGAAGAACGAAAGGCGCGAGGCCAGCTCGAGGTCGCTGATCCGGTAAGGCGCGCCCGGTGCGACGTCGGGCGGCTCGATCTCCGATCGATAGATGAACTCCGGATCGGCCAGGATGCGCTGCAGCGCCGCCTCGATGCCGGAATCGAAGCTGCCGCCTTGCTCACGCCCGGCTTTGAAGAAGCCCATGATCCCGTCGACATCGGCGGCGGTGGCGGGGCGGCGAAAGGCCTTGCCCGCGAGCGTCGAGACGATCTCGCGCGCGCACTCGGCCTCCTCGTGGCCGGTTTTCGGGTAGCACTCGAAAGATCTTGTCCCGGCTCTGCGTGCTGCTGGCCGCGACGCCGTCGTACGGACCCTCGATGAACACCTGGCCCACGTGCGGATAGAACGTGTAGCCCGAGATCGAGCCCGGCGAGTTCATGGTGCGAACGAACGAGCGGTTGAGCCCGGTGTCGGGCAGATCGCTGGTGGCGATGAACGTCACGCCGACCTTGTGGAAGCCGGCCTTGATCGGGATCGGCGGTGTCTTGCCGCCATTGCCTTCCTCTTTGCCGATCTCCTTGTCCCAGTCGTACAGGTACACGCGCGCGCCGTCGATCGTGACCTCGAGCTTCTCGCCCTTGACGTTGCCGAGCACCGCGGTGAAGTACCCGGTCATGCCCTTGACGGTGAAGACGTAATCGCCGTCGGCCGGGAACTCGTGCTCGATCAGCATGCCGCCGCGCGTGCCGAACGGCAGCCCTTCGATGTGCGCGTTCTGCGAGGTGTCGTGCGGCGCGTCGAACACGGCCAGCGTGGGGGCCGTCTCGGTGCCGATGGCCAGACGGCTGATCTTGCCGGCGGCCGACAGATACGCCTCCATCAGCGCGGGCGAGGTGGTCAGCGTGCCCGCCATGTTGTCGAACCCATGGCTCGAGTCGTCCGGCGGCAGAAACTTCGTGGCGTCGACGTTCAGGGCCAGCAGATCGCGGATCGCGTTCGTGTACTCGCTGCGGTTCAGCCGATGCAGGCCCGGGGGCGGCAGGTGCATCTTGGCCTGCTCGTCGATCTGCTGCTCGAGCCAGGCCACGAGCGACGCGCGGGCCTTGGGATCGAGGCGCGGGCCGCCGTCCGCCGGCGGCATCAGACCTGCGCGAAGCTTGCCGATGACCTTTTCCCAGGTCTGCGAATCGGCCGCAACGGCGTGGAAGTCCTTCGACTCGAGGTTCAGACCGGCCACCTGCTCCGTCGCGTTGTGGCAGTCGAGACAAATCCCGTGGACGACGGCCGCTTGCCGGTCGGCGTCATTGCCGAACATGCCGCAGCCGGCGGTCAGTGCCGCCAGCGCGACTATTCCCAGTTGTCTCGTATGCACCGGTCCTCCGTTAACCTGCCGACCGCCTCGCTCGCGAGATTATCCCCGTTCCTCCGGAGCGAGCTCGAGACAGTCTCTTGAGCCACCACGCCCCGGCCGTTGGTCGAGCCCGTTTTACGCAGCGAATTATCAAGGATAGTAGGACAAAAGACCTGTATGTAGGCCTTCAGTCGGGAGAAACACCAAGAAGTAGGCCGTGGGCGGCGGGGCGGGCGGCGCTCGACGCCGCGAATTTCGTCCGATGGGGCCCACCGGGCGGTGGCGAGCCGCGCTAACCGCTTGATCGGGCGTTCGCACGCCCGCGTCTCAGCTCTTCGGGAGGACACCGCCCGGCGTCATCTCGTCGACCGCTTGCGGCAGAACCTGCGCGAGCTTCTGCGTCAGCTCGGCGACGGGCATCCCCGTCCTGGCCGACATTTGCTGCAGAAGATCCGCGCCCAGCACTTGCTGCACATGCTCCGCCGCGATCGGCTGATTCGGCCCCGTGCCAACCCACGAGCGCACGGTGGGCCCGAAGCCCTTGGTCTCGAACTGATCCACGACCCCCCGCACACCGCCGTTGCTGCGGATGAGGTCCGTGACCACCGCGCCGACGACTCCGCCCAACACGCCATCGAACAGTCCCATCGCCCTCTCTCCAGTGGAGCCTTTTCGAGAATATACCTTTGCCCAGGCTATACGATGCGAGCAACGTTCGCGGCACGGGCACGTTCGCCGAGACCCGCGAGCTCCGGAGGCGCAGTTTGAGCCGTTTCATCGACGAGCAGGGCCGCACGGACTTCGCCGCGCTCGCGGCCGACCATGGCGAGCTCGACGAGTTCGTGGCTTTGATTGCGCGCGTGAGCCCGGCCACGTCGCCGGAGCTCTTCCCGCGCCGCGCCGACGTGCTCGCCTATCACCTGAACGCCTATAACGCGTGGGCCATGAAGGGGGTCATCGACGAAGGCGTCACCGACGGGTTCACCAGCTTCTTCAAGCGCCAGCGGTTCTTCAGGCTTCGCAAGGTCACGATCGGCGGCGTGTCGATGTCGCTATCGGCGTACGAGAACGACGTCATTCGGCCGCTCGGCGAGCCGCGCGTGCATTTCGCGCTGAACTGCATGGCGCGCAGCTGTCCGCGTCTGCCGCAGGCCGCGTTCAGCGCCGACGAGCTCGAGGCGCAGCTCGAGGCCGCGGCGCGCGAGTTCGTGAACGACTCGCGCAACGTTCGCGTGGACGCCGCCGCGCGCGCAGTGTGGCTGTCGTCGATTTTCGATTTCTACACCGAGGATTTCGTCGCCGACGGCAAGCGCCAGAGCCTGATCGCGTACGTGAATCGCTATCGGGACGAGCCCATCGATGCGGGCTTGGCGGTGAAGTTCATCCCTTACGACTGGACGCTGAATCGCCAGCCTTGAGGGATGCGTCAGCGATCGATCTCGCTGCACGAAGAGCCGTAGGCGAAGCAGCTGTAGCAGCGGTGGTGCTGCAACGTGATGCGCTTGCCCAAGGCTCTCCGCGAGCGTGCCGCCCAAGTCGTAGGCGGGATCGTCGTCGACGAGCGTGCAGGCGTAGACGCGCATGCGGCCGTCCTTCTTCACGACCATCTTCGAGAACGCGCACATGAACGCGCGGCGCGTCTCCGCGGTTTGATACGTCGTCATGCAGTGCTCGGTGACGGCCGGCACTTGCGGATGCGCCCCGGGCAGCAGGAAATCGGGAAACCCGACCAGCGTCGTGCTCCTCGGCAAGCCCGTGCTCGGCCAGCAGGGCGGCGTACGCCTCGCCGACTGCGGCGGCGTTCTCGCCTTTCTCCATCTGCCTTGCAATCGACACCTTGAAGCCGAGCGCGTGCAGCTGCTCGAGCGCCGACCCACGACTGCTCGAACGTGCCGGCGCCGCGGCCCGAGTCGTGCCGGTCGCGGTCCGGATAATCGATGCTGACGCGAAACGCGATCGGGTGCGGCTGCGCGCGCAAGGTCGCGATCTGCCGCAGCGCGTTTCAGCACCGGCGCCGTGCCGTTCGTCAGCACCAGGCACGGCCGAAACTGCGACGCGTAGCGCAGGATGTTGACGAAGTCTTTGACGATGAACGGCTCGCCGCCCGTGAACGAGAACTGCTCGACGCCGAGCGCCACGGCCTCGTCGATGAACGGCTTCGCTTCCGCGAGCGTGATGCGGCCGAGCCGCCGGTCGCCGGGCTTCGACCCTCGAGGCAGAACGGGCACGCCAGGTTGCAGGCCGTGCCGGTGTGAAACCACAGCTCGCGCAGCGCGTGCGGCTCGATGTACCCGCGCGGCTCGCCGGCCGCGGTGAGACTGCGGCGATCGTGGCTCGGCGTTCATGGCTCGTGCTCCGCGTCCGAGCGTAGCAGTGGCGATAGCTCGCGGCCAGCGCCTCGGGCCGGCCGCCGAGCGCGAAGCGCAGCGCGAGCCAGCGATTGTGCAGCGTGCGCTTGAGCCAGCCATCGCGCTCCCAGCGCCGCGTCGCCACCGCGAGCGCGCGGGGCAGCACGCGGAACGTGCCGCGTGCGCGCAGCCGCCGCACGAGGCGCACTTCCTCGAACAGCGGCCACTCGGCAAATCCGCCGCACGCGCAAAGTACACGTCGCGGCGCGCGAAGATGCCCTGATCGCCATACACCATGCCGCCGCAGCGAACACGCAGCGCGACGAGCTGCGCGAGCAGCCGCTTGTACCACGTCGGCGGCCCCTGGAACGCGAACCGAAAGCAGCCGCTCTCCGCGCCCTCGCGAACGCGCCGCGGCGATGACGCTCGAGCGCATCGCTCGGCACCTGCGCATCCGCATGCACGAACCACAGCACGCCGGCGCTTGCGCGGCGCGCACCGGCGTCGAGCTGCGCGCCGCGGTTGGGCCGGGCCTCGACGTAGTCGCACGCGTGCCGATCGCACACGGCCGCCACGGCCGCGTCGGCCATGCCCGAGACCACGATGACTTGCGCCGGCGCGCTGCGCCTCGAGCTGCCCGAGCAGGGCATCGAGCTCGGCCGCATCGCCGAGCACGGGGATCACGACGCCGACGTCGCACGAGGCGCTCATGTGCGCTCGGTCCGGCAGCGGCGGCGACTCCGCGGCCAAGCGCTCGCGCAAGCTGCGCGTCGCGCGGCGCGTGATCAGCAGCGAGCAGCGCGACCGTGGCCACGAAGCCGACCGCGAGCAGCGAGCGCGCCGCCCAGCCCGGCACGCTACCGCCGCTCGCGACCGTGGTAACGCTCTTCGCGAGCGAGCCGGCGTAAACATAGAGCACCGTGGCCGGCAGCATGCCGATCCACGACGCGAGCACGTAGTCGCGAAAACGCGCCGCCGTGAGACTCAGGCCATAGTTCAAGCAGGTTGAACGGCAGCAGCGGGGACAGCCGCGCGAGCAGCACGATCATGAAGCCGTCGTGGCGCGTTGCGGCGTCGAGCGCGCGAAAGCGCGGCCACGCGGCGGTGCGCCGCGCGACCCACTCGCGCGCCACGAAGCGCCCTACGACGAACGCGGCCGTCGCGCCGAGCACGCTGCCGGCCGACGCGAGCGCCACGCCGAGCGGCAAGCCGAACAGAAATCCTGCCGACCAGCGTCAGAATCGTGCCCGGCACGGCGAGCACGGTGGCCAGCACGTAAATGCCGACGAACAGCGCGGCCGCGATCCCGCGGTGGCCTGCCGCCCAGGTCGCGCCACCGGCAACCCACGGACGCGAGCGGCAAGCCGATGGCAATCGCGACGATCGCCGCCAACAGCAGCGCAGCCACGCCGACGCGCACCGCGGTCATCTGGCCGAGTTCCGTTTGCGTCGTGAGCCAACGCAGCAGCGCGCGGCGCGCGGGCCGCGGGTCCTCGAGCAGCGCGGAGCGCAGCGCGAGCAGATCGTCGAGCGTGTCGACATCCTTCAAGCGCTGCAGCGTCGCCGGGCTCGAGCCGTGCGCCGCGCACGTGGCGCGCAGCGCCTCGAACAGCGTGCCCGTGCTCCAGGGCAGCGAGCCGAGCTCGGGCCAATGGCCGCGCACGCCCATGAGCACCACGCCGCCGTCGGCGGCCGGGCCGAGCACGGTGTCGTGCTCGTCGAGCGCGGCGGCGGCGCGCTCGAGATAGGCGACGTCGAGCCCCGGGCAATCGATGCCGATGAACAGCTGTTGCTCGAAACCGCGCCGAACGAGCTCCTCGTTGACGCGATTGATGCGCTCGCCGAGATTGCCGTCGCGCTGCACGACCACGGCGTCCGGCGCGGGCGTGTCGATCCGCTCGTCGGCAGCCGAGGGAGCGACGCACACGGGGCCCGGCCACGCCGCCAGGTCCTCGCACGCACAGTCGAGCAAACGTTGCGCGGCCTGCGTGGCCCGCTGCGCACCGATGTGCTCCGCCAAGCGCCGTTTCGAGCGGGCGGCGGACTTCATCATCAGCACCACGCAGCAGCCCGTGCTGCGGCCGCCCGGCGTCGACGGCGTATCCATGGGCGCCATGGTACACGCGCCATCGCGCGCGCCCGCGCGCAGGGCGTATGATGAAAGGCCTGATTCACCCGAGCGAATGGGGAGGGCCCTATGGCACAGCGCAACCGAGCACTCGACGGGGTTCGTGGACTGGACCTTTCCGCCGCAGGCGGCTTGAGCCGCCGCAGGTTCATCGCCCACGGCACCGCCGCCGCCGCGGCGGCCGCGCTGCCGGCCGCGGCCTGGGCCGCGGTGGATTACAGCGAGTTCAAGCGTGTGCCGACGCAGTACATCGCGGCGCTCGCCGCGCCGCAGGCCACCTCGGGCGACAACGCCGCCACATGGGGCCTATGGCGCCAGGATCCCGGCCCGCGCGGCGTGCAGCTCAGCGCCTACGATCGTCTGGCGAACGGGGTCGCCCCCGCCGGCTGGCATCTCGACAAGAGCGCCTGGTGGCTCGAGGAGCACGGGCTGATCATGGAAGCGCCCGAGTTCCCGATCCCCGTGGGCCGCTACGTGGTGACCGGCGGTCGCGAGGTGACGAGCGTGCTCAGCATCCATCCAGTCGGCGCTGACGGTCGGCAGCGCTGGGAGCTTGCCGACGGCGCCACGCTCCATGACGTGACCCACCTGCGTTGTCGCTCGGCGTTGTACACGCCGGCGAAAGCGGGCGGCGCGTGCTCGCCGACGGCGGCGCGCCAGAGCGACTTCCCGGTGTCGCCGGGAGCGGCCATGCCACCCGTCGCCGACTGCGCCAAGCAGGATTACCAGGTGCTGATCGTGATCGGGGCGCCGAAGAGCGTTTGAGGCGAGTCGCGACGGTTTTTCAAGTGGCGCGATGGCCGCGATTGCGCTAGCGCAGCCGCTCCGGAGTGGGCACCGCTCGAGGCGGAAGCACGCCGCGCCCGACTACGATCGCGAACCCTGAGCCGAGAGCACTCGCCTTCGGTTACGCTTCCGCGTCATGCGCAGCGCACGTTCGTCCGACACGCGACTCCCCTGACATGAGCAGCCCCGACGCGGCCCCGGACGCGACCACGTCGGTGAGCCTCAAGCGAGCCGTTACGCGCTGGCAGATCGTCGGACTCTCCATGGACGGCGTCATCGGCAGCGGCGTCTATCTGCTGCCTGCCGCCACGGCCGCATTGCTCGGACCCGCGAGCCTTTGGGCCGTGCCGCTCGCCGGCCTCGCCGTGCTGCTGCTCGTGCTCTGCTTCGCGGAGGCCGGAAGTCACTTCGACGAGCCCGGCGGCGGGTACGTTTACACGCGCCAAGCATTCGGCGAGCTGGCGGGGTTCCAGGTGGGCTGGATGACGTGGCTGGCACGCGTCGCGTCTGCGGCGGCGCTGTGGAACGGCTTCGCTCAGGCGCTCACGTTCTTCTGGCCGGACGCCGCGACGGGGACGACGCGTATCACCGTCATCATGTTGCCGCTCGCATTCTTCGTCGCCGTCAACGTCGTGGGCGTGAAGCACGGCGCGAGGCTTGCAGTGGGCCTCACGATCGCCAAAACCTTGCCGCTGCTGTTCCTGATCGTGGTCGGGATCCCCGCCATCGATTGGTCGCTCGTCTTGCCGATGCCGTCGCCAGCGCCCGCCGCGCTCGGGGGTGCCGCGAGCTTGCTGCTCTATGCTTACGCGGGCTTCGAGAACACGGGCGTGGCGGCGGGTGAGTACCAGAATCCGCAGCGCGACGTGCCGTTCGCCCTGCTGACGATGATCGCGACCGTGACGCTTCTCTACACGCTGATTCAGCTCGTCGCGCTCGGGACCCTGCCCGATCTGGCGACGCGAGCGGCCGGGACGCCGCTCGCGGATTCCGCAGTCCTCGTCGTCGGCGCGTGGGCCGGCATCGTCATGACGCTCGGCGCGGCGATTTCCATCGGCGGCAATGCCGGCAATACGATGCTCGGGGGCCCACGTTACCTCTACGCGCTGGCGAAGGACGGCTTCGGGCCGCGGATTCTCGGCCGCGTGCATCCGCGGTATCAAACGCCCGCCTGGGCAATCGCCATCCAAGGAGTGCTCGTGGCGGTGCTCGCGCTGTCGGGCTCGTTCGTGCAGCTGGCGATGCTCTCCGTGGTCGCGCGGCTCGCGACCTACGTCGGCACGGCAGCCGCGGTGCCGATCCTGCGGAAGAAATTCGCGGTGAGCGAGCACACGATCGTCCTGCCCGGCGGCCCGACCATCCCGATTCTCGCGATGCTGCTCTGCCTGGCCTTTCTCGCGAGCGCTACCGTCGACAACCTGATGGCCGGCCTGATCGCGCTCGCAGTCGGGGTCGTGATCTACTTGTTTCGCCGCCGGGTAGCTGCGGCTTGAGTCCGCACCCAATCCATTCAACCCCTTGCGGGACGACGAGGCGTCGGCTCATTCCTCGGGAAGCGGCCGAGCGCTTGTTGCGCTTCTCGAGGGTGTGCCGATGGCCGCGCTCTTTCGGGCCCTGGCTGCGATGAAGCGCTCGTTGCGCGGCCAGCGACCGGTGCTCAGTCGGGATTTGAGCGCATCGAAGGCAATGCGCCCGAATAGAAAGAGGAACATCGGTAGCAAGACCGGGGCCAGTGTCAGAAGCAGCAGGCTCTCGGCAACTTTTCGCAGACCGGCCAGTTTCGGCGGACCTCCCAGCACGTGCTGCAGCGCGACGATCCCCGCGAGCAAGACGATGGCATTCGTGATGAGGGCGCCTATGCCGAACGGAATACGACAGCCCAGTCCGGCGATGTCGTGGCGCGTCCAGAACATGATGGACCCGCCGCAGACCCGCTCTCCGGCACCGAAGGCGATCCAGTTGCCGAGTGCCGCCAATCCGATCAGCGCGATAAACGCGAGCAGGCCGTTCAGTATCGGCCTGCCGGGACCGACGATGACGGCCAGTCCGCCAACGACGAACACGCCACCCGACGCCAAGCCCAGCCACGCAGGTCCATTGATGTCGGCCGTGCCGAGCGGACCCAAGTCGAACGTCGCGAGCATGGGTGCGATACCCATCCCCACGAAGCACAGGCCGAACAGCAGGCGGCCGCGGGGCGTTAGCAGCTTTTGCGAGTCTTTTGCGGCGTTCACGTGATTGTCCCCTTGGCGTATCGCCACGCCGCGACGCGCGAGAGTCACCCCAGCATCCGGGCCCACTGCCAGCCGCAAGAGTAACTATGGCCCCAAACGCGTTCCGTTAAGCACGTCGAGGTTGTGCGCGTGACCGGCACTGTCAGACGAAGGTGAAGGCGCTCGGGACCTCCCCGCGACGAGCCGGGCGAGCGTCGCGAGTGTCGAAAAAGCGAACTGTCGGCGCCGGCTCCCTCGAGGGACGTCGAAAAATGGCCTTATGCGGATCGAATCGGAGGAGATCGGCATGCTCGTAGTTGAGCGCGACGCACGACAGCCGCGCTTCCGCGGAAGCGCGCACCAAAGAGGTGCGGAATCGTCCTTGAAGATAGGAGAGCGCTCGCCCGCCGCTGCCGCATTCCGGGCGAAGCGCCGCGTACACGACAAGAGCTACGACCGCATGGGCGTCAACGCCCGCATGATGGATCGGAGGTCTTTCGCGCGATCCCGATCCGCAAGACCTCAGGGCCGCCGTAGCGCCTCAATCGGTCGGCTGCGGGCCTAAGTCGTCATGTTCTATCCAGCCGCGACGACCGATCAGATCGCGTTCTACGCCGAGCGCGGCTGGCTCGTCGTCGAAGGGCCATCCCGCAAGCCGATCTCGACGGGAGCGAGCGCCACTGCGACATCTGGCGATCAAGGAGGAGCCAAACTCTCCGCGAGCAGGCATTCTGTGTCCGGCGGTACACTTGGGCGTTGGCATAAACGGGGCGGGCGAATGAAACTCACTTTGAACGTCAACGGCGCTCGCCGCAGCGTGGACGTCGATCCGCGCACACCGCTGGTGTGGGTCTTGCGCGACGAGCTCGACCTCAAGGGGACCAAGTTCGGGTGCGGAATCAGCCTCTGCGGCGCGTGCACGGTGCACGTGGACGGCAAGCCGGTCCGTGCCTGCACCACACCGGTGTCCGCTGTCGCGGAGGCGGCGATCACCACGATCGAGGGCATCGGCACCACGCCGATCGGCAGCAAGGTTCAAGCCGCGTGGCTCGCGGTCGACGTAGTGCAATGCGGCTACTGTCAGGCTGGACAGATCATGTCCGCGACCGCCCTGCTCACGCGCAATGCCAGTCCGTCCGATGCCGACATCGACGCGGCGATGACGGGCAACATCTGCCGCTGCGGCACCTACACGCGCATCCGCGCTGCCATCAAGCAGGCGGCCGGACTCTCCACGGACAAGAGCGAGGGCTGACGCCATGGCGATGCAGGTCGTTCCCGAAACCGGCACCGGCGTTTCGCGCCGCGCCTTCCTGAAGGTGAGCGCGCTCGTCGGCGGCGGTCTGCTGCTCGACTTCCACCTGCCGAACGTTCGCGCGGCCGGCTCCGCCGGCACGGGCGAGGCGCTGAACGCGTTCATCACGGTGATGCCGGACGGCATCGTGAGCATCCGTGCGAAGAACCCCGAGATCGGCCAGGGCGTGAAGACCATGCTGCCGATGCTGATCGCGGACGAGTTCGACGTGGACTGGAAGAACGTGCGCATCGAGCAGGCGCTCGCCGACGGAGTGAAGTACGGCCCGCAGTTCGCCGGCGGCAGCACGGCGACGCCTATCAACTGGGAGCCGCTGCGCCGGGTCGGCGCGGCCGCGCGGCAGATGATGCTGCAGGCGGCGGCCGCGACCTTGAGCGTGCCCGTGAGCGAGCTCGAGACGGCGTCGGGCTCGGTGCTGCACGCGCCGACGCGGCGCACGCTCACCTACGGCGAGCTCGCCGCTGCGGCAGCGAAGGTGGCGCCGCCGGATCTGAAGTCAGTGAAGCTCAAAGACCCGAAGGACTTCACGATCATCGGCAAGCCGATGCCGGGCGTGGATAGCCCGCTCGTGGTCACCGGCAAGCCACTGTTCGGCATCGACGTCACGCTGCCGGGCATGAAGTACGCCGTCTACGCGAAATGCCCGGTGTTCGGCGGCACGCTCGTCAAGGCGAACGTCGACGCGCTGAATCGCTGCCGGGCGTGCGCGACGTGTTCGTGCTGCGCGGCAACGCGAGCGTCGCGGGCTCCACGGGCCCGCTTGACCGCCTCGCCGACGGTGTGGCGATTGTCGCCGACAGCTGGTGGCTCGCGGAAGCTGCGCGCGAGAAGCTCGAGGTCGAGTGGGATGAGGGCGGCGCTGCGCAAGAGAGCGACGCGCGCTTCGCCGCGGAGGCCGCGAAGCTGAAGGGCCAGGCGCCCGCCGTCTACATCGTGAAGAACGGCAACGTCGATGCCGCGCTCGCGCGTGCGGCGCGCGTGGTCGAAGCCGACTACGCGTATCCGTTCCTCGCGCATGCCACGCTCGAGCCGCAGAACTGCACGGCGGCGTTCAAGGACGGCAAGCTTACGCTCTGGGCACCTACGCAAAATCCCGAGAGCAACCGCAAGGTGGTGGCGGCCACGCTCGGCATCGCACCGCAGGACATCACGGTGCACATGACGCGTTGCGGCGGCGGCTTCGGCCGGCGCGGCGCGAGCGATTACGCGGTGGAAGCGGCTGCCATCTCGAAGCAGGCCGGCGTGCCCGTGAAGCTGCTCTGGAATCGCACCGACGACCTGCAGCACGACTTCTATCGACCGGCCGGCTTCCATCACTTCAGGGCCGGGCTCGACGAGCACGGCAACCTCACGGCGTTCCGCGACCATTTCGTGACGCTCGGCAGCGCCGAGCAGCCGGGGTCGTCGGCGTTCGCGGGGCCGGACGAGTTCCCGTCGCGCTTCGTCGCCGACATGGAGTTCGCCGCGTCGTTCATCGCGTCGGGCGTGCCGACCGGCCCCCTGCGTGCGCCCGAGAGCAACGGGCTCGCGTTCGCGTTCCAGAGCTTCATCGACGAGCTCGCGCATGCCGCGGGCCGCGATCCGCTGCAGTTCCGCCTGGATCTCTTGGGCGAACCGCGCATTCTCGATTCGACGGACGATCGGTACGGTCACCAGCCCGACTTCGATACGAGCCGAATGCGCGGCGTGCTCGAGCTCGTGCGCGAGAAGTCCGGCTGGAATTCGCGGCAGAAGTTGCCGGCGGGAACCGGCATGGGCACCGCGTTCTACTACAGTCACATGGGCTACTTCGCCGAAGTCGTGCAGGCCGCGGTAGCCGCGAACGGCACGCTCAAGGTCGACAAGGTGTGGGTCGCCGCGGACGTCGGCAGCCAGATCGTCAATCCGCTGGGCGCGGAAAATCAGGTGCAGGGCGCCGTGCTGGACGGCATCGGCCAGGCGCTGCTGCGGATCAACTTCGACAAGGGTCGCACCGTGCAGTCGAACTTCCACGAGTACCAGCTGCTGCGCATCAACCAGGCGCCGCAAGTCGAGGTGCATTTCCGCACCACGCCGAATCCGCCCACGGGGCTCGGCGAGCCGGCGTTGCCGCCAGTGATTCCGGCGCTGTGCAACGCGATCTATGCCGCGTGCGGCAAGCGCGTGCGACACCTGCCGATCGAACCGGCAACGCTCGCGAAGGCGTAGGGGCGATCGCTGCTGCCCGCTTCAGGAGGTTGACGTGCACAACGACGCCCGCGCCTGCAGCTCAGCGTTCGTCTCGCGCCGCCGCGTTCTCGCGTGCGCAGCCGCGGTGGCGGCCAGCACAGCGCTACCGCGAGTGTTCGCGGATGCCGCCGGCGGAGTCACCGTCGGCATGCGGGCGTTCACGGCCATCTTCCCGGGCGGCGAGGGAATCCACTTCGACCATGCCTACTACCGCGACCGGCACCTCGCGGAGATGCAGCGCCTGTATGGCGGCGCGTTGACGCGCGTGGAAATGCGCAGGCCCGTGGTCGCGCCCGACGATCCGCCTTCGCCCTTCGCGGCCTTCGTCAATTTCTGGATTCCCGACACGGAAGCGTTCGCCAGGGCGAGCGCCGAGCATGGTCAGACGCTGGTCCGCGACAAGGCTCACTTCACCAACAGCGAGCAGGAAGTCCAGAGCGAAGTGGTCTTCGGGGAAGCCGGCAGCTCGGCGAGCGCGGTTCGCGCCGGCGACCGTTGCCTCACCGTGCTCTATCCGCTCGATCCCGCGGACCGGTTCGACTACGAGTACTACCGGGATCACCACATGACCTCTCTGATCAAGCTGTTCGGTCGTGAGGCGATCAGCCGCATCGAGATTCGCAAGGCCATCGTTCCGCCCGACGGCAGGAACCCGCCGCGTTACGCGTGCACCGCGAACATCTATGTCGCGGACGCGCAGGCCTTCGCGGCCGCGGCCGGCCGGAATCACCCGCTGGTCGTCGACGACATCCCCCGCTTCACGTCGGTCAGCCCGGTTTCCGTCATGACCGAGGTTGTCGGCGCGTTCGACGCCTGAGCGTTTGTCGAGTCGCTATCAGCGCGGGAACGGCTTCAGCGGCGGCGTCTTGCCGGCGTCGAGCGGCGTGCGCTGCACGTTCATGAACATCGACATGAGCGTGTACTCGCCCTGAATCAGCGTCGCCTCCGCCGCGCCGCGCTCGCCGAACTTCGTCACCATGCGCGCGTACGTCGCCTCGCTGACGCTGTGGTTCTGCTCGAGCTCGGTGCAGAAATCGTAAACGATGTCCTCGTCCTCGCTCATGTTCGGCGGCCGCCGGCCGGCCGCGAGCGCGTTCAGGATCTCGGGCTTCAGCCCCGCCTTGATCGCGTTCTTGTCATGCAGGTCCCAGATGACCTGCTGCGTCCAGTGGCGCGCCGCGATCAGCATGGCGAAGTGCGTGTTCTTCTCGCCGAGCGCGCCTTTCTCGCTTTCCATGACCGTGTGGATGTACGTCTGGATCTCGAGGAAGGGCAGCAGCACCTCCGGCGTGCGGAGATAGCCCCACCAGAACCCGAACGGACCGCCCGGCCGCGCTTTCGTGAACTCGGCGACGACCTTCTTCTGCACGTCGGTCATCTGCGCGGGAGGAATGGCGCCCAGACGTTCCTGGGCTGCGACGGTTCCGGCGCCACCGAGCACGGCGACGGCGGCGAAGATTGCGGACACGGTTGCTTTCAAACGCGGCTCCTCAATGAGGGAAGGGGGGAAGTCGGCCACCCTTCGCCGACTCGGGATACGCCATGTTCACGGCCATCGACAGGTACGTGTACAAGCCCGCCGTGACGGCCGTCTGCACGACGCCTTCTTCGCCGAGCATCGTCACCGCGTGCGCGTACGTGGCGTCGCTCACGCGCTTGTTCTCGAGCAGCTCGGTGCAGAAATCGTAGACCGCAGCCTCGTCTTGCGCCATGTGCTGCGGATGCCGGCCTTCCTCGAGCGCCTGCACGGTGTCGCGGCCGAGCCCTTCGCGGATCGAATCCTCTTCGTGCGCCGTCCAGATGTCGTTGGTCCAGTGCCGCGCCACGATCATGATGATGAAGTGGATGAGCTTCTGGCTGATGCGCGGATTCACGTGCGACTGCTCGTGGAGCTGGCGGAGCGGCCCCAGGATCTCGGGCAGGCGCACGTACACCGTCCAGAGATTCGGTCCGCCCGCGCCGACGCCGCCCGCCGGTCCGGCACCGCCGGCTTCGCCGAGGCCGTCGGGCCGCACCTCGCGATATTCCGCGAGCGCTCTGCGCAGCGGCTCCGACATCCTGTCCTCGGGGATCGCGGAAAGACGGTTCTGCGCGCTCGCCGGCACCGGCAGGGGCAAGTCGCCGCGCGGGTCGCTGCGGATCTGATTCAGGACGGAGCTCACGCGCTGCTCGAGCAGCACCCTGCCGAGCGCGGGGACGACCACCGCGCGATCCGCGGCGGCGATCGTGCTCGGCCGCAGCCAGCGGTGCCGGGGATCGACGAACAGCAGCTCTGCTTCGTCCTCGACGGCCTTGCGCCGCTCGGCCGGCACGGTCCGGCTCGCCCAGCGGTGCAGGTAGTCGGCGTTGATCGTCATACCCTGGCCGGGCCGCGTCTCGTGGGCCGTGACGTAGCGGACGCGCACCCCCGCGGGCCGCCAGTCCGCATGCACGCGTTCCGCGAGCTGCTGCATGCTGCGGTCGTCTGGCCCGTTGCCTTCGTCTGCGATGATCACCAGGTTCCTGAAGCGACCGGCGTGCAGCGCTCGGGTCACGACGTCGTACGCGTCGACTGCGCCGCGGCCGGCGGACCTGCCCGGCGCGCGCCGGCGTGTCGGGCGTGACCGGCAGCACGAGCGCGTCGCCGAGCTCCTCCGCCACCCGTCGCGCCACGTAACGCGCCACCTCCACGTGGTTGGCGACGGCCATGGAGCTGCCGCCGGAATAGATCAGCGTCGTCTTGCCCGACGCCACCGCCGCCGCGAGGCCGTCCTGCGAATAGTCCGATGTCCAGATCGATCGAGGCGGCGTTGCGGCACCGGCGGCAGCCGCGGCGAGCAGGGAGAAGAGCAACGTGACGGCAGCGGTCTTCATGCGTTGGCGCTCCATGATCAGTTGGCCGGCAACGCGAACTGGCCGGCCGCGAGGCCACCGGGATCGTTCGGCGGCATCGTGGCGCGCGGCGAGCGTCGCGAGCAAGGTCGGACGTTGGATCGGGCTCATCGCGGAGACATCCTCATCGGTGCGCCGGGCGGATCAGTAGCGAACGGCGCCGCACCACAGTTGAAACGCGCCCTCGGTCCGCACGTCCTGCTTGTACCGGAACGTGAGCCGGCCGTCGGGCTCCACCCTGAGCAGAACGATGCGCGGCGGCACGACCTCGATGTCGTCGCCCCTGCGCCGCTTGATGGGACCTTTGGACTCGTGGCTCGTGGCGACGAGCGAGCGGCCGTCGGGGTGCAGCGCGAACATGCGGACGTCGATGCTCTGCGGATCCGCGGACTGGATGAGCCGCGGCTCGCCGGTGTCGGGATTCAGCGCGAACACGGCGATGGAATTCTCCATGCCTTCGGAGATGACCTCTTCGCCGCGGAACACTTCCTTGCCGCGGCCGCGGTTCGCGACATACAGCGTGCGGCCGTTCGGATGCATCCGGATCGCCGACGCCGCCTGCCCCGGCTTCGACCGCGTGGACGAAGCGAGAACCGAGGTGACGAACACCGGCTCCGCCGACAGCCGGTCGTCCGTGATGCGATAGGTGTGCAGCTCGTTCTGCGCCTCGATGACCACGTACACGAAGCGGCCCGACGGATGGAACTCGACGTGGCGGCAGCGGAAGTCATGGCCGCCATTCGGCGCCACGGACTGCCGGTTCACGAGCTGACCGTTCTCGTAGCCGAAGATCTTCAGCGCGCCGCGGTCCTCTCCTCTCCGACCGGGCATGGCCTCGTTGCCGCGCGCGGGCATGATCACGGCGCGGCCGGAGGGCATGACGCGGACCTGGTGCGCGTAGACGCCCGTGTCGAGCGTCGCCGCCTGCTGCACCTCGACGCCGACGGAGCCGTCGGCGTGGAGGCGATGCACGGCAACGCCGCTCGGGTCGTTGAAGGCGCAGAGCAGATGCTCGCGGCGCTGATCGGCCGTGATGTAGATCGGCCGATAGCGCAGCCGGACGGCGTCGCCGACCGGCTTCAGCGCGCCCGAAGAATCGACCGCGAGGGCGTTCAGGAAATGGTTCCGCGGCTCCTTCGCCGTGTGCGCGTCGCTCGTCGCCACGTACAGGAATCGGCCCGACGACCACGCTTCCTGTAGCTCCTCGGGAAGCACCCGCGGATCGCCGATCGCCGCGAGGGAGCCGACGTCGTCCGCGACGCGGTAGCGCAGCAACTTCGCGCCGACGTTGGCGTAGAAATCCGCGCGTGCGCCCGCCCGCGGTTGAGCCGCGACGGCACCGAAGCGGCCGAACGCCGCGGCGCCAGCCACCGCCGCGCTCGCGGCGCACGACGACTTCAGGACGCTGCGGCGGGAAACCGTGTTCGCCATGGCCCGTCTCCGTGAGTTACTGCGGGTGTTTCCCTTCGGCGCGCTGCGCGAGCTCGCCCACCCATGCGCTCACGTTCGCGATGGCGGTCTGGTCGAGGAAGCTGCCGAACGCGGGCATCTGGTTGCGGCCGCCCGACACCGTGCGTTGAATCGTGTCCGCGCTGAGGCCGGTGCTGAACGCCGGGCCGCCGTGGCCGCCGGTGCCGTCCGCGCCGTGGCAGAAGACGCACGAATTGAAGTACGCGGTCTTGCCGGCTTCGATGTTCACTTCGACGTTCGCGTTGCTCGTGAGCATCCGCGGCGGCGGCTGCGCGGGAGGCACTTGGTCGAGCGTACCTTCGAGCGAGAACAGCCACACGCTGTCGCCGCGCGGCCCGCCCTGCACGTGCCCGGCCGAGTAGGCCGCGACGTACTGGTGGCCGCGATGCTCGAACGTGCTGACCGGCGCGTTCATGCCGGCGCCGGTCTGGAACTCCCAGAGCTTGGTACCGGTCGCGGAGCTGAGCGCCGTGAGGCGGCCATCGTTGCGGCCGACGAATACGAGTCCGCCGGCCGTCGCGATCGAGCCGCTCAGGCAGCGCTCCGGCCACTGCTGCTGCCACACGAGCTTGTTCGTGTGCAGATCGAGCGCGGCGAACACGCCGAACATCGGCAGCGGGTTCGTGCCGAAGTTGCCGCCGATGTAGAAGCTCGCCGGCGGGAGGGCTGTGATCGCCGATGTCCCACGCCCGGAACACGCCCGCGTTGTCGCCGGCGCATACGAAGATGCGGTCCGTCTGCGGGTCGATCGAGCTCGGCGGCCAGTTCGCGCCGCCGCGCAGCCCCGGCTTCACGAGAACGTAGTCCGTCCAGTAGGGCGTGAAGATGCGGCCGCCGTTCACCAGCGTGAAGCCCTCCGGCGCGATGTCCATCGACGTCGGCACGAACGGGTCGCCGACCGGGAACGGTTGCGTCGCCGCCGTCGCCTGCCGCGGCTCCTGCATCACCGGCCGCTCCTCGATGCCGACGAGCGGTTTGCCGTTCGTTCGATCGAGAATGTAGAGGTACCCGGTCTTCCCGGCCTGGGCGAGACCCTTGCGTTTGACGCCGCCGATGTCGATGTCGAACAGCACGACGGGATTCGGCGCGTCGTAGTCCCAGAGGTCGTGATGCACCTCCTGAAAGTGCCAGCGGTACTGGCCGGTGCGCAGGTCGATGGCAACGATGGACGCGGAGAACAGGTTGTCGCCCGGTCGCACGCCGCCGTTGAAGTCGGGGCCGGCATTGCCCGGTGGAGAAATAGATGAGGCCGAGCTCGGGATCGAGCGCCGGCGTGTTCCACACCGTGGCTCCGCCGTTGCGCCACACCTCGTTGTTCGCCGGCCACGTGTCGTGGCCTGGCTCACCGGGACCCGGGATCGTGTAGAACGTCCAGACGAGCTTGCCGTTCCTCGCGTCGTACGCCTTCACGCGTCCGCGCACGCCGAACTCGGCGCCGGCGAAGCCCGTGATCACGAGGCCGTCGTAGTACAGCGGCGCCGTCGTGATCGTGAATCCGTCCTGCCAGCGCTCGGCCTGCACGCTCCAGACGACCTTGCCTGTCTTTTGATCGAGGGCGACGAGCTTGCCGTCGAGCTGGCCCGCGAACACCTTGCCGTCGCCGATCGCGACGCCGCGATTGGTCCAGCTGCAGCAAGCCGTCGAGATCGCGGGGTCGAGGTTCGCCTGGTACGTCCAGAGAAACTTGCCGCTGTCGACGTCGATCGCGAACACGTCGTTCGCGCCCGTCGAAACGTAGAGCGCGCCGCTGAAGAAGATCGGCTGCGCTTCGCCGGAATACTGCGGGCCGAATCCCGAGCCGTTCAGGTGAACTCGCCAGACACCCTTCAGACGCTCCACCGTATCGCGATTGATCTCGGTCAGAGGCGAGTAGCGGCGATTGAACCAGTCGCCGCCATTCGTGGCCCAGTCACGTCTTGGTGACGTCAGCGATGACCCTGCGAAGCTCGGCGCGACATTCTGTGCCTCGACGCCAAAGATCGGCTGCGTCGCGGGCAATGCAAGAAGGAACAGCGCGCAGAATCTGCGATTCATCGGAGCTCACCTCGAGGCGTGATACTCGGGCAACGGTTCGCACGTCTCTTATACCTTGAACGGTTCTGGAGTTCGACCACCGCGCGCAGCCGATACCACCGAAGGAAGCGCATTCCCGCCGCTGGTCGCGGCGACAGGTCGTTACGGATCGAGCCCGAGCAGCCGCGCCGGGTTCTTGCGCGCCATGACGTCGATCTCGGCGGCGGACACGCCGTGTGTCATGAGCCCCTTGTAGATCGCGAGCAGCCCGTCCGTGTGCAGCGGATTCGGCGGCTGACCGAGATCGCTCGATATTACGAACGACGCGGCGCCGATCGCTTTGATTGCCTCCGCTTCCTTCGTCAGCTGCTCGTCCGTGAGCGGGGACCACACGAGCTCGAGGAACGCGCCTTGCTTCGCTGCTTCGCGCAGCTGGTCGAAGCTCATCGATCCGCCGGGACTCGCCATCGCGTGCGTCACGACTACACTCTTCACGCCGCGCCGCTTCGCCTCCGGGATGATGAGCAGCGACTCCTGCGGCGAGGAGTGGCCCATCTCGAGCACGAGGTCGTGCTGCGCCGCGATGTCGATGACGGCCAGCACCTCGGGCAAGACCTTGCCGTCGCGCGTGACCGGCGCAAACGGGCGATTGTCGCCGTTCAGCTTGACCTGCGCCTCGGAATCGAACGTGGGCAGCCAGACGAGCTTGCCGTAGCCGCCTTCGACTTTTGTCATCCACTCGACGGCAGCGGGATTCACACCCCCGACGGTGAGATCGAGCGAGATGCCGCCGAACACTTCGATGCCCGGCACGACCTTGCGCACCAGAAACGCCACCGACGCGGTGGGCTCGTAGTGGTTCTTGACCACGATCGCCCGCATGCCGGCCGCCTTCGCGGCGCGCGCGAGCTCGATCGCGTCGACCTTGCGGGGCGTGCCGTCCGGCGCTGCGTGCGCGTGCATGTCTATCGCACCCGCAAGCGTTTGCGCAAGTGTGGCCCGCGGCGCGAGAAGGCTCACAGCGAGCAGTATGAACACGGTAAGGCGCATGGTCTCCCCCTTTGACCGGCGGCTCGCACGAGTATAGCTGCGGCGGTACGCGAGCGCGCCCGACATCAAGCGCACGGTCGCCGATGGCGATCTCGTCGCAGCGCGCACGCACGAGCGCTTCCACCCGAACGACCCGAACGACCTCGGCAAGGTCATCGTGGAGATCTACCGGGTCGAGAACGGACTCATCGTCGAGAGCGCGCACGTAAGCCAGGAGTGCTCCCGCAGACGGTTTCACGGCGACGCTGGGCTTGGTGTCGGGCTGGAGCCCCGTTGCTGGAAGTTGCTACGCCGCCTTGGCCCGGCGTCGGGCACCGATCAGTAGACGAACGAACAGGCCGACCAGCCCGCCCAATAGGACGAAGACGCCGATCACGGTGACGAAGGACTGGGTTTCGTCAGCGACGTCCAGCGCGAAAGCCATCTCGTAGCCGGCGCCAGCGCCAAGCAGGCCGAACACCGTGGTCCATGCCAAGACGCCGCCTGGCAGCCGCCGGCCGCGAATCGGGTCGAAGACCTCCGCGCCGCGCGACAGGCGAGCGATCAGCAGCGGGACGCAGGCGAATACCGCCGCACCGATCGCGCCGCCGATCCAGCTCCGCGTCAGCAGACCGACGAAGATCAGGCCGATGGCGGCGAAGAACACCAGCCAGCCCTGCAGATTACCGATGCCGCCGCCGAACGCCGCGTTCGACGGCCCACCGCCCATTTGCACCCCTTGGTGCTCGCCGGTGCCGTGCGCCAGGATGTGTGTGACCTTCTCGGCCGTCGTCCGGCCCGGAACATCGTTGAATGACATCGCCTACCCCGCCATCACGGTCGCCGCCGCACCCGCAGCGTAGGATATCGCTACCGCGAAGAAGGGCAAATGCGTTCTCGATGGAATAGCTTGTGAATGACGGACGGTGACGGCGTGAATGACCGGGAATCGATCAATGCCTTTCGCAAGGTGTCGAATTCGTCCCAATCAGCTACCGCAAATGCGAGATCAACGTCGGCCGTCGCCCGCGTGACTCGAACGCCGAAGCCATAGTGCAGCAAGAGATCCCGAGCCATCGCACCGACCATGAGCGGCTCGTGAGCGGGGGCAGCCTGCCGAAGGTCCCGCACGAGCTCCGACAGCCAGAGCAGGTCGCGCTTATCCGACAAATCCATCAACGATCCGTTTGTAGATGAGATCGGCGGTCTCGATCGCACGGGCATCGCCTGTCATCACGAGGTCGGCGTAGATCAGCGGCAATGGCACCACTGCGGCGTCCTTCGTATCAAAGGTCCAGAAACGCTCCATGATCTCGACGGGCCCGAGCGGGTCCGGGCGCAGCTTGTAATCCAAGAGCAGTCGCGGCGGCGGCTTGGTCGCGTAGAGAGTGACGGTCTCCGGCCGTAGATGGCGGGTGATTCTTTCCGCCGCGGCTTCACCGCCCAAGAGAACGTCGTACTTTTTCGGATCGAGATTCGCCCACCATGCGGTCAAGTCGGTTCGATAGCGGGCGATCAGCAGTTTCGCGCGCAGGGTTCTTGCGTACGCCTCGGTCCACTGCTTCAGCAGGCGCTCTTGTTGCAGCAGTCGGCGCTTGCCGTCGAGGTCGGCCACGAAGCCGAGTTGTTGTAGATCGGTCATCACCCAACCCACCGTGCCGTGAGCGACGCCGGCTTGCTCGGCGATTTCCCGGTAGGGCTGATCTATCCACTCGGGGTGACACAGAAGCGCGAATAGAACCTTGAGTCCGCCCGGTTGAAACGCCCTTCCAGTAGGCTGCCCCGCGGCATGTCTTTGCTGCGGCCGTTCACCTTTGACCCAGACGTGGAGCGGGGGCTGATCGATAAAGGCGTTTCCCGCGCCATCGAGGAACGCAACGCCATGCCCCTTCAGCGTCTCGGCCATCGCCGGTGTCACATAGTCGGCGATCAGCATGCCGGGCTTGCCGAATCGATCGATCTGATGGAGTGCGGCTCCCAACGTCGCTGGCCGGAGTCCTCGCTTGATCTCCACGAGGTAGGTGCGAGCCTGCCGGCCTTCGCCGATTCGGACGACCGCGTCCGCCTGCTGGTCTGGCAGCCGGCGATCAACCTGGACGTGAATACCGAGCTTCCGCGCCGTTTCGAGCGCGGTATTAAGGAGATCGTTTTCGGCGGTTCTGTCCATTACTGCGTATTGTCCACGCGACGTGGACACCGGTCAATAATGGACAACTGCGGGGCGTACGGTCGGGTCCTGCCAGTTGCGGCGCTTCAACGAGGGAGCGCCCAGTAAGGAATAGCGTTTGGCGTTATTAAGACTTAGGCATCGAAGTCTGAATAATGCCTAAACCGGAGCGCGAAAGTCCTGTGCGCCATAGCCGTACGGCCACAAGAGATCCCGAGACCTGGCACCGACGAAGCGGCTTGTGAGCTCGGACTTAGTCACTCGATGTCGCGCCAGCAATGATCCGGGCGACGTCCGCAGCCGGGTAGTACACACGGCGGGCGATTCGCCGGCCGCAGCCGCGGAGTTTTCGGGTCTGGAAATCGGGTGGATAGCACAGGCTGTATCGGAGACCTCCGGGCGTGCGGTCGAGCAGCCAGCTGAGTCTGAGACAACACCCTGCGCCTCTTCCTCCCGGGGTGATCTCCGTTCGCAACGCCGCGTGCGCCGCGAACACGGCGTGATACCTGGGTCAGGTGGGCCTGCGGCCGCGCCACCAGCGCTGCAAGGCGAGCGATGAAGTCCATGGGTTCGAGCACGATGTGCGTCGTCCCGTCGCGGTACGCAGTCTTCAGTCGGTAGCGAACCTGCTCCTGCGCCGCTCGACGAGCAGATAGAGCAACGTTGCGACAACGTTGCTTCGGGCCGATGGCGTGCGTAGCCCGGCGGATCGATGAAGGGTGGGGCACGCGGCCGCGACGCCGACCCGCTCTCCATAGCCTCGCATCCTTGCGACGGCTCAACGCGAACGTCGTGCCGAACGTCTGAGGACGCTTCGGAATCGTTCGTTGGCGCGCGCCGCGGGCGATCAGCGAGCTCCGGGGCTTTGATGAATGCACCACGCGCCTCCGAAGGACGGAGGGCCGGCCAAATAGTCGCGCTAAATTCCCTCTTTCGGCCAGGAGCGGCATTCCTCATATGCCCTAAGCAGTGCCTCTTTCACCGGAAGGGCTGGCTTAATGGCCTCGCGAACCCTCTGGCAGTGTGTTTGCCAATGTCGGGACTCGTTTTCGTTGAGTTGGGCGCGAACCCTTGTGGGAACGCGCTGACCGACCAATAGGTTGATGTAGCCTGGGTAACCGAAAATGGAATCAGTCGGGATGAGGGAGCCAAGAGACACGGCCGGCCCCACTTCCGCGTAGGCGCTCACTAACTCCTCCGCGCCGCCTAAAGGAGTGTTTTCGCGGCAGTGCCGCCAAAACGGCGTATCCAACCGTCGGTTAAAACGATAGTGCAACGCAAGAAAATCGCGAACGTCGTCCCAGACTGCTGCATAGCGCCCGTTTTCGATAGCTTTTAGGGTCTCTGACGGACTGCCGCCGCCGTCCCGAATAGCCCCTATTAGAAACCAGCATTGCGTGATGATGAGATGTAACGCAGTTGCTTCCAGTGGCTCGACAAACCCGGAAGCATTGCCCACGCCGGCCACGTTGCCCACCCAATAGCGGTCGTAGCGGCCCGACGGGAATCGGATGACGCGTAGATCATCGCCGAGCTTCGGATTTCTCTCCTTCAACTCGCGCATCGCCTCGTCCGGCGAGCAATACGGGGTCGAGAACACGTAGCCGCGAGTCACGCTATCGACAAAATCGATTTGCCAACACCAGCCATGGGCCATCGTCTCGGCCGTCGTGTAGGGGTGAACATCTGCGTCGTCTGCCGACCTTTGCCAAGAGCCAATCACCGCCGCATCGCAAGAAAGTGCATCGCCATAGGAAACGAATTTCGCTCCCATCGTTTCCTTGAGCAGAAGCGACTTGAATCCAGAGCAATCAACAAAGAAATCGCCTTCGATTTCGCGGCCGTCCTTGAGCTGGATACTTTTGACGTTGCCGGAATCATGGCGCTTCACTTCGACGATCTCACCGTCTACGACCTCGCCACCGTATTCCTTCACCTTGCGTTGCAGATAGTCGATAAACCTCTGATTGGGGATGTGGTAGGCCGCGCGCGGATCCACTGCTAAGCGGCCATTTTGGATCCTGCAGGGCGCGAGGCCGCGATCCATCATGGCGCCATAAGGGCTGCTATCCGACATGCCATCGAGACAGTAGAACGCCTGCACCCTCTCGAGGTTCGGCGCGTTCAGGGCCAAGAACTGCTCGAACGGGTAATTAAAGTGGGTATCGGCCGGATCGCCCCATTCCATTCGCAATCCCAGTTTCCAGCTCGGTCTCACCTCGCGCAGAAACTCGCCGCGGTCGATCCGCAGTGCTTTGTGCAGATAGTCAACGAACCCTTGCGTGGTCGATTCACCGACGCCGATCACGGGGATATCGGCTGAGTGCACGACTACCACATGGATTCGCGGCAGATAGAGGCGAAACGAAAGTGCGGCGAGGAACCCTGCGCTTCCGCCGCCTACAATAACGACTCTTTCAACGGGCTTTTCCACGCCACAACCTTAGACTAGCGACGCCGTTTTCGCCAAGGCGTGCCCTTCGTTTTCCGGCAACGCAAAACTTCTTGAAGCCACTACCAGTTCCCCGAGTCTTGCAACTCTTGAAGAACCAAAAAAAAGGGCTGCCGGCTCGCGCCAACAGCCCTTCTCATCTCGGCCAAGAGGCCGAACTTTAACGGATCAGAACGACATTCTCGCCCGCAAGCCAACGACCCGCGGATCGCCGAAGAACACGGCCGCGGCCGAGTTCGAATGACCTTCGATGTAGGCCTTGTTGGTCACGTTGTTGGCGAACAGCTGAAGATCCCATTTATCCTTCTTGTAGCTGACTGAGAAGTTCAAGACATCGCGGTCGTCCGTGCGGTAGTACATATCGAGCGATGATTGCAGAACATTCGTGTAGGTCGAATCTGCGTGACTGAGCGACAACGTTGGAGTAATGGAGCCGCCGCCCGAAAGCGGAATCGCGTAGTCGAAGCTCAGGAGGTAAGTAAGCTTCGGCGAGAACGGATTCTCGGACCCTTTGAACGTCAGGATGAGACTGGAATAGTCGAAGCACGTGCCCACCGTGGCGGCACTGGGGACGCAGCCCGCGTTGATGTCGCCCGGGTAGGCACCACCGCTGTTAGGCAACCCAGTCAACGCGCGCAGATCGAGCGTCGTGATCTCGCCGAGCTCAGAGTCGGTGTAGGCCACGTTAGCGTTGATCCCGAAGTTCCCGAACACGGCTCGTAGCGAGGCTTCGGCCCCCTGGATCGTCGAATCGCCGATGTTGGACGTTGCCGCCCGCGACTCGATCGCCGTCCGCGAGAACGTGTTCAGCTGCATGTCCTTGTACTTCATGCTGTACAAGCCAACCTCTGCGTACAACCCGGGCCTCAACGTACCCTTCCAGCCGATCTCGACGTCGTCGACGACTTCCTCCACGATCGGCGTGACACCAGCCGCAACAGACTGAGCGGCCTTGTAGCCTCTGGCCACGAACGCGTACAGGAAGTGACCAGCAGCCGGTTCCCAGTTCACACCAACCTTGTACGTCGGCAAGTTGTCGTTCGCGATCAACGGCCCCTGGGTGGCATAAGGGCTACCGGGAGTGAAGTCGGGCTGACCGGGCGGCGGACAGTAGTAAACCTGCCCTTCCACGTTGCCGCTGCAAACCACGGTGTTCGTCGCGGTCGGCGCTGTAGTGGCGCCGGTATAGCTCGAGCGGTACTGCACGTTGTGGTCCTGGTTCTGCCGCAGTTCCACGTTCAATGCCCACTGGTCGGTGAAGTGGAAGTTCAGCTGGCCGAAAATGGCCTTGTGCTCCACGTCATCGAGCGAGCTCCAATGGAACCGGCTCAAGCCCGGCACCAAGCTCGTTGCGCAAGGCCTCCACGAGCTGTTGTACTGCCAACCGCAGTTTAAGACAGGCCCGCTGATGGCCGCGTATGGACCACCCGCGAACGGATTGTTGAAGTGCAGCTCCGTGTGGCGTTTGTTCTCGTACAAGCCGACCAGCCACTCGAGGCGGTTACCCTCCGGCGAGATCAAGTTGAACTCCTGCGACCAAGTCTTCATTCCTGGCCCGAGCTGCCAACCTTGATAGCCGTCGTAGACGAGGCTGTCGCCGCCCTCGGTTTGGTGCCGGTTCATCACGATGTTGCTCGACAGCGAGCGGAACGTCATGCCGCTATCAAAGTGGTAATTCACCTCGACGGACTCACGATTGACGTTCATGTCGCGCTCTTGCGGATAGAGGTTCGCGAGCTCCCATGGGCTGACGGGATCGTAACGAGTACTGCCCGGCCCGGGACGGGCCCCTGGCAAGAACCCGCCGTTGCCATCGGACACCGAAAGCGCGGGATCCGGGGTTGCAGCGTGCGGTGCATACGTCGTGACCGGGACGGGCGGCGTCAGGGGATTGCCGTCATTGTCCCAGTAGCCGATGTAGTAATTCTCGTTCGGTTGCTGCGTCGGGCCATAGCTGTGTAGCTCGCTTTGCTCGAGCTTCGCCCAGACGCTCACCTTCTCGCTGGGCTCCCACAGGGCGCTCAAGCGCATGTTCTGGTCCTGCTGATCGCCAGGATTCCACTGCGAGCTACCGCCCGGAGTTGTGGCTCCGCCCACGTTATCGAAGTAACTGTCACGCGCCTCGCTCATGTAGGCCGCGCGGGCCGCGAACGTGTCGGAGATGGGCAGGTTCAACGCGCCCATGATCTTGCGCTCGCCGTAAGTGCCCACCGTGGTTTCGATGAAGCCATTCAAGCCATCGAAGTTAGGCCTTGCCGAGTTGATGAGAATTGCACCACCAGCTGCAGCCTGACCGACGAAGGTAGCCTGCGGGCCGCGCAATACCTCGATGCCCTGGACATCGAAGAAGCCGCTCGCAATACCCATTTCCTCGCCCTGCGTCGCGCCGTCGAAGAATACGGGCACACCCACTTGCTCGCTGGGACCACCGCGTGACGGGTTACCTACACCGCGAATGTTCGCTTGGACGTAGGAACCATTCTGGAAGAACTGTAGAGCGGGAACTGCGTTTTGCAGATCGATGATGTCTTTGATCTGATTTTCCGCAATGAACGAGTCACTCAGCACCTCGACGGAGATGGCTGTGGTGGCCTCGTCGTTGGTACGGCGCTCGGCCGTAACTATGATTTCCTCCAACGCGCGCGCCCCTTCTTGGGCGAACGCCTTACCCGCTACGGCGCCGCACGCGATTGCGACTGCAGTGGCCAGGGCCGTTGCGCGGATCCCGTCCGCTTCCCTTGTTACTTTCTTCAAAAGAACCCCCCTCGGCAATGCCGTTACATAGGTAGCTTTTTTGACATCCTTGCCATTTTGTTTCCCCGTAAAGCTCGAACCGGCCTGCCGCCTGCCCCCTTCGCACGACGTCTTGGCCTGTGGTCCCGAGACGAAGGTTATTGCATATAACGGACATCGACAATAGAAAACTTTGCTTTACTTTGCGTTATAGAACGTACGCGTTCCCCCCTATTTCGGAGTTCGTGCCGCCTCGGCGCATTGTGTAGCGGATGAGCAACGCGCCGCGAAGAGCCGTTTTCGTCGCGTATAGCGTTGGGCTCGTGAAGGCAGCGGAACGCGCGAAACCCGGCTCCGCGCTGCTGGCGATGCTGCCCGACACGGGCGAGCGCTACGCATCGCGTAGCGACGATGTATTCGCGACCTGCTGGATGAGCCGAACCAACGCCGGCTGGGCACGAACAGCGGTTTTGTCGAACACTCGTTGCAGATGCGTGCGCGCCGTGGTGAGGCGGATGCCGCAATCGTGCGCGCGTAGCGTTAGGCCAGCGGCGATCGCGACGGCAATACGGCCTTCGGTTGGCGTGAGCCCAAACACTTTAGCCACCAACTGTGCAGAGCTGCGATGCTCGGCATCGAGATCCGCACGTTCCCGATCTCGAGGACCGCTCGGTTTTCGCGGCGAATTCCCTTCGCACGCGAAGATCCGGCTTGGATCAGCTGCCATAATGCGCGACGTGAGAACGGTAGTCGCAACGAGGTACGTGACGCCGCTGCGCGAAGGTGGGTCGCTGCCCGCCATCGTCGAAGCCGATGACGACGGCATGTACGTGCTCAAGTTCCGCGGCGCGGGGCAGGGGCCGAAGGCGCTCGTGGCGGAGTTGCTCGCCGGAGAGCTCGCGCGCGCCGCGGGGCTGCCGGTGCCCACGATCGTGCTGGCGGAGCTCGATCCCGATCTCGCGCGCACGGAGCCAGACCCCGAAATTCAGAGCTTGATCCGCGCGAGCACGGGCACGAACTTCGGCATCGACTACCTGCCGGGCGCCGTGATGTTCGATCCCGTGACGGAGGCGCCCTCTGCAGAGCTCGCGTCCGCCATCGTATGGTTCGACGCCTTCGTCACGAACGTGGACCGCACGGCGCGCAACACCAATCTGCTCATGTGGCATCGACAGCTCTGGCTCATCGACCACGGCGCCGCGCTCTACTTTCATCACGCCTGGGACGAAGACTACGTCGCGCACAGCCGGACGTCTTTTCCGATGATCAAGGATCACGTGCTGCTACCATTCGCGAGCAAGCTCGAGGACGCAGATCGCCTCATGGCCGAGCGGATTACGGCGGCGACGATCGAGGCCGCCGTGGGGTTGTTGCCGGAGGCGTGGCTCAGCGATGATGCGCCCGGACATGCGGCGGCAACTTCGCGGGTTTACGCTACGTATTTGATGAGTCGGCTCGAATCGCGGCAGGCGTTTCTCGAGGAGGCGATCCGTGCCCAATCCCGTCACATATGACTACGCGATAGTTCGCGTCGTGCCGAAGGTCGAACGCGCGGAGTTCCTCAACGTCGGTGTGATCGTCTCGTGCCCGAAGCTCGACCTGCTGCTCGCGCGAATAGAGCTCGACGAGCGGCGGCTCGTCACGCTCGACCCGACGATCGATCTAGAGTCGGTGCGCACGCATCTCGCAGCAATACCCACCATCTGCGCAGGGGGCGAGCGCGCAGGGCCGATCGGCAAGCTCTCGCAGCGCGAGCGATTCCATTGGCTGGTTGCGCCGCGCAGCACGATCATCCAGACGTCACCGACGCACGCGGGGACGGGACGCGACATCGAAGAGGTCGTCGAGCGGCTGCTCGACACGATGGTGCGGCCGGCGCCTTCGGGTCAGCCTTCGCTCGAGTCCGGCCCCGTGCGCGGCAACGCGGCAAAGGGAAATTCGGCATAGGTTTTGACGAATGCGTGGCCCGATCGTCGCGCGCGGCCGGGTACCTCACGAACATCATGCTCGTCAGCGTGACGGAGCGGACGCGCGAGATCGGCATCCGCGTGGCGGCTTACGTCGTCATTCTTTATCTCACGGGCAGGACCGACCAGCGTCCGCCGCCGGGGCTCAACTATCACAAGGTGGTAGGCTTCACGATACTCATCCCCGTTTGTCTGCGCCTCTGCTGGCGCGCGATCAATCCAAAGCAAAGCTCTCGGACGGCATGCCGAGCTGGCAGATATGGACGTCCCGAGTGAGCAGGTTGGATATTCGATACGTTCGGGATCACGTATGCGCAATTGAACGACTTTTGCGACGCCTTCCACTACGGCATCGTCGGGCCGTATGCTTTTTGGGTGCTGATCCTTGCCCATGCGGGCGCGGCGACTTACCACCACGTCGTACAGAAGGACGACGTTCTGACTCGCATGTTGCCCCGCAAGACGTGAAGCGAGACGCTATCCGCTTCTGGCGATCATCGACGAGTTTCGCGTAGCCTATTGCCCATTCTGGAACCCATCATGCGAGTCACACCCATGCTCGTCCGAGTGCTCCGCACCGTTCTCTGGTCCTCGGCACTGGTGTTGCCGGGTCTCGTCCTCGCGCAAGCTACACCGGTCGTGCGCCTGCAGAATCTTGCGCACGCGGTCACGAGCCTCGACAAGACCCTACCGTTCTACCGCGACGCGCTGGGCTTCGCGGTGAATGGCGACCCGCTCGCGCGGCAGCCGCAGGCGCTCAACGGAGAGATGTCGAAGTTCACCGGCACTAGCGGCATGAGCTTCCGCGCCGCCACGTTCAAGATTCCGAACGCGGAGTTCGGCTTCGAGCTCACCGAGTTCACGGGTGCTGCGCGTGAAGCCGGTGTGCCGCGCGTTCAAGACATCGGTGCGACGATGCTCGTGCTGCGTGTCCGTGACGTTCCGGCGATGCTCGCCAAAGCGCTCGCGGCGGGTGCCAAAGTGGCGTCCACCGGTGGCGCGCCCGTGGGCAATGCGGTCGTGCTGCGCGATACCGACGGCTTCTTGGTCGAGCTCCAGCAGCCAGCGACGGCGCCGGCAGGCGTCACGGGCGACATTCTCGGCGCTTCGATCAACCTCTCGGTGGCCGATGCGGACAAGTCGGCCGACTTCTTGAGCAAGGCCGTCGGCTTCGAGGTGCGCCCGCCTTCGGCGGTGACGTCGAACCCCACCGTGCTGAAGCTGATCGGTCTCGACAACGCCGAGTGGCGCATCGTGCACGGCCACATCCCCGGCACGACGGCCGATTTCGGGCTCATCGAGTACCGCGGCCTGCCGCGCGGCCGGTTCTCGCCGAGCGCCAAGAATCCGGGGGCGCCTGCGTTTACGATGGTGGTTGGCGATATCGTGGGCGCTACCGAACGGTGGGTGAAATCCGGCGGTATCGTCGCGTCCACGGGGGGCGAGCCGATCGTTCAGTCGAGCGGTGCAGGCAACGTTTTCGTGAAGGATATCGACGGGTTCACATGGGAGCTCATCCAGCGCGCCACGCAGTAGTGCCGCCGGGCGCGAGGCGCCGAATCACCAGGGTGGCTGCCTGGCTGGCCTTGGCCATCGTGGCCGGCTCGGCGTCGCCCCAAGAGCCGAAATCCGATGGCTCGAAGGCCGACTCGACGCCGAAACGCGTCCGTGAAGACGCCGCGAATGCCAGGTTGGACAAGTGCGTCACGATGCCGCCCCTCGATTTTACGGTCCTGAACGACGCGCACGTCTATATCCAAACTCGCGGCCGCAATCACTACTTGCTGTCGACCGCCGAATGCAAGGACCTGAAGCAGAGCTACGTCGTCGGCGAGGTCCGGCTGGTCCCTTATGGGCGCCGCGTCTGCCAGCGCGATGGTTCCTACATCGTGTATCGCACGGCCGGACACGATGCCACATGCGCCATTCTGACGATCGACCGCGTGAGCAGCAGGGCAGAGGCGAGGTCGCGCGTCGAGCACGAGCAGTCGGAGATCGAGGTCACGAAGGAACCGTCGCCCGAATGACCGGCCGATTCGGCGTCGCTCGCGGGGCATCTCGATCGCAGCAGCGCTCGCATAATGCTCGTTTGGCGATGCCGGCTCGGCGGGAATCGCGGTCACGGGTCTCGCGGCCGCGGCGCTCCTTGCGAGCTGGCTCCCGGCGCGCCGCGCCGCGCGGATCGATCCGATGCGCGCGCTGCGAGAAGAGTAGGTCACGAGCCGCACTCTCGTCGAAGGGCGAAGCACCGGCCAGGCAGTCCACTATTGCGGGAGAGTCACGTGTCGTAGCCAATGGATGGAATTGGATGGACAAACGGATGCCGGGTGTCATCCTCCAAATGGAGGGCAATGGATGAAGAAACGGATGGCATCCGGACAAGCACGCTCACGATCACGCCGGAGCTCCTCGGGCTGATCTCCCAAATTGACGAGTTCAAAGGCGCCTGGACGTCGATCGGGCGCGTCTCGCCCGATCGCCTGACCACGCTGCGCCGCGTCGCGGCCATTGAAAGCATCGGCTCCTCGACGCGTATCGAGGGCGCCAAGCTCTCCGACAGAGAAGTCGGGGCCCTACTCGCCAGGATCGAGATCAAGGGGTTTGCCTCCCGGGACGAGGAGGAAGTCGCGGGCTACGCCGCCGTCATGGAAACGATCTTCGCGAGTTGGAAGGACATCCCTCTCACGGAGAACCACGTCCGGCAGCTTCACCGCGACCTGCTGCAACACTCGGGCAAGGATGAGCGCCATCGCGGCGCGTACAAGACGCACACCAACCACGTCGAGGCGTTCGGGCCGGACGGCCAGAGCCTTGGGGTCGAGTTCGAAACGGCAACGCCGTTCGATACGCCGCGCCTGACGCAAGAGCTCATCGCGTGGACACAGCAGCGCCTCGAAGCTAACGATCTACACGCGCTGATCGTCATCGCGGCGTTCGTCGTGGTGTTTCTCGCAATCCATCCGTTTCAGGATGGGAACGGGCGGCTCTCGCGCGTGCTGACGACGCTGCTGCTGCTGCGCGTGGGCTACGCGTATGTGCCTTACAGTTCTCTCGAGAGCATCATCGAGCAGAGCAAGGACGCCTATTACCTTGCGCTGCGCAGAACGCAGGTCACGATTTGGACGGAGACGCCCGACTGGCAGCCGTGGCTGCTTTTCTTTTTACGCTCGCTGCAACAGCAAAAGGCGGGGCTCGAGAAAAAGATCGAGCCGAGCGCCTGATCCTCGGCGATCTGCCGGAACTCTCAGTGCAGATTCTTGAGCTGTGCCGCGAGCGCGGGCGGATTACCGTCGCCGAGGCCGAGAAGGCAACGGGCGCGAACCGCAGCACGATCAAGGATCACTTGAAGGCACTGACTCGGGCGGGCCATATCGCGCAGCACGGCGCGGGGCGCGGCGCGTGGTACGGCCTTGCGTGAAGGAGTAGCGCCCAGCCGGGCCGCGACGCGAATTGGGGTACGGTCAATGTCTCCGGTATAAGCTGTTACTTATGTAACCGGTATAGACCCGGCGGTATTGGTGGCCAGGGCCGGAATCGAACCAGCGACACGCGGATTTTCAGTTGGGTCGCCACGCGTAACGCGTTGATTCGGTTAGGTTTGCGCAGATTTGGTTAGAGCAGGGAAAACGATGCGGGATCAGCAGGTTGAGTTAGCTTGGTGAAGTGAGCGGCGCCTGGCACTGTACCTCCGTTGTACCTTCGTGGCCGCCGCTGGGAGCTGCTAAGCGATACGCCGAATTAGACCGCCAATCGTCGTAACGCTCGGCGTTGTTCCGATCAACGCCGGCGTCTCCTCGCGCGGTAGTCCCGATTGAGCCGATTCAGGTCGAAGCCTTTCGGATCGAACACGCCGCCGATCCATCGCACCATGTCTTCGTGCTGCTCGTGTTTCCGGTCGCCGAGGACCTCGAGAAATAGCTCATAGCCACCCGGGCCGCCAACATCCTCGGGTGGACAGGCGTTTTCGCCGGCCAGACACACCGGGAGAGAGAGATCGTGCGCCTCTGCAAGTGGCGGCGGAGATTCGATCACGACCCGATGTCGCCATCCGTCGCCCATGTTGTAGCGATACTCGAACTCCCCGCGGGCGCCGAGCTCGGACATGACGGCGGCGACGGAGACGCGGCGCTCGTCCCGATAGTGATCGGTGTCGGTGTCCAGACCAACTTCGCGAATCCACCAATCCGGCGCGATAACGCCCTCGGCGGTCTCGAATTCGTGTGCGTGCGAGTCCGTCCACCCCATGACCCACTGCAGGTAGCCATGCAGACTGGCGAGCGTCCACTGATTGGAAACAAGCACACGACGCCAGACGAGCGGCACCACGTCCAGCAATTCGATACGCAGAGCTATGGGCTGTGGCCGGGGAGGAGTCGGCAAGTCGGGCACTCCAGTGCAACGGATGGAATGAAAGCACGATGGCGCGCTCTATGGCGAGCGCCGGGCGTCGCCTACTTCGAGTTCCGGCCTCGTCGCAACGTCACTTTGGCGAGTCCCCTGGATAGCCCAAATGTGTAGAGAAACGGTCGCGGTTGACTGGCGGCTATCGCCACCATCTTCGGCGCGAGAGCGACGATGCGCGCAGCACACTGCGTCGCCGTTGCCTGACCCTGCGTGAACGTGAAGCAGGCCACGCCGTGTTCGATCAACGCTTGCTTTTCCAACGCGCGGTACCGAATCCGCTCGTCCCGCGTAAGGGCAAGGTAAGAGTGCTTGCCGCAATGGGAAAGCCACACGTCGTCGGGCGCGCCGAACGGGACCGTGACACCGACGCGATCGAAGGCGATGCCGGCCGCAGCCAGCTGCGCAACGAGGGCCTTCGAGAAGATGGATTCGTCGACGTAGAAGGTCGGCGCTGGCTCAGGCCGCGCGATCAAGCTCGCACCGAATGGCGTCTTCAATGACCTCCACGGTGACGGCGAAATCGTTGGCCAGGTCCGTCATCGGCTCGCCGGCCTTGAAGCGGTCCGCGAGAACCGCCGTGGGAACCGCCCTGCCTCGCAGGGAGGGGCGCCCGAAGGCGATGGTGGGGTCGATCTGCACAGGCGTCTCGCGCGCCTGCGTTCCCGTTCGGGTGAAAGGAAAAAGGCGGATGGGCAAGCCCGCGGGATCGCGTTCGATTCGATGAAGGTGCGCCAGCAGCAGCTCCTTCATTTCGATCTGGCCCTCACGCGTCACATTGACGAGGGAACTCAGTTCCTCCACGAAGAGATTCACGCCGTCGGTCTGGAAGGAACGTTCTACCAATGGTCGCGCGGTATTCATCTTCGCCTGCATGAACGCCAGGGCTTCGCGAACCTTGGGTAGCGGAATGTCGTGCCTGCGGCGTATGGCCGCGAGAACGTGCGCCTCCACGAGGTTCAGGAACGACAGGCCCTCGCCCTTGCGGCCGTCAAGCTCGATGAGCGGCCGGAACCGCCGGGTCTTTCCTTTGACCTTGTAGTCTTGCCCGATACACCAGGAGCGCAGCGTGCTCACCGGCATGTTGAGGTAGTGCGCGGCCTCGATGAACGGGTATGCGGGCGTCCGTCGCAGTCGATCAAGCTGTTGTCTTCCCATGGGGCACCTCCGCGCTGCAGATCATCGCACACGGCACGCCTTGGCGGCACGGTCGCTGCGTCCTGCATCGTCTCGTGCTCCCATTTCTTGCAGTGTTGGATACGGCTGCCACCGAAACTCCTTCTACAATGGCAGCGTCGGCCCTTGCAGTGTCATCGGGTACTCGTTCAACAGCTTGGTCGCTGCTTCGCCGATGACGAACAAGTTCAAGATCACGCCTGCTGCGTGCGCGTATCGGCCATGAACTGCGCCTTCGTCATCGCCTCGACGTACGACCGCGCGAGTCGTGCGGCGTTGGCGATGTGCGCTAGATAATCTCCAAGACGGCTGGTCGTCACAACGCTCGGGCGTGTACGAGCACTTCGGTGCGAACGCGTACTGGCAGGTCGCCCGGCACCCGAACGTCCACATGCACTCCAAGGAGTTCTTCGAGCTCTTCTTGTAGGCCGCCAAGATCGAAGAGCGTCGTCTGGGGCAATGGGTCGACCAGGAGATCGAGATCGCTGCCCTCGCGATCTTCCTGCCGGGCCACCGAGCCGAAGACTCGTGGATTGGTGGCGCGGTGGCGTCGCACCGCGTCACGGATGGCTTCCCGATGCTGCTGAAGTAGTTTGCTCGGCGTCATATCGTTCATTATAGGGGCGCCAGGGCTACCTCGGGAGGATAGGAATTTTGAAGCATCCCTTCTGCGTCGGCCGCGGTGCGCGTAACAGCCATTCTGTCAAAGCCGTCGACGGATCGCGACGGCCACCGGCCTCACGGCTGTACTTGGAGCGCAGTTTCAATGCCTCCACGGCGTCGATCGGGGTCTGCAGCCTCAGCGCGCACAGGATCGCCCGTCGCTCGCGCAAGAACACGCAAGCCCTCGACGCTCAGCCGAATCAAAACAGCGTCGCCTGCGGCGGCGCCCGCGCCCCAAGCGGCGCGACCACCGACGCCCCCTCCTCCCCCCGCTCCCGCCGGTGCGCAAGTTGGAGTAGGGATGCCCATCGCTGGACACCCCCTCCACAGATCCGGACGAGCGGAGTTACCGCATCCGGCTCCCACCTCGGGTAATGACGCCGAAGCGCACGAGCGGATAGGGATGACAGATGTGCACGGACGGAAGGTAGCGGGCGATGAGGCGATACATCCGCGACCAAGGCAAGTGATTGCCCTGACTACGACGACGCAACACCGACCACCACACACGACCGACCGCGTGACGGAAGGCGCCGAGTGCCGGACCGTTCATCGGTACGCCGTAGTAGCGTGCGTGACCGGTCACGACCGAACGCAAGTAGGCGCCCATTTGCGGGATGGGTTCATGCAGACGACGCTTAAGCTCAGTCTTCACCGCGCGCAGCTTCGCTTGCCACCTCGCTCGCATCGTTTGCCGTAGCACCGTGAACCAACCCTTGCGCGTTTTCCCGCAACTGTGCGTGAAACCGAGGAAGTTGAAGGTTTCGGGCGCTCCCCTAGCGCCGCGGTCGTGTCGATTCTGGCACGCGAAGCGCCCGAACTCGATGAGCCGCGTCTTTTCAGGGTGCAGTTCCAACCCGAAGCGCGCGAAGCGTTCGCGCAACTCCGTCAAGAACCGCTCGGCCTCGACTCGATGCTGGAACCCAACGACGAAGTCATCGGCGAAGCGCACGACAGTGACGTCGCCGCGCGCTTGCTTCTCCTCCATCGCTGGACCCAGAGGTCGAACACATAGTGCAGGTAGAGGTTGGCCAGCAGCGGACTGATGCTCCCGCCCTGTACGGTACCCACCTCGCTGTGTATTCGCTTCCCATCCTCCAGCACACCCGCGGCCAGCCATTTCTGGATCAGCCGCACGATGCGCCGGTCCGCGACACGGTGCTCGATAAACTGCACGAGCCACGCGTGCTTCAACGTATCGAAGAAGCTGCGCAGGTCCGCATCGAGCACCCAGTTCACCTTCTTCGTCGTGATCCCAACGGCGAGCGCATCCAACGCTTGATGCGGGCTGCGCCCGGGCCTGAACCCGTACGAGAAGCCGAGGAAGTCCTCTTCGTAGATCGCGTTCAGCACCTCGACGACGGCGCGCTGGACGATTTTGTCCTCCAGCACCGGCACGCCCAGTGGGCGTTGCCGACCGTCGCTCTTGGGGATGAACACCCTACGCACAGGTCTAGCTCGGTACGCGCCCCGCTTGAGCCGCGCCGCAAGATCTTGGAGATTGCCCTCCAGCCCCTCGCGGTAGTGGCTCCACGTCTCTCCATCGACCCCCGCCGCCGCAGCTCGCTTCAACGCGAAGAACGCGGCACGCAGGCGCTCAATGTCATAGACATGGTGCAGTAGCGCAGTGAACCGTTGTTTCCCATCTCCTCTTGCTGCTTGACGTACCCGCTCGAGCGCGCTTTGCGCACCGGCCCGGCTCTGTGTCCGGAGTGCGTTGCGCTCTGGCGAGTTCCCCTTGGTCCGGCCCCTTCCCTCCACCACCTCCGCTGCCGATCCCTCGGCGTTGTTCGGCGGCTTCGTCGGTACTATGGGCCGGTCCGACTTCCCACTCCCGTTCGTCATCGGCGTGCGTCTTACGACTTCCCGATGCGGTCTGCATACCTTGCGATCGCAGACGAAAGTGGGATCTCCCGGTTCCCGCGCGAGGTGCGTCCGTACATGCTCGGGGTCTTTGACCACGCGGGACCCTGCGATATCTCGCCTTCGCGATATCGCCGGTTTCGCCTTCCGCTAGGATTCACGGCGTCGGCGTCCCGGAGTAACCCGCCTCTCGGCGGGGGATCTATTTCGCGGCTCAATACCCGACCTATACGTACCCCTGTCAACGCTTCACCCACGTCCTTACGAACGTCGATGCATGACTCGGGGCCAGCGTGGCTGGCTAGGCCTTCACTGTATGACTCTTCCATTCACAACACCCTCGCCGGTTTAACCGGCGCACGGATCCGCTCGATCAGCTCCGGCTCCTCGATGCTGGCGATCACCTTCACGCGCCCGCCGCAGCCCGCGCACAGCTCGATCTCGATCCCGAATACGCGCTTTAGGCGCCTCGCCCAGTTCATGCGCACGTCTTTGGGCACCGACGCCAGCAGCGCCGCGGCGGGCCGGCGCCCGCCCACCCCTTTCCCTGCCGGCGTGATCGCCGCGCGCAGCGCCGCGTGCGCCGCGAACACTCCGTGCAAACGGGTCAGGTGGACCCGCGGCGGCGGCACCAGAGCCGCCAACCGCGCGATGAAGTCCAGCGGCTCCAGCACAATGTGCGTCGTTCCATCTCGATACGGGGTCTTCAGCCGGTACCGGACCTGCCCCTGCGCCGTGAGATCGAGCCGCTCCACCGACACCGGCGGGCGGCTCACATACCGGGTGAGTCTCTCGAGCTTCCCTCGCTGCTCGGCTTCAACTCCAATCCCCGCATGCAGCGAGAACCCCGCGTACTGCGCGACGCCTTGCCTTGGCTCCTCCTCGCGCCCCGGCACCGTCTGCAGCGAAAACACCTTCTGCCCCGCCCGCGGACCCACCGCTACTCGATACGTGATCGAGTGGCCGATCAGATCATCGAGCGGACCGCCGGCGGCGGGGCAGCGCACAGGGAGCACACGGGGCCGGCGGTCGAGCCGTTGAGATTTCGTTGGGCGGCAGACCGTTAACGGTCTTGTTGACGCAGTACGTGGTTAGCGTACGAATCGATCGAGCCAGGGCTGAAGCTCTTCGGCCCACGCCTTGAACCCGGGCTCGTGTATCCCGGCGTTTGGAGGACCTGGGATGGTCCACATCTCCTGGTTGTGGGAGCCATCGGGCAGGAAAAAGCGGTCGCCGAAATTGGCGTAGAAGACGGTGCTGTCATCGGCGAGCCTCCTGTATGCCACGGCGTTCGCATCCGCGACCGTGCGCCACTCCTCTCGACGCAACCGACCCCGCGGAAAAGGCGGCAAGATCAGAATCTTCGCCTGGGGCTGTCGCGCGCGGATTTCCGCGATGAGGCGTCCGTAGCCGGCGACGAACTCCGCTTGGCCGTCGCCGATCAGTTGGTCTCCAATGTTGCCGATCAGCTGGCCCCCGCTACTAGTGATGCCGACAGCGTGCAGCACGACGAGCTTCGCCTCATAGCCGTCCAGTTCGCCGTTCTGCATGCGCCACAACAAGCTCTCGAAATGTGTGCCCTGCGAGCCGAAATTCGCAGCCTTGAGCGATCCGAAGGCCTGATCCCACTCCCGCTTGCCGCGGTTCACGCCACCCAAGGGGGTGTCCGGCCACGACCACATCGCGGTGTCCGTCGTGCCGAAGAAGACAAGATCGATGTTTCCTGCACGCGCTCTGTCGATAAACAAGTCGTGATGCCTGCCCTCGAGTGCGGTGAGCAGATTCTTGGGAGCGCCAGACGCGGCTGGCGCGCGACAATTAGAACTGCCGGGTAGTGACAATTAGATTTGCCGGTTTGGGTGCCTTGTTCTCGGTCTTGTTTACGCTGGCTCCAAGAGGAGTACAGCGTGGTAACAGACGAGCAAGTGAGGCTACTGATGTCTTTGTTAAAGCAAGGTATTGGCCAAGTGGCGGCGGCGGCGAAGGCGGGGATGAGCGAGCGGACGGCGCGCAAATACGCGCGTTCGGGGAGCGCGCCCTCGGCAGCGAGGGTGGCGCACACGTGGCGGACGCGGCCGGACCCGTTTGCCGAGGTGTGGCCGGAGGTGGAGACGTGGCTGCGCCAGGACGGAGGTCTGTGGGCGAAGACGGTGTGGCGGGAACTGAACGAGCGGTATCCGGGCCGGTTCCAAGCGGGCCAGCTACGCACACTGCAGCGGCGGTTCAACGCCTGGCGGGCGCAGTCGGGGCCTGAGCGGGAAGTGTTCTTCCCGCAGGTGCACGTGCCCGGGGAGCAGGCGCAGTCGGACTTCACGGACATGCGGGCGCTGGGCATTGGGATCGAGGGGCAGCCGTTCCCGCACCTGCTGTACCACTTCGTGCTGACGTACTCGAACTGGGAAGCGGTCTCGATTTGCCCGAGCGAGAGCTTCGAGTCGCTGAGCAGCGGGCTGCAGGCGGCGCTGTGGCGCCTGGGCGGCGTGCCGCAGGAACATCGGACCGACAACTTATCGGCCGCGACGCACGAGCTCGTTGACAGCCGCGGACGTGACTTCACGGTGCGTTACCGGGAGCTGATCGATCACTACGGTTTACGGGCGTCGCGCAACTTCCCGGGCAATGCCCACGAGAACGGCGACGTGGAGTCGTCCAACGGTGGGCTGAAGTCGGCGATCGACCAGCGGCTGCGGTTGCGGGGTTCGCGGGACTTCGCCTCGCGCGAAGCTTACGAAGGGTTCCTCGAGGTGTGCGTCGGGGCGCGCAATGCACTGCGCAGCGCGCGGCTCGAAGAGGAACGTGCGCAGCTGCGTGCGCTGCCCGCGCGAGCGTTACCGGCCTATCGGGAGCTGTATGCGACGGTGTCCCGAGCGAGTGCGATCCGGGTGATGAACCGCGCTTACTCGGTCTCTTCGCGCCTGATCGGCCAGCGCATCCGGGTGCGGGTGCACGCCGATCTGCTCGAGCTCGACTACCGCGGCGAACGGGTCGCCGTCATGGAGCGGCTGGTCGGGCAGGCGACGCGCCGCATCGACTATCGGCACGTGATCCACTCGCTGGTGAAGAAGCCGGGGGCGTTCCGTCGCTACGCGTTCCGGGAGGATCTGTTCCCGCGGCTCGAGTTCCGCCGCGCCTATGACGCGCTGCTCGCCGAGGATAACGCCCACGCGGATCTGAACTACGTGCGGATCCTGCATCTGGCGGCATGCGATGGCGAGGAGACGGTGCGGGCGGTGCTCGCGCAGTTGCTTGCGGGCGCGAGCGTGCCGACCTACGAAGCGGTGCGCGCCCTCGTGCGCGGCCCACGGACCCCGAGCGCCGTGCCGTATCTCGAGGTGGGTGAGCCGGATCTTCAAGTCTACGACCGGCTACTCGGCGCGAACGTGGCCGAGGCGGTGTGCGCATGAGCACGACCATTGCCCGCGACGAGACCCTGGAGCTGAGACTCAAGGCGCTGCGCTTGCCGTCGTTCCTCGGCCACTACGTCGAGCTCGCCGAACGCGCGGCTGGTGAAGGTTGGGGCCACGTGCGCTATCTGGCCGAGATCGCCACACTGGAAGCCCACGAGCGGGCGGATCGGCGCATCACGCGGCTGTTGAACGACGCCAAGCTGCCGCGCGACAAGACGCATGCGACGCTCGAGCTGAACCGCTTCGCCGTACCGCTGCGCGGTCAGATCAAGCAGCTCTTGCGCGGGGAGTTCGTCGCCGGAGCGACCAACATCTGCCTGATCGGCCAGCCGGGAACCGGTAAGACGCACGTCATGGCGGCGCTCGCCCGCGCGCTCATCGAGCGTGGCCACCCGGTGTTGTTCACTTCGGTGGTGAGCCTGGTCGAGCGACTTCTGGATGCGAAGCGCAACCTGCGGCTCACTCGCGAGCTCAAGCGCCTCGACAGCTTCGACTGCCTGGCGCTAGATGACATCGGCTACGTCCAGCACGACCGGGCCGAGATGGAGGTTCTGTTCGCACTGCTGGCCGAGCGCTACGAGCGCAAGAGCGTGATGATCACCTCCAACCTCGTGTTCTCGAAGTGGGATCAGATCTTTAAGGACCCGATGACGACGGCTGCGGCCATCGATCGGGTCGTGCATCACGCCGTGGTGCTGGAGTTTACCGGGCCGAGTGTGCGCGCCGAGGCCGCTCAGCAGCGAGCCGCGCTCGCCAAACGCGGCGCGACGGCGGGAGCGACTTCATGACCCGCAGAGCTGAAATCGGGAGGTATCGAGGTAGCGGGTACCCGGACGATCGCTGCGCCTCGCGCATCCTATGCGGTCGCCTCCGGTAGAAAGAAGTCGAAATCGCTTCTGCCGCCTTCGGCGGCAGACCGCGCGAGGGGTAGACCGATGATCAAGGACCGAGACCGGCAGAAATGAAAGTCGCAGACGGAAGAAATAGTTGTCGCCGGCCAGCCGGCGTCCAGACCGCGCGGAGGCCTATCCGTGGGCTGCGGGTTTGCGCCACGGTTCGCGTCACGAGCCGATCAGGCTGTTGCGCCCAAGCCGCGTAACCCAACGCGAGGCCGACGACGGCGACCGCGGATGCGCCCATTACCGCGCCGCGACGGCTCAGCGACGGACGGCCTAGCATCTCGACTCGCTCCCCGAGACGCTTGCCCGAGCGGCTTGTCCAGGTGCAGCCGAGCCTCAAGAAGGCGGGCGCAACTTGAGTCTTGAGGAGAGCTTGCCCATAGCTACGACGCGCGGATGGACGGGTGGCGATGACGGCAGCGTCGCAGGCGAGCTCCTGATCCGTCCTGATGCGGATCGCGGCGAGGTGCGCGAGTGGATTGAACCAGCACGCGCACCGCACGATTTCGATGAATGCGTTGACGATGGTGTGCCCGGAAACGCGATGCGCGTGCTCATGCGCCAGAATGAGCGTGCGTTCCTCGGCGTCGAAGCGCGTCTCGAAGTCCGCCGGCAGCACGAGCTGGGGTCGGAACACGCCGACGAGCGCCGGTCCTACCGACGGATCAGCGGCGAGACGGCGCGTGCTCAGAACCGATCGGGCAAAGAGCGCTGCAGCTCCGACAAGCCAGACAGCTACGAGCAGGTCGGCGAGAGCGGGAAGCGACACCACCGACGTCCGTGAGACCTGAGCGGATGCTTCGTGCGGTGGCACCGGCGAAGTCTCTGCTGGGTAGTCGGCCTCTTCCGAGCCCGTAAGGCTCGCGGTTGGTTGGATCAGCACGATCTCTTCGCGCGCGGGCACAAAGCTCGCCCCCGCGGCGATGAGCACGACTAGCCAGAACCAATAGGCAACGCTCGCGCCAAGCCGCCGCAAAATCGCTGGCCGCAGGGCGAGCACAACGACGATTGCGACGCTGGCGACGACATTGCTGCGAACCAGCGCTGACAAAATCGCTTCAGCTGTCATGATCCAGCCTCTCGATCAGACGTTTTAGCTCTTCGACCTCTTCGCGGCTCAAGTCCTGCCGCTCCGAGAACTGGGTTACGAAAGCTGCGATCCGGCCTCCGAATAACCGGTCGATGAATTTACGGCTTTGCTCGTGAACGTAGTCCTCGCGCCGGATCGTCGGCCGGTAGAGATAGCGGCGGCCGTCAGGCGTGGCGGCCAGGGCTCTTTTCTTCAGCAACCGAGTCAGGAAAGTGCGAATCGTGCCCGCCGACCAATCGCGGTCGTTGTTCATCGCAGCGACAACGTCGTCTGCACTGAGGGCCCTGTCGGCGTCCCAGAACACTTCCATGACTTGGCTTTCTGCTTCACTGATCTTCATGAATTAATACACTCGTATTTGTCGTCATTAAATACAAACGTAATAGTTGGTGTCAAGGCTGGCACTGGGTATGGGCGCGGGACGGCTGCTGTGTGAGGCACGGAGAACCTTCGGGATCTCCTGGGAGCGGTTTTCGCAATGCAAATGAGGGGCGAGTTGTCGCTCGACCCGGTCGTCGATCCCGCGGGTATTTTCCACGGGAGTTCTCTACGCCTCGAAAGCGAGATAAGGAAGCCATCTTCGTCTCTCGTTAAAGGCTGCCTATCATATGGTTCCAATCTGAATCCATACGAAAGGCAGCGTTCGGGATGGAGAGTGGCGGCGAATCCTCCACACGCGCAGGACGGGGTCGGTTGATGTCGAACTCGGCTGCGAACAAGTGGGGCGACTTGGCAGGCACAGCGCATGCCAGTGCTCGACGGAGCGTATCTCGTCGGTACCGAGCCGCCAGTGTTCCGGCGAATCGCCCCCCGGCGGCGCCGTTCTCGTGCAGCAGCGGACGCACAATCACGCGAAATCGGCGAGGCTGAGGCCCGGATAGCAACTCATGCGAGAACCAGTCGATCCGCCACGCCCGCCATCGGCCCGAAGCAGCGTTGCTCTATCGGGTTATCGAGCCCGGAGTTCGTCGCCGCGCGCGAAGCAAGACCGACCGCGGAGCGAACTTTGCACGCCAGATCCCCTACACTCTGCGCGAGCAAATGGTACGTCGGCCGACATTACACCGTGCGCGGTGTGAGTCGCGCCCTTCGAGCACGGGAGCTCGCATGAGAGCCGTTGCCACTGTTGTGATTCTGGGCGCCGGTCTCGGCGCAGCGTTTGGATCGCATACTCCACTCGGCGCGCAGCCGCTCGAGTCTGTGGCGGCCCCCTATCCGATCGATGCAGATTCCCGGTCCCGTCTCCCGCCGCTGAGGCGCAGCGACATGACCGACGAGGTGAGCACGCGGATCTACGACGCGCTTGCGGGGTCGAATGGCGAGCCGCCGCGCGGCGCGATCGGCATCGCGCTATACAGCCCGCCGACGGCCGAGGCGCTGGCCCGCATCGCGACCTACCTGCGAGGCGAAAACGCGCTCGACGCCCGTGGATTCGAGCTCTCGAGCCTGATCGCGGCCCGCGAGATGAGCCTCACCTATGAATGGAACGTACACGAGCGCGCCGCGCGGGCGGCCGGGCTACCGCCCGCGGTCATCGAAGTGGTGAGAACCAACGGCCCCATCGCCCGTCTCGACGATCTCGATGGGCTCGTCATCGATCTCGGCCGCCAGCTGTACCGCAACCGGCACGTCGACTCCGCTACGTTCGCGAAGCTCGTGCAGCAGCGTGGTAGGCACGCGGCGTTCGACGTGATCATGGCGCTCGCGTACCCGGCGATGGCCGGCATCCTGGAGCGCGCAGTGGACCAGCAGCCGCCGAAAGGCTCGAGCTCGGCCGCCCTGCCGGCCGTCACCGGCATCGGTACGCCCACCGGCCGGCCGGGAGACTTCGTTGCGCTCGGTCCGCGGCCACCGCTGGCCGAAGACGTCGACGAAGGGTCGTATTACCGCCTGCCGTTGCTGAAGCGCACGGAGCTCGACCCGCGCGGCAAGGAGATCTTCGACCGGCTCGTCGGCAAAGACCGCGGCACGGCGCCGCGCGGACCGGTCGGCATGACGTTGAACAGCCCGGAGCTCGCAGATCCGGTTCAGCAGCTCAACACCGTGCTGCGCACGAACGGCGTGCTCGACAGGCGCCTGGCCGAGATCGTCGTTGCAACCACGGGCCGCGAGATGAACAGCCAATACCAGTGGATCGTGCACGGCGCGGCCGCCGAGCAAGCCGGCGCGAAGCAGCCGGTGCTCGAAGCGATCCGCGTCGACGGCGATCTTGCGGGCCTCGACGAGCGCGACGCCGCGGCGATTGCTTTCACGCGCGAGGTGTTTCGCGAGCGGGCGGTGCGGCCCGAGACGTTCGCCACGGCGATGAGGCTGTTCGGAGCTCGCGGCACCGTGGAGCTCGCCGCGCTGATCGGCGACTACCTGATGATGACCACCGTGTACAACGCGCTCGGCATGCGGCTACGCGCGGACCAGACGCCCACGCTACCGCATCGGCGTGGCGCGCCCGTGGGCGCAGAATGGCGGTAGCGGCGAACTCGAGCTTCGGGGAAGTGCGATGCGAACGTGGCGGCCAAGTACAGGGCCAGCTTGCCGAATTAGCTCGTCTCGACGCCAGGGGAGCCAAGCGCTGACGTAACGCCCGCCCCCCGGGGGTCGACGACGCGTCACGGGCCGACTTTGTGCCCGTCCTGCTCCTGCAGGCGGCCGTGCGTGTCGTCGAAACGCGCGTGCATCGTGCGGCCGTCCGGGCTTACCGACCAGCGGTCGATCTTCACGATCTTGCCGTCGCGCATATCGGATTCTTCGATCGTATGATCGTCGACGACCTTCACCGATACGCCGGTGAATTCGTCGCTCCCCTTATAGGGGCTCTCCCTGCCATCGAGCTTCGCCGAGAATGACCGGCCCATCGCGTCGAACATCGAAAACGTGTCACCCGACACCGCGAACGTCGTGTCCTCGGCATGGTTCGTAACGTCAGCGTCAATTATCCGCCAGCCCCCGGAGACGGAATGGGAACGCGGCGGTGCTGCGGATACGCGAGACGAATGGCTCGTCAGCTCGAGTGGATGCTGAGCGATGTCGTACTGGGTCTGAACGTCGGTCTTGCTTTGGCCGTCGGCGCTCACGACCGTTTTCGTTTCCGCGACGACCTTGCCGCCCTTCTTCGCCAACCGCTCGATCGTACGGCTGTCGATTGCGGTGACGCTCAGCGTGTCGTAGTACGGGTTGCCCGAGACCGGCTGATCCTGCCCGTTCGCTTTGACCTTGTACGGCGGCATGCAGCTTCGACACTCGTAGACGCCGTCGGCCAGCGCGACAACGTCGGGCTCGCGCGTGGGACCGAACTTTTGTGGATCGGGTCGCCACGTCCCATTGAATGCGCTGATGGCGTCTTGTGCCGACGCCGGCGCCGGCGCCACGACGAGCGTGGCCAATGCCAAGAAGGCGAAACCCGAGACTTTCATCGTTCCTCCGGATGCGCGCTACTCTAACAGCCAGCTTGAGCGGGCGTCGATCTCGTCTTCCCTGTGAGCTTCAACTACGACGTGCGGAAGGCGTAGACGACGGGCCACAGTTCTCCTCTGCGCCAGCCCGGTTCGGCACCTAGTCGCTCCCAACCCAAACCAACGAATGCCTTAAACTCCCACAATCGCGCCCCGGGCGCAGCCATCTAAAGATCGGAAAAGACTCCGCATGACCGACGTCTCACCTCTCTTCCGCCCCTTCCATATCCGCAGCCTCGAGCTCAAGAACCGCATCGTGATGGCGCCGATGACGCGCGCCCGCTCCCCCGGCGCGTTCCCCAACGACGACAACGTCGCCTACTACGCGCGCCGCGCGGCGGGCGAAGTCGGCCTCATTCTTTCCGAGGGCACGCACACACGCCGCAAAGGCGCCGGCAACGACGCCAGCGTTCCGCTGTTCTGGGGCGAGCAGGCGCTCGCGGGCTGGAAGCGCGTGATCGACGCCGTGCATGCCGCCGGCGGCAAGATGGGTCCGCAGCTCTGGCATCAGGGCATGAGTCGCAAGCCCGGCACCGGGCATTTCCCGGACGCGCCGTCCGATGGGCCGTCGGGCATCGACTTGAAAGGCGAGAAAGTCGCGAGCGAGCCGAGCGAAGCCGAAGTGCTCGACATGGCGCAGGCGTACGCCGATGCTGCGGGCGATGCCAAGCGTCTCGGCTTCGATTGCGTCGAGCTGCACGGCGCGCACGGCTACCTCATCGACGAGTTCTTCTGGGAGCGCACGAATCAACGCACGGACCGCTTCGGCGGCTCGATCGAAAAGCGCGCCGAGTTCGCCGCGGAAGCGGTCCGCCGTTGTCGACTCGCGGTGGGCGAATTGCCGATCCTCATCCGCATCTCGCAATGGAAGTCCGGCAACTACGACGCGAAGGTGGCTGCCACGCCGCAGGAGCTCGAGCGCTGGGTGAAGGTGCTCGCTAACGCGGGCGTCGATGCCATTCACTGCTCGCAGCGCCGCATCCTCGAGCCGGAGTTTCCCGCGGTCGACGGGCCGCACGGCCTCAACCTCGCCGGCTGGGTGAAGAAGCTATCGGGGCTGCCCACGATCAGCGTCGGCTCCGTCGGCCTCTCGTCCGAGTTCATCGGCGCGTTTCGCGGCGAAGGCTCGAGCGTGGGCAAGCTCGATGAGATCACCGCGCGCCTCGATCGCGGCGAGTTCGATCTCGTCGCCGTGGGCCGCGCCGTGCTGCAAGACCCGGAGTGGGTGTTGAAGGTCAAAGCCGGCCGTCACGACGAGTTGCGCGACTACGACGCGAAATCGCTGCAGATCTACACCTGAAATCCGCGGGCGCGGTGCGCTAGCGGGCGACGAGAACGCCGCACATCAGACGCAGCCTTTCGGCAGCCGCGCCAGGTAACCCAACGACCCTTACGTCGCGGCCGGCGCCGAGCACTTCGGTCAGGAAGTCCTTGCTGACGGCGACCCATCCCCCGGGCGTCTCGTAGCTCACGGCCACATGTCCTTCCATTCGAGCTTTTGCGATCTGCTTATCGTCCCAAGCCTTCGCCTTCCCGGCAGCCACGATTCGAATATCCGACGATCCGACATAGCGCACCGGCAAATCAGGAATCGCTGCCGCGTTCGAAGTGGCCTCCACATCATCGGCGGCCACGACGTGCAACCTGCCGGTTCGAGGAGCCGCGCCCGCCTCGTCATCCGTGGCAGGTATGCGCAGCGCGTGCTCGACTCGCGCGAACAGCGCCCCGGTAAGCTCAAAGGGAAAGGCGTACAGCCGCTGCACCCTTCGTTCGACGTGCGGCAACTTGCGCCAGCCGGCTACCCACTTGAGCTTATCGGCGCCCCCGGCGACGAAGACGTCCTCGAGCCCGAACGGTGCAGCGTCATCTCGCTGCAAAGCCTTGAAGGCGATGTGCTCGACAATGTTCGACGCCACTCCGTACAGCACTCCGTACGGCGAATACGCGCCCTCCGCGGGTTTGAAATTCCGGCAATCGTCGTACGAGCGCAAGTGCCCGCCGGCCAGTCGAACAGCGGCGCTTAGAATCGGAGGATAGGAATTTTGAAGCATCCCTTCTGCGTCGGCCGCGGTGCGCGTAACAGCCATTCTGTCAAAGCCGTCGACGGATCGCGACGGCCACCGGCCTCACGGCTGTACTTGGAGCGCAGTTTCCATGCCTCCACGGCGTCGATCGGGGTCTGCAGCCCTGACGCTCCAGCGCGCGGCCGATCCGTTCGGCCATCCGCTCGAGGAGCGCTTGCAGCTGCGCCTCAGTCGGGGCCTCGATGCGCCGGAACACCGCGGGCTCGGTGCCCACCACGTACGCGCCGTCGAGTGCCAGCATGTGGAAGTGAATATTGAGATTGAGCGCAGACCCAAACCTCTGGATCAGCGTCACGGCGCCCGTGGCGCCACTCGCACGTCTCAGCCGCGCCCTCTTGAGAACATAGACAAGTTCAAGATCACGGCTTGCTGAGTGCGCGTATCGGCCATGAACTGCGCCTTCGTCATCGCCTCAACGTACGACAGCGCGAGTCGTGCGGCGTTGGCGATGTGCGCTAGATAGTCTCCAACACGGCTGGTCGTCACAACGCCCGGGCCTGTACGAGCACTTCGGCGCGCACGCGTGCTGGCAGGTCGCCCGGCACGCGAACGTCGACATGAACACCAAGGAGTTCTTCGAGTTCTTCTTGTAGGCCACCAAGATCGAAGAGCGTTGTCTGCGGCAATGGGTCGACCAGAAGGTCCAGATCGCTGCCCTCGCGATCTTCCTGCCGGGCGACCGAACCGAAGACCCGTGGATTAGTGGCCCGGTGGCGTCGCACGGCGTCACGGATGGCTTCCCGATGCTGCTGAAGTAGCTTGCTCGGCGTCATATTCTTCATTATAGCGGCGCCCGAACCACCTCGGGCGGCGGATAGGGCGGATAGGAATTTTGACCGCACTTCCGCGCCAGAGGCAGATGGCGCATAAGAGGGGTTGTGTCAAAGCCGCCGACCCGGCGCGACGCCGAATCGGCCTCACACCCCACGTCACCATACAATTTCACCGATCCGCCCCGCCGATGGGCGCCTTTGGCAGCACCAGGGCAGCACCGGCCCTCGCCCGCACCTCGGAACACGAGCCCGGCAACGATCGGCCAAGTCAAAACAACGACGCCTGGGGCGGCGCCCGCGCCCCGAGCGGCGCCGTCTCCGCCTCCTCCTCTCCTCGCTCACGTCGGTGCG
>CAVSMD010000004.1:0-954475 GCA_963728995.1 uncultured Gammaproteobacteria bacterium
GCCTGCTCGAGAAGAAAGCGCAAGACAAGTCCGGCGCCAACCAGTACTTCACGCCGCGCCCGTTGATTCAAGCCATCGTGGACGTGATGGCGCCGAAGCCCGGCGAGACCGTCTGCGACCCGGCCTGCGGCACCGGCCGGTCGGCGCCCGCTTCCGCGGAAGCGCATTAGTCCCTACGATCACGCTCTGGACCGGGAGCCGTCATGCCTACCCACCCCGCCAACATCAACCCGAAAGTGCTCGCTTGGGCGCGCACGGAAGGCGGCTGGCTGCCGAACAGGTAGCGAAGACGTTGCAGGTGAAACCCGAACGCGTGGTGGCTTGGGAGCAAGGCGAACGGCAACCGACACTACGCCAGGTTGAGAACCTGGCTCGTTTCCTTCACAGGCCGCTGAGCATTTCTTTCAGGCCGCGCCGCCCGAGCTTCCGCCCCTGGCTGCTGAATACCGAAGACTGCAGGGCGTGCAGGTCGGCGCCGAGTCGCCCGCTCTCCGGTTGGCGATTCGGCGAATGCTAAGCCGCCGGGCGCTTGCCCTGGATCTGGCGGAGGAACTCGGCGAGGACCTGCCGTCGTTCGATCTCGTCGCGCATCTGCGTGAGACACCAATCGTCGTTGGCGCGCGACTGCGATCGCACTTAGGACTTGCGCTCGACACGCAACTTTCTTGGGCGAACGAATGGCAAGCCTGGCGTTGGTGGCGCGCAGCCGCGGAAGACGTCGGTGTCCTGGTGTTCCAGTTCACCAAGGTCGAGCTCGCGGAGGCCCGGGGCGTTTCGCTGCTCCATTGGCCGTTACCCGCCGTGGGGATCAACAGCAAAGAGCGCGTGCCCGAGACGAAGATCTTCACACTCCTCCACGAGATGGTCCATCTCATGCTCGCGCGGGGACATGAGGAACAGCCCGCACTGTTCGAACAACGCTCCTCAGCCGAGTGGACGTCGGTAGAGCGCTTCGCCGAGTCGGCGGCGAGCCATGCGCTCGTACCCGAAGAGGCGCTGCAGAACGCCGTCGAGATTTCGCATGATCGACGGGCCAGTTGGTCCATCGATGAAGTGCGCCGGCTAGCGCGTCGATTCAGGATGACCCCCGCCGCACTGGCTACTCGCCTGCGCGAATCGGGCTTCATGTCGTGGAAGGCTTACGGAGCGTGGCGCGACGAGTGGTCCGCATTCGTCGCAACGCTACCGGTGCGGGGCGGCGGCTTCGCCACTCCGGCGGAGAAAGCTGTCAGCCGTGCAGGCCTGCCCTATACACGGCTCGTCCTTGAGGCGATGGCGGCCAACCGTATTACCTCCGTGGATGCCGCCCGTTACCTCGACCTGAAGTTCCACCACTTCGACGCTGTTCGCGCGCTGCTGAGCGGTCCGGGTGACGGGGTGACGAGCGATGTCTAACGGCGCGGCTGGTGTCGTCTACTGCGTCGACACCAGCGCGTTCATGGACTGGCAGGCACGGTATTACCCGATCGATGTGTTCCAAAGTGTCAACGCAAACCTGCAAGGTTTGGTGGGCGCAGGCCGCCTCCAAGCGCCGGCGCTGGTTCGCGACGAGATCAATGCCATTGGTACGCCGGATCTAGCCGCATGGGCTAAGACTAACGCCGGTATCTTCGTACCGACAGCGGACGTACTCACCGATGCCCTCGCCATTCAAGGTCAGTTCCCTGGCCTACGCGACCCGAAAGCCGAGTACGAAGAGGCGGACGCATACCTGATCGCGCTGGCGCGCCTGCGAGACGGCATAGTCGTAACTCAGGAAACGCCTGCGGCCGAGAAGCACCGGCCGCGCCGGACGCATTTCATACCGGACGTGTGCCGCGAGCTCGGCATCTCTTGTATCAGCCTGCTCGGCCTGATGCGACGCGAGAAGTGGGTGTTGTAGGCAATGAACACCTCGACCATCGTCCAAAAGCTCTGGAACTACTGCAACGTCCTCCGCGACGACGGCATGTCGTACGGCGACTACGTCGAGCAGCTCACATATCTGCTGTTCCTCAAGATGGCCGACGAGCGCACGAAGGCGCCATACAACCAGAAGAGCCCCGTCCCGGAGCAATACGCCTGGCCGAGCCTCCTCAAGAAAGACGGCGACGAGCTCTTCGATCACTACCGCCACACGCTCGAAGCGCTCGGCAACGAGAAGGGCCTGCTCGGCCTGATCTTCAACAAGTCGCAGAACAAGTTCCAGGACCCGGCCAAGCTGCGGCGGCTCGATGGTCGACCTCATCGACAAAGAGCAATGGGTGTCGATGAGCGCCGACGTGAAGGGCGATGCCTACGAAGGCCTGCTGGAGAAGAACGCGCAAGACACGAAGTCCGGCGCCGGCCAGTACTTCACGCCGCGCCCGCTGATTCAGGCCATCGTGGACGTGATGGCGCCGAAGCCCGGCGAGACCGTCTGCGACCCGGCCTGCGGCACCGGCGGCTTTCTGCTCGCGGCGCACGACTACGTGGTGAAGCACCACCCGCACCTCACGAAGCCGCAGCTGAAGAAGCTGAAGGAGGAAACCTTCAAGGGCTGGGAGCTGGTGCAGGCCACGGCGCGCCTCTGCGCCATGAACATGCTGCTGCACGGCATCGGCAGCCAGGACTTCGAGCCCATCGTGGTGGCCGACTCGCTGGCCGCCGACCCCGGCGACCGCTTCGACCTCGTGCTCACGAATCCGCCCTTCGGCAAGAAGAGCAGCACCACCATCGTCGGCGAAGAAGGCAAGGTGAGCAAAGAGCGCGACGTGGTCGAGCGCGGCGACTTCTGGACCACCACCTCGAACAAGCAGCTCAACTTCGTCCAGCACGTCAAGACGCTGCTCAAGCAGAACGGCCGCGCCGCCGTGGTGGTGCCCGACAACGTGCTCTTCGAAGGCGGCGCCGGCGAAACCATCCGCCGCAAGCTGCTGCACGAGTGCGACGTGCACACGCTGCTGCGCCTGCCCACGGGCCTCTTCTACGCCCAGGGCGTGAAGGCGAACGTGCTGTTCTTCGACAAGAAGCCCGCGTCCGAAACGCCGTGGACCAAGAAGCTCTGGATCTACGACCTGCGCACGAACAAGCACTTCACGCTGAAGACGGACCCGCTGAAGCGCGAGGACTTGGACGAGTTCGTCGAGTGCTACGGCGCGGGCGGCAATCGCCACTCGCGTTCGGCGACGTGGTCCGAGAAGAACCCGGACGGCCGCTGGCGCGCCTACGACTACGACGAGCTCGCGAAGCGCGACAAGGCGAGCCTCGACATCTTCTGGCTGCGCGACGAGTCGCTATCGGATTCCGACAACCTGCCGGAGCCCGGCGTGATCGCGGCGGAGATCGTGGCGGATCTCGAGGCGGCGCTGGAGCAGTTTCGGTTGATTGCGGAGGATCTGGGAGCAGGCGCGTCGACGGAACAACCCTAATACTCCCACGGAGAGCGTCCGCACATCGGTATGCCAACGCCCCCAGCCACTCCAAAGATCTACCACATCGCACACGTCGACCGGCTTGCGTCGATCGCCGCCGATGCGTGCTTATGGTCGGACGCGGTGATCGTGGCCGGCCGGAACGCGGGCACAACGATCGGCATGAGCGGCATCAAGGCGCGGCGCCTGGCGCTGCCGGTACCGTGCTATGCAGGGGACTGCGTGGGCGACTATGTCCCTTTCTACTTCTGTCCGCGCTCGATCATGCTGTACGTGATCCACTGCGCCAATCATCCTGAACTCACGTACCGGGGCGGCCAAGCGCCAATCATCCACTTGGAGGCGGACTTACACGGGGTCGTTGGATGGGCGCAGCAACAAGGGCGCCGCTGGGCATTCAGTCTTTCGAACGCCGGGGCCAACTACACGGAGTTTAGGTCGCAACTCGGCGACCTCGATCAGGTAAACTGGCAGGCGGTTGCAGCTCGAGATTTTCGCGCCGCAGAGATCAAGGAAGGGAAACAGGCCGAGTTCCTCGTCCGCGATTCCTTCCCTTGGCAGCTGGTGCAGCGAATAGGTGTCTTAACGCCAACGGTAGCTCAGCAAGTCGCCGACGCGATTCGTCATGCGGCCCATCGTCCAGTGATCGAGATCCGCCCGGATTGGTATTTTTGAACAAGTGGGTACACCCGTGATCGAGTACCGGACAGGGGACGTGCTGCAGGCCGACGCCGAAGCGCTGGTCAATACCGTCAACTGCGTGGGCGTGATGGGCCGGGGTGTGGCGCTGCAATTCAAGGAGGCGTTCCCGGCGAATTTCACCGCCTACGCGGCCGCGTGCAAGCGCGGCGACGTGCAACCCGGCCGCATGTTCGTCTTCGAGACCGGCTTCATCGCTCACCCGAAGTACATCATTAACTTCCCCACGAAGCGCCATTGGCGCGGCAAGAGCCGCCTCGAAGACATTGAGGCAGGACTAGGCGCGCTCGTCGAGGAAGTCTGGCGGCGCGGCATCCGATCCATCGCGATTCCTCCGCTGGGAAGCGGCCTTGGCGGTCTCGACTGGGGAACGGTAAGGCCGCGCATCGAGGCCGCTCTACAGGCGCTTCCGAACGTCCGAGCCACTGTCTATGAGCCGCACGCGCCCGGCGATCAACCGCAACGGCGGCCCCGCACGCCGCCCGTGATGACGGCGGGCCGCGCTGCGCTCATCGGACTGATGAATCGATACCTCTCGGGGCTACTGGACCCATTCGTCACACTGCTCGAAGTGCACAAGCTGATGTACTTCATGCAGGAGGCCGGGGAGCCGTTGAGGCTCCGATACACACAAGCGCCGCGCGGGCCGTACGCGGAAAACCTGCGGCACGTCTTGCATGCGATCGAGGGACATTTCGTTGCCGGCTACTCGAATGGCGGCGACGTTCCGGACAAGGAACTCACTCTCGTTCCCGGTGCGGTAGCGGACGCGGAACGTTTCCTGGCGGATCACCCGGCGACGTTGGCACGGTTCCAACAGGTTGCCGATCTCGTCGAGGGCTTTGAGACACCGTTCGGGCTCGAGCTCTTGTCCACCGTTCATTGGACGGCCAAACACCTCAACCAGATCTCGAGCGAGCAGGTAGTTCCCGGCGTGTACGCGTGGGGCGAACGCAAGAAGCAATTCTCGTCCAACCAAATCGAGCTCGCGCTACGAGTGTTGGGGGACAAGGGCTGGTTAGCGGCGCGCAAGATCCAGGAAACGGCGGTGCCTGCGCTCGAGTAGCCCCGGCGTCGTAAGGGCCCGCCTTCTACTCAGTGGTGGGAATCGACCCACGCTCGAATCTCTCCTCGTTGTGCCAACGAAGAAACCCCGGATCGGGCCGCTCGACATCGCTGCGCGGAAGGATCATCAGAGGCTTGCCGTCATGCGCGTAGTAGTCGCGACCGTTCTCGAACTCCTCTCGAATCCGTCTACTGACGTGCACCCGAAGATCGGGTGTGACCGTGACGTAACCCCGATCGAAGAGGATGTGCAGATCCGACCGTAGCAGCAAGCCGTTCGACACGCGGTTGGGACCTGCTTCCGCGTAAGGTTGAATGTGGGCCGCTTCGAGCACCGGCAACGTGCGTTCGCCGGTGATGGCGCAGCGTTTCTGATAGGCGTCGGTAACGAGCACGCGGAAGGCGCCTTGCCCCAACCGCGCTCGCGCGAGATAGGCGTCACCGTAGCGTGGTTGCTGACCCTGATCCTGGACTGCTTGCTGTGCCGGATCCGTCGTAGCGCGCCGAAGCACCTGTTCCCACAGTGCCGCGCCGTCTTGCTCGGCCGTATCGTAGGTCTTGCCCTGGACGATGTTCGGAGCCCAGCTCCTCGGAATGGGAATCCACTGATCCTCCGTCCAGAAGAAGGGCTGCGTCAGAATGCTGCAACCGATGACTGGGTCGAGCTCTGGCTCCGCTGAACGGCGGTATTTCGCGATTCGGGCACGAAATCGATCGATGTCGACCACACCGTTCTTCTCACCGAAAGCTTGCCAAGCGACGGAGAACGGCAGCGCGGTGTGGCGCACGAAGAAGCCGCCGCCGACGATGAAGTTCCGCGGACTGTGCAGTTTGAAGAGGAATGGCTCACCGGATTCGAGGACCTTGAACAGCCGAGCCCCGCTGGGCTGCCAGAAGTTCACCTCGTCCGGCCTCCTCGCGCGAAGGAACTCGAACCACTCGCTGTCGGTGACTCCAACCCAGATCTTCATAAGGACCAGCCGCAGACGATAGGGCGGCCGCTCACATGAGCGTGCGCACTGGGGAAGGAGATGCCTGCCAAACCTTGCACTTCTGCGCTTGCTCTGAACCCCGGAACGAACTCTACCGTACGGACCCGCGTACCGTGAATCGCGGCTCCATCTTCCTCGACATCGGCGTTGCCTATAGAGGCCAATGCGGCGGAGGCGCCTCGGCGACCTTTGCCAGCTGCGCCGGACCGAGCGCATCGCGCCAGCTGGGATCGAGCCGTTCGAACCGCTCGTCCTCGATCCACGCATGCGCCCCCGCCCGCTCGCCTTGCTCGTACGCCCACCACGCGATCGCGCGCGTGCGCTCCGTGTCGTACGGCAGCCGCTCGGCGTCGAAGCGCTGCGCGAGCTCGGCCGCTCGCTCCATGTTCTGCCGCTGCCAGCGCTCGAGGTGCACGGGGTGCGCGAGGAAGTCGCGCTTCTTGGCGTTGCAGACGCTGGTGCGCGAGCACCAGGTTGTGGCCGAGATCCACGGGGTAGCGCGACCACGCGATGAAGTGATCCACGTCGCCGCCGCTGCGGATCTCGCGCCGGCAGTAGAGGCAGCGCCCGTGCTGGTGCTCGCGCAGCACGCGCGCGAAGCCCTCGAGGCTGCCGCGCTCGCTGCCGAACAGGAACGTGGCGAGATCCGCGTCGGCGAGCTGCATGCGGTTCGCGCCGATCCGCGTGATCTGCCGCACCCACGCGCCGCGCACGGCGTCGAGCACGAGCCCGTAGAGCGCGCGAAACGCCTGCGGCACGCCGGGCAGCAGGCGAATGCTCTCGTCGGCGTATTCCGCTTGCCGGTACAGGAACTCGTCGCGCTCGCTGCCGACCGTTTGGAGCTTCCAGAGCGGCATCGTCACGATGGTGCGCCCCACGTCGCGGACGAGCGCGCGCCAGCCGCGCGCGCTGCGCGCCGCGGCGAGCGTGGCATGCGTGCCCTGCATGGCGGTGAGCGCGTTGATGACGGCGGCCTGCTTGCCGGCGTTCTGCCGCAGCACGAAGCCCGCGCCGTCCCCGGCGCGGTACGGCCGCGCCTGCGGCCAGTAGTACGCGATGAACTTCTCGGCGATCGCCTCGATCGGCACGTGCAGCGACCCGTCCCGCGCGAGCTCGCCCTCCACGCTGAGATCCGCGAGCGCGTTCAGCAGCGCGAGCTTGTAGGTCGCCACGAAGTCGCCCTCGGCGAGCAGGCGTTGGAGTTTCCGCAGAAACTCGAGCTCGCCGATGGCGCGCTCGCTCACGTGTCCCGGCCCTGCCAGTACGCGGCCTTCTGCGGCAGCACCCAGCGCACGCCGCCGCGCGGATCGGGCGCGTCGCCGCGCGTAGCGCGGGATCACGTGCAGGTGAAAGTGCGGCACCGTCTGGCCCGCGGCGGCGCCGTCGTTGAAGCCGACGTTGAAGCCGTCGGGCGCGTGGCGCGTGGCGATCAGCGCTCGCACGGGGTCGATGGCCGCGAGCAGCGCTTGTTGCTCGGCGGCCGTGAGGTCGGCCCAGCCCGCGGCGTGGCGCCGCGGCACGACGAGCGCGTGGCCGGGCGAGACGGGGAAGCCGTCCCAGAGCGCGAGCACGAGCGGCGAATCGGACCACGCGATGCGCGCGGGATCCGGGCGGCAGAAGGGGCAGTCGGCGGCGGTCACAACGTGTCTGGCCTCGAGAACAGCATACATCGCGCTCCCGCGTGCCCTCTCTCTTTCCCGTCGAGTCTCGCGACGATGTGCCCTGTCCGGCAAGTCCAAATAGGCGAGAGATTCAACGCGCCGGCCGCTTCGCCGTTATCGATTAGCCATCGCTCGGGACATCACCCCATTGCCGATCATGCCTGAACTTGACGCGTCCCTTTGCACTTCGGAAAAGTCTGACAGCCCCAAAATTGGCCGCCGCTATTTCGTCCCCGCTTCGCCGTGCGCAGTACCATGGGTGAGCCGCACACCGGACACGAAGAAAAATCGCGCGTTGATCCACCGCGCGGCGACCGGTCCAAAACGCTGACCTGTGATGTGCGCTTCGATTCGCTACCGGACAGTTGTTGCGACAACGTTTGGAGCCGCTGGCCATCGATCAAGTCGATGCGCGCCTGTTTGGAAAACTCCACAGCGTCGGATGTGAACACGCCCGACGTAACGACGACTCCACCGGAAGCACACCGCGCTGCCACTACGCCTTTGAGTTCGCGCACGACCTTCACGTCAACGAGCCTGGCTTGCCAGTGTTTGCACTGAACCAGAAGCAACTCGTCGCCACGGCATAGCACAAGGTCCACGCCGCCATCGGGTCCCGCTGGCGTTTCCGCTACCCCATAGCCTTGTCGCCGGTAGATTTCGCCGACCAGCGCTTCGAACTCGCGCCATGTAACGGGCGATTGCGCATTCCTATCGGCGTAACCCTCGACGAGGCTGCGCGATTTGATCCGGCGAATTCCCGAGAGTGCGGCCCCGACTGCGAATATCGTCGGAAGCACCCATGTCGCGACTTTGGCAGCTCCTATCATCACGGCGTGAAACGCGACCGGGCCGATGTTGCCCAGCTCGCGCGCCGATGGCGGCTTGCTGCTGGCTATCCGTTGCAGCAAGAAGAAGCTTCCGACCGACAGTCCAAGGCCCACCCACCACGGCAGCGATGCGGCAATCGCGAGCAGATCCTCCATCACGGTGCTGCGCCGACGCCCCATATCAAAGGCTGTGAAAAGCTTTCATGAATGTTAGGCGTTTCGGCATCGAAGGCAGCCACGGACAGAATTTCGGTAGACCAAGTAAACGGTAACCTCCCCTCCGGGAACGCCAACGGCGTCGCAAAACGTGGCAAAAGTGGAGCGGGCTCATGGACCTAAACGACATCCAGTACTAGGCTTGCCGGCATGACCTGCTCGCGACGCTGGCTCTTGCCGACCCTCGCCGGTTACTGCGCCGCGACCGTGTTGGCCGGCCACGTCGCTGCAGCGCAGGAGAAGCAGGTCTCCGACGGCGAGATCCGCCGACTCATTGTTCAGGAGTCCATCGCCGCGTATTCCGGCGCGTGCCCCTGCCCTGAAAGTCGAAAGCAGAACGGAGACCGATGTGGCAAGAGCTCCGCTTACAGTCGAGACGGCGGAGATCGACCGCTGTGCTATCCGAGCAACGTATCCGACGCGGCGGTGCAGCGCTACCGAGAACGCATGCGGAAACAATAGAACGGTGCTATCGACAATCCACAAAGGGTCGGCCAGGCCATGATTCCAGACTATCTGTCATCCGGCGAACCGGCCCGATTGATCCCCGTCACGGCGGACACCAATAAGGAGGCGCGCGCAGCGTCCATTGTTCTAGCGACATTGATGAGTGTGCCGCCGTTTGCTCGCGTCATGCTGAATACGTTGGGGCAACCCCTTGGTGCGCGAGGTCGCCTCGATTGCTATACCGAGGTCGTGTTGAAAGATGGCACGGAGTCCAAGATGCGGCCCGATGGACTCATCACGCTTGACGGTGGTCGCGGGCGCACGTGGTCGTGCCTAATTGAGGCCAAGATCGGCCGGAACGAGCTGGAAGTCGATCAGATCACGCGCTACCTAGCCCTTGCCAAGGCCCATGAAATTGACGCGGTTCTGACCGTTTCCAATCAGTTTGTAGCGCTGCCGAGCCACGCGGCCGTCAACATTCCGAAGGCCTCCCTTCGCGGTACAGCGCTGTTCCATTGGTCGTGGATGTATTTGCTGACGCAGGCCATGCTCGTCGTAAACGACCGCGATTTCGAACAACCCGATCAGCGTTTCGTTCTAGCGGAGATGATTCGTTATTTCTCGCACCCCTCAGTTGGCGTTTCGACCTTCGAGCGGATGAACTCTGAGTGGAAGGAACTCAACGCACAGGTACAAGCGGGCGCGAAGCTCCAGCGGACCGCCCTCGTCGTCGAGAATTCAGTTGCCGCTCGGCATCAAGAGGTCCGCGATCTGTGCTTGCTGCTGACGCGTCGGGTTGGTCGGGCAGTTCGACTTCGCCTGAGCCGGGCCCAAGCGGATGATCCCGACCAACGCGTGCGAGACGACAGCACTCACCTGGCAGAGAACCTCGAGGTGACATGTTCCTTGGACGTTCCCGATGCCGCCGCACCGATCGTGGTAGTCGGTGACCTGCAGCGGCGAAGTCTCGTTGTATCGATGGCGCTCGTCGCACCCCGCGACAAACAGCGCGCAAGCAGCAGAATCAACTGGGTTCTGCGGCAGCTAACGAAAGCCAAACCGGAAGGGCTGCACATTCGGGCCATCTGGCCTGGTCGTGCACCTGCGACTCAGGCAGCGCTTTCAGCCCTTCGAGAAGATCCCTCGCTGCTAGAAGCGGAGAACCGGACGTTGCTTCCAACACAGTTTGAGGTACTTCTCGTTCGGGATTTGGCGGGCAAGTTCGGCGGTACACGAACATTTATCGAGTGCTTGGAAGAGACGGTGCCGTATTTCTATGAGCAGGTCGGTCAGCATCTTCGTGTATACGTGGTGCCACCACCTCGGGTCCACGGCGAGACCGAAGAGCCGGAGAAGGAGCCACTCGCTGCGTTGGCTGACGATGCTAAAGCGGTCGCGTCCGCCGCCACCGATGAAACGCAAACGGAGAGGTCCGGCGGCCAGTCTTGACTGACTGTTTCGCCCAGCGACACCTGGCATCGGGTTGCCGTTAACTTCGCCGATGGCGCGTCGTCGGCGCTCTGAGCAGAGACAGTCCCGTTCATGCCCTTTCCCAAGACACACGTGGATCGGTATCCTCGCGGCCACTCGGGGTCTGGCTCACGGACGACCTGAGCTACACAAACCAGCGACTATCGGGCTAAATGGACAACAAATGAGTACGCGGTTGGTGGTTGGCGCGCAGGTACCATCGTCGAAGGATGGTGACGAACACCCGAAACGACGGCGGTGCCGCGGTGGCTAGCCCGCGTCATCTGCCGCATGCACCGATCACGGAAGCGCTGATAGATTTTCGCGTCCAGCCTCGTGATGGTTTCTCGTTCGAGGACTTGAAGAGCGCATTCGACACAACGGATCCTGGGTACTACGTCAAGAACTCGATCACAGAGGGAACGTTTGAGTTCAAGCTGCCACCCGGCGGCGAACCTCCGGAAACCGCCGCTGAATCGGCGCTAACAGGGCTGCGCTTGCACTCGAGCGATGAGCGCTACGTCGCGCAATACACCATTTCGGGGTTCACTCTGAGCCGTTTGGAGCCGTATGAGAACTGGGGGGCTCTGCGCACCGAAGCACAGCGATTGTGGCGCATCTACGTCGAGCGGTGTCGCCCAAAGCGCGTGCGGCGCGTGGCGACGCGTTTCATCAACAACCTGCGTTTGCCTTTGGGCTCCGGCGAGTCAATCCAAATCTACTTACACAAGTTCGTGGACGTGCCCGAGGACGCGCCGCAGCTCGTCGAAGGCTTCTTCCAGCGCTTCCAGCTGCTAGACGCTTCGAGTGGGGCACGCGTGTTGCTGACAGTGGCACTCGACTCGAAGACACGAGGCACGCCGGTGCCGGTCATTCTGGATGTCGACGCATCGATGGAAACGGATGCGGATCCTATGGAGCCGGCGCTTTGGGATCGGCTGGACCGTCTACGTGATCTAAAGAACCGGTGTTTCTTCGGCGCCATCACGGAACGCGCCGCGGAGCTGTACGCATGAGATTTGCTCTCGCGACAACGAACCCCGATCTTGCGGCCGCCGAGTACGAGCCCGTAAGCGCCGATAGTCGGGCGGTGAGCAGGCAGTGGGCTGTCGAGCGAAATTTCCTGAGGCAAAGCGCCTCGGACTGGGCTCCGCCGACACGCGCCGCGCTCGATGACATTCGGCAGACATGCAACGTTACGGATTGGGACGGCGCCGGCGCCAAGCCGATTAGTGGCCGGACGATTGCGCTGGCCAACGCGGTGGTAGGGGCGTTGTTCGGGTTGCTGCCGAAAGGCACTCCTGCGCCCGACGTTATCCCGGAAGCCGATGGCGAGATCTGCGTCACTTGGTCCGTGGGCGCCGGCCGCGTGTTCTCCGTCAGCGTCGGGGAACACGGCAACGCGAACTACGCCGGCCAGTTCGGCGAAGACGGAGGCGTCCATGGCTGGCAACCACTGGCTACAGAGAATCGCGAGGCGTTGGAACACTCTCTTCGCGAGATCGCCGACCACATCGTCAAAGTCAGACAAGGAATCGTCGACGGCCGTTGGGCCCGATGAAGACATCAGCACGTTCGTAACACGCAAGAACCAGGTCGTGCGCAACATGCATGTTCGTCACGACCGTCTCATGCCGCGGCGCAATCCGCAAACAGCGCGACTGGAGCGTTCCGTTTGTCGTTCGAGCGAACTCAACGAGTCCGCCCTATGGGCCCTATGCACAAAGCACTTCGACGCACATTCCAAAGCACCGGCGATAGGCCGTGGCGTCGGCCTTGCATCGGCCGCCTACTCCGAGGGGCTCTCGTTCGAGCCGGACGGAGAGCCCTATCGCGAACACGCCAACATCATCGGCTGGCATGATCAGGCCGGGAAACCGGACAAGGAGCTGAAGAGTCACTGGATGGATAAAGCGCAACGAATGGCGCCGCAGTTCAGATTCCTGGCCCGCGCACCGCGTCGGTGGCCTTTCCGGTACATGACCCCATGAAGAGAATGGCGCTGTCAGCGAGACCGCCAAGCTCGTGCGACTGACGAGCGCGTCAGCGCCTGCACCCGAAACCCCAAACCGGGGGTCTCTCGCCCCGCCGACGCCCGACTGAGGCGGCGCGGAGCCGAGAATTCCTGTCTCGCGACGAGCTCGAGGCGCTCCAGAAAGCCGCCGCGAACGATGGCCGGTTGTGGCCGGTTGTTTGCGACGCATGTCCTGGTCGTGGTCCAATTGTGGTTTAATCATGGTTCACCACTTCTTAGGATAACTCTCTAACCCCAGGACAGGCGGCCCAGATGACACTCTCAGGCTCACAACTATTCAGCAACGTAGCGCGCCAGGATCATCTGCGATTCAGAGAAGACGGACGTGTCGATTACCGAAAGGTTGCGTCCTTCTTGAGTCTCACCAAGAAGGATCTGTCTCGAATTGCTGACGTCGGGCAAAGCTCCGTCCGTTTCGATGACAAAATTCCCGCTGATTTGGCGCAGAGGCTCGACGAGATCGCGAACATCGCCAACTTGGTCGCTGAAGTTTTCGAAGGGGATGCCGACAAGACGGCCCTCTGGTTTAAGACGCCCAACTTCATGCTTGGCGAGATTCCTCCGCGCGACATGATCCGCGCAGGCCGCTACAAACGTTTGCTTAAATTCATACAGCAATCCCGCGAGCGGTAACTTTGTCGCGGCACGGGAACCGTTCTCGCTCTCCGCCTGGCAAAAAGGGAATCGCAGGCCGTCTCACACACGCTTGACCAGTTCAGCCTCAACGACCTGAGGAATTGGAACCGCACGAGTCGGGACATCGAGGAATATCAACTTCGCGTTTACCACGAGCTCGAAGCACAACGACAGCTAAACAAGAAAGAGATCTTCGGCGCACTTAAGGACACAAAGCATCCGAAGCCTCTACAACTGGACCGCTGGTCGCGAATGTTGGACTTCCGGTATTCCGATCAGCCTTTGTCTGCCGTCGGCAGCATTCGCAGTATCGGTGGTCGATTCAATATCGGCGAGGAGCTCAGAGAGTCTGCACCATTTCACGCACTCTATATCGCCGAGGACGCGGACACGGCCTTCCGCGAATACTATGGAATGGAGCGGAGCGAACGACGGAACGACCTAACTCCACTGGATCTCGCGCTTACTCCAAAGACGTCCTTCGCTTGCGTGAACGTTTCCGGCACGGTAACTAATGTCCTGGACATTACCGACGCGAATCGCCTGAAAGCTCTGGCCGCCATCTTCGCAACGTTCCGTATCGATCCAAGACTGAAAAAGTTACTCCGTCGCACGAGCCTCAAACCGATGGAAATCGTTCGCGACCCGAAGACACTTCTGCGAAGCATGCAGATTCAACGCTGGCGCGAACTGGGAATGCAACTCGCGATCCCAACGAACTCGCAAATCCTCGGTCGGCTTGCGTTCGAAGCCGGATATGACGGCATTCTCTACACATCCGTTCGGGGTAATGGCCGTTGTCTTTGCCTATTCGTGGAGAACCTTACTCACAGCGAGACATTCGTCGAGCTGTCCGATCCGGCGCCACGAAGCGACATGATAACGGCGCTGACATCCGACACCTGGCCGAAGCTCGTAACGCCGATCAGTGTGACGAAGGCCGCGGCGCGTCTTCTCGGGTCCGTTCACTAATTGGGCTCCGCGCAGCTTACCCCGATGCAACCGCGCCAAAGTGCGGTTCCACGCCGGACAGACGATACGGTGCCGAAAATAGTTGCTCCAGGGAAAGATGACATGAGCGTCCGGCCGCATCCAGGCGCGTCAAAGCGTCGGCTCTATTCGTCCATTCCCAAGACGCGGCGCGAACTCGGACGCGGCTGGTCGTGGCAACAAGGCGTCTCGAATTTCTGCTACTACGTACGTCGCTTTGGCTTGGAATCGATGCAACGGCAGCTTCGCATCGGCGGCAGCGTCATTCAAAAATTTGTCCCGACGTACGCGGCCGCGACGCTGATGGGATCTGTCGTCAAGCTCGACGGCGCCGACGAATGAAAGCGTTCGCGGATCGCAGAGTACGAAATCGAAATGTTTCATCGCAATCCTGTTAAACGCTGCTGCGTGCCCTTTGCGCGGCACAGTTCCAGCCACCTTGAGAACGTCGGCGACTCTAACTTTCGGGGCAATCAAGTAATGGTCGGACACCGCGGCGAGCAGCGCACGGTAAAACACCGTTTCGCCCTGCGAAAGCAGCGCAGGTTGGACCTCGTAAAAGCTAGTAGATCGTCGCCCTCGCTTGATCAATAGAGCGATCACGAGCACGGAAAACAGAAGGAGCGCGGCCGCTATGATTGTCATGACCTGCATCACGCCAAGTTAAGCGCCGTGCACACGTTAGGCCGTGAGCCTTATCACGAAACCCACGGCTCTGTGTGGCGGCGGCGTGACACCCGACGCGGATCAAAGCTCGCCACGCAGGTTTCTGCCAAAACGCGCTGAATTCTCCGCGTGCCCATTGGCCTTGGGGGCCGGTATGTTGCAGGCCCGTTGCCAGCCGAGCGTATACTGCCATGCACTCAGAAGCAGCCATGAGCACGCCCAGCCGTATCGAGATCAATCCCGAGATCATGCTCGGGAAGCCGGTGATTCGCGGCACGCGCATCACTGTCGAGTTGCTGTTGCGCAAGCTGTCAGAAGGCGCGACCGAGGACGATCTGCTCGACGCACATCCACACCTTACGTCCGACGACATCAAGGCTGCGATCGCCTACGCAGCAGACACGGTCGCGCGTGAACAGCGGCCACCGCTGAAGAACCCGGCGTAGCCGCATCGCGGGCGTGCGGTTTCTCGCGGACGAGAGCTGCGATGCTTCCGTCGTTGAAGCCCTGCGCGGCGCAGGGCACGACGTCACGTCGGTTGCGGATACCATGCCTGGCGCCACCGATACGGCGGTTCTCGCCACGGCTCTGCTCGGCGGGCGTCTGCTGATCACAGAGGACAAGGATTTTGGCGAGATGGTGTTCGCCGCACGAACGCCCGCGATCGGCGTGCTGCTGCTCAGGTACCCTTCGTCGGCGCGCGCTGCTCTGCCGCGCGCCGTGCTGGATGCGGTGGCCGTGCATCATGGGGAGCTGGCCGGAGCGTTCGTCGTGATCGGGCCGGCCGGCGTGCGAGTCGCACCACTACCCCGTCGCAGCTGACACCTGAGCAAGGCTAATTGGGCTGGGCCGCGGCGAAGGCGACGGCGGGGGCTTCCGCAGAAGAGTGCCAATTATGATCCCCTTCGGGACACGAACCGGCGCTTGCCCGAGTCTCGGCGACTCCGCTAAGCCTAGCCATCATTCGGGTAACGACAGCAACCCTGGCCGGTGCTTGAGAAGCCAATTCCTGACGTCCGTTAGGAGCCGTTCCGCTTCGCCGATGCAGTGTTCAGCCGTAGACTCGTCGATGTCCTCGCCCGTGTAGTCCGAAACGTTGCGCTGCCGGCGCAGCGTGTCGAGGACGCGCACCCGCGCCGCCGCGAGATCGATAGTCAACGCCAAGCCTTGTACGACGGTGACGTGGTGGCCCGGACGTTTGGTATCTGGGCGATAGCCGTGGGCCATCAGGGCCGCCAATGCCGTTTGCATGATGGCCTTGTATGCGGCATCGAACCGCGTCTCCGCGCTGATCACGGTGACACGCGCGTCCCCCAGATTTCTGGTCGCAGCGGCGAGCAGCCGCTGAATCTCCTCGGGGTCGGGCGGATGCTCCTTAAGCTGCCCGATCTTCAGTAAGTTCTCTAAACTCACCGACATCGCCTAACAGGAATATCTTCGGTTCGCGCGCGATTCTGCGTACAAAACGATCGCCCGCCGCGAGCTTGGCGTTGAGCGCAGTCTTGGTGATGACCACCGGGTTTACGTCTCGGTGCAACTTCTCAGCTGCAGCGCCAAGCGCTTCGACTACCGAGGCGAACGACACCGATCCCACCACCAGCACGTCGATGTCGCTCGTCGCCTGCTCGCTGCCGCGCGCAACGGAACCGAATACCAGCGCCACGCGTATTTTCCCGGCGATTGGCGCGAGGGCCTCCCGCAGAACATCCGCCAACCCTACCGTCTTGCGGAAAATCCCTGCGAGCTCCTCGTGGATTGGGCAAGTCCGATCCACCTGATAGCGCACTTGATTGCCGGTTGAGGAACGCTGGAGAAGACCCGCGGCGGCCAGCAACTTGAGCTCTCGATGCAGAGAGCCGGCTGGCACGCCGGTTAGCCGGGCGATCTCCCGCACATAGAAGCTTTCGTCCGGACGCAGTAGTAATAGCGCCAAGATTCGGCGGCGGTACGCACCGAAAAGAACATCGACAAGCTGGGGTGCGGCGGCATGACTCGATCTCATCTTGAGAACAAGTGTAGCTTATTTGAGAACGGCATCGCAACCGTCCAGGCGCGCGCCACCATGCCAAGACCTGCGGGCGGAACTCGACGTCGATGCCGCGCGCTGCGAGGCCTCCACGAACAACGTGCGCCCGCCCATCCTGAGCCTGCGCCGTCAGCTGGCTTCGGGCGACCTCCCCGTCTTCTTGTCGCGAAAGCTCGGTTGATGGTTCTCGCCGGAGACTTCGTCGAAATACTCGGTAGCGCGCATCAAGTCCGACCACTTCGCATACCCGTAATTTTTCGGGCTCAGCGACGAGTTGTTGGCAATATATTGGCCGATGCGGGCCATCGGCGCCGCTCCGTCCTCGCCCTTCATCGCCTCCACGGCGGACCGGAGTAGGTTCGAGAGCTCGGTATCGCCTCGGAGCTCGTTCCTCGATCGCCTCTCACCGCCATGCGGTGACCCAGCGCTTTCGTCCGAGGGCTTGCCGAAACCGTCGGTATGGATGAACAGCGAACAGGCTTTCTTGAACGGTTCCGGCGTCTTGCTCTCGCCGAAGCCGATCACGGACTTCCCCTTCGATAGCAGCTTAAGCACGAGCGGGGTGAAGTCCGAGTCGCTGGTCACGAGCGCGAAGATGTCGACACGCTCGGTGAACAGCAACTCCATCGCGTCGATGGCCATGCACATGTCGACCGCGTTCTTGCCCTTGGTGTAGGCAAACTGTTGCACGGGCTGGATGGCGAAGGGATGCAGTTTCTCTTCCCAGCCGGCCTGGTTCTTCCAATTGCCGTAGGCGCGGCGGATATTGATGGCGCCCTTCTCGGCGAGCTCGCTGAGAATTCCGTCGATGGACTCAGGGTTGGCGTTTTCGCAATCGATGAGAAGGGCAACGTTCATGTTCGCATACCTTGCTCGTCGCGGCGGGGATCGAACTGGACTGCACCCGCACACGGAACTCTCGCTCAAAAGAGTACTGAAGGATTGGCCCTGAAGACGTGACTCGCTACTCAAATGTGCGCGGCAATCTTCCCGAAAGCAGTTGCTACGCGAGGTACCTAGCTACCGCGGCTTAGCACGCGCTCACTCTTCCCGCAGCACCTTCGCTGGATCGATACGCCCCACCTTGAGCGCAGGCACGATGGTCGCGACGAGCGTCACCGCAGCGATTGAGATCGCGACCATCGAGAGGGTCGGAACATCGTAGACGCCGATACCATAGACAACGCTGCGCATCGCGCGAGCCGCACCCGCGGCGATCACCAACCCCACCATCCCACCGACGGCGCACGCCCACGCGCCGGAGGCGGCCGCATGTGTCACCGTCCTGCGCAGCGTTGCTCCCAGGGCCATACGAATCCCGAGCTCCCGCCGCCGCTGCGCCACGATATTCATCACGAGCCCAAAGATGCCCACGCCGCTGAGTGCCAGTGCGAGCCACGCCATTACGCTCAGAAGCGTCACCCCCACGCGCTGCAGCGTGAGCGTCCCGGCCATGAGATCCACCATCGAATAGGGCCCCGCGAACGTGAGCCCCGAATCAACGCCGCCGAGCGCGCGCCGCATCTCGCCCGCCAGACCCGCCACGGGCGCCGCGCGCACGATCCAGCTCGGCTGAAAGAACGTGTGGATCTGCGACAAGAATCCGCGGTCGACGACTTGCGCCGCCGGCACGTAGATGGCCTCCTCGCTCACCAGCGGCGCGCTGCCTTCGTTGAGCTGCGCCGCCGAGGACAGGAGCGTATCCCCCACCACACCTACGATCAGCAGGCTCGGCGCGTTCTGCCGGCCGAGCGAACGGCCCACGGGGTCCAGATCGCCGAAAAACTTGCGCGCGAACGTTTGGTTCACGATGACCACGGGCTGCGTGTCCGGGCCGTCGGCATCAGTGAACGTGCGGCCCGCCACGAGTGGAATCTTGAGCGTCGAGAAATACGTGGGCGTGACGTAAGCCCAATTGGTCGAAACCACCTGCCCCGCTCGCGCGCCGTCGGCGATGCCCACGCCGTTGATGAGCGCACGCTCGTATGGCGGCGTCGACACCACGGCCGCGTCGTCGACGCCCGGGATTTGGCGCAGCGCTGCGAGACTTTCGCGCAGCAGCGTCCGAAACGCCGCTGGATCGCGGTAGCGCACGTCGTCGAGCGACACCTTCGCCGCCGTCACGCCCGCGGTGTCGAACCCCGACGGCAGCGTTTGTAGATAGACGAGCGAGCGGATCATCAGGCCCGCACCGGCGAGCAGCACCACCGTGAGCGCAACTTCGCCGGCGATCAATCCATGCCGCAAGCGAACGCCGCCCCGGCCCGCGGTGCTTCGGTTGCCCATGGACGAGCGCAGATCCATCTTGCGCAACGCGAGCGCGGGCAGGCCGCCGAAGAGCAGCGTCGTGAAGATCGACAGACCCAGGGTGAAGGCGAGCACGCGGCCGTCGAGCCGCACACTAGCCACGGGCAGAAACTCGGGAGGCAAGAGCTCGAGCAGAGCCGTGAGTGCGAGCGCGCCCACACCGATGGCTGTAGCGCCGCCCACGAGCGCGAGCAGCAAGTTCTCCGTCCAAAGCTCGCGCTGAATCCGCCAGCTCGTCGCTCCGAGCGCGAGCCGAGTCGCCATCTCGCCCTGGCGCCGAAGGACACGCACAAGCGTGAGCCCCGCCAGGTTGGCACACGCAATGAGCAGGATGAAGCCTGCCGCCAGCATCAGCGCGAGCACTGGCGAGCGAAGCGTTTCCGTTTGCGCCGCCTGCAGCGGCACGAGGTGGTAGCGAATCTGCTCACCCTTGTTGTCCTGCGCGAAGCGTTGCGCGCGTACGGAGCCCGCCCAAGCGCGATTGATCTCCTCGTCGGCTTGCTGCCACGTGGCACCGGGGCGAAGACGCACGAGCCCAGCAAAGTTCGCGGACTGCCCCTCGCCCTGGCGGCTCGGCCGAAGCGCGGTGTAGACGTCCGCACGCCCAGGCGGTGTCGCGTCCTTCGGCAACACACCGATCACGGTATAGGGGTCGCCCTTCAGGCGCACGGTGCTACCGAGCACGCTCGGATTCGCGCCGAACGCGTTGCGCCAAAACGAATCGCTCAGCACCACCGCCTTCGGCCCGGTCGGTCGATCCTCGTCTGCCGAAAAGTTGCGCCCGACAACGGGCGCGATGCCTAACACGTCCAGGTAGTGCTCCGACACGCGCGCTTCGCGCACCTGTTGCGTGTATGAGCCCGCTTGAACGTTTGCGACGGAGGGGCCGAGCGACGAGACCGCTGCAACGAGCGACGGCACGTTGTCGCGCATGAGCTCCCATTGCTCGCCGTCGATGGAACGCCTCATCGCTGGCATCGTTTTCGTGCCGGCGTAGACGGTGGCGATTCGGTCCGGTGCGTCATACGGCAGTTGTTGGATCAAGAGCGTGTTGACGACGGAGAAAATCGCCGTGTTCGCGCCAACGGCGAGCGCCAGCGTGAGCACCACCGTCAGCGTGAACCCTGGGCTCGTACTGAGTTGCCGAGCGGCATAACGGAGATCTCGCCAGATGGAGCCTGGCGCTCCCCACCGGGAGGTGGGGCGGCTGCTATTCGGCGTCATGCTCGAGGTCCTCGACTGGGTACCTACCGTCGATATAGCAACGACCATGCCAAAACTCGTGCGGCTCCAATCGCTTGTCTTGCTGACGTCCAGCCGCCGACGGACCCCGCGAAGCGTCCCGATAACGACACGGATGTCTCGATTGCGCTAATGGAAGACACAGCTGCCGCAAGCGCGACGCCGGATAGATCTGCATTACCGGACCCCGGGCTACGCCAAGGCTTCCGTCGAATCGCGAGCGTCCCCTGCGTGCGAGGCGGAATGGCCCGTCACCCCTCGCACACGCCCTCGCCAGGCAGCCATTCCCTATAAGTACCTATCATGTCACATTGACAGGGACAAATAGGGACTATATGGTGACGGCCACGCCATTCAGTGGACGGTCGAACGATGGAATCCCAAGAGCTCCTATCGGTCTTCGAAATCGCCGAACGCCTCAAGCTGCATGTAAAGACGGTGCGCCATTACGTGCGCGAGGGTCGGCTCAAAGCCGTGCGCATTGGTAAGCAATACCGCATCACACGAGCGGACCTCGAGGCGTTCACGGGCCTTCCGCTGCCGCTCACCGACAGCGAGCGCGCGAAGCGGCAACGCCACATCGAGGTCTCCTGCGTCGTCGAGATCGATGCAGTCAGCCCGGAGTCTGCGGGCCAGCTCGAGAGCGCACTCAAGGCATTCGCGCATCGCTCGGAAGGCGGCGAAGAGCGCGTTCGAGTGGAAGCGATCTACGACCAGGATGTCGGGCACCTGAAACTCATGCTGTTCGGCGGAGCAGGTGGAACCGGCTCAGCGCTCATGATCACCACGGCAATACTCAAGAAGTGACCCAATGCACCAGGATGCAGGCCAAGAAGTCGCATCGCGCGCAACCAGAAGCACCGATGTAAACGGCGTGTTACACGTGGATGGGATCGCTCAAGAGCAAGTCGAGCAGTCGACGCGACACGTGCGCGCGGTCGCGAGCGCGTCCACGACGGGTCCTCTAACAGTGGACGCGAGCTACGACGAACGAGTCGCACGGTTGACGCTAAGCATCCATGGCAGCGTGTTGTCGGTTCTGCGCCTGTTCGGGAACAAGTCGACAGCGGGCGAGCGGCTCTTCGACGAAGGCATCGAGAGCTCGATCACGGTGAACGTCGACGGCGTCGGTATCGACAAAGCGACCGCAATCAACGATCACCTCTTGAACGCGGCGAAGAATCACCCGCAGAGCGATCGGCCGCTCGACGTGCGCACCGAGCACGACGAGCGTCGTCAGCGATTGGGCGTGAGGCTCGCCGGAAGTCTCTTCGCGACCTCCTACCTGCTGTTCCTCGTCCATCTGCACCTCACGCAATCCAGGACTTGAGTGACCCGTCGATGAGAGAAGCGCTTTTCGAAGCCGTACCAGAGGAACGTCGCGAGACCGCGCGTTCCGCGCTCGCGGCCGCGTTCGGCACTCACGCGGTTGACGCGTTGCAGCCCGTCGCGGGCGGCGCTTCGGGTGCGCTGACCTACCGTGTCGAAGCGCGTGGGAAGTCGTATCTGCTCAGGATCGAGACGCGGCGCAGCCCGTTTCGGAACCCTCATCAATACACCTGCATGCGCGTAGCTTCCGAGGCGGGTATCGCGCCCGCGCTGCACTACTTCGACGCCGACGCCGGCGTCGCGGTAATGGATTTTCTGCAGCAGCGCCCACTCGACGAATTTCCGGGCGGGCCGCAGGAGCTCGCGAGAGCACTCGGCGGCCTCGCAGCTCGTCTTCAGCGGACATCCGCCTTCCCCCCGGGGCTCTGGGACTTTCCGCAGGTCGTGGATCGCCTCCTCGGTTTTGTTCGCAGCTCGCGGTTGTTCGCAGCGGGGTTGCTTGACGCGCACGCGGCGGGGTTCGAACGCATACGTAGTGCCTATCGCTGGGATGCATCGGCGCTCGTCTCCAGCCACAACGACCCGAACCCGCGGAACATCATCTTCGACGGCGAGCGTCTCTGGTTCGTCGATTGGGAAACGGCCTACCGCAACGATCCACTGACGGACGTCGCGATCCTCGTCGAGAACTTGGCGCCGACGCCCGAACTCGAGCGCGTGCTCGTCGAAAGTTGGTGGGGGCGCGAGCCGGATCGCGCGTTGTATGCCCGCCTCACCCTGATGCGCCTGCTGACGCGCCTCTATTACGCCGGGCTTTTGTTTGGTCTTGCCGCGCGCCAACCGCGCCAGGCGCCAGAGACGGACCTCGCAGCACCGAGCCCCAACGAGTTCCGCGCCGCGGCCGAGCGCGGCGAGCAGGCGCCCGCTTCGCCGGAGACGATCTTTACGCTCGGGAAGATGTGCCTCGCCGGTTTCCTGGCGGGCCTGTCGACGCCCGGGTTCGAAGAAGCACTCGCGATCGCACGCGAAGCAAAGTAGACAAGGACACCCGAACCGTCTCTCGCGTTTCAGAGACTCGCAGGCATCTCCGGGCTGGCCGTCCCTCACCGACGAGACCGCAAGTTCCCGGTCCTGCTCGACGGTCTAGCCGAGCTCCGACGCGGCCTTGACGGCAGCGTGCCCTTTGAGCCCGCTCACCTTGATGACTCGCCGCACTTGCCGCAGCGCCGCCGCGTGGTCGCCGAGCTGTGCGAACACCTCTATCGCGCGAATCGGGTCGCCCGCCTCGAGGTGTTCCTGCTCACGCGAGAGGTCGATCAGATACTCGACGCCCTCCGCCTCGAAATGCGGCGCGTTGCCGATCCGAATCGCGATCTTGTGCTCGAGCCCGCAGCGCTCGAGGCCCCGCGCGAGCAAGCCGTAAGCGAGTTCCGGCCGGTGCAAGCGGAAGTACGTCTCGACGGCGCCAAACTGATCCAACGGATTTTCCGAGTGCTCCGCCGCACGCAATCGCTGCAGCATCGGAATGGGCATAGGGGCATCGAGGCTTTCCACGAACGCGGCCGTCGGCACTGGGATCGGGTGACTAGCCGCGCCGAACAGCTGTCGTACGAGCTCTTCGAGCGCCTCGCGTAGCGACACTCGCACGCTGTCCTTGAGCCGCTGAAGCGTCTCGTCAGGCAGTCCAACCGTTTCAATGAGCTTCTGACAAAGCGCGCACGAATCAACGTGCGGACCGTACTTGCGCTGATACTCCGCATTGGCGTTGAATTGCAGAGCGACGTCGTGCGACACATGGTCGCGCCAGCTCGGCGCGAGCGCCGCGAGCTCCGCCATATTGGCGACGAGCGCGTCGACGTCGAGCGAGGAGTCGAGCACGGCGTTGGGATCCGCCGCCTTCGCGATCTGCTCCTCGTAGTAGCGATCGTCGTCGCGCTCCGTGCAGGTCTTCGTATCTGACATATTCAAGGTATCCGGGTAACTCGGTTGCTAAAACTATCAACCGGGGTTCGCGGGCTTTTTTCGCATCGGGTCCATGATTTCTTTCGCCCTGGCCTTGGCCCGGTGCAGCCGGGAGGCGGCCGCCGTGTACGAGATGCCCAGCGCCTGCGCGATTTCGGCCGTGCCGTGTCCCGCGATCGCGAGCCGCAGGGCCTCGGCGTCGTCCGGCGAAAGCTCCGCCAGGACGCGCGCCAGATCGCTAGCTTTCTCGGCCGTCTCGATCGGCCGGCCGGGATCCTCGATCGTAGTAATGGCGGACGACACGATTGTAAGTCCGCGAGAATTCGCCCTTCGCGTTCGCGTCGTTAACGAGGCTCGAGAGCGCGCGCTGCGCCGAACGTGGCCGTGATGCCGGCTTTGTCCTGCGGGTCCACCGCGCGGTCGCGCGCGGCCATGATCAAGCGAATCGGAATCTTCCGGTGCTCTGCGTCGTTCGTAGCAGGTTGAAAGACGTGCCTCTTGACCTTTTCGATGAGGTCTTCGGCCGGCTTCCCGGCCGAGAACGCGCGCAAGTGCGGGTTGAGCAGGCGGCGGAAGAAAAAGGTGTTCTTGATGATCGCGACCAAGCTTTTGCCGTTTATCGGCGACGCCGCGAGCGTGACGAACTGCACCTTGTCGCTCGGGGCCTGCTGCGCGCGCCCCGCCTCCATCTCCGTGACGAGCGCCTGCAAGCTCACTAACCCGCCCATGCTGTGGCCGACTAGGTGCACCACGCGCCCCTTGGCGACCTGCAACTGCAGGGCGCTCATCAAATGAGAGCCTGCCGTAGCGATAGGCGTAATTGTTGAGCTTGGTGAGGGTCATCGTGGCACGAGATGTTGCCAGATCCGCCGAGGAATAGCGGACACGCTCCCGACCAGGCTGGCGCCCTATAGCGCGCCGGGTGGATAGTACTTCCGCGTCGTCGCAGGTCGTTCTTCGCGAATCAGCATCTTGAGAGTGGGTTCGAGCGCGATAGCGCCGATCGCCGAACATATGTGTCGACTAGGGCGAATCTAGGCGTCGAGCATCGCGGCGAACTCTCGCACGATCTGCGCGGCGGGCTCGATCTCGTGGATCCCCGCCACCGATTTTCCCGCCTGCCAATACTCCGTGCTCGTGTCGTCGGTCAGCAGCGAGTTCTTCAGACGCCGCAGCGAGTTCAGGGCATACCACGTGCGCATCCAGTGCTTCGTTGTTCGGCCCCCGAGCATCCAGCGTGCGAACGGACCGACCTTCGTGCCGAGCCGCTCGACGTAGGCGTTGCGGATGACGGCGACCGGAACTCCCGTGAGCCGCTCGGTGAGCACGATGTCGTCCTCATCCGCCCGCACGATGGCCTGCTTGTACGCGTCGCTCGCCGTGCACTCGGGGGTTGCGATGAAGCGCGTGCCGAGCTGCACGGCGGCGTAGCCCAAGCGCAGGCGCCGGGCGAACTCCTCGGGCGTGCCCACGCCGCCCGCACTCACGATCGGCTTGCCGAAGGGTGCGAGCTCCTCGAGCAGCGCGTCCGGTGAGCGGGTGCCGGCGTGGCCGCCGGCGCGCGCGTTGACGGCGATCAAGCCGTCGACGCCGCCCGCGATGCCTTTCTCCGCCCACTTCCGCTCGGTCACGTCGTGGTAGACCACGCCGCGCACCGCGTGCACGCGTTCGCAAACCCACTTTGGGTTGCCGAGCGAGGTGATGAAGAACCGCACGCCCTCCTCGAGCGCGACATCGATCCAGCCGCGCATCCGGTCGAGGTACGCCTTGTTGGTCCCCTCGATGAGCGCATTGAAACCGATGGGCTTGCCGGTCAACGAGCGGATGTAATGCAGCCCTGCGCGAAACTCGTGGCCGTGCACGTAGGTCAGCGAGAGAGGTTGCACCACGCCGAGCCCACCGGCCTCGCTCACGGCTGCGACGAGCTCGGGGTTGGAGCACGGATACATGGGGCCGCAGATGAGCGGAACCTCAACCCCGGCCTGTCGCGTGAACGCGGTCTGCATCGAGTCAGCCCGACTTCGGTCGCGCAACGCCGAGCCGCCAGCGCACGTTGCCCGTCGCGACGAGGGTGCCTTCGCGATCGAAGCACTCGGCCATCACGTCGAAGTCACGGTCCTCGCTGACGGCCGGGACGGCGACGCGCGCGACGGCGCGGATCGTGCCACGCGCCTTCTTGTGGTACGTCATCGACAGAGTCGTGACGATGCCGCGCACCGTCGACGGCAGTGCGGCCATCATCGCGAGCCCACTCGTCATCTCGGCCAAATTCATGAGCGCGATCGCGTGCACCGAGCCCAGGTGCTGGCGGTTCGAGCGCCGGTCGGGAATCTCGATCTCGGCGTGGCCCGGCTCGAGCACGCGGATGCGCGGGCGGACGGAGCCCGAGTACGGAACCAAGAGACCGAAGAGCTTGGAGAAGAGCCACGGCCCGCCGGGCAGCGGCGCGAGGCGCCGCCAAAGGCCGAGGAACTTCGCGCCGGTATCGGTCATTTGCGCGTCGAAGGTAGCACAGCCGAGGAGCAGGACCTCGTACGCGTCCTATCCGCACGGACGGCTCCATGGGATTATCATCCCGAACGAAACCACCAGCAGGCCCGGCGATGGCCACCCGACTGCTCGGTTCCCGCGGCACTTTTGCGGCGCTCATTGGCGCCGCGGCTCTCGCACCGTACCCGGCCGCAGGTCAGGAGCCGGCACCGGCTCCGCCGCTCGTGACCACTGCGTTCGGCGACCAAGCCCGCAAGGCCCTGACGGACACGCCCCCCGGCGTTGCTCAGCGCCTAAGTCTGCCGCGGCTGCGCGTTACCTCATCCGGCCGTCTTCATTTGCGGCGTTGTTCGAGGATCTTGTCCAACTCAGCGAGCATGTCTGCCATACCCGTTGCCGTCGCGAACTCCTTTACCGCGCTGCGCACTTCCGCAACGTCCACCTCGGTATGCGTGTCGAGCAATCCGCGAATATCCTCGAGATCCTTTGGCCGACGCGCGACCGCTTTCATGATGAGCAAGTCTTCGACTCTCGGCAGCCGAACGAGTATGCCACCCACGACATGCGCTGTTCCGCTCTCGATGGCGGATTGCTCGAACGGCAATCCACCAAAGACGATGTCGAGGTCGATTGCCGAGCGGGTATGCCGCAGGAGCAACACCCGGCTTTGGCGAGCGAATCCCAACGCATCGGGAATGCGTGGAACGATTCCGTATCGCGCCGCACCTTCCACAGCCGACGACCATGCATCTTCGGGCAGCATGGCCAATGCATCGATGTCGCGAGTGAGTCTCGGGCGACCCAGAATCGAGGAGGCAACCCCACCGATGATGACGGCGGGAATGCGCGTCTCATCGAGCCACTTCACCAGGTCCGCAAGCGCAGCCTGGAGCGATGCATGGAGGCGCTCAACCACTCAGGGCCTGCCGCCAACGCGCCCATCGCTCACGGACTTCGCGAACCTGACTTTCGCGGTCAGGCTCTGGACCGAAGGCATCCATAGAAGCCATGAGCGCTGCAAGCTGCGCGAACTTCGTCTCGATGGACGTGCGTTGAAGCTCCGCCACCTCGGCGTCTCGGACGTGTTGCCACCGGGCCATGTAGGCCAGCGCTTGCTCGCTAGTGATCTTGTCCATGGCTCATTGTACGCCCCCGACTCGCCCTCACAGTCGGCGAGAGTGCGACTCCGGTCTGACCACGCGCCATGCGGAGCAGTGGCTACTGCTGAAACTCCGGCGTCATGTCCTTGCAAGGCTGCTTCTGAAACGGCACGTCCGAGAGATACATGATGTCGTAGCTTTCGTACGGAGCCGCCAGGTACTTGGGATCCGTGACCGAATAGTCGCGCCGCAGCGACATCTTCTGCGGATCGAACGTGAAGCGCTCCACGATGTGCATCTGTTCGCTGCTGCGCGTGGGCGGCGACAGCACGCCGGCGGCGAACCCCACCGTATCGACCACGAGCGTATTGCCCTCCCAGTGCCCGATCGAGTGACCGGCGTAGCTCGGCGTGAGGCCGTCCGGATGCTTGGTCATGCCGACGTGGATGCGGCGATCGAAGTTGTACAGGCCGTACGTGATGTCGATGACCTTCTCGCCCTCCGCCGTCGTCTTTTGCTCGAACCGGTTGATCGGCCAGTCCGCGGTCCAATCGCGGATGAAGCTGGTGGGCTTGCACGCGAACCACGGATTGTCCTTTGGAGACCGCCGGTCGAAGGCGTCGGCGGCTTTCTGGCCTTCCGGCGTGTAGACGACTTTCGGCCGCGGCGGCTGCGTGGCCTGCACCTGCTCCAGCGTGATCTTGCCGGCCGCGAAAGCCGGCGACAGGCTTTTCGGAATCATGGAACCGTTGCCGCCGCTCGGCGGAACGGTGAGCACCAGCTGCTCCACGGCCCAGTCGCCGCTGATGTTCGGCTGCCCATCGGCCAAGCGCAGCGGGCGCTTGGAGGTATCGACGGGCGTCTTCGTCTGGAATTGATCGTTGCGATTGAGCTCCGGCGAATCGCCGATCTTGAAGTTTTCGACGTAGCAAGCGTTCGGGTCCGTGCGATGCGGACGGCCCTCGATTTCCACGTGCGAGCCCGGCTTGAACATCTCGGTGGACCAACCGGAACGCATCAGCAGCGTGGCCGCACGCATTTCGCACCGCATGTGCGACTTCTTGCCGTTTTCGTCGACCACGTCGACCTCCATGTAGGAGTGCGGGTTGACGAGGTGCATCTCGGTAAGTGTTCCGGACCACTTCTTCAGGACGTCCATCTGGAAGAGACCGAAACCGTGGTGAGCCAACGCCGGGGTGGCCACGGCGGCGAGGGCCGCAACGAATACGGCCGACCGCGCGAGCTTGCATGACATGGACATAGCGTTCCCTCGCTGGGGTGGTTCGTTGGACAAGTATAGAGGCCCCCACCCGGCTCGGCACCTGCCTGCCCGTAGGTGCCGCGCAACGCCCTGGGGGCCGGACGTTGGGCCCGGCGGCTCCGATCCGTGTCTATCGTTCCAGCAAGTACCGGCGCGTCGATTCGAGATCGCAGTTGAACGGCGACATGTCTGCCTGCGGCGAGTAGATCAGCTTGCGCGTATGCGTCATCGGTCGCGCGATGAACTCCGGATCCTCGAGCGTAAACGAGACGGTCAAACGCGTGCCGCCCTCGGTGAGCTGGAAACGCTCCACCACGTGCTTGCGCGCCCCGGACGGCACGCCGTTTTGGTAGGGCGATCGATGATCGGTGAAATTCGCCGTGTCCACCACCAACGCATCGTCCTCCCAGTGCCCAATGGAGTGCCCTTCGTGAAAACGTTCGCTCGCGGGGGGATGCGAGCGGCCATCCATGTAGACGACGCGCCGTTCGTCGAAGAACTGGCTGCTGATGGTGATCGTGTCGTCGGGGTGGATCTCGATCTGCAGCGGGTAGAGATCCGTATAGACGATGTCGCCGGGCGTCGGTCGACCGATGCACTTGAGCAGCGGATCGTCCTCGACGCGGAACGCCGCTTCCGCCGCCTTGCCCTTCTCCGTCAGCACCAGATCGCGGTGCATGAGCTGGTCGAGCCCACCGGGGTAGTCGTCGCCGAGGCTCGCACGATCGATGGTCCACTTGCCCGCGATCGAGGTGGCGCGTGCGACGACGCTCTGGGCCGGGGCGCGCGGTCCGCGGCTTCCGCCGACGTTCGGTAGCGAGGAGCCGTCCGCTTTCTCGAGCGAGTCCATGAGGCCGTAGCGTTGGCCGTCACGCGCCGGATGCACGCCGACCGTGACGTCCTCCCCCACGGTCAAGGAGTCCGGCGTCCAGCCGAGGCGGCCCAGCGACAAGCCCGAGGCCAGCTGCACGGTCCAGTCGACGTCGTGCCCTCGTTCGTCCAGCGTCCGCACGCGGAAATAGGCATGCGGGTTGCGCAGGGAGAACTCGGTGACGCTGCCCTTGATCGTCACGAGCGATTGCATGTCGAGCGCGGCGTCGCTGTGATGCGCGAGCGCCGGCCCGCCGCCCGTGAGGGCTATCGCCAAGATCACTAGATTTCGCATGACGCCTTCTTGCCCGGTCGCCGAGCCCTACCGCGTGGGGACGCCGACACACTGGGATTCTACGCGCGGCGGCGCTGCCTGCGGGACTCTCCCGCCGGCGTGAGCGCCCCTCGAAGCGCGGCGGGTGCACGCAGACCCCTCGTGACGCCGACCCCCGAGTTGATAGGATGGCTGCGAACGGGCGACTTGCCGTCTCGGGGTTTTCGAAAGGGGGGAGCCATGAGCATGGTGCGCACGAACTCGAAGCGCAGCCGCGGCCGGCTGATCGGCGTGGCGCTGCTCGGCGTGCTTGGCGGCCACACGGCCCTCGCCTGCGAGTCCCTGGCCGGGCAGCGGTTCGGCGCCACCGAGATCCTGTCGGCCGCCGTCGTGCCGGCCGGCGGATTCACGCTGCCCTCGAGCACGCCGGGCGCGGCGGCGACGAGTGCCGCGCTGGCCCATCTGCCGCCGTTCTGTCGCGTGCAGGCCGTCGCGCGGCCCACCTCGGACTCGGCGATCGGCATCGAGATCTGGCTGCCCGACCGCGGCTGGAACGGCAAGCTGCTCGCCGTCGGTAACGGCGCCTGGGCGGGCTCGATCAGCTATGGCGCGCTGGCCGATGCGCTCGCCGCGGGCTATGCCGCCGCGAGCACGGACACCGGCCACGTCGGCAACTCCATCGACTTCGCGCTCGGGCACCCCGAGAAGCTCGTGGATTTCGCGCATCGTGCCGTGCACGAGACGGCGCTCGCGGCCAAAGCCGTGGTCGAGTCGAGCTACTCGCGACGCCCCGACTACGCGTACTTCTCCGGTTGCTCGACGGGCGGTCGACAGGCGCTCGCGGAGGCGCAGCGGTATCCGCACGACTTCGACGGCATCGTCGCGGGCGCGCCGGCCTACTATCCCACGCACATCCAGGGCACGCAGGTCTGGACGGCCGCCGTCAACGCGAACCAGGCGGGCCGGCCGCTCGGTGCGCGGGAGTTCGAGCTCGTGAACGATGCCGTGGTCGCGGCCTGCGACGCACTCGACGGGGTGCACGACGGCGTCATCGAGAACCCGCGCGTCTGCAAGCTCGATCCGGGCTCGCTCGTCTGCGGCGCGGGCAGCGACTCGGCCTGTCTGTCGCCGGCGCAAGCGGACACCGTGCGACTGACGTACCGCGGCCCCGTCGACGCGGCAGGCAAATCGATCTTTCCGGGCCTGTCCCGCGGCAGCGAGCGCGGCTGGCGAACGCTGAGCGGCGACAAGCCGCTGTCGCTCGCGTTCGAGACGTACGCGGATCTGGTGTTCGACGATCCGGGCTGGGACTTCCGTATGTTCGATGCGGCCCGCGACATCCCGCTCGGCGTCGAGCGTATCGGCAAGCTCATGGACTCGGCCGATCCGCATCTCGACGCGTTCATCGAGCACGGCGGCAAGCTGCTGCTGTATCACGGCTGGGCCGATCCCGGCATTCCGGCCGAGGGCACGGTCCGCTACTACGAGGCCGTCCGCAGCGCGCTCGGCGCCGACACCGCGGCGCGCAGCGTGCGCCTCTTCATGGTGCCCGGCATGGGCCACTGCCGCGGCGGCACCGGCACGGATACGTTCGACGCCGTCGCCGCGCTCGATCGCTGGGTGCGGGCCGGCCCCGCGCCGGAGCGCATCGAGGCCGCGCGCCTCGAGGCCGGCAAGGTCGTTCGCACGCGGCCGCTGTGCGCCTACCCGGCGAGCGCCACCTACCGCGGTCGCGGCAGCACGGACGACAGCAAGAGCTTCGAGTGCCGATGACGAAGGCGCGCCACCGCGGGCACGAAAGCCCGGCCGCCGCCGACGCCGAGCACCGGGAGAAGATCGTCCGCTAGCTGCGCGCGGAAGCGATGCCGCCCGAGGGGTCGCGCATCGACGCGCCGCACACGAAAGGCCGCACGCGTCAAGCGCTGCATCGCGTCGCGAGCACGCGTGCGGTCGTGAAGCGGGTTTGCGACTTTGAGCTATAGTGGCCGTTCGTCATTGAGTGCCGGAAACCGTCGATGCGCGGACCGTTGATTGCCACTCTCGCGGCGATCCTCGCCCTGAGCAGCTGCGCCTACCCGCCGCCACGCGCGCCGAGCGAAACGCCGACGAGCGAGGTATCGCCCGCCGGTGCTGCGGACCCCACGTCTGCAGCTGGCGCGGCGAGCCCTGTCGCACCGGAGACCAGCGCAAGCCCGCCGGCCAGTGCGCCTGCACCGCCGGCACCGCCCCGAGAGACGGCGTCGACTGCACCGTCCAACCCACCGCCCGCGGCCCGCAGTCCGCCGAAAGCGCCCCCGGCATCGCCGGAAAAACCGACGCCTGCGAAACCGCCGGTGGCCGCCGCGCCGCCCGCGGCACCGCCGGGCGCGGCGCCCACCCCGCCGGCACCGCCGGCCGCCGCCGCTGCGCCGGTGCCACCGGCCTCGCCGCCGCTGGATCTGGCCGGGCTCGAGCAGCGCCTGCGAGAGACGCGTGCCATCGGCGTGTTCACCAAGCTGTCGCTGAAGAATCAGGTCGATGACCTGCTCGATCAGTTCCGGCGACTCTACGGGGGACAGATCAAAGTCCCACTCACGGATCTTCGGCAACGGTATGAGCACTTGTTGCTCGAAGTGGTCACTCTCTTGCAGGATGCAGACCAACCGCTGGCCAATGCCATCACCTCCTCGCGGGAAGCGATCTGGGGCATTCTCGCCGATCCGAAAACGTTCGCGACAATCTGACTTGCCGCGCTGGAGAGATAATGATGAAGCAGCCGTTACCCGTTCTTGCGCTGGCCACGCTCGCCTTCGTTGGCAACGCCCCTCTGCTGGCCGCCGACGAGCCCCTGGACAAGGATCTGAAGGTGACGATCGTCCTGCACGGCTATCCGTGCGACGAGATCGTCAGCTCGAAGCGCAACGCCGACAGCGATTACACCGTCAGCTGCAAAGACGGCAATCGCTACCACGTGTTCGTGAGCGCCCAGGGACGGGTGGTCGTCGAGAAGCAGTGATCAGCGAGGCGTCAAGACGTCTAACCCGCTCGTTCCGGACACGCCGCTTGCGGCACGTTAGCGTTGCTCTCGCGGCGTTCGTCACGCTCCCCGCCGCCGCCGGCACGCTGCACGAGCAAGCGGAACGCGCCGCGCAGAAGAATTTCGCCGAGTATCTCGACGCGCTGCGCATTCCGAACGTGGCCGCGCGTGCTGCGGACATTCAGCGGAACGCGGACTTCCTCGCGCGGGCCTTCGAGCGGCGCGGCTTGAAAGTGCGGCTCGTGACGAATCCGGCGGGCCGGCCCGTGGTGCTGGCCGAGGGCGCCGCACGTGAAGGGCTGGCGACACTGCTCTTCTATCTCCACTACGACGGTCAGCCCGTGGTCCCCGCGGAGTGGACGCAAGCCGATCCGTTTGCACCGGTGGTGCGGCGCCGCACCGCGACGGGCGCCTGGCAGGACGTGCCGGCTGAGGCGCTGCAGGCGCAGCCGCTCGACCCGGAGCTGCGCGTGTTCGCGCGCTCCGCCGCCGACGACAAAGCGCCGATCCTGATGCTGCTCACGGCGTTGGACTTGCTGGCGGCGCGCGTGGAGGCGCCCGCCTTCAACGTGAAGGTGATGCTCGATGGCGAAGAGGAGATGAGCTCGCCGAGCCTCGCGGCCACGGTTGCGTCCGAGCGTGCCGCGTTCTCGGCCGATGCGCTCGTCATGCTCGATGGCCCGAAGCACGAGTCCGGCCGCCCCACGCTGGTGTTCGGCAACCGCGGTCTCACGCAAGCCACGCTCACGGTGTTCGGGCCGCGCGCGCCGCTGCACAGCGGTCACTATGGCAACTACGCGCCGAACCCCGCACTGCGGCTCGCCACGTTGCTCGCGTCGATGAAGGACGACGACGGCCGCGTCGTGATCCCCGGCTTCTACGACGGCGTGACGCTGACGGACGCGGACCGTTTGATGCTGGCGGACGTGGGCGACGACGAAGCCGCGCTGCGCGCCCGCATCGGCATTGCGCGTGCGGACGGCGTGGGCAACAGCTACCAGGAAGCGCTGCAGTATCCGTCGCTGAACATTCGCGGCCTGGCGGCCGGCGGCGTCGGCGCCGTGGCCACGAACACCATCCCGAGCCGGGCCGTGGCCGAGCTCGACCTGCGCACCACGCCGGAGACCGACGGCAGGCATCTGTACGCGCTAGTGCGCGCGCACATCGAGCGCGCCGGCTATCACCTGGTGGAAGACGAGCCCACCGACGCCGAGCGCGCCCGGTTCGACAAGCTCGCGCGCTTCACGCTCGGCCCCGTGAACGCCGCGGCGCGCATGCCGGCCGACTCGGCGATTGGCCGCTGGGCGAGCCTGGCCCTGCACGCGCCGACCGCTCCAAGCCCCAGCACGGAGCCGGTGAAAATTCGCATGATGGGCGCCACGGTGCCGACGGACGTGCTGCTCGCCGCGTTGCCCGTGCCGTTCGTGCTCGTGCCCACGGTGAATGCCGACAACAATCAGCACGCGGCGAACGAAAACCTGCGCGTCGGCGATTTGGTGGCCGGCGTCGAAACCCTCTACAGCCTGCTGAGCACGCCCTATCGGCGGTAGCGTCGCGCGCCACTCGCTCGATGCGATACTGAGATCATAGGACACTGCACCACCGAGCTCACCCAATGAATATCTACAGCTCCATCATCGGCACGTGCTGGCTCGCGTTCGTCGTGATCTGGTTCGTGCTCGCGATCGGTCGCAGCTCGGGCGGCAGGTCCTATTCCTCCCCCGCGGTCGGCATCCGCCTGCTGCTGGCCGCCTTGATCGTGATCGGCATCATGCTCGGCCAGCGACTGCCGATGGTCTCGTTTGGGCGCTACGCCGGCGCGGCGGGGGCCGCGGGCTGCGCGCTGTGCATCGCCGGGCTCGTGTTCGCCGCGTGGGCGCGCGTGACGCTCGGGCGCAGCTGGGGCATGCCGATGACGCTGCACGAGAAACCGGAGCTCGTGACCGCCGGCCCCTACCGTTATGTTCGACACCCCATCTACACGGGCATGTCCGCGATGGTGATCGGCAGCACGCTGGTCTTTCCGCTGGCGGTGGCGTGGTGCGTCGGCATGCTCGTCTACATGATCGTGAGCGCCGTCCGCGAGGAGCACGACATGGCGCTGCGGTTTCCCGAGACTTATCCGGACTACAAACGGCATTCCAAGATGCTCGTGCCGTTCGTGCTCTGACCCGTCCCCTCGGGGAACGGATCGCAGAATTCCCGATCGGCTCAGCGCGGCTTGCGCGCGCGGAACATGAACTGATCGGTGTGCCCGCGAACCGCGGGATCGAACACCATCTTCGTATGATCGTCGGCCGGAGTCGCAAGCAACGTCGATTCGGCCTCGACCGTGAAGCCGGCCTTCACGAGCGCGTCGCGCGCCTGCTGCGGCAACATTCGATGCAGCTTCGCGTTGTCCTGGCCCGCCACACCCACGTGATCGATCACGCCGAGCACCCCGCCCGGCGTCAGCGCCGCGTAGATCGCCTTCAGGAAGTCGACGGCCGCGGGCTCGCCGGCGGGCTGATCGTTGAAGCCGTTGTAGATGTCGTGCACGTTCAGCGCGGTGACGACGGCGTCGGCCTTCGCGACGATGCCAGCCTGCGCGAGCGGCACGCGCACCTCCTCGGCGTTGCCGAGCCGCGCGAGCAAGGCTTTCTCGGCGTCCTCCGGGATGAACGGCGGATTCTGCGAGTACACATGGCCGCGCGGGCCCACGGCGGCCGAGAGCACCTCGGTGAACCAGCCGGTCTCTGCGATCATGTCGACGACGGTGTCGCCCGTCTTGATGCCGAAGAACTGCACGCTCTCGATCGGCTTGCGGGCCGCATCGCGAGCCTTGTTCTCCGCGGAGCGCTCGGGCGCGGCAAGCGCGGCGCGCATGCGCGCGACTTGCTCGTCTTGGGCCTGCACGACGTGAACGAACGCGCCGCACAGCGCAAGAGCGAGCACCGATCGGACCGCAGCACGAAAGCGCATGGGGTTGTTCCTTGTCATGGGCTGAGGGCCGGCACAGTACCACGGCTCACGGGGCCGGACATCGGCGCCGGACGGTCGTGCGCAAGTCGGAGCACGGGGATATGCTCCCGCTGCGTTCTGCCAACAACGGGGGATCCTCATGAAGCGCGCGGTCGCTGCATTCTTGGCTCTGCTCTCCGTCCTCCCGGCCGCCCATGCGCAGACGCCTTACATCATCGGCACCTGGAAGCTGAACGTCGAAGCCTCGCGCCTGCCCGGTCCACCGCCGCAAGTGCACGTGCGCCGGTACAGCGAAGGGCCGAACAGCACGCTCGTGGGGCTCGCGATCACCGTCGATGCCGGGGGCACTCCGCATTTCCTTCAGTTCGCCGCGAAGGCCGACGGCAAGGACTACGCCGAGTTCGACTCCGGCGCGCTCGCCGCTTGGCAGATCGACGGCACGCCGCCCCACGGCACCTACGCCGAGACACCCGTCGACTCCCACACCGTCGACTGGGTCGACAAGTACGACGGCAAAATCACGGGCAAGGGGCGCAAGTGGGTGTCGGCCGACGGCAAGACGCTGTCGTTCACGGCGGAGCTCACGAACCCGCGCGGCGAGCCGCTGAGCTTCTTGTACGTTTTCGACCGGCAGGACTGACCCGAGCGTCTCGAGCGGCTCACGGAGCGCGGCCCACCGCTCGTCCCGCGACCGGGACCCGCCTGTTCGATGGCGGGACGGCTCGGCGACGCGACTCGCCGGCGGTCGCGCCGCGCCGTTGCACATCAACCGCTTGCCCTGCGCCCGTCACTGGCATGGTCGTTGCGTGCGGCTCCACAGAAGCTTCACCCGTAGAGAGCAGCAATGACCACCGCCCACGCAAAATCGCCGTTCGAGGTTCTCGCCCGGGACGTGCGCTATGCCATGCGGCTCTTCACGCGCAGTCCCGGCTTCACGGCCTTGGCCGTTCTGATTCTGGCGCTCGGCATCGGGGCGAACACCTCGATCTTCAGCGTCGTCAGCGCCGTGCTGCTGAAGCCGCTGCCGTTCGCAGACCCCGATCGGCTCGTGATGCTCTGGGAGGATGCGAGCGCGACCGGCGGCCCCTCCCGTGTGACGGTCGCCCCGGCGAACTACGTCGATTGGCAAGCGCGCAGCCGGGCGTTCGAGGGCATGGCGCTCTTCAACGGCTTGCAGTCGTACAACCTCTCGGGCGGCGGAGAGCCCGAGCGGCTCGCAGGGATCCGCGCCACGGGAAATCTGTTCTCGGTGCTCGGTCTCACACCGCTGCTCGGCCGCACGTTCTCGCCGGACGATGAAGGCGCAGACGCGACACCCGTCGTGGTCGTAAGCCAAACGCTCTGGGCCCGGCGCTTCGGTGCCGATCCGGGCCTCATCGGCCGCGACATCGTGCTCGACGGGGTGAAGCACACCGTGATCGGCGTCGTGCCGCCGGACTTCCGCTATCCGAACAAGGACGCGGCGGTCTATGTCCCCGCGTCGTTCACCACGCAGGAGCTCGCCGAGCGCAACAACCATTCCCTCTGGGTCGTCGGACGGCTCAAGCCCGGCGTCACGCTGGCCGACGCGCAGGCCGAGATGACGGCCGTGGCCAAGAGCATGGGCACGGACTATCCGCAGTCGAACGGGAACCTCGGCGCCACGGTCTCGCCGCTGCGCGAGGAGCTCGCGCGCGGTGCCGACCTGCTCGGCGAGAGCGACGTGCGCGGCACGCTGTATGTCTTGCTCGGCGCCGTCGCCACCGTCTTGCTGATCACCTGCGCCAACGTCGCGAATCTGCTCCTGGCGCGAGGCACCGCTCGCCGCAAGGAGTTGGCCGTGCGACAAGCACTGGGTGCGAGTCATGGCCGAGTGCTGCGACAGCTGCTCACGGAAAGCGCGCTGCTCGCGGGCTTGGGGCTGGCCGTCGGCATCGCGCTCGCGGCCGGCTCGCTCGGCTATCTCTCGCGCCTGATTCCCGGAACGCTACCGAACGGCACCACGGCCGCTCTCGATTGGCGCGTGCTCGGTTTCACGGGCGGCGTCACGCTCGTCACGGTGCTCCTGTTCGGCGTGGGCCCCGCGCTCGCGGCCGCGCGCGTGAACTTTACGGAGGCGGTGCGCCGGCGGATCGGCCGCGGCACCGGGCCGCGCGGCGCGCTCGCGGGCAGCGGGCTCGTGGTGGCCGAGATCGCGCTCACCGTCGTGCTGCTCGCGGCCGCGGGCCTGCTGCTGCGCAGCTACGCGGACCTGCTGAGCGTCGATCCGGGATTTCGACCCGACCATCTGCTGATCGTCAAGACGGGTCTGTCGCCCGCGAAGTACGCCGACGCCGCGAGCCGCAAAGCGTTCTACGCCGGCGTGCTCGCACGGGCGCGCGCATTACCCGGGGCTGCGGGTGCGGGCTATGTCACCGCTCCGCCTTTGACCTACCTCGGTGGGCGGCTCTTCATCGCGGCCGAGGGCCAGTCGGCGCCGCGACCGCAAGAGTTCGCGCGCTACGTCGTGACCACGCGCGGGGTGAGCACCGGGTACCTGGAAACGCTCGGCGTCCCGCTGATCGAAGGCCGGCGGCTCGACGACCGGGACACGGCCGAAGCGCCGCGGACCGCCGTCATCAACGAGGCCATGGCGCGATTGCACTGGCCGGGCCTCGACGCCGTGGGCCGGCGGTTCAGGTTCCCGTTCGCGGGTGCGCCGTGGATCACGGTGGCGGGCGTCGTGGGAGACGTGAAGCAGATGGGGCTCGACGCCGCGCCGTTCCCGGAGTTCTACACGCCGGTCGAGCAGTTCACGGCCGACTCGTTCCTGTGGCCCGAGTATCTCGTCGTGCGGACGAAGGACGATCCCTCGACGCTCGCGGCCGCCGTGCGCAACGCCGTCGGGCAAGTGGACTCGGATCAACCCGTGGAAATCCGCACGATGAGCGACGTGCTCGACGCGCAGCTCGCGAACCGCACCATGCAGCTCACGCTCGTGGGCGGCTTCGCTGCCCTCGGGTTGCTGCTGGCGTCCATCGGCCTCTACGGCGTGCTCTCGTACACCGTCGCGCGCCGCACTGCCGAGATCGGGCTTCGCATGGCGCTCGGCGCGCGGCGTGCAAGCGTCGTGGGATCGGTCGTGCGCAGCGCACTGCTCACCGCGCTCGTCGGGCTCGCGCTCGGGCTCGCCGGATCCTTGGCGCTGTCCCGGCTGCTGGCGTCGTCGCTGTTCGGCGTGCAGCCAACGGATCCCGCAACCCTGATCGGCGTGTCGGCGGCCGTGCTGCTCGTGGCGTTGCTCGCCGGCTACGTGCCGGCGCGCAGGGCCGCCGACGTCGAGCCCGCGTCGGCGCTGCGGACCGAGTAACGAGAGAGGCGCGCCCGGCAACGTCGGGCGCGCCTCTCGCCGTGGGCCATCGCCACCCGCTGCGCGGGCTAGTTGAACACGTGAAACACCGTGTCGAGCACGATGCCGGTGGCCACCGCCGCGAGCACGGCGTCGCGATTCACACGCACCCAGTGGTAGCCGCGCGGCGGCGCGCGCAGACCCCAGCCACGGTAGTCGACGAGCACGTACGGGCGCGCGTAGTACGCCACCGGCAACCGCTCACCGCGCACCCAGCGATGCGAGTAGTAACCGCGTGGCCGGTAATACGTTCCGTACCGAGCCGGCGCGCGATGCTCGACGCGCGCGGACGGCCCGCGACGATAGTCGTCACCGCGACGATAGTCGTGGCCTCGACCGTAGTCGTGGCGTTCCACGTGATGAGCCCGGGCGCGATCGCGATCGCGATCGTGGTCGCGGTCACCGTGGCCTGGGGCAGCGATGGCCGCCGAGCCCGTCGCCAGGGAGACCACCAAGGTACCGATCAATGCAGCGCGTTTCATATCGAGCCTCCTGCTGTCCCACGTCCTTTTCGACGCTGGGGCCAGGATGGCACCGGGTGGCTTAAGGGAGGCTGAATGCGCCGTTCATCCGGCGTTCATGTTACGAGCGCTCAGCGCACGATATAGCTCTCGAGCTGCTCGATCAGCGACTGCTGATCCTGGATCACGGCCTTGACCAGATCGCCGATCGACACCATGCCGATCACGCCCGAGCCGTCGACCACCGGCAGATGGCGGATGAACTTCTCGGTCATCATCGACAGGCCCTGTTGCACCGAAGCGTCGGGAGAAATCGTGAGCACCGGGCTGCTCATGATGGCCTTCACGGTGGTGTCCCTCGAGCGCAGCCCGCGCAGCGCCAATTTGCGCGCGTAGTCGCGCTCGGAGAACAGGCCGATGGGTTTGTTGTCCTGAAGCACCAGCAGCGCGCCGATACCGTGCTCGTCCATTTGGCGCAGCGCCTCGTACACGGTCTCCTCGGGATCGATGGACCGAACCTTCGTTCCCTTCTCGCGCAGTATGTCGCGGATGCTATGCATTCGTTTCCTCCCCCCGTTGCGTTTCCGTAGCCTCCGACCAGCGGCTGGCGCGCGCCACCACGTCGGCCACGGCTTCGAGACGTGCTCGCGGTAGTGGCTGCTCTTCGGCGGCGCTTGCGCCGTGCTGGCGGTCCCAGCTCTCGACGCGCTGGCGGCGCAGCTGCTCGCGAGCATCGAGCCAGCGGACTCGCGCGTCGTGGTCCATGGCCTGCACGAGGCTGCGCTTGCCGACCCTGAAGCTATCGGTGAGCCGAATGTGGCTCGGGCAGACCACGTCGCAGCAGCCGCACTCGATGCAATCGAACAGACCGAGCGTTTCGAGCACGTCGAACTGCGCGTGCTCGGCGGCGAAATTCAGCTCCTGCGGCATCAGGTACGCCGGGCACACATCCGAGCAGTTGCCACAGCGAATGCAAGGCATGGCCTCGAAATCGTCGCGTAGCTCGTGCTCGGTGGCCGCGATGATGCAGTTGGTCGCGCGGCCCACGGCCACGCAGATCGCTATTCAATGCAACGCCCATCATGCTGCCGCCCATGATCAGCCGCGCGACCTCGCCTGTATAGCCTCCGCACGCCGCGATCAGGTCGGCGATGCGCGTGCCGAGCCGCACGGTCAAGATTGCGCGGCGTTGCGATGGCGCCTCCGGTGACCGTCGTGACACGGCTCGTGACCGGATGGCCGGATTCGAGATACCGATAAAGCGCCGCCGCGGTGCCCACGTTTTGGCACAGATAACCGATGTCGGTCGGCTTCGCGAGCGACGGCACCTCGTCCCCCGTCAGCGCCTGGATGAGTTGCCGCTCGCCCCCGGCGGGATACATCGTCGGCACCGTGACGACGGAGAGCCGCTGCTGCGTGTCGAGCGCAGGCAACGCGCGTTGCAGCGCCTGCAACGCTTCCGGCTTGTCCTCTTCGACCGCCACCACGCCTTGCTCAGCACCGGTGAGCTCGACGAGCGCCAGCGCGCCGGCCAGCACGTCGCGCGGTGCCGTTCGCATCAACAGGTCGTCACAGCTGATGTACGGCTCGCACTCGACGCCATCGATGATCACCACGCGCGTTCGCCGGCGCAATGTGGCCGCGAGCTTCAGGCCGGTCGGGAACACCGCGCCGCCGAGCCCGGCGAGACCCGCCCGGGACAGCGCCGCAGCGAGCTTGTCCGGCGTATCCCACTGCGTGGGATCGGGGCGCTCGAGCTCGGGCCAGAGCTCATCGTGACCGTCCACCTCGAGCACGGCGCACAGCGACTCGCGCCGGCGCGGATGCGCGATCGGCCGCCTCTCGATCGAGCGCACGATGCCGGACGTGCTGGCGTGCGTCCAGGTGGACAGCGGTCCGCCGCCTTGCACCAGCGGCTGGCCGCGCAAGCACGCGCTGGCCACTCTCGACGGCGGGGCGAACGTCGCGCGCGGACAGCCCGCCTTCGAGCGGCAGGATGAGCTCGTCGGGCAGAGGCGCGGCGCGCAAGCGGCAACTGCGTGCTCGCGCTCTTGTGCGACGGCAGCGCGATGCCGCGAGGGCCACGCCCCCAGCCTGTCGCGCCATTCGCCCGCAGGGAATCCGTCATCGTCGACCGCGTCGTTGCTTCGGCGCTTGGCGCCAGTGGTCGCTAGTCTACGCCGCCGCAACGCGCGGGATTTGCCGTCGTTGGCTACCCTGCCGGTCTCGCGGCAGCACCGCACGCACACGGTGCGCGCGCCGCCGGCCCCGCGTGCGAGCCGGCACCATCTAGCGCGCGAGACGAAACGGCAGTATTTTGAGTCGACCATCGCGCGTCGTATGACGCGCGAGGCGGAGTTCTCGACCAGCTCCGGGGGGAGGCTGCAAGACGATGCAAGCGTCTCGATGGCTCGACGTGCTCGGCCGCGATCTCAAGTTCACGCGGCGCGTGCTCCTGAAGAATCCCGCGTTCACTGCCACGGCGATCGTCACGCTGGCGCTCGGCATCGCGGCGAGCACCGTGATCTTCAGCGTCGTCGACTCGGTGCTGCTGAAGCCTCTCGACTTCCAGGACTCGGGCGACCTCTATCGTCTGTACACCGTCGACGCCGTGGGCGTGCCGCGCGGCTCGACGGGCCCGCCTCATGTCGATCCCATGGCCGAGGACGGCAAGTCGATTCGGGCCGTGTTCTACGGCTACTCCTTCGAGCAGTCCGTCGTGAACGACGAAGGCACGGCGTTCGCCGTCAACGAGTATCGCGCGTCGGATGAGCTGTTCCAGGTGTTCACCGAGCCGTTGCTGCTTGGCAGGGGATTCGAACCCGGCGAGAGCTTCCAGCACACGATCTTGAGCTATCAGCTGTGGCGCGACGTGTTCGGCTCCGATCCGAGCATCGTCGGGAAAACGATTCGCGTGGGCAGCGGTCCGCTGACCGTGATCGGGGTGGCGGCCGAGGGTTTCGAGTTTCCCGTGGGCACCGCGATGTGGACGAAGATCTTCACGGGACCGCGCTCGCTGCCGCTGTACAACATGCAGGGCTTCCTGCGCGTGAATCCCGGCGTTTCCGCCGAGCAGCTTCAGGCGGAGCTCGACGTCTTCGCGACCCGGTTGGGCCCATGGCCGGACGGCCGGCCGCTGCAGTTCGTCGCGCGGCCGTTGCTCGCCGACGTGGTCGGCGACCTCGGGCCCACGCTGCTGATCGTGTCCGGCGCCACGGCGGTGCTGCTCCTGATCGCTTGCATCAACGCCGCCAGCTTGCTGCTCGCCCGCGGCGTGGTGCGGACGAGCGAGTTCGCGCTGCGCGAGGCGCTCGGCGCCCGCCGCTGGCGCGTGTTTCGCCAGCTCATGACGGAAAGCTTCGTGCTGTGCAGCCTGGGCGGAGCGCTCGGTCTCGCCGTGGCGCTGGGCGCCATAGCGCTGCTGCGCGCCGTCGGCCCGGCGGATCTGCCGCGGTTCGGCACACTGTCGATCGATACGAACGTGTTCCTGTTCGCGGCGGCCTGCGTCTTGCTCGTGGCGTTCATCGTGGGGTTAGCGCCGGCGCTGCGCGTGTCGCGCGGCGATCTGCGCACGCTGATCAACACCAGCGGTCGATCCGCCGCCGTGGCACCGGGCCGCAATCGCGTGTTCGGCGCGCTGGTGATCGCCGAGATCGCGCTGGCCGTCGTGCTCGTGGTCGGCGCGGGGTTGCTCGTGCGCAGCTACTCGCACCTCTCGGCCACGGATCCGGGCTTCGATCCGAGCCGCATGTTGACGCTGGTGCTCAACGTTACGGGGCGCATCGACGTGAGCAACCCGAGACCCGACCCGACAGGACAATTCGGCGTGTACGACGGCACCGGCATGCTGCCGGTGGCGCGGTTCTACCAGGAGCTGGTCCGCCGCATCGAGGCCCTGCCGGGCGTGGCCTCGGCCGGCGCGACATCGGCCGCGCCGCTGCACGAGGGCCTGTTCCCCGTCACGCTCGCGGTCTACCGCGTCGTCGGCAGCAATGCGCCGGCCGACCAGCAGCTCGCTTACGGTAATCAGGTCATGCCGGAGTACTTCACGACGCTCGGTATTCGGCCGATCGCCGGCCGGTTGCTCGAGGCGAGCGATCGGCGCGACACGGCGGGCGTTGCGGTCGTGAATCAAGCGTATGCGCGCGCGTATCTCGACGGCGAGAACCCGATAGGCCGGCGCATCGCGCTGCCCGGAGGGTACAGCTGGCGCTTGGGCGGCATCGCCTTTGGTCAGCTCGGCGAGCGGCTCACCGACGAGCTCGAGATCGTCGGCGTGGTCCCGGACGTCAAGCAGCGCAGCCTCGAGGACCCCGTGCAACCCGCGGTGTACATGCCGCACGAGCAATGGGTGTTGCGCAAGATGGCGGTCGTGGTCCGCGCCGCGACCAGCGATCCGGCCGCACTGATTCCCTCGATTCGGCGCGAGCTCGCGGCGCTCGACGCCAGCATTCCCGCCACGTTCGCCGTGTACTCGGACGTGATCTCCGCATCGCTGTCCCGCCACCGGCTCGGTGCCCTGGTGCTCACGGTGTTCGCTCTCGTCTCGTTGACGCTGGCCGCCGTCGGCACCTACGGGCTGATGTCGTTCTCGGTCAATCAGCGGTTCAACGAGATCGCGGTGCGCTCCGCGTTCGGCGCCGAGCGCAGCAACTTGCTGAAGATGTTCGTCACGCGCGCGCTACAGCTGGCGGGCATCGGCGTCGTGCTCGGGATCGTCGGTGCGGTGGCGCTGCGACGCGTCGTCGCGAGCCAGCTGTATGAAATCAGCGCGCTCGATCCGTGGGTGCTGGCGCTCGTCCCGCTGACGATGCTGGCCGTGACCCTCGTGGCGTCGTACGTGCCGGCGCGCCGGGCGGCGCGCATCGACGTTTGCGCGGCGCTGCGCGAGAACTGATCGGCGCGGCCGGTCAGCCGCGCGCGAACCGCAGGGCGAGGCTGCGAGCAATGCCTGTCGCGCGGCCGCGAAAAGCGCAAGTCTTTTCATTGCACAGGATCTGACGGACAATTCCAGCCCTGTCGGCGCAAAGGCTCGGTCCCGATGGCGCAACCCCCCTCCCCAGCGACGACCATCTGGCGCGGGGCTTCGAGCCCCTGCGCACGAGTGCGACTGCTCCGACCTCGAGCGCGAGGGGCGTCAGAACGCACCTGCGCGGCACGCTCTATCGAATCGGGCCGAATCCGCAGTACGCGCCGCGCGGCCCGTACAATCCCCTGCTCGCCGACGGCATGGTGCATGCGTTCACGCTGCGGAACGGCCGAGTGACGTATCGGAACGCTGGTGCGAACGCAGCAGTGGACGCTCGAGCGCGCGGCCGGCCAGTCGCTGTTCGGTACGCTACCCGGCGGCCGCGCCGCGGCGCCTGAAGTGGCGGGACGTAAGACCGACGGCGTCGCGAACACGAATCTCGTGTGGCACGCGGGCAAGCTGCTCGCGCTCGAAGAAGGTCACGCCCCGATCGCGATCCACCCGGAGTCGCTCGAGACAATCGGCGCGTGGTCGTTCGACGGCCGGCTGCCGTCGAACATGACCGCGCACCCGAAGATCGACACGAGCACCGGCGAGATGATCTTCTTCGCGAATTTGCCGGGAGGCGATCTTTCGGGCGTGCTCGCGCTCTACGTGGCCGGACGCCGGTGGCCGGATCGTTCGGCCGAGCCTCCAGGGTCCGTCCCTCGATCGTGCACGACTTCGGCTGACGGCGGGGCTCTTCGTCTCGTGGGCCCGCGCCGCGATTTCGTTGGAGCGGCACGCGCCGGGTGCCCGGATCGCCTGGGAGCCCGCAGCGCCAGACCGACGTGGCGCTGCTACCGCGTCGCGAACCGCAGGCCGAGCCGCGCTGGTACACGTCGCCCGGCCTGCATGGCATGGCACGCGATGAATGCGTTCAGCGACGGCGAGCACGTTCACGTCGACGTGTGCGCGCAGGCCGCGCCGGCCTTCCCGCGCCTCGACGGCAGCTCGCCGGGACCCGAGGACCTGAAGCAGCACCTCACGCGCTGGACGATCGCGACGCGCCGGGAACTCGTTCACGGCCTCTCGGTCGCAGCGAAGTCGTCTGTGAGTACCCGCGCATCGACGAGCGGCGGGCCGAGGTCCCCGAATCGCTATGCTATGTGGCCTGTAACGGCGGCCCGGGCACCGGCGATCTTTTTCATCGCGGCATCGGTCGCTTCGCTCACGACGACCGGACGGATGTCGATCCACGATTTCGCTCCGCAATGTGCCGTGTCGGAGCTGGTCTTGTGGCCGACGGACATACGCGAGGGCGATGGCCACGTGCTCGACCGTCGATCAAGGACGAGCGACGCAACGGGAGTCATCTCGCCGTGCTCGATGCCCGCACGATCGAGGCCGGACCGGTGGCGCTGGCTCGGCTCGATCATCGAGTGCCGATGGGGTTTCACGGGCTCTGGGTCGCAGAGGCGTAGCGGTCAGCGCGGCGCCGGCGCAGCGGCGCTTCGATAGCGGTCGGCCGTGCCGGCCGCGGCGGCGCGAACCACGTCGCGCAGATCCGGGCTCGAGGAGCTCGATCTCGGCGCCGTGCGCGAGCGCAAGCTGCACGGCTTCCTCCTCGCTGTCGAAGCGCAGGCGACGCGAATCCGCTCGCCTTCGTCGACCTGCGCGAGCCCCCGCCAGCCGCGGTAGCGAATCCACTGCAGGACGCGCGGTCTCGGCGCGATAGGTGGCATGGACCTCGGGAAGCCGCTCGCGAAAGCGCGTGGCCATTCCTCCCAGTGCGTCGCGGGATCAAATCGGCCGGACGGATCGCGGCCGCGGCTTCGTCGGCATCTTGCCGATATGCCAGATGCGGTAGGTCCGCAGCGCGCCGTCCGCGTCGCGACGAGATACCAGCTGCGTGCCCTGCGCGACCAGCCCGGGCCGGTAACGCCGTGGCCGCCTCGTGCGAACAGCACTCTCTGGTCACGCGCAGATACGGCCGCGCCAAGGCCTCGAACATCTCCGTCTGCCCGTGAGCGCCTGCGACGAAGTCGCGGCCGCGCGGGTCGACGAGGTGCGCTGCTGAACAAAGCCGCTTGCTCGCGGGCGCGCTCGCCGAGGGACGCCCACAGCTTCAGCCACGCCGACTGCGAAGCCTCGCTCGAGACCGAGCGCCGCGAGCGCGTTCGGCAGCCGCGCAAAGAACAGCGCCTGAAGCTCCTCGGCCGTGAGACCCGTCAACTGCGTGCGGTAGCCTCGATGAGCCGCCAGCAGCCGACTGCGCCGCGATCGGCGACCACGGGGACGCCCGCGCTGCCGGCGCGTCAATGTCGCCAGGAACGGCGCTCGGAGACTCGAGCCGCCGGGAGCTCCGCGGCCGTCAACCGCTCGTGGACTTGCAAGAGCAGCATGATCGACAGCAACCGGTCGGCGCGCATGGCTTAAATCTAGCACCGACTCCTACACACGTGTCAGGAATCGCGGCGCATGCTGCGTGGCGGAGTCACTAATCGGAGGGCGGAGCATGAGCGAGGATTCGACACCGCGGCGCCGGCCGCTCGCGGGGCAAGTGGCCGTGGTGGCCGGGGCGACGCGCGGGGCGGGCCGGGGCATTGCGCGGGCGCTGGCCGAGGCCGGCGCTTTCGTCTACTGCACCGGGCGAAGGGTGGCCGGCCACGCTTCGCCCTAGGCGGCAGGAGACGAACGAGCAGACGGCGCAGATAATCGCGGCGGCCGGCGGCCTGGGCCTGGCCGTGCGCGTCGACCATACCGTGGAGCCGGAGGTCGAAGCGCTATTCGCGCGGATCGCCCCGCGAGCAGGCCGGCTCGACATTCTCGTGAACTCCATCGCGGGCGAGAGCCCGCTGATGCGCCAATGGGGGCCGTTCTGGGAAACCAGGCTCGACCATGGCGCAGAGGTCTTCGAGCACTCGCTGCTCTCGCACATCATCACGGCCAAGCACGCGGCGCGGCGCATGCTTCGCGCGCAGCGCGGCCTCATCGTCGAGGTCACGGAGAGCGACATGCTCGGTGCCAGCGGCAATCTCATGGCGCAATGCGTCAAGATCGGCCTCAAGAGGCTCGCGCTAGGCGATGGCCGCCGAGCTCAATGGCCAGGGCGTCGCAACGCTGGCGATCACGCCGGGCTTTCTGCGCTCCGAATCGATGCTCGAGGGTTTCGGCGTGACGGAGGAGAACTGGCGCGACGCGGGCAAAGAGGACAAGAACTTCCTCGAGTCCGAGTCGCCGCTGTTCGTGGGCCGCGCGATCGCCGCCCTCGCGGCCGATCCGCAGGTTCTGCAGCGCACGGGTCAGCTCGTGAGCTCGTGGGAGATCGGCCGGGAGTACGACCTGCGGGACTACGACGGCCGGCGACCGGATTGGGGCGCCCTCGACGTCGACTTTGCCATGCTGCCCGGGCCCCGTCATGGACGCGATCAGGGCCGGCACGAACTACGAGCTCGAGTGGCTCGAGGCCGTCGCGGCCCGCACTCGCGCCTGGAGCACGAAGCTATCGCGCCCGCCGGGAAGCTTGTAGTCTCTCGGTCTCCGTCTGCCGTCCGGCGCTCGAATGAGAAGAACGATACTCGCCGTCATCGCGGGACTCGTGGTTTGGTGGATTGCGTTTTACGCATCGCTGGCGGCCTTCGTGGTCGCATGGCCGGCGCTCTACGAAGCGACGAAGCCCGCACTGGCCAACGGTGATTTCTCGCAGCTCACCACGCCCATGTGGCTGCTGTTCCTGTCGATGTATCTGTGGGTCAATCCGCTGGCCGGCGGGATCGCGGCGGTCATCGGCAAGACGCGCACCGCCATGTGGATCGTGGCGGGGCTCATGGGTCTGTATGCCGCCTACATGCATTACTACATGCTGTGGGACGTCTATCCCCGCTGGTACAACGTCCTCGTGCCGATCTCGATTCCGCCGTTGATGTACGTGGGCGCGCGCCTCGCCCGCTCATCCAGGACCGCGTCGTGAAGGACAAGGTCTGCGTCATTACCGGTGGAACCGACGGCATCGGCAAAGCCGCCGCCCACGGTCTCGCCGCCCGAGGCGCCCGGCTGCTGGTTCACGGGCGCGATCCGGACAAAGGGGCACGCGCCGTGGCGGAGCTCAAGGCGCGCAGCGGCAATCCCGCCATCGAATTCCTGCAGGCGGATTTCGCCTCGCTGGCCGACGTGCGGCGGCTCGCCGCGGCGATCACGGAGCGCGCACCGCGTATCGACGTGCTCGTGAACAACGCGGGCGCGGTCTTCGGCAAACGAGCCTTGTCCAGCGACGGGTACGAGATGACGTTTGCCGTGAATCATCTGGCCCCCTTCCTGCTCACGCATCTGCTGCTCGACGCATTGAAGGCCAGCGGCACCGAAGCGCGCATCGTCACCACGGCCTCGCACGCGCACCGAGGCGCCAAGCTCCGGTTCGACGACTTGCAGGCCACGCGCAAGTTCTCCCCCATGAGCGCCTACGGCACCTCGAAGCTCGCGAACGTGCTGTTCACCCGCGCGCTCGCGAAGCGCCTTCAGGGCACGGCGGTCACGGCGACGTGCGTGCATCCCGGGTTCGTTCGCACGAATTTCGGGCGTAACGCCGAGGTGTCGCCCTGGTTCAAAGCCCTCTTCGGCTTGGTGACGCGCTTCGCTCGCTCACCGGAAAAAGGCGCGGAGACCGTGCTCTATCTGGCCGCGTCACCGGAGGTTCGAGGCGCCTCGGGCGGGTACTACTTCGACTGCAAGCTCACGCGCCCGTCGCCCGCGGGGCAAGACGACGCTGTCGCGGAACGTCTCTGGCAAGTCAGCGAGCGGCTCGTCGGCATCGCGCCAAGCTAGACGGACGGCGTGTCGCGCGTCGGCCTCCTTGAACGAGGCCTCGGCCCGTGCGGCGCACAGCCGTCGGTCAACCGGCGGCGGTCGAGATGTCGCGGTCCTCGAGCGCGGGACGAACCGCGGGACCGCTGCAATCGCGCCGCAAGTACAGGCTCAGGTGAAAGCCCGCGAGCGCGATCCGCTCGTCCGTGAGATCCACTCGTTCCCGCTGCACCCACTTGATGAAGGCTTTCGGCTCGAGCACCCAGGGGTCATTCGCCTTGCGCGGGCGTTTTTGCGTTACATACCAGCCGGGAAAGAGCACCACGGGCCGCACGCGAAACGGCTTGCCGGTGCTGCGCTTCAGCAGCTCCGCGAGCCACGCGGCCTGGGCGGCCGCCTGATCCAGCGCGTCCGGCGACGGCGGTCCGCCGGCAATCGATATTCCCGCGCGATCGACGACGATGCTGGCGCGCCGGCCCTCGGGCTTGCTGCGCGTTTTCGTCTCGATCGTGAAGACGCCGCCCGGCCCGATGGCCACGTGATCGATGTTGAAGCCTTCGCCGGGCACATCGTGAAAGATCTGCCAACGCTCGGCGACGAGGGCCTGAAGCGTCTCGCCCACGGCACGCTCGCCGTCGCGGCCGAGCCGCACGCGCCGCGCTTCCAGCACGGCTTGGCGAAGCTTGAAGAACGCGAGCCCACCACCGGCCAGCGCCAGGAGCGTGAACGTCCAGGGAGCGGGCTGCCAATCGAAAGCGAACCGGGCCCATTCGAGAAGCGTCAACGCCAGCAGAAACGCCGGCACCGATTAGCCAGGGCAGCAGCGTATCGACGAGCAGGTCTTGAAGGAGCAAGTCCAGCGACTGCCCGGCTTGGCGCAACGGCGGGAGCCTGAGCGGAGAGCGGAATCCGAGCTTGCCGGCCATCACCGAAGCTTAGTCACGCCGGCGAGCAGCGGGTGAGACGCCTTTCACGAAAGCATCGATGTCGGCCGCATCGGCCGCCGATGTGAATGACGGCGTCGTCCCGGCCGGCCCCGCGCAACGGCCCAAAGCCGAAATGCCGTAGCATGCTAGCCATGAGAGGCGGCAATCGATGACCGGGCCCGTCAGCACGGCGCAATACTTCCCGTGGGATGGCGGAGCGATTTTCGTGGGGACCGCCGGGGTGATTCCCGCGCACGTTCACCAAGCGATTCAGATCTGCTTTCTGTTCGAAGGTCGTATCCGGCTGCGTGAGAACGACGAGGCGCCGTGGACTGACTACGGGCTGGCCATCGTCCCGTCAAAGCAATCTCATGCCATGGATGGCGCCGGGGCTCACCATGGCGCGATCGATTTTCGTCGAGCCGGAAACGCGCGAAGGGCGCATGCTCACCGAGCGTTACCTGCGAGACGGCATCGCGGACGTCGACCGCACGCGCGTCGACGACGTCCTGCCATCGCTGCTGACCGCGGTGCTGGAGCGCCGCGGCCGTGCGGCGATCGTCGAGCGAGCGCGCGGTATCGTGCAGTCGCTGACGCGCCACTCCGAACCGTCCGTAAAGAGCGACGAACGGATCCTGCGCGCCATGAGGTACGTCAACGACCACCTCGCCGCGCCGATCACCCTGAAGCAAGCGGCGGGCGTGGCGTGTCTCTCTCCGAGCCGTTTCCGCCATCTATTCGCCGAGCAGACCGGCATGGGCCTGCGCCAGTACATTCTGTGGCGACGGTTCGTCAGCGTGTGGGAGCACCGAATGAACGGTGCGTCCCTGTCGACGGCCGCGCATGCCGCGGGGTTCGCGGACTCCGCGCATCTGACGCGCACCAGCCGCCGCATGATCGGCATCCCGCCGTCCTCGATGCAGATCTCGCAAGCCCCGCCGGAGCTCTGACGCCGCGAGCCGTGCGCAGGCCGCGGGATCGGTCCTTCGCCGCGCGGAATAGCCCCTGCGTTCAAGGCGCGTCACCACGCACGCGGTAGATTGAGCTCGCACCTCAAATCCACCTCGAAGGAGAGACGTCATGAACGAAGCAACGAAGAGTCCGTGTGGTTGCCGGTCCTGCCCGGGTCCGGGCTGCAAGTGCGGCTGCCAGGCCGCGGCCGCACGACCCGAGTGCGCCTGCGGTCCCCAATGCCGCTGCGGCGGCGCCTGCGCGCCGTCCAAGCCCTAGAGACCGTCCGGACGCGCGGCAGCCCGAGGGCTGCCGCGCTCGCGGCGCGGGGCCACGAGTCCGGCTCAGCGCTTGCGCACCATGATGTTGCCGTTGAACGTCTTGAAGCGGATGTCGGGGCCGCCGCGCCCGACCGTGGCCACGGTTTCCCGCTCGACTCGCACCTCGTACCGGCCGTTCTGACCGCCCTGCGCCACCACGGGCGGCGTCGGCTGCACCTTCACGTCGAAGTCCGTGTAGAACTCGCCGCGCCCGCTCGACACGCGCAGCGTGGCGCCGAGATTCGCGGGAAAGGTCACGTCGACGTCGCCGTTGAAAGTATTGAAGGACATCGCCTTGTCGGCCATCACCTCCGTGAACGACGCGCGAACCGTGCCGTTGGTGGTGCTCGCCACCAGCGAGCCCGCGATGTCGTTGGCGATGATCCGGCCATTGACGTTCGCGAGCTCGTGCTCGCCCGACACGCCGGTCACCGTGAGATCTCCGCCGTTCACGGTCTTCACGCGCACCGAGGTGCGCTTCGGCACGGAGATGTCGAGCGTGAGGGGCTGCCGCGAGAATTCCGTTTGCACCGAGACCGTGTTGTTCTCCTCGGTCGCGGTGAGGCCGATGGAGTTGTTCGGCACGCGGTGCAGGCCGGCCGTGCTCGCCGCGTCCTCGTCGTCGTCGGGTCTACGCGGACGCGGCCCACGGCGACCGTCCTCCGGCGCAATCTCCGTCGTCCTTGGCGTCACGCGCCACGATCACGCACGTCCTTGCCGTCGTAGGCGCTGATCTTGACCACCGTGCGCAGCGCGTTGACCTCGAGAACCGCGGGACGCGACGCGTCCGTGAGGGGCACCGCGATGCGCTCCTGGGCCTGCGCGGCCCAGGCCGCGAGCGAGCCGAGCGCGATCGCGCTCGCGAGCGTCTTTCCGATCGTCATGGTCGTGCTCATTTACCGGTCTTCCTTACGTAGACGTTGCCGTTCAGCGTTTCGAACGAGTAAGCGGGCCCCCCGGCACCGATGCGGATGGCGGACCCGTGGCCCGTGCGGACGACGAGCTTGCCGCCGTCACGCGAGCGGTCGCGCACGGGCTCGATCGACAGCGGCTGCGAATCGAAGTCGGTATAGATCTCGCCGTGCATGGTCTTGAAGGAGAGATCGGCCGCGAGGTTCTGCGGAAACGACACGTCGATCTTGCCGTTCACGGTCTTGAACGACGTCGCCGCCGCGGGCGCGCGCTCGAACGCCGCGCTGACGGGGCCGTTCACGGTCGTGACGCTGCCGGCGCCGCGCAGGCCCGTGAGCCGCACGCCGCCGTTCACGTTGTGCACGTCGAACGTGCCGCGCACGCCTTCCACGACCACGTCCCCGCCGTTGACCGTCGCGATCTCGATCGCCGCGTCGCGCGGCACGCGCACCTCGATGTCGTAAGCCACGTGATAGCCGTCCCAGCGGTTGCAGCAGTCGCTGCTCTCCGAGCCAATGCGCCGCACCCGAAACGCGACGCGGCCCTCCTCGCTCTCCGTGCGCAGCTCGACCTCCTTGCGGGCGCGATCGATGTCGGCGCGCAGATCGCCGGTGATCGTCTCGGTGGCCGTCATGTCCACCGTCGCCTTGTCCTGCGCGATGATGTGGATCGAGCCGAGCACGTTCTTGACGATCACGGTCGGCGGGCCGTTGCCGGGAACGCGCACGCTGTCTTGCAGCGTTCGCTTGTCCGTGACCTCGGCGTGCACCGCGGCGGCCGACAGCGCGAGCGCCGCCGTCACGATCGCCAGCTTCGAAATGTCACCCCACGATTGCATGAGAGTCTCCTTCAAATGTTGGGACTCGGCGGCACGGTCGTGTCGCCGGACTTCAGAGCCGTGTCGAGGTAGTCGCGGACCGCGGGGTCGAGCCCTTCGCGATCGTGCAGCCGGCGCACGGCCGCGACGCTGCCCGCGTCGCCGTTCTCGAGCAGCGCGTCCGCGAGCGTCACCTGGAGCAGCGGCGCGTCCTGCTGATCGAGCGCCGTCGCCAGACCGGCGCCCGACCTCGGGCCGGTCGAGCCGCGAGCGCAGCGCCTCGATGGCGGCCAGCCGCACGCTGACGTTCGGATCGTTCTCGACGCGCTCGAGCAGCGCAGTCACGACCTGCGGCTGGCCGCTGGCGCGCTCGGCCCAGGCCACGCCGAGCAGACGCTCGGAGGCGGACTGATGATCGAGCAGCGCGAGACCCACGCTGCGCACCTCGGCGCGCAAATCCGCGATGTCGTCCTGGCGGGCCGACGGCAAGCCGCGGCCGATCAGCACGCCGGCAACGACCAGCGTGGCGGCAATCGCGACGCGTAGCGCGAGATTGCCGAGCCCGGGCGCGAGCAGCCGCTCGCGCCAGCTGCCGCGCGCCTCGTACGCCGCCAGCGCGGCATGGAAGCGCGCGCGCATGCGCTCGTGGGGCACCTCGCGCTCGAGCGGGCCGAGCTCGGTGCCGAGATCCGTCCACAGCCGCGTGATGGATTCGGCCGTGGCGCGGCAGTCGGCGCAGCCGGCCAGGTGCGCCTCGAGCCGCTGCTCGTCGTCGGCCGAAGCCAGCCCCTTGAAGCGATCGAGCAGGAGGGCAGTCGTGTCTTCGCAGCTCATGTCGGCACCTCACCTGCGAGATCGCGATAGATCTCTCGAAGTTGCTTGATCGCACGGTGCGCACGGACTTTCACGGCCTCCACGGAGCACCCGAGCGTGCGCGCAATCTCCTCGTACGTCTTGAACTCGTAGCGGCTGAGCACGAGCACCTCGCGCCGCTCCACCGGCAGCGCCAGCAGCGCCCGCCGCACGAGCTCGGCTTGCTGTGCGCCGGCGTGATCGTCGTCGGCGTGCGGCTCGGCCGGGGCGCTCTCGAGGTCCGCCTCGGGCACGGCGTCGGTGGCGGCCCGGCGCCAGTGCGCCACGCAAGCGTTGCGCGCGATGCCGAACATCCACGGCGTGAACGCACTGTCGTCGCGAAAGTTCGCCTTGTACTTCAGCATCTTCATGAACACGTCCTGGACCAGATCCTCCGAGGTTTGGCGATTGCCCGTCATCCGCAGGCAATAGCGGTAGAGCCGCGCGTGATGCCGCTCGAACAGGATCGCGAGCGCGCTCGTGCGGCCGCCGCGCACCTGCCGCATCAATTCTGAGTCGCCGTCTTGGGACATCGGGCCGGTGCGCTCCTCGCCGCGCTCTAGAATCTAGAGTCGCGGGCGGGGGGAAACGTTACACGCCTCGCCGAGGCAATGCCGGACCGCCCTGGGCAGCGGCCGCGCCGGCGGCCGGCCGAACGCACCTCCTTCCGCGCGACGGCGCGCGCTCTACGCCTGCCGATGCCCAGGAAGGGCGTTAGCGCTCGCCGCACGCATCCTTTAGGATCGACGCCGCGTGCACGCCTTCGCCGAATGGCTGTCTCGAACCGGCCCCAGCGTCGCAATCCAATCGGCGTTCTGGTTCATTCGCCTGTTGCAGGCCACGCACTTGATCACGGCCGGCATCGTGGCGGTTTCGGGCCTGATGATTGCGCTGCGCGTGCTCGGCGCGCAGCGAGCGGATCAGCCTTTTGCGGCGGTGTGGGCGCGGTTCGCGCCCTGGCTGGTGACGAGCTTGGCCGTCATGGTCGTCACCGGCCTTGCGCAGTCGCTCGGCGATCCCGTGCGCGAATTCACGTCCTTCTCCTACTGGCTGAAGTTGGCGCTGGTGCTTGGCGGCGCGCTCGGCACGCGGCTGCTCGCGCGCGCCGCGCAACGCCCCCCGGCTGCCACCGAGTTTCCGTTCGGCACCAGGCTCGTCGCCGCGGGGCTCGTGCTGTTGTGGCTCGCGATCCCGCTGCTCGGTCGCATGATCGCGTACGACCGCGCGATCTGGGGCCCTCTGTCGGGGCGCACGTGAACGCGCAGTCGATCCTCGAAGCGATCCAGAGCTCCGCGCTCGGGAGCTGGATGCGCTACGCGAACCCCGCCATGCCGCTCGTCGAGGCCGCGCACGTGCTGGCCGCCGTGCTGCTGTTCGGCACGGTGCTGATCGTGGACCTGCGCTTGCTGGGCCTGACTGATTCGTCTCGAGGGTTTGCACGCGTGAGCCGCGAGACGCTGCGCCTCACGTGGCTCGCGTTCGCCGTATCCGTGCTCACCGGCTCGCTGATGTTCACGACGAGCCCGCTCACCTACTTCTACAACACGGCGTTTCGGCTGAAAGCGCTGGCGCTCCTCGCTGCGGGACTGAACATGGCGGTGTTTCAGCTCGTCACGGCCCGCGGCGTGGCGGCGTGGAACGAGCACCCAAGCGTCCCGGGCGCCGCCCGCGTCGCAGGCCTCGCGTCGATCGTGCTCTGGGCGGCCGTGGTGCTGCTCGGCCGCTGGATCGGCTTCACGAAGGGCTACGACTTCACCGTGCCGCCCGGCGTGGAGCTCGTATTCCCGGGCTGAGCGGCCGCGGGCGCGGCCGCTAGCCACGCTCATGCCGTCGCGCTAGACGGCTACCCACTCATCGAGCACGACGTCGCAAGCGCAGCGCGGCCGGTGCGCGCGCCCGAATGAACCTGCGGCCCGTCGGCAGGCACTCATGGGCCTCGCAACCACATTTGCGACACCTCATCACAGGAAGGGATTTCAGTTTATGGAGAGACAAAGTGCATTCGCGTTCAAACCGTCGAGCATCGTCGCGCTCGGGACACTGGCAAGCGTGCTCGCGGGCTGCGGCGGCGGCGGCGGATCCAACAATCCTGCGGCAACGGCATCGCTCGCGGTGGCTCCGACGACCATAACGGTGGGCCAAAGCGCGACGCTCACGTGGTCGTCGAATACGGGCACGGGCTGCACGGCCAGCGGCGGATGGAGCGGAGCGCAGCAGGCGTCCGGCACCCAGGACGTGACGCCGACGGCGACCGGCGCCGTCACGTACACGCTGATGTGCTCGGCCAGCGGCTACAGCGGCAGCGCGACTCAGTCGGCGACCCTCACCGTGAACCCCGCCAGTGCGTACACGGCCACGAGCCTGGTCGAGGACCTGGCCGGCGGCACGGCGCCGACGACCGATCCGTTGCTCGTGAACCCCTGGGGCCTTGCGTACGCACCCACGTCGCCCATCTGGGTGGCGAACAACCACAGCGAAACCTCGACGCTGTACGACGGCAACGGGCACCCGAGCCCCATCGTCGCGCACTTCGCATCGGGCACCGGCGGAGCCTCGTTCGACCCGACGGGCATCGTGTTCAACCCCAGCACCGGCTTCGTCGTGAGCAATGCCACCACGAGCGCTGCGGCCACGTTCATTTTCGACGGCGAGGGCGGCAGGATTGCGGGCTGGTCGGCCACGGTAGACGCCGCGAATGCCGTCACGATGTACACCGCCGCGGACGGCGCGGTATACAAGGGCCTCGCCATCGCGAGCAACGGCACGGCGACCTTCCTCTACGCCACCGACTTCGCGAACGACAAGATCGACGTGCTCGACGCGACGTTCGCAAAGCAGACGCCCACGGCCACGAGCTTCGCGTTCGCCGACCCGACGCTGCCCGCGGGCTACGGCCCGTTCGGGATCCAGGCGATCAAGAACGGCGCCGGCGTGACTCGACTGTTCGTCAGCTATGCGAAGCACGACACGGCCGCGCCCGACGACGATGCGCCGGGCCCTGGCCTGGGGCTCGTCAACGTGTTCGACACGAACGGCGCCCTGGTCAAGCACCTGATCGTCGCGGGCGGCAAGCTGAATGCGCCCTGGGGCCTGGCCGTCGCGCCGGCCGACTTCGGCACGCTGAGCAACGCGCTGATCGTCGGCAACTTCGGCGACGGCACGATCCACGGCTACGATGCGGACACCGGCCGATATCTCGGCGAGCTTGGCGACGGCGCCGGCACGCCGTTCGCGGTGTCGGGACTCTGGGGCGTCGCCTTCGGCAACGACGCCGCGAACCAGCCGCACGCCACGCTGTTCTTCGCCGCCGGCACGAACGACGAGGTCAACGGCCGGTACGGCCGCATCGATCTCGGCAGCACGGCGCCCGCGCTCGGCGATCCGCCCGCGATTACGCTGATCGTGCCGGCAGGCGACCTGAGCGGCACGGTGACGCTGCAGGCCAATGCCACGAACCTCGTCGTCATCAGCCAAGTGCGGTTCTACGTCAACGGCGGCACGCTGATCGGCACCGCAACGAGCGAGCCCTTTACCGCGCAGTGGGACACCGGCACGGTGTCGAACGGCAGCGCTACGCTGCGCGCGGTGGCCACGGATGCCAACGGTAACGTCGGCAGCTCGCGGGTCCTGTCGGTCAACGTCGCGAACGTGGCGGCCGCGACGACGCTGACGCAAGTCCAGCAGAACGTGCTCACGCCCCGCTGCATCGGTTGCCACGACGGCAGCCAGCCGGCGGGTGGCACGTTGCCGGGCTCCATGGACCTTCGCTCGGGCCAGAGCTTCGCGAGCCTCGTGAGCGTGGCGAGCCTCGAGCAGCCGGCGTTGCTGCGAGTGAAGCCCGGCGACCCGGACAATAGCTACGTGATCCACAAGCTCGAGGGCACGGCGGGTATCACCGGCGCGCGCATGCCGTTCGGCGGTCCGTTCCTGGACCAGGCGACGATCGATCAGGTCAGATCCTGGATCGCGAGCGGCGCACCGAACAACTGATTGCGGTCTCTGCGCCGGGGCCAGGGACGGCCCCGGCGTTCTCCCGCTCACCCGGTCGGGGAAGAAGTCGCAGCCACCAAGCGGCACCGCGACGGCGGCGACCTCCGCATGGCTTGACTCCGCGGCTCCGCGAGACGAGCCTAACGCGGGAGCATGATCGGTAAACGTCTCGCCCACTACGAAATCACCTCGCACCTCGGCTCCGGCGGAATGGGCGAGGTGTATCAAGCCACCGACTTGAAACTCGGCCGCAGCGTCGCGCTGAAGATGCTGCCGGCGGAGCTCGCGAGCGACGCCGAGCGCGCACGGCGCATCGAGCGCGAGGCACGCACGCTCGCGGTGCTGAATCACCCCGCCATCGCCGCGATCTACGGCATCGAGGAGGTGGGCTCGCAACCGTTCTTCGTGATGGAGCTCGTGCTGGGCCAAACCCTGGCCGAGAAGCTCGCGCTCGGCCCGCTGCCAAAGGTCGAGGCCCTGCGCATTGCACGAGACATCGCCATTGCGCTCGAGGCGGCGCACGAACGCGGCATCGTTCATCGAGATCTGAAGCCCGCGAACGTCAAGATCACGCCCGACGGCGCGGTGAAGCTGCTCGACTTCGGGCTCGCGAAGGCCGCGAGCAACGCGCTCGCCGACGGTGCGCCGATCACGACTCTGGCCGCAGACGGCTCGCGTTTCGCTGGCGTGCTCGGCACACCGGCCTACATGAGCCCGGAACAAGCGCTCGGGCAAGCCGTCGACGAGCGGACCGACGTCTGGGCGTTCGGCGCGGTGCTTTACGAGATGCTCACGGGCAAGCGCGCGTTTCCCGGCGCGACGTCGACGGAGACGATCGCCTCGGTCATCAAGTCCGACCCCGACTGGGACGCGTTGCCGGAGTTGCCGCCGCTCGTCTACGCCTTCCTGAAGCAGTGCTTGCGAAAGGATTCGCGCCAGCGCGTGCGTAGCATCACCGACGTGCGGCTCGCCCTCGACGGCGCGTACGATCTGCCCGCCACGACCGCGCCGCACGGCACGCCGCGCCCGGCGCGACGATTCGGCTGGCCGCTTGCAGCCCTCGCGATCGCGGCGGCGGCAGCCACGGCGGGCGTGTACTACGCTGGGGCCTCTTCGCCGCAGGCCCGGCCGATCACGGTTCGTCAACTCACGTTCCGTCAGGGAACGGTCCACCAAGCGCGCTTCGCCACGGATGAGCAAGTCATCGTCTACAGCGCAAGGTGGGACGGCGCCCCGCCTCGTCTCTTCACGACTCGGTTCGAAGGCTTCCAGTCGCGACCGATCGATCTACCGGCGGCGGATCTGCTGGCGCTATCGCGCGACAACGAGCTCGCGATCTCGTTGGGGCGCCCCGCCGTCGATGGCTTCCAGCCGCGTGGCGTGCTCGCACGGGTGCCGTTGAGCGGCGGGGCGCCGCGCGTGCTGGGCGACCACGTCGTCGGAGTCGAATACGGTCCCGATGGTCAGATCGCGGCCATGATCAGGCGCGCGGGCAGTATGGCGGAGCTCGAGTTCCCGGTGGGTAACGTCATCCACCGCAGCAGCGCGATCACGGGCATGCGCGTGTCACCCGATGGACGCCGCATCTGCTTCGGCACGGACTACGGTTGGCTGTGGGCTGGCGAGCTCGGCGAACCACCGCGCCAGCTCATCGAAGAGCGCCTGCCACGTATCTCCCGCTGCGCATGGACGCCGGACGGGCGCGAAATCTGGTTCAGTTTCTCGGCCACGGGCGCTACGCACACGAGGATCGAGGCCATCGATCCCGACACGGGTTCGCGCCGCCTCGTAAAGACCTTTACCGGCTGGACGGAGCTGCAGAGCGTGCGCTCGGACAAAGCGACGCTGATCTCGTCGGGCAACATGCGCTTCGCCTCGCGCGGGTCGCCGGCCTCGGACGAGCCGGAGCGCGACCTCAGCGTCTTCGACGCCACGCGCGTGGCGTACTTGAGCGCCTCGGGCAAGGAGGTGCTGCTCACCGACAACAGCGCGGGTGCACAGGGCGGCAGCGTGTTCTTGCGCAGGCTCGACGGCTCACCCGCAGTCCAGTTCGACCGCATAAGCCCGCTCGCGATAACGCCCGACGGCGCCTGGATAGCAGGCGTTCGATTGGATCGGCCGGACGTTCTGACGCTGTTCCCCGTTGGCGCAGGCGCCGAGCGCGACATCGAGCTGCCGGTTCGCATCGTCCAGGTCAACGCCAGCAACCTGGGTACCAACGTTCCCGAGTACCGCAACGCCGACTTCTCCGACGACGGCCACCGACTCTTGATCCCGGCCGCGCTCGACGGCGATGCGCGAGCGCGCGTCTACGTGCACGACCTCGACGCCGGGTGGACGCGACCGATCACGCCCGCAGGCGCCCCGGGCTATGCGGTGCTCTCGCCCGACGGCACGCACGTGGCGGCCAACGAGCGCGACGGGCTCTTCGTGTACGACGTCGATACCGGCGAGCGGCGCGCCGTGCCCGGCGGCGCCGATGCCGGCGTGCCGGCGCGCTGGAGCAACGAGCCGAACGTGATCTTCCTGCTCGAGTACGACGGCGCGAGCGCACGGCTCGTGCGCCGCGATCTCGTCAGCGGCGAGCGCACTACGGTGCGCACGCTGCGCGCGCTCGACCCCGCCGGCGTCTCCCGCTTCGAAGCGTACGTCTCGCGCGACGGCGAGGCCTACGTGTATACGCTCGACCGGATTCTCACGAACCTGTTCGTCGTCGAAGGTCTGCAGTAGCCGGCCGCGCTAGTGCGTGAGCTCCGCGCCGCCGCCGGAAGGCGTCGCGCTGTCGCTCCCCGCAGGCGCCGGGCCGTCGCCGAGCGCGAACAGGTACACGCTGTCGCCGCGCGTCGTGCCGGGGAAGAATCCGCCGGCCGAGAGCGCCACCACGTACTGCTTGCCGCCGCGCTCGAACGTGCTCACGGCCGCGTGGATGCCGGCGTCCGTCTCGTACTCCCAGAGCAGCGTGCCGTCGGACTTATCGAGCGCCTGCAGGCGGCCGTCATTGCGGCCGATGAACAGCAGGCCGCCGCGCGTCACGATCGAGCCCGCGTAGCAAAGCTCGCCCCACTGCTGCCGCCATGCGAGCCGGTTCGTCCGCACGTCCACCGCGGCCAGCACGCCGCGCCGCGGCACGCGCGAGCGGATGTACTCGCCGCCGAAGTAACGGCCGCCGGGCTTCGGCATGACCCATTCCACGCCGCCTTCCTTCGTGGTGTAGGCCGCGGCGCCGTCGCCGGTGCACACGTAGAACAGATTCGTCTCGGGATCGTACGAGCTCGGCGGCCAGTTCGCGCCGCCCGTGCCGAGCGGCTTCACGACCACGGGCGTGTCCCAGAACGGCGTGAAGATGCGGCCCTTGTTGACGAGCTTGAAGCCCTCGGGCTCGATGTCGATCTCGTGCGGGATGACCTCGTCGCCGAGCGGAATCGGCTGCGTCGCGGCCGTCGCCTGGCGCGGCTCCTGCGGCACGGGCCGCTCCTCGATGCCGACGAGCGGCTTGCCCGTGACGCGATCGAGAATGTACACGTAGCCCGTCTTGCCGATCTCGACGATGCCCTTGCGCAACACGCCGTCGTACACGGCATCGAACAGCACCACGGGGTTCGGCGAATCGTAGTCCCACAGATCGTGATGCACCTGCTGGAAGTGCCAGCGGTACTTGCCGGTCTTCGCCTCGATCGCGACGATCGAGACGCTGAAGAGATTGTCGCCGGGCCGCACGGAGCCGTTCAGATCCGGGCCGGGGTTGCCCGTGGAGAAGTACACCAGCCCGAGCTCGGGATCGATGGCCGGCGTCTGCCACACGGCCGCGCCGCCGTTCTTCCATGTGTCGTTCGTGCTCGGCCAGGTGTCGTGACCGAGCTCGCCGGGACCCGGGATCGTGTAGAACGTCCACTTGAGCTTGCCGGTGCGCGCGTCGAACGCCTTCACGCGGCCGCGCCCCGCGCGGTCGCCGCCCGCGAAGCCCGTGATCACGAGGCCGTCGTAGTACAGCGGCGCCGTGGTGATGCTGAAGCCGTCCGCGTTCGTCTCCGCTTGCACGCTCCACACCACTTTGCCCGTGGCGTGATCGAGCGCGACGAGCTTGCCGTCGAGCTGACCGGCGAACACCTTGCCGTCGCCGATCGCAACGCCGCGGCTCTCCCAGCCGCAGCACACGGCCGTGATGCCTTCATCGAGGTGCGCTTCGTAGGTCCACAGAATCTTGCCCGTGTCGACGTCGAGCGCGAAGACGTCGTTCGCGCCGGTCGGGACGTAGATGACGCCGTCGTAGACGATGGGTTGCGCCTGGCCGGAGTACTTGCTGTCCGTGCCCGAGCCGTTCAGATGCGTGCGCCAGCTCGGCTTCAGCCTCGCGACGTTGTCTTTGTCGATGAGCGCGAGCGGCGAGTAGCGCTGGTTGAAGATGTTGCCGCCGTTCGTGATCCAGTTTTCGGCCGGCGCGGCCACGAGCTCTTTCGTCGTGAATTTCGGCGGCGCCGCGGGCACGCGCTGCGCCAGTGCGGCCGACGAACCGAGCAAGGCCGCCAGCGCCGCGAGCATCGCGCGCCTGACGTCGGTGCGCATGTGTTTTCTCCCTGTCAGTTCCCGGGCGCCACGCGCGCGGTGGCGGTGCCGCCGGTGGCGGCCGCCTTCAGCATCTCGGCAATCTGGTCGCCGTTCGGCACGGGCCGGCCTTGTACCGGCGTCGTCGCAAGGTTCAGCGCCGTGCGCCCGAGCCCGTCTTTGGCGCCCGGGTTCGCGCCGTGCTCGAGCAAGTAACCCACGACCTCGGGCCAACCGCGCCCGGCCACCTGATGCAGCGCCGTTTGCCCCTGGCGGTCCGTCATCGAGTTCAAGCGGGCGATCCGGGCCGTGCGGCTTTGCAGGTCCGTGATCGACGCGTTCACGTCGGCACCGGCCGCGAGCAGGATGTCGAGCGAGGCAATGACTTCCTTCTGGATGTTCTTGCTCGTGAAGTCCGGCGAACGATTCGCGCCGAACCCGGGCTCGCGCACGCCGACGCCGGCGGCCGCCATCAGCGGCGTCACGCCCATCACGTTCGGCAAATCGACGACTGCGCCGGCCGCGAGCAACGCGCGCATCGCGTCGTTGTCGTGCATGATCGCCGCACGCAGCAACACCGACGCGCCCGTCGTCAGCAGGTCGTCGACGAACCGCTGGCTGTTGCCGCCGCGGCCGGGCCGATGGAAATTCAGCTGAGCGTTCACGTCCGCGCCCATCGCGATCAGGCGATTCACGAGCTCCATGGCCGTGGTGCTCTTGCTGCGCGGATGCGGCGGACCGGTGCGCGGCACGTAGGTGTTCATGTCCACGGCGAGATACAGCGCCGTGCGGCCCCACCAGTCCTCGGCCAGCGCGCTCGCACCGGCGTCGAGCAGCACCTTGGCGGTGTCGAACTCGTAGTTGTCGATCGCGAGCATCAGCGGCGTCACGCCGTCGGGCGTGGGCCGGTCCACGTCCTCGCCGGCGGCCAGGATCGCGCTGACGCAGTCGGCGCAACCGGCGCGCGCGGCATACAGCAGCACGGTGAGCCCGCCCGTGGGGCGGTACTGCGCGCGCGGCTCGCTCGTGATCTGCGAGCCCCAATCGTTGGCGGTGGCGCGCGCACGCACGTCGGCGCCGTGCTCGATCAGAAGCTTCACGAGCTCGGTATGGGCGCCTTCGGCCGCCCACATCAGCGCGGTCTGATCGCGCCACGCCTCGCGCGCATTCACGTCGGCGCCCGCATCGATCAGCTGCCGCACCACGTCCACGGAGCCCGTCCGCGAGGCGAGCATCAGCGCCGTCTCGCCGTCGCCGTTCGCTGCGTTCACGTCGGCGCCGGCCTTCAGCAGCAGCGCCACGATCTTCGCGTTGGCGGCCTTCGCTGCCTCGTCGAGCGGCGACACACCGAACCGGTTCTGCGTGGCCGCATGCGCGCCGCGCTTCACGAGCCGCTCGACGAGATCGGTGTCGAGCTGGTACGCGGCCCAATGCAGCGGCGTGGTGCCGTCGGCCTGCGCGGCGTTCACGTCGGCGCCCTGGTCGATCAGCGTCAGCGCTTCGCCCCGGTGGCCGTTCTCGAGCGCGTCGGCGAGCGGGCTGTCGGCGAGCGCCACGCTGGAGGCAAGCGCCAGGACTGCAGCAATGAGCAGCTTGTTCATACGATGTCGTTCATGAGCTTGTTGTGATTCGCCCAGAAACCCTTGTCCGCGTCGTACAGGAACTTGGCGGGGTCCTCGAACTTGCGAGGCAACCCGTCGAGCACGCCGGCCTGGCGCATGTCTTCCGACGTCTGGCCCAGCCGGATGTTCGTGACGATGCGGTCGAAGATCGTGAGCATCAGGTCGTGCTCGGCCTGCACCTCGGCGCGCCCGACCACGGGGCCGTAGCTCGGCACGTAACGCGTGCGCGCGTCGCCGAGCGCGAGCAGCTTCGCAAGCGCGTCCACGCGGCCGCCGAGCCAGCCGCCGCCGAACCAGTCGAGCACCGGGTCGCGCCGCGGCGCGAGCACGTCGCCGGCCGCAATCACGTTCGCTGCCGGGGAACCGCACGTACGCATCGCCATCGGTGTGCGCGTTGATCAAGTAGCCGAGATCGATCTTCTTGTCGCCGAAAGACGCGGTGTCCGTTGCGTAGAACGCCTTCGTCGGCCGCCCGGCCATCGGCAGCGGCCTCACGTAGCGATCCTCGGCCGGCACGTACCAACCCGCCGTCAACCGCTGCCGCGTCTTCGCATGCGCGATGATCGTGGCGCCGGCCGCCCCAAGCGCCTCGTTCCCCCCGGTCTGATCCGGATGCCAGTGCGTATTGACGAGCGCAGCCACTCTACCGCCCGCCCCTCTTACTTCTTCCTTGGCGACCTCTGCGATCTTGGCGAGAACCTCTTTCTGCGCGGCAGTAGAACCGCTGTCGACCACGACGGGTCCAGCGCTCGTGGCAAGCACGACGACGTTGCCACCCCCACCCGTGATCACCTTGATGTCGGGCGTGACGTCGACGACCGTCAGAGCATCCGCGGCCCAGGCCATCGACGACGCGAGCGGTGTGACGCTCAGCGCCGCGAGCGCACGCAGCACGTCGCGCCGGCCAAGTTCCGCTCTGCAGGCCATTGAGCCCCCGCTCCGCCTAGACGCCCGCGATCTCGCCCGTGCTGTCGCCGACGCTCTTCACGTCGAGCCCGGCCTTGTTCACGACGGTGAGATGCAGGTTCGAGAACGTGGTGTATTCCGGCAGGTTGACGTGCTGGCCGCCCTTCAGCTGGCCGTTCGCGCCGCCGACCAGCAGCACCGGCAGCGGATAGTTGTTGTGCCGGTCGCTGTTGCTCATGTTCGAGCCGTACATCAGCAGCGAGTGGTCGAGCAGCGAGCCGTCGCCGTCGGGCGTCTTCGCGAGCTTGTCGAGGAAGTCGGCGAATCGCTGCACGTGGTAGGTCTGCACCTTGATGAGCTTCTCGATGCGATCCTTGTTGTTCGCGTGGTGCGACAGCGGGTGGAACGCATCGGGCACGCCGATGTGGTTGTACGTGCGGTTCGTGCCCTCGGCCACCATGATGTACGAGGCCACGCGCGTCACGTTGGCCTGGTACGCGAGGTGGATCAGGTCGAACATCAGCTTCACCTGGTCGTCGAAGCTCGGCAGCTCGCCGATCGGCGCCGCCGGCAGGTCGATGCCGGTGAGATCGCGGTCGGCCGCCTTGGCCACGCGGCGCTCGGTCTCGCGCACGGACTCGAGGTAACCGTCGAGCACGCGCTGGTCGGCCGGGCCGAGCGTACGTTTCAGGTCCTCGGTGCGGCTGCTGATCATGTCGAGCACGCTGGCGCGACGGTGCACGAGCATCGCGCGCTCCTCGGCGGTATCGCCGGCGCCGAACAGCTGCACGAACACCTTGCGCGGGTTGAACTCCATCGGCAGCGGCGTGGTGGCGTTGCGGAACGACAGCGTCGAGCTGTAGTAGCACGCACCCGTGCCGCAAGCCGCGCTCTGCGTGGTGGTCTCCGACGCGACCTCGAGGCTCGGCAGCACGGTGTCGCTGCCGAATTTCGCGGCGATCATCTGGTCGATCGTCTGCGCCATGTGCGCGCCCGTGGCCTTCTGGTCGGGCTTCACGTCCGACAGCCACGTGCCGGGCACGATCGTGTGCACGGAGCCCTGCGGCAGCTTGTTCTCGAGGTTGCCGAACGAGGTCACGTAGCGCTTGTAGTTCTCGAGCGGCTTCAAGATCGGGGACAGCTGGAAGTCCGCACCGGCACCGCTCGGCGTCCAGTGGTCCATGTCCTTGCCGTACGGCGTGTTCCACATGATCGCGCCGTGCGGAATATAGAAGAATCCGGCGCGCAGCTTAGGTTTCGCGGCCGTCTGCGCGAGCGCCGTGGCGGCCGGAATCATCGCGTCGAGCAGCGGCAGGCTCAAAGAGACGCCCGCGGCCTTCAACATGGCTCGCCGGGACAAGTGCTTCTTCGTGATGAACATGAGCTACTCCTTGAAGCGCTACCGGCCAGCGGCGCCGAGCGACGCCTGCACGGCTCCTCGATTCGAAGATTCTGCCGCGGGGGGCGCGGCCTGCATGCGAAACGCGTCGCTCTGCACGATGCCGGCCACCAGCGCCGCGAACTTGTAATCCTGCTCCTTGGCGGCATGCACGATCGCGCGGACCTGCGGCATGTCGAAATACTCGAGCTCGCGCCCCGTCGCATACATCATGAGCTTCTCGGTCATGGCTTGCACGAACTGGTCGTCGCGTGCGAGCAGCGCGGCGGACAGCGCCACGGGACCGTCTACGGGCCGGCCGCCGGAGAGCTCGGAGTGCGTATCGATCGGCGCATCGGCCTCGGTGTCGTAGGTCCGCCAGGCGCCCGGTCGCGGTGAAGTTCTCGAGCGCGAGCCCATACGGATCGATCACGCCGTGGCAGGCGGCGCAGGTGGGGCTCTTGCGGTGCTGCTGCAACCGTTCGCGAACCGTCTTCGGCTGCTGGCCTTCCGGCGTGTCGAGGTTCGTCTCGACGCCGGGCGGCGGCGGCGTGGGCGGCGTGCCCATGAGCTTGTCGAGCACCCAGGCGCCGCGCAGCACGGGCGACGTGCGGTTGCCATACGAAGTGCGCAGCAGCATTGCGCCTTTGCCGAGCAGGCCGTGGCGCACGGGATTGTCGAGGTGCACCTTGCGGAACTGCGGCCCGACGACGCCGTCGATGCCGTAGTGATGCGCGAGCCGCTCGTTCACGAACGTGTAGTCGGCCGTGAGCAGCGTCTGCACGTTGCGGTCTTCGAGCAGCACGCTCTCGAGGAACCGCCGGATCTCCTCGGCGAAGTCCTCGCGCAAGCCCGCCGAGAACTCCGGGTACAGGTTCTTGTCGGGTTGCACGGCGTCGAGATCGTCGAGCCCGAGCCAACCCTCGGCGAAATTCGTCACGAGCACCTCGGCGCGCGGGTCCTTGAGCATCCGCGACACCTGGCTCATCAGCACGTTCGGCCGATCGAGCTCGCCCGACTCGGCCAGCTTCAGCAGCTCGTCGTCGGGGCCCTGGCTCCACAGAAAGAACGACAGGCGCGACGCGAGCTCGAGCGGCGTGAGCTCGTGACTCGTGGCCGCGGGATCCTTCGCCGGGGCGATCTCGCGATACAGGAAGTCGGGGCTCGCCAGCACCGCGGTGGTCATCAGCTCGATACCCTCGTCGAAACCACCCTTGCCCTTGCGGCCCTCCTCGTAAAACGGCATGAGCCGGTCGATGTCGGCTTTGCTCACGGGCCGGCGGAACGCGCGCCGCGCGAGATTCGCCGTGATCTCAACGGCGCATTCGCGTTCGCGCGCCGCGACCTCGGGCTCGCAGACGAACAGCCTTCTGCGGCTCTCGGTCTTCGTCAAACCCGTGGAATTGAACGGACCGACCACGTTGATGCCGGCCAACACGCCCGCGACACGCTGGCCACTCGCGAACGAGAAGGCGGCGCTCGGGCCGTAGTCGGCGATCTGCTCGTCGTCCGCCGCGCGCGAGCGCTCGATGAACGTCACGACCACTTCGTGCTTGCCGGCCTTGACCATGAGCGGAATGTTCTTGAAGCGGCTCATGACCTCCGCGCGCGCCGGCGCACCGCCGAGATTCACGAGCGCCAGATCCTCGGGCCCACCGATGTCGGCGCGGAACTGCTCGGCGCGATCGACGAGCACGATCAGCGTCTGCCGCGTCTCGACGGCGCGCGGGTACAACCCCAGGCCCAAGTCGGCGATCGTGAGTCGATACTCGCCATCGGCCGGGAACGTATGAGTGAACTTCACCCCGCCGCGCGTGCCGAGCGGCAGCCCCGGGACGTACGCATCCTGATGCGCCGTGGGAGGCGGGAAGTAGGCGTTCGCGACCTTCGGCACCGGCTCGCCGACGGCGAGGTGCGCGACCGCGGCCGCGGCGTCGACGTACTGCTCCACGAACGACGGCGACGTGCTGAGCGCGGCCGCGATGTTCGTGAAGCCGTGGATCTCGATCTCGGCCGGCAGGAGCTCCTTCGGATCGACGTCGACGTCGAGCAAGGCCTTGACGGCGTTCGCGTACTCCGTGCGATCGAGCCGCTGCGCGGCCACGTACCCGAACTGGCGCGGCGCGTGCTCGTCGATCGTGCGCTCGAGCGTCGCGATGAGCCCTTCGACGTCGCCCTTCGAGGGCTGCGGGTTGCCGGGCGGCGGCATCAACCGGCCGCGCAGCTTCACGATGGCGGCCTCGAACTGCTCGGCGTGCTGCGGCACGGAGGCCGGCGTCATGTGCTCGAACGAGATGCCGCCGGCGAGGTCCGCGGCATTGTGACAGTCCGTGCAGTACTTCTTCAGCAGGGCCACGCGCTGCTGGTCGCGCCGCTGCTCGAACTGCGTGCCGACCACGACGGCCACGGCGGCGACGCCCGCCACGGCGACGCCGGCGGCCACGGTGAGCCAGGCATTACGTCGCATGCGGATTCAGCGGGTGCAGGCGCATCCCGGCATTGTCGCCCAGAAGCGGGGCGACCGGAATCCAAGAATCCTGAACGTCGTCGCGCCGCTCTCACCGGCGCGACCCCCGCACGCCGCGGCATTGCCATGCCCAGCGCCTTTGGTCTAGGGTCGATGCTCTAAAGCCAGCCTGTGCCGGGGGTATCCCATGAGTGTCGTTTCACTGCGCGTCAACGGCGCCACCCACGAGGTGGACGTCGAGCCGTCGACTCCTCTTCTATATGTGCTGCGCAACGATCTCGATCTCCAGGGCCCGCGCTTCGGCTGCGGGCTCGCCCAGTGCGGCGCCTGCACCGTCATCATCGACGGCGTCGCGATGCGCTCGTGCATCACGCCCGCCGGGCAGGCGAAGGGCGAGATCACCACGCTCGAAGGGCTCGCGAAGAACGGCAAGCTGCATCCGCTGCAGCAGGCGTGGATCGACGAGCAGGTGCCGCAGTGCGGCTACTGCCAGAACGGCCAGATCATGACGGCCAAGGCGCATGCTCGACCGCAATCCGAACCCCACCGACGCCGAGATCCGCGACGGCATGGAAGGCGTTCTGTGCCGCTGCATGACGTACTACCGCGTGCAGGCCGCCATCAAGCGCGTGGCGCGTGGCGAGCTGTCGAGCGCCAGAGGAGCCGACGAATGAGCACCTCACTGAGACTTCCGCAGGCCATCGAGGACGCGCTGCGCAGCATCAACCCGGCGCTTTCTCGGCGCAGCTTCCTGCGCTCCTCGGGCGCGCTGGTCGTGACCGTCGGCGTGGGCGCAATTCCGGGCGGGCGCGCGCTCGCGCAAGCGGTCGGCGCGGGCCCGTATCCGGATCCCGATTTTCGCCAGCTCGACACGTGGATCGTGATCCATCCGGACAACACCGCCACGTTCTTCGTCGGCAAGACGGATGGCGGCCAGGGCACCGGCACGGCCTTCCGGCAAATGATGTGCGACGAGCTCGACATCGCCTACGACAAGACGCGCCTCGTCATGGGCCGCACGGACACCACGCCCGACCAGGGCGGCTCGGGCGGCTCCGATGCGATCGAGCGCGACGGCTGGCCGATGCGCCGAGTCGCCGCCGAAGCGCGCCGCGTGCTGCTCGACCTGGGCGCCGAGCGCTTGGGCGCGCCCGTCGGCCGAGCTCACGGTGCGCGACGCCACGATCTCCGCGAAATCCGACTCCCGCGAAGTCGGTGACCTACGCCGAGCTGGTCGGCGGCAAGCGGTTCGACGTGGCGCTCACCGGCCGCAACGTCGACGCGACCACCGGCATGGCGCCCGTGAAGCCCGTGCAGGCGCTGCGCGTGGTCGGCACGCCGATGCAGCGCTACGACATTCCGGCCAAGGTCGACGGCTCGCTGACCTGGGCCGTGGACATGAAGCTGCCCGGCATGCTGCATGCGCGCAACGTGAAGCCGCCGGTCGCCGGCGCCACGCTGCGTAGCCTCGACGAGTCCTCCGTCGCAAGCCTGCCGGGCTTCGTCAAGGTCGTGCGTCGCGGCAACTACGTGGCCGTGGTCTGCGAGCGCGAGGAGCAGGCCATCGAGGCCGCGCGGCAGCTGAAGGCGGACTGGACGCCGCCGGCGGAGGCGCCGTTCCCGGCCTCGGACAAGCTGTTCGACTACATCCGCAGCGCGACCCCCACGTCGAGCGAGCAAGCCCGAGATCAAGGGCGATCCGGACGCGGCGCTCGAACAGCCGCCGCGCGCGTCGTCGAGGCCGAGTACGAGGTGCCGTTCCAGGGACACACGGCGATCGGCCCGGCGCACGCGCTGGCCGACCCGTCCGACGATCAGATCACGATCTACACGAACGACATGAAGTCGTACGGCCAGCGCAACGGCGTGGCCGAGTTTCTCGGGCTGCCGCGCGAGCGCGTGCGCGTGGTCTACATGGACGGGCCGCAGGTCTATGGCCGCACGGCGGCCGACGACGTCGGCTTCGAGGCCGCGTTCCTCGCGCGCGAGCTCGGCCGAACCCGTGCGCGTGCAGTGGATGCGGCACGAGGAGACGGCCTGGGATACGAAGGGCCCGGCCTACACGTTCAAGCTGCGCGGCGGGCTCGACGCCAACGGCAAGCTCGTGGCGCTCGACTACGACGCGCGCGCGCTCGACTACAACCACGTCTGGTACAACGAGCCCGACACGGTGCTCATCGCCCAGCTCATGGGCAAGCGGCCGGCGAAGCCCGCGCCGGGCAATGCCGAGAAACCGTCCGTGCAGTACGCAATTGCGAATCAACGCCTGACGGCGCAAGTCGTGAGCCTGCCGCTGATCTGGGAGACGCCGCTGCGCACGGGCAATCTGCGCGACCCGAACGGCCCGCAGGTCACGTTCGCGTTCGAGTCGTTCATCGACGAGCTCGCGGCGGCGGCCAAGACCGATCCCGTGCAGTTCCGGCTCGACATGATCGCCGGCAGCACCGAGGACGACGTGTTTCGGCGCGCACGCTCGCTCGCCGTGGTGCGCGCGGCGGCCGAGACCTACGGCTGGGACACGCGGCCGTCCCCGAAGCCTCGCGGCAAGGGCCCGATCCTCACGGGCCGCGGCATCGCCTACACCTACCGCAGCAACACCGTCGTCGCCGTGATCGCCGAGGTGGAGGTGAACCGCGAGACGGGCCGCGTCTGGGCGAAGCGCCTGGTGTGCGCGCACGACTGCGGGCTCACGATCAACCCGCTCGGCCTGCACCGCACGGTCGAATGCGGCATGCAGCACGGCTTGAGCCGCGCGCTGTGGGAAGAGGTGCAGTTCGACACCGAGAAGGTCACGAGCGTGGACTGGGCCACGCACCCGAGCCTGCGGCATTCCGACGCGCCGGAGAAGATCGACGTGGTGATCGTCAACGGCGATCCGAATCCGAACCGCCCCGATCTGCCGCACTACGGCGCCGGCGAGGCGAGCCACAAGCCCGTGATCGCGGCGGTGGCGAACGCGATTCACGACGCCACGGGCGTGCGGCTGCGGCGCGCGCCGTTCCGCAAGGAGCGCGTGCTGGCGGCGCTCGAGGGCACGAAGGCGTAGCTCGCGTCAGATGCCGGTCGGTGCGCGCTGCGCGAGTCCCGACGTCACCGCGTCGTGTAGCAGGGTATCGAGCGCCTGCTGGGCGGCGCGTGCCGCTTCGCCTTGCTGCCGACCGAGCTCGCCCTGCCGGCGACCGAGCTCGCCCTGCTGGCGCCCGAGCTCACCTTGCTGGCGCCCGAGCTCGCCTTGCTCGCGACCGACGGCGCCCTGCCGCTGGCCGATCTCGTGCTGCAGCCGGCCGAGCTGCCCTTGCAGCGCCGCGAGCGACGCCTGCAGCTGCGCGGCGTCCTGCGGCGACGCGCTCGGCTTCAGCTCGAGCCTGGCCATCGAGTCGCGCAGCTGGTTCAGCTGGGGGTTCAAGTCGGGGACGTTCGCGACCGCCGCACGCATCTGCTCGCCGAGCTGCCGCTGCTGCTGGCCGAGCGCGCGCTGCTGCTCGCCGAGGAGTCGCTGCCGCTCGCCGAGCTGGCGTTGCTGCTGCCCAAGCTGCTCCAGCGGTGCGAACAGTTTCAGCACTCGATCCAGCGTGGCCTCGTCGGTGAGCAGGTACGCGGCGCCGTCGTCGCGGAACCACAGCAAATCGCGGCCCAGCGAATCGTGCAGCGCACCCGCCGTGCGCCGATCGTCGCGTGTGCCGCCATACAGCGTGTGGCCGCCATGGAACAGTGCCCACGGCCGCTCGAGGCCGAAGAAGTTCGCGCCGAGCTCGGCGTCGGGCGCCGGCGCCAACGTCGGCGCCGGGGGCGCGGGCGCAGCGCGCGCCACCGGGGGTGCGGCGGGCGCCGGTGCGGGTACGCCTTCCGGAGCGGCCGGCGCCGCCGGCGCAATGGGCGGCGACGGATCGGAGACCTGCGCCGCCACCTGCGTCGACTGGCACGCGCCCATCACGAGCAGCGCTCCCGTGAGCGTGCACACGGCGAGCACGTCGCGCCAATCGCGCCGGGGCGCCTCGCGGCCGAGCAGGCGCCGCACGCGCTGCCCGAGATTTCCGCCCGACGCGGCCATCGCGAGCCGCGGCGCACCGGAGCGCGCCACCTCGAGCTCGACGAGCGCGGCGGCGTACGTGAACCGGTCGCCGCACGCGGCCACGGCCGCGTCGTCGCAGCAGTGCTCGCGCTCGGCCCGGATCGTGGCCGACACGAGCCATACGGCGGGATGGTAGAACAGCAATGACTCGATGCACCGCTGCAACACGTTGACGGCGAAGTCGTAACGGCGAACGTGCGCGAGCTCGTGCGCGAGGACTGCGCGCAGCTGCTCGGGGCTCAAGCCCGTGAGCGCCACGAACGGCAACCACACCACGGGACGCAACCAACCGACGACGGCGGGCGCACCGTCACGCTCGCCGAGCACGAGCTGCACGCGACCGCGCACGTTCAGCGTGCGGCACAGCTCCGCGAACATCCGCGCGAGCGAGGCGGGAACCGGCAGCCGCGCGTCGTTGATCAGCGCGCGCGTGGCGCGCCAGCCGACGAGCAGCCTCAGCAGACACACCAGCACGCCACAGAACCAGGCCAGCGCAACGAAGCGCGTCCAGTCGAACGAGACGAGTGAATCGGCCACCGGCGCCGTCGCGAGCAGCGCCAGCGTGCCGCCGGCTTCGATGCGCGGCGGTGCGAAGCTCGCGACGACCGAGGGGGTGCCGAGCACGAACGACGTGACCGGCACCGCCAGCATGGCCAGCAGCGCCGTCACGGCGAGCCAGTAGCGCACGTGTGCCGAGCGTGGCAGCACGAGCCTTAGCGCCGCCGCCGCGAGCGCCACGAGCGTGCCCTGCCACAGGGAGTCCAAGAGACACGCGACCAGTCGGACGACCGTGTCGTGCCCGAGTAGCTCGTCGATCATCGCTTGTTTCCTCGCTTGCCCTTCTCGTATTCGGTGAGCAATTGCCGCAGCTCCGCCAGCTCTTCCTTCGACGCCGGCTTCGCGTCGAGCGCGCCCACCATGAGGCTGCGCGCCGAGCCGCTGAAGACGCGGTCGAGCACGTACTTCGCAACGCGCTGTTGCACGTGCTCGCGCGTGTGTCTCGCTCGGTAGACGTGCGAGCGTGCCGCTTCGTCCCGGTCCACGAGCCCCTTCTCGGCCATGATCTGCATGAGCTTCAGGGTCGTCGTGTACTGCGAGGGCTTGCGCGCTTGCAGCCGCTCGTGAACTTGCCGGACCGTGGCCACGCCCTCGTCCCAGAGGATGTTCAGGATGTCGAGCTCGGCCTCGGTCGGCCGCGGGAGATCGTTCGTCTTCGTCATAGTACGAAACTATTACTACGACGTTCTTCGTATGTCAAGCCGAGGTCGCGAGCCTCGCCAGCGCGCGGTCGTGGACGGTCGCCAGCGTCAGCTGCGAAATCACGGCGCCGCACAGCGCGAGGAACATGTCCCACTGCGTGTCCCATTCGTCGCCCTGCGTGGCGAGGTACTGCTCGGCCGAGCCGCCGCCGATGACTGCAGTGAGCCATTCGAACAGCTCGAAGCACGCGCTGAACGCCAGGCAAATGCTGGTGACCACGAAGAACAGCCAGCCGCCGCGCGGCAGCACGCCGTTGCGCAGCAGGATCTCGCGCGCAATGATCGCCGGCACGAACCCCTGGACGAAGTGGCCGAGCCGGTCGTACGGATTGCGCATGAGCTCGAGCGCGTCGCGTACCCAGTTGCCGACCGGCACTTTGGCGTACGTGTAATGGCCGCCGAGAATCAGGATCAGCGCGTGAGCTGCGATCAGCGCGTACAGCAGGTTCGTGAGCGGAAAGCGCCGCGCCGTCAGCAGCAGCAAAGGCACGGCGATCAGCACCGGCAGGACCTCGAGCCACCACGTGAGACGGTCCGTCGGGTCGATGGCCGACGCGGCCAGCGCGACCGCGACCAGCACGAGCAGGGCGAAAGGCAGCTTCTGATGGCGGGTCATGGAACTGAATGCCTCGGCGAACGCACGTAATATAGCGGGCAGAGTGTCGAGTCCGCGACGCCGAGGAGGCCATGAGCACCGTTCTCATCACAGGAGCCAATCGCGGCATCGGGCTGGCGCTGGCCCACGTGTACGCCGAGCGCGGCGACACCGTGTTTGCCTGCTGCCGCACACCGAGCAAGGCCGAGGAGTTGCAGGCGCTCGCGAGCAATCACTCGCTGAAGGTGGTGTCGCTCGACGTGGCCCAGGACGAATCCGTGGCCGCGCTGCCGACGCTACTCGCCAGCGCGCCCGTGGATACGCTGATCAACAACGCGGGCGTGAGCGGCGGACCGCCGAATCAGCAAACGGCCGCGAGCATGAACTTCGCCGCGTGGGCCGACGCGTTGAACGTGAACACGCTGGGCCCGGTGCGCGTGCTGCAGGCGCTGTTGCCGGCGCTGAAGCGTTCGCGAACACCGAAGGTGATGAACATCACGAGCCAGCTCGGCGCGCTCTCGCTCGACATGGCGTTCTCCCTGGGGTACTCCGCAAGCAAAGCGGCCCTGAACAAGTTCATGCGCCTGGCGGCGATCGAGCTAGAGCCCGAAGGCATCGCGATTGGCCTGATTCATCCGGGCTGGGTCCGAACGGATATGGGTGGGCCGGGTGCCGCGATCGCGCCTGCGGACAGCGCCGCGGGCATTGCGAACGTGATCGATCAGCTCTCGCTGGAGAACACCGGCGGGTTCTGGAAGTGGGACGGCAGCCGCCACGAGTGGTAGATCGCTCGCCGAGGCACTTGCTTCCCGGCTCCGCGGAGCCCACGTCGAGCATCGAGCTCATCGACGTCGCCGCCTGACGGCGCGCTCCGCCGCATCATTCACCCGTCGGTTCGAGCCGACGCGCTCACTCGCTGTTCGCTTCGCCCGACGGCTCGGAAGGCGGGCCGCAGCGTCGCCGCAGGCCGGCCCGAAACTCCGCCCGCTCTTCCTCCGTCATGTTGGCCCAGCGCTCCTTCATGCGCGCGCGCCATGGGCCGAAATGGCCGCCGCGACGCCGGCCCCAGCCCCGGCCGCGAAATCCGCCGAGCAGCAGCTTGCTCAGCACGAGCAGGCCCACGGCCTGCCAGAAGCCGATCGCCGGCAGGCCGAACACCGTCGGCATGAGCCAGTTCCACAGCCACATGACGATCGCGCCTGCGACCAGCACGGCCACCACCACCGCCACGAGCACGGCAACGCCGCGGCCGATCCACTTCCCAATCATGTCTCCGGGTCTCATAGCTGCTTGAACTCCTCGTAGATGGCGTGTAGCCGGCGACGCAGGTGCAACACGGCATAGCGCTTGCGCGACAGCAGCGTGTTGACGCCCACACCGGTCCGGTCGGCGAGATCCTTGAAACTTACGCCTTCGAGCTCGTGCGCGACGAACACCTCGCGCTGCTCGGCCGGCAGCTCGTCGAGCGCGGCGTCGAGCTCCTCGAGCAGCACCGCGCGGGCGTAAGCCGCTTCGGGCGTGTCATCGGCCGGCAGTAGCTCCATGAACGAGGGCTCGTCGTGCAGCACCTCCTCGAGCGGCTCCGAGCGCCGGTCGGCGCGAAACCGGTCCGTGATCCGGTTGCGCGCCACGCGGTACAACCACGCCGCCACGCGCTGGATGGGCTGCATCGCCCGCTCGGCTGCGACGAGCTCGTAGAAGACGTCCTGCAGGATGTCGTCGACATCCGCGAGGTCGCGCACGCGCTTGCGGATGAAGGCCTTCAGCCGGGCCCGCTCGCGCGCGAACGCCTCCGCGATGCCCCGACTGCCGTCCGCCATGGCCCCGTCCAAGGTCAAGTGCTCGTTCATACGATGGTATAGACGGTTCAGGCCCGCGGATATTGTGGCCGCGAGCCATCTGGTGAGAAGGCCGCGCGCGCAGTAAGCTCGCGCGTCCGCGTGCATGCGTAAGGACTCGCCCCGTGCGGTTATCGCCGTTCCTGCTGGCTTGCCTCGCCGCGACCTGGCTCATCTGGGGCTCCACGTATCTCGCGATCAAGTTCGCGCTCGTGAGCTTTCCGCCGTTTTACCAGATGGGCTCGCGGTTCCTGATCGCGGGCACGCTGCTGCTCGCGTGGCAGTGGTTCCGTGGCCGGCCGTTGCCCACGGCGCGCGAATGGCGCAACGCGGCAATCATCGGCACGTTGCTGCTCGTCAGCGGCATGGGGTTCACGGCGTACGCCGAGCAGACGGTGGCCTCGGGATTGATCGTGGCCTACATCGCCATCATTCCGCTGATCGTCACGGCCATGAACCTGCCGTTCGGCCTGCGCCCGACCCGGCTCGAGCTGATCGGCATGGTCGTCGGCTTCGCCGGCGTGCTGATGCTGATTCGCGGCGACGCGTTCATGGCCTCGCCGAAGGGCCTGGCGATGATCACGACGGCGTGCTTGAGCTGGTCGCTCGGCAGCGTGCTGAGCCAGCGACGTTTCAAGCTCGCGCCGGGCGCCATGGGCTTCGCGAGCGAGATGCTGTGCGGCAGCGTCCTGCTGCTCGCGCTCTCCGCCATGCTCGGCGAGCGCCCCACGTGGCCGCCGCAGACACTCGCGGCTGGATCGTGGGTGTACCTCATCGTGTTCGGCTCGCTGCTGGCGTTCAATGCCTACATGGTGCTGCTCGGCAACGTCAGCGCCGCGCTGGCCTCGAGCTATACGTTCGTGAATCCCGTGATCGCGCTCGGGCTCGGCATCTGGCTCGGCGGCGAGCGCGTCTCGTCGTTCGAGTGGGTGGCGGCCGCCGTGATCACGATCGGCGTGGTGCTGCTCGTGCTCGGTCGCCAGCGCGGTATGCTAGCGGCCCCACAAAGCCCACTCATCCGGAGTACAGGACGTGCCCGCTAACCCGATTTCCGCCGTCGATCCCGACGGCTTGCTCGAATTCTCCGTGGTCTTCACCGACCGCTCGCTGAACCACATGTCGGCGAGCTTCCAGGCCGTGATGCGCGACGTCTCGGCCACGCTGAAGACGGTCTACGACGCGTATTCCGTCGCCATCGTGCCCGGCGGCGGCACGTACGGCATGGAAGCCGTCGCGCGGCAGCTTGCCACGGGCAAGCGCTGCCTGGTGCTGCGCAATGGCTGGTTCAGCTACCGCTGGACGCAGATCTTCGAGGCCGGCGCCATCCCCGCGAGCGCGAGCGTGCTGCAAGCCCGCCGTACCGGCACGGCCGCGGACGCGCCGTGGCTGCCGGCACCGATCGAGGAAGTCGAGGCGCACATCAACAAGGAGCGGCCCGACCTCGTGTTCGCGCCGCACGTGGAAACCGCCTCCGGCATTCTGCTGCCGGACGAGTACTTGAAGCGCGTGGCCGCGGCCGTGCACGGTGTCGGCGGACTGTTCGTGCTCGACTGCGTCGCGTCGGGCACGCTGTGGGTGAACATGCGCTCGCTCGGCATCGACGTGCTGATCAGCGCGCCGCAGAAGGGCTGGTCCGGCACGCCGTGCGCGGGCCTCGTGATGCTCAGCGAGCGCGCGCGCGAGCGGGTCGTCGGCACGAAGAGCACGAGCTTCGCGATGGATCTCGCGAAGTGGCTGCAGATCATGGAGACATACGAAGGCGGCGGCCACGCGTATCACGCCACGATGCCGACCGACGGCCTGCGGCGCCTTCGCGATCTCATGATCGAAACCGAGAAGTTCGGCTTCGAGAAGCTGCGCGAGCGCCAGATCGAGCTCGGTCGACGCGTGCGCAAGCTCCTCGCCGATCGTGGTCTCCCGAGCGTTGCGGGCAAAGGCTTCGAAGCGCCGTGCGTCGTGGTGGCGTATACGAAGGACGCGGACATCGTCGCGAAGTTCGGGAAGGCCGGCGCACAGGTCGCCGCCGGCGTGCCGCTGATGTGCGGCGAGCCAGCCGATTACCGCGCGTTCCGGATCGGGCTGTTCGGCCTCGACAAGCTCGGCGACATCGACGGCACCGTGACGCGTTTGACGAACGCGCTCACGCAAGCGACGGCTTGACGGCCGTCGCGCGCGACCCGCGCGGGCCAGCATGAATCCCACGTTCCTTTTTCTCGGCGCGGCCGCGTTCATCTCGGGCGCGAATCTGCGAATGTTCGACACGCTGCTGCCGACCCTGGCCGAGGATTTCGGCGTGGCCCCCACCGTCGCGTCCGTCGTCGTGACGGCGTTCGCACTCGGCTACGGCCTGTTTCAGATCGTCCACGGCCCGCTCGGCGACCGGATGGGCCGGCTCAGAACCATCGCGGTGGCGATGCTGATCGCCTGCGTGGGCTCGCTCGGCTCCGCGCTCGCGCCGACGCTGACCGGATTGACGTTGCTGCGCTTCGTCACCGGCATCGGCGCGGCCGGCATCATTCCGGTGTCGATCGCCTGGATCGGCGACCACACGTCCTACGAGGATCGTCAGTCGGCGCTCGGGCAATTCATGGGCTTCAGCATCACCGGGCAGATCTTGGGACCGGCGCTCGGCGGCGCGCTGGCCGAGTGGCTGAGCTGGCGCGAGGTGTTCTACCTGCTCACGGCCGCTTTTCTCGTGGTGGCCATGGCACTGCTCGGACTCGACCGCAGCGAGCGTCGGCGCAGCCGCGGCGTGCCGAAGCCGCACGCCGTCGAGCATTTCCTGCGCACGTATCGAGAAATCCTCAGCGTGCCGTGGGTGCGGACGATTCTCTTGATCGTCTTTGCGGAGGGCGCTCTATTCTACGGCGGCTTTGCGTATGCCGGCGCGTGGCTCAAGCAAACGTTCGATCTCTCGTACCTCGTCATCGGCGCCTTGCTGGCCGGCTTCGGTATCGGCGGCTTGTGCTACACCTTTCTCGTGCGCCGCTTGCTGCGTCGACTGGGAGAGGCGGGGTTCGCACTCAGCGCCGCACTCGTCCTGCTGACGTTCTACGTCTGCTTGCCTTTCTCGCCCCTGTGGCAAATCGTGGGCCCGCTGTGCGTCGTCGGCGGTTTCGGCTTCTACATGCTGCACAGCACGCTGCAAACCAAAGCGACCGAGATGTTTCCGCGCGCGCGCGGCACGGCCATATCGGCGTTCGCCTTGAGCCTGTTCTGCGGTCAGGCCGCCGGCGTGGCGGTGTTCGGCCGCGCAATCGCCGCCTTCGGCTACACCGTGAGCTTCATCGTCACCGGCATCGGCTTGTTGCTTCTGGCGGTTTTCTTCGCGCAGCAGCTCAAGCGTGGAACGGGCGCTTGCGCCCATGCCGTTCCCGATGTGAAGTAGCAGCCGACCCGGCTAGTGTTCACCTGGGGGCTATCGATGACAAAGCTCGTCTCGATCATGGTGTGCGCCGTCGTCTTCGTCGCTGCGCCGGCCGCGGCGCAGCAGCGGCTCGCAGCCCCCGTGGGCGTGCGGCCGGAAGACACGAGTAGCTACGTCGCCTCGGCCAACGCTTCGCTGCGCGCAGTGGCGCTGTGCAGCGGCCTCTGGTCCGGCGGCCAGACGCGGCAGCTGATCGAGAGTCGCATCCTGCCCCCGGCCGGCGACCTCAAGACCGAGATCGACGAGACCCGGCGCATCGTGCAGGTCACTTATTCCGCGACCATGCCGCCGCGCATCGTGGTATGGCGCAACGTGCTCGGCTGTGTGCAGCTGCCCGCGGGCGCGACGCTCGACGACGCCCAATACCTACCGCAGGTTTCGCCGCGCCTCCATGCGCCGGATCTCGACGACCAACCCTGGCCCGTGGGCGACCGGGACGCCACCGCCGAGCTGCCGTCGGCCGAACGGGCCGCGCTCGGCCGGTTGGTCGAGGCCGCGTTCGACGGCAAGACCTACGGCGGCATCACCTGGGGCGTGATCGTGGTGAAAGACGGCAAGATCGTCGCCGAGCATTACGATCCCGACTTCGGCGTGCATGTCGGCCACCAGACACACTCGGCGGCCAAGAGCTTCGCCGCCAGCATGGTCGGCATCGCCACGAAGAAGTACGGGCTCGACATCAAGCGTCCCGGCGCACTCGAAGAATGGCGCAGGCCCGGCGACCCGCGGGGGCGGATCACCGCCGCGCACCTGCTGCACATGTCGAGCGGCCTGTACGGCGAGGGCGGCGGCAGCCCACAATCGGATATCTACTTCCAGGGCGATACGGTGGAGGGGCGGGCGGTGACGAACCACCTCGACAGCCTGCCAGGCACGCGCTTCCTCTATAACCCGCCGGACACGATGCTCCTGATGCGAGCCGTACGGCAGGCGGTGCACGACGACAGGAAGTTCCTCGTCTATCCCTTCGAGGAGCTGTTCTGGAAGATCGGCATGACGCGGACCGTCACGTCGAGCGACTGGAACGGCGACTTCCTGATGTCGGGCCAGACCTACAGTACGGCGCGCGACTTTGCGCGCTTCGGCCTGTTCTATCTTGCCGACGGCGTGTGGAACGGTGAACGCATCCTTCCGGAAGGCTGGGCCAAGTACGTCGCGACGCCGAGTCCGGTGCAGCCCGCCGGCGACGGTCCGCGCTACGGTGCCCAGTTCTGGCTCTACGGTGGCCAGGCCGGCCTACCGGCCGATGCCTACAGCCCGAACGGCGGCCAGGGACAGTACGCGATGATCGTCCCGTCACGGGGCGTGGTGGTCGTGCGCCGCGGGATCGACGAAGCGTCGGGCTTCAAGATCGCGAAATTTGCTGCGGACGTGCTCGGCGTGCTGGCTCCATAGAGGGCACCCGGCGGCAGCGGCAGCGGCACCCGCGCTGCCAACCGCGCCAGAAAAACCAGCCTGACGCGCAGCAGCTCGAGCGTGGAACGCCCTTGCCGCTCAGGGACTCAGCAACCAGCCCATGAACGCGTGCCACGCGTCGGTGCGGCCGGCGACGACGCGCAGCGGCAGTGACGCCGAGAACACGAAGCCGCCCCACAGGCCAACCGGGTGAATCCGGCGGCGCGTCAGCCAGTCGTGGAGGGGCTGCGCCGCCGCGAAGGCGAGCGCCAACAGCACCGCGAACACGAGTCGTGAAACCCCGGGCAGCGGGATCCTGGCCAGCGCCGCCGGCAGCAGGCTGATAGTCGCGAGCAGCATCAGACGCTTGTGCACGTCGGGCCGCCCGCGGAACCATAGCCCAGCCGCGAGGAAGCTCGCGAACAACCCGAGATCGAAAAACCCCTGCACCGAGAACGAAATGGCGTTCGCGGCCGACCGCACTGCGGGCGGCAGCGGAAACACGCCCATGAAACCCTCGCGGGCCGCCTGCACGATCATCGGCAACCCGACTGCGACCATGGCCACGGCGAGACCGACGGCCGCCACACCGAGTCGGCGATGCCACTGCGGCCGGCCCGTGGCGATCAATGTCGCCTGGGCAAAAAACAGCACCATCCAGCCGGTGTACAACGTCGCGTGCCAATGCACGACCGCGGACGCGGGCGGCCAGCCCGTCAGCGACTTCAGAAAATACGTTCGTGCGAAACCCGCGAATACCGCGAGCAACATGGCGATTGCCATGCCCTGGTAGAAGCGGCGTGTGGTGGCCGTGGCGTCGGCCGCGTTCCAAAGCTCGCTATCGGCAGGGGTTACGGTGCTCATGGGTGGCTCCTCGGTTAGTGACGATCCGAGGGTCGGCCGCGGGGCACGCGTGCGTAAGCACCGTACGGCACGGAACCGTGCCGTGCGCACCGGCGCCGAGCGCGTGCGCTAAGATGGCACCGCCCGTTATCGCGGCAGTCACCCATGGACCACGCGCGCCGAACCCTCATTCTCGAGCAGCTCGCCGCCGTCCTGGCGAGCGACGCGTTTCGCGGCGCGGAGCGATCGCGCGCGTTGCTGAGGTTTCTCGTCGAGCGGGTCGTGGCAGGGCAAGCCGGGCGTCTCAAGGAGTACACGCTCGGCGTGGAAGCGCTCGGCCGCGGCGAATCGTTCGATCCGCGTACCGACCCCATCGTCCGCGCCGAAGCCTCGCGACTGCGGCGCCGGCTGGAGCAGTACTACGAAAGCGACGGGCGCAGCGCGCCTCTGACGATCGTGCTACCGCGCGGCGGCTACGCACCGCTGTTCGAGGCTGGACCCGCGGCGGCTGCAACGCGCGACGGCCCAGGCCGCGCCGTGTGGTTCGCGCTCGGCGTGGCAATTGGCGCCGCGGGTATCGCCGTGGGACTGTTCGCGCTGCGGCCCACCGCCCCACCCTCGACCGAGCGCGCGCTCGAGCTCGATGTGACCCTCCGCGCGAGCGGCACGCTGGGCTCCGACGTCGGTACCGACGTCGTGATCGCACCCGACGGCACGCGTGTCGCGTTCGTCACGCACGACGAGCAGCGGCGCAGCCGGCTCAACGTGCGCCGGCTAGATAGCCCGAACGTCACGGAGCTACCAGGCACCGACGGCGCGCGTGCACCGTTCTTCTCGCCCGATGGCCGCTGGGTGGGCTTCTGGGCGAACGGCACCGTGAAGAAGATTGCCGTCGATGGTGGCCCTGCCGTGGTGATCGCCGAATCGCCCGATCTGCTCGGCGCGGCCTGGCGCGCGGACGACACGATCATCGCGGCGACTCACTACGGCGTGCTCGCGAGCCTGTCGGCGGCCGGCGGCGCACCGAAGACGGTGCTCGACCTGACCGATGAAGCCGCGGTGCCGTTCTGGCCGCAGCTGCTACCGGGCGGCGACCGCGTGCTCGTCACCGTGGCCCGTCCGAACGACTTCAACGGCCCGGCGCTCGAGGTGGTGTCGTTGCGCGACGGCGCGCATCGAGTCGTATTCCGCGGCGGCACTTTCGGCCGCTACATCGAGAGAGACGGCAGAGGCTATCTGCTGTACGTGAACCAAGGCGCGCTGTTCGCGTTGCCGTTCGATGTCGCCGCGCTCGCCGCGACGGGTCCGGCCTTTCCCGTGGTCGACGATGTCGCCTACTCGCCAACCTTCGGCTATGCGCAACTCGATGTCGCCGCGACAGGCACGCTCGTGTACCGGCGCGATCAAGGTGGCGGACGCTCGATCGTCACCTGGATCGATCGCGCCGGCCACGTCGAGCCGCTCGGGCTGCCGCCGGGCCGTTACTTGGGTCCGCGGCTATCGCCGGATGGTCGCAGCGTGGCGATCACTGCGATCGCGAGCGGCGTCAACGTGATGATCATCTATGAGCCATCGCTCGACCGGACTACACGCCTGCACGATGTCGGCTATGGCAGCCACGCGTGGCTGCCCGACGGACGCGGCTTCGTCCTTGGCGGCGCCCAGGGTCTCTCGTGGCTGCAGCTCGGCCGCGGCGCCGAACCGCAGCCGCTCGCGACCACGAGCGGGCCTGCCGTTCCGTGGTCGTTCGCGCCCGACGGGCGCCTCGCCTACCACACCGAGGACGCTTCGACGCACTTCGATTTGTGGACCGTGCCGCTCGATGTGACGGGCGGCGTCGTTAGCGCCGGCACGCCGGAGCCGTTTTTGCAAACACCAGCCGTCGAGACGTGGCCGACGTTCTCACCCGACGGCCGCTGGCTCGCGTACGGCTCGAACGCATCGGGACCCTTCGAGGTATACGTGCGCTCGTTCCCCGACGGGGATGCAGCCACGCGTGTTTCGGACGGCGGCGGCCGCATGGTGACCTGGGCGCACAACGGACGCGAGCTGCTGTATCGAACGGACGACGGCCGCGTCATGGTCGTTGAGTATTCCACAGCGAGCGGCGTGTTCGTGGCCGGGAAGCCCAGGCCCTGGACACCCGTCGTGCTCGCCGACACGGGGGTGGCGCCGACATTCGATCTCGCACCCGACGACGAGCGCATCATCGGCCTCGTGCCGGTGACCGGGGAACAGAACGCGCCCGGACGCAACGAGATCACGTTGATCTTCGACGTGTTCGCGAAGCTGCGGCGATGACCCGTGAACGACCAGTGCGGCTCACTCGAGCGCGGAGCCGAGCTCGCGCGCCGCGTCGCCCGCCTCCTCCACGGCGTGCTTCGCCCCGTCCGTTTCGCGCTCGGCGCGACGCTTGACCGCGCCCACGGGGTCCTGCACGACGCGGCCGGCCGCATCGGCCTGGCGTTGCGTGGCGTCCACCTGGCGCTCCGCGTCCGTGGCCGCGGCACCCACGTCGCTGCGGCGCACGGCGTTTTCCGCTTGCGTTGGCACGTCAACGCGCCGTTCGAGGTCGGCCGCCGTCGACTGGACGCGACCTTGCACCTCGCGCCCGACGCGGTCGTCCGTCGAGGCCGCTCGATCGACCTCGCCCTGCGCGGCGCGCACCTCGCCCGCAGTGTCGGCGACGCCGGCGCGCGCGCGGCTTTCGACGTCGAGCTTGCCTTCGACGGACGCCGCCGCGCTATGCACCGCCGCCGCCGCACGCTCGTCGGCATTCGTGACGGTCTTGACGTCGCGCGTGACCTCGCGCGTGGAGCGTGTGGCTTCCTCGGCCTTTTGCTTGATGCGATCCAGAACACCGGCCGAGGCCGGCACGGCCGCACCGAGCACCGCGACCCAGACCAGGCACCGAATCGTCGTTTTCATCGCGCTACTTTTAGCACCGATTCGAGCGGCGCGTAAGCGCCGGGGTGATGGACGGCCGGAAGGGGCGCATGCTCCAATCCCGCTGCGGCACGAGCTTCGGCCGCGGGAGGGGTGCGGAGCATGAGCGCGTTCAGAGCGAGTCTCTTCGCCACGACGGCCGCCGCGTTGCTGGTGGCCGCAACGAGCCTGGCACAAGCCCCCGCGCACGGCCGTTCGCATGAAGCAGCGGCGCCTGCCGACGCGGCCGGGGCCGAGGTGCTCGCGTTCGAGCGCGACGTCGCCGCGGCGGTCGTGCGCGGCGACGTGGCCTACATGCAAAAGGCCCTCGCGCCCGACTTCGTGATGGTGCACGGCGACGGCTGGACGCATGGCGACGCGCCGGCGCTGCTCGACGATCGCGTAAGCTTCATGAAACGCGTCAGCGACCGAATCTACGACGTCGTGGACATCGACGTGCAAGCGGTCGAGGTGCATGGCGACGTGGCCGTCACGTACGGCCACTACGTGGGTAACATCCCGGGCTCGCCGCCCGGACGCCGCTGGTTCTCCGTCTGGTACGAGAAGGTCTATGCGAAGCGCGACGGGCACTGGGTGTATCTGTCGCATCGCACGGTCGATGGAGCACACTACGGCGACGATCGCGAGTCGGTGAGTCTGCACTGAGCTGCCGGGGGGAACCATGAATTCGACATACCGTAAGAGCGTCAGCGGCCGTGCGTGGATCATCGCGGGCGCGATCGCCCTGCTGGCGTGCGGCGGGCGCAGCGCACTCGCCCAGCAGCCGAATGCGCAAGGCGGCTTCTTCCTGGAGCATGACGCAGTGACGCCGCCGCTGCTGTTCCGCGAAGCGTGGCAACAGCCGCCGCACACCGGGCCACTCACCGACGAGAATCGCCGCATCACGCCGCAGGCGCTGACGAACTCGAGCCTCACGCTGCAGCTCTACGGGACGGACTCGGCCAACATCCAGGTCACGTCGCACAACGGCATCCCGGATTTGTGGAATGGGTTCACCACGTCGCCGGTCGCGCTGACGGTGAAGCTCAAGGACAGCTACCTCGATCTCACGGGCCTCACGCGGATGCGCTGGCGGACGCGCACGGAGAACCTGCACGTGCTGCACCCGGTCGTGAAGCTCGCCGACGGCCGGCTGCTCGTCGGCAGCCAGACGTTTCAGAGTCCGCAGCGGCGGATGGTGGGAACGGACGCCTTCACGGGCAACTTCGTGGTGTCCGAAGTCACCTTCGACGATCAGCGCTGGTTCGAGCTCGATCCGAAGACCGCGGTCGTGAAGCTCGAGGTGGGCAACCCGGACTTGAGCCGCGTCGACGAGATCGGTTACGTCGATCTCATGCCCGGCGGCGGCCACGGCACGGCCGGCTGCACGAACGTGTCGTGGATCGAGGTGTACGCGGCGGCCCGCAAGCGTTGAGCCGCGTCGGCGACGCCATGGGCTCGCGCTGCGAGCAGATTCAATTCACGGTCAAGATGTCGTAGGCAATCGCGAGATCGATCAGGGGATTGCGTCCCGGGCTCGGCCGCCACTCGTGCGCGACGAAGCCGTCGTAGCCCATGTCCACGATCTGCCGCGCGATGTAGCGAAAGTCGAGCTCGTTGTGATCGATCTCGCCGCGCGTCGGCACACCGGCGACGTGCACGTGGCAGATCAGCCCTAGGTTGTCGCGCATCGTGCGCACGACGTCGCCGTTCATGATCTGCACGTGGTACATGTCGTACACGATCTTGATATTCGGCGAGCCCGTGCGACGGCACACGTCGAAGCCCCAGTTCACGTCGTTGAAGACCTGGTCCGTGCGATTGTCACCCGGCACCTTCGAGTTCGTGATTTCCATGCTGACGTACACGCCCTTGCGCTCGGCGTACGGCGCGATACGCTTCAGGATGGCGACGGCGTTATCCGCCCCCTCCTGCCGCGACATGCCGCGCCGCTCGCCCGGCAGCGCGATCAGATTCCGGCAACCGACCTCGGCGCATACGTCGATGCCCGCGCGCGTCGCTTCCTCGATCTTGTTGTGCAGCTCGCGCCGGATCAGCCCGTCCTGAAACGTCGTGCCCGTGCCGACCATCATGGCGGGCGCGAGGCCGTATTTCTTCAGGATCGGAATGTCGTCGGGCGCCGGCAGGTCCATGCCCGCGAAGCCCAGCGCCGCGAGCACCTCGCAACGCTCCTCGATGCCGAGACTCAGATTGCCCCACACGGACGGCATGACGCTCTGCTTGATCTTGCCCTGGCGGATGCCGGGCTCGAGCGCCCGCGCGGCTTGCGAGGCGAGCAGCGGCGCGGCCGCAAGGATCCCGAGCAGCTCCCTGCGCTGCAACGCTCGTCTTTTGATGATGTTCGCCATGCCCTTCCCCCCACTGCCGGTGGCCCACCGCGACTATACCCGCTGTTGGGTTCCGGGTGATCTCCGATGCGTCGCCGGGCGAGTACAATGAGTGGCGCATCCAACCCGTGCCCGAGGAATCAACCAAGATGCGCGCCAACACGCTTGCAGCCTTGGCGACGGCTTTCGTCGCCGGACCCGCCTTCGCTCATCACTCACGCGCGAACTTCGATCTCGACTCCACGGTCGACATCGTGGGCACGGTGACGGAGTTCTCGTGGCGTAACCCCCACGCCTACGTCGTCGTCGAAGGCGCGAAGGGCGACGGGCCCGTCGAGAAGTGGACGTTCGAGCTGAACTCCACGCCGGTGATCATGCGATTCGGCTGGAAGCCCGATACGCTGAAGCAGGGCGATCACGTGGTCGCACGCGGCAACCCGGATCGCGATCCCGACCGCCACTTCGTGTACGCGAACCTGTTCGTCAAGGACGGCAAGGACATCTGGGCCTGGGGCGGCCCGCAGCTCACGTCCCCGCCGAAGCCCTCGGCCGAGCAGCTCGCGGCGAAGTCGATGGACTTCACGGGCGTGTGGCGAATTCAGTTCAAGGGCGACGTGCTCGGCCGCAACCGCCCCGATACCGTGGTCGTGAACACGCTGCCGGTCACGGCCAAGGGCCAGGCCGAGCTCGATCACTTCGATCCCGATCAGAACCCCGAGTGGGACTGCTCGCCGCAGACGATGCCGGAGATCCTGGGCTACCCCTATCCGTTTCAGATCACGCGGCCGAGCGCCGACACGCTCGAGATCCGCTACGAGGTGAACGAGCTCAAGCGCGTCGTGCACCTGAACATGGCAACCCATCCTGCCGACGTCGCGCCCTCGCCGCTCGGCCATTCGATCGGCCGGCTCGAGAACGGCGAGCTCGTGATCGAGACGGCGAAGTTCGCGCCCGTGCGCTGGGGCAACGGCCGGGGCGTGGACTCGAGCGAGCGCAAGACCACGGTCGAGCGCTACACGCTGAGCGACGACGGCCGTGCCTTGACGCTGCATTTCACGATGACCGATCCCGAGTACCTCACGAAACCGGTGACGGACGAGCAGCGCTACAACTTGAACGCCGGCTACAAGCTGCAGGAGTATCTCTGCGATCCGGCGACCGCGCGGCGCCACCTGACGGCGGGCGAAGAGTAGCGCGGCAAGCTCTCGCGGGCGGCGACCGGCCGATCGCGGCCGCGCCGGTGCCGCGGAACGGGAGTATCCTCGCCGTAAACGGCCTCGAAAAAAATGAGGCCCACAAGGGGGGACCATGACGACGATACGCTTCGGTCGGTCATTCGGTGTCGCTTCTTCGTTCCTGCTCGGCAGCCTGTCGAGCACCGGCCTCGTCCACGCTCAGCCTGCTCCGCCGCCGTTCGATGCGAACGCGCGGCGCGCCGCGGTCGAGAGTGCGGCCGCCGCATTCAGAAGCCGCTACGTCACGCCCGATGTCGGCGAGCGTGCGGCCGCCGCGATCGAGGCCGCGCTCGCGAAGGGGGCATACGACGAGCTCACGCAGCCACAAGCCTTCGCGGAGAAGCTCACGGCCGATCTGCGCGCGGTGACGGCGGACCAGCACGTCCAGGTGCTGGGCGGCGGCCCGCCGCCGGGCGCCGGCGCAGCGCCGCCGCCGCGCTCCGAGGGCGGCGTGACGCGGGCGGACCGGCTCGCGGGTAACATCGGCTATCTCGAGATCGTGGCGCTCGGGCCGCCCGCGCTCTTCAATCCGGCCGTCGACCGCGCGATGGCGTCGCTGAAAGACACGCGTGCATTGATCGTCGACGCGCGCGCCGCCGCCGGCGGCACGCCGGTCAGCGTGTCGTATCTCGTGAGCTACTTCGTGAGCAGCACGCAACCGGTGCATTTGAGCGACATCGTCTCGCGCAATCCCGGCACCGATACGTTCAGCACGCAGGAGTTCTGGAGCCTCGCGACACCGTTCGTGTATGCCGATAAGCCGGTGTACGTGCTCACGAGCGACGCCACGCTGTCCGCTGGCGAATCGTTCGCCTACGATCTGCAGGCGATGAAGCTCGCGACGCTCGTGGGCTCGACGACAGCCGGGGCGGCGAACGCGGCCGGCATCGTGCCGCTCGCCCCGGGCCTGGCGCTGATGTTGTCCGGCGGCAAAACGCAGCACGCGGTCACCGGCACGAACTGGGAAGGCGTGGGGGTGAAGCCGAACGTGGTCGCGCCGAGTGCCGAGGCCCTGAAAGTCGCGCTCGAGCGACTCGGCCAGAAGCCGGGCGCGCCCGACATCGAAACGCTGTCCGAAGCTCGCCTCTTCACGCCTCGCTCCACGCCGCAGCCCGGCGCCGACGTCGCGGTGCGCCGCATGTCGGACGAAAACGCGCGCGGCGAGCCGAACTACGACCTCTTATCTCCGGAACTAGGCCAGGCCACGCGCGCGCAGCTCGACGGTTTGAAAAAGCTGTTCTCGGACTTCGGGCCCATCAAGTCGGTGAAGTTCGTGGAGGTCGGCCCGCAGGGCGCCGACACGTACGAGGTGGAATACGCGAACGGCTCGGCGATGTGGACGATCCTGCTCGGACCGGATGGCAAGACGGTGATGGCCGGCGTGCGGCCGTCGGGGCCGCCGAGGCAATGAAGCCCATCCGCGAGCTTGACCTCGCGCCGCTCGAGCGCTTCGAGCTTCAGCTGCAGCCGCACGTGCTCCGGGATACAGAGGAACACCGAGCCCGTATCGGCGAGCGCCGCCACCTCGATCGGCGCAAGCGACGGATCGCGCGGATTGCAAAGCCGCAGTTTGGCCGTCAAGAGTCGCGTGCTACCGATCACCCGACTGCACGTCCGACGGGCGGCACTTGCCGCCCGCGCAGCGATTGTTTTCCTCGCACACGTACTCGAGCAGGCCGAGCGGCTCCCAGTCCGGGCGCATCGTGAGCTCGAAGTCCTGCGAGAACGGCCGCGTGAAGATCTTTGGATCGTCGATCGTGATCTGGTAGAGCAGCTTGTCGCCGTCGCGCTTCAAGCGCTCGGTGGTGTGCAGCGCGTCGCTGTGCCAGCGCGTCTTGGTCGGATCGGTGTAGTGATAGTCGTCGAGGATCCAGCGCTTGAAGTTCACGCTGTCGATCACGAGCGTGTCGCCTTCCCAGCGGCCCACCGAGTCGCCGTAGTACGTGGGCTCGAGGCCCTCGCGGTGCGGGCGGCCATCGGTCGGGATGATCCGCGGCGCGCGCTGTAGCTCGGGAATGATCACGAGCGTATCCGGGTTCTGCACGATCTGAATCGGCAGGATGTACAGCATGCCGTCGGGGAAGCCGGCCGGCAGGCACATGGCGCGCGGCTCGTCGTGCCGCGGGTCGCCGTTGCGCGGCTCGTACAGCAGGCCTTCTGCGCCGGGCTTCACCGGCGCCATCTTGTCGGCGTTGAAGATCAGGTTGCCGCGGGGACCCGTGGCGTTCACCGTCGCCGGCGGCGTGTAGATGCCCGAGAAGTCGGGCTTGCCGTTCGGCATGCGCGCGGGCTCGTCGGCCGCCAGCGCCGCGAGCGCCGTGAACGAAAGGGCCGCCGCGAGCACGCTCGACCGTAGCCAGGCTTTCATCGTCCCCCCTCGCTCGTTGCCGTGAACACGTTTCTGCCGTCGGCGAACGTCACGCTGCGGCTCGAGGCGTTGTTCGAGCCGTCGCGCGCACGCGAGCCTGCGACGTTGACGACGGAGCCGATCTTCAAGACGTCCTTGGTGATGCCGCGGCGCATCAGTGCGCCCGGCGGCGCGCCGGCGAATCCCCAGGTGGTGACTTTGCCGCTGTCGTCCTTCACGTCGACGTAGAACCAGACGTGCGGGTTCAGCCACTCCACCTTGACGAGCGTGCCGGTCACCTTGACCGGGACGTCGGGATTGAACTCCGCGGTTTCCGAATGGTGAGCGAATACGGGCGCCGCGCCCATCGTGAGCGCAAGGATTGCCAGAAGTTTTCGCGTCATCGTGCCGCCCCTTCCCCGTGACCCCGGAGGACGCTGATCCTCTCGAAGAGTATACGCGCCGTCTATACGAACCGCGTCGGCACCTCGTCGCCGAGCGCCATCGCGCCGAGCTCCTCGAGCACGCCGTCGTTGAACAGCAGGTGCTGCTTGATCGTGACGGCGTCGCGCAGCAGCCGATCCAGCGGCGAGCTCGCGTACACGGCCGCCGGTCCGGCCGCGTCGAACATGAGCTCGGCCACCTCCGCTGCCATGCGATGCGCGTGGATGCGCGCGAGACCGACGTCGCGGCGCGCCTTCAGCGATGCGGCGCCGTCCTCCTCGACCTCGCGCCATAGACGCTCCACGGTCTCGTAGACATACGCGCGCGCCGCCCCGAGCAGGCTCTCGGCGCGCGCGACCGCGAGCCGCACGCGCGGCAGGTTCTTGATCAGCACGGGCGGCGGCGGAATCGCCACGATCTTCTTGCCGGCCAGCGCGACGAGCTCGTCGATCGCGCGCCGCGCGAGCCCGAGCGGTGTACCGGCCATCGGCACGGACACGGACGCGGTGATCGGCAGTTGGTACAGCGGCTCGTCGCGTCCGGAGGGCCCGAACAAGTCGACCACGTGACCGTCGGGCACGTAGAGATCCTTCGCGGAGTAGTGATGGCTGCCGCTGCCGGCAAGCCCCGTGGCGAACCAGGTGTCCTCGATCTGCCAGCCGCCGGCCGGCGCGAGCACGTGAATCACCGGCGGCATTCCCTCCGGGCTCACGGGCGCGTTCTCGACGATGCAGCCGCCGATCATCACGTCGGCGTGCGTGCAACCGGAGCCGAAGCCCCAGCGGCCCGTCACGCGGTAGCCGCCCTCGACCCTGACGGCACGACCGTTCGGCGGCGCCTGCCCGGCGGTCACGACATCGAGGTCGGTGTAGAGCTCGCGCGCGGGGGCTTCTTTCAGCCACGCGGCGAAGAGGCCGCTGTCGCTGCCGATCTTCACGCACCACGCGACCGCCGTGTCGGCGTGCGCGAGCGTCTCGATCATCTGAAGCTGCATCGGCAGCGACATCTCGGGCCCGCCCCAGGTTTTCGGGAACATCACGCGGAAGCAGCCGGCGACCTTCAGCTGGTCGACGAGGTCGCGCGGCAGGCGCCGAAGCTCGGCGGCCTCGGCCGCGCGGGCGGAGATCTCGGGCGCGAGAGCCCGGGCGTTTGCGAGAATTTGCTCGGCGGTCAGCGGTGCGCTCATCGACTCCCCACTGCGGCAAACCCATTGGACCTGCTCGGATTCTACACGCCGGCTATGGGCGTTCCGCGGCTCACTGAACTAAGATGGCCCGCACGTCTTCGCCACTGCGGGAGCCTCATGGAGCTGCACGCCGGATCGCGTTTGGCCCACTTCGAGATTCTCGGCCTGCTCGGGGCCGGGGGCATGGGCGAGGTGTACCGCGCGATGGACACGAAGCTCAAGCGCGAGGTCGCGATCAAGGTCCTGCCGCCGCAGTTCGCCGAGCAGTCCGATCGGCTCGCTCGCTTCGAGCACGAGGCGGTGCTGCTCGCGTCGCTGAACCATCCGCACGTCGCCGCGATCTACGGCGTGGAGCACGTCGACGGCATCCCGTGCCTGGTGCTCGAGCTCGTCGAAGGACCGACGCTGGCCGATCGCTTGCTGAGCGGGCCGATCCCCGTGGCGGAGGCGTTGAAGATCGCGGGGCAGGTCGCCGACGCGCTCGAGGCCGCGCACGAGAAAGGCATCGTGCACCGCGATCTGAAACCGGCGAACGTCAAGCTCACGGCCGACGGCAAGGTGAAGGTGCTCGACTTCGGGCTCGCGAAGGCCTTCGGCCCCGCGGAGTCCCCGCAGACCGGCGGCACTGCGTTCACGCACGCCCGCGAGCAACACACGGCGGCCGGCGTCGTCATGGGCACGGCTTCTTACATGAGTCCCGAGCAGGCCGAGGGCCGGCCCGTCGACAAGCGCACCGACGTCTGGTCGTTCGGCGTGCTGCTGTACGAGATGCTGACGGGCAGACGCCTCTTCGACGGCAAGTCCGACGCGCACGTGCTCGTGCACGTCATGGAGCAGGAGCCGGACTGGTCGAAGCTGCCGCCGCTGCCGCCCGGCGTGCAGGCGCTCATGGAGCGCTGCTTGCAGAAGGATCCGACGCAGCGGCTGCGCGACATCGGCGACGTGCGGATCTTGTTGCAGGCGTCGCTGACGCATCCGCTCCGGTCCGTGGTCGCTCGACGAGCAGCGGGCGCTCCGCGCTGGCTGTGGCCCGCCGTCGCGATGGGCGCGGTAGCGGCCGCGCTGATCGTCGGCGCCGTGAGCTGGCGTCGGCCGGCGCCGATCGCCCCGGCCGACGCCATGCGCTTCGACATCGCCCGGCCCGACGCCCCGTCGTCGCCGCTCATCGCCATTTCCCCGGATGGCCGGCAGCTCGCATTTGGGGTGGCGCGGCTCGATGGGTCGGGCCAGCTCTGGGTGCGTTCGATGGCTACTCAGGAAGCGCGGCCGCTCGAAGGCGCGACCGCGGTTCAAGGCCTGCCGTTCTGGTCTGCCGACAGCCGCTACATCGTTTTCTCCGCCTCGGGCAAAGTCCGCAAGATCGACGCTACCGGCGGTCCTTCGCAAGTTCTCGGCGACGTGCAAACCGCGGTGCTCGGTGGTTTCTGGTCGCGGGACGACAGGCTCGTGTATTCGGACGTCGGCGTGGGCGCGATGCAGCTGCCGGCTTCGGGCGGAACCCCCGCGCCGCTGCCCGCGGATGCCGGCGGGGGCGGCAGCGGCCCAGTGACGCCGTCCGCGCTGCCGGACGGGAATTTCGTGTATTGCGCGTGCGTCGGTGCCACGCAGGAGCGCGGCATCTATGTCGCGACACCGGGCGCGGGCGCCCCGCGCAAGATCTTGCCGGACGAGTCGCTCGTGCAGTACGCGCCGTCACCGGATCCCGATCTCGGCTACATCCTGTTCCTGCGCGGTGGGGGCGGGCCAGGCGATGCGGGCACGCTGATGGCGCAGCCCATCCAGCCGCGGCAATTGCGTCTGCTCGGCGACCCGATCGCCATCGCGGAGCAGGTCCGCGGCTTCTCCGCATCGGACACCGGTGTGCTCGTCTACAGCGTGGACAGCAGCATCGTCCCCGGCGGAATACCGGGCATCCTGCGGGGGCAGCTCACGTGGTTCGATCGTCAGGGTCACGTCTTGAGCACGGTCGGCGAGCCCGGCATTTATCGGATTCTTGCGCTGTCGCCGGACGAGCGGCTCGTCGCGCTGGAGCGTGCGGACCCCGGCGCGCAGAACATCGACATCTACCTCTTCGAGTTCGCGCGCGGCGTGAACAATCGGTTTACGTTCGATCCAAGCCGCGATGTTCAACCGGTGTGGTCGCCGGACGGCACCCAGGTCCTCTTCGCGCGACTCGACGGCGGCAGCAGCGCCTGGTATCGCAGGGCCGCGAACCTGGCCGGCGAGGAAGAGCTGCTGTTTCGCGCTCCCGGCCTAGGCGTGCTGTCCGCGATTTCACCCGACGGGCGCTTTCTGCTGTTTACGGGCCCGCTGCCAGGCCCGGCCGACATCCAGGCCGTCGACCTGTCGCGCGTGCCCGAGGCGCGTGAAGCGATCCCCCTCGTCAGCACCACGGGATTCAACGAGGCTAACGCGCGCTTCTCTCCGGACGGGCACTGGTTCGCCTACGCGTCGGACGCATCGGGCGCCACCGAGATCTACGTGCGCCCGTTCAACCCGAGTGCTGCGCCCGGCGCGCCGCTCTCGACGGGCGGTCAGGTCCTGGTATCGAAAGGCGGCGCCACGTTTGGCGGCGCGTTCTGGCGCGGGGACGGCAAGGAATTATTCTACCTCGCGCCCGACGGCACGGTGATGTCCGTGGCGATCAGTACCGAGCCGACCTTCAGCGTGAGCGGCCCGCCGCAAGCCTTGTTCAAGGTGCCGCCGAATGTCCTGTTCTTCGACGCGTCGCGCGATGGCGAACGCTTCCTGATTCCGGTTCCGGAAGGCGCCGGCGCGAGCGCCCCGCCGTACAAGGTCGTGCTGAACTGGACCTCGACGCTGAAGTAGTCGCGCTCGCCTAGAGGCCCTAGAGGGCCGGCATGCCGCGCGACGGCAGCACCCGTCGCTGGCTCGGCCGTCCGATCAGGTCCAGGAAATTATTGAACACGGCGTCGGCGAGGCGCTGAGTCGGCCCGATCGACGCAGCCGTATCGCGGCGAATCGCTTCCTCGTCGCGGCCGAGCGCGGCGTCGGCGAGCTCCCGCTGATAGACCGGCAGGGCCAGCCAGCGCTCGATCAACGCCGCGTCGGCTTCCAAGTGGAACTGGAACCCGTACGCGGCGCGGCCCCACCGAAACGCCTGCTGCTCGCACGTGGCCGTGCGCGCCAGCTGGTGCGCGCCCGCCGGCAACGCGTACGTGCGACTGTGCCACTGGAACACGGGCGCGCCGTGACCGAGCACGCCGAGCACGGGGTCGCGGCAGCCCGCGTCGGTCGTCTCGAGTGGGTACCAGCCGATCTCGCGCTGCTCGTGGCGGCGCACCGGCGCGCCCAGCACGTTCGCGAGCAACTGTGCGCCGAGGCAAATGCCGAGCACGGGCTTCTCCTGGCGCAAGGCGTCCTCGATCGCGCGCAGCTCGGTCTTCAGATGCGGACGCCGGTGCTGGTCCTCGACGTTCATCGGCCCGCCGAGCACGATCAAACCGCGGTAGCGGTCCACGCTCGGCCGCGCCTCGGGATGACGCTCGAAGTTGTGGAAACGAATGCGGTGCCCGCGCGCGCGGATCAGCGGGTCGAGCGTGCCGAGCGGCTCGGCGGCGACGTGCTGGAAGACGAGCAAGCGCGGCATCGGCGCTACGACCGGCCGGCGTGAATCACTCGGGGCTCGCGGGCCCGACGACCAGCGCGCCGCCGGCGCCGCTCGAGGGCTTGTCGCTGGCGATCACGCGCACGCGCGGCACGTGCTGGCCGAAGCGATCCGCGAGCTTGCGGGTGAGCACGTAGAACAGCGGCACGAACACCAGACCGAACACCGTCACGCCGATCATGCCGAAGAACACGCCCACGCCGAGCGCCTGGCGAAGCTCCGCGCCCGGCCCGCTGCCGAACGCGAGCGGAATCACGCCGAAGATGAACGCGGCCGAGGTCATGAGGATCGGTCGCAGCCGCGTTTTCGCGGCCGCGATCGCGGCCTCGACGCTGCCGAGCCCGTGCTCCTCGCCCTGGCGCGCGAACTCGACGATCAGGATCGCATTCTTCGCCGCGAGGCCGATCAGCACCACCATGCCGATCTGCGTGAGGATGTTGTTGTCGAGGCCGCGCAGATTCACGCCGAGGATCGCGGCGAGCAGGCACATCGGCACGATCAGGATCACGGCGAGCGGCAGCGTCAGGCTCTCGTAGAGCGCCGCCAAGAAGATGAACACGAACACCACGCCGAGCACGAACGCGAGCGCGCCGGCGTCGCCCGACAGGCGCTGCTGATACGCGATGCCCGTCCACTCGAAGCTCATGCCGGCCGGTAGCGTCTCGCGCGCGATACGCTCCATCGCGCCCATCGCTTCGCCGGACGAATGGCCGGCCGCGGTGTCGCCCTGGATGTCGGCGGCGGGATACAGGTTGTAGCGCAGCACGCGATACGGCGCGGTGGCGGGCTGCAGCTTCGCGATCGCGCTGATCGGCACCATGGCGCCGGACGCCGAGCGCGTCTTCAGCTGCCCCACCCACTCCTCGTCCTGGCGGTAAGCGCGCGTCGCCCTGTGCGATCACCTGGAACGTGTGGCCGAGCATGTTGATGTTGTTGACGTACGTGCCGGCGAGATACGTCTGCAGCGTCGCGAACACGTTGCGCACCGGCACGCCGAGCATCTCGGCCTTGTCGCGATCCACCACGGCGTCGAGCGTCGGGTTGCGCGTGTTGAAGTCGCTGAACGCCTGCCCCACGGCCGGGATCCTTGAGCGCGGCCTCCGTGAGCTGCTGCACGGCGGCCTCGAGCGCGCGGTAGCCCAAGCCCCCGCGGTCCTCGACCATCATCTGAAAGCCGCCGGTGTTGCCCATGCCGCGCACCGAAGCGGGATTCACCACGCGGATCTCGGCGGCCGTGATGCCGGAGAGGCGCTTGCGCAGCTCGGCGGCGATCACGGGCAGCGTGAGCCCTTTCGGTAGCCGCTCGTCGAACGGATCGAAGATCGCGAAGATCTGGCCCGCGTTCGTGGCGTTGCTGAAGCTGCCGCCGCCCATGCCGGCGTACACGGAGGCCGACGACACGCCGGGCGTGTCGAGAATGATGGGAATCACCTGCTGCACGATCGCGTCCGTGCGCGCCAGGCTCGTGCCCGGCGGCATCTGGATCTGAATCATCACGTCGTTCTGATCCTGCGCGGGGACGAAGCCGCGCGGCGTGTCGAGCACGCGCCAAGCCGGTGAGCGCCAGCAGGCCCGCATACAGCACGAGCAGCAGCGGCCGATGGCGCAACGTGGCGCCCGTGAAGCGCGCGTAGCCGCCGCTCAACCGTTCGAGCCAGGCGTTCGCGCGCTCGGCGAGCGCGTGCAAGCGGCCGCCGATGGCGGTGCGCGCGTGCACGTCGTGCGGCGTCAAGATCACGGCCGCGAGCGCCGGCGACAGCGTGAGCGAAACGATCAGCGAGATCACCGTGGCCGACGCGATCGTGAGCGCGAACTGCTTGTAGAACGCGCCGGCGATGCCGCCCAGGAACGCCGTCGGCACGAACACGGCCACGAGCACGAGCGCAATGCCGATCAGCGCGCCGCCGCACTCGTCCATCGTGAGGTGCGCGGCGTCGCGCGGCGCCATGCCGGCGCGGATGTGCCGCTCCGCGTTCTCGACCACGACGATCGCGTCGTCCACCACGATGCCGATCGACAGCACCAGGCCGAACATCGACAAGTTGTTCAGCGAGAAGCCGAACACCGACATGATCGTGAGCGTGCCGATCAGCGACACGGGAATCGCGAGCAGCGGGATGATCGCCGTGCGCCAGCGCTGCAGGAACAGCATCACGACGATGACCGCGAGGATCATGGCCTCGAGCAGCGTTTCCTGCACCGCGTCGACCGCGGCCCGCGTGAAAGCGACAGGGTTGAAGATGATCTCGTAGGCCACGCCCGGCGGGAACTGCCGTTTTGAGCTCCTCCATCGTGTTCTTGATGTTGTCCCACGTCTCGAGCGCGTTCGTGTTCGGCGCCTGCTGCACGCTCAGCGACACCGCAGGGTCCAGGCTCTTGTACGCGTTGACGGTGTAGTTCTGCGCGCCGAGCTCCACGCGCGCGACGTCGCCGATGCGCGTCACGCGCCCTTGCGCGTCGCGCTTGATGATCGCGTCCGCGAACTCCTCGGGCGTGTCGAGCCGGCCCTGCGCGCGGATGCTGAGCTGATACGCGGCGGGGTTGTCGTTGAACGGCGGCCCGCCGATGGCGCCGCCCGCGACTTGCAGGTTGTTGTTGCGCAGCGCCGCGACGATCTCCTCCACCGTGAGGTCGCGCGCGGCCGCCCGCTCCGGGTCGATCCACACGCGCATGGCGTAGTCGCGCGCCGCGTTCACGTTCACGTCGCCCACGCCCGGCGTGCGCAGCAGGCGCTCGCGCACCTGCAGGTTCGCGTAGTTCGCGATGTACTTGCGGTCCACGCTCGCGTCGGTGGCGAACATGTGCACGATCAGCAGGATGTCCGTGTTGCCCTTGCGCACCGTGATCCCGAGGTCGCGCACGGTCTGCGGCAGCTGCGGCAGCACCGACTGGATGCGGTTCTGCACGTCCACCTGCGCGATGTCGACGTTCGTGCTCGTTCTTGAACGTGACGGTGATCGTCACGCGCCCCTCGCTGGTGGACTGCGACGACATGTAGAGCATGTCGGCGATGCCGTTGATCTGCTGCTCGAGCGGCGCGGCCACGGTGTCCGCGATCTCCTCGGCCGTCGCGCCGGGATACAGCGCATTCACCGACACCGTCGGGCGGGGCAATCTGCGGATACTGATCGACCGGCAGCGTCAGATAAGAGATGAGACCCGGTCAGCGTGATCACCACCGACACCGCGGCCGCGAAGATCGGCCGATCGATGAAGAAGTGCGAGAAGCGCATTGCGTGCGAGCTCAGTGACCGCCGCTGGGCGCACCGGGCAGCGACAGCGTGCTGTTCTCGCCGCGCGAGACGCCGCTCGGGAACGCCGTGGTCTCGCCCTCCTTCACCGTGACCTTGCGGCCCGGCCGCGCGCGCTGCACGCCGCTGATGACGACGCGATCCTCGGGCGAGAGGCCCTCGAGAATCACGCGCAGGCCGTCGATGAGCTGCCCCGGCCGCACGACCTTCTGGCCGATCGTGCCCTGCGCGTCCACCACGTACACCACCTGGCGCACCTGATCGGTGACGATGGCCTGGTCCGGAACGAGCAACGCGTCGAACGGCTCCGTCGCGTAGAGACGCAGCTGGCCGAACATGCCCGGCGAGATGAAGCCCTTGGGGTTGTCGACCACCGCGCGCAGGCGGATCGTGCCCGAGCCCCGGTCGAGCGCGTTGTCGAGGAAGTCGACGCGGCCCTTCCAGCGGTACTCGGTCTCGTCCTGCAGGCGGATCTCGACGCGACTCGCGCGTCCGCCGTCCGCCTCGCGCTTGTACTTGAGCAACGCGGACTCCGGCACGTCGAAAATGAAGCGGATCGGATCCTCGCTGACGATCGTCGTCAGCACCGTCGTATCCGCGCGTCACGATGTTGCCCGGCGCCAGCCGCCGGTACGACGCGCGGCCCGTGAGCGGCGCCGTGACGCGCGTGAACGACAGATCGAGCTGCTTCATCTGCACGGTCGCCTCGGCCGCGTCGAGCTCGGCCGCCGCCTTCAGCTGCGCCGCCATGCGGACCTCGGTCTCGGCCTCGCTCACGAGCTGCTTCGCGACCAGCGCCTGCGCGCGCTTTAGCTCCGCGTCGGCATTGGCGAGCTGCGCGTGCGCCCCGGCCACTTGCGCTTTCGCCTGGGCGAGCTCCGCGGCGTACGGCCGCGGGTCGATGACGAACAGCAGATCGCCCTGCTGAACCACCTGCCCGTCCGTGAAGTGCACGGACTCGATCGCGCCCGACACTCGCGGCCGCACTTCGACGGCGTCCACGGGCTCGAAGCGGCCCGAATAGTCGTCCCAGCCGGCCACGCGCTCCGAGAGGGGTGTTGCCACTTCTACCGACGGCGGTGCCGGCGGCGGCGGCGCCGGCTTGCTGCACGCGGCAATGAGCCCGGCGAGGATGGCGGGCAGCAATGCGATCGTTCTCATTGTTCTGGGATCGGTGACTCGAGCGTGGGAGCTAACAATAGCAGGCGCGCGGCGAAAGAAAACGCCACTTCACCAGAGTTCAGTTACGAACGGTCAGCGCCCCGGGCGTCCGCGTACCCCTCGCGATCTGGCGCCTTGACTCGGCTCGAGCACCGGCCGAGCCTAGTCGCCGGCGCGCGTCACGCGCGTGGCTATCGAGGGGGAAGCATGGCGGACACAACGAGGCGATTTCATCACGACGAGTGCCGCGATCGCGGCGGCGACCGCCTGCTCGCCGCTCCGCCGGAAGCGCAATCGTATTATCCTCTCGAGACACGACACGGACCGGACCGGCAATCATGACGAAAGCGCTCTCGATCCTGATCACGGCTTTGCTGGCGGCGAGCCCCGCGCTCGCGCACCACTCGTTTGCGATGTTCGACCAGTCGAAAACGATTACGCTCGAGGGCGCGGTCAAGGAGCTGCGCTGGACCAATCCGCACGTCTTCATCCAGGTGCTCGTGAAGAGCGAGCGCGGTGCGGACGAGGAATGGAGCATCGAGATGACGAGCCCGGAGCATCTCGCGCGCACCGGCTGGCGGCCCGGCACGCTGAAGGCCGGCGACCCGGTGACGCTGCTGATCCACCCGCTCGTCGACGGCGATCGCGGCGGTCAATATCTCTCGGGCACCGGGCCCGACGGGCCGCTGATCGGCTCGCGGTTCGCGCAGCCGGGGCAAGCAAAGTGAAGGCGTCCCCAGCGGCTCGTGCCGGCGCGGCGCTGTGGCTCGCGTCGCTCGCGGCGACGGGCGCGCACGCGCAGCTGCCGGACTGGAGCGGTCAGTGGGAGAACGTCGGCGCCACACCGAGCCCCGACGGCGGGTTCTACCAGCCGCTCGAGCAGGTGCTGAAGGAGCTCACGTGGTCGCCGCCCTTGAAGCCCGAGGCTCGAGCGGCCGTGGACAAAGTCGTCGCGGCGCAGCGCAAGGCCATGCAGGCGATGCGCGAGGGGAAGGATCCCGGCGGCGCCGTGACGGCCTGCACGTTCGGCTTTCCGACGATCATGATCGAGTCGCCGTTGATGTTCGAGATCCTGCCCACACCGAACGAAACCGCATTGATCTTCTCGAGCCGCGAGATCCGCCATGTGTACACCGACGGACGCGAGCACCCCGGCAAGGACGATCTCTGGCCCACGCCGTGGGGCGATTCGATCGGCCACTGGGAGGGGCAGACGCTCGTGATCGACACGATCGCGGCGAAGTCGTCGTTTCCGGGCCGCGAAGGCACCGCCGTGATGGCGTTCGGCGGCATCGAGGACGCGCAGACGATCGCGTTCCTGAGCGTGGACGCGCACTTCGTCGAGCGGCTCCGCATGCTCGACAAGGATCATCTCGAGGATCGGATCACGATCACCGATCCCGCGAATCTCACCGAGCCCTGGCACCTGAGCCGCACGTATCAGCGGGTGACCCACATTCACCGCATGGTGTACGAGGACTGCGAGGGCGAGGAGCGCAATCCGATCGTCGACGGCAAGTTCATACTCACGCCGCCATCGCGCTAAGTCGCGCTCGGCACACCGCTGCGTTCGCGAAATCCTTGAAGACGCGTTGAAACGGGCCTCGCGCGCCCCGATCGGCCGTGCTCGAATGCGCCCGATTACCCGCTGGACAAAGACTCGAGTCGAGGTCATACAATTGGCTGCGGGACCGGCACCGATGGAGACCCCCATGGAAGCGCGCATCGCTCGACTCGAAGCGGACGTTGCGCACCTGCGTACGGACGTCGCAGACATCAAAGTCGACGTGCGGGCGCTGCGCGACAAGATGGACACCCGGATGGACCGCTTCGAAGCGAAGCTCGACACCATGAAAGACCGCATGCAAGCCGGGGATACCGCGTTGATGAACAGCATCGCGTCCACGAAGGTCTGGGCGCTGCTGCTGTACTTCGCCCTCGCGGCTGGCATGCTCGGGACGATGGCGCGCGGCTTCGGCTGGGTCTAGCGTCTATCCCGCGGGCTCGATGCGATAGACCACACCGCTCGTCGCGTCGGCCGGATCCGGCTGTGCCGCCGAGCGTGCGCTTCTCCGTCAGCGCGTAGAGATAGCCGTCCGGGCCCTGCACCACGTGCCGCCAGCGTCGGCCGAGCGACATGAACAGCGAATCGCGCCGCTCGGCTTGCGGCATGGGCTGATCGAACGCCACGCGCACCAGCGTCTGGCCGTTCAGCGCGCCGACGAACAGATGCCCCTGCCACGGAGCCAGCTTGTCGCCCGTGTACCACACCAGCGTCGACGGGCTGATCGCGGGCGTCCAGTACATGGCGGGCATATCCATGCCGGGCCGGTACCAGTGGTTGTCGTTCATTTCCTTCTGGTTGTAGTTCTTGCCGAGCGACACGAGCGGCCAGCCGTAGTTGTGCCCGCTGTGCAGGATATTGATCTCGTCGCCGCCCATCGGCGCGATCTCCGTGGTCCAGAGCTCGCCGGTAGTCGGATGCCAGGCGAAGTCCGTCACGTTGCGTTGCCCGTACGTGAAAATTTCCGGTTTCGCGTCCTTGCGCCCGACGAACGGGTTGTCGGCCGGAATGCCGCCGTCGTCGCGAACCCGCAAGACTTTGCCGATGTCGTTGTCGAGCTGCTGCGCGAGCAGCGGCTCGCCGCCGCCGTTCTTGCCGTCGTGCTCGACGTGATCGTTCACCGTCAGGTAGATCATGACCATCGGGCCCGAAGACTGCGCGGCCCGCCATCGGCCCGCCGGGAATCCAGGCGTCCGCGACGAAGATCTCCTGCACGTCGAGCAGCGCGTTGCCCTCGAGCCGCGCGCGGGCGAGCGCACGCGTCATCATCCCGTCGGCGCGCTTCTTCACGTAGTACAGGTACACGAAGCGGTTCGTCCGCGAACTGCGGGTGCACGACGATCGACCACAACGCGCCGGCGTCGATGCCGGGCGCCGGCCAACCCGCGAGCGGCTCCGGCGCGAGCACGCCGCCGTGCACGATCCGCACGTGGCCCGGCTTCCCCTGGACGGCCTGATTGCCGCCGCCGGGATCCCCGGCGGGGGCCGCAAGCTCGGTGATCAGCAGATCGCCGTCCGGCGTGAACGCAATGTGGCGCGGGCTCCGCAGCCCTTCGGCGACCGGGACGAGCCGCACGCGGAACAAATCGCCGGGCGGGCACTGGCCTTGCGGCTGGCCGTTCGGCGAGCACGAGCCCGGCACCCACGTGTCGAACACCAGCGGGTCGGGCGCCGCGGCCGGCGGGGCGCTCGCGACCGCCTCCGGCGGCCCGCTCGGCGTGCAGCCTTGCGCGAGCGCGAGCAACAGCCACGGAGCCCACAGGCGTAGCCTACAGGTCGTTCATGTTCACCCCCCCCCAAATTCGTTGGCGGCACGCGCCCGTCGATCGATTAGTTCTTGTACCCCGCAAGGGCCGCGCGGCATCGCTCATGAACCTACGTCCGTTGCATGAGCGAGTCAACGCGCTTCGCGCGCGTGAGCGTCGGGCACGCACCCGCTTTTCTTGACGCCGCCGCGCGCGTTCACCTATCGTCGCTCGAGCAACGCCGATCTCGGCGGGGGGCGGGGGGATGCTCCACATTCGATCGATCGTGCTCGCAACGATCGCGCTCTGCGCGGCCACACTGGCACGCGCGCAGGACGAGCACGCCAGCTGGACCTTCGACACGTACACGCCGGGCCCCTGCTCGCCGAACGGCCAGCCGCATGGCGGCTGCCCGCCGGGCGAGCTCGTGCGCATTCATGTCGTCACGGTCGCGTACGGGCTCGTGCGGCCCTGGCACATCACATTCCTGCCCGGCGGCACGGACATGCTCGTCACGGAGCTGTCGGGCGACCTGCGCATCGTGCGCGACGGCAAGCTCGATGCGCGGCCGATTCCGGGCTGGCCCGCCAACGCGCTGAACGCCCGCAGCATGAACTCCGTGGTGCTGCACCCGGACTTCGCGCGTAACCACTTTCTCTATTTCTCCTACGTCAAAGGGCGCGAAGGCGCCGACACCACGATCGCGCTCGCGCGCGGTCGGTTCGACGGCAAGGCGCTCGAGGGCGTGGAGGACGTGTTCGTCGCCGACGCGTGGGGCACGGGCGCCACGGCCGGTCGGCTGGAGGTCGGGCCGGACCGCATGCTCTATCTGACCGTCGGCGACCGCGACGCCGGCAACACCACCGACAACCCGAGCTATCGAATGCTCGCGCAGGATCTGAACAGCCACGTGGGCAAGGTCCTGCGACTGCGCGACGACGGCACGGCGCCCCCGGACAACCCGTTCGTCGGGCGCAAGGACGCCAAGCCGGAAATTTTCACGTACGGCCATCGCAACGTGCAGGGGCTCGCGTGGCATCCCGAGACCGGCGAGCTCTGGGCCACGGAGATCGGGCCGATGGCGGGCGACGAGCTCAATCACCTCGTGCCCGGGCACAACTACGGCTGGCCGCTCGTGACGCTCGGCAAGATCTACACGGGCCATCTCGCGTCGGACCAGCCGTGGTCGCGGCCCGGCATGGACAACCCCGTGATGTTCTGGGTGCCGGCGATCAGCCCGTCGAGCCTCATGATCTACGACGGCGACAAATTCCCGCTCTGGCGCGGCCACTACTTCATCGGCGGCTTGAGCGGCCAGCAGCTGCAGCGCGTGGCGTTCAATCAGCCGCCGCCGCAGCTCGAGCGCCGCGAGTCGATGCTCGTGCAACTCGATGCGCGCGTGCGCGACGTGCGGCAAGGGCCGGACGGCTACTTGTACCTGGCCGTGGAACGCGACCAGCAGGGCGGGCCCGGCAGCACCAAGCTCACACCGAACGGCTCGATCTTACGGATCGAACCCGCACCCAACTGAGAACACCCACGATGCGATCGATATTTCTGATGCTCACCGTCTGCGCCCTGCTCGGCGCGAACGCCCACGCGCAAGGCTCGCGTCCGACCGACATTCCGCGGCTCGCGAACGGCAAGCCGAACTTCAGCGGCGTGTGGCAGGCGTTGACGACGGCGAACTGGAACATCTTGACGCACGGCGCGAGCGCGGGCCCGCCGGAGTACGGCGCGCTGCTCGCCACGCCGCCGGGCTACGGCATCGTCGACGGCGACGAGATTCCGTACCTGCCGGCCGCCGCCCAGCAGCAGCGGCGCAACTACGAGAGCCGCTTCAAGGACGACCCCGAGGTCAAGTGCTTCATGCCGGGCGTGCCGCGCGCGAACTACATGCCGTACCCGCTGCAGATCTTCCATTCGGACGGCCGGCTGCTCGTGGCGTACCAGTTCGCGGGTGCGGCGCGCATCTTCAACCTCGACGCGCCGGAGCCGTCCGCCATCGACAGCTGGATGGGCGTGTCGAACGCGCGCTGGGACGGCGACACGCTGGTCGTGGACGTCAGCGGGTTCAACGGTCAGGCCTGGCTCGATCGCGCCGGCAATCACGCGAGCGCGGCGCTGCACGTCGTCGAGCGCTACACGTTCGCCGGTCCCGATGCGATCGATTACGTCGGCGACACTCGAGGACCCGCAGACGTTTCGCGGCCGTGGTCGATGCGCTTCCGCCTGCAAAGGAACCCCGACCCGCACGCGCATCTGATGGAGTTCAAGTGCGTGCCGTTCACCGAGGAGCTGCTGTATGGCGATGTGTACAAGCGGCCGAAGTCGTGAGGAGGAGCGAGACATGACACCGTATCGATTCGTCTGCGCCGCTATCCTTGTCGCACTCGGCTCCGCGGGGGCCGACGCGCAATCGTCGCGCACGCCGTGGGGCGACCCGGATCTGCAGGGGAGCTGGTCCAACGCCACGCTGACGCCGCTGCAGCGGCCGGCCGAGCTCAAGGACAAGGCGTTCTTCACGGCGGCGGAAGCCAAGGCGTACGTCAAGCAACGCCTCGCGGCCGGCAGCGCCGACGAGCGCATCGAGGAGGACAAGGCGGCCGGCAACGTCGGGTCCTATAACGACGCGTGGACGGATCGCGGCAACGACATCGTGCCGACGCGACGCACCTCGCTGATCGTCGAGCCCGCGAACGGCCGCGTTCCGCCGTTCACGCCCGAGGCGCAGCGCCAGTTCGAGCGCGAGCAGACCTACGCCGCCGCGCATCCGGCCGATACGCCCGAAGATCGCTACCTGACGGAGCGCTGCATCGTGTTCGGCGGCGGGCGCCGCACCGATACTGCCCGAGCCGTACAACAACAATTACTACATCGTGCAAACGCCCGACTACGTCGCGATCATGGCCGAGATCAACCACGACGTCAGGATCATCCCGATCGACGGCCGTCCGCACTTGCCGAGTCGCGTGACGCAATGGGTCGGCGACTCGCGCGGGCACTGGGAGGGCGACACGCTGGTCGTCGAGACCACGAACCAGAAGACGAATCGGCATTTCTATGGCGTGCAGATGCTCGACTCCGTCATGAGCGACAAGTTTCGAGTCGTCGAGCGATTCACACGAACGGCGCCCGATCAGATTCGTTATCGCGCCACGGTCAGCGATCCCGTGTTCACGGCGCCATGGACCGTGGAGCTCTTCATGCATCCGCAAGCGGGACCGCTCGTCGAGTACGCGTGCCACGAAGGCAACTACGGGCTCCGGGGGCTGCTGTCGGCCGTGCGCGAAGAGGAGCGGAAGGCAGCGGAGGGTAAGAAATGAACGTACGAAAGTCCATGAAAGCCATGCTCGGGGCGACGCTCGGCAGTGCGTGGCTCTTGCTGGCCGGGTCCGCGGGCGCGCACCACGCCTTTTCCGCCGAGTTCGACGCGAATCAGCCGATCACGCTGCGTGGCACGATCAAGAGCGTCGAATGGATCAATCCGCACGCGTTCATCCACCTGGACGTCAAGCGCGACGACGGCACGATCGAAAGCTGGATGATCGAAGCCGGCAGCCCGAACACGCTCGTGCGCCGCGGAATGACGCGCGACTCGATACCGCCGGGCACCGAGGTCGTCGTGTTCGGCTACCGCCACCGCAACGGCTCGAACACCGCCAACGGTCGCGACGTGACGCTGCCCGACGGCAAGCGCCTGTTCATTACCTCGCCCGGGACCGGCGCGCCCCCCGCCAACTAGACGGGCGGCGACGCTTCAGGCGGGCGACTTCGCCTTCTTCAGCGACACGGCGTTGATGCAGAACCGCAAGCCGCTCGGCGGCGGACCGTCGGGGAACACGTGCCCGAGATGCGCGTCGCACACGTTGCAGGTGGTCTCGACGCGCTGCATGCCGTGGCTCGTGTCGAGGTGATAGGCCACGACGTCGGGCGTGAGCGGCGCCGTGAAGCTCGGCCAGCCCGTGCCGCTGTCGAACTTCGTCGTCGAGTCGAACAGCGGCGTGTCGCAGCAGATGCAGTGGTAGCGGCCGGGCGTAAACAACGCGCACATCTGCGAGCTGAACGGCCGCTCCGTGCCTTTGCCGCGCGCCACGTGGTACTGCTCGTCGGTCAGCGCCGCGCGCCATTCGGCGTCGCTCTTCTCGACGCGCCGCGGCGGCGCGACGTTGCCGCGCTGCGCGAGCTCCACGACTCCGCTCCAGCGTAGAACGGTCGGTACTTCGCTCTTCGAGGTGCTCATCGGTGCTACGCCGTCTTCGCGCTCGCGCGCCGCGGCAAACGCCAGCTCGGCCGCGGAAAGTGGCACGTGTAACCGCCCGGGTAGCGCAGCAGGTAATCCTGATGCTCCGGCTCGGCCTCCCAGAACGACCCCGCCGGCTTCACCTCCGTGACGACCTTGCCGGGCCAGAGCCCCGACGCGTTCACGTCGGCGATCGTGTCCTCGGCCACATCGCGCTGCTCGTCGGACAGGTAATAGATGCCGGAGCGGTACGACGCGCCGATGTCGTTGCCTTGCCGGTTCTTCGTCGTCGGGATCGTGGATCTGGAAGAAGAACTCGAGCAGCTGCCGATACGAGAGCTTGGCCGGGTCGAACACCACCTCGATCGCCTCGGCGTGCGTGCCGTGATTACGATAGGTGGCATGGGCCACGTCGCCGCCGCTATAGCCGACCCGCGTGGCCGTGACGCCCGGCAGCTTGCGGATCAAGTCCTGCATGCCCCAGAAGCAGCCGCCTGCGAGAATTGCCGTTTCCGTGTTCGCCATCCAAGACCTCCGTCCGCGCACCCGAGCTGCCGGTCACCGAGTCACCACAATAAGCGAAATAGCGCGCTTCTTCACGGCCCCCGCGGGCCCCGGGCAGCGCCCCCCGGGAAGCTCGTTCCCTGGACACGCGGCGCACCTTGTATCATTCCGGGCTTTGAAGCATTTTTTCAACTAGGAGCTGGGCGTGACGAAGGACTTTCAAATCTGCGGCCTTGGCAATGCCATCGTCGACATCTTTCTCGAAGTATCCGAAGAAGAGTTCGCTTCCTTGGGCTTCGAAAAAGGCGGTATGCGTCTGGTCGATCACGCCGAGCAGAAGGCGTTGCTCGATCGCTACCAATCCCATGAGCCGAAGCTCGTGAGCGGCGGCTCCGTCGCGAACTCCATCATTGCGTTCTCGCAGCTCGGCGGCCGGGCGGCGTTCATTGGTTGCGTGGGCGACGATCGCTACGGGCTCTTCTATTCCGGCGAGATGGAAGAACTGGGCATCGAGATAGGCAACCCGATCATCGTCAACGAGGGCACCGGTACCTGTCTGTGCCTGATCACGCCGGACGCAGAGCGAACGATGCGCACGTCGCTGGCCGTGGCGAGCCATCTGGCCGACCGCCACGTTCAAGGGGACCGCGTGGGAAGGTCGGAGTGGCTATTCATCGAGGGCTATGTGTTCGCCAATCCGGCCACCGGTCAAACCGCGATCCGGGAAGCCATGCGCATCGCCAAAGGCGCCGGCACGAAAGTCGCCGTCACCTGCTCCGATGCGTTCGTCGTTCACGCGTTTGGCGACGCGCTGCGCGAAGCGCTCAAGGACACCGACCTCTTCTTCTGCAACGAGACGGAAGCCTGCGCCGTGACGGGCGCGGACACGGCGGAAGGGGCCTTCAAGAAGCTGAAAGAAACGATTCCCTCCGTCGTGGTCACCAACGGGCCGCACGGCGCCTACGTGAAGCACGGCAGCGTGGAGGCCCACGTGCCGGCCTTTGCGACCACGCCGAAGGACCTGACGGGCGCGGGGGACGTGTTTGCCGGTGCCTTTCTGTACGGGATCACGAATGGCGTCGCGGCGGACAAGGCGGCCCGCGGCGCGGCTTTTCTCTCCCACAAGGTCATCTCGCAGATTGGCGCGCGGCTGCATCAGGGCACGCGCCGCTTCTGGGATGAGTGCCTCGCTAAGAAAGGGTAGCGCGGCGCGCCGGCGCAGTGAGCGGCGGCGAACGCGCGCACCGCGGCTCTGTCAGATCAGTCAATGAGCGGCGAAACGACCTACAGGAGCACGCTGCCCGCGCGACTCGATGCGTTGCCGTGGTCGCACTGGCACTGGCGCGTCGTGATCGCGCTCGGGGTCACGTGGATTCTCGACGGGCTCGAGGTGACGATCGTCGGCTCCCTCGGTCCCGCGCTCCAGCAGCCCGCGACGCTCGGGCTCACGGCCGGCGAAGTGGGCTGGGCGGGCTCGACTTACGTGGCCGGAGCAGTCTGCGGCGCACTGCTGTTCGGGCGGCTCGCCGATCGGTTCGGCCGCAAGCGGCTATTCCTCGTCACGCTGGCCGTGTATCTCGCCGCGACGTTACTCACCGCGCTCACGTGGAGCTTCGCCACGTTCGCGCTGTGCCGGTTCCTCACGGGATTCGGCATCGGCGGCGAGTATGCGGCGATCAACTCGGCGATCGACGAACTGATTCCGGCTCGCGTCCGGGGTTTCGTGGATCTCGCGATCAACGGCAGCTTCTGGGTAGGCGCGGCGGCCGGCGCGGCCGTGAGCATCGTGCTGCTCGACCCGGGCCGATTCGATCCCGATCTCGGCTGGCGGCTCGCGTTCGTGCTCGGCGCCGTGCTTGCAGTCGCCATCCTCCTGGTGCGCCGTTACTTGCCCGAGAGCCCCCGGTGGCTCATGACGCATGGGCGTTTCGCCGAAGCGGAAAGCGTGGTCGAGGATATCGAAACGAAGGTCGCGAGCCGCCACGTTCTGCGCACCGATCACGGGGAGCCGTTCGCGATCCGCGTCCGCGAGCTCGTGTCGTGGGCCGACATCGCGCGCCTGATCGTCACGCGCTATCGCCGCCGGGCACTGCTCAGCCTGGTCCTGATGGCGAGCCAAGCGTTCTTCTACAACGCGATCTTCTTTACCTACGCGCTCGTGCTCACGAACTTCTTCGGCGTCTCGGTCTCGGGCGTGGGCTATTACATCTTCCCGTTCGCCGTCGGCAATTTCCTGGGGCCACTGCTGCTCGGCAGCCTGTTCGATCGGATCGGACGACGCCGCATGATCGCCGTCACCTATGCGATATCCGGCATCGGCTTGCTCGCGACGGCTTATGCGTTCGACCGGGGGTGGCTCGACGCGGTGAGCCAAGCCTGGTGCTGGTCGGCGATCTTCTTCTTCGCGTCCGCGGCCGCAAGCTCGGCCTACCTCACGGTGAGCGAGGTGTTCCCGCTCGAAATGCGGGCCGTTGCGATCTCGCTGTTCTACGCGATCGGCACGGGCATCGGCGGCTTCGTGGGCCCGGCGCTGTATGGCGCGCTGATCGATACCGGCAACACGCGCTCGCTTTTTTGGGGGTACGTGGGCGCGGCGGTGCTGATGTGCGCCGCGGCCCTCGTTGCGCTGCTGATCGGAGTGGATGCGGAACGCCGGCCGCTCGAGCACGTCGCGCGCCCGCTGTCGGCGGCCTGAGCCGCCGCCGACTCGCCGCCGGCTCCAGCCGGCCGTCAGTTCGACCGCGTTACCGGGCACCGCTAGTGGTCATGCCGCCCCCCCCCACGCTATCAGCGCCCGTCGGCGAGCGAGTGGCTCTCGAAGAACGCCCACATCACGGCCGTGGCGTCCACCGGCTCGTGCGCCCACTGGTGCTTGAGCCCGTCGATGCGAATCAGGCGGACCTCGGTGCCGCCCTTGCACCCCTGGTAGCGTAGCGTTGAGAGCGGCCCCGGCGGGTCCTCGAGCAGCGCGTCGCCGCGGCAGCCGTCGTGACGCGCCCACCCGGCCAGCGCCTCGGGCACGCTTTCGAGCCACTCGCCGCCGCGCCCTTCGACGTGCCCGTCGTACGTATTCTGCGGATCGGCGAGCCCGTGCAGCGTGAGCACGGGAATCGCGCGCCCTGCGCACGGCGCTGGCCAACGCAGCCCCGACATCGGCGCGATGGCCGCGATCCGCGCGTTGAGCTTGCAGCCGAGCAGCGACGACATGCGCGCGCCGCCCGAGAAGCCCGTGGCGTAGACGCGATCGAGATCCGTGCAGGCGCGCGCGGCGACGTGATCGATCACGTCGGATACGTACGCGACATCGTCGGGTCGGTCGTCCGTCACGGGCACGTTCCAGCGGTTGCCGGCGGCCCCGGCTTGCAGCGACGCGACGAGAAATTTTTCGCGCGCGGCGAGCGCCTCGAAGCGGCTGTTCGCGGCCTGGCCGGCGGCCGTGCCGCCGCTGCCGTGCAGATCGAGCACGAGCGCCAGACGCGTGTGGCCGTCGTAGCCCGGCGGCACGAAGAGGCGGTAGGTGCGCGGCTGCCCGCCGGACGTCAGGGGTTGGTCCGCGACGCCGGCGCGCAGTGGCGAGCTCGCAGGCGGGCTGCTGCGCGAACCCGGCCGATGAGAGGCAGCTCGCGGCGAGCCCGGCCGCCAGGATGAGCATGACGCGCACGTGGCTTCTCCTCGTAGGCAGTGCGCCGAGTGTCTGCCATCTCGAGCGCGAGCGGAAGTCTCGAACCGCTGGACGGCCGCCGCTGGCGGAGCGCGCACCGGTTTGGGCACAATGCCGTCCCCGCCCCCTCGAGCACCCCCCTTGGACATTCGCTTTACCCCGAACGAGGCCCGCGTGATCGGCTGTCTCATGGAGAAGTCGGTCATCACGCCCGATCAGTACCCGCTGTCGCTGAACGCGCTGGTCAATGCCTGCAATCAGAAGTCGAGCCGCGAGCCCGTGCTCTCGCTCGACCCCGGCGTCGTGCAGCGCACCGTCAACGAGCTCATCGAGAAGCAGCACGTGCTGGTCCAGAACCTGGCGACGCGCGTCGACAAGTACCAGCAACGGTTCTGCAACACGCAGTTCGCGGCCATCCAGTTCTCGTCGGCCGAGTTCGCGGTGATCTGCATGTTGCTGCTGCGTGGCCCGCAGACGCCGGGCGAGCTGAAGGCGCGCAGCGGTCGCTTGCACGAGTTCGCCGATCCGGCCGAGGTGGACGCGGCGCTCGAGTCGCTGCTGACGCGCGCCGACGGTCCGTTCGTCGCGCGCTTGCCGCGCGAGCCGCGGCGCAAGGACCATGCCTACGTGCATCTCTTCGGCGGACCGATCGAGTCGGCGCCGGCCGAGGCGCCGCGCGATCCGCCGCGAGAGCCGGCTCGCGCTCGCGCCGACGACGCATTCGCGGCGCTCGAGCAGCGCGTTACGGAGCTCGAACGGCAACTCGCCGACCTCAAGCGCGAGCTCGGCGTGGGCTGACGCCGCGAACCAATCCAGCGTCGCCGAAGGTGCCGTAGTCGTGATCGATCTTGTCGCCATCGTCGTTGTCGGTCTTGCGGTTCAACCAGCCGACGTAGTGCTGCGCGTCGTACCACGACGGGACGATTGCCGCGGCCCCAGTCCAAATCTTCCCGGACCATTCGACAGACCTCGCTTCATCCGCGACAATGCCGCTCGCTGCACTAGCTCTACGAACGAAAAGAACAAGGGGGATTCATGGCAGATCAGTCCGCGGCGCCCGCGGTGCCACCGCACGCACAGCTGATTCAAATGGGCACGGCCTTCTGGGTCTCGCGGCTTCTGTACACGGCCGCGCAGCTCGAGATTGCCGATCGCCTGGCGGGCGGCGCTCGCCCCGCGAGCGAGGTGGCAGCCGAGCTCGGCATGAACGCGGCCGCGTTCTACCGGTTCCTGCGCACGCTGGCGAGCGTAGGTCTGCTGACCGAGGTCAAGAGCAAGACGTTCGCGCTCACGCCGCTCGGCACGGCGCTGCAAAAAAACGCACCGGGCTCGGCGTACGCCACGATCCTTACGTTGACCGGCCCGCTCGGTCAGGAGTCCTGGACGCAGCTGCCGCACTCGCTGCGCACGGGCAGGAACGGCCTGGAAAAAGCTTTCGGCAAACCGCTGTTCGAGTACCTGGCCGAGCGTCCTCGCGAAGCGTCGTTGTTCAGCGAAACCATGGTCGGCTTCCACGGAGCCGAGCCGCCGGCTGTGGCCGCGGCGTATGACTTCGGCGCCTTCAAGAGCGTCGTCGACGTTGGCGGCGCGACGGGCAACATGCTCGCGCACATCCTCACGCGGCACGAAAGACCGCGCGGCGTGCTGTTCGACCTGCCGCATGTCGTGACCGACGCGCCAGCGCTGCTCGAGTCGCGCGGCGTGGCCGATCGCGTCTCGATCGAATCCGGCAGCTTCTTCCAGCGCGTGCCCGCGGGGCACGATGCCTACGTCCTTTCGCACATCATTCACGATTGGAGCTGGGATCAGTGCCAGACGATCCTGGGTCACTGCCGCAAGGCCATCGATCCGAAAGGCCGCCTGCTGATCGTCGAGATGGTGCTGCCCGAAGGCGACACGCCGCATCCCGGCAAGATGCTCGACATCATGATGCTCGTGGGGCCCGGCGGTCAGGAACGTACGCCGAGCGAGTACATGGAGTTGCTGGCACCGGCGGGGTTCAAGCTCACGAGGGTCGTGCCCACGGCATCGGCCGTCAGCATCGTGGAGGCCGTGCCGGTCTAACTCTGCGCAATGCAACCACGGGACCTCAATCGCCCTTGATGCGATCGAGGACCTGCACGAAGCGGGGCTCTCTCAGCGGGCCGAGCTCCCCTCGCGGGGCCCGAACGGTCCGCTACTTGAGCCCCTTCGCCTCCACGTCCCAGTTCGAATTCCTGCAAAGCCCGCAGTCCTTCCCGACGAACATGGCGCCCGCCTTCTTGTCGCCCTTGAGCTGCCATGCGGCCCAGCTCCACGCGACGTTCGCGAACTCGCCGCCGCCTGGGTGGAAGAAGGTTGCGCTGTGCCCCGCGCCGTGGCGCGAGCCGTAGAACGCCGGTTTCTTGTCGAGCCAATCGTAGGTGGACTTCGACGTCTCCATCATGAAGTCGGTTTTGTTGCCGTTCACGAGCAGCACGGGCCCGTGCAGCTTCGCGAGCGTTGCCACATCCGGGATCGGAAACGGCGGCGGATTGTTCGGATCGAGATGCATCACGCCGGAATTGAACACGCCGATCGTTTTGACGCGCGGATCGGCGCCCACCTCGATCGAGAGGAAGCCGCCGCACGAGCTGCCCATCGCGGCCATTTTGTTCACCGCGATCTTGCCCTTGAGCGGCGACGCGCTGCGCGAGCTCTCCTTGTCCGCCCAATCGAGCGCAGCGCGCAGGTCGTCGACGTTCGCTTGCCGCCGCGGCGCACCTTCGATCGGCGCCGTGCCGATCACGAGGAACCCATGCGAGGCCACCGTCTCCATGAAACCCATGAAGGCCTTGCTGTCGATCGCGCAACCGCCGTTGCCCCACGCGATCACCGGCAACGTGTCCTTCTTCGGGAACGCGTCGAGATTCGCCGGACGAACGATGACGTGCCCCGGCGAGCCGAACGCGGGCTCGGACATCACTTCGTACGCGCCCCTCTCGGCGAGCGGCGCGCCCTCCACCGGCAACGAGGTCCGGATCATGTCCATCGTCACGTTGGCGAACGGCGGCTCGGCACGGCCCAAATTGGCGATGGCGAATAGGGCGAGCGCGCTGGCGGCGATTGCGGTCGGCTTCAACATGGTGTGTTTCCCTGAACGAAAGCGTAGTAGGCAGAATCCTCGCCTGCTACGAAGACAACTGCAAGCGGCCGAGAAAGCGACAACGGCCCGCGCGAAGCTTCGATCGCCCTTGATGCGATCGAAGACCTCGACGAACCGAGGCTCAGCACAGGATCGTTCATGTAGTTCATCTTCAGGTGGAAGATGTTCAGCACGCCCTCGTCGATCACGTGGTTCTTGGCCTCCGCTGGCGCGGCGTGCTCGGCGTCGACGAGCTCGAGCGCACGAGCGCATGGTGCGCAACAATCTCACGGCCGACTGCGCTGCATTGGCCCGCGACTGGCGAGCTGCGCTGAGCGCGGAAGGAACTGCGCTTGGCGGACGGAAAACGGGCGGTGCAAATCGGGCAGTAAACGCTTCTTTTCGCCGCTGCGATGACGCCCGCAGCGTGAGAGGGTTGTCCCACACAGAGACGAGTAGTGTGGGATGCCGCCGAAGGTCCGGGAACTCATTGCGCAGCTCGAGGGGGCCGGGTTCGTAAATCGCGGCGGCAAGGGTAGTCACCGCAATTATGTCCATCGCCGTCTCTCGCAACCCATCACTATCTCCGGCAGACTTGGCGATGACGCGAAGCAGTACCAGATTCGCGCGGTACGTGCCGCAATCGCGGAGGTAGAGAAGTGAAGGCGAGCGCCAGGTACGCAAAAATCGTGGAGTGGTCCGCGGAGGACAACTGTTACGTCGGGAGCGCACCCGGCCTCATTCTCGGGGGCTGCCACGGTGACGACGAGCAGGCCGTGTTCGAAGAGTTGTGTCAGATCGTGGACGAGGTCATCGCACTCTACGAAAAGGACGGCAAACCGCTTCCGCCACCTACGTCGGGCCGTGATTTCGCCAACCGCATGCAGCGTGTCGTCTGACGAACACGTACGCCGGACCACCAAACGGAATCGCCGGCACTGCGGCGGGTGATTTCGAGGTCACGCTCGTTTCCTGACCTGGTAGAGCAGCAGCAGGAACGACATCACCACGATTCCGAGCTGCCAGAACAACGCGATGACGTACATCGATTCCCGCGACGCCGTCGTGCCCATCGCCGCTGCGGCAATCTGTAGCAGCCCCATGACGATGCCGCCGATCGCCGCGTTGCGGAACAGCTTGGGGCTGTCCTTCGTGATGATTGCGTAGAAGAAGCTTGCGTCCACGACGAAGATCGACCCGTAGACCCAAGTACCCACCGTCCACACGTCCGCCTCCGTCAGCGAGATCGCGAGAAGGAACGGAAACAACGAGAACGCGATCACGAAGACCGAGACCTGCAGCAGGCATCGCAGGTTCATCCGATCGGTAGCGTCCCAATCCCGAACCGGTCGGTTGTTCAGCGCAACGACAATGGCGCTGAAGCCGGCGAACGCGACCGCGAGCTGGGCCACGGTAAGCAGTAGAGCCCCTGTCTGCACCGCGTTACTTACTTGCTGAAGTCGAAGATGTCGGTCTCTTCCGGCCGCTGCATGCCTTCCTCGAAGTACTCCTCCCAGAAGTGGGCCCACGGCCGGCCGAACATGTCGGGCACCTCGTACTCGAACTTGGCGCCCGGCGTCAGCGGCGTGGAATGGCCCTTGACCGGGAAGATCGTCTGCACGCACTCGATGAACGGCGGCGGATCGCCTTCCTCGAAGCCCGATAGGTGCTGGTAGTTGCGAACGATGCGGATCGGCTCCACGAACGCCTCGGGATCGTAGAACACCGCCTCGTGATTCAGCGCCGTGACGTTGCCCTTCTTGTCGCGGACCGGCGTGTAGATCTCGATCGTCTGCAGCTTGCTCGAGAACTCGAACACGCCGTGGCCAGCCCAGCCCTGGATGTTCGAGGTCCACGTGATCAGCGCGTCCTTGTCCCAGAAGCCGATCGTCTCGCCGTACCAGCGCGGCACGGCGGGGCCCAGGCGCGGAACGCCACCGTTGGCGACGTCTTCCATGTTGAACGTGCGGCCGATGTGGATGTTCGTGATGAAATTGTCGGCGACGCCGGCCTCGAAGTGCACCAGCGACGGCGTCACGATCACGGTCTGCGGGAACTGGATCGCCGCGGCGTACCAGCGCCGCATGAAGCCCTCGGGCCAGCAGTACTGCGAGGGCCACTCCGGCGCATTCGTGTTGCCCTGGTGGTACATGTCCTGCACGAAACGCTTCTGGTACTCCGGCGTGAGCACCGACAGCACGGTCGGCAGCTGCACGGCGAGCATCATCGAGTACCAGTTCTCGAACGCGTTGCCGGGGGCATACCGGCCGTTCAGCTCGCCCGGCACCGTCTTGTACGTGTGCTGCGTGGGGCCGCCGCGCTTCTTGGTTTCCGCGAGCAGCGCCTCGTAGTGCTCCTGCGCGGACTTCCACTTGTACGGGCTCACGATGCCTTCGCGCGGGTAGTCGCGATCGCAGTTACCCCAGGCCGCCGTGCGCGGCGGGTCCTTGCCGATCATCGGCGCATTCACCGCACCGCGCTGGGACTCGAGACCGAAAGGGCTGTTGCAGCGGAAGTAGCGCTTGTCCGTCCAAAGCGGCCGGTCCACGTAGAAGTCCTTCGACGTGAACAGATCGATGGGCAGGGGCTGCACTCCGGGCGGCGCTGCCCCGTCGGTGGCCGAGGCGACCCGCAGCGCACCGAAGGCGATCGGCCCGACGAACGGATACTGCGCCAGATCGTCGAGCCTGCGCTGTCGTTCCTCGGGCGTGCCATTCGCGACCGCGCGCCCGAATACCGGCGCTTTCGCGGGCAGCGCGCTTGCCACCGGCGCGCCGCGACCCACGCTCTTGAAACCGGGGTCGGCAACGAACTGCGCCTCACTCCGCGCGGCGAACAAGGCGGTGACGAGGGCGATGGCCATGACGGCCGAGAAGCGTTGGTTCTTCATTAGTGGCGCTCTGGAAGGACGGAAGTGTTCGCGGTGGATTCTACAGTGTGCGCTCACGGCTGCGGGCCCTGCGCGATACCGGCCACTTTCAGCCGGATCTTGTACACGGCATCGCACGCCGTGATGAACAGGCTCCTGCTGTCGGCGTCGCCGAACGCGACGTTCGTCGCGCAGATCTGCCGCTTCGGCTCACCGCCGTAGATCGGCAAATTCAGGTACCCGAGCAGCGTGCCGCTCGGCGCCGTGATCCGCACGATGCCGGGCCCTGCCCCGCTGGTCGAGTACACGTTGCCGAGCGTGTCGGTCTTCATGCCATCGCCGATGCCGGGACCTTCGGTGAACAGCGTCCCGCCGCCCAGCGAGCCATCCGGCTTCACCTCGTAGCGCAGCATCTTCTGCAGCGACGTGAGATAGAGGTACCGCTCGTCGGGTGACAGCGTCACGCCGTTCGGGATGCCGCCGAGCGTGGCGGCGTCGAGCACGAGCCGCGACACGCCGTCCTTGATGAGCCAGATGCCGTTTTGCATCTGCTTGTCCGGGTTCGTGCCCGCGTCGCGCAGGCCGAAGTCGTTGTCCGTGAGGTACACGCCGTCGTCGCGGCGCACGGCGATGTCGTTCGGGCCACTGAAGCGTTTGCCGTCGGGGCTGCCGCGCGAGAGCACCGTGCGCGTGCCGTCGGGTTCGAGTCGATTCAGCGTGCGGTCATTGTCGGCGCACCAGATCAGCCGCCCTTGCGAATCGAGGCCCGTGCAGCTCGGCCCGATCAGGAGCACATGGGAACGGCCGCTGCGCGTTTGCGCGCCCGTGTGGCTCACGTCCGTGCCGGTATAGCCGGCACGCTCCATGAACACGGACACTTGCTTGTCCGCCGCGATCTTGTAGATCACGTTGTCGAGCAGGCCCGAGACGAGCAGGTAGCCCGAGGTGCCGTCGCGGATCCAGACCGGCCCTTCGTTCAAGCCGAAGCCGGTCGCGAGCGTCTCGAGCTTGGCGCTCTTCGCGACGACGGCATCGAGGCCTGAATCTGCGCGCGTGATGCTGAAGGCTTTCGGGTCGGGCGCCGGGCCGTCGCCACGCATCGCGGGCCCGGGCGGCAGTGCCTGACCGTGAGCCGCGCTCACGCACCACACTGCGACGAGCAGCGCGCCTGTGGATCGATCGATTCGCAACGTCACGGTCCCCCCGAGTCACGACGGCGTGCTCAGCATAGCGGCGACCGGGGGCGCGGCCTAGCGCGCCGTGAACTTATCGGGGGTCTGCGACGCGATCAACGCCTCGAAGAACCTTACGAATCTCTCGTTGAGCTGAGCCTTCTGTTGCTGCCAATGATTACGGAAACGGGCATCCATCGCATAGATTTGCCGCCACCTCTCGAGCGGCAATTCTGCTTCGGGCGCGTCTCGAAAAGCCCGTGCCATATCGGCAAGACCACGGAAATAGAAGTTCTCGAGGCGCAGATTCTCGGCCGTGGTCAGTCGTTCATTGCGATAGGCTCGCGAGAGGATCTCGGCCAGCCTTGCAGTTTCCACGCTCGGTACGTTGGCAGCCGTTTCAGCCACCGGCCTATGGATCCGAAGTCGATGAGCGTCCTCGATGCTCAATCCCGGACTCGACCGCTCCGGCGCCGGAACGACAGGCTCGTCGCCGTCGTTCACGCGGTGCGCAGGCACGAACGAGGGCGATGGCTCGCACGTACGGCTGTTCATGACGCTCCCATGCTTGAATCCAAATGCGATGGACGTGAGCGCGATGGGTCCTCGGCCGCGCACACGCGTGAGCAAGCAACTTCCATACCACGGAGCTAAAGACAGGGATGTCAGCGAGTTGCACTCGTGCCGCTCGACGCATTCGTCGTCGAACGGAGACACCCACGTCAACGGCAACTGGCAGTTTACGCCGGATCAGCTCGGCAAGGCGCTACCTGACCCGCTTCGCTTGCGAGATGACCGACGTCGGCAAAAGCCGACGAGCGCGCTCTGCTCGACGGTCTGTTTGACGCCGACGCTCTGCCCGGCGAACATCGTCATCCTGCAGCGCAGGCGTTCGTGCGGCGCGCGGACGAACACGGCAAACATCGGTTGCTCATTAGGGACGACCCGTGAAAAGGGCGTTGATCGTCGACGATTCCCGCCTCGCTCGGCACGTGCTCGGCCGATTGCTTACGCAGTACGGTGTCGCAGCCGATACCGCCGAGTCCGCCGAGGAGGCCCTGGAGTACTTGAAGGGCTGCCGGCCCGACGTCATCTTTCTCGACCATCAGATGTCCGGCATGGACGGGCTCGAGGCGCTCGAGGAGATCAAGAAGAACCCTGCGACGGCCACCATTCCCGTCATGATGTACACGTCGAAGGAGGGCGAGGTCTACTTGGGCCAGGCGCGTGCGCTCGGCGCGATGGGTGTGCTGCCCAAGAGCGTTGCGCCGGTCGAGGTCACGAAGGTTCTCCGCTCATTGCACTTGATACCTTCGGACAGCGCGCCGCCGGCTTCGCCCGCCAGCGCCCTCGAGCCCATGCAGCCCCGCGAGCTTCGGCAGCTGCTCGAGGAGATTCTCTACCAGCACGGCGCCGCGCTGCGCGACGAGCTCAGTCGCGAGATCCATACGTCGGTTCGAGGCGCCCTTTCGCAGCCAAGCGCTCCGGTCGCGGAAGAGCCGGCCGGCGAGCCCGCCGCCGACGGCTCGCGGCGTTACAAGGTGGCAGCCGTGCTGCTGGTCGCCACTGCAGCCGTATTTGCCTACCTATTCTTCACGACTCAGACCTTGTTGACGGCGTCATACGAACGAGCCGCGAATCTCGTCGCAACGATCTCGCGGCTTGCGAGCGGCACGGGTCCGCCTTCGTCGTCGCAGTCCTCGCTCGAGCCGGCCGCCGAAACGCTCGAGGTCTTGCAGTGGGGCTTCAATCAGGGCGGTACGTTCGCTTTCGGCGACGTGCCGCTCGACGACTCCCGAGCGAACGTGCTCACGACGCTCGCCGCAGAGCTCGATCGACTGGGTTTCGCCGGGACCGTGGCGCTCGAGGTCCACGTCGGGCGATTCTGCATGAGCACCGGCGCCAATGGCGATCTGGAGCTGACCCCGGCGGCGCAGCCCGCCGGCCTGTGCGAGCAAATTGGCTGGCCGGACGCGGAGGCCGTGACGATCGGCCAAGGCGAGTCGCTGCCGTTTGCTTACGCGTTGGCCAACGTCGAACGCCGTTACCCGCGCATCAAGATCGAAAGGGTGTGGCGTGGGACAGCGTCGCCCGTCGTGCCGTATCCGCCCCCCTACGCCGCAACGGCGGGCCAGTGGAACGGGATCGCGGCGCGCAACCAAAGAGTCGAGCTGCGCCTGATTCCAGGTCGATAGCCTCGCCCACCGTCACCGGCAGCGCCACCGTCACGGTTGTGTGCCCCCACGATCGACGACATGATCGCGTCACCGAGTCGAATCTCGGAGCAGAATTCGCCGACCAGAGGGAGAACCGCATGAACGACGATCGCCAGACGACGGATACCACCCAAGACGCGCCCACGAACGCCACCTCGGGTCGAATCGACCGCCGTGGCTTCTTCCGCGGCGCGGCCGCGCTTGCCGTCGGCGGCATGAGCGCGCCCGCCGCGCTGGCGCAGACCGGCGCCGCGGCGCCCGAGCCGACCGCCGCGGCGAGCCAGCAGCTCGAGGCGCAGACCGCCCGCGCGTTGCGCTGGGGCGGACGCGATCCCGCGAGCTGGGTCCGCGCACGAGCCGGCGTCGATCACAACGTGGTCATCGTCGGCGGCGGTCACAGCGGCCTTGGCATCGGCTACGAGCTCGAGCGCAAGGGTGTCGGCGTCGAGATCATCGACCAAGCGGAGCCCGGCCAGGCCGGCATCTGGCGGAACATTGCGCGGATGCATCAGCTGCGCACGCCGAAGACCATGCCAGGACCCGAGGCCGGCAATGTCGCGCTCGTCGTTCCGCGCCTGGTTCGAGACCTTGAACGGGCCGGCGGCCTTCGATGCGCTCGACCGAATTCCGAGGCTCGTCTGGGCCGACTACCTGGCGTGGTTCCAGAAGACCACGGACACGAAGGTCCGTTACCGCACGCGGCTACTCGAGATCGAGCCGCAGGGCGACGTGCTGCGACTGCACCTCGAAGCCGATGGCCAGCCTCGCGTCGAGACCACGCGCAAGCTCGTGCTTGCGAACGGCTACGGCGGCGCCGGCGGCCCCAATATCCCAGCGTTCGTACGTGCGTTGCCGTCGCAACCTGTGGACACACACGACCGGGCGCATCCCCGTCGAGGCGCTGAAGGGCAAGGTCGTCGCCGTGATCGGCGCCGGCTCGAACGCGTTCGATGCCGCGGGCGTCACGCTGGAAGCCGGCGCGGCCGAGGTGCACATGTTCAACCGCCGGCCGTATATCGAATACCAAGGACAGCTGCCGAGCGCCACGCCGCGGCCGCCACCGCTGCCCGTCGATCGGGGTTATCCGAACGTGCTCGAGCTCACCTACGAGCTGCCCGATGGCATGCGTTGGCGCAACTTCCTGCTCGGCGAAAAGCGCGTCGCATCCGTGCCGCTCGACTCGATGGAGCGCGCGGTCGCGTTCAAGAATTTCCATATTCACCTGAGCACGTCGCTCGAGGATGTCGCCGCGGCCGGCAACAAAATTACGGCCAAGGCAGGCCGCAAGACGATGCGGTTCGACTACTTGATCTCGGCCACGGGTTACCGGATCGATCTGGCCGCGCAACCCGAGCTGGCGCGCATTCACGAAGGCGTGGCGCTGTGGCGCGACCGCTACCATCCGGCGGCTGGCGAGGAGAATGCGGCCGGCGCCGCGCACCCGTATCTCGGCGCCGGGTTCGAGTTCCTGCCGCGCGAAGGGGCCGACGCCGCGTACTTACGCAACATCCACTGCTTCAATCTCGCCGCGGAGCTCTCCTTCGGCATTCCGGTGGGCGACGTGCCGAGCATGGTGTACCACCCGCGGCTCGTGACGGCGATCGCCCGGGATCTGTATGTCGACAGCGTGGATACCGCGGCGCACGAGCGCTACATCAGCGCGCCGCTCGTGCCGTCGGATCCGGCGCCGTACCAGCGAGCCGTGGAGGGGAACGTGCGCGCGGCGGCCTGATCCGCTCGTCCGAAGTCCGGTTCTGATTCTCGGGACCGTGCGCCGGCCGATCAGCGCTTGCGCTCCGGCAGCAGCGCCGGCCGCTCCGGCGGCAGGTGCTGGTCGACGGCGTTCAACATGACGCCCACGCGGAAGTAGTCCGTCATGATCGTCATGAGCTCGACCGTGTGCTGGCGGCCGTAGAGTTCCACCATCTTCGCCCAGAGCTCGCTCGCGACGCGGTGATCGCGAAACAATGCGCGGCCGAAGGTGATCAGCGTAGCGTCCTTCTCCGCGAGGCCGGACACGGCCTTGTCGTACTTCACGACGTCGATGACTTGCTGCTCGAGCCCTTGCTTCAGGCCGGCGGGCTCGTGCGCCGACCACTCGTACTGCTGGTCGCACTCGCGCGCGCCGATTAGCGCCGCGAGCTGAAATTGGCGCGCACCCACCGGACTATTCGTGCCCATCGGAATGCCGAGATTGCGCTCGCGCGGCGCCCAGATCGTGATATGCGTGGGCCCCGGCCCGGGTTTGTAATCCGGCCGCGCAGCGAGCAGACGTTGGCCCTCCTCATCGAGATCGGCCGACGTCGGCGGCGGTAGCCGCGACAGCGTGACCGGATTGATGTCCGGCGGCAGCGCGCCTTGCGCCTTCGCCTGGTTTTGCGCGTGCGCCGCCAGCGGCGCCGTCACCGCGATCAACGCGACGAACCAACGGTTACTCATAACGGTCCCCTTGAGCATCGAACGACGCTCTCCGGAAGCACCATAGCGCCGCATGGGCTACTTCTTGCTGAAGTCGAAGATGTCCTCGCCGGCGTCGGGCTTCTCCATTCCGTTCTCCCAGTACTTCTCCCATAGGTGGGCCCACGGGCGGCCGTACATGTCGGGCACTTCGTACTGGATCACGTTGCCCGGGGATTCCGGCGTGGCCGTGCCTTCGATCGGGAAGATCGTCTGCACGCACTCGATGAAGACGTATGGATCGCCTTCGTCGAAGCCGCTCATCTTCTGGAAGTTACGTACGATGCGCGTCGGCTGCACGAGCGCCTCCGGATCGTAGAAGATCGCCTCGTGGTTGAGGCCGAGGAACTTGCCGCTCGCATCGCGGTTCGGCGTGTAGATCTCGATCGTCTGCAGCTTGCTCGAGAACTCCGGTGCCGAGTGGACCTTCCAGCCCTGGATGTTCGAAGTCCACGTGATCAGCGTGTCGTGGTCCCAGAAGCCGATCGTCTCACCGTACCAGCGCGGCACGGCCTGACCGAGACGAGGCACGCCGCCGTTCGGCACGTCGTCCATGTTGAACTCGCGACCGATGTGCACCGTGGTGATGAAGTTGCGCGCGACGCCGGCGACGATCTGCACGACCGACGGCGTGGCAATCATGTAGTGCTCCCACACGGCCGCCTCGTGCCAGCGGCGCATGAAGCCTTCGGGCCAGCAGTACTGCGATGGCCACTGCGCCTTGTTCGTGTTGCCCTCGTGGTAGAGCTCTTGAACCATGCGCTGCTGGTACTCCGGCGTGAGCAGCGAGAGCACGGTCGTCGTCTGAACATGCCGCATGCGGTACCAGTACTGGTTGTTCGGCGTGCGGCCGGGATGCATGTAGCGGCCGGTCCAGTCCTCGAGCGCTGTCTGGTCGGGATGCTTGGTGGGGCCACCGCGCTTCTTCGTCTCGGCGAGCAGCGCTGCGTAGTGCTCAGCGGCCGTCTTGAACGGATACGGGCTCACGATGGAGTCGCGCGGCACGTCGCGATCGCAGTAACCCCACGCGGCCGTGGCCGGCGGGTGGTCGCCGATCGTGCTGCGGCGACTGCCGCCCCACTGGTCCTCGATCGCGGCCGGGCTGTTGCAGCGGAAGTAGCGTTGATCGCTCCACAGCGCCTTGTCCTTGTAGAAATCCTTCGACGTGAACATGTCGACGGGCAGCGCGTCGACGCCTTTCGGGTGATCGCCGTTGCGCGCGCTGCCCATGAAGTAATCATCCTGCTGCGCGGGCCGCTGGCCCTGACCCGGCGTCGGCGCGTTCGCACCGGTCGGGAACGGCCGGCGCGACGTGGGACCGACCATCTCGAGCTTGTTGACGTCGACTTTGAGCGGCCAACCCCGGCCGACGCTCTTGAAGTCGAGCTTTGCCGTCTGCTGCGCGACGGCGGCAGTGCCTAGCAGCGCCGCTACCGCAATGACGAATACCCGCATTCCATTGTTTTTCATGGCTGACTTCCCCCGCGTGGCTCGAGCGAGCCGAACGAGGTGGATAGTAGTTTCAAAACAGCGGCCACGCCACGAAGGAATCTTAAGAGCCGCGCCGCATTGCGGTACCCTATCCGCATGAGCATCACCACCGAAGCCACGATTCCGAACCATCTCGATTTCCTGATCATGCAGCCGGATCAGGAGCAGGCCGTGGTGCGCGACCTCGTCGCGGCCGTTTCGGCATTCAACACCTACAGCCAGGGCGAGCCGCTGCAGGTCAGCTTCCCGCTGTTCACGGACCTCAAGGTCAGCTCACGCGGCGTGCTCGGCCCGTGCGTGCGCGTCACGGGGCCGGCCGAGAAGCTCTACACGCTGACGCTGCGTTATGAGATCTCGGCGCATCTGCGCGGCGGTCGCGCGATGACGCTGGTGCGCGAGCGGCCCGTGATCGAGGCCGGCCGCAACGAGCGCTTCTCGCTCGTGCAGGCCGCATCGAGCAAGCTCGCGACGGCGCCCGCGAAGGTCGCGGACGCGCGCCCGTTGGTGCTATCGGGGCAATCGCGGCTCATGGAGCAAGCGGGTCGGCTCGGCTTCGCCGTGCGCGACGAGGCGGCCTTCATTGCGCGCGCGGAAGCGAAGATCGCGACCGTGGGCGAGGTGGATCTGCTCGGCTTCTCGGAGCAGAAGACCGTGCCCGTGCTGCGCTAGCTCGACGTCGACTAGCTAGCGGGGCGGCAGCAACGCCGGCCGGTTGTCCGGCAGGTGCTGGTCGATGGCCGTCATCACCATGCCCACCATGACGTAGTCGCCCATGACCGTCACGAGCTCGACCAGGCCCTTGCGGCCGAACAGCTTCACGGCTTCGGCGTACATCGCGGAATCGACCTTGTGGTCGCGCATGATCGCGCGGCAGAGCTTGATGATCATCGTCTCCTCGGGGCTCAAGCCGACCGGCTCGCGGTTGTACTTGATCGTGTCGATGACCTCCTGCGGAGCGCCGAAACGCAGCGCCGCGGGCTCGTGCGCCGAGTACTCGTACTGCTGCTCGATCTCCCACGTCGCGGCGACGATGGCCACTTCGGTGTGGCGCTTGCTCAAGTCGCCGTTGTAGCGCAGGAAGCCGTTCAGGTCGCTGAAGACCTGCGCGATCTTCGGGCTATACAGCGACAGGGCGACCGGCCCGCTGGTCGGCGCCGGGCCGTTGCCGACGATCTTGTCGTAGACGGCCTTGCCTTCCGCGTCGAGGTCGTCGCGCGTGAGCGGCGGTAACCGCGTCAGGGACACGGGATCGATGTCGGGCGGCAGCTTGCCCTTGGCCGGTGGCTGGGCGGAGGCAGCGGCCGACAGCGAGAGAGCCACGACGATCGAGAAGAAGAAGGTGTTGCGCATGATGTCGGTCTTCCTGTTGTTGGTTTGACGGCCACCGATTCGCGTGGCCGGATGCTGAGATAGTACTAGAATGGTTATGGGAGAGAACCAATCGTGAGCCACCGAACAGTTTCAAAAGCCGCCGCGGCCGCGTTGACGGTGGCGGCGTGCGCGCATCTCGCGGCCTCCACCCACCGTGCGGAAGCGCAAAGCCCGCCGGCCGAATGGGCGGAGCACACGTCCTGGGGCGATCCCGACCTGCAGGGGGAATGGACGAGCGAAGGCGAGTTCGGCGTGCCGTTCGAGCGGCCGGCCGAGTTCGGCACGCGCGCGTTCCTCACCGACGACGAATACGCGAAACGCCTGGCCGACGTAGAGAAGCGCGACGAGCGCGATCTCGAGGCGGTCGAGGTGCTCGAGGGCAAGGTCGACGCGCCGAACGCGCCGATTCCGCACTGGCGCGAGTACGAGACCAGCTCGCGACGCACCTCGCTCGTCATCGATCCGCCGGACGGCCGGCTGCCGGCGCGGACACCGGACGCGGCGCCGCTGCCGGTTCAGCGCTGCGGCAGCCTGCAGCGCGGCGAGCCGTGCGATTCCTACAAGGACTACGGGCTCGGCGTGCGATGCATCGTCCACGGCGGCGGCTTTCCGGACGCCATGTTCCCGGCCGTCTACAACGCGAACTTCCGCATCGTCCAGGCCCGGGACGTGGTCGCGATCACGTACGAGCTGATCCACGACACGCGCGTGATTCCGCTCGACGGGTCGCCGCAGGCGCAGCATCACCTGTCGCCGGCCATCCGCATGTACATGGGCGACGCGCACGGCCATTGGGAAGGCGGCACGCTGGTCGTCGAGACCACGAACCTGAAGGCCGCGACGCGCGGCGCTTCGCCGGATCTGCGCCTCGTCGAGCGCTTCACGCGCACGTCGAAGGACCTGATCCGCTACGAGGTCACGTTCGTCGATCCGGCGACGTGGACCGCGCCGTGGACGGCCGCGCTCGACTTGAAGGGGCGGCCCGACGGCGCCGGCGTGTACGAGTACGCGTGCCACGAGGGCAACTACGGCATGCGCAACATGCTGTCCACGGCCCGCTATCTCGAGCGAGCGGCCGGCCAGGGCAAGGCGCGCTAGCTTCCGCTGACCTCGAGCGTGATGCCGTAGTTGTCGCGAAAGCGAATACGCGAGGCCGCCGTCGAGACCACCTCGGCGCCGGCCGCCCGCAGCGCCGGCGCGACGGCCGCGCTGTCGAACGGCGCCACCTTGATGCCGAACCGCACGAAATCCATATTTTGTGGGTTGGCGGGAATGCCAAACAGTAAAGCGGATAGATAGATACGGACAAGAGCGATTTCGCCCCATCTTGGTGCGCGCTTCCGCGGAAGCGCGGCCGCGTTGAATCTTCAGCAGCGTCGCGCCCGGCGGTCGCCCGGCGAATCAGTTCCGCGCCTCGTGCGGCGGGTGCTCCGCCATCAGCTGCTTCAAGAGCTCCACGGTATCGTGGTGCGCCTTCGCAGCTGGCGCAGAAATGCTGCCACCACGGCACGCGCATGGTTCCAAGACCATTGCGCTATGCCCCAAGGTGAGTTTCGATAGCGCAATGTCCGAATTCGTCGCCGCCGACGCAAGCCCTCTGATCGGTCTCGCCGTGGCGCGCGCGTTCCATCTGCCGCGCGAGCTGTACGGCACGTTGATGATCACCCGACTCGTGAAGGACGAGGTCACGGGGCACGCGCAGCGGCCCGGCGCGCGCGAGCTCGAGACGGCGATGCGGGCGGGCTGGATCCGCGTCGCGCCGGCGCCGCCCGCGACCTGGGCGTATCCGGCGCTCGATGCCGGCGAGGCCAGCACGATTGCGCTCGCGAATCAGCACCCGGGTGCGCTCGTGCTCATGGACGACACGCTCGGCCGCGAGCAGGCGGCCGCGCTCGGGCTCACGGTGCTCGGCGTCGCCGACGTGCTGCTCGCGGCGAAACGCGCGGGGCTCGTAAAGAGCGTGCGGCCACTGCTCGACCGCCTCGCGCGGCGGCGCTTCGTGCTGAAGGCGGCGGACCTCGAAGCCACGCTCGCAAGCGCGGGCGAGACCTAGCTCGGCGCGCTCAGCTCGCGAGTCCCTTCGCTTCGAACATCGCGAGACGCTGCTCGCGCAGCGGATCGTCGACCGCCATGCTCTGCGTGTCGAATACCATCGTGGCCCGTCGCTTCACGTCGAACGCCGGCCAGCGCGGCAGCTTCGGCGTGTTCGGATTGCCGGTCCTCGCGAACGCGAGCCACGCGTCGCTGACTTGATCGGCGAGCGCCGCCGTGTTCGCCGCCTCGGCCGTCCAGGGCGAAGCCTTCAAGTTGCGGAACACGAACGGGATCTCGACCGTGTGCGGCGCCCTGTATTTCGCCGCCGTCGAGCGGCGTCTCCCAGCGGAAGTAGTACAGATACACGGCCCCGCGCCCGAGCGCCGCGCGGCGCTCGGCGATCTTCATGACAGGCGCGCCGTAGCGCTCGTCGCTCGCGATCAGAAAGTACAGCTCCGACGGCGACGCATCGGGGTTCGCCTTGCGGTACACGTCGAGCACGGCGCTCGTCGAATCGCCGAGCAATGCACCGAGCCGCGCACGCAGGCCGGCCTCGTCGAGCCTGAAGGCCGTATCGTCGGCGCTCGCCGTGAGCTCCGTGCGCGTCGAGCCGACGATCAACGGCACGTTCGCCGACACGGCGGCCGCCTTCGGGTGGAACGGATGCTGCGCAATGGCCACGCCGTCGACGTTCGGCGAGAACCCCATCGTCATCTGATCGACGCTCATGGCGCGCACCGTCGCGAAGTACGCGCTCATGAGCTGGTCGAGCGGCAACGCCTGCAGCTCGCGCCACCGGCCGGGCTCGAGCCCGAGCCTCCTTCACGAGCGCACGCGCGACGCGCGCGCCCTTGCTCGGGCTCGACGAGCTTCAGCGTGGCGCCGCTCTCGATGATCGCGCGATGGAACAGCCCTTTCGCGGCAGGCATCGCAAGCAGCGTGGCGACCTTGCGGCCGCCGCCCGACTGGCCGAACACGGTCACGTTGCCGGAGTCGCCGCCGAACTGCGCGATATTCGCGTTCACCCACGCAAGCGCGTGCACGATGTCGAGCATGCCGACTTCACCCGCGCTGCGCGAAGGCGCCGCCGCCGAGCTCGCTCAAGTTCGTGAAGCCGAGCACGTTCAGACGGTGATTGATCGACACGACGACGACGTCGCCTCGGCGCGCGAGGTTCGCGCCGTCGGTCACGGGCGACGAGCCCGAGCCCGATACGAACCCGCCGCCGTGGCACCAGACCATCACCGGGCGCCGACGAGCATCGCCGACCGCCGGCGTCCAGACGTTCAGCACGAGGCAGTCTTCGCTCTCCTCCGGCAGGTCGCGCGCGGCCACGGCACGGGTCGACGTGCTGACGCGCGCGCCGGGTTCCCGCTGCGGCGCGCTCGGGCCGTAAGCGAGCGCATCCCGCACGCCGGCCCAGGGCTCGGGATCCATGGGCGGCATGAAGCGGTTGGGCCCCGCCGTGCTCGCGCCATAGGGGATCCCCTTGAAGGTCTTGATGCCGTCGGCATCGACGCCGCGGACGCGGCCGAACATCGTCTCGGCCTCGACGTAGCGCACGCTCTGTGCCCACGCGGGCCGGAGCACGCCGCCGGCGGACAACGCCAGCCACAGGGAACTTTGCTTCAGGAAAGCGCGGCGCGACGGCTCGTACGACATGGCTACCTCTCGACGGATTCGATGGGCGGTGGCCGTCCCTGGCGTTCGTGACCGCTATCGTACCCCGTGGCCGGTGGCCCGCGGCAACCCAGGAGTCGGGCTCGTGCGCCCCGAGTGCGCCCGCGCACACCGGCGAGCACACGGAAACTGCTCGCGTTGCGGCGCTAGAATGCCCGCCATGCCGAGGATCACCCGCCGCGCGCATCTGGCCGGGCTCGCAGGCGCCGCCGCCGCGGCCGCACTGCCCCGCGGCGTGCTCGGCCAGGCGGCCGCGCCGGTGCCCGCCGAGACCGGGGCGGACATCCCGCCCGAGGGCATCGGCCGCGGGATTCGACACCTTTCTTATAGCGACGTCGGCGGCCGGCCGGATACCGTGCAGGTCATGGCGAGCCGCGGGCATCTGTACGTCGGCCACATGTTCGCCGACGGCTTCACCGTGCTCGACGCGCGCGACCCGCGGAGCTTGAAGCCGAAGCGTTTCGTCGCGGCCGCACCGAACACGCGCACGCATCACCTGCAGACGGCCGGCGACTATCTGCTGCTCGCGAACGGCGCGAACATCGTGCGCATGCAGTCGTACGACAACTCGCGCGACTACTTCGAGAACACGCTGGCCGACAGCCTGACGAAGAAGGCGCCGTTTCGCGCGGGGCTCGGCATCTTCGACATCGCGAAGAATCCTGCGCGAGCCCCGCGAGATCGCGTTCCTCGAGATGCCGGGCATCGGCATCAATCGCCTCTGGTGGGCCGGCGGGCGGTACGCGTACGTGTCGGCGCACTTCGACGGCTTCACCGACCACTCCTCTGCATCGTCGACCTCGCGAACATCACTGCGCCCGCACTCGTGTCGCGCTGGTGGCTGCCCGGCATGAACCGCGCCGGCGGCGAGGCGCCGACGGCTCCGCCGCGGCAAGCGCTACGCGCTGCACCACATGATCGTGGCCGGCGACGCTCGGCTACGGCGCGTGGCGCGACGGCGGCTTCACCGATCCACGACGTCAGCGACGCTGCGAATCCGAAGCTCAAGTCGCACATCAACTGGTCGCCGCCCTACCCCGGCGGCACCCACACGCCGCTGCCGCTGCCGAAGCGCCAGCTCGCCGTCGTCGCCGACGAGAGCAACGCCGACTTCTGCGCGAAGGGCCTGTTCTACACGTGGCTCGTCGACGTCCGCGCGCCCGAGAATCCGGTGCCGATCGCGACGTTGCCGACGCCGACCGGGCGCGATTTCTGCGCGCTCGGCAACTTCGGTCCGCACAACCTGCACGAGAACCGGCCCGACACCTTCGTCAGCGAGGACACGATCTTCGCCACGTATCACGCCGCGGGCGTGCGCGTGTTCGACATCCGCGATCAGTACGCACCGCGCGAGATCGCGTCGTGGCTGCCGCCGGTGCCGCGGAAGATGATCGACCCGCGGCCGAACGTCGTCCGCGGCGCGCTCACCTGCGACTGCCTCGTGACGACCGACGGCCTGATCTACGCCAGCGACTGGAACGCCGGGCTGCACGTGCTGCAGTACGAAGGCTAGGGTCGCCCATCGCCTCGTCGCGCGGCGGGGCGGTAGCGCTCAGGGCGCCGGGCCGAATCCCTTGAACGCGTAGCGGTAGTAGCGCTGGCCGTTGTTGACCTCGCCGAGATACAGGTTGCCCTGCGAGTCGATCGCGGCGCTGTGAATGTGGAAGAACTCGCGCGCGTTGTGGCCCGCGTGGCCGCCGATAGTCGCGATCGGCATCAACGTGCGCCGCTCGAGCACGCGAACCTTCTTGTTCGAGCCGTCGACCACGTACAGATAGCGCTGCGCATCGTCGGGCGACAGCGCGAAGTGGTGCACCGTGCCTTCGGCCTGCAGCGTGTTGCGCGCGATGAACGTCTCCGTCTTGAACGTGCCGTCGAGGTCGAAGACCTGCAGCCGGTTGTTCGTCCGATCGGCGACGTAGACCAGGCCGTCGCGCGAGACCACCACGGAGTGCACGGGATTGTTGAACTGCGGCGGCGGCGAGCCTTGCAGCAATTGCGCGCGCGGCGGAAACGCGTAGTCGTCGACCGGCGGCTTGCCATACGCGCCCCAGTGGCGCTTGTACGCACCCGTCGTCGCATCGAACACGATCACGCGGTGGTTGAAGTAGCCGTCGGCGACGAACAGCTCGTTCGTCGGCGGATAGACGAACAGGCCCGCGGGGCCGCCCAGGTTCTCGCGATCGTTGCTGCCGGTGTTCTTGCCGGCATGACCGATCTGCATCAGGAACTTGCCGGTGCTCGTGAACTTCAGGATCTGGTTGTCCTCTCTCGCGCTGCCGGAGAGCCACACGTTGTCTTGATCGTCGACGAAGATCCCGTGCTCCGTCGTGAACCACTCGTAACCCTGCCCCGGGCCGCCCCACGCGGCGAGAAACCTGCCGTCGGGCGCGAACTCGAGCACCGGCGGTGCCGGGATGCAGCACTCCGCCTGCGGCGGCGTGAGCGACGCGGCCTTCTCGCCGTCCGGGATGCTGCCCGGCCGGTGGAACACCCACACGTTGTCGTGCGAGTCGACGGCGATTCCGCCGACGGCACCCGTGACCCAGTTGTTCGGCAACGCCTGCGACCAGAGCGGATCGGGCTCGAACCGGGGCACGGGTGGGCTCTGGGCGGCGGCCTCTCCAACGGCAATCGCGGCCGACAGAACCGCGATAACGAGAGCGCTGTTCGCCACGATGAGCCTCCCGACCCGCCGCGCCTCGCGCGCTCAGTTCCGCTTCGGCATCGGGCGCAGGTAGTAGTTGTACGGCGCCTCGTGCGTGCGCGCATTCGCCCAGATCACGAGCATCTCCTCGAGCACACGCGCGTAACGCAGCGGGCCGAGATCGACCGGCTCCAGATGCATGCCCTTCACGAGCTCGGCCACGACGGCGCGCGCCGCCGGATCATCACCCACGATCGGAATCGACACCGGGCCGCCGGAGCTCGCGGGATCCACCATCTGCTGCACGTTCAGCGTGTTGAATGCCTTGACGACGCGCGCTCGTGGCGCCGCGGCCTGCACGAGCTCGGCGTTGCTGCCGGTGACCGTCGCCAGACCGTAGTTGGCATAGCCGTCGCCGGTGGTGCGGTCGACGCGATTCGTCGGATCGAGGATGATCTTGCCGGCTAGATCGCCGAGGCTCTTCGTGACCTGCTCGGCCGCCGTGCCCGGCACGGCGAGCACGACGATCTCGGCGCCTTTGACGGCCTCCGTGGGCGTCGCAGCCGTCGCCCCGTGACCCGTTTTCGCGACGAGGTCTTTGACCTTCTGCTCGCCGGGATTCCGCGAGCCGTATACGATCGTATGGCCTTGCGCCGCAAATCCCGGTCCAAGCGCCATGGCCACGTTGCCCGTGCCGATCACCGCGATCTTCGCAGCCGACGCGGCAGGGCTCACGGCAGCGAGCAGCGGCAACGCAAGCACCACCGCCAGCACCTTGAATGAACTACGCATCGGTTACCCCCCGTCGGTTCTCGTGAGTCGGCGGCCCGGCCGTTTGCGGGAACTCTAACGGAGCGGCCGTCGCGAAGCCATCGCCGCTGGGGCGCTAGTTCGCCGGCTCGATGCGGATCACCGTGCCGTCGGGTTGACCGCTGCCGTAGCGAACCTCGGTCGGGAAGTAGATGTAGCCGTCGGGGCCGACCTCGACGTCGCGGAAGCGCACGCCGAGCTCGCGCAGCAGCACCTGGCGTGGCTCGGCCTGGCCGGTCTGGCCGAACGCGATCCGCTCGACGTGCTGGCCGGACAGCGCGCCGACGATCAGGTTGTTTTTCCAGTCCGGGAATTTGTCGCCGGTGTAGAACGCCATGCCGGCCGGGCTGATCGCCGGCACCCAGAACATCCGCGGCTCCTCCATGCCCTCGCGGTACCACGGCTGATCCGAGACCAGCGATCCCGAGTAGTTGCGGCCCGTCGACACCAGGGGCCAGCCGTAGTTCGCGCCGGGCTTCAAGATGTTGATCTCGTCCCCGCCCATCGGACCGATCTCCATCTGCCAGAGCTCGCCGGTCTCGGGATGGAAGCGCAGGCCGAAGCCGTTGCGGTGACCGTACGTGAAGATCTCGGGCCGCGCGCCCGCGCGGCCGACGAAGGGATTGTCTTTCGGGATGCCGCCTTCGTCGGTCAGGCGCAAGGTCTTGCCGATGTCGCTCGCGAGGCTCTGCGCGAGGATCCTGATGCTGTTGTCGTCCTTCGGGCCGCAACAGAGCCGATCGCGATCACCCACCGTGACGTACAGCGTCTTGTCCGGGCCGAACTCCATGCGGCCGTTGAACGCCATGCGCGCGTTCTCCCACGCCTCGGCGACGAAGATCTCCTTGACGTCGACGAGCTTGTGGCCGTCCAGGCGGCCATACCCGAGCGCCAGCGTCTGGCGCATGTCGTCGCCCTTCAGATACGACACGTACACGCGTTGATTGCGCGCGAAGTCCGGATGCACGACGACGCCGTGCAGCACGTCGTTGCCGCTCGGCGAGGGCGAGGTCCACAGCGGCTCCGGCACGAGCTTGCCGTTCTCGATGAGGCGCAACGTGCCCTTGCTCTCGGTCACGAGCAGGTTCGTCGTGCCCGGGATGAACACGATATCCCACGGGCCCACGAGATTGTCGGCCACGAGCGCAACCTTGATCTTCTGCCGACCGGCGTCGAGCGTCAGCGGCGCGCCCGCTTTCGGCAGCAGCACGTTCGGCGCCGGCGGCGGTTGCGCGCTCGCGCCGAAGGACAACGCCAACGCCAGACCCGTCGCGGCACCGAGCCACGAAGAACGCATCGTCATGCTGGTCACCCCCTGCAGCGATGAATGCTACCGCAAATGATCACGACGCGCCGCGCGCCTCGAATCCCGGCAAGCGAGCCGCGCAGCACAATTGCGGCCACACGGCAATGTTGCATGAACCGCCTCCGGCGGCGATCTTAGCGGCATGCGCGCGCCGATGGCCCTGTCGAAAACGAAGCTGATGTCGTACACCCAGTGCCCGCGGCGAGTCTGGCTCGAGACCTACAGCCCCGAGCTCGAGGAGCCCTCGGCCGAGAAAGCGACGGCGCTTGCGACCGGTAACGCCGTAGGCGCGATCGCCCGGCGGCTCTACGGCCGGGACGGCGGTCATCTCGTCGGCTTCGAGCGCGGTCTGCGCGCCGCGATCGATGCGACCCGCACGCTGCTCGCGGCGGGCGGCCGCGAGCCGATCTTCGAGGCCACGTTCGACCATGACGGCGTCAGCGTGCGGATCGACGTGCTCGATCGCAGCGCCGAAGCGCCGCGCATCGTCGAGATCAAGGCCGCGACACGCGTCAAGGACCATTACCTCGACGATTGCGCGATTCAGGCCTGGGCGTTGACGGCGCTCGGGCTCGCGCCGCGCCAAATCGTCGTGGCAACCGTCGATTCGAGCTTCGTGTACGCCGGCGACGGCCGCTACGACGGCCTGCTCGTCGAGCACGACGTGACGGACGCCGTGCGCGAGCGCCTTGGCGAGGTGCCCAAGCTCGTGGCCGACACACGGGCGACGCTGGCCGATCTCGACGAGCCCACGACTCGCGTCGGCCGTCAGTGTCGCGCGCCGCATCCGTGCGATTTTTACGGCCACTGCGCACCGGCGGCGACGCCTGCGCCGACCGGTGGCACGCCGCGCGTCGGCGTCGAGCTGGCCGCGCTCGCGCGCTCGCTCGCGTTCCCGCGTTACTACCTCGATTTCGAAACCATCGGCTACGCGGTGCCCGTATTCGCCGGCACGCGCCCGTACGAGCCGCTGCCGTTTCAATGGTCGTGTCACGTCGAGACGGCGCCGGGGCAGCTTCGTCACGCGGAGTTTCTCGACACGAGCGGCGCGGCGCCCATGCGCGCGTTCGCGGAGCAACTGCTCGCCGCGCTCGAAGAGAGCGGTCCGATCGTCGTCTATACGGATTACGAGCGCCGCGTGCTGCAGGGTCTCAAGGACCGCTTCCCGGACCTGGCCGCGCCGCTCGCGGCCGTGCTCGCCCGGCTCGTCGATCTTCATCCGCCGACCCGTGAGCACTACGAGCATCCGGAGCTCGCGGGCTCCTGGTCGCTGAAGGCCGTGCTCCCTACGATCGCGCCGGAGCTCGACTACCGTGCGCTCGATGAGGTGCGGGACGGGCTCGCGGCGCAGCGGGCGTACGTAGAAGCGTCCGCCCCCGCCACCGCCGACGCGCGCCGCGAAACCCTGCGCCGTGGGCTCCTCGACTACTGCCGGCGGGACACGCTCGCCCTCGTCCGCCTCGTGGAGTTCTTCGGGCGCGCGGCATAGACTGGATGGGCAACGCAGACGCTCGTGGAAAGGGGGATCAACGCATGAGGCTCGGCAATCCGCTGGCACTGGCCGCCGTCGCGGCACTCTCGGCCGGGCTGGCGCCCGCAGCCCACGCGCACCACTCGTTCGCGAGCGAGTTCGACGCGAGCTTGACGGGCGAGGTCAAGGGCGAGGTCATGGCCGTGTGGTGGCAAAACCCGCACATCCGCTACGACGTCGCGATGAAGCTGCCGAACGGGCAGACCGAAACGTGGGCGCTGCTGCCGCCCGGCAACCTGCCGAGCTACCGCCGCGAGAACTGGAGCGAGCAGACCGTCACGGTCGGCATGCAGCTGACGGCCACGGGCAATCTCGGCCGCGAGGGCGCGAAGAAGCTCTATGCCACCTGTATCACGCTCGGCACGGGTCCCGAGAAGGGCCGGCAGCTCGGCCGCTGCGTGAGCGCAGGCACGCAGACCGAGATCACGGCCGACCCGAACGTCGACTACACGGTGCATGCGAACAAGTATGCCGTCGACATCAGCGGCTACTGGGACAACCGCTACAAGTTTCACGTGACGGTCGACGACTTCGAGCCGAAGCCGATGCCGCTGACGCCGCAGGCGAAGGCCGTCTACGCCGCACGCAAGTACGGCGACGACCACGTGCTGCGCTGCCTGCCGGCCGGTCTGCCGCGCATCTTCGGCTCGCCGTACCCCGTGCAGATCCTCGACGCGGGCACGCACTACCTCATGGTGTTCATGCAGGACAACACGCCGCGGCGCGTCTGGATGGACGGCCGCAAGCCGCCGCCCGAGCAGCCGCTGACGGCGATGGGCTGGTCGACAGGCAAGTGGGAAGGTCGCACGCTCGTGATCGAGACCACGATGCTCTCGCCGGGCTGGCTCGACGGCTCCGGGTATCCGATGAGTGGCGGCGACGACACGCGGATCGTCGAGCGCTGGACGCCGGCGGCCGACGGCTTGACGATAGAACGCACGATGACGATCTACGACAAGCTGTACACGGCGCCGCTCGTGCGCACGCGCGGCTCGCAGCGCGGCGACGCGGCCGTGGGCCTGATCGAGAGCGAGCCATGCGACGCGCGACCGTTCTACAACGAGATGCAGCAACGCGGCGAGCTCGACCGCGTCCTGAAGCAGTAGCCGCTCCGCTCAGTCGTACTCATCGTACTTGCGCGAGTCGCCGCGGACGCGCTCGACCGGGTACTTGCGCTCGTTCAGCGCGATCTTGTCGTCGGCGGCCGCGAGCAGATCGACGTCGAGCCGATCGGCAAGCCGCACTAGATAAATGAATACGTCCGCGAGCTCCAGGCGCACGCGCTCGCGGCGCTCGGCGTCGAGCTGCCGGCTCTGCTCCTCCGTGAGCCACTGAAACTCCTCGACGAGCTCGGCAACCTCCACGCTCAAAGCCATCGCGAGATTCTTCGGCGAGTGGAACTGCTCCCAGTCGCGCGCCGCCGCGAATTCGGCGAGCCGCACCTGGAGCGCACGCAGCGCATCGACGGTCATGGCGTGAACCTCCTCCGATTCCGCCGCGAGTATCCCATAGCCAAGCTCGCCCTTTATGATCGTGCCATGCACATCGTCGCCGAGCTGCTGCGGCTGTCTGCCACCGATCTCGCGAACCATCTGGGCTGCGCGCACTTGAGCAACCTGAATCTCGCGGTCGCGCAAGGCCGCGCGCGCCGGCCCGCGCGGCGCGACGACCCGGTCGCGCTGCTGCTCGAGGAGCGCGGTCGCGAGCACGAGCGCGCGTATCTTGCGCGGCTGCGCGAGCGCGGCGGCGCAATCGTCGAGATCGCGGTCACGCCGGGCGCGGACGGCACGGTGGAGACGCTGGCCGCCATGCGCGCGGCGGCCGACGTGATCTACCAGGCACCGCTCGCGGGCGGGCGCTGGTACGGCCGCGCCGACTTCCTGCGCAAGGTCGCGGCGCCGAGCGCGCTCGGCGCCTGGTCGTACGAGATCGTCGACGCGAAGCTGGCCACCGAGACCCGTGCGGGCACGATCCTGCAGCTGTGCGTCTATTCCGAGCTGCTCGCACAGCTGCAGGGCAGTGCGCCGGAGCTCGCCCATGTCGTCGCGCCGCATCACGACTTCGCGCCGGAGCCGTACCGGCTGGCGGAATACGCGGCGTACTACCGACTCGTGAAGCGCCGGCTCGAAGCGGCGCTCGATGCCGCGCCGCCGACGTACCCCGAGCCTGCGCAGCACTGCGACGTCTGCGCATGGTGGCCGCAATGTAACGCGCGACGCCGCAGCGACGATCATCTGTGCTTCGTCGCAGGCATCAGCCGAACGCAGATCAAGGAGCTTCGCACGCGCTTGAGCATCGACACGCTCGAGAAGCTCGGGGACCTCACGCGCGTGCCGACGCCGCAACGCGGCTCGCGCGAGGCGCTGACGCGCGTCCGGGATCAGGCGGCCATCCAGCTGAAGGCCCGTCGGCTTCAGGCGCGCCAGCACGAGATCCTGACGCCGCTCGGTCCGGAGCATGGCTTCGCGCTGCTGCCGCTGCCCTCCCCCCACGATCTTTTTCTCGACCTCGAAGGCGATCGGCTCGCGGCCGACGGCGGCCGGGAGTATCTCTTCGGCGTCGTTGGTGGGGACGGTGCCTACACTCCGCTCTGGGCGGCGACACCGGCAGCCGAGAAGCGCGCGTTCGGGCAGGTCGTCGAGCGGATCGTCGCCACGTTTGCGGCGCATCCCGACATGCGCGTGTATCACTTCGGCGCCTACGAGCCCGCGGCATTCAAGCGCCTGTCGGGCCGATACGCGACGCGCGAGACGGAGCTCGACAGGATTCTGCGGGCCGAGCTGTTCGTGGATCTGCATACGATCGTGAAGCACTCGCTCAAGGCCAGCGTCGAGAGCTACTCGATCAAGGATCTCGAGCCGTTCTTCGGTCTGCACCGCGAGCAGGATCTACGCGAGGCGACGGCGAGCCGCCGCGCGCTCGAATGGGCGATCGAGCGGCACGAGGAACTCACGACGCCGGATCTCGCGCAGCACGTGACGGCCGTCGAGCGCTACAACCGCGAAGACTGCGTCTCGGCCCGCGCGCTGCGCGACTGGCTCGAGCAGCTGCGCTCCGCGGCGCAGCGCGAGCACGGCGTGACTCTGCCGCGGCCCGAGCAGAAGTCCGGCGACGCCAGCGAGCAAATCGCCACGACGGCCGTGGAGACCCAGCGCGTCATGGCGCAGCTGCTCGACGGCGTGCCGGTCGATCCGACGGCGCGGACGGAGGAGCAGCAAGCGCGCTGGTTGCTCGCGCACTTGCTGGAATGGCACCGCCGCGAGGACAAGGCCGCCTGGTGGGAATATTTTCGTCTGAAGGAGCTGCCGCTCGACGAGTACGAGGAGGAGCGCTCGGCGCTCGCAGGCCTCACGTTCGCCGCCGCGATCGGCGGGACCGCGAGAAGCCCGGTGCATCGCTATGCGTTTCCGCCGCAGGACCACGACGTGCGCCGCGGCGACGAGGTCTGCGTGCCGCCCGAGGGCACGACGATCGGCACGATCGAAGCGATCGACGTGGGCGCTCACACGCTCGACATCAAGCACGCCAGCAGGGCCGCGGACACACGACCGACTCAGGTGTTCGTCAAACGCAACGTGCGCCCGGAGCCGAAGCCGGCAGTGCTGCTTGCGATCGGCCGGTTCGTGGCGGAGCACGGCTTCGAGGCCGACGGTGCGCATCGCGCCGCGCGCGACTTGTTGCTGCGACGCCCGCCGCGGCTGAACGCACGTTCGGCCGGCATCGGCCCTGCCACCTCGCCGGAAACCGAGGTCGCGACGGCGTGCCGGCTCGCGTTCGAGCTCGACCACGGCGTGCTGCCGATCCAGGGGCCGCCGGGCACGGGCAAGACGTTCACCGGCTCGCACATGATCCTCGAGCTCGTGAAAGCCGGCCGCAAAGTCGGCGTCACGGCCGTGAGTCACGAGGTGATTCGTAATCTGCTGAAGGGCGTTTGCGAGCGCGCCGTCGAAGCGGGCCTGACGGACTTCAAGTGCCTGCAAAAGGCTCGACCGAAAGACGACGATCCTGCCGCGCTGCACGCGATCGACGACAACCAGCGGATCGCGCGGTTGTTCGGCGGCACGGAATACTCGTTGCTCGGCGGCACGGCGTGGCTATGGGCGAACCAGAATTTTCGCGACAGCGTCGACGTGCTGTTCATCGACGAGGCGGGCCAGATGTCGCTCGCGGACGTGCTGGCCGTGTCCGCGGGTGCGAAGAGCCTCGTGCTGCTCGGCGATCCGCAGCAGCTCGAGCAACCGCAGCAGGCGAGTCATCCGCCGGGCACGCAGGCATCGGCGCTCGAGCATCTGCTCGGTGGCGCGAAGACGATCGCTGCCGAGCGCGGGCTGTTCCTCCAGCAAACGCATCGGCTGCATCCGTCCATCTGCGCGTTCACGGCCGAGGTGTTCTACGAGAACCGGCTGCATTCCTTTCCGGGCCTCGAGCATCAGGCCGTGCTGGCGCCGGCGCGCTCGAACGCCGCGGCGCTCGGCAGTCACGGGCTCGTGTACGTGCCCGTGGATCACGACGGCAATCAGGCGCGCGCGGCGGAGGAAGTGGCCGCAATCGAGCGGCTCGTGGCGGCGCTGACGACGCACGGCGTGTCGTGGCGAGCGGCCAGCGGCGAAACGGTGCCGTTGACGCGCGCCGACCTCATGATCGTGGCGCCGTACAACGCCCAGGTCACGGCGCTCGGCGAACGGCTGCCGGACGTGCGTGTCGGCACGGTCGACAAGTTCCAGGGCCAGCAAGCACCGGTCGTGATCGTCTCGCTGACCACCTCCACGCCCGACGACGCGCCACGCGGCATGGACTTCCTGTACAGCGGCAATCGGTTGAACGTGGCAACGTCGCGCGCACGAGCGCTGTGTATCCTCGTCGGCAATCCCCGCCTGTTCGAGCCCGACTGCCGTACGCCGCAGCAGATGCGGCTCGCGAACGCTTTTTGCCGCTATCGCGAGCTCGCGCGCGAAGTGCGAGAGGCCTTCCAGGGCGAGCTCTTCTGAGGTAGCGTGATCCGCCGCCGACGGTGCATCACGCCGGCCCCACGAGGTATTCGTTGCCGCGCCCCGGTCCGGGTAGCGGGAGCTCCCCACCATGTCGAATCCGTGCATCGCGTGCGGCGCGTGCTGCGCGCACTTCCGCGCGTCGTTCTATTGGAGCGAGGCCGATCCGCTCGGCGGCGGCCTTACCCCGCCGACGCTCACCGTCAGGCTCACGCCGCATCTGGTCGCCATGGCCGGTACCGAGCGCGCCTCGCCTCGCTGCGTGGCGTTGCAGGGCGACATCGGCAAAGACGTCCGCTGCGCGATCCACGCGCTCCGGCCCTCGCCGTGCCGGGAATTCCAGGCATCGTGGGTCGAGGGCGTGCATAATCCGCGCTGCGATCGGGCCCGTGCGGCACACGGGCTGCCGCCGTTACCGGCGCCGGCGGCCACCGACCCGTGCCGTGGCGCGTTAGGTTCAATCGCCGAGGCGCTGTGACCGCATTCACAGACCGTTCAGGCAATGCCAGGCAAAGTGGCGTCCGGATTCACTGAGAGGGAACCCCATGAACAAGTCGATGTTGCTCGGTGTCGTTGCAGGCGTTGGTGTTGCCACGGCCGGCGGCGTCCTCGGCTTCCAGTACCTCGGCAAGAAGCCGCAGATGGATGAGCAAGGCAGCAGCGTGGTCGCCGAAAGCCCGGCCGCGCAGGAACAAGCGCCGATCGTCGTCGCTCGCGCCGCGGAGCCCACGGCCGCGCCGGCGCCGCGTCAGAGCGTCGCCCCGAAGCCCACGCAATCCGCACCGAGGCCCACCGTGGCAGCTGCGCCGAAGCCCGTCGCCGCGCCGGCTGAAGAGTGCTGGGACGAGGAAGTGGCCGTGACCGCCGACCCGAAAGACGACAAGAAGATCGCCGGCACGGCGCTCGGCGCTGTCGTTGGCGGGGCGATCGGTAACGACATCGGTCACAGCAAGCTGACGACGGCTGCGACCGCGGCGGCAGGCGCTTTGATTGGCCGCAAGATCCAGCAGAAGGTCCAGGACAACAACACGGACAAGCGCACGGAGACGCAGACCGTGCGCCGTTGCGGGCCGCCGGGCTCGCGACCCCAGTAAGCTCGCTTCGCTTCGATCGAGGGCCGAACCGGCGACGGTTCGGCCCTTTCTCTTTTTTGGTGGCCGACCCTCCCGTATAGTCGCGTCCGCATGTTTCGTAAAGCCGTCTTCTGGTTGCATCTGTCCTGTGGCGTCAGCGCCGGACTCGTGGTGCTCATGATGTCGGCCACCGGCGTGCTGCTCGCCTACGAGCGGCAGATCCTCGACTGGGCCGATCGCCCGCACTCCGCCGCGCCGCCCACGAGCCACGAGCGGCTGCCGCTCGCGGAGCTCGTCGCTGCGGCGACCCGCGAGCGCCCCGGATTCCGGCCCAACGCAATCGCGATCCGCAACGACCCTGCCGCGCCCGTGACGCTCGCGGCCGGTCGGGCGGGCGCACTGCTCGTCGATCCTTACGGCGGCACCGTTCGCGAGCCCGGAGCCACGAGCCTGCGCGATTTTTTCGAGACCGTCGAGAACTGGCACCGCTGGTTCAACGTGAGCGGCGAGAGGCGAGCGACGGCGCGGGCGATTACCGGTGCCTGTAATCTGCTGTTTCTCGTGCTCGTGGTCAGCGGACTCTATCTGTGGCTGCCGCGTATCTGGAGGTGGGCTGCGTTTAGGACCCGCTTTTTGTTCAACTCGAAAGTCGCCTCGAGCAAGGCGCGCGACTTCAACTGGCACCACGTGTTCGGGATCTGGTCCGCGCTGCCGCTGGCCGTCGTCGTCGGCTCGGCGGTCGTGTTCTCGTATCCGTGGGCCAATGATCTCGTGTATCGCGCGGTCGGCGAGCAGCCGCCCGTGCGCGGCGGACCGCCCGGCGGCGCTCCTCGCGCCGCCGCGAGCGAGGCCGACGCCGCGACGCGGCTCGGTTACGACGCTTTGTTCGCGCGGGCGGCCGAGCACGGGCCCTGGCAGACGCTGACACTGGCGCTGCCGCCGGGCGGCGCGATGCACAGCGCCCGGTTCACGGTCGATGAAGGCAACGGCGGTCAGCCGCAACGACGCCACACGCTGACGCTCGACGCCGCGACGGGCGCGGTGCAATCGTGGGCACCGTTCGCGAGTCAGCCACCGGGCCAGCGCGCACGGATCTGGATCCGCTTCCTGCACACCGGCGAGGCGCTCGGCGTCGCGGGCCAAACGGTGGCGGCGCTCGTGTCGCTGACGAGCCTGGTCATGGTGTGGACGGGCCTCGCGCTCGCTTGGCGCCGGTTGATCGTGCCGCTGTTCCGTCGCGCCGCGACGAACCCCGCGAGTTGACGAGGCGCCCCGCCGCCTCGCCGTGCCCGGATTATGTCATCTCGTGATCGGCTTAACGTCGCGACGGCGGTCGCCGGCGTAGTGTCTTGGGCGGCCCCCAGCACCTAGCCCCAAGGATCGAACGCATGATCAACTCGCCCCGAAACAAGTCTGCGACCAACGGCCTGCCGGAGCTCGACTTCGACCTCACGCAGGAGATCGACCCGCTGCTGGCAGACATCGCACGCTCCAGGAAAGAGCCGACGTTGTCGGAGATCGACCTCGACGACGTCGAGGCCGCGCTCGACGTGACGCTCACGCGCCGCGCCGGCCGACGCGCCTAGAGATTATCGAACGGCACCGAGTCCTCCGGCGCCGACTCTTCCGACGACGCCACCTCCCGCGCCGCATCGTCCGCGCGCGGCTCCTCCGCCGCAGCCTCGACGGGCGGCGATGGCCCGGCGACGTCCGCCGCACCTTGCATCCGCGCATCGATTTCACGCCACAGCGACCGATACACCTCGGCCGCAGAGCTCGCGGGAGCATACGACTCCACGGGCGCTCGCCGCGTCGCAATCCGCTCGAACTGGCTGCCGTACGGCACCTCGGCGGTCAGGATGGCGGGGAACTGCGCTCGCAGCGAGCTCACCGTTTCCGCGTGCAACGACTTGCGTCGATCGACCATCGAGAAGAACGGCAGCACCCTCAAGTCCGTCCAGCCCTTGTCCGTCACGAACTCGAATAGCTGCTCCAGCATTCGCACCGACAACGGCGACGGCAGCAGGGGCACGATCAGGGCGTCGGCTGCATGCATGATGTTCTCGGACACCAGCGACATGCCGGGCGGGCAGTCGAGAATCAGCGCAGCGTAACGTTCCTGTAACGGTCGCATCAGCTTCATCAGCCGCGTCGCGGGGTTCTTGCGCTTGTGCAGATGCACGTCCATGCGCCGATAAGAGAAGTCCGCAGGCAGCAAATCGAGGTTCGGGTAATCGGTGGCGATCGCCAGCTCGGCGGCCTCGGAATCCCCGCCGATCAGGCGCTTGGAGCCGCCTTCGATATGCGCATCGCGACGCAAGATATAGGTGGCGGCCGCCTGAGAATCGAGGTCCCAGAGCAGCGTCGGCCAGCCCTCCGCGGCCGAGCGATAGGCCAGGTTGACGGCCGTGGTCGTTTTACCGACTCCGCCCTTGATGTTATAGACTGCAATGATTTCCATGACCTAGCCGTGGCTGCTGGGAGAAGAGGCGAAATCGCGCGGGCAACTCGGCCGAATCCGCCGCCGGGACCGCGTTGACAGGTTGGACGTTGCGCCTCTAAATGTCACATTGGCCCGAGCGCTAGGCAAGCCCACTTACCGTAATGGTCAGCGTCAATCCAGGCTTTTCCTCCACTCCGACGCCGCTCGGTGATGCGTCCACGACGACGCGCGCAGGCTCGCCGCTCACACCGGATTCGCCGATGATCGCGCTCGCGTACCGCTGTCTGCAGCGTGACTATCGGGCGCTGCTCGAGCGATTACCGGAGGCCGGCGTCGCGCCGTCGTCGGAAGACGTGCATCAAATCCGCATCGCGACCCGGCGTCTGCGCGTCGCGCTTCGATTGTTCGGAACGATGCTGCCGGCACGGGCCGCTGCACGACTCCGAAGAGAATTGCGCTGGCTCGCCCGCGGGTTCAGCGACGTGCGCGATCTCGACGTGCACAGCAAAGCGCTGCGTCACCACGTTCGACAATCCGGTGTCGATGTGGTCGAAGGGCTGGGCGGCTACGAGCTCGCGCTGCGACGCGAGCGTGCCGCCGCTCGCGACGCGCTGCAGCACCTGTTCACCAGCGAGCGATACGAGCAGCTGATCGGCAGTCTCGGCGATCTGCTCGAAGACGCCCCGAGCGCCGCCGCCCTGCGTCGCTGGCGCACGTTCACAATCCGCGAGGGCGCCGCCAAGTACCTGAAGCACAGTCGCCGGCGCGTGCTCAAGCTCGGTCGTAAGCTCGACGCGAAGAGCGGCGTGGAAGATCTGCATCGCCTGCGCATCCGCGCCAAGCGGCTGCGCTATGCGCTGGAGTTCTTTGCGGAGATCTACCCGCAGCTCCTGCCGGCGGCGCATGCCACGAAAGCACTCCAGGACGTGCTCGGTGAGCATCAGGACGCGCGCACCGCACGGCGGCGCGTGCTCGCCTACACGCGCGCGCTGCGCGCGCACGCCGGCGGCGGCGAGCACGCTCGACCCGCGGCGCTCGATACGTGGCGCTGGGCGCAAACGCAGCGAGCCGCGCGGGCTCGCGAGGCATTCGCCGGCGAGTGGCAGCGCTTTCTGGACACGCTGGCGAGCACCGCGATCCCGGCACGCTGAGCGCCACATTCAGCTTGCAGCCACGCCGCCTAGTCGCTAGTGTTTGCGACCGATTCGCCGTGGCCCGCCGCTACGGGCGACGAAGTGCCGGTTACCGTCGTTTCTGCCATTCGCCGAGGAATCCACCGTGATACGCCTGTTGGCCGTCGCTGCCCTTGCGCTCGCACCGCTCGCGGCCGACGCGCAAAATCGCCTACCCGATAGCCAGGAGATCGATCGGTATCTCACGCAGGCCGTCGCCGACACGAAGATTCCGGGCATCGTGGCCATGGTCGCCGACGCCGATGGCGTGCTCTACACGGGCGCGTTCGGCCAGCAGGACTCGGCCAGAGGCGTGCGGATGACGGCGGATACGATCTTTCGGCTCGCATCGATGACGAAGCCGGTGACGTCCGTCGCCGTGATGATGCTCGTGCAAGAGGGCGACCTCGAGCTCGAAGACCCGATCGCCAAGTACTTGCCGGAGCTCGACTCCGCGCGCGTCATCGAGAACTTCAACCCGGCCGACAAGAGCTATACGACGCGACCGGCCGCCCGCCCGATCACCGTGCGTCATCTGCTCACCCACACCTCGGGGCTCGGCTATTCGTTCTCCAGCCCGATACTCGCGGCATTGCTCGGCCCCGGTGCGTCCGCGACCAGCCTGCCGTTACTGCACGATCCCGGCGCGAAGTGGACCTATGGCGAGAGCACGCGCGTCCTCGGTCGACTCGTCGAGCAAGTGTCGGGACAGCGTCTGGACGAGTTCATGCGCGAGCGCATCTTCGTGCCGCTCGGCATGAGCGACACGTTCTATGAAGTCCCCGCGGCGAAGAACCCCCGCGTCGCAACGACGCATCGAACGACGGCCGACGGTTTCGTCGAGGACCCGAATCCCGAGAAAATCAGCGCACCGATCTATGGCGACGGCGGCTTGCACTCGACGGCCGCCGACTACGTGAAGTTCATGCAGCTATTCCTGAACAACGGCCGCGCACCCGACGGTCGCCGACTGCTCAGCGAAGCCACCGTCAAGCTCATGGAGCAGAATCAGAGCCGCGTGCTCGTCGAGCAGCAGCCCACGGCGAATCCCGCAGTCAGCGAGCCGTTTCCGCTCGGTGCCGGGCGCGACAGCTACGGCCTGGGCTTCCAGGTGACGGGGGCGCACGACGACGCGCTCGCCCGCGCGCCGGGCAGCTTGAGCTGGGCCGGCATCTTCAACACCGAGTTCTGGATCGACCCGCAACGCGGCGTCTGCGCGGTGCTGCTGATGCAGTATTTGCCGTTCTACGACCCGGACGCGATCGCCACGCTGCAGGGCTTCGAGCGGCGCGTTTATCAAGGACTCGATCATTAGCGACGCGGACTCCTCCTCGCATCCGGCGATCGCCGGCGCGACCTTCGGCGCGCTCGCGGCCCTGATCTGGGCCGGGTTCCCCGCCATCACGAAGGTCGCAATGGCCGGCCACGCGCTCGATGCATGGGACGTGACGGCGCTGCGCTTCGGCGTCGGCGGGCTCGTGCTGCTGCCGCTGTTCTTGCGTCGCCGCCTGAACGGCGTGCGCCTTCTGGCCGGCCGTGCTGCTCGCGTGCGGCGCCGGCGCGCCTTACGTGCTGCTGACCGCCGGCGGCCTCGCGTTTGCGCCGGCAGGTCACATGGGCGTGATCACGCCGAGCTGCATGTTGCTGTGCTCGACCGTCGGCAGCTGGCTGATCCTGAAGGATCCGCTGAACTCGGGACGCGTGCTCGGCGTGCTGACGATCTTCTGCGGGCTCCTGGCGCTCGGCTGGGACGGGCTCGCGAATCAGGGTGCGAACGCCTGGCGCGGCGACACCATGTTCCTGATCGCCGGCGTGTTCTGGGCCAGCTACACGGTCGGCTCGCGCTTCTGGCGCGTGGAGCCGCTGGCCGCGACGGCGACCGTCGCGGTGCTCTCGCTGGTGGGGTATCTGCCGCCGTACTTGTGGATGGCGGGCGCGAAGCTCGCCACGGCGCCGTGGCGCGAGGTCGTGCTGCAAGGGGTGTTCCAGGGAGTGCTCTCGGCGTTTGTCGCGCTGCTCTTCTACACGCGCGCCATCGCGATCCTGGGCGCCGCGCGCGGCGCCGTGTTCGCGGCGCTCGTGCCGAGCTTCTCGCTGCTACTCGCGATCCCGCTGCTGCACGAGATCCCGACGCGGCTGCAGCTGGTCGGAGTCGCGCTCGTCACGGCCGGGATGGTATTCGCGCTCGGGCTCCACGACCCGGCGAAGTGGCGCCGGCCGCTCAGGCCGGCAACGATTCGATGAGCTGCACCATGCGACGGCGCTCCGCCTGATCTGGCAATCGCCCGTGCGCGGCCGCCATGTTGTCGAGCATGTGCTCCACCTTGCTCGTGGCCGGCGTCACGGCGGTCATGGCCGGATGGGAGGCGACGAACTTCAGGAAGAACTGCGCCCAGGTCGTCGCACCGAACTCCGCGGCCCACGCCGGCACGTCGTGCCCTGCGACGCGATCCCTGAGCCGACCGCGACCGAAAGGCATGTACCCCAGCACCGCAATGCCGCGCTCCTGCGCGAGCGGCAGCATGGTCTGCTCCGCATCGAGGTTGTCGACCGCATAGTCGATGCCGATGAAGTCGAGCTTCTCGCTGCGCATGAGCCGCTCGAGCTGCGGGTACTGCGGCTTGAACGTCGACGTGACACCCACGTAGCGTAACCGGCCGGCGCTCTTGTACTCGGCCAGGATCGGCAGCTGCGTGGCGGGATCGCCGACGTTGTGGACCTGGATCAGGTCGATCTTGGCGCGACCGAGCAGGCGGAACGAGGTCTCGACCTGGGCGCGCGCGCGGGCCGGATCGGCCGAGCCGCCGCCGAAGCCCGCGACGTTCAGCTTCGTGGCCCAGAACACCTTATCGGCCAGCTTCAGGTCGTTCACGGCCCTGGCCGCGACTTCCTCCGAGGCGCCATAGCCCGGCGCCGTGTCGAACACCGTGCCGCCCTGCTCGAGCATGGCCTTGAACACGGCGCTGATCGCCTCGAGATCGTCGGCGCGCGCGGCCGCGCTGAAGCTCGTGGAGCTGCCCAGGCCAACGATCGGCAGCGGCTCGCCCGTCGAAGGGATCGGCTTCGTGATCAGCTTGCCGGCGCCCTGTGCCCACGACCAGCGCGCTTGCAGCGCCACGGCGCTCGCACCCATCGTCAGCAACGCATCGCGTCGAGTCAGCATCGGCAAGCCTCGCTCACTTGGTCTGAAAAAACTATAACACGCATGCGCGTGGTCGAGATTTTGGGGAAGGTGCCGAGGTGGCGGCCCGAGCGCGACGATCGTGCGGACGATCGCGCCGCTGTGCGTCAGAGCGCCCGATGACGGAACGCGCGTATCGCAAGCACCAGCATCACCACCACGAACACCAGCGCCCACACCACCATCGCATCGCTCGGCACGGAGAACGGGGTGAACGGCGTGAGATTCACACCGACGGCGCCCGAAGGCTGCATTTCGTGCGCGGCGCGCCGCCACATGGCGTCGGCGGGAGACAGCAGACTGATCGCGGTACCGACGCGCCGCGCAGCATCGTTGCCTATCGCGGCCCCGATCTGCTCGACCCACCCGCCGATGAACGCGATGCCGTAGAACGCGAACGCCACGATGCCATTCGCAATCGTCGTGAGGCGCACGCCACCGAGCACGGTAATGCCAAGCATCACCGTGGCGCCGAGCCACAGCAACGGGAACGCCGGCAGAATGCCGCGCGGCACGATGCCGCTGGCCAGCCACACGCTGAGCACGACGCCGCCCGCCATCAGCAACAGGTACGCCCCCGTCATGCACCAGTACGTGAGCCATTTACCGAGCACGATCGCGCCACGGTCGATCGGCTTCGAGGCCAGCGTCTGAATGACACCGGAGGAAATCTCGCCCGACAGGGTGTCGACCGCGAGCAATACGGCGCATGCGATGACGAGGAAGTTCACGACGTAGAGCCCGGCCTGGAGCAGCATCTGAAACATGATCCGCTGCTGCACGAAGCTCACCGCTCCTGCCGCGACGTTGCGTTGCGCGAAGTACGCGGCCGTCGCGTACACCGCGAGGAACGCCAGCCCGCAGATCACCGCCGCCAGCGCGATCTTTCGCCGCCGCGCCTCGAGCCAAGTGAGTCTCGCGATCGTCAGTGTGCCGCGCATGCTGCTCTAACCGGGCCCTTGCTCTTCGCCCATGATCTCGATGAACCACTCCTCGAGCGTCTTGCGCCGACAGCGCAGCTCGTACAGCGCGCTACCGCGGCTCACGAGCCAGCGCGCCATGTCGGGCAGGCTGCGCTCGTGCTCGACACGCAGCCGAACGATGCCGTCCTGAAGCCGCACGTCGGTGCCGAATTCGCCGAGCCCGAGCACGACGGCGGCACTCGGGTCCGCGATGCGCACCTCCACGTCGAGACCGCTGCGCGCCTCGGCGAGCACGAGCTCGTGCACCACGCGGCCGTTCTTGACGAATGCGACTCGGTCACACGTGGCCTCGACCTCGCCCAGCAAGTGGGAGTTCAGAAACACCGTCGTGCCGCGCGCACGTAGCTCGTCGATGAGCTCGCGCACCAGCACGCGGCCGAGCGGATCGAGACCGGACGTGGGCTCGTCGAGAAACACGAGGTCGGGGTTGCCGAGCAGCGCCTGCGCGAGCCCGACGCGCTGCAGCATGCCTTTGCTGTACGTTTTCAGCGGCCTGCGGGCCGCCTCTTCGAGGCCCACGCGCGCGAGCAATGCGCCGCGGCGTTCGCTCAAGGCCGGCTCGCGGAGCCCGAGCAAGCGGCCGTGCAGATCGAGCAGCTCAGTGCCGGTCAGGCAATCATGAAACCGGAAGTGCTCGGGCAAGAAGCCGATCCGCGCACGCACGTCGCGCTGCCCGAGCGGCGCGCCGAGCACCGTGCCGCTGCCGGCCGTGGGCTCCACGAGCCCGAGCAGCAGCTTCAGCGACGTCGTCTTGCCGGCGCCGTTCGGGCCGAGAAAGCCGAATACCTCGCCGCGCCCGACCGTGAGCGATAGATCCGCAACGGCGACGTTGCGCGCAAACTCCTTGCGCAAGCCGAGCGTGTCGATCGCGGCTTCGGGCATCTACTGCAGCGACTGCGCCATCTCGAGCATCTCCGCGGCACCCATGGGCGACGTCAGCACGTACATCTGCCCGCCGGCCGACCAGAACAGCACTCGCCCGCCGCGCAGCCGCTCGACGAGCAGCCCCTCGGCACCGGCGACGTTGATCTGCCGGAACGATGCCGCATCCGTCGGCACGGGCACGATCAGCGTGTTGCGCCAGTCGATGCTGTACGCCATCCGATAGGCTTCGGAAGGATCGAGACCCAGGACCCTGAGCGCTGCCTGCGCGAGCGCCGGCAAATCGAACGCGGCCGGGAACGACACCTCGGGGCTGCGGGCTTCGAACAACCGCATCCTGAGGCTGCCGTTGCCGTACGTGACTTCGACCACGGGCGGCACGCGCACGGTCGCCACCTGGCCGTCGATCCCATCGGGCAGGCGCACGTCGTCGAGCGCGAGCGCGTCGAGCACCGTTTGAAGCTTCGCGGTGCTCGCCGTGATGCGCGCGGCATGCTCGGCCGCCACACTCGTCTCCGTCAGCGTCCAGCCCGGCGGCACCCATGCCGGCAAGCGCAGCTGGAGCCCGGCCGCCCGCCCCGCTTCCGCGGGATCCGCGTACGACACCGGTGTGCGCGAGCTCCGTCAGCAGCTCCACCTGTCCGAACAGCGACGAGAAATCGACGCCGTCGTTCTTGAGCCCGGCCAGGCGCTGCGGATCGAACCGCACGCCGGTGAAGTTCACGACGCGGAACAGATCGAGAAATGCCGCCGCACCCGCACGAACCTCGGGGAACGTGAGCGCCACGCTCACCATCGCGATCGACGCGGCCGCCGCGAGCCACCGCAACGTCGACATGCGAGCTCCGGAACGCAGCGACGAATCGTGCGTTCGGAGCGATCCTCGGAGCCGGGCTGCGAACTCCGTCGCCGGGGCACGCCGCAAATCATGCAAGAATTGATCGTCCATTGGGTCCTCCTAACGCGTCGCTACCAGTCACGCCGGAGCTGCTGCACGACGCGATGCAAAATCGTCCCGACATTCGATTCGTCAAACCCGTCAGCGCCGCGATCGCGCGGTTCGTGGCCTCGGCGCCATACTTCAGCGCGACGAGCTCCTGCTCGCGCGGCGGTAAACCCTCGAGCAGCCGCGCGAGCCGCGCGATGTCCGCGGCACGCGTGTAGTCCTCGTGCGGAGTGCCGACCGCGGCAACGCTGTCGGCGGCCTCGAGCGGCAGGTGCTGCCGCTGCGCGCGCAGATGATCGATGGCGACGTTGCGCGCGATGCTGAGCAGCCACGTGGCGAAGCCCGCGAGATTGCGGCGGTAGCGCGCGCGCTGCGTCCACGCCTTCTCGAACGTGCGCGAGGTGAGGTCCTCGGCGACGGCGTCGTTGCCGAGCCGATAGCGAAAGAAGTTGTAGACCCGCGGCAGCATCTGCGCATACGCGGCCTCCCAGTCGACCTCCGCCGCCTGTTCCTGCCAGGGGAACGTTCCCGAGATATCGCCGTGGATCGTCATCGGGGCAATATACGGGGCAGCCGTCCGAGTATCACAGCCGCCCGCGAAGGGCGGGCCTCCCGCCGCGCGGTCCGTTGGGTTTCAATTGGGGAGGAAACGTCAACTCGCAAAACACGGCGAGGAGGCCCATGGGAATGCTGGAGCACCTCATGGCTATACGGATCAGGCCCGCGAGTATCACGCTGCAGGCTGACGTAAAGTGTGCTTGACTATCACAGACCGCCGGACGATAGTCAAGTGTCCTTTACATACCCGCCGCCGCACGGCCTGGACTTTGCCGCTCCGCAGCGTGATCGCGCCACACGAATGAACAATCGGGTCCGCGAGCTACGCGAAGCGCGTGGCTGGTCGCAGCAAGCCCTCGCCGAGGTGCTCGACGTCTCGCGGCAAACCGTGATCTCGATCGAGAAAGGTCGCTACGCCCCGAGCCTGCCGCTCGCGTTCGCCATCGCGCGCGTGTTCGACTGTCGCATCGAGGACGTGTTCACTGCGGCGGAGTGACAACGCGCGGCCGACGACGCATTATGGGAATTGGCCTTCGGGTCAAGATGAAGTCGCGTTCAACAACAAAGGGTAGAGAGCCATGCCACACAAGTACGCCGGCGGTTGCGACCACGTCCATACTCACTCGGATCGCGACCCGATCGACAACCACACGTGCCACTGCTCGGTCTGCAAAGGGGTCACGGGCCAACCGACGACGCACGTCGTGTTCTTCAACCACGGCGACCTCAAGGTCGACAACATGGCCGGCCTGAAGCGCCAGCCCTTCAACAGCAAGAACCCCACTGGCCCGCTCGAGCTGTGCACCTGCGCGGCCTGCGGCAAGCCGATCATGCTCGACGACAAGCAGAAGAGAATTCGCGTGATCGTGCCGAATCTGATGGGGTACGACGCGCAGAATCTGAAAGCCACCTACCACGCGTTCTACGATCCGGCCACCGGAGTGCCGAAACCGAGCGACGGTCGGCCTGTGTATCCGGGGCTGCGCCCCGAGTTCGTCTGGCCGGCGTCCGCTTAAGGCATCGCCACCCAATCCACGCTCGCAGCGGGCAGCGCTTGCCCGCTGCGGGCCGTCAACGCGCGCCGGTCGACAGCTCCGCGATCAGCGCGTCGATCTGCTGGAATTGCAGGCACCCCGGCGTCGGCGGGCTCGGCGGGCAGCCGGTCGAGCGCCAGCCGTAGTCCATCTCGAACACGGTGAGCACCTGCTGCTTCGTGGCCCCGGCGCGGATCAGCTCGGCGATGTCGATCCCGCATGGCTGCGACGTCGGCGCGAAACTGCACGAGGTCCGCCTTCGTCGAGACGGGGCCGTGGCCCGGGATCACGGTGTCGAAATCGAGCGCGAGCACCCGATCGAGCGTCTGCGTCCACTCGAGAAAGCTGCCGCCCTGCGCGTAGTCGACATAGATGTTGGCACCCGGCGGCTTGTCGGCCGGCGCGGGGCCGCGTCGCGCGATGAATAGATCCCCGGTGTGGATCGCTTTCAGCGCGGGGAAGTAGACGACGGCGTCGCCGCTCGTGTGGCCGCGGCCGAAGTGCTGCGCACGGATTTCCTGGTCGCCGAGATGGAGCACGAGCGCATCGCCGAACGTGACGTTCGGCAGCCCGATCGGCGTGCCGGGCGTGTCCTCGTAGTACGGCTGCTTGATGTGCGACGAGGTTCGCTCGCACGTTGTCGTGCGCGATCACGTTCGCAATCTTCAGCATCTTCGCGTTACCGCCGGCGTGGTCGTCGTGCTGATGCGTGTTCAGCACGAACTCGATCGGTTGCTTCGTGACCGTCGCGACCTTGGCGACGATGCCGTCGTAGTCGCGGTAGAACATGTCGTCGACGAGCGCCACGCCGGCATCGGTGACGAGGACGGCCACGTTGCCGCCCTCGCCCGAGAGCAGGTAGAGGTTGTCCTTCACGCGCTCGATGTCGACCGGCTTGGCTGCCTTCAACGTCTGCGCGTGCGCAACGCTCGCCGTCAGCGCGCCGCAGAGCGTGCAGAGCAGAATCGACAGCCCGCGTATGCGCCGCACGTTCGTCAGATCCCCGCGTACCACGACCAGCCGTTCTGGATCATGCCGTACGGGCCGTTGTCGTCGAACTCGTTCGTGACGACGATCTTGCGCAGGTATTTCATGCTCTTGTAGCCGAGCTGCGTCTCGACGCGCACGCGCAGCGGCGCACCGTGACCGACGAGCAAGTCGCGCCCGTTCATGCCGTAGGCCAGGATCGTCTGCGGGTGCAGCGCGTCGAGCATGTCGATGCCGTCGACGAACACGTCGTAGCAATGGAACTGCACGAACCGCGCCTCCGGTCGAATCCCGGCCGCCTCGAGCACGGCCCGCAGCGGCACCCCGGTCCACTGCGCGATCGCGGACCAGCCCTCCTCGCAGGTGTGGCGGGTGATCTGCGTGCGCGAGCGCATGCGCCGCAGGTCCTCGAGCGAGAAGCTGCTCGGCCGTGCCACGCTGCCCTCGATTTCGAGGCGCCAGTCGGCGAAGCCGTTGCGCCGCAGGCGGTCGTACTCCTCGGCCTGCTCGAAATCGAACCCCGGCTGCGCCGAGTCCGTGGGATCCGTCGTGCCGATCGCCGGCACCGAGGAGATGTCGCGGAGTTGGTATTCGCGCACCAGCGAGTGCTTCGGCAACAGCAGCCGATGCGCTTTGTAGTTCAAGAGATCGCCCATCCGCAGCACATTGCCGTACGTCGGCGGATCGGTCTGCGCGCAACCGGCGAGCACGAGCCCGGCGGACGAGGCCAGGCCCTGGAGGAATGCGCGGCGCGGCAGTGAACGCTTGCTCATGTCACCTCCCGGACGCGTACGGTTATCTCTGCCCACGCCCGCCGGCCCTAGTCGACGATCGACTGGTACACGAGCGCCCGCAGGCGCGCGAAGTCATCGATGTCGCCCGCGGGGTTCAGCTGCGTGAGATATACCACGACGAGCTTCTCGACGGGGTCGACCCAGTAAGTCGAATGGTACGCGCCACCCCAGCCGAACTCGCCGACGGAGCCGGGCTCGCCGCGCGCGCCCACGTCCTTCACCACGGAGAAGCCTAGCCCGAACCCCTGACCGAGGTTGAACGGAATGCCGTGCAGGTGATCGGTGGTCATGAGCTCCACGGTCTTGCGCGATAGCAGCCGCGTGCCGTCGAGCTGGCCGTCCTCGAGCATCATCTCGAGGAACCGCGCGTAATCGCCGGCCGTCGACAAGAGGCCGGCGCCGCCCGAGAACGACTTGCGCGGACCGTCGACGTAGGCCCCCTGCCCGGCCGCGCCCTCGTTCGGCGCACGCGTGATCGGCGCATTGCCGTTGCGCGCGTAGACGGCCGTGAGGCGGCCGCGCTTGTCCTTCGGCAGATAGAACGCGGTATCGGTCATGCCGAGGGGCACGAGGATGCTCGCGCGCACGAGCTCGTCGAGCGGCTTGCCGCTCGCCTTCTCCACGACTGCGCCGAGCACGTCGATGCTGTAGCCGTAGATCCACTTCTCGCCCGGCTGCGCGTCGAGCGGCAGCGAGGCCATGCGCGCGACGGTGGCGCCGATCGGCTCGTTGCGATCCGCGAAGTAGTAGCCCGTGATGCCGGCCTTCTGCCACGCATCCGCCGCCGGGCCCGTGCCGTAGCTCAGACCGGACGTGTGCGTCATGAGATCGCGCACCGTGATCGGACGCTTGACCTTCACGACGTCGTAGCCGCCGCCGTCTTTCGGCACGGCCACGGTGGCTTGGCCGAATTCCGGAATGTATCTCGCGACGGGATCGTTCAGCCCCAGCTTGCCCTGCTCGACGAGGATCATGGCCGCCGTCGTCACGATGGCCTTCGACTGCGAGGCGATGCGGAAGATGCTGTCCGTGTGCATCGGCGAGCGCGCCTCGCGGTCCTGCTGGCCGAACGCCTCGTAATAGACGAGCTTGCCGCGGCGCGCCACCAGCGCGACGGAGCCCGCGAGTTGCCGGCTATCGACGTAGCTCTTCAGCACCGGCGTGAGAGTCGCGAGCCGCTGCGCCGACATGCCCACGTCTTCGGGGCGGGCGCGCGGCAACGGGTCCGGCGACGCGGCTTGGACGACCGCCGCGCCGGCGAGCGCCACGGCAACGGTGAAGACAGCGAACGCAGCGGTGGAACGATGCATTGAACCCCCCGGCTCGGCGCGACTTTCCGACGGCGATACGCCCCGTATCCTAGCTCAGGCTCTTATGCGTACGCCGCTATTCTCGTTCTTCGCACGCCTTCGCCGCGACGATCGCCGCGGCCGTCGCGAGCCTGTGATCTCTCTGCCACGGCGGTCCGAGCGCCTTGCCGATCGCATTCAGCCGCGCGGAGATATCGCCCACCCCGAGCACCTTGGTCGCTCGCCCGAGCACCGTTTTCACGTCGTACTCGTAAACGAACCAGCCCCGCGCTTCGGCCGCCTCGGCGATCACGCCGCGATACATCACGCCGTCGGCCCGCGTCTGAGCGTAGTAGCTCTCGATCCGCTCGGCGACCGTGGACGGGAGCGTCGGACGCCTGCGGATCGCGATGGCCCGGACGCCTGCCGGCAGCGCATCCAACGCGCGCTCCGCACACGCGACCGCGGAGGCGCGCACGCGCTCCACCAGCGCAACCCCCTCGGCGATCGGGATCCCCTGTGCTCCATGATGATAGGGAAAACACGGCAGCCCGGGCTCGATGAGCTCGATGCGCCGTCGATCGACCACGTTGCCGTCCGCCACGCACACGACGGCGGCCCACCCCGCGTGATCGTAGATCCCGGCTGCCAGTTTCTGTTCGGCCATCGATTGTCGACGTCGAGTTTGGCTCGACCTGCCGGTCAATCTACCAAGGCTTGGGGGCTACCGAAACCGAACACCGGCGCATCGAGCGGATCCGGAGCCGGCTCAGCCGCGGCCCTGCGCGTTGCGAAGGCGGATGCCGCGCGCGGCATCGAGCGCCGAGTTACGCGGCCGCCGGCGCTCTTCCGGCCTTTGTCTTGGCCATGCAGGCGAGGTGCACGGCGCCCACGAGCGGCAAGACGGCCATGAGCGTCAGCGCGCGCCACTGATAGCCTGGACTGGCCACGCTAAGGGAGAAAGCGGCATTGCCAACGAATGTCCACATGGCGAGCCCGCACAGCACGAAGGCCAGCGTCCGGCTTAGGTCCTTGCGTTCCAGCACGATGAATCTGAAAGCCACGCCCAACCCCAACGGCCCGATCAACGAGGTGGACAAGAGAAGCAACGACAGCCGCGTCGACCACACGTCCGGCCAGGCGCCGAACACGGCCGAAAGCGGCAGGCCTATCAACAGCAACGTCGCGGCGCCGAAACACAGCAGCATTTCCAGAGTGAGCGCCACGCGGGAAATACTCGTAGAGCCGATTTCCATGACACTGATCCTCTCGAGGTAACTGGCGAACACGCAGCCGACGGCCCACGCGAGGGCCGCACGGCCGGTAGGCAGGTGGTCGATTTCATTCCGCATCGCCCGCGACCAATCGGCGCGATCACGGGGCAACACACGGGCCGCGTGCTTCGCCAGCCGCGCGGCGAATAGCCGTGCCCAGGAGCGTTGGCGGTTCACGCCGGATCCCCGAGCAGCTCGCCGGAGTCGGCCTCCATCTGCTTCCTGGCGAACGCGATGCCGTGCGCCGTCAGTCGGTACATGTGCCGCGGCGGACGTCCCGGTTGCGATGAGGGCTCCCACTTGGAATCGAGCAGCCCGCGATCGGCAAGGCAGTGCTCACTGACTTATGACGCTAGTCTTCATCCACCCTACAAAACCGGGATCGAATCTGTTTTCGTGCTGCAGCAACCACTGTGCAAGGTAGGGATTGCCCGCCACATTCGCCCGATAAGCCTCAACGGGCCGATCAGGGAGCAGGCCCCGCTCTCTTTGTGCCCACTCCCATTCCCAACGCCCCAACGCTCCGTTTGCAAAGGAATCCAGTCTGAGCTCCTCTTCCTCAGAGAGTGGCTCGCCGTTTCTTACCTTAACGAGAAGCGGCGCAAGATAGGGGTCGTTGGCGATCATGCCGGCTGTCTCGACTCGGTTCAGCATGAATCCGCGGCTCGCTTCCAAGCTCAGCAGCTCGTTGTTCTGCTGCAGCTCGACGGCAAGGAACACGATGCCGGCAATGACACTAACGTTTGCGACGGTGGTGATTGTCTGACCGATATCGATCTTCTTCATCCGTTGTTCCCCTGGGTCGAAGCGGCCATCCCGCAGAGGCCTGAAGCTACCATGTGGATTGGAGAGATGTGGCACGCGTGGAGCGTTCCTCCGTCCAGACCAAGCGCGGCTGCCGACGCACCACGGCCGCGCCGAATACCGCACGCAACGAGGCGTTCGGGCGCGTCGTCCGGGGAACGTGGCGATGACGACTGTCGGGGTCGAGCTCGAGCTCGGATTGAACGCCGATGGGCCCGGCGCCGACGCCGCGCTTCCGCGGAAGCGCGCACCAAGTCGGTGCGAAATCCCTCCGCGGAGGGATTTACGCAACAGCAGGCCAGAGCGGGAGAACGCTTGGCATCCACGGAACGCCGATCGCGCTGCTGCGCTCTGGGTCGCGCGTCGCGCTCCAGGGCCGTGGACCGACGCGCGATCGGTGGCTCTTCGAGAAAGCCGAGCAACGCGGTCTCGAGTTCCTCGGCGAGGCGTGCAGTTCGAACGCCGGCCCTTGAATGGATGTGGCCCGGAGTGCCATGGCCTAAGCTGGGCGCCGCTTTCGGGCCATTGTGCCAGAGAGTGTCCCGCTTCATGTGAGCTTGCCCACATGCCAGCTTCGACTTGCTCGCGCAGCGGAGCAGGAAATCCGTGCGGGCAAATATCGGGGGCCGCTGCGGGGTGTACCAGTGGCCGTGTAAGATCTCTGTCACGCGAAGGGCATCCGTAACGTTTGGGGGCACGACGGTGCGCGAGAACTTCGCACCGGATGTCGACGCCACCGTCGTGTCGAGACTGCGAGATGCCGGTGCGGTGCTGCTCGGCAAACTGTCTGAGGGAGCGACACGACGACATTCGACCTAACGAAGACTCATCTGCGAAAACCCTCATCCTATAATCCTGAGTACTTGCCATGGCTCTGACGCCAGGAACGCGTCTCGGTCCGTACGAGATTCTTTCCGCCCTCGGCTCCGGCGGCATGGGCGAGGTGTGGAAGGCGCGAGACACGCGTCTCAATCGGCTGGTCGCCATCAAGGCGAGCCTCGGCCCGTTCAGCGAGCGCTTCGAGCGTGAGGCTCGGGCCATCGCGGCCGTGAACCATCGTCATGTGTGTTCGCTTTACGACATCGGCCCCGACTACCTCGTCATGGAGTATGTCGAGGGCAAGTTGCTGCACGGACCCGTGCCGATCGCCGAGGCGCTGGAGCTGGCCGAGCAGATCCTGGACGCGCTCGATGCCGCGCACGGAAAGGGCGTCGTCCACCGCGACTTGAAGCCCGAAAACATCCTCCTCACCAAAAGCGGTGTGAAGGTTCTCGATTTCGGACTCGCGAGGATCACGCACGCTCCTGCTGCCGACGGCGCCGGCCTCACGCAAGCCCGCGGCGCTTCCCTGACGGCGGAGGGCTCCGTCCTGGGCACGCTGCCCTACATGTCGCCGGAGCAGATCGAAGGCCACGACGCCGACGCGCGCAGCGACATCTTCGCCTTCGGCATCGTGCTCTACGAGCTGATCGCCGGCACGCGGCCTTTCGCCGGCACGTCGCAGGCCACCCTCGCCGCCTCGATCCTCAAAGAAGAGCCGCGACCGCTGCTCGAGCTTCAGCCGCAAACGCCGCGCGGTCTCGCAGAAGTGGTGCGCACCTGCCTCGAGAAGGATCCCGAGAAGCGCTGGCAATCGGCGCGCGACGTGAGGCTCGCACTGAAGTGGATGGCTGCGCAGCCCGAGGCGTCGGCCCCCTCGCGATCGGGTCGGGTGTGGCAAGGGTTGGCCGTGGTGATGGCGGTAATCGCGTTGGGAATCGGTGCATGGGCGTTGCGGCCCACGGCGCCGGGCTCGCCCCGCCGACTCGAGGCGCCCGTGCCGGAGAACGCGGATTTGGGCGACGAAGTGTCGGTATCCCCGGACGGCCGTAAGCTGCTGATCGCCGCGCAAGGGGCGTTATGGCTGCGCGATCTCGACCAACTCGACTGGCGGCGCCTGTCGGGCACGGAAGGGGCCTCGACCTTCTTCTGGTCTCCCGACAGCCGATACGTGGCCTTCGTCGACGACGACACACTGAAGAAAGTCGACACGGCCGGGGGTCCACCGGAAACCGTGGCCAGCGTTCCCGCCGGCGCAATCCACTCAGGTACCTGGAATCGCCAGGGCGACATCGTGCTGGGGAGCTGGGGCGGCGGATCGGGTGGTCCGATCTGGCGAGTATCGGCGGCAGGCGGCACGCCGACGGCGGTGACGCAGGTCGACCTGTCCAAGGGAGAGTTCGTTCACACGTGGCCCACGTTTCTCCCCGACGGCAAACACTTTCTGTACTTCCGCTCCGGACCCGCGGACGTAGCGGGCATGTACGTGGGTTCTCTCGACGTCGCCGCCGGGAACCAATCCCGGCAGCGGATATTGGCGACCGATGTGCCGGGAGTCTTCGCGAATGGCCACTTCTTCTTTCCGCGCGCCGGCACGCTGATGGCGCAACCATTCGACGCTCGCCGCCTGGAGCTCCGCGATGCGCCAGTGCCGGTGGCCCAAAACGTCGGGATCACGTGGTACTTCACCGGAATGTTCTCCGTATCCGACGAGGGCGTCTTCGTCTATCGCACCGCGTCGGCGCCCGGCGCCTTCCAGGTCACCTGGGTCGACCGGCAAGGGAAGACCGTCGGCTCGTTCGGACCGCCCGGGCCCGACCAGCGCGTGGTGTTGTCGCCGGATGGCAGGCGCGCAGTCGCGAAAGATACTCCGTACAACGTGCCGGGCGACCTCTGGATGCTGGACCTCGCGAGCGGCGCGCGCACGCGTTTAACCTTCAAAAAGGATGTGTACTACGCCCGCCGTGTGGTCTCCGGACGGCGCGCGCGTTGCCTACTCGGCCGGCCGTCTCGGCGACACGATCTACGAGAAGGCCGCCTCGGGATTCGGCGACGAGCAGATGCTGTTACAGGAGCCGGGGTTGCGGCATTTTCCGACCAGCTGGTCGAGCGACGGTCGGTTTCTGCTCTATCACATCCAGAACGCTCCGAGCACGGGGTATGACCTGTGGGCGCTGTCGCTCAGCGACCGCAAGCCGCATCTGTTGCTCGGCGAGAGCTTCAACGAGTGGGCTGGAGTCTTTTCCCCCGACATGCGTTGGGTTGCCTACGTATCGCTCGAGACCGGCGCGTCGGAGGTCTTCGTCCGCCCGTTCCGAGTGTCGGGAGAGACCGGCGTGCCGTCATTCGGCGAAGGCAAGTGGCAAATCTCGAAGGACGTCGGCAATTGGCCGCAGTGGCGCATTGGCCAAGAGATCGTCTTTAACACGTTTCCTCGAACGGAGGCCTTTGTCGTTCCAGTGAACACCACCGGCACCGCCTTCGAGAGTGGCGACGCGCAGCGGCTGCCCTTTCCGCCGAGCTCGGACGTGACCAGTACTCCGCAGTCCACTGCCGACGGCCAGCGCTTCTTGATCGAGGTGCCGCTGGATCAACGAGCTCCTCGAACGTCAATCAGCGTGGTGCTCGATTGGCCGGCGCTGTTGAAGGAGTGAAACCGACGACTTTTGCGATGAGCGGGGAGCCAGCTGTCGACTTTGCCCGCGTCGCATGAACTCCAAAAGAGACCATGTTGGGGGTTGGCGCGCCCGGAGAGACTCGAACTCCCGACCCTCAGGTTCGAAGCCTGATGCTCTATCCAACTGAGCTACGGGCGCGTGGCAACGATTGTAATGGAGCGCCCGGCCCGGACCCTACTCCTGTGGTGCGCCGCCACCGCCGCTCGGCGGACGGCCGAAGTTCACCACCTCGGTGCCGTCGGGCAGCGTCGCGTGCAGCAGCGTGCCGCCGGGCTCGCCGCTCTTCAGCGGGTAGATCACGGCCTTCACCTTGTCGCCGGGCTTGAACGTGCTCTTCGACCAGCCACGCCGGCCGAGATAGTTCGGGCTCATGCCTTCGAAGCCCCAGCGCGTGACGCTGCCGTCGGCGTTCTTCACGTCGAGCCAGGTCCAGCGTGTGCGGGTTCGTCCACTGGAACTCGACGATGTTGCCCTCGATCGTCTCCTCGTGCTGCGTGTCGAACACGCTGAAGGAATGGTGCGCACTCGCGGCGCTCGCGAAGATCATGCCGACGAGCATGGCTGCCGGTCGGGTCAACGCACGACTACGTAGTTTCGCGGTACTCATTCCTTCTCCTCGAACTTGAGGTTGATGCCGGCCTTGCCTTCGTCGGTGGTGAAGTTGCGGTTGTTCTGCTGGCAGACGTACTCGGCCAGCGTCCAGTCGCGATGCCGGCCGTACACACGCGTGCTCGTCCACGGCTTCGTCAGCGCTTCGGGATCCGTGATCGTCGTCTGAACCTCGAGCCGGTCGGGCTGCGCCAAGCGGAAGCGCTCGACGATGTGCATCTTGTCGCTGTGCCGCACGCCGTAGTTGCCGAGCGCCGTATCGGTCGTGAAGCCGATGGTGTCGACGACCAGCGTGTCGCCTTCCCAATGGCCGATCGAGTGACCGTTGTAGGTCAGGTCGGGGTCGTCGGGGTGCTTGCGGCCGTCGGTGAAAATTTGCCGCCACTGTGCATAGGCCTCGGCGATGATCGTGATCTTGCCGGGCGTGACCAGGATCTCGATCGGATACGGCTGCGTCATGACGCCGGGCATGCCGGGCGGCACGCAGTTGGCCGCCGGGGTGTCCTGGATCTCGCCGCGGGCCTGCGCCTCCTGATAGCTCTTGAGCTTGGCCGCGTACTCCGGCGTGAGCGCCGGGCCCTCGGGCCGGCGCGCCGCGCGGACCGCCGCCGAACGTCATCTCCCAAAGACCCGCGATCTCGGGCAGCTTCGCGAGCGCGGCGTACGCCGCCGCATCGGGCGTCGGCTGCGCGTGCACGGCCATGCCGAACGCCGACAGCGTCACCGCCAGTAGTACTTCGAGCCGCATTGCTCCCCCTTCGAAGCCCACGCCATGTTACTCCGCGCCCGACCGGAGTCGAACCGGCCGCGACGGAGCATTCGTATACACTAGCAGCGCCCCGTGGCTTTCACCGCCGGGCGAAATCTGGAGAATCTTCGGGACCATGCTGCCTTACTACGATGCCGAGCGCGCCGACTCATGGCTCGAGGGAGCGCTGACGCGGTTTGCGGTCGATAACGACCGGCTCGCGGCCTCGACCGACGCGCTGCTCGGCCGCGCCATCGCCGATGCGCCCCGCCACGCCCGCCTGCTGAACACGCTATCGATGCTCGAGCACATGGGCAGCCACAAGATCATGTCCACCCAGCACTCGGCGAGCATCGAGCAGGCCACGCTCCGGCACGTCGCGGAGGAGGCCCACCACGCCTACTTCATGAAGCGGCAGGCGGAGAAGACGGCCGCGCGCCCGCTCGAGTACGCGCCCGAGGATCTGCTCGCGCCGGCCGCGGCACGCATGTACTTCCAGCGGCTCGAGATCGCCATGACGCGCACGCTCGTCGGCGCGCATGCGCGTGCGGTGTACCTCTATATGTCGATGATCGTCGAGTTTCGCGCGCTGTGGTTCTATGGCCTGTATCAACAGGCTCTGCAGCGATCGCAGCACGCGCTGTCGCTGAAGCGCGTGCTCGGCGAGGAGCAGAATCACTTGACCGAGATGGCGGCGCGCCTCGACAGCGACGGCGAGCGCAGCGACGCCCGCGTCCGCGAGCTCCTCGGCTGCGAGCAGCGCCTGTACGGGCGATTGCTCGAGGCGCTGCAGCGCGCCCTCGCCTGATCGTTACGCGATAGCACCGTCGTGGCGCGGCGACTCCTGCTCTGGACCGGCTCCGACGACGCGCGCCTCGCCGCACTCATCGGCACGCTCGACGGCGTCAGCGTGCGCGTCGCGCGCGATCGCGCCGACGCGCTCGCGGCCATGGCCGAGTCGGATGCCCTGATCGCGCTCGCGCAAAACTGGGGCGCGGATTGTGCGGCGGCGCTGAAAGCCTCGCCGATCGATTGGCTGCAAGCCTTGAACGCCGGCATCGATTCCCTCGAGCGCCCGGGCCTGCCGCCGCGCGTCACCGTGACGACGTTCGGCGGCGCCGGCGCGCAGGCCATCGCGGAGCACGCCGTGCAGCTCCTGCTCTCGTTGCTGCGCCGCACGCCGGCATTGCTCGCGGCTCAGCAACGACGCGAATGGGCGATGTTCCCGACGGCGAGCGCCATCGAATGCCTGCACGGCAAGCGCGTGGCCGTGCTCGGCACGGGACACATCGGTCGGACCATCGCGACGCTCGTGCGAGCCTTCGGCGCCGAGCCGATCGGCGTGGCACGCACGGCGCGGCGCGATCCCGGGGGCTTCGAGGTGGCCGCACTCGAGCAACTCGCCGACGTGCTCGCCGGGTGCTCCGTGGTCATCGTCGCCCTGCCGCTGAATTCGAGCACCGAGCGCCTGCTCGACGCGGCGATGCTTGCCCGGTTGCCGCGCGGGGCGTATCTCGTGAATATCTCGCGCGGGGGCATCGTCGCGACGGACGCGCTGGTCGGCGCGCTCACGAGCGGAGCGCTCGCGGGTGCCGGGCTCGACGTCACCGACCCCGAACCGCTGCCGAAGAGCCACGCGCTGTGGCAGATGCCGAACGTGATCGTCACGCCGCACATCGCGTGGGCCGGCGCCGACGCCGAGCGCCGGCGCGAGGTCGACGCGATCGTGATGGAGAACGTGCGGCGCTATCTCGGCGGCCAGCCGTTGCTGAACGTCGCGCACCAGGGTAGAGAATAGCCGGCCATGCGGATCACGAAGCTCGAAACGCTCAGAGCCGACGGCGGCTGGCGGCCGTTCTCGTTCCTGAAGGTCGGCACGGACGAGGGCCTCGTCGGCTGGGCCGAGTTCCTCGAAGGTCCGTGGAGCCCCGCGCTGCCCGAGGTCATCGGCGCGCTCGGCCGCGCGGTCCTCGGCGCCGATCCGCGCGCGTTCGCGCGGATCGCGGCCGAGCTGCGGGCCGTCACGCAGTTCACCGCCGGGGGCTTGAGCGCCCAGGCCAGCGCCGCGATCGAGAACGCCTGCCTCGACATCGCGGCCAAGGCGGCCGGCGTGCCCGTCTACGCCCTGTTCGGCGGGCCGTTGCGCACGGCCGTCGACGTCTATTGGTCACACTGCGGCTCGTTTCGCGCGCGGCATGGCGAGCTCTTCGAGCGCTTGCTGCACAAGCCGCGGCTGCGCTCCGTCGACGACTTTCGCGCGCTCGGCAACGAGGCCGTCGAGCGCGGCTTCAAGGCCGTGAAGACGAACCCGATCGTGTTCGACGGCACCGAGGCGCAGCTCTTGAACCCCGGCTTCGTCGCGGCGGGGCTCGAGCACGGCCGCACGATCGACGAGCGCACGCTGGCGCCGATCGCGGCGCAAGTCGAGGCGCTGCGCGATGGGCTCGGGGCCGAGCGCGGCCTGATGCTCGACGTGAACTTCGCGTTCCGCCCGGCCGCGCTGCGGCGACTCACGACCGCCGTCGCCGGCGCGCGTCTGCAATGGCTCGAGCTCGATCTGCGCGATCCCGCCGCACTCGCGGCCGTCCGCGCGCACTCGAGCACCCCGATCGCCTCGCTCGAGTCCGAGTACGGCGCGCACGCCTACGAGCCGTTCCTGGCCGCACAGGCCGTCGACGTGGCGGTCGTCGACGTGCTGTGGAACGGCTTCACCGAATCACTCGCCATCGCGTCGCTCGCGGCGGCGCACGATCTGAACGTTGCGCCGCACAACTTCTCGGGTCCGCTCGGCGATCTGATCGCGGCGCACTTCTGCGCCGTGGCCGGCAACGTCGCGATCATGGAGATCGAAGGCGACGACGTGCCGTGGAAGAACGCGCTCCTGACGCACGCCGGCGCACTGAAGGACGGCCAGTTCCTGGTCCCAGCCGCCGCCGGCTGGGGCGCCGATGTCGACGAAGAGGCCGTGCGCGCCCATCCCTGGAGACCGCCCCCATGACGCTGCGCACCGCCGACGATTTGCAGCGGCTCGCGAACCGCCGACTGCCGCCGTTCCTTGCCGAATACGTCAACGGCGGCTCGTATGCCGAGCACACGCTGCGGCGCAACGTCGAGGATCTGCGCTCGATCGAGCTGCGCCAGCGCGTGCTGTGCGACGTGTCGAACGTGACGCTCGGCACCACGCTGCTCGGCCGCGAGTGCGCGCTGCCGCTCGGCCTGGGTCCGATCGGTATTTCCGGCATGCTCGCGCGCCGCGGCGAGGTGCAGGCGGCTCGCGCCGCCGAGCAGGCCGGCGTGCCGTTTTGCCTCTCGACCGTGTCGATCTGCAGCATCGAGGAGGTGCGCGCAGCGCTCACGGCCCCGTTCTGGTTTCAGCTTTACATGATTCGCGATCGCGGCTTCATGGGCGAGCTGCTCGACCGCGCGACGGCCGCCGGCTGCAGCACGCTGGTGTTCACCGTCGACATGCCGGTGCCGGGCGTGCGCTACCGCGACTTCCGCTCCGGCATGGCGGGCAGCGGCGGCTGGCGCGCGGCGCTGCGGCGCGGCTGGCAAGGCGCCCTGCACCCGCGCTGGGCCTTCGACGTGGGGCTCGGCGGCCGGCCGCACTCGCTCGGTAACCTGATCAAGGTGCTCGGCAAGAACAGCGGTCTCGAGGACTACATCGGCTGGCTCGGCCGCAACTTCGATCCGTCCGTCACGTGGCACGATCTCGATTGGGTGCGCGCGCGCTGGCGCGGACCGCTCGTGTTGAAGGGCGTGCTCGACGTCGACGACGCGCGCGCCGCGGCCGCGGCCGGCGCCGACGGCATCGTCGTCTCGAATCACGGCGGCCGGCAGTTCGACGGCGTGCGCTCGTCGGCGCGTGCGCTGCCCGCCATCGCGGACGCCGTGGCGAGCCGGCTCACGGTGCTCGCGGACGGCGGCGTGCGAACCGGCCTCGACGTGCTCAGGATGCTCGCCCTCGGCGCGCACGGCGTGCTGCTCGGCCGAGCGTGGGCGTACGCGCTCGCGGCCGGCGGCGGCCCGTACGTCACCGACATGCTCGACCGGGTCAAGCGCGAGCTCGCCACCGCGATGGCGATGGCCGGGCGCACGAGCATCGCGAGCATCGATCGCACGGTGCTCGATCGTTCTTCTAGAACCTGAATGTGTAGTTGACCTTCGCTACGACGTCCGACGTCAGCGAGTGGTAGCTGCCGTCGCGATCGAAGTCCTCGACGTTGTGATTGATCACGAAGTACACGGCGCGGCCGGCCTGCGGGATGAAGTTCAGGCGCATGTTCACGCCGACCGTCTGACTCACGTTGTCGTACTGAATCAGGTTCGTCCACGACAGCCGCGACGAGAACACCCAGTCGAGGCCGGTCGACACGATGCGCGTCGTGAAGTGCCCCTGCGGTAGATTGATCTCGTTGACGTTGTAGCCGATCGTCGTGCGAAATTTCGGCGACGGCGTCCACGTGACATTGCCGAAGATCCGCACGCGCGTGCCGCCGTAGAACGAGCCTTGCGTGCGGGCCACGCGGCCCGAGACCGGCCGGAACGCCGAGGCGCTGATCTCCATACCGTGCTCGTCGAACGAGTAGCTGCCGGGCGGAATCACCACGCCGGGGGAGATCTCGAACGGCTGCTCGAGAACCTCTTGCTCGAACGTCGAGCGCACCCAGATGTAGTCGCCCTTGCGGCTCGTGAGCTGGATCGGGGTCAAGCCGACGACCTGCGACTGCAACCCGCCCTCAAGGTTCTCGATCCGCTCGCTGTCGAGATCGAAGTACAGCGTCTGCCAGTAGCCGCTCTTCGGGCGATGCGTGTACGCGATGTGGCCGGTGTAGTCCTTGACGTCGCGTCGGTTGATGAAGCCGAGCGCCGGATTGAAATTCTCCTCGACCTCGCGCACGGCCAAGCCGCCGCGGAACTTCGAGCTGCTCGGCACCGAGATGGCGGCACCGGCGGCTCGGTTATGCCCCACGAGACCGGTGGTATCGGACTCCTGATACCACCCACCGGCCTCGAGCGTGCGGCCGCCCGGGAGGTGCGAATTGCGATACAGGTAGTCGACGCCGGCCAGCGAGTTGTCGAGATCCGATAGCGGGTCGCCGTTCGTGAACACGGCCCCGACGGTGGATTCGCCGGACAGGCCGGCTTTGGCGCGGACCACGGACAGCGTGTCCGCCGCGACACCGTTGTGCTCGTCCTGACGGATGGACAGTGCGCCGAGCTCGAATCGGCCGACGCGGCCGCTGACCTTGCCGCCGTAGTTCAAGTCGACCACCTCGCCGGTCTGATCGAGGCCGATGCGCCGCGAGAAGAACGGCCGCGCGTTCTGCCTGTCCGCGCCGCCGAGCGAGCCGTTGCTGTCGGAGGCGCCGATCCGGCCGAACTCGAAGATGTCGGCGTCGCGCAGGAAGAAATCGCGCTTCTCGGGAAAGAACAGTCCGAAGCGCGTGAGATTCACCTGTCGATCGTCGACCTCCGTCGCCGAGAAGTCGGTGTTGAACGTCAGCGACGCATTGAGCTGCGGCGTGAGCTTGTAGAACAAATCGAGCGACGGCTCGACGTCCGTGCTGGAGTCGCCGGTCGCGAACACGCGCTTGTTCGTCACGCTGGCCGACGGCACGATGTCGAGACCGATGCCCTGGTCGATCCCGGCCAAGCCCGTCATGAGCCCGGCGGTGCTGGGATCCCAGCGCCGATTCCGCGACACCCAGGCCATGTCCTCGTTGCGCCGTTTGATGTTGCGCGAGAAGTTGAGTCCCCAGGCGTCGGTGCTCGGATCGAACGACAGCGACTTGAACGGAATCTCGTACTCCGCCATCCAGCCGCCGTCGAAACGCGTGGCGGCCGCCACCCAGATGCTGTCCCAATCGCTGTAATACTCCGACACGTTGCGGTACAGGCCGTCGTACCGCACGCCGTTGGCGTTGAGCCCGAAGAAGTACCCTGCGCGGCGCGTGTTGAACGGATCGATCGTGATGAACAGCGTGTCGTCCTGCGTGATCGAGCCATTTTGGCGCAGCACGTTCGCCGTGATCTCCCCCGGCGACTGATAGAGCTTGGCGCCGATGTACAGCGCATGGTCGTCGTAGTAGAGAAAGATCTCGGTGCGCTCCGACGGCGCGGCGTACTCGACGGGATTCACCTGGTGCAGATCGTCGATGCGTGCCGCGTTGGCCCACTCGGCATCGTCGACCACGCCGTCGATCTTGGGCGGGGTGGACGTGCGCACGATCTCGACGGTCTTCTGGCCCGGGTCCTTCGGCGACGTGACCACGGCCTGCACGCCGGCGTCTTGCCCGCTCGCGGCCGCTGCCATCAGCGTCAGCAGCGTCGCCGCAGACGTCAGGCACCCGAGGTGCCGAAGACGTAGCGCCGAGACTCCGGTTCGCAATCGCTTTGCCATCATCAAAACCTGAACGTGTAGCTGACTTTCGCGGTCGCATCCGTGCGCTGCGAACGGAACGTGCCGTCGCCGTCGAAATCCTCGAGCCCCTGGTTGATGACGAAGAACACTTCGCGCCCCGACTCCGGCACCCAGTGCAGGCGCATGTTCACGCCCATCGTCTGCGACACGTTGTCGTACTGAATCAGGTTCACCCAGGCGAGGCGCGAGGAGAACACCCAGTCGAAGCCGAATCGAACGAGCCGCGTCTCGAAGGCGCCCTGCGGCAAGCGGATGTCGTTGTAGTTGTAGCCGACCAGCGTACGGAAATGACCCGAAGGTCGCCAGGTGAGCTCGCTATTGATATTCCTGCGCGTGCCGCCGTAGAAATCGCCGTTCACGACCATGAACGTGCCGGCGAGCTTGCGGTGGTTGCCGGTCTGCAGGCGCATGCCGAGGTCGCTGTACTGATAGTCGCCGGTGGGGATCAGCACGCCGATCGAGATGGCGAACGGCGCCAGTAGCACGTCACGCGTGTCGCGATACACCATCATCAGCGTATCGGCCGTGCGGTTCGTCAGCGTGAAGGGCCGCAGCGCGAGCACCTGCGTCTGCAAGCCGCCGCCGATCTGCTCGATGCGCTCGCCGTCGAGCGACATGAACACCGATTGGACGTACGACCCGCGTGGCGGCCGTTTCGTGTAGCCCACGTCGAACGACGCGATGTCCACGCCGCTCCGATCGACGAACCCGAGACCGGGATTGTAGTTCTGCTGCAGCTCTTTCATGGCGAAGCTGCCGCGGAAGCCGCTGCTGCTCGGCACGCGCAGGCCGAAGCCGAGCGCGGCGGCGTCGGCGTCGAGCCCCTCGGTGCTGGTCTGCTGATACCAGGCCTCGGCCTCGAGCGAGCGCCCGCCGGGCAAGCGCGTGTTGCGATACTGAAAATCCGTCCCGACGAGCGAGTTGTCGAGGTTCGTGCGCGGATCGCCGTTCGTTGCGACGAAGCCGAGCGTGCTCTCGCCGAACAAGCCGACCTTGGCACGCACGACCGACAGGGTGTCGGCTCGCACGGCGCCGGACTCGTCCTGGCGGATGGACAACGCGCCGAGATCCCATTTGCCGACGCGGCCGCTGACCTTGGCGCCGTACGACAGGTCCACGGCCTCCCCGAGGCTGTTCAGGCCGATCCGCCGCGAGAAGAACGGCCGGCCGTTCTGCCGCGTGGACTCGTCGACGGAGACAAGGTCTTGCTGCGCACCGATCCGGCCGAACTCGAAGATGTCGGCCTCGCGAAGGAAGAACTTGCGCTTCTCCGGAAAGAACAGACTGAAGCGCGTGAGGTTCACCTGCCGATCGTCGACCTCGGTCGCCGAGAAGTCGGTGTTGATCGTCAACGAGCCGTTCAGCGTCGGCGTCAGCTTGTAGACGAGATCGAGCGACGGCTCGAAGCTCGTGCTCGTCTCGCCGGTGGCGAAGATCTTCGTCTGGCGCAGGCTGCCCGAGGGAATGACGTCGATGCCATGCGGATCGAGCCCCGTAAAGCCGATGGCGAGCCCCGAGATGCTGGGGTTGTAGGCGCGATTGCGCGACACCCAGGCGATGTTCTCGTTCTTGCGCACCACGCCGCGCGAGAAGTTCAGGCCCCAGGTGTCGGTGTGGGGGTTGAACGAGATGGACTTGAACGGGATCTTGAACTCCGCCACCCAGCCCTGCTCGAAGCGGCCCGCTTCCGCGAAGAACACCGTGTCCCAGGCGCCGTAGAACTCGGTGACGTTCTGATACAGGCCGTCCGAGCGCACACCGTTCGGATTGATGCCGAAGAAGTAGCCGCTGCGCTTGTTGTTGAACGGATCGAGCGTGATGTAGAACCGATCATCGTTCCCCATGTTGTCGTTCTGCCGCAGGATGTTCGCCGTGATGTCCTGCGGCGAGTTGTCGTACAGCTTCGCGCCGACATACAGCGCCTCGTCGTCGTACATGAGGAAGATCTCGGTGCGCTCGTCGGGCACGGCGTACTCGATCGGGCTGACCTGATGCAGGTTGTCGACGAGCGCGGCCGTCTGCCACACCGCATCATCCAGCTTGCCGTCGATCACGGGAGGCGTGGACGTGCGCACCATGTGCACGGTCTTGATGCCGGGATCCTGGAGCGGCCCTTGTGCGGGCGCCTGCGCCGCTGCGCTGCCTGCCGCCCCCATCGCCAGCAGGCCCAACCACCCCGACCGCATGTTGTTCTCGAATCCCAGTCCCCGCGGAAACCGGAACGATACCCGAAAGTCATTCTCGATGGCGCACCGCTCGGTGCGGTCGCTGAAGGGCTCGGCTTGAGTTTTCGCAAGCCGAGCCGCACGCTCCGCAGACCGCGGCTCGCCGACCTCGAGCGGCGCGAGGTCGTACCGCTACGGCCGGCTCGCCTGCGTTTGCGCGCCACGCGGTCGTCGCGACAGACGCCAGACCGCCGCCGCAAGGATCAAGGCGCCCGCCAACCACGGCAGGCCGCTGTCGGCCAGCGCCGCGAGCACCTCGCCGGCGCTCGGGTGGAAGTTGCGCAGCACGGCAAACCGCTCGATGAGCCAGTGCCAAGCCGTATGCGCGACGAGCACCGCGAGCACGATGCCGCCGATGCGCTCGGCGACGACATAGCGAAACAGCACGTACAGCGTGGGGACGAGCAGCGCGAGCACGAGCAGCTGGCCGAGCTCGATGCCGACATTGAACGCGAGCAGCGACGTCACGACATGCGCGCCGGCGAATTGCAGCGTGTTCTGCAGCGCGAACGCAAAACCGAAGCCGTGCACGAGCCCGAAGCCGAACGCCAGCAGCCAGCGCGTGCGACGATTCGGCGCCACGACGTTCTCGACCGCCGTGTAGAAGATCGACGCGGCGATCAGCACCTCGATCAGCGGCGGGAACCACAGCGCCGTCGGCGCCGCGCCGTAGGCGGCGCCGAGCAGCGTGACGGAGTGCCCGACGGTGAACGCCGTGATGATCCAGGCCAGCGTGCCGAGCTCGCGCCGAAACGGCACGATCAGGCACAGCAGAAACAGGAGATGGTCCGTGCCATCCAGAATGTGCGCGAAGCCCTGACGCAGGAACCGCAGCATCGCCTGATGCCAGCGCGGATCGAGCGGCACGACACCCGGATCGCCGTCGAGCTGAAACACTCGCTCGACACCGTTGCCGTTCGCGAACTCGAGCGCCGTCACGACTCGCTGGCCGAGCCGGTCGAGCTTCGGGCGTATCGAGAACCGCGCGCTCGCCGAGTCGATCGGCGCCTCGAGCAGCACGTCGAGCAGCGCCTGCTGCCAGACGAGCTGCGTGCTCTCGGGGAGCCGCGGCCCGCGCACGTGCGCGAGTGCGGTGTCGAACGCGGCGAAGGAGCGATCGCTCGGGATCGACGCGCGCACGGCCACGATCGTGAGCGGCAGCCGCCGCTCGCCCTCGTAGAGCTCGATGGCATCGGCCAGCCAGACCTTGGCCGCGTGATTCAGCTGCGGGTCCGCGCGCACCACGTCGAGATAGCCCGGGCCGAAGGTCGGGAACGTCACGTCCTGCATGGCCTCGAGCGGTGCGCGCACGAGCACCTGCATGCGCTCACCGGCCGGCCGCAGGAGCAGCCGCACCGTGACGTCGCTCGGCACCTCGTGCGCCGCCGGGCCGGCGGACGGCAGGCCGGCGGCCACCATGAGCAGCATGAAGGTCGGCCACCGATTGCGAATCACCCGCTGCGCCCCCTCGATCGACTCGCCCGAAACGTATCGTCGCGGACAATTTCCGCTATTATCTCCACGAAGAACAGCCCTCGCGCAGAAGGGCACCGCTGACGAATGGGGGGACCATGCATCGTCGGATCGGACTCTGGCTGCTCATCGCAGCCCTCGCGGCGCTCGCCGCCTGCAGCAACACCGCGCCGCCCACGACACCCGCCACCGCGGGGAATGCCGCGCCTACGAGCGCGCAACCCGGCGACCCCGGCGTCGCGCCGCGCTTCGAGGTGGACCCGCTCTGGCCGAAGCCGTTGCCGAATCACTGGCTGATCGGCTCGGCGATCGGCGTGTCGGTCGACTCGCGCGACCACGTTTGGATCATCCACCGCCGGCAATCGCTGAACGGTGAGACCGAGGCCAGCGCCGGCCAGAACTCGCCGACCGGCGAGTGCTGCGCCGTGGCGCCGCCGGTGCTCGAGTTCGACCCGGCCGGCAACCTCGTGGGCTCGTGGGGAGGCCCGGGTGAGGGCTACGACTGGCCGAAGTCGAACCACGGCGTCACGGTCGATCACATGGACAACGTCTGGATCGGCGGCAACGATCCCGGCGACGCGCAGGTGCTGAAGTTCACGCGCAGCGGTCAGTTCCTGCTGCAGCTCGGCAAGCCCGGCGAGAACCAGGGCAGCAACGATCCCGTGAACTTCTGGCGCGTGGCGAAGATCTCGATCGATCCCGCCGCCAACGAGGCCTACATCGCCGACGGTTACGGCAACAAGCGCGTCGTGGTGATCGACGTGAACACCGGCGAACGCAAGCGCTACTGGGGCGCCTACGGCAACAAGCCCGACGACACGGACTTGGGGCCCTACGACCCGAGCGCGCCGCCGGCGCAGCAGTTCCGCAATCCCGTGCACTGCGCGGAGCCGTCGGATGACGGGTTGCTGTACGTGTGCGATCGCGTCAACGATCGAATCCAGGTGTTTCGCAAGGACGGCACGTTCGTGAGCGAGCTGCGCGTGGCGCCCGAAACGCGCGGCGCCGGCTCCGTCTGGGACATCGCGTTCTCGAAGGACCCGGGCCAGACCTATATCTATCTCGCCGACGGCTTGAATGAACGGATCTACGTGATCGACCGCAAGGAGATGAAGATCCTCACGAGCTTCGGCGACGGTGGCCGTCAGCCGGGGCAGTTCTTCGGCGTCCACAGCATCGCCACGGACTCGCAGGGCAACATCTATACGACCGAGACGTACGAAGGCAAGCGGCTGCAGAAGTTCGTCTATCGCGGCCTTGCGCCGATCCCGGGCGACTCGCAGGGCGTGATCTGGCCGAAGTAGACTTACGTCGCGCCGCCCCCGCGGCTCGAAGCGACGTCATGCCTGACAGGCCGAGCAAGGACAATATCCATCGGCTGCGACTCTTCCTGTGGATCGCATTTGCGGCCGCGTTCCTGTTTCTGTACTACCGGCACTCCGGCGGCTGGGACGATCGTTTTCGCGGCCTCGCAGCGTCTTCGGTGCTGCTGGGATACGGGCTCTATCTACTGCTCGGCGCGGTACGCGGTTTTACGCTGATCCCGGCCACTAGCTTGCTGCTGGTCGCAATTCCGATCTTCAGTCCCGTGCCGTTGTTCGGACTGACGTTGCTCGGCATTCTGATCTCGTCCGCGAGCATCTATGCGTTCGCCGACTCCTTGCACCTGTCCCACTACTTCGAGACGAAGCATCCCGAGAAGGTCCAGCGCGTCCGCAGGGCGCTGCAGAAGAATCCCATGATGATCGTCACGGCATGGAGCTTCTTGCCGGTGGTCCCGACGGATTTGATTTGCTACGCCTGCGGTGTCATGGAGATCCCGTTCGGCCGCTTCATGCTCGGCGTGCTGCTTGGCGAAGGCGCCATCTGCGCGGCATACGTGTTCGCCGGCCACGAGCTCGCCCTTCTCGGGCGACAGCTACTGGGCTTGTGATCGTAAGAGGGCGGGTCTCCCGCCGCGCGTTCCGTTGGGTTTCATTTGGGGAGGAAACATCATCGGGGGTACGCGGACAGGAGACCCATAAACACTCGAGAGCTTTCGCCTCCTCTATAGACGCAGGAGATTGCTCTATAGATGCACGAAACGGGGAAAAGGTTACCGAGCCAACCAGCGTGCGAGGATCGACCAACCGACTCCGATCGACAAGAAGACCAGCGTTAACCCGTATTGGCTGTACCGGGCTACGTCGCGCCACTGCACGAAGAAAGTGCGCAAGCCTATCTCCGACTGCGCAGTCAGCTCGATCGATGGCCCGATCGCCGCCAGCGCTCCGATCAGGCGGGCCGCGCCGATCACCGCGCGCCGAATCCACACGCGGCGACGCACGCGCCGCAATACGTGCGTCGTGAACGGCTCCGCCGCAAGCGTCAGGTTCGCGCCGGCGAACGCGTTCAAGAAATCATCGTCGTCCTGCGTCACGAATTCCGGAGTCATCCGCCTCTCCCGCGAGCGCGACGGCCCCATGCCGTCGCGAATGAATGTACGCCCGTACTGATGTGCGAAGGACGGCTCTTGGATGCAGAAGGCGCTGCGGGCTTGGTGCGGCAACGGGTTGAGACTTATTCTTGCAGCGTCCTTCGACGCTCTGGGGAAAGGCATGCGCGTCACGAGTCTCTCGCTCCTCGCCCTCGCGGCGGTCGGCCTCGCGGCTGGCCCCGCCGCCGCGGCCGAGCCGCCGGCGCCGGTCACCGCCGGCGAGCTCGTCGTCGAGCCCGCGACGCTGATCTCACTCGGCTTCGAGTGGTACATCGACGGCGACGCGAACCGCAACGCGGCCGTCGCCGTGGCCTATCGGCCGGTGGGCACAAACGACTGGCATACCGGCCTGCCGCTGCTGCGCGTGCAGAACGAGCACACCTTCTATATGGACACGCTCTGGTACGTGGCGCCAAACATGTTCGCCGGCAGCGTGTTCGAGCTCGAAGAGAACACGGAATACCAGGTGCGCTTCACGCTCACGGATCCCGACGGCGTCAATGGCGATGCCGAGCGCATGGTGAACGTCCGTACGCGCGCGGAGCCCCAGCCGGCCGCGGGCGGCCGCACGTATCACGTCTATCCGTTCGACTACAAAGGGGTGCGCCAGGAACCCGCGTTCAACGGCCTGCTCGCGGCGTACTACAAGAACTCGCTCGGCGGCGACTGGAGCCGCGCCTCCCCGCCGCGCGTGGAGCCCGGCGACACGCTCCTGGTGCACGCCGGCGTGTACAAGGACTTCGACCGCTTCAGCTACAGCCACGAGATCGACTCGCGCTATACCACGTGCTGCGGCACGCCGTGGGACGGCACGTTTTATCTCACGCAGAGCGGCACGGCCGACAAACCGATCGCGATCAAGGCCGCCGGCGACGGCGACGTGATCTTCGACGGCGACGGCAACAACGTGCTGTTCAACGTCATGGCGGCCGACTACACGTATTTCGAAGGCATCACGTTCCGCAACACGAATATCGCGATCGAGGCGGGCCAGAAGAAAATCGCGGGCGCCATCGGGCTCACCGTCAAGCGCTCGAGATTCGAGAACGTCGGCGAGGCCGTGCACAGCGACTGGTCTGGCTCACGAAATTTCTATATCGCGGACAACGTGATGATCGGCCGCGACGATCCCGATTACCTATTCGGCTGGCTGCGAGTGTGGCCGTGGGCCGATCAGCCCGGCTACGAGCAGAAGCGGCGCATGAAGTCATACTACGCCGTGTCGATCTACGGCGGCGGCCACGTCATGGCCTACAACAGCGTGCGCAATTTCCACGACGGCCTCGATCACGCGACCTACGGCATGCCGGACGGCTACCCGAACACGCCGCGCGACCGGATGCCGGTGTCGATCGACATCTACGGCAACGACGTGTCGAACATGCACGACAACTGCTTCGAAACGGACGGCGGCATGCACAACGTGCGGCTGTTCCGCAATCGCTGCTTCAATGTGGCCACGGGCGGCATGAGCCCGCAGCCGATCTTCGGCGGGCCCGTGTATTTCATCCGCAACGTGGTCTACAACGGTGTGTACGGGCCGCTGAAGATCCAGGCCGATCCGTCCGGCATCCTCGTCTACCAGAACACGTACGTCGGCGAGATCGCGCAGCTCACGCCGGCCTCGAACATGCACTTTCGCAACAATCTGATTCTGGGCCAGAAAGCGCGACCGGCCGTGTTCGCGATCGACACGCACACGCCGTGGAGCGACTCGGACTACAACGGCTTCTATCCGAACGAGGGCGCCGACTTTTCGTTCCAGTGGAGCTCGCCGCCAAAAGGCGGGCCGATCGACTACGCGTCGAAGCGCGAGGTGCGCCGGTTCAAGACGCTGGCCGAGTACCAGCGCGCCACGGGTCAGGACCGCCACAGCCGGCTCATCGACTACTCCGTGTTCGTGAACGCCGCGCCGCCCGATTTCACGAAGCCGACGCAGCTCTATACCCCGGAGCAGGTCGACCTGCGGCTCAAGGCCGGCTCGCGCGCGATCGACGCCGGCGTCGTGCTGCCGGGCATCACGGACGGCTTCACGGGCAAAGCCCCGGATCTCGGCGCGTACGAATACGGCACGGAAGTGCCGCACTACGGACCGCGAGCCCAGCACTAGCCGGCGCTCGTCGCGGCGTCCGGCGAGGCGGAATCTCGTCGCAAACGCCCGTTTTGCGCCTTGCTCGCCGTCATACAGTCTCATACACTTGCCCATACTCTCAGATATGGGTACCCATATTAAGACGACGATAGAGATCGCGGATTCCTTGCTGAACGACGCCAAGCGCGTCGCAAGCCGCGACGGAGTCACGTTGCGAGCACTGGTCGAAAGCGGCTTACGGCACGAGCTCACGGAGCGCCGCCGGCCCAGGGATTTTCGGCTGCGCCGCGCATCGTTCAAAGGCAAAGGGCTTCAGCCGGCAGCGCGTGGACTATCGTGGGACCAGCTTCGCGACCTTGCCTATACCGGCCGCGGATCGTGATCGCCATCGACACGAACCTGCTCGTTTACGCACACCGCGAAGATTCCGACTGGCACGACGCGGCAGCTCCACGGCTCCGTGAGCTCGCCGAGAGCAAGGCGCGTTGGGCGATTCCTTGGCCGTGTATCCACGAGTTCCTCGCGATCGTAACGCATCCGCGAATCTTCGCACCGCCCACGCCACTCGCGGCGGCCATGAACCAAGTCGATGCGTGGCTCGAATCGCCGAGCGTCGTGGTGCTGGCAGAGGATCCGCACTACTGGAGCACGTTGCGCTCACTGCTGCGCACTGCTCGCGTCGCGGGCCCGGAGATCCACGACGCCCGGATCGCAGCGCTCTGTATTCACCACGGCGTCGATGAGCTCTGGACGGCCGATCGCGATTTCAATCGCTATCCCCGGCTCGCAGCCACCAATCCTCTGATCGGATAGCCACCGATAAACTTCGTGTGCGCGGCCTTGAACCTCGCGCGCAGCCCGCGGCACTCACGCGTTAACACGGAGCGCCACGAGGCAGTTTCATCATGCACACACGCAAATCGGTTGCGAGGCTCTTCTTCGCGTCCACCTTCGTCTCTTTGGCCGCGAGCTGCGGCGGTGGCGGAGGGGGCGGTTACGGTGGTGGCGGAGGCGGTGGCGGTGGTGGCGGCGGCGCGACGTTGCCGAACTTCACCTCCATCCAGGCCAACGTCTTCACGCCGATCTGCACGGCGTGTCACATCGGGGCGACGGCACCCCAAGGCTTGCGCCTGGACAGCGCCAACGCCTATGCGCTGCTCGTTGGCGTCGCGAGCCAGGAGCAGCCTTCGTTGCAGCGCGTCGCCCCGGGCGATCCGAATAATAGTTACTTGATCAAGAAGCTCGAAGGCACGGCCGGCGTCGGTGGACGCATGCCGCTCGGCGGCACCCCGCTTTCGCAAGCCGACATCGCGGCGATCCGTCAATGGATCACGGACGGCGCGCAACCGCCCGGCGGGAACCCGCCGAGCACGCCGATCCGCGTGACGTCGCTGTCGCCGCTGCCAGGCTCCTCGGTGACCACGGTGCCGATGTCGATCATGGCGGTGTTCGATCGCGACCTCGATGCGACGACGGTCGACGCCACCACGTTCATCGTGGAGCGTAGCGGTGGGGACGGCACCTTCGGTGACGGTAACGAGGTGGCGATCACGCCCGTCTCCGTGACGGTGCCGACCGCGAACCCGAAGACGGCCGTGCTCGACATGAGCACGGCGCCGCCGACCGAGGACACGTATCGCGTCATGCTCGTCGGCTCGGGTGCCGCGACGATTCGGGATCTTTCCGGCAACATGCTCGACGGCGAGTTCTCCGGCGCGTTCCCCTCCGGCAACGCTACGCAAGGCGGCGACTTCGTCGCCACCTTCACCGTGGCCGGCATTCAGGCGACGCTGCAATCGATCCAGGACAACGTCCTCACGCCGATCTGCGCCGCCTGCCATACGGGACCGCAGTCGAACGCATTGCCGGGCGGCCTGGATCTCACGAGCGTCGCGGCAAGCGCCGCGGGCCTGATCGACGTGGCCAGCATCGAGCAGCCGGCGCTGAAGCGCGTCTTGCCGAACGATGCGGACAACAGCTACCTGATCAAGAAGCTCGAAGGCACGGCAGGGACGCAGATGCCGCTCGGCGGTCAACCGCTGAGCCAGGCCACGATCGACCAGATTCGCGCGTGGATCAACGGCGGAGCGGCGCAATGATGAAAGCAACCGCATGGATCGCGGCCGTCTGGGTGCTTGGCGGAGTCGGCGTCGCGAGCGCCGAGCCCTACCTCGCCGTGGCCAATGGGTTGAAGTGCGCGAGCTGCCACGTGAATCCCACGGGCGGCGGCAAGCGCAACCTGTTCGGCATGACGTTTGCGCGAACGCAGCTCGCGGCGCGTACCGTACTGCGCGACGCCGACGACGTCGGCTGGAACAGCAGCGTCAACAAGTGGTTCGGTATCGGCGGCGACTACCGCGGCGGCTACCGCGCCGTGGATCTCGACCAGGGCCCGCAAACCTCGGCGACGACGGTCACGAGGGGCACCGTGTACGCCGAGGTCAAAGCCGTGCCGAATCTCCTGACGTTCTACTTCGACCAGCAGCTGGCGCCGGACGCCTCGATCGAGCGCGAGCGCTACGTGCTCGTGACGCCGGCCGGCGGCAAGTACACGGTGAAGGCCGGTCAGTTCTTCCTGCCGTTCGGTCTGCGCCTGCAGGACGACACCACGTTCGTGCGGCAGCGCTCCGGCATCAACTTCGCCACGCCCGACGACGGCGTGGAGCTCGGGCTCGAGCTGCCGAAGTGGTCCGCGCAGGTGGCCGCGACGAACGGCACGGCCGGCGCGGGCAGCGCGCCGGGCAAGGACCAGGTGAGCTTGTCGGGCGTTTACGTGCAGCCGCGCTGGCGCGCCGGAGCCAGCGTCAACGTGAACCACGACCCGCTCGGCGATCGCGACATGCAGGCGCTGTTCGGCGGCTTCAAAACGGGACCGATCACGTGGCTCGGGGAGCTCGACTTCATCACGGACAAGCTGCCGACCGGCGGCTCCGATAGAAGCTACGCCTCGTTGATCGAAGGCAACTGGGGCTTCAAGAAGGGGCACAACTTGAAAGTCGGCTACGAGTTCCTCGATCCCAGCAATCACGTCGGCAGCGACGGGCAGGAGCGCTACAGCGTGGTCTGGGAGCACGCACCGATGCAGCTGCTGCAGATTCGAGCCGGTCTGCGTCTCTACAACGGCCCGGCGGCGTTGCCGTTCACGAATCGCAGCGAGACGTTCGCCGAGCTGCACGTCTATTTCTGAGCCACATCCGCGGCCTGGCCCTGCCGCCGCGGGCACCGTATCCTTGCGCGTCACCGAGGTGCAGGGGCGGCATGCGCGCAGGCTCGAAGCGATCATGACGAAGGGCCGCGTGCTGTTCGCGAGCCTGATCGGCACGACGATCGAGTTCTTCGACTTCTACATCTACGGCACGGCGGCCGTGCTGGTGTTTCCGCAGATGTTCTTCCCGGCCAGCGCTCCGACCACGGCCACGCTGCAGTCGCTGGCGACGTTCGCGCTCGCGTTCTTCGCGCGGCCCGTGGGCTCCGCGCTGTTCGGCCACTTCGGCGATCGGATCGGCCGCAAGGCCACGCTCGTGGCCGCGCTGCTTGACGATGGGCCTATCGACGGTCGCGATCGGCCTGCTGCCGACCTATGCGAGCATCGGCGTCGCGGCGCCCGCGCTGCTCGCGCTGTGCCGCTTCGGTCAGGGGCTCGGGCTCGGCGGCGAATGGGGCGGCGCCGTGCTGCTCGCGACCGAGAACGCACCCCTCGGCAAGGAGAGCTGGTACGGCATGTTCCCGCAGCTCGGCGCCCCGCTCGGCTTCATCTGCTCGACTGGCATCTTCATCGTGTTGACCGCCGTGCTTAGCGACACGGAGTTCGTGGCCTGGGGCTGGCGGGTGCCGTTCCTCGCGAGCGCGGCGCTGGTGTTCGTCGGTCTCTACGTGCGCTTGCAGCTGACCGAGACGCCGGCCTTCCAGCGGGCCGTCGAGCGCGCGGAGCGGGTGCGCGTGCCGATCGTCAGCGTGATTCGCGAGCAGCCGCGCACGCTCGTGCTCGCCACGCTCTCGGCGATCACGACCTTCGTCGTGTTCTATCTCATGACGGTGTTCACGCTGAGCTGGGGGACGAGTGCGCTCGGTTTCCCGCGTCAGCAGTTCCTGCTGCTGCAGATGATCGGCGTGCTGTTCTTCGCCGCCACGATTCCGCTCTCCGCGGCCGGCGCGGACCGGCTCGGTCGTCAGCCGATGCTGATCGCTCTCGAGCATCGCCGTCATCGTGTTCGGCTTGCTGTTCGGGCCGCTGTTCGCGGCGGGCGATGCCGTGAAGGTCACGGTCTTCCTGTCGATCGGGCTCGCGCTCATGGGCTTGACGTATGGTCCGCTCGGCACGGCGCTCGCGGAGCTGTTTCCGACGGCCGTGCGCTACACGGGCGCGTCGCTCACGTTCAATCTCGCGGGCATCCTGGGCGGCTCGCTCGCGCCCTACATCGCCACGTATCTCGCGACGACCTACGGCATCGCGTACGTCGGCTACTACCTGTCCGCCGCGGCGCTCGTGACGCTGGGCGCGCAGCTGCTGTTGCACCGCTCCGCCAAGGCCGAGGCGCGCTACCGCAGTGCGGCCCGCTCCGCTTCGGTCAGCACGCGCGGCGCGACGAGCGGCGCGCCGCTCGCGGAATCGAAGAACGGCGATCGACGCTGATCGCCGCGAAGTCGCCAGCGCAGCATCAGGCCGGCGACACGCAGCAGCATGCGCCATTGCGGGACGCGATTCGGCGGGATCGCCGCGCGTGTCACCGACGGCGAACTGCCGGAACACGCGCGTGCGGATGGGCCCGAGCGCGTCGCCCGCGGGCTCCGGCACGAACGCGCGGATCAAGCCGACGAACGGAATCCCAGGCGTCGCCATCGTGTTGCCGATCGGCGTGTTGCAGCAGCTCGCGTACCAGCGCGCGAGGCCCTTCGGCGTGAGGCGCAGGCAGGCGATTCGCTCGCGGCCCGCCGTGAACGTGAGTCGCGCCGGCGACAGCTGGAAGATGTCCGTGCCGCCGTTCGCATCGAGCACATCGGCCGCGCGGCCGAGAAACTTCGGGAACGCCTGACAGTCGTCGCAGTAGCAAACGCAGTGGTTGCCGACGGCGGGCGACACGCCGTGCGCCACGCCCGCACGGTGCCGCAGCGACAGCGCAGCGGCAAGTCCCTACCGTCGGCATTCGCGCTCATGGAGGCGCCAGACGCGCGAAGTCGCCGGCGGCGTACACCACCTCGCCGCCGAGCAGCGTGAGCACGGATTCGATGTCGCCGATTTCTCCGACCGGCACCGTGAGGTAATCGGCCGAGAGCACGGCGAGGTCGGCGAGCTTGCCCGGCGTAAGCGAGCCGCGCACGTCGTCGTCGAACGAGAACCACGCGCTGCCGAGCGTATAGAGCCTGAGCGCCGTCAGCCGATCCGGCGTTTCCTCGGGGCCGCGGATCGGCGTGCCGGCCACGGTCTTGCCGTCGAGGAACCACTGCAGCGACGTGAACGGGTTGTACGACGCGACGCGATGCGCGTCCGTGCCGGCGCCGATGTGCACGCCGAGCCGCGTGCCCGTCACGACGGGCGGAATACGCCGCGCCGCGTCCTTGCCCTGCCGGCGCACGAGATCCTCGCCGCCGAAGTACATCGCGTCCTGCACGGTCCAGCCGACGCCGAGCGCGCTCATGCGCTTCAGGGTCTCCTCCGACGCGTCGTTCAGATGCGCGATCGACCAGCGCAGCGGCGCGATCGGAATGTCGCGATTCACGCGCTCGAAGATGCCGAGCAGATGGTCGACGGTGCCGTTCGGCCCCCAGTGCATCGTGATCGCACATGCCCCGCTCGGCCGCCCAGCGCACGATCTCGTAGTAGCGCTCCTTGTCCTCTGCGCTCGGCGCCGGGATTGTTGTTCATCGCGATCGTGATCCGCTCGCCGAGCCCGTTGAAGTGCAGCCGATCGTCGCCGAAGCCCATCGGCAACAGCGCCGTGAGCGCCTTGAGCTCCTCGAGCTCCTGGCCGGCCGTTTGGCCGTTCAGGCTGTAAGCCACGCGCACCGTGAGCGCGTGCTGCACGCCACACGTCGAACAGCGCCCGGTAGTCGGCCGGAAAGAGATTGTTGCCGCCGGGATCGACGACGCCCGTGAGCCCGAGCCGATTCAGCTCGTGGAAGAACGCCTTCGTGCCCTCGACCTGGTCCGCGAACGTCGGCTTCGGCAGCCGATCGAACAGCGCGATGATCGCACCCTGCCCGCCGCTGATCGCGCCCGTGGGCTTGTCGCCGTCGCGCTCGAGCTTGCCGCCGCCCGGCAGATCCGCGTCGCTCTGGATGCCGAGTGCGGCGAAGCCGTCGTCGGTCAGCACGGCCCAGCCGTAGCCGAGCTGCACGTACACGGGGTTATTCGGTGCCGCGGCCTCGAGCTCGGCCTGCGTGGGTCGGCGCCGCTCCTCGAACTGCAGCTCGTTCCAGCCGCCGGCCACGATCAGCCAGGCGCCGCGCGGCATGCGCCGTGCCGCTGCCTCGATGCGCCCGAGCGCCTCCGTGAGCGAGCGCGCGCCGATCCAGTTGACCTCGGTGCTGAACGACAGCGCCGCGCGGATCGCGTGCAGGTGCGAGTCGATGAGACCCGGGATCACGGTGCGCCCGCCGACGTCGACGACGCGCGTGGCCGGACCCGCGAGCCGACGGATCTCGGCCGTGCGGCCGAGCGCGAGAACTTTGCCGTCGCGAATGGCCAGCGCTTCCTGGACGGAGGACCGCGCGTCGACGGTGGCGATCTTGCCGTTGACGAGCACGAGATCGGGCGGCTGAGCGCGCGCGGCGGGCGCCGCCGCAGATGAATACGACGACGACCAGCGCCGCCACGGCCGTGCTTCGCATCGAATGGCTCCTTCGGATGATCGCGTCCGGCAAGATCATAGCCGACGGGCCGCTGGTAGAGTCGCGGCGGCCGCCACTCGAATCGCGAGTGCCGATCTCATCCGGCCGTTTCTCCCACGAGGCTCGCGAGCTCCGTCAACGTGGTGACGACCGGCGCCGCCTGTGCGCTCGTGCCGGTGCGGTGCCGGTCGAGCCACACGCCGATCAAACCCGCCTGCCGGGCGGCCGCAGCGTCGAGCTCGTAGGAGTCGCCGACGTGGATTGCCGGCCCAGGCGGGCCGCCCGCGAGCGAGTGCGCGTGCTGGAAGATCTTGGGATCCGGCTTCGCCCACGCGCACTCCGTGGAGATCAGGACGTGCTCGAACCGCGCCGCGATGCCGAGGTTCGCCAGCTTCGCGCGTTGCTGGCGCGACTGCCCGTTCGAGACGATGCCCAGCGTATGCCCGCCGAGCGCGTCGAGGCACGGCAGAACGTCGTCGAACAGTCGCCAGCTCGACTCGTACACGCGCAGATAAATGTCGAACAGCCGGTCTGCCGCCGCGTCGTCGAGCGGCGTGTCGACGGTCTCGCGCACCCGCGCGCGCCGCTGCTCCTCGTAGCTGAGCTCGCCGCGAAGGTAGCGCTCGAAGCTGCGGCGGTGCGCCGCGGACCAGCGGGTCACGAAGCTCCCGTAGGGCGCCTCGAAGTCGCCGCTCGCATACAGCGCCTCGGTCGCGACGCGGAACGCGGTGGCGTGGTCGACGAGCGTCTCGTCGATGTCGAACAGGATCAGCACGCCTGGCTCGTGTCGCGGTCGATCAGCTCGATCCCGACGTCGTCGCGCAGCGGCGTGTAACCGATCCGGCGGTAGATCGAGTTCGACGTGGGATTGCTCGCGTCCGTGTACAGGCAGCAGAACGTCTTGCCCGTGGCGAGCAAGTGCCGACTCATGGCCGCGACGGTGGCCGTCGCGTAGCCGCGGCGCCGGTAGGCCCTCGGCGTGTAGACGCTGCTCACGCACCCGCCGTTCGGCGTGTCGCGTGCCGCGCCCACCAGGCACCGAGGCCCGCCATCGTCCCAGACGAACAGTCGCCCGGCGCGCAGCAGACGATCGGCCGCCTCGGTCGGGTCTTCGGCGTTCATGATCCCGGTTTCCTCCACGAACAGGGCCACCCATTCGCGAATCAACGCCTGCTCCGCCGCGGCTGCTTGCCGCAGCTCGCCGGCCACGCCGAGATCGAGATCGTTGACCGTCGTGAGCGCGTGAACGCGCAGCCGAATCAGGACCCGCCACGTGGCCCCGGTCGCGGCACACCACAGCGAGGCGAAGCGCTCGGCCAACCCCGCCGGGCCGTTGACTCCCGGCAGCGACGCATACACCTGGCGGACGTCGGCGACCAGCAGATCGAGGGCCTCGGGCGGCAACGCGGTGATGCTCACCGGGTGCGGCGGCGTGCGCATCGCGCAGCCGACGACTTCGTCGCCGCGGCGCACCGACGCCCAGTACATGTCGTCGCTCGTGCCGGCGTCGCGATGCCGGCGCGCGACGCCGAGCAGCACGTTGTTCTCGGCTTCGGTGCGCAGCAGCCAGGGCTCGGCCGCGGCGAGCAGCTCGCCCGCGCTCGCGTGCCGAACGACGTTGAGCCTCGGCTCAGTCATGGAGCTCGCCTGCGAAGTGGCAGGCAGCGACGGGCTCGGAATACCATGCGCGAGTTCCCGTTCCGGGCTGAGAGCCGATGATAACCGGCCACGAGGAGAGCGCCATGTCCGATTTGAGCTTTGGTCAGCCGCTCGGCGGCATCATGCAGATGGCGTACATCGTGCCCGACATCCACGGCGCCATCGACCAGTGGATCTCGGCGCTCAACGTCGGCCCGTGGTTCTTGCTCGAGCACTTCACGGGCGAGCACGCCGTGTATCGCGGCCGGCCGTCCACGGCCGACGTCGCGATCGCGATGTCGTTCGCGGGACACATGAACATCGAGCTGATCCAGCCGAACGACACGCACGCGTCCGTGTACCGGGAAGCCATCCAGGCGCGCGGTTACGGGTTCCATCATTGGGGCGTGGCGTCGGCGGACGTCGAAGCCGACGTGCGACGCTACACCGCGAAGGGCATGACGGAGGCGTTTCGCGCCGGCGTGCCGACCGGCGGCGACGTGGTCTACATGGACGCCGGCGGCACGCTCCCGGGCTTCGTCGAGCTGATCCCGACGAATCCGCTCATGGAAGAGGTGTTCGAGCGGTTCCGCCAGAGCACCCTGAGCTGGGACGGCGACAAGCCCATTCGGCCGTTTGGCTAACGCGAAGACTGCACGATCATTCGCCCCGCAATGCAGCCGCGGGGTCGACGCGCGCTGCCCGCCGCGCCGGCACGAAGCTCGCCACGAGCGTCACGAACAGGAACACCGCGCACACGGACACGAGGGTCACCGGGTCGGTGGCGCTGACGCCATACAGAAACGACGCGAGCAACCGCGTCCCCACGAAAGCGCCCACGAGCCCGAGGCCCATGCCGACGGCCGCGAGCGCGAGCGCGCCGCGGACGATCGCCTGCACCACGCTCGTCGCCTCCGCACCGAGCGCCATCCGCAGCGCAATCTCCGCGGTTCGCTGCGTGACGGCGTACGCCAGCACGCCGTAAAGACCGACGGCCGACAGCACGAGCGCGAGTCCGGCGAACACGCCGAGCAATGTCAGCTGCGTGTCGCGGCTCGCGAGATCGGCGTCGAGCACCTCCGTCATCGCGCGAATCTGCGCTACGGGCTGCGCCGCATCGACGTCCCACACGGCCCGACGCAACGAGCCGGCGAGCGCCATCGGGTCTGCTTGCGTGCGGACCAGCAGGTGCTTCGGCCAGAAGAACGCCAACGGCGTGTCGGTCTGGGCCGCGGCCAGGTACAACTCGGGATCCGCCGCGACGTCGAGCCCCATCTGGCGCACGTCGCCGACGACGCCGATGATCGTGTTCCACGGCGAGTCAGCGCCCTCCGGACCGAAGCGGACGCGCTTGCCGAGCGGATCCTCGCCCGGGAACAGCTGCTTGGCCATGGTCTCGTTGATGAGCATGACGGACGGCGTGCTCGCATCGTCACGCGACTCGATCAGCCGACCCTTCAGCAGCGGCACGCCCAGGGTCTCGAAATAGCCCGGCGTCACGACCCGGTCGCTGATGACCTGCTTCTGCGCGTCTTCCGGCCGCGGCGGCGGACGGCCCTCTACCCTGACGTACAACCGGCCGCCACGGAACATCAAAGGAGCGTTGTTGGTGTAGCCCGCGTCGGTCACGCCCGGCAAAGCGCGCACGCGCTCGAGCACCCGCCGATAGAACTCCGAACGGGTCGTGAGCTCGCCGTATTGCGTCGGCGACAGCACGGTCTCGGCGATCAGCAGATGATCGGATCGAAAACCCGGATCGACGGCGAGCACCGCGGAATAGCTGCGCAGCAACAGGCCCGCGACGGCCAGCAGCACGACCGTGATCGTGATCTCCGCGACCACGAGCGCGCTGCGCAACCGGCCGCCGGCGGCTGCCGTCGTCGCGGCGCCGCTCCGCAGCACGGCGCCGAAGTCGCGGCGCGCGGCGAGCAACGCCGGCCCGATGCCGAACAGCAGCACGCTGACGGCCGCGAGCGCGATGGCGAACACGAGCACGCGCCAGTCGAGCCCCAGGCGCATCGCATCGGGCAGCACGCCGGGCACGAGCCGACCGAGATAGCGAAACGACAGCACCGACAGCGCAATGCCCACCGCGACGCCCACGACCGCGAGCACCGCGCTCTCGGTCAGCAGCTGACGCAACACGCGGCCCGTGCCGGCACCGAGGGCTTTGCGAATCGCGATCTCGCGGAAGCGTCGCGCGCCACGCGCGAGCAGCAGGTTTGCCATGTTCGCGCAAGTGATCAAGAGCAACGCGGCCACCGCCGCCAGCAGAACGTAGGCCGTGGGGCGCGTGTGCGAGCGATACGTCAGCTGCTCCTTGAGGTCCGTCACGTTGACGCCCAAGGGGCGCGGCGCGCCGGGCGCCGTCGCCGGCGGCCGCGCCGCCAGGGAGATCGCGGCCAGCTCGGCCTCGGCTGCGGCCGGCGTGACGCCCGCCTTCAGGCGACCGAGGACGTAATAAGAGTAGTTGCCACGGGATGCCAGCTCGTCCGGCGAGAAGGCCGCGGGCACCCAGACGGCCGCGTCCTCGTTTGGAAACCGAAAATCGGGCGGCACGATGCCGACGACGGTCCGCTGCAGACCGTCGAGCGTGATCGTGCGGCCGACGAGGCCAGGATCCGCGCCGAAGCGCTGCTGCCACAGCGACGTGCTCACGACCGCGACCGGCAGCGCATCCGGGCCTTCGTCGTCGGGCACGAACGTGCGGCCGAGGACGGGCTGCAGCCCCAACGTTGCGAACAGATTCGTCGTGGTCCGCACGCCGGCCAGGCGCTCCGGCTCACCGCCTCCCGTCAGGTTGTAGCTCACGGGCAGGTACAGCGCGAGCTGGTCGAACGAGTGGCTCGCGTCGCGCCAGGCGACGAAGTCCGCCGGCGTCGGCTCCGTGCGCGGCGGTCCCCCCACGGGCCGCAAGTCGTCCCAGGCCATCACGAGCCGCTCGGGCGACTCGAACGGCAGCGGTCGCAGCATGGTGGCGCTCACGAGGCTGAAGATCGCCGTGTTCGCCCCGATGCCGAGCGCGAGGATCAGGACGGCGATGGCCGTGAAGCCCGGGGTCGCGGCCAGCGCCCGAACGGCGTGCCGAACGTCGCGCGCGACGATGTCGAGCGACCAGGTGCCGGCGCGCCGGCGAGCAATGAGGGTCGTCATGCGCATGGCGATGCAACCACCGGGCCAGGCCGGCGCGGACCCCAGCGAGCCGCGGTTGCAGTCGTTGGCGAGCACCGCTGCCCAGGCGTTCGTCCCGGAAACGGGCTCGCGAATCCCACGGAAGGGACGTCCATGCCTTACTCCTCGCGCAACACCTGCATCGGATCCACGCGCGACGCCCGCACGGCGGGCACGAGCGCCGCGAGCAGCGCGACGACGGCCACGAGACCGACGACGCCCGCGAACGTCAGCGGGTCCGACGGCGAAACGCCGAACAGCATGCCCGACAGCAGCCGTGTCGACACGAACGACAGCGCGAGCCCCACGACGCACGCCGCGGCGACGACGCGTAACGCCTTCACGACGAACTGCGCGACGATGTGACCCTCGCGCGCGCCGAGCGCGACGCGCAGACCCACCTCGCGGCGGCGCAGGCTCACGACATAGCTCAGCGTGCCATAGACGCCGAGGCACGCGAGCGCAAGCGCCGTGCCGGCGAACAGCGCAAGCGCCGCGGTGCGCAGCCGGTCCTGCGCGAACTCCTCGCCCATGCGCGCCGCGAGCGGCAGCACGTCGTAAACGGCGCGCAGCGGCTCGAGCTGCTTCAGCTTGGCGCGCACCGGCTCCGCCATGGCCGCCGGGTCGCCGCGCGTGCGCACCAGGAAGGCGAGCGCCGGCGTCGCGTACGCCGTCAGGCACTGGTAGTACGTCGGCACCGGCGCTTGATTCAGAGCGAACTCACGCGCGTCGCCGATCACGCCCGCGACTCGCATCGTGGTTTGCGGGTTGGCTCGCACGATCTCGCCGACGGGCGACCGGCCCGGGAAATAGCGTGTGGCAAACGCGGCATTGACCATGATGTCGAACGTCGCATCGGCCGGCGGATTGACGCCCGGGTCGCGACAGAGCGCTCCCATGAGCAACGGAATTTGCATCGTGCCGAAATAGCTCGGCGAGACGACGCGAACCTGCGCGCGCGCCGTTTCCTGCGTGCCGTCGCGTCCAGCGACGTTCAGATCCACGAGCCCGAACTGAAAGCCCGAGCCGTCGTCCAGCATGCCCGGCACCGGCGACGACACGGCGGCGGCTTCGACGCCCGGCAACGTGCGCAGCTCGCCGAGTATCTCGTCGATGCGTACCGCGAGGCGGCCAAAATCGGTGAACGTGCCGCCCACCCGGAAGGTCAGGAGCCGGCTCGGCTCGAAGCCGGCATCCACGTGCGCGAGCGCCTCGAAGCTGCGGATCAGAAGACCGGCGCCGGCCAGCAATACGACGGACAGCGCGACCTGAATGCCGACAAACAGCCACTGCAGCGAATGACGGGCGGACACCTGCGTGCGCCGCGCGGCGGTCAGCGCGCCCGCGAGGCCCGCGCGAGCGCTGCGGACGGCGGGCGCCAGCCCGCACACCGCGGTCACCGCGAGAATCGTGGCGAGCGTGTACAGCACGATCCGCCCATCCAGTGCGATCTCGTCGACTCGCGGGAAGTCCGGGACGAGCCGGCGCAGCCCGGCCGAGGCGCCGGCGGCCAGCAGCAAGCCGAGTGCCGCGCCGGCCACGGCCAAGAGCGCCGTCTCGATCAACACCTGGCCGCTGATCGACCAGCGCGACGCACCGAGCGATAAGCGAACCGAGATCTCCTGCTCGCGGCGCGCCGCGCGCGAGAGCAGCAGCGCGGCGATGTTCGTCGATGCGATCAACAGCAGCACGCACACCGCGCTCAGCAGCAAGAACAACGAACTGCGCACGCCGCCGACCGTCGTCTCCTTCAGGGCCTCGACGTACACCTTCACGTCCCGGTCCGTATTCGGATACTGCGCGTCGAGCCGCTGCTGGATGAGGTTCAGATCCGCGCGTGCCTGCTCGACCGACACGCCGGGCTTGAGCCGGCCGTAGCCGCGGTACCACAGGTTGAAGCGGCCGAGCACGAACGGCTGATAGATCGTCGGTATGAAGAAATCGACGTCCCGATCCGGGAAGCGGAACGACGCGGGCAGCACGCCGATGATCGGTATCGAGTCGTCGCCGACGCGCACCTGGCGCTCGAGCACGTTCGGATCGCCCCGCAGTCGCGTCGTCCAGTAGCGATGACTGATCAGCATCACCGGCGCCGCGCCCGGCTGGCTCTCCGCGGGCGCGAAACCCCGGCCTATCTGCGGCTGCGTGCCCCACACCTCGAGAAAACGCGGAGCCACGTGCGCCAGGCGAAACTTCTCGGGCAGATCGCCCGACGTCTCGGACACGTTCTCGCGGTAGTAGCCGGTGATCGCCTCGAACGTGCTGTTCTGCGCGTTCCACTCCTCGATGCGCACCGGCGCCGTGTTGCTGATCGGGACAGTGGAGCGCGACTCGTTCACGACCACGAGCCGATCGGCGCCCGGGAACGACAAGGGCTGCAGGAGAATCGCGTCGATCGCCGAGAATACCGTGCTGTTGGCGCCGATGCCGAGCGCCAGCGTCGAGACGACGACGATCGTGAACCCCGGGGTCCGGCGCAACGTGCGCAGGGCGTAGCGCAGGTCGCGCCCGACGCCGTCAAAGGACCACGGGCCGCGCCCGCGGCGCGGTTCGACGCTGCTCATGTGTCCTAAGATGCCGCGAGCGGGACAAAGGTTACGAGCGAGGGGAGTGCGATGTCATACGAGCCCGGACCGCGGATCGACGCCGCCGAGATCCTGTCGCGTTTCGACGTCGAGGCACGCGCCAATATCGCGTCCGAGCCGGGCATCCGGGTCGAACGCCGCGGCGCAACGGTCCGTATCTCGGGCCTGTGGGACTGCGTCATTCATTCCGACTTGACGGAAGCGACGGCGGAGGCCGCCATCGCCATGGAGAAAGCGCGGCCCCTCCCTCGCGGCCGAAAGCTCGAGTGGAAGCTGTATGGCCACGATCGCCCGCGCGATCTCGACGCGCGTCTGCGCCGCGCCGGGTTCACGCAGGAGAGTCGCGAGACGCTCGTCGCGCTCGACCTGACGACGCAGCTGCCGGACCTGCCGCTCCCCGCCGACGTGACGATCCGCGCCATCGCCGATCCGACGGGGCTCGCAGACGTCGCGCGCGTTGGGCTGCAGGCCTTCGGCGAGGACTACTCGGCGATGAACGACGAGTTCCTCGCGCGCATCGAGCATGGCACCGTGCTCTTCTACGTGGCCTACTGCGCCGGCGAGCCGGTGAGCGCGGGGCGTCTCGAGACGCCGCGAGCCGGGGAGTTTGCCGGCCTCTACGGCGGCGGCACGGTGCCCACGCATCGCAGACGCGGCGTGTACCGTGCGCTGGTCGGGCTGCGCGCGCGAGCAGCGCGCGAACGCGGCTACCGCTATCTCACCGTCGATGCCGCCGATACGAGCTTGCCGATCTTGCGCCGCCTGGGCTTCGTGCCGCTCACGACGGTCGCGGCCTTTACCTGGCAGCCCGAGGCCGCCCTCACTTGAGCTCGTAGAGCGCGAACGTCGTGTCCGGCCTGGCAACCGGACGTTGCGCTCGATTCCGGCTCATCCGACGCCCTTCCGGAGCCACCCGGTGGCGCCAGCGAGCTCGCTCTGGAGCCAGTGAATGATGTCGGCATACGTCTTCGTGTCGGGCCGCTTGCCGCTGCGCGGCATCATGCCGGAGCTGAGCTTGCGCACCACCTCTTCCCAGACGGCTGCGTCCCCGTGCACGTCGGCGAGGCTGTGGTTCTCGAGCGTGGGGCCGCCGTCCTTGTCGTCGTCGTTATGGCACACGAGGCAGTACTCGCCAGCGAGCAACGACGCGCGCGCCAAGCTGCTCACGGCACTATGGGGCTGCTACGGTCGACGCTCGAGCGCTCGCCGCCCACCATGAGCTCGACCGCATAGTTGGCCTGCTGACACACGTACTCGAACAGCTCGACACCCGGGTCGCGCTGCAGATTGAAGCTGCCGGTCCAGTCGGCCGTGTAGGCGCCCGGATCGTGGACCGTGATGTCGTACGCGATCGTCTCCGAGTCGATCCGCCGGAAATGCTCGACGGTGTGCATGGCCGTCGTGTGCGGCAATCCGCGCCGGTCGAGCCAGAAGCTCTCGTTGAACCCCGTGCTGTCGACGACCAGCGTGTCGCCTTCCCACCAGCCGATCGAGTGGCCGTAGTAGGTCGGCTCGAGATCGGCCGGATGCGAGCGGCCATCGGTGTAGATCGTGCGAAACGTGTGCGGACCGCCGATATCGAAAATGTAGATGCGGCCCTGCTCCGGAAGCTCGACGAACTCGACGCCGTACGGCGTCAGGAACTGGCGCGCCGTACCCGACGCCTTGCAGCGCGTGTGCGGCTCGAGCTCGCTCGTCTGGCGCGCGTCGAACAGCGCTTTCGACCACGGCTGGAACGGCACCTGGTCGTACGGCGCGATCGGCTCCGTGATGCCGAACAGCGGCGTGAAGATGCCCTTCTCCTCCGGCGTGGCGCCGCCGAGCACGGCGTGGCCGTCGGCCGCGCGCGGCACCGGGCCGGGCGGCGGCAGCTTCGGATTGCGCTCGCGCCGCTGCGCGAGCGCGGGCTCCGCGAGCACCAGCGCCACGAGGGCGGCCGTCGCCGCGAGCAGAGTGAGCTTGGTCCGCGCTGTGCGCACGACGTTCTCAGTTCCCGGTGGCGGCGCTCGAGTTCGCGTCGAGCGTCTGACCCGGCCGCGCACCCGTGGCCGTCAGCGTCACCGTGCGGGCATTGATCCGGTTCGCGCCGTTGCGGGCCATGAAACCGTCGATCGAAACCTCTTCGCCGATCTTCAGCGTCTCGCGCCGCCAACCGCTGCGCTGCAAGCCGTGCGGCGGGCCCATCTCCGCGCCCCAGTTCTTCACCTCGCCCGTGGCCTCGTCCTTCACGTTGAGGTAGAACCAGACGTGGGGGTTGGTCCATTCCACCTTCGTCACGATGCCGGTGAGCTTGATCGGCTTGGCGGCGTCGAACTCGGCCGAGAACGAATGATGGGCGAAGGCGGCGCCCGCGGGCACCAGCAGACCGGCCACGAGCAAGCCAGCAAGGTTTCGTACGGTCATACGTGATCCTCCAAACTCAACGCGCGCGCAGGCCAACCGCGTTACGACCGGTTGTCCTGGCAAAAGTACACAGGCAGCTCTTGGCCGCCCACCCATTTGAGCTCCCAGCTGCTCGACCACGGCTTCGTGTAGGCGCCAGGGTCGTTGATCGTCACCTCGTAACGCAACGTGTCGAGGTTCGGTCGCGAGAAGCGTTCGACGAGCGACAGCTTATCCGTGTGCGGCAGCCCACCGTTCGTGAACCAGAAATCTTCATTGAAGCCCGTGGTCTCGACCACGAGAGTATCACCCTCGTAGTGGCCGAACGCGCGGCCGTAGTACAGCGGATTGTCGTCGTCGCCCTGCACCTGACCCTGCCGTGCCGGGCCGCCGAGAAAGATGATGCGGTAGTTACGGTTACCGCTGCCGATGAGCACGAAGATGCGTTTGCCCTGGCGGTCCTCAACGAACTGCACGCCGTACGGTTGCTGGAACTGGCGTACCGCACCCGGCGGCTTGCAATTGATGAAGCCGGGATCATCGGCGAGGTGGCGCTGCTGCCGGTGCTGATAGAGACCGAGCGCCCACGGCTGGAACGGCGCGACACGTGACGCATCGCTCAACTTGGCGAGCAAGCCGTCGGCATTCATCGCGACGTTCGCACCGGCTTGCACCAGAACCGTGCTCGTCGGATAGCCCCAGTAGCCGCCGGCGGTGGTCGGCGCCCCGAGCTGCGGCGTGCCGTCCGGCCAATGCGGCGTGGGCCGGGGCGCTTCCGGCGGCACCGGCGCCGTGTCGACGACGTAGAGCACGCGCCGATTCGTCGCCGCCTGGAGCACGGTGGACCCCCAGAGCTGGCGCGTGCCGTCGCGCGCGGCGCTCCCTTTGACCTCGATTGCATCGCCGGGCTTCAGGGTCGTCCGGCTCCAGCCGCTCTTCGCGAGCAGCACGGTGCTCTCGAGCTCGACGGCCCAGTTCTCGAGCGACCGATCCTTCGCCGGGACATTGAAGAACAGATGGACGTGCGGATTGCGCCAATCTACGGCCGTGACGATGCCGCTGAGCGTCAGCGGCTTCGTGTCGTCGAACTTGGCCGCAATCGCGTGGTGAGCGAATGCGCCGTGCGCGACTCCCAGCGCGACGAGCGCCGCGCCGAGCCGCAGCATGGCGCGCGTGGTCACTGCCTGGCCACCGCGAACGCGCCGCTGCCCTTCTGGCTGGACCACGTGCCCACGATCTGTCGATTCGGCAGCTCGAGATTCTCGATGTGCCCTTCGATCACGTAGTGCAGCGCGGCGCCGGATTTGTCCTTGGCATCGGCCTCGAGCTTCACGACCCAACCGCTCGGGTCGAGCGACGCCTTCGTGAGCGGAATGTTGTCGGTGCCCGGGTTGATCATGCCGGTGATCGCTTTGCCGTCCCAATCGAGGATCAGCAGAATGTTGTCGCCGTGCACCTGGTTGCCGGTCCATTCCCCGATCCAGGAACCCTTCAGCGGATGACCCTCCTGGGCCAGCGCGGCTCCCCCGAGCCCGGCGCCCACGACGAGTATCGCGATCAGTGTGAGTGCTCTACGCATGCTCCGCCCCCCTCGGGCGATAGACCTTTAATAGTAGGCTGGATGGCGCGAGCGCGCGAGAGTCCGGACCGCTCGCCATGACTCAATAGCCGAGCCGGACCGTGCCCTGCTTCATGCCCTCGACCGTGCCTGCCGTGAGCCACTCGAGCGAGGCACGAAACAGCAGTAAATGATTCTCCTCCCACATGGCGTTGTGCGAGGAGCAAGCGAGGTCCACGAGCACCTTGTCGGCCGCGCCGAGATCGGCGAAGAAGTCGCGAACTCGCTCCGGCAAGACCTGCTTGTCGTAAGCGCCGGTGACCATGAGCGTGGGCGTCCGCATGGTCTCGACCGCGGCCTTGCCGAAGCCCCACACCGTCGTGTTCGGTGCACGGCGCACGCCTTGTCCCCACGTGGCGCCCACGGGATCGGACTCGAGCATCGCGCCCCACACGGCGTCCGCGGCCGGCTGCTCGTACTGGTCCGGGCAACCGACCTGACGGTTCCAGTTCGCCGTGAAGTCCGCGTGCGATTGCGCGTTGAACGCCACGCCCGTGGCGGGATTCGGCGTGGGCGGTTGCTGGCGCGATTCGCGATTGTAGGCCGGCGCGAGCAGCACGAGCTTCGCGACCTTGGCAGGATTGCGCGACGCATAGCCGCCGGCGCGCGGCCCGCCGAGCGACCAGCCGATCAGGCTCACGCGCGGCACGGCGCGCAGCGTGCGAATGTAGTCGACGACGGCGTCGAGGTCGTCCCAGTCGGAAGCGATCGTCGTGACCTGCGCCGCATGACTGGCGGCGCAGGCCTTGCGGCCGAGCGACGCCTGCTGCTCGGGCGACAGGTTGCAGACGTCGTTCATGACGGGCGGCCGGCTCGAGCGACCGTAACCCGTCATGTCCATCGAGAACACGTCGAAGCCCGCCGCCGCGAGATAGGCCATCCAGCTGTAATCAGCGTACGGCACGTCGAACGCCACCTCGGCGGGCGTGCCGGCACCGTGCACGAACAGCACGACCCGGTCGTCGGCCGGCGAGCCGCGCAGCACGGTCGCGGGCTTGACGCGCTCGCGCACGTAGATCTGCGTGAGCTGCCCCGTCATCGTCGGCGCGACCGACTGATTCGCGACGTAGTGATCGACGGTGAGAATCTGCTGGCTGTCCTCGCCGGCGGTCGGCTGTGCGGCAACGTTTACGGACAGGCAGACGGCCGCGACGGCGGCGAGCCGGGCTACGGTGCTCGGTCTGTTCACGTTTTGGGTCCCCCCTGGATGACGCCGGTATCGTCGCAGCTTTGGCGAGGCGCGCCTAGCCGCGCCCCGGGGGATTCGCGGCGACCATGAGCGTCGCGAGCGCGCCGTCGTTGTCGCGGCCGCTCGCCGTAAGCTGCGCGACGACGCCGGCGCGATCGGCCGCCGAGCGGTTCTGGCTGAGCTTCCACTTGCCCTCCATCGACTCCACGTGGATCTCGACGCCGACGATGCCGGCGAGCCGCCGGCGATCGTAGCTCGGGACCCACGGGGCAGCCCGCCCCCGTTCGTACCGCGCCGCGAGCGCCTCGACGTGGCGTGCCGTGAGGTCGGGATCGTCGACCGCGCGCGCGGTCCCCGTCACGTGCACGACCGCATAGTTCCACGTCGGCACGCCCGCCTCCACGTACCACGTCGGCGACACGTACGAATGCGGGCCGGCGAAGATCGCGAGCACCCGCGGGGACTCGGCGAAGTGCCGCCATTGCGGGTTGGCTCGCGCCAGATGGCAATGCAACGAGCCCGCCTCCCGGTCATAGAGGAACGGCACGTGGCTCGCGAATGGTGCCCCCGCGACGCTCGTCACGAGCGTGCCGAACCCATGCTCGTCGATGAACGCCGCGAGCGTCGCAGGCTCGTTCTCGGCAAAGTGTTGCGGCACGTACATGACTCTCTCCCGTCCGATCCCCGCCGAAGGCTGCGCGCTGCTGCCACGCCAAGCCCCGCTTTGGCATACTGCCGTGCCTACTTCCTCAATTCAGCGTGGAGCATCAATGCTAACTAGAATTCTGCGTTCAACCTTCGTCGTGTTGCTGGCTCTCGTAGCCGGCAGCGCGTTCGCCCAGCAAGGCGGCGGGCGGCCGCCGCTCGTGCAGCTCGTCGTCGAGAGCACGTCGTTCGAAGACGGCGGCATCGTACCGGACAAGTACGCGGGCCGCACCGGCACGCAACCCGGCTTCAAGTTCTCGAACGTGCCGTCCAGCGTCGTGAGCTACGCGATCATCTTCCATGATCTCGATGTCGCGCTGAACAAGGGCACGGGCGACGTGCTGCACTGGATCGTCTGGAACATCCCGGCGTCTGCCGGCGGCATTCCGGAGGGCAGCCTGCCCGCCGGGACCGTGCAAGGCAAGAACATCGCGGGCCAGAACGCGTATTTCGGCCCAGGCGCACCCCCGGGACCGCGTTATCACCATTACACGTTCGAGATCTACGCGCTCGACGCGAACCTCGACCTGCCGAACACGGCCGGCCGCGACGAGCTGCTGGCCGCGATGGCAGGCAAGGTCGTGGCGAAGGCCGCCTACGTCGGCCGCTTCAAAGGCAAAGCCCAGTGACATAGCGGAGCCCCCGGTTCGCGCCGGGGGCTCCGTTGTCACGGCTCGCGCTGCCAGCGGTAATCCATCTGTCGCGCGGTCTTGCGTGCGAGCGCCTCGCCCGCGAGGCGCTCGACGAGATACAAGCTCATGTCCATACCTGCGGAGATGCCGGCCGACGTCACGATCGCTCCTTCGTCCACGTAACGCCGCGTCTCCTCGACGCGCACGCGCGGGAATTGGACGCGGAAATCGGCGATGTCTTCCCAATGAGTCGTCGCCGTCTTGCCATCGAGCAGTCCCGCTTTGGCCAGCAAGAAGGCTCCGGTGCACACGGACGCCGTGAGCCGAGCCGCGCCGGCGCGCAACGCGATCCACTCGATCACGGCGGGCTTGCCGAGCTCCGCCGTCACGACCCCGCCCGGGATCATCAGCACGTCGATCGACGGCGCCGTGCCGAGCACGTAGCTCGGCACGAGCGTGAGCCCGCCGCGGGCGACGACGCGGGGCGCAGTCGCGACCGTGAACGTGTCGAACGGCGCCGGGCTCTTTGCGACGCGTGCCGCCGTGGAGAACACCTGGAGGGGCCCCGCGAAATCGAGCACCTCGACCTCGTCGAACACGAAGATTCCGACATTCATCCGCGCCTCACTCGATACGAAAGGTTTGGCCTGCCACTCCGTGATCTTGCCGGTCTCGATCACGAGCGTCGCCCTCCCAGTGTCCTATCGAGAAGCCGACGCGTTGATCCGGGAACGAGTCGGGCGGCTTGCGGCCGTCCATGTAGATCCGGCGCGACTGGTTCTCGAGCTCCGACAACAACGTGATGGGCTTCGGCTGCTGCACGATCTCCATAGCCGCGCCGCCGATGCTCGCGTCCAGCCGTCAGCGCGCGAGCTTGCCGGTCTTCAACCAGCGAGCACAGGCCGGCGTCAAGTAACGCGCCGCAACCTCGTCGCAGCGCGCAATTTCTCGCGCCGACAGCACGTCCTTCCAACGCCCGTTCGTGCCCTTGTGAATGAAGGTGGTGCCGCCACGCTCGAAGAACTTGTCGAGCATCTCGATCGCGCTCGCGGCATCACGCATGTAATCGAACGAGCAATGCTCCAGGATCACGGACCATTTGGCGCGATCGACTTCGATCTCGAGAAACCGTGCGATACGCCGGATCTCGCGCGCCATGTTTGCCTTCAGGTCGTTGAAATGAACCAGCAGCACGTTCGGCAGTCGCCGAGCGTTCCACCATCCGCGCACGTGCTCCCACAGGCCACCGAATTCGAAGCCCGGGAAATCGTCGAACTCGAGGAAATGCAGGTAGTAATCGCGCACGTCGCAGGTCGGATGCGTGATCCGCGGACCGACGCGGCCGGGCATCTCGTTGAATGCGGCGAGCGCCTCCTGCGTGAAGCCGGCCTGATGGTTATAGGCGCTCCACACGATATCGCGCGCGTCGCGCGCCACGTAGATGTACTTCGCCTTTCTCGAGAACGGCAATGCGTCGATCGGCAGATGCGTCTTGACGAATCGCCGGTGAGTCTGCGCATCGAGCTGCTTCGTGAGCTGATCGAGAGGGAATATCCGCATGTCGAGCCACGGCGATTCCGCGGCGGCGGCGAGCCCGTCCGGTGCACCGAGCACGAGCTGGCCCACGATCTGCTGCATCCAGGTCGTGCCACTCTTGCCGAACGTATCGATCACGACGTCGTCGCCGCGAAAGGCAAAATCGTTCCACCGAGTCGAGTCCACGATCGCAGTCTGGACCTCGCGCGTCTTGCGCGGCCATTTGATCTTCTTCTTCACCACGCCTCCGGCCGAAGCCGCCTTGGAACGCCGCCGCAGTATAGGGCCGGGCCACGCCGGCGTAACCCAGGTCGAAGGCTTCCGGGCGGACGGCCGGACGCGATATGGTGTGCGCCGAGGGGGAGTCCATGGCGAACGTCACGACCGCGACGGTCACACCCGCAAGCGCACGGCCGCAGAGCCATCGACGCATCGACGTTCGGCGGTTTTCGCCCGCGCTCGGCGCCGAGGTGCGCGGCGTGCAGCTCGCGGACGGAATCGACGAGGAAACATATCGCGAGATTCGACACGCGTTTCTCGAGCATCAGGTGCTTTTCTTCAAGGAGCAGCGCGAGATCCCGCCCGACGTCCAGGTCGCGATCGGGAAGATGTTCGGCGAGCTGCACGTTCATCCTGCTGCACCGGCGATGCCGGGGCACCCGGAGGTCTTCGAGATCCACACGCACAAGGATTCGAAGGTCGCGAACGGCGAGTTCTGGCATTCCGACGTCTCGTGCGACGAGATCCCCCCGCTCGGCACGATCCTGCAAATCCACGTTCTGCCCGAGATCGGCGGGGACACGCTGTTCGCGAACATGTATGCGGCATACGAGGCCCTGTCGGTGCCGCTGAAGAAGATGCTGACGGGCCTCACGGCCACGCACGAGTCCGAGCACGTGTATCGCGGCCGCTACTCCGATCGCGGCGTCGACGATCGCGGCAAGGCGTATCCCGAAGCGGTGCACCCGATCGTGCGCACGCATCCGGAGACGGGCCGCAAGGCGTTGTACGTGAATCGCACGTTCACCACGCGCATCAACGAGCTCGGGCCCGCCGAGAGCGCCGCGGTGCTCGGGCTGCTGTTCGATCACTCGCGAGCAGATCGACTTCCAGATTCGCTTCCGCTGGGAGCGCAACGACGTCGCGTTCTGGGACAACCGCTGCGCGATGCACCACGCCGTCTGGGACTATTGGCCGCACGAGCGCAAGGGCCGGCGCGTCACGATCAAGGGAGATCGACCCACTTGAGCACCCGCCCCGCCCCGCCGTCCACGTTGACGCACCTCGAGTGCTCGCGCGCAAGCTGCGGGCAGCGCGTCGAGTATGCGCCGGCGAAGAACCTCTGCCCTGCGTGTCAGGCGCCGTTGCTCGCCCGCTACGATCTCGCGGCCGCGCGGCGCACGCTCAGCCTCGACGCGCTCGCGACCCGGGTGCGCTCGATGTGGCGCTACGCCGAGGTGCTGCCGAACGCCACGCCCGTCTCGCTCGGTGAAGGCACGACGCCGTTGCTGCCCACGGCACGCTACGGCGCCGAGCTCGGGCTCGACGCGGCTGTACGTCAAGGACGAAGGCTTGAACCCCACCGGATCGTTCAAGGCCCGCGGGCTGTCGGCGGCGCTCAGCATGGCGAAAGCGCTCGGCGTGCACACGATCGCGTTGCCCACGGCCGGGAACGCCGGCGGCGCCGCCGCCGCTTATGCCGCGCAGGCCGGCGTGCGCTGCGTCGTCGCCATGCCGGCCGACACGCCGGCCGCGAACGTCATCGAGGCGCGCGCGTTCGGCGCCGACGTGCGACTCGTCGACGGCTTGATCTCCGACTGCGGCAAGCTGATCGCCGCCAAGGTCGCCGAGGAAGGCTGGTACGAGGTTGCGACGCTGAAGGAGCCGTACCGGATCGAGGGCAAGAAGACGATGGGCTACGAGCTCTGGGAAGAGTTCGGCGGCGAGCTGCCGGAGGTGATCGTGTACCCCACGGGCGGCGGCGTGGGCCTGATCGGCATGTGGAAGGCGTTCGAGGAGCTCGAGACGATGGGCCTGATCGGCGCCGCGCGGCCGCGCATGATCGCCGTGCAGGCCGAAGGCTGCGCGCCGATCGTGCGCGCGTTCATGGCGCACGCCGCCACGTCGGAGTTCTGGCACGACGCGGCCACGGTCGCCTCCGGCTTGCGCGTGCCGAAGGCGCTCGGCGACTTCATCGTGCTGGCGGACGTGTATGCGAGCCGCGGCGAGGCCGTCGCCGTGAGCGATGCCGAGCTCATGGATGCCTGCCGCAGGCTCGCGAAGCTCGAAGGGCTGTTCGCCGCACCCGAGGGCGGGGCGGGCCTGTACGCCGTCGAGAAGCTCGTGCGCGCGGGCAAGATCGGCCGCGACGAGCGCGTCGTCGTGTTCAACACCGGATCCGGCTACAAGTATCTCGAAGCGTGGCAGGCGGCCCTCGCTTCGTGACGACGCGGAGCAGCGCGCGACTCGTCCATCTGCTCGGCGCGCCCGCGGTGTTCTTGGTGCTCGTCGCGGCGCCGCTCCCGGGCGTTCCCTACCCGGTTCGGGGCAGCCTCGGGCTCCTGATCTGGATGTCGTGGTGGTGGATCGCGTCGCCGGTGCATCTCGCCGTCACGGGATTCCTGCCGCTCGCCGTGTTGGCGCTGTTCAACTTCATGCCCGTTAGCGACATCTTGGGCTCGTACGCCGAACAGCTCGTGATCTTGCTGATCGGCGCGAACATCCTCGCCGTCCTCTGGACGCGCTGGGGGCTCGACCGGCGCATCGCGCTCGTATCCCTGCTCGGCATCGGCACCAGCACGCGCCAGCACATTCTCGCCTGGTTCGTGATCGCAACCGTGCTGAGCGCGGTGCTGCCGAACACCATCGTGGCGGCTGCAATGATGCCCATCGTCGTCGCACTGCTGAAGTTCCTGAAGATCGAGGACGTCGGCAAGAGCGTGTTCGGCTCCGCGCTGCTGATCGCCGTGGCATGGGGCACGAGCGTCGGCGGCTCGGGCACACCGCTCGGCGGTGCACCCAACCTGCTCACCGTGCAGTTTCTCCAGCAACAGGTCATCGACCACGAGTTCCTGTTCACGACGTGGCTCGCGCGCGTGCTGCCGCTGACGGTGATCGCGGCCGTGGTCGCGTTCGTGTTCATGCGCTTTGCCTTCAAGCCGGAGATGACGCACCTCGAAGGAACGCACGAGTACTTCAAGCAGCAGCTCAAAGAGCTCGGGCCCATGAGCACGCCCGAGAAGTGGGCGCTCGGACTATTCGCCACCGCCACGTTGCTCGCGTTCACGCGACAACTGTATGCCCCGCTGGTGCCAGGCCTGACGCCGGCGTTCGTGATGCTCGGGTTCGGCATGCTGGCGTTCGCGCTGCGCCATCGCGGCGTACCGCTCCTGACGTGGGAGTACGTCGAGCCTCGCATGGTCTGGGGGCTGATCTACCTATTCGCCGGCGGCACGGCGCTCGGCGAGATCCTGAGCCAAACGGGGACGGCGAAATTTCTCGCCGATCAGCTGCTCGCACTGGCGGGACGGCGGCGGTGCCTTGACGATCGTGGTATTCGTGTTCGCGACGATCGCGCTGACCCAGATCACGAGCAATACGGCCGCGGTCGCGATCGCCGTGCCGATCACGATCGGCACCTTCCAGAGCTTGGGGGATAATCCGATCGCAATGGTCTATCTCGTCACCGCCGCCGGTAACTACGGGCTGGTGCTGCCGTCGTCGTCCGGCGGCTCGGCGATCGCTGCCGGGTACGGCGTCGACTTGAAGCTCATGGCCGGCGCGGGCGTGAAGCTCACGCTGCTGATCTTCGTCACGCTCGTGATCTCAGGCTATCTCCTTGCCACGTTCTGGCCGGGGTTCGGCGTGGCCTGACGGGCCCGTTCGCTCGATGCGTCACACTCGAACATGTACGAGTATCGGCGTGCACACGAGTCGGGCATGCTGACGTCATGGAGCTCGACACGGTGCTGCTCAGCGTCGCTACGATCCTCTCCGGAGGAGCGGTTGGGCTCGCGCTCGGACTCACGGGCGGCGGCGGGTCGATTTTCGCCGTGCCACTCCTGATCTACGTCGTCGGTCTGCCGCCGGTGCGGGCCATGCCCCTCTCGCTCGTCGCCGTCGCCATCACAGCCGGCGTGGGCGGTGTTCAGTCGATTCGCGATCGGCTCGCGTTGTGGCAGCCGACGGTCATCTTCGCGCTCGGCGGAGTGCTCGGCGCACCGCTCGGTATCCTCGTGGCCAAGCACATCGCCAGCCGCGTGCTCGTCGGCGGCTTCGCGCTGCTGGCGCTCACGGTCGGCGCGTTGATGTGGCGCACTGCGCTGCGTTCTCCCGCTGAAGCCAGCGCCGTTCGCGCGAGCACGCGCGAGAGCCGCGCCGAGTGGATCTGCGCGCTATCACCCGACGGCCAAATGCGCTTTTCCTTGCCGTGCGCGGCCACGCTTTCTCTGATCGGCGCGGGCACCGGTTTTCTGTCGGGCATGTTCGGCATCGGCGGCGGCTTCCTGATCGTGCCCGCGCTGGTGCTGATCACACGCATGGAGGTGCACCGCGCCGTCGCAACGTCACTGCTGATCATCGCCGCGATCGGGTCGTCCGGCGCCGTGAGCGCCCTGTTGCACGGGCAGCTCGACTGGCGCGTGCTCGCGCCGTTCGCCGTCGGCGGCGCGGCGGGGATCGTTCTCGGTCGATTCTTGGCCGGCCGGCTCGCCGGACCTAGACTGCAGCAGATCTTTGCCGTTTCGATCGTGTGCGTGGGCGCCGGCATGCTAATCGATAGCTTGATCTGAGTATCTTCGATCCTGTGAGGCCACCCATGACTCTCGTCTTCCGCCAGCTGCTCGACCTGCGATCGTCGACCTACACGTATCTGCTCGCCGACCGCGACAGTCGCAAAGCGATCATCATCGACCCTGTGTTCGAGCAGGCGCGCCGCGATGCGGCACTCGTCGGAGAGCTTGGGCTCGAGCTCGTATATACGCTCGACACGCACGTGCACGCCGATCACGTGACGGGCGCATGGGTGCTGAAGCGCACGCTCGGGAGTCGAATCGGCATGGCTCGCGACTCGGGCGCACGAAATTTCGACGTCGGCATCGTGCCGGGCGATCGGCTGGCGTTCGGCGAGCGCTTCCTCGAAGCACGCGCCACGCCCGGCCATACGAATGGCTGCATGACGTACGTGCTCGATGACCGGAGCATGGCGTTCACCGGAGACGCCCTGCTGATTCGCGGAGCTGGCCGAACGGACTTTCAGCAAGGTGATGCGCATGTGCTCTATCGCTCGATCGTCACGCAGATCTATACGCTGCCCGACGACTGTCTGCTGTACCCCGCCCACGACTATCGCGGCCTGACCTGCAGCAGCGTGGCCGAGGAGAAGGCGCACAACCCGCGCATCGCGCTCGGCCGAAGCGAGCGCGACTTCGTCGGCTACATGGAAAATCTGGGCCTGCCGCATCCGAAGCAGATCGACGTTGCGTTGCCGGCCAACCTCGAGTGCGGTCACACGGAGCTTGCCGATGAGCTGCTCGCTCCGACGTGGGCCCCGTTGCGTTACACGTATGCCGGCGTGAACGAGCTCGACGCCGATTGGGTCGCGGACAATGCCACGCAGGTGCAGATCGTCGACGTGCGCGACCCGAGCGAATTCATCGGCGTACTGGGCCACATTCCCGGCGCGACATCGATTCCGCTCGAGCAGTTACGCGATCGGGCGACGAGCCTGCAGCGCGATCGACCGATCGTCGCGGTGTGCCGCTCCGGTGCACGTTCGGCACAAGCCGTCGCGATCCTCGAGAAGGCGGGCTTTACCCAGGTCGCGAATCTGGCCGGCGGCATGATCGGCTGGAACAGTCACCGACTGCCCATCGACAGCGCGGCTTAAGCGCGCTCACTGCGAGTGTCGCGTTCGCGCATCAGCGAGCGCGCAAGCGTTGTCCATATTCGCCAAGTCTTGGCGCGTTTCACCAACGCCGCGCCGTCGAGCCCAGGGTCGCGACGACCTCATTTGCTCTTTCATATTCAGCCAGTTACGCGGCGCGACCCGCCGTGGCACGGAAGATGCTTTGAGCGCGCAGAAACGATAAGCAGTTGCGCGAACCGCTCACGTCGAGCGCACGCGCGAAACGGGGAGGGCGAATGGATCAGAGAACGTCGTTGCTCGAGCAGCTACGCATCGAGCGTTCAGAGGACGACGCACCGCGGCGACCGCTGCTCGCGTGGGGACTCGGCGCCGCGGCGCTGCTCACGGCCGCCATTGCGACATGGGTCGTCGCGATGCCACGCGGTATCCCGATCCAGGTCGCCATTGCTGAGCTCGCGTCGGCCGAGGTGGCCGCCTCCCCTGCCTCGATTCTCGATGCATCCGGTTACGTCGTGGCGCGTCGTCAAGCCACTGTCTCCGCGAAGATCACGGGCAAGGTCGTCAGCGTCGCGATCGAGGAAGGCCAGAGCGTCGAGCCCGGCGAAGTGATTGCGAGGCTCGACGACACGATCGCACAGGCGACGCTTGCACAGGCCCGCGCCGAGCTCGAGCAAAGTAAAGCCAATCTGCGCGCATCCGAGGTCGCATTCGCGAACGCGGGCCCCACGTTTCAGCGCAACGAACAACAGTTCATGCGCGCCTTCATCAGCGCACAGGGCTTCGACACGGCCAAGAGCGCCTACGACGCAGCGAGGACGGCCCGCGACGTCGCGGCGCGCGCCGTCGAGGTGGCGGCGGCCCGAGTCGCGCTGGCCGAGCGCAATCTCGACGATACGATCGTTCGTGCACCGTTCGCCGGTGTCGTGACGGTCAAGGCGGCGCAGGAAGGCGAAATGGTGTCGCCGATCTCCGCCGGCGGCGGGTACACGCGCACCGGTATCGGCACCATCGTCGACATGGGCTCGCTCGAGGTCGAGGTGGACGTCAGCGAGAACTTCATCAACCGCGTGCGTCCCGGCCAGACCGCCAGCGTCAAGCTGAACGCTTACCCCGACTGGAACATTCCCGCCCGCGTGATCGCCATCGTGCCGACGGCCGATCGCGCGAAAGCCACGGTCAAAGTGCGTGTCGCATTCGACGTCACGGACGCACGCATCTTGCCGGAGATGGGCGCGAGAGTCGCTTTCTTGAGCGATCCTTCAGACAGCGCCACATCCGCGGCCGGCGCTGCCTCGACGCAGCGCGCGCTGCTCGTGCCCGAGGGCGCGGTGCAGCGCAACGGCGATACGGGCATCGTGTTCGTGCTCGCAGGCGACAGCGTCGAGCGGCGCACCGTACGGCTCGGCGAGCGGAGCGCGGCGGGTCAAGTCGTGCTCTCCGGGCTGAGTGCGGGCACCCGGCTCGCGGTCGGCGACTTTGCGCAACTCGCCGACGGCGCCGCCGTTCGAATCAAGAACTGATGTGCGCCACCACGCAATCCTTACAGGAGTGAGTCATGACAGCTCTCGTTTCCATCAAGCAGGTGTTCAAGAGTTACGTGCGCGGCAAGCAGCGCGTCGAGGTACTGCACGGGCTCGATCTCGCGGTCGACAGTGGCGAGTTCCTGGCTCTGATGGGACCGTCGGGCTCGGGCAAGAGCACATTGCTGAACCTGATCGGCGGGCTCGACCGGCCGGACAAGGGCGAGATCGCGGTGGCCGGCCAGCGGATCGACCAGCTGTCGTCCGGTCAGCTCGCGAAATGGCGTGCCCGGCACGTCGGTTTCGTGTTCCAGTTCTATAACCTCCTGCCCGTGCTCACGGCGGAGCGCAACGTCGAAGTCCCGTTGTTGCTGACGAAGCTCGGCAGCAGCGAGCGCAAGCAAAACGTTCGTGCCGCGCTCGAGCTCGTCGGCCTCGCGGACCGCGCGAAGCACAAGCCCGCCGAGCTCTCGGGCGGTCAACAGCAACGCGTCGCCATCGCACGGGCGCTCGTGGCCGATCCCACGCTGCTCGTCTGCGACGAGCCCACGGGTGACCTCGACCGCGAAACCTCCGACTCGGTCCTGCAGCTGCTCGGCTTGCTGAACCGCGAGCAAGGCAAAACCATCGTGATGGTCACCCACGATCCGCGGGCCGCGGGCCATGCGTCGCGGCGCCTGTATGTCGACAAGGGCTCGCTTGACCGACGCCCCGCTTGGGGCCGCGGCATGAGATATCTACCGCTCGTTTGGGCAGGCCTCGGACGCAAGTACGTTCGCACGATACTGACGCTGTTGTCGGTCGTCGTGGCGTTCGTGCTGTTCGGCGCGATGCATGGCGTAAATGCCGGCCTCGACGACATGATCAAGCAAATGAGCGACACGCGGCTGCGAATCCAGAGCCGCGTGAACATCTCGGAGGCGCTGCCGCTCGCGCACTTGGCGCGAATCGAGTCCGTCCCCGGTGTTCAGGGCGTGGGCTTTTACAACTTCTTTGCAGGCTACTATCAGGAACCGCGCAACACCGTGAACGCCGGCGCCGTCGATATCGAGCGGCTGTCCGCGATGTTCCCCGAGCTCGAAGTATCGCAGGAAGCGCTCGACGCCATGGCCCATACGCGCAATGGCGCGCTGATCGGTCGGGATCTTGCCGCGGAACGCGGCTGGAAGGTCGGCGACCGCGTCCCGCTGCGCTCGAGGGTCTGGACGCGCAAGGATGGCGCCGACGAATGGCTGTTCGAGATCGTCGGCATCTACGGCTTCGGCGGCGGCTCAAAGATTCCCAGCAACGAGCTATGGATGAACTACTCGTACTTCGACGAAGCGCGCGCGATGGGCAACGGCACGGTCACGCTCTACTTCGCGCGGATCGGCGACCCGAAAGAAGCCGCCGACATCGGCGAACGCATCGATGGCCTGTTCGCGAATTCGCAGTTCGAGACACAGACCCAGAACGAACGCGACTGGGTCCGCAGCCGCATCAGCCAGACCGGCAACATCGGGTTCTTCATCAACGCAATCATCGCTGCCGTGATGTTCACGCTGCTGTTTCTGACCGGCAACACGATGATGCAGTCGGTCCGCGAGCGGATTCCGGAGCTGGCGGTGTTGAAGACCTATGGGTTCAGCAACACCGCCGTGATGACGCTCGTGATCGCCGAGTCGTTGCTGCTCTGCCTGCTCGCCGCCGCGATCGGTCTCGGCATAGCCGCACTGATCGAGCCGAGCGTGTTTCGCGTCCTCGGCGCCGGCCGCATCTCGTTGCCGCTGAACGTGGTCGGGGCGGGAATGGCCATCGCCGCGCTCGTGGCGCTCATCAGCGCGCTGCCGCCCTCGTTGCGGGCGCAGAGGATCAGCATCGTCGACGCTTTGGCGGGTCGCTGAGACGCGCCTCAACAACACAGGAAAACACACCGCAATGAGCATCTTCACGGAAATCGCTGCAGTCACGGGGCTGAATCTGCGCAACGTGCCGCAGCGGCTCGGCAGCTCGTGCGTCGTAGTGCTCGGCATGGCCGGCGTCGTGGGCGTAATCCTCTCCGTGTTCGGCATGACCCGCAGCCTCTCGCAGACTCTCGTGGACACCGGCCGCATGGATCGCGCGATCGTGCTACGCAGCGGCGCGGACAACGAGGTCTCGAGCACGCTGCTCGTGGACGCCGTGGCCACCATCAAGAATGCGCCTGGGATCGCACGGACCAGCGCCGGCGACGCCGTCGCGAGCGCCGAGATGCTGTCCGCCGTGAACATGACACGCAAGGAAGACGGCACGCAGGCCGGCGTCACCGTGCGGGGCGTAGAGGCCGCCGGCAGCGCGCTGCGCCCCGAGATCGAGCTCGTCGACGGCCGAATGTTCCGCCCGGGGCTCCGCGAGATGATCGTCGGCCAAGGGGCGCAGACGGAGTTCAAGGGGCTCGCGATCGGCAATAACGTGGCCCTGCGCGACAGCCAGTGGACGATCGTCGGCACGTTCACGAGCCATGGGGACGCGAACGAATCCCGCCTTCTCGCCGATTCCGCGACGCTGCTCTCCGCCTACAAGCGGACCGCCGTCAACTCGGTCACGGTGCTGCTCGACTCGGAATCGGCGTTCGACACCTTCAAAACCGCCTTGACCACGAACCCAACGCTGTCGGTGACTGTCGAACGCGAGAAAGATTACTATCAGCGGCAATCGGCGAATGCGAATCGGTTCTTCGGCGTCGTCACCGCGTTCGTGGGGGGCATCATGTCACTAGGTGCGCTGTTCGCGGCGCTGAACACGATGTATTCGGCCGTCAGCAGCCGGACCGTGGAGATCGCCACGTTGCGCGCGATCGGCTTCGGCGCCGGCGGTGTCGTGACGTCCGTGCTGACGGAGTCCCTGCTCTTATCCGTCATCGGCGCCGTGCTGGGCGCGAGCGCTGCGTGGGTCCTGTTCAACGGCAACACGATCGGCATGGGCAACGGCGTCAGCACGCTCGTGTTCCACATGCAGATCTCTGCCGGCCTGTTGGGCCTCGGGATCGCGCTGGCATGCACGGTGGGTCTCTTCGGCGGCCTGTTCCCGGCGGTGCGCGCGGCGCGGCTGCCCGTGGCGACTGCTCTCAGAGCCACTGCGTGAAGGGAGCGGCGGGACAGCTGCTGCAACTCGTCCTATTTCTCGCAGCCGCGGCGTGTTGTCCGCTCGCCGCGGCTGAGCCACCCCCTCGTCCCTCGCCTCGGCCGCAGCGTCGGCCTCGGCGAGCTTGCCGCACCTGCCCCGGTCGACGGCGGAGGTCACGATCGACGGGGTTCTCGACGATCCGGTCTGGAAAGACGCGCTCGTGATCGAGCTCACGACCGAGACGGGTCCGGGCGAGAACGTGGCAGCCCCCGTCGAAACTCACGCGTATCTCGTCGAGGACGGCACTCGGCTTCTGATCGCGTTCGATGCGCGCGATCCCGACCCCGGGTCGGTCCGCGCGTATCTGCGCGACCGGGACCGCGCGTTCAACGACGACTTCGTCGGAATCGTGATCGACTCGTTCGGCGACCGCCGCTACGCGTATGAATTCTTCGCGAACGCGCTGGGCGTGCAGATGGACCTGACGAACGACGACGTGACGCAGCGTGAGAGTGCTTCCTGGGACGCGATCTGGGATTCCGCCGGCAAGATCAACGCCCAGGGCTTCGCGGTCGAGATGGCAATTCCACTGAGCCAGCTCCGCTTCCGCAATACCGCCGGCGAACGCACGTGGGGCATCGACGTGCTGCGTTTCCGCCCGCGCGCCGACCGGACGCGCATCTCGAACAATCCACTCGAACGCGGCCGCAATTGCTACCTGTGTCAGTTCAGCGAAATCCGCGGTCTCGAGGGCGTCGAGGCGGGCAAAAATCTCGAGATCGTTCCGTCGCTCACGACTTCCCGCACCGACCAACGGCCGAGTCCGGCCACGGACCCCTGGCAGCGCGGCGATTTCGACAGCGACGTCGGCCTCAACGTCAGATGGGGCGTGACGAAGGCGCTCACGGCCAATCTCGCGTTGAACCCCGACTTCTCCCAGGTCGAGGCGGATGTCGCCCAGCTCGACATCAACAACCAGTTCGCCCTGTTCTACCCGGAATCACGACCGTTCTTCCTCGAAGGCGCAGACTACTTCTCGACGCCTATCCAGGCCGTGTTCACGCGCACGGTCGCGGACCCGCGTATCGGCGCGAAGCTCACGGGCCAGCCGAGCGATTCGACCCTCGGCGTTTTCGCGGCCGAGGACGAGGTGACCAACCTGCTGTTCCCGAGCGCGCTCGACTCCTCCAGCACCTCGTTGACGCAATCGAACGACGCATTCGTCGGCCGCTACTCGCGCAACACGGCCGGCGGCGCGCAGCTCGGCGCGCTGTTCACGAGCCGCAGCGGTGACGGCTATCACAACCACGTCGGCGGGTTCGACGGGCTCGTGCGAGTCGGCGGACGGCACACGCTTCGAGCGCAATACCTGCTGTCGGACACGGCATACCCGGAGGCCACGGCGACGGAGTTCTCGCAGCCGGCCGGCTCGTTCGACGGCGCCGCGCGACAGCTGCGGTACACGTTCAATCAACGCGAATGGTACGCCGACCTGACGCACAAGAATTTCGACGACGCCTTTCGGGCCGATGCGGGTTTCTTGCCGCGCGTCGGCATCGAGCAGGACATGCTGGAGTCGGCTCGTATCTGGCAACGCACGGAGCAGCGGCAGAAGTGGAAGCAGATCCGGCTTGGATTGAACGCGACGAAGACGCTGGACAGAGACAGCCGTCTGCTCGATCGCGAGATTCAGACGATCGTCTCGTTCAGCGGCCCCATGCAGTCCTATTTGCAGGTCGGCGGCGGGCCGGCCAAGCGCTACTGGAACGGGCAGACATTCGACGTCAGCGGCCTGTTCTTCTATGGCCAGATCCGGCCGCGCGGCGGCCTCAGCGTCCAGCTCTTTGCGCGCGATGGTAAAGAGGTCGACTTCGCGAACACGCAGCTCGCGGAGGAGGTCAGGCTGCGGCCCAACGTGGAATGGAACGTGAACCAGCATCTGCTCTTGCGATTGCAGCACACCTACGACCGGCTCGACACGGAAGACGGCCAAAGGATCTTCGAAGCCAATCTGTCGGACCTGCGGGTGACATGGCAATTCAACGTCCGCAGCTTCATACGCTTTACCACGCAACGCCAGGACGTCGAGCGCAACGTGACCGTCTACACCGACCCGACGACGCAGGCGCGCACACTGACCATCGGCACACAGCTCCTGTACTCGTACAAGGTAAACCCGCAGACGGTGCTGTACGTGGGCTATGCCGACAACAGCCTCGAGGACGACAGCCTGCTCGATTTGACGCGCACGAGCCGCACGCTATTCGCGAAGTTGAGCTACGCCTGGCTGCACTGAGGCATTGCTCGACGGTCCACTCGTTCGCTCATTTGCTCGCCTGCCTGAAATCACCACCGCGCATGAACGTCATCTTGTCGAGATCGAGACGCTTGCGCATGGCATCCCGGATCTGCTCCGGTGTCAACGCCTGCACACGCATTTCGAGCTCGGCGTCCCAGGCCATTGTGCGGTCGTTGTGCGCGCCGTTCAGCAACATGCCGGACAGCGCACCATCCTGGCTGCGGGTCACCTTGCGTGCTTGCAGCCAGGCTTCCTTCGCGGTGGCGACTTCCTGCGCTGTGTAGCCGTCGCGCAGCACGTTCGCGAGCTCGTCGCGGAACGAAGCCTCGACGCGCTCGGCGTTTTGCGGAGCGCTGATCGCGTTGACGGAGAACTGCGCAGCATCGCTCTTGGGCAGTGCGTTGAACTGAGAGCCGACGCCGTAGCTGAGCCCCTCGCGGCCCCGAATACGTGTCAGCAGCCGCGAGCTCGCGCCCTGCCCGAGGATATAGTTACCGAGCAGCAGGGCCGGATAGTCGGGATCGGAATCCGTCATCTTGATCGGCATGCCGGCCAGGAACACGGCGTTCTGCTTGTCCGGCGTTTCGAAGACCTCCGTCGCCGGAGCGATCGGCGGGTTCGGATAGGGCCTGAGGACGTCCGCAAAGGGCTTCGGGCTGCGCCATCCATCGAGCTTGTCGGCGATCAGCTTGCGCGCTTCGGCGGGATCGAAGTCGCCCACGATCACGACCTCGGCGTTCGAGGCGCCGTAGAAAGCCGTGTGAAAGTCCCGCAGTTCCTTCGTGGTGACCTCCGTCAGCGCCGCGCGCTCCTCGTCGACGGTCGGCACGTAGCGGACGTCGGTCGGCGGATAGCGGTTCGCGTGCCGCGCGTAGGCCCGCTGCACGATCGCACTCGGCTCACTGCGCGACGCCTCGAGATCGGCGAGCTCCTCGGTGCGCAGCGTCTCGAGCTCCGCCTCCGGAAGAGTCGGCTCGCGGAGCACCTCGATCGCGAGCTCGAGCGCCGCGTTCAGATTGTCATGAGTCGTCTGCAGGCTCGCGCTAGCGGCACCGCCCCCGCCGCCGACGCTGAGGCGCGTGCGGAGCTTGTCGAGCGCGTCTTCGAGCTCCACGCGCGTGTGACGTTTCGTGCCGCGCTCGAGCATATCCGCGGTTACGTCGGCGATCGTCGCGTACCCGGCCAGACTCTTCTCGTCGCCGAAATTCAGCCGGATCACGGCGTTGACCGCATCGCCGCGCGTTTGCTTCGGAAGCATCACGAGTTTCACGCCGCCCGGCAGTGTGACGCGTGTCGTGCGCGAGTCGATGTTGGTCGGAGTCGCGTCGAACTCCTCACCCTCGGCGCGCGCGGCGTCGCCCTTGTACCCGGCGAGCAATTGCGCAACGTCCGGTGTTTGCGGAATCTCGGCTCGATCGGGCTCGCCGGGAATGAACTCGCCGACCGTGCGGTTCGAGGCCTTGAGGTACTGCAGCGCGGCGCGTTGTGCGGCGGCCGCCGTGGCCGCGCGCACGCGATCCCGATCGAGGAACATCAGACGCCAGTCGCCGATCGCCGCCCACTCGCTGAGCTGTAACGCGATCGCCTGAGAATTGTTCATCTGCCGCTCGAACGACGATAGCGCGCTGTTCTTCGCGCGCTCGATTTCCTCGTCAGTGATCGGGTGCGTCTTCAAGTCGTCGATTGCCGCGAACATGGCGGCGCGCGCGGCATCGAGCGACGAACCTTGTCGCACGGTCGCGAGAAAGATGACCGTGCCGGGATCCCGGAGCTGTAGCGATTGCGAGCCGACTTCCGCCGCGAGCCCTTTGTCGACCAGCGCCTTGTACATTCGTCCGGAGGGGGCGTCCGCGAGCACGCTGGCCGCGAGTTGCAGCGGCACGAAGTCGGGATGCGACCCGGCCGGCGCGTGATACGCGGCAATGATCACCTGCAGGTCGCCGACTCGGCGCACGATCACGTCGCGCTCACCGTCCTGCACCGGCTCGAGCGTGTAATGTGCCGGCAATACGCGCTGCGGCTTCGGTATCGCGCCGAAGTCCTGCGCGATGAGGCCGAGCGCTCGCCCCTCCTCGAAGCGTCCGGCCACGATCAGAACGGCGTTGTCCGGTTGGTAGTGCGCCCGATAAAACGCCTGCAGCCGCTCGATCGGCACGTTCTCGATATCGCTGCGACTGCCGATCGGCGAGTTACCGTACCCGTGCGTGTCGTACGCGGCACTCAAAACGTGCCTGAACAGCACACCGGTCGGGTTGTTCTCGCCGAGCTCGAACTCGTTGCGCACGACCGTCATCTCGCTGTCCAGATCGCTCTTGCGCACGTACGAATTCACCATCCGATCCGCCTCGAGCCCGACCGCCCAGTCGAGATTCGCGTCGCTGGCGTCGAAGGTCTCGAAGTAGTTGGTTCGGTCCCAGGCGGTGGAACCATTGAATTGCGCGCCGTGGTTCTGCAGCTCTGCGAACACCTGCGGGTGTTTCGGCGAGCCCTTGAACAGCATGTGCTCGAGCAGGTGCGCCATGCCGGTCTCGCCGTAGCTCTCGTCGGTCGACCCCACGAGATAGGTCACGTTGACGGTGATCGTGGCTTTGGAGGCGTCGCGGAACAGCAGCACCTTCAGGCCGTTGTCGAGCCGGTACTCGTTGATGCCCTCGACCGAAGTCACGAATTGGAGGCCACGCGGCACCGTAACCCCCTGCGGGGGCTGCGCCAGCGCGCTCGTAACGAGGGTGGCCGCCGCTATCAGGCCAGCCGTCAGCGATCGAAAGCCCATTGGCCGCTCTCCAGCTTTCTGCGAACGGGGTTAAGGTACCACGGAGCGTCGACGCGCTTCCGTAGTGGCCCTACGCTCGCCGCCATGGGCCGAGATCGGATCAGGCGGACACGGCGGAACGCTGGTCGACGATCAGCTGGAACTTCCTGGTCCGCGGGTTGACGGGCAGATCGTCGGTCGGCACGACCGTGAACCGCACGTTGTCCATACGTTTCTGGACGAGGATCTCGCTCAGACGGCGGCCCACGGCCTCGATCGCGGCGCTGCGCCGCGCAGAATCCAGCGCGCCGTCCAGGCAAACCATGAACCGGAACTCGTCGTCGCCGAGCAGCTGCAGCTGAAAGCGCGTCACCCCGGCAACGAAAATCTCGTTGATCGTATGCGGGCTGATGAAGTCCCGCGTGCCATCACGATTCGTGAACACGGGCTGCAGCTCGGCACGGCCGACGAGGCTTTCGATGACGAGATACGGCGCATGCTGGCCGGACTCCAGAGGCCTTAGAACGTCTGCCATCCGATAGCGAATCAAGGGCAGCGTGTAGTTGAATAGATTCGTGACGACGGAGTGATCCGCGTAGAACTCGAACATGAGATCGTCGTCATAGAGCACGATGTTGGAGCTTCCCGGCGGCGAGCCGCCCATGCCCAGGTGCTCGCTGCAGCCATAGGTGTTCGTCAATGCACAGCCGAACGTCTGCTCGAGAAAAGCACGGTCCGCCTCGGTCGTGGCTTCGCCGGCACTTGCGATCCCGATCAAGCAATTGAGATCGAGCTCGCCTGCACGCTGTCTCTCGGCGAGAATCTTCAACGCGGTCGTGTAACCCCCGAGCATATCGGGTTGGAACTGGTTCAACGCCGCGACGACGTCGGACAGCGGACTATTGACCTCCAGCAGCTGCACGTCGATGAACCAGCGGGCGATGCCGGAGCGGAATGCGCCGATCAACGTGACGCCCGCGTAATGACCGTCGGTCGCAGCGTAGTACGACAGCCGGAATTTGCCCTTGCGCTTGCGCGTCGGTCGCGGACCTTGCGACCGCATGGCGAGACCACGCGCCCAGTCCTGGGGCGAATAGACGAAGTAGCCCACTTCGCCGGACGAGCCCGACGTGTGAATCACGATATATTTGCCGAGGAACCGCTCGGTGGGATCCTTGGAGCGCGTGAGGAAGGCCGCGACGGACTCTTTCGTGACATCGGGCACGGTGACGATCTCGTCGAAGTGGCTCATCAGCAGCGACTTCGTAAGCACCGGGAAATCCGCGGGCCGGCAAGTCGCCACGTCGATACCACGCTCGACGATGATCTTGCGGTAATACGGCGAGCGCTGCTGCGCGTGCCGCACGAGGTTGCGGAACTTCCCGAGCTTCAGCTCCTCGAGTTGCGCTCGCGTCAAACGGCTCGCGCGACGAACCTCGCGCCTTTTGCGGATTGCGGTCAGGAGGCCGTCGAGCACGCGCGCAGCATGGAGGAAACCTCGAGGGGCGTAAAGCCACTGAGCACCTCGTCATTGACCCTTGAAACCATATTCGGGATCATCCGCCCGCCGATTGGCTCCCATCGAGGACTCGTCCATGAACCGAATCGTCGTTGCCGTCGTGCTCGTGGTGGCCATCGTTCTCCTCGCGACGCCGCCCGTGCTCGGCAAGTGGACCGAATCGCGCGTTCGTGAGCGCGTGGCCGCGCTCGATAGCAGTGGCGTGATCTCGGCCGAGGTGACGTCGTTCGACCGCGGCTGGTTTGGCAGCACCGCAAAAATAGAGCTCGGCTTGATGCCAAGCTACCTGGCGCAACTCGAGGCGCTCGGTCGGGACGCGGATGCCTTTGGTCGGCGCGCGACGATCAAGGTCGACTTCGCGCATGGCCCGCTCGCGCTGCAAAACGGCGTCCACCTCGGCTGGTCTTCCATGGTGGCGCGACTCGACCCCGCGGAACCCGGCATCGCGGCGCTCGAGCAACAGCTCGGCATCCCGTACGTGTTCGAGTTCCGCGGCCACACCGGCCTCACGGGTGCGCTGACGTTCGACGCGGACGTGCCGCCCATGGACGTTCCTGCCGGGCTAGCGCAATTCAAATTCTCGGGTGCCGCGATCGACGGCAGCTACGGGCGCCAGCGCCTCGTCTCGAACGCGCGCGTCGACTCGTTCGAGTTCTCCTCCCCGACCGGGGCCGTCGTGCTGCGCAACCTGCGCGCGAAAACCGACAACAGGATCCTGTCGCGGTATGTCACGCCCGGTGACGCCGAGCTGTCGATCGAGAGCATCGCGGCGATCGATCCCACGCTCGGCAGCAAGCCGGTGTTCGCCGTCGATCAGCTGAAGATGACGAGCGGCGCAACGATCGACGCGGCCGGCGCTTTGCTCGATCTGAAAGTGACCTACGGCGTCGATCGGCTGACTGCCGTGGACAATGAGATCAGCGACGCCGCGGTGAGTCTCGCGCTGCACAATCTCGACGTCGTGGCGCTCGAGAAATACGCGGACGTCACGCGCGAGCTGGCCACCAATCCGGTCGACGATCCCCGCACGGTATTGGCTGCGCTGGCGCCGCACATCAAACGGGCACTCGCGGCCGGGCCCAGCCTGCTGCTCGAGCCGATCGCCTTCAAGCTCCAGGGCGAGCCGTTCGACGGCCGGGTCGAGATCACGACCAATCCGGCCCGACTGCCGCCCGGCGACACGATCGACCTGGACCCGCTGCTGCTGGCCGGACTCTTGAACGGCAGTGCCGATTTGCGCCTGTCGAAAGCCCTTGCGAAGAAATTCGCCACGATCGCCGCGACGATGCAGCTCGGAGCGGACGGCGGCATGCCACCGGATCAGCTTGCGTATCTCGCCGAGGCCCAGTCGGGCCTGTTGCTGGTCACACTCGTGAGCCAGGGCATGCTGGTCGAGGAGCAGGACAGCTATCGCGTCGCGCTTCGCTATGCCGACGGCGCGTTCACGGTGAACGGCAATCCCATGCCGTTCGGCCTGCAATAGCGGCCGCGACTACGGCTCGGTGGGCGTCTCCGCAGCGGGGGCCGGCGAGTCCGGCTCCGGGGCCGCCGGCTCGACCGGCTCCTCTTTGATCCCTCTGCCCGGACGCGTGCTGCGATCCTTCTCGACCTTGAGACTCGCGATCTCCGCCGGCGACAGCGGATGGAACTCGCCAAGCTTGCAGGTAAAGCCCGGCTGCAGCCCTACGCCCCACTGCTCGAGCACCGTAATCAGATCGACGTCGCACAGGCGAGCGGCATGAACCCTGTACATGAACTTACCGGACTTGGCGAGCCCGGGGCACTTGTTCGGCAGATAGTTGCGGTAGGCCTTCCGGCCGCGCATGTAGAACACGATGGTCTGATCATCGAGCACATCCGTGCGATCGATCGTCATCGTGCTCAGGCAATCACGTGGCGTCCGATCGAACGCCGCCTCGTCGTCATCGGCACCCAGGGCGGGCCAGACGTACAGGAGCGCCGGCAGCGCCAGGGCCGAAACACATCTCATAAGGCGCGTGGAGCGAGTCATTTCAGCACCTCCAGCGAGCGAACTCTCCTCATCTTTATAACGCACGGCCCGAGCCAGCAGAAGCCCCGGCGAGCTGGCGGCACGCGGCGCACCGGCGTTGGGCGTGACCTCAACTGTGAACATCCTCACGGCCGGCGCGGGCTGCGGGACCTACAGTGAGAGCATCGTCCCCTGCCTGGATACCGCTCGATGAAGCTCGCCCGCAGCACGCCGGCCGCGAATGCCGGGCCGAGCGTCGAGGCCCATTCGCCGTCCGAGCACATCTACATCGGTTCCGACGAGGCCCGCGACCCCGAGACCACCGCCCGCACGGTCCGCGAGCGTGTGACGCTCCGTAACGCCGTGCGGCGTTGCGAAACCGAGCTCACGTTGTACGCCGAAGGCTTCCTCGCCGTCAGCGACCAACGCGCAGACAAGGCGCGTAAGCCCTTCTACCTCGATCTTCAGTACCTGGATCCCGTGCCCACGCTCGAGCGGGCGATCGCGAGCCGCTGGCTCTACGCGGCGCTGGGCTCCGCCGCAACGACGTTGCTCGGGGTCTTCCTGGCCCGTTTCGATGCGCTGCGCGGCGCCGCCTTGATCGCCGCCGGCATCGGCACGCTCGCCACCCTCGTTACCATGCTCGTCGGCGTATATCGCAGCTACGAGAAGACCACGTTTTGCACGATTCACGGCCGCGCGCCCGTGCTCGAGCTGATCGCGAACATTGGCGCAATCCGGAGCTTTCGCGCGTTCGTCCCGACGCTGAGCGCGGCGATCGAGGAATCCGCGGAGCAAATCGGCGACGACACGGCCGCGTTCCTGCGCGGTGAAATGCGCGAGCATTACCGCCTCCGGGGTCGAGGAGTCTTGAGCCAGGACACCTGTGCCACGAGCACCGGCCGAATCCTCGCACAGTTCGACGTCGAGATCTGACGCGCCGCGGGGCGTGCGCCCGCTTCCGGCTATGATGGCGTCCGAATGGCCGCGTCCCCGACTCTGAGCCCTCCCGCAGCGGTGCTCGACGCCTTCGAGCTCGATGCCGATTCGCTCGTTCGTGCGGCCTCGGGGCTCATCAACCCGACCTGGTATGCGCGCTCCAACAGGAGCGGCGAGGTCGTGCTGCAACGCGTGAACCCGATCTTTCCGGCAGCCGTCAATCTCGACATCGCGGCCGTCACCGAGCACCTCATGCGCAAGGGCTACGTCACGCCGCGGCTCGTGCCGAGCCGCCACGGCCCGCTCTGGTTCGAGCACGAGGGCGCTCTCTGGCGCGTGCTGACGCGGATCGAGGGGGTCTCCCGCGACGCGCTCGAGTCGACCGCGCAGGCCGGCGAGGCGGGCCGCGCGCTCGCCGAATTCCACCGCGCCATGGACGATCTCGACTACACGTTTCAGAACGCGCGGCTCGGCGTTCACGACACGGCGCGGCATCTGAGGGGTCTCCGCGACGCGCTTGCGGAGCACGCGGGGCATCGCGACATCGCCATCATCCGCCCACTCGCCGAGCGCGTGCTCGCTCTCGCCGTAGACTTGCCGCCACTGCCCGCGACGCGCGACCGCGTCGTGCATGGCGACCCCAAGATCTCGAACCTGATGTTCGCCGCGGGCGGCGAGCGTGCGGTGTGCTTCATCGACCTCGACACGCTCACGCGGATGCCGGTGGCGCTGGAGCTCGGCGACGCCCTGCGCTCGTGGTGCAACCCCGCCACCGAGGACGCGAGCGACGCGCGGTTCGTGCCGGCGTTCTTCGAGGCGGCCGTCAGGGGATATGCCGCCGCCGCACGCGGTTTGCTCGCGGAGGACGAGTGGCGCTCGATACCGCTTGGCGCGCTGACGATCACGGTCGAGCTCGCGGCCAGGTTCTGCGCCGACTCGCTGCGCGAGCGGTACTTCGGTTGGGACGCTCGACGCTATGCGAGCGCGAGCGCTCACAACCAGGCACGCACGCGAGGCCAGCTACAGGTCGCCGCAACGCTGCAGGCGGAGCTCCCCGCGCTCGAGACCGCCACGGCGCAGACCTTCCGGAAATACCGCTAGCCGCGGGGAGCCCTGCTTCAGGCCCGATACGGCGAGTGCCTGAACTTACGCCCGTACAGCCGGATCCGACGAACATAGGAGTCTTGCATGATCACCAACACCGAGTCCGGCACGAACGTCGAGGAAGTGGCCAGCGGCATCTTCCGGATCAACACACCGGTGGCGATCCCGGGCGCCGGCAAGTTCAACTTCAATCAGTATCTGATCGTCGATGACGAGCCTTTGCTGTTTCACACGGGTCAGCGTGGGCTGTTCCCCCTGGTACGGGAGGCGATCGGCACCGTGCTGCCTCTGGAGACGCTGCGCTACGTGGCGTTCTCGCACTTCGAGGCCGACGAATGCGGTGCACTGAACGACTTCCTGGACGCGGCACCGAAAGCCGAGCCGGTCTGCAGTGCCATCGCCGCCATGACCTCGATCGGCGACTTTGCGATTCGCCCGCCGCGCACGCTCGCCGACGGCGCCGAGCTCGCACTCGGACGCCACACGATCCGCTGGCTCGATACGCCGCACCTGCCGCATGGCTGGGAGTCGGGCCTGATCTTCGAGACGACGACGCGGACGCTGTTCTCCGGCGACCTGTTCACCCAGGGCGGCTCAGGCAAAACGGCGTTGACGACCGGCGATATCCTCGGCCCCAGCGAGGCTTTCCGCCGGTCGATGGATTACTACTCGCACTCGCCGCAGACCGGCGCTCTGCTCGAGCGGCTGGCCGCCCACGAGCCGAGCACGCTCGCCTGCATGCACGGCAGCGCCTGGCGCGGCGACGGCGCCGGGCTGCTGCGCCAGCTCGCCACCACGGTGCAGGCGGTGAGCGCTTCGGGCTGAGCTCCCGGGCGGGCCGGTCGAGCGGACCGGCCCGCTGCGCGGGGCACCGCTTTCGGTGAGTCATTCGACGAGCGACACCGCCTCGAACGCGAGTCCCGGATGCCCGCCGCGGCTCTCCACGAGCGCGTTCATCTCGGCCCAGATCTTGCGAATCGCAGGCGGGGCGGCGTCGGGAATGCTGGGATCCCGCCAGGTGAAAACGTCGACGAAGTACACCTTGCCCGTGTCGTCCGTGCCACGCAGCGTGACGTGCGGGGTCTCGACCAGCAGGTTCAGGTCGGTCGCGGCTCGCCAATGACTTGCGATGACACGTGCGAGCTCGGCCTCGGCGCCGGACTTCGCACGAAACGTCACGAGCACCGTTTCGGGGTGCCCTGGGGGAGCGTGCGAGCAAGCAACGAGGGAGACACTGCAGATGAGGCGCACGATGAAACGCTTCACGACACCTCCTTGGGTACGCCTGCCTCAGTCCTGGAGTCGTAGCGTACCGGCCCGCAGCGACAAATTACCCTCCCCCGCCGGCATCCTCGTCCGGAGGAGCTCGGCCGGCCTCTTGCGCCCCTCCCGGCCGATGGCGGAGCATCGCGGTGCCGGGGTCGCCCGACGATGTTCGTGATGTAGCGCTCAGAACGCGGTCGTGACCATTGGAAATGATGGGATCAGCCCACAGCTCCCATACGATCGGCTCGGCGGGGGGCCCTGCATGAACATCCTTTTGCTGGCGCGTGATGTCACGTTGACGGCGGGCGGAATCGCGCTCTTCATATTTCTCCTCTACCGAGTCGTCCGCTGGGCGAGAGCGCGGACCCACGGCGCCTATGTGCTCGGCGCATTGATCATTCCGCTCGGCGGAATAGGCAACGTTGGCGATCCCGACTTTCGAATGGTCGACGAAGCGAAGCAGCTCAAGCAGCAGGAAGAGGACGACCCGGGGGACCCTCCGGACCCCGACAGCGAGCCATCCTGAGCTGCGGCTCAGTGGCCGGCGTCGACGAACTTCAGCTCTAGCTCGCTCGCGAGGCTCACGACGTCGCCGTCCCGCAGCACACAGCGTTTCACGCGACTCGCGTTCACGAAAATGCCGTTCTTGCTGCCGATGTCCTCGATCGTGGTCGCGATGCCGCGCGTGCTGATTCTTGCGTGCAGCCGGCTGATGAAGTGGCTCGAGATCCGAATGTCGCTGCTCTTGCCGCGGCCGATCGTCATCTCGCTTTTCGAAAGCGGATAGCTCACGTCCTCGCCGCCGACCGATCCGACGAGCTTCGGCGCCCGCTCGCCGCTGTCGGCCCGCTCCGCGGCCGTCAAGAAGCTCTCGACCGACAGCAGCTCCGTCGGGTCGGCATCGACGCTCGGCACCGGAGCATCGGATACGACGCCGGCCGTGGCGCTCGAGCCGATGCGCCGCTCGAGCTCGGCGAGGCTCGCGCCGAGATCGTTGATGCGGTGGACGCTGCGCTGCAGCAAGTCCACGCTCGTGCTCTTCACTTTGAGCTCGGCCGCGAGCTGCGTCGCGAGTTGGGCCTCCTCCTCGATCTGCACGCGACTCTGCGCAAGCTCCGCTTCCCGCTCGGCGAGCCGCTGCTCGAGGGCAGCAAGACGCTCCGCCGCCGCGGATCGATCCGCCGTGAGCTGCGCCTCGAGTGCGGCGAGCGCGCCGCTCTTCTCGGCGGCCGTGGCCTCGAGCGTCGCGATCAACGTGCGATCGGCGTTCGTGGTCGCGAGCAGCTGCTCGTGCTCTGCGACCCGCTGGGCGAGCTCGGCTCTCAGCCGCTCGAGGGCCGCGAGTTGCTCGTCGAGGCTACGCTGCAGAGCTCCATACGCCGCCTCGCGTTCTTTGCGCCGCTCGCCGAGCTCGGAGTTTTGCGACTCGAGATCCGTGAGCTTTTGCTCGAGGTCGCGCTTTACCCGAAGACCTTCCTCGATCGTGACCTCGCGCGTCTTCAGCCCGCGCTCGAGCCGAAGAATCACGCTCTTTTGCTCGGCGATCTCGTCCTTCAGGCTCGACCAGCTGTGCGCTCGGCCGTCGATGTACGTCTCGAGCTCCTGGAGTCGCTCGGTCATGGTTGCTTGCGCGCGCAGCAGCGCCTCGTTCCGGCTCGCGAGCGCGGCCACCTCGGCCCGCTCGCGCTCGATCGCGGCGTTCAGACCACCGACCTCCGCTCGCGCGGCCGCCAGCTCGCGTTGCGCGGCCTGCAGCTCGACGCCGGCCGCGTTGAGCGCGCCGACGTCGCGCTCGTGCGCTGCACCGCGCGACTCGAGCTGGGCACCCAGCTTCGTGATCGTTGCATTTTTGTCCGTCAGCGTTCGCTCGAGGGCGGCGCACGCCGCGACGCTGCGTTCGAGCTGCACGCCGCGATCAGCCATGGCCGCTTCCTGCGCGGCCACCTCGTCCCGCAAGCCGGCGATCAGGGCGTCCTTGGCGTTGAAGCCCTGCTCGACTTGCTGCCATCGATCGTGCAACCGAGCAATCTCGGCTTCGAGGTGCGCGAGCCAACCCGACACCTGGGCGTCGTCCCCGCCGCCCGGATCCGCGGGCACGTCGTGGACGTCGTGCTGCACGCCGTTCAATACCGGCAACGTCCCGGTGGAGTCCTCCAGGGTGTCGAACAGCACCGGGTATTGGCCGGTGGTCGCATCGTCGCCGTGGTAACGCTCGCCCGCGAGATCATTCTTATCGTTATTCATGGCGGTCACGCTCCGCGCCTGGCCCGCGATCGGGTCGACGCCGGGTTATTGTTGGTGAAGGTGCGCCCGTGCGAACTCCATCACGAAATAGGTATAACCGACCGTGACGCAGTTCACCAATGGACATAAAAAGCCGGGCAACGCCTGAACGCCGTGGCCACGGGGCTGGCGGCCCGGCTGCCGGCCGGCGCGGCCTTCCAAGCCGCCTCGGGCAAGTGCAGGGAAATCGGCCGGATCGAGAAGCCCGTCCGGCGCCGTGACACGGCTGTGACAAAACGACGCCGGCCGCGCAGCTACGCTGGGTGACCCGTTCCGTCAGGTGAGGCACCGTTGCTCGAACATCTCGGTCTCGTCGGCGTGTCATGGCGCAAGGACGGTAGCGAGGCGCTGGCCGAGTTTGCGCTCGCGCCCGAGGCCGCCGCCGAACGGCTCAAGGCTTTCGCGCAGCGCCTGCAGCTCGCCGAGCTCGCGTATCTGTCGACTTGCAATCGTGTCGAGCTGATTTTCGCGCGTAGCGACCGCACGCCGGTGCAGGACCTGCGCCGCGAGGCATTCCAGCTGCTGACGGGACGCGCCGCGAGCCAGGGCGAAGCCGAGCGGCGGTTGCGCGCGTGGCAGGGGGAAGGTGCAGCCGAGCATCTGTTCCTCACGGCGGCCGGGCTCGACTCGGCGTGCGTCGGGGAAACCGAGATCGTGGGCCAGGTGCGCTTTTGCCAGGAGCGCGCGCTCGAGCTCGGGCTATGCGGTCCGAGTCTCGGGCTCGTGTTCGAGGAAGCGCTGCGGATCGCAGGCCGCGTGCGCGGCGGCACGAGGCTCGCCGAAGGGCGCGTATCGCTGGCCGAGATTGCGGTGCAGCATTTGCGCGAGCGAGTCGCGCGCACGCCGGGCCGCGTCGCACTCCTCGGCGTGTCGCCGATGACCGAGCGCGCCGCCGTCTCGCTCGCGCAGGCCGGCCTCGACTTCACCGTCGTGAACCGCACGGCGGAGAAGGCAGCCGCGCTCGCGGCTCGCCACCACGCTCGGCATCAGAGCCTCGAAGCCTTTCGGCGAGAGCCACCCGCCGTCGAAGCCTTGCTGACGGCCACGGGCGCGGGCGAGCCGATCCTGTCGCTGGCCGCGCTCGAGCGCCTTGCCGCGCATACGCCGAGCGGCGAGCCGCCGCTGATCATCGACATGGCCGTGCCGGGCGACGTCGCGGCCGCCGCCTGCGAAAAGCTCTCGATCCCGCGAATCGGCATGGACGAGATCGTCCGGCACGCGGAGCAGAACCGCGCGGCGCGGCTCCTCGAGGCCGCACCCGCGCGCGAGCAGGTGGATCAAGCCCTCGATCAGCTGCAGGACCGATTCACCGAGCGTTACTACGGGCCGTTGTTCGGCGCGCTGCAGAGCCGCTATCGCCGGACAGCGCAGGAAGGCGTGAATCGCTTGTTGAAGAAGGAGCTCAAGGGTCTTGGCGAAACGGAGCGCGCCGCGATCCACACATGGACCGAGGTGCTTGCGCGCCGGTTCGCGCACATTCCGTGTCTCGGCCTGCGCGGCCTGTTGCACGACGGCCCGGACGGCTCGATCGAAGCCTTCTTGAGCGGCCTCGAGCCGGAGTTCGCCGACGAGCTGCGGGCCGCGCTCCAGGGTGTCGCGGCCGCCCCGCCGAACGACGACGACGCCGGCGAGCTGCAGGCATGAGCGCTCGCCCGCACCTTCGGCTCGGCACGCGCGGCTCCGAGCTCGCCCGCACGCAGTCGGGCACCGTGGCGGCCAGCCTGGCGGCGGCGGGCTTCGACGTCGAGCTGACGATCATCAAGACGTCGGGCGATCAGAATCAGACGGCGCTATTCGGCTCGATCGGCCCGCAGGGCGTGTTCGTGCGCGAGATCGAGCAGGCGCTCGTCGAAGGTCGCATCGAGCTCGCCGTGCATTCGTTCAAGGATCTGCCGACGACGTCACCGCCCGAGCTGACGGTCGCGGCCGTGCCCGCCCGCGTCGACCCGGCGGACTTGCTGCTCGTGCGCCGCGCGGCGCTCGCCGGCGCCACGACCGACTGGCTGCCGCTCGCGGCCGGCGCCCGGGTCGGCACGGCATCGGCGCGCAGGCGCGTGTGGCTGCAGCACTTTCGCTCGGATCTCAAGATCGAGCCGCTGCGCGGCAACGTGCCGACGCGGCTGCGCAAATTGACCGAAGGTGCATTCGACGCGATCGTGCTCGCGGCGGCAGGCGTCGAGCGGCTGATGGCCGAGCAACGGCTCGGTGAGCTCGGAGACGTTGCCGTGCTGCGGCTCGATCCCGAGCGCTTCGTGCCCGCGCCGGCCCAAGGCGCACTGGCCCTGCAGTGCCGGCGCGACGACGCGCGCGTGCTCGCCGCGCTTGCGACGATCGATCACGCCCCCAGTCATGCCGCCGTGCTCGCGGAGCGCGACGCGCTTGCGCGCGCCGAAGGCGGCTGCGACGTGGCGTTCGGCGCGTATTGCGTGGGTCGCGGCGGCATGCACGAGCTGCTCGCGATGCACGAGCGAAACGGCACGGTGCGCAGCGCCCGCGTTCGCGGCCCCGACCCCGGCACGCTCGGCGCAACCGCCTGGGCCCTCCTCGATGCCGGAGCCGCACCGTGACACCGGCCGCCGCTGCCGGCGCGGGCCGCCGCGTGCTGCTGACGCGCAGCGAGGAAGACTGCCGCGAGTGGGCCGAGCGGCTCACCGCTGCCGGCGCCCTGCCCGTCGTTCTACCCTGCATTCAGTGCGAGACGATCGACACGCCCCCGCTACGCCGGGCGCTGGCCGCGGCGCTCGCCGACGCCGCTTGGCTCGTCTTCACGTCGCGCCGCGGTGTCGAGGCGTTCACCGCGCTCGGTGGAGCCGTGCCCGCGCAGACCAAGATCGCCGTGGTCGGCGCGGGCACCGCCGCGGCCGCGGAGCGGAGTCTCGGGCGCGTGGACCTCGTGGGCGGCGGCGGCACCGCCGCTCTGCTCGCCGAAAGCTTGCTGGCGAGCGGCGCGCTCGCGCACGCGCCCCGCGTGCTGCTGCCGCTGGCCGAGAACGCGGGCGACACGCTCGAGCGCGCGCTGTCGGCCGCCGGCGCGCGCTGCACGCGGCTCGACGTCTACCGCACCGTTCCGGCGCCACCGGCGCGGGCGAAGCGCGCAATGTCGTCGCTCGGCGCGGATAATGTGATCTTGGCGAGCCCCACGGCCGTCACGGGCTTTACGAACCAGGTTCTCGTCGACATGCCGATCGAGCTGTTCACGATCGGGCCGTCGACGTCGGCCGCCGCGCGAACGGCGGGGCTCACCGTGACTGCCGAGGCGCGCACGCCGAGTCTCGACGGAATCTTGGAGGCCATGCAATGGCAGAAATGATCGTCACGACGCCGGGGCGAACGCGCCTGCGACGCCTGCGCCGCACGCGGACGCTGCGCAATCTCGTCGCGGAGACGACCGTCGACGCGGAGCACCTGATCATGCCGCACTTCGTGGTGCCGGCGCGGCGCGCCAACGAGCCGATCTCGTCGATGCCCGGCATCGCGCAGATGGGCCTCGAGAACGTCGTGCGACAGATCGGCAAGGATCTCGACCTCGGCATCCGCGCCGTGCTGCTGTTCGGCCATCCCGAGCACGGCGGCAAGACGCCGGACGGCCGGGCGGCCGCGGCCGCCAACGGCGCCGTGCAGAAGACCTGCGAGCGGCTGAAGCACGACTTCGGCGACGACCTGATCGTCATGACCGACGTGTGCCTGTGCGCGTACACCGACCATGGTCACTGCGGCATCTTGACGACGGCCGGCCGCGTGCTGAACGACGAGTCGCTGCTGCCGCTCGTGAACATGGCCGTGAGCCATGCGCGCGCCGGCGCCGACGTCGTCGCCCCGTCGGACATGATGGACGGCCGCGTCGCTGCGATTCGCGATGCGCTCGACGACGCGGCATGCGAGGACACGCTGCTGATGTCGTACGCCGTGAAGTTCGCGTCCGCGTATTACGGACCGTTCCGCGAGGCCGCCGACTCCACGCCCGCCATGGGCGACCGGCAGAGCTACCAGATGGATTGCCGCAACGGTCGCGAGGCCGTGCGCGAAGCATTGCTCGATGTCGAAGAAGGCGCCGACTGGCTCATGGTGAAGCCGGCGCTGCCGTATCTCGACGTGATCCGCGCCGTGCGCGAGGCGAGCCGCCTGCCGCTGTCCGCGTACAACGTCTCGGGCGAGTACTCGGCCGTGAAGGCCGCGGCGGCGAACGGCTGGCTGGACGAGGCGCGGGTGGTGCGCGAGAACTTGCTCGCGATCCGCCGCGCCGGCGCCGACCAGGTCATCACCTACCACGCGCGCGATGCGCTGAAGGGAGGGTGGCTGTGAGACCGCTGGGCGCTACCACCCAAGCACGCGCAGAGCGAGGCGTGGTTCGAGCGCGCGAAGAAGGTCACGCCGGGCGGCGTGAACTCGCCCGTGCGCGCGTTCGGCAGCGTCGGCGGCACACCGCTCGTGATCCGCTCGGCCGCGGGCGCCACGATCATCGACGCCGACGGGCGCGAGTATCTCGATTTCGTCGGCTCGTGGGGGCCGCTGATCCTGGGGCACGCGCATCCGAAGATCGTCGCCGCCGTCGAGGCCGCGTGCCGGCGAGGCACGTCGTACGGCGCGCCGTGCCAGCCCGAGATCGAGCTGGCCGAGGAGGTCGTGGCAGCGTACCCCGGCGTCGATCAGGTGCGGTTCGTGTCGTCCGGCACCGAGGCCGTGATGAGCGCCGTGCGGCTGGCGCGCGGCGCAACCGGCCGCGATCTCGTCGTGAAATTCTCGGGTTGCTATCACGGCCACGTCGACTACTTGCTCGTGGCCGCGGGCTCCGGGCTCGCGACCTTCGGCCAGCCCTCCTCGAAGGGCGTGCCGAACGACCTCACGGCGCTGACGCGCGTGCTGCCGCTCGATGACGCAGCCGCGGCCGAGCGGCTGTTCGCCGCCGAGGGCGACCGGATCGCGTGCGTGATCATAGAGCCCGTGCCGGCCAACAACGGCCTGCTGCTGCAACGACCTGCGTTCCTGCAAACGCTTCGCGCGCTGTGCACCAAGCACGGTGCGCTGCTGATCTTCGACGAGGTCATCACGGGCTTTCGGCTCGGCGCCGGCGGCGCCGCGGCGCTCTACGGCATCAAGCCGGATCTCGCAACGTTCGGCAAAGTCATCGGCGGTGGCATGCCGGTCGGCGGCTTCGCCGGTCCGCGGCGCATCATGCAGCAGCTCTCGCCCGAGGGCGGCGTGTATCAGGCCGGCACGCTGTCCGGCAATCCGGTCGCGATGACCGCGGGCCTCACGACACTGCGCATGCTGCAGAAGGAAGACGGCTGGAAACGGCTGGAGGCGCTCGGCGCGTATCTGGAGGAGATGCTCGGTCCCGTATTGGCCGAGGCGCCCGTAAAGGCCACGCTCTGCCGGCTCGGCTCCATGTTCTGGATCGCCTGGTTGACCGACACCGCCCCACGCTCCGCCGAAGCGCTCGAGCAAGGGGCGGCGGCCGTCTATGCCGGCGTGTTCCATTCGCTGCTCGATCAGGCCATAACGCTCGCGCCCTCGGCCTTCGAGATTGCGTTCCTCTCGCTCGCGCATACGCGCCGCGATATCGACCGGCTCGCCGAAGGGCTCCGCGCGGCGCTCGTCACCCTGCCGCATTGACGTCATGCCGCTGCGCCGCGATCCGAGCAAAGCACTGCAGCTGGGGTTCCTCGCCCTGCTGCTGATCTCCGCCGTGATGATTCTCTGGTGGATGTTCGATCACGTCCGCTATGCGCGCAGCGTCGAGCAGCGCTTCGCCACGGTCGACCCCGCCGTCGCGGACGACAGCGCCGCCCGCATCAACCGCGTGCTCTGGGAAGGCGGCTTCTTCCTGCTCGTGCTGATCGGCGGCATGGCCGTGCTCACACGCACGATCCGGCACGACGCCGAGCTGCGGCGTCGCCAGCAGAATTTCCTCGCGGCGGTTTCACACGAGTTCAAGAGCCCGCTCGCGAGCATTCAGCTGGCCGCCGAGACGCTTGCGCTACGCTCGCGCGAGCCCGACAGCCAGCGGCTCGGCCGGCGGATCATCGAGGATGGCGAGCGGCTGCTGCGCATGATCGATAATCTGCTCGACACCACACGGCTCGAGGAAGGTCGCCAGAAGCTTGCGCCGCAGCCGGTCGACGTGCGCGCAACCGTCAGCTCCACGATCGGCGAGATCTCCGAGCGCGCCCGGCTCCGCAACGTGGCCGTCACGCTCGATGCGCCCGAGAATCTGACGTTGAACGTCGACCCCGCGGTGCTCGAGACGGCGTTGCGCAATCTGCTCGACAATGCGCTCAAGGCCTGCGTCGCCGCCGACGGCAAGGGTATTACCGTTCGCGCGGCGCGCGAGAACGGCACCGTGACGATCGCGGTGAGCGACGACGGGCTCGGTTTTCCGCCCGAGGAGGCGGCGATGATCTTCGAGAAGTTTCACCGTGTCGGCGACGAGCTGCGGCGCACGATGCCCGGCACCGGGCTCGGGTTGTACATCGTCAAGCGGCTCGTCGAGCTGTCGGGCGGCACGATCGCGGCAAAAAGCGCCGGCGCCAGTCGAGGCGCCACGGTCACGATTCGCTGGCCGGAGGTGGCCGAATGAAGGACGCCGCACGGATACTCGTCGTCGACGACGAAACGCACCTCGCGGCCGGTATCCGCGAGAACCTCGAGGCCGAGGGCTACCTAACCGAGGTCGCGAACGACGGGCGCAGCGGGCTCGATCGCCTACGCGGCGAGCCGTTCGATCTCGTCGTGCTGGACGTGATGATGCCGAACATGGACGGCCTCGAGGTCTGCACGGAGCTGCGCCGCGCAGGCGTCCAGACGCCGGTGCTGTTCCTCACGGTCAAAGGCGACGCGGACGATCGCGTCCGCGGCTTCGAGGCCGGTGGCGACGATTACCTGACGAAGCCGTTCCATCTGCGTGAGCTGCTGTTGCGCGTGGCGGCGATCCTGCGCCGCAGCTCGTGGTACCAGTCGAGCAATGCCACCCTGGCCTTCGGCGGCAACCAGGTCGACTTTCAGACCTACGAGGCACGCGCCTGGGACGGCACGACGCACGCGCTGACGCACAAAGAAGCGATGATCTTGAAGGCGCTCGCCGATCGTGCGGGCAGCATCGTCACGCGCGAAGAGATCCTCGACCGCGTTTGGGGCTACGAGGTATTTCCTTCGACGCGCACGATCGACAATTTCATCGTGCGGCTGCGCAAGCGTTTCGAGCGCAACCCCGAGGCGCCGATGCACTTTCACACCGTCCGCGGGGTGGGCTATCGATTCACGCCGGCGCCGGCGCCAGCCGACCCCCAACCTACGTAAAGAGATCGAATGGCCGATATACCCGACAAGCTGTTCTTGAAGGCCGTGCGGCGCGAGCGCGTCGCGCGTCGGCCGCTGTGGATCATGCGCCAGGCCGGACGCTACCTGCCCGAGTACCGGGCATTCCGGCAAAAGCACAGCTTCAAAGAGCTCGCCGGCGACGCGGCGCTCGCGGCCGAAGTTACGCTCATGCCGCTGAAGCGCTTCCCGCTCGATGCGGCAATCGTGTTCGCCGACATCATGAGTCCGTTGCCGGCGCTCGGCATCGACTTCGACTTCGACCCGGGCCCCGTGGTCGCGAACCCGATCCGCGACGCGGCCGGCATCGAGCGGCTGCGCACGGCCGCGCCCGAAGAGATTGCGCCGGAGGTCATCGAGGCGCTGAAGCTCACGCGGGCCGCGCTGCCGCCGAGCACGGCGCTGCTCGGCTTCTGCGGCGCGCCATGGACGCTCGCGGCGTATCTCGTCGAAGGCAAGGGCGCGAAGGACTTCCCGACCCTGCGTGCGTTCGCTGCGGCGGAGCCGAAGCTGCTCGACGCGCTGCTCGGCAAGCTGTCGGCGTTGATGGCGCAATACCTGCTGCGCCAGGCCGCGGCCGGCGCCGACGCCGTGCAGATCTTCGATTCGTGGGCCGGCCTGCTGTCTCGGGCCAGCTGGGAGAAGCTGATTCGGCCGCACCTGACCACGCTGCTCACGAGCGTCGGGCGCGCCGGGATTCCGCGGATCCTGTTCCTCCAGAATGCACCGCATCTCATGGAGGCCTACGCGAGCTTGCCGGCCGAGGTGCTCGGCGTCGACTGGCGCATCGAGCTCGGCGACTTGCAACGTCGTTACCCGGAGCGGGCCGTGCAAGGTAATCTCGAACCCGCGATTTTGACCGCCGGCGCAGCGACCACGCGCGCCGCTGCCGAGGAGCTGCTGGCGACGACGGCGCCGCGCGGGCATATCGTCAACTTGGGTCACGGCATCCTGCCGCAAACCCCCCTCGCGAGCGTCGCGGCGCTCGTCGAAGCCGTGCATTCGGAGAACCTATGAGCGACACACCCGCCACTGCCCCCGAGTCGAGCGATCCCGGCCCTCTCGAGCTGGCCGAGAAAGGCCGCCACGGCGGCAAGGAAATCTTGCTCGACCGGCGCCTGTTCATGAAGTTCACGGCCTTCGGTCGATGCCCGGACCCGCACGCGGCGATCAAGGCGCTCGAGGAGGAAGGTGTCGAAGGCGCGCTGTACCTCGACGCCAACGATCCGCAGGGTATCGGCCTGATGGTCGCAGCCGAAGACCCGGCTTACTTCGTCACGGGCCTGCGAGCGCTGTTGACCCATCGGCCGTTCGCCGAGTTCACGCACAAGGCCGACTTCGACATGCTGGGCCGCACGTATTCGATCGGCTACGAGAGCGATCTCACCGACACGCTGTTCGTGAAGCCGCGGACCAAGCTCTTGAATCCGGAGAACCAGTGGGCCGTGTGGTACCCGCTGCAGCGGGCGAAGAAATTCCAGACGCTGCCGGCGGATCATCAACGGCGGATATTGGCCGAGCACGGCACGCTCGCGAAGCGCTACGGCGCCGGCGGTCACGCCGCCGACGTGCGGCTCGCCTGCCACGGTCTCGACAAGAACGACAACGATTTCATCGTCGGCTTGCTCGGGCCGCGGCTGCACCCGCTGTCGGCCGTCGTGCAGGAGATGCGCAAGACCGAGCAGACCGCGCAGTACCTGGACAGCTTGGGACCGTTCTTCATCGGCAAGGTCGCGTGGCAAGCGAAGCTCTGAGCCCGGACGCGCGAAGCTACGACGCGTTGCTCGTGGTGTCGTTCGGTGGCCCCGAGGGCCCGGCCGACGTGTTGCCGTTTCTCGACAACGTGTTTCGAGGCCTGCGCGTGACCCCGGAGACCCGGGCACACATCGCCAAACGCTACGAGCAGTTCGGCGGCGTGAGCCCGATCAATGCGCACACCCGCACGCTGATCAAGGCGTTGCAGCAGGAGCTCGACAGCCATGGCCCCGCGCTACCGATCTACTGGGGCAATCGCAACTGGCATCCGCTGCTAACGGACACCATCGCGCAAATGGCGCACACCGGCGTGCGACGGGCGCTCGCGTTCGTCACCAGCAACTTCAGCTCGTACAGCGGCTGTCGCAAGTACCGCGAGGACCTGTACGAGGCCGCAAGCAGCGTGCCGAACGCGCCGCAGATCGACAAACTACGCGTCGGCTACAACCATCCGGGCTTCATCGAAGCGATGGCCGATCGAGTCTCCGACGGACTCAAGCGACTGCCGGAAGCGGAGCGCGGCAATGCGGTCGTGCTGTTCACGGCGCACAGTCTGCCGGAGTCGATGGCCAGGGCGAGCTCGTACCAGGCACAGCTTTCGGCGAGCTGCCGACTCGTCGGGGACATGCTCGAGCATCAGCGTTGGCGCCTCGTCTACCAGAGCAACAACGCGTCCTACGGCCGTGAGGCCTGGCTCGGCCCCGACGTGAGCGAAGCGCTGCGCGAGGCGAAAGCCGAAGGCGTCGGTGCCGTGGTCGTCGCACCGATCGGCTTCATCTGCGATCACATGGAGGTCGTCATCGATCTCGACATCGACGCCGCCGCGACGGCACGGGCGCTCGGGATCAACATGGCACGCGCGGCCACGGTCGGCGCGCATCCCGCTTATATCGCGATGATCCGTGAGCTGATCGTCGAGCGCCTGACGCCGGAAGCGCCGCGCCGCGCACTCGGGTCACTCGGCCCGAGCCATGACCGGTGCCCGGCGGACTGCTGCCTGTCGGGCCGCCCCGGGGCGCCAAAGCCGGCGCTCTGCGGCGTCGACGATCCGTTGCGAAGCGTGAGCACGGACGATGGCGGTTGACCGCGACGTGGTGGTCATCGGCGCCGGCATCGCCGGGCTGCACGCCGCCCTCACGCTCGAGAGCGCGGGCCTGGACGTGCTCGTGCTCGAGGCGCAGCAGCGCGTAGGCGGTCGGATTCATTCGATGCGCCAGCGCGGCAGCACGGCGGAAGCCGGCGGCACGTATATCGGCGCGGGGTACTAGCGCGTGATCGGCGCCGCCGAGCGCTATGACGTCGAGCTCATGGACGTCACTCCGATCCTCACGTTCTTCCGCGAGCAGGATCTGGTGTATCGCGGCGAGATCATTCGCCAGGCCGATTGGCCCACGCACCCGGCCAACGACTTTCCGGCCGGCGACCGCGAGCACATGCCCTGGAACTACCACCGCGTGCTGACGATGCGCGCCAATCCGCTCGCAGCTCCCGGAGATTGGCTCGCGCCCGAGCATGCTGCGCTCGATATCGCGGCGCACGACTGGTTCCGCCGCCAGGGGCTCAGCGAGCGAGCGATCGAGCTCGCCTACGGGCTCAACGTGAGCTTCGGGCGTGACGCACGCGACGTCTCGGCCTTGCTGTTGCTGTTCCGCGGCGCGTTCTCGAAGAGCCAGCGCGCGGTCGCCCCCAAGGATAGTCTCGGCTACACGGCGCGACACGGCGTGCAGCGTATCCCGGAAGCGATGGCCGCCGCGCTGCGCGGCGGCGTCGAGCTCGACCACGCGGTCGCTTCGATCGCGCTCGACGACGACGGCGCCACCGTGCGTTGCGCGAATGGCCGCAGCGTCACGAGCCGGCACGTGATTGCGGCGTTGCCGGTGGGCGTGCTGCGGCGAATTGCGATCGATCCCGCGTTGCCGAAAGCGCAGGCGGAAGCCGTCGCGAACCTGCCGTCGCAGCCCTTGACGCAAGTATACCTGGCACCGAAGTCGCGATTCTGGGAGCAGGACGGCTATGCCGCGAGCCTGTTCACCGATACGCAAGCCGGCATGCTCGCCGCGGCACGCAACCGCGACCGGCCGACCGAGGTCACGAGTCTGACGGCTTGGATCACCGGTGACGACGCGGCGGATCTCGACCGACTGTCCGAGGCCGACGCCGGTCGCGCCGTGATCGCCGCGATCGAGAAGATCCGTCCGGCCGCCGCGGGCCAGCTCGAGGTGCTCGGCCTGCACTCCTGGGGAGCGGATCCTTTCGCGGCCGGCGCCTGGGCGTATTTTCGTCCGGGCGAGGTCACGCGCTACGCGGCGGTGCTCGGCCAATCCCATGGCCGACTGCTGTTTTGCGGCGAGCATCTGGCGCTCGAAAGCCGGGGCATGGAAGGCGCCATGGAGTCGGCCGAAGAGGCCGTCGCGGCCATTCTTGCAAAGGGCTGAAGCGCGCGTGGCGCCTGGCTTTCCGCCGGGCCGACACCTTATGCGTTTTCGGCATGCAGGTAGAAGAACTTAACCGTTCAAGTTCATAAGGCCGGCGCTTACCGTAGTCTCCGTCGCAGGCGTTCCAGAGTGGAGCCGGCGACACGGTCTCAGGCTGTTTTCGGGTAATCACGATGAGCGCTGCACTGTTGAACCCCTCCGTCTCCGAGTTGCCGATCACGGCGGCGGCGCCCATAGAGTCGGGGTTCGACGCCAAGGCGTACGACGAGGAGGCCACGCGACAGGTGGCGCTCGAGCACTGCAACCGCAGGTTCGCAGCGCTCAAGGCCGACCAGCGAATCGAGTGGGCGCTCGAAAATCTGCCGGCCAATCACGTGCTCACTTCGAGCTTCGGGGCCCAGGCCGCGGTGTCGCTGCACCTCGTGACCCAGATCAGCCCACAGATTCCCGTCGTGCTCGTGGATACCGGGCATCTGTTCCCGGAGACGTACCGATTCATCGACGAGCTGACCGAGCGCATGAACCTGAACCTCAAGGTCTATGGCGCGCCGCGCTCGGCCGCCTGGCAGGAAGCCCGCTACGGTCAGCGCTGGAATCAAGGTCTCGAAGGACTGGAAGCTTACAACCAGGAAAACAAGGTGGAGCCGATGCGCCGCGCGCTGCGCGAGCTCGGCGTCAGCACCTGGTTTGCCGGCCTGCGCCGCAATCAAGCCGAGAGCCGTTCGCAGATTCCGTACCTCGAGTGGTTCGGCGGGCGTTGGAAAGTGCATCCGATCGCGGAATGGACCGAACGCGACGTGCACCGCTATCTGACCAAGCACAACCTGCCGTATCACCCGCTCTGGGAGAAAGGCTACGTGTCGATCGGCGACCATCACAGCACGAAGCCGATTCACGAGGTCGCCACGCTGGAGGAAACGCGTTTCGCGGGCCTGAAGCGCGAGTGCGGCATCCACGAGATCGATCTCGCGGATCTGTAGCCACCGAATCTCGTCGTCGCGCCGCGGCCCTCAGGCCGCGAGCTCTTGCTCGCACCCGCCCTTGAGCGGCAGCGCCAGGTCGCCGAGCAGCCCGTCGACCTCCTCCTGCGTTTGAGCGTGCGCCGCGTCGCGGATCAACCGCACGGCGTAGTGCGGCGCGAACAGGTGGATGAAATCCACCATGAACCGGCGCAGCACGGTATCGCGAGGGAATCCGAGCCAGGTCGTGACGCGCGGGAACAGCTCCTTGGCGTCGAGCGCAACCAGATCCTCGCGGTCGGCGCACTCGAACGCCATCGAAGCGACGACGCCCACGCCCATCCCCATACGCACGTAGGTCTTGATGATGTCGGCATCGCGCGCGGTGAACACCACGCGCGGCTCGAGACCCTGCTCGCGGAACGCACGTTTGAACGAGGACTCCCCGGTGGTGCTGAACACGTAGGTCACGAGCGGATATTCCGCCAGCGACTGCAGATCGAGCGGCTTGTGCTGTTTCGTCAGCGGATGGCCCTTGGGGACCAGCACGATGCGGTGCCAGTGATAGATGGGCAACAGCGTCAACTGCGAGAACAGCGTCCTGGATCCGGTGGCGATCGCGAAATCCACTTTGTTCGTGCTGACCAGCTCGGCGATCTGCTCCGACGTGCCCTGGTGCAGCTCGAGATTGACCCGCGGGTAGCGCTCGCGGAAGGCGCGTATCACCTCGGGCAGCACGTAGCGAGCCTGGGTGTGCGTCGTCGCGATCGACAGCGTGCCATCGAGCTCCGCCGTGAGATCGCTCGCCAGGCTCGCGATGTTGCCGACCTCGCGCAGGATCTTGCGGGCCCGGGTGATGACCTCGCGCCCGGCCGGCGTGATCGCCGCCAGGCTCTTCCCCTTGCGCGTGAAGAGCTGCACGCCGAGCTCCGCCTCGAGCTGCTTGAGCTGCTTACTGATGCCGGGCTGGCTCGTGAACAGCCGTTCCGCGGCCGACGTGATGTTCAAGCCGCTGTCGGCGATGCCCACGAGGTATTTGAGCTGCTTCAGAGTCACGCCGCGATAGGTCCTTGGGCCCTAGGATGAAAAAGCCGCGTCCTCATGCGAGTCGGCGGCCTCGCGGGGCATATAACCATTTGTTAGTTAGGGGTGTCAACGCCGCGGCCGACCGCGTTCGCACCCGCCTCGAGGGATATTGCAGGCCGCTATATCCGCAGAAGGACATGTTGTTGTTCCGCGCTCGCGGGGCGCGGTATCGTGCCTCGATAGGCCTCCCATGCAGCACCTACCTCTCTTTGCCGACGTCCGCCAGCGCGCCATCTTGATCGTCGGCGGAGGCGTGGTCGCGGAGCGGCGCGCGCGCCAGCTGCTCGCGGCGGGCGCGACCGTGACCGTGCTGGCGCCCGAGCTCGTCGAGCCGCTCGCCGACCTGGTGGCCACGGGCCAAGTGGCGCATCTGCCGCGCGAGTTCCGGGACGAATCGCTCGAGCCCTACTGGCTGGTCATAGCGGCCACGGCCGATCGAACCGTCAACGAGCGCGTCGCAGCGGCGGCCGAGGCCGCCCGACGGTTCTGCAATGTCGTCGACGATGCGCAGCTGTGCACCTTCATCATGCCGGCGATCATCGATCGATCGCCGGTCACGATCGCGATCGCCACGGGCGGTCACTCGCCGGTGATCGCGCGCTGGGTCAAGGGGTTGATCGAAGCGTGGCTGCCGAGCCGGCTCGGCGCACTCGCCGAGCTCGCCGGTCGGTGGCGCGAGCGCGTACGTCAGCTGGTGCCGGATCCGACGGAGCGCCGGCATTTCTGGGAACGCGTGGTCACGGGCACGACGGCCGAGCATGCCTTCGCGGGCCGTGACGACGATGCGCAGCGCACGCTCGAGGCCGAGCTCGCCACGCTGCGCAGCGATCCGCCGGAGCGCCGCGGCGAGGCCTATCTCGTCGGCGCAGGTCCGGGCAGCCCGGACCTGATCACGATCCGCGGCCGGCAACTGCTGGCCACGGCCGACGTCGTGCTCTACGACCGGCTGGCGAGCCCCGCGCTACTGGAGTACGCGCGCCGCGAAGCCGAGCTGATCTGCGTGGGCAAGACGCCGCGGCGGCCGTCGATCACTCAGAAGCAACTGAATCGGCTGCTCGTCGGCCTCGTGCAATCGGGCAAGCGCGTGTGTCGGCTCAAGGGCGGCGATCCTTTCATCTTCGGCCGCGGCGGCGAGGAGCTCGAGGCGTTGGCCGAGGCCGGCCTGAAGTTTCAGGTCGTGCCGGGCGTCTCGGCGGCAGAAGGCTGCGCCGCGTACGCCGGCATCCCGTTGACGCTGCGGGGCGTGTCGCAAGCCGTCGTGCTCACGACCGGCCACACGATCGACGATGCCGCACCGACGCTACAGGACTTCCGGCCGGGGCAGACGCTGGCGCTGTACATGGGCGTTGCGCAGTACGCCGAGGTCAGCGCTACGTTGATCGCCGCCGGACACGATCCCGCCACGCCCGCCGCGATCGTCGAGAGCGGCACGACGCCGCAGCAGCGCGTCGTCCGCACGACGCTGCGCTGCCTTGCGGCGGCGCAAGCGGCACTTGAAATTCGTCCGCCGGCGTTGCTGATCGTCGGCGAGACGACGCGCTTCGCCGAGCGCTATAGTTGGTTCGGGCCGAGCCGGATCGAGACCTACGAGGACGAATCGGCGGAACCGCGCGCTCGAGCAAGTTACTAACCAACGAATAGAAGGCACCGCCATGATTTACGAGAGCATCCTCGACACCATCGGCAATACCCCGGTCGTGAAGCTGCATCGGGTTCCGCCGAAGCACGTCACGATGTACGCGAAGGTGGAAGCGTTCAACCCGCTGCACTCGGTCAAGGACCGGCTGGCATTCGCGATCATCGACGATGCCGAGCAGCGCGGCGTGCTGAAGCGGGGTCAGACCGTGGTCGAGGCCACCTCGGGTAACACCGGCATTGCGCTCGCCATGGTGTGCGCCGCGAAGGGCTATCCGTTCGTCGCGACGATGAGCGAGACGTTCTCCGTCGAGCGGCGGAAGATCATGCGCGCCCTCGGCGCGAAGGTCATCCTGACGCCCGCGGCCGAGCGCGGCACCGGCATGGTGCGGCTCGCGGCGGCGCTCGCCGAGAAGCACGGCTGGTTCCTGGCACGGCAGTTCCAGAACCCGGCCAACCCGGCCTACCACCGCCAAACCACGGGCCCCGAGATCCTGAAGGACTTCGCCGGCCGGCGGCTCGATTTCTGGGTCACGGGCTGGGGCACGGGCGGCACGCTCACGGGCGCCGGCGAGATGATCAAGCTGGCGCGTCCGGACGTGCAGATCGTCGCCACCGAGCCGGCCGGCGCCTCGCTGCTCGGCGGCAAGCCCTGGGCGCCGCACAAGATCCAGGGCTGGACGCCGGACTTCCTGCCGGATGTCCTGAACCCGAAGGTGTTCGATCAGCTGCTGCCCGTCACGGACGAGGAAGGCAAGCAAATGGCGCGCCGGCTCGCGGCGGAGGAAGGCATCTTCGTCGGCATCTCGGCCGGCGCCACGGTCGCGGCAGCCATGAAGGCCGCGGAGAACGCCAAGCCAGGGTCGGTGCTGCTCGCGATGTTGCCGGATACCGGCGAGCGGTATCTCGGCACCTACCTCTTCGACGATCTGAACTCGGGCTCCGACGACGAGTGGCTCGCGAGCCTCGATAAGAAGTAGCCGCCCCTGTCCCGGCGTCCGGCGGCCAGGCCCGCCGAACGCACGTCTCCCGCTGCCCTGTGTGGCTCGCGGCGAGATGTTGAACGGCCCTGCAGCGGGTGGAGGCGCACGCGCAGAGTCGGCGCGTGGTGACCGAGCCCGTTGAGGCTCCTCACGATGCGGTCACGACACCTCCGGCCGGGGCGGCCGGCGCGAGGAGCCTTGCGCCGCCGCTCGCGGCGACGCGCCGGGCGCGCCGCCGAGGGCCGAACGCTCGACGGCGCTCGCAAGCGCAGTGCCGAGCCCCATCGCGACGCCACCCGCCAGGAGATGCGCGAGCGAAATGATCCAATGCATGTCTCCCGGCAGAAGACCCACTTGCATTCGCCCGAACACGACGACACCGACTCCCCAGAGCGCCGCAAACGCTGCGGTCCCCCGCCTGACGCCGGCGCGAAACCCGAGCGCGGCCGTTGCCCACATCGCGAGCACGACCACGAGACCGAGCAGCATGTGCACCGACAGCCACGAGAAAAGGTGGCCCGTCCAGAAGGCGAGGCCGAGCAGCAGTGCCGCCAATCCGCAGAGGCGAACCAGCAGCTTGAGCAATCGTGCGAGGGTGATCATGACGCATGGCTCCTTGTGTAGATCGACGAGGCGGGGATCCCTCCCACGCTCGTAGTGTCCTTACGTACGGAAGACGACTCGGCAGCTCGGGGTGTGACAGGGCCTTTTCGAACGACGGCTCGCGACCGGGCGAGGCCGGCGGCGGCCGCCGGCTCCACGTGCCTCATGTGCCGCCGAGGTCTCGCGCCTGAAAGCTCAGCTCTGCGGTTTCGGAGGAGGTCTTCGTGGCGCGCCGCGCGCTTCCCATTGCGGGCCGCCTCTGCCGTCGCAGCAAAATCCGGAACGCTAGCCCGTGAGTGATCAGCATCAGCGGAACGAGAAGAGTCGGGATGAAGAACGTCGCGCCCAACTGGCCCGGCACGAGCCCGGCATCGGCGCCGTGGTAGAACGCGCTTAGCAGATCGAACGAGCCCCAAACGTTGAAGACCCACGCAATCACGAGACCGGCGCGGCTTCGCAGTGTCGCCAGCGAGAGCAATGCGAGCGTCGCCGCTGCGATATCCCCGTAGGCGGCGGGCTGCGCAAACGCAGAGGGCAACTCCGGCGACACGACGCCCCGCACCAGGAAGGCCAACCCCACGAAGCGGAAACTGTGCAAGATCAGAATGGGCCTTAGAGCCTCGGCGGGTGGCAACCGACGGAGCTTCGGCCAGACGTAGCGCGTCGCGACGATCCCCCACGCGATGAACGCAAACACGATGCTTACGAAAAAACAGAGTTGTGGAAGCATATGTCCCTCCTTGGGCTCGAATTCTCGATACGCGATGGCGCGACGCACGTGATGCTCGAGCCGCCGGATGTCGCGGGCGGCGCCGGTCAGTGGGTGCTCCGGCGCGCGCCTGCCGGCACCGACGGCAGGCCTCGTTCACGCGCCGCGGCCGCGTCCTCGGTCAGCCACCGGCGCCACGTCGTGACGCCACGGCGAAGGGCGCGTGACGCGTCCACCGCCTCCATCGCCATGCGTACGCGCCGAGGCAGCGGGACGTTCCATATTCGCCGATGGAGACCGCGCACGGCGAAGTACTGCTCCGCGAGCTCGCGAACCGTGAGCAGCTCTGGACCGACGAAGTCCTCGCGCTCTCCACGCAGTCCATCCGTCACGCACTGAGCAACGAACGGGCCAAAGTCGGCCGAATCGACCGGTTGTCGACGCAGCTTCGCCGGCAGCAGCAACACCCCGCGGCGAGCGGAGCGCTCGAGCATTCGCTCGAGCAGCCAATAGAACTCCGTCGCCCGCACGATTGACCAGGGCACGGGGGAGTGCTTGACGCGATCCTCGGCCATGAGCTTCACACGCGCGTACGCGCTGCCGCGGGCCATCTGCGCCAGTCCGACGATCGAGACGTGCACGAAATGCTGCACGTCGGCGTCGTGGGCCGCATGCAGCAGTGCCGTCGTTGCCCCGACGTCCACGTCGGTCGGCGAGCGTACGAAGTCGACGAGCCGAAAGCCGCCGCGTTGCGCAGCCGGGGAGCTCGTGGCCGCGTGCACGATCGCGTGCACGCCGACCAGCGCCGCAGAGAACTCGCGCTCCGTCGCCAAGTCAGCGCGCACCCACTCCACCGCCGGGTCGCGCCCGGGTTGCCGCGCGATAATTCGGATCTGGTGGCCATCCTTCCTCAGGGAAGCAACGATCGCCCGGCCCAGGTGACCGGTGCCGCCCGTGACCAAGACTCTCATTGCTCGTCTCCTTTCTCTCCGTCCGATGGAAAGACGTCGCAGCGCAGCTCGCTGTGACAGCGTCACACACGGAGGACGCCCTACCGACTGAACGTCGTCGACGTCGACGTCGACGCAGCTCGCGTACGCGCGCTCGCGGTACCGTCATCCGAACCCGCGGCTCACCGTCAGACCGGCCCAAGTGAAGGCGCGCGCGCCCGCGCCCACGGCGAGCTCCTTGCTCTGGCGGCGAATCACGTAGCTCAGCCGAAGCCTGTCGTCGAGAAACACGTCCACACCGATCCAGACCTCGCCGAGGACGTGCTCCGTCTCGGCTGATCGATAGGCGACGTCGCTGTGACGAAATTGCCCCTGCAGGAACGCGTTATAGAGTCGGCCGCGCAACTTCACGCCGGCGGTCAACGCGAAGGCTCGATGTCGTCGCACCAGAGGCGGCTCGACGATGACTGGCTGTCCCGCGTAATCGCCCTCGTCGGCGACGGACTCCCACCATCGCTCGGCCCGGCTTCCCCAACGAAACGTGAGCGCGGCGTCGGCCTCGGTCAGGAAGCCGAGAGAGAGCGTCGTATCGAGGCGCAGCGCATAACCCTGGGACCCGAGCCGACCGGCGGTGAGCAGCCGGTAGCGTGACCGCGTGTAGCGAAAAGTGGGCTCACCGCCTGCGGAGATCTGATGGTCATAACCCATCGGCAGCTGGACTCCGACGGCCGCATGCACGCGGCGATGCACCTGCCCCGCGAAGGGGAGTCCCAACAAGCCGACCGTCAGTGTCGACTGGTAAGCCACGTCGGCTGTCGGGTCGTGGGCCAGCTTCGATCTGGCCGCGTACAGCAAGCTCGCGTATGGCCGATCGTCGGTCAGCGGTTCCTCTGCCGAGAGGTCTTGCGGCGTGAAGAGCAACAGGCCGAGATCGACGGCCGTCGCCTGGATGGGCGCCGGCATCGGCCCATCGACGCACCGCCAAGTCGCGCGTGCGCATTCCGCCGGGCTCGTGTCCGTGAGCGTGACCGAAACTCCGCCGGTGTAATCGCGATCCTTCTGTGTGAATGCGAACAGATCGTTGTCGCTATGGAGAGTCCAGCGGCGCCGTGCGCCACCGTCGGGCGCCGACTGCAAGTGCTGCGGATCGCTCGCTCGCAGCACCGACATGCGGCGACAGCGGAAGTGCTGTCAGCAGCACGAGCACTGCAAGCAAATGAGGTGGCTTTAGTTTGCTTCGACCGCTCATTCGTCTCGCTCCTTCCGAACTTCATCAACGTGTGTTGACTTGTCAGACGACAGCGGCGGCGTGGATGTGACAGGCTTCGTGTGCGCGACAAAGCGCTACGCAACGCGAGCACGCGTCGCGGCGACGGCTCGCACGCGGCGACCGAAAGGATCAGCGTTGCTGAGACGGATCTGTCAGGCGGACGAGACGTCGGCCGCGACCGCGGCAAGTCGATCGAGCTCCTTCATGTACACGGGCTGCAGCACGCGTGTGGCCACCCAGCGCTCCACGACGCCGGCGAGCCCGCGCCCGACATCGGTAACGGTGCTGATCGTGACGTCCGCGCTGCGTCCACCGTCGCGCGGGTCCACAGTGAACGTCGTGACGATGTCCGCCCCCACGTAGTGCTCGCTGATCACGCGTCCGGGGTCCGGCTCGGAGACGATCCCATGATAAGTCCGAGTCGTGCCCAGGATTCGCATGACGAGATCGATCTGCGTCCCGGTGCCGAACCCGCCGCCCGTCACCTCCATCGACACGAACGGCGGCCGCGGCAAGATCCGCGGATGACCGTGCCGATAGTCGGCGATGATCGAATACAGGCGCCGCGCAGGCGCATCGATGAGCATTGACGCGGATATGCAATGTCGAGCCATCGGAGTTCTCCCGTTCACGTAAGCGCTCAATGCGCGCCGGCGGGCGCGCCGTCTTGCGGTCTCTTGGCGAGCCACACGACCGCGGTCAACGCCAGGAACAGCCATCCCGAGATCCCGAAGATGTCGTTCGCCGCGAGCAGCGTGGATTGGTGCACGAGCATCGACTGGATCTCGGCGGTCGCCGAGCCGCCGGTCAGCCCGGCGTCATGGAGGCCGGCCGTGGCATGCGCAGCTTGCGGCGCCAGATCGCACACGCGCTCGACGAGCTGCGTGTGGTGCACCGCCTCGCGCCGCTGCCAGAACGTCGTCGCGAGCGACGCGCCGAAGCTGCCCGCGGTGATGCGGAAGAAGTTCACCAGCCCCGAGCCGAACGCCATGCGCTCCGGGCTCAGGTCGCTCAGGGTGATCGAGATCAGGGGCGCGAAGAACATCGCGATGCCGGCGCCTTGCACTAGCTGCGGCAGCCGCCAGCGCCGCGTAGTTCGCGCCGGTCGTGTAAGCCGGCGCGCAGAAGCTGGCGGCGGCGAAGATCAGGAAACGCCGCGGTCGCAAACAGCGCGGGTCGACGCGGCCGAGGCTCTTGCCGACCGCAGGCGACAGCGCGAACGCCAACAGGCCGTAGGGCGCGACGACGAGGCCGGCCCAGGTCGCCGTGTAGCCCATCTGGGTCTGCAGCCACAGCGGCAGCAGCACGACGCTGCCGAAGAACACGCTGTAGCCGAGGCTCACGGCGATCGTGCCGGCGCTGAAGTTGCGGATCCTGAACAGACTCAGATCGACGATCGGGTGCGCTCCGTGAGCTCCCAGACGACGAACAACGCAAGGCCGAGTGCGGCGACGATGGCGAGCGTCACGATGAACGGCGAGCCGAACCAGTCGAGCTCGGTGCCCTTGTCGAGCATGATCTGCAACGCGCCGACCCACACGACGATGAGGCCCGAGCCCGACGGCGTCGACGGGCACCTGCCGCGTCGGCGTATCGCGTCGTCCGAGCAAGTGGTGCGCGAGCCACGGCCACCGCGAGCCCGACCGGCAGGTTGATGTAGAAGATCCACGGCCACGAGTAGTTGTCGGTGATCCAGCCGCCGGTGATCGGACCGACCACGGGCGCGACCATGACCGTCATGCTCCAGATCGCGAGCGCCACGCCCTGCCGGTCGCTCGGATAGCTCGCCATCAGCAGCGTCTGCGACAACGGCACCATCAGCCCCGACACCGCGCCCTGCATGACGCGAAAGCGCGAGCAGCATCTGGAAGGTCGACGGCCGTCCCGCACAGCCAGCACGCCGCCGTGAACAGCAGGACGGCGCATCGCGAACACGCGCACCTGGCCGAACCGCTGCGCGAGCCAGCCCGAGAGCAGCACCGAGATCGCGTTGGCGACGGCGTAGGACGTGATGACCCAGGTCGCCTGCTCGGGCTGACGCCGAGATCGCCCGCGATGTGCGGAATCGCGACGTTGGCGATCGTCGTGTCGAGCACTTCCATGAAGTTGCCGAGCGCGAGCGCGACGGTGACGAGCGCCAGCGCCAATGCCCTTGAAGTGCGTATCGCGGCGTTGCCACGCGCGCTCTGTCTCAGGCGCCGACGCGCGGCCGGCCGGCGCGCCGCGATTCGCTCCGGGCGCGCGGCTCGTCGCCGGCGGCTTGGCGGCGACCGCTGCGGCGGCCGCCGCCGTTCGCGCGATGATGTCGGCGATCAGCGCGTCCACGGCCGGTCGCTGTCGGCGAACACCGTCGTGCGATAGCCGCGTCTCCGGCTGCCGGCTGCGGCTTGTCGCGTCGACGCCGCCGCGGTCGTGCACGTCGACTTCCACTTCCATCGACAGCCCGATGGCGAGCGGATGCGCGGCGCACCTCGTCACGCGTCGAGCGCGACGCGCACGGGCAGCCGCTGCACGACCTTGATCCAGTTGCCGGTCGCGTTCTGCGCGGGCAGCAGTGCGAACGCCGCGCCGGTGCCCGCGCCGAAGCCCGCGACCCTGCCGTGATACTCCACGCCGTTGGCATCGGCCGTCAGTCGTGACGGGCTGGCCCGACGCGGATGCGTGCAGCTGCCCTTCCTTGAAGTTCGCGTCCACCCACACCTGCGTCCGGCGGCACGATCGCCATCAGCGGCGTCCCGGGGCTGACGCGCTGGCCGAGCTGCACGCTGCGCTTGGCGACGAAGCCCGACACCGGCGCCGGGATCTCGGCCCGCCGGTAGTCGAGGTAGGCCGCGCGCACGGCGGCGGCGCGCGCGCGCGACCTTGGGGTGCGAGGCGACGTCCGTGTCGTCGGTCAACGCGCGATGGCTGGCGAGCTGCTCCCGCGCGGCCGCGAGCGCCGACTCCGGCGTCGCGCACGCTATCGCGGGCGTGCTGCAGCTCTTCGTCGGAGACGGCGCCGGAGTCCGCCAGGCGCTCGCGCCGCTGGAGGTCCGCCTGCGCCTTGGCGAGATCGACCTCGCGGACGGTGACCTCGGCGCGAGCTGCTCCGTGCTGGCGAACAGGCTGCGCACCTCGCGCACGGTCTGAGCGAGCTCCGCCTTCGGCCCGCGCAGCGCGACTGCCGCATCGGCGCGGTCGAGCTCGCACGAGCGCTGGCCGGCCGTGACGTATTGCGTGTCGTCGGCATCGATCCCGACGACGGTGCCCGCCACCTGCGGCGTGATCAGCACCACGTTGCCGTCGACGTAGGCGTCGTCGGTGGCCTCACGTAGCGGACCGAGCAGTGACCCAATACGCAGCCATAGGCGATGCCGGCCGACGGCGAAGGTGCCGAGCGACGGCGAGCGGCAGATCTTGCGCTTGCTGTTCGTGGGCGGGCGCTGGCTCGTGTCTGAGTTGTGCTCGGTCATGATGATTTCCTCGCGGGTGTGGGTCGGGCGGCAAGTGGAGTCGATGTCGGCGCGCCGCCTTCGAAGCCGCCGCCGAACGCGCGCATGAGACCGATTTGGCTGGCGAAGTCACGCGCGCGCAGGTCGGCGGCGAGCTGCCGCTGCTCGAGCACCGCGGTTCGACGGTGAGCACGGTGAGATAGGTGCCGAGGCCTTCGCGGTAGCGCAGCAACGCGAGGTCGTAGGCACTTGCGGGCGGCGTCGAGCGCATGCTGCTGCTCGTCGCTTGGCGCGCGACGGCGCGCAGGGCCGCGAGCTGGTCGCCGTATCGCGCAATGCCTCGACCAGGGTGGCGTTGTACTGCTCGACGGCGGCGTCGTAGTCGGCGTCGCGTGCGGCGAGATGGCCTCGGAGGCGCCGGCGATCGAAGATCGGCAGGCGCAGCGCCGGGCCGGCGCCGATGATGCGGCTCCCGGCATCGAGGAGTTCGGACAGCCCGATGCTCTGGAAGCCCGCGAAGGCCAGCAAGTTGATGTGCGGAAAGAAATCCGCCTTGGCGGCGGCGATGTCGTGGCCTGCGGCCTGGACGCGCCGCCGGCTCGCGATCACGTCGGGGCGGCGGCCAGCAGGTCCGCGGGCAAGTCGGCTCGGCAAGGCGGGCGCCGCGCCGGCGGCGGTGCCGAGCTGCGGGCGGACGATCTCGAGGCCGCGATCGGGGCCGCGACCGAGCAGCGGCGGCAAGCTCGTGGCGGTACAAGCTCGAGCGATTCGTCGAGCTCCGCGACGCCACTCTCGCGGCGGGCAGGCGCCCTCCGCCTGCTCGAGCTCGACGCGCGAATCGAGGCCGGCCGCCAACGCGCTGGCGCGTGAGATCGAGAATCCGCGCGCGTTGCTCGAGCGTCGCGTGGGCGACGTCGAGTCCGTCGTAGAGTCTCGCGAGCTTCGACGTACGCGCGCGCGACTGCCACCGATACCGCAAGGCGGGCGGCGAACGCGTCGACGCGTGCGGCGTCGACGCGGTTCAACGCCGCCTCGAGCGCGGCGCGGTTCTCTGTGCCAGAAATCGAGCTCGTAGCGGAAGTCGAGCGCGAGGCGGCTCGCCGTGTCCCAGTCGCCGGCGGGCGGGTGCGGCACGACGTCGTGTTCGCTGTAGCGCTGATCGGTGGCGTCGAAAGAGGCGTCGACGCCGGGTCGGGTCGCGGCGCGTGCCAGGCCGGCAAGCGCTCCGGCTTTGTCGATTCGCGCCTCGGCGGCGGCCAGCGAGGGGCTGCCGGCGAGCGCTTCCTTCTCGAGCTGATCGAGCTGCGGATCCTGAAAGGTACTCCACCAATCCGTGGCCGGGCCAAGCCATGGCATCGGTGGACGGACCCGCGAACGCCTGCTCGGCGTGAAATTCTCCGGGGCTCGCGGGGATGCTGCGCGGCTGGATCCGACGGGCCGACCCGCGCAGCCCGCGGTCATCACTGTGATCGCGGCCATCGCGATCCAACCCACTTTGCTGAACATCGTGAATGCTCCTTGCGCTCGCGCTTCTCGGATCGCAGCTCTCAGTGCTCCGACGCGCGGGGCCGCTTGGAGGGTGATATTGCCGGGCTCCACGCGGAACCCGATGCAGATCCTGTTCCAACCGTTGATTGTCACGACGGCCAAGGTCAGATCGACCAGCTCCCGCTCCGAGAACTGCGCGCGAGCGATCCCGTAGATCTCATCCGGCACGTGCGACGTGGAGACCATGGTCAGCGCTTCGGTCCATTCCAACGCCGCGCGCTCGCGCTCGGAAAAGAAGGGGGTCTCACGCCACGCATCGAGCAGATAGAGACGCTGCTCCGTTCGCCGTCCGCGCGCGCGTCCTTCGAGTGCATGTCGAGGCAATACGCGCAGCCGTTGATCTGAGAGGCGCGCATCTCGAACGAGGCGCAGCAGCGAGCGCTCGAGACCACTTTCGGCGAGATGGGACGTAAGCCCGAGCATCGCCTCGACCGCCGTGGGCGAGGCATTCAAGACGTTGAGTCGTGTTTGCATTTCGGTGCTCCTCCTGAAGTACGTGCAGCGCGTGAATGCGCCTGCTGCCTTCAAGACGAGCGCTACGAGACGTCTGTGACACGCTGCTGAGATCGACGCACGAGGTCGACACCAAACGCGTGCGAGCTTGTCGGGATTCGCCACGACGAAGCCGGCGGAAATTCTCCGGCCGTCCGTCACGAGCGATACCGCGAGCATGGGTTTACCTTCGAGACAAGACATGATTCCCATCTCGCCGTTGATCGGCACGAGGTGAAACGTCTGGCAACCGCTCGCCATAAGCCTCCAGTCGTCGTCCGACACCGGCGAGCAACTTTGCGATCGACGCTCCGCCGTGCACGACCTTGCGCGCGGCAGCCGTCTTCCCGCCACCGTCCGCGGTCCAGGTGGCCTCGTCGGACAGGAGCTCGAGCAGCGTCCGGCGGTCGGCCAGTGCGAAACGCCGCCAGGAAGCGTTCCAGCAGCCGATGGTGCGCCTCCTTGCTGACCGGGAACCGCCGTTGCTCGCGCCGTACCCGCAGCCCGCGCGATGGACCATCTGGCGGACGCTGGGCTGGCTCTGTCGAGAGCCGAGGAAATCTCGGGGTAGTCAGAGTCGAACACGTCGTGCAGCAGGAACGCGGCCCGCTCGGCCGGCGCCAGCCGCTCGAGCATGACCAGGAAAGCCATCGAAAGGTCCGACGAGCCCGATGAGTGCTCGGGCACCGGCGGCTCGTCGCCGATCAGCGGCTCCGGCAACCACGGACCGATATACTCTTCGCGTTTCGCGCGCCGTGCTCGGAGCCGTCGATGCACAGATGCGCAACCGTAGTCGTTAGCCACGCCTCCGGGCTCCTGACCCGCTCGACGTCCGCTTCATACCACCGCAGAAAAGCATCCTGCAGCGCATCTTCCGCATCCGCTTTGATCCCGAGCATTCGGTATGCGATGCCGTAGAGCTTCGGCCGGTGCTCCTGAAAGGCCGACGTGCGGTAGTCCATCTTCGATCCTCCTTGACTAAGCGAGCGGTGAACGAGGGCGAGACGATTCACCGGGTCCTGTTGTGACACCTGCGATTAACCTGTTCATCGCAGTCGAGCTCGGCGCCCTCCACAAGTCAAGGCGCGTTGATCGCCGTAGACGGCAAGGTTTGCATGTCAACGATCGTTGAATAGAGTAGCGCTCATGGGTGACAATGCTTCCACCGCGCGGCGCGCCGACGCCACGCGCGCGCAATTCTCGACGCCGCTCGCGAGCGCTTCGCCGCCGACGGCTACGAGCGCGCCACGATTCGCGCGATCGCCGCAGACGCCAACGTCGACCCTGCCCTCGTAATGCGCTACTACAGAAGCAAGGAATAATTGTTCACCGCGGCCGCGCAATTCGACCTGCAGCTGCCCGATCTCGGCGCGTCGGGAAACGCCGCGCAGGGCGCGCGCTCGTCGAGCACTTCCTCGCGCGCCGGGAGGACGATACACGTTGAAGGCGCTGTTGCGCGCCGCAGGACCAACGAGCGAGCTGCGGAGCGCGTTCGCGAGATCTTCGCTACTCAGGTGCTACCCGCGGGCAGGAACCTCGTCGGGCGTCGCCAGTACGCGGCGACTACGCGCGGGGCTGATCACAAGCCAGATCATGGGATTCGCGCCGCGCCGCTACGCGCTGCGCCTCCCGCCCGTCATCGCAATGCGCCGCCCGGAGATCGTCAAGTGGCTCGCGCCCACCGCGAGCGGTATCTCATCGGCGCCAGCGCGCGCTGACGCTGCGCCGTTCGACTCGAGCTCGGCCGCCGTGGACGATCGAGCACAAAAACGGACCGCCCGCCATTCCCGCGCAGGATTCCGGCGGCATAGTTCTTCGCACACGGAGTCACGCGAAGGAGAGGCGTAATGAGGTTCATGATCATCCTCAAAGGGGACAAATACAGCGAACCGGGATCGGTCAGCCAGGGGTTGTTCGCCGAGATGGCGCGATACAACCACGCTCTCGTCAGAGCGGGGATTCTCGTGGCCGCGGAAGGGCTTCATCCGAGCGCACGCGGCGTGCGCGTCGAACGATCGAACGGGCGGCGGACCGTCGTCCACGGGCCGTTCGGCGGGGCGGACGAGCTCGTCGCGGGTTTCTGGGTGTGGCAGACCGCGTCCTTGCGTGATGCCATCGACTGGGTCAAGCGCTGCCCCCTGGCCGAGCAAGGCCGATGCGCAGATCGAGATCCGTCAGCTCTACGATTTCGGCGATTTCGGCGCCGACGAGGCTCGAGACATCGAGGAGCGCAGTGAGCCGCCCGTCGCCGCCTGAAGACCTGCACGCAAATCCGCGCTACTAACCAGCGGTACGGTGCCCGTGCTCAGCTCGGGGAACGGCGGCGCCATCGACGATCAGCTGCCCGGCCCTCCGCCGCCGAACGGCGCCCGGCGACGTCGTCACGACTCGCTTGAACGCGCGGCTGAATGCCGGCTTGCGATCGATAGCCCAACCTCCCCGCCACCTCCGCGACCGGGGTGCCGTTCTGGCGCAGCGCCTCGAGCGCGACGTGCATCCGCCAGCGCGTCAGGTAGTGCATCATCGGCTCGCCGACGAGCTCGGTGAAACGCGCCGCGAACGCCGAACGCGACATCGCCACTCGCGCGCGAGCTCGGCGAGCGTCCAGGCGCGGCCGGGATCGCGGTGGATCAGCGAGATCGCGACGGCCGATCTTCGGGTCCTGCAAAGCGGCAATCCACCCCGACCGGACCGGCGGATAGGCCTGGATCCACGAGCGAATGGCCTGAATCGCGAGCACGTCGCCGAGCCGGGTGAGCACCGCCTCGTGTCCCGGCTGCAGGGCCTGCGCCTCGGCCGCGATCAGGCGCAGCGTGCTCTGCATCCAATCCATCTGCGGCGAGCTGGACACGTCGATCACTATCGCGGGCGGCAAGCGCCTCGACGAGAGTGCGCGCAACGTGATCGGTGAAGCGCACGGCGCCGCAAAACAGCGTGGTGCGCTCGCCGCCTTCCCGTAGCGCAAGATCTCGTAGCGCTTGTTGACTCTCTCGCGTTCGAGCTGCATCACGTCCCGTGCCGGCACGCCGGGCTCGCTGCGCATACGATGCATGCAGTTGCGCGGCAGCAGCACGAGCGTCCCCTGAGCGAGAATCGCTGTCGCTCGCCGCCTCGCCGACCTCGAGCCAGGCGGCACCCTCGATCACGACATGGAACCACATGTGCCCCGGCATGCTCGGAACGGTGACGCCCCACGGCGCAGAGAGCTCGGAGCGGCAATAGAACGTGCCGCTCATCCGCAAGAAGCGCAGCGCCTGGCCCAGCGCGTCGGACATCTCATGCGGTTCACGCAACGTCGGCATAACGGGAAGTCTACGGCGGTGAGCATTTCGCGTCCACGTCGCTGGACGCACGACATAAATCGCGGACGACCGGTACCGCGGCCGCACGGCGTAGCGATCGAGCCGTGCCGGCCCCGGTGAACACCGAGCGCGTGGACGGCGCGTGCGCAGCGCACGGGCGGCGGTCACAAACGCGACGCGCGATCCGTCCGGTGGGTGAGACGTGCAACTCGCGGAACGAGATCGCGAGACAAGGGACACTGCCATGGCGCTGCGAATCGAGGATTACGCAATGATCGGCAACGGCCGAACGGCCGCGCTCGTGGGGCTCGACGGCTCGATCGACTGGCTGTGCTGGCCGCGCCTCTATTCCGCGGCGGTGTTCGCCGCCCTGCTGGGGGCCCCAGAGAACGGCCGCTGGCTGCTCGCGCCGAGATCACCCACAGTGCGTGTGCGACGCCGCTATCGAGCGGACACGCCGGCCCAAGACGGAATTCCGGACGGCGTCCGGCTGCGCCGCCGTTGTGGACTTCATGCCGTCGACCGGCCCGCTCGCCTAGCTCGTGCGCATCGTCGTCGGTCGAGCCGGGCACGTCGATTTTCGAACGGATTTCGTCGTTCGATTCAACTATGGCGAGAGCGTTCCGTGGGTTACGCGAACCGCCGACGGCACGATCGACGCAATCGTCGGCTCCGAGCGACTGGCGCTGCGAACGCTCGTCGACTTGCGCGGCGAAGATCACCGCACCGTGGGCGAGTTCACCGTCGCGGCCGGCGAGCGCATCCCGTTCGTCCTGTCCTACGACGCTTCGTTCGACGGGTTGCCGAGCGGGCTCGACCCCTCCGAAGCTTTGGAAGAGACCGAGACGTTTTGGCGCCGCTGGGTGGGCCGCTGCCCGTATGTTGGCCCATGGACGCCGGCCGTCAGACGGTCGCTGATCACGCTGAAGGGTTCGACGTATTAGCCGACCGGCGGAATCGTCGCCGCGGCAACGACGTCACTCCCCGAGCAGCTGGGCGGCGTGAGGAATTGGGACTATCGCTACTGTTGGTTGCGCGACGCGACGGTCACTCTTCTGGCCTTCATGAACCTGGGGTACTACGAGGAGGCGCTGGCGTGGCGCGACTGGCTCATGCGCGCGGTAGCCGGCAGTCCGCGTCAAATTCAGATGATGTACGGCGTCGGCGGAGAGCGGATGCTGCGCGAGTGGAGCGTCCCCTCGGCCGCCCGGCTACGAAGGATCATTGCCGGTGCGAGTCGGAAACGATGCTGCGCAGCAGCTGCAGATCGACGTGTTTGGGGAGGTCGCCGATGCGATGTTCCAGGCGCTTAGAGCCGGGCACGCCCCGCCGAAGCGTGCGTACGCGATACGCAGAGAGATTCTCGAACACCTCGCAGCCACCTGGCGCCGGCCCGATGAAGGCATCCGGGAAGTGCGCGGTGGACCTCGGCATTTCGTTCATTCCAAGGTGATGGCGTGGGTCGCCTTCGATCGCGCCGCGAACGATCTCGAGGCACGAACCTTTGCGGAGCCTGCGCAGCGGTGGCGCCGAATCGCCGACGAGATACGGGCCGACGTCCTCGAACGCGGTTTCGACCGAGACTCGGGCAGCTTCGTGCAGGCATACGGCACCAAGGTGCTGGACGCGAGCGCGTTGACCCTGCCGCTCGTCGGCTTTCTGCCGGCACACGACGCGCGTGTTCGAGCGACCTTGCGTGCCATCGAGGACAGGCTCCTGGTCGATGACGCGCTCGTGCTGCGCTATGAGCCCGGCGAGGCGGAGGACGGCCTCCCGCCGGGCGAAGGTGCGTTCTTGGCCTGCAGCTTCTGGCTCGTGGACAATTACGTCCTTCAAAGGCGCTACGGGGACGCGCGTCGACGTTCATGCGGCTGCTTTCCCGATGCAATGACGTCGGGCTGCTGTCCGAAGAGATCGATCCCGTGACCGGCCGAATGCTCGGTAATTTCCCCCAGGCCTACAGTCACGTCGGACTGATCAACAGTGCACTCAATCTCGCGCGGCGCAACGCGACGGGTGGTGCGCAAGCACGGGTACCCGCCTCGCGGAGCCCATCGCGCGAGATCGCCGCCGCGGGCCAAGCGCCATGATGGACAAACCGAGCGACGCTTTGGTCTTGTTCGGCGCGATGGGTGAAGCGCGGCAATCTCAGCGTGCCGACCCGAGCAACTCCACCGACCGTCCGTACGCTGGACGTGGTCCCGGGGCCGGCCGGACCGCCGCCCCGAGACCCGTCGCAGCGCGCGCCGGGGCGCCGGCGACTTCAACTCCGACGCTGCTGCTCGGCGTACGGCCGCGAGCCGAGCGTTGTGGACCTGCGCGACCGCGCCCTCGACGGCCGCCTCCCGACACTCGCGTACGACCGGTTGGACCGCAAGGGTCGCCGGCAGCATGTACGGGCAAATGCGCCGGGATGCTGCCACGATGCGGTGGTACAGCGTGTCGACACCGGCTCGCGTCGAGAGATCGAGGTCCGTGTAGGCGATGGAGACGGCCGCGTCACCGCGGGTCTCCGCGGCGATGGCGGGTGCGGCGACAGTCAGTGTTGTCATTGCCGCCGCAGCGACCAACCATCCCGATCGTGTTGCGCTTGCGAATCTACGTGACATGAGCTTCTCCTTGGCTAACTGTGTGAGACGTGCCGAACGTGCACGAGCGTGGCGACGCGCGGGCAAACGACGCTGCACAGATGCGCGGAACGTCTTCCTTGTGACAAACAAGATGCCGTGTGACGGCGCGGGGCTGCTCGACGATCGCGTGCGTGAGGGCGTCCGCATCCCCGCCCGAGGCTAGGGGCGATCGCCCCTCGTTTACGCATCGCGCGTGCCGCGAGGTTCCGTCGTCGCCAATTGAACAGCTCGCGATGGCGCCCGGCACGAGCCCTCCGGCCGTCGCGACAAGCCCAGTCGTCCAAGTGCAGAGGCTCTACGTGCAGCAACTCGGCGAGCAGGGGATTTGAACGAGTATCACGGCGGAGGCGACGGAAGCCGCGACGACCGTCCGCGCCGTCAGCGTGCGCAGCTGGCTCAGCGTTGCGGTGAGCGTGGCGCTCGCGATCACGAGCGTCACCAACGCCATCGCACGGGCGTGCTCGACGTCGGGTCCCGTGCCGAGGCTGCGCTCGTAGCCGAACAAGACCACGAGCGTCAGGGCCGCACCGACCGCGCCGACGACGATCGACTGCCACGCGCTGAAGAACCGGTCGGTGCGTTCGCGTTCGTGTATCGGTTTCAAGCGCGCCTTCGTGTTGATCTCCTGGAATACGAGCAACGCCGTGGGGTGAATGATGAGCTCCAACCACACGACGTGGATCGGCAAGTAGAGCAGCGGATAGCCGGCAAGCGGGATCAGTGTCGCGGTCGCAACCAACGGGATGTGAATCATCAGGAGATACGCGAAACTCGAGCGCAGGTTGCGGAACAGTTGCTGGCCTTCGCCGTATCGCGCTCACGATGGTGCGAAAGTTGTCGTCGAGCAGCACGATGGCCGCGACTTCGCGAGCGCTGCGGGTTCCGCGCTCGCCCATCGCGATGCCGATGTCCGCAGCTTGCAGCGCCGGGACGTCATTCACGCCGTCGCCCGTCACAGCGACGATCTCGCCGCGCGATTGCAGCGCCTGAACGAGCCGCAGTTTCTGCGCCGGGATCGCGCGAGCGATCACGTCGATCTTCAGTAGTCCCTTGGAACCGTGTTTCGCGAGCTCATCCTCGAGCTGATCTCCCTCGATCGCGCGCGGCGTGGCACCGCCGATGCCGACCTCGCGGGCGACTGCGCAAGCGGTCGCGGCGTGGTCTCCGGTGATCATGATCACGTGGATCCCGGCCGCGTTCGCCTGCCGACCGCCTCGGCGACCCCGTCGCGCACCGGGTCCTCGCAGGCCAGGAGACCCGCGAGTCGGTAGTCGCGGTCCGGCTCTCGGCCTTGCCAGGTGCCTCCGGCGATCTCCTGCGAAGCGCAGGCGATGACCTTGTGCCCGGTTTCCGCGAGCTCGCGCACGCGATCGGTCCAACGTGCGCGTTCGTCCGCGCTCAACCGGCAAATGGCGAGGATCGTTTCCGGTGCGCCCTTCGTGGCGACGATGATCCCTCCCGCCGGCGCCCGGAACACGGCGGTCTCCCGCCGCCGATCCTCGGTGAACGGATACGTGGCAAGCCGCTCGAGCTCGGCGGCTTCGCCGCGCGGGAGTCCAGAATCGCCTGATCCAGCGGATCGCCGCTGTCGGCGCGCGATGCGAGCGACGCGATCGTCGCCAGCTCGCGCTCGGCCACGCCGTCGACTGCCCGCGTGTGTCCGACGCGAATGCGGCCTTCCGTCAGCGTGCCGGTCTTGTCCGTGCAGATGCACGTCACGCGGCCGATGTTCTCGACGACGACCGCCCGGCGCACGAGCGCTTGCCGCTTGGCCAACCGGAAGGTGCCCATGCCGAGCGAGAACGTGAAGACAATCGGGAATTCTTCCGGCAACGCCACCACGGCGAGCGTCACAGCACTCACGAGCGCGTCGAGAATGCCGTGACCCTGGCGAAACCGTATATAAGCGAGTGCGAGACACAGCGCACCGGCGGCGGCTAGCAGCGTCGTTACGAGGTTCGCGATCGCACGCTGCAAAGGCGTTCGCGCATGGGCGCCGCGGACCGCCGAGCGCACGATCTCGCCATAGATCGTGGCGGCACCGGTATCGACGATGCGCACGCGTGCTTCCCCGGTCAGGAGCCGAGTCCCCGCGGATCCCCAGTGCTTACCGTCGATCGGCACTTCCGCGTCGGTGGGCAAGGCGCCGGCCAGCACGACCTTGCCGACCGGAAATGCTTCGCCGGTCAGCGCCGATTCATCGGCTTGCAGCGAGTCGGCGGCGACGATAGGCCGTCCGCCGGGAACGGCGACCCCGGCGTCACAGTCACGAGGTCGCCGGGCACGAGATCGATGGAGCGGACTTCGCGCCAGACGGCGTCGCGCAATACCGTCGCTCGCTCGGCCAGGCGGCTGCTCAAGCCCTGCGTCGAGGCTTGCGTGCGCCGATGCAGGAACGCGTCCATGCCGACGAGCGGCACCGTCGCACCGGCCATGATCAGCGCCTCGGTGTAGTCGCCCACGATGCCGAACAGCGTGCTCGTGGCGGCAAGAAACCAGATCATCGGGTCTTTGATCGTGTCTCGAAGCACGTCGCGCCAACCGGTTGGCCGGGTCTCGACGATCTCGTTGTACCCGTAGAGCGCTCGGCGTTGCTCCACCTCGGTCGACGACAAGCCGAGCCCGCGGCCCAGCAAGCCGGCGATTCTGTTCGTCTGGACGGGTCGACGCATCTCTGCCATGAGCTCCGGGCGCGTGAGACGGCGCCTATGATTCTCGTGTAGAGCGCAGCACACAAGCGCGTTCGAAGCATCGGGCTACGTACATTCACCACTGTCGGGCGCGCGAGCCGGGACCGTACGATTTCGAGGCTTCACGACATCGGGGGGGGTGGGTTCAAATGGCCAACGAAACGCTAGGTCAAGTCAGGGTTTGGGACGCGTTCGTGCGCGTCGCCCATTGGTTGTTGGTGGCGGGCTTCTTTGTCGCCTACTTTACCGAAGACGATTTGCTGACGGTGCACGTGTGGGCGGGGTATCTCGTCGGCGTGATCGTGCTGCTGCGGGTCGCATGGGGCTTCGTGGGACCCGAACATGCCCGGTTCTCGAACTTCGTCTATGGTCCGGGCAAGGCTCTTCGTTATCTCGTGGGCTTGTTGCGCCGGCAGGCCGCGCGCTATCTCGGGCACAGTCCCGCGGGCGGCGCGATGGTCATTCTGTTACTGATCTGCCTCGCGGCGACCGTCTGGTCCGGGTTGACGGTCTATGCTTACGACCAAGGCGCCGGTCCGCTCGCTGGGCTGTTCGTGAAGGGCGGCGCCGAAGAGGAGTTCTGGGAAGAGCTCCACGAATTCTTGGCGAACTTCACGCTCGTGCTCGTGGGCTTGCATATCGCCGGCGTCGCGCTCGCGAGCTTCGCGCATCGCGAGAATCTCGTGCGAGCGATGGTTACCGGCTACAAACGCAAGGCCGAGCCGCACGACTGAGGCACACACGAGTCGCCCGTCGCAGGGATCGAGAAGCGAAAGGGCGTGCTGCAGGCGGTGCAGATAGAGCACGCGGAGACGCCCCGGACGACCAGCCCCTGGCAGCGTGCCGAATTTCGCGGCTCCTCGATCAGTGTTTCTCCCGCAGTCCTTCGGCGCACGCGAACTCGCGGAGCTCGTCGTTCGGGTACGCCGCTTTGCGGTATCTGCGGACGACGTGCCATGGTTCCGTGAGCGCGAGCGGGTCGGTCACGGTGATTTGATCCTCGAGTATGCCCGGCTCGACGAACCGGATCTGCTCGTGCACGGCCATCTTCTCGCTATGCGGGGACGAGCCGTCGATGAACGACTTGTCGCTGAGCGCGACAGTGTCGACGACCAGCGTCTCGCCTTCCCAATGGCCCGTCGAGTAGCCCGCGTAAGTCGGGTCGTTCAGCACTTGCGGCGACGGCTTGCGGCCGTCCAGGAACACGCGGCGCAGCGCGTCCTGGTGCTCACTGAAGAAAGTGATCTTCTGCTCGTCCTGCATGATCTCCATGCCGTACGCCGCGCTCATCATGGCGGGCATCCCGGGCGGCAGGCAGTTGGCGATGTTGTCGTACTCGTACGAACCGCCGATCCGCGACTTCGCGATCACGTTCCACTTCGCTAAGTACTCCGGCGCGAGCTTCGGCGCGCCGGGCCCGCGGCCTTGCGAGCCGTCGGCCGTCGGCGACGAGCGCGTGGGCGGCGGCAGCGGCTGACCGGGCGGGCGCGGCGGCGGACGCGGGCTGCCCTCACCCTGCGCGGGGTAGTACACGCCCGCGAAGCTCGGCCTGGTGGCAGGCGAAGCGGCGGGGGCGGGCGCCGTCGGACCGGTGTCGGTCGTGGCTTCGCGATTGAAGTCGGGCGCGTTGCCCAGCACCGTGCCATCGGCCTTCGTGACCCGCGCGATGATGCCGACCGGCGAGCCGTTTTTCGACGGGCTAGCGTGCACGGTCACGATCTCGCCCGGTTGAAGAATCGTCTTGCTCCAGCCGGCACGGCTCAGCATCCCGGGCGGCCGTCCTTCGATGGCCCATTCCTGCTCCTTGCCGTCCGCCCCTTTGACGGTGAGGTAGAGCCAGGTGTGCGGATTCATCCACCGCCACTCTTTTACGGTTCCGTTGAGCTCGATGACCTTGTCGACCTGGTACGCGGAGTTGCTGTGATGCGCGACCGCCGGGACGGCCGACGTCGCGAGAGCCACCCCCAGAAATAATTCGCCGAGAGTCTTCATGTCGCAGCCCCCCCTGTGCGCCGCCCTAAGCTGTTCTGCATCACCGAACGACGTGGCTCGGGCGCGGCTTGCAGACAAATCGTCGCGCAAGCGACACGTCAAGTCCAGCTGAAAGCCTGCTCGTGCGTGCGGCTCGAGGCGTGCGAGCGCTGCGCCGGCTGGATTTTACTAACGACATCTTCATACCGCGCTCCCTATTCTTCGCGTCTACCAGGCTACCGAGAAAATCCAATGGAGCTGTTGATGCTGATGCTCTGTACGGCACTCATCGGATCGACTTGGTTGATCTTGAAGCTCGTGATCGCACTGGAGGAACGCCGATGAGCGTCATGGAGGCGGTCGGATTGGTGCTGTCACTCGGCGTCGCCGGTTACCTCTTCGCAGCCCTGCTCTACCCGGAGAAGTTCGAATGACGGTGCAGAGCCTGCTGCAAAGCGCGCTCTATGTCGCGGTTCTCGTGGCCCTCGCCAAGCCGCTCGGCACGTTCATGGCCGACGTGTACGAGGGTCGGCGAACGTTTCTGTCACCTGTGGTGCGGCCGCTCGAACGCTCGATCTATCGCGCGGCGGGCGTCGCCGAAGATCGCGAAACCGGCTGGCAGCGCTACGCAATCGAATTGCTGCTGTTCAACCTCGTGGGATTTCTCGTGGTCTACGCGCTGCAGCGCCTGCAGGGCGCCTTGCCGCTGAATCCCGCCGACCTGCCGGCCGTAAGCCCCGACTCGTCGTTCAACACGGCAGTAAGCTTCGCCACGAACACGAACTGGCAGGGCTACGGCGGCGAGGTGACGATGAGCTATCTCACGCAGATGCTCGGGCTCGGGGTGCAAAACTTCTTGTCCGCGGCTTCGGGCATGGCCGTGCTGATCGCGCTGATTCGCGGCTTCGTGCGCAGGCAAACAGCCGAGATCGGTAGCTTCTTCGTCGATCTCACGCGTTCGACGCTGTACATCCTCTTGCCGCTGTCCTTGGTGCTCGCCGTCGCACTGATGTCGCAAGGTGTCGTGCAGACGTTTGCGCCCTATGCGACCGCGAACCTGGTCGAGCCGCTCACGGCCGACCTCCCCCTCACGGACGTCGCGGGCAAACCCGTGCTCGACGCAGCCGGCGAGCCGGTCACCGCGCCAACGCTCGTCACGGAGCAGACGCTTCCTCTCGGTCCCGCGGCGAGCCAGGTCGCGATCAAGCAGCTCGGCACGAACGGCGGCGGCTTTTTCGGCGTGAACTCCGCACATCCGTTCGAGAACCCGACGCCGCTGTCGAATTTCCTGGAGATGCTCGCGATCCTGCTGATCGCCGCGGCGCTGTGTTTCACCTTCGGCCGTATGGTCCGCGACGCGCGTCAGGGCCGGGCTTTGCTCGCCGCCATGCTCATCGTCTTCGTGCCGCTCGCGCTCGGCGCAATCGCGGCCGAGCAGAGCGGTAACCCGCGCCTCGCCGCACTCGGCGTCGATCAAGTCCCATCCGAGCTGCAACCGGGCGGCAACATGGAGGGCAAGGAAACGCGCTTCGGCATCACGAGCTCCGCGCTCTGGGCCGTTGCGACCACCGCCGCGTCGAACGGCTCGGTGAACTCGATGCACGACTCGTTCATGCCGCTCGGCGGCCTGGTTCCCATGTGGCTCATGCAGCTCGGCGAAGTCGTGTTCGGCGGGGTTGGCAGTGGCCTCTACGGGATGCTGATGTTCGCGATCATCGCAGTGTTCATTGCGGGCCTCATGGTCGGCCGCACGCCGGAATACCTGGGCAAGAAGCTCGAGTCGTTCGAGATCAAGATGGCGTCGCTCGCGATCCTGATCCCGCCGGCCCTCGTTCTGATCGGCGCCGCGCTGGCCACGGTCCTGCCGGCCGGCATCCGCGGCGTCGGCAATCCCGCCGCGCACGGCTTCTCCGAGATCCTGTATGCGTTCTCGTCCGCGGGCAACAACAACGGTAGCGCGTTCGCCGGATTGTCTGCGAATACGCCGTTCTACAACTCGGCGCTCGGCGCCGCGATGTGGCTGTCGCGCTATTGGCTGATGATCCCGGTGCTCGGCGTCGCGGGCAGCCTCGCGTCAAAGGGCGCGACCGCGGTCACGGCCGGCACTCTGCCGACCCATACGCCGCTGTTCGTGTGCTGGCTCGTCCTCGTGGTGCTGATGGTCGGCGCCCTGACGTTCGTGCCCGCGCTCGCGCTCGGACCGATCGTCGAGCACCTGCAGATGATCGGAAGAGGTTGAGATGAACGCTTCCGCCTTGCGCACGGGGCGCCCGGCGAAACTCCTCACGGCGCCGATCGTGTCGACAGCCGTTCGCGGAGCCTTCGCGAAGCTCAGCCCGAAGGTGCAGTTCCGCAACCCCGTGATGTTCGTCGTCTACCTCGGCAGCCTGTATACCACGCTGATCGGGCTCGCGGCCGCCTCAGGCGCCGTGGAGAACGAAGGCGGCGCCACGTTCGTGCTCTCGATTGCGGCCTGGCTCTGGCTCACGGTGCTGTTCGCCAATTTTGCGGAAGCCGTGGCCGAAGGGCGCGGCAAGGCGCAGGCCGCGACGTTGCGCTCGATGCGCCAACACGTCCACGCGAAACGCCTGCTCGGCCACGACCGCGACGATTTCGAGACCGTGGAGGCCGCGGCACTGAAACGCGACGATCTCGTGCTGCTGCAAGCAAACGACGTCATCCCGGCCGACGGCGAAATCGTCGAGGGCGTCGCGTCGGTCAACGAGAGCGCCGTTACCGGCGAGTCCGCACCCGTTTTGCGGGAGGCCGGCGGCGACTTCTCGGCCGTGACGGGCGGCACGAAGGTGTTGTCCGACTGGCTCGTCGTGCGCGTCACGAGCCGCGAGGGCGAAGGTTTTCTCGACCGGATGATCGCGCTCGTCGAGGGCGCGAAGCGCAGCCGCACGCCGAACGAGATCGCACTGTCGATCCTGCTCGCGACGATGACGATCGTGTTTCTTCTGGCGACCGCGACGCTGCTGCCGCTCTCCCACTACGCGGTCTCGAGCTCGGACCACGGCTCGATCGTGACAACCACAGTGCTCGTCGCGCTGCTCGTCTGCCTGATACCGACCACGATTGGCGCGTTGCTGTCTGCGATCGGCATCGCCGGCATGGATCGCATGGTCCGTGCGAACGTGATCGCCACCTCGGGTCGGGCGATCGAGGCGGCCGGCGACGTGGACGTCCTGCTGCTCGACAAGACGGGCACGATCACGCTCGGCGACCGTCATGCGGTCGCGTTTCACCCGGCGCCGCGCGTCGAGGCGCGCGACCTCGCAGACGCCGCGCAGCTCGCGTCGCTCGCCGACGAGACGCCCGAAGGCCGCTCGATCGTCGTGCTCGCGAAGGAGACTCATCAGCTCCGCGGCCGCGAGGTATCCGTCTCTCACACGTTTCACAAATTCTCCGCGCAGACGCGTATGAGCGGCGTCGACATCGACAGCCGTCGCCTGCGCAAGGGTGCCGCCGACGCCATCCGTGCGTTCGTCGAGGCGGAGGGCGGCTCTTGGCCCGCGACCGTGGGGGACATCGTCGACACCGTGGCGCGCCGGGGCGCGACGCCCCTCGTCGTCGCCGAGGCCGCGAGGGGCGCGCGCGTGCTCGGCGTGATCGAGCTGCGCGATGTCGTCAAGGGCGGGATCCGGGAGCGGTTCTCCGAGCTGCGCGAGATGGGCATCAAGACCGTCATGGTCACCGGTGACAACCGGCTCACCGCGGCGGCCATTGCAGCCGAGGCCGGCGTCGACGAGTTCCTCGCGGAAGCCACGCCCGAGAAGAAGCTCGAGCTGATCCGCAATCATCAACGCGACGGCCGGCTCGTGGCGATGTGCGGCGACGGCACGAACGACGCGCCCGCGCTCGCGCAGGCCGATGTCGCGGTGGCGATGAATACGGGCACACAGGCGGCGAAAGAGGCCGGCAACATGGTCGACCTCGACTCGAATCCGACGAAGCTGATCGAGATCGTCGACGTCGGTAAGCAGATGCTCGTCACGCGCGGCGCGCTCACGACGTTCTCGCTGGCGAACGACGTGTCGAAGTATTTCGCGATCGTCCCCGCCGCTTTCGCCACGACCTACCCCGCCCTCGGCGCTCTCGACGTCATGCAGCTCACGAGCCCGGCGAGCGCGATCCTGTCGGCGGTGATCTTCAACGCGCTGATCATCCTCGTGCTCGTGCCGCTGGCGCTGCGCGGAGTGAAGACTCGGGCCGCCTCCGCGGCCGTGCTGCTGCGCCGCAATCTCCTGATCTACGGCGTCGGCGGCGTCGCGCTGCCGTTCATCGGCATCAAGCTCATCGACATGCTGCTCGCGCTCACGGGCCTCGCCTGACGGGCCGTCACCAAAGAGGATCGAACCGATGGCCTCCGCAATTCGACCGACGCTCGTCGTGTTCTTGTCGCTGACGTTCGTCACCGGCGTCGTCTATCCCGGTGCCGTGACGCTGATCGGCGGCCCTCGCCTTCCCGGGCCCGACGCATGGCAGCCTGATCGCAGCCGGCGAAACCGTGGTCGGCTCGCGGCTGATCGGCCAGCCGTTCTCCGGTGCGCGGTACTTCTGGGGCCGACCGTCCGCGACGGCACCGACCGCCTACAATGGCGCCGCATCGAGCGGCTCGAACCAAGGGCCGACGAGCCCCGCGCTCGAGCGTGCCGTCGCAGAGCGCGTGGCGGCCCTCAGGGCGGCCGACCCGGGTAACCGGTTGCCGATTCCCGCGGATCTCGTGACCGCATCGGCCAGCGGCCTCGATCCCCACATCTCGCCCGCGGCCGCCGAGTATCAGGTCGCCCGGGTGGCACGGGCGCGCGGAATGGACGTGGCCGCCGTGCGCGCGCTGGTGCACGATGCCACCATGGGGCGTGCGCTCGGGCTGCTCGGCGAGCCGCGAGTCAACGTGCTCGAGCTCAACCTCGCACTCGACGCCGCGAGCCGATGACATGACGACGAGAGGCTGAATGCCGGCCGAAGCGCGGCCCGATCCCGATGAGCTCTTGGCGCGCGTCCAGGCGGAGGAGGCGCGCGCGAACCGCGGCAAGCTCCGGATATTCTTCGGCGCGACGGCCGGCGTCGGCAAGACCTACGCGATGCTCGCTGCCGCACGCGCAGCGCGCTCCAACGGCACAGAGGTCGTGATCGGTTACATCGAGCCGCACGGCCGCGCCGAGACGGAACAGCTCATGGAAGACCTCGAGACGATAACGCCGCTCGCGATCCGCTACCGCGGTATCGTGCGGCGCGAATTCGACCTCGACGCCTCGCTCGCGCGCCATCCCGTCGTTCTGCTCGTCGACGAGCTCGCCCACTCCAACGTCGTGGGCGGCGAGCCCGCGCCGCGCCACCCGAAGCGCTGGCAAGACATCGAGGAACTGCTCGAGGCCGGCATCGACGTCTGGACGACCGTGAACGTGCAGCATCTCGAGAGCCTGAACGACCTCGTGACGCAGATCACGGGCGTCAAGCAACGCGAGACCGTGCCTGACCGCGTATTCGATCGCGCCAACGAGATCGAGCTCATCGACCTCCCACCCGATGATCTGCTCGCGCGGCTCAAGGCGGGTAAGGTTTACTTGCCCGAAGAAGCGCGTCACGCGACCGACCGCTTTTTCCGCCTGTCGAACCTGATCGCCCTCCGCGAGCTCACGTTGCGCCACATGACGAGCCGCGTCGAGGCCGCTGCCCGCGAATCGCTCGCGGGCGATCGCACCTCGCGCGAGTGGCTCGCGCGCGAGCAACTGCTCGTGGCGATCGGGCCGGACACTCAGGCCGAGCAGCTCGTTCGCGCGGGCAAGCGGATGGCGGACGCCCTGTCCGCGGGCTGGACTGTGGTGTACGTCGAGACCCCGTGGCTGCAACGGTTGAGCGAGGCCGAACGCGATCGGCGCATCGATCTCCTGCGGCTCGCGGAGTCCCTCGGCGCGGAGACCGTCACGCTCGACGGCCCGACCGCGGGTGCCACGCTCGCGGAATACGCGCTCACCCGCAAAGCGACACGCGTGCTCGTCGGAACGCCGAAGCGCAAGGGCGTACGCGCGTTGCTACGCCGCTCAACCGCGACCGAGCTCCTCAGGCGCGCGAGCGGCTTCGACGTGATCTGCATCGCGCCCGGGGACGAGCCCCCCGCCACTCGCTCGCATGCATCGCTGCGTGGGCCGCTCCCGGAGATCGCCCACGCGGCGCGAGTGCACCGCTACGCCTGGGCCGCCGGCATCTCGCTCGTCTGCACCGCACTCGCGTGGGCGATGTATCCGTACTTCGAGCTGTCGAATCTGGTAATGGTCTATCTGCTCGGCGTGACGGTGGCGGGCCTGCGGCTCGGGCGGCGCCCGTCGGTGCTCACGGCCTTGCTCAACGTGGTCGCATTCGATGTCTTCTTCGTGCCGCCGCGCTTTACGTTCGCGGTCTCAGACGTGCAGTACGTCGTGACTTTCGGCGTGATGCTCACGATCGGTCTCGTGATCGGCACGCTGATGTCGAGCGTGCGCCAGCAAACGCGCGTCGCAGGCGCACGCGAACGCCGTACCGCGCTGCTATATGCGATGAGCCGCGAGCTCGCCGGCACGCGCGACTCCGCGAGCATGGCGCGCGTGGCGGTACGGCACGTCTCCGAAGTGTTTCAGTGCCGCACCTGCGTGCTGTTCCCGAATGCGGCCGGCAAGCTCGAGTACCCGAAGGCTCCGCCGATGGAAGGCTCGTATCGGCGAGCCGACCTTGCAGTCGCACAATGGGTCTTCGACCATCGGCGACGCGCGGGACTCGGCTCCGATACGCTGCCGGCGACGCCCGCTCTGCATTTGCCGATCGACACGGGCCGCGAGACGCTCGGCGTGCTCGTGGTGCTGCCGTCGAACCCGCGCCGCGTGCTATTGCCGGAGCAACGTCATCTCCTCGAGACCTTCGCGGGTCAACTTGCCCTCGCGCTCGAGCGCGCACGGCTCGCGGAAGCGGCCGAAGGCGCGCGCGTCGCCGCAGAGGCCGAGAACTTGAGGAATACGTTGCTCGCGTCGATCTCACACGACTTGCGCACACCGCTCGCCGTGATGGCGGGCGCCGGCAGCGCGCTCGCCACACGCGGCACGGAGCTCGACGACGCGACCCGCACCGCGCTCGCACGCTCGATCGAGACCAAGGCGCGGGAAATGTCGGGCCTCGTCTCGAACGTGCTCGATCTCACGCGCTTCGACGCGGGCGAAGTCGTGCTGCGGCGTGACGCAGAACAGCTAGAGGACCTCGTCGACGCCGCGCTGCAGCAGCATGAGGACGCGCTCGCCCAGCATCCCGTCGACGTGCGGATCCCGGGCGACCTGCCGGCCGTCGACGTCGACCCGGGCCTCGTCGTTCAGCTGTTCGGAAACCTGTTCGACAACGCGGCGAAGTACACGCCGCCCGGCGCGCGAGTGTCCGTAGCCGCCGTCGTCGACGGGCCGTTCGTCCGCGTGACCGTGGACGACGAGGGCCCGGGCCTGCCACCGGGCGATCCCGCCCGCCTCTTCGACAAGTTTCGCCGCGGCAGTCGCGAGGCGACGATCGTCGGGGCGGGCTTGGGGCTCGCGATCTGCCGCGCGATCGCGCTGGCCCACGGTGGCACGATCGAGGCCCGGCGCCGCCCGGAGCGCGGAACGCGGTTCGAGCTGACTCTGCCAATCGCGGAGCCGCAGCCATGACGCAGGCCATGCACCAGATCCTGGTAGTCGAGGACGAGCCCGGCATCCGCCAGGTGCTTCGCGTGCTGCTCGAGGCCGAACGCTATCGCGTCGTCGAGGCGGCAACGGCCGAGCGCGCCGATATCGAAGCGCGGTCGCACAAACCCGACCTCATGATCGTCGATCTCGGCTTGCCGGACGGCGACGGGCTAGAGGTGATCCGGCGCGTACGCGCCTGGTCGCCGATGCCCGTGATCGTGCTGTCGGCGCGCACGCTCGAGAGTCAGAAGATCGCGGCACTCGACGCCGGAGCCGACGACTACGTAACCAAGCCGTTCAACGCGGGCGAGCTGCTGGCGCGTGTCCGAGCCGGCATACGCCGCAGCGTGCACGGGCCCGGCGAGCCCGCCACCGTGCGTGTCGGCCAGGTCGAGATCGACCTCGCGCGACGCGAAGCGCATGGCCCCGCGGGCGACGTTCATCTCACGCCGCTGGAGTACCGGCTGCTCGAGAGTTTCGTTCGCCATTCCGGCATGATCGTCCGCCAGGCGCAGTTGCTTCGGGAGGTCTGGGGGCCGGATCGCAGCGGCGACTCTCGCAGCTTGCGCGTCTGCGTCAAGAACCTTCGCGAGAAGCTCGAGCCCGATCCGCATCGGCCACGGCATTTCGTGACGGAGATTGGGCTCGGCTACCGTTTTCGCGCCTAGTCGAAGCCGCCCGCAACACAGCCGCATACGGCACGGGATGGGTCGCGCGCCGCGGATCCGAAAAGCTCACACCGCGCTCACACGTGGTCCGATATCGTCCTCGGCTGGGGGATCTCCCCGGAGAGCATCGGTACAGGTAGCGCGAAGTGGCACAATCGCGGACTCCGTCTCGCGCTATCAATGACGACCTCCCAGCAACGAGCGCGAAGCAAGGCGGGTTGATCGGGGCCCTGCTGCCTATCGTCAACGTGCTCGCGGCCATCGTGGTGGCTTTCAGCGCCACGATGCTGATTCCGCTCGTCGTTGCGGCGCTCGCCGACGACGACCCGGCAATGCCGGCGTTCATGCTCGCCATCGCCATCGGCGTTGCCGTCGGTGCGATAGCCTGGGTGCTGACGCGCAACTGCAAACGAGAGCTAAGAACGCGGGACGGCGTTCTGCTGGTTGCCCTGACATGGTCGCTCCTCCCCTTGGTTGCCTGCCTGCCCTTGCTGCTGCACTTCGGCGACAAGCTCAGTTTCACCGACGCGTACTTCGAGATGGCGTCTGCGCTGACGACGACCGGCGCGACGATCTTCACCGGACTGGACACCATGCCTCCTTCGATCAATCTCTGGCGGCATCTCGTGAGCTGGTTCGGCGGGATGGGGATCATCGTGCTCGCCGTCGCCATTCTGCCGTTGCTTGGTGTCGGCGGGATGCAGCTGTTCAAGGCCGAAACGCCCGGTCCGATGAAAGACAGCAAGCTCACGCCGCGCATCGAGCAGACGGCAAAGGCGCTCTGGCTCGTGTACGCAGGTATCACGGCGGCCTGCGCGGTGTGCCTGCGCGCGGTGGGCATGAGCTGGTTCGACGCGGTCTGCCACGCCTTCTCGGCCATGGCGCTCGGTGGGTTCTCCACGCACGACGCGAGCGTCGGCTATTTCAATTCACCGGCGATCGAGGCCGTTCTGACGTTCTTTCAGATCGTAGCCGCGCTGAACTTCGCCACGCACTTCGTCGCTTGGAACTCGCGGAGCCTGCGCGCGTATCTGCACGACACGGAAGCCAAGTGGGTGCTCGGACTACTCGCCGTCAGCTGCGCCGGCGCCGCCGCGTACCTCGATGTCACTGGCACCTACAGTAGCTTGGGCGAAGCGATCCGCCACGCGACGTTCAACGTCGTGACGATCGCGACCGACTGCGGCTACGCCACGCAGAACTTCGCCGCGTGGCCGGCGTTCGTGCCGATGTGGATGCTGTTCCTGAGCTGCGTCACCGTGAGCTCAGGGTCGACGGGCGGTGGCATCAAGATGATCCGATTGCTCGTCATCGGCCGACAGGCCGCGAATCAGCTGAAGCAGCTGACGCACCCGCGTGCGATCCTGCCTCTGCGGATCGGCGGTCGAACGATGCCGGACAGCCTACCCGCCGCGGTGCTGGGCTTCACGTTCTTGTACTTCGCCATGGTAGTGACCTTGACGTTCGCGCTGCTGCTCTCCGGTTTGGACTTCGTCACGGCCTTCAGCGCCATCATCGCGTGTATCAACAACATGGGTCCGGGCCTGGGAACCGTCGGGCCGTCGACGAACTATGCGAGCCTGACGGATCTGCAGAGCTGGGTCTGCACGCTCGCAATGCTTCTCGGGCGCCTGGAAATCTTTCCGATCCTGGTGCTCGTGACGCCCGATTTCTGGCGAAGATAGACGAAGATGGGCTCTTCTCTCTGCGGCGCCGAAATGGAAATCCGCGCGCAGCTGTTGATGGATCTCGCGCAGTGGCTGGAGAAGGGCTGCATGACACAAGCGGCGGCTGCCAAGGTGCTGGCTGTTACCTTAGGAACGGCGAGCATTTGGAGCGATAGCCCGCAATAGATGCCGAAACCGCGTTCATGTTCACCGCTACTGTCATGCAACGACGCTCGGCCGGTTCACAGCAGCCATGCTCAGGCAGGCTCGACGGCGACACCCAGCCCATTGGCCGCCTCGCGCACGCGCTCGTCGAGGCTCAGCAGCCGGAGGCCGACGGCCGCGGAACGCGCGACGAGAAGCGATGCCAGGTGGATGGCATCGAGTGTCCGAATCGGGTCACCCGGAAACGGGCTGACGCGCGCGATCGACTATCTCGGCCGCGATTCGCCAGGCTTGCCAATGAGCAGCAGCCGAGACGGGTGCGCCCGACGGTCGGCGGTTTCGGCCTCCGTCAGTTCCTAGAGCGCCACCGCCCGCAACAACACGCGATCACACTCGATCAGGGTCAGGTCAGACGAGACGATGACTTCGGCATCGCCGAGTAGGCGGCGCACTGCGGGGGCGGTCGGAGCACCCAGGGTCAGGAGGCCCTGTCTCGCCAGCGCCTGAAGTCCCGTCGGTACCGACGGATCGCCGTGTGTTTGCCCCGGCGGCAGGAGCTCAGCCACGACTTCTCCCCGATCGGTCACCAAGACCCCCTCCCCCAGCCGCACGCGGCGAAGATATTCGCTCAGCTTGTTCTTGAGGTCGCGGACGCCGACGGTTTTCATACGGACGTATCGTAGCCACGTGTGAACGGCGGCGAGCGGAGTGCTGGTGCACGAGCGAAAACGAACGTCGCGTGCTCAGTATGCGCGCGCCCTCGGCATTGTCCGGGTTTCAGCCGCGGCGTTCTCGAGCGTCGCGCAAGTGTCGCGGCCATATGCCGCCGCGACCCGCGGAGATGATGCCGTTGGGATCGACAGCGTCCTTCAGCATCTCGCTGAATCGGCGCGAGGCATGATCGTTGAACGAGTATTGGCTCATGATGAGGTCTTGAAAGATCGGCGGCGTCCGATACTCGCCCCAACCGTGCGCCGCGCCCGCGTTCGCAAGCCGCGTGAACGCCTCGCGCAACCGCTGGTTCGCTTGCGTATCCGTCCGCGAGACAGGCAGTCCCATGATGAAGATGAACGCGCGGTACATCCACGTCGCAGGCACGCTCGCCGGGTGCGTAAACGAAGCCATGCCGATCTCGCGGAACGTCTCCGTGAAAACCTGCTGCGCCTCGAGCACGGCCGCACCGGTCTTCGGAATGACCGGCGAGAACCAAACTTCCCCGTCCCAGCCCGGCACTTCGGCGCTCTGCCGGCGCCCGATGTTGAAGATCTCTAGGTTCGGAATCCCCAGCGCAACCTTGTGCAGGCCTTCTGCCTTGTCCGCTGTGAGCGGAAACTCGAGCTCTCGATTGAGCTTGTGCACGGCGCCGGGGATCTCTCTGAGCAGGCGCTGCGCATAGTCCCAATTGGCGCGAACCGTTTCCTTCGGGCCGTAGAATTGCAACTCGCAGCTGTAGTAACCCGTGCCGTTGTCACGCGACCAACGCTCGAGGTCGCGCGCTGCTTGCGCAAACGGGCGCTGGAGAATCTCTGCCACCTGCGGCTTGCCGAACTGCGCTTGCAGAGGGGTGCCGTAGTTCGGCATTCCGATGAGGCCCATGTGCTCCAGCTTGTTGACGATGTCGACGAGCGCGACGATGTCGTTGCGGCCGGGCACGGTCACGGTGCCGGAAAGGTAGGCTTCGGGCTCCGGCAACAGCCAGAAGCCCATCTTCGTCACGACGCCGAAGTTGCCCTGCGAGAACAGCCCGTCGACATGCGGCCCGAAACCGTAGCGGTACTCGGCCCAAGTCGCGGCGCCGGGCAATGCACCCATACCCGTGCGCATGAGCTCACCGTTCGGCAGCACGACCTCCATGCCACAGTGCGAATTGAAGTGATCGCGATAATGGCCGTACGTGTAGCCGACGCCGTGATCGAGCGAATTCCCGATCAGGCTGCCCCAACCGGGATCCGGAGTATCGATCCATACCTTGAGCTTGCGCTGCTGGATGTACCGATACAGATCGAAATAGGACACACCGGGCTCGACGATCGCGAAATGGCGCTTGTCGTCGACCTCGATGACGCGATTCATTCGCTTGAGATCGAGCACCACGCTCCCGGAAAGATTCGGCGCGGAGCCGCCGTAGCCGAGATTCTTTCCCGTGGAGATCGGGTAGATCGGGATACGGTAGCGATTCGCCGTGCGAACGATTGCCTGCACCTGCTCGGCGCTCTCCGGAGCGACAGCGGCGGAGACCAGCTTCTCTAGGTCTTCGCCCCGTACCGGCGAATAGGCGTCCCGATATAGAGAGACGTCTTCGTCTTTCGTGAAGACCCATTCGGCGCCGACGGCACGCTCGAACTCGCGCAGAGCCGCCGCAAAATCGCGTTCATTGACGCCGGGCGGCAGTGCCATCACTAGCCTCCTGAGTTGCGCGTGAGATAGCGGGCAAGCGCCTCGAGGTCGGCGTTGCTGATCTCGGTGGGCCTGAAGAATGGCATCATCGAGATGCCCTCGCGGACCCAATGCTTGACGAGCTCTGGCGTCATGTCGGTCCGTTCCGCGAGTGCCGCAGGGAGCGAACCGCGATACTTTGCCGCGAGCGCTGCCGTGCCAGGCTTCACCATTTCGGGCCCGTGGCACGCCCTGCACCAATAGTTGAACACCGCCTCGCCGCGGGCGATGAGCTCCGCACGCTGAGTCGGCGGCTCTCGTAATATTCCGAGCTCACGCGACGTCTGGCCATCCTCGGCAACCTGACTCCAAGCGTTCTGCGCCCCGGCCATCATCGCGCAGAGCAGGCCGATCCGCAGATAGCTCGTGACTCCCACGGGACGGCTCGTTTGGAACATGGCGGATGATTATGGCACGCCTCATCGCGCGCAACCTCATCGTCAGCATCACGCGGTAGCGTCGAAGCCCCTACTGCGGCGCGGCGGGCGAACACTCCGTGATATCGGGTCAAGTGCACCCGCGGGGGTGGTACGAGGGCCGACAGAACGCTTGGGGCGGAACTCGTTCGGGCGGCGCGACGGACTACGAGTTTGCGCGCCCCGCCGGAAAGTGCGCGAGCGCGGTGCGCATGACGTTCGCACGATTGGTTGGCAAGGTTCGCGAGAGCAAGCTCGAGATGCTGGACTCGTCGAAGCGCAACGGGACCTTCCCATTGACGCTCGAGACGTGGTTTTGTCATCGCCCCGTGCGCGGCGAGCCTTGCGGCGTCTGCAACCCCTGCACATACTCCATCGAGGAGGGCATGCAATTCCGCCTCTCGAAGGCGGCTTTGCGGCGAAATCGCTGGCGTCGGTCGAAGTTGAGGCGGGCTTTGAGCCAGGTCAAGGCTGCCACCTATGGCCGGTTTCGCAAGGTCGTAGCAAAGCCACATCCGACACCATAGAATCGCGCGATGATGAGCCGCCTGCCTCGTCGCGTTCCGGCGCTGCTCGGCTCCCCATGGGCTAGCGCCCGCTCATCGCTCACCTCCGTTCTTTTGTGGCACTGACAGCCGGCGCCCGGTTGGGCCACTACGAGATCCTGGCGCTCATCGGCGCCGGGGGAATGGGGGAAGTTTTCAAGGCTCACGATCCGCGACTCAACCGAACCGTCGCGATCAAGGTGCTCACCGATGATCTATCGAGCCAGCCCGAAGCGCGCGCCCGGTTCGAGCGCGAGGCGCGAGCGATTGCGGGCCTGAATCATCCGCACATCGCCACGCTGCACGACATTGGTCGTCACGAGCACACCGATTTTCTCGTGATGGAGCTGCTCGAGGGCGAGACGCTCGCCGAGCATCTGGCACGGGGGCCGCTCGCGCTTGCGCGTGCCCTGACATACGCCATCGAGATCGCCGCCGCGCTGGATCAGGCGCATCGACACGGTGTCATCCACCGCGACCTCAAACCGGGCAACGTGATGATCACGCGAAGCGGCGTGAAATTGCTGGATTTCGGCCTGGCCAAGCTCCGGCCGTCTTCGATCGCGGGCGTGACCGTCGTCGGGAAGGCCGCCGACGTGACGGCGGAGGGCGCGATTCTCGGCACCGTGCAATACATGGCACCCGAGCAATTGGAAGGCGGCGAAGCCGACGCGCGCACGGACATCTTCGCCTTCGGCACGATCCTTCACGAGATGGTCACGGGTAAGCGGGCGTTCGAGGGCAAGAGCCCCATGAGCCTGATGGGCTCGATCCTCAGGGACACGCCGCCTCCCGTGTCCTCGCTTCAGCGCACTGCTCCTGCCGCGCTCGACCGGTTGATCGCCACGTGCCTCGCGAAAGATCCGGAGGATCGATGGCAGAGCGCGCGCGACATTGCGCGGGAGTTGTCGTGGATCGCCGGGAGTGACGCGCCGATCGGCGACGCACGTACTTCGCGCGGCACGGTCTCTCTCACGCGTGCCGCAGTCATCGCCTTCGTCGTTGCGGCCGTCGCCGCGGCAGCGGCCTGGTCGATGAGGCCGAGCGCCCCCGTCGTTTCGTCGAGCGTCGCTCGGTTGATGGTGACGCTGCCGCCTGGGTTCGAGATCGGCGATCGCGCGAGCCCGCCGATCGCGCTGTCGCCCGACGGCAGTACGCTCGCCTACGTGGCGGCGGTTGCCGGGGGCGCCCGACAGCTGTTCGTGAGGGCGCTCGATTCGCTCGAGAGCCGGCCGCTCGCCGGCACCGAAGGGGCCGCCTCGCCATTCTTCTCGCCCGACGGGCATTGGTTGGCGTTTTTCGCGGATGGCAAGTTGAACAAGATCCCGCTCACGGGCGGTGCGCCGCAGACGTTGACCGATCTCGCTGCGGCCATGGGCGGATCGTGGGCGACCGACGACACGATCTACTTTCTGCCGACTTCGACGTCGGGCGTGTGGAAGGTGGCGGCCGCCGGAGGGATGGCCCAGCCGGTGACGACCCTCGACCGCGCGAACGGTGAGGTGAGCCATCGATGGCCGCAGGCCCTGCCCGGCGGAAAGGCGATCATCTTCACCGTGTGGACGGGCCCCGGGTCCGACGAACGACATCTGCACCTGCAAATGTTGCAGACCGGCGAGCGGCGTGTCCTGCTGCGCGGTGCGAGCACCGGCCGGTACGTGGGCACGGGGCACTTGCTCTATTCTCGCGACGACGCGCTGACGGTGGTGCCGTTCGACATCGCCGCGTTGCAGGTGAGCGGCCCGTCGGTGGCCCTACCCGAGCGGGTGCTCGACGATGAGGGGGCACACTTCAGCGTGTCCGACTCCGGGACGCTCGCCTACATCGCGGCCAACGCGAAGCGCTTCGAGCGACGCCTCGTGTGGGTGAACGCACAGGGCGTCGTCGAGCCGGTACTGTCTGCGCCACGGCCGTACACCGATCCGCAAATCTCACCCGATGGCCGGTACGCGGCGTTCACCAACATCGGACCCATCGAAACCATCTGGATCCACGATTTCGCTCGCGGCACCCAGACCGCGCTCACCTCGCCGCGCGCGGGCAGCAGTCAGGCTGCAATTTGGACGACCGACGGTACACGCATCGTTTACCGCGGCACACGGGCAGGATTTCGCAACTTGTTCTGGAAAGCCATGGACGGTAGCGGTGACGAGGAACGCCTCACCACGAGCGAATACCTGCAGACGCCGACCTCAGCCGCACCCGATGGCAACATCGCGTTCTACGAAGGCGCGCGCGACATCTGGGTGCTGCCGCTCGACACGCGCGAGCCGCTGCCGTTTCTACGAACGCCGGCCTTCGAAACCTCCCCCCGGTTCTCGCCCGACGGCCGCTGGCTCGCGTATGTCTCGCTCGACTCCGGTGTCGCGGAAGTGTACGTGCGGCCGTTTCCCGGGCCCGGCGGCAGATTGCAGATTTCGAATGGCGGCGGGTCCGAGCCCGTTTGGTCCCGTAGTGGGGGCGAGCTTTTCTACCGTGACGGCAACCGGATGATGTCTACCGTGCTGCGCATGGTGCCCACATTGAGCGCAGAGCGTCCACGGTTGTTGTTCGAGGGCAGCTACCTGCGGTCCGACACGGGCGGCTCCGGTTATGACGTTGCCGGCGACGGACGCTTTCTAATGATCCAGCCCGTCGAGCCCGAGCGTGCGGTCACGTCCATCAACGTCGTGCTCCAGTGGTTCGACGATCTGAAGGGGCGGGGCCCGGCGGGAGCCAACTCGCCGTGAACGGCGGCTGTCGTCGATCGCATCGGCCGCGCCAGGCGCTGAAAGCCCGCTCGCATTTGCCGCGGACCGTGGGTCACGAGGCCGAAACGACGGGTTTCGCGACAGAGCATCGGCAACGCAATGAGCAACATCAGCACCCCGAACGTAGTCGCGCCCCTGTTGCTCCTCCGGCGACATCTTGCCCCACTGGGAATGCGGCTCGCCCCGAAGTGCCCGGTTCAGTTGATCGCGTCCCGCGGCCGCCATCGCGTCCGCCGCGATTTCGGATTCGCCGAGTTGGCCGAGAAGATCTCCGGAGAAGTACGCGAAGCTTCTCGTCGCGCTCGTAACGGTACTGCGCCGAAAACCACTGCTCCCGCCGCGACGGCCCCGACGGAGGCGTGGCATTTGCGTCGATCACCGTCGGCGGGGCTCCGAGGGGTGGTACGCAGGATCGAGCGCAAACGCTGGCAGCAACCAAATGACGCCGGCGACGCAAAGGACTGGCAAGACCCACCGAGCGGCAGAGATAGACTTTTCTTGCATTTTTAGGATCTCGGCGCGACGGGGTCAGCCTGCCGGCGGCTTCGCGCCGCCGCACAGCATTTCCCATTGGATCGCGAGCGCTTCGCCGCTGCTCGTCTCGCGTGCGAGCATGGCAATCGAGCTCGCGCCGCTCTCGAGTTGGTTCGCACCCTGCTGGCCGAACGCTTGTGCGGCGGAGCCGCCGCCCGAAAATTTGGGGCGACCCGCGCCGGGGCCGTCGACGAACGTGCCCGCGTACTTGTATTGATTGCCGTCGATGCCGCGCATCGTGCCCGCCACGCAGTTGGCCTCGATGGTCGTCGACTTGGGTCGCCCCATCGCATCGCCGGCCGTGCCGAAGTTCGCGACCTCGGTCTGCGGGCACAAGCGGTCGAGCTCCTGGTAGAGCTTGCACCAGCGTGCCGCGTCTTCGGGTGTGACCGCGCCGCGAATCACGGCTTTGTCGGTGCCGATCCCCGTCTTCTCGACGGCCTGCATGTTGAGACAAATCGCGTAGAGGCAGGCGGGCAAATATTCGGCCCCGGGCGTCTGCCAGCGCGGCTTGCCGATGCCCAACACGAGCTTCATGCGCTCGCTCGGAGCCGCGGGGGCGGCGGGCACCGCGGCCGTCGTGGTCGACGGCAACGTCGACGGTCGCGCGGGCGGGGTGGCGGGCGCAGCCTGTGTGGGTGGTTGCGCTGCTGCCGGTGCGGCACCGCCGCCGACGGGATACACGAGCAGCCGCCCGGCGCCGTCCTTCATGATCGCCCCGGACTGATCCGCCGCGGCGAACGCGCTGTAGCCATTCACCTTCTCGTTCGTGATCGCCAGCCGGCCTGCGACCTTCTGCGAGAAGATCTGCTGCACCTTGTTCTGCCCGCCGCTCTGGAGCGCCACGACCGGGCAGCCCGCCTTGTCGCAGGCCGAGAGCGTGGTGACGAGGATTTCGGGCCGGCCGTCGCCGTTCAAGTCCGCGACCGAGAGGCCGAATTGGCCCTGCGCGAGCTGGGGGAACCCCATCTGCGTCAGCATGCCGCGCTCCCGATCGCCGCCCTGGCCCCATTGGACGATGCCTTTGGGCGTGAATGTTTGCTGAGCCAACGTGTTGGCGAGCGGTGCAAAGAGGCAGAGCGATGCCGCGAGCACGCGCATAGAGCGACGCGAAGTGCGCATGAAGATTCCCTAACCCTTGTTATGGGTGTTGGCGGGCCGACGAACCACGACGGACGTTCGAGGTTAGCTGCGACTCGCGACGTCGGCAAGGGCGTGGGCCGGCAGACCCTGCCCCGAACGTTGCTCTCTAATTTCGAAGCTGTTGGGGTTGTCGATCCGCGTGCGCCACGCCGTGCTCGAGTGGAAGGAGTTCCGCGCCGACGACGTCATGGCGATGGCAGGCGCGGCGGGCATTCCCGAGAAAGACCGGCAGCCTGCTGTCGACTACGCCCGTCAGGAGTTCAACAGCCTGCATGAAGGCAACGCCATCCGTTACCGGCTGCGGCCTGCAGATCTAGAGGCGGTTCGCGGCATCACGCGGGCGTAGCCGCGCGGAGACCGTATCGTTGAAACCCACGACGGAGTGAACGACGAAGCGGTCATCCAATCCGCGCGAGCCGCGAAAGCATCCTCAAGCGCCTCGACCTGATGGGTTGCACCGCGGCCCTTGCCGAGGCGCTTGCTGTCCGCCAGCGCTCCCGACTGGACACGCGCCCCATTTCACGAACAAGCTTGTCGGCAAACGAAGGGGGCATCACATGAACGACGCGGCCGCTACGAATCGCCGGCTCATCGAGCAAGCCGAAGCGCTCGTGCCAGTATTGAGGCAGCGCGCCCCAGCCGCCGAGCAGGCCAGACGACTACCGCCCGAGACTTTCGATCTGCTGAGCGAAGCCAACGTGTTCCGCATGACCGCGGCCAAGCGCTTCGGCGGCTACGAGGCGGATTTCCTCACGCAGTGCGAAGTGCTCGATCGCGTCGCCCGCGGTTGCCCGTCGTCGTCCTGGATCGGCACCATCTTCGCGGCGATGTCGTGGCTCGTGAGCACCTTTCCCGACGAGGCGCAGGACGAAGTCTTCGACTCGAAGGACCCGCGCATCAGCGGCGTCTTTTCGCCCACGGGCAAGGCGGCCCGCAAGAACGGCGGCTACGTGATCAACGGCCGCTGGGGTTACAACACGGGCGGCCACGGCTCGAATTGGACGATCGTGAACACGTTGCTCGACGACGGCGGCGACGCGCCGCTGCCGATGTGTGCGTTGGTGCGCAGCACGGAGCTTACGCGCCTCGACGATTGGTCCGCGAGCGGCATGACGTCCACGGGCAGCAGCACGATCCTCGCGAAGGACATCTTCGTGCCGGCGCATCGGGCACAGCCGCTGCCGCCGATGCTCGGCGGCGACTACTCCGACAGCCGCAACGCCGCCAACCCGTACTACCGCTATCCGCTGGCGGCGGTGCTTTCCGTCAACGCCGCCGGAACGCCCGTCGGCATCGCGCGCGCGGCGTTCGAGCTATTCCTCGCGAACGTGCATGGGCGGCCGATGACGTATACGAACTACACGGACAAGGCCCAGGCACCGGTCACTCATCTGCAAGTGGGCGAAGCGGCGCTCACGATCGACTCCGCCGACGCGCACATGCGGCTCGCGTGCGCTCCGCTCGATGAGTATCGCAAGCCCGTCTCGATACTCGACCGCGTTGAGATGCGTGCGCATGTGAGCGCTGCGACGGGGCTCGCGCGCGCCGCGACCGACCTGCTGTTTCACGCGAGCGGCGCGGGCGCCATCCAATCGAACGTGCCGATCCAGCGGTTTCAGCGCGACATGCAGGCGCTGTCGAACCACGCGATCATGCATCCGCAGACGACGAACGAGCTCTACGGTCGCGTGCTGTGCGGCCTCGAGCCGAATACGTTGATCGTTTAGGCGCGTAGCGATGGCCGAGGTGCGTGATCAGGCGCGTGCGGCGGCCATGCTCGAGCCGGTATCGTTCGAGGCGCATGTCGAGCTGCTCGAGTTCTTCCTGGCGCATCGAGACGCCGTCGTCGCGAAGATTCAGGAGCTCGCGAACGCGCAGTACAAGCCGCCGCCATACCTGCAGGACCGGCGGCAGCTCGCTCGCGACTTCGAGGATTGCTTCTTCGCGCTGCCCGACTTGGGTACCGACCGAGCGCGGCTCAAAGGGCAGCTGGAGGCAGCGCATTGGGCGAGGGGCTTCAAGCCCCGAGACCTGCGCGACATGCCGAACGACCTTCTCCAGCCCGCGGACCTGATGGCGCGAGCATTCGTCATGTGGGCGCACACGCGTTGGCCTTCCCGCAAAGCGCGCGTTCGCCACGCTCACATCCTGTTCAACGTGTATCTGGTACGGCAACTCGCGCTCCTGGCCATGCGCACGTGGGATGCTGGCGCGGGCGGCGCCGCCGAACGGCTCTCGCAGGCTCAACGCGTGCTCGACGCGGTCTGGCGTGCGACCCCGGCCGATCAGCCCGTGCTCGTGCGGGACGTGCGTTGGCTGATCCCGGTGGCCATGAGCCCGGGGACCGACGACCTGGCTCCGTATTTCGAAGTGGCGGAGGAGATCGGTGCGACGTTCGCGGAAGAAGATCGCGTTGCGATTCTAAGCGCCGCTGTTCGACTGGCCGGCGGGCACTTGCGCTCGTATCTTCAATACCACGTCGTGCAAAAGGGTAAGTCTTTCGGCGACGGCGGTCTCCTTCTGCTCACCCGCAAATCGAATGCGCTCGATTTCTCGCTGCTGATTCACGGGCTCGTGGCTCTGCTCGACGCTTACGAGCACGCCGTTCAGAGCGGCGACAACGAGAAGCGGCTGCGATTCGCGGACGCCATTTGTCAGGGAGCTTCACCGGACCCGGATCTGTTCATCAACCGCGTCGACCTGCTGGCCGCTTACACGATGGTCGAGCACCTATTCACGGCGACGGACGGTGAAGGGCACGCCGCCTACACGCCGTTGGGGCGCCGGCATGTTCAGCTGCTCGAGGAATACAAGGCGCGCATCGGCCGGCTGGCGAAACCGCTCTACGACGATTGCCGGAATTTCAAACCCGCGGAGGGCGCGCATTCGCCGTACGGAGTGCTGTACGGAGTGGCGTCGAACATTGTCGAGCACATCGCCTTCAAGGCTTTGCAGCGAGATGACGCTGCACCGTTCGGGCTCGAGGACGTCTTCGTCGCCGGGGGCGCCGATAAGCTCAAGTGGGTAGCCGGCTGGCGCAAGTTGCCGCACGTCGAACGAAGGGTGCAGCGGCTGTACGCCTTTCCCTTTGAGCTTACCGGGGCGCTGTTCGCGCGAGTCGAGCACGCGCTGCGCATACCTGCCACGGATGACGAGGCGGGTGCGGCTCCTCGAGCCGGCAGGTTGCACGTCGTGGCCGCCGATGATGTGGAGGCCACTTCGAACGCGGCAGCGATTCCTGATTTGCCGGTGCGCTATGTCGGATCGTCGGATATTCGAATCGTGGCTGCCGGGAAGGCGAAGGCTTGGGACGATAGGCAGATCGCAGAAGCTCGAATGGAAGGACACGTGGCCGTGAGCTACGAGACGCCCGGGGGATGGGTCGCCCTCAGCAAGGACTTCCTGACCGAAGTGCTCGGCGCCGGCCGCGACGTAAGGGTCGTTGGGCTACCTGGCGCGGCTGCCGAAAGGCTGCGTCTGATGTGCGGCGTGCTCGTCGCCCGCTAGCGCACCGCGCCCGGCGCAACTCGTCGACTCGCTCTCACTGCGGGAGACGCGTCTTCGCGAGCGACTCGTCGAGCACGTCGTTCACGTAGAGCATCCGGATTCCCACCGTGAGCACCAGGGCGAGCGGCGTCGCGAACAGCACGCCCGCGAGGCCGAACAGCCAACCGAACGCCGCGATCGCAAAGAGCGAAACGGCCGACGGCAATGCCACTGCATAGCGCTCGGCGAGCGGCGTCAGCACCCAGCTCTCGAGTTGCTGCACGGATGCATAGGCAAGCAGCGCCCAGAGCGCGGTCATCGGGCTCACGCTGAGCGCTACGAGCCCGGCGGGCACTGCCGCGAGCCATGGGCCGAGCACCGGCACGAACTCGAGCAGACCCGAAATCAGGCCGAGCAGCGGCGCGAGCGGCACGTCGAGCAGCCAGAGCGAAACGCTCGTGAGCACGCCGACGGCGGCCATCGATATGAACTGGCCGAGCGTCCAGCGCCACAGCGCGAGCTCCGTGGCGTCGAGCACCTCTTCGAGCCGCGCATGTCAAGACTTCGGGAACAGCAGCACGAAGCCGGTGCGGTAGACCGCGGGCGACAGCGAGACGTAGATCATGACGAACAGCACCAGCAGCGCGCCGGAGATCAGGTGCCACAGGGCGGAGCCGAAGCCCGAGAGCCACGCGAGCAAAGGCTGTTCGATATTCGTGGTGGCGAGATCGACGCCGTGCTGGGTGAGCCAGCTCGATACTTGATCGTACGAACTCGTGAGCGTGTGGCTCAACTCGTTGACCTGCCCGACGAGCTGCTGGCCGAACTGGTAGACGGCGAGTGCGGCGCCCGCACCAATCAGTATGAGCAGCAGGCCGACGGCCCAACGCTGCTTCAGCGGGGTATGGCGAGCGATCCATCCGCCGATGCGCCGCAGCACGATCGCAAACAGAATGCCGCCGAACGCGCCGATCAGCACCGGCACGAGCTGCCAGAAGACGTACGCCGCGACCGCGAGTGCCACCACGAAGGCGCCCCCGATCGCCCACCGGGGCAGAAAGCCGGTCGTCGTGTGAATACGCTCGTTCATGTGCGTGGCGCTCGAGACGATCCGCTGCAAGGCACGGGCCAGCCAAGCTCGGCGCGGTCACGCGCCCCTCGAGGGAAAGCCGGGGACGTGGGCGTTGCGCAGCCGGCGGGGCACCGTGCGGCCGATTGAAGCTTTGGGCAGGCCGCTGTAAATGTTGCCGCTTGGCTGGCTTCGTGCCGACACTGAGATGATCCGGCGAGCGCAGCTCTCTCGACTCGCTCGCGCGCCGGTCATGTTTGCCGCGATTCGCCGGCCGGTTCCGAGTGATCCATCGGCGCCGGGTGCACGCCGCGCAACTCGGCCACCGCATGCGTGATCTCCGCACCGAACAGAATGATGAGCGATGCGTAATAGACCCAGATCAGGAAGACCACGACGGATCCGGCTGCGCCGAACGACGAAGCGACGGTCGCCTGGCCCAGGTAGAGCCCGATCACTGTCTTGCCTAAAGCGAACAGCACGGCCGTGATGAACGCGCCGAGCCACGTATCGCGCCACTCGATCTCGGCATCGGGCAGATACCTGAATATGAACGCGATCAACAGCGTTGCAAGGCCGAATGAGATGGCGACGTTCAATATCTCCCAGAGCATTGCCGTCGCCGCGCCGGTCGGAGCCACATAGTCGTGCAACGCTGCTAGGACGGCGCTCACGACGAGCGACACCATGAGCAGGAAGCCAAGGCTCACGATCAACGCGAAGGACAGCAAGCGGTGCTTCACGAAGTTCCATAGCGCGCTCGAAGGGTTGGCCTTGACTTTCCAGACGCGATTGAGCGCGGCCTGCAGCTGCGCGAATACAGTCGTCGCGCCGAACACTGTCAGGGCCGTGCCGACCAGCAGCGAACGCGTGCTCTGTCCCTCGTTGCTGGTGTTTGAGATGACCGTCGCTGCGAGCTGCGCGCCCTCGGTACCGATGAGCGCTTGAATCTGTGCAATCAGCTGCATTTGCACCACGCGATCCGCGAAGGCGATGCCCGCGATCGCGATCACGATGATGAGCAGCGGCGCCATCGAGAGCAGGGAATAGTAGGAGATCGCCGCCGCGGCCGGCAGCGCTTCATTGAAGTAGAAGTTTCTCGCTGATCGAAAGACAATGTCCTTGACGATCCGCAGCATGGGCCTACGAAGCAAGGACCGTGCCACTCGTCGCCGGTTAGGAGATCAGGCGCCGCACGGCCCTCGGCGGATTCGATCATCGCGCGCGGCGCGATCGCAGAGGCGAGTGCCTAAGCCTATGTGCGGTCGCCCATCGAGCGGAATCACGAGTGCGACGCGTGACAGGCGCGCTTCCGCGGAAGCGCGCACCAAAGAGGTGCGGAATCCCGGAACGCTCAAGAATTCGCGGAGTGGCCTGACGCTAGGAGAGCTCTCGCCCGTCGCGCCCCGGACCGCTGCGTACATTATCCTCGGCTGGGCACGCTCGACGCCTTGGACGGCATTGAGGCGTGCGAGCACGAATGATGGAGGAGATCGAATGATCAAAGCTTCATGCCATTGCGGCGCCGTGCTGATCGAGATCGACGGTCCCTTGCCGAAGGATCTCACTGACTGCGCCTGTTCGATATGCCGGCGCAAAGGCGGGCTATGGGCGTACTACTCGCCGAAGCAAGTGCGCGTCACCGGCGATACCCACATCTACATGTGGGGCGACAAAGAGCTCGAGAATCACTCGTGCAAAGTCTGCGCCTGCACGACGCATTGGACGGCGGTCGACAAGAGCTACGACCGCATGGGCATCAACGCCCGCATGATGGATCCGGAGGTCTTCCGCGCGATCCCGATCCGCAAGACCTCGGGGCCGCCGTAGCGCTTCATCGGTCGACGGTTGGCTTGGCGGCACTCGGCAATCGCGCCTGCGGCTATCACGACGCCCGTAATCACGAGCACTTGCCCTTCCCCGAAGCTCGAGTTCGCCGCTACCGCCATTCTGCGCCCACGGGCGCGCCACGCCGATGCGGTAGCGTGGGCGTCTGGTCCGCGCGTAGCCGCATGCCGAGCGCGTTGTACACGGTGGTCATCATCAGGTAGTCGCCGATCAGCGCGGCGAGCTCCACGGTGCCGCGAGCTCCGAACAGCTTCATCGCCGTGGCGAACGTCTCGGGCCGCACCGCCCGCTCGCGAAACACCTCGCGCGTGAAAGCAATCGCCGCGGCGTCGCGCTCGTCGAGGCCCGCAAGATCGCCGTCGACGCGGATCGCTTCGAGCACCGGCTGCTTCGCGCCGGCTTGCTCGGCGGCCGCGCCGTGCACGATCCACTGGTATTGGCTGTTCATCTCGCGGCCCGTCGTTGCAACGACGATCTCGGCCAGGCGCCTGTCGAGCACGCCGTTCGTGCGCAGCACGGTGTTGAGCTGCTGAACCGGATCTGCGAGCTCCGGGCTGTTCAACGTCATGCCGACCGGTCCGCGCGGCGCCGTGCCGCGGTCTTTGCCGACGAGCCGGTCGAAGATCTCCTTGCCGCGCGGGTCGAGCTCCGTGCGCTTCAGCAACGGCAGGCGGTAATACGACCCTTCGTCGACGTCTTCGGCCAGCGGTGGCCGCGGACCGAGCGCAACGAAGTCTCCCGGCCGGCCGGTGGGCGTACCGATGCCGGTGACGGCCGGCAGAGCGGCCGAGCTCGAGCCTTTCGGCGGCTGCTGGTCCACTGCGCGCTCCAGGATGCCGGCCATCGCCGGGTACGCGAGCGCCATGATCACGTCGAACGCCGCGTGCCTACCACGCTGCTGCACGAGCTTCGCGAACGTAGCGGAGTCGACGTGCCGGTTGCGGTACAGCTGGCGGCCGAGATCGATGACGAGCCCATCGAGATCGTCGAGACGGGCGATGGGGCCGTTGGTTCTCACCACTTCGATGACCGCGGGCGGTAGCCCGGCCGCCCGCGCGGCGCGCTCGTGTACGTTCCATTCATAGGTGAGGCTCATCTCGCGGGCCGCGATCAGGCTCGAGAGCTCGAATCCACGGGCGTCGAGCGCGTTTTCGCCTCGCAGGTAGGTCGCGATGCGGGCCAGCGCCTCGGCCGTCGGCGGGCTGTATAGCGCGATGCCGATCGCGCCGCGCGGCGGCTCGCCATTCGACCCCGCAAGCGCGTCGTAGATCCGCGTGCTCACCTCGTCGGTCATGTCGCTGCGCCTCAGCGGCGGGAGACGGGACCGGGAATCTGCATCGATCGGATAGGGGGCCGCCACAGACTCGAGCGGCTGCGCGCCGAGTGGAGTATGCGATCCAAACGCTGCGCCGAGACCGGCGCCCAGAATCACAACAGTGGCAACGGCTCTCATGCGAGCTCCCGTGCTCGAAGGGCGCGACTCACGCCGCGCACGGTGTAATGTCGGCTGACGTAGGTGGCTGCAGCTCTCGCAGCTCTGCGGTTTGCCGATTCTGTAGAGCAAAAAAAAATTGGCGGAGAGAGGGATTCGAACGCCGCCGCAACCGTTGATCTGAGAGCGTCTCTGCGTTGCCGCGAATTTCGGTACCTTCAAAGTGACCCGAAGAAATCTGCGCCGAAAACCAACATGCTCTGCCGACTCAAGCTTCCCTCGGTTCCGGTCGGACTATAGCTCGGACGCGTTTGCCGAACCACGCTCGGCAGCGCTTCGATCTGGGGATCGAACCCGCGACTGATAATCGGACGTCACGCCGTGCGGCAAGCTTAGCGGAGCCGAGGAAGCGAATGCCGGCTCCGCCGTCAACGGCACCGGCGCCCGCCTCGTTGAACAGCGCCAAGGCCCGGCAGGGTGGCCGGCCGGGCCTTCGCCGCTCTCGTTCCCTCTACTTTCGCGCCGCGTGTCAGAGGTTGTAGTTGAACGTCAGCTATAAGATCAGAAGCGCATGTCCAGGGTTAGCTCGAATCGGCGTCCGAACTCGTCATAGCCAAGACCCGAATTGGTTTGGGATCCAACACGGTTGAAAGAACCCGGGATGATCGGCGGGTTCTTGTCGAACGCATTGTTGATTGCCAAGCCAGCCGACCACGCCTTACCAGCGCCGGTCGAACTACGATCGTAGCGGAACAACAGGTTGGTGAATGAGTATGACGGGATCGTGTTGTTGTCCACATCCACACCTTCCACCCAGTTGATATTAATCAGCTGGTCGCTGATATAACGCTGCTGCCAGATCGCGGACCACGGGCCCACTGAATACCTGAGCGTGGCATTGGCAGAAAGCTCCGGGCGGTTGATGGCGGAATTGCCGATCTGGTTGATGGGTTGGCCCCCGGGCGGCTGGTCGTAGCGGTCCAGCAATTTACCGGCCAGCAACCTGAAGGACAGGTTTTCCGGTTTGCTTTTGAACAGGTTTACCTCCCTGTTGTAGGCCACTTCGAAATCGATACCTTTCGCATAGGACGTGGACAGGTTGAGGAAAGGCGCGTCGACACGGACTGGCACGTTGTTGGTATCACGAACGATCAGTGCACAGATCTCAGGTGGCCCGTTTTGGGCAGCACCACACTGGTTGACGATCTGCTGCTCGGTGATGCTGTCGACTGCGCCGGAGATATCGATCTCGTACCAGTCCACGCTCATGCGCAGGCCGTCTGCACGGGAAGGCTCGTACACGATTCCGAAAACCGTGGTATCCGCTTCTTCCGGTTTGAGGTTCGGGTTACCGCCTCGGTGGAAGGTCACGTTGACGTTCTTCACGCCGGTGACCGGATCGTCGATCAGAATGCCGCCGGTTTGAACATCGAAGCGCTCCTGAAAGCTGGCTTCGCGCACGTCCCTGGAACGGGTCGCGCGGAAACGCATGTCCTTATACGCCTGCCACTCCAGGCCGATCTTCCAGGAATCCTGCGCACCACTGGTGGAATAGTCGGAGCGGCGGAAGGCCAGGTTGGTACCGAGTCTGCGATTCCCGTCACCGGATGCCCAGATCGGCACGTTCAACTCACCGAACAACTCCGAGACATCGTACTTGCCGTCCAGCAGGCTGATGGTGGAGAAATGATGCAGATTGGCCGTACCGCCGGCATAGGCATTGGCGATACCACGAATGCCCAGTGACGGTACGTTGATGGGCGGACCCAGTACGTCGATCGCGACATCGGGATACTCGTCGTGGAAGCTTTGCTGACGCCACGTCAGGCCGGTGGCGAAGCCGAGCGCGCCGGCGCGGCGGCCTTCGAAGGCCTCACCCTGCAGCAGCAATTCCGCGTAATCCTGCTTCACCCACGAGTCGTTCGTCTTGCTGGATTTGTGAATGTAATCCCAGGCGGCCTGGCTCATGTTGCCGGCGCCCATGGCGTTGTAGGGCACACATTCACTCACGGCGTTATCCAGGCCGATGGGTGACAGCAGCGGAGTGCCTAAATCGGTTTCGCCCCTTTTGGCAGTCCGGCCCTGGATTTCCGGCGCAGCCGCCAACTGCGCAGGCGTCGGGTTGTATAACTGGACATTACACACGATGTTGCCGGTAGCCGGGTCTATGACTGCGTCACGGGCGAGGGCTTCAAGGTCCACGCGCAGCGAATGGTACTCCCCGCCCCCCTTGCGCGATTCACCGCTCTGGTAGGAACCGCTCAGGTCCCAGTCATTGGCCAGCTTGAAATCGAAACCGATGGAAGCGGACTCGGTTTTGAACACCTGGAGGGTGTACTCGCCGGCACCCGCTTCCAGGTCGCCGGGGTAGCTACCTACTTTGTCCAGACGAAACGACGTCCGTCCTTCTGCGTCCATGATGGCCGCGACACTAGCGGGTATGTACGGATTTTCCCGGTAAATGGTTTCATTCCACGGGAAAGTCATGGCAAAAGTGGACTGCTGTGAGGTGTTGTAGGATTCTGTGCGGCCGTTCAAGACCTGACCATGGACGCTCAGCCTATCGGATATCTTGAACTGCAAGGCGGCAAAACCGGAACGGTTGTCCACGCCGTTCCCTGTAATAGGTGAGAGAGTGGCTTCGCTGTAACGCACGGATTCCGGCCCGCCGGAGGTGTAACCGGCATTGGTGACATTGCCAAGAACGAAAGGACGCAGGGCGGTGCCGTCATCGGTAAATGTCAGGCCGTTCAGGGCGGAACCCGGAACGTTGATCACACCGGAAGGCGATACGTTGGTAGGCGTGGCCCACGGTACGGTGATACGGGCCGGGCCGTTCGGATCCGGGTTGGTAATCTGACCCCAGCGCTGGAACCAGCTGGAGTCCAGCTCACTGGGATCACGATAGATCGGGTCAATATGGACGTCGTTAAAGGAACCGATGAAGTTCCAGCGGTCACCGAATTCAAATCCGCCGGCGATTCCCAGGTTGTACCTCTTGCCGTCCCGGTCCTGTTGGTTCATTCCGGTACCTAGAGACATCTTCAAACCCTGAAATTCCCGATCCAGGACGAAGTTGGTGACGCCGGCCAGGGCGTCTGCACCATAGGCAGCGGATGCACCCCCGGTAATCACGTCCACCGAGCGAACGAGGGCCATAGGAAGGTTGTCGACGTTGACGGTACCGCGCTTGTCCGCCGGGACCATTCGGGAACCGTCCAGCAATACCAGCGTACGGTTACGGCCCAGACCGCGCATATCCAGGTAGCTACCGCCACCGTCACCGAAGAGGGCGGGACCACCACGCTGGGCCGTACCCGTTGCGAAGAACTGTGGCAAGGCATCAAGCTGTTCAGCAACCGTTCCGCCCGGTTCGAACATTTGGAGTTCTACTGGCGTAACCGTGGTGACCGGTGTGGGTTCCGCCATTCCGTCGGTGTAGCGAACGCGCGATCCGGTCACCGTTATTTCTTCGACAGGTCCGGCGCTCGTGTCTTGCGCGTACGATTTTGTGCCGCCAATCCCCATCGCAACGGCACACGCGGTATACAGACTTGTTCGCGTTAGCGAAAACCCTTTGTGCTTGTTCATTACCCCTGATTCTCCCGTTAGGTTCTAGTTCGTCTATTGTCAGTACGCCTGCTGGTGCGCGCTGCGTCGCGGTTTGGCGATTGCGCGGAACCTTGATGCATCCCCGATGACCGACGCGCCCGTTGCGAGATCGTGGTGCCCGAACTCATTCTTGTTATACCGACTGTTATGCAACATAGCAGTGGACGACGCTTGCGTCCAGAGGCCAAGGGAATGGGCTCCGCCTTTCCGGGCCTCGATCCGCAACCCCAGCGCAGCGACGTGGCAGTTGCCGGAAGCATGAGCTCCGCATCAATTCGACGAGATGACGCTTCCGGCGATACAACGCCGCTCGCCCTGAGCGATCGACGGCGGATCGCCCGACAGGGTTCCCTGCCCTCAATCCTTGAGCGAAAACGGGGTGAAGTTCGTATCGGTGTCATAGTAGTCCTCGTGCTCGTGGCGCTTCAGCCAGCCCACGACGGCGTATGTGGCCGGCGTCATCACAACCTCGACCGAGACCTTGAACAGCCAGTCGAAGACGATGACGCCGACGAGCGCCTGCCCTGTCCAGATGTCCGCGAACGCGATCGGATAGAAGATCACGCTGTCCACGGCCTGCCCCAGCGATGTCGAGCCGATCGTGCGCGTCCACAGCCAACGGCCTCCGGTCCAAACCTTCATGCGTGCGAGCACGTAGGCGTTGACGAACTCGTCCGCCCAGAACGCGACGATCGAGCCGATCACGATGCGCCACGTGTTGCCGAACACGACCTCGAGCGCAGGCTGGAGCGTCGCGTGTCGGTGTCGGTGGCAGGCCGATCACGACGAACGCCATGACGGTTGCGAACACCATCGTGATCGGTACGGCGTTCTTGTTCGGCGACGTGCTCACCGAGGTGTACGGCTACGCGCGCCAGGCGCGTGATCTGGTCCGGGTTCATCGCGATGGCACCTGGGCCACCTTGGCCGTGCCAATGAGGTTCGAGCACAGCAGCACCGCCACTCGGTGTGCGTCACAGCGTCCGGTCCATGCTCGCAAGTGGGCTCGAAACAGCGCGCCAGAGCGAAACGGCCTCGTTCGCGCCTCCGACGCTCCATCTTAGTCCCGCCACGTTCTTTTCGTCCTTCGTTGTGGGGCGGGAAGCCGCCATGAGTTACTCGTAGCGCAGCGCCTCGATCGGATCGAGCCGCGCCGCCTTGCGCGCTGGGTAGAAGCCGAAGAACATGCCGATCGCGCAGCTCACGCCGAACGCGAGCGCGATCGAGCTCGCCGACACCACCGGCGTGAAGTTCGCCAGTGCCTGCACGAGCCGGGCGATGCCCACGCCGATCAGCACGCCGATACCGCCGCCGAGCACGCTGAGCAACATCGCCTCGAGCAGAAACTGCAGCTGAACGATGGCGGGCCGAGCGCCCACGGCCATGCGGATGCCGATCTCGCGCGTCCGCTCCGTCACGCTGACGAGCATGATGTTCATGATGCCGATACCGCCGACGAGCAGCGAGATACTGCCGATCGAGCCCAGCAGCAGCGTGATGACGCTCGTGATCGTGCTGGCCGTGTCTGCGATCTCCTGCTGGTTGAAGATGTTGAAATCGTCGGCGTGATCGGCGGCTAGTTTGTGCCGCTGGCGCAGCAACGCCACGATGTCGTTCTGCACGACCTTCATGTCGGCCGTGCTCGCCACCTGCACGTTGAACGAGCGCAGGTATTGATCGCCCGTGATGCGGCGCATTGCCGTGGTGTACGGCACGATGATGCGGTCGTCCTGGTTCTGGCCCCCGCCGCCGATACCGGCGCCCTTCGACGTCAGCACGCCGGTGATGACGAACGGGATCGTGCCGATCCGCACGCTCTGGCCGATCGGATCGAGCGGTCCGAACAGCTCGCTGGCCGTCTTCGAGCCGAGCACGGCCACCTTTGCGGCGGTGCGCACGTCGCGGTCCGTGAACATGGCGCCGCCCGCCAGCGGCCAATCGCGAATCGCCAGGTAATCCTCGGACTCGCCGGCCAGGTTGGTCGACCAGTTGCGGCCGTTCGCGACGGCCTGCGCGGGCTTCGTGACCTCCGGGCTCACGGCGACCACGCCGGGCACCTCGCGCGCCACGGCCTCCGCGTCGCCGACCGTGAGCGTGCTCGCGCTGCCCGCGCCGGCGTTGACACCGCCGGTGCGGCTGCTGCCGGCGAATACCGCGAGCAGGTGCTGACCGAGCGCAGCCACCTGGCCTTCGATGCTGGCGCGGGCGCCGTTACCGACGGCCAGCATGGCCACGACGGAAGCCACGCCGATGATGATGCCGAGACTCGTGAGGCCCGAGCGCATCTTGTTGCGGCGCAATGCGCGCAGCGCGATGACCGCGACGAGCCAGGTACGAGCGAGATTGGCGCCGAGCGCCGCCGGCGCGCTCACGCCAGACTCGCTTGCTGCTCGGCCGCGTCGAGCGCCGCAAGCTCGGCGGCAGCCAGGCGGCGGTCGGCGTTGCGCTCGTCGCGGATGACCTGCCCGTCGCGCATCACGACGATGCGCTTGCAATACGCCGCGATATCGAGCTCGTGCGTCACCATGATCACTGTGAGCCCCGCGTCGTTCTGCGTCTGCAGCAGACCCATGATCTCGATGCTGGTACGGCTGTCGAGGTTGCCCGTGGGCTCGTCGGCGAGCAGCAGCTCGGGCTCGGTGACCAGCGCGCGGGCGATCGCCACGCGCTGCTGCTGGCCGCCCGAGAGCTGGCTCGGCACATGCTTCATACGCGCGGCCAGGCCGACGGATTCGAGCGCGCGGGTGGCGCGGGCGCGGCGCGCGCGCTGCGGCACGAGCGGCACGCTGTAGAGCAGCGGCAGCTCGACGTTCTCGAGCGCCGTGGTGCGGGTCAGCAGGTTGAAGCTCTGGAATACGAAGCCGATCTTGCGATTGCGCAGCAGCGCGAGCTGCGCGCGGTCAAGCGTCGCGACGCCGCTGCCGCCGAGCCGGTACTCGCCGCTGGTGGGCTTATCGAGGCAGCCGAGCACGTTCATCAGCGTGGACTTGCCGGACCCACTGGCCCCCATGATCGCGACGAACTCGCCGCACGCCACGGTCAGCGTCACGTCGCGCACGGCGCGCACCTCGACCTCCTCGGTGCGATACGTGCGATTCAGCGCGCGCAGCTCGATCACGGGCGCTTCAGCAACGGAGCTCGGTAGGATGCTCATAGGGCCGGCGGTGGGCCGCCGGGCGGGCGGAAGCCGCCGGTCGGCGCAACGGTAGGGGCGGACGTCACTACGGCCGCGCCGTCGGCGAGGCAGTTCAGCACCTCGGTCTCGATGCCGTCACTGATGCCGATGCGGCAGACGATCGGCCGCAGCGTGCCGGGCGCTACACCCAAGTCGTACACGAGACGCTCGTTGCGGGCGAGCCGCGCCGGCGGCTGCGTCTCGAACGTCACGCCCTGCGGCGGCGTGATGCGCAGGGCGGCGTTCGGCACCTTCAGCGCGTGCGGCCGCTCGGCGACGAGGACGGAGACCGCGGCCGTCATCCCGGGGAACAACTTCTGCTCGGGATTGGCGACCTCGATGATGGTTTCGTAGGTGACGACGTTCGACGTGGTCGTCGGCGCGCGGCGCACCTGCGCGACCACCCCCGTAAACACCTCATCGGGGAAGGCGTCGACGCCGAACTCCACCGTCTGTCCCGTGTGTACCTGGCCCACGTCGGCCTCGGACACCGCCGCGCTGATGTGCATGGCGGTGATGTCCTGCGCGATCGTGAACAGCACCGGCGTGGTCATCGCTGCGACGACCGTCTGGCCGACATCCACCTTGCGCGAGATGACGGTGCCGTCGACGGGTGAGGTGATCTTGCAGTAGCTCAGGTTGGCGCGCGCGCTCTCGACCGCGGCGCGGCGCACGATCACGCTGGCTTCCGCCTGCGCGAGCTCGGCCGTGGCCACGTCGACGTCGAATTGCGACGCGGCGCGCTGCGGCGCGAGCGCCTTCTTGCGCTCCAGGTTCTGGCGCTTCAGCACGGCCGTGGCCTCGGCGCTCGCTAGCTCGCCCTCGGCTTGGCGCAGCGTGGCCGCGTAGACGGTGGGATCTATCTCGGCGATCAGCTGACCCTTGATCACGGGCGAATTGAAGTCCACGTGGAGCGCGGCGATCTTGCCCGACACCTGGCTGCCGACCTCGACGCTGACCACCGCGCTCAGCGTGCCGACGGCCGTGACGCGCTGTGCGAGCGGGCCGCGCTCCACTGGCGCCGTCGTGTAGCCCCCGCCGGAAGCGTTCGGCCGCGCGCAGCCGAAGAGTGCGGCTACCGCCAACGCCAGCAGCAGCGCGCGTGCCTGCCCGTGAGTTCTCATCCTGAGCCGCTCCTTCGTAAACATCATTGCCACCCGCCCCCGAGCGCGCGATAGAGCCCGATCTGGCTCGAGGCGCGGTTGCCGAGCGCGCGCAGACGCGCCTGCTGGGCGGAGTACAGATCCTGCTGCGCCGACAGCACGGTCAAGTACCGATCCTCACCCTGCTGGTAGCGCGCGTTGGCGAGCGCGAGCCGCCGGGTCTGCGCCTCGATCGCCGCCTGCTGCGCGTCGATCTCCAGCGCATAGGTGCTGCTGGCGACGAGCGCATCGGCCGCTTCGCGAAAGGCCGTCTGAATCGTTTGCTCGTAGTTCGCGACCTCGATCTCCTTGGCCGCTTGTGCCGCCGTGAGATTCGCGCGGTTGCTGCCGGCGTTGAAGAGCGGCAGCGACAGCTGGGGCGCGAAGCTCAAGAGGCGGCTGCCCGACCCGAGCAGCGAGCCCAGCGCGTCGCTGGTCTTGCCGGCGGACCCCGTGAGGGTGATCGACGGGAAGAACGCCGCCCGTGCGACGCCGATGTTGGCGTTGGCCGCGAGCAGCGTGTGCTCGGCCGCCAGAATGTCGGGGCGGCGTTCGACGAGGTCGGCCGGCAGGCCGGCCGGGATATCGGCCAGCAGGTCGCCGACGCCGAAGGGCGCGGCCGGCGGCAGGTCCGCGGGCAGCGGCGCGCCGAGCAGCAGCACGAGCTGGTTCTCGGCCTGCGCGACCTGCCGCTCGTACGTGATCACGTTGACCTCGGCGTTCTTCACCTGGCCTTCGGCCGTGCTCAAGTCGAGCTCGTCGGTCTCGCCCGCGTCGAACGTGGCCCTGTTCAACCGATAGGAATCGTTCACGAGCTCCAGCGTTTGCCGCGCGAGCACCAGCTGCTCCTCGGCTTGGCGCAGAGCGAAGTACTGCGTCGCGACTTCCGCGACGAGCGCGACGTGCGCGCTCCGCTGCGCTTCCTCGGTCTCGAAGTATTGCTGCAGCGCTTGCTCGTTCGAGCTGCGCACGCGGCCGAAGAAGTCGAGCTCATAGGCGCTCACGCCGGCCGTCAGGCTAGCCGCGCTCACCGTCGCGTCGCCGCCGCCAGGGGTGCCGCTCGTGCGTTGCTCGTTGTACGAAGTACGCAGGTCGAGGCTCGGGAAGAGGCCGGATCTCGTGCGCTGGTATTGCGCCTGGCTTTGCTCGAGACGCAGCGCCGCCACGCGCAGGTCGCGATTGCTCGCGAGCGCGAGCTCCACGAGCCGCGCGAGCCGCGGCTCGGCAATGAAATCGCGCCACGCGAGATCGGCGGCCGGCGGTGCACCGGGCGCAGGCTGGGCCGCGCCGGGAAACGCCGTGGGCACGGGCAGCGCGGGGCGCTCATATGGGGGAATGAACGAGCAGCCGCCCACGAGCACGGCGGCGACGGCGGCGAACGCCACATCGCGCGTGCGAGAGTGCGGCTTGCCATGTGCGGGCATCGTGTCGTCCTAACCTCGGCGCGGGGGGCGCACGGGCAGTCTGGTGAGCGGTGCCGGCGGCCGCAATGCACGGAATCTATCGCCGCGCAACGAGCGCGGCGCCGAACGTATCGGCATGTAACAACGCCGGTGTCTGATACATTTCGGTACCGGGAAACGCGCGCAATCGGGCGCCCGAACGTGGATCATCGTCTCGTGACCCAAGCCGACGCGCCACAACACCTGCTGATCGTCGACGACGATGCCGACATCCGCATGCTGCTCGCAGAGCAGCTCGGCGAGGCCGGTTTCACCATCACGACGGCGGCCAACGGTGCGGAGATGCGTCAAGCGCTCGAGCGCGAACGCATCGATCTAGTCGTTCTCGACTTGAACTTGCCGCGCGAGGACGGGCTCACGTTGTGCCGCAACTTGCGGGCGCGGTCCGGGTTGCCCGTCATCATGCTGACGGCGCGCAGTGGCCCGATCGACCGGATCGTGGGGCTCGAGATGGGCGCCGACGATTACGTGGCCAAGCCGTTCGAGCCGCGCGAGATCGTCGCGCGCATCCGCAACGTGCTGCGCCGCGCGAGCGCGTCGCCGTTGCCGCTCGAGCCGACGAGCTCGGGGCGGGCGTCGTTCGGCGGCTGGACGTTCGATCTCGAGAAACGGCACCTCGTCGACCAAGCGGGCCGCGTCGTGTCGCTCTCGGGTGCGGAGTATCGGCTGCTGCGCGCGTTCGTCGCGGAGCCGAACCGAGTACTGTCGCGTGAGTATCTCGTTGCGCGGAGCAGCGGCCGGCCTTACGCGTCGCAGCAACGTGCCATCGACTTGCAGATCAGCCGGCTGCGGCACAAGCTCGGCGACGATCAAACCGAGTCGCCGCTCATCAAGACGGTGCGCAACGAGGGCTATGTGCTGGCTGCCGCCGTGACCACGTCATGAGCTATCTACGTGCGTTCTTCGCATCGATGGTCGGCCGGCTGTTCGTACTGCTCGCACTCGGCATGGCTGCGTCGGCGTTGATCGCGACCGCAATCACGAATCTCTATAGCAACCGCGAGTTCGAACGACAGATCGACGAACGCACGGCGGACCTGCTGGCGGCATACGCCGAGTTTCTCGACGCCGCGCCACCCGATGTCCGGAAACGAATGCTGCGCGACGGCGGCCCGGGGATCCATCATCAGCCCGACGCCGTCGGCGGTCCCGCCGACGCGGAGTTCGAAGCGGTTCTGGCGACCCGCGGCGGATTGCTCACCGGGGCTAGCGCGCAAGCGGCGCGGCTCGACACCTGCTTCCCGGAGATTCGCAATCTCCCCATCGCCGACATGGCCGAAACGTTGCGGAGGATGCGCGGTTTTCTGGTGGCGGGCGGCGCGTCATTCGTACCACCCCAATGCCGGCTGGTTTCGTTCCAGCTGCGCGACGGCACGCCGCTGCATTTCGGCCTAAATACCCCTTGGGTGCAGCGCCTTCGAAGTCGGGTGCTCGACCCAGCGTTTCTTGGGCTCTTCGGGCTCGGCATCGTATTGCTTGCGTACGCCGTAGCGCGGTTCGCAAGCGCACCGCTCAGGCGCATGGCAGAGGCTTCCGCGCAACTCGGGCACGACCTCGATCGTCCGCCACTGCCGGTCAAAGGCCCGAGCGAAGTGCGTCAGGCCGCGGCGGCGTTCAACGCGATGCAGGCGCGACTGCAGAGCCACTTCGCGGAGCGCACGCAAATGCTAGCGGCCATCACGCACGACCTGCAAACGCCACTCACGCGGCTGCGCTTGCGTCTCGAGCGAGTGGCTGACGAGGAGTTGCGTGCGCGCCTCGTCGCCGACATGCAGGCGATGCGGGCATTGATAGATGAAGGCCTCGAGCTCGCGCGCAGCGCCGAGACGGCCGAGGCGCGTGTGCAGCTCGACCTCGATTCACTGCTCGAGAGCCTCGTCGAGGACGCCATGGATGCGGGGGCAAGCGCGGAGTTCACGGCGGGTTGTGGGGCCGCGTTGCAACTTCGGCCGCTCGCCACGCGCCGCATGTTCGCGAATCTGATCGACAACGCGGTGAAGTACGGAGGTTCGGCAACCGTGAGCGCCACGCTCGACGACGCCGCCATCACGGTGCTGATTCGTGACCACGGGCCGGGGTTACCCGAGGCGATGCTGGAACGGGCGTTCGGGCCGTTCGTGCGTGCCGAAGACTCGCGATCGCGCGAGACGGGCGGCACGGGACTCGGTCTCACGATCGCTCGCACCCTGGCGCTGCAGAGCGGCGCCACGCTGACGCTGCGCAATCACCCGAAAGGTGGGTTGGAGGCGTGCGTTACCTGGCTGGAAGCGAAATAGACATCGTGACTCGAGGCGGTGCCTCAACGCCCCTGCGCGCGTGAGGCCGACGCACGGTGACCGTAGATCCAGCCGCGCCCAACGGCGCTGAAGAACCTGGCGGAGCATCGTCATGCCGACCGACTCGCTGGCCGCGCATTGCTCGTCGCGCTGCTCGGCACGAGGGCTCCGCCGTGTATTTCGGCCAAACCTCGAAATAAGAGCCATCCGCGCTTCAGCGTTTGTCGGGCAACATCCGACGGTTCTAGGAGGAGATGGCGCCAACCAAGCCCGAGCAGCCGGGAGTTCACGCCACGTGCGCTAGGCTCGCAACCGTTTCCGACGAGCGCGCGAAAACGCGCATGGTCGCGCAGCGGGACGAAGTAGGTGGGCGCGCGCACGATCTGGGGCGAGGGTAGCCCCGACTCCTCGACTCCAACCGTCCATTGCGCGGCGGGTTGCGAGCAGCGCACGCCAAGAGCAAACTCCCGGGCGCGCCATCTGCAGGACAGTAACAAGCTGCAGGACCAGATCCGAGACGCCTACACGACTGCCGAGGGCAAGATCGACAAGCTCGTTGACGAAGACCTCGTCAGTCTCGGCCAGCAGCACGAGGACAAGCTCGGCTACGTCGGGGACATGTTCGACAGCTTCGTCAAGGGCGCAGCCGGCGATGCTACCGGCGAAGGCGATGAGCCTGGCGCATACAGCCTGCTGGAAGGACTCTTTATCTATTACAGCGGACTGGTCGACGAAAAAACCGAGGGCGACAAGCCGATCCAGATTGAATACGGCGGCATTGGCATTCGCGGCTAAGCATACCGCTGGATGCCCTCGAGCTAGACACTCGGATCGGGGATGCGGCCCGCGAGACTTGCCATGAGCCGGCGGAGTTGCGCCCGCTGGCCACCGTCGACGAGTTTGCTTGCACGCGTGACGCGATCTACAACGCGGACAAGCACCTGAGGGAAGCGGTCCAGGATGCCCGTGAGTGGGAGCCACGGACGATGTTGCTTCAAGCGGAAGGACCGAGCAGAGTGTCTGTTGAAAGAAGTTGCTTCCGGTTACCGCCCATTGGTGGTCGGCGACGGGATCAACGAAGCGGCGCGCTTCTGGCGGCCGTGCTGCAGAACTTCAGCAGCATCCTGGTCATGACCAATGCGGGACGCCTCCTGAAGTTCCAAGCAATTCTTGCACGCTGAGCATATGCGTCCGGGTTTCGTGAATCGGCATTTCAGGCCCATCAATGCCGGCCGGCCATTGTCGCCGGCATTGCCTTCGTATCGGGCGTGTCGGGAACGCCTCAAAGGTCGAGCTCTATGAGTCTTCTTCCTTCAGTGCCTCAATTCGGGCGATCGCCCGGGCGCTCCGGTCCGGCCGCATTGATTTTGGCGGTGCTCGGATTGCTGTGCTTCGCCGGCTCAACTCATGCGGCGGGGAGCAACGTTCTGCGCAAGACTCTGACGAACGGACTGCGCGTGATCATCGTCCGCAATACTTTGGCGCCCGTGGTGGCTACCTCGGTCAACTACTTGGTCGGGTCCGATGAGGCGCCCGCAGGTTTCCCGGGCATGGCGCACGCTCAAGAGCACATGATGTTTCGCGGCAGCCCCGGACTCTCGGCCGAGCAGCTCGCTGCTCTAGGCAGCGCCATGGGCGGCATGTTCAACGCGAATACGCGCGAAAGCCTGACGCAATACCTATACACGGTGCCGGCCGAGGATCTGGACGTCGCGCTGCACATCGAAGCCGTGCGAATGCAGGGGGTGCTCGACACGCAAGCCGATTGGGACAAGGAGCGCGGCGCCATCGAGCAGGAAGTGGCCCAGGACCTATCCAATCCCAATTACGTCCTCTATCAAAAGCTGCGGTCGACATTGTTCGCCGGCACTCCGTACGAGCACGACGCGCTCGGCACGCGACCTTCTTTCGAGAAGACCGACGCCGCGGCGCTGAAGCGGTTCCACGACGCGTGGTATGCGCCGAACAATGCCATGCTGGTCGTCGTCGGCAATGTCGATCCAACCGCAGCGCTGGCCACGGTCGAGCGGCTGTTCGAGGGTATCGAGTCGAAAGAGCTGCCCGCGCGGCCGACAGTGAAGCTCCGACCGCCGCGCGCGGCGTCGATCAACGTGGATACCGACCGCCCGAACGGCACCCAGATGCTCGCGATGCGGCTGCCCGGTCTGAACAGCCCCGATTTCCCGGCGCTGGAAGTGCTGGCCGAGGTGCTCGATAGTCGCCGCTTCGCGCTCTACGACCTCGTCCCCCAGGGCAGGGCGATCGGCACGTCCTTCGCGCTCGATCCGTTGCCGCTGGCGGGCATCGGCTACGTAAGCGTCGCCTTCACGGCGGGGACCGATCCCAAGGGGATCGACGCCGACGTGCGCGCGATTCTCGCTGCGACGCTCAAGGACGGCGTGCCCGCGGAGCTCGTCGAAGCCGCCAAGGTGCAAGAGCGCCGGCAAGCGGAGTTCCAGAAGACCTCGATCGAAGGCTTGGCATCGGTTTGGGCTGATGCCGTCGCCCTCTACGGGCTCGAGTCCCCGGACGAGGACCTCGCTCGCATCGAGAAAGTGACCGTGGCCGACGTAAACCGCGTGGCGCGGAAGTATTTGGATCTCAATCACGCCGTGTCCGCGACGATGGTGCCACACGGTTCCGGCCGGCCGTTGGTGGCCGGCGCGGGTTTCGGCGGCCAGGAGACAATTGCGCTCGGCGAAGCTGCGGACACAGAGCTGCCCGACTGGGCCGAGGCTGCGGTCACCCGGCTGTCGGTCCCGCCGCCGACGATCGCGCCGGTGGTGAGCGTCTTGCCGAACGGCCTGACGCTGATCGTCCGGTCCGAGGACGTGAGCGATACGGTCAGCGTCTACGGTCACATCGAGAATCGGCCCGAAATCGAGGTGGCTGCCGGCAAGGACGGCGCGGCAGAAATCCTCGACCGGCTGTTCGAGTATGGCAGCGAGCACCTCGATCGCGTCGCTTTCCAGCAGGCGCTCGATCAGATCGGCGCGGACGAGCAAGCCGGCGCGGATTTCTCGGTTGAAGTCCTCAGGCAGGATTTCGATCGCGGCGTTGAATTGCTCGCGGACAACCAATTGCATCCGGCGCTGCCGAAAGCCGCGCTCGAGGTGCTCAGGGACCAGTTCGCGCGCCTCGTCGCGGCCCGCAACGCGAGCCCGAGCTATTTGGCGCGTCAATCGCTGCGCGCGGCATTGTTCCCGGCGAGCGACCCGAGCTTGCGAGATGCAACCCCGGCAACGGTCGGCTCGATTACGCTGGAGGACGTCCGAGCGTACTACCGCTACGCTTTCAGGCCCGATCTCACGACCATTGTCGTCGTCGGCAACGTGTCCGCCGATGAGGCGCGCGCGACTATCGCCAAGTACTTCGCCGGTTGGTCGGCGACCGGGCCGAAGCCGCCGATCGATCTGCCGGCAGCGCCGCCGAACGCCGCCAGCACCATCGCGGTACCGGACGCCAGCCGAGTCCAGGACGGGGTGATTCTCGCCGAGACGGTTGGGCTCACACGGAGCGATCCCGATTACTATGCGCTCGCGCTCGGCGACGCGGTGTTGGGCGGCGGTTTCTACTCGACGCGCTTCAGCATCGACCTGCGCAAGAACTCCGGGCTCGTCTACTCGGTCGGCAGCAACCTGCAGTCCGGCAAGACGCGATCTGTGTACTTCGTTCAATACGCGTGCGACCCAGAGAACGTCTCCAAGGCCAGCAATATCGTGGCCAAAGAGCTCGAGAAAATGCGGACCGAAGCCGTGTCGGAAACGGAGCTCGCGCGCGTCAAAGCCCTGCTGTTGCGGCAAATCCCCTTGCAGGAGGGCAGCGTGGGGGCCATTGCACACGGTCTGATCGACCGGCGCGATCTCGATCTACCTCTCGACGAACCGTCGATTGCGGCGCAGCGCTACATCGAGCTGACGCCCATGGACGTCGAGACCGCCTTCAAGAAATGGATCCGTCCGGATGACCTGGTACGCGTGAGCCAAGGTCCGGCGCCGCAGTAGTCGAGGTCAGGTCTCAGTTGTACGTGACGTCATCGCTCGTCAAGTCAGGTTGCGCCCGAGCGTCGCCCCCTCGGCGACAGGCATGATGCTGCTGCTCGCGATTGCAGCGGCGGCGTTTTGTGCCACGTTTGCCGGCGGTTTGTTTGCGCTGCGTCTGAAGGACAAGTTGCACCTCGTGCTCGGGTTCAGCGCCGGCGCAATGATCGCCGTAGTGTTCTTTGATCTTCTGCCCGAAGCCGTCGACATGGGTGAGCAATACTACTCGGCGGCGACGTTGCTCGCGTGGACCGCACTCGGCTTCTTGCTCTACCTGGTGCTGGATCGCGCCGTCCTCATCCACGCCGGCGGTCAGGGCCATGCCGACCCGAAGGCGGCTACGAGCGCCCGTGGATCCTTCAGCGCGGGCAGCTTGTCCGCGCACAGCGTGCTCGACGGCGTTGCCATCGGTCTCGCGTTTCAGGCTTCCACCGCGGTCGGCGGGATCGTCACTTTTGCCGTGCTGGCCCACGACTTCTCCGACGGCATCAACACGATGAACGTCGTGCTCAAGAACGGCGGCGGTCGAGGCTCTGCGCTGCGCTGGCTGCTCGTAAATGCGCTCGCGCCAGCCATCGGTATCGGCTCGACCCTGCTGTTCGCGGTTCCAGAACGGGCCTTCAGCGTCGCTCTATCGATGTTCGCCGGCTTCTTCCTCTATATCGGCGCGAGCGATCTCATCCCGGAGAGTCATCATGCACACCCGAAGATGCTCACGACGGTCATGACGCTCCTCGGCGCAGCCGTCTTGTATGTCGCAGCGATTATCGCCGGTCGTTGAGCGGCGCCCGGCGGGAAACCGCCTTCGTGGCGTCGCGCGTGTGGGTGCGTGCGACATAGGGCGCGAGCACGCTGATGGGCCTGGTAGATCGTGTGACTCGATACCAGCTTCGCAGACTCGGTCGAACCCGCCGGAGCAGCGGGTGTTCGTGAACAATAGATCCGATCAGCAGGCGTCGCTGAAATCGAGTCATAGAGCTTTCGCGGGCGGTCCGTGGGTTTGGCGTTGCGCACCTGCGTTTCGGTCAACATTGGGGTAACTCCCGGTGTCGGCGACGCAGATACCCTCAAAGTTACCTGTGTCGAGTTGAGACATACCGAGAGCCTATGAAACGCCATGAGAGCGAGAAACCCCGGGATTCAGGGCATTTACAGCGTTCTTAGGACTGCCTGAGCCGGCGTGGAATCGGAAATTGGCGGAGAGAGAGGGATTCGAACCCTCGAAGGACTTTTGGTCCTTACACCCTTAGCAGGGGTGCGCTTTCGACCACTCAGCCATCTCTCCGTGCTCGAGACCGGGTCGTTGTAGCGTGGATTCTACTGGGGCAGCGCGAGAATCGCGACGCCCGGGCACGGAAATCGGCGTGGCGGCGCAGGGGCACCGCTGCGGCGCACGGCGATCGCGTCCTAAGGGTGCGCTGCGCCGTTGACGTGGGGCCGCGGTGACGCGTCGTCGGCCTGCTCGCGCTTGATGCGCTCGAAGATCTCTTCGCGATGCACCGCGACTTCCCGCGGCGCATTCACGCCGAGTCGCACCTGATTACCCTTCACTCCTAGCACAGTGACGGTGATGTCGTTGCCGATGACCACCGTTTCCCCCACTCGCCGGGTCAAGATCAGCATAGCCAACTCCTTCTCGGCCTGCTCGCCGCCCCGGCGCTGCACTTATCCAGTGCCGCTATTCTTATTCGGGCTCGGCGCTTACCCATGCTCGTGGTCGCACGCACGTGCGATCTCGAGCACATGTGGCTAGGACGGCCTGTTCTTGCTGTTTCTGGCCGACCCCCCGGCTCACGGTTGCCCCTAGAGACGACCGAGAGCTAGAGCCATGGTAATCGAAAATATTGGCGACGTTACCAGTTTTGGTGCGATCTCTCGAAAATTAGACAGAATCCAGATTCCGGATCGCTCAGGCTGCCGGAATCAGCTGCGGCACGAGGGCGAGCGCCTCGTCGATTTTGCCGGGATCCGTGCCACCGGCCTGCGCGAAGTCGGCGCGGCCGCCGCCGCGACCGCCGCAAAGCTCGGCGATGGGCCGGATCAGCTCGCCTGCTTTCAAGCGGCCGGCGAGGTCCTTCGTCACGCCGGCGACGAACACGACCCGGTCGCCCTCGACCGCGCCGAGCACGACGACGCCGGAGCCGAGCTTGTCCTTGAGCTGGTCAGCGGTGTCGCGTAGCGCTTTGGCGTCCGCGCCGTCGATTCTGGCCGCCAGCACCTTGATGCCATGCACGACCTGCGTCTCCTGCAAGATATCGCGCGCGCCGCCGGTCGCGAGCTTGCGGCGCAAGGTCTGCAGCTCACGCTCGAGCGCGCGCGTGCGCTCGACGAGCTGCGCCACCTTCGCGGGGACATCGTCCCGGCCGGCTTTCACGAGCCCGGCCACGTCGCGCAGGGTGGACTCGTTCGCGTTCACGAATTCGAGCGCGCCCTGACCGGTCACGGCTTCGATTCGACGCACGCCCGCGGCGACACCGCTCTCCGACAGGATCTTGAAGAGGCCGATGTCGCCCGCTCGACGAACGTGCGTGCCGCCGCACAGCTCCGTGGAGAAGTCGCCGAGCTTCAAGACGCGCACGCGCTCGCCGTACTTGTCGCCGAAGAACGCCAGCGCGCCGGCCGCGATGGCCTCGTCGTAAGGCAACACGCGAATGTCGGCGTCGGCGTTGCGCCGAACCTGCTCGTTTACCAGCGTTTCGATCTGCCGTAGCTGCTCCGGGGCGACCGGCTCGTAGTGGGAAAAGTCGAAGCGCAAACGGTCCGGCGCCACGAGCGAGCCCTTCTGCTGCACGTGCGGGCCGAGCGCCTTGCGCAAGGCCGCGTGGAGCAAGTGCGTGGCGGAATGATTCAACACGATCGCCGCGCGGCGCTCCGCATCGACCCGTGCGCCCACGCGATCGCCGACCGTGAACCGTCCGGCGACGACCTCGCCGATATGGCCGAACGCCGCGCCGAGCTTCTGGGTATCGCCCACCGCAAATCGTGCGGTGCCCGCAGCGAGCTCGCCGGTGTCCCCGACCTGACCGCCGCTCTCGGCATAGAACGGCGTCCGCTCGAGCACCACCGTGCCCTTATCGCCTTGCTCGAGCGCTTCGACGGGTTCGCCCTCTTTATCCAGCAGCGCGATGACCGGTACCTCGCTCGCGCCCAGCGTGTCGTAGCCGAGGAACTCCGTGGGCGCCTCGAACGACGGCCCGCCCGCAGTGGCCGTGAACCGGCTCGCCTTGCGGCCGCGCTCGCGCTGGGCGTCCATCGATCGCTCGAAGCCGACGCGATCGATCGTGAAGCCGCGCTCGCGAGCGACGTCGGCCGTCAGATCCTCCGGGAACCCATAGGTGTCGTACAGCTTGAACACCGTATCGCCCGCGATCACGCCGCCGGCCGGCAAACGGCCGATGGCGTCCTCCAGCAGCCGCATGCCGACGCTCAGGGTTTCGGCAAACCGTTCCTCTTCCTGGCGCAGCACGCGCTCGACATGGCCACGACGTGCCCCGAGCTCCGGATACGCCTGGCCCATCTGCGCTTCGAGGCTCTTCACGAGCTTGTAGAAGAACGGCTCCTCGACGCCGAGCTTGTAGCCGTGACGGATCGCGCGCCGGACGATGCGTCGCAGCACGTAACCGCGCCCCTCGTTGCCGGGCACGACGCCGTCCGCGATCAGGAACGAGCAGGCACGGATGTGATCGGCAATGACCCGCAGCGACTTGTTGCCGAGATCGCCGGTCTTCGTCATGGCCGCGGCGGCCTCGATGAGGTGCACGAACAGATCGATCTCGTAGTTCGAGTGCACGCCCTGCATGACGGCCGCGAGCCGCTCGAGCCCCATGCCGGTGTCGACCGAGGGCTTCGGCAGCCGCGTAAGCTCGCCGCGCTCGTCGCGCTCGAATTGCATGAACACGAGGTTCCAGATCTCGATGTAGCGGTCGCCCCCGCTCGTAGGCGTGCCCGGCGGACCGCCCTCGACGCCTGCGCCATGATCGAAAAAGATCTCGCTGCATGGGCCGCACGGCCCCGTGTCGCCCATGGCCCAGAAGTTGTCCGCCACGCCGAGCCGCGCGAATCGGCTTCGCGGTATGCCGATGTCCTTCAGCCAGATGTCGGCGGCCTCGTCGTCGTCCTCGAACACGGTGCACCAGAGCCGCTCCGGCGGAAGCTTCAGCACGCCGGTGATGAGCTCCCACGCGAAATGGATCGCCTCGCGCTTGAAGTAGTCGCCGAAGCTGAAGTTACCGAGCATCTCGAAGAACGTGTGATGCCGCGCGGTGTAGCCGACGTTCTCGAGATCGTTGTGCTTGCCGCCCGCGCGCACGCAGCGCTGCGCCGTCGCGGCCCGCGGAATCGCCCGCGTCTCTCGGCCGAGGAACACGTCCTTGAACTGCACCATGCCGGCGTTCGTGAACAGCAGCGTGGGGTCGTTGACGGGCACGAGCGACGAGCTCGGCACGACCTCGTGGCCGTTCTTGGCGAAGTAATCGAGAAACGCCTGACGCAGCTGATTGCTCGTGGAAATCATCGACAACGCTCGACAATTCAATGGCTAACGGTAAGGATGAGCACGCTAATCGGAATCGGCGGCAAGTTCCAGTACGGCGCGCACCTGGTCCGGCGTAAAGCCCCGATATTGCAGAAATCGGGCCTGGCGGGCGCGCTCGCGATAGTCGCGCGGCGGCGCGGCGCCGAATCGCTTGCGGTGCACGGCCCTGACCTGGGCCAGCCAGTCGATGTCGGCGCCGCGCAGGAGCTGATCGGCCAGCTCTTCCGTCACTCCACGGTGCGCGAGCTCGGCGCGGATCCGCACCGGCCCCTGGCCTTTCGTGAGGCGGGATCGAACGAACGCCTCGGCGAAACGGTCCGGCGCGAGCACGCGGCTACGCTCGAGCCCATCGAGCGCAGCGGCGATCATGGCGCCGGGGAATCCGCGGGCGGCCAGCTTCCGCTCGAGCTCGAGCCGGCTGTGCTCGCGGCGTGCGAGTAACTCTACGGCCGTCCGCTTGCAGGCGGCTTCGTCGACGGTCCCGGGCTCAGGCTTCGAGGGCCTCACCCTCCTCCTCGATCGGCGCTTCGGCGGTGGCCGCCACCTTCTTCGGCAACAGGTCGGCCCGGATCCGCTTCTCGATCGCCGCGGCAACGTCCTTGTGCTCGATCAGGAAGTCGCGGGCGTTCTCCTTGCCCTGACCGATCCGCTCACCTTCGTAGCTGTACCAGGCGCCGGCCTTGTCGATGATGTTCTGCTTGACGCCGAGATCGACGATCTCGCCTTCGCGCGAGATGCCGGTGCCGTACAGGATCTCGAACTCCGCCGTTTTGAACGGTGGCGCGACCTTGTTCTTGACGACCTTGACGCGCGTTTCGCTGCCGATGACCTCGTCGCCCTTCTTGATCGAGCCGATGCGTCGAATATCGAGCCGGACCGATGCGTAGAACTTCAGCGCGTTGCCGCCCGTCGTGGTTTCCGGGTTGCCGAACATCACCCCGATCTTCATACGGATCTGGTTGATGAAGATCACGAGGCAATTCGACCGCTTGATGTTGCCGGTGAGCTTGCGCAGCGCCTGCGACATGAGCCGGGCTTGCAGGCCCATGTGCGAGTCGCCCATTTCTCCTTCGATCTCGGCCTTGGGCGTGAGCGCGGCGACCGAGTCGACGACGACGATATCGACGGCGCTCGAGCGCACGAGCATGTCCGTGATCTCGAGGGCCTGCTCGCCCGTGTCGGGCTGGGAGATCAGCAGATCGTCGACGTTGACGCCCACCTTGGCGGCGTACGCGGGATCGAGCGCGTGCTCCGCGTCGACGAATGCCGCCGTGCCCCCCAGCTTCTGAATCTCCGCCACGACCTGCAGCGTGAGCGTGGTCTTGCCGGACGACTCCGGCCCGTAGATCTCGACGACCCGGCCGCGCGGCAAGCCGCCGATGCCGAGCGCGACGTCGAGCCCGAGCGAGCCGGTCGAAACCGCCTCGATGTCGCGCGCGGCGATCGAGTCGCCGAGACGCATGACGGAGCCTTTGCCGAATTGCTTCTCGATTTGGCCAAGCGCTGCGGAGAGCGCCTTCTTGCGGTTGTCGTCCATTCGATCGTCCAGTCCAACAGTGGGAAGTGGGATCGCACCGAGGGCGGCGCGATGGATTGGATTATTTCACAGCTGACCGGTTGCGCCAGTGGCGAGAAACGGGCGGCTTCGCCGAGAAAATCACCAGCGCGTATTGAAACTCGATACTGGGGATTTGTCCAGTACTTCCGAGAATCACAGCGGCCAGCGCTCGAGCACCTCGTAGTGGACGTTTCGGCCGTGCGGCAGCGATTCGACGAGCGCCAGCTCATGCACCGGCCAGCGCACCGGGTCGACGGCGGCGTCGATCGACCGCGCCCGCCGCGCCAACGTGACGTGCGGCCGGTAGAGCCGCTCGTCGGGACGAAAGCCGCGATCGGCAAGACCGTCCCACAGGCGCGCCTGCAGCTCACCGAGCGCCGGCGGCGGCGCGAGCGGCGCAAGCCACAGAATGCGCGACTCGGGCCATACGCCCGACCGCGTCGAGCGTCAGCTCGAACTCGCCGACCGGGATCGGCGGCACCCCACGCGCGAGCGCGAACCGCTCCGGCGTCAGCTCGCCCAAGAACGCGAGCGTGAGATGTAGCCGGTCCTTCGCGATCGGCCGACCGCTGCACTCCTGCACGGCTCGCCGCGTGGCGCGCGACAGCGCCGAGCGCGTCAAATCGTCGGGCCACAGCGCGAAGAATACTCGGCGCCGCTCGCGCGCTTCGTCACCGTCGCTCATCGCGCCACACGAGATCGACGAGTCGCTCGAGCGCGAACGCCACGCTCTGCCGACGAACCGCCTCGCGGCCACCCGTGAAGACTCGCCGCGCAGCACCGGTCACGGCCGGCGTTGCGAACGCAAAGCACACCGTGCCGACGGGCTTGTCGGGCGTGCCCCCCTCGGGACCCGCGATGCCGCTGACGGCCACCGCAAGCTCCGAGCGAAACCGCTCGCGCGCGCCATTCGCCATCGCGCGCACGACGGCCTCGGACACGGCGCCGTGCTGCGCGAGCAGATCGGTGCCGACACCGAGCAGGTCCGTCTTCGCATCGTTCGAGTAGGCTACCATCCCGCCGTCGAACCATTCCGAGCTGCCCGGCACATCGGTCAACGTCTTCGCGATCCAACCGCCCGTGCAGGACTCCGCGGTCGACACGCGCCACCCCCGCACGAGCAGCGCGCGACCGAGCCGCAGCGCGAGCACGTCGAGCTCGTGATCGTCGACGGTCATCGCGTGAGTCGCGCGACCGGCGCGACGCGCGCGCCGAGCACGCGCTCGTAGAGGGCGACATGCGCCGCGACGAGGCTACCGATCGAAAACCGGCGTTCGGCGCGCGCCCGCGCGGCGGCGCCGAGTCGGTGCCGCTCGGCGGGAGCGGCGAGCAATCGGTGCACGGCTGCCCGCAGGGCCGTCGCGTCCTCGATCGGCACCAGCACACCGGTCGCGCCGTCGATCACGACATCCGGCACGCCGCCGGCGGCACAGGCCACGACCGGCACGCCGGCCGCGGCGGCCTCGAGCAGCGCGAGCCCGAGCCCTTCCCGCTCGGCCGGATGCACGAGCAGATCGACGCCGGGCAAGAGCGCCGGCAGATCGTCCCGAAAGCCCGCGAGGATCACGACGTCGGCCAGACCGCCCGCGGCGATCTGCTCGCGCAGCCGCTGCTCGAGCAGCCCGCGCCCGAAACACAGCACGCGCAACGTCGGATGCGCGCGGGCGAGCTCCGACAGGATCGCGAAGCAGCCACGCGTGCCGCTTGCGCTCGATCAGCTGCGCGACGACCGCGACCACGAGCGCATCGCTGGGCAGAGCGAAGGCCGTCAGGAGCCGGTCGCGTGCGGTCGGGTCGGGCCGGTAGCGCAGCGTGTCCACGGCGCTCGGAATCCGCGCGACGCGCACGCCCGCAATGCCCGCAGCCGCGAGCTGCGCGACGATCGCGTCGGACAGCGCGATCACGGCCTCGTAAGGCCGACACTTGCCGCGCACGAGCCACGCGGGCTCCGCCGAATCGACACGCCGCGTCAGGACGGCCGGCACACCGGTCAGCGCGGCCGCGAGCCCCCCGCACAGATCCGCCCCCCGGCGCGAATGCACATGCACGAGGTCGGGCCGCTCGGCCCGGAGCACCCGCATGAGCCGCGGCAGCAAGGGTACGTCGAGGTCGCCGCGCATCGGCAACGTGATCGTGCGTGCCGTCGGGGTCGTCGCCGCCAGCGCGCTGCCGGCGGCGCACACCAGCAGGTTGTCGATGCTCGCGCCGGTCAAGCCCCCGATCAGGTCGCGGACCTGGGCCGCGCCGCCATACAAATGCCGGCCGGCCTCGATGTGCACGATGCGCATGCCTCGATCATACGTGCCGAGGTCGGTGCCGACCATCGCCGGGCCGTCGCGCGGCGCCTTACAATCGGAGCACATGAGATCACTGCTGGACAACCCGCGCGTCGCTCGTCGGGCACGCGCATGGGCGCGAGCGTTGCTCGCGACGTCCGGCGTCGCGCTCGGCACGGCGGCGGCAGCGCATCATTCGATCAGTGGCATGTACGACACCGCGCACAAGGTGACCTTCGCCGCCGAGATCGTCGACTTCCAGTTCGTGAATCCCCATCCGTACCTCGTCGTCGATGCGGATTCGGACGCGACGCGCGCGGCGCGCCGCTACCGGCTCGAGATGGACAATCGACACGAGCTCGTCGCGATCGGCGTGACGGCCGACACCTTCCGCCCCGGCGACCGCGTGGTCGTGACCGGCAGCGTGAGTCGAACGGAGCCCGCGAGCCTCTACCTGTGGCGGCTCGATCGCGCCGCGGACGACCTGCGTTACGAGCAGATCGGCAGCCGGCCACAGGTCAGCCACGGGTCGGCGCGCTGAGCAGCGCGCGATTTTGCGAACCGCGGCGGCTCGTATACGCTGCAAAAGCTGGCCTTCGCCGTCATACGCTAGAGACGCGGGAGAAAGAATGAAGACCACGACCTTGCTGGTTCTCGGGACGCTGGCGTGCATGGCGCGCAACGGTCGCTCGGACGGCTTCGGCGGCGTCCGCCGCCTGCGACCGCGAGTGCCTGCGCGGCACGATGACGACGTTCCTCTATGCGCTGCTCAGGCACGATGCGAGCAGAGTGCCGGTCGCCGACGCGCGTGCGCGTGACCGAGGACGGCATCGAGAAACCGCTCGCGAAGGTCGGTCTGCTGAACACCGTGACGCGGCTGCGCGGCTACCGTCAGGACATCCTCGACGAGCGCGCCGGGATGGCCGGTGCCGACGTCGTGGTGGAAGAGGTGGGCGCGCCGGTGCTGCTGGTCGTGCGCCTCAAGGTCGTCGACCGCAAGATCACCGAGATCGAGACCGTCGCGACGCGCGGCCGTAGCGAAGGGCTCATCTTCAACATCGACGGTCTTCGCACGCCGAGCGAGGAGATGAACTATGCGCCCCGGCCGGAGCAGCTCGCTTCGCGCGAAGATGCGATCAAGGCGGCGCTGCACTACCCCACCGGCCTCAATGCCGCGAAGACCTTCGCCGCCGTCAACGCGCCGTTCGCGCCGAACGCCTACCGCTACGAGAACGGGCAGGTCATGGCCGGGCCGGACTGCAAGTTCGCCCCGGGCTGCGAAAACATCTCGACGCAGTCGCTGGCGATCTTCGAGCGCCTCGGTGACGTGGCGACGCGCGTGATCGGCGTCGACGAGCGTTTAGGTATCGTCTGGTTGCGCATGGCGTGGGGCGCGCGGCAGGAAGGCGGGGATCAGCTCACGGTGTGGGAGGCTTCAAGGTCTACGACGGCCAGATCCACGCCGTCGAAGCCTTCATGAAGATCCTGCCGGTGGAGCTCCGCTCGGGCGGGTGGGAGTAGGCCGCTAGCGGCTCGCCGGCATGCCGAGGCGCACCGCGAACTGCAATCGCAACTGGTCCTCGGTGGCCCGGGCCGGAACCCCGTAGAAGTACGGCCACAGATCGCGCTGCGACTGTATCCGGAGCCACTCGACCCCGCCGCTGAAGCGCTCGCTGCGCTCGTAGCGATAGCTCAGCGTCCAGGCGTGACCGTCGTCGGCATGCAGCGCCGGCGTCCATGCGGGCCGGACGATGCCAAAGTCGTCGCGGCGCAGCGAGACACGATGCGCATCGCCCCACTTGCGCGTCAGCAGCACGAAGTTCGAAGTGAAATAGTCTTCGACGAGCTCGGGTTGCCGCGGGATAAGTGCCGTCCGGCCGCCCGCCGGACAGCCAGACGGTCTCGCCGCGCATCCACTGCGCGATCAGGCCGAGTTCCCCCGGCAACTCGACCTGGACGCCGAGGTGATCGAACGACGTATGCCAGCCCCACTGGCGGTTCGCGAAGCTCCAGGGATCCGTACGATTGTCGTAGCGCGCCAGCTGCACGAGCGCGCGGCGCGCGTAGCGCCATTCCACGCCGGCATACGCGCCCGGGCGGTGATCGGTCTCCGTGAACGGCTGAACCGGCTGCGGCGTCAGGCCCACCACGGCACCGTTGGCATCGAAGATCGGCAACCCGGGAATCGGCAATCGGTCGTTCCAACGCGTCTGTCGGTCGTGCAGCGACCAACCGCGCCAGAAGAGCAACGTGGCGGCCGGGTCGTTTGCGTAGAAGCCGGCGGCGAACGCCCGCACTTCCTGCGCGTTGCCGACTCGCTGCAAGCGTCGTCGTAGCGACCACTCGACCCCGAGCGGCCGAATCTCCTCGCCGAGCCAGGTGTTGATCGCGGAGTACGAGTACGTGAACGGGCTCTCCCAGCCGTGCGCGCCGTTCTCGAGCGAGAACGGCGGGTAGAACGCGCCGAAGCGCACCTGCTGCTGGTTCGCCGAGCGCGGGATCGGGCGCCAGTCCATGTAGGCCTCGGTCAGATCGACGCCGCTTGCGCCGTCGTCGACGTAGTCGGCGACGACGCGCGCGTTCAACGTCGGCGCGACTCTGGCGTGGTACTCGAGGAACAGCCGCGACGCCGCAACGCCGTCGCCGCTGTAGCGCAGCTTGCCGACGCCGCCGTCGGGCCAGTCCGTAAGCGCGGTGGAGCTGTCGAAGTAGCTCGTCGAGAGGCCGATGAAGAGCTCCTGACGATCGCCCTCGGCGTGAGCGCACGACAGCGCGCCGAGCGCCGTCAGCCCGGCGGCAGTTGCAACGCTCTTCAATAGCGTTCCCATGACAGACTCGATGCGCCGTGATCGTGCTCGGGCGCGAGGCGGCCCGTGACTTGCAAGGTCGGCCTTCGCCACGCCGGCGGGCACGGTAATCCGCTGCGCGGCCGGCAAGCCCTGCGGGCTTCGCCCGCGGCGTCCAGGCCTCGAGCGTGTAGTCGCCGACCGGCAGGTTCTCGAGCCGCGCCGTGCCGCGATCGTCCGTCATCGCGTAATGCTCGGTCGGCACGACGAGGATGTAGCCCAGCATGCTGTCGTGAATGTTGCAGCCGAGCACGACGACGCCGGGCTCGTCGAACGTCAGCGGCGGGTGCGCGTTGCCCTTGTAGAGGCCGAGCTCGAACGTCTTGGCGGGAGAGAAGGAATACACGTGATGACTCACGACGTCGTTGTTCGGAAATTGCACTTCGGTGCCGGCGCTCACGACGAGCACGTGCGGCACGAACTCGTTGTGCTGCTGATCCATCACGGCCGTGCGCTGCACGGCGGAAGGGCGCACGACGTCGGGGGCCGACGTTGCGGTCGCGTAGACGGCTACGCGCGCGAGCGGCTCGCCGTGCTCGTCTTTGACCTTGACCTCGAGCGTCCCGGCGTAGCACGAGGTCGCCACGCCGAACGCGGCGCACCAAGCCGTCACTCGCTGTGCAGCCCGCCGTGCGGGGCGATCCTTGCACATGCTAATTATCCCGCCATGCTCAGAAGAGGCCATGTTAGGGGACCGGCGGCAGCGCAACCGTGACCCACGGCACACTCACCGGCAGCCCGTCTGCGTACCATTTCCCCAATCCCGAACGAGTCGCCGTGGAGCCGCGCAGTGGCGCGCAAGTGGGCACGATGAAGCAGTTTCGCTTCAGGCACCGGATTCTGTTGCTCGCGGTTGCGCTGGTGGTGGCAACCCAGCTCGTCACGCTGTTTCCGATCCTCGATCTCATGCGCCGCAATGCCGACGAGCAGGCGGCGCGAACCGTCGGTCTCGCGGGCGCGCTGTTCGACGAGTTCACGCGCAGCCGGGCCGACCAGCTGCTCACGACGGTCAACGTGCTGGTCCAGGACTACGGCTTCAAGCAGGCCGTCGCGACCGGCGATCACGCAACGATCCGCTCCGCGCTGCGGAATCACGCCGGCCGCGCGGGCGCCACCGTCGCGCTGCTGCTCGACCTCGACGGCAAGACCATCGTGAGCTCGACCGGCGAGGAGCGCTACGAAGCCGGCTTCTCTCCGTTGTCGGCCACCGAGATCGCGGATGAATTTCCGCATCACGTCGTGAAGATCGACGGCGTGCCGTATCAGACCGTGACCGTGTCGTTACGATCGCCGCTGCCGGTGGCCTGGGTCATGCTCGGCTTTCCGATCGACGAGACGCTGGCCCGCCATCTGCAGAGCCTGACCGGCCTATCGGTATCGATTCTGGCCGTGCACGGAGTGGCCCCGGAGATACTGGCTTCCACGTTGCCGGCCGACGAACGGCAGAAGGCGATCCGCGGTCTCGACTCGAAGCGCACGGATCCGCAGACCACGGGCGTCGACGCGTCGGCTCACCTGTCGCTGCTGCGGCCTTTCCTGAGCGACCGCAGCGACATCTACGTCGCAATGCAGCTCCCGCTCGCGGAAACGTCGGCGGCCTATATGCGGGTTCGCAACATCCTGCTCGCGATCACCGGGGTCTCGTTGCTGCTCGCGATCGGCGGTTCGTTCTGGCTCGCGAACACGCTCACGCGTCCCGTGCTGGACCTGGCCGCTGCAGCGCGACGCATGCGCGAGGGCGACTACAGCGAGCCCATCAATGCCACCTCGTCCGACGAGCTCGGCGAGCTCGCCGGCACGTTCAACCTGATGCAGCACGCGATCGCCGATCGCGAGCGGCACATCTTTCATCAGGCACATCACGACAGTCTCACCGGGCTGCCCAATCGCGAGCTCACGATCGGGCTGCTGCGCGACGCGATCACGCGCTCCAAAACGCTCAGCGTCGTCAGCATCGGCGTCGACCGGCTGAACGGCATCGTGTCCTCGCTCGGTCACCGCGCGGGCGACGAGGTCGTGAAGCTGGCCGCCACCGCCCTGCGCGAGCAGCTCGGCGAAAACCAGGTGCTCGGGCACTTCACGGGGGACGAGTTCGTCGTGGGGCTGCCGGAGCGCGACGCCGCGCAGGCCGTGGAATGGATCGAGCAGCAGGCCGATCGGCTGCGCGCGGGTGTCCGCGTCGGCGGCGCGAACATCTCGCTGCAGATCAGCGGCGGCGTGGCCTGCTACCCCGAGCACAGCCACGATGCGGCCGAGCTCTGCCGGCGGGCATCGAGCGCCCGAAGCGAGGCGTTGCTCGGACACGAGACGGCAACGGTGTATCGTCTCGGCCAGGACGACCGGGCGCTGAGGCAGATCAAGATCGTCGGCGATTTCCCGCGGGCGCATGAAGAACGACGAGCTGCGCCTGTTCTTCCAGCCGAAGCTCGATCTGCGTACGCGGCGAGATCTACGGCGCCGAGGCGCTCGTCCGCTGGCAGCATCCGGAGCTCGGCCTGCTGCCGCCGAGCGAGTTCGTCGATGCGATCGAGCAAGCGGGCGGCATCGCCCACCTGACGCGCTGGGTTCTGAAAGCGGCCGTGGCACGCTGCGCGGCGTGGCGCGATCAGGGTGTGGACCTGAGTGTGGCCGTGAACATCTCGGTCGACGACCTGGCGGACGAGTATCTGCCGTATTTCCTGCTCGATCTCGTGAAGAAGCATCGCCTGGCGGCCGCGCAGCTCACGCTCGAAGTCACCGAGAGCGCGATCATGCACAACGTCAACAAGTCGTTGGCCGTCGTGAACTGCATCCACGAGCTCGGCTTCAGGTTGGCCGTGGACGATTTCGGCACGGGTCACTCGGCGCTCGCTCAATTGAAGCGCCTGCCGGTCGACGAGCTGAAGATCGACAAGTCGTTCGTGATCGGGCGCGAAGATGCAAAGGACCAAGCGATCCTGCGCGCGACGATCGACCTCGCGCATCAGCTCGGCCTCACTGCGGTAGCCGAAGGCGTGGAGGATAGCGCGGCACTCGAGCGCATCGCTGCCATGGGTTGCGAGCACGCCCAGGGCTATGGCATCGCGAAGCCGATGCCGCACGAGCAACTGCTGCCATGGCTCGCACAGCGCCGCGCCGCCGGCCACTCCAGCGTCGTTCCGCTGATCGCGACCGACGGCCGCGCGGGCGCCGAGCCGGCGCTGAAGTCGCGCTGACGCCCTCACCGCGTCGCGTCTTACCGCTCACCGGCGAGCCCTGGCGCAGTGGCAGCTGGTCGCGATGCTAGACTCCCTCGCAAGCGCTACCGCGGTGATATCGCCGTCCCGAACAGCCCCATGATCCGGCCATCGATCCCAATCTGGTTATGGCAACCTTTGCATCGCCATCCGGCGCTGCTCGCCAAAGCGCTGAGCGCGGTGAACCGATGGCGGTGCTGCACGGCGCGGCCGAATCGCACACGCATGGCCGTCGCCGCCACGGCGCTCGGCGCGGCCGTCGCTCTTCTCGTTGGCTTCTCATCGCAGGCGGACGGAGTCGCGATCGCGGTTCCGTGGCTTCTGCGCCACTGGGGCTTGGTCGGCGCGGTCTCGGGTCTCTACGTCATGTCGGTGATTCCGAAGACGCAGGCGCGACCTCGAAGTCGCCCTTCGCGAGTCGTGGCTGGCGGCCACGCCGCGCACGACGCACCACCCGCGCACGACGATCGTGGCGCTGCTGGCAGTATCGCTGCTGGGCAGACTCGCGCTCGTTGCCGCGTTGCTGGGGCTCCTTGCCCTGAATGCAGCCGTGACGATTGGCCAGGCCGCGCAGCTCGCGGGGCTGATGGTGGCGGGAGCCGCGGTGGGAACGTTGGCGGGCGCGTGGTTGTCGAGTCGCGCGCCGGTGGCGCGGTGGCCGGGCTCGCGTTACGTGCCACGACTCATGCGCACCGCGGCGAGCGAGCGACCGTCGCGCGCGTGCGCTCTCGCGCTGGCCGATCGTGCAAGCGCTCGCGTGGAGCCGCCCGGAGAACGCGCGCCTCGTGCTCGCGGCGGCGATCCTGTCCGTTCCCGGCGGCACGGGTGCCATCGGCGCGCTGGCCATCCTCGTCATGTGGTTTCTGGTGTCCTACCTGCTCGCCGTTTTCCGGGCGGTCCCCCACGTGGCACGCTCGGCGGCTGAGTGGTTGCGGTCCACGCCGATCACGTTCTGGGCCTTTGCATGGCCGATCGCCGGCGCGCGCGCTGCTGCATCAAGTGTGTGGAACGCTGATCGGGACAACGGTGCTCGCGGCCATGGGCTCTCCGCCGGCCACGGCCTTCTACGGCGGCGTATTGTGGTTGTCGCTCGTCGCGCTTGCGACCGCAGTTTCGCTGGCGGATTGTTATCGCGGACGCTCGCCGACGGTGAAGCTGTCCCTTGCCGTGGCCACGACGCTGCTCGCGGAGGAGCGCGGGCACGGCTGGGGGATATCGTTCGCGGTCCTGTTCGGCGCCCTGCACCTGCACCGCGGAGCAACCCATGAACGTCCTTGAGATAGACGACGTGAGTGCCCGCTATGGCAAGCACGAGGTCCTGCGCGGTGTGAGCTTGTCAGTGGCGCCGGGCCGGTGGGCTTGCTTGCTGGGACCGAACGGAGTCGGCAAGAGCACCCTGCTGCATTGCGTGTCGGGCCGAATGGCATTGACGACGGGCGAGATCCGCATCGCGGGCTACTCCTTGACGAGCTCGCCTGCCGAGGCGAAGCGCCGCATCGGCTACGCATGCTCGCCCGATCAACTGCCTCCGCTGCTGACGGGGCGACAGTGTCTCGAGGTGTATGCGATGGCCAAGGAGCTGGACTCGATCGGTACGGACGTCCTGGCGCTTGTCGGACGAGCTGTCCTTTACGCCGTTCATGGACCGATTCGTGGATACGTACTCGCTGGGGACGCGACAAAAGCTGTGTGTGCTGCTCGCTCTGCTCGGTCAGCCTGCAGCGATCGTGCTGGACGAAGCCTTCAATGGTCTAGACCCCTATAGCGCCCTGACTTTGAAGCGCCATCTGCAACAGAGGTTGCGGAGCGCATCTTGCGGCGTCCTGTTGGCGACGCACTCTCTCGACATCGTGGAGCACTATGCCGACACCGCCATGCTGTTGCTCGATGGCAGAATCGCGGAGCAATGGGGCGCCGACGATCTCGCCCTGCTGAAGAACCGGGGCGTCGATGCGCTGGAGTCCGCCCTGGCAGCGGCGTCCCAGACCGGCTGACTCGGAAAACCTCTCGTTAGGCGCACCCGGTGAGGAAGAACGATTCGCAACTGACGCTCGAGCCGATCGGTTACGTGCGCACGGCGCTCGCGACGAAGGTCGAAGCGGCGCGACAGCCGCGTGCCGGCGGCAACACGCACGGACGCATCGAGCTCACGCCCGGCAGGAACTTCGAGCACGCGTTGCTCGATCTCGATGCCTGGGACCACATCTGGGTGCTGTTCTGGTTCGATCGGAACCCGGGCTGGCGCCCGAAAGTGCTGCCGCCGCGCAGCCGCACGGGACGCAAGGGTGTGTTCGCCACGCGCTCGCCGCATCGGCCGAACCCGCTCGGGCTGTCGGCCGTGAAGCTCGAGCGCGTCGACGGCCTCACGCTGCACGTGCGCGACATCGACATGCTCGACGGCACGCCGGTGCTCGACATCAAACCGTACGTGCCCTACACGGATGCGATCACGACTGCGCGCAGCGGTTGGCTCGAGGAGGCGGCCGCAGCCGGCGACGCGAGCCGCGACCCCGTGCCCGCCTTCGCGGTCCACTGGGCCGCGAGTGCCGCGCGCCAGGCCGACTGGATCGAAGCACGCACGGGCCTTGCGATTCGCGACCGCGCCACGGCCGCGCTGGCGCTGGGGCCCGCGCCGCATCCGTATCGGCGCATCCGCCGCGACGGCAGCGGGTTCGTGCTGGCGCTGAAGGAATGGCGCGCGCGCTTCGTCGTTTCCGGACGCGACGTGCACGTGCACGAGATCGTCTCGGGATTCCGCGACTCCACGCTCGCCGCGGGCCGCGAGACGGACGCGGACCTCGGCCCGCATCGGGAATTCCGCGCGTGCTTCGCTCAGAGCTCGCGCAGCGCGGCCACGAACGCCTCGACGTCGGACGAGTCGTTGTAGATCGTGCGCGGACGCCCGCAACGTGCCCTCGAGGCGCAAGCGGCGGTGCAGCACGTGCGCGCAGTGATAGCCGCCGCTGACGAAGATGCCATGCGCGTCCGCGAGCAGCCGCGCGATGTCCTGCTGGGCCATCGCGGGCAGCGGCAGCGACACCGTCGCGAGTGCGATCCGCTCGCGCGCCGAGCGGCCGAGCACGGTGGCCTCGCGAAGCTCCCCCAGTCCCTCCATGAGCTGCGCCGCGAGCGCGCGCGAATGCGCCGCCATCTTCGTCATGCCGATGCTCTTCAAGTAGTCGACGGCCGCGCCCAGCCCGATCACGCCCTCGATGTTCGGCGTACCGGCTTCGTACCGCAGCGGCGCTTCGAGCGGCTCGAAACGATCCTCCTCGTGCATGCGCGACCATGCCGCCGCCGACATTGCCGAGCCCGAGCTGCTCGAAGCGATCGCGCCGCACGTACAGCACGCCGACGCCGTTCGGGCCGAACATCTTGTGGCTCGAGAACCCCATGAAGTCGACGTCGAGCGCGCGCACGTCGATCGGCAAATGCGCGACGGACTGCGACGCGTCGAGCATGACGGGTATGCCGGCCGCGTGGGCCGTGGCGATCCACTCCTCGACCGGCGCGATCACGCCCGTGACGTTCGAGACGTGCGCGAGGCTCACGAGCCGCGTGCGTTTGCTGAGCCGCTCGGGCAGCTGTTGCCACCTCGGCACCGCCTCGTCGTCGATGTCGACGAGCACGGCCTTGGCGTCGAGCGCGCCACGGCATGTAGTTGCTGTGATGCTCCGACGCGGGAAACACGACCTCGTCCTCGGCCGTGAGCTTCAGAGCGCGCGCGAGCAGATTGAACGAATCGGTCGCATTGCGCGTGAACACGATCTCGGCCGGCTGCGCGCCGATCAGCGCCGCGACTCGATGCCGCGCGCGCTCGTACTCCTCGGTGGCCGCTTCGGCGAGCGGATGCGTGCCGCGATGCACGTTCGCGCCGACCGTCTCGTAGTAGCGCACGACGGCCTCGATGACCGGACGCGGCTTCGGCGTGGTCGAAGCGCTGTCGAGATAGATGAACGGTTGGCCGTCGTAACCGCGTTCGAGCAGCGGGAAGCCCGCGCTCTGCATCAGCTCTTCACCAGGCGATACTTGCCCGAAGCCTCCGGCGCGATGGCGCTCACGTGCTCGCCGCGAATGGGACGCGCGAGCAGCCTGCCGGCAGCGAGCGCCGCAGCCGCGGCGCTCGCGCGCGACTTCGGATCGACGACCTGCAGGCTGTCGCCGGCGAGCTGCCACTGCTCGAGCGTGGCGTCCTGGCCGAGCGCGGCATGGATCGCGTCGTCGAGCATCAAAGGCGTCACCGTTTCGCCGTGCGACGACCGTGCAGTCGCTCTGCCGGCCCTCGACGCGCTCGAGCAGCGGCCCGTCGCTCGCCAAGCCGCACGCGCAGTCGCGCGACTCCGCGACGCGCACGATGTCACCGATGTCGTAACGCAACAGCGGCATCCACTGTCGGCCGAGCGTCGTGACGAGCACGCGTGCGAGACGTTCGCCGCCCGACACCGGCACGAGATCGATATGGCTGTGTCGCTCGTTCGGATGCAACCGGCCGTGCTCGCATTCCATGAACAGCACGCCGGCCTCGGTGGCGCCATAGAGCTGGAACGAGCGGCGCGTCGATGGCACGACCAATGTCGCGACGCATCGCGCGCGTGGTGGTTTCGTACGTGAGCGTGATGAAGTCGGGCGCCGGCAGCTCGACGCCGCGCGCGAGCGCGGCGCGCGCGATCACCGCGAGATAGGCCGGATCCGCCTCGATCCCGCGCGGCTTGAATTCGATCCACTCGCGCAGCATTCGCTCGTAGTCGCGTTCGCTCCACAGCGACGGATCGGCGTTCTCGTTCAGGAACAGCATGCCGTCGATGCTGCGCTCCGCCATCGAGCGGCTGCCGAAGTGGCACAGGCCGGCGCCGCAGGTGGGTGTGGTCAGCACCGCTTCGCGAAAGCCGGCGTCGCGCATCGACCGGGCGATCCGCGCGTTGAGCCGCATCGCCTCGCGCTCCTGAGGGTCCCACCACGACCACTCCCAGATGACCTGAAGCCGATCGGCCGTGGTGCCCGAGGTGGCGAGCAACGTGACACGCTCGTCGCGCATCGCCGCGTGCAGATCCTGATCCTGGCGGATCAGCGATTTCGGAAATCCTCTGCGCAGCTCGCGCTTGTCCACGGGCGGCAGCTGCGCGAGCCACGGTCAGGAGCGCGCCGGGGTCGGCCGGCGGCGTCGGCCGGTCGCGATACAGCGGAACCTCGGCGACCATGCGCCGCGTCTCCTCGCCCACGCGCCGCCAGTGATCGGCGGAGTAGCTCACTTCCCTGCCTCCAACGTCTTCTCGAGCCTGGCCTTGCGGTTCGGTTGCGCCGCAAACACCGGCACGGGCTCTCCTTGCGCCGCGATCTTACCCTGCGGATCGACCACGAGCGCGCCGCCGCTCGGCACGCCATACGCCCGCGCCTCCTTGCCGAGCTCGCGGGCGCGGACGGCCGCGTACGACCGGGCTTCGCGCCAGTCGTCGCCTTCCCCATGGGTGTCGACCGTAAAAGGCACGAGCGCGAGGCACTCGTAGGTCTCGGCCTCCTCGTCGCCGGCATGCGGATTCGGCCACCGGATCCAGCGCTCGCCGAGCATGATCGCGCCGGCCGACATGCCCACGAACACCGCGCCGCGCTGCGCGGCGGCACTGCAGGTCGTCGACGAGCCCGGCCTCGCGCACCGCTCGCATGCCGGCGTCGACGTCCCCACCGCCGAGGAACACGAGGTCCGCCTCCTGCAACGCCGCGCGCGCCGCCGGCGACCTGCGGACGCCGCCGCGACAAGCTTCGGCCACCGCACTTCGTGGGCGCCCGCATCCTTGATCACCTCGCCGAGCGCGCGCCCCGAAGTTCGCGTCGTCGCCGTTCGCGGCCCCGACGTACAGCACGACGGGCGCGTGCTTTGCCGGTCCGTCGCAACGCCTCGGCCAGATACGGCTCCGTGCCAAAGTGCCGGCTGCCGAACTTACCGGCGATCAACGTCGTGGATTTGCGCACGCATTTCGGTCCGCATCGGGCGCTGTGACTAATTTCGCGGTCCGTAGTGCGGCGCGCGGTCGGCCGCGCTCGAGCGCCCCGAGATCCGGCGCGCGACCCGTGTAGCCGTCCGTGATGTTCGGCAGAGACAGTGCCGGCGTCGATCGCCGGCGAGCGCGGCGCCAGGCCGAAATCGAACGCCGCGGGATCGTACAAGATGCTGCGGATCCTTGAGATCCGGCTGCGTGACGCGCACGAACGTGTCGTAGTCGACGAGCCTGCTGTGCGCGTCCTGGCCGGTTCCGCGTTGATAATCGCGCAGCGTCGCGAACTGATGCGCGACGGGCGGCTTGCACGTACTCGGATGGCATGCCCGCCGGCGGCGAGCTCCACTGGAACGCTACCTTGGCGCCCGGGTTCGGCCGGAAGCCGTTGTAGTCCGACGTCGAGTAGCTCGTGAACGTGCCGACGTTGAACACGGCCTCGGCAGCGCCCTCGGCGAGAATCAGGTTGTTGCGAAAGTGCAGGTTCGCGGCCGGACCCGGCACGCCCACCTCGCCGATGAACGTGTTCTGGTAGCACAGCACGCCGGTCGGCGTGGACACGTACTTCAGCGCACCGGCACCGGGACCGTTGTAGACGACGTTGCGGATGAAATAGACGGGTCCACCGAAGATCGGCTGCGCGCTCAGGCCGCCGAGCGCCGTATTGAAGCAGCGATTGCGAAACACGCGCATGTTGCGCCCGCCGCCGTCGGTTTCGATGCAGTTGTCGCCCATGTTGTAGATGTCGTTCTCGTAGAAATCGACCGACATCGGGAAGCGCTCCGGATCCGGGTTCGGCGTGCCGTCGGGGTTGCCGTAAGTGGCGTTGTCGATCCCGTCGTGCCAGTTCGCGATGTAGTTGTGGGCCACGACGTGGCCCTGGCCGTAGACCTTGATCGCGTACTCGGAGTCGAGCCGCTCAGGAAACCCGGGCAGCTTCTCCCAGATCGCGCCGTTCCAGCCCATCATCTTGTCGGGATCGTGGCGGCCGATGAACACGTTGTCGGCGATGTAGAAGTTCTTCGAGCCCGACCAATCCGTGTGCACGCCGCGGCCGACGTTCTCGAGCCGCGAGTGCTTCAGCGTGAAGCCGCTCGCGCCGGCGATGCTCTTGTAGCCCAGCAGGAACGCGACGTTCGTGTTGCGGACGGTGATGCCCTCGAAGTAGTTGTAGTTCGCGGCCATCAGGTTGAACAGCGTCTCGGCGCCGTCGCCGTCGAACACGACCTCGCCGTCGCCCGCCGCCTTGATCACGATCGGCCGCTCCGGCGTGCCGCTTTGCGTCAGGTAATACGTGCCGTCGAATACCGTGCCGAGCGCGAGATAGCCCGGCGCCGGCGCGCGATTCATGTAGTGGTGGCGGTCGCTCAAGTACACGCCGGCGTGCATCAGGATCTGATCGCCGGGCTGCACGCGCGGCGGGTACGCGTTCTGATAGTCGAAGTGCGCGGCGGCCATGTAGTACGCCGCCATCAGGCCCGTGAACGACGGCTCCTGCCGCGGCCCCGTGTAGCCGACGGGATAGACGTGATAGACCTTGCCGCCCGCGGCCGGTTGCGGCTCGGCGCGCGTGCGCGCCGTCAGACGTGCGGCGAGCCTCGCCGGCGACGCCGTCGGGATCGCTCAGCGTGAGACGGATCTCGTAAGTCGGTGTTCGGCGAGAGATCGAACAGGCTGCCGGAGAACATGTTCGGCGCGACGTACGAGAACGGGCTGAACGCGAACGGGTTCGCGCCCGACGCCGCGACGCCCGGCGCGGCCGTGCCGCCCGCGAGCGCCGTCTCGCTCTCGGCCGCGCTCGCGCCCGGGATGAAGCTCGGCCCGCCGACGCGGCCGTTGACCTGCTCGTTCTGCAGGCGCATGCAGCGGCAAGCCGGTGCGCCACTCGGTCGTGCCGGCCTGGCGATATTCGACTGCAACGGCCGCGTTGCGGTTGTCGTCGCCGTCGATGCATCCAGTCGATGCCGAGCGAGATCAGCGTCGGCGGCTCGACGGACGCGGCGCCGGCCGTCACGCGATCGTCGGCCCGGCCGCGGTCGCGGCCGAAAGCAGCGCGCACGCAGAACCATCCAAGACGCATGCCCGATTCTTGTCCGCGATCATCGCGCCACTCTCCGCCGTCGATCACGGCAGCGACTCTACCGCAATGGGTGCGGCAGGGTTAATGGCGCTGAGTGGGCGCTCGCGACAGGCGCTGCGCGGCGTCGTGCTTGAACGTGGCGTGAATGTACTCGAGCGCGTCGCGGCTGTCCCATTCCCGCGCGCCGTGGACCTTGCCGACCACCCGGCCATCGGCGTCGACGAGCACCGTCAATGGCAGCGTCGAGGCGCCGAGCATGTGCTCGAGCGTAAGGTTCTGGTCGATGAAATGCGTGATCGTCGCGTTCGACTCTTTGAGCGCGGTCTGCGCCTTGTCGACGTAGTCGTCGGTCGAGATGCCGATGATCGTGAAGTAGTGCGTCTCGTCGAGCCACGCCAGGCGCTCGAGCGACGCCATCTCGGCGCGACACGGTCCGCACCAGCTGGCCCAGACGTTGATCAGCAGCGGCCGGCCGCGGAACTCCTCGAGATTGCGCGCGGGGCCGTTCAGGCCGCGCATGATCGCGGGCCGCACGACGCCGCCGATCGGCACCTCGTCCGGCGCGGCGCCGCGGGCGCGGGCGAGCCGAGCAGCGAGAGCGCGGCGACGAATGTGCAGCAGCAGGCGCATCGGCACGAGAAAATGCCAGCAGCCGCATGCCGAGCGCAACGGCGCGCCTGCGCGAACCGTGAACCCCGGCACATCTGCGACGGACCGCGCGGCATATGGCGCGTAACGGCGGCGCCCGGTAGACCCCGGCCGGTTCGCGAACCTCGTTCGATCGCTGCACCGTCGTGGTGCGAAATCCCTCCTGAGGGATTTTCGCTCGCCCTCCTCGACGTCGTCGACCTCCTCGGCGAGGCGGCCCTCGTCGACGGTGGTCATTCACGCGCAGTGCGGGCCGAGCACGTTCACGCTCAGTCGCGCCGCGACAGGATCCACTTCGGGATCACGCCCGCGCGCGACAGCAGGTAGTCGCGAGCGCCGCTCAGGCGGTCGAACAGCCGCGCCATGTCGACCCGCACGAGCTGGCCGCGGTGCTTCAGGATCTTGCCCGCGACGAACACCGTGTCGACGTTCGACGTGTCGGCGCAGATCACGACGGTGGCCACGGGGTCGATGACCGGCGCCACGTTCACCTGATCCGTGCGGATCAGGATGATGTCGGCCTGCTTGCCGGGCGTGAGCGTGCCGATCTTGTGATCGAGTGCGCAGGCGTGCGCGCCGACGACGGTAGCGAACTCGAGCACGTCGCGATGCGTGAGCGTAGGAGAGAACGCAATGTCCGGCGTGTCGGTGAATGCCAGGATCCGTTCCTGAACGAGCGCCGTGCGCATCTGCGTGAACATGTCGCCGGGCACGCTCGACACGACATCGATGCTGAGCGACGGCCGCACACCGCGCGCCACGAGCCGGCCCGTCGGCGGTACGCCGTGCCCCATCAGCATCTCCACGTACGGCGCAACCGACGCGGTACCGCCTGTCGAAGCGATCAGATCGAGCTCCTCGTCGGTCGAGTCCGTGCAATGAATGTACGTGGTGTCGGGCCCCATGAGGCCCAGCTCGTTCAGCGTCCCCACGTGGTTCACATGCACGCCGGTCAGACGCATGCCGACGTGCACGCTGATCCTTATGCCCAGATCGCGCGCGAGCAGCCAATCGTGCCGAGCCACATCGGGCGTCGTGTTGCCGGGCGCACGCGCAGCCAGCGCGAGCGACACGAGCTGGTCGTCCGAGTTGAAGTACTGCTTGCGAATGCGGCGGATGTCCTCGGGGTGCTCCTTCGAGCTGTACGCCCACCAGCTCGCGCCGACCGGGGGGCCGTGCGCGTAGATCGCGCGGATGCCGGCCTCGGCGAGGCCGTGAATCGCAGCGTCCGCGTGCTCCGGCGTGTTGTTTACGTGCGACCAGTCGAGCAGCGTCGTGATGCCGCCGTTCACGGCCTCGAGCGCGCCCATGAGGTTCGCGATGTACACGTCCTCGGCGCGGTACTGGATGCCGATGTTGTCGAGCATGCCCGAGAAGTACTGATCCAGCGTGCAGCTCGGCAGCACGCCGCGCACGGGCGTCTGCCAGGTATGGCGGTGGGTGTCGACGAAGCCGGGCATCACGATCCGGTCGCGGGCATCGATGACGTTCGCGTGCGGGCTCGCGGAGAGATCCTTACCCACGGCCGCGATCTTGTCGCCCTGGATCAGCACGTCCGTGTGTGGCAGGTCGCCGAGCTCTGGGTCGAGCGTCAGGACGTAGCCCCCTTTGATCAGGGTCGTGTCGTCGGAGTACAGGCGTCCGCCGATCATGTCGTTTCGCTCCCGGTGCCACGGACCGCGATCGGCGCCGTGGTCTAGTTGTTATTCGGCACGCAACCCGTCGAAGAATGCGGGTCGACGAGTCATCCTAGCACCGCCGTAGGTAGTTCCCACAATGGCGTCGGGCTCGCGGCGATCATCTACTCGCAAGAGGCATCGATCGGAGGACGCAACATGAGCACGCGCAGACTGCGACGCGGCGAATGGCAGGATTACTGCGATCGGCTGTCGCGCGGGCTGCGCGACGAGAACGCGGAGCTCGAAGTCGTGTCGCTAGCGCTCGGCGATCACGTCGAAGCCAAATGGCTGCCGCTTCATGGAATCGTATACGACCCGCGCGCGGACGTGCTCGAGATCGCCCTCGAGAGCATCGATCACATGATCGAGCAACCGCGCGACATCACGATCGAGGAGACGCCGCGCGGCCTCGTCGCGCTCGAGGTGACGGCGGCCGACGAACGGCACGAGATCCTGAAGCTCAAGCGGCCGCTGCGAGTCGCGCCGGCCGCGTCTGCCGAACAGGAACCGGACGAAGCCCCGTAGACGGTGCCGCCGTCCGTCGCCTCGGCGACGCTCGACTACTTGGTGCCGGCCTGCGTTTCCTGCTCTTTCGGCGCCTGGACCTGCGACGTGATGCCTTGCTTCAGCAACCCTTCCCAGCGCGAGATGTTGTCCTTGCTGCCGTTACACCCGCCGTCGGCCGGGTTCAGGTACGAGCCGTCGTCGAGCTTGGCCCAGCCGATCGCGCCGCCGGGCCGCCCGTCGCGCAAGGGGCAGTACATGAACGTGACCTCCGAGCCGGGCTTGAACGTATCGCCCGTGATGCCGCGCTGGATCAGCCCCGTCGGCGCGGAGCCCTCGAAGCTCCAGAGCGTCTCCGTGCCGTCCTCGTTCTTCACGTTCAGGTACAGCCAGGAGTGCGGATTGTTGAACGCCCAGCGCACGACGGTGCCGGACTTCACGATCTCCGTGTTGCGGTCGAACATCGCGAACGAGTGATGCGCTTCGGCTACGGCCGCCGTCAGTAAGCCGGCCGCGATCGCCACCGCCAACGGATATGCACGCTTGGTCATTGCTCTGCTCCTCTATTTCGAATTCGTAGTCGTCGGTAGCGTGGTGTTGTAGATCGGGTCACGCGACTGCCCCGGCAACTCGGGGAATTGGGTGAAACCGCGCCCGTCGTTGAAGCCTTCCTCGCCCGGCAGATGGAAATTCGACACGCCCTTCTCGTCGAGGTACGAGTTGCTGGTCTGGTCGCACTCCCACTGGTTGATGCGGTAGTCGGCCTTCTCGAGATCCGTGGCGCGGCGGAAAGCGTAGACCACGTTGACCGGCTTCACGAACGCAAACTTGTCGTAGAACGTGGCCTGCACCTCGAGCCGCTCGACGCCTTCCGGGTACTTCTTCAGCTGCCAGACCTCGACGCTCTCGAACTGGTTGCTGGTCATCGGCGACCAGCGCGTGAAGTCGGCGGGGTACAGATACTTGGAGTTCAACACGAGCTTGTCGCCGTCCCAGAACCCGATCGTGTCCCCGTACCACGAGTGCGTGCCGTACAGAGTTGCTGTGCTTCTTGCCGATCAGCACGCGGCGGATCGACGGGCCGAAGTCGTTGATGAGATACGACTCGTTCGGCAGGTTGATGAACTCGTGCGTGTATGGCTCGAGCAGGAACCGCGGCATGCCGGGCGGCTGACACTCCCCGAGGCGGTCGTAACGCACCTGGCCTTCCTCCATCTGCTGGCGCCAGCGCTCCTTGTAGGCTTTCTCGTATGCGGGCGTGAGCACGCCTTCCCGCACCTTGCCGGCCAAGCCGCCGGGGCCGTCGATGAAGACCTCGAGGTGCGTGTTGCCGGCGGTTTGCCAGATGCCATCCCAGCGAGGCACCGAGGCGAGCGTCTGCTTCGTACCACCCTTGGCCTGCGCGAGCAGATATTCGTAGTGCTCGTCGGAGGTCGCAAACTCTTTCGGCGGCTTCTCGGTCTTGAGCGGCGGTCCGTAGCCGCCACCGAAGGATCCGCGTTGCGCGAGCACGGCCGATGGCGCCGCCGCCAGCGTGAGCGCACCGACGGCCACGCATGCCAGGCCAGCCATTCTTTTCATGAAGTCCCCCGTCTACGAAGCGGCATCGATCACCGCAGGTCACGAATACTATGAGCGGCGCGAGAGAGCGGTCAACGGCACCGCGAGCACTCGGTTCTTCAGAATTATCGCGAGGGACGCGCGACCCGTGGTGCGCTGTGTTGCCTGCGGGTGGGCGTGGCGAAACTGGTGTCGGCACAACCCGTCAACGTGCTGCGCGACGCCGCCATCGGACGATGGCTGGACGCGCGCTAGTGGCGCCTGATCTCACGCCACCGGCGGCTTCGCCTCGGGCGCTGCGAGCCGTCCGGTCGGCGCCACCTGCGGCAGCGCACCGACGAAGCGCGCCTTCTCGTCGCTCGGCACCGCGCGCGTCCGGCCCTTGCGCCAGGCCGCGAACCCCGCGAAGGCCAGATGCATGGCCACGGCGCTGCCGAAGTACGCGACGGGACCGGTGACCTGCATGGCGGCGGACACCACCAACGGGCCGATGATGGAGCCGATGCCGTTCAGCAGGATGATCGAGCCACTCGCGGCGACCATTTGCTCGGGCCGCAAGTGATCGTTGATGTGCGACACGCACAGGGCGTACGTGGAAAGCGACAACCCGCCATAAACGACGACGGCTGCGAAGAACGGAATCGACTCGCCCCTGCCGAGCAGTAGCGCGGCCGCCGCGGCCGCCGCGGCTGCGACGGACATGGCGATCAGCACGCTGCGTCGATCGATGCGATCGGAGTAGCGGCCGAGCGGCAACTGCAATGCAATCGCCGGGAGGATGCTCAAGGCCATGAACGTCGATACGCCGGTCGACGCAAACCCGGCGCGTGCAGCGTACACCGGCCCCAGCGAGAACAGCGTGGCCGAGATTGCGCCGGAGAAGCCGACGCCGATCGCGCCGAGCGGCGAGATCACGAACAGGTCGCGAAACCCGACTCGCTGCGGCAACGCGAACTCCGGCGCGCGCTGGGCCGTGAGCGCCATCGGCACGAGGGCCAGGGAGATCAGGACGGCGATCACCGTGAACAGCATCTGGCCGCGCGGATCCGCCAGATTCAGCAGGAACTGGCCGAGACCGAGGCCCGCATAGATCACCACCATGTAGGTCGCGAGCAAGGTGCCGCGCGAGCGGCTGTCGGCGCGGTCGTTGAGCCAGCTTTCGGCCACGACGTAGATGGCGGCGAAGCAGACGCCCGAAACGCCGCGCATTAGCACCCAGAACCACGCGGCGACGAACATGCTCTGCACCAGGATCGTGGCCGCGGCCACGGCCGTGAGCGCGGCAAACACGCGGATGTGCCCGACGCGGCGCACGAGCTCGGGGGCCGCGAGCGAGCCGCCGACGTAGCCCACGTAGTACCCGGCCATGACGACGCCGATGACCAATGTCGAAAAGCCCTCGAGCGTGGCGCGCACGCCGAGCAACGTGGCCTGCAGCCCCGCGCCGAGCATGAGCAGGGCCATGCCGAGCAGGAGCGCGAGACTATGTTTGAGCGCCTCCTTCACGGGGCCGTATGGTTCCGTCTCGCCTCGCGGCGGTCAACCATCTGCCGGTGCACCGGTCCGTCGTGAAGATTTCAGGACTTCGACTCGTCCAGCCCCTGCTGGATCAGGTAGCGAACGTGCTCGCGATGCGCGACCGTCTCGAGATCGCTGCCGCGCTTGCGCGCGAGCTGCTTGTCGATCCACCGCACGCGATCGAGCGCCATGGTCTGCGCAATGTGATCGTACTTGTTGTCGCCCGCGGGCTTCACGATCTTCAGCAAACGCTCCACGTACTCGAGCTGCAGATTCTGGCGGTACGTGTTCACGCTGCCGTTGAGATCGGCGGCGAACACGGCATCCGTGAGATCGACCAGCATCTGCGCCACGGAGTACTGGTTGCCATACACCCGTGAGTCCGTGAGCCGCTTCAGCACCACCGGATGCAGCAGATGGTCGAGGATGCTCTTCTGGATGTCGAGCGCGAGATCGTGGATCTTCGGATCCTCGGTGTAGCCGAAGTGATCGAAGCCGCGCCGCTGCTCGAGCAAGCGGCTCGCGGAGTCGTCGATCATGGCGAACGCGTCGGGCGAGAACACGCCGTCGCGCAGCACCTGCATCGCGCGATGCTGATCCTCGAGGCTCACCGGCGTCAGCGGCGGCCCGGCGCCGGGTTGATTCACCATTGCCCGATCGACGTAGACGCCGCCGATGAACCGCGACGCCGTCGTCGCGGCTTGGCGCAGCACCGCCGTCGCCGTCGTGAAGCCGCGCAGCAGCTCCTCGTACGACTTGCCGGAATGCATCAGACGGTCGGGGAAGCGCGGCACGACGGCCTTCACGAGCTCGATCTCGTGACGCGAGAAGCCGATCGGATCGCTCGTCATGTCGTCGACCATCGCGCGCGGATCGATCGCCTTGCCCGGCGCACGCATGTCATCCGCGTCGTTGCCGAATGCCAGGGCGGGCTCCGTGGAGCGCGCGAGAATCTTCTCGAGCCGCGCGGCCTCGGCCGCGGGCTCGGGCAGCGCAGCGGAGTAGCCGAACGTGATGGCCCACTTGTCGTACGGCCCCGGGCGCGTCGTCCAGAACTGCCCCTGCTTGTGCCCAGGGAGCGCGAACGGAACCGCGGGGTAGTCCATCACGGAGCCGTGCAGACCTACCGGATAGGTCTTGTCGGGATCGAAGATATCGCTGAGCGAGTGCATGTGACTCGCACGGAAATTGTGGTTGAGCCCGAGCGTGTGGCCCATCTCGTGCAGCACGAGGAAGTAGACGAACTCCTCGATCAGTCGCTGTTGCTCCTCGCTGCTCGCGCCGAGCGCTTCGAGCGCGGCCGAGGCGAACAGCATTTGCTGCTCGCCGAGCAAGCCGGCTGCGCACCGCGTCGGATCGTTGCCGAGAAGCTCGTCGGCCTCGGACGAGGGCCCGAACACGCGCGCCCGGCGCAGATTGCCGCTGATGACCGAGTACTGCAGCATGATGTCGGCGCCGAGTATCTGACCCGTGCGCGGATCGAAGAAGCTCGGCCCATAGCCGCCGAACTGCGGGCTCGGCGACGCGGCCCAGCGAATCACGTTGTAGCGCAAGTCGCCCGCGTCCCAGTCCGCATCGTCGGGCTGCGTGCGGACGACGATCGCATTCTTGAACCCGGCGTCCTCGAAGGCTTCGTTCCAGCGTAGCGCCGCCTTTTCGATGATCGGCCGCAGCTCCACGGGCGTGGTGTTCTCGATCCAGTACACGAGCGGCTCGACGGGCTCCGAGAGCGCCGCGGCAGGATCCTTCTTGACGAGCTTCCAGCGGCTGATCACGTCGCGGTAGGGCGTCACCTCGGTGGAGCTCAGGTCCGTGACCTTGCCCATGAAGTAGCCGACGCGCGGATCGTCGAACCGCGGGCGGAAATCGTCGTCCGGCGCCTCGATCAGCGAATGCTGCACCGTGATGCTCACGTAGCGCGGGTCCGTCACCTCGTCGCCGCCGCTCACGTAGGGCTGCTCGTTCTCGAAGACGTACTCCACGATGACGTCCGTGTTCTTCGGATAGTTGTGGATGCTGCGGATCTTCGACTTGCCGGCGGACAGCTTGCCCAGGTTGAAGCTCTCGTTCGGCTTCTTGTTCGGATCCGGCAACGGCGATATGCGATTGAAGCTTTCGGTCAAGAACAGCCCGTTCGCGTTGATGACGAGCACGCCCTTCTTCGCATCTTCGGCCTCGATCTTCTGATCGAACGCGACGGCGTGGCTGATGTCGGCGTCGGCCGCGCGCGAGATGGCTTTGGCGGGATCGAAGTAGTAGCTCGTGTTCTCGACGACGAACTCCACGCGATTGAAGTAACGACCGATGTGAAATACCTTCGCGGCGCCGTCGCCGAACTCGCCGCGGAACTGGCCCGCCGCGGGCACGCCGTTCTCCGTATACGTGAAATACAGATACGGCTTGTCGAGCTCCTGCGCGCTCAACATCATCCGCAGATCACCGGTCTTGCGGTCGCGATACAGCGTGAACAGCCCGTCGATGCGGTCGCTGTCCTTCAAGACCTCGTCGACGGTCTTCGGCTTCTCATCGGCCGGCGGTTTGCCGGCGGCCGCAGCCGCGGCCGGTCCGCCGGCTTCTTGTCCCGCCGCCGTCGCCACCGCGAGCAGCGCGGCGCAAGCCACGAGAAGCGCCGAAAACACGTGCCGCCTTCGGGGCACGAGAGAACCGATCGTCGTCATCGCCCGCCTCGTCCGTGCTTGTTTGCCGACGGGACGAGAGTCTGCACGTCTCGGCGGCCGAGGGCAAAGGACACGCCGTTCTCGCGCCCCCGCCACCGAATGGCGTCGCGACTACACGGCGGCCTCGCGACGACCCCCCAGCAATGGGCCCGCGACGAGCCCCGCGACCGTCAGCGTCCAGACGATCACGGCGCCGGTCGGCAAGTCGTACACGGCCGACAACAGCAGCCCGATCAGATAGCCGGCGAAACCGATCAGCGTAGCCCGCGACGAGCGCGTGCTTCGCCAGCGTCCGCGTGGCGAGCGCCGGCACCATGAGGCTCGCGAACACGAGATACACGCCGACGAGCTGCACGGACGCCGTCACGCTGAACGCAAACAGCACGTAGAACCCGGGCCGGCCCAGCCAGCGCATCACGAGACGCCAGCTGCCGAGCACGGCGGCCGCGAGCACGGCCGCGGGCGCGAGCGTATGCACGTCCGCGAACAGGATCTGGCCGACGAGCAGGTCGCGCAGCTCTTCGCCGCCGCGCGGGTTGTTCGCGAGCAGCAGCAGGCCGCCGGTCGCCGCCAGCACGAACGACACGCCGATGATCGCTTCCTGCGTCTTGCCGAAGCGATGATCGGTCCACGACAGCAGCAGGCCGCCGGCGAGCGCCGCCGCGAATGCCGCCACCTGCGCCGCGACGCCGTGCGTCTCGAGGCCGAGCGTGCTCGCGCCGATCACGCCGAGCCCCGCCATCTGCGCGACCGCGAGGTCGATGAAGATGATGCCGCGGCGCAAAACCTCGCGCCCGAGCGGCACGTGGGTCGCGAGCACGAGCGCGCCGGCGACGAGGCCGGGCCCGATGATCGTGAGGCTGGTCCCGTCGAAGCTCACGACTTGACCTCGAGCAGCGTCTTGACCATGACGTCGAACATGCCGAACAGGTCGTCGGTGCCCGCCACGGCCCCGACGGTATGCGGCAGCACGACGTACGGGATCGACGTGCGGCTCGCGAGCCATTCCGAGGCCTTCGCGTCCTCGTACGTGGAGCGGATGATCATCGCCACGGGCTTGCCCTTGAGCTGGCCGAGCAGCTCGGCGAGGTGCGCGGCGCTCGGCGGCAAGCCCGGCTTCGGCTCGAGGTTGCCGACCTCGACGAGCCCGGCCCAGTTCTCGAGATAAGCCCAGCCCTTGTGATGCGTGACCACCTGCTTGCCGCTGCAGCGGCGCCACGGCCGCGGTCCAGCGCTCGACCGCGGCCTGCCAGCGCTTCGAGAAGTCCGCGTGGCGCTGCTTGATACGTGGCCGCATTCGCGCCGTCGAGCGCGACGAGGCGCTCGGCGAGCGCGGCGGCCACCTTGCCGATGTTGCGCGGATCGGTCTGCACGTGCGGATTGCCGTACGGATGCACGTCGCCGAGCGCGCGATCGACGCTGGCCGGCTTGTCGAGCATCTCGACGGAGTCCGACGCATTCAGATAGCCGGGCTGCCCCGGCTGCACGGCGGCGTTGCCGGCCTGGCGCAGCAGCAACGGCAGCCAGCCGACCTCGAGATCGGCGCCGGTGCAGATCACGAGATTGGCGCGCCGCACCTTCGCGATCAGGCTCGGTCGGGCCTGAATGTAGTGCGGGTCTTGCTGCGGGGTCGTCGCCGACTCGGCGTGAATCAAGTCGCCGCCGAGCTCGGTCGCGAGCGCCGACCATTCGGGCTCGCACGCGAGCACCTCGAGCGCCGCGTGCGCAGGTGTCGCGAGCGCGGCGAGCAACATAACGGATAGGAACTCGATGCTTTTCATGGATATCTCCGTCAGAACCGGTGCGCGCCATGCGCGCCGAGGCTCATCAAGTACTGGAACACGATCTGGTTGTCGGTCTCGGGCCGCGAGCGGTCGCGATTGACCTGCAACCGCAGGCGGCTGAACTCGCTGTTCGAGAAGTCCGACATGAGGCTGATGCGACTCGGGTCGTGCGTCGTCGCGAGCGGGTTCGGGCCCACGATCGTCACGTCGTTGCTCGCGTCGAGCCGGTCGTAGCGAACGCCCGCGCGCCAGCGCGGCCGGAACTGATACACGCCCTGCACGTAGAAGCCGCTCTGCGTGCCGTCGTACAGGCCGGCGTTCGTGGCGGCGATCGTCGTGACGGCGAGCGCGCCGGACTCGTGCCGCCGCAGATACTCCGCTTGCACCGTGTAATAGCGGTCGCGCGGGATTGCCGTTCTTCGCCCACTTCCAGATGAAGTCGGCGATCGTGAGCTCGCTGTCGCCCGTGAACGCGGCAGTGCCGCCCGCGAATAGCGAGGACCGCTCGGCCGCGTCCGCCGACAGGTGCGAGAGCCCCGCGCGCCAGCTGCTCGTGCTGCCGACGTCGCCGCCGACGTGGGCGAACACGGTCCGAACCCCGACGCCGTCGTGCGCGGCCCCGGCCGCCGGGAACGCGTCGCCGCGCAGCAGCTCCGCTGCCGAGCTCGATGAACAGCGTCGTCGGCGCCACCCATTTGACCTGCACGCCGGTGTCCTTGTACGCCTGATTCAGCATGGCGACGTACGCGAGCGGCGCATCGTCGAAGTCCCACGCATGCGAATGGATCGGGTTCAGATAGCCGATGTCCGAGAGGAACTGCCCGGCCTTGATCTTGAGCCCTTTCGGCAACGCCAGCGTCTCGAAGTAGCCTTCCTCGAGCTCGACCGACGTCTCGCCGCCGTTCTGCTGAATGGAGGTGGTCAGAAAGCCGTAGTACTTGTCGTCGACGTTCGCGCTGATCGCGAGCTCCGTCTCGTCCAGCGACAAACCTTCGGTCGGCAGACCCGGCTCCGGCATCGAGCAGAAAGCCCGGCAACGCATAGTCGGCCGGATCGCGCGAATAGCTCGCGTAGTGGCCGTTCAAAATGAGGCTGATCGCAGGATTGAAGGCGTTCCCACTGACCTGCTGTGCCTGCGCCGCGGCGCAGCACACAATGAATATCGGCGCGGTCAATGCCGCGCGCCATAGGAGTTGCATGACTCCCTCCCTGTCCCGAAAAACGTGGCGCAGGCGAACGCCTGCGAGAACCGTCAGGCTGGGGGAGGTTGCGGCGGAGCGCGCGAGCGATACACCGCGCGGAACGCGACGGCGACGCTGCCGCGGACGGTCGAGGCAACGACCTCGGGCGCTTGCGGCGGAATATAGTGGGTCGACGGCGTGGCGCCGCCCGCGAGATGATCGCTGGCCATGCACAGCGCGCACGGCGCGCCGCGCTCGGCCTTGACGTGATCGATGCCGTGCACGATCAGCAGCGACTGGGCCAGCAGCAGCCAGGCGAGCAGCGCGAGCAGCGCTGCCCGGTGGCGGCGCTGCCGGACGGCGGCGCCAAACGAGAGAAGCTGCTGTTCGACCCGAGCGGTCATCCGGCTCGATGCGTCCTGGAGTGCCGAAAGCCTAGCAGGATCGGGGCGGCCCGGACAGGCGCGGCGGCCGGCGCCTCACTGCGAGGCGGGTGCCGCGGGCGGCGGCGGGCCGTCTTGCGCCTGCACGACGATCTCGCGCTTCGTGAATTTCCACGCGCCGTTCACCTTGCGCAACGCGTCCACGTAATGGCCGGCCGCGAGCACGCCGTGCGGCGAGTCGCCCACACCGATGTCCTGCCAGTAGGCACCGCCGGTCGCCCGGTCGCCGTCGATGGCGTACGAGAGGTTCGAGATCACATGGATGACGCGCGGCTCGGCCGGCAGGCCGTTCAGGAGGCCCTTGATGCCGGCGGGCCCTTTGACCGTTTGCGCGCCGAGCGAGAGCTCGCCGTCGGCCGTGAACGTGGCCACATAGGCGTCCCAGTCGCGCGCATCGAGCGCGCGCGGATAGTCGCCCGCCACGAGCTGATCGATGGCGAGACGCTCCGCGGCGGCCGCGATTCGCGCGTCCGGCGCCGGCGCCGGCTGGCAACCGGCGCTGCAAAGACCAAGGGCCATCAGTAGCCGTAGCGATTTCATCGGAAGCCTCCTCGGGTTCGGCGTGGCCGTCGCGGGCCGCTCGGTGATACTGTTTTGTCACGCCGCCGTTTGCAACGGTCGGCGAGGCCCTGCCGCCAAGCCGCCCGCCCGGGCGCCCGTCGCTTAGGAAAGCACCGATGGCAAAACAGATCGTCTTTTGTGCCGACGGCACCTGGAACGGCCCAGGCGATACCAGCACGTCCGACATCGACGGCCCGGCGCAGAACGATGCCGACCTGAAAGACGGCGTGACGAACGTCGTGAAGCTGTTCGCGAACCTGAAAGGCCAGGCGACGGCGGAAACGCAGGCGCTCCGCAACGAAACGGAGATGCTGCACCGCGGCGCCGGCGGCGAGCTGGCCCAGGTGGCCAAGTACATCCATGGCGTCGGCGACTCGAAGAACGCCATCATGAAGGTGCTCGGCGGCGTATTCGGCGCCGGGGTGATCGGCCGCGTGATTCGCGGCTATACGTTCGTCTCGCGGCACTACGAGCCGAACGACTCTATTCACATCACGGGCTTCAGCCGCGGCGCGTACACGGCGCGCGCGCTGGCCGGCATGATCTCGGCCGTCGGCCTGCTCGATTCCCGCAAGTACGATCCGGACGACAAGTCCGAAGCGTACAAGCGCGGCTTCGCCGCCTGGCTCAAGTGCCGCGGCGTCGTGTTCGAGGGCAACCGCAAGCTGTCGTCGCTGCTGAACGCGATCGTGGAGCTCGCCGGCGACACGGTCGCGCGCATCGCGCTCGGCAACTCCGATCTGATTCCGCGCGTGCCGATCAAATCGGTCGGCGTGTGGGACACCGTCGGCTCGATGGGGATCCCGAATTACGTGTCGGGTGCGCGCAAGGACTTTTTCAGCTTCGTGGACCGGCAGCTGCCGCGCACGGTGGAGCACGGCTTCCACGCCATGGCGCTCGACGAGCGGCGCCGCGACTTCCCCGTGACCCGCTGGGACGCCGAGCCGCGCGTCGAGCAGGTGTGGTTCGTCGGCGCGCATTCCGACGTGGGCGGCGGCTATCCCACGAGCGCATCCGGCCTGTCGGATATCGCGCTCGCCTGGATGACGCAAAAGCTCGCGAGAGCCGGGGCCGAGTTCGTCACGCCGCCCACCGGCCGACTGAATCCCAAGAGCTTCGCCCTGGCCTTCCATACGCCGTGGAAAAAGCCGCCCTTCAACCTCGGCGCGCAAGGCCGCCGGCCCGAAGCCGGCGACAAGTTTCATCCGAGCGTGAGCCGGCGCTGGCGCGCGAACGAGGCGTACAAAAAGCTTTGGCCGAAGGGGTTTTGAGCCGCGGCACCCCCCCTTGGATCGCGGCGCGAGGGAACACGTCATGCACTCCGTCATTCGCTGGCTCGCCGTCGCGGGCGTCGCGCTCGGCGGCGCGACCACCGCGCTCGCCCATCATGGCCTCGGCCGCTTCGATCGCTCGCGGCAGGTCGCGTTCACGGGCGTGATCACCGGCCTCGACTTCGTGAATCCGCATTCGTATCTGCACTTCGACGTGGTCAACGCGGCCGGAACGACGATCTCGATGAGATGCGAGATGCGCGCCGCGACCCTGCTGCGCCGCTCCGGCTGGACACCGGAGATGTTCAAGGTCGGCGAACGAGCCACGGTGTTCGGTTATGCGCATCGCGATGATCCGGCGTCGTGCTATCTCGAGGACATCAAGATCGGCGACGGCCCGAGCTTGAACCGCAACGCCCAGCTCGAGATGACCTCGAAGGTCGATCTGTCCACGCGGCCGGCCCGCCTGCCGACGGGCGAGCCGAACATCTCCGGCGACTGGGCGCAGGAGCAATACGTGATCGCCGTGCCGCCCGGCGGCGGCGGCGTGATGACGCCGAAGAGCCTGATCCCGGCGATCCAGTCTGGGCAGCTCGCGCCCAAGGACATTCCGCCATCGGGGTGGGACGCACGGCCCGTGAGCTTCACGCCGCGCGGCAAGGCCGAGGCCGATGCGTTTCGGCTGTGGTCCCCGGAGGACAATCCGCGGCTGCGCTGTCGACCGACGAGCATCATCCTCGATTGGGTGTTCGACGGGCCCGTGAACCGAATCGCCCAAGAGGCGGATCGGATCGTCATCGACTACGGCCTGTTCAGCTTCGAGCGCGTGATTCACATGGACCGGCGCGAGCACCCGAAGAATCTCGCGCCGAGCTACGCCGGTCATTCGATCGGCCGCTGGGACGGCGACGTGCTGGTCGTGGACACCGTCGGCTTTACGCCGGGGGTGATCGCGCCACCCGTGCGCAACAGCGACCGGCTGCACATCGTCGAGCGCTTCTCGCTCGACCCTGCCCACTGGACGCTGAAACGCGAGTACGTGGCCGAAGATCCTGTCTACTTCACGGATCGGTACATTGGCTCCGATACATTGCAGGTGTCGGACGTGCCGTACATCGCTCATCCCTGCAACGAGCTGACCTACGAGTTTCGTCCCAAATCCGAGCCGGCGAACTAGCCACGAGGGTCCGATGCGCGTTCTGCTGCTGACGCCGCCGATGACGCAGCTGAATACGCCGTACCCCGCGACGGCGTACCTGACCGGGTTCCTGCGCGAGCACGGCCGCGAGCTCGGCGTCGTCGCGGTGCAGGCCGACGCGTCGCTGCTACTGTTCCTGCGCCTCTTCACGGCACCGCTGATCGAGCAGATGGCCGCGGTGCTGCGCGAGCGAGCGCGGCGTGCGCGTAAAACGAAAATGCCGCCCTCGATCGCGCACTTTCTCCCGCATGCAGCGGAGTACGCGGCCACGGTGGCGCCCGCGATTCGGTTCCTGCAGGGCCGGGATCCGACGCTCGCGCTGAAGATCGGCGGCCGCCGGTTCTTGCCGGAAGGGCCGCGCTTCGTCCATCTGACGCCCGCCGACGCGGATGACCTGCTGCTCTCGGCGTTCGGCGTGCTCGGAACGACCGAACAAGCACGGTATCTCGCGAGCCTGTACGTGGACGATCTCGCCGACGTCTGGCGAGACGGCATCGATCCGCGTTTCGGTCTCGCGCGTTACGGCGAGCGGTTGGCCGCCAGCGCGCCCAGCTTCGAGCCGCTCGCGGCCGCGCTCGACGAGGAGCCCACGCTCGTCGATGCGGCCCTCGACGAGATCACGCGCGAGCTCATCGACACGCATCGACCGGACGTCGTCGGCATGTCCGCGCCGTTCCCCGGCAACGTGTATGGCGCCTTCCGGATGGCCCGTGCGATCCGTGCGCACGCGCCCGCCACGAAGCTCGTGCTCGGCGGCGGCTGGGTCAACACGGAGCTGCGCGACCTCAAAGAGCCGCGCGTATTCGACTACTTCGACTATGTCACGCTCGACGACGGCGAGCGGCCGCTGCTGAGCCTGCTCGCACAGCTTCGAGGCGGCTCGGCGCGGCTCGTGCGCACGTTCGTGCGCCGCGGCGACGCCGTCGTGCTCGAGACCGATGCAAGCTCGCACGATTTTCCGCAGCGAGACACGGGCACACCGACCTACGACGGTTTGCCGCTTGGCGACTACGTGTCCGTGCTCGAGCTGCCGAACCCCATGCATCGCCTGTGGTCCGACGGCCGCTGGAACAAGATCACGATTGCGCACGGCTGCTACTGGAAGAAGTGCAGCTTCTGCGACGTGTCGCTCGATTACATCGGCCGTTACGATCGGCCCGCCGCCGACGTCGTGCTGCACAGAATCAGATCCCTGATCGAGGAGACCGGCCAGACGGGCTTCCACCTCGTCGACGAGGCCGCGCCGCCGGCCGCGCTGCGCGCGCTCGCGAAGCGCCTGATCGACGAGCGGCTCAGCATCACGTGGTGGGGCAACATCCGGTTCGAGAAGACCTTCACCCACGAGCTCTGCGAGCTGCTGGCCGCGTCCGGTTGCGTCGCGATCAGCGGCGGTCTCGAGGTGGCCTCGGATCGCCTGCTCGGGCTGATGAAGAAAGGCGTGACGGTGGCGCAGGTGGCGCGCGTGACGCGCGCATTCACGGACGCCGGCATCATGGTGCACGCGTATCTGATGTACGGCTTTCCGACGGAAACGACGCAGGAGACGATCGATGCGCTGGAACGCGTGCGCCAACTGTTCGCCGCGGGCTGCATCCAGTCCGCGTACTGGCACCGCTTCAGCGCGACGGCGCACTCGCCGATCGGGCTGCATCCCGAGCGCTACGGCATCACCCTGCAGCCGCCGCAGGGCGTCACGTTTGCGCACAACGACATCGCGTTCGAGGATCCGGTCGGCGCCGATCACGATTTCCTCGGCGCAGGGTTGAACAAAGCTCTGTACAACTACATGCAAGGCGCCGGCCTCGACGCCGACGTGCGCAGCTGGTTCGAGCCGCACCCGCGCCGTGGCGGACGCGGCCGCGGGCGACCGCGATCGCGCCGCGCCGGGTCGAGCGCGCCGGCCACGCAGGTGCCGCCGGATCTGATCGCCCGCATGCTCGGCTGAATCGCGGATGCTGATCGCGCTGAACAAGCCCTACGGCGTGATCTGCAAGTTCAGCCCGGAGCCAGGCAAACGCACGCTTACCGACTACGTGGAGGTACGCGGCGTCTATCCGGCCGGCCGACTCGACACCGACAGCGAAGGCCTGCTGCTCTTGACCGACGACGGCACACTGCAGGCGCGCATTGCCGATCCCCGCCACAAGCTCGCGAAGGTGTACTGGGCGCAGGTCGAAGGCGTGCCATCCGGCGACGCGCTCGCGCGGTTGCGCGCCGGCGTCGATCTCGGCGACTTCGTCACGCGACCCGCGGCGGCCCTGTTGATCGACGAGCCTGCGAGCCTGTGGCCTCGCGAGCCACCGATCCGCTATCGGGCGAAGATCCCAACGGCATGGCTAGAGCTCACGTTGCGCGAGGGCAAAAACCGACAAGTGCGCCGCATGACCGCCAAGGTGGGGTTCCCGACGCTGCGGCTCGTACGCGTGGGGATCGGGGGCATGAGCCTCGAAGGACTGACCCCCGGCGAATGGCGCGAGATCGAACCCGACAGGCCGTGGGACAAACAAACCACTCGTTGAGCTGGGTTGCAAAGTTCGTTGGACGCCCTGCAGGTGGGGTATAGAATCGCGCCCGCATGTGGTCATCATTGCAAACGGGCATTTTGGCAGTGCTGGCGCACCCCGGAACGTGGGTCATCGCGCTATTTGCCGTGACGGCCACCTACATCCAGTTCCGCGGCCGCGTGCGCCTGAAGCTCCGGCGACAGATTTTCGATCACTCGACGCTCACCGCGCCGTACAACAGCCTGATGTATGCGTTCTCCACGGCGCCCACCACGCCGTATGTCGACGCCGCCGCGTTTCCGCAGCTGAAGATGCTGGCCGACAACTGGACGTTGCTGCGCGACGAAGGGCTGAAGCTGTTCGACGAAGGCCACATCAAAGCCGCCGAGAAACACAATGACGCCGGCTTTCGCACGTTCTTCCGCACTGGCTGGAAACGCTTCTATCTGAAGTGGTACGACGATCCCGTGCCCTCCGCGCAGGCACTGTGCCCGCGCGCCACCGAGCTCGTGAACAAAGTGCCGGGGTTGAACGCCGCCATGTACACGCTGCTGCCGCCGGGCGCCAAGCTCGGCGCGCATCGCGATCCATTCGCGACGTCCCTGCGTTATCACCTGGGGCTCGTGACGCCGAACTCGCCCGACTGTTACATCGCGGTCGACGGCCAGCCGTATTACTGGAAGGACGGCGAAGGCGTGGTGTTCGACGAAACCTACGTACATACCGCCGAGAATCGCACGCCGATCACGCGGCTGATCCTGCTGTGCGATATCGAGCGGCCGCTGTCGAATCCCATGGTGCGCTGGCTGAATCACTTCGTGGGCCACGGCATGGTGCGCGCCGCGGCTTCGCCCAACCAGGTGGGCGATAAGCAAGGATTCCTGAGCACATTCTTCCAGTACGTGCATGTGCTGCAGACGTACGGCCGACGCGTCAAGAGATGGCACTACCCTACCTACTGGGTCGTGAAGAAGCTCTTGCTGATCGGGATTCTGTACTTGGTGTACTTGGCGCTGTTCTGAGACGCGCGGGCCAACCCGCACAAACGTGAACTCGGGCCCTCGCACGAACGGCCGCCGCGCGCATCATGGCGCAATGAGCTCGCCCGCTTCGCAACCACGCAACGAGCGCAGAGTCTCGATGGGCCTCTGGGTCGTGACGCTCGGCGCCACCGGATTCGTGGCCGGCTTCTTCGGCCCCATCGCCCTGAATCCGGAGGCGAACCAGGGTCCACTGCTCGGCATGTTCGTCACGGGGCCGGGCGGAGCCTTCGGCGGCGCGTTCCTCGGTTCGCTGCTCCGGTTACTGCCGGTCTCGAATGCCGTGCGCACGCGGGCGTTGATCGCGGCCTGCGCCGCCCTGGCGCTCGGCACGCTGTGGTACTGCCTGCCGCAGCCCGCTGTGCTCGGCTACGTGGTCGACGCCACCGTTGTCGAATGCGCGCGGCCCGCTGCAATGGCGAAGGACGCGCTGGTGCGATGGCAAGGGGCCGTCGCTCGCACGACCTGGGCTACGCCGCCGGCCGACTGGCAACAGCGCGCGCTCGCGAACCTCGATCGCGATCCCGGCGTGGTGCTGACGCTCGACGTCGCGCGCCGCGCCGCGGTCCTCGAGCATCGCAGGCCGTGGAACTCCGGCCGCCGGACCGCCGGGCCGTGGCTGCCGGGGGAGCGCCCGCAGCGCTATTACGCGAATGACGAAGGGATCTCGTGCGCAAGGTATCTCGCGCGGCCACGCCAGCTTTATCTGCCCTATGCGCCCGAGTCCACGAGCCCGAATCGGCCGGCGCCCGTGTGGCCGCCCGTGGATACGACGGGGTTTCTGTCGCTGCTGACGCTGCGCCCGCTGCCGGAGCCGTACCAGCGACTCATCGACGCCGGCTGAGCCGCGTCCAGCCCGAAAAGCCCTCGTCAGTAACCCACGGCCTGCCCTTCGCGCCGCGAATCGCTGGCCGCAACGTAGCCGTCTGAAAGATCGTCGGCCAAGCGCCAGATGAATTGCCCCGCGCCGAAGTCGTTGCCCGCCTCGATCGGCCCGACATCGTGGCCGAGCGAGCGCAATCCCGCGACGAGTGCCGCCGCGCATGTGCTCTCGCAGTCGATTCTTCGGCCGGTGGCGACCTTGAAGCGCGGGGCGTCGCAGGCCGCCTGCGGCTGCTGGCCATAGACGAGCATTCGCACCAAGGTCTGCACATGTCCCTGCGGCTGCATGTTGCCGCCCATGACGCCGAAGCTCATCCGCGGCCGACCGTCGCGCATGAGAAAGCCGGGAATGATCGTGTGGAACGGCCGTTTGCCGGGCGCCACGACGTTCGCGTGTCCCGCCTCGAGCGTGAAGCAGTGCCCGCGATTCTGCAGGCTCACGCCCGTGCCGGGCACGACGACGCCGCTGCCGAAGCCCATGTAGTTCGACTGGATCAAGCTCACCATCATGCCGCTCGCGTCGGCCGTCGCGAGGTAAATGGTGCCGCCGCGCGGCCCGGCGCCATGCGCGAAATCCTGCGCGCGCCGCGGGTCGATGAGCCGCGCACGCTCGGCCAGATAGCCGTCGTCGAGCAAATCGGCCGGCGTGACCCGCGCCATCGCGCGCGCGTCCGCCACGAATCTGTAAACGTCCGCGAACGCGAGCTTCATGGCCTCGATCTGCAGATGCTGCGACGCGACGCCGTCCACCGGCAACGCCGCCAGATCGTGGTGGCGCAGGATTCCGAGCGCCATCAAGGCGGCGATGCCCTGCCCGTTCGGCGGGATCTCGTGCACGGTATGGCCGGCGAACTCCGTCGCGATCGGCATGACCCATTCGGGCTCGAAGGCCGCGAGATCGGCGGCCGCCATCGCACCGCCGTTCGAACCGCTGTGCGCCACGAGCCGTGCCGCAATCTCGCCGCGGTAGAACGCCTCGCCGCGCGTCGCGGCGACGACGCGCAGCGTCGCCCCGGCGTCCGCGAACACGAACCGCTCGCCGGGCTGCGGCGCGCGCCCACGCGGCATGAACGCCTCGCGAAACCCCGGTTGGTCGCGCAGCTGCGGCACGGCCCGCGCCCACGCGCCGGCCGTCACCACCCCGACGCCATAGCCGCGCTCGGCAAGCTCGATCGCCGGCATCAGCAGATCGGCAAACGGCAGCTTGCCGAAGCGCTGCGACAGCGCCACCCAGCCCGCGATCGCGCCGGGCACCGTGACCGTGTCCCAGCCGCGCATGGGACACGCATCGCCGTGCTTGCGCAGAAAGTAGTCCCGCGTCCAGGCGGCCGGCGCCGGGCCGGAGCTGTTCAGGCCGTGCAGGCCCTGCCCGTCCCACACGATCGCGAAGTTGTCGCTGCCGAGGCCGTTCGAGCACGGCTCCACGATCGCCATCGCCGCGGCCGTCGCGACCGCCGCGTCCACGGCATTGCCGCCGGCGCGCAGCATCGCGATGCCCGCCTGCGCGGCGAGCGGCTGCGACGTGGCGACGACGTTGCGGGCGAACAGCGGGCTGCGCAGGGTGGGATAGGGGTTGGTCCAGGAGAACGACATCGGGATTCTCGTTGCGGGCGGACTCTAATTCGTGGGTGCAATTGCAGCGAACGCCGCCGAATCATTGCCGTCGCAAAACGGCGGCGTCAATCGCGAGGTGCGAGTAGATCGGCCGTGCTTGATTTAATCAAACGTTTAATTAAGATTGATGTGTGGCGACCTCATCGAAGAACTCACCCGCCCGCGGCGACAGCACCCGCGAAGCGCTGCTCAAGGCCGCAATCGAGGTTTTCGGCCGCGACGGCTTCGATGCCGCCAGCACGCGCGCGATCAGCGAAGCCGCAGGCGTCAACCTGGCGCTGATCGGCTATCACTTCGGCGGCAAGCCGGGCCTGTATCTCGCGGCCATCGAGTTCATTGCGGGTCGCGTCACCGCCCGCCTCGGCCCGCGCGTCGAGTCGATCGAAACCGCGCTGGCGGCCGACGGCGGCCGGCGCCGCGACAAGCGCGGCGCACAACGCGCGCTGGCAGCGCTCCAGGACCTGCTCGACGCGTTCGCCGGCATGCTCGCGAGCGAGGAGTCCACGGCGTGGGCGCGCTTGATCCTGCGCGAGCAGCAGAACCCTTCGGCGGGCTTCGACGTGCTGTATCGCGGTTTCATGCAACGGATATTGCGTGTGACCTCGGAGCTCATCGCCCGCGCGGAGAAGCGGGGTCGAACGGGGGCCGAATGCCGCCTGACGGCGTTCACCATCCTCGGGCAAGCCATCGTGTTTCGTGCAGCGCGCGCGGCCGTCATGCGCGAGCTGCAATGGGACGCGTTCGGTGAGCGCGAGCTCGACGCCATCAAAGCCCAGCTGAGGCGCAACGTCGCCGCCATCGTTTCCGCGGAGTAATCGCCATGACCAAGCAACGACGAGTGATTACGATCATCGCGGCAGTCCTGATCGTGGGGCTGGCGTTCGCGCTGTGGTCGCGATTCGCCGAGCACGAGAATGCCTCGCGGCTCGTGCTGTACGGCAATGTCGATATCCGCGAGGTGCAGCTCGCGTTCCGCGTGCCGGGGCGGCTGGCCCGGATGCATTACGACGAAGGCGACCGCGTCCATGCCGGCGATACCCTCGCCGCGCTCGACGCCGAGCCCTATCGCCAAACGCTTGCCGTGGCCGACGCGCGCGTAGGCCAGGCGCAGGCGAACCTCGCGAAGCTCGAGGCCGGCAGCCGGCCGCAGGACATCGAGCGCGCTCGTTCGGCCGTCAGCGAAGCCGAGGCCGCGCATGCGAATGCGATGAGCGACTTCACGCGCCAGCAAGGTCTCGCAACGAGCGGCGCGAGCAGCGAGAAGGCGCTCGAAGCGGCGCGCGCCCGTCGCGACGAGTCCGCCGCACGCCTTGCGGCCGCCAGGGAAGCGCTGGCGCTCGCCAAGGAAGGCTTTCGCGCCGAGGACATTGCCGCGGCCCGCGCCGAGCTCGCGGCCGCGACCGCCCAGCGAGACCAAGCGCAAACGCAGCTCGACGACACCACGCTCACGGCACCGAGCGACGGCACGCTGATCAGTCGCATGCGGGAGCCGGGCAGCATGCTCGGCGTCGGCGTGCCCGTGTACTCCTTGTCGTTGCGCGATCCGCTGTACGTGCGCGCGTACGTCGACGAGCCCGATCTCGGCAAGCTCTCGCCCGGCGATCGCGTGACGGTTCGAACCGACTCGTCCGCCAAGCCCTACGTGGGACAGATAGGCTTCATCTCGCCGCGCGCCGAGTTCACCCCGCGGTCGGTCGAAACGACGGCGCTGCGCACGGACCTGGTCTACCGGCTGCGGATCGTAGTGCAGGAGGCGGACGAGGGCTTGCGCCAAGGCATGCCGGTGACGGTCGAGATCCCGCTCGAGGCTCGGAGCGGCAGCCCACCGTGAAGCGCCGCGATCGAGATCGTGGGGGCAGGCAAGCGCTTCGGTGCGATCGATGCGCTGACCGCGATCGACGCCACGATCGAGACCGGCCGAGTGACCGGGCTCGTCGGCCCGGACGGCGCCGGCAAGACGACGCTGCTGCGGATGATGGCCGCGCTCATGACGCCCACGAGCGGCCGGATCGTCGTCGCCGGCCACGACGTCGCGACGGCGGCGGCGCGCGTGCACGCATCCACGGGCTACATGCCGCAGCGCTTCGGGCTGTACGAGGATCTGTCGGTCATCGAGAACCTGCGCCTCTATGCGGAGCTGCGCAAGGTCACGGGCGAGGAGGCGCGCTCGACCTTCGAGCGGTTGCTCGAGTTCACGCAGCTCGGAGCCTTCACCGCACGCCTCGCCGGCCGGCTCTCGGGCGGCATGAAGCAAAAGCTCGGCCTGGCCTGTGCGCTGCTCGGCCGTCCGGAGGTGCTGCTGCTCGACGAGCCCAGCGTCGGCGTCGATCCCGTGAGCCGGCGCGAGCTGTGGCACATGGTGCGCGAGCTCGCGGGCGACGGCATGGCCGTGGTGTGGTCCACGGCGTATCTCGACGAGGCGGAGAACTGCGAAAACGTATTGCTGCTGAACGCGGGCCGGCTGGAGTTCGCGGGCCCACCCGCCGACCTGACGCGGCGGTTGCACGACCGCAGCTACCGGCTGCGCGGCGTCGCCGGCGACCGGCGCCAAGTGCTGGCCGAGACGCTCGATCTGCGTGAGGTGTGCGACGGCGTGATTCAAGGCGAGACCGTGCGCGCCGTGCTGCGCGAAGGCGCGCAGCGTGCGCCGCTCGATGCGCTCGCCGCGCGTCACGGCGGCCACGTCGAAAGCGTCGCGCCGCGTTTCGAGGACGCGTTCATCGATCTCCTCGGCGGCGGTCCCGGCGGGCGTTCTGTCATCGCCGAAAAGACGCCGCCCGTGCACCTCGACACGCCGGCGGCGGTCAGCTGTCGAGCGCTGACGAAGCGTTTCGGCGCGTTCGTCGCCACCGACGCCGTGACGTTCGACGTTCGGCCCGGCGAGATCTTCGGCCTGCTCGGCCCGAACGGCGCGGGCAAATCGACCACCTTCAAGATGCTGTGCGGCTTGCTGAAGCCGTCCTCCGGCGAGGCCCACGTCGTCGGCCACGACCTGCGCAATGCGCGGAGTCGAGCCAAGCTCTCGCTCGGCTACATGGCGCAGAAGTTCTCGCTGTATGGCCTGCTTTCGGTGCGGCAGAACCTCGAGTTCTTCGCCGGCGTCTACGGTCTCGCGCCGCAGGCACGACGCGAGCGCATCGACGAGATGATCGCGACGTTCGAGCTGGACCGCTACCTCGACGTGTCGCCCGATACGCTGCCGCTCGGCTACAAGCAGCGCTTGGCACTCGCGTGCTCCCTGATGCACCGACCGCCAGTGCTGTTCCTGGACGAGCCGACGTCCGGCGTCGATCCGATCACGCGCCGGGAGTTCTGGACGCACATCAACGGCCTCGTGCGGCGCGGCGTGACCGTGCTCGTCACGACGCACTTCATGGACGAGGCCGAGTATTGCGACCGCGTGGCCTTGATGTATCGCGCGAAGGTCATCGCGCTCGATGCGCCCGATGCGCTGAAGGCTCGCGCGGCCACCGCCGAGGCGCCCGCCCCCACGATGGAGGATGCGTTCATCGCGCTCGTCGAGTCCGTCGATCGACAGACGGAGGCGGCATGAGCGCGGCGGCGCACGGCGACGGGCCGCGACGCCTCGACTTGCGGCGCTTGCGAGCACTCGTACGGAAGGAGACGCTGCAGGTCGTGCGCGATCCGTCGGCGATCCTGATCGCCTTCGTGCTGCCGGTCGTGCTGCTGTTCCTGTTCGCCTTTGCCGTGTCCCTCGACGTGCGCGATGTGCGGCTCGGCGTGGTGCTCGAGTCCGATTCCGGCGCGGCGCAGTCGCTGGCAGGTGCGTTCGCGGCAACGCGTTACTTTCAGGTGACTCCGGCCCGCGATCGACGCGAGATCGAGCCCGCACTGATCGCGGGCGGCCTGCTCGGTATGGTCGTCATTCCTCAGGATTTCGAGGAGCGTCTCTCGAACCCCGAGCGCGGTCCCCTCGTGCAGATCATCACCGACGGCACACAGCCGAACTCGGCGAGCTTCGTCGGCGGTTACGCGCAGGGCGTCGTCGCCAACTGGCTGGCTGCGCATGGAGAGACGCCGCAGATCGGGCCGAGCTTCGAGCCGCGGTTCTGGTTCAATCCCGAGATCGAAAGCCGCCGATTCCTGATTCCCGGCGCGATCGCGATCGTCATGACGATGATCGGCACGCTGCTGACCGCCATGGTCGTCGCGCGCGAATGGGAGCGCGGCACGATGGAAGCGATGATGTCGACGCCGGCGAGCATCCTCGAGATCCTGATCGGCAAGCTGCTGCCCTATTTCGGTCTCGGCCTGATCGCCACGCTCGCCTGCTCGGCCGCGGCCGTGCTGTTGTTCGGCGTGCCGTTGCGTGGCTCGCTGCTCGCGTTGCTGCTCACGAGCTGTGCGTTTCTCGTGCCGGCGCTCGGCCAGGGACTCTTGATCTCGGCGCTCGCGCGCAACCAGTTCGTCGCGGCCCAGGTGGCATTGATCTCGGGCTTTCTACCGGCGCTGCTGCTGTCCGGGTTCATTTTCGAGATCGACAGCATGCCGCTCGTGATTCGTGCGTTCACGCACGTCGTCGCGGCACGCTATTTCGTTGCCTCGTTGCAGACGGTGTTTCTCGCCGGCAACGTCTGGTCGTTGTTGATCCCCAATATGCTGTTCATGCTCGCGATCGGCGCCGTGTTCTTCACGATCACCGCGCTGAAGTCGCGCAAGAGCCTCGACCCGTGATCGAGCGCCTCAAAGCCCAGATCATCAAGGAGCTTCTGAGCTTCTTGCGCGATCCGAAGAGCCGCGTCACGCTGATCGTGCCGCCTCTGCTCCAGCTCTTCGTGTTCTCGTTTGCTGCGACGCTCGACGTGACGAACGTGAGGATCGGCGTGCTCGACGACGACGCCGGCCGTGGGTCGTACGAGCTCATCCAGCGGCTCGACGGCGCGCCGTTCGTCGATCGCCTGGTGTTCGTCGATCGGCCCGACGACCTCGCGGGCCTCATCGATCGGCGCGAGGTGATCGCCGCCATCCATTTTCCCGCGGATTTCTCGCGCAACCTCGGCAACGGCGCGCCGGCCGTCGCCCAGGTGATCCTCGACGGCCGGCGCGCGAACTCGAGCCAGATCACCTTCGGCTACTTGACCCGCATTGCCGCCGACTTCGGCGCGGAGCTCGCGGACGCGAGCGGCGCCGCGCCGCCTGCGATCGCCGAGCGGCACTGGTTCAATCCGAATCTCATCTATCGCTGGTTCGTGGTGCCGAGCCTGTCGGGAATTCTGGCGATGCTGATCGCGCTGCTCGTCACGGCGCTGTCGATCGCGCGCGAGCGCGAGCTCGGCACGTTCGATCAGCTGCTCGTGTCCCCGGCACAGCCCCTCGAGATCGTGATCGGCAAGGCCGTGCCCGCCCTCGTGCTCGGAACGCTGCTCGGCTGCGTGATGATCGCCGCAGGCGTGCTCGCGTTTCGCCTCCCGTTCACGGGCTCGGTCCCGCTGCTGCTGATGAGCCTAATGCTGTTCATCTCGTCGATGGTCGGGATCGGCCTCGTGATCTCGTCGATCTGCCGCACGCAGCAACAGGCCATCCTCGGCACGTTCTCCACCGTCGTCCCGTTCGTGCTGATCTCGGGCTTCACCACACCGGTCGAGAACATGCCGAGCTGGCTCCAGGTCGTATCTGCCGCGAGCCCACTGAAGTACTACCTGATCATCGTGCGCGGCACGTTCCTGAAGGCGCTGCCGCCGGCCGACATCTTCGCCAACGCCTGGCCCATGGCGGTGATCGCCGTCGTCACGCTGACCGCGGCGATCGTCATCGTCAGACGCAATTTGCAATGAACGGAGAGCTCCTATGCGCGTGAGCTACGCTGCCGCTGTCGCCCTCACGGCAACGCTGGCGGCCTGCACGGTCGGCCCCGAATATCAGCGACCCGACATCGCCACCGGCAATGGCTGGACGCTCGCCGCCCCGACGGGGCCCACGCCCGAGCTCGCCCGTTGGTGGCAGTCGTTCGGCGACGCGACGCTCGACCGACTCGTCACCACGGCGCTGGCGCAGAATCTCGACCTCAAGCAGGCCGCGGCCCGCGTGGCCGAAGCACGCGCGCTGCGCGACGCGGCGGCCGGCGGCCGGTATCCGGCACTCGCGGCGCGCGCGAGCATCACGCGACGGCGGCAGAGCGAGAACGGCCCGATACCGATCAACGTGATCCCCGGTATCGAACGCGACCAGACGATCTACGAGCCGGGCTTCGACGCCGGCTGGGAAATCGACGCGTTCGGCGGCACGCGGCGCGCCGTCGAGGCGGCGACGGCGCGAGTGGCCGCGGCGGTCGATCAGCGGCACGCCGTCGAGCTCACGATCGCCGCGGAGACGGCGCGCCGCTATTTCGAGCTGCGCGGCACTCGCCACGAGATCGAAGCGTTGCAGGCGGCGATCGAGGCCGGCCGCTCGGCGCTCGATCTCGTGCGCCGCCAGCGCGCGGTCGGCGAGGTGCCCGACGCGGCCGTGGCGCAGGCCGAGGCCGAGGTCGCGCGACTCGAAGCCGAGCTGCCCATGCATGCGGCCGAAGAGCGCAACATCGCGCTGTCGCTCGGCGCGTTGCTCGGCGCGCTGCCGGAAACCGAGCTGCCGCTGCTCGACACTTCGACCGGCTACGTCGAGCTGAAGCCGTTACCCGTGGGCGAGCGCGCCGATCTGCTGCGGCGTCGCCCGGACGTCGACGCGGCGGAACGAGCGCTGGCGGCCGCGACCGCCGACGTCGGCGTCGCCACGGCGGAGCTCTTCCCGAAGATCCGGATCAGCGCCAACGGTGGCTTCCAGGCGCTCGAGACGGGCGACCTGTTCGACGCCGCGAGCCAGACGTTTGCGCTCGTGCCGCTGATCTCGTGGCGCGTCTTCGACGGCGGCCGGGTCAGGGCGGAGATCCGCGCGAGCGAGGCGCGAGTGGAGGTCGCGGCGCTGCAGTACGAGAGCGCCGTCAAGGCCGCGCTCCTCGACGCCGAGCAAGCGTTGACGCGCTATCACTTCGGCCTGCAGACGCTCGAGCGTCTGCAGGCGGCGGTCGCGGCGGCGCAGCGCAGCTATGGCTTCGCGAACGATCGGTACCGCGCGGGCGACATTTCGCTGCTCGAGCTCCTCGACGCGGAGCGCACGCTGCGCGCAGCCGAGGAAGGCTACGCACGCACCCACACGGTGGCGGCCACCGAGCTCGCGGCGCTGTACAAGGCGCTCGGCGGCGGCTGGGAAACGGCCGCGGACGAGGCGGCCCGCAACTGAACCGCCACCGGTCGCTGACGCGCGCGTTCGTGCGCCGAGCGCGGACTCGACATCGAATTGACCGGTCGAGCCGCCTGTAGTTGAATCCCCGGACCGGCGTGCGCGTTCGCTCGTCGACCAACAAGGGGCCACCAATGAACGAAGAAGACGCCGTAGGCCGCCGCTCGGTGATGGCGGGCGTGGGCATCGCGGTCGCAGGTCTCGTCGCGAGCGCGGCCACCGCACAGGCGCAAACCGGCGCGCGCAAGGCCGGGGTGCCGTTCCAGCCGGCTCGCCACGACATCGACGCCTGGTTCGATCAGCTGCCGGGCAGCCATCGCGTGTTCGTCGACACGGCGAGCGCGGACGGCGGCGCGGAGGGAATCGGCTTCGCCAACAATCTCTATATTGCGACCGAGCGCGCGTACGCCGGCGAGCAGGCCAAGCCGGCGATCGTCGTGTGCTTTCGGCATTTCTCGACTCCGTTCGGCTACAACGACGCCATCTGGGCGAAGTACGGCGAGGCGTTTCATTCGCTGATCCAGTACCCCGACCCTGTCACCAACGCAGCCCCGAAGATCAATCTCATGAATTCGACGGCGCACAACACGCTCGCTAACCGCGGCGTCACGCTCGACGCGCTCGCCGCGCAGGGCACGCAGTTCGCGATCTGCGACATGGCAACGCAGTTCATGGCGTTCACGATCGCACAGCAAACCGGCGGCAAGGCCGACCAGATTCACGACGAGCTCGTCGCGAACGCCATCAAGAACAGCCACTTCGTGTCCGCCGGCGTCATGGCGCTGACGCGCGCGCAGGAGTATCGCTATAGCGTGTTGATCGCGGGCTGACGAACGGCGAGCTAGCGACTATCGCCCTGCTTCGCCCGCTTCTGCGCCGCGTACCAGTCGCGAATCTCCTTGAACGGGCCGTACTTGTGCTGCTCCGGCGCGAACGGGTCCGCATAGGGGCCATACGGACTGTCGACCGGCTTCGCGGCACGCTCGGGATAATCGCGCTCGAGGCCGCTCATCGCCGCACGTGGGTGCGAGTTGACGTAGGCCGCGACGTCGAACGCCTGCTCGTCGGTCAGGTCGGCCTGGCCGAGCGGCATCCGGGCCTTGATGAAGCTCGCGGCCGTCAGCACACGATGCATGCCGGCGCCGTCGTTGTAGCTGTCCTCGCCCCACAGTGCCGGGAACACGTAGCCTTCGAGCGGATCGTGGCTGGCACGTAGCCCCTGACCTTCCGCGCCATGGCAAACGGCACAGCGCTCGGCGTAGACGAGCTTGCCGGCGGCCGGATCGGCCGCGCGAGCCGGCTCGACGAACGCGGCCTGCTCGGTCGGGGCACGCTGGCTTTCGCTCGTTGCGGCATAGCGCTGGCCGAGTTGCTCGATATAGGCCGCCATCGCCAGCATCTCGGTGCTGTCGCGCGGCAGCACGCGGCCGTTCATGCTCCGCACCATGCACCCGTTGATGCGATCGCGCAGATCGCCGACGCCGCCGTCGCGTGACGAGGGGCGCGGATAACGGCTCGCCGTTTGCAGCAGCGACAGCGTGCCCGGCTTCGCGCCGCTGTCCAAGTGGCAGGACGAGCAGGCGATATGCGAGCCCGTGTAGCGCATGGCCGGATCCGGCTGATCGGGCCCCAGAAGCGCCGCCGTGTCGCGCAGCAACCGCCGCCCGTACTCGACGGTGGCGCCCGCGGGCAGCGCCGGGGCCGCGGCCTGCGCCATTCGCTCCCGCACGAGCGTGCCGCCCACGACGGCGGCGCCGAGCAGGCCGCTCGTGACGAGCGCGATCACGAAGCGGCCCGTCGGCCTAGCGCTCGCCATCGCTCCCTCCATGCTCGTTTTGCCGCACCAAGCGGCAGGCGCGATCGTAGCGCCGAGCGGCGCTCGCAAACTGCCGGCTCGGCGCTTCGATCTGTGCGCGCAAGTCCGGTTGCAGCCACCACGCCGCCGCGAACAGCGCGGCCAGCGCCAGCGAGCCGAGCACGATGATGGCCGTGATCACTTGCCGTCCTCCAGGAACAATGTTCGCACGTACTGCGCGACGGCGAGCAGCTCCGCGCCGTCGAGCCGGTCGGTCCAGGGCGCCATCGGCGTGCCGTCGACGCCCATGGTCAGGATCCTGAGATTCTCGGTGACCGTGGCGCGCACGCGCCGGAAGTCGGTCGGCGGTATCGCGAGCTCGCGGGCCGCGAATCCGTCACCGGCCCCGTCGGCGCCGTGGCACTCGGCGCAATGCGCTCGATAGACCTCCGCGCCGCGCCCGAGAATCTCGTCCGCCGGTGGACCCTCGGCGGGCGCGGCCGACAGCCCGCGAACGACGGCCGCCAGAGCGCCCAGGCGCGCGGGGGGCTGATCCCGCCACGCGGGCATCGCCGTGCCGAGCACGCCGTTCCACAGCACGTCGTCGAGTCCGGCCGCCGTGAACTCGCGCACCGTCAAGTCCGGCGGACGTGGCCTGAGCAAGCGCGCGGCCGGGCCATCCCCGCGACCCTCGAGGCCGTGGCAACCGGCGCACTGATCCCGCCATAACGCCCGCCCCGCGCCGGCGTCCGCACGCGGCAACGCGAGCCCAGCGCCGCGCGGGCGGGTGCGCGCCGGGTGCGCGTTCAACAGTGGGGCGCTGAAGGCGAGGTGCGCCCAGTGATCGTCGGGCGCGGCGGCGGCCTGCGCGGCGGCGTCCCCCTCCGGCCATGCGAGCTCGCGCGCGCGGCCGAGCGTCCCCAGGTACGCGACGAGATCGCGCGCTTCCTGGCGCGGCCGATCGGCCCCGCCGGCGAACAGCGCGGCATACGACGGCATGATCGAGAGCGGAACGACGGCCCGCGGCGCGTACAGATGCACGTACTGCCAGTTATCCGTGCGCGTGCCGCCCTCGCGCGCCAGATCGGGACCGATACGGCGCGTGCCCCAGAGGTGGGGGTAGTCGAAACGGGTTTCCCAGGCCAACGTCGGCGCGCCGAATCGAGCGATGTCCGCCGCGGTGTAACGGATCTGCTGCGTATGGCAATACGCGCAACCTTCGCGCGCATAGATCGCGCGGCCACGCTGCTCGGCCGCCGTCAGGCCGAGTGCTTGCGGCGGCGCCATCGCCGCCGTTTGCGCCGCGAGCACGTGCTGCGGCCATACCCCGAGCAGCGCCACCGACATCGCGAAGAACGCGAGTCCCGCGACGCCGGCGACGACGTACGACATGGTGAGCGCGCGGCCGGGCAGCGGGCCCGCCGCGGCGAAGCGTGGCGTGACGACTGCCGGATCGTCGGCGCCGGGCAGCTCCGGCAACGCGGCGCCGCGCGGTCCGGTCGTGAGCCCGAGCACGATCGCGATGAACCCCGCCACGATCGGCACGGCGGAGGCGCTGCGCACGATCCAGTACGGCTTCGCGGCCCGGACGGAGTCGAGCCACGGCGCACCGCTCTGCCAGGCGCCCGCCTCGACGAGCCCGGCGACCGTGAGATCGACGACCATGATCACGACGCCCGTGACCAGCAGTCGGTAACCCCAATCGATCGCGACGGGGTTGTAGCGCGCGTGCGGGACGCGCTGCCAGGCGTGAATCAGGCCCCCGAGCGCGGCAAACGTCGCAAAGCCGAGCATCGCGAGGTGCGAGTGACCGATGACCCAGTCGGTGAAGTGCACGCTCTGATTCACGCGCATCTGCGCCTGGACCGCCCCCTGGACGCTGACGATGACGTAGAAGACCGTGGACATCGCGACGAACTTCAGGCCCGCATCGCGGGGAAACAGGCCGGCGCCGCGCAGCGACAGCAGCAGATTCGTCACGACGATGACGACGATCACGCCGAGCAATGCCGAAGAGGCAATCGCGCCGACCTGCGCAGCCATCGGGATCACGGAGTACACGTAGTGGTGCGTGCCGTTCAGCGGGTAGAAGAAGAACAGCCCCCAGAAGCCGACCATCGACAAGAAATGGCTGTAGATCGGCCGGCCGGTCGTCGCCGGGATCACGAAATAGAGGATTGCGAGCGCGAGCGGCGTGACGAACAACCCCACGGCATCGTGAATCCACAGCCCGCTGAAAGCGGCCCCCGCGGCCCCCGGCACGAGCTCCGGCACGATGTTGCCCATCGGGTAGGCCAGTAACGTAAAAATCAAGGCGCCGATCACGTACCAGCTCGACACGTACAGCGACTCGAGGCCTTGGCGGAAGAACGGCGGCAGGAACTGCACGGCCGCGAGCGCGAGGCCCAGGATCGCGAACGCGTCGACGACGAGCGGGAACTCCGCCCACTCGAGCGGCTGACTGAAGCCCGCGAGCACGAGCAGCCAGCCCGGCAGCACGACGGCGAAGTTCCAGAGGCCGAACAGCCACGCGCCGAGGCGACGGCTCGTCACGGGCCGGCCCGTCAAGACCGGCACGGCGTGATACAGAAACGCGAAGAATGCGTTGCCGAGCCAGCCGAGCATGATGCCCTGCGTGTGGGCATAGCGCAGCCGCCCCCACCCTACCGGTAGCCAGCCGCCCGTCAGATCCGGCAGAAAGAACTGCAGCGACACGACGACGCCGAACGCGACTGCAATGAGCAGCGTGACGAGCGCCGCGGCGCCGTGGGCGAGCACGAGCTCCGTGTCGACGCGAAGCTCCGCTGGACGTTCTGCTGCGTTCACCCTGCGTGTAGTTCCTGCCGGTTCTTCATGATGCGCAAGCGCACTCGAGTGTACCTGGCCGCGCCCGCTCGGACGCCCGGCCGTGCCGCGCAGTCGAGCAGATCCGCTGTTTCAACCACCCGTGCCGAATGGATTTGTAACATCTTTGTAATCTTCGCTCGGTAACGTTCTCGACACGTATCCGAAACGTTATCGACATTGTATTCAAGAGGAGTGTCCATGAGCAGGAAACTGCTGTCCGTGATCGTCGTGGCGACCTGCGTGCTCGGCGGCGCCGCCACGCGTGCCGCCGAGCCGGGCGAAACCACGATCGGAGGCAAGGGTTTCTTCGATCTCACGAACATCGACGAGACGAGCGACGGCACCAAGACCGACGCGTCCGGCACGGGTCTCGACGTCAAGCGGTTCTATTTCACCGTGGCTCACCAATTCGACCAGCGCTGGTCGGCTAACCTGACCACCGATTTCAACTACGTCAGCAACGACAGCGAGACGCAGCTGTTCGTCAAGAAGGCCTATTTCGAGGGTAAGTTCAGCGATGCGTTCACGCTGCGCTTCGGCTCGGCGGACGTGCCGCTGCTACCGTTCGTCGAGAACCTGTATTTGAACCGCTACGTCGAGACCATGCTCGTCGAGCGCATCGGCCTCGAGGCCTCCGCCGACTGGGGCGTGCACGCGCTCGGCGCGTTCGGCAGCGGCAAGGCGCACTACGCCGTCTCGGCGATCAACGGCAACGGCTACAAGAACACGAGCCGCAGCCGCAGCCTCGATCTCGACACGCGTGTCGATTTCGAGCCCGTCGACGGTCTCACGCTCGCGCTGTTCTATCGCACGGGCAAGCGCGGCCTGGACAAGCAGACGGTCACTACCTATCACACGGCCAATCGCACGGAGCTGCTCGCAGCCTACGTGAGGCCCAAGTTTCGCGTGGGTGCCGAGCTCTTCCAGGCCGACAATTGGAATCAGGTGTTGAGCCCCTTGAGCGATTCGGGCGACGGGCATTCCCTCTGGGGCGCCTACAACATCAAGAAGAACGTGTCGGTGTTCGCCCGCTACGACGACGCGAAACCGAGCAAGGACCTGGCGCCGAGCCTCGAGAACAAGTACTTCAATCTGGGCGTCGTGTTCCAGCCCGTCGCCAAGGTCGATCTCGCCATCGTCTACAAGCAAGACAAGGTCGACAACGGCACGCTGAAGACCTCCAACGGCACGCTAGGCGGCGCGACGTCGGGCACGCACGACGAGATCGGTCTCTGGGCCCAGGTGCAGTTCTAGGCGTTCGGCTAGACTGGCCGCGATGTACAGGCGCGCACGCCGTCGCGGTTCACTCGTCGTCCTTGCGGGCCTGCTCGCACCGGGACCCGCGACGTTCGCGCAACGGCCGCCCGACCTCGTGTTCGATCCCACCTGGCCGAAGGCGCTGCCGAGCCTGTGGAAGCTCGGCGGCGTCACGGGCCTCGCCGTCGACCGCGACGACAACGTGTGGGTCTACAACCGGCCGAACGATCTGACGAACATCGAGCTGCACGCCGAGCTCGACCCGCCGCTGGCGCTGTGCTGCGTGCGGCCGCCGGCGATGATCCATATCGATCGCGCGGGCAACGTGATCGGCTCGTTCGACGCTCCCCAGGGGCACGGCATGGACGTCGACCGGGCGGGCTTCGTGTATCTCGGCCAGGAGACCGTGCGCAAATACGATCCGCGGACCGGCAACGTGATCGGCGCCGTGGCGCGAGTGCCGGAACGCGAGGACGGCGGACCCGTCGCGCTGCCGGACGGCGCTGCCCGGGAGCCGGGGCAAGGTGGCCGCGGCCCCGTGGCCGCGTTCCTGCCACAGCCCCCGCGCGCGCCGGCGGCGCTCGCCGCGCAAGCCGAGGGACGGGCCGCGTTTCGCGCGAAATACCCGCCGAGCACGCCGCTGGTGGTCGGCACGATCGAGGAGATTCGCATCGTCGACGCGGACCGCGAGATGTACGTCGCCGACAACTACCTCGGCGGCCGCGTGCTCGTCTTCGATCTCGACACGTTCGCCTTCAAACGCGGCTGGGGAGCCTACGGCAAGCCGCTCGCCGACATCAGCCTCGACGACGCCGACCACGCCTACACCCCGAACGGCCCCATGCCGCGCGACTTTGCCGGCCATTTGACGATCAACGTATCGAGCGACGGTCGTGTCTACGCAGCCGACCGAAACGCCGACCGGATCCACGTGACGACGAAACAAGGGGAGTTCATCGCCGAGTGGGTGCTGGCGCCGAGCACCGGCATTGGCGGCTCGACGGGCGGCATTGCGCTGTCACCGGACCCGGAGCAGCGGCTCCTGTACGTGTCCGACCTCACGAACAATCGGATCTGGTTCTTGAGGCGCGCCGATGGTCGGGTCGTGGGTCAGATGGGTCACATGGGCGAGAACGGCGGGCAGTTCTTCGGTCTGCACATGATCGCCGTCGACTCGCGCGGCAATGTCTACACGGGCGAGGTGTTCCAGGGCGAGCGCGTGCAGCGGTTCGTGCCGGCCGACGGCGCGAAGGGCCGCCTGCTGCGGCGGCTGCCCGATACGCCGTAGCGGTCCGCTCGCTTGGCCGTTGCCGGGCACCCGGGGATCTTTATTTGTCGCGGCGTAGGACTATGATCGGCGACGGTTCTCCCAATCATTCAACCCCGGAGGTTCAACCGTGTCCGCGTTCAACGTCGTGCGCTTTCGCGTGAAACCCGGTGCAGAGCAACAGTTCATCGACGCTCATCGGCAGATGAAACCGGATTTCAAAGGCTTCATCGCCGGCCACCTCGTCAAGACCGGCGACCGGACGTTTTGCATGATCGGGGAATGGCGCAGCTTCCAGAGCATCGTCGCCGCTCGAGCGCAGATGATCGGCCTGCTCGATGGCATGCGCGATCTGCTCGAGGATCTCGGCGGTGGGCTCGGGCTCACCGATCCCGTTTCGGGCGACAGCGTGGCGAAGCTCAGCCTGCCACGGCGCGCGAAGAAGCCGACCAAAGCAAAAACGAAGAAGAAATCGAAGAAGAAGGCCAAGTCCAAGAAATAGCGCGCCCATCCGCATCACGTGGAGAGAAGAATGAAACGAACGTCGCTCGGTCTGCTCGTCGTCGCCACCGGTGTGCTGCTCGCGGGCGGCGCGCTGGCCCAGAGTGGAGGCAAGCTCACGGCCCAGGATTACGTCGATATCCGGCAGCTGATCGAGGGCTATTCGCGAATTCTCGAGAACTGCACGAATGGCGGAAACGACTACGCGAACATGTTCACGGACGATGCCACGTTCGGCGTATCGCAAACCTGGGGCAGCGGCGTGAAGGTCTGGTTCCGCGGCCGCGACGAGCTCGCGCGCGCCGGCGGCAGCGACGGCAAGGGCGGCTGCCGCCCGCCCCCGGCGAATCCGGAATACCACATCGTGGCAAACGTCTCGATCACGCCCACGCCGCAAGGGGCAAAGGCGATCTCGACGCTGCTGACGATGCAGAACAAGACCACGGAGCGCGGCGATCCGATCCACTGGGAAGGCGGCTACGAGGACGCGCTCGTGAAGACGGCCAAGGGCTGGCGCTTCAAGTCGCGCGTGCACGTCTGGTCCGAGGTCAAGTGGACCGACCGGCCGCAGGACATGCCGGCACGCGATCTCGCGAGCGAGTAGCGCTCGCCGCCCGAGAAGTACACGCCGTTCATGAATGGGGGGGTCGGCACCCATCAAAAGTGGAGACCAAGGGCATGCCATACGCTCGTCCGCTGCTCGTCGCGCTCTGCCTGTTGCCTTACCCAACGCAGGCCCAACCCGTGACCGACTCGTCTGCTACCGACGGCGCATTCGCCGTGGCCTACATCGAGATCCAGACGGACCGAGCCGCTGCCGGACGCGTGGCCCTGCAGGACTATCGCGACGGCGCCCTCGGGCAGCCCGGCTGCACACGAGTCGAGGTGTTCGAGCAGGTCGGCCGAGCGGGGCATTTCGCCGTGCTGGAAACCTGGCGCGACGCCGCGGCACTCGAAGCGCGCGCTGCCCACCAGCAACAGGCGCTGCTCGCGGCGCTGCAACCCATCCGCGTGAGCGGCTACGACGAGCGCCCGTACAAGACGCTGACGGTCGCGGCCGCGAAGACCGACGCCGACCGCAGGAGCGTGTACGTGATCTCACACGTGGACGTGGCGCCGAACACGGCCGCGCCGATGCTGCTCGCGAGATTGGCCGAGGCGAGCCGCCGGGAGCCCGGCAACCTGCGGTTCGACGTTCTGCAGCACGCGATGCGCGCCAATCACTTCACCGTAGTGGAGCAATGGCGCACGGAAGACGCGCTGGCGGCGCACGCGGTGGCGCTGCATACCCGCGAATTCCGCGACGCGCTGCAGCCCCTGACCGGCAGCCCGCTCGACGAGCGCGTCTACCGCTCGGCCCGTTGACCGGCCTGGCCGCTGCCGCCGAAGGCAGCCCCTGGGCGCCGCGCGGCCCGGCGGGCGGCCGCGCCTGGCGACCCTCGCCGAAGGCCGTCCATCCGCCGGGCCGGGGCCGGCGCGGAGGGGGGCCGGGTTCTCTGGCATCATGACAGGGCCACCGACCTCCTTCGAGACGAGCCCCTGCAAGCCCCATGGCGCCGACATCGTTCTCCTTCCGCGAGTCCAACCTCTACGGCGCACCGATTCGCGACCTCGAGCTCAGCATCGAGGACACGCGGCTCGCACCCGTCATCGAGGAATTTCGCGCCGAGCTGCGCGCCTGCGGGATCACGAAGGTCGTGCCGAGGTTCTACCTGTCCACGGAGTGGGGCGTGCCGTTTGGCACCGTCTCGATCGCAATTCCGTTCTACCTCGCTCGGCCCGAGCTCACGGAGCTGCACGGCGAGGAGGTCGGCCATATCGAAGGCTTCAACCAGCACGACATCCTGCGCTATCTGCGGCACGAGATGGGGCACGTGGTGAACTATGCGTACAAGCTGTACGACCGCGAGGAGTGGGTGAAGCTGTTCGGCTCCATCACGCAGCCGTATCGCGAGGATTATCGCCCTCAACCGTTCAGCCGCCGATTCGTCCGGCACCTGCCCGGCTGGTACGCGCAGAAGCACCCGGACGAGGACTGGTCCGAGACGTTCGCGGTATGGATGACACCGGGCCGCGAGTGGCGCGCCGACTACGCGCAGCTCCCGACGGCGCTCGCAAAGATCGAATTCTGCGCGGCGACCATGCACGAGGTCGAAAGCAGCGAGCCCCTCGTCACCGCGGCCGAGGTGGACGAGGACGTCGGCGAGCTCGCGATCTCGCTCAAGGACTACTACCGGAACATGCGGACGGAGAGCGACCCCGGCGCCGCGGGCCTGGACGGCGACCTGCGCGCGATCTTCGACGACCTGGCGGCCGAGGAGCCGAACGACGGCAACGAAACGCTGCCCGGCGGCGCCCTGATCCGCCGGCTCGAGCGCCAGCTCATGGCCGACGTGTTCCGCTGGACGGGGCATTTCCCCGAAAAGACGCGGAGCCTGATCCGGGACCTGGCCAAACGCGCCGACGCGTTACGCCAGGTCTACCCGCGCTCCACGGAGAATCAGGCGGCGGTCAGCGTCACGATCCTCGTGACCTCGCTCGCCATGAACTTCGTGCATCGCGGCTCGTACTTTCCCGAGGCGGGCCGCGACGAGCCGCGCGAAGCCGCAGCCCCAGCGCCGCCCACGACGAGCTCGCCCCCCGCTTCCCAGGACTCAGACTGAGCGGTTGCGCGCTTTCTTCCGTCGGCGTTGCGCCTTGCTGCGATGCTTCCAGCGCTCGAGCGCGAGCTCGACGATGCGGTTCAAGAGCTCCTGGTAAGCAATGCCGTGCGCCCCGGCCGCGAGCGCGAACTCACTGTGCTGCTCGAGGTAGCAGTTCGCATTGACCTCGATGACGAAGATCTGCCCCGTCTCCGTGAGCCTGAGATCGATGCGACCGTAGTCGCGGACGCGCAGCGCGCGATACGCCTCGACCGACACCTTGTGCAGCTTCGCGCGTAGCTCCGGCTCGAGCGGCGGGATCACGACCTGGGTGCCGTGGTAGCGGGGGCTGGCCTCATCGAACTTGGCCTTGCTGTCCATCACCGGCACGGCACCGGTCTCGAGCCCCGAGAAGTCCATCTCGAGCGGCGGCAGCGCAATGACCTGCTGATTGCCGAGCACGCCGACGTAGAACTCGCGGCCCTCGATGTACTCTTCGACGAGCGCCGTTTCGCCGAACGTCTTGTGCACGTATTGCACTCGTTCCATCAGCTCCTGCGTGTTGCGCACCAGCGAGCGCTCGTCGATGCCGATCGAGGCATCCATGCGCAGGGGCTTCACGAACAGAGGCATGCGAAGGTTGCCGCCGGTCTCGAACTCGGCATCGGGGGCGAACGTCGCGAAGTCGGGGTACGGAATCTCCTCGAACGCCAGCAGCTTCTTCGACAGCGCCTTGTCCTCCTGCAGGAAGATCTCGCCGGGACCCCCGCCCGTGTATGGCAGCTGCAGCAGATCGAGCACACCCGCGACGCCCATCGACCCCCCGACGATGTCGTCGCCGAAGGACTCCACGAGGTTGAACACGAGGTCGGGCTTGTTCGGCTTCTTCAAACCGTTCACGAGCTCCGTGACGTCGTTCGTGATCGTGAGGATCGTGGTCTTGTGGCCGGAAGCCTCGAGCGCGGTTGCCACCTGCTCCATGACGACGTCGGGTTTCTCGGAACCGGGCTCGAGATAAGCAAGTATCGTGATGTCCATGCGCGAACATTATCATGGGGTTCGCGGAAAGCCGCTCGCTAGTTCTTCGTGCACTGCGCCATCAGCGCCGACGACTGCGCAGCGTAGTCCGCGCCGATCTTCGTCTGCTCTTCGTTCGTGAGCCAGGTCATGAATCGGTACGGGTTCGCCGGGTCGACCGCCGCCGGTGGCGCGGCGCCCTGCGCTGCGGCCGCGCGCACGGCACGAATGTCGGCTTCGAGATCGACGCGTTGCTGCGTGGTGAGCCCCGAACCGCCGGACAAATGCTCCTGCATCGTGTCGGCCATGAGTTTCCAGCGCAGGCCCGCCATCTGCGCAACACAGCCCCCGATCCGGGACACGGATGCCTGCGATTGCGCCATGGCGGCCTTGCTCTGGGCGACGGTCGTCGCGAGCTTCTGCTCCTGCGAAACCTCGGGCTTCGGGAACGGACTCGGCAGCGCCTGCAGCGGCAGCGTGTTGACGTCGGTGGGCTGTACCATCTTTGCGCGCAGGCTCGCCTCGTAGCGGGCCTGGCTCTCGGTCGTCTCGCCCGTCTTCTTGCGCGCGATGTCGCCGTACAGCTGCTCGCAGGTCAGATTCACTTCCTGAGTGAAGCGCGTGCTCATCGACTGGATGGCGCGGAACTCATCCGTCGTGAAGCCGTCCAGGTACTGGTCCGGCTTCTTCGCGTCCGGCGCTTTGTAGGCAATGTGCTTGCTGACGACCGCGCGCAGCGCATCGATATCGTCCTGCCAAACCTTGCGCTCCTCATCGTTTAGCGAACTCGACATCATGAGCTTCTTCTCGAGGCGATCGGCCATCAGCGTCTCCCGAAGGCCGCGCGCCTTGTTCTGGCAATCGACGTAGGTTCTAAGGCCGTCGAGCTTGTAGGCGCCGAGCCAATACGAGAGCGGCTGCGCGAATGCGGCCCGCGGGCCGACCAGGAGACACAGCGCTGCAAGGACGATCCTCGAGGCTCGCGAAGCGGACATGCGGAACTCCTGGTGCACGAAGGACGGCAGGATCGTCGCGTGCGGTCCGAAACTTTGTCAATGGTCTTCTGGCTTCGCGGCTCGGATACCAACCGCACGCCCCGCGACTACAATGGGCGCTAACGCCGCCAGAGAGCGCCGACCTCCGATGAGCAGCCCACAGCACACCCCGGTCATGCAGCAATATCTCGCCATCAAGGCGAAGTTTCCCGACACGCTGCTGTTCTATCGGATGGGTGACTTCTACGAGCTGTTCTACGACGACGCGCGACGCACGGCCAAGCTCATCGATATCGCACTGACGCGTCGTGGCCAATCCGGCGGCGAGCCGATCCCGATGGCGGGGGTGCCGGTGCAAGCGGCCGAGACCTATCTCGCGAGACTGGTTCGGCTCGGCGAGTCCGTCGCGATCTGCGAGCAGATCGGTGACCCGGCCACGAGCAAGGGCCCGGTCGCGCGCGAGGTCGTGCGCGTCATCACCCCGGGCACGCTCACGGATGCGGCGCTGCTCGATGACAAAGAGACGCGGCTGCTCGCGGCCGTGGTGCTCGCGCCGGCGATCGGGCTCGCCTGGCTCGACCTCGCCGGCGGCCGGTTCAGCCTGACGGAGCTGGCCGATCTCGAGGCATTGCACGCCGAGCTCGAGCGCTTGAAGCCGGCCGAGCTGCTGCTGCCCGAGGGCGTCGACGTTCCGGCGTGGCTCGATGGCGCGGCCGGCGTGCGGCGCCGGCCGCCGTGGCACTTCGACCCCGGCACGAGCAAGCGGCTGCTCTGCGAGCAGCTCGGCACTCGCGATCTCTCCGGCTTCGACGCCGAGGACGCGCCGGCGGCAATCGGCGCCGCCGGGTGTCTGCTGCAATACGCGAAGGACACGCAGCGCGCTGCGCTGCCGCACCTGCGCACGCTGCATCGCGAGCGACGCGAGCATGCCGTGATCCTCGACGCCCAGACGCGCCGCAATCTCGAGATCGAAACGAGCCTGGGAGCCCGCGTCGAGTACACGCTGGCCGGCTTGATGGACCGCTGCGCCACCGCCATGGGCAGCCGGTTGCTGCGCCGCTGGCTGAACCGCCCGATCCGCGACCGCGGCGAGCTCAAGCGCCGCCAGCAGTCGCTCGACCTGCTGCGGACGAGCGGACCCCTCGAGGCGCTGCAGGCGGTGCTCAAAGACATCGGCGACCTCGAGCGGATACTCACGCGGATTGCGCTGCGCTCGGCGCGGCCCCGCGACCTCGCTCACCTGCGCGACAGTCTCGCCAGGCTGCCCGAGTTGACGCGCCTCGCTACGCCGATCGCCAGCCGAGCGCCTACAGACGCTCGCGGCGCGCTGCGGCGAGCATGCGGCCGAGCGCGCGTTGCTCGAGCGAGCCATCGTCGAGACGCCGCCCGTGCTGCTGCGCGATGGCGGCGTCGTCGCCGCAGGCTACGATGCCGATCTCGACGAGCTGCGCCAGATCAGCACGAACGCCGATCAGTTCCTGGTGGACATGGAGACGCGCGAGCGCGCACGCACGGGCATCGCGAACCTCAAAGTCGGCTACAACCGCGTGCACGGGTTCTACATCGAGCTCACGCGCGGCCAGGCGGACGCGGCCCCGGCCGACTACCTCCGCCGTCAGACGCTGAAGGGCGCCGAGCGTTACATCACGCCCGAGCTCAAGAGCTTCGAGGACAAGGTACTGTCGGCACGCGAGCGCTCGCTCGCCCGCGAGAAGCAGCTGTACGACGAGCTGCTCGAGACGCTCGGGCGCGATCTCGGCGGGCTGCAGACGACCGCGGACGCCGTCGCCGAGATCGACACGCTGACGAATCTCGCCGAGCGCGCGAAGACGTTCGACCTCGTGCTCCCCACACTCGTCGAGGAGCCGCAGCTCACGTACCGCGCCGGGCGGCACCTCGGTGTCGAGCAATCGAGCAGCGCGCCGTTCGTGCCGAACGATCTGACGCTCGACGAGCACGAGCGCATGCTGATCATCACGGGCCCGAACATGGGCGGCAAATCGACTTACATGCGCCAGACCGCGCTGATCGCGATCCTCGCGCACATCGGCAGCGCCGTGCCGGCCGGCTCCGCCACGATCGGCTCGCTCGATCGCATCTTCACGCGAATCGGCGCGGCCGACGACCTCACGGGGGGCCGCTCGACGTTCATGGTCGAGATGACCGAGACGGCGAACATCTTGAACAGCGCCACGCCCGCGAGCCTCGTGCTGATGGACGAGGTCGGCCGCGGCACGAGCACGTTCGACGGGCTGTCGCTGGCGTGGGCGGCCGCGCGCTACATCGCCCAAAAGATAGGCGCGTTGACGTTGTTCGCCACGCACTACTTCGAGCTCACCACGCTGCCCGACGAGCTACCGCACTGCCGCAACGTGCATCTCGACGCAACCGAGCACGGCCGCGAGCTGATCTTCCTGCACAGCGTCAAGGCCGGCCCCGCGAGCCAGAGCTATGGGCTGCACGTCGCGGAGCTCGCCGGTGTGCCGCGCGAGGTCGTCGACCGCGCGCGCGAGTATCTGCGGCGGCTCGAGAAGCATCAGCACGCCCTGCTGCCGGCGAGCCCGCAGAACGAGCTCGAGTTCACGCAGGCGGCAGCGCTCACGGAGCAGCGGCGACGCGTGCTCGACCGGCTCGCGCAGCTCGATACCGATGCACTGTCACCGCGCGCCGCGCTCGATTTGCTGTACGAGCTCGCTCGCGGGGCCAAATAGACCCCGCGTGAATCCGGTCCGCACGGCTCAGCGCGGCCGTGCGTGGCGGAACCGCCCGTGAACTAGAAAATGCCTTGCCTGCTCGCTGACTCGTCTCGACCAGAGCAGCGCGAAGTGCGACACGTTCAGCACGATGTGATCGGTGAGCCCCGGCACCTTCGTTTCCGCGACGGCCACGGTGCCGTCGTTCGCCTCGAGAAAGCCCCCGAGCAACCAGCCGGCACCGACCGGCAGCCGCCCGGCGATGCAGCCGGCCGGCACGGTCGCGACCCAGTCCGCGAATCCGCCGCGTGCGTTCAAAGCGGCGATGCTCTGCCCGACGATGCGGCGACCGCCCGGCAACCGGGCCATGCGTACGCCGATCCGGCTGCCGCGTAGCGGCGACCCCAGCATGACGACGCGGCCGAGCCGCGGCGGCACTCGCCTTTCGAGCAACGTGCGGATCAGCACGCCGCCCAGGCTGTGCGCGACGAGGTGCACCGTGTCGCCCGGCACCTGCTCGATGAAATCCGCGAGCGCCGCAGCGTTCGCTTCCAGCGAGTGCGTGACGGAGGGATAACCGAACGCGCGCACGGCGAAGCCCTGGGCCTCGAGCCGGTGGCCCAAGACGATCATCGAGCCGACGTGCATCCATAGGCCATGGACCGTGATGACCGTCGTCAGCCGGGGTGCGCGTCCTTCAGCCGTTGCAATGCTTCGCGATTCGTCCACGAGGCTACCTTCTCGATCGCAGCCTCGACGGGCAACCAGAGATAGGCGACATGCTCGCCGGGCGCGAGCTGCACCGCGCACATCTCGGGCACCTCGAGGTACCACTGGTGCTCGCAATTGCTCTGCACGTCGGGCGCGTACCGCGAGCGCCAAGCGGGCAGGATCGGGAACGAGCGTTGCACGTGCCCATCGCGCAAATTCACGGGCGCAAGGCCGGTCTCCTCGTGCACCTCGCGCGCCGCGCATTCGGCCGGCGTCTCGGCCCAATCGAGCGTGCCGGTCACGCTCTGCCAAAAACCGCGCGGCTCCGCGCGCTCGAGCAGCAGGCAGTCGAGCCTCGGCGTGTGAACGACGACGAGCACCGACTCCGGGCGCCTGAACTCCGCGACCGCTACCATCGCTCCGTCAGCCGGGCGTGGCGCCCTTCAACCGGATGCCGAGCTCCTTGAGTTGCACCGCATCGGCGGGGCTCGGCGCACCCGTCAGCAGGTCGCTGGCCGTCGCGGTCTTCGGGAAAGCGATGACTTCGCGGATGTTGTCGACGCCGGCCATCAGCATCACGAGACGGTCCAGGCCGAACGCAATGCCACCGTGCGGCGGAGCGCCATAGTCGAGGGCCGACAGCAGGAAGCCGAACTTCAGCTCGGCTTCTTCCTTGCCGATGCCGATCAGATCGAACACGGCGGATTGCATCTCCGGCGTATGGATACGGATCGAGCCGCCGCCCACCTCGTAGCCGTTCAGCACGAAGTCGTAGGCACGCGCGATGGCCTCGCCCGGGGCCGCACGCACCGCCTCGGGCGACGGGTCGCGCGGGGCAGTGAACGGATGATGCAGCGGCGTCCAGCCGCCCCCGGGCAGCGCCTCGAACATCGGGAAATCGACGATCCACAGCGGCCGCCAGTCTCCTTCGATCATCTTGCGGTCGCGTCCGAGCGCCATGCGCAGCGCGCTCAGCGACTCGTTGACGACACGCGCCTTGTCGGCGCCGAAGAATACGAGGTCGCCGTCCGTGGCGCCGACGCGATCGAGCACTCCGCCAATGGCCTCGTCGGGCAGGAACTTCAGTATGGGCGACTGCAGGCCCTCGCGGCCTTTTGCGCGCTCGTTCACCTTGATATAGGCGAGGCCCTTCGCGCCGTGACGCGCAACGAGCGCCGTGTAGTCGTCGATCTCCTTGCGCGAAAGGTCTCCGCCCGCCGGCAAGCGCAGCGCCGCGATGCGGCTCGCGGGATCGGCCGCCGGCCCGGCGAACACCTTGAATTCCACGCCGCGGAAGAGATCGGCGACCTCGACGAGCTCGAGCGGGATCCGCAGGTCCGGCTTGTCGTTGCCGAAGCGGCGCATGGAGTCCGTATACGAGAGCCGCGGGAACGGCGTTGGCAGCTGCACGTCGAGCACGGACTGAAAGGTGTCGCGCAGCAGCGCCTCCATGAGTCCGAGGATGTCCTCCTCGGACATGAAAGAGGTCTCGATATCGAGCTGGGTGAACTCGGGCTGCCGGTCCGCGCGCAGATCCTCGTCGCGGAAGCATTTCACGATCTGGTAGTAGCGATCGAGCCCCGCCATCATCAGCAGCTGCTTCATGAGCTGCGGAGATTGCGGCAAGGCGAAGAAGTTGCCGGGCTGCGTGCGGCTCGGCACGAGATAGTCGCGCGCGCCCTCGGGCGTCGTCTTCGTCAGGATCGGCGTCTCGACGTCGACGAAGCCGTGCTCGTCCATGAACTTGCGCAGCGCACGCGTCACGGCGTGACGCAAACGCAGGTTCCGAATCATCGGCTCGCGCCGCAGATCGAGATAGCGGTAGCGCAGCCGCAGCTCCTCGCTGGCGGGCTCGTCGTGATGGAACGGCGGTGTCTTCGCTCGGGCGAGCACGGTGAGCTTCGTGGCGAGCAGCTCGACCTCACCGCTCGGGAGCGAGGGATTCACGGTGCCCGCGGGTCGCGCGCGCACTCGCCCTTCCACGTTCAGCACGTACTCCGAGCGCAAGCGCTCGGCCTCGGCGAACATGTCCGCGCGATCCGGATCGAACACGACTTGCAGCAGCCCTTCGCGGTCGCGAAGGTCGATGAAGATCACGCCGCCATGATCGCGGCGCCGGTGTACCCAACCGGCAACCGTGACTTCGCGGCCGATCGCTGTGCCGTCTACTTGGCCGCAGTAGTGACTGCGCATGAGAGTCGGGCCCAACCGAGGAGGCGGGGGATGTTACGGTGAACCCTTAGGGGGCGCAAGCGGCGCCCTCGTCGCTTTTGCGAGCCCTTCGGGCACGACGACGCCGAGCGAGACGACCATCTTCAGAGCCTCTTCGACCGACATCGCGAGCTCGATGACATCCTCGCGCGGCACGAACACCAGGAAGCCGGCCGTCGCATTCGCCGAGTTCGGCACGAAGACGGGCAGCACATCTCGCCCCGTGACGGCGCGAATCTCGGAGGCATCCTCGGCAGTCTGGAACGCCACTCGCCAAACGCCCTTTCGCGGGTACTCGATCAGCAGCACTTTGCGGAAGGATTTCCCTTCGCCCGAGAGCAGCACGGAAGCGAACGTCTTCACGCTGCCATAGACCGAGCGCACCAGCGGGATCCTGCCGAGCACCGACTCGTACCAGCGTACGAGCGACCGGCCAAGCAAGTTCGCGACGAGAACGCCGGTGGCGAACAGCACGACGAGCGCCAGCACGGCGCCTAAGCCGGGAATGCGAAAGCCGAATAAGGTCTCGGGCCGAAAAGCCTGCGGCACGAGGAACAACACCCCGTCCATGAGATCGAGCAACACCTTGAAGACGAGCACGGTGACGCCGACCGGCAACCACACGAGCAGCCCCGCCACGAGGTAGCGGCGCAGATGCATCAGGCGCTCGACGGTTTCGGCGGACGAGATTTCGCCGCCGGCTTGCGCGCGGCGCGTTTCGCGGCGACCGACTTGTTCGCCACCGGCTTAGCCGGCTTCGTCGCCGCGTCGGGCGTGCTCTTCGCTGGTTCGGCCGTCGCAGCCGGTTGCGCGTCGGGGGTTGCAGCGTCTTTCTTGTCGTCGCTCTTGGCGCCGGGCTCGGCACTCTCCGCCTTCTCGACGAGGTTGCGCTTCTTCTCCGCGTCGCTCTTGAAGTCGGTCTCGTACCAACCGCTGCCCTTCAGACGAAAGCGCGACGCGGACACCAGCCGGCGCAGCTGGGACTTGCCGCACGCGGGGCACTTGCGCAGCGGCCCGTCGCTCATCTTCTGCAGAGCTTCGAGATGGTGCGCGCAAGCGGCACAGCGGTATTCGTATATCGGCATGGCTCCACTCTAGCTTCACTACGCGGCCCGTTCCTTCACGCCCTTCGCGAAACCGAGGCCGTCGCCTTCGGCCGCTACGCGGATCGTGTCGCCGGGCCCGAAGTCGCCGCGCAGGATACGCTGGGCCAGCGGATTCTCCAATTGTTGCTGGATCGCACGCTTCAGCGGCCGCGCGCCATACACGGGATCGAACCCCGCTTGCGCGAGTCGATCGCGCGCGGCCGGCTCGAGCACGAGCGTCATGTCGCGCTCGGCGAGTCGACGATGCAAATAGCCCAGCTGGATGTCCACGATCCGGCGGATGTGCTCCGGCTCGAGCGGGTGGAACACGACGACGTCGTCGACGCGGTTGATGAACTCGGGCCGGAAGTGCTGCCCGACGATCTCCATGACCTCTTCCTTCATGCGCTCGTAGTTGGCTTCCCCGGCGAGCTCCTGGATCCGCTGGCTGCCGAGGTTCGAGGTCATGACGATCACGGTGTTGCGGAAGTCGACCGTGCGGCCCTGCCCGTCCGTCAGCCGGCCGTCGTCGAGCACCTGCAACAGCACGTTGAAAACGTCGGGATGCGCCTTCTCGACCTCGTCGAGCAACACGACGGAATAGGGCTTGCGACGCACGGCTTCGGTCAGATAGCCGCCCTCCTCGTAGCCGACGTAGCCCGGCGGCGCGCCGATCAGTCGCGCCACGGAGTGCTTCTCCATGAACTCCGACATGTCGATGCGGACCATGGCCTCCTCGGTATCGAACAGGAACTCGGCGAGTGCCTTCGTGAGCTCCGTCTTGCCGACGCCCGTGGGGCCCAGGAACAGGAACGAGCCGTTCGGCCGATTCGGATCGGAGAGGCCGGCGCGCGCGCGCCGGATCGCGTTCGCGACGGTCGTGAGCGCCTCGCGCTGGCCGACGACGCGCTTCTCGAGGAACTCCTCCATCTTCAGCAGCTTGTCCTTCTCGCTCTCGAGCATCTTCGAGACCGGGATGCCGGTCCACTTCGAGACGACCTCGGCGACTTCCTCGTCGGTGACCTTGTTGCGCAGCAGCTTGTTCGATGCCTCGCGGTCGGCGCGCGTGGCCTGCTCCGAGCCGACGCTCGAGCTCGGGGATCTTGCCGTACTGCAGCTCCGCCATGCGGCCGAGATCCGAGGCACGCCGCGCCTTCTCGAGCTCGTCGCGCGCGTGCTCGAGCTCTTCCTTGATCTGCGCTTCGCCCTGGACCGCGGCCTTCTCGGCCTTCCATACCTCTTCGAGGTCGGCATATTCGCCCTCGAGCTTGTCGATCTGGCCCTCGAAGATCCGCGAGCCGGCGCTTCGAGGCCTCGTCCGGCTCCTTCTTCAGCGCCTCGCGCTCGATCTTGAGCTGGATCAAGCGCCGCTCGAGGCGATCCATCTCCTCGGGCTTGCTAGTCCATCTCCATGCGAATTCGCGAGGCGGCCTCGTCGATCAGATCGATGGCCTTGTCGGGCAGCTGCCGGTCGCTGATGTAGCGATGCGAGAGCGTGGCGGCGGCCACGATCGCCGGGTCCGTGATCTCGACCTTGTGGTGCAGCGCGTACTTTTCCTTCAGGCCGCGCAGAATCGCGATCGTGTCCTCGACCGACGGCTCGTCGACGAGCACCTTCTGGAAGCGGCGCTCGAGCGCGGCATCCTTCTCGACGTACTTTCGATACTCGTCGAGCGTCGTCGCGCCGACGCAGTGCAGCTCGCCGCGCGCGAGCGCGGGCTTCAGCATGTTGCCGGCATCCATGGAGCCCTCGGCCTTGCCGGCGCCGACCATCGTATGCAGCTCGTCGATGAACAGGATCACCTGACCCTCTTGCTTGGCCAGGTCGCTCAGCACGGCCTTGAGCCGCTCTTCGAACTCGCCGCGGAATTTCGCTCCCGCGATCAACGCGCCCATGTCGAGCGACAGCACGCGCTTGTTCTTCAGGCCCTCGGGCACCTGGCCGTTGACGATGCGCTGCGCGAGCCCTTCGACGATCGCCGTCTTGCCGACGCCGGGCTCGCCGATCAGCACCGGGTTGTTCTTCGTGCGGCGTTGCAGCACCTGGATCGTGCGCCGGATCTCGTCGTCGCGACCGATGACGGGATCGAGCTTCTGCTGCTCGGCCCGCGCCGTGAGATCGATCGTGTACTTCTCGAGCGCCTGGCGCTTCTCCTCGGCGTTCTGGTCGTCGACCTTGCTGCCGCCGCGGATCTCGTCGATCGCCTTCGCGATGGCGCCCTTGACGGCCCCGGCCTTCTCGAGGATCCGGCCGAGATCGGTTTTGGCCTGCAACGCCGCGAGCACGAAGAGCTCGCTCGAGATGTAGTTGTCGCCACGCTCTTGAGCGAGCTTGTCCGTGACGTTCAGCAGCTTGCTCAAGTCGTTGCCGATGTGGACCTCGCCGGGCGTCCCCTCGACGCTCGGCAGCCGATCGATGGCCTCGCCGAGCTGCGAGCGCAGCAGGTTCATGTTCACGCCGGCCTTCGTCAGCAAGCCGCGGACGGTGCTGCCCTGCTGCTCGAGCAGGGCCGCCATGAGGTGCACGGGCTCGATGAACTGATGGTCGCGGCCGACCGCCATGGACTGGGCGTCCGCGAGCGCCTGCTGGAAGTGCGTGGTGAGTTTATCCATGCGCATGGCAATACGGTCCTAATCGATTGGCCGCACGAACATGAGGCTAGCCCGGCCGAATCTCAACCGCCATCGCGGGAATTACCGATCGCCGCGCCTTAACGGGTCTCTTCGCGCCAGATCAGCGTGGCCATGCGGCCACACGGGGCCTCGCGGCGGTGCGAGAAGAACCGCCGGCGCTCGTTGAACGTGCAAAAGCCGCCGCCCGCGACGGCCGTGACGCCGGCCCGCGCGAGGCTGGCGCGGGCCAACCCGTAGAGATCGGCCTGCCAGCGGCCGCGGTCGTTCGGGGCGAAGTGCGCGGCGGCCTCGGGCGTGCGCGCCACAAACGCGTCGCGAACGTCGCCGCCCACTTCGTACGCCGCCTGGCTGATCGCCGGCCCGAGCCACGCGAGCGTCTCGCGCGGCGGTACGGCGAGCGCGCGCACGGCGGCCGGCAGCACGCCGTGCAGCAGGCCACGCCAGCCCGCGTGCGCGACCCCGACGCGTTGCCCGTCCCGCCCGCAGAAGAGCACCGGCAGGCAGTCGGCCGTCAGCACGGCGCAAACGACGCCGGGACGCCCGGTCACCGCGCCGTCCGCGGCGACGAGCGCCTCGGTGTCGAGATCGAGCACCCGCGTGCCGTGGATCTGCTCGAGCCACACGGGCTCCGCCGACACACCGAGCGTCGCGCGAAGCCGCGCGCGGTTGGCCGCCACGGCGGCCAGCTCGTCGCCCACGTGGGTCGCGAGATTGAACCCGTCGTAGCGTCCCGGTCCTGGGCCTCGCTCCGATACCCAGGCGCGCACGCCCGCGGGCGCCGCCCAATCCGGAGTGAACCCCGGAGAGTCGGTCACCGCGCGGCCCCCGCATCGGCACGCAGCAGCTCGAGCAGCCCCGCAAAGTCCGGCGGCGGCGGACTCTCGAACTGCAGCGGCCGCCCGGTGGCCGGGTGCTCGAGCGCCAGCCGGCTCGCATGCAGCGCCTGCCGGCGGAAACCCTGCAGTGCGAGACGCAGCTCGTCGCGCGGCTCCGGCGGCAGCTTCGGGCGGCCGCCGTAGACCGGATCGCCGAGCAGCGGCGCGCGGATGTGCGCCATGTGCACGCGGATCTGATGCGTGCGCCCCGTCTCGAGCTCCACCTCGACGTGCGTGTGGGCCCGGAACCGCTGCATGACGCGGTAATGCGTACGGGCGATTCGCCCGCCTTCGACGACCGCCATCTTCGTGCGCTCGCGCCGGTGGCGGCCGATCGGCGCGTCGATCGTGCCGCCGGCCGTCAATACGCCCTGGCAGATCGCCTGGTAGGAACGCTTGATCGCGCGCCGCTCGAGGGCGGCGACGAGCACGGTGTGACTCTCGATCGTTCGCGCCACGAGCAACAGGCCGCTGGTGTCTTTGTCGAGGCGATGCACGAGGCCCGCTCGCGGCAAGACGGCGAGCTCGGGGTAACGGTTCAGCAATGCGTTCTGCAGTGTCCCGGAGCGGTTGCCGGCGCCCGGATGAACGACCAGTCCGACCGCCTTATCGATCACGAGCAGCGCGTCGTCGCTAAAGGTCACCTCGATCGGAATCGGCTGGGGCGCCACCGGCACGGCCGCCTCGAGCTCGGTATCGAGGCGCAACTCCTCGCCGCCTTGCAGCAACAGCCGCGGCTTGGCGCTATGCCCCCCGACCGTAAGTCGACCGGCGTCGATCCACGACTTCAGCCGGCTACGGGAAAACTCCGGCAGCAGCAGCGCGGCCGCCTGGTCGAGCCGCCGCCCCCCGAGATCGTCCGGCACGCGCAGTCGTCTCGTGATGCGGCTCATGCGCCCGCCCGGGCAGGGTGAAACTTTCGGCTATACTGCGCCATCCAAGGGGACAACTCGCGTTTGACCAATTATCACCCCCTTTGAGCTCAATCCGGACAGATCAGTGTTTCGAACCGGCATAACAGTTCTGCTGCTGGGCCTCGCGATGGCGACGCTCGGCGCCTGCGGTCGCAAGGACAACGTCGTTCAAGATGCCGGTGGGCCGGCCGCCATGTACAAGCGCGGCTACGAGGCGATGGGAGCGGCGAATTATCCCGGCGCGATCCAGTACTACAAAGGCCTCGAATCGCGATACCCATTCAGCCCCGAGGCGCGCCAGGCGGAGCTCGATCTCGTTTATCTGTATTACCGCAGCCAGCAGCCGGAGCAGGCGATCGACGCGGCCGAGCAGTTCGAGAAAGAGAATCCGACCCACGAGCGCGTCGACTATTGTCTGTACATGCGCGGCCGAATCTACTTCGACCAGGCCCCGAACATCCTCGAGAAGATGTTCAAGATCGACCTTTCGGTGCGGCCACCGAAAGACAGCTTGAGATCTTTCACGATCTTTCAGGAGCTGATCAGGCGCTTCCCGAACAGCGAGTACGTGCCCGATGCGCGTTTGCGCATGACGTTCCTGCGGAATCGCCTCGCCGCTTACGAAAACCACGTGGCCGACTACTATATGAGGCGCGGCGCCTACGTCGCCGCCATCAACCGCGCCAAATACGCCCTCGAGCACTACCCCGAAGCGCCTGAGCTCGAGCAGACGCTGCAAATTCTCGTCGCGGCCTACGACCACCTCGGCATGAACGACTTGGCCGCGGATGCGCGGCGCGTGCTGCGCCAGACTTTCGGCGAAGAAGCGGCCACGGCGAAGCTCTGACGCGGCGCCCGCGTCAATATCCGGACGTGATCGGATAACGCCAGTCGCGACCGAAGGCGCGGCTGCTGACGCGCACACCGGGCGGCGCCTGCCGCCGCTTGTACTCCGCGCGCTTCACCATCTGCAGCACGCGCACGACCGTGGCGCGCTCGAAGCCGAGGGCGGTAATCTGATCGACCGAGTAGTCCTTCTCGATGAACGCCTCGAGGATCGGATCCAGGATCTCGTACGGCGGTAGCGAGTCGCTGTCCTTCTGCTCGAAACGCAGCTCCGCGGTGGGCGGCCGCGTGATGACCCGTTCCGGAATCACGCGCGCGCTGCCGTTGCGGTACCTCGCGAGCTGGTAGACGAGCATCTTCGTGCAATCTTTCAGCGGCGCGAATCCGCCCGCCATGTCGCCGTACAGCGTGGCGTAGCCGACGGCCATCTCGCTCTTGTTGCCGGTCGTGAGCAACATCTTGCCCTGCTTGTTCGAGATCGCCATCAGCAGCACACCGCGACAGCGCGCCTGGATGTTCTCTTCGCTCGCATCGGGCGGCAGCCCCGCGAACAGATCGCGCAGCACTCCGAGCGTGGCCTCGAACATCGGCTCGATCGACAGCGTGTCGTAACGCACGCCAAGACTGCGCGCCTCCGCCTCGGCATCCTCGAGGCTCATCCTCGACGTGTAGCGCGACGGCATCATCATGGCGTGCACACGCTCGGGGCCGAGCGCATCGACTGCAATCGCGAGCGTCAAAGCGGAGTCGACGCCGCCCGAGAGGCCCAGCACCACGCCGGGAAAGCCGTTCTTCTCGACGTAATCGCGCGTGCCGAGCACGAGCGCGCGATACACGCGCTCGACGAGCGGCAACTCCGGCGCCGCCGTCGACGCCGGCAGCGCGACGGCGCCGTGCGCGACGTCGAGCTCCACGACGTACAACCCCTCGTCGAACTGCGGAGCCCGAAAGCACACGGCACCCGTCGCGTCCACCGCGATGGAGCCGCCGTCGAACACGAGCTCGTCCTGCCCACCCACCATGTTGACGTAGAGCAGGGGCAATGACGACTCGCGCGCACGCGTTCCGAGCACTTCCTCGCGCTGTTGCTGCTGATGCATGTGGAACGGCGAGCCGTTGATCACGATGATGGCCGCCGCTCCCGCGGCCGCCGTCGCCCGACAGGGCTCCGGCGCCCAGACGTCCTCGCAGATCACGAGACCGAAGCGACAGCCGCCGATGTCGGCGACCGTGGCCGTGTGGCCGGGTTCGAAGTAACGCTTCTCGTCGAACACGGCGTAATTGGGTAGCACCTGCTTGCGGTGGTTGGCGAGAACGCGGCCATCGCGCAGCAGCGCCGCGCTATTGTAGATCAGCGCACCGTCGTACTCGGGGTAACCGATGCAGACCGTAATGCCGCGGACGCCCGCTCGAACGGTCTCGAATGCGGCCGTGACGCGGTCACGGAGGCCGCGGTGCAGCAGCAGGTCCTCCGGCGGATAACCGCACAAGGTGAGCTCGGGAAATAGCGCCAGCTCGCAACCCGAGTCGCGGGCCCGCGCGGCGTATTCGAGCACTTTGTCGGCGTTGGCGTCGATCGCGCCAACGCGCGTGTTGATCTGGGCTAGGCCGACCTTCACCCCAGCGCCTTGGCCATCGCGTCGCCCAGGTCGGCGAGCGAACGGACCGTGCGAACTCCGGCGCGCTCGAGCGCGGCAAATTTCTCGGTCGCCGTGCCCTTGCCGCCCGAAATGATCGCGCCGGCATGGCCCATGCGCTTACCCGGTGGCGCCGCGACGCCTGCGATGTAGCCGACGACGGGCTTCGTGACGTGCTTCTCGATGTATTCGGCCGCGGCTTCCTCGTCGGAGCCGCCGATCTCGCCGACCATGATCATGCCGCGCGTGGCGGGATCCTTCTCGAAGAGCTCCAAGCAATCGATGAAGTTCATGCCGCGCACCGGATCGCCGCCGATCCCCACGCAGGTGCTCTGACCGAGTCCGCGCAACGTGGTCTGGTTGACCGCTTCGTAGGTCAACGTGCCCGAGCGCGACACGATGCCGATCGAGCCGGGCTGATGGATGTGGCCGGGCATGATGCCGATCTTCGCGCCGCCCGGCGTGATGATGCCGGGACAGTTCGGACCGATGAGCCGCACGCCCGTGCCTTTCAGCACGGCCTTGACGCGCACCATGTCGAGCACCGGCACGCCTTCCGTGATACACACCACCAGCTCCACGCCGGCATCGGCCGCTTCGAGGATCGCATCGGCCGCGAACGGCGCAGGCACATAGATCATGCTGACCGTCGCACCGGTCGCGGCCTTGGCCTCGGCGACCGTATTGAAGACCGGCAGATCCAGGTGCTGTTCGCCGCCGCGGCCGGGCGTCACGCCCGCGACCACCTTCGTGCCGTAGTCCAGACACTGCTGCGTGTGGAACGTGCCCTGCTTGCCGGTGAGTCCCTGGCAGATGACCTTGGTGCTCCCGTCGATCAGGATGCTCATGCCGCGGCTCCGGCCAGCGTCACTACCTTCGAGGCCGCATCGGTCAACCCGGTCGCCGCCACCACTTTGAGGCCGCTCTGCGCGAGCAGCTCGCGACCCTTCTCGACGTTCGTGCCCTCGAGCCGCACGACCACGGGGACCTGCACGCCCACCTGCTTGACGGCGGTAATTACACCCTCCGCGATCGTGTCGCAGCGCACGATGCCGCCGAAGATGTTCACGAGGATCGCGCGCACGTTCTTGTTCGTCAGGATGATCTTGAACGCCTCCGTCACGCGCTCGGCGGTCGCGCCACCGCCGACGTCGAGGAAATTCGCGGGCTCGCCGCCGTGCAGCTTGATGAGGTCCATAGTCGCCATCGCGAGTCCCGCCCCGTTGACCATGCAGGCGATGTTGCCGTCGAGCGAGACGTAGTTCAGGTCGTGCTCGCGCGCGCGGCGCTCGCGCTCGTCTTCCTGCGCCGGATCCCGCATCGCTGCGAGCCGCGGCTGTCGGAACAAGGCATTGTCCTCGACGTTGATCTTCGCATCGAGCGCGACGATGTGACCGTCTTTCGTGACGATCAGCGGATTGATCTCGACGAGGCTCGCGTCGCACTCGCGAAACAGCTTCACGAGCTTGCGCAGGACGTCGCGCAGCTCGCCTTGCTGCGCGCCCGTGAGCTTAAGGCCGAACCCGAGCTTGCGGGCCTGGTAATCCTCGAGGCCGCCGGCCGGATGCAGCGTCAGCGTGATGATCTTCTCGGGTGTCGAATGGGCAACCTCTTCGATGTCCATGCCGCCCGCCGCGGACGCCATGACGGCGATCCGCTCCGAGCTGCGGTCGACGACGAGGCTGAGATAGAGCTCCCGCTCGATGCTCGAGCCCGACTCGACGTAGACGTGGTCGACCGGCAGGCCTTCGGCACCACTCTGGTGCGTCACGAGCCGGGTGCCGAGCATCGTCTTGGCATGCTGCTCGACCTCGGCGACGGACTTCGCGAGCTTCACGCCGCCCGCCTTGCCGCGCCCGCCGGCATGCACCTGGGCCTTGACCACCCAGAGGTGGCCGCCGAGCTTCGTCGCCGCGGCCTTGGCCTCGGCGGGCGTGCTGGCGACCTGGCCCTGGGGAACGGGGATGCCGTAGTCGGCGAACAGGAGCTTCGACTGATACTCGTGCAGATTCATTCGGGCTACGTTTTGTTAACCGCAAGAACGAGGCGGCGTATTCTCCCCGAAAGCGTCTTCGCTCGTAAAGGCGATGCCTGATATCGACGGACACCCGGCGAGGACGTTCGGTCCGAAGCCCGTTGCAAGTCCGCCGCTACCTGCACCGCGGAGCACAATGCCTCTCGCAAACTGAGAAGCGCATCCATTCGGTGCCGATTCGATCCGACATAATGCGCTCTGGACCACATCGACCGGTGTTTGCGCCCATGAGATCCACAGCGTCACCGAGGGGCGTCACACTCGCCCAGCCAGCGCCGCGTTGGGTCTTTTTCGTGATATTTGCGATCTCCGGCTTCTCAGGGCTCATCTACGAGTCGATCTGGTCGCATTACCTCAAGCTGTTCCTCGGCCACGCCGCCTATGCCCAATCCCTCGTTCTGATGATATTCATGGGGGGTCTCGCCATCGGCTCGTGGCTCGTCGCGCGGCTCTCGCAACGCTGGAGCTCGCCGCTGCTTACGTACGCCGCCGTCGAGGCAGTCATTGGCGTGCTCGCGCTCGTATTCCACAAGACCTTCGTGTCGATGTCCGACGCGTTCTATCTGTCGATCCTGCCGAGCGTCGATGCCGCGTGGCTCGGAAACCTGCTGAAGTGGTCCGTCGCGGCACTGCTGATCCTGCCCCAGTCGGTGTTCCTCGGCATGACGTTCCCGCTGATGAGCACCGGCGTTATCCGGCGCTACCCGGACCATCAGGGCGGCAGCCTCGCGATGCTGTATTTCACGAACAGCATCGGCGCGGCCGTCGGCGTGCTCGCGAGCGGCTTCTGGCTCATTGCGCTCGTCGGGTTGCCGGGCACGATCATGACTGCCGGGCTGCTGAATGTCGCGCTCGCGCTCGTGGTCTGGATCCTCACGAAGCTCGACCCGAGTCCCCAGACCGCGCCGATCGCGCCGATCGCGCCCGCCGTTGCGGCGAGGGGCGGCGGCGCGGGCCTCGCGCCACTGTTTCTCGCGGCCGCCGCGATCACGGGCTCCGCGTCCTTCATGTATGAAGTCGGGTGGCTACGGATGCTGAGCCTGGTGCTCGGCAGCACGACCCACTCGTTCGAGCTGATGCTGAGCGCGTTCATCACGGGACTCGCGTTCGGCGGGCTTTGGATCAAGAAGCGCATCGACCACATCGAGGACGCCGTTCGTTTCTCCGGATGGGTGCAGGTGCTAATGGGCGCGGCGGCAGTGCTGACGCTGCCGCTCTATGTACAGTCGTTCGACTGGATGGCGAATATCCTCGGGGGTCTCAAGCACAACGACTTTGGCTACTTGATGTTTACCGGCTTGAGCCAGGGCATCACGCTGCTCATCATGTTGCCTACGACTTTCCTCGCCGGCACGACACTGCCGCTGTTCACGCACGTCCTGATGCGGCATCGGGAGGGCGAGCGCGCGATCGGCCGGATCTACGCGGCGAATACGGTCGGGGCCATCGCAGGCGTCCTCTTGGCTGTACACGTCTTGCTGCCGCTGCTCGGCCTCAAGCAGGTGATCGGCATCGCGGCGACGCTGGATGTCGCGCTCGGCCTCGTGTTGCTCGCGCGCAGCGGCGCCGATAAACGCGTGCGAGCGCTCGTGCAAGGCGCATTGGTCGGTGCGACTACGCTCGCGGTCGTCATGGTGGGTGCACAGCTCGACCCCCGGCGCCTTGCCTCGGGAGTCTACCGGTACGGCAGGGCGGAGCTCGACCCAAAGACGAACGTTCTGTTCTATCAGGACGGCAAGACGGCCAGCATTAGCATCACGTCGCGAGGCAGCCAGCTCACGATCTCCACCAACGGCAAACCGGACGCGTCCATGGGAATGGATCCGGCGCACTCTCCGGCGGTCGACGAGATCACCATGGTGATGCTCGGCACGCTGCCGCTCGCGTACAAGCGCGACGCTCGCCGCGTCGCAAATATCGGGCTGGGGTCGGGGCTCACGACGCACACCTTACTCGGCGACCCATCGATCGAGCGTGTCGATACGGTCGAGATCGAGGCCGCGATGGCCGTGGCGGCCCACGCCTTCGGCGACCGCGTGGCGCGGACATTCACAGACTCCCGCAGTACGATTCACCTCGAGGATGCAAAGACGTTCTTCTCGCAGCGGAAGCAGGCTTATGACGTAATCGTCGCCGAGCCGTCGAATCCCTGGGTCAGCGGCGTATCGAGCCTATTCTCCGAGGAATTCTATCGCATGATCGGCAATTACCTGACCGACGACGGCGTTCTGGTCCAATGGCTGCAGCTCTATGAATTCAACGATGACCTCCTGCTCTCGGTGCTGAAAGGTTTGAGCCGACATTTCACCGATTACGACATTTACAACACCGACGACCTCGATATTGTCATCGTCGCCAAGCGGTCCGGTCACCTGCCCGAGCCGTCGTTCGACCGCGTCTTTGCCGGGCCGCTCAAAGCTGAGCTCGCGCACGTGGGGTTGAACGAACCGGACGACTTGCTGGTGCGTAAGACCGGCTCAAAGGCGGCTCTCGAGGCGTTGCTGGCCGACGCGCGCGTTCCGGTGAACTCCGACTACTTCCCATTCTTGGACCTGAATGCGGGTAAAGCGCGCTTTCGCGAAGACGTAGCGACGCTCTTCTACGGCTGGGGCACCGTGCCAGTGCCGCTGCTCGACATGCTGAACATCGCCAAAGTTCACTACCGTGCCGTGACCTCGGACGACACATTCCTGCGCACGCAACGGATCCGCGCCGCGCAAACCCGACTCTCTGTCCTGAGGCGCAACACCAAAGTCGATGCTCCGGGGAGCGAGGGCGATACGGCCCTCACCGACTGGTTGCGGGCGCTGCGCCCCTCTTGCGGGGAAGGATTCGAGCGCAATTGGGACGACGCGCTATACGCACTCGCGCGAGACACGCTCGCGTACCTGGACGCCGACGAAGGGGCCGAACTGCTGCTGGCGGCCGTACCGGCGGTCTGTCGCAACGGGCTCGCGCCCGACATGCGCGAATGGCTCGACCTCTACAGCGCGGTCGCGGCTCGCGACGGCGCCGGTATGGCGGACATCGCCGAGCGACTGCTCGACCGAACGACACCCCCGGAGCGCAAGCAGTTCGCCCTCACCGCCGCGATGCTCGGCCGACTCGCGGCTCACGAGCCCGAGCGCGCCATCGCCCTCTATGAGGAGCACGAGGATCTCGTGGGAGATCTGCACTCCAATCCGGAAATCAGGCTGATACTGGCGCTGGCCAGGAATCGCCATGAAGTGACCACGTCCCCAGCACGTCACTCGTTGTTGTGACGCACGGGCGGCGATGTGTCGTTCTGGCTCGATCGGTTGCTCCACGAGACCCGCGGGGCCGCAAGGCATGTGAGGCGGGGCACGGGCCAACCGCATCGATCGCGTAGAATTCGCACCATGTCGGCTATTGATGCTCTCGATGCGGAGCGTCCGAGCTCCCACCCGCGACCGTCCGCAGAGTCGGCAACGGGCGATTTCGCCTGGCGTGTGCTGATTCTGCTGAATCTATTTCGGTTGGCCGATCGGCGGCCTGCTGCTAGCGATCTTCTATCTCGTCGACGCGCCGCGGATCGTCGGCGAGAACGACGCGCGACTCGCGTGGCAAACGCTGATCGGACTGCTGGCGATTGGTTGCGCCGAGGTCGTGCTCCTGCAGCGGCGCTACCCGAATACCAACCTACAGACGTACCTGCAGTTTTGCACGGATCTCGTCTCCATGACGTTGTTGATCCATGCGAGCGGCGGCATCTCGAGCGGGCTGGGCGGCATTCTAATCATCTCCGTCGGCACGCTGGCGCTGCTCGTGCGCGCCGAGAGGGCGTTCCTGTTGGCCGCGGTTACGGCGTTGGTCCTCCTGCTCGAGCAGGCTTATGCGCAGTTCCAGGGCATGACGACCAGCGCGCAGTTCGCGCCCGCCGGCATCCTCGGCGCGGCAATCTTTGTGATCACCGCCGTCGTCCAGCTGCTGCGCCATCGGATCGTCGAGACCGAGGCGCTAGCCGAGCAGCGCGGCCTCGACCTGCGCAATCTCGTCGAGCTGAACGACTATATCATTCAGCACCTTCGCGAGAGCATCGTCGTTGTCGACGATGACGATCAGGTCAGGCTCATCAACGAGTCCGCGGGCAAGCATCTGGGCGTCAAGCCAAACGCGCAAAGCGGTGATGCCATCGCAACGGCAGCTCCGGACCTCACCGACCGGTTGCTGCGTTGGCGCAGCGGACGTCCGTCCGCGGGGTCGCAGGCGACATTCAGCGCGCCGGACGGTGCCACGTTGCAACCCCATTTCGCGCCGCTCGGCGGCGATCGCAACGGCGGCGTCGTGATCTTCCTGGAGGACACGTCGCTGATCGCCGAGCGCGTGCAGCAGGCGAAGCTCGCCGCTCTCGGTCGTTTGAGTGCGAGCATTGCTCATGAGATCCGCAACCCGCTCGGCGCAATGAGCCACGCAGCACAATTGCTCGCGGAGTCGCCCAGCATCAGCAACGAGGACCAGCGGCTCACCGACATCATTCGTTCGAATGCCCGCCGCGTGAGCCAAATCGTCGAGAGCGTGCTGGCCCTGTCGCGCCGCGCGCAGAGCCGACCGGAACGTCTGCAGCTGACGCCCTGGGTCGAGGACTTTGCGCGCGAGTTCGTGCAGACACTCGAGATCTACGAGGATGCCGTGTCGGTCGTCGACGGCGCGCCCAGTATCGAAGTGCACATGGATCCAACTCATCTCCATCAGATCCTCTGGAATCTCTGCGACAACGCCGTCAAATACGCGAGCGCCGCGGCGGGTGCAATCGCCGTGGAGATCACCTGCGGGGCGGTCGAGCCCTCCGGCCGACCGTTCGTCGAGGTCGCGGACCGCGGTCCCGGCATCAAGCCCGACAAGGTCGAGCAGATCTTCGAGCCGTTCTACACGACGCAGTCGGGCGGCACGGGTCTCGGCCTGTACATCTCGCGTGAGCTCGCGGAACGCAACGGCGCCACCTTGCGTTATCAGGCACGCTCTGGCGGCGGCAGCGCGTTCCGCATAGTGTTCGCGGATCCAACCCGCTGGCAGCTGAACGAAGAATCGACATGAAGCCGATCGCCCTGATCGTCGATGACGAGCCGCACATCTGCGAGCTCCTGTCGATCACGCTCGAGCGGATGGACATCAGTTCTCGTACATGCTTCGACGTCACCGGCGCCAAGCAGGCATTGCTCGATCAACCGTTCGACATTTGCCTGACGGACATGCGGTTACCGGACGGTGACGGGCTCGAGCTCGTGGAATGGATTCAGCGCGAGGTGCCCGGCACGCCCGTCGCGGTGATCACCGCGCATGGGAGCGTCGAGGCCGCCGTGCGCGCATTGAAGGTCGGCGCTTTCGACTTCGTCTCGAAGCCGCTCGATCTCAACGACCTACGCAAGCTGGTCACGGCGGCCCTCAAGCTCCGCGGCACCGTCGTTCCGCCACGCAGCACGGCGACCGACGCACTTGTGGGCAAATCACCGCCGATCGAGCGCGTGCGCGCCATGGTGGCCAAGGTCGCTCGCAGCCAGGCGCCCGTGCACGTGTCCGGCGAATCGGGAACGGGCAAAGAGCTCGTTGCCCGCATGATCCACGAGACCGGCCCGCGTCACGAAGGCCCGTTCGTACCGATCAACTGTGGCGCCATTCCGACCGAACTCATGGAGAGCGAGTTCTTCGGTCACAAGAAGGGCAGCTTCACGGGCGCGGTGAACGACAAAGTGGGCCTGATCCAAGCAGCCGAGGGCGGCACGCTGTTTCTCGACGAGGTGGCCGACCTGCCGCTCCACATGCAGGTCAAGCTACTGCGCGTCATCCAGGAGAAGACGCTCCGGCCCGTCGGCCAGGCCAGCGAGATTGCGGTCGATGTCCGGATCCTGAGCGCGACGCACAAGGACCTGAGCGAGCTGGTCGCCGAGGGCGGCTTTCGCGAGGACTTGTTCTACCGCATCAACGTGATCGGCTTGCACGTGCCGCCGCTGCGCGAGCGCGGCGAGGATGTGCTGATGCTCGCGCATCACACGCTCGTGCGGCTCGCCCAGCAGCAGGGCGTGCCGACGCCGCATCTGACGCCGCGAGCTCACGAGGCGCTGCTGACCTATCGGTTCCCGGGCAACGTCCGCGAACTCGAGAACATTCTGGAGCGCGCCCTCACGTTGTGCTCCGGCGACGAGATTGACGTCGCGGACCTGCAGTTGCGCGGCGAGGAGCCCGCCGTAGAGCGGCCCGACCTCGAGCACGATTCCCCGCTCGGAACACAGCTCGAGGAGATCGAGCGCGATGCGATCATGGCTGCGCTCGAGCAGACGCGCTACAACAAGACCGCCGCAGCCAAACGGCTCGGCATCACGTTCCGCGCGCTGCGCTACCGCATCAAGAAGCTCGGTATCGAGTGATCCGGCTGTCGCGATTACCTAGTCCGTGTCGCCTCGCGCCGAAAACGCTGACAATTTTGGGCAGATTGTGCCGCTAATGCGGCTTTGGCCGCCTTCACGAACGCCGCAATATGTCGAAGGCCGAGCCAGCCGAGTCGCGCGCTCGCGCCGAAGCCGAGCCGTGATGCGGAAATTGACATAGTGACGCAGGCGCTGGCATAGCGTTTGCAGTAATGCCGCCCAGACGCGATTGCGCGTGACCGCGATGACAATCTACTGAAACCGCTAGAGGAGCTTTTGAAATGACGAAACTGCAAAAGGGCTTCACCTTGATCGAACTCATGATCGTGGTGGCCATCATCGGCATCCTGGCCGCGATCGCAATTCCCGCCTATCAGGATTACACGATCCGCGCCCAGGTGACTGAAGGCATGAACCTCGCCGCTGCCGCCAAAGCGGCCGTGTCCGAATCGTTTCTGAACCGTGGCGATGCGCCAGCAGACCGTACCGCGGCCGGCATGTCGGCCAACGCGACCGATACGTCGGGCAAGTACGTCACCCAGGTCGCCGTGGCCAACGGTGCGATCGTCATCACGTATGGCAACGAAGCGAACAAGCAGATTGCAGGCCAGACGCTCGGCCTGACGCCGTACGAGACGATGGATCTCTCGGTGGCCTGGCGGTGCGGCGGCGCGGCGGTGCCGGCGAACACTAATATCATGGGCACATCGGGCGGTGGGAACAAAGCCGTGCTGAACCAAGGCACCCTCGGCAGTACCGCGACGCTGAACAAGTACCTGCCCTCGGCTTGCCGTCCGTAAGCAACGGCCTTGGCCTGGCCAATCGCAAACTGGCCAGCCTGACCCAACGCGAGGCCCCTCACGGTGTGAGGGGCCTTCGCTTTTTCGCGCGACGGCAACGCGTATCTGCACGATGAGCTCTCCCCCCCGAGACTGGGGCAGCACGGCGGGTTTCTCGCGGGTCGAGCTGCTGGCCGTCGTCGCGGTCAGCGCGATCGTCGCCGCCGCCGCCGTATCGGCCTATCGCACCTACACCGTGCGGGCCGAGATCGCCAGCGGCATCGCCGGTACCCTGGGGGTCAGGGACCGCGTGGCAGCCGCCTTCAGGGCCACCGGCATTCCGCCCCGCGACAGGCCGGCCGCCGGCGTCGACTCCGGCCGTGATGCTGCCTGGGGTGATTATGTCGCCGACGTCGACGTCATCAACGGTCGCGTCGAGATCCGCTTCGACCGCGCCGCGGCCGAGGAGATCGCGGGCCGGACGTTGTCGATGACGCCCTTCGAGACCATCGATCAACGCGTCGTCTGGCTCTGTGGGAACAAGCTGCCGGACGTCGGCTTGAAACCGCTCGGCTTCGCGGGCGGGGCCCCCCAGCCCGTCCAGGTGCTGACCCTGATCGACGTTCGCTATCTGCCCCCGACCTGCCGGTAGCCTCCAGCCCGGAGCTCATGTCGTGAGGCGCGTCACGCCGCGAATTCAGGCCGTGCGCGACACTGCATCCACCGAAGCGGTCCGACTCCCCGCGGGCGAGGAACGACGCAAATCTTTGTCACAAAAGAAGAAGCGCGCGGTTGACAGTTCCTGCTGGCTGCGGTGAAAGTACGGCACTTATGGTCAAGCGTGGCTAGAGGCCTCGTATCGCGTCCACATCCATGGCGGTTACCGCAACTCAAGGTCCCCTATCTGGTTTGCCGCGCCGGCTCGTGCAGGACGGCGTCGTGGCGGAGGCAGACCTGCTGGGCGCGCTCGAGGCGATCGGCGGCAAGAGCAACCAGCTGGTACCGCACCTCGTCGCGAACCGGCTAGGCGACGCGCGGCAGATCGCCGTCGCCGCGGCCCACGAGTTCGGCGTGCCGCTGCTCGACCTCGATGCCGTCGACCTGGACCTCGACGTCGTCAAGCTCGTGGACGAGAAGCTGCTCTTGAAGCATCGCATCCTGCCGATCCTGCAACGGGGCAAGCGGCTGTTCATCGCCGTCTGCGACCCGACGAACCTGCAGGCGTTGGACGAAATCAAGTTCCAGACCACGCTGCGCATCGAGCCCGTCGTGGTGGAGCAGGACAAGCTCGACGCTCGTGTCAGCCGTGCGGTCGAGGCCGTCGACACCACGATGTCGAGCTACGACGAGGACGACTTCGACCTCGAGAACCTCGAGGTGTCCGCCGGCGACGAAGACATCGGTGCCGACGTCAGCAGCGCCGAGATCGACGACGCGCCGATCGTACGGTTCGTCAACAAGGTCATGGTCGACGCGATCAAGAAGGGCGCGTCCGACATCCATTTCGAGCCCTACGAGAAGCATTTCCGCATCCGGCTTCGCCAGGACGGCGTCTTGGCCGAGATCGCTCGCCCGCCGGTGGCCCTGGCCGGCAAGGTGGCAGCGCGCCTGAAGGTCATGGCGCGGCTCGATATCGCGGAACGACGCATTCCGCAAGACGGCCGCATCAAGATGAAGCTGTCGAAGAACCGCGCCATCGACTTCCGCGTCAACACGTGTCCCACGTTGTTCGGGGAGAAGGTCGTTTGCCGGTTGCTCGACCCCTCTAGCGCGCAGCTCGGCATCGACGCGCTCGGTTACGAGGAAGAGCAGAAGAGGCTGTACACCGAAAGCCTCTCGAAGCCGTACGGTATGATTCTCGTGACGGGTCCGACCGGCAGCGGTAAGACAGTGTCGCTGTACACGGGCCTCAACATTCTGAACACGGCGGACCGAAACATTTCCACGGCCGAGGATCCTGCCGAAATCAACGTGCCGGGCATCAATCAGGTCAACGTGAACCCAAAGGTCGGCCTCACATTCGCGGCGGCACTGCGCGCCTTCCTGCGTCAAGATCCCGACGTCATCATGGTCGGTGAGATTCGCGACCTCGAGACGGCCGAGATTGCGATCAAAGCCGCGCAGACGGGCCACCTGGTGCTGTCGACGCTGCATACGAACGATGCGCCGAAGACTCTGACCCGTCTCGTCGACATGGGCGTGAAGCCTTATGCGATCGCGAGCTCGATCAGCTTGATCATTGCGCAACGGCTTGCGCGTCGCCTGTGCTCGAATTGCAAAGAGCCAGTCGATATCCCCGCGGAGGCCTTGCTGAAGGAAGGCTTCACGCAAAACGACATCGACGCCGGATTTACGATCTTCAGCGCGAAGGGGTGTAGCCAGTGCACGAATGGCTACAAAGGGCGCACCGGTATCTACCAGGTCATGCCCGTCACCGAGACCATCGGCCGCATCATGATGGAAGGCGGTAACGCGATGCAGATCTCCACCACCGCCAAGCAGGAGGGCGTAGTGGACCTGCGCCAGTCGGCACTGAAGAAAGTCAAGGACGGCGTTACCAGTCTCGAAGAGATGAATCGCGTTACAGTGGATTAGTAGGCGGGGCGGCCGCGAAGACCGCTTCCGATCGAGTATTCTCCGCCGGAGAGCCTGAAGCATGGCAACAGCTGCAGCAACTCAAGTTCCCTTCACATGGGAAGGCAAAGACCGGACCGGGAAGAAGGTCAAGGGCAAGGTCGTCTCCACCAGCGAAGCAGCCGTTCGCACGGAGCTGCGCCGCCAGGGCGTCGTTGCAACGCGCGTCCGCAAGCAGAGCACGCTGTTTCGCAAACAGGGCCGGGTCGGCGCGGCGGACATCGCCGTGTTCTCGCGGCAGCTCGCGACGATGATGGCCGCCGGCATTCCACTCGTGCAGTCGTTCGACATCGTCGGCGCCGGACACGAGAACCCGGCCATGCAGAAGTTGATTCTCGCGATCAAGTCCGACGTCGAAGGGGGCACGTCGCTCGCGGACGCGCTCGGCAAGCACCCGCTGCATTTCGACGATTTGTTCGTGAATCTCGTGGCCGCGGGCGAGCAGGCCGGCGCGTTGGAAACCTTGCTCGACAAGATCGCGAACTACAAGGAAAAGACCGAGGCCATCAAGAAGAAGGTCAAGAAGGCGCTGTTCTACCCTGCGGCCGTCGTGGTCGTCGCGATCGTGGTGACGACGATCCTCATGGTCTACGTGATCCCGGAGTTCGAGAACTTGTTCCAGGGCTTCGGCGCGGACTTGCCGGCGTTCACCCGCATGGTCATCGACATCTCGAAGTTCATTCGAAGCACGGGCTGGCTGCTGCTCGCGGCACTCGTCGGCGGCGTCGTCGGCTTTCTGCACGCCAAGAAGCGCAGCCGCGCCATGCAGCACTTCGTGGATCGCGCGATGCTTAAGCTGCCGATCATCGGCACCATCCTGCACAAGTCTGCGATCGCACGCTACGCACGGACGCTGGCGACGACGTTCGCCGCGGGCGTCCCGCTCGTCGAGGCGCTGGGCTCGGTCGCCGGCGCCACGGGCAACATCGTGTACGAAACCGCGGTGCTCAAGGTGCGCGACGAGGTCGCCACGGGTCAGCGCCTGCAGCGCGCCATGGAGAACACCGAGCTATTTCCGAACATGGTCAATCAGATGATCGCCGTCGGCGAGGAATCAGGCTCCCTCGACGCCATGGCCAGCAAGGTCGCGGACTTCTACGAGGAAGAGGTCGACAACGCCGTCGACAGCATGTCGAGCTTGCTCGAGCCTTTGATCATGGCGATCCTGGGCGTGCTCGTCGGCGGTCTCGTGATCGCCATGTACCTGCCGATCTTCAAGATGGGCTCTGTCGTCTAGCCCCCACCGACGGTCGCGTGGAGATCCTCGAAGCCTGGCCCGCGGGACTGTTCATCGCCATCGGTCTGATCGGCCTGATCGTCGGCAGCTTCTTGAACGTGGTCGCGTATCGCGTCCCGCTCATGATGGAGCGGGCGTGGCGATCCCAGTGCGATGAGCTGAAAGCCCAGGCATTCACGCCGCCACCGCATGCGTCCGCGAACGGCCGCTTCGACCTATGGTGGCCGCCGTCGGCCTGCCCCGGTTGCGGCACTGCGATCGCCCTGCAGCACAACGTGCCGGTCCTCGGCTACCTCTGGCTTCGTGGCCGCTGCGCGAGCTGCGGCCTGAAGATCTCGGCCCGCTACCCGGTCGTGGAGGCCATTGCCGCACTGCTCGGCCTGACCGTCGCCTACCTGTTCGGTCCCACCTGGCAAACGGTCGCGGCGCTCGGCTTCACCTGGACGCTGGTCGCACTGACCCTGATCGACCTGGACCACAAGTTACTGCCCGACTCCCTGACCCTGCCGTTGCTCTGGGCCGGCTTGCTCGTGAATGTCGGACTGCTGCGCGGTGCGCCGCTGTTCGCGCCGAACCTGCAGTCCGCCGTGATCGGCGCAGCCGCCGGCTACTTGGCGCTCTGGACCGTCTATCAGCTCTTCAAGCTCGCGACCGGCAAGGAAGGCATGGGCTACGGCGACTTCAAGCTGCTCGCGGCGATCGGCGCGTGGGTCGGCTGGCAACTGCTGCCGCTCGTGATCCTGTCGTCTGCCGCCGTCGGCAGCGTCGTGGGCATCGCGATGATCGTGCTCGGCGGCCGCTCGAGCCAGACCGCCATTCCGTTCGGCCCCTATCTTGCCGCCGCGGGGTGGATCGCCCTACTGTGGGGCGAGCCGCTCGTGCGTCTGTACGAGTCCCTGTTCGTTCGCTGAGCACCGGCGACCGACCCGCAACCGCGACTGGCGCGGCTTGCGCCCGAGCGGCGGGAGAACGGAGACGATGGCGGATGAGACGCGATCCCGGCCGGCGCTCGTGGTCGGGCTGACCGGTGGCATCGCGAGCGGCAAATCGGCCGTTGCGGCGATGTTCGTGGCGCTCGGCGCCGGCCTGATCGACACCGACGTGGTCGCGCGCGAAGTCGTGGCGCCGAGTCAGCCTGGGTTCGCGGCGGTGCGCGAAGCCTTCGGGCCGCGCATGTTGCTCCCGTCGGGCGAGATCGATCGCGCCGCCTTGCGATCGCTCGTGTTCGCCGACCCGGCAAAGCGGCAGCGGCTCGAGGCGCTGCTGCACCCGCTGATCAGAGCACGGACGATGCAGAAGCTGGCGGAGGTCGGCACGCCGTACGCCCTTGTGGCGGTGCCCCTCCTGGTCGAAACGGACTTCCGCCGCCTCGTGGATCGAGTGCTCGTGGTCGATTGCCCGGAGCACCTGCAGCTCGAACGACTCATGAAACGCGATGCGCTTCCGCGCGCGGATGCGCTCGCGATGCTCGGAGCGCAAGCGGATCGCGCGACACGACTCAAGGCCGCGCATGACGTGATCGACAACAGCGGCACGCGCGAAGCTGCGCGCGCGCAGGTGGAGCAGTTGAATCACCGCTATCTGGATCTCGCCGCTCAGGCAACGCGACGCGCGTGAGTTTGCCGAGCGTGCGGCACTCGCGCAGAATAGCGGCATGAACACCGCTGCCGAGCTGTCCGCTCCCTCGCCCGAGCACGGCCTGGTCACCTTCGAGCAACCCGTGACCGAGCGCATGCGGACGTTTCTGCGGATCGAATTCTTGTTCGAGCAAACGTTGTTTCACGTCGACGAGCCCACCGAGTTCAGCTCGCGCGCGGCGGTCGCGGCGCTGCTCGAGATCTTGACCATTTTGGGTCGCGGCGACGTGCGCGCCGACGTCAACAAGGAGCTCGAGCGCCACGGCGAGCTGCTCGGCCGTTTCAAGAGCCAACCCGGGGTCGATCCGGGGCGCCTGAACGGACTGATCGAGACCATCAACGATCTGCGTCAGCACCTCGCCGAAGCCGGCCCTCACCTCGTTAACCCCTTGAAAGAATGTGATTTTTTGACCCAGATTCGGCATCGTAGCGCAATTCCGGGCGGCACCTGCATGTTCGACCTGCCCGATTACGGCTACTGGCTGCAATTGCCCGCTGCCGAACGGCGCCGCCAGCTCGAGGACTGGACCAATCACTTGCGGCCCATTTGCGACGCGGTCGCCGAGGTGCTCTGGTTGACCCGAGAAGCCACGGAGGGCAAGGAGCAGATTGCCAATGGCGGCTTGTTCCAGCACGGCTTCGACCGCAGTGATCAGCCCAGCCTCGTCCGCGTTCAGCTACCGGCCAACGGCGGATTCTTCCCCGAGATCAGCGCCGGGCAGCATCGTTTCACGATCCGCTTCGTGCGCTGGCGCGGCGTCGATGCCCGACCCGTGCAGGTCAACCAGGACGTTCGGTTCCAACTCGCGATCTGCTGAGCATCAGGGCGCCCGCGCGGCCGCGAGTCGCTCGACGATGGGCCAATCAGCCTCGAGCAGCGCAAGGCCCGACAATTCCTCGATCGTGACCCACCGCAACGCCTGACCCTCACGCGCCTCGACGTCGCCGCCATAGCGGCGCACTCGCCAAATATCGAGGCGCACGGACTTGTCCGGGTAATCGTGAACGAGCTCGAACCATGGCTCTGCCTCGAGCACGTCGATCCCGAGCTCCTCGTCGAGCTCGCGCCGCAACGCTGCGAGGGGTGCCTCGCCCGTCTGGCGCTTGCCTCCCGGAAACTCCCACCGGCCGGCCATGGGGGTGCCGGCGCGGCGCTGGTTCACGAGCCAACGCTCGGACTCGTCGGCGATCAAGCCGACCAGGACGTGGACGGCGACCGGCTGGCTCACGTCAGGTCAGACGACCATGGCACTGCTTGTACTTCTTGCCGGAACCACACGGGCACGGCTCGTTGCGCCCGACCTTCGGCTGCTCCCGCACGTACGTCTGGACGGACTCGGCCTCCGGTGCGGGGCGCAGCGGCTGGCCCGACGACGGCCCAGCACCGAAACCCGGCGGCGGCTCCGCATCCGGCGGAGGCGCGACGAGCGAGGGCGCCGCGGCATGCTGGAAGCGCAGCGTGCTCGGATCCGGCGCCGCTGGCTCCACGGCAGCGACATCCTCGGGGCGGCGTATCTGGATCTTCGACAAGATGCCGATCGTCTCGCGCTTCACGCGATCGAGCATCGCGCTGAACATCTCGAAGGCCTCGCGCTTGTACTCCTGCTTCGGGTTGCGTTGAGCGTAGCCGCGCAGGTGGATGCCCTGGCGCAGATAATCAAGCGCCGCAATGTGCTCCTTCCAGTGCGAGTCGAGCTGGCGCAGCATGACGCCCTTCTCGAGCTCGTGCATGATCTCGGGCCCGACCTCGGCCATCTTCTGCGCGTAGGCCTGCTCGGCCGCTTCGACTATCAAAGCGCGCAGTCGCCCCTCCTCGACGGTGTGGTCCCGCTCTAGCAGCGCCGCGACGTCGAACTTCAGGCCGAACTCGTTTTCCAGCGCCTTCGTGAGTCCGGGCTTGTCCCAAACCTCCTCCACGCTGTGCGGCGCCACGTGCTCGCTCACGGCGGCGTCGATGACCTCGGCTCGAATCGCGCGGATGGCCTGGGAGATGTCCGTAGCGTCCATGAGATCGGCGCGCTGCTGGTACACGACCTTGCGCTGGTCGTTCGCGACATCGTCGTACTCGAGCAGCTGTTTGCGGATATCGAAGTTGTGCGCTTCGACCTTGCGCTGTGCGCGCTCGATCTGCCGCGACAACAGCTTGCTCTCGATGACCTCGCCCGGCTTCATTCCTGCTCGCGACAGCATTCGCTTGATACGTTCGGGGTCGCCGAAAATCCGCATGAGGTTGTCTTCGAGCGACAGATAGAACCGGCTAGAGCCCGGATCGCCCTGCCTGCCCGAACGACCGCGCAGCTGGTTGTCGATACGCCGCGACTCGTGACGCTCGGTGCCGACGATGTGCAGGCCGCCCATCTCGATCACCTTCGCGTGCCGCTGCCGCCAGTCGGCCTCGAGCGCCGCCAAGTCGGCTTCGCTCGGCTCCTTGAGATTCGCGCGCTCGGCAGCGAAATTGCCGCCCAGCACGATGTCCGTGCCTCGGCCTGCCATGTTCGTTGCAATCGTGACCGTGCCGGGACGGCCGGCCTGCATGATGATCTCGGCCTCGCGCTCGTGGTATTTCGCGTTCAGGACCTGGCGCGGAATCTCGTGCTTCTCCAAGAGACCGGCCAGGAACTCCGACGTTTCGATCGAGGTCGTGCCGACGAGCACCGGCTGCCCGCGCCGATGGCACTCGCCGATGTCCTCGATGATCGCGTTGAACTTGTCCTCCTGCGACAGGTAGACCAGATCCGGTGCGTCGTCGCGAACCATCGGCTTGTGAGTCGGGATGACGACGACCTCGAGATTGTAGATCTGCTGAAACTCGTAGGCCTCCGTATCGGCCGTGCCCGTCATACCGGCCAGCTTCTTGTACATGCGGAAGTAGTTCTGGAAGGTAATCGACGCGACGGTCTGATTCTCCTCCCGGACCCGCACGCCCTCCTTGGCCTCGATCGCCTGGTGCAGGCCATCGGACCAGCGACGGCCCACCATCGTTCGGCCGGTGAACTCGTCGACGATGATGACTTCGCCGTCTCTGATGATGTAATCGACCTCGCGCTTGAACAGGCCGTGGGCGCGCAACGCGGCCGTCAGGTGATGCATCAGACGGATGTTGCCCGGATCGTAGAGGCTCTCGCCCGGCGACAGCATGCCGGCCTTCAGCAGCAACTTCTCGACGTACTCGTGGCCTTCTTCGGTCAGGTGCGCCTGCTTGGTCTTCTCATCGATCGTGTAATCGCCGGGGACGACCAGCTGGCAGCGCGACGGCTTCGCGTCGGCATCCACCTCGATCAGGTGGTGGCCACCTTCCTTCGCTTTGTCGAGCGCGGCGTTGATCGACATCTTGCCCAGCGGCTTGCCGTTCAGACCGATCAGCTCGACCTGGGTCGCCTCGATCTCGTCGTTGGCCTTGCCGGGTGGCGGCTGGTGCAGCTTCAGCGACGGGATCAGCTGGTTGATGCGGATGTAAAGCTCGGTACTCTCCTCGGCGCGGCCCGAGATGATCAGCGGCGTTCGTGCCTCGTCGACCAGAATCGAGTCGACCTCGTCGACGATCGCGTAGTTCAAAGCGCGCTGGACCTGCTCCTCGGGCCGGAAGGCGAGGTTATCGCGGAGGTAGTCGAAGCCGTACTCGTTGTTCGTGCCGTAGGTCACGTCGGCTGCGTAAGCCTCGCGTTTTTCGTCCGGCGGCTGGTTGCTCTTGATGACGCCGACGGTGAGCCCCAGGAACCGGTACACCGGTCCCATCCAGTCGGCATCGCGTTGGGCGAGATATTCGTTGACGGTGACGACATGCACGCCGCGACCCGAGAGGGCATTCAGGTAGGCGGCCAGCGTGGCGACCAGGGTTTTGCCCTCACCGGTACGCATCTCGGCGATCTTGCCTTGATGCAGCGCGATGCCGCCGATCAGCTGGACATCGAAATGCCGCATGCCGAGCGTCCTGCGGGCCGCCTCGCGCACGAGGGCGAATGCCTCGGGCAACAACGCCTCGAGATCTTCGGTCTCCGTATACCGCTGCTTGAGCTCGGCCGTCTTGGCTTTCAGCGCGTCGTCGGGGAGCGGGGTCAGCGACGCCTCGAGCGCGTTCGCCGCAGTCACGAACGAGCCGTAGCGCTTCAGCAGGCGCTGATTACGGCTGCCGAACACTGTGGTCATGAGACGCGAGACGGAGCTCAACACGCGCGAAATCCTTTGGACGCAGGAAAACGTCCTATTCTAAGGACCTCGCGTGCCTTTGGGCACCGTCCCGTGAGTTACGGGCGCTTAATGTGACTGGCCGATGTACGTCAGAGGATCGACGGGCCGGTCGTTCAGCAGCACCTCGAAGTGCAGGTTGGGCCCGGTCGCACGGCCAGTGTCGCCCATGCGGGCAATGACTTGACCACGCTTCACGGTATCGCCGACCGCGACGAGGTTGTCGACGTTATGCGCATAGCGCGTCACGTAGCCGTTGCCGTGGTTGATCTCGACCATCTGGCCGTAGCCATACCGCTGCCCGGACCAGATCACCACGCCGGAAGCGACGGCAACGACCTCGGCGCCTTCACGCCCGGCGAAATCGATGCCCTTGTGGAACGCGCGACGACCTGTGAACGGATCCGTTCGGCTGCCGAACTGCGACGAGATATAGCCGGCGGTCACCGGCCGGCCGCCCGGATGAACCTCGTCCCGCAGCTTGCGGTTCAGCAACAGATCCTCGAGCACCGTGAGCTGCTGACCGCGATCGGCGAGCTGCTCGTCGAGCACCTGGAGCGCATTCACGATGCCATTGACCTGCATGGACGCGGTGTCGGTCAGCGGCTCCTCGGGACCTCCTAGGGACGGCTCGGTGCTGAAATCGAACTCCCCGTCTTGAAGCCCCGCCATCTGTGTGAGGCGGGCGCCCAAAGCGTCGAGCCGAACCACGTGTGCATTCATCTGTCCCAGGCGCAGCGCCAGGGCGTCGAGATTCTGTTGGAGGGTGCGTCGAGTGCGATCGACGACCACTTGTTCTTGCGCGATCTGGGCGCGCCAGGTATCCGTTTGACCGTCCGAGGCCACACCGAAGACCCGCGCCACGTTGATGCCGGCATAGAAGCCGCCGGTACACACCGCCAGCACGACGATCGCAACCGCGATCCAGACGCGGCCCGAGGCGAGATGGACATGGCCCAAGTGCCCCCGACCCTTCGACAGGAGTATCAATTGCATGCGGTGCTTAAGCTCCTGGCTTGTAGTTCTTCGATCCAGCGCCCTGACCAGCGCCGGCATGCACCGCGAGTATAGATGCAGGTTTTGTCAAAAGTCACTCGGCAACCCCGCTATCATTGGAGAAACTCCGGCAGATCGGTGGCTTTGCGACCCACCCCATACGGGGCGGTTGGCCTTCGATCGAGCGCGGTCAGGATGCCGGTAAAGCATGGCGGGCACAAGGAATTTGCCCCAAAACATAGACACTGGTCTCAGATCGATGAGCGACGAGCCGCGACATTTGTCAGAACTCCTGCGACACGGTTCGCTCGCCGAGCTCACGCGAGAAGCCGAGCGTCGCAGAATGGAGACAGCGTCGGTGCGGCGTCTTTTGCCGGCCGAGGAGGCCATGCATCTCGTCAATGCGGCCACGAACGAGGCCGGCGAGCTCGTGCTCGTCATGGATTCGCCGGCCTGGGCCGCACGAGTCCGCTACTGCCTCGGCGCCCTGCCGAGCAAGAAGGTCAGAATCGGTGTGCTGCCCCGCGGCGGGTGAGCGCCGTCAGTGACTGGGCGCGAGCTGGTAGGACACGGGCGAGAGTTTGGCCGCCTTCCTCGTACACCACGGCCTCGTAGCTGTCCGGGGCCTCGAGCAGCGCGCGCAGCAGCATGTTGTTCAAGCGGTGACCACACTTGAAGCCGCTGAACTCACCGACGAGCGACGAGCCCAGAAGGTACAGGTCACCGAGCGCGTCCAGCACTTTGTGCCGTACGAACTCGTCGCGGAATCGCAAGCCGTCCTCGTTGATGACGCGGTAGTCATCCATCACGATCGCATTGTCGAGATTCGCCCCGAGCGCGCGCTCGCGAGCGCGCGCGCCTTCGAGGTCCTTCAGAAACCCGAACGTGCGGGCACGGCTGATCTCTTTGAGAAACGAGGCCGTGGAGAAATCGAGACTCATGGCCTGGCGGTACTTGCGCAGCGCCGGATGCTCGAAGACGATCTCGACGTTGATCTTGAAGCCGTCGTAGGGATCGAACCGCACCCACTTGTCGCCCTCGGCGACCTCGACACGCTGCTTGATCCGGATGAAGCGCTTCGGCGCGTTCTGCTCGTCGATGCCGGCCGACTGCAGCAGGAACACGAACGGCGCAGCGCTGCCGTCCATGATCGGCACTTCGGCCGCAGTCAAATCGACGAACGCATTGTCGATGCCGAGACCGGCCATGGCGGACATCAGATGCTCGACGGTGCCGACGCGCGCTCCGTCCCGCTCGAGCGTCGTGCCGAGCGTCGTCTCGGTTACACCGAGCGCAGCCGCCGGAATGTCCACGGGCGCAGGCAAGTCGATGCGCCGAAACACGATGCCGGTATTCGCGGGTGCCGGGCGCAACGTCATGTAGACCTTGTCGCCCGAATGCAAGCCGATGCCGCTGGCGCGTACGCTGTCTTTCAAGGTGCGCTGTCGCACGCCGTCCGTCACTCCGTAACGCTGAGGATCCGTGCCGTTCCGTGGCCCCGGTCTCGTGGCGTAGCGTCGCTAAACGCCGACACTGCCACGACCTTCAATGGGGCCGAGAAAACTACCATAGCGCCGTCGCAACCGGCAAGGAAATCACCCCGCGTTCCGAGCCTTCCGCTCAGTCCGCTTGACGACGCAAGAAGGCCGGAATGTCGAGCAGATCTTCCAGCGTGTCGTTGCCCGTCACGCCGTCGCCCACGGCCCGCTTGCGCTGCACCGCCGGCTTCTGGAGCTCGAGGTAGTTCGGCTCGCGCACCTTCGTGGGCCGCCGAACCACGGGTCGCTCCGCCATGCCGAGCCCCTGCCCCAGACCCGTCGCCACGACGGTGACCCGGATCTCGTCGTTGATCTCCGGGTCGATGACCGTGCCGATCTTGACGGTTGCGTCCTCCGACGCGAACTGCTTCACGGTGTCGCCGACCTCCTGGTACTCGCCGATCGACAGATCGGAGCCGGCCGTGACGTTCACGAGAATGCCCTTGGCTCCCGCGAGGTTGATGTCCTCGAGCAATGGGCTCGAGATCGCGGCCTCGGCCGCGAGTCGCGCGCGGTCCTGACCCGTCGCCACGCCGGATCCCATCATCGCCATGCCCATCTCCGACATCACGGTGCGCACGTCGGCGAAATCCACGTTGATGAGGCCGGGTCGCGTGATGAGCTCGGCAATCCCTTGCACCGCGCCCTGCAACACTTCATTCGCCGCGCGAAACGCGTCGAGCAACGTCGTCTGCGGTCCGAGCACCGACAAGAGCTTCTCGTTCGGTATCGTGATCAGCGAGTCGACGAAGCGCGTGAGCTCGGCGATGCCTTGCTCGGCGACGCGCATTCGCTTCGCGCCTTCCATGTGAAACGGCTTCGTGACGACCGCGACCGTGAGAATGCCCATCTCCTTCGCGAGCTGCGCCACGACCGGCGCCGCGCCCGTGCCGGTGCCACCGCCCAAGCCGGTGGTGATGAACAGCATGTCGGCGCCTTCGATCACGGCCTGGATTCGGTCGCGATCTTCCATGGCCGCCTGCCGACCCACCTCGGGGTTCGCCCCCGCGCCGAGACCCTTCGTGATATTGCAGCCGATCTGCAGACCGGTTTTCACTTTGGCGTTCTTCAGCGCCTGTGCGTCCGTGTTCGCACAGATGAAGTCGACGCCTTCGATACCCGTGCGGACCATGTGGGCGACGGCGTTCCCTCCGCCGCCGCCGATGCCCAGTACCTTGATGACGGCCGTCTCGCTGTACCCGTCCATAAGCTCGAACATTGCCAATCTCCTTGTTTGTAGCAAAGCCTAAAGGTTCTTCTGAAACCAGGCTCTCATCCTCTCGAAAGCACTGGTCACACCCGATCTGCCGCCCGACGCTTCGGCCTTCGCCATTTGCGCCTGCCGGCTGTAGAGCAACAACCCGACACCGGTCGCGTGAATCGGATTACGCACGACGTCGGAGAGCCCTTCGACGAACTGCGGTACCCCGAGGCGCACCGGCATATGGAACACTTCCTCCGCGAGCTCGATCGCTCCCTCCATCTTGGCGCTGCCACCGGTCAGCACTATCCCGGCCGCCATGAGCTCTTCGAAACCGGAGCGGCGCAGCTCCTCGCGGATCAGCTGATACAGCTCCTCGTAGCGAGGCTCGACGACTTCCGCGAGCGTCTGGCGCGCGAGCCGCCGCGGCGGTCGATCGCCCACGCTCGGCACCTCGATCGTCTCGTCGGGGTTCGCGAGCTGCGACAACGCACACGCATACTTGATCTTGATCTCCTCGGCGTACGGCAGCGGCGTCCGCAACGACACCGCGATGTCGTTCGTCACCTGGTCGCCCGCGATCGGAATGACGGCCGTGTGCTGGATCGCGCCACCGCAGAAGATCGCGATATCGGTCGTGCCGCCGCCCATGTCGACGAGGCACACACCGAGCTCCTTCTCGTCCTCCGTCAGCACCGCATAGGCCGACGCGAGCTGCTCGAGCACGACGTCCTCGACCGTGAGGCCACAGCGCTGCACGCACTTCACGATGTTCTGCGCCGCGCTCACGGCGCCCGTCACGAGATGCACCTTGGCCTCGAGCCGCACGCCGGACATGCCGACCGGCTCGCGGATGCCTTCCTGCGCATCGATGATGAATTCTTGCGGGAGCACGTGAATCACGCGCTGGTCGGCAGGAATCGCCACGGCGCGCGCGGCATCGATAACACGCTCGACATCGCCGGCGCTGACCTCTTTGTCGCGGATCGCGACGATGCCGTGGGAGTTGAGCGAGCGCACGTGACTGCCGGCGATGCCGGTGACCACGCTGTTGATCTCGCAGCCCGCCATGAGCTCGGCTTCCTCGATCGCACGCTGGATCGACTGCACGGTCGATTCAATGTTCACGACCACGCCGCGCTTCAATCCCCGCGATGGATTGGACCCCAAGCCGATGACTTCGAGCCGGTCGTCGGTCGAGATCTCGCCCACGATCGCGACGACCTTCGACGTGCCGATGTCGAGGCCGACGACGAGTCTGCGGTCGTCTCTTCTACCCACTGCGCGAGCTCCGCTCCACGTTCCGCCTACTCCTGTGCCTCATCGCTAGCCACGGTCCCCGACCTGGGCCACGGCCGTCATGCTCGCCGGCGGGTCGTCGCGCCAGCCCACCGCGAAGCCGTTGGTGTAACGCAGATCCACATACGCCACTCGCTTGAACTCGTTCGCGAGCGCGGGCGCGACGACGTCGAAAAATCGATACAGCCGCTCGTCGATGTCGCGGCGACCGAGCCGAATTTCCTGACCCGTGCCGAGCATGAGCACCCACGCGCCGCGCTCGTCCATGCGCAGGCTCTGCAGCGAGAGATTGGCTTCCGCCAGCTTGCCGCGCACGGCGAGATAGCGCCGCGCGACCTCACGCTCGCTACCGCGCGGCCCGGCGAGGTGCGGCAGCTCGGGGAACTCGAACTGGGCCTGCTCGGTGAACAGCTCGCCGCGCACGTTCAGCAAGCCGTTATCGCCCCAATGCGCGGCAGCCTGATGCTCGGTGATCCGCACGATCAGGGTATCGGGCCACGAGCGGCCGACGTTCACGCGATCTACCCAGTCGATCGCTTGCACGCGCTTGCGCACCGCGCCGAGGTCGACCGAGACGAAGCCGTCATGGAGGCCCTGCATGACTGCGGCCTCGACCTGGATCGGCATGACACGCTGAAACGTACCCTCGACGACGAGATTGCGGACCGGCTGGTCCAGCGCGAACTTCGCGCCCTTGTACAACCCGAGCAGCGCGGCCGCGAGCAGCGGCAACGCGAGCGCAGCGCGCAGTCGGCTGCGCCATTTCGCGCCGACCTCGACATGGAAGCGCGGCAGCCGCTTCTCGACTCTTCGACGGTTGCGCTTTCGGCCGAAGCCGAGCATCAGCGTTGACCTCCCGCGCTACGCACGGCCGCCTCGCCGATCACGCGCACCTCGGGCTCGAGCCGAACCCCGGTGCGCTGCGCGACGGTGCTCGCGATCTCCTCGATCAGCGTCTCGATGTCGGCCGCGGTGGCTTGGCCCGTGTTGACGATGAAGTTCGCGTGCTTGTCCGAGACCATGGCACCGCCTATGCGCCGCCCCTTCAGGCCCGCCTCCTCGATGAGCCGGCCGGCGAAGTCCCCCGCCGGGTTCCGGAACACCGATCCGCAGCTGGGGATCCCGAGCGGTTGCGCGGCGTTGCGCCGCGCGAGCATGCCCTTGATCGTGGCCATGGAGCTCGCGGCGTCGGGCTCGAAGCGAAACACTCCCGCGAGGAACCACTCCGCCGGCCCGCGCACCGTCCGATAGCCGATCTCGTAGTCGCCGCGCGGTCGCGTTCTCTGCTCGCCGCCGCGATCGATCGTGATCACGGCCTCGACCTGGCTCCAGGTCTCGCCGCCGAACGCACCGGCGTTCATCGCGAGCGCGCCGCCGACGGTCCCCGGGATACCGGCGAAAAAAGCCGCGGGGCCGAGCTGCCAACGCACGCATTGCTTCGCGAGCAGCATGCAGGCAAGTCCGGCGCCAGCGCGGACCCCGGTGTCGCCGACGCGCGCAAGCTCGCGCGGCAAACGACTCGTCGCAATCACGGCGCCACGGACACCGCCGTCGCGGACGAGCAGATTCGAGCCGAGACCGAGCCAGTGGACGGGCATGTCTGCCGGCAGCTCCACGAGCACCTGGGTGAGCTCGGCGATGCTGGTCGGCTCGTAGAAGAGGTCCGCAGGCCCGCCGACGCGCCAGGAAGTGTGCCTGCTGAGCGGCTCGTCGCGCCGCACCATCGCCGTCACGTCGTCGGCCACCGCATTCACCTCTGCACCCCCACCGGCGAGCGCACCGCGAGCGTGGCGGGCAAGGTCGGTGCGATCGCTCCGATGCTGCCGGCACCGAGCGTCAGCACGACGTCATCGGCGCGGAGTATCTGCGACAGCACCGTCGGCAGCTCCGCGAGGTCCTCCACGAAGATCGGCTCGACGCCGCCGCGCACGCGCACTGCACGAGCCAGCGACTTGCCGTCCGCGCCGGCCAGAGGCTTTTCGCCCGCCGAGTAGACGTTCGTCAGCACCAGCGCGTCGACCGTCGAGAGCACCTGCGCGAAGTCGTCGAGCAGCGCAAGCGTGCGCGTATAGCGGTGCGGCTGAAAACACACGACGAGCCGGCGGCCGGACCACGCGTCGCGAGCCGCCGCGATCGTGGCCGCGAGCTCGGTGGGGTGGTGGCCGTAGTCATCGACGAACGTGACGCGGCCGGCGGCCGTCGTCACCGTGCCGTGCACCTGTAGCCGCCGATCCACTCCCGAGAACTCGGCTAGCGCCTTGGTCAGCGGCGCATCGCCGATCTCAAGCTCCGCCGCGACGGCGATGGCGGCGAGCGAGTTCAGCACGTTGTGCAAGCCGGGCAGGTTGAGGTCGACGGTGAGCGGCTTGCGGCGTTCATTCGACTTCACCTTGAAGCGCGTCCGCATGCCGCGTCGCTCGACATCGAAGGCGCGGACGTCGGCGCGCTCGTCGAAACCATAGCTGGCGACGCGCCGGCCGAGCTGCGGAATCAGCGCGCGCGTGTTGTCGTCGTCGCTGCAGAGCACCGCGAGCCCATAGAACGGCAGGTTGTTGAGAAACTCGAGGAACCCCTGCCTCAGGCGACCGAGATCGTTGCCGTAAGCGCCGAGATGGTCCGCGTCGATGTTGGTGACGACGGCGATCATCGGCTGCAGATGCAAGAACGACGCATCGCTCTCGTCGGCTTCGGCGACGAGATATTTGCCGAGCCCGAGCTTTGCGTTCGCGTTGGCGCTCGCGAGCCGTCCGCCGATCACGAACGTCGGGTCGACACCGCCCTCGGCAAGCACGCTCGCGATCAGGCTCGTCGTGGTGGTCTTGCCGTGCGTGCCAGCGATCGCGATGCCGTACCGAAAGCGCATGAGCTCGCCGAGCATCTCGGCGCGCCGAACGACCGGAATCCGCCGGGCATGCGCCGCGATGATCTCTGCGTTATCGGCGGCCACCGCACTCGACACGACCACGACGTCCGCGGCGCCGACGTTCTCGGCCGCATGGCCTTCGTGAATCTCGGCGCCGAGCGAGCGCAACCGCTCCGTGACGGCCGTGAGCTTCAGGTCCGTGCCGCTGACGCGATAACCCAGATTCAGCAGCACCTCGGCAATGCCGGCCATGCCGGCCCCGCCGATGCCTACGAAGTGGATGTTGTGGATCCGGCCCATGCGCGTGTCGTTCATGCGCGCGCCTCCGCCGCTTCGACGCAAGCGTCGGCGAGCTTCTCCGCGGCCGAGAGCCGGGCCTGCGCGCGGGCCGCCTCCGCCATCGCGACGAGCCGATCGAAATCGCCCAGGCAAGCACCGAGCTCACCCGCGAGTCGGGTCGGCGACAGCTCCTGCTCCGCGAGCACGATGCCCGCGCCGCCGCGGACGAAGTGCTCGGCGTTACGCGTCTGGTGGTCGTCGATCGCGGCCTTGAACGGCACGAGGATCGCGCCGACACCGATCGCCGCGAGCTCGGTCACCGTCAGAGCGCCGGCACGCGCGACCACGAGATCGGCCCATCGATACGCCGCGCCGACGTCGTCGATGAATTCCTCGACCGTGGCCTCGACGCGCAGCGCAGCGTATGCCTCGCGCGCGGCCGCGAAGCCGAGGCGCCCCGCCTGATGCCGCACCTCGGGTCGCCGGTCGGGCGGCAGCTCGGCCAGCGCCCGCGGCACCGTCTCGTTCAGGATGCGCGCGCCTTGACTGCCGCCGATCACGAGCAGCCGGCGCCGCGCCGTCCGCCGGGCCGCGAGCCTTGGGCCCGGCGACGTCGAGCGCGGCCAGCGAGCGGCGCAGGGGATTGCCGATCAGCTCGGCGTGGGCGCGCGGCGGGAAGGTGCCCGGGAACGCCTCGAACACGCGGCTCGCGAGCGGCGCGAGCCAGCGATTCGTGGTCCCCGCGACGGAGTTCTGCTCGTGAATCAGCAGCGGCTTGCGCGCGAGCCACGCCGCGAGCCCGCCGGGTCCGGCCACGAACCCCCCCATGCCGAGCACGGCCGCGGGCTGGCGCCGACGAAACGCCCGCAGCGCTTCGACGAGAGCCGCCGCGAGCCGGAACGGTGCGCTGACCCAGGCCCAGACGCCGCGACCGCGCACGCCGGCGATCGTGATCCACTCGATGTCGATGCCATGCTGCGGCACGAGCCGCGCCTCGAGCCCACGCTGCGTGCCGAGCCACACGACGGCGCAATGCCGCGCCTTCAGCTCGTCGGCCACGGCGAGGCCCGGGAACACGTGCCCGCCGGTGCCGCCCGCCACGATCATGATCGGTCCGCTGGTCATCGCACGTACCCGCGCTGCACGAGCCGCTTCTGGTTGCCATAGAGCTCGCGATAGATCCTGAGCAGCAAGCCGAGCGCGATCAGCGTGACGACGGTGCTCGCCCGGCCGTAGCTCACGAGCGGCAACGGCAATCCCTTGGTGGGCAGCAGACCCGTGTTCACGCCGATGTTGATGAACGCTTCGAAGCCCAGCATCAAGCCGATGCCGATCGCGACCAGGCCCTGAAAATGCATGCCGCTTTGCAACGCCTCGCGGCCGAGCACGATCGCGCGATACACGAGCACAGCGAACAGCGCGATCACGATCGATGCACCGACGAAGCCGAGCTCCTCGACGAGCACGGCAAACACGAAATCCGTATGGGCCTCCGGCAGATAGAAAAGCTTCTGCACGCTCTCGCCCAAGCCCACGCCGCCGAGGTCCCCGCGGCCGATCGCAATCAACGATTGCGTCAACTGGAAACCACCATCGAACGGGTCGGCCCAGGGATCGCGAAACACCATGAGGCGCGCGAGGCGGTACTGCGACGTCAGCGCGACGATCACGGCCAGCACGACGCCGACGGCGACCGCGAGCAGAAAGTCGCGCAGCCGCGCGCCGGCGACGAACAGGACGCCGAGCGCCGTCGCGCCGAGCACCACGGCCGAGCCGAAGTCCGGCTCGACCAGCAGCAGGGCGCTGGCCCCGCCGATCACGAGCAGCGGCTTCACGAGCCCGTTCAAGCTCGTGCCGAGCTCCTGCGAGCGCCGCACCGCATAGCTCGACAGATACAGCAGCAGGCACAGTCGTGCCGGCTCCGAGGCCTGCACCGTGATGGAGCCCACGAGCAGCCAGCGACGACTGCCGTTGACGGCGTGGCCGATGCTCGGGATCAGCACCACGGCCAGCAACGCGAACGCCGCGGCAAGGAGCAACCAGCTCAGCCGATACCAGAGCTCGGTCGGCAGCGCTGCGGCGACGAGCATGCCGAGCACGCCGATCAGGAGCGCGCCGAGATGGCGGACGAGATAGAACAGTGGCTGCCCGGTCTGCTGATCCGCGAGCGAGATCGATGCGGAGCCAACCATGATCGCGCCGATCGTGACCAGACCGATGAGCGCGCCGAGCAATACGGGATCGAACAGCGCGCTGCGCGGTTTGACGGCGGCTGCGCTCATTCCGGCAGCCCCTGCGCGGCGCGCGCAAACAGCTCGCCGCGCTCCTTGTAGTCGCGGAACATGTCCTGGCTCGCGCAGGCCGGCGACAGCAACACGGTGTCGCCGGGCCGCGCCAGAGCGGCCGCCTCGGCCACCGCATCCTCGATGCTCGCGGCGCGCACGGTGGGGCAAACGCCGCTCAAGACGCGCTCGAGGTCGGCCGCGGACGTGCCGATCAGCACGCTCGCGCGCACCTTCCCCCGGCTCGCGGCGGCGAGCGGCGCCAAGTCCTGGCCTTTGCTGAGGCCCCCGGCGATCAGCACCAGCGGCCCGTCGAGCCCGTGCAGCGCGGCCAGCGTCGCCCCGACGTTCGTGCCCTTCGAATCGTCGACATAGGTCACGCCCCGGCGCAGCGCGACGCGCTGACAGCGGTGCGGCAAGCCGGGGAAGGTTGCGAGCGCGGCCAGCGCCGCCGGTAAGTCGCGCGTGAGCTCCGCCGTCAACGCGAGCGCGGCAAGCGCGTTCGCCTCGTTGTGCGAGCCTCGAATCGCGAGCTCGGCCGTGCGCAGCAGTGGCTCACGGTCGCGTGCCAGCCACCGCTCACCGCCGCGCTCGATCGCCGAGTACCCATGCTCGAGCTCGGTGAGCACCGAGAAGGGAACGACACGCCGCTGACGCTTGCCCATCGCCGCGACGACCGGGTCGTCGACGTTGACGACGGCGTGGTCCGCCGAACGGAGCAGCTTCTCCTTCAGCTCCGCGTAGCGCTCCAGCGTGCCGTGCCGGTCGAGATGGTCCGCCGAGAGGTTCAGCACCGCGGCCGCCAACGGCGCCAGACTGTCCGTCGTCTCCATCTGGAAGCTCGAGATCTCGAGCACGTAGGCATCCGCTTCACGGTCGAGCAGATCGAGCGCCGGCGGACCCAGGTTGCCGCCGGCCGGGGCGCGCAGCCCCTGCGCTTCGAGCAGGCGCGAGACGAGCGTCGTGACCGTGCTTTTGCCGTTGCTGCCGGTCACGGCGATGACGGGCGCGCGGGCTGCCAGCGCAAACAGCTCGATGTCGCCGATCACGGCCAGTCCACGGCGCCGCGCCTCGAGCGCGAGCGGGATGTCATACGCGAGCCCGGGCGATAGCAGCACGCGGCTGGCATCGTCGAGCCAGCGCGGATCGAGCGTGCCGACGATGACCTCGACGTCGGGACACGCGGTGCTGAGCTCGGCGAGCCCCGGCGGCGTCGGGCGGCTGTCGATCACGCGAACCGACTCGCCGCGCGCGGCCAGGTAGCGCGCCACGGCGACGCCGGTGGCACCGAGCCCGACGATCAAGCTGCGTTTCGCTGCGCTACCTCGCACCCCCGGTTCCTTCCGTTGCACTGCTCTGCCGTCGTGCCACCCTCGCGCAAGCGGCTGCACTGCCCCGATTGCCATCAACGGATCTTCAAGCTGGCCAAGCCGATCAGCACGAGAATCACGGTGATGATCCAGAAACGCACGATCACCTTCGGCTCGGCCCAGCCCTTGAGCTCGAAGTGATGATGTAGCGGCGCCATGCGAAAAATGCGCCGGCCGGTCATCTTGTAGGAGGCAACCTGGATGATGACTGAGACGGATTCGACGACGAAGACCCCGCCCATGATGAACAGCACCAGTTCTTGCCGCACCGCCACCGCCACGAGTCCCAGGGCGGCACCGAGCGCGAGCGCCCCGATGTCACCCATGAAGACCTGCGCGGGATAGGTGTTGAACCACAAGAAGCCCAAGCCGGCGCCAGCCAGGGCCGCACAGAAAACCGATAGCTCCCCGGTCCCCGCGACGTACGGGATCCCGAGATAGTTCGCGACGATGACGTTCCCGGCCGCATAGGCGAACACGCCGAGCGCGGCGCCCACGAGGACCGCCGGCATGATCGCGAGCCCATCGAGGCCGTCGGTCAGATTCACGCCGTTGCTGCTGCCGACGATCACGAGCGCCACGAATGCCACGTAGGCCATGACCGGCAACACCAGAGTCACGCCCTTCAGATAAGGGATCAACAACGCGTGCTCGACGCCGGGGTTCTCGGCCGTCATATAGAACGCGATCGCAAGCCCCAGCGCGCCTAGCGCCTGCCAGAAGATCTTGGCGCGCGCGGAGAGGCCCTTCGAGTTCCTCACGACGAGCTTCTTGTAGTCGTCGACGAAGCCGACGACGCCGAAGTACAAAGTGCCGCCAAGCACGAGCAAGACGAAGCGGTTGGTCAAGTTCGCCCAGAGCAGCGTGCTGACCGCGATCGCGAGCAGGATCAACGCACCGCCCATCGTCGGCGTGCCGGCTTTCGGCAGATGGCTCTCGGGACCGAGCTCCCGGATCTGCTGCCCGATACGTTGCATCTGGAGTCGCTGGATCAGCGCCGGCCCGAACGCAAACGACAGAACGAGCGCCGTGAGCGCGCTCAAGATGGCGCGCGTCGTCAAGTAGCTGAACACGTTGAAGCCCGAGTACAGCCGCGTGAGATGGTCGGTCAGGAGGATCAGCATGCGGCCGCCTCCAGCGATTCCGTTTCGAGCGCGCGCACGAGGCGGTCGAGCCCCATGACCCGGGAACCTTTGATGAGGACCGTGACGTCATCGCGGAGCAGCGGCTCGAGCGTGGCGCGAGCCGCGTCTATGTCGGCGCTACGCGAGCTCCGTTCGCCAAAGGCCGCGGCGGCCTCGGCTGCCAGGTCCCCAATCGCCAGCAGCAGGTCACAGCGGCCACGGGCGTACTCTCCGACCTGCCGATGCAGCTCGGCCGCGCTCGGCCCGAGCTCCGCCATGTTGCCGAGCACGAGGATCCGTTGGCCGCCGAGCGACGCGAGATGATCGAGCGCGGCGCTGACGGAGGCGGGATTCGCGTTGTAGCTGTCGTCGATCAGCGTCGCGCCGCTTCTGCCGGCAACCGTGCGCAGCCGGCCGCCCACGGGAACGGCGCGCGCCAGCCCCGCGGCAATGTCCTCGACGCTCGCGCCAGCGGCCTGTGCGGCCGCCGACGCCGCGAGCGCGTTCGCGACGTTCTGCCGGCCGAGTAGCGGCAACCAGACATCGAGGTCCTCGCCGTCCGGGAGCCGCATCGTGAATTCCGAGCCGGCCGCGCCGTAGCGAGGTTCGCCGATCACGCGGCAATCGGCCGCCGCGGAAAGGCCGAACGTCACCTTGAACTCGCAAGGCGCGCGCGCGAGCCAATCGGCGCGAAACGCGTCGTCGGCGTTCAGCACGGCGGTGCCGGCGCGGGGCAGGTGATCGAGCAGCTCGCCCTTGGCCGCCGCCACGCCGGCGACCGAGCCGAAACCTTCGAGGTGCGCCGCGCCGGCATTCGTGATCACCGCCACGGTCGGTTGCACGAGGCCCGCGAGATAGTCGATCTCGCCCGCATGATTCGCCCCGAGCTCCACGACGAGCGCATCGTGCTCCTCCGCGAGCTTGAGCAGCGTCAGCGGCACGCCGACGTCGTTGTTCAGATTCCCCTGGGTCACGCAGATCGCCCGGCTGACGCCGAGGATCGCGGCGATGAGCTCCTTGACGGTCGTTTTGCCGCTGCTGCCCGTCACTGCGACGACGGGCATGGCGGACGTCGCGCGCCAAGCCTTGGCCAGCGCGCCGAGTGCGCGGCGCGTGTCGCGCACCTCGACTTGCGCCAGCGGCACGCTCGCGTGCCGCGACACCAGTGCACCGGCGGCGCCTTTCACATGCGCGTCCGCGACGAAATCGTTGCCATCGAAACGATCGCCGGGGAGCGCGACGAACAGCGCGCCGGCCGGTAGCGCGCGGCTGTCCGTGGTGACGGCACCGAACGACGCGTCCGCGCCGATGAGGCGACCCTCGACTGCCTGCGCCACGGCCGCCAACGTCCGCGTCATCATGGCGCCATCCCCAGCGCCTCGGCGGCCACCGCTCGGTCGCTGAAGGGCCGGCGTTCCTTGCCGACGATTTGCTCGACCTCGTGGCCGCGACCCGCAATCAGCACGACGTCGCCCGGACGCGCCTTGCCGATCGCGTTCGCGATCGCCGAGCGCCGATCGTGAAGCACGGTGACGCGGGGATGAGCGCCGATGCCTGCGCGGATCTCGCCGACGATCGCCGCCGGATCCTCGCTGCGTGGATTGTCGTCGGTCAGCACGATCCGGTCGGCCAGGTCGGCGGCCACGCCACCCATGAGCGCCCGTTTGCCTCGATCGCGATCGCCGCCGCAGCCGAACACGCACGTAATCTCGCCCGTCGCGGCCGCCTCGAGCGTGGCGAGCACCCGGCCAAGCGCGTCCGGCGTGTGCGCATAGTCGATGACGACCCATGGCTTGTGCGGGAGCCCACCGATCACCTCCATGCGCCCGGGCGCCGCACTCGCGGCACCGAGCGCCGCGCACGCGCCACGCAACGGCATCCCCTGCGCCAGCAGCGCGCCGAGCGCCCCGAGCAGATTTTCGGCGTTGAACGTGCCGATCAGCTTCGACTGCAGGCGGGCATTGCCGAACTTGCCGTTGATCTCGAGATCCACGCCCGCTAGATCCGCACGACGCAGCCGCCCGACGAGCTCCGCCGCTGCGCCACGCGTGCTCGTGCGAATCAGCTCGCAGCCGGCGGGTAGACTCGCGCCGAGCGTCGCCCCGAAGGCATCGTCGGCATTGACCACGGCGCACTCGAGCCCCGGCAGACGAAACAGTTTGCGCTTCGCGTTGCCATAGCTCGCGAAGTCGCCGTGCGCGTCGAGGTGGTCGCGGGTGAGGTTCGTGAAGACGGCCGTATGAAACGCGAGGCCCGCGATACGATCCTGTGCGAGCGCGTGCGACGAAACCTCCATCGCGACTCGGCCGACATGCATCTCGGCGATCTCCCGATGCAGCGTCAAGCAGTCGGGGGTCGTCAGCCCGTGCGCGGTCAAGCGCGGCGGCACACCGAATCCCAACGTACCGATGTAGCCGCACGAGCGCTGCGAGAGCCCAAGCGTCTGCGAGAGCAGATAGGCCACCGTGGTCTTGCCGTTCGTGCCCGTGACGCCGACGATCGTCGGCGCGGGACTGATCGCGAAAAACGCCTGCGCGAGCTCGCCCAGCCGAGCCCTCAATCCCGGCACGGCCAGACTTGGCGCCGGCACCTCTCCATGGGCAGGCGTCGGCTCGTACAGCACGATCGCCGCGCCGCGCGTCAGTGCCTCCGCGGCATGCGCTAGACCATGGTCGCGCGCACCGGCGAGCGCAACGAACGCGGCGCCGGGCGTCACCTGACGGCTGTCGAGCGTGATATCGGTGAGCGCGAGCTGTCCGTAGCCTCCGGCCGCGGCACCGAGCACGTCGCCGAGCGTCTTACCGTCCGCTTCGAGCCTCGCCATCATGGCTCCACCTGCGCCTGCGCGAGCACCGTCAGCGCGGGCGCGGTGAGCGCATCCGGCGGCACGGCCATGACGCGCAATGCGCCGGAGACGATATTCGCGAACACGGGCGCGGCGACGTCACCCCCGTAATAGGCCTGGCCCTGGGGTTCGTCGATCATGACGACGACCACGAGCCGCGGCGCGCTTGCCGGCGCTATGCCTGCGAAGATCGCCCCATGCCGGTCGTCGCTATAGCCGCCCACGCCGGACTTCTGCGTCGTGCCGGTCTTGCCGGCGATGTGGTAGTTCGGCACCGCGGCATGCCTGCCGGTGCCCGTCGGCGAGACGACGGCCTCGAGCATCTGCACGAGCTCCCGGGCCGTGTTCGCGGAGATCGCGCGCTTGCCCGCCGGCGCCTCGTCGAGCGCCAGCATCGAGACGGGCCGGATGATCCCCTGCGCGGCGATCGTGGCATAGGCGCGCGCCAGCTGCAGGGTCGTGACGGCGACTCCGTAGCCATAGGAAAGCGTGGCCTGGCCCACGCGTGCGCCAGTGCTGCGGATCCTTCAGGACGCCCGCCGACTCGCCGGGATAAGCGCTATCGGTCAATCGACCGATGCCGAACCCGGTCAGCACCTTCCAGATTGCCTGCGGATCCATCGTGAGCCCGATGCGGGCCGCGCCGACGTTGCTCGACAGCGCGAGCACCGTGGTCAGATCGATGCGACCGAGATTCCGGTCGTCCTCGGTGATCAGCCGATTGTTGATCCTCAACGAGCCGGGCGACGTGTCGATCAAGGTGTGCGGATTGAAGGAACCGCTCTCGAGCGCTGCGGCGAGCACGAAGGGCTTGAAGCTCGAGCCCGGCTCGAAGATGTCCGTGACCGCACGATTTCGATACTGCTCGGCGTGGTACTGCGACCGGTCGTTGGGGTTGTACGACGGCTGATCGACCATCGCGAGGATCTCGCCCGTGTTCGGGTCGAGCACCACGACCGATCCGGAGCGCGCGCGGCTTTCCGTCACCGCGCGTTTCAGCTCGCGGTAAGCCAGGTACTGCAGGCGCAGATCGATGCTCGTGCGCAGATCGCGGCCGGGACGCGCAGACTTCAGCAGCTCCACGTCATTGATCACGTGACCGAGCCGGTCCTGCAGCACGCGCTTGCTGCCGTTCTCACCCTCGAGCCAGTGATCGAATGCGGCTTCGAGGCCTTCCTGGCCACGGTCGTCGATGTCAGTGAAGCCGATGATGTGGCCCGTGACCTCTCCGGCAGGGTAGAACCGCTGGTACTCGCGCACCGTGCCGACGCCGGGCAGGCCGAGCTGCATGACCTGGTCGGCCTTGGTCGGCCGCAGGTGACGCTGCAGGAACACGAACTCGCGATCCAGGTTGCTGGTGATGCGACGCTCGAGCCACTCCGTGTCTTGATCGAGCACCGCGGCGAGCTCGGGCAGCCGATCGAGCGCCGGCTTGAGCTCCTGCGGATTCGCCCAGACGGTATCGACGGGCGTGCTGACTGCAAGCGGCTCGCCATACCGATCCGTCAAGGAGCCGCGGTGGGCGGAGATTTGCAGCGTGCGCAGCTGCCGGTCGTTGGCTTGCTCCGTCAGGAAGTCCTTGTTGACGAGCTGCAGGTACAGGATTCGCGCTTCCAGGGCCACGCCGCCGAGCGCGAACGCGACCAGCAGCAATGTCGTGCGCCAGCGCGCGCGATCGGCAACCGTGGTTTTCGTTGCGCGCTTCATGGCGTTACCGCGGCGGCCCAACCACGACGGCGAGCTGCTCGTCGCGTGGCACGGTGAGATGCAGCCGCTCGCGCGCGAGGTTCTCGATTCGGGGGTGCGTCGCGTAGGTGCTCTGCTCTATCTGCAAACGCCCCCAGTCGATCTGCAGCTGGTCTTGCTCGCGATTCAGCTTCTCGACCGCAATGAATAATTGCCGGGAGCGGTGCTCGGTCTGCACGATCCAGATCCCGGAGGCGGTGACGCACGCGGCGAGCACCAGCACGCCGAGGAGCTCGAGCAGCTGCTTCTTCATGCCGCTTGCTCGACAGACAGGCGCTCCGCGATGCGCAAGCGCGCGCTACGCGCGCGCGCGTTGTGCTCGACCTCGGCGTTCGTCGGGCGCACGAGCTTGCCGATCAGCCGCAGACGCGGCCTCGCGTGCGGCGGGATGCTCGGCAGTCCGGCGTACGCTTCGTCACCGCGAGCCTCGCGTGCCATGAACCGCTTTACGAGCCGATCTTCGAGCGAGTGGAAGCTGATCACGACGAGCCGCCCGTGCGGCGCGAGCAGCTCGAGGCTCTGCGCGAGCCCTCGCTCGAGGGCGCCGAGCTCGTCGTTGATCGCGATCCGGATCGCCTGAAACGCCCGCGTCGCCGGATGGATCCGGCGGCCCGGCCGGCCCGCGTGCGCGGCGATCAGCGCGGCGAGCTGCCGCGTCGTGGTCAGGGACCCGGACGCGCGTGCCCGCACGATCGCGGCAGCGATCTGTCGCGAGCGGGGCTCCTCGCCGTAGCGGAACAGCACGTCCGCGAGCTCACGCTCCGGCACGCTCGCGAGCCACTCCGCCGCGGTGGGTCCGCTCGCCGCGTTCATACGCATGTCCAGAGGGCCGTCGTGCGCGAAACTGAAGCCGCGCTCCGGCTGGTCCAATTGCGGCGAGGAAACGCCAAGATCGAACAGGATGCCTGCCAAAGCGTGCCCCTTGAGCCACGGCGCGACGACGGTACCGAGATCTTCGAAGCCGGCGTGCCGGATCGTGAAGCGCGAGTCCTGGCAGAGTTGCTCGCGGCCGTGCGCCACGGCGTCCGGATCCTTGTCCAAAGCGAGTACGCGCCCCTCTGCTCCGAGGCCCGCCAGTAGTGCGGCACTATGTCCGCCGCGTCCGTAGGTCGCATCGACGTACCAACCGTCATCCCGTAACGACAAGCCTTCGAGCGCTTCCTGGAGCAGCACCGGCTGATGTCCAGGGGCTCTGGTCACCGCCGCGATGCTCTACAGGGTCAGCGATTCGAGTTCTTGAGGTAGGTCCGTTTGGTCGCTTGCTTGTTCTGCCAGCCACTCATCCCGCCGCGCGTTCCAACGTTCTTCGTCCCAGAGCTCGAACTTGTTACCTTGACCGATCAGCATCGCTTGACGATCAAGGCCGGCGAACGTACGCAGCTCGCGTGTCAGCAAGATCCGCCCGTGGCTGTCCATATCGAGCTCGGTGGCGTGTCCCAACATCAGACGCTGAAGACGCCGAGACTTCTTGTTCAGCGCAGGCAGGCGCGTCAGCTTGCGTTCGATCTCCTCCCAATCGGGCAGTGGATAAATGAGCAAGCAGTAGTCCTGGTCGACGGTGGCCACCAAGTGCCCTTCGGCACGGGTCAACAGGCGCTCTCGGTACCGGACCGGGATCGCCAACCGACCCTTCGCATCGAGGGTGATTTTGGTCGCGCCACGCAACATAGGAGGACCGCTAGACCCATTCCTTCCCACTTTTCTCCACTCCGCGACACTATAGGGACGGCCGGCCCCGAGTGTCAACGCCGATCGCGCGAAAACTTGCAGGCTGACAAACAGTTAGCGCGGTGGGCGTCGCCAGTAAGCGACACCCGGTCCGCGCTCGGGAAGGGAAAGGATAGAGGGAGTCGGCCTGTAAGCCGGGTTCTGTCGAGAGCAGCCATTCATCTGCGATGCGCGTCGCCGCGCACCTGTAGCGACCTACCCGGGAGCTCGTGTGGGCACACTTGACGCTCCCCTATTCGGTCTTGCTCCGGGTGGGGTTTGCCTTGCCGCAGAGTGTTACCACCTGCGCGGTGCGCTCTTACCGCACCATTTCACCCTTACCTGCCATTGCTGGCGGGCGGTATTTTTTCTGTTGCACTTTCCGTAGGCTCGCGCCTCCCAGGCGTTACCTGGCACCCTGCCCAATGGAGCCCGGACTTTCCTCCAGGTGTTACCCCAGCGGCTGCCTGGCCGACTCCCGGCGCGAAGTCTACGCGCTTTGCATGCTCAGGTGCGTAGCAGGCGATACAGCTCGTTCCGCGCCACGCCCGTGATCGCAGCCGTGAGCTTCAACGCAGTGCCGGGCTCGACCTCGGCCGCCAGCACCCCATAGATCCGTCGCGCCGCGTCGAGGTCCACGTCCACCTCGCTGGAATCACCGGCCACGACGATCACGAACTCGCCGAGCAACGGAATATCGCCGTCGAGCCGCGCGTGCAGCTGCGCGAGCGTGCCGACGACGATCTGCTCGTGCACTTTCGTGAGCTCGCGCGCGAGCGCCGCTCGCCGCTCGTCGCCGAACGCCGCGACGAGCGCGGCCAGTGTCGCCACGATCCTATGCACGGCTTCGTACAGCACGAGCGTCCGCCGCTCGCGCTTGAGCTCGGCGAGCCGCTCGTCGCGTGGGCCGTCACGCCGCGGCAGAAAGCCCTCGAACACGAAGCGATCGGTAGGCAACCCCGCGGCAGACAACGCGACGATCGCGGCGCACGGCCCCGGCACGGGCACGACGGCAAAACCCGCCTCTTGCGCAGCGCGCACGAGGCGCCAACCGGGATCGCTGATCAACGGCGTTCCGGCGTCGCTCACGAGCGCCACGGAAGCGCCGGACTCGAGCCGGGTGAGCAGCTCCGGCACGCGCTGTTCCTCGTTGTGCTCGTGATACGCGATAAGTCGCGATTCCGCGGAGATACTCGATAGCAATCCCCGGGTGTGGCGCGTATCCTCGGCGGCAATGACATCGGTCTTGGCGAGCACGGCGCGCACGCGCGGGCTCAAGTCCTCGAGATTGCCGATCGGCGTAGCCACGATGTACAACGTGCCGCGTCCGGCCCGCAAGCCCGTCACGATCGCCACTTAGATGTGTTCATGATCGACATGCAGTTTACAGGCGCGCTGTCGCGCGCAGCCAGGATGGCGTTGACGCTGACGGTGCTCGTCGGCTTCGCGGCCTGCACGAGCGTGACCCCATCGACCCGCACGGCACCCGGCGGCGCGCAGAATCTCGAAGCACGGGCGCGCAGCGCCGCCGAGGCCGGGAACTACAGCGCCGCGGCAGATCTGTACGCCCAGCTCGCGGCCGCCGTCACCGGCCCGGCACGCATCGACTACTTGCTCGAATCAGCTCGGTTCGCGACGGAGGCGGGCGACACGGCTCTCGCGCGTCGACGCCTGAGCGACGCGCGCACGGGCGGCACGCCTTTGCAGCAGCAACGCGTCACGGTGCTCCTCGCGCGGCTCGAGCTCGCCGAGCGTCGGCCGCAGGCCGCGCTCGACCTGTTGGCGGCATTGTCGGCAGCCGCTCACCGACATGCTACGCAACGATGCGGCCGCCATCCGCGGCCAGGCGCTGTTTCAGCTCGGACGAACGACCGAAGCCGTACGAGTCCTGGCCGAGCGCGAGCTTTGGCTGAACGATGCCGCATCGATTCTCGCCAACCAACATCTGATCTGGGACGGTCTCCGGCAATACCCGAGCGCCACGCCGCTCGCTCCGGTCGGCGACAGCGTAATCGACGGCTGGCTGGCGCTCGCGCCGCTCGTTGCGAGCAGCGGCGCCAACCTGCGTCGCGACCTCCTGAGGTGGCGGCAGACATACACGGACCATCCGGCGGCCGGCGGCTTGCTCGCGGAGCTGCTGGCCGCGCAACGAACCACGGCCTGGCCAAGCCATATCGCGCTGCTGTTGCCGCTGTCCTCGCCCAACCGCATCGAGGCGCTCGCGATTCGCGATGGCTTCATGGCGGCTCACCTCCGCGGCTCCTATGCAACGACGACGGTCATACACGTCTACGACACCACGCAGATCGGCAGCCAACAGGCTTATCTGCGGGCGCAGCTCGAAGGTGCCGACTTCATCGTCGGGCCGCTGCTGCGTCCGGAGGTGGATCAGATCGTCGGCCAGGCCGGATTCGTGCCGACGCTAGCGCTGAATTTCGCGAGCAAGGAGAGCACGTTTCTTCGCAGCTTCTATCAGTTCGCGCTCGCTCCGGAGGACGAGGCGAGGACCATCGCGGCCGCGGCCGCCGCAAGCGGCGCCCAAAATGCGCTCGCGATCGTGCCGAGCACGGCTCGCGGCTATCAGATTCGCGACGATTTTCGCGCCGAATTCGAAGCTCGAGGCGGCACACTCGTCGATTGGAGCGGCTACGAGCCGGCTCTGCAGGACTTCTCGCAGCCGATCGCCGCGTTGCTGAACGTGACGCGAAGCAACCAGCGGTATCGCCGACTGGCGGCCAACTTGAACGAGCCCGTCCAATTCGAAGCTCGGCGCCGCCAGGATATCGACATGATCTTCGTGGTTGCAGACGCGCGCGCAGCGCGATTGCTCATGCCGCAGCTCAAGTTCTACTCGGCGGCCACCATCCCGACGTACGCGACCGCGGGCATCTTCGATCCGGGTAACACGCGGCGCGAGAACGACCTGAATGGACTCATCTTCGCCGACACGCCGTCGGTGCTGGAGCCCGATGCCTCCAGCAGGGAGCTTGCAGAGCGAGTGGCGCTCGTTCTGGCCACAGCGAGCCAGTCAGTTGCGGCTGTATGACATGGGCGTCGACGCGTACAACCTCGTCGGCTCGCTGTACACCGAGGATCGTCAGGCATGGCCGGTGCGCGCGCTGTCGGGCGATCTGTCGCTCGACGGCCAGGGCCGAGTGCATCGGACGTTACCCCTCGCGCAGTTTCGCAGCGGCCAGCCCGTGGCGTTCGAGCAGCCCGGCCTACCTCCGATACCTTCCGGGAATCTGCCCGCCATCCCTGGCGGTCGGGCGGCGGGCGCTGAATGCGCCTCGAGCGTGGCCGCTTCTGGGAGGCGCGCGCGGCCGAATATCTCGAAGCGCAAGGACTCAGCGTGGTCGCCCGGGGCTACCGCTGTCGGGTCGGCGAGCTCGATCTCGTATGCCGTGACGAGCACCATCTGGTCATCGTCGAGGTTCGCGCACGCAGCAGCGGCGCATACTGCTCGGCCGTCGAGAGCATCGGGCCGGCGAAACGCCGACGAATCGTGCAAGCCACCCGGTATCTGCTGCTGCGGCACAGGGAATGGGACGGTGCGCGGATTCGTTTCGACGTGGTCGCCTTCGACGACATCGACCGCGTCGAGCCGCAGCTGCGCTGGATCAGGAACGCGTTCGACGGCAGTTGAAGCTTCCGCACGTTCAGGGCAGAGTGTCGCCCGAACATTCGCCGCGACCGGACCATGGACGAACGAGTACGCCGTCACTTCCAAGACAGCATTGCGGCAAAACAAGCCGCCATGGCGCTGGCGCCGACGATCGCGGCCGCGGCGGCGATGATGACGCGCAGTCTGCTCGAGGACGGCAAGATCCTGTCGTGCGGCAACGGCGGCTCCGCGGCCGACGCACAGCACTTCTCCAGTGAGCTGCTGAACCGGTTCGAGCTCGAGCGCCCCGGTCTACCCGCGATGGCCCTCACGACCGACAGCTCCACGATCACCTCGATCGCCAACGACTACGCGTTCGTCGAGGTGTTTGCGAAACAGGTTCGCGCGCTCGGGCAGCCTGCAGACGTGTTGCTCGCGATCTCGACGTCCGGAAATTCCGAGAACGTCATCCGAGCGATCCATGCGGCGCACGAGCGCGGCCTCAAGGTGGTGGCGTTGACGGGTCGCGACGGCGGCGCCATCGCGAGCGTGCTCGCCGCGGCTGACATCGAAATCCGCGTGCCGGCGGAGCGCACTTGCCGGATTCAGGAAGTGCATCTCCTCGTCATTCATTGCCTCTGCGACCTGATCGACGCGGAGTTGCTCGAGCCGCAATGAGCGGCCGCCCGGCTCACTTGACGACCTTGAGCTTTGGCCTGGATTTCTCGGCCGGGCTCGTGCCCGACGGGCCTGCCCCACCCGGCTCCGGCGGCGGCGCCTGCTCGTCCCCGAACAGCATGCCCTGACCCGTTTCGCGCGCGTAGATGCCCAGCACGGCCGCGACCGGGATCGACAGGTGCTGGGGCACGCCGCCGAAGCGCGCTTCGAACGTCACGGCCTCGTTACCCAGCGACAGTCCGCGGGTCGCGGATGGACTCACGTTCAGCACGATCTTGCCGTCCTCGACATGCGCCGACGGCACGTGCACGTCTTCGCGACGCGCGTCGACCACGATATGCGGAGTGAGCCCGTTGTCTACCATCCACTCGTGCATTGCCCGCACGAGGTACGGTCGCTGACTCAAGGGCGTGCCGGCTACTGTCGTAGCTCCCGCTCGAAATCCGTCAGGCTCTGCTGGAACGACGGCCTGGAAAAAACTTCATCCATGTAGCGGAGAATCGGCCGTGCCTGTGCCGGCAACTTTATGCCGAACAGCGGCAACCGCCAGAGAATCGGCGCGATCGTGCAATCGACGAGCGAGAACTCGTCGCTTAGAAAGAACTTCTTCGCCGCAAAGATCTCGACGCTCGAGAGGATGCTCTCCTCCAGCGCTTTCACCGCCCGGCCGCTCGGCTTGCGGTCGAGCGCCACGCCGATCTCGTCGGCCAGCGAGTACCAGTCGCGCTCGATGCGATACAGGGCGAGCCTGAACTGCGCCCGCGTCACCGGATCGACGGGCATGAGTGGCGGGTGCGGAAAGCGCTCGTCGAGATACTCGATGATGACGCGTGAGTCGTACAGGACGAGATCGCGGTCGACGAGCGTCGGTACGCTGTTGTACGGGTTCAGGTCGAGCAGATCCTCGGGTAGGCTCCCCTCGTCCACGTCGACGATATCGATGGTGATGCTCTTCTCGGCCAAGACGAGCCGTGTGCGATGGCTCCACGGATCGGCAGGCTTCGAGAAAAGCGTCATCACCGAGCGACGGTTGGCAATGACCGTCATACGACGGGTCTCCTTAGAATTCGCAGGGGAGCGCGGCCCGAAAGGACTAATCGACGTCCTTCCAGATTTCCTTCTTCAGCATATATGCAATCAGCAGGAACACGAGCAGGAAGCCGATCACGCGAATCCCGAGCTGTTGTCGCTCCCGCTTGATCGGCTCGCCGATGTAGTCGAGGAAATTGACGATGTCGCGCACCACGCCGTCATATTCCTCGGCCGTCAGCTGACCTGGCCGGATCGACTCGAACTTCTCGAACATCTGCTCGCCGCCATGCTCGGCGTTCTTCGTGAACACCGCCCGCTGCACACCCTGCAGCTTCCACAGCACGTGCGGCATGGCGGTGCCCGGCAGCACGATATTGTCGGCGCCGGTAGGTCGACCTGGCGAGGCATAGAAGCTGCGCAGGAACGTATAGATGTAGTCCGTGCCGCGGGCACGAGCCATCAACGACAGATCGGGAGGCGATCGCCCGAACCAACGAACCGAGTCCTCGGGGCGCATCGCATTGGCCATCGTATCGAACGGCCGCTCGCCCGTGAACATCAGGTTGTCGATCAGCTGTTGATCGGTGATCTGCAGATCCTGCGCGAGGCGGTTGTAACGAACGTACTTCGCCGAGTGACAGCCGAGGCAATAGTTCACGAAGTACTTCGCGCCGCGTTGCAGCGAGTCGATGTTGGCGATGTTGTTGTTGGCCGGCTCGAGCCTCGGCTCTTCCTGCGCCAACGCGGCGCCGGTCAGGCCGACCCCCAGAGCGAAAGCCAGGACGGCAACTCTCACGGCGTGACCCTCGTCGGGACGGGTTTGGTCTTTTCGATGCGCGAGTAGAACGGCATCAGCACAAAGAAAGCGAAGTACAGGGCCGTGAAGATCCGGCAAAACACGTAAACCGTCGCAGTCGGCTTTTGCATGCCGAAGTAGCCGAGCCCGATGAAGCTCACCGCAAAGACCATCAGGGCGACTTTGTATAGCCAACTGCGATATCTGATCGACTTCACGCGGCAGCGGTCGAGCCACGGCAGGAAGAACGGCAGGAGCACCGCGGAGCCCATGAAGATGACGCCAAGCAGCTTGTTCGGGACTGCTCGCAACATCGCGTAGAACGGCGTGAAGTACCAAACAGGCGCGATTTCAGGAGGGGTCTGCAACGGGTCCGCGGGCTCGAAGTTCGCGTGCTCTAGGAAGTAGCCGCCCATGTCGGGCGCGAAGAACACGACCGCCGAGAACGCGATCAGGAACACGATGATGATCACGAGATCCTTGCTCGTGTGGTAGGGGTGGAACGCCACGCCGTCGACGGGCTTGCCGTCCGGGCCCTTGTGCTCCTTGATCTCGATGCCGTCGGGGTTGTTCGAGCCGACCTCGTGCAGCGCCATGATGTGCACGACGACGAGCAGCACCAGCATCAGCGGCACGGCGATCACGTGGAACGCGAAGAAGCGATTCAACGTGATATCGGAGATGTAAAAATCACCTCGTATCCATTCGGAGAGCCCGTTGCCGATGACCGGGATTGCGCCGAACAGCGAGACAATGACCTGTGCACCCCAGTACGACATGTTGCCCCATGGGAGCAGATAGCCGAAGAACGCCTCCGCCATCAGACAGAGGTAAATGAACATGCCGATGATCCAGACCAGCTCGCGCGGCTTCTTGTAGGAGCCATAGAGCAAGCCGCGGAACATGTGCAGGTAGACGACGATGAAGAACGCCGACGCACCGGTCGAGTGCAGATAGCGGATCAGCCAGCCCCAGTCGACGTCCCGCATGATGTACTCGACGGACGCGAACGCATCGTCGGCCGAAGGCTTGTAGTTCGTCGTCAGGAAAATGCCGGTCACGAGCTGCATGACCAGCACGACCGTGGCAAGCACACCGAAGCCGTACCAGAAGTTGAAATTCTTCGACGCGTAGTACTCGGTGGCGTGCTCCTTGATGAGCTTGGTCATCGGGAAGCGAGCGTCGATCCACGCGCCGAGCGCGCGGAGACCCGCGCCCAGCCGATCGAAAACGTCAGCCTCGGTGCTCGCCATCATGAATTCCCCGTATCGGACCCGATCAGAATCGTGTTGTCGTTGATGTAGCGGTATGGCGGCACCGGCAGATTCAACGGCGCCGGAACGCCCTGGAACACCCGGCCGGCGAGATCGAACCGCGAGCCATGGCAGGGGCAGAAGAAGCCGCCGGGCCAGTTCGGCCCAAGGTCGGCCGGCGCCACCTCGAATCGGGCCAGCGGAGCGCAGCCCAGGTGCGTGCAGACACCCTCGATCACGAGGAACGCCGGCCGCACGCTGCGATACTGGTTCATGGCATAGGTCGGCTGATCCGACGACTCGGAGGTCGGGTCGCGCAACATCGATTCGTCCTTGCCGAGCGAGGCGAGCATGGCCTCGGTGCGGTGCACGATGTAGATGGGGTGCCCGCGCCACTCGATCTTCGCCATCGCGCCACTCTCGAGCTTGCTGATATCGAACGTGACCGGTGCCCCGAGCGCCTGGGCGCGTGCGCTCGGCTTGAACGAGGAGACAAACGGCACGGCCGTGGCGACGACACCCGCGCCGCCGGTAAACAACGTGGCAACGGTCAGGAAGTGTCGCCTAGTGAACCCAGTACTCTCAGCCACAGAGCACCCCTTGACCAGTGGGGTCAAGCATCAGGAAGCCTCCCTCAGCACCAACTGTGATATTCGATCCCGCGTGGATGTCGGACGTCGTTCTTGGTGCGCCGCGCCGATGGTTTGTGTCGGAACGGCTCATTATACACAGCGCCGAAACGGCTTGACCACCGAGCGCCGGGGGCAAACTGCTAGACTCGACGCATGTCCCCGCTCTGGAAGGTCACGGCCTTCGTTGCACAATCGGTCGCGGTCGGGCTGGCGCTCGCTTTCGTGATCGTGCTCGTCAGACCCGAGCTCGTGGGGCGCACCGCACCGGCGTTCGCCCCGACCACGTCGAGCTACGCGCAGGCGGTCGCCGCCAGTGCGCCGGCCGTGGCCAACATCTACGCGGAGAAGACGCTCGGCACTGCGCGCAGCCTGCCCGGCGTCACGCTGCGCGGCCGGGCGCTCGGCTCGGGCGTCGTCATCGATCCGCGCGGCTACGTCGTCACGAACTGGCACGTGATTCAAGGCGCCGACGAGATCCGCGTGCAGTTGGCCGACGGTCGCAACGCGGTGCCGCAGCTCGTTGGGGCCGACCCGGAGACCGAGCTCGCGCTGCTGAAGATCGACCTGCCGAACCTGCCTGGGATCCGGCTCGGTCGGTCCGACAAGCTCGAGGTGGGCGAGGTCGTGCTCGCGATCGGCAACTCGCTCGGCCTGAGTCAAACCGTCACCATGGGGATCGTCAGCGCCACGGGCCGCGGCCAGCTCGGCGTCACGACCTTCGAGGATTTCATCCAGACCGACGCGGCCATCAACTCCGGTAATTCCGGCGGCGCGCTCGTCGACAGCCGCGGCGAGCTCGTCGGCATCAATACGGCCGTCATCAGCACCGCGCCCGATCAACCGATGCCCGAGGGTCTCGGCTTCGCGATCCCCGTGAATCTCGTGCGCGGCGTGATGCAGCAGCTCTTGGCGCACGGGCGCGTGATTCGCGGCTATCTCGGCGTCGATACCGTCGATCTGCCCGCGCCGCAAGCGCGTCGCTTGGGTATCGACGGCGGCGCCGTGCAGGTCAAGGATGTCACCGGCCCAGCCGCGGCGGCGGGCCTTGCGGTCGGCGACGTCTTGACGCACATCAACGACGAACGGACCTTCACGGCCCAGCAGGCCATGAACCTCGTCGCGAGCGCTCAGCCGGGTCAGCGGATCCGGATTCGCGCGGTGCGGCCGGACGGCACGAGCATCACGACGGAGGCCGTGCTCGAGGAGCGCCCCCGGGCGCGCGGCAACTAGCACTAGCGAGAGACGCGCCGAATCTCGGCGCCGAGCCGGCCAAGCTTGGCCTCGATACGCTCGTAACCCCGGTCCACGTGGTAGATGCGGTCGACGAGCGTCGTCCCCTGTGCGGTCAGCCCCGCGAGCACGAGCGAAGCGGAGGCACGCAGGTCGGTCGCCATGACCTGTGCGCCCGTGAGCCGCGGCACACCCCGCACGATCACGGTGTTGCCTTGGATCGATACGTTCGCGCCGAGTCGCTGCAGCTCGAGCACATGCTGAAAGCGGTTCTCGAAAATGGTCTCGGTGATCGTCGCCGTGCCCTCGGCGACGGCGTTCAATGCGCAAAACTGCGCCTGCATGTCGGTCGGAAAGGCCGGATACGGCGCAGTCATGATGTCGACGGCCTGTGGCCGCCGGCCCCGCATGTCGAGCTCGACCCAGTCTTCGCCGCTGACGATGACCGCACCGGCCTCCTTGAGCTTCTGTAGCACGGCGTCCAGATGCTCGGGGTTCGTCCGGGTGATCTTGACGCGCCCGCCCGTGATCGCAGCGGCGACGAGGTAGGTGCCACTCTCGATCCGGTCCGGCATGACGTCGTGGTGCACGCCCGTGAGGCGTTCCACGCCCTGGATACGGAGGGTGTCGGAGCCCGCACCCGCAATCTTCGCACCCATCGACACGAGGAACTCGGCGAGCGCGCCGATCTCCGGCTCCCGGGCCGCGTTCTCGATCACCGTCTCGCCCGCAGCGCAGGCGGCGGCCATCATCAGGTTCTCCGTGCCCGTTACGGTCACGGTGTCGAGCACGAGTCGCGCTCCGTGCAGGCGCGACGCTCGCGCCCGGATGTAGCCGTTGTCGATCGAGATGGCCGCGCCCATCGCCCGCAACCCGGCCACGTGCAGATTCACCGGTCTGGCGCCGATCGCACAGCCGCCCGGCAAAGACACGTCGGCCTGGCCGAACCGGCCGAGCAACGGTCCCAGCACCAGAATCGACGCGCGCATCGTTTTCACGAGCTCGTACGGCGCGACGAGCTCCTTGATCGTGCTCGAGTCGACATCGACGCGGTTCTCGCGCTGGGCGATCGTCACGCCCATGCGACCTAGCAGCTTCACGGTCGTCGCGATGTCGTTCAGGCGTGGAACGTTGGTCACGGTCACGGGACCGTCGGCGAGCAGCGCGGCCGCGAGAATCGGCAGCGCCGCATTTTTCGCGCCGGAGATCTGCACTTCCCCCTCGAGCGGCCGCCCACCGACGATCGCAAGCTTGTCCACCGGCAATCCTCAGACGCCGGGCGTCATTGGCCGCGCACCTGCCACTCTTCGGGCGTGAAAGTCTGCAGGGCGAGGGCGTGGATCTCGCGGCCGACGCGCGTGCCCAGGGTCGCATACACCATCTGGTGCCGCTGCAGGCTGCGCTTGCCGGCGAAGGCGGGACAGATGACCGTGGCCTCGTAGTGGCCTTGCCCGTCCGTATGCACCTCGGCTTTGGAGTCGCCGAGGTTCTGCTCGATCAAAGTGCGTATCTCAACCGGGTCCATGGATGCCGATGCCGTCGCCGCGGGACCGCTAGTCTAGCCCATGCCCTCGGTCGCGAGGCGTATCGCGGCGGCGACCGGCTGATCGCGTACAATCCAGGAAGATCGTGGCTTTGCCGCGGTAATGGAGCACGCTTGCGGAATACGTTGGTCATGATCGTGTTGGCGGCCTTCGCGCTGGCGACTTGGCTGTATGGCCGCCAACCTGCGACGATCCAGCGTACTCCGACGAACGACGGCCAGCCGCTCGGCTACTACTTGAGCGGCGCCAAGATTCTCGGCACCGACGATCAGGGCCGCGTCGCTTACCGGCTCTCGGCCGACCGCCTCGAGGAGCTCCCGGGCGAGGAACGGCTGAAACTCGCCGGGGTCCATGTCGAATACACGCCCGCCGACACGGATCCGTGGTCGATCTCGGCGGTGGCGGCCAGTGCGCCAAAGGACGGGTCCGAGCTCGAGCTGCGCGGCAACGTGACGCTGCGCAATCAGCCGGCCGCCGGCCATGAGCCCACCGTCATCACGACGGAATCGTTGCGTTTCTTCCCGGACAGCTCGAGCGCGGAAACCGATACGCCCGTGACCCTGCGGATCGGTGGGTGGCAGCTCCACGCGGGCACCCTCCGGACGCTCTTGAAGGGTGACGTCGTGCAGCTAGAATCCGAAGTACATGGGAAATTTGCTCCGTAATCTTCCGGTTTGCGGCGGTCTCGCGCTGATGGTGTGCACCGTCCTGGCAGCGCAGGACGACGACCCTGCGGATGCGCTGTCGCTCGACTCCAAATCGGTGACGATCGATCGGCAAACGAACCTGATCCAATTCGAGTCACCGAAGTTCGCGCAGGGCGATATCCACATCGAGGCGGACAAGGCCGTCGCCACCAGCGACGACTTCGAGCAGCGCGGCGAATTGCGCTTCACCGGGCACGTGCGGATCAAGGTCGACGCTGCCGTCCTGGAGGCGGCCACCGCAGTTTTTACATTCGATCACAACCAGCTGCTGCGCGGCGAGCTGCAAGGATCGCCGGCCTCGTTCACGGGACTCGAGGCGTCGAAGAAGAAGCCCGTTCGCGGCGAAGCCAGCAAGTTCGTGTACGACAACGTAAAGCACACGTTACGGATGACCAGCAACGCGTGGATCAACAAGGAGATCAACAAGGATGAATACGAGATCCGGGGCTGCGACCTCATTTACGACTTCGATGCCGAGCGCGTGAGCTCCGGTTCCACGGATTGCCCCGAGGGGTTCAATTTCCGCAGGCTACCGAGAGCCGACCAGCAGACGCCCCCCGCCGACGCGCCGCAATGAGCAGGCTCGAAGCGCTCGGGGTGGCCAAGCGCTATCGATCGCGCCAGGTCGTCAAGGACCTGAGCCTGTCGATAGACAGCGGCGAGGTCGTCGGCCTGCTCGGCCCAAACGGTGCGGGCAAGACCACGGCCTTCTACATGATCGTGGGTCTGGTCCGCTGCGATCACGGCGCGATCCGCCTCGCCGGCCGCGACGTGACGAAAATGCCGGTGCACCGGCGCGCGAAGCTTGGTTTGGGCTATCTGCCGCAGGAGGCGTCGGTGTTTCGGAAGCTCAGCGTAGCCGACAACATCCGCGCGATCCTCGAGACCCGGCGCGACCTCGACCGCGTCGCGCGCCAGACAAAGCTCGAGGAGCTGCTCGAGGAATTGCACATTGGTCACGTGCGTGACACGCTCGGTGTCAGCCTATCGGGTGGGGAGCGTCGCCGCGTCGAGATAGCGAGGGCGCTCGCGGCCGAGCCGAAGTTCGTGCTGCTCGATGAACCGTTCGCGGGCGTGGATCCGATCTCCGTTCTCGATATTCAGCGCATCATTCGGCACCTCGTGCAGCGCGATATCGGCGTGCTGATCACGGATCATAATGTGCGAGAGACTCTGGGAATCTGCAGCCGCGCCTATATCCTGAACAACGGAATGTTGATGGCTTCGGGCTCACCGGATGAGATTCTGTCCAATAAGAGTGTGCGCGAGGTATATCTGGGAGAAGGATTTTCCCTCTAACGAGTCCGGTAGACTGATCGCATGTTGAAGCCGTCCCTGCAACTGAAGCTTAGCCAACAGCTGACGATGACACCGCAGCTCCAGCAGGCTATTCGCCTGTTGCAACTGCCGATCATGGAGCTGCAGACGCAGATCCAGACCGCCCTCGACGAGAACGTGATGCTCGAGGTCGAGGAGCCGGAGAATCCCGTCGAGACGCCGGACGAGGTCGAGACACCCAGCCCCTCCGACGACGCCGAAGGGGACAGCGACGGCGACGGTGATCTCGACCGCGAGCCGCCGGAGGAATTCGCCGAATCCGCCGTCGCAAACGAATCCGATTGGGAAGAGACGCAGAAGACCGGTCCTTCCGAAGCGCCAAAGAGCACCGAGCCGCCCGTAACGATCGAGTACGCGGACCGCTCGGAAGAGACGCTGCGCGACCACTTGCTCTGGCAGCTCGAGCTCGAGAATCTGGATGCACGGACCACGACGATCGGCCAGGCCATCATCGACGCCGTCAACGACGACGGCTACCTGATGGACGACCTCGACACGATCCGTGCGACGCTCACGCCCGAAGTGCTCGCATCCGTCGAGGAGATCGAGCACGTGCTCGTGACGCTCGTGCAACAGCTCGATCCGGTAGGCGTCGGTGCACGTTCGGTCGGCGAGTCCGTGCGGCTGCAGCTCGAGCAGCTCGCCCCGGACACCCCGGGCCTCGCGCTCGCCAAGATCGTCGCCGCGGAGCATCTGCCGCTCGTCGCGGAGCAGCAGTACGGCGCGCTCAAGCGGCTGCTGAGAACTTCGGACGAGGACTTGCAGATTGCGATCGCGCTGGTGCGTGCGTGTCAGCCGCGTCCCGGATCCGCGGTGTTCGCGCCGGCCGCGGAGTACGTCGTGCCCGACGTGTTCGTCCGCCGTCAGGACGGCCACTGGGTCGTGGAACTGAACAACTCCATATCGCCGCGCCTACGCGTCAACCAGCTGTACGCAGGCTCCCTTGGCCGGGGCGAGGAGTATGATGCCCTGAAGGCTCAGCTCCAAGAGGCGCGTTGGTTGATTCGTAGCCTGGAGATCCGCAACGAGACCCTGCTCAAGGTCGCCCTCGCGATCGTGCAGCGGCAGACCGAGTTCCTCGACCACGGCGACGAGCACATGCGTCCGATGGTATTGCGCGATGTCGCAGAGGCCATCGAGATGCACGAGTCGACGGTCTCGCGCGTCACCACCAACAAGTACATGCACACGCCGCGCGGCGTCTTCGAGTTCCGGTATTTCTTCTCGAGCCACGTTGCAGGGGATGAAGGCGAGCAGTCCTCGACGGCGGTCCGCGCGAAGATCCGCAAGCTCGTGAGCAGCGAGGACCCGGAAAAGCCGCTGAGCGACAGCCAGATCGCCCAGCTCCTCTCCGAGGGTGGCGTCACCGTGGCTCGGCGAACGGTGGCGAAATACCGCGAAGCCATGAAGATTCCGTCTTCGAGTGACCGCAAGCGCAAGGCGGTGGGTTGACGGACCAAAACCCGAGGTCTGACCAGTGGAAGGAGCATGATCATGCAGTTGAGCGTCAGTGGGCATCATGTCGAGATCACGGATTCCCTGCGCGACTACGTCGGCACGAAGCTGGCGAAACTCGAGCGACATTTCGACAACATGACGGACATTCACTGCGTGCTCACTGTCGAGAAACTGCAGCATAAAGCCGAAGCCACGATTCACATGGGAGGCGGTACGATCCACGCCGATTCGATCGAACCGAACATGTATGCAGCGATCGACATTCTGGTCGACAAGCTGGACCGACAGGTCAAGAAACACAAAGAGAAGCTCACCGATCATCACGCGAGAGAAGTGGAACGTTTCCGCTAAGCCTCGCGCCCTGCCGGGAGCGGCACCATGCGGCTGGTGATCATCAGCGGTGTATCCGGCTCGGGCAAGAGCGTGGCTTTGCACTTTCTCGAGGATCTCGGCTTCTATTGCATAGACAATATTCCGGTCGGGCTGCTGCGCTCGTTCGTCCAGGAAATCGCGGCGCGCAATGACTCCGCGTTCACCAACGTGGGAATCGGCCTCGATGCGCGGAGCCGGCCCAGCGACATCGCCGAAGTGCCCGCGCTCGTGCAGAAGCTGCGCGCCGACGGCATTGCGTGCGAAGTGATCTTTCTGCAAACGGATACCAAGGTCCTCCTGTCGCGGTTCAGCGAGACGCGTCGCAAGCATCCACTGACCGACAAGGACACCGGGCTCGAGGAGGCCATCGCCAAGGAGCGTGCGCTCCTCGGGCCAATCATCAACTCGGCCGAGCTCGTCATCGACACGACGGGCATGACCGTCTACGAGCTGCGCGAGGAAATCCGCGAGCGCGTGGCACCGCACACGCCGGGCTCGGTGTCGATTCTGATCGAGTCGTTCGGCTACAAGAACGGCCTGCCGCCGAACGCCGACTTCGTGTTCGACGTTCGCTGCTTGCCGAACCCGTACTGGGAGCTACATCTGCGCCGCCTGACCGGTAAGGACGAGCCCGTCAAGGCGTTTCTCGACGCCGCGCCCGCCGTGCAGGAGATGATCGACGACGTCGTCACGTTCCTCGAGAAGTGGTTGCCGCGCTACCAGGACTTTCAGCGGTCGTATCTCACCGTCGCAATCGGCTGCACGGGCGGCATGCATCGCTCCGTCTACGTCGCCGAGGCGATCGCCAAGCGGCTCGCGGGCTCGCAGCGCGCAATCCGCACCTACCACAGCGAGCTGCGCCTCCACGACGCGTAGCGTTTCGGCGGGACTCACGCAGCAGGGTACTCGCGCGAGCGTCGGCGACAGGACGTCGCCGCCGCAGCCTCCATGGACGGATTTACGGCGGTCGCGCGAGTGCCCTGCTGCGTGAGTCCCGCCGAAACGTCTCCGGCGCGCAGGCCCTCAGCGATTCAGCGCGACATCGAAGTGCGCCGGGGCGTACAGCGTGTCCATGGGTTGATCGAACAGGAACGCGCGCAATGCGTCCTCCATCGCGAGCGCATCGCGATAACCCATCTCGATCAGCGCCCGCGTGAAGCCGGACTCGAACAATAGATAGCTCACGAGCTGCATGCCGTTCCTGGTGCTCGCACCGAGGCCGCGCAGCAGCAACCGCACGGCGCGCGGCAGCTCGCCCACATGCCGAGCCGCGATGTCCCGGATGTCCTCCGTCGGCATGATCACCAGCGTTTGCACCGGGCGCAGCTCCGCGAGCACGCCCGTCAGCTTGTGGGGACTGATCTGATCGAGGATCCTGTTCACGCGCGATATGCGTTCCAGATCCGTGTAGAGGCCATCCATGAACAGCGTGTCGAGCATATAGCCTGCAAGGTGCGCGAGCGTGGGCTCGATCGCAGAAACGTCGACGGCGGGCTCGGGGTCGGGTTGCTCGTCGCGCACGCCGATCACGAGCAACCGCTCGGCACCGAGCCGCAAGGCCGGCGACAGCGGGGCTCGGTGTCGCATCGAGCCGTCGCCGTAGTACTCGTTACCGATTCGCATGGGCGGAAACACGAACGGCACGGCCGCGCTGGCCATCAGGTGCTCGATGCCGAGCCGCGCCGGACGGCCGATGCGCCGCACGCGCGACCATGGCTTCAAATCGGGACGGCCCTGGAAGAACGTGACCGATCGTGCCGTGGTGTACCCCGACGCAGTGACGGCCACCGCATCGAGTTGCCCATGTTCGATCGCGCGCGCGATCCCGCCGAAACGCACGTTGCGCTCGAGCAGCGCCCGCAGCGGCGTATTGTCGAGCAGCGAGTGCGGATTGCGGCTGCCGAGCCCCCCGAACACGACCGCGGCGAACCAGCGCAGACTCGATTTCAGCATAGCCAAAGCGTCGGTGCGATACACCTGGTCGGCGCGGAAGTTCGCCCAAACATGCTCCATGTCGGCGACCGCGCGCGCGAAATTCGTGGAGCGCCCGGCCAGCACCGCGGCGTTGATCGCGCCCGCGGACGCGCCCGTGATCACCGTGAATGGGTTCGGCGCGCCGTGCGGCAGCAGCGCCGCCGCCGCCTTCAGCACACCGATCTGATAGGCGCCGCGCGCGCCGGCGCCGGGTAAAACGAGGGCCTTGCGCTTTCCGTCAGGCACTCGCTGGCGCGCGGGCTGCGACCGCGCCCGGCACGGTCAGGATCTGCATCGAGTTCGTCCGGCCCGCCACACCCTGCTGATCGCCTTTGGTCAAGACGACGAGATCGCCCGACTTCACGGCACCGATCTGCAGCAATGCGTCGAAGACGCTCTCCTGCACGTACGTCGGCTCCGAGCGCACGACGTCGAACGCCACGGCATAGACGCCGCGATACAGGCTCACCCGGCGCCGCGTGACCTCGTGACGCGTGAACGCGAACACCGGGATGTCGGACCGAACGCGCGACATCCACAGCGGCGTGGATCCGGATTCAGTCAGCGCGATGATCGCCGTCACATCGAGGTGATTGGCCACGTACATCACGGCCATCGCGATGGCCTCGTCGACATGCGCGAACACATCCTCGAGCCGGTAATTGGCCGCACGCCGGAAGGTTTCGTGCTTCTCGGCGCCGACGCACAGCTCGGCCATCGTCCGCACGGCACGCACGGGATACTTGCCGACGGCCGTCTCGGCGGAGAGCATGACGGCGTCGGTACCGTCCATGACGGCATTCGCGACGTCCGATACCTCCGCGCGCGTCGGTGACGGCGAGTTGATCATCGATTCGAGCATTTGCGTGGCCGTGATGCATACCCGGTTGCGGGCGCGCGCGAGCCGGATCAGGCCCTTTTGCAGGCCCGTCATCGACGCGTAGCCGACCTCGACGGCCAGGTCGCCCCGGGCCACCATGATGACGTCGCTCGCATCGATGATCCCGCGGATGTTCTCGACGGCCTCGGCGCGCTCGATCTTCGCCACGATGTGCCCGAGCCCGCCTGCCGCGCGCAGCAACGACCGCGCCTCCTCGATGTCCTCGGCATTGCGCGCGAACGATACCGACATGAAGTCCAAGCCGAGCCGCGCGGCCGTCTCGACGTCGCGACGATCCTTGCTCGTCAACGCCGGCGCCGACAAGCCGCCACCCTGCTTATTCAAGCCCTTGTGGTCGGCGAGCCTGCCGCCTTGCTTCACGACACAGCGGATGCGCGTGCCCGCGACGCTCTCGACGGCCAGCACGATCAACCCGTCGTCGAGCAACAACGTGTCGCCGGGCACCACGTCCTTCGTGAGGTCGCGGTACGCGCAGCCGACGGCGTGGTCATCGCCCGCGTTCGGATCCATCGCTGTGTCGAGCACGAACTCGTGCCCCTCGCTCAGCACGACGGCGCCGTCCTTGAAAGACTCGACCCTGATCTTGGGCCCCTGCAAGTCACCCATGATGCCGATATGGCGGCCGACCCTGTCGGCCACGTCGCGCACCATTGCGACGCGCGCGGCCTGATCCGCCGCGGTGCCGTGCGAAAAATTGATTCGAAACACGTCGGCGCCGGCGAGGATCAGCTCCTCGACGACCGCCGCGTTGTCGGTGGCCGGGCCGAGCGTTGCGACGATCTTCGTGCGCCGCCGCACTTCTTCTGGACCGGACGAGGGCACGAGCGAGGATTCCGCAGGGTTTAAATTTGACAAAGTATTAATCTGAAATCGTTGACGTTGGTTCGCGTAGGTCCGGTTTTCAGCAGCAGTCCGCACGCGTCAAAGTAACTGTAACTGTCGTGCTGCGCCAGTAGCGACGCGAGCGACAAGCCCTTCGTACGTCCGAGCGCCAGTATTTCCGGCAGCACGACGCCGCCGGCATGATCGCCGTGACCGTCGATGCCGTCGGTGTCCGCAGCGAGCGCGAACACGCCGAGTGTGCCGTCGAGCTCGAGCGCCAGCGCCGACAGATACTCGGTATTGCGCCCGCCGCGGCCCCCGCCCTCGCCAAGCACGACGCGCGTCTCTCCGCCCGAGAGAATCGCCACGCGCTTGCCCGCCGCCTGCAGCTTCTTCGCGAGGCGCGCGTGCGTGCGGCCCAGCGCCTGCGCCTCGTCGTCGAGGTCGTCGCCGAGCATCAGCACCTCGTAGCCGTGGGCGCGGAGCAGCCGCGCCGCGGCCGCGAGCGCCGTGGCGGCCGTCGCGATCAGCCGCACGGAGTCGCCGGCGAACCCGGGGTCGCCGGGTTTCGGCGTCTCCCACCGCGCGTCGTTCAGCGCCGGCAGGAGCTCATCGAGGGCCGGATAACGATACTTCTGGAGGATGCCGCGCGCCTCGCGTTGCGTCGTCGGATCCGCGACCGTCGGCCCCGACGCGATCGCGCCGACGTCGTCCCCCGGCACGTCGGAGACCACGAACGTCGCGACCGACGCCGGGTGCGCCGCCGCCGCGAGCCGGCCGCCCTTGAGTCGCGACAAATGCTTGCGAACGCAGTTGATCTCGCGAATGTCGGCGCCCTCGCGGATCAGGAAATTCGCCGCCGCCCGCTTCTGCTCGAACGTGAGCACCGGCAACGGCTGCGATGCGAGCGACGAGCCGCCGCCGGAGATCAGACAGCACAGCATCTCGTCGCGGCCCACGCCCGCGGCGAGCTCGAGCAGGCGCTGGCCCGCGACCAGGCTCGCGCCGTCCGGCGACGGATGGCCGGCTTCGACGACCTCGATGGCGCCGCACTGCTCGCCGGCCCTGAGCCCATGACCGTAGCGTGTCACCACCAGGCCGCGGACCGGCGCGCCCCAATGCGCGTGAAACGCCACCGCCATCGACGCGGCAGCCTTGCCGGTCCCGAGGACGAGCGCGGGTCGGCGTGGCAGACCGCGCAGCGCCGGCGGCAGGCAGACGGCCGGCGCCGCTGCCTGCGTCGCGGTCTCGAAGGCGAGCGTTAGCAGGTGCCGCGGCTGCGACGAGTCGGGCCCCACGAGCCTAGCCTCCTGCAGCGCGTTGCTCCAGCGTGGCCACGGCCGGCAGCTTCTTGCCTTCGAGGAACTCCAGGAACGCGCCGCCGCCGGTCGAGACGTACGAGATTCGATCGCCGACACCGAACTGCTCGATGGCGGCCAGCGTGTCGCCGCCCCCCGCGATCGAAAAGGCGCTGCTCGCGGCGACGGCTGCGGCGACGCGGCGAGTGCCCGCCGCGAACTCCGGGTTCTCGAATACGCCCACGGGCCCATTCCAGACGATGGTACCGGCACTCGCGAGTCGCCCCGCGTACAGCTCGGCCGTCTTCGGTCCGATGTCGAGAATCATGTCGTCATTCCCGACGGCGGCGACCGGCTTGATCGTGCCGCGCACGCCGGGCTCCAAGCTCGGCGCCACCACGACGTCGACCGGCAACGGAATCTTCGCTTTGCCGAAACCGCCGTCGAGCAGCTTGCGGGCGAAGTCGAGCATGTCCTTCTCGTACAGTGATTTGCCGACCGGCTCGCCCGCGGCCGCGAGCACGGTGTTCGCAATACCGCCACCGAGGATCAGCTCGTCGACCTGTGAGGACAGCGATTGCAGCACTTCGAGCTTCGTCGAGACCTTCGAGCCGCCGAGAATCGCGACGAGCGGCCGCCTTGGCGCGTGCAGCGCGGCCCCGAGCGCTTCGAGCTCGGCGACGAGCAGCGGGCCCGCACATGCGACCGGCGCATAACGTGCTACGCCGTTCGTGCTCGCTTGGGCGCGGTGCGCGGTGCCGAAGGCGTCCATCACGAACACGTCACAGAGGGCGGCCATGCGCCGCGCGAGGCTCGGGTCGTCGGCTTCCTCGCCGACCTCGAAACGCACGTTCTCGCAGAGCACGAGCTCGCCTGCCTCCACATCGACGCCGTCGAGCCAGCGCGTCGCAAGCGGCACCGTGCGGCCGAGCATCTCGCCGAGCTTCGCGGCAACCGGCGCGAGGGAGTGCGCCGGATCGACCTTGCCTTCCTTCGGTCGTCCGAGGTGCGACATGACCATGACGCGGGCGCCCGCTGCGAGCGCTGCGCGCAGTGTCGGTAGCGCCGCCTCGAGCCGTGCCACGCTCGTGATCTTGCCGTTCTTCACCGGTACGTTCAGATCCTCGCGAATCAGCACACGCTTGTCGGCCAGGACGACGTCGGCCATTCGTTTGACCGTGAGCGCCATGGTCGAAGCTACTTCGCAGCCGCCAGCGCGAGCGTCGTGTCGAGCATGCGGTTCGAGAAGCCCCACTCGTTGTCGTACCAGGAACAGACTTTCACGAGCTTGCCGTCGATGATCTTGGTCAGGCTCGAGTCGTACAGCGACGACGCAGAATGATGGTTGAAGTCACTCGAGACCAGCGGTTCGTCCACGAACTCGAGCACGCCCTTGAGCGCGCCCTGGCTGGCCTTCTTCATGGCCTCGTCGATTTCTTTCGCCGTCGTCGCGCGGGCCGCCTCGAAGGTGAGGTCCACCAGCGACACGTTGATCGTCGGCACGCGCACCGCGAACCCGTCGAGCTTGCCGTCGAGCTCCGGCAGCACGAGACCGACGGCTGCGGCCGCGCCGGTTTTCGTCGGAATCATGTTCTGCGTAGCGGAGCGCGCGCGGCGCAAATCGCTGTGGTACACGTCGGTCAACACCTGGTCGTTCGTGTACGCGTGGATCGTCGTCATGATGCCGCGCACGAGGCCCACGGTGTCGTTCAACACCTTCGCGATCGGTGCGAGGCAATTCGTCGTGCACGACGCGTTCGAGATCACGGTGTCACTCGCCTTCAGCACGCCGTCGTTCACGCCGTAAACGATCGTGGCGTCCACGTCCTTACCGCCGGGCGCCGAGATGATGACCTTCTTCGCGCCGGCCGTAAGGTGCTGCCTGGCCTTTTCCTTGCTCGTGAAGAGCCCCGTGCATTCGAGCACGATCTCGACGCCGAGCGCGCCCCATGGCAGCTTCGACGGATCGCGCTCCGCACACACTTTGATACGGTCGCCGTCGACCACGAGGTGATCACCGTCGACGCCGACCTTGAATGGGAATCGGCCGTGCGCCGTGTCGTAGCGCGTCAGATGCGCGTTCGTCTTGGCGTCCCCCAGATCGTTGAGGGCAACGATTTGGATCTCGCCGCGACGCTTGCCTTCGTACAGCGCGCGGAGAATGTTACGGCCGATTCGACCATAACCGTTGATTGCTACTTTGACGGGCATTGATGCCTCCCTTGGCAGGCCTATCGACCAACGTTGAGGATTACAGCAGGCGTTTCGCAGCCGCGACGACGGCGTCGACGGTGAAGCCGAAATGCTCGAACAGCGCTTTCGCAGGGGCCGAGTGCCCGAACCGGTCGATACCGATCACGGCGCCCCGACCACCGACGTACCGCCACCAGCCCAGCGTCGCCCCGGCCTCGATCGCGAGGCGCGCGCCTTGCGGCGGCAGCACGTGCTCGCGGTACTCGTCGCTCTGCCGATCGAACACCTGCGTGCACGGCATCGACACGACCCGCGCGGCGATACCCGAGCGCTCGAGCGCGTGCGCTGCGCCCAGCGCCAGCTGCACCTCCGACCCCGTCGCAATCAGCGTGATCGCGGGAGGGCCATCGCCATTCAGCACGATGTAGCCGCCGCGGGCGATCAACCCGACTTGGTCCGCCGTGCGCGGCACGTACGGCAGATCCTGGCGCGTCAGCACGAGGCTCGTGGGCCCCGCGCGCCGTTCGAGCGCGGCGCGCCATGCCACCATGGTTTCCACCGTATCGCAGGGGCGCCACAGATCCATGTTCGGCATCACGCGCAGGCTCGTGAGGTGCTCGATCGGCTGGTGCGTCGGACCGTCCTCGCCGAGGCCGATCGAGTCGTGCGTCAGCACGAAGATGCTCTGCAGACCGATCAGCGCGGCCATGCGTAGCGCGTTGCGGGCGTAGTCGGAGAACACGAGGAACGTGCCCCCGTACGGGATGACTCCGCCGTGCGCCGCGAGACCATTCATGATCGCGGCCATGCCGAACTCGCGCACGCCGTAGTGAACGTAGTCGCCGCTCGCATCGGCCGGCGTCAGCAACTTCGAGTACTTGTGCTGCGTGTTGTTCGAGCCCGTCAGGTCCGCGGAGCCGCCCACGAGCTCCGGCAGCAGGGGTGCGAGCGCTTCGAGCGCCGCCTGCGACGCCTTGCGGGTCGCCATGACCTTCGCGGCCGCCACCGCCCCGGCGACGGCCCGCTCGGCATGCTCGTGCCAAGCGACGGGCAGCTGACCGCGCATACGCCGCTCGAGCTCGGCGGCAAGCTCGGGATGCGCCCGTCGATAACTCGCGAACCGCGCCTGCCATTCTGCCTCGAGTGCCGCGCCGCGCTCGCGTGCGTCCCAGGCCGCCTTGACGTCGGCGGGAATCACGAACGGCGGCTCGTCCCAGCCGAGGTTCTTGCGGGTCGCCGCGACTTCCGCCGGACCCAGCGCGGCGCCATGCGTCGCGGCGGTGCCCTGCACGTTCGGCGCGCCATAACCGATGATGGTCTTGCAGCAGATCAGCGACGGCCGCTGCGTTTCCGCACGCGCGGCTTCGATCGCTTGGCGGATCGCGTCCGGGTCGTGACCGTCGACGTTCGGCACGACATGCCAGCCGTAGGCCGTGAAGCGCATCGGCGTGTCGTCGGTGAACCAGCCGCGTGTCTCACCGTCGATCGAGATGCCGTTGTCGTCATAGAACGCGATCAGCTTGCCGAGCTTGTGCGTGCCGGCGAAGGCACACGCTTCGTGCGAGATGCCTTCCATCATGCAGCCGTCGCCGAGGAACGCATAGGTGTGGTGATCGACGATCGCCGCCCCGAGACGGTTGAACTCGGCCGCGAGATGCTGCTCCGCGAGCGCCATGCCGACGGCGTTGGCCATTCCCTGGCCAAGCGGCCCTGTGGTCGTCTCGACCCCGATGTCGAGGTCCCGTTCGGGATGGCCGGCGATCCGCGAGCCGAGCTGGCGGAAGTGCTTTAGCTCGTCGACCGCCACGGGGTAACCGGTCAGGTAGGCGACCGAGTACAGCAGCATCGAGCCGTGGCCGTTCGACAGCACGAGCCGGTCGCGGTCCCACCAGTGGCCGTTGCCGGGATTGAACTTGAGGTAGTCGTTCCACAACACCTCGGCGATGTCGGCCATGCCCATCGGCATGCCGGGGTGGCCCGAACGCGCGGCCTCGACGGCGTCCATCGCCAGCATCCGGATGGCGTTCGCGAGGCGGCGGCGCGCCGGCCGGGCGGAAGGTGCCGCGTTGTCTTTGCGGGAGGCCATTGTTGTTCGAATTACCGTGCTCGAGCCGACCGGGTCGGCCCGCATGATCGGCCTGAGGAAAATTGAGGACGAACGCCGATTTTCACCTACCGGGGATGCGCGGTGCAACCGACGGCGCCGGGGACGATCTGTGAGGCAATGCCCGCAGCCGCCACCGTTATTGCGTATCATCTCAGCAGAGAACCCTTGCCGCGCTTGCCGTCCTCCGCATGACCCAGAGCCCACCGGACCCTGTCTTCACCGTATTGCAGATCAGCGATACGCACCTGCATGCGGCGGCCGACAGCCGCATGCGCGGCGTGACGACGTATGCCACGCTCAAGTCGGTGCTCGACCATGTGCAGCGCGACCGCCGCTGGCCCGCGGACATCGTGCTCGCGACCGGCGACATCGTTCAGGACGAGAGCCGCGCCGGGTATGAACGCTTTCGCGACACGCTCGCGCCGCTCGGAGTCCCCGTCCTGTCGATCCCGGGCAATCACGACGACCCGAAGCTCATGAGCGAGCTCCTGAACAGCGGCGCGTTCCAGTTCGGCGGCGAGCTGCGGCACGGGCCTTGGTCCGTGGTGCTGCTCAGCACGTTCCTCGCCGGTGAGGATGCCGGGGGTCTCGGCCCGGCGCGCCTGCAGGGCCTGCGCAAGGCACTCGCGGTGCATGCGGGCCAACACGTGCTCGTCGCCATGCATCACCACCCGCTGCCGATGCGCAGCACCTGGCTGGATGGCGTCGCGCTGCGAGACGCGAACGAGTTCTGGGAGATCATCGACGCGCATCCGGACGTGCGCGGTGTGCTGTGCGGCCACGTCCATCAGGCCGTCGATCAGGAGCGCAACGGCGTGCGGTTCATGAGCACGCCGTCGACCTGCGCGCAGTTCCTGCCGCGCAGCGACTTCTTCGCGCTGGACGACCGACCGCCGGGGCTGCGGTGGCTCGAGCTGTACGCCGACGGCCGCATCGAGACCGAGGTGGCATGGGTGCCGCAAGCCGACTGATCGGCGCCTTCGTCGCGTTCGCGGCCGCGGGGCTATGGGCCGGCACGGCGGCCGCCGATCCCGCCGCCTGGCGGATGTCGGGCCCGGGCCGCGGCGAGGTCACGCTGCTGGGCTCGATGCACGTGCTGCGCGAGTCCGATTACCCCTTGCCCGCAATCGTCGACCGGCTGTTCGACCGCGCGGACGTGCTCGTCATGGAGCTCGATCTCGACGCCGCCGATCCCGCCACACAGCAGGCGACGATTCTCCGCGCCGCGACACTGGCGCCGGGCACCGTGCTGCACGACGTGATCGACGAGCCGCTGTACGAGCTGACGGAGCAGCGGACGCGCGAGCTCGGCATCGATCTCAAGCTGCTCGAGCACTTCGAGCCGTGGTTTCTGTCGGTCGCGATCCTCGAGCAGGGCCTGCGCAAATACGGATTTCAAGGCGAGCTCGGGCTCGAGCAGTACCTGAAGCGCAAGTCGAACGACGCGGGCAAGCAGATCGTGGGCCTCGAGACGCTGGCGATGCAGATCGGCATCTTCGACGCGCTGCCCGCGGCCTCGCAACAAGCGATGCTGGCGCAGACGCTGAAGGAGATCGACGAAGCCGAGACGACGATGGTGGATATGGCCGCCGCGTGGCGCGACGGGCGGCTCGACGCCTTGAGCGAGGGCCTGCTCGCGGATTTCGACGACTTTCCGGGCCTCTACGAGACCCTGGTGGAGAAGCGCAACACCGAGTGGGTGAAATCGCTCGAGCGCTTTCCGACCGACGGGCGTCGCTACCTCGTGGTCGTCGGCGCGCTACACCTGGTCGGCCGCGACAACGTCATCGACATGCTGAAGGCGCGCGGCCACGACGTCGTGCGCTTACACTGACTCAGACTTCGACCATCTCGAAGTCTTCCTTGCCCGAGCCGCAGTCCGGACAGCGCCACGACAGCGGGATGTCCGCCCATTTCGTGCCCGGAGGAATGCCCTCCTCGGGACGGCCTTTGGCCTCGTCGTAGATGAAGCCACAGATCAAACACATGTAGGTCTTCACAGCTTGAGTCTTCGCATCGCAATTCGCGGGCACCCCCGCGTCGGACGCGAAGCCTAACATGAGCTACCGCCCCGGGGGACAAAGTCACGACTCGCTCCGCGCCTTTTTCAGCTCGCTCGCGATGCGCTCGAGCCGCGTCAGCGCGTCCGGTGTTTCCAGCAGCGCTTGCTTCAGCGCGAGCCCGAGCGGCAGCGCCTCCGTAAGCCGTCCCGCCGTCCAGACGGCGTCGTCGTAGGCCGTCTCGAGGCCGTGGGCTACTGGCAAACGGTCGAGCACGCGCCGCAGCAGCGCCGCGAGCGGGGCGTAGTCCGCGGGCAGCGGCTGCGGCGGCTCGGGCGGCAGCAGCTCGACGGCTGCGACATACAGCCCGTCGGGCTGCCGATCGACGGTGCCGGCCCTGAATCTCTCGCGGCCAATCGCCATGATCGCGAGAAGCCCACCGCTCTCCTGCTGCCAGTCGATGATCTCGGCCGTCGTGCCGACCGCGTAGGTCGTCGCGGGCCCGACCTCCTCGCCTTGGCGGATCGCCACGATGCCGAAGCGGTTCGTGCCGCGCAGGCAACGCGCGACCATGTCGAGATAACGCGGCTCGAATACGCGCAGCGCGAGCGTGCCTCCGGGGAACAGGACCGTCTTCAGCGGAAACAGCGGCAACGCGGTCGTCAAGCGCTCAGCGCCTGCGGCGAGCGGCGTCACGCGGCCGCATGCCGTTGCTCGAGCTCGCGTTGTAGCCGCGCCGGCAGGCCCTGGAAGCTGCCGTTCGACATCAGCACGACCTGGTCGCCGGCGCCGAGCTCCGCCAGCAGCTGCTGCACCAGGACGCCGACGTCGGCGGCCACGACGAGCCGCGTGCCGAGCCCCGCGAGCGCCGCGGCCGGGTCCCAGCCGAGCTCCCCCCCGACGAGCACGAACACGCGGTCGGCAGCCTCGAGCGAGCGGCACAGCGTGTCGCGATGGACTCCCATGCGCATGGTGTTCGAGCGCGGCTCCATGACGGCCACCACGCGGCCGGCGTCGGGACGGCTCTTCAATCCCGCCAGCGTCGTCGCGATCGCGGTCGGGTGGTGCGCGAAATCCTCGTACAGGCTGATGCCCCCGAACCGACCGCGCAGCTCGAGCCGCCTCTTCACACCCTGGAAGCGGGCGAGCGCTGCAAGCGCCACGTCGGGCGCCACGCCGACATGACTCGCGGCCGCGATGGCCGCCAGCGCATTCTCGAGGTTGTGCGCACCCAGCAGCGGGTACGTCGTGCTGCCGAGGGGCGTGCCGTCGCGGGTCACGCTGAATCGGGACTCCGCGCCGATCGCATCGTAGCGGCCGGACCAGCTCGCGGCGTCGTGCGCACTGAACGTCGTGACGGGCGTCCAGGTACCGCGTGCGAGCAGGCGTTCTATGTTCGCATCCGCAGCCTTCGCGACGATCAAGCCCCGGCGCGGGACCGTGCGCAGCAACTGGTGGAATTGCCAGATGATCGCGTCGACGTCGGGAAATATATCGGCGTGATCGTACTCGATGTTGTTCACGATCAACGTTCGCGGCCGGTAGTGCACGAACTTCGAGCGTTTGTCGAAGAACGCCGTGTCGTACTCGTCGGCTTCGACCACGAAATAAGGCGACGCGCCGAGCCGCGCCGAGATATCGAAGTTACGCGGGATCCCGCCAATCAAGAACCCGGGCGAGAGCCCCGCGTGCTCGAGGATCCAAGCGAGCATGCTCGCAGTGGTGGTCTTGCCGTGCGTGCCCGACACCGCGAGCACCCAGCGGTCGCGCAGGACGTGCTCGGCGAGCCACTCGGGACCGGACGTGTAGCGGCGGCCTGAATCGAGCAACGCTTCGACGACCGGTAACCCGCGCGACAGCGCATTGCCGATCACGATGGAATCGACCCCGGGCTCGATCTGCGCGTCGTAGCCCTGCACGAGATCGATGCCGAGCGCCGTGAGCTGGGTGCTCATGGGCGGGTAGACGTTCTGGTCGGCACCCGACACGGCGTGGCCCGCCTCTTTGGCGATGGCGGCGATCCCACCCATGAACGTGCCGCAGATTCCGAGAATGTGGACTCGCATCAGGCGGCGGATGGCAGGAGTGTGCTGCGCAGACCGGCATACAGAAACACGTAAGCCAGCACGATCAACACGCCGAGCGCGTAGGGTCGCTCGAGCGCCCGTGACAGCACGAAGCCTGCGATGTCGATGGCCCACACGGCCACCAAAAGAATCAGGATGCGCGGCGCGGTCGCGCTTTCGGGCGGCGCCATGAGCAATCGGTCCCAGAACGTCAAGCCGGCGCTGACGCCGGTCGTCACCACGTTCGAGCCGAGGAGCGCGCTCATCGTTTGCGTGAAGCGCCTTGGCCGCTGGAAGACTGCGAGCACCGCCCAAATGAACAGGACGTCGATGGCCGGCGCAAGGAGCATGAGCACGACCACACGGTCCTCGACCGCCGCGATCCGCAACGTGATGAGCTCGACGCACGACGACGCCCCGAGCATCAGCAGCAGGAAATATGGCGACGACGGCAGCTCGTCGGGGCCACGCCGATGGAGCGTGATGCCGACGATCACCTGAATCAGGCCCAGCAAGGGGGGTGCCTCCGCGATCCTTAGGGCCCGATAATAGCTCATGGCGCCTGTAGCGCAGGGTCGAGCGTGACGACGGGAGACGAAATCGGATGGGTGGCCGGCAACGAGACGCTCGAGCGGCTCGTGGCCGTGCTGAAACGCACGTCGGTCGCCGCGGTCGATACCGAGTTCGTCCGCGAAAAGACCTATTACCCGCAGCTCTGCTTGATCCAGATCGCCACGCGGGACGACGTCGCCTGCGTCGACTGTCTCGCGCCGCTCGATCTGACGCCGGTGTTCGCGGAGCTGTTTCGTCCCGACTTCACCTGGGTGCTGCATAGCGCCCGCCAGGATCTCGAAGTGATCTGGCAGCGGACGGGCCGCGCACCCCCGCAACTGATCGACACGCAAATCGCGGCGGCGCTGTGCGGTTTTGCGCCGCAGATCGGGCTCGAGACGCTGCTCGAGCGCACGCTCGGCATCGAGCTCGGCGAAAGCTACGCCCGTACGGACTGGAGCCGTCGGCCGTTGCCCGCCGCGCCACTGGCGTATGCGCTCGACGACGTGCGCCACCTGCTCGCAGCGTGGGACCGTCTCGAAGCGCAGCTCGGCGGGCTCGGGCGCGTCGCCTGGCTGCACGAAGATTGCGCGCGCGTGCTCGCCGAGCCGCCGGAAACGGACACGCTCAGCGTGTGGACCCGCTTGAAGGGTGTGCACGGGCTGCCGCCCGCGGCCCAGTGCGCGGCGCTGGCGCTCGTTCGCTGGCGCGAGGCGGCCGCGCAACGCGCCGATCGCCCGCGCCGCTGGCTGCTCGCCGACGAGGTGCTGCTCGCGATTGCGGCCGATCTGCCGAGTAGCGCCGAGGCGCTTGCGAAGCACGTGGCGGCGAAGTTCGCGGCCCGCAATGGCACCGCCGTGCTGGCCGCGATCACGGCGCGGGCGGATCCGGCGCTGCAAGCCGAGGTTCGCGCCCATGCGCCGCAAGCCGTGCCCGACAAAACACTCATCAAGGGCTTGCAGGAACGCGTCCGACAGCGTGCCACGCAGCTCGCGATCGAGCCCGAGATCCTCGCGACGCGCCGCGACCTGGTCGCGGTCGCCGCGGGCCGGCCGCCGGCGCATCTGAAGCAAGGCTGGCGCGCGACCGAGCTCGCGGCGCTGCTGGACCCGCCGGCCGGCGAATCGGGGACGGCCGCCGCTACTTGAGGCCGATCGCGTTCTTCAGGCGCGCGTAGACCTCGTCCATGTGCCCCGTCGCATCGATCTTCTTCAAAAGGCCGCGCTTCTCGTAGTAGTCGACGAGCGGCGCCGTCTGGCGCTCGTAGACCTTAAGGCGATTCGTGATCGTGGCCTCGTTGTCGTCGTCGCGTTGCTCGAGCTCGCCGCCGGCCTTGCGGCACGCGTCGAGCTCTGCGGGCGAGGAAAAATAGATGTTCAGCACCTGGCCGGTCTTCGAGCACGTGCGCCGGCCCGTCAGGCGCTTCATCAGAATCTCGAAGTCGACGTCCATGAGCACGGCGTAGTCGACCTTTTGGCTCAGCTCCCCGAGCACGGCGCTCAGGCTGTCCGCCTGCGCGAGGTTGCGCGGGAACCCGTCGAGAATGAACCCGCGTTGCGCGTCCGGCTGCGCGAGGCGCTCCTTGATCATGCCGAGCACGATCTCGTCGGATACGAGCTCGCCCGAGTCCATCGCAGTCTTGGCCTTGATACCGAGCGGCGTCCTGTCCGCCACGGCTCGGCGTAGCAGATCGCCCGTCGACACCTGCGGCAGCTTGTGGTCTTGTTGCAGGCGCTGGGCCTGAGTGCCCTTGCCGGAACCCGGCGCACCGAGCATGACGATTCGCACTGTCGTTCTCCACGAAGAAACGGGCGCTACGCTAGCACGCCGCCGACCTTGGTCAAACGCGAGCGCGCTTTGAGGTATTCTCGATGGCGAGTCGCGGCGTTCGTGGAGGACGTGTGAAGAAGAACGTGTTCTATGCCCAGTCCGGGGGTGTCACCGCCGTCATCAACGCCAGCGCCTGCGGCGTGATCGAGACCGCTCGCAAGCACCGGAGCAAGCTCGGCAAGGTCTACGCGGGCGTGAACGGCATTCTCGGCGCGCTGACCGAGGACATGATCGACACGAGCGCCGAGTCGACGAAGGCCATCGCAGCTTTGCGGCACACTCCGGGCGGCGCCTTCGGCTCCGCGCGCTACAAGCTGAAGGGCCTCGATCAAAACCGCGCCGAGTACGAGCGTTTGATCGAGGTGTTCAAAGCCCACGACATCGGCTACTTCTTCTACAACGGCGGCGGCGACTCGATGGATACGGCCTACAAGGTGTCGCAGCTGGGTGACGCGCTCGGCTATCCGGTCGTCTGCATTGGCGTGCCGAAAACCGTCGACAACGACTTGCCGGTAACGGACTGCTGCCCCGGCTTCGGCTCGGTGGCGAAGTACGTCGCCGTGTCGACCAAGGAAGCCGCGCTCGACGTGGCGTCGATGGCGCGAACGTCGACGCGCGTGTTCATTCTCGAGGTCATGGGTCGGCACGCGGGCTGGATCGCGGCCGCCGGGGGCCTAGCCGGCCAGACGCCGGCCGACGCGCCGCACGTGATCCTGTTCCCCGAGATTCCATTCGATGAAGCCGCGTTCCTCGCGCGCGTCAAGGACTCCGTGGCGCGCTACGAGTACTGCGTGGTCGTCGTGTCGGAAGGCACGCGGACCAAAGACGGCAAGTTCCTCGCGCAAGCCGGCAGCTCGGACGCCTTCGGGCATGCGCAGCTCGGCGGCGTCGCCGCCACCGTGGCGCAGCTCGTGCGCAGCTCGCTCGGCTTGAAATATCACTATGCGATCGCGGACTACCTGCAACGCGCGGCACGGCATATCGCCTCGAAAGTCGACGTGGAGCAGGCGTACGCCATGGGCAAGGCCGCGGTGGAGCTCGCGCTGGCCGGTGAGAACGCCGTGATGCCCACGATCGTCCGCAAATCGGCGAGCCCCTATCGGTGGAGCGTCGGCAAGGTGGCTCTCGCCAAGGTGGCCAACAAAGAGAAGATGATGCCGCGCAGCTTCATTACTAAAGACGGCTTCGGCATCACGGCGGCGTGTCGGCGGTACCTGGCACCGCTGATCCAGGGCGAGGACTATCCGCCATACGAGCACGGCCTGCCCAGTTACGTCAGCCTAAAGAATCAGCGAGTTGCGCGGAAGCTCGCGAAAGAGTTTGTGCTAAAGTAGTGCGCCTTCGCGGGGGCGGCGAAGGATTGGTGCAGAAAAACAGGGGCTTAAACCCGCTTGCATCTGCCGGCGTCCTCTTTCACGGCTGAGGCTTCATTGGGTTGAATCCTAGGTCCCCGGGACCGCGCTGCGGCGCGCCCGGCAGCCCGATCAGATTTGTTTGGGAGACGAAGGAATGAACGCGACGAATACGTTGTGGCTGGCGCTCGGGGCCGCATTGCTGGCCGTGGTGTACGGCTTTATCACCGTCCGGTGGGTGCTGAAGCACTCGGCCGGCAGCGCCCGGATGCAGGAGATCGCGGGCGCCGTGCAAGAAGGCGCCAAGGCGTACATGAACCGCCAGTACAGCACGATCGCAGTGGCCGGCGTCGTGCTGTTCGTGATTCTCGGCGTGGCGCTGAACTGGCTGACCGCGGTCGGCTTCGCGATCGGCGCCGTTTTCTCCGGCCTCGCCGGCTACATCGGCATGTTCGTCTCGGTTCGCGCGAACGTACGGACCGCTCAGGCGGCCACTCAGGGCTTGAACGCCGCGCTCACGATCGCGTTTCGCGGCGGTGCGGTCACGGGGCTTCTCGTCGTCGGCCTCGGCCTCCTCGGCGTCGCCGCGTACTACATGGTGCTGCACAACATGGGCTACGAGCAGGAGCAGATCCTGAAAGCGCTCGTAGGCCTCGCCTTCGGCGGCTCTTTGATCTCGATCTTCGCGCGTCTCGGCGGCGGCATCTTCACGAAGGGCGCGGACGTCGGCGCGGACCTGGTCGGCAAGGTCGAAGCCGGCATTCCCGAGGACGACCCGCGCAACCCGGCCGTGATCGCCGACAACGTCGGCGACAATGTCGGCGACTGCGCCGGCATGGCCGCCGATCTGTTCGAGACCTACGCCGTCACGTTGATCGCGACGATGCTGCTCGGCGGCCTCACGGCCGCGTCGCTCGGCGAAAACGCCGTGCTGTATCCGGTCGCGCTCGGCGCCATCTCGATCGTCGCGTCGATCGTCGGCACGTTCTTCGTGAGCACGAAGACCGGCAAGATCATGCAGGCTCTATACAAGGGCGTGATCGTCTCGGGCGTGCTCGCGGCGATCGCGTTCTACCCGGTCACCACGTCGCTCATGGGCGCGCAGTCCTTGAACCTGTATTTCGCGGCGCTGATCGGCCTGGCGCTCACGGCCGGCATGGTCGTGATCACGGAGTACTACACGGGCACGAACTTCAGCCCCGTGCAAAAGGTCGCCGCCGCATCGACCACGGGTCACGCAACGAACATCATCGCCGGCCTAGGCGTGTCGATGAAGGCCACGGCGTTGCCGGTGATCGCGGTATGTGCCGCGATCTGGGGCGCGTACCAGCTGGCGGAGCTCTATGGCATCGCGATCGCCGCGACCAGCATGCTGTCGATGACCGGCATGATCGTCGCGCTCGACGCGTTCGGCCCGATCACCGACAACGCCGGCGGCATCGCCGAGATGGCGCAGCTGCCGAGCGAGGTCCGCACCGTGACCGACGCGCTCGACGCCGTCGGCAACACGACGAAGGCCGTCACCAAGGGCTACGCGATCGGTTCGGCCGGTCTCGCGGCGCTCGTGCTGTTCGCGGACTACACGCACAGCCTTGCCGAAGCCGGCTTCGTCGGACTGAAGTTCGACCTGTCCGATTACCGCGTGATCATCGGTCTCTTCATCGGCGGCTTGATTCCGTTTCTCTTCGGCGCGATGGCCATGGAAGCCGTCGGTCGCGCGGCCGGCGCGGTCGTGAACGAGGTGCGCCGCCAGTTCCGCGAGATCAAGGGCATCATGGAAGGCACGACGAGGCCGGACTACTCGACGGCCGTCGATCTGCTGACCAAAGCCGCGATCAAGGAGATGATCATCCCGTCGCTGCTGCCGCTGCTGGTCCCCGTGATCGTCGGCAAGCTGCTCGGCGCAGAAGCCTTGGGCGGGCTCCTAGTCGGCACGATCGTCACGGGACTCTTCGTCGCAATCTCGATGACCACGGGTGGCGGCGCCTGGGACAACGCGAAGAAATACATCGAGGACGGCCACTTCGGCGGCAAGGGCTCCGACGCCCACAAGGCGGCGGTCACGGGCGACACCGTCGGCGATCCGTACAAGGACACGGCGGGTCCCGCGATCAACCCGCTGATCAAGATCATCAACATCGTCGCGTTGCTCAGCGTGCCGCTGCTGTAACGCCGCGAGTCGTTCACGCCCAAGCCGGCGAGCATTGCTCGCCGGCTTTTGTTTTTCGTGCCGCGCCGTCATCAAAGTGAAACGTCGGCCCTGAAGAATTCGGGGCGCGAGGTGACTTATGGATGACCCCGTCGAGATCTCCGACGCCGAATTCCTGCGGTGGGCCGGCGTCCGCCCCCAGCGCTGGGCCTTGCTATCGAGCGAGCGACGCGAGGGCTGGCTCGACCATCTCGTGGCCCGCATGCGAGCCACCTCCGACCCGCAGCTGCGCCGCGCCTACTGGCGGCTCGCCTCCGTCATCGCGAGCGCGGATGCGCGCCTGCCGCCGGCGTGCGACTCGGCGCCCGAGGAGCTCGCGGCCCGCTGAGCCTTCCGCCCAAGCCGGCGCGCCGGCGACCTCGGGCAAGCGCATCGCTCGATCCCTTCGCCTGAAATCTCGCGCGCGCGCCGCCGTGGAATCGTCGCTTGCGCGCGCACGTTAAAGAACTGGAAACAATACGGTCACAAACATTCAACATTCGCCACCTACGCTGCGGCCTCTTCCACCAACGACAACATTCCCCCGGGAGACCGCCCCATGAATCGTCATTCCGTGCTCGCCCTTGCCGTCGCCGCAGTCGGCCTGGCCGCATGCTCCAGCGGCGACATCAACCTCTCGCCTGCCACGACCGACACTAGCAACAGCAGCGTCAATGGGTCTTGCACTCAGAACTGCACCACCGGTGGTGGCGCGGGCGGCGGCGCCAATGCGCTGTGCGCCTCGTACACCCAGGCTGGCACCACGTACCAGGGTGTCTACGACGGCACGAACTGCGTCTACAGCACCAGCTTCATCAATAACACGCGCCACCTCATGGTCGACATGACGATCCCCGCGCTGGCGAGCGGCGGAGCTCATATCTTCTACGGCAGCCTGTTCGTCGGTGAAACGCACCGGACCCAGGCCGAGCTCGCCGCGGCGGGCATCACGCAAGGCGGCGACGGCCCGACGCTGACGGTCGCTCCCGGCGCGACGGTCGCATTCGCGACCAAGGCCCAGTTCCTCGTCATCAATCGCGGCTCACAGCTGATCGCGGTCGGCGAGCCCGACAACCCCATCACGTTCACGTCGCTGTCGGACGTCAACGGCAAGCTGCCGAGCCCGGAATCCGTGCAGCAGTGGGGCGGTATCGTGATCAACGGCTTCGGCATCACGAACAAGTGCGTGTATGACGGCTCGATCACGTACAACGTCGACCGCACGATTGCGAGCGACACGATCGCTCTGCCGGCGGGCGGTGAGTGCTCCGTGGATGCCGAGGGCTCGGCCGGCCTCGACGAATCGCAGTACGGCGGCGACAACAACGACGACAACTCCGGCGATCTCGAGTACGTCGTGGTGAAGCACACGGGCGCCGAGGTCGCAAACGGCGACGAGCTGAACGGCATCTCGTGGGGCGCGGTAGGCCGCGGCACCATCGTCGATCACATCGAGATGTACTCGGTGTACGACGACGGCATGGAATTCTTCGGCGGCGCCGTCGACGTGAGCAACTACCTCGCGGTGTATGCACGAGACGACTCCATCGACATCGACGAGGGGTACTCGGGCACGATCACGAACTCGCTCGTGATCCATTCGGCCACCGACGGCAACAACTGCATCGAGGCCGACGGCATCGCGGACTTCGCGAACCTGACGGCACAGCGCGTCGAGGAGATCATCGCGCAGGGCATCAACAGCCGCCCGAAGATCAACCACCTGACGTGCATCGTCTCGGGCAACGGCGCGGCCACGGCCACGCACGACCCGGGCGCCGGCTGGCGGCTCCGCGAAGGGCTGTTCCCGACGATCACGAACTCGCTTCTGATCATGTCGTTCGAGCCGAACGACACGGCGTCCGCGAGCGACAACTACTGCGTGCGCATCGACGACCGCGTGCAGCAGGCCGCGATCCAGGGCGACGCCGTGATCAAGAACGTGATCTTCTCGTGCCAGGAGCCGACGGCCGGCAACGCGGCGTGGGCCTTCGACGGCGTGACGACGCCCGTGGGCTTCCTGACGGCCGGCGGGAATCAGCTCGCGACGGTGCCGACGGGCACGGCGCTGAATCCGACCGCTACCGCGGACGCCGGCCTGCAGCTACTCGAGGGTACGCCACCGATCTACTCGATCGACTGGGCCACGTCGTTCGTCGACGGCGCGGCGCCTCTGGCGACGACGAACCCGACGCCGGATACCTATCTCGGGGCGCTGAGCCTCGGCGCGGACGACTGGACCGCGGGCTGGACGTACGGCGTCCATGCGAGTAACCGCGGCGAGCCGCTTTGGTTCGAGTAAGGCAGTAGCCGTTTCGTGGGCGCCATTCCGGATCGGAAGATCGGCAGCGGCGCCCACACTCGTTGCCCGTCACCCATAACAACTCTAGGCAAGCACATGAACAAAGCTCCCGCACCCTTCAAGCTGAACGCGCTCTGGCTCGCTTGCGCCATCGCGGGCGGCTTTTGGCAGACGGCTGCGTTGGCTGAAGACGAGGCGCAACAAGCCCCACCGGCGAGCAGTGCCTCGCCGCCAGGTGGCGAGGTGGAAGAGGTTCTCGTCACCGGCCGCTTCTTGAACGCGAGCGAGCAGGTCGCGAAGGAACGCCTCAACGACGCCTCGGTGGTCGACACGATCGGTGCCGAGGCGATCGGGCGTCTCGGCGATTCCACGGTGGCCGCCGCCCTGCGCCGCGTGCCCGGACTCTCGCTGGTTTCGGATAAGTTCGTCTACGTCCGGGGCTTGGGCGAGCGTTACTCGGCCACGACGCTGAACGGCGCGCAAATTCCCTCGCCCGATCTGACCCGGAACGTGATTCCGCTCGACGTGTTCCCGGCGTCGGTCGTCGAGTCCCTGCGCGTGCAGAAGGCCTGGGCACCGGACCTTTCGGCTAATTTCGCCGGTGGCAGCGTCGACATTCGCACGCGCCGGATCCCTGGCGCTCTCGACTTCAACTTCGAGGTCGGCAGCGGCTTCGATTCGATCACGCCGTCGAGGGTCAGCACGTATCCGGGCGGCCGCGCCGATGGCCTCGGCAGAGACGACGGCACGCGCGCGCTGTCGCCCGCCATCAGCAACGCGCTCGTTGCCTACCAGGGCAGCGACCTGAGCCCGGCGTCCATCCGCCTTTCGAACCCCTCCTTGACGGACGCCGACGCCGAGCTGATCAACCGGCAGCTGTCGCTGCAGCTCGACCGCAATATCGGCTTCCGTCAGGAGATTCCACCGCCCGATGCCGATCTGAAGACCAGCGTCGGCAGCAGCTACGACGTCGGCGAGAAGTGGAACCTCGGATTCCTGGTCGGCACCACGTACCAGAATCACTGGCGCGGCACCGCCGCGAAGGCGCGCAACTGGCGTTTCCCCGACGAGCGAACCGATACGAAGAACGAGTCGCTGAACTCCGTCGACATGAGCGGCACCCTGAACTTCGGCGCGAAGTTCACGAACGACCACGAGATTTCGACGACGACGCTGTATCTGCGCAACACCGACAACAGGGCCACGGTCGACGATTTCTTCAACGAGAACCGCCAGATCTCCGACGGCCTGGGGTTCCGCGATTATTGGCTGCGCTACGAAGAGCGCAACATGCGCACGAACCAGGTCCAGGGCACGCACTACCTCGGCGCCGATACGCGCGAGATGTTCCCCAAGATCGCGAACGCCTTCAAATGGCTGCCGGAAGAGACCGTGATCGAGTGGTTCACGTCGGAGTCGAAGGCCACGACGGATATCCCGAACGAAGTCAGGATCACGTCGAAGACCACGACCGATCCCGTGACCGCGGCCGTGCTCGGCGAGTCCGTCGCGCTCCAGACCGACGCTGCGAACTACCGCTTCACGGACCTGAACGATCGTGTGCGCAGCAACGGCTGGTCGATCACGGCACCGTTCAAGCTGGCCAACTCGACATTGACTCTGAAGGGCGGCAGCGCGCATTCGGACAAGAGTCGCAGCTACGAGCAGACGGAGTTCACGCTCGGCCCGCCGTCGGGTACGGACCCCGCCGCGCTGCAAGGCCCGATAGACCAGGTGTTCTCGGACGCGAACGTCACCGCAAACGACTTTCTCTTTCTGCGCAACGACTCGAATGCCGAGACGTACCTCGCCGCGACGATGACCGATGCCGCGTTCGGCATGGTCGACTGGACCCTCCAGAACAAATGGCGCATCACGGGCGGCGCGCGCTGGGAAAACTACCGGCAGGCCGCCGTGAACTGGAATCCGTACGGCTACAGCCCCGAGAATCCGCAAGTCACAACCGATCCGAACGAGCTAGCGAAAGGGCTCTACAACGCCGACAAGGCGTATCCCTCTCTTTCGTTCACCTATATGGGTAGCTTCTGGGCGCAGACGTTCCAGCTGCGGCTCGGCATGAGCCAAACCGCGATCCGGCCCGACCTGCGCGAAATCACGGACGCGAGCTACATCGATCCGATCACTGGCGACCTGACGATCGGCAGCTCCGACGTCCGCCCCGCGGACGTGAACAATCTCGATCTGCGAGCCGAGTGGTTCTTCGATCGCGGCGACAACTTCACGGTCACGCTGTTCCAGAAGGACATCGACAACCCGATCGAGTTCTTCGAGTCGCTGGCCAGCGATACGACCGTCGCACGCGAGATTCACAATGCGGCTTCGGCGGAAGTCCATGGCGTCGAGATCGAGGGCTTGAAGAAGCTCGGCTTCATCGGACCGCACTTCGAGCCGTTCTTTCTGCAGGGTAACGTGACGCTGCAGCACTCGAACCTCGTGGCCGGGCCGCGCGCCAACGCACCGACGAACCCGGAACGCCCGCTCGCCGGAGCTTCCGACTACGTAGCCAACCTCATGGTCGGCTACGACGCGCCGAACCAGCATCACACGGTCTCGCTGATCTACAACGTGTTCGGCAAGCGCCTGTACGTGGCGGGCCGCAACCAGGCTCCAGACGGTTACGAGCTACCGTTTAATTCTCTCGATCTGACCTATGCCTGGTATGCGCGCGACACGCTCACCTTCAAGGCAAAGGCGCAGAACCTGCTCGACGAGGCGATCGAGATCGAGCGGGCCGGCGTGAACACCTACGAGCGCAAGCCCGGCCGCGTGCTGGCGCTCAGCGTGCAGTGGCATTTCTAGCCAGGGCGCGACGCGCCATGGTTCGTGACGAATATCAGGGCTCGCGGACTGCGCCGCAATCGGCAGCCAGCAGTAGCTCCGTGAGATCGCGTCGGCGGAGGCCCGCGCTGCCTATCAGCAGATCAATCCGCTCGGCAAGGTGCCGTTTCTCCTCACCGCGACTGGCTGGCAGGTGCCGGAATCGACATCGATCATCGAGTATCTGGAGGACGAGTTTCCGGACTCGCCACGGTTGATCCCCCAGAGCGGCCGTGGCACGGCGCGCCAGGTCAGGTTCGTCGACCGGATAGCGGACCTTTACTACAACAATCCCATCGTCGAGCTGCTGTTCCAGCAAATCGGGTTTCGGCCGCAGAACGCGGAAACCGCCGACCGCGCAACGAAGTTGGTGCAGATGACGTACGCGCACTGGGACACGCGGCTGGACGGCCAGCCGTGGCTCTGCGGCGCGACGTTCACGATGGCGGACTGCGCCGCGCTTCCGGCAATGTACTATGCAGAGACCGTGGCTCCGTTTGCGAGCTTCGCAAACGTCGCCGCCTACTGGCAACGCGCTCAATCGCGCCTTCCTACGCTCGCGTGCGCAACGAGTTCGAACCGATATGGAAGAGCATGGCGGGACAACGACAGGTGGCATGACCGGCCGCGCCTCATGAAGGTGGATGTCGTCACCGACATACGGATCGACAGGCCCGTCGAGGATGTTGCTCGGTTCGCGGCCGAGCCGAGCAACGTTCCAAAATGGTATGCCAACATCAAGTCGGTCGAATGGCGTTCGCCTCCGATCATCGCCGTGGGCGCGAAGATTGCGTTCATCGCCCATTTCCTTGGCCGTCGACTGGAGTACACCTACGAGATCGTCGAGTACGTGCGCAACCAGCGGCTCGTGATGCGGACGGCGGACGGCCCGTTTCCGATGGAAACGACCTACGAGTGGCGGCCCGACGACGGCGGCACGCGGATGCTGCTGCGAAATCGCGGCGAGCCGCGCGGCTTCTCGTCGCTGCTGGCGCCATTCATGGCCGGTGCGGTCCGTCGCGCGAATCGTAAAGACCTCGCCGCGCTGAAAGCCGTGCTGGAGCGTGATCCGTGAACGGCTGCACTAGCCGAGCACGGCCAGGGTCGCTTCGCGAGCGAGCTTGTCCGCGCGGCCTGCGGCCACGCCGAGCGCACGAAGCAGGCCGGCCGCCATGCCGCGCGCAATCGCGGCCGGCCGGGTCTGGACCCGCTCCTCGAACAGATGGCGGAGCGTGATCACTATGGTCCCCATGACGAGCAGGACCCCCGTCTCGACGTCGACGGGCTTGAACTCGCCGCCGTCGATGCCCTGGCGCACGACATCCACGAGCCCGCGGTTGATCGGCGCATCGACCATCGTGGCGCCGGTGTTCAGGCGCCAGAGCGTGCGAGCACTGTCGCGATGCTCGACCGCAAAACGCACGAACACGCACAGCGCTCGCGCCACGGCAGCGGCCGGATCGCCAATACCCGCGTTCACTGCGTCCACGCGCGCCTCGACTTCATGACGTGCGGCCGCAGCGATCTCGCGCGCGAACATCTCTTTGTCGACGAAATGGTTGTAGAAGCTGCCCTTGGCGACGGCCGCCGCCTCGACGATCTCGTCGACGCTGACCCCGTCGACGTCGCGGTGCGCGAACAGCCGGCGACCCGCGCCGAGCAGGGCTTCGCGTGTGCGATCGCGTCGCGGGTTCGTCCGAGCACTGCCAGTCTTCGGGTTGGCCATGGGATCGCGAATCGCGCAATATTGACTAAATCGTACAAGACTGACTAAATAGTCACAATCCATCGAAGCATACCGGCTAACGTCGAGGGGAGTACGTTGAGCGCATCATCCGTGGTCAAGATCAGCAAGGTCGGCAACGTTGCAGTGCTGACCGTGAACAACCCGCCCGTCAACACGCTCAGCAGCAAAGTTCGCGAGGAGACGCACGCGGCGCTCGACGAGATGGCCCGGTGGCCGGACGTGCAAGCGGCGGTGCTGATCTGCGAAGGGCGTACGTTCTTCTCCGGTGCCGACATCAACGAGTTCGCCGGGCCGCCGCAGGAAGTAGCGTATCGGCAGATGTTCGCGCGCCTCGAGCAATTGACGGTGCCGCTCGTCGTCGCGATGCACGGGACGGTCATGGGCGGCGGCCTCGAGATCGCCCTGGCCGGGCACTACCGGCTGGCCGCGCCGGGCACGCGCTTCAGCTTCCCCGAGGTCACGCTCGGCATCATTCCCGGCGCCGGTGGCACGCAACGAATGCCTCGGCTGATCGGCGTGGAGAAGACGCTCGACATGGTGCTGAATGCCAAGCCCGTCGACGCCAACACAGCCGTGGAGTGGGGGTTCGTCGATGCGATCGTCGACGGCGATCTGAAGGAAGGCGCACTGCGCTACGCCGAGCGCCTGATCGCCGAGGGCAAGGGCCCGCGGCGCACGAGCGAGCGCAACGTCGACCCGCAGACCTGCACACCGCAGATCCTGGAGCGCATGAACGCGCTGGCGGCGAAGCTGTATCCGAACCGCGTGGCGCCCTATACCGCCATCAAAGCCATCCGCGCGAGCCTCGAGCTGCCGCTTGAAAAGGGCCTCGAGCTCGAGACCGCGCTGGCGAACGAGTCGAAAGTCACGCCGGAAGCGAAGGGCTCGATCCATGCGTTCTTCGCCGAGCGCGAGACGCGGAAGATTCCGGATCTGCCGGCCGACACGCAGGCGCGACCCGTGCAGCGGGGCGGCGTCGTCGGCGCCGGCACGATGGGCGGCGGCATCGCGATCTGCTTCGCCAATGCCGGAATTCCGGTGACGGTGCTCGACGCGTCCGAGGAGGGCTTGAAACGTGGCATGGCCGGCATCGACCGCACGTACGAATCGATGGTGAAGCGCGGCCGGATCACGCCGCAGGAGAAGGCGCAACGGCTGTCGCTGATCACGCCCTCGTTGCGCTACGAAGATCTGGCGCCGGCCGACGTGATCATCGAAGCCGTATTCGAGGACATGAAGCTGAAGCAGGACGTGTTCCGCAAGCTCGACGCCATCGCCGGCCCCAGGGCCGTGCTCGGCACCAATACGTCGACGCTCGACATCAACGACATCGCGAAGGCCACGAGGCGCCCCGAGGACGTGATCGGCCTGCACTTCTTCTCCCCGGCCAACGTCATGCCGCTGCTCGAGGTCATTCGGACCGATGACACGTCGCCCGAAGTCGTTAAGACGGTCATGGAGCTCGCGAAGCCGCTGCGCAAGACGCCGGTGCTCGCGAAGGTGTGCTATGGGTTCATCGGTAACCGCATGATGGAAGGCTACGCGCGCGAAGCCGGGCGCATGACGCTCGAGGGCGCGACGCCCCGCGAGGTCGATACGGCGCTCGAGCGATTCGGCATGGCCATGGGCATGCTCGCGGTGTTCGACATGGCAGGCGTCGATGTGGGCGTGAAGGTCCATCAGGCCAATGCCGAGCGTTATCCGCCGGATCCGACCTATTACCAGTCGGACTTCGCGCTGTACGAGGCCGGTCGCCTCGGCCAGAAGACCGGCAAGGGCTACTACCGCTACGAGCCCGGCGATCGCACGCGGCACGATGATCCGGAGGCCCTGGCCATCCTGAAAGCGCGTGCCGCGCAGCTCGGCGTCGAGCCGCGCAAGCACACCGAGCAGGAAATCGTCGAGCGCTGCACCTATCCGCTGATGAACGAGGGCATCCGGATCCTCGAGGAAGGCATCGCGATTCGTGCGAGCGACATCGATGTCGTATGGACGGCCGGCTACGGGTTTCCGCGCTACCGGGGCGGCCCGCTCTACTATGCCGACACGATCGGTCTTACGGCGCTGCTCGAGGGGATGCTGAAGTACCAGAAGATCTTCGGCCCCATGCACTGGCAGCCCGCGAAGCTGCTCGTGGAGCTCGTGAACAAGAAGATGACGCTCGCCGACTGGGAGCGCGCTCGCCGCGCCTGAGGAAAGAGAGATGAAGCTCGACGAACTGGTTGCAATCGACGTGCACACGCACGCCGAGGTGTCGTGTCGTCAAGAGCCCGACGAGGCCTGGAAGCCATACGAGGAAGCGTCGAGCAAGTACTTCAAGGCCGGCAGCAAGCGGCCCACGATCAAGGAGACGGTAGCCTACTACCGCGAGCGAAAGATCGGCCTCGTGATGTTCACGGTCGACTCCGAGGCGCAGCTCGGCGTACGCCGTATCCCGAACGAAGAAGTGGCGGAAGCCGCCAGCGAGAACAGCGACATGATGATCGCATTCGCCAGCATCGATCCGCACAAGGGCAAGCTGGGCGTACGCGAGGCGCGCGCACTGCTGAAGTCCGGCGTGATCAAGGGCTTCAAGTTCCATCCGACGACGCAAGGCTTCTTCCCGAACGACAAGCTCGCGTATCCGCTCTACGAGGTCATCGCCGAGCACAAGCTGCCGGCAATCTTCCACACCGGCCACAGTGGCATCGGCACCGGCATGCCGGGCGGCGGCGGGCTGCGTCTGAAATACAGCAACCCGATATATCTCGACGACGTCGCGGTCGATTTCCCGGACATGACGATCATCGCGGCACACCCGTCCTGGCCGTGGCAGGACGAAGCGCTGTCGGTGTGCCTGCACAAGCCGAACGTCTACATCGATCTCTCGGGCTGGTCGCCGAAATATTTCCCGCCACAGCTCGTGCAACACGCGAACGGCCAGCTGAAGCACAAGATGCTGTTCGGCTCAGACTATCCGCTGATCACGCCGGACCGCTGGATCAAGGACTTCAAGGAAGCGGCGTTCAAGCCGGAGGTCCACGACCTGATCCTGAAACAGAACGCGATCAAAGCGTTACAGCTCGATCGGGCCTGAGCTCGTCGAGCCGCCTCGGCCCGGTGCGTGCGCCTCCGGCGCACGCTTCTGAACGCCGCTTCGAGCCACCGCCACGCGCTTGACCGCCGGCCGAAACGGGCGGAGCCTACTTGGCCTTGGCGACAAAAACTCCAGACGACGCCACGACCGAGCCGCCCGCCGACGATCGGCAGCCGACCGAAGCGAAGATTCGGGCGCAGCTCGAGCGAATCCTGGCCAGTCGGTGCTTCGAGCAAGCCGGTCGGTCGTCCGCGTTTCTGAAGTTCGTCACCGAGCAGCTGCTGGCCGGTCAAGCGGATCGGCTAAAGGGTTACACGATCGCGCTCGAGGTGTTCGCGCGACCGGCGGACTTCGACGCGCAGACCGATCCGCTCGTACGAGTCGAGGCCGGCCGTTTACGCCGACGCTTGTTCGAATACTACGCCGTCGAGGGGCAGTCCGATGAGCTGCGCGTGACGCTGCCGCGCGGTAGCTACGCGACGGTGTGGTCGTACGCACCTAGAGCCGAGCCGCCGGCGACGGCGCCGCCCGAAACGCCGGCGTCGGATATCGCGCTCGCGGCACCGTCGCGCGGTAAGCGCCGACGTCGCTTTCGCTCGATGCTGGCGGCGGCCATTCTCCTGATCGCGATCGGCTTCTTCGCGGCACGCGAGCTTTTCCCACCGCGCGCGCCGAGCTACCCCACGTTCGCGGAAGCGCTTGCGCGCAACGACCGACCACCGATCGTCGTGCTGCCGTTCGAAGACCTGAGTAGTCAGGCCAGCCTTCGTCGCCTCGCCGATGCCATCACCGAAGAGACCCTGTTACTACTGAACGCGCCCGAGCTCTTCGTGGTCGCAACGGAGCCGCGAGGCAGCGCGTCCCGACCGAACTTGCAAACGAACGTGCCGGACGCGGTCGGGGCCGCCTACCTGCTGAGCGGCAGCGTGCGCGAAGGGAGCGACGGCATCCGCGTCACTGCGCGCCTGGTCGTCGCCGCGACGGGCACTCAACTGTGGGCCAGCGCGTTCGACGAGCCGTCTAGCGTACGACAGTCACCCACCGAGCAAGGGCGGGTAGCACGCAAGATCGCCGCGGTGGCCGATCCGTACGGGCCGATCTTCGAGGAGGAGCTCGCGCGTATCGCGACCTTGCCCGCCGAACGACTACGCACGCGCGACTGCGTCGTCAAATACTACGACTATCGGCGTAGCTTCGACGACGACGCGTATCGTTCGGCACTCGATTGCTTCGAGCGCGCCACGAAGACCGAACCCAAACGCGCCAACGCGTGGGCGGGGCTAGCCTCGCTCCTCACGGATCATTTCGCCTACCTGCATGGGCCTACCCCGGCCGACGACAGAGCAGCACTCAAGCGGGCGCTCGAGGCTGCACGCGCCGCGATGGACATCGATGGCAACACCATGCTCGGCAATCTAGCGCTCGCCCGCGTGCAATTTTTCACCCGCGAGGATTTTCATGGCGCCGCCGAACGCGCGCTCGCGCTGCGACCGAACAACGCCGAGGTGCTCTCCGTCGTCGGCGCGACGCTGATCTTCACCGGTGATACGCGGCGCGGCGTCGAGCTGACGGAGCGAGCAATCGCGCTCGTGCAAAACTCCCCGCCGCCGTACTTTGCGATCCTCGCGCTGGGCGCGATCGCCGAAGGGCGCTTCGGCGACGCGCTGGCGGCCGCGCTGAAGATCGACTCGCCGGACTGGCCCACCGGCTATCTCGTGGTCGCCGCGGCGGCGGGCCTCGCGGGTCGCCTGGACGTGGCGCAACGCGCGCTGGCGCGCGCGCGCGAGCTCAACCCGCGGATCACCGATGAGATACCGATGCTGCTCGATCGCTGGCGCATCGTCGGCCCCTTGCGCGAAGCGTTTCAGCGCGGCCTCGACGTTGCGCGCCCGCCTCCCACGGGTTAGCGGCGCAGCGATGCTGGCCGCCGTCGTGCCGTCCCGCGCTGCAGCGCGGGACTCGAGCTGCGGGGCCCCGTTCCGGGTCGGCATTACGTCCCCCACGGGGGTATGATCGACGGATGCTGGTGCGACGGCTACTACTGTCGTTCGGGCTCGCGCTCGCTCTGCTGAGCGGCGCGGCCACGGTCGCGGCGGCGCCCCAGGTGTGGGTCGTCGAGCTCGACGATGCGATCAGCCCGGCGACCGCCGACTACTTCATTCACTCGCTGCATCAAGCCGAGAGCGCCGGCGCCGCGGCGCTGATCGTTCGACTCGATACGCCCGGTGGACTCGATCAAGCCATGCGCGACATGATCAAAGAGATCCTCGGCGCAACGATCCCCGTGGTGGTGTACGTCGCGCCGAACGGATCGCGCGCGGCGAGCGCCGGAACCTACCTGCTCTACGCGAGCCACGTGGCCGCCATGGCCCCCGCGACGAACGTCGGCTCGTCGACGCCCGTCAGCATCGGCGGCGGACCGTTCCCCTCGCCCACGCCGAGCGAGCCCCCCGGCGAGGGCGACAAGTCTGGCGACGCCAAGCCCGCCACGCCGGGCGCCGGGCAATCGACGATGGAGCGCAAGGTCACGAACGATGCCGTAGCCTACATCCGCGGCCTGGCCGAGCTGCGCGGGCGCAACGCGGAGTGGGCCGAGAAGACCGTCCGCGAGGCGGCAAATCTGCCCGCGAGCGAAGCCCTGAAGCAGAACGTCATTGACCTGATCGCGCCGGACCTCGATGCGCTGATCGGCGATCTCACGGGCCGCACCGTCAAGCTCCAGGGGGGCACCGTCACGCTCGATTTGCAGGGCGCCGAGATCACGACGGTCACACCGGGCTGGCGCTACGAGCTGCTCGCGCTGATCAGCAATCCGAACGTGGCCTACATCCTGCTGATGCTCGGCTTTTACGGGCTGATCCTCGAGTTCTACCATCCCGGGTTCGGCGTACCGGGCGTCACGGGCGTCATCTGTTTGCTGCTCGCGGCCTACGGGCTGCAGATGCTGCCGATCAACTACGCGGGGCTCGGCCTGATTCTGGTCGGGATCGGCTTGATGGTGGCCGAAGTATTCACGCCCACGCTCGGTGTCCTCGGCGTCGGCGGCGCGGTCGCGTTCATCGCGGGCTCGGTCATTCTGCTCGACAGCGATCTGCCGGGCTATCGTGTGTCGATGCCGATCATCGCGGCGTTCGCGGTGGCGTCCATCGGCGTCTTCGTTTTCGGCGCGGGCGCGGCGCTGCGTGCGCGAAGACTCCGCGTCACCACGGGACGCGAATCCATGGTCGGCGCCAGCGCCGTGGCGCTCGAAGACTTTCCCGAGCAGGGGCTGGTACGCGCCTTCAGCGAGATCTGGCAAGCCCGCGCGCCCGGTCCAGTACGCAAGGGCGACAAGCTGCGCGTCAGAGCCGTCGAGGGACTCGTGCTCAAGGTCGAAGTGGAGGAATAGCTCATGAACATCTTCATCCTCGTTCTCGTCGTGCTGATCGCGGCACTGCTGTTCAGTGCGTTCAAGGTGTTGCGCGAGTACGAGCGCGGCGTGGTGTTCATGCTCGGCCGCTTCTACGGCGTGAAAGGCCCCGGCCTGATCATTTTGATTCCCGTGATCCAGCAGATGGTGCGCGTGGATCTGCGCACCATGGTGCTCGACGTGCCGTCGCAGGACCTGATCACGCGCGACAACGTCTCGGTGAAGGTCAACGCCGTGATCTACTTTCGCGTGGTGGATCCGCAGAACGCGATCATCAACGTCGAGAACTACATGGAGGCCACCGGCCAAATGGCGCAGACCACGTTGCGTTCGGTGCTGGGGCAACACGAGCTCGACGAGCTGCTGTCCGCGCGCGACAAGCTGAACAGCGACATCCAGACGATTCTGGACGCGCAGACCGACGTCTGGGGCATCAAGGTCGCGAACGTCGAGATCAAGCACGTGGACCTCAACGAAAACATGATCCGGGCCATCGCCAGACAAGCCGAGGCCGAGCGCGAGCGCCGCGCGAAGGTCATCCATGCCGACGGCGAGTTCCAGGCGGCCACCAAGCTCGTCGAGGCCGCCGCGCAACTTGCAAGCCAGCCGATGTCGATGCAGCTCCGGTACCTGCAAACGCTGACCGAGGTTGCCGGCGACAAGAGCTCGACGATCGTGTTCCCCGTGCCTTCGAACATCTTCGACCTACTACGCGCGATCGGAAGCGGGTCGCCGCGTTCTTAGGCTCGCGGACGGCAGCACATGTCGGAATCCTGATTGGCCTCAGCGCTGCGTCGACTTCTGCGCGAGCCCCTCGTGCACTTCGTCGTGGCAGGGGCCGTGCTGTTCGCCGCGTTTGCGTTCGTGCGCGGCCCCCGCCTCCCCGCCGCGGACGACAGCACGATCGTCGTCGACCGACGCGCACTACTGACCTACATGCAATATCGAGCGAACGCTTTCGATGCCGCGACATTCGAAGCCGCGCTCGACGCCATGAGCGAGCATGATCTGGCAAACCTGATCGACGAATACGTGGAAGAAGAAGCGCTGTACCGCGAAGCCAAGACGCTCGGCCTGGACGGCAGCGACTACGTGATACGCCAGCGTATGGTCCAGAAGCTCAAGTTTCTGCTCGGCGACGCGGCGGCGCCGGACGCCAAGCTGGCTCCAGGCGTGCTGCGCGACTACTTCGCGGCGCACAAGCAGGAATACGCGATCGCGCCGGCCGTGACCTTCACGCACGTGTTCTTCGATGCGCAGCGCCGCGGCGCCGATCGCGCGCGCGCCGACGCCGGGCGGGCCGCGCGCGAGCTCAACGCGGCGCACGCGGCCTTCAACGATGCACCCGGCCACGGCGACCGTTTTCCGTTTCTGCGAAACTACGTCGACCGGACATTCGACTATGTCGCGGGCCAATTCGGCCAGGAGTTCGCCGGCGCGCTCGCAGCGCTCACGCCGGGCGAGCAATGGCAGGGCCCACTGCGCTCGGCGTACGGCCAGCACGCCGTGTTGCTGACGCGACGCACGGAGCTCCGGTATCCCGAGCTCGACGAGATCCGTGATCGCGTCGAGGGGGATTATCTGCGGGAGCATGCCGACGCCGAGCTCAAGAAGCTGACCCGAACGGTGCGCGAGCGTTACCACGTCGAGGTCCTGAACCTGCGCGCGGGGTCACGGCCATGAGCGCGCTGGGCGACCGGGCCATCGTGCTCGCTCGCCTCATCGGCAGCTGCGCCGCGCTCGGACTCGCGACGGCCGCATGCGCGCACGATGCCCGACCGCTGTCGGTCAATGTCGTGGAGCAGGCGCCGGGCCTCTACCACGTTGTCGTCCGGGCGCCGCCCGTGCTCGAGGCCATGAACGCGCCGAGCATCGTCTGGCCTGCCGTCTGCAGCGTGCGGCAGACGGCCCCGTTGCGGCTCGAGCTCGGCGACACGAGCGTGATCGCCTGCCCCGGCGGCCTCGAGGGACAGACCCTGCGCATCGCCTACCCGCTCTACAACCCGTCGATCACGACGTTGCTTCGAGTCGTGGCGATGGACGGCGCGGTCGACACGGCCGTGTTGCCCCCCGACGAGCTCGCATGGACCGTGCCGGAGCAGCCGAGCTGGCGGACGGTGGCGCGCGATTACCTGGTGCTCGGCTTCGAGCACATCTGGAACGGTCCGGATCACCTGCTGTTCGTCGCGGGGCTCATGCTGCTCGCGCGCCGGCCGCGGCGAATATTGATCGCGGTCACGGGCTTCACGGCCGCGCACTCCGTCACGCTATCGCTCGCGACGCTGGGCGTCGTGCGCTTGCCGATCGAACCCGTGGAGGCGTTGATCGCGCTCTCCGTGCTGTTCCTTGCCGGCGAGGTCGCGCGCGGCGGTGCGAATGACTTCAGCCATCGCTATCCCGTGGTGTTGTCGTTCGTGTTCGGCCTGCTGCACGGTTTCGGTTTCGCGAGCGCGCTCGGTGAGATCGGCCTGCCGCGCACCGAGCTCGCCGCCGGGCTCTTGTGCTTCAACGTCGGCGTCGAAGCCGGGCAGATCGCCTTCATCGGCGTCGTGACGGCCGCGTTCGTGCTCTGGACGCGGCTTCGCGGCCTGCTCGATGCGAGACGCGATGCCGCGCTGGACGCGCGCCTCCGGCGCGCCGCGCCCTATGCGCTCGGCGTGCCGGCGGCTTTCTGGTTCTTCGAGCGTGCCGCTACGGCGTTCGCGTAGCGCATGCAAGCAAGGCTAGCCTCCAAACGCCCGCCGGGCCTCGGCGGCAATCCGGCGAATCCCCTCATGCACGACGCTTTCGTCCTGGGCAAACGAGATCCGCACGCACTCGTCGCGGTGGGGCCAGGACTCCTCGAGGCCGGGGAAGAAGTAATGGCCCGATAGCACGAACACGCCCGCCTCTTTCAGCCGACGGTACAGCTCGGCGCTCGGGATCGGCAGGCCGGGGAGCCACAACCACAAGAAGAAGGCGCCTTCCAGCGAGTGGATCCTGTGCGGCACGCCCGCGAGCTCGCGCTGCAACGCAGCGCCGGCGAACGCTGCCTTGGCGCGGTAGTACGGCGTGACGAACCGGCGGCACAGATCGATGATCTCGCCGCTCTCGACGAGCGGCTGCACCAGGACGGGGCCGACACTGCCGACCGCCAGGTTCAACACCGCCGTCATCCGCGTCAGCGCGTCGACCACCTCCTCGCTCGCCACGACGATCCCGGTACGCGCACCGGGCAGCCCGAGCTTCGACAGGCTCAGGCACAGGATCGTGTTGTCGTTCCACAGCGGCGTGGCGTCGCGGAACACGATGTTCGGGAACGGTTGCCCGTAGGCGCTATCGATGATCAAGGGCGCGCCCTGACGCCGCGCCAGCGAGTCCAGCGCGCCGATCTCGTCATCCGTCAGCAGGTTGCCCGTGGGATTCGTCGGTCGCGAAACGCAAACCGCGGCGACACCCTCGTCGATCGCGAGCTTCGCCAGATTCAACCTGTATTTGAAGAATGGCGGCGACAATTCCTCGATGGTCGGTCGGAGCGAGCGGAACAAGTCCTCGTTGAGCCCCACATCCGCGTAGCCCACGTACTCCGGCGTCACGGGCAGCAGAATCCGCCGCTTCGAGCCGTCGCCCTGCTCGCCCGCGAATAGATTGAACAACAAAAAGAAAGCGGCCTGACTGCCAGCCGTCAATGCGATATTTTCGGCCGTGAGGCGCCAACCGTATTCGCGCTCGAGGAGCCGCGCCAGCGACCGTCGCAGCGTGAGCTCGCCCTTCGGATGCGCGTAATCGGCGAGCAGGCGGTCGAATTCGCGCGGACTGCGGGCGACCTCTTCGAGGCGCGCGCGAAAGCGCGCCTGTACCTCCGGGATCTTCGCCGGATTGCCGCCGCCGAGCATCAGCTGCTGCGCATCGCCGGCGAGGACGCTCCCGAGATCGTCCATGAGCTCGAGCGCTCCGGTCGAGCGCGTGAACCGTGCGCCGAAGCGGGACAACTTGAGCGACATGTGGGGATTGTAGTTCGGATCCGTTCGTAGTGGTCGACGGGCTCGGCCGAGCCTGCCACCAACCGCGCACTTTTGCGCTGTGCGCTGGGTCTAAGCGACGCGCCTTCCGCCGCAGACGACGGCTCGAGTGACGAGCCGCTGCTTGCCCGTTCGCGTGCCCTTGTAGTTGTCGACGAACTCGAAAGCGCCCTCGGTCAGCTCGAGCACCGTGACGTCGGCCGTGGCGCCTTCGCGCAGCGTCCCGTAGGGCTCGAATGCGTGGAAGACGCGCGCGGCGCGGCTCGTGACGCGCGCGATCACGTCGTCGAGCGGCATGCCGAGCAGCAGGAACTTCGACAGCACGTTCGGCAGATCGAATACCTGCTGGGTTCTTCCGGGGACGTTCAGATCGGAGGAAATCGTGTCGGGCGCGAAGTCCTGATCGAGGCCGCGCTTCGCGACGTCCCAGCTCCAGTGCTCGTTGAGCCCATGACCGAAGTCGAACAGCACGCCGCGCTGCCGCGCTGCGCGCACCTGGGGCAGCACTCGGCCCTTCTCACTCAAGATGCCGTTCTCGGGCGCGTACATGTGAGTGACGATGTCGCCGGGCCGCAGCAACGCGAGCAGCTGCGGCAGCGGCGTCGCCGTGTTACCGACGTGGATCATGACCGGGAGTCGTGCCGGCTCTGCCACCTGCAACGCGCGTGTCAGCACGTCGCGATCGCGCTCGGCGGCGATGCCCCTCGAGAGCCGAGCCTTGAGCCCGACGATCCAGTCGCGATGCTCGGCGACGGCCCGCTGCGCCTTCTCCACGTCGGCCGGCTCGAGGCCATCGAGAAACTCGCCGCGTCCGCCGGGATTGTTGCCGAGCCGCGCGATGTTCAGCAGCACGCGGAGGCGATTCGGCGCGTGGCGCGCAATCTCGAGGATCTGCTCGACGTTGTCGGCGCCTTTCGACCCGGCATCGACCATCGACGTGACGCCGGTGCCGAGAATCTCGGACGGCGGCAGCTCCGCATCGCGGGCATGCAGGTGGATATCGATGAGCCCGGGCACGACGATCTTGCCGCGAGCATCGATCGACTCGGCGGCAGACGAGACGGGAATGTCGGGCCGGACGGCGGCGATCTTGTCGCCGCGAATCGCGACGTCGGCGCGGCCGTCGAAACGCCGCGCGGGATCGATGACGCGGCCGCCGCGAATGACGAGGTCATAGTCCGCGGCAAACAACGGGCGCGGCACAGCGAGCGCGGCGGCCGCAGCGGCGACGGCGCGAAGCAGGCATCGTCGATTCATCGTCACCTCGGACCCGGGGCCCACGGGGTGATCATGGTATCGCGCAGAGGGCCGCCCCGGGGAGCGGCGGGCGGAGGGCACTTCTGTGCCGGGACACTCGAAATAAAACCGCCGTTGGCTATCCATTCGGATCGCCAACGGCGGGCCTTCTCGACGTAAGGGCACCGACGGTGCGTTACTCCGTCGGCCTCATCCAACCCCGCGTCTCAGAAGTCGAAGCTCATCGATACGTACGCCGCTTTGGTCGGCAGCCTGCTAGAACCGGAACGTGAGCGACGCGCCGAGCTCACGCGGCCGGGACACGGTCGCGAAGTCGTAACCCCAGATGCCATGGAAGAAGCCGGAGTTCAACATGTACTCGTTCGTCAGGTTCGTGCCGAAGAACGACACACTGTAGTTCCTCGCCGCTGGCTGGTACGTGAACCGTGCGTTCCACGTGCCCCAGTCGCCCGACTCGTCGTGCCCCGGCGGAACCGGACCGCCATTCTTCGGTCCGTACCAGTCCTGCCGCAGGAACGGCAGCGAACGCCAGAACTGGCTCGTGTAGGCGTAGTCGATACGCGTCGTGAACGAGCCGCCGTTCGAGAGATCCGCGACGTGCTGGAGGCCGAGGTTGTACGTCGAATCCGGCGCCTGCGCGAACTCCGTCCTGGTGTCGAGAAACTGCGTGCCCGGCGCGATGTAGTCGTAACCCGTATTGAGCACACCGACGTTGACGTTGAACGTGAGGTTGTCGGACGCCGCGAGCGTCAGCTCGATTTCGACGCCGTCGGCATGGGCCGTACCGACGTTGGTGGTCACGAGCTGCGGCAGCTGGGCCCCCGTTCCCGGGTCAAACACGACGCCTGCGTTCTGAATGTTGTCCCATTCAGAATGGAACACGGTGGCGTTCAGGCGCACGCGGTGGTTGGCCAGATCCGAGCGGATGCCGATCTCGGTGTTCTTGATGAGCTGAGGCTCGTACGGGAAGAACACCCTGCCGACGCTCGTCTGCGTGCTCGACACGCCACCCGAGTCGAAGCCTTCCGAGTAGCTCAGGTAGCCCATGATGTTGTCTTTGAACTGCATCTGCAGCGAGGCCTTGTACGTGTCCTGACTAAACTGAACCGCGGTCGGAGGACCTGTGTCGCTGCCGAGGTACGGGTCGCCCTGGGTGTACAGGTTGCCTTCGGGCGCGAGCGGCGCGGCATTCGATGCGATCGCCATGTTGTAGGCCTTGTTCGTCTGATCGTGGTTGCGGGCGCCGAGCGTCAGGTCCAGCTTGTCCGTCAGACCGATCGTGACCTCGCCGAACACGGCCCAGCCGTTCTGCTCGTTGCGCGTCAGCGTGTCGTACGCGAAGTTCGGCAAGATGATGGCGCCGGCAACGACTTCACAAGGCAGCAGGTTGTTCGGGTTCGTCGCCGGATTGTTCAGAGCAAGACACCGATCCGAAGCGTAGACATCCGAGAGCAGGAACTGCGGCTGCTCGTGACCGGGCAGCGTACGGAACTCGTTGACGGCGTAACGCGCGGCGCGGCTCGTTGCGGTCTGATCCCAGTAGTAGACGCCGGCGAGCCAGTGGATACGATCACCACCACCGGAAAGCTGGATTTCCTCACTCAAGAGATCGAGCTTGTCGCGGATGATGTCCTCGACGAGCGTGAAGTCACTGTTCTCCCAGTCGACGTTGAGCTTCTCGTTCTGCGACGTCGTCGCCGTCAGGAACTCAAGGCCGATCTTGTCCGAGAGGTCCCAGTGGATGTCGGCCATCGCCTGCTCGTGATTGATGTACGACGGCGTCGTCGCGTTCGAGCGACTCTCCCACTTACCGACCTTACCGCCCGGGTAACCGGCCTGGTAGTTCTCGGGGGTGAACGGGTCGATGTCGAGAAAGACGCCGCGCTTCGCCGCGCCCTCCTTGGCCAGCCCATAGAACTGGGCCGGAATCACCCAGTTCGAGCTATAACCGAATCTGGTGGATGAGTTGAGAGAGAGCGGCGTGCTCTGCTGAAATCTGAATGTCTGACGTTCAATTTCAGCAAGGAGAGAGCACGCCATGAGTGAGGATACGGTTGTTCGATTTCAGAAGCCAGAATCCGCGCGCGACGCGTTGACGGAGCTGCTGCGCGATGGGGCGCGGCAGTTGCTGAAGCAAGCGGTGGAGTCGGAGCTGGAAGTGTGTTTGGGCGAGCATGCGGAGAAACGCGACGAGCGCGGCCGCACCGCGGTGGTGAGGAACGGGCATCTGCCGGAGCGAGAGGTGTTGACCGGGATTGGGCCGGTGGCGGTGCGCGTGCCGAAAGTGAGGAGCCGCATCGAGGAGCCGGTGGTGTTTCGCTCGAGCCTGGTGCCGCCGTACGTGCGCAAGGCGAAGAGTATCGAGGCGGCGCTGCCGTGGCTGTACTTGCGCGGGATTTCGACCGGTGACATGCAGGGAGCGCTCGGGGTGTTGGTGGGCGATGAGGCGAAGGGATTGTCGGCACCGGTGGTGAGCCGGCTGAAGCTGAAATGGCAAGCCGAGCATCGGCGCTGGTGCGAGCGGCGGCTGGATGCCGATCGCTGGGCGTATCTGTGGGTGGATGGCATCTACAGCGGTCTGCGGGGCGAGAACGGGCGGCTCTGCGTGTTGGTGGTGATGGGCGTGAATGAGCGCGGCCAGAAACGGTTTCTCGCGATCGAGGATGGCGTGCGCGAATCGACCCAGAGCTGGCGGGAGGTATTGCTCGGGCTGAAAGCGCGCGGGCTGGAAATCCCGCGAGCTCGCGGTCGGAGATGGAGCGCTTGGGTTTTGGGCCGCGCTGGCTGAAATCTATCCGGCCACTCGCGAACAACGCTGCTGGATGCACAAGACGGGGAACGTGCTGAACTATTTGCCGAAGGCGCTGCAGCCCAAAGCCAAGGGGATGTTGCAGCAGATCTGGATGGCGTCGACGCGTCAGTCAGCGTACACCGCCTTCGATCATTTCACCGGCACCTTCGTGGCCAAGTACCCGAAAGCCGTCGAGTGTTTGCAGAAGGATCGGGCTTCGCTGCTCGCGTTCTACGATTTCCCGGCCGAGCACTGGGTGCACTTGCGCACGACGAACCCGATCGAGTCGGCGTTTGCGACGATCCGTCATCGCAGCGATCGGGCGAAAGGTTGCGTGACGCGCGCGACGATGCTGGCGTTCATGTTCAAGCTCGCCACCAACGCCGAGCAGAGTTTTCGGAAACTGAAAGGCTTTGCGCATCTGGCCAAGGTGATCGCCGGCGTGCGCTTCGTCGACGGTGTCGAGGAGATCGAGGAGAAGCTCAGCAGAGCCGCCGCTTGATCAACTGCTCGTACACCAGAATTGACAATAGCTCCCCCCAGTTCTGAAGGACCTCGTAATTGTTCCACGGACCGCCCGGAATGTACGCCGTATCATAGATGCCGTCCTGAATACGCGGCTCATTCATCGTTAGGTTTTCGTGGTTAACGACGAAGCGCATGCTGAGCTTGTCGGTGGGTTCCCAGACCAAGTCGCCGCGGAGCGTGCCCTGATCGAGCATGCCGTAGTTGAGGCCCGTCGTGAGGCCCTTGATGAAGCCATCGCGATAGAGGCTCGATCCCGTGAACTTCGAATGCAGCTTGTCGGTGATCGGCAGGTCGAGCGACGCTTTCACGTCGCGGCGGTCGTACGAGCCGGCGGTCGCCGTGATCTGGCCGCCAAACTCATCGGCCGGCCGTTTCGTCCACATGCGGATGGCGCCGCCGACGGAGTCACGACCGTAAGTCGTGCCCTGCGGGCCGCGCAGCACCTCGATGCGGTCGAGATCGACGAAGTCCGACACGAGCAATCCGTTGGTGCCGACCTGCCAGACGCCGTCGATATAGACGCCGACGTTCGGCAGACCGCGGACGCGGAACTGCGTGCCGTACGTGCCGGCGCCGCCGCCCTGGATGTTGAGGTTCGGGATGTTGTTGCCAACGTCCTCTAGGCTGTCGAGGCCCTGCATCTCCAGGTTCGCGCCAGTGATCGCCACGATGGAGACAGGGACTTCCTGGAGGTTTTGCTCACGACGCGTGGCCGTGACGACGATCTCCTCGAGACCTTCCTGCTGCGCTAGCGCCTGATGCGCTGGTACAACAACACAAGCGCCAGATAATGCCGCCAGGACGGCGATATGGATCTTACTGACTATCATGAATTCACCCCGATGTTATTGGCACAGACGACCCCAACTTCGCTGGCCCATTTTAGGAACACCTGAAGCGTGCCCCAGGAAGACGACGCGCGCTTGACTGAGCCGGAACTGAGTGTCGTCCGTACCGGAACTGCAACTGTTGCGCATCAGCCACCATGTCCGTGACGCGATGTCCGCATCCCTGGCACATGGTGGGGCGAGTGACGCCTCCCGAAAGCAAAATGCGGGAATCGCGCAGGCGCGGTCGCGGTGGTAGGATTCCGGTTAGGGGGGATTCACGATGGCGAGTATTTATTCGACCGCCCGCGTCGCGCGTGGTGCGCGCGTGAAATATTGGAACGATCTACACTCCAGCCTGCTCGCACCACTCGAGATCAAGCCGCTCGATCGTTCTCAATTCGACGCGACGAGCAGCCTCGACGATCTCGGGCAACTGCGAATCGTGAGAACCGAATCGGCCGCTGCAGTCGTCGAGCACCGCGCGCGCCACGTCGCCCAAACGAAGGAACGCCGGTTTCGCATTTTGCTGACCGCTCGCGGGCGCTTGGGGCTGCAGCACTTCGGCCATGAGACAACTCTCGAAGACGGCGACTTCGCGTTGCTGGACGACGCGGCGCCGTATCGCATCGCGTTTCGCGAGTCGAACAACGCGATCTGCGTATCGGTCAGCCCGCAGACCCTTCGGATCTATCTTCCCGCGCCGGCCGGTCTGTGCGGACTCGCCATGCCCGTGAGCGCACCCATGAACAACGTCGTCAGCACGATGTTGCGGGGGCTTTGGGATCAGGTGCAGCACGGATTATCTGCCGAGCAGGGCCAGGGGTTGGCCAAGAGCCTGTTGCAGGTGGTCGCCGCGGCGTACTCGCTCCAGCACGGCGGCCGTGCCGAGCGCTCCGTCGTGGCGGCAGCGCGCTTCACCGAGATCAAACAGTACATCGAGATGAATCTGCGCAATCCCGATCTCGGTCCGACGCCGATTGCAGCCGCGCTCGGTGTGTCGCGTCGCTATGTGCGCCTGCTGTTCGCGACGCAGAGCGACAGCACCACCGCGTATATTCGCCGCCGTCGTCTGCAGGAATGCGCGTGGGAGCTCGCACAGCCTCTGTGGCAGGGCCGCTCGATCACGGCGACGGCTTCGGACTGGGGCTTTCGCAGCATGGCCCACTTCGCACGGGCCTTCCGAGATCACTTCGGCTCGACGCCGACGGCGTTTCGGCGAGCCAAATTGGACTCGTCGCCGCACTGATCGCAAGTTCAGGATCTCGAATTCCGACGGCGTCAGCGCGTTGAGAACGCGTTCGCGTGGCCCCGACTTCTTCTCACTCTATTATGGATGTGATCGTCTCGTTCTAGAGACAGTCTGAGATTTCGGGTTGCAACACCGAGCGATGCTCGTTACCCTTTGACGCCATCAACTACGTTCCTGTTCTGGGGATCGCCCTAGACTTTTGCGTTTGCCGCGTTCGCCGGCGGACGCATCGTTTTTTTTTGCCCGAAGGAGTTGCTATGAGTAACGCAATGGTTCAAGGCTACGGAGACGAGCCGCTGAAGGTCAGAGACTCGGAACACTACACGGCGGAATACGCGAAGTCGTTCGTCGAAAAATGGGACGAGCTCATCGACTGGGACGGGCGCGCGCGCGCCGAGGGGGGATTCTTCATCGAGCAGCTGAAGGCGCACGGCGCGCGCAAGGTGCTCGACGTGGCCACGGGAACCGGCTTTCACTCCGTGCAGCTGATCGAGGCCGGCTTCGAGGTCACGAGCCTCGACGGCAGCCCGACGATGCTCGCGAAGGCGTTCGAGAACGCCCATGAGCGCGGCCATATTCTACGGACGGTGCATGCGGACTGGCGCTGGTTGAATCGCGACGTGCACGACCTGTACGACGCCGTGATCTGCCTCGGCAACTCGTTCACGCATCTGCACGACGAGAACGATCGCCGCAAGACGCTCGCCGAGTACTACGCGACGCTGCGACACGACGGGATCTTGATTCTCGACCAACGCAACTATGACGCATTGCTAGACAAGGGCATCGGACCCTCTCACAAGTACTACTACTGCGGCGAGGACGTCTCGGCCGAGCCCGAGCACGTGGACGAGTCGCTGGCGCGTTTCCGCTACTCGTTCGCGGACGGCGAGGTGTACCACCTGAACATGTTCCCGCTCCGCAAGGACTACGTACGCCGCCTCATGAAGGAGGTCGGGTTCCAGCGCGTCACGACGTATGGAGACTTCCGCGAGACGTATAGAGATCGCGAGCCGGACTTCTACATTCACGTCGCGGAGAAGACCTACCAGCCGACGAATGGGAAGGCACCCGAATGACGGCGCAACCATCCGAGGTCGTGCAGACTGCCCGCACGTACTACAACAGCAGCGACGCCGACGCCTTCTACCACAACGTGTGGGGAGGCGAGGACATTCACATCGGCGTGTACACGACGGAGCACGAGCCGATTCGCACTGCCTCGCGGCGCACGGTCGCCACGATGGCGGCGCGACTTGGTTTTCTCGACGCCAACAGCCGCGTGATCGATCTCGGTGCCGGTTACGGGGGCGCAGCGCGCTGGCTGGCGAGCATGACGGGTTGCCGCGTGACCTGTGTGAATCTGAGCGAGACGCAGAACGAGCGCAACCGCGCGCTGACCGCAGCGGCCAATCTCAGCGAGCGGATTCGCGTGCTGGACGGCAGCTTCGAGGACATCGCGTGCGAGGACGGCGAGTTCGATGTCGTGTGGTCGCAGGACTCCTTTCTGCATTCCGGCGACCGCGAGCGCGTGCTCCGCGAGATCGATCGCGTGCTGAGACCCGGCGGCGAGGCCATTTTCACGGACCCCATGCAGGCCGACGACTGTCCGCCCGGGGTGCTGCGACCGGTGCTCGACCGCATTCATCTCGACAGCCTCGCGTCGATCGGCTTCTATCGGCAGCAGGCCGACGCGCTCGGCTGGGAGGAGCTTGGCGTGCTCGAGATGACGGATCAGCTCGTGCGTCACTACTCGCGTGTTCGCGAGGAGCTGGTGTCACGGCGAGCCGAGCTGCGCGACGCCGTATCCGACGAATATATCGACCGCATGATCGAGGGCCTGGGCCACTGGATCGAGGCAGGAGGCCGCGGGTATCTGAAGTGGGGGATTCTGCACTTCCGCACACCGAAGTGACGTTGCCGGCGCTTCTCCTTTGGCCCACGAGCTGAACAGGCAAAACTGGATCTGGCGAAGCCGTACCGGCCGGCTGCTCATCGATCTGCATCCGGCCGTGTTCATCGGTAGCTCGTTGTTGATCATCGGGTTCGTGCTGTACGGACTCCTGTTTCAGCGCGAGTTCGCGGCGAGCGTAACGGCGATTCAAGCGGCCATTGCCGATCAGGCCGGTTGGTTGTTCGTGCTCGTCGTGAACGTCGTGCTCGGCTACCTCATCTATCTTTTCTTGTCGCCGCTCGGTCGCATTCGCCTCGGTGGGCCCGACGCCCGACCCGAGTTCGGCTGGTTCGCATGGCTCGCGATGCTGTTCTCTGCCGGTATGGGTATCGGCATCATGTTTTACGGCGTTGCCGAACCCATCTACCACCTGGCGGACCCGCCGCTCGGCGCTCCCGTGGGCAGCCTGGCGGCCTATCGCGATGCCACGAGAGTCACGTTTCTGCACTGGGGGCTGCACGCCTGGGGTATCTATGCGCTGACCGGCCTCGCGCTCGGTTACTTTTGCTACAACCATAAGGCGCCGCTCAGCGTGCGCAGCATCTTCACCCCGTTGCTCGGTGAGCGCATCCACGGCCTACCTGGCCACGCGATCGACATCGTCGCCACGGTGGCCACGCTGTTCGGCGTTGCCACCTCGCTCGGCCTCGGCGCGATGCAGGTCAACGCCGGCCTGGCGCGCGTCGCCGGCATACCGATGAGCACGGACGTGCAGGTGACGTTGATCGCCATCATCACGATGCTCGCCACGACGTCGGTCGTGCTCGGGCTGGACTCCGGGATCAAGCGACTGTCCGTGCTGAACGTCGTATTGGCCGGCGCACTGCTCGTGTTCGTGTTCGTGGTGGGACCCTCGTTGTTCATCTTGAACGGCTTCGTGCAAGATCTTGGCGCGTACGTGGGCGGCCTGCTCCAGCTCTCGTTTTGGACCGAGACCTACACGGGCGGCCACTGGCAGAACAACTGGACGGTGTTCTACTGGGGATGGTGGATCGCGTGGTCGCCGTTCGTCGGGTTGTTCCTGGCACGGATCTCCGTCGGGCGCACGATTCGGGAGTTCATCGGCGGCGCCTTGTTCGCGGCCAGCTTGATGACGATCGCCTGGCTCGCCGTGTTCGGCAACTCGGCGTTGTACATCGAGCTCAAAGGTCCCGGCGGGCTCATCGAGGCCGTGCAGACCGACGTCAACACGTCGCTATTCGTCTTCCTCGATTTGTTGCCGACCGCAGTCGGAGAGCACTTGCCGGCGATGCTGCTGACGGCCGTCAGCGCGCTCACGATCGGGGTCATCGTATCGTTCTTCGTCACGTCGTCGGACTCGGGCTCGCTCGTGATCGACATGATCACGGCCGGCGGCTCGCCGGACCCACCCGTCGCGCAGCGGATCTATTGGTCGGTGGCGGAAGGGCTCGTCGCGGCGGTGTTGCTCGCGGGCGGGGGGCTCGCGGCGCTGCAAACGGCCTCGATCTCGGTCGGGCTGCCGTTCGCGGTGATCATCTTGTTGATGATCGTGAGCCTGCAAAAGGCATTGTCGGCGGAGCACGGCCGTCGGGCGCGCCCCCCGTAATCTCAGTGCGCCCCGCGAGGAGACGCCGCGGCGCGCCATCTGAACAAACGCCGCCCCGCCAGCGCGCCGGCAGCCACGAGTATCAACACCGTGCCGCCATGCCAAGCGAGCGTGATCTCGTTGCTCGTGTGCGGTAACGCCCAGCAGGCCCCGATGTTGGCCAATGTGCCGGCCGCCAGCGCGACGAGTGCCGCCGTGGCACTCGGGCGCAGCGGAGCGCCGTGCCGCAGCGTCGCGGCGAGCACGATCATCAACGGCGCGCCGCCGACGGCGATGAGCGCCACGCATGTCCACTCGTGCTCCGCGGCTACGATGCCTCCCGCAGACACCTCCCAGCCAGACGCCGCGAACAACGTGCCGAGCCAGACCAGCCCGGCCAGCGCCAGCGCCCCCACCGGGTTCGAGGCGTGCCCCGGCACCACGGAGACGAACGCGGCGCGCACGGCGACCATACTCGCGACGAACGCGGCGACTTGCGGTAGCCACGCGCGCGCGCCGCCGCTCACGGGCACACCGCCGCCTTTCATCAGCGCCGCGAGCGCGGCGACATAGACGACGGCCGCGACCCACCAGATCAGCGCGCGCCGATCTGGCCGCGGCAGCGGTGCGACGGGCGTCAAGTCCCGCGTCAGTCGTTCGATGAGCTCGTCCGTATTCATGAGTGCTTGATCCGTAACGTGCGTCGCAGAGCGGCGAGCGCGCGATGCGTCGCGACCTTCAACGCGCCGACGCTCGTGCCCGTGATCTGCGCCGCTTCCTTCAGCGACAACTCCTCGAGCTTCAGCAACTCGATCGCCTGACGCTGCCCCTCCGGCAATTCACGAACGGCTTCGCGCAGCGTTGCGGCATCCGCGAGACCGCCCAAGTCTAGATTCGCTTCGGCGTCTGTAAAGGTTACAGCCTGCTCGTCGAACGGCGTCTCCCGGCGCGCCGTGCGCCCGTAGCGCCGCGCACCGTCGGCCAGCCGGTTGCGCACGATGGCGAGTAGCCAAGGAGCAAACGGGCGCGCCGGGTCGTAGGTGGCACGGACGGTGTGCAGCGATAGCAGCACGTCTTGCACCAGATCCTCGACCTCGGCGCCACCCGCGAAACCGCGGCGGCGGCGCACGATCTGCCTGATCCGCGGCGTGATGAGCTGCAGCAGCTCGGTGTAGGCCGTAGCGTCGCCGCGCTGCGCCGCACCGAGCAGCTGGCCCAAGGTATCCGGTGGCGTGGGTGGGTCGGTCATGGCGGGTCCGATCCAGTGTACGGCACACGTAACCTTTTTGTCGCAGCGAGCGAATTCATGGGGACTGGTCAAGCAGACCAGCAAACATGACAGGAGCAAAGAAATGAACAAGCGTGTACTCATTGCCTCGGCGATTGCGGCAGCCGTCGCCGGGACGGCACTCGTGGCGCAGGCGGCCCCCGCGCCCGAGCCTTCGTTCAAGGCCGAGAAGTGTTACGGGATCGCAAAGGCTGGAAAGAACGACTGCGCATCCACCGGCAACAACTCCTGCGCAGGCATGTCGAAGTTGAACGCCGACCCGCGCGCCTGGATCTACGTGCCTGCCGGCTATTGCGAGCGCATCATCGACGGCAGCCTGAAGCCGAAAGCCTGACCGTGCCGGGCGCCGCCGTTACCGAGGTCGTGGCCAACGCACCGGTCGCTCGCCGCGCGGGCGTCGGCCTGCGGCTGCCGCATCTGACCGAGGTAGCGGCGGGCGCTTCGGGAGCCGCGTGGCTCGAAGCCCATCCGGAAAACTTCCTCGCGAATCCGCACGCTCGCGAGCTCTTGCAGGAAATCCGCGGTCGTCACCCAATCGCGCTGCACACGGTCGGCTTGTCGGTCGGCAGCGTCGACGGCGTCGATCGTGCTCATTTGCGGCGACTGGGACGACTCATCGCGGAAGTCGATCCGCTGCTCGTCTCCGGCCATCTGGCCTGGTCGACGCATCGCGGCATCTATCTGAACGACTTGCTGCCTCTGCCATATAACGAAGAGACGCTCGCCGTGGTCGCCACGCACATCGACGAGGTGCAACAAGCGCTCGGCCGCCCTTACGTCTTGGAGAATCCGGCCAGCTACGTCGGCTTCGCGGCGTCGACGATGACGGAGGTGGAGTTTCTGGCGGCGCTCGTCGCGCGCAGCGGCTGTCGACTCCTCTGCGACGTCAGCAACGCGTACTTGAGCGCCGCGAACATGGGTTACGACGCGTACGCATACATCGATGCATTTCCGGCTTCCGCCGTGGCCGAAGTGCATCTCGGCGGCTTCACCCGCGAGCCCGACGAGGCAACGCCGGGCCGAGACGTTTTGATCGATACTCACGCGGGCGCGATCGCGCCCCCTGTCTGGGAGCTCTACGCGCATGCGCTGTGCCGCTTCGATGCGGCGCCCACCCTGATCGAATGGGACAACGAGGTGCCGGCATTCTCCCGACTCCTGGCCGAAGCCGCACGGGCCGACGCCGTGGCGGCTGAATCGCGACACGGGTGCGCTACGCATGCAGTCGCTGGCTGAGCTGCAGGCGCACATCGCGCAAACCGTCATCGGCGGCGAGGATGACGTGCCTGCGCGTACGCTCGTCGGCGGCCGCGACCCGCGGCGACGCCTTGCGATCCATCGGCGCCATTACGAGGCGAGCCTGGCGGCGGCGCTGCGGCAGAAATTTCCCGCATGTGCCTGGCTGATCGGCGACGCGTGCGTCGCAGCTGCAGCGCGCGCCTACGTGCATGCCGAGCCGCCGCGCCAACCGTGTATCGCCGAGTACGGCGCCACGTTTCCGCGGTTCCTCGCGCTCTGCGATCGATCAGGCGAACTGCCGTATCTCAAGGCCTTCGCCACGCTCGAGTGGGCCGTAGGCCAGGTCTCGATCGCAATCGACGCAGCACCCCTGGCATGGCGAGCTCTCGCGCGCCGTGCCAGCGAGCAATTGCTCGACACGAGTCTGCAGATCCAGCCGTGCGTGCGCTACCTGCGATTTTCCTGGGCCGTGGACGAGCTGTTGATGCTCTATATGCGTGAGACCGCACCGGAGCAGTTCGCCCTGTCGCAGGCCGATGCGCCGGTCCAGGTAAGCGGTGCGCGCGGAACGGTGGTGCTGACCCGGCTCGAGCCAAGCGTCTTCACGTTCCGCAGCGCGCTCGCGGCGGGCCACACGATCGGTCGTGCGGCGGATCTGGCGCTCGACGTCGATGTCGCGTTCGATCCCGGTCACGCCCTGCGATGCCTCGTGGACGCCGGTCTCGTGAGCTGTGCCTCCACTACAAACGAAAGGGCCGCCACATGAAGGCCGGGTGGGTCGACGTCCGCGCCGGACTCGAGCGCTTGCCACTGTCGATCTTGCTGTTGGCGATGCGCCTCGGCGTTGGCGCCGTGTTCTTTCGTTCGGGCCTGCTGAAAATCGGATCCTGGCAGTTCGCGGTGCAGCTGTTTCGCGACGAGTACCGTGTGCCGCTGCTCGATCCCGTGCTCGCCGCGCAGATCGCCACGACGATCGAGCTCGGCGCGCCGCTATTTCTGTTCGTCGGCCTCGCGACGCGGCTCGCCACCCTGCCGCTGCTGGGCATGATCGCGGTGATTCAGGTATTCGTATACCCCAACGCATGGAGCGACCACCTAATGTGGGCCTCGGGATTGCTGCTCGTGCTGAGCCGCGGACCCGGCGTGTTTTCGCTCGATCATTTGCTCCCGCTCGCAAGGCGCCGGAAGCTCGCCGGGTGAGACTGCGGTGGCGTAGTATGCGCCGATGAGCTCGACACTCGATGACCCGCGCGTCCGCCAGGTGCTCGACGGCATGCACGCCGACGCCGACCGCAACGACCCGCCGCTGCTCGAGAAGGCCAGAGGCAAGCACGGCGCCGAGCGCGCGGCTTTGCTGGACGATGCCTTCATCCCCGTGGCCGCAGACGCGGGCCGCCTGCTGTACGTGCTCGCTCGTGGTGCAGCGCCCGGCACGTTCGTCGAGTTTGGCACCTCGTTCGGCATTTCGACGATCTATCTCGCCGCGGCCGTCCGCGATCGCGGCACCGGCAGGGTCATCACGACGGAGCTCCACCCCGGCAAGGCCGAGCGCGCGCGCGGCTATGTCACGGCGGCCGGGCTTGCCGACCTCGTCGAGTTCAGGGTTGGCGACGCGCTCGACACCGTCAAGGACGTCACGAGCGGCGTGTCGGTCGCGTTTCTGGACGGCTGGAAGGAGGCGTATCTGCCGTTTCTGCGGCAGCTCGAGCCGGCGCTCGCCCCTGGCGCGCTCGTGATCGCCGACGACCTCGATCTGTTCCCCGACGCACTGCGCGAATACCTGGCGTACGTGCGTGCCCCGGGCCACGGCTACGTGTCCGTCATGTTGCCGGTGGGCGATGCGATGGAGCTGTCGGTCCGGGCGCGGTAGCGCTCAACCTGCGGTGACGCAACGCCGCGGGCCTCTTTTCCGCCCGCGGCACCACGATGGTGCTCGAGACGCTGCCACGGCACCGTTGTCGCGAGTCGACGCCCCATTTGTTTCCGCGTATGTTGGTTGAAAAACCATGCCGATCGACTGGACTCAATACGACCCCGGCTCGTTCTACGATGAGCTGCTGGCGGCCGCCGGCGAAGCCCGCCCTGCCGCCACGCGGCTGACGAGCTACCTTGCCTCCCTCGGTCTGCGCGAGCTCGCGGAGCGGCAACGCGACGCGGACCGCGCAATCGCCGAGATGGGCATCACGTTCACCGTATACACGGAAGGTCAGAACATCGATCGCGCATGGCCGTTCGACGTGATTCCGCGAACGATCGAGGCGAGCGAGTGGGCGCGCATCGAGAGCGGCTTGATCCAGCGTCTCACGGCCCTGAACCGGTTCGTCGACGACCTGTACCACGAGCAGCGCATCATCGCCGACGGCGTCGTGCCGGCTGATCTGATCGCCACGTCCGCCAACTATTTGCCCGCGTGCAAGGGCATCGATCCGCCGTACGGCGTCTGGGCCAACATCTGCGGCTCCGACCTCGTTCGCGACCGCGACGGCACGGTATACGTGCTCGAGGACAATCTGCGCGTGCCGTCCGGCGTGTCGTACATGCTCGAGAACCGCGCGATCACGAAGCAGGTGTTCCCCGAGATGTTCGAGCACGCGTCGATCCTGCCGGTCGACGACTATGCGTCGCGCCTGTTCGACATGCTCGCATCGTTGAGCCCGCGGAAGATCGACGTGCCGCGCGTCGTGGTGCTCACGCCCGGCATCTATAACTCCGCCTACTTCGAGCACTCGTACCTCGCTCAGCGCATGGGCGTGGATCTGGTCGAGGGCTCGGACCTCGTCGTCGCCGACGACGAGTGCGTCTATGTGCGGACCGTGCGCGGCCTCGAGCGCGTCGACGTGATCTATCGACGCATCAACGACACCTTCCTCGACCCCGAATGCTTCGAGAAGGAGTCCGTGCTGGGCGTCCCCGGCCTGATGCGCGCCTGGCGCGCGCAGAACGTGGCGCTCGCGAATGCGCCCGGCGCCGGCGTGGCCGACGACAAGGTCGTGTATGCCTACGTGCCCAAAATCATCGAATATTACCTTGGCGAGAAGGCCATCTTGCCGAACGTGCCCACGCTGCTGCTGCGCGAGCAGGACACTCGCAAGAAGGTCCTCGCGGATCTCGGCCAGTGGGTCGTGAAGCCCGCGAACGAGTCCGGCGGCTACGGCATGTTGATCGGACCGCGCGCCACGGACGAGGAAAAGGCCGCGATGACGGCCGCGATCGAGGCGAATCCGCGCAACTACATCGCGCAACCGGTGCTCGCGCTGTCGACCGCACCGACGCTCGTGCAAGACGAGATCGAGCCGCGGCATCTCGATCTGCGGCCGTTCATCCTGCAAGGCCGCGGGATCTGGGTCACGCCCGGCGGGCTCACGCGTGTCGCTTTGCGGCGCGGCTCGCTCGTCGTGAACTCATCGCAGGGCGGCGGCAGCAAGGACACCTGGATCGTGGCGGCCGAGTCATGAGCCTGCTGTCGCGAGTCGCCGAGCGAATTTACTGGACCGCCCGCTATCTCGAGCGCGCCGAGACCACATCCCGGCTCGCGCGCGTGTACGGCAACCTGCAGCTCGACCTGCCCCGGCAGGCCGGACTCGGGTGGGACGCGCTGACCGAGATCACGGGCGGCGCGGCGCTATATCGCGAGCTGTACCCGAATCCCGGTGTCGATACCGCCGAGCGGTTCTTCGTGGCGGACCGCAGCAATCCGAGCTCCGTACGCTCGTCACTGCGGTTTGCACGCGAGAGCATTCGCACCACGCGCGACGTCGTGCCCTCGGAGGCATGGCGCTCGGTCAACGAGCTGTACATGTATGTGGGTCAGGAGCTCGATGCGGATACGTCGCACCGACGCCGTTACGGCATCCACTCACGCGTCGTCGAAGGCTGCCAGCAGATCGGCGGCCTCTTGGCCGATACGATGAGCCACGACTCCGGCTATCAGTTCTTTCGCGTCGGCCGCGGCATCGAGCGCGCCGACATGACCACGCGCATCATCGACGTGGCGGCCGCGACCCTCTTGAATCGCGAGGACCTCGCGCGCTTCGACAACACGGTGTGGATGGCGGTGCTGCAATCGCTGAGCGCGTATCAGATGTACCGGCAGAAGGTGCGTCGCCGCATTCACGGCCCGGACGTGATCGCGTATCTGTTGAAAGACGAACAGTTTCCGCGCGCCATCGCGTTCAGCCTGCGTGAGCTCGGCGCGGCGCTCGCCATGCTGCCGCGCAACGGCGAGCCCCTGAAGAAACTCGGCGACCTGCGCCGCATGCTGGCTCGCCCGAAGCTACTGACGCTCGACCTCGCCGACCTGCATCAATGGATCGACGACGCGCAGCTTGCACTCGGCGAGCTGCATGGCCTCGTGCACGCCACGTGGTTCCAGCCGTCGACGAACGCACCGGCGCGCGCCCCGAGCCGCGCGCCGCCACCCGCCACCTCACCGGAGGCTTAAGCTCCGACCGCATGACCCTGCACGTCGCACTGAACCACCAGACCCGCTATGCGTACGACCGACGCGTCCAGCTAGGACCGCAGGTCATTCGTCTGCGGCCCGCGCCCCACAGCCACACGCCGATCTTGAGCTATGCGCTGCGAATCGAGCCTACCGGGTATTTCCTGAACTGGCAGCAGGATCCGCATGGGAATTTCCTGGCGAGGGTCGTCTACCCGGACAAGGTCGATAGGTTCAGCGTCGAGGTGGATCTCGTCGCCGACATGGCGGTGCGCAACCCGTTCGATTTCTTTCTCGAGCCCCAGGCCGAGCAGTTTCCGTTCGTCTACGAGCGCGAGCTGCGCCAGGATCTCGAGCCGTTCCTCGCCGTGAAGCCGGTGGGTCCGCTCGCGAAAAAGTGGCTGGACGCGCTCCGCAAGCAGCCGAAAATGGCGACGGTGGATTTTCTCGTCGCTGTGAACCAGCGTCTTCAGCAGGAGATCGACTACACGGTCCGCATGGAGCCTGGCGTGCAGTCTCCCGAGGAAACGCTCACGCTCGGCTCGGGCTCGTGCCGGGACACGGGATGGCTGCTCGTGCATCTGCTGCGCCACATGGGGCTCGCGGCCCGATTCGTGTCCGGCTACCTGATCCAGCTCGTCGCGGACGTGAAATCGCTCGACGGACCGTCGGGCACGGATCGCGACTTCACCGATCTGCACGCCTGGGCCGAGGTGTATCTGCCCGGCGCGGGCTGGATCGGCCTCGACCCTACCTCGGGCCTCATGGCCGGCGAGGGTCACATCCCGCTCGCCTGCGCGCCGCAGCCCGTGAGCGCCGCGCCGATCTCCGGCGCGGTCGAGGAGTGCGAGACGGAATTCGCTCATGCGATGAGCGTGCGCCGGGTCGTCGAGTCGCCGCGCGTAACGAAGCCGTACAGCGAGGAGCAGTGGCGTGCGATCGATGCGTTTGGCCGCACCGTCGGCCGACAGCTCGCGAGCGACGACGTCCGCGTGACGATCGGCGGCGAGCCGACATTCGTCGCCATGGACGACCCCGACGCCCCCGAGTGGAACACCACGGCGACGGGCCCGACGAAACGCAAGTTTGCCGCCGAGCTGATCCAGCGCCTGAAGGCCCGCTTCGCCCCGGGCGGCTTGCTGCACTACGGGCAGGGCAAGTGGTACCCGGGCGAGCAGCTGCCGCGCTGGGCGTTTTCGCTGTACTGGCGCCGCGACGAGAAGCCGCTCTGGCACCACGACGCACTCGTCGCGGCCGAGCACGTGGACTACGGCGTCACGGCCGAGCAGGCCGGCGCACTGCTACGCGGCATCGCCAGTCGGCTCGAGCTCGACGTCGATGCCGTGCTCCCGGCCTACGAGGATCCGTGGCACTTCCTCGGCCAGGAGCGCAAGCTGCCCGACAACCTCGACCCGGCGACCAACGAGCTCGACGACCCGATGACGCGCGCCCGTCTCGCGCGCGCGTTCGAGCGGGGCATCGGCAAGGTCGTCGGCTACGTGCTGCCGGTGCAGCGCTGGAACGCGCCGGCCACCGACGCGCGCCGCTGGATCAGCGAGCGGTGGAGCACGCGCTCCGGCAAGTTGTTTCTCGTGCCTGGCGACTCGCCGCTGGGCTTTCGCCTGCCGCTCCCGTCGCTGACCTATGTGCCGCCGCTGGAGTACCCGTACGTGCTGCCCACCGATCCGTTCGCCGAGCGCGGCGAGCTGCCGGAAGCGCATCCCTCGCGCCAGCCATTCCTGCGCGGCCGGCCGCGCGAGCCGCACCGGCAGCGGCCGACGGCGCAGCGATCGTCATCATCGGGACAATACGCGCGGGCCGCGCTCGCGGTCGAGCCGCGGCACGGCCGACTGTGCGTGTTCATGCCGCCCGTCGCTGAGCTCGAGGATTATCTCGACCTCGTCGCCGCGGTCGAGGACACCGCGGCCGAGCTGAAGCTACCCGTCCATCTCGAAGGCTACGAGCCGCCGCGCGATCCGCGGCTGAACCTGATCAAGGTCACGCCCGACCCCGGCGTCATCGAAGTCAACGTGCAGCCGGCCGGTAGCTGGGACGAGATGCGCGAAATTGCCGAGGGGCTGTACGACGACGCGCATCACTCGCGCCTCGTGACGGAAAAGTTCATGCTCGACGGCCGCCACACGGGCACGGGCGGGGGCAATCATGTCGTGCTCGGCGCCGCGCGCGCCGCCGACAGCCCGTTCTTGCGCCGGCCCGACTTGCTGCGCAGCCTCATCACGTATTGGCAGCACCATCCCGCCTTGTCGTACCTCTTTTCCGGCTTGTTCATCGGCCCGACGAGCCAGGCGCCGCGCATCGACGAAGCCCGGCACGATTCCCTGCACGAGCTCGAGCTCGCGTTCAAGCAGGCGGATCAGGCCACGCAGCCGGTACCGTCGTGGCTCGTGGATCGGTTGTTCCGGCACTTGCTGATCGACGTCACGGGCAACACGCATCGCACGGAGATTTGCATCGACAAGCTGTACTCGCCGGACGGGCCCACCGGCAGGCTCGGCCTGGTCGAGTTCCGCGCGTTCGAGATGCCGCCCCATCCGCGCATGAGCCTCGCGCAGCAGCTGCTGTTGCTGTCGTTCGTCGCACGTTTCTGGCGCGAGCCCTACCGTGGCGAGCTCGTGCGCTGGGGGACTCAGCTGCACGACAAGTTCATGCTGCCGTTTCACGCCTGGCGCGATTTCAGCGATGTCATCGAGGACATGAACCGCGCCGGTTATGCGCTCGACGCGAGCTGGTTCGCGCCGCATTACGAGTTTCGCTTTCCGGTCTATGGCACCGTGCACTATGGGGCCATGGAGATCGAGCTGCGCCAGGCGCTCGAGCCGTGGCACGTGCTCGGGGAGGAAGGCGCGGTGGGCGGCACGGTCCGCTACGTCGACTCGTCGCTGGAGCGGCTCCAGGTACGCGTGCGCGGCTTCAATGATCAGCGCTATATCGTCGCGTGCAACGGTCGGCGCGTGCCGTTGACGAATACCGGCACGGCCGGCGAGTACGTCGGCGGCGTGCGCTACCGCGCGTGGCAGCCCGCGTCGAGCCTGCAGCCGACGATCCCGACCGATTCGCCGCTGACGTTCGATCTATACGACCGTTGGTCGGGCCGCGCCGTGGCCGGATGCATGTACCACGTGACGCATCCGGGCGGCCGCAACTACGAGCGCTTTCCCGTGAATGCCTACGAGGCCGAGAGCCGCCGACTCGCGCGCTTCCAACCGTTCGGGCACACGCCGGGTCCCAGTCCGGAACCGCAATCGTTGACGCGGCCCGAGCTACCGTGCACGCTCGATTTGCGCTGGTCGCACTGAGTTAGAATCCACCAGGGACGGTAGGCAACGGGGATCATGTCCGCCACAACGACTGCACCGAGCGGTTACGCCTCGGCCGAAGCAAAACTGCTCGAATCCTACCGCCGCGCTCCCTTGAGTTTCGACGAGCTCACGACCAGCGATGGAGCCATCCGGCCGCGTTGGCAGCCCGTGCTGGAAGCGTTCGCCGCCATGGGCAGCGATGCGATGCGCGCCGCGCACGACAAGGCGCAGCGGCTGCTCAGCGACAACGGCGTGACGTTCGTGCCGCAGAGCGACCGCGACACCGCGCGGCCATGGCGACTCGATCTCTTCCCGTTGCTGATCGATCCGGCGGAATGGAGCTCGATCGAGCGCGGCGTGATCCAGCGCACGACCCTGCTGAACCGGCTGCTGAGCGACCTGTACGGCGACCAACGAGCCCTGAAGGAGCACGTGCTGCCGCCGGGGCTCGTGTTTGGCAACACGCAGTACTTGAGGCCGTGCAAGAACATCCCGGTGCGCGACGACTTGCATCTGCATTTCGTGGCGTTCGATCTCGCGCGCTCGGCCGACGGGCGGTGGTGGGTCTTGAGCGACCGCACGCAGGCGCCGTCGGGCGCGGGCTACGCGCTCGAGAATCGCGTCGTGGCCTCGCAGTGCTTGCCCGAGCTGTTCGCGCAGCGCAACGTCCGACGTCTGGCCAGCTTCTTCCGCTCGTTCGGCGAACGGTTCCTTGCCCTGTCGGGCCGCGATCAGCCACAGGCCGTGTTCCTGTCGCCGGGGCCCACTCAGCAAAACTACTTCGAGCACGCCTATCTCGCGCGCTACCTCGGCTTCAGCGTGGTCGAAGGCTCCGATCTCACGGTGCGCGACGATCGCGTGTTCATGAAGACCGTCGAGGGATTGAAGCCCGTCGACCTGATCATGCGTCGCATCAGCGCGGAGCTTTGCGATCCTCTCGAGCTTCGTACGGATTCGTTGCTCGGCGTGCCGGGGCTACTGCAGGCGGCACGCGCCGGTCGAGTGACGATCGGCAACTCGCTCGGCAGCGGTCTCGTCGAGAGCGACGCCTTCTTGAGCTTCCTGCCGAGCCTCGCGCGCTTCTTCCTCGACGAGGAGCTCGCGATGCCGAGCGTTGCAACGTGGTGGTGCGGCCAAGAGCGCGAGCGCGATCACGTCCTGCAGAACCTCGACCGGCTCGTCGTGCGCCGCGTCCGCTCGCCGCGCAATCTGTTCGCGAGCGGCGAAGGCGGGCTCGTGTCGCCCGCCATGACGACCGAAGAGCGCGCGCGGCTCGTGCGCGAGATCGAGCGCAACGGTTACGACTTCGTGGGCCAGGAGCCCGCATCGCTGTCGACCACGCCCACGTGGTCGAGCGCGAACGCGCTGCAGGCCGCGCCCGTCACGCTGCGCGTCTACGTCGCGGCCACCGACAAGGGCTATCAAGTCATGCCCGGCGGCCTGACCCGTGTGGCGGGCGGGTCCGATCCGTTGGCACCGTGGCTCGAGGCCGGCGAAGTCAGCAAGGACACGTGGGTGCTGTCGGATCAGCCGGTCGAGCAATTCAGCCTGCTCGCCCAGCGACAGGCGAACCCGCGGCTGCACCGCGGCGGTCGCGAGCTGCCGAGCCGCCTGGCCGACAGCCTGTTCTGGCTAGGTCGTTACACCGAGCGCGCGGAGGGCGCCGTGCGGCTGTTCCGCAGCCTCGTGATCCGGCTCGGCGGCGAGATGGGGTCGACGCGCAGCCTGGTGTCGCCCGAGCGCGTGGTGTCGATGCTGATCGTGCAGAAACATCTGTCGGTGCGGCGCGGTCGACGCGCGATGCAGGAGGGCCGCGAGGCCGTGGAACGTGAGCTCTGGACGATCCTGTTCGATCAAGAGTCCCGCGACGGCTTAGCCACCGTGCTCGGCAACGTGCGCCGCAACGCCGAAGCCGTGCGCGAGCGACTGTCGTTCGACACATTCAGAATCCTGCGCGATCTGACCGAGGTCGCGAACACCACCGAGCTCACGCGCGGTCACGAGACCGACGACGCGCTGCGGCTCCTGAACCGACTCATTCAATATCTCGCGGCGTTCAACGGCATGGTGGCCGAGAACATGACGCATGGCTACGGCTGGCGTTTCCTCGACATGGGGCGACGGCTCGAGCGCACGCGCGCGCTGATCCAGCTGATCCAGCAACTGGCCGTCCGGGCCAACGCCCAGAGCGACGGCCAGCTCGACCTCTTGCTCGAGCTCGCCGACAGCACGATCACGTACCGGGGCCGCTATCACGCGGCGCCGCAGCTCGCAGCCGTGCTCGACCTCCTGCTCTGCGACGAGACCAATCCGCGCTCGGCGCTTTACCAAATCCTGACGCTCGCAGATCACATCGAGCATTTACCGAGCCCGAAAGACGACGGCGTCATGACGCTCGACCAACGGCTCGTGACGAGACTCTCGAGCGAGCTGCGGCTGGCCGACCCCACGGAGCTCGGCGCAAGCGTGAGCCGGTTCGATACTCGCATCGATCTCGATCGGCTTGCGCGACGCATAGCCCGCGACGTGCACGAGCTGTCCGATCACATCGCCGAGCGGTTTTTCAGTCACTCGTCACCGCGACGCGTCGCCGGTGCGCGACGCGACCGAGGCCCGCTGTGATCTACGAAGTGCGGCACAAGACCACTTTCACCTATGAGGATGTGGTTTCGGTGTCGCACCACGTGCTGCACCTGACACCGCGGCTGCATCCGCGCCAGACCTGCCTCGACGCGGCCACGGTCGTCGATCCATCGCCTGCCGTCGACTCGATCGGGGAGGACTACTTCGGCAACCCGGTTCGCTACCTGACCGTGCAGGAGCCGCACGAGCGCCTGATCGTCGACGCGCATGCGCGGATAGAGGTCCGCCCCGCATCGTCGCCGCTCGATCTCGAGGCAAGCGAGTCGTGGGAGCAGGTTCGCGGACGGCTCACCGCCGAGGCGCCACTCGATGCCTACGAATTCACGTTCGATTCGCCGTACATCGCTCCGGGCGAGGAGGTGTACGAGTACGCGCGCAAGTCGTTCACGCCGGGCCGGCCGATCCTGGCCGCGACCATGGACTTGACGGGCCGAATATTCCACGAGTTCGAGTATCGCGGCGGCGTGTCGGACGTGTCGACGCCCGTCAGCGAAGTGTTCGCGATCCGCCGTGGCGTCTGCCAGGACTTCGCGCACCTCGAGATAGCCTGCCTGCGGAGTCTCGGCCTCGCCGCCCGCTACGTCAGTGGTTATCTGCTCACGCACCCGCCCGACGGCAAGGAGAAGCTCGTCGGCACGGACGCGTCGCACGCTTGGCTGTCGGTATGGTCGGGCAACGCCGGCTGGGTGGATTTCGATCCAACGAACAACCTGATCCCCGACATCGAGCACATTACGCTCGGCTGGGGCCGCGATTACGGGGACGTGAGCCCGATCAACGGCTTCATCGTCGGCGGCGGCGCGCACCACGTGACGGTAGCCGTCGACGTCGACCCGCTGGCCGGCGGGTAAGCGCCGCGGCGCTGCACCCCGGTACTTTGAACTGTGCCCGGTGTGCGCACCTCACACGCGGCACAATGGCTCGGTTGCGGGGTGCTCGGTCCCGCCAGGAATTCCCATGCCCAACGCGCTGATCCCGATCTTCTTCCTCTCCGGAATCGCCGGGCTCACGTTCGAGACGTTGTGGTTTCGACTCGCCGGCCTGTCGCTCGGCAACAGCGTCTGGAGCGCGAGCCTCGTGCTGGCCGCGTTCATGGGGGGGCTGACGCTCGGCAATGGTCTCGTCGCCCGCTGGCACCGGCGCATCCTGCTCCCCATCAGGCTGTACGCCATCCTCGAGATCTCGATCGGCGTGGTGAGCTTCCTCGTGGTGCTCGCGCTGCCGCGACTCTCGATCGCGCTCGGACCCGTGCTTTCAGCGATCGCAGACAAATCGTGGCTCCTGAACACCGTCCGACTCGGCAGCGCGTTCGCGCTGCTCGTGCTACCGACAACCGCCATGGGCGCCACGCTGCCGCTCCTGACCGAAGCGCTGTCGCGTGCCAACCCGAACTTCGGCGCCAATTTGGGCCGCCTGTATGGCTGGAACACGCTCGGCGCAATGCTCGGCGCGTTGGGCGCCGAAGCCGTGCTCGTGCCCTTCGTCGGCGTGGCCAGCGCCGGCCTCGTTGCCATGTCGCTGAACCTGCTCGCGGGCGTGTTCGCGCTGCGGCTCGCGAGCGTCGAAGCCCCGGCGCCGACGAGCGCGGCCGGGCCGCGGCGGCGCTTCTCCATGCGGGTGTACCGGTATCTGGTCGTGGGACTCTTGTCCGGCGCCGTCATGCTCGCGCTCGAGGTGGTGTGGTTCCGCTTCCTGCTGCTGACTTACACGGGCACTGGCCTCGCGTTTGCCTTGATGCTGGCCGTCGTGCTGGCCGGCATCGGCCTGGGCGGCCTCGCCGCCGGCCGGCTCGCGCAACGCGTGGAGCACTGTCACCGCTGGCTGCCGCACGTGACGGCCGCGAGCGGCGCGCTGGTGGTGCTCACCTATCACGGCTTCGACCAGTTCACGGTCTTGCAGACGCGGGTGAGCGCGACGCTGCCGATGTTCGTCGGCTTCGCGACATTTCTGATGCTGCCGGTCTCGATCCTGTCCGGTGCAGCCTTCACGCTGGTGGGCCGCGCCGTCAACGACGAGCTCGGTGGCTCCATGCGCACGGCCGGCGTGGCCACTTTGTGGAACACGATCGGCGCCACCGCGGGCTCGCTCGTCGCCGGCTTCGTGCTGCTGCCCACGCTCGGCATGGAACGTTCGCTGTTCACGCTCGCGGCCGCGTACGTTCTCACGGCATTGCTGGTGCCGGCCACGAGCAGCGCCGCCCACCAGGGGAGCGCGCGTTCGGCCTGGATCGCGATCGGCGTCACGGCCGCCGTGCTCGCGATATTTCCGTTCGGTCTCATGGAGCGTTCGTTCTTCAAGATCGTGGAGAGCGCACTGCCGGAGCACACGCTGGTCGCCACGCGCGAGGCGCTGGACCAGACCATTCGCTACTACCGTCGAGATTTCCTGGGCGCACCGCAGTACTACCGCCTGGTCACCAACGGTTACTCGATGTCGGCGACTTCCGTGATCGGCAAACGCTACATGAAGCTGTATGTCTATCTACCGCTCGCGCTGAATGCGGACGCGCGCGACGCGCTGCTGATCAGCTACGGCGTAGGCTCCACCGCGAAGGCGCTCACCGACTCGGCCGGTCTGAAGCACATCGACGTGGTCGACATCTCGCGGGACATTCTCGACATGAGCTCGGTCGTGTACGCGGACCGCGACAATCCTCTACACGACCCGCGCGTCGAGGTGCACGTCGAGGACGGGCGCTTTTTTCTGAATACGCGTTCGCGAACGTACGACCTGATCACGTCGGAGCCGCCGCCGCCGAAAGTCGCGGGCGTGGTCAATCTGTATACGCAGGAGTATTTCCGCGCGATCCGCAGCCATCTGAACCCGGGCGGCTACGCAAGCTACTGGCTTCCCGTCCATGACCTCGAGCCGCTCGACACGCTCGCGATCATCAAGGCCTTCTGCGGCGCGTTCGAGGATTGCACGCTGTGGGACGGCGCCGGGCTCGAATGGATGCTGATGGGCACGAACGGCGCGAGCCGCGAAGTGTCGACCGAGAGCTTCACGGCGCAATGGCGCGACGAGCGTGTCCGCCCGGAGCTAGTCTCGCTCGGCTTCGAGCGGCCGGAGCAGATGGGTGCCCTGTTCATGGCCGACGCTGCCGATCTGGCAACGCTCACGGCGAAGATTCCGCCGGTCACCGACAATTATCCTCAGCGGATCTCGAACGAGGTCGTGCGCGATCCCGGCCGCGTGCCGCTCTATGCCAGCGAGATGGACGAGAACGAGCGGCGGCAGCGTTTCGAGAGCAGCGCATTCATCGATCGCGTCTGGCCGCGTGAGCTCGCAGCCAGAACCGCACCGTGGTTCCACTATGAGGGTCTGATCAAGGGTCATTTCACCCAGGGCCTGTACCCACCGAGCGAGCAGTCGTTCGTCTGGGAAGCCATCGACGACGTCCTCACGAACACCGATCTAAAGACGCTGCCCCTCTGGCTGCTCGGCACGGACTGGGACGCCCAGCGGATCGCACTCGGTCTCGCCGAGGGAGTCAGCACGCCCTCCGGCCTGCCGCTGGAGCTGGCGCTCGGCAGCGCAGCACGGCGCGATTATGCCGCGGCGCTGCAACAGCTCTCGCGCTCGATGACGGGCGAGAATACTCCCGTCGTCACCGCGAGCTTCCTGTTGTATCTGCTCGGCAAGACGGGGCAGGTCGACAGTGCCCAGCAATTGATCTCGCAGCTCGATCCAGCCCAGGCCGAGCAGATGCAGGGGTTCGTCGAATGGTTCGACACGAAGTTCGGCACGCGCCTCAGCGCCTTGCCGGCGAATCCAAAGCTCTGACATCCGACACTCTTCATTCGTCTCGGCGTTGACAACTTCGGCGACGAGCGTATAGTCCCGCGCCCATGTTCAATCGCATGCCACACAACGAATCGATCGCGACGCGCCTCGTGCGCGGCACGACCTTTTGCGCGCGCACGAGTCGGCGGAATCACGGCTGCAACCTCGGGCTGGCCTGCGGTAACACGGAAAAACAGATGCGCTGAGTCCTTCTAGACACCGTTGCTGGAAGGCTTCCGTGATGAACCTTCCAGCAGCTCGAACAAGAGCCCTGGTTGGTTTGCCACCCACCGGGGCTTTTTTTTGCGCCGGCGTTTTTCGGAAAGGAGGTGAGCACGTCATGGCCGGTTCTAACCCACTGGCCGAGGTTCAGCGGGCGCTTCGCGAGCGGCGGTTCGGCGATGCCGGAAAGCCGCTGCGCGACCACGCCTACGTGCCGCCGTCCGGCGGCGGCTTCATCGTCACCAAAGGAGAACGCAGCATGGCGTTCGTGAAAAAGTTCATCGTGCGCAAGCACGAGCGCGGTCTCCTGTACAAGAGCGGGGACTTCGTCAGATTCCTGACACCTGGGATCTACAGGTTCGTCGATCCGCGCGGCCGCTACTCGGTCGAGCGTCTCGACCTGACGCAGCCGGCGTTCGAGCATCGCCTGGCGCAGTATTTCCTGCGTGCCGAGCGCCTCGAGATCGCACGACTGTTCGAGGTGGTGGAGACGCGCGCCGACGAGGTTGCGTTGGTCTATCACGACGAGCGGGTCGCGGCCGTGCTCGGTCCGGCGGAGCGCAAGCTCTACTCGAAGGGTGTGGTGACGACGCGCGTGGAGCGTTTCGATCTCGGGCATGGATTGAAGCTCGATGCCGACATCGCGAAGCAACTGTTCAACGGGCGCGAGGCCCGCGTGCTCGACGTCGCCCACCTGGCCGTGTATGCGCGTATCGTTCCCGAGGGTCACGTCGGACTGCTGTACGTCGACGGCGAGCTGACCGAAACGCTGCGGGCTGGTTTGCACGCTTTGTGGCGCTACGGGCACGGCGTGAGTATCGAGCTCGTGGACTTGCGCTTGAAAACGCTCGAAGTCCAAGCCTACGGTATCCCGACGCACGACGGCGCGGCCTTACGCGTGAGCCTGACGGCGACCTATCGGTTCGTCGATGCGGCGAAGGCTGCTCGGGCGGTGACGGACCCGCTGGATCACCTGCACAGGGAAACGCAGCTCGCACTGCGCACCGCGCTCGGAACGTGCACGCTCGACGCGCTGCTGGAGAACCCCGCAGCGATCGAGCGCGACGTCGCCGCGCACTTGAGCAAACATTTCACCGAGATCGGCGTCGCCGTGCTCGGCGTAGGACTGCGGGACATCGTGCGGTGAGGTCCCGTACAACCCATTGATTGTGATTGGATAGGTCGGTCTCGCCTAGGCCGTACCGCGAGGCGAGTCCGGAGTTGCGCCGCCCTATTCGCGGCGCGCGGCAGGTGTTGGTGGCGCCGCAGGCCGTCCACTAGGATACGAGCCGCAAGGAGATCGATGATGCGCGTGGCGGTGGTGGGCGTGGGCGGCGTGGGCGCCTATTTCGGGGCGCGGCTGGCGGCCGCGGGCAACGACGTGGTGTTCATCGCGCGCGGCGCACACCTCGATGCGATCCGCGAGCACGGCTTGCGTGTGGACAGCGTGCTCGGCGACATGCTGATCCGACCCGCGCAGGCGAGCGACGATCCGGGTGCGTTCGGCCCGGCGGACTATGTGCTGCTCGGGGTCAAGACCTGGCAGGTCGCGGAGCTCGCGCCGAAGCTCACGCCCCTGCTGAAGCACGACACCCTGATCGTGCCCCTGCAAAACGGCGTCGAAACGGCCGACGAGCTCGGGCGTACCCTCGGCTCGCAGTACGTGGGCGGCGGCCTGTGCGCGGGCTTCAGTCTGATCGAAGGGCCGGGCCACGTGCGCCATCTCGGCGGCGTGACGTTCATTCGTTTCGGCGAGCTCGACGGCACGAAGACGTCGCGCGCGCTGGCGCTGCGCGATGCGTTCGTGCACGCGGGCGTGGACGCGGCCGTGCCCGACGACATTCGCGCCGCCGTCTGGGAGAAGCTGCTGCTGGTCGTGCCGTTCGGCAGCCTGGGCGCCGTGACGCGCGCGCCGATCGGCGTGCTGATGAAGATGCGCGAGACACGCGCGCTGATGGCCGCGGGCATGCGCGAGGTCGAAGCGGTAGCGCGATCACACGGCGTGCGGCTGCAGGCCGGCGCGGTGGAACGCGCGCTGGTGCTGCTCGACGCGGCCACTCCGGAGGGCACGTCGTCGTTGCAGCGCGACATCGCCGCGGGCAAGCGCTCGGAGCTCGACGCGTGGACCGGCGCCGTCGTACGGCTCGGCGTGCGACACGGTGTGCCGACGCCGCTGCACTCCTTTCTTTATGCTTGCCTGCTGCCGCAGGAGCGCCGGGCGCGCGGGGAGCTCGGCTTCGCCTGAGCGTTCAGAGCCCTACGATCGCGCGCGCCGCGCCGGTCAGCTCGAGTATGTGGAGCCCGGTCGACGCGCGATCGAGCGCATAGATATAGCCGCGATCGTCCAGATTCACGTTGTTCGTCTGGATCGCCTTGTCGCACTCACGCTTGCCGTCGATCTCGATGCACGACTCGGTGGTGTTCGCCGTGACCTCGGGGATGAAGCGCGCGACCTCTTTCGGCTGAAACGGATTACGAATGTCGATGACGCGCACGCCGGCGTTGAAGTACGCGAGCACCACGAGCTTCTTGTCGAAGCTCGGATTGTAGGCGTCGGCAAATGAATGCGGGCCGAACCGGCCGCCGCGATGACAGAAGTCCCCGGGCTCCTCCGGCACCTGGAACGTGGAGATCGGGCTCGGGTGCCGCTCATCGGTGATGTCGAAGATCGTCATGACATCCCGCGGCTCCTGGCAGCGGAACGTCTCCGACTCCGAGGACACCAGCAGCAAATCGCGCGTGCGCGCGTCGCGATTGTCGGCGTAATCCGCGATCGTGAAGTCGTAGATCGGCTTGGCCGTGTGCACGCCCCAGAAGCTCGGCATGTCGTAGCGGGCGATCTCCGGATAGCGCAGATTCGGCGCCGTGGGCTCCAATGGCTCGCTTGCGGAGGCATCGCCGTGCAGGAACTCGTCCCGATCGAGGATCTGCAGCACGCCGTCGTCGCCGCTGTTGTAGCCCAGGTAGATGCGATTACCCACGACGAACGGCTGGTGCAGTCCCGCGACCTGCGGCTCGGGGAACGGACCTGCGGCCGACGGCTCGTAACCGACGAGCCCGAAGTCGCGAATGTGCACGGGTTTCGTCGGATCGCCGACGTCGAACGCCTGCAGCACGCGCGTCACGCGCCAGCCCTCGGCGGTGCCGTTCATGTACGCGACGCCCGTCGCGCAGTCCCACTGGAACTTGTGCGTCTCGCGGTTGCCGCGCTCGGACTTCGGCCGCGGCGACGTGCCGGTCAGCGCGATCGTCGTCGCGAACTTCGGCGCGGCCGGATCCGTGACGTCGAGCACCTCGTAACCGAGCTGGCCGTTCGTGCGGATCGCATACACCTTCGCGGGATCGCTGCGCGGCAGCTCGCGGCCGTCGCACACCTGCACGTGCTGCGTGCCGTTCGCCTCGTCGCCCGTCGGCGGCACGTGCACGAGGTACTTGGGCGCCGCGGGATTCGTGACGTCGAGGATCGAGAGTCCATTCGTCTCGACTTTGCCCGTCTGCGGGTTCATGGCCTTGCCGGCGTGATGCCCCACGAACAGGAGGTAGCGCTCGCCGTAACGATGGATCACGGGCTGATACGCCGAGCGCGCCTGCAGGTCGTCGTGACCGACGAGCCGCATGTCGATCACGCTTTCGTACGAGCCCGCGGCGGCACCCGGCCGCTCGGCCGGCGAGCCCGGCGGTGGCGCGCTCGACTCGCAGCCGACCGCCGCGAGCATGACGAGCGCTGCGCCGGCCGCGAGCCATGCCTTGGTCATGCAGATCCCCCCAAACATCCGCGGCGCCGGAACGCGCCGCCGCTCGGCCATTCTGAACCGCCGCGCCGCGTCGTGCCAAGCGCGCGGGACGCTACTTCGCTTCGCGATAGGCGGCCTGGATGGCCGCGTCGATCCGCCCGGTAGCGGGCCCGCCGCCTAGCGGCGCGAGATCCTTGAACTCCGCCGAGAGCCGGGCCGCGAGCTCTTTGGTCGTGTCCTCGAGCGACTTGCCGGCGCGCCTCGCCGCCACGACACCGCTCTGTACGGCGGCCAGGTACTCGCGCTGGCGCTGGATCAGCTCGATTCCCCCCATGTGACCGTGCGCCGGGATCACCTTGACGGGATCGAGGGCCGCGAACTCGTCGAGATCCGCGAGCCACTTCGGGATGCTCGAGGCCTGACCGTTCGCTGCCACGAACACGGGCATCACCACGTCGCCCGCCATCAGGACGCGATCCTCCTCGACGAAGAACACGGTGTCGCCGCGCGTGTGCGTGGGACCCACGCCCCAGATCCGTACGTGAACGCCGCCGAGATCGAGCGTGACGGCGCCATCGAACAGGATATCGGCCGGGCGGAACCTCGCGTCTTTCAGCAGCTCCGCCAGGGCCGGCGAAAACCCCGCGAAGCGCTTATTCAAGTCGGCGCCGAGCTCGTCGACGTCCTGTTGCTGCACGCGCCAGCGCAGCATCCTCGTGGCCGGCGGGAAGGCCGTGGCGCCCAAGTCGTGCTCGGGATGGAAGTGCGTGGCTGCGGTGTAAAACTCCGTGTTCTTGCTGACCTTGCGCGCTTCGGCAAGCACGATCTTACCGTTGCGCTCGCCGAGCCCCGTGTCCACGACGAGCGTGGCGCGATCGCCGGCCACGATCCCGACGTTCGGCACGAACGGCGCGTCCTCGTCGAGGATCACCGTGACGTGCGAGGACACCTTGATCCGCGCGTTCTCCTTGATGAGCCCCGTGGCGCCGGTCGGCGGCTGCCCCGAGGCCGTTGCGGCTGCGAGCGAGCCGACGATCGCCACCCAGACGCATGTGCTTCGCATGTTCCGCTCCCCCGTTCGCCGCGGGGCTCAGTATGGACCGGCCACCAGCCTCTGCGACACCCACCACAGATTGCCGTGCGGGTCGCGAACGCCGCCCTGTCGATCGCCGTACGGCATTTCTTGAACCGGTGTGATCTCCACGGCGCCGGCCGCGATGGCCCGGGCCTGCGCGCGGTGCGCGTCTTCGACATAGAGATAATAGGAGGCCGCCATCGGCGGGAACTGCTCCGTCGCCTCGCTGACCATGACGGTCACCGTGCCGATCCGCACCTGCGCGTTCGCGATCCGCCCGTCCGGCCGGATGCTCCGGCCTGCCTCGGTCCCACCGAGGCCGGCGACGAGAAACTCGACGAACGCCGCGGCGTCGTCCACGAAAAAATAGGGGAACAGCGTGCCGAAGCCCGGTGGAATGTGCATCGTCGTCTCCTCGGGTGATCTGCGTTGGCAGCCGCGGTCCTACTGGGTGCCACGTTGCGCGTCCACGTCGAATTGTGCGGCAGCCCGGTGCGCGTAGCGAGAGGCACCCTTTTCGGGCGTGCGCCCCCGAGGGATCGATGCCTAGGTGGCAGGAGTGGCTGCCGGTCGCATCAGCAGCGGGATATAGCCGGGTTGCGCCGCGAGGCGCGCGAGCCACGCATTGATGCGCGGGTACGGCGCGAGATCGTGCCCACCGTCGGGAGCGACGTGGGTGTATGCGTACAGTGCAATGTCGGCGATCGTGTACCGCTCCGCCACGAAGAACTCCCGCTTCGCGAGGTGCGCTTCCATGACGTCGAGCGCGGCGCGGCCGCGCTCGAGCCGGTCGGACAGCTCACCCCGGCGCGGATGATCGGGCGACAAGTGCCTCACGATGTAGCGCGGCGTCGCGACGTACGGCTCGTGACTGTTCTGCTCGAAGAACATCCATTGCAGCACGCGGGCCTGATCGTGCCGGTCCACCGGCAGGAACGGCGTGCCTCCGGCCAGATACCAGAGAATGGCATTCGACTCCGCGAGGCTCGTGCCGTCGTCGAGCTCGAGCGTCGGAACGCGTCCGCTCGGATTGCGCTTCAGGAACTCCGGCGTACGGGTCTCTCCGGCATCGATGTCGAGCTCGGTCCAGTCGTAGCGCCGGCCAAGCTGCGCAAGCAGCAACCGAACCTTGTAGCCGTTGCCCGAATCGAGATAGTCGAACAGATGCATGGCCAAGCTCCTAGCCGCAACGCCGCGCAGTATCCGCCGAGGCCGCCGAGGCGGCGATGCACACCGTCTGCCGCTGAGGCTAAGCTATTCTTAGTCATGCGCCCGCGCTTGCCACCCCTGAACGCCCTGCGCGCCTTCGAGGCCTCGGCCCGACTCGGCAGCTTCGTCGCGGCCGCAGGGGAGCTCAAGGTCAGTGCGGCAGCCGTGAGTCAGCTCGTGCGCCGCCTCGAGCATTACCTCGATACGCCGCTGTTCCAGCGGCGACCACGCGGTCTCGTGCTGACCGAGCAAGGGCGCGACTGGCTGCCCGAGCTGTCGGCCGGCTTCGATCTGCTTGCGGAGTCCACGACACGACTGCGCGCGCGACGGGCCGGCGGCTTGCTCACGCTCACGGCTCTGCCGGCGTTCGCGAACGGCTGGCTGCTGCCGCGGCTCCAGCGCTTTCGGGAACGTGCGCCGCGGGTCGACATCGTGCTGCGCACGAGTCGCACGCTCATGGACTTTCGCACCGAAGATCTCGATCTCGCGATCCGGTTCGCGCCGGCGCCCGGCCGCGGCCTGCATGGCGAGCACTTGTGTCGCGAGGAGCTGTTTCCTGTGGCAAGCCCGCTGCTGTTTGGCGGCGGACGCACACCCGATGGTCTGAGCGCGTTGACCGCTTATCCGTTGCTCCACGACATCGACGCGCATCCCGAGCAGCCCTGGATGAGCTGGCGTGCGTGGCTCGAGCGTGCGGGGCTCGACCCAGCGCCGGCCGCGCGCGGCCTGAAGTTCACGGACTCCAGCGTCTTGCTGGGCGCCGCGCTCGCGGGGCTGGGCGTGGCGCTCGGTCGCGATGCTCACGTCGCGCCGCATCTCGAGCGCGGTCAGCTGATTCGCGTCACGCAAGACAGCTGGATCGCGGAGTGGAGCTACTTTCTCGTCGCACCGGCGGCGCACTTCAAGCGTCCGACGGTCAGGGCCTTCGTCGACTGGGCGCTCGAGGAGGCGCGCTCGCTCGGAGGCAGCGCACCCGCATGACGGCCGAGCGGAGTCTCTACCGACCGTTCGGGCACATCGTGGCGTTGCGGTACGTCACGACCGACGCACGCGTCGAGATGTGCTGGCCGTGCCGCGTGGTGGACGACCGCGAGGACTTGCTCGCGCTGTTCATCGCGGCGGGGAGCCCCTACAGGGCAGGGCCGAAACGCTCGGCGCGAGCCAAACGCGAGGGGCCTCGGCACGACGTGCCGTCGGACGAACGCATCTGGCGCAACGATACGCTGCGCTTGATGTTCCCGGGTCGGCAGCACTCGGTGTCGCTGTTCTTCACCCGCGACGCCACGCCGGGGCGGTTGCAGAAATACTTCGTGAATCTAGAGGAGCCGTTTCGCAGAACCGAGGTCGGGTTCGACACCCAGGACCACACGCTCGACGTCGAGCTCACGCCGCAGCTCGATTGGCATTGGCGCGACGAGGCCGAGCTCGAGAATCACGTGGCCGAGGGGTTCTATACCCGCGCGCTGGCCGAGTCCGTGCGTGCCGAGGGGCGAGCGGTCATCGCGGCCATCCTCCGGCGGGAGCATCCGTGCCTGCGCGGCTGGAGCGACTGGCGACCGCCGCCGGAATGGGGCGTGCCGGCGCTCGTGAGCGGGTGGGAGACGACGCGGCGCACGGTCTGGCCGGCGCGCCACTGGGCGTATGCCGACGTGCCGCCGGAGGACGAAACTTCAGCTTAGCCCGAAGTCATGCGATGGCATTGCTGATCCTGGCAGCGATCTCGCGCTGCGCCTCCTATTGTTGATTCGGGTACCAGAACTGCAGATGGCAGCTCTCGCAAGCCTCGTCTATCGCGCCGCCGGCCTCCGAGATGCCGTCGATATTGCGGGCGTCGACGGCACGCAGCGCCTGCATCGCCGTCTCGTGCAGCACGTGGGCATGCGCGATGAACGACGGCCGCTGCTTGTCGAGCAGCGCCTGGATCTGCTCGGGCTCGAGCTCCGAGCCCGGGTTCTCGGATTTGGCGCCAGGGTGCGCCGCTGTCCGCCCCGGCATGATCAGCAGGTTCGTGGCCTCGACGAGCGTCACGGCCTCCCAGCGCAGCTTCTCCCAATCTTCGTCCGTCTCCGGCTTCTTCTCGATTGTTCCCTGTTCCGTGACATCCACGGCAACGGCATCCCACAGGGCCTGGGCAGCCGGCATGACGATCGACTCCATGATCTCTTCGATCGAGAACTGCGGAATGTAGCCGTTCTTGTCCGGCGGCTTGCTCTGCACGGGCTTGGTCGGCATCTGGGCGGCGGCGGGCTTGTCCTTCAACTTGAGCCCCGGTGGCTGCGAGCGCGCGATGCCGATGGACAAAATGCCGATCGACGCCGCGGCGGCCATTGCTGCCGCCGTGACGAATGCACGCGAGGAGCCCAAACGCAGTGATCTCATAGAACGCTCCCGAAGTGGGCGGCCGATCGGCCTTTGGCAATGGGGAAGGATAGGCTTTTCGTGGGGTCTCGTACAGGTTCGACGCGCGCTCGAAGCGCGGGTTCCTTGCAGCGCGCAAGCCGCGACGAGACCAGTGAAAACGCGCGTCTCGACCCAACTTTGCCAAGACCGTCCTCTGGCGCGGCGCGGCCATCGCATGCCAATCTGTGATGCCACGCACGCCGCCTCTGCCGTGCTTCTCATAGGCTGGTCGTTCCCATATGCGATACGACGGCCGTCATCGTAGCGAGGCGATGAGAGTGCTGGCCGTGCTGGCCACATTCGTCGTCGGCGGCTGTGCCATCACGCCGCCGAAATCACCCGTTGAAGCTCCACCGCCGGCGGCCGCCATCGCTAGCCCTCCACCTGCAGCCGTCGTCAGCCCGCCTCGACCTGCTCCGTCGCCCCCGCCGCTGGGGCGACGCGACGTGACGATCGTATTCGAGCACGACGTCGCGAGCTCGGTCGCGATCGCAGACGCGATCGCAGACGCGCTCCCGCCGAAGCGTTACCGCGTTGCGGCCGTCGACTCCGCTAGCGTCGCGACGGCGGCGGTGCAGCCGCCGCCTCTGCTCGTCGTCGCCATCGGCCGCGCAGCCGTCGATGCGGCTCGCCTGAAATTCCCAGGACTACCCCTCGTGTTCTGCCAGGTCTTTGCCTATGACGATCTGCTGGAGAAGGGGGGCCCGATGTGGGGTGTGGAATCGTTGCCACCGCTCGCGCTGCAGCTGAAGAGCTGGCGTGCGATCGATCCCACGCTCCGCAGCGTCGCGCTGATTCTCGGCGAGCGGCGCGATGGGCTCGCCGCCGCAGCAGTCGAAGCGGCCGGTCCACTTGGTACGGAAGTTCGGCTCGAAACGTCCCACTCGGATCGCGAGACGCTGTACCTCTTCAAACGGCTCGCCACGCAGGTGGACGGCCTGTGGCTCCTGCCCGATAACCGCGTGCTGAGCCCGAGCGTGCTGCGCGAGCTCCTCGACTACGCGGTGGCTCACGGTGTGGGGGTGTTCACGCTGAACGAGTCGCTGCTCCGCTGGGGCGCGCTCGTGAGCGCCGTCTCGCTGCCCACCGACGTGGCGGACACCGTGCTGGCGGTGGCCGACCGCATCGCCGCGGGCCAAACGGCGGGTCTGCCCGCCATGACGCCACTGCGCGCGGCCGACCTGCGCGTAAACGAGGCGGTCGCGGCCGCGATGGGCCTGCCGCGGGTGCCCCAAGCTCATTGGGTGGCCCGTGACCCCGACTGAGTCGAGCGCCGCGCCGGGACGCCGCCGCAGCCTCATCAACGAGGTCCTCGGTGCGCAGCTCGTGATAGCGGCGCTCGTGGGCGCGATCGCACTCGCCGGCCTGGCGTGGACGTCGGGCTCGGTGATCAGGAACAACCTCGAGCACTGGGCCACGCAGTGGGCCGCGGAGCTCAACGAGCTCGGCGCGCCGTTCTATCTTTCGGACAGCACCGACGCGTTGCTCGACATCGAACGGTTCATCGCGAAGTATCCCGAGGTCGAGCGCGTGAGCTGGTACGACCCCGAAGGGCGTACGTTGCAGTCGCTGCGTGACGCGGGCCCCACGGATACCGTCCCCGAAGCGTTGCCGGCCCAGACCGTGGCCGAGCTCACCACATTGCCCGGTGCGCCACGCCCCTATGTCCTCACACAGGATGCCGACGATTCGAGACGGTACCGCTTGCTCGGCCCCATCTGGACCGAATCTCTGGCCGGCGATGGCCTGTTCGATTTCGACTTGAAGACCGCGGAAACGTCCGTGCGTGTGCTCGGATTCGTCAGCGTCGACCTGGATTTCTCGACCTACCAGAGCGCCTTCCTGCCGCGCCTCGCAATCGCGAGCGCCGTCTTGCTGCTGTTGCTGGCGGCGTCATGGGCCTACGGACGCTGGTTCCTGAAGCGCGCCCTGGCCCCCCTGTCGGCTTTGCAGGGCGTGCTCACGCGGCTCGCAGCGGGCGAGTCGGATCTCGACTTTCCAGCCTCGCCGCACACCGAGCTCCGCGCGATCGTCCGGGCGCTCGAGGACACGACGCACGCGCTGCAAAGACGCGAGCGCCATCTGCTGCATCTCGCAAACCACGATCAGCTGACCGGGCTGCCGAACCGCCACAGCTTGATCGCCGAGCTCGACGCCACGCTTGCCGCCGCGGCGTCGGGCAGCACGCGCGCGGCGTTGTTCTTCGTCGATCTCGATCAGTTCAAATACGTGAACGACACTTGCGGTCATGCTTCCGGCGACCATCTACTTCAGCTCGCTGCGCAACAGCTCCACTATGCCGTGCGGCCGGACGATTTCGTCGCGCGGTTCGGCGGCGACGAGTTCGCCGTGCTGTTGCGTAACATTTCTCGTGGCGATGCAAAGCTCGTTGCCGGCAACGTGCTCGAGCTCATGCGCGGGCTGAAGCACGTCGAGCAGGGTCAGGTGTTCCATCTGCAGTGCAGCATCGGCGTCGCGACGTTCGGCGGCGCTCGGTTCAGCACGCAGGAGATCATCGCGCAGGCGGATATGGCGTGTCAGATGGCGAAGGCGCACGGACGCAATCGCGTCGAGTTCTACAGCACTGCCGGCAAACAGAGCGAGCAGATGGCACGCGACGTCGAGTGGATGAACCGCTTGCGTGGCGCGCTCGAGGACGACGGATTCGTGCTCTACTACCAGCCGTTGCTGCACATCAAGAGCGGAGAAGTCCGGCACTACGAGGCCTTGTTGCGCTTGAAGACTGAGCACGGCCTCGTGAGTCCGTTGTCCTTTCTGCCGGCGGCCGTACGCTTCGGTCTCATGGCCGACATCGATCGGCGCGTGCTGCGCCAAGCGGTCCGCTCGCTGCGCGATCTCAGCTCGTCGCTGCCGGGCGTCACTCTGTCCGTGAATCTATCCGGTTTCGCGTTCGAGGACGACTCGCTCGGCAGCTATGTGAAAGCATTGCTGAACGAGTACGACGTCTCCGGCGATCGCCTCGTCATCGAGATCACGGAGCAGCTCGCCGTACGCTTCGCCGCGAACACCGACAAGCAGATCGCGCTGTTGCGCGAACTCGGCTGCCGGCTTGCCGTCGATGACTTCGGCACGGGCTACAGCTCGTTCAGTTACTTGAAGAGACTGCCCGTAGAGTACTTGAAGATCGACGGCTCGTTCATCCGCGGCCTGTCACGCGACCGCGTGGACCAAGCGATGGTGCGGATGGTCGGCGAGGTCGCGCGGGCCGCCGGCATGGAGACCGTGGCGGAATACGTGAACAGCGCCGCCACGCTGTCGCTGCTGGCAAAGTACGGCATCGACTATGCGCAAGGATTCTATGTCGGCAAAGCGACGCCGCGGCCCGAGCCCGTGGACTTGGCGCGACCGCGCGTCGTGCGAGCGCGCTGACGCGGGCCGACCGCCCGCCTCAGTGCACGGATTGTAGCGGCCGCGGCCGCTCGATGATAAAGCCCTGGACGAAGTCCACGCCCAGCGTGCGCAGCGCTTCGAACGACTCCTGGTCTTCCACCTGTTCGGCCACGACCTCGAAGTCGAGCGTGCGCGCGAGCTTGACCATGGCGGCCACCATCTCGCGATTCACGCTGTCCTGCTCGAGGTCCCGCGTGTAGGTGCCGTCGATCTTCACGTAGTCGAGCGACAGATTCTTCAGATTCGCGAAAGACCCGATGCCGCTGCCGAAGTTATCCAGCGCGAACTTGCACCCTATGCCGTGCAGCACGTTGATGAAGCGTTGCGCGTGATCGAGCTGGCTCACGACGGCGGATTCGCGCGCCTCGAAGCAAATTCGGTCGGGGCTCACGCCGGTGTGATCGAGGACGTCGACGACGAACTCGAGGAAGTCGTCGTCACCCAGCGTCTGCGCAGAGAGATTGATGTTGCACGTGCGCCCGGCCGGCAGATGCGGCGCACCGCCCGCAAGCGCCGTCAGCGAGGCTCGCACGACCCAGCGGTCGATGTGCGACATTAGCTGGTAGCGCTCGGCCGAGGCCAGGAAGTGGATCGGAGCGATGGCTGCGCCATGCTCGTCTCGCATCCGCAGCAGAATCTCGGCCGCGGGACCTGCGCGCCCGCGCCCGCCGAGCGCAATGATCGGCTGCACGTAGAGCTCGAAGCCGTTCTCTTTCAGTGCGCGCTGTAGTCTTTGCAGCCACTGGATCTCGCCACGCTCGCGCGCCACGACCTCGTCACGCGACGAATACACGTGGATCCGTCCGCGGCCCTGCTGCTTCGCGACGTAGCATGCCGAATCCGCCGCCGAAAGCACGCTCTCCGCGGAGCCGCTGTCTTTGTTCACCTCCACGAGACCCACGCTCACGCCGACGTCGAACATGTGGTCCTGCCAAGCGAACTGCTGATTCGCCACCGACTGACAGACGTCGTCGGCGATCTGCCGCGCCTTGTCCAGTGGGCAACCCGCGAGGAGCATGGCAAATTCGTCGCCTCCGACCCGCGCCACGGTATCCGAATCGCGAACGCGCTGCTTGATCAGCGATGAAATCTCACGAAGCAAATTGTCGCCGGCGATATGACCGGCGGTGTCGTTGACGAGCTTGAAACGATCGAGGTCGAGATAGCAGACCACGTGACCAACGGCTTCACCGCGCGCGGAATCGAGGGCCGCCTCCAGCCGCCGCTCGAACTCTGCGCGATTCACGAGGCCCGTGAGGGCGTCGTGGCTGGCTTGGTACGACATTTCGCGCGCAAGACCGCGCAATTCGCTCACGTCGTGGAAGATCACGACGCAACCCGCCACCTGGCCGTCCGGTCCGCGGATCGGGGACGCCGTGAGCTCCGTCGAGAACTCGCGCTCCGCGGCCTTGCTCAGGAGAAACGCGCGGCGGCCGAGATTTACACGTCGTCGTTCGCTGAGACACTTCGCGACCGGGTCGCCGAGCGAACTTCGGTCCACCTCATCGACGATCGTCAGGAGATCGAGCAGCCGCTTGCCCAGACCCGCAGTTCGCGTAACGCCGATCAACTGCTCGGCAGCTTCGTTCATGTAATCGATCGTGCCGGCGCGGTCGGTGGTAATGACACCCTCACCGATCGACTCGAGCGTGATTCTGGCTTGGAGCTTGCTGCGGCCCAGGGACGCTTCGAGGCTCTTGCGATGGGTGATGTCACGGGCCACCGTCAGAAACGCAGCCTCGCCTTCGAAGACGATGCGTTTGCTGTGGAGCTCGGCCCAGGAACCATGATCATCGGCGCTGATCAGCTGCACCTCCAGCGGCGCGAACGGCTCGTCCGTGTCGACGAGGCTCACGTGCTTGCGCATCAGCGCGCGATATGCAGGCCGGAGCAGATCCGTGATCGGCTTGCCGACCAGCGTGGCGGCGTCGATGCCGAACAGCTCGCCCGCGGCACGGTTCGCAAACAGGATCGTGCTCGTGTGAATCAACGCAACCTCTGGCAGGGTCTCCGCGAGCGCCTCGAAGAGCGGCGTGCTCGCCGGAGGCAGCTCGGGCGTGGGCACCACGACCGCCGCCTCGTCGGCGCGATCGAGCAGGCGGTTCATGCTGGCCGAAATGTCGACGAACGTGCTCGCGCGTCCGTTCACCATGATCCGAGCCGCGGGCTCTCCGGCCGCCAGCAAGCGATGCAGGTCCTCTTTGAGCCGCTCTACTTCCCGAACGTACGGACGCCGCGATCCTGCCCACACGAGAGCGAGAACGAGCAGAAGCAGCAAGAGTGCCGCCAATGCGACGACGGGATCATCGAAGACCTGGATCATGCGCGTTCTAACGGAGATGCTGGCACGTTGGTGCGGGGCCTTATTGTTCTAGTCGGTCTCAGGCGGCCGACTTTGTTGTTATCTATGTCGGGCTCAGGTCGGTTCCCGGCGGCGGCGATCCCTGCCCACCGGGCGCAACGCGCTGTTTCCCCGCAGATTCAAGATACCCCAACGCGCTTGGAGCGTCGCTCCAAATTGACCATAATTCTTCACAGACCGCCTTGTAGGCCCTGACTAAACTCCGTACCCTACCGCGTTCGCCCGCTTCCCAAGCTCATCGCAAGAATAATCATGAATTTCGAAGTCGCACGTACCCAAATGCTCGGTCAGCAAATCCGGGCCTGGGACGTACTCGATGAGCGAGTCCTGCGCGTGCTGCGCGAAACACCTCGTGAACAGTTCGTGCCGGCTGACTATCGCGAATTGGCGTTCGCCGACGTCGAGGTGCCGCTTGGTCACGGGCAGGCGATGCTCGCCCCGAAGATCGAGGGACGGCTGTTGCAGGCGGTCCAGGCGGAGCCGATCGACGAAGTTCTCGTTATCGGGACGGGCAGCGGTTACCTCACAACCTGTCTGGCCCGGCTCGCGAAGCAGGTGGTGAGCGTGGATATCATCGGCGAGTTCGTGACCCAGGCACGGCGCAAGCTCGAGGAACACGAAGTAGCGAACGTGGAGCTGCTCGAGGCCGATGCGCTGGCGTTGTCCTACGCCGGGCGCTTCGACGTCGTCGCCGTCACGGGCTCGCTGCCGGAGCTGGGCAGCCACTTCGTCGACATGCTGCGCCCGCAGGGCCGGCTGTTTGTCGTAGTCGGCCGCGAACCGGTCATGGAAGCAGAGCTGATCACGATGCAGCCGAACGGCAACACGACCACTGACCCCTTGTTCGAAACCGTGCTGACCCCGCTGATCAATGCGGAACGGCCGGAGCCGTTCGTTCTCTGAGTGAGAGGACCGGAGCGCTCCAATGTCCGGGGTTCCGGAATTGACACCCACCGAATTCAGCCAGCGGTGGCCCGCACCGAGCCCGGATAACGCCGTCGTGTTGCTCGACGTTCGTGAACCCGCCGAGCTCGAGATCGCGGCCCTGCCGACCGCCACGCACATTCCGATGGGCGAGATCCCGTCGCGACTCGCGGAGCTCGATCGCGAGGTGCCGCTGGTCGTGATGTGTCACATGGGAGGACGCAGCCGCATGGTTGCTCAGTATTTGCTCGGGAACGGTTACACGCAGGTTTTCAATCTCAGAGGCGGTATCGACGCTTGGTCAACGGAGATAGATCCGCAAGTACCTCGCTACTAAGGCAATTGCACTCAACTAACTAAGCGAAGACAGGGAACACAAGATGCCGAACACTCGAACACTTGCGATTATCGCGCTGACCGCCTTGTCGGCTCACGCAGCGGCCGCTGAAAGCCTGCTTGAGATCTATCAGCGCGCGCTACAGAACGACCCGGCGATTCGCGAAGCCGAGGCCCAGTATCGCGCCCTGGCGGAGGCGAAACCGCAAGCCCGGGCCAGTCTGTTACCCAATCTGACGCTCGGCAGCAGCATTTCGAACAACAACCAGGACACGATAGGTCCCCTCTCCTTCGGCGGCGGCGGACTCGGTAACCGATCGGTCTTCAATACGGATAGCCACGGCTGGAGCGTGAGCCTCTCGCAAACGATTTTCGACTGGGCCCAATACACGCAACTCAAACAGGCGGAAAAACGCGTCATGCGGGCCGCGACCGACTACGAGGCTGCGCAGCAGCAGCTGCTGATGCGCGTCGCGACGGCCTACTTCAACGTCCTGGCTGCCAAGGATAGCTTGGCTTCGATGACCTCCGCCCGCGAAGCCATATCGCGCCAGCTCGAGCAGGCGCAGCGGCGTTTCGAGGTGGGGCTCATTGCGATCACGGACGTGCAGCAGTCTCAGGCCGGTTACGACGATGCCGTGGCCTCGGAGATCCTTGCCCAGCGAACCCTCGCGACCTCCTACGAGGTGCTCCGGGAGATCATCGGCGACATGGTGACCGACCTCGCGGCGCCGACCGACCAGCTGCCGCTCCTATCGCCCGACCCGGGAAGTCCGGAGCAATGGGTACAGACGGCGCTCGCACAGAACTTGGCGCTGGTTTCGAGTCGAATCGCCGCCGATGTGGCGGAAGACGACATCGCCATTCAGCGGGGCAACCGCCTGCCGAAGGTGAGCCTGTCGGCTTCCTACACTGACAACACGAACGATCGCTTGCAGACGCTCTTCCTGACGGACCCGAACACCGGGCTGCCGATTTCAACCACTACGCGGGTTCCACAACAGCCGACGGGCCAGAGCTGGTCGATCGATCTGCGGTTTCCGCTGTTCGCGGGTGGCCTCAATCGGTCGCGGATTCAGCAGGCGGTGTACACGCATCGCGCGGCCACGGAGGAGCTCGAGCGCATCGCCCGACAGACGGAGCGGCAGACGCGCGACGCATACCTCGGCGTGCTCTCGGAAATTTCGCGCGTACGCGCATTGCGCCAGTCCGTCGAGTCGAACCGGACGGCGCTGCGCGCGACGGAAGCGGGCTTCGAGGTCGGCACGCAGACAACGGTGGATGTGCTCCTCTCGCAAAGAAGCCTGAGCACGGCGGAAACGTCGTATTCGCGCAGCCGCTACGACTACATCATGAACGTGCTGACGCTGAAGCAGGCGGCCGGCAACTTGTCCGAGACCGACGTCCAGCAGATCGATGGCTGGTTGAAATAGCGAGCTACAAGGAAGCGGTCCGGCGAGCAGCGTGGAGCCCTCGCCGGACCGCTCCTGCCGTTACTTTTTCGCGCCCTTCATCGCGGCGATCAGCGCGGTCGTCGAGCGGCCGGGCTTGAAGCCGAGCACGCGCACCTCGCCGCCATTCTTGAGCACGGTGTCGGCGCCCGCAATTTGATCCGTGCGGTAGTCGCCGCCCTTCACTAGCACATCGGGAACCACTTGGGCGATGAGCTCGGCCGGCGTGTCCTCGCCGAACGGCACGACCCAGTCCACGGCCGCGAGGCCCGCGAGCACCGCCATGCGATCGGCGAGCGGCGTGATCGGCCGATCCGCGCCCTTCAATCGCGCCACGGAGGCGTCGTCGTTCACGGCAACGATGAGTCGGTCGCCGCAGGACTTCGCTTCTTCGAGATAGCTGACGTGGCCCGCATGCAGTATGTCGAAACAGCCATTCGTGAACACCACGCGCTCGCCATGGCCTTTGGCCTCCGCCACGAGCGGCAGGAGCTCGGCAAGCTCGACGAGACCGCGACCGCCGCTGCCCTGCGCGTGCAGCGCATGCTGCAGCTCCGAGCGGCTCGCCGTCGCCACGCCGATCTTGCCGATGACGATGCTCGCGCCGAGGTTGGCGAGCGCAGCCGCCGAAGGCGCGTCCAACCCCGCCGCGAGGCCGGCCGCGAGCAACGCGATGACGGTGTCCCCGGCGCCCGTGACATCGAACACCTCGCGCGCCTGAGCCGGCAGCGTGACGGGGGCGGCGTTGCGCTGAAACAGCGTCATGCCGTGCTCGCCGCGGGTCACGAGCAGCAGCTCGAGGTCGAGCTCGGCGCGCAGCACTTGCCCCTTGCGCAGCAGCTCGGATTCATCGGCGCAGGCCCCGACCACGGCTTCGAACTCGCCGCGATTCGGGGTCAGCCCGTACGCGCCGCGGTAACGCTTGAAGTCCGTGCCCTTCGGGTCGATCAGTACCGGAACGCCGGCAGCGCGGCTGGCCGCCACGAGCTCCGGCGCGTGGCTCAGCGTGCCCTTCGCGTAGTCGGACAGGATCACCGCATCGGCAGCGGGCACGAGACGCTCGAACAGGGTGGCGAATTCGGCCCCACAGGCCGCCAGCGACTGTTCGGCGTCGATTCGGAGCAATTGCTGGCTGCGCGCGAGCACCCGCAGCTTGTGGACCGTCGGCAGAGCCGCCGAACGCACGAACTCACAGCGGACGCCGCGCTCCTCGAGGAGTTGCGTCAACAGCCGACCGCGCTCGTCGAGCCCAACCACGGCGGCGAGCGCGCACTGCGCACCGAGGGACGCGAGATTCAGGGCGACGTTGGCCGCGCCACCAGGGCGTTGCTCGGCGGTACGTGTTTGCACGACCGGCACGGGGGCTTCGGGGGAAATGCGCGCCGTATCGCCGAACCAGTACTCGTCCAGCATCGCGTCGCCGGCAACCAGCACGCGCAGACTGGAGAAATCTGGGATTGAGAGACTCACCGGTAGCCGTATCGGACGTGGCGTTGCGCCATTCTACTCAGTTTGAGCGCCTCGCGCGCCGAGCGAAAAAAGGGTCCGCCCCGATTGACTCAAAGGGCGGACCAACGGCGGACCGGTAAACCCCTCAAAGCCGCAGTAGCGCCGATACCTCAGGAACAGTAGCGGCGGCGTTCAACCACACTTCGAGTAGCCACAGTTCAGGCAAGTCATGCAGCCGTCGAGCATCACCGCGGCGGCGGTGTTGCACTTGCCACAGAGCTGAGCTCCCTCGGGGAAACTACTCTTGGCGAACGCATCCTTCTGGCGATCTCGAGCCTCGAAGTCGGCGCGTTTCTTGTCGATGAACTCACGGTGCTCGGGACTCAGGTCGGGTCCTTTCAGCAGCCCGATCTCGGTCAGGTGTTTCTCCACGATGTGCCCGAGCTCGGCGATGATCGACGGCATGAACCTGCCGCCGGGCTGCCAATAGCCCCCGCGCGGGTCGAACACGGCCTTGAGCTCGTCGACGAGAAACGTCACGTCACCGCCCTTGCGGAATACGGCCGACATGATTCGCGTGAGCGCGACGATCCACTGATAGTGATCCAGGTTCTTAGAGTTGATGAAAATCTCGAACGGTCGCCGTTGCTCGTATGGCGTGCCTTCGTTCAGAACGATGTCGTTGATCGTCACGTACATCGCGTGATCGGACACCGGTGTTTTGACCTTGTAGGTGGAGCCGATCAGAACCTCCGGACGCTCGAGCTTCTCGTGCATCCGGATGACGTTGGATTCGTTGCTGCGCTCCGGCTCGGGCGCGGGCTTCGCCTTGTCTTCGTCTTTTGCGACCGCGTACTTGACGATCTTCTTGTCGATTGTGATACGTGCCATGACTGTTCCGCCTAAAGTTTGCCGTAGTAGCCCTCTTTGAGGGCATCGAACAGATTCGCGGCCGTGTGCGTCTCGCCGTCATAGGCGATCTCTTCGTCGCCTTTGGCCTCGACCACGGTGCCGTCGCTGAGAGTGAAGCGATACGTCGTGCTTTTCAGATCCTTCTCTTTGACGAGAACCCCTTGGAACGCTTCAGGATTGAAGCGAAACGTGGTGCAACCCTTCAGACCCTTTTCATGCGCATAGAGATAGATGCCTTTGAAGTCCTCGTAGGGGTAGTCCGTCGGGACGTTGGCCGTCTTCGAGATCGAAGAGTCGATCCATTTCTGCGCGGCGGCCTGAATGTCGACGTGCTCGTGCGGCGTGATGTCCTCGGAGCTCACGAAATAGTCGGGCAGCCGCTCGCCCGGCTTGGTGGAGCCCGGCAGCGCCCGCGGATTGACGAGCGCCCGATAGGCGAGCAGCTCGAACGAGAAGACGTCCACCTTCTCTTTGGTTTTCCTACCCTGCTTGATGACATTGCGGAAATAGTGGTGCGCGAACGAAGGCTCGATGCCGTTGCTGGCGTTGTTGGCCAGCGACAGCGAGATCGTGCCGGTCGGCGCAATCGAGCTGTGATGCGTGAACCGTGCGCCCTGTCGCTCGAGCTCATCGACGAGCTCCGGCGCCACTTCGCGAATGCGCTGCATGTAGCGGCTATAGCGGCTGTGCAGAACTCGGCCCGGGATTCGCTGCCCCACCTGCCAGCCGTCGGCGCGCATCTCGGGCCGTTTGCGCAGCATCTCCTCGGTGACGTCGAACTCCTCGAGCAGAATCGGCGCCACGCCTTTTTCCTTCGCAAGCTCGAGACCGGTCTGCCAGCCGGCGATCGCGAGCTCGCGCGACACGTCCTCGCTGAATTGCACGGACTCTGCCGAGCCATAGCGCATGCCCAGCAAGGTGATCGCGGAACCGAGTCCAAGGAAGCCCATGCCGTGCCGCCGCTTGCGCAAGATCTCCGCACGTTGCTGGGGCAGCGGCAACCCGTTCACGTCGACCACGTTGTCGAGCATGCGCGTGAACACACGGACGACCTCGCGGAACTCTTCCCAGTCGAAGAAGGCGTGCTCAGTGAACGGGGCCACGACGAACTTCGTGAGATTGATCGACCCCAACAGGCACGCACCGTAGGCCGGCAACGGCTGCTCTCCGCACGGGTTCGTGGCGCGAATGTCCTCGCACCACCAGTTGTTGTTCATCTCGTTGACGCGATCGATCAGGACGAATCCCGGTTCGGCAAAGTCGTAGGTCGAGGACATGATGACGTCCCACATGCGGCGAGCCGGCAAGGTTCGGTACACGCGGCAGGCCACGAGACCGCGGTGATCGACGATATAGCTCGCCTGGCTCGGCCATTCGCGCCAAACGACCTGCGCCGGATCGCCGAGGTCGATACTCTCCTCTTCCGCCTCGCGCGGGGTCAGAGGGAAGGCGAGCTGCCAGGGCTCGTTGTTTCTCACGGCGCGCATGAACTCGTCCGTGATCAGTAGCGACAGATTGAACTGCCGGAGGCGGCCGTCTTCACGTTTCGCCCGGATGAAGTCCATGGCGTCGGGATGGCCGACGTCGAAAGTGCCCATCTGCGCGCCACGCCGGCCACCGGCCGACGACACCGTGAAGCACATCTTGTCGTAGATATCCATGAACGACAGAGGGCCAGAGGTGTACGCACCGGCGCCGCTCACGTAAGCGCCGCGCGGGCGCAGCGTGGAGAACTCGTAACCGATACCACAACCGGCTTTTAGCGTGAGCCCGGCTTCGTGCACTTTGTCGAGGATGTCGTGCATCGAGTCGTGAATAGTGCCGGAAACGGTGCAATTGATCGTGGAGGTCGCGGGCTTGTGATACTCGGCGCCGGCATTCGACGTGATTCGGCCGGCAGGTATGGCACCGCGCTGTAGCGCCCAGAGAAAACGCTCGTACCATTCGCCGCGTTTAGGGGGTTCCTCGACGGCCGCCAGCGCTTTGGCGACGCGTTCGAAGGTGCCGTCGATGTCCCGATCCACGGGCTCGCCGGACTTCGTCTTCAGGCGGTACTTTGTGTCCCAGATATTCAAGGACGCTTCTTGCAGAGCAATGTCGGCGATCCCCGTCGCCTTCAGCTCGAACGCCATGTTCATATTGGTAGCTTCTCCCCCCGCTGTACCCCGGCCCGACGCCGCCTCGATCTCGGCCTGAACTGGACTGGCCTCGCGTTTTTTGGCGCGAAAAACATCCCGCTGGCTGCCCCGACAGCCCGAAACCGCCCGACGAATTCTTTGAAAAGAAACAACACAAGATCTTGTGTCGTTCGATCGTAGAGTAGGCCTGGCGAGAATTTCTGTCAAGACTTTATGACAAAGTTCTTACATTATTAAACACAAGTATAAACATAGAGTTATAAGGATGACCTAAAAATCACTTAAATTCTTTTGGGTGCTGCCATTGATTGCAAAAGCGGCGTCCAAAACACAATATCTTGTGTTCCGGAAACTCCCAATATATCCCCTAGCTAATCACAGGAAGTTAACAGTAGGAAGCGGCCGACGATCGACGTTTTCGCGGGTTGCAGCGGGTCCTTTGGCTGGCCCACTATGTCGCGACACGCGTGCGATCGTCGGTAGCGCCAACAACGCCTCCTCTGTCAACTCGAAGGTGAATCAATGACTCAGTCCTCGCTTCGGCAAGCCTGCATCGGCCACGCGCGCTTTCTGCCGTTCATTGCGCTCTTGATCGCTTCGAGCGTCGCAGCCCAGCCGAACGCCGGCCGCGAGATCCCGAGCCTGGCGCCGGTGCTCGAGAAGATCTCGCCCGCCGTCGTGAACATCTCGGTCAGCGGCAGCGTGACGGAGGCGAATCCGCTTGCGCAGGACGAGTTCTTTCGGCGTTTCTTCGACAACGACCTGCCGGAACGACGGCGCGAGGTCGAAGCCGCAGGGTCCGGCGTCATCGTCGACGGCGCGAAGGGCTACATCCTCACGAATCACCACGTCGTCGAGAATGCCGACAAGATCACGGTCACTCTGTTCGACAACCGCAGTCTCTCCGCGAAGATCGTCGGCTCGGACAAAGGGTCCGACCTCGCGGTCTTGAAAGTCGAGGCCAGCGGGCTCACGAGCATGCCGTTCGGCGATTCCAGCAAGCTGCGCGTCGGCGACTACGTGGTGGCGATCGGCAATCCGTTCGGATTCTCGAACACGGTGACCTCGGGCATCGTCAGCGCACTCGGGCGCAGCGGCTTGAATCGCGACGCCTACGAAGACTTCATTCAGACCGATGCCTCGATCAACCCGGGCAACTCGGGCGGTGCGCTCGCAAACCTGAACGGGGAGCTCGTCGGCATCAACTCGGCGATCATTTCGCGATCCGGCGGCAACGTCGGCATCGGCTTCGCGATTCCCGTCAACATGGCGCGCTCGATCATGGAGCAACTGATCTCCTTTGGTTCCGTGAGCCGCGGACTGCTGGGCGTCAGCATCAACGATGTCTCCCCCGAGGTCGCTGCGAGCTATGGCTTGCACGACAACTCGGGCGCCCTGGTCATGGCGGTGAGCCCGGAATCGGCCGCCGAGCATGCGGGCATTCGCATCGACGACGTGATCGTCACCATCAACGGGATGCATGTTCGCGACTCGGGCTCGTTGCGCAACACCGTGGGCCTGCTGCGGCCCGGCGACCAAGTCCGCATCGGCGTCATTCGCGACGGCAAGGACATGAACGTGACCGCCACCCTCGGCGCTTCGACGGCGGCCACTGCGGCGGCGGAGCCCGAGCCTGAAAAGAACTTCGACCTCGACGAGGTGTTCGAGGGCGCCGACATCGTGGATAGCGGCAACGCCACGGCGCCAGGACTGCTAGTGCGGCGCGTCGATCCCGGTAGCCCTGCGGCCGACAGAGGCCTGCGTCCGGGCGACATCATCACGAAGATCAACCGCATGAAAGTGCGCAGCTTGGCCGAGGCCAAGCCGCTGCTACGCGACGCGCGCCTGATCATCGTCGAGATTCAGCGCGGCGACCGTAATCAGCTCATTCGGATGCGCTAGGCGAGTCCGAGCGCCACGCCTCGAGACGCTGCGCGCGGTCCTCGTTGTCGAGCTTCGCGAGCGCCGCAGTATCGTCGTAGAACGCGTCGAGACCCCGAGCATCGAGGCGCTCCCGCAGCCCCGGCACCCAGCGCGTGTAGGTCGCGACGGCCGCCAGCGCCGCGTTGTTCAGCGGCTGCGCAAACCACGCGTCGTAATCGGTATTGCCGCCCCAACGCGCCTTCAGTGCTGCGTACTCGGTCTGCAAAGCGGCGAACGCGACGCGCTTATGCTCGCGCTTGATCTCGGGCGGCTCGTCGCGAGCGTAGATCTCGCGCAGGCGCGTCTGCTGTTTCGCGATCAGTGCGGCGAAGTCCTCGCCGCGCCGACGGCGTTGTCGATAGCGATCGAGGTCGGCCTGCGTACCGTGCAATGTGAGCCAACGCTCGGTGCCGAATTCCTCGATCACGGTCGCAAAAGCCTCGCTGAACTCGCTGTCCCCCTTCACATAGAGTTTCTGATGGGCCAGCTCGTGAAACAACAGGCTCGCCACGTACTGCTCGCCGCCGTTGATCATCGTGCTCAGAACGGGATCGGCGAAGTACCCGAGCGTCGAGTACGCGCTGGAGCCGCCGCTATACGTGTCGAGTCCCCGCTCGATGAGACGCGCTTGAAACCGCTCGGCAGCGTCGCGCGCGAAGAACCCTCGGTATGCGACGCACCCCGCGAACGGGAAGCACCAGCGCTCGGCGTCGACCGAGAACTCCTTTGCGGCGACCACGTTCCAAACCACGTACGACCGATCGAGCGCGACGTAGGTCGTATAGCTCCGGTTGTCGGGCAACTCGAGCTCGTCGACCGCAAACGCACGAATCTCCGCCACCGAGGAGAGCTTCGCCCGCAGCGCCGGATCGACTTCGGGATCATCGACGAGCTGCTCGATCGGCGTGCGCTTGCGCAGCAGCTCGAGCTGCCCGCCGATCGCCTGCCAGTAGAAAGGCACGGCGCAGCCGGACAATACAGCCACGAAAGAGAGCAGCGCGAGTCGCCGAATGATCTTCACTTGCTCGAAATTTAGCACGCGGAACGCTACGGTATGATGCGGCCATGGAGATCTACGAGGTCGGTGGCGCCGTTCGCGATGCGTTGCTCGGCCTATCGGTCGAGGAGCGCGACTGGGTGGTCGTCGGGGGATCGCCAGAAGAGCTGACCGCGCTCGGCTTCAAACGCGTCGGCAAAGACTTTCCCGTGTTCCTGCACCCCACGACGGGCGAGGAATACGCGCTGGCGCGCACCGAGCGGAAGACGGGCCCCGGGTACACGGGATTCACGTTCGACACCTCGACCACGGTGACCCTCGAAGACGATCTCGCACGTCGCGATCTCACGATCAACGCCATGGCGCGTACAGCCGAGGGCGAGGTGGTGGATCCCTGGTCGGGACGTGCCGATCTCGAACGCCGATTGCTGCGCCACGTCTCACCGGCCTTTCGCGAAGACCCGCTGCGCGTGCTGCGCGTTGCGCGCTTCGCCGCGCGATTCGGTAGCCTCGGCTTTACCGTGGCGCCCGAGACACTCGGGTTGATGCGCGACATCGTCGCGAGCGGCGAGATGGCCGCTCTGCGGCCGGAGCGGATCTGGAACGAGACCGTGAAAGCACTGCGCACGGATCAGCCGGACGTCTACTTTCAAATACTGCGCGACTGCGGGGCGCTGCGGCTGATATTCCCCGAGGTGGATGCGCTGTTCGGAATTCCGCAACCGGCCCGGTGGCACCCCGAGGTCGACGCCGGAGTGCACACGCTGCTCGCACTGCGCGTCGCCGTACGTCTTTCGCTAGCGACAACCGTGCGCTTCGCCGTGCTGACGCACGACCTCGGCAAGGCGGCGACCCCGACGACGCTGCTGCCGCGCCACCACGGTCACGAGCGTCGTTCGGAGCGACTTCTCGAAGAGCTGTGCGCCAGACTGCCGGTGCCGAATCGGTTGCGCGATCTCGCCCTCCACGTCGCACGGCATCATGGCATCGTGCATCGCGCGGCAGAGCTAAAGCCCAAGACCGTGCTCCAGCTGATCGAAGAGACCGATGCGTTTCGGCAACCCGACCGATTCGAGGAGTTCCTGCTCGCGTGCGAGGCCGACATGCGCGGCCGCACGGGGTTCGAAGACCGTCCTTATCCTCAGGCGGATCGACTGCGCCTCGCACTGCATGCCGCGCGCGGCGTCGACGCGCGCACAGTGCAAGCGGAGCGCGGCGTAGCAGGCGAGGCGCTCGGCAGAGCGCTGCACGACGCACGACTGGCGGCCATCAAGTCCGCGCTGTCCGAGGCGTCCACTCGGACCCCGTAGTCAGAGTCTCGGGCGGAAGTCTCGGCCCGGCAACGATGGCCCATCCGCTCCTTTGCGCAGCAGCAGCAACTTGAACCGTTCGCCCATTTCCCCCGGCAGGATCAGCGTCTTCAATGCGCTGTGCTCACGCGGAGTCGCGGCGTTCGCCAGCAGCTCCGGCGCGGCCGCGAGACACGCGGCCAGGTATTGGCCTTGCGTCGTGAACCCGCCGATCGAGCAGCCGGCCATCACTGCCGCCTCGGCGAGTGCGCTGAAATCGACCCACACCGTGATGTCCTGCAAGCCGGGATACATGAAAGGATCGCCATGCGCCCGATGACGGTAATGACACATCAACGTGCCGCTCGATCGCTGCGCGTGATAATACTCGGTGGCTATCAAGCCGTAGTCGACGAACAGCAGACATCCGCGCTCGAGACAACGCGTCAGGGCGCGAAGCCACGCCGACAAGTGCGGACGAACCTCCGATCGATAACCCGGCGCCAGCGGCGCACCGATGCGCCGTTCGACCTCGTCGACAGTAGCCACGAGCTCCGCCGCGGCGGCACGTTGCCCCCAGCGGAATGCGTCCGCCGCGCTCGTGACACCGATGGCCAGCGTCTTATCGATGCCTTTGGCGAAGCATGATGCGGGTAGCGCGTCGATGACCTCGTTCGCGACGATCGCACCGCTGAACGGCTCGGCGGGGAGCCGATCGAGCCAACGAACGCGCGGCGCGAATCGCTGCAAAGCGACTTGCTGGCGCGCCCGTAGATCGGCGCTCGGCTCGAGGATCCGGTAGTCCACGTCGCGACCCAGCGTCGCCCATGCGTCCAACAGCTGGCCGGCGAGCGCGCCGCTGCCGGCCCCGAGCTCCAGCACGACGCTCGCATCGAGCCTTGCAAGCTCGGCGTCGAGCGTCGATGCAAGCGCGCGGCCTAGCACCGCGCTGATCTCCGGAGCCGTGACGAAGTCGCCGGCGGCCCCGAGCTTGATGCTGCCCGCGCTGTAGTAGCCGAGCCCCGGAGCATAGAGCGCGAGCTCCATGTAGCGGGAAAAGTCGATCCAGCCGCCGGCGCGCATGATTTCTGCGTGGATTGCCGCGCTGAGCTCTGCGCTGACGCGCAGCGCGTCTTCACTCGGCGGCGGCAGTACGGAGCTCGTCGGGGGCGAAGGCATTGGCGTTCAATAGTGTAACCTTACGATCGACGTTCCCACCGAATCGCGAGCGCAGAGTGAAGGGTTCCGAACCACAAGCCACGCTGGAGGGCCGCTGGGCTCTAGTGACCGGTGCGGCCAAGCGCATCGGTGCCGTCGTGGCGGGCACTTTGCACGGGGCCGGTGCCAACGTCGCGATCCATTACCACCGCTCTACGGACGACGCCGAGCGGTTGGCATCCGAGCTGAACGAGCTTCGGCCGGGTTCCGCGTTCACGGTCAGTGCCGACGTGCGCGACGTCGTAGAGCTCGAGCGCATGGCCAGGGAGGTGCTGCGGCACACGGGTCAGCTCGACGTGCTGGTCAACAACGCCTCCAATTTCTACCCCACGCCCCTCGGTACCGTGACCGAGGAGCACTGGTACGACCTGATGGGCAGCAATCTGAAGGCCCCGCTGTTCCTGTCGCAGGCGCTGCTGCCCGCGCTCAAAGCCGCCCGCGGCGTGATCATCAACATCGTGGACGTGCATGCGCAACGTCCCCTGCGCGATCACGTCGTCTACGGCGCGGCCAAAGCCGGCCTCGCGATGCTGACTCGCTCCTTGGCCAAAGATTTGGGTCCGGACGTTCGAGTCAACGGCGTCTCGCCCGGCGCGATTCTGTGGCCGGACGAAGGCATGTCGGAGCAGTTGCGGGCCGCGATCATTCGCCAGACGGCGTTGAAGCGCAGCGGCAAGCCGCAGGACATCGCGGCGGCCGTGCTGTTTCTCGTACGAGACGCGCCCTACGTCACGGGGCAGATCATCGCGGTCGACGGCGGGCGCAGCGTCGGCTGGTAACGTTGGCAGCGCTATCCCAGTGGTCCTAGATTCTCGAGACTGACCGACCGCGCGAATGCCGCCCGCGCCACGCCGCAGCGCTGGCCGGTCAGCGGGTGAATGAGATTCGGGGCAACCTCCGCGAGCGGGAGCAGCACGTAGGGCTGCGAGAACAAGCCACTGCGCGGCAACCGCCGCGACGCATCGACTCGCGATCCGTAGACGAGCAGATCGAGATCTAGCCGGCAAACTCCTGGATCGACGCGGTCGCGGCCTGTCGCCGTCTCGATCCGCGCAAGCTCGGCGCGTACGGCGTCGGAAGCGGATTCGGTCGTGAACCGCACGGCCATGTTCAGATAATTCGCCGCGTCCGGACCCACGGCCTGCCCGCTATAGACGGACGAGCAGACGAGCGCGCCATAGGACCGCTCGAGCGCCGCTACGGCGACACGCAACGCGGTCTCTGGCTCCAAATTGCTACCGATGCCGACGAGCACCTCACGCATAGTCCGCCGAGACGCGCTCGATCACGATGCCGACGTCGCGTGCGCCGGGAATGGCCCCGGGCTTTGCGACCGTAACCCTGACCCAGGGTGCGGCGAACTCCCGGATGACGATGCGTGCGATGGCTTCTGCCAGTGTCTCGACGAGCCGGTATTGCGCCGCCGCGACGTGCTGCACGAGCCGACTCGCCACCGACTCGTAGTTCAGCGCTCCCGCCTCGGCGTCGACCGCCGCGGCGGCCCGAGAGTCAGCGCCGATCTCGAGATCGATGCTGACGGTCTGCTTGATCCGACGCTCCCACTCGAGGAACCCGATGATCGTCTCGACCTTGAGCTCGCGCAGGAACAGCTTGTCCACGTCGATCCTTTGTCGTTCTAGCTCGGCGGCACGAGCTCGTCGAGCGGCCAGCGGGGTTTCGCCACGATGCGCAAAGCGCGCGCGTCCGCGGCCGAGCGCCGGCACCAGCCGGTGTAGGCGATCATCGCGCCATTGTCGGTGCAGAGCGCGGGTCTGGGATAATACACGCGCGCGCCGAGACTCGACGCGAGTGCCGCCAAGCTGTCGCGCAACGCACTGTTTGCGCCCACACCCCCCGCCACGATCAGCCGCGCGAGTCCGGTGACCTCGAGGGCCTGGCGGCACTTGCCCGTCAGCGTGTCCACCACCGCGGCCTGGAAGGAGGCGGCAAGGTCGGCGCGCACGATTTCGGCCAGGCCGCCGTCGATGCCTCGACACGAGTCGATCGCGTGGCGCATGGCCGTCTTCAATCCGCTGAAGCTCATGTCGAGACCCTGGTTCTTCAACGGTCGGGGCAGCACAAAGCGCTGCGGATTACCCTCGGCGGCGAGCGCGGCGAGCTGGGGCCCGCCGGGATACGGCAAGCCCAAAAGCCGCGCGACCTTGTCGAAAGCCTCGCCGGCCGCGTCGTCGAGGGTCTCGCCGATGATCCGATACCGCCCGACGCCGCCCACCTCGACGAGCTGGGAATGCCCACCGGAGACGAGCAGCGCGAGGAACGGAAACTCCGGCCGCGACTCTTCCAGCATGCAAGCCAGCAGATGCCCTTCGAGGTGGTGAACGGGAATCGCGGGAATCTCGAGAGCGTAGGCCAGTGATGTCGCGAGCGAGCCGCCCACCATGAGCGCGCCGATCAGCCCCGGACCGGCCGTATACGCGATGGCGTCGAGCGCACGCAGTGGCAGCTCGGCCTCGCCGAGCACGTCCAGCACCATCGGCAGCAGCTTCGCGATATGGTCCCGGGATGCGAGCTCGGGCACGACCCCGCCGAATGCCGCATGGATCGCGGTCTGACTGGCCAGCCGCTCAGCCCGGATGCCTCGGCCAGCCTCGAATATGGCGACACCCGTCTCGTCGCAGCTGGTTTCGATCCCAAGGACTCGCATCGGCAGACTTTACAGGTTGAGGGCCTGATGGCTAATATGCCGCTCTTGTGCCGGCCCCGCCGGCCAATTTTTCTCTAGTATGGTCAATCACGAGCAGTAGATGCCGGGCGTAAGAATAAGAGAGAGCGAGCACTTCGACGCGGCCCTGCGTCGTTTCAAACGCGCGTGCGAGAAGGCCGGCGTCCTGACCGAGTTGCGACGTCGCGAGTTCTACGAGAAGCCGACTCAGGAACGCAAGCGCAAGAAAGCCGCCGCCGTGAAGCGGCACCTGAAACGCAACGCACGCACTCCCACGACAAAGCGCCGCCGCCTCTACTGAACTACACCGCTTCCCCGGTCATGTCGCTCAAGGACCGTCTAACGGAAGATATGCAGGCCGCAATGAAGAGCGGCGACAAGGCTCGCCTGAGCGTGCTACGTCTTGCCCTTTCGGGCGTGAAGCAACGCGAGGTCGACACTCGCCGACCGCTCGACGACGCCGGCGTGCAGAACGTGATCGAGCGCATGATCAAGCAAGGTCGCGATTCCGTGAGCCAGTACCGCGCAGGCGGTCGCAGCGATCTCGTCGAGAAGGAAGAGGCCGAGATCAAGGTCCTCCAGACGTATCTGCCCCAGCCGCTGAACGACGTGGAGCTCGATAACCTGATTGCGGAGTGCATCGAAGCTGCGGGTGCCATGAGCGTCAAGGATCTCGGCAAGGTCATGGGCCTCATCAAGGCGCGGGCCGCGGGCCGTGTCGACATGAGCACGGTGGGCACTCGCGTGCGCTCCATGCTGGCGGCCGACTGACGGTTCGCGCCCACGCTCTGCTACAGACATCTTTCTGGCGCTGCCCTGCGCTCGGATAATGCCGGTCGATGGCCGGACGAATCCCAAAAACCTTCATAGACGAGCTGATCGCTCGCGCCGACATTGTCGAAGTGGTCGGTGCGCGCGTCGCATTGAAGCGCGCCGGCAGCAACTACAAAGGGTTGTGCCCGTTCCACGGCGAGAAAACGCCGTCGTTCACCGTGAGCCCGTCCAAGGGCTTTTACCATTGCTTCGGCTGCAGCGCTCACGGCACGGCGATCGGCTTTCTGATGGCGTACGACAATCTCGAGTTCCCGGAAGCCGTCGAAGCCCTCGCCGAGATGATGGGCCTTACGGTTCCCCGCGAGACCAGCGGCATACCCGAGCGTAAAGACGAGAACGACGAGCTCTACTCGGTGCTTCGCGAAGCCGATCAGATCTACCGAGCTGCGCTGCGCTCGACCGAGACCGCTGTCGCCTACCTGAAAAAGCGCGGCATCGATGGGCCGACCGCGGGCCGTTTCGGTATCGGCTATGCGCCCAACGCTTGGGATACCGTCCTGCGCGCACTTGGAACGTCCGAGGCGCGGATCGCGCAGCTCGTGCAGGCTGGTCTCGTCGTCACGAACGACAGCGGGCGGCGTTACGACCGTTTTCGCGATCGCATCATGTTCCCGATCCGCACGTCGCCACACGGCCAGGTCATCGGCTTCGGCGGCCGAGTGCTCGACTCCGGCGAGCCGAAATACCTGAACTCCCCCGAGACGCCGATTTTTCGCAAGGGTCATGAGCTGTACGGCTTGTTCGAAGCGCGGCAAACTCCCGGGCGACCGAAGGAGATCATCGTCGTCGAAGGCTATCTGGATGTCGCGAGCCTCGTGCAGCACGGCATCGACAACGTCGTGGCGACACTCGGAACGGCCACCACGACCGAGAATCTTCGCCGCCTCACGCGCCTGACGGACAAGATCCTGTTCTGTTTCGACGGCGACCGGGCCGGCCGCGCGGCGGCATGGCGAGCACTCGAAACGGCCTTGCCGTACGGGGGTGGCATGTTGGAGCTGAAGTTCCTGCTCCTGCCGGAGGGCGATGACCCGGATTCGTTCGTGCGCTCGAAGGGACCGGAGGCATTTCGAGCCCTGGCCGAGCAAGCCGCGCCGCTTTCGGACTTCCTGGTTAAAGAGCTGGCTGCCCGGGTCGATCTAGGGACCGTGGACGGAAGATCCCGATTTCAGGCCGTTGCCAAGCCGCTGCTGAAACGACTTCCCGAAGGCACGTACCGGGCGGCCGTCATGGACGCGTTTGGCGCAGCGCTGCATATCCAGCCGGACATGCTGAACCAGATGATGTCCGACGAGGCGCCGGCCGCTGCGCCGCCGCGCCCCACGTTGGCAGGCGGCCGCCGCAAGACGCTGGTGCAGCACGTGATCAGCCTCGTACTGCATTACCCGGAGGCCGCGGCGCAGCTGAACGAGCCCGCGGCACTAATTGAGCTGAACCAACCCGGGGCCCCGCTGCTGCGGCGGATCCTGGAGCTCGCGCGCAGCTTACGCGCACCGACGACCGCGCAGCTGCTTGAACACTTGCGCGGCGACCCCGATATTAGGCATCTCGAAAAGCTCGTCACCGAGGAGCCGCTCGACGGGCCAGAAGCCGCTGCGGGCGTCCTGAACGACGCCGTCGCCCGAATGCTCGAGGAAGTCCGCAAAAATCGAGCAGCGGAGGCGGTTCTCGGCCATCAACCTGGCCCGCGGGGCGGCTAGGTGAGGGCCATTGGCATGGAACTACTCCCTAGCCCGGTGGCTCCTACACAGGTATATTGGCCCGTTTAACTCGCCCCTCACCCAGAGGACACGCTTATCCATGGATACGCAGGCACAGCCGCCCCAGGAAGACGAACGTCAATCGCAGCTCAAGCTGCTGATCGCGAAGGGCAAGGAACAGGGCTACCTCACGTACAGTGAGGTCAACGACCACCTGCCGAGCGATATCGTCGATCCAGAGCAGATCGAAGACATCGTCAACATGATTAACGACATGGGCATCACGGTGTACGAGAAGGCACCCGATGCGGAATCGTTGCTGCTGTCCGATTCCGCCGTGTCGAACGACGAGGACGCCGCCGACGAGGCGGCCGCGGCGCTCGCGACCGTGGATGCCGAGTTCGGGCGCACCACGGATCCGGTCCGCATGTACATGCGCGAGATGGGCACCGTCGAGCTGCTCACGCGCGAAGGCGAGATCCGAATCGCGAAACGCATCGAGGAAGGCCTCGACCAGGTTCGCACCGCATTGGCGCAGTTTCCGCTGACCGGCACTCTGATCTTCGACACCTACGATCAGGTGACTCGCGGCGAGACGCGTCTGCAGGACTTGATCACGGGCTTCATCGATCCGAATGAGCAGATCGCCGACCCCAATGCGCGCGCGGCGGCCCCGGCTGCCGACCAGTCGCGGGACGAGGAAAGCGACGATCCCGACTCCGAAGACGATACGCCCGACACCGGTCCCGATCCCGAAGAGGTGGCTGCACGCCTGAAGAAGGTGAAGCGGCTGCACAAACGGTACTTGGAGGCGCTCGAGGCCAACGGCGTCAAGCACGCATCGACGAAGAAGACGCTGAAGTCGCTGACGAACGAGTTCATGGAGCTGAAGCTGGCACCGAAAGTATTCGACCAGCTCGTTGCGCAATTGCGCGAGGTCGTGAACCAGGTGCGCGGCCAAGAACGTCTCGTGATGGCGCTCTGCGTGCGTGACGCGGGCATGCCACGCAAGGACTTCATCGCCAGCTTCCCGAAAAACGAGACCAATCTCTCCTGGGTCGACAAGCACATTCGCTCCAAGCGCAAACACTCCTCGGCCCTCGCGAAAGCGAAGGAAGAGATTCAGCGCGCGCAGAAACGCCTGCAAAAGATCGAGCAGGCGGTACTGCTGACGATCGCCGAGCTCAAGGAGATCAACCGCGAAATCTCTCTCGGCGAAGCTCAGGCGCGGCGCGCCAAGAAGGAAATGGTCGAAGCGAACTTGCGCCTCGTGATCTCGATCGCAAAGAAATACACGAATCGCGGTCTGCAGTTTCTGGACCTGATTCAAGAAGGCAACATCGGCCTGATGAAGGCCGTCGACAAGTTCGAATATCGGCGCGGCTACAAATTCTCGACCTATGCGACCTGGTGGATTCGGCAGGCCATTACGCGCTCCATCGCCGACCAGGCGCGAACGATCCGTATCCCGGTGCACATGATCGAGACCATCAACAAGCTGAACCGAATCTCGCGGCAGATGCTTCAGGAGATGGGCCGAGAGCCGACGCCGGACGAGCTGGCGAAGCGCATGGAGATGCCGGAGGACAAGGTTCGCAAGGTGCTGAAGATCGCGAAAGAGCCGATCTCGATGGAGACCCCGATCGGCGACGACGAGGATTCGCATCTTGGGGATTTCATCGAGGACACCGCGGTGTCGTCGCCGATCGACTCGGCGACCGATGAGAGCCTCAAAGAAACCACGCATGCCGTGCTGGCCGGCTTGACGCCGCGCGAGGCCAAGGTACTGCGCATGCGCTTCGGCATCGACATGAACACCGATCACACGCTCGAAGAAGTCGGCAAGCAGTTCGACGTGACACGCGAGCGGATTCGGCAGATCGAGGCGAAGGCGCTGCGTAAGCTACGCCACCCCTCGCGCTCGGATCAGCTGCGCAGCTTTCTCATCGACGACTGACGCGTAGGGGTCCGTGGGCGGCCCGCTTCGCCTACGAGACCGCCAACCCCGCGCGCCGCAGCCCCTTGAGCAACGGCTCGAGGAGTTCGTCGTTGAGCCGCCAACGCCGCAACAGCGCTGGCCCCTTCGTGGCGAAGTCGGGCTCGAGCGCGAGCAGCCGCTTGATCTCACGGTCGGCAATGTCCGGCCGACCCGCGAGCGCCGCGCAGGCGGCGACCGTCATCGGCGCGACGAACCAATGGGGCGCATCGACCTTGAGCGCCCACTGCAATGCTTCCTCGTAATGACCGGTCTGCAGATTCTCGAACGCGAAAGCCGTGTAATTCCAAACGGGCGGATGGACGGCGAACGGCATGGCATCTTCGAGCAGCGTCACGCCACGCCGCAGGTCCCCCGAGATGATCAGGAGCATGCCGATTTGCGCCAGCATTCCCGGGTGGCTGGGTGTGATCGATAGCGCGCGCTGGACGGCGGCGTCAAACGCTTCTTTGTCGCCGCGCGCGTACTCGATGCTGGCCAGGGTCGCTGCGGCCACGCGACCGCCACCGTTGAGATCGAGAGACCGACGCACGGCTTCGAGCGCCAAATCCACCGGCGGCTCACGCCCCGGCCGAGGAGCGTAGCCGAAGGTATGCTCGTGCAGATACAGCACGCCCAGCGCCGACCACCCCACCGCGAAGCTCGGCATTCTTGCGACCGCGCGCTCCATGCAGCCCTCGACTTCCGTATGGTCAGCTGCGTCGAAGGAGCGCGTATACGCGTAGAAGCGCAGCAGGCACTCGTACGGATCGAGCTCGATGCCCGGCTTGGCGGCCACCCGCTCGATCTCGCGCGCGAACACCGGCCCGTACGGCGACGACACTATTTTCGCGATCGACTCGCCGATCGCCTCCTGCGACGACAGAAAAGCGGAGCCGTTACGATCCTCGTCGAGCTGCCATGTCCACAGTTGCGTGCCGAACTCCGTGTCGGTGAGACGTACGGTGACGCGGACCCGATCGTCATCGGTTCGGACGGTGCCGGACAGCGCATAGCCAGCGTTGAACTCCTTGCGCAGCGTCGCCAGCGATGCAGGCTCGAGCGACTGCGTTGCCGGGCTCGCAGTGGCAAAGATATTGAACTCCACGAGCGCCTTGATCGTTTCGTCCGTGACGCCGCGCGCGAACGACTGCTCCGCGGCCTCGCCGAGGCTTGCGAGTGGCAGCACGACGAGCCGCGGACCACGAGCCGCGGCGCTCGACGTAACGCCGCCGCCAATCGCCGCGCGCCACGTGCCGGACGCGACGACCCAGCCGGCCGCGATACCAATCAGCACCAGCGCGGCGACACCGAACGCCCACAGGACGCGGCGCGATCGGATCCGCGGCGCGGGGCTCGCAGGCGCGTCGCTCGGCTCGTGCCGAACGAACGACGGCGTATACCCGCCGCGCGCCAGCTCGATCCGGACCGCGTCGTCCCGCCCCTCGCCTTGGTAGTACTCGGCCAGGCGGCGCCGCAACCGGCCGGCTTCAACGCGCACCAGCGGGTCGGACTGCGCATCGAAGTCGGCCGGACGCTCGAAAACGTGCACGGCGATCGAATAGCCCTTCAGCCGATCTCCGCGTCCCGCCAGCGTTTCCTCGACGATGAAACGCAGGAAGTCGCGGGCCCTGCCCGCCGACTCGAATACTCTGCTACCCAACACGCGGGTCAACGCCGCAGCGGCCTGTGTGCGCGTAGGCCGCTCGGCGGAAGGCTGATGCATGGATCGAAAGGTCCCGAAAGCCGGCGCACCGAATCGGTGCACTTTGAACATAGTCTAGCGGCTCCTTGCCGCGTTGCACAGTTTCGAAGCACGGAACCGCGCCCACTGCCGCGCAACCGTGTCGGCTACCGTTTCATACGTCAACTTCGCCGGCCGCTGCCGACAATGCAGCCCTGGACTCATGCGGAGTTCGTCGACCGACGTGGAGTGGCGCAGATGGGCGAAGAGGAGCACGGCAACACCCCGCCGAAGGGCGCCGGGCCCCCGGGCGTGGCCGAGCAGCTGGAACAGGGCCCTTTGCAGGCCCTCGAGGCACTCAAGACCAGGATTGCGACGATCGCGGCCCGGGGCGTGGCGGCCGTCGGCGACCTGCGCGAGCTCGACCGGCTGGCTGCGACCGCCCTCGAGGAGCTCGACAGCATCATCCTGACGGCACCGGCTCCGAGCGACGCCGCGGACGCCCGCCGGTCGGTGGATTTCTGGGTCCGGCTCGGCGAGCTCTGCGGCGGCTTCCACTCGAGCAGCGGCCTCGAGTGCCGGCTCGTCATCCCGCAGGGTCACACGCGTTTTCCGTCCGCCGTCGCAGAGATCCTGCTGCGCGCCATCGCGGAGCTGCTGACGAACGTCCGCAAGCACGCCTGCGCCAACAGCGTGGAGGTGTCGAGCGCCGTGCGCTCCGATGGGTCGGTGGTCATCACGATCAAGGACGACGGGATCGGGCTGGCAGCCCCAGCGCACATCCGTCCACTCGCGGATGGCGCCTTCGGTCTGTGGAGCATCAAGCAGCGACTGCAGGAGATCGGTGGATTCATGGAGCTCGCGAACGACGGCGGGCTTTGCGCTCGCGTGATCCTGCCGCCCGGGGCGCGCAGCACGAGCTAGGCCCGGTGTACCATACTCGCGTGGGCCTGTAGCTCAGTTGGTTAGAGCAGGGGACTCATCGCGAGGTGCCTCGGCGGCGACGAGCCGCAGAGTGGACGGGATGAATTCAGGGAAACCGCCACGTGTCACGATCGCGACACGCCGGCAACCCTGAGCCAAGCCGGCGGTACACCGCCGGACGGTGCAGAGACTACCTGAGAGCTTCAGTGCTCTTAATGACAGGCACGAGCGTCCCGCACCCGAGCAAGGCGACTTGCGGGTGAAGAGATAGTCCACTGCCGCCGGAAACGGCGGGTTCAGTGAATCCCTTGGTCGTAGGTTCAAGTCCTACCGGGCCCACCAATCCACCGCGAGCGGCTCACGGAGCTGCCGTGCCACCGTCGGCGGCAAGCGCGCGTCTTGCGGCGGTCGGTCGCCGCAGGGCACTACCGATCAGCAGCACGCACGCGAACACGAACACGGGGCACACGGCGAGCAGCGCGTACGTGCGCACGACCGGCAAATCGCTCGACAGCACGGCACCGCCCACCAGGGGCCCCAGGATTGCGCCGCACTTCGCGACGGCCGATGCCGCACCGCCGCCGGTCGCACGGATGGCGCTCGGATAATAGATGCCGGCGATCGAGTGCATGCCGAAATGCACGCCGAACAACAGCGTCGTGCCGAACAGGACCATCGCGAGAAACCCCCCGCCGCCGAACGAGCCGAACCCCACGAGCAGCAGCACGGGCACGGCAACCGCGGCGTAGGTGCTGATCGAGATCGGGCCGAACCGATCCGTGAAGCGCATCAGCAGCAACCCCGCAGCGGCCCCGAGAATCGACGCGCCGGATTTGACGAGCGCGGCCGTCGGCCGCGGAAACTGCAGCGCCTCGAGCACGGTGGGCCCGAACGAGGCTACGAAAAACACGCCCATCGAGCTCATGAAATAGCTGAGCCATAGCAGCGGTGTCACCGTGCGCAGGGAGCCGGCGAACAACTGCGCGAGCTTGACTCCGCTCGGTTTGATCTCGTCGCTCAACACGAAGCGATCGTCCTCGGTGGCGTCGCTGGCCGGGTCGAGCCGCCGCAACGTTCGTGCGACGACGGCAGGGCGGCGTTCCTTCAATACGAGGAAACGAACGGACTCCGGGAGCCAGAGCCACAGGGCCGCCGCGCAGACCAACGCGCCGATGCCGCCCGCGAAGTAGACGCCCTGCCAGCCGTAGGTCGGCGCGACCGCGTTCGTCAACGGCCCGGCCAGCGCGCTACCGACGCTGTAACCGACCATGATCACCGTCACCACGGTTGCGCGCAGGCGCTTCGGCACGAACTCGATGTTCAGCGCCCATGCGAGCGGTAGCAGGCCACCGATCGCAAGGCCGTTCACGAAACGCATGATGAGCAGGCTTTCGTAGCTGTCGGCCCAGGCGGTGGCGGCCATCAGCACGCCCACGCCGATCGAGGTGGCGACGACGGCGGGCCGCCGGCCGAGGCGGTCGGCGAGGAGTGGCGCCAGGAAGCTGCCGACCGCCATGCCGGCGTTGCCGGCCGCCGCAACGTAGCTCAGCATCGTCGTCGTGAGGCCGAGCTCGTCGCGAATGTACGGCAGCGTGAATCCGATCATCACGGCATCGAGCCCGTCGAACGCCGTGATCAGCCACGAGAGCACGATCACGAAATAGTTGAACCCGTTCAAGCGGCGCCCGTCGATCAGCGACGCAACGTCGATGGTCCGCGACATCGGTTCCCCTCGTGGTGGCCCGGCATCCAGTGTAAGCCCCCGATCGGGTAGACTTCAGCGACAGCCCAGCGCGAGGACGCGACCATGGCCGAAAAAATCACCGTGCACGACCCTCGCGGCTACCCGCCGAAAGTCGTCGGCAAGCGCTTGGCCAATCGACCCATGACCCTCGACGGCAAGATTCTCTATCTCGTCGATTGCCTGTTCGATAACTCCGACGCGTTCATCGGAGAGCTCAGGCAGTGGTTCGCGGAGCATCTGCCCGCGGTGGTCACGCGGATCATCAAGCCGCGCGAAAGCTGGGTCGACGACCCGGACATGCGCGCGAAGATCGCCGCGGACGGCAGCGCTGCGATCATCGGCGTCGGCCTCTGAAGCACCTGTTGCCCCACGGTCGTGGGGCTGGCGCTGGCCCTGGAGCAACAGGGCGTGCCGACGATTCCGGTCAGCACTCACGTGTTCGCTCGGCTCGCGAGAGCCACCTCGCTCGCGGCCGGCATGCCGACCGTGCGCAACGTGTTCGTGCCGCAGCCGGTGGTAGGCCGTTCGCCGGCCGAGCTGCGCGCGTACATCGACGGCGCGGACCCGATCTCGCAGCGGCCGTTCATGCAAGGCGTGATCGAAGGTCTCACGCGACCCCTCGATGACGACGACGTCAAGGGCGCCACATTCGAGCGATCCACGCCGCGGCTGTTGCCACCGGACACGGAGGACAACCTGCGGCAGCTGTTCATGGAGAACCGCTGGACCGATTTCCTGCCGATCGTCCTGCCGACCGAGCAACGAGTCGAGGAGATGCTCGAGCGCACGAAGCACGCAGCCGACGAGATCGTCGGCAAGATGCGGCCCACGGCCTTTCGCGAAGCGTGGCAGTTCGACGTCGAGAAGGTAGCCGTGAACGCCGTGATGGCGGGCGCGAAGCCTGCGTACTTGCCCGTCGTGCTCGCGATGGCCTCGACCGGCATCTCGGCGCGCTCGAGCAGCACGACCTCGTGGGCCACGATCTCCGTCGTGAACGGGCCCATCCGCAACGAGCTCGAAATGAACTCCGGCATCGGCGCGATGGGCCCCTACAACCACGCGAACGCCACGATCGGCCGCGCGTTTGCCCTGCTCTGCCAGAACGCGCAAGGCGGCTCGGTGCCCGGCGAGACGTACATGGGCACGCTCGGCAACTGGCTGAACTACACGGCGTGCTTTCCCGAGGCGGAGGAAAGGAGCCCGTGGGCACCGTTCCACGTGGACCATGGCTTCAAGCCCGCGGACAGCACCGTGAGCGTGTTCTTCGGCGGCTGGTACACGCACTCGGGATTCGGGCCGCGCGCGACCTGGCAGGACCGGTTCCGGCGGATGCTCGTCGGCACCGATTTCTACAGCCCGCCGCTGATCGTCATGGACCCGCTCGTCGCGCGGTCCTTCGTGGCCTTGGGCTTCACGAAGCGCTCGCTGATCGAATGGTGTGCCGCCAACGCGAAGCTGCCGGCCCGCGACTACTGGGACGATCAGTGGACCACGACACTGCTCAAGCCGCTGGCCGTCGCCGGTGTCGAACCGTACGCGACCCGCCTGAAGGCCGCACCGGAGGAGCTCATCGACATCTTCACGCCGGACGACATCAACATCGTCGTGACCGGCGGCGAGACGCAGGGCGGCTTCAAGATGCTGAGCGGCCGCTACTTCGGACGCGGTCCCGGCACCTCGATCATCACGGACAAAGGGCCTACGGCCAGCATCGACGCCTGGCGTTGAGGTATCGTGGCGGGTGCCATGCCAGCCTCGCGCCCGGATCTGCCGCTCGAAGCGAAAGCGCTGCTTTGCTATGCCGGCGTGTCGTTGTTCGTTGCGACGGTCGGCGGCGCGGTCGGCAGTCATGCGTTGACATCGCTCGACGGGCGCTCCCTCGCGAGCTTCGAGACGGCCGTCGAATTCCAATTCTTCCATGCGCTCGGCTTGATCGCCGTCGCGCTCGTGGGTCTGCGCGGCATTGGTGGTCGCTGGCTCTGGGTGGCGGCCTGGTTGATCGCGGTCGGCACGCTGCTCTTCTCCGGCAGCATCTATGCGAAGACTTTCGGTGCGCCGGCCGGCATCGTCGGGCTGGCGCCGTATGGCGGGGTGGCCCTGATGCTGGGTTGGCTCGTGTTCGCCGGGAGCGTCTTGCGCCGCGCGTGACGCCGCCCCGATTGCGGCACACTAGGCGCATGAGCGCTCCCGCACCGACCCGCCGGTGGCTGTTCGACGAGCGACCCTCGCCGCTCGACGAGCTCGGCGACGAGCTTGCGGCACACTATCTCGAGGATGAGGCCGCAGCGCTGCAGCGCGCCGTGGCCAACGGCGCGCCCAGCGAAGCGCAGACTGCGCGGATCGGCTTCGCGGCCGCGGCGCTCGTCGCCGCGATCCGCCGCCGCCAACGCGACGCCGGCGGCATCGACGCGCTGCTCGGCGAGTACGACCTGTCGTCGGGCGAAGGCATCGTCCTGATGTGCCTTGCCGAAGCGCTGCTGCGAATTCCCGACGCGACCACCGCGGACCGGCTGATCGCGGACAAGCTCGCGACCGCCGACTGGCACGCGCACTTGGGCACCAGCGAGTCGCTATTCGTGAACGTCTCGACGTGGGCGTTGCTCCTGACGGGTCGGATCGCGCGCGCCGCCGACGTGGCCGAGCCCCCCGCGACCTTCCTCGGACGTCTGGTCGGCCGGCTCGGCGAGCCCGTGGTCCGCACGGCTTTGCGGCAAGCGATGCGCGTCCTCGGCGAGCAATTCGTCATGGGCGAGACGATCGAGGCCGCGCTGGCCCGCGCCGCCCGCACGCCGCAGTTCGTCCATTCGTTCGATATGCTCGGCGAGGCGGCGCTGACGGCCAGCGACGCGCGGAATTACTGCGAGGCGTATTCGGCCGCGATCGCGGCCGTCGGGGCGCGAGCTTCGAGCGGCACCCCGGTGCTCGAGGCGCCGAGCATCTCGGTGAAGCTGTCGGCGTTGTCGCCGCGCTACGAGTTCGCCCAGGCGACGCGCGCCGTCGACGAGGTCGCGGGGCGTCTATGCGTGCTCGCGCTCGCTGCGCGGGCCGCAGATATCGGCTTGACGATCGACGCCGAGGAAGCCGATCGACTCGAGCTGTCGCTCGCGATCTTCGCACGCGTGCACGGCGACGCGGCGCTCGGCGACTGGCCCGGCCTCGGCATCGCGGTGCAGGCGTATCAAAAGCGCGCGCCATACGTGCTCGGGTGGCTCGAGCGCCTTGCCCTCCGGCACGGCCGCTTGATTCCGGTGCGCCTCGTGAAGGGCGCGTACTGGGACAGCGAGATCAAGCTGGCCCAGGCGCGCGGCCTCGACGGCTATCCGGTGTTCACGCGCAAGCGGAACACCGATGTCGCGTATCTCTCGTGCGCCAAGGCGCTGCTGACGGAGCACGCGCACTTGTTCCCGCAATTCGCCACGCACAACGCCCACACCGTGGCCTGGATCCTCGAGATCGGCGCCGATAGATCGTACGAATTTCAGCGCCTCCACGGCATGGGCGAGGAGCTGTACGCGGAGCTGCTCGCGCGCCCCGACTTCGCGCATCGCTGCCGCGTCTACGCGCCGGTCGGCAGCCACGAGCACCTGTTGCCGTATCTCGTGCGCCGTCTGCTCGAGAACGGCGCGAACACGTCGTTCGTGAATCGGCTCGTCGATGCCGAGGCGCCGTCCGCCGCGCTCGTCGCCGATCCGTTTGCGCTCGCGCGCGGCCGCGCCGCGGCCGGAGATCCCCGGATTCCGCTGCCCGCGCGCCTGTTCGGCGCGGCGCGGCGCAACTCGCGCGGCCGCAACCTCGCAAGCCGCCGGGAGCGCGCCGCGCTGGGCGCCGAGCTTGCCGCCACGACACCCGGCCGCTGGACGGCGAGCCCACTCGTGAACGGCGAGCCGCGCGCCGGCGAGCCGCACGCCTGGCGTGATCCGGCCGACCAGAGCCGCGTCGTCGGCACCGTCGGCTACGCGGATGCCGCGACCGCGCGCGCGGCGCTCGACATCGCGACTGAGTTTCACCCGCAGTGGAATGACGTGCCGGCCGAGCAGCGCGCCGAGCTGCTCGAGCGGGCGGCACTCGATCTCGAGGCCGATGCCGCCGAGCTCGTCGCGCGCTGCGTCGCCGAAACGGGCCGGACCGTGCCCGACGCGCTCGACGAGGTCCGCGAGGCCGTCGACTTGCTGCGCTACTACGCCGCCGAATCCCGCACGCACTTCGCCGCGCCGCGCCAACTGCCGGGACCGACCGGCGAGCGCAACGAGCTGTCCCTGGTCGGCCGCGGCGTGTTCGTCTGCGTGAGCCCGTGGAATTTTCCGGCCGCCATTTTCACCGGCCAGATCGCCGCCGCGCTCGCGGCCGGCAACACCGTGATCGCGAAACCCGCGGAGCAGGCGGCGCTGACGGCTGCGCGCATCGTGGAACGGCTGCTGCAGGCCGGGGTGCCGGCGGGCGCGCTGCAGTTCCTACCGGGTGACGGCGCCACGCTGGGAACGGCGCTGCTCGGCGATCCGCGGGTCGCCGGTGTGGCGTTCACGGGCTCGGTGGAGACGGCCCGGGCAATCAATCGCGCGTTAGCGGAGCGCGACGGGCCAATTGCCACGCTGATCGCCGAGACCGGCGGCATCAATGCGATGATCGTCGACAGCTCGGCGCTGCCCGAGCAAGTCGTGCGCGACGCGGCGCAATCGGCCTTCGACAGCGCGGGCCAGCGTTGCTCGGCGTTGCGATTACTGTGCCTGCAAGAGGAGATCGCCGACGACGTGCTGAGGCTCTTGACGGGCTGGCTCGACGAGCTCGTGATCGGCGATCCCGCCCTGCTGGTCACCGACGTCGGCCCCGTCATCGATCGCGACGCGCACGCGATGCTCAGCGACTATCTCGCGGCGCAGCGCAGCACGATCCTGCATCAATGCCGTCTCGACGCTCGACACGCGAGCGGCTTGTTCGTTCCGCCGACCGTGCTCGAGGTTCCAAGCGCCACGGCCCTGACGCGCGAGATCTTCGGCCCGGTGCTGCACGTCGTTCGCTACCGCGCGGCCGAGCTCGACGCGCTCGTCGACGCGCTGAACGGCAACGGTTTCGGCCTCACGCTGGGAATTCAAACGCGCATCGACAGCGTCGCCGAGCGCATCGTCGCGCGAGCTCGCGTCGGCAATGTCTACGTCAATCGCAATATGATCGGCGCCCAGATCGGCGTGCAGCCGTTCGGGGGCATGGGGTTATCGGGCACGGGGCCCAAGGCCGGCGGCCCCGAATACCTACCGCGTTTCGCGATCGAGCAGACGCTGACGACGAACACGGCAGCCGTCGGCGGCAACGCAACGTTGCTCGCGCTCGGCCCGGGCGACGGCGACTAGCAGGCTAGCGCAGCGCGCTATTCAGTCCTCGTCCTTGGGCCGCACCGCAAGCGCGCCGCGACAGATCCGCTCGCACAGCTCGGCAAAACCGATGCCGACCGCGGCCGCGGCGCGCGGCAGCAGGCTGGCCGCCGTGAGCCCCGGCAGCGTGTTGACCTCGAGACACCAGATTCCGCCATCGCGATCCATGCGGAAATCGACGCGGCTGTACGTTTCGAGCTTCAGCGCCCTGTGCACGCGCAACGCGAGCTCCTGTGCGCGCGCCGTCTGCTCGGCCGTGAGGTTCGCCGGAAAAATCTCCTCGGCGCCACCGTCCTGGTACTTCGCGGCGTAGTCGAAGATGGAGCCCTGCGCGGGAATGATCTCGCCGACCGCGAGCGGCTCGTCGTCGAGGATACCGACCGTGATCTCGCGACCGTCGATATAGCGCTCGAGCATGACCTCGCGGTCGAACTGCGCGGCCAGCGCGAGCGCTGGCCCGAGGTCCGCGGCCTTCTCGACGAGCGTGAGACCCACGGTCGAGCCCTGCCCGTTCGGCTTCACGATCAACGGAAAGCCAAGCCGAGCCGCGACGACGTCGGCCGGTACGGGCGCCATGAGCCAATCGGGCGTGGGCACGCCGGCCGCCAGGAACAAACGCTTCGCGATGTCCTTGTCCCAGCCGACCGCGCTGCCGAGCTTGCCCGTCCCCGTGTACGGGATCCCGGCGAGATCGAGAATGGCCTGCACCGTGCCGTCCTCGCCGCTGCCGCCGTGCATTGCGATGAACACGACGTCGACGTCCTTCAGATCGGACCCCGAAACCACGGTCGGGAGGCTCGCGACGGTCTGCTGCGAGGGCGGCAGGCGCTCGATCTTGCCGGCGAAGAGGCTTTGCTCGTCCGCCGCGGTGAGACGGCCGCGGCCGGAGTCGTACGCCACGACCTCGTGCCCGCGGCCGCGCAGCGCGCCGACGACCTGCGCCGCACTCGCGATCGACACATCGCGCTCCATGCTGTCGCCACCGAATAGCACGGCGATCTTCACGCGCCTTCTCCCGCTGCCGAAAGCCCGCGCATTGTACTCGATGGGTTCGTCCTATACTGACGTCCGTGACCACCGCGCACGACTTCAGCGCCTCCACGATCGACGGCGTCGAGCAGTCGCTCGCGGCCTATCGCGGTCAGGCTTTGCTCGTCGTCAACGTCGCTTCGAAATGCGGTTTCACGCCGCAATACGCCGGTCTCGAAGCGCTGCATCGGAAGTTCCGCGCGCGCGGCTTTGCCGTGCTCGGTTTTCCCTGCGATCAGTTCGGCCATCAGGAGCCCGGCACCGAGGAGGAGATCAAGCGATTCTGCACGACGACCTACGACGTGACGTTTCCACTGTTCGCGAAGGTCGAGGTCAACGGCAATGACGCTCACCCCCTCTATCGGTGGCTCAAGAGCGAGAAGCCCGGCGTGCTCGGCACCGCGGCGATCAAGTGGAACTTCACGAAATTCCTCGTCGATCGCAATGGCTCCGTCGTGCGCCGTTACGCACCTAACGATAAGCCGGAGCAGATCGAGACCGACCTAGCCGAGTTGCTCGAGCAGACTTGACCCAATGACGCGGGCGCGCGGCTAGCGCCCTCATGCGCCACGCGCGAGCACGCCGGCCTGCACGCAGCTCAATGGGGCTTTTGGCTGGCGGTTCCACGACAACCGACCAAAGCGAGAGCTGCGTCACAGGTCGGGCGCCTTCTCGCCGGCTCTAATGACGGCCACAGATGGCGTCGACCGACAACGCAGAGGATCCCCTCGACCGGTGGTCGCTGACCCGATTCGCCCTCGACGCGAACGGCGACGGGCAGCTCACGACGGCCGATCTGTACTCACACCTGCATGCGCTGTTCTTCCTGCCCGGCGACGCGTTCCTGCTCGTGCTGTCGACGTACGCCGCGCCCGTCGCCCGCTTCTGCGCGGTCGGCCCCGGCGACTATGGCGGTATCGTGTCGGCGGTCGTGTCTTCATGCGCCTGGTTCATCGTGCTCATGCTGAGCTCGATCGCCTATCACTCCGTGCTCGACTTCGACCGTCGGGTGACCGGGGCCACGCACCGGCTATTCACTCACACGGTGCTGCGGGTGCGGATCGCGAGCACGCTGTTCCGCCAGCGCTGTCGCGCTGTAATCGCCACGCTTCGCAGGAAACGGCGTACCGTCGTGGTGCCAGAGGTCGACCTGACCGCGGCCCAAGTTCGCGTGCTCCAGCTGCACGCAGCGCTCAAGGCGGGTCAGTCGTTGACGGTCAGCGAGGCCGCGCGGGCGATGGAAGCGCGCAACGCGCCGACGGGGGACTTGCTGGCAGGGCTCTCCGACCTCGGTCTGCTGAACCGCGCGCTGGGCGGGATCGACGACGAGACCTCGTACACCCTGAGTGCGGCCGGCAAGGCGCTGCTCGCGTTTCAGCAGCGGCGCGGTGGTCGCGCCCCGCCGTCGGCACGCGCCTAGCGCGCACCTCCTCGACGTCTTGATGCTACGATCCGTGCGGTCCGACGGACGGATAGCAACGCGACAACAGGGGGACACCCATGACTCACTTCCAAAAGCTGGGCGCCGCCGCGGCGCTTCTGTTGACGGTCGGAGCGGCCACGGTCGTGCTGGCGGCCGGCAAAGGCGATCCGGGCCGCGAGGCGCAGGATCGAGCCGAGATCGAGGGGCTGATGTGGCACTACGTGCGTGCGCTCGATGCGCATGACGCCGACGCCTACGCGAGGTTGTACACGGAAGACGGCGTATTCCAGAGCGGCGCGAATGTCACGAAGGGCCGCGCTGCGCTGAAGAAGTTGATCGAAGACAGCCAGAAAGCCGCCGCCGAGAGAGCCGCGAAGGGCGAAGCCAGGCCGCAGATGTACCACGTTGCCACCAACGTCTACGTGGAGCGGGTCGATGAGAGTCATGCCCGATATCACGCGTACTGGCAGGGCGTCTTCGAGTCGGGTGGGCCGAACCAGCCGGCGCATGTCGGCTCGGCGGGACACGAGCTTTCATCGCTCGTTCGCGTCAACGGCAAATGGTTGATCGAGAAACGCGACGTGGCACCGACGGCTGACTAGCCCTTTGCGCTCAGCGGGGCGACCAGCCGCTCGCCCGCAGCGACGGCGGCGAGTCGCCGCCAGGCGCGAACAGCTGGGCCGCGTGCCGCTGCTCGACGGGGCCTAGCTCTGCAAGCCATTCGATGCCCGCGCCCGTATGGGCGGCCACCGCGACGCCGTTGCGGAACGCGAGCCGCCGGTGAGCGGCGGCCGCGCGCGGCGTCTCGTCCATGATGCCGGCCAGGCTCGCCGGATCGGCTACCGCGAGCACCAGCCATTCGTCCGCATCTTTGCTGCGGCGCAGCCGGCGCAGCTCCTCGACGGCCTCGATCAGCGCGAACTGCTCGCCGCCGAACGGCTCGACGAACCGCCCGCCGCGAATCTCGCCGCGCGCTTCGGCCCTGCGATAGAACGGCAGCAACTCGCGCCAGGGCGGTGCAAGCGGCTCGCGCAGCGCAATGCGCCGGGAGATCACTCCGTAGCGTCGCAGCAGGCTTTTCGCGGCGTGCTCGAGCGCTTCGGGCGCCGCGGCCGCGCGCGGCGCCGTTTGCGCCGGCAGCAACGCCCAGCGGCCGGCCACATCGAAGCCGCTCGAGCCCCGCAACCGGCTGCGCCCGCGGAAGCCGCGGCGCCGACTCTGCGGCGTGAGCACGGCACGCAGGCCCGCGAACGCATCCGCCGTTACGAAGCCGCGCGCGACGAGCTCGCCGAGCGCCTCTTCCACCTGCACCCGCAGCAGGCCACTGGCCTGCACCAGCTCGACGAAGAACGACGCGCCGCGCTCGCGCAACACCGTCACTACCCGCTCCGCCGCGCCCGACATGCCTCTCGCGGGCTCGACCGAGCCGAGGGCGCGCCACAGCGGCAACGTGCCGCGCGGCACGAGCGCAATCGGCGACGAGGCCACCGTGCTGGCGCGCGCGCCCGGTGCCGCGCCACTCGGCCGCGGCCGCCACCAAACGAGCTCGCCGGCCGTGCACAGTTGGTCGAGCAGCGACGGGCTGTAATCCTTGATGCGCGCCGGCAGCACCTGGCGCTCCCACAGCGCGGCCGGCAACGCGAGTCCTTGCAGCTCACCGAGCACGGCGCGCAGCGCTTCGCCGCCCTCGCGGCGCTCGCCGCCGAGCCCCTGCCAGTGGAACAGGAACCGCTGGTAGTCCGCGAGCGTGGCGGGCTCGATCTCGTTGCGCAGCCGCTTCAGCGTGTAGCGGTGGATGCGCGCGAGCAGGCGCCGCTCGCACCACTCCTCGGTCGCCGCCGCACCGCCGGCCCGCGCGGTGAACTCGCCGCGCATGGCCGTGCCCTGCTGCTCGAGGGCCGCGAGTGCGGGCAGGATCTCCTCGGCCGGTAGTCCGAACGGTTGCGCGAGCGCCGCTGCCGTGACGGGCCCCAGGGCTTCGAACCGGCTGCGCACGAGCTCGCGCAACGCGGTGTCACGATCGGCGGCGTCGCTCGGGAACACCGCCAGCTCGTCCGCGGCCGCCGCACCGGGCAGTGCGAGCCTGAGGTCCGCGAGCCGTTCGGCGGCCACCCACACCGTGCCGGCGTCGGGGAGCTGCGCCGTCGTCGCGCGACCATCGGCGCGCAGGCGCTCGAAATCCGCGTGCCACGGGGCGCCCTCGGCGGCCGTCGCGAACCCGAGCAACACCAGCGCGTCGTGCAACTCGTCGGCGTTACGAACCTGCGGCCACGCCTCCTCGCGCACGCGCGCAATGGCTTCGGCATCGAGCGAGCCGAGCTCCGCGGCCTGGTCGGGCGTCATGTAGCGGCGCGACTGCACGGCCAGCGTGCGCCGCTCCTCGGCCGGCGCGTCGTCGAGAAACGCGTACGGCTTCGCGCCCAGGATCTCCTGCGCCAGTGGCGACGGGCTCGTGAGCTCGCGGCACACGACTTCGACCTCGCCCGCCTCGATGCGCGTCAGCAGCCGCACGAGGCCGTCGACGTCCATGTTCACGGTGAGGCAATCCTCGAGTGTCTGCTTTACGAGCGGATGATCCGGAATGTCGCGGTGACCGCCCGTGAGGTTCTCGGCGCACGCGAGCTGATCCGGAAACACGGTGGAGAGCAGATCCTCCGCGTCCATGCGCTGGAACTGCGCGGGCTGCTTCTTGCCGTTGCGAAAGCGCCGGACGGCCAGCGCCGTGCTGGCGTTCCAGCGCCAGTACACGCCGAACACCGGCGCGGCCAGCACGGCCTGCGTGAGCACGTCGCGCACGCTCTTGCTCGACAGATAGTGCACGACCTCCTCCAGCGCGAAGCTGTGCACGGCGCCGAGCGAGATCACGATCGAGTCCTCGAGCGCCGCGGCCTGGAGCTCGAAATTGAACCGGCGGCAGAAGCGTTTGCGCAGGGACAGGCCCCACGCGCGATTCACGCGCGAGCCGAACGGCGAGTGCACGACGAGGTGCGCGTCGCCGGTCTCGTCGAAGAACCGCTCGAAGATCACGCGCTTCGTGGTCGGGAGCACGCCGAGCGCGGCCTTCGCGGCGGCCAGGTAATCGACGAGCTGCTTGGCCGCGCTGTCGCTCAAACCCAGCTCCGTGACGAGCCACTGCGCGGCAGCCGCCGGCCCGTCGCCGTCGAGCAGCGCCGCAAGCGTCTCGTTGAGCTGACCGACGGAAGCCGAGAGCTCGTCGCTTCGGCCCGGCGCCTCGCCGAGCCAGAACGGAATCGTCGGCGCCTGGCCGTGCGCGTCCGTGACGTACATCTTGCCGCCTTCGAGCTTCTCGATGCGGTACGACGCGTTGCCGAGCTGGAAGATGTCCCCCTGCATGCTCTCGAACGCGAAGTCCTCGTTCAGCGTGCCGACCGGCAGCTCGCTCGGCAACAGCACCACGTCGTAATCGAACTGATCCGGGATCGCGCCGCCGTTCGTGACGGCCGTGAGCGAGGCGCCGCGCCGGCCGCGCAGCACGTCGTTCACGCGGTCGAAATGCAGGTGCGCGCTGCGCCGGCCACGGTGCGTCGTGAAGCCGTCGGCCAGCATGCGCGCGACGCCGACGAACTCCTCGCGCGTGAGATTCTGGTACGTCGCCGCGTGCGTGAACCGCTCGTGCAGCGCATCGACGCGCCATTCCTGCGCGCCAACCTCGGCCACGATCTGCTGGGCAAGCACGTCGAGTGGCGCGGGCCGCGGCTTGATCGCGTCGAGCTCGCGGCGCCGAATGCTCGCGAGCAGCGCCGTGCACTCGACCAAGTCGTCGCGCGACAGCGGGAAGAGGCGCCCTTTGGGCACACGGCCGAGCCCGTGGCCCGAGCGGCCGACGCGCTGCAGGAACGCCGCAATCGCGTGCGGCGAGCCGAGCTGGCAGACCAGGTCCACGTCGCCGATATCTATCCCAAGCTCGAGCGACGACGTGGCGACGAGCGCCTTGAGCTCCCCGGCCTTGAGCCGCTCCTCGGCCTTCAGCCGATGCTCCTTGGCGAGACTGCCGTGATGCGACGTGACGGCGTCGTCGCCGAGCCGCTCCGCGAGGTGGCGCGCGGCGCGCTCGGCCAGGCGCCGCGTGTTCACGAACACGAGCGTCGTGCGGTGCGCACGGATCAGCTCCGCAAGCCGGTCGTACAGCTCCACCCACACCTCGTTCGACATGATCGCCTCGAGCGGCGTGCCGGTGAGCTCGAGCGTGAGATCGCGCTCGCGCGCATGGCCTTCGTCGATGACCGTGCACGGGGCGCTCGTGACGCCCGTGAGGAACCTGGTGAGCACGTCGATCGGCTTCGTCGTGGCCGAGATCCCGACGCGCGTCGGCGGGCGCTCGCACAGCGCCTCGAGCCGCTCCAGCGAGAGCGCCAGGTGCGCGCCGCGCTTGTTGCCGGCGAGCGCGTGGATCTCGTCGACGATCACCGTGCGCACGGTGCGCAGCATCTTCCGGCCCGACTCGGTGCTGAGCAGGATGTACAGCGACTCCGGCGTGGTGACGAGAATGTGTGGTGGCGAGCGGCGCATGCGCGCTCGCTCGCTCTGCGGCGTATCGCCGGTGCGCACGGCCGCGCGAATCGGCGCCTCGCCGAGCATCTGCGCGGCGAACTCGCGGCCGATGCCTTCGAGCGGTGCCCGCAGGTTCTTCTCGATGTCGTTCGACAGCGCCTTCAGCGGCGAGACGTAGAGAATCTGCGTCTCGTCGCGCAGCGTGCCTTCGCCCGCTTGCTTCGCCAGCAGATCGATGACCCCCAGGAACGCGGCCAGCGTCTTGCCGGAGCCCGTGGGCGCGCTGATCAGCGTGTGCGTGCCGGAGCCGATTGCGTCCCAGGCCTTGATCTGCACGCCGGTGGGCGCGGGGAAAGCGCTGCGAAACCAGCCGGCGACGGCGGGGTGGAAGGACTCGGGGAGCATGGGGCTAGGATGCTAAAAAGGTGTATGGATGTCCAGTACCGCCAAATCGTGCCGCGCCACTTGCACCCGGGAGTATCCTGCGACGGCAGATCAAACGCAGCAGACCGTTCCTGGGGGAGGATTACGCGATGCGACACTCATTCCACCGACTAATGGCAGCCTTGTTGCTCGCAGGCAGCGCATTTGCCGCGCTCGCCGCGAGCGCCCCGACCGCCAGCCCGGAGCAGCAGGGGCTATCGACGCAACGACTCGAGCGCGTGGCCGCGCTCGTGCAGCGCCACATCGACGCAGGTAGCTTCTCGGGCGCCGTCACGCTGGTCGCTCGAAACGGACGCATCGTGTACCACGAAGCCGCAGGCTTGATGGACGTGGAAGCCAAGAAGCCGATGACCAAGGACGCGATCTTCCGCATCATGTCGATGACCAAGCCCGTCATCGGCGTCGCCACGATGATGATGATCGAAGAGGGCAAGGTTCACCTGCAGGATCCGATCTCGAAGTTCATCCCCGAGTGGGCCGACATGACGGTCGCCGTCGCGCAACCGGGCCCGGGCGCCGGCCGCGGCAACGGTCCGCCGGCGGCGGGCGGCAACGGTCCGGCCGCCGAGCCGCACTACTACACGGTCCCGGTCGAGCGGCCGGTCACCGTGCGCGATCTGCTCACGCACACCGGCGGGCTCGTCAGCGGGCCGATGAGCGGCGCCGCGGCGCGGGCGGTGGCGGCCAAGCCGAACGAGACCCTGGCGGACTTCATCCCGCGCCTCGGCAAGGTGCCGCTGGAGTTCCAGCCCGGCACGCGCTGGGCGTACAGCGCCACCGCGGCCTTCGACACGCTGTCGCGTGTCGTCGAGATCGTGTCGGGCACGACGATCGACAAGTTCGTGAAGCAGCGGATCTTCGATCCGCTCGGCATGAAGGACACGAGCTACATCGTGCCGAAAGGTAACCCTCGGCTCGTGACGCTGTATTCGCACACGCCGGAGGGCCTGCGGCCGACACCGGATCCCGCGTTCATGAACGGCGTGTACTTCTCCGGCGGCGGCGGCCTCGTGAGCACGGCGACGGACTATGCACAGTTCGCCCTGATGCTCGCGAACGACGGCGAGTGGAACGGTGCGCGGCTGATCAGTCCGAGGGCAGTGGAGCTCATGGACTCGGTGTTCGCGCCGGACACGCTGCCAGGCCGGCCCAGCGGCGAGAGCTTCGGGCTCAGCATGCGCGTGGTGAACGACCCGGCGGCGCGCAACTCGTTCCTGACGAAGGGCAGCTTCGGCTGGAGCGGCGCGTTCGGCACCCACTTCTGGGTGGATCGCAAGGAGAAGCTGATCGCCATCGCGATGACGCAGACGTCGAATCGGGAGTTCCTGAGCGACTTCGAGAACATGGTCATGCAGGCGATGGTGCGGAGCGAGTCGGACTTGCCCTAGCCGCGCCAACAGCAGTGTCATTCCCGTACGTCACCGATCTGCTGAACGCCGCCTTCGGGACGCACTGGAATCTGCCGCTTCCGACGTTCGGCGTCGTCGTGGTCGCGGCGATCGCGCTGGCGACTCTGGTCATCCGGCGAGAGGTCGACCGGTACGCATCGCTCGGCGCGCTGCCGCGCTCCGCGGGCGTAATCGTCGGCGACCTCGCGCTCGTCGCCGTCGTGGCTGGCCTGGTCGGAGCGCGCGTGTTCCACATCCTGGACTACCCCGGCCAGTTCATCGACGACCCGGCATCCATGATCTTCACGCGCGCCGGGTTCTCGATATTCGGCGGCTTGTGCTTCGGGATCGGGGCCGGAGCGCTTTTTCTGAAGCGGCACTCCATCCCGATCATTCCCATGCTCGATGCCGCAGCGCCCTCGATGATGCTCGGCTACGCAATCGGTCGGCTGGGCTGTCAGATCGCCGGAGATGGGGATTGGGGCATCGCCGCCGACCTATCGCTGAAGCCCGGCTGGCTGCCGGACTGGCTGTGGGCGCAGACGTACGACGGCAACATCGCCGGCGTGGTGATTCCCAGCCCAGGCGTTTACCCGACGCCGATTTACGAATCCACGATGGCGCTGGCGATTTTCGGCATCCTGTGGATCTTGCGCTCGCGGACGAATCGCGCCGGCTATTTGTTTTCGATGTATCTGCTTCTCGCAGGATTCGAGCGACTGTTGATCGAGAAGATACGGCTCAATGTCGAGCACGAGGTATTCGGCATCGGGCTCACGCAGGCGGAAGCGATCTCGTTGCTGGTGGTGGTCGCAGCGTGCGTCGGCGTGCTCGCGACTCTTCGGACCCGGCGCTTGTGGATCAAGATCGCGTTCGTCGTGGGCGTGGGGTCCGCGCTTTCGGCCTGCGTTCCCCTGTGAGGCAAACGCGTCGACGAACGAGATATGATGCGGGTCGCAAGCTGTCAACTTCCAGACGTGCGCGACGACATCGGCCGCGCGACCGAGCTCATCCGCGAGTTCGGAGCACGAGCGGAGCAACGCGGCGCGGACTTGGTCTGCTTTCCGGAGTGCTTCCTTCAAGGCTACGTTACGGACGCCCATCTGGTGAGCAGGCTCGCGATCGATCTTGCGTCCCCCGGATTCGACGATTGGCTCGAGGAAACGCGGACGCTCGAACCTACCCTCGTCATCGGTGTGATCGAGCGAAGCGGCACCGACTTCTTCAACACTGCGATCGTGGTTCGCAGCGGCGTCCTGGTCTGCCGGTACCGGAAGACGCATCTGCTCAATGGAGAGCTAGGAGCATTTCGCGCGGGCGAGGGATCGTGCGTGTTCGAGATCAAGGGCCATAGAGTCGGCCTGGCCATCTGCAACGACCTGAATTTCGCGCGCGCCATTGGTGACAACGCGGCGGCAGGAGCGAAGCTCGTGGCATGTCCTTGCAACAACATGCTGCGCGCTGAGATCGCGGAGAAACTGAAGGACGAGCACAACGCCATCCGCCGCGAGCGGGCGAAGGAGTCCGGCACGTGGCTGCTCACGTCAGACGTCACAGGCCGGCGCGAGGGCCGCGTGTCCTATGGGCCAACCGCGTTGATTCGGCCGGATGGCGTCGTAGCGGCTCAGGTGCCGTCGATGCAGGCTGGGATGATCGTGCAGGACATCGAGTGACCGCGGCGGCCATCCGCGAGTCGGGATTCGCGGTAATTCACGATCTCATTCCGTCGAGCGAGGTCGAGCGGCTCTCCGCCGCCTACGACGCCGCGTTCGACGCGGGAGCTCCGCCCGATCTGCGCCGATCGAGCTGCGGCTCCGACATTCGCCTTGCGGGCTTGATCGGCCGTGCCGGAGCGTTCGACGGCCTGTGCGTCTTGCGCCCGATCCTTGATCTTTGCGAAGAGCTCATGGCTCAGCCATTCAAGCTGAGCTCGATAAGCGGTCGAACGGTGCTGCCGGGAGCCAGCGCGCAGCGTCTGCACGTCGACGTGTCACCCGACTACGACGCGTGGCCGCTTGTGGCGTTCATCGTCATGTTGGACGACTTTCGGAGCGACAACGGCGCCACGCGATTCGTGCCCGGTTCACACCGGGCGGCCGAGTGCACGAGCACGGAAGTCGTCGCTTGCGGCCGCGCCGGCTCCGTGATCGTGTACGACGGATCCACGAGGCACGGGTACGGCGGCAACCGCTCCGGAGCACCGCGTCGTTCCATCCAAGGCGCGTACGTTCCTCGCCGAGGTAAGTCGGCCATGGATTGGGCATCTCGACTCGGCGCCGCGACGATCGCTCGGTTGCCTTCGTTAGCGCGGTACCTTTTGGAAGTCGACCGCACCCCGTTGCGTGACGGACGCAATTGACATTCGATCGGCGATCCCTATCCTACGCAGCCATGAACTGGAGCCAGCAACAGACGAAGCACTAGCCCGCCTAGACACCTAGGAGGGCCGACTGCGTCTGCCCTCCAGCAAGAAGCCCCGAGAGACAGACGTTTCTCGGGGCTTTTTCGTTTAGGGGTCGTCTAACCGGTAGGACATCAGACTTTGACTCTGAGAATGCAGGTTCGAGCCCTGCCCCCTAAGCCACCGTCCACCGCCAGCAGGCTATGGGCCCGCTCCGCCATCGGCCGACACAAAGGCAAGCGCGTCTCTCACGATGTCATCCGGAAAACCCATCCTGGCCAATAACCGAATGGCGTTGCGCTCGCTCGCTCGTCCCGGTCGAAGGCGATAGTCGAAGAATCCCACGACGTCCGGGTCCTCCTGGAAGTGGTACAGATCGAAGCGCTCGCCGAGCAATGCCTGCAGCTCCACGTCGTGCGTGGTTACCAGCACTTGTGCGCTCGCGCTGATCGATTTCAGCACGGCTCGTGCCGCGGCGATTCGTTCGACCGTATTGGTGCCACTAAACAGCTCGTCGATCAGGAACACGCGGCAGCTCGCCTGCCTCGCGCTCTCGATGAACGACAGCATCGCTTCGATCTCGGCGAAATAGTGGCTTCTGCCCGATTCCACCGAGTGTTCCCCTCGGATCACGGCTCTGACTGGCGACCGGGGAAGAACCGCTTTGGACGCCAGGCAGAACCCCGCCGTCTGGCCGAGGATCATGTTCAGTCCAACCATTTTGATGAAGGTCGTCTTGCCCGCCATGTTCGATCCCGTCACCAATGCCGATCGGCCATCCAGACGGACCGAGTTTTTGACGGGGCGGGCGATCAGAGGGTGGTAGCCGTTCTCGAGGTCGATCAGCGAGCCGCTGGTCACGACCGGCTCGCAATGCTCCGGGCACCGCTCCAAGAACGATGCGATGGCCACCGCAGCATCCAGCGAGCCGACGAGCTCATACGTGGAGGCCAGATCGCTTCGAAAGTGAGCAAGCTTATTCGCCGCATACAGATAGCTGAGCAGCTCGAGGAGAAAGCCGAAGTTCAACCAAAGTACGACGCTCGCGGCAAGCTCATTGGTTTGGTGGCGGGCGAACCAGCGGATTGCCTTGCGGGCTTGTGCGCGCCGCGGGTTTTGTTCCGCCAGGCGGTCCAGGGTCGGGACGCGTCCAGAGCTTGTTTTGATCACCGCTAGACGTTCCGCCACGCCCAGCATTCGCGCGCAAGCCTTCAGCGCCTCGGCATCTCGATTGACGTGCCGAGACATTCGGAGCACGACGACCACATTGATGGCGACGATCGCGAGCCACGGCCACACAGACCACGATGCGGCGATGACGATCGCAAGAACCGCGGCGGAAAATAGGCCCCACAAGAGCACGGGGACCCAAGACCTCGAGCCCTGGGGCGGTGCACTGAACAAGTAGTCGGCCAAGTAGGCGTTGGAATCCTCTCGCAGGTGCGCGAGCGCCAGCTGGATCTCTTCGCGCAAAGCGCGATCGGCACGCAAAATGCCATAGAGCCGGTAGCGCTCGGTCAGCCCGCTCGAATCTTTGGCATACAGACGAAGCCCTCTGAAGAGGGCCTGGCTGCCGATGCGCGTGGAGGTCGTATCGAGATCGGTGAAGACCTTCGGGAACTCGAGATCCCCCCAGGTCTTGTCGTCCACGTAACTCGCCGGAGCGTCCCGACGAGTCAGATCGAAGTACCGACTCGCCAGCCAGTCGTCTTTGGTTCCGATCTGCCCCCATTTGGCCCTGAGCTCACGCAACAAGCGTTTCCTCGGGGACAACTGGCCGAGGATCTGCTCGAGCGTGAATCGCAAATCATGCAGAAGCTTCATCATTTATCGTTCGGCTGCTCGAGATCGGTGGACCCGGCAACGCGTACGAACCATACGCGAAAAAACACAGTGGCAAGAAGATCCGGGAAGATTTCCTCCGCCCGGCATCCCGAAGGCCTGTCGCGCCGCGGACAAGGCGACCGCCGGCTCGGCGGCCGATCGTTATCAAATTGTCGTGCACGTCGACGAAAAATCTGCGGGCGTCGCGATACGAATGGCCCGCGACGCCGGCGATTGCGAAGTCCCTCGGCGGCGCGCACGCTAGCGCGAGTCGAAAGCCGGGGGGTCCATGGCGCAGCGAATTTCGCCCATAGCGATGATCGGCATCGTGGCCGCGGCCGCGTGCGGACTGCACGCCGCCGCGCAATCCCCCGCCGCGGACTTCTCCGGCACCTGGAACATCAGCGCCAAGGTCGGTGAGAACCCGGTTTCGCTTCAATGCATGCTCGTGCAAAGCGGCAGCACGCTCTCGGGCACCTGCAAGCCCGCGCAGTTCGATCCGAGCCCCACCACCGGCACCGTTATGGGCGCCAGCGCCAAGTGGGGCTACGACGTGGCGTTCAACGGCAACCAGAACCACGTGGAGTACGAAGCCACGCTCGGCGCCGACGGCACGCTCTCCGGCACGCTGCATCTCGGACCGATGCCCACGCCATTCACGGCCACGCGACAATAGCCGCGTCCCCGCCATGGGGCAGGCGCGCTTATGTCCGGTACCCCTAAAGTTTTGGCCAATGCGGCCGTCTCGACCGTCATGGACAAGATCGACTCGGTCCTGCAAACGGCGCTCGGCGGCATCCAGCGCAATCTGCGCAAGCTTCACGACGCCGCCAATGAGATCGCGACGGCGCCCGCCCGCGGGGCCGAGCCGAGCGAGCTCGACGAGCCGCTCATCGCGGCCCTCGAAGCCCAGCGCGCGCTCGAGGCTTCGGCGTTCGTGCTGCGGCGCGCCGACGAAGCGCTCGGCAGCCTCCTCGAGGCACTCCGCTAGAGATCGGCGCTGCCCGGCGCTGACTCACGGCGCACCGCACCTTTCCGGCGGCGCGGAGTCAGAGTAGCGTGCGAAGCACGCCTACCGTGAGCAAGACTCGAGGGGATCCGACATGAGCGCCGTTCCACGAACCCCGGCTGGGCTGCCGGTCAAATCGCCCGATTCGTTCTTCATCGGCGGCAAGTGGGAGAAACCTGCCACCAAGAACACGCTGGACGTGATCTCGCCGGTCACGGAAGAGATCATCCTGAAATTCGCGGAAGCCGCACCGCAGGACGTCGACAAGGCCGTCGCCGCCGCCCGCAAAGCTTTCGATACGGGCCCTTGGCCGCGGATGTCGCCTCAGGAGCGCGGCAAGGCGCTGCTGAAAGTCGCCGAGCTGTTGAAGGCGCGGCTGCCGGAGCTCGCGACCACCTGGACCGCGCAGGTCGGCGCACCGATCAGCCTCACGCGGTATCTCTCGACCCAGCCGGCGCAGCTCTTCGAGTACTACGGCACGTTGATTCAGTCGTACATGCTCGTCGACGAGCGGCGCGGCGGCCACGGCGAGCTCGTGCGCGTCGTGAAGGAACCCGTGGGCGTGTGCGCGGCGATCACGCCGTGGAACGCGCCACTGGTGCTGCTCTGCTACAAGGTGGCCGCGGGCCTCGCGGCCGGCTGCACGATCGTCGCAAAGCCTGCGCCCGAGACGCCGGCCGACGCGTACATCCTGGCCGAGTGCATCGAGGCGGCCGGCTTGCCGCCCGGCGTGTTCAACGTGATCCCGGCGGGCCGCGAGACCGGCGATTACCTGATCCGCCATCCCGGCATCGACAAGATCAGCTTCACGGGCAGCTCGGCGGCGGGCCGGCACATCGCGGCCGCGGCGGCCGAGCGCCTGGCGCGCACGAGCTTCGAGCTCGGCGGCAAATCCGCCGCGATCATCCTCGAGGACGCCGACGTGGCCAAGGTGCTGCCGAGCCTCGTGCAGTTCTCGATGCCGATCACGGGTCAGGTGTGCTTCTCGTTGACGCGGGTGCTCGTGCCGGAGTCGCGCAAGCAAGAGCTGCTCGACGCTTACGTCGGCGCCATCAAGGGTGTGAAGGTGGGCGACCCGATGGACGCGGCCACGCAGATGGGCCCGCTGGCGATGCAGCGCCAGCTGACCCGTGTGCAGGGCTATATCGCGAAGGGCAAGGAGGAAGGCGCGAAGCTCGCACTCGGCGGCGGCCGGCCGAAGGGCTTCGACCGCGGCTGGTTCGTCGAGCCGACCGTGTTCACGGACGTGCAGCCGTCGATGACGATCGCACGCGAGGAGATCTTTGGGCCGGTCGTCTCCTTCATCAGCTACACGGACGTCGACGACGCCGTGCAGAAAGCCAACGACACGATCTATGGCCTGCATGGCGCCGTGTACACACAGGACGCCGAGCACGGCTACGGCATCGCACGACGCGTGCGCTCCGGCAGCGTCACGGTCAACGGGCTGATCGTGGATCCCACGATGCCGTTCGGCGGCTTCAAGCAATCGGGCACGGGTCGTGAGGGCGGCATCGAGGGGCTCGATCCGTACTTCGAGCTGAAGACAATCTACTTCGCTTAGGCCAGCGCCCCGGTGTTCACGATGGACCGGGATTCGTAGATTATGTAATCACTGGCGGCGGCCCGTGGGTTCAATCTCAAGTTTTCGGCATCCGGGCCGACATCTGATGCGTAGCCCTTCTCGATTTGCACCGCCTCCGATGTTGGACGCCTCAGTCGAAACCCAAGCTCTGTCCACCGCCGACCTCGAGCTCGGCATGTATGTTTCCAAGCTCGACCGCCCCTGGATCGAAACCCCATTCCTGTTCCAGGGCTTCTATATCGAGACACCAGAGGTCATCGAAGAGCTCCGCCAGTACTGCGTGTTCGTTTACGTCGATATAACTCGCTGCGACGCCTCGCTGCGCAACCCCTCGCGGAGCTCGAAGACGGTCCCGGCCCACGAGGCACACCGCAAAAGCCCCACGGCGCATTCGAAACTCAAGCCGGAGCCGCCGGCGGCCGAGGAAGCTGCGCACGCGGACACGGTCGTCCTCAGAGCCGAAATGGCGAAGGCCCACGAAGCCCACGACGACGCCGAGCGCGTAGTGAAGGATCTATACAAGAGCATCCGCGCCGGCAAAGACGTCGATCTGTCGAGCGTCCAGAAGACCATCGATCCCATGATCGACAGCATCATGCGCAACGACGACGCGCTGTCGTGGCTCGTCCGCATGAAGAAGAAGGACGACTACATCTACTCACACTCGATCGCGTCCGCGGTCTGGTCCATGGTATTTGCCAAGCATCTCGGGCTTAGCGGCGCCGAGCTACAGGTGCTCGCGACCGGCATGGTTTTCATGGATGTCGGCAAGACGAAGATACCGACCGAGCTCTTGGTGAAGACCGACGCGCTGACGTCAGCCGAGATGGAGATCATGAAGACGCACGTGACCCACGGCGTCGCAATCGTGTCGAGGATCAAGGGCATCGAGCGGCGCGTGATCGAGATGGTCCAATACCATCACGAACGCTACAACGGCACCGGTTATCCGCACGGGCTTGCCGCCGGCAGCATTCCGATCTTCGCGCGCATCGCCGGCATCATCGACACCTACGACGCCATGACGACGTCGCGACCCTATGCCAAGCCACACTCCCCGTACGATGCGACCCGTCAGCTCAGCAAGCTCGCGGGCGTGGAATTCCCGTCGGAGGTGGTCGAGCAGTTCATCCAGGCCATTGGCGTGTTTCCGGTCGGCACGCTCGTAGAGCTCAACAACGGCGAGGTCGGCATGGTGATCGCCCAGAACCGCGTGCGCCGCCTGCGGCCGAAGGTGCTGTTGCTGCTCGATCGAGACAAGCAGCCCCTCGCCGCCTCGACCGTGATCGACCTTCGCAACCAGCTGGCGGACGACTCGAACCGTCAATCGCTGTGGATCGAGCGGGGGCTCGCGCCCGGTGACTACGGACTCGATCCCACCGAGTATTACCTACAGAATCCGTGACCGCCATGGACGCGCGCTTCGACCTTGTCGAGCGGAGCAACATTGAGGCGCTGCTCGACGATGCGCTTGCGGCCCATCGATCGCTCGGCGTGTTGCTGGTCCGCTTCGAGAACGTCGATCGGCTGATCGCGGCCGTGGGCCCCCGAGCCGTGAATGCTGCGCTCACGGAACTCGAGCAGCGTTTGCGCCGCGCCGTGAAACCGTCCGATACGATCGTGCGCGTGAGCGACGCGAAATTCGCCGTCATTGTGGCGCCGATACGCGCGCACGCGATGCTCGTCCTCGCGGCCACCAAGATCGGGCAGACGCTCGCCGCGCCCGTAGCGCTGAATGAAGCTCGGGCGCGGATCGTGGCCCGTATCGGCATTGCCGTCAGCTCAGAGCATTCGCCTGACAGCGACGAGCTGTTGCGGCACGCGGAGAATGCGCTCCTGGTCGCGGCCACCGACAACCTGCCCTACACGATCTATGCCCCCGCGGAAGCTGCGCGCGCACTCGATTCGCTCGAGCTCGAACGCGAGCTCGAAATGGCTCTGCGGAAAGATGAGCTCGAGCTGTACTACCAGCCGAAGATCGCCACGGCGGGCTATCGACCTTGCGGAGCAGAGGCTCTGCTGCGCTGGACCCACCCGCAACGCGGCCAGATCTCACCGGAGATATTCATTCCGCTAGCGGAAAAAATCGATCAGATCGAATCGCTCACGGCCTTCGCTTTGAACACAGCTCTGCGGCAGTCCGCCGAATGGCCGCAGGACTTCGGCCCTCTCAGCGTTGCGGTCAACGTCACGCCAAGCGTCCTAGAGGGCGGCGACCTTTGCGGCATCGTCGAGAGCGCGCTCGGGGTATGGGACGGCGTGCCCGATAGGCTGTACGTCGAGATAACGGAAGGTGCGATCATCCGCAACCCCGAGGCGAGCTTCAACGTTCTCCGCGAGCTGCGCGATCTGGGCGTGCAGATCTCCATCGACGACTTTGGCACCGGCTACTCTTCGCTCGCTTACTTCAAGAATATCCCTGCCGACGAGCTGAAGATCGACAAGTCGTTTGTCCTGAACATGCTGGAGAACGACGGCGACCGAAAGATCGTCCGAACCGTGATCGAGCTCGCGAGAAGCTTCGGCTTGAGGGTGACGGCGGAAGGCGTGGAAGACAAGGCCACCGCCGGCATGCTCGCGCAACTGCACTGTGATCGGCTGCAAGGGTACTTCTACTCGCGCCCGCTACCGCAAAGCGAGTTCATTGCGTGGCTCGAGAGTTACGCCCACGCCGAGCCACGGGCTGCCGCGGCAAGTTCGAGCATGACGCACACCCGGTCGTGACCCACGCCATGCGCGCGGCGACGTATAATCGCCGCGACACCCCGCTCCGGTTCCCGCCATGCGAATGAAGCGCTCACAGTTCCTGGCCTGGCCGCATAAGGCCATCACGCTGCTCGGCATGTCGGGCATCGGCAAGACCACGCTCGCCTACAAGCTGCCGCGCAACCACTGGTTCCACTATTCGGGCGACTACCGGATCGGCACGAAGTATCTCGCGGAGCCGATCCTCGACAACATCAAGCGCCAGGCGATGCAGGTCGACTTCCTGCGCGACCTGCTCCGCAACGACTCGATCTACATCGCCAGCAACATCACGGTGCACAACCTGCAGCCCGTGGCCTCGTTTCTCGGCAAGATCGGCCGCACCGATCTCGGCGGGCTGCCCGTGGACGAGTTCAAGAACCGGCAGCGTTTGCATCGCGAGGCCGAGATCGGTGCCATGCGCGACGTCGCCGAGTTCATCGTCAAAGCGCAGGAGATCTACGGCTACGATCATTTCATCAACGACGCCGGCGGCAGCATCGTGGAGCTCGACGACGAGGAGACCGAGAGAACGCTGGCCGAGCACACACTGATCCTGTATCTGAAGGCGGACGATGCGATGGAGCGCGAGCTCGTGCGCCGCGCCGTCAGCGACCCGAAGCCGCTCTACTACAACGAGGCGTTTCTGGATCGGAAGCTCGCGGAGTACTTGACCGAGGCCGAGCTCGAGGGTCCGCATCAGATCGTGCCGGACGAGTTCGTCCGCTGGATCTTTCCGGCGCTGGTCGCGCACCGGCGGCCGAAATACGAGGCACTGGCGAACCAGCACGGCTACACGCTGAACGCGCGGCTCGCCGAGGCGATCACGAACGAGGCCGACTTTTTGGAGCTGATCGCAACCGCCCTCGACTGAGCGCACTAGCCCGCCAGGCTCAAGCCGATCCCCCACGCGCTCAGCACCGCGACCACCGCGACCGCAGCGCAGACGCGTTGCACGCGATCGTTGCGCAACCACACGGGCCGTACCGCAACCGCAACCGCGACGCCACCGCCAAAGCCAGTGCAAAAGCCGAGCAAATGCGCGCCAATGTCCGTGTTCTCACCGCCCGTACCGGTGAACGCCAGCAGCCCGAGCCCCGCGACGATCGGCGCGATCCGCGCGCGCCACGGCGTCTCGCGCAGAAAGCCGCGGCGCCAGGTATAGGCCACCAGCAAGCCGAGCGCAGCGAACACTGCCGTCGACGCGCCGAGCGAGCGATGCTCCGGCGTCTCGAGCCACGCGCCGAGCGCGTTCGCGCCGACGCCGCCGAGCAGCACGGCGAGCCAGCCGATGCCGATACCGAAATAGCGACCCACGAACAGGCCAAAGAACGCGCCAAACACGAGATTCCCGCCCAGATGATCGAACTCGATATGTAACGTCAGCGCGGTGACCGTCCGCCACCACTGACCCGCGACGATCGGCCCCGCCTCGAAGCGCCCCGCGCCGTACCAATCGAGACCGAGCAGACTCTCGCGCGCCGCGACGAACACCGCGAGCAGTACCGCGGCGTACGCCGCGACACCCGGCCACCCTCCGGCAACGTACTGCAGGCGCCGCGCGCCGATCCGACGGGCGTTCTCCCGGCGATACTGTGCGAGCTCCGTCGCTGCAGCGCCGGCGCGCTCGACCGGCACCCACAGCTCCACGCCCGCAACGCCCGCGCGGCGCTGCTGCGGGATGCCGCGTGCAATGAGCACCAGCGCGAGCTCGTTCGCGTGGGGCTCGTCGAGCCCCACGGCGACAGTGACCCAATGCTCTCCCTGCTCGTCCATGTCTGCTAGCATCCTCTCGTGCCCGCGCGCCGTGCGCGCTCGCGGCACGCTAAGGTAGCAGACGCAAAGGACACGCACCGATGACTGCTGCACTACCACACCGCGGTGCCGAGGAACCGTACTACTGGGACCTCGTGCCGTCGCCGCTCGGCGCCATCATCGTGACCGTCGACGACGACGCGCGACTGACCGACGTATGGCTCGACGGTCATGCCCGCAGCGGGGAGCGCGACCCGCGACGCTGCGCCGCCGCTTGCGCCCAGCTCACGGAGTATTTCGCCGGCACGCGCCGCGAGTTCGATCTGCCGCTCGCCCCGCATGGCACGCCGTTTCAGCTACGTGTGTGGCAGGCTCTGTGCGCAATCCCGTTCGGCGCCGTGCGCACCTACGGCGACGTGGCGCGCGACATAGGTCAACCGCTCGCGATGCGCGCGGTGGGACAGGCCAACGGCCGCAACCCGTTGCCGATCGTGATCCCCTGCCACCGGGTGATCGCCGGCGACGGCACCATCGGCGGATACTCGGGCGGCTTGCACGTCAAGCATCGGCTGCTCGCCCTCGAGGGCGTCGAGCTCAGGCTCTGACGATGGCGCACGATCTTAGATGTTATCGCTGCGGCGCCTCGCTGGCCGCGCTGACGCCGCCGCTCGCGCGGCTCGACGAATGCCCGGAGTGCCGGATCCAGCTGCACGCGTGCCGCATGTGCGAGCGCTACGCGCCGCGCAAGCCGAAAGGCTGCAGCGAGGACGATGCGCCGGACGTGCGGGACAAGAAGGCCGCCAACTTTTGCGACTATTTCAAGCCGAGCGCACGCGCCTACGATCCCGCCGAGCAAGCGGCGGAGCAGGCAGCCAAAGGCGTGCTCGATTCGCTGTTCAAGAAGTAGCTCTTCAGGTGGGCGCGCTGGCTCCGGCGCGCGACAACGTCTTCGGCTGGCCGGCCGCGTCTATGGTCTCGAGATGGATCGGTCTGCGCCAGACCTTGTAGACGTACTCGAGCACGCGCTCGGCGCGGTCCAGATCGAGCCCGCGGCCGTCGGTCGCGTGATCGTGGTAGAGCGTCAGCGCGCCGTCCTGCCCCACGTGGCTCGCGAGCACCGCGGGCACGCCGAAGTTGTACTTCGGCGCCAGCACCGTCTCGCGCAACGCATGAATGTCGTGGTCTAGCACGCGCACTGCGCCGTCGCGGTTGCGCTCGTAGCGGAACAGCTTCAGCTCCTCGGCCAGCTCCGGGGTCAGGTGATTGCGAATGAAGCTGAAATCGTCGTCCTCGGCACGGATCTGGAACGCCCGCTCCATGCCGTGCTCGGTGACGATGGACTCCCAGATCGAGAAGCCGAGGTGGTAAGGGTTCGTCGACAGCGCCGCCTGCTGCTCTGCCGCATGGGGCCGGACGACGTCGGAGTGCGTTTTCAGCGCATCGAGGTATTCGTTCTGCGGCAGGAAGTCGGCTTCGCGCAACAGCCGCGCGTGCCAAAACGACGCCCAGCCTTCGTTCATGATCTGGCACGCGAACACCGGATAGAAGTAGAACGACTCCTCGCGCACCGCACGAAAGATGTCGCGCTCCCACTCTTCGAGCTCCGGCGCGTACTCCGCGATGAGCCACAATAGATCGCGCTCGGGCGCGGGCGGCACGGCCGCGCGGGCGCGCTCGAGCGACCGGTCGTCGACAGCGGGCCCTCCCGGCAGATTGTCGAAGCGCTGCTGGAAGGGATCGCCGCGCGCGGCGTGCGGCGGCTCCACGTATTCCGGATAGCGTGGGCGGCGCAGACTCTGAAACGGATCGATGTGAGCCTCGAGCGCGAGTGCGGCATCGAGCACCTGCTCGACCCGCGTCTGGCCGTGCTGCTCGATCGCGACGCCGATCTGTCGCGCGTGCGTCGCCGCCTGCTCGACGATCCGGTACCCGACCTGATCCTGACTGCGTTTGAAGAGCGAGTTGTTCTTGGCGAAATCGGCGTGTCCCAGCACGTGCGCCGTGACGAGCGTGTTCTCCTGCAGAGAGTTGTTGCCGGCCAGGTACGCTCGGCCGGGATTGCCGGGGAACACGACCTCGAACAACCGCGAATGGCCCATCCGGTGCTGCACGAGCTGATAGATGTAGCGCACACCGAACGACCAATGCGGCATCCGCACCGGCAACCCATACACGGCGATTTCCATCATGAAGCTCGAGGGCACCTCCTCGAACTGTACCGGGTAGTAATCGAGGCCATGCTCGCGCGCCAGCGCTTCGAGCCGCGACGCGTAACCGTGCAACGTGCCGTTCACGTTATGCCGCCGCCTCCGTGGGCCTGCTGAAGAATCCGCGTATCGCATCCCATACCGACTCGGGCGAGGTCAGCGCGTATCGCCCGGCAACGCCGATCTGCGCCTGGAGCTGCTCGAACAGCAAGGCGGTTTCGGTATCGAGCGGTGGCTGGTGCTGCTCCGCGGCCGTCTCGACATAGCCGACGTAGTTCGCGAACGTGCCGATCTGCGCAAGCGCCGCGGCCGCGGCCTCGCGGTCGTTCTGGAAGTTCGCGCCATCCGAAGCGTAGAAAACATAGCTGTTGAACCGTCCCGGATCGTAGCGGTCCGCCGCGATCTCGAGCACCTTGCGAAATGCCGTCGAGGCAACGGTGCCGCCGCTGCCCGTGACCTGGAAGAACTCGCTCTCCGGAAATTCCCAGGCTTCGACGGTGTGCGCCACGAACACCGGTTCGATGTGCGAATACTGTCGCCTGAGACCCTGGACGACCCAGAAGAAGAACGTCTTGGCGAGCTGGCGATCACGTTCGCCCATGCTCGAGGAGACGTCCATGGCGAAGTACACCACGGCCTCCGTGGCCGGCCGACGGCGCAGCGCGAGCTGGCGATAGCGTAGATCGTCGTTCGTGAACGATGGTGCGGTGTCGTCCTGCACGGCGCGACGCTTGATCGCTTCCTTCATCGAGCGCCGCCGATCGAGACGAGATCTTACGCCGCGACGGCTCCAGCCTTCGCGCGTATAGTCGTCATCGCGTACGGCGCCATGCTTGGCTTTCAAGTTCGGCAGCTTCAGCTCTTCCCAGAGCCAGTCGACGATGTCGTCGATCTTCAGCTCGAGCACGAACTCGAAGCCGCCTTCTTCGTTGCCGCCCGCGCCTTTGCCGCCCCTGGCCTCACGCGGCGCCGGCGTATGGTCGCCCGGTTTCGCTTCGCCCTGTCCGACGCCCTCGCTCTGCTCGGGCTCGCGCAACTTCAAGCGCGCATGCTCCAGGAAACGGACCGGCACCTGAACGGTGCTATCGGCGCGCGGCAGCAACTCGCTATTGGCGATCAGCTCCGGTAGTTTCTCGCGGACCGCGGCGCGGACCTTGTCATTGTGTCGCAGCCAGTCTCGGGCGCCGCGCGAGAACAAATCGTACCACTGGCGGCCTGCGCCCGATTGATCGACGAAACCCGACGATCCTGCCACTGTCTGTCGCCTCCGAGCCGTTTCCGGTTCCTTGTGCTACTCCTGCGATAGCAGCGTGGTAACGTAGTTCAGCGCTTCCTTGGCGCTGTGCGTGTCGTAGCCGTACTCGCGAATCAACCGCTCCTGCACTGCCGAAATCTTCTGCTCCGCTTCCTCGTCGGGCCTGGCTCGGGACGTGACGAGCCGCAGCACGTCCCGCCGTTCTTCGAACAGGTACTGCTCGATCGCCTCGTGCAAGCGGGAATGGCTGTCGAGAGTGAACTTCTCCCCGATCTTGAACGCCACCATTGCCTTGCGCACCACCTCCTGGCGGAACGAGACCTTGCCGGACTCGGAAATCTTGATCTTCTCCTCGACGGAGCGCAGGAAACGCTCGTCGGGGGGGCGTGACTCACCGGTGATCGGATCTTCCACCTCGCGCTTGTCGAGCGAGGCTTCGATCTCGTCGAGATATTTTTCGAGCAGCTGCTGCGCCTCTTCCTGGAACGACGCGAACAGCGCGCGATGCACGTCTTCCTTGACCCACCGGTTGTAGAAGTCCTTGCGCGCCAGCACAAGGAACTCTATCCACTGCTTCTTTCGGGCCGCGTCCATTCGCGCGTCGGTCTCGATCGCGTCCTTCAGCGCCAGCAGCATCTCCATGCTGGTCAAGCTGGCAGCGTTGTTGCGCGTGATCGCATTACTGACGGCGTTGATGACGAACCGCGGGCTCACGCCGGTGAGCCCTTCGTCCGTGGATTCGGCGTGGATCCGCGGCACGTCGGCGGCCGAAAACCCCTCGACGTCCTCCTCGGCATACAGCTTCACCTTCTTCGTCAGGTCGAGCCCCTCGCGCTGCGGCTTCTGCAATCGCGTGAGGATCGCGAACACGGCGGCGAGATCGACCACATGGGGGTCGAAATGCACCTTGCGAAACGCCGGCGCGCTCGACACGAGCTTGCGATAGATCCGCGCCTCGTCACGGAACGACAGCGTGTAGGGCACCTTGACGATGACCATGCGGTCGAGCAGCGCTTCGTTCTCCTTCTCCTGAAGGAACTTGTTGAACTCGGCCAGATTCGTATGGGCGAGGATCGTCTCGTCCAGATGGATCAGCGGGAAACGCGAAACCTTGACATTCTTTTCCTGCGTCAGCGTGAGCAGCAGGTACAGGAATTCGCGCTTGACCTTCAGGATCTCGATCATCTCGAGCACGCCGCGGCTGGCGGCGTACACGGCGCCGGACCACGACCACGCGCGGGGATCGCCCTCGTCGCCAATGTCGGCGACCTTCGACAGATCCACGGACCCGACCAGATCGGCAATGTCGGCCGTCGTCGGGTCGTGTGGCGCGTAAGTGCCCACGCCGACTCGGGCGGCTTCCGACAGGAAGATCCGCTCGACCGGGAAGCGCATGAAGTCGCCCTGGAACTCGTCATCGAGGCGCGCCCGCGCGTACGGGGAAAGCTCGCCTTGAACATCGACGCCATACGCGTCCCGAAACCGCGGGCGCAGGCTCACGGGGATCAGGTTCAGCGGCGACTCGTGCAGCGGCGACCCCTGCAGGGCGTAAAGCGCGCCATCTTCGGTGTGGCTGTATTCCTCGAGCCCGCGCTTGAGCAGAATCACGAGCGACGACTTGCCGCCCGATGGCGGGCCGAGCAACAGCAGCAGGCGCCGACCGACGTCGGAGCCCGCCGCGGCCGCCTTGAAATAGTCGATGACGCGTTCGAGCGCTGCATCGATGCCGAACAGCTCTCCGGCAAACAGCGTCTTCGGCGAGGATGATGCGTCGCCGTCCGTCGTGCCGGCGGCCTGTTGCGCGTCGCGATATGCGCACAACATCTCGTAGATGTATTGGTGCGACGAGCGCGTGAACCTGGCCGCGTCTCGCGGCAAGATGTCGCTCAGGAATTCCGCGAAGGTGCCACGCCAGTGCTCTGCGTGGTGATGGCTGGCGTAGGCCGCTAGATCTTCGATGAATGAGCCGCGTTGAGCTGTGTCCCGCTGGGACAGCATGTCGAAATTAACGGCAGACTCGGATAGTGTAGTCATCACTTCCCCTACCTTGGTGGTGTCTCGGCACGAGACGTGCGGCTTTTTGTTGTTGTTGTCTGTCTGCCCGTCGTAATGCCCTCCTGCTTTCGGCTACTACTTTCGGAATTGGACGAAGTGGCCTCGTCTACGTTCCGTCAAGATAGATTCAATTCCAGGCTCGAACTTTCGTCGTACCCAGTCTGTGCGACGCTTCACAATAATGACGAATTTTTCAACATAATTGGTAGCATGATGCAAGTGCATCGTGCCGAGGCGAGCTTACCGCCCGGGATCGCTACGTTTTTCGTAGCGGGAGGGGAGTATTTGCCTGACGCGTGAGCGGCGAGAGCGCTATTTCTCGCCCTGCGCGACCGTGCGGCGCGCCTCGAGCAACGACCTGCGCATGTCGATTGCGATCGTGGCGTCGGGCTTGCCGCCGGTGTCTTTTTCGAGCTCTTCCACCACGCGGACGTCCGTATCGGCGAGCGTCGGCAGGCTGACCGACGTCGTGGCGGTGCCGCTCTCGCCTTTCAGGGCCTGATATTTGCGCTTCCACGCCTCAGCGCTTCGCTTGAGCTCGGTGATCGTGCTCACGTTGCGATTGATGGAAGCCTCCAGCTGCTCGATGACCTCTTGCTTTTGATCGAGGCTTACACGCAGTGTCGCGACGCGCTCCTGGTCGGCGCGCAAGCTCTTGATCATTGTCTTGCGAGCTTCGAGCTCCGCCCGCAGCGATTCGATCTCCGCGGACTCCTCGCTCGACTTCTCCGCGGCTTCCCGCAAAGCATCGAGCTCGATGGCCGATGCTGCGGCCTTCTGTTCCGTGCGTCGCAGCTGCCCGCGTAGCTCATCCAGCTCGCGATCTTTGACTTTGGCGTCGGTCTTCAGCCGATCAGCGCCTTCAGCGTCGCGGCGCAACGCGCGAACGAGCTCCTTTTTGCTCTCGAGCTCGGATTTTACGCGTTCGAGCTCGAGGTCTCGGGTGCGGACCTCTTCGCGAAGGTTCGACGCCTCCTCGGCATCGCCACGCAATGCTTCGATCAGCTGCTGCTGGCCGGCGATGCGCTCCTGCAGCGACTCTAGCTCGTCGTGCCGACCCTCGAGCTCCGCGACGAGTGCACGCTTCTGTTCGAGCTCCGCGAGCACGGAGGACAGCTCGGCGCCCCAGTCTGCCAAGAGGCCCGTCAACCGTTCGCGCACATCCTGGATCGAGTTTCGTTCAGCCATATGCCCGGCACCCCTAGGGATAGCAGGCGTAAGCTGCCGGTTTTGTTGCTGGATTACGGTGAATTACGTCACAACTGCTCAGCGGAAGCGCTTCTGCAGCGCCTTGAGCGCATCGACCCCGGGGCAAAGCTCCTCGTAGGGAACCTTGGCCAGGGGGACGTTCGTGGTGCCGTTCACCCCATGCAGATCGGGGTGGGACTGGTCGATGTACAGCAGGCCGGTGACGATCTCGCCGGCCCTCTGGCGCGCACGAATGTACTCGATGGCTTCGCCGCGATTGCTGTTGTCGTAATCCTCGGCCAGCTTGCGGAGCACCAGGTGACTGCCGTCATGCAGCTCGATTGGTAACACCTCGCCCTCGCGATACGCCGCCATGATCTCCGCGGCCGGCGGCACGAAGTCGGTGTGGATCGCGCGCAGATTGAACTCGCGAGCGTGGGCGTAGCTCTTGGTCGAGGCCTCGTGGTCGTTGAAGGTCACGCAGGGCGACAGTATGTCGAGCAGCGCGAAGCCTCGATGGGAAATGCCGGCCTTGATCAGCGGCACCAGCTGCTCCTTGTCGCCCGAGAAGCTCCGCGCCACGAACGTGCCGCCGAGCGCAAGCGCCATTTGCACGGGATCGATCGGCGGCTGCCGGTTCTCCTCGCCCCGCTTGGCCTTGGCGCCAAGATCCGCCGATGCCGAGAACTGGCCCTTCGTCAGACCATATACGCCGTTGTTCTCGATGATATACAGCATGTCGAGATTGCGGCGCAGCGCATGCATGAACTGCCCGAGGCCGATCGACAGCGAATCGCCGTCGCCGGAGACGCCGAGCAGGTACAGGTCGCGATTCGCGGCGCAGGCCCCGGTTGCGATCGACGGCATGCGGCCATGCACCGAGTTGAAGCCGTGCGAAGCGCTCAAGAAATAGGCCGGTGTCTTGGACGAGCAACCGATTCCACTCAGCTTCGCCACGCTGTGCGGCGGAATGCCGAGCTCGAAGAATGCCTGCACGATGGCCGCGGTAATCGAATCGTGGCCGCACCCGGCGCACAGTGTCGACATGCCGCCCTCGTAGTCGCGCAGCGTGAGCCCGAGCTCGTTCCTGGTGAGCCCCTTGTGAACGATCTTCGGCTTCGGAATCGAAGTCATGCAGCCTCCGCTGCGGTCGCTTGCTCGAGCGCCGTCATGATGCAGCGATAGTCGATGGGCAGCCCGCCGTAATGCAGGATCGAGGTGAGGCGCGTTGCTGGGTACTCCGTCTCGGCCATCAGCAGCGTCTTCAGCTGCGCATCGCGGTTCTGCTCTACGACGAACACTCGCTCGTGCTCGTCGAGGAATTGCCTGACCTTCTTGCCGAACGGAAAAGCGCGGATGCGGCAGTAGTCCACGTAGACGCCTCGTTTCGCGAGCCGGTCGAGTGCCTCGTTGATCGCCGCGTCGCTACTGCCGACGGCCACCACGCCCCACTTCGTCCGGTGTCGCGAGCGACGGATCGCAGGCGGCGGCAGCAACGTGGCCGCCGTTCGCCATTTCTTCGTCAGCCGGTCGAGCACCTGCTGGTACTCGTCGGCGTCCTCGGTATAGCCGCCGAACTCATTGTGGCCCGAGCCTCGGAGGAAGTACGACCCACGCGGGTGCGCCCCCGGCAGCGTCCGATAGGGAATGCCGTCGCCGTCCACGTCCAGGTAGCGATAAAACGTCTTGGCGGCCTCGATCTGCTCCGTGGACAGCACCTTGCCGCGATCTGGCCGATAGCTCGGATCCCAGTCGAGCTCCTTGCACATCCAGTCGTTCATGCCGATGTCGAGGTCCGACATGACGATGACCGGCGTTTGCAGGCGGTCCGCGAGATCGAAAGCCCGCACCGCCAGCTCGAAGCATTCGCGCGGATCGCGGGGAAACAACAGCACGTGCTTCGTGTCCCCGTGCGAAGCGTAGGCGGCAGCCAGCAGGTCGGCCTGCTGCGTGCGGGTCGGCATACCCGTCGAAGGCCCTACGCGCTGCACATCGAACAGCACGGCCGGCAGCTCGGTGAAATACGCGAAGCCCAGGAACTCCGTCATCAAGGAGAGTCCGGGGCCGCTGGTCGGCGTGAACGCGCGGGCACCGTTCCACGTGGCCCCCAGCACGATGCCGATCGCGGCGAGCTCGTCTTCGGCCTGGACGATGCAGTAGCGCTTCTCGTCCGTCTGGGGATCCCTGCGGTAGCGCTCGCAGAACGCCTTGAAAGCATCCATCAACGACGTGGACGGCGTGATCGGATACCAGGCGCCGACAGTGGCGCCGGCATACAGGCAGCCGAGCGCCGCGGCCGTGTTGCCGTCGATCATGATGTGCCCGGCGGTCTTGTTCAGCGTTTTCACGCGTTGCGGCAAAGGACAGGCGAAATTCGCGCGCGCGTAGTCGAAACCCAGGTCGATGGCCTGTCGATTCGCCTCGAGCAGCGCCTGCTTCTTTGCAAATGTCTCCTGGACCAGCTGATCGAGCACGGTGCGATCCAGCTCGAGCAGCGCGGCGAGCACGCCAACGTACGCCATGTTCTTCATCAGCACACGCGTCCGTGCGCTCGTGAATTGCTCGTTGCACATCCGCGCCAGCGGCACGCCGATGATCGTGATGTCGTGCCTAGCGAGCAGCCGGTCCCGCGGCCACGTCGAGTCGTAAATCAGCACCCCGCCCGGCGCGACCTCCTGCAGGTCGCGGCCGTAGGTCTGCGCATTCATCGCCACCATGATGTCGACCGCGCCGGAGCGGGCCAGATGCCCGTCTCTGCTGACGCGAATCTCGTACCAGGTGGGTAACCCCTGAATGTTCGACGGGAAGAAGTTCTTGCCGTTGACCGGCACACCCATCCGGAACACGGCCTTCATCAGCAACGAGTTCGCGCTAGCCGAACCCGTGCCGTTGACGTTGGCGATCTTCAAGACGAAGTCGTTTACGCGGTTCTGCTTCTTTGCCACTGTTCCTCGTCGGCTCGCGCTTCGTCTTGCGCATACGGGATCGACACCGTCGATTTCTGCATGTCCCAAGCACCGGTCGGGCAGCGCTCCGCGCACAGTCCGCAGTGGACGCACAGGTTCTCGTCCTTGAGCATCACGCGCCCCGTCTGCGGCAGCGCCGCCGACACGTACATCGGCTGGGTCTCGTTCAGACGCGGCGTTTTGAGCCGGCCCTCGAGCTCGGCCTGGCTACCGTTCGGCGTGATCGTCAGACAGTCGACGGGGCAGATGTCGATGCAGGCGTCGCACTCGATGCACAGCTTGGCCGAGAACACCGTTTGCAGATCGCAGTTCAGGCAGCGCTCGACCTCGGTCGCCACCTGCTCGGCGCTGAAGCCGAGCTCCACCTCGATGTTCAGCTTCTTGAAGCGCCGCTTCAGATCGACGTGCGGCATGATGCGCCGCTCTGCCGATTCGTACGCGTTGCTGTAGCTCCACTCGTGAATGCCCATTTTCGCGGTTACGAGGTTCACGCCGCGTGGCAAGCGGTGCGTGATGTCGCTTCCCTCGCAGTGCTTGTGGATCGAAATCGCGGCTTCGTGGCCGTGCTGCACGGCCCAGATGATGTTCTTCGGCCCGAAGGCCGCATCGCCGCCGAAGAAGACGCCGGGACGACTCGACTGCAGCGTGGTCGGATCGACGACCGGCACGTCGTGGCGATCGAACGTCACGCCGAGGTCGCGCTCGATCCAGGGGAACGCGTTCTCCTGGCCAATCGCGAGCACCACGTCGTCGCACGGCAGGAACACTTCGCGCACTACCTTGGTTCCGACGATCGTGTCGCCCTCGAGCTGGTACTCGAGCTCGTCGAACCGCATGCCGACGAGCTTGCCGTCCTCGATGACGAATGCCTTCGGCGAGTGGTTCACGACGATCGCCACGCGCTCCTCTTCGGCGTCCTCGAGCTCCCAGTCGGAGGCCTTGAAGAACTGCCGCGGCTTGCGTGCAATGACCTTGACGTCCTTCGCGCCGAGCCGCAGCGAGCTGCGGCAACAATCCATCGCCGTGTTGCCCACGCCGATGATCAGCACACGCTCTCCGACCGACGTGGTGTGACCGAAGGCGATCGACCCGAGCCAATCGATGCCGATATGAATTCTGTCGCTCGCGTCGCGGCCCGGCAGCTGCAGATCCTTACCCTTCGGCGCACCGCTGCCGACGAACACTGCATCGAAGCCGTCGTCGAGTAGCGCCCGCAAGCTTTGGACGGGCGTGGAGAAGCGCACGTCGACGCCGAGACGCGTGATGTAGCCGATTTCCTCGTCGAGCACGTCCACCGGAAGGCGGAAAGCGGGAATATTCGTGCGCATCAGACCGCCGGGGCAGTCGAGCGCTTCGAAGATCACGCATTCGTATCCCAAGGGCGCCAGATCGTTCGCCACGGTCAGGGAGGCGCACCCGGCGCCGACGAGGGCGATCCGTCGGCCGTTGCGCTGGACCGCGGCGCGCGGCAGCCCGGCCTCGATGTCACCGCGGTTGTCGGCGGCCACGCGCTTCAAGCGGCAGATCGCCACGGGCTCGCTCTCCACGCGCCCCCGCCGGCAGGCGGGCTCACAGGGCCGGTCGCATACGCGGCCGAGAATCCCCGGAAATACGTTCGACTGGCGGTTCAGCAGATAGGCATCGCCGAAGCGGCCCTGCGCGATCAATCGAATGTACTCCGGCACATCCGTGTGCGCCGGGCAGGCCCACTGACAATCGACGACCCTGTGGAAGTACTCGGTACCCGCAGTGTTCGTGGGTTCCATCGGTCGTCGTCCGATTGCTACCGGATCGAGTGAGCCCGGATCTTAGGGACTAGCGCCGGCGCGGCGCGCGATTCGGCGATGGGGGGAACGAGGCAGGAATCTGACACGGCGGTCCGAAGGTCATGACAATCATCCTCTTGTGGCGAATCATTATAGTCACAGGCTCGGATCACGGCACACAAACGTGAACGTTTCGGGCGGACGGGGGGACTAATTGAGGCGCTCGCGGCGGCGGCCCGGACTCGAGTTCCCTCGACTGCGGCGCGGCGATCTTTTGGGGCTAGAATGCGGAGAATGAGCTTGTTCCGGGCCAGGGGTCTTCGGAGTCATTGGCCGTGCCGACGGCTGCTGTCGGCCTGGCTGGCCGGCACGTGGCTCGCTGCGTCGCTGGCCCATGCGCAGACGGAAAGTCCCGCGCTCCCGTCGGCCCCGGACTCGACCGGCGTGACGGAAGCCCCCGTACCGGCCTCCCCCGCGACCTCGGACGCGGCACCTCCGGAAGGCGACGACGTGGCGCGCAACCAGGAGCGGGTCGACTCCACGACCCAGGAGTTCGGCAAGAACAGCCTGCAGACCGCGGAAGCGTACTCCGACCTCGCCGAGGCGCAGCGTCGCGCAGGCAAGCACGAGGAAGCGGCACAGAGCTATGTGGCCGCGATCGACATCTACCGAGCCATCGACGGCCCGTTCACGGCGCTCGCCATCCCGCCTCTGACGAGCCTCGGCGACAACTACCGAGAGGCGCACGACAACGCGAATGCGGTCGCCGCCTACGGCGAGGCGCGGACCGTGGGCCGACGCGTCTACGGCTTGTTGAACGAGGCGCAGCTCCCGCTCCTCGACCGACTGTCGGAAACCCTGCTCGACCTGAACCGCCCCGCCGATGCCGAAGCTCAGCAAGTCGAGGCGCTGCGCCTGATTCAGCGGGCGTATCCGCCCGAGTCGGATCAAGTGCTCAAGGCCATGTACAAGTACGCGGCCTGGCTAGGCGATCGGGGTCTGCAGCAACTCGAGCGCGACCAGTACGATGCGGCGATTCGGATCATCACGGATCACTACGGGGACAAGGATCTGCGGCTCGTGGAACCCCTGCTGGCCATCGGCAACAGCTTCCGCCGTCAGCGCCTCCCGGACAACAAGGGCATCAACTCGCTGCAGGACGCGCTCGCGCTGCTGGTCGCACAGCCCGACCGAGACTCGCTGGAAATTGCAACGGCGTTGCGCGATCTCGGCGACTGGCAGATCGCCTTCAACAGGGGCCGCTACAACGGCGCCGAATACAAACGGGCCTGGCAATTGCTCGGCGACGTCGAGAACGGCGAAGCGCTACGACGGGAGTGGTTTATGGGGCCCGTCTTCGTGATGCGCGAGCCGATCGACGTGCGGATGCTGAGCGAGGACCCCGAAGCGCCGCGGGGCTATATTGTCGTTCATTTCGACGTCAACCAGCTCGGCGAGACCAGTAACGTGTCGATCACGGAGGCCGATCCACCGGGTCTGATGGACGACCCGGCCCTGCGGCAGGTACGCCGCTCGCTCTTTCGGCCGCAGATGGCGGACGGCGAGCTGGTGGACGGCGCAGGGCTCGGCTTACGGCTGACCTTCCAGTACACGAAAGATGCACCAGCGGACAAGAACGATGAGCACACCAAACGCTCGCGACGCAAGTAGCGGTGCAATCGCACTACTCGCCGCAGTCCTGCTGGCGGCGCCGGGCGCGAGCCAGCAGGTCGATCCGGGTCCGCTCCCGACCGCACCGCTCGAGAACGCCGCGCCACTGGACGCCAGCCCGTCCGTCGAGCAGCTGCGAACCGCTCGGGACGCGATGATCGCGGCCCAGGACTTCAACGCGGCATTGAAGCCCGCAGAGGCGGTGGTGAAGGAGCAGCAAGAACGGCACGAGGCAGCGTACGCGACCGACCTGGCGGCCCTCGCCCGCGTTCAGGCCGAACTGCGCAATACGGAGGGCGCGGAGGCTGGTTACCTCGAAGCGATCGAGCTGGTAGCGAAGGCAGACGGCGAGTTCTCACCATCGCTGATCGACATCTATCGCGGTCTCGGTCGAACCTACATTCGCGCCGCACGCTATCCCGACGCCATCACTACCCTTGAGCAAGCGCAGAACATCAGCCAACGAAACTTGGGCCTTTTCAACGTCGAGCAGTCTCCGCTGCTCGACGATCTGACCACGGCCTATCTCGGCCTCGGCGATACCGTCGAGGCGCAGCACCGTCAGCTCGACCGGCTCGACAACGCGGTCCGCCGTTTCGGCGCCGACGACCCGCGTGTGATTCCGTATCGGTACGTGCTGGCGAACTATTACGAGCGCTCTCGTTTGCCCGAAAGTGCGCGCTCGCAATACGAGGAGGTGCTGAAGTCGCAGGAGACCGTGCGCGGCAGCGGCGATGCGACGCTGCTCGCGCCATTGCGCCAGCTGGTCAAGATCGACTTGCTGATCTCGCAAACCGAGAAATCGGAGCGCCGCGATCGGCTCGCCGCGCTGGTCGAGCAGAATCAAAGCGCTGATCCGGTGGAGCGCGGGCTGTCGCTGGCGACGCTCGGCGACTGGGCGACGGTCGCGGACGATCCCGTGACCGCGCGCGACTACTATCAGCGAGCCTGGACCGCGCTCGCACAAAATGCCGACTTCGACGTCGAGCGGTACTTCTCCCAGCCGGCCATGATCGACTTCATCGCGCCCCTGAATCCGGTGGACCGCGGCGCCAAGTCCCTGCCGTATCGGTGGGCGGAGATCATCTTGACGTTCGAAGTCTCGGCCGAGGGGATGCCGTCGCACGTCGACATCGTGGGTGTTCCGGACGGCGCGGACCCCACTCCGATCCAGTCCCAGTACAGCCGCCGCTTGCGCGAGACGCACTTCAGACCGCGACTCGTCGCCGGTAACCCCGCAGCGACGATCGACGTCAAGTCGACGCATTACTTCCGCTACTACGTCGAGAAAGAGAGCCGAAGGAGTCGCAAGGGCCGCGACACGGACAAGGACGACGACAAGCAAGACGGCAAAGACGGCTGAGCGTCGCTCGAGCACGTGACAAGCGGCACACTCAAAGGACGCGGAGCTCTGTCGAACGCGGCAGGACGCTTCGCGCGCCGTGTGTACGAGCCCGATCAGGATGCCCGCGCGGCCGCGGCCCATTCGGACGATCCGCCGCGACTCCCCACGACGTTGCACATCGACACGGCTCGCAGCGTGATCACCCGCAACCGCTCTCCGGATCTGCCGTTCCATCAGTCGCTGAACCCGTATCGCGGCTGCGAGCACGGTTGCATCTATTGCTATGCGCGCGCCACGCACGCTTACCTCGATCTGTCGCCCGGACAGGATTTCGAGACCCAGATCTTCTACAAGCCGAACGCGTGCGCGCTATTGCGCTCGGAGCTCGCCGCGCCTAGCTATGCCGTGAGCCCACTCGCGCTCGGCACCAACACCGATCCCTATCAGCCCGTCGAGCGCAAGCTGCAAGTGACCCGCGGCATCCTGGAGCTCATGCTCGAGCTGAAGCACCCGGTCACGATCGTCACGAAGGGCGCATTACTTCTGCGGGACCTCGATTTGCTCACCGAGCTGGCACGCGATCAGCTGGTCGCGGTCAACATCAGCCTGACGACCCTCGACCAGGAGCTGAAGCGACGCATGGAGCCGCGCACCGCCGGGCCGGAGAGGCGACTCGCCATGATCGCCGCGCTGGTGGAGGCCGGCGTGCCGACGGGGGTGCTGACTGCACCGATTATTCCGGCCCTGAACGACCACGAGCTCGAGCGGATGCTCGAGGCCGCGGCCGAGCACGGCGCGACGTCCGCCGGCTACGTTCTGCTGCGACTGCCGCACGAGGTGGAAGGGCTCTTCCTCGAATGGCTCGAGGCCCACTACCCCGACCGGTCCGCGCACGTTCAAAGCCTGCTGCGCCAGATGCGTGGCGGCGCGCTGACCGACGCGGCATTTCACAGCCGCCAGCACGGCCACGGGCCCTTCGCGAGCTTGCTGAAAGGCCGCTTCGAGCGGGCCAGACGCCAGTACGGGCTCGACCGCGAAGTGACGCTTGCCACGTCGTTGTTCGCGCCTCCGCGAGAATCGCGGCCCCAGCTCGAGCTGTGGCCGCCACCGCCCCCCGGAGAGTCTGAATAATTCTCGGCCCTTGGGCGACACCCTTTCTAGAACGCGGTCTTTTGTGGCACTTTGCGCGACGACGGAGACACGAACCGTGCCCGACCATCGCCTCCTGATCATCGACGACGACGTGCGTCTCTCCGAGATGCTCGCGGAGTATCTCGCCCCCGAGGGCCTCGAGCTCACCGCGGTCGCATCCGGCGTCGCCGGCTTGCGCAACGCGCAGCGCGAGAATTACGACCTGATCATCTTGGACGTCATGCTGCCGGGACTGTCCGGCTTCGACGTGCTGAAGCAGCTGCGCGAGACTGGCGCGAAGACGCCGGTGCTGATGCTCACGGCGCGGGGCGACGACGTCGATCGGATCGTCGGCCTCGATCTCGGTGCGGACGATTACTTATCGAAGCCGTTCAATCCGCGTGAGTTGCTCGCGAGGATCAAAGCGATCCTGCGGCGCACGTCGGAAGGCGGCGATGATCAACCAACGGAGATCCAGGTCGGCGACCTACGAGTGAACCTGCCGCGGCGCGAGGCCTGGATCGGCGAGCATGCGCTGAAATTGACGAACGCGGAGTTCGTGATCCTGGTGACCCTGATGCGCTCCCCCGGCGATGTCGTATCGCGCGAGGCGCTGACCCGCACGGCCCTCGGCCGACAACTGCTGCCCGACGACCGCAGCCTCGATACCCACATCAGCAACCTGCGGCGCAAGCTCGGTAGCGATGCCGATGCCGACGCCGACGTGCTGATTCGCAGCATTCGCGGCAGCGGCTACGTGCTCGTGCCACCGCAGGGCTAACCGTCATGGGTCTGTTCTGGAAGATCTTCATCTCGTTCATGATCGCCATGACGGTGACGTTGGTGGGCGCCGTGTTCGTGAGCTTCCGGCTCGCGAGCCAGGCATTCGATCAAGTCAACTTCGAGGGCCGCGACAAAATCATCGAGGAAGTGGCCGGCGCGCTTGCCCATGGCGGCGAGCGCGAGCTGAAATCCTGGCTGTTCAACCATCCCCGCCCCGCGCCGAGCACGGTGCTGCTCGTGACGAACGAGCGCGGTGACGAGCTGCTCGGCCGCGCGATGCCGCGCGAGCTCGCGGGTTTGCTCAGGACCCGCCCGTACCGTCGCCCGAGCCCGCCGCCGAACCTGCGGCCGATGCAGCTCACGCCGCACATCTTCGATCCTCGCAACAACGAGGAGTACCGCCTGTTGTTCGCGCGCGCACCGGTCACCGTGCTCGGCATCTTGATGTGGCCCGGCACGCAGGTGGCCGTGCTCAGCATCACGATCTTGGCGGCCGCGGTCATGTCGCTGCTGCTCGCGCGCTATCTCTCGTCGCCGATCGTACGGCTGCAGAAAGCCAGTCGCGCGATCGCGGCCGGCGACTTCGAGACGCGCGTGGGACGACCGTTCGACCGCCGCAGCGACGAGGTCGGCACGCTGGCGCGCGACTTCGATTTGATGGCGGAACGCATCCAGGCACTGATCACCGCGAAGGAGACGCTGCTGCGCGACGTTTCGCACGAGCTGCGCTCGCCACTCGCGAGAATTCGCATGGCCTTGGCGCTCGCGCAACGCCGCGCGGGGCCCGCCGCCGAACCGGACCTCGAGCGCATCGAGCGTGAAGCGGAGAAGCTCGATGCACTGGTGGGCCAGGTCATGACATTGACGCGGTTGCGCACGGCCACGGCGCCACGTCGCGATCCCGTGCGCCTCGACACGCTGGTCGGCGAAATCGTCGACGATGCGCGGTTCGAGCACCCGGCGAGCCGCGTGGAGCTGAAGACGAACGGCAAGATCGAGGTTCGCGGCGATGCGGACGGTTTGAAGAGCGCAATCGAGAACGTCGTGCGCAACGCCTTGACCTATGGCGACCCCGCGCAACCGGTCGAAGTCGACCTCATCGCAACGGGCAACCAGGCCTGCGTGCGCGTGCTCGACCGCGGACCGGGCGTGCCCGACGTCGAGCTGTCACGGATCTTCGAGCCCTTTTACCGCACCGACAAGAGCCGCGATCATCGGCGCGGCGGCCAGGGTATCGGCCTCGCGATCACGGCTCGCGTGACCGAGCTGCATGGCGGCACCGTGACGGCCCGGAACCGAGCCGGTGGCGGGCTCGAGATGTCGCTGAGATTCCCGCTCGGCAGCGAAACCGCGCCGGCGGCCGCTTAGAGGCTGTAGCCACGCTCCTCGTGCAGCACGAGGTCGAGGCCCTCGGTCTCCTGCTCGGCCGACACTCGCAGCGGTGTCACCACGTTCACCAGCTTCAGCAGCACGAACGTCGCTACACCGCACCATACGGCCGTCGCGAGCGCGCCCACGAGTTGCGTCATGAGCTGCGAGCCGACCGTCACGCCCGGCGGTAGGCCGAGACCATCCAACGACGCGGACGAGAAGATCGCCGTCAGCAGCAGCCCCGTGAAGCCGCCCACGCCGTGCACCGGAAACACGTCGAGAGAGTCATCGATCATGAGCCTCCGTTTCATGAGCTGGGTGGCCATGAAGCAGACGAGGCCCGCGATGAGGCCGATGATCAGCGCGCCCACCGGTCCGACATACCCGGAGGCCGGTGTGATCGTGCCGAGACCTGCGACCATGCCCGTAACGATGCCGAGCACGCTCGGCTTGCCGAATCGCACCCATTCGATGCTCATCCAGGCGACCGCACCGGCGGCTGCGCCGATATGCGTGACCAGCATGGCCATGCCGGCCGAGGTGTTGGCGGCGACTGCGCTGCCTGCGTTGAACCCGAACCAGCCAACCCAGAGCAGCGACGCACCGGTGACCGTCATCGTCAGGTTGTGCGGCAACATGGCGGTGCCCGGGAAACCGCTGCGCCGGCCGATCACGAGCGCCGCCACGAGCGCGGCGACGCCGGCGTTGACGTGCACGACGGCGCCACCGGCAAAATCACGGAACCCCCGAGCCGCCAACCAACCGTCGCTGCTCCAGACCCAGTGCGTGACAGGGATGTAGACGACGATCAGCCACAAAGTCGAGAACAGCAGCATGGCAGCGAAACGCGTACGCTCGGCAAAGCCGCCAACGACGAGCGCAGGCGTGATGATCGCGAAGGTCATCTGGAACATGACGAACACGGACTCGGGGATCGTGTCGCGGACGGTCCCCACCTCGACGCCGCGCAACCATGCCTTCGAGAAGCTGCCGAGGAAACCGTTGCCGTCTGCGAAGGCGATGGAGTAACCGAAGGCCATCCAGATCAGCGACACGATGCAGCACAACGCAAAGCACTGCATGAGCACGGACAGCACGTTACGGCTGCGGACGAGACCACCATAGAACAACGCGAGCCCGGGCAAGGTCATCAGCAACACCAGGGCCGTCGCCGTCAGTAGCCATGCGGTATCACCGGTATCGGCCGTCTGCGCCAGCGCGAGCGCAGGGCACAGAGCCATACCTAGTGCTGCGAGAGCACTCCTCGTTCCTTTCACGTTCCCCCCCGGACTATCGAAAAGACTTCAGATCGCCTGGTCGCCGGTTTCGCCTGTTCTGATGCGATAGACCTCGGCCAGGTCCGTAACGAAAATCTTGCCATCACCGACCTTGCCGGTCTTCGCGGCCGCGATGATCGCCTCGATGACGCGCTCGACGAGCTCATCGGTGACCGCGACCTCGACCTTGACCTTCGGCAGGAAGTCGACCACGTACTCCGCCCCACGATAGAGCTCGGTATGGCCTCGTTGCCGGCCAAAGCCCTTCACCTCCGTGACGGTCATGCCTTGCACGCCGACCTCCGCCAGCGCGTTGCGCACATCATCCAGGCGGAAGGGTTTGACGACTGCCGTTATGAGCTTCATTCGTGCCCCCAAAGAATTGTAATGGCCGAATACAGGGGCCGACGCGACGTCCGTCGGTTTGGTGTATCGGTTCTACGAGCGTATTCTAGCCAAGTAACGGCTCGTTGCTATGCGCAGCCGCCGCGCATGGGCGCAGCGTTTGCGCGCGCGCAACTTTTGGCCGTGTGGAGCGTCGGAATCTAGTAGTGAGGCCAGCAGACGGTGATGATCATGCGCAAGAAACTCGACATCCGAATCAAGCCCTCCGAGATCACCCCCGAAGACACGTTCTTCAATCGCCGCCTCCTGCTGAAGGCGGCCGTTACGGCGGGGCTGGTACCCTCGATCATGTCGGCCTGCGAGGGGGCGACGATCCCTGCGGGCGGCGAATTCGCCGACGTGAAGAAGTGGCCCGACTCGCTGAAGGAGAAGCCGAACAGCTACGAGGACATTACCACCTACAACAACTACTACGAGTTCGGCACCGGCAAGGGCGACCCGGCCGCCAACGCGCACACTCTGAAAACCAAGCCGTGGTCGATTCAGGTCACGGGCGAGGCGGCCAAAACCGGCACCTATACGCTCGAGGACATCCTCGCGCCACATGGGCTCGAGGAGCGTGTCTACCGGCTGCGCTGTGTCGAAGCGTGGTCGATGATCGTGCCCTGGGTCGGCTTCCCGCTCGGCGATCTGCTGAAGCGCTTCGAGCCCACCTCCCAAGCGAAATTCGTTCAGTTCCTGACGCTCGCCGATCGCGACCAGATGCCCGGCATCCGTTATCCGGTGCTGGAATGGCCGTATCGCGAAGGCCTCACGATCGAGGAAGCGATGCACCCGCTGACGCTGGCCGTGGTCGGCGTTTACGGCAAGGTGCTACCGAATCAGAACGGTGCGCCGATTCGCGTCATCGTGCCATGGAAATACGGCTTCAAGAGCGCAAAGTCGATCGTCCGCATCCACTTTACCGATCGACGGCCGTTGACGAGCTGGAACATGGCCGCACCGCAGGAGTACGGGTTCTACTCGAATGTGAATCCGCACGTCGATCACCCGCGCTGGAGCCAGGCGACGGAGCGGCGGCTCGGCACGGGGTTGTTCGCGGCGCGAGTGCCGACACTGATGTTCAACGGCTACGCCGACCAGGTCGCGAGCCTGTATACCGGCCTCGACCTCGTCAAGAACTATTAGCGCTGCGTGCCGGCCAAGACGCCGCGTTGGGTCGTCACCGCGAAGGTAGCCCTATGGGGGGCATGCCTCGCGCCTCTAGCGTTACTCGTGCTGCGCGGGGCCGGCGTGGACGGCATGACGCTCGGCGCGAATCCGGTCGCCGAAGTGCTGAACATCTGCGGTAAGACCGGGCTGAATCTGCTGATGCTGACGCTGTGCATCACGCCGATCCGCCGCTCGACCGGAATCCATCGGTTGATCGCCTTTCGACGCCTCACTGGACTATTCGCCTTCTTCTACCTTGTGCTGCACTTCCTCACGTATGCCGTGCTCGATCTGCAGCTGGCGTGGAGTCACGTCTTCGAGGACATTGCGAAGCGACCGTACATCACGGTGGGCTTCACCGCGCTCGTGCTCCTCGTGCCGCTGGCAGCGACCTCCACGAGCCGCATCCAGCGGGCCATGGGCCGAAAGTGGGTGAAGCTGCACCGGCTGATATATCTGATCGCGGTGCTCGGCGTCGTGCACTTCTGGTGGCAGGTGAAGCTCGACATCGCAGAGCCCCTGCTCTACGCAACGCTGCTAACCGTGCTGCTTGGCGTTCGCGTCCATCACGCATGGACACTACGCCAACGGACTCGTCGGTCAGTAGATTCGAAAGCCGCCATGACGCCGTCGTATCAGCGCGTCGAGCCACCATAGCCCGGCGAGGAAGCCGGCAATCGAGACGGCGACCAGCGCCGGTACGACCCACTGCAGCGGCAGCGTTCGCCGATAGCTCTCCAGGCGTTCCTCGTACCCTGTGTTCTCGGTCCGCAAGCGCTCGACTGCGTCCTGCAGCGCCTCCGCCGACCCCGAGCTCGATGCCGCTCGATTATTGAGCTTGTTGATCTGCTCTTCCGCCGAATGCTGAGCGGCACGGGCCGCCGCGACGTCGTTCTTCAGATCGTCGATCTCGGCCTCGAGCTCGGCGACCCGGGCCAGTGCGGGCTTCTTGGTGACGAGGTAGGCGGCTTTGACCCAGCCTTCGCTACCCGACGCCGTGCGAACCCGCGCGTAGCCAGCGTCGCGCTCGAGCACCTCCACGGCGGCGCCGCTCACGAGTGTTTCCGATGGATCGCCGCTACCATCGGCATCGGCATACAAGCCGAGCCGCAGGCTGTCGGTCACGTAGGCCGAGTCGGCGGTTGCGACCGTCGCGCATGTGCAGAGTGTCAATATCAATAGTGAGCGCTCGAGCATGGTGCCTCCGCGGCTTACGCAATGTTCGATCGTATTCTAGCCAACCGATTCTACGCGGACTCGTCGACCCTCAGCCGCGCGTCGTGAGCCTAACCGGGGGCGCGCTCCCCAGGCTTCGGACGAGGCTCGTGAACGCCTGCGGTCGACTGAAGTAGTACCCCTGCCCGAAATCGACATCGAGCTCGCGAAGCTTTTCGGCCGTCGCGGCGTTCTCGACATGCTCGGCGATCGAGCTGATTCCCAGCGTGCGCGCGGCGCGCGCAATGCCCGAGACGATCGACTCGGCGATGCGATCTTCGACGATGCGTCGCACGAATCGACCGTCGATCTTCAGATAGTGCACCGGCAGGCGTTTCAGGTGAGCCAGCGAGCTCAGACCGGAGCCGAAGTCATCGAGGGCAATCTTGCAACCCGCGTCACTGAGCTCGCGGATCAACGCCTCGGCAGCCCCGATATGGTTGACTGCAGCCGACTCCTTGAGCTCGAAGCAGAAGAGCGAGGCGGGCAATCCTGCTTCGGCGAGCTGCTCGATGGCAAAGGCGCCGTACTTTCGTGCTGCCAGCGACTGGGCGGACACGTTGAGGGTAAAACAGTACGGCGCCTTGGCGATGGTGGCCGCCTGCGGCCGTAAGGTCTCGACCGCGGAGCACAGAGCCCAACGGTCCAGCGCAGGGAGCAGCTCGTAGCGCTCCGCCGCGTCGAGGAACTTGTCCGGCGCCATGAGCTCCCCGGCCGGGTTGTGCATTCGCACCAGCAACTCGTAGCCGACCGTCTCACCGGATCTCACGCAGATCCCGGTGATCGACTGCGCGTCGAGTCGGAAATCGTTGCCGCGAAGAGCGTCCTGGAGCGTCGTAGCGGCCATCACGTGTCGTTCGACGGTTGCGATCATCGAGCTTGAGGTATCGCTGGCTGCGACGAGACGGCCGCCGCCTTGCTGCTTCGCGCGCTTGCAGGCCAGCTCCGCGACCGCGATGACGTGGGCTACTCGCTCGTGGCCGCGCTCGACCGCGACGGCGCCCAGGCTGAGCGATACCGGCACCGCCTCAGCGCCGTGCACGTACCCGAGCTGGCTGGTCGCGGCCAAGATGCGCTTGCCGACCTCGGTCGCCGTTGCGAGATCCGTCTGCGGCAGCAGCAGAACGAAACGATCGGCACCCATTCGCCCCGCAAGGGCAGCGGTACCCGCGACACGCCGGATTACATCGCCGACGCGTTGGATGACTTCGTCGCCAGCGTGGAAACCGAAGGTCTCGTTGATCAAATGGAGCTGGTCGATATCCGCATACAGCAACACGTGAGATTCCGATCCGCTATCGAGAAGTGACTGCACTCGCCGTTCGAAGATCAGGCGATTGACCAGGCCGGTCAGCGCGTCATATTGGCTGCCGAGGATCGCGACGGCCTTCCGGCTCACGAACTCGAGGATCCTAATGTCGCCGATCTCGAAGTCTTCGGCCTCGGCGACGCGAAACAGCGCAACCAGACCGATGACCCGGCCATGGGTGTCGCGAATCGGGCACGACAGAATTTTGTAGGGTGCGACGCCACCAGCGCCCGCCACGCGGTTCACCACCATCGGGCGGTTGTTGAGCTGAGCCCATGCGAGCAGGTGCTTGTGCGTCCGATCGAGAATTTGCCCGCCGGGCACCGACTCGTCGAGCGCGCAAGAGACGGTTAGTCCCTTGTCCGGAATGAGCAACGCGCCAAGCACGCAACCGAGATGCTGCACGCTGTGCCGTAACAGCTGGGTCAGCGCGCCGCTGTCCGGATGTCCGGCTTCGTCCACCGAGAGCAGCAGATCGAGACTCTCCGCGTCGCTCTGACTGGCGGCGGAGCGCGTATGCTCGAGGTCGAGCCTTTTTTCGAGCGTGTCGAGCACCGGGCGCAGCATGCTCAGAACCATCGACGGCGTTTGCCTGAAGTTCTGATTGAGCTCGACGACCATGGACCCGAGCGGCTGTGCCTGACCACCGCGAAGCATCGCGATGAAGGCCGGCACTCCCGCCGCGGTCGGCTCGATGCTGCCGCGACCGGCCACGGTGTCGGTGCCGTGCAGCCTGTCGAGCAGCTGACGCAAGTCGGGACGTTCGTAGCCGTCCGAGCACCAGATGAGCTCGCTTCGCGCATCGTACAGCGCGATGCTGCCGGCGCTCGGCAGCAGCATCTTGATCAGCTGCCCATAGGCGGCGTAGCCCGCCGTGAGGGCGGCGTTCGATTCTTCATTGGCGATGGACTCGGCCATCAAACAGGCGTCCGGGCGGGCAAGGAGAGCTGTCCGCCATCGTCAACGATGGCAAGCGCTAAATCCTTGATGGACGTCGCAAATCAGGCTGCGGCCGACCCTGCCGACGCGTCAGTTGCGGCTGATGAGGTAGTGGGGCGGCTTTTTGGGGGCGCTGACGACCTTCAGTGGCTCGGCCCGCTCGAGATTGCTCAGGAGCTCGACGTACAGCTTCACGATCGTGGCGGCATGACCGGCGGCCTCGTCCGGCGACATCTTCTGGACGCTGGCCCGGACCCGCGACTCGGTCCCGACGGGGGCCACCCGATTCAGCGCCGCGTTCAGATTCCCGAAATCGCGCCGTAACCCGGCGGGAAACTCGGGCTCCGCGAGGTCGGCGAGGTGGGCGGTATAGGCCTGGGTCAGCCGTAGCTTGATCGGCCCGTCCGCGATCAGAATTTTGAGGGCTTCGGCAAAGCGCTGCGCGAGTGGCGACATGGGTGGAGCCTTGGTTGTTGTTGTTCGTGGCACCGACCAAGCAGCTGTTTCTGCTCTTGAACATAACGTATAGCAGATATCAACAATGACCTGCAAGCCTTTGACGCTAAGCCGGTTGCCGGTGATCGCCGCCCCGCCGGCGAACCCCGACCGTCGGCTTACTGAGCTTCAGTTTCTTGACACGGTCGGCCAAGGTCGTCGGCTTCACGCCGAGCAGCTTGGCGGCACCGCTCGGGCCCGACACGCGCCACTGCGCAAGCTCGAGCGCCATCAAAGTGTTCTTGCGCTCGAGCGCGCGCAGCTCGGCCTCCGTCAGCAGCGGACCGTCGCTCTCTCGCGCCTGCTGCTCGCTCGCGGCCGGCGGATTCAGAATGTCGCTCATCGCGAGGTCGAGCCTCAAGACTTTGCCCCGCGAGAGGATCACGGCGCGCTCGATCACGTTCTTCAGCTCGCGGATGTTCCCGGGCCAGTCGTAGCGCTTCAGCAGCGCGGCCTGCTGTTTCGACAAGGTCAGGGGACGGTGACCGAAGTCCTGGCACGTTCGCTCGAGAAAATGAGTCGCAATCTGCAAGACATCGTCGCCGCGCTCTCGAAGCGGCGGCACTTCGATCGGAAAGACGCTGAGTCGGTAGAACAAGTCTTCGCGGAATTTGCCCTGCGCGACCGCCTGCTCCAGATCGCGGTTGGTCGCTGCGATAACGCGAACGTCGACGGAGTGTGTCTGGTCGTCGCCAACGCGCTCGTACTCGCTCTCCTGCAGCACGCGCAGCAGCTTGCTCTGCAGGTCGAGCGGAATCTCTCCGACTTCGTCGAGGAAAATCGTGCCCCCGTCGGCCAGCTCGAACCGCCCGACGCGATCGCGATGGGCGCCGGTAAAGGCGCCTTTGACGTGACCGAAGAATTCACTCTCGAACAACTCGTGCGGAATCGATGCGCAGTTGACCTTGACGAGCGGCCCCTGGCTACGCGGACTGCGGGCATGGATCGCGTGAGCGACGAGTTCCTTACCGACTCCCGACTCGCCCTCGATCAGCACGCTGGCCGATGTCTGTGCGACGGCTTCGATCCGGGCCAACATTTTTTGTAGCGTGGGGCTCTCGCCGATGATACGGCCGTAGTTCATCGATACCTGCACTTCTTCGCGCAAATAGTCGCGCTCGCGCTCGAGCTCCGAGCGCAGGCGCGCGTTCTCCTCGAACGCCGCCCGCAGCTGGCGCTCCGCACGGTTGCGTTCCGTGACATCGGTCGAGGCAACCAGCAACGCGACGACTTCACCGCTAGCGTCTCGCTCGGCCCGGGCCGAGACGACGACTTCGAGGACCTCGCCGCCCTTGGCAACGTACGATCGAGGCTCGCCCTCGAGCTCACCATGGGCGATCACGTCTTCGAGCCGGCCACCGCCGAGCGTTCTCTGTGTCTCCCTGCCCATGAACTCCGTGATCATGCGTCCGAGAACTTCCTCGCGCCGATAGCCGAGCCTCTGCAGCCAGCGGTCGCTGACGTGAGTGATGCGCCCCTTGTTGTCCACCGTGTGCAGCAGGGCGGGCGTCGAGCGATACAGGGCCCGGTAATGTTGCTCGAGCCGCGCTTGTTGACCGAGCTCGGTATACACGATGACCGTTCGTATGTAGTCGCCCTCGTCGCTGCGCTCGACGATGGACGTCGCGAGACAATCCACTCGCTCGCCGCCTCGTGTGACGAGATCGACGGGCACGCCCTCGAGGCGTCCCGTGCGACGCAGCACGGGTAAGTATTCGTCGGCGATCCGTTGCGCGACTTCCTTCGTGGCCAGGTCTTGCGGTCGCATGTTCGCGATCTCGTCGCGGCCGTAGCCGAAGCGCTTCAACCAGGCGTCGCTGGCATCAACGAAAAACCCCTCCTCGTTCAGGATCGCCAGCAAGGCGGGGCTGCGGCGAAACAGCCATTGGTAGGTATTGGGCATTTCCGAATGATACGGATTTCCGTATCGCGCCTCAACGAGAATCCGTATGTCACGGAAATCCGTTAGTCTGAATTAGCGTAAGCGGTTGATTTTATTGGACTCTAAGTTGGCACGTTCTCTGCAATAGCGATTCCAGAAGATCTCAGGATGAGATCGATGATGACCGAACCGTGGGTCAAAGGAACTGAAGTATGGTGGCACGCAACTGGTTTATCGCGGCCGTTTTGGCGGTCGGGCCATTCAGCATGGTGGCGGCAGCCGCTGCGGAGTCCGCACCGGTTGCGAAGGCGCCGGCGGGCGTGGATGTCGCGCTGGATAGACAAGCGCTTCGCAGCGAGATCGATGGCTACATTCGCGAGCTGAACGAGCAGATGCGCGCCGCGCTGGCCGAGGAGCTGCGCCGCACTTTGCCGGCGAAGATCGAGCTCGCCAGCAACGAGCTGCGTAGTCGAGGCTAGAGGTAAGAAAACGCGGCGCCGTCACTACTCCCCCCGTGATGGCGCCGCCGGCCGAATCGGACGGCCTTGCTAAGGGACCGGGCATCCGATAGCGAACCAGGATAGGCTTCGCAACGAAGAATATGGATGTTCGCAGCCCGGTCCCTACTTTTTTGCTGCGCTAGCGTGCCGGAATCGGCACCTTCAGATTTCGCGCGAAGAACTCGAGCGTCTTCGTCCACGATTCGCTGGCGGCGCGTTCGCTGTAACTCCCGCCGTTTGGATTCGCAAACTCATGGCCTTCGCCGACCATGATCAGCACCTCCGCGTTCTTGCCGAGCTCTTTCAGTGTGCTCCGGAAGGCCTGCACGTCGCGGGCTGGAATGCTCTTGTCTTCGGAACCGAAGAACGCCAGCATCGGCAGCGCGAGCTTCGCGAGCTGCCCGCGATCGTTGATGATCTGACCGTAGTACATGACCATCGCGTCGAGCGTGTCCGGGTATAGCAGCGCGGCCTGCAGCGACCAGCCCCCCCCGAGGTCCCAGCCGATGCAGCCGATGCGCGGTGCCAACGCGTATTTCTCGAGGTAGCCATAAGCCTCGCTAAGATTCCGTTTCGTGCCATCTGAATCGTCGAGCACTTCGGTCATCAGTTGCTGCGCTTTGTCCGGTGTGGCGGCGATCGCACCGCCGTACAGATCCACGGCCAGCGCGACGTAGCCCTGCGCCGCCAGGCGCCGCGTGACCGCCCTGATGTCGTCGTTCAGCCCCCAGCGCTCGTGGATGACGATGATGCCGGGGAGCGGCTCCGCCGCATCCTGCGGCATCGCCAGGAATCCGACGAGGTTACTCTTGCGGCCTTCCCCATAGGCGACATCCTGCTCGAGGAGTGCGACCGTCGGCGCCTCCGTGGGCGCGGGCCGCAGCTCGGCGGGCGCGGCTACGGGCGTCGGTGCGACCGGCGGGATCGACGCTGGCGACGCGCCGGTCGAGCTTGCCGCCGATTTATCCCCGGACTGGCATGCGACCAACAGCGCGGCGAGCAATACCAGCATCGCAGGCCCGACGGGCAAATTCAGCCTAGTCTTCATAGCTGAAACTCCAGCAGACGCCCTTACCCTCAACAAGGTAGCGCGTCACGCGCGAGCGCGAAACTCGAGGGCCTTGCCGACGCGAGCGCCGCTGGGCGCGCCATCGCGATACACCGCAGCCCCATTCAAGACCGTGAGGAATACGCTGGAGCGGAACGTCGTACCTTCGAACGGTGACCAGCCACACTTGTATCGCACCTGCGCGGCATCGACGACAGTCGGAATCGCAAGGTCCACGGCGACGAGATCGGCGTAGCCGCCTTCGCGGATGAACCCGCGGTCGACGATGCCGAAGAGCACGGCCGGATTGTGGGCCGCTTTCTCTGCGATCTTCGGCAAGCTGAATAAACCCTGTTGATGCTGCTCGAGCAACATCAGCAGCGAATGCTGAACGAGCGGCAGGCCGGCTGGGGCTTCGAAGTAGCCGTGCGCCTTCTCCGCAAGGGTGTGTGGCGCGTGGTCCGTGGCGATGACATCGATCCGGTCCTCGAGCACCGCTTGCTGCAATGCGGCGCGATCGGCAGCCGTCTTGATCGCGGGATTGCACTTTATCCGCGTGCCGAGCGTGGCGTAACTCGATTCCTCGAACCACAGGTGGTGGACACACGCCTCGGCCGTGATCCGTTTGTCGGCGATCGGCCCCGGCTCGAACAGCGCCAGCTCGCGCGCCGTGCTCAAATGCAGAACGTGCAATCTCGTGCCGTACCGCTTGGCGAGGCTCACCGCGAAGGAGGACGACCGATAACACGCTTCCGCCGAGCGAATCAGAGGATGCGCTTCCATGGGCACGGCGTCCCCGTAGCGCTCCCGGTAGCGTTTTTCGTTCTCCCGGATCAACGGCGAGTACTCGCAGTGCGTGGCAATCGGCAATCGCACGGCCGCGAAGATACCTTCGAGCGTCGCGGGATCGTCGACGAGCATGTTGCCCGTGGACGCGCCCATGAACACCTTGACGCCGCAAGCCTCGTCGGGACCCACGCGCTTCAGCTCCTCGAGGTTCGAGTTCGTGGCACCGAGATAGAAACCGCAGTTCACGTGACAGGTCTCGGCACCGATACGGCGTTTCTCGGCCAGCGCCACACGATCGGTGGTCGGCGGCTGAGTGTTCGGCATGTCGAGAAAGCTCGTGACCCCACCGCAGAGCGCCGCCAGAGACTCGGTCGCGAGCGTCGCCTTGTGCGTCAGGCCGGGCTCGCGACAGTGAACCTGATCGTCGATCAGGCCCGGCAGCAAATAGCGGCCGGCAAGATCGATCACGGTGGCCCCGGCCGGCAGCGGCCCGGAGCCGACGCGCTCTATGCGCTCACCCCGAACCAGCACGTCCCCTGCAACGACGCGCCCCTCGTTCACGATTTGGGCATTGACCAAAGCTAGAGCAGTCATTCCTACCGCGCTCCTCGCAAGAATCGATCGGTTGCCGCCACAAGCTCCGCCGCGATGCCGGGCTCATAAGCAGAATGCCCGGCCTCGATCACGACTTTGAACTCCGCCTCGGGCCATCGCCGATGCAGCTCCCAGGCCGTGTCTATCGGACACACCACATCGTAGCGGCCGTGGACGATGACAGCGGGGACAGCGCGAATGCGGTCGACGCCCTGCAGCAGCTGATCCTCGTCGCTGAAGAAGCCATTGTTCACGAAATAGTGAGCCTCGATCCGCGCAAGCGCCAGTGCAAATTCGGGCGCCCCGAACTGGGCAGCGCGCGTCGGGTTGGGCCACAACGAGCTCGTGGCACCCTCCCAGATCGACCACGCGCGCGCCGCGCGGAGCTGTCGAGCGATATCTTCGCCGGTAAGCAGCCGGTGATACGCGGACAGTAGGTCGTGACGGTGCTCCGGCGCGATCGGTTCCAGAAAGTCCCGCCACAACTCCGGGAAAATCATGCTCGCGCCATACTGGTAGAACCATTGCAGCTCGGTGCGGCGTAGGAGAAAAATGCCGCGCAGCACGAGCTCGCTCACAGCCGCGGGATGCGTCTGCGCGTAGGCGAGCGCGAGCGTGCTGCCCCATGAGCCCCCGAACACCAGCCACCGCGAGATACCGAGTCGCTGCCGCAGTGACTCCATATCGGCCACGAGATGCCAAGTCGTGTTCTGGTCGAGCGATGCGTGGGGGCGACTTCTCCCCGCGCCGCGTTGATCGAACATGACGATCCTGTATCCCGCAGGATCGAAGAACCGCCGCGCACTGGCGTCCGCCCCGGCCCCGGGTCCACCGTGGACGAACAGCGCCGGCTTGCCACGCGGATTGCCGCACTGCTCGTAGTAGATCTCGTGGCCGTCGCCGACGGCGAGATAGCCACTGTCGTAAGGCTCAATTGGCGGGAACAGCTCGCGTCTCTTCATGTCGTATTAGACGATTACTCTGCCATTAGTCGTGGCGCTTATACTGACTCGCAGGCTATCAGTTTCGGCGTTACTTTTTTTTCGGAAGCTCCATGTCGAGAGTGCTTACGGTCGGCTGCCTCTTGCTCTACGTCGCGCCGGCGGTCTTTGCGCAGGACCCCGCGATCCCGTTCGACGAGTTTCGGCTCGACAATGGGCTGCGCGTGATCGTCCACGAGGATCACAAGGCGCCGATCGTCGCGGTGACGATCTGGTATCACGTCGGCTCGAAGAACGAGGTGCCGGGCAAAACCGGGTTTGCGCACCTGTTCGAGCACCTGATGTTCAACGGCAGCGAAAACTACGACGACGAGTACTTCAAGCCGCTGCAGGAAGTGGGCGCCACGAACGTCAACGGATCGACCGATTTCGATCGCACCAACTACTTCGAGACGGTGCCCACTACCGCGCTGGATCTCGCGCTGTGGATGGAGTCGGACCGCATGGGGCATCTCCTCGGCGCGATCGATCAGAAGAAACTCGACGAGCAGCGCGGCGTGGTCCAAAACGAGAAGCGGCAGGGCGACAATGAGCCCTACGGCAAAGCGTTCGAGACGATCGTCACGAACCTGTTTCCGCCCGGCCATCCGTACTCATGGGAGACGATCGGCTCGATGGAAGACCTGAACGCGGCGAGCCTCGCCGACGTCAAGAAGTGGTTCCAGACATACTACGGGCCGAACAACGCAACCCTCGTGCTCGCGGGCGATCTCGACCTCGCGACGGCCAAGGAGAAGGTCCAGCGTTTCTTCGGCGATATTCCGCCCGGGCCGCCTCTGATCCACCGGCAGCGATGGATCCCGAGCAGCACGCCGGCGAGCCGACTCGTGATGCAGGACCGCGTACCGGAAACGCGCATCTACAAAGTGTGGCTCGGACCGGAGTGGATCAGCGACGCCTCCACGTATCTGCAGCTCGCCGATTACGTGCTCACGAGCGGCAAGAGCTCGCGCCTGTATCAACGCCTCGTGTACCGTGACCAGATCGCGACGGACGCCGGAGCGTTCGCCCTCAACAACGAGATCGCCGGCGCCTACATCGTCTACGCCACGGTCGGTGCCGACCAGGACCCGAACAAGGTCGAGCAGGCACTCGATGAGGAGCTCGTGCGGTTCCTGGCCCAGGGACCGACGCGCGCCGAGCTCGAGCGCGCCAAGACCGAGATTCGGGCCTCGTTCATTCGCGGTGTCGAGCAGGTCGGCGGCTATCGCGGCAAGGCCAACATCCTCGCGGAGAACGCCGTGTTCGGCGGCAGGCCCGATTTCTACAAGCATTCGCTTGAGCTGCTACGCGCCGCCACGCCTCAGCAGGTCGCGGAGACGGCACGACGATGGATCGCCGGCACGCCCCTCGTGCTCGAGGTGCAGCCGTTTCCCGGGCAGCTCAGCGCGACGGGCGGCGGCGCCGACCGCTCCAAGTTGCCGGTGCCGCAATCGTTCCCCGCTGCCCCGTTCCCGGCTTTGAGCCAAGCCACGCTTGCGAACGGAATGCGGCTGATAGTGGCCGAGCGACACGCAGTGCCGGTCGTGCGCTTCAGCATGCAGCTGAACGCGGGTTTCGCGGCCGATCAGCTCGCCGCTCCCGGGGTCGCGAACATGACGATGCAGATGCTCGACGAAGGCACTGCGAGCATGGACGCGCTGAAGATCGACGACGCGCTCGCACGCCTCGGCGCCGACCTGAATTCCGGCGCGAATCTCGACTTCTCGGTGGTGAGCCTGTCGGCGCTGAAGGAGAATCTCGACGCGTCGCTCGCGATCTACTCTGACGTGATTCTGAACCCGACGTTTCCTGCCGCGGAGCTGGACCGGTTGAAGCGGTTGGAGCTTGCCGATATCCAGCATGAAAAAACAGAGCCCACGCCGATGGCGCTGCGCGTGCTCCCGCGCCTGCTGTACGGGGAAGGCCACGGCTATGCCACGCCGATGACGGGCTCCGGCACCGAGAAATCCGTAGCGACGATCGGGCGCGACGACCTCGTGGCGTATCACAAAGCGTGGTTCAAACCAAACAACGCCACGCTGATCGTCGTCGGCGACACGACGCTGGCGGAGATCAAGCCGAAGCTCGAGGGGCTGTTCGCGCGCTGGCCACGGGGCGACGTGCCCGTCAAGAAGTTGCCGCAGGTCGGCCCGCCGGAACGTTCGCGGGTGTACCTGATCGACCGACCGGGCTCGGAGCAGAGCGTGATCATCGCTGGCGAGCTCGTGCCGGCGATGAATCAGAACGACGAAATAGCCATCGACGCAATGAACGACATTCTGGGCGGCTCGTTCACGTCGCGCATCAACATGAATTTGCGCGAGGACAAGACCTGGGCGTACGGCGCCGATACCACCATCGTCGACACGCAGGCGCAACGGCCCTTTCTCGCGATCGCGCCGGTGCAGGCCGACAAGACGGCCGCGGCGATGCAGGAGATAGAAAATGAAATTCGGGCGTTGCTCGGCGCGCGCCCTGCGACGGATATGGAGGTTTCGACCAGCAAGAGGCAGAGCACGTTGACGCTGCCGGGCCGGTGGGAAACGGCGCGGGCCGTCGCCGGGGACATCGCCGCCCTCGTGCGATTCAAGCTGCCGGACGATTACTGGAACGACTATGCCGGGCTCGTCTCGAAGCTTACCGTCGGCGACGTCAATGCTGCGGCCAAGCGGCTGCTGCACCCGGATCGGCTGACATGGGTCGTGGTCGGCGATCGCCGCGTCATTGAAGCGGACGTTCGTGCACTCGGGCTCGGCGATGTGACCATCCTCGATGCGGACGGCGAGCGCGCCGCTTCTCCATGACAGTTCTGTAACTTGAATCGCTGGAAGGGCCTATGCAGAATGACTCGCCGTTGCGCGGCACCGCAGACCATTTAGACCGCCGCCAGGTTTCCACATGATCGACGTTCAGAGCCTCACCAAAGAATATGGGCGGCTCCGCGCCGTAGACAACTTGAGCTTTAAAGTGGAGCCGGGAGAAGTCCTCGGCTTCCTCGGGCCGAACGGTGCGGGCAAGACCACCACGATGCGGATCATCGCGGGCTTCCTGCCCCCTACCACGGGGCGCGTGCTCGTCTGCGGCGCCGACATAGAGACGCAGTCCGTCGCAGCGAAGCAGCGCATCGGGTACTTGCCCGAAGGGGCACCGAGCTACCCGGAAATGACGCCGCGGTCGTTCCTCGAGTTCATCGCAGAAGCGCGTCGCATTCCGGCAGCGAAACGCCGGCAGCGGCTCGACGAGGTGTTCGCGCTGCTACATATCGAACGCGTGCTCGAGCAGAGCATCGACACGCTGTCGAAAGGCTACCGGCGCCGCGTCGGCCTCGCGCAGGCGCTTCTGCACGACCCCGAGGTGTTGATCCTCGACGAGCCCACCGACGGTCTCGACCCGAATCAGAAGCACGAGGTCCGCGGGCTGATCGGCCGCATGGCGCGCGACAAGATCATCGTGATCTCCACGCATATGCTCGAAGAGGTCGACGCGGTATGCAATCGCGCGATCATCATCGCGCACGGCAAGATTCTCGCAGACGACACGCCACATGGTCTCGAGGCGCGGTCGCGCTTCCACAATGCCGTGTCCGTGAAGCTCGCCGACACCGAACAGCTCCCCGCCGCGCGCAAGGCCATCGGCGCGCTGTCGGAGGTCGCGAGCACCGAGCTCGACGAGAAGAGTCAGCGGCTCACGGCGTTCCCCGCGCCGGGCAAGTTGCCGCTCGCCGCGATCAACGCCTTGGCGGATCAGCAGCGCTGGAATCTCGCCGAGCTACACCTCGAGTCGGGCCGGCTCGACGAGGTATTCCGCTCGATCACCGGCGGAGCCGCGGCATGAACGGCGTTCTCGCAGTCATGAAGCGCGAGCTGAAGAGCTACTTCTCGACGCCAATCGCGTACGTGTTCATCGTGATCTTCTTGATGCTGTCCGGGGTGTTCACGTTCTACTTCGGCGGCTTTTACGAGGGCGGCCAGGCCGACCTCACGGCGTTCTTCTACTGGCACCCGTGGTTGTACCTGTTCCTGGTGCCTGCGCTGTCCATGCGGCTCTGGGCCGAGGAGCGCAAGTCGGGCTCGATCGAGCTCCTGATGACGTTGCCGCTCGAAATCTGGCAGGCCGTGGTCGGCAAGTTCCTGGCCGCTTGGATCTTCACCGGCATCGCGATCGCGCTGACCTTCCCGATCTGGATCACCGTGAACTACCTCGGCGACCCCGACAACGGCGTGATTCTCGCGGCTTACATCGGCAGCTTCTTGATGGCCGGCGGTTTCCTGGCGGTCGGCGCCTGTATCTCTGCGGCTACGAAGAATCAGGTCATCGCGTTCATTTTGTCGGTGGTGGCATGCTTCCTGCTGCTCGCGGCAGGTGTCGAGTTCGTGCAGGACGTGTTTTCCGCGTGGACACCGGAGTGGCTCGTCGACGGTCTCGCGTCCTTGAGCTTCCAGACGCACTTCAACTACATCAGTAAGGGCGTCATCGATCTGCGCGATCTCGTGTACTTCGCGCTGCTGATCGGCGTATGCCTCTACGCGAACGCCATCGTGTTGCAACTGAAGAAAGCGGACTGAGCCGATGAGCACGCGCACCCGGCAAAGAATCGGTTACTCGACCCTCGTGATACTCGTTGCCGCGCTGGTCGTGGCAGTGGTGGCCAGCAACGTCTGGCTGCGCGGCCTGCGGCTCGATCTCACGGAGAATGGCCTCTACACGCTCGGCGAGGGCACGCGTGCGGTCTTGAAGGACATCAAAGAGCCGATCGACCTATATTTCTTCTTCTCGAACGAATCGACGAAGAATCTGCCGCAGCTGCGGGCCTACGCGAACCGAGTGCGGGAGACTCTGGAAGAGTTCGCCGCGAATACGCCGGAAGGCCGGCTGGTGCTGCACGTCGTGGACCCTGTGCCGTTCTCCGAGGACGAAGACCGCGCAGAGCAGTTCGGCCTCCAGGCCGCGAACGTCGGCCCGGCGGGCGAGGCCGTGTACTTCGGCCTGGCCGGCTCGAACAGCATCGGCAAGACGGACACGATTCCGTTCTTCCAACCGGATCCGCGTAAGGAAATGTTCCTCGAGTACGACCTCGCCCGGCTCGTCTACAACCTTTCGAACACCAAGAAGACGGTGATCGGCCTGTTGACCAATGCGCCGATCGGCGGCGGCTTCGATCCCGCGACGCAGCAACCGAGCCAGCCGTGGGCCATCGTGCAGCAAGCGCGCCAGCTGTTCGAAGTCCGGACGCTGCCGGCCAGCGTCCTGAAAGTCGACGATGACGTCAGCGTACTGTGGATCGTCCACCCGACGATGCTGGACGACACGACGCTGTACGCGATCGATCAGTTTGTCATGCGTGGCGGTCATGCATTGATCTTCGTCGATCCGCTGGCGGAGATTCTCGCCGGCGCCACGCCCGATCCAGCCTCCGGTTTCGGAGGCTCACAAGCGAGCTCGTCGCTCGACGAGCTGTTCACGGCTTGGGGCGTGAAATTCAATACGCAGGACGTCGTCACGGACAACAAGTACGCCCTGACCATCGGCGGCCGACAGAGGCCGACGCGGCACATCGGCCTGCTCGGACTCGACGCCGACGCCATGAGCCAGGACGACGTCATCACGACCGGCCTCAGCTCCGTCAACGTCGGGGTCGCAGGTCACCTCGAGCTCGCCGATGGAGCCACCGCGAAGCTGACGCCCTTGCTGCACTCGAGTGCCGAGTCGGAGCTCATGCCCGAGGATCGCTTCCAGTTCCTCGCGGACCCGGGTGAACTGCTGAACAACTTCACGCCGGGCGGCAAGCAGTATGTGATCGCGGCCCGCCTGTCTGGTCCTTTGAAGTCCGCGTTCCCGGACGGAGCGCCGAAGGCCGAAGGTCGCGACGCGCCGGTCGACACGGCGTTGGCCGCCGCGCATCTCGCGTCGACCGACAATGCAAACCTCGTGCTGGTCGCCGACGTCGACATCCTGAGTGATCGGCTGTGGGTCCAGTCGCAGAACTTCCTCGGCCAGCGGGTCGTCACGGCGTTCGCGAACAACGGCGACTTCGTCTTCAACGCGTTGGACAACCTCGCGGGCAGCGCCGCGCTGATAGGCCTGCGGAGCCGCGCGACGTACACGCGACCCTTCACGAAGGTGGAGGAGCTACGCAGAAACGCGGATCTCGAGTTCCGCTCACAGGAAGAGCGTCTGCAGGCGCAGCTCACGGAGACGGAGCAGAAGCTCGGCGAGCTGCAGGCCGCTCGCAAGGACTCGAGCTCTCTGCTCATGAGTCCCGAGCAGCAGAGCGAAGTGCAGAAGTTTTTGGACGAGCAGGTCCGCATTCGCCAGGAGCTGCGCAGCGTGCGCCGCAACCTCGATCGCGACATCGATAATCTGGGGACGACTCTGAAGATCCTGAACATCGCGCTCGTGCCGCTGCTGCTGACCATCATCGCGCTCACGGCCGTGTTCCTGAAACGACGCAGGAAGGTCGGCTAATGAGCCAGCGCAACGTTCTGATTCTGCTCGCGACGCTCGTCGTGCTCGTCGTGCTGGTTCTGGTCGGCCAGCGCGCGCGGGCGCCCGCCTCCGACAGCGGCGCGCTGTTCGTCCCATCGCTCGAGGCCGCGTTGAACGACATCGAGCGTGTGACGATCACGAAGGCCAAAGACGAGACGGTCGTCACGCTGGAGCGCCGACCGGACGGCTGGGTCGCCACGAACAAGGATGACTACGCGGCGGATCTCGGCAAGCTGCGGCAGGGGTTACGCGCGCTCGCCGAAGCCCACATCCTGGAGAAGAAGACGGCGGATCCGGAGCTCTACAGCCATCTCGGCGTGCAGGACGTGAGCGGCGAGAAAGCCGCGGGCGTGGCCGTCGCGCTGACGGCCACGGGCCGTGAGCTGCCGACGCTGATCCTCGGCAACGCCGAAGGCTCCAAGTACCGCTATGCCCGCCGTGCCGACGCGATGCAGAGCTACCTGATCGACAAGAATCCGGAGTTTCCGCGCACGATCGGCCAATGGCTCGACGCGCAGATCATCGACGTGCGCAGCGACCGGGTCGAGCAGGTGACGATCACGCAGCCCGATGGTCAGGTCGTGCGCATCTCGAAGGCGAGCAAGGGCGCAGCCAACTACGACGTCGCGGACGTCCCCAAAGGTCGCGAGCTGCTGTATCCGGGCGTCGCCAATGTGATCGGTAACGCTTTGCGAGAGCTGAACCTCGAGGACGTGGAGCCCGCGAGCGCGTCGGCGCCCGCAAAACCCGTCCTGGTCGAATTCCGGACGTTCGACGGTCTCGTCGTGCGTGTCGAGGGTGAGAAGCGCGACAGCGCCGCCTGGGTCAGCTTCGTCGCCAGCGTCGACACGGACCAGGCTGCGCGCGCCGCCGCAGCGGCGGCGGCCCCGGGACCCGCCGCGCCCGGTTCCACGGAAGACGCGGCCGGTGTCGACGCAAAGCCCGACCAGCCGGCCGCACCACCCGCCACGCCGCCATCGGACCCGGCTGCCGAAGCTGCCCGTATCAATGCCAAAGTCGGCCCCTGGCGCTACAAAATCGCGAGCTTCCAGTACGACCAGATGACGCGCCGAATGTCGGATCTCCTGAAGCCGAAAGCCTGAACGCCGCGCCCCCGTCGGGCCACATCCCCGCGCGACTGCGCCAGGCATATACTCGGCGCGGCCTCGTCATCCACTGTCGTTTGGGGGACTCCACCATGAAGCATCATATGCTGCTAGCGGCCTCGGCCGCGGCATTGGTCCTCGGCGTGCGCCTAGCCGGCGCTCAACCGGGACCGCCTTCGTTCGAGCAGATCGACAAGGACAAGAACGGCTCGCTGTCGAAAGACGAGGTGGCCGGATTCTTCGCCGAGCGCCGCGCGGCCGGCGGCGGTCAGGTCAGGGTCAGGGCCAGGGCCCCGACCCCGCGCAGGTGTTCGCGCGCTGGGATGCGAACGGCGACGGCTCCGTGTCGAAAGCCGAGTTCGATGCGCGTCCTCGGCCGCCTGGTGCGGGCGCCGGCGGACCGCCACCCGGCCGTTAGTCGACCGGCTCACACGGCCGCGGCGCCCCTCGTGATGGGGCGCGGCGCGTCGTGTGGGGGGCCGCGAACCAGTACACTGGCGAGCCGACCAACGGCACGAGCGGTGGATGAGCACTGTGGCCAACTCCTACCCGGTGGCGGCGAGCTATGCGCCGCTGATCGCCCGTGCGCGCGTGTACGACGTGGCACTCGAGTCGCCGCTCGACCGCGCGCCCCGGCTGTCGAAGCGACTGAACCATGAGGTGCTGCTGAAGCGCGAAGACCTGCAGCCGGTGTTCTCGTTCAAGCTGCGCGGCGCCTACAACAAGATTCTTCATCTGCCGCCGAACGCCCTCGCCAAGGGAGTGATCTGCAGCTCGGCGGGCAACCACGCCCAGGGGGTGGCGCTTGCGGCGCGCCGCCGGGGCCTGCGCGCCGTCATCGTGATGCCGAGGAGCACGCCCTCGATCAAGATCGACGCCGTTGCCGCGCTCGGCGGAGAGATCGTGCTCGAGGGCGCGACGTTCGACGACGCCTACGCCTGCTCGTTGCAGCTCGCGACCGAGCAGGACCTGACGTTCGTGCACCCGTTCAACGACCCGGAAGTGATCGCGGGTCAAGGCACGATCGGCGTCGAGCTCGCGCGCCAATGGCCGCGCGTGCCGGACGCGGTATTCGTGCCCATCGGGGGAGGCGGGTTGATCGGCGGCATCGGCGCACATTTGAAACACCACTACCCGCAGATCAAGGTCATCGGTGTCGAACCTATCGAATCGGCCAGCATGTACGAGTCTCTGCTGCGCGGCGCACCCGCGACGCTCGAGCGCGTCGGCACGTTTGCCGACGGCGTGGCCGTTCGGCGGGTCGGCGACGAGACGTTTCGCCTCGCGCGCGAAGTCGTCGACGAGGTGTTGCTGGTCAGCACGGACGAGATCTGCGCCGCCATCAAGGACATCTTCGAAGACAGCCGCGTCGTCGTGGAGCCGGCCGGCGCGCTCGCCGTTGCCGGCCTGAAACGCTACGTGGAGCGCGCCGCGACGTCTGGCGGAACGTTGATCGCGATCAACAGCGGCGCCAACGTCAACTTCGATCGTCTACGCCACGTGGCCGAACGGGCGGACATCGGCGAGCACCGCGAGGCCCTGCTCGCCGTCGAGATACCGGAGCGCCCCGGCGCTTTCCTGCGGTTCTGCGAGACACTCGGCACGCGCAACATCACGGAATTCAACTATCGCTATGCACCGAGCGCGACGGCACGAATCTTCGTCGGCGTATCGCTGCAACGCGGGCTGGCCGAGACGGCGGAGATCGTCGCTCTACTGCGCGCAGAGGGCTATCCAGTGCTCGACCTGAGCGACAATGAGCTGGCGAAGCTGCACGTCCGCCATCTCGTGGGCGGCCAAGTGCCGGGGCTCAAACACGAGCTCCTGTACCGTTTCGAGTTCCCGGAGCGCCCCGGAGCGCTGCGGGCGTTCCTACAAGCCGTCGGCGACCGCTGGAACATCAGTCTGTTCCACTACAGGAATCATGGCTCCGACTACGGGCGAGTTCTGGCCGGCGTGCAGGTGGCACCTGCGGATCGAGCCGAGTTCACCGCTCACTTGGCCAAGCTCGGCTACAGCTACAAGGAAGAGACGGCTAATCCCGCGTACCGGCTGTTTCTGCACACCTCGACCTGACGCGTGGCGCCTGGGTCGCTATCATCCGACCGGAAACCTTTCGACAGGAGCGACGGATGTCGGATTCGAGTCGCTTCGGCCGCCTGGCGGCCGCTGCGTGCCTGGCGCTCGGTATCGCCGGCCTGGTCTCCGCCCAGGCTACGATCCGTCAGTATCAGTACGCGCCGCGCGCCGACAGTGAAGCGTATGAGCTCGCGCTGAAGGAAGTACCGCGCCCCACGCCCGGCCCGCACGAAGTGCTCGTGCGCATTCATGCGACCTCCATCAACGGCGGCTACGACGTCGACATGCGCGACAGCAAGCCGGGCCGCGGTCGGGATCTCGCCGGCGGCATCCCGTTCGCCGATGGCGCCGGTGAAGTCGTCGCGCTAGGCGCAGACGCGACGCGCTTCAAAGTCGGCGACCGCGTGGTCGGAATCTTCATGCCGCACTGGCTCGCCGGCGACCGCACTGCGGAGGCGATGGAGGCCTCGCGGGGCGGCAACGCCGACGGCATGCTCTCGCAGATGATCGTCTCCGACGAGCAGAGTCTCGTGACGATCCCGCGGTCTCTGACGTACGAGGAAGCCGCGACGCTGCCGACCGCGGGCCTGACGGCCTGGGTTGGACTGTTCAAGTACGGCGGGCTACGCGCCGGGAACTACGTGCTGCTCGAAGGCACCGGCGGCGTCTCGACTTTCGGTCTGGTGTTCGCGGTCGCCGCGGGGGCGAAACCGATCATCACGAGCTCGAGCGACGCCAAGCTCGACCGCGCCCGTGCGCTCGGCGCCTTCGGCACCGTCAACTATCGAACGAATCCAGACTGGCAGAAGGCCGTCCGCGAGCTGACCGACGGCGTCGGCGTCAAGCAGGTGCTCGAGGTTGGCGGGCGGAGCACGTTCGCGAAGGCCCTCGAGGCGCTCGCGTTCGACGGTCATGTCGCGATGATCGGCACGCTGTCGGGCTTCGCGGATCAGCTGCCGACGGGGCTGCTGTTTCGCGCCGGGGCGCACTTGACGGCGGTGTACGTCGGCTCGCGGGCGGACTTCGAAGCGATGAACGAGTTCATCGCCGAGCACGACGTTCATCCCGTGATCGACCGCGTGTTCGAGTTCGAGCAAGCCCCCGCCGCGTTCGAGCTCATGGCGCATGGGGACTACATGGGCAAGATCGTCGTCCGTGTGCGCTAGTTTCGTTGCACTGGCTCGGCGGAGACGGCCGACGCGGGCGGCAATGCCGTCAGTCTCCGCGCACTGCGCGGACGCGGTCGCCGACCGAACAACAGAGCCCATCCAAGCACCGTTGTGGCCTTCAGGGAACCCCCGTGGAGCCTAGGCGCGCGGAGCCCGGTCGACCCAGGCCGCAGCGCAGGCTACCCTTTGAGGGGGTCCTTTGGTAGCGTGCGCGCTGCCAGCCCAAGCGGCCGCAACCCGGTGCCGGCCGCGTGTCCAGCCAACGGACGAGGTCGATCGTTGCAATCCATCACCGAAACTCTGGTACTGCCGAACCGCAGCACCGCGCTGTTCCACGTGATCGACCCACGGGCGTTCGAGCGGGCGCTACTGGACGAGCTCTGCGAGCTCGCGACCTGCGTCCGAACGCTGGCCAAGAGCGACGCGGGCGCCCGCGCGTTGCATGATCTGCTGCCCACCAGACGCGCGATGCTGTACTTCACGCAGCCGTCGACGCGCACGTTCCTGTCGTTCAACAACGCCTGTCACATCGTTGGCATGCGAACCAGCGAGATTCGCGATCCCGCCACGTCATCCGAGGTCAAGGGCGAGAGCTTCGAGGATTCGATTCGGACGTTCAGCTCGTATGTCGACGTGATCATCATGCGCACGAAGGAGGCGGGTCGCGCGGCGCAAGCCGCCAAGCTCATGGACGGCATTCCGCGACCCGTGCCCGTGATCAACGCGGGCAGCGGCAGCGATCAACACCCCACGCAAGCGTTGCTCGACATTTACACGCTCGCTCGAAGCTTCGATAGCCGCGGCGGAATCGACGGCAAGGTCATCGGCATGATGGGCGATTTGAAGCGCGGCCGAACCGTGCGCTCGCTGTGCTACCTCATGCGTCACTATCGCGACGTGCGGCTCGTGTTCATCGCACCGGAGCAATTCGCGATGCAGCCGGACGTGAAGGGCTATCTCGATCAGCATGGCATCGCGTATACGGAAACCACGAGCCTAAAGGCCACGCTGCCGCAGCTGGATGCTCTGTACGTCACGCGGATGCAAACGGAGTGGGACACCGCGGGTGAGTCTCGAGCCGTGGATCTCACGCCCTTCAGCGTCACGCCGCGCGAGCTCACGCTGATGAAGCGCGACGCTGTCATCATGCATCCGCTACCGCGCGGCCCCGAAATAGATCCGGCAGTCGATCATGATCCGCGCGCGATGTATTGGCGCCAAGAGCGCAACGGGATGTGGATGCGCGTGGCGGTCCTGATCAAGATCTTCGGCGCCGAGGCGCATGTGGCCGCGCTCGCGACGGCGTCTACCTAGTCGACGATCAGCACGCGTCGATGTGGGCAACCTTCGACGATTGCGACAGCCGGTAGAAACGCCGCAGCTCGCGTTGCACTGCGTCCTCTTGGGCGCCTCGCAGCAGCGTCGCGGCCAGCCGTCGACAGTACTTGCCCGCATACCGATTGGCGCGCACGTAGCGCTCGCGTTCCGTCCCGTTGAGCTCCTCATCGAAACGAGGTCGATCGAACAGCCAGCCGTGCAGCTCGTGCGGCTCGCGGCCACTCTGGCGCTTCAGCAGCATTCCGGTCGTGACGAACTTGTCGACCTCGGCTTGGAGCTCGAGCTCGAACAGCGTCACCGCCTTTTCTCGCTGGGCGTTCCATGCGTAGTAGGTGAAGTGGCTCACGCCCTCGAGCGCCGCCCAGAAGTCGGCGAGATTGCTGCCGTCGAGCGAGGTGAGAGGGTCTCGGACCGCCAGACGCTCGAGCAGCTCGCGCTCGAGATACAGGCCTACCTCCGCCTCGCCATCGGCCTCGGCGATCAGCAGCTTCTCGTCGACGTCGCGACCCCCGACATCGAGTGCGCGCGCGAGGACCGCGTCAGTGATCAAGAAGTCATCAACGCCATAACCCACGTCGAGCGCGTACAGCTCATGGAGCAGGGTTTGCAGCTTGCCGAGCAGCATCGCTCAGTGATGAGTCGTGACGTTCAGCGTCACGTTCGGCTCGATGCCGCGCTCGCGCAACAGACGCGCCGCGCGCTTGCTGCCGGTGCGCAGCCACACCTCGTAGAGCCGGAGAACATCCAGCGCAGCTGCCGAGCCCGAATCCCTGATCTCGGCCAGCACGTCGACGAACTCGCGAAACTTCTCGGCGAGCTCGGCGAACACCGCGCCCCAGGCCCGACCCTGCAGCGTCCCACGAACGCTCGCGGACAATCGCCCATAAGCGGCCCCGCCCATGTCGATGTAGTAGTCGATGTCCACGAGCTTGCGCGCAAAGCCATCGCCTAGAAAGCCGGCGACGAACAGCGACGTGTCGCCGACCCGCCGCAAGACTGCGTTATGCGTGTCGCGATTCGGCGCCTCGGCGGCCTCCGCGAGGAGCAGCGCCAGCGGCTGCAACCCCGGACCGGCCTTGCTCTCGTGGTACAGCGTCTCCTGACGCGCGAAGAACGTCAGCAAATTGACGACGTAGTAGGCCGTATGATCGTCGGCCGCAACACCCTGCTTGGCCATGGCGGTTGCGACTGAGTCCCTGAAGAACTCCTGAAGACTCGCGACCGGACGGACTCGTTCTGCTGCTGCGCGCACTCGCGTCTCCCGCTAACCGGCGCGGCGCTGCCCCAGGAAACGGCAGAGCGTGCCGCTTGCGATCGAGTATAGGACGCCGGGCTCGCCGATCTGCGCAACGCTTCACGTTTCTTTGCCTAGCACTCGCTGCTCGAGAGCGCCAAGCATCCGCAGACAGTGACCGTTGATGCGCTCCTGCCAATGGCGACGACGAAGGGTTGCGGCGCCGTTCAACAAGAACCGCGCGTCGAGCAGCACACACGAGCCCTGCTCGAGTGGCTCGAGGCGCCAATGCAGCCGCAGCTGCACGCAGCATGGCGGATCGAGCAGCATCTCCTGAAGCGTGATCGACACGGGGCGCAAGCACGCGAGCACCTTGCCACGGCGCAATACCTTGCCGCGCTGCTGCGCGTATTGGCAGCCTGGCCGCGGTTGCGCGGCGCCGTCCGCGAGCGCAACCCCACCCCAGCGCCCCTTCCCCACGACATCGACCAGCGCGGCGAACGCTTCGGTCATGGGACATGGGAGCCGCTTCTCGTGCCGCTGCTTCAGCACAGCTCCTCCTGGCGAATGCTTCGAGGGATACCGTAGGCGGGGCGGCCGCGAAGCGCGAGGCTTGTTTTTTGGCGAATGCGTGCGAAACGCGTTACGGGATCAAGACCGTCGAACCCGTCGTGCGGCGCGCTTCCAGATCGCGATGCGCTTGGGCGGCGTCCCGCAGTGCGTAGGTCTGATTCACGCGGACGCTGACGCGTCCGCGCTGCACGAGCTCGAACAGCGCTCGCGTGCCCGTCTCGAGATCGGTCCGTTCGCGAATGAAGTCCTGGAGGGTAGGCCGCGTAACGTACAACGAGCCACGGCGCGTAAGCTCGTGCAGCCAGAACGGCTCGACCTTCCCCGACGAGTTACCGAAGCTCACGAGCAAGCCATGTGGCAGCAGGCAATCGAGCGACCGAAAAAACGTAGTCCGCCCAACCGAGTCGTACACGACCGGTACACCGCCACCGGTGACCTCGCGGACGATACGCGGCCAATCTTCGGTGTCGAGCAGCGCGTGCTCGCAACCGTGCGCGAGCGCGAGCTCGCGCTTTGCGGCCGAGCCCACAACGCCGATCACGCGCGCACCGAGCTCGCGCGCCCATTGCGCCGCAATCGACCCCACACCGCCGGCAGCGGCGTGCAGCAGCAACCAGTCCCCCGAGGCGGCCCTGAAGCTGCGATTCAGCAAATACCAGGCCGTGAGCCCCTTCAGCATCATGGCCGCACCCGTCTGCTCGTCGATGGCCTCCGGCAGGCGAACGAGCCAGCGGGCATCGAGCACGCGCTGCTCGGAATACGAGCCGAGCGGCGCCGGTGCGGTGTAGGCGACGCGGTCGCCGGGACTCACGTGGGTCACACCGGTCCCAACGGCCATGACCACGCCCGCTCCTTCGCCGCCGAGACCGCTCGGCAACGTCAGCGGGTACAGCCCCGTGCGGTGATAGACGTCGATGAAGTTCAGCCCGATGGCGCGATGCGCAACTCGCGCTTCGCCTGCCTGAGGCTCGCCAACGGCGACTTCCTCGTATTTCAGCACCTCGGGTCCGCCGAAGTGCTCGAAGCGAATCGCCCAAACCATCTGCCGCCTGCTCGCTGTAGAATTTGCGCCCTTTCGTTCGGAATATAGCACCCGATGGCGGAGCATTTGGTCATCGTCGGCGGCGGGCAGGCTGCGGCGCAAGCCATACAGTCGCTACGACAGCAAAACTATGCGGGCGCGATCACGCTGCTCGCAGAAGAGCCCTACGCGCCCTATCAACGGCCGCCGTTGTCGAAGAAGTACCTCGCCGGCGAGCTAACACGAGAGCGGCTGCTGTTGCGGCCGCCGACGTTCTACACGGAACGGCACGTGACGCTGGAGCTCGGGTGCCGCGTCGAGGAGCTCGAGCTCGGCGCACACCGCCTGCGTCTGCGGGACGGGCGTTCGCTCACCTTCGATCGCCTGCTGCTCGCGACAGGTAGCCGCGCGCGGCGCCTCGACGTGCCGGGCTCCGCACTTGGCGGCGTGCACTACGTGCGGACGATCGCCGATGTCGACGCCATCGCCGCCGCGCTCACGACCGGGGCCCGGGTGGTGTTGATCGGCGCCGGCTTTATCGGCCTCGAGGTCGCTGCCGTGTTGCGCCAACAGGGCTTCGATGTGACGGTGCTCGAGGCCGCCGATCGTGTGCTGGGCCGCGCGGTGGGCCCGGATGTCGCTCGGTTCTATGCCGACTGCCACCGCGCGGCAGGAGTCGCGCTGCACTGCGGCACCGCCGTGCAGGCGTTGCTGGGGGACCGACAGGTGGCCGCTGTCGAAACGACCGACGGACGACGATTTGCCTGCGACCTCGTGCTCGTCGGTATAGGCGTGCTGCCGAACGTCGAGCTCGCCGCATCGGCGGGGTTGGCTTGCGACAACGGCATCCTCGTCGACGAGTTCGCGCGCACGGCGGATCCGCACGTGGTGGCCGCCGGCGATTGCACGAATCACACCCTGCACGGAAGACGCGTGCGGCTCGAGTCGGTGCCGAATGCGGTCCATCAGGGCAGGGTCGCCGCAGCGACCTTGCTCGGCGCACCCGTTGCGTACTCCGAAGTGCCGTGGTTTTGGTCGGATCAGTATGACCTGAAGCTACAGATCGTCGGATTGTCCACCGGTCACGATGAAGTCGTCGTGCGCGGCGACCCGGCCACGCGCAGTTTCGCTGCCTTCTATCTCGACGATGGACAGCTGCTCGCCGTGGACGCGATCAACAGTCCCCGCGAATTCGCCCATGCGAAAAAGCTCGTGGCCGCGCGAGCGCGGATAGCCCCTGGTGAGCTCCGCAACCCCGCCGTCGATCTCGGAGCAATCGCGGTATAGCGTTATTGCTGTGCGATTTGCGTATCGGGCAGATGCAAGAAGAGCTCACCGGAGACCGCGGCGGAACGGAAGGTAGGATCGAGCGCGGTGATGTCATAGCGCTCGACCGCGCTGCCCGACCGACCTTCGAACGCACCCGAGACGCCGACGACGACGGCCAGATGGTCTGCGCCGGGTCCGACGGTTGGCTGATATTCGACCGGCCCTTGCCAGGGTCGATCGAGCAGCCAGGTCGGCAGTGCAGTGTTCTTGAGGAACGGCCATATGTTCGAGTCCGAGCGGACGAACAACGTGCCGCGATCGGGATACGTCACGAGCCAGTAATCGCTGATCACGACGCCGTGCAAGAGCAAATCGGTCTTCGGCGAAACCGCCATCAGCCGCGTCGCGATGGCGGCGGGACCCGCCTCGTCGTTCAGCACGAGACCGAGGACGGCGGCTCGGTCGATCGTTGCCTCCCAGAGCGTATCCTTGGCCCAGGCCCGCGCCGGCAAGGTCGCATCCGCCCCGACCGCGAGATCGAGCACGTGATCCGGCAAGGAATAGGTCAGCACGTGATCGTTCGGGCTCGGCGTGCCCGCAGCGGCGGTCGTGAACGGGTTGTAATAGAGCAGAGCGCTGGCGAGAGCGACGCCGATCAGCAAGCCGAGGACTCCGACGATTAGGTGCCTCATGGCGCACGCGTCACGGTGTAGAGCTCGATAGTACCGCGCAGCTCGCCCGCAGCATTGACGCCGGCGATCTTCCATGTCTCGGTGTAGCTACCCATCAGGCCCTCGAACTCGCCGCTGCCGCCTGCGACGACCCCCGCTCGATTTGGCGCGAGCGCGAGCTCGACCGAGCCCTCCCAGGCCGAGCCCCGCGTGTATCCGGCCCGCATGAGCGCGGCATCGAGCGCACCGCCCGCCTCACCGGGCGCCCGCAACAGCAGTGCTCCGCGGGCGGGGATCAGCACCGACCATGCCGTCGTGGGCCCGCCGCCGGCGTGGGCCCAGTGCCGCGCCGCAACGCCCACGACTTGGCCGGCAGAGTCCCTGAGCTTGAACTGCTCGATCAACAGCGGCGCACTGGCGAACTTGGCCGGCAGGGCCAGAGCACCTTGCTCGCTCACTGACCGCAAACCGCCGGCCGTTCCGTCCGTGGCCGCGATGCGATCGGCTGGCAATCGAATCACGAACTGCTCGGCACGGCCGCCGTTCGCGACCACCGACGTCTGCGACGGCAACCGATCGTGCGCGGCCCATGGTACGAAGTGGGCCGCGGCCAGCGTCCCGCCGACGCCCACGGCGATTGCCAACAGGAATAGAGTTCTCATACCGGTTCCAAGCCGATCGGGCCGCCAGTATCCTCGCGCAGCCCCCCCGCGACGGTTAACGAAATCACAAAACGCCGTGCCTGCGCGCGCGGGAACGCCGTCACACGGCGGCGAAATAATCCTCGAGATAGGCCCCGAAAGGGCGTCCGTCCTGGCGTTCCAGAGCCGCGGCCTCCTTTAGAGAGGCGCTAGCGGTCGCCGCGAGCGAGTCCTCGCGCTCGGGGGCCAACGCCAAAGTCTCAAAGTACGCCGCATGGCTCCGCGCCAATGACAGCGTGTACTCGAAGAAGGAGGCGTGCTCCCGTCGCAACGCGTCGAGCAGGGCCGCCGACGGCGTGCGTTCGGGCTCGGCCAGGGCCGTCCTCGCAAGCTCGACGGCCGATGCATAATCAGCACCGTCGGTATCCAGAAGCTCCGCGATCGCCATGACGTCACGCAGCAGCTCGGTGCCGCATTCGCCGAGCGATTGGCTTCGACCGTCGACGACAATCGTGAGTCCCGGTCGCCGGCCTTCTCGCGCGACGGTCAGGTCGCGCGCATCGATCTCCGCCTGCTCTGTTGCATCGATCGGTGGACTTTCCGTCAACAGGCAGCGAAGCAACAGCGCCTCGAGCAGACGCAGCTCGTTTTGATTCATGCCGACCGGGTCGGCACAGTTCAAATCGAGCGTTCGCACCTCGACGTAGTCCACGCCATTGTGCTCTAACGCCACGAGCACCCGGCTCGAGCTCGCCTTGCTGGGCTTCGGACGAATCGTGCTGTAGTACTCGTTCTCGATCTGCAAAATGTTTGCATTGAGCTGCCGATAGTCGCCGTCGACGACCACGCCGATGGCGGCGTAGCGCGGGTCCTCCGTCGTGACGGCCGCACGCATACCCGCGACGTACTCGGCCAAGGAATTTGCGCGGATGCTGAGCCGTCCCTGACTCTTGTTTCGATAACCGAGATCGCTCATGCGCAACGACGTAGCGAAAGGCGCGTGCCACGTATCCCGGTCGAGCTCCGTCAGAAGGTCGTGACCTTCGGGCCGAAACGACTTGGACAGCGCGGGAGAAGCGCCAAACAGATACGTGACTAGCCACGCGCAGCGACGATAATTACGCACGAGCCCCATGAGCTCGCTCGACCGGAACTCGGCCAGCGGCTCGTTTCGTTGCTCGCGCTCACGATATTCGGGCCAAAACTCCAGTGGCAATGAGTAATTGAAATGCACGCCCGCAATCGCTTGCATCGTTCGGCCATAGCGATGACCGAGCCCTCGCCGGTAGATCGTCTTCATGCGGCCGGGATTCGAATTGCCGTAGTACGCAATCGGGATTTCGTCGTTGCTGCCGAGCGGGCACGGCATGCTGGCGGGCCACAACAGCTCGCCTCGCAGACGGCGGTGAATGAAGGCGTGCAAGTCGCAGAGGAACTGCAGCGTCTCCCAGGTGCTGTGCAATGGCGGAGTCACGAGCTCGGGCAAAGCCTCGGAATAATCCGTGGTGATGTACGGGTGAGTCAGCGCCGCACCGAGGGCGACTGGATGCGGCGTATGTGCGAGATGCCCGTTCGCCGTCACTCGCAGACTTTCCTTCTCGACGCCTCGCAAACCGCGGCGTACCAGAACGGCGTGGTCGCGCAACCATTCGAGCCTCGCGACCAGGGCACCGGAACGGCCACGAGAGGGCGGTGCGTGCGTGCTCGACAAGGTCTGGGGCTCCACGATGCCGGGGGCGCAATTATAGGCGTGGATTGCGATCGATGCCGGTTCAGCGTAGGTTCACGAGAACGGCGTAGCCTCGTGGCTCGAGGAGAGTCTTACGGATGCCCGCAGTCCGATATCGAGTAGCCATCGCCTGCGTCGTGTTCGCGGCGACGCCCGCTTACGCATTTCGTTGCGGCACGCGACTCATATCGCCTGGCGACAACGCGGATAAGCTACTGCACTTCTGCGGCGCACCGGTCTCGGTGCAGACGCGGCTCGCCCAGCGGTCGTACGTGGACGATCTAGGCAGGACGTACTTCATCCCCGGGCTCGTGCAAGAGGTCGTGGTCGAGGAATGGACCTACAACCTCGGTCCGCATCAATTCATGCGCGTGGTACGGCTCGAAAACGGTTTCGTGGCCGAGATCAAGCAACTCGGCTACGGGTATTGACCACTCGCTGCGCGCAGCAGCGGCACTTGCTCCATCTCGTAGCCGATCACTTCATGCGTATGGGGATCGTGGATCGGCTTGCCACGACGAAAGCAGCCCGTCGTGCGCGCCGTGCGCTCGAACTCCTCTTCGGATTCCACCGGCTCGAGGGACACTGTTCCGTCCGGCAATCGGACGAGTCGCTGTGCGCCCTTGCCGAGCTGCCCCGCATGCCAACGTCGGTCCACATTTTCGCCAAGCACCAGCGCGATGATCTCGATGCTTCCGTCCATGTCTAGTCTCCGCGTGCCGCTGACCTCCGGGTCACCATGCAGAGTTAAGCAACCTCCGTGCCACGAAGAGTCCAACTTAGTAGAAACAATCACTTACGTAGATCACGCGTGATCTACCTCTCAACCCGATGCGACAAAATTTGCCACGTCAAAGGCGAAATGTCGCCGCGTGACACAGGTCCCAGGACGAACGACGGGTATCGGTTACGGTCGCTACCTGTTCACGGAGACACTCCATGCTGAAGTTCAAGCGCCGGATGCACGATGCGACCAATGGGCCGAAAACCTATGTGGCGCCCTCGACGAAGATCGTCGGCACGATCTCCGGTCAAGGCTCATACATGTTCTGCGGCACGATCGAGGGGGACTGCGACATCAGTGGCCCAGTGACGTTGGCAGAAGGCGGACGGTGGAAGGGAACCATCAAGGCAACGGATATCATGGTGGCCGGCACCGTGGAAGGCGATGTGATCGCGGAGCAGCGCGTGGAAATCGCCGGCACGGCACGAGTCTCTGGAAGCCTGTCGGGCCACTCGATCGCCGTCGCGGAGGGCGCTGTGATCGAGGGAGACATCACAGTCAAAAGCGGGGCGGCGCCCGTCAGCTTCCAGGAGAAGCGCGGCGAACCCGTGGCTGCCGTGAAGGTCCACGCAAACTCATAGAGCGCGTTCGAGCTCCACCAGCACAGCTCGGTCGAGCCAGCTACGCAAGCGATAGCTCTCGATAAACGCGCAATGGCCGCCGTGCGGGAAGACGTCGATCGTCAACGCGCTGGTGACGGCGACGTCGGCCAAATCTTCCATCGGAACCACGGGATCATCGGCTGCCGCGATGATGCGAGTCGGCACTGTCAGCCGCGCGAGGGCGTCCCCGGTGATCGAATACCCGCGTAGATAAGAATCCAGATCCGGGAACCCCGCGTAGCGCGTCGCAAAGAATTCAGTCGTCTCCGTCAGCGTCCGGAATCTACGGAGATCCCCGAAATCATACAGCCTCGGGAAGCAGGCGGCTTTCGCCCGCAGGCTACGGCGCCAACGACGCAGAAAGTACTCGCGGTAGATCCATAGCCCCTCCTCGAGCGCATGCATCGTGCTGTGCGGTCGAAGCACGGGGCACACGGCTACCACGCCGCTCAGGTCTATCGCGGTTGCGGCCGTCCGCGCCGCGACGCGCAGGGCGAAGTTGCCACCGAGCGAATGGCCGACCAAGAAGGTCCGCAAGGCCGGGTGCGCGACCGTTATGCGTTTTACCGCACCGACGACCTCATCGATCCGGCAGGAGTGGAACAGCTCCGGGTTCAGCGCGAAGGTGTCGCCGTGATCGCGGAAATTCAGGCGGAACACGTCGAAGCCCGCGTCGTAGAGCCGACCGCCAGTGGACAAAACGTAGCTCGCGGCTGCGCTGCCCTCCCATCCATGTAACAAAATCACGAGTCCGCGCGTGGCGTTGGCCTGGGCGCTGTAGTGGCCCAACAACCGCACGCCGGCCCCGCAATCCAGGATCTCGTCGCGCGCAACCGCGAGCAGCCGGCTGGCCTGGAGCCCCAGCCAGCGCTGCCGAAACGGCCACCCTGCCAGCAAGGATTGAACATGGCAGTGGCGAAGCCCGACAGGCGGTTTGAACGCACTTACAAGGTGCGGCTTACGCTGCATAGTTATAGACTTGGAGCTGGTTGCAACCGTGAGTCGAGCCGAAGACCCCGGGGCCGCAATAAGAACTATAACAATGATCCCCAGTCGCCCGCATGCCGAGTACCACCTTTAATTTCGGACTGAAGCACCGCTATCTGATATCGGTGGTCACTCTCGCGGCCGGCGTGGGCGTCGCTCTCGCCGTGCTGTTGTATCTGCTCTCCAAGGGCTCCCTGTCGATTGTAGGCTTCGGAGCGTATCTGTTCGGTTGCGTAGCCGTGGCCGCCGGTCTCGCCCTCTGGCTGATGCGCAGATTGATCGACAGCTTTGCGCGGCCGCTGCGCGACGTGACCACTGTGCTAGCGAACGCAGCGCGGGGAGATTTCGACGCCGTCGCGAGCTTCGGCGATGCAACCGAGCTACGCGACCTAGCAGCAGCCGTAAACGCCATGCGCACGAGCCTGCGCACGAGCACGATATCGCGTGACCACCTCGACCGCTTGTTATCGAGCATGGGTGAAGCGTTGTTGATCACCGACATGAACGGTCGGATCGAGCGTGCGAACACCGCAGCCGGCGAGCTCTTCGGCCATCCGGAAATGGAACTCGTCGGTAGACTGGCCGACGAGCTCATTCTGTCCAACGATCGCCGTCGGGCGGAAGGCGTTGCTTCTCGGCCGCGCGAAGGCACGATTTTGCGCCCCGACGGCTCGACGGTCAGCGTTTCCTATACCGTGGCGAACGTGAAAAACGACCGCAACGAGATCGTGAATAAGGTCTACGCGGCTCACAATATCGACGAGCGCAAGCGAGTCGAGCAACGCATTCGCTACCTGGCCAGAACCGATTCACTGACGAAGATCGCCAACCGCATGCAATTCCAGCATCTGCTGCAGCAGGCGATTGCGCGTGCGCGCCGCAGCCAACAGTACGTGGCAATTCTCTATCTCGACGTCGACCGGTTCAAAGACATCAATGATACCTTCGGTCACTCGGCCGGCGACACGAGCCTGGAGATTTTCGCGCGGCGCATTCTTGCCGAGCTCGGCGAAAACGCGCATGCGGGTCGATTGGCGGGCGACGAATTCGCCGTGCTAATCACGGGCTTCGAACGCCTCGACGCTATGCAGCAGTACTTGAGCGAGCTAGCCCCGCGGCTGTTGCAAGCCGCCGGCAAGCCGTTCCAGGTGCATGGCGAGGAGATCTTTCTAACGGCCAGCATGGGTATCGCGATCTATCCACGCGACGGCGACAACGTCATCGATCTCATCCGGAACGCCGATGCCGCGCTCTATCAGGCGAAGAAAGCCGGCGGCAACTGCTTCGAGTGGTACTCGGCCGACATGAACACCGAGGCGGTCGAGCGGCTAATGTTGAAGAGCAAGCTGAGGCGGGCTCTGGAGCGGGATGAATTGCGCATCCACTACCAGCCCAAGTATCGGCTCAACACGGGCCGCCTCGAGGGCGCAGAAGCCCTATTGCGCTGGGATCTGCCGGAGCGCGGCATCGTTCTGCCTTCAGACTTCGTGCCCCTCGCCGAAGAAACCAATTTGATACTCCAGCTCGGCGACTGGGTCTTGAATCGCGTTTGTGCGGACTACCGGGCGTGGCAACGTGCTGTACCTTCGCCCTGCCGCGTTTCGGTCAACTTATCGCTGCGACAACTACGGCAACGCCGCTTCCTCGATCAGGTTCGCGATACCTTTCGTGCCCACGGCGTATCGCCGACATCGCTCGAGCTCGAGATTACCGAGACGACGCTCATGGAAGACCCGGAGCGCACGATCCGCATTCTGGATGCGCTTTACGGGATGGGACTGCACCTCGCGATAGACGACTTCGGCACCGGCTATTCGTCGTTGAGCGCGCTCCAGCAATTCCCGATAAGCACTCTGAAGATCGACCAATCGTTCGTGCGTAACGTCGCCGTCGACCGCGACGATGCCGCGATCGTCGACGCGATCATCCAGATGGGCCACAGCTTGCAGCTCGAGGTCGTGGCAGAAGGCGTCGAGTCCGAGGCGCAGCTGGAGTTCCTCCGGCAGCATCGCTGCGATTTCGCGCAGGGTCACTTGTTCGGCGACTCCGTAACGGCCGACCAGTTCTGTGAGTTACTGATCGCCGAGGCGGAGGGCAGCGGAAAATATCGCGCGCTGTTCGCTTGAGCCCCGCTAATGCACCCGGCCGGACGTCTGGGGTATATTCGCGCTCGCGGACCTGTTCGATTCCAAAGAGGTAACGTTATGAGAATGCTGACGTCTTGCGCCATGGCCGCCCTTCTCGGCTCCTTCGCCTATGCCGCGGCCGCTTGTGAGAGTCCCACGGTCGTCTCCGTTCCCGACGGCAAGACCTCGACGCTAGAGCAAATGCTCGCCGCCCAAAAGGACGTCAAGGCATATCAGGCGAAGATGGACGCGTATCTAGCCTGCATAGACGCCGAAGCCGCGGGCCAAGGCGAGCAGGCTCCGAACGATTACAAAGCGTTGATGGTCAACCGGCACAACGCAGCGGTTGCCGAAATGGAGGGCGTCGCCGCCGCCTTCAACGATCAGATCAAGGCCTACAAGACCGCCAATCCTGCGTCCGCGAAATAGCGGACCACGACTTGGGGGGTCGACGGACGCGGCCTCGGAATTATCTATCGAGCTCCTCGAACTTGCGCTTCAGGTCATACCGGTCATCGGTCACGATTCGTTCGAGCACCTTTACGCGCTCCTCCAGCTGCTCGAGCTGCTGTTGCCAAGCGATTCTGTCGGTGGCCTCGTCGCGCCGCAGATGCTTGCTTTGCATCCTCAAACTGATGAGTTTGTAGCCGAAGACGATGGCAACTATCGCGATTACGAACTCGAATACGGTCATCGACGAGCGACCTCCCCGTCCAAGTCACGCTAAGCAAACATGCTCATTCTTTGAGCTGCTCGAACTCCCGGTCGAGCCGGTAACGGTCCGACGTCACGTACTTTTCGAGCCGCTGTAGTCGGGCGTCGAGGTCCCGGAAACGATAGCGGACGTTCGACAAGCTGCCATGCGGGTTGGCCCGCACTTGACGCTCCACGGGATCCACTTCCTCGCGGTCGTCCGCACCATACGTGCGAGTCGGCAGCAGGAACCCGAGCAGAATGTAGGCCGCGACGACGAGCGGTGGTGAAAACAGCGCGGCCAACACGGCCAGCACGCGGGTTACGGCAAGATCGAGGCCGAAATAGTCCGCGAGACCTGCGCAAACGCCGAATATCGTGCCGCGGCTCGGAATCCGGTACAGGCGGTTGATGAGCCCCGCGCCCCGACCCCTCCTCATGGCGCCGCTCCGCCCGTGGCAGCGGGACTGCCGACCGTCACACGAGCGGTCATAGCTTCTTCCTCCAGTCCGGCACATGATCGTCGAGAATCGTCTCGAGGGCATTCACGCGGCTCTCCATGCTCTGGCTTTCCTTCCAGAGGTCCTCGAGCATCCTGTGCTCGTCGTCCGAGAGGCCCTTGGTCGCCTTCCACTTCGTCGTGTAGTGCATGATGACGACGAGCGGTAGCACCACGGTCATGAAGATGACGCTCAGCACAAACATCGCTTGAGTCCCTTGCATCGGTGTCAGGCCGGCGTATTACCGCCACCCTTTTGCCCGGCGCGCTTCGACTTTAGGTCGCGCAGCTCCTTTGCAACGGCATCCTCGCTCTCGAGATCCGCGAATTCGTCCTTTAGGCCCTTTTTGTTACCCAGGTCATAGGCCTCCACGTAGGCCTCCATGTCGTCGATGCGGCGCTCGAATTGATCGAAGCGAATGAACGCATCGTCTATACGGGAGCTGTGCAAGCGCTTGCGGACCTCCAAGCGGCGACTCGCGGTCTGCTGGCGCGAGAAGATCGCCTGCTGCCGCGTCTTCGCATCGAGGAGCTTCTCTTCGAGTCGCACGATGTCCTCATTCAACTTCTCGAGGCCGTTACCGAGCGCCTGGAGCTGGCTACGCAGCGCATCGGCTGCAGCCGTGACGCGTGACTTCTCGGCGAGAGCCGATTTGGCGAGGTCCTCCCGGTCCTTGTCGAGGGCCAGCTCGGCCTTGGCCTGCCAGTCTCGAGACTCCCCCTCGAGCGCCGTGAGCGAGCGCGTGATCTCCTTTCGGTCCGCGATTGCCCGGGCGGCCGTCGAACGCACTTCGACCAGGGTGTCCTCCATCTCCTGGATCATCAGGCGTACCAGTTTTTCCGGGTCCTCGGCCTTGTCGAGGATCGAATTGATGTTCGAGTTCACGATGTCGGTGAAGCGCGAGAAGATACCCATGGCCGCAGATCCTCTTGTTGGATGGCCCCTAGGAGCAGAATCCATGCCAACCGCGTCGGCGAACCCTAACTCGCTGAATGCCCGAGGTTCTGCCCTCGATGTGGCGTCACGAAATCATGGGCATGGCTTGAGCGTTCGGCTAAGATTTCGCCTAAACAACCAATACTTGACAGCCCTTGACCCCCCCAGCCGGAACAACCCCCGAGAGCATCGGCCTGATTGGCGAAGCGCCCGCGTTCCTCGCAATGCTCGAGCACGTTTCGCGCGCGGCAAAGCTCAGCAAACCCGTGCTGGTGATCGGGGAGCGCGGCACGGGCAAGGAGCTGATCGCGTCGCGTCTGCATTACCTATCGGAGCGCTGGGAACAACCGCTCGTCAAGGTCAACTGCGCCGCATTGACCGAGTCCCTACTGGAGACCGAGCTGTTCGGTCATCAGGCCGGCGCGTTCACGGGCGCCACCCGGACGCACATCGGCCGTTTCGAGCAGGCCAATGGCGGCACGCTCGTGCTCGACGAGCTCGGCACGATTCCGCCACGCATGCAGGAGAAGATCCTCCGGGTCATCGAGTACGGTGAGTTCCAGCGCGTCGGGGGATCGGAGACTCTCCGCACCGACGTGCGTATCGTCGGGGCGACGAACGAGCACCTGCCACGACTCGCGGAGCTAGGCCGGTTTCGGCCCGACCTCCTCGATCGCCTGGCCTTCGACGTCGTTCACATACCGCCGCTCCGGGCTCGCCCCGAGGATATCGGCACACTGGCTTATCACTTCGCAGTCAACGTCACGAAGGAGCTCCGGCGGGCTTTCTTCCCAGGCTTCACGTCGGGCGCAAAGGCGGCGCTGCTGGGCTACGCTTGGCCGGGCAACGTACGCGAGCTCAAGAATGCGATCGAGCGCAGCGTATACAGAGCCGAGGAACCTGAGCAGCCGATCGACACGATCCTGTTCGATCCGTTTGCCTCACCCTACAGCCTCGCGACACCATCCGAGCCCCGTGCTGCCGAGGAGCACCAGACACCGACCGCCAGCGAGGACACGGTAGTGCCAAGAGACTTCCGCACCGCCGTCGCATCATTCGAATCCGACCTGTTGCAACGCGCGCTTAGGCGCGCGCAGTTCAAGCAGACGTTGGCCGCGAAATTGCTGGGCCTGAGCTATCACCAGCTCCGCAGTCTGCTGCGTAAGCATGGGCTGGCCAAGGCGGGCTCAGACAACGGTGAGTGACGCGGCCCCGGATCACGTGCAGCCGTCCACCAGCTGCGCGGGACCCACATGTTAAGATGCGCGGCTTCGAGCTTTCCCAGCACTTCCCTCGTCGAGGCATACGTCAACCATGAAGCAGAAGAGCAAGACGCCGGTCCGGGTTGCCATCACTGGCGCCGCCGGCCAGATCGGCTATCAGTTGGCCTTTCGGATCGCATCGGGTCAGCTGTTCGGGACGGATCAGCCGATTATTCTGCAGCTCCTCGAGATCACACCGGCCCTCGGCGCCCTCAATGGTGTCGCGATGGAGCTCGACGATTGCGCCTTCGACACATTGCACAGCATCGTCGTTACAGACAAGGCCGACGTGGCATTCCGCGACATCAACTACGCCATGCTAGTCGGCGCCCGGCCACGCGGTCCCGGGATGGAGCGCAAGGATCTGCTGCTCGCGAATGCCCAGATCTTCTCGGCGCAGGGTAAAGCGCTCGACGCTGTCGCCGACCGACGGGTGAAGGTTCTCGTCGTCGGCAACCCGGCCAACACGAACGCCCTGATCGCGCGCGAGAATGCCAAGGGCCTCGATCCGCGCAATTTCACTGCAATGACGCGGCTCGATCACAACCGCGGCAAAGCGCAGGTGGCTGGCAAAGTAGGCGTACATGTGAGCGAGGTTCGCCGCGCGATCATCTGGGGTAACCACTCCGCGACGCAATTCCCCGATCTCGCACACGCCACTGTCGCTGGTACGCCGGCCCTCACGCGCGTGTCGCAAGCTTGGTATCGCGACGAGTTCATTCCGACGGTGCAGCAACGCGGCGCCGCGATCATCAAGGCCCGCGGCGCCTCTTCGGCAGCGTCCGCCGCATCGGCAGCCATGGACCACATTCGGGATTGGGCGCTCGGTACCCCGGACGATGATTGGGTGAGCATGGGGGTGGCCTCCGACGGCAGCTACGGCATTGGCGAGGGCGTGGTGTACTCGTATCCCGTGCGTTGCGTCCGCGGCGAGTATCAGATCGTCCAGGGCTTATCGGTAGACGATTTCGGTCGCGGCAAGATGACGGCTACCGAGGCCGAGCTTCGCGAGGAGCGCGCCGGGGTCCAAGACTTGCTGTAGTGCGCCGCTACCCACCCGACCGGCAACCGTCCCCGCTCGAGGAGTGACGATGGCAACGTTCATTTGGCTCGTATTGCTGGTCGCACTCCCGGTCACTCTCGCGTATCGACGTACCGGCTTGCTCGCCTCGACTGTCATCCTCGGCGCGTTGCTCGTTGCCTACAGCTTCCTTGACCACGGCTCAGAGGTCTCGGTCGGATTGCTCTGGGTTGCGTTCCTGCTGCTCGCGCTCCTGAACGTGCAGCCGCTGCGTCGGCAATTGCTGTCACGCCGGCTGATCGACGTCTACCGACGCATGCTGCCGAGCATGTCCAAGACAGAGCAGGACGCGCTCGAGGCCGGCAACGTCTGGTGGGAGGGCGAGCTGTTCGCGGGCATGCCGGACTGGCGGAAGCTGAACCAGCTGCCGGCGCCCCACCTCTCGGCAGAGGAGCAGGCCTTTCTCGACGGACCGACCGAAGAGCTCTGCCGAATGCTCGACGACTGGAAGGTCACGCACGAGCTCGCCGATTTGCCGACCGTCGTTTGGCAGTACATAAGAGCACAGAAGTTCTTCGCCATGATCATCCCGAAGGAATACGGGGGGCTTGGCTTCTCGCCGCTCGCGAGCTCCATGGTGCTCGCGAAGATCTCATCGCGTAATGCCACGGCCGCGTCGACCATCGGCGTTCCGAACTCTCTTGGGCCCGCCGAGCTCCTGTTGCACTACGGCACCGACGAGCAGAAACAACGCTGGCTGCCCGGCCTCGCCAACGGCACCGAGATTCCGTGTTTTGCCCTGACTTCACCACGCGTAGGCTCCGACGCCACGGCGCTCGTCGACAGAGGCGTGGTCTGCAAGGACACGATCGAAGACCGCGAGGTGCTGGGCATTCGCCTCAATTGGGACAAGCGCTATATCACGCTGGCACCGATCGCGACCGTGCTCGGCCTCGCCTTCAAGCTGTACGACCCCGAGCATCTGCTCGGCGACGTCGAGGAGTACGGCATTACGGCTGCGCTCGTGCCGACGGATCTGCCCGGGATCGAGATCGGTCGGCGTCACTTCCCACTGAACATCCCGTTTCAAAACGGTCCGACGCGCGGCCACAACGTATTCGTGCCGATCGATGCCATCATCGGCGGCCCGAAGATGGCCGGCCAGGGCTGGCGCATGCTGGTCGAGTTGCTGGCCGTCGGGCGCAGCATCGTGCTGCCGAGCAATGCACTTGGGGCCGCAGCAGCGGCGCTCTACGCTTCGGGCGCCTATGCCAGGCTACGACGGCAATTCGGTTTGCCCATAGGCAAATTCCATGGCGTCGGCGAGGCACTGGCGCGGATGGCGGGCAACGTCTATACGATGACGGCCGCCTCGCGCGTGACCTGCACGGCGCTGCTACACGGCGAGAAACCCGCCGTGCCTTCGGCGATCCTGAAGTACCACAACACGGAGCTCGGCCGCCAAGTCGCCAATGACGCAATGGATGTGCACGGCGGCAAAGCGATCATGCTCGGGCCAAAAAACTATCTCGCGCGCGGTTACGAATCCGTGCCGATCGCGATAACGGTCGAGGGCGCGAACATCCTCACACGCAATCTCATCATCTTCGGCCAGGGAGCGATCCGTTGCCATCCCTTCGTCCGCGCGGAGATGGAGGCGGTTCGCAATCCAGATCGAGCGGCCGGGCTTGCCGCCTTCGACCGGCTGCTATTCGCGCACGTGGGTTACGCGCTGTCGAACGCAGCCCGATCGTTCGTGCTGGCCCTGACGATGGCGCGGTTCACCGGCGTGCCCGTGGTCGGTCCAACGCGGCGGTACTATCAGAAGATCAATCGTTACAGCGCGTCGTTCGCCCTGCTGGCCGATGCGGCGATGCTGATACTGGGCGGCGCATTGAAACGACGCGAGCTTCTTTCCGCCCGGCTCGGCGATATTTTGAGCTATCTCTATCTCGCCTCGATGGTGCTCAAACACTATCAGGATCAGGGCAAGCCGCCCGAGGACTTGCCACTTGTCGAGTGGTCATGCCGCACGTTGTTGTATAGAGCGCAGGAGCAGCTTCATGGCCTGCTACGCAACTTCCCGAACCGTGTAGTTGCCGCGTTGCTGCGCTTCCTGATCTTCCCGCGTGGACGCACGTACTCGTCGCCCGCCGACGAGCTCGGGCAACGGATCGTCGAGCTGATCATCAATCCAACATCGACGCGCGAACGCCTTGCAGACGGGATCTACAAGACCGTCGAGCCGGGAAATCCCCTCGGCCTCCTGCAGCAGGCGATGGAGCTTGCGGAGCGGATCAAGCCCCTCGAGCGGCGGATCTTCGACGCCCACAGGGCCGGCGAGATCACAGCCGACGACACACCTGGCCAAATCGACGAAGCGGAGCAAAAAGGGCTGCTGAACAAGGCCGAAGCGGACGCGGTCCGCGCCTTCGACCGCCAGGTGCTTGCGCTCACCGGGGTCGACGATTTCGACCCGCGGGACCTACGACGCGCGCACTAGCCCACGCCGGCGGCGCGTGAGGCGCCGGAAGCTGCATGTTAGAGTGGACCGATCCACCCAGCGAGGGAGTCGTCCGATGCTGACTCGCAGCGCTTTGGTATTGACTTGCGCGATGCTCGCCGCGTGCGGGCAGCCGCCGCCAGCCCCCACGGCGCCCGCGGCCGCACGCCCCCGGCAGCATCCGCGCCGGCGGCGGCGACCTTGACACGGAAACCCGCGCCGGCCGGCGCGATGGTCTACATCATCGAGCCAGCGGACGGCGCCATGGTCATGAATCCGGTCCGCGTGGTGTTCGGCCTGAAAGGCATGGGCGTGGCGCCCGCCGGCACCGATCGTCCGGACACAGGCCATCATCATTTGCTGATCGACACGGGCCTTCCCGCGGATCTCAACGTGCCGATCCCGAACGACGATCAGCACAAACACTTCGGCGGCGGTCAAACGGAGACCACGCTGACATTGACGCCGGGCCGGCACACGCTGCAGCTGCTGCTCGGTGACAACCTGCATGTGCCGTTCGATCCACCGATCGCCTCCAGCGTGGTGACGATCGAGGTGCAGTAGCGACGCGCCGAGGCGGCCCGGCGCGCTGGCCACGGCGGCAAACGAGAACGTAACGTGTACACCGAGTTCTTCGGACTCAACGAGAAGCCGTTCGCGATCACGCCCGATCCGCGCTATCTCTACATGAGCGCGCGCCACACGGACGCTCTCGCGCACCTCGTGTATGGAATCTCCGAGAGCGGCGGCTTCATCCAGCTCACGGGCGAGGTCGGCACCGGCAAAACGACGTTGATTCGCAGCCTGCTCGAGCAACTTCCCGAGAAGGCCGACATCGCATTGATCCTGAGCCCGCAGCTCACCACGATCGAGTTCCTGCTGACGATCGCCGAGGAGCTCGGTTGCCCGCTGCCGCAGGACCGCACCGTCAAGGCGCTGATCGACCGACTCAACGCCCATCTTCTGCGCGTGCACGGCGACGGCCGGCGTGTCGTGCTGATCGTCGACGAGGCGCAAACACTGAGCCCTGAGCTGCTCGAGCAGGTGCGATTGCTGACCAATCTCGAGACGGCCAAGCAGAAGCTACTGCAGATCATCCTGATCGGGCAGCCGGAGTTACGCGAATTGCTCGACCGGCCCGACATGCGGCAGATCGCGCAGCGGATCACGGGTCGCTATCATCTCGAGCCGCTCGGGGCCGACGATACCGCCGCATACATTCGCCACCGGATGCGCGTGGCCGGCGCCGCGCGGGACGTGTTCACGAAGCCGGCAGTGCACGCACTCTATCGTCGGTCGCGGGGTATCCCGCGCCTCATCAACGTGATCGCCGATCGCGCTTTGCTCGCGGCCTATACTCAAGATCGCCACACCGTCGACCGGAAGCTCGTCGCGAGGGCGGCCGCGGAGGTCTTCGGCACGCGGCGACCCCACCGCCATTGGTGGACCGTCGCTACGCTTGCAATCAGCTTGGCGGTGTTCGCGCTCGCCACGACGAATCTCTGGAAAGCGCCGCCGGAGCCGGTCCCGAATCCGGCCGGCGCGGCGCCCGTGTCGCCGCCGGTCGCTGCCAAGCCGGTCACCAGCGACGGTGCGCGACCACGCACGCCCATCGTCGTTGCGGGAACCGACGCCACGGCCGAAACGCCCGCGGCGGACGCCGAGGAGACACCCGCGGCATCACCTGCGGCGCTGCAAGAGCTGCTGGGGAACCAGGACTTCACGCTTTCGGCCGATGCAGCGATCGGCGAGCTGCTGGCGTTGTGGGGCGCACATTACGATGCAGCGCGCGGCGTGCCCTGCAAGCAAGCCGAGGAGCAAGGGTTGCGTTGCCTCCTGCTGAGCTCGTGGCACGCTCGGCGAGGTGCGCCGACTCAACTGGCCCACGATCATGTCGCTCGTCACCGAGGATGGCCACGAACATCCGGTCGTCGTCGCAGCGCTCGGCATGGATTCGGCACAGCTCGTCGCGCACGGCAAGACGTTCGATCTGTCGCTCGCCGAGCTCGGCTTCAACTGGTACGGCGACCACCTCCTACTCTGGCGCCCCGGCGATGCCCCGTCGAAGGACCTGGCGCCCGGCGTCGATGACGTCGGCGTCCTATGGCTGCGCGCCACGCTCGCGCGCTTGAACGGCGCCGATCCGCCGGTCGATGCGTCGACCCTGTACGACGCCGCGCTCGCGCAACGAGTGAAGGCGTACCAGCGCGAGCATCAGCTGAAGATTGACGGCATCGTCGGCGAGCGGACGCTGGTCGCGCTGCTAGCGGATCTGAAGCTGCCGAACACACCGTTACTCCTGGCGGGGCGCTGACGTGTCCTTCATTCTCGATGCCCTCCGCAAGTCCGAGCACGAGCGCCAACGCTCGACCGTGCCTGGCCTGTCGCACGTGCCGCTCGCGGCCCCGCGGCGCGAGCTTCCGGGCTGGGCGCTCGCGGTCATCGGCCTGCTAGCTGCTGCCGTGCTCGTGCTAGCCGGCGCGTGGTGGCAAAGTCGGCGGCCTCCAGTTATACCCGCGGCGACTGTCTCCGAGTCCGCTGCCCCGGCCAGCGCCACTGAACCGACGAACGTAGCGACCGCCGCGCGCACGACCGGTGTCCCGGCACCCAGCAGTCCGTCGACCTCTGTCGCGCGCACCTCGCCGCCGCGCGCGGCCGCACCCGAATCGACGCAGCCATCCCCGCCCTCACGCGAGGCCTCGGAACCACGCGTGCGCACGCTGGCGAGCGCCGCGGCCGCAGGTCTCGCCCCTGCGCCTGCGCCTGCCCGCGGGCCGACGTTGCCCAGCGTGGCGGCACTCCTGGCCCAGGGCATCAGCGTTCCGCCGCTCCGGCTCGAGCTCCACGCCTACAGCGATACCCCGGCCAACCGGTTCGTCTTCATCAACGGTCACAAATACCTCGAGGGGCAGCGGCTCGCGGAAGGCCCGGAAGTCGTGACGATCGAGCCCAACGGGGTGGTGCTGAGCCAGCAAGGCCAGCGCTTCATGTTGGCGCCGGAGTAGGGTTTCCTTACGTTTCGGGCACCGGCTCGATCAGCGCCGCTTCGTCGTTGCGCGGATCGTTGACGGCAAGCGCCACGGGCCATGTAGCGAGCGGCGGCGCGCGCATCGCGAGTGCCGTGACGTCGGCGAGCGTCGTACGCGGATCGAGCCACCGCGCAAAGTCTTCGCGCGCGACGAGCACCGGCATCCGGTCGTGAATGGGTGCCAACGTCGCGTGGGCGTCGGTCGTCACGATCACGCAAGTCTCGAGCGGCGCGCCCTCGGCGCCGCGCCATCGTTCCCAGAGCCCCGCAAGGGCGAGCAGCGGCGCGCCGCTGGCGCGGATGAAGTACGGTCGGCGCCGGCCTTGCTGCGTGTCGCCCCACTCGTAGAACCCGCTGGCGGCGATCAAGCAGCGACGCCGCGTGAACGCTTCGCGAAAGGCGGGCTTGGTCGTCAGGCCCTCTAGACGCGCGTTGACCAGTCGGTGACCGATCGAGGCGTCCTTCGCCCAGAACGGCACGAGGCCCCACTGCACTTGGTCGAGTCGCCGTACGCCATCGCGCTCGCGCACGATTGCCACGGCCTGTCCCGGCGTCACGTTGTAGTGCGGCGCGAGCGCCACGCCGGCGGGCTCCGCCAAATCGAAGTACTCCGCGAGCTGCTCGGCCGTCGCGAATAAAGCGAAGCGGCCACACACTTTATGTTCTTACGCCCCGACCGAACTTCAGGAGCAACAGCACGGCCGCGAACAGCAGCGCGGCGAGCGCCACCATGATTGTGTAGGCAAGGCCAATCGGGTATGTCGGACGCGCCGAGCATGCCGTACCGGAAGGCGTTCACCATGTAAAGGATGGGATTCGCGAGCGCAACCTTCTGCCAGAACGGCGGCAGCAGCTTGATCGAGAAGAACACGCCGCCGAGATACGTGAGGGGCGTCAGCACGAACGTCGGGATGATCGAGATGTCGTCGAACGACTTCGCGAAGATCGCGTTGAACAGCCCGGCCACGGAGAAGATGATCGCGACGAGCAGGATCGTGGTAAACGTGATCAATGGATGCACCACGTGCAAATCCGTGAAGAACAGCGCCACTACGACCACGAGCGCCGCCACGAGCAGGCCGCGCAGGACGCCTCCCACGACGAATCCGATCACGATGGTCGTGTATGCGAGCGGCGCGACGAGCATCTCCTCCAGATGCAACATGAGCTTGCTCGAAAAAAAAGACGAGACGACGTTGGCGAACGAGTTCGTGATGACCGCCATCATGATCAGCCCGGGCGCGATGAACGTGATGTACGAGACGCCATCCATCGAGCCGATGCGGGAACCGACGAGGCTGCCGAAGATGACGAAATACAACGTCATCGTGATCGCCGGGGGCACGATCGTCTGGAGCCAAATCCGCACGACACGCCGAGATTCCTTGCGGACGATGGTCAGCAATCCGACGAGGTTTATCCGTAGCAGGCTCGGCGCCGCCGTACGGCGGGCAAATGTCGCTTCGCTCATGCGAAACGCCGCTCGTCCTTGTTCTCGACTAGCCGCATGAACAGCTCCTCGAGCCTGTTTGTCTTCGTGCGCATACTGACGACGTGCAACGAGTGAGCCGACAGCTGCGAGAAGACGTCGTTCAGACTCTGCCCCTTTGCGACCTCGACCTCGATCTCGCGATCGTTGCGCAGCTTCGTCGGATAGCCGTTCAGGACGGGTGCCGCGCTGAGGGGTTCCTTGAGGCTCAATACGAAGGTCTCGAGCTGCAGCTTACCGATCACGTTCGCCATGCTGTCGTTCTCGATGATCCGGCCCTCGTCGATGATTGCGATGTTACGGCACAGGCTCTCGGCTTCCTCGAGATAGTGCGTGGTGAGGATGATCGTGACGCCGGCGGCGTTGATCTCGCGCATGAACTCCCACATCGAGCGGCGAATCTCGATATCGACGCCCGCCGTCGGTTCGTCGAGGATCAGGAGCCGCGGCTCGTGCACGAGCGCGCGAGCGATCATGAGGCGGCGCTTCATGCCGCCCGATAGCGTCCTCGCGATGCCACGTCGCTTGTCCCAGAGGTGCAACGCCTTCAAGTATTTCTCGGTACGCTGACGCGCAGCGTGCGCGGGCACGCCGTAGTAGCCGGCCTGGTTGATCAACGTCAGGTCGTTGCGCTCGAACATGTTCAAGTTCACTTCCTGCGGTACGACGCCGATGCACGCCTTCGCGGCCTCGCGGCGGGTGTCGAGATCGTGGCCGAACACCTCGACCGAGCCGCCGGACTTGCGGACCAGGGACGTGATGATACCGATCGTGGTGGTCTTGCCAGCGCCGTTGGGTCCGAGCAGCGCAAAGAAATCGCCTTCGCGAACCGTGAGATCGATGCCCTTCAGCGCTTCCACGCCGTTCGCATAGACCTTACGGAGGTCCTTGATGACTAACGCGTCCATGGTCGTCCTGGCCGGAGCCCATGCCCCGCGGGCGGCTATTGTAAATGCGGAGGTGGCGGCAGCGACAACGCCGCCGGGCCAGAGGTCACAGCGCGGGATGCGCTGCCCGCCGCTGCGGCCATTCCCGATCGAGCCGCGGCTGCAGCGCAATGAGGGCGAGTTGCCGGCGCAACTCGGGTCGCGTATCGGTCAGCAGGTGGCGCCAGACCCAGTCCTGTGCCGCGAATGCGCACCGCAGGACGTCGGGCCGACTGGAGAGCTGCTCCACCTCGGGCAGCCCGAGTGCGCGCACGAATTGGAGCTGCGCCGCATCGAGGCCAAACAACAGGCGGGCTTGGGACGGGCTCTGCCGACTCGTCTGGCGCACGGCCAAGAGAACCGAGAGGGCGAGATCATGGTGCCGCGCGTCGCGCTCGCCTGCCGGCATGGCGGGTTCGACCTGACCGCACCGCAGTTTGAACAGCGCACGCGGGAACCGGGCCACGTGGTCGAGCAGCACGGCGTCGGCGCCGCGAAGTGATTCGCGCGCCTCGCCCACGAGCCCCAGGCAGTCGCGCCCTGCGATCGTCCGCGCTTGTATGAAAGCCAAAAATGCCCGGTTCAGCTCCCGGACCTGCTCCAAATGCTCGAGATGTACTTGCGCCGACATATCGGTCAGACCCTCTTTTCGGACGTTTTTGCCATATATGGTCCTAAAATACCATTAGTGGCAAAAGTAGACTAAGCTCGCAAATGTTGCCGAAACGGGGGGAAAGGGGAGCATGAGGGCAACCGACGACCGCTACCGACGCGAGCAAGCCCGGTTCCAGCTCGCAGTGCGACTGATCGAGCACGAAGCGCGGACCGGGACTATCCGCTACTTGACGGGCCTGCAGGACGACCGGATCCGCAAGCTCTACACCACCTACTTCAAATACGGCGCGGAGCCCGTGCGTCGTCGCCGAGGCCGCTCTCCGACACGAATTGGACCGCTCGTTCGCACGCCGCAGCGCGCGTTGGAATCCGGGGTGTTCGCGAACCTCCTGCTGGCCAGCGGCTTGTTTTGCGTCGACCGACCGCCAGGGCCGAGCCTCAAAGCCAACGTCGAACTCGGCCATCGGCTGTGCGACTGCTTCGGTAGTTTCGAGCTGCTCGTGCCACACCACTCGCTGTCGTTCGAATGGGGGTGGAATCTGCTCCAGAGCATTCGCCGCGGCGACGAGCTCGGAATCGCACGCTGCGAAACCTGCAGGGTCTGGCACGTGTTCGACCTGCTGACGCTGCCGCGCTCGGCCTGCCCGGCATGCGTCTTGTTCGAGCACGGGTCGCGCGTACCATTCGAGCTGCTGTCGGCTTAGGAGCAGGCGTCCTCGATGTGTCTTCTCGTCGTCGCGTACGGCGCTACGGCGCGCTATTCGCTCGTGGTCGCGGCGAACCGCGACGAGCTGCATGCACGTCCCACGCGCACCGCCGGCTGGTGGCCCGAGTATCCCGACCTCCTCGGCGGGCGCGATCTGCTCGCCGGCGGCACGTGGCTCGCCGTCGACCGGCGTGGCCGCATTGCGGGCGTCACGAACGTGCGTGACGGCACACCGCGCGACGCACCGCGCTCGCGCGGTGCGCTGGTCGCGGATTTCCTTTGCGGCGAAGCGTCGGCCGGGGACTTCGCGGCGCGTGCCACCGCCAGCGGCGCGGAGTACGCGGCGTTCAACCTCCTGCTATTCGACGGGGACGAGCTGCACTACGCGAGCAACCGCGCGCCGCCGGCGCAGCTCGCGCCCGGCATCCACGCGCTCAGCAACGCGGCCTTCGGCATCGACTGGCCAAAGACACGCAGCGCCCGCGGCGGCGTAGCGCAGGTGCTAGATCGGCTCGATCCGCTCGAGGGCCTGCTCGAGCTGTTGGCCGAGCGCAGCACGGCTGACTCGGCCGAAGAGCGTTACCGCAGCGCCCACTTCGTTGCCGGTCCGGTTTACGGCACGCGTTGCTCCACGGTGATCTTGCTCGGCACCAACGGCTCGGCGACGTTCGTCGAGCGCTCGTTCGACGCAAGCGGCACGCTCGCGACCGTGGTCCGGGAAACCTTCGCCCGCGCGCCCCGCGGCTCACGCAACGCGCCGCGCTAGCCAGGCCGCAATCGCGGCGATCTCCTCGGCGCAAACGCTGTGCGGCATCGGATAGACGTGCCAGTCGACGCCATAGCCCGCCGCCAGGAGCTGCTGTCGGGACGCTTGGGCCAGCGCGAGCGGTAGCAACGGATCGGCCGAGCCGTGCGCCATGAAGATCGGCAGACGGGTGTTGGCCGCGCTACGTTCCGCGGCCAGCGTCGCGGCGAGCGGCAGATAGGTCGATAGCGCGAGCACGCCGGCGAGGGGCCGGGGCTCGCGCAAAGCCGTATGCAATGCGATCGCCCCACCCTGCGAGAAGCCCGCGAGGACCACCTGCGCCGCGCGATAGACCGCGCTCGATTTCGCGATCGATGAGCCGCGTGACGGCCGCCGCGCTGGCGTGGATGCCCTCGGCGTCCTCCGGAGCATGGCCGCCGAAGCCGAGAATGTCGTACCAGGCACGCATCTCGAGCCCGCCGTTCACGGTCACGGGGCGAACCGGCGCATGCGGGAACACGAACCGGACCGGGATCTTTAGATCGAGCTCGGGCACGATCGGCTCGAAGTCGTGACCGTCGGCGCCGAGCCCGTGCAGCCAGATCACGGCCAACCGCGCAGGCGCTCGCGGCGCAATCTCCACGCTCGGCAGCAGTGCTGTGATCGGGCTCATGGTCGCCTTTTGCAGCTATTGCATATTTGCGCATATCCCATATTATATGCGCAATTTTATTCAGCCCTTGCTGCACGCCCATGCCCACACCGGCTCTCGAACAGTCCGAGCGGCGCCGAGCCATTGCCCGGCTGCTCGACGACCACTCGGTCCACCGCCAAGCGGAGCTCGTGACCATGCTGCGGGCCGAGGGCTATCCGGCCACGCAATCGAGTGTGAGCAGGGATTTGCGTGATCTAGGAGCGGTCAAGCAGAAGAACGGCTACAGCTTGCCCAAGCCGACCGAGGTTGGCAACGAAGAGTCGCTCCAGGTCGTTGCCGAGTTCGTCCGCGACATTCGCCCCGCCGGACCGAACCTGCTCGTGATCATGACCGTGGTGGGCGCGGCGCAGCGCGTCGCCGTCACCCTCGATCGAATCGGCTGGTCCGAGATCGTCGCAACGCTTGTCGGGCGACGACACGATCTTCGTGGCCACCGTGGGATCGAATCAGCAACGTCGGCTACGAAGCCGGTTACGACAACATCTGAATCTGAAGAAGGCATCGACATGACTGCTGCGGCTAAACCGATCGTGCTGGCGTTCTCCGGCGGCCTCGACACTTCGTTCTGCGTTCCCTGGCTGAAGGAAACCTATGGCCGACCGATCGTCACGGTGACCGTGAATTGCGGCGGTCTCGACGCGGCGGCCGCGCGGCAACTCGAGGAGCGCGCGCTGGCGCTCGGTGCCGTCGAGCATCACCTCATCGAGGCGCGGGCCGAGTTTTTCGAAAAGGTCATCAAGTTTCTGATCATGGGCAACATCCGCCGCGGCAACCTGTATCCGCTGTGCGTCGGCGCCGAGCGGGGGCTGCAGGCGAAATACTTGGCGGAGCTCGCGAAGCAGCTCGGCTCCGACACCGTGGCGCACGGCTGCACGGCGGCCGGCAACGACCAGGTCCGCTTCGAGATCGTGCTGAAGGCCGTGGCGCCCGGAGCTCACGATCCTCGCGCCCGTGCGCGATCACGCGTGGCAACGCCCTGCGCAGGTGAAATTCCTCGAGGAGCGCAAGATGCCCGTGCCAACGCGCGGCAGCGCCTACTCGACGAACCGCGGCCTCTGGGGCGTCACGATCGGCGGCACGCGAAACGCTCGACTCGAAGGGCAGCATCCCGGAGTCGGCATGGGTGCTTTCGGCGGGCGCGCTCGATCAGCCGCAGCCCTTCTCGCGAGATCGAGATCGAGTTCGAGCGGGGCGTCCCCGTGGGCCTCGACGGCGCACGGCTCGACCCGGTGACGCTCATCGAGAAGCTCGAGGCCGGCGCCGCGCGCTACGGCATCGGGCGCGGCATCCATCTGGGCGATACGATCATCGGCACGAAGGGCCGCGTGGCGTTCGAGGCGCCGGCCGCGGAAATCCTGATCAACGCGCATCGCGAGCTCGAGAAGCTCACGCTGACGCTCACGCAGACGCAGGTCAAAGAGCCGGTGTGCCAGATCTACGGCCAGCTGATTCACGAGGGCAAGCAGCTCGACCCGGCCTGTCGCGATATCGAGGCGCTGTTCGTATCTTCACAGGCACGCGTCACCGGCATGGTGCGTGTGCAACTGCGGCCCGGCAGCATGTTCGTCCTCGGCGTGACGTCACCGCACTCGCTGATGGCCGCGAGCCGCGGCAAGTACGGCGAAGCGGCCGGCGAGTGGACGGCCGCCGACGCGCTCGGGTTCTCGAAGATCATGGCATTGCCCGGGATGTTCCACACCCGGGCCGGGAGGCAGTGAGGTGCGCTCGGTAGTCGTCGACAAGATTGCCTCGGTCGCGCTGCAGGCCGACCTCGGCCAGGAAATTCGCGTGGCGGACGAGATCCCCTGCGAGGAAGGGGTGCTGATCGCGGCCGAAGTGCTGAACAACAAATCGCGCTACAACACGATCGAGCTCACGAGCGGCCGCATGGCCGAGGTCAAGAAGGGCGACGTGATCGTCGGCGCGCTCGGCCACCGGAAGGCGTTGTTCGGCTATTCGGGCCACCTGCCGGCCGAGCTCAAACCCGGCGACATCGTTCAGCTGCTGAACTTGGGCGGCGTGGTGGGCATCTGCGATTCGATCAACCCGTCGCACGGCGATCCGTTCGACTGCCGCGTGCTGGGCGTCGTGCTCGACTTCCCGTACCTTGGACAGCGCGTCGGTGTGCCGGCCCGGGTATCCGCCGAGCCGCTGAAGGCCGATGTGCCGTTGACGCTGCAGGGCGTACCCGTCGTCGCGATCGCCGGCACCTGCATGAACTCCGGCAAGACGGCGGCGGCCTGCGCGATCGTGAGCCGGTTCCGTCACAACGGCGTCGTCGTCGACGCCTTCAAGTCGACGGGCGTCGCGCTGCGCCGCGACATTCTCGCGATGGAGGACTCCGGCGCGCGTCACGTCGCCATGTTCTCGGACTTCGGGATCGTCGCCACCACGTCGAAGAATGCGCCGGCGCTGACTCGCAGCTTGTTGAACGAGCTCGGCGAGCAGAAGCCGGACGCGATCGTGTTCGAGCTGGGCGACGGCCTGCTCGGCGCCTATGGCGTCGAGGCGATTCTGCGCGACAAGGCCATCTGCGAGGTCCTCACTGCGGTGGTGCTCTGCGCGAACGATCCGGTCGGCGCCTGGGGCGGCGCGAAGCTGTTACGCGAGGAGTTCGGCATCGAGCCGACCGTGATCTCGCGGTCCCGCCACGGACAATCAGGTGGGCATCGACATCATCAGGGACCGCGCCAACGTGGCGGCCCTGAACGCGATGACACATGCCGCCGAGCTCGGCGACTTGTTGCAGGCGAGCATCGGGCTCGGTCACCGGACGGCGAAGGTGAGCGCATGAGCGCCACGGCCATCCCGACGATCGTGCTCGGAGGCTCGGGCTACGTGGCCGGCGAGTTTCTGCGTCTGGTCCACGCGCACCCGAACTTGCAGCTCGGCGGCGTCGTCTCGTCGAGCCAAGCCGGCGAACCGATTGCGAAGGCGTTCAACCATCTGGCGCCAGCCTATCCGAACGAGACGTTCGTATCGCTCGACGCTGCGATCGAGAAGCTCGCCACGGCACCGAAATGGCTCGTGCTCTCCGGCGCCCCGCACGGAGCATCGGCCGGGCTCATCGACAAGCTGCTGCGCGCCGGCGCAGGCGCTGGCGTGGAGGTCGTCGTCGTCGACGCCTCGGCCGATTTCCGGTTCGCGAGCGCGGATGCCTATGCGGCCGTGTACGGCCACGCGCACGAGACGCCGGCGCTTCTCCCCGCCTTCACGTGCGCCGTGCCCGAGCATCTGCCGACGATCGAGACACCGCACGCGGCGCATCCGGGCTGCTTCGCGACGACGATGCTGCTCGGCATCGTGCCGCTCGCCAAGCTCGGGATTGCCGACGAATTCTTCGTGAGCGCCGTCACTGGCAGCACCGGTGCCGGCCGCACGCCGCGCGACACCACGCATCATCCGCTGCGGCAGAGCAACCTGTTCGCCTACCAGGCGCTGAAGCACCGCCACGACCCCGAGGTGCGCGCCTTGATCAGGGCGGCCACCGGGCGCAGCGTCACATTGAACTTCGTGCCGCATTCGGGGCCGTTCGCGCGCGGTATCCACACGACGATCTTCGCGAAGCCGAAGGGGCGCCTTAGCCAGTCGCAGGTCAACGACGCATTGCGTGAGTACTACCGCGCGAGCCCTTTCGTCCGAGTCGACGCAGAGCCGCCGAAGATGAAAGACATCGTCGCGACGAACTACGCGGTGCTGCATGCCGTCGCGGCCGACGACGCGATCGTCGTGTTCTCGGTGGCCGATAACCTGATCAAAGGCGCGGCCGGCGGCAGCATTCAGTGGGCGAACAGATTACTGGGATGGCCGGAGACGACCGGCCTGAACGCACCTGCAGCGGGGTGGCTGTGATGAACGTAGCAACGCACGAGATCGCCGCTATCGGCGCGCATCTGAACGAGGTCTATCCCATGCTGCCGTTCACGCCCGTGCGCGGCGCCGGCGTGTATCTCGAAAACGCGGCGGGACGGCGCGTGCTCGACCTGTATGGCGGCCACGCGGTCGCCGCGCTCGGTTATGCGCACCGTGAGTTGAGCGAGACGATCGCGCGGCAGAGCCGGGAGCTGATCTTTCAGACGAACGCGCTGCCGCTGAAGGTCCGCGACGAGGCCGCCGAGAAGCTCGCGGCGTTCGGGCCCGCGGATCTGACGCGCGTGTTCTTCGTCAACAGCGGCGCCGAGGCCAACGAGAACGCGCTCAGGCTCGCATTCAGGGTCACGGGGCGCACCAAGGTCGTCGCGATGGAGCACAGCTTCCACGGTCGCACAGCGGCGGCGAGCGCCGTGACATTCGGCGCGACGAAGTCGTGGTACGGCTTCCCGCGCACGCCGTTCGACGTGCAGTTCGTCGCACGCGACGACCGGACCGCGCTCGAGGCCGCTGTCGACTCGAGCACTGCGGCCGTGATCGTCGAGCCCGTGCAAGGCCTCGCCGGAGCGTTCGATTTCGCGCCGGAGTTCCTGCATGCGATCCGCGCGGCCTGCGACAAGCACGGCGCATTGCTGATCGTCGACGAGGTGCAGACCGGCATGGGCCGACTCGGCGCGCCATTCGGCGCCCAGCTCTACGACGTGCGGCCCGATCTGCTCACGGTCGCGAAAGGTCTCGGCGGCGGCTTCCCCTGCGGCGCCGTGCTGATGCCGAGCGCGATCGGCTCCAGCCTCAAGGCCGGCGCGCTCGGCACGACGTTCGGCGGCGGGCCGGTCGCATGCGCGGCCATGAAGACCGTCATCGAGGTGATTCAGCGCGACAACCTGCTCGCGAACGTTCGCGAGGTCAGCGCCGCGATTCGCGCCACGTGCTGCGTCGGACCGGTCGAGAGCATTCGGGGCCGTGGCTTCTTGCTCGGGCTGCGCACGCGGCCGAAGGCCGCGGCCGTCCGTGACGCGCTGCTCGCGCGCGACATCCTGACCGGCACCAGCGCCGATCCGCACGTGCTTCGGCTACTGCCGCCACTGATCCTGACGACCGAGCACGTTCAACGTTTGGCCGCAGCCCTGAAGGAGCTGACCGATGCGCCGCTTTAACGACCTGGCCGACTTCTCCCGCGAAGAGATCAGGGATCTGATCGCGCTCGCCGCGCGGCTCGATGCCAATCCCGAGCCGCGGGCGCTCGAGGGCAAGGTGCTGTCGCTGCTGTTCCTGAGCCCGTCGCTGCGGACGCTGTCGTCGTTCCAGGCGGCCATGATCCGCCTCGGCGGGGGCGCGTTCGTGATCTCGCCGGACATGTCGATCCACGGTCTCGAGTCGCGCTACGGCATCGTCATGGACGGTAAGGCCGCGGAGCACGTCCGCGAGGCGATCCCGGTCATCGCGTCGTATGGGGACGCCATGGGCGTGCGCGCGTTCGCCGATCGTCGCGACCTCGCCCACGACGTTGCCGACAGCGACTTCAAGGACTTGACGAGCCTCATCGACAAGCCCTGGATCAACATGGAATCCGCGATCGACCATCCCTGCCAGAGCCTCGCCGACTGGAAGACGCTGGACGAGCTCGGCGTTCCGGCGAACGCCGGCAAGTTCGTGCTGTCGTGGGCCTATCATCCGAAGCCGCTGCCGCTCGCCGTGCCCGCGGCGACTCTGCATATGGCGGCGAAGCGCGGCATGGACGTGGTTCACCTGCGCCCGGCCGGCTTCGAGATGCCGCCGGCGATCATGGACAAGGCGCGCAAGGCCGCCGCCGAGTCGGGCGGCAGCGTCACGGAGACCGCCGATCGGCGCGCGGCGATGGAAGGCGCGCACGTGATCTACGCGAAGTCGTATTCCTCGACGCGCCACTACGGCGACAAGCTCGGCGATCAAGCGCTGCGCGAGGAGCTCGTCGGAAGCTGGTGCGTCGACGAGCCGTGGTTCGCGAACGCGCGGCCCGACTGCCGGTTCATGCACTGCCTGCCCGTGCGCCGCGGCGTCGTGGTGGCGGATCGGGTTCTCGACGGCCCGCGCAGCGTCGTGATCCAGGAAGCACGGAACCGCATGGTCGTGCAGATGGCCGTGCTTTACCGGATGATGAAAGGCTGACGAACATGACGGCGAGACTCACCACCAACGAACGGGCGATCGTGATCACGGCGCTGCGCCATGCGCTGCCGTATTTGCGCGTATTCAAGAACAAGGTCTTCGTGCTGAAGGCCGGTGGCGACGCGTTCGTCTCGAACGAGACCACGCGAGCGCTGATGGAGCAGATCGGCATCCTGCACCAGGTCGGCATCCGCGTCGTGCTCGTCCACGGCGGCGGCCCGCAATCGACGGCGCTCGCCAAGCGCCTCGGGCTCACCACGCAAATGGTCGAGGGGCGGCGCGTCACGGATGCGTCCACGCTCGAAGTCTCGACGATGGTCTTGAACGGCGAGATCAACACACGCATCGTCGCGGCGTGCCGTGCGCTCGGCATCCCGGCGATCGGTATCAGCGGTGTCGACGGCGGGCTCATCAAGGCGAGCAAGCGCCCGCCCGTGCAGGTCGGGGGTCAGACCGTCGACTACGGCTTCGTCGGCGACATCTTCGGGATCGATCCCAGCATCATTCTGAAGCAGCTCGACAACGACCTCGTGCCCGTCGTGAGCCCGCTGTCGTCCGACGACAGCGGCACGCTGCTGAACATCAATGCCGACACCGTTGCCGCGATGATCGCCTGCGAGCTCAAGGCCGAGAAGTTCGTGATCGCCACGGGCGCGCCCGGCATCCTCGAGTCGCGTCGAGGACCCGCGCTCCCTGATCTCCTACGTCGACCGCGCGGGACTCAGGCGGCTGCGCGAGGAGGGCAAGATCTCCGACGGCATGCTGCCGAAGGTCGCCGCGATCGAGCGTGCTTTGTCCGGCGGCGTACCGCGCGTGCACGTGATCTCGTACGCACAGCCCGACAGCTTGCTGCTCGAGATCTTCACGAACGAGGGCACCGGCACGCTCGTCGTCAACGACACGAAGAACCTGCGTCCCGAAGAGCAGGCGAGCTAACGGCAATGGCGCGCCTCTGGGACAAGGGACTGCCGCTCGACGAGCGGATCTTGCGCTTCACGGCCGGCGAGGATCACCGACTCGACGAGCGGCTCGTCGCCTACGACGCGCGCGCGTCGATCGCACATGCCCGGATGCTGGCGAAACAGGGCCTGCTCGGCGCCGCCGACTGCGAATCGATCTGCGCCGGCATCGAGGCCCTGGCCGCCGCGCATGCCGCGGGCGAGTGGTCGATCGAGCTCGCGGACGAGGACGCCACGGCGCGCTCGAGCGACGGCTCACGGAACGGATCGGCGCGGCCGGCGGCCGGGTGCATCTCGGCCGCTCGCGCAACGACCAGGTGCTCGTGGCACTGCGGCTATATCTGCGGGACGCGATCGCCGAGCTTTCGGCCGGCACCGAGAGCGTGGTCGCGGCGCTCGAGCGGCTGGCGACGGAGCAGGGCGCGGTCGCACTCCCTGGCTATACGCACATGCAACCCGCCATGCCGAGCTCGGTGGCAGCTGTGGGCCCGCGGCTTCGCAGCCGAGCTGGTGGACGACCGCGATGGCTTGAACGGCGTGCTGCGGCGAGTGCAGAAGAACCCGCTCGGCTCGGCCGCCGGCTACGGCGTGCCGAATCTGCGGCTCGATCGCGAGGCCACGCGCGCTGCGCTCGGCTTCGACAGCATCCACGAGCCCGTGACGGCCGTGCAGCTGTCGCGCGGCAAAGCCGAGGCCACGCTGCTGTTCGAGATCACGTTGCTGCTCGGCGATCTCGGCCGACTCGCGTCCGACCTGCTGCTGTACTACACGAGCGAGTTCGCCTACGTGACCCTGCCCGCCGAGATGACCACCGGCTCGTCGATCATGCCGCAGAAGCGCAATCCGGACGTCTTCGAGCTCGTCCGCGGCGCGCAGGCCACGATCGTGGGCGCCTTGCAGGAGACGCTGGCGCTCACGGCGAAGCTGCCGTCCGGCTACCACCGCGACCTGCAGAGACTCAAAGCGCCGCTGTTCCGCAGCATCGACTTGGGGTTAGACGTCCTCGCGATCATGGCGCACGCGTTGCCGAACGTGCGGTTTCGCCCCGAGAGCATCGCGCTTGCGCCCGAGCTCTACGCGGCCGCGCAAGCCAACGAGCTCGTGGTGAAGGAAGGCATCCCGTTTCGCGAGGCCTACCGCAGGATCGCCATCGAGCTCGCGCGGGGGAACAAGTGAAGCTGCCACCTCGGCTGGGGCGCAATGCGCTGCTCGGCGGGCTGCTCGCCGCACTCGTCGTGGCCTGCGGCCAGCGCGGCCCGCTCGAGCTGCCCGAGAAGCTGCGACCGGTCCAGCGGATCGAGCCGGCGCCGGCCTCGGCTCCGCAGACACAGGAAGACGAGCAGAAGGATGAGCGCTAAACCGCTCGTCCTCGTCGACGGCTCCTCGTACCTGTACCGCGCCTTTCACGCGCTGCCGGCGCTGTCCACCAAAAGCGGCCAGCCGACCGGCGCCGTGCTCGGCGTGCTGAACATGCTCTACAAGCTCCTCGACGAGCTCGAACCTTCGCACATGGCGGTCGTGTTCGACGCGCCCGGCCGCACGTTCCGCGACGAGATCTATGCGGAGTACAAGGCACATCGGCCACCAATGCCCGACGAGCTACGTGCGCAGATCGCGCCACTGCTGGAGGCGATCGAAGCGATGGGGATCCCGCTGCTGCGGATCGAGGGCGTCGAAGCCGACGACGTGATCGGCACGCTGGCGCGCCAGGCCTCCGCGGCCGGCAGCGACACCCTGATCTCGACCGGCGACAAAGACCTGGCACAACTCGTCGACGAGCGCGTGACGCTCGTCAACACGATGGACAACACGACACTCGACCGGGCCGGCGTGCAGCAGAAGTTCGGGGTCGCGCCGGAGCAGATCATCGACTACCTCGCGCTGGTCGGCGATACCTCGGACAACATTCCGGGCGTACCGGGCGTGGGGCCGAAGACTGCGGCGAAATGGCTGCAGCAGTTCGGCCAACTCGACACGCTGAAGGCGCATGCCGCGGAAGTCGCCGGCAAGATCGGCGAGCGATTGCGCGAGGCGCTCGGCACACTGGATCTGTCGAAGGATCTGGCCACGATCCGATGCGACGTCGGTCTTCCGCCGGGAGCGAGCGATCTCGCCTTGCGGGAGCCCGATGCCGGCCGGCTCGCGGCCTTGTTCGAGCGGCTCGAGTTCAGCCGGCTACTGCGCCGCGTCCGCGATGAAGCACGCCCGGCCGAGCCCATGACGGCCATCCCGGAGCCGGAGGCGAGCGCGCCAACGGTCACCGAAGGGCGCTACGAGACCGTGCTGAGCGCTGCGGCGCTCGAGCACTGGTGTGAGCGACTCGCGCGCGCGCCCCTCGTCGCGCTCGACACGGAGACCACGAGCCTCGCGTACATGCGGGCCGAGCTCGTCGGCATCTCGCTCGCCGTGACCGCCGGCGAGGCAGCCTACATACCGCTCGCGCACCGCTACCCCGGCGCACCGGACCAGCTGAATCGCGAGCGCGTGCTGGAGCGGTTGCGACCGTGGCTCGAGAGCCCGGCACCGAAGCTCGGGCACCATCTGAAATACGACGCGCACATCTTCGAGAATCACGGTGTGAAGCTCGGCGGTATCGAGCACGACACGATGCTCGAGTCGTACGTGCTGAACTCGACGGCCACACGGCACGACATGGACTCCGTCGCGGCACTCTATCTCGGTGCCAAGACGCTGAAGTACGAGGATGTCGTCGGCAAGGGCGCGAAGCAGATCACGTTCGACCAGGTCGATCTCGACACGGCCACGCGCTATGCCGCGGAGGATGCCGACATCACGCTGCGTCTGCACGAAACGCTGTGGCCGCGACTGACGGCGGTGCCGGAGCTCGAGCATGTTTACCTCGACATCGAGCGGCCGCTGATCCGCGTGCTCGAGCGCATGGAATACACCGGCGTGCGCGTCGATGCCGCGCTGCTGCGTCAGCAGAGCCAGGAGCTCGCGACGAAGATGGCCGAGACCGAGGCGGCCGCGTACGCCGCCGCCGGGGGTCCATTCAACCTCGGCTCACCGAAGCAACTCCAGGAGGTCCTGTACGAACGGCTGAAGTTGCCGGTGCGCGGCAAGACGCAGACGGGCCAACCGTCGACGGCCGAGGACGTGCTCGAGCAGCTCGCCGAGGAGCACGAGCTGCCGCGCCTCGTGCTCGACTACCGCGGCCTCGCGAAGCTGAAATCGACCTACACCGACAAGCTGCCGGCCGAGATCCACCCGCGCACGGGCCGCGTCCACACCTCGTACCATCAGGCGGTGGCCGCGACCGGCCGGCTGTCCTCGTCGGACCCGAATCTGCAGAACATTCCGATCCGCACGCCCGAGGGCCGCCGCATCCGGCAAGCGTTCGTGGCGCCCCCGGGTTACACCCTGGTGGCCGCGGACTACTCGCAGATCGAGCTCAGAATCATGGCGCACCTGTCCGGCGATGCGGGGCTGCTCGCAGCCTTCGCCGCCGACCAGGACATTCATCGGGCCACGGCGGCCGAGGTGTTCGGCGCGACGCTCGAGGCCGTGACGGCCGATCAGCGGCGGTCGGCCAAGGCGATCAACTTCGGTCTGATCTATGGCATGTCGGCGTTCGGGCTTGCCCGGCAGCTGCGGATCGAGCGTGGCGAGGCGCAGGCGTACGTGGACCGGTATTTCGAGCGATACCCCGGCGTGAAACGCTACATGGACGAGACGCGCGGCATGGCCCGCCGCCAGGGCTATGTCAGCACGGTGTTCGGCCGCCGGTTGTATTTGCCCGAGATCAACGCCCGCAACGTCCAGCGGCGCCAGTATGCGGAACGAAGCGCGATCAACGCACCGATGCAGGGCACCGCTGCCGACATCATCAAACGCGCGATGATCGACGTGGCCGCGTGGCTCGACCGGCACCGCCCGACCGCCCGACTCATCATGCAGGTCCATGACGAGCTCGTGATCGAGGTACCGACGGAGCACGTGGACGAGGTAGGGGCCGCCGTTACGCGGATCATGGAGGGGGCCGCGAGCTTGCAGGTACCGCTACGGGTGGACCGCGGTTCCGGCGCCAACTGGGACGAGGCCCACTAGATTTGGGCCCTGGAACTTTTCCAGATCGTGCGCAGACTAATCCTTCGGCATCCAGGATGGGTGCCCCCGCTATCCTCCCAAAGCGGGGCTTTTGACCCTGGCTCACCCCGCCGGGGTTCGGCGCCCCGGGTGTGTCCCCTGAATCCCACACCCGGGGCCTCTTTAAAGATACGACCACTCTCACGGCTCCTGCTCGACACCGAGCCACGCGTCGAGCCAGCTGCGCGCCTCGGCCACCCCGTCTCGAGCGGTCGCGGAGAACCGCGTAAGCCGGGCCCCCGCCTCCAGCTCGTTGGCCACGTCCCGCTGCTGCTGCAGCGCGGCGCCACGACCGAGCTTGTCCGCCTTCGTCAGCAGCACTCCTACGGCCAGCCCCCGGGGCGCGAGCCACTGCAGCAGTTGACGGTCGAGCGGACGTGAGTCCGCGGCGAATGTCGACCGTGAGCACCAGGCCGACCAGCGACCGCCGTTCGAGCAGGTAGGTCTCCAGCAGCCCACGCCACCGGGCCTCCACCTCGGGCGACACCCGGGCAAACCCGTAGCCCGGCAAGTCGACCAGCCGGCGGTCTGGCGCGAAGGCGAAGAAGTTCAGCAGTTGTGTACGGCCCGGAGTCTTGCTGACCCGCGCTAGCTTGCGGACACCGACGAGCACGTTCAGGGCCGTCGACTTGCCGGAGTTCGAGCGACCGACGAACGCAACTTCGCGTCCCGCATCCGCAGGAAAGTCCGCCGGCCGTGCGGCGCTCTTGATGAAAGTCGCGGTAGGCACGGGCTTGCGGAACGCGCGCGGTCGCTGCTTAGGGTTGTGGCGTTTAGTGTACAATCGGTCGCCGCTCCCCACTCAAAAGAATGAAACTGTCGACCTTGGACGGGTTAATGATGTTGGCGACTACGAATTCTCTGCGTCTCGGCCGTTGGCTGGCCACGGTGTTGCTGTCGAGCTCACTGCTTGCGGTCGCTGCCCACGCCCAGGAAGGATCGGTCGACGCCGGCCGTACCAAGTCCGCCACGTGCGCTGCCTGCCACGGCGCGGATGGCAATAGCGTGACCCCCGACTGGCCCAGCCTGGCCGGCCAGCACGTGGCCTACATCGTTCACCAGCTCAAGGCGTTCAAGAACGGCGACCGCATGAACGTCACCATGAAACCGTTCGCCGACACGCTCTCGGATCAGGACATGGCCGATATCGCCGCGTACTTCGCGGCGCAGAAACCGACGCCGAAGGGCGCCGATCCGGCCCTCGTGAACCTCGGGCAGCAGATTTACCGCGGCGGCGTGCCCGATCGCGGGATCGCGGCTTGTATCGCATGCCACGGCCCGAGCGGCGACGGCAATCCGCTCGCGGCCTACCCGCGGCTCAGCGGCCAGCACTCGACCTACGTGGCGAGAACGCTCGGCGAATACGCCTCAGGCAGCCGCCGGTCGGACGCGGGCGTGAATCAGATGATGCGCAACGAGGCGTCGCTGCTGCGTGACGACGAGATCCGCGCGCTCGCGAGCTACGTCCAGGGACTCAACTAGCGGGCGCGCAGCCGGGTGGTTCGCGCAGGAGGCTTCGCGATGCAACCGAGAAAGCTCTGGCTATTGGCGGCGCTATTTCTGGCGGCGTGCGGCGGGTCCGGTGCACCGGCGAGCTCGCCGAGCGCCGCGACCGAGCAAGCCGCGACCGACGACGCCGATGCTACGCAGTCGCCACAATCATCGGTAGAGGAGCCCGAGCTCGTGACGTCGGACGCGAATGGCGCGTCGACGATCGGTCGTTTCAAGCTCGGGGTCCATTACCAACGCCTGTCGCCGACCCAGCCGACGAGCTCGAACCCCGACCAGGTCGAGGTAGCAGAAGTCTTCTGGTATGGCTGTCCGCATTGTTACCACTTCGATCCGTTGCTCGAGGCGTGGCGCGCGAAGCAGCCCGACTACGTGAATTTCATCCGCATTCCCGCCGTGTGGAATCCGCTGCTGCAGCTGCACGCACGCGCCTTCTACACCGCTGAGGCGCTCGGCAAGGGCGCCGAGATGCATAGCGAATTCTTCCGCGAGATCCACGAGCGCGGCAATTCGCTCGACAGCGAGGAGAAGCTGCAGGAGTTCTTTGGTCGCTTCGGCGTCGACGCGGCCGCCTTCAAGACGGCCTTCGATTCCTTCGCCGTCCACACCAAGCTGCAGCGCGCCGACGAGCTGAACCGCCGCTATCGCATCGGCAGCGTGCCGACCCTGATCGTCAACGGCAAGTACACCACCGAAGGCAGCCAAACCGGCAGCTACGAGGAGCTGCTCGAGCTCGCGACCGAGCTCGCCGCCGCCGAGCACGAGGCCCAGTAGCGCACAGTCAGAGTGCGCGCAGCCGCTGCGCCGCGGCATCCAGCGTGGCATTCTCCTTCGCGAAGCAAAAGCGCACGAGGCGCACGTCCGGCGGCCGCTCGTAGAATACCGACACCGGAATCACCGCCACGCCGTGCTCCTTCGTCAGCCAGCGCGCGAACTCGACATCGGGGAGTGTCGATATCTCGCTGTAGTCGGCGAGCTGGAAGTACGTTCCGGCCGCCCGCCGGGCCAGAAACTTCGTCGACGCGAGCAGCGCCCCGAAGTAATCGCGCCGTTCTTGATAAAACGCCGGCAATCGCTCGTGGTGCTCCGGATGGGCGACCAGATATTCCGCGAGCGCGTGCTGCAGCGGCGTCGTCGACGCGAACGTCACGTATTGATGCACACGCCGCAGCTCGGCCGACAAGGCGGCCGGCGCGACGCAGTAGCCGAGCTTCCATCCGGTCGCATGGTACGTCTTGCCGAACGAGAAGACGGCGAAGCTGCGGGCTGCGAGCTCCGGCTGCGCCAAGACGGTGGTATGCCCCGCTCCATCGAACACGACGTGCTCATAGACCTCGTCGCTGAGTAGATAGCAGTCGTAAGGGCGTAGCAGCTGGGCTAGGCGGTCGAAGTCTTCTCGACGGAGCAGCGCCCCGCTCGGATTGTGCGGCGAGTTCACGATCACCAGGCGCGTCCGCTCGTTCAGGCGGTCGGCTAGTCGATCCCAATCGATCACGAATTCCGGCAACGCCAGGGGCACATGCACCGTCTTGCCGCCGGCGAGCGTGATCGACGGCTCGTACGAGTCGTAGCACGGATCGAACACCACGACCTCGTCGCCGCGGCGCACCACGGCCTGGATCGCGTCGAAGATCGCCTCGGTCGCGCCGCTCGTCACCGTGATGTCGGTGCCGGGGTCGACGATCACCCCGTATAGCCTCTCGAGCTTGCCGGCGATCGCCGCGCGCAGCGCGACCGAGCCCGGCATCGGGGCGTATTGATGATTTCGCCCGCGCAGGGACTGCGTCACCCGCTCGAGCAGCTCCGACGGCGGTTGGAAATCGGGGAATCCCTGCGACAGGTTCACGGCATGATGCTGCTCCGCCAGCTGCGACATCACCGTGAAGATCGTCGTGCCGACCTTCGGCAGCTTGCTGACGAGCGGCGTCATCTGCGCCGCGGCGCCACGGCAGTACGGTACAGGGCGTAGGTGACGAGCCCCATGACGACGACGGCCACGATGCCCGGCACGTGCCATGGCACGGCGATCACGTCCGGGTTCTTCGTGAGGTAGATCGGGATGGCCATCAGAATGCCCGTCATGGCCTCACCCGTGATCAAGCCCGCGGCAAAGAGCACTCCGAGACCGGCTTGGGAATCCACTTGGCTCGGCAGACGGCGGGCGGCGAGGAAGGCAATGATCCCGCCGGCGAGAATCGGCACGGCCAATTCGAGGGGTAGATAGATTCCGACGGCCACGGCCAGCACGGGCGCGCGCCATGACGAGCCCCGCTTCTGCAGGTACACGTCCACGGCGATGATGATGGCGCCGATCACGGCCCCGGCCGCGATCATGCCCCACGGTAACCCCCCACCGAACACCCCCTTCGCGACCGACGCCATGAGGTTCGCCTGCGGCGCGAGCAAGGCATTGGGGTGCTCCGGCGTCCGCGCGCCGATTCCATACGCGTTCAGCAGCAGGTTCAGGATCGGCGCCATGACGAGCACGGCCGACACCACGCCCAGCGACTGGCCGAGCTGCTGTCGCCAGGGCGTGGCACCCAGCAGATAGCCGGTCTTCAACACCTGCAGATTGTCGCCGCCGATCGACGCCGCGCAGCAGACTACGGCCCCGACGAGAATCGCGGCGGCCGGAGCCGCCACCGCATCGGCACCCATGAGCGCGCGCAGCAGCAGCGACGTTAGCAGGATCGTCGCCATCGTGATGCCGGAGATCGGGCTGTTCGACGACCCGACGATGCCGGCCAGATACCCCCCGACGGCCGCGAACAGGAAAGCGGCGAGCACCATGATGCCCGTCATCGCCAGGGCAACGCCTGCCGTGCCGACGATCGCGTCGTACAGGAAGTAGATCGGCACCACGAACAAAACGGCACTGGCGAGCACGAGCCGCATCGGCATGTCCCGCTCGCGGTGGTCGGTGGCGGAATCGGCCTGACGCCGAGTCGCAGCGAGGCCGCTGCGAATGCCGGCGGCGAGCGAAGTCCGCAGCGAGAACAGCGTCCATATGCCGCCGATCAGCATGGCGCCGACGCCGAGATAGCGGATCTTCGCCGACCAGATAGCGCCGGCGAGGTCCGCGGCGGTCGCGCCCGCGGCGAATTGCCCCGCAAGCGTGGGATCGCTGGAGAGGAACCACGTCGAATAGATCGGAATCGCGACGTACCACGAGAGCGCGCCGCCGACGAACACCAGCACTGCGATGTTCAGCCCCACGATATAGCCGACGCCGAGCAACGCGGGCGAGAGATTCGTGCCGGCATAGAGAATCGTGCTGCCGCGCACGTAGGTGGCGGCTTGCGCCGTGCCGGACCACAGCTCGAGACCCGTCTCCGCGACTTTGACGAGCGCCCCGAGGATGGCCGCGCTTGCCAAATACAACGCGCCGCGGCTCGGTGCGTCACCGACCCTGAGCACCTCGACGGTCGCCGTGCCTTCCGGGAACGCCAACTGCTGCTCGACGATCAGCGAGCGCCGCAGCGGGATCGTGAACAGCACGCCGAGCAGGCCGCCCACTCCGGCAATCACGGTCACCCACCAGTAGTCGAACACACGCCAGTGGCCGAGCAGGATCAGCGCGGGAAACGTGAAGATCACGCCGGCGGCAATCGCCTCGCCGGACGACGCGATCGACTGCACCATGTTGTTCTCGAGGATGTTCGAATTGCGCCACAGGCGCAGCACGGCCATCGAGATGACCGCCGACGGGATCGACGCGGAGATCGTGAGGCCGGCGAACATCCCGAGGTAAGCATTGGCACCCGCCAGCAGGGCCGACAGCACGAGCCCGAGGATCGTGGCCTTGATCGTCAGCTGCGGTAGCGGCGCACCAGCGCTCATTCGCGGGTCTTCTCCGGCAGCATGATGCGCGCCATGATCAAACCGCCTTCATAGAGCGCGTACATCGGCAGCGCCAGCAGGGTTTGCGAAAAGATATCCGGCGGCGTGAGCACGGCCCCCACCACGAACGCGCCGAGGAAGACGTAGCGTCGACCGCTCCGCAGCGTCTTGATCGACACGAGGCCGCTCCAGATCAACATGACAGTGGCAATCGGCACCTCGAATGCGAGGCCGAACGCAAGGAAGATCCCGAGCACGAAGCTCAAGTAGGCGCTGATGTCGGGGGCCATAGTGACCCCGCCCGGCACGACCCTCGCGAAGAAAGAGAACATCAGCCGGAACACGACGAAATACGCGAAAGCCATGCCCGTGTAGAACAGCACGATGCTCGAAACGAGTAGCGGGATCGCGAATCGTTTCTCGCGCTTGTAGAGCCCGGGTGCCACGAATTGCCAGACTTGAAAGAGGACGACCGGCATCGCGATGAACAGCGCGACGTACATCGTGGTCTTGAACGGTGTGAGAAACGGCGCCGCGACATCGGTCGCGATCATCTCGGAGCCCTCGGGCAGCACGGCGATCAGCGGCGCCGAAACGTACTCGAAAACGCGTTGAGTGAATGGCGTGAGCGCCAGGAAAACCACGACGACCGCCGCCGCGGCTTTCACGATCCGGGAACGCAGCTCGAGCAAGTGGGACATGAGCGTCCCTTCCGCGAGCTGTTCCTCGTGCTCGTGGTTGTCGGGCGGCTCGCTCATTAGGATTGCGGCGGTCGCTCTGCGGGCTCCGGCGTCGGCGCATCGGGCTCAGTGGCCGGCGGCGGAGCCGCGGGGCGCTCGGGGCCCGGAGTCGCCTCGGCCACGCCCGCAGGCGCCGGGGCGCTGTCCGTGTCCGTCTCGGAGGTCGCTGGCGGACTCGCTTCCGGTGGCGTTTCAGGCGGCGCAGCCGCCCCCGTTGGCGTCGAGGGTGGTGGGGGCGGGGGTTCAATGTCGCTCAGCTCGATCTCACGCTCGAGTTGGCGGCGCAACTCCGTAGCGGTACGGCGCGCGCGGCCGACCCATTTGCCGATTTCCGCCGCGACCTTTGGCAGCCGCTGCGGACCGAGCACCAGCAGGCCGATGATGAAGACGAGAACGAGCTCCGGGAAACCGACGTCGAACACGCTGTCACCGCAACGCTAGGACTGACGATTCTTTTGGTTCTGCTGCTTCTGCTCGGGGAATTCCGCGTCCGGTTCCTGCCGCTTCAGCGGCTTTGCTTCGTCCTTCGGTTGCTCGTCCTCGTCGTGGCTGTCCTGATCCTGATCATGATTCATCGCGGAACGGAAGCCCTTGATCGCGCCGCCGAGATCCGAACCGATGCTCTTGAGTCGCTTCGTGCCGAAGATCAGCACGACGATCACGAGCACGATCAACAGCTGTACTAGGCTGATATTGCCGAGACCCATCTAGCGACGCTCCATTTGCTCGTCGATCCTTGACTCGATAGGGGCATCATACGCCAAACGCCCTCATCCGGCGGCGTGCGCGCTGCGAACCTGCAGCCAGAACGTGACGGGGCCGTCATTCGTGAGGCCGACGCGCATGTGCGCGCCGAAGCGGCCGGTAGCCAGCGGCACGCCCGCCGCATCGACGGCCGCCACCAGACGGTCGAACAAGGCCCGCCCCACGTCGGGCGACGCCGCCCGCGAGAAGCTCGGTCGTAGACCGCTAGTCGTGTCCGCCGCCAGCGTGAACTGGGGCACCAGCAGAACGCTGCCGCCGACGTCACGGACCGATAGATTCATTTTCCCGGCGTTGTCGGCGAACACGCGGTACGCCAGCAAGCGCTCCGCCAGGCGCTCCGCCTCGGCGGCCGCGTCATCCCGCTCGACGCCCACGAATACGAGCAGACCCAGCCCAATTCTGGCGACAATCTCGTCGTCGACTGCCACTTGAGCGGAGCAAACCCGCTGGAGAAGCGCTATCATTTGGTATCTTCCCCCACTTCAGTGCAAATTCTTTGAAATGGATTTTCTATACCGGAATCTCGCCGCTTTTTTACTAAAGTGGCGGAGATCCGTCCTATCTTCAGCCACGAAGGCCTAGTCATGGGGCCCCACCCGCCACACGCGCCGACTAATGTCGACTGCGCGGACGGCTGATCGCCGTCGTCCGGGACCCCCTCGTAGGGGGCGATCCGCGCCGCGACGACAGCTCCGTCGGCGGCCGATCGCGCTTCCTCAATCGCTCGCGTAGGGCTGTGCCGCGCGACCTGAGGTTCTGCTACCATCGCTCAATTCTCAACTTCCTGTTCTGTTCTGGGAGCGGCAAGTCACAATGAAAAGGATCTTCTGGGTACTCGCGCTGGGCGGCATATTGCTCAGTCACTCTGCATGGAGCCAGGAGTGCTCGCTTACGATCGAGGCGAACGATCAGATTCAATACAACGTCAAAGAGCTGCACGTTAAGAAGAGCTGCAAAGAAGTCACGCTCACGCTGAAGCACGTCGGCCAGCTCGCAGCCAATGTCATGGGGCACAACTGGGTGCTCTCCGCAACGCCGGACTACCAGGCGATTGCACAAGCCGGACAAGCCGCCGGCGCGCCGAATTATCTCCCCGCCGGAGACGCGCGCATCCTCGCTTCGACCAACGTGATCGGTGGTGGTCAACAGGTGTCGATCAAGTTCGACACGGCGAAGCTCACGGTCGGCGGCGACTACACGTATTTCTGCTCGTTCCCTGGTCATTACGTGCTGATGAACGGCAAGCTGATCGTCGAATAGCTCTGCCCGCTCGCCGCGGGCCGCCGCTCTTCAGCCTTAGGACCACGATAGGGAGTCGTGCGCCTCATGGTTTGGGGGGTCTGTTGGTATGGTGGCTCTTGCTGTCGTTCTGGTCCTGCTCGTCGTCGGCTCGCTGATCTTTCACGTCGCGAGCCCTTGGTACTTCACACCGCTCGCCTCCAACTGGAGCGCCATCGACTTCACCGTCGACGTGACGTTCTGGGTTACCGGTATCGTATTCGTCGCGGTGAACCTGTTCACCGCCTACTGCGTCTGGCGGTTCCGGCACCGCAAGGGCAACAAGGCGCATTACGAGCCTGAAAGCACCAAGCTCGAGGTGGCGCTGACGGTGTTCACCGCGCTCGGGGTCGCGGCCATGTTGACGCCAGGGCTATTCGTGTGGGCCTCGTTCGTTACGGTTCCCAAGGACGCCAAGACGTTCGAAGCCATCGGGCGTCAGTGGAACTGGAGCTTCCGCCTGCCGGGCGCCGACGGTCAGCTCGGTGCGAGCGACGTCCGGCACCTGAGCGTCGACAATCCCTTGGGCGTCGATCCCGCGGACCCGAAGGGCCAGGACGACATCATCGTTGCGAACCCCACGCTGCACTTGGTCGTCGGCCAGCCCGCCCACGCCTTACTGCGCTCCGTGGACGTGCTGCACGACTTCGCGGTGCCGCAGTTCCGCGTGAAGATGGATCTGGTGCCCGGGCTCGTCACGTATCAATGGTTCACGCCGACGAAACCCGGCACCTACGAGCTCCTGTGCGAGGAGCTCTGCGGCGCGGGCCACTTCGCGATGCGCGGCAGAATCGTCGTCGACGAGCCCGCCGCTTATCAGACGTGGCTCGCGAGCCAACCGACGTTTGCGCAAACGCAGGCGCGACCCGTCGGCAATGCGACGGTTGGCGCCGCGAACTTCGCCGTGTGCTCCGCGTGTCACGGCGCGCAAGGCGAGGGCAATCAGCAATTGAACGCCCCGAACCTGGCAGGCCTCGACGGCTGGTACATCCGCCGGCAAATTCACAGCTACCAGCAACGCATTCGCGGTACCGACCCGGGCGATCAATTCGGCGTGCAAATGGCGCCGATGGCACAGGTTGTCAGCGATCCGGCAACGCTCGAGAACGTGATCGCGCACATCGCCACGCTGCCCGACCGTTCGCCCACGGCCACGGTGACGGGCGACGCCGACCGCGGCCGGCGGATCTACGAGACCTGCGCGTTGTGCCACGGCGACGAAGGCCATGGCAGCTGGGCGACGAATGCGCCGCGGTTGGCCGGTCGCAGCGACTGGTATTTGCAACGGCAGCTGCAGTATTTCAAGACAGGCGTCCGCGGCAAGCATCCGGACGACCTTTGGGGCGCCCAGATGAACATGATGGCTGGCATACTGATCGGCGATCACGCCATCGACGATGTGGTCGCCTACATCGACACGTTGCACTGATCGAGAACACGTAACGGGATTCGCAAGGAAGATTCGCCATGGCATACGTAGCAATCGCCGACCGAGATCATCATCTCCACGATCCGCAAACGTGGATCACGAAGTACGTCTGGAGTCAGGACCACAAGGTCATTGCGATTCAGTACGGCAGTGTCGCGATCTTCGTCGGCCTCATCGCGTTGGTGCTGTCGCTGCTGATGCGGCTCGAGATCGGATTCCCCGAGACGTTCACTTTCATTACTCCGTACAAGTATTACGAGTTCGTGACCATGCACGGCATGATCATGGTGATCTACCTTCTGACCGCCCTGTTTCTCGGCGGCTTCGGCAACTATCTGATTCCCCTCATGTGCGGCGCCCGAGACATGGTCTTCCCGTACATGAACATGCTGAGCTTTTGGGTGTATCTGCTATCGGTCATCGTGCTCTTGACGAGCTTCTTCGTGCCCGGTGGACCGACCGGTGCCGGCTGGACGTTGTATCCGCCGCAGACCGTGCTTCCGGGAACACCGGGTCACAACTGGGGCATCACGCTGATGCTGCTGTCGCTTGCCATATTCATCGTGGCGTTCACGATGGGGGGCCTGAATTACGTCACTACCGTGCTGCAGGCGCGTTGCCGCGGCATGACGCTGATGCGCCTGCCGCTGTCGGTATGGGGCATCTTCGTCGCCACGATTCTCGGCCTGCTGGCGTTCCCGGCTCTGCTCGTCGCCGCGATCATGATGCTGCTCGATCGCAGCATCGGGACGAGCTTCTTCATGCCGGCGCTGATGTCGCTCGGCGAACTGAACAAGACGGACGGCGGCAGCCCTATCCTGTTCCAGCATCTGTTCTGGTTCTTCGGTCATCCAGAGGTCTATATCGTCGCGCTGCCGGCTTTCGGCATCGTGTCCGATTTGCTATCGACGCATGCCCGCAAAAACATCTTCGGTTATCGCATGATGGTGTGGGCCATCGTGGCGATCGGCGCGCTGTCGTTCGTCGTCTGGGCGCATCACATGTACGTCAGCGGCATGAACCCGTACTTCGGGTTTTTCTTCGCCACGACGACGCTGATCATCGCGATTCCGACCGCCATCAAGGTCTACAACTGGGTGCTGACGCTGTGGCGCGGCAACATCCAGATCAACACGCCGAACCTGTTCGCGATCGGCTTCATCTTTACGTTCGTGCACGGCGGCCTTACGGGCCTGTTCCTCGGCAACGTGACCGTCGACTTGCCGCTGTCGGACACGTACTTCGTGATCGGGCACTTCCACATGGTCATGGGCGTGTCGCCGGTCATGGTGCTGTTCGGCGCCATCTATCATTGGTTCCCCAAGATCACGGGCAAGATGCCGAACGAGATTCTCGGTCGCATTCACTTCTGGATGACGTTCCTCGGCACTTATGCGATCTATCTGCCGATGCACTATCTCGGCATTCTGGGCATGCCGCGTCGCTACTACGCGTATGGCTCCACTAACTTCATTCCCGATTCGGCGCACGCCGTCAACGAGGCCATCACGATCGCCGCAATCGTCGTCGCAACGGCGCAAGTAATCTTTTTGGTCAACGTCTTCTACAGCCTGCGCAAAGGGAAGGTGGCCGATCCGAACCCGTGGGGCGCAACGACCCTCGAGTGGCAGACGCCCGAGGTCGTGCCGTCTCACGGCAACTGGGGACCGAAGCTGCCGGTGGTCTACCGCTGGGCCTACGATTACAGCGTGCCGGGCGAGGACCGCGACTTCATCCCGCAAAACGAGCCGCCCAAAGGGCATCAGACGTCACTCGGCTAGACGGAGCAACGAGCCATGATGAGCGTAGTATGGATCGCCATGCTCACGGCCGTCACCGTGTGGTGGCTGCTTGTTCGGCGTCTCAGGGACAAACCCTGGACCACCCAAGGCGTCTTGCCGACGAGCCAGGAAGGGATCACGTCGAACGCGCCGAAGGTGGGCCTGTGGGCCTTCTTGGCGGTCGTCGCGAGCCTGTTCGGCTTGTTCGCGAGCGCCTATACGTTGCGCATGCACGACAACGGCGGGCTCGTCAGCTGGCAGCGGCTCGATGAGCCGAGCATCCTCTGGGTCAACACACTCGTGCTCGTGCTCGCGAGCGCCGCGCTGCAGATCGCTCGCAATCGCATCGACAAGGGTCAGCTCGAGCACGGGCGCGCGCACTTCGCCGCCGGCGGGCTCTTGACGGTGCTGTTCCTCATCGGCCAGGTGCTCGCGTGGCGGCAGGCGAATCCGAGCGGTACTCTCGGCCCCAGCGACCCGGCCTACGCCTTCTTCGTGCTGCTGACGGCCCTGCACGGCCTGCATCTCGTCGGCGGGCTGCTCGTGCTCGGCAGAACCGCGACGCGTTTGTATCGTCGCGTGGACAGGAACAACGTCGTCGTCCGCGGCCGCCTCCAGCTCAGCGTGCAGCTCTGCACGACTTACTGGCATTGCCTGCTGCTGATCTGGCTCGGCCTGTTCGCGCTGCTGCTCTCGACCTAGACAAGGAACTCTGCACCTATGGCACATACGGACGCTACCGCCGCGGACGCCCCATCGGAGGCGGCCTGGCAATCCATGGTCACCGACTGGTCTGCGGACAAGCAGACGTTCCGCGTGCCGTGGGGCAAGGCGATGATGTGGATCTTCCTGCTCAGCGACACGTTCATCTTCACGTGCTTCCTGACGGGCTACATGAACGTCCGCGTGTCGACGCCGGCAGCGTGGCCGAATCCGAGCGAGGTCTTTGGCCTCGACGTGTTCGGCGTCAGCGTGCCGCTGCTGCTGATCGGCATCATGACCTTCGACCTCATCACGAGCAGCGGCACGATGGCGCTCGCGGTGAACTATGGCTATCGCCGCGACCGTGGCCGTACCGCCGCGCTGATGTTCCTCACGGCGGCCTTCGGCGCCGTGTTCGTGTCGATGCAGGCCTTCGAATGGACGAAGCTGATCGTGCAGGAGGGCGTCCGCCCCTGGGGCAATCCGCTCGGCGCGTCGCAGTTCGGCGCGACATTCTTCATGATCACGGGGTTCCACGGCCTGCACGTGTCGGCCGGTGTCGTATACCTGTGTATCGTGGCCTCCAAAGTGCTACGCGGCGACTACGAGCAGAGGGGCTACGAGATCGTCGAGATCGCCGGGTTGTACTGGCATTTCGTCGACCTCGTTTGGGTGTTCATCTTCGCGTTCTTCTATCTCTGGTAAGGGGCTTCCGATGTCAGCCACCACGGGACAACAACATCCGCTCAAGATTTACTTCGTGGTCTGGGCGATGCTGTTCGCATTCAGCGCGGCTTCGTACGCCACCGACTTTCTCGAGCACGGCTACTTTCGCTGGGCGTTGATCCTGCTGTTCATGATCCTGAAGGCGGGCTTCATCATTGGGATCTTCATGCACATGGCATGGGAGCGAAAAGCGCTGATCTGGGCGATTCTCGGCCCACCCGCCGTGCTCCTCGTGCTGATCGGCCTCATGGTCGTCGAAGGCGACTATACGGAGCTGACGCGACTCACCTCCTTCTCGGCGCCGTTGGCCCCCGCGGGTGCTGCTGCCGAGGAGGCCGCGCACTAGCGCCACCGCGGCGCACGGAGGCATCGATCGATGTTGATCTGGTTGATTGGCGTCGCGGTCTTCGTCGTGATCTGGGGCGCACTCTGGCGCTCCCAACCGGTCGCTGCTTTCGGCGTTTTGATCGGATTGCTGTTCGCGTGGTTTTTTTCTCGACTCATTGCACCTTACATCACAGGTATGAAAGACATCCCCATTTGGCTTCCGCCGTTACCGCTGGTGACGGTCGCTCTCACGTTGTTCGTGTTTGGCGTGGTCGTCTGGCTGCGGGCCGACAAGCTCGCCCCCCCGAAGCAGCGCGACTCGCACGATCAGCACGACCCACACGACGACGGCCATCACTGAACGAAACGGCGTTCAGCGGCCCTTGGTCGGCGGCAGCGATAGCGTGTCGCGGTCGAGGCGCTTGCTGAAGACGCGCATCTCGTTGGCCGCCTGACGATCGCCACGTCGCTCGGCGACCTCGATGCCGCGCTCGTAAGCCTGTTTGGCCTCGGAACTCTTTCCGGCCGATGCCAGGGCGCGACCGAGCGCCTTCCAGCCGGCGGAATATTCCGGATCGAGCCGGACCGCCGCTTGTGCGTGCACGACAGCCGACGCGGGGTCACCAGCCTCCAGATAGCGCGACGCGAGCGCAAGCCGCAGCGCCGCGCTGTCGCCGCCTTTCGCGAGCAGCGCTTCGAGGTTCGCAATCAAATCCTGTGGCATGGAACGTCCACGATAGCATTCCGTCGCCGCGGGCGACGATGATGCCACCGTTGCTCACATGGCGCGTTGCAACTTGGAGCGCTATCTTCGTCGGGCGTATGGCCGCCGTTCTTTTCGATCTCGGCAACACACTCGTGGCGTACTACCGCCGCGAGGAGTTCGGCCCGATCCTCGAGCGGTCCATTGCGAACGTTCTGACGCAGCTCGATGCGCGAGGCATTCCGGCCGCGAGCCGCTCCGGGGCGTTGGCGCGCGCCGTCGCTGCGAACCGCGAACGGGCGGACTTCGGTTTCGCGCCGATGATCGAACGCCTCGCGGGCATCTTCGAGCTGCCGCCGGACACGGCGGCCACGGTTAGCACACCCCTGTGCGCCGCCTTTCTGGAGCCGATCTTCGCCACCGGTCGCGTGTATGAGGATGCGTGTGCGACGCTGGCTGCGCTCCGGCAGCGCGGGTATGCCACGGCCATCGTGTCGAACGCGCCATGGGGAAGTCCGCCGGAGCTCTGGCACGCCGAGCTCGAGCGACTCGGGCTGGCGACGCTCGTCGACGGAATCGTGTTCTGCGGCGATGTCGGCTGGCGCAAGCCATCCCCCCTGATCTTCCAGCATGCCGCCCGGCTGCTCGGTGTCCCCTGCGAACACTGCGTGTTTGTCGGCGACGACCTCGAATGGGATATCGCGGGGAGCCGCGGCGTCGGCATGCGGCCCGTGCTGATCGACCGCGAGGATCGTCATCAAGAGCACACGGGCGCTCGCGTGCACGGGCTCGACGAGCTCCTCGGCCTCGTGCCGCCGTTCGCCCCGTGACCGGCCGTCGCCCGACCTTCCGGGCGGTGGCGCCACGCCTCGAATCGTGGCTATAGTGGCGTTTGCCGGCTGCAACACCGGTCGCCGTTCTGGGGGAGCAAAGATCATGCGAGCCAACTGGAAACTCGTCCTGCCCGCGGGGTTGCTCGTGGCGATCACCGGCGCAGTGGCCGAGGCGCATCACTCGTTCACGGCCACGTACTTCGAAGATCAGACCGCGCAGATCCACGGTAAGCTGCTGCAGTTCATGTTCCGAAACCCGCACTCGTTCGTGCATGTCGAAGCGCCGGACGAGAACGGCGAGATGCATCGCTGGGCCGTCGAGTGGGGCGGCGCAGGCCAGCTGGCGAATCAGGGCGTGACGAACCAGACGTTGCGGGTCGGCGACGAGGTCACGATCACCGGCAATCCGGGGCGAAAAGCCGGCGACTATCGTCTGCGGATGCAATATCTGCGGCGCGATGCCGACGGGTTCGAATGGGGCAAGAAGCCCGGCGAGACCTTCAACTGAGCCGGGCCTCGTGCGGACGCTGATCGCCGCTGGCTGGCTGCTCGTGCTCGCGCCCGCCGCGCCCGTGGCGGCGCAAATCAGCCTCGTCGGCGAGTGGACCGGCCGCTACCACGAGGACTTCGACGATCGCGTTCCCGGCGGCCTGCAAGGCGACTTCACGGGCGTGCCACTGAACGACGCGGCCCGTCGCTACGCCGAAGCGTTCGACGTAACGCGCGTCAACTTGCTCGAGCACCAGTGCCAACCGTACAACGTCGCGCACATCTACCGCGGGCCGCTGCAATTTCGGCTGTGGGAAGACAAGGACCCCGCGACGCAGGAAATCATCGCATACCGCCAGTACATCGGCACATATCAGCAGCGGCGCACCATCTGGATGGACGGCCGGGCGCGGCCGCCGGACTACGCGCCGCACACGTTCATGGGCTTCTCGCTCGGCGAATGGCACGGCGACATCCTCACGGTCACGACGACGCACATCAAGAAGGAGTTCTATCGGCGTAGCGGCATCCCGAGCAGCGACCTGACGACGCTCGTGGAGCACTACATTCGCCACGGCAACCTGCTATCGCACGTCATGATCATCACGGATCCCGTGTATCTCACGGAGCCGTACGTGAACAGCGAGGAATTCGTGCTCATGGAGCGCGGCAACCAGAACTGGTTGTACAACTGCGAGTACGTCATGGAAGTGCCTATAACCAAGAACGACGTGCCGTATTACCTGCCCGGCCAGAACCCGTTCATCGAGGACTTTGCGAACCATTTCGGCTTGCCGTTCGAAGCCGTGTTCGGGGGTGCGCCGACGACCTATCCCGACTATCTGCCGACGCTCGAGCGGCTCATGAACCCTAAATGACCCGCCGCGGACGAGTCTTGCTGGCCACCGTGCTCGCGACCATTGCGCTCGGTGCGCTGTCCGGCGCGCAGGCACAGAACCCGATCGAGGCCTTTCACGTGCAGGGTAATGTCTACATGCTGGTCGGTGCGGGCCCGAACGTGGCCGTTCAGATCGGCGACGAGGGCGTGCTGGTCGTCGATACGGGCACCAAGGCCACGCGCGAGCCGCTGCTCGCCGCGATCCGCCGCCTCTCGGACGGGCCGATCCGCTGGATCGTCAACACGAGCTCGGATGTCGAGCACACGAGCGGCAACGAGACGATCTCGCAGGCCGGCATGACCGTGAACGGCAATCCGGCCGCGATCATTGCGCACGAGAACGCGCTGGCGCGGATGACGGCCGAGAACCGCGCCGCCACGGAGCTGCCTCTGAACACGTTCTTCGAGGACGGCCGCGATTTCTCGTTCAACGGCGAAGCGGTGTTCCTGTATCACGTGCCGCCCGCACACACGGACGGCGACATCGTCGTCTATTTCCGCGGCTCTGACGTGCTCGTGGCGGGCGACCTGTTCGTCACGACGACCTATCCCGTGTTGTCGGGCGACACGGGCGGCGGCATCGATGGGTTCGTCGCGGGGCTCGACAAGATGCTCGACGTGGCGGTGCCGAAATACCTGCAAGAAGGCGGCACCTACGTGATTCCGGGCCATGGCCGCATCGGCGACGAGGCCGACGTGCTCGAGTTTCGCGACATGGTGGTGATCCTGCGTGATCGGATTGCGAGCCTCCTCGACCAGGGCATGACGCTCGAGCAGGTCATGGCGACGAAGCCCACGCTCGACTACGACCTGCGGTACGCGACGCCGGCGTGGACCCCGGCGATGTTCGTCTCGGCCGTCTACCGCGACTTGCAGAAGAAGAAGGGAGGTCGCTGATGCGCGCACGCCGGCATACCGCCTTGGCGCTGCTCGGCGGCCTGCTGCTCGGCGCCAGCGGTGCGACGGCATGGGCGCAACGCGGCGGTCCGGCCGCGGGCTCGCCGCGCGCGAATGCCCCGATCGATTTGACAGGCTACTGGGTGGCCGTCGTCAGCGAGGACTGGCGCCACCGCATGGCGACGCCCCGCAAGGGCGACTATGAAAGCGTGCCGTTGAACGCCGAGGGGCGGCGGGTCGCCGACACTTGGAATCTCGATGCCGACAACGCGGCCGGCCAACAGTGTCGGGCCTTCGGCGTCGGCGGCATCATGCGTCAACCGGGCCGCTTACACGTCACGTGGACCGACGACGACACGCTGAAGGTCGAGTTCGATGCCGGCACGCAGACGCGGTTGCTCGAATTCGGCGCGCCTGCCGGACAAGCCGCGGAGAAATCCTGGCAAGGCCGCTCGAGCGTGCGTTGGCTTCGACCGCCGGGCGCCGGCGGCGCGCCGGTGCGAGCGCAAATCGGCAACGACGCGGGACCCGTTTTGGCGGGCGGCGGCGGTCGCGGCCAGCGAGGCGGTCCGCCGCCATCGGACTCGCTGAACGAGGGCGGCTCGCTCGAGGTCAGGACGACCGGGTTCCGCGCGGGTTACCTGCGCAAGAACGGCGTGCCGTACAGCGAGTCCGCCAGCATCACCGAGTATTTCCACCGTTTGCCTGCGGCGCCGAACGGCGACGTCTGGCTGCATGTCGTCACGATCGTCGATGACCCGCAGTACCTGACGCAGCCGTTCTACACGAGCACGATGTTCAAGCGCGAGTCGAACGGCGCGAAATGGCACGCGACCGAGTGCCGCACGGCCCCGCCACCGGGATAGCGCTGCCCCGAACGTCAGTCGTCGCCGGGCGCTGCCCCGACCCTTTGGCGCAGCGCCTCGAGCGTAGCCGCGGGGCCGACGAACAGCCGCTCGGATAGCGGTGCCGGTGCAGCCACGAGCCCCGCGAGGATGTCGTTGGCCCGGTAGCTGTTCAGGCTCGCGCCGGCGAGGTACTGGAGGCGAAGGTTCCGGTCCGTGTTCCGCGCCGCGCCGGCGAGCCACGTCGACATCGCCGGCGCGTCGCCGGCGTACGTCCCGAGCAGATCCAGCGCCGAAGCGAAGCCGCTCGCCGCGAGCGAGTCGCTCACGCGCCCATAGGCCGTGCTACGAAGACGCCGGTCCACCCGCTCCACGTCGATCGGCCCGCCGTCGGCACGTGCGAGCAGCACGGCGTCGTAGCCGATGCCGTCGACGCGGTTCGCGAACAGTGCGCCGTTCGGGAACACGTCGAGGAACGTCGCAATCTCGCTGCGCACGGCAGCGTCGTTCGTCTCGTACAGCTGCACGAACGCCGTCACGACGCCGCCGGCCGTCAACCGCGCTTTCACCAGCTGCCAGAACTCTCGCGTGTACAGGGTGGCAGCACCCTTGACCCACGGATCGAGCGGATCAGACGTGATGACGTCGAACCGGCGGGACGTCGTTGCGAGATAGTGGCGGCCGTCGTCGATCCGGATCTCCACTTTGGGGTTGGCGACGACCCCCTGGTTGTACGTCGAGAAGAAGCGCGCCGCGATCTGCGGGACGAGCGGCTCGATCTCGGCCACGACGACCTGCTCGACGGCGGGATCGACGCTGGCCGCGCCGGCCGTGATACCGGCCCCCAGGCCGATGACGAATACGCTCGCCGGACGATCGGCCACGAGCGTGGCGAGATGGCCCAGCATCTTCTGTAGGCGCAGATCCTGCGGATACGTCGACGCCTGCGTCTTGCCGGCGTTGTGATACGTGAGAAGCCCGTTCGGCTCGCGCGTGACCGCGACCGACGCCGCCAACCCTTCGCCCCAGTACACGACGTTCGCATCCGCGCCGCGCGTCGGCAAGAAGCGGCCGTAGGCGATCAGCTTCGCGGGCACGGCCGGCAGCACATAGGCGAGCCCGGCGATGACCGCCGCGGCCGCAATGCCCGCCGCCAGCGCCGGCGCCTGTCGCCGCATGCCGGGGCCGAGCAACAGCCAGAGCCCGACGCCGCCGGCTACGAGTACCGATCCCTGCTCGATGCGGCGGCTGCCGACGGTGTCGATCAGCACCAGCGCCGTCAGCAGCGCACCGGCGAGCGCGCCAGCCGTGTTGAGCGAGTACAGACGCCCGACGGTCGCCCGGGAAAGGGCGGCGGGCGTCGCGCACGCGGCGAGCGCCAGCGGGAACGAGGCGCCCCAGAGCAAGGCGGCCGGCAGCACGGCCCAGGCCGTGCGGAGCCAGTCGAGCTGCAGCATCGTGCTGGCCGTCGTCGGCAGCGTGACGTCGAGCGGCCAAAAGGGCAGCGACCGGGCGATGATGTAGGCGGCCCACGCGAGCGCGACGGCAAGCGCCAGCTGACAGCCGGCAAGCGCCCGGCGTGGATCGAGCCGCCGGCCGAGCATGGCTCCGCCGGCGCTACCGACGCCGAGGCCGAGCAGAAACACGGCCAGGATCAATGCGAATGCATAGACGGTGGCGCCGAACAGCAGCGACAGATGGCGGGTCCACAGCACCTCGGACGACAAGGCCGTAAAGCCGGACGCGCCGGTCGCCCAATAAATCGCCCCGCGCGCTCTGGCAGCGGGCTCGAGCTCGACGGCCGGGCCAACGCTTCGCCACGGCGGCCGCGCGGCCGCATACCACGCGAGCGCGGCGCCGACGAGGTTCAAGGTTGCCGCGACGGCGGTAGCGACGTAAACGTCATGGACACGCAGCAGGTAGAATGCGGCACCGAGGCTGCCCAGCACGCCACCGCCGATGTTGGCGGCATAGCAGAAACCCAACCGCTGGCCGGCGTCGCGCTCGCCCGCCACGGCGCCCGCCACGACCGGCAACGTTGCGCCCATCAACACCGTGGCCGGCAGCAGGCAGATGGCGGCGGCCAACGCGCGCAGCAGCAGGCTCGCCGAGCCATTGCCGGCCCAGGCCGTGTACGCGTTGCCGGCGAGCGGAATCAAGACGAGCGCCGCGACGCCGAGCGCACCGATGCCGAGCTCGAGCGCAGCGTAGACACGCAGCGCCGGTAGCGCACCGCTCACGCTTCGCGCGAGCCATACGCTGCCGAGACCCATACCGCCCATGAACGCCGCGAGCAGCACTCCGAGCGAGATTGCGGACGTGCCGAGCGACAAGCCGAGCTGCTCGAACCACACGACTTGGTAGATCAACGCCGCGCAGCCGCTCAATGCGAACAGCACGGGGAGCAGGCTCATGGATCCGCGCAGGGCCGACACGCCGGCCGCCGCTGCGGGCCGTTGCGCTTCGGCAGACACTAGACGAACGCGCCGCCGACCTCGAACAGCCGTTCCACCTCGTCGATCTGCCGGCGGTCGGCGATGAACAGAATCACATGGTCGTCGGCTTGGATCTGCGTGTCGTGGTGCGCCATCAGCACCTCGTCGCCGCGAACGATGGCGCTGATGGTCGCGCCGCGCGGCAGCTGGATCTCTTCGAGCAGACGGCCTACGACGCGTGACTCGCGCGACTCCCCGTGCGCCACGGCTTCGATCGCCTCGGCGGCGCCGCGCCGCAAGCGAGTGAACCTTCACGACATCGCCGCGGCGCACGTGCGCGAGCAGGCTACCAAGCGTGATCTGCTGCGGCGATATCGCGATGTCGATCGTGCCCGACTCCACGAGCTCGGCATAGGCGGGCTTGTTGATCAGAGCCATGACCTTCCGCGCGCCGAGGCGCTTGGCAAGCATGGCCGAGAGGATGTTCGCTTCCTCCGCGTTCGTCACCGCCACGAACACATCGGCACTGTCGATATTCTCCTCGAGTAGCAGCTCTTCGTCGGCCGAATCCCCGTGCAACACGACGGCGCGCGCGAGCTCGTCTGAAATGCGGCGCGCGCGCTGCCAATCGCGCTCGATGATCTTGACCTGGCAGCTGCCTTCTATCGCCCGCGCCAGATCGAGGCCGATGTTGCCGCCGCCGGCGATCACAACCTTGCGCACGGGACTATCGAGCTTGCGCATCTCGCGGAGCACGGTGCGCGTGTCTTTGCGGGCCGCGATGAAGAACACCTCGTCGGCCTCCTGGACCACGGTGTCGCCGTCCGGAAGAATGCCGCGGCCGCCGCGATAGATCGCCACGACGCGGCACTCGACGTTCGGGATGTGCTTCGAGAGGTCGCGCAACGGATGCCCGACGAGCGCTCCGTCGCGGTTCGCGCGCGTCGCCACCAGCCGCACCTTGCCGTCGGCGAAGTCGAGCACCTGGAGCGCTCCCGGGATTCAAGATCAGCTGCTCGATGTAGTCCGTGACCAGCGACTGCGGGGCTGATCGCCACGTCGACCGGGATGCCGTCCGGGCCGAACAACGCTTCGCGGCTCATGAGCGGCCGGGCCCGAATTCGCGCGATACGCGTCGGCGTGCGAAACAGCGTGAACGCGATTTGGCAGGCTAGCATGTTGATCTCGTCGCCGCTCGTCAGGGCGATCAGGATGTCGGCCTCGCGCGCCCCGGCGCGCTCGAGCACGTCCGGGTAGGCCGCGTTGCCGACGACGGTGCGAACGTCGAGGCGATCCTGCAATTCGCGCAGCACATCGGCATTCCGGTCGACGATCGTGACCTCGTTCGCCTCTTCGCGCGCCAGGCTGTAGGCCGCCGTGCTGCCTACCTGCCCCGCCCCAAGAATCAGAATCTTCATCTGCAGGTTTCGCCGTGAACGGTGGTGGCACTTTCGCGTCCGCGCGTCGAGCAGGGCTTCCGAGACACGCCGTAAGACCGTCCCTGGGGCTCGTCGGCGCACATCCCTGTGCGCCGACGGTCTCGGAAGCCCTGCTCGACGCGCGGACGCGAAAGTGCGTTTACCATGGGCGCAGCAGTCTACATCAGCTCGAGGTTGGCGTAGGCGAGCACGAGCCACTTCGTGCCCTCACGCTCGAAGTTCACCTGCACGCGCGCGTGCGCGCCGCTGCCCTCGGCGTTCAGCACGATGCCTTCGCCGAACTTGCCGTGCCGCACGCGCTGCCCAAGCCGCATCCCACCTTGGTGCGGCAACGCTTCGGCCCGACGATACAGCGGCCGCGACACCACCATCGCGGGACGCACCTCCTCGAGCAGCTCGGTCGGAATCTCGCGCAGGAACCGCGATTGCGTGGCGAACGTCTCGACCCCATGCAAGCGCCGCTGCTCGGCGTAGGTCAGGTACAGGTCGCGGCGCGCCCGAGTGATGCCCACGTAGCAGAGCCGCCGCTCCTCCTCGAGCCCCGCAGGATCGTTCAACGAACGCTGATGCGGGAACAGACCATCCTCCATGCCGCACAGGAAGACGAGCGAGAATTCGAGTCCCTTCGCCGAATGCAGCGTCATGAGCTGCACGCTGTCCTGGTACTCGTCCGCCTGCCCGTCGCCCGATTCGAGGACGGCGAACGCGAGAAACTCCGCGAGCGGTGGCAGCTCGGTTTGCTCGGCGCGCATGACCTCACGCGCGGCATTCACGAGCTCCTCGAGGTTCTCGACGCGCGCCTCGCCGCCCGCGTCCGCGTTCTTGCCGTGGTGAGTGATCAGCCCGCTCTTGTCGATCACTCGTGCGACCTGCTCGTGAAGACTGTCGGTCTTCGTCTCCGCGTCGAGCCGGTCGATCAGCGCAAGGAACCCCCAGACCGCCTCGGCCGCGCGCTTCGCGAACAGCCCGTCGGCGATCAGCGTGGCCGCCGCCCGCCACAGACTCGTGCCGGCCGCTCGCGCTTGATCGCGCACGACTTCCACGGTCCGCGCACCGACGCCGCGCGGCGGCGTGTTCACGACACGCTCGAACGACGGATCATCGTCGCGGTTCGCGACGAGTCGCAGATACGCGAGCGCGTCCTTGATCTCGGCACGCTCGAAGAACCGGAGGCCGCCGTAAACGCGGTACGGAATGCTCGCCGCGAGCAGGGTTTCCTCGAACACCCTCGACTGAGCGTTCGAGCGATACAGGATTGCGACGTCGCTACGTCTGTTGCCCTGCTCAACGTAGTCCTGGATCCGATTGATGACGAACTCGGCCTCGTCGCGCTCGTTGAAGGCGGCGTACACCCTGATCGCTGCGCCCGGTGCGCCTTCCGTCCACAGAGTCTTGCCGAGCCGCGAAGCGTTGTTCGCGATCACGGCATTGGCCGCATTCAGGATGTTGGCCGTCGACCGGTAGTTCTGCTCGAGGCGTACGACCTGCGTGCCGGGGTAGTCCTGCTGGAAGCGGTACAAATTCTCGACGCGTGCGCCGCGCCAGCGGTAGATCGACTGATCATCGTCGCCGACGACGAACGGCTTGCCGGAGGGGCCGGCGAGCATCCGCAGCCAGCGATATTGAATCGCGTTGGTGTCCTGGAACTCGTCGACGAGCACGTGCTGGAAGCGCTGCTGATACTGCAGCCTGAGAGCCTCGTTGTCGCGCAGCAGCTCGAGGCTCTTGAGCAGCAGCTCGCCGAAGTCGATGACCGAAGCCGACGCGCAGAGCTGCTCGTAGCGCGCGTACAGATCGATCATCTGTCGTCGACCGGCGTTACCCTCGTCGCGCAGATCCCTCGGCCTTAGACCCTCGTCCTTCTGGCCATTGATGAACCACTGGACCTCCTTCGGCACCCAGACGTTCTCGTCGAGCGTAAGCGCACGCAGCATGCGGCGGACCATCCGCAGCTGGTCTTCCGAGTCCATGATCTGGAAGCCTTCCGCCAAACCGGCCTCGCGCCAGTGAATCCTGAGCAGCCGATGCGCGAGCCCATGGAACGTGCCGATCCAGAGGTTGCGCGTCGGCACGCCGAGCAGCGCCTCGACGCGGTCGCGCATCTCGGCGGCCGCCTTGTTCGTGAACGTCACGGCCAGCACGTGCTGAGCCGCCACGCCGCCGACGCGGATGACCCAGGCGATGCGATGAACGAGCACGCGCGTCTTGCCGCTGCCCGCCCCGGCGAGCACGAGCGTCGGCCGATCGGGGGCCGTGACGGCCTCCCGCTGGGCCTCGTTCAGGGGTTCGATGATGTCGGTGACGTCCATGGATCGCGGAAAGCGCCGCGGCTGCGTCCTGCAGCGCGGCGATCACCCCGGCCAGAGCGCGGGCACGTAGTGATCGACCAGCAGGAAGCTGAACAGCGCCATCAGATACGTAATCGAATAGCGGAACGTCGTCATCGGCGAATCCTGCCGCGGCGCGAACTTCAACTGCACGGCGTAGTAGAGGAATCCCCCGCCGAGCAGCAGAGCACCGAACAGGTACAGCTCGCCGCTCATGCCGGTGATGTAGGGCAGCACCGTGACGCACAGCAGCAGAATCGTGTAATGGACGATGAACGACTTCGTCACCTGCTCGCCGTGCGTCACCGGCAGCATCGGGATGTCGGCTCGCTCGTAGTCGCTGCGGCGCGCGATCGCGAGCGCCCAGAAATGCGGCGGCGTCCAGGTGAAGATGATCAGGAACAGCAGCAACGCGTAGCCGTCCACGTGACCCGTGACCGCGGTCCAGCCGAGCACGGGCGGTGCGGCGCCCGCGGCGCCGCCGATCACGATGTTCTGCGGCGTGGCGCGCTTCAGCCAGACCGTATAGATGATCGCGTAGCCGATCAGGGAGAGGAAAGTGAGCGCGGCGGTGAGCGCATTCACGAACATCGCCAGCACGCCGATGCCTGCGAGCCCGAGCGTCATGGCGAAGGCAAGGGCGTCGCGCTCGTGCACACGCCCGGTCGGCAGCGGCCGGTTCCTCGTGCGCGCCATTTGCGCATCGATTCGCTGATCGATGACTTGGTTCACGACGGCGGCCGCGGCGGCCGTGAGACCGATGCCGACGCTGCCGGCGACCAGCAGCTCCCAGGGGACCATGCCCGGCGTGGCCAGGAACATGCCGACGATCGCCGTGAACACGAGCAGCTGGACGACCCCCGGCTTCGTCAGCAGGTAGTAGTCGCGCCACCGCGCGGTAGGCGTGGCGCTAACGTTGCCTAATTCTTTGGTTAGCATTGACGACCGAGAGCAGCAGCAGCGCCGCGCCGCCGTTGTGCGCGACGGCAACGGCCAGTGGGACACCGAATACCACGATACTAACACCGAGGCTCGCCTGCAGCAGGAGCAGCGCCAGCACGGCGAGGCCGTCGAAGCGCGTGGCTGCCTCGCGCGCAAGCCGCCAGCCAAGCAGCGCGATCAGCACGATCGCGACCACGGCGCCGAGCCGATGGGTGAAGTGAATGGCCACACGGGCCGGATAGTCGAGCACGCCACCCTCGTACGAGACGCCGAGGTTGCGCCACAGCACGAAGCCGTCCTTGAAGTCGGCGATCGCCGGCCACCATTGCGTCTGACACGTGGGGAAGTCGGGGCAGGCCAGGGCCGCGTAGTTCGCGCTGGTCCAGCCGCCGAGCGCGATCTGCAGCACGAGCGCCGTGGCGGCCGCGAGCCCGAGCGCGCGCAGTGCTGTCGACGGCGACGGCACGCGGGTCTGCCGCCAGCGGCCGAGCGCGAACAGGAGCGCGAGCGTCGTGAGGCCGCCGAACAGATGCGCCACCACGACGATCGGTTTCAGCAGCAGCGTCACGGTCCACATGCCGAGCAGCCCCTGGAAGATCACGAGCGCGACGAGCGCGAGCGGGACACGCCACGGCTGCTCGGGATCCCGGCGGTTGCGCCAGGCGAGCACGCCGAGGCCCACGCAGACGAGCCCGAGCGTGCTCGCGAGATAGCGGTGGATCATCTCGCGCCACGCCTTGCCGGTCTCGAGCGGCCGCGAGCTCGCGTGCTTACCGAGCTCGGCGGCCGGTGTGGACTGATCCGGCACCACGAGCCGCCCGTAGCAGCCGGGCCAATCGGGACACCCGAGCCCCGCGTCCGTCAGCCGCACATAGGCGCCGAGCATCACGACCGCGAGCGCGAGCAGCGTGCCCAAGCGCGCAAGGCGAACGAATAGCTTGCTCATGAGCCTGTTCCGGATCCCGCCAGCAACCGCTTGAGGTCGCGCAATAATTCTTTTTGCTCGACGTCCACCGGGTAGCTCAGGATCACGTCGCCCCGCGGGTCCGCCAGGTACACACGGCCGTTGCCGATCCCTTCGGGACCGAGCGCCTCGGCCACGTCGCGGCCGGGCAACTCATCGAGCCGCTGGACGGCAAGTGCTGGGTCGGTAAAGCCCGGCTCCGCGCCTGCGTACCACAGCGCGCGCTGCACGTGCTCTTGATCCTTGCCGAGGGCCTGTTGGACCTGCAGGAGCCGAGTCAGCTCCCGCGCGCACTGCTGCTCGCACGGGGCCATTCTTGCATAGATCAACTGCCACCGGTACGCGCCGGCGGTCCCCCTGAGCCATGCGGCCGGGAGCGGCACGGGCGTGCTCAGCAGCTCGCGTTTGCCCGGCAGCTGCGGCATCCAGTCGAGGCTCCACGGGCCGTAGTACAACAGCATCGCGAGGCCGAACGGCCCGAAGCAGGCCGAGGCGATGAGCCACGGCACGAGCGCCTTGCGTCTCACGCTGGACGCCTCGCGGCGCGAAACGTCATCGTCACGGCCGCGAGCCCGGCGCCGGCGGCCAGCAGCCACCACTGGCCAGCGTACGCGAGGTGGCGCTCGGGGCCCAAGCCCGGCGCCTGCCAATCGCGCACGTAGCCGTCGGGCTCGGCGGGATCGAGCAATAGCTGGTAGTCGAACAGCGGCTCGCCGACGCGCTCCGCCAACTCCTCGGCCGTCGGGTACTCCACGACGGCGACCCGCGCCCCCGCAGCCGCAGTCGTGGGCTCGCCAAGCTTCATGCCCGGTCGTGGCAGCCGCTCGATGCGGCCCGTAACCCTGCGGGACGCGGTGCCGACCTCGACTTGCGGCAGAATCCGCCGATCGAGGCCGGCCGTGACCCAGCCCCTATTCACGAGCAACCAGCGCAACGCGCCGTCGACGCGCAGCGGCGTCAACACGTGATAGCCGGCGACGCCGTCGTGCAGCATATTGTCGAGCAGAAACTGCGGGGCGGCCACGTAGGATCCTCGCACCGCGAGCCGACGAAAACGCTCGCCGTCGCCCATCGCTCCCGGCGGCGTTTGCAATGCCGGCGCGGTCGCACCGACCGCGAAGCGCGCCGCCGTGTCGCGGCTTTCATCGGCACGGCGCAGCTGCCACGAACCGAGGTAGCCGAACAACGCTGCGAGCAGCACGAGGCCGACGATCGCGATCAGGGTCCGAACCGAAAAACCCGCGAGAGTCACGCTAGAATGCCCGCACTGAATCGCCTGTCGGGGAAACGATGGTGCTCGCCGTCATCTTCTTCGCCGCTATCCTCGCGAGCCTGGCCGTGGCGCTCGTGGCGCTGTTTCGTCGCGGCGACGATTCGCAAACGATGCTCCGCGCGCTGACCATTCGCGTAAGCCTGTCGGTGCTGTTCTTCCTGCTGCTGCTGCTCGGTTGGTACCTTGGGGTGATCGAGCCACACGGTCTCGGCGGTCGTTAGCCGCGTCGCGAGCACCCGGCCTACAGCCAGTAGACGAAGAAGAACAGACCGAGCCACACCACGTCGACAAAGTGCCAATACCATGCCACGGCTTCGAATGCGAAGTGCCGCTCGGGCGTGAAGTGGCCGCGCAGCACACGCAGCCAGATCACTACCAGCATCAGCGCCCCGAGCGTCACGTGCAGGCCGTGGAAGCCCGTCAACATGAAGAACGTGCCGCCATAGATACCGCTGTCGAGGCGCAGACCAAGCTCCGTATAGGCGTGGATGTACTCGCGCGCTTGAAACGCGAGGAAGATGAAGCCAAGCACGAACGTCGCGGCCAGCCAGAAGATCAGCGTGGCGCGATGCTGCGCGCGCAGCGCATGGTGCGCGATCGTGATCGTGACGCCGGAGAGCAGCAGGATCGCGGTGTTCATGGCCGGGATGCCCCACGCTTCCATGCGCTCCACCAGGTGGCCCTTCGGGCCCACCGACGGCCACGCATTCTCGAAATTCGGCCAAATCAGCACATGCGTGAAGAAATTGTCGCCTTCTCCCGCAAGCCAAGGCGTCACGAGCACGCGCGTGTAGAACAACGCCCCGAAGAACACGCCGAAGAACATCACCTCGGAGAAGATGAACCAGCTCATGCCCCAGCGGAACGACGAATCGACCTTGAGGTTGTACAGGCCGCGCTGGTTCTCCGCGATCACCGTCGCGAACCAGCCGAAGATCATGAGTAGCAGCAACGCGAAGCCGACGACCGCAACCCAGGAACCCACACCGAACTGGTTCAGCCAGAGCGCCGTGCCGGCCACCATCGTGAACAAGCCGACCGAGCCTATGATCGGCCAGCGCGTGCCGTGCGGCACGTAGTAGTGTGAAGGCGCGTGTTCCATGGCGACTCTGGTCCTCAATCAGCCGAAACTGCGAAATAGGTGTACGACAGCGACAGCGTGTCGATATCGGCCGGCAGCTCGGGTGCGACTTGGAATACGACCTTCAGATCGCGCTCCTCGTTCGGCTCGAACTCCTGGCTCGTGAAGCAGAAACATTCCGTCTTGTGAAAATAGTGCGCGGCGGTGCCCGGTGCGATGCTCGGCACGGCCTGACCGACGCGGCGCGTGCCGCGCAGGTTGCGCACGTGGAAGTGCGCTTCGTTGAGCTCCCCGGGGTGCACGTCGAGATGGCTGACCTCGGATTCGAACTGCCATGCGCCGCCGCGGCCCACCGATGCGAGGAACTCCACCCGCACGACACGGCTCGGATCCGGCTTTACGACGACCACGGACGCGGCATTCGCCGTCTTGCCTTGCAGGCCCGTGAGCGCGCAGAACACGTCGTACAGCGGCACGAGCGCGAAGCCGAAGGCGAACATCGCCATGCCAAGCCCGGCGAGCTTCAGAGGTAGATGGCGATCGGTGCTCCGCGACATACGGGCGTCCAGCTAGTGCGCCAGGGCGCGCAAAACGCTCCAGCCGATGTAACCGAGATAGCACGCGACCACGAACGCGGCGAGCCACCAGGCGTTGCGTCGCGCTCTCGCCGGCGCCTCGCGCTCGACGCTACCCGAGCGTCCTACCGGGGTGGCCGTGGCGTGTTGCGGCTCGATCCTCATTGAACGACCGGCGGCTCGTCGAACGTGTGATGCGGTGCCGGCGACGGCACCGTCCACTCGAGGCCATGGGCCCCTTCCCACACACGCGCCGTCGCCTTCTCGCCGCCGCGCGCGCATTTGATGATGACGTACACGAACAGCAGCTGCGACAACCCCAGGCCGAAGGCGCCGATGCTCGAGACCATGTTGAAGTCCGTGAACTGCACCGCGTAGTCGGGGATGCGGCGCGGCATGCCGGCGAGCCCCAGGAAGTGCTGCGGGAAGAACGTCACGTTCACGAAAATCGCGGTCAGCCAGAAATGCAGCTTGCCGAGCCTCTCGTCGTACATGTGGCCCGTCATCTTCGGCAGCCAGTAGTAGGCGCCCGCGAACGCGCCGAACAGTCCGCCCGGCACGAGCACGTAGTGGAAGTGCGCGACGACGAAGTAGGTGTCGTGGTACTGAATGTCGGCCGGCGCGATCGCGAGCATCAGACCCGAGAAGCCGCCGAGCGTGAACAGGAACAGGAACGCCAGCGCGTACAGCATCGGCGTCTCGAACGTCAGGGAGCCCCTCCACAGCGTCGCCGTCCAGTTGAACACTTTCACGCCGGTCGGGATCGCAATGATCATCGTGCTCAGCATGAAGAACAGCTGCCCGCCGAGCGGCATGCCCACCGTGAACATGTGGTGCGCCCAGACGACGAGCGACAGGAACGCGATGCTCGCCGTGGCGTAGACCATCGCCGCATAGCCGAACAGCGGCTTGCGCGAGAACGTCGGAATGACTTCGGAGACGATGCCGAAAGCCGGCAGGATGATGATGTACACCTCGGGGTGACCGAAGAACCAGAAGATGTGCTGGAACATCAGCGGATCGCCGCCACCCGCCGCCGAGAAGAAGCTCGTGCCGAAGAACCGGTCGGTGATCAGCATCGTCACGCCGCCGGCGAGCACGGGCATCGCGAGCAGCAGCAGATACGCCGTGATCAGCCAGGTCCAAACGAACATCGGCATCTTGAGCAACGACATGCCGGGCGCGCGCAGGTTCATGATCGTGACGATGATGTTGATCGCCGCGAGGATCGACGAGACGCCGAGCAGGTGCACAGCGAACATCGCGAACGGGAAACGCGTCGCCGGTCTGCAGCACGAGCGGCGGATACAGCGTCCAGCCGCCGGCCGGTCCACCGCCCGGCAGGAACAGCGTCAGCACCAGCAACGTCGCGGCGAACGGCAGCAGCCAGAACGACCAGTTGTTGAGCCGCGGCAGCGCCATGTCGGGCGCGCCGATCATCAGCGGAATGAACCAGTTCGCGAAGCCCGCGAACGCGGGCATGATCATGCCGAACACCATGACCAGCGCGTGCACGGTCGTCATCTGGTTGAAGAAGGCCGGGTTCACGAACTGCAGGCCCGGCTGGAACAGCTCGGCGCGGATCACGAGCGCCATTGCGCCGCCGACGAACAGCATCAGCAGGCTGAACGACAGATACAGCGTGCCGATGTCCTTGTGGTTCGTGGTCGTGATCCAGCGCATGATCCATGCGAGCGCGCCGTGGCGCTCGCCGTGGCCATGGGCATGGGAATCGATTGCCGTGCTGCTCATTCCAGATCTTCCTTGTTGCGGTACGCGCGTCCGAGCACGGGAGAGCCCATCATTGGGCGAGCGAGCTCACTTCTGCCCGCTGTTTGCGGAGCCAGTCGTCGTACTCCGCGCGGCTCGTGACGCGGACGACGATCGGCATGAACCCGTGGTCCATGCCGCACAGCTCGGCACACTGGCCCCGATACGTGCCTTCGGTATCGGCTTTGAACCAGGTCTCGTTGATGAAGCCCGGAATGCCGTCCTTCTTGACGCCGAACGCCGGCATCCACCACGAGTGAATCACGTCCGCGGCGGTCACGAGCAGCCGTACTTTGGTGTCGACCGGCACGACGAGCGGGTTGTCGACATCGAGCAGATAGTGCTCGACCGTGTTCGGGTCGATACCCGAGCCCAGCTTACGGGCCGCATTGCTGTCCCGCTTCAGCGTGCTGAAGAACCGCACGCCGTCGTCGATGTAGTCGTACTGCCAACGCCATTGGAACCCCGTGACCTTGATCGTCAGCTGCGAGCCGCGCGTGTCCTCCATCGCCACCAGCGTCCTGGCTGCCGGGATCGCCATCGCGACCAGAATGACGGCCGGAATCACGGTCCAGATGACCTCGACGGTGTAGCTGTGCGTGAACTTGGCGGGCGTGGCGCCCTTCGACTTCCTGAACTTCAGGATCGCGTAAACCATGGCGCCGTACACGCCGACGCCGATGACGACGCAGACCCACAAGATCAGCATGTGGAGGTCGTAGATGTCGTGGCTCGTCGTGGTAACGCCGCGCGTCATGTTCAGTCCGAGATCGGACCAAGCGGGACCGGCGGCGGAGACGCCGAGCACGCCCAAGGCGAGGGTGAAAAAACGAGTCCTGTTGGTCATGCGTCCTGCATTTTTGATTGGTGCGCCGGCGCGAGCGCCGACGCGGGCGCGCGAATTCTAGCAGAACCCCGGCATGCGCCAGCCAGAAACGCCGAAATCCGGCCTACGTACTTTCCGTGATACGTCCGATCCGCTCGATCGGCACGGCGAACTCCCGCGCGGTGCCACCCTGGCGCCGCACCGCCACGTGGCCGCGGCCGAACGCCTGGCCGAAGATCAGCTCTACGGTCACGGCGAAACGCTCGGAGTCCCCGGCGAGGGCCGTCTCCATGCGTGTCCACCGGCCGGGCCCGGTCAACGAGCGCCGGCGGCCGCCGGCGACGTTGCTCGCGCCGACGGCCTTCAGGTCGCGCCACAGCGCCGCGGGCGTGGCGTAGGTGACGGCCAGTCGATCGACGTCGAGCACGGGCTCCGCCAGGCCTGCAGCGAGCGCGAGGTCGCCGAGATCGTGCATGTCGAACGCCGCATGCACATGGATCGCGTTATCGACGGTCGCGAACGCCCGCCGCAGCTCCGCGAGCGAGTCGGGGCCGAGCGTCGCGAACAGCAACACGCCGCCCGCGCCGAGCACGCGCGCGGCCTCGGCGAACAGACGGTCCGGTCGGCACCATGGCAAAACGAGGCTCGCGAAGAGCACGTCGACGGATTGGGCGTTGAGCGGCAGCTGCTCCGCATCGCCGCCGAGCGCGGCCACGCGTGCAGCGCTTGCGGCCGTTGCCCGCGCCATGCCGACGCTCGAGTCGACGGCCAAGACCCGCGCGGCCGGATAGCGCGTCGCCAGCGCCGCTGCGGCGCGTCCGGTCGCGCAGCCGAGATCCACGATCGTGCGCGGCTCGCGGCTCACGAGATCGACTCGCTCGAGCAGCCGCGCGCGCGCCACGTCGTGAACGAAGCTCGCAGCGTCGAAGTCGTTGGCTCGATCGAACGACCGGCGAGCGGCCCGTTTCTCCGGCAGCGCCTGGTCGAGACTGATCGTCATGAGCCGACGAGCGGCACGCTGCTACGCGCCGTCGGCCGCGAGCCCCGCCTCGGGCTTCAGCCCCAACCGAGCGAACAGCCGTTGGTCGGCCGCCGTGTCGGGATTGCCCGTCGTCAACAGCTTCTCGCCATAGAAGATCGAGTTCGCGCCGGCGAAGAAGCACAGCGCCTGCAGCTCGTCGCTGAACTCGGCACGGCCGGCGGACAGGCGCACGTACGACCGCGGCATCAGCACGCGGGCCACACGATGCTGCGGACGAACTCCAGCGGATCGAGCGGCTCGGCCGCGGCGAGTGGCGTGCCGGGCACCGGCACGAGGTCGTTGATCGGCACGCTCTCGGGATGCGGCTGCAGCGTCGCCAGCGTCTGCAGCAGACCAACGCGATCGCGACGCGTCTCCCCCATGCCCACGATGCCGCCGCAGCAGACCTTGATACCGGCGTGGCGCACGCGCTCGAGCGTCTCGAGCCGATCGGCATAGGTCCTGGTGCTGATGATCTTGCCGTAGAACTCCGGCGACGTATCGAGATTGTGGTTGTAGTAGTCGAGGCCGGCCGCCGAGAGCCGTTCGGCCTGACCGGGGCGCAGCAGCCCCAGTGTCGCGCAGGTTTCGAGGCCGAGCGACTTGACCTCCTCGATCATCGCGAGGATCGGCTCGAGCTGGGAATCCTTGGGCCCCCGATACGACGCGCCCATGCAGAAGCGCGTGGCGCCCGAGGCCTTGGCGCGCCGTGCGGCCTCGCGCACCTCGGCAAGCGGCATCAGCTCGTGTCGGTCGACGCCGGTGGTGTAGCGGATGCTCTGCGGGCAGTACGCGCAATCCTCGGGACATGCACCGGTCTTGATCGACAGAAGCGTCGACACCTGGACGGTGTTCGGCTCGAAGGACCGCCTGTGCACCGACTGCGCCAGGAACAGCAAGTCGTTCAGTGGCAGCTCATACAGCGCTTCGACTTCGGCCAGCGTCCAGTCGTGACGTGGCTCGCCGCCCGCGCGGAGCTCGCGCGCCGTTTCTTTCTCGAGTGCAGACATTCGTGGCTCGCTCTCTCGCTCCGACGGAGCGACGCTCAAGTATCGGAATCGCCCGCGGCGGCTGTCAACTCGGCGCGACGATCGGAGTTTACGGTGCTGCGGACGCTATTTCAGGAAAGCTGCCCCGGCTGCGGTAGCCCGAGCCCCGGCGGGTTCTGCCCGGCGTGCTCCGGCGAGCTCGTCCGGGTCGGCCATCCTTGTGCCCGTTGCGGCCTCGGCCTGCCGGTCGCGAGGTGTCCGCGACATGCCGCGTCCTGGAGCGTCGAGGCCGTCGTCGCGCCGTTTGCGTACGTGCCGCCGCTCGACCACTACGTGCTGGCGCTCAAGTACGGCCGCGCACGCGCGCTCGGCCGGGCGCTAGGCTTGCTGCTGGCCCGCGCCGTCGCGGCGGCACGGCCCGAGCTCGACGCGCTCGTGGCCGTGCCGCTGCATCGCCGCCGACTGCGCGAGCGCGGCTACAACCAGGCGGTGGAGATCGCGCGGACGCTGGGCCGTGAGCTCGCGCTGCCGGTGCTTCTGCGCGGCGTCTCGCGGCGCGCGGCAGGGCGCTCGCAGATCGGTCAAACGGCGGAACAGCGGCGCGCGAGCGTCGCCGGCGCGTTTCACGTCCAGCGGGACTGCCGGGGCGCGCGGCTCGGAATCGTCGACGACGTGCTGACCACGGGTGCGACCGTCAACGCGCTGGCGGCCGAGCTACTGGCCGCCGGCGCGGCCACCTGCATTGCGATCGCGGCCGCGCGGACCCCGGCGCAGTGACGGCGAATCTCAGCCGCGGAACACGTACTCGAGCACGATGCCGCAGAACACGCTGCCACCGACCCAGGCGTTGTTCAGAAACGCCCGAAAGCACTGGCCGCCGTCGCGATCCTTGATCAGATACGCCTGATACGCCCCAAACGACGCGGCCGCGGCCAGCCCCCCGTAGTACCACTGACCGAGGCCTGCGCTGCGCCCGACGAGCACGAGGCTCGCCAAGAGCAGCAGCTGCAAGCCGCCGATGAAGAGGCGGTCGAGATCGCCGAACAGGATCGCCGTCGAACGCACACCGACCTTGAGGTCGTCGACGCGGTCCGTCATGGCGTACTGAGTGTCGTACACGACTACCCAGATGACGGCCGAGAGGAACAGCAGCCAGCCGATCCGCGGCACGCTATCCAACGAGGCGGCGAAGGCCATCGGCACGCCCCACGCGAACGCCGCGCCGAGCACGAACTGCGGCGTGGGCAGGAAGCGCTTCGTGAACGGATAAACGATGGTGATGAGCGCGCCGGCCGCTGCGAGCAGCAACGCGAGCCGATTCAAGGTCAGCACGAGGCCGAGCGCGATCAGCATCAGCGCCGCAAACAGCAGCACTGCCTCGGCCGGCGCGACTTCGCCGCTCGCGAGCGGGCGATAGGCCGTACGCGCCACCTCTCGGTCGATCTTGCGATCGGCGAGATCGTTGATCACGCAGCCCGCCGAGCGCGCGACGATCGTGCCAAGCACGAGGATCACGAAGACCTTCTGATCCGGGTGCCCCGCCGTGGCGATCCATAGTGCCCAGAGCGTCGGCCACAGCAACAGCCAGATGCCTATGGGCTTATTCAGGCGCATGAGCCGCGCATAGCGGGAATAGTGGTGCAACAGTTGCCGATACCACGCAACCCGGGTCGCCGGCTCGGTGGCGAGACGGTCGCTCAACGCACGATTCCAGAGCCTGGTCGCATCGCGTGGGATTCTAGGGTTCGCGGCGCGTGCGCGGCAACGCGCTATACCTGCGCATACTCCGCCGCGCCACGGATCCAGCGGCGAATCAGCGGCGCGGCGAGCTCGGGCCGCTCCTTAAGCAGCTGCTCCGACACCTCGATCACGGTCGGCAGCAGGTCGGCGTCGCGCAAGAGATCCGCCACCCGCAGCTGCTCGATGCCGGTCTGACGCGTCCCGAGCACCTCGCCGGGCCCGCGCAGCTGCAAATCCTTCTGCGCGACTTCGAAACCGTCGTTCGTCGCGCGCAGGACATGCAAGCGTTCGCGCGCGAGCGCCGACAGCGGCGCACGATACAGCAGCACACACGCCGAAGCCTGGTGGCCGCGGCCGACGCGACCGCGCAGCTGGTGCAACTGCGCGAGGCCCATGCGCTCGGCATTCTCGACGACCATCAGCGTCGCGTTCGGCACGTCGACGCCGACCTCGATCACGGTCGTGGCGACCAGCAGGTCGAGCGCACCGGCCTTGAAGGCACGCATGACGGCGTCTTTCTCCGCGGACTTCATGCGTCCGTGCACCAGACCGACCGCGAGGCTCGGCAGGGCCGCCGCCAGCTCGCGCTCGAGCGCGCTCGCGGCCTGTGAGTCGATGAGCTCCGACTCCTCGATCAGCGGGCACACCCAGTAGGCCTGCTGTCCGGTCGCGCAGTGTGCCGCGACCCGCAGAACGAGCTCGGCACGGCGCTGCTCGGGCAAGACCACGGTCTTGACCGGTTGACGACCCGGCGGCAGCTCGCCGATCACGGAGCAGTCGAGATCGGCGTACGCCGTCATCGCGAGCGTGCGCGGGATCGGCGTGGCCGTCATGATCAGCTGATGCGGCACGCGCTCGTCCAATGCGCCCTTCTGCTTCAGCTTGAGCCGCTGCGCGACGCCGAAGCGATGCTGCTCATCCACGATCACGAGGCCCAGCCGGGCGAACGCCACGCTCTCCTGAAACAACGCGTGCGTGCCGACGACGACGGTCGCGCGACCATCGGCGATGCTCGCCAGCGTGCCCGCACGCGCGCGTGCCGGCTGCGATCCGAGCAGCGCCGTCACGCCGATGCAAAGCGGCGCGAGCCACCGCTCGAAGCTCGCGAAATGCTGCTCGGCCAGCAGCTCCGTCGGCGCCATCACGGCCGTCTGATGCCCCGCGGCGGCCGCGACCAGCGCGGCCATGGCTGCAACGACCGTCTTCCCGGAGCCGACGTCCCCCTGCAGCAAGCGATTCATCGGCACGCCGGCCGCGAGATCGGCGCCGATCTCCTCGAACGCGCGCTGCTGCGCGGCCGTCAAGGCGAACGGTAGCGCCGCCTCGAACCGGCCGACCTCGCGGGGGGCCGGCGGCAACGGGTAGCCGCGCTCGCTCCGCGCCGCGGCGGCGGATTGCCGTAGCGCTAGTCGTTGCGCGATCAGCTCCTCGAGCGCGATCCGGCGAGAGCACGGATGGCCGCCCGTCAGCAGGCGCTCCGTGGCTGCGTCGCGCGGCGGCGCGTGCAAGTACGTCAACGCCGCCGCCAACGAAGGCCACGGCGCGCCGTCGGTCGTGCGGGCCGCGAGCAGCGGCGCGAGATGGTCCGTAAGAGGCTCTTCCTCGAGCACCGCCAGAGCCCGCTCGACCAGACGCCGCAACGTTTGCTGGTGCAGCCCTTCGGTCGTCGGATAGACGGGCGTCAAGCTCGTCGCGGGCTCGGGCTCGTCGGCGCGCACGACGCGGTGCTCGGGATGAACGAGCTCGAGCCCCGAGGGTCCGGCGCGGACCTCGCCGAAGCACCGCAGCCGCGTGCCGCGAGCCAGCGCCTGCTGCTGCGCGCGCGTGAAGTGAAAGAAGCGCAGCGTAATCGCGCCGGTCCCGTCAGCCAGGCGACACAGCAAGGAGCGGCGCCGCCGGATCACGAGCTCGCTGAGCTCCACCACCCCCTCGATCAACGCCTTGTCGCCCGCGGCGAGCCCGCCGATCGGCTGCAACGCGGTACGATCCTCGTAGCGCTGCGGCAACAAGCACAACAAGTCGCCGACCTGGCGCACGCCGAGCTTCGCCAGACGCTCGGCCACCTTCGGGCCGACGCCCGTCAGGCCGTCGACGGGCCGGGAGAACGGGGATGCGGGCCGCGCGGCGATTCCGGCGGCCTACAAGACGAGAATGCCGTCGACCTCGACTGCGGCACCGCGGGGCAGCTGGGCCACGCCGATCGCGGCACGTGCGGGGTAGGGCTCTTGGCAGTACTCGGCCATGATCTCGTTGACGAGCGGGGAAGTGAGCGAGGTCGGTGAGGTACACCGTGAGCCGCACGGCGTTCGCAAGCGAGCCACCCGCGGCTTCCGCGACCGCCGCGAGGTTGTCGAACACCTGACGAATCTGCGCGCGGACGTCGCCCTTGACGAGCTCCATCGTGGTCGGATCGAGCGGAATCTGGCCGGACAGATAGACGGTGCTCCCGGCGCGAATCGCCTGGCTGTACGGGCCGATCGCGGCCGGCGCACGTGAAGTGTGTATGGGCTCTTTGGCCATTGGGTTCTCGCGGTGCTCAGCCGGCGCTGCGGGCGACGCGCACGACGCCGGGGATCGTGCGAATGCTGCGAACCACCTGCGCCAGCTGGCGGCGGTCGCGTACCTTCACGCGGAACGTCAACGCCGAGGCATCGGCCTCGGTGTCGACCCGCACGTGCTCGATGTTCGTGTGCGTCGCCGAGATCCGGCCCGCGACCTCGGCGAGCAGGCCGACGCGATCGAGCGTCCGCACCTGAATCTCGGAATCGAACTCGCCTTTGACTCCGCGCGTCCAATTCACCGGGATCCACTTCGAGGGCTGCTTGCGGAACTCGGCCAGGTTTCGGCAGTTGCCGCGATGAATCACGATGCCGCGGCCACTCGACATGAAGCCGATGATCTCGTCGCCGGGGATCGGGTAGCAGCAGTGCGCATAGCTGACGACGGTGCCTTCGGTGCCCGCGATCTCGAGCGGCTTGCGGTGCTCGGGATCCGTCGAGTGCGCGGGATCGCTCTCCTGCGCCAGGAGCCCGGCGACGATGGGCGCCAGTCGCTCGCCCAATCCAACCTGCTCGAACAGCTCCTCGTCGTTGGCGATCCCGAGCTCCTTGCGCAACCCCTCGAGACGCTCGCGGGGCAACTTCCGGAGGCTCAGCGAGTACGCTATGAGCTCCTGGTTCAGCAACCGGCGGCCGAGATCCTGTGCTTCATCGCGCTTCAGATTCTTCAGATAGCCGCGGATCGCGTTGCGCGCTTTGGCAGTCGTGACGAAGTTGACCCAGCTGGGATTCGGCCGAGCGCCGCGTGCCGTGATGATCTCGACCGTCTCGCCGTTGTGCAGCAGCGTCTTCAGAGGCACGAGCCGGCGCTCGATCTTCGCCGCGACGCAGCGATTACCGACGTCGGTATGCACTGCGTATGCGAAGTCCACCGCGGTCGCGCCACGCGGCAGGCGCATGATCGCCCCTTTCGGCGTGAACACGTACACCTTGTCCGGGAACAGATCGGCCTTGACGGTCTCGAGGAACTCCTCGGAGTTCGCCGCGCGTTCCATCTCCATGAGGCCCGCGAGCCACTCGCGCGCGCGGTCCTCGGTGCCGTAGGTTCGCTTGTCCGCCGCCTTGTATTGCCAATGCGCCGCGACGCCGCGCTCGGCGACCTTGTCCATCTCTTCGGTGCGGATCTGGACCTCGAGCGGCAGGCCGTTCGGGCCGAACAGCGTCGTATGCAGCGACTGATAGCCATTCACACGCGGAATGGAGATGTAGTCCTTGAACCTTCCCGGCATCGGCTTGAACACTTGATGCGTGACGCCGAGGGCGCGGTAGCAGCTATCGATGTCGGGCACGACGACCCGGACGCCGTAGACGTCGACGATGTCGGATAGATGGGCCTGCTTGCGCTGCATCTTCAGGTAGATGCTGTACAGGTGCTTCTCGCGCGCGACGACGCGCGCCGGCAGCTTCACCTCGCCGAGCGCCGTGGTCAGCTTGCCCTCGATCTTGCGCAGGAGCTGCCGTTGATTGCCCTTCGCGCGGCGCAGCGACCGTTGCAGCACGCGATAGCGGAATGGATAGACGGTCCGGAACCCGAGGTCCTCGAGCTCGACCTTCATCGTATAGACGCCGAGCCGGTTCGCGATCGGCGCATAGATGTCGAGCGTCTCGCGGGCGATCCGCCGCTGCTTATCCGCGCGGGAGCGCCTGGATCGTGCGCATGTTGTGCGTCCGATCGGCCAGCTTGACCAGGATCACGCGCAAGTCCTTGGCCATTGCGAGCAGCATCTTGCGGAAGCTCTCGGCCTGCGCCTCGGCGATGCTGTCGAAACGCAAATGATCGATCTTGCTGACGCCGTCGACGAGCATCGCGACGTCCACGCCGAACAGCTTCTCGATCTCGGTCAGCGTGCTCGGCGTGTCCTCGACGACGTCGTGCAGCAGGGCCGCCTTGATCGAGCCGGCGTCGAGATGCAGCCCGGCGAGGATCTCCGCGACGGCCACGGGATGCGTGATGTAGGGATCGCCGGTGCGGCGCTGTTGGCCCTGGTGCGCCTTGGCGGCGAACTCGTAGGCGCGCGCAATGCTCGGTAGGTCTTCGCCCGGCAGGTACGCCTCGAGCTGCGCCGTGAGCCGCCCGAAGTCATCGGTCCGCCATACCGACGACAGTCTGCGTTCGCGGATGGCGGCACCATAATCCATGGCGTCTGGTCGTTACCGGCTAGGGCAGCCGGCCCTCTGTCGTGATCGGTCAGTCGCCGATCGAAATAGGCCTCGAGCTCAAGATATCGTCGGGGATGACCGGCGGCACGGCCGCGAGGTCTGCCGCGAGCAAGTCCTCGACGGGTTTGTCGCGCTGCGTAAGGATCTCCTCGGTAACGTGCCCGTCGGCGATCTCGCGCAGGGCGACCACGGTCGGCCTTATCGTTCTCCCATTCGACCATCGCATGGGCGCCGTTCGCGAGCTGGCGGGCGCGCTTGGCCGCGACCAAGACGAGCTGGAACAGGTTCGGGATTTTCTCCAAGCAATCTTCAACGGTAATTCTGGCCATGCGAACGGGGCTCCTTGTGCGCCGGACCGGAAAGTTTACTGTATCACCCCCAGGGACGGGCAAGCGCCCGCGTCCGTGGGCCGAAGGACGGCCTCAGCGACCCGCGAGGATCGCCGCGGCCGCGGACTGGACGCCCGGGAGGTCGGTCCGGGCAGCCTGGCCCCGGCCGGCGATGATCGCCGCGACCCGGTCGAGTGCCGTGGCGAAATCGTCGTTGATGACGACGTAGTCGAACTCCGACCAATGCCCCATGTCGCCGAGCGCCTCCTGCAGCCGGCGCTGGATCACGGCATCGCTGTCGGTCTTGCGGCCGCGCAGGCGGCGCTCGAGCTCCGCGACGCTGGGCGGGAGGATGAAGATGCTGCGCGAGTCCGGGGCGCGCGCCCGCACCTGCCGTGCGCCCTGCCAATCGATCTCGAGCACCACGGAATGCCCACCGGCGCGCAGCCCGTCCACGTGCTCGCGCCCGGTGCCGTACCAATGGTCGAAAACACGAGCGTGCTCGAGGAATGCATCGCGCGCGACCATGTCGCGAAACTCGTTCTCCGCGACGAAGAAATAATCCCTACCGTGCGTCTCGGAGCTGCGCGGCGGGCGCGTCGTAAACGACGTCGAGAACTTCAGGGTCGCGTCGCGCTCGAGCAGCGCCCGCACCAACGACGTTTTGCCAGCGCCCGAGGGCGCCGCTATTACCCAGAGCTGGCCACGTCGCACGGCTCGATCTGCGGCGGAGTCCGATCGCGACGTCGTCATTCGAGATTCTGGACCTGCTCGCGCATCTGCTCGATCAGCACCTTGAGCTCGACGGCGGCCCGCGTCAGGGCCTCTTCCTGTACCTTCGATGCAAAGGTGTTGGCCTCGCGATTCAGCTCCTGAATCACGAAGTCCAGGCGCCGCCCGATCGGCTCTCGGCGACGCAGAATGTCGGCCACCTCGGCGACGTGACTATCGAGCCGATCGACTTCCTCGGCCACGTCGGCGCGCTGCGCGAGCAGCGCCAGCTCCTGCTCGAGCCGCTCGGGCTCGGCTTGCACGTCCAATCGCTGCAGACGCTCGCGAAGCTTCTCGCGGTAGCGGCCCTGCACGTCGTCGAGCAGCGGCCGAATGCCGTCGAGTAGCGCGGTGATGCCGGCGTTACGCTTCATGAGTAGCTCGGCGATCCGTCCGCCCTCGCGAGCGCGCGCCTCCTGCAGCCCCGCGAGCGTGGCGACGAGGCACTCCTTGATTGGCGCAGAGAGCTCGTCGAGGTTGCGGACGGGCTCTTCCAGCACCCCCGGCCAGCGCAGCACGTCGGCGGTCGTCAAGGATTGAGCGTGGGGAAACACCGTCTTGATCCGGGCTTCGAGATTCCTCAGCGCGTGCAGCGCGTCCTCGACGACCGTGAGCGCAACACCGCCGCGATCCGCGATATTCATCTTGAGGGTGCAGTCGAGCTTGCCACGCTTGAGGGCGTCGCCGACGAGCTCCCGGCACTCCGGCTCGAGCGCGCGCAGGTCGTCCGGCATCCTGAAGCTCAGATCGAGAAACCGGTGGTTGACGCTGCGGATCTCCCATGTGAGACGCAGCGAGTCGCGGCGCGTCTCGGCGCTGGCAAATCCCGTCATGCTGTGAGGCATTTGGTTGAGTCCGTGCGGCGTTTCAGACACTCTGTGCGCGGTGTCGCGCCCCCGATCGAGTGTACAGCAGCTTCCGGTGGCTGTTCCCTCCGGAGCGCGCGCCACGCGGCGCGATCGTCGATAGGGATTTCCAGCAAGCAGGACGGCCAGGTGCGGGTTGATTATGCAAGGTTGAGTCTGGCCGGTAACCGGTCGGAGAACCAGGATCGCGTCGACGTGGTCGCTGCCGATAACGCCCTCTTGATGGCCGTCGTCGACGGCATGGGCGGCCACGCGCACGGCGCGCGCGCCGCCGAGGTCACGGTCGTGACGCTGAAAGAGTGTTTCGCCGAGATCAGCTTGCCCGTCTTCGACCCGCAAGGCTTCCTGACGCTCGCGCTCGCCCGAGCGCATGACCGCGTCGTCGAGCTCGGCGAAGGCGTCGCGCTCGACCACAAGCCCAGGGCGACGTGTGCCATTTGCCTGATTCAGGATGGCGGCTCGTTCTGGGCGCACGTCGGCGACAGTCGCGTCTATCATCTGCGCGGCGGTTCGATTCTGGCCCGCACGCGGGACCACAGTCACGTCGAGCTCCTGCTCCGCGAAGGGCTCATCGCCGAAAGCGAGATGCGTGGACACCCGATGCGCAACTTCGTCGAGTGCTGCCTCGGCGGTGATGCGCCCCTGCCGGACATGAGCATCACGGCGCGGCGTCAGCTCGCGCCGGGAGATGTGCTGATCGCGTGCACGGACGGCCTGTGGTCCGGCCTCGAGGACAAGGACATCGCGCAGCTTTCGAGCAGCGAGGCCGAACCGCTCGAGCGCGCGCTTCGAGTGCTGGCGGAGCGCGCGGTGGCGCGCAACGCTCCCTACAGCGACAACACCAGCATCACGGCCGTGCGGTGGCTCGGTAGCTAACCGTCCGACGAGCAGCGCGGCTCGAAGGAGCTGCTAAGCTCTGCTTCCACATCCCGAGCTGACCGGAGCCTGCCATGCGGCCGAGCGGACGCCGCCCCGACGAAATGCGCCCCGTGCGCTTCACGCCTAGCTTCACGCGGCATGCCGAAGGCTCGGTGCTCGTCGAGTTCGGTGATACACGCGTACTCTGCACCGCGTCGATAGATGCGAAGGTCCCGCAATTCTTGAAAGGCAAAGGGCAGGGCTGGGTCACGGCGGAATACGGCATGCTGCCTCGGGCTACGCACACCCGGACGGCGCGCGAGGCCGCCAAGGGCCACCAGAGCGGTCGAACGCTCGAGATCCAACGGCTGATCGGCCGCAGCCTCCGCGCTGTCGTCGATCGCAGCGCGCTCGGCGAGAACACGGTCACGATCGATTGCGACGTGCTGCAGGCCGACGGCGGCACCCGAACGGCGGCGATCACGGGTGGCTATCTGGCACTGGCGGCGGCGGCCGAGAAACTGGTCCGCGCGGGCAAAATCCCGCGCAACCCCATTCACGGGCAGATCGCCGCGCTATCGGTCGGCATCGTGAACGGCGTGGCCGTCCTCGATCTCGACTACGCGGAAGACTCCGAGGCGGAAACCGACATGAACGTCGTGATGAACGAGGCGAAGGGCTTCGTCGAAGTGCAGGGCACGGCGGAAGGGCACGCGCTCAAGCGCAGCGAGCTGGACGCGCTGCTCGACCTCGCGAGTCGGGGCATCGAGCATTTGCTGACGGCACAGGCCGCGGTGCTCGCCGACAAGTGAGCCTGCCGCGTCGCTGGGTGCTCGCTACGGCCAATCGGGGCAAGGCCATCGAGCTCGCCGCGGCGTTTCGCGAAGCGGGACTCACGCTCGATATCGTCGCCCAGGCCGAGCTCGGCGTGAACTCGGTGCCAGAGACGGGCGTGACATTCGTGGAAAATGCGTTGCTGAAGGCGCGGCACGCGAGCCGTGCGACCGGCCTGCCCGCGCTCGCCGACGACTCGGGGCTCGTCGTGGCTGCCTTGGGCGGCGCCCCGGGCGTGCGCTCCGCGCGCTTCGCCCGCGAGGCGGCGAACGACGACGCGAACGTGGCGAAGTTGCTGGCCACGCTCGTCGACGTGCCCGGTCACGCTCGCGCGGCGAGCTTTCATTGCGCGCTGGTCGCGCTGCTCGGGCCCGACGACCCTGTCCCTAAGATCGCGCACGGCGAGTGGTGCGGCGAGATCACGTCTGCGCGTCGCGGCACGAACGGCTTCGGCTACGATCCCGTGTTCTTCGACCCACGCCTCGGCCAGACCGCCGCAGAGCTTTCCATCGCGGACAAGAACCGCGTAAGCCACCGCGGGGCAGCACTCCGGCAACTCGTCGAATCACTGAAAAAACGCTGACTTGCAAATTTTTCCCATGTCCACGGGGGCATGTTTATGCACACGTGGCGGGCGCCTGCCGGACTCCTTGCCTCCGGCCGCCGGCAGCTCCGAGCGGAGCTGTCATAAACGATCTAACCTTTTGATATCTATATAAAGACCGCGTTTGATCGTTTTTTGATCAAATCTGAAGAAATCGTTACAGCGTGCGGACTCGGCTCGACTGCGGGCGCGCTCTCCACAGAGTTATTCACAGATTTTGTGGATAAGGTCGGAGGGACTCTCCGCGCCACCGTCGCCTTGTCTTCGCTTCCGGCCGGCAGTATTCTCTCGCGCCCGCCCGGAGCTGCGATCATGAAGCAAGAAATTCACCCGAACTACACTGAAATCAAAGTCATCTGTAGCTGCGGCAACGAGTTCACGACGCGTTCGACGCTCGGCCAGGATCTGCACGTCGAAGTCTGCTCCTCCTGCCATCCGTTCTTTACGGGCAAACAGAAGACCGTCGACAGCGGCGGGCGCGTCGACAAATTCCGTCGTCGCTACAAGAAGGCCGCGACCGGCTAGCGCGCCGACCCAGGTGTTTCCTGAAGCAACGCCAGCACGGCGGCTCGCGAGGCGCGGCGCATCGGCCGGCCGTCGACGGGACTGTGCGGCGCATGGTGTGCCCCGCGCTCCGGAAACACCATCACCTGAACTTCCTCGCCGTTGTGCAGCAGCTCGAAACCGGGAATCTGCTGGCTGTGGTCGGGGCCGAAGCGATAACGGCGCTGGCTGTTGTGGACGCGCTGGCCGGCGGCCTCGAGCGACTCGGCCACGAGCTCTGGCGAGTCCGAGAACACCTGTAGCTCGATGACGGAGTTGATCGTCGCGGTACCGTCGAGCACCGGCCCGACGAGTCGCGGCCGGAACTCCTCGAGGCGGCCCATGACGTCTACCGCGATGCGACGCAGCTTCACGATCCGCGCCTCGTGAGCCGCCGGCTCGAATAGACGCTGGCGCTGCGCTACGCGCTCTTGGATCAACGCATTGCTCGGCATCGCGCCGCGCGCCTTCAAGCCGAAGCGCTCGGCCGCCTTGCGCTTAGCAAGCGCGAAATCGCGAATTCCGTGCTCCACCATGACGCGAGCCGCCTCGTCCGCGACCTGGTCCAGCACCTCGAGCGCCATCGATCGCGCAGCGCGTTCGCGACTACCCATCAGCGATTCCCCCGCTTGGCCGTTTCAGAATATCGGCTCTCCGGAGCGGGTAGGGGTCGCGGGCTCGAGCGAGTTGAAGGGGCTCGAGAACACCGCGTCCGGCTCGCGATCCGGCAGAGTGTCGATGTCGAACTTCTCGAAGATGCTATTCGGGTCGCCGTCGCTCGCGATCAACCCGGTGGTCGGATTTATGCGGTATTCGACGATGCCGGGAGGGCGCGCGAGCTCGTGCTCGGGTTTGCCACCCAGCGCGGCGCGCATGAAGTCGATCCACATCGGAATCGCAGTGAAGCCACCCTGCTCGTTGCCGCCGAGCGGGCGGAATTGATCGAAGCCGACCCACGCGGCCGCAACGACATCGGCGTTGAAGCCGACGAACCAGGTATCGCGACCCTCGTTGGTCGTTCCCGTCTTGCCCGAGAGATCGCTGCGCTTGAGCTCGCGTCGCGCGGCAGCGCCGGTCCCCCCCGGGCTGCTGATGACGTCCTGGAGCATGTCGGTCATCAGATAGGCGTTCTGCGGCGAGATGACGCGGGGCGCCGCAAACTCCGCGGGATACAGCTGCGTCACGTCATCCACCAACGCAGGCTCCGGCGGCTCCGGCGGCGACTCGGTCGGCGGCGGCGTGTTGCAGTCGGGGCAGGTCAGGGGATGCGCAGCGTAGATCAGCTCGCCGTCCGCCATCGTCACGCGGTCGATGAAATACGGATTCACGCGATAGCCGCCGTTGGCAAACACGGCGTAACCGGCTGCGAGATCCAGGGGCGCCACGTTGCCCGCGCCAAGAGCCAGCGACAGGTTGTTCGGGACTGCCGCATCATCGAAGCCGAACCGATGCGCGTGCTCCACGGCCGTGGGAACACCGACCCTCTGCAGCAGACGGATCGAGACGGCGTTCATCGACTCCTTGAGCGCGACGCGCAACCGCGTATCGCCATGGTACTTGCCGCCGAAGTTCTCCGGCTTCCAGACGCGCTCGAGCTCCGGTTGGTAGCCGACGTCCGGCGGCGAGTCGTTCACAACGGTGGCCGGGGTGAACCCATGGTCGAGGCCGGCGGAGTAGACGAATGGCTTGAACGACGACCCCGGCTGACGTCGCGCCTGGGTCGCGCGATTGAAGTTGTTCAAGAAGAAATCGAAACCGCCATTCAACGCCACGACCGCGCCATCGAACGGATCGACCGACACGAACGCGCCTTGCACCTCGGGGATCTGCGCGAGCCGCCATTCGCCACCCGCCATCCTGCGGAACCGCGCGATATCTCCGGGGTGCAGGACCTCGGCCACCGTCGTCGGCTTCGCCCCGACGCTGTCGTCCGTGACGAACGGTGCGGCCCACGATACGGCGCTGAGATCGATCGTCTGTTCGCCGCGGCTCGCGAAATACAGCTCCGCGCTCGTGGCGTCCGAATGCAGCACGATGGCAGCCTCGTAGTCGAGCAGCGTCGGGTAGTCCTCGAGCAAAGCCCGTAGCCGGTCTGGATCGGCGGCCACGCTGCCGAGCTCGAGGTCTGCCTTGCCCGGCGCAGGTGGCGGCAACTCGACGTGCGCGAGTGGGCCGCGATAGCCGTGCCGCTCGTCGTAGGCCATCAACGTCTCGTGAATCGCGCGATTTGCTGCCAGTTGCAGCCGGCTATCGATCGTCGTCGTGACCCTCAAGCCGGCGGTGTAGGCGGCCGTGCCGAACCGGCGGACCATCTCGGCCCGGACCATCTCCGCCACGTAGGGCGCCGGGACCAGGTTCGGCGTCGCAAACCGCTGTGCGACGACCGGCTCGCTCAGCGCGGCGTGGTACTGCGGCTCGTCGATCGCACCCGTTTCCAGCATGCGCCGCAGCACGTACGCGCGACGCGCCGTGGCACGTTCCGGACTTGCGATGGGGTTCAAGTCGTTCGGGCGCTGCGGGATTCCGACGAGGAGGGCTACCTCCGCCACCGTCAGCTCGCTCAGATCCTTGCCGAAATACGTGCGCGCGGCCGTCGCTACGCCGTATGACCGCTGCCCGAAATAGTTGGTGTTCAGGTACAGCTGCAGGATCTCCTGCTTCGTGAACTCACGCTCGATGCGAAACGCGAGGATCCATTCCTTGAATTTGCCCACGAAGCGCTGCAGGCCCGAGCTCAATCCCGACCGCTGCAGCACGTTCAGCGTGCGGGTCACCTGTTGGGTAATCGTGCTGCCGCCGACAGTGGAGCCGCCGGGCCGCAGCTCGTTCACGATGCCGCGAACCACACCCCGATAGTCGACGCCCAGGTGCTCGAAGAAGTGCTCGTCCTCAGCTGCGAGGACGGCCTTGATGACCAACGGGGGGATGTCGTCGTAGTTCACGGGTGTGCGTTTCTGGTCGCCGAACTCCGCCAACAACCGCCCGTCGCGGCTATAGATCTGGAGCGGCACCTGGATCTTGATGTCCCGAAGGTCCGCGGCCTGGGGGAGGCTCGGCGACACGTAGTAGTAAGCGCCCGCGAGCGCCGCTGCAGTGCCCAGCGCCAGCGCGGCCGTAACGCAGAAAATTGTGAGCGGAATCTTAATGTAAGGCTTCATTTCCGAACTTGGATTCCACGCCCTTGCCAGACTTGGGGCCTTTGTGCATAGTCGCCGGCGTCAGGGCAAACCCATCGAAAGGTGGGGACGCAAAGCCTCCGGTCTACCGGCGCGGCGAACTCGTCGCACCAAGGATAGCGGGGCTGCCGAGGCAGTTGAAGGTTGGGTACCCTCCGTGGGTCCATCGCCGCTTCGCCAGCTTACTCCTCCGCCCATCCCCGGAATGCGACGGCGTCCCCAACCGGCGGGAAATCCGGTCATCTCCGGGAGTTTCTCCGCCGGTGGGCCAACCCGGACGGGGCTAACCTGAATTGTCGGATCGAGATGGGCATCACACCGGAATTTAGCTCGACTGAGCTATAGTTATGGTTAAATTGGATAGCTGAAGGCACGTATAGGATTCTAACCCAACCTCACGTGTTGGAAAGGAAAAGCTGTGTTCGCGACCCGCCGGAAGGGATCCTTGATCGGCCTCGACATTACGACCTCCTCTGTCAAGCTCATCGAGCTCGTTCAGAGTGGCCGCGGCTATCGCGTGGAGGCCTATGCCGCCGAAGCCATGCCGCCGAACGCGATCAATGAGAAAGCAATCGTCGACGCCGATGCCGTGGGCGAGGCCATCCGTCGGGCACACAAGCGCGCCGGCAGCAAGTCGCGAGAAGCGGCCGTTGCCATCAGCGGCGACGCTGCGATCACTAAAGTCATTCAAATGCCGAAGAACCTCAGCGCGACGGAGCTCGAGGGCCAAGTCGAGTTGCAGGCCGATCAATACATCCCGTTCCCGATGGAAGAGGTCAGCTTCGACTTCGAGGTCATTGGCGACAGCGAGCGCGATCCCGATATGGTCGACGTGCTGCTGGTGGCCACGCGCACCGAGAACGTCGAGCAGCGCCAGGTCGCGGTCGAAGCCGCCGGTCTCAACGCGCGCGTCGTCGACGTCGAAGCGTTCGCCGTCGAGAACGGCTGCCAGCTGCTGACGCATCAGATGCCTGATGGCGGGGCCGACAAGTTCGTCGCGATTTGCGACTTCGGGGCGAGCACCACGACCTTCAGCGTGCTGAAGGACCTGAAGGTCATTTACACGCGCGACTTCGCGTTCGGTGGCCAGCAACTGACGGAAGAGATCATGCGGACGTATGGGCTCAGCATGGAGGATGCAGGGCGCGCGAAGAAAGAAGGCGGCCTGCCGAGTAACTATCAGCCCGAAGTGCTCGATGCGTTCATGGACGACATGTCCCAACAGGTCAGCCGCTCACTGCAGTTCTTCCTGGCTTCGGGGAGTGGCCGAGAGCAGCCCGATCAGATTCTCGTGTGCGGAGGCTGCGCCAACATACCCGGCGTCGCAGACGTCATCGGCAGCCGCGTCGGCGTGCCAACCGCGGTGGGCGATCCGCTGGGGCAAATGAAAGTTTCGAGTCGTGCCAAATCACAAGGTGTGGACAAGGACGCCACCGCTTTGCTTACCGCCTGCGGGCTCGCGCTGAGGAGCTTCGACTAACATGCCAAAAATTAATTTGCTGCCCTGGCGGGCCGAGCTACGCCAGAAACGCAAACAGGAATTCCTTGTCGCGCTGCTTGGCGCGGTGATCATCGGCGCCGGCCTCGTCTACCTCTCGAAGCTCACGATGCAGAGCTGGACGTCCGCGCAGCGTGGCCGCAACGAGATATTGCGCACCGAGATCTCCGCACTGGACAAGCAGATCGCGGAGATCAAAGGCCTGGAAAGCCAGCGCGAGAGACTCCTCGCACGCATGCGCGTGATCGATCAGCTGCAGCGCTCGCGTCCCGAGGTCGTGCATTTGTTCGACGAGCTGGTCAACGCAGTTCCCGAAGGCGTCAGCCTGACGGACGTCCTGCAGCAGGGCGCGCGTCTCGAGCTGCGCGGCATGGCGCAATCGAATAGCCGCGTTTCGGCCTTGATGCGCAACATAGACTCGTCGGAGTGGCTGAAGGACGCGAGCCTCGACATCGTCGAGGTGGTGTCCGAAGGCGCGGAAAAGAGCTCCAAGTTCAAGGTCTTCGCACAACAAGTCTCGAAGGTCGCTCCCGAGGACGGCCAGGAGGCGGCGAAATGAGCATCGTCGACGATCTGCGTGCACTCGACATGAACGAGCCCGGCCGTTGGCCGTTGCCGATCCGTGCGGTGGCGGTCGGTCTCGCGTTCGTGGCCGTGCTCGCGGCCGGTATCTACATGTTCGTGATTCAGCAGGAGAAGCCCTTGCTGGATCGCGCCCAGCAGGAGGAAGTCGAGCTGCGTGCCACGTTCGAGGATCGCCAGCGCAAGGCGGCGAACTTCGACGCGTATCGCACCCAGCTCGCCGAGATCGAGCGCGATTTCGGCGCCATGCTCCGCCAGCTTCCCGGCAAAACCGAAGTGCCGAGCCTGCTCGTCGATATCTCCCAGACCGCCGCGGGCGCCGGCCTGGACGAGAAGCTATTCCAGCCGACCGGCGAGATTCAGAAGGACTTCTACGCGGAGCTGCCGATCAAGCTCCGCTACAGCGGCAATTACCATGAGTTGGGTAATTTTGTGAGCGGCATCGCGGCGCTGCCGCGCATCGTGACATTACATGACATCACGATCCATCGCGGCGACAAGGATTCGCCCGATGAGCTGACTTTCGACGTCACGGCGAAGACCTATCGCTATCTGGACGAGGAGGCAGCAGGAGGCTCGGGAGGCTCGGGAAGCTGATGTTGACGCGTAGCACACTATTGGCGCGCTCGCTCGCTGCGGCATTCCTCGCGGTGGGCTTGAGCGCATGCAGCGGCGGCAACGATGATCTGCGCGCCTATATCGATCAGGTCAAAGCACGGCCCGGCGGGCGCATAGAGGCCTTGCCGCAAGTGCAACCGGCACCGACGTTTGCTTACGAGGCGGGTAATCGACGTTCGCCTTTCGTGCCCGAGGCGCCGCAGCGACGACGTAGCGGCCCCGGATCCGTCGACGGGCCCGATCCGAATCGACCGCGTGAGTTTCTCGAGCAGTTTTCGCTCGACACTCTGCGCATGGTCGGGACACTCGCCGATCGCAGAGCGAGCTTTGGTCTCGTGCAAACAGCCGATGGGCTCGTGCACCGTGTGGCGGTGGGTAACCACATGGGGCAGAACTACGGCCGCATCGTCGCGATTTCTGATTCCCAGATTCAATTGGTCGAGATCATCCCTGACGGTCTGGGCGGGTTCCTGGAGCGACCCGCGTCCATTGCACTGGCCGATTGAAACGCAGGGAAGTTTTAGGGAGTGAACCGTATGTGTAAGTCAGCGCCCGCTCATCGCGGGATGGTCTCAGCATGGCTCGGCCAATTCGCGAGCCTCGGCTGGATCCTCGCGATCGGTCTCTCGGCCGTTGGTGCGCGTGCCCAAGAGACGCTGCGCCTCGAGTCGATCGACGTGCAGCCGCTACCGGGTCAGCAGGTTCAGCTGCAGCTCAAGCTGAGCGGCACGGCACCGGAGCCAATGAGCTTCACGATCGACAATCCGGCAAGGATCTCGCTCGATTTGCCGAACACCACGCTTGGCCTGTCGTCGCGGCGCCAAGAAGCCAATGTCGGCCCGCTGACCACGATTCTGACCGCGGAAGCGAACGGCCGCACCCGCGTCGTGCTGAACCTGAACACCATGGTGCCGTACGAGACGCGCGTCGAGGGCGACAGCGTATACGTGCGGCTTGGGCAAGCGCCGGGTGCCACGTCGGCGCCGTCGTTCGCCGCCCAGCCAGCCCCGAGCACAAGAGCCGGCACCTCCGCTGCGACGCCCGCCGCTGCCGGTGACCGCGCCATCCGCAACATCGATTTTCGGCGGGGCCCGAACGGCGCCGGCCAGATCGTCGTCGATTTGAGCGACCCGCGCACCACGGTCGACGTTCGCCAGGAAGGCGGCCGCATCGTGGTCGACTTCCAGAACACGACGCTGCCGCAAGAGCTGATGCGGCGCCTCGACGTCACCGATTTCGCGACCCCGGTCTTCACGGTCGACGCGTTGCGCGCGAATCGCGACGCCCGGCTCGTCGTCACGGCCGCGGCGGAGTACGACCAGCTGGCCTATCAGTCCGACAACGTCTTCACGCTCGAGCTGAAGCCGCCCGCGGAGAAGCAGGCCACCGCGACGCCCGGCGTGTATGACGAGAAGCGCGAGTACACGGGCGAGCGCCTGACGCTGAACTTCCAGGACCTCGAGACGCGGGCCGTGCTGCAGCTGATCGCGGACTTCAGCGGCTTGAACATCGTCGTGAGCGACACCGTGCAAGGCAGCGTCACGCTGCGCCTACAGAACGTTCCGTGGGATCAGGCGCTCGACATCGTCATGACGACCAAGGGTCTCGACATGCGGCGCAACGGCAACGTCATCATCGTGGCGCCGGCCGAGGAGATCGCGGCGCGCGAGAAGGCCGCGCTCGAAGCGGTCAAGGACCTGCAAACACTCGAGCCGCTGCGCTCGGAGTTCATCCAGGTGAACTATGCCAAGGCCGGCGAGCTCGCCGATCTGATCAAGGGTGACGGTGGGAAGACGCTTCTCTCGGACCGCGGCAGCGTCGCGATCGACCAGCGCACGAACACGTTGCTCATCAGCGATACGGCCAGCAGCCTCGCGAACATTCGCCGCCTCGTCACCACGCTCGACATTCCGGTACGGCAGGTGCTGATCGAGTCGCGCGTCGTGATCGTCAACGACGATTACAGCCGCGAGCTCGGCGTCCGTTTCGGCACGAACGTGGTCAAGGACCGTAACAATGGCCAAGGTCTCGTCTCCCTGACGGGCAATGGCTCCGGCTCGGACACGATCGTGAACTCGGGCCTGACGAACCTGAATTCCACGGGCTCGCCGTTCCCGGTCACGCTGCCGCCGATCGACCAGCGTTACAACGTGAACCTGCCGATCGCCAAACCCGCCGGGTCGCTCGCGCTCGCGATCCTCGACGCCGATTATCTCGTCGACCTCGAGCTCACGGCGTTGCAGGCCGAAGGCGACGGCCGCGTCGTCTCCACGCCGCGGATCGTAGCCACGAACCAGCGCGAGGCGCGGATTCTCCAGGGCACGGAAATTCCGTATCAGGAATCCTCGTCCAGCGGTGCCACCACCGTCCAATTCAAGCCGGCCGTATTGAGCTTGACGGTCACGCCGCAGATCACGCCGGATGACCGGATCATCATGGATCTAAACATCACGAAAGACGCCGTCGGCCAAGTGGTGCCGACCGCCACGGGCGGCTCCGTGCCGGCCATCGACAAGCGCGAGCTCGCGACGCAGGTCGTCGTCAACGACGGCGAAACGGTCGTGCTCGGCGGTGTCTACGAGACCGAGCTGCGCAACACCGTGAACAAGGTGCCGGGGCTCGGCAACATTCCAGGTTTGGGGTACCTGTTCCGCAGCAAGAGCAAGACCGACAACAACAAGGAGCTGCTGATTTTCGTCACACCGAAGATTCTTCGGGACGGCGCACGAATCAACTAGGCGCTAGGTAAGGGACGTCGGCCGACAAGTTGCGCAGGACTTAAAGGATCAGGGATATGCAGAAGCTAGGGATCTTGCTGTTGCTCGCCATGGCCGCCGTATTGGCAGCCTGCAGTGGCGGCGACGATCAGACGCTCGTCAACCCAGGAGCCGGCGGTGGTGGCGGTGGCGGTGGCGGTGGCGGCGGCGGTGGTGGCGGCGGGGGCGCCAGCGCGGCGGCCGTGACGGTCACGACGAGCGCGTCGAGCATTCCGTCGGATGGCTCCGCAGATGCCACGATCACGGCCTTCGTCCGCGACGCAAATAACGCACTGTTGTCGGGCGTGCCCGTGACGTTCACGGCCTCGTCGGGCGGCGTGTCTGGCTCCCCGGCCACCACGGACTCGACCGGCACGGCGTCGGCCACGCTGCTGACGGCGGGTGACAGTAGTCTCCGGACCATTACGGTCACGGCTGCGGCGGGCTCGCTACAGGCCACGGTGAACGTCCAGGTAGTGGCGTCCTCCACGTCCAGCACGGTGCAGATGGGAACCGGCACGGGCGGCCAGTTTCAACCGGGTGTCATTGGCATCTCGAATCCGACCCTGTCGGCCGGGGGCTCGACCAGCCTGACCGTGTCGCTGGTGCAAACGGGCGGCACGCTCTATACGGGCTCGGCCACCGTCAGCTTCAATTCACCGTGCGTTGCGGCCGGAACGGCGCAGATCCGTGCCAACGGCGCGACTGTTTCTTCCGTGACGACGACCACGGGCCTCGCGACGGTCACTTACGTGGCCAGTGGGTGCTCCGGCGCCGACGTCATCACGGCCGGCTCTACGGTCGGCGGCCAGGCGCTGTCGGCCAACGGCACCGTCACGGCGGCGGCGGCGACGGTCGGCTCGATCGAGTTCGTATCAGCCACGCCGACCAACATTGCCCTGCAGGGCACGGGTGATGCCACCCGACCGGAGGCTTCGACCGTCGTGTTCAGAGTCCGCGATTCGTCGAACGGCCCCGTCAGTGGGGCCAACGTCAGCTTCGCCCTGAACACGTCCGTGGGCGGGATCGCGCTGACGTCGACGAGCGCCGTCAGCGACAACCAGGGGTTCGCACAGACGGTCGTCAACGCCGGCACGGTGGCGACCTCGGTCAAGGTCACGGCTACGGTGACGAGCGCGCCGCAACCCATCTCGACACAGTCGAGCCAATTGACGGTCACCACCGGCATCCCGACGGACGCGAGCTTTTCGCTGGCCGTGGGTTGCTACAACATCGAGGGGCTCGACCACGATGGTGTCACGACGAGCGTGACCGCGCGGCTGGGCGATCGATTCCAGAATCCGGTGCCGGATGGCACTGCGGTGACGTTCACGGCGGAGGGCGGCAACATCCAGTCGCAGTGCACGACGGCGACCACGTCCACCGAAGGTGGCGTGTGCACGGTCAACTATCGCAGCTCGAATCCGCGTCCTGGCGACGGCCGCGTCACGTTGCTGGCGAAAGCGATCGGCGAGGAGTCGTTCGTCGATGCCAACGGCAACGGCTCGTTCGACAACGGCGAAACGTTCACGGACCTGGCCGAGCCCTATCGCGACGACAACGAGAACGGCGCCTACAATGCCGGCGAGGACTTCTTCGACTTCAACAACAACCAGACGCGCGACCTCGCCGACAGCATCTTCAACGGCGTGCTTTGCAAGGACACGACGGGCCGGTGCGGTGGGGCGGCCACACGCTCGACGGGCATCGCCGAGCAGAACCTCGTCATCCTGTCGGGCAGCGCGCCGGTCATCACGTTCGCGGACGGCTCGCCGCTCGCCGCGCTGAACGTCGGAGGCACGAACTCCGCCCTGGCGGTGTCTTTCTGGGTCCGCGACGTCAACGGTAACGTCATGCCCGGCGACACGACCGTGGCTCTGTCGGCCAACGGCGCCGGCCTTGGCGTGTCGCAGCCGTCATCATTCAAGGTGCCGTGCAGCGCGATCCCGATAGGACCAGCGTTCCCCGGCATCACGGGGTTCACGTTCACCGTAACGTCCGGCACCACGACCGGGACGGGCGTCATCACACTGACCGTGACCACACCGCTCGGTCTCGCAACGACGGCCCAGGTCAGCGTGTCTGTGCCGTAAGCTAGACCGCGTTCTCAGCGCGCAGCGGCCGCCCATTTGGGCGGCCGTTTTGTTTCTGTATCCTTCGCGCAATGCTCGGACGGCCCAACATCTACCTCGTCGGCCCCATGGGCTCCGGTAAGACGGCGGTCGGGCGACGCCTGGCGAACCTGCTCGGCAAGCAGTTCCTCGATAGCGACGCAGAGATCGAGAAACGAACCGGTGTCGACGTGCGCTACATCTTCGAGAAGGAAGGCGAAGCGCGGTTTCGCGAGCGGGAGCGCGAGGTGATCACCGACCTCACGAAGCTTCAGGACGTGGTCGTCGCCACCGGTGGCGGCGCCGTGCTCGATCCCGCGAGCCGCGAGCGGCTCGCCGGCACCGGGACGGTGGTGTATCTCGAAACCAGTGTCGAGGCGCTCGTGGCACGCACGCGTCTGTCCAAGAATCGCCCGCTGCTGATGAACGACGATCCGCGGGCCGTGCTCGAGCGGCTCCTCGTCGTGCGCCTGCCGCTGTACGAGGAGCTTGCCGACTTCCGGATCGCAACCACGGGCCGAACCGTGCGCGCCGTGGCCGCCGAGATCCGCGAGCAACTCGGCGTAGCCACCTGACTGCATTGCAAAAATCGGCTCCGCCTGCGACCCTTCGCCGCGTGGAAACGATCACCGTCGCGCTGGGCGAGCGCAGCTACCCGATCCATATCGGTGTCGGCCTGCTCGACGATGCATCCCTCTACGGCACGGCCGCGCGCCAGATCTTGATCGTCACGAACGAAGTCGTCGCGCCGCTGTATCTCGCGCGCGTGCGAGAGACGCCTGCGCGACCGCGAGGTGCATGCGCTGGTCCTCCCCGATGGCGAGCGCCACAAGACGCTCGCAACGTACGCGACCGTCCTGGACCGTCTCGTCGACGCGCAGTTCCACCGCGACGCTTGCCTCGTCGCGCTCGGCGGCGGCGTGATCGGCGATCTCACGGGATTCGCGGCGGCCAGCTACCAGCGCGGCATCGATTTCGTGCAGATTCCGACCACGTTGCTCGCGCAGGTGGACTCCTCCGTGGGCGGCAAGACCGCCGTGAACCATCCGCGCGCGAAAAACATGATCGGCGCCTTCCACCAGCCGATCGCCGTGCTCGCGGACACCGGTACTCTGGCGACTCTGCCGCCACGCGAGCTGTCGGCGGGCCTGGCCGAGGTTATCAAATACGGCGTGATCGTCGATCCGGCGTTCTTCGGTTGGCTCGAGGAGCACATGGAGGCACTGCGCGCGCTCGACGCCGCGGCACTCGGGCACGCGATCCGGCGCAGCTGCGAGATCAAGGCCGATGATCGTCGCCGAGGACGAGCGCGAGCGCGGCCGGCGCGCGCTGCTGAATCTCGGCCATACCTTCGGGCACGCGCTCGAGGCGCTCGGCCGCTACGAGCGCTGGCTGCATGGCGAGGCCGTCGCGATCGGCATGGCGCTCGCGGCCCGGACGTCGCAGGCCTTGGGCCGACTCGATACCGAGGGCTGCGCGCGCATCGAGAATCTGCTGACACGTGCGGGCCTGCCGACACGGGCACCCGGCATCGACGCGACGGCCTTGCTCGACGCCATGCGCGGCGACAAGAAGGCGGACCAGGCGGGCCTAAAGCTGATCCTGATCGAAGGGCTCGGCAACGCCGTCGTCACGCGAGCACCGGCCGAGGCAACGCTGCGCGCCGTGTTGACCGAGCAGCTCGCGTGAGCGAGGTCCGGAACGAGCTCGCGCCATACGCGGCGCTGGCCCTGCGCTCGCGCGGCAGACGCTACCCCGAGCCGCCGCCTGCGTTGCGCACGGAGTTCCAGCGCGACCGCGATCGGATCATTCACGCCACGGCGTTCAGGCGGCTCGTCTACAAGACCCAGGTGTTCGTGAACTACGAGGGGGACCTCTATCGCACGCGACTCACGCATTCCCTCGAGGTCGCGCAGATCGCTCGCACCGCGGCGCGCGCGCTCGCTCTGAACGAGGATCTCGTCGAAGCGATCAGTCTCGCCCACGATTTGGGCCACACGCCGTTCGGCCACGCGGGGCAGGACGCGCTGAACGACTGCATGCGCGAGTTCGGCGGGTTCGAGCACAACCTGCAGTCGCTGCGCGTCGTCGATCAGCTCGAGGATCGCTATGCGAGCTTCCCGGGGCTGAACCTCACGTTCGAGACGCGCGAGGGAATATTGAAGCATTGCTCGGTGAAGCATGCGCGCGAGCTCGGCGACGTCGGTCGACGCTTCCTCGAGCGGCGCCAGCCCGGGCTCGAAGCCCAGCTCGCGAATATCGCGGACGAGATCGCATACAACAACCACGACGTGGACGACGGCCTGCGGGCCGGTCTCATCACGCTCGAGCAGCTGGCGTCGCTGCCGATCTTTGCAGCGCAGCTTGCGTCCGTCGATCGGGAGTACCCCCAGGCGAAGGTTCAGCATCGGCGTAGCGAGGCGGTCCGCCACATGATCGGCGAGCTCGTCGCCGACCTCGTCCGCACGAGCGCTGCCGCGATCGCGGCGGCGGGGCCGCGCGACATCGACGAGGTTCGCGCGCTGCCACAGCCGTTGATCCGGTTCAGCGGACCGATGCACGAGGCGCAGCAAGCGCTGAAGCGGTTTCTCCGCGACGCGCTCTACACACATCCGCGCGTGAAGCAGATGACGCAGCAGGCGAGCGAGACGGTCCGCTTCCTGTTCGAGCAGCTGATGGCGGACCACGGAAGAATGCCACCGGAGCATGCGGCGCGGGCACGCGACGCCCTCGTGGCCGGCAGCACGGCCGGCGCTGCCCGCGTCGTCGCCGACTACATCGCAGGCATGACGGACCGGTTCGCGCTGCAGACACGCGACGCGTTGCGGGCGAAAGCCTGACCGCGCGTCTGCTAGAATGCGCGCGTGTCCGCCGTTGTCGCCAACGCCCCCCGCCAGATCGCCGCGCGCGAACGCCTGATCTTTGCGCTCGACGTGCCGGATCTCGAGCGAGCGAAGCGGCTCGTCGATCGGCTCGCCGACACCGTGGTCTTCTACAAGATCGGCCTGGAGCTCGCGACCTCGCCGCACTACTTCGAGCTGCTGCGCTGGCTCATCGACCAAGACAAGAAGGTCTTCGCCGATCTCAAGCTGTATGACATCCCGGCCACGGTGGCTGCGGCGGTGCGGCAACTCAACAAGTCCGGCGCGTCGTTCCTGACGGTGCATGGCGATCGCGCGATCATGGCCGCCGCCGCCGCGGAAAAGGGCGAGCGGCTCAAGATCCTCGCCGTCACGGTCTTGACGAGCATCGCGCCGCAGGACCTGGCCGACATGGGCGTGGGCCTCACGGTCGAGGCCCTCACGCTGCTGCGCGCGCGACAGGCAGTCGAATCCGGCTGCGACGGCGTCATCGCGTCGGGGCTCGAAGCCGCACGGCTGCGGCAGACGCTCGGCGCCGCGCCACTGATCGTCACGCCGGGCATCCGTCCGGCCGAGACGGCCCGCAACGACGACCAACGCCGCGTCGTCACCGCGACGCTCGCGTTCCGCTCGGGCGCCGACTACGTCGTCGTCGGCCGGCCGATTCGTGATGCCGCCGATCCGTACCAAGCCGCGGCGGCCATTCAGACGGAGATCGCCGCGGTCTTTGGATGAGCGGCGCCACGCCCGCGCCAGCCCCGCCGCCGGACCCCGCGCTCGTCCGCCGCCTGCGACGCATGCGGCTAATGGCGACCGCGCTCCTCGCGATCATGGCCGCGATTTTCGTCGCCAGCACCTGGTGGCTGCCGACCACCGGCTGGACCGGCGGCGCGCGGGCGTTCGCGGAAGCCGCGCTGATCGGCGGCCTCGCCGACTGGTTCGCGGTCGTCGCACTGTTCCGCCGGCCGCTCGGTCTGCCGATCCCGCATACGGCGATCGTGCCCGCTCGCAAAGACGACATCGGCCGGGCTCTCGCACGCTTCATCCGCGACCATTTCCTGGTACGCGAAGCGATCGAACGGCGGCTCGACCGCAGCGACCTGGCCGGACGGCTCGGTACGTGGCTCGACGACGAGCGCAACGCGGCCCGAGTGAGTCGCGATCTCGCCGCCGCCCTCGATTGGGCGCTGCGCTCGGGCGACGGCAGTGAGCTCCGTGCCGCGCTGGCCGGCACGCTGGAACGCGCATTCAACGCCGTGCCGGTGAGCGAGGCCGTCGGCACGCTGCTCGACGTGCTGCTGTCCGGCGATCGAATGCAAACGCTGATCGACCAGCTCGTCCACTTCGGCCGCACGCAGCTCGATGCCCATCGGTTTGCCATCCGCCTGCGAATTCGCGAGCAGAGCCCGTGGTGGCTGCCGAAGTTCGTCGATCGGGAGATTTACGACAAGCTCGTCGGCGAGATGGAGCAGCTGCTCGACGCCATAGCGAGCGACCCGAATCACCCCGCGCGCACGGACATTCGCAGCCAACTGGACTCGCTACGGCAAACGCTCGCCGCCGACCCCGCGCTCGTCGCGAGGAGCCGCGCATTGCAGCAGGAGCTCACCAGCCATCCCGCCGTGCGAAGCTACCTCGAGGATCTATGGAAACGGCTCGGCGAGGAGCTGCACGCGGCCCTGGCGAACCCAGACTCGCCGCTCATGCTCGGGCTGACGAGCGAGATCCGCAAGCTCGGCGAGGTCCTGCACACCGACGCCGAGGTCGCGGCACGGTTGAACGGTTGGCTGCGCCGACTGCTGCTGTATCTCGTCGAAAACTACCGCGATCCGCTCGCGGAGATCGTCTCGGAGACCATCGAGAGCTGGGACCCACGAGCCACGGCGCAGCGAATCGAGCTCAACATCGGCACCGACCTGCAGTACATCCGCGTGAACGGCACGCTCGTCGGCGGCCTCGTAGGCCTCACGCTCTACGTCGTTACCGCGCTCGTCGCCTGAGCCGCGCGTTCCTTCAGTACCCGCCGCAACACCTTGCCGACATTCGATTTCGGCAGCTCGTCGACGAACTCCACGTGCTTCGGCCGCTTGTAGCCGGTCAGGTTCGCGCGCGCGTGCGCGAGAACGTCGGCAATCGTGACGCTCGGGTCCTTGCGGACGACGAAGAGCTTCACGGCCTCGCCGGACTGCGCGTCCGGCACGCCGATCGCCGCCGCCTCGAGCACGCCAGGCTGGCGCGTCGCGACGTCCTCGACCTCGTTCGGATACACCTTGAAACCCGACACGACGATGACGTCCTTCTTGCGATCCTCGATGAATACGTATCCGTCCACGTCGATGCGGCCGACGTCGCCGGTGCGCAGCCAGCCGTCGCCGAACAGCACTTCGGCCGTGTCGTCGCGTCGCTGCCAGTAGCCGGCCATGACCTGCGGACCCCGAACGCAGATCTCGCCGACCTCGTTGACGCCAAGCTCGCGGCCATCCTCGTCGAAGATCGCGACGTCGGTCGACGGAAACGGCAGGCCCACGGAGCCGTTGAAGTCCTTGAGATCGAGGGGGTTGCCGCAGACGATCGGCGACGCTTCGGTCAAGCCGTAGCCCTGCGCGATCGGCACACCGGTCACGGCTTGCCAGCGCGTCGCGACCTCACGCTGCACGGCCATGCCGCCGCCCATGCAAACCCGCAACGCCGAGAAGTCGAGCGTATCGAACCCCGGCGCATGCAGTAGCCCGTTGAACAGCGTATTGACGCCCGTCATGAACGCGAACCGGGTCGTGCGAAGCTGCTCGATGAACGAGTGCAGATCGCGCGGGTCGGTGATCAGGAGATCGTGGCCGCCGAGCTCGACGAAACACAGCAGATTCGCCGTGAGCGAGTACACGTGATACAGCGGCAGCGGCGTCACGACGACCCCCGCGTCGGGCCCGAAGAACGGCCGCGCCCAGGCGGCCGCCTGCAGCGCGTTCGCGACCATGTTCCGCTGCGTGAGCATGGCGCCCTTGGCGCGCCCCGTCGTGCCGCCCGTGTACTGCAGGAACGCCAGATCGCGCGCGCCGAGCGACGGCCGTTCGTAGCGCAGTCGAGCGCCGCGCGCGAGCGCCCCCCGATAGCTCACGGCGGCCGGGATGCGCCACGAGCGCACCAGCCTGCGCACGTATTTCACGACGAAGTTCACCAGCCAGCGCTTCGGCGCTGGACAGTGATCGCCGAGACGGGAGACGACGACGGTCGTCAACGCGCTGCGTGCCAATGCCTGCGCGACCGTGTGGGCGAAATTCTCGAGCACGACGATCACGCGGGCGCCGCTGTCCGTGAGTTGATGCTCGAGCTCCGGCACGGTGTACATGCGGATTCACGTTCACGGCCACGAAGCCGGCGCGTAGCACGCCGAACAACGCCACGACGTATTGCAGCGTGTTCGGCAACATGATGGCGACGCGCGCGCCCGGGTCCGATACCAGGAACGGATTGAAGATACGCTGCAAACCCGCGGCTGTGTCGCTCGACCTCGGCAAACGTCAGCGTGGTGCCGAGGTTTGTGAATGCGGGTTGCTCGGCGAAGCGCTCGAAGCTCGCTTCGAGCAACGCGACGAGCGACGAGTACCGATCGGGATCGATGTCCGCGGGTACGCCCGGCGGATAGACATCGAGCCAGCGTCTAGCCGGCATCGCGAGCAACGAGCATCGGAACGAGCGCGCGCCAGACGTTGGCGAACACGACCTTCTGGCCTGCGGCGTTCGGATGAATTCCGTCCGCTTGCATCAGCTCCGGCTTCAGCGCCACCTCCGGCAGCGCGAGATCGACCAACGTGGCAGTCGAAACGCTGCGCGAGCTCGGGATATACCGCTGCCAGCGAGCGCGTATACGTCGGGCCGTAGTTCGGCGGAATCTGCACCTGTGCGAGGGCGACACGGGCACCGGCACGCTCGCTCTGCTCGATCATCTTGCGCGAGGTTGTCGCGCAGCGTCGCGATCGGCTGCCCGCGCAGACCATCGTTGCCACCGAGCTCGATGATCACGACCGCAGGCGAATGCGAGGCGAGCAGCCGCGGCAGACGCGCGAGCCCGCCCGCTGACGTGTCGCCGGCAATGCTGGCGTTCACCACTTCATAACCGTACCCTTCGCTCTGCAACCGATCCTTTAGCAGTGCGACCCACGACTGCTCGGTGGCCATGCCGTAGCCGCTGCTCAACGAGTCGCCCACCACGACAATGGTTCGCCCGGCGCCGTGCGCTGCGCAGAGGCAGAGGACGGTCACGAGCAAGACGGCGGCTAGGCGTTGAAAGATGAGCACCCGCGAGTTCCTGTTACGAGCCGAGCACCTGACGAAAAAGGTTAGCAGTCCCGAGGGTGAGCTGACCATCTTAGACGATGTCACGCTCGGCGTGCCGCGCGGCGATACGGCGGCCATCGTCGGACCGTCCGGCGCGGGTAAATCCACGCTGCTGGCGCTGCTCGCCGGCCTCGACGAGCCAACGTCCGGCAAGGTATGGCTGAACGGCGCCGAGCTGACCGCGCTCGACGAGGACGGCCGTGCGGGTTTGCGGAATCGCGAGGTCGGCTTCGTGTTTCAGTCGTTCCATCTGCTGCCCTCTTTGACCGCGATCGAGAACGTGATGCTGCCGCTCGAGCTCTCCGCCACGGCCAATGCGGCCGCGCGGGCGCGGCAGGCGCTCATCGAGGTCGGCCTCGAGGAGCGGCTGCGACACTATCCGAAGCAGCTGTCCGGCGGCGAGAAGCAACGCGTCGCGATCGCGCGCGCGTTCGTGACCGGCCCGTCGTTGCTATTCGCGGACGAGCCGACGGGCAACCTCGACAACAAGACCGGTGCGCGGATCCTCGATCTCCTGTTCGCGCTGAACACGGCGACGGGAACCACGCTCGTGCTGGTCACGCACGACCTCGACGCGGCCGCACGCTGTCGTCACGTCATCGAGCTAGGCGGCGGACGGATCGTCGCTTCGCGCTCGCACTGAGGCGGGCCGGCCACCGCACGGCAGCTTACACTAGCGGAACTGCCGGGATTTTCGCGCGGATCACGCACAGCATGTCTGCCTTCTGGCGATCGAAGCGGCTCGCCGACATGACCCCTCAGGAGTGGGAATCACTCTGCGACGGCTGCGGCCGCTGCTGCCTGAAGAAGCTCGAGGACGCGACGACGGGGCGCGTGCTCTACACGGACGTCGCGTGCAGGCTGCTCGATCGCGAGGCATGCCGCTGCACGCGATACGCCGAGCGGCATGCGCGCGTGCCGGACTGCGTGTCGCTCGATCCCAGCGACGCGGCCACGATGCGCTGGTTGCCGACCACATGCGCCTATCGGCGCCTCGCCGAAGGCAAGCCGCTCGACTGGTGGCATCCGCTCGTATCAGGAGATCCCACCACCGTGCATCGGGCCGGCATCTCCGTTCGGGGGCGGACGCTCTCGGAAACCGACGTTGCGGAGGACGAGCTCGATAGCCGCGTGATCGGTTGGATCAAGACGCGCGGTTCGCGCCGGTAGCGCCCGGCTCAGCCCGTGCTCTGCATCGCGTGGGCGATGCCGTTGATGCTCGCCGCGAGCGCCTGGAACACCGCGTCGTCCTGCCGACCGTTGGCGCGCCAGCGCTCCAGCAGGCCGACCTGCAGAAAGCTGATCGGGTCCACGTAGGGGTTCCGCAACCTGATCGCGCGACGCAACGTTCGCGACTCCTCGAGCAGCTCTTTTTGCCGCGTGAGCCGCAGCACCATGTCGACGCAGCTCCGGTACTCGCCGCGAATGGCCGGGAAGAACCTGTCGTGCCGCTCGCCGGCGAGCCGCGAGTACTGCGCCGCGATGTCGAGATCCGCCTTCGCCAGGGCCACCGCCACGTCCGACAGCAGCACGCGGAAGAAATGCCACTGCTCGAACATCTCGACCAGCGCGCCCTCGCCATGCACCTCGATGCCTTGCTTCAGGCCGCTCGCCACGCCGTACCAGCTCGGCAACAGGCACCGACTCTGCGTCCAAGCGAAGATCCACGGCGCGGCGCGCGGCTCGCCTTGCTCCTCGCCGACGTGCTCGGCGCGCTCCGACGTGCTCGCGATGCGCTCGATCACGTCGATCGGCGTGGCAGCACGGAAGTACTCCATGAAGTCGCCGGGGTCGGACAGCAGCTTCAGATACGCGTTGCGGCTCGCGGCCGCGATCTCTTCCATGATCGAGTGCCAGCGGGCCTCGGCCGGGTTTTCGCGCAGGCGGCCGCAGCGTCACGAGCAGCACGGCCGACAGCGTCTGCTCGAGCGTCCTGAGCGCGATCCCGCGCAGCCCGTACTTCGTGTTGATGTTCTCGCCCTGCTCGGTCATGCGGAGCCGGCCGGCGATCGCGCCGGCCGGCGCGGCGAGCACCGCCTCGTGCAACGCGCCACCGCTGCGACTGATCGTGCCGCCGCGGCCGTGAAAGACCGTCAGCGCGACGCCGTGCTTCCGCACGATTGCCACGAGCTCCTGCTGCGCCTTCTGCAGGCTCCAGCGCGCTGCCACGACACCGCCGTCCCGATGACTGTCGGAGTAGCCCAACATGACGATTTGCTGATCGCCGCGCCCGCGCAGATGCTCGCGATACAGCTTGTCGGCGAGCAGCTTGTCCATGATCTTCGGCGCGCGCTCGACGTCCTCGCCGGTCTCGAACAGCGGGGCGATGTCGAGCGGGACGGGCTGGCCTTTCGGGCCGAGGTGGCCCCACTTCGCGAGCAGCAGCACCGACAGCACGTCGTCGACGCCGTGCGCCATGCTGACGATGTAAGGGCCGATCGAGTCGCGGCCGTACTTTCTTCGGCAATGCGCGATGGTCTGAAACACGGCGAGCGTGCGACGACCCTCGGAGGAGAGCGCCCCGAGGGGCGACTCGCGGCGGTCGAGCGCCTCCTCGAGCCGCCGCGCGCGCTCGTCGTCATCGAGCAGCAGCCACCGTCCCTCCTGCAGCGCGGCCCCGATCACTCGCCGATGCACGAGCGCGTTCTGGCGCACATCGACCATCGCCATGTGGAACCCGAACGTCCGGGCCCGACGCAGCAGCCGCCGCACCGCGAACAAGCCGGCGTTGCGGCCCTTGTGGGCACGCAGGCTGTCGGCGACGAGCTCGATGTCGGCGATGAACTCGTCCGGCGATTCGTAGGGATATGCGGCATCGTCGTAGGTGGCCTGCAGGCGCGCCCCGACGAGCCGCAGAAACGCGCGATACGGCATCTGCCGGTGGCGCAACGGCAGCGAGGCGGCCGCTTCCGAGAAGTGGCCGGCGTACAGGGCCGTGCGCCGATCGAGCTCCTCGGACACCGCGACGCGCTCCGAGCCCTGGCTCAACTGTCCGGCGAGCTGCTGGCACTCGCGATAGTACAGATCCAGCACGAGCGAGCGCTGCCGGGCGAGCGTCTAGCCTGATGGTCTTGGCCGTGACGTGCGGGTTGCCGTCCATGTCGCCGCCGACCCATGTGCCGAACTGAACGAGCACCGGCACGCGGATTCGCGCGCCGCGCTCGGCGAACGCGCCCGCGAGCGCGCTTTCGAGATTCTCGTAGAACGGCGGCACCATGCGGTACAGCACGTCGGTCAGGAAGAACAGCACGTGCTCGGCCTCGTCGCGCAGCCGCACGCCGGCCTCCGGCCGCTCGGCCGTCTGCCAGCCGGTGGTCATTTCCTGGCGCACCTTGCCGAGCATGGCTTCGAGCTCGTTCGGCGTGAGATACGGATCCATCATGTCGACGAGATAGCGCGCGATGCTGTGCTCCTTGCGCAGCAGCGTGCGGCGCGCGACCTCGGTCGGATGCGCCGTGAATACCGGCTGGATCAAGACCGCCGCGAGCGCCCGCTCGAGCTCGTCGGCGTCGACGCCCTGGCTCTTCAGGCGTTGGCAGACATCGATGAAGCCGAACGGTTGCGGCACCGTCGCGTCGCGCAGGTAGGCGCGCCGACGGCGGATCCGGTGCACCTTCTCGGCCATGTTGACCATCTGGAAGTAGGTGGAGAACGCGCGAATGAAATCGCGCGCGGTGCGCGGCTCGAGCGCCCCGAGCAGCGCCTTCAGGTCCCCGTAGGCGGCCCGGTCGCCTTCACGATGCGCGATCGCGAGCTTGCGCGCCGTCTCGACGAGGTCGAACAACGCCTCGCCGCCCTGCTCGCGCACGAGCTCCCCGACGAGCGTCCCGAGCCGATGCACGTCCTCGCGCAGCGCACGGTCCTTCTCCGCGAAGAAGATGTTGGCGCGAATCGTGGGCGAGTTGGGTACGGACATGAGGGGCGGATCCGCCGGCGATTTTACCCCACAAGCCGGCGCCCGGTTTTGCGTCGTTGCACGGTCCGAAGCCTTGCGCCCGCCTACGCACTACTGGGCGCCAGCTTGACCCCCGTCGGGGGCCCGGACATACTGCCAGCCCATGGGCGACCTGCGAGGACATCGCACTTTCGATCGCCGCTGGTGGCGCGGGCCAACAGCGGAGCGGGTAGTGCGCGCGTAGAAGACCTCAAAGTCGTCTCTCGACCATGCAAACCCATCTTCGCGGTAACGGAGATGGGTTTTTTGTTTTTTGGACCCTGCTAAACCGAGGCAGTCGAGTCATGGAGTCACCGTTCGATATCGCCGCCGATCTCGATACCCCGGTATCGGCCTACATGAAGCTCAGGGCGTTTGAGCCGCTGTTTCCTGCTCGAAAGCGTCGAGAGCGGCGAGCGGCTCGCCCGCTACTCGTTCGTCGGGCTTGGGGGCGCGACTGACGCTCGAGCTCTACGCCGATCGCCTCACGATCGACGGCCAGCCCGCACGAGCGCCCGACGAGCTCCGCCGAATGGCTCGCGCTGATGCGCGACGTCGCTGCACCGGGCGCCGGCGCTCGAGCCCGAGATCGAAGGGATCCCGTTCAACGGCGGCCTCGTCGGCACCACGGGCTACGACGTCGTCCGGTTCTTCGAGCGCCTGCCGCCCAATCGGCGCGAGCTCGACGGGCTGCCGCAGGCCGTGTACGTCGCGCCGGAGTCGCTGCTCGTGTTCGATCACCTGACGCGCCGCGTCGCGCTGCTGCACGCGGGCTCGGAGCGCGAGCGTGCGGCGCTGCGCAGTCGCGTCGTCGCGGCGCTGCGCGGCGGGCTCGACGCCCCCGATCAGCAGGGCGAATTCACGCCGGCCGGCTCGAGCATGACGGAGCCCGAATTCCTGGCCGCGGTCGGCGCGGCCAAGGCGCACATCAAGGCCGGCGACATCTACCAAATCGTGCTGTCGGTCCGCTTCAGCGGCCGCACGGACGTCGACGCGTTCCAGACCTACCGCGGCTTGCGCCTGCTGAATCCTTCGCCCTACATGTTCTTCTTCGAGGTCGGCGACCTGCGCGTCGCCGGCTCCTCGCCCGAGGCGCTCGTGCGGCTCACGGGACGGCACGCGAGCCTGCGCCCGATCGCCGGCACGCGACCGCGCGGCGCGACGCCCGAGCACGATCTTGCGCTCGAGCACGAGCTGCTCGCGGATCCGAAGGAAAACGCCGAGCACGTCATGCTCGTCGATCTCGCCCGCAACGATCTCGGCCGCGTCGCGAGCGGCGGCTCGGTGCACGTCGATCCGTACCGCAAGATCGAGCGCTACAGCCACGTGATGCACATCGTCAGCGGCGTGCAGGGTCTCGTCGCCGCCGATCGCGACGCGTTCGACCTGTTCGCGGCCGCGTTCCCGGCCGGCACGCTGGTCGGCGCGCCGAAGGTCCGCGCGATGCAGCTGATCGCCGAGCTCGAGCCCACGGCGCGCGGTCTATACGGCGGCACGGTCGGCTACTTCGCCAAGAACGGCAACATGGATCAGGCCATCACGATCCGCACGATGGTGTTCCACGGCGACGAATACAGCTTTCAGGCGGGCGCCGGCATCGTGTCCGACAGCGAGCCCGACCGGGAGTACCAAGAGGTGCTCGCGAAGAGCGCGATCCTACGGCGAGCGCTGGCAGCTCGCGAAGGAAGGACTATGAGCGTGCGGCTGCTGCTGATCGACAACTACGATTCGTTCACCTACAACCTCGTCCAGGCGTTCCTCGTGCTGAAGGCGGAGGTGCTCGTATATCGCAACGACGCGCTCACCGTGGCCGCGGCGCAAGAGCTCGCGCCGACGCACCTCGTGATCTCGCCCGGGCCCGGGCGCCCCGACGACGCCGGCGTGTCGCTCGCGATGATCGAGGCGTTCGCGGGCACGATTCCCGTGCTCGGCGTATGCCTCGGCCACCAGAGCATCGTGCAGCACTTCGGCGGCGAGATCATCGGCGCGGCCGCGCTGATGCACGGCAAGACCTCGGTCGTGCAGCACGACGGCGGGACGATCTACCGCGGTCTCTCGAACCCGTTCGAGGTCGGCCGCTACCACTCGCTGGCCGCGAATCGCGAGAGGATGCCGCCGGACCTCACCGTCACCGCGCGAACCACGGACGGCGAGATCATGGGCGTGCGCCATCGGGACGCTGACCTGTCGAAGGCGTGCAGTTCCACCCCGAGAGCGTGCTCACGCCCGAGGGGCCCAAGCTGCTCGAGAACTTCCTGTATCCATGAGCGTGAATCCGCAGCAACTGCTGGAGCGCCTGCTCGCCGGCCAGAGCCTCGACGAGCCGACGGCGACTGCGTTGCTGCGCGTGATGGCGAGCGGCGAGCTGGCGCCGGCGCTCGCCGGCGCGCTGCTCGTGGCGCTGCGCAGCAAGGGCGAGACGGCGGCGGAGATCCGCGGCTTCGCGCGCGGCATGCGCGAGCTCGCGCGGCGGCCCGCGATCGCGCCCGGACCCTACGTCGACATCGTCGGCACGGGCGGCGACGCGTCGCACAGCCTGAATCTGTCCACCGGCAGCGCGCTGCTCGCCGCCGCTTGCGGCGTGCCGGTCGTGAAGCACGGCAACCGCTCGGTGTCGAGCAAGTGCGGCAGCGCCGACGTGCTCGCGGCGCTCGGCCTGCCGATGCCGCTCGACGAGGCAGCGGCCGGCGAGTGCCTCGCAGCGGTTCGGCTTCACGTTCCTGTTCGCGCCCCACTATCACCCGGCGATGAAGCACATCGCGCCCGTGCGCCAGGCGCTCGGCGTGCGCACCGTGTTCAACATCCTGGGCCCGCTCGCCAACCCGGCCGCCCCGCCGTTTCACGTGATCGGCGCCTTCAGCGACGAGATCGCCGCATTGATGGCCGAGACGCTCGCCGGCTTGCCGCTGACGCGCGCCTTCGTCGTGCACGGCACCGCGGGCTGGGACGAGGCCACGCCGGTGGGCCCCTTCGTCTGCTACGACGTGCGGCCCGGCCGCGTCGCCCGCAGCGTCCGCGATCCGCGCGATGCCGGCATCGAGCGTTGTGCGCTCGAGGAGCTGCGCGGCGCCGAGACGGCCGTCAACGCGGCGCGGCTCAAGGCCGCGCTCGGCCGGCGGCGACACGGCCGCTCATCGCAACGCGCTCGTGCTGGGCGCCGCGCTGGCGCTCGAGGTCACGGGCATCTCGCGCCGATGCCGCGAGCGCGGTGGCCCGGGCGCGCGAGACGCTCGCTGAGCGGCGCCGCGGCGCGGCTCGTCGACGGACTGGCGGCATTCGGCAAGGAACGATCGCCATGACGTTTCTCGATGCGCATGGCCGACGCGAGCCGCGCGCGCGTGCGCGCCGCGCGGGCGCGTCGAGAGCGAGGCCGCGCTCGAGCGACGCGCGCGCGCGACACCGGCGCCGCCGCGTCTCGTGCTCGATCGGTTCGACGTGATCGCGGAGCTCAAGCTTCGCTCGCCGGCGGCCGGCGGGCTTGCGGCCGGCGGCTTCGACCGCGACGCGCAGCTCGCAAGCTACGCCGCCGGCGGCGCGGCGGCCGTCTCCGTGCTGACCGAGCCGACGGAGTTCGAGGGCGAGCTCGCGCATCTCGTCGACGCGGCGCAAGCTGCTCGCAGCCGACCGGCCGACCGACGATGCGCAAGGACTTCCTGACCGATCCGTATCAGGTGCTCGAAGCGCGCGCCGCCGGCGCCGGCGGCGTGCTCGTGATCGTGACGATGCTCGACGACGCCACGGCGCGGCTGCTCGTCGACACGGCGCGAGAGCTCGGCCTGTTCGTGCTGCTCGAGGCGTTCGACCGCGCCGACCTCGAGCGACTCGCGGCGTTCGACGAGCCCGCCGACGCCGGTCCGCCGGTTCTGGCGGGCGTGAATTGCCGCGACCTGCGCGATCTCGACGTGCGGTTTTCGCGCTTCGTCGAGCTCGCGCCGTACCTGCCGCGGCACTTGCCGGCGGTCGCCGAGAGCGGGATCGGCGGCGTCGATGACGTTCGCAGCGTCGCCCGCAGCGGCTATCGGCTGGCGCTCGTCGGCTCGTCGTTGATGCGCGCCGCCGGACCCGGGCGCGGCGCTCGCCGGATTGATCGCCGCCGGCCGCGCGACCGCGGCGGAGGAGCGCTGACATGTTCGTGAAGATCTGCGGCATGAGCAGCCCGGAAGCCGTCGCGGCCGCCGTGCGCGCCGGCGCCGACGCGCTCGGCTTCGTGTTCGCGCCGTCACCGCGCGAGGTGACGCCCGAGCGCGCCAGGGAGCTGTGCGCGGGCCTGCCGGGCCACGTCGTCCGCGTGGCCGTCATGCGTCACCCGGAGCCGGCCCGCTGGCAGCAAGCGCTCACGGTGTTCGCGCCGGACTGGCTGCAGACCGACGCCGCGGACCTCGCCGCGATCACGCTGCCGCGCGGCTGCACGGCGCTGCCCGTCTATCGCGACGCCAACGCGCCGGCCGATGCCGATTTGCCGGATCGGCTACTGTTCGAGGGCACGCACAGCGGCACGCGGCAAGCTCGCCGACTGGGACGAGGCGCATGGGCTCGCGCGCGTCGCCGAAGTGATCCTCGCCGGCGGGCTGACGGTCGACAACGTCGCCGCCGCCGTGCAATTCGTTCGCCCCTGGGGCGTCGACGTGTCGAGCGGCGTCGAACGGGAGCGCGGCGCAGAAGGACCCTGCGAAAATCGAGGAATTCGTCGCCCGCGTGCGGGCGCTCGAGGAGTGAGCTGATGGAGACGCAGGAACGCGAGACGCTGCTCGCAGCGTTGCTCGAGGGGCGGTTCCCGGATGCGAACGGCCGGTTCGGCCCGTTCGGCGGCCGGTTCGTGCCGGAAACATTGATGCCGGCCATCGAACGACTGACGCACGGCGTGGAGCACATCCTGCCGTCGGCGGATTTCCAGCGGACGCTCGCGAGCGAGCTCACGTCCTGGGTCGGACGGCCGACCGCGCTGACGCGCGCGCCCACGCTGTCGGCGCGCTGGGGCGCGGACGTGTGGCTGAAGCGCGAGGATCTGGCGCATACCGGCGCGCACAAGATCAACAACGGCATCGGTCAAGCGCTGCTCGCGAAGGCGCTCGGCGCGCACCGCGATCGTCGCCGAGACGGGGGCCGGCCAGCACGGCGTCGCGTCGGCCGCCGCCTGCGCGCGCGTCGGTTTGCCGTGCACCGTGTACATGGGCGAGATCGACGTCGCGCGCCAGGCGCCGAACGTCGACCGCATGCGCCGCTTCGGCGCCACCGTCGTCGCCGTGAAGTCCGGCGACCGAACGTTGCGCGCGGCGATCGACGAGGCGATTCGCGATTGGGTCTCCGATCCCGTCGGCACGTATTACTTGCTCGGCTCGGCGATCGGTCCGCATCCGTATCCGCTATCTCGTCCGCCAGCTGCAGGCCGTGATCGGCCGCGAGGCGCGCGCGCAGATCCTCGAGTCCGGCGGTCTGCCCGACGCCGTGTTCGCCTGCGTCGGCGGGGGGTCGAATGCGATCGGCCTGTTCCATGGCTTCCTCGCCGACCGCAACGTGAAGCTGTACGGCGTCGAGGCGGGCGGCCGTGGCGAGGCGCTCGGCGAGCACTCGGCGACGCTGTCGCACGGCAAGCCGGGTGTCCTGCATGGCACCTATACGATGCTGCTGTACGACCAGGACGGCCAGATCCAGGAGACCCATTCGATCTCCGCCGGCCTCGACTATCCCGGCGTGGGTCCCGAGCACGCGTTGCTGCAGTCGATCGGCCGCGTCGAATACGTCACCGCCAGCGACCTCGAGGCGCTCGCGGCGCTCGAGGAGCTGCTGCGCCAGCGAGGGCATCCTGCCGGCGCTCGAGAGCTCACACGCGCTCGCGGGCGCGAAGCGCTGGGCGGCGCGGCACGCCGGCGCGCGCGTGCTGATCGGTCTGTCCGGTCGCGGCGACAAGGACATGCCGATCCTCGCGAACTATCCGCTGGCGGAGCGCGCGCATGCAGCCGCGTGACCGCATCTGCGCCGCGCTCACGCGCAACGCCGGAGACGGGCCCGGGCTCGTGGCATTCATCACGGCCGGTTACCCCGAGCCGCGCGAGTTTCTGCAGGCGCTGCGCGCGGTCGCGACGGCCGCCGACGCCGTCGAGATCGGCGTGCCGTTCTCCGATCCCATGGCCGACGGCGTCACGATTCAACGCTCGAGCCAGCAGGCGATCGAGCACGGCGTGAGCCTGCACTGGATCCTGGACGAGCTCGCGCGCCGCGATTTCGACTTGCCGGCGCCGGTGTTGCTGATGAGCTACCTGAATCCGTTGCTCGCGTTCGGCTATGCGGCGCTCGCGCAGCGGGCGGCCGAGGTCGGCGTCGGCGGCTTCATCGTGCCGGATCTGCCGTACGAGGAGAGCGCGCCGCTCGCCGCCGCGCTCGAGCCGCACGGTCTCGCGCTCGTCCAGCTCGTGACGCCGGCGACCCCCGCCGAGCGTCTCGCGCGCGTGTGCGCCGCGAGCCAGGGGTTCGTCTACGCCGTGACGCGCACGGGCATCACCGGCGGCGAAGCGACGCTGCCGGCCGGCACGGCGGAGTATCTCGCCGCCGTCAAGGCAGCCTCGACCCTACCGGTCTGCGCGGGTTTCGGCGTGCGGCGCGCCGAGCAAGTGGCACTCCTCGGCAAGCACGCCGACGGCGTCATCGTCGGCTCGGCGCTCGTGGAGGTCCTCGAGCGCGGCGAGGACCCTGCCGCGTTCCTCGCGTCGTTACGGCCATGAGCTAGCGCGGCGACGATGATGAAGCGGGTCTGGAGCGGCGCCTCACTACACGACACGGCGCATTTGGAGAACCTGCTCGAGCTGAGCGGCATCGACTGCTTCATCAAGCACCGCGAGCTCGTGTCCGCGCTCGGCGACCTGCCGTTCGTCGATTGCTCGCCGGAGCTCTGGGTACTGCGCGACGACCAGGCCGACAAAGCCACCGCCGTGATCCGCGAGGCGCTGCGCCCCGATACCGGTGTCCGCGGCGCAGCGTGGCGCTGCCGGCACTGCGGCGAAGACAACGAAGCGCAGTTCGCCGCCTGCTGGCAGTGCAGCCGCGGCGACGGTCCGGAGTGAGAGGAACCGTGTTGCGCTGGCTCGATGGATTGCTCGTCTCTCTCGCCACGCTGGTCGCCGCGCTCGGGCTGGCGCCACTCGCCGCGCGTCTGTGGTGGATCCTCGACCTGACGACGCATTTCCGGCTCCAGTACCTCGGCGTGACGAGCATCGTGCTGCTGCTCCTCGCGCTGCGACGCCGGTGGCGCCCCGCGATGTGGCTGCTCGCGATCGGCGCGTTGAACGCTTGGCCCGTGTTGCCCTATCTGCCGAGGCCGTGGTCGGCGGCGCCCGCGCCGGCTGCCGAGCCGCTGAAGATCCTGACGGTCAACGTGTCGTACCGGCAATTCTCCCCGCGCCGCTTCCACGAGATCGTTGCGGCGGCCGCACCGGACGTGCTGCTGGTCGTGGAGTTCACGCCGCATGCGGCGGAAGTGCTCGCCGATTTCGACAAAGCGTTCGCTTACGAGATCAAGGCCCCCGCGGAGGGGCCGTATGGCATCGCGCTGTGGTCGCGCTTTCCGTTCACGGCCGCGCAATTCCTGTCACTCGGCCAGGTGCCGGCGGTCGAGGCGCGCATCCACTCCCCGGCGGGCGACTTCGGCTTCCTCGGCGTCCACTTGAGCGCCCCGACGCTGCCGTGGCGGGCGCGGCTACGCAACGAGGAGCTGCAGCGGCTCGCCCAGCGGCGCGCCACGGTCGAGGGGCCGTTGGTCGTCGCGGGTGACTTCAACGTGACGCCGTACTCGCCGTACTTCACCGACTGGCTCGCGGCCACGGGCCTCACCGACACGCGCCGTGGACGCACGTTGAGCCCGAGCTGGCCCGCCACGTTGCCAATTCTCGGCATCCCCATAGATCATGTGGCCGTGACCCCCGACTTCGGCATCCGCGCGCACCGGCAACTCCCGAGCTTCGGCTCGGATCACTGGGCGGTGCTCGCAGAGCTCACGCTGCACCCCGTCAGCCAATCGCCATGACCCCACCGACCGCCTGCGTGCTCATCATCGGCAACGAGATCCTGTCCGGCAAAACGCAGGACACGAATCTGCAGTTCCTCGGATTCGAGCTCGCGAAGCTCGGCATACAGCTGGCGGAGGGCCGGATCCTGCGCGACGACGTGGCGACCATCGTTCGCCACGTGAACGAGTGCCGGCAGGCCTTCACCTACGTCTTCACGACGGGCGGTATCGGTCCTACGCACGACGACATCACTGCGGAGTGCATCGCACTGGCGTTCGGCGTGCCGCTGGTATTGAACGATTCGATCGTCGAGATCATGAAGCGCAGCGGCCGGCCGCTGAACGACGCGCGCCTGAAGATGGCGCGGATTCCGCAGGGCGCCGAGCTGGTCGAGAACACGGCGAGCCTACCGGGCTTCAAGATCGAGAACGTCTTCGTGTTCGCCGGCATCCCGAGCATCGCGCGCGCGATGTTCGCCGGCGCCGTGCCGATGCTGCTCAAGGGCGCGCCGATTCTGTCCGCCAGCGTCGACGCGTACTTGCGCGAAGGCGATTTCGCGGCGGCGCTCGAGAGCATCCAGCGCGCTCATCCCGAGATCGAGATCGGCAGCTACCCGTTCAATCGCGAGGGACGGCTGGGCGCCTCTCTCGTCGCGCGGGGCACCGACCGCGCGCTGCTCGGCGGCGTGATCGACGAGATCGTCGCGGCGATCACGGCGCTCGGCGGCGAGACGAAGCCGAGCTGATCGCGCTTGCGCGCAAGCGCGCACCCTCGTGCTGCAAGTCTCTGCGCCGAGCGATCTCGGCGGCGCGCGCCTACCCGCGCCGCGGCGCGACCGCGAGCACCGCGAGCCCGACCGCCGCGCCGGCCCAGCCGAGCCACGTCGGCGAGCCAAGCCCCGTCCACAGCACGCCCGCGATCAGCAGCATGCCGCCGAGCACGAGCTGCTCGAGCCGCGTCGCGCGGCGGCGGTCCCCGCGCGCGCCGGCGGAAGCCGCTTGCTTGCGCTGCTGGGCGGCGGCCTCGGCGTCCATTTTGCGCACCGCCCGATGCAAGAGGCGCGGCAGCATCGCCAGATCCTCGCTGATCTCTGGCCAGGCCGCGACCAGCTGCTTCAGCTGCGTCCGCGGATCGCGCCGCTCGCGCATCCATTCCTCGAGCACCGGCTTCGCGGTCTTCCACAGATCGAGCTCGGGGTACAGCTGCCGGCCCAAGCCCTCGATCGCGAGCAGCGTCTTTTGCAGCAGCACGAGCTGCGGCTGCACCTCCATGTGAAACTGCCGCGCCGTCTGGAACAGCCGCAGCAGCACGAGCCCGAACGAGATGTCCTTCAGCGGCTTGTTGAAGATCGGCTCGCACACGGCGCGCACGGCCGCCTCGAGCTCGTCGACGCGCGTGCCCGGCGGCACCCAGCTCGAGTCCACGTGCAGCGTGGCCACGCGGCGGTAGTCGCGCCGGAAGAACGCGAGGAAGTTCTCGGCGAGATAGTGCTGGTCACGCGCATCGAGCGTGCCGACGATGCCGAAATCGACCGCCACGTATTTTGGCCGGGCCGGATCCGTCGCGTCGACGAAGATGTTGCCGGGATGCATGTCGGCATGGAAGAAGTTGTGGCGGAACACCTGCGTGAAGAAGATCTCGACGCCGTTCTCGGCGAGCCGGCGGATGTCGGTGCCGGCGCGCTTCAGCGCTTCGATGTCGTCGATCTGGATGCCGAAGATTCGCTCCGTGGTCAGCACGCTCGGCCGACAATGGTCCCAGTAGATGTCGGGCACGTAGAGCAGCTCGGAACCTTCGAAGTTGCGCTTCAGCTGCGCCGCGTTCGCGGCCTCGCGCATCAGGTCGAGCTCGGTCGCCAGCGTCTTCTCGAATTCTGCGACGACCTCGATCGGATGCAGGCGCCGCGCCTCCGGCCAGTAGGTCTCGGCCAGTCGCGCCACCGAGTACAGCAGCTCGACGTCGCGGTGGATCCGGGCGGCGACGTTCGGGCGCAGCACCTTGACGACGACGGCCTGGCCGTCGGCGAGTCGCGCCGCATGCACCTGGGCGATCGACGCCGCCGCGAGCGGCACGCGATCGAACTCGGCAAAGAGCTCGCCGACCGGCCGGCCGAACGCGGCCTCGAGCGCGGCGACGGCCAGCTCGCCCGGAAATGGCGGCACCTGGTCCTGGAGCTTCGCGAGCTCGGCGGCGACCTCCGGCGACAGCAGATCCGGTCGCACCGACAAGGCCTGGCCGAACTTCACGAAGATCGGGCCGAGCTCCTCGAGCGCCTCGCGGAGCCGCACGCCCATCGGCTCCGCGCTGCGCCCGAAGGGCAGCAGCCGCCGCACCCAAGCCAGCGGGCGAAACAGATGCGTGCGCCAGACGATCTCGTCGAGCCCGTGACGCACGAGCACGCGCTGGATGGCGAGCAACCGCAGCAACTGGCGCAGTCGCCGCATCGATATGCTCAAAGTCGTTCGAGCCGGGTTAGCCGGGCCGCCGCTCGCTCGACGTCGTCACGCAGACGTTCGACGTCGGCGTAGAACGCCTGCGCCTCGAGCGGCGCTGGCACGGCGCGGCTCTCTTCCTGGAGGTACTCGGCCGTGTTCATCGCACAGCGCGCCCGCCGCGCGCGCGAGCCAAGCGCCGGCGCCGCGGGCCGCTTCGCCGAGCGCGTGCGCGGGGATGTCGCCGACCCACTTCGCGAGCTCGTCCTCGGGATCGGGCCGCGCACGCTGCAAAAGTTGGGAGTAGCGCTCCGCGACCTCAAGATCGCCGCTGAAGCTCGCCTGCGTGCGCTGCACGCCGCCGATGCCCCTCGCTGCCTGCGAGCCGCAGCAGATCGAGCGGCGTCGCACGCAGCGTGACGGTAGCGCCCTCGGCATCGGTACCCACGCGCACGCGTTGCCCGTCGGCATGCAGGACGCCCGTGAGCCCCAAGCCTTCCACGTGCACGGCGAAGCTCGTGCCGTCGAGGCCCTCGAGCAGCTCGCGCGCCGCCGTCGACTCGCCGACGAGCCGGTTCAGCTCGCGCTCGATGAACGACAGGAAAGGGGCGGCCGCCGACATCTTCTGCTGCCGGCCCGTGCTAGAGCCGATAGCCCACGTGCAACGCGACGATGCCGGCCGTCAGGTTGAAGTACCGGCAGCGCTCGAAGCCGGCACGCTCCATCATGCTTTGCAGCGTTTCCTGATCCGGATGGCGGCGAATCGACTCGGCCAGATAGCGGTAGCTGGCCGCGTCCCCGGCCAGCAGCTGGCCGAGCCGCGGCAACACCTGGAACGAATACAGCTCGTACAGCGGTGCCAGCGCGCCCAGATGCGCTTGCGAGAACTCGAGCACTAGCAACCGCCCGCCCGGCTTCAGCACCCGATACAGGGAGCCGAGCGCCGCGTCCTTGTCCGTCACGTTGCGCAAACCGAAGCCGATCGTCACGCAATGAAACGCGCCGTCGCGAAACGGCAGCTGCTCGGCATCGGCCAGCGCATAGTCGACGTTGCCGGCGACGCCGGCGTTCAGCAGCCGGTCGCGACCGGCTGCGAGCATCGCGGCATTGATGTCGGTGACGACGACGCGGCCGCCCTTGCCCACCTGGCCGGCAAGCCCCACGGCGAGGTCGCCGCTGCCGGCGGCGACGTCGAGCGCTTGCTGGCCCGGTCGCAAGCCCGTCTTCGCGAGCGTGAACCGCTTCCAGAGCCGATGCAGCCCGCCCGACATCACGTCGTTCATGAGGTCGTAGCGCGGCGCGACGGAATCGAACACGCCGCGGACGCGCGCCTTCTTGGCGCTCCACGGCACCTGCTCGTAACCGAAGTCGGCCACGCGCTCGGCGTTCTCGGCGTCACTCGCGCTCATCGGCACCGCCTCGTGCTCACTCGGCCCATTTCGGCTCGGGATGACGTGGCTTGCCCGCCTGCGCGAGCCGCTCGAGGTAGCGCTGCCACTTGCGATCCCGCTCACTGCAAAGCTCGTAGAGTATAGGCCAGGTATAGAGGCCCGTATTGTGGCCGTCGTCGAACACGATCCGGACCGCATAGCGGCCCACGGGCTCGATGCTCGCGATGTTCACGTTTTCCTTGTCGGTGACGAGGATACCTTCGCCGGCGCCGTGACCCTTGACCTCCGCCGACGGCGAGTGCACGCGCAGAAACTCTGCCGAGAGCCGCGCGCTCATGCCGTCGCCGAAGCGGACCGTAAGCTCGCGCGAGCGGCGGTGCAGCTTGAGGTCGGTCGGCGGCGGAATTTCGTAGTCGCTCAAGGCTTGTCACCCGGCTACAGAATGTAGCGGCTCAAGTCCTCGTCCTGCACGAGCGAGCTCAAGTGCGCGTCGACGTACGCGGCGTCGACGACGACGGCCTGGCCGCCGCGATCGGCGGCCTCGAACGACACGGTCTCGAGCAGGCGCTCGAGCACGGTGTGCAGGCGTCGCGCACCGATGTTCTCGCTGCGGTCGTTGACTTGAAAGGCGACCTCGGCGAGCCGACGGACCCCGCTCGCCTCGAACGTGAGGTCGAAGCGCTCGGTCGCAAGCAGGCTTCGGTACTGTTCCGTGAGCGACGCCGAAGGCTCCGTCAGGATTCGGACGAACTCGTCGACGCCCAGCGCGGACAGCTCGACGCGAATCGGGAACCGGCCTTGCAGCTCGGGAATCAGGTCCGACGGCTTCGCGACGCTGAACGCGCCCGAGGCGATGAACAGAATGTGGTCCGTGCGGACCATGCCGTAGCGGGTGCTGACCGTGCAGCCCTCGACGAGCGGCAACAGGTCGCGCTGCACGCCCTCGCGCGAGACGTCGGCGCCATGCGCCTCGGCACGCCGCGCGATCTTGTCGATCTCGTCGAGGAACACGATGCCGTCCTCCTCGACCGCGCGCACGGCCTGGACCTTCACGTCCTCCTGGTTGATCAGCTTGCCGGCCTCTTCCTCTTTCAGCAGCGCGAGCGCGTCCTTGACCCTCAGGTGGCGGCGCTTCGGTCGCCCCTCGCGGAGATTCTGGAACATGCCCTGCAGCTGCTGCGTCATTTCCTCCATGCCGGGCGGCGCCATGATCTCCACGCCGATGGCCTGAGCGGCCACTTCGACTTCCACTTCGCGATCGTCGAGATCGCCCTCGCGCAGCATCTTGCGAAACCGCTGCCGCGTGTCGCGGCCTTCGTCGGCGCCGAAGTGCGAGCCGGGCAGCAGCGCATCGAGCAACCGCTCCTCGGCCGCGTCGGCGGCCCGCTCGGCCACGCGCGCCACGGCTTGCTCGCGCGTCATCTTGACGGCCATGTCGACGAGATCGCGGACGATGGAATCGACGTCGCGGCCCACGTAGCCGACCTCCGTGAACTTCGTGGCCTCGACCTTGATGAACGGCGCATGCGCGAGCTTCGCGAGCCGGCGCGCGATCTCGGTCTTGCCGACGCCCGTAGGGCCGATCATCAGGATGTTCTTCGGCGTGATCTCGCCGCGCAGCGGCTCCTCGACCTGTGCGCGCCGCCAGCGATTGCGCAGCGCGATCGCGACCGCACGCTTGGCCTCGTGCTGGCCGATGATGTGCTTGTCGAGCTCCTCGACGATTTCGCGCGGCGTCATCGACATGCCTAGAGCTCTTCCACCGTGATCGCCGTGTTCGTGTAGATGCAGATTTGACCTGCGATCGTCAGCGATTTCTCCACGATCGAGCGCGCGTCGAGCGCAGTGTTCTCGAGGAGTGCCCGGGCCGCGGCCTGCGCGTAGGCGCCGCCGGAGCCGACCGCGAGCACGTCGTGCTCGGGCTCGATCACGTCGCCGGTGCCCGAGATCAGCAGCGAGTTCTTGTCGTCGGCCACGATCAGCAGCGCCTCGAGCCGGCGCAGCATGCGGTCCGTGCGCCAGTCCTTGGCGAGCTCGATCGCGGCGCGCATGCAGATTGCCGTGCTTCGTGAGCTTGGCCTCGAAATACTCGAACAGCGCAAACGCGTCGGCCGCGCCGCCGGCGAAGCCCGCCAGCACCTTGCCGTCGTGCAGACGCCGCACCTTGCGCGCGTTGCCCTTCATGACCTGGTTGCCGAGCGTGACCTGCCCATCGCCGCCGAGCGCGACGCGGCCGTTCCGGCGCACGCAAACGATCGTGGTGGCGTGGAAGTTTTCCATGCTCGTACGCTCCGCGAGCGGCGCCGGCGCGCCGCGACGTCTCACTCCGACCGACGCCGAGCGCGCGGATGCGCCTGATCGTAGACCTCGGCCAAGTGCTGGAAGTCGAGGTGAGTATAGATCTGGGTCGTCGACAAGCTCGCGTGTCCCAGCATCTCCTGCACGGCCCGCAGATTGCGGCTCGACTCGAGCACGTGGGTGGCGAACGAGTGCCGCAGCATGTGCGGATGCACGCCGGTCGGCGCGCCCTGGCGCCTGGCCCACTCGTTGACGCGCTGCTGCACGGTGCGGGGGCTCACGCGCGCGCCGCGCCGCGACAGGAACAGCGCGAGCTCGCCGGCACGCGCGAGCTCGGGGCGCACCGCGAGCCAGTCGCGCGAGCGCCGCCAACGCCTGCTTGCCGACCGGCACGATCCGCGCCTTGCTGCCCTTGCCGACGACGCGCACCGTGCGATCGGCCGCATCGACGTCACCGAGGTTCAGGCTCACGAGCTCCGCGAGCCGCAAGCCCGACGAATAGAACAGCTCGAGGATCGCGCGGTCCCGCAACGTCAGCGGATCGTCGCCGCTGATCGCGAGCAGGCTCGCGACCTGATCGGCGTCGAGCGTCGCGGGCAACCGGCGCGGCGGCTTCGGCGCCTGCACGTGCACGCCGGCGTTCGCTTTCACGACGCGCGTCTCGACGAGGTAGTTCAGGAACGTTCGCACGGCGGACAGGCGGCGCGCGACGCTGCGCGCGCCCAGGCCGCGCCGGTGGCTCTCGGCAGCGAAACGCCGCACCGCGTACGAATCGAGCGCCGCGAGCGAAGCGATCTGCTCGCGCTCGCAGAACTCGAGCAGCGCATTCAAATCGCGCGTATACGCCGTGACGGTGTGCGGCGACAACCGGCGCTCGGTGGAAAGCCGCGCGAGGAACGCCATCAGCTCTTGCCGCCCCACGTCAGAGCCGCTCGCGCGACAGCGCAACGGCCAGCAGCTCGCCGAGCCGCGCCAGGAAGTCCATGCGCTTGCCGGGATGGAAGTGATCCGGATCGCGGCTGCCGATCACCATGAACCCGAGGCTCGAGTCCGCGCCGAGCGGCACGAACGCCGCGGAGCTCACGACGTCTGCGTCGCGCTCGAAGATGTTCTTCTGTCGCTCGCGCAGCGGGCCGCAGCGCGGCTTGGCCGCGCGCAGGAACGTGGCGAACGGTCGAACGTCGACGTCGTCGAGCGTCAGCCGTTTCACGAACCCCTCGCGCACGGCCGTGGCCGGCGCCGCCGGAAACAGCACGAGCACCGCGCGCTCGGCGGCGAAGTCCTCGCGCAAGCTCGTCTCGAGCTGCTCGAGGCGCGCCGGCAAGCTCGCGGCGCGCATGAGCTTGAGCGCGAGCTGGTGAATCTTCTCGACGAGCGCGTCGTTCTGCTTCGCGACGGCCACGAGATCCTTGAACTGGCGCTCGAGCTGTGCGTTCCGCTGACGCAGCACGGCGACCTGGCGCTCGACGAGCGAGATCGCGGTGCCGCCCGTGCGATGCGGCAGCTTCAAGGAGAGCAGCAACAGCGGGTGACGCTCGAAGAAGTCGGGATGGCTCTTCAGGTAATCCGCAATCGAGTTCCTCGGCAAACGTCTCGCCTGCCGCCGTCCCGACGGCCGCACCGCCTTGTGGTTGACTCATAGCTCGATGTAACCCTCGTACACGGCCGTAGTGGGGCCAGTTTGCCACAGTGGCGAGCCCGGTCCAGGCCAACTGACCGTGAGTACCCCACCCGGCAGGCCGACCTCGACCTCCGCCGCGAGCTGGCCCCAGCGGCGCCCGACGGCCACGGCGGCCGCGGCGCCGGTGCCGCAGGCGAGCGTCTCGCCGACGCCGCGCTCGTAGACGCGCAACCGAATGCGCCGCTCGCTCTCGCGCTGCATGAAGCCCACGTTGACGCTGCTGCGGAAAGCTCGGGTGGCGCTGCAACGCGGGGCCCAGCTCGCCGACCGGCGCCGTATCGACCGACTCGACGGGGATCACGACGTGCGGGTTGCCCATCGACACCGCGCCGAACTCGACGGCCTGCCCCGTCGACGTCGAGGCGGTAGCGGTCGCGCTCCTGGTCGGTGACGAACGGCAGCGCCGCGGGCCGGAAGTCGGGCACCCCGAGCTCGACGCTGACCTCGTCCGGCCGACAGCACCTTGGCCGCGATCGGCGCCGGCGGGGCTGACGAGCGTGAGCTCGCTACCGAAGCGCGGCGCCAGAAACCGCGCGAGGCAGCGGACGCCGTTGCCGCACTGCTCGACCTCGCCGCCATCGGCGTTGAAGACGCGGTAGCTCGCGTCCCCGCCCGCCGGCCGATCGCGCGCGGATCAGCAAGCAGCTGATCGAACCCCACGCCGCGCCGGCGATCGGCCCACCGCCGCACGAGCTCCGGCGTCAGGCGGCGGTCGATCGGCCGGCCAGTCGACGACCATGAAGTCGTTGCCGAGGCCGTTCATCTTCGTGAACGCGAGCTGCATGGTGGTTGGCAATGCGTGCAGGTTAGGGATTAATGTCGCGGCCAGTCGCCGCGCCCGAGTCGCCGTGGGGCCGAAACCGCGAAAGAGGCAATTATAGTGGATTCCATCTGGTCGAAGCCGCCCCGGCTGTTCCGCGATCTGCGCGAGTTCCTCGCGCACCTCGACGCTCGCGGCGAGCTCAAGACGATCACGGCACCGGTGAGCCCGGCGCTCGAGATCACGGAGATCTCGCGGCGCGTGCTGGCCAAGCGGGGGCCGGCGCTCCTGTTCACTCAGGCGAGCCCCCGCGGCATTCGCGTGCTCGCGAACCTGTTCGGCACCGAGGAGCGCGTGGCCGCGGCGATCGGCGCCGATAGTCGCGAGGCACTCACGGAGCTCGGCCGGTTGCTCGCGGCGCTGCGGGCACCCCAGCCGCCCCGCAGCATCGCCGAGGCCTGGCGGGCGTTGCCGCTACTGAAGGAGATCTTGAACATGGCGCCGCGCTCGGTTCGCAGCGCCCCGTGCCAGGAAGAGGTCATGGAAGGGCCGGCCGTCGATCTCGCCGACTGGCCGATTCAGACCTGCTGGCCCGACGACGCCGCACCGCTGCTGACCTGGGGCCTGACGACCACGCGCGGCCCGCTGCACGACCGGCAGAACCTCGGCATCTATCGCCAGCAGGTCATCGGCCGCAACCGCGTGATCATGCGCTGGCTCGCGCACCGCGGTGGTGCAACCGACTACCAGGCGTTTCGCGAGCGCCACCCGCGCGAGCGGTTCCCGGTCGCCGTGAGCTTCGGCGCCGATCCGGCGACGATCCTGGCGGCCGTCACACCGATTCCGAACACGTTGTCGGAGTATGCGTTCGCCGGGCTGCTGCGCGGCCAACGCTCCGAGGTCGTGAAGTGCCTCGGCTCGGACCTCCTCGTGCCGGCGACGGCCGAGATCACGCTCGAGGGCTACATCGAGCCCGGCGACGAGGCGCCGGAAGGTCCGTTCGGCGACCATACCGGGTACTACAACGAGGTCGAACGGTTCCCCGTCATGACGATCGAGCGGATCACTCACCGCCGCGAGCCGATCTATCACACCACTTACACGGGACGGCCGCCCGACGAGCCCGCAGTGCTCGGCCTCGCCTTGAACGACGTGTTCGTGCCGATCTTGAAGACCCAGTTTCCGGAGATCGTCGACTTCTATCTGCCGAGCGAGGCCTGCTCGTATCGCGTCGCCGTCGTGAGCATCAAGAAGGAGTATCCCGGCCACGCCAAGCGCGTGATGTTCGGCATCTGGTCGTATTTGCGCCAGTTCATGTACACGAAGATCGTGATCGTCGTCGACGAGGACATCGACGCGCGCAACTGGGCCGACGTGCTCTGGGCGATCTCGACGCGCGTCGATCCGAAGCGCGACAGCACGTTCGTCGAGTCGACGCCGATCGACTATCTCGACTTCGCTTCGCCCGTCGCGGGCCTGGGCTCGAAGCTCGGCATCGACGCCACGACGAAATGGCCGGGCGAGGTGGATCGAGCTATGGGGCCGACCGATCTCGATGCGCGCGGACGTCGTCGCCAAGATCGACGCGTTGTGGGCGCAACTCGGCCTGTGACGACCCGCGACGGCGTTGGAGATTTGTCATAAGCCTGTTACCTTATGGCGGCGCCGTTTGCACGCGCGAACAACAACGACAATTTCTGTCCCCCCGGAGAGCCCATGCGACACATCCTGGTGACCAACGCCAAAGGCGGCTGTGGGAAGAGCACGATCGCCACGAGCCTCGCGGCCTATTTCGCTTCCGAAGGCTACGCGACGGCACTCGTCGACTACGATCCGCAGGCATCGGCGCTGACCTGGCTCGAGCAGCGCCCGGCGGACTACGCGCCGATCAGTGGCGTGCCAGGGTTCGAGACGGGGCTGCGAACGGTGCCGCGTAGCGCGGAGTTCGTGATCATCGATTCCCCCGCGGGCACCCGCGGCAAGGACTTGGCGGAGCTCGTTCGCAAGGCCGAGACGATCGTGGTGCCGGTGCTGCCGTCGCCGATCGACATCAAAGCCGCGGAGCGGTTCGTCGAGGAGCTGCTCGAGATCGGCAAGGTGGCCGAGAAGAAGGCCAAGGCGGCGCTGGTCGCGAACCGCGTCAAGGAGAACACGCTGATCTTCGAGGAGCTCGACGACGTGCTGTCGCGCCTCAAGGTGCCCGTATGTCGCGAGCTTCCGCGAAGCGCAGAACTACATCCGCGCCTATCAGCGTGGCCTCGGGATCCACGAGCTGCCGCCCTATCTCGCATGGCCCGATTGGGAGCAATGGGATCCGCTGATCGAGTGGCTCGATTCGCGTCGCTCGCAGCCGAAGGCGAGCTAGCCGCCGGGTTGCGGGTCAGTGATTCGCGAGCCGACGCTTCAGCTCCGCGACCTGCCGCCGACTGACGGGTAGCGGCTCGGGCTCGCCGCGCAACCGCAGAACGTAGCCTTCCTCGCCGATGCGCTCGAGCGCCTCGACGTGCGCGATCGCCACGAGCAGGCTGCGATGCGCGCGAACGAAGTCCCGCGCGAACTCTTCCTCGAGCTCGCGCAGCGACTCGTCGGTCAGGTCCTCGCCGCCCGGCATGGCGCACCGTCACGTACTTTTGGTCCGCCTCGAAGTAGCGGATGTCCCTGACCGGAATCAGCTTCAGCTCGTCGCGGACGCGGACCGCGACATGCTGCCGCGCGGCGAGCGGCACCGTGGGCGAGCTCAGGCGGTACAGCTGCGACGCGCTGAGCCGCGATGCGTGCTTCAGCGCCTCCTCGAGCCGCTCGCGGCGCACCGGCTTCAGCAGATAGCCGACCGCCTGCGCCTCGAACGCCTGCAGCGCGTATTCGTCGTAGGCGGTCGTGAACACCACGGCCGGCGGGTTGCTCGAGCGCGCCCAAATGGCGCGCCACTTCGATGCCCGTCATGCCCGGCATCCTGATGTCGAGCAGCACGACGGCCGGATCGAGCTTGCGGACGAGCGCGAGCGCGTCGACGCCGCTCGCGCACACGCCCGCCACATGACAGCCCGGCACCTCACTCGACGAGCCGCTGCAGCCGCTCGCGGGCCGGCAGCTCGTCGTCGACGATCAGCACGTTCAGCGGCATGGCGTTCATTCGGTGTACGGAAAGCGAACCGTCACGCGATATTCGTCCGGCGACTGCTCGACGGTGAGCGTGCCGCGCGGGCCGTAAGCCAGCGCCAACCGCTGTCGAATGTTGTCGAGCGCGAGCCGATTGCCTTGGCGCTCCTGCACGGCGGCCCTCTCCGTCGCGACGGGATTCGCCACCGTGATCTCGATCTCGCCGGCGGCCACGCGACCCGAGACCGTGACCGTGCCGCCGCGCTCGAGCGGCTCGATGCCGTGATAGATCGCGTTCTCGAGCAGCGGCTGGATCGTGAGCCCCGGCACCAGGGCGCGCATCGGCAGCTCGGCCACGTTCCAGGTCACATGGAGCCGCTCGCCGAGCCGCAGCGCCTCGATGCGCTGATAGATGCGCGTGAGCTCGAGCTCCTCTTTCAGCCGCAGCGGGCTGTGCGAATCGCGCAGCGTCGCGCGAAACAGGTCGGCCAGATCCTCCACGGCCTCCTCGGCGCGCGCCGGATCGCTGCGCGTCAACGCCGCGATCGTGTTCATGCTGTTGAACAGGAAGTGCGGCCGAATGCGCGCCTGCAGGGCCTCGATCCGCGAGCCGCCTCCGCGCGCACGTGCGTTTGCCACTGGTGCGTGACGAAGAAATAGCGCAGCAGCAGCGCCGTGACGATCAACGAGATGCCCGCGTTGCGCAGCAGGAACGTCCAGCTCGCGCGCGGCGCGAGGGCCGCGTCGACGCTGGCCGCATCGAAGCCCGTGCCGAACCACAGCGCGAGCTCCGAGATCACGAGCGTGTTCGCGACCAGCAGCAGGAACACGGCGAGCGAGCTGCGCGGCACCGTGAGCCGCTTGAGGCACGGGCGCGCGTAGCACAGCAGCGCCGCGCTCGTGAGACCGAGCCACTGCAGGAACATCGAGATCCGCGCGAGCTCCGTCAGAAATCCCGGCGTGGGCCGCGCGAGCGCAAGCGTCACGGCCAGAAGCTCGGCGACGAGCACCACGGCGAACACCATGCGTGTGGCGCAGAAGTCGGGAAGGAAGAAGTCGTCCCCCGACGCATCCAATCGCCCCGGGGCCGGCTCGGCCGCGCTGCGCTCGGGCGTTTCGAGAGCGGGCGGCGCTAGCGGCGCGCGGGCCGCGGCGGGCGGGCGCTCAGCCGCACCAGTCTTTGACATCCGCCGCCGCCTTGGCACGGGCTTCGGCGACCTGCTTGTCGTCCAAGTACTCGCGCTCGCCTTTGTCGTTCGTGCGGAACAGGCGTCGCGAAACGTCGTAGCGCTGCTCGCGCTCGCGGGCGATCTCGCAGTTCTTCTGCCGCTCGGCTTGCAGCTGCGCGGCCGTGGGTCCTGCGGGTAGCGGCGCAGGCGCGTTCGGAGCTTCCGGCGGAGCGGCCGCGGGGCTCGTCGGTTTCGCCTGAGTGGCGCCGGCCGCCGGACGTTGTGAGGCGGCGTTGGCGTGGCTGGTCCCGACGGTGGTCACGTACACGGCGTTGTCGTTCTCCGGCCGATCGCTGTAGACGACGGTGCCATCGGCGGCTGTCGAACGATAGACCTCGGCCCCATGCGCGGCAGTGCCGAGCAATGCGAGTAGGACCAGGGACCGAGCCATTTGCACTTCACTCTTCTCCGACGGACACCGACCGTTCGCGCGAGTGTAGCAGCGCCAGGCCAGGCGTCCCGTGACTCAATTCGCCCTTTTGCGGGCCATTTCCCGCCGGGGCAGGGAAACATTAAGTCAAATCTTAGGTGCGGACCAGACCTGGCGATATGATCGCTTTTCTCGCTCGGTTCGTGAGAATCGGGGTTGGCCCTCGAACCCTGAAGGACGGTGCAATGGACGACAAGAATTCGGCCCGGTTCAGCCTCGACGAGCTCGCTCGCCAGCTGGCCGCGTCGGTACCGCAGAACCTCAAGGTGCTCGGCCAGGACCTGGAGCGCAACTTCAAGACGTTGCTGCAGGCGGGCATCGAGCGCATGGAGCTCGTGAGCCGTGAGGAGTTCGACCTGCAGCGCGCCGTCCTGGAGCGCACCCGCGGCAAGCTCGAGGCCATGGAGGGCCGGCTCGCCGAGCTCGAAAAGGCCCTGTCGTCGAAATAGCCGCCGCCGGTTCCGTGGCGCGCCGGCCAGGGACCCGGCGTGGCGCTTGCCTGCCTGTTGAGCCGCGGCCAGGCCGGGCTCGATGCCTACCCCGTCACCGTCGAGGTCCATCTGGCCGGCGGGTTGCCGGGCTTCGCCGTCACGGGTCTGCCGGCCGGCGCCGTGCGCGAGAGCAAAGACCGAGTCCGCGCGGCGATCGCGAGCTCGGGCTACACGGTGCCGGTCAGCAAGATCACGGCGCATCTCGGACCCGCGGACATTCCGAAGCAGGGCGGCCGCTTCGATCTGCCGATCGCGCTCGGCGTGATCGCCGCGGATCGGCAGCCGCGCTGGTCGCTCGGGGCGCTCGAGTTCCTCGGTGAGCTCGCGCTGAACGGCGACCTGCGTCCGATCACGGGAGCTCTGCCGGCGGTGCTCGCGGCGCAGAAGGCCGGCCGCGCGCTCGTGCTGCCGGCCGCGAACGCGGGCGAGGCCGCGCTCGTTCCGAGCGCCGAGGTGTACGTTGCGACGTCCCTGAAGCAGGTCGTGGAGCATCTATACGGTGAAGCGCCGTTGCCGCGCGTCACGGCCCGCGCCGAGCCGCTTCGCGAGGGCGGCGGCCCCGATCTCGCCGACGTTCACGGCCAGGCGTTCGCGAAGCGCGCGCTCGCCGTCGCCGCGGCCGGCGGCCATAACCTGCTCATGATCGGACCGCCGGGCAGCGGCAAGAGCATGCTGGCGGAGCGGCTCGCCGGTCTGCTGCCGCCGCTGCGATATCAAGACATGCTGCGAGTCGCGAGCATCGCCTCCGTCGCCGGCGAGCTCGCCGCGGCGGAGCCGACACTCGCGCCGCCGTTTCGCGCACCGCACCACACGACGTCCGCTCAGGCGCTCGTCGGCGGGGGCACGCGCCCGCGCCCCGGTGAGATCTCGCTCGCGCACCGCGGCGTGCTGTTTCTCGACGAGCTGCCGGAGTTCTCGCGCGCGGCGCTCGAAGCGCTGCGCGAGCCGCTCGAGAGTGGTATCGCGCGGATCTCGCGCGTGCACGAGCAGCTCGCGTTTCCGGCGGAGTTCCAGCTCGTCGCCGCGATGAACCCCTGCCCTTGCGGCTTTCGCGGCGACGGCACCGACCGCTGCCATTGCTCGCCCGGCAAGCTCGAGCATTACGCCGGGCGAATCTCGGGCCCGCTGCTCGATCGGTTCGACTTGCACATCGAGGTGCCGCGCGTGGCGTTCGCGGACATCGTCGAGCCATCGCCCACGGGTGAATCCGCGCGCGTCCGCGAAAGCGTGACGGCGGCGCGCGACGCGCAGCTCGAACGCGGCGGCCGGTTGAACGCGCGCCTCGACGCGCGCGGGCTGTGGCGCGTCGTGAAGCTCGGACCCGAGCAGCGCGATCTCTTGAAGCGCGCGGCCGAGCGCTGGCAACTATCGGCGCGCAGCTCGCTGCGCGTGCTCAAAGTCGCGCGCACGATTGCCGACCTGGCCGACAGCGCGAGCGTTGCGCCGGAGCACGTGGCCGAGGCGTTGCAGCTGCGGTGTCGGGATCGCAGCGGCACACGTTGACCTGGGCGGCGGTTGCCTGCGCCTGCACGCGACCGTGCGACGCTGGCCCTGCCGCCCAGCCACGCGGCCGCGGCACTCCCGCTTCGAGCGTTGACATAAGCCTCGTGCCAACGCGACGGCCGCAGCCCGCGCGCGGCGCACGCGCAACACGATTGACAGGGTCGGCAAGCCGGCACCATCCTCTCGCCGCACTGACAAAGGCACACCTTTCGAAAGAAGGGGCCGCAAAGCCACCGGTCTAACGGGAAACCTACGACAGCGGGGTTGCCAGCACGCTCAGGCGGCTCCATGCCGCTCGTGTTCTCCCCGCGCCATCCCGAGACGGCGGCCGCACAGCCCGACGGGAGACACCATGGCGCTTCACGAACTGCTCGCTATTACTCCGTACCCGGCGCTGTCCGCGCTGCTGGCGATCGTGCTCGCGATTGCGATCTTGTATCTCGCACGCAGCTACGCGCACAGCGCGATCACCACGGTTTGTGCCGCCTTCACCGAGATCCTGCGGCTCGCGGCGCAGGCCGCGACGGCCGGCGAGCAACGGCTGAGCGCCCGCAACCGCGAGGTGCTGCTGGCGGCCGGCCGCGAAGCGAAGGAGCGCGTCATCGAGCGCGAGTTCGATCGCATCGGGGTCAGTGTCCACAAGGACCTTGCCGGTTATCCCGCGCTGCAGCGCACGTTGTCCGAGGCCATCACGCGCGTCGACGAGGACTACCGGCAATCGGCCGAGGTGCCGCCCGAGCCACCCGGCTGGGTCAAAGCCGTGGAGGCCATCGCGAAGCTCGAAATTCGCAAGGATCAGGCGATCGGCCCGATCCTGAACGACATTCACGGCTCGCTCGTCAAAGCGCACGGCGAGGCCGTCGACGAATACCGTGCATCCGCCGCACGGCGGCACGGCCTGCTGCAGCGCATGCAGCCGCAATGGCGCTCGATCCTGCAGGCGCTCGGTCGCGTGGAAAAGAGCACTACGAGCCTGCTCGAGCGCTCGCGCTCAATCGACCGTTATCTCGACGAGTACCGCGAGATCGCCAGCGGCACCGACCGCGCGCTGCAAGTGCTGTCGTCATCGTCGCTCGTGCAGTTCTTCATCTCCGCCGCCGTGCTGGCCGTGGCCTTCGGTGGCGCGGCGATCAATTTCTCGCTGATCTCGCGGCCCATGGCCGAGATGGTGGGCGGCACGAGCTTCGTAGGCTCGTTCCGTACCGCGGACATCGCCGCGCTCGTGATCATCATGGTCGAGGTGTCGATGGGCCTGTTCCTGATGGAATCGCTGCGGATCACGCGGCTATTCCCGGTCATCGGCGCGCTGCCGGACAAGATTCGCGTGCGGATGATCTTCGTGACGTTCGCGATCCTCGCGATGCTGGCGTCGGTCGAGGCCGGCCTCGCCTACATGCGCGAGATCCTGATGCAGGACGAGCTCGCGACGACGGCGCTGCTGCGCGGGGGCACGCAGATCGCCGTGAGCGACCACCTGTGGATCACGACCGCGGCCCAGATGGGCATGGGCTTCACGCTGCCGTTCGCCCTCGTGTTCGTCGCGATCCCGCTCGAGACGTTCGTGCACTCCCTGCGCACCGTCGTCGGCCTGCTCGGAATCGGGCTGCTCCGGTTCCTGAAATTACTGCTGAAGCTCCTCGGCACCCTGTTTCAGCACACCGGCACGGCGCTCGTCAGGATCTACGACGTGGCGATCTTCTTGCCGCTGTGGATCGAGTCGTCGCGCCGGGGGACCCGTGACGGCAGCCGTGCCAAGCAGGCGACCAGCAAGAAGCACGTGGAGGTGGCGTCATGAGCACGACGATCCTCACGCGGCCGCTCGCCCTCGTGGCGATGACCGCGCTGCTCGTGACGGGCTGCACGCGGTCGGCGCCGCACGGCACCGGCGTCTACTTGCTGCTCGACACTTCGGGCACGTATCGGCAAGAGCTCGTGAAGGCCGAGCAGATCATCAACTACACGTTGACCCGGCTCGGTGCCAACGATTCGTTCGCGGTGGCGCGCATCGACACGGGCAGCTTCAGCGAGAAGGACATCATCGCGAAGGTCACGCTCGACGATCGGCCGAGCACCGCGAACGCGCAGAAGCGCGCGTTCTCGCAGTCCATTGCGAACTTCCTCGCCAACGTTCAGCCTTCGTCCTACACGGATATCACGGGTGGGCTCTTGCAAGCCGTCGAATTTCTGAACGAAAAGGACCCGGGGCGCAAGACGATCTTCATCTTCTCGGACCTGAAGGAAGACCTCGAGAAGGGCTACGTGCGCGACATCCCGGTGCCGCTCGAGGGGTTCGAGGTCGTGGCGCTGAACGTGACGAAGCTGCGCACCGACAACCTCGATCCGCGCGAGTACCTCAGCAGGCTCGACCAGTGGCGGACCCGCGTCGAGCACGAGCACGGCACGTGGCGCGTGATCAACGACCTTGATCGGCTCGAGGGACTGCTCGGTGCCCGCGTCGTTCTGGCCAGCCAGTAGGGCAACGAGCACGACGCGAATCCCCAAGGCGGGTCCGGCACCGACGTCGGGCCGCCGGTCATGGCCTCCGCGCGGGGCTGGACAGCGCAGGGCGGGGCTGTTTCCATAGCGTCGTTCGCCACCGACGGAGCAGGCCCGTGAATCGCTGTCGTGCCGTCTTGACGCTCGCAGCCGTGGCCTGGGCGTTCGCAGCGCCACCGGCCAACGCCGAGGATCCGCCGTACGTCGCGCCCCGCACCTCGTGGGGCGATCCCGCGATCGCCGGCACTTACACCAACAAAGACGAGTTCGGCACGCCGTTCGAGCGACCGGACGATCTCGCCGACAAGCCGCGCGACGCGTTCGGGCCCGACCAGATGGCCAAGCTCGTGGCGCAGCGCCGCGAACGCGGCCGCGCGATCGCGGCGTCGATTGGCGGCAGCCCCGATAACGACACGGGCGCCGGTCCCCCGCACTGGTACGAGTACCTCGATGCCGTGAACAGCCGGCCGTGGCTCGTCGAGGAGCCGGCGGACGGTAAGGTTCCGACGCTGACGGCGCAGGGTAGACAACGGGCCGCGGCGCAGCGGGCCGCGCTCGCTAAAAGCAATGCCCCCGATACCTACACTGACCTGGGCCTCTACCAGCGCTGCATCACGATCGGCCTGCCGGGCTCGATGATGCCCATGATCTACGGCAACGCGTACGACATCACTCAGGCGCCGGGCTACGTCGCGATCCGCTACGAGATGGTGCACGAGACGCGCCTGATCCCGCTCGACGGCTCGCCGCACGTGAGCCCCGACATCCGGCTGTGGATGGGCGACGCACGCGGCCACTTCGAGGGCGACACGCTGGTCGTCGAGACCACGAATATCCGCGAAGCGGCCGCGTATCGCTCGGCGAGCGCGCACTTGCGGATCGTCGAGCGGTTCACGCCGGTCGACGCCGGCACGCTGAGCTGGCAGGTCCGCTTCGAGGATCCCGAGACCTGGACGGCCCCATGGGAGATCGAAATGCCGCTGAAGCGCGAAGCCGATGCGGCGCCGTTCGAGTATGCGTGCCACGAAGGGAATCGCGGCCTCAGCAACATCCTGAGCGCGGCGCGCGCCACCGAGCGCGCCAGCGCCGGCGAACCCGCACGAAAATAGCTACGGCTCAGGCCCGCGCGCGGACCGGGATCGTTTCCAGCAGCTCGACGAGCGCGTCGGGATGACAGGGTTTCGAGAACAGAAACCCCTGCATCTCGTCGCAGGCGTGGTCGCGCAGGAACTGGAATTGCTCGGCCGTCTCGACGCCCTCGGCGACCACCGTGACTCCGAGCGCCTTGCCGAGAGCAATGATCGTCTCCGCGATCGCACGATCGTCGGCATTCTGCGGAATGTCGCGGACGAACGACCGATCGATCTTCAGCGTGTCGATCGGGAAGCGCTTTAGTTGCGACAGCGACGAGTAGCCGGTGCCGAAATCGTCGACGGCGAGCCGCACGCCGAGCTTCTTGATCGCCGCGGCCTTCTCCGCCGCGACATCCACGTTGTGCATGATCATGCTCTCGGTGATCTCGAGCTCGAGCAGCCGGGGGTCCATACCGGTCTCGCGCAGCACTTGCGCGATGTCGCCGAGCAGCGCCGGATCACGGAACTGCCGCGGTGAGATATTCACGGAGATCACGATGCCCGGCAGGCCCCGCCGTTGCCACGCGATGTTCTGCTCGCAAGCCGTTTGCAGAACCCATTTGCCGATCGTGACGATGAGCCCGGTGTCCTCGGCGAGCGGAATGAACTGGGCCGGGGACACGGTGCCGAGCTCGGGATTCCACCAGCGCAGGAGCGCCTCCGTCCCCTTGATGGTCCCCGTCGCGAGGTCGATGCGCGGCTGGTACTGCAACGAAAACTCTTCCCGCTCGAGCGCGCGCGCGAGGTGCGACTCCAGCACGAGGTGCGCGACGGACATCGGGCTCGAGTCGGCGGCGTAGAACTGATAGTTGTTCTTACCTTCTTCTTTCGCGAGGTACATGGCCGTATCGGCATGCTTCATGAGCGTCGTGGCGTCGCGCGCATGGAGCGGATATCCCGCCACGCCGATGCTGCCCGTGATTCGGCACTCGTGCCCCATGATGTCCACGGGCGCGAGCACGGTCGACAAGATCTTCTTCGCCACCTCGGCCGCCACCGCCAGGTCCCTGACGTGATCGAGCAACACGACGAACTCGTCGCCGCCAAGCCGGGCGACCACGTCCGATTCGCGAACGCTGCGGGCGAGACGCCCTGCGATTTCCTTCAGCAGAAGGTCGCCGGCCTCGTGGCCGAGCGAATCGTTGACGATCTTGAAGCGATCGAGATCGATGAACAGCACTGCGCATTGGCGACGGTCGCGGTGCGCCGTCTCGATCGCACGCTCTAGCACCTCCGAAAACAACGACCGATTCGGGAGGCCGGTGAGCTCATCGTGCGTGGCGAGGTAGTTGACTCGTTCCTGCGCAAGTCGTTGACCCGTGATGTCTTCGACCACGGAGATGTGATAAAGCGGCTGGCCGTCGGCGGCACGTCTGAGTGCGCTCGTGATTCTCACCCAAAATATCGTGCCGTCCTTGCGGACGTAGCGCTTCTCGGCACGCATCGTGTCGATCTCGCCCGCCTGCAGACGCGCGCGATCCCTGTCCGTGACGTGCACGTCCTCGGGATGCGAGACCGCCTGCGTCGTCAAAGCGGCGAGCTCCTCGTCCGAATAGGCGAGCATCTCCTGTAGCCTGCGATTCGACCAAATGAACCGGCCCGCGAGGTCGACGTGCGCAATACCGACGGCCGCGAGCTGCACGGTGCTGGCGTAACGCGCCTCGCTTTCGCGCAGCCGATGCTCGAGCGCGCGGCGTTCGGTGATGTCGTGGATCGTGCCGATCACGGCCACCGGTTGACCATCGGCGTCGAGCCGCAGCTGCACGAGCTGCTCGACGAGCTTCTGCCGACCGTCGCCAAGCACCAGGCGGCTCTCGGCCGGCTGGTACCCCTCCGGACCCACTGCAATGTTGCGCTGGCCCTCGATGAGGACCGCTTGATCATCGGGGTGAACCTTCGCGATGAAATTCTCGAACGTCGCCGGATAATCACTCGGATCCTCCTCGAGGATTCGGTAGAGCTCGTCCGACCACCAGCTCGTGTTGGTCGCAAGGTCCCACTCCCAGTTACCGATCTGGGCGATCCGTTGGGCCTCGCGATACCGCGTCTCCATCAGGTGGAGGGTCGTCTCGGTCGCCTTGCGCTCGGTGATGTCCTGCATCGTGCCGTAAATAAAGAGGGGGTCACCTGTCTCGCCCAGGGTTATCTCGCCTTGCGTGTGGAAGACCTTGTGCGTGCCGTCCGACAGCACCACGCGGATGTCGGTACCTTCGGCGCCGTCCTCCCTGGCTTGCGCGATACCGTCACGGACCCGCTCCCGGTCGAGCGGATGCACGAGCTCGAGGAACCGATCGAAAGGCCGGGTTTGCTCGTTAGGATCGATCTGGAGCATCCGGTACAGCTCGTCCGACCACCAGTGCTCGTCGCTGACGATATCCCAGGTCCAGCTACCTATTCGCGCGATCCGCTGCGCCTCGTTCAGGCGCATCTCGCTGCGCGCGACGGCCTCCCGCCCGCCCTGCTGGGTGGTGTCATGCAGCACGCACATGGCGACGGATCGCCCATCTACATCCGCGACGCTCAAGCGGACGTCGAGCGTAAGCCGCGTCCCGTCCTTCCTGACCCCGGCCAGCTGCAGGCTCGCTTCGAACGGTCGTGCGCGCGGCGCGGCCAGAAGCTCGCGCACGCTCTGCCAGCTCTTACCTCGCAGACCACCCGGAATCCACGTGCCGAGCGGCTGTCCGAGCAGCTCGACCGTCGTGCAGCCAAACAGGTGCACGACGTGGGCATTCGCGAACAGGATGCGTTCCTCGACGTCGAGCAACAGCAGTGGAGCGGGGACGATCTCGAGCATGGCGGTGGCGTCGCCGCCGAGCCTGGCGGCGTCGAGAGTCGCGCTCTGGTCGATCGCTCGAGTCACATCGCCCATGGTTGGTCCGCCAATTAGCGCGGCCGGTACTGATCCACGTGGTGCGGATGCTACCGTCCTCACCGCCGCCAAACTCCGATTTCGTCGGCGTTTCCGCGCTGCACCTTTAGGGCGCACCCGGAAACCGTGATCTGGATCACGTTCTGGCGTGCTGTTACCGTGGGGCGGAAGCTGCCACGGGCACTGGGCAGCGGACATGTCGCGTCGCGAAAAGGGGGTGTGATGCGCTCTGTAACACGGTGGTTCTCCATCAGCATAGTCGGACTCGCAGCCGCAGTCGCCGTGAGCCGCGCCGACGTCGATCCGAAAGCCGTGCAAGTCGTCCCGCCGAACGAGATCAAGTGGGTACGCAATTCGGCCGGCACGAGCGAGCAAGCCGTGCTATTCGGCGACCCGAGCAAACCCGGCCCGTACGTCATCAGGATTAGATGGCTGCCGGGTAACATGAGCCGGCCGCATACGCACAGCACCGACCGGTTCTTCGTGGTGATCTCCGGTACCTGGTGGGTCGGCAGCGGCACGAAATACGATCCCGACAGCACGGTCCCCGTGAAGCCCGGCAGCTATGTGATCCATCATGCCGGCCAACCGCATTACGACGGCGCCAAGGACGAGCAGACCGTGATTCAAGTTTTCGGCACGGGTCCGATGACGACGCAGTCGGTTGAAGAGCGTTAGGCGAGACTCGACGCCCACAGATCGAGTGGAATTCGGCTCGGCAAGCCGCGGACCACTACCTCGGTCCGGGACCGTATCGCTATAATTGCGCCCGAAATCAGCCAGGAGCACGGCGTGCGCCATCAAGACCAGCAGTTTTTCGACAGCTTCATGCTCATCATCGGCATCCTGCTCGGCGTTGCCGCGGGTCTGTTCTTCCTGGCGCGAGCGATTTCGATCGACACACAGGGCAAGTATGTCGCGGCCGATCCACGCGTCCAGGCGGCCATCGCCGAGCGCATCAAGCCCGTGGGTCATGTCATGCTGTTGGGCGATGCCGAGCTCGCGGCGGCCGCGGCCGCTGCGGTTGCCGCGCCGAAGCCCGAGGCCGCGCCGCTGACGGGCCCGCAGGTCTATAACGCCGCGTGCATCGCCTGCCATGCCCCGCCGGGGTTGAACGGCGCACCGCCGCTCGGCGACGCCGACGCATGGGCACCGCGGATCGCGCAGGGTATCGACACACTGCACCAACATGCGCTGATGGGGTTCCAGGGGGAGAAGGGCTTCATGCCGCAGAAGGGCGGCCGTGTCGACCTCTCGGACGCCGAGATCATGGGCGCCGTGGATTACCTGGTCGAGCAGGCCAAGAAGAAGTAGCCGCGCGCGCTGTCGCCGGTCTTGTCCTTGCGGACTTCAGTGCGGGAAGGGCGAGAGCGCCGGCTTCGCGCCTGCGGGTAACGGCGTGCGCGCGGTGTTCAGGACCATCGAGATCATCGTGTAATAGCCCATCAAGCTCACCGTCTCGACGATGCCCTGCTCGCCAAAGCGGTCCAGCGCCCGGGCATACGTGGCGTCGCTGACGCTCTGGTTGCGCTGTAGCTCCATGCAGAAGTCGTAGAGGATCGCTTCTTCCTCCACCATGCCTGCGGGGCGGTGGCCTTCCGTGATCGCTCGTGCGATGTCGGGCGAGAGCCCCTCATCGACGGCCAGCGGATAGTGGGCATTCCATTCGTAGCTCTGCGACCACTGCCGCGCGGTCATGAGGATCACGAACTCGCGCAGCCAGCCGGGCAGGATGCTTTGGTAGCGCAGATAGTCGCTCAACCCACGCGCGCGACTCATGACCTCGGGGCTGCGCAGCAGCACGATCCAGGGTCCGGTCGGCTGGCCCCGCGCGGCCACGAATTCGGCAAGTGCCTTGGCTTGCTGCTCCGTGAGCTGGTCCTGCGGTATCGGGCCCATGCGATCCTGTGCCGTTGCGATTGGCCCGAAACCGATCACCAGGGTCGCCACTACGACCATCGCCAATCGACCGTGATGACGCATCGCAGGACCTCTTGCTCGAAAGTGTTAACGATGTCGCCGGAATAGGATGTAAACCATGTGATCGGAATACACCGTTGTCGGTTGGCGCGCCCGGAGGGATTCGAACCCCCGGCCCCTGCCTCCGGAGGGCAGTGCTCTATCCGCTGAGCTACGGGCGCGTGCCCGGCAGTATATCGCGACGCGGTGTGAGCGCCGCCCCTACTTCAGCAAGTCCGCGGCCTTGGCCAAGCCCGCGCGAGCGCACTCGTCGTCGTCCTTCTGGCTCGAGCCGGAGCTCGCCACGCCGCCGAGAATCTCGCCGTCCACCGTGATCGGCACGCCGCCACCGAGCGCCAGGATGCCCGGCACGTTGCGCTGCGGCGCGCGGGCCGGATCGCTGGCCGTGGCCTGCTGGAAGTCGCGCGTCGAGGAGCGAAACACGAGCGCCGTGTAGGCCTTGCCGCGCGCCATGTCGATCGTGGCCGGGTTCGCCAGCTCGTCGCGCAACACCACGAGCAAGGTGCCGGAGCGATCGACGACGGCCACGGAGGTATGGAAGCCGCGTCCTTTGCATTCGGCGAGCGCAGCTTCCGCGATCACTTTGGCGGCGGCCAGCGACAGAATCCGCTGCGTCACGACGCCTTGTGCGGCGGCGTCGAGCGCGCCGAGCAGCAGGCCCGTGAGAAGCAAGCACCTAGCGACGTGCTGCATCGTCTCCCCTTTTTCTACCTTCGCTCCGGCAGCGCGAACACATACAGCGCGTTGCCGTTGGCGGGGTGATGAATCTCCGGCGCGATCAACGATGGCACCCGCCGCGGGCTGCCGCCGCCGACGCCGGTCGGCACGGCCACGTATTGCCGCCCGCCGACGCTGAACGTGATCGGAAAGCCCTGCACCGACGTGCCGAGCCGCGTGTCCCACAGCACTTTGCCGGTCGCGACGTCGACGGCCTTGAAATGCCGATCCAGATCGCCGACGAACGCCACGCCGCCGCGGGTCGACAGCACGGCCGTGAGGAACGGTGCACGCTGCTCGAGCGACCACAGCTCCTGCAGCGTCCGCGGGTCGTAGGCCGCGAGCTTGCCGATGTTGCCGTTCGTGCCGGGCATCTCGAAGAAACGCCGATCGGCGCCCGCGCTGCCGCCGCCTTCCACTTGCTCGACCTTCTGTGCGCGCATCTCGATGCAGCTCTGGGACAGCGGAATGATGAGCCGCTGCGCGGCGGCGTTGTAGCTCATCGCCTGCCAGTTGTGGCCGCCCTTCGGTGCTCGGGCATCCCTGCACCCACTCGCCGACCTTCTGCGCGACGATGTCGGCGCGGTAGCGCGGCTGACCGGTCTCGGGATCGATCCGATCGAAGACGTTCTGCAGCACCGTCTCGTGATGATCGATGTACTTGCCCGTCTGCCGGTTCAGCTTCCAGAGGATCCCGGGCTTGCCGATCGTGAACACGGCTTTCTCGCCGCCCACGTCGACGAGCACGCGCTCGTACACCTCGTCGAGATCGAGCGATTCACCGGGCGAATGCTGGTAGTACCACTTCAGGGCGCCGCTGTCGGGATCGAGCGCGAGCGTGCTGCTCGTGTACAGCCCGCGGTCGAGCGCCGAATTGCCGCGGCTGGCAGGCATCCACGGCTTCGCTTGCGCCACGCCCCAATACGTGACGTTGAGCTCCGGATCGTAGCTGCCCGTGATCCAGGTATCGCCGCCGGCGCGGAAGGCGTCGCGCACGTTGCCCCAGGTGTCGCCGCCCGGCCGGTCGCTGGTGGCCACCGTGTAGAAGCGCCAGAGCTCGTGCCCATCCTGCGCGTCGTAGGCGCTGATGAAGCACTTCTCCTTGCGGTAGCGCGTGCAGTCGCCCAGGCCCTGCACGACCTTGCCGCGGATCACGAGCGGGCCGCTCGAGGCGCCGAAATCCCCTTCCGTGCGATCGCCGATGATCGTCTCCCAAACGATTTGACCGGTGCGGGCGTTCAGCGCCACGAGCCGTGCGTCGCTCGTCGCCGTGAAGATCTTGTCGTCATAGATCGCGAGGCCGCGCATCGCGGCGCCCGGCGGCACGAGCGGGCCGATGCGGTTCTCCCAGATCAGCTCGCCGCTGCGGGCATCGAGCGCCTGGAGGATGTTGCCCATGTTGTAGAGATAAAGAACCCGTCGTGCACGATCGGCGCCGGCTCGTTCCAGCCGCCGTCCGTCATCGACCACACCCACTGCAACGTGAGCTCGCGCACGTTGTCGCGCGTGATCGAAGCGAGCTCGCTGTAGTTCCACGCGCGGTAGTTGCCGCGAATCATCAGCCAATCGGCATTCGGGCCGCCGCGTAGCATGTCGTCGGTGACCGGCGTGAGCCGCTCGAGGTCGCCGACGACGCTCAAGCCGGTGCGGCCGCCGCCCGCGGCCGCGGCCGGCGCCGCGCTCGCCAGTGCGACGCGAAACCCATCGGGCATCGTGCCGGTCGCCAGCCGGCCGATCGCGACGGGCGTCGAGGCCGTCAGCGGCGTCGCGCCCGGCGTCGCGCCATTAGCCTCCCACAGGAATGCCGCGAGATTGACGTAGGTCTGGCCGCCCAGGCCGCCCGGCGAGGCCGGCGGCGGCGGCATGGCAGCACCGAGGAACGCGACGAGCTCCTGAGCCGTGCGCGGCGCCCAGGTGCGCATGAAATCGGCGCCGACGAGCGGCCGCGCTTCGTTGTTGCCGCGCAGATCCGCCATGTGGCAGCCGGCGCAGTTCGCGAGGTACGACGAGCGGCCCGCGGCGGCCTGCTGCTCGGTGAACGGCGCGTCCTGCCCATAGGCCGACGCGGCCACGGCGAGCAGCGCGCCGCCGAGGCAAGCGCGCGCGCCGCGCCGCAGTGCCGGTCTGGTCCTGAACCCAAAGGTGCGTCGCAGCGCTGGCGTGCTCATGGCAGCAGCCAGCCCCAGAGGTTGCCGTCCGGCGCGCTGACGCTCGCGATCTCCACGTAGATACGGCCGCGGCGCACACTCTCGGCTTGCGCCGCGGTGAGCGTCAGATCGGCACTGAATTTGCCATTCTGCGCCGCCGGAACGGTGAGGTCGGCGATTGCCGGGCCGCGTACGCCGGTGACCGGGCCTTCGTGCAAACGGGCGACGGTGGCCGCACCCTGCAAGCCCGTAAAGTCCCCGGTGAGCTTCAGCTTCCTGCCGTCGAGCACGGCGGTCGCCGTGCCCATGCCGGTCGTGGCTTGCGCCGTCGCGGCTTCGATCGGCACCGGCCGGAGCCGCACCTTGAACGTCTCGGCGGCCCCGGCGACGGCCGCGACCCCGCACGCAACGCCGATCACGAGCGTTCGCAGCAGGCGCTGACCGCGCCTCGCAATCAATGACGACTTCATGGCACCCCCCGGTGGCGACGTTCTCGGCGGTCGCGGCGACCGCGGCTTCCGCCGATTCTACCGAGGGGCGTGGGGAATGCGGTAGCTGGCTACGAGTCGCTCGCCCGCGGAGCACCCGCATGCCAGAGCGACTCGAACTCGGCCTTCGTCACGTTGCTGTCCAGCATCGCGAATGACAATCGAGCGAGACCGAACCAGCCCGGCCGCGCGTCGGTCGGCACCAGCTGGTGCGTGATCAAGCCGTCGGCGCCGATGCCGACCTCGCGCTGCACCCAGCCGTCTTCGTCGACTTCCGTGTACAGAGCGCCCACGCGCAAGGTGGCAAGGTCGCTCGGAGTCCATTTGAGGTAGAACATGCGCCGCCGTGTGTCGTTGTTGTAACGGGTGCGGTGATTATAGCGACCGAATGCGCAGCCCCGCTGCGGCACGACATAACTCGTGACCGAGCGCCGCCCCGCGCCACGCGGCGCCCACGGGTGGAACTCGTCACACGGTGTCGCGCTCCCGCCCTTTCGGCGACATCGTCGCACCGATCGAGCCGTCGCCCGGTCGGTTCGGCCGCGGCGCGACTAACGCCGTTCGCGCGGTCGTGCCTCGTTGATGCGCAGCGGGCGCCCGCCCACGTCTTTGCCGTTGAGTTCGGCGATCGCCGCGTCTGCCTCGCTCTTGTTCGGCATCTCGACGAAACCGAATCCCGCGTGAACGGCCCGTCTCACGATCCATGAGAATCTTCACGGACGAGACTTCGCCGTACGCTGCGAAGGCCTGACGAAGGTCGTCTTCGCTCATGCCATACGACAGATTGCCAACGTAGATGTTCATGTACCAAGACTCTCGCGCCGTTCATACCGATGAGCGACTCAACCAACGGCGGGAGATTGAGCGCCGAGCGACGATCGTCTTTAGTTGTTATCCGGGCGCCTCAGGTAGCGAAATTGCGGCAGCACGTCGATCGATCAGCACCAAACGCCCAACGGGCGCCGTAAGACTCTACGGCGGTGCTTTTGGCCGGTCAATCCCGGACTCGGTATGATGTCGCGGGCACGCGATGGCCGCTCGTTTCGGAAGTGGCAGCGGAGCCTAGCGCGTAAGTGGCGTCACCGTCGTGAGCCGCAGGTCGAGCTCGTCGCCGATCAGATCCGCGTCGTAATCGATGTAAATTTTACTCGGATACCCGAGCTTCGCGTCGTAGTCGGCTCGCACCTGCACGTGCCGCTCGAGCGCCTTGGCGATCAGCTCGAACAGTCCGTCCACGGTCCAGTAGTACTCGAAGTTCTTCTCGGCGGCCGGCACCTCGTTCGTGAAGCCGACCGGCCGGTGTCGCACATCGATTACCTTCCCGTCGCGCACGCTCACCACCGTCTCCGGCGGCGAATCGGGATGACATTCGCAGAACTTGTGGTAGCCATACTCGTAGCTCACGAGGCCGGCTTCACGCCAGCGCGCTCGCGCGGCGTCGAACGCGGCATCGGCGCGCCCGAGACCGGGCGCAGCCGCCAGCAGCGCCGCCGCGACAGTGACAATGTCACGCGCCCTCATCATCGCTCGTCCAGAACACAGTGGCGCGCGAAGTCCAGCGCCTCGTTCGCGGTCCAGTCCCCTCGCGACTTGTCACGCATCATCGCGCACCAGCGCTTCGAGCCGACCTCGGGCGCGCATGCCGCGAGCGAAGCGAGGCACCCCGCCATCACGAGCATCTGCACAGTCACGCCGAGTCGACCGTTGTTTCGCATGAATCCACTCCGTGTCCGGGGCCATTCTAAACGGCACTGCGCCGCGTGCTAGCCCACATCAATACTGCGGCCGCGAGCAGCCCCAGATCTACCCAGCCCACCCAGCGCAGCCAGTGCTGCACGGACATCAGAAACGCGCCGATCGGAAAGAACGACGCCAAGAACAGCAGCACGACGATGACTGCGTGCCCGTACGCCGAGGCGATTCCGGCAAACACGGCGAACGCCACGAGCGCCAGCGCCATGATCACGCTTACGCCGGAGAGCTTCAGGCCCGCCGACGGCACCCACAGCGCGAACGACCACGCGACTGCCAGCGCGGCGGCACACACCACCCCGAGCCCTCGACCGAGCCAGTGGATCATTTTGGCCATCGCGCGTTCTCCCGCCGCGTGTCAGAGCTGCGCCGAGGCGACGACCACCGCTGCGGCGAACAACGTGAGACCGACGCCGAGCCCGAGACCGGCGCCGATCAGCAAACCGATCACCAAGTTGCCGAACACGAGACCGGCCACGCCGCCGAGCGCCGTGCCCCACAGAAGCCCGCCCGGGATCGCGAGCGTCCCCCAGATCGGAAACGTCGGTCGGGGCGGTGGTTTCGGTGCCGGCGCTGCGCCTTCCGGACTGCCTGCCATCAGTCGGCCCGCATGACCGGGATCGACAGATGACCGAACCGTGGTTCGACCGGCAACCCGCCGGCCGCCGGGGCGTGCCGCGCTACCGTTCGGTGCTTCATTCGGTGCGCCCTCCTGGATGACCGCCGCGCTCCACCTCACAGCTTATGAACGATGAGCTTACCTTTCGGGGGCTCGCGCAGCTCCTTGTCTTTGTACATCAGACGATCGGCCGCGGCCATTACGATCTGCAGCGCATTACCGTGATCCGGAAATGCCGCGGCGCCGACGTTGGCCTTGATCCGCACCATTTTCACATCGACCTCCAGCGTGGTCGAAAACACCACGTTGCGGATGCGCTGCGCGACCTCGTCGGCGATATCCTTGTCGGCATTGCCGAGCAGCACCACGAACTCGTCGCCGCCGTAGCGCGCCACGAGGTCGGAGGAACGCGTGAGCCGCAGCAGCGCCTCGGCCACGAGCTTCACCGCGCGGTTACCGGCGTCGTGGCCATACGTGTCGTTGAGCGCCTTCAGATGCTCCACGTCGATCATCAGGATCGCGTAGGTACGCCCCGTGCGTGCAGCCACGTCGTGCTCGTGCTCCGCCAGTCGCATGAAGGCGCGCAGGTTGTACAGCCCCGTCAGCTCGTCGCGATCGGACAGCGCGCGGATCCGTCGCTTGGCCGTGTTGATGTTCTCGACGAGCAGCGTGGTACAGAACGCCACCAGCGCGAACGGAGCGAGCGCCCCGACGGCCCGCAGGCCGAACTCGGTGTTCCAGCCCACGCTGCCGACGGTGAGCCATTCCACGAGCGAGTAGCACCCCGCGACCAGCACCATGACGAGCGCCGTGGCGCGTTTGCCGAGCGCGAGCGCGGCCGTGACGATCGGCAACAAGTACAGATCGACGAGCGGACTCTGCACGCCGCCGGCAAATACCAGGACGGCCGAGAGAAACGCCAGCATCGCGAGAATCTCGATCGCAAGCTTCAGAACCACGTTCGTCGCAAACGGTCGGGCATAGCGAAAGAGCAAGACGAACCCCGCGAATCCGAGCAGCACGGCGAGCACGACGGGGCTGCGCGCCAGATCGGGGTTGCCAATGAACAGGTACAGCACGACGAGGATCAGCAACAACCATTCGACCTCGGCGATGCTGCGCGCGAAGCCGCGCAGCTGCGCCTGCTCGATCTCGAGGCTGCGCTCGATCGGGTCGCGGCTCACGGCGCGCTCGACGTCGGCAACAACGCCGTGAGGGGCACGAGCGCGAGTCCCTCGGCAGCAAGACCCGGCAGCTCGCGCTCGAGCAGCGCGAGCGTCGCCCCATAGGGATGGCCGATCCCGATCGCCGTGCCGTGCGTCCGGGCGTGGGCGAGCAGCCGCCGCCACTCCGCCTCGATCGCCCCGGGATCCGGGTCGCTGTCGAGGAACACGTCGCGGCGCAGCGCCGGCACGCCGTGCTGGCGAGCCGTCGCGAGCCCGACGCTCGCCGACGTCGTATAGCTGTCGACGAAGAACAATGTCGCGCGCTCGTGCAGCTCGTCCATCAACCAACCCATCTGCGCCGGCTGCTGCGTCAGCAGGCTCCCCATATGATTGCTGACGGCGCGAGCGAACGGCACCGCGGCCAGGTCCGCAGCCAGCACGGCCGCGAGCTCGCTGCGGGACTGGGCGACGGCGAGCGCCCCCGGGCCGGGATTCACCAGTGGATCGAGCGGCTGCATCGGCAGATGCAGCACGACTTCCTTGCCGTAGGCGTCCGCTTCGCGCGCGAGTAGCACGGAATGCGTGGCATAAGGCAGCACGGCTACGGCCACCGCGCCAGGCAAATGCACCGCGCGCTCGCCCTCCTCGAGGCGGTAACCGACGTCATCGATGATCAGCGCGACTCGCGGCGCCGGTTCCGCGGATATGGCGCCGGCGAGACACACTCCCGCCATGACGAACGCGATAGCGGCGAACGCCTCAAGCGATCGGGTCACGGCGTGGCGGTCTGGGCGATCGAGTCGTAGCTGATGAGTCGCAAGGCTTCGAACAGTTGCGCGTCGTCGCGCAACGCGACGGGGCCGTCGGCGCCACGATATTGCCGGTTCTCGTCCGCATTGTGGACGACGACATCGGGCTCGATGCCCGTGCCGTTGATCGACCGGCCCGAGGGCGTCAAATAGCGCGACGTGGTCAATTTGATGGCGATTCCATCGCCGAGCGGCATCACGGTCTGCACGGATCCTTTGCCGTACGTGGTCTCGCCGACGATGCGGGCGCGATGGTGGTCCTTCAGCGCGCCGGCCACGATCTCGGACGCCGATGCCGAGCCGTGGTTCACGAGCACGACCGTCGGCACACCCTCGAGCACGCCGCCCCGATGCGCGAACTGCTCGAAGCGAGCTTGCTGCACGCGCCCCGTGCCGCTGACGATCAGGCCGTCGGGCAGGAACGCGTCCGCGACCCGGATCGCGGCGTCGAGCACACCGCCCGGGTTGCCGCGCAGATCGAGCACGACGCCGAGCAGCCGATCGATGCCTGCCGTCGTCATGAGCTCGCGTACCGTGTTGTCCAGATCACGCGCCGTGGTGTCCGTGAACGCGGAGAGCCGCACATAGGCGATGCCGTTGCCGAGGTACTCGCCGTTGACGGACTTCACCTGCACGGCGCTGCGAGTCAGCGCGAAGCGCAGCGGCTGAGTCGCGCCATCCCGAAGCACCGCGAGCGTGACGGCGGTGCCGGGCGGGCCGCGCATTCGCGCAACGCTGGCCGAAACATCGTGCTCATCCACCGGCATGTCGTCGACCGAGACTACGACGTCGCCGGGCATGATCCCGGCTCGGGCCGCGGGCGCGTCGTCGAGCGGCGATACGACGGTGACCTTGCCGCCCTCGAGATTCACGTCGAGACCGATGCCGGTGTAGTTCCCCGACGTCGTGATGCGGATGGCCTCGTACTGCTCGGCGTTCAGAAAGCTCGAATGCTTGTCGAGGTCCGACACGATGCCGCGAATCGCGCTCTCGACGATCTGCTGCTCGTCGACGCGGTCCACGTACTCCCGCCGTACTCGGTCGATGACCTCGGCGATCAGCGCCGCGGATTCGATCGCTGGATCGGTGGGTGCGGTGGTAGCTCGAGGGTGAGGCGTGAGCGTGGTCCAGACGGTCGTGCTGAGCGCCAGGCCGAGGCCTAGCACCACACCGGTCATGAGGACGAGCACGCCGCGCAGACTCAGGGTCATTTGTTCTTGTTCGGCCCCCGTGGGACGCGAGTCACCTTAGCACAGCGGCTCGCGACCCGGCACCTGACGCGCTTTATGTCATGCGGCCCCATGCCGCCGCCTCGTACCGGTCACTTCTTGTGGCGCAGCTCCTCGAGCTTGCCGGGTTCGGGGATGTCCTCGCCCCAGAGCTCCTTGCCGTTGGCGAGGATGAGCTTCTGCCAATGCACCACATTGGAGCCGTCGCGCGAGGGATTGCCGACGAGCTTCACCGTGTCGCCCGGCTTGACCTCATCGCCCTTCCAACCGTTGCGCAGCAGCACGGTGCGGGAGCCCCCTTCGGCGAGCCACTCCTGCTCCTGGCCGTCCGAGCCCTTCACGGTCAGGTAGATCCGCGCGTGCGGATTGCCCAGGTTGTAGCTCTTCACCACGCCCTCGACCGTGATCATCTTGTCGAGCTGATAGAACACCGCCGCGGAGTGGTGAGCCGCGGCGGGCAGCGCCACGGCGCCGAGCAGGATCGTCAATACGGCGGTTCTCATCGCGAAAATCCTCACGGCCTCGTTGGATAGTCTTTGCAGCTGTCGTGGACGAGCTCGAGATCCGGCGTGAAAAGCCATACCTTGCTGAACGTGTAGGGCTCGCGCAGCATCGTCGGGTCTTCGATCGTGGCCGTAAGCTCGAGACGGCGCGGGTCTTCCGCCACCGTGTAGCGCTCGACGCCATGTGCTTGCTCGGAGTACCCGCCGCCGGACCACTGCGGATAGAAGATGTCCGGTTTGAGGCCCACGGTGTCGACGACGAGCGCATCGCCTTCGAAGTGCCCGACGGAATGGCCCATCATCGTCGGCGTGGCATCCTTCGGATGCTCGCGGCCGTCCATGTAGATGGTGCGCTTCTCGGACCATTCCTCGTAGTCGATCGCGAGGTTGTCGCCGTCGCGGCGAATCCGGATCGGTAGCGCGTTCACGATCTCGCGCGCAAAGCCATAGGGCTCGCAGTTCAGCGTGGGGTCGGTCTCGTCGTTGACGGCCTCGAAGATCTCGAGCGACGGCTCGGTCAGGCGCGGCTTCATCTCCTCGCGCGAGTAGCCCCAGGTTCGGCCGAGCAGGGCTTCCACGGGGAATTTATCGTTGGCCGGATCGTCGAGCAGCTGACGGATGTAGGCGGTGGCTTGATCCGTGCAACCGTTGAAACACGCCCAATGCTCGACGCGCCAGAAGTCGTTGTCGCGTGTCGTCATGACGCCGCTCCAGGTGCCTTCGAGGTTCGGCCCCGGGGGGGGCGCAGTCGACGCCGTGGTGGCGGCGGGCTCAGCCGGCTTCGAGCAAGCGCAGAGCGTCGCGCAGACCGCGACGGCGAACATCGTGAACCCCGTGTACTTCATGCGTCCCCGCAAATTCTTGCCGCGGCCGCGCTCGCGCGTCGGTCGGCGCACTCGTCATTTGCGTCGATGATAGCAGAGGGCCCGCCGCCGGAATCCGGGTGGCGCGGCTGCCACGCGTCATCGGCCCGCCGCTCGCGCGATCCACGGATGTGGGTTCACCGGCTCGCCCTTGTAGCGAATCTCGAAGTACAGCGCCGGCCGGGGCTGCCCGCCGGTGTCGCCGACCTGCGCGATCGTCTCCCCGGGTTGCACCCAGTCGCCGGCTTCCTTCAACAGCGCCTCGTTGTGTCCGTAGAGACTCATGTAGCCGCCGCCATGATCGAGGATCACGAGCAACCCGAGACCCGGTAGCCAATCGGCGTACGCGACACGCCCGTTGTAGACCGCCCGCACGGGCGTGCCGGCCGCGGCCTCGAGCAGCACGCCGTTCCATTTGACGGGGCCACCGCCCCGCGGCTGACCGAAATCGCCGATGAGTCGCCCCTGCACGGGCCACGCGAGCTTGCCCTTGACGCGTCGGGAACGGCCTGTCGCCTTCGACCCCGAGACCGGCCATCAGGCGCTGCAGCTGCTGGATCAGCTCCGCGAGCCGCTTCTCCTCGCTCCGGAGCTTCGCGACGGCCGCGCTGTCGTCCTTGATGCTGGCGTCGGTGCGCGCGACGAGCGCCTGCCGCTCGTCGCGCGACTTCGCAAGGGCCGCGACCTCGCCGGCTTGTGCGGTTTCGAGCGCCGCGAGGTCGCCCTCCACGCGCTCGGTATCGGCGCGCAGGCCGCCGAGTCGCTGCAGATCATTGTCGACGGCTGCGATTCGCGCGACGCGCGTGCGGTTGTAGTAGTCGTAGTACACGAGCATGCGGCCGAGCGTCGCCGGGCTCTGCTGCGACAGTAGCAACCTGAAGAGCTCCTCGCGTCCGGTCATGTAGCTCATGCGCACCTGCTGCGCGAGCGCGGCCCGCTCGGTCGCGAGCCGTTGATTCGCACGCTCCGTCTGCTCCACGAGCGTGCGCCGCGCCGTGCGCTGCTCCGTCAGCCTCGCGCGGACATCGGCGAGCTTGCGGTTCGCCGCTACGATGTCGAGTTCGACGGCACGCAGCGCTTTGGCACCGGCGTCGCGCCGAGCGGTCTCCCGTTCGAGGCGGGTCATGAGCTCTTTGATTTCTTTCCGCACGGATTGCAGTGCGGCTTCGTTCTTGCGCGGGTCTTGGGCGCTCGCGAGCGACAGCGCCAGCGCCAGCGCTAGCAGCGCACTCGCGGCTACGCAGATCACGCGACGGATGCATGTTCGCCATACCGGCTGCCGATCATCGAGCATGGGGGGAAGTCTAGTCGCAACGCCCCGCGGATTTCATCGCCAGGGAGCGCCGGAGCCGGTCGCCCGGGCGGAGCGCTGTTATACTGCCGCGTTCCAACGGCGCACGGACGCCCATCGAAGATGAATCAGCTCGTCGAGTTCACCGGCCATCATCCCTGGATCGTCGCTGGAGTGATTGGCGCGATCCTGGCCGTGGCGTTCTACGAGTTGCGCCTCAGGGCCACGAGCGCGCTTCAGGTATCGGCCGCCGACGCTGTCCGGCTCATCAACCGGGGTGCGCTCGTGATCGACGTGCGAAAGCCCGAGGAGTTCGCCGCGGGCCACATCGTGAACGCGCGCAACGTGACGCTCGACAAGCTGCAGCAAGGCGACGACGCCGTGAAGAAGCAGAAGGACAAGATCCTGCTGACGGTCTGCGACTCGGGCACGACCGCGGCTCGCGCGGCGGACCTGTTGCGCCGTGCCGGCTACGCGAACGTGTTCAACCTGCGCGGCGGCTTGAGCAGCTGGCGGTCCGAGAATCTGCCGCTGGTGAAGTGACATGGCAGCGCCGCGGATTCTCGTGTACACCACGCCGTTTTGCGGCTACTGCGCGCGCCGCCAAGCGGCTCCTGAAGTCGAAAGGCGCGGCTTTCACCGAGATCGACGTGATGATGGACTCGGGCCGGCGCCAGGAGATGGTCGCGAAAAGCGCGGGTCGTCGGACGGTGCCGCAAATCTTCATCGATGGCCGCCACATCGGCGGCTTCGACGAGCTCAACGCGTTCGACCAGGCCGGCGAGCTCGAGCCGTTGCTCGCGGTCCCGGCCAGCAGCCCCTAGACTTCTCACCACCAACACCACTGGACGAACGATGGCAGACGAACAAACGAACAATACGGCCCAACAACAACTGCTGCTGCAGAAGATCTACGTGAAGGATCTGTCGTGGGAGTCGCCGAAGGCGCCGTTGGTGTTCACGAGCAATGTGCAGCCGCAGACGCAGGTCAACATCCGCTCGGGCTCGATCGACGTCGCACCGAACACCCAGGAGGTGACGCTGACGCTGACGATCGAGGCGAAGGACAACGACGCCACGCTGTTCCTCGCCGAGGTCGCACAGGCCGGCATCTTCTTCATCCAGGGCTATACGGCCGAGGAAAAGGCGGTGCTGCTCGGCAGCTTCTGCCCGAGCACGTTGTACCCGTTCGCGCGCGAAGCGGTCGCGGACCTCGTCTCCCGTGGCGGGTTCCCGCCGCTGCTGCTGCAGCCGATCAACTTCGACGCGCTCTATCAACAGGCCCTGCAGGAACGCGCCGCGCGCGATACCGGCGCTGCCGCTGCTCCGACGGCCGGCGGCGGCGGGGCTCATTAGCTCGACGAGCCGCATCGCCGTCCTCGGTGCCGGCTCCTGGGGCACGGCGCTCGCCATACAGTTCGCACGCGCCGGCCACCCCGCCGTGCTGTGGGGCCACGACCCGCCGGCCGTCGAGACGATGGCCCGCGACCGCCGCAACGAGCGCTATCTGCCGGGCGCCTCGTTTCCCGACCTGCTCGAGCTCACCGTCGATCTCGAGGTCGCCGTAACCGGCGCCGACGACGTGCTCGTGGCCATTCCGAGCCAGGGCTTGCGCGCCCTGTTCACGGCGCTGGCCGTATTGCCGGTGCGCCGCCTCGCCTGGGCCACGAAGGGCTTCGAGGCCGACACCGGGCTGTTGCCGCATCAGATCGCGGGCCAACTGCTGCCGGCGAGCGTGCCGACGGCAGTGCTGTCGGGTCCGACGTTCGCCCGCGAGGTCGGCGCCGGTCTGCCGACCGCGATGACGATCGCCTCGATCGATCAGGACTACGCGCAGCGGCTCGCCGAAAGGATCAGCACCGACACGTTTCGCGCCTACACGTCGACCGACATCGTCGGCGTCGAGGTCGGCGGCGCAACGAAGAACGTCTACGCGATCGGCGCCGGCATCTGCGACGGCCTCGGTTTCGGGGCGAACACGCGTATCGCCCTGATCGCGCGCAGTCTCGCCGAGATGACGCGGCTCGGCTTCGCGCTCGGCGGCCGCAAGGAAACCTTCATGGGGCTCGCCGGCATGGGCGATCTGGTCCTGACCTGCACCGACGATCAATCGCGCAATCGACGATTCGGGCTCGCGCTGGCGCGCGGCGCCACGGCGACGCAGGCGCTGCGCGACATCGGCCAGGTCGTCGAAGGCTACAACGCGGCGCGCGCCGTGCAGCGCGTGGCCGCACGCTTGAACGTCGCCGATGCCGATCGCCGAGCAGCTCGCCGACGTCCTGCACGAGGGCGCCGACGCACGCACCGCGGTCGTGACGTTGATGCGCCGGCCGATCAGCCCGGAGCTGATCTGAGCGTCCGCGCTGCCGGCAAATCCCGATCTGCCGCCAGGCCTCGTAAACCGTGACCGCGGCGGCATTCGACAGATTCAGGCTGCGATTGCCGGGGCGCATCGGGATCTTGAGGCGCGCGTCGGGCGCGATCGTGTCGAGCACCTCGGCCGGCAGGCCGCTCGTCTCGGGGCCGAACAGGAAGGCGTCGCCGCCCGCGAACGTCACGTCGTACACGCAGCGCCGCGCCCGCGTGGTCAAGGCGAACAGCCGCGCCGGCGCGACGGCATGCGAGACAGGCCGCGAGATCCGGCGTGCTCGCGGACGCACGCCATCTCGTGATAATCGAGGCCGGCCCGACGGACGCGCGCGTCGTCGATCGCGAACCCGAGCGGGTGGACCAGATGCAGCGTCGCGCCGGCATTCGCGCACAGCCGGATCAGGTTGCCGGTGTTCGGCGGGATCTCCGGCTCGAACAGGATGACGTGGAACATCGCCGGGAGAATAGCGGATAATCGCCGCGATGATTCGCGCCCGCCCCTGCAACGCTCGATGAGCCGCCTATCGCTCGACTTCTGCGGTTTGAAGCTCAGCTCGCCCGTCGTGCTGCTCTCGGGCTGCGTCGGTTTCGGCGAGGAGTACACGCGGATCGAAGGGTTCTCGAACGCCGCCGTCGGCGCGATCGTGCTCAAGGGCACCACGCTCGCGCCGCGGCTCGGCAATCCCGCGCACCGCGTCTGGGAAACGCCCGCACGGCATGTTGAACGCGATCGGCCTGCAGAACCCCGGCGTCGATCACGTCGTGCGCGAGATTCTGCCGGCGCTCGACTTCAATGAGACACGCTTCATCGCGAACGTCTGCGGCTCGACGATCGAGGAGTACGCCGAGGTGACGCGGCGCTTCGACGATTCGCCGATCGACGCGATGGAGATCAACATCTCCTGCCCGAACGTCAAGGAAGGCGGCGTCGCGTTCGGCAACTATCCCGACATGTCCGCGCGCGTCGTCGCGGCCTGCCGCAAGGTCACCCGCAAGCCGCTGATCACGAAGCTCTCCCCGAATCAAACCGACATCCGCGGCCAATGCTCGCGCCTGCATCGACGCGGGCACCGACGCGTTCGCGGCGATCAACACGCTGATGGGCATGGCGATCGACGTCGAAACGCGCCAGCCGATCATCGGCAACATCCAAGGCGGCCTGTCCGGCCCGGCGATCCGGCCGATCGCCTTGCTGAAGGTGCACCAGGTGTATCAGGAGTGCCGCGAGCGCGGCATTCCGATCATCGGCCAGGGCGGCATCGAGACGGCGAACGACGCGCTCGAGTTCGTGCTCGCCGGCGCCACGACGGTGGGTCTCGGCACGGCGCTATTCTACGATCCGCTGGCGCCGCTGAAGGTGAACGCCGGCGCTCGAAGAGTATTTGCGCCGGCATCGGTTCGCCTCGATCACGGATCTCGTCGGCGGCATCGATCCGGCCAAGGCGCTGAACCAGGCGGCCAGCGGCTAGCGCGAAAACGGGCGAGGAAATCGCGACGTTGAGCATTCACCCGACCGCCATCGTCAGCGAGCGCGCCAAGATCGACGCCGACTGCGCGAGATCGGCGCCGTTCTGCGTGATCGACGGCGAGGTGGAGATCGGCGCCGAGACCGTCGTCGAATCGCACGTTCGGATCGGCAGCCGCTACGGGCGAGTCGACGATCGGGCCGCGCAATCACATTCAATCCGGTGCCGTGCTCGGCGGTCCAGCTCAGGACCTGGGTTACCGGACTGGCGCCTACACGGCGCTGGCGATCGGCTCGGACAACCGAATCGGCGAGTTCGCGACGATCCATTTGGGCACGGCCAAGGGTGGCGGCGTGACCCGGATCGGCAATCACTGCTTCATCATGGCGTACGCGCACATCGCACACGATTGCCAGATCGCCGATCAGGTCGATCATGGTGAACAGCGCGCAAGTCGGCGGCCACGTGATCATCGAGCATCACGCCGTCGTCGGCGGCTGCTGCACCGTCAGTCAGATGAATCGCGTGGGCGCGTATGCGTTCATGGCGGTCGGCGCCATGGCGAACAAGGACATCCTGCCGTACACGATCGTGGAGGGCCACTGGGCCACGCCGCGGGCGACGAATCGCGTGGGCCTGAAGCGCGCGGGCTTCGACGCGGCGGAGCGACGCAACATCGACAACGCAATCCGCATCCTGCTCCAGCGCTCGCTGACGATCGACGAGGCCATCGGCCGAATCGAGAGCGACTGCGAGCCGAGCCCGCAGATCGCACATCTGCTCGAGTTTCGTGCGCACGTCCGAGCGAGGGATCGCGCGCGGGTGAGCAAGCTGCGCACAGCCGTCGTCGGGGTGGGCTATCTCGGCCGGTTCCACGCCCAAAAGCACCGGGCGATCGACGACATCGAGCTCGTCGGCGTCTGCGACCGCGACGCCGAGCGCTGCCGGGCCGTCGCCGCCGAGGTCGGCACGCGCCGCCGTCACGGATCATCGCGAGCTGCTCGGCAGGGTCGATGCCGTGACGATCGCCGCCAGCACGTCCGAGCACTTCGCGCTCGCGCGGTTCTTCCTCGAGAACGGCGTGCACGTGCTCGTCGAGAAGCCGATGACGCGCACGAGCCGCGAGGCGGCGGAGCTGACGGCGCTCGCCGAGGCGCGCGGCTTGAAGCTCCAGGTCGGTCACGTCGAGCGGTTCAATCCGGCGTTGCTTTCGGCGCGCCAGACGCTGACCACGGTGCAGGTTCATCGAGTGCCATCGGCTCGCGCCGTTCAAGGGTCGCGGCGCCGACGTGAACGTGATCCTCGATCTCATGATCCACGATCTCGACGTGATCCTGTCGCTCGTCGCCGCGCCGCCGCGTCGCGTGTCGGCCGTGGGCGTGCCGGTGCTGACCGAAGACGTGGACATCGCGAACGCGCGAATCGAGTTCACGAATGGCGCCGTCGCGAACGTCACCGCGTCGCGCGTCTCGACGAGCGCGCAGCGGCGCATCCGCGTGTTCCAGCCGAATCAGTACATGTCGATCGACTTCGGGAGCGGCGAGGTTCGGCGCGTCACGAAGGTCGGCGAGTGGCGCGAGGGCACGGTGCCCCTGCAGGAAGAAACCTGGAATCTCGAGAAGGGCGACGCGCTGCTGGCCGAGACGAAAGCGTTCGTCGCGTCGGTCACGCAAGACACGCCTTGCGAGGTCTCCGGCGCCGACGGCCTCGCCGCTCTGCAGCTGGCGGAGACGATCAGTGCGGAAATCGCGCGCTGGCGGCCGACGCTAGACACGGCCCTCGAGCCCGAGCTCTTTGATCTTGCGCGTCAGCGTGTTGCGGCCCCAGCCGAGTAGCTTCGCGGCCTCGAGTCGCTTGCCGCGGGCGCGACGCAACGCCGTGATGATCAGCGTGCGCTCGAACGCCGGCAGTGCATCGGCCAGCAGCGGCGGCGGCGCGCGCCACCGCCAGCTGGGCCTCGGCCCAGTGCGACAGGCCCGTGGTCCAGTCGGCCGCCGAGACTCATCGTCAAGCCGCCGAGCTCGGGCGGCAGGTCCTGCGCGGCGATCTCGCGTCCTGCCGCGGTCACCGTGAGCCGCCGGCTGACGTTCACGAGCTCGCGGACGTTGCCGGGCCAGTCGTACTTCTGCAGGACCTCGGCTGCTTCGGCGCTCAACGTCTTCGAGCGCGACGCCGAGCTCGTTCGCGGCTTGCTCGAGGTAGAACCGCGACAGCTCCTTGATGTCCTCGCGCCGCTGACGCAGCGGTGGCACTTCGATCCGCATGACGTTCAGGCGATGATACAGGTCCTCGCGGAATCGGCCGGTGGCCACGGCCTGCCCAAGATCCTGGTGCGTCGCGGCGATCACGCGCACGTCGACGCGAATCGGCGTTTGGCCGCCGACACGGAAGAACTCGCTCTCGGCCAGCACTCGCAGCAAGCGCGTCTGCAGCGGCAGGGACATGTCGCCGATCTCGTCGAGAAACAGCGTGCCGCCGTTGGCCTGCTCGAAACGGCCGATACGCCGCTCCGTGGCGCCCGTGAACGCGCCCTTCTCGTGGCCGAATAGCTCGGACTCGAGCAGCTCCGCGGCGATCGCGGACGTGTTCAGCGCGACGAACGGCTTGGTCGCGCGCGGCGAGTTGTCGTGCAATGCGCGCGCCACGAGCTCCTTGCCCGTGCCGGACTCGCCGGTGATCAGCACGGTCATGCTCGAGCGCGACAGTCGGCCAATGGCCTTGAACACCTCCTGCATCGCGGGCGCTTGGCCGATGATGCGCGGCGCGGGCCTTGCCGACGGTCTGCTGCGCCGGTGTCGCGACTGCGCTGACGCGCCGCCCGCGACACGAGCTCCACGGCCTCGTCGATGTCGAACGGCTTCGGCAGATACTCGAACGCGCCGCCCTGGTACGCGGACACGGCGCTATCGAGGTCCGAGTGCGCGGTGATCACGATGACCGGGACGTCGGGGTCGGTCTGCGCCGAGACGCTCCATGAGCTCGAGACCGCTCATGTCCGGCATGCGAATGTCGGTGATCAGCACATCGGGCCGATCGCGCTCGAGCGCGGCGAAGAACTGCCGCCCGGAGTCGAATGCGCGCGGGATCATGTGCGCTTGCTTCAGCGCCTGCTCGAGCACCCAACGCACCGACTCGTCGTCGTCGACGATCCAGACGGAGAGACCCGGCGTGGCCATCAGTGGCGCCCTCCGTTGGCGACCGGCAATCGCAGCTGAAACACCGTTCGGCCGGGCTGGCTCTCGAACTCGATCAGCCCGCCGTTGCGGCTAACGAGGTCCTGGGCGATCGTCAGCCCGAGACCGGTACCCGTCGATCGGCCCGTGACGAGCGGATAGAAAATCGTGTCCTTGAGCTCGTCGGGGATGCCCGGGCCGTTGTCTTCGACCTCGGCGGAAAGCACCAGCCGATATCGTTCCCCGGCAAGCGTCGACGTTCGTCAGCGCGCGTGTTCGGAAGATCAACCGGCCACGGTCGCCGAGCGCTTGCATGGCGTTGCGAGCGATGTTCAGGAACGCTTGGATCATCTGGTTGCGGTCGACCGTGATCGGACGGGAGGCTCGGGTCGTAGTCGCGCACGAGCTCGACGCTCGAAGGCTTCTCGGCTTCGATCAGCTGCGCGACATGCTCCGTGATTCGATGGAGGTTCAGCTCCTCAGGGCGCGGCGCTCCGCCGGCGCGCAGGATGCCGTCGACGAGTGCGGCAAGCCGGTCGGCCTCCTCGATGATGACGCGCGTGTAGGCCTTCTGGTCCGCATCGGGCAACTGGCGCTCGAGCAGCTGGGCCGCGCCGCGGAGTCCGCCGAGCGGATTCTTCACCTCGTGCGCTAGCTGGCGAATGATTCGCCGCGACAGCTGCTGCTGGGAGACCAGCGCGGCTTCGCGGCGTAGCTTGCGGTCGCGCTCGGTGTCGAGCAGCTCGAGCAGCAGCGAGCGTTCTCCTTCGATCGGCGCCGCGCGGCAATCGAGCACGAGCTGGCGCTCACCGACGCGCGCCGCGAGCTCCCGCAAGCTGAACGTGAGACCGCTCGCGAGCGCCCGGTGGCAGAGGGCCGACGAGCTCCGCTGCCGGATGCACGAGCTCGCTCAACGGCCGGCCCGTCACGCGGCGTGCGCTGACGCCAAACAGGCTTTCGGCCGCGGCGTTGAGATAGGTGACGGCGAGCGTCTCGTCGAGCACGACGACGGCCGTCGTCAGACCCTGAAGAATCGTATCCGGCGATGGCGAGCGGCGCGGACGGCGCGCGGCCCCGAGCGCCGCGGCGGCTACTTCCCGCTGGTCGCCTGCTGCCGCCGGGCGGCGACGCGAGTTCGGATTCTGCACGCTGGTCTGCTGCACGATGAAGTTGCGCGTCGGCGACCGAGCGACCACTTCCGCTCCGCGGCGTCGATCACGACGACCTGGAGCGTGTGCGCGCCGCGAAAGACGTCCGGCAGCGTGAGCTGCATATTCGTCGTGTTCAGGTTCCGGCGCTCGCCATCGAGCGCCAGATCGATTCGCTGCCCGAGCTGCAAAGGCGGATCGAGCTGAACCCGCACGTTCAGCATCGCGCCGATGTTCCACAGCGTCTCCTGCTCCGACGGGCTCGCGATCTCGATCGTGCGGTAGGGCTGGGCGGCGACACCCTGGCTGGGTCGCGACGCGGCCGCCGCCGCGCGCTGGTGCTTGCGGCCGCGCCGGCGCGCCAAAGCCTTGGGCGCCGCTCAGCTCGACCTGACGCGCGCCCGGGCACCGGGCGGTCCGAGAAGTGCACCTGGCCGTCGCTGTCCACCCATGTCCAAGCGGGCGTGCCGCTCGCCGCGGTAAACCATAATGCGGACAGTAGGATCAGCCACTTACGCATGCTCCAAGCTTAGCGCCAAGCGGGCTGCTCTGCCACACGGCGGGCGGGATTCTGAGAACCCCGCCACGCCGTGATTTGACAGAACGGACTGCGGCTCGTCCCAAGTCGATCAGAGGCTGTAGTACAGCTCGAACTCGACGGGATGCGGAGTCATCGCGAGCCGGGTGATCTCCTGCTCCTTCAGTCCGATGTACGCATCGATGGTCGAGTCGCTGAGCACGCCGCCGACCGTCAGGAAGGCGCGGTCCTTGTCGAGCGCCTCCAGCGACTGCTGCAACGAGTACGAAACCGTCGGAATCTCCTTCTCCTCCTCGGGCGGCAGGTCGTAGAGGTCCTTGTCCTGCGGACCGCCCGGGTTGATCTTGTTCGGCGATGCCGTCGAGGCCGGCCATGAGCATGGCCGTGAAGCCGAGGTACGGGTTGGCCGTGCTGTCGGGGAATCGCACTTCGATGCGCCGCGCCTTCGGACTCTGCACGTACGGAACCCGGATCGACGCCGAGCGATTGCGCGCGGAATAGGCGAGCAGCGTCGGCGCCTCGAAGCCTTTGACGAGCCGCTTGTAGCTGTTGGTCGAGGCGTTCGTGAACGCGTTGATCGCGTGGGCGTGCTTCATGATGCCGCCGATGTAGTAGAGCGCCATCTGCGACAGGCCGCCGTACAAGTCGCCCGTGAAAAGGTTCTTGCCGCCCTTGGCGAGCGACTGGTGCACGTGCATGCCGCTGCCGTTGTCGCCGACGAGCGGCTTCGGCATGAACGTGGCCGTCTTGCCGTAGCTGTGCGCGACGTTCTGAATGACGTACTTCAGCGTCATCACGTCGTCGGCCTTCTTCACGAGCGAGCCGAACTTCACGCCGATCTCGCACTGGCCGGCCGTGGCGACCTCGTGGTGGTGCACCTCGACGACGAGGCCCATCTCCTCGAGCGCTAGGCACATCGCCGAGCGGATGTCCTGCAGCGAGTCGACGGGCGGGACCGGGAAATAGCCGCCCTTGATGCCCGGACGGTGACCCAGGTTGCCTTCGTCCAGCTGCTTGCCGCTCTGCCAAGCGCCTTCGTACGAGTCGATCGAGTAGAAGGCGCCCTGCATCTGGGAGGCCCAGCGCACGTCGTCGAAGATGAAGAACTCGTTCTCGGGGCCGAAGAACGCCTCATCGGCGACGCCGGTCGAGCGCATGTAGGCCTCGGCGCGCTTCGCCGCGGAGCGCGGATCGCGCTCGTACCCTTGCATCGTCGAGGGCTCGATCGACGTCGCAGCGGACGTTCATGCGTGGGCTCTTCCATGAACGCGTCGATGACCGCCGTGGCGGACTCGGGCATCAGGATCATGTCCGATTCGTTGATACCCTTCCAACCGGCGATCGACGAGCCGTCGAACATCTTGCCGTCCTCGAAGCATGCTCGCATCGACGGTGTGGGAGGGGACGGTGACATGCTGTTCTTTGCCACGCGTATCCGTGAAGCCGCAGGTCAACGAACTTGATGCCTTTTTCCTTCATGAGCTTCAAAACATCGGCAGGCGACATTTGCGGTGTTCCTCCGTTAGGTGTCGTTCGTTAGTCGTGGCTGCCGGTGCCGTACAACGTCGCGCGCGGCAGTTGCCCTTTGTTGAGTGTGAAAATGTGCATTTCCTGTGCCACGGGCTAGGCACTGTAACCATCTGTTTTTGTTAGGAGTCGGCAGGTGCTTGGATATTCTTGTGCGCTACTATGGTGCAACGAGTGTAGCAGAGCGCACTGAGACAGTGCGATAGCACAAGTTCTGCGCGGTCGTTTCAGAGGGGACGACGGAGGGCCGTGGCGCCTGTTTCAGTAGCCACGCTCCATGCTGTCGTCCGCGAAGGCACCGCTATACTGGCGCGCTTTGTTGGATCGGGGCCGCTTGGAGCTGGCATGGACACCATGGAGAAAATCGTCTCGCTCTGCAAACGGCGGGGCTTCATCTTTCCGTCGAGCGAGATCTACGGCGGTCTGAATGGCTGCTGGGACTACGGTCCGCTCGGCGTGGAGCTGAAGCGCAACGTCAAGCAGGCCTGGTGGACGACATGATCGCGCACCACGACGAGACTGCGATTGCGCGTGGCGCCCCTCGAGCTTACGCCATGGTCGGCCTCGACAGCTCGCTGCTGATGAACCCGAAAGTGTGGGAGGCCAGCGGCCACGTCGGCGGGTTCAGCGACCCGATGGTGGACGATCGCGAAACGCGGGCGCGCTACCGCGCCGATCAGCTCGCGGTCTTTGGTCTCGAGCTCGTGGCCGCGCGACGGCGAGGTGGACAGATACGACGAGGTGCTGTTCGCCGCGCCCGGCGAGGTCGGCAAGACCGACGACAAGGAGCTATTCGAGCCGCACCGCAAGCGCATCGCGGCCGTGCAGAAGAACAATCCGGGCAAACAAGTGCGAGCGGCCGGGGTGCCGAACGCGTTGCAAGACGACGGGCTCCGCGCGAAGGTCGTCGCGCCCGGCGCAACGGCGCCCGGGCACGCTGACGGCGCCGCGCGCGTTCAACCTGATGTTCAAGACTCACGTCGGCGCGCTCGAGGACAACTCGAGCGTGACGTACCTGCGGCCGGAAACCGCCCAGGGCATCTTCGTGAACTTCAAGAACGTCTGCGACACGGCGCGCGTACGCGTGCCGTTTGGGATAGGGCAGATCGGCAAGGCCTTTCGTAACGAGATCAATCCGCGCAATTTCACGTTCCGCAGTCGCGAATTCGAGCAAATGGAGATCGAGTTCTTCTGCCGGGCCGAGCGACTCCGCCGCAGTGGTACGAGTACTGGCGTGAACGGCGCTACGCGTGGTACATCGGCCTCGGCATCAGGTCGGCGAATCTGCATCTGCGCGAGCACGACAAGACGGAGCTCGCTCACTATGCGGCGGGCTGCGCGGACGTCGAGTACGATTTCCCGTTCGGCCGCAGCGAGCTCGAGGGGATCGCAAATCGTACGGACTTCGATCTTCGCCAGCACATGGAGATGAGCGGGAAGGATCTGCGTTATTTCGACGACCAGGAGACGAACGAGGATGCACGACGCTATCTGCCGCACGTCATCGAGCCCTCGGCAGGGGCCGACCGTGGCGACCCTCGCCTTTCTGTGCGACGCCTACCACGAGGACGAGGTCGGGGGCGAGCTACGGACCGTGCTGAAGCTGCATCCGCGACTCGCACCGATCAAGGTCGGCCGTGTTCCCGCTCGTCAAGAAGGACGGCATGCCGGAGAAGGCGCTCGCGATCTACGCGATCCCTGAAGCGGCACTTCAACGTCTATTACGACGAGAAGGGCGCTATCGGCCGGCGGTATCGCCGGCAGGACGAGGCGGGCACGCCGTTCTGCATCACGGTCGATGGCGATACGCTGACGGGCGGCAGCGTCACGGTCCGGGAGCGCGATAGCTGCGAGCAGACACGCGTCGGGGTACAGGAACTCACGTCGTTCCTCAGCGAGCGCATCGGCGCCTAGTCGCGTGGTTGAGCGGCCGGCACGGCTCGTGATCCTGGACCGCGACGGGGTCGTGAACGAGGACTCCGCCGGACTACATCAAGTCAGTGGCGGAGTGGTTGCCGATCAAGGGCAGCCTGGAAGCGATCGCCGCGCTGACTCGCGCAGGCTTCCGTGTGGCGGTGGTCACGAACCAGTCGGGCGTCGCGCGCCGTTTGTTCGACGAGGCCACGCTGGCAGCCATCCATGCGCACATGCAGCGCCGCCGTCCGCGCTGCCGGCGGCGAGCTCGCGGGCGTGTACTACTGCCCCCATCTGCCCGGCGCGGGCTGCGACTGCCGCAAGCCGCAACCGGGATTGTTCCGGGCGCTCGAGCGGGATCTCGGCCTGTCGGTGCGCGGAGTGCCGTATCGTCGGAGACAAGCTCAGCGATATCGATGCGGCGGAGGCCGCGGGCGCTCGTCCGATGCTCGTGCGGACAGGCAAAGGCACGGGCCTCGAGGCCGCGGCGGCGGCTCGGGGTGTGCCCGTATTCGATGACTTGCGCGCCGCGAGCCGCAGTATTCTCGACGCAACCGGAGCGTGACCACGGTGCGTCAGTGGCTGGGCTCGATCGTCTTTACGGTCTACCTGTTTCTGTCCGTCCCGATTTACGGCACGTTGGTTCTGCCGACCCTGCTGTTACCGCGTGAGGTAACGTATCGCGGCGGCGGCGGGCTGGGCGAAGTCGGTGCTGTTGATGCTGCGCTGGCTGTGCGCTCTCGACTACGTGGTCGAAGGACGGGAGCATCTGCCGGCGCGTAGTACCGTGGTGCTGATGAAGCATTCGTCCGCGTGGGAGACACTCGCGCAGCTGTGCATTTTCCCGCGGCAAACATGGGTGCTGAAACGCGAGCTGACATGGTTGCCCGTCTTCGGCTGGGTCTTGCTCGCGCTTCGGCCGATCGCGATCAATCGCCGCGGCGGGAGCGCGGCCGTGCAGCAAGTCCTCGAGCAGGGGGCACAGCGACTGGCGGAAGGGCTGTGGGTCGTGATCTTCCCCGAGGGGACACGCGTGCCGGCCGGACAGACCCGGCGCTATGGCATGAGCGGTGCGCTGCTGGCGAGCGGCCGTGAGCCTACCGATCCTGCCCGTGGCGCACAATGCGGGCGAGTTCTGGCCGCGGCGCAGCTGGCTAAAGCGGGCAGGCACGATTCGCGTGGTCATCGGTCCGCCGATATCCACGGCCGGTGTGGAGGCGCGCCTGGTGAACGAGCGGACGCAGCGTTGGATCGACGAAACAGTAGCGCAGCTCACTGCCCGCTGATTGTTCAGATGTCGAGGTTGGCGACGGCGAGCGCATTGCGCTCGATGAACTCGCGTCGTGGCTCGACCTGATCGCCCATCAACGTCGTGAAGATCTCGTCGGCGGCCACGGCGTCCTCGATCCTGACTTGCATCAGCCGACGCGTCTCCGGATTCACGGTGGTCTCCCACAGCTGCTCCGGATTCATCTCGCCGAGGCCTTTGTATCGTTGGATCGATTGGCCCTGCTTCGCCTGGGCCATGAGCCAGTCGATGGCTTCGGCGAACGAGGCCACGTCGCGCCTATCCTTGCCACGCTCGACATAAGCGCCGGAGCGCAATAGATCCTTCAGCTCCGCCCCGATGGAGATCAGCTGCCGATACTCTTCAGACCGGAAGAAGCCGGCGTGCAGGGCCTTCGTGCTGAGGGTTCCGTGGTGCTCCCGCGTGACGAGCAGCGCCGGGTCCGCACCTTCGATGCCGGGCTGGGCCAGGACGCGATAGCGTGCGCCCCGCCCCGCTGAACGGTTCAGCAGCTGCTCCAGGGTCTGGCTGCAGGCGCTGCGGAAATCGGCGTTCTCGAACTGCTCCGAGCTGATGGGCTCCATCGCCATCAGATTCCGCAGAACTTCGGCGTCGTAGCGGCGACTCCAGCGCTGGATGATCGAGTTCGCTTGCATGTAACGGAGTGCCAGCTTTTCCAGCGTCGACCCCTGGATCGGCGCAGCGCCCGCGGCGGGATACAGCGAAGCGTCCGTGGTCGCGCTCGTGAGGAGCAGCGAGTTCAGCTCATTGTCGTCCTTGACGTAGTGCTCCTGCTTACCGCGCTTCAGCTTGTACAGCGGCGGCTGCGCGATGAACACATGACCGCGCTCGATGAGCTCGGGCATCTGCCGATAGAAGAACGTCAACAGCAACGTGCGGATGTGCGAGCCGTCGACGTCGGCGTCGGTCATGATGATGATGCGGTGGTAACGAAGGTTGCCGACGTTGAACTCGTCGCGCCCGACGCCGCAACCCAGCGCCGTGATCAAGGTGCCGACCTCGACCGACTGTAACATCTTGTCAAACCTAGCTTTTTCGACGTTCAGGATCTTGCCCTTGAGCGGCAGAACCGCCTGGGTGCGCCGGTCGCGCCCCTGCTTCGCGGAGCCGCCTGCCGAGTCGCCCTCGACCAGGAACAGCTCCGACAGCGCGGGATCCTTTTCCTGGCAGTCGGCGAGCTTACCGGGCAGGCCGGCGACGTCCAGCGCACCCTTGCGACGGGTCATCTCCCGCGCTTTCCGCGCCGCTTCGCGCGCCCTCGCGGCATCGATGATCTTGCCGATGATGGATTTGGCTTCAGCGGGGTGCTCGAGCAGAAATTCCTGGAAGCGTGCCGCGACGACAGATTCCGTGACCGCTTTGACCTCGGACGAAACGAGCTTGTCCTTCGTTTGCGAGGAGAACTTCGGATCCGGGAGCTTCACCGATAGAACGGCGGTGAGGCCCTCGCGCGCATCGTCGCCAGACATGGCGACCTTCTCGCGTCTGCTAATGCCTTCGCTCTCGATGTAGGCGTTCAGCGTGCGGGTCAGCGCCGCGCGGAAGCCCGCGAGATGCGTGCCCCCGTCACGCTGGGGAATGTTGTTCGTATAGCAGAACATGCCCTCTTGGTAACCATCGTTCCACTGGAAAGCCACCTCGATCTGAGTCAGGACCCGAGTCTCCGTGAAGTACACGATCGTCGGGTGGATCGGGGTCTTGTTCCGGTTCAGATGGCGCACGAAAGCTTCGATGCCGCCCGCGAACTCGAATACGTCGTGCCGATCCTCGCGCTCGTCGCTGAGCTTGATCCGGACACCCGAGTTCAGGAACGACAGCTCCCGCAGGCGCTTGGCAAGCGTGTCGTAGTCGAAATGGATCTGCGTAAAGATCTTCGTGCTCGGCTTGAAGCGGATCGTGGTCCCCGTGCGATCGGTCTTGCCGACGGCGGCTAGGGGCGCCACGGGATCGCCGAGGTGGTACGTCTGCTCGTAGAGCTGGCCGTTGCGATGAATGGTGAGCTGGAGCGTCTCGGAAAGGGCGTTGACCACGGACACACCAACACCGTGGAGGCCGCCCGAAACCTTGTAGCTATCGTCATCGAACTTACCGCCCGCGTGGAGGACGGTCATGATGACCTCCGCGGCCGAGCGCCCCTCTTCGGGATGAATATCCACGGGAATACCGCGGCCGTCATCGACGACGGTGATCGACTCGTCCGCATGGATCGTGACGGAGATTTCCCGGCAATGGCCGGCGAGGGCTTCATCGACGGAGTTGTCGACGACCTCAAAAACCATGTGGTGAAGGCCTGTGCCGTCATCGGTGTCTCCGATGTACATGCCGGGCCTTTTTCGAACTGCCTCGAGACCCTTTAAGACCTTGATATTCTTGGAGGTATACTCGCTATGGGTCATCCGTTGGGTCTCTGCGAACAGGGCCCGAATTATACCCCGCGGAGCACCCCCTGTTCCACGTGAAACACGGGCGCGCCAGCGCTCGCGGGGAGCTGCTGTTCGCTCAGTCCCGTTACCACGAGCTGAGCGGGCACGTCTTCGAGCAGTTCCAGCAATCTCCCCAGTGACCGGCCATCGAGCTCGGCGGCAGGATCGTCGACGAGCAACACTTGGCGCCTCCGTTGATCGTTGCCCGCCACTGCCAGCTGCGCGAGCACCAGAGCGGCGGCCGCGAGCTTTTGCTGGCCGCGCGATGCATCGTCCTGCAGGCGACGGCCGTCCAGCTGCAGCTCGAGGTCCGCGCGGTGGGGTCCCACGTCCGTCGTCAGGCTGGGCGGCTGGCGCTGATCGGCGATCGCCAGGGCCGCCCCGAGCTCCTGCCCTCTCGGCCAGCCGGAGCGATATTCGATCGACAAGGCTCGATCAAGCAGCCGGTGGCCGAATTCGGCGACGCGCGGGGCCAAGCGGTCCACATAGGTCGAGCGGCTGATATGAACCGCCGCCGCGCTCTCGAGTAACGCGGATGTCCATGTGCGCAGCACCGTTGGCGGAGCCAAATGCTTCAGAGCAGCGTTCCGCTGACCGAGAATGCGCCGATAAGTCTTCCACGCCGCAAGATAGCCATGTTCCACGTGGAACACGCCCCAGTCGAGAAAACGGCGCCGTTCACTCGGTCCGCCCTCGATCAGCCCATGGCTGCTGGGATCCAGGACATGGACCGGCAAGATGGCTGCCAGGCTCGCCATTCCGGTAGTCTCTTGTCCGTCGACCTTCTTTGCCAGGTGGCCGGCGGCAAAGGCCACGCCCAATCGATGCCCCCCGTCGTCGTCCATAACCTCGCCGTAGACGGCCAAGCCTTGCTGGCCGCGCTGGACCAAGCGACTGTTCTGCCGCGTGCGGAAAGACCTGCCTCGGCCGAGTAGAAAAATGCCCTCCAGGATGCTGGTTTTTCCCGCACCGTTCGGTCCATAAATGAAATTGCGGTGCGCATCGAAGGTCAGCTCGACGTGCCGCAGGCAGCGTAGCGCTGTGATACGAACTCGGCTCAGAGGCAAGTAAGGCAGCTGCCTCCCGCAGTCGCCGGCGCGGCTACAACCGCATCGGCATCACGACGAACTTACTCGTTTCGCTGCCCGGTTCGCGAATCAGACAGCTGGAGTTGGCATCCGTAACGCCCAGCTCCACCTGCTCGGTTTCGACGGCTGCCAGGGCATCGAGTAAGTAATTCACGTTGAAGCCGATTTCCATCGCGTCACCGCCATACTCAACCTCGAGGGTCTCAACGGCTTCCTCTTGCTCGGGATTGTTCGCCTGCAGAATAACGCTGTTCGGGCTGAGCTCCAGGCGGACGCCCCGGTACTTTTCGTTCGACAGGATCGCTGTTCGCTGAAGCGCGTGCCTCAGCAGATTTCGGTCCGCCTTCACGATGTTGCGTGGCTGATTGGGGACAACGCGGCCATATTCGGGGAATCTGCCGTCAATTAGCTTCGAAGTGAGTCGAATTCCGTCTAACTGGACGCGAATGTGATTGGCTCCCAGGGCCAATTGCACCTCCCCCTCGCCGTCCAGCAAGCGGCTGAGCTCCAGTACGCCCTTACGCGGTACGATCAATTGCTCGTCCCGGGTCGCGGCAGTCGAGCAGCTCCGCCTCCGACAGCGCCAACCGATGACCGTCGGTCGCCACTGCCCGGAGCCGTTTCTTCTCGGTCTCAAGCAGTAAGCCGTTCAGGTAATACCGTACATCCTGCTGCGCCATCGAAAAGTGCGTTTTCTCTACCAATCGACGCAGATCGGCCCTATTTAAGCGCAAAGTTTGCTTCGCGCCGATCTCTTCGACCGTCGGGAAATCCGCCGCGCGCAGCGTCGACAACGTGAAGCGGCTCCGGCCCGCCTTCACCGTGACCCGATCACCCACTTGGCTGATCTCCACCGCGGCCGAATCCGGCAGCGCTCGGAAAATGTCATGCAGCTTCCGTCCCGGGACGGTGATTTCCCCGGTCGCGTCGACCTTCACTTCGGTCTCGGCGACCATCTCCACTTCGAGGTCCGTCGCCGTTACGCTCAGCTTACTGTCCTGCACGCTCAACAGCACATTGCTCAGGATCGGCATCGTTTGCCGTCGTTCCACGACTCCGACGACCGTCTGGAGGGGCTTCAGGATCACTTCCCGCGCTGCGCTGAACTTCATTATCTTTACCTATTTATTCTCTTACTGTAGTTATTAATGGCCAGGTATTCCGGGAGTAAGTGCTTTTCCGCAGATCTTTCCGGCCCTTGCATCATCGCTAGAGCGCGTCTACTGCACCGTCTTCCTGTGCCGAGGCTGTGCACGAAATGCCGTGCGTGTTTTCTCCACAGCTGCTCCACCCTAAGCCGTCAGCGTTCTCAACAGGTTGTTGTAATCCTCGGCGACCCGCGTTTCCGTATCCCGAAGTGCTTTGATGCGTCGGCAGGCATGCAAGACGGTCGTATGGTCCCGCCCGCCAAAGCCGTCACCGATCTCCGGCAGGCTGTGCGTGGTCAGCTCTTTCGCGAGCGCCATCGCGATCTGCCGCGGTCGAGCGATCGAACGACTCCGGCGCTTCGACAATAAGTCCGCGACCCGAATTTTGAAATACTCCGCCACGGTCTTCTGAATGTTTTCGACCGTCACGAGCTTGTCCTGCAGCGCCAAGACGTCGCGCAGGGCTTCCTTCGCGAACTCGAGCGTGATCGCCTGGCCCGTAAAGCGCGCATTCGCCAGCACGCGCCGCAGAGCTCCTTCGAGCTCTCGCACGTTGGAGCGGATCCGCTGCGCGATGAAGAACGCCACCTCCTGCGGCAGCACCTCGCCCTCCGCCGCCGCCTTGCTCATCAGGATTGCAACGCTCGTCTCGAGCTCGGGTTGCTCGATGGCGACCGTCAATCCCCAGCCGAACCGCGACTTCAGCCGTTCCTCGAGGCCCGCGACTTCCTTCGGATACCGATCACACGTCAACACGATCTGCCGCTGACCTTCCAGTAACGCATTGAAAGTATGGAAGAATTCTTCCTGCGAGCGGTCTTTCCGCGCGAAGAACTGAATATCGTCGATCAGCAGAGCATCGAGCGACCGGTAGGCGCGCTTGAACTCCGCGATCGTGTTATGCCGCAGGCCGAACACCATGTCGCTCACGAACCGCTCCGAGTGCACGTAAGCGACCTTCGCTGCAGGATCGGCCACCTGGATCAAGTTGCCAATCGCATGCATCAGGTGAGTTTTGCCGAGACCCACGCCCGCCGTAGATGAACAATGGGTTGTATGCGCTGCCGGGGTTCTGCGGCCACCTGCACCGCGGCCGCGCGTGCGAGCTGATTGCTCTTCCCTTCGACGAAGCTCTCGAACGTAAACGCCGGGTTCAGCCGTCCGCCGAGCGACGATTGAGCGCGCGGCTCGGGCTCGGCACCCACGACCTCACGTCGCGCCACGGGCCGGCTGCCCACCTCCACGACGACATCGCTGCCCGGTTCGCCGTGCCGGCGCCACCACGTCCGAATCTGTTCCAGACAGTGGCTTCGAACCCAATCGACGACGAACCGATTCGGCGCGAGCAGCTTGACGAGCGAGCCCTCCTCGATCGGCTGCAGCGGCCGAATCCAAGTGTTGAACTCTTGCTCGGAGAGCTCGGCCTCGAGTGCGCGCGCGCACTGATTCCACAGGGACGAATACACCGCCGAGTTCGCAGCCACGGGAGTTTTGAAGTGTTCTTTGAGGAGTAGCCGGGAAGAGCCCGCAGTCTAATACGCCTCGGCGGTAGTTATCCACAGCTCATGCGCGTGCATTTCGCTTACGCTCGCCAGTTGCTTCGTATTGACAGGCACGCGCGGCGCCGCGTACAGTCCGCCGTTTCCCGCAACGTACATCCTTTTGTTTTCCCAAGAACTTTTGCGTTCCCGGGGTTAACCCTATGAAAAGAACTTTCCAGCCCAGCAACTTGCATCGCAAGCGCACGCACGGCTTCCGCGCGCGCATGGCCACCGCCAGCGGTCGCAAGGTCCTCGCCAGCCGACGCGCGAAAGGTCGCGCTCGTCTGACGCCTTGACGAGTTTCCTTTTGGCGCGCCATTGCCTCCGAGCGGGGAACGGTTCTCGTCCGAGCAGCGTCTGCACGCAGCCTCGGAATTCGGCAGGGTGTTCGCCGAGCCCGCTCGCGTCCACCGATCGATTTTTCACCGTGCTCGGACGACCGAGCGGTCGCGCGATCGCGCGCCTCGGGCTGACGATCTCGCGCCGAGCCGCCAAACGCGCCGTGGACCGCAACCGACTCAAGCGACTCGCGCGCGAGGCCTTCCGCTTGCAGCGCGGCCTTCCGCCGTGGGACTTCGTAGTTCTGGCGAAGCCGGGCGCGCATCAGGCCGATAAACGGTCGCTGCGCGAAAGCCTCGACCGGCACTTCGCCCGTCTTCACGCCGATCGCCGCGGCGGCGCCACATGGATAACGTCCGCCTCTTCGTCTGGCTGCTCCTCGCCGGGATGCTCTGGCTCGCCTACACCGCCTGGATGCAGGATCACCCCGCCGCCCAGCCGCCCCCGGCGACCGCGGTCACGCAGGCGACCACGAACCCGTCCGCTCCCGCCGCCACTGAGCCTCCTAGCATTCAAGGTGCCCCGGCCGCGACTGTTCCCGAGCAGCCCGTGGCCATCGAACGAGGCCAGCTGATTCATGTGCGCACCGACGTACTGGACGTCCTGATCGACTCGCACGGCGGCGATCTCGTGCGCGCCGATTTGCCCGAGTACCCGGTCGACAAGAAGACGCCCGATCAGTTGGTGCGCTTGCTGAACGATTCTGCCCCCGATCTGTGGGTGTTCGAGACCGGTTTGCGCAGCGCCGTCGGCGGTCCCGAGCCGAATCACTTGGGCACTTTCCACACCGCGACCAACGAGTACACGCTCGCGCAGGGGCAAAACGACCTCGTCGTCACCCTCGACTGGGTGGGTGACGGGCCGACGAGCGCCCGCAAGACGTATACGTTCCATCGCGGCGATTACGGCATCGATCTTGTCGCTGTCGGTACAGCCCAGCGCCGGCGGCAGCTGGCGCGGTGCGCCGTACGTGCAGATGGTCCGCGTGCATCATCCCGTCAAGCGCTCCTACGCAGCCGTGGATTCGTACTCGTTCAAAGGCCCCGTGCTTTTCGACGGCGACAAGTACCAGAAGCTCGATGTCGAAGAAGCTGGCCGAAGCATCCCGTCATGCAGACGACGAAGGGCGGCTGGTTCGCGGCGATCGAGCATCACTTCCTGGCCGCCGCCGTGCCGCCCGCCGGCGACGAGTTCCGCTATGACGCCTCGACGCGCGGCGACGAATTCGTGCTGAGCGCGATCGGTCCCCTTGTGGACGCCACTGCCGCGGCGCCGCTGAACTACACGTTCAAGCTATTCGTCGGGCCGAAGCTGCAGGACCAGCTGCGGGCGATCGGCGAGAAGCTCGATCTCACGGTCGACTACGGTCGCCTGACGCTGCTCGCGCACCCGCTGTTTCTGCTGCTGTCGTTCGTCGAGCGCTGGGTCAACAACTGGGGCTGGGCCATCGTGATCGTCACGATGCTGATCAAGCTCGCCTTCTACAAGCTCACGGCGACCAGCGGCCGATCGATGGCCAAGATGCGCCGGCTCGCGCCCCGCATGAAAGCGCTGCAGGAGCGCTACAAGGACGACCGCCCGGCGCTGAGCCAAGCCATGATGGAGCTGTACAAGCGCGAGAAGGTCAATCCGGCCGCCGGCTGCCTGCCGATCGTGATCCAGATGCCGTTCTTCTTCGCGTTCTACTGGGTGCTGATCGAGAGCGTCGAGATGCGCCAGGCGCCGTTCATGCTGTGGATCAACGATCTCTCCGTGCGGGATCCCTATTTCGTCCTGCCGCTGCTCATGGGCGTCGCGATGTTCTTCCAGTCGCGGCTGAGCCCGGCGCCGCCCGACCCGATGCAGGCGCGCGTAATGCAAATCATGCCGATCGTGTTCAGCGGCATGTTCATGCTGTTCCCGACGGGCCTGGTGCTGTACTGGCTCACGAACACGTTGTTGTCGATCCTGCAGCAGTGGCGGATCAATCAGCTCGTCGCGCGCGAGTCCGTCAGTGCCGCCTAACGGTGAGGCCCCGCAACTGATCGAGGTGCTCCCTCACTGAGCTTCGGCGTCTCGCGAGCAACAGGGGAGAACGTTTGAACCCGACGCGTGACGACACGATCGCTGCTTTGGCCACGGCCCCCGGCAACGCCGCCGTCGCGATCGTGCGCCTATCAGGCTCCGAGGCCGCACGGATCGCACGTCAACTGACGGGCATCGAGCCTCGGCGCACGCTACGCGGAGCTATGCGCATTTCGCGACGCGCGCGGCGCGGTTCTCGATCAAGGGCTGCTGCTGTTCTTCCCGGCGCCGAATTCCTATACCGGCGAGGACGTCGTCGAGCTGCAGTGCCATGGCGGACGCGTCGTGAGCGACGCGCTGCTCGCGCGAGCCTATGCGCTCGGGGCGCGCCCGGCGGAGCCTGGCGAATTCACGCTGCGTGCCTATCCGCAACGACAAGCTCGACCTGCTCCAGGCGGAGGCGGTCGCGGATCTGATCGCGAGCGGCTCGTTGCAAGCGGCGCGCGCCGCCCAGCGCTCGCTCGACGGCCAGTTCTCGGCTGCCGTGCAGCGGCTGCAGGCGGGACTCACGCGGCTGCGGGTTCGCGTGGAGGCGTGGCTGGACTTTCCGGAGGAGGAGCTGCCGTTCGATGCGGCGCCGCAGTGCCTCGCGGAGCTCGACGGTCTCCTGACCGAGCTCGACGAGCTCGGCGCGCGCGCGCGGTCGGGGAGGGCGCTGCGCGACGGTCTTTGCATCGCGATCGCCGGCCCGCCGAACGCCGGCAAGTCGAGCCTGCTGAATCGCCTGGCCGGCTACGATGCCGCCATCGTCACGGAGCTGCCGGGCACGACGCGCGACGCGCTTCGCGAGCATCTGTTGCTCGACGATTTGCCGGTCACGATCGTCGATACCGCCGGGTTGCGCGAAACGACCGACCCGATCGAGCGCGAGGGCGTGCGGCGTTCACGCGCCGAGGTCACCCGCGCCGATCGCGTCTTGTGGGTGGTGGACGTGCGGGAGCCGCTTGCGCAGAGCGTGCAAGCGGCTCGCGCGGCGATCGGAGACGAAGTGCCGTTCACGGTGCTGGCGAACAAGGTCGATCTGATCGACGAAGCGCCTCGCCTCGCCGTTCACGACGGCGTGCCCGTCATACGGTTATCGGCGCTGACCGGGGCAGGGACGGACGCGCTGATCGCCCACCTGAAGGAAGTTGCGGGCCTCGGCCCCGAGGTGGCCGGCACCTTCAGCGCTCGCCGCCGCCACGTCGATGCGCTGGCGCGAGTGCGTGGGCTGCTGATCGGCTGCGCGGACGGAGCTGAGCGGCGAGCTCGAGCTGATGGCCGAGCATCTGCGCACGGCGCAAGCGGCGCTCAGCGAGCTGACCGGCGAGCTGACGAGCGACGATCTGCTCGGCGAGATCTTCGCGACGTTCTGTATCGGGAAATAGCGAGCGGCGGCGGCGGCCTCGCGGATCAGTCGTAGAGCCCGACGACCTTAGCGCGCACCGGGCGGTGCGGCGGGCTGGTGGCGACTTCGATGCGGTCGCGGCCGAACTGCTTCGCCACATGCAGCACGCGCTCGGTGCGCGCCGCGAGCTCGTCGATGGCCTCGCCGATCCGGTACTGCGCGACACCGATCGATACGGTTGCGCTGATGCGATCGCTCAACGGCTTCTCCGCCACTGCAAATCGCAGCGCCTCGGCCAGCATCTCGGCCTGGCTCGACGCGCAAGGCCGGGCCAGCACCATCAGCGCGCCGCCGTCGTAGCGGCCAAGCGTGTACTCGGACCGATGCCACGCGGGCTCGGCGATGATCTGCGCGTACCCGATCCGCGAGCCCGATCAATACGTCGTCGCCGGCCGTCAGGCCATGGCAGTCGTTGATGTTTTGCAGATGATCGACATCGAGCAGCAGCAGGCAAAACGGACTGCCGCTGCGTTTCGCTTGATCGGCCTGTGTCGTGCAGGGTGCTCATGAACGCGGGGCGCGTCAGCGTCAGCGTCAGCGGATCGTAGGACGGTGCGCAGGGCATCGCTGCGAGTTGGGGTTCGGACATCGGTCGGCCGGTCTCGAGGCTCATAGTTGTCGAGCCGGGAGCTTGCCCCGTCAGGCAGCGCCGTGGCGTGAACGCGCTCGCAGAAGCGACGCCGGTGCGTTTACATAACTTGCGCGGCTGCGCTAACCGAGAATTGCCTCGCGCTCGTAGAGCCGCATAGCGAGCCAACCGAGCAGTCCGCCCAGCGCGAGACTGCTCACCGCCGAGATCAACACGTACAGCCAGTTCATCGGCTCGGCCTTGATCAGCGAGGTGATCAGCAGGTGCTGGCTCAGGCTCGGGATCCACATGAGCTTCAACGCGGGCTCGACGTTGAGCAACGCGGCGAACATCAGCGGCAACGTCGGCACGAGCAGCATGAACGACAGGTACGTCTGCGCCTCGCGATACGTGCGTGTGAACGAGGCGACGGTCGTCATCAGCGCCGCGCCGAGCGGCGCGAACGGGCAGAGCACGACGAACGCCAGCAGCGCCGTCGTCGGCCCGAAGCTCGAGCTCATGCCGAGCTGCTCGAGTGGCACTCGGGCGAGCGCCACGGTGAAGGCTGCCAGCGTCAGCGCGAGCGACACGAGCATGTAGCAGACCGTGGCCGCCATCTTGCCGAGCAACAGCCGCGACCGCGGCACCGGCAGCGTGAGCAGCGGCTCGAGCGATTTGCGCTCGCGCTCGCCGGCGGTGGAGTCGATCGCGATGTGCAGCCCGCCGGTCAGCGTTGCGAACAGCAGGAAGTACGTCAGCACGCCGAGCATCACGACCGATCGGCCGGCCGGCGTGGAAACGTCGAGCTCGTCGACGATCATCGGCCGCAGCAGCGTCGGGTTCACGCCGTTCGCGACCAGCCGCAGCGTGCCGATCTGCTGGCCGTAGCCCTCGAGCGTGCCGCGCACGCGACCGATCTTGCTCGCGGCGCGCGACTTCGAGCGATCGAAGATCACCGTCACGCGAGCGGCGCGCTCCGTGCCGAAATCGGCGGGGAATCGCTCGTCGATGACGAGCGCCACGTCGTACTGCCCGGCGGCGACGGCGGCGGCCACGTCGTCGAGCGTTGCGAACTCGGCGCCGCGCGCCGCGTGCACTCCGCGCGCATTCAGGAATGCGACCAGATTCGGCGCGCGCTCGGCGCCGACGATCGGCAGCTCGAGCGGCTGGTCGATCGAGGACAGGTTTCGCGAGACCGACACATTGATCACCGCGACGAACAGCAGCGGGCCGAGCAGCGGGCCGAGCAGCAACGAGAACAGCGCGCGCCGGTCGCGCGTGCGTCTCGAGAATCTCCTTGCGGCAGACGGTCAGGATGGGCGAGCTCATTCGCGTGCGTGCTCCGCGGCGCTGACGGCCGTGACGAAGATCTCCTCGAGGCTGCGCCCCGGGAAACGCTGCGCGAGCTCGGCCGGCGTGCCGCGCAGGGTCACGCGTCCGCCCGCGATGATCACGAGGTCATCGACGAGCGCTTCGACCTCCTGCATCACGTGACTCGACAGCAGCACGCAGCGCCCCTGGCGCTTGAGCTCGCGCAGCCAGTCGCGCAGGTGCCGCGTCGCCATCACGTCGAGGCCGCTCGTCGGCTCGTCGAGCAGCAGGTGCTGCGGCTCGTGGACGAGCGCGCGCGCCAGCGCGACCTTGGTTCGCTCGCCCTGCGAGAAGCCCTTGGCCTTGCGGTCGGCGATCGCGCCGAGGTCCAGCCGCGCGACGAGCGCCTCGATCCGCGCCGCGAGCGCGGCCTCGGGCAGCCCGTGCAGCCGCCCGTAATACGCGATGTTTTCGCGCCCCGTCAGCTGCGGATAGAGGCCCGAGCCGTGCGGCAGCACGCCGAGCAGCCGGCGCGCGGCGAGCGGCGCGGCCTGCAAGATCCGTGCCGCCGATCCGCGCGCGACCGCGATCGGGCTCGAGCACGGTCGACAGGATCCGCAGGCACGTCGACTTGCCGGCGCCGTTCGGGCCGAGCAGGCCCGTGATCCGGCCGTCGGCCGCCGTGAAGCTCACGTCGTCGAGCGCGCGAACGGTGCCGAACGCCTTGCTGATGCCCGAGATCTCGATCATGGCGCGGGTCCGAGCAGGCTCAGGAAGAACGGCGTCGGCGGCTCGTCGTCGAGGCAGCCCGGCGTCGAGCTCGCTGGGCGCGGCGCGCTCGAGGAACGCGCGCAACAGCCGCGGCACGCAGCCGATGGCGACGAGGCCGTGTCCCTGGTCCTTGCCGATCACGTGCTTGCTGTTCGTGAGCCCGCCGGCGATCACGCGCTCGGCGTAGGCGGGCGGCGTGATCGGGTCGGTGTCGCCGGAGAGCAAGAGCACGGGCACGTCGCTGACCACGGGCTGCTTGAAATCGGGGTCGCGCACGCCTCCGGGCCAGCGGCCGCAGATCAGCCGCAGCGCGTCGACGATCGTCGTGCCGAGGTAGGTGTCGTCCAGCCCTTCGGTCGCGTTCGCGGGCATGAACGGCACGTCTTCCGTGCACGTCACGGAGTTGCTCATCGGAAAGCTCAGCGACTCGGGCAGATCGCGCAGCGTGGTTTTCGCGTGGCTCGCGAGCGGCGCGTAGTTGCCGCCGTACGCTTCGTGGATCAGCACCGGCAGCAGCGCCACCGTCGCGGCGCTGTAGCTCATGAATCGCACGAGCGCGCGCAGCTCCAGCGAGGACAGCGGCGGTGCGGGCTCCGTGTGCTCGCGCGCGGCCGCGTCGAGCCGGGCCAGCAGCGCCCGAAAATGCGCCGGCAGATCGGCGAACCGCGTGCCGCAGCCCGGATCGGCCGCGCAGCGCGCGAAGATCTGCGTCAGCGCGCGCTGCGCCTCGCGGGCCACGTCGGGACCGAGCGCAAGCTCGGGCGGCACGACGCCGTCGAGCACGACCGCGCGCGCGCGCTCCGGGAAGCGGCGCAAATAGTGCTGCGCGACGCGCGTGCCGTACGAAACGCCGTAGACGTTCCAGCGCTCGATGCCGAGCGCCGCGCGCACGCGATCGAGATCCTGCACCGCCACGGAGGTCGTATAGAAGCGCGGATCGTGCTGCAGCGCGCCTTTGCAGCCATCGATCACGCGCTCGAGCGCCTCCGGCCCGGCGGTGTCGAGCGCCAGGTCCTCGGGTGTCTTGCAGTCGAACCCTTCGGCCGAGCGGCCCGTGCCGCGTTGATCGACGAGCACGATGTCGCGATCGCGGCGCGCTTGCTCGAACGCGCCGCGCAGCTGCAGGTAGAAATCGACGGTGCTCTGACCTGGACCGCCGGCGATCAGGACCAGCGGGTCCGGGCGCGGCGTGGCCGACAGGGCGCCGACCCGCGCGACGAACAGCTCGATCGTGGGGCCGGCCGGCGTCGCCGGGTCCTCGGGGACATTCAGCGTGCCGCAGCCTGCGAACACGGCCTGCACCGACGCGGTTGCGAGCCGACAGCGCTCGAGCGGCAACGGCTGCGCCTGCGCCATGGCCAGGCCAGGCGCGCCGAGCGCAACGAGGGCGCAGAGCCGAGCCAGCGTGCTGCACACGTAGGGCATAGCGGCGCATGTTCGCCGAACGCCAAGGCGGTTGCCAGCGCGCCCGAGTGGTCACCGCAGGGGCGTACGCCCTAGAATCTGCGTCGTCATGCAGTATCCGACTCATTACGGCTGCGTCGTGGTCGGCGGCGGGCACGCCGGCACCGAAGCCGCGCTCGCCGCCGCGCGCATGGGCGTGCGCACGCTGCTGCTCACGCAAAACCTCGAAACGCTGGGGCAGATGAGCTGCAATCCGGCGATCGGCGGCATCGGCAAAGGCCACCTCACGAAGGAGATCGATGCGCTGGGCGGCGCGATGGCGCGCGCGATCGATCGCGCCGGAATCCATTTCCGCACGCTGAACGCGAGCAAGGGCCCGGCCGTGCGCGCTACGCGTGCGCAGGCCGACCGGGTGCTCTACAAGCGCGCGATCCGCGAGCTGCTCGATGCCGAGCCGAATCTCACGCTGCTGCAGCAGAACGTCGACGATCTCCTGCTCGACGGCGCGCGCGTGCGCGGCGTCGTCACGCAGGCCGGGATGAGGATCGCGGCCGACACGGTCGTGCTCACCGTGGGCACGTTCCTCGACGGCAAGATCCACGTGGGCCAGATCAACTACTCCGGCGGTCGCGCCGGCGACGCCGCATCGATCGGTCTTGCGCGCGGCTTGCGCGCGCTCGGCCTCGCCGTCGGCCGACTGAAGACCGGCACGCCGCCGCGAATCGACGGGCGCACGATCGACTATGCGAATCTCGCCGAGCAGCCCGGCGACACGCCGACGCCCGTGTTCTCGTTCCTCGGGCGCCGCGCCGAGCATCCGCGCCAGGTGTCGTGCTTCATCACGCACACCACCGAGCAGCACGCACGACATCATTCGTCGAGGTCTCGACCGCTCGCCGCTGTATACGGGCGCGATCGAGGGCGTCGGGCCGCGCTATTGCCCGTCGATCGAGGACAAAGTCGTCCGCTTCGCCGATCGCACGCGGCATCAGATTTTCATCGAGCCCGAAGGGCTCGACACGTTCGAGATCTATCCGAACGGCATCTCGACCTCGTTGCCGTTCGACGTGCAGCTCGAGCTCGTGCATTCGATCCCCGGCTTCGAGCATGCACACGTCACGCGGCCGGGCTACGCGATCGAGTACGACTTCTTCGATCCGCGCGACCTCAAATGCTCGCTCGAGACGAAGGCGATCGAGGGGTTGTTCTTCGCCGGTCAGATCAACGGCACGACGGGTTACGAGGAGGCCGCGGCGCAGGGCATCGTCGCCGGCATCAACGCGGGCCGGCGCGTGCTCGAGCGTGAGCCGTGGGCTCCGCGCCGCGACGAGGCTTACATCGGCGTGCTGATCGACGACCTCGTCACGCGCGGGACGACCGAGCCGTACCGCATGTTCACGAGCCGCGCGGAGTTTCGGCTGTCGCTTGCGCGAGGACAACGCGGACCTGCGGTTGACGCCGCTCGGCCGCGAGCTCGGGCCTCGTCGAGGACGAGCGCTGGCGAGCGTTCGAGGCGCGCCGCGAGTGGCTCGCGGCGGAAGCCGCGACGCTTGCACGCGACGGTCGTGAAGCCGTCCGACGTGGCCGCGGGCGACGCGCTCGAGCCGCTGACGCGCGAGGTCTCGGCCTACGCGTTGCTGCGCCGCCCGGGCATCGGCTATGCGGACGTGACGGCACTGGCGCGCGTCGGTCGCTCGGCGGGGCTCGACGGACTCGACGACGAGGTGGCGCGACAGTGGAGCGGCAGCCTCGAGATCGACGCGCACTATGCCGGCTACGTCGAGCGGCAAGGCACCGAGATCGAGCGGCAACGCCGCCAGGCCGATACGTGCCTGCCGGCCGACCTCGATTACGCCGCCGTGCACGGGCTCTCGAACGAGCTGCGCGAGAAGCTCGCGCGGATCCGCCCCGTGGACATCGGCCAGGCGGCGCGCATCTCCGGCATGACACCGGCGGCGATCTCGCTGCTGCTGATCCACGTGAAAAGGGGCGGCACGGCGCGCGCAGCCGGCTGAGAGCATCGGCCCTTCGGAATACACGTAGGCCCGCGGCATGCCATCGCGCAGCCGAATTGGCTATCATGCGCCGCCGAGAAGGGAATCTCGCTTCAGGAGCGTCCGCTTGTTCGCATCGAAAACCGTCGCCGCTGCCACCGCTACGCTCGCGTTAGCAGCCTTGTCGTCGGCCTATGCGCAGAAGGCGCCGCCGCCACCGCCACCGCTGACGCCGATCGCGCTGCCGGGCAATGCGGAACGCGGCGCGGCGATCGCCGAGACCTGCTACGGCTGCCACGGCATCCCCGAATCGCACAACGCGTATCCGATCGTATCTCGTGCCGAAGCTCGGCGGGCAGAACGCGGCGTACATCACCGTGGCGCTGCAGGGTTATCGGCGCGGCACGCGCAGCCACGAGACGATGCAGGCGCAGGCTTCGACGCTGTCGGACCAGGACATCGCGGACATCGCGGCCTATTTCGCGGCGCAGCCGGGCGAGCCGGAAGCGGGTCGAACCAGCGGCACGTCGGCGCAGGTCGCCGCGGGCAAGGAGAAGTCCACGACCTGCGTTCAGTGCCACGGCCAGGAAGGCGCGGCCGCGGCGCCGCAGTGGCCGAACCTCGGCGGGCAGCACGAGTCCTACCTCGTGCAGGCGCTGACGCAGTACAAGGACGGACGGCGCAACGACATGCTCATGGGCCCGCTCGTCGGCATGCTCGACGACGCGGCCATCGAAGACATCGCCGCCTTCTTCGCCGCGCAACCACTCCTCCACGACACCCCCCGCTAGCGCGCCCGAGCAGTCACCGCTGCCTTTTGGGGTCGGCGCCCTCGGCGAGCGGGCGGTGACCGAAGTGCGGCACGCCCCGCATACTGGGGCGATGTCTGGGGACGATGAGGTTCGAGCGGAGGCGATCGAGCGCCGGATGGCGCGCGAGGGCGTGCCGGTCGAGAGCGCGCAGGCGCAGGCACTGGCGCGGTTCGTGACGCTGCTGTTGCGCTGGAACCGCGTGCACAACCTCACCGGCGTGCGCGGCGCCGCCGAGCTCGTCGATCGGCACCTGGTCGAGAGCCTCGCGCTGCGCCCGCACCTCGCCGGCGCGCGCATCGCCGACGTCGGCAGCGGCGGCGGCCTGCCCGGCATGCCGCTCGCGATCACGGAGCCGGCGCGCCGCTTCACGCTGATCGAGAGCCGCGCGAAGCGCGTACGTTTCCTGCGCCACGCGATCGGCGACCTCAAGCTCGCCAACGCCGAGGTCGCGCACGCCCGCGCCGAGCACTTACGCGTCGCGCAGCCGTTTGATACCGTGCTCGCCCGGGCCGTGGCGCCGCCGAAGGAGCTGCTCTCGATCTGCCGGCCGCTCACGGCGCCCGGCAGCATCCTGCTGCTGTTGACGGCACCGCATCTCACCGCCGAGTTTCGCGGCCTGGCAGCAGACTTCGTCCTGCGGCCGCCGGCCGCGACCGGCCCGCAGCTCAAGAGCTCGATCGTGGTGCTCGAGCGTGTCGATGATCAGGGGAGCGAACCGAGTGAGGGCACGTGAATGGGCACGGTGATTGCCGTCACGAACCAGAAGGGCGGCGTCGGCAAGACCACGACCTGCGTGAATCTCGCGGCGTCGCTCGCCGCGACGCAGCGCCGCGTGCTGCTGATCGATCTCGATCCGCAGTCGAATGCCACGATGGGCTCCGGCGTCGACAAGAACGCGCTCGAGCACACGATCTGCGACGTGCTGCTCGACGAGCTGCCCATGGCGGCCGCGCTCGCGACGCCGCCGGAAGGCGGCTTCACGCTGCTGCCGAGCAACCAGGAGCTCACGGCGGCCGAGGTCGAGCTCGTGCAGAAGCCGGATCGCGAGTTCCGCTTGCGCAAGGCGCTCGAGCCGGTCGTCGATCAATACGACTACGTGCTGATCGACTGTCCGCCGGCGCTGAACATGCTGACCGTCAACGCGCTCGTGGCCACCGACTACGTGCTGATCCCGATGCAGTGCGAGTACTTCGCGCTCGAGGGCCTGAGCGCGCTCGTCAGCACGATCGAGAAGATTCGCTCTACCGCGAACCCGAAGCTTGCAGATCCACGGCATCCTGCGGACGATGTTCGATCCGCGGAACAACCTCGCGAACGAGGTCTCGTCGCAGCTGATCGCGCACTTCGGCGACAAGGTCTACCGCACCGTGATTCCGCGCAACGTGCGGCTCGCCGAGGCGCCGAGCTTCGGCAGGCCCGTGCTGTTCCACGACAAGTACTCGCGCGGCGCGCTTGCCTATCTCGCGCTCGCGGGCGAGGTGAATCGGCGCTCGGGTGCGGCGGTGCCGCGGCCACCGGGGACCTAGGCTCCGCCGACTCGGCCGGAGCGTTCGCTGCTACAATCCGGCCGAACGTCAAGCTCGCGACGGGCGCACATGAACAAACGGAAAAGCCTCGGGCGGGGCCTCGATGCGCTGCTCAGCAGCGCCCGACCGGCGGCCGAGTCGGTTTCGACGAAGACCGACGCGCCCGCCCCGGCGGGCGACTCGGGCCTGCGCGAGGTGCCGGTCGATCTGCTGCGCCGCGGCAAGTACCAGCCGCGCGTCGACATGCGCGAGGAAACGCTGACGGAGCTCGCGGATTCGATCCGCGCGCAAGGCATCGTCCAGCCGATCGTCGTGCGGCCGCTGCCCGGCAGCGGCGGCGGCGGCGAAACCCAATACGAGATCGTCGCCGGCGAGCGCCGCTGGCGCGCCGCGCAGCTCGCGGGCCTGCACACCGTGCCGGCCGTCGTCCGGGACATCCCCGACGAGGCGGCCGTCGCGGTCGCGCTGATCGAGAACATCCAGCGCGAGAACTTGAACCCGATCGAGGAAGCGCGGTCGCTGCACCAGCTCGTCGAGGAGTTCGGCCTGACCCACGCCGACGCGGCCGACGCCGTCGGACGGTCGCGGGCGGCCGTCACGAACCTGCTGCGGCTGCTCGAGCTGCCGCGCCCGGTGCGCGAGCTGCTCGAGCAGCGCCAGCTCGACATGGGCCATGCCCGAGCGCTGCTCGGGCTGCCGTCCACGGAGCTCCAGGTGGAGCTCGCGGACCGGGTCGTCAAGCAGCAGCTCTCGGTTCGCGATACGGAGAGCGCCGTGCGGCGGCTGGCCGGCACGGACGGCGAGGGCAAGCGCGCCAAGGCCGGTGCCGCGTCGCCGCCCGGCGGATCCGAACGTGCGGCGGCTCGAGTCCGAGCTGGCCGAGACCCTGGGGGCCGCCGTCGCGATCGAGCATGGGCCGAAAGGCGGCCGCGTCGTGATTCGCTACCACGGCCTCGACGAGCTCGAAGGGATCCTCGCTCACATCAAGTGACCATAAGACCCGCAGCGCTCGTGCGGACATTGAATAGCGTGCTGTGACTGCTTAGAATGCCCGCGGCCGAACGGGCCACGCCTAGCCGTGGCTTTTTTTTGCCGGTCATATTTTCAGTCTGCTGGGCGCACCCGGCACCATAGAGGCCGCTGCTGTGGTTAAGGACGTCAAGCACGTCGTGCCATTGACGCTGCTCGCGCAGGTGTGTGTGAGCCTCGTCGTGGCGGGTGCGGCGTGGGCGTGGTTCGGCGAGGTCGCGGCGGTGTCGGCGGCGCTCGGCGGCGCAACGGCGGTCGTGCCGAACGGCTTTCTGGCGGCGAGGCTTCTCATGTCGGGCCGGGATCCGAGCCACCGGGCCATGGCCCGAGCGGCCTGGATCGGCGAGATCGGCAAGCTCGCCCTGACGGTGCTGTTTTTTGGGGTGATTTTCGGGGTCTTGCGGCCAATTGCGCCGCCTGCGGTGTTCGCAGGCTTCATCGCGGCGCAGTTGGTGGTGTTCGGCGCGCTGCTCATCGGTGACGGCACGTCGACAAAAGAAATGATGACGAAGAGCTGAGGAATGGCAGAAGAGCACACGGGCGGTCACGGGGAGACTGCCGGCGAATACATCCAGCACCACCTCACGAACCTGCAGGTGTGTCGCCTCGAGGGCGCGTGGGTATGGAACAGCGCCGAGCAGCCGGGAGTTTGCAAGGGCAACTTCTGGACCATGAACGTCGACTCGATGGGCTTTTCGATCATTCTCGGCCTGCTGTTCGGCTACCTCTTCAGGCGAGTCGCCAAGAACAGCACAACGGGTCGCCCCGGCAAGCTGCAAGCGGGCGTCGAATCCGTGGTCGCCTTCGTCGACGACTCGGTTCACGGCACGTTCCACGGCAAGAGCAAGCTGATCGCGCCGCTCGCGCTCACGATCGTCGCCTGGATCTTTCTGATGAACCTCATGGACCTGATCCCGGTCGACTGGTTGCCGCTCGCGGCCGGCTGCGGCGGGCGTGCCGTTCCTCAAGGTGGTGCCCGACTACCGACGTCAACGTGACGTTCGGCATGTCGATCTCGGTATTTCTGCTGACGATCTTCTATTCGTTCAAGATCAAAGGTGCGATCGGCTTCGGCAAGGAATTCACGTTCCACCCGATCCCGCCGCCGACGAAAGGCCTCGCGCTGATCGGCGCGCCGCTGATCATCGCTTTCAACCTCGTGCTCGAGCTCGTGGCGTTCCTGTCGAAGCCGCTGTCGCTGTCGCTGCGACTGTTCGGCAACATGTATGCGGGCGAGCTCATCTTCGTCCTGATCGGACTGCTCGGCATATATCAGCTGCCGCTGTATTTGCCCTGGGCCGTGTTCCACATCCTCGTGATCTCACTGCAGGCCTACATTTTCATGATGTTGACGATCGTGTACTTGAGCCAGGCGCACGACACGGGCGACGCGCACTGAAATTTCTCTAACGACAAGACCCTCTCGACTGGAGACATAGATGGAAATAGTGATTGGTATGACCGCAATCGCGGTGGCGCTCCTGATCGGTTTCGGCGCGCTCGGCGTCGGCATCGGCATGGGACTGCTCGGCGGCCGCTGGCTCGAAGGTTCGGCACGCCAGCCCGAGCTCGCCGGGATGCTGCGTAACCAGATGTTCCTGGTCGTCGCGTTGCTCGACGCGGTGGCGATGATCGGCGTCGGTATCGCGCTGTACTTCGCCTTCGCCAATCCGTTCATCGGACAGCTGCAGCAGGCCGTGGGCGGCTAAGGCAGTACGTGTCGTAAGCGCCGCGCCGCGGGTGCGACGCTCGAACACGAGGAGATTCCGCGTGGACATAAACATGACGCTGATGGGCCAGGCGATCGCGATGAGCGTGTTCGTCTGGTTCTGCATGAAGTACGTGTGGCCGCTCATCATGGGCGTGATCGAGCAGCGCCAGACGGAGATCGCGAACGGGCTGGCGGCCGGCCGAGCAGGGCCAGGCCTCGCTCGCGAACGCCAAGGTCGAGGCCGACAAGATCCTGGCGGCGGCGCGCGACCAGGCGCGCGGCATCGTCGATCAGGCCAACTCGCGCGCGACGGGCATCGTCGAGCAAGCGAAGACCGACGGCGAGACCGAGCGCAAACGCCAGGTCGAAGCGGCGCGCGCGGAGATCGACGTGCGAGACCAATCGCGCGCGCGAGGAGCTGCGCGGCCAGGTGGCGAAGATCGCCGTGGCCGGCGCCGAGAAGGTGCTGGCGCGCGAAATCGATGCCAACGCGCACCGCGACATCCTGAGCCAACTGGCCAGCGAGCTATAGCGCGATGGCCGATTTCAGCACCGTCGCCCGGCCGTACGCGAAAGCGCTGTTCGATCTGGCCAGCGCCGAGCAGAAGTTGCCGGCGTGGTCGGCCGCGCTCGGTGCCGCCGCCGCCGTGCTCGGCGACGAGAATGCCAAGCGCGTGCTCGCCCGGCCGTCGCTCACGGAGGCGCAGCGCGCGGAGCTGGTCGCGTCCGTGGCGGGTGCGCTGGCGGGCGGCGAGCTGCTCGGCAGCGGCGAAGGGCGCAATCTGCTGAGCCTGCTCGCCGAGAACGATCGACTCACCGCGCTGCCGGAGATCGCGGCGCAGTTCGACGCGCTGAAGGCGCAGGCGGAGAACAAGGTGAAGGTCACGCTCGTGTCGGCCAGCCCGGTCGATGCGCAGCTGACGGAGCAAATCACGAAGGCGCTCACGCAGCGCTTCGGCCGCGCAGTCGAGCTCAACGTCGAGGTCGATGCCTCGCTGCTCGGCGGCGCAATCATTCGGGCGGACGACATGGTCATCGACGGCTCGGTGCGCACGCGCTTGCAGCGGCTCACCGAAACGCTCGTCGGCTGATTACTGAGGACGATACATGGCAATCAAAGCTTCCGAGATTAGCGAGCTGATTCGGCAACGCATTCAGAACTTCGAAGCGAAGTCCGAAGCGCGCGACGTCGGCACGATCATCGCGCTCACCGACGGCATCTGCCGCATCCACGGGCTGAACGACGTGCAGTACGGCGAGATGATCGAGTTTCCCGGGCAACACGCTTCGGGCTGGCGCTGAACCTCGAGCAGGACTCGGTCGGCGCGGTGGTGCTCGGCGACTACAAGCACATCTCCGAAGGCGACACCGTCAAGACCACGGGCCGCATCCTCGAGGTGCCCGTGGGCGAAGCGCTGCTCGGCCGCGTGGTCGACGCGCTGGGCAACCCGATCGACGGCAAGGGCCCGATCGCGACGAAGCTTTCGTCGCCTATCGAGAAGGTGGCGCCCGGCGTCATCGACCGCCAGGGCGTGAGCCAGCCCGTGCAGACGGGCCTGAAGTCCATCGACTCGATGGTGCCGATCGGCCGCGGCCAGCGCGAGCTCATCATCGGCGACCGCCAGACCGGCAAGACCGCCGTCGCGATCGACGCGATCATCAATCAGATCGGCGGCGATCTTAAATGCATCTACGTCGCGATCGGCCAGAAGGCACTCGACCGTCTCCAACGTCGTGCGCAAGCTCGAGGAGAGCCGGCGCCATGGCGCACACGATCGTCGTGGCCGCCACGGCCGCCGAGTCCGCCGCCATGCAATACATCGCGCCGTACTCCGGCTGCGCGATGGGCGAGTACTTCCGCGACAACGGCCAGGACGCGCTCATCATTTACGACGACCTGACCAAGCAGGCCTGGGCGTATCGGCAGGTGTCGCTGCTGCTGCGCCGCCCGCCGGGCCGCGAGGCGTACCCCGGCGACGTGTTCTATCTGCACTCGCGCTTGCTCGAGCGCGCCGCGCGCGTCAACGCGGCCTACGTCGAGAAGATCACGAACGGCCGCGTGAAGGGCAAGACCGGCTCGCTGACGGCGTTGCCCGTGATCGAGACGCAGGCCGGCGACGTGTCGGCGTTCGTGCCGACGAACGTGATCTCGATCACCGACGGCCAGATCTACCTCGAGACCGATCTCTTCAACGCCGGCATCCGGCCCGCGATCAACGCGGGCCTCTCCGTGTCGCGCGTCGGCGGCTCGGCGCAGACGAAGATCATCCGCAAGCTCGGCGGCGGCATCCGCCTGGCGCTCGCGCAGTACCGCGAGCTCGCCGCGTTCGCGCAGTTCGCGTCCGATCTCGATGCCGCGACGCGCAAGCAGCTCGAGCGCGGCCGCCGCGTCACGGAGCTCATGAAGCAGAAGCAGTATCAGCCGCTGTCGGTGGCCGAGATGGCGCTGTCGCTGTTCGCCGTGAACGAGGGCTACCTCGACGACGTCGAGGTCGACAAGGTCGTGGCCTTCGAGGAAGGCGTTGCACGCGTTCGCGCGCACGAATCACAAGGGCGTGCTCGACAGCATCAACGCGAAGCCGGAATACAGCGACGCCGTCGTCGCCGACATGCAAGCAAGATCATCGAAGCCTTCAAGAAGACCGGGACGTACTGATGCGAAAGGCGCGCCGGCAGCGACGGGTTGAAGGGAGCTCACCGCGAGAGGCCCTTTCGAACCCGTCGCCGACAGGACGTCGGCGCCGGAGCCTCCATGGATGGATTCACGGCGTTTTCGAAAGGGCCTCTCGCGGTGAGCGTCCTTGGCACGAGGGTTCGGGCGCGCGTGCGATGAGGCAAACGGGCAATGGCTAGCGGCAAAGAAATCCGGACCAAGATCGCGAGCGTCAAGAGCACGCAGAAGATCACGAAGGCGATGGAGATGGTCGCCGCGTCGAAGCTGCGCCGCACGCAGCAGCGCATGGCCGCGTCGCGCCCGTACGCCGAGAAGATCAGGACCGTGATCGGCCACCTCTCGCTGGCGAATCCCGACTACCGCCATCCGTACCTGCAGCAGCGCGACGTCAAGCGCGTCGGCTACATCGTGATCAGCACCGATCGCGGCCTGTGCGGCTCCGTGAACGTCAACACGTTCCGCGAGATGGTGAAGACGCTGCGCCAGTGGCAGGGCAGGGCGTCGAAGCGGATCTGTGCCTGGTCGGCGCCAAGGGCATGGCGTTCTTCCGCCGGCTCAACGTCAACGTCGTGGCCGCCACGAGCCATCTCGGCGAGCAGCCGAAGGTGCAGGATCTGGTCGGCGCGATCACGGCGATGACGGACGCGTACCGCAAGGGCACGATCGATCGGCTGTTCCTCGTGCACAGCGTGTTCGTGAACACGATGAGCCAGCAGCCGCACGTCTCGCAGCTGCTGCCGGTGGAGCCCATCGACAAGGAATCGCTGCAGAAGCACTGGGACTACATCTACGAGCCCGACGCCGCTGCGCTGCTCGACGGCGTGCTCGATCGCTACATCGAGTCGCAGGTCTATCGCGGCGCGGTCGAGAACGTGGCCTGCGAGATGGCCTCGAAGATGGTGGCCATGAAGGCCGCAACGGACAACGCCGGGAAGTTCATCGAGGCGTTGCAGCTGCAGTACAACAAGGCCCGCCAGGCGGCGATCACGCGCGAGATCGCGGAGATCGTCGGCGGCGCGGCAGCCGTGTCTGCTAGCGCAGTCTACAAGATTGAAAGGTAAAGACCATGAGCACCGGCACGATTGTTCAGGTCATTGGCGCGGTCGTCGACGTGGAGTTTCCGCGCGACGCGATCCCGAAGATCTACGACGCGCTGAAGCTCACGGACCGCAACTTGACGCTCGAGGTGCAGCAGCAGCTCGGCGACGGCGTCGTGCGCACGATCGCGATGGGCACGTCGGAGGGCCTGCGCCGCGGCCTCGCCGTGGCGAACACCGGCAAGGCGATCTCGGTGCCCGTCGGCCCGAAGACGCTCGGCCGCATCATGAACGTGCTCGGCGAGCCGATCGACGACGCGGGCGCCATCGGCGGCCGAGCAGCAGTGGCCGATTCATCGCGACCCGCCGTCGTACGAGGAGCAGGCCGGGTCCACCGAGCTGCTCGAGACCGGCATCAAGGTCATCGACCTGATCATGCCGATCTCGAAGGGCGGCAAGGTGGGACTCTTCGGCGGCGCCGGCGTCGGCAAGACCGTGACGCTGCTCGAGCTCATCAACAACATCGCGAAAGAGCACGGCGGCTTCTCCGTGTTCGCGGGCGTCGGCGAGCGCACGCGCGAGGGCAACGACTTCTACCACGAGATGAAAGACGCGGGCGTGCTCGACAAGGTGGCGCTCGTGTTCGGCCAGATGAACGAGCCGCCCGGCAACCGCCTGCGCGTGGCGCTCACGGGCCTGACGATGGCCGAGTACTTCCGCGACGAAGGCCAGGACGTGCTGATGTTCATCGACAACATCTACCGTTACACGCTGGCCGGCACCGAGGTGTCGGCGCTGCTCGGCCGCATGCCGAGCGCCGTGGGCTACCAGCCGACGCTGGCCGAGGAGATGGGCGTGCTGCAGGAGCGCATCACGTCGACGAAGACCGGCTCGATCACGTCGTTCCAGGCCATCTACGTGCCGGCCGACGACTTGACCGACCCGTCGCCGGCCACGACGTTCGCGCACCTGGACGCCACGCTCGTGCTGTCGCGCAAGATCGCCGAGCTCGGCATCTATCCGGCGGTGGACCCGCTCGACTCGACGAGCCGCCTGCTCGATCCGAACGTGATCGGCCAGGAGCACTACGACACGGCGCGCGCCACGCAGGCCGTGCTGCAGCGCTTCAAGGAGCTGCAGGACATCATCGCGATTCTCGGCATGGACGAGCTGTCCGAGGACGACAAGCTCATCGTGCATGCGCGCGCGCAAGATCCGTAACTTCCTGTCGCAGCCGTTCTCGGTCGCGCAGGCGTTCACGGGCACGGAAGGCAAGTACGTGCCGCTGAAGGACACGATCCGGAGCTTCAAGGCCATCGTCAACGGCGAGTACGATCACCTGCCCGAGCAGGCGTTCTTCATGATCGGCGGCGTCGAAGAGGCCGTCGAGAAGGCCAAGAAGGTTCAGTAGCCGCGAAGCGGGGCAGCAGTGACCATTCACGTCGAAATCGTCAGCGCCGAAGGCGCGATCTTCTCCGGCGACGCCGACATGGTGTTCGCGCCGGCGCGCGCGGGCGACCTCGGCATTGCGCCGCGGCACGCGCCGCTGCTTACCACGCTGAAGCCCGGCCCGATCCGTGTGCAAACCGCGCGAGGGCGAGAAGTTTTTCTACGTGACCGGCGGCGTGCTCGAGGTCCAGCCGCACCTCGTCACGGTGCTCGCCGACAGCGCGCTGCACGCGCGACGCAGCTCGACGAGGCCGAGGCGCTGGCGGCGCGCGACCGCGCCCGCGAGGCGCTCGAAGGCAAGCGCGGCGAGATCGATCTCGCGGCCGCGCAGGCGGCCATGATCGAGGCCGAAGCGCGCTACCGCGCCGCGCAGCAGCTCAAGGGCAAGCGCACCTAGACGCGCGCCGGCGCCGGCAGTCGCAGTAGACGGCCGGCGTGACGCGCTCAGCATCTGCCGAGCCCTCCGGCAGGCTATGATTGCCGGCTCAAAGACTCCGCGAGGTTTCGGTCGGTGCCGGTTTCGGTCGTCGTTCTCGCCGCGGGCCAGGGCAAGCGCATGCATTCGGCGTTGCCCAAGGTGCTCCAGCCGCTCGCGGGCCGGCCGCTGCTCGAGCACGTGCTCGGCACGGCGCGCAGTCTCGCGCCGGCCGGCATTCATGTGGTCTATGGCCACGGCGGCGATCAGGTCCGCGCGGCGTTCGCCGCGCAGGCGGATCTGCACTGGGCGCTGCAGGCCGAGCAGCTCGGCACCGGTCACGCCTCATGCAGGCGATGCCGGCGATTCCCGACGAGCACACCGTGCTGGTGCTCTGCGGCGACGTGCCGCTCGTTACCTCGGCGACGGCGCAGCAGCTCGTGAGCGACGCGGCCAACGGCGACCTTGCGCTGCTGACCGCGCGCGTCGACGATCCCGCGGGCTACGGCCGCGTGCTGCGCAACGCGCACGGCGAGGTGGCGCGCATCGTCGAGGAGAAGGACGCGAGCGACACGCAGCGGCGCGTGAACGAGATCAACACCGGCTTGCTCGCGTTCAACGCGGGCGCGCTGCGGCGCTGCCTGGCGCGCTTGACGAACGACAACGCGCAGGGTGAGTACTATCTGACCGACGTCATCGGGCTCGCGGTCGGCGACGGCGTGCATGTCCGCGGCAGTGTGGTCGACTTGGCGACCGAGGTGCTCGGCATCAACGATCGCGCGCAGCTCGCGCGCGCCGAGCGCACGCTGCAGCGCCGGATCGCAATGGATCTCATGAATCGCGGCGTGACACTCGCCGATCCCGAGCGGCTCGACGTGCGCGGCGAGGTGATCGCGGGGCGCGACGTGTTCATCGACGTGGGCGTCGTGCTGGAAGGCCGGGTGGTGCTCGGCGACCGCGCGCACGTGGGCCCGTATGCCGTGATCGCCGACAGCACGCTCGGCGCGGACACGCACGTGCACCCGCACACCGTCATGAACGGCGTCGCCGCCGGCGACGACTGCGAGATCGGCCCGTTCGCGCGCTTGCGCCCCGGCGCCGTGCTGTCGGGCCACGTGAAGGTGGGCAACTTCGTCGAGATCAAGAACAGCCAGATCGCGCCGCGCAGCAAGGTGAACCACCTGACGTACGTCGGCGATACCACCGTCGGCTCCGAGGTGAACATCGGCGCCGGCACGATCACCTGCAACTACGACGGCGCCAACAAGCACCGCACCGTGATCGGCGACAAAGCCTTCATCGGCTCGGGCGTGATGCTGGTGGCGCCGGTTGAAGTGGGCGCCGGCGCGACGATCGGCGCGGGCTCGACCATCTCAAAGGACGCTCCGGCCGGGGAGCTGACCGTGGCCCGGTCGAAGCAAGTGACGGTGCCGGGCTGGCAGCGACCGAAGAAGAAACCGAAGTAAGGACACACCCCTATGTGCGGCATCGTGGGCGCTATCGCAGAACGGAACATCGTTCCCGTGCTCGTCGAGGGCTTGAGGAGGCTCGAGTATCGCGGCTACGACTCGGCCGGCGTGGCCGTCGTGCAGAGCAACCACAAGCTCGGCTTGTGCCGCACTGTGGGCAAAGTCTCGCAGCTCGAGGAAAAGCTCCTGGCGAAGCCGCTCGTCGGCCGGCTCGGCGTGGCGCATACGCGCTGGGCCACGCACGGCGGTGTGACCGAGGCGAACGCGCATCCCCATCTCTCCGGCGATCGAGTCGCCGTGATCCACAACGGCATCATCGAGAACTACGAGACCATCAAGCGGGAGCTGATCGGTAAAGGCTACGAGTTCAAGTCCGAGACCGATACCGAGGTCGCCGCGCACCTCGTGCACGAGAACTTGAAGCAGGGCATGGAGCTGCTCGATGCCGTGCGGCTCGCCGTGCAGCGGTTCGTGGGCGCGTACGCGCTGCTCGTGTTCGACGCCAAGGATCCGGAGCGCATCGTCGTGACGCGGATCGCGAGCCCGCTCGTCATCGGGCTTGGCATCGGCGAGAACTTCGTCGCGAGCGGCGTGCCGGCACTCCTGCCGGTGACCCAGCGGTTCATCTACCTCGAGCAAGGCGATCTTGCCGAGATCACACGCGACGCCGTGAACATCTTCGATGCGCAGGGTCAGCCCGTGAGCCGCGCGGTGCACGAGACGCAGTGGAGCCAGGAAGCCGCCGAGAAGGGGCCGTACCGGCACTTCATGCTGAAGGAGATCTTCGAGCAGCCGAGCGCGCTCGCCGACACGCTGTACGGCCGCGTCGTGAACCATCGCGTGGTGGCCGAGTCGCTCGGCCCGCGCGCGGCGGAGCTGCTGCCGAAAGTGCAGAACGTGCACATCGTGGCCTGCGGCACGAGCTATCACGCCGGCTGCGTAGGCCGGTACTGGTTCGAATCGATCGCCGGCGTGCCGTGCCAGGTAGAGATCGCGAGCGAGTACCGCTACCGCAAAGTGGTCGTGCCGCCCGGCACGCTGTTCCTGACGCTGTCGCAGTCCGGCGAGACGGCCGACACGCTCGAGGCCCTGCGCATGGCGAAGACGGCCGGGTATCTCGGCCTCGCTCACCGTGTGCAACAGCCCGCACAGCTCGATGGTGCGCGAGAGCGACCTGACGATGATGACGCAGGCCGGGCCCGAGATCGGCGTGGCCAGCACGAAGGCGTTCACCACGCAGCTGCTCTCGCTGCTGCTCGTGACGCTGATGCTCGGCCGCCAGCGCGGCCTCTCCGCGGAGCGCGAGGCCGAGTTCGTGCCGCATCTGTATCACTCGGCCGCGGCCGTCGAGCAGGCACTGGAGATGAACGAGCTCATCAAGCTGCTGGCCGAGGACTTCGCCGAGAAGCACCACGCGCTGTTCCTCGGGCCGCGGGCCGATGTGGCCGATCGCGATGGAAGGCGCGCTGAAGCTCAAGGAGATCTCGTACATCCATGCCGAGGCCTACGCGGCCGGCGAGCTCAAGCACGGCCCGCTGGCGCTCATCGACGAGGCCATGCCCGTGATCGTGGTGGCGCCGAACAACGACCTGCTCGACAAGCTGAAATCGAACATGCAGGTGGTGCGCGCGCGCGGCGGGCAGCTCTACGTGTTCGCGGACAAGGAAACGGGGCTCGAGTCCGAGCCCGGCGTGAAAGTGATCTCGATGCCGCACACGGATCGCCTGATCGCGCCGATCGTGTACACCGTGCCGCTGCAGCTGCTCGCCTACCACGCGGCGGTGCTAAAGGGCACGGACGTGGATCAGCCGCGGAATCTGGCGAAGTCGGTCACCGTGGAGTAGGGCGCGGCGGGGCGCCGCCCACTGGGCGCGTATCGAGCGGGCTCATCGTGCCGGTTGCGCCGATGCCCGCCGTGTGTGTGTAAATCATCGTCGTGCTCACGTCCTTGTGGCCGAGCAGCTCCTGAATCGTGCGGATGTCTTGGCCACGCTGGAGCAAGTGCGTGGCAAAACTGTGGCGTAGCGTGTGACAGCTGGCCGGCTTCTCAATGCCCGCGCGGCGCAGTGCGCGCTGTACCGCGCGTTGCACGGATTTTTCGTGCACGTGCCAAGACAAGTCGCGGCGAAACTCCGGGAAGAACACGTCGCGGCTCGCTGCAAACACCCACTGCCAGGCCCACGCGCGGCCGGCGTTGGGGTACTTCCGGTGGAGTGCATAGGGCAAATAGACCTCCCCGCCGCCGAGCCCGAGCCGTCGCCGATGCTGGTCCCGGCGCTGCTCGAGGTGTACCTCGAGCGCCGCTACCACCGAGTTCGGCAACACCGTGACACGATCCCTGCCGCCCTTACCGTTGCGCACGATGATCTGTCGTTGCGCGAAATCCAAATCCTTTACGCGCAGGCGCAGGCATTCCATCAGTCGCAGCCCCGAGCCGTAAAGCAGGCTGCCGATGAGCCAGTACACGCCCGTGAGCTCGGTTAGAACCGCTCGAACCTCGTCTACCGTGAGCACGGTAGGCAACCGCACGGGCTTCTTCGCGCGTACCACGTCGTCCAGCCATGGCAGCTCACTGCCAAGCACGCGCCGGTAAAGGAACAAAAGCGCGTTCAACGCCTGATTTTGCGTGCTGGGCGCTACCTTGGCTTGCGTGGCAAGGTGGCTCAGGAATGCGCCGACCTGCTCCGCCCCTAGCTCCGCGGGATGGCGTCCGCCGTTGAACAGAACGAAACGGCGAATCCAACCGACGTAAGCGCGCTCCGTAAGGTGACTATAGTGACCCGCACGAAGCGTGGCACGGATCTGCGCGCGAAGGCGGGTACGACTGGGCCCGTCCATGTGCCCCTCCCCCTTTTCCAATATTCGAGAATATTAGACACTCAACCGAACACCCGCGGGCGTTCGGGACCCTTCCCTGGATTATTCGCCGGATTTGTCCTAATGGTAAAACGACATTTCTGTCGTATACATCAAAGTTAGGCGTCAGTCTTGAGCGGGCGTGCCGGCCCGGAGTAAGGTAGCGCGATGGAGCAACCGATCGTTACGTCGTCCCCCGACGTTCTCAGCGGCGCGCCGGTATTTGCCGGAACACGAGTTCCCATCCAGTCGCTGATCGACTACCTCGAGGGTGGCGAGACTATTGACGACTTTCTTGAGGGCTTTCCGACCGTTCAGCGAGCGCAGGTCGTCGAGTTTCTCGAGAAGGCTGCGGCGCAGTTAACCGCCAAGGCCTCGTGAAGTGAAAGTGCTACTCGACGAGTGCGTCGACCGACGCCTCGCGAGGGATATCAAAGGGCACGAAGTCCGAACCGTACCTGAGGCAGGTTGGGCCGGTTTGAAGAACGGCGAATTGCTCAAGCGGGCGCAAGGGCAGTTCGACATTTTCGTTACGGTTGACCGAAATCTGCCTTTCCAGCGCGACCTTTCAGTTTTCTCGATCGCCGTCGTCATTCTGCGCGCTCCGACGAACCGCCTCGACGATCTGCGTGTGTTGATCCCGAAGCTGCTTACCGTCATGCCGACCTCGAAGGCCGGCGAAGTCACGTGGGTGGAAGGCGCATCGCTATGACGCCGAACAAGCAAATGCAGCGAGCGCGCCCCGACCATCGATTTGTTCTGGGTTGCGCGCATCGGCGCGTCGCTGATTTGCGGCGTTATGCGCCCTGGAGACCGCATCGCTCCAGCCGATGGGTTCCGTCGCATGAATCCCGGGAACTCTGACCTCGGCCCGACGGGCGCTCGGAACGTCCGGCGCCGGACGCCTCTGTGGTACGTGAAGTTCGTGGCCGCGTCGTATGCTGCGGGGATCGCTTCCCTTTTCATTCTGTTCTTTCTGGTCTTCGTCGTTGGCGGAGCGGAGGTAGCCGCTCAATGGTCGTCCCTCCCCGTGTTTGGCGTTCGACTGCCCGGGCTTGCAGTGCTCGCCCTTGGCGCGGCGTGGTCGCCGTTCATGTGGCGGAAGCTTCGATGAGTGCCGCCAGGCCGAGTGCTCGCACAGTTGTAGGGAAGCAGCAAGGAGGTGTTGTGCCAGCGCATAACAAGCGCATGCAGCGAGCGCGCGATCCGGATAAATTTGTTCTGTGTTTAGGGCGTCGGCGCGTCGCTGATGCGCGGCGTTATGCGGCACGTTTGAGCACTGCGCGTCGGCTTCGAAGCGTCGTGTTCGTGCTAGCGTGACACGTCGGGACGCCGCCACTGTCCTCTCGGTTCCTCTGAGCGGCCGCGAACACGCGTAGGCAAGCGGAGTGTATACAGTGCATGGCCATTCTCGCAAACCGCTACTGGATTCTTCTGGCGCTAGTTTCAGCTGCAGTCGTCAGCTATAGCGTTGGATTCATGAGTTGGTCTCGGGCTGTTTGTGGCCGCCGGCGTAGTCTTTGAGCTCGCCTTCTGGATTGAGCTATTGAGGCGCAGACGCCGTTATTAACCGCCGAATCGGGCGAGTAGTGTCCGTTGCTGCGAGCACGCATAACAAGCGCATGCAGCGAGCGCGGGATGGATAAAGTGGTTCTCAGGATACGTGGGCAGCGCGTCGCTGATGCGCGGCGTTATACGCCAGGCACACCGCGTCGCTTGTATTACCCAAATTCCTGGCCTGTCGTCGTGTCTAGGAGCTGACCCCGAATGGATCTTTCGACTCAGATCGTTCCGGCTGTCGTGGTGCTCCTGGCGAACTTGCTAAGCGGACGTCACGGATCCAGTCGTTGGGAGACAGTTACTGCTCTATTCGGCTGGTTGGGGGCAGTGAGCCTGGCCGTGCTGATTGGAGTAAGCATCTTCGCGCGTGACGCCGCGATCAGAGACTACTTGGTGCAGATATGTGGATTTTCCCTCTTGACGGCGATCACGCGAGACTACGAAAAACTCTTGCGGCCATTCTTCTCATGGAATCGATAGCGCCCTTCGAATCTTCGGCGTCGCAAGCGTATAACAAGCAAATGCAGCGAGCGCGCACCGACCATAAATGTGTTCTGGGTTACGCGCATCGGCGCGTCGCTGATTTGCGGCGTTCGGCGACAACTTAGACACATCGCCAATGAGACCAGTCGCGACAACGCTTTTGCTGCTGCAGCTGGCGAATGGCGGTTGCGCGTCTGGACACGCATCGTCGACGGAGCTCGCGCTGAACCAGCACACCGAATCGCTCGAAGGGTGGTTCTCGGCGAAGGGCGAGTGGACGGTGTTCCCATCTGAGGATTTTGGTAGCTACGATCCTTTCAAGGCGCAAGGGAACGGTAGATGCGTCAGTCTGGTAAATGGCACCTCCTCGACGCGCGCCGATTACTCCGCCCTCGACAGACGGAAGGTCGTATTGAGGGGCTTCGCGACGAGGTACGATGAACTGGAAGGCGGCACGAGCCCCTCTGATCGCCTGCTCTCGAAGAAATATTGGGGCGGCGAGCTAGTCGAGAACTTTTGTCTGCGTGACTTAGTGTTTGTCGTTCGCGACGTGAGGTTGACTGACGCAGGAGAGTAAGCGGTGTGCCGGCCGCCGAACAAGCAAATGCAGCGAGCGCGCATCTGGCATAAATGTGTTCTTGGTTACGCGCATCGGCGCGTCGCTGATTTGCGGCGTTATGCGACACTCGTAAGACCAGCGCGCGAATGAATGTTCGCTATTACATCGACCCGACGACGGACCAGCCGCATGTACATAACCACGGCGTAACGGAGACGGAGGTCGAAGAGGTCCTGGCTCGCCCTGGTGAGGACCGGCCTGGTGCTGATGGGGCGCGGGTGGCGGTGGGGCAGTCTTCTGCGGGCCGGTACTGCGAGTAACTAGGTAGCAGAGCCAGGCGGTGTTTTTGTGATTACCGCCTATGACCTGGCAGGCAAAGCTCTCTCGGCATACCGGCGCCGCAAGCGCAGAAAACGATGAGTAAACATTCAAAGTTTCCTGAGGGTTGGGACGAAACGCGAGTTAAGCGGGTGCTCGCGCACTACGAGTCCCAGACCGACGAGCAAGCCGTGGCGGAAGACGAGGCCGCGGCGGAGCAGAAGGGTCAGACGCTGATGGAAGTACCAAGCGATCTGGTTCCGGCTGTCCGCGATCTTATAGCCAAAGGTCGCAAGGCGACGTAGCGCCACACGATCAGTCGGTCTCCAGAAAGCGCGTGCCAGCCGCCGAACAAGCAAATGCAGCGAGCGCGCACCGACCATAAATTTGTTCTGAGTTACGCGCATCGGCGCGTCGCTGATTTGCGGCGTTAGGCGCCACTCCATCGGCGTCCTCACGCGTTTTCTAGTTCGGAGGGTTGATCATGTCGATGGAGTTGCTGGTATTCATGGCGCTCGATAAGACGCCTAGCGTCGATCAATGGAACGAGGCCTTGCGGCAAGAGCACGTTCCGGTCCAGATCGCAGAATCCGTGGATCTTGCCGCGCGGCCAACTCGAACGGACGCCGTTAACTTCCTGCTATGAAGGCATCACTAATTCTGTTCGCAAAAGTTTTCGGGGCCTTAGTCTGCGTCTTGTTCGTAGTCATAGGTTGGGAGGCTTGGAGCGGGGAGTCAATCCGTTTGACAAATTGACTCTCTCCTGGCTCGGATCGGCCTTTCTGAAAATTGCGTTGATATGCGGCGCAATTACGGTTGCGGGGCGGGTTTCGGACTGGCTTCAGCGTAACCACGACGGTCCACCGCACTAATGTTGGAAGGATGTTGAGGACGCCTACTTTCAGTTTGAAGTTGTCGAGCTCAAAAAGCTCTGATGACGTCTTGTGCCAAGCGCCTAACAAGCGGTTGCAGCGGACGGTCATGCATAAAGTGCCAAGGCACATGCGGCATCACGCCGCCGCTGAACCGCAGCGTTAGGCGACATGCAGACCCTATCTCAGTTCTTCAGCAAGTTGAGCGCGTCGGTGCTGTTTGTGCTGTTTCTTGGTCCGATGGTCTTGCTCGAGGCCACGCCATTGGTAGGGCCGCTTGCCGCGACGATCGGCTCGTTTGTTGGGATCTACGTTGGCTTGCCTGGCACGCCGGTATGATCGGGCGCTTGTCCGCGGCTCGGAATCGGCCGATTCCCGTGGCGTACTTTGTACTGGTAGCAGTCGCAGTCATCTATCTCGCGTCGATACTCGTTGTGGCCATTGCGTTCGTGATCGCCGGCGACTCCAGCCTTGTGGCTTTCAGTCAGCGCTTTGAGCAGCACGAAGACAAGCTGGTGCCACTGCATTTAGCGGCAATGGCCGGTCTTGTTTACAGCGCGTGGACGGCGGCGCGTCGGTTGGTGGACGCGGAGCAAAACGCGCAGGTAACGTGGGATCGTGCTTTGGGCACGTGGTTTCTGATTTGGTTCTTTCCAATCGGCGTATGGCTTGTGCAGCCCCGTTTTAGGCGCGTCGCAAATGTCGCCTAACAAGCAGTTGGAGCGGACGGTCATGCGGCATCGCGGGCGCGCCGCAAGTGCGGCATTTCATTATGCACATGCGGCGCGCTGGACACGTCAGCGCGCCGCCGCTCAACTGCGGCGTTATGCGCCCAACTAGCCTTTGCGCACTGTTTTGCTTGTCGTCGTTGTGCGCGTGTACTTCCCCTGGTGTTACAACTCCGCAGCTGCGCGTCACAAATTCGGGCAGGGAGGCAATTCAAGGTTTGGTCGTGCTCTTCCCCGGCAGCGAGCTCGAGTTCGGGGACGTGCCGGTGGGCACGACTACTGCGTACAAAGGGGCGCCCGGTGGCGTATACAGTTACGCGGCGTACCGGTACGGCGTCGGTCACTCGGTCGTCACCCAGCCGGTAATCGATTTCGTTGGCGAATCGCCGATGGGGGCAGCACGATTTACTTATCGGCTCGAGTTCGATTCAAGCCGGCCACGGCCGAGTCAGATCGGACTTGTCGAAGTCACGCAGGACTAAGAGGAGCGGTAGCGCATAACAAGCAAATGCAGCGAGCGCGCACCAAGCATAAATTTGCTCTGTGTCAGCGGCATCGGCGCGTCGCTGATTTGCGGCGTTATACGCTGCGCTGAGCACGTGGTTCTCCAAGAACGGGGGCAAAGAGAACAAAGGTGCGCCCGATTCAGCCGCGGAGTCCGAGCACGTAGTTCCGCCGGTATCATCGCGGCTCTCGCGCGTGTGCTATCAACGTCGGGCTCGGCGGAATCGCGCTGGGCGATCGGCGGCACCTTGTAGTGGTGCCTCGCTAAGTACTCCGTCAGTGAGCGCGCGGCCTCGTCGCAGCGCAAGGGACGGGGCACTTCGTCAGGTACCGGACACAACGCCCAAAGAGGCTTGGCGGTTCGTCGGGCGTTGGGCGTATTCTTTGGCGTCAGTGGTGGACGTATAACAAGCAAATGCAGCGAGCGCGCACCGACCATAAATGTGTTCTGGGTTACGCGCATCGGCGCGTCGCTGATTTGCGGCGTTATACGGAAAGCGGAGCCTCGCTCGATTGAGCGGGTGAAATAGAGGCAGCCGAGTTGTCACCCGGCGCGCGTCCTCAGGTGCCGGGCTCGATCACGTCGCGCGCGGAGTCATCGCGGACCTCGCGCGCGTTCTGTCAAAGCTCGGGCTCGGCGCCCTCCGTCCTTTTCACCGGGTTGGTTCTTGCTGCTCGCCGAGCTAAGCGCGTTGTCAGTGGGCGCGCGGGCGCGGTGTTCACCACGGCGTGGTGGTGCAGTGTCAGGGAGCGGACACAAGGGCCAAAGAGGGTTGGCGGTGCGCCGGCGGGCGGGGGTAATCTCAGGCCTTCGGTGGATCGGTATAACAAGCAAATGCAGCGAGCGCGCGCCAACCATAAATTTGTTCTGGGTCACGCGCATCGGCGCGTCGCTGATTTGCGGCGTTAGGCGACACGTCGGATTCGGCGATCCTATGAGTGACAGCGACATCGACTGGGGCCGATTGAAGCGTCTGCGCGACAGCATGACCCAAGCGGAAATCGACAACCTTAAGGCTCGGTTCGATAGTCAACCTGATTCTCTGTCGCGAGACGAAATCGCGGTGCTCCATCTGATCACGCGCGAGCGCATTGCCGTCATCGAGTCAAAGGCCCGCAAACGCAACGAGGAGGGTGGCTCGCGTGAGTAGCCAAGCCTGCTCCGCCGGGAGCCAACGGTGCCATTCCTAGAGCAAGAGTCAGCGTTGTGCCAGCCGCCTAACAAGCGCATGCAGCGAACGCGCGTTATGGATAAATTTGTTCTACGTTGGGGGCATCGGCGCGTCGCTGATGCGCGGCGTTAGGCGCCTCGGGCACGCGGTGCTATATTTCGATGCTGGAGGCCCGCATGGATTGGAAGCCATACATAAGCTCGGATCCCGCGGTTCTGCATGGCGCTGTGTGCCTAAGCGGAACCCGCGTTCCTGTTTCGGTAGTCCTCGATAGCCTGGCGGCCAATGAGACGCCGGAGCGCATCCTTCAGCAGTACCCTTCTCTAAAGCGAGATCACATCCTAGCGGCCATTGCGTACGCTGCGGATCTCGCACGCGAACGCATTGTGCCCATGCCGGCATAGGTTGCCGGCATGTCGAGTCGATTCAAGCTCGACGAGAATCTGCCGCGAGATGCGGAGGCTCTGTTCAGCAATACCGGGCACGATGCGGAGACAGTGCTGGGGGAGCATTTAGGCGGAGCACCCGACGGGCGCGTCATCGATGTCGCACGCGAAGAGCAGCGCGTATTCGTAACGCTCGACGCTGATTTCGCGGACATCCGTGCGTTTCCGCCCGGGCAGTTCCCTGGCATATGGGTACTGCGGGGGCAATCACAAAGCATAGAGAACATTTTGGCGTTGCTTAACGGAGCGCTTGCGGTTCTGGAGACTGAATCGCCTGCGAACAAGTTATGGATCATCGAGCCTGGACGCATTCGTGTTCATGAATGACATGTCGCAGCCGGCGCCTAACAATGCGCTGCAGCGGACACGGCAAACCGTCAGGCATTTTGCAAAGATGAAGAGCAAAATGCCCGCCGGTTTGCCGCGCCGCTGAGCTTAATCGTTAGGCGACAACCGTGACCGAAGCGCCAGCATCTCAGACGCTCTCTGAACGCGAGTCGTTCGAGAATGGCTACTACCACTTCGTCTATGCGATCAAAATTCTTTCGCTGCCAGCCGACGCACAATGCCAGCTAATGAACTGCCCTTTTAACGCTGCGTGGGAGTTGGTGTGCGACTTGCGCGGGAGAAGGTATCTTCTTGAGTCGCCTAGCAGCTCGCGGCTGTCTCTTGCGCAACGTCAGGCCATTGAAGCTCTTCTGGGCGATCTCGACGATGTGCCGCATGAGCTGTTTGCCGGCCAGGGACCCGCCCGGAATCTTGAAGTGATGAGCCATCCATTTTGGCAGCCGCTGCGCGAGAGAGCGACTCTGCTATTGCACGAACTCGAGCCCGCGACGCTGGAGTGTCGACGGTTCCTCGGTCTGGAAGACGGGCCCACGAGTTGATGTTGTGCCAACCGCCTAACAACTGGATGCAGCGACCGCGGGAGGGATAAAGTGGTTCTCGGGATACGTGAGCAGCGCGTCGCTGATCCAGGACGTTATACGCCGCGGACGGCCCTTCATGGCCTGATGCGTTCGGGATCCCAAGGGTGAGCGACGGCGGTCGGACCATCAGTGGGCACCGCGTCGTGAGAACGATCGCGCTTCGCTCGGTTCTCTTCCTGGCGATGCTCTCGGTCTCGATTCCGCTGGCGTATCCCGTTGGTTTATGGCTGCTCGGTTTGGTTCCTCCGCTAAACGTGCCGCAGAACGCCTTCTGGCACATCGTCGATGACCTTGTGTTCGACATGCCCGTCAAATGGCCGTTTGTCGCGATTGCTCCCGCTGATTTGGTGATGGAAGCGAAGCCGGGAGGTCTTTTCCAATGGGTCGCTCTGAGTTGTCTGGGTTGGGCGCCGATAGCCATGCTCTATAGTTGGGTGACGCGCCGCTTGCGGCTCACTTACGCGGTTCTTGGTGTGTACCCGGTGATTTGGGCGGTTGGGATCACGATCGCGTTGCTAGTCGATGCGATTGGCGCTTCTAGTTTTGATTCCTCGGATTTGCCCTAAGGTGTTGCTGGAGGATGGCAGCGTATAACAAGCAAATGCAGCGAGCGCGCACCGGCCATAAATTTGTTCCGGGTTACGCGCATCGGCGCGTCGCTGATTTGCGGCGTTATACGGCGCGGATGGCGTATCGTCGCGGCGTGGGTCGTCTTTCGATTCGACTTCTCCGCTCGTAGAAGGAGGTGCGCGATGCGATATGTCGTGGCAGCACTCATCGTTGTTGCGCTGCTGAGCATTTGGCTGATCACTCGATATCCTTACGACGCGGGATCGAACGAAGTACTGGACGGGCGCGAAGTCACCTCAGTCACATTGCGAGCCGAGCCAGATGTGTCGGTTGTAGATCAGCAGGCATTGCCAGTAACGATTCCCGACGAAGTCATTTCTAACACCGACGCCGTCGCTGGGCCTATCGAATCGACAGCCTCTCGTGATCGCGCCACGCAGACATTCGAGATCGAGTTCGATCCAGAACAGCGTGGCAAGATCGTCGACTTTCTCTCAAAGCGCGGCCTTGCGGTGGTTGATAGCGAGCGCATCGCCGATTTGGCGCTGAATGAGGCCAAAGAATGTCTTCGGCAAACCTTTGGCAGCAATAGTGCGACTAGTACGTCGATCGAGACGTGCATGTTCAACGTGTTCGCGGCCTACGGACTAAACGAGATCGCAGGTCGCTGACTAGAAGGGTCACGTTCTGAAGTTTGCGATGGCGCCGTATAACAAGCAGTTGCAGCGGACGGTGCAAACCGGATCGCGGCGCGGCGCACGTGCACCATTTCATTATGCACGTGCACCGCGCTTCACACGGCAGCGCGCCGCCGCTGAACTGCGGCGTTAGGCGACACGGTGTACTACGGCACAACCACGCTTGCCACGAACTTCACGGACGCCACGCTTCGGTCACGCAAGGCGCGGCTGATCAGTGCCGTACTGTTCTTTATTCCCAGGGCGAACCCTGATATCGAAAAGCTCTATCCCTTGGTCAAAAAGTGGGCCCTCGAACTCTCCGACGATGGCTCGCCACAACGAGAGGTCGGGCTCGATGGTGAAGGCGAGCCGCTATTTCGAACACCGAACGCAAGGAACACCGGTTTCTGGACCGATATGGCGGCAACGAAATTCAAACCCGGTGACCTTCAGGGGATCTCGGCGGATGAGTTTGAGCGTCTATGGATCTTCAACGGCGACACAAGCACTTCGGGCAATTGATGATCCGTGTAAATGATGCGAGGGAATCGCGGACCAACAGTTCACCTCAGAAGAGCGTTGTGCCAGCCGCCTAACAACTGGATGCAGCGAGCGCGGTATGGATAAATTGGTTCTGTATTGGCGTGGGCAGCGCGTCGCTGATCCAGGACGTTATGCCCCTTTTTCAGTCGACAGCGGTGCTACTCGACACCTTTAAGACAGAGCGTCTCCTCGCCGAACGTGTTCGGGAAGCAGACTTCGGCGATTTGTGCTCGATGAATGGTTCGCCGGAGGTGATGGAGACGCTGGGCGGGCTACGATCGGACGAACGGACGCGAGACGATCTACAGAAGAACCTCGAGCACTGGCGCGCTCACGGTTTTGGACTTTGGATGCTTAGAAGCATTGAAGGGCGGAGCTTCGTTGGCCGGAGCGCCATTCGTCACGTAAACGTCGGCGGGGCCGATGAAGTTGAGATCGGCTACGCGATAATGCCGGCTTACTGGGAGCGTGGCCTGGCAACGGAAGTTTCGCGAGAGATGGTTCGTTTGGCTTTCGAAGTGCTCAAGATCAACGAGCTCGTCGCGTTCACACTGCCCACCAATGTGCGTTCTCGGCGCGTGATTGAGAAGGTGGGCGGCACATTCGAGCGCGACATCGTGCATAGCGGGCACCTGCACGTGCTGTACCGTATTCGAGCTGCATCGCAATGGGCATAACAACCAGTTGGAGCGATCCGTGACGCGGCATCAGGTGCGCGCCGCGAGCGCGTCATTTCATTATGCGCCCGCGGCGCGCTTCATGCCGCAGCACGCGGTCGCTCAACTGGAGCGTTAGACGCCATATGGAGCGCATCGCAAGCATTGGTACGTCGGTGGCGCTCCTTCTGTGTGCCTGTTCGTCGTGGGCGCAGGATGCGCAGACCTGCTCCGTGGAAGTACGCGAGGCGTTGCTCGCTGCTTTGCGGTTCGGCGTGGCAGACGTACCCGTCGACTACGCACCAGAACGCATCGACGGACGGGCGGCGGCAATTCCCGACTACAACCTTCTGCCTCCCGTCGGTCCAATCTTGGTTCGGATCTACTTGGACGAGCCCAAATGTGTTCTTGACACTTCTGTTCTACCTAGGTCGGCGCGCAGGGCGTTCGTACTTGTCGATGACGAAGACCTTGCACGTCGCGCCCGACAGCGTGAAAACGGGGTTACCTACGTTTCCGCGTATAGCGTGCGTCTCAGTAGCGATGAGGTGGTGGTGCGGCTTAGTACGGCATTGCGCCTGCCTCCAGGTGATACGCGCGGCCTCACATGTTGTTGCGGCGGCGAAATGGTTCTTCGCAGGGTCGATGGGAAGTGGCAATTCATTGAATGGCGCAACATCATGTGTGCCTAGTCGGCGTAGTGCCAAGGCGTCTAACAAGCAAATGCAGCGAGCGCGCACCGACCATAAATGTGTTCTGGGTTACGCGCATCGGCGCGTCGCTGATTTGCGGCGTTATACGCCGTCTTTGACGTATGCGTGTTCGTCCAGAAACTGACGCTGACCGCGCAGCTGTTCGTGCGGTGAACGAGGCTGCGTTCGAGACGCCCGCCGAGGCTGACCTCGTCGAAGCTCTGCGCCGCAGGGATGTCTCTTTGATTTCGCTCGTTGCGGAAGTCGAAGGTAGAGTCGTTGGGCACGTTCTCTTTTCGCCAGTCTCTCTGTCCGAGCACGGCGACCTGAAATTAGCGGGGCTTGCGCCGATGGCTGTTGTGCCGGATTACCAGCGCAAGGGCATCGGCTCGGCGCTGGTGGGCCAGGGTTTGCTGCGTTGCAAGGATCTCGGCTTTTGCGCCGTAGTTGTCGTCGGCCACGCCGAATACTATCCGCGCTTTGGTTTCGTTCCCGCGGATCGGTACGGCCTCCGATGCGAGTACGATGTGCCGGCGGATGTGTTCATGGTCGCGGAACTCGAGGTCGGAGCGCTCAGCGGCGCGTCTGGGTTAATTCGTTATGACGGCGCGTTCGCCGGCGTATAACAAGCAGTTGCAGCGGACCGTGACAGGGCGTCGCGGCGACGGCGCGAGCGCGCCATTTCATTATGCGCTCGCGCCGCGTGTCATACGGCAGCGCGCGGCCGCTGAACTGCGGCGTTATACGGAGTGACACGTGGGTGCCAAGCCAAACGTGGCGCATCACTTGGAACAGTTCCGCGCGGGGCAGTACGACGACGCCTTTTTCGGTCTGTTGGAGTCGCCTACCTTCGCGACGCCAGTCCTCGTTGAAGCTTTCCGCAGTGAGACAGAGGCGAGTGTTCGGGCCTTCCTCGTCAAGGTACTTTGGGAACGACGAGACCCTTCGGTTCTACCGGTGCTCGGAGAGGCGCTCAGCGATCGGAGCGCGGATGTGTGGAAGGAAGCGCTCAACGGGCTGGTTACGCTCGCTGCGCCGGAGTCCTTGAATATCCTGAGGCGCGCGTCGCGCGAGCCAGTCTCAGGCCGCAGTGAACAGGATAAGTTTGGCTTGTGGTTGAGCGAGGCGATCGAGCAAGCAGAAGAGACGCTCCAGAGAGGTCAGCGTGCCGTATAACAAGCAAATGCAGCGAGCGCGCACCAACCATAAATGTGTTCTGGGTTACGCGCATCGGCGCGTCGCTGATTTGCGGCGTTATACGCCGTCTTTGACGTATGCGTGTTCGTCCAGAAACTGACGCTGACCGCGCAGCTGTTCGTGCGGTGAACGAGGCTGCGTTCGAGACGCCCGCCGAGGCTGACCTCGTCGAAGCTCTGCGCCGCAGGGATGTCTCTTTGATTTCGCTCGTTGCGGAAGTCGAAGGTAGAGTCGTTGGGCACGTTCTCTTTTCGCCAGTCTCTCTGTCCGAGCACGGCGACCTGAAATTAGCGGGGCTTGCGCCGATGGCTGTTGTGCCGGATTACCAGCGCAAGGGCATCGGCTCGGCGCTGGTGGGCCAGGGTTTGCTGCGTTGCAAGGATCTCGGCTTTTGCGCCGTAGTTGTCGTCGGCCACGCCGAATACTATCCGCGCTTTGGTTTCGTTCCCGCGGATCGGTACGGCCTCCGATGCGAGTACGATGTGCCGGCGGATGTGTTCATGGTCGCGGAACTCGAGGTCGGAGCGCTCAGCGGCGCGTCTGGGTTAATTCGTTATGACGGCGCGTTCGCCGGCGTATAACAAGCAGTTGCAGCGGACCGTGATACGGCATCGCGGCGACGCCGCGAGCGCGCCATTTCATTATGCGCTCGCGTCGCGCTGTCAGACGGCAGCGCGCGGCCGCTGAACTGCGGCGTTCGGCGTCAGTCTTGAGCGGGCGTGCCGGCCCGGAGTAAGGTAGCGCGATGGAGCAACCGATCGTTACGTCGTCCCCCGACGTTCTCAGCGGCGCGCCGGTATTTGCCGGAACACGAGTTCCCATCCAGTCGCTGATCGACTACCTCGAGGGTGGCGAGACTATTGACGACTTTCTTGAGGGCTTTCCGACCGTTCAGCGAGCGCAGGTCGTCGAGTTTCTCGAGAAGGCTGCGGCGCAGTTAACCGCCAAGGCCTCGTGAAGTGAAAGTGCTACTCGACGAGTGCGTCGACCGACGCCTCGCGAGGGATATCAAAGGGCACGAAGTCCGAACCGTACCTGAGGCAGGTTGGGCCGGTTTGAAGAACGGCGAATTGCTCAAGCGGGCGCAAGGGCAGTTCGACATTTTCGTTACGGTTGACCGAAATCTGCCTTTCCAGCGCGACCTTTCAGTTTTCTCGATCGCCGTCGTCATTCTGCGCGCTCCGACGAACCGCCTCGACGATCTGCGTGTGTTGATCCCGAAGCTGCTTACCGTCATGCCGACCTCGAAGGCCGGCGAAGTCACGTGGGTGGAAGGCGCATCGCTATGACGCCGAACAAGCAAATGCAGCGAGCGCGCCCCGACCATCGATTTGTTCTGGGTTGCGCGCATCGGCGCGTCGCTGATTTGCGGCGTTATACGGCAGACCAGCGGTCTCGCATCGTTTGTCGGGCTGACGTTGGCCAGCGCGTTGGGCAGCTAACGCTGAGATCCAGTGCCTCGACGATAAGAGACTAGCGGTCTTCGGTCGTGGTATGGCATAACCCAGCTCGGTCGAGCAGACGAAGCTGCGTCAAACGTTGACCTCGATGGAAACCGTCGCTGCTGCGTATCGCCAAACAGCGTCCAGCGTCGCTGGGCGGCGCATTGGAGCCGTTAGCCTTTTCGCACGCCGCGGAAGCTGTGGACTTGGCTACAAGGCACGAAGGCACACGTCGCGATAGTACGTAGCGTCGGGTCTAGAGCATGGCGAAGGGGTGACCTGCGCGAATATTCTCGCGGAAACGATCGATCCGTCATTCCTTTATCCGACGTGAATCCTTAAAGTTACGAGCGAGGAGCATGATGCTGCCATTAGTTATGTTGTGCCAGCCGCATAACAAGCAGTTGGAGCGGACCGTCACACGGGATCGCGGGCGCGCCGCAAGTGCGGCATTTCATTGTGCACATGCGGCGCGCTGGACACGTGCGTCGCGCGGCCGCTCAACTGCGGCGTTAGACGACCAAGATAGCGCAATGGATCCCTATCGCCCGTTCATCGACGACCCGAAGGCGCTCGCCAGCTACGCTGGTCAGCGCTATGTCGTGCTGCGTGTCGTCGGAGATCCAGCGCTGCGCTACCGAGAAGTTCAGGCGCAACTCCGCGCGAAGCTTGGCGACCTGTCGATCATGTTCCCAGCCGTGCCCCACGTCACGCTCGCCGGGTACAAGCCAGGGACGGATGAAAGGCGCTTGGCTAGCGTGGTCGCAAATTGGGCAGCGGCCATCAAGCCCCTCGAGCTTGAGGTTGGTGAACCGGTTTCGTGTTTCCCTCCACCGTTCCAAGTCATCATCCTTCCCGTACGACGTACGCCGGCCTTATTCGGCGCGCTCGTCGCGATCCGTGATGCGGCCGCCCGGGCCGGGTTCCCATTGGCGACCGTCACGCCACCGGAGAACTGGACGTTTCATTTGACGCTCGCCGCTTGTAGCCGGCTGGAGAGTTCTGCCTGGGCGGAGGCACTGCGGATTGCGGAGGCTTGTGAGGTCCGAGGTACCGCGCGTTCGGTTGTGACAGCGGCGGAGTTGGTTGTCTTCGACAACGGCGCTGAATCGTTAGGCGGTAGATTTCCTTTGGGGCGCTCGGTTGCGTAGCGCGTGGCCGTCTAACAAGCAGTTGCAGCGGACCGTCCAACGGCATCGGCGCGCTTCACACGGCAGCGCGCGGCCGCTGAACTGCGGCGTTATGTGACAAATTGAGTCCGTCAGTCAGTTTCGGGACATTGACGCCCATTTCGGGCCGAACTACGGTAGGCGAATGAAACGCGATGATTTGAGCGTCGAAGAACAAGCAGCTCGGCTGTCGCACCGGGAACGAGCTCGTCTCGCACTTCGTTTGATAGAGAGCCTTGAGCCCGGTCAGGATGAGGATGTCCACCAGCTTTGGCTGGATGAGGCAGAGAGACGTCTTCGCAAGTATGACGAGGGTGGTACACAGGCTCGCGATGCCGAGGAAGCAATCGCGGATATTGAACGTCGCCTGACATGACGGCGGTCCGCCTTCTCCGCGAAGCGGAGGAGGAGCTGCGAGCGGCTGCGGAGTTCTATGAGGCTGAGCAGCCGGGGTTGGGACGCGCTCTGATTCAAGAGGTGCGCCGTGGACTTCGATTCATCAGCGAGCGACCCTTGGCAGCGCGCATCGAGCGTGGCGAGATTCGCGTTCGGACGATTGCTCGGTTTCCCTATCGCATCTACTACCGCGCGGGGCAGGAGGAAACCGTGATCGTCGCCATCGGTCATAGCCGGCGACGCCCAGGGTATTGGCGCTCTCGCACGTAGTCACATAACAAGCAAATGCAGCGAGCGCGCACCGACCATAAATGTGTTCTGGGTTACGCGCATCGGCGCGTCGCTGATTTGCGGCGTTAGGCGACTATGAGAGCTTCCTGCCTCGTTTCCGCGCTATCACTACTTCTCTGGGGCGGTCCTCAACTGATGGCGCAGGGCACGGTCGGCGCGTTGCCCAGTAACTTTGAAGAGGCCGTTGTTGCTATCCTCAAAGATCGCATCAGTGACGAGCGCTCGTATTGCCTGAAAATTGGCGGTGAACGCCCGACCGACAAATTGGTTTCACTGCTGCGTTCCTACGAGCACGAACCGCTGTCGTGTGGCCGCAGGTCTCGTGAGCTAGATTTCGTCGAGATTCGCGCCTTGGATGACGGAAGCTATTCGGTGACGGTCGACGATACCTGTGGGCTTCTATGTGGATGGCGGCTTCTGTTTCAGGTCGCCAAAGACGCGAAGGGAGATTTCTCGGTAGCAAGCAAGCGTGTACAGCTGGAGTACTAGTCGCCTAACAAGCAGTTGGAGCGAGCCGTGACACCTCATCAGGAGCGCGCCGCAGGCGCGTCATTTCATTATGCGCCTGCGGCGCGCTGGACCGCTCATCACGCGGTCGCTCAACTGCGGCGTTGATATGACTTTCGCTGTCAACGGAGCGAGAGTGTTTTTTTGATTACGTCATCGTAGATCTCCGAAGAGGACGAAGACGTGCGGCGGCGCGGTCAGTACGTCGACGGTGGATCATGCTGATATCCGCGGATTGGGTACCGCATTACTGAGTTCCGTCAGGTGGGTCTGTCCGCACTCTAGGAGCGCGCACGGCAGAGAGTCTGCTGCGGCATAACGCCGACGCGGGTTACCCACGACACCGGTCCGCCACACGCCGCACGCCTTCGAAGCTAAACACGTGGCGATGGTTCGCAGAGTCGAGCGACATCCCAGATGAAGCCGGCGAGTTCGCGCGCGACGGCGGTGACGACGAGGTTGGCATGTTTGCCGCGTGCGCTGAGCCTGCGGTACTTGTGGGTGAGGCGCAGCTGGGCCTTCCAGGCGAGGTCGCGGATCTTTGGATCAAGATGCTGAGCGCGCTGCTCGATGATTGCGTATTCCGCTGAAGATGACCGGCCGTTCCGGCGGAACGTGACCGGGCATTCCGGCCGATTTGCACTGGTGGTTGTTTCTACTCGCGTCGGTCACGATCAGTCAAGATTTCGCGGCTTTTTGATGGTCGCAACCGCCGCACGTCACTAGGCCTCGTTCCGGGTTTTTGCTTTGCTCTCCTTGGCCGCCTCGCGCTTGCGCATCGACTCCTTCGCCTCGAGATGGATTCGGTGCGAGCGATGCACGAGGCGATCAAGGATTGCGTCGGCCAGCGTCGGGTCGCCGATGTAGTCATGCCAGTCGCTAACGGGCAATTGGCTCGTCACGATGCAAGCACGAGTACCGGCACGGTCATCGAGCAACTCGAGCAGGTCGTTGCGCTCGCGCGGGCCGATCGGCGCGATGGCAAAGTCGTCGATGACGAGCACGCTGACCTTGGCGATAGCGGCGAGGCGTTTGCGGAAGCTGCCGTCGGCGTGGCAGAGGTTGAGCTCCTCGAACAGGCGCGGCGCGCGCACGTACAACGCGCTCAAGCCCTGGCGACAGGCTTGATGCGCCAGAGCGCAGGCGAGATAGGTCTTCCCGCAGCCGGTCGCGCCTTGGATCAGGACATTTTGATTGGCCCGGATCCAGTCACACGATGCGAGGCTCGCGAGCTGCGATCGGTCGAGCCCGCTGCGAGAACGGTAGTCGAGGTCCTCGATCACCGCGTCGCGGTACTTGAGCTGCGCAAGCTGCAGCAGACGCGTCATGCGCCGGTTCTCTCGGTGCAGCGCCTCGCGATCGAGGAGCAGCGCGAGCCGCTCCTCGAACGCGAGCTCGTGCGCGGCGTTGTGTGTCATCTGCTCGGATAAGGCCAGCGCCATACCATAGAGCTTCAACCGATTCAGTGTGTCGAGCGTGGGTTGGATAAGCATGAGTCATCGTCTCCTTCGTCTGTCGTGATTTCGGTGTCGTTCGTCGATGCAACACGGAAGTAATCGGCGCCGCGCACGTTGGTGTGCATACGCGACGCCGTGGCCGCCGCCGTGTCAGCAGCCAGGAAGAGATCGGGATGTCGATCGAGATTCGCCTTGAGGATGGCGATGATGCGTTTGCGGGTCGGCGAGCCCATGGCCAGCGCCCGGCGGCAAGCGGCCTCGAGGCGTTCCTCGCCATAGGTCTTCGTGAGATTGAGCAGCCCCAGACACGCCCGATAGCCCTGCTCGGGATGCGGGCGGTTCTCGAGCTGCCACTGCACGACGCCACGCGTACCGGCACCGATGCTCTGGCCCCAGTTGAGCAGCCGGCCCGGCGTCCATTGCATGTGCTTGCGGTGCGCGCTCGGCATGTGCTCTGCGAGCGTCGTGTGCTGGCCTTTCAAGTAGTTGCGCACGTGCGCGGCGACGCGCGCGCTCTTGAAGAAGCATTCGATCGTGGTGTCCGTGACGCGCACCATGACGTGCTCGCCCACGAGGGTGTGCGGCACACTGTAGTAGTGGCGCTCCGCCTCCACGTGGTAGTCGATGCCGACCTTCGCCTTGATCCACTCGGCGTACTCGTAGCGTGTCGCCGGCAGCGGCTTCATCGCCGGCCGGTCGATCGACTCGAACGCCGAGGCGCGACAGCCGGGCAGCTTCTTGAACGGCCGCCGATTCAGCTCGACGAGCAGCTGTGCGATCGCGGCATTGAGCTCACGCAGCGAGAAGAACTGGCGGTTGCGCAGGCGCGCGAGGATCCATCGCTGCACGACCAGCACGCTCATTTCGACGCTGGCCTTGTCCTTCGCGTGATAGGGCCGCGCCGGCAAGATCGCCGCGCCGTAGTGGCGCGCACAGTCCCCGTAGGTTGAGGTCGCCTCCGGCTCGTAGCGACACGCCTTCTTGATCGCGGACTTAAGATTGTCGGGGATCCACAGACTCGGAACCGCCCCGAAGAACTCCAGCATCCGGATGTTGGAGCCGATCCAGTCCGGCAGCGTCTGCGTCCACGTCGCTTCGGCGTACGCGTACTTCGAGGCCCCCAGGGCCGCGACAAAGATCTCGGCGGCAAGGACCTCGCCGCTCTTCGGATCGATCACCGCCACGGTGTGGCCGCTGTAGTCCATGAACACCTTCTCGCCCGCTCGGTGCACTTGGCGCATCGAGCGGGCGAGCGTTCCGCGGTATTCGTGGTAATGCACGCAGAATTGGCTATACCGATAGGCGGCCTCGCCGTGCGCCGTCGCGTACTCCTCCCACAGCAGCTGCAACGTCACGCCCTTGCGCTTGAGCTCTTGATGGATCAGCGCATAGTCGGGCAGCGTGTAGTGGCTGCGAGGCGCCGCTTGGGCGTACAGCATCGCCTCGAGGGCGCTGTCGTCGAGCTCCGCCGGCAACGGCCAGCTCAGGCCCTTCTGCATCACCCGCTGCACGGCGTTCGTCACCGCGCCTTTCGACATGCCGGTCGCCGCCGCGATGCTCTCGTGGCTCAGTCGCACCTCAAACTTAAGGCGTAGAACGTCTTTGATTTTGCGCATGGCACTCCGCTTAGCTGGCATCGGGCTCCCCGGTCAAAAATCGGGCAGCTTAGCCAGGAAAATGCAAGTTCCAGCGCAAACTCGGCTTCATTCCGATCGAACGTGACCGAGGATTCCGGGAACGTGACCGGCGATTCCGGCCGCGGCCGAAAATCGGTCACCTTCAATCGGAATGGGCGGTCACGTTCGGTCGGAACGACCGGTCACGTTCAAACGGAATCAACGGTCAACTTCGCCCGGAATACGCAATGATGGGACTGACCTTGGGCGAGTAGCGATACGCCCACGCCGCCTCGACCAATAGAGTGCGAGCCCAGCGGTTGCCGCTGCGAGTGATCGGCCCCTGATGACGAGAGGTGCCGGAGCTGTGCTCGCTGGGCACCAGGCCGAGCCAGGCCATGTAGCGGGTCGGATGCGAGAAGCGAGCGAAGGAGCCGGTCTCGGCGACGACGGTGTAGGCGACAGTTTTCTGGATGCCGCGAAATGCGAGCAGCGCTGCGGCTATTGGGAATCCGGGCCAGGTGGGTGCCAGCGCATCGAGCTCGATTTCCAGCCGATCGCGCCGTCGCTCGCGTTCGTTGACGGCATCGACGAGCTCTTGGAAGACGATCTGCTGAGCGGGACTGTGCAACACGAGTCGCGCGAGCCAGCGCCGGTGCGCGGCAGCTCCACGTGGCGCGACCCTCGTAGCGGATGTCGTTACGCAACAAGAAGGCCTTCAGGCGCTGCTTGGCGGCCGTGACATCGCGCTTGCACTGTTGCCACGCGCGCACGACATCGCGAAACGCCTCCTCTTCGGGTGCTGGGATGTGCACGGCGGTGAGCGTGCCGGCGCGCAGCGCGAGCGCGAGATTGCGTGCATCGAGCCGATCGGTCTTGATACGCACGCCAGGCCGGCGCGGGATCAACGACGGTGCGGCGACCACGCAGTCCTGGTCGACCGAACGCAGATACCGCTGCAGCCAGAAGCCGCACGGCCCGGCCTCGTAGACAAATCTCAGCGGCCCGCGCCCGGAGAGTTTCTTGATGAGTCGGTCGAGCGCGTACTGCTGAGTCCCTAGGGTGCCGACGTCAACGGGCGTGTCGGCCGAGTCGCTACCCACACAGGCTACGGCAATGGAGTCTTTGTGGACATCGAGCCCGACGAAGACGGTGGTATCGTTAGGCATGCTGACCTCCGCTTGAGGAAACCGATTTGAGCGTACACAACCGACGCTCCTGCGGCTCTGGCCTCCGGCTAATCCGCGAACATGGCCTCTCGGAGGTCAGCGCTTCATTCAGCGAAAGTCATACTGTCTAGGCGACACGTATGCGTAGAAGCATCCAGCCGTTCTACTCGTACTGGGCAGCGAGTTGCTTGCTTATCCTGGGCCTCGGAGGGTGCGCGTTAAAGACCCTAACGATTTCGGACGCCAAGTTCGACGCGTGTAGAACAGAATGCTCCGTGATTGATTGGTCCGCCACGCCGCCTTGTGTCGACCCAAGAGCGTCCGGTCGAGAGCTAACCTCCTATCTGCGGTCGTTTGGCGATTCGCTTAAGGGTATGGAACCACCAAAGGGTGTCTGCGGGTGTTTCACGGCGGTCCTTAGTGCCGATGGACGATTTCAAGATGTCGAGGTCGTCTATTCGAACTGGATGGACGCGCGAACGTTCTTGGCGAATTTCTTTCGAGCAGCGAAGCCACTTGGGCCACCGCCCCCCAAGGCGAGCTGCTTGGTTGGGTTACGGGGGCCAGGAGCCTTTGCAAACTAGAGCACTGTGCGAGCCGCCTAACTACGGGTTGCACCGCACGGCGGCGAGCCGCAACGAGGGCTATTCGGTGATCGCACACATTGTCGATAAAGTGCCGGCCATGATCGCGCAGTGGGCCGGCGGTGAACCCGAGCGTTATACGCCGTCTTTGACGTATGCGTGTTCGTCCAGAAACTGACGCTGACCGCGCAGCTGTTCGTGCGGTGAACGAGGCTGCGTTCGAGACGCCCGCCGAGGCTGACCTCGTCGAAGCTCTGCGCCGCAGGGATGTCTCTTTGATTTCGCTCGTTGCGGAAGTCGAAGGTAGAGTCGTTGGGCACGTTCTCTTTTCGCCAGTCTCTCTGTCCGAGCACGGCGACCTGAAATTAGCGGGGCTTGCGCCGATGGCTGTTGTGCCGGATTACCAGCGCAAGGGCATCGGCTCGGCGCTGGTGGGCCAGGGTTTGCTGCGTTGCAAGGATCTCGGCTTTTGCGCCGTAGTTGTCGTCGGCCACGCCGAATACTATCCGCGCTTTGGTTTCGTTCCCGCGGATCGGTACGGCCTCCGATGCGAGTACGATGTGCCGGCGGATGTGTTCATGGTCGCGGAACTCGAGGTCGGAGCGCTCAGCGGCGCGTCTGGGTTAATTCGTTATGACGGCGCGTTCGCCGGCGTATAACAAGCAGTTGCAGCGGACCGTGACAGGGCGTCGCGGCGACGGCGCGAGCGCGCCATTTCATTATGCGCTCGCGCCGCGTGTCATACGGCAGCGCGCGGCCGCTGAACTGCGGCGTTATGCGGCAGCGGCGTGCGTCAGCTGCGAATCCGAGCGGGGGTGAAAGATGTCAGCGACTTCTATCTTGGTCCGCAAGAGGCCATGGCATTTGTGGGTGGTCGCGATCCTGACGATCCTGTGGAACGGATCAGGTGCCTATACCATCTTGATGGCGCAAGCTGGTCGGCTTTCCGATGTCGACGTGCAAGAGGCGGCGTATTACGCGGCACAGCCAACCTGGTTCGTGATTACCACGGACATTGCGCTCTTTTCACCGCTCGCCGCTGGTGTGGCGCTATTGCTCCGCAGCCGAAGCGCAGTATGGTTATTCGCGCTTTCCGCGATCGCAATCGTCCTTAACAATGCCTACGATTTCGCAGCAGGAACATCACTGGCTCTCGCAGACCGCGGCTGGCTGATACTAACGGGCGTCATTGCGGCGCTTTCCGTCCTACAGCTTACCTACGCATGGGCGATGCGGAATCGTGGGGTTCTGCAGTGATATCGCCGTGTACACGTTGTCGGCCTAACGATTCACCTCTCAAGTGGCGTGCCGCATAACAACGAGTTGGAGCGAGCGCGGGATGGATAAAGTGGTTCTCGTGATACGTGGGCAGCGCGTCGCTCAACTCGAGTGTCATGCGGCGACACTAACGGCATCTCTTGTCCCTATCGGAGTGGCACAGTGAACATCGACATCGACAATTTGACCGAGGCTGAGCTCGTTGATCTCAACAATCGCATTGTGGAGCGGTTGAGGTTCTTGTCGCACATGCGCGCGCACGCGGAGATGTTGGAGTTCAAAATTGGTGATCGCGTTGCATTCCAACCGGCGGGCCGTGGCGAGGTGATCGGCATGCTGACGCGGTACAACCGCAAGACGGTCACAGTCATAACTGACGACGGCCAGCGATGGAACGTCTCGCCGACGCTCATTCGCAAGGTTGCTAAGGAGGCCAAAGCTGGCTCGGGTCAGAACGTCATCGAGTTAAGGAAGAAATAGATGTTGTGCCAACCGCCGCATAACAAGCAGTTGCAGCGGACGGTGCAAACGGTATCGCTGCGCGGCGCACGCGCGTCATTTCATTATGCGCGTGCGCCGCGCTCCAACGGTCAGCGCGCCGCCGCTGAACTGCGGCGTTCTGCGACAAATTCGGCGTGCTGGGCCGTTTGGGCCGGGGGTATACTCATTCCATGAGCGAAACAGCCGACCAATTGTTAAAGAAGGCGCTCTCCCTAAACGAGCGCGACCGCGCCTCGCTTGCTGGGGCGCTCATTGAGAGCCTACACGCAGAGCCAGAGGCAGGTGCAGAGCAGGCCTGGGACGCCGAGATCGAACGACGGGTTAAAGAGCTAGAAACACACGCCGTTGAGACGATCCCTTGGTCAAAGGTTAGGGAAAGTCTATTCCGTGGCTTCGAATGAGCCGCGATGGCATCCGGAAGCCCTTCGGGATGCTGAGTCCGCTCGTAACTGGTACGCCGAACGAAGTCCGTTTGCTGCACGTGGGTTCTTGTTGGCGCTGGATACTGCTGTGAACGCGGTCATGGAGGCGCCGCAGCGTTGGCCCGAGCGGGCGCACGGTTGCCGACACTACGTTTTCACTTCCCGCTATCCCTTTTCACTCGTGTACCGTCTGAGTTCCGTCGTAGAAGTAGTTGCGGTGGCACATCATCGCCGCCGTCCGGAGTATTGGACGGGGTGTTGACCGTGGTGTTGTCGCAGAACAAGCGCATGCAGCGGACAGTTCAAAGTGTCACGCGCCTTGCATGCGCAAGTCGCGCGCCACTTTGCCCTGCCGCTGATGCGCGGCGTTGCCGCCAGAGACGGGTTGCTCCCAATTTGGGAGCGCGCTATCATGCCCCATGCGCGTCATCGCCAAACGCACGTTGCGGGAGTTCTGGCAAAGCAGTTCTAAACATGCTGACGCTCAGGGTCCTATCGAAGCTTGGTATGCGGAAGGCGAAAAGGCGTCGTGGCGGAGTCCACAAGAACTGAAAACGCAGTTTCGATCGGCTAGCGTTTTGAAGGGCAGTAGAGTGGTCTTCAACATTGCAGGAAACAAGTATCGCTTGGTTGTAGCCATCGACTACGAGCGGCAGGCGTGCTTTGCAAAGTTTGTCGGTACGCATGAGCAATACGACCAGATTGATGCTGAAACGGTGCAACATGAACGTTCATCCAATTCGGACTGAAGCTGATTACGACGCCGCGCTAGGCGAAGTCGAAGGTCTGTGGGGAGCGAAGGCGGGTACACCTGAGGGGGACCGTCTTGATGTTCTGCTCGTTCTCGTCCACGACTATGAGTCGACACATCACCCCATTGACCCACCTGATCCTGTAGACGCCATCCGATTCCGAATGGAGCAGATGAATCTCACGCGCAAGGATCTCGAGCCGCTGCTTGGTCCTCGGGGTCGAGTCGCGGAGGTTCTCAATCGCCGCAGGCCACTGTCTCTGGCGATGATTCGTAGTCTTCATCAAAAGCTACGCATCCCGCTCGAGAGCCTCATCGCCGACGGCGCGCTGGCGGCTAACAAGCGCATGCAGCGGACGCGTCAAAGTGTCACGCGTCTTGCGAAACGCAAGACGCGCGCCACTTCGCCGCGCCGCTGATGCGCGGCGTTTAGGCGGCTTCGCGTGGCGCTTGCCGCGCGTCACGTGACGCGTTACACTTTATCGGTGATCAAGACGTTTGCCGATCGCCGGACCCAGGAGCTTTACGCAACCGGTAGCGCGAAACGGTTTCCGCCCGATGTCGCAAAGCGAGCGGCGCGCAAGCTCGAATATTTGGATCTGGCTACGGGCCTTAATGATTTGAAGGTGCCTCCCGGTAACCGGCTGCATGCGCTTGAAGGAGATCGAAAGGGGCAGTATTCGATCTCCGTAAACAATCAATGGCGAATCTGCTTCCGGTTCGTCGATGGTGACGCATACGACGTTGAGATCTGCGATTACCACTAAGTGCGGGGTTAGCTATGAGCATTTCGAACACAAAAGGAATCAATCGCAGGCCCACTCACCCGGGCGAGATGCTGCGGGAAGACTTTTTGCCGGACTACGGGCTCACTGTCGCTGGCTTAGCAGAGGCGGTAGGTGTCTCGAGGCAGTCGATCAATGAGCTGCTGCGGGAGCGTCGGGCCATCAGCCCGGACATGGCGTTGCGCCTGGCGCGACTCTTCGGCAACTCAGCAGAGTTTTGGTTGAATGCGCAGCGCGCGGTGGACTTGTGGGACGTGGCGCAGTCCATTAAGAAGGATGTCGCACGTATCAAGCCCCTGAGCGCCGCATAACAAGCAAATGCAGCGAGCGCGCACCGACGATAAATGTGTTCTGGGTTACGCGCATCGGCGCGTCGCTGATTTGCGGCGTTATACGGCACTTAAGCATTTTCCGTCCCCTGGGGTTTAGTGGCAGAATCGAACTATGAAACTTTCTATCGACCTCAACGACGTTCAGATTGGCCTTCTGCGCCAGACGGCAGCGAAGCTAGGCGTGCCTGTCGAGGATCTGGCTCGGGCGGCGGTTTCCGATCTTCTGGTTGCTGAGGATGACGAATTCGCCGAGGCAGCGCGTAGGGTCCTTGAGAAGAACAAGGAGCTGTACAAGCGTCTCAGCTGATGCGGTACCTTACCCTCGCCGAGGTGCTTCACATTCACGAGGGCGTTCTTGCTCAGGCGGGCGGCCTCTCCGGCGTTCGCGATCTGTCGGCCCTGGAATCCGCGCTGTCGCAACCGAAGGCCTCTGCGGGAGGCGCCGATGCATATCCGTCGTTGGTGGAGAAGGCAGCTGCACTGTGCTACTCACTCTGCTCCAACCATCCGTTCATCGACGGCAACAAACGCGTTGCGCATGCTGCGATGGAAGTGTTTCTAATCCTCAACGGGCGTGAAATTCGGGCAACCGTCGAGGAGCAGGAACAGCTGATGCTGGGTGTGGCATCGGGGACCAAGAGCCGCGTGGAGCTTACTGCATGGCTGCAGAGCCACTCCCATACAATCCAAAAACGGCAGTAGGGGTGCCGTATAACAAGCGACTGTGATGCCGCGTCAAGTAGTAGCGGCGTTCCAGGGTACGTTGTCGCGAAGCATGGCGTTGAGAGCGGTGACGATTTTTCTGATGCAGGCGATGAGCGCGACTTTCTTGTGCTTGCCGTGGTGAGGAGGCGCTCGTAGAAGCGTTTGATCGGCGGGTTGTAGCGGATGGCGACCATGGCACTGAGGTAGAGCGCCGTTCGCGAATAAGCCCGGCCGCCGCGGATGCGCCGCTTGCCACGCAACGATCCACTGTCGCGATTGTAGGGAGCTACGCCGGTGAGTGCGGCGATCTCTCGACGGTTGAGAGAGCCGAGCTCGGGCAGATCGCCGATGAGAGTGCTGGCGACGGAGTGGCCGATGCCGGGCATCGAAGTGAGCAGCTCGCGTTTGTGTCGCCAGGCGGTGTGTTGCTCGATGGCGTGATCGATCAGTTGCTGCAGCCCGGAGAGCTCGTCGTCGAGCAGTGCGATGATCCGATCGATGCTGGGAGTGAGGTCCTCAGGCATGATCTGGCGGCGGTTCTTCTCCATGGTGCGAAGGGAAGTGAGCTGCGGCGTCGCACGACCAAGTCTTTGATGAGCTGGGCTTTTGCATCCGGGGTCGGATGCGGGACAGGCTTGAGAGTTGAAGCGAAGCGGGCGATGAGCCGGGCATCGATCTCGTCGGTTTTGGCGAGTTGGCCGATGGCACCGGCGAAGCGGCGAACCTTAAGCGGTGACACGACCACCACGGGGAGCCCCTTGGCCACGGCGGCTCTGACAAAGGGCTGTTCGAGGCGGCCGGTGGCTTCGATGACGATGCGCTCGAGGCGATAGCGACTGAGCTGGCGGATGAGAGCGGCGATGGCGTGCTCCTCGTTTGGAACGCTAAACATTCGGTCTCGCTCAAGGAGATAGACATCGAGCGTTGCCTTGCCGACATCGATGCGACGTTCACGGACGGACGTTGCTTTGTCATGTGTACTCTGCCTTGCTAAATTCGGGCTCTGGGGCCCATTCGACTGTTCGAGTTGCCACAAGAAGTCGATGAACCGCAACACGCTTGTTAACGGTCTTGGGTTGCAGCCCAGAGCCGCGAATGCATCGAGCTGGTTCACCGATGAGCTCCGAAGAGCCCATGGGCCCCAACTTATCCCGATGAGTGCCCGATTCGGAACATACAAGCGCATGCAGCGAGCGCGCACCGACCATAAATGTGTTCTGCGTTTAGGGCATCGGCGCGTCGCTGATGTGCGGCGTTATACGCAAACTTGACCGGATCGCCATGGTTCCCGAGACTGCGTCATGCATTTCGAAGTCGTCGGCCAGATCGAGCAGATCGAAACGTTTGCGACGGGCTCCGGAATCCGCGAGCTTGCGAGGTTACGGAAAATCTATGGCCGAGGTCGCTGGCGCAAGCGTAAGGGCGTGGCAACGGTGAGGCTCAGTGACGGCACTATCCGGCTCGCTGAGCTACACCGGTACGAGGCTACTGGCATCGGTCGCAAGGAACTCAAGCTCAAACGCTATTTGGACTAACCTATGGCAGCACGAAAGCGTTTCGCGGTGTGTCTTCGCAACGACGGCTATGAGGCGTCGCTTGAGAAGCGGAAGATCTACGAGGTTCTTTCCGACCTCGAGGCTGAACGCCACGATCAGCTTCGCGTGGTAGATGAGTCTGGCGAGGACTACCTCTATCCGGAAGCGTGGCATGAGTACTTCGCCAAATGAGTTTCCCCGGCCTGTGGCCGTAGACGTTGAGGTGTCGGAAGATACCTTGACTGTGCACCTTGCGGACGGGCGATCGATCGCCGTTCCGGTCATTTGGTATCCGCGTTTAGCCGACGGCACGCCGCAAGAGCGCGCCCGCTGGGAGTTGATCGGCTCTGGTCATGGGATTCACTGGCCGGAACTCGATGAAGACATCAGCGTTGAGGCGTTGCTAACAGGGCAGCGTTCAAGCGAAGCCTCATCGTCACTCAAGAAGTGGCTTTCGACGCGTCAGCGCAGCGTATAACAACGCGTTGCACCGCACGGCGATCGGCGTGATCGTTGGCGCGTGAGGTGGTCGCCATGATCGTCGATAGAGTGCGCGCTGTGGTCGGTCAGTGGGCCGGCGGTGAACGCGAGCGTTAGGCGACAGAAGAGTTAGCCGGAGGCGTCCTTATATGCCTTCAACACAGCGTTCATCCGGGTCTGCCAACCCTCGCCTTGGGCTCGATACCACGCGAGCACCTCGGCATCGATGCGCAGTGCAATCTGCTCCTTGCGTTCGTGCGGAGCTTTCGGCGGGCGGCCGCGCTTCGCGCGCAGCTGGGCTGCTCCACGGTGCGCAATGGCACTGTCCCAGAATGACAACGTCGCGTCCCGATCCTTCGGGTTGTAGGGCACGTCACGCTTTGGGGAACGCGCTGAAGTACGCTTCTTGCTCATGGGTTTCGGCCTCTCGGCATGAAATCAAGTGGGGCTCATCCTCTCGGTCCGTCCATACGAGGACTACGACACGGTTCTTGAGCCAGCCCAGGCTAATCAGCCGCTGTTCGCCGTACGCTATCCGATCGTCCTCGCGGGTCAGCATCGGCTCATCAAACAGCGCTTCGCAGTCGGCCAGGTCGATGGCGTGTTTGCGCAGGTTGAGCTTTCGCTTGGCGGCGTCATAGCTCATGCGTTATTTATTGTATATGCATTTAATGGTCGCAGCAACGCTGTCGCCTAACAACGAGTTGGAGCGAGCGCGAGATGGATAACTTGGTGCTCGGGATACGTGGGCAGCGCGTCGCTCAACTCGAGCGTTATGCGCGATGCATCCGTCATCGCATTTGCCGAAGCCCCTTGCTCGTAGCGGCCTCTTCGGGATTCTGTGTTCGTACCACTGTGGGAGCATCGATATGGTCGACATCCGTATTTTGAGCCGAGTCGTCTTAGCTACGGTGTCGTATTACGTCGTTGTTGTTGCGGTACTCCACTTTCTCGAACCCGATATGGATCCCCTGGTAAATCCCATGAGCGCCTACGTCCTCACCGACTCGGGAGCGTTAATGACGACTACGTATTTCGCTCAAGCGGTCTCGCTCATTGCTCTCGTCGTCGGCCTGCGCCGGGTGCTGCAGCGAAGCATGATGTCCAGTATCGGTCTCGCTTTGTTCTCCATTGCTGGCGTCGCTGTAGCGACGGCTAGTGTGTTTCCCGGCGAACCGCCGCCGCCTCAAACAGTCTCGGGTATCATTCACTTGACGTGCGGCGTCATCAACGCTTTCACGACCGCGCCTGCGGTCATTCTGATGACGCTGTCCATTCGTAAGGATGCACGATGGCGAGGTGTCGTCGCCTGGCTGACGCCGTTAGCTGTTGGTGTTGCGATTGGGACGGTCCTGTTTCCCATCATGGCTCCACTCGGTCGTGGTGGTTTGGCACAGCGCATTGTTTTCGCCGTCATCTTCGCCTGGACGATTGTCGTGGCATACGAGATGCCTAAGGTTGCTTCAGTGGCGTCATCGACGCCTGGTGGCGCAGTTCGGTCATGACATTACGAAGCGTGGTGGCACCGCATAACGAGCGCATGCAGCGAGCGCGGGATGGATAAATTGGTTTTGGGTTTAGGTGGGCAGCGCGTCGCTGATGCGCGGCGTTATGCGCCGACTCGGCGTCACTGCCGGTTGTTAGCGATCAAAGGATGGCAGCATGTCGCATGAGCACATTCTGGCTTCGCCAATAGGTTCCGAGCTAGCGTCCTGGACTGTGCGTCGGAGCAAGTTCTTTTTCTTCCTTTCCGCGGCAATGCTCGCCGGCGTTGACAATTTTCTCCAACCTACTATCTCCGCTCGCTTTTTGGCGCTCAGGACATGTTGGGCGGAGCCGGTCTGCCCACGCACTTGCATGTCCACGGGTTCGTTATGTCCGCGTGGTTTGCATTCGTCGTTGGCCAGACGTTCCTGATTCAGCAAAACCATGTCATGGCCCATCGCGGAGCCGGTTTAGCCGGACTGGCGATTGCAGCGGCAGTGATTATCGCAGGGCTCTATACCGTGTGGAGCTTCGTTCCTCGCGCCGCGCTCGCCAACTTCGACGCTGCGACGGCGAAGGGGATAGTGGTCGGTGATACGCTGGCGATGCTTGTGTTTTTTCCGCTTCTTGTCGGAGTCGCGGCGCTATACCGCCGACGACCCGAGACTCACAAGCGCCTCATGATGGCGTCCTGCATCCTTCTTTGGCCCCCAGTGCTTTCCCGATACGTGGGGACCCTCGCAGCGAACGGGTGGTCATTGATACCCGTGCTCGCAGCAACGGAACTCACTTGGCTGGTCGCCCTCGTCGCTTATGACCTATGGACACGAAAGCGCGTGCACCTCGCGACGATAAGCGCCTGCGTGGTGGTCGTGTTCGCGAGAGTCAGCGTTGCGTTGTTGGTCAACACCGATTCGGCGAGCGACTTCGTTGAATGGTTGTCGCGCCGACCTTGCACCCGACGCCTAACAACGGGTTGCACCGCACCGGCGGCGAGCGGCATCGGGGGCTAATCGGTGATCGCAGCTATCGTCAATAAAGTGCCGGCCATGATCGCGGTGGGCCGGCGGTGAACCCAAGCATTGTGCGTCAGGTTGAGCTAGTCATACCGCGGTGATACCATCGCTCCATGAAGATCGCCATCTCCGTTCCAGACGAGATCTTTAAGGCCGGCGAGCACCTCGCGAAGCAGCTTGGGCTCTCGCGCAGCCAGCTTTATGCAGATGCTCTGTCCGCGTACCTCAGTGAACGAGGTGCGGCAGCAGTTACCGCTAAGCTCAATGCCGTCTACGCTCAGGAGTCGTCGAAACTGGACCCGGGGTTTGCGAAGGCTCAGTTCAGCCGCGTCGCCGATGAAGCGTGGTGAAGTTTGGTGGGCCGCGCTCGCGGCGCCCACAGGCTCTGGGCCAGGGTTCAGGCGCCCGGTAGTTGTAGTTCAGTCCAATCCGTTTAATCAAAGCCGAATCGCTACGGTAATCGTGGCGATAGTCACTTCCAACCTTGCGCTCGCCGATGCTCCCGGCAATGTTCGCGTAGGCAAGTCGGAAGCAGGGTTGGCCAAGCCCTCGGTTGTGAACGTCTCGCAAATCATCACTCTTGATCGCGGACTACTCACACAACGTGTGCGAGGGCTTCCTGCTGACACGATGCGCCAGATCGACGAAGGGCTACGGTTGGCGCTCGGTGTCTGACGCATCACAGCGGGTTGCACCGCACGGCGCAGACCCGCAACGAGAGCTGATCGGCGTCCAACTGATCCGGACAGCGATCGAAATGCGCGGCCACTCGCCGCACCGCCCGCGCGTAACTGTCGATCGTCCGCTGAGCCTTGCCCTGCAGCTTCAGTGCTCTAAGATGCTTGGCATATAGGGCGTCGAAACGGGCTTGCTCTAGTGAATCCATGGCTCTTCTCCTTCTGTGATACACGTCCGGGCTTGGGCGTGAAGGAGAAAGTGCCCGCTTTCGACGTCCTATTCTTGTCTTTCTTCTATTCCTGCCGCGAAGCGGCTTCGTTCAACCGTTCAACAAGCAAATGCAGCGAGCGCTGATTTGCGGCGCTATGCGCAGTTCTGGGGCTGGCGCAGGCTCCGACCTCGCCTATAATCACGTGAATGAGCGCCAACCTGAAAGTACCGCCGGAATTCGAATGTGCGTCGAAGGAGCAGCGGATCGCCCTTGTTCAGGATCTCTGGGACCGCATCGCGCAGGACGAAAGAAGCGTACCTCTGCCGAGCGAGCACCAACGGATATTCCGCGAACGTCTTCGGGAAGCGCCGAAATCTGGTGAGCCCTGGAGCGTGGTTCGCGACGAACTGCTGGCTAAGCTGCGCGGCGGATGACTATTCGCATTCAGCCGCGTGCTCGAGCCGAGGCCGAGCAGGCTGCTGCATGGTACGAAGAGCAGCGCCCCGGTCTCGGCAGCGAGTTTGTTCTAGAGCTTGATGCTGCGATTGAGCGTGCGGAGCCGTCACCCCAAGGTAAGTCAGCGCAGCGGGCCGCAGCGCCATGAGAACGCTCGTCACGGCGCGCTGCACGCTGGAACCGCTCGTCGCGGCGCACGCGCACGAGATGTTCAGCGTGCTCAGTGACCCGGCCATCTACGAGTTCGAGAACGAGCCACCCGTTTCAGAGGCGTGGTTGACCGGCCGGTACGAGCGCCTGGAGCGGCGTCGTTCGCCGGACGGCCAAGAGCTGTGGCTCAACTGGGTCGTTCGCGTCCCCGGCGGCGCGCTCGCCGGCCATGTTCAAGCCACGGTGTTTCCCTCGGCTGCGGCGTGTGTCGCCTACGAGCTGAGCAGCCGCTACTGGCGGCAAGGTATCGGCGCCAGCGCGGTCACCGCCATGCTCGAAGAGCTGCATTCGGGGTATGGAGTCGACACCTTCGTGGCTGCCCTGAAGGCCGCCAACGTCAGGTCACTGGGGTTGTTGCGCAGCGTGGGCTTTTCGCTCGCGAGGGAGCAGCACGTTGCCGAGCTGCGCCGCGAATCGGATGAGCTCGTGATGGTCAAAACCGCGTCGCGATCCGATCCGTAGTGCCGCGCCACCGTGCGGCGTTAGACGAGGACCAGCCGTTGGCATGTCGCGACGCCGTCCCGGCCGATTTGCAAGCACTCGCGCAAGTGCACACCGATGCCTGGCGCACTGCATATGTTGGGCTTATGGACCCGGCATTCCTTGAAGCTCTCACGATCGAGCACGCGCTGAGTCGACTCCGTCCCGCGATGGAGCCGCAGCCCCCACTCATCGTGGTCGTCGAACATGGCCGGGATGTGGTGGGATTCTGTCGGTTTGGCACCTCGAGGGACCCCGATGCCGTGCGCCGCACGGGAGAGATCTTTGCCTGTAACGTCGATCCCGGTCACTGGCGATGTGGGTTCGGGGCTGAGGTCATGGCGGCTGCCTTGTCCCGCCTGGCGGAGTCCGGCTACGACATCTGCAACCTGTGGGTACTCGAGAAGAACCATCGAGCCCGCCGATTCTATTCGGCGCTGGGCTTCCTTCCGGACGGCGCGACCCGAGTCGAAGCGGCCGGGACAGCGTATCCCCTGTCGGAGGTACGCTATTCGCGATCGACCACGCCTGCCGCCCGACCCCCTATGCGGCTACCATAACCGCGGAATCGAACGCGACGTCGAGGGTGCCGATGACGACAGCGAGACCGTTCTTGATGTTTCAGGGCGGCAGCGCGCAGGCTGCGCTGGACTTGTACTTTGCCGCGTTTCCCGACTCCCACATGGTGCGAATCGAGCACTACTCGCAAGGCGAGCCTGGTCCGGTGGGCACGATCAAGGTCGCAGTATTCACGCTTTGCGGCCGAGAGTTCATGTGCTCCGATAGCCCGATCAAGCACGCTTTCTCGTTCACGCCCGCGAGCTCCACTTTCGTGGAGTTCGATTCGGTAGCGGAGTTGGAGCGCGCATTCGGCACCTTGTCGAAGGGCGGCCAGGTGCTGATGCCATTGGACAACTACGGTTTCAGCGAGCGCTTCGGCTGGATCAACGATCGGTTCGGAGTGTCTTGGCAGTTGAGCTGCTGAGTGGCTTCGGTACCATGATTGCCGTGACGCTCTTGCTGGCAACGGTGGTCGGCGGGGGCGGGAATACCCATTTCGATGGGGCCACCGTAGCGCGTCCTTTTCCACGTGCCACTGCTTGCGCTAGTTCAATGACTGCGGCTGACCTGCGGCATCAGGCGCCGCGAAGTAGGTGCTCGACATCATGAGCGTTGTAAGTCGGTTGAGCGATGACGCAGACGCTGCTGTTCGAGAGTCCATCATTGGCCCGTTGGTTGCTTACAACACGCGGGAGACGGGACTGAAACGACTATCGTCCGCTCGTCTTGGCGCTGGAAGACGAGAGCAGGCGCGTCGTTGGACGCTTGTGGGGCCGCACCGCCTACGAGTGGCTCTTTGTGGAGCTACTGTTCGTTCCCGAGACGCTGCGCGGACAGGGTCTCGGCGCCAACCTGATGGAGCGAGCCGAACGTGAAGCTATGGCTCGCGGCTGCCACAGTGCTTGGTTGGATACGTTCGAATTCCAAGCGCGGGGGTTCTATGAACGCCTTGGTTACAGTCGCTTCGGGGAGCTTCCCGATTATCCCGCAGGGTTTTCGCGCTCCTTCATGAAGAAAGTCTTTGCGGATCGCGTGGCGGGCGGTAACCAGCCGTCTCTTGGCGCGGTCGCGCGTCGGTGAACGGCGGCATCGGCTGAAACGCCGGCTTCGCGACGGAGGACGGCATGTCGCAATACTTCGGGGTGGACTGGGCGGCGATGTGTTTTACGTTCGCCGCTATCTATCTTCTCGGCAGCAAGAAGCGAGGCGGATTTCTCGTGATGATGTTGGGCAACATGCTTTGGTGTGCGATCGGGCTGTGGGCGCACAGTTATGCGATGGTAATCGCGAATCTCGGCTTCTTTTCGATGAACGCGCGCGGTTTCTGGAAGTGGTCAACGCCGGCGATTGGCGACCCGGTCCTTTAAGCCGCTAGCCCTTCGTGGCAACGAGGAGTTCGCTGCAATGTTCAGCACCTCGGCAGAGTTCTACGATGCGATTTACGGCGCGTTCAAAGACTACGCCGCGGAGAGCATGGTCGTGGCACAGCTTCTGCATCAGGCCAATCCGCACTGCGTGAAGGTGTTGGACGTAGCCTGCGGGACAGGTGAGCACGCCTGGCGTCTGGCGGCGGCAGGGTTCGTCGTCGACGGCTTGGACGTTGAGCCGGCGTTTGTCCGCATTGCGCGAAAAAAGCATCCCGAAGGGCTGTTCTTCGAAGCGGATATGAGCGACTTTCGGCTGCCGAACCGGTACGACGCCGTGATGTCCCTGTTCAGCTCGATCGGCTACCTGAAGACCATGGACCGGGTGTCGCGTGCCTTCGGTTGTTTTCGGGAGCATCTGCATCCGGACGGCGTGGTCGTGGTCGAGCCATGGTTCGAACCCGGTGTGCTCGATCCCCAGAGGTCGAGCCATCACGTCGGCCAGGCCGGTGATAGTCGCGTGACGCGTACTGGCCGCGTAGAGGTAGAGCCGGGGCTATCGCGGCTGTACTTCGATTACGAGATTTCCGGCCCGAACGGAGTTCGGCACAACAGCGAAGTGCATGAGCTCGGGCTCTTCACGAAGGATGAGCTCATGGAGGCGTTTCGCAGCGCGGGCCTTCACGCCGATTACATTCCCGGCGGCTTGATGAATCGTGGTCTGTACGTCGCTCACATCCACTGACGCGCGACGCGAGGGGAAACACCGTGACCAAAACCCGGTTTGCATTGCCGCGCCTATCGGCGTGCTGACGCCCGGTCGTGCTGCCAGGAACTGCCGCCGCCAGGCCCCGCCGAGCAAGATCTTCAGGGGTTGATAGAAGACATCCGTCTACGCCCCGTCTACTCACCCGGAACCGACGCGCTTTCGTCCTCGGAGTAGCGCGAGCCCCTTGCGGAGCCACTTGGGTTTGGCCATACGGTAGAGGCTGCTACGATCGGCGAGGGCCTCCCGATGTCATTGCTCTATCTCGAGCGCGACGCGGTCTGAGCGGCGCTGCTCGATGAGCCAGGAGTCAGCGATGAGAGTCGGCGCGCGTCTGATGTTTCTCGTGCTCGTCATGGTGGCGACCGTCGGCTGCGATCGCGCCACGAAATACATGGCCAGCGCGTTGCTCGCCGACCGGCCGCCGCAGTCCTTCCTGGCGGACTCCGTGCGGCTTCAGTACGCGCAGAATACGGGCGGGTTTCTCAGCCTGGGCGAAGGGTTGCCGCCCGTTTTGCGAACGTCGATTTTCACGGCGGCGACCGGATTGATACTCGCGGGATTGCTCGTGATCTTGCTCCGGTCGCGCTGGGTCGTTCTGGCGCTCGCTCGGCCTGGCGTTGTTCTTCGCTGGGGGCGTCTCCAACTGGATCGATCGCCTGCTGGGCGGCAGCGTGGTGGACTTCCTGAACGTGGGCATCGGCTGGATGCGCACGGGCGTCTTCAACGTCGCAGACGTCGCCATCATGCTGGGCATTGCGCTGTTCATGCTTGCCGAGCTGCTCGGCAGGCGCCGGAGCATCGCCGGCGAGGAGTTTCCGGGCTAGTGCAGCGCTTGTAGTCCGGCGCGGCTGCAGGTAGAACCGGCACAAGGACCAGCCCGATTACGAGGCCTCGAGACGGAGCGACGTCATGAAGCAGAGCGGGCCGCCGAAAGGCAAATCACCTTCGCAACTGATCGATGCGCGAATCAAGGAGCTCGGCGATTGGCGCGGCAAGACGCTCGCCCGGGTCCGTGCCTTGGTCAAAGAAGCCGACCCCGAGGTCGTGGAGGAGTGGAAGTGGCGGGGTGTTCCGGTCTGGTCGCGCGACGGCTTGATCTGCACCGGGGAAACCTACAAGAGCGTGGTGAAGATGACCTTCGCCAAGGGAGCCGCCCTCGAGGATCCGTCGGGCCTCTTCAACTCGAGCCTCGAGGGAAAGGTACGGCGCGCCATCGATTTCCACGAGGGCGAGGCGATCCACGAGAAGGCGTTGAAGGGGCTGGTTCGCGCCGCCGTCGCGTTGAACCGATCCAAAGCCAAGAAGTGACCCACCGGGCAACTCGATCGATATGACCGAAAAAGCCGCCGCGCTCGCCGCCCTTCTGATCCGCAATTTCAACGAAGTGCCGCTGGAGCGGCTGCTTCGCGAGCCGCACTACGATTCCGAGGGTGCGCGACTGGCGCCGGGAACGGCGGCCCACAAGCTCGGAGCGTCCTTCGATATCCTCGCCCCGGGAAAGCGCAGCTGCCCATACCATCTGCATCACGCGCAGGAGGAGCTGTTCGTCGTGCTCGAAGGCTCGGGCACCCTGCGCGTGGCGGGCGAGCTGCTGCCCATCAAGGCGGGCGACGTCATCTTCGTCCCCCCGGGGCCCGAGTATCCGCACCACATCCTGAACACGTCGAGTGAGCCACTAAAGTATCTATCCATCAGCACGATGGAGCAGCCCGAGATTTGCGAATACCCCGATTCGGGCAAGTTCCTGGCCAGGTGCAGCACGGGCGGCGATACGACGTTCGACGTCATCGATCGCCGGGGCGCCGGTGTGGACTACTGGGACGGCGAGCCATGAACTGCGCGAGCGTCGAGAAGTTGCCGGAGAGCCGTGTGGCGGTCAGCGCACGGATGCTGACACCGGCCGAGATCGCGGCCGCACGAATCAGAACCTTCGACGGCGCCACGATTTGGAAGTACCTGGACTAGCGCGTGGCAAGCGCACAGCCACCGCGTGCGTGACGGCATGGGCGCTCGTCTGCGCGGCGCATGCGGATCCGCCGACAGCCATAGAGATCACGCGCGGCGCAGACTGCGCCGGCGCCCGTCCTGCCGTCATCGCGACGAGCGACGTGCTGAACGAAGTCGCCCAAGCGCTAGCCCGCGGAGGTGCCTTTGCGGCCGGCCTCGACGAGGCCGGCTACGTGTCCACCCGCGCGACGATGCTATATCTGAAGAGTCGGCTGAACGACGACGCCGTGCGCGACGTCATCGAAGAGCGGTACTGCACCGCTGCCGCTGATCGGCGGTTCACGGAATACGGCGCTTACCGCAGCGGCGACGAGACCTGGATCGTGCTCGCCACCCCCATCGAGCGGCCCTCCCTCGGGGACTCGGCGGCGATCGCCGCGCGCGTGCTCGAGCTCGTGAACGCCGCACGCCAGCAGCCGCATCGGTGCGGCGACCGTGCGATGAGCGCGGTATCCGCAATTGACGCTGTCGGCCGCGTTGACGGGAGCGGCCAGGCAGCATGCGCGCGACATGGCGGAGCATGGGACCCTCGCACACATCGGCTCGGACGGCAGCGGCGCGGCGCAGCGCGTGTCACAGGCCGGGTATCGTTGGAAAGACATGGGCGAGAACATTGCGGCGGGTCAATGGGACGCCCACGCCGTCGTCGCCGCCTGGCTCGCGAGCCCCGAGCACTGTGCGAATATGATGGGGGCGCAGTTCCACGAGATGGGTGTGGCCTTCGCGCTCGCCCCTTCGAAACGTCCCGGGATCTATTGGGCGCAGGAGTTCGGGTCGCCGATGACAACGACCCGCTAATCGTGCAGATACGTTCGGTAGGTGCCGGTGATCGAGCGCAGTGGCTGCCAGTCATCGTGCCCACCGAGCGGTAGGCTTCGATGAGGTCGAGCGTGCGGTCCATTGTCGCAAGCACCTGCGCGGGCTCGGCTGAACGAAAAGGGGGGGTCATGAGCGATGGTCGGAGTGCCTCGGTGCCGCGTCCAACACGCCGGTCGAAGCGATGGACATCCTTCGTTGCTGCTCCGGGGCGCGGGCGGGTTACGCGGACCCTGCAGGACGATAAGAATCCGCAGCATCGAGCCCGCGTCGTGCACAGTCAGGACACGCTGCTCGTGCAGATAGCCGACGAAGCGGGCCCGGGTTGGACGGTGATCGCCATAGACCGCAAGACGCGCGAATGGTCCGTCGCGCAGCGGCGGCGTCAGAATGAGGCCGCTGCGGCCGCGTACGATCTGCTCTATGACTAAATTCGCCTTCAAAACCGAGCGGCGAGCCATGTTGACGCTGGTGGCGAAACATTGGTTCTCCTGGGACTTCTGGCTACAGGAGCCGAGTGGCAATGCCGTCGCCGAGGTGCGGCTCTCCTCGTGGCGAGAGCGTGGCTCGGTGCTCGTCGACGGCGTCACCTACCGGATTCGTCGCGACGGGCTGCTGGGTCCCTTCGTCATGGAAGCGCCCGACGGCGCGGTGGTGGGCACGGCGGTCAAGCGCGGCGTATTCCGTGCCGCGTTCGTGCTCGGCGAGCGCGAGCCCATTTACCGGTTGCAGGCGATGGGGTTTCTCAGGAAGCGCTACGGAGTGTTCCGGGAGGACGGGAGCCAAATCGGCTCCATCGTCCCCGGGATGTGGTTCCGCAGACGCGCAGACGTGGAGCTCGCCGCGGACGTGCCGGAGACGCTTCGAGCGTTCCTGGTATGGCTCAGCTGTCTGCTGTGGAAGCGCGCCGCCGGCGCGGCGGCGTCATGAGGTGCGCGCGCGGCCGTCGCGAGCCGCCGCGTAACGCGGGGCTCGAATACCGGCGCGCTGTGGTTGAACGGCGTCCGTCTTAGCCCATGCGCGTCCGGCCCGCCCAGGTCGCAGACGCTGTCGCCATCGCGGAAGTGCACGTGCGCAGCTGGCAGCGCGCCTACCGCGGGCTCGTGCCGGACGCATACCTGGACGGTCTCTCGGTTCAGAAACGCGCGCAGATGTGGCGCGACGTGCTCACGAACGCGATAGCGGAGCTGTGGGTGGCCGAATCGCCGGCCGGCGTGCTCGGCTGGGTCGCGTTCGGCGCATCGCGCGACGCCGATGCGGACCCGAGTACCGGCGAGCTGCAGGCGGTGTATGTCTTGCCCGAATGGTGGTCGACCGGGGTCGGCCGCGCCCTTTGGCTGAAGACGCGCGCTAGACTCTGCGAGCGCGGGTTCGCGCGGATCACGGTCTGGGTGCTGCGCGACAATGCCCGGGCGATCCGCTTCTACGGCGACGCTGGATTCGTGCCCGGACTCAGTAAGCCCGTCGCGATCGGCGGCGAGGAATTGATCGAAGTGCGTTACGAAGCGCGGCTCGCGGGGAGCGCGTAAGAGGTACCGGCCGATGGCGGAACAAACGAAGAACAATCCATGGCGTCCTCCCGGCTTTGGCACCGTCACGCCGAACATCATCGTGGACGATGCCGAAGCTGCGATCGCGTTCCTCAAGCGCGCGCTGGGTATGACGGAAAGTTACCGGCTCACGCTGGCGAATGGCCGGGTCACGCATTGCGAGCTCAGGCTCGGGGACTCCTTCGTGAATCTCGGCGAATCCATGGAAGGATTCCCGGCCCACGGCCTCGTGGCACAAATCTTCGTCGAGGACTCCGACGCGCTGTTCGAGCGAGCGGTGGGCGCCGGCGCGACTGTGATCATGCCGATGACGGACATGTTCTTCGGCTCGCGCGAAGGGCGCGTCGCGGATCCGTTCGGCAACGTATGGACGATCGCGACGATGAAGGAGCGGGTGGCGCCGCAAGAGATGCAGCGCCGGCTGTCCGCTGCGGGCTACTGATTTTCTCGAGCTGCGATCGCACCGTGGCCGGCGCAATCGTCTTTACGCGGATCGGCTCGTGCGTGGATGATAGAGGGAACGCCCATGCCAACATCCCCTTCCTCCAATCCGGCGCAGTTCGTCCAAGGCGCACCGGTGCTGCACGTCACAGACGTGACTGCGGCGGCCACGTTCTATCGCGATGTGCTGGGGTTCACCTGGGACTTCGGCGACGCAACCTACGCGGTCGTCTGGCGCGACAACTCGGCGGTTCACTTCGTCCGCGCCGAGCACGGCCCGACGGGCGTGCACCTGTTCCAATGGGTGAAGGACGTGGACGCCTATTTCCGTGAGCTGCTCGAGCGCGGCGCCGACGTCGCTTCGCAGCCGAAGAACCAGCCGTACGGCATACGCGAGTTCGCGGTCCAGGACATCAACGGCGTCGGGATCGTGTTCGGTCAAGACATCGCCCACGACTAGCGCCGAGGATTGCCGAGCGCGAGCATATGAGCAACGAACCGATCTTTGCCGAGGGGCCGGACAACCTTTCGATGCCGTCCGCGACCGTGCTCCCGGTGCTCGAATACGCGGATGTGCCGGAGGCTGCCGCGTGGCTGTGTCGCGTCTTCGGCTTCCGCGAACGGCTGCGAATCGGAACGCATCGCGCGCAGCTCGACGTCGGCAGCGGCACGGTCGTCGTCGCCGCGGCTCGAGATTCGGCGGCACCCGCGGGGCATTCGATCATGGTGCGTGTGCGGCAGGTGGACGAGCACTTTCGGCGCACAGCCGCCGCCGGCGCGGCCGTGCTGGCCGAGCCGCAGACGTATCCCTACGGCGAGCGGCAGTACGACGTGAGGGATCTCGGTGGGCATCTGTGGACGTTCTCCCAGTCCGTGAGCGACGTGCCGCCCCAAAGCTGGGGAGGCGAGCTCGTGCCCGCCCCGGATGGCGTGAACTAGGACAGGAGCCATGCTGATGACCGTGCGCATCGCGGAATCCGACGCCGAGCTGCGCAGCGTCAGCGAGGTATTGCGGCAGTTGAGGCCGGCGTTCGACGAGCCCGGTCTCGTCGCGCAGATCAGGGAGCAGATGCGCTCGGGCTACCGCGTCGCCTACGTCGAATCGGCCACCGGTGAGGTCCACTGCGTGGCCGGTTTCGTCGTCGCCATGAAGCTGGCGTGGGGCAAACACGTCTACGTCGACGATCTCGTGACGGCCGAGAGCCAGCGCGGCAAAGGCGCGGGCGCGACGATGATCGCCTGGCTGAAGTCCTATGCGCGCGAGCACGGCTGCACGCAGCTACACCTCGACTCGGGCGTGCAACGATTCGCGGCCCACAGGTTCTATCTGCGCGAGGGGTTCGACATCTCGAGCCACCACTTCTCGATCACGAACCTCGCGCCCGTGAAGCGGCAGGCGTGAGGCGCTCCCCGTCCGAGAACAGGAGTTCGCATGGAATCGTCGAGCGTGACCGCCGTGCTGTTCGCAAAGGATCATCCGCGAGTCGCGGCGTTCTACATGGGCGCCTTGGGGATGCGGTGTCTGGTGCAGGACGAGTACCATTCGCGGCTCGACTGCCGCGGGTTCGAGCTGATCGTGCATCAGATTCCGCGGCCCATAGCCGACGGCATCGTGATCGAGCAGCCACCGAAGCGGCGCGTGTGGGGAGCGATTCGGCTCGATTATCCGGTCGAGAGCGTCGCGGCGAGCCGCAGAGCGGCCCGCTCCCTCGGCGGCGGCATCGATGACGCGCCGCCCGAGTGGGCGGAACGACACGCGAACTTCTTTTACGGCCACGATCCGGAGGGCAACCAGTTTGGTGTTCGCGAGCAAGCCGTCTAGTCGAAGTGAGCGCCGCCGCGAGGAGGCCGTGCGATGAGCGTGGCCGTGCGTCGCGCCGCGCCGCCGGACCTCGAGGCGCTCGTGCCGTTGTTCGACGGCTATCGGCAGTTCTACGGCAGGCCGGCGGACTTGGCGCTCGCCCGGGAGTTCCTGGCGGAGCGCCTCGCGCGCGGGGACTCGATGGTGCTGATCGCCGAGCAGTCGGGGGAAGGTCTCGGCTTCGTGCAGCTGTATCCCAGCTTTTCGTCCGTTCGGGCCGCGAGGATCTATGTATTGAACGACCTGTACGTCGCGCCGCCGGCGCGCGGTCGGGGCACGGGCGCGCTGCTGGTGCGCAGCGCCGCGGAGGCCGCGCGCACCGCGGGCGCCGTCCGGTTGAAGCTGTCGACGGCGATCACGAACGTGACGGCCCAGCGGCTGTACGAAGCGCTCGGCTGGAAGCGTGACGAGGAATTCTATGAGTACGGCCTCACGCTGTAGATCGGTGTCGAGGTGGGCCATCGCCCGGAGCCCCTAGGGTGCACGCGTCGCGACTGCAGAGCGTCAGCGAGCTCGGCTACTGGTGCGGCGTCGCCGCCACGGCGGCGACCGTCACGTTCGACGTCGTGCAGCTGCTGCAGCTGGCGGGTGTGCTCCGGTTCCCCTTCGACGAGATCCTGATCTACGGGGCGTCGCTCGCGATCGTCGTGCCGTTCGTGCTCGAGATCCTTGCGCTGCACTACCTCACGCCCCCCGAGCGCCAGTTCTTCAGTCACGCGGCCGTCGTCTTCACCGTGCTGTATGCCATCTTCGTCGCAACGAACTACGTCGTGCAGCTCGCGACCGTGCTGCCGGCGAAGCTCGCCGACAATGCCGACGCGGTGCGCGTGCTCGAGCAGACGCCGCACTCGTTGTTCTGGGACTTCGACGCGCTCGGCTATATATCGATGGGCGTCGCGTGCCTGCTGGCGGTGCCCGCGCTCGGCCAGGCCGGCGTCGAGCGCTCGGCGCGGCGGGCCCTGCTCGCGAACGCGCTCGTCACGCCGCTGATTGCGGTCGTGTATTTCTACCCCACATACTCGGAGACGCTGCTGTTCCTGGGCTTTCCCTGGGCCATCACGGCGCCGCTGTCCATGGGGCTGCTCGCCGTCGCGTTGCGGAGGAAAAAGGTGATTCGATGAAATCCGCCCTCCTGTGGATCGGTGCTCTCGCGACGTTCGCGGCCGCGGGCCAGGAGCCCAAGGACTCCGAGACGGAGTCGAAGCCACGCGTGACGGTGGAGAAAGCCGGCGGCAAGACCCACATTGTCGTAGAGCAGGACGTGGCGGTCACGGTGAACGTGGCGGCGAAACCGTCGAAGACCTGCGCGGCCACCATCGCGATCGAGTACGAGCAGCGCAGCACCATGGCGCGTGCCTCCGGCACGATCGAGAACCCGCAGTGCGCGGCGTCGCGCGGGGATTACACGCTCATCGTCACCGTGCGCGACGCGAACGGCGAGCTCACGACGACGGAGTTCAAGGAGCCGTGGCAGCGAGCCGACGACCGGCCCGTCGAGTTCGTGCGCGACTATGCCATCGGGACGAACGTGGACCTGGTCCGGGTGCGCGCCCGGGGCCTGCACTGCACGTGCGACGAGCTGCCACTGGAGTGACGGCGGTGCTAACGTAGCGCAGCGCCGAGGCGGCGGGGCAGCATGGCATTCGACGAAGGGTTGGCCGAACGAATCCGCGACGTGCTCGCCGATGCGCGCGGTATCGAGGAGCGGCGCATGTTCGGTGGCCTCGCGTTCATGCTGCGCGGTGACATGTTCGTCGGGGTCGTCGGCAGCACGTTGATGGCTCGCGTCGGCCCGATCCAGTACGCCGCGGCGCTGCGCCGGTCGCATGCGGCGCTTGCGTCGTGGATTGCGCTGTGTCGCGAGTTTGCGGCCACGTTGCCGGCGAAAGCGAGCAAGCGTAAAGCGCGATGAGGCTGGCCGCCATTCGGAAATTCGCGCTGGCGCTGCCGGAGGTGACCGAGGAGCCGCACTTCGATCTCTCGTCGTTTCGTGTTCGCGGCAAGATCTTCGTCACGGTTCCGCCCGAGCAAACGCACTTGCACGTGTTCGTCGACGAGGCGCAGCGTGAGCTCGCGCTGGCGCTGCATCCCGGGTTCGTCGAGAAGCTCTGGTGGGGCGGCAAGGTGCGCGGCCTGCGCGTGGCGCTCGCCGACGCGGATCCCGCGGCCGTGAAAGCGCTGGTGCGCACGGCCTGGGAGGGCAAGGCTCCGCAGGCGCGCCGAAGCCGGCGATCCAAGGTCCGGCGCGGGACCGGTCGCGCGCGCAGCTAGAGTCCGGGCCGTCGATCGGCGTAATCTACTTTTTTTGACGTTGCCGCCTTAGCGATCGGGGCACGGCCAGGGGGACGATGACATGAGAACACCACCGGGAATCAGCGCGGCCGATTTCGCCGCCGCGATCAAAGAGCTCGAAGGCGTCGTCGGCAAGGACTGGGTGTTCACCAGCGAGGACGACGTGAACCTCTATCGCGACGCGTACTCGCCCTACTGGGGCGAGCCCGAGGAGAAGATCGCCTCCGCCGCAGTCGCGCCCTACACGCTGGAAGAGGTCCAGGCCGTCGTCCGGATTGCAAATCGATTCAAGATTCCGCTCTACCCGATCTCGACCGGCAAGAACCTGGGCTACGGCGGCTCGGCGCCGGTCTACTCCGGCAGCGTGGTGCTCGACTTGAAGCGCATGAACCGGATTCTCGAGGTCGACGAGAAGCAGGCCTATTGCCTGGTCGAGCCCGGCGTCAGCTACTTCGATCTGTACCGGCACTTGCAGGAGCGGAAGATTCGCCTTTGGCCCGACGTGCCGGATCCGGGCTGGGGCAGCGTCATGGGCAACGCGCTCGACCGCGGCGCCGGCTACACGAGCTTTCAGTTCCGCAACCACTTCGATGCGCATTGCGGCATGGAGGTCGTGCTGGCCAACGGCGAGGTGGTGCGCACCGGCATGGGTGCGCTGCCGGGCGCGAAGACCTGGCAGATGTACCGGTCCGGTTGCGGGCCGTACGTCGACGGCATCTTCAGTCAGTCGAATTTCGGCGTCGTGACGAAGATGGGGTTCTGGCTCATGCCGGAGCCGGAAGCGTATCTGCGCGGCGTGATCGGCGTGCCGCGGTATTCCGACCTGGTGCCGCTCGTCGAGATCATGACGCACCTCGAGAACACCAAGGTGTTCCCGGGCTACCCCGACCTCGGCAGCCCGCTGCTCGGGGTGCCCACGCTGGCCGGCCTGCACCACTTCCTCGTGAACGGACCGCCGCAGCGCGACGCGGAGTACGGTGCGTTGCTGCAGCGCGGTGCGCCGGCGCAGGACTACGAGCCGTATGGCCTCGAGCACAAGCTGCCGTTCTGGAGCCTCGCGCTCACGTTCTACGGGCCCGAGAAGGTCATCCGGGCGCAGTGGGAGCACGCGCAGGAGCGCTTTCGCAAGGCCATCGCGGGCGCGACGTTCGAGGAGCGTGAGTTCTTCAACCTGCCGCTCACCGAGGAGCAGAAAGCCCAGGTCGAGTATCCCGCCGTCGTCGGCGTGCCGAGCCTGCGGACGTTTGCGATCGGCGCGCGCTCGCCGCTGAATCCGAGCAACCCGACGAGCGGCCACATGTGGTTCTCCCCGATCATTCCGCGCAGCGGCGAGGCCGTGCTCGAGGCCAACGAGGTGTTCCGCCAAGCCTCGCGCGAGCTCGGCTTGCAGATGCTGACGGCGTTCTCGCTGCCGGTGCCGTGCTGGGAGCGGTCGTTCATCTTCATCATGGCCTTCTCGATCTTTCGCGATCCGGCCATCGACAAGAAGAACCGCGACGCGTTCCGCCGCATCGTCGAGATCGCCGCCGAGCACGGCTGGGGCGAGTACCGGACGGCCACGTCGTTCTACGATGACGTCATGGACGTCTATTCGTACAACAATCACTCGCTGCTGCGGCTGCACGAGACGATCAAAGACGCCGTCGATCCGAATGGCATTCTGTCGGCCGGCCGTTACGGCATCTGGCCGAAGCACTTGCGGAGAGCATGACCATGAAGCGACTGTGGGTGGGTCTTGCGACATTGGGCGTGGCCAGCGCCGCGGGTGCGGCCGATGCGCCCACGCTCGAGCACGGGGCGCAGGTGTTCGACAAGTGGTGCCTGCCCTGTCACGGCCATGGCGATCAGTTTCCCGGCACCGTGGCGCTCGGCGTGAAGTACGAGGGCAAGCTGCCGGCGGCACTGCAGGATCGGCCGGACCTCGTGCCCGACTTCGTAAAGGCCGTGGTCCGCACCGGCGTCAGCGTGATGCCGTTTTTCCGCAAGACCGAGGTGTCGGACGCCGATCTCGACGCGCTCGCGGCGTATCTCGCCGAGCCCAAGAAGAAATAGCGGCCGCGCCCTGCGACTCGCGGTTAGCCGTACGCGCCGACGTGCAGCGCGATCAGCGCGCCGAGCTCGAGTATCAACGCGTAGGCGCGCTCGATCGGCTCGAAGATCTGCGCGTGCTCGGCTGCGTAGCCGGACGGTGCCGCCTGCACGTAGGTGTCGCGCTCCGCGTAGATCTCGATGTCGTCGCGCGGCGCGCTGGCCGGGAAGATCCGCCGCAGCGTCTCCACCGTCTCCGGCACGTCGAGCTGTAGCAGCCGCTCGATCAGCGTCGCGAGCGAGACTTCGAGCCGCGAGCTGAACTCCGGGATCTCCATGGCCTTCAGGTAGATCAGATGGATCAGCGCGAGCCGCAGCGTGTGCAGCCGCGTGAGCGCGTCGGCCGAGGACCACGAGCCACTGCCGTGCCGCTGCTCGAGCACGTCGTCGGCCTCGGCCGCGTCGCGGCGCAGCTTGCGGGCGAAGCGCGCCACGATCTCGTAATCGAACGCTTCCTCGAGCACGCGCGAAAGCCTGCGCAGCACGCGGTTGCCGTCCCGATCGAGCGACTGGCTGGCGCGGTCGAGCCAGTAGTTGGCGTTCATGAGCTGCATGTACGCCTCGAACACCGTCACGTCGGAACGCTCGCGGGCGGCGAGCGCCAGCGACACGACGCGCTCGAGCCGGTCCGAGCGCTCGAGCACGGCGAGGAACGTGTCGGGCGCCTGGTTCATCGCGGCGCCGAGGCCCGCGAAGCTGTTCACGAGATACGCCAGCTGCTGGACGATCGCGTTGTTCGGGATCGCGCGCATGTCGCCGATGTGCTCGATGCCCTTGCCGGCGCGGCCGCCGGCCGATTGCCGCTGCACGGGGCGCGAGCCCGTGGGGTAGAGCAGATTCCTGCCGAGCGTGTTGATCAGCGCCAGATAGCCCGGGTCGCGCCCGAGCCGCTCCTGGTAATCCTTCAACGTGAGGAAGAAGTCGAGCGCCCAGCCGCTGTTGCCATACAGGGCGTCGTCGCCGGCCTGGCCGGGCTCGAGGCGCGCGCTAACGAGATCCGTGAGCACCGCATACGCCGTGCGCTGCGACGCGAACCACAAGATAGCCCTCGCCCCCCTGGAAGCTGACCTCGTGCTTGTACGGCGCCGCGAGCTCCGTCAGCCGCTTCCGAACCTCGCGCGAATGCGTGTACAGAAAGCGGTCCGCGAGGCTGCGCGGATGCGCGCCGCGGCCGATCGACTCGCCGTGCGTGTCGAAGAACAGTAGTTGCACGTCGCGAAAGCCGCGCTCCTGCCAGAGCCGGATCAGGCGCAGCTTGAACCGCTCGATGGCAAGCGACGCCGCCGGTTGGCCGATGTAGCGGCCCGAATCGGAGAAGCCGAGCTGCACGCAGAACCGACCGTGCGCGCGGATGTAGGCGGCAAAGTGCGGATTGTCGAGCAGCTCGCTGATGACCCGGTCGCCGTGATGCAGCCCGTCCGCCGTTTCGAACAGTGGCGAGATCTCGATGTGCTGCTCCACGCCGAACAGGCGTGCGTAGTACAGCGCGGCGAGCAGCGTAAACGGCGTATCGGACTCGGCGATCAGGAGCCTGATCGGTGTCCGGTCGTCGAAGTGCTTCTGGAACTGGGCGGCGAGCATGAACACGCGCTTCGCCGTGGTCTGCTCGCGCGCGACGGTGCCATAGTGCACGTTCACGGGCGACACGTCGTCGAGCAACCGCGTGACCTCGGTGAGAAAATGACGCCGCGACTGGCTCAAGCCCGGTGCCGCGTGGAGCCGAATCTCCGGGCGGATCGCGTTGTGCAGCTGCACGGAGTTCAGCCGGAAGTGCAGCCGCGCGAGGCTCAAGCCCATGCCCTCCCATTCGCTGCGCAGCACGAGCAGATCCTTGGCCAGCGCGGCCGACACGTCGCTCGCGAGCACGGTCGCCAGGGCGGAGTCGATCGCGCCGACTGCGTCTTGCTTCAGCGCCCGCTTCTCGAGCGCGAGCCGATTCAGCCGGCCGAGGCGCGTCACGTCCTCGGCTTCCTTGTCGAGGGCGTCGAGACCGACCGTGAAGCATTCGCTGAGCGCGTCGAGGCTCCTGCCGATCGTGGCGAGCGCCTCGGCTGCGAGCGGCGTCACGCCGCCGTGCAGCTCGCTCAAGTCGAGCACGCTGGCCCTAAGGTCGGCGAGCCCCGCGAGCGCGAGCTGATAGCGGCAGCTCAAGCTGCGGCTCCAGCCGATATCGGTACGGCCGTCGAGATCGAAACCGACCCAGGTCGCGATCGTGAACAGCCGCGGCTTGAGCGCGCGATACTGCTCGGGATAGCGCCGCTCGGCGACGTCGACGACGATGCGCAGCATGCGCCGCAGGGCGCGGCGCAGCTCGACGATCGCGGCCGTGGACGCTTCGAGCTCCTCCTGCAGCGTCGGCGGCGTCGTGCGGCGCACGCGCAGGCCCCGCGCGGGGGCCTGTGAGCCATTGCCACGGAAGCTCAGGGCGCCCGCGCGCACCAACCCGAGCGCCGTGTCGGTGGCCTCCTTCGACAGGGAGAACGTGGGGTGCGCCGTGAACACGATGCCGGCGATCTCGGCCCCCACGCGTTGCTGGAACCGCTCGAAATCGATCCGTCGGCCGTCGGCCAGCGTCAGCCCTTCGATGAGCGCCTCCAGGCGCGCGTCGTTGTCCTCGTCCTGCACGGTCGTGAGCTGGCGCAACAGGCCGTCGGCGCGCGCCTGCAGCGCGGGTCCCGCGCCGTCGGTCGTCTGCTTCGTAATGTCGTCGAGCGTGAGCCGTCCATGCAACAGCTGGTAAGCGATGCTCCACGCCTTGTCGAGATGCGTATCGCGCGGTGCGAGCATGACGTCTCTAGGCGAGATGCTTCGCGAGATCCGCGGCCCGCCGCGCGAGCGTGCGTATGGTGGACCAGCTGCGTTGCGCGAGCAGCGCCGAGCTCACGAGCCAGCTGCCGCCGACGCAGGGGACGGAGGCGAGCTTCAGGTAGTTCGGCGCCGTCGTCTCGTTGATGCCGCCGGTCGGGCAGAACTTCAGATCCGCGAACACCGCCGCGAATGCTGCGATCGCGGCTGGACCGCCGGCGGCTGCGGCGGGAAAGAACTTCACGGCCTTCACACCGCGGCGCACCAGATGCGCCATCTCGCTCGCGGTCTGGGCGCCGGGTAGATACGGCAGCCGCAGGCTCTTCGTCACGTCCTGCACGGCGTCCGCGATGCCGGGCGAGGCGATGAACTCCGCACCCGCGCTGGCGGCCTGGAGCGTCTGCTCGGAAGTCAGCACCGTGCCGGCACCGACGCACATCGTCGGGCAGTCCTTGCGGATCAGCTCGATGGCGCCGAGCGCCGCGGCGGTACGCAGCGTGACCTCGATGATCGAGATACCTCCGGTCAGCAGCGCCTCGGCGAGCGGCACGGCGTCGCTCTCGCGGGTGATCGTCACGACGGGAATCACGGGCGACAGCTCGAGGGTGGCTGCAATATCGGTGAGATCGGCGCTCGGGACTAGCGTTTCGACATTCATGACCATCCTTCTTCTTAGAGCCGAAGCGATCCCCTGGATTCCGGAACAGAGAATCGCCGATGCGCCGGGCGAGCGCCACCACCGCTGCCATGCGCGTGCGCAACTACCTGGGTCGCGCGGCAACCCAGGGCGGCAGCGGGAAATTTGCACCTTCCATGCCAGGAGGCGACGCGGCCCGGACGGCCGCCGAGGGGCGTCTTTGCCCCGCCGCCGCCCGGCGCATGCCCCGTGCTTGGGCACGGCACGGCCGCGCCTGCCAGATCGGAGTGCATGGCGCCGCCGCGCGGCCCACTACAATTGCAGGCGGCCGTGCAGCGGCACGGGGCACAAAGGGAGCTGCGAGCCGAGGCCATGGCACTGTTCACGGGTCGGGAAGTTCACGCGATCGTGGGCGGCACGGTGCTCGCGGGCTCGGCGGAGCGGCTCGCGGCGAGTCGCGTTCGGCGCGTGCACCTCGATTCGCGCTCGGTGCGCCGCGGTGACCTGTTCGTCGCGCTCGCCGGCGAGCGGTTCGACGGTCACGCGTTCGTGGCCGCTGCGCTCGCGAGTGGCGCCGCCGGGGCGATCGTGCACCGCGGGTTCACGCCGCCGCGGCCGCCCGCGGTGCCGGACCGCGGCCCGTTCGTCCTCGGCGTTACGGATCCGCTGCGCGCCTACCAGGCGCTGGCCGCGGCGCATCGCAGTCGCTTCGCATTGCCGCTCGTGGCCGTCACCGGCAGCAACGGCAAGACCACGACCAAGGAGATGGTCGCGAGCGTGCTCGCGCAGTGCTGGCGAACGCTGAAGACCGAGGGGAATCTGAACAATCGAATCGGCGTGCCGCAGACACTGCTGAAGCTCACGGCCAGGCACGAAGCGGCCGTGATCGAGATGGGTGTGGATGACATGGGGCAGACGACGCGACTCTGCGAGATCGTGCGGCCCACGGTCGGCATCATCACGAACATCGGCCCGGACCACCTCGAGTTCTTCGGCAGCATGGACCGGTCCGCGGAATCGAAAGCCGAGCTGCTGCCCGAGCTACCGCCCGACGGCATTGCGATTCTGAACGCCGACGATCGCTACTTCGGGCTGTTCGCGGCCCGGGCCCGCGGGCGGATCGTGTCGTTCGGCCTTGCCGCGCAGGCCGACGTTCGCGCCACGGCGATCGAGCCGCACGGCCGCGCGGGCACGCAGTTCCGTCTCGTGCTGCCGGGTCGGGCCCGGCGGCCGCACGTCCGGATCCGCGTGCCGGGGGAGCACAACGTGGTGAATGCGCTTGCGGCGAGCGCGGTCGGCCTTGCCCTCGGCCTGCCGGCTACGGCTATCGTGGCCGGGCTCGCGCGCTTTCGGCCGGCCGCGATGCGCTCGCAGGTCGAGCATCGGCATGGCGTCCGAATCATCAACGACTGCTACAACGCGAACCCTGCGTCGACGCGCGCGGCCGTCCGGCTGCTCGCGCAGATGCGCACGGCGGGCCGCCGGATCGCGGTGCTGGGGGACATGCTCGAGCTCGGCCCGACGACGGCCGAGCTGCACGCCGAGGTGGGTGCGTACGTCGCCGCGCAGGGCGTGGACCTGCTGTTGACCTGCGGGCCGCTCGCGCGTGAGCTCGCGCAGGGCGCTCGCGCGGCGGGCATGGCGGCCGCGTGCGTCGCGGAGTTCGCCGACGCGGCCGCCGCCGCGGAGGGCGCGCTCTCCGCCGCGCGAGCCGGGGACGTGGTGCTCGTGAAGGGCTCGCGCGGCGTGCGGCTCGAGCGCGTGGTGCAGGCGCTCGGCGAGCGCGGTCCCAAGGCAAAGCGCGCCGCGCCCCGCCGCCGCGCCCGGAGCCGCTAGGTCAGCGGCAAGTAGATGTCCGTGATCGCTTCGTGCTCGGCCACGTCGGGATAGAACGTCAGGCGGCGCAAGAACGGCGGAAAGTCGCGCAGCTCCTCGCCGCTCGAGGTCAGCCACTCGGCGTACAGATAACCGACGGACGCGCGCAGCGTGGCATCTCGACGTCTCGTAGCCGCGCGCGAGCGCAACGTCGATGTAACGATACGCCCGCAAAGCCCGGCAGAAGTTGCGCAGTTTGCCGGCCGTGCCGGCCCGCGCGACTCGGCTTACAATCGTGGCATGGCTCGGCACCTTGCCCGAACCGGAGCGCCAGGATGCCTGTCAACGCCTTCGATCACTACAATCTGCGGGCGCCGCGGCCGATGCTCGAGCAGCTGTGCGAGTTCTATCGCGACGTCGTGGGGCTCACGGTCGGCGAGCGGCCGCCGTTTCGCCGCTTCGGCTACTGGTTGTATGCAGGTACGCGGCCGGTGCTGCACTTGAGCGAAGCCAACGACGACGAGAGCCGCTCGACGAACGTGCCGACGACGTTCGCGCATGCGGCCTTCGACTGCACGGACCGCGCCGGCTACGAGCGGCGCCTGAGCGAGCGCGGCGTGCGCTATCGCGTGGCACAGGTACCGGTGACGAATCAGGTGCAGCTGTTCTTCCACGATCCCGCGGGTAACGGCGTCGAGCTCGGCTTCGACGCGGCCGAGCCTGCGCCCTAGCCGGCCCTTGAGCGAGGATCCCAGAGCGGCACGTCGGGCGGCGCTCCGAGCCGTGCTCGCGCTGGCGCTTTGCGCGAGCCTGTTACCGGCCCGCGGCGCGCTCGGGCAACGCGCCGACGTGCGCGTTCGGCACGAGCGGCCCGAGATCCATCACATCGAGTTCGATCCCGGCGCGCCACCCGCCGCCATGCCGAGGCTGATCCCGCCGGAGTCCGGCGTCTGCAACACCACGTTCGAGCTCGAGACCGGTGTCACGTATTCCGCGGAGCCGCTCACCGGCGATCAGGTGCGGATCACCGTCGTCGAGCTCGATCTCGTGACCCGCGCGACGTTCGATATCTACACGATCAAGGACGGGCCGCAGAAGCTGCGCGATCACGAGGAAGCCCACCGGCGGATCGGCGAGTACTACTATCGCAACGCCGCGAACGCGGCTCAGGACATCGCTCGCGGTCTGATCGGCGAAAGCTTCGACGGCACGGGCTCGACCGACGACATCGCGCAGAAGAACGCGGTCGACAAAGTGCTGAGCGCGATCGAGAAGGACTACATGGCACGCACCCGCGATCGCAGCGCGGCCGCGAACGTGCGGTTCGACACGATCACGAATCACGGACTCGAGCCGATCGACGAAGCGCTGGCGATAGCCCGCGCAGTCGCGGTCGATCCCGAGCCCGAGGTGAGCCGTCGTCGACGTTGACGAGCGCCGCGCCGCGTGGCGTTCACGGCACCCCGCCGCTATGCTGTGCGCCCATGACGGAACCCGCTACCGCCACCGCCGCAGTCGTCGATTTCATCGCGCAAGCACGACTCGCGGCCATGCCGGTCGAAGCCATCGCGATCGCCAAGCGCTGCATCATCGACGGGCTCGGCGTCATGCTCGCCGGCGCTACGCAAGATGCCGGGCGGATCCTGCACGCGCACGTGCAAGGTGCGGATCCGCGCCGCGACGCGACGGTGTTCGGGGCGCGGCCCTTCAAGACCGGTGCCGCGGCCGCGGCCCTCGTGAACGGCACGAGCGGTCACGCGCTCGACTGGGACGACACGCAGCTCGCAACCAGCGCCGATCGCATCTTCGGCCTGCTGACGCATCCCACGATCCCGCCGCTCGTGGCGGCCCTCGCGCTCGGCGAGCCGCGCCGGATCTCCGGCGCGCGATTTCTCGAGGCGTTCCTGACGGGGTTCGAGGTGGAGTGCAAGATCGCCGAAGCCATCCATCCGAATCACTACAAGAAGGGCTTCCATTCCTCGGGCACGATCGGCACGTTCGGGGCGGCGGTGGCGGCGGCGAAGCTGCTGAATCTCACTCGTGAGCAAACCGCGCACATGCTGGCGATCGCGGCGAGCTCGGCGTCGGGCATCCGGGTGAATTTCGGCAGCATGACGAAGCCGCTGCACGTGGGCCGCGCCGCGCAGAACGGCATCACGGCCGCGGAGCTCGCGGCGCGCGGCTTCACGGGCGGCGAAGACGCGCTCGATCCGCCGTGGGGGTTCTTCCAGACCTTCAGCCATGGCGAGGGCTACGACCGGGCGCGGATCATCGGCGTGCTCGGCAACCCGCACACGATCGTATGGCCCGGCGTCTCGATCAAACCCTATCCGTGCGGCGTGCTGGGCCATCCGACAATGGACGCCATGCGCCGGCTCGTGCTCGAGCACGACGTCCAGCCCCGCGACATCGTCGCGATCCGGGTCCGCGCCGGCTCGAACATCCTGAATCCTCTGCGCTACGCGATCGCCAGCAACGAGCTCGAGGCGAAGTTCTGCCCGGCGTTCATGGTCAGCGCGATCGCGCTCAAGCGCAAAGCCGGCATCCGCGAGTTCAACGACGAGTTCGTGCGCAGCGCCGAGGTGCAGGCGCTGATGCGCAAAGTGGAGCGGGTTCTCGATCCCGAGATCGAGGCGAAGGGCTGGGAGAAGATCCGCAGCACGGTCGAGGTCGATCTCGTGGACGGTCGCAAGCTGGTCGAGCACGCGGACGAGCGCTATCGGGGCGGACCGGAGCTGCCCTTCACGCGCGCGGAGCTGTACGAGAAGTGGAGCGACTGCGCGTCGCTCGTGCTCGGCCCGCGCGCGCTCGACGAGGCGTTCGGCATCGTCGAGGAGCTCGAGGCGCTGCCCGACATCACCACGCTCGTGCGCGCGCTCGGCGGGCCCGCCGAGGCCCCATGAGGCCTCGCCGGTGAGCCTGGCCTGGATCTCGGTCGGTGCGCTCGTTCTGGCCGTGACCTTGAGCTGCACGACGACGATCAACGTCGGCGTGCTGTCGCTGGCGCTCGCGCTGATCGTCGGCGTGTTCATCGGCGACATGTCGCCGGGAAAGGTGCTGCAGGGCTTTCCCGTCGATCTGCTCGTCACGCTGGTCGGCGTGACGCTGCTGTTCGCCATCGCGGACGTGAACGGCACGCTCGCGCGGCTCACGGCGAAAGCCGTGCGGCTATGCCGCGGCCATGCCGGCGTGCTGCCCGTGATGTTTTTCGTCGTGGGATTCGTGATCGCGACGATCGGCGCCGGCGCCACGCCCGCGAGCGCGCTGCTGGCCCCACCGGCGATGGCCGTCGCGCGCCGCGCCGGTGTGCGGCCGCTCTTGATGGCCATCATGACCGGCAACGGTGCGCTTGCCGGTACGCTGTCGCCGTTCGCCCCCACGGGCCTCGTCGCGCACGGCGTCATGGAGCGGATCGGGCTTGGCGGCGTGCAGTGGCAGACGTTCGGCTACAACGCGTTTGCGCACACGCTGGTCGGGGTCGGTGGGTTCCTGCTGCTCGGCGGCTGGAAGCTGTTCCGGCGCGGTACGGCCAGCGCGAGCGGCGCCGAGCTCGAGGAGGCCGTCGGCCCGATGCTGCCGCAGCACTGGCTCACGACGCTCGGGATCCTCGTGCTGATCGTGGCCGTGGCGGGCTTCAACCTGAACGTGGGGATGGTGGCGCTGATCGTGGCGACCGGATTGATCCTGCTGCGCAGCGTCGAGGAGTCTGCGGCGATCGCGCGGATGCCCTGGGGCGTGATCCTCATGGTCACCGGCGTCACGGTGCTGATCGATCTATTGCAGGAGACGCAAGGGCTCGCGCTGATCACCACGTTCATCGCGAATATGTCGACGCCGGCGACGATCGAGCCCGTGGTCGCCTTCGGCACGGGACTGGTATCGGTGTACAGCAGCACGTCGGGCGTCGTGTTACCGGCGTTCCTGCCGATGGTGCCGGCGCTCGCGGAACGGCTCGGCGGTCTCGACCCGCTGCCGATCGCCTGGTCCATGAACGTGAGCGCGAGCCTCGTGGACCTGTCGTCGCTGTCCACGGTCGGGGCGCTGTTCATCGCCGGCGCGGGCGCCGGCGCCGACACGCGGCGACTTTTCAACGAGCTGCTCGCCTGGGGATTGTCGATGTCGCTGGTCGGCGCGGCGCTGTGCTACGTGCTGTTCGGCTGAGCGGGCGTCAGCGCGTGCGATAGCGCTGGTTCTCGAGGCATACGAACTCGAGCAGCTCCTGGTCCGGCATGATTCGCTGGTTCACGCGCACGGTCCAGGGCCGCGTGTAGGCCTGCGGATCGTCGACCGTGACGTCGATCTCGAGCCGACCATAGGTCGGGCGGCGAAAACGCTCGGTCAAGCGCGCGGCGTCCGTCAGCGGCGCGCCGTACACGTCGAGCCAGCCGCCGTCGCGCAGGCCGCTGGTCTCGACGACCAGCGTGTCGCCGTCCCAGTGGCCGACCGAATACCCGTACCACCATGGCTGCGGATCGTCCGTCGGCAGCGGCCGTCCGTCCGTGAAGACCTGCCGGATGCCCATGCTGGCCTCGTACAGGATCACGAGCACGTCCGGCGTCTGAATCAGCTTGCGCGGTGCGCCTTGCGTGTGGAATTGCATGATGCCCATCGGCAGGCACGCGGCTTCCGGGTTGTCCTTGCCGTTCGCCTCACGCCGCTCGCTCAGCAAGGCCGCGGCTTCGGGCTTCAGCGGCAAGCCGCCTTCGATGTTCTGCGCGATGTTCAGGAAGCCGGCCACGGGCGGCCCCGCCGAGAACGTGAGCGGCGGCTCGGCGCGGCCGTTGGCGCCCTGCCATACGCCGGACAGATCGGGCTTGCCGTCGGCGGTGCGCGGCGCCGGCGCTTCGAGGTCCGGCTCGCCCGCGGCCGTGCGCGGCACGCGGCCGCTCGTGTGCGGCCCCCACTGCGCGTGCGACGTGCCCGCCGCAACGATCAGCGGCAGCGTCACGAGCCAACCCCGAACTGACCGCCTCATTCTCTTGCCCCCCGTCAGTGGATCGCGCATCAGCGTATCATCCCCAAGCACCGCAGGAACCGCCGAGGGGGAGGGCGTCGTCGATGATCCGCAGGACATTCGCGCTCTGGGCGCTGGTGCTCTGTCCGCTCGCCTCGCTCGAGGCTCACCACTCGTTTTCGGCCGAATACGATCGCGACAAGCCGATCACCGTCACGGGCACCGTGACGAAGGTCGAATGGACAAACCCGCACGCGCGGCTGTACGTCGACGCCAAGGACGACAGCGGCAAGATCGTGAACTGGGACTTCGAGCTCGGGCCGCCGAACGGCCTGATGCGTCAGGGTTGGAACCGTAACTCGCTGCGCGCGGGGCACAGGGTGACGGTCAACGGCTTCCTGTCGAAGGACGAGCCGCACGTGGCGAACGCGCGATCCGTGTTCCTGCCCGACGGCCGGCAGGTGTTCGCGGGCTCGTCGTTCGACACCGGGCCGGCGGGCGAGGAGAGCCCCGGTGCGACGAAATGACCGGCGCGTGAACTGCGCCATGGCACGGTTCGAGATCCCGGGCTAGCCTATAGACTGCCGCCCTTCGAACGAGGCGTTTGCATGCGTAGAATCACCGCACGAGTCGCCGCCGTCGCGATCCTGCTTGCGCTGGCGCGCGTGGCCGCTGCGCAAGCGCCCGCGACCCATCCGATGACGTTCTTCGAGGATGCCAAGATCACGGTCAACGAGCGGGCGCGCTCCGACGGCTACTTGCGCGTGCGCGTGCACCCCGAGAACGGCATGGTCCGCGAGGCGACGCTCGACATTCACAAGCGGATGAGCGAGAACGACATCGCGAAGGGCTTGGCCGATGCGCTGCAGCCGGTGCTCACGCCGGATTACAAGGTGGACCGAACCGCCGGCGAGCACATCAAGCTGCGCAAGGCTACCAAGGATGCGGCGAACTTCGCCGTCGAGATCACGTTCAACGTGCCGGGCTTCTCGATCGTGCTGGAGAACTGACGCCGACGCGCCTTCACCGGGCGCCGGCCGTGGGCTCGAGGGGCTTCGTGCTGCTCTCGGCCGCGCGGCGGGCGGACCAGTCGCGCACGCGCTGCAGCGCGAGCTCCATCAGGTGCGCTTCGCCCTGCGGATCCGGCATCACGCACGGGGGGTGGCGCCGCAGCCGGTCCCAATCGTCGTGCTGGATGACCGTGTTCAGGAACGTCAGGTTCTTGCGGATGAAGCGGATATACGGGCTATGCCCGCCTTCGAAAAACGACTCGAAGTATCGATAGACGCGATTGAAGTTGTGCTCCAGCCGCAGTCGCGCCGAGTTCTGATAGAACGATAGCGTCTTGCCGAGCAGGTCGAGCGCCGAGCGATACAGCACCTTGCCGTCCGGCCGATCTTCTATCGCAACGCCGCCGAGCACGAACTCCGGATACAGCCGATCGCGGCACTTTTCCAGGTAGCACCGATCCGCGATCTGTGCGACGAGATCGGCCGTGCCGAGCAGGTGGCCGACGATGCTGTCCTTGGGCTCGTCGAGCTCGATCTGATCGATGTTCAGCTCGTAGCCAGTGAAATGCACTATTCGCGACACCACCGGCACGAACTGCTCGAGCCCGATCTTCGGCAAATAGCTCTCGAGATAGCGGCCGCTGCGCGTGACGTGCACTCGCGTGAACACGGCGCCGTTCACGACGCTGGCGTCCGCCTCGCGGTGGCGCAGGTAGCCGACGTCGTGAAACAGCGCGCTGACGATCGCGAGCTCGGCGCGATCGACTCCGAGCCGGTCGGCTTCCTCGACGCTCGTCTCGTGCCCGACGATGAGCCGCGCGAGCGCGAGTGTCATGTCGAGCGTGTGCTGCATGTCGTGATACGTCGTGTCGACGGGGTAGTAGCTCGGATCGCGCCCCGTGAAGACTCGCTCGAAATCGTGGAATGCGAGCCACATGGAGTCGAACGAGCGATTCGGATATAGCGCGTCGAACAGCTCGGCGACGGCTGCTCGGACATCCGGCATCGAGCTCACCTGCACGGTGTTCGTGACGTCGTAGTCGTTGCGCCGTTCCTGTAGTTCGTCTTGTTCGATCGGCATCGAGAGCGCCTGTCCGGTAGGCAAGTCTAAGGGATTGGGATTGGCGGTAAGTGCGCGCATGTCACATAAGACTCACGGCAGAGCGAATTCTGCGATCACCGGCACATGGTCCGAAGGTCGTTCCCAGCCGCGCGGCTCTTTGTCGATCGTGGAACTATGGCACATTTGACTTAAGTTCGCCGACGCGAGCATCAGGTCGATCCGAAGCCCTTGGTTGCGGCGAAACGCGGCCGCGCGATAGTCCCACCAGCTGAACGTCTTCTCGGGCTGCGGGAACAGCCGAAAGGCGTCGGACAAGCCGAGATCGAGCAACGAACGCAGCGCCGCCCTCTCCGGCGGCGAGCACAACACGCGACCCGCCCATGCTTGCGGATCGTGCACGTCGCGGTCCTCCGGCGCAACGTTGAAATCCCCGACCACGAGCAGCAGCCGGTGGCGTGCGAGCTCGTCGGCGAGACGATTGCGCAGCGCCGCGAGCCAGTCGAGCTTGTAGCGGTATTTGTGCGAACCGACGCTCTCGCCGTTCGGCACGTAGAGGCACACGATGCGCACGCCGCCGAGCGTCGCCGCGAGCACACGCTTCTGATCGTCGACGAACCCGGTGCCGATGCCGTGCGCGACATCGACGGGCGTCTCGCGCGCGAGGATCGCCACACCGTTGTAGGCGGCTTGGCCGCTGAACGTGGCCGTGTAGCCGTGATCGGTGAAGGCGTCGGCAGGGAAGTCCTCGTCGCGCAGCTTCGTCTCCTGCAGCGCCAGCACGTCGGGCTCTTCGCGTTCGAGCCACTTCAACACATGCTGCAGGCGTACCCTCAGGCTGTTGACGTTCCAGGTCGCAACTTTCACTAGTGAACCTCTGCACAGGTGCCGTGGCGGCGCGCTGCGGCGTTGAAAATCGATTCGAAATGCTCACGTACTGCCGTGTACGCTGCGCTTTCAAATCGATTTTCGCCTTGCATCGCATCCACCACGGCACCTGTGCAGAGGTTCACTAGTGCGTGGCGATCCCGGACTGGCGCAGCAGGGCGTCGAGCTGCGGTGCGCGGCCGCGGAACTCGACGAAAGCATCGAGCGCGTTACGGCTGCCGCCGGTCGCGAGGATGGCGTGCCGGAAGCGCTCGGCCGTGCGTTGATCGAACACGCCGGCTTCCTCGAACGCAGCGAACGCGTCGGCCGCGAGCACCTCGGCCCACTTGTAGCTGTAGTAGCCGGCAGCATAGCCGCCGCCGAACACGTGGCCGAAGGAGTTCGGGAAGCGGTTGAAGGCCGGCGGCTGGATGACCGCCACCTCGCGCCGAACCTCGTCGAGTATTTGCAGCATGCGCGAGCCGCGGGCCGGGTCGTACTCGTGATGCAGGCGGAAGTCGAACAGCGCGAACTCGAGCTGGCGCATCATGCCGAGGCCCGCGAGAAACGTGCGCGAGCGCCGCAGCGTGTCGAGCTTGTCCTGCGGCAGCGGTGCGCCCGTCTGGAAATGGCGGGCGATCGTGCCGAGCACCTCCGGCCGCCAGGTGAAATTCTCGAGAAACTGGCTCGGCAGCTCGACCGCGTCCCAGGGCACGCCGTTGATGCCCGCGATCGACGGGTAGTCGATCTCCGTGAGCAGGTGGTGCAGCCCGTGCCCGAACTCGTGGAACAGCGTAACGACCTCGGAATGCGTCAGCAGCGACGGGGTGTCGCCGACCGGCGCATCGAAATTGCAGACGAGGTAAGCGACGGGGGCCTGAGTGCCGCCGTTCAGCTTGGCGCGACTCAGGCAACCGTCCATCCAGGCGCCCCCGCGCTTGTTCGGCCGCGCGAAGAGATCCAGGTAGAAACTGCCGATCACGGTGTCGCCCCGCTTGAGCTCGTAGTACCGGACGCTGGCGTGCCAGACGCTCGGCGCCGTGACCTCGTGAGCCGTAAGACCGAACAGCTTGCCGAGCAACGCGAACAACCCGTCGAGCACGCGCGGCAACGGAAAGTACGGCCGCAGCTCCTCCTCGGCGAGGTGCAGCTTCTCCTGACGAAGTCGCTCGGCGTAGAACGCGGTATCCCAGGGCGCAAGCTTGCGGCCCGCGTAGTCGGACAGCGTGGCGAGCTCTTGCGCTGCGACCGGGCGGCTGCGCCGCGCGAGATCACGCAGGAACTCGATCACGCGCTCGGGCGACTCGGCCATCTTCGTGGCGAGCGAGTACTCGGCGAAGCTCCGGAACCCGACGAGCCCCGCGGCCTCGTGGCGCAACGCGAGGATATCCTCGATCAGCTTGCTGTTGTCCCAGCGGCCGGCGAACGGCCCCTGGTCGGAGGCGCGCGTGGTCCACGCTTCGTAGTACTTGGCGCGCAGCGGCGCCGACTCGGCATGCGTCATGACGGTCTGGAATGTAGGCGGGTCGAGCCGCAGCACCCAGCCGTCGAGCTTCTTCTCCGCGGCGAGCCGGTGGGCGCGCTCGAGCGCGAGCTCGGGCAAGCCGGCCAGCGCGCCTCGATCGGTCTCGTGATGCTCGAACGCGTCGGTCGCGTCCATGACGTTCTGCTCGAAGTTGGCCTGCTGGGCCGCGAGGTCCCGCATCAGCTCGCGGAAGCGCTGGCGCGCGGCGCCCCGCAGGGTGACGCCGCCGAGCCGAAAGTCGCGCAGCGCATGCGTGACGAGCTGTCGCTCGACCGGCTGTGCCGCCGTAACCCGCTGATCGAGCTCGCCGAAACGCCGATACAGCGCCTCGTTCTGGCCGAGCTCGGTGCCGAACTCCGTGACGAGCGGCAGGCACCGGTTGTAGGCATCGCGCAGCGGCGGGCTCGACAACACGGAGTTCAAGTGCGACACCGGGCCCCAAACCCGATGAATTTCCGTGTTGATGTGCTCGAGCTGGCGGAGCCAGTCGATGCTCGGCGCGGCGATCACCTCGGCCATAGCCAGCGCCCGGCGCTGTGCGGCCAGGATCTCGCGAACGGCCGGCTCGACATGCTCGGGGCGAATCGCCCCGAAATTAGGCAGAGCGCTCGGCGCGAGCAGAGGGTTGTCCGTGTTCGGTATGGATGAGTCGCTCATGGATGAGACTGTAGTGCTTCGAGGCACGCGAATCTAACAGAGAATCTCCGCGATTTGCGGAACTGAAGTACGCTGGTCGCCCCGGAACGACCGCATGCGGAGGTCATGGTGCAGGCATTCGATTTGCTGGTGCTAGGCGGCGGCAGCGGTGGGCTCGCGACCGCGCAGCGCGCAGCCGAGCATGGTGCCAAGGTCGCCGTCTTCGAGCCCGCCCGTCTCGGCGGCACCTGCGTCAACGTCGGCTGCGTGCCGAAGAAGGTCATGTGGAATGCGGGTGAGCTCGCCGCGGCACTCGAGCACGCGCCGCACTACGGTTTCGACGTGCGCGTCGGCCGCCACGACTGGAGCCGGCTCAAGCGCGGCCGCGATGCGTATGTCGCGCGGCTGAACGGCATCTACCAGCGCAATCTCGACAAGAAGGGCATCGCCACGGTGCGCGCGGCGGCGCGGTTGACGAGCGCGACCGAGGTCGTCGATTCGGCCGGGCGAGCGCTACCGCGCCGAGCACATCGTGATCGCCACCGGCGGCCACCCGCGCCTGCCGCGACTTCCGGGCGCCGAGCTCGGGGGCACCTCGGACGACTTCTTCGGCTTCGCCGAGCTGCCGCGGCGCGTCGCGCTCGTCGGCAGCGGCTACGTGGCCGTCGAGTTCGCCGGCGTGCTGCGCGCGCTCGGCAGCGAGGTCGTGGTCGCGATCCGTCACGACCGCCTGCTGCGCCACTTCGATCCGGTGCTCGGGGAGCGGTTGATCGAGGAGATGCGTGCCACGGGCGTCGAGGTCGTGACCGAGTTCGTCGCGCAGCGGCTGCTTCCCGCCGAGGGTGGCATCACGCTGGAAGGCGAGGACGGGCGTCGCCTGCTGGGATTCGATCGCGTGCTCTGGGCCATCGGTCGGCGGCCGCGCACGACCGAGCTCGGCCTCGCGACGGCGCGGGTCGCGACCAACGCCGCCGGGTACGTCGTGGTGGATCGCTACCAGAACACCAGCACGCGCGGGATCTATGCTGTCGGCGACGTCACCGGCCACGCGGAGCTCACGCCGGTGGCGATCGCGGCCGGTCGCCGACTGGCCGACCGTGTGTTCGGCGGCCAGCCGGAGCGACACTTGAGCTACGATCTGATACCGACGGTCGTGTTCTCGCATCCGCCGATCGGGACCGTGGGCCTGGCGGAACAGGAGGCGCGCGAGCGTTACCCGAACGAGCCGATCCACATCTACACGACCGATTTCGTGCCGATGTTCTACGCGCTGACCGAGCTCAAGCCGCGCACGGCAATGAAGCTCGTCACCGTCGGCGCCGACGAGCGCGTCGTCGGCTGCCACGTGGTCGGGCAGGGTGCCGACGAGATGATCCAGGGCTTCGCGGTCGCGTTGAGCATGGGCGCACGCAAGTGCGATTTCGACGACACGATCGCGATTCACCCGACCAGCGCCGAAGAGCTGGTCACGATGCGTTGATGGCCGTCGAACCGAGTCCGCCCGCCGCTCCGCGCAGGGCGTCGTCGCCCGCTGCCCCCCGTTCGAGTGCCGCCGCCGCGCTCGTCGCGACCGGCATCCTGTTGAGCCGCGTCGCCGGCCTCGCGCGCGAGCGCGTCCTCGCGATTTACTTCGGCACGGGGCTGCACGCCGACGTCTGGAGCGCGGGGTTGCGGTTGCCGAACGTGCTCCAGAACCTGCTCGGCGAGGGCACGCTGAGCGCGTCGTTCATCCCGGCGTACTCGGCGCTGCTCGGACAGGGCCGGACCAAGGAAGCGGGCCGCGTGGCCGGGGCGATGTTCGCGCTGCTGATCGCGATCGCGGGCGGGCTCGCGGTGCTCGGCGTGGCGCTCGCCCCGCTGCTCGTGACCGTGTTCACGCCGGGGTTCGAGGGGCAGCGGCGCGAGCTCATGATCACGGTCGTGCGCATCGCGTTTCCGATGACCGGCGTGCTCGTGCTGTCGGCCTGGGCGCTGGGTGTGCTGAACAGCCATCGACAATTCTTCCTGCCCTATTTCGCGCCCGTGCTCTGGAATGCCGCCATCATCGCCACCCTCCTGGCGCTCGGCTCGCGGCTCGAGCTCGACGCGCTGCTGCTGGCCGCCGCCTGGGGCGCGCTGGCCGGCGGCGTGCTGCAGCTCGCGATCCAGCTGCCGAAAGTGCTGCGGCTCGACCGCGAGATTCGTCTGAACACCGGGCGCCGCGAGCCCGCGTTTCGCGAGGCGGTCGCGAAGGCCGGGCCGGCGATCATGGGCCGCGGCGTCGTGCAGCTGTCGAGCTACGTCGATCTCGTGCTCGCGAGCTTGCTCGCGATCGGCGCACTCGCGCGGCTGCGGTATGCGCAGACGCTGTACGTCTTGCCCGTCAGCCTGTTCGGCATGAGCGTGGCCGCGGCCGAGCTGCCGGAGCTCGCGCGCGACGGTGCGCACGCCACGGACGCCCTGCGCCAGCGGGCCGTCGTGGCGCTGCGCCGGGTGGCGTTCTATGTGGTGCCGAGCGTCGTCGCCTTCGCGGCACTCGGCGACGTGCTCGTCGCGGGGCTGTTTCGCGCCGGCGAGTTCACGGCGGCCGACGTCAAGGTCGTCTGGCTCACGCTGATCGGCTACAGCGCCGGGCTGCTCGCGTCGACCGCCACGCGGGTGTATCAGTCGGCATTCTTTGCGTTGCGCGACACGGCCACGCCGGCCCGCGTCGCCGGCCTGCGCGTGCTGTGCGCGTTCGCCGTCGGCGGCACGCTGATGCTGCAATTCGAGCCGGTGACCCTGTTCGGCACGACGATTTCGGCGGGCCTGTTTGCCGGTGCGGCCGTCGACGGGTTGCCGCTCGGGCCGCTCGGGCTGTCTGCCGGCGCGGCCGTCGGCGCATGGCTCGAGTGGTGGCTGCTGCGGCGCCGGCTCACGGCGAAAATCGGCAATATCGATCTCGGCAGCGAGCTGCTCACGCGCATGACGAGCGCGGCGCTTTGTGCCGCCGTCGTGGCGCGTGGCGTGGCCGCCGTCGTGCCATGGTCGCCATTGCCGACGGCGGTGCTCGCGACGGCAGCCTTCGGTGGAACCTATTTCGCCGCCGCGCGGCTGGCGGGACTTGCCGAAGCCCGCGAGCTACCGGCGGCACTCTGGCGTCGGGTGCGGCGCGCCCGCGGCTAGCCGCGCAGCAGCTGTTTCAAGATGGGCGAGGTCGCGGGCCGCACGCCGCGCCAGATGAAGAACGACTCGGCCGCCTGCTCCACGAGCATCCCCCAGCCCTGAATCGCGTGCGCCGCGCCGTGCCCGCGCGACCAAACGACGAACGGCGTGTCGTATCGACTGTAGACCAGGTCGTAGCAGAAGCTGTCGGGGCCGACGAGGGAGCCGGGGAACGGCGGGGACTCGCCGCGCAGGCCCGCGGACGTGGCGTTCACGGCCACGTCGAACGCCGGCAGCTGCGCGAGCTCGTCGAACGCCACGACGCGCAGGTTCGCGGGCTCGCCGAAGTGAGTGGCCAGCATGGCGGCGCGGTCGCGCGTGCGGTTCGCGATCACGAGCTCGGCCGGCCCCTGCTCGAGCAGCGGTCCCACGATGCCGCGCGCGGCGCCGCCGGCGCCGAGAACGATGACCGTGCGGCCGTCGAGCGGCTGGCCGTGATTGACCGTCACGTCGCGGATGAAGCCGACGCCGTCCGTGTTGTCGCCGCGCAGACGACCCCCTTCGATGCTGATCGTATTCACGGCGCCGGCCGCCTTGGCCGGCTCGCTCGTTTCGTCGACGAGCGCGAACGCGACCTCCTTGTGGGGCACGGTCACGTTCAAGCCCAAGCCGCCGGCTGCACCGAAACCGCGCACGGCCGTCTCGAACGCCGCGGCCGTCGCGTCGAGCAGCTCGTACGTGAGATTCTGGCCGGTCTGGCGCGCGAATAGCGTGTGGATGAAGGGCGACCGGCTGTGCTCGACCGGGTGGCCGACGAGGCCGTAGCGGTCGGGGGTTCCTTCGTTATTCGTCATTCCCACCCCTTTCGTTGCTGACGATTCTGCGTGGTTTTCGGTACCTTTGCCAATCGACGTTCGGGCGACGGAGCAAATCGATGCGAAAGCGGACGAACCTGGAACGCTGTGCGTGGAGCGTGGGGGTGGATCCCGAGTACGAGCGGTATCACGACAAAGAGTGGGGCGTGCCCGTGCGCGACGATCGCAAGCACTTCGAGTTCCTCGTGCTCGAGAGCGCACAAGCGGGGTTGAGCTGGTGGACCATCCTGCGCAAGCGCGACGGCTACCGCCGAGCCTTCGCCGACTTCGATGCGGACAAGGTGGCTCGTTTCACGAGCCGCACGGTCGAGCGGCTCATGCGCGATCCCAGCATCGTCCGCAACCGCCGGAAGATCGAGGCGGCGATTGCAAACGCGCGCGGCTTTCTCGCCATCCAGAGCGAGCTCGGCAGCTTCGATCGCTATGTCTGGCAGTTCGTCGGTGGGGCGCCGATCGTGAATCGCTGGCGCAAGCACGGTGACGTGCCGGCGACGAGCAAGGAATCCGATGCGCTTTGCGCGGACCTGAAGTCGCGTGGCTTCAAGTTCGTCGGCTCGACGATCGTGTACGCGCACATGCAGGCCACGGGCCTCGTCAACGATCACTTGCTCGGCTGCTTTCGCCATGGCGAATGCGGTCGAGGCCGGCGCTAGAGTCGTCGCTGGCCTCAGGGCGTGCGGATGTTCAGCACCGTAAAGCTGTAGAGCCCGCCGGGCGTGCTGTGCGAGATCGCCCCGAGATAGCGCGTGCCGGGATCGAGTGATGCCCAGTTCACATCGAGCTCGAGCCGGTCGCCGGCCATGACGCTCGTGGGGGCCGTGCCGCCGATATTCCCGACGTCGTCGTCGACGCCGAACGACCAGGTGAATAACGAGTAGTTCGCGCCCGGGCCGCCTGTCACGTCGTCGGTCTCGTAACCGTGAACCAGGACCACGTAGTCGCCGGCCTGCGGCAGGATCACGTCGATCTCCTCGTCCGAGGTCAGGCCGCCGCTCTGCGCGACCTGCATGCATTGATTGTTCGGGCAGTGGAACAGGTACAGATCGAGGTCGTCGGCGCCGTCCGTGAACTCGTCGAACAACGCGATGCGCAGGTACAGCTGGTTCGGCGGCACCGTAAGAGCGTGCGCGGCCACGCCGTTGTTGAAGCGAAAGCTGAAGTTGTTCGTCAGATCGTTGTCGACGAAGCCGCGCGGCACCTGGCCGCTCGCGTCGAGGAACGGTTTGCGCAGGCCGTGCGGCGTGGCGGCATACGCGCCGCTGTAGCCAAACGCGATCGGCAACTTGGTCTGCCCCTGAGTGCCCGAAAGATACAGCTCCGCGGGTGCGCGCACGGTGACGGCCTGCACCGCGATCGGGCTCACGACGCGCTGGCTGCCGCTGAACCAGGCCAGCTGGCCGAAGTTCCACGCGTCGAGGTCCGTGCCCTGGTCGACGAAACGGACGGTGAACTCGCCGGTCTGGCCCGTCGTCAGCGACAGCGAGCTCGGCTCGACGAACATGTCGACGTTCGGCGGCGGCGTCACCTCGGCCTGGAAAGTCGCCGGCGGACCGACGTTCGTCACGCGCCGATGCACCTCGTCGCCGGTGATCAGCTGGGCGATGCCGATCGACGGCAGGTTCAGATCGACGGCGGAGCTCGAGTAGCCGGCGGCCGCGAGCGACGCGCATTCGCTCTGCGAGAACGGCGGCTTGTGCAGCCCGCATAGATAGGCGGCGTGGTCGCGAAACTCGGTGGCATAGACGAGGCCGGGCTCGATCGCCAGGTTCGGGTCTATGTGGCCCGCACCGAAGTCGAACGCATCCGCCGGCGTACGGTCTTCGCGTATCACGCCCTGATACGCCGTCGTCATCAGGGCCGACTTCAGCATGCCCGGCGTCCAATCGGGATGGGCCTGCTTCAGCAGCACGGCCACGCCCGCGGTCTCCGGGGCCGCCTGCGACGTGCCGGACATGTACTGAAAGGTCTCGCCGCGCAGCCCGTTCGCCACGTCCGGCGTCTGACCCCCGAGGATGTCGACGCCCGGCGCCGTGACGTCGGGCTTCACGAAGTTCACGTCCGACAGCGACGGGCCGCGCGAGGAGAAATCGGCCATCACGTTGCCGCTGGCCGAGAGCGTATCGAAGATGCCGAGCGCCAGCTTCACCGTGACGCGGTCCTCCGGCTTCAGGTTCTGCTTAGTGGCGTCGGCTGCGAGACGATCGACGAGCCGTTGACCGTCGGAGTTGTCGATCATGACGGCCGGGATGCCGACGCTGTCGCCGTTACCGTTCATGACGATCGGGGGGCCGCTGTTGTTGTAGACGACCACCGCGATCGCACCTGCCGCCTCGGCATTCGCGATCTTGACCTGGAACTCGCAGCCGCCGCGCTCGATCAGCGCGACGTTGCCGTCCATCTCCGTCTTGTTCGTCAATGCCTGGCAGGCGTCGCGGCGGCTGCCCGTCGCACCGCCCTGGACGGCGCCCTGACCGTCGTCCGCGGTGACGAGCGGTGCTTCCACCGAGTGATCGCGCGTCAAGGCCGGCGTGAAGCTCGCCTCGCGCATCACGATCGTGTCCGCGATGTCGGCGGGCGCCGTGATCTCGATCGCCTGGTCGAACAGATCGCCGGACTGCGTCGATGCCCCCGTGGTCAGCACCCAGGGGTCGCTGCTCGGCGAGCCGATCGTATAGAGACTCGGGCCGTCGTTGCCGGCCGCGACGACCGTCAGCACGCCCGGCGTCGAACGCATTCAACAGCGCCATGTCGTCGGGTGCGGTGAGATCGGTTTCCAGGCTGCCGACGGAGTAGTTGATGATGTCGACGCCGTCGGCGACGGCGTCATCGATCGCGCGGGCGAGATCCGATGTCATGCAGGTGCCGCGCGTATCGCCGGGCTTGAGCCAGCAGGCCTTGTAGACGGCAATCTGCGCGCGCGGTGCGATGCCGCTGACCCGGGCGACGCGTGTGCCGAGCAGCGATGCGTCCACCGGATTGCCGGCGACGATCGTCGCGAGATGCGTGCCGTGGCCGTCGGCGTCCTCCGGTGACAGGTGCTCGCCGGGATCGAGTGCGTAGCGCGACAAGAACCCGTCGACATAGAAGCGGGCGCCGACGACTTTGTTGTTGCAGGCCGACGGCGGGAAACCCGGACCCGTCTCGCATACGCCGCGGAAGCGCGCCGGCGGATCGTAGACCACGGCCGTCGGCGGATGACGAATGTAGGAGCCGCAAAGCCACAAGCCGAGCAACGTCGTGTCGGCCCAGCTGCCCCGGCACAAACGCGGCACGCGCTCCTCGGTGTCGAGCAGGGATGGGTGGCTCGGCGCCACGCCGCTGTCGATGATCCCGACCACGATGCCGTCGCCGCGCAGCTTCTTGGCCGCGCGGAGTCCGTCGACCTGGTCTTCCAGGCCGAGAAAGATCGCGCTGCTGTTCGTCGCCGGGTGCTGCTCGGTGTCGGGCCAGATCCCGTCGACCTCGGCGCGCTGCGCGAGCCGCGCCACTTGTGCCGGGCTCAAGCGCGCTGCGAAGCCGTTCAGCGCATACCGGTAGCTGTAGACCTTCGTGCCCGTCGCGCCGACGTTGCCGAGCAGCAGATCCTGGGCCTGCTCGAGCTGCTGCGCATAGCTTTGAACGGTGGCGGACTGCGCCCGCACGCGTGGCGTGGCGGTGGGGCTCGCGCCGGCGCCGAGCGCGCTCTTGGCTGCGCCCGGAGCCTTGAGCTTCACGATGTAGACGCTCGATGGGCTCTTCACCGGGCGCACCGGGCTCACGAGCTGGAGCCGCTGCGTCAGCGGCGCCTGAATGACTTGCGCCAGGGCCGGCAAGGCGCACGCCAGCGCGGCAAGCAAGCTCGCTGCGAGCCTCGGCGTTGCGGGCGGGTTTCTTGTCATTTCTATTTTTCGGCCCGGCCCTTAGGGAGCCTTGTTCAAACGTTACCACAGGTCGCGCGACGATCGCCGCCGCCGCCGACGGGGCCAGTCAGGCGCGCAGCGTCTCGCCCGTGCGACCGTCCCGAATCACCGTGGGCTGCGTCAGGTCGCCGAGCTCGCCGGCCAGCACGCAGTCGAGTTGCCGGCCGAGGGCGCGGCGCAGTATCAGCGCGCGGCGGTGTGGCCGGCGGCGACTCACGTTGGCGCTCGTGGACACGAGCGCGCTGCCTACGCGCGCGCAGAGCCGGCGTGCGAGCGGGTGCGCCGTGAGGCGGACGGCCACGGTATCGCGGCCGCCGGTGATCCACGGCGGTGCCGCGCGGCGCGCCGGCAGCGTCCAGGTCACGGGTCCGGGCCAGGTCGCGAGAATCTCGCTGCGCCGCGGCTCCGGCGGCAGCGTGGCGTAGCGCTCGAGCTGGGCCAACGTTGCGCCGATCAGAATCACGCCTTTGCGCCACGAGCGTCGTTTGAGGCCGAGTAGGCGAAGCACGGCGCGGCGATCGTCGGGCAGGCAACCCAGGCCGAACACGGCCTCGGTGGGATAGGCGATGACACCGCCGGCGCGGACGATCCGGGCCGCGCGATCGATGGCGAGCCGGCCGGTCACGCCTCGGGGGCGTCGGGAGCGACGGCGTCGCCTTTGGACGCGGCGGCCTTTTTCTTCTTCTTTTTCTTCTTTTTCTTCTTCGCAGCCGGCTTCGTCGCTTTGGCGGGCGTCTTTGCGACGGGTTCGGCTTCGGCTGCGGCGGCGGTCGGCGTCTTGCGCTTCATGGCGCGGCCGCGTCGCTCGGGTGCGGCCGCGAGCAGCGCCTGGCATTCCTCGAGCGTGAGCTCGCTCGGCGTTCTGTCCTTCGGGATCTTGGCGTTCTTTTCTTTGTTCGTGATGTAGGGGCCGTACCGGCCGTTCAGCACCTGGATGCCGGCCTCGGGAAAATCGCGGATCAGACGGTTCGCGTCCGCGAGCTTCTTCTCGGCGATCAGCTCGAGCGCGCGCTCGAGCGTGATCGTGTACGGATCGTCGCCCTTGATCGAGACGAACTTGTTGTCGTAGCGCACGTACGGGCCGAACCGGCCGATGTTCGCGGACACGCTTTCGCCTTCCGCCGTCGACCCAAGCGCGCGCGGCAGCTTGAACAGATCGAGCGCGGCTTCGAGCGTGATGGCGTCCATCTTCTGGCCGGGCCGGAGGCCCGCGAACTTCGGTTTCTCGACATCGTCCTTGGTGCCGATCTGCACGAATGCGCCGTAGCGCCCCATGCGGACGCTGATCGGGCGACCGCTCGCGGCATCGGTGCCGAGCACCCTGGCTTGCGAGGCCTGCTCACGCGTCACGGAGCTATCGGTATGGTCCACGAGCTCCTTGAACGGCCGCCAAAACTCCTCGAGCAGCGGCACCCACTCGCGCTCGCCGCGCGAAATCGCGTCGAGCGAGTCTTCCATGCGGGCCGTGAACTCGTAGTCCACATAGCGCGAGAAGTACTCCGTCAGGAAACGATTCACGACACGGCCGACGTCCGTCGGCACGAACCGGCGGTTGTCCATCTCGACGTACTCGCGATTGCGCAGCGTCGAGATGATCGAGGCATAGGTCGACGGTCGACCGATGCCGTACTCCTCGAGCGCCTTGACGAGCGTGGCCTCGGAGTAGCGCGGCGGCGGCTCGGTGAAGTGCTGAGCGCTCTGAAGGTCCTTGAGCGCCAACCGATCGCCTTCGGTCACGACCGGCAACATGTGATCCTGCTCGTCGGCGTCGGTGTCGTCCTGGCCTTCGAGATACACGGCGATGAAGCCGGGGCTCACGAGCACCGAGCCCGTCGCCCGGAACGCAATCGGTCCCGTGGGCACTTCGCCCGCCGCGAGATCGAGCGCCACCGTGTCGTACACGGCTGGATTCATCTGCGAGGCGACCGTGCGCTTCCAGATCAGCTCGTAGAGCTTGTACTGACTCGGATCGAGGAAGCGACGCAGATCCTCGGGGTGGCGCGTAGCCGACGTCGGGCGAATCGCCTCGTGAGCCTCCTGCGCATTCTTCGCCTTCGTCGTGTAGCGGCGCGGCTCCTCGGGCACGTTGTCCTTGCCGTAGCGCTCGGCGATCACTGCGCGCAGATCCGTCAGCGCTTCGTCCGCCAGCGTCACGGAGTCCGTGCGCATGTAGGTGATGAGGCCGACGGAGCCTTCGCCGATGTCGATACCTTCATATAGGCGCTGCGCGACGGTCATCGTGCGCTGCGCACTGAAGCCGAGCTTGCGCGAGGCCTCCTGCTGCAGCGTGGACGTCGTGAACGGAGCGGCCGGATTGCGGCGCCGCTGCTTCTTGTCGACCTTCGCGACCGTCAGCACGCCGCCGGCCGTCGAGCGGATCTTCTGCTCCGCGGCGCGCACATCCGCTTCGTTCGTGAACGTGAACTGCTCGACCTTCCCGCCGTCGAACATCGCGAGCCGCGCCGGGAACGGAGTGGCCGCGCCGTTATGCGGCTGCTCCGCGAGCGCCTCGATCGTCCAGTACTCCTGCGCCCTGAACGCCGTGATCTCGTCCTCGCGCTCGACGATCAGGCGCAAGGCCGGGCTCTGCACGCGGCCTGCGGAGAGCCCTCGCCGCACCTTCTTCCACAGCAGCGGCGACAGATTGAAGCCGACGAGGTAATCGAGCGCACGCCGTGCCTGCTGCGCGTTGACGAGTTGCTCGGACAGGCGACGCGGCTGCCCGATGGCTTCCTGGATCGCCCGTTTGGTGACCTCGTGGAACACGACGCGCTGCACGGGCTTGGAATCGAGCACGTCGCGCTCTTTCAGCACCTCGTGCACGTGCCACGAGATCGCCTCACCCTCGCGGTCGGGGTCTGTTGCGAGATAAATGGCCGAGGCCTTCTTCGCGGCCTTGACGATCTTGTCGACGTGCTTCTCGTTCTTCTCGATCAGCTGGTACTTCATCGCGAAGCCGTGCTTGGGATCGACGGCGCCTTCCTTCGGCACGAGATCGCGCACATGTCCGTAGGAAGCGAGCACCTCGAAGTCGCTGCCGAGATACTTCTCGATCGTGCGCGCTTTGGCCGGCGACTCGACGATGACGAGATTCTTGGCCATGGCTCAGCCGCGGCAGTGCGAGCGTAGCGATCTCGAGTCCGAATAAATCATCGGGCGGATAGTCGTTGGTCGCCGGGTTGGCCGGTTTCGGGGACCGGCAGGATAGCCGATTCCCCGCGCGGGGTTAAAGATGGGGTTCGCAGAAGCGCGGAGGCTCTAGTGCACCCAGGCCGAATCGTCCGCGAACACGAGGTCTTCCATTTGCGCGAACGCGTTCTGCTGGCCGGGTTGACTGAAAAGCACCATCATGACGACCCATTTCGTCTGCTCGACATCGATCTCGTCGTGATCGAGCGCCAGCAGCCGGTCGATCACGACCTCGCGCTGCATGGGCTGCAAAATTCCGATCTGCTCGAGGTGTAGCAAATAGCCGCGCGCGCCCGCGCTCAGACGTTCCTGCTCGTCGGCGTCGAAGACACGAAACGCGGTGTCCTGCGGTGCACTACCCGCATTGCCGCTGACGTTCAGGCCGTCGAGCCAGTCGAGGGCCCGCTCTATCTCGCGATCGTGGAATCCCGCCTGCTCGAGCTCGGAATGCAGCTCGCTGCGGTTCGGTTCTGATTCGTCCTCGCTGTCGACAAATGACTCGAACAGGTACATCAGGACGTCGAGGACGGATTCCTTCATCGTTTTCTCTTGCCGAGGAGCGAGTAGCGACCGCCCGGCAACGCCTCGACCAACCCTTCGAGCTCCAACACGAGCAGCATGGAGGAAAGCTCCGCCGTCGTCAATTGCACGCGTTGGCCCAGCTCGCCGATCGGCAGCGGCGAAAAATCGAGCGTTGCCAAGAGGTTGGCATAGCTCGGGTCGCACGCGATGCCGCCGGTTTCGGGCTCGTGCGTAGCCTCGTCGGCGACCGGTTGTATCGCGAGCTCGTGCGCAAGCTGCGGCGCGAGCTCGACGAGAATATCGGCCGCCTCCTCGACGAGCTTGGCGCCCTGGCGGATCAAGAGATGACAGCCGCGGGCCAGTGGATTGTGGATCGACCCGGGGATCGCGAACACCTCGCGACCGAAATCCGTGGCGTAGCGCGCAGTGATCAGCGAGCCGCTGCGACGCGTAGCTTCGACGACGAGCGTGCCGAGCGTCAGGCCCGCGATGATTCGATTGCGCTGCGGGAAGAAGAACTTCTGTGGCTCGACGCCCGGCGCAAACTCGGATACGAGCAGGCCGCGCGCGGTGATGTCGGTTGCGAGCCGCTCGTGTGCGCGAGGAAAGATCACGTCGGGCCCCGAGCCGAGCACGGCAATCGTGGTGCCGAGCTCCGGCAATGCGCCGCGGTGACTGGCCCCGTCGATTCCGGTCGCGAGCCCGCTCGTGATCGTGAGGCCGCGTGCGGCGAGATACTTCGCGAACTGCTCGGCCGTCTCGCGGCCGCTGGTCGTCGGGCTGCGGCTGCCGACGATGGCGAGCTGCGGCGCCGACAGCAACGAGTGATCGGGCCCTTCGACCCAGAGCGCAAGCGGCGCCGTCGGAATTTCGGCGAGCCTCGGCGGATAAGCGGCACTGCCGAGGGGGATGAGCGCGCGATTCGGTCCGCCGAGCCAGCCGCGCCAGCGTTCGAGCATTGCGCCGTCGGGATCAGCGAGCTTGGCGATGCTCTCGGCCGGCAGGCCATGAGCCAGCAGCGCGCGGGCGGGAGCAGCGACGAGCGCTTCGACCGAGCCCAAGGCTTGGAGCGCGGTGCGCCACAGGTGTGAGGAGAACGGGGCGGCCTGCAGCAGCGTGAGCCAGGCGTCGGTCACCATGGCTGCGCCGCCGCCGGCGCGCGCGAGGGCGCCGTGTTACGGGTTGCGCACCTTGTCGAGGACGGCGATGGCCATCGTGGCCTCCATGACGAGCGCATAGCTGATCCGGTCGGACGTGCGGAAAACCATCATGGTGCCCGCAGGTTCGTCCGGCAATACGACTTTCTTGCCGAAAGCGCCTTTTCCAAATTCGTCGCGGATCGTTCGGCCTGCCTGATAGACGCGCAGCACGGCGCCGGCATCCAGACCGTCACGAGTGCCGCGGTTCAAGACGACGACCTGGTACTGACCGATCAACGACACGCCCGACAGCACCGAGATGATGCGGCCGTCCACGTCTCGCGCCGGCGCGTGCGGCAGGAAATTCGTCGGCGTTGCGTCCTCTTCCTCGACGAGGTAATTGCCGGCGACCGCCTCTCGCTCGGTGTCGAGCAGATGCACGGTGGCCGGATCGCCGGTGCGGTCGACGCGCCCCTGGCCGACGTAGATGCCCTGGTAACCGAGCACGTCCTTCGTGTCGGGATCGATGAGCTTGGCGCCCTTGTCGATGACGTTGTATACCGTGCCGACCGGCGCATCGGTGCCGCGCGCGTAGGTGTCGCGTCCCGAGCTGCCGATCAAGCCCTCGCGCTGTGCGACGATGTAAGGCAGCCGGTCGAGCTCGTTCTTCTCGATCACGCGTGGGCGCGACAGGAACGCGCGCAGCGTCTCGTACGGAATCGTCTGGATCGCCTCCTCGAGCGGCGTCGACCGGATGCGGGGCGAGAGCTTCTCGAAGCCGCCGCCCGCGGTCGTCGGTTGCGGACCGCGCTCGAGCTGGATGACGGGGCGCCCGTCTCCGGTGTAGGCAAGCGACAGCATGTCGCCCGGGAAAATCAGATGCGGATTCTCGATCTGCGGGTTGATCTGCCAGATCTCCGGCCACAGCCACGGATCGCGCAGAAACATCGAGGCGATGTCCCAGAGCGTGTCGCCGCGTTTCACCACGTAGGTTTCGGGGTGACGGGGGTTCAACACCGGCGGCGATGCCGGTTGGCCAACGGCGGCAGCGAGCTCGAGCCGCGTGTTACGTTCCTGGGCACTGCCGCTCGACAGCAACGCGAAACTCGCGGCGGCAGCAGCGATCAGACACCCTGATCGAATCAACGGCTTGCGCGCGTAGAACATGTTTCTCGGCTCCCTATGCCCGTGAACGTCAAATTCCGAAGGGCGGTCCAAAATATCCGACTGCTATAATCGAACGCGAGCGTCCCGTTGCGCTCCGAAAGCATCAGCGGCGACACGTAGCGGTCCGACTATCCCTGTAAAGTCAGAGGGTTAAGCTAGCTTCTCCGCCTTATACACGAAACCAAGGCTGAACCACAATGGCACGTCTCGCAATCCTCGAGTATCCGGACCCGCGCCTCCGAATTCGCGCGGAATCGGTCACAAAATTCGATACCGAGGTTCAGCAGCTCGTCGCCAATCTATTCGAGACGATGTACGCGGCCCCCGGCATTGGCCTCGCCGCAACCCAGGTCAATGTCCACAAACGAATTCTTGTCTGCGATGTGGCGACCGAGGGCAAGCAGCCTTACTGCCTGATCAACCCCGAAATCGTTAGCGCCGAGGGCAAGACTAGCGCCGAGGAGGGCTGCCTTTCTGTGCCGGAGTTCTACGATTACGTGGAGCGGGCCGCCAGCATCCGGGTCCGCGCCTTCGACCCCCACGGGCGGCCGTTCGAGTTCGACGCCGAGGGCCTCCTGGCCGTCTGCATTCAGCACGAGATCGATCATCTCGAGGGCAAGCTGTTCGTCGACTACCTGTCCGAGCTCAAGCGCGAGCGACTGAAGAAGAAGGCGTCGAAGAAGGCCAAGCGGGCATCGCAGGATTCTGTCGAAGCGCGTCCACGGAGCTCCGTGCCCGTCATCTGACGTCACGCGCCGAGCACACGTTGAATGGCCCCGCCCGCATAGCGTTCGCCGGAACCCCGGAGTTCGCCGTGCCGAGCCTCGAAGCATTGGTCGCGAGCGGCGCCGACGTCCCCGTGGTTTTGACCCAGCCGGATCGGCCCGCCGGTCGCGGCCGGCGGCTGACACCGTCGCCCGTGAAGCAAGCCGGCGCGACCCTCGGGCTTCCCGTGGTGCAGCCGGCGTCGCTGCGCGACCCGTCATTGCGGGCGACGCTCGGCCCGCGCCCCGACCTGCTCGTCGTCATCGCGTACGGCGTGCTGCTGCCGCGCGCGATCCTCGAGTGGCCGCAGGTCGGATGCATCAACTTGCACGCGTCGCTATTGCCGCGCTGGCGCGGTGCGGCGCCGATTCAGCGCGCGCTGCTCGCGGGCGACACGGTCACGGGCATCAGCGTCATGCAGATGGACGTGGGGCTCGATACCGGCCCCGTGCATCTGACGCGGGCGACACGGATCGGTCCGCGCGAGACGGCGGGTGAGCTGCACGACCGCCTCGCCGGGCTGGCGGCAAAGGCGCTGCTCGCAGCACTGCCGGGCGTGCTGGCCGGCACCTCCCGGCCGGTGCCGCAGCGCGACGATCTCGCAACGCTCGCGCCGAAGATCGCGAAGGCGGACGCCGAGCTCGACTGGCATGCGCCCGCGGCAGAGCTCGAGCGGCGCGTCCGGGCATTCAACCCCTGGCCCGTCGCCGAAACACGGCTCGACGACGGCCGGCGGCTGCGCGTCTGGGAGGCCATGGCGCTGCCGACCGCGTCGACCGCGGCGTCGCCGGGCGGCGTGGTGGCCGTGACGCGTGCCGGCATCGATGTCGCGACCGGCGCCGGCGTGTTGCGATTGACGAAGGTGCAGCCGCCCTCCGGGCGTGTCATGGACGCCGCGGCGTATCTCGCGGCGCACTCTCTCGCCGGAGTCGCGTTTGTCGCCTAGCGAAGCGCCGGCGGGGGCCGAGGTTCGTGCCGCCGCCGCTCGGCTCGTCGCGCGCGTGCTGGTCGAGCGCGTCGCCGGCGGACGAGGCGCTCGATGCGGACACCGGTGTCGCCGCGCGCGATCGATCGCTGCTCGCGGCGCTCGTGCTCGGCGCCTTGCGCTGGCATCACCGCCTGCAGTGGCAAGCCGCACAGCTGCTCACGCGTCCGCTGAAGCCGCGGCCAAGCGGAGCTCGCGGCGCTGCTGCGCGTGGGGTTGCTGCAGCTGCAGGAGCTGCGCATCCCGCCACACGCCGCCGTCTCGGCGACCGTCGACGCAGCCGCCTTGCTCGGCCAGCGTGCCGCCGCCGGCCTCGTGAATGCGGTGCTGCGGCGCTTCCAGCGCGAGCGGGCACCGCTGGCCCTCGCGATGGAGCGCGTGTCCGAGGCGCGGTTCAGCCATCCGCTGTGGCTCATCGAGGCGCTGCGTCAGGACTGGCCCGAGGATTGGTCGCGCGTGCTGGACGGCAACAACGCCGCGCCACCGCTGTGGCTGCGGGTCAATCTGCGGCGCACCAGCAGAGCGGCCTATCTCGACGCGCTCGCCGGCGCCGGCATCGCCGCGACGCCGGACGAGGCGGTTCACAGCGCCGTGTGTCTTGCGACCGCTGTGCCGGTCGAGAGCCTGCCGGGCTTCGCGACCGGCGAGGTCTCGGTTCAGGACGTGGCCGCGCAACGGGCCGCGGGGTTGCTCGACTTGCGTCCCGGCCAGCGCGTGCTCGACGCGTGCGCCGCGCCGGGCGGCAAGACGGGGCATATTCTCGAGACCTGCGGGGATCTCTCGGACGTCTGGGCCGTGGATCGCGACCCGCGTCGCCTCGCGAAGGTCGCCGACAACTTGCGCCGCCTCGAGCTCTCGGCGCGGCTCGTGGCCGGGGATGCGACGGCACCGAGCGACTGGTGGGACGGCCGGCCGTTCGACCGGATCTTGCTGGACGCCCCGTGCAGTGCCGTGGGCGTGATTCGGCGCCATCCGGACATCAAAGTGCTGCGCCGTCCCGAGGACGTGGAGAGGGTCGTGCAGCTGCAGGCCGAGCTGCTGCGAGCGCTCTGGGGGCTCCTGGCGCCCGGCGGCCGGCTGCTGTACGCCACGTGCACGGTGCTCAAACGCGAGAACGACGAGCAGATCGGCGCGTTCCGCCGCGCCGCGCCCGACCTTCTCCCCCGTGGCGAGGACGCCACGGGGCGCTGGCAGAACCTGCCCGGAGAGGCGGCGGGCGACGGCTTCTATTATGCTTGGTTGCTGAAGCCCCACACGCTGCGTACCGCCAGTGTATCTTCACCGCAACCATAGCTCACCGACGTCGGCTGCAGCGGGGCTTGGCAGTCTCGCGAGGGGCCTCGCGTTTGCCCTGGGGCTGCTCGCGAGCACCGCTTTCGGTCAGGCGCTCACGGCGGACATCCCGCAGGTCGTGCAGGCGGCGGACGATCCGGGGCGCTTCGAGGTGCGCTCCGCCTCGGTCGAGCTCGACAACGGCGTCTACTTTCTGAATGCGCGCATCGAGTACCGGCTGTCATCCGACGCGCGGGACGCGCTGAAAGCCGGCGTACCGCTGAACATCCGGATCGACGTCGAAATCATGCGCTCGCGCCGCTTCTGGTTCGACAACACGGAGGCGGAGTTGCGTCAGCGCTACGCGCTCGAGTACCACGCGCTCAGCGAGCGCTACATCGTCATGAACGTCGAATAGCGGTCAGCAGGAATCGTTCCCCTCGCTGTTCGCCGCGCTGAATTTCCTCGGCCACGTCGATGGCCTGCCGCTGATCGACGCACCGTTGTTGGAGGAGGGTCGGACCTATCGAATTCGGCTGCGCGCCGCGCTCGACGTCGAGCAGTTCCCCGGCCCGCTGCGGCTGCTCGCGTTCTGGCGCCGCGACTGGTCCCTCGCCAGCGACTGGTACCAATGGCCATTGCGAAGCGAATAAGACGCGCGGTCGTCGCGCTGCTGGCCGTCTTCGGGCTGCTGCTCTGGTTCGCCGCTTTGTTGCTGTTCACGCGCGTCACGGAGAACTCCGACGACTTCGCGCGTCGCCAGGATGTGATCCTGCTGATCAACTCGATCGGCATCGGCGTCCTGCTGATACTGATCGTGTCGAATCTGTGGCAGCTCGTGCGCGATTACCGGCGCCACGTGCCGGGATCGCGGCTGCGCGCGCGCATGGTGTCGTTGCTCGTGATGGTGGCGGTCACGCCGCTCGTCGGCGTCTACATCTTCTCCGTCGCGTTCATCAATCGGGGCATCGATAACTGGTTCAGCGTGGACGTCGAGCAGGGGCTCGGCGACGCGCTCGAGCTTGGCCAAACCGTGGTCGAGATCCAGACGCGCGGCCGGCTCGAGCAGGTTCAGGATCTCGCGCGACGACTCACGAACGTGTCGCGCGCCGAGCTCCCCGGCACACTGAACAACTTCCGCCGCGACACGGACGCGATCGATCTGACGGTCTACGGGCCGAACAATCAAATTCTGGCGATCGCCTCCACGGATCCGGAGCCCGCGCCGCCGCACTATCCGACCGAGGAAGTGCTGTTCCAGCTGCGCCAGGATCGACCCTACGTGAGCGTCGAGCCCCAGTCGAAAGGCCAGTATCAGGTCATCGCGGCGGCGGCCATCAAAGCGCCGCACGTCCCGCGGCGAGCCGGAATTCCTGATGGCGACGTTTCCGCTCGAGCAGCGCGTCAGCACCCTCGCGAATGCCGTGCTGTCGAGCTACAACCAGTTTCGCGAGCGGGCGTTCCTGCGCACTGCGCTGAAATATAGCTTCACGCTCACGTTGAGCCTGGTGCTGCTGATCTCGCTGCTCGCGTCGGTCTACGGCGCTTTCTTCTTCGCGCGTCGCCTCGTCGTGCCGATCCAGCTGCTGATGCAGGGTACGCGGGCCGTGGCGCGCGGCGATTTCGCCACGCGTGTGCCGACACCCACCAGGGACGAGATCGGCTTCCTCGTGCATTCGTTCAACGACATGACGCAGCGGCTCGCCCAGGCGAGCGCCGAAGCGGTCTCGAGCCAGCAGCAGGTCGAGCGCGAGCGGCGCAAGCTCGAGCTGATTCTCGCGCGGCTGTCGACCGGCGTGATGTCGCTCGAGCCGGACCTGCGAATTCGGACGGCCAATCAAGCGGCCGGCGCGATTCTCGGCGTGGACCTCGAGAAGCGCGTCGGCGAGTCGGTCGTCGAGCTGGCGGCGTCTCGTCCACTGCTTGCGCAGTTCCTCGCCGTGGCGCAGCGGCATTTGAATAGCGGCGACAGCGAATGGCGCGAGCAGATCGAGCTGCGCGAGGGCGGCAATGGCCGCGTGCTGATGTGCGCCTGCACGGGGCTGCCCGGCGACAACGACAGCCCGAGCGGCTATGCCATCGTGTTCGACGACATCACGACGCTGCTGGAGGCACAGCGCGAGGCCGCGTGGGGCGAGGTGGCCCGCCGGCTCGCGCACGAGATCAAGAATCCGCTGACGCCGATTCAGCTGTCGGCCGAGCGGCTCCGGCGCAAGTATCTTCGCTCGTCGTCGGGCGAGGCGGATCTGCTCGATCGCGCCACGCACACGATCATTCAGCAGGTCGAGGCGATGAAGCAGATGGTGAACGCGTTCAGCGAGTACGCGCGAACGCCCTACGATGCAGGTCACGCGCTTCGATCTGAACGCGCTGATCAGGGAGGTCAGCGAGCTATACGCTCACCAGGAGAAGCCCCTGTCGATCGCGCTGGCCTTGAGCCCCGATCTGCCGCAGCTCGAGGCGGACGCGGGGCGGCTGCGTCAGGTGTTGCACAACCTGTTCCGTAACTCGATCGAGGCCACGGAGCAACAGGACCGATGCGCGAGTGGAAATCGCCACGCGCACGGTGCCGCGCTGCCGTGCCGGAAACCGTCGAAATTACGGTGACGGACAATGGGCCGGGGTTCTCGGGCAACATCGTTCATCAGGCGTTCGACCCCTATGTCACGAGCAAGCCGAAGGGCACGGGCTTGGGGCTTGCGATCGTCAAGAAGCTGGTCGAGGAGCATGGCGGGCAGATCCATGCCCGCAATCGCGAGCACGGCGGTGCGGAGATCGTTATACTCCTGCCGATAGCGGTGGATGGTACCAGTCACGTCACCGCGCGACGGCACGATCACAGGAGAGAACGCGCATGAGCGCGCGCATTCTGGTTGTCGACGATGAAGCCAACATTCGCGCCCTGATCGACGAGATCCTGAGCGAAGAAGGCTACGAGGTGACGACTGCCGCCGATGCGCGTGCCGCCCGTACCGCGCGCCGCGAGCAGGACTTCGATCTGACCCTGCTCGACATCTGGATGCCGGATACCGATGGCATCTCTCTGCTGAAGGAATGGTCGGAAAATGGCGCCGGCGGCGCCGTGGTCATGATGTCCGGCCACGGCACGGTGGACACGGCCGTCGAGGCCACGCGGCTCGGTGCGGTCGATTTCATCGAGAAGCCGGTGTCGTTGTCGAAGCTGCTGCGCACCGTCGAGAAGGCGCTCGCGGTGCGGCGCAGCAAGGAACAACGCCGGATCGCGGTCGGCCAAGCCACGGCGCCGGCCGGCAAGAGCCCCGCGATGCGCGCGCTGCGCGAGCAGGTCGCTCGCGTCGCGCAGCACGACGCGCCGGTGCTGTTCACCGGCGAATCGGGCAGCGGTCGCGAGCTATCGGCTCGCTACCTCTCGAGCCTGAGCTTGCAGGCACGCGGCGCGTTCGTCGCGGTCATGGGCGGCGACTTGAGCGACGACAACGCGCAGCGCGAGCTGCTCGGCGACGGCACCGAGCCGGGTGCGCTCGAGCGCGCCGAGGGCGGCATCCTGTTCATTCAGGAGCTCGGCGACGTCGGCACCCACGCGCAGCGACTGCTGCTATCGGTACTCGAGCAACGAAGCTTCAGGCCGACCGGCCAATCCACCGATCGCCCGCTCGTCGCGCGGATCCTGTCGAGCGCGTTCCCGGGGTTCGAGCGTAGCGACAGCTTGCGACCCGAGCTGATGTCGCACCTCTCGGTGGTCGTGATTCGGGTTCCGCCACTGCGGGAGTACCCGGAGGACGTGCCGGAGCTGTTGCGGTATCACGTCGATCTGCTCGTGGACGGCGAAGGCCTGCCGTTCCGGCGGTTCAGCGTCGCAGCGCAGAACCGGCTCCGCAACTATCCCTGGCCGGGCAACGTCAGGGAGCTGCGCAATCTCGTGAAGCGCTTGCTGATCCTCGGGGGCGGAGAGGAGATCTCGCTCGCCGACGTGGAGGCCCAGATCGCCCCCGCGATCACCGACGGCGAGCCGCTCGTCAAGCAGGACTTGCTCGCGATGCCGCTGCGCGAAGCGCGCGAGCACTTCGAGCGGGCGTATCTGCAGCAACAGCTGTCGCTGTGCGGCGGCAAGGTCGGCCAGCTCGCCAAGCGCGTCGGCATGGAGCGCACCCACCTGTACCGCAAGCTGCGCTCGCTCGGCGTCGATTTCCGTCAGTCCCTGACGGACGACTAGCCGGCTAGCCCATCGGCGGACTCAGTCCCGCAGCTTCAGCGGCAGTGGCTCGATGCCCGCGTCGAGGAGCTGGCGGCGTGTGCGGTTCAACGCGTCGAGATCGTCGATCGGGCCGATCTGCACCCGATAGAACAAGGTGCCGTCGACCGTCGCTTGCTGCACGCGTGACTCGATGCCCCGTAACGCCAGGGTCGCTTGCAGACGATCGGCTTCGCCGGCCGCGCTGAACGAGCCGGCCTGCAGCAGATAGCGGCCCGGCTGCTGCACGGGCGCGCGTTGTGCGGGTGTGCGCGTGCGCGCGTCCTGGCGCGGGACGACGACCTCGAATTGCGGCAGGATGTCGTAGAACTGGAAGCGTTTCTCGTCGTCCGCAGCCGGCGGGGCTTGCGGGGCCGCGGGCTTCGTGGCGGGCCGCTCCTTGCGCGCCGCGTCCATGCTCGGTGGCGGTGCGCCAGCTGCCGTCGTCGGGGCACTCGGCGCGCGCAGATACACCCCCACGGCCACGAGCAAGCCGATGCCGAGGCCGAACAGCATCCATATCCAGCCCGGTGCGGGATCGGGGCGGCGGGAGTTTTGTGAACGGCGGGCCATGGCGGGCTGAAACGTGGGCTCGCGAGAATTCTACTCGATGCGCGAGCCCCTCGGCCGCTCGCTAGATTTCGAGCGGATCGATGTCGATGTTCCACCGCGCGCGGCGCGCCTCGGCCGAGCCGCGGATCGCGACCAGCACTCGCTCGACGAGTCGATGCAGCGCAGCTCGTTGCTCGCTGCGAAACAGGAGCTGCGCGCGGTACCGGCCGTCCTTGCGTTCCATCGCCTGCGCCGCGGGGCCGAGCACCGCGACGCTGCCGTCGGCGCCCGCGCTTGCGGCCTCGGTGCGCACGCGCTCGAGAAACGCGAAGGCCGCGCTCGCGGCGCGTGGCTTCGGCGTGCCACAGGGCGAGATGCGAGAACGGGGGCCAGTGGGTCTCGCGCCGCTCGGCCAGGGCCAGCGTCGCGAACGCGTCGTAGCCTTGCGTGAGCAGGCAGTGCAGCAGCGGATGGTCGGGATAGTGCGTCTGGATCACGACCTCCCCCGGCCGGTCGGCGCGCCCCGCACGGCCGGCGACTTGCAGGATCGTCTGCGCGAGTCGCTCGTGACAGCGCGGATCGGTGCCGAACAGGCCCTGATCCGCATTCAGCACGCCGACGAGCGTGACGCGCGGGAAGTCGTGTCCCTTCGTCAGCATTTGCGTGCCGACGAGAATCCGCACGTCGCCGGCGGCGACCTCGCGGAGCACCTCGGCGAGCGCGCCTTTGCGGCTCGTGCTGTCGCGATCCAGGCGCGCGATCCGCGCACTGGGGAAGAGCGCCGCGAGCTCGTCGCCGACGCGCTGCGTGCCTGCGCCCACCGCGACCCGCTCGCTGCCGCAACGCGGGCAGGACCACGTCAAGGGGCGCTCCGCGCCGCAGTGGTGGCAGCGCAGCGCGGCCGACTTTGGCATGCACGGTCATGCGCGCGTCGCAGCGCTGGCATTGCTCGACGTCCTTGCATCCCGGGCAGAACAGGGTCGGCGCGAAGCCGCGGCGGTTCAGGAACAGCAGCACCTGGTTGCCGGCGGCGAGGTGGTGCTCGATGGCCGCGACGAGCGGCGTCGACAGCGACTGGCGGCTGGCGTGTCGATTCAGATCCACGACGCGCAACTGCGGCGCGCCGGCCGCGCCGATTCGTCGCGGCAGGTCGAGCTTGCGATAGCGCCCGAGCTGCGCATTGAGAAATGTCTCGAGCGACGGCGTCGCGGAGCCGAGCACGACCGGCACGTTCAGCCGCTGAGCGCGCACGACGGCGAGATCGCGCGCCGAGTAGCGAAAGCCGCGTTGCTGCTTGTAAGACGGATCATGCTCCTCGTCGACGATGATCAGACCTGCGGCCGGCAGTGGCGCGAACACGGCCGAGCGTGTGCCGACGATCAGCTTCGCTTCCTGCCGATAAGCACGGCGCCAGGCCGCGAACCGTTCGCGCTCGGTCAGCGCCGAGTGCAGGATCGCGAGCTCGCCGCCGAATCGCTCGCGCAGTCGGCCCACGAGCTGCGGCGTCAGGCCGATCTCCGGCACGAGCAACAGCGTTTGCCGATCCGCGGCGAGCGCCGCCGCAATCAACCGCAGGTACACCTCGGTCTTACCGCTGCCGGTGACGCCGTGCAGCAAGTAGCTGCGGAAGCCATCGCCTGCGCGGTCGTCGGCCGCCACCGAATCGAGCACGCCGCGCTGATCCGGCGTGAGCTCCGGCAACCCTGGGGATATCGGCACCATCCCTGCGGCGGCGGCCGCCGCTCGCAGCGGCCCGGGCTCGATCCAGCCCTTCGCCGCGAGCCGCCCGAGCGTGGCGGCGGTGACGTCGCGGTCACGCAGCTCGCTGGTGCTGCGCTCGCCGCTGCCGAGCGCGGCGAGCGCACGGGCTTGGACGCGTGCGCTGCGGCCGAGCCGCTCGAGCGATTGATCTCGCCCGAGCGCCGTGAGCCGCCAGGTCGGCTCCGGGGGCTCGTCGATCGGGCGGCCCTCGCGCAGCAACCCCGGTAGCGCATGGCTCAGCACGGCCCCGAGCGGGTGATGATAGTAGTCCGCCGCCCAGCGCAGCGTCTTCAGCAGCTCGGCACCGATCGTCGGCGCTGCGTCGAGCACTTGGCGGATGGCTTTGAGCTTGTCCGGGGGCAGCGTGCTCGTGCCGCGGTGCTCGACAACGATGCCGACCCGCTCGCTGCGGCCGAACGGCACGAGGACCCGGCTGCCGAGCGCCGGCAGGTCGTCCGAGGGCCCGAGATAATCGAAGGTCTCGGCGAGCGGCACGGGCACCGCCACCTGCAGGAGTCGTCGGTCGCTCACGATGTGCTCACCACGCCGCCATTGTGGCCGAGATCACCTCCCGGGCTCGCGGCGGTTCCGTGGCTTGACTGAAAACACCAAGCACATCGGCTAGTTACACGAAGCGGGGTGCGCGCGGGGGGTTGTCAACCGGGCCACGCCCGCTCCGTTATTACCGGTAGCAGATCAGGCAGCGGCCCGGCCGGCGGCCGGGTGAGTCCCGTCCGCGGCCATGGAGCGGCTTAAGATGGCGCTAACATTGAGCATTGCTCGTGACGAAACAGGCCTCGACAGGGAGGGCACGCTGGACTCGGGGGTGGCAATCGAGGCCTTTCTGCGTGAAGTCGAGAGTCGTGCCTATCGCATCGCGTTCATGAACATTCGCGATCGCGATGAGGCGCTCGACATCGTGCAGGATGCGATGATTCGCCTCGTGCGCCGCTATTCGGGGCGACCGAGCACGGAATGGCGGCCGTTGTTCTACCGGATTCTGCAAAACAGAATCCGCGACGTGCAGCGGCGGCGCAGCGTCAGGTCGCGGGTGTTGAGCTTTTTTGGCGGCACGGAGAGCGACGACGAACGCGACCCGCTGCTCACGGCCCCCGGGCCGCGCGGCGACGAGCCGCTCGAGCGCGTGGCCGCGGGCGATGCGATGCAAGCGCTCGAGCAGGCGCTCGAGCAGTTGCCGGCACGTCAACGCGAGGCGTTCATGCTGCGCAACTTCGAGGGTCTCGACGTGTTGCAGACGGCCGCGGCCATGGGCTGCACCGAAGGCAGCGTGAAGACACATTACTCGCGCGCCGTGCATCGGCTGCGCGACCTGTTGAAGGAACATGCCGAGGAGCACTCGAATGAGTGAGCAGAACTCGAGGAAGCGAGCAGGCGCTCGAGCGCGGCACGAAGCAGCTGTTCGACGCGAGCGTGGCGGGGCTCGATGCGGCCACGCGCTCGCGGCTCACGCGGGCGCGCCATCGCGCGCTCGAGGAGCTTGCGCCGACCACCGCGCGCGGTTGGCGTTGGTCGCTCGTGCCGGCGGGCGGCGTGGCCGTGGCCGCCGTCATGGCTTGGCTGTTCGTGGGCCAGCCTGCGCCGCCGTCCGACGCCGGGATGACCACCGCTTCGCTCGGGGATCTCGAGCTGCTGCTCGACGAGACGGACCCCGAGATGCTGAACGAGGAGCTCGAGTTCTATGGTTGGCTCGAAGAGCAGCCGGAATTCGCGGCCGGTGGCGATAGCGTCGGCTGATGCGCAAGGTCGCATCATTGCTGTGCGCGCTGGGCGGGCTGTGGCTCGCGCGCGGCGCGCATGCCCAGGACGCCAAGGAGCCGGCGGTGCCCGACCTCGACTTCCTCGAGTACCTGGGCGCGTGGCAGGCCGACGACGACGAATGGCTGGTGAGCGAAGAGTGGCAGAAGAATCGCGGTGGAGACGAACGCCGGAGACCCGCCGACAACGGCGACGCGAAACGTCCCCCGCAGGCGAGGAACGACGACGATGACGATGAAGGCGACTAGACTCGTAGCGCTCGGCGTCGCGCTGTTGGCATTCATGGGCGTCGTCCACGCGCAGGGCGTGACCTGGGAAAGCCTGAGCGAGGGGCAGCGCCAGTTGCTCGCGCCTTATGCCGAGCGGTGGCAGGGGCTCGATCCCACGCGCCAGGAGCAGATCGCCCGCGGCGCGCAACGCTGGCTCGACATGAATCGCAGCGAGCGGAACGAAGCCCGCGACCGGTTCCAGTTGTGGCGCGGCATGACCGACGAGCAGCGCGCAGCGGCGCGTGCGCGGTATCAGCAATTCCGGGAGCTGCCGCCGGAAGAGCGAACACGGCTCAAAGAGACCTACCGTCGTTATCGAAACCTACCGCCGGAGCGCCGGCTCGAGCTGCAGAAGCGGTTCCGCGAGCTGACGCCCGAGCAGCGCGCCACGCTGCGGCAGCGCCGGCTGGAGCAACCGCGGGGGCCCACGTTCCCGCGTCAATCGCTGCCGCAGCGCGTGCCGTCGCCGCAGCGCGGGCAGGGACGCTAGGTTCCCTAGGCGCTCACAGCGCTTTGACGGCCTGGACGAGCTCGGCCACCTTGGCCTGCCCGTCGCCGTAGAGCATGCGCGTGTGGTCGAGGTAGAACAGGGCGTTCTCCACGCCGGAGAAGCCCGTCGCCCTGACCGCGTTTGATGACGATGACGTTCTTGGCTTTGTCGGCATTCAGGATCGGCATGCCGTAGATCGGGCTCGACTTGTCCGTGCGCGCGATCGGGTTCACCACGTCGTTGGCGCCGATCACGAGCGCCACGTCGGCCGTCTCGAACTCCGAGTTGATCTCGGCCTCGTCGTAGATCAGGTCGTACGGCACGCCGGCTTCCGCCAGCAGGACGTTCATGTGTCCCGGCATGCGGCCCGCCACGGGATGAATCGCGAATTTCACGGCGACGCCGCGGGCGATCAACGCCTGGCACAGCTCCCATACCTTGTGCTGCGCCTGGGCGACGGCCATGCCGTAGCCGGGCACGATGATGACCTTTTCCGAGAAGCCGAGCATCACGGCCACGTCGGGCGTGTCGATTGGCTTCAGCGTGCCGGCCGGGCCACCGGCCGTCGCGGCGGACGAGGTCTCGCCGAAGCCACTGAACAGCACGTTCGCGAGCGAGCGGTTCATGGCTTTCGCCATGAGCTGCGTCAGCAGCGTGCCGGCCGAGCCGACCACCGTGCCGGCGATGATCATGGCCGCGTTGTCGAGCACGAAGCCTTCGAACGCGACCGCGAGGCCGGTGAGCGCGTTGTACAGGGAGATCACGACGGGCATGTCGGCGCCGCCGATCGGCAGCGTCATGGTGATGCCGAGCAGCAGCGCGAGCGCGAACAGCAGCGTGACATGGCCCGGCACGCCGCCGCTGCCATGCACGACCAGGATCCCTCCCGTGGCGAGCGTCGCGACGAGGAGCACGACGTTCAGGTAGTTCTGGCCGCGGAACCGGATGCTGCGTTTGATCAAGCCCTGCAATTTGCCGAACGCGATCAGGCTGCCCGTGAACGAGACGGCACCGATGATGCCGCCGAGCACGCCGAGCACGAGCACCGCCACGCCGTGGGCTGCGCCGCCAAACAGCTCGACGGCACCTATGGCGCCCGCCGCGCCGCCGCCCATGCCGTTGTACAGCGCGATCATCTGCGGCATGTCGGTCATCGCGACGCGCCGGCCCGTGATCCACGCCACGATGCCGCCGATCGCGATCGCCACGGTCATGAGCAGGTAATTGCCCATGCCCGGCGTCAGGAACGTGATCAACGTGGCTACCACCATGCCGATCCCGGCCCAAACGATGCCGCCGCGCGCGGTCACCGGCGAGCTCATGCGCTTCAAGCCGAAGATGAACAGCGCGGCGGCGACGAAGTAGCTCGCCTGAATCAGCGTGCTGGCACCTAGCGAGCCCATCAGCGTTTGCCCTTGCCGCCCTTGCTGCTCTTGAACATCTCGAGCATCCGCTCGGTGACGGCATAGCCGCCGACCGCGTTGCCGGCGGCGAGCACGACCCCGACGAATGCAATCGCGAGCTCGAGCGTGCCCTCCGCCCGGCCCATGGCCACCATGGCGCCGACCAGCACGATGCCATGCACGAAGTTCGAGCCCGACATCAGCGGCGTGTGCAGGATGACGGGTACCCTCGAGATGACCTCGTAGCCCGTGAACGCGGCCAGCATGAAGATGTACAGAGCAATGAAGCCGTCGATCATGGTGGTTCGCCCGCTATGCGTTCGTGAGTAGCTTCGCCGTGCCGGCGTGCTTGACCTGCCCGTCGTGCGTCAGCACGGACTGGGCGAACACCTCGTCCTCCCAGTCGATCGAGATTTCGCCGTTCTTGATGGCCGGCTGGAGGAAGTTCAGCAGGTTGCGCGCATACATCTGGCTCGCATGCCGGGCGAGCTCGGAAGGCAGGTTGCGCGGGCCGAGGATGTTCACGCCGTTCGGCGTGACGACCGTCTCGCCGAGCGACCGTCAGCTCGCAGTTGCCGCCACTCTCGGCCGCGAGGTCCACGATGACTGCGCCCGAGCCCATGGCCTGCACGGCGGCTTTCGAGATGATTCGCGGCGCCGCGCGTCCGGGGATCGCGGCCGTCGTGATCACGATGTCGGCCTTCGCAATGTGGCTGTCGAGGATCGCCTGCTGCTTGGCCTTCTCTTCTTCCGTGAGCTCGCGCGCGTAGCCGCCGCTGCCTTCGGCGGCGACGCCGGTATCGACGAACTTCGCGCCGAGCGATTGGATCTGCTCCTTGGTCGCCGCGCGCACGTCGTACGCTTCGACGATTGCGCCGAGACGGCGCGACGTCGCGATCGCCTGCAGACCCGCGACTCCGGCGCCGATCACCAGCACCTGCGCCGGGCGGATCGTGCCGGCGGCCGTCGTCAGCATCGGCAGGAACTTGTCGAGCGCATTCGCCCCGAGCAGGGCCGCCTTGTAGCCCGCGACGGCTGCTTGCGAGGACAAAGCGTCCATCGATTGCGCGCGGGAGATCCGTGGGATCAGCTCCACCGCGAAGCTCGTGATGCGCCGATCGCGCAGCCGGCGAACCATGTCGAGCTCGCGATGCGCTTGCATGAAGCCGACGATCACGGTGCCGGCCGGCAGCGCATCGATCTCGGCCGGCGTCGGCGGTTGGACCTTCAGCAGCACGCCGGCGCGTCCGAGCACGTCGGCCGCGCTCGACGCGAGCTGCACGCCTTGGTAGGCGTCATCGATGAAATGACTGCGCTCGCCGGCGCCGGCCTGCATGCGCGATCGTGGTGCCGAGCTCGACGAACTTGGTGGCCACATCGGGTGTCAAGGCAACCCGCGCTTCGTGAGCCGGGGTTTCCTTCAGCACGCCAATGCAGACGGGCATTACGAGCTCCGTGTCGGGCCTTTGGGCAGCCAATGAACGTTGCGGTTCGGCAACGCGCGGACGAAGCGGGCGGTTGCCGTGATCGGGAATGGATGATGACACAAAGGTGTCATCTAGGCCATTGAATATTCCCAGAATCTCAGGGAAACTTGAAGGATTTACGGGCTCGTTGGTGTCTTCGATGTACGGCCAATTGCACGCCTTAAGCCAGGAAGTCCTGCGCACGGATGTCGCGGGAATGCCACTCGAATGGATCGACTACCGAGTGGCCGCGACGCTGTATCACAGCGGGCAGGTGGCGTATGCCTGCGGCTCGTTGCTGTACCGAATCCACGGCGGCTACAGCGCCAGGTCCGGCAACCGCAGCATCATCGAGGTCAACTCGATCGTCGCCACGCGCGGCGACACACATACGCTGGAGCGCAATCGCGAGCGCTACACCCCGCCGTTGAACAACCGCACGTTGTTCCGGCGCGATGCGAACGTCTGCATGTACTGCGGCCAGCAGTTTCGCGTTAGCGAGCTGACGCGCGATCACATCACGCCGATCAGCCGCGGCGGCCGCGACGTGTGGACGAACGTGGTCACGGCCTGCCGCCGCTGCAACAACCACAAGGGTGGTCGCACGCCGGAGGAGGCGCGCCTGCAACTCGTGGCCGTGCCGTTCACACCGACGTATGCCGAGTACATCTACCTCAAGGGTCGGCGCGTGCTGGCCGATCAGATGCAGTACCTGCTGACGCATTTCCCGCGCAGCAGCCCGTTGCACGCGCGCCTGACCGACGCGCTCGCCGAAGCCAGCCGCGTTCGCGGCTGAGCTGCGCTCATTGCGTTCCGCCTTCGAATAGATACATGACCGTGCCCTCCGGCGCGGTCAGCGTGGCGGACGCCTGGTCGTGATCGGCGATCGGGCAGCCCGCGCGGGCCGCGATGCCCTTCGCGTGCAGATAGCCGAGCCGCGCCTCGAGGTGCGGCGAGCGAAACGACGGGCCGGGGCGGAAGTGTGCTTCGTGCACGCCGATCGTGAGTCCGTGCCCCGACATTCGCTGCCAGGGATGCGGTGCGTTGCCGGCGGCGGTCGGCGCGAACCCGAGTGCCCCCCAGAACTCGACCGATTCGGCCAGCGACGACGTCGGCAGGCTGTACTCGAGAAACACCGCCGCAGGCCGCGACGTTCTGGGGGTTCCACTCCCCCGGCGTGAACGTCCGTGCCTCCAGCAGCGCCACCGGCTGGCCTGCCGGATCGGCGAAACCCACGCGATTGAACTCGTTGTCCGCGAGGTGCGCGTACTCGAGCTCGATGCCGAGCCGACGCAACGCACGCACGTAGTCCTTGAGCCCCGGCCGCACGAACGTCAGCGCAGCGACGGGATGCTCGCGATCGTGCAAGCCGACCGCCACGTGACCGTCGAACAGCACGACGTAGGGGTCCGGCAGCGAATCGCCGACCGGCACGCTCGTGAAGCCCAGCGCTTGATAGAAGTCGAATGACGCCGCCAACGGCTGCGCCGCAATCGAGAGCTCCAGGAACTGCCCGACCATCGTTGGCCATTCCTCGACGGGACTCAAGCCGGCAATTCTGGCAGACTTGCCGCCGCTTCGTCGCGCCACGCGACCCACTCAACGCCCATCGCTCGAGACGCTCCCCGTGATCGCTCAAGTCGCTGCCGTGCTGCTGCCGGTGTTCTCCATCGCGGGAATCGGCTATCTGTGGCGCCGCTTGAGCGTGCCGTTCGACCTGCCGTTCGTCACGCGCATGATCATGTACATCGCGGGCCCGTGCCTCGTCTTCGACAGCTTGTCACGGCTCACGCTGCCGCTCGGCGAGTTCGCCGCGATGGTCGGCGCCACGATTGCGCTGACGCTCGGCGTCGCCGCGCTGGCGTTCGTGTTGCTGAAGGCGCTTCGGCTGCCGCAGCGCTCGTTCCTGCCGGCGTTGACGCTGGGGAATACCGGTAACCTCGGTTTGCCGCTATGCCTGTTCGCGTTCGGCGAGCAGGGGCTCGGCCTCGCGGTCGCCGTGTACGTGACGAACTCGATCCTGCAGTTCACGTTCGTGCCGCTGTTGCAGACGCGCGTGTCCGTCTTCCGCACGGTGCTGACGACCCCGATCATCTACGGCGCGCTGGGAGGCCTCGGCGTGCTGCTGACGGGCTTCGAGGTGCCGGAATGGTTCGCCGACACGACGCGCACGCTCGGTGCCGTGCTGATCCCGCTGATGTTGATGGCGCTGGGCAACACGATCGGTGGGCTGCGCGCGCACAATCTGCCGCGCTCGATCGGGCTCGGCGCGGCGCGGCTCGGCATCGCGTTCGTGGTAGCGATCGGCGTCAGCAAGCTGCTCGGGCTCGCGGGCGTGGCGCGCGGCGTGCTCGTGCTACAGGGCGCGATGCCGGCAGCGGTCTTCAGCTATCTGTTCGCGGCGCGTTACGACCGCGACGCCGACGACATCGCGGGCATCGTGCTCGTCTCGACGCTGCTCGGCGCGGCGCTCCTCCCGTTCCTCGTCTCGTACGCGCTCTGGTTGAGCCGTTAGCGCGCCGCTCGCGCGCCCTTGCTCGACGGTGTAAAAGACCGGCTCGTGCCTCATGATCTCGGCGACCGCCGGCACGCAGGAGACCCTCATGCGCAGGCTGCTTCGCCTCGTTGCCACACTGCTGATCACGAGCTCGACACCGCACGCCGGCCACTCGCAGCCGACACCGGACGTGCCGCCCGCGCTCGCGCCATGGCGCAACTGGGTGCTGTACGGGGAGGAGTTTCGTAGCTGTCCCGTCCGCAACGGCACCCCGCCGGGACAATCCGCCAACCACGTCTGCGCCTGGCCCGGCGCTCTGTCGGTCGAGGTCGGCGCCGCGAGCGCCAAGTTCGAGCAGAGCTGGAACGTGTATGCCGACACCTGGGTGCCGCTGCCCGGCAACGCGCAGCTGTGGCCAGCCGACATCATGGTCGGCGGCAGCAGCGAGCCCGTCGTGCTGCGCGACGGCCGGCCGATGCTGCGCCTCACGCGCGGCACTCACCGAATCTCGGGCGCGTTCGCCTGGTCGATGCGACCGGCGTCGATCCCGATCCCGGCGGAGACCGGCCTCGTCTCGCTGCGACTCGACGGCGCGGCGGTGCCGAATCCGCAGCTCGAGGGCAGCACGTTGTGGCTCGGTCTGCGGCCCGAAGCCGAGGTAGAAGAGGATCGGCTCGACGTCGTCGTGCACCGACGGCTCGACGACAGCTTGCCGATGCGGCTCGAAACGCGCGTAGCGCTCGATGTTGCGGGGCAGGGCCGCGAGGTCACGCTCGAGGGTGCGGCCATCGCGGGCTTCGTGGCCGAGTCGCTCGGCGCGGACTTGCCGGCGCAGCTGACGCCCGACGGCCGGCTCCGCGTGCAAGTTCGACCGGGCCACTGGCAGATCACGCTCGTCGCGCACGCGGCGGCGCCGCCCACGATGCTCGCGCGGCCCCCGGCGGCCACACCCTGGCCAAGCGACGAGATCTGGAGCTTCGCGCCGGAGCCGCGGCTGCGCCTGGCGGCCCTCGAAGGCGCGGAGGCGGTCGATGCCGCGCGCAGCGGAGTGCCGGCCGACTGGCAGAACCTGCCGAGCTACAGCGTCGTGGCCGGGCAATCCGTGAATGTCGTCGAGCGCAGCCGCAACGACGCCATGCAGGCGAATCGCCTCGTGCTGAGCCGCAATCTGTGGCTCGACTTCGACGGCGGCGGGTTCACGGCGCGTGATCGTGTGAGTGGGCGCATGACGAGCGGCTGGCGCCTCGACATGGCGGCGCCATACGTCATGACGATGGCCGCGATCGACGACGACAGCCTGCTCGTCACGCAGGGCGCCGAGCCGGGTCTGCAAGGCGTCGAGCTGCGTGCCACCGACGTCGACCTCACGACGACTGCGCGTCTTACGCGCGGGGCGGCACCGGTCACGGGCTACCGCGAAAGCTTCGACGGGGTGATGACCACCCTACATACACCACCCGGCTATCGGCTCGTCGCGGCCTCGGGTGCCGATCGCGCCGACGGTGCGTGGCTCGAGCGCTGGCGGCTGCTCGACGTGTTCCTCGTGCTGATCATCACGGTTGCCGTAGGGCGCCTGTTCGGCCCGCTGGCCGGCGGTCTCGCTCTGCTCGCGCTCGTCGTCGCGTTTCACGAGCCGGATGCGCCGCGCTGGACATGGCTGAACGTCGTCGTCGCCGCGGCGCTGCTGCGCGTCGCGCCCGAGGGGAAGCTCAGGAATTTCACGCGGCGCTACCGATGGCTCAGCATCGCCGTCCTCGTGTTGCTGCTCGTGCCGTTCACGATCGGGCAGCTGCGCCTCGCGTTGCACCCGCAGCTCGAGCTGCCCGTGCTCGGCCGAAATATCGATGCTGCGGCCAGCGGGCGCGTCGAGTTCAAGCGCGTCGCCGGGGCGCCCGCTGCACCGCCACGCGCCCGCGGCAACGCCAGCGGCCTGCAAGCGCTCCAGGAACAGGTGGAGCTCACGGGCTCGCGCCAAATCGGCGGCGCACTGTCGCGCTACCTGCCCGGGGCGCTCGTGCAGACCGGACCCGGTTTGCCGGACTGGAGCTGGAACCAGTATTACCTCGGGTTCAGTGGCCCGGTGACGCAGCAGCAAGCGGTGCGGCTCGTGCTGTTCGGTCCGCTGATCGTCAGCGCTTGGAGGGTCGCGAGCGTCGCGCTCGCGCTCGCGTTGCTGTGGCTCGTCGCAGGCCGGCCGCGCCGCTTGCCGGCCGGGCTGGTGCGTGGCGGTGTGGCGGCGGCGGTGGTGCTGATGGCGTTGGGGCTTGCACCCGCGCGCCCCGTGGCGGCGCAAGCCGCGAGTGAATTTCCGTCGCAGGCGCTCCTCGATGAGCTCAAGGTACGGCTCACCAAGCCGGCGCCGTGCTATCCATCGTGCGCGGAAGCGCCATCGGCGACCGTCGACCTGCGCGCCGATCAGCTCACCGTGGAGCTCTCGCTGGCGCTCGAAGCCCCGGCAGCGATCCCCGTGCCGAGCGCGCAGACGCAGTGGCGACCGGCCAGCATCACGATCGATGGGGCGGCGAGCGGCTTCTTGTTTCGCGACGCGACCGAGGTCGGATGGCTGTCGTTGTCGAGCGGCGTGCACCGGGTGACGCTGCGCGGTCCGCTGCCGCCCGGCGACGCCGTGAGTCTCGCGTTCCCGTTGCGACCGCGGCGCGTCGGCGTCACGGCTCCGGGGTGGGACGTCGCCGGCGTCGCCGACGGCCGGCTGCCGTCCGGCACGCTCGAGCTCACGCGCCAGCGTAGCGCGGCCGGCGGTCAGCAGATCGGCGGCACCGTCTTTCCGCCGTTCGCGAGCGTCGTGCGCACGATCACCTTCGACATCGACTGGCGCGTGCGCACGACCGTGACGCGCGTGGCGCCCGCCACCGGCGCGTTCACGCTGCCGATCGAGCTGCTCATGAACGAGGCCGTGCTGACCCCGGGCATCGACGTTGCAGCCGGTCGTGCGACGGTGGCGTTTGGCCCCGGCCAAGGCGAGGTGGCGTGGGAGTCGCGGTTGCCGACCGCCGAGACGCTGACGCTGACGGCGCCGATGAACGCGTCCTGGTCGGAGAGCTGGCGCTTCGCCGTTGGCCAGATTTGGCACGCCGACTACGACGGCGTTCCGTCCACCGCACCGGAGGCGCCGGAGTCGTCGTTCTACGTGCCGGAATACTATCCGCGGCCGGGCGAGTCGCTGACCGTGAGCCTGCGCCGGCCGACACCGGCCAGCGGCGATACGATCGCGTTCGACTCGGTCGACTATCGGCGCGAGGTCGGTGCACGCGCATCGCAATCGATGCTCGATCTCGAGTATCGCGCGACACGCGGCGACGAGCGACGGCTCGCGCTGCCCGCAGGCAGCGCGCTCGAGAGCGTCGCGATCGACGGCACGATGGTCCCCCTGAAGCTCGATGACAACGTGCTCGGGTTGCCGATCACCCCCGGCCGGCACGCGGTGGCGATCGTGTGGCGAGACGGGCGAGGGCCGAGTCTCGCGACGCATGTCGCGCCCGTCGACCTCGGCGGAGGTGCGAGCAACGTCACCGCAACGCTGCGTCTTCCGGAGGATCGCTGGGTGCTGCTCGCCTTCGGTTCGCGCGTCGGCCCGGCCGTTCTGTATTGGCCCGAGCTCCTCGCGCTCGTCGTGATGGCCTTCGCGCTCGGCCGGCTCGCGCTGAGCCCGTTACGAACACACGAATGGCTGCTGCTCGGCTGGGGTCTCTCGACGTTCGCGTGGCCCGTGCTCGCGCTGTTCGCGGCGTGGGCGTTTGCGATGAGCGCGCGCGAGCGCATGGAGTGGCGACACTCGAACGGCCGCTTCAATGCGCTGCAGGTCGGTCTCGGCGCGCTGACGTTCGCGGCGCTCGCCGCGCTGCTCGGCGCGATTCCTTATGGCCTGCTCGGCCAACCGGACATGCAGATCGTCTCGCCGGTCGGATACGAACGGCTCGCGTGGTTCACGGATCGGATCGCGGGCGCGACACCGGATGCCGGCGTCGTGTCCGTGTCGATCTGGTTCTACAAGGCCGCGATGCTCGCCTGGGCGCTGTGGCTCAGCTTTCGCCTGCTGCGCTGGCTGCCGTGGGCCTGGCGGGCCTACAACCACGGCGGCCTCTGGCGCGGGCGTGTGCAAGCGCCGACGTGAGCGCGACGCCGGGCGCCTAGCGCGGTCGAGCGATCGGCGTTGCGCTCAGGCCGCCTCGAGGATCGCCGTGACGCCCATGCCGCCGGCCGTGCAGACCGAGATCAGGCCGCGCCCGCGGCCGCGCTCGCGCAGCAGCTTCGCGAGCGTCGCCACGAGCCGCGTGCCCGTCGCCGCGAACGGATGACCGACCGCCACGCTGCCGCCCTTTACGTTCAGCTTGCTCCGATCGATCGAGCCGAGCGGCCGATCACGCCCGAGCCGCTCGCGGCAGAACTGCTCGGACTCCCAGGCCTTCAGCGTCGCGAGCGTCTGTGCTGCGAACGCCTCGTGGATCTCGTAGTAATCGAAGTCCTGCAGCGCGAGGTTCGCTTCCGCGAGCATCGTCGACACGGCATACGCGGGTGCCATCAGCAATCCCTCGCGCTTCACGAAATCGACCGCGGCCTCGCGCGCGTAAGTCAGATACGCCGCGATCGGCAGCGAGCGCTCGCGCGCCCACTGCTCGGAGCACAGCAGCACGGCCGAGGCGCCGTCCGTGAGGGGCGTGCTGTTGCCGGCCGTCAACGTGCCGCCCGGTCCCCGATCGAAGACCGGCGGCAATTTCGCGAGCTTCTCGAGGCTCGTGTCGGTGCGAATGTTGTTGTCGCGCTTCACGCCGCGGAACTCGACGACCAGATCGTCGTAGAAGCCTTCCGCGTAAGCCTTGGCCGCGTTCAAGTGGCTCGCGAGTGCGAGTCGATCCTGCTCCTCGCGCGTCAAGTGCCACTGCTTCGCGGTGATCTCCATGCTCTCACCCATCGACAGTCCCGTGCGCGGCTCGACGACGGCCGGGAAGACGGGCTTGAAGTGCGACGGTCGCAATTTGAGCCATGGCTTCAGGCGGGCGCCGAGCGTCCGACCGCGAGCGCTCTCGAGCAACAGCAGGCGGTAGGCTTCGGGGTAGACGATCGGCAGATCGCTGATGCTGTCCGTGCCGCCGGCGATACCGGCATCGATGAGCCCTAGGGAGATCTTGCTGCCGATCAGGATCGCGGCCGACAGGCTCGTGCCGCAGGCCCGCTGGATGTCGAAGGCGGGCGTCTCCGCGGCGAGCCCGGACGACAGCGTCGATTCACGGGCGAGGTTGAAATCGCGCGAATGCTTGATCACGGCGCCGAGCGATACGTCGCCAAGCGTCTGCCCTTCCAGCGCGTAGCGCGCGACGAGCGCGCGCAGCACGGCGGTCATCATCTCCTGATTCGAGCAACGCGCGTACGCCGTGTGGGCACGGCAGAAGGGGATCCGAACGCCGCCGACGATGGCAACGCGGCGGGCTGGCTGATTCCGCATCGAGAGCGCTCCGGGCGAGACGACGCCAGCAGTATAAGCGGGTCGCCGTTGATCGCGCTGCCGGTACTGCGTCGTGTTATTGGTCCGTGTGCCCCCCTAGAATGCCCTCATGAAGGTATCGCGACTGGCGGCAACGCTCGCGCTGCTCACGCTGGCGGCGTGCGGCACCACCGATCCCACGGGCGCGATTCGCGCGCGGCTTGCCGATGCGCAGCGTGCGGCCGAAGCGCGCAATACGGGGTTCTTCCGCGACCTGCTGGCGAGCAGTTATCGTGACAATCGGGGCAACGACCGCGCGGCGGCGATTCAGCTCGTGCGCGGATTCTTCCTGGCCAATCAGAAAATCGAGATCGTGAGTCGTGTCGACGAGGTTGAGCTCGAGGGCGCCGACCGCCAGGGAGGGGAGTGCCGGGCAGCGCAGGAGCGGTGCCTGGCCGACGCCGCGCGTGCCGTGGTGCACGCCGGCCTCGTCGGTCAGCGCGCGGGCGCCGCCGCGCTCGGCGGACTGCACGGCGATTTGTACCGCTTCGAGCTCGAGCTCGTGAACGAGAGCGGTGAGTGGCGCATCATTGGCGCGAAGTGGCAACGCGCGATCGGAGAGTGAGATGCGGAGTTTGATGAGCCTGTGCGTGCTCGCCTGCCTTTTGAGCCAGCCGGCAGTGGCCGGCAAGCGAGCGCCGCTCGCACCGCCGCGCGTCTCGGTGCAGACGTTGGCGGCGCTCCCCGCGTCGACGCCCCAGCGTTTCCGGGTCACGCTGCTGATCGACAACGTGAACACCGAGCCCATGATCATCAGGACGATCGAGTTCAAGCTGCGGCTCGCGAACGAAGGCATCCTCGACGGCGACACCGCGGTGCCCGTGTCGATCGGGCCGCTCGACCGGCAGACTCTGACGCTCGACCTGCACAGCGACATCGTGTCGTCGCTGTCGCGGCTCATGGCGTTCGTGCGCGGACCCGACAACAGCCTGTCGTACGAGCTCTACGGGAAGGTCACGCTCGGCCGCCGGCTCAAGGACGTCATGCCGTTCGCCTTCAGCGGTGACGTGCCGCTGACGACGATCGCGGAGCGCTAGGGAACCTCTGCACAGGCGCCGTGGTGGATGCGATGCAAGGCGAAAAGCGATTCGAAAGCGCAGCGTACACGGCAGTACGTGAGCATTTCGAATCGATTTTCAACGCCGCAGCGCGCCGCCACGGCCCCTGTGCAGAGGTTCCCTAGCCTAGGCCGTGTCGCTGCGGCTCCAACTGCTGCTGTTCGGGCTGCTGACACTCGTTCTGCCGTGGATCGGCCTCAAGTACGTCCGGGAGATGGAAGGGGCGCTGCGCGGGGGGCTCGAGCAATCGTTGCTGGCGGCGGCGACGACCGTCGCGACGACGCTCGAGGATCAGGGCACGCCACTGTGCGCGCCGCCGCCGTGCGCAGCGCCTGCGGCAGGGCGCGGGACGCCGATCTATGCCATGCCGCTCGCCGTGGAGCCGAGCATCGACGGTGTTCGCAGCGACGACTGGAACGGCGGCGGCGATGCGCCGCTCACGCTGTCGGGCGGGCAGCGGCTCTATGCCGGAGTCTATGGGCGCTTCGCCTATCTGTTCGTCGCGGTGCCGGACCGCGATCTGGTATATCAGCGAGTGCCCGGGGAGATGCCGTACGGTGACCGCGTCGCGCTGGCGCTCGAGCCCGCGGCGGGGGCGGTTCGCTGGTTGCTGCTGAACACGGCGGCCCCGGGCGCGTTCCGCGCGCAAGAGACGAGCCCCGAGCGGTTCGAGCCCACCGAAGCCTACGATGCGCGCGTAATCGGCGCGTGGCAGGAGACGGCGACGGGCTACTCGCTCGAAGTGCGCGTGCCGCTGAATCTGATCGGGGCTTCGCTCGGCGTCGGGGTGATCGGCGTCGATCACGCCGGCAGCGGGGATTACGCCGTGACGCTCGCGGCGACGTGGGACGACGCGAGCGACGCGCCCGGCCGATTCATCTATCAGCGGCCGGAGCTCAAGGCGCTGCTCGGTCAGTTCGCGCGGCGGGGTGGCCGGTTCCGCATTCTCGACGCGGACGGCTGGGTCATGTCCGCTGCCGGCAGCGTCGAGCCGCGCGCAACTGAACGTCCCGCCGCGAGCCTGATCGCGGAGCTATTTCGCTGGTTGCTGCAACGCGACGATCCGCCGTATCCCGTCGAGCAGCCCGCTGGGCGCGTCGCGGATCCGACGCTGCGCGAAGCCCTGACGGGACGCAGCGCCACGACGTGGTATGGCAGCGGCCCCAATCGAGAAGCGATCGTCGCGGCCGCCGTCCCGATCATCGGCCCCACCGGTCCGCGCGGGGCCGTGCTGTTCGAGCAGGCCAGCGACCCGATCCTGACCCTGACGAATCGCGCGCTCGTGCGCCTGGTGACGTTCACGTTGCTCGCGACGGTGATCGTGGGGCTCGGGCTGCTCGGCTACGCGACCTGGCTGTCTCTGCGCGTGCGCCGGCTCGCGCACGCCGCCGAGACGGCGCTCGGGCCGCACGGCGAGCTGCGGACGCGCATGCCGGGCACGGTCGCGAGCGATGAGCTCGGCGTGCTCGCGCGCAGTTTCTCGAAGCTGCTCGAGCGACTGCGGGAGCACACGGAGTATCTGCGCACGCTCGCCGGCAAGCTGTCGCACGAGCTCAGGACACCGCTCGCGGTCGTGACGACGTCGCTCGACAATCTCGAGCACGAGATCAAGAGCGGCGCAGCCGACGACTATCTGAAGCGCCTCCGCGAGGGCACGCGGCGGCTCGACGCGATCCTGGCCGCGATGAGCGAGGCCACGCAGCTCGAGCAAGCGATTCAGGACACCGTGGCGGAGCCCATCGACCTGAAGGCCGTCGTCGAGTCGTGTTGCCGCGCGTATCGGGATGTGTACCCGCAGCGGGAGATAGCCTACAGCTGCGCGGTGGCGGCGACCGAGATCGTCGGCTCCGGCGAGCTGATCGCACAGCTGCTCGACAAGCTCGTCGACAACGGCGTGAGCTTCAGTCCCGCCGGCAGTCGCATCGACGTCGCGATCACGGAGTCCGGGCGCGAGCTCGTATTGGCCGTGACAAACCAGGGGTCGACGCTGCCGGCCAAGATGCGCCAGCGCCTGTTCGACTCGCTGGTATCGATCCGCGAGCAGCGGGACGGTCGGCCGCATCTAGGGCTCGGCCTGCACGTGGTCGCGCTCGTGGCCGCGTTCCATGAGGGGCGCTGCGAAGCCGACGATCTACCCGATGGCAGCGGCGTGGTGTTTCGCGTCTGGTTCCCGCGGCGCGCCGCGGCGACTCTGGACCGACCGCCTCGCTGAGACGTCAGCTCGTGGCGCCGCCGAGCGTGAGCTTCGGGGCGGGCAGCAGGCTGGCGCCCGTCAGGAACTCATCGACGGCCCGGGCGGCGCCGCGGCCTTCGTTGATGGCCCACACTACGAGCGATTGCCCGCGACGGCAGTCGCCGGCCGCGAACACGCCGGGCTGGCTCGTGGCGAACGCGCCGTGCGCGGCGCGGTAATTGGAGCGTGCGTCGCGCTCCACGCCGAGCGCTTCCGCCAGGTAGGCCTCCGGGCCGAGGAAGCCCATGGCCAGCAACACGAGATCGGCGTCCAGCGTCTGATCGGTGCCGGGAATCTCGACCATCTTCGGGGGGCCGCCGTCGCGCTGCCATTCGATGCGCGCGATCCGCACCGACGCGACACCGCCGTCGCGGCCGCCGAAGTCTTTCGAGACGACGGCATACGAGCGCGGATCCGCCCCGAACCGCACGATCGACTCCTCGTGGGCGTAGTCCGTGCGGCGGATCTTTGGCCACAGCGGCCATGGGTTGTCCGCGGCGCGCTTCTCGGGCGGCTCGTCGAGCAACTCGAGGTTGATCAGGCTCTTGCAACCATGGCGCAGCGACGTGCCGATGCAATCCGCGCCCGTGTCGCCGCCGCCGATCACGACGACCCGCTTGTCCTTGGCGCTGATGTACTGGCCATCCGCGAGGTTGCTGCTCAAGAAGCTCCGAGTGTTGGCGGTCAAGAACTCCATGGCGAAATGCACGCCGCGCAGCTCTCGGCCCGGGATCGCAAGGTCGCGCGCGTTGGTCGCGCCCGTGGCGAGCAGCACGGCGTCGTGCTCCGTCTTCAGCTTCGCGGCGTCGACGTTGCGGCCGACGTCGGCATTCACGACGAACTCGATGCCCGACGCGCGCAGCAGATCGACGCGCCGATTCACGACTTCCTTGTCGAGCTTCATGTTCGGGATGCCGTACATCAGCAAACCGCCGATCCGATCGGCCCGCTCGTACACGGTGACCTGGTGACCGACCTTGTTCAGCTGGTCGGCGGCCGCGAGGCCCGCGGGCCCCGAGCCGACGATCGCGACACGTTTGCCGCTGCGGGCGGCGGGCACATGCGGGCGGACCCAGCCGTTGGCAAAGCCGCGGTCGATGATCGCGTTCTCGATGTTCTTGATCGTGACGGCCGGGTCCGTGATGCCGAGCACGCACGCACCTTCGCACGGGGCCGGGCACGTGCGGCCGGTGAACTCGGGGAAGTTGTTCGTCTTGTGCAGCCGGTCGAGCGCGTCGCGCCAGCGACCCTGGTAGACGAGATCGTTCCATTCCGGGATCAGGTTGTCGATCGGGCAACCGTTCTCGGACTGGCAGAACGGCACGCCGCAATCCATGCAGCGGGCGCCCTGATTGCGCAGGTGCTTGTCCTCGGGCACCGAAAAAATCTCGCGGAAGTCGCCGATACGCTCGGCCGCGTCCCGGTACGGGACGCTCTTCTTCGGATACTCCATGAAGCCGGTAGGCTTACCCATGATCTCTCGACCAGTCCTTTGTTCTAGTTCTTATCGGCCACGCGCGACGAAGCTGCCGGTTTCCTCGTCACGAATGGTTTGTTCCATCTCTTCGTCGTGGCGCTTGCGCTCGCCCAGCACGCGCTTGTAGTCCGTCGGCATCACCTTCACGAACTGCCTCAGGGAGCTCGGCCACTCGTCGAGAATCCGCGCCGCCACCGTGGAGCCCGTGTACTCGTGGTGCAGCTCGATCATCTCGCGCAGCTCGACGATGTCCTCGTCCTCTTCCACGGCCTCGAGGTCGACCGTGCCCGTGTTGCACTTCTTGGCGAAGTCGTCGTCGACGTCCCAGACGTAAGCGATGCCGCCCGACATGCCGGCCGCGAAGTTCAGCCCCGTGGGGCCGAGGATCACGGCGCGGCCGCCCGTCATGTACTCGCAGCCGTGGTCGCCGACGCCTTCGACGACGGCCTTGGCACCGCTATTGCGGACGCAGAACCGCTCGGCCGAGCGGCCGCGGAAGAACGCCCTGCCGGCGGTGGCGCCATACAGCGCGACGTTGCCGATGATGACGTTCTCCTCGGCCTTGAAGGAGCTCTCTTTCGGCGGATAGATGATGATTCGCCCGCCGGACAGGCCCTTGCCGACGTAGTCGTTGCTGTCACCTTCGAGCTCGAGCGTGATGCCCTTCGCGAGGAAAGCACCGAAGCTCTGACCCGCAGTGCCCGTGAACTTGAACCGGATCGTGTCGTACGGCAGCGCGTCCGCGCCCCACTTCTTCACGACCTCATGGCTCAGCATCGTGCCGACCGTGCGGTTCGTGTTGCAGATCTCGAGCTCGGCGCGTGTCTTCTTGCGCTGCTGGATCGACTTTTTCGCGAGCGCGATCAAATTGACATCGAGCGCGAGGTTCAGGCGATGGTCCTGGTGGATCGTGCAATACACGCCGGTGTCGGGGCGCGGCTTCGGCAGCGGCGTCAGCAGCGGCGTCAGGTCGAGGCCGTCGGCTTTCCAGTGGCTGATCGCGTGCCTTGGCTGCAGCAGATCGAGTCGGCCGATCAGGTCGACGAACCTGCGAATGCCGAGGCTCGCCATGATCTCGCGCGCCTCCTCGGCCACCATGAACAGATAGTTCACGACGTGCTCGGGTTGCCCGGCGAACTTCTTGCGGAGCACCGGATCCTGGGTCGCGACGCCGACGGGGCAAGTGTTCAAATGACACTTGCGCATCATGATGCAGCCCAGCGCTATCAGCGGCGCGGTGGAGAAGCCCATCTCCTCGGCACCGAGCAACGCGGCGATCACGACATCGCGGCCGGTCTTGAGCCCACCGTCGGTCTGGAGCACGGCGCGACTGCGCAGATCGTTCATCACGAGTGTCTGATGCGCCTCGGCGATGCCGAGCTCCCACGGCAAGCCCGCATGCTTGATGCTCGTCAGCGGCGAGGCGCCAGTGCCGCCGTTGTCGCCCGAGATCAGCACGTGATCCGCATGCGCCTTGACCACGCCCGCGGCGATCGTGCCGACGCCGATCTCCGACACCAGCTTCACGCTGACACGCGCCGTGGGATTCGAGTTCTTGAGATCGTGGATGAGCTGTGCGAGATCCTCGATCGAGTAGATGTCGTGATGCGGCGGCGGGCTGATCAGGCCCACGCCCGGGGTCGAGTACCGAATCCTAGCGATGTTGTCGTCGACCTTCTTGCCGGGCAGCTCGCCGCCTTCGCCCGGCTTCGCGCCTTGCGCCATCTTGATCTGCAGCTCGTCCGCGTTCGCGAGATACCAGATCGTGACACCGAAGCGACCCGAGGCGATCTGCTTGATCGCGGAGCGGCGTGAGTCGCCGTTCGGCAACGGCGCGAACCGCGCCGGATCTTCGCCGCCCTCGCCAGTATTGCTCTTGCCCCCCAGGCGGTTCATGGCGACCGCGAGCGTCTCGTGCGCCTCGGCCGACAGCGAGCCGAAGCTCATCGCGCCCGTGCAGAAACGCTTGACGATCTCGCTGGCGGGCTCGACCTCGTCGAGCGGCACGCCGGCGCCCGCGACGCCGGTCTTGAACTCGAGCAGACCGCGCAACGCGCCGTTCTTCCGGGCTTCCTCGTTCACATGCGCCGCGAAATGCACATAGGCATTGCGATCGCCGCGGCGTGCGGCGACCTGCAGCGAGAAGATGGCCTGCGGATCCCAGGCGTGTCTTTCGCCGGCGCTGCGCCAGTGGAACTCCCCGGGGTTCGGCAGCGTCGGTAGCTTGTCGGTCGGGTCCGCCGGATAGCCGAGCGCATGCCGGCGCAACGTTTCCTCTTCGAGGACCGCGAAGTTCACGCCCTGGAGCCGGCTCACCGTGCCGCCGAAGCAGCGCTCGATGACTTCGTCGGCGAGACCGAGCGCTTCGAAGATCTGCCCGCCCTTGTAGGACTGCAGCGTCGAGATGCCCATCTTCGCCATGACCTTCAACATGCCCTTGGCCACGGCCTGGCGGTAGTCGCCGACGAGATCGATGCTGGCGTCGAGCAAGCCGTCGTCGCGGGATTGCACGAGCGCCTCGAACGCCAGATATGGGTTGATCGCGTCCGCGCCGTAGCCTACGAGCAGACAGTGGTGATGCACCTCGCGCGCCTCGCCGGTCTCGAGCACGATGCCAATCCGTGTCCGCTTCGCGCGGCTGACGAGGTGATGGTGCACGGCGCCGCATGCCAGCAGCGCGCTGACTGGCACGCGATCGGGGCCGATCGCGCGGTCGGAGAGCACCACGAGGCTGTATCCCTCGTCGATGGCGCGCTCGGCCTCGGCGCAGATACGGTCGATCGCGCGCTGCAGCTCGCCGGGCTGGCCGCGGTCGCCCGCTGGCACTTCCCCGGCGGGCCGGTCCGGCGCTGCTCCTGCGACGCCGGGCCCTCCCGCCATCCCCGGCGGTCGCGAGAACGTGATATCGACGGTCAGCGCGCGCCAGCCGCGATGATTCATGTTCTTGATGCCGGCCAGCTCCTCGTTCGTGAGGATCGGCTGACGGAGGCGCAACCGCTGCGCGTGCTTCGGCGTCGTCTCGAGCAGGTTGCCCTCGGGCCCGATGTAGCACTCGAGCGACATGATGACTTCCTCGCGGATCGAATCGATCGGCGGGTTCGTCACCTGCGCGAACAGCTGGCGGAAGTAGTCGTACAGCATCCGCGGCTTGTCGCTGAGCACGGCGAGCGCGCTGTCGTTGCCCATCGAGCCGACGGGATCGCGATGCTCGCGAACCATCGGCTGCAGCATGAACTGCAGCGTCTCGCTGGTGTAGCCGAAAGCCTGCATACGCGGCAGCAGCGTGCTGCGGTCGATCTCGACCTCGGAGCTCTCTGCAACGATGTCACGCAGCGGGATGCGGTTCGCCTCGAGCCACTCGCGGTAGGGGCGGCGGTTCGCGAACTCGCTCTTCAGCTCGTCGTCCGGCACGAGCCGGCCTCGCTCGAAATCGACCAGGAACATGCGCCCGGGCTCGAGTCGGCCCTTGGCCTTGACGTTGGCGGGATCGATCGGCACGACGCCGACTTCGCTCGCCATGATCACGCGATCGTCGTTCGTCAGGTAATAGCGGCTCGGCCGCAGGCCGTTGCGGTCGAGCACGGCACCGATGTACTTGCCGTCGGTGAAGGCAATCGACGCCGGGCCGTCCCACGGCTCCATGAGGCACGAGTGATACTCGTAGAAGGACCGCTTGTTCTCGGGCATGAGCTCGTTCTTCTGCCATGCCTCGGGAATCATCATCATCACGGCTTCCTGCAGCGTGCGCCCCGTCATCAGCAGGAACTCGAGCACGTTGTCGAACACGCCGGAATCCGAGCAGTCGGGCTCGACGACGGGAAACGCCTTCTGCAGCGAATCGCCGAACAGATCGCTGGCAACGACGCCCTGACGGGCGCGCATCCAGTTCTCATTGCCGCGCAACGTGTTGATCTCGCCGTTGTGCGCCATGAAACGGTTCGGCTGCGCGCGGTCCCAGCTCGGGAAGGTGTTCGTCGAGAATCGCGAATGCACCATGGCCAGGTGCGTGGTGTAGTCCGGGTCGCGCAGGTCCGTATAGAAGTTCAGCAGCTGGCCGGGCGTCAGCATGCCCTTGTAGATGACGATCTTGCTCGACAGGCTGCAGACGAAGAACAGCTTGGCCTGCTCCAACGACGCATCGCCGCGCAACCGATGGCTCGCGCGTTTGCGAAGGAGGTACAGCGGCACGCTCGAAGGCGTCGCCTTCGAACCCGTCGCCGGCCGCCACGAACAACTGCTCGATGAACGGTGCGGCATCGAGCGCGCTATTGCCGACGTCGGCAGCAGCGACGTTGAGCGGGACCACGCGCCAGCCGACAAGTGTCTGTTTTTCCTCGGCGCAGATTTCGCGCGACCACGGCCTTGCAGCGCTCTCGCTCCGCGGGGTCGGTCGGCAGGAACACGATGCCCGCGGCAAACTTGCCCGGAGACGGCAGCGTGACGTCGAACTCTTGTTTTGCGACCTTCGTCAGGAACTCGTGCGGCAGCGCCGTCAACATGCCCGCGCCGTCGCCGGTGTTCGGCTCGGCGCCGCGAGCGCCGCGGTGGTCCATGCGGCACAGGAGGTGGTCGGCGTCGAGGATGATCTGGTGGCTGCGCTGCCCCTTGATGTGCGCGACGAAGCCGACGCCACAGCTCTCGTGCTCGAACTCGGGCCGATACAGCCCTTGCGCCGGCGGGAGACCTATATTTCTTTTGTTACGCATGTCCATGCCGTTCCTTCATCGCGGGGGCGTCCTCGGGACCGTTACCCCCGGTGTTATCGCTGCGGCCCTCGCCTTGTCGTTGCACCTGCAGTCGTGGTTCTACAAAGCGGTAGCCGTATGGCTCCGCTTGCTGAGTTCTTGTTAGCTGGCTGGCAGTGTGTCGATGCGGGACCTGTCAAGCCGGCGGCCAATCGATCTGCCGCGGAGGGGCCCTCATCAAGGACCGGAGCAGGCCTGTGCCATCATCAACTATATGAAACGCCGGATTGTCGCGTCAATCATGGGATTGCACCGAAACGGCTCAGCCGGCCTGCCATCGGTAACCCATGCCGTACACCGTCTGGATCGCCTCGAACGCTGCGTCCGCGGCCAGAAATTTCGCGCGGATGCGCTTGATCTGGGAGGTCACGGTGCCATCGTCGAGCACGACGTTCGCCGCGGTCATGAGCTGCTCCCGGCTGCGCACGTGGCCCGGATGCAGCGCGAGCGCGTGCACCACCCAGAATTCCGTTACGGTCAACGGCACCGCCTGTCCCTTCCAGAGGACGCTCATCCGGTCGCGGTCGAGCGTGAGGGAGCCCTGCTCGAGCAGCTCGCCCGCGTCGCCGGTCGAGCGCAGCGCCTCCACGCGGCGAAACAGCGCGGCGACGCGCGCCAAGAGGTGCTCCAGGCTCGTTCGCTTCGTCAGATAGTCGTCCGCGCCGAGCCGCAAGCCGGAGACGGCATCGATCTCGCTCTCGCGCGCGGTCAGGAAGATGATCGGCAGCTGGGCCGACCGCGCTCGCAGCTCGCGACATAGCTCGAAGCCGCCTTCGACCTCCGTGGCCAGCGTGACGTCGATGATCACGAGGTCGGGAAAACGGCTCGCGAAGCCCGCGAGCGCTTCCAGGCGGGTGCCGTAGCCGACGACCCGGTACCCTTGGCGGCGCAGGCCGGCGAGATAGTTGTCGCGGATGGCGACGTCGTCCTCGACGACGGCTACGAGCTTGCCTGCCGACATTCAGCTTCGGGGGCGTCGGCGCAGCTGTCGTGCCGAACCCTTTCCTGTATCGTTTTCAGAAGCCAAGTCACGTTTCGTTCAGATCGAGCTTGGCATCATAACGCCGCGGATTGGGAGTGCCAGGAGGGTAGCCATGCGGATCAACGACATGTCTCGTGCAGGTGCGATCGGGGTCGGGCTCATCGTCGTCGCTGTCGGCGTGTAGCACGCTCGACCCGTACACGCGCGAGGAGCAAACGGCCAAGGCGCAGCGCCAGGCCATCATCGGCGCCGCCGCCGGTGCCGTAGCGGGCCTCATCACGGGCGATAGCTCGATGGAGCGCAAGAAGCGCGCGCTCGTGGGGGCGGGGCTCGGGGCGCTCGCGGGGGGCGCCGTCGGTAACTATATGGATCGGCAGGAAGCAAAGCTGCGCGCCGAGCTCGAGCGCAGCGGCGTCAGCGTCACACGCATCGGCAACAACATCACGCTGAACATGCCCGGCAACATCACGTTCGCAACGAACAGCGCGGATCTGAATGCCGGGTTCTTCGAGGTGTTGAACTCCGTCGCGCTCGTCATCAACGAGTTCAACCAAACCGTGATCGAGGTGGCCGGTCATACGGACAGCACGGGGAGCGATCAATACAACCAGCAGCTGTCGGAGCGGCGCGCCAGTGCCGTGGCCGCGTACCTCGGCACGCGCAGCGTCCGCTCCGACCGAATCATCACCGTCGGCATGGGTGAAGGGCGGCCGGTCGCGAGCAACGACACGGAAACCGGTCGTCAGCAGAACCGCCGCGTCGAGCTGACGCTGGTGCCGCTGACCCTCGGCTAGCGCCCAAGCGAAGCGCTTCGTCCGCAAGAACGAAGGGCGCGCCAGCGTGGCGCGCCCTTTGCGTTCGTGTCGATCCCGCGCGGCTCAGGCCGGAGCCAGCTTCGCCCGGAGCTTCGCGATGGCGTTGGCCTCGATCTGCCGAATCCGCTCCGCCGAGACGTGATACTCGGCTGCGAGCTCGTGCAGCGTGGCCTTGTCGTCGGTGAGCCAGCGGCGCGCCGAGAATCGCGCGACTGCGCTCGTCGAGCTGTCCGAGGGCGGACTCGAGGCGGTCGTGGGCATCGGCGTCCCAGTCGGAACGCTCCACGGCGTGGGCCGGGTCGCTGTTCGGGCTCGGCAGATAGGCCGCAGGCGCAAAGGTCTCGTCGTCCTCGGGATCGGGATCGAACGAGATGTCGCGGCCGCTGAGCCGCTGCTCCATCTCCGCGACCTCTCGCGTCGTCACTCCGAGGTCGGCCGCGACGGCCTCGGCTTCGGCCTTGCTGAGCCAGCCGAGATGCTTCTTGGTCTTGCGAAGGTTGAAGAACAGCTTCCGCTGGGCTTTGGTGGTCGCGACGCGGACCAGCCGCCAGTTGCGGAGCACGAACTCGTGAATCTCCGCGCGAATCCAGTGAACGGCGAACGACACGAGCCGCACGCCGACGTTCGGGTCGAAGCGCTTCACGGCCTTCATGAGGCCGATGTTGCCTTCCTGGACCAGGTCGCCGAGCTGCAAGCCGTACCCGGAATAGCCGCGCGCTACATGAACCACGAAGCGAAGATGGGCCAGGATCAACCGCCGGGCCGCATCGAGGTCGTTGGCCTCCCGGAAGCGTGTGGCAAGCTCGAATTCCTCTGCCGCGCTCAAGACGGGAATGGTGCTCGCCGCCTGAACGTACTGGTCGAGGTTGCCCAGCGGACCGCTCAGGAGGAACTCGGCCTGCCGGGGTGCCAATGCTGTGGTCGTCATATCCCAAGTACCTCCCAACGTCTGGATGTTAGCACTCGTGTCTTTAGAGTGCTAACGGACGGTCCGGTTCCTGTGAGCCACTACCGGGGCTCGATGGCGCGGAGGTGACGCGCCGTGGCGAGCCAGGCGCCGGCCCAGCCCAGCAGGGCCCCGCCGAGCAGCAGCATGGCCGTCTCGCGCAGCGGCAGACCCATGAGCCGAAAGCCGCTGCCATACAGGCCCGCCACCGCGCTGACGGGGCCTGCGAGCGCCAGCAGGGCAGCCGCCACGACGACGGCGGCCACCAGCGCACCGAGGAACCCGTACCAGAGCCCGAGGTACAGGAATGGACGGCGGATGAAGCCGTCCGTGCCGCCGACCAGCTTCACGACCTCGATCTCGACGGCGCGGCTGTTGATCTCGAGCCGGATCGTGTTGCCCACGACGATGGCCACGGCGATCGCGAGCAGGACGCTCGCGAGATCGACCATCCGGCCCACCAGCGCGAGGATGGCCCGAAGCCGCATGACCCAGGCCGTATCGAGCTGGACCAGATCGGCCTCGGGGAGGGCTCGAATCGCGGCCGCCACCGCTTCGACGTCGCCGGCCACGCCGCTCGCGGGCCGCACGACGAGCGTGATACGGCAGCGGGTTGCCGTCGAGCGCATCGAGCGCCTCGCCGAACCCGGATTTCGCCCGAAACTCCTCGAGGGCTTTGGCCCGATCGATCAGCGTGACGCTCGCGACGTCCGCGCGCGCATCGACCGTGCGCGCCACGCGTTGCGCGGCGTCGGCCGACGTCTCGATCTTCAGGTACACGGCGAAGTCCGCCGCGCCCTGCCAGGAATCGCTCAGCGCCCCGGCATTGCTGACGAGCACGCGCAGCCCGGCGGGCAGCGCGATCGCGATCGCGATCACGAGCACCGTGAGCAGGCTCGCGAGCGGCTGGCCCGCGAGACGGCGCAAGGCATCGAGCAGGTTCTGCCGGTGCAGGGCCAGATATCGCCGCAGCGCCGTCACCATCTAGGCCGCTCCGGCCGCGCTGTCGCCGGCGAGTTGGCCGCCGACCAGCTTCAGGCGCCGGTGCGGCAATCGCTCGATCAGCTCGAGGTCGTGGGTGGCGACCAGCACCGTGACGCCGACCTCGTGGAAGCGCGTGAACAGCTCCATGATCTCGCGCGACAGATCGGGATCGAGGTTGCCCGTCGGCTCGTCGGCGATCAGCACGTCGGGACGCGGCGCGACGGCGCGTGCAATGCCGACGCGCTGCTGCTCGCCCGTCGACAACGTGATCGGTGCGTGGGCCTCGCGGCCCAGCAAGCCGACCTGGTCGAGCGCGGCGCGCACGCGCCGCTCGATCTCGCGGCGACTGGCGCCGGCGATCACCAGCGGTAGGGCCACGTTGTCGAACACGCTGCGGTCGTACAGCAGCTTGTGATCCTGGAACACGACGCCGAGCCGTTGCCGGAACGCCGGAATCCGCCGGCGCGAGATCCGCGAGGTATTCTGGTGGTTGATGAGCACGGTGCCCCGAGTGGGCCGCTCGATCAGCGCGATCAGCCGCAGCAGCGTGCTCTTACCGGCACCCGACGGCCCCGTCAGGAACGCAAAGTCCCCGCGCTCGAGACCGAAGGACACACCGGCCAGCGCGTCGCGCCCCCCCGGATAGCGCTTCGAGACGTTCTCGAATCGGATCATCCTGCGGCGTCCCCGAGCAGGGCGCGGATGAATTCCGCGGCCCGAAAGTCGTCGAGATCGTCGATGCCTTCGCCGATGCCGACGAGCCGAATCGGCACGCCGAGCTGTCGCGCGATGGCGAGCAGGATGCCGCCCTTGGCGGTGCCGTCGAGCTTCGTGATCGCGAGGCCGGTAACGCCGAGCCGCTCGTGGAACTTCAGCGCCTGAGCGAGCGCGTTTTGTCCCTGGCTCGCGTCGAGCACGAGCAGCGTCTCGTGCGGCGCCGTGGGATCGAACCGCCGCACCACGCGTTTGATCTTCTCGAGCTCGTCCATGAGGCCGGCGGCCGTGTGCAATCGACCCGCGGTGTCCGCCAGCACGATGTCGACATGGCGCGCGCGGGCCGCGACCAGCGCATCGTGGACCACGGCCGCCGGGTCGGCGCCCGCGGCCTGCGCCACGACGGGAACGTCGGCGCGCCGGCCCCATTCTTGCAGCTGCTCGACGGCCGCCGCGCGAAACGTGTCCGCGGCGGCCAGCAGGACCGAGTGGCCCGCGGACTTCAAGCGATGGGCGAGCTTGCCGACCGTCGTCGTCTTGCCCGTGCCGTTGACGCCCACGGCCATGATCACGAACGGCTTGTGCTCGGTGGTGATGGCCAACGGCGCTTCGACGGTTTGCAGCAAGGCGGCCGCGGTTTTCTCGAGCAGCTCCCCGGCCGGAGCGGCCGGCGCGCGTCGACTCGCTTTGCGCATCTCGTCGATCAGCCACTCCGTGGCATCGACGCCTACGTCGCCGCTCAGAAGACGCGTCTCGAGCTCCTCGATCGCCTGCTCGTCGAGCGGGCGTTTTGCGAGCGCCAGCAGATCGCCGGTCAACCAGGCCGTGCCGCGATTCAAGCGCGACTTCAGCTTCGCAAAGAAGCCCGTGCGCTGTTTCTCCTTGGCCTCCGCGACCATCCCTAGAAATTCCCCGACGGTGGTTCTGTTAGTGTTGCGCACATGGCCAAGCGCAGCAACGCTGGTCGGCCGCAGCCCGGCAGCGTGCGCGTGATCGCGGGCATGTGGCGTGGCCGGCGGATTCCGATCGCCGCAACTACCGCCGTGCGACCGACTCCCGATCGCGTGCGCGAAACGCTGTTCAACTGGCTGCGTGAAGCGTTGCCGGGAGCGCGTTGTCTCGATCTCTACGCGGGCACGGGGGTTCTCGGGTTCGAAGCGCTGTCGCGTGGCGCGAGCGAAGTGTGGTTCGTGGAGCAGGATGCCGCGCTCGTCGCGGCGCTGAAAGCCCAGGCCGCCGTGCTTGGCGCGGAGCCGCGCGTGCTGCGCCAGGACGTCGCTTCGCTGCTGCGTGGCACTCCGACCACGCGTTTCGACGTGGTGTTTCTCGATCCGCCGTACGCGGTGCCGAGCGAGCCGCTGCTCGAGCTGCTCAGGCCCTGGCTCGCGCCCGATGCGCTCGTATACGTGGAGCGACCCCGTGCGCCGGGGCTGCCGCAAGTCCCCGCGGCCGAATGGTGGCGCAGCGCGCAGGCGGGCGCCGTCGCGTACGGTTTGCTGCGCTTCGCGGACGTATGACCGCGTTATCGGCCGAGGCTACAATGCCGGCTCGAATCATGGACCGAGTAGTCACGACGTGAAAATAGGCGCGCTGTATCCGGGCACGTTCGATCCGATCACCCGGGGTCACGAGGACCTCGTGCGGCGCTGCGTGCGGCTCTTCGATCGCGTCGTGGTCGCCGTCGCCGCGAGTCCCAAGAAGGCCCCGTTGTTTCCGCTCGACGAGCGTGTCGCGCTGGTGCAGGAGGTGCTGCGTGATCTGCCCGAGGTATCCGTGACCGGCTATGCGGGGCTCACCGTGGACTTCGCTCGCGAGAACGGTTTCAAAGCCATCATCCGCGGCCTGCGCGCCGTCTCCGACTTCGAGTACGAGTTCCAGCTCGCGACGATGAATCGACATCTCACGGACGGCGTGGAGACGGTGTTCCTGACGCCCTCCGAGCATCACACCTTCATTTCCTCGAGCCTCATTCGCGAGATTGCAGAGTTCGGCGGCGACGTCAGCGCGTTCGTGCATCCATTCGTCGCCGAACGGTTGAAGGCGAAGTTCGCCAAGTCGTGATGAAGCTGCGCAAGTCGTCGTCGTTCATGCTCCTGCGAGTCGCGGTCGCCGCGTGGGCTTGTGCCGTCGCAGGCCTCGCGGCGGCACAACCTGCGGCGCCGGCTCGCGCCAGCCACGAGCTCGTGGTCTCGGCGAATCCGTACGCGTCGGATGCGGGGCTGAGGATTCTGCGCGAGGGCGGTGGGGCCGTGGATGCCGCGATCGCCGTGCAGCTCGTCCTCACGCTCGTCGAGCCGCAGTCGTCCGGGGTCGGCGGCGGGGCGTTCATGCTTTTCTATGCCGCGGCCGCGAACGGCGGGGCCGCGGCGATCACGGCCTACGAGGGGCGTGAAACCGCCCCGGCTGCGGCCACGCCCGACATGTTCTTGGGCGCGGATGGTCGTCCCGAGTCGTTCGCCACGGTGGGCGTGGGCGGACTCGCGGTCGGCGTGCCCGGGGGCCCTGCGGATGCTCGAGCTCGCGCATCGCGAGCACGGCCGAGTGCCATGGGCGAAGCTCTTCGAGCCGGCGATCGAGCTCGCCGAGAACGGTTTCGAGGTCTCGCCGCGCCTCTATGGGCTATTGAACGGCTTCAAGCGGTTCGCGCGCGGCGAGGACTTTCGCCGCTATTTCTACGACGAGAACGGCGACCCGCATCCGGTCGGCTATCGTCTGAAGAATCCGGAGTACGCGGCCGCGCTGCGGTTGCTTGCGGCGCACGGTGCGGAGCCGCTGTATACGGGCGAGCTGGCCGCGGCGATCGCCGCGAAGGTCCGCGACAACAACGTGCGCGCCGGCCGGATGGTCCCCGAGGACCTCGCGAAATATCGCGCCCACGAATCGCAACCGCTGTGCACGCCGTATCGGGCCTGGAAGGTCTGCGGGCCGCAGCTGCCGTCATCGGGCGGCGTCACGACGCAGGAGGTCCTGGGAATCCTCGGTGCGTTCGATTTGCCCAGGCTCAAGGATCGACCGGCCGAGGCGATCCACCTGTTCGTCGAAGCCAACCGGTTGGCGTTCGCGGATCGCAACCTGTATCTCGGCGATCCGGAGTTCGTCGCGGCACCCGTCGGCGAGCTGCTCGCACCCGCGTATCTGCGCGAGCGCGCCGCGTTGATCGATCCCAAGAAGGCGCTGCCGAACGTCGTCGCGGGCACGCCGCTGCCTCGCGCAGCGTGGGAATATGCGTCCGGGGAGACGACCGAGCGGCCCTCGACGAGCCACTTCTCGATTGCGGATCGATTCGGCGACGGCGTGGCGATGACCACGAGCGTGCAGGGCGCGTTCGGCAGTCAGCTCATGGTCGGCGGCTTCATCCTGAACAACGAGCTGACGGACTTCGAGTACCGGCCCGAGATCGACGGCAAACCGACCGCGAATCGCATCGAGGGCGGCAAGCGGCCGTTGTCGAGCATGGCGCCGACGATGCTGCTCGACGAGCAGGGCAGGTTGCGGCTCATGGTCGGCTCGCCGGGCGGGACGCGGATCATCGGTTTCGTCGCACAGAGCATCGTGGGCTACGCCGACTGGCACCTCGACGTCCAGCAGACCGTCGCCGCGCCGCACTTCCTGGCCGAGAGCGGTCCCATCGAGCTCGAGGACGACACCGACATCGTCGCGCAGCGTGCGGCGCTGGAAGCGCTGGGCCATACGGTGGCGCTGCGCGACTTGAACAGCGGCCTGCACGCGATCGCGATCGACTACTCGGCCAAGAGGCGCGAGCTGCGCGGCGGCGTGGATCCGCGACGCGAAGGCGCGGCCCGCGGCGACTAGCGCTGGCAGCGCGGGCAGTAGTACGTCGCTCGCTGCCCGAGCACACGGCGCCTGATCGGCGTGCCGCAGCTCACACACGGCTCGTCTTGGCGCTCGTAGACGCGCAGCGAGGCACGGAAATAGCCCGGCTCGCCGTCGCTGCCCACGTAATCGCGCAGCGTCGTGCCACCCTCTGCGATCGCATCGCCAAGCACGTCGCGCACGGCGCGGACGAGCGGTCCGAACCGCGCGCGCGCGATGCGCCCCGCGCGCCGAGCGGGGTGGATGCCGGCGCGAAACAGCGCTTCGTTCGCGTAGATGTTGCCGACCCCGACGACGACGCGGCCGTTCATCAGGTGCTGCTTGATCGCCACGTCGCGGCCGCGACAGCTGCGTGCCAGATAAGTCGGCGTCGAACTCGTCGCCGAGCGGCTCGGGACCGAGGTCCTTGAGCAGCGGATGCTGCTCGGGCACGGCGCACAGCTGAAAGCTGCCGAACCGTCGCGGATCGTGGAATCGCAACACCCCGCCGCCGATGAAGCGCACGTCGATGTGGTCGTGCGTGCCGGGTGGGCGCGGCTACCGGCAGATAGCGCAGGCTGCCCGACATCCCGAGATGCACGACCAGCGTGCCGGCGAAGGTTCGCAGCAGCAGGTACTTGCCGCGCCGGTCGAGGCCGTCGATTCGCTGTGCCGCCAGCGCGGCCGGCAGCTCGCGGGCCACGGGCCAGCGAAGGCGCGGCTCGCGCACCTCGATCGCGGCAATCTCGCGGCCCACGATGTGCGGTGCGATGCCGCGCCTGGTGGTCTCGACTTCGGGGAGCTCGGGCATGGCGCGAGCTTACGCCCGGCGCTGCGGCGCTCGCCACTGGGGGCTTGACGCCCGCCACTGCGCGGGCTTCCGTGATGCGACGCACGTCGCGCCGGGGGCCCGGTGGAGTAGCCTGCGCCGATCGGCTATATTGAAAAGTCCCGTGCCGGCGAAAAGCCATCGCCGCGGCCCGGCCACTGATGAGGCGGAGCACACGTGAATTTCCTCTACGAGCACTATTACGGTCTAGCGAATCTCGGCCTCTGGGGCTACGTCGTCGTCACGTTGCTGTGGCTGCATGCGACGATGATGGCCGTGACGCTCTACTACCACCGCGACCAGGCGCATCGCAGCGTGGATCTGCACCCGGTCGTCCGGCATTTTTGCCGTTTCTGGCTGTGGTTGAACACCGGCTCCTCCACGCGCGAATGGGTGGCCGTGCATCGGCGGCACCACGCCATGTGCGAGAAGGAGGGCGATCCGCACAGCCCGCGGCTGTTTGGTTTGAAGAAAGTGCTGCTCGAGGGCGCCGAGCTGTATCGGACGGCCGCCCACGACCGCGACACTCTCGAAAAATACGCGAAGGGCACGCCGAACGATTGGCTCGAGAATAATCTGTATCACCATCCCAGGTGGAGCTACCTGGGGATTGCCTTGCTCGTCGTCGCTGACCTCGTGCTGTTCGGCGTGCCGGGCATCATCATGATCGCGCTGCAGCTGTCGAACATGCCGTTCGCCGCCGCGGGCGTCATCAACGGCTTGTGCCACGCCAAAGGCTACCGAAACTTCGAGACCGACGATGCGTCGACGAACCTCTGGCCGCTCGGCGTGTTCGTGGCCGGCGAGGAGCTGCACAACAACCATCACGCGTTCCCGACGTCGGCGAGATTCTCGATGCGCCGGCACGAGGTCGACATGGGTTGGTTGCATCTGAAGGTGCTGTCGATGCTCGGGCTCGCGAAAATCCGTCGCGTGGCGAATCCGCCGCAGCTCGAGGCAGCCTCCCAATCTGCGCCGGAGATCGACGAGCTGCGCGCGATCATCGTGAATCGCATGCACGTGCTTCGGCATTACACGTACAACGTCACGTTGCCGGTGTTGCGCCGGGAGCTCGAGAGCTTCGGGGAAAACGCCAACTCGTTGCTCGCAGCCGCGCGCCGGTACTTGAGCTGGGCGCCGGAGATGCTCGACGAATCGTCGCGCCAGAAGCTGGCGGAGCTCGAGCAGCGGCATCCGCGGTTCCACACCGTGCTCAAGTTCCGCGATGAGCTGAAGCAGCTGTGGGAGGGCGCGCATACCAGCAACGAGCGCTTGCTCGCGGAGTTTCGCGAGTGGTGCGTGCGTGCCGAGCACAGCGGCATTCAGGGGCTCGAGGAGTTCGTCGAGTATCTGAAGTCGTTTCGAGCGATGCGCGAGCCCACGCCCGCGTAGCGGGCAAGCACTCGCCTTCGGCAGAAACGAAAAACCCGCCTTCAAGGCGGGTTTTTTCCGTCCGGCGCGCCGATGTGCTACTTGATCTTGGTTTCCTTGTACGCCACGTGCTTGCGGACGCGCGGATCGTACTTCATGACTTCCATCTTCTCGGGATGGAGCCGGCGGTTCTTCGTGGTGGTGTAGTAGTGGCCCGTGCCGGCCGTGGACATCAAACGAATTTTCTCGCGCATGCTCTAGCTCCTACCGTCGCTCAGATGTGCTCGCCTTTGGCGCGCAGATCCTTGATGACCTGCTCGATGCCGAGCTTGTCGATGATCCGAAGTCCGTGATGCGAGACGCGCAGCTTCACGAAGCGCTTCTCGTTCTCGAGCCAAAAACGCTGCATATGCAGGTTCGGCAGAAAGCGGCGACGCGTCTTATTGTTGGCGTGGGACACCTTGTTCCCCACCATCGGTCCCTTGCCGGTGACCTGGCACACCTTGGACATCGACCCGTTCCTTACTCTGTCGTCGAAAGGGCGGGGACTATACCGGGTGAGCCCGGGGGCGGGCAAGGCGCTGGGTCCTAGAGCAGACCGCGCTCGGCCAGCGACACGTGCCCGCCACGACTGACCACGAGATGGTCCAGCAGACGGATCTCGACCAGCGCCAGCGCCTTGGCCAGCTTGATCGTGATGCTGCGGTCGGCCTCGCTCGGCTCCGACACGCCGGACGGGTGATTGTGGCCGAGGATCACGGCCGCCGCATTGCACTGCAGGGCGCGCTTCACCACCTCCCGCGGATACACGGTGGCGCCGTCGATCGTGCCGCGAAATAGCTCCTCGAAGCGGATCAGCCGGTGCCGCGTATCGAGGAACAGGCAGCAGAACACCTCGTGCGGCAGGTCGAGCAGCCGCGCACTGAGAAACCGCGCGGCATCGCGGGGGGCGGCCAGCGGTGCGCGAGGTCGCTGCGGGGCGGCGAGGTAGCGCCGCCCGAGCTCCAGGGCGGCCGCGAGCCTGGCCGCGCGCGCCGGACCGATGCCCTTGGCTTGCGCGAGCTCGGCAGCGCTGCGACCGAGCAAATTCGCGAGGCCGCCCTGCTGATCCAGCAGGCGGCGGGCAAGCTCGATGACGTCGAGCGTGCGCGTGCCGGTGCCGAGCAGCAGGGCGAGCAGCTCGCCGTCGGAGAGGGATTGCGGCCCACCGGTCAAAAGCCGCTCTCGTGGCCGTTCCGATGCCGGCCAATCCGTCAGTGGCACGATTCCCTCCCACCCGTGGACCGGGACCGTCATCGTTGCCGCGTGCGCGCGGCCGCGCACGCGACATTAGTCGGCAAGGACATAAGAAAAGGTCGAATCATGAGTGGCGGCCCGCGCGCCGCCGAGAGTAAGCTCGGCTCCGGAGTGGTAGCGATGACGTCCAGCGAACGAGCCAGCCCGCCGCGTGTCCTGCTCGGAGTAACCGGCGGCATTGCGGCGTACAAGAGCCCCGAGCTCGTTCGTCGGCTCGTCGAGCTCGGCTGCGAAGTGCAGGTCGTCATGACGCGCAGCGCCCGCGAGTTCGTCGGTCCACTGACGTTCCAGGCCGTGTCGGGCCGGCGCGTGCGCGACGAGCTTTGGGACAGCGCCGCAGAAGCGGCCATGGGGCACATCGAGCTCGCGCGCTGGGCCGACGTGGTCGTCGTGGCGCCCGCTACCGCGAATTTCCTGGGCACGCTCGCTGCCGGCCTCGGCGCCGACCTGCTCGCCACGCTGTGTCTCGCGACCACCGCGCCGATCGTGTTGGTCCCCGCAATGAATCAGGCGATGTGGGCGAATCCTGCCGTGCAGGCGAATCGGGCGGTGCTCGAGGCCCGCGGCCTGCGTTTCCTCGGCCCGGCGTCGGGCGATCAGGCCTGTGGAGAGACCGGCCCGGGACGCATGCTGGAGCCCACGGAGATCGCCGCCGCGCTGCTCGAGCTGCCAGGGCGCCTGAGGCTCCAGTCGCTCGCGGGGCTCAAGGTGGTGATCACGGCGGGACCGACCCGCGAGCCGATCGATCCCGTGCGCTACATCACGAATCGCAGCTCGGGGAAGATGGGTTTCGCCGTCGCCGCCGCCGCTCGCGAGGCCGGCGCCCACGTCGTGCTCGTGACGGGTCCCGTAGCGCTGCCCACGCCGGCCGCGGTGCGGCGCATCGACGTCGAGACCGCGGAGCAGATGTACGAGGGTGTCCACGCGGAGATTGCCGACGCCGACGTCTTCATCGGCTGCGCGGCGGTCGCGGATTACCGGCCGCACACGGCCGCCACGCAGAAGATCAAGCGCACCGCCGCCGAGATGGATCTACCGCTCGTGCGCTCGCCGGACACGCTCGCCAGCGTCGCCGCGTTGGCCAACGCGCCTTTCACGGTTGGCTTCGCCGCCGAGACGAACGACATGGCCGCGCACGCTCGCGACAAGCTCAAGAACAAGCGCATCGACATGATTGCGGCGAACCAGGTGGGACCCGACTGCGGTTTCGATCGGGAGACGAACGCGCTCACCGTCTATTGGCCCGATGGGGGAGAGCTTCCGCTGGGGGAGGGCAGTAAGCCGCTGCTGGCCCGGCGGCTCGTGGAGCTGATCGCCGAACGCTATCGCGCGGTGCGCCCCGCCGCGGCCCGGTCTTCTACGCGCGCCTCCTAGGCGCCAAAGGGCGTGTTTTGACGGACTCTCTGCGGCGCATCGAGCTCAAGATCCTGAATCCCCGCATCGGCTCCGAGCTACCCCTGCCGCGTCGCGCGACCGAGGGCTCGGCGGGGCTCGATTTGCGGGCGTGTCTCGACGAGCCCCTCGATCTTGCGCCCGGAGCCACGAAGCTGATTCCGACCGGCATTGCGATCCATCTGGCGGACCCGGGGCTCGCGGCCGTGATCATTCCGCGCTCGGGGCTCGGTCACAAGCACGGCATCGTGCTCGGCAATCTCGTCGGGCTGATCGACTCCGATTATCAAGGAGAGCTCTTGATCTCGTGCTGGAACCGCGGGGCGCAGAGCTTTCGAATCGAGCCCGGCGAGCGGATCGCCCAGCTCGTGGTGGTGCCCGTCGTGCCCGTGGAGTTCGACGTGGTGGCGGAGTTCGCCGCCAGCGATCGTGGCAGCGGCGGCTTCGGCCACACGGGCCGCGGCTGAGCTAGCCGGGATTGGCTCCTGCAATCCCGGCATCCCTGGCGGTCAGCCGCCCTTGAGCTGGCGGAAGCGCGCGATATCGCCGTCGAAAGACTCGCGCAGCGACCGCTGATCGGAACGCGTCTTCGAGAGCATGCGCTCGTAGTTGTTGATCGACGCCGTGGTGCGCGAGATGTCCACCGCCAGGTTCTCGGGTATCTGCGGCGCGTTCGGCTCTGCGCTGTAGGGCTTGAAGGCCGTCGCCTCCTCTTGCAGCGACACGAGCCGCTTGCGCAGATTGCCCAAATACAGCTCGGTGACCTTGATCTGGGACTCGAGCAGCTCGAGGCGCCGGTCGCGCAGCTCCTGGATGTCTTTCACCGTGATGTAGGTCTGCAGCAGCATGTTGTCGTGCTTGGCGATCTCCGCCCGCGCTGCGGCCTTCGCGTCCTCGTCGGCCTTGCGCTTGTCCATCTCGGCGCGTTCTTCCGGCGTGATCTCGCCTTCCTCGAAACCGACGCGCACGCCCTGGCTGTTGAGCAGGTTGCGGTCGCGGTTCGCGAACTCCGGCGGGATGCTGTCGTCGTAGTGGACGACGCCCTTATCGTCGACCCAGCTGTACACGCGTTTCGAGCCGGTCGACTGCGCGGGCCGCCGCTGCTGCGCATCACTTGCCGTCGACGCTGAAAGCGCCGCTAGCACGAGTACAGCTATGCCGATCCGCGTGATCAATTATGTAAACCCGCCGACGCCGTCAGAGTTCTACATATACCAAAAGTCGGGCGTTTAAAAGGTGCCGAAAAGCGATTTCTGCAAACCAGCTCTCACTCGCGCAGAGGCGTCAGGACTCGAGCGGCACGCCGTAACGGTTCCGGTAGGCCCGCACCGCGGGCAGATGCTCCGCATAATCCTTGTCCTCCTCGAGATGATCGATGAGGTCGGTCAGCGTGACGATACTCCGGATCGGCACGCCGAGCTCGTTCTGCAGCTGCTGGACGGCCGAGATCCGGGATTTCGGCGCAACTTCTTCCCGATCGAGGGCCACGAGGACGCCCGCCGGTGTGGCGCCCGCGCCACGCACGATGTCGAGCACCTCGCGCACGGCTGTCCCCGCCGTGATCACGTCATCGAGGATCAGCACTCGCCCCGCGAGCGGCGCACCGATCAGCGATCCGCCTTCGCCGTGATCCTTGGCTTCCTTGCGATTGAACGCAAACGGAAAGTCCTCGTCGTAGTGATCGGCGAGGGCCGCCGCGGACAGGACGACGAGCGGAATGCCCTTGTAGGCGGGTCCGAATAGCATGTCGAAGTCCAGATCCAGCGCTGCGATCGCCGAGGCGTAGCAGCGGCCGAGCTTGGCCACCGCGTAGCCGCTGTTGAAGAGTCCCGCGTTGAAAAAATACGGGCTCACGCGCCCGGACTTCAACGTGAACTGACCGAAGCGCAGCACCCCGAGCTCGAGCGCGAGCTCCAAGAACTGCGTCTTGTAGGCCTTCAGAGGGATCGGTGTCCGGCGCATTTGGCTATCATATCGGTTCCATTTCCCACCGGCCGGTTTTATTGCGAATCGTCAGCTTCAATGCGAACGGTCTGCGCAGCGCGGTGCGCAAAGGTTTCTTGCGGTGGTTCGCGCGTCAGCGCGCCGACGTTCTGTGCGTGCAAGAGCTCAAGGCTTCCGAAGAGCAATTGGCCGAGCGGGCGTTTCACGCTCGCGGCTTTCATCGCGTGTTGCATTCGGCGCAGAGGCCGGGCTACAGCGGCGTTGCGATCTACGCGCGCACCGAGCCGCGGGAGGTCTCGCGCACGATCGGCGTCGCCGAGTTCGACGCCGAAGGCCGCTATGTCGAAGCACGCTTCGATCAAGTCGCGGTGGTCAGCGCGTATTTTCCGTCCGGCTCATCGAGCCCTGCACGCCAGGAGGCCAAGTTCCGATTTCTCGAGGCCTTCGATCGCCGACTCCTGGCCATCGAGCGCAGCGGTCTGCCGTTCGTCTTCTGCGGCGACTTCAACATGGCGCATCGCGCCATCGATTTGAAGAACTGGCGAGCCAATCGGGACTACCCGGGCTTCACGCCAGCCGAGCGCGCTTGGCTCGACACGCTGTTCGACGGTCGCGGCTACGTCGATGCATTCCGGGCCGTGAACCAGGAGCCACATCAGTACACGTGGTGGTCGAATCGCGGCCGGGCATTCGAGAACAATACGGGTTGGCGCATCGACTACCAGGTGACGAGCCCGGCGCTCAAGCGGGCCGTGCAGCGCGCCGCGATCTACAAGCGGCTGCGGTTTTCGGACCATGCGCCTCTGACGATCGACTACGACTGGGCGCTCTGATCCTCACGCTCGTGACGCGGCCGACTATTCGCGACGCCGATCGTTCGGCATTATCCGCGTCTCGTCCCGCCGGTTTCGGAGCCAGGGCATTTTGAGCGCAGCGCATCCCTCGACGCAGGCCACCGGTTGGCGTAGCTACGTTCCGCTCGGGATCCGCCAGTACATCGAATCCGCGCCGCTCGCGGCGATGTTCCTCGGCATCTCCTCGGGCGCGCCCTACGCGTTGATCGCCGCCGCGTTGACCACGCGGCTCGCCCAGAACGGCATCGACAAGCCCGCGGTCACGGCGTTCTCGCTCGCATTCCTGGCCTACAACCTGAAGTGGGTATGGGCGTGGCTCGTCGATGGCGTGCGGCTGCCGATCATCGGTCGGCTCGGGCAGCGCGTCTCGTGGTTGCTGCTCGCGGGCGCGCTCGCGATGGCGGCGATCGTGAATCTCGCAGTGGTGGATCCGAGCACGAGCCTGGTCGCGACCGCCGTCGCTGCGATTCTCGTTGCGGTGACGGGCGCGACGTTCGACATCGTGATCGACGCTTATCGAATCGAATCGCTGACACCGGAGCAGCTCGGAGTCGGCTCGGGCATGTCGCAGTACGGGTGGCGCATCGGCTCCGTGGCCGCCGGCGGACTCGCGCTCGTGCTCGCGGCTCGCTTCGGCTGGACAGTCGCATACGCAGCCTGCGCCGTGTTCGCCCTGCCGGCGATGGTCGTGGGCCTCGTGCTCGGCGAGCCGGCGCGGCGCATCGAGTCCGCGGTGCGCGTGCGCCGCAGCGCGGTCGAGTCCGTCGTGGGGCCATTGCTCGAGTTCCTGCGTCGCAAAGGCGCGTTGCTCGTGCTCGCGTTCGTGTTGTTCCACAAGGTGGGCGATACGCTCGCCAATCTCACGTTCCGGTTGTTGTTCCAGGATCTTCGCTACACGAACGACGAGATTGCGCTGTACGACGTCGGCTTCGGTTTCTGGGCGTATCTGGCCGGCATCTTCATCGGCGGGGCGTTGTACGCCCGCCTCGAGATGAAGCGGACGGTGATGATCAGCCTGTGGCTCATGGCCGTCTCGAATCTGAGCTTTGCCGGGCTCGCGATCGCCGGTAAGTCCAACTGGGCGATGGCCGGCGCGATCGGTTTCGAGAACATTGCGAGTGGCATCGGCGGCGTGGCCGTCGTGGCGTATTTCTCCGCACTTTGCGACCTGCGCTACACCGCCGCCCAGTTCGCGCTGCTGTCCGCGGCCGCGAGCGTCGTCGGCCGCGTCCTGACCGGCGCTACGGCAGGCGCGCTGATCCAGACGCTAGGCTATCCCGCGTTCTACGTCCTGACGACCGTGGTCGCGTTGCCCGGCATCGTGCTGTTTTGGCTGCTGATGCGCGCCGATTGCGCCGAGTCGCACACGCGGTAGAAGAGATCCACGACGTCATGGCCGAGCTTGCGCCCCCGCCGCTCGAATTTCGTGGGTGGCCGAAACGCGAGCGGCTCCCGTGCGAGCGCGCCGGCTTCGACGGGCTCGAATTGCGGTGCCGCGGCCAAGATCTCGGCCGTGTGTCGCACGTAGTCGGCCCAGTCGGTGGCGACATGCAGCAACCCGCCGGTCGCGAGTATCCGCGAGAGCTCCGTGACGAACTGCGGTTGCACCAGCCGGCGCTTGTGATGGCGCTTCTTCGGCCACGGATCGGGAAAGAACAGATTCACGGCTGCAAAGCTCCGATCCGGCAAGACCTCCGGCACGACGTCGGCCGCGTCGCGCGCGATCACACGGACGTTCGTGCAGCCCGCGCGTTCGAGCAGCAGCAACAGATGGCCGATGCCGGGCTCGTGCACTTCGACACCGAGATAGTCGATGTGGGGATGGTTCGCCGCCGCGGTCACGAGCGCTTCGCCATCGCCAAAGCCGATGTCGAGCACGCGCGCCGCGTCGCGGCCGAACAGCATCACGAGGTCGAGTCGACCGCTCGTCGGGTCGATGCCGAACCGCGGCCAAAGATCGGTCAGCGCGCGCCGCTGCGCGCTCGTGGCCCGTCCGGGTCGGCGGACGAAGCTGCGCACCTTGCGGGGATGAGCGACGGTGACGCCAGGCTTATCCATGTCTTCCTTTACTCATCGACGGCGCCTTCCCGGAATTCCTGACACGTCGCGGCGTCTACTGAAGTATGTATCTCCCGACAACGAAGGTGAATCGCCATGAGCAATTCTTCCGTGACTCGGCACGGCCTCTCCATTGGGCTCGAGCGGATCGGCAAGGAGCTGTACCTCTCCATGAAGGGGGTCGGCAAACTCACCCACGCCGATTACGAGGTGATCACGCCGATGATCGATTCGGCGCTCGAGGGCATTCGTAAGCCGCAAATCAGGGCATTCCTCGACATGTCCGAGCTCGACGGCTGGGAGGCGCGCGCGGCCTGGGACGACTTCAAGCTCGGCATGAAGCACGGGCGCCAGTTCACGAAGATCGCGATTCTGGGGAACAAGCGCTGGCACGAGCTCAGCGCGAAGGTCGGCGCGTGGTTCGTGTCGGGCGACGTGCGCTACTTCGAGGACGCCGACGCGGCGCTCACCTGGCTCGACGAGTAGCGGCCGCCCAGCCGGCGAGCGCTAGGGGGGTCCGCACGGGCGGTTGGCGGGCGAGTGGGGTGCGTGGCGTGCGCGGCCCGGACAGAAAAAAGGCCGGGCTCGACGCCCGGCCTTTCCGCGCTTACGCGCGCTTTAGCGTTCTAGAAGGATAGAGACACCCCAAGGGCGTAACGACGGCCGCGCTCGTCGCCTATGACGCCGAGCCCCGGACCCACGCTGAAGTTGTCGCTGAACGCTCCCGTGAAGCCGAGAAACTCTTGCGGACCCCGGTCGAACAGGTTGTTGATGGTTCCGAAGATCGTGATCCGGTTGTTGCCCATCCCGAGGCGATAGCGGACGCTGGCATCCACGAGCACCTGGCTCTCGAGGGTGTTGTCGGCCACGTCCCAGCGCGTGCTCGTGCCGTTGAAGTTCCAGTTCGGGTTGATCAGCTGCTCGCCCGTGTAACGCGCCGACAGACTCACCGACAAGGGTCCTTTCACCAGGCTGCTCGACACCACACCCGTCCATTCCGGATACAGGTACCGGCCCTGGACCTCCGTCTTCGTGCCGGCGCTGTCCGTGTTGGAGCGCTCGTTCAGATGGCTGCCGAAGAACCGAACGCTGACGGCGCTGCCACCGAACCAAGGCATGTCCTTGCGGTAGTTGATCTCGAGATCCACGCCCTGGGCCTTGACCGACGCCTGGTTGAAATACGGCACGCCCGACGAGCGCGATGGAGGGCATGCCGGGGAACGCAGGCAACGGCGGACCCGTGCGCGTGATGAAGCTGCAAAGATCGACGTCGTTGTCGACATAGCACCCGCTGACGACCTGGGCGGCCAGGATCTGGTTGATGTTGTTCGTGACCTCGATCGTGTAAGCGTCCACCGAGGCGCTGATGCCGTCGGCCCAGTGTGGCTGGTAGACAAAGCCGTATACCTTGGTCTTCGCACTTTCGGGCTGGATGTCCGGCGTTCCGTTCGAGAAGGTGGTTATGCCGTACGACGTGCCACCGGTTGGGTCGAGCCCGTAGTCCGTGATGGTGGCAACGCCGCCCGTACGGTCGAACTTCTCACCCATCGTTGCGGCGCGCACGTCCTGGGAGACCGTGGTTCGCAGGCGCAGCTGATCGTTGACCGTCCAGTCGAACCCGCCTTTCCAAGAGTCGACCCCGCCGACGCCGGAGTAGTCCGCATAGCGGTAGGCCACGTCGAAGTTCAGCTGCTGGACGATGCCGCGCTCGTGGACCAACGGGAGCAGCACTTCCGCGAAGGTCTCCGTCACATCCTGGGAGCCACGCGCGAACGGGACGTTCGAGAACTGAATTTCCACGTGGTTGCCGGATGCCGCGTTACCTCCGGGGACGCCGCGAATGCCGAGTGCCGCATTGTTCGCCATGACGGGCCGGGCCGTGGGATCGGAGTTGATGTCGCCGCCGGGTCCCACCTCGACGACCTGCAGGAACGATTCCTTGCGGCCGCCGTACCCTGCGGCCATCGTGATCGGGCCCGCCCAGCCCTTGCCAAGCTCGCCGTCGGCCGAGATCTCCCAGACGTCCTGGTTGATCGTGATGACCCGCTGCTTGTTCTCGCCGCTGATGTAGTCATACGGGATCGACTCCGTCGCGGACAGGAAGCCGTCCGCGTGGATCGGCACGCCCGCCTCGAACCCCGTGACCCAGTCTGCTGCCGCGGCCGACGCGTTACCGCGACCGAACAGATTCAGAGGCACGCAGTCCTGGTACAGCGGGTTGGCGGTGCCCCTCGTCGTCACGGTGACGTTGCAGGCCGGTTGCCCGGTGCTGGGATCCGTCACGACGTCGGCCGCGAGATAGATGCGGTCGAGCCGTATGCCGCCTTTCTGGATGGCCTTCACGTCGGTTTCGCCGCTCTGGAAGTAGCCCTTGATGCCCCAGCTGCCTCCGAACGAGTACTCGAAGCCCGCGGTGACCGCATCGCTCGTGGTGGTTTGCGTCGTCGCGGCTTCCGCGCCGATGTCCTCGTTTGCGCCCACACGGCTGAACGGGACGGAGGCGACGCCGTTGGCCGTCATGGCCGCCTGGATCGCGGGCGGCAGGAACGGGTTGCCGCTGAAGATCGTGAAGTTCCGGCGGAACGGTGGGACCGCCGGGTACGGGAACAGACCGCCGAAATTCAGCTGCGTGAAGTCGTACTCGCCGTGCAGCAACTGGCCGTAGACGCTGAATTTGTCGGTGAAGTCGTGCGTGACATAGAGGAACGCATTCTGCCGACCCGAATCCGGCGTGACGTTGATCGATGGCAATTGGCTGTCGCTGCCCGAGCCGCCGTTCGTCACCGAGCAGCCGCTCGTGCTGCAAGGGTTTCCGCGCACGTACGGGGACGGATTGGCGTTGGCATCGAGGATCTGCGTGCCCCCGGCCGCGGTCGGCAGGTAGAAGATTCCGTCGATGTCGTAGCCCAAGGCTCGTACGTCGTCGACGGCGATGAAGAACGGATTGTCTTGAGAGCTGCCCGCGCCGGCGGCGGGGTTGTTGATCAGGCCGCGGTTCGTGTACCAGTCGTAATGCAGGACATCCGTGCTCCAGATCGGATCCTGTCGCTCCTTCTCGACGTTGAACAGGATGTGAGTCTTTTTCCCGGCGTCGAAGCCGCCGCCGACGGACGCCTTGTAGTTCTTGTTATCGCCTTCCGAGTTGGCTCCGTATTGGACGTTGGCTTTGATGCCCTTCAGTTGCTTGTCGAGGACGAAGTTCACGACGCCTGCGACCGCGTCGGTTCCATAGGCGGCCGAAGCCCCGCCGGTCACGGTTTCCACCGATCTGAGAACGTTTTCCGGAAACATGTTGATATCGGGCCCGCCGAAGATCGTCGACGAGACGATGCGGCGACCATCGAGGAGCTGCAGCGTGCGTTTGCTCTGCAGGCCGCGCAGGTCGAGAGAGCCGGCGCCCGTGCTCGTGAAGAACGGTGACGGTGTCTGTGTCGTTGCGGAGCCGTAGAACTGCGGCAATTCCGAGAGGCCTTCGATCAGGTTCGTCGGCGCAAGCACCGACAGCTCCGTCGGCGTGACGACCGTGACGGGCACTGGTGTGTCCATGCCGTTCGTGTTGGTGATACGCGATCCGGTGACGACGACCTCTTCCGGCACCGGCTCCTGAGCGATCGCGATCTTGCCGAGAACGCCCATCGCGAGCATGCACGCAAGACAGAGCGGACGGATGGTCGGATGACGGCGGTGCTCCCCGGGCGTGCCGCACGGCGCTGGTTGTCGCATTGAATCCCCCGAAACGTTACAGATAGCTGATTTCATTTGCTTTATCACCGGTGGGCTCACCGGCTCCTCCCCAATTACCGAGTTGACTCAAGGAAACATAACGGAATACGAATAACGATTCTGTATTGCGCAAAATTACAGAAAACGCGGCGCTCCGCAAGTCTTTGTTGCTGCGCAACAACCTAGACCTCGGTCGAGAGACTCGGCGAGAGCCGCTCGACCGTCCGCGCTCACGGGCCAAACGGCCCCGTCCGGGGGGCTGTGGCTAAGAACCCAATCGACGCGCGAGGACGCGTGGGTTCCCTGACGGTGGCGGGGGAGCGCACCGGCAAAGACCGATCCGAAATCTTGCGCGGTCCGATGGTGGCTCAGAGCGTTGGCCAGCCGTAGAATCGGTGGCCTGCTCGAGCGCGGCGGGTGTAGTTCAATGGTAGAACCTCAGCTTCCCAAGCTGATGGCGTGGGTTCGATTCCCATCACCCGCTCCACTTTCGCGCGCGAGCCCCGCGGCCCGCTAGCGCCGGCCACCCGCGTAGCGCGGGCGCGAGCCAGGTCACAATCCCAAGGCCGTAATTCGAACGCTCGTCACATTATCCCGGCCGCACCCCTGCGATCTTTTAGAAAGTCGCGCCGCGGTCGATACAGGGGCTAACTAAGGCGGAACCACGCCCGCAGTGCCGTGGGCAGCTGGCTGTGCAACCGGAACGCTCTGGATGGCCGACAACGTCAATAGACTCTTGATCGTGGACGACGAGCCCGGCGTGGTCGATTTCGTCGGCGCGCTGGGGCGCAAGCTCGGCTACACGGTGGCCACGACGCCGAGCGGCGTGGAGTTCCTACGGCTCGTCGACTCGTTTCGTCCCACGATGATCATCATGGATCTGCACCTGCCGGACACCGACGGCGTGGAGCTACTGCGCCTGCTGGTATCGCGCGGCTGCAAGGCGAACATCGTGCTGATCAGCGGCTCGGACGAGCGTGTGCTCGCCACCGCGCACGAGCTCGGCGTGAATCACGGCCTGGCGATGTGCGGCTCGCTCGGCAAGCCACTCGTGCCGGCCGATCTGCAGAGCAAGCTCGCCGCAGTTCGCCATCAGGATCCGGAGGTCGACGCAGGCGATCTGCGTCGCGGTCTCGCGGCCGGCGAGCTCATTCCGTATTACCAGCCCAAAGCCACGCTCAAGCAAAACGGTTGGGTCATCGACGGCGTGGAAGCGCTTGCGCGCTGGCAGCATCCACGGCTCGGGCTCGTGATGCCGGACGAGTTCGTGCCGCTCGCCGAGCGCACGGGCCTGATCGGCGATCTCACGAACGTCATGCTGGCGGCGGGCTTGAAGCAGCTCAGGGAATGGCAGCAGCAAGGCCTGAAGCTGAACTGCGCCGTGAATCTGCCGCCGAGCCTCGTCACGGACCTGAGCTTTCCCGATCGTGTCGCCGCATTGCTGATGGAGAACCGGATCGATGCGGGGCGCTTGATCCTCGAGATCACGGAGACGGCGACGATGCAGAATCCGACGATCACCATGGACATCCTGACGCGGTTGCGCGTGAAGCGCATCGGCCTGTCACTGGACGATTTCGGCACCGGCTATTCGTCGCTGACGCAGCTGTATCAGATGCCGTTCAACGAAATGAAGATCGACAAGAGCCTCGTCATGAACGTGCCGCACAGCCGTGAGGCGAACACCATGGTCAGCTCGCTGGTCGAGCTCGGCCACAACTTGGGCTTGAAGATTTGCGCCGAGGGCGTCGAGAACAGAGCGGCGCTCGACATGCTGGCGATCATCGCCTGCGACAGCTGTCAGGGTTACTTCATCAGCCGGCCGGTTCCGGCGGCCGACGTGCCGAGCTTCGTGAGTCACTGGAACCAGGAGAGGCCGGCGGCGTCGTTCACCGGTCTACCGAGCGCGGTGGTCTAGAGAAATTCGGGAGCAGCAGAGTGAACGAGAATCGACTATTGGTCATGGACGACGACCCCGATGTCGGCGCCTTTTTCGGTCAGGTGGGCGAGGACCTCGGCTTCGAGGTCCGGATCGTTGCCGATCCCGAGCGTTTCGCGGCGACGGTGCTGGAATTCTCCCCCACGGTGCTGCTGCTGGACCTGCAGATGCCGGGCCGCGACGGCATCGAGCTGCTGCGCGAGCTCGCCTCGCTCGACCGTAGCCCGAAAGTGCTGATCGCCAGCGGCCTCGACAGCCGCGTGCTGACCACGGCGTCGGAGCTTGGAATTTCGATGGGCGTCGACGTGGCGGGCGCCTTCTGCAAGCCGATCGCGCTCGACGAGCTCGAGGTGCTGCTCGTGCGGCTGAAGTCGCAGACCAAGATCATCACGGCCAACCACCTACGGCAGGCCGTCGAGCAAGGCCAGCTCTTGGTCCATTATCTGCCGAAGGCCACGCTGAAAGGCCCCGGCCGCTGGATCGTCGAAGGGGCAGAGGCGCTCGTGCGTTGGGAGCACCCCGAGTACGGGTTGCTGTATCCCAAGGACTTCATCGGCCTTGCGGAAGACAGCGGGCTGATCGTCGAGGTCACGGACTTCGTGTTCCGCGCGGCGATGGAGCAGGCCCACGTGTGGTTCTCGAAGGGCCTCTACATGGAGCTTGGCGTGAACCTGTCGGCGCAGTTCCTTGGCGACCTGGGCTTCCCGGATCGGTTGCTCACGCTGGTCCGCGAGCACAACTTGGACCCCTCGATGCTGACGCTCGAGCTCACGGAAACCGCGGCCATGAACGATCCGGCCGTGGCGCTCGACATCCTCGCGCGACTGCGCGTGAAGAACATCAACGTGTGCCTCGACGACTTCGGCACCGGCGCCTCGTCGCTCACGCACCTGTACAAGATGCCGTTCAGCGAGGTGAAGCTCGACAACCAGTTCACGAACGACATGCGGCTCCGCGAGGACGCCCGCGCGCTCGTCGAGGGGCTGATCTATCTCGCGCACAAGCTGAAGATGCGCGCCTGCGCCGAGGGCGTGGAAGACGAAGGAACGCTCGAGATGCTCGAAGCCATGCATTGCGACAAGGTGCAGGGGCATTTCATCGGCGCGGCCGTGCGGGCCAAGGAGCTCGAAGGCATCGTGGAGCGCTGGAACAGCCGGGCGCCCAGCAAGCCACGCGCCGCCGCGACGCGCTAAGCGGCGCCGCGGTTCTCTCCCGCCAAACGCGTTTGCTAGGATGGGGGCATTGCCCCCAGCCGCGGGCGCATCCGTGAGTGCAGCCCATGAAGCGACTTCTGAAGATCGTCGGCATCGTCGTCGGGATCCTCGTCGTGCTGCTCATCGCACTGGTCGTCGCGGTCGGGATGCTGTTCGACCCGAACGATTACAAGGGCCAGATCACGGCCGCCGTGCAGCGCGCGACGGGGCGCCAGCTGACCCTCGACGGCGACCTCAGTCTGGTGCTCTTCCCGAGCATTCGCATTGCCGTCGGCAGCGCGTCGCTCAGCAACGCGCCGGGCTTCGGGAGCGAGCCCATGGCCCGGATCGGCAGCGCGCAGCTCAGCCTCGGGCTCCTGCCGCTACTGTCGCGGCGAATCGAGATCAGCGACGCGCGGCTGAACGGCCTCACGCTGAACCTGGCGCGCGACGCCCGCGGCCGCAACAACTGGCAAGACCTCGGCGGCGGCCAGAGCGCGGCCCCGCCTGGCGACGGCGGCGGCGCGGCCAGGCAATCTCGACCTCGACGTCGGGGCCATCGAGGTGGCCGATGCCCACATCGTGTGGAACGACGCGGCCGCCGGCAGCCGCTGGGAGCTGACGAGCTTCGGCCTGCAAGCGCAGGGCTTCGGTCCAGGCAAGCAGTTCCCGCTGCGGTTGAGCTTCGCGCTCGCGGGTGCCGATGTGGCGGTGAAGGTTGCGGCGCGCACACAGGCCACGCTGGCCCTCGCGAGCAACGAGTACCGGCTGCAGGATGTCGACGTCACGGTGGACGGCAGCGGCAAGGCGTGGCCGGGCGGACCGAGCCAGGCGCATCTCACGTTCGCGTCGCTGGTCGCGAACCTCGCCAACGAGACGCTCGATCTCGGCGGGCTCACCGTCGACTTCCTGGGCATCACGCTGGCGGGCTCGCTGAAAGGCGAGAAGCTGCTCAGCGACCTCGCGCTGACGGGCGCGGTGGATATTCGCGAGTTCGCGCCGCGGGCAGCGCTCGAGCGCTTCGGCGTGAAAGTCGAGACGGCGGACAGCGGTGTTCTGAAGCGCGCGAGCGCCAAGGCCAACCTGCTCTACAACTCGCGCCAGACCGGCTTGCGCGACATGCAGCTCGCGCTCGACGATTCGAAGCTCACGGGCCGGGTGGCGCTCGAGGGGCAGCGCCTGACCTACGATCTCACGGTCGACGACATCAACGTGGATCGTTATCTGCCGCCGTCGGATCAATCGGCGAAGGCCGACGAAGGCTCGCTCGACGAGGTCGATCTGCCGCTCGATGTGCTCCGCACCCTCGGCGCGCGCGGCGATCTGAAGCTCGGCCGTGCGCAGTTCAGCGGGCTCACGCTCACGAACGCCGCGTTCGGGCTCACGGCCGACAACGGCGCCTTGCGGCTGACGCCGAGCGCACAGCTGTATGGCGGCAAAACCGCCGGCGATATTCGCCTTCAGGTGCAAGGCAATGCCGCGCGCGTCACGTTGCAGCAGAGTCTCGACGGCGTCGACCTCGCGAAGCTCGGCCAGGACCTGCTGGGCTCGCAGGACATCACGGGCACGGGCAATCTGAAGCTGAATCTGGTCGCGTCCGGCTCGAACTTGGGCGCCATGCGCCGCGGGCTCGACGGCGACGTGGCGTTCACGATCGCGAACGGCTCGCTCGAGGGGCTCGACCTCTGGTACGAGCTGCGGCGCGCCCGGGCGCGACTCGACAAGGCGGCCATTCCCGACCGGCCGGCCGGGATGCCGCGTACCACGTTCACGTCGCTGTCGGCCACGGGGATGGTCGAGGACGCGCTGCTGACCAATCGCGACCTGAACGGCAAGCTCGACTTCATGACGATCGCGGGCACGGGCACCGTCAACCTGCTGAACGATGCCGTGAACTTCGATCTGAAGGCGACGTTCGTCGATGGTCCGGCGCTGCAGTCCGACCCCGACATGGTGAAGTACGCCGGGGCCACGGTCCCGCTGCGCGTGACGGGCACGATCGACGCGCCGAGCGTGCTGCCGGATTTCGGGGCGATCGTGAAGGCGCGCGTGCAGCAGGAAGTGAACAAGGCGCTCGAGGAAAAGAAGGACGAATTGCGCGACAAGCTCCGCGAGCGCCTCGGCCGATGAGCGCCCGGTGGTGACCTCCTTCGCCTCGCGACTCCTCGCGTGGTACGACGAGCACGGTCGTCACGATCTCCCGTGGCAGCGCGCTCGCACGCCGTACTCGGCGTGGGTGGCCGAGATCATGCTGCAGCAGACGCAAGTCGCCACCGTGATCCCGTACTACGAGCGGTTCATGGCGCAGTTCCCGACCGTCGCTGCGCTCGCGGCCGCCGAGCTCGATGCCGTGCTCGGCGCGTGGGCCGGCCTCGGCTACTACGCGCGCGCGCGAAACCTCTGGCGCGCCGCGCGGATCGTCGTGGCCGAGCACGGTGGGCGCATGCCGGCAACGTTCGATGCGTTGCACGCGCTGCCCGGCGTCGGCCGCTCGACGGCCGGCGCGATCCTCGCGCAGGCGAGGGGGCAGCGCTGGCCGATCCTCGATGGCAACGTGAAGCGCGTGCTCGCGCGCTACCACGCAGTCGCAGGCTGGCCCGGCGCGCCGGGCGTCGAGCGCGAGCTGTGGCAGCACGCAGACACGCACACGCCGCACGAGCGCGTCGCGGCTTACACACAGGCGATCATGGATCTCGGCGCCACGCTCTGCACGCGCGCGCGGCCCGCCTGCACGGTGTGCCCGCTGGCGGCGGACTGCGCGGCGGCCCGCGCGGGCACGCAGGCACGATATCCGGCGCCGCGGCCGAAGCGGGCTCGAGCGCAGCGGCAGGTCGCCGTGCTCGTCGTGCGAGATACGGAAGGGCGCGTGCTGCTCGAGCGTCGGCCGGAGCACGGCGTTTGGGGGGGCTCTACAGTCTGCCGGAGCTTCCGCCAGAGGATTCCGCGGAAGCGTGGTGCGAGCGCGCGCTCGGTGCGCGCGTCGCGGCGGCGCGTTCGCTCGCGACGATCGAGCATGCATTCACGCACTTCGATCTCGACCTCACGCCGCAGCTCCTCACGCTGGCGGGCGCGCCGGCGGTGGTGATGGATCGCCCCGATTGGCTTTGGTATAAACCCGGCACCACGCTGACCGTCGGCGTGCCGGCGCCCGTGGCGGCGTTGCTTCGCGGCGAGTCCGCACTGGCATAGCCGCGACGATCGACGGAAGCTTCAGCGAAAGGACGTTCGCCTTGGCCAGAAAAATCACCTGTGTGCTGCTAGGCCCCGACGCGGAAGGGCTCGACCGCCCGCCGTATCCCGGTGCGCTCGGTCAACGGATCTACGAGCACGTATCGAAGCTCGCCTGGCAGCGCTGGCTGAAGCATCAGACGATGCTGATCAACGAGTATCGGCTTACGCCGATCGAGCCCAAGGCGCGCAAGTTTCTCGAGGACGAGATGCAGAAGTTCTTCTTCGGCGAAGGCTCGGAGAAGCCGCCGGACTATCAGCCGAAGTAGTCCCGCTCAGTTGCCCACGCGATTCTTGATCAAGTCGTCGACCACGGCCGGATCGGCCAGCGTCGAAGTATCGCCGAGCTGATCGACGTCGTTGGCGGCGATCTTGCGCAGGATCCGCCGCATGATCTTCCCGGAGCGCGTCTTCGGCAGGCTCGGGGCCCACTGCAGGACGTCGGGGCTTGCGATGGGGCCGATCTCCTTGCGCACCCAGGCCACGAGCTCCTTGCGCAGCGCCTCGGTCGGCTGCACGCCGGCCTTCAGCGTCACGTACGCGTAGATGCCCTGGCCCTTCACGTCGTGCGGGAAGCCCACGACCGCCGCTTCGGCCACGCTGTGATGTCCGACGAGCGCGCTCTCCACCTCGGCCGTGCCGAGCCGGTGGCCCGACACGTTGATCACGTCATCGACGCGGCCCGTGATCCAGTAATAGCCGTCGGCATCGCGCCGCGCGCCGTCGCCCGTGGCGTACATGCCCGGGAATTGCTTGAAGTACGTGTCGAAGAAACGCTGATGGTCGCCATACACCGTGCGCATTTGCCCCGGCCAGCTGTCGAGCAGCACGAGGTTGCCGGACGCGGGTCCCTCGAGGATCTTGCCCGCTTGATCGACGATCGCCGGCTGCACGCCGAAGAACGGCAGCGTGGCCGAGCCCGGCTTCAACGCCATCGCGCCCGGCAGCGGCGTGATCAGCATGCCGCCGGTTTCCGTTTGCCACCAGGTGTCGACGATCGGACAGCGGCCCTCGCCGACGACGTGGTAATACCACTCCCATGCCTCGGGATTGATCGGCTCGCCGACCGTGCCGAGCAGCTTCAGGCTGCGCCGCGAGCACGCCGTCACCGGATCGTCGCCTTCGCGCATCAGCGCGCGAATCGCCGTCGGGGCCATGTAGATGATGTTGACCTGGTGCTTCTCGACCACCTGCCAGAGCCGGCTCGCATTCGGATAGGTGGGCACGCCTTCGAACATCAGCGACATCGCGCCGTTCGCAAGCGGGCCGTAGACGATGTAGCTGTGGCCCGTCACCCAGCCGACGTCGGCCGCGCACCAGAAGAGATCGCCGTCGCGATAGTCGAACACGTATTGATGCGTGATCGAGACATGCAGCAGATAGCCGCCCGTGGTGTGCAACACGCCCTTCGGCTTGCCGGTGGAGCCCGACGTATAAAGGATGAACAGCGGGTCCTCGGCGTTCATCGGCTCCGGTGGGCAGACGACCGACGCGGCGTCCTTGAGCTCGTGGTACCAGTAATCGCGACCCGCCACCCAATCGATATCGCCGCCCGTACGCTGCACTACGACGACCGCTTCCACTTTCACGTCCTGCAGCTTCGCAACCGCTTCGTCGACGTTGGCCTTCAAGGGAATCTTCTTGCCGCCGCGAACGCCTTCGTCCGCGGTGATCACCACGCGCGAGCCGCAATCGTGGATGCGGCCCTTGAGCGCTTCGGGCGAGAAGCCCCCGAACACGACAGAGTGAACCGCGCCGATGCGCGCGCACGCGAGCATCGCGACGACCGTCTCGGGAATCATCGGCATGTAGATCGTGACGCGGTCGCCCTTGTTGACGCCCAGGGTTTTCAGCGCATTCGCCAAACCGGCAGACGCGCTCGTGCAGATCGCGATAGCTGATCGCCCGGCTGGGCTCGTTCGGATCGTCGGGCTCCCACAGGATGGCGGTCTGATCCGCCCGCTTCACGAGGTGCCGATCCAGGCAGTTGGCCGCGACGTTCAGCTCGCCGTCCGCGAACCAGCGGACGTGCAGGTCCTTCGCCGCGAAGCTCGTGTCCTTGACCGTCGTGAACGGTTTGATCCAGTCGAGCCGCTCGCGCGCCTGCTTGCCCCAGAACGCGTCGGGGTCTCGCACCGACTCGCGGTACATCGATTCATAGTGAGTGGCGTTGATCAGCGCCTGCGCCACGAATCCCGGCGGCGGCGGGTAGACTTTTTCCTGGCTCATGGCTGCATCATAAAAGTGCACGCCGGCTTTGGCACGTCCGAGGAACGGCCCCTCGGCCGAAAGTGACTTGCGCGTTCATGCAGGGGGCGCCTGCGTCGGTCGGTCGTGTGTCCACCATGTAGCTCGAGGCGCGCACCATTGGTGCACATCCTCGCGATCCGCCTCGGGACCCGCTTGCCGCCTGCCCTTCTCTGGCCGAAGGCGGCCGGCGATAGGGGCCTCCAGCGAAGGCGGTCGCCCTGCACCCACGGAGTCGCTAGGCGACTTTCGGGGCCCGTGCTAGATTCGGCGCGCCAGACACCTCTGGGAGGAGACCCGTCATGCGCGCCTCTGTGGCTATTGCGTTCACTTTCGGTGCGGTTGCGTCTTCGTTGGTTTCTCTCGACGCGCAAGCATGCGGCGAGAGCCTGTTTCGCGTTGGCCGAGGCGGCTGCGTATAGAGCACAAACCGCGCCGTTACCGGGCAATCTATTGGTCGTCTCGCCCGACAAGGACCTCGCGGACAAACTTGCGGCCGCGGGCCACCATATCAACGTCGTCACCACGCCGGAGCAGATCGCACAGGCATTGCGCAGCGGGAAATACGACGTGGTGCTTGCGTCGTACAACGACCGCGAGATCGTCGCAGCTCAGATGGCCGGGTTGTCGACCGCGCCCAGCTTCGTGCCCGTGACCACGGAAGCGTCCCAGAAGGCCGAGGCCGCGCACTCATACGAACGATTTCTCTCCGCCGACGATGACTTCACGCAGTTCCTGCGCGTGATACATCGGACGATCAAAGCAGCGCGCGCGGCTTAGCATCAGCCTGTATGAAAACTCGCTGCGCTCGGCGTGGCGCTTTGGCTCTCCGGGCGCGAGTCGCTCTGGTCACGATTGCGGTTATTGCGGCCTCGGGTGTGCGCGCCCAGGGCAGCGAGCCCGAATCGCATCGCGCGCAGATGTCGTTTTCGTATCAGCGGAGCACGGCGCAGAATCTCGTCTCGAGCGAGTTCACGCTCAACACGGCGCCGCTGCCGGAGCGGTCGCTAAATTTCGACTTCGCTTATGCGCTGAACGATCATTGGACGGTGAGCGCCGGGCTGCCGTGGATCACGAGGAAGGCGCTGGGGCCTTCGCACAATCCGCTCGCGTTGAATCCGCCTCATCCGGAATCGAAGTTCATCGACGACGGTCAATATCACGGCTACTTCCAGGATTTGCGGCTCGGTGCGAGATACCTCGTGTTCACCGAGCCGTTTATCCTCGAGCCCTATATCACCGTATCGACCCCGGCGAGCGATTACCCGTTCTTTGCGATCGCCGCCGTGGGCCAGCATCTGCGCAGGACCGAGCTAGGCTCCGCGTTCTCGTACCGGCCACCCTTTCTGAAATGGTTCTTCAACCTCGAGGCGGGCTATGTCTACGCGCCCAAAGTGCTCGGGTACGACATCGGGGCCGTGCGTGTCGAAGGCGAGGCGGTCTACTTCCTGAATCCGCGTACTTCTCTGAAGACGTTCTTCTCGTCGAAAAACGGCAAGGGTATCGACCCCCCGCGGACTCCGACCTCGGTGCCGTCGGAGATCTGGTACGAGCACGACCGTCTGATTAGGCACAACTACGCCACTTTGGGCCTAGGCGTGGACTTGGCGATGAAGGACCGGAACACGCTCGGCATCTCGTGGATCGAGATGGTCCACACAGAGGACATCTTCAAGCTCAAGCAGGCCATCGACATCACGCTGTCGCGATCGTTTGGTTCTGCCACGCCGGCGGCGAGGCACGGGCTGCCGCGATCGAGGCCGCGCATCAACGCGGATTGAAGAGCGCTTCACGGGTGGACGTCCGCCACACCGAACTTGCGCAGCGTTTCCGGTAGCCGTTCACGCAGAATCTTCTGTCGTCCCTTCAGATGCTCGATGAGCGTTACGTAGCGCGGCTCGTGCGCGAGGCGTTTGAAGCAGGGGCTGTCCTCCAGCAGCGGCGAGGTCGCAAGACCTTGCTCGTCGTAGATACGGTCGATCGCGGCGAGCGCCTCCGGGAGGTGATCGAGCTGTGACTGCGAGCACGCGAGCAATACGTTGATCCACCAGTACCCCTCCTGCGCCGGCATGCGGTCGTAGAAGGCGAGGGCCTGCGTCGCGAGCTGCTCCACGCGGGCCTCGTGGCCTCCGAGCGATTGCAAAGCGTCGATGTAGTAACTCTCGGCCTCACGCTCGACGCCGCTCCGAGCCGCGGTCTGGTTCAGGGGAAAGCCCAGCCCTTCCAAGAGATATTGCGCGTTGGCAAAGTCCCCGGTCGCGTTGTAGCCAAACGCCAGAAAGTACTTCGCGCCCAGATCCTGTGGCTGATCGAGCGTGGCCTCTTGCGCGACGCTCACCATGTCGTCATAACGCCGTCGAAAGAAAAGCTGACCGATGCCCGGTGTCGACTCGAAGCTCGTGGCGTGATCGAAATCGCCGATGCGTGCGTAGAGCTCGGCGATTTGGGCGCGCGCGTCGTCCTTGAGCTGCTGCGAGGGTGCCCCCGCAGCCTCTGCGAGTTGTCGATACGCCTTCAGCCCCCATGCGATCCCGACATCGAGATCGCCGGTCAACTCGTACACCCGGGCGAGCCGTAGATAGCCTCGTGGGTTCGGGAACAGCCGCTCGATGTCGAGCCCGAGCTCCCGCAGGCGATTCGTCTGCGTGACGGAGCCGAGATATTCGGCATAGTCGGCATAACGAGAGAGCGATCGCGGATCGAGTCTGATGGCTTCACGAAACTGGCCATCCGCTTCGGGAGCGCGGCGATGCGTCATGAGCCACTGCGCATATGTACCGAGGGCCTCCACGTTGCTCGGGTCGAGCGCAACGGCTCTTTCGAACTGCTGTCCCGACTCCTCGCTGCGCGTGGCAAACAAGTAGAGGCCGGCCGCGTAGTAGGCGTCGGACAACGGCTTGGATTTCGCGTTCGGATCGAGCGATGCGCCGAGCCTCAACGCCTGCTTCAACGGGTCGCTGGCGCCTTCGACGTCGCCCGAGTAGAGCAACGCCCCTGCCAGGCGGCTGTACGCTTCGATCGACGTGGGGTCCGCGAGCGTTGCCCCGCGGTAGAAGTCGATGGCTTTGCGGAGTTTCTCTTCGTCGACGAACAGCTCGTCCTTCACCTCGTTTTCCCAGTGACTACCGAACCGGATCAAGCTATCCGCGGAAACGTTCTGCACGGTCGGCGGTGCGGTGGCCTTGGACGCGGTGGCGGCCGATTCCGGCACGAGATACGCACCCACCTGTTCGGCAATCTCCCGCTGCATCGCGAGCAGCTCGCCCTGGGGCCGCTCGAATTGCAGCGGCGATCGTACGGCGAACCCCTGGGTGTTCAGGATTTCCACTTGGACGTGGAGCTCCTCTCCTTGCCGCTCCAGACTGCCATTGATCAGGAGGCCGACACCCAAGGTGCTCGCGATCGTCCGCATGTCGACGTGCTCGCCGCGGAAGCTCACGGACGAAACGCGACCCACGACATCGAGGTCCGGCAGCTCTTGCAGCCGCTCGCGCAGCCTGTCGCCAAGGTGCTCGCTGATCGAGGCATCCTCCGCGTTCGCGGTCTCGTTCGTGAATGGCAGCACAGCAACCGCGCGACGGGTCGGGGTGCTCGTGAACGCGTTCTTCGTGTAGTCGCGCGCGACGAGACCCGCGGCGAGAACGGCAAGCGCAGCGAGCAGATAGCCGCCGCGCCGCACCCAAGGGCGCTGGCGCGCGGTCACGGTCCCCGACTGTCGTACCAGTCGTCGCAGGTCCACGACGAGCTCGCGCATGTGCTGATAGCGATCGGCAGGGTCGGGCTCGAGTGCCTTGGCGACGAGCGTCCGCAGCTCAGCCGGTACCTCGGCACCGAGCGGCGGTAACGTGGCGGCGTCGGGCAGCGCACCAGGTTCGCGCTGCGCGAAGGGCCGTTGGCCGGAGAGCAGCTCATAAAGGACGAGCCCGCAGGCATAGACGTCGCTGCGCGCATCGAGCGGCAACCCCTGCAGCTGCTCCGGGGACATGTAGGCGAGGGTCCCGAGATGCGTGCTCTGCTCGCCGCCCCGAGCGGCCAGCGGATCGTCCGCCAGCGGATCGGCCTCCAGCAGCTTCGCTACGCCGAAGTCGGCGAGCTTGGCGTAGCCGTTCTTGGCCAGCAGGATGTTCTCCGGCTTGATGTCCCGGTGCAGGATCCCGGCCTCGTGCGCCGCCGCGATCCCATCGGCCACCCCGACCAGGAGCTCCACGATTGCTCGCCAGCCGTGAGAACGCGCGGCCCACTGCCGTAGCGTGCCCCCATCGACGTACTCAGTGATCAGGTACTGCCGATCCTGATACTCCCCGGCGTCATAAACGGTGACGATGTGCGGGTGGTTCAACGAGGAGACCATCTGCGCTTCGCGCTGGAAGCGACGGCGCGCTTCAGAATCCGCCAAGCTCTCCGGCAGCACCTTGATCGCGGCGGGGCGATTGAGCTTGGTGTCCATGGCGAAGTAGACGACGCCCATGCCACCCGCACCCAAGGGCCCTTCGATCCGGTAGCTGCCGATCTGGGTGCCGGCGGACAGCAACGGCTCGGCTTGACCGTTCCCCGGCTCGTAGCCCGGCAGCACGGTGTCCTGTTGACCAGCGAGCAGTGCCTCGACGCGCTGGCGCAGCTCCGTGTTCGACCCGGACGCACGGGCCACGAACGATGCACGCTCTCCCGGCGGACGCTTCAGCGCCGCCTCGTACAGCTCACCGATCCGGGGATCGCCTGCGCTCACCTCGAAAGAAACTCACCGCTACCGTGGCGCAGCAAGCATAGGCGCCGCCGCTCTTCCAAGCCAACACGCAAGCGCAAAAACCTGCGCGTTCCCCCAGGTCTCCCACCGCGTTCCCCGACATCGCTCCAGCACGCGTCGCTGGATGCGCGCCGTTACTCCTTGCCCCAGAAAAAGTACGTCACCGCGGCCACGGCGAGCCCGAACAGCGCGCTCGCGACCGGCAGCGCCGGATGGTCGACGAATCGAGCGGTGGTCATCGGGTGCTCCGGCAGGTACTCGATCTGGGCGACCGGCGCTGAACTTATCGAACACGTCGTCCGGCAGCCTGCGGTTGATCGTGACTGCGCTGCCGTCGGGCGTCTCGAACGTCATCACGGCGCTACGCGTTTTCGTCTCGCTGACCTTGATGATGCCGAGCCGCTTTTTCATCGTGGTCGTTTCCTGGTACTCGGAGATCGGCGCGAGCGTTGCCACTTGACCATGCTCGGCAAACGAAGGCCTCACATTTCGGGAGCGCGTGCTTCTTTCATATCGGCGGCTCATTCGGTTCCGCAGATTGGGCTGCGCCGTGCGCCTGACGGGCGGCGAATCGACAGTTGACGCGTGCCGGATCGGGCCGGTCTAATAGCCGTCCGCTCGGCGCCCCTTTGGCGCCACAACGCACGGCCAGGTAGCTCAGTTGGTAGAGCAGCGGACTGAAAATCCGCGTGTCGCTGGTTCGATTCCGGCCCTGGCCACCATTTTTCAACGACTTCTGAGCTTTCTCGCTAGAAATCCGTCCGTCCCTGAATTCGATCTGCGGCGTAACGTCGTTGTTGCCATTCGTCGCAGTGACGCGAAGGCATGGCGGGCAACGGGACAGCACGCCCGCGTGCGCCACCGTTCATCGACCCGCCGGGCTGCGAACGCCACCGGCCCGAGGCGACGCTGCTCTATCATCTCGTCGAGTGGCACTACGCCGAGTTTGCTGCTCTGCGCGAAGCCGCGGGCCGTCCACTGCCGGAGTATGTGCGGGAAGAGTTCGAGGCCTACCTAAGGTGCGGTCGCCTCGAGCACGGCTTCTTGCGCGTGCGCTGCGAGGACTGCCACGCCGAGAAGCTCGGCGCCTTCAGCTGTAAGCGGCGGGGGTTTTGTCCGTCGTGCGGTGTCCGGCGGACGACGGACAGCGATTGTATTCTCGGCGCCGCGAGCCCCGCGCTCGATTTGTGGCAAGCGGGACGCTCGCTTCAGCTACTCGGGGCGGGCGAGCGCACCCGCGTGCTCGGCCGACGCCGCTCGGCGGCGCGGGTGTCTCACCGCCGCGCAGACCTGCGCTCGATGGCATTAATGTGATGCCGGCGTTGCTCGGCGAACGGCCACCGATTCCGCGCAAGTTGTTCTGGCGGTATTCCGCCCAGCACCAGGAGGCGATGCGGAACGGTGTGTGGAAATATTTCAAGGTGAACGACCACGAGTTCTTGTCCGACGTCGTTACCCATCCGCTCGAGTGCGCCAATCTCAAACACCGACACCCGGAAGTCTTCGAGCAGTTGAAGCAGGAGTACGCGGAGTGGAACGCCGAGATGCTGCCTTATCCTGCGGGGCACCGTAGCCACGCGTTGACGGGCGGCGGGCGTATTGCCGAGTACTCTTTCGGGCGCGACTAGCGCGGCCACCGCATCGCGGTCACAAGAATCGGCGCGCCGGACCTGGCGATTCGCAGGCCGGCGTGTCTTGTATGACAATTTGTCTCGGGGGCGCTTACGGTAGTACGATCCCCTGAGACGCCGTCCCACAAATACAACGATCAATCGAAGGCCGGCGGGGAGATTCGACTATCTGCACGACCCTGAACTGGGTCGGAACAGTTCGTTTGCTGGAATATCCCGGGGGGGCCATGAACAAGCAAACTCGAATCGGTACGCTCGGCGCCGCTATTGCAGTTGCCTGCAGTTTTCCGGCAACGCAAGTTGCCGCGCAGGAGCGGGGTGTAGCGGGTCTCGAGGAAATCGTCGTCACGGCACGGCGGCGCGAGGAGAACCTCCAGCAAGTGCCACTCGCGATCACGGCGTTCACGGCCGCCGATATCGAGGCGCGCAACATCGAGAACACCGAGAATCTGAACGTGCTCCTGCCGAACGTCGACATTCGCGGCGGCGGCGTCTCGAACGGCACGGCCAGCTTCGCCGTGCGCGGCATTCCGGGCATCGCACGCTACATGGACGGGGTCGTGCTCGGCACGACGATCGCGGGTCTCGAGAGCATCGTCGAGCTCGAGCGCATCGAGGTGCTGCGCGGGCCGCAAGGCACGTACTTCGGCAAGAACGCGATCGGCGGGGCGATTCAGTACATCACGCAGAAACCCAAAGACGAGTTCGGCGCGCGGATTCGAGCCACGCTCGGCGACTACAATCGCACCGACATCGTCGCAAACGTCGACATTCCGCTGAGCGACAAGATTAAGACCAAGGTCACGGCAGCGCAGCTCACGCGTGACGGTTACGTCAAAAGCGTCACGGTCGATGAAGCCTATGGCGCGCAAAACGACCAGATCATTCGCGCGATGCTGCAATGGGAACCGAGCGATCGCTTCTCGGCGCTGTTCACGCTGTCGAAGTCGAAATCGGACACGAACATGCAAGGGGCCGTGCTGTTCGATGCCGTCGACAACGCCGGCTTCGGACGCAATCTGCCCGGCACCTATACGCTGGCGGGCATTCCGTTCAACGACGATCTCTACGCTTATGGCTTGCGTAAGGAGTGGAAGAACGCGGCCGACTATCAGGGCCCGGGCTCGGTGATCGACATCGACTCCACGACGGTGGATTTGACCTGGGATATCAGCGACCACATCGCGTTTCGCTCGATCACGAATGGCCGCGGTACGACGCGCGGCAGCATGGCGGATTCCGACGCGACGTTCTATCACATGTTCGACTGGTGGTATTACGACGACCTCGCCGAGGACACCCAAGAGTTTCAGCTGCTCGGCACGCGCGATCGGGTGAACTGGGTCGTCGGCGCGTACTACAATCACCAGGATTGGAGCTCGACCACGCGCTTCTGGCAGGGCTGGGAGCTCGCGGATTATTGCGCCGCGAATCCGACGCCGGCGGCTCGCAACTGCCCGAACTTGAGCAACCAGTCGCAGCGCACGATCACGACGGATACGGCCGTGTTCGCCGAGGCGTCGATAAAACTGACCGATAGCCTCACGCTGACGGTGGGCGGCCGGTCCTCGAAGGAAGACTTCCGCGCCGAGTCCTATAGCCCACTCGAGCCCATCGGTCCGCCACAGACCCCGAACACGAACATCTTCAATCGCACGATTCGGCTCGTGAACGGTGTGCCCGTGATCCAGGACGCGTCGTTCAGCGCGTTCACGCCGCGCCTCGTGCTGCAGAAGCAGTTCACCGATTCGATCATGGGCTACATCAGCTATTCGGAGGGTTTCGACGGCGGCGGCATCAACGCACGGTTCGATACGTCGCTGCCGAACAACGGCATCCAGCCATATGACGGTGAGCTCCTCAAGAACAGCGAGATCGGCGTGCGCGCGGACCTGCTCGACCGCAAGCTGCGCATGAACGCCACGTATTTCGATGGCACGTGGCAGGACATCCAGGTCGCGGAGGTGCTCGTGATCTCGACGACCACCACGACGAACGCGGGCCAGGCGAAGATCTCGGGGCTCGAGATCGAGGGCGAATATCGGCCGTCGGAGCACTTCGCGCTGAACTTCGCGGCCGGCACGCTCGATACGCGCTATACGGACGTCGGCAAGGCGACCACGATCTCGGTGAACTCGCGTTTCCCGTTCGCGCCGGAGCGGTCGTACTCGTTGGGCCTGCAGTTCGACAGCGACTTGCGGGGCGGCGGCGGTCTGACGACCCGCTTCGACTACGGCTGGATCTCCGACTTCGAGACCTTCCGTGACGATCGCTTCGTATCGCTCGGCGGTGCCAACGATGCGTACGGCTTGCTGAGCGCGCGCTTCACGTATACACCGCCGCGGTCCAACTGGGACCTCTCGCTGTTCGGTACGAACCTGACCAATGAGTTCTATCGAATGGGCGGGTTCAACGCGATCCTGGCAGGCGTCGACCAAGGCTACGTGGGGCATCCGCGTGAGCTCGGTGTGACGCTGAACGTGCGGCTCTAGCACCGGCGTCGTCTCGAGCTTGCGTTCCGACGTCCGCTCCGCGAATAGGAGCGGACGTCGAGCCTCTTCGGCATCGAGATCGAGCAGTGCGCCGGGTGCGGTGGGCGGCTGAAGGTGATTGCGAGTATCGAGGAGCCGGAGCTCATCGAGCGGATTCTCGCGCACCGACGTGAGCGAGGAGAGGAGGAGGCGGAGACGGCGCCGCTCGGGGCGCGGGCGCCGCCCCAGGCGTCGTTGTTTTGACTTGGCCGATCGTTGCCGGGCTCGTGTTCCGAGGTGCGGGCGAGGGCCGGTGCTGCCCTGGTGCTGCCAAAGGCGCCCATCGGCGGGGCGGATCGGTGAAATTGTATGGTGACGTGGGGTGTGAGGCCGATTCGGCGTCGCGCCGGGTCGGCGGCTTTGACACAACCCCTCTTATGCGCCATCTGCCTCTGGCGCGGAAGTGCGGTCAAAATTCCTATCCGCATTGAAAATGCGGGCAGCCTCAGTCGCTGCCTTCTGCTTGCTCTCATGGATGTAGCGAGCCGTCGTTGAGTCGACGCATGTCATAGGCGTGATAGGTTCGAATCACGGGGGAGGCTTTGTAAGATTCCGCACGGCTAACAAGCGGCGCGCAGCATAGTCTTGCAGACCCACCTGCGATGGGCAGGTCATCGCGTCTCCAGAAGGCGGCTGATCTCATCGAGATAAGCGGCGAACGCTTTGCGTCCGGTCTTCGTCAGACGCACGCGTGTTTTCGGCTTGCGATTCAAGAAGCTCTTGTCGATTGCGACGTATCCCGCGTCCTCGAGCTTGCGCAGATGGATCGAGAGATTCCCCTGCGTCGTCTTCAACGCTTCCTTGAGTTCGGTGAAGTCGGCGGCCTCGGCGCTCGCGAGATACGTCATGACGCCGAGACGAATCCTGCCGTGCACGACGTCGTCGAGCTGGTTCACGTCGAACGCTGCCACGGCGCCGACTCTATTCGCTGCGCGCTTTGCGCACGATTGCGAAACCGGGCAGCGCCACGAGCAAGAACAGGCCGAGCGCAAGCACGAGCCACTCCTGCGCCGTGCCCATAAGCCAACCGCTGGCAATGGCGGCGGCGAAGCACGCGCCCGCAACCAGCGCGAACCAGGTGTGCCGCTTCACCGCGAACGCCACCCACCAAGCGGCGCCGTAGAGCGTGAACAACACGACCGGAAAAACCGCGGGAACGAAGTTGGGTATCCCGAGGCGCGCGCCGCCCATTGCGAGCGCGACGCCGGCCACAGTGATACCGATTCCCACGGCGCTCCACGCCGCGAGCATTCCGCGCGATGCGGCGCTCGGCGTCGTCGGGAAGTGCCGGGAGACGAGCGGTATCGCGACCACCGCCACGACGACCCCCTCGACCCAGAGCCACGGCATCCACGCGCGCGAAAGCTCGAGGATTTGCGCGTAGACAAGCCAGTATTGAACGTTGACCAAACCGAACGCGACGCCGACGACGACGAGGATCGCCCCGCTCAACGCGAGCGCGTTGCCGTCGTCGGTCAGCGCGCGCATGAACGCGATGTCCGCCTTCAGCGTTTGTATGTCGTCGCTCATGGGCTGTTCTCCTCGGCGTGGATGGTCATGCGAAACCCGGCGACGGCGCAAAGCCGCCGAGCACGTCGGCGAGGCGCTCGCCAAAGTCGATCGGCGTCGCGTCCTCGAGATGCACCGGCGTTGCGGGTGACGACGCCCGCGCCAATCGGACTTGTTTGCTTCCGCTACACAGTGTGGTCTATATTTCAAACTAGTCTACGTTAGCAGTCAAGGTGAAGCGTGAGGGTATTGAAGCTCATTGGCGGCGCCTTAGTCGCGCTCGTCGTCCTCTATCTGGTCGTGGGCCTCGCACTCATCTACTGGCCGGCGGACACAAATCTCCCGCAGGTGCCGACGCCCCCGCAAGCCGATTATCCGCACGCCGAGCAGCGCTATCTCATGCGCGACGGCAAGCAATTGTTTGCGCGCGTTTTTGGCTCGTCCCCCGAAACCACGATCGTGCTCTTGCATGGGTTCGGCGCGAATTCGGAGCCTTACCAGCGCGCGGCGAGTGCCTGGGCCGAAGCGAGCTCGGTGCGCGTCGTGGTGCTCGATCTGCGCGGCCACGGTCGATCGGACGGCAAACCCGGACGGCTCGACTACTTCGGCGAGTATGCGACTGATCTCGCCGACGTGATCGGCGCGCTGCGCAGGGAGGGTGCGGGCAAGATCATCCTCGCCGGCCATTCGATGGGCGGCGGGATCGTTCTGACCTACGCGCTGAACCCGGGTGTCCCGCCCGACGCCTATCTCCTGATCGCGCCGCTCCTTGGCAACAATGCGCCCACGGCACCCGCCACGGGCGTTGCGGCCCCGAAATCCGGAAATGTCTATGTTCGAACGCCGCGAATTATTGGGGAGGTGATGCTCACGGTCATCGGCCTTCACGCATTCGACGACTTGCCGATCATCTACGTCAATCAAGTTTCGCCGATGACGTACGGGCTCACGGCCGTCATGAGTATGGTGCCAGCCGACTATCGCGCGGCGTTTCACGCCATCAACCTGCCACTGTTGCTGATCGCCGGCGCCGACGACGAGGTATTTCGCGCGAGCGCTTATGCCGGTGTCGTTCAGCAGTACAGCAGCGGCCGCTCGGTGCTGGTCGAGAACGCGACGCACCTCAGCGTGTTGGCAGCTCCGGGGGCGATCGCTGAGATCAAGTCCTTCGTGGAAACGATCGAAAGACAGTGATTAGCCGCCGCGACATACCTATATCTCCGGTCACCGACGCTGTGCCGAAGGCGACCGTCAATCCGGCTAGGATCGCCCAATGGACGGTCGCGCCCGCCAGGAATCGATGCGGGAGACTCGCCGCGGACAGCATCATTTGTTGCAAGTAAAACGGCGGCGGTCGGCTCAGCGTCGCGAAGAAACCGCGAACGCCACTTCGCGATAGCATCACGCTCTTATAACCACAGAAATCAGTGGTGTTCAGACGACCAGGAATACCACCCAATAGATTCCCGCAAGTCCATTAGCAGCAGTGCGCCGGGTGCGGTGGGCGGCTGAAGGTGATTGCGAGTATCGAGGAGCCGGAGCTCATCGAGCGGATTCGTGCGCCGGTGAAACCGGCGAGGGTGTAGTGAATGAAAGAGTCATACGGTGAAGGAGTAGCGACCCACACTGGCCCCGAGTCATGCGTCGTCGTTCGCAAGGACGAGGGTGAAGCGTTGACAGGGGGACGTGCAGGCCGGGTATTGAGCCGCGAAATAGATCCCCCGCCGAGAGGCGGGCACTCCGGGGTGCCGACGCCGTGGAGGAAGGCGGAAGGCGACACCGGCGATGTCGCGACAGCGCGAGACGGCGCACGGGACCCGGCGCGGTCAGAGACCCTGCGCATGCACGGACACATCTTGCACGGGAACCGGGAGATCCCGCCATCGTCTGCGATCGCAAGCGTACGCAGACCGCATCGGGAAGTCGCAAGGACGCACACCGATGATGCACGGGCGCGGGAAGTCGGACACGGCCCGTAGTACCGGAGAAGCCGCCGAACAAGGCCGAGGGACCGGCGGCGGAGGCGGTGGAGGGAAGGGCGGTGGCCAAGGGGAACTCGCTCGAGCGCAACGCACTCCGGACACAGAGCCGGGACGAGTGCGCTCAGCGCGCTCGAGCGGGTACGGCAAGCCGCAAGAGCGAGATAGGAAACAGCGGTTCACCGCGCTCCTGCACCACGTCTACGCCATCGAGCGGCTGCGGCAGGCCTACTATCGCGCTGAAGCGAGAGGCGGCAGCCGGCGTCGACGGCGAGACGTGGAAGCACTACGGCGAGGAGCTGGAGACCAATCTCCAGGATCTGTCCGGAGCGGCTGAAGCGGGGAGCGTACCGAGCGAAGCCGGTACGGCGGGCATACATCCCGAAGGCGGACGGGCGGCAACGGCCGCTCGGAGTCCCCGCGCTGGAGGACAAGATCGTCCAGCGCGCCGTCGTCGAGGTGCTGAACGCCATCTACGAAGACGGACTTCCTCGGCTTCTCGTATGGATTCCGGCCCGGGCGCAGCCCGCATCATGCGCTGGATGCGCTCGACGGTGGGAATCCACGACGAAGAAGGTGAACTGGGTGCTCGATGCCGACATCCGGAGTTTCTTCGATACGCTGGATCACGGATGGCTGGTGAAGTTTATCGAGCACCGTGTGGCAGACCGGCGCATCGTGCGGCTCATCCAGAAGTGGCTGAGCCGCGGGCGTGCTGGAGGACGGGAAGCGGACACAGAGTGAGGTCGGGACGGTGCAGGGCGGGAGCATCAGCCCGCTGCTGGCCAACATCTACCTGCACTATGTGTTCGACCTCTGGGTCCAGCGATGGAGACAGAAGCAGGCGCGCGGCGACGTGATCGTCGTGCGCTACGCGGACGACTTCGTCGTGGGATTCGAGCATCGCAGCGAGGCCGAGCAATTCCTGGCCGAGCTGCGCGAGCGCTTCGCGCAGTTTGGCCTGGAGCTGCACCCCGAAAAGACGCGTCTGATCGAGTTCGGCCGCTTCGCGGGCCAGAATCGACAGCGACCGCGGCGCAGGGGAGAGCCCGAGACCTTCAACTTCCTGGGCTTCACGCACAGCTGCGGCGAAGACGCGGAAGGGACGCTTCGCGGTGCTGCGGCAGACGATGCGCACGAGGTGGCAAGCGAAGCTGCAGGCGGTGAAGGCCGAACTGCGGCGGCGCCTGCATGAACCCATCCCGGAACAGGGCGCCTATTTGCGTTCGGTCGTTCCCGGGCACGTGCGGTACTACGGCGTACCGATGAACGGTCCGGCGCTGGGCGCCTTCCGCACGCGATCGGTCGTGCTGTGGTGGTCGGTGTTGCGCCGTCGGAGTCAAGGCAACCACTTGACGTGGCGCCGGATGCATCGCCTACATCGCCCGCTGGCTTCCGCCCGCTGCGTATCTGTCATCCTTATCCGATCGTGCGCTTCGGCGTCATCACCTGAGGCAGGAGCCGGATGCGGTAATGCCGCACGTCCGGATCTGTGGAGGGGGTGGTCAGCGATGGGCATTCCTACTCCGACTCGCGCACCGACGTGAGCGAGGAGAGGAGGAGGCGGAGACGGCGCCGCTCGGGGCGCGGGCGCCGCCCCAGGCGTCGTTGTTTTGACTTGGCCGATCGTTGCCGGGCTCGTGTTCCGAGGTGCGGGCGAGGGCCGGTGCTGCCCTGGTGCTGCCAAAGGCGCCCATCGGCGGGGCGGATCGGTGAAATTGTATGGTGACGTGGGGTGTGAGGCCGATTCGGCGTCGCGCCGGGTCGGCGGCTTTGACACAACCCCTCTTATGCGCCATCTGCCTCTGGCGCGGAAGTGCGGTCAAAATTCCTATCCGCCCTATCCGCCGCCCGAGGTGGTTCGGGCGCCGCTATAATGAAGAATATGACGCCGAGCAAGCTACTTCAGCAGCATCGGGAAGCCATCCGTGACGCCGTGCGACGCCACCGGGCCACTAATCCACGGGTCTTCGGTTCGGTCGCCCGGCAGGAAGATCGCGAGGGCAGCGATCTGGACCTTCTGGTCGACCCATTGCCGCAGACAACGCTCTTCGATCTTGGTGGCCTACAAGAAGAACTCGAAGAACTCCTTGGTGTTCATGTCGACGTTCGCGTGCCGGGCGACCTGCCAGCACGCGTGCGCGCCGAAGTGCTCGTACAGGCCCGGGCGTTGTGACGACCAGCCGTGTTGGAGACTATCTAGCGCACATCGCCAACGCCGCACGACTCGCGCTGTCGTACGTTGAGGCGATGACGAAGGCGCAGTTCATGGCCGATACGCGCACTCAGCAAGCCGTGATCTTGAACTTGTCTATGTTCTCAAGAGGGCGCGGCTGAGACGTGCGAGTGGCGCCACGGGCGCCGTGACGCTGATCCAGAGGTTTGGGTCTGCGCTCAATCTCAATATTCACTTCCACATGCTGGCACTCGACGGCGCGTACGTGGTGGGCACCGAGCCCGCGGTGTTCCGGCGCATCGAGGCCCCGACTGAGGCGCAGCTGCAAGCGCTCCTCGAGCGGATGGCGAAGGACGGCCGCGCGCTGGAGCGTCAGGGCTGCAGACCCCGATCGACGCCGTGGAGGCATGGAAACTGCGCTCCAAGTACAGCCGTGAGGCCGGTGGCCGTCGCGATCCGTCGACGGCTTTGACAGAATGGCTGTTACGCGCACCGCGGCCGACGCAGAAGGGATGCTTCAAAATTCCTATCCTCCGATTCTAAGCGCCGCTGTTCGACTGGCCGGCGGGCACTTGCGCTCGTACGACGATTGCCGGAATTTCAAACCCGCGGAGGGCGCGTATTCGCCGTACGGAGTGCTGTACGGAGTGGCGTCGAACATTGTCGAGCACATCGCCTTCAAGGCTTTGCAGCGAGATGACGCTGCACCGTTCGGGCTCGAGGACGTCTTCGTCGCCGGGGGCGCCGATAAGCTCAAGTGGGTAGCCGGCTGGCGCAAGTTGCCGCACGTCGAACGAAGGGTGCAGCGGCTGTACGCCTTTCCCTTTGAGCTTACCGGGGCGCTGTTCGCGCGAGTCGAGCACGCGCTGCGCATACCTGCCACGGATGACGAGGCGGGCGCGGCTCCTCGAACCGGCAGGTTGCACGTCGTGGCCGCCGATGATGTGGAGGCCACTTCGAACGCGGCAGCGATTCCTGATTTGCCGGTGCGCTATGTCGGATCGTCGGATATTCGAATCGTGGCTGCCGGGAAGGCGAAGGCTTGGGACGATAAGCAGATCGCAGAAGCTCGAATGGAAGGACACGTGGCCGTGAGCTACGAGACGCCCGGGGGATGGGTCGCCGTCAGCAAGGACTTCCTGACCGAAGTGCTCGGCGCCGGCCGCGACGTAAGGGTCGTTGGGTTACCTGGCGCGGCTGCCGAAAGGCTGCGTCTGATGTGCGGCGTTCTCGTCGCCCGCTAGCGCACCGCGCCCGCGGATTTCAGGTGTAGATCTGCAGCGATTTCGCGTCGTAGTCGCGCAACTCGTCGTGACGGCCGGCTTTGACCTTCAACGCCCACTCCGGGTCTTGCAGCACCGCGCGGCCCACGGCGACGAGGTCGAACTCGCCGCGATCGAGGCGCGCGGTGATCTCATCGAGCTTGCCCACGCTCGAGCCTTCGCCGCGAAACGCGCCGATGAACTCGGAGGAGAGGCCGACGGAGCCGACGCTGATCGTCGGCAGCCCCGAGAGTTTCTTCACCCAGCCGGCGAGGTTGAGGCCGTGCGGCCCGTCGACGGCGGGAAACTCCGGCTCGAGGATGCGGCGCTGCGAGCAATGAATGGCATCGACGCCCGCGTTAGCGAGCACCTTCACCCAGCGCTCGAGCTCCTGCGGCGTGGCAGCCACCTTCGCGTCGTAGTTGCCGGACTTCCATTGCGAGATGCGGATGAGGATCGGTAATTCGCCCACCGCGAGTCGACAACGGCGGATCGCTTCCGCGGCGAACTCGGCGCGCTTTTCGATCGAGCCGCCGAAGCGGTCCGTGCGTTGATTCGTGCGCTCCCAGAAGAACTCGTCGATGAGGTAGCCGTGCGCGCCGTGCAGCTCGACGCAATCGAAGCCGAGACGCTTGGCATCGCCCGCAGCATCGGCGTACGCCTGCGCCATGTCGAGCACTTCGGCTTCGCTCGGCTCGCTCGCGACTTTCTCGCCTTTCAAGTCGATGCCCGACGGCCCATCGGACGGCGCGTCCGGGAAATGCCCGGTGCCGGGCTTGCGACTCATGCCCTGATGCCAGAGCTGCGGACCCATCTTGCCGCCGGCGGCATGCACGGCGTCGATCACGCGCTTCCAGCCCGCGAGCGCCTGCTCGCCCCAGAACAGCGGAACGCTGGCGTCGTTGCCGGCGCCTTTGCGGCGTGTGTGCGTGCCCTCGGAAAGAATGAGGCCGACTTCGCCCGCCGCGCGGCGCGCGTAGTAGGCGACGTTGTCGTCGTTGGGGAACGCGCCGGGGGAGCGGGCGCGCGTCATCGGCGCCATCACGATGCGGTTCTTGAGCTCGAGGCTGCGGATATGGAAGGGGCGGAAGAGAGGTGAGACGTCGGTCATGCGGAGTCTTTTCCGATCTTTAGATGGCTGCGCCCGGGGCGCGATTGTGGGAGTTTAAGGCATTCGTTGGTTTGGGTTGGGAGCGACTAGGTGCCGAACCGGGCTGGCGCAGAGGAGAACTGTGGCCCGTCGTCTACGCCTTCCGCACGTCGTAGTTGAAGCTCACAGGGAAGACGAGATCGACGCCCGCTCAAGCTGGCTGTTAGAGTAGCGCGCATCCGGAGGAACGATGAAAGTCTCGGGTTTCGCCTTCTTGGCATTGGCCACGCTCGTCGTGGCGCCGGCGCCGGCGTCGGCACAAGACGCCATCAGCGCATTCAATGGGACGTGGCGACCCGATCCACAAAAGTTCGGTCCCACGCGCGAGCCCGACGTTGTCGCGCTGGCCGACGGCGTCTACGAGTGTCGAAGCTGCATGCCGCCGTACAAGGTCAAAGCGAACGGGCAGGATCAGCCGGTCTCGGGCAACCCGTACTACGACACGCTGAGCGTCACCGCAATCGACAGCCGTACGATCGAGCGGTTGGCGAAGAAGGGCGGCAAGGTCGTCGCGGAAACGAAAACGGTCGTGAGCGCCGACGGCCAAAGCAAGACCGACGTTCAGACCCAGTACGACATCGCTCAGCATCCACTCGAGCTGACGAGCCATTCGTCTCGCGTATCCGCAGCACCGCCGCGTTCCCATTCCGTCTCCGGGGGCTGGCGGATAATTGACGCTGACGTTACGAACCATGCCGAGGACACGACGTTCGCGGTGTCGGGTGACACGTTTTCGATGTTCGACGCGATGGGCCGGTCATTCTCGGCGAAGCTCGATGGCAGGGAGAGCCCCTATAAGGGGAGCGACGAATTCACCGGCGTATCGGTGAAGGTCGTCGACGATCATACGATCGAAGAATCCGATATGCGCGACGGCAAGATCGTGAAGATCGACCGCTGGTCGGTAAGCCCGGACGGCCGCACGATGCACGCGCGTTTCGACGACACGCACGGCCGCCTGCAGGAGCAGGACGGGCACAAAGTCGGCCCGTGACGCGTCGTCGACCCCCGGGGGGCGGGCGTTACGTCAGCGCTTGGCTCCCCTGGCGTCGAGACGAGCTAATTCGGCAAGCTGGCCCTGTACTTGGCCGCCACGTTCGCATCGCACTTCCCCGGAGCTCGAGTTCGCCGCTACCGCCATTCTGCGCCCACGGGCGCGCCACGCCGATGCGGTAGCGTGGGCGTCTGGTCCGCGCGTAGCCGCATGCCGAGCGCGTTGTACACGGTGGTCATCATCAGGTAGTCGCCGATCAGCGCGGCGAGCTCCACGGTGCCGCGAGCTCCGAACAGCCTCATCGCCGTGGCGAACGTCTCGGGCCGCACCGTCGGCTCGCGAAACACCTCGCGCGTGAAAGCAATCGCCGCGGCGTCGCGCTCGTCGAGGCCCGCAAGATCGCCGTCGACGCGGATCGCTTCGAGCACCGGCTGCTTCGCGCCGGCTTGCTCGGCGGCCGCGCCGTGCACGATCCACTGGTATTGGCTGTTCATCTCGCGGCCCGTGGTTGCAACGACGATCTCGGCCCGGCGCCTGTCGAGCACGCCGTTCGTGCGCAGCACGGTGTTGAGCTGCTGAACCGGATCTGCGAGCTCCGGGCTGTTCAACGTCATGCCGACCGGTCCGCGCGGCGCCGTGCCGCGGTCTTTGCCGACGAGCCGGTCGAAGATCTCCTTGCCGCGCGGGTCGAGCTCCGTGCGCTTCAGCAACGGCAGGCGGTAATACGACCCTTCGTCGACGTCTTCGGCCAGCGGTGGCCGCGGACCGAGCGCAACGAAGTCTCCCGGCCGGCCGGTGGGCGTACCGATGCCGGTGACGGCCGGCAGGGCGGCCGAGCTCGAGCCTTTCGGCGGCTGCTGGTCCACTGCGCGCTCCAGGATGCCGGCCATCGCCGGGTACGCGAGCGCCATGATCACGTCGAACGCCGCGTGCCTACCACGCTGCTGCACGAGCTTCGCGAACGTAGCGGAGTCGACGTGCCGGTTGCGGTACAGCTGGCGGCCGAGATCGATGACGAGCCCATCGAGATCGTCGAGACGGGCGATGGGGCCGTTGGTTCTCACCACTTCGATGACCGCGGGCGGTAGCCCGGCCGCCCGCGCGGCGCGCTCGTGTACGTTCCATTCATAGGTGAGGCTCATCTCGCGGGCCGCGATCAGGCTCGAGAGCTCGAATCCACGGGCGTCGAGCGCGTTTTCGCCTCGCAGGTAGGTCGCGATGCGGGCCAGCGCCTCGGCCGTCGGCGGGCTGTATAGCGCGATGCCGATCGCGCCGCGCGGCGGCTCGCCATTCGACCCCGCAAGCGCGTCGTAGATCCGCGTGCTCACCTCGTCGGTCATGTCGCTGCGCCTCAGCGGCGGGAGACGGGACCGGGAATCTGCATCGATCGGATAGGGGGCCGCCACAGACTCGAGCGGCTGCGCGCCGAGTGGAGTATGCGATCCAAACGCTGCGCCGAGACCGGCGCCCAGAATCACAACAGTGGCAACGGCTCTCATGCGAGCTCCCGTGCTCGAAGGGCGCGACTCACACCGCGCACGGTGTAATGTCGGCCGACGTACCATTTGCTCGCGCAGAGTGTAGGGGATCTGGCGTGCAAAGTTCGCTCCGCGGTCGGTCTTGCTTCGCGCGCGGCGACGAACTCCGGGCTCGATAACCCGATAGAGCAACGCTGCTTCGGGCCGATGGCGGGCGTGGCGGATCGACTGGTTCTCGCATGAGTTGCTATCCGGGCCTCAGCCTCGCCGATTTCGCGTGATTGTGCGTCCGCTGCTGCACGAGAACGGCGCCGCCGGGGGGCGATTCGCCGGAACACTGGCGGCTCGGTACCGACGAGATACGCTCCGTCGAGCACTGGCATGCGCTGTGCCTGCCAAGTCGCCCCACTTGTTCGCAGCCGAGTTCGACATCAACCGACCCCGTCCTGCGCGTGTGGAGGATTCGCCGCCACTCTCCATCCCGAACGCTGCCTTTCGTATGGATTCAGATTGGAACCATATGATAGGCAGCCTTTAACGAGAGACGAAGATGGCTTCCTTATCTCGCTTTCGAGGCGTAGAGAACTCCCGTGGAAAATACCCGCGGGATCGACGACCGGGTCGAGCGACAACTCGCCCCTCATTTGCATTGCGAAAACCGCTCCCAGGAGATCCCGAAGGTTCTCCGTGCCTCACACAGCAGCCGTCCCGCGCCCATACCCAGTGCCAGCCTTGACACCAACTATTACGTTTGTATTTAATGACGACAAATACGAGTGTATTAATTCATGAAGATCAGTGAAGCAGAAAGCCAAGTCATGGAAGTGTTCTGGGACGCCGACAGGGCCCTCAGTGCAGACGACGTTGTCGCTGCGATGAACAACGACCGCGATTGGTCGGCGGGCACGATTCGCACTTTCCTGACTCGGTTGCTGAAGAAAAGAGCCCTGGCCGCCACGCCTGACGGCCGCCGCTATCTCTACCGGCCGACGATCCGGCGCGAGGACTACGTTCACGAGCAAAGCCGTAAATTCATCGACCGGTTATTCGGAGGCCGGATCGCAGCTTTCGTAACCCAGTTCTCGGAGCGGCAGGACTTGAGCCGCGAAGAGGTCGAAGAGCTAAAACGTCTGATCGAGAGGCTGGATCATGACAGCTGAAGCGATTTTGTCAGCGCTGGTTCGCAGCAATGTCGTCGCCAGCGTCGCAATCGTCGTTGTGCTCGCCCTGCGGCCAGCGATTTTGCGGCGGCTTGGCGCGAGCGTTGCCTATTGGTTCTGGCTAGTCGTGCTCATCGCCGCGGGGGCGAGCTTTGTGCCCGCGCGCGAAGAGATCGTGCTGATCCAACCAACCGCGAGCCTTACGGGCTCGGAAGAGGCCGACTACCCAGCAGAGACTTCGCCGGTGCCACCGCACGAAGCATCCGCTCAGGTCTCACGGACGTCGGTGGTGTCGCTTCCCGCTCTCGCCGACCTGCTCGTAGCTGTCTGGCTTGTCGGAGCTGCAGCGCTCTTTGCCCGATCGGTTCTGAGCACGCGCCGTCTCGCCGCTGATCCGTCGGTAGGACCGGCGCTCGTCGGCGTGTTCCGACCCCAGCTCGTGCTGCCGGCGGACTTCGAGACGCGCTTCGACGCCGAGGAACGCACGCTCATTCTGGCGCATGAGCACGCGCATCGCGTTTCCGGGCACACCATCGTCAACGCATCATCGAAATCGTGCGGTGCGCGTGCTGGTTCAATCCACTCGCGCACCTCGCCGCGATCCGCATCAGGACGGATCAGGAGCTCGCCTGCGACGCTGCCGTCATCGCCACCCGTCCA
>CAVSMD010000005.1:0-343042 GCA_963728995.1 uncultured Gammaproteobacteria bacterium
CGGAATCAGACGACGCTGCTGCCGGAGAGTCTGGACGACTACGTCGCTGAAGACAGCGCGGTGCGGGTGATCGACGTGTTCGTCGATGAGCTGGATCTGGCGGTGTTGGGGTTTAGGACCACACCGGCCGAGACGGGCCGCCCGGGATATCACCCGGGCACGATGCTGAAGCTCTTTCTCTACGGGTACATGAACCGCGTGCAGTCGAGTCATCGGCTGGAGCGGGAAGCGCAGCGGAACGTCGAGCTGATGTGGCTGACGCAGCGCTTGGCGCCGGACTTCAAGACCATTGCGGACTTCAGGCGCGACAACGGCGGGGCGATCCGCAAAGTGTGCCGAGAGTTCGTGGTGCTGTGTCGGAAGCTCAAGCTCTTTAAGGACGCGTTCGTCGCGATCGACGGGAGCAAGTTCAAGGCGCTGAACAACCGGGACCGGAACTTCACGAAGGCAAAGGTGAAGCGGCGGCTGGAGCAGATCGACGAGAGCATCGCGCGGTATCTATCGGAGATGGAGAGCCTGGATCGGCAGGAAGCCCCATTCGTGGAGCGCAAGCACGAGCACTTGGCGAAGAAGATCGAGATCTTGAAGGGGGAGATCGCGAAGCTAAAAAAACATGAGGCGGCGATGCTTGCTGCCGCCGATCAACAGGTCTCCCTCACCGATCCCGATGCGCGCTCGATGGCCACGAGCGGTCGGGGGACCGGGATCGTGGGCTACAACGTGCAGGCGGCGATCGATACCAGCATCACCTGATCGTGGCGCATGAAGTCGTCAACGTCGGACACGACCGCACGCAGCTCGCCGCCCTCGCCACGCAAGCCAAGGAGAACCTCAAGGCCAAGAAGCTGCGGGTCGTTGCTGATCGGGGCTACTTCAAGGGGGAGGAGCTCAAAGCCTGCGAGGAGGCCAAGATCGAGACGTACGTGCCGAAGCCTCAGACTTCCAATAGCCAGGCGCGCGGGTTGTTCGGCAAGCGAGACTTTATCTACCGACCTGAAGAGGACGAGTACGAATGCCCGGCGGGGGAACGTGCGATCTATCGGTTCACCCAAGAGGAGGATGGGCAGCAAATCCGTCGCTACTGGAGCTCGGCTTGCCCGCGCTGCTCGCTGAAGTCAAAGTGCACGACGAACAAAAATCGACGTATCAGCCGAGGGGAACACGAAGACGTCATCGAGCGTGTGCAAGCCCGGCTCGATCAGCATCCGGAGATGATGCGTTTACGAAGACAAACCGCCGAACATCCGTTCGGCACGATCAAGGGCTGGGCCGGTCCGCAGCACTTCAAGATGAAAACCTTGAAGCACGTGAACACCGAGCTGAGCCTGCACGTGCTCGCCTACAATCTCAAACGGCTGATCAACGTGTTTGGCGTGCCGAAATTCATACAACAGATGCAAGCGGCCTGAACGGCGTGCCCGCTTCTTCTCCGCCGACGTAAAACGCACCTACCCGTCGCGGCATCACGACGAACAACTCCGGCTGAGCCGTCTCGAGCTCGTGGACCGCCCCAGTCGGCGACGACTTCAACGATCGCGTCACTGGCGACAAGAAAAGAGAGTTTTCACAAGGTCTCGGTCGACTGCGGCTGCTCGTTAAAACACGGCTAACGTCCGCTTCGGGGCGCTAACGCACCGTTAAGCTTACGGCCGTTCAGCCAGCAATGCTCGTCGCCAAGACAGCCCAGACGGAAGTGCGTAACCTTCCGATTTATAGTCGGTTTCCGCGTGGTGATGTAGCTCAGATCGTTAGAGCGGCGGATTCATAATCCACCGACCGATTCGCTCTAACCTCCCGCCAGACGCCGAAATCTCCTCCCCCGTTGTCCAATGAATTCCGGGGAATTTGCGCATAAGAGCTGTTTTCCGGTCGTGCCCGGCGAAGATATTGGACAGATTCCTTGCAGCTTTTCGTGCACCCTTTGTGCACCGTTGTTGCGGTAACGAACGCTAGAAATATCGTTCCAAGCGCAAGAAGAGCCGAGCGGGTGGCCGGAAGTATTCATCGGTGCCGGGACTCGCCTCGCGTCCGCCAAACTCGGTGCGGCGTTGGCCGATGGGGACTTGCATCCCGGCGACGAGGCTCATCTTGTCCGAGAGGTTGTAGTCCACCGAGGCGATACCGAGTGCGCTACGATCGTTCAGGTTGGCAATGATCGTTGGCGCAATTTTCAGCAGTGGAGTCCAATCCACAGTTGCGCCAACTGCCAAATAGTCGCGCCCGGTATTGAAAGTCTGACCACGTGCAATCCGCTCAGTCAGATCGGCTGGAAGCTCCGTGATAGGACGCCGGTCGGATACGCCGAAACCGTTGTGGTAGTACTCGAGGAAACCAGTGACGGGACGCTCTCTCCAGCTCCAACTGTCCTGAAGGCCGGCGACAGCAGACAGCCTCGTTCCGCCGTCGCCCTCGAAGGTGTAGACGACATCGGCCTTCCAAAGCGCATTGCCGACCGGTCCGGACGCACCTGCAGCGACAACGTTTTCCCCGAAGTCTCGTGCGGCGACGATGTCAGTTTCTACACGTCCGGTCCTCCAAAAGCCTTTAACCGCGTAAGAGCTTTCGTTCGAATCAAACTTGCCATCCGCACCCTTTCGCGGAACGGCAAGGAATTGAACGTCGGAACCTCCACTAAAGAGGTATTGGCCGTAGAGCATGTCGGTCCCCGGCTTGTAACTGGTGTCCGTGGCATCCGGGGCAAAGGGATTGAATAGGTCCATTGGGCGGAAAACCAGGCCGTGCCCCCAGGTGAGCGCCTGGCGCCCGATCTTGATGACGGTCGAGGGCATTGAATATGCCACCCAGCCGCGGTCGATTCGATGACCTACGCTTCCGTTCGCGCCATTCGAAATCTGATCTTCGAGGTCGAAGAAATTCTGATTGGATCCCGCGGAAGCGGCAGATTGCAGCTCGCCGTACTGGTTGCTGTACGCACCTTCCATCAGGTAGTGAAGATCGTAGGACCAGTTGCCACTTTGCCCTTCCGCTTTCAGGCGTAGGGACGTCGAAGTGACGGCGGGTCGTGGCCCGCAGTCCGCGCAAGTTGGTCGCCGGTTCGCGCGAATAGGACATCCTCCTGGACCTTCAACTCGCCGCGCAAGGCGGGCTCCGCAAGGGCGGCGCCGGTCGAAAGGAATAGCACGCTACTCGTCAGAAGCAATCTGACCATCAACCAGCCTTATATGCCGCCGCGCGAATTCGAGGACCTTCGGATCATGACTGGCGACCACGAATGTAACCCCATGCTCCTCGTTCAGTCGTCGAACTAGCTCGAGGAGTGCGTGAGATGTCTTGCTATCGAGATTCGCCGTTGGCTCATCCGCAAGGACGATGGCCGGACCGGACGCGATCGCACGCGCCACCGCTACACGCTGTTGCTGCCCACCCGACAGCTCGGACGGCCGCCTTCCCTGCATCTGCGTAAGACCGACCGCACCCAGCATCTGCCCTGCGCGGGTGCGCCGCTCGTGGGCTGACGCGCCTTGGAGTTGCATGATGAATTCGACGTTCTCTATCGCCGACAGGACGGGAATAAGGTTGTAAGCCTGAAAGACGAAACCTATTCGGCGAAGGCGCAGATCGGCGAGCTGGGAATTGGAGAGCTTGCTAAGCCACTTGTCTTCAACACGGACATCGCCGTCATTGGGACGATCCAGGCCGCCAATCAGGTTGAGCAACGTCGTCTTGCCGCATCCTGACGGCCCCGAAAGGCTGACAAATTCGCCGGGCTCGATCTTGATACTCACGTCGCGCAACGCGGGCACTTCGACTTTGCCGCTCAGATAGGTCTTGCTCAGCTCGTGACATTCGATAACCGCGGTCATGGGGCTGCCTCCTCACGTTTGAGCGCGCGTTAGTATGTCGATCGGAACGCGTCTTGCCGCCTGGAACGCCGGGTACAAGCTCGCCAGAATGGAAAGTCCGACAACGACGACGCAGGCGAACGCCAATTGGCCGGGGTGCAGTTCCGGATAGAGGGTTTGGCTGGCACCAAACGCCTCCGCTCCGACGCCGAGACTTCCAAGATGAAGTCCTCCCTCAAAGGAGCGGACGACACCCGCGCCGACGGCCGCGCCGATAAGCGTGCCCAGGCTTACGAGGTAAGTGGACTCCAGGAGCACTTGCGTCAGGAGTAGCACCGGTCTCATCCCAAGCGCCTGCATGAGCCCGAACTCGCGCATGCGTTCGAACACCGCCAGCACCAGAGTATTGATGAGACCAAAGGCGACGAGCACAAAAGAGACCAATATCCAGATCGCGTTCGTCCCCTCCGCAAGATCGACTACCCCTTTCGAAAAAGGCTGGAGGGCATCCCACGGGCGGACGTCGAGTTCTGGTGCCGCCGCCGAAAGAGCTTTCGTAGCAGCCTCAATCGCATCGCGACGGGGTGCGAGGAATGCGATCTCCGAAATCTTGTCCCCGAGCCCAAGAAGTGCCTGGGCTTTCGAGATGGGCAAGAACACGGCGTATTTCTGCAGGTCGGGCTGACCTTGATAGAACCCTATGACGCGCGCGCCGATCTCAGCGATGTCGCCGTTTGTATCCTGGGCCGTGATGACGACTCGTCGGCCGAGCTCGACCTGCAATCGGTCTGCAAGCAGGCGGCCCATCACGAGACCGGCGTCAGTCGCTCCGCTAAAGTACGCACCTTGGACGACGGTGGGCTTGAGAAACGAGACGCGCGGTTCGCGGCTAGGGTCGATGCCGTATAGCGTAATCGGTGCGCTCTCACGCTCAGATCGTATGAGGGCAGGCGCGACCACCCGTGGTGCCCAAGCGACGACGGCCGGTCCGGAAAGCGTGTCCGCAAGCGTCCCGCTCGGGAAGGGCATCGCATGATCGACCGTCGGGTCATCGAGAAAGCCTTTGGCATGAAGCTGGCCATGCCCAGTCAGCGCTTCGACCGCACGATCAAAGGCACTGCCGCCCCACGCACGAAAGAGCGAGCCCATCACGACCAGGGACGCAACGGCAATCGAGACGGCAAGCATCGTGATCAACGTGCGTGAACCACGGCGCCAAAGATTGCGCCATGCGAGTGGCGCCATGAGACCGATAGGGTTCGTCATGCGGCCCTCATCGATTCGATGATTTTCAATCCTCGTATTCGCAGCGCGGGATAGGCACCGGCGGCAAGGATCGCCACGACAATAACGGCCGGACCAAGAAGAAGTGTTATCGGGGTCGATTCAGGATAGAGCGTTGCCGACATGCCATATTGTTCGAAAATGGCTTGGGCGGACTCGAAGCTAATTCCTTCACGTCGGAACAAAGCGGTGAGTAGCGCGCCGAAGGCTATGCCGCTCGCGGCACCCATCACGGTCATGAAGGCAATTTCGCCCCAGACGATTTCGCCCAGCAGGCCTGGTCGAACACCGAGCGCCATCATCATCCCGAACTCGCGCGTGCGCTCGAGCACCGACATGAGCAGTGTATTCAGCAGCGAGACCACGACGACCGCGATAAGTACGGCATACATCAACACAGCGCCCGTGATGTCGAGCTCGATAGCGGAATACAGACTCGGCTGCAATTCGGTCCAGTCACGCAGTGCCAACCCGTGGGCCTCGACCGCGGGGCGCAAGTCGTCGATTGCTCGACGCAAAGCTTGAGGATCACTCCCGTTCACGACTACGGCATGGCGCTCACCACTCATTGCGAACGCCGCGTCGAAGCGGGTGAGAGACATTTGCGCCAAGCTTCGGTCCAGCTCTGCGATGCCCGTGCGAAAGACGCCCGCTACAGTGAGCACATCGGCGGCAAGCGAGCCGTCCCGTCCCACGCCGAGCAATGTGACGCTGTCGCCAATGGCAACATGAAGATTGCGGGCAAGCGCTTCCCCTAGGACGAGGTCACCCTCCCCAACGAGATAGTGACCGTCGAAGACGTCGGCCGGGAGAGTGGAGACAGAGGGTTCTGAGCGAGGCTCGACGCCCATGATCTGAGCGCCGATACTGCGGTTGTTGGAAGAGAGCAACGCATAGGCGATGGCCCGTTCCGCATGGTTTATGCCTGCCGGTAGACGGTCGAGCGCGGCGCGAAGATCGTTGCTGAGAAGAAAAGAATCCCGAATCGCGGGCGTATCGAGGTACTTCGGATGCTGAATCTCGGCATAGCCGTCGACGAGCCCCGTGTAGGTCCGCACCATTCCCGCGTAGCTACCGGCCTGTAGCGACGGTAAGAACACGACGACGACGCAGGCGCAGCGACGGCGAGAAGACTGAACACAGTCCGCCGCGCATGACGCCAAAGATTTCGCCAAGCAAGGGTGAACGTCATTGCGGCTTCCAATCTCTCGGGGTTGCGCAGATTGGAAAGCGTGAACAGGTAGTCCGGCGCGCCGATGTCGAAACGACCGCCTTTGGTCTCCACGAGGGTCCAGCGGTCCCGCTCCTCCTCGTCGACCATCCGAAGCTCGTATGGATATGGGCGGCCGTCCAGGGGCGCAACGCGCTCCGAGACCATACGTTTGACGAGCGTGCCGTGTTGATCGTAGTACGCGCGCTCCAAAAGTACGTTGTCGTCGCGGACGCGGAGGACTTCCTTGCCCCATACGATGGGGGCGTCGGGATGAGGTTTAGCCTCGATCACATATACATCGTGGCCCTCGGCCGAATCGGTTTGCACGATGCTGAGATCGTAGTCGGTGAGAAGCTGGTCAGTTTTCGCAAGGTCATCGTAGGAAAAATCACTTCCCATCCAGGGCTGGGCCATCATGCTGCCCGGCAACTTGATGACCTGATTGAGCCGGGGCGTAAACACCCACATGTCGTTGTCGAGTTTCAAGGTCGCGTTGCCCTCGTCGCGTGGAGGGCCGGTGAATCGGATGAGGGCGTCTTTCTTGCCGCGCGTGATGCTTACCATGGAGGAACTGCGTTCCCACTCGGGGCGGTGCACAGTCATGGTTTGTTCGACGAAGGAGCTCTCGCCGCGCCAGTTGTCGATGGCGGCGCGGAGGATTGCGACCGGATCAGGCGCCGCGGCGAAGGCCGTTGACGTAAGCCCGAGGAGGAACAGAATCGCTGTGGGCCATCTAGTCATGTTCGTCTCCTCGAATGGCGCTAAGCAGGACCGGCAGTGCCGTGCGAAGTGTTTTCGACATGCTGACGCTAGCGTCCGTCCATTGCTGGACCAACAACCCGTCGATCATGGACATCACGCACGAAGAGATTTCGGTCAGCGGAGCGTCCTTCGCGACCTCGCCCCGCTCCTGACCTTCCTTCAAGATCGATACGATCCGGTGCCGAAATTCGGCAAAGAGTTCGGCGCTCTTTCTGCCAAATCGATCGCGGGTCTGCTCTACGCCGCAGACGGACCAGAACTCGAGCGTTAGCGGGACAATCATCCCGTTCGCTTCAATCAGCTCCGCGGCGGAGCACATGATCTCCTCAACGTGCCGCAATGCGCTCGCGCCTGATGGGAGCGTCGCTGAACCCTCGTTGCCGATGGCTTCCCGAGCAAAGCTCTCGAACAGCTCGTAGAACAGGTCCTCCTTGCTGGCGAACGAGAGATAGACCGAACCCTTGGCAACCCCGGCTGCTTCGGCGATTTGGTCGATCGTCGCGCGCTGGTAGCCGAACTTGGCGAAGACACTTGCGGCTGCAGCGAGAATCGCGTGTCTGCGGGCTTCTTTATCGACGATCTTTGGCGCCATCGAGACTTGCTTTATTTGTCTGACTGGTCAGTCATAATAATGCCTTCGGCCGAATCGATGGTCAAGGGCTTGCTGCTAGCGTGGTCGCTCCCGACTACCGCCGCCTCCAACCTAGGGAGCCCCGATAACTCGAGTCTCGGTCGGCGTTGGCAATTCGGACCTACGGAAGAATGATCTGCGGACCGGAGTCGCGCACTCGAGCAGTCGCAACTCCTTGTTTTCCGTGGTGATGTAGCTCAGATGGTTAGAGCGGAGGATTCATAATCAGCCGACCGAATTCGCCTAGATATCTGTACGGACGACGAAAAGCCAATCTGTGACTTCCAATAGACTTCGGCCGATCTGCGCGTAAGACGCTCTTTGCCAGTGTCGTCCGCAGAAAATAATCGAAGATTCTGGGAGTCTCCCGAACACCATTACGCGGCCTTTCGCGAGCACCGCGACAGCAGCGAAGGATACGTTGCAATAGACTCCTTCGCCGCTCCGAGTTTCGGGCATGGCTGAGGGTTTTGTTTACCGCTTCGCCTGGGATCCTGAGAAGGCCGCCGCTAACCGCGGAAAGCACGGCGTGACCTTCGAGCAGGCTGGGACCGTGCGCTGAGGACATCGCAGATGCGACGGATGAGTAGGCTCATAAGTTCACCTTGAGCCGTACCCGATTTCCGCGAGCTCTTTTTTGGGCGGTCGAAAAGCCGTGCTGGACCGCGGGGCAATCGCGCTATGCTCTTCCTCGAAGCACTGGGTCATCTTCAAGTCTTGGGGGTTGATGTCATGACCAACAAGAGTCGCTCGTTCCTTCGCGTGTCTATCGTTCCTGCACTGCTGCTCGGCGGCGTATGCGCGATCGCACAGGCCGCTCCGACGAACTGGTCCGATCCCGCGACCTGGCCGAACCACAAGGTGCCGGTCGCCGGCGACAAGCCCACGATCGGCAGAGACAAGGACGTGATCCTCGACGTCAGCCCGCCGGCGCTGGCGGGGCTCTCGATCGACGGCAAGCTCACGTTCTCGAACGACACCGACCTCGAGCTGACCACCGAGTGGATCATGTTGCACGGGGAACTGGCCATCGGCAGCGAAGCCAGCCCCCACACGCGCAAGGCGACCATCACGCTTACCGATAACGTCAAGGGTGAAGACGTCATGGCCGGCATGGGGGATCGCGGCATCATGATCTCGGGCGGAACGCTGAACCTGCACGGCGATCGGACCAACACCTGGACCAAGCTGGCCAGCACGGCCAAAGCCGGCAGCACTTCGATCGAGGTCCTGAACGCCGCGGGCTGGCGAGTAGGGGACGAGATCGTCCTCGCGTCGACGGATTACGATCCGCGGCAGGCCGAGCGGCGCACCATTGCCGCCATCAGCGGCAACAAGATCACGCTCGACCAGAAGCTTACCTACATGCACTTCGGCAAGATCACCTTCGACGTGGATGAGCGCGGCGAAGTGGGCTTGCTGACCCGCAATATCAAGGTCCAGGCCTCGGCCGACGCGGAGCAGTCGTTCTTCGGCGGTCATATCATGGCGATGCCTTCGAGCCACATGTACGTGGAGGGCGTCGAGCTGAACCGCATGGGCCAGCACATGACGCTCGCCCGGTATCCGATCCATTGGCATCTGGTCGGCGACGCGCAGGGCCAGTACATCAAGAACGCCTCCATCCACGACACGTACAACCGCTGCGTGACGGTGCACGGCACGAACTTCCTGCGCGTCGAAAACAACGTCACCTACAACATCGTCGGTCACTGCTTCTTCATGGAAGACGGCATCGAGCACGGTAACGAGTTCGTCAGGAACCTCGCCATCGAGATCAAGTGCCATCCGTCCAAGGCCTGCGCGCCGACCAATCTCGCCGCAAACGGCGAGAACATGGAAAGCAATCCGCTGAATCGCGCGACCTACAGGGCGGCCAGCATGTCCGGCAAGGACACCCTGCTGCCTTCGGACAACACGGTGGCGGCTTACTGGATCACCAATCCCGACAACACCTTTGTCGACAATGTGGCCGCCGGTTCCGATGAGAATGGTTTCTGGTTGTCGTTGCCGGAGCACCCGCAAGGCCAGTTCCTGGGCACGGACATCGCCAAGAACATCTGGCCACGCCGCACCAAGCTCCGCGAATTCAGGAGCAACACGGCCCACTCCAACTTCGACGGGTTCATGTTCGACCGGAACATCAATGTGGAAAACGTCTTCGGGTTGGCCGGCCCCTCGTACATGCCGAAGGTTGACCCTGCTGACCCGAACAGCAAGAGCGTGGATGCGCTGTTCGAGAATCTCACCAGCTACAAGAACCGCAATGGCGGCGTCTGGGGCCGAGGGGAGCGACACGTCTTCAAGAATCTGAAGGCGGCGGACAATGCCATTGGTTTCACGAGTTCAACCGGTTCCTTCGGCGATGACTCATTTACCTCACTGGTGGTCGATTCGCTGTTCGTGGGCGAAACCGACAACATCGGCAACCCCGTAACTCCGGAGGAAAAGGCCTACGGCCGCAGCCTGCCGAAGCGCCTGATTCCGGATTACCCGATCCACGCCTACGAGTACTACGACTACCGCCATGACATAGTGAACACGACCTTCGTGAACTACCAGGACAACAAACGGCGCGGATCGGGAGCGCTTACATGGCTGTTGTTTACGGGCGCCGGGGTTACCACCGAAAACACCGTCCAGGGCGCGAAGTTCGTCAATGCCAAGCCCGTGTACTTTCCGAAAATCGACTCAAGGTTCGATAGTGACAACCGGAGTGGTTCGGCCTACCGGACCGCGGCGATCCACGATCTGGACGGCTCGGTCGGTGGCATCCCCAACTCCTATATCCTGATCAACGACGGCGAGAACGACAGCGTCGCCACGGACGACACCTGCAAGATTCATCCCACCTGGAACGCCTCAGTGTGCACGGGTGATATCGGACGCATGCAGTTCAGCATCAGGAGGCCCGGACCCACAAGGGGTGCTGGTCTTGCGCTGAAAGATGTTGCCGTGCGGTCAGCTGCGCCTGCGCCGGCGGCTGCTCCTGCGCGGGCGGCTGTTCCTCAACAGCCAATTGTCCTGAGCCGCAATGGCAAGGACTTCAAGATCACGGCCAACCAGAGCACTGTGCGCGCCGGTACCGAGATCCGTGTGAAGACCGAAAGACCGGAAGTTGCAATCAGTTTGAGTGAAATGGCCAAAGACTCATGGGTCGTGTTCGAGCTGCCGGGTTTCGCCAACGCAGCCTCCGGGAAGCAGCAAGACAGCATCGACGCCCTGCGCAAGGCGACCGAGACTTCGTATTTCAAGGCTCCGGATGCCGTCTGGGTGAAACTGGTAATCCCGGCCGCCCCCAAGGGAGTTGGCAGAGATCAGTTTGGCCCGTTGGACACTCAAACCAGCATTACGGTAAGCCGATAAGCAGACGCCTGAAGCGGGTAGGTATTTTGAAGCACGTCATCGCCGCGGGGGCAGTGGCGTGTAACGAGCGTTCTGTCTAAGCCTCCGTCTGATCGGGACGCCGAATCGGCTTCACGGGGACTTCGCGGCACACTTGCAGTGCATCGGCATGACCGACCTGGGACCACCCCGCTCCCGCAGGTGCGCCAGAATTCCGCTCTATCAGCTCCGGCTCCTCGATGCTCGCGATCACCTCGATCCGCCCGCCGCAACGCGCGCACTGCTCGATCTCTATCCCGAACACGCGCTTCAAGCGCCGCGCCCAGGTCAGCGCCACGTGCTTTGGCATCGGCCGTTCGGGTTCGCTTCGCGCCTTCGACCCTCGCCCGGCCGGCGTGATCGCCGCGCGCAGCGCGGCATGGGCGGCGAACACTCCGTGGTACCTCGTCAAATGCACGCGCGGTGCCGGCACCAGCGCGGCCAGGCGCGCGATGAAGTCCAACGGCTCTAGCACGATGTCCGTCGTCCCGTCTCGATACGGCGCCGTCCCCGTCAAACGGGGCGGAGGTTCCCGCGAGTATGGACTGCTGCTCGTTTGCAACGGGGCCTACGCTACATTTCGTCGCGACCGTGCCGCGACGCGGGTTATCAGCTCGTGGTCGCCGGTTTCAAACGCCGCTGCCGCAATACCTACTGCGCGGCGAGCTGCTGCCCTCCGGGACCGGCCGCGAACGTCAGCGGCGACACCGCCGCCTGCTGGCCGACGCCCGGCCGAGTCCAGTCGCACACGCCCGTCGGGAACACGGCCGTAAGGCGCGCCCACTGCGCGGCGTCGAACGTCGCCGGCCCGTAGTCGGCTGCCGCGAGCGGCTTACGCTGACACTTGAGGATGTTGCCGGCGCGCGGACCGCCCGCCGCTTGGCGCGGCGAAGCGGCGGGCCGCAAGAGCGGATCAGCGTCGCACAGCGCCGCGTCGGTGACCTTGATCGAGCGCGTCGTATCGCTGCTCAGCACGCAGTAATCGGCGACGTCGGCGGGACGCGCCGCGCGGACTTTCTGTGCGAGCGAAACGCTAGTCGTGTCCGCTTTAACCCGCGTGAGCCACGCGTCCATCGCGAGCAGCGCGTCGCGCCCCATCGACGGCTGCGGAAGCGCCGGCGGCAACGGCGGAGGATTCGGCGGGAATCGCCACATCACGTAGTTGTCGTGACTGCCGAGCTCCTGGTCCAGCCGGTCGCGCAGCGCATAGCTCAAGACGATGTGGTGAGTGCCACCGCGCGCGTCGTCCCAGCCGCGCAGATCGAGCACGGCCACGTTCGCGAGATTGCGGCCGCTCGAGACGAGGCCGGCACGATAAGCAGTCGCGAGCGCCGCTTCGTCGGCAACGCTGCGCGCACTCGTGGGGTTATTGTCGCGGTCGAAACCGCCCACGAGCTCGTTCAACGTGACGAACTCCTCGGCCGTGATCGCGCCGTTGCGCAACGCCGCGAACCCATACTGCACCCCCACGTTGTCGCGCGTCCCGTTGACGAACGCCGTGCCGGGCACGTGGCCCCAGATCGACGCGGCCCACGCGCCTTCATCGCAGCGCACGCCGCTCGGGTTGGCTTCGGCATCGTAGACGACGCTCGCAGGCAGCTCGCAGTTGTTGGTCGCGGTGGGCAGCGTGCTGATCTCGCCAGTGGTCGCATCCGCGAACCGCGGCCGGTAGTTGCCGGGCGCCGTCATCGAGAACATGCCGAAGTACACGTGGCAGCTGGTCTGATCGGCGTGGCCGTTGATCGCCGTTTTCTTCGCGTTGATTTGCTCGACGGTGTAGCCGCCGGCCGAGAGCACCTTAAGCCACGCCGGTTGCTGATAGGCCGCGACGAGTAGCGCGCAGTCCGGCATCACCTGCAACGTCTGGCCGTCGGGTAGCGCACCGGCGAGCACGACGCCGTCGAGCACACCGGGCGCGATCGACGCACCGATGATCGCGTTGAGCGCGCCGCCGGAGCCGCCTGTACCAATGGCGAACCGAATTTCGCCGTAGCGCTCGACGATGTGCTCTTTCATCATCATCAGCGTTTCGGCCATCACCACGCGGTTCGAGTTGCTCATCGAGTCGGTCATGCTGTTCGCGGCCACGAGATAGCCGCGGCCGAGCGCGATGGTCGGCCCGATGCCGATGCCGCTGTCGGTCCACGCGGTCATCGGGCGCACCTGGCGCCGCGGGTGGCCGTTGGCGAAGCCGAATTGAAAGACGACCTTCCCGTTCCACTGCGGTTGCGGCTCGAGCGACGTCCAGGGTCGCGCGGGGTCGTACAGCACCGCGAGATCGTAGATGCCGCGGTTCAACACGCCGCGCTCCACACGCACGATGTACGGCACGGTCGCGCCTGCGTCCGTGGTAGTCGTCGCGAGGTCGGCGGGCGTGGCCGCGGCGGGATCGTACAGCTTGAAGCAGCCGTTCGGAGGCGGCGTGGCGGTTTGGGGGGGGCTCGAGCTCGTGAACGGCACCGCCTGGCGCGGCTCCGGCGGAAACGCAGGGACTGTGGGGCTCGGATCGGGCAGCGCAAAGACGCACCCTTCCGTCGTGCTCTTGTAGTAGAGCGCGTACTCGGTGGCGATGTCGCATTGCGCGTCCCGGGCCTGCGTGTGCAGGCCGCTGCCGTTCGTGGCCGGAAGGTCGCCGGTCGCGGGCTGCGGGACCGGCGTCGCGCAGACGAACGGCGTCGCCTGCGGGCCCGAGAGCACCGGGCCGCCGGGCGGCGCGTTGGTCACCGTGAGAGTGCCGGTGGCGGCGCCCTGCGCCGTCGCCGAGATTCGATTGCGGCCGACCGCGAGGCCCTCGACGACGCCGCGCATCCGCCCGTCGCGGGCGGCGAACGCGGCGGTGACATCGCGGCCGTCGACGTCCACCTTTAGGCCGGCCGGGGTGGCGCCGGCAGGGAGCGTGAGCTCGATGAGCACGTCTCCGCCGCTCACGAGATCCGGGCGGTTGGACAGCGCCTTCACCCCGACGGGCTGCGCCGGGCCGCAGCCGCCGAGGAAGGCGGCAATAACGATAACCGCCGCGATGACGGCTCGACTCAACGTACGCGTGTGAATCATGGAGCTCTCCGTGTCTCGTGCCGACGGCGGCACTGCCCGAAATGACGCTACAATGCCCGCGGCAAGCCACGCTTAAGGAATAGCTACCGTCCCGCCGAGGAACTTCTGAAGTTCTTCGGAACGAAGCGAGAGGCGGTCGGCTCATGAGCACAACAACGATAAAAATCGGCTCCTGGATCGCGAACCCCGCGCTCAACGTTCTCGAAAACGGCGAGCGCTCGATCAGGCTCGAGTCGCGGACGATGGACGTGCTGGCTCACCTCGCGGCGCGTCCGGGCGAAGTGGTTTCCATCGAGGAGCTGCTCGCCTCCGTGTGGAAGGGCGTAGTCGTGAGCGACGCGTCCGTCTACAACACGATCAAGCAGTTGCGCCAGGCGCTCGCCGGGTCCGGCGACGACACGCGTTATATAGAGACGATTCCGAAGCGCGGCTATCGTCTGGTGGCGCCGGTCGAGCGCGTCGAAGCAATTGCACCCGCGGCGCCCCCTGCTCGGCCGTCGGCCGCTCCGCCTCAGGCTGCTCCGCCGCCGGCCGCTCCACCCGACGAACGCGCCACGCCCGCCGGCGCTTTGCCGCGCCGCCGTTTTGGCGCAGCGCTCGCGGCGGGCACGCTCGCGCTCGGGTTGCTACTCGGCGTGGCCGTGTCGCTCGTGTGGCTGCGCGGCGCGGGAGAGCTACGCCGGGGCGGCGACAATGCGCGGGCGGATAGCGCGCCGGCTTTGCGCTTCGCCGTGCCGGTCGACGGCGGTCTCATCGGGCTCGCGGTGTCGCCGGATAACCGTTATCTCGCGTACGCCGCGGGCCCCACGTTGGAAACAGGCGTGCTTTACGTGCGCCCGTTGGACTCCCTCGAAACCCGAGCGCTGCCGGGTACCACCGGAGCTGTGTTCCCGTTCTGGTCCCCTCGCAGCGACGAGATCGCGTTCGCCGCGCAAGGCCGGCTCAAGCGCATCGCACTCGTGGGCGGCTCGCCGCAGGAGTTGGCCGACGCGCCGGTGATGACCGCGGGCAGCTGGAACGCCGCCGACGTGATTCTGTTCGACAGCAGCACGGGCACCGTGCGCGTGTCCGCTTCGGGCGGTCAACCCGCCAAAGCGACGCACCTCGACGCTGCACGCGGAGAGGTGGCCCATACGGCACCGTGGTTTCTGCCCGACGGCCGCCGATTTCTGTTCGTGAGCGCGTTCGGCCAACCCGGCGTGTACGTGGGATCGCTCGACTCCGACGAACGAACCCAAGTGCTGCCGTTCTCCGGGCTCGCGGCTTTCGCGTCGGGCCACTTGGTGTTCAACCGCGGCGCCACACTTTTCGCGCAGCAGTTCGATCCCGACACTTTGACGCTGCACGGCGAGCCGATTCGGGTTGCCGATGGGCTCCTCACTGATCCGTCGAGCGCCGTCGCTGTGTACGGCGTGTCGGACTCGGTGCTCGCGTACGCCACCGGCGATCAGTTTCGCGGCCTCGCCCCGCGCATGAGTCGAATGGCTTGGTACGACCGTAGCGGCAAACGGCTCGAGACGATCGGCAAGCCGGGCCTCTATCGCGGCATCGAGCTGTCGCCGGACGGCAAGAAGATCGCCGTGCACGTCCACGAGGATCCCGTCGGCGGCAATCTCTGGATCTACGATCTCGCGCGCGGCACGTTCACGCGCCTCACCTCCGGACCGGGACACGACGTTTGGCCCGTGTGGTCGCCGGAAAGTGACCGCCTTATCTATACGGGCGAGAACTTGCGTCTGTATCAGAAGCGCGCGAACGGAGTGGGCGAAGAGACGCTCGTGCTCGATTCGCTGCGCGCGCCGTACGCTTCCGATTGGTCCGCGGACGGCGCGACCGTGCTCACCACGTACAAACCCGCCAACAGCGCCGACGTCGCAGCGTTGCGACTCGACGGCGACCGCATGCGCACTCCGCTCTTGAGCACGAAATTCAACGAGATGGGCGCGACGTTATCGCCCGACGGCCGTTGGTTGGCGTATGACTCGGACGAGTCGGGACGGTACGAGGTGTACGTGAGCTCGTATCCGGATCTCGCGGACAGGGTGCAGCTATCGACGGCCGGAGGCGTTTTGCCGCGGTGGGCGGCGAGCGGCGGCGAGGTGTTCTATGTCACCGAGGACGGCGCGTTGATGACGGTGGCGGTGAGCACCGCGAACGGGTTATCGGCGAGTTTGCCGCGCGAGCTGTTCAAGGCGGACATCGTCATGCGCGATCACTGGACTACGATGGGGGAGCTTTCGCACATGCCGTATGACGTGTCGGCGGATGGGCAGCGATTTTTGATCAACGAATTCGTCGGCGGGGCGCCGAGCGATTCGCCGCTGCCGCCGAGAACGACGATAGTCGTCGTGCCGAACTGGGCGGCAGCGCTCGGTCGGTAGCCAGCCCAAGGCCATTCCTCTCCAGCGCGCGCTTTCTGCGAGTCAAGCCGGGGCGAGGCAAACTCCGCCATGGAATTTCGCTCGCCCAGCAACGAATCGCGCGACATCGAACAGCAATGAGGTTCACGCCATGCAACGGCTGACTGCCGCCACGCCGCTTCTGACCGCAACCGCCTCGTCATGATCGGGGCCTGCGGAAAACTGATCCGCAGACCGCGGTTACACAGGATCAACGACTTGCGCTAGAATTTCGCTCCCCGCGGCTGACCGGACAAGCGCGCCCGGGTTATCGCAACTCGTTGTTTCTAGTGGTGATGTAGCTCAGATGGTTAGAGCGGCGGATTCATAACCCGCAGGTCGGTGGTTCGATCCCACCCATCACCACCACGTTGCCAGTAGTGGCGCGGGTTTCATTCGTTATTCCTTGGCCGCCCGACGCAGCACCGCCGCTGCGCAGTTCATGCGCGCGAGCGCGTCGAACATGCCTGGCGGCTGGATCCAGTCCGCAAGACAGAAGCCCTCGTGTTTCGAGAAGGAAAGTGGGCACTGCTCATCGCGCACGAAGGCGAGGGCAAAGTTTGCGCGCCGTCGCGATCGAGCTCGAGCTCGGCGCACTCCGGATCTAGCGGGCCACTCCGTCCAGGCCGCTCGGCTCATCGACTGCCGCCGCCCGCCAGATGCGAGACGGGCGTGGTACGCACCTTGCATGATGCGTGCGTATGAACCTATCACGCATTTCTTTCGTACTTCTGATTGGACTTGTAGGCCTTGTGGGTGGCTGCGTCGCGGATTCAGCAGCGCTTCAGAAGGCGGAGCCCCGACCGCAGCAGAAAGCCGACGCACAAGATCAACGTCAGATTCTGAATGAAGGCTACAGTCTTCTTTACAAAGAGCTCGGTGACGTGTCCAAGCTACACCTAACCTTTCTCGTCAAGTCCGAGTCGAAGCCCGTCAATGACATGACGACCGCTGTGACCGACTACGCCGATGCGCTCAAGGGAACGCTCGAGCGCGTGGCAAAGGACTACCCAGCCGTCGATATCAAGCTCAACCCGCTGCCTGTGATCGAGCAACGCACACGCGCAGCCATCGGCAAAGATCGCCTATTGAGCTTTGCACCGGTCGTGGGCCTCACGGGCGAGAGCTTCGACCGCCGGGTGTTGCAGTCCCTCGAAGGCTCGCTCAATCACCTTCGGTTCGTGGCCAAATCGGTGGCGGACGAAGAACCAGAGCCGAGCCTGAAACAGATCGCGACCACCGCCTATAACAAGCTCGATGAGTTCTACAAACAGGTCGTCGATATGCTCAGGGAGAAGTACTACATCAACACCGGCGAGCGGAAGGTCGCGCAGAAGGAGTCGCCGTGATGCCGCGGTTGACGTCCGATATCGGGCGTTCCTGGTAGTCCAAAAATCCTTGAAACGGTCCGGCCGAGCTCCGTGTAGCGCACGGTGTGCGCATGGACTCGACGTGCTGCCGGCGCAGGCGACGCAATCGTGTTCGCCGATGCGGGAGTGCTTGCGGAATGCCGAGGCGTGAGGGAACAAGCGCGCTACTTGAAAAAGCTTAAGCCGGATTGGCTATAACCCGGTACGCTGCGGTCCACAGGCGAGGAGAGAAACCCATGGCGGATGCGTCACAAAGCGGCGTCGTAAACAGTCCAAGAGCGGGGCGCGGTACAGGGATAATTGTCGCGGCGCTTTTCGGGCTCGGTTGGCTGTTCAACGCTCTCAAGTTCGACTCCGCGCCGGACTGGTTGTTCTATGTTGCTTACGCGGTAACTGCGGTGATTGTCCTCCGGGGCGTCATGCGCATCCACGGCGACAGAAAGGCGGGTTTGAGGCAGCCCAAAGCCACGCGCATCGCCTTTTTGATCGTTCTCGCAATCGAGATTGGCGCGATCGTAGTGGCGATAATCGTGCTGTCGCATCTGCAAATGCAGCAGTATATCGTCGCTGCCATAGCGGCGATCGTGGGGCTTCACTTTCTTCCGCTCGCGCAGATTTTCGGTGCACCTGCCTATTACGTGACGGGGTTGGCGATGGTGGTGGCAACGACCGCTGCCGTCCTGTCGCTGTCGGGTGCACAGCAGATCATCTGTATCGCCTACAGCGCGGGCCTCATTTTGCTGCTCACGACTCTTACCGCGGCAATACGCCGCTAGGTCGTGCCGATTGGGTGATTCGATCCCGTCTCATCGAAAACGACGACGCGACGCGCGCCGGGGGAACAGATCGCTCCTTGAATCGATCCGACGCGAGTTCGGTGTAGCGGCCGCGATCGTGACGATCGTCGCCTGCGCTGAACGCTGCGCACTTCGATCGCGTTGCAGCCGTCGAGTCCTTATACGTCGCAGAGCGCGACGGCCTCGCGCAGCGACGTGAGCGGATCGCGCGTCGGCACGAACTCGTGCGCTAGGTAGCCGCTGAAGCCGGTAGCTACGATCGCGGTGCAGATCGCGGCCCAGTTCAGCTCCTGCGTGCCGTCGAGCTCATGACGGCCCGGCACGCCGCCGGTATGGAAATGGCCGATGTGCTCGTGCTGGTCGCGAATCGTCCGAATGACGTCTCCCTCCATGATCTGCATGTGGTAGATGTCGTACAGCAGCTTCACGCGCGGGGACGCGACACGCTCCATGACCTCCACGCCGAACCAGGAATGATCTCCCTGGTAGTCGTTGTGGTCGACCTTGCTGTTCAGCAGCTCCACGCAGACCGTCACGCCCTCGCTTTCCGCGACGCTCTTGATCCGGTTCAAGCCGATCACACAATTTTCGATGGCCACGTCGTCGCTTCGGCCGTTGCGATTGCCGAAGAACGTGATGACATTCGGCACGCCGGCCTTGGCGGCGCGTGGAATCTTGGTTTCGAAAGCGTGCACGATGGCGTCGTGATTCGCGCGATCGTTGAGCCCCATCGGTATCGATCCTGCCCCGGCGTAACCCATCGAGCACGTGAGTCCAAAGCCCTGGATCGTGGCCCAGTCCTGTTCCTCGAGAAGATCGATCGCCGTCAATCCCATGTCGGCGACGGCGCGCGCGAATTCCGGCAAAGGAATTTTGGCGTACGGCCAGCGAGACACGGATTGCTTCAACCGCCCGCGGAGCACGACGGGCTCGGCCGTCGCTGGCAGCGCTCGAGCCGAGAGCCACGCCGCGCCGAGTGCCACTGCCGCGTTCTTCAGCGCTCCTCGCCTGGTGAGCTTCATCCCCTTTCATCTCTCGCCGAGCGTCTCCGGGTTGGCGTGCTGCTCATGACGATCCCGCCAACTCGACCGGCGCGTCGCTCATGTGCACTTACAGCGCCACGACGCCGAGACATACCAGATAGTAGGTCGCCCCCTCGAAGGCAACCTGGCCCTGCTGCGACGAGTGCCCAGCGTTTCGCCGCCTGGAATGCGGCGGCAGAGCCGTTGCGGTGCCGCCAGAGCTGCCACACCCCCGTTGCGAAGACAACGAGCGCAATCTTGATGTATCGCAGCATGGCCGTAGCCCCCAAAACGGACGAGCGCCTTACCGCGAGGACGTTAGCACGCCGACCGCCACGTATCAGAAGGGTCGCCGACACCAGCGTCCCGAAGCGCAAGGCCAGCCTCCGGCCACGTAGCCGTCGGAGCGGAGCCCTCCGTGGCCCTGGCGCGCCGCGACGTCAGTTATTCTTGACTTTATGTCTGTTATTCTTTACATCTCGTCGTTATCTTCGATTCGTCCGTAGCGAGGTATCCCCAATGAAGTCGCAGATCATCTGTTGGACCGCGTTGAGCTTGGCGCTCGCGTTGGCCGCGAAACTGGCGTCTGCACAGCCCCTTGATGCGCCCGCCGAACCCCATCAGATCACGCTGGACGCGCAGGGCCGCGGCGACCGGGCGCAATTTGCAGCCAACCCGCACGTGCGGGCGTTCTACGACCTCAGCGTCAAAACGCTGCGCAAGCACCGTCGCCGCATCGACGTCGCGGCCTACGAGCAGGCGTCTTATGCGATCTTTCGTCAGCTCGGCCCCTCGGTCGGCGCCAGCCCGGAAGGCATGGTCGAGCATCTGAAAGGCATCCCGCGCGAGATCGTGACGATCGTGCAGCGGGATCCGTCCACGCTCGACACCTACGAGAACTTTTTGACGGCGTTGATGGGTCCCGAGTAATCCGCTGTTCCGGATCGGGCGTCTTCCAAAGCGCCGTCGACGCTGCGCGGTGTTACTCTTTCCGGCGTCGCTGAGGGGGAGCCGCATGAGAGCAGTCGCAGCCGCAGTCGCGCTTTGTCTTTGTGGCTCGGCCGCGCTCGCGCAGCGACCTACCGATCCCGCGCTGCTCGTGCCGGCGCATGCGCCGGTCCTGGACTACGTTCCCGCACCCAAGGCCGTCGATGTGCCGGCCGGCGTCAAGATGGGCGCGCCCGCCAGCGTGGCGTTCGACTCCAAGGGCCACATGTTCGTGCTGACGCGCGGCGAGCAGGCGTTCTTCGAGTTCGATCGCAACGGCGCCTTCGTCCGCGCCTTCGGCGATCGGCTGTTCACGCGCGCGCACGGCCTGCACATCGACCGCGACGACAATCTCTGGGCCACCGACGTCAGCGCCCACGTGGTCATGAAGCTCGACCGGAGCGGAAAGGTGTTGCTCACGCTCGGCACGAAGGGCGAAGCCGGCGAGTGGGACGAAGCAACGGGCTCCCGCAAGCTCGACCAGCCGAACGACGTCGCGATCGGCTCAAACGGCGACGTGTTCGTCGTGCAGGGCCACACACCCGGCCCGAAAGGCGACCCGCGCGTGCTGAAGTTCGACCGCGACGGCCGGTTCATCAAATCGTGGGGCGGCAAGGGCTCGGGCCCGGGCCAGTTCCAGGTCGCGCACGCCATCGAGATCGACCGCCAAGGCCTGCTCTGGGTCGCGGATCGCGAGAATCAGCGCGTGCAGATCTTCACAGCCGACGGCGCGTTCGTCCGCGAGATCAAATATGCGGGCCTGCCCTGCGACCTCGACATCGGCCGGCGAGCGATCTACATGGTGAACGGTTTTGCCGGGCAGCTGCTGAAGCTCGATCTGCGCGGCAACGTGCTCGCCGCGCTCGGCCGGCCCGGAACCGCGCCGGGTGAGTTCGGCGAGGCCCACATGGTCGCCGTCAGCCGCAAGGACGAGGTGTACGTGGCCGACACCGTCAACGCGACACTGACGAAGTTCGTCGCGAAATAGCGCACGTCGTAAGCAAAGCGCTACTGGTTCAGCAGCGGCACATCCTTCACCGCGGGCGGCGGCGGCAAGCTCGTGAGATACGCGCGAATGTCGACGAGCTCGTTCTCCGGCAGGACGCTGGGCGAGAACGACGGCATGCCGTTCGCCACGGACCAGCCCGGCGTGCCGTTACGCACCCACTGCTGCAGCGCCGCGAGCGGTAACGTGTTCGGCGCCAGCGCCGGTCCGGCGCCGCCCTGGCCGACGGTGCCGTGACAGGTGTAGCAGCCGAGGTGCAGATAGACGTTACGGCCGTTGGCGGCCGCGGTGCGTGCGGACTTCTGCGGCTGCGCGGATTGCGCCATCGCCTGCAGCGCACAGCAGGCGAGCACGGTCACGAAGAGCAGGTGTTTCACGCGCACCTCCCGTCAGCGTGGCTGCGTCACGACGTCGATCAGGTACGGCTCACCGCGTTTCACCACTTGAATCCCGCGCCGAATGGCCGCCGCCAGCTCCTTCGGCTCCGTGATCGGCCCCGACGACGCCACGCCCATGCTCGCGGCCATCTTCGCGTAATCGATGTCGGGATTGCCGAGACCGAACCCGGTTTGCAGGCGGTCCAGGCTGCGGCCGCGCGACAACGCCTCGCGCTGAAACCACATCACCTCCTGGTGGTACGCGCGATTGTTCTGCATGACGATCAGGAGCGGAATCTGGTGCCGCGCGGCGGTCCACAGCGCGCCGGGCGCAACCATGAGATCGCCGTCCGGCTGGATCGACACGCTGATCCGGCCGTGCTTCTTGTTCGCGAGCGCCGCGCCGACCGAGGCCGGCGCGTGATACCCCACGCCCTCGCCGCCCGCGCGGCCGATGTACTGATAGTGCTTCGTGAAGTCCCAGAGCCGCATCGGCCACGTGACCCAGCCCGTCACGTACGACCAGTCCTCGTCCTTCAGCTGCGCCCACAGCTCCATCGACAGTCGCGCGGTGCTCACGGGGCTCGCATCCCAGCCGTTGGCTGCATCGGTTCGCGTGCGCTCGCGCGTCTGCCGGTTCGCCGCGGCAACCTTCTCGCCGCGCTGGCGAAACGCTTCGCGTCGCGTGGCCGTGGTTTGTCGTTTGATCTCCTCGATCAGCGCCGGCAGCGTCGCCTCGGCGTCGGCCGCCACCGATAGATCCACCTCGGCGTAGCGCATGAAATCCTGGTAGTTGCTGCGCTGGAACAGGTGCCCGGAGCTGATGCTCAACACCTTCGCATCGCGCTGGTGGGCCTGGCGCGTAAGGTTCGAGATGTCGCCGGGCTCGAGCGCCAGCACCACGTCCGCCGCGCCCGGGGCTCCGCCGGCGAGCGGATGGCGCGTGGGGAAGTTCAGCCGCTGGCGCGTATCGACGACGCCCGCCTGCAACGCTTCGGCGAGCTCCACCATGAGGCCCAAACCGGCCGACGTGCGAGCGGCCCGTCCCGCGACGATCACGGGGTTCTCGGCCGCCACGAGCCATCGTGCGACCTCGGCCACGACGGCCGAGTCCCCGGCCGGTGCCGTCGGCACACTCAACCGCGGCACGTGCAGGTCGACGGGCACCTGTTGATCCTGCATGTGATCGTCGACGACGAGCGCCACCGGGCCCATCGGCGGCGTCATGGCGATCTTGTAGGCGCGCACGGCGGACTCGGCGAAATGCGTGATCGAGACGGGGTTGTCGTCCCACTTCGTGATGTCGCGAACGATGGCGCACGGATCCTGCGCGCTGTGCACCCAGTACACGTCCCCTCTGCGCTCGGCTGCATCGTTCGTGTTGCCCAGCACCAGGTAGACGGGCACGCGATCGCACCAGGCGTCGTACAGCGCCATCATGGCGTGCTGCGCACCCACCGTGGCATGCGCGCAGACGAGCACGGGCTTGCCCTCGATCTTCGCGTAGCCGTTCGCCATGGCCACCGAGATCTCCTCGTGCGTGCACGCGATCGCCTCGGGATTCTGGTTGCCGGCGTAGTTCAGCACGGACTCGTGGATGCCGATGAAGCTCGATGCGCACATCGAGAACATGTACTCCATGCCGAACGACTTGAAGATGTCGACCATGAAGTCCGACGCGGGACGCGTCTTGTCGTTCGATCGCACCGTGGGCTCCGCCGCCGCCGTTTGCGCGCCCGCGAGCGAGGCTTGCTGCGCGATCACGGCCGCCGCACCCGTGGCGGCTCCGGCAATGAAGCTGCGGCGGTCGATCGCCGACTTGCGCGGCTCGTCGTCGTCCATCGTCTACCCCTGCGCTTATTCCTCGAAGGCCAAGACGTCCCGATAGCTCGTGTACACGCACGCGAACACGAGCGCGCCGAGCACCATGCAGCCGACCAGCATCGGTAGCAGCAGCACGAGCGCGAGCAGCACCGTGTGGAGCAGAGCCGCGATGAAGAACGGCACCGTGATCGCGATGCCTATCCCCAGGAACGCCAGGCTCCAGACGAGGAACGGCAGCACGTTGTGCACGCAGCCGGCGAAGCTCAGCTTCATGGCGAACTTCACATCGAGCCCGCGGAGCACGATCAGCGGCACGGCAAACCACATGGCCATGTACAGCGGCAAGCTGAGCGCCATCATCACGAGCACGGCCAGCAAGCTCCGCAGCATGACGTCCACCAGAAGCGCGGGATCCGGTGGACCGCCGGCGAGCAGCATGCCGAACAGGTCCGGTCCCACGATCAACGCGCCAATCAGCAGGAGCAGCATGCCGGCGCCCACCGATATCACGCCGAGCACGAGGAGCCGGCCCGTTTGATGCTGGAAGCCCTCGAACAGATGGTCCACCTTCAGCGGCTCGCCGCGTCGCAGCGCGTCGCAGCCGAGCATCAGGCCGCCCTGGAACACCGGCGCGAGCAGGGCGAACGCGAACGAGCCGACGACCGGGATCAGGCTCGCGACGGCAGCCAGCAAGATGAAGCCGAGGACCAGGCCGGTGAACAGCGGGCGATAGCCCGCCGTCAGCTTCCACGCATCGACGATCCACTGCCAGCCGTTGCCGGCGGGGACGGTGCGCGCGACGGCGGCAGCTTCGGTGCTGGCCACGGCGCGACCTAGCGACGCGCGCTCGGCGCGCCGGCGGCGCCACCGGTGGCATCCGGGACGAGCATGCGGATCATGCCGTCCTGGCGCGACGTGAGAAACAGCTCGCCGTCGCGACTCTGCGAAATATGCAGGTCCGTGCGCGTCAGGGACTTGCCCATGGTGCCTTCGACGAGCTCGCGGAACGAGGTGTAGATCCGCGTGTCGGAGGAACCAAGCACATACAGCTGCACTTCCTCGACCGGCGCGACCGTGGCCGGAATGCCGTCGTCGGCCGCTTTCATGGCGGCGAGATCGGCTGCGAACACGCGCCCGCGGTTCACGTCGCCGAACACGAACTTGCCGTTCAGCTGCGGGATGCGGCCGTGGTACGCGAACCCGGCGCTCACGGCCACGCCGTCGTCATGGTCGTAGACCGCCACGGGGTAGGTGAACGCGTCCTTCGTGCGGCCCTGCAAGACGTCGTCGGGCAGCGCAAACACCTCGTCGAGCGCACCGCCACGATAACGGCCGTTCTCGAAGTAGCCCTCGCGCGCCATCCAGCCATAGTTGCCGCCCTCGTGGATGATGTTGATCTCCTCGATGTTGCTCATGCCGATATCGGCCGCGAACAGGGTGCCGTCGGTCAGGTCCCACGAGAGCCGATGCGCGTTGCGCAGGCCGTACGCGTAGATCTCGCCGAGCGTCTTCGGATCGTGGTCGGCGGCGAACTTGTTGATGGCCGGAATCGTGTAGTCGCCGAGGCCTTTCGTGCCCTTCGATTGCTTCGGGCTGCGCGGGTCGATCCGCAGGATGGCCGTGATGATCGAGTCGAGTCGCTGCGTTTGCGAAGCGTTGCTCGAGTTCGGGCCGCCGCCGTTGCTGAAGCCGAAATCGCTGCCGCTGGTGTACAGCAGACCGTAATCCGGCGAGCCGGGCTTGGCCGTGGGGTTGAAGCCCACGTAGCCCAGCGGGTGGCTCGAGTTCGTCACGACGTGCGCCGTGCGCAGCAGCTCGCGCCGCGTGCCGCTGAACACGTTCGCCTGCGGCTCGGTCGCGTGCCATTCGGTGATCACGTTGTGATACGTCACGTCGGCCGGGCCGAAGCCCGGCGGAATGAAGTCGAGCTTGCCGGGATTGCCAGCCGCGCGCTCGAGATGCACGGTGTAGAACAGGCCGTTGCGCGCGAAATCCGGGTGAAAGTCGAAGCCGATGAAGCCGCTCTCGAGCCGCCCGTAGAAGGCCAGCGGAAACGCCGCCGCAACGTCGGCGTACACGCGCGGCGTGCCGCCGTCGAGCAGATACAGAAAGCCGCGCGAATCGTTCGCGAACCGTCTGCCGTCGGGCAGCTCGCGCACGAAGCTCACGCGCGCCCAGCCGCTCGGGTTCACGTCTTGATCCGGCGGTCGCAAGCCCCGCGTATCGGGCAGCCGCACGACGTCCTGGACCTCGACCGCGAGGCCATGCTTCTCGACGTTCGGCAGCGGATTCTTCACCTGCGCGTGACTCGCGCCGGCCGCGAACGCGCCGAGCGTCACGATCAGAAACGTGCGATTACGCATGACTCCCCCCGATCGACCGTTGCGCCATTCTGGGCCGAATGGACCGAGCTTGGCCAGCGCGCGCTACAGGCACTCGCCGTCGAGCGTCGGCTGCTCGGCCATCGTGCCGAACCGTTGCTGCTCGTCGCACAGCGCCAGCGCCACGGCGCACGTCAGATCGTGAGTGAAAAAGAGCCGGACGCCGCGCTCGATCTTGTTCTTAAGAAACCGCCGCTTCTCGTCGATCAGCCGTTCCGGATAGCGGTCGTAGCCCATCGTGACCGGCAGATGCACCCACGGCCGGCCCGGGATCAGATCGGCGCAGAACGCCACGCCGCCGTCGCCGCCGATCGTGGCGAGCGCGAGCCCCGGCGTATGACCGTCGCTGTAATCGAACTGCACGCGCGGCCCGAGGCAGCGGCGCCTCGGGGCCCTCGAGGAGCTCGAGCCGGCCGCTCGCCCGCAGCAGCTCCGGCAGCTCCGGGATGAACGAGGCGCGATCGCGCGGGTGCGGCGCGCAGGCGCGCTCCCAGGCCCGCGTGCCGACGACGAAGCGCGCGTTCGGGAACAGCAACCGCGGCGGCTCTCCCTCGGCGTATGCGGCGAGCAAGCCGCCCGCATGATCGAAGTGCAGATGGCTCAACACGACGACGTCGACGTCTTCGTGGCGCACGCCGCGTGCCGCGAGCGAGTCGAGCAGCACGTGCCGATCCTCGAGCACGCCGTAGCGCGCTTTGAGCTTCGGGCTGAAGAACGCGCCGATGCCGGTCTCGAACAGCACGGTTGGGCCGTCGAGGTCCTGCACGAGCAGGCCGCGGCACGCGAACTCCAGGCGGTTGTCGCGATCCGGCGTGAGCCACTGCTGCCACAGCGCGCGCGGCACGTTGCCGAACATCGCGCCGCCGTCGAGCCGCTGGCGGTTACCCTCGACCGACCACAGCCGCATCGACGGTCTCCTCGAGCGCGCCGGTGGCGTGCGCCGAACTGCAGCTCCGCGAGCCGCGCGTACAGCGGGCTCGCCGTGAGTAGCTGCGCGTGGCTGCCGCTCGCGACGATGCGGCCGTGATTGATCACGACGATGCGGTCGGCTTTCTGCACCGTGGCAAGGCGATGCGCGATGATGATCGTCGTGCGCTCGAGCATGAGCTTCTCGAGCGCTTGCTGCACGAGCAGCTCGCTCGCGGCGTCGAGCGAGCTCGTGGCCTCATCGAGCAGCAGGATCGGCGGGTTCTTGAGTATCGCGCGCGCGATCGCGATCCGCTGGCGTTGCCCGCCCGAGAGCCGCAGGCCGCGCTCGCCGAGGAACGTGTCGTAGCCCTGCGGCAGCACGCGCAGAAACTCGTCGGCCTCGGCGGCTCGGGCCGCGGCTTCGATCTCGGCGTCGGTGGCGTCGGGCCGGCCGTAACGGATGTTCTCGCGCGCCGACGCGCCGAACAGCACCGTGTCCTGCGGCACGAGCCCGATCAGCCGCCGCACCTGCTCGGGCACTGCGCGCGCGATGTCCACGCCGTCGATCAGGATCCGGCCCGCCGAAGGATCGTAGAACCGCAGCAATAGCTGAAACGTGGTGCTCTTGCCGGCGCCCGACGGGCCGACGAACGCCACGGTCTCTCCGGGCTCGATCGTCAGCGAGAAATCGTCGAGCGCGGCCACCTCCGGGCGCGACGGATAGCGGAACCTCACGTGCTCGAACTGGATCCTGCCGCGGCTCGGCTGCGGCATCGCGATGGGCACCAACGGCGCCTTGATCGTGGGCTCGGCGGTCGCGAGCTCGACCAGCCGCTCCATGGCGCCGGCCGCGCGCTGCACCTCGCCCCACATCTCCGACAGCGACGCGGCCGAAATACCCATGTAGCCCGCGTACAGCAGGAACTGACTCAGCAGGCCGAACGTGAGGCTGCCGGCCAGCACCTGACGCGCGCCGATCCACAGCACGAGCGTGATCGCGCCGAACACGAGCGTGGTGGCGAGCGCCGTGAGCCAGCCGCGAATCCGGATGCGGCGCACCGCCACGTCGAACGAGTACATGACGGCCTCGCGAAAGCGCCGCGTCTGCAGCTCTTCGAGCGTGAACGCCTGCACGGTTTGCACGGCGTTGATCGTCTCGCCCGCCAGCGCGCTGGCGTCGGCCACTCGATCCTGCGAATCGCGCGATAGCCGCCGCACGCGCCGGCCGAGCATCAGCAGCGGACCCACGATGAACGGCATCAGCACCACGATCATCAGCGTCAGCCTCGGGCTCGTCGCCACCAGCATCACCAGCGAGCCGACCAGCGTGAGTGCCGACCGCAGCGAGATCGAGATGCCGACGCCGGAGATCGACTGCACCAGCGTGGTGTCGGCCGTGAGCCGCGACAGCACCTCGCCGGTGCGCGTGATCTCGAAGAACGTGGGGTCCATGCGTATGACTTTCGCGTAGACGGCGCTACGGACGTCCGCCACGACCCGCTCGCCGAGCCACGAGACGAGATAGAACCGCAGCGCAGCAAACGCGCCGAAGATCACGGCCGCGGCCAGAAACGCGACGAAGTAGCGGTTGATCGTGGCCGCGTCGCGCACGACGAGGCCCTGGTCGATCAGGTTGCGCAACGCCAGGGGCAGCGCGAGCTGGGCGGCGGCCGCGATCACCAGCGCGCCGAGCGCGAGCGCGAGCACGCGCCAGTGCGGCAGGAGGTAAGGCGCCAGCGCGCGCAGCGGCTTCAGCGATTTGCCTTTGGGGCGGTCGGCGGGGGTATCGGCCATCGTGCAAGCGTAGCGGCAACTGCCGGGCCGTCAACTGGCGGCGGATATTGCTTCGCCCAGGCTATCCGCAGAGCCTCGCCGTCCGCGCTGACGGTGCGTTAGCGGCGGCGCGGCTCGTGGTAGGCGATGTCGAAGTTGTCGCGATTCGGCATCACGACTTTCGGCAGCGTTGCCGCGCTCATGACGTCCGTCTCGCCGATCACGCCGTTCAGGAACAGCAGGTAGGCCGTAAGCGAGTACACCTCGTCGGACGTCAGCGACTGCGGCTGCGGCCAGGGCATGGCGCGGCGGATGTAGTCGAACAGCGTCGTCGCATAGGGCCAGTAGCTGCCGACCGTGCGAACCGGGGCGGCGTCGCGCAACGTGCCTTGCCCGCCCACGAGCTGATCGCTGGGCTTGCCGACGCCTTTCTCGCCGTGGCACGCGATGCATTTCGTCTGATAGACGCCGGCACCCGCGCTCACGGTGCCGGAGCCCGGCGGCAGGCCGGCGCCGCTCGGGCCGATGCTCAAATCCCACTTGGCGATGTCGTCGGGGGACACCGGCACACCGAGATGCGGACCCTCTTGCGCGGCCGCGGCCATCATCCAGCCGCCCGCGAGCAGCGCTGCGGCGACGACCGCGCCCTTACACGTAGACATTGCCGATCTCTCCTGCCGCCGTGACGCTCCAGCTCTGGATCGCGTTGTAGTGGTACCGGTAATTCGGACCGCGATCCGCCATGAGCTTCGCGCGCGTCGGCTGCACGTTGCCGGCCTCGTCCGTGGCGCGGCTCATCAGGACGCTCGGGCGGCCGTCCCAACGCCACGGCAGCCGGAACCGGGCCACGGCCTTCGACAACACGGGCTCATCGAGCGCCGTCTGTGCCCAGGTTTTCCCACCGTCGGCGGAGACATCGACGCGGCGGATCTTGCCGGAGCCCGACCAGGCGATGCCGGAGATCTGGTACAGCCCCGCGCCTTGCATCTGCTGCGTGCCCGACGGCGAGGTGATGACGGACTTCACGCCCATCGGGAACGTGAACATCTCCGCGCGACCGTTCGGCAGCAGGTCGGTGTACTTCGAGGTCTCGTCCTTCGTCATGGTCGGCTCGGCGGTGACCTTGATGCGCCGCAGCCACTTCACGTTCATGTTGCCTTCGTAGCCCGGCAGGAACAGGCGCACGGGATAACCGTTCGACGGCCGCAGACGTTCGCCGTTTTGATACAGCGCGAGGATCGCGTCGTCGTAGGCTTTGGCGATCGGCACGCTGCGGCTCATGCCCGCGGCGTCCGCGCCCTCGGCGAGCAGCCACTTGCCTTCCGGCTTGGCGCCGGCCTCCTGCAGCAGGATCGACACCGGCACGCCGGTCCAGTTGGCGCACGAGACGAGCCCATGCAATCCGCCCGCAGTTTGCTGCGCCGGCTCGGCACCGTTCAGCGCGCCGCTGTTGCCGGAGCACTCGAGGAATTGAATGCGCGAGACCAGCGGGATAACGTGACAGCGCGTCGAGGCTGAATAGCAGGGGCCGTTCGACGAGCCCGTGAATCAACACGCGGTGTTCGTCGGGATCGATGTCCGGAATGCCATTGTGATGGCGCTCGAAATGCAGGCTGTTCGGGGTGATGATGCCCTCGAGGTGCTCGAGCGGCGTCCGCGAGCCGCCCGTGCCGGGCGTGGGGGCTGCGCCGTTCGCGATCCGCTGCACGCCCGATTCGAAATGCGACCGCTCGCCGTAGCCGCTGGCCGGCACGCCGGGCGTCTTCATCGTGGCGGGCACTTCGAGCGGTGCGGCCGCCGCGTTGCGCGCCGTCAGCAGCGCCGCGCCCGTGCCGAGCAGCGCGGCGCTGTGCGTCAGGAACAGCCGGCGATGTAGCAGGCCGTTGCCGGCGACGGGCTCGAGCGCACTAGAGGGCGATTGTTTGCTCATGTGTCGTTTCATGGTGGTGAATCACTTGCCGGCCGGAATCGACGGCGCGGGCCCAATGCCTTTGATCTCGACGATGGCCTCGACGTCCTTGGCGCCGTCGAAGTGCACGGCGCCTGCCGGGTGCATCATGTAGCTGCCGGGGCCGAGCGGCACCGTCTTGCTGCGATCGCCATCGGCGCTCGTGCCCGCCCACCACGTGCCGGACAGCACCGTCACGTGCCGATCGGTGGGGTGGTAGTGCGGCCGCGACATCACGCCGGGCGCGAAGCGCGCGCGGATGACGTAGAAGCCCTCCTTCGTCGGATCGCCGTACACGACGGCGATGTCGGGACCATCGGTGTTGTGCTGCCACACGAGCTCATCGGGCTTGATGATCGTGAACCCTTTCGCGTCGACTGCAGCGAAGCTGCTCGGGCCGAGCGCGGCGTAGGCGCAGACGAGCAGCGCGCCGAGCAATGACGGCCATCAGTAGCCTTTCATGGTGATCCCCCTTTGAGCGTTCGCTGCCTGCGCGCGAACTGGTCCAAGCAACGCTACTCGCCAGTCATTCCCGAGGCAAGATCCGGCCGGTGGGCGGGCTACTTGCGCGTGAGGCTCGTGTAGCTGCGATTCAGGAAGCTCGCCGGATCGCCCTTTTTCTGATCCCACTCGGCCGTGATGCGGGCGGCCGCCACCTGCTGCAACGTGGCGCCGCTGTCGATCAACGCTTTCATGCGGTCGCGGATCGTCGTGAGCATCGCAACGTAGTCGACCAGGGCCTGGTAGTTCGCAACCGGGCCGTGACCGGGCACCACCGTGTAGTCCGCGTCGATCTGCGCGACCACCTTCGAGCTGAACTCGATCACGCCGTTCAGAGTGCCGCCGTTGTCGGCATCGATGAACGGATACCCGGCGTTGTTGTACACGTCGCCCATATGGACCGTCTTGTGCCCACGGAACACGACGGCCGTGTCGCCGGTGGTGTGGGCCGGGCCGTAGTGCAGAAGATCGATGCGCTCGCCGTTGAAGTGCAGTCGCATGGTGTCGTCGTAGGTCACGACGGGCAGTGCCGTGGCCGCATACGCGGGCTGCTCGCGCTTCGAGGTCACGAGATTCACGACGTTGTTCTTCATGAGCATCTGTCGCGAGTTCTCGTGCGCGACGATCCACGTGCCCTCGGGCCCGAGCACCTGATTGCCTTCCGAGTGGTCGAAGTGCCAGTGCGTGTTGATGACGAAGTCGATCTTGCCGCCGCCGAGCTCGCCGATCGTGGCCTTGTACTTCGGCACCATCTGCGGAAATTGGCCGTCGACGATCAGCACGCCGTTGTCGCCGATCGAAGCGATGATGTTGCCGCCCACCCCGAACAGCACGTAGAAGTGGTCCGCGAGCTTCTGCGTGGTGATCGGCGTGGTGCGCAGCTGCTCGGCGAGGTTGTCGAGCTGCGCGAAGGCCGGCGCGGTGGCGGCCAGCGCCGCAGCCGCGAGCAATGGACGAACACACGAGTACATCGAGCCGCTCCCTTAAGCTTTTTTGACCTTCTCGGGCAGATGAGTGTCGGCCGAGCGAATGATGGCTTCGGTGACGGCCGCGCCGTGCACCATCTCCTCGACGGGGATCAGGAACTTCTCCTTGCCCTGCGCCGCCCGCGCGAACGCCTCGAGCGTGGCGCGCGTGACATCGAGCGTCTCGGCCTGCCACACCTTGGCTGGACCCTGCACGGGCTTGAAGATGCAGTTGCCGAACAGGCGCGAGCGCCGCTCCTCGGACGGTGCGCCGGCCACGTGCGTCATGCCTTCGAGGCGCACGTAGCCCTTCGAGCCGTAGACCTGGAAGCTGAACCCGCCGCCCGTGGCCGTCATGGTGCCCAGATAGCCCGACATGCCTTCCTTCATACGCAGCAGGATCGACGTGGTGTCGTCGGCGTCTACGGACACGGCGCGCCGGAAGCTCTGGCAGTACACCTCGTCGATCGGGCCGCACAGATCGATCATGCCGTCGATCGCATGCACGCCCATCGGGGTCAGCCCGCCGCAGGGCGTTTCCTCGCGGTTCGCGCGCCAGGCATCGGCCTTCAGCAACAGCGCATTCGGGAAGGTCATCGTGGCCTCGCAGTGCAGGATGATGCCGAGCTCGCCGCTGTCGATCATGTTGCGCAGCTTCGTCATCTCCGGGTGCCAGCGGCGGTTGTAGCCCAAGCCCAGCGTCACGCCGGCCTTCTCCACGGCCTTCACGGCTTCACGCGCTTCGGCGCCGTGCAGCGCAAACGGCTTCTCGCAGAACACGTGCTTGCCGGCCTGCGCCGCGGCAACGGTCTGCGGCACGTGCAGCGAGTGCGGCGTGGCGAGCACGACGGCGTCGAGGCCCTCGTGCTTCAGCATGTCGTCGAAGCTGCCATAGAGCTCGAAGACGTGCTGCTTCGCGAAGGCTTTCAGATCATCGGTGTGCGTGCGAGCCGAGCCCGCGACGAACTGGATTTCCTTGCTCGACCCGAAGACACCTTCCACCAGCGTCCTGCCCCACCAACCAAGCCCGACGATACCTGCGTTGATCACTGTGATTCTCCGGAGTGCTTATTCGAGACCGCTGGCGCGCGCCTGCACGCGCGCGATCACCGACCAGTCGAGATCGCTGTCGCCGTTCGCCATCGCGGTCAGCAACCGATCGCGATACACGTTCAGGCTCGGCAGCGGCACGTTCGCCGCGAGCGCGGCGGCCAGCATCAGGTTGGTGTCCTTCAGCCCGAGCGCCGTGGTGAACCCCGCGGTGGCATACGCTTCCTTCGCGATGATGCCGCCGTAGACCTTGTACGCCGGTGCGGCGAACAAGCCGTCGGTCATCACTTCGTAGAACGCACCGGGCTCCACGCCGTACTTGCGCACCAGCGCGAACCCCTCGCCCATCGCCTCGAGCGCGCAGCCGAGCATCATGTTGTTCGCGAGCTTCACGGCGGCGGCACCTTCGGGCTTCACGCCGCAATCGAACGTGCGCCGGCCGATCAGCTGGAACAGCGGCGCGACCTTCGCGACGGCGTCTTGCGGGCCCGCCGCCACGATGCCGACCTGGCCCTGCGCGGCCGCCTCGGGCCGGCCGAGCACGGGCGCTGCGACGAAGACCTGGCCCGCGGCGGCGTGCGTGGCTTCGGTCTCCCGCAGCGCGGCCACGCTGTGCGTGCCCATCGCGACGTGAATCGCCCCCTTCGCGAGGCCGGGAACGATCCCGTCCTTCACGACTTCGGCCAGCGCCTTGTCGTCGGTCAACATGCTGATCACGGCCTCGCGACCGCGGCACGCCTCCGTGATCGAGGTTGCCACCTTGGCGCCTGCCTTCTCGAGGTCGGCGCACTTTCCACGCGTGCGGTTGTAGACGACCAGCTCGTGACCGCCGCCGAGCACGCGTGTTGCCATGGCCTGGCCCATGCGGCCGAGCCCGAGGAATCCGACTTTCATTGTTTATCTCCCCACGAGACCGCTTAGACGAGCTGACTCTGCACCCAGTCGAGCTCGCGTTGCACGTAGTCCACGATCGAGCCGGTCTTCATCGAGTCCGGCAGCACGTCCCACGTGTACGTCTCGATCTCGAGCTGCGGCGACAGCTTGTACTGCTTGTGGAACTTAAGCGCATCCTCGATCGCGAAACGGGTGGTCTCGAAATAAGGGCCGATCTTGTCGAGGAATACCGGCACGTGCACGTGCGTGCGCCACTCGCGCGGGCCGGGATCCCGCTCGAACGCCTCGAACGCGTCCTCGAGATTCAGGAAGCGCGTGAGCTTGCCGTCTTTCTGCTCGACCGTTTGCGTGAGGTACACGGTGTCGGCGAACGGCCGCAGCGCTTCGACGACCTCGCGCGTGACCTGCGGCATGCGCAGCGCCGCCGCTTCCTGGAGCTTGAACACGGGGATGCCGGCATCGGCGAGCGCCCGCAGCGAAGCACTGATGTCCTCGTACTCCACGGCCTGATGGCAGATGTCGTACACCATGCCGAGGTGCTTGCGCAGCGCGTCTTCGGCCTGCGGCTTCGAGAGGCCCGTCTGGTTGCGCAGCAGACCCACGGCGTCGCTCGCGTACAGGTGGTTCGTGAAGTAATCGATCGCTTCCTCGGTGGTCTCCAGGAAGCAGGCCGGCTCCGGCTCGAGCGCCAGCGTGACGGTGCGGCCCGTGCGCTTCTCGAGCTGCACCATGTGGGCCACGACGCGAATGACGTGATGCGTGAACTCGTTGACGTACTCGGGCCCCGTGACTTTCGGCTTGAAGCCGAGCGGGGGGCTCTGAATCGACGGACTCACGTGCGGCGCGGCCACCTCGGCCAGGATGTCGGCCACCTGCATCGTGTACGTCGCGCGCGCGTCCGTGCTCCAGTCGGGCTCGTACACGTCTTTCTTGACGACGCGGTTCTTGAAGGGCCCATACGGGAACGCGTTGACCGTATACAGATACATGTCGTGCGCGTGCAGGAACTCCTTCAGACGCTCGCGCTCGTGGCGATCGCCGGTCAGCGTCTGCGCCGAGGAGGCCGAGAGCCGCAGCGAGACGCCGAACGACTTGTTCGGCGCGACGCGCGCTTTCACCTCGGGAACGTAGCGATTCAAGCTGTCCCACATCTCGCTCCAGGTGTCGCCCGGATGCACGAGCGTCGAGTACGTCAGGTGGCCAAGGCCGTTGCCCAAATCCATGTAGTGTCTCCTTTGCTTCCGGGCCTCAAGCCACGGCGATGATCCTGCAACTGTCGATGCGGCTCCGTCGCGTACGACGCGCTGGACGCGCCGCCGGCTCGAGCCGCTTAGGGTTGTAGGTGAACAGTTTCTACAATATTGTAGCCGGCTCCGAAAGAAATGTCGGCTCGCGCCGACTGCGAACACCAAAACGGGGTACTACCAATGCTACGCGCCACGGCGAATCAACTGTTGCCTACGACCATCACGGGGTCGCTGCCGCGGCCGAGCTGGTACACGGAGAACATGGGGCTGAAGAGCTTCCTGCAGGCGATGGTGGAGACGCGCTTTCGCGAGCAGTACGAGGACGCGCTGTCGGTGTACCTGAACGAGCAGGCGATCGCCGGGCTCGATATCTTCACCGACGGGGACGTGCGCTTCACCCAGGACATCGGCGGGCAGAGCTGGACGAGCTATCCGCCGTTTCACATGGCCGGCTTCGATGGGCTGCCGAAGATGGCGCCGATCGGCGGGGGCGGGATCGGCTTCCCGCGCGGGCATATCCTGCACGACTACATCGAGGCGCGGCTGATGCCGAGCATCGTCGGGCCGGTGGGCCGGGGCACGATGCAGTACGCGCAGATGTGGAAGGCCGCGCAGCGCCAGAGCAAGCGGCCCGTGAAGTTCGGCACCGTGACGCCGGAGCTGGTGGCCTTCGCGGTGCAGGACTTCTACTACAAGGACGTGCGCGAGCGGATCTGGGCCATTTCCGACGCCTTCAACGAGGAGCTGCATGCACTGGCCGATGCCGGCTGCCCGGTGATCCAGATGGAGGAGCCGCAGATTCACCTGCTGGCCGCCCGCGGGGTGGTGGACCAGGTGATCAATCCTGAGTTCATGCTGGAAGTGTTCAACAACACGGTGCGCGGCCTGCGGGCCAAGACCGAGGTGTGGTGCCACACCTGCTGGGGCAATCCTTCCCAGCAGCGGATGTTCGCCCAGGTGCAAAGCTACAAGCCTGCCCTCTCGATCCTGAACAAGGTCGATGCGGACGTGATCACGTTCGAGAGCTGCAGCTCCGGGGGCATGGACCTGCCGGCCATCGGTCGAGAGATCACCGACATGAAGGTCGCGATCGGGGTCATCGATCACCACTCCTTGCAGGTGGAGACGCCCAAAGAGGTGGCCGATCACATCCGCATGGCCCTGCAGCACATCCCGGCCGAGCGGCTGGTGCTGTCGTCGGACTGCGGCATGGGCCGGGAGGGCATGGCGCGGCGCCACGCGCTGTACAAGATGGTGTCCCTGGTCCAGGGCACCAACCTCGTGCGCAAGGAGCTCGGCATCAAACAGGCCGACTGCCTCGCCGCCGACCCGAATCTGACGTTGCTCGACGTGCGCCGCGCGGCGCCGGCCGCCGCGACCGCGGCCAAGAGCAAGAAGGCCGCGAAGCCGGCACGAAGGCCACGAAGAAGACGTCCGCGAAGAAGACAAAAAGGAAGTAGCGTTTAGCGGATCGCGGCTCGAGCCGAGGCCGCCTCGCCTACGCGAGGCATGCGCGCACGTTACCTCGCTTTGCCGGACATCAGCGCGAGGAACTCGCGGCGGAGGCTTGGGTTGCGCAGGAAGGCCCCGCGCATGATGCTATTGGTCATCTTCGAGTCCATGTCTTTGATGCCGCGCCACTGCATGCAGTAGTGATCCGCCTCGATGACGAGCGCGAGGCCGTCGGGTTGCATCTTCTCCTCGAGCAGATCCGCGAGGCGCGCGATGGCTTCCTCCTGGATCTGCGGCCTGTTCATCATCCATTCGACGAGCCGCGCGTACTTCGAGAGCCCGATCAGCGCGGAGCCTTCGTTCGGCATCACGCCCACCCAGATCCGCCCGATGATCGGGCACAGATGATGCGAGCACGCGCTGCGCACCGTGACGGGCCCGACGATCATGAGTTCGCTCAAGCGCGATACGTTCGGAAATTCCGTGACTCTCGGCTGCGGCACGTAGCGCCCGCCGAACACCTCGCGCACGTACATCTTCGCGACGCGGTGGGCGGTTTCCTGCGTGTTGTGGTCGTTCTCGGTATCGATCACGAGCGCCCGCAGCACGCCCTTGAGGTGCGCCTCCACCTCGTCCTGGAGCGCCGCGAGCTCGCCCTCCTCGAGATATTGCGCGATGTTGTCGTTGGCGAAGAAACGTCCGCCCGCCTGCTGGATGCGCGTTCGGATCCGATCGGCGACCGGCGTGTCGATCGCCTGCCCCGACGCGCGCGGGGTCCTGGGTGCTTTCTCGGTGGCCATCTCGAGGTTCCGTGACGTATGGGCACGGCATTCTAGCAGCGATCCGTCGCGTGTCCCGGCTACGCGCGGTATGCTTCAGGCCGAACCGGCACGAAACGAGACCCCTATGTCCGGCCGTCTATCGCTGATCACGCTCGGGGCCGCGCTGCTCGTCGCGGCGGCGGCTGGCGCGCAGCCGGCCGCGGCGCCGTTACCGCCCGGGGCGCTCTCTCCCGAGAATCTCGCCAAGGCCCGGCCGGCGCCGCCGTTCAACCTCACGGGCACGTGGCAGCACGAGCTGCGGGGCCCGCAGTCGTGGAAGTTCGTGCCGGAGAACTTCGATCTGACCCCCGAGGCGCAGAAGGAATACGACACCGGGCGCAAGGCGCTCGCCGAAGGCAAAGTCTATCGCGACGACATCGGCCAGTGCTGGCCGCCCGGCATGCCATTGATCATGACGCGCGTCCACCCGTTCGTGCTGATGCAGTACCCGACGGCGATCTACATGATCGCCGGCTTCGAGAACAGCGTGCGGATCATCTATCTCGACGGCCGGCAGCACAGCGAGCCCGACATCGTCGTGCCCAGCTTCAACGGCGAGTCGATCGGGCACTGGGACGGCACTGCGCTGGTCGTCGATACGAAGTACTTTCCGGGCCACCACCACTGGCTCGACCAGGGCGGCGCCAGCATCCCGGCCAGCGATGCGCTGCACATCGTCGAGCGCATGCGGCTCATCGAGAACGGCGAGACCCTGGAGATCGAGTACACACTGACCGATCCGAAGAGCTGGAAGGGCGACTGGCACATGACGAAGCGCTTCAATCGCCTGCACGACACCGACATCGAGGAGGTGGAGTGCACCCCCGATCTGAACGAGAACTTGCCGGCGACGACGTCGGAGTCGCTGATCCGCTAGCGGAGGTCACGATGCCACGCGTACTGCTCGTCCTGCTCGCCACTGCCGTGCTCGGCAACGGCTCGGCCTTTGCACATCACTCGCCGATCGTGTTCGACCGCACCAAGAAGGTGTCGCTCACGGGCACGGTCACGGAGTTCAGGTGGGGCAACCCGCACTCGTGGATTCACCTGGACGTGAAGGACGAGAACGGCGCCGTGGGGAACTGGGGCGTGGAGATGAATCCGGCCAACAACCTGGTGCGCGAAGGCTGGCGCTCCTCGACCCTGAAGGCCGGCGACAAGGTCACGATCGTCGTGCACCCGCTGCGCAACAACGAGAAGGGCGGCCAGTTTCTCTCGATCACGCTGCCGGACGGCACCGTGCTCGGCCAGCCCGAGTCCGGCGTGCTCTGAGCAGGCCGCTGAAAAGGCCTGCTAGGGAACCTAGAGGGTGACGACGACCTTGCCGAAGTGCTGTGCGGACTTCAGGTACCGGTATGCGTCGGGCGCTGAGTCGAAGGCGAAGGTCTTGTCGACGACGGGATGCAGCCGATTCACCGTGATCGCCTTCATGAGCCCGTCGAAGTGCTCGCGCGCGCCGACGAACACGCCGCGGACCATCGCGAATTTCGTCATCAGCGGATAGGGGCTCAGATCGCCTTCGGGCCGCGTCATCACGCCGATCACGCTCACCGTGCCCGCCGGGCCTACCGCCAGATACGACTTCGGCAGCGTGCCCACGCCGCCGGTATCGATGACTTGATCGGCGCCCTGCCCGCCCGTGAGCTCGAGGACGCGCTCTTCCCAGTTCGGGGTGGTCTTGTAGTTGATGCACTCATCGGCGCCGAGCGCACGCGCGCGCTCGAGCTTCGCATCGCTCGACGACGTGATGATCACGCGCGCGCCGGTCATCTTGCCGATCTGCAGCGCGAAGATCGATACGCCGCCGGTGCCGAGCGTGAGCACCGTGTCGCCCGGTCGCAGGCTTCTCGGCCCGTGCATCAGCGCGTTCCACACGGTGACGCCTGCGCATGGCAGTGTCGCAGCCTCCTCGTACGACAGATGTGCCGGCACATGCAGCAGCCCATCGGCCGCAAACACGGCGTACTCGGTCAATACGCCGTCGAGCGGAAACCCGAGCGCAAGCGGCGGCTGGCCCTGAGTGAAGGTTGCCACCACACGATCGCCGACGGCAAAGCCGTTGACGCCGGCGCCCACCGCCGCAACCTCGCCCGCGCCGTCGGACAGCGGAATCGTGTCGTGCGTGACGGGCCCGCGAAAATACTTGCCGGCGACGATCGCGAGATCGCGGAAATTCATCGACGCGGCGCGCATCCGCACGAGGACCTGGCCCGCACCTGCGCTCGGCCGCTCTCGTTCACGAGCAACGAGCCCCTCGAGCGAGGTCGTTCCCTTGCTCACGACAAACACTTTCATGATGACGCTCCCCGAAACGATCGTTCGACTCTAGCCGGTTCGACGTGAGGGAACAATCGGCCGCGAGCGCCACCCTCTTCGGTTACAGTACCGGAGTCGCCGCAGAGGGAGCCGACAGTGGCCGACAAAGCGTTCGTGATTCCAGCAACATTCCGCGTCGGCAGCGAGCTGCCTCCCTACCTGCCGGTTGCGCACGGTGGCTTGAAACCCGCGCATGAATGCACGCGCGACGATGTCGCGAGCGCGATCGAGGAATTGAAGGACGCGGCGCGTGCGAGCCGCGAGCGTCTCGAGACCGCATACGCCGAGCACGTCCGCGACGTCGAGGTGCTCGCTCAAGTTACGGCCTACCTCGCGCGATTCGAGCAATGGGCTGCGCTGCGCCAAGGCGGCAAGGTGCGCGAGATCCTCTGGCACATCGACGATCGCGACTATTGACTCGGCGCGAGGAAGGCGCGAATCCTAGCGGCGATCTCGCGCTGCGCGCCTTCGAGATGAAAGTGATGGCCGCCGGCGAGCGTGAGCACCTCGGCGCGCGGAAACAAGGCGGTGGTTTGCCGATAGAGGGGTCGGCTCGAGAACGGGCTGTCGGCCGCGAACACGATCAGCACCGGTGCGGCGACGCGCTGAACGAAGGCCCGCACGTGTCCGGCCGTGAACCGCAGCTCGGACGCGCCTTTGAGCCGCTGATCCGCCTGCCACTGAAATCCGCCGGCCACCTCCCGCAGCGAGCGTCCGGCGAGAACCTCCGCCGCCGCTTCCGTGACCTTCGTGAACCCCTGCACGCGCTCCGCGATCGCCTGACGCCGGTCGGCGAACACGCGACCGGACCTCGCGCGCAGGGCGCGCCGGTCGAGCAGCGCGCGCGCCAGGTTTTCCGGGGCACCGTCCTCCTCTCCCGTCAGAGGCAGACCGCCTTCGAGCAGCACGAGCCTGTCGACGCGCTCGGGAAACGTCGCTGCGAACAGCATCGAGATCGCCGCGCCGCGCGAATGCCCGAGCAACGTGACGCGCTGCCAACCGAGCTCCTCCAGGACGTCCAGCAGGTCCCCGACGTCCTGCCAGAGGTTGTAGGAAGCATCGACCGAGCGGGCTCCGCTGCGGCCGTGACCGGCAAGGTCCAGCGCCACGATCTCGCAGCCCGGCAGAAGCGGCGCGATGAGATCGAAGCTGCCCGCGTTGTCGAGCCAGCCATGTAGAGCGATGACCGGCTGCCCGCCGGGCTCACCCCACACGCGGGCCGCAAGCATGAGGCCGGGAAGACGGAATTCGCGCTCGATCGGCACGGACTCAGCGCATGAAACGCGGCTGTCCTTGACCCTGCGATGACTGGAACGGCGTGGCGGAGCCCACCCGTTGCGTGATGAATTGCTGCAGCCGCTCTTGTTGCTCGTACAAGCTCGCGCTCGGTAGCAGCAGCACGCGATCGCCGGCTTCCAGTCCGCTGATCACTTCGCTGTACTCGAGGTCCGTGAGACCCGTCTTGACTGCGGTCGGCACCATCTTGTCGCCGCGCAACGCCACGACCCAGTAGTCCCCAGTGAACAAATAGTTGCCGGCGCCCGCCGCGCCGACCGTCGGGCTCGACCCACCGCCGCCGCCGCCGAAGAAGCCGCCGCCACCGGGGAAGCCGCCGGGCGGAAAGCCGCCGCCGCCACCGCCGCCGCCACCACCACCACGCGGCTGGCCGTTGCCGCCCCCGCGGCTCTGCCCGCCGCCGGCCAAGGCGCCGCCGGCGGCCTGGAACACGCTGCGCATCAGAGCGCGCTCCTCGGTCGTGAGCTCCTGACCATTGCGGCGTTTCGCCATGAGCGCCTTGACCTTCTCGCCATCGACGCCGGCGGGCAGCTCGATGTCGCGACCATTCAGCGACAGCACGTTCTTGCCGGCCCCAGACTCCGTCGGCTTGCCGTCGGGCCAGATCTCTTTGCGCAGCTGGCTCTCGTCGATGCCAAGCATCTTGGCCGTCAGCGGCACGTCGGACTCGGCGCGCAACGCGGCCGTCGGCACCGCGGGCACCGAGTCGCGTTTCGCGATTTCGATCTTCACGTCGGCGTTCATGCCGGGTTTCAACAACCCGGCGCGATTCGGAATCTTGATCAGCACGGCAAACATCGTCACGTTTTGCTCGATGATCGCTTGCGGCTCGATCTTCAGGACCTCGCCGTCGAAGGGCTGATTCGGATACGCGGCCACGACCACCTTGGTCGGCATCCCGGGGCGAATCTTGCCGATATCCGTCTCGTCGACACGTGTGCGGACCTGCACGGACGTCAGGTCCGCCATCTTCATCAGGATCGTGCCGCCGCTGACCGCCTGCGTCGGCGACGTGATCACGATGCCGGGCTCCACGGTCTTCTCGATGATCGTGCCCGTGATCGGCGCGCGGACGTCCGTATCCTCGAGCGTGATGCGCGCGTTCTCCAGCGCCACCTTCGAGCTCACGACTTGCGCCTCCGCATTCGCGAACTCGAGTTGCGCCTTCTCCACGTCGGCCTGAGTCAGCGTCTGGCTCTTGAACAACGTTTCGGCGCGCTTCATTTGCGTGTCCGCGATCGTGCGTCGCGCCTCGGCGGCCTTGAGCGCCGCTTCGGATTGCGACACGTTGTTGCTCGGCGTGCGCTTGTCGATCTGCACGAGCAGGGTGCCTGACGGCACGAGATCACCCGTCTCGCCGTTCACCTTCAGCACCTCACCGGAGGCTTTCGACTTCACCTCCACGGTGGACTCCGGCTCGACCACGCCCGAGGCGTCGACCGAGACCTGAATCTCACGCGTCTCGACCTTCGTCGCGTCGTAGACGGGAGCGACGGATTGCGGCGAGCGCTGACAACCCACTAGAACGGCAATCGATACGATGAGTATGAGACTACGCATATTCGAGAACTTGCTCTGTGTTGACGACGTCTTCCGCGACGGTGCCGTCGTGGAACGTGATGATGCGGCGAGCGTGCTTTGCAATGTCGGACTCGTGAGTCACGACGACGATCGTGTGGCCCGCCGCGTGTAATGCGTCGAACAACGACATGATGTCGCGGCTCGTCGCGGAATCGAGATTACCCGTAGGCTCGTCGGCCAGCAAAATGCTGGGCTCGGTCACCAGGGCCCGGGCCACGGCGACGCGTTGCCGCTGCCCGCCAGACATCTCGCTGGGTCGATGCGTCATGCGCTCACCGAGCCCGCAGCGCTCGAGCGCCTGACGCGCCCGTGCGACGCGCTCCTTGCGCTTCATGCCCGCGTAGATCAACGGCAACTCGACGTTGTGCAATGCGTCGGCGCGCGGCAAGAGATTGAACGTTTGAAAGATGAAGCCGACTTCCTTGTTGCGAACGCGCGCCAGCTCGCGATCGTTCATGGAGGAGACCAGCTTGCCGTTGAGCCAGTATTCGCCTTCATCGGGCGTATCGAGGCAGCCAATCACGTTCATCAGCGTGGACTTGCCCGAACCGGACGGTCCCATGATCGCGACGTACTCACCGCGCTGCACCGTGACGTCGACGCCGCGCAGCGCGTGGATGATTTCGTCACCCATGCGATAACGGCGCTGCAGATTGTGTGTACGGATCGTCGGTTCCATGGCCTGCAAGGCGTCCCTGAATTCGCGCGTCATTATGGACATCACGTCGCGCCCTTGCAGCCGAGACGCGCCTAAACCTCTGGTGCCTATAGCATTCTTAAGTCGGAGATGGTCCTCAGCATTGTTTGTAACAGACTGTAACGCTAACCGAAGTGCTCATCGAGAAACGCTATCGAGCGACCGAACGCGAGCTTCGCATCCGCGGGGCTGTAGCTCGCCCGGTCGTCGCAGCTGAATCCATGTTGCGCGCCCGGGTACACGTACAACGGGCTGTCGGGATACGCACCGCGGATCTTCTCCACGTCCGGCATCGGGATGGAGCCATCCTGATCGCCGAAGTGATAAACGATCGGGCACTGCGGGTGCTTGTCGAGCATCTTCGCGACGCCGCCACCGTAGTACGACACCGCCGCGTCCAGATCGAGCTCGGCAGCAGCCACGTGCGTCACGGTGCCGCCCCAGCAGAAGCCGACGACCGCCGCGCCGCCCGCCGGCCGCACCTCGGCTGCGGCGGCTGCAACATCCGCCAGCGTGTCCGGCCATTTCAATTGCTGCATGTATGCGATGCCCTGCTGGATCTCGGTGTAACCGAGCGTGATCCCGCGCTTGATGCGGTCGAACATCGCCGGAGCGATCGCCTTGAATCCTTCGGCGGCGTACTGATCCGCGACGTGCTTCACGTGGCTCGTCACGCCGAAGATCTCCTGAATGACGACCACGCCGCCCTTCGGCTTGCCCTTCGGTTCCGCCACATACGCGTCCAGCGCGTGACCGTCGGCCGCCTCGAGTCGAATCATCTTCCCCATGTGCTCTCCTTTGTGGCCCAACGACGGCGCGCGGCCCTTTCCTGAAAAAGGGCCGCGTCGGCTCGTTGCGTGTTATTGCGGTGCGCGGCTCAAGCGCCGGTAGTACTCGGCGATGGCTTCTTCGAATCCGGGCGCCACCGGCGTCGGTGCCGTCGCTCGCACGGCGGCCCGCTCGGCGCCACCGTTCTCGGCCGCGGTGAGCTTCAGCTCCAGTTGCTCGGTCAGGTTCACGAGCTCGCGGAACTGCTGCTCGATGAGCTCCGGATTTCTGCCCGAGATATTCCCGCGCAACGCATCGCTCAGCGCCCGCAAAGCCTTCAGCTCCTCGTCGGACAGGCCCTTGTTGCGTAGGTCGCTGCCGAGGGTGAGCAGATCGCGCGACGCGTTCGTGAGCTGCTGGCGCGCCTGCTCCACGTTCTCGGGATTGGCCCAGAACGCGCGATTGCGTGGATCCCAGACGCCGCCGCGGCGAGGATCGTAGAACCCACCGACACCGCCCGGTCCGAAGCCGCCGTCCCGGGCGCCGAATTGCCCGCCCTGCTGGTTGCCGCCGGCCGCGTTCGCTTGCCCCTGACCCTGACCGGCCTGCTGGCCTTGCTGATCCTGGCCGGGCTGACCCTGGCCCTGACCGCCCTGTCCGTTCTGTCCGGCCTGCTGAGTGAGGTCGGCAAGCTGGCGGCGCAGCGATTGGAGCTGCGCCACGAGCTCGGCATTCGGATCGGGCTCGGTCTGCTGGCCCGCGACGGCTTCCTTATTGGCAAGGCTTTGGGCCTCTTCGGTGCCGCGCTGCAGGTCACGCAGCGCCGAGGTCGTGACCGTATCCGTTGCCGAGACTTGCGCGCCCGCACCACGCAAGATCGCGTCGGCGCCGTAACCGAGCCGCGCGCCCGCTTGCACGGCCTGAAGATCGGCGAGCGCCTTCTCGAGCTCCTTGCTCGCATCCGGCGTCTGGTTCTTGAACTGCTGCGCCACGCGCTGGATATCTTCCTCGAGCTTCTGCAGCTGCTGCTGGAGGTCGTAGCGTCGCCCGGCGATATCCTCGGCCTTCGCGTCGTCGAGCGTGCCGGGTCGGCGGCCGTTCTGCTGCGGGCCATTGCCGGACTGTCGCAGCGCTTGTTGCAGATCCTCGGCCACTTGCCGCTGGCCTTCGTAGACGTCGCGCGAGCGTTTGGCCAGGTCCTCGTACGCGGTGCCGACCGCAGCTTGCCGCTCGGACGTGAGCTGCTGCAGCGCCTGCTGCAGCTGCCGGCGGGCCTGCTCGATCGCGCGCTGCGCCTGCTCCGGATCGACCGGCTGACCCTGCTGACCCTGACCGGCCTGGTTCATGGCCGTCAGCGCCTGGTTGAGCTGCGTGATCGCCTGCTGCACTTGCTGGCCCTGACCGCCGCCTTGCCCCTGCGACGGCTGGCCCTGCTGGCCCTGCTGGCCTTGCTGCCCCTGCTGACCCTGTTGGCCTTGTTGGCCTTGCTGTTGCTGCTGCTGCGCAAGGCGCTGCTGCATCTCCTCGAGCTGTCGCTTCAGCTCTTCGGTCTCGCGACGTAGCGACTCCTGTTGCCAACGCTCTTGCTCGGACAGACCGTTGCGTCGATTCGCCTGATTCGCGAGCTGCTCCTGGCGACGCGCGAGCTCCTGGAGCTTGCGGATGGCGTCGTCCTGCTCCTGTTGCGGCGAATCGAAGGCGACCGGCGACTCGGTCTCGTACTGATTCTTCTCGAGATCCATCTCGAGCTCGAACAGCTCGGACAGGTCGCGGCCCGCGAGACCGCCGCCACCGCCACCGCCCTGCCGCTGGAACGCGACCTGGATGTCGGTAAAGACCGCCTCGGCGCGCAGCAGATGCTGCAACGCTTCCTGCTCGGGCGGCACGGCCTTATCGAGCGAGACGTCGGCCAGCTGCTCGGCCGCCGGGCCCATCGCATCGGCCGCCTGCTCGAGACTGTCGACGAACTTCTGGATCCGCGGATCGGCACCCGTCAGTTGCCGCGCACGCGCGCGGCTCGCAAGCGTGCGCGCCTGGTCGGCAAGCGTCCGCTGCAGGTCCGCCAGCATCTTCGCGTTGTCATCGAGCTGCTGCTGGTCGAGGTAGCTCGAGGTTCCCTCGGCGCGCTCCTTGATCAGGTTCCACGTGGCGACCAGGATCTCCTTTTGCCGCCGTGAGATCTCGTCCTGCTGCTGCCCGCCGCCACCGCCGCCACCGCCGCCCTGCGAGGACTGCGTGAAGCTGCGATCGAACGGTTGCACCTCGATGAAGAACAGATCCGTCTGCACCTCGCGATCCCGATCCTTGGCCACGGCGTAATACGAGATGACGTCGCCCGGCTCGAGATTGCGCGTCTTGACCTCCGCCGCAGCGCTCTGCTCCGCCGGCGCGGGGGGCGGTGCCTCGGCTGGCGGCTCGGCGCCGCGCGACTGCCGGCGCGGTGGGAACACGCGCAGCTCCTCGATGCCGGGCCGGAGCCGCGGGATCGGCTGCTGAGACGGCCGGCTCTGCGACGGCTTGACCTGCTGCGTCATGTCCTCGAGAAACAGCACCTTCGCGTCGGTGACGCTCTTACTGTTCGCATCGAATGGCAGCGAGGTCCAGTCGCCGCCGTTCACGGAGTAGCGCAACTCGACCTGGTCCAGACCGAAGTCGTCGCTGGCCTCGACCCGAACCGTGACTTCCTCGATGTTGCTGGCGCGCCAGTCCCGACCCGGCTTCACGACCTTCACGACGGGCTTGTTGTCCGGGATCAGCGTGATCAGATAGTCGTCGGTCAGATTGACCGCGTCGCCGTTGAACAGCGTCGAAACGTGGTACTGGCCGTCCTTCGTGACCGTGAGCTCGCCCTTGTTCACGCCGCCGTCGCTCTTCATCGCAATCCGCTCGCCGTTGACGACGAGCTCCGTGGCCTCGAGCGGCTGGTCGGTGGCGAGCTCCACGTCGACCTTCGTACCCTCCACGGCACGGATGTCGTCGCCGGGGTTCTCCACGACGGAATCCAGGTGCGTCCAGTTCGGGTAGTTATAAGTGAGCTTTAAGCTGGTGATCCGCGGCAGATCGGCGACCGCGACGGCGTATTCCGGGCTGCGGAGGTTCGCCGCGGCCACGTAGTAGCGAAGAGGCTCGCGAACCGCAAAGAACGTGAAGTCGAAGCTGCCGTCCGCCGCGTGCGTCATCGGCGCGCTTTCCCAGTCGGCACCGGGACGGAACTGCGCGAACACGGTCATGCCCGCCGGCGCGAACCCTTCTGCGCTGGCGCTGACTTTCAGATCGCCGCCGCGCCGCACGGTGCCATCGCCGGGCAGTACCGCGAGACGCTGCGGTGGCAGCGTGTCCGCGACGAGCCAGCCCGCCCAGAGATTTCGCACGCCGTAGCGCCAATTCGGCGGACCGTAAGCCGCGAACCACACGAGCGCGATCGCGGCCAGCACCGCAAGCACGGCCGGTGCGCGCAGGTGCAGGGCCGGCACCTTCAGAGCCACCGGGATACGGCGCGCGAGGTTCAGCGCGTCTTCGGCCAACAGACCGAGGAACGGGGTAGCGCGCTCGGGAGGCCCATGCGCAATGCCGTCGTAGGTTTCGAGTCGGCCGTCGAAGTCCGGGGCGCGCCGCTCGATCTCGCGGATACCGCGAGAGCGCTTCAGCGCGCGCAGCGGCAGGACGATCAGCATGACGGCAATGGCCGCGAGCGCCAGCACCAGAAGCGCGCGCGCCGTGTACACGATCTGCGGATCGAACGCCCGGCGAATGCCGAAGTACACGGCGACCAGGGTGATTGCGAGGGCCGCGAGCGCTAGCAGCGCCGCGCCACGCGCGACGACCAGCGCTCGCAAGCGCTGCCGAAACTGACCGAGGTAGGCTTCCAGCTGCGATTGTGCGGTCATGCGGCAATCCCTCTGCGAATCCTAAGATGCCAGTTTCCGACGGCCGTTTCCATGACCGCGAGCAGCGCCAGCAAAATCACGAGCCATGGGCCCAGCGAGCGCGGTACCGGTTGCGTGCCCACCTGGGCGGCCTGCTGGGTCTGATCGGCCGCGCGCACGCCGAGCCCGCGCCAGCGATCGAGGATCTCCGTGTCGATCGGCGTGAGATCGGACTCGCGCGGATCGAAGTTCACGGCGACGAGCTCGCTGGTGCCCCCGCCTACGACCTCGTAGAAGCCGATCTGATCGAGCAGCACATCGTCGCTCCCGGCACCTAGCCCCAACGCCTTATCGCCCCGCGGGTCGAAGATCTGGCCGCCTGCGAGGCCCAGCGCCCGCACCGCGAGCGTGCTGCCGAGATCCGCCTCGCTGCTGAACCCCGCGCCGCCCAGCAGCTGATTCGCGAGCCCAGCCATGAGCGGCACGAACGCCGGCTGCACCGGCAGATCATTCCACTCGCGATCGAGCGACGATGTGAACAGCAGCACGCGGCCGGTACCCAGCGTCCGCTCCAGCAGCAGCGGCGTGCCGTCCGCGAGACGCAGCAGCACGCGGTCCTCGGGCGCCGGCTCGACCCGCAGGGTGCGCGAGAACCTGGCAGCGCGCAGGTCCTCGACGCCCCGCAGCGCCGGATGCGTGCGATCGACGTCGCCGATCGACAGGTTGCGGTCCGCGCTCATCTGTGCGGTCGCCGCCAGCGTCTCACCCGTGAGCGGCACGGTCGTCAGCCCCCCGGCGCGCGGACCTGCGGCGAGCAACACGCGACCTCCATTGGCGACATAATCCTTGAGTTGCGCTGTCTCGGTGGCGCCCAGCAGACCGACGTCGGTGACCACCACGAAGCTGTAGTCGGTCAGCGCTCGTTCACCCAGGTCCTTCGGGGCTTTGACCTCCGGGGTCAATGCGAGTGCCGCCAGCGTCCCCAGCGCGGCGCTGGTGAACAACGCACCGCGACCGCGCGGGTCGGCCGCGATGATCAGCACGTTGCGCGGCTGCGGACGCTTCAAAGCGAGGTACCGCCGGTCATCGGCCGGCAGCTCGTCTGCGGGCGACAGCACGACCTCGACCCGGTTCGGGCCGGACGCGAGGTCGAGCGCGGCGAACGTCGCTTGCGCGCGGCCGGCCGCCGGGACCTCCACGGTCTGGGTCGCGACCACGCGGCCGTTTTGCCGCAGCGTCAACGTCTTGGTCGCGGCCTCGGTCGCGAAGCTGCGCACGCTGGCCGTCAGCTCGCCGGTCAGCGCGGAGCCGCCGAAGCTGTCGACCGTCCAGTTGGTCGCCGCCGGCCGGCCCATGCCCACGTCGTGCAGCGCGATCTCCGCGGGCCGCCGCGGCGCGAGCTCGCCGAACCGGGCCGGCATGCCGGTGCTCTGCACGTCGGTCACAAGGTCCAGCACGACGGGCAGCTCGGCCGTGCGAAGCAGCCCATCGAGCGAGCGCATCAGCTGGCCGTAGTCGACGCGAAAGGCGCCGGGTTTGGCGGTGTTCAGCGTCTGGCGCAGGGCGGCCACGTCGCCGGTCGGCGTCCCGAGCACCTCGAGCGTGCGCCCGGCCAGCACGAGCTGTGCGCGATCGTCGCCGCCGAGCGAGCCCAGGACGTCGTTGGCGGCGTCCCTGGCACGCTGCCAGCGGTCGCCGTAGGCCATCGAGGCCGAGCCGTCGAGCACGATGACGTGCATGCGCGCGCCGCCCTGGTCGCCGGCCTGCGGGACGCGCCAGATCGCCGGCTGGGCGAACGCGAGCGCGAGCAGGACGAGGACGCCGATGCGTAGCGCGAGCAGCAGCAGGTACTGAAGCTTCTTCGCGAGCACACGGCGCGGCTCGCCGGGCTCGAGGAACATCAAGGAGCTGAAGCGCTGCTTGTTCGGATTGTCCGAGGACAGCCGGTGCAGCCACAGCGGCAAGCCGATTGCCAGCAGCCCGGCGAGAAACAGCGGCGCGAGCAGGCTCATTCCGTCGCTCCGTAGCGGTCCCGGGGAACGCCGTACACAGACGCTGCGGCCGGAACACTCATCACCCGCGCCTCTGGCGGAACAAGAGGTAGGAGCGCAGCACGCTGTCGAGCGGCTCCGTGATCTCGACGAGCCGATGGTCGGCGCCGACGCGCAGCGCCGCCTTGTGCAGGGCATCGACGTGCGCGTTGATCCGGTCCCTATACAGCGAGCTCATGTAGATCGGCGACACTTCCATCGACTGGCCGCTCTCCATGTCCTCGAGCAGCGCCGACTCCTTCAGCACGGGTTTGAGCTCCTGCGGATCGAGCAGCTGGAACAGAATCACGTCCTGGCCCTGATAGGCGAGCGGCTGAACGCTCTTCAATAGCGCGTCGGGATCCGTGTAGAAATCGGAGATCACGGCCACGAGACCGCGGCCCCGCTCGACCTCGTGGAACCGCTCGAACGGAATCTTCATGTCCGTGCCGGTGCCGGGCTCCGTCCGGTCGATGGCGTGCAGCACGCCGCTCAACCGGCCGCCGCGCGTCGACGCCCGCCGGTGCTCGCGAATCTTCTCGTCGAACACGATGAGCCCGACGGCGTCGTGCTGCCGTGCGGCGAGGTAAGCCAGCGTGGCCGCCAGGAATTTCGCGTACTTCAGCTTCGTGAGCTTGCCGCTGCCAAAGCCCATCGACGCGCTCGCGTCGAGCAGGATCACCAGCCGCGTGTTGGTTTCGCCGATGTAGCGCTTGATGTACGTACGATCGGTGCGCGCATAGACGTTCCAGTCCACGAACCGCGGGTCGTCGCCCTCGGCATACGCACGGTACTCCGCGAACTCCTGGCTGAATCCGAAGAACGGCGAGCGATGCAGCCCCGTGAGGAACCCATTGACGACGGCGCGCGCGACGAGGTCGAGGTTGGCCAGCCCCGCGAGCGTCTCGGGACTCAAGAGATGCTGCGGGACCGAGGACCTCGCCGTCATGGACTAGCCCGTGCGCGCCTGCCGCTGCGTGCTACCGAGCTGCTGGACGAGATCCGTCAACACCTTGTCGGTGTCGACGCCGTCGGATTCGGCGAAGTAGTTCGTCAGCACGCGATGGCGCATGACGGGCAACGCGAGCGACGCAATGTCTTCTTGCGTCACGTGGTACCGGCCCTCCATCAGCGCGCGCGCCTTGGCGGCGAGCGTAATGAACATCGTGGCGCGCACGCTCGCACCGTACTGCACGTACTTTTTCACCATCTCGGGCGCGTTGGGATCGTGCGGCCGCGTGGCGCGCACGAGGTCGACGGCATACCGATTGACCGTGTCCGACACGGGCACCTGCCGCACGAGCCACTGGAACTTCAGGATCTCCTCCGGCGTCGTGCAGGCGTTGACTTCCGGCAGCTCCATGCGGGTGGTGTTGCTGCTCACGACTTCCATCTCGTCCGCGACGCTCAGGTAGTCGAGCAGCACGTTGAACAGGAAGCGGTCGAGCTGGGCCTCTGGCAAGGGATAGGTGCCCTCGAGCTCGATCGGGTTCTGCGTGGCCAGCACGAAGAACGGTCGGTCGATCTTGTGATAATGGCCGCGCACGGTGACCGAGAATTCCTGCATGGCTTCGAGCAGCGCCGACTGCGTCTTGGGCGGCGTGCGGTTGATCTCGTCGGCAAGCAGCACGTTGCAGAACAGCGGGCCCGGCACGAACGTCCAAGTGCGCCGGCCCGTCGACATGTCCTCCTCGAGAATGTCGGTGCCCGTCACGTCCGTCGGCATCAGGTCGGGCGTGAACTGAATGCGCTTGAACGTCAAGCCCAGCGCGCTCGCGAGCGTGCGCACGAGCAACGTTTTCGCCGTGCCCGGCATGCCGGTGATCAAACAATGACCACCCACGAGCAACGTGAGCAGCAGGTGCTCCACCACCTCCTCCTGGCCGACGATGATCTTGCGGACCTCCGTGCGGATCCGCTTGAACGAGGAGTGAAAACTTTCGATCAGCGCCCGAGTTTCTTCCGTTTCGAGCTGATTCTGCGCGTCGCTCAACGTACGACCTCCAATAGCAGCTGTTGGGCTTCCCGGTAATGCGGGGCGATTTCCAGAGCATACAACAAATGTTCGCGGCTACTGGCTTTGTCGGACGCCGCGAAGTAAGCCTTCGCGAGCCGGTAGTGAGCGTCGGCGAGATCCTGCGGCTCCAGCGCGAGCAGCGCCTTGTACTCGACCACGGCATCGGCCGCGCGGCCGGCCGCGAGCAGCTGATCGCCGAGCATGGAATGTACTTCCGGCCGCAGCGGCGCGACCATCAGCACGTCGTCCAGCACGCCGATCGCGTCGGCGCCACGATCGGCCTCCGTCAGCGATTTCGCGAGCGCGAGCAAGGCGTCCGGATCGTAACCGCCGCGCTTGCGATACTCGAGCAGCGTGCTCGTCATGAGCGCCGTTTCCTTCAGCTCGCGATGCGCGCGCGCCTTGATCAGATACGGACTGCCCCCGTCGACGAAGTCGGGGAAAAGCTCGATCGCGTGCGTGGCCCGGGCGACCGTGAGCCGCCAGTCCTCGGAACGGATGGCTTCGCTCGCATCGGTCAACGCCTCCTGCCAGGGCTCGAACTGCGCGACCACGTCGCCGAGCTCTTTGTCGACATAGGCGCCGAAGTCCTCGTCGAACTGTGCAGCCGAGATCTTGAGCGCGTTCTGCAGCGCTTCGCGGGTTTCCCTGCCCGCTCCGTATTCCTTCAGCATGGCCGCCAGCCCTTCCTGGCCCCAGCGCATCGCGATGAACTGACAAACCAAGCCCGCTTGCATGTACGAGACGATGACCTGCTGCTCGTACGTGGGCCGGATGAACCCTCGATCAAGCTCGGCGATCGGTAGGAACTTGCCGTCCTTGATGGCCTTGAACACCGGCGGCGGAATGTGCCGGCCGTGCAGCGGCCCCGTGGTCCATTCCTCGTACACCGACACGCCCTCGCTGAACCAGCGCGGCACGAGGTGGTTCGTCGCCTCGAGCGTGAACACGTGCGCCATCTCGTGCCACAGCGTCGTGCCCCAGTGGAAATCGCTGTCCGCATGCGCGCGCGGGGCTGTCCATCGCGACGAGGTAGCCGAAGGTCACGCCCAGCAGCCCAATGCCGGGCAGACCCGACGTGCGGACGGCGAAGTCGTCGTGCTGCGGGTACAGCTCGACGACGACCGGCTCCTTGAGCTCGAAGTTGTAGCGCTTCGTGTAAGCGGCGATCGTGCGGTTCACGAGGTCGAGCACGTACGGCTCGATGACGGGCGCCTCCTTCTTGTTCAGCCGCAGGATCGACCCCTGATTCGGCACCGCGTCCGGCCGCTTCGTGTCGGCGGGGTGTCGCGACACGACGAAGTTGTCGAAGCTGTCGATCAGGCGCAGCGTGTTCACCACGGGTGCGCTGAACGGGTCCCCGCGATAGGCGATCATTAGATGCTGCTGCGCCTCGTCGATCTTGTTCTCGCGCAGCAGATTCACGCCGAGCTCTTCGTGCGCCGAATACAGATCCGGCTCGATCTCGACGGCCTTCTGCAGCAGCGCGATGGCCTCGCGATACCGGCGCGTGATCACGTAAAAGTACGCCGGCGTCGCGTAAGCCTCGCCGTACCCGGGATTCAAGGCCAGCGCCTTTTTCGTCCACGGGCTGTCCGTGGTGCCGCGCAGCAGATCGGCGGAGGCTTTCAGCGCGTAGATCTCGAGGAGCGGGAAATCGTGCTTCTTCGCGAGCTCGAGCGCGCGATCGAGCTCCTTGTCGCCGTCGTCGATCGAGCCGTCCTCGAGCGCCGCGCGCGCCAGCAGCAGATGCGCTTCGAGCGAATCGTCGGGATTCTCGTCGATGACGACCTTCGCGAACTCGAGCGTCTTCTCCTCGAAACGTCCTGCCGCGACCTTGGCGAGCCCGAGCGTCGCGGCGGCGTTGTGCTTGTCGAGATCGAGCGCTTCCTGGAAGAGCTTCACGGCCTCGTCGTTCTGATGGGTGGCGAGGAACAGCTCGCCCCAGCGAACGCGCACGCGCGCGTCCTGCGGATACTCCTTGATGGCCGCCTGGAAGAACCCGTTCGCGCCGCGGACGTCACCGGCGGCGCGGGCGGCATCCGCCTTGATCCGCGTGTCCTCGCTGTCGACGCTGAGCTTGCGGTAGCAGGCCTGCGCGTCCGCATGCGCACCGCGGTACAGTATTCGGTCGCACGCCACGAGCTCGGCGGGCCGATCGAGCCCGTATTCGATCGTGAACGCCGAGGCGGTCGGCGCGCACGCGGCCAGCAGCAGCGCGGCAACGACCTGCCGCACCGTCATTGAGTCTTCCCCTGGGCCGCGTCGATCTTGGCCTGGACCTCGGCGAGCTGCACGAGCAGCTTCTGCAGCTGGTCCAGATACGCGTCCGAGCTCAGTTGCTCGCGGCGTTCCTTCAGCGCCTCGATCTCGTCGTCGAGCCGGTCGCGCTCGGCGGTCAAGCGCGGCGACCTCGGGGCTGGCCGGCGCGGCGGCCGCGGAGCCGAGTCTCGCCACCGTGAAACGGGCCGCGCTGCCGCCCTTCAGCTGCGGATGCTCGGTCGCGAGCGTGCCTTCCTTCGTGAAGCTGTCGGCCACCGCGCGCGAGGCGTAGTCGAACGCCTCCTGCGCGGTGATGGCGCCGTTCTTGTTGATGTCGGCCGCGCCGTCGGCCAGCGCCGCCGCGAACAAGCCGGCGAAGCGCGTGGCATTGCGCTCGGAGCCGCTGCGCGTCGCCGTGATGAGCGTGCGGCCGTCGGCTTCCCAGCTGTCGAGCACGGCGCCGCTCGCGCTGGTCGTGTTCACGATCAGCTGCGATTTCGCAGGCACGGCGCCGAGCAGCTTCTTCAGCTGCGCGCCGTCGATGTCGGGGCCCGGCAGGTTGAACTTGTAGGCGTCGCCGTCGTAGCTGCCATGGCCCACGAGCACCACGGCGAGGCTGTCGGCGGCCTTGGTGCGCTTGCGCAGCGATTCGAGCGCTTTTTCGAGCGCGGCTCGCGTGGCGGACTCGCCCGTCAACACGATGACGCGGTCGTTGCCGGCGGTCCGGCGCGCCACGGCCGCGATCGAGGCCGCGTCCTTGTCGAATTGCTCCTGGTACTGCGCTTCGCCGCCGAGCCCTGCGACGATCATGTAGTACAGATCCGCGCGGGCGACGCCCGTCAGCCCAAGACCCAGCGTCAGCGCCAACCCGGCGCACGCTCGCGCGCTCACAGCCGCCCCCAGTACAGGCGCAGCAGCCACTCGCCGGCCTTCAGCAGCAACAGCAGCAGAAATACGATCGGCATGTTCCACAGATCGAGCACTTGTCGTTCGACACTCCCGGCTTCCGAGAAGCTCACGGCCTCGGGCAGCCGGCTGACGTCCGACACGGCGAAGTAGCTGCCGCCCGTTGCCGCAGCTAGGCGCTCGAGCAGCGGGCGATTCTGCTGCACGTGGTAGTGCTCGATGACGCCGTCCTCGCGACGCACGGCCACGCGGGCGTCGCCGAAGGTCTCGTCGCCGACCTTGGCCTGGGCCTCGAAGCGGAACACGCCCGGATGAGCGGTGTCGTAGGTGGCCTCGTAGAGGCCATGCTCCCCGGGGACGGGTGTCATCGGCAGCGTCGTCGCGGGGCCGAGCCCGTCGCTGACGTCCACGCTCACGGTCGCGTCGTCGGCGGGCTTGAAGTTCGGATCGCGCACCTCGGCGCGCAGCTTGACGGTGCTCTCGTCGCCATAGAACACGCGATCCGAGGTCAGCGTGACACGCTGCGGCGCCGTGGTCGCGGCCGCCTGCAGCAGCTGCCGCCAAAACGTCTCATGCCGCTGATCCTCGTGCGGCAGCTGCATCTGCCAGCGCCACGTGCCGCCGGTCGCGAGCACGTAAGCGTTGCCCAGGCCGAACCGCTGGTGGACGAGCAGCGGTTCCGTGCGCCCCTGAAAATCGGCCTCGAGCAACACATCGGCGCCGGGCTTCGGCTCGCCCACGTGCTGGAAGTCCGCGAGCTCGGGCATGCTCGCCCACTGTTCCTCGTTCTTGGCGTCGTCGGCGTCGAGCCGGGTGATGGCCGACATGCGGCCCGCCGGCGTCAGCTTGGCGCGCGCCGCCTCGCGCAGGAAGCTCGGCCCGTCGAGCATCGGTAGCCGCACGGGCAGCACCTCGGCGACGCTCGTCGCCGCCCAGCCGCCGTCCGCGAGCCCGCGACGCCCACCGAGCATCAGCAACGTGCCGCCGCGACGGCTCACGAAGTCGCGAATCATGTCCTGTTGCTCCGAAGAGAGCGCCGCCGCCTCGAAGCTGCCGATCATCAACGCGTCGTAGTGGAACAACGCGAGCTCGTCGGTCGGGAAGCCGTCGACGAGCTCGTCCGGCGTCTCCACGCCCTGACGGTAGAACTTGTTCGGCGTGGTCTTCAAAAGACTCGCCACGCGCACGGCGGCATTGTCGTCGATCGCCCGGCGAACGAATTTGTACTCCCAGCGCGGCTCCCCCTCGACATATAAGATGTGTCGGCGCTGTTCCGGCACCTCCATCGGCCTCATGCGCGTGTTGTTCACGACGTCGGTCTCGCCCGGCAAAGCATCGAGCGAGAACTTCAGATCGCGAACGCCCGCCTTGCCCACGTCGATGTCGACGAACCGGGTCGTCACACCGCTCGTGCTCGGCAGCTGGATGGCCTGCGACGCGATGATGGCGTCGCCGTCATAGACCTTGAGCTGCGCGAGCGCGCTGCCGCTGTGACGGATGCTGACTTGTGCGCTCACGGTGGAGCCCGGCAACCCGACCGCCGGCAGCTGGACGTCGTCGAGCTCGAGATCGTTCGCCAGGGTCTCGGCGCCGACGCCGACCGTGTGCACCGGAACGCCGAAGCTTGCGATCTCGGCGATCTTCGCAGCGTCGAGCTGATCGGAGTTATCGGCGCCATCGGACACGAGCACGACGGCGGCGATGGCGCCGGACTGCGCACCGCGCAGCAGCTCGAGCAGCGCATCGCCTATATGCGTGACCGGCCCGGGCGCAGGCACCTGATCGAGCGAAGGCAGCTCGATCAGGTCGCGCGCGAACGAAAACAGATTCACGCCGAACGACGCTTTGAGCTTCGGCAGAGCGTCGGCTTCGAGACTGTCGACCGCCATCTGCAGGCGCGATTTATCACCCTCGCCGTACAGCATGCTGCCCGAAGTGTCGAGCAGCACGGCCACCGAGTTCTCCTGCGGTCGCAGCGTCTGCGTCACGAGCGCGGGTCGCCACACGAGCACCAGCAGCGCCGCGAGCAGCGCCGTCTGCAGCACGCCGAGGATGCCGGCGCGCACGGCACCGAGCGCCGGCTGTCGGCGCCACAGGCTGACGCCGACCGCCACGCCCGCCAGGACGATCAGCGCGAGCAGCAGCCATACGGGCCAGCCGCTCGCGAACACGAGCTCGGCGCGTGCGAACGTGGCGCGAGAGTATTTGAAGAAGAACTCGAACAACTTGAGCTCCGCATGACGTCGGATCGCGAGCCCGGCGGCTCACGACCCCAGCGTGACCATACCTCCGTCGCCGAGTCGGCGCCTGATCTGAACAAAACTCCAGATTGCCGGCTGGGCCGGCACGTCGTTTCGACGGCGGTCTGACCGGAGCTTACCGAAACGCCGCGGCCGGCGCCTAGACCTGACCGCACCGCTTGGTCGACACCGCCGAGGAGGCTAGGATCGGACGGTGAACAGCGCGGAGAAAAAAGCCGTCGTGGCCGAGTTCCTACGAAGGTGCAACGGCTACGCCGAAGGGCAACTCACGAAGTACCGGCAGGCGCTCGCGACCGCGAACGCCGCCGACGCGCTGACGATCCAGGACAAAGTCGGCCACTGGACCGCGTACCGCGCGTTCAACGAGCACGCGCTCGGCGAGCTCGAGCGCGGCGAGCTCGACGACTGGTTCGCGTGACGCGGACCGGTCTTCGCCGTAGCATGGGCCCATCCTCCGCGACCTCACGCCCATGACGCGACGGCTACGCAGCAAGTGCTTCCTGGGTCTCGCGGCCGCGGTGCTCGCGGTCGCGGCCGCCGGCGACGACTTGAACGGGGCGCCGGACTGGCCGACGAACGAGTTCCATTTCGTCCGGATGTTCTACAACGGCAACGCCTACGATCGCGGCTGGCGCGGCGGCAGCTGGACCACGGATTACCCGGAAGCGGAATACCATTTCACGATGGGCGTGGGCCGACTCACACGGGTCGACATCGGCGAGCGCGCGCGGATGCTCAAGCTCACGGACGACACGATCTTCAACTACCCCTGGCTGTATGCCGTCGAGGTCGGCCGCTGGTACCTCGACGAGACGGACGCCGCGCGCCTGCGGGAGTACCTGATGCGCGGCGGGTTCCTGATGGTCGACGACTTCCATGGAACCGCGCAGTGGGCGAATTTCATGGAATCGATGCAGCGCGTATTCCCGGATCGTCCGGTCGTCGAGATCAGCGACAAGGACGAGGTGTTCCACGTCCTCTACGACCTCGACCAGCGCATTCAGATTCCCGGGATCGCAGCGCTGTCCCGCGGCGTCACCTACGAGCAGGATGGGGTGAAGCCGCACTGGCGCGGGATCTACGACGACACGGGTCGACTCATGGTGGCCATCAACTTCAACATGGACCTGGGCGACGCGTGGGAGCATGCCGACAATCCCTACTACCCCGAAGCCATGACGACGCTCGCCTATCGCTTTGCCGTGAACTACGTCGTCTACTCCATGACGCATTAGGCGTCACTCATGACCGACACGACGTCTTTCGCCGGCGGCTGCACCTGTCGCGCGGTGCGCTATCGTCTGACCTCCGCGCCGCTGTTCGTGCATTGCTGCCACTGCCGCTGGTGCCAGCGGGAAACCGGTTCGGCTTTCGCGCTGAACGCGCTGATCGAGGCCGAGCGCGTGCAGGTGCTGGCGGGCGAGGTGCGCATCGTCGACACGCCGTCGAACAGCGGCAAAGGCCAGCGAATCGCCCGCTGCCCCACGTGTCAGATCGCCGTCTGGAGCCACTACGCGGGCGCCGGGGATGCTATTCGCTTCGTACGCGTGGGAACGCTGGACGAGCCCGACCGGTTGCCGCCCGACATCCATATTTTTACCGCGTCGAAACAGCCATGGGTCGTGCTTGCGTCGGGCGCGCCGGCCGTGCCGGAGTACTACCGATCGAGCGAGACGTGGCCGCCCGCGAGTCTCGCGCGACGAGCGGCCGCGCTCGCGCGCAAGCCATGACCTCGGTCGAGCCGGGCGGCGACGGTGCACCCGCGCGCGCCGGTCGTGCCGAATCCGCCGCGTCCTAGCGCGGCAGGGGCTAAACTTCGCCTCCACAGGAGGCGGGAGACGACGATGGACGGAGCGAAGACGGATACGGGCTCGGTGGCGGAAAGCTTGCTGCGCGCGCTGAAGCGGCGCGGCATCGACTACGTGCTCGCGAACGCCGGGACCGACTTCGCGCCCGTCATCGAAGGCCTCGTGAAGCTGTCGGGAGAGCGCGGCGCCATTCCGCGCTTCATCACCGTGCCGCACGAGAATCTCGCCATGGCCATGGCCCACGGCTACTACCAGGTCGCCGGCAAACCGGCGGGCGTCATGGTCCACGTCACGGTGGGCACCGGCAACACGATCTGCGCGCTGATGAACGCCGCGCGCGACAACGTGCCGCTGCTGCTCATGGCCGGCCGCACCCCGCTGACGCAGAGCGGCCACATCGCGTCTCGCTCCGCACCGATCCATTGGGGCCAGGAGAACTTCGACCAGGCGGGCGTCGTGCGGGAGTACACGAAGTGGGACTTCGAGCTGCGCGCAGGCCAGCCGGTCGACGAGGTGCTCGGCCGCGCGCTCGACGTTGCGCTCGCGGAGCCGCGCGGCCCCGTGTATCTCACGCTGCCGCGCGAGGTGCTGGCCGACACGGCGCGTACGCCCGGGCGAGCGCTGCCGCCGACCGAGTTCGCGAGCCCGCAGCCGAGCCCGCAGCACATAGACCAGCTCGCCGACTGGGTCGCAGCGGCCGAGTGGCCGATGATCCTGACGTCGAACTTGGGGCGCGACACGGCCGCGGTGGCCGTGCTCGGCGCGCTGGCCGAGCGGCATGCGATCCCCGTGGCTCAGCCGCACGCGAGCTGCGTGAACCTGCCGGCAAGCCATGCATTCAACACGGGTCATGCGGGCACGGAGCTGCTCGGCAAGGCCGACCTCATCATCGTCGCCGACTGCGAGGTACCCTGGTACCCGCGCTATTTCACGCCGCGCGCCGACGCGAAGGTCGTGCACCTCGGCGTCGATCCGCTCTGGGCGCGCTACCCCCTGCGCTCGTTTCCGGCGCAGCTGGCAATCCCGGGCAGCTCGCGTAGCGCCCTCGCGCTGCTCGATCGGGCGTTGCAGTCGCGGCAGCTCGACCAGAAGGCGGCCGACAAGCGGCGTGCGGCCGTGGCCACGTTTCGCGCAGCGGTGCAGGAGAAGCTCGTCGCGACGAATGCGCGGGCGCGAACGGAGCGGCCGATCCGCTACTCGTATCTCGGCGCATGCGTGGCCGATGCGCTGCCGAAAGGCAGCATCGTGATCACGGAGCTCGGTGTCGGTGCGGATCACTTAGGGCTCGAGGAGCCCGGCACGCTGCTCGGCGTCAGCATCGGCGGGGGGCTGGGCTTCGGCCTCGGCGCATCGCTCGGGGCCAAGCTCGCCGCGCCCGACCGCATGGTGGTCAGCACCATCGGTGACGGCAGCTACATGTTCGGCAATCCGACGCCGTTTCACCTCGTGTCGCGCGCAGCGAATCTCCCGACGCTGACGATCCTCTGCAACAACGGTCGCTGGCAGGCCGTCGAGTCCGCCACGCGCGTGGTGTATCCGGACGGGGTCGCAGCGCACGCCGCGGAGATGCCGCTCGTCGAGCTGCAGCCGTCGCCGGAGTTCACGAAGGTGGCCGAGGCGTCCGACGCCTGGGCGCGTCGAGTCGACGATCCGGCCGACCTGCCGAAGGCGCTTCATGCCGCGCTATCGGCAGTCGCCGGCGGCCGCCAGGCGCTGCTCGACGTGCGCATGGAGCACGGCGTGCGCTGAAGTGCGGCCGCGAAGCGGGCCACACTGGGTGCGCCCCTAGCGGCCCGGGCTAGACGACGGCCTTCGGGCCACCGGCCGCGGCCGCCTCCCGCCGGCGGCGACCCTCCTCGATGAGATCGTCGTACCCCGACACGAGCCGCAATGCGCGCACGAGGTTGTCGACGAACACGGCCTGGCCCATGAACACGGGGCCTGGCCGATTGATGATGGTGTTGTTGATCGTGCCCAGGGCCACCTGCACCGCGAACCGAACGTTCGTTTGCTCCGTCTCCGTCAGCGGCCGGTTGGCGATCGTGCTCATCCGCACGATGATGGAATCCGCGAACTCGTGACCGAGCTTGCGCAACGGTTCCCAGAAATCGGGGTCGCGAATGCTGCGAATCAATGCGGCTCGCCAGAATCGCCGCCGGGTCCAGTAGTAGTGAACCGTGTTCTTGATCAGAGTCCGTATCAGCGTTTCGTCCGATAGGGTCGCGAAGTGCCGTGCGCGCGTCTTCCGCCGATCCTGCATATGCTGCAGAACCATGGCGTCGAAGAGCTCGTCCTTGCTCTCGAAGCGCGCGTAGAACGCCCCGACCGAATAGCCAGCGTGCCGCGTGAGCTCGGCAATGGATATGTCGTCGAATTCGCGGCGCTCGAGCAGCTTGAACGCGGTCGCGATTAGCGAATCGAAGGTTTTCTGGCTACGCTTCTGCTTGATGCGCTTGCCGAATGCCAGCTGTGCCTCGCTCATGGCGTCCGACTCTAGCATGTCAAACGCATCAGGTGCTTAGGCCGAGCAGCTCTCATGCAAACGTTTGCCGACGTTGACTCGCACAAGCGCCTGTGCAAGAAAGGCATACAGAATAGTGATTCTCATTTAGTCACCGGGCCGTCCCGGCCACCCGCTCGTGGGGAGTCAGCCATGCACGCGAAACCCTCCTTGCTCAGCCGCCGCGCGTGGATCAGCACCTGCCTGCGGATCGGCGCCGTGGGGGCCCTCGTCCCCAGCCTGCTGCGAACCGGAATAGCCAGGGCCGAAGACCTCGTTCCCTCGAGCGGCACGCACCTCGTGCTGCTCGGCACACAGGGCGGGCCAAATTTCAGCCATGAGCGGGCGGAGACCTCGACGCGCCGTGGTGGTCGACGGCACACCGTACGTCGTCGACCTCGGCGAAGGCGCTCTACTGGCGATGCAAAGGGCGGGCCTGAACTACCGTAACGTCGCGCGCGTATTCCTGACGCACCTCCACGACGACCATACGGCGGACGTCGGTTCGTTCTTGAGTCATCAATGGACCGACGGGCGCATCACACCGACGGTCGTCATGGGCCCGTTCGGTACGTCGAAGCTCGTGGCGACGTCTTTGGAGGCGGCCGAGGCCAACAGTGCGATCCGCTTGATCGACGAAGCACGCTCGACTAAACCGACCGACATCTTCCGCGGCCAGGATCTAGAGGCGACGTCGACGCCCCTCCAGGTTTACAAAGACGAGCGTGTCACGGTGTCGTCCGTCGAAAATACGCACTTCCCCGAGGCCAGCAAGCGGCAGATGCCCTACCGCTCGTTATCGTACCGTTTCGATTGCCCGGGACGCTCCATCGTGCTGTCCGGCGACACCGCGTACTCGAAAAATCTCGTGCAGCTCGCGCGCGGCGCCGACGTGTTCGTCTGCGAGGCGATCGAGGTCAAGAGCATGCGGCAGGCGTTCGAGCGCAAGGTCGCAAACGGCGCCTACGCCGACAACCCCGAAGGCGTGTGGGCGCACATCGTCGCAACGCATTCGAGCACGGCCGAGGTCGGGCGCATGGCCGCCGAAGCCGGCGTGGGCATGCTGGTACTGAACCATCTCGTTCCCGGCGTCCTGCTGGCGATCCCGGACGAGGCGTACCTTGCCGGCGTCCGCGAGCACTTCCAGGGGAAAGCCGTCGTCGGCAAAGATCTGATGGTGATCTAGGAAATCGCTGGCCTCCCGCGTCGCTCAACCGGCCGCGAGGTATGCGAAACCGCTCTCCTTCACATACAGGACGCAGCCATCGCGCGTGGCCGGCGCATGCGCGGCACCCGGTGGCAGCCGCAACCAGGCGCGCTCGCCGAGCTGACCCCGCTCGTCCGCGAACACGCCGCGCACGACGAAGAGCTCGGCGCCGCCGGGATAGCGCCGCTGTCCGGGGTCGGCGCCCGGCGCCCAGCGCTCAAGACGCATCGTGTCGGCAAAGCCGCGCTGCGAATACAACGGCCTTACCTCGACGCCGCGGCGTTCGGTCGCCTGCCACGGAATGCTGTCCGTCGCCACGGCGACGGAGCGACGCGCGCGGCCGGGGAACTGCCGCAGCTTCACGAACAGCACGCAGCCGTCACGCGAGAATGGCGCGTGCCGGAATCCTTCCGGGTTCAGAAGGTAGGTCCCCGCCGGCCAGTCGCCGCGCTCGTCGGAGAAGACTCCGTCGAGGACGAGAATCTCCTCGCCCTCAGGATGGTCGTGCGCGTGAAACGTCGAGCCGGGCTCGTACCTGACCACCGACGTGACTTGCCCCGTCTCGGCCGGCCCCACGCGGTGCAGGCGCTTGCGCCAGACCGTGCGGCTCGGACTCGGCGTCCACTCCATGGTGGCCGTATCGACGGCGACCCGCACCGCGAGGTCGCCATTGATTGCCGGCTGCGGACTCGTGATCGCGTTCACATGACCTCGCGCTTTCCTGCTCACCGCCCGTCCCGCACCACCGGCCGACATTCGCCGACGTTCGGGCTACGTTCTTCTTACCAGATTGGGCGCTGCGGTGCGAAGCGCCGGCGGCTAGCGTCCGACTGCGATCGCCGATTGCACCCGCGCCGGCAGAAGCGAAGCGCCGTCGAAGGTCTCGAGCAATTTCGCGAACTCGGCGGCCGAGACGGCGCTGCTGACGTAGAACCCCTGCACTGCGTCGCAGCCGATCTGCTGCAGGAATGCGAACTGCGCCTGATCCTCTACGCCCTCGGCGATCACGCTCAAGCCCAATATTCGCGTCATCGAAATGATCGCCTCGATGATCGACGCCGTGGTGTGATTCGTGAGCATCTCGGCCACGAACGACCGATCGATCTTCAGCGTATCGATCGGGAAGCTGCGCAAATAGCTCAACGACGAGTAGCCGGTGCCGAAGTCGTCGAGCGCCAACCGCACACCGAGCTCGCGCAGCTGCGTGAGAATGCTCACCGCGCGCTCGCGCGCCGACACGAGCACGGACTCCGTGATCTCGATGCGCAGCAGCGACGGATCGAGACCGCTGGCCCTGAGATTGCGGCGCACGATCTCCGTCAGGTCTTGTCGTTGGAACTGCACGCCCGAGACGTTGACCGCGATCGGGATCGGCGGCAGTCCCGCGGCCAGCCACGCCGCGGCCTGCCGACACGCGCGCTCGAGAACCCACTCGCCGATGGGCAGGATCAGCCCGGAATCCTCCGCAATCGGGATGAAGGTTTGCGGCGAGATGAAGCCCCGTTGCGGATGATGCCAACGAAGCAACGCCTCGGCCCCGATGATCTGCCCCGTGCGGATGTCGATCTGCGGTTGATAGTGCAGATCGAGCCCATCGTCCTCGAGCGCGCGGCGCAGTCCGGTCTCCAGCGTCAGGCGCTCGACCGACGCCGCGTTCATCGCGGCGGAGTAGTACTGGAACGCCGCCTTGCCTTGCTGCTTGGCGTGGTACATCGCGGTATCCGCGTTTCGAACCAGGATCTCGCTCGACAGACCGTCCTCGGGATAGGTCGCGATGCCTATGCTGGCCGTCACGAACACCTCGTGACCGTCGACACGGATCGGCTGCTCGAGATGCATGAGGATCCGCCGCGCCACGGTGCCGGCGGCGAACCGATCTCGCGTGTCGGGTAGCAGTACGATGAACTCGTCGCCGCCGAGCCGCGACAGCACGGATTCGCCGATCGGCTCGATCGTGATGGTGGCCGTCGCGTCGAGATTCTCTTCCAGGTACAGCCCGAGCAGATCGTCGGTGCGAATCAAGTTGCTGAGCGACTCGGACAAGGTGCGGAGCACCTGATCGGCCGAATGATGGCCGATCGTGTCGTTGATCAGCTTGAAATTGTCGATATCGATGAACAACACCGCGAACTCCGTGCCCTTGCGCCGTGACCGCGCCAGTACTTTCTCGAGGTGCTCGTTGAACAGCCGGCGATTCGGCAGACCCGTCAGGCCGTCTTGATACGCCAGTGCCCGAATCTGCTCATTGGACTCTCCGAGCCTTCGCATCGCGTCCTCGCGCAACGCGGCCTCGTGCTTCAGCGCCTCGTTCGCGGCGCGGAGCTCGCGCGTTTGCGCGTCGATCATCGTCGTCATGTCCTGAACCTTGATGGCCGCCAGCCGCGCGAGCTCCCAGCGCCGCTGGAGCGCATGCGCGAGCTGACGAACCTCGACGGTATCGAACGGCTTCTTCAGGATCAGCACGCGATCGGTTCGACCGAACGCGGCCGTCATCTCCTCCCAGCTGTGGTCCGAGTAGGCCGAGCAGATCACGATGCCGACGTCGGGATCCTCGCGCAGCAGCCGCGCCGTGGTCTCGATGCCGTCGAGCCCCGGCGGCATGCGCACGTCGACGAACAGCACCGCGTAACCACGGCCCTGAGCGCGCGCGAGCCGGACCTTCTCGATGGCCTCCTCGCCTTGGTAGGCGGAATGGAGCTCGAAGCCCTCATCCTGCGATTCCGCAACCGTGCCGAACAGCTCCGCGTCCAGGGCGTTCAATTCGTCGCGCTCGGCGGCGCCACGACCAAGGATCTTGCGAAAGTCCTCGTGAATCGCGCGATTGTCGTCGACGATCAGAATCCGCCGGTTCGGCTCGACGAGGGTCACTGAAACCGACGTGCTCACGAGCGCCCGCCTGCCTCGGCGAAGCCGACGCGCTGCGGCAGCTCCTCCACGTATTCCACGGGTAGACGCAGAACGAAGCTCGCGCCTTTGCCAGGCCCGTCGCTATACGCCGTGAGGCCGCCGTCCATCTGCTGAGCCGCGTTCGCGCAGTTGTGCAGCCCGAAGCCGTGGCCCTTCTTCTTCGTGGTGAAGCCGTGCGTGAATATCTTCGGCAAGATTCTCCGGCGCAATGCCGGCGCCGTTGTCGCGCACCTCGATCCTGGCCCCGCCCTCGAGCTGCGCCACTGCCACGAGCAGCTGGCGATCGGGACGCGCGACATCCTCGAGCGCGTGCTTGGCGTTGGAGATCAGGTTCACGAGAATCTGCATGATCTGATGCCTGTCGACGAGCACCGGCGGCAGCTTCTCGTAATTGCGCAGGACCTCGATGTTGCTGTTGCGCAGAGCGGCTTCGCTGATCGCGAGCGCGGTCTCGGCGATCTCCTCGAGCGTGCAAACCTCCGTCACGCCGTTGACCTTGGCGTAAGTCTGCTGCGCCGCGATGATCTTCTTCATGTGCTCGAGATGCTCGGCGACCTGCTCGATGTTGCCGAGGATCGTGCGCTTCTCCTCCGCCAGCGCGGCGCCGAGCTTGCGCAGATACTCCGGCAACTTCCTTCCCACCGGATCGGCCGACGAGGTACTCCGCGAGCCGAACCTTGTTCTGATCGATCAGCGTGGCCGCGCGCGTGAGCCCCTCGACCGGCAGCGCCGCCACGCCCTCACGTGCCACGCTCGCGCCGACGTTCACGCTGTTCATCACGTTACCGACGTTGTGCAGCACGCCCGAGGCCACCTCGGCCATGCCGGCCCTGCGAGACAGCTCGACCAGTCGGCCCTGAGCCTTCTCGAGCTCCCGAGTTCGCTCCTTGACGAGATCCTCGAGATGATCCTTGTAGCGACCGAGCTCCTGCTCGGCACGCTTGCGCTCTGCGACCTCCGTCGTCAGCGTGACGTTCGCGGCCTCGATCGCGCGGCTCTGCCGCTCCTGCGTGCCGTACAGCGTGGCGTTCTCGATCGAAACCGCCACCTGCGACATGAGGAGGTTCAGGGCCTCCCGCCGATCGGGCGTGAACGCCCCGGCCACCTGGTTGTTCTCGAGATACACGGCGCCGATCAGCTTTCCTTGATGCGCCACGGGCACGCAGAGCACGGACTTCGGCCGCCGATTGCGCACGTACGAGTCGTTGCGGAACTTGCCGTGCTGAACCGCATCGTCGAGCACCACGAACTCCGACGTCCGTAGCACGTAGTTGACGATCCCCTTCGAGCAGGCAACCGACTGGCGCAGGGGTTCGGCCGTGAGCACGCGCGCGGCGCCGGTGGCCAGCTTCACGCCCTGCACGAGGAACTGGCCGTCGGACTCGAGAACCACCACGACGGCTTCCGCGCCGGCGTTCTCGCGGATGATGTCCATGAGCTTCGCCAGCAGGCGTTCGAGCACGATCTCGCCGGCGATGGCCTGGTTGGCTTTCAGCAACGTCGCGAGATCGAGCGCGTCGGAGCGCTCCGCCGCCGACGGTCCGATCGTCGTCGAGCTCGACGTGACGGATACGGTGGCGCTGCGCGCCGTGTTGAGTCCGTGCTTGGTCGCGAGATCGGCCACCTTGCCGCTGGCGCCCCATGCTTCGTACGCATGCAGTGCCTTCTCGAGGTAGATCCTGCCGAAGTCCGGCTTGCCGTCGTTGAACCAGAAACGCGCGGCGAGCTCGGCGGCCAGACCCTCGATGTTCAGGTAGCCCTGAGCGCGGGCGGCGGCTATCGCACGGTCGTAGAGGTCGGCGGCTTCGATGCGTTTACCGCGCAGGCGCTCGCACTCGGCGTCCACCAGCAACTGCATGTGCACGTGATTCTCTGGGCATAACGTCACCCAGCGGCGCATCTGCTCGCGAATCGAATCGAGCCCCATATCGAGCTCATCGCGGCGCTCGAGCTCGGCGTTCGGATACACGGCGGCCATCGAGAGCGCGAGAAACATCGCGTGCTCCGCCCGCGTGATGAAGCCCGCGCAAAACGGCTGGAGACTCGCCGCGATCTTGGCGAACTCGTGAGCGGCGGCGAAGTCCTCGGCGTAGTAGCGCTGAATCGTCAACATCATGAACCAGTCGGCTTCGAACGACCGGTTGCCGCGCGCCAGGATTTCGGCGGTGCACGCGTCTTCCTCGATCTCGTCGGTGCCGAGCGTGTTGCCGTGACGTCGCTCACCCTGCAGCCATTCGATGAACGCCATTCTCGGTTTCAGGAACTCCCGATTGGCCGCGTCGCTGATCCGGTGCAGCGTCTCGAGCGCCGCGGCACCCTCCTCTCGCAGCACCGAAAGCGGCGTGCCGCGGACCTGGAGGTGCGAGAAGCGCCGCGCAACGCTGTAGCCGGCGTGAACGTGATCGCCGCTCTGCAAGCCGAAGTGGACCGCCTTCTCGTACAGCTCGATGCTTTCGTCGATCGGCTTGACCCAATGCGACGCGAACATCGCGAACAAGAAGTACACGCCGGCGAACATCGAAGTCTCGTCCAGCTTGCGCGCGAGATCGACGCCGAGCTTCGCGAAGCGATAAGCGTCCTCGTATTCGCCGAGCGCGCTGCTCAAGAGCGCCGCAAACGAGCCATAGGCCCGCGCGGAGAGCGGGCAATTGCCGTGCTCGAGCGACAGGTGAACCATCGTGCAGCAGAGCAGCGCGTAGGACTCCTGATCGCTCTGGAACGCCGCGGGCAGGCAGTGCATGAGCAGACCCATCAACGCGATCTTGCCGGGGTCGTCCATGGTCGGCAGATCGAGCAGCCGCTCTATTCCGATGGCCGCCGAGCGCTCGCGGATGGCCTGGATCTCGCGCTGCAGCAGCGCACGCACCTGCTCGGGTCGGTCGGGCAGCTCGATGCCGAATTGCCGCGCAGCTTCGCGACCGCAGGCGATCGCCTCGGGGATCCGCCCCATGATCAGCAGCACGTTGGTCTTGATGGCGTTCAGGTGTGCGCCGTCGATCAGCGACGTGGAGTGCGCCAGCGCCCGGTCGATCACCCCCAATGCGCCGGCGGCGTCGGCCGTCAAACCGAGCGCCTCGGCGAGCCGCCGATGCGTGTCGAAATGCTCCGCGTAGCGGTCCTCCCAGGCACGCTCGCCGTCGAGCTCGATGGCCGTGCGAAAGCTGCGCACCGCAACGTCGTAGGCCGTGGAATCACGCGCCTTGGTGCCGACGCGTCGGTTCAGGTCCGCGAGCCTGCTGCGCTCGTTTTCGTCGTCGATCAATGCGCGGCCCTGGTTCAAGTGGCCGACGATGTCGAACAGGCGGCTCTCGAGCTCGCCCGCGGGCGTCATCGCGAGCAGCGCCCGGCCAATCGCGAGATGCAGCCCCGGCCGCTCGTTCTCGGGCAACGTCACGTAGGCCGCCTGCTGCACGCGGTCGTGCCGAAACGCGAAGCGCCCATAGACGAGCGGAGACTGGATCGCGTCCGAATCGAGACTCTCGAGCCCCGTCGCCGGCGCAACGAGTCCCGCTTCCACCGCGGGCTGCAGGCTGTCATTGGTCGCGGCGGCGGATTGCCCTTGAACGTGCGCGAGCAAGCGCAAATCGAACCGCCCGCCGATCACCGCGGCCACCTGCAGCGTCTTGCGCGTGGCGTCCGGCAGCCGCTGCAGCTTCGTCGCGAGCAGCTCGGCGACGTTCTCCGTGATCGTCGCATCTCGGACTGCCGCCACGTCGTAGCGGAAGCGCTTCGTCTGGCTGTCGAACGAGATCAGCCCGGCACCGTGCAACGCCTGGAGGAACTGACGCATGAAGAACGGGTTGCCGGCGGTCTTCTGCTGAATGATTTCCGCGAGCGGCTCGGCAAAGGCGAGCTCCTGATGCAAGGTGTCGGCCACGAATTCCGCCACCTCGGGCACACCCAGCGGCTCGAGCGCGATGGTGTGAACGGGCACGCCCTGCTTCTCCTGTTCCTTGACGGCCACCATGAACGGATGGGCCGCCGAGACCTCGGAGTCGCGGTACGTGAACACCAGCAGCAAGGACTCCGTCGCGCGAGCAGAGACGATCAGCGTGACGAGGTTCAGGCTGGCCGCGTCCGCCCACTGCATGTCGTCGAGAAACAGGACGAGCGGATGGGACTTCTTGCAGAACACCTGCACGAAGTTCTGGAAGACGAGATTGAACCGATTCTGTGCCTCGAGCGCCTCGAGCTCGGGAACGCGCGGCTGCGGCCCGATGATGAGCTGCAGCGCCGGGACCACGTCGACGATCAGCTGCCCGTTGGGATGGATTGCCGCATGGATCTTGTCGCGCCACGCGGCGATCTCCTCCTCGCCTTCGGTCAGCAGCTGCTGGACGAGATCCTGCAACGCAGTGACGAGCGCGCTGAACGGAACGTTCTGGCGCAGCAGGTCGAACTTGCCGGCGACGAAATGGCCGCGCTGCCGCGTGATCGGCTGATAGATCTCCTGCACGAGCGAGGTCTTGCCGATCCCGGGCTGGCCCGCCACCACGATGGTCTCGACGCCGCCGCGGGCCACGCGCTCGAAGCTCGACAGCAAGGTCTGCGTCTCGGCACCGCGGCCGTACAGCTTCTGCGGCGGCTCGAACCGGTCGGTCACGTCGGCGCTGCCGAGGGCGAACCGTTCCGCGGGCATGCCGCGCTCGAGCGTCTCGAGACAACGCTGCAGATCCGCGGCGAGACCGCCCGCACTCTGGTAGCGATCCTCCGGCTCCTTCTGGAGCAGCTTCAACACGATGTCCGAGATCGCCTCGGGCACGCGGGCATCGCGCTCGCGCGGGGGCACGGGCTTGCCCGCGATGTGGAAGTGCACCATCTCGAGCTGGTCGGCGCTCACGTGCGGCAGATCCCCGGTGAACAGCTCGTATAGCGTGACGCCGAGCGAGTACAGATCGGCGCGATAGTCGAGGCTGCGGTTCATTCGCCCCGTTTGCTCGGGCGCGATGTAGGCGAGCGTGCCCTCGAGCGCGGCCGGCGCTTGGAACTTGCTCTCCTCGCTGCGCAACCGCGTTGCGATGCCGAAGTCGATCAGCGTGCAGCGCCGCGTTTCGGGGTCGTAGACGACGTTGTGGCTGCTGATGTCCTTGTGGATGACGTTCGCGGCGTGAACGGCAGCGAGGGTCTCCGCCAGCTGGATGGCGACGCCGAGCCGCTCGACGATCGACCCGCCGGGTGCGCTTTCGATCCACCGTCGCAGCGAGACGCCGGGCACGTCCTCGAGCACGAGCGCCACCTGACCGTCCTGACGCAGCAACTCGTAGGCTTTCACCACGCCCGGGCACTCGAGCGACCGAAGCAGCTCGTACTCGTTGCGATATCGCGTCAGCTGGCGGGCGGAGACCGAATGACCCTGCGAGCGCTTGATGACGACACATTCGCCATCGGCCAAGCGACGCGCGCGGTGAACCGACGACGCGCTGCTGTCGTGGACAGGCTCCCCCTGCTGGTAGCCCGTGAGCTCCATTGCCTCCAACCCCATACTCTGGCTCGCTGTGGATGCGCTCGTGCCGCACCGGCCTAGAAAGCCTGGCGCGGCTCGTCAACTGTCAAAGAGTCGGTCTCCGGGGCTGATCCCTTGAGCGCTGGGGGCCGCCGGAGCGGAACGGCGTCACAGATTCCGAACCGCCTGCCGTTCGGCTACTCGGCGTCGGGCTGGCGCTCGGGCGCGGCACGCGCGAACGCCGGCTCGACGCGCAGCGCGTCGGCGATCCGCACGAGGGTCGGATAGGGCGTCAGATCACACTCGAAGCGCCGCGCGTTGTAGACCTGCGGCACCAAGCAGACGTCGGCGATCGAGACGGCGTCGCCGAACACGTAACGTCCGCCGCTCCAACGGCGCGCGAGCGTCTCGAGTCCCGCGAATCCCTCGGCCACCCAGTGCCGATACCAGCGCGCCACGGCGGCCTCGTCGAGCGCCAGCTCGCCGCGCAGATAGCGCAGCACGCGCAGATTGTTCAGCGGATGGATCTCGCAGACGATCAGCTGCGCGAGCGCCTGGGCGCGCGCCCGTGCAACGGGGTCGAGCGGGATCAGGCGCGGCTCCGGGAAGCGCGAGTCGAGATAGTCGATGATCGCCAGCGACTGCCACAGAATCGTGCCGTCGTCATCGAGCACGGGAATGGTGGCCTGCGGATTCGTGTCCAGAAAGGCCGACTCCCGGTGCCGACCGTGCGGCAGGTCCACGGTCGAGGTTTCGTACTCGACGCCCTTGAGGTTCAGCGCGATTCGCACGCGAAAAGCCGCTGAGCTGCGAAAGAACGTGTACAGGCGCATCGTCATCTCCCCGTGGCGGCGGCACGCGCGGCCTCGAGCCGCTCGGGCGTACCGACATCGATCCACAGCCCCTCGAACAACGTGCCGCGCAGCTCGCCACGCGCGATCGCCGCATCGAGCGACGGCTTCAACGGGCGCCGCCCCGCCGCAAGACCCGCGAACATTGCCGGGGCGAGCACCGCAATGCCCGCGTACGTGAGCAGCGGCGGCGTCGGCCCGCACACGTCCGAGCTCGTCGAGCCCGAAGTCGCCGCGCGGATGGTGCGCGGGATTCGGCACCAGCACGATCGTCGGGCTGCGTCGCGCCGCTCAGGCTCCGATGGTCGAAATCGGTGAAGACGTCGGAGTTCACCACCAGAAACGGCGCCGTGCCGAGCAGGGGCAAAGCGTGCACGATGCCACCGCCCGTCTCGAGCGGCGGCTCACCTTCCTCGCTATAGGCGATCGACACGCCGAACCGAGTCCCGTCGCCGAGACGCTCGCGGATCTGTGCGCCCCGGTACGAGAGGTTGACGACGAGCTCATCGATGCCGCAGGCCGCAAGCTTGACGACGTGACGCTCGATCAGCGACACAGCGCCGATCGTGAGCAGCGGCTTCGGCCGATCTGCCGTGAGCGACCCCATCCGCTCGCCGCGACCGGCTGCGAGGATCATCGCTCTCATCGAGCGAGCACCGCCGCGCGTCCGCCGCCGACCTCACGAATCACGTGTAACAGTCCATCCAAGCCGTTGAAGCAGTGCAGTGTATGTGCCATTGTAACTGTCTCTATCTCAGCCGCACCTCGTCTCAAGCAGTGAGCCTTCGTTCGATCTGCACGTTTTGGCTCGTCCTCTGTTTGGCGCGGCCGGTGGTTGCTCAAGATCTCTGTCTGCCGCCTCCGCCGAAGTTCATCGATATTCCCGCGGAACCCGTGGTCGTCGAGCCGAGCCCGGCGGAGCCGGAGCAGAAGCGGCTCGAGATCAACGCCACGCAGATCGATGTCGGCGGCGACGTCGGAGACCAGATTCTCGGGCAAGGTCGAGATCAAGTATGGCAACGTCACGATCTCGGCCGACAACGCCACCTACGACGATGGCGATATCGACGTGCTGGGCCGGGTCGATTTCAAAGGGCCGGACTACACCGTGTTCGGCGAGGACGCGGAGGTCGACTCGGAGACCGAAACGGTCCGCATCCAGGGCGCCGGCTTCGACCTGCCGGCCCGGCCGGCGCGCGGCTCCGCCGAGCAGATCTTGATCAGTAGCGACAGCCGCATGTCGCTCACGAACGTTCTGTTCACGACCTGCCCCGCCGAGCGGATGGCCTGGGAGCTCAAGGCGCGCGACATCAACCTCGACGTGAACGGCGGCGTCGGCACGGCGCACGGCGTGAAGCTCGCGTTCAAGGGCGTGCCGATCCTGTACGCGCCCTACTTCACGTTTCCGCTGAACGACGAGCGCAAGAGCGGCTTCTTGACCCCGGCGATCAGCGAGCGAGACCGCACGGGGCTCGATATATCGGTGCCTTACTACCTGAACCTGGCACCGAACTATGACCTGACGCTCGACCCGCGCTACATGAGCAAGCGCGGCACGCAGCTGCGCACCGACTTTCGTTACCTGCTGCTGAACAGCACCGGTCAGCTCGGCTTCGAGTACCTGCCGAGCGACGACGAGGCGCACCGCACGCGCCGTTACGTGAACCTCGCGCACGACACGACGTTCGGCGCGATGAAGCAGTGGGAGGTTCAGGCGGGCATCGAGGAAGTCTCGGACGCCGGCTACTTCGAGGATCTCGGCAGCAGCTTGAGCATCACGAGCCTGACGCATCTGAACCGCTTCGTGGATCTCGACTTCTACGCGCCGAACTGGTCGATGCGTGACGCGATTCCAGGACTATCAGACGATCGACGAAGCGCTGACCGACGCCGAGCGTCCGTATGAGCGGGCGCCGCAAATGCTGTTCTCGGGCCGCTGGTTCGGCCGTTTGCTCTCCTTCGACTCGAACACCGAGCTCGTGAATTTCGAGCGCAACGTCGGCGTGACCGGCTGGCGGTTCGACTCGACGCAGGAGCTGAGCCTGCGGTTCGCACGCTCCGGCATGTACCTGACGCCCGCCGTCGCCCTGCGCCAGACCAACTACTGGCTCGACGATACGCCCCCGGGAGAGGAGGACACGAGGTCGCGCGGCGTGCCGATCAGCAGCCTCGACATGGGCATGAAGTTCGAGCGCGATGCGAATCGCGGGCGGCGCTCGTGGATCCAGACCCTCGAGCCGCGGCTTCTGTACGTGCACGTGCCATACGTGGACCAGAGCACGCTGCCCGTGTTCGACACGATCATGCCGGACTTCAATCTGATCCAGCTGTTCCGCAAGTATCAGTTCGTCGGGCCCGACCGAATCACCGACACGGACCAGTGGAGCTTCGGCGTCACGACTCGGCTGATCGACCCCGAGAGCGGCCGCGAGCGACTGACGGCAACTTTGGGCCAGACTCGCTATCTAAGTGCCCAGCACGTCGCGCTGCCGGGCGATCTGCCGAACGATGCGAGCTCCTCGGACTACGTGGCGGAGGTGTCGATCGGGGTTCGCGATGCCTGGGCGCTCGACATGGGATATCAATGGAACAGCGAGACGGACGACACGGCCCGCGTGGAGACCCGGCTCGAGTACCGGCCGAAAGACGACCGCCTGTTCGGGTTCGGTTATCGGTATCGGCGCGGACTGCTCGAGCAAGGGGACCTGTCGATGGTTTGGCCGGTTGCCCAGCGATGGCGGATCATCGGTCGCTATAGCTACTCGTTCTTCGAAAAGGAATCACTGGAGCAGTTCGTGGGTTGGGAGTTCAACGCTTGTTGCTGGCGATTCCGCGTGGTGGGCCGCAGATACGTGAGCCGGCGCACGGGCGAGATCGACAGCGCGATCTCGCTGCAGCTCGAGCTCAAAGGGCTGTCGAAGAGCGCAGCCTCGCCTGAAGAGCTGCTCGACCGTGGTATTCTTGGCTATCGAAACATCGCCCGCGCCTACTGAGAAGAGCGAGTCATGATCACGCAACGACATACTGCCCTGAGCGCCGTTTGCGGCGCGTTCGTCGGTTTCGCGATGGCGGGCTCCGTGCTCGCCCAGGAGCGCGGGCTCGGGTCCGGAGGCGAGCTGCTGGACGGCGTGGCCGCCGTCGTCAACGACGGCGTCGTGCTGAAGAGCGAGCTCAGCGACCGCATGACGCTCGTGATGGCCAACCTTCAGCAAGCAGCAGGAGGAGCAGCCGCCGGACAAGCGCGCGGCGCTGCCACCGACGTCCGTCATCGAGCAACAGGTGCTCGAGCAGCTCGTCCTGCGCGAGATCCAGCTGCAACGCGCGAAGCGCGTCGGCATCAACGTCAGCGACGACATGCTGAACGAGGCCCTGAGCCGCGTCGCCACGAACCTCGGCTACACGCTCGAGGAGCTGCCGACCGTGCTGGCCGCGCAGAACATCGACTACGCGCTGTACCGTGAAGACAGTCGCCAAGACATGATCATCGAGCAGCTGCAGCAGCGCGACGTCATCAACCGCATCAGCATCACGCCGCGCGAGCTCGACCAGTGCCTTGCGAACGCAGACGTCAACGCCGCGAACGCATTCGATTACAACATCTCCCACATCTTGATCAGCGTCCCCGCGAACGCCACGGCTCAGGATATCGAGAAGGCGAAGCAGCGCATCGACGAGATTCACTCGCGGCTCGACTCCGGTGAAGACTTTGCGCGACTCGCAGTCGCAACGTCGCATGCGCAGACGGCGCTCGACGGCGGCAGCCTCGGTTGGCGCAAGGGCTCCCAGCTGCCGACGCTGTTCAAGGACATCGTCCTGCGGTTGAAGCCGGGCCAGTACTCCGACCCGATCCAGTCCGGCAGCGGCTTTCAGATCGTGAAGCTGAACGAGATGCGCGGCGCCGAGCGCACGATGGTCGACCAGCTGCACGTTCGTCACATCCTGCTCCGACCGAACGAGATTCTCGACGACGCGGCCGTGCGCCAGAAGCTGCTCGGCATTCGGGCTCAGATCGTGGGCGGCGCCGACTTCGGCACGGTGGCGCGAGCCGTTTCCGAGGACACCGCGTCGGCGACCGATGGCGGCGACCTCGGCTGGCTTTCGCCCGGCGACACGGCCCCGGAGTTCGAGCAGGCGATCGCCCGGCTTGCACGATGCAGGAAGTCAGCGAGCCGATCAAGTCGCGCTACGGCTGGCACCTGGTCCAAGTGCTCGAGCGTCGCTCGCACGACATCACCGACGAGAAGAAACGCGAGGACTGCGCCCGCCAGGTTCGCTCGACCAAGGCCGAGGAAGAGCGCGAGCTATGGCTGCGGCGGCTGCGCGACCAGACGTTCGTCGATCTACGTCACTGAGCGCCCGCCGCGCGCGCCCGCGTATCGGCGCCCCATCGTGAGCACCCCGCTGCCGCTCGTCGTCGTGAGCTCCGGAGAGCCGGCGGGCATCGGCCCCGACATTGCGCTCGCCCTCGGCTCGCGGGCGTTCGCGGCGCGCCTCGCGGTGCTCGGCGATCCCACGCTGCTCGCGAGCCCGCAACCACTCGCTCGGTCTCGGCGTGCGACTCCTCGAGCGCGCGAGCGCCGAGGCCGTCGGACCGCACTCGACGGGCAGCCTGCAGATATTGCCCGTGCCGCTCAGGGCCCCCGTCCGTGCCGGGCAGCTCGACACGGCCAACGCGGCGTACGTGCTCGACATGCTGCGCGCGCGCCGCCGAGCTGTGCCTCGCGGGCACCGCGAGCGCGCTGGTCACCGCACCGGTGCAGAAGAGCGTGATCAGCAACTCGGGCGTCGCCTTCTCCGGCCACACGGAGTTCCTCGCGGAGCTGACGGGCACACCTCAGCCCGTGATGCTGCTCGCGGGCAAGTCGCTGCGCGTGGCGCTCGCGACCACGCATCTGCCGCTGCGCGCCGTCGCCGATGCGCTCGACGCGGCCATGCTGCGGAACGTCATCCGGATCACTCACGACGATCTGCAACATCGGTTCCGCATCCCGCAGCCGCGGGTGCTCGTGCTCGGGCTGAATCCGCACGCGGGCGAGAGCGGCACGCTCGGCACCGAGGAGCAATCCATCATCGAGCCGGCGATCCGCGCGCTGGCCGGCGAGGGGCTCGCGGTGACGGGGCCGGTCTCGGCCGACACGGCGTTCACCCCGGAGTCGCTGGCGCGCTGCGACGTGGTCGTCGCGATGTATCACGACCAGGGGCTGCCCGTGCTGAAGGCGTTGTCGTTCGGCGAGATCGTCAACGTGACGCTCGGCCTGCCGATCGTGCGGACCTCGGTCGATCACGGCACCGCGCTCTCGCTCGCGGGCACGGGCCATGCGCGGCCCGACAGCCTGTTCGCAGCCGTCGAGCTCGCGCTCGAGCTCGTCTGAGCGACGCGGTGCGCGCGAAAAAGAGGCTCGGCCAGCACTTCCTGCACGACCCGGCCGTCATCCGCAAGCTGATCGACACGATTCGCCCGCAAGCCTGCCGACCTCATGGTCGAGATCGGCAGCGGCCCCGGGGCGCTGACGGCCCCGCTCGTCGAGCGACTCGAGCGGCTGCACGTCGTCGAGGTCGACCGCGAGCTCGCGGCGGCGCTGCCGACCCGAGTCGCGCACCCCGAGCGGCTCATGGTCCACGCGGTCGACGCGTTGCGCTTCGACTTCGGCGCGCTCGCGCAGCGCAGCGCGATCGCTGCGCGTCGTCGGCAACCTGCCGTACAACATCTCGACGCCGCTGCTGTTCCACTTGCTCGGCTTTGGCGCCGTCATCAAGGACCTGCACGTGATGCTGCAACGCGAGGTCGTCGACCGGATGACGGCACCCCCCGGCGGCAAGGACTACGGGCGGCTGACGGTCATGCTGTCGTTCTGGGCCAAATCCGCGGTGTGCTTCGACGTGGGCCCGGGCGCTTTCAAGCCGCCGCCGAGAGTCTGGTCGACCGTGGTCCGCATCACGCCGCACGCGACGCCGCCGATCGTCGTGCCCGATTACCAGCGCTTCGCGCAGCTCGTCGCGCATCTCTTCTCGATGCGCCGCAAGACGCTCGGGCGCGCGCTGAAAGGCCGCCTGACCGCCGCGCAGATCACCGCCGCCGGCATCGACCCGCTCGCGCGCGCCGAGACCCTCACACCCGCCGACTTCGCCCTCCTCTCCACGCTCTAGCGACCAACCGCCGCAACATTTGCCTAGCTGCGCCGGGTCTGGTCGCAGGCCCGCGATTGGGTTCGGTGCCAACGTGACACGGGCGCGAGCGAGCAATGGGCCTCCCAGGACGCTCGCGCGCAGGGACGCGCGCGCGCGAGCCTACAGGGATGTACTTGCGGCGCTCCTGGGAGGCCCATTGCTCGCTCGCGCCCGTGTCACCCGATGCCTTGGCGCGCGCGGGCCGATGTTGCATCGCGCAGCTAGGCAAACGCTGCGGCGGTTGGTAGCGTTCGGGCCATGGCTCTCTATGCAATTGGCGATCTGCAGGGCTGCGCAGCGGAATTCGACGCGCTGCTCAGGAAGCTCAGATTTCGGCCGTCGCGCGACAAGCTCTGGCTCGTCGGCGATCTCGTGAATCGCGGTCCCGATTCCCTCGCCGTGCTGCGCCGCGTGATCGGGCTCGGGCGCAGCGTCGTCAGCGTGCTCGGCAACCACGACCTGCACCTCTTGGCGACGGTCGCCGGCCGTCGCGAGCTGTCCCCGGCCGATACGTTCCACGACGTCCTCGAGGCGCCCGACGCCGCGGACCTGATCGACTGGCTGCGGCGTCGGCCGCTGCTGCACTACGACGCGCGCGCGCGTCGCGTGCTGGTGCACGCCGGCATTCCGCCGGTCTGGACCGTGCCCGAGGCGCGGGCGCAAGCGCGCGAGATCGAGGCGCTGCTGCGCGGCCGGCGCTGGCGCGCGGCGCTGCGCGCAATGTACGGCAACGAGCCCTCCGCCTGGAGCTCGAAGCTCGACCGCGAGGAACGCCGCCGCTACACGATCAACGCGCTGACGCGCATGCGCTACTGCGATCGCCGCGGCCGCCTCGATCTCAGCCACTCGGGCCCGCCGGGCACGCAGCCGAAGGGCCTGCTGCCGTGGTTCGACGTGCCGAAGCGCCGCTCGGCCAACGCTCACATCGTGTTCGGTCACTGGGCGGCGCTCGGATTGTTGCGCCGCGCCGACGTCACGGCACTCGACACCGGCTGCGGCTGGGGCAATAGCCTGACGGCAGTGCGTCTGGACAAGCGTGCGCGGTCCGTGAAGGTCGGTTGCTCCGCAGCCACGCTGCGGCGCGGCCGGCGCATGCGCAAATACAAGCGCTGACCCTTCGGAAAATCGCTACGCCGCCGGCTCGCTGGTTTAGGCATAATGCCGGCCACGGCCCGTGGAGGCGCCGCCGCTCGGGGCCACGAGATGCCGATGAAAAATTCGTTGCCGTTCAAGCTGCTCGATTGGATCGACGACAACCGCGAGCACCTGAAACCGCCGGTCTGCAACAAGGAAATGTTCGCCGGCAGCGGCATGATCGTGCAGGTGGTCGGCGGCCCGAATGCGCGCAGCGACTATCACGTGGACGAAGGTCCGGAGCTGTTCTATCAGGTCGAAGGCGAGATGCTGCTGAAGACCGTGCAGAACGGCGAGTTCGTGGACATCCCGATTCGCGAGGGCGAGATCTTCATGCTGCCGCCGCGCGTGCCACATTCGCCGCAACGCTTGCCGAACACCGTCGGCATCGTCGTCGAGCGGCCGCGTGAGTCACACGAGCTCGACGGCTTCGTGTGGTTCTGCCCGAAGTGCGCCAACAAGCTGTACGAGGAATATCTGCACGTCGCCGACATCGTCAAAGACTTGCCGCCCGTGTTCCAGCGGTTCTACGGCAACGCCGACGCGCGCACGTGCAAACGCTGCGGCACGGTCGCTCCGCCGAGATGAGCCGGTGCCTCGCTTTGAGCCCGCTCCCGGCGCCGCCGGCGCGCGTGCGCTCGACGCCGCCGACGAGCTGAGCGCGCTTTCGGCGCCGGTTCGCGCTGCCGCGCGAGCGGGGCCGCACGCTGACCTATCTCTGCGGTCATTCGCTGGGGTTGATGCCGCGCGCGGCGCGGCGCGCCGTCGCGACGGAGCTCGAGCGCTGGGCCACGCTCGGCGTCGACGGCCACTTCCCGGACGCGCGCGCGCCACGCGCCGGCCGCGGCTCGCGGCGTGCCGCCCATGGCGGCTGGCTCGATTACCACTGCAGTTCGCCGCGCCGCTCGCGGCGCTGACCGGCGCCCGGCGCGACGAAGTCGTCGCGATGAACACGCTGACGGTGAATCTGCACCTGATGCTCGCGACGTTCTTTCAGCCGACGGCGCAGCGCTACAAGATCCTGATCGAGCGCGACGCGTTCCCCTCCGACCGCTACGCCGTCGAGTCGCAGCTGCGCTGGCACGGCCTCGACCCGGCGGACGCGCTGCTCGAGCTCGGCCCGCGAGCCGGCACCTTCGAGCTCGATCGCGAGCGCTTCGACACGCTGCTCGCGACGGAGGGTGAGCGAATCGCGCTCGTCCTGTTGCCTGGCGTGCAGTATCTGTCCGGCGAACGCCTGGATCTGGCCGCGCTACGCGGCGGCGGCCCGCGCTCACGGCTGTCGCGTGGGCTTCGATCTGGCGCACGCGATCGGCAACGTGCCGCTCGCGCTGCACGACTCGGGCGCGGATTTCGCCGTGTGGTGCAGCTACAAATATCTGAACGCCGGCCCCGGCGCCGTCGGCGGGTGCTTCGTGCACGAGCGGCACGCCGAGGCGTACGACCTGCCACGGCTCGCGGGCTGGTGGGGTCACGACCGGGCCCGGCGCTTCCTCATGGAGCCGCAGTTCGCCGCCGCTGCGCGGCGCCGAAGGCTGGCAGCTCAGCAATCCGCCGATCCTCTCGCTCGCGCCACTCGCGGCCTCGCTCGCGCTGTTCACGAGCGCCGGCCTCGCGCCGCTGCGGCGCAAATCGCAGCGGCTCACGCGCTACCTCGAATGGTCGCTCGCCGCGGCGCTCGGCGAGCGCGCGCGCGTCCTGACGCCCACGCGATCCCGCCCGGCGCGGCTGCCACCTGGCCGTGCAGTTCGATCCGCCGCCGCGCCACGGGCGAACGTTCGCCGCGCGTCTGCGCGCGGCCGGCATCGTCGCCGATTGGCGGCGAGCCGAACGTGCTGCGGCTCGCCCCCGTGCCGCTCTACACTCGCTACCGCGACGTCTATGCGGCCGTGCAGGCAGTGCAGCGCACGCTCGACTCATGAGCTCGGCGGCGCCTCGAATCGCGATCGTCGGCGGAGGCCCGGCCGGCAGCCTGCTCGCGATTCTGCTCGCTCGCCGCGGGCTCACGCCGACCGTGATCGAGCGCAGCCCGCCGTTCACGATGGGCGAGACCGGCGGCCGCTCCATCAATCTTGCGCTCGCGGCGCGCGGCCTCGCAGCACTTCGCCAAGCCGGGATCGTCGCAGACGTCGCGCAGCTCATGATCCCGATGCGCGGCCGCATGCTGCACGAGCCGGGGCAGAAGCAGCGGTTCCTGTCGTACGGCCAACGCGCCGCCGAGGAGATCTACTCCGTCTCGCGAGCCGCGCTGAACACGCTGCTGTACGAGATTGCCGCGCGCGATCACGGCGTGGCGTATCGCTTTGGCGAGACGTGCGTCGGCGTCGACCTGGCGGACGGCGCGCCGCTCATCGAGTCCGTCGAGGGCACGCGGCGACTCGAAGTCGACGTCGTGTTCGCCACCGACGGCGCGGGCTCCGAGGTGCGCCGCGCGCTGGCCGACGCCGACGAGATCACGGCCTCCGAGGATCTGCTCGATCACGGCTACAAGGAGCTGACCATCGCCGCCGCGCAGGACGGCGAGTTCGCGCTCGAGCCGCACGCGTTGCACATCTGGCCGCGCGGCCGCTTCATGCTGATCGCCTTGCCGAACCCGAACCGCACGTTCACGGCCACGCTGTTCCTGCCGCACACGGGCGAGCCCAGCTTCGCGAGCCTCGGCGCCAACGACGTCCTGGCGTTCTTCCGCCGCGAATTCGCCGACGCGGTGCCGCTGCTGCCGACCCTGCAACGCGACTACGTGGCCCACCCCACGGGTCATCTCGGCACGGTGTATTGCCGGCCGTGGAGCTTCAAGGACCGAGTGCTGCTCGTCGGCGACGCGGCGCACGCGGTCGTGCCCTTCCACGGTCAAGGCATGAACGCGGCGTTCGAGGACTGCCTGGTGCTCGACGAGCTGATCGGCGCCCACGCGCGCGGGCCCGCACGACTGGCGTGCGATCTTCGCGGCCTTCGAGGCCGCGCGCGCCCCGAACACGCGCGCAATCGCGGAGATGGCGCTGGAGAACTACCTCGAGATGCGCGACGAGGTCCGCGACGCGCAGTTCGAGCTGCGCGCGAGCTTGTCGTTCGAGCTCGAGCGGCGTTTCCCCGGCAAGTTCGTCCCGCGCTACTCGATGGTGATGTTCCACCCCGAGATTTCGTACGCGGAGGCGCAACGGCGCGGTGCACTCCAGGCGCGGATCCTGCATGAGCTGACCGCGCGAGCGCATGCGCTCCGCGATGTCGATTTCAACCGTGCGACGGAGCTGATCGGCACGCTGCTCTGACGGACGACGTGCGCTACTGGAACTGAAAAATGTCTTCGTTGCTTGGAGGCCGGCTCATGCCTTCCTCGAAGTACTCCTCCCAGATCCGCGCCCAGGGCCGGTCATACCAATCGGGGATGCGGTACTGGATGACGGTGCCGGGCGTCACCGGCTGGAGTCGACCGTTGACGTTCCAGAGGGCCTGCTGGCATTCCTTCCACTGGTAGCGCATGTCGGACTCGGGGCCCTTCAAGTACGTGTACAGCGCGTCGAGACGCAGCGGAGCGACGAACGCCACGGGGTCGTAGAGCGTGATCTCGAGGTGCAGGTTCCGCTCCTGGTCACGCGTGTAGACCTCGATCGGCCTCGAGCTTGCTGCTGAACTCCGGCAACGCGTGCGACATCCACCAGCCCTGCACGTTGGCCGTCCAGGCGACGAGGGTTTCCCCGTCCCAGAAGCCCACCGTCTCCCCATACCATTGCGGGATCAGCGCCACGTGCTTCTGGCCAATGAGGATCTGGCGAAGGATGTTCAGGGCGGTGCCGGAAAGCAGCTGCACCTGATAGGGCGTCACCGAGATCTGAATGTCGCGAATGCCCTGCGCCCACCAGCGGATCAGGCCTTCCGGGTAGCACGTCGACGAGACCCACTGCGCCGAGTTGCTGACGCCAACGTGATAAAGGGCCTGTGCAAACCGCCGCTGATATTCGGGGGTCAGCATCTGCATCAACGTGGCGGCTTGCACGTTGTTGCCGAAGCTCCACTGCTTCTGCTGAAGACCGCGGGAGTTGTAGTAGCCGTCCCAGGCCGGCGGCGGATGGTCGCGATCGTAGATCGTCGGGCCGCCGTGCGCCTTCGCTTGCGCCATCAGCGCCGTGTAGTGCTCCTCGGCCGTCTTGTACGGATACGGGCTCTTGAGCTCCTTCACCGAGAGCCCCTCTTTGCAGTCGCCCCACTCGCCGACGAAATTGCGAACCCACATGTCGTCGATACGCCGCGGCGAGTTGCACCGCGTGTAACGCGGGTCCGCCCAATGCTCGGAATCGAGGTAGAAGTCCTTGGTCGTGAAAAGGTCGATCGGCAGCGGCTTCACGCCGAGCGGCGGGCGCTGCGCGTCGATGGTTTTGCGCAGCTCGGGCGTCACTTGTCCAACGGCTGCGGGGCCGATCAGCACCGCTGCGCCAGCGAGCAGCGCCGACGCGCTCGCGATCACCCAAGCCAGCGATTTCGCGTGACGCCTTTCGTGCATGGCGGTCTCCTCCAGGGGCGCGACGATCTCTTCGCCCCTCAAGCGAACAAGATCCAGCAGATGACGGCTCCGACCAGCGTCATGCTCATGCCCCACGCCAGCAGCTGATTGAACAGTCGCCTGCTCGCGTCGCCTGCGGGAATGCCCGCGATGCACAGCGCGCCGATCGTGGACAGGGGCGACACGTCCACGAGATGGCCGGCCACGTTCATCGTCGATGCGATCCCGAGGGCGTTGCCGCCGCCCAAGTTCTCGACGAGGCCGGGCACGGTCGGCAAGAACGCCGGCAGCACGACTCCGGACGTGCTCGAGTAGGCCGAGACCACGCCGATGATCACGGCGAGGAATGGCACGACGGTGGCCTGGGTCGCCACGCTCGACAGCAGATCCGTGAAGATCTTCATGCCGCCCGTCTTCTCGAGCAGACCGATCAGCACGGTCACGCCGCAGACCATGAGAATCGTGCCCCACGGCATACGTTTGATCGCGTCGCCGTCGTCGGCCGCACGCAGCAGCGACAGCAGCACGGCCCCGGCAAACGCGGCCATGCCGATGTTGAATCCGCCGAACATCACGCCAATGATCAGCATGCCGATCATCACCAGCGTCACGACCTGATGGCGGTCCATGGTCTGCACCGGCTCGACCTCGAGCTGGACGTGCTCGGACCGGGTCAAGAGCTTCAGCCCGCCGAACAGGAAGTACCCGGCGAAGGCGACGATCGCGTGCGCAGCGAGATTGTAGAGCCACGTGTCGATCTGCATGCCCGGCAGACCGATCCGGGTCATGAGGCCCGAGACGATGATGCCGGTGGGCGCGAGCGGCGACAGCGAGCCCGCGTTGCAGCCGTTACCGACCATGATGGCCATGAGGAACGGCGAGATCCGCATTCGCAGCGCCGTGGCCATGGCCACCGGGGCCAGCAGACCGGTGGTGGCGATGTTGCCCGGACCCGCCGAGGCGAGCACGGCCCCGAGCGCGAAGTACATGATCGGCACGAAGCCGATGCGGCCGCGACACAGTCGCATGGCGTTATGCGCCACGATGTCGAGCGTGCCGTTCACGTGCGCCTGGCTGAACAGCAGCGTCACGCCGGCCAATGTCAGGAACAGATCGATCGGGAAGCCCGCGGTGACCTCGCGCAAGGGCAGATGGCCCACATATACGCCGATCAGCCAAGCCAGCGCGATCGCCAGCAGCCCCACGTTCAGCCGCGACGTGCAGCTCAATATCACGGCCAGCGCGAGCGCCGCCAGAGTTACCGCCCCCAAGCTCATCGTTACTCCTTCAGGCCGCCGGTCGCGACCGACCCAGGTGAGCCCGCACGCCACCGATGATCATCGGCAACAGCGAGATCACGATCACGCCAATGATCGCGAGACCGAAATTCTCTTTGATGACCGGCTGGCTTCCGAAGAAATAGCCGAGCAGCCCAAAGCTCGAGACCCAAAGAACGCCGCCACTGATGTCGAACGCCAGGAATCGCGGATAGCGCATCTGCCCCACGCCGGCGACGAAGGGCGCGAACGTGCGGATGATGGGCATGAACCGCGCGATCACCACGGCCTTGCCGCCGTGCTTCTCGTAGAAACGCTGCGTGCGCTCGAGATGCTCGTGCTTCAACCAGCGTCGGTGCTCGGTGAACACACGCGGACCCACGGCTCGGCCTATGAAGTAGTTCGTGTTGTCGCCGATGACCGCCGCCGCCGTCAGCAGCACCAGCACGCCGAAGATGTCGATGACGCCCGCGGCGGCGAGCGCGCCGGTGGCGAACAGCAACGAGTCCCCGGGCAGGAACGGCGTGACGACCACGCCGGTCTCCAAGAAAACGATGAGGAACAGCAGCCCGTACACCCACACCCCATAGGCCGCGGCGAACTCGACCAGATGGCGATCGACGTGCAGGAACATGTCGAACGCCGTCGTCAAAAAATCCATTGCACCGCCTGACTCGAGCGAGGACTGAAGGTCGCGCTGCCGCTGAGGGCACTCAGTCCGAAACCCTGGGATGCGGAGTCTGCGACACATCCTCGTGGCCGTGCACGATGACGCCGTGCGCGAGCTTCGAGTTGCGCATGCCGTACGCGAAATACAGCACGATGCCGCCGGCCAGATAGACCAGGAAGAAGTTCCTGGTGCTCGGATGAGCCATCAGCGACATCAGCAGGAACAAGCACATGAGCGCACCGACGATCGGAGTCAGCGGGAACAGCGGCGTCTTGAACGGACGCGCCACCTCGGGTCGGGCGTACCGCAAATATACGACCGTGAGGCACACGATCGCGAACGCGAACAGCGTGCCCACGTTCGTGAGGTTCGCGAGCTCGTCGAGCCCCATGAAGCCCGCGAAGCCGCACGCCAGGAGGCCGACGATCAGCGTATTGATCCAGGGCGTCTTGTACTTCGCGTGCACGTTCGCGAACACCGGCGGAATCAAGCCGTCGCGTGCCATGGTGTAGAAGATGCGCGTCTGGCCGTAGAGCAGCACGAGCATGACGGACGACAGCCCGGCGATCGCTCCGATCTTCACGAGCACCGCGAACCACGGCAGCCCGATCTGATTCACGGCCTTCGCGATCGGCGCCGCGTCGTTCAAATCGGTGTACGGCACGATACCGACGAGCACGGCCGAGGTGAGGATGTACAGCACGGTGCAGATGATCAGGGAGCCCAAGATGCCGATCGGCATGTCCTTGCTGGGGTTCCGCGATTCGGCGCCGGCCGTCGACACGGCCTCGAACCCGATGTAGGCGAAAAAGATCGTGGCGGCCGCCGTGATGATGCCGGGCACGCCGTACTGGCCCGTGTTCTGGGCCGTAAGAACGGCCCAGAGCGCGGCCCCGATCTCGCCCCACAGGCTCGTGCTTGCGCCCGGCGGCGGCGGCGGTTGCGCCGCCGGCACCAGCGGCGACCACAAATCGGTGTTCACGTAGAACGCCCCGATTCCGATGAATGCGACGACCACGGCGAGCTTGATCGCCACGACGATGTTGTTGACGAGCGCCGACTCCGAGACCCCGAGCACGAGCAGGCCCGTGACGGCGGCGATCGCGATCACCGCAGGCAGATTGACGATACCGACGCCGACCTGCGCATCGCTCGCGAAGGCCAGCACCGCCGTGCCCGGCGCCCCGCGCAAACCTGCGGGCAGGTCGAAGCCGACGTCGTGCAGGAAGCTCGCCACATAGCCCGACCAGCCGACGGCCACCGTCGACGCCGCCAGACCGTACTCGAGGACGAGGAGCACGCCCATGATCCACGCGACGATTTCGCCCATCGATGCGTACGAGTACGAGTAGGCCGAGCCCGACACGGGAATCGCCGATGCGAGCTCCGCATACGACAACGCGACCAGCGCGCACAGCGTGCCCGTGATGACGAAGGAGATCATGATGGCCGGCCCGGCGAACTGCGCCGCCGCTCGCCCCGTCAACACGAAGATGCCGGTACCGATGATGCAGCCGATGCCGAGAAGGACGAGATTGGTGGCGTCGAGTGACCTCTTGAGCTCGCCATGCTCGTGCTCGGCGTGCATTTGCTCGACGGTTTTCCGCGCGAAGATACGAGCCAGGCCGCGTTTGACCATCAGTCAACTCCAGAGAGTACGGACGGACTCTACACTACGCCGAGCACTCGGGTCACCGCCCGACCAGCTCGATCTCGTAGAGCTGCGGCCAGTTCTTGCCCGTCACGAACAGTCGCTTCGCCGCGGTGTCGTAGGCGATGCCGTTCAATACGGCTTCGCTGCTGCGGGTGTTCTTCGGATACAGCGTCGACAAATCGATCCAGCCGAGCACCTCACCGCTCGCCGGCGAAATCCGCGCGATGCGGTCGTCGTACCAGACGTTCGACCAGATCTCGCCGTCGATGTACTCGAGCTCGTTCAAGCGCGTGACGGGCTGGCCGTGATCGCGCACCTCGATCTCGCGCACGACCGCGAACGTCTGCGGATCGAGGAAGCGGATCTTTGCGCTGCCGTCGCTCAGGATCAGCTCGCGCCCGTTCTGCGTGAGCCCCCAGCCTTCGCCGCTGTACTGAAACGTGCGCTGCATGTTGAACGTGGCCAGGTCGTAGACGATGCCGACACCGCTCTGCCACGTGAGCTCGTACAGGCGGCCGCCCAAAATCGCGATGCCCTCGCCGAAATACATGCTCGGAATCGAGCGCTGCTTCTCGACGCGTCCGCTGTCGAGGTCCACCTTGCGGATCGACGACTGCCCATACAGGCCGGTGCCCTCGTAGAGCTGCCCGCCTTCGATCGCGAGTCCCTGGGTAAACGCGTTCGGATCGTGCGGATACACGGCGACCACCTTGAAGCCGGCGACCGCCGGGGTGGAGCGGCCGTGCAGCTGCGCCCAGGCGGCCCACGCAACGGCCACGGCGGCGAGCGCGAGCGCGGCCAGCCATCTCATCCGCAGAAGCGGCGCGGCGGGCCTCGGTGCGGCCGGTCCGCCGGCGGGTGCTGTCGTGGGCATGGGGCTAGCTTGGCAAAGTGCCCCGCGCTTAAGCAAGCGCGACGCGCTAGACGAGTTGGTTGGCAGCGTCGAACTCGCTGCGCAGCAGCGCATAGACGGCGTGGTCGACGAACGTGCCGTACAGGTTCTCGCGAGCGCGCAGGATGCCTTCGAGCCTGAAGCCGAGCCGCTCCGGAATGGCGCGGCTCTGGACGTTCTCGGTGGCCGCGGCGATCTGGATTCGGTTCAGATCCAGCGTGAGGAACCCATAACGCACGACGAAGCGGCAGCACTCGGTCATGATTCCGCGCCGCTGCCGGTTCTCGGCGAGCCAATAGCCGATTTCGCCGAAGCGGTTGACGCGATCGATCGGCAGAAAGCCCACGACGCCCGCGAGCGCCCCCTCGTAGAAGATGCCGAACACGGGCCCACGGCCTTCTTTGCGCTGTTTCAGCGTGGCTCGCACGTACGCCCGCGTGTCGGATTCGCGCGCCACGACGTCGAGCCAGGGCAGCCAGCGGCGCAAGTACGCTCGGTTGTCGTCGGTCAGCTCGAACAGCTCCGCCACGTCGTCTTCGTGCAGCACGCGCAAAGAGGTGGAGCGATCGATGACGAACATGAGGCGCCCCGTAGGGGCCGGACTATTGCCGCTGATCCGGGCTCACGACGCGATGGTGGTCGACGACCTCACGCAGGAACGCCAGAATCTCACGCGAGGTGTAGTGCCGCGACGGCTCGAGCTCGCCCTGGCCGGTATCGCAGATCGGCTTGCCGTCGGACGAATAGAACACCGCGAGCGGGATCGTGTTCACGAACATGCCGAGATCGCGCTCCACGCGCGCGGCCTTGGCCGAGTCGCCGATGTCGATGTTCACGATCTCGAAGTTACGCTCGGCGTACTCCCGCGTCTGCGCATCGCGCAGATTCCTCTGCAGCGTGAGGCAATCGGGGCACCAGTTCGCGCCGAACGTCACCATCAGCATCTTGCCGCTGGCGGCGGCGCGGGCTTTGCCGAGATCGACGGACGTACGCGGGTCGACCTCGGCTCGATACGGCGGATTGTTCGGATCCACGCCCCAGCGCCGGTAGAACGCCGCCTCGTCGCTCGATTGCTGGAGCGCCAGCACGCCGCCCACCGCGATCGCCACAATGGCGAGCGAGATCCATGTCCGCGCGCCCACGGCAGCGAGCAGGCGGACGAGAAAGCGGGGCGCGGTCATGGCCGGGACAATACACCGCCGTCCGTGATCAAGTCATGCCGGCGCGGGCCAAGAAACCCTAAGATGGCTCAGGTCGTACCCTCGAAGAACTCCACGACGCCCGTTTCCAACGAATACTCGGCGCCGACGACCAAAAGACCCTGGCGTTCGATCAATCCTTCGAGGATGTCCGAGCCGTGGCGCAGATGGCTCGCGGACGTGCGCACGTTCGCGCGGACCGCGGCGCTCAGCAGCGCCGTGGGGTCATGTTGCAGATCGGTCGACAGCAGCGGCTCCACCGACGGGCGGACGCGATCGACGATCGCGCGCAGATTCCGGGATTGCTTCTCGGCCGGCTGCTTGAGCTCGTCGAGCGTCGCGATCACGGCGCCGCAACCCGAATGCCCGAGCACGACGACGAGGCGCGTATGGAAGCGTTCCGCCGCGAACTCCACGCTGCCGACCTGCGACGGTGCAACGATGTTACCGGCCACGCGAATCACGAACAGATCGCCGAGCCCCTGATCGAACACGAGCTCGGCCGGCACGCGCGAATCCGAGCAGCCGAGCACGATGGCGAACGGCTCCTGGCGCTCGGTGAGCTCCGCGCGGCGCGTCTGGCCGATCGGCGCGTCGCGGCCGCGCTCGGCCACGAACCGCCTGTTGCCTTCCTTCAGGAGCGTGAGCGCCTCGCGCGCCGAGATCATCGCCTAGCCTCCGCCATGCCCGCGTCGGGCCGGCACTCTAGCATCGCGACGGCGGCATGGGGGCTACTCCCGGGCAGGCAGCGGCAGCTGGGTAATGGAGAAAGCGAACCGGTTGCCCGACGCGGCCGCCATCTTGACGGACGCCGTGCCGGCGCCCGGGCTCACGAGCTGCGGCTGCCCGATCAACGCGAAGTCCTGGCCGTCGAACTCGTACAGCGCCGTCCAGAGCGTGACGGCGCCCGCTTTGTCGAGCGTCGGCACGAACACGGCTTTCCAGCCGCCGTCCATGCGAATCTCGGCGGCTTTGCCGTCTTCCGCCACGAGCCGGTTCACGCGCACGCGGTCGTGATCGTTCTCCGCGATGCCGACATCGAGCGCCACGCGCTCCGGTGCGGCCGCACGAATCGTCGGCTGGTGAGTCTGCCTGAAGTCCTCGAGCAGCAGGTCGCAGGCCTGCTGCGCGGTCTGGCAGAGCGCGGTCATATCGATCAGCCCGGTGCCATCCTGCTCCACGACCGTGCGCTTGATGACGGCCGGATACGCGGGGTGACCCTCGGGCGTGAAGAACCACTCCACGGCCTGCCCGTGCTCGCGACTCGCGACGACGGTCCAACCCTGCTGCTCCTGGAACGTGGCCGTGGGATCGCCGCGTAACGCCTCGCGCACGGCCGCCACGGTGGCGTAGCCGATCGGCGCAGGCTCGGCGGCGCGGGCCCCGCCCGAAAGCGCGACCCACCCGGCGGCGGTCCACCCCAACGCGATGGCAATGCGGCAACTCAAAACGCGAGCTCCCAGTACCCCACGTCCACCCAACGGCCGAACTTCCAGCCGACCTCGTCGAATATGCCAATCTTCCTGAACCCGAGCCTCTCATGCAATGCCACGCTGGCGGCGTTCGGCAGCGCAATGCAGCCGACGGCTCGGTGGACGTCGCAGCGCCTCAAGGCGGCGAGCAGCTCGGCGTACAGCCGGGTGCCCAGCCCGCGCCCCAGCGACTCCGGCGCCAAGTAGATCGTGCTCTCCGCGGCGAACCGGTAGGCCGACCGCGCCTTCCAGGGTGATGCATACGCGTAGCCGGCGATGCCGTCCTCCGCCTCGACGACGAGCCACGGGAACCGCGCCCGCACGTCGGCTATGCGGCGCGCCATCTCCGCGACCTCGATCGGCTGCTCCTCGAAAGAGACGACGGTCTCGCGGATGTAGTGGTTGTAGATCTCGCAGAGCCGCGGCACGTCGGCATCGACGCTGGGCCGGATCGTGGTGCCCGGTTTCATGCTCCGCTCCGCTGCCCCTGATGCCACGTGCCTGCCGCCGTGCCGCTCTCGGCCGCCGCACCCTCGACCGCTTCGTAATGCGAGACGACCGGAAACGGCTCGTAGAAATGATGCAGCAGGCGCTTCCACGTCTGATACTGCGGCGACTTGCGAAACCCGACCTCGTGCGCCTCCACGGACTGCCAACGCACGAGCAGCAGGTACTCGTCGCTGCGCTCGAGGCAGCGCTCGAGCTCGTGCGATACGTACCCCGGCATCGAGGCGATGATCTGCTGTGCCGTGCGGAAGGCCGCTTCGAACTCGGCCGAGGCGCCCGGCCGGATCTTCAGCGGCGCGACTTCGAGAATCATTTTATTCGCTCCCTCCTTCCAAGCTCTAAGCCGTCGAGTCATCCAGGGATCCGAGCGAGTCCAGGTGGCTCGTGTCGTTCCAGGTCTCGAGGCTCCAGTAGCCGTTCGTGCGCGAAAAGGCGCTGAAGGAGGCGTTGTGCCTCCGCAACCGCCACCCGTTGCCGGGCTCGAGCCTCAGCACGTGCTCGCAGAACCCGAGCAGGAAACCGCCATGCGTAATCGCGACGATCGTAGCGCCGGCGTGGCGATCCGCAAGCGCCGTCATGACCCGGACGCTACGCTCGCGACGCTGTTGGCCGCTCTCGCCGCCGGGGATCGGATACCCATGGGGGTTGGCGCGGTAGGCGGCGTACTCGTCGGGGAACTGCCGGGCCATTTGCTCCCGCGTGAACCCCTGGAAGATGCCCATGTGTCGCTCGCGCAGACCCGCGTCGACGGCGACGCTGGCGCACGTGGCGGTCGCGACGATGTCGGCCGTCTCGAGTGCCCGGCCGAGATCGCTCGAATAAAGCGCGGCGAACCGCTGCCCGCGCAAGCGGCGCGCGATGGCCTGCGACTGCTGGATGCCGCGCGGCGTCAATGGACTATCGGCTTGCCCCTGCTCGCGGCCCTCGGCGTTCCATACCGTTTCGCCGTGTCGTATCGCAATGATCCTCACGATGCGCCGCTTGCCCTGATTTTGCCCGCGTCGCCGACCCCTCTCGATGCCGCTTCCATGACGATCGCTCCTAGCCGGTGCCGAAGTCCAGACGGAACTCCACGCCGTGGCTCGTGAAGCCCAGCCGCTCATAGAGCGCATGAACCTTCGGCCGCGATGCTCGACTCGTTGCGATCAGCTTGTAGCAACCCGCTTCCCGGGCCGCAGCGATCACCTGGTTGACCAGCGTGGTTCCGAGGCCGCTGCCGCGCGCCGCTTCCGCCACGTACACGTCTTCCATGAGACCAAACGGGGCCTCGTGTAGATCGTTCGTCATCACATACAGATACGCGCGCGCCACTTCGCCGCCATCTCGGCGGACGGAGAAGCGCAGACCTCGCGCGGGTTGCTCTTGGCGCTCGACGTTCACTTCGACCCCCCTCTCTTGCTGCCCTTTCTCGTCACAAGCGCATGCCCAGCCAGATCACGGCCTCCGTCGCGACCGACACGATCGGCATCAGTAACCGCGGCCAGAAGTGGCCGGCTCGCGCACGCACGGCCGAACGGTCGTGATGCTCCCTCTCGTCTGCGATGATGGACCAGATCGCCACCGCAGCGGCTGGATCGGTCTCCTCGAGCAGCGCCACTTGTCGCTCCAGGTGGCGCAGCACGACTCGCTCGACCGCTACCGTGGTCGCGGCAATGGCGGCCGCGCCGAACAAGCCCGTGATCAGCCCCAGCAGTCGACCGCCCGCGCCGCAGAACCAGTAGCTGCGACATCGAGGCCGGCCGCGACGCGCGAGCTCGAGGCGAAAGATCTCGCGGTGCCGCATCTCGTGCGAGCGAAATTCGGCGAGCTCCCCGACCAGCTGTGGAGCGGTAATCCGTGCCACCCACAACTGGCCCGTGTAGATGTTCACGGCCCCATGCTCGCCCGCGTGATCGACCTTGATGATACGACCGCCAAGCTCCGATGCGTTCAGCGCCCGCACCCTACTCGCCATGACCCGGGACGGCAGCATAATCGTGCCATGATCTACGGGAGCTCTTTCGCGATGGCCGTGAGCGCGCTCGCTCTGGTATCCGCGTCCGCGGCACCGGATTCGAGGAACGGCCGCCAGTATTGCTCGAGCAGCGGCAGCTCCGCTTTCCACCGCTCCGCTCTTCTATACACGCCGAACTCGCCGTAGTGCCGGTAGCCCGGCTGCTCGTGCTCGGCGAGGACGATTCGAGTGATCGTGCCGGCGGTGAAGAAGATCAGGTCGTGCCAGAAATTCTCGGGCGCCTGCCGCCCCACGCCGCGAAACGCGGCGTTCAGGTGCTCCGTGAGTTGCGATTCCAGCGGCGCGACGTGCGAGCTCTCATGGAACAGCATTTCGAGCGCCTGAGGCATGCGATAGCCGACGTCTGCGCTGCCGACCGTGATGCGTTCGCCAGTGGTATACGCGCCGACGGGATTACCGTACAGGACCACGTCGACGGGGATCGGCGTGTCCGGCCACCGCCCGCCGTAGGCTGCCTGCACTCGCCGAGCCATCTCATTTTCGACCTTCTTTAGAACGTCTGCGACGGATTGGATCCACGCACGGTTCTGCGCGTCGTGTGCCCTCCACCAGTGGCGCTGGTAGATCGGGAGCACGGTCTCGAGCGCAGCGAGCAGCGTCCGATCGCCAGCGGCCACGGCGTCGCGCGACGCGACTCCGGCCGCCCAGTCGCGGACCGCGACGAGCCCCTCATCGAAGATCGTGCTGCGGTTCACCGTGGCCGCGTACGCGTCGACGGCGGCGGCCCATGCGCGCTGCTCGCGGTCGTCGAGCACGATTCGCCAGGTTGCGCGCTCGCCGATGCCCTGCGCATACGGCGGCCACGCGTCGTGGTCGGCCGCGGCCCACGCGATCAGCAAATGGTACAGATTCACGCGCGGTTCGCTGCGAAGCTCGAAGCGCTCTGTCGCGACCACCACATCGGCCGCGAGCACGAGCGCCGGCTGACAGGCGAGGAGGACAACGAGAAAAGCGCGGAATATCATCGCGACCTCCCCCCTTTCGAACGGTCGACGGATTCTACAGCGCCCCCAGACCCTCGAGCGACATCGGTATCGGTCACGCGCCCGGGACCGCACGCCTAGCGCGCACCCAGATCTGCCTCGTGCGCCAAAGCTTCGAGCGTTGGCGTTCGTTCGTCGAGATCATCGAGCGAGTTGACCTCCAGGAGCATATCGATGATCGGTTTTGCCTTGGTCTGCGGAATCGCAGTGCTACCGATGTGATGGATGCGGACGACGACCGCTCCTGCGGCGCGCGTGACGCGCGCGGCCTCGACGTCGAACTTTGTCGCCCACGCCGGATCGTGATCGATCACGACGATCATCGGGCGCGGGGGTCGGTCGCTGGCACATCCAGCCGCATAAAGAAACTGCTGCCATTGTCCGTGTAGTCGCCGAAGGGTCCGCACTCGCGAAAACCGACGCTTCGATAGAGCGTCTGCGCCGGTATGAAGGGGGGGCCGCGACCGGTCTCGATGAACAGCTCGCGGTACCCTCGATCTCGAGACACATGCAGGACATGATTCAGCAACGCGCGCCCGGCGCCGCGCCGGCGCTGGCTCGCCGGCGTGCGCATCGATTTCACCTCGCCTTGCGTCGGAGAAAGCTCTTTGAGCGCCGCACAACCGAGCAACGCTTGGTCTTCCCAGGCCGTCCAGAAGACGACGCCCGGCGCCCGAAGCTTGTGCGCATCGAACGCGAACACGTGCTCGGGCGGCGTGATCTCGTACATGTTCCGCAGATGCTCCTCGAGCAACGCGAGCACTTGCGGCCTGGAGACGTCATCGACCTCGATTCGCATCATGGCTCGAGGGGTTACCTCGCTGTGCTCGCTGCACCCGGCCACGACATGACGGTCAGCCGCGGCCAGAAGCGAGACCAACGCCGAACCTTGGCCTCGTACACCGCGCTCAGCGCACCGCTGTCGATCGTTCTGGCTGGGTTGGGACGCACTCTCAGGTCGAACAAATCGTCAAAGCCGTGGGGGGCGTAGACCACTTGCTCCCCGGTGTCCATCTGGCGAACGCCGAAACAACAGCAGGTCGCCGGAAATCCATCGATCCCGTCCTCACAGCGGCTAAACGGCCGGCAAGGGGCGCCGAACTCCTCCTCGTACCAAAGATGCACGCGTGCTTGATCATGGTAAGTAGAAGAGGTCGTAGTCGAGAATGCCGTTGGTCGCGCTATAGCCGTGCTCGCGATTCCAGACCGTTTGAAATAGACAGCCGCCCGAAAGGTACCACCCGGGCAAATCACCGACTCGCATTCTGCCCAATATGGCGGCGATGAGCTCGTTGCCGAGAATCGTCTGCTCGAAGCGGCGCTGCTGCTCCGGGAGTGACGGCAACCCTGCAGTGACGTCGGCGCTAGGCATGCTTCAGTATTGCGATGATCAGCGACAGCATGCCGGCAGCGGCCACGTTCCAAACCAGGGACCGGACGAGTGGAACGCCCATGACGTAAAGCGGCAAGTAGACTGCCCGAGCGCCGACATACAGACACGAGCCCCACACGGTCAGCGCATCGTGAACGTTCGCCACCTGTGCGATGAGCACCAGCGCTGCGAACAGCGGGAGCGTCTCGAGATAATTGTTCAGCGCCCGTTCCAAACGTCCCGCAATGCCCGTCAGCGGCGGAACCTGCTCATCGCGCGCACTCGCAGTCCATCGATACCCGCGCTGCCAGCTCTGGGCATGCGACGCGGCAATGATGTGAACGAAGCCGAGAATGACGCTCCACGTCAACGCCTGCAGCTCGACACTCACCTGCGGTCTCCGATGGGCACATGCCGACTTGCTCGCCCGGCCCGTTTGGCCAGCGCCGCACTCGGCAACGGAGGCCCCGATTCAACCTCGCGCGGACAACGAATCGAACGCTTGCCTGTGGTCCCACCACCGGCGCATTCGGGCGACGATTCGCGACGACCAGCTCTGCGATGCCACCGGTCGTGGCCGACCAGAGCCCGGGCTCGACATGATGCGCTGCACTTCCGCCGCGCAGGCATCGCAGATGTATCCTCGGCGCCCTGCCACGAGCTTCGCGACCTGGGCGGCATTCTTGCCGCAAAACGAACAAACGAGCCTTCGTTGCAGAAACACGGCGATACCCTCCTCGTTTTCGATAGGTGCCAATATGAAGCGCTACACGTCCGCGCGTTCCGCCGTCCCATAGATGAAGTACGTCGACGTCGAACGTACGCTCGCGCGCCATCCGAGTCCACTCAACCGCGCTTCGAGATCCCGCGGGGCGTAGTAGATCTTGAACACTTGGTACGACTTGCCGTCATTCAGCTTGCGTTGCATGAGGGAGCCCTCCAGCGGCATGGGTTGATCCGCGGCCGTGGAGGTGGCTTCTCTTCTGGAGTCGATGAAGAACACACGGCCACTCGGCGCCAGGCTCGCCTTCACCAGATTCCAAAACTGCTGAAACCTGGAGTCGGGCACGTGCGAGAGCCAAAAGCCGAAAAACACGAAATCGAATTGCTGCTGCGGTTGCCAGCCGAACAGATCCGCTTCCACGTACGTGACCGAGGGCGAATCGAGTCGCGCTCTATTTAGCTCCAGGCTCGCTGCCGAACCATCGACCACCGTGAGGTCCGCGGCGAACGGCAGCAGCTTCTCGCTCCACAGCCCGGTGCCACCGGCCAGCTCGAGAATCCGCCCTCGGGGCTGCACGTTCTCGAGGGCACCTTCCAGCTCGGCGATATCCGCGAACCAGGTTCCGTTAGAGGCCGCGCCCCGATCGTACCGTCCGCGGCGCAACCACCACTCGTCGTACTCCGGCGCGCGCGCCTCGTAGTAGTCGCGCTGCTCCGCCAGGGCCTTGTCGACGTGATCGATCACCTGCGATCCGGCTATTCCGCCGCCTTCGGAGCACCGAGACCCTTGCTGAAGAATCCGGATCGATCGAAGCAGCACGCGCGACGCTTGCCGGCCGCCAGCATTTCGCAGGCATTGTGGATTCGACGCGCGCGAGTCTCCGGCCGCTTGGCGGAGGTAACCCAATGGATCCAGTCTCTGCGCGCAATGGGCGTGATACTCGACCACGACGAACGCGCCTTCGGCGCGTTGGCAAGCGCCTTGCGCAAATCGGCCGGAACGCGGGGCTCCGGCTGCTTTTTCACCGGCGCGACCTCCAGCGCGACGACGTGACCTATCTTTAGACCCGCGGCTTCGCACAGCTTGCCGTCGACCTTGAGCCAGTGGCTCTTTTGGCCGTCCGGCTCGAGCGTGGCGCAAAAGGCGTGGCCATTGATGGAGCCTTCGACGGTCGTCATGCCCCGCGTGGGCAGCTTCGCGCTGGCGTTTCTCGGCAGGATCAGAAAGGCCCAGGAGTGGCGCTTCGCAGATTCGGCCGGTCGCAACAATTTTGCGCTGCAGCGAATCTTCGGCGTGGGTTTGGTCATTGCGGCGTGGGGGCAGCGGCAGTGAGTTTCATGGTCGCGTGTACCTCACTTACTCCTCAAAACGATCCGTGGCGTCACGATCACGCTCGTAGCGTCTCTTGAGCGGGAACTGCGGCAACCAGGACTCGCGCCGGATGATCCAGCTTTCATAGGTGGGCATCAGTTGATCCGGGGCGTCCAAGGATCCCAAGTTCACCTCGATTTCATCTGCGGTGCGCGAAAAAACCGACGAGCCGCACCGGGGACAGAAAAACCGCCCGGCGTAGTCGCGTGTTTCGCCCTCGATCGTGACCGCCTCTTCAGGGAACACCGCGGAGGCGTGAAAGAGGGCCCCATGATGCTTGCGGCAGTCGAGACAGTGACAAAGGCCGACCCGATATGGGAGCCCCGACGCCACGATTCGGACATTGCCGCAAAGGCAGCCGCCGGTGAATCGGTCCATGCTGCACCTCCCACCACGTCAGGCGCAGAGCACTCACAACGATATAAATCGACTTCGTCATGGCGCACCGCCAAAGAAGACACCGTAGAGCAGAAGACAGCCAAACGCGAGCAGCCCCACCGCGTACAGTCTCATGTGCCGAAGGACCGTGGGGCGCACCAGCCCCCCGAAGCGATGGTGCCATCGCCATGGAAAGAGGATCAATGCCAGCGAGCTAACGACAATGGCCCATCCGATGAGCCAGAACGCGCTCGTTTGCCACATGACCGGCGATAGCACAACGAGCGACGACCCGACGAGCAGACGAAAAGCCTGTTCAATATAGTGCGCTCGTGCCGAGCTCGCGAAAGACATGAGGAATCGCTGGGCGAGCGCCGGTATCGCGAAGACGACGCCGGTGACCCCAACGAGGAAGAGGCCAAACACGACGACCACGATACCCGCCAGCAACGTCATGAGCTTGCCGGAAGACCTTTAAAGGCGTTCACCGATGCGCTCCACCGAGAATTAGCCGTCAATCGCGGAAGCCGACACGGCAGTGCCTCGGCTCGAATTGCCATCGAGTGTGCAAGCCGGCTTCAAAGGATGCCGTGCTTCCTCAGAAGCGCCTGCTCATCACCTGACACCCAACCGAATACCCTGGGCTCCCCGTCCAGCTTCTGGACGAAATAGTGAACATCGAAATCTATTGCGACGTCCGGTTGATCCTTACGGGCATAGGTCGCCGTCCAGGCAACGTGGGCCACGCAATGCTTGTCATCTATGGAGGACAGGTAGACATTGCGTATCCGCATTCCTTTGGTGCCTATCGCCCGGTAGCGCGCATACCCTTGCGCCATGAACTGCCGGAGCTGATCGTCGTTCTTGCCGGCCATCACCCCGGCAGGCGAGGCCGCTATGAATTCGGAAGCATAGAGCTTTGCGACTTCACCCATGTCCGTGTCGCCGCCGAGGGCCTGATTGAAGCAGCTTTCGTATCGCTCGAAGAATTTCCTTACGCTGGTTTCCATCAGCTGTCCTCCAGGTGCCGATCGAGCGTCTCGCGCTCGCCGTCCGGCGCTCGCTCCTACTCGTCGTGCGTCAGCGTAGCTCGCCGTGGCGCGAGTCGCTCATGCGCGAAGAAGTCCTCCTGCATGTCGATGATCAGTGCCGCGAAGCTCACGAGGTCCCCGATGCGGCCGGCCGCCGCGCGATGCGGCCGTTGTTATGCGTCACGCTCCACGTCACCCTGAAACCCCTCCGGCCAAATGAGCTCCATCTCGCCGCCGTATGGCGTCGCTTTCCAGTGACCTCGTAGCTGGCGAATGCGCTCATGCACCCGCGCCGCGAGATCTTCGCTGTCCGTTGGCCAAAACCTTCCGAGTAGCTCCGCATAGTCGCCCGGGCCGGCTTCGATTCGGAACAGTGTCTGGATTGGGCCAGCCAGTGATTCAGCGAGCCGCGCGTCGCTTCCCGCGACGCCTTCGCCGGTAAGCGACGCTCCGGACGCGACGCATCCCCAGTAGCCCTTGCGGATCGGCAGCTCCAGCTCGATCGCGAAATGCGCGAGATCGTGGCGTAGAAAGTCGCGGGTTTCGACTTCGACGCTCTCAGAAGTGCCGTCGGCACGCGTTACTGTCACCGCGTGCCTTTCGTCGGAGATCTTTGTGAAGGCAATACGCAAGTCACGGAGCCTATAGAGTCTCTGGTCCCAGCGGAGGCGAACACCCCGCCGTGCCGCGCGCAACCGCCGACTGCGCCCCATAACCTGCCGGCTGGGCGGCGGCACGTTCACGACGTAGAGGCCGCGCCTAGCTCATTTTCGCGGCACGATTCTGAACCCGGTGATCGAGCTGCCGCGCTCGCGACCGTGACTCCACACCCACTCCACGTCCTCATTGGGTCCGAGCTCGACGGAGAGCACCTCCCCGGCACTCAGAGGGCCAGTGCTGCTCGGCGCGATCACGACGCGTTTTCCAGTTTTGTCGTCCTTTGCCACGATGACCTCCGCAATCGAGAACTGATGCTGCCTCGAGCACTGGCCGGCAGCCTTGCCTGCGCGCCCAGCGCCTTATCGCAGCACGCGATACAGAAACGGCAAGCTGCGCTCCATGCCGATAGTCGATCCCGGAGTGCGTATCGTCGAACTCCTCGTACACGTGCGGCACGCGGTGCTCCGTGAGCCGCTTCGAGAGCAGGCGGCTGCCGTAGTGGATGTGGTACTGATCGCGCCAGCCGCAGTCGATGAAGATGCCGCGCAGCGTGCGCAGCTCGCGCGCGTAGCGCGCCACGAGGTTCACCGGATCGTGCGCGAGCCAGCGTTGCCAGCGCTGCGGTAGCAGCTCGCCCGTCTCGAGGTTGTACGGCACACGGAAACCGTTCGGCGCTCTCGGGTCCGGGTCGTAGGTGGCGGCCATCGCCAGATTCATGAGCGCGTGCACCTCGGCACTGCCGAGCTTCTCCGTCTGCCATACGTGCTCGAGAAAACGAGCGATGCGGCCGTCGTCGCGGCCGTCGTAGCCGGCGCGCTTTGCCGCCGCGGCCATGTTGCGCTTGCCGGCCGCGAGCCTCGGCCGACGGAACTTCGCGAGCGCGTCCAGCGTGTTCGGCCAGTCGGCGCCGTAGACGTAATCGAAATACGCGTCGCCCGAGTGATCCGCGATCGCACCCCAGTAGCGGCTGTACTTCATGCCGTGGATCATGGCGCCGTAGCCGCCCGAGGATTTGCCGAAGCAGCCGCGATGCTCGCGACTCGGTCGGCGTGCGAAATTCGCGATCGACGAACGGGATCAGCTCGCGCGTCAAGTAGTCGGCATACGCGCCGATCGCGCTCGAGTTGATGTACTGATTGCCGCCGAGCGCCGTGAAGCAATCCGGGAACACGATGATCATCGGCCCCATCTTGCGTTCGTGCACGAGCCGCGCGGCACGCTCGGGCACGTTCTCGTCGAAGCTGCGCCAGTTCGTGTGCGCGTGGCCGCTGCCGGTGAAGCCCACGAGGTCGTAGACCACGGGGAACCGCGCGCCGCGCCCGCGGCCGCGCAGCTGGTCGTACTGCGGCGGCAACCAGATATCGAGCGTGCGGACGTGCGGGTCGCCGAGCGGATTGCCGGCGAGCACCTTCGAGCGTGTGCTCGAGCGTCACAACGCGTCCGGCCAGCCAACTCGCTCTCTTGCGCGCCACGTGCGACTCCTTGGTTATTGGAGCCGATCGCGCAGGGCGCGGCGATTGATCTTGTTCGTGCCGGTCTTCGGCAGCGCGTCCACGAAGTGCACCTCCACGGGCCGCTTGTACTTCACCATCTCGCTCTTGCAGTACTCGAAGAACTCGTCCTCGGTCAGCGTCGCGCCGTGCATCGAGCACGACGAACGCGACGAGCACCTCGCCGAGCCGCGGGTCCGGCTTGCCGACCGTGGCCGCCTCGCGAACTTTCGGGTGCTTGAACAGCACCTCGTCGACCTCGCGCGGATACACGTTGTAGCCGCCGACGATCACCATGTCCTTCTTCCGATCGACGAGGAACAAGATACCCTTCCTCGTCGACGTAGCCGATGTCGCCGGTATACATCCACCCGTCGCGCAGCGCCGTAGCGGTCTCCTCGGGCCGCTTGCGGTAGCCGAGCATCAGCTGCGGCCCGCGGACACGGACCTCGCCGCGCTCGCCTTGCGGCATGATTTCGTTGCCGGTGTCGACGTCGACGATCTGCAGCTCCGTGCCTGGCACCGGCCTGCCGACCGAGAGCAGCTTGCGCTTGCCGTCGTACAGGTTCAGGCAAAACGGCGCGCCTTCGGTCATGCCCCAGCCTTCGAGCAGCGGCTGGCCGACGCGCTCGAGCCATTCGCGGTGCAGCTCGGCGGGACACGGCGCTCCGCCGGACGGGCAATAGCGCAGCTGCTTGAGATCGGCCGTCTCGAACAGCGGGCTCGCCAGCAGCCCCATATAAATAGGAGCGGGACCGCCGGCGAAAATCGTCACCTTGTGATCGCTGAGCCCCTGCACGACCTTGTCGGCGTCGTACCGGGGCACCATCACGAGCGTGCTCTGCATGTAGATCGGCACCCAGGCAGCGTAGCCGAGCCCCCAGATGTGGAACATCGGCGCCACGTTCAGGAACCGTTCCTGACCGAACGGCGCCGGGCCACGTCGTCACGTGCTGGAGGATGCCCCACATCAAGCCGCGATGCGTGTGGTTCACGCCCTTCGGCGTGCCCGTGGAGCCGCCCGTGAAGATCAGCAGCGCCAGATCGTCGGCCTTCGGCAACGTGGCGCGATCGAGCGCGAGCGAGGCGTCGCGCCGCCACGCGTCGAGCGTGGTACCGCCCCGCCCCAGCGTGAGCTGCGTGCGGATGCCGAACTCCTTCGCGACGAAGGCCGCCTTCTCGGCCGTGCCGGCATCGCCGATCACGGCGCACGCGTCCACGTCGACGAGCTGCTTCTGAAGCTCGTGCGGCGTGAGGAACGGATTGATCGGCGCACACCTGTGCGCCCGTGGCCATCACGGCCATCAGGGCCACGTCCATCTCGATCGAGTTCGCCATCAGCAGGATCACGCGCTCGCCGCGCCCGGCCCCCGCAGCGGCGAGCTGCCGCGCCAGCCCGACGACCGCGCGGCCGAACTCCGCATACGTGATGCGCCGGTCCTCGTAGATCACGGCCGGCACTTGGCCGTGCGCGTCGACGGCGGCCGCGAGCATGTGCACCAGGCTCTCGTGCTGCGGCAGGCCGGGATCCACGGGTCGGGTGGAGCGAACGTGGGACAGGGTCGTCATGGTCACGTGGTTTGGATGTTGGCTACCGCCAGCCATGTAAAGAACACCAGAACGCCGACGAGCGCAACTATCGTCACTGGGCGATTCTTGAGTTTCTGGCCCACCCACGCCGTGCGGCCGTTCATGATGATCAAGGTCAACGCGAGCGTCGGAAAGATGTAGGCACCGATCACGGTGTACAGCTTCTGCACCTCGCGAAAGCCCATGAACAACCCAAGCATGGGCACGAGCGCGAGCACGACGAGGAACACTCGGTAAGGCGCGGCGCGCGTATCGACGGCCACGGGCGCCCCGCGCTCGGTCGTGAGCAACCGCCAGCAGTCGGCAAACAGATACGGCGCCGACTGCCACACGCCGAGCAAGCTGCTGAACACGGTGCCAAACGTGCCGATCAGGAACACCCACTTGCCGGCTGGGCCGAGCACGACGCCGAGTCTATCCGACAGCGCGACCAGCAGTTGTGTGCCTTCGCCTTCCACGTGGACCGTGCTGCCGACGATCATCATCGCAATGCCGAACACGGCCGTGATGAGGTAGCTCGCGCCGAGGTCGATGCGGCAGCTGCGCAGATCCGCAGGATCCGTGCGACCTTCTTCGCGCATCCAGTAGCCGTACGAAAGCACGGTCAGCGTGCCGCCGAGACCGCCGATGAGCGCCACGGTCCACGTCAACGCGCTCGCGTCCGCGGTCGGCACGCGCGGCACGACAAGGCCCGTGAGCACGGCGCCCGTGCCGGGCCAGAGCAGCGCGGCGGTGACGACGACGGTCACGAACATCGAGCCAATGCACACGCGCATTGCAATCTCGAACGTGCGGAATCCGCCCCACAGCACCAGCGCCAGACCCGCGAGGCTCGACACGACGCCGAACACGATTTTGCCGTTTCGCGCGTCGGCAAATACCGGCAAGATCGCGTGCAGCGTCGCACCACTTGCGCTCATCTGCGCCGAGCCGACGAAGAACGACCAGAGCAAGAGATAAAGGAGAAACAGCGCGATCACTACACGGCCGAACCGATGCGCCACGCCTTCGAGCAGCGTGTCGCCGGTCGCGAGCTGCCAACGCGCCAGGCCTTCGGTCACCACGAACTTCAAGAACGCCGCGACGACCGCCGCCCACAGCACCGTGGTGCCGAGCAAGTCGCCGACGAAGCTCGCCGTCGCGAGATCGCCGCCGCCGACCCCGGTGGCCGCGAGCAACAAGCCCGGCCCGATCAGGGCGAACAGCGCGGTCGGTCTTTGCCGCGACGCCATCCCGCTACGCCCACTTCACCATCGCAAGAGATTCGGTCGAAAGTCGATGGCCATCGCGGCGTCGTAATAGCGCAGCGTCGCCGACCACGGCGGCGCGAGCGCGTCGATGCGCGCACGATCCTCGTCCGTCACACGCACATCCGCGGCGCCGAGGTTGTCGGTGAGCTGCTCGAGCGTGCGCGGACCGACGATCGGGGCCGTGATGCCGGGCTGCGCCGCGTTCCACGCCAGCGCGAGCTGCGACGGCGTGCAGCCCTTGTCTCGCGCGAGCGCGACGAGCCCCTCGATCACGTCGAACGCGGCCGCCGTCGCCGGCCGGCCGAAGTTGTCCTTGCCGCCATGCCAGCGGCCCGCGGCGCTGAAGTCGTCGCGGCGGTACTTGCCGGTCAGGAGTCCGCCGCACAGCGGCGCCCACGGCAGGAGCGCAATGCCGAACGTCTGCGCGGCGGGCGCGACCTCGCGCTCGGCCGTGCGGTCGAGCAGGTTGTACGCCATCTGCTCGGAGACGAACCGATTGAGGCCGAGCTCTTTCGCCGCCCACAGCGCCTCGACGATCTTCCAGCTCGGGAACATGCTCGTGCCGATGTAGCGCACCTTGCCGGCGCGGATCAGATCGTCGAGCGCGCGCAGCGTCTCGTCGATCGGCATGTCGGCCTGCGCACGGTGCAGCTGATACAGATCGATCCAGTCCGTGCCGAGGCGCTCGAGCGACGCGTTGCAGGCGTCGATCAAGTGCCGGCGGCTCAGCCCTCGCCCGTTGACGTCCTTCGGGTCGAGCGGAAAGAACGCCTTCGTCGCGAGGACGACGGCGGCGCGGCGCCCGTTCGCCAGCGCTTTGCCCACGAACCGTTCGCTGGCGCCGGCCGAGTACGCGTTGGCGGTGTCGATGAAGTTGATGCCGTGGTCGAGCGCGTGCTGAATGATGGCGATCGAATCCTGCTCGGTGGCGCTGCGGCCGAACATCATGGTGCCCAAGCAGAACTGGCTGACCTTGACGCCGGTTCGTCCGAGGTTGCGGTACTCCATTCGGCGGGTACTCCGTCGGCCGTCCCGGCGGCGTCCCCAAGGGGGTCATGCCGGGAACGCCGTGAATACGTCCCTGTAGGCTCGCGCGCGCACGTCCCTGTGCGCGAGCGTCCCGGCATGACCCCCTTGGGGACACCGCCGGGACTACGGTTGCGATTGCGTTAGCGACCGCCCAAGAAATCGTTCTTGCCGATCGGCACGCCGTTGTGGCGCAGGATCGCGTACGCCGTCGTGTAATGGAAATAGAAGTTCGGCACGACGAACTTCAGGAAGTAGTCCTTGCCGGTGAAGGTGAACGACGCGTTCGGAAACTTGAGCTCCACCGTGCGCGTCTCGGCACCCTCGAACTGCTGGGGCTTGAACGTCTTCAGGTAGGCGATCGTCTTGGCGACTCGGGCGTGCAGGTCCGCGAACGTGGCCTCGTCATCGGGCCACTTCGGCGATTCCTGCCCCGAGAGACGGCTCGCGCCGCCCTTGGCCTGATCGGTCATGATCTGCACTTGCCGCGTCAGCGACAGCATGTCGGGCGCGAGTCGGCCGTTGACGAGCACCTGCGGGTCGATTTTGCGCGCCGTGGCATCGGCCTCGGCTTTGCCGAGCACCTTGTCGAGGTTCTCGAGCATCTGGGAAAACACGGGAACGAGCTGATCGTAGATCGAAATGGTCACGGCTTAACCTCATCGAATTGTGGTGTCGTGCATCGCCGGGCGGCGCCCGGCGAGGACGGCGCCATCATAAGAGCGAAGCCTGGTCCGGGGTAGAGGCAAGCGGCGCGACGGTCGAGTTGCGCAGCGTTTCGTACGTGTGACGCGCAAAGCCGACGCCGGCTTCCGTGTAGTAGTTGTAGCTCACGTCGCAGCCCGCCGCGATGATCGGCGCGTACTCCTCCGGGTACAGGTGCGTCGCGCTCAACAGCCCCTTGAAGCCGCGCGCCCGCAGCGCACGCGCGGCGGCGAGCTTCGCCTCGAGGTCCGGCAGCGCCAGCATGATCGCGCGCAGCCGGTCGAGGTGCAGCAGATGCCAGAAGCTCGGATCCTCGGCATCGGCATACGCCACCCGCCGCCCTGCGCGAATATTCGACTCGATCTTGGCCGGGATCGCTGTCGACGCCGACGATGTTCTCGTGCTGCTGGCGCAGATAGTCGTAGGCGCCCGAGCCCACTCGACCCATGCCCACGACCAGGATCTCGGCGCTGCCGAGGGAGATCGGCTCGTCGTCGGGGTGGCGCTTATCGCGCTCGAGCCTCTCGAGCCAGGGGCTCAAGCGCCGGTACAGCGGGTGGGCGAACGCGTTCAAGCGGCGCGGCCAACACGAACGACAGGGCCACGGTCACGGCGGCCGTGACGAGCCACTGCTCGCCGAGCAAGCCGTTGCTCGCGGCCACGTCGGCCACGATCAGCGCAAATTCGCTGTACGTCGTGAGGCTCGCGGCCGTCAGGAAGCTGGTGCGCGCGCGCAGGCCCAGGCCGATCAGCAGCAAGAAGAACAGCACGCCTTGCAGCGGCAGGAACACGAGCAGCCAGAAGCGCCGTCTGCAGCGAGCCCAACGTCGGCGCGCCGCTCAAGCCGATGTTCAGAAAGAACCCGACGAGGAACAGCTCCTTGAGGCCCCACAGCACGTTGGTCAGCTCCTGGGCGCGCCGGTGATCGGCGAGCATCGTGCCGAGCAGCAGCGCACCGAGCTCCGCGCTCAGCCCGAATCGCATGAACAGCTCGCCGCCGCCGAGCGCAAGCGCGGCGCCGAACAGCACGAGCAGCTCGCCGTGGCCGCAGTAGTCGAGCAGCCGGGCGATCAGCGGGCCGGGCGAGCGGCAACAGCAGCAACACGAGCGCGTACGGCGACGGCGACTCGATGCTGACGAAGGCGAGCAGGACGACGGCCACGATGTCCTGCACGATCAGGATGCCGATCGCCACGCGGCCGTGGACCGAGCGCAGCTCGCGGTTGCCCTCGAGCACCTTCGCCGCGAGCACCGTGCTCGAGAAACCGAGCGACAGCGCCATGATGACGGCCACGCCCAGCGACTGGTGCGCGGTCCAGTAGATCAATGCCGCGCCGACGACGCCGGTGACGAGCAGGTGCACCAGCGCCGAGCCCCAGACCTCGTGCCGCAGCAAGCGTCTTGATCCGCAGCTTGAGGCCGACGGCGAACAGCAGCAGCAGGACGCCGGCATGCGCCAGGTCGCCGAGCCACGGCGCGTGCTCGACGCCGAGCGCGCCGAACATGAACCCCGAGGCAAGGAACCCGACCAACGGCGGCAGCCCGATCCGCCAAGCGAGCAGACCGAGAATCAACGCTCCCGCGATACCCATCGCCACCATGCGGCGACCATACTCGAAGTGCTGCGGGTGCGCATCCGGCGGAGCCGTTGCAACGACACGCGTGAACGGTTGTCTCCTGCGTCGGTTTGAGAAGCCCGTCTCCCTGCTTGCGCGCGACTCAAGTAGGATGGCGATACAAGACCGTCGCGCGCCCTCGCGATCGTCGAGCATCGACGACCTGGAGCTTGCATGGACCGTTTGCAGGAGTGGTGGACCCAGCTCGTGACGGCCTTCCGCGACATCGGCGCGGGCATCGCGACCTATGTGCCGGTGGTCGCTGACGGCGATGATCGTGATGCTGCTCGGGTGGTTCGCCGCGCTCCTGGTCCGCACTCTCGTCCGACGCGCACTTGCGCAGCATGGACTGGGTGTTCGTTCGCTTCCTGGCCCGCTCGAGCGGCCGCTCGCGAGGCGCTGACGCGGGCCACGAGCCACGCCGTGGCGTCGGTGGCGTTCTGGATCGTGCTGCTGGTGTTCGCCGCGAGCGCGCTGCGCATCCTCGGCGGCACGCTGTTCGAGCGCTGGACGGAGAATCTGCTCGGCTATCTGCCCTCCGCGATCGGCGGCGTGATCATCATCGTGCTCGGCTTCACCGGCGGCACGCTCGCGCGGAACATCCTCGAGCAAGCGTCGCTCGGGCTTGGCGTCGGGCAGAGCAGCTTCCTCGGTCGACTGGCTCAGGCCGTGCTCGTGCTCGCCGGCATCGTGATCGGCATCGATCAGCTCGGCGTCAACGTCAATTTCCTGATTCAGCTCACGACCGTCACCGCGGCCGCCGTGTTCGGCGGCATCGCGCTCGTGTTCGCGCTCGGCACGCGCCAGCACCTCGCGAACCTGATCGGCGCGCACTACGCGCGCAAGCACTACGCGCCGGGCGACTACGTGAAGATCGGCGCGATCGAGGGCCGGATCGTCGAGATCAGCGACGGCTGCGTGTTCATCGAAACCGCGCAGGGCGACGTGTCCGTGCCCGGCGAGCAGTTCAGCCAGCAGCCGTTCGTGAAGCTGCGGAAGGCCCCATGACCGGCCGCGAGCAGCTCGTCGACGCCTATCTGCGCCTGCACCCGGAGAGCGCGGCGCGGTTGCTCGAGTCGATGCCCGTCGAGCAGGCCAACGCGGTGCTGTCGGCCGTCGACGTGGCGACGGCCGCGCCGGTCGTGAGCCACATGCTCGCCACACAGGCGGCTCGCTGCATGGAGCAGCAGTCGCCGGAGGACAGCGCGCTGCTGCTCGAGAAGCTCGGCAGCCAGGAATCGGTGGCCGTGCTCCGGCATCTTGCCGACCGAGACCCGCGAGCACGTGCTGGCCTGCCTCGGTCCCGAGTGGCTGATGGCGTTCAAGCTGCTGCTCTCCTACCCGACGAACACGGTGGGCGCGTGGGTGGAGCCGCGCGTGCTGACGCTGCCCGACGACTGCAACGTCGGCGAGGCGCGCGACCGCGTCGCGCGCAGCGATCAGGTGGCGCAGGCGCAGGATCTACGTGCTCGACCGCTCGCGACGGCTGCGCGGCGCCGTGCGCGGCATCGGCGTTGCTGCAGGTGACGCATCGCAAGGGGCTCGCGGCGATTCTCGAGCCGGCCGACGCGCTGTGGGCGCGCGATCTGCTCGCCACCGCGCAAGAGCACAGCATGTGGGAGCGGCACACCGAAGCGCCGGTCGTCAATCGCGACGAGGAATTCATCGGCGTGATCTCCTACGCCGATCTGCGCAAGGCGTATCGGCAGCTGACGCGTGTCGCGAACGGCCGCAACGATCGTGAGATCGCCGAGGTCACGGAGCTGATCGCGATCGGCGCCGGCAGCGTGTGGAAGAGCCTCGGCGATCTCATGCGCACCGATGGCCGGGGATAGCGCGCGTGGACCAGCCAGCTCAAGACCGCGCGCTGGATCTCGTCAATAGACAGTTTCTGTTGCAACATCCCGCGCAGGCCGCCGACGTGATCGACGGGCTCGGCCGAGCGGCGGCCGTCGAGCTGCTCGCCGAGCATCAGGCCGACACGCTCGCCAACATCTGGCGGTATCTGTCGCCGGCGCGGGTCGACGAGATCGTGCCCGAGCTGCCCGAGAAGCTGTTGAAGCAGGTCCTGCATTCCGTCGACCCGACGGCGCTCGCGATGACGCTGCTGCGGATCTCGGCCGAGTCGCGCGAGCGCTGCCTCGCGCTGCTGCCGAAGCGCGTGCAGGCCGAGGTGCGCCGGCTCATGGACTACCCGCCGGGCTCCGCGGGGCGCGTCATGGATTCGCGCGTGCCGAGCTTTCGCGGCGAGCAGCCGGCCGGCCTCACGCTCGAGCAACTGCGCCAGAGCAAGCCGAAGGACCTGCGGCAGCTCTTCATCGTCGACTCGGAGCGGCGCCTGCTCGGCACGGTCAGCCTCGAGGATCTGCTGATCGCCGAGCCCACGGATCTATTGAAGGAGATCGCCCGACCGCCGAGTGCGGCCGTATCGCCGTTCGACGATCGCGACGAGGTGGCCGAGAAGCTGCGCGACTTCCACCTCGACGTTCTGCCCGTCATCGACATCCACGGCCGGCTGATCGGCGCGATCCGCCACGACGCGTTGCTGAAGACCCTCGAGGAAGCGGCCTCCGTCGACATCCAGATGATGGTGGGCGCGGGCCGCGAGGAACGCGCGTTGTCGGAGCCGCAGTTCGCGGTTCGCAAGCGCCTGCCCTGGCTCACGATCAACCTCGCCACGGCGTTTCTCGCGGCGTCGGTCGTCGGCGCTATTCGAGTCGACGATCGCGCAGTTCACGGCGCTCGCGGTGCTGATGCCGGTCGTGGCCGGCCAGTCCGGCAACTCCGGGCGCGCAAGCGCTCGCCGTGACGATGCGCGGCCTGGTGCTGCGCGAGATCTCCACGCGCCACTGGTTCCGCGTGCTATTCAAGGAGATCAACACCGGCGCCATCAACGGCGTCGCGATCGCCGCCACCACGGCCGTCGGCGTGCTGATCTGGAGCCGCAGCCTCGGGCTCGCGTTGGTGATCGCGATCGCGATGGTGCTGTCGATGGTGATCGCCGGCATCGCGGGCGCCGTCATCCCGATCGCGCTGACGCGGCTCGGGCAGGATCCCGCGCAGTCCTCCACGATCATCCTCACCACGGTCACCGACGTCGTCGGGTTCATGTCGTTTCTGGGCACGGCCACGCTGCTCTCGCAGCTGCTCTGAGCCTCGAGGCTACCCGGCAATTGACGGGCGGCGGCGCACCGGGCAACGTAGCGGCGTTCGAACGGAACCCACTTGGCCGAAACGCAACTCCTTATGCGCACGAGTTTGGCCACGCGTCGCTGCAGGGACCTGGCGGCACCGGCAACCTTGCTGTGTGTGATGCTGGCGGGCTGCGATCAGGCGCCCGGCGACGGGGCTGCGCCGCTGCCGTCGGCGACGGAGCGAGCCGCGACGCTACCGCCGCCACCCCCGCCACCGGCCGTGCGCGCGTCGCCCGGCGCGCGCGCAGCCACCCCCCGCTTCACCGTCATGGCGCAGACGGCCGGCGGCCGGGAAGCGGCGTCGGCCGCGTTTCGGGCAGTGCTCGACTCGAACGTGCTGCGCGACTTTGCGGATCAGTTGAGCGACCTCGTCACGATGCGCCGGCCCGTGCTCGTCGACATGCAAGGCTGCGGCAAGCCGGACGCCTCTTACGACGGCGCAAACGATCGCCTCACGATCTGCGAAGAGCTCGTCCATGAGCTCGGCGAGATGCTGTCCGCGACTCTGCCGCGCGATCGCGCCGACCAGGCCCTCGTGTACGCCGTTGCGCTCACGTTCCTGCACGAAGCCGGGCATGCGCTCGTGCAGCAGCTCGAGCTCACGATCGCCGATGACGAGGAAGACGTGGCGGATCAGTTCGCGGCTTACATCCTCGGTGGCAATCCCGACGCCGACCAGGCCGCGATGAACGGCGCCGCCTGGTTCGGGGCGGTGTTCGACGCGCCGAACGCGCCCGCGATGTACTGGGACGGCCGTGCGCTCGACGCGCAAAGGTTCGTGAAGCTGAACTGCTGGGTGCTCGGCTCGAACCCCGACGGCTACGCCTGGCTCGTCGGCCCGCGGATCGTTCCCGCGGAGCGCGCGACCCGCTGCCCGAGCGAGTGGACCCGGCTCGAACGCTCGCTCTCGACGCTGCTCGCCCCGCACCTGAAGTGATTCGCCCCGCCCGCCGCGGCGCACGCTTGATGCGCGCGACCGACTGATGCAAGGTGCGCGCATGGCCCGCGGCCCCCGCAGCAAAGATTCCAGACGCGTATGGAACACGCCAGGTTTGAGGCGGGCTCGCAATTTCTTGCTCGGCGCGGCCGCCGGCAGTTTCGTGCTCGCCGTGCTCTACGTGGGCTATCTGGCCCTGACGGTGCGTGTACAGTTCGAGGGGCGGCGCTGGGACGTGCCCGCGCAGGTATATGCCGCTCCGCTCGAGCTGTACACCGGGCGCTCGCTGTCGCAGGACGATCTGGTCGCCGAGCTGCGCCGGCTCGGCTACCGCGAGGATCCGCGCTTGCCCTCGTCCGGCACCTACCGCGTCGGGCTCGGCCGCATGGAGCTGTCGACGCGCGGCTTCGATTTCGCGGGCGACAAGGAGCCTGCGCGGCTCGTGGCGCATGGCGTTCGCCGGCGGCCGAATCACGGGCTTGCGCGACAAGCGCGGCAACACGATGCCGATCGTGCGCTTGAACCCCTTGTTGATCGGCAGCCTGTTCGCGGCGCACGGCGAAGACCGTCTGATCGTCAGCCCGCAGGAGATTCCGGCACTGCTGCCGGCCACGCTCAAGGCCGTCGAGGATCAGCGCTTCGACAGCCACTGGGGCGTCGATCCGCTCGCCGTGCTGCGGGCGCTATTCGTCAACGTGACTTCCGGCGAGATCCGCCAGGGCGCCAGCACGTTGACGCAGCAGCTCGTGCGCAGCTATTTCCTGTCGAACGAGCGCACCTGGGGCCGCAAGCTACGCGAGGCCCTGATGGCGATTGCGCTCGAGATGCGTTACGGCAAAGACGAGCTGATGCACGCCTACGTGAACGAGATCTACCTCGGCCAGGACGGCGCTCGCGCCGTGCACGGGTTCGGACTCGCGAGCCAGTACTACTTCGGCAAGCCGCTCGGCGAGCTCGAGCTCCATGAGCTCGCATTGCTCGTGGCGGAGGTGCGCGGCCCCACGTATTACGATCCACGGCGGCATCCGGACCGGGCCCTGCAGCGGCGCAACTTCGTGCTGCAGCGCATGGTCGACGAGGGCCTTGCCACCAACGCGGCCGCGCAGACGGCCGCCGAGCACGATCTCGGCCTCGTGGACGACACGCGCCGCAGCGCGACGCAATCGGCGTTTCTCGGGCTCGTGCGTCGGCAGCTGAGCAGCGAGTACGCACGCGAGGATCTCGAGCGCAAAGGCCTCGTGGTGCTCTCGACGCTCGACCCCACGGTTCAGGCCGCGGCCGAGCGCGCCCTCGCGGCCGGTCTCACGACGCTCAGCAAGAAGTCCGACGAGCTCGAAGGCGCCGTCGTGGTCACGAGCCCGCAGACCGGCGAGGTCCGCGCCCTGGTCGGCGGCCGGCAGGCCGACTACGAGGGCTTCAACCGCGCGCTCGACGCGCGCCGGCCGATCGGCTCGTTGATCAAACCCGCCGTGTACCTCGCGGCACTCGAATCCGGGCGCTACACGCTCGCGAGCATCGTCGACGACGCCCCGATTCAAGTGAAGATGCCGAACGGCGATACCTGGACGCCGAGCAACTTCGACCGCCTCGCGCACGGCGAGGTGCCGCTCGTGCGCGCGCTCGCCGAATCGCTGAACATGGCCACGGTGCGGCTCGGCCTCGACGTGGGCCTCGAGCCGATCGCCGACGTGCTGCAGCGGCTCGGGTTGGCGCAAAAGCCGCGGTTATATCCCTCCATGCTGCTCGGCGCGCTGGCGCTGACGCCGATCGAGGTCGCACAGATCTACAACACGCTCGCCAACGGCGGCTTCCGCGTGCCGCTGCGCACCGTACGCAGCGTGATCGACGAGGACGGCAAGTTGCTGCAGCGTTACGACATCGAGATCGCACAGGCAAGCGATCCGGCGCACGTCTACGCGCTGAATCGGGCGCTCGTCCAGGTCATGGAGCGCGGCACGGGTCGCACGGTGCGCGCGCTGCTGCCGCCGGGCCTCGTGGTGGCAGGCAAGACCGGCACGTCCGACGACTTGCGCGACAGCTGGTTCGCCGGCTTCAGCAACGACCATCTGATCGTCACCTGGATCGGTGCCGACGACAATCGGCCGATCGGCCTCACGGGCTCCGCGGGAGCGGCCAAGATCTGGGCCGGTGTGCTCGACTCGCTCGAAGCCACGTCGTACGACGCCCCGTCGCCCGACACGCTCGACGACCAATGGATCGACTATCTCACCGGCGAGCCGACGGCGCCGCGCTGCCCCGATGCCGTGGCGATACCGGTGCCGGCCGATCGACCGCTCGAGCGGCGGTTCGGTTGCGACGGCGAATCGGGGCTCGGCGCGCGGATCCGCAGCTGGCTGCGCAACGACGGCCGATGACGCGCTGCGGTTCAACGACCCGCAATCTGCTGTTCGCGGCGTGCTGCGTTGCCGCGAGCGCCGCGTGCACGACGTTCAGCTCCACGACTTCGTCACCAAGGCCGGCGCCGCCCGGCGCGCGGCCACTCCCGCCGCCACCCCCAGGATCGACGTCCACGGTGCCGCCGGCGGCCCCGCCGTCGCAGCCGGCGCCGGTCGAGCCGCCCTCGCTGCCGTCCGTTCCGCCGGGCACCATCACGCCGCCGCGACCGCAAAGCGACGTGAGCAGCGCCAGCAGCGCGTTGCTCGCGCAGAGCCGCGCGGAGCGCGCGTCCGGCAGCCTCGCGCAAGCCACGGCTTCGATCGAGCGCGCGCTGCGCCTCGATCCGAACAACGCGGAGCTGTGGGTCGAGCGCGGCGAGCTCGCGTTGCAAACCGGCAATGCCGCTCAGGCGTCGACGATGGCGCGCAAGGCGCTGTCGCTCGCCGGCAGCAATAGCCAGGCGGCCGCCCGCGCGCAGCGCCTGCTGCAAAACGCCGGCGCGCACTAGCAAGCGCTCGGAGCTGCATGCCGCGAGCGCCGTTCTCCAAGGACCCGCTCGTCGACCGCGCGCTGCGCCACTCGGTGCGCGACGGCATGGCGTACTCGGTGCAAGTCGGCGCCGGCGAAACGTATTTCTCGGCGTTCGCGCTCTTTCTGCAGGCGAGCGCGCAGCAAGTCGCGCTGATCAGCACGCTGCCGCCGTTGCTCGCATCCTCCGCCCAGATCTTCTCGGCGTGGGTCGGCGATCACGTGGGGCGGCGACGCCTCGTGGTCGCCGGGTGCGCGCTGCAAGCTCTGCTGTGGCTGCCGATCCTGCTGGTGCCCGTGCTGTTCCCGGCGCATGCCGCCGTCGGCTTGCTCGCCCTGCTCGCGTTGTACTACAGCGCGAACAACCTGGCGGCACCGCAGTGGACGAGCATCATGCGCGATCTGGTCTCGGAGCGGCGGCGCGGACGCTACTTCGGCCACCGGACTCGACTCACGACGATCACGACGTTCGTGAGCCTCGTCGTGTGCGGCGTGATCCTCGACGAGTTCGACACCGCGAGTCGCACGTACTTCGGTTTCGCCGTGATCTTCGTGGTTGCCTTCCTCGCACGCGTGATCTCCACGTACCACGTATCGTTCCTGCACGAGCCGCCGGCCCCGAGCCCGCCGCCGGACATGCACATCGAGCACTGGTGGCGCAGCCTGCAGTCGACGGGCGCGATCGGCTTCTCCTCTTACGTGGCGCTCATGAACGCAGCCGTCGGCGTGTCCTCGCCGTTCTTCACGGTCTACATGCTGCGCGACCTCTCGCTCAGCTACCTTCAGTTCACCGTGCTGTCGGGCACCAGCGTATTCGTGCAGTTTCTGATGCTCGGCACGTGGGGACGGATCGCCGACATCTACGGCAACCGGCTCGTGCTGATCGTGACGAGCCTTTCGCTGCCCATCGTTCCCGCCGTATGGATCCTGTCCGACGATTTCTGGGCGCTGATGGCGTTCCAGGTGCTGTCCGGTCTCACCTGGTCGGGCTTCACGCTCGCCACGGGCAATCTCCTGTACGAGCTCGTGCCGCGGACGCGGCGAGCCGCCTACGTGGCGTTCCATAACGTGGGCACGGCCGCGGGCGTGTTCGCCGGCGCGATGCTCGGCGGCGCGCTCGAGCTACTGCTGCCGCCCGGCACGGTGCTGCTCGGCGAGCCGCGCGCTCGCAGCAGCCTGCTGTACCTGTTCGTCATCTCCGGCGCGCTGCGCGCATTGATCAGCGTGCTGTTGGCCCGCCGGGTTCGCGAGCTGCGCAAGCCGCGCAAGGAGATCACGCCCCGAGCGCTCGTCATGCGGATCACGGGGTTCAATACGGCACTCGGCGTCATCTACGACTTCATCGGCCGTCCGCCGACGCGCTCGGAGGAGGTATCCGAACGGCGCCCGAGCGGCGACAATACGCCCTGATCAGGCTCCCACGATCAGGAATTGCATGGCCAAGCAGAACGCCCAGCGAGGAGCAGCTCGACGAGCTGCGCGAAACGTTCGACTACAACGACCGCGATGGGGACGGGATGATCGAGTTCGACGAGTTCGCTGCCATGCTCGACGAGCTCGAGTCCGCCGTGTCGAGCCAGGAAGCCCACCTCGGCTTCCGCGACATCGACACCAACGACGACGGTCTGATCGATTTCGACGAGTTCGTCGCATGGTGGACGGAGGACTAGCGTCGGGCCGACGCCCCAGCGCGGAGCATGAGCGCCTCGACGCACGAGCCGCACAGCGCGGCCGCGGTGCTGATGATCAGACCGGCGCACTTCGGCGCCAACCCCGAGACGGCCGGCTCGAATTTCTTTCAGCGGGACACCGCCCGGGCCCACGGATCAGGCCGAGCGGGCGCGCGACGAATTCGACGCCCTCGCCCACGCGCTGGCGGACGCGGGCGTGCGCGGTGCACCGGTTCGCCGGGACAAAGCCGCACGGCCCTGCCCGACGAGGTATTCCCGAACAACTGGCTGAGCCTGCATGCCGATGGCACGGCGGTGCTGTACCCGATGCTCGCCGCGAATCGCCGCCGCGAACGCCGACCGGAGCTACTCGAGACGCTCCGCGACCAGCATGGATACCAGGTCGATCGAGTCGTCGATCTCACGGCCTTCGAGAACCGCGGCGAGCCCCTGGAAGGCACCGGCAGCCTCGTGCTCGATCGCGAGCGGCACGTCGCGTACGCGTGCCTGTCGCCGCGCACGCACGCGACGCCGCTCGCCGAGTTCCAGCGCCGGCTCGACTACGAGGTCGTGGCGTTTCGCGCCGCGGATCGCGCCGGCCGGCCGATCTACCACACGAACGTCCTGCTCTCGATCGGGACGCGATTCGCGGCGCTCTGCACTCAGGCCATCGCCGCCACGACGGAACGTCGTGCCGTGCTCGCAGCGCCTCGAGAGCACGGGCCGCGAGATCATCGATCTGACTTTCGCGCAGCTCGAGGCGTTCGCCGGCAATCTGCTCGAGCTGCGCGGCAGCGACGGGCCCGTCATTGCCTTGTCGGCCGCGGCGCTCGAGTCGCTCGACGCCGCGGGGCGGCACCAGCTGGAGCGGCATGGTCGGCTCGTGGCCGCCGACGTGACGACGATCGAGCGCGTCGGCGGCGGCAGCGTGCGCTGCATGCTCGCGGAAGTGGCCCTCCCGCGCGCGCGCTGAACGCTCTCGACCGAGACTACTCGAGGGTGTGCAGGAAGTTGCCGCCCCAGATCTCTTCGTAGTTCAGCTTGCCGGAGTACACGAGGCGCGCTTCGAGGTTGGTGCGCCCATAACCCGTGACCTCGTATAGCATTTCGAACGACGGCGGCTGGTGAGCTGTTGGCGTCGGGACGGGCTTGCTCGATGCTCTTCATGAACATGGGATCCGACAGAGCGTGCGCGGCCTGCATCATGCCGGCATCGCGCGTGCCGCTCACGATCACGAACTGGTTGCCGCCGGGACCGGGAAACGTCGAGACGAGCGCGTAATCGCGGTAGTTGCGATTGGCCTCGGGCAAGCCCGCCTCGCTCGCATACATCTCGCCCGTCTCGGTATTGCGCAGCTCGTCGTAGGTGTACCCGATCGCCAGATTCGACGAGGCGAACACGAAGTCCTCGAGCTTGCTCAAGCCGCTGATGTAGCCGAGATACACGATATGGCTCGTCTTCAGATCAGCGTCGCTCATCTCCGACATCGAGACCACGTGGATGGGCTTCTCGGACGTGTAAAGGACCCGCAGCACGTCGACGAGCGCATAGGCGCTGCCGGTCGGCAAATACGTGAGATCGAGATTCAGGTAGCGGCTCGCGACCTTCGGCTCCCGCTTCATCAACTCATCGAGCTCGGCGCGCGAGCCGACGTTGAAGTCGCGGACGAGTCGCGCGACATCGCCATGGTCGTCGAGCTCGCCGAAGATGTAGTAGTCGCCCACGACCACCAGGATCGGCATGTCGTCGTCGAGCAAGGGCGCCCAGATCGGCGAGGCCGCGACGCTCGCGGCGGCCGGCGGCGGGGGCACGCGACTGGCCTCCAAGCCGAGCCCGAGCAGCACGCCGAGCGCCAGCACGCCCAGCGATGATCAGCGGCATCCGCCACCAGGCGCGCGGCGCCGCCGGGCGCGGCCAGCGCCGGGCCCGGGAGCTCGGCGGGGGTCACGGCCCCGGCGGCGCTGGCCGCCGGCAGGGCGGGCTCGGGCAGCGACGCCGACGGGCCCAACGACACGCGATATTCGCCGCGGGCGAGCGCCAGCTGCTGCGGCTCGTCGCGCCCGTCCGTCGCATAGTAGTGCTCGAGCTTCTGGCGGAGGTTGTGCGCGTAGACGCGCACCATCGAATCCTGGCTCGGATCGAAGTCGGTGCCCTTGCCGAACACCTCCACGGCGATCTCGAGCTCTTTCGGCGTACGACCGCGTGCGGCGCAGTCGACGAGAAAGTCGAGCAGGCGCGTGTATGACCGCGACCGGCCGAGCGCACCGCTCGACGCGACTTTCTGCGCGTGCTCGCGCAAGGACTGTAATTCTGCCTGCATGGGGTGTCGGTCGCCGGCTACAACCGCCGCGGAAGCGCCACGTTAGCCGATCCTTAACCGTTAATATACGGCAGATAACTGCAGGTTTTTTCTCAAGAAACCCCATCGTAAGCGGCGCGATCGCGCGACCGAGGCCGGCGTTGCGCGCCGGCTGCCGTCGCAGCGACGCGGACCACGCGCGAACACTCGCGCCGCTCGGCGGCGCAAGTTCTACGCTGGCGGCGAGTTTTTTCGTATGCTGTGCCCTTCCTGCGCCAACCATAACGGGAGAACAACAGGTGAGAATCGGCCAAGGGGGAGTCCGCCCGACCCTCGTGCTCGGGGCGGCATTGGTTCTGGTCTTAGGGGTCGCGGGCTGTGCCCGCCAGGAAACGCCACCGCCGGCCGCGCCGGCCGCGCAAAGCGCCCCGCCACCGGCAGCACCTCCGGCGGCGACGGCCGCCGTGGAGATGGTTCACGACGGCCCCGACAAGCTGACCCATGGCCGCTATCTGGTCGAGACGGTGGCCGGTTGCGGCAACTGTCATACCCCGCATCTGCCGGACGGCTCGCTCGATCCGAGCAAGAAGTTCGCCGGGGCGTTCGTGATCGCGGAGCCGGTGTTCAAGGCCTATGCGCGGAACATCACGCCCGACATGGAGACCGGCATCGGCTCCTGGTCGGAAGACGACATCGTCAAAGCAATCCGCGACGGCCAGCGGCCCGACGGTCGGTACCTCGGCCCGCCGATGTCGTTCATCTGGTATCGCCACATGTCCGACACCGACGCCCATGCGATCGCCGCGTACTTGAAAACCGTGCCCGCGATTCACAACGAGGTGCCGCCGAGCGAGTACCAGATTCCGCTGAATGGCTATGGCCCGCCCGTCACGAGCGTGCCCGACGTGCCGAAGACCGATCAGGTCAAATACGGCGAATACCTCGCCGGCCCGATCGGCCACTGCATGGATTGCCACACGACCTACGTCAACGGCGCCATCGACATGAACCAGCTTGGCCGCGGCGGCAACGTCTACTCGAAGCCGTTCATCTACGATTGGGCGGCCGTGTCGGCGAACCTCACGTCGGACCCGACGGCGGGTCTCGGTGCCTGGACCGACGACGAGATCAAGCGCGCGGTCACGCAGGGCATCAGCCGCAACGGCCGCATGCTGCTGCCGTTCATGCCGTACGGCCTGTACGCCAAGATGGAGCCGAGCGATCTGAACGCGATCGTGGCCTACCTGCGCTCCCTGCCGCCGCTGGGACCTGCGGCCGCGCCGGCCGCCGAAGCGAAGTAGCTTCCGCCCCTCATCCCTCCCGCGGCGCGGTGCCAGAACACCGCGCCGCGGTCGTTTCGGGCGGCGTTCGAGCTAACGGCTCGCGCGCGCCGTGCCGGGCTGCATTGGCAGTGCCCATGCCGTCAGCGTCGTGCCCGAGGGCACGAGCACCACTTGCCTGCCATCCAGCGTGTACGTGATCGGCGAGGTGCCCCAGAGCGGCGCGCCCATCTGGTAGCTCCACTTCAGTGCGCCCGTGCGCGAGTCGAGCGCGAGCAGATTGCCTTCGTCGTCGCCCGTGAAGAGCAAACCGCCGGCGGTCGTCAGCAGACCTGCAAACGACGTCGTCGGCAGACGAAACTCCCAGAGTCGCTCGCCCGTGCGCGGATCGAGTGCGCGCACGGCGCCGTACTGCGGCATGTCCGGATCGTTGCGAATGAATTCCCCTGCCCCACCCGTGAATCGTTGCCCGGGGATGTACTCCTGCTTCCAGGAATAAAACGTCATGCAGCCCTCGCGGGCGTTCACGAAGAACGTCCCGAGCGCCGGATCGAAGCTCGGCGGATAGAAGTTCGTGCCGCCACGAAGATCCGGGCAGGTGATCTCGCCGTCCTCGCTCGGCGTGTGGCGCTCTTGCTCGCGGGGTCGACCGTCGACGCCGACGTCCGTTGCCCAGGTCGTGCGAACAAATGGCTTGGCCACGAGCAGCTCGCCACTGAGGCGATCGAGCGTGTAGTAGAACCCATTGCGGTTCGCGAACATCAAGACCTGGCGTGGCCTGCCTTGAATTCGCAGGTCGGCGAGCACCGGCACTTGGGTCGCGTCCCAGTCGTGCACGTCGTGGGGCGTGAATTGATAGTGCCAGCGGAGCTTGCCCGTCTCGGCGTCGAGCGCGACGAGCGAAGCGGCATAGAGATTGTCGCCGAGCCGGCTGTCGCTATGGTAATCGGGGCCCGGATTGCCGATCCCGTAATACAGCAGACCGTGCTCGGGATCGTAAGCACCGGTGACCCAGACGCTCGCGCCACCGGTCTTCCAGGAGTCGCCCGCCCATGTTTCATGCCCGGGCTCTCCGGGGCCGGGGATCGTATAGAAGCGCCAGAGCCGTTCACCCGTCTTCGCATCGTACGCTTCGATGAAACCGCGAATGCCGAACTCGCCACCGGCGACGCCGACGATGACCTTGTCGTTCGCGATCAGCGGCGCGAGCGTGGCCGCGTAGCCAACGCTGTAGTCGGCCATCGTCGCGTCCCAGACGACGCGCCCGGTTGCGCTATCGAGCGCCAGCAAATGGGCATCGAGCGTCGTCATGTAGAGCTTGTCGCCGAGCATGGCAAAACCGCGGTTGACGAGGCCGCAGCACGCCGTGAGTTTCGCCGGCAGCTCACGGCGATATTCCCAAAACGTTCGACCGCTGCGCGCGTCGAGGGCCCAGGCCATGTTCGAAGGGCCCGTCACGTACAGCACGTTGTCGCGATAGAGCGGCGTCGTCTCGAACTTCTCGATCTGACCCGTCTGGAACGTCCAGATGGGCACGAGGCGGTCCACGTTCTCGGGCGTGATCTGCGTCAGCGGGCTATGACGATGGTTCGAATAGTTGCCGCCGAACGTCAGCCAACTCGAGCCGTCGGCACGCAGACCCGCTTCGATATCCTTTGCGTTCACGAGACGACTCGGTTGCCCCGGCTGGGCGCTCGCGAGCGTCGCCACGAGCAACGCCGCTACACTTCCGGTCGCGCGATAGATCGCTGCGTGCATCTTGCCGCTCCTCACTTCACCGCCGCATCGTAGCCGCGCAGAGTCACGAGATAGCTCACGAGGTCCTCCAGTGCGGGGTCGCTCAGCATTTCCGTCGAGAACCCCGGCATCAGCGAGGTCGTCGAGACGTTCAGCTCCTTGAGCGTGTCTTTCTTGAATCCTTGAATTCGGCCGCTCAAGTCGATGACCTGGATGGAAGACAAGTCCTCGTTCTTCTTCACTCCGGAAAAACGCTCGCCGTCGGCCGCCGTAAGGGTCGTCGGCGCGAACGCGGGGTCCACCTGCTTGCCGAAGTCGCCGCGGATGCGCCGTTTGAGCGACTCGACCGAGCGCGCGCCGCCGATCCGCGACAGGTCGGGGCCGACGCGCCCGCCGCTCGCGTTGATCTGGTGACAGACCGAGCAGGTGCCCGCAAACAGCTGCGCCCCGCGGGCAGGATCGCCCGTGGCCTTCGTCACGGTCGGGGCTGCGATCGAGCGCAGATACGCGATGATCTGCCAGATCTCGGAGTCGCGAACGCGGACGCGGTCGACCGGCCGCATGTTCGTGTTGGGAACGCCCTCGGTGATCGTCTTGAAGATGCCTTCGTCGGTTCGCCCGGCCGCCCACAGCTGCGTGAGATCGGGGCCTCGTACGCCGCGCGCGTCGGTGCCGTGACAGTCGGCGCAGCGTTGACGAAACACGCCCATGCCGAGACGCAAAGCTTCGGCGTCGGTGGAAAATGCGTTCGTTGCGGGGACTTCCTGCGCAGCGGTGGGGCCAGCCTCGAGCGTCACCAGCAGCACGAAGGCCAGCGCCGCGAGGAACGCGCGGCCAAGACGGCTCCGGAGCCCGCACGCGATCATGTCTCCCCCCGCGACCGTTGCAGTCGCGGCCGATTCTACTCCTTCGAAAGGCGCTGCTTCAGTTCGTCGAGCCACTGGACGGCGGAGCCCCCTACGATTACGTCGCGACGCGCGCCGCGATTTCGTCGAGCCGCTTTGCGATCACGCGGATACCAGGTCAGTCAGCGAACGACTTCGTTTTCAAGGGCACAGTCGCTCGACGCGACTGGACGCTGCGGGTGTCTCCTGGACCGCCAGGCTGTTGCCTTTCGACAACGGTGTTTGGGGCGGCGCCCCGCCGTTGCGGCCGTAATCCGCGCCAGACATGCGTTTCGCACCGTGGGCACGGCAATTGCAACTGCAGTTTCGGTACATCTCTTCTACGGGGTCGGTGGTATGAAAATCGATACACGTGCGCGCGCTGGCCAGCGCGTGTCATTCCGCGCTCGAACGCTGGGCATCTTGGTCCTCGCGGTGCTCGCCGCGTGCGGTGGCGGCGGCGGCGGCGATAGCCAGACGACGGGCAACAACACCGGCGGCGGCCCGACCGGCGGGACGACCGGCGGGAGCGGCGGCGGGAGCACCGGCACGCCGCCCCCGACGTCGCCGATCGTCTATCTGGCAACCCAGGACGACGCGCAAACGCCCGAGCTCTATCTCATCGACAAAACCGCCGCGGGGACGTCGATCAAGCTGAATGCGCCCTTGGTCGCAGGCGGCGCCGTCAGCGCTTTCGCGCTCTCGCCGAACGACGATCGCGTGGCCTACATCGCGACCCAGGACTCGTCGGCCCAGGCAGAGCTCTACGTCGTCGACCTGGCCACGCCGGGAGTGACGACGAAGATCAGTCGTCCGCTCCCGAACGGCGGAGCCGTGTCCTCGTTCGAATTCTCGCCGGACGGCGCGTCGATCGCCTACGTCGCCGATGCGGATACGCTCGGGCGCCAGGAGCTCTATCTCGTGCACCTCGGAAGCTCCGATCCCGGCGTCAAGCTCAACGACACGCTGCAGGCCGCCGGCGACGTACGCCCGCCGATCGAGTTCAGTCCGGACGGCACCAAGGTCCTCTACGTCGCCGATCGGGATACGGACGGCGCGTTCCAGCTATTTCTCGCCGACGTCGCCAATCCCGGCGCCCCCGCCGTGGTCAACGGGCCACTCGTCGCCCTCGGCAGCGTGAGGGAGCATTATCATTTCAGTCCCGATGGCAACACGATCGCCTATGTCGCCGACCAGGAGGTCGACGAGCGATTGGAGCTGTATGAGGTGCAGACCGCGACGCCGGGCACCAGCGTGAAGCTCAACGGGACGCTCGTACCGGGCGGCGACCTCTGCAACTTCATCTTCGACCCGACCAGTCAGAGGATCGCCTACTGCGCCGACGAGAAGACCAACGACGTCATCGAGCTCTTCGTGGTCGATCTCGCGACTCCCGGCGTGTCCACGAAAATCAATCCGCCGCTCGTGGCCGGCGGGCGGGTGACGACTTACGAGTTCGGCCCGACCGGCGAGTTCATCGTCTATCGCGCCGATCAAGACACGAACGACGTGTTCGAGCTGTACAGCGTCCAGCTCGCAACCCCTGGCGTGAGCGCGAAGCTCAACGGGCCGCTCGTCGCCGGCGGCAACGTGGATCTGCCGACGCTCGCGCACCGGCCGTCCTTTGCGGTGAGCCCGGATGGGAACCGAGTCGTCTATGCGGCCGACGAGGACACGGATCAGCAATTCGAGCTCTATGCCGTCGAGATGGGCGCCGCCGGCGCTCCGGCCAAGCTGAGCCCTGCGCTGACGGCACGCGGCATCGAGCAGTTCGCCATTACCGACGACAGCGCCAACGTCGTTTATCAGGCGTTGCAGGGAAGCGGTACCGCCGGTCTGTACGGAGTCAAGACCGCGGCGCCGGGGGCGTCGCTCGAGCTCAGCGGTCAGCGCGTGCAAAGCGGCGCCGTCATGGATTTTGCGATCGCGCCGGGGCTGAAGCAGCTGGAGTGACGCGTGCGTGGTTTCTTCAGCCGGCAGGCGTCGCTGTATCCGAGCCTTCTGCGACGCGACGAACCGGCTCGAGCACGAGGCGCGCGAGCTGCCGTTGGACGTAAGTGTTGAGCCAGGGACCCGAGACGAGCTGCCATAACCCATTGGGGCGTATCTTGGCCACTACGGTGTAGCGCGTGCCTTCCGGCACGGGTTCGAAGCGATTGAGAAATCGACCGCTGTACTTGGGCTTGACCTCGTCCAACTCGATCTCGCACGGCGACATCGGCCTCAACGTGTTGATCACTCTGCCGGCGAGCCGGTGATCGACGACGATGACTTGCGCGGCTCCATCTTCATGCACTACCCGCGCCGCTCGGATCGTTGGAAACATACGCGGCCAACGTGCGATGTCGCGATAAACCTCCATGACCTTCTCGCACGGTGCACGGATGATCAGCGAGACGCACACCCGCAGCTCACCGGCGGATAGCCCGAGGAGCGCGAGACACGCCGCGATCGCCGCGAGATCCTCCAGCGGCGAGTACCAACGCAACGGGCGCGCGAAGAAGACGCCGAAGCAACCGCAATTCTCGAGATCGAGCCCGCGCAGGAGCGCGGTCGTGAGGAGCACGAAGTACGCCGCGTTGAGCCCGATGGCGGTCGACATCGCCGCCCGCAGACGCCAGCCGTTCAAAATCCAAGATCCGAGCGCGATCTCGAGGAGCGCGATGGCCGGAGCAACGACGTGCAGAAAGCCGTCGCCGAGGCCCAGCTGATAGGTCTGCAGCACGCCGACGAAACCGCCAAGGTCCAGCGCCTTGCCGAGCCCGGTCGCAAGAATCAAGGTGCCCAGCCCGAGCCGCAGAAGCCAACGCAGCGGAGCGACGATCGTGGGGTCACTCATTTCTCCTCCATGAGGCAACGCTCACGCGGTTCTCGTCACCGGCTCGCGCGTGAGATTCGGTAAGCACCGCGACGACGAGCAGGCAGAACCCGAACAACAGCAGCACGAAGCCCGCCGCGTGACCGGATTCCCATTGAACACGCCAGCGCTCCCAGGCCGGTGGAATCCCGTTAGCCATCCAGCGGCCGATCTCGACGTTGGCGGGCGCGACCACGCCGATCCAGCAGGCCAAGGCCGCCACATGCAGCGCGGCGGCCCCGAGCATCAGACGCCGCGTGAACACTCGCCGACGGACGGCGACGGCCAGCGCGCAGACCGCCACGACGGCCGCGATCTCGAGCGGCCCGCCGATCACGCCGAAGAATCGGTAGAGCGCGTTCGGTCGCGTCAGCGACATCCAGAGATCGGCGCCATAGCCGAGTCTCTGCGGAAGCTCCAAAACATGCGCGAAGGTCAGGCCGAGCGTCAGCGCCGACAGCAGCACGGCGAGCGCACGAGCGGCCAGCGCGGCGCGGGTCGGGGCATAGGCCCGCGCGAGGCTTCAGCGCGCCCGGTCGCTGCACGGAGGCGTCGGCGGTTCTCCGCGGCCTCTGCCGCGCCATGCGACACGCGATCCGGGGCAAGTGCTTTCTTGGTCATGTCGTTTGGTTGGAGCGCGCTAGCGTTGCTGGACGTTCCTCCTCGATACGCGTGGAACCCTCGACGCGTGACCAAGGGTCGAATTTCGTGAACGGCGGCACTGCGCCCAGCGACGAACGCGCTCGGGTGTCGCCGAACGGTGCAACGCGGCGTGGAGTGTGCGTCGCGGGCGCCTGAAGCGAGGGCCCATCATGGACATGGCGGAACTCGAACAGCACCGGCACCAGGTGACCACGCCATCTGGCCTCGTGAGCTACCTCGACCTCGGCGAAGGCCCGCCCGCGGTGTTCGTCCACGGGCTAGCGACGAGTAGCTTGCTGTGGCGCAACGTGCTGCCCCTTGGTCGCGAGCCAGCGACGCTGCCTGGCGTTAGATCTGCCGCTCCACGGCAAATCGCCCGGCACCGCCGCCCACGACTTCTCGTTGCCCGGCCTCGCCGACTTCGTCGGAGCACTTCTGCGACGCCCTCGAGTTGCCGCTGTTCGACCTCGTCGCTCACGACACGGGCGGTGCCGTCGCCCAGATCTTCGCGGTCCGGCAGCAGCAGCGACTCGCCACGCTGGTGCTGACCAACTGCGAAACGCAGGACAACGTGCCGCCGAGGGCGTTTCTGCCCACGCTCTGGCTCGCGCGGCTCGGTCTGCTCGCGCCCCTGAGCCGCCGAATGCTCGCGGACCTCGACCGCGCCCGAGAGCGTATTTATGGCCGAGACTACGAGCACATCGAAGCGCTGCCCATCGACGTCGTCCGCGAGTACCTCACGCCGCTGTCCAGCACCAAAGAGCACGCGAGGCAGTTCCAGCGTTGGATCCGCTCTCTGCGAGCCGGCGATCTCGCGGCGGCCGAGGATGGGCTGCGCCAACTCGATGTCCCCACCCTGATCGTCTGGGCCACCGACGACCGGTTTTTCCATCGGCGCTGGGCCCAGTGGCTGCTCGACACGATTCCCGGAGCGAGCGAGATCGTCGAGGTGCGCGGCGGCCGCCTGTTCTTCCCCGACGAACGAGCGGATGGGCTCGGCCAAGCCGTGCGCCGCCACTGGGCGGCCCACGAGCAGAATCGGGTCGATGCGAGTCACTGAATACGAGCGCCACGGCGCATCAGCGCGAGTGAGGCGAGACCGCTGGGCGAGAGACGCTGTGCCGTCAGACGGCGGTCCGCTGCAGTGCCGGCGCGGCGCCCTCGGCGTAGCCGAACAGCCCGCGCGCCTTGATGGTGGCCGCCACGGCGGGCGGCACCATCGCCTCCCAATCGGAGCTATGGCGACTGATCTTGCTCAGCACATCGTGCGAGTGAATGTTCAGGTACGCACGGTTGAAGTCGGTCAGCTGCACGATGCAGCCGCGATCGACGAGATAGCCGTACAGTTGCCGCAGCGCCGCGGGCACCTCGAGCTTGTCGATCGTCACGAGCTCGCTCGTCCGCTCGTCGACGTAGGGGTAGACGAACAGCTTCAGGTTGTTCTTGAACAGACGGCCGAAGCTCTCGAGAATGCCGCCTTCGAGCTTCGAATAGTAAGATTCGTCGAAGATCTCCCGCAGGTTCATGGCCCCCATGGCAAGGCCGATCGGCCGATGCGTGTAGCGAAACAGATAAGCCGCGAGCCGATAGTACTCGACGTAATCCGAGATCATCACGGTGTGCCCGGTGGTCGCGAGCACGTCGGCGCGGCTCAGGAAATCGGCCAGATCGACGTTGCCCTGAGCCAGCAGGTTCCGCATCGTGATCTCCATGATCGACACGGTTTCGTCGGGCGCGATGTCGCTCGACTCGGCCTCGAACCGCCGCAGCGCGGCGGCCGACAGATCGAGGTTCACATAGGTAACCGGGCGGAACCGGCCGCGCGCGATCAGCACGGGTTTCTTGTAGAGCACCTCCGAGGGCTGTAGCACCTTGCCGCGGGCCGAAAACATGGCCGCCCCGGTGAGGCCGAGCTGCACGAGCCGAAGGCTCATGACGCGGTTGTCGACGTGCCCGAGCTCCTCGCCCGCGAAGTCGATCAGATCGATCTCGATGCGGCTCGTGCTCAAGCCGTCGAGCAACGATTCGAGCAGGCGTTCGGGCTCCGCGCAGAAGTAGCACGCGCCGTAGATCAGATTCACTCCGACGATGCCGAGTGCTTCCTGCTGCGCAGCGTTGTCGTGATCGAGCATGCGCACGTGAATCACGATGCGCTGGCTTGATCCGCCGGGACGGGACTGGAACTCCATTCCCATCCAGCCATGACACTCGTTGTTGCCGCGGAAGCCGCGCGCAGACACGGTATCGGCGAACGCAAAAAACGCCGTGCTGCTGCCGCGCTGTGCAGCGAGCCGCTCCACGTTCAGACGCTGCTCGTACGCGAGCATCGACTCGAGTCGCTCCCGACACACGTAACGCTGGCAGCTGCCGTAGATGGCATCGCTGACTTGCATGTCGTACGCCGAGATGCTCTTCGCGATCGTGCCGGCGGCACCGCCTGCGCGAAAGAACCATCGCACCACCTCCTGGCCGGCGCCGATCTCGGCGAATGCGCCGTAGAAGCGCGCATCGAGATTGATCTTGAGCGCTTTCTCCCGCGGATCCACGGGGTGGTCGTTCACGTTGGCGTCCTCTCGAGATGGCTCCTGCATGGAGCCTCTGCCGGAGGCCGAAGCAACTTCCGTGCCCGGGGCGCAAACCCGCGCGGCACCGCGGCGGGACTGCGTCGCGGCGCGCCCAGCGTCAAAAAACCGACGCTCCGCCGCGCCGTTTTAGGTCACGACAACGCTTCGCCGTGCCGATCACGCACACCGAGGGCGATCACGAGCGAGATGACGGTGAGGCCCATCAGATACCAGGCGAACGCAACGTCGCTGCCGCTGCGAGTCATGAGCCATACCGCTGCAGCCGGTGCCGTGCCGCCGAAAATCGCATACGCGAGCCCGTAACCGACGCTGACGGCACTCACGCGCACGCCGTGTGGAAACATCTCGCACATCGTGGCCGGAATCGCGGCCATTTGCACCGCGAGCAATGCGCCGAACGTCATCTGAGCCGCGGCCGTGGTCGCCACGGCGCCGCCGTGCATCAGCGTCAGCAGCGGATACGCGAGCAGCAGACAGGCCGTCATGCCGGTCAGCAGCATCGCCTTCCGGCCGATCCGGTCCGACAGCCACGCCGCGATCGGCAGCGCGACCAGAAAGGTCAGGATCGTGACCGTCGTGATGTTCAGCGCCACCGGCCGGTCGATGCTCGTGGTCTGCGCGACCCAGGTGGCCGCGTAGACGAACAGCGTGTAATACGTGGCGGCGGACGCCACGTTCAGCCCAAGCACGCGCAGGACCTGCCGCGGATGCTCGCGGAACGCGACCGTGAGCGGCGACGCCAGCGTCTCCTTGCCGGGAGAGTCGAACATGCCGCGGCGAATGATGATACCGACGACGGCGACCACGATGCCGGACACGAACGCGGCCCGCCAGCCCCAGCCGGCGAGCGCGTCCGCGCTCAGGGTGTTCGTCAGCAACGCGCCGATCGCGGAACCGAGCATCGTGCCCGTGGTCGCGCCGAACATGGCGAAGCTCGAGAAGAAGCCGCGCCGCCGCCGCGGCGCATTCTCGGCCAGAAACACGATCGAGCTCGTGAACTCGCCGCCGACGGCAATGCCCTGGCACATCCGCAGCAGCACGATCAGCAGCGAGGCCGCGATGCCGATCATGTCGTACGTCGGCAGCAGCCCCATCAGCACCGTGGGGACGGCCATCATCGCCACCGAGAGCAGCAGCGCGCGCGCCCGGCCGTAGCGATCGCCGATGTGCCCGAACAGCGCGGCGCCGACCGGCCGCATGAGAAAGCCGACGGCAAACGCACCGAAGGCCGCGAGCAGCGACACGCGCGGATCCGCGGCGGGGAAGAATTTCGCGGCCAGAATCGGCGCGAAGAACCCATAGACGGCGAAGTCGTACCACTCGAGCACGTTGCCGATCACCCCGGCCGTGACCACGCGCCGCAACGTCCACGGCGGCGCCCCATCGACGCTCGCCCGCTCGACACCGGTGATCGCACTCATGGGCCGGAGTGTACCTTCGTTCACGTCGATACGCTTTCGCTGCTAGAGTGCAGATCCTCCCGGCAGTGCCTCGCGAGCTCTAATTCATGGACCTGCGGCTTCAAGACCGAACTTGTCTCGTCACGGGCGCGAGTCGCGGCATCGGTCGCGGCACCGCCAAGGTGCTGGCGGCCGAGGGATGCCGCCTCGCAATCGTCGCGCGCCGCACGCCTCTGCTCGAAGAGCTCGCCGGCGAGATCGAATCGGCCGGCGGCACGCGCCCGCTGATCGTCGCCGAGGATCTCACCAGCACCGGCGGCATCGAGCGCGTGCGCGAGCGCGTGCTTGCCGCGTTCGGCGGGCTCGACGTGCTCGTGAACAACGCCGGCAGCTCGCGGCCCGTGAGCTGGGACGCGACCGAGGAGCAGTGGCTCGAAGGCATGCTTCTCAACTTCGACCTGGTCCGGCGGCTGACGAATCAGTTCATCCCGACGCATGCGCGCCCGGCGCTTCGGCCGAATCATCAACGTGACCGGCGCCAACGAGCCGCTCGGCATCAACATCGCCTCCGTGGCGAAAGCCGGGCTGCACAACTGGGCCAAGGGACTGTCGCGCGAGCTCGCGCACGACGGCATCACGGTCAATTGCGTGCCGCCGGGCCGGATCAACAGCGAGCAGATTCTGGAAAGGCTGCACCCAACGCCGGAGAATCGGCAGGCATTCATCGACGCGCATATTCCGCTCGGCTACTTCGGCGAGCCCGAGGATCTGGCGTATCTGATCGCGTTCCTGGCGTCTCCGCTCGCGCGCTACATCACGGGGGAAGTCATCCACGTCGACGGCGGCATGCACCGCTTCGCCGGCTAAGACGCGAGCCGGCGAGCGTTACTGTTCGGTGTTCGCGACCGTCGTCGCCGCCGGCGGTGGCGCGGCAGACTGCGCCCGACGCATCCGGAACGGCACGCTGTTCACGATGCCGTAGATGATTGCCGAGAACTTGTAGTCCTCCGGCGCCGCATCGCGCACGATCTTGCGCACCGTCGGCATGTCGTAAGTCTCTAGACCGCGGCCGAGCGCGTACGTCAGTAGCTTCGACGTGAACACGCGCGCGAACTGCTCCGGGTCCGACGTGAGGGCTTTGCGCAGCTCGGTCGCGCCGTCGATCTTCGTGCCGTCGGCAAGCTGCCCATGGGCGTCGATCGGGCCGCCCGGCTCACGCGTGCGCCACCGCCCGATCGCGTCGAAGTTCTCGAGCCCGAGGCCGATCGGATCCATGATGTCGTGGCAGGTCGCGCACACGGGATTCGTGCGGTGCGCGGCGAGCCGCTCTCGTAGCGTGCGCGCGGCGTGGCCGGCCTCATTGTCGGCGAGCGCCGGCACGTTCGGCGGCGGCGCGGGGGACGGCGTACCGAGCACGTTCTCCAGCACCCACTTGCCGCGCAGCACAGGCGAAGTCCTGTTCGGATATGACGTGATCGTCAAAATGCTGGCCTGCCCCAGCAAGCCGCGACGATTCTCGTCGTCGATGTGCACCTTGCGAAAGCGGCTGCCATAGACACCGTCGATGCCGTAGTGCCGGGCGAGACGCTCGTTGACGAACGTGTAATCCGCCGTCAGCAACTCGAGCACGCCACGATCCTCACGCATGATGTTCCCGAACAGCAGCTCGGTCTCCCGCCGCATGGACTGGCGCAAGTTGTCGTCGAAATCGGGGAAGTCCTCCGTCGACGGACGGATGTTCGGCAGGTTGCGCAGAAATAGCCACTGGCCGGCAAAGTTCTTGACGAGCGCGTCGGCGCGCGGATCGGCCAGCATCCGCGCCACTTGCGCTCGGTAGACCTCGGGATCGCTGAGCTTGCCCTGCGCCGCCAGATCCAGCAGCTCGTCGTCGGGCAAGGAGCTCCAGATAAAGAACGACAGGCGTGAAGCGAGCGCCGAGTCGCCGACCGCGTACAAGCTGCCCGGCGCGATGCTCTGGGGGTCCGGTTCCTCTCGGAACAGGAACTTCGGGCTCGTCAGCAGCATGCGCAGCGCCGACTCTATACCTGCATCGAATCCCGCGCGCGCCGCGCCCGAATCGTAGAAGCTGAGCAGCAGCGCCACGTCTTCCTCGGTCGGCTGGCGCCGATACGCTCGGCGGGCAAGCTTCGACAGGATCTCGCTGGCGCAGATTCTCGCCGTGGACTGATCGGCGGGCTTGCAGGTGAAGATACGCTCGCGGCTCGGCGTGTCGCCGGGGCCCCGCGCATTGAACGGCCCTGTCACGTTCACGTAGTCGAGCAGCGGCAGGCCATTCATGTCCTGCAGGTCGAGATTGCGCGTATGCAGCTCGAGCGGCTCATGCGTCTCGGCGGCACTGCGCTCCAGGAATGCCACGCTGACGTCGTGCGGCCCCGCGGTCACGAAGACCCGCGTGCGCAGTCGCGCGTCGATCTCGTTCGCAGCCGCCGACATGTTCGCATCGGACATGGCGTTGTCGGCCTCGCCGCCGACCTGCGCCAGGAACACGCGCTCCCCGTCCACCGCAATCTCGAGCTGGTGCGGCCATTCGAGCCCCGTCATGTAGCCCACGATGTTCCGCAGCAGGAACACATTGAAGTCGTACTCGCCGTCGAGCGGGAAGTTGTGATGGATCAAAATGCCGCCGCGCGTCCCGAGCGGAAGGCCCTCGATGTGCTCCGACTGCGCGAGATCCGACGGCGCCCGGTACACGGTCGTCACCGGAGGCGTGGCCGGGTCGCCCACTGCAAGCGCCGCGACCTTCGCCGACGTCGTCAGATACTGCTCGAGCAACGACGGGGACACCCGCAAGACATCGGCGATGTTGTCGAACCCGTACCCTTCGTCGTCGGCCGGCAAGAACTCGGCGGCGTCGATGTCGAGCGCGAGTAGATCGCGGACGGCGTTGCCGTACTCGGTTCGGTTCAGACGATGGATCGTGGCGGGGCCCGGATTCGGCGCAGCGGCCGCGGCGTCGTCGAGACGCCCCTCGAGATAGGCGACGAAGCTGGCCCGCGTCTTGTCGTCGGGCTGCGCCTCGCCCGGCGGCGGCATCTGCCGGCCACGCAGCTTGCGCGCGACCTTCTCGAAAATCTCCTCGTGCTCGGCCACCTTCGTCAGGTCGACGCCCTCGAGCGATAGCCCGCCCGTCTGGCCGGCATAGTCATGGCAGTCGACGCAGTAACCCTTCACGACCTCGGCGTAGCGGGCCGCGGCCTGCTCGGGCGACGGCTGGCAGCCGGCCGCAAGCGCGGCCAAAGCCACGGGCCAAGCGATTCGGAAGGCTCGATGCGTCATCTCGTGATCCCGGACATTTCCTCAATTATCGCGCGCGGCGGGCGCCGCCGGCCAGCCGTAGAAACCCAAACATTTGTCCATCGCAGGGCTCACGGTGGGCGTGCTTTCGACAGAAGAGCCGTCTCGCGCGCGCCGCCGGCTCCCAAATTCGCCACAAATCTATATAGTAGCCACCCTTTGGCGGCCGACAGCGCCGCCCGGCCCCCCCATTTCAGCGGACGACGACATTATGGCTAGGCAAAGGCCCCTGAAGCTCTATCGGAACATCGGCATCATCGCCCACATCGATGCCGGCAAGACCACGACCACCGAGCGCGTGCTCTATTACACGGGCAAGAAGCACCAGATCATCGAGGTCCACGACACCAAGGAAGGCAAGGCGAGCACGACCACGGACTATCTCGAGCAGGAGCGCAAGCGGGGCATCACGATCCAGAGCGCCGCCGTGTCCGCCGAGTGGAACGGCTACCAGATCAACCTGATCGACACCCCGGGGCACGTGGACTTCACGATCGAGGTCAACCGCAGCCTGCGCGTGCTCGACGGCGCCGTCGTGGTGTTCGACGGCGTGGCCGGTGTCGAGCCGCAAACCGAAACCAACTGGCGGCTCGCGAACCAGTACAACGTGCCGCGCCTCTGCTACATCAACAAGATGGACCGCATGGGCGCGAACTACCGGCACTGTGTCAAGGGCATCAAGGAACGCTTGAGCCCGAAGGCCTTCGTCTGTCACGTGCCGATCGGCAGTCACGACGAGTTCGTCGGCATGGCCGACCTCGTGGCCGGCGTCGCCTACGTCTGGGATTCCGACGACAAGGACGCCAAGCGGGAGCAAATGCCGCTCGACCAGCTCGCGGGCCGCTTCAATTTCGCGACTGCGCAGGACAACGAGTGGCTGAAGCGAATCCCCGAGCTCCGCCAGGAACTGCTCGAGCACGCGCTGGCGTTGAACGAGGATGCGTTCCTCGAGTTCGTCGAATCCGGCAAGTTCGATCCGGCCGTTCTGAAGGCGTGCATCCGCAAGGGCTGCATCAGCGGCGAGTTCGTGCCGATCTTCTGCGGGTCGTCGTTCAAGAACAAAGGCGTGCAGCTGCTGCTCGATGCCGTCATCGATTATTTGCCGTTCCCCGGCGAGAACGGCGGCATCTCCATGGTGGACCCGGACGGCAAGGTCATCGGCGAGCAAGAAGTGCGCGACGATGCGCCGGCACGCGCGCTCGCGTTCAAGGTCATCAACGATCAGTTCGGCACGCTGACGTTCGTGCGCGTCTACTCCGGGGTCATCAAGAAGGGTGACACTCTGCTGAACGTCACGCGCGGCAGGAAGGAGCGCATCGGCCGCATGGTGGAGGTGCAAGCCTCCGCAACGAAAGACATCGACGAATGCCGTGCCGGTGACATCTGCGCGTTCGTCTCGATGAAGGAGACGGAGACCGGCGACTCGCTGTCGGACCTGGATCATCCGGCGCTGCTCGAGCGCATGCGATTCCCGGACCCCGTCATCAGCGTGTCGGTGGAGCCGAAGACGCGCGCCGACGTCGACAAGATGTCGACGGCGCTCTACAAGATGGTCAAGGCCGATCCCTCGCTACAGCTGCAGGTCGACCAGGAAACGGGCCAGACCGTGCTGAAAGGCATGGGCGAGCTGCATCTCGAGGTCACGATCGACCGCATGCGCACCGAGCTCGGCGTCGAGGCGAACATGGGTCGCCCACGCGTCAGCTTCCGCGAAGCGTTCGGCCAGCCCGTCGAGCTCATCTACACGCACAAGAAGCAGTCGGGCGGCTCGGGCCAGTACGCCGAGGTGAAGATGATCTTCGAGCCGTTGCCGGCCGGCACCGGCGTGGAGTTCTCCGACGAGATCGTCGGCGGCCGTATCCCGCGCGAGTTCATTCCGGCCGTCGAGCACGCGATCGAGAGCGAGTGCAAACGCGGCCAGGTGGCCGGTTACGAGGTCGTGGACTTCAAGGCTCGCCTGATCGACGGCAAATACCACGACGTCGACTCCTCGGCGCTCGCGTTCGAGATCGCCGGCCGTGCCTGCTTCCGCGAGGCTCATAGATCGAGCAAGCCGAAGCTGCTCGAGCCGATCATGAAGATCGAGGTGGTGACCGAAGGTGACTACCTCGGCACGATCATCGGCGACGTGAATCGTCGCCGCGGCTCCGTCACCGAGCAGGGTCAGAAGGGCAACCAGGCGACCGTGGTCGGCTTCGTGCCGCTGTCGGAGATGTTCGGCTACATCAACTTCCTGCGCTCCGCGACCAGCGGCCGCGGCACGTTCACGATGGAGTTCGATCATTACGCCGAGGTGCCCCCGGGCCTCGTGCAGAAACTCATGGAGGCCGAGGCCTAGCTCCGCCACTGACCCGAACGGGCGTGGCGGGCTGCAACCCGTCGCGCACGGTTTGCACGCTCGCCGCATGACGGTCGAAGGCCTCGCACTGCGGCATTGACGAATCGGCAAGAGTTCACGCGCGGCATCCGCGAGATGGTCGGGCCATCGCTCGGCATCGCCGCGTGGGCGCTCGTCACGGGGGTCGCGACCGTCAAGAGCGGCCTGTCCCTACCGGTCGCGACGGCGATGATGCTGCTCGTGTATGCCGGCAGCGCCCAGCTCGCCGCGTTGCCGCTGATCATCGTCGGCGCACCGCTCTGGGTGCTGTTCGCGACGGCCTTCTGCGTGAATCTGCGATTCGTGATCTTCAGCGCGCAGTGGCGCAAGTATTTCGGCGGGCTGCCGCGCTGGCAACGCGCGTGCCTCGGCTATTTCGCCGTCGATTTGAGCTACGTGCTGTTCCTGCGTCGATTCCCCGAGCCCAAACCGCGGCCCGAGCAGGTGGCCTACTTCTGGGGCGGCGCGCTCTGGAACTGGCTCAGCTGGGAAGTCCCGGGGCTCGCCGGAGTGCTGCTCGCGGATCGAGTGCCGACGGAGTGGGGCCTCGAGTTCGCCGGCGTGCTGGCCTTGCTCGGCGTCGGCTACTCGTTGCTGTCGGGAAAGAAGAGCTGGGTCGCGGCCGGGATCGCCGCTGGCGCAGCCGTTGTCGCGTTCCACCTGCCGCTGAAGCTCAACATCGTCGTCGCAATCGCGACGGGCGTCACCGCGGGCCTCGCGCTCGATCGCGCGTTCCCGGACGTGCGTGCGGAACCGCGCCCATGACGACGTGGCAGACGATCGTCGCCATTCTCGGCATGACGGTGATCACGGTCGTGACGCGCGGCTTCTTCTTGCTGCCGAGCCGCGAGCTGCCGCTGCCGCACTGGCTGGTGCAAGGGCTGCGCTACGCGCCGCTCGCAGCACTCGTGGCCGTGATCGCGCCGGAGATCGTGCTGACGGACGGCGCGCTGATCGCGACGTGGCGCGACGCGCGGCTGTTCGCGGTGGCGGCGGGCACGGGGTACTTCGTGTGGCGACGCGACATCCTCGGCATGATCGTGATCGGCACGGCCGTGCTGCTGACACTGCGCATCGGCATGGGGTGGTGATTGCCAAATCCCGCCGTACCGCGTCGACTCCAACGCGTGCTAGCTTGTTTGAGGATGTTGTTCGGCCGGCCGCAGCTTTGTACCTCACCTGCTTGTTGCGTGTTGGTCATCGCGCCATTGGCCACGCGGCGACCATCAACCACAGACCATATGCAACCATGAACAACCGATTTGGCCAGCCGAGAAACCTTTCCGGTCCGTCGGGATTGGGCGGGTTACCGGGACCAACGATCAACATGACTGTGACGACGACGGCGAGGCTGAGCCATATCACCGCGGTGAGCCCCAGCAACGTCAGCGATGCTTGGGAGGCTTGTTTGCCAAGTACCAGCGACAAAAGCAGCACCGCGAAGAGCTGACAAGGCACGCCAATCATGAACGCGACGCCGTGCATCCTTCCAGAGAACGACGTCTGCGCGCGCCGCGTCGACACCGGATCCATCGGAAACCGCGCGGCCATCGCCAGCGCCACAGCGGCTGCCAGCAGCAGAGCCAAGCCGGTCCGGCCGAGCATCGACGACTCGTACGGTATAAGCGCCACGAACAAACACCCACTCGCCGCGGCAAGTCCCCCGAAGAACAGCACCATCAGCCAGCCGTACCGCCCGAGCGCGTATTGGCTGATCATGGTCCGGGCCGGATGGATATCGGGCTTGAGAACATGCAGCGCTGCTAGCGCTAGGAGAGCAAGCGCGGCGGTTGCGAAGACCGCAGATGTAAGCAAAGATGTTGTCACGCTATGCGTCCACGCTGACCGCCTTTCGCGGATGCGCTCACTCGACATCCACCTTTGCCGAGTCGCAACTATGCGTCGGCATACGGCCGTCCACTAGAAGGCGCGGGTTGGCCCTCGTCCGCCAAAGTTTGTCGCGCGAATAGAGCTCGTCGTGCGAAGCAGCACCGTACGCGGTGCAACGAAGTCGCAGCGCGTTGCCGAAAGCGGAGCGTTCCCCGGAGACCGGACAAAGAAATTCTTGCTGCCCCGCACGCTGTACGCTCAGCGCAGACCATGCAACGGAGACACAACGGAGTGCAAACACTGTGTACGCGTCCCGGGAAGTAAACGTGAAAGCGTTGTCTGAATGCGTATAGTCGCAGGAGAGAACCGCCCCACCATTCACTAACCGCACCGACTCCAACAACTCTGCAGCGTTGCCGAAGGGGATGGCGAAAACGAGTAGGCACACTAACGCGGCAGAACGCGGCGCATAACGCCGCAAATCAGCGACGCGCCGATGTCGCAAACACAGAACAAATTTATCCGGATCGCGCGCTCGCTGCATGCGCTTGTTATGCGCTAGCGCGACGCTACTGGCCGCAACTCGAATACACGCCCAAGGTTGGACGCGGAACGAAGATCTCCTCGACGAAGTGCAGCCCGCACGTCATCGAGTTTGAAGGCGTCCTCAGGCGTGAGATACGGCGCCCAACCGGTGTCATCGTCGATAAGCTCAACGTCGACTTCAGCAACGTAGCGCCCCTCTTGGACCAGCTTCGTTCGTTTGCGCTTGCTCATTTACGTCTCCGCAGAAAGTCTGCGCTCCACGTACCGGGATCCGGCCGATACCCAGTCACCAACACAGCCGGGCTTGCGTGCCCCTTCGGAATGCCCCAGACAACGTGAACCGGCTTGCCCTGCGCGTCAGATTCTAGCACCAGCACCGCCGGACCTTTGCCGAAGGTTGGATAGTCCTCTACCACCCGTGCAGATGAGACGCCCTCCAAGATATCGCGCACTGGGATGCCGTCGTTGGCCAGCTCGTCATAACCGTGCTCCGATACCCGCACCTCGCCCGCGGCAACCAGGCGCTGAACTGCCTCGAGGGTCTCGCTCACTTCGTCAAACCGTGCGACTCGCTATGACTGGCGCATAACGCCGCGCATCAGCGACGCGCCGATGCCCTAAACATAGAACACATTTGTCCGGATCGCGCGCTCGCTGCATGCGCTTGTTAGGCGATTCCTGCAACGCTTCACGCGAAAGGATCGTTGTGCGCGTAAATCGCGCGCTGTATGGCTCGACCCCACACCTCAGTAGCATAGAACCATTGTCCGGCCGTGGGCAGTGCGACTGTGCCCACGTTCCTCCGGTACCACGCGTCGCTCGGGCCCGGAAAATAAACCAAACCACGCCGTTCCGAGTTATCCCAAACGAAGTAGACCACGTACATCATCTTGACGCCTTGCTCCTGAAGGTCGACGAAGAATTGGATTTGATACGGACTAACGGGACTCGCGGTACTTCGATTCTGAGGACTCCGGTCTCGCTCGATGAACGTGGCGCCGTAGACGACCACATCAAGGGCTTCGGGATCTGTCACCTCGATGGGCTGAGCCAGATCTGGCCCCGACACCACTAGCTTTACCACCGGCCCTTTCGCACTAGCAGGTGCAGTGAACAAACTGGAGACGGAAAGGACACTCAACGCCAAAATAGAACGAAAGCTCATATTGGCACCTCCGTTAATGAATCAACGCCGCGCATCAGCGACGCGCCGATGCCCTAAACATAGAACACATTTATCCGGATCGCGCGCTCGCTGCATGCGCTTGTTATGCGGCACTTGCTGTACCGCCTGCTCGGCCACTTTCCGCTGTTGCCTCGACTATCGCGCGGCTTGCCGCATCCACGAAGCTCGCGAACGTCGGGTCTGCCCGACGCGACGCAGCAACGCTAAATGCTGTTGCTCCTGTCACGGCGCGAAACGAAATCCATTGTTCCGGTCGTAGCGTTGCCGCCACGATCAGTAGCCCGCCGAACGAAGATCCCATCAAAAACGCGCTCACAGCCCACGGTAAGCGCGATCCGAGAAGTAGCGCAATTGATCCGCATACAACGAAAGCGATGAGGCCAACCCGGAACCCTAGGGGTCTCGCCGCGTAGCGATCTGGGATCGGACGCAGCGTCATCAACTGGACGTTCCTGTCGTAACGGGTGCCGAAACCAGAGTTCCGCGTGACGACGAGAACATCGCGGTACAGCCGAAAATTGCGCACCGCGAACCACCGGCGTTCGTCGTACCTCGCGATCTCCCTCTGCACGGGCACCGCAACTATCTCCGACCGCGGCTCGTCGCATGTGCCGCATAACTATTGCGAATCAGCGGCGCCGCGCTGATAACCGGAAGGGCGAGACGCCTATAGCGTCCGCTGCATTCGCTAGTTAGTCGGACGCGCGATGACCTCAGGGACTCGAGCTTACAACGAAGACGGTAACGCTCGGCCAACGGCGCCAACGTGAAATGGCGTCGGAAGGGCGTGCTACTTAGTGAAGTATTTACGCTGACATCACAGGGCACTGATAGAGCTAACGTGGTTCTGCTCTGATGTGATGTCAGCGTAAATACTTCACTAAGTAGCACGATTTCTTCTCAAGGTCCGCTGCTGTTTCTCGGGAGTACGACCACTTATCAGCAAGGGTGCGATGCCACTCGGGCCACCACTTCGGTTTGTACGTCCGAATAACTTTGAATTCTGCCCAGATATCTTCCTTGAGGAACGGTGCAGGCATGAGTCCTATGCCGCATCATGGCCCGGAACCTCGCGGAACGCCTCAGCTGGTTTGCCGATAATCCCGAATATGCGGGAAAAGTAAACGGCTAATGGCTGGCCCCGGCCGGCCGCAGCTTCTCGACCAGGCCCGGTAGTGCGATGGGGCCAAGGCCGCTCTCGCACCGACGCCGCTTTTGGTGCGGCCGGGTCAGCGCGAGCGCGTGAGGTAGGCGGCGAGCACCTCGAGGTCGGCGTCGCCGACCTCGGTTTTGCGGAACGGCGCCATCATCGCCACGCCGTTGCGCACGTAGAACTTCACCTGCTCGGCCATCAGGTCCGTGCGGTCCTCGAGCGCCGGCGGCAGGCTGCCTTGGTACTTGAACTGCAGCGAGCTCGTGCCCGGGGCGTTCAGCGGCCCGCGCGCATGGCACGCGCTGCACCAGTTGTTGAACACGGCCGCGCCACGCTCGACCGCCGTGCCGCGGTCTTCGACGGCCGCCGTCGTGCGGCTCCACGCGGAGATCGGAAACGGCCCCTCCTGCGCGCTCGCGGTACCGCCGAGCAGCGCTCCGAGCATCAGCAGCACACGTGCGCTCATGCTCGCGACTCTCGCAGGCGCTTGCCCCAGATGTCGTAGCGGCCCGGCGAGACGATGCCGTTCGGGTCGATCGCGTCCTTCAGCGTCTCGTGGAGCCGATGCAAGGCGCCGTCACCCCAGCCGTACATCTCGATGCCGAGCTGCTGGAACACCGGATGGATGCGATAGATCGGCCAACCTCGCTCCGAGCACCCGCGCACGAGGGTCTCGAACAGCCGGCGCGTGCGCTGGTTGTCGGCGGCGTTCCGGAACGTCGGCACCGCGTGGAAGCAGATCATCGCACGCGGGTGGAACATCAGGCCGCCGACGAACGACGGCGTGAACCCCATGTCCGTGTAGACCTTGCCGGTGTAGTCCGACAACGCGATCAGCTCCTCGCCGTGCGGCGCGATCATCGGCGAGAAATCCATGTGGCCTTCGAGCGGTGCGGCGCCGGCGGCATTACGCGAGCTGAACAGATTCAACGAGGGGATGCCGAGACGCGCCTTGTCGGCCACGGCCTCGGCCTGCTCATCGCTCAGCGGGAACGTATACGATGCCGTCTCCTGGAACCGCACGCCCGCAATGCCGGCGAGGCGATCCTTCGTGTGCTCCCACTGCGCCGCAATCACGTTGCGTGGCCCGTAGTAGACGAACGTCGCGGCCCAGAATGGCACACCCCGACTCGCAGCGAATCGGTCCCACTCCTCGTCCGAGGCGCCGCCGGTGCCGCGCAGCCGCAGCAGCTCCGGATGGTTGCCGGCCATCAGCGGGCTCATGACGTTCGTCTGCGAGGGAATCGTGTGCGCGCACATCAGGCTGTGCAGAGTGTCGATGAGCGGCACGACGTCGCGGCGCTTCGGCACGGTAACGTTGACCTGCAGCGCAGCCTCCGGTTCCTCCATGAGCCAGAAGCCCATCTTCGTCACGATGCCGAAGTTCGACTGCGAGAAGATGCCGTCGACCCACGGCCCCAAGCCGTACTTGAACAGCTGCCAGGTCTTCGCCTGCGGGCTCGCGCCCATGCCGGTGCGCACGAGCTCGCCGCTCGGCAGCACGACCTCCATGCCGCAGTGCGCGTCGAAATGGTCGCGATAATCCACGGCCGTGTAGCCGCCACCGCGATCGAGCGCATTGCCGACCAGCCCACCCCAGCCGGGATCGGCCGTGTCGATCCAGAGCCTGCTCTTGGTCGTGCGCAGGTGCCGATACAAATCGAAGTAGCTGACGCCGGGCTCGACGAGGCAGGTCTTGTCGCGCTCGCTGACCGCGAGAATCCGGTTCAGGCGCTTCAAGTCGACGACGACACTGCCCGAATAGGCCGGCGCCGCCCCGCCGTAGGTCAGGTTGCGGCCGGTCGAGATCGGATACAGCGGCAGCTTGTACTGGTTTGCGACCTTCACGATCGCTTGCACCTGCTCGACGGAGTCGGGCGCGACCGCCGCCGAGGCCCAGCGCTCCTCGGCCTCGCCCCACAGCGGCGAGTACCCGTCGCGATACAAGGCGACGTCCTCGTCGCTCCGAAACAGCCACTCGCGACCGACGATCTCCTCGAGCCGGCGCAGCGCGGCGGAGAAATCGCGCTCACTGATCCCTGGCGGTGGTTTCGGCATGCTCAGCTCCGCCGCGGCGCGAGTGGCGCGCGCCGCTGCGGATGCGTAGCCACGAGCCAGCGGACCCCGCTCGCGCCGGCAGCGTCCCGCTGAACGAGCTCCGCACCGTAATCGCGCGCCAGTAGTTGGAGGCAGAACAGCGTGGCCGCTCCCGTGAGCCCCGCGATCGCGACTGGGCCCGCGCGCAGTCGCGGCTCGATTTCGTTCATCCACAGTGCGCCGACGTCGCCATCGAACGCATGAGTCTCGTGGCCTGCCGCGTTCGCCTCGTCCGCAAAGGCCGTGGCCTGCGGCAGGGCGCGGTCGACGATCACGAGGTTCGGCGGACCCACCGAGGCAGCCGTCGGGCGGCGCGATCGCCGAGCGTGCTCAGCCGGCAGCGTAACCAGGGTTGCGAGCGCGACACCGCCCACGAAGAAGCTGCGACGATTCACCATGGTTCGCTCCTGCTCGACCGCTACGGGAACGCCAGCGCGACGAGCTCCGCTCCGTTTGGCCCACCCACCGACATCACGATGTATTGCTTGCCGTCGAGCATAAACGTCATCGGTAGCCCGCCGACGGGCCCCGGCAGCGGGATGTCCGCGATCGGATCGCCTGTCGCCTTGTCGCGCGCCGTCAAGATCGGGCTACCGCCCCACCCCTCGGCCGTGAACAGCAAGGTCTTCGTCACGAGCGTGACCGCACGGGTCGTCTTGCCCGTGGGCGGCAGCGTCACGCCTTTCAGCGCCGGGTTCTCGGCGATCTCCTTCGGCGTGGGTCCGTTCGGGATCTGGAACGCAAGCTCGCCTTTGTTCATGTCGATGGCGGTAATTCGGCCATACGGAGGCTTCACGACCGGGAGCCCATTCAGCCACGGCAGGGTCGCACCGCCGCCCGCGATGTAACGCATGTCCGAGAACGCAGGCTCGGGGTGGAGCACGGCGATGCTGGGCTGCGTGTAGGAGCCGATGTACAGCACGTTCGTCTCGGGATCGAGCGAGCCGCCTTCCCAGTTCGCGCCGCCCGTGAAGCTTGGCAGCACTAGCGTGCCGCTCGTGCCGTCAGCGGCGTTCGCCAGCGACCCGGGCGTAAAGATCGGCCCCTTGCGAAACACCTGGGTGCCTTCGATGGCTTCGGCGCGCAAGGCCGGCGTGAAGTCGATGAGGTCGTCGTTCGTGAAACCCTGGCGGTCGAACGCGGGCGGCTTCGTAGGGATTGGCTGCGTTGGCGAGGTCACTTCGCCCGGCACGTCGGACTTGGCGACGGGCCGCTCCTCGATCGGCCAGACGGGCTTGCCGTTCGTGCGATCGAACGTGTAGACGAATGCCTGCTTCGTGATCTGCGCGACCGCGCGAATCGGCTTGCCGTCGACGACGAGGTCCATGAGCACGGGCGCCGTCGGATTATCCCAATCCCAAATGTCGTGATGGATCAGCTGGTAGTACCACACGACCTGCCCCGTCTTCGCGTCGAGGCAGACGAGGCTATTGCCGTAGAGGTTGTTGCCCGGACGGACTCCGCCATAGGTATCCGCCAGCGGCGCTTCGACCGGCAGGTAGACGAATCCGAGCTCGGCATCGGCCGACATCGGCGCCCACACACCGGCATTGCTTGCGGTCTCTGCCGAGCCCTCGAGCCACGTCTCGTAGCCGGGCTCACCCTTGGCCGGAATCGTGTGGAACGTCCAGAGCAGCTTGCCGCTGCGCGCGTCGTAGCCGCGCACGTCGCCCTTCAAGTTCTGCTTCGATGGCGGCCGCATGCCGACATCGTGCGCAGGGCCGACGATCACGACGTCGCCGATCACGAGCGCGGGGGAGCTGTTGCCAATGCTCGCTTTCGCCGTGACCTCGCCGCGCACGCCGATCATGAGATCGACGACGCCGTTCTCGCCGAAACCCGGCACGGGGCGTCCCGTGTCGGGATCGAGCGCCGCCAGATAGAAGCCCGGCGTCACGACGAACAACCGATCGTGACCGGCTCCATCGGACCAATGTGCCAACCCGCGGCCCGAGGTCTTGCGCGGTGCGCGCGCGAACCGCTCCGCACCGTCGTTCGGTCGCCACACCCACAGCAACTCGCCGCTCTTCGGCTCGATCGCCACCACGTTGCGCGTGATGCCGACCGTCGTGTACAGCACCCCGTCGATCATCAACGGCGTGGTCTCGTTGCGCTGCTCCGGCTTGGGCCCGTAGTTCGCCGTGTTGAAGCGCCAGACGACGCCGAGGCGACTCACGTTGCCCGCGTTGATCTGCTCGAGCGGCGAGTAGCGCTGGGAGGCGAGATTCCCGCGGTAGTACGGCCATTCGACCGTGGCCCCCGGCGCCGCGGCGTTCGGCGTTGCGGTGGGCGCGCTGGCTGCCGATGCGGGCGCGGCCGCCTGCTCCGGAGCTCGCGAGCAGGCGCCGAGCAGCGCGAGGCCGAGCCCCGCGGCGACCTTGGTCAAGGTTCTGGATAACGACACGTAGTCCCCCGGTTTCGATCCCCTCACCCCTACTGTACACCGCCGCTCCAGGCTGCGGGACTTGCGGGCTTCGGCCTGCGTTATATTGCCGCGCATACTCGTGCCACGGTCACCCGGAGAAACGTCCATGTCGAAGTCGTCTTGGCGCTCGAACCGCCGCGTGCGCTCCGCGCTCGTCATGGGTGCCGCGGCGCTCGCCGGCCTCGCAGGCGCCGCCGCGCTCGGCCAGGCCGACCGCTGGTATCCGTCTCGCTGGGGCGCCGCCGATCAGCGCGGCGCCGCGAACGAGATCACGGCAGCGAAGGTCCTCGAGGCGCGCGACTTGATCAAGACCGGCACGGTGTATCAGCTCGGCCACGCGTACGAAACCGCGATGCCGCTCTTCGGCACGCGCCATTACAGCCTGCGGATTCCGCAGACGTTCGGACCGCTCGGCTCGAACCGGCTCATGTATCACGACGAGATCGTCAGCGGCGAGCTCGGCCAGATCGGTACGCAGTTCGACGGGCTCGGGCATATCGGCATCGGCAACGTGTTCTACAACGGCAACGACCGCGCGGACTTCGCCAAGCCCGAAGGCCTCGTCAAGCTAGGGGTCGAGAACGTCGGCGCGCTCGCGACGCGCGGCGTGCTGATCGACGTGCCGGCGCTGAAGGGCGTCGCGCAGCTTCCCGGCGGCTACGAGATCACGGTGGCCGACCTCACGAGCGCGCTCGCGCGCGAGAAAGTGGAGATCCGTCCCGGCGACGTGGTGCTGTTCCACACGGGCTGGGGCTCGCTGTGGATCAAGGACAACGCAAAATTCAATGCCAGTGCGCCGGGGCCGGGACTCGCGGCCGCTCAGTACCTCGTGGATCATCGGGTCGCGCTCGTGGGGTCCGACACCTGGTCCATGGAGGTCATCCCGAATCCGGACAAGGACCTGGCCTTCCCCGTGCACCAGCTGCTGATCCCGCGCAACGGCATCTACATCTTCGAGAATCTGCTCACCGAGGAGCTCGCGCGTGATCGCGCCTACGAGTTCGCGTTCTTCTTCGCGCCGCTGAAGCTCACGGGGGCCACGGGCTCGCCGGGCAACCCTCTTGCGATCCGTTGAGCCTAGTACTGCTGCGTCACGAAATAGGATCTCTCGCAAAGGCGCGAAGACGCCAAGCCAGAGAAGAATATCTTCTGCATCTTCCTTGGCGTCTTCGCGCCTTTGCGAGAGGACTCTTTTTTTGACACCGTCGTACTAGCGGTTAGAGCGAGGTCTCCGCGAGCCGGTGCTCGATCAAGCTCAAATAGGCGCGCGCGCTCTCGCTGCGATTCGGCGACTGCTCGGTCGCGCGGAACTGCGTACGCGCTTCCCCGAGCCGCCCCTCGTTGAACAGCGCAACGCCCAGCAGGAACTGCGCTTTGGCAACGTCGCTGAGCCCACCCTTCGCCAGCGCGCGGGCGAGCGCCGCCTCGGCGGCGGGCCAATCCTCGCGTTGCACGTGCACCTCGCCCAAGCGCAGCAGCGGCTCGCCGGAGCTCGACAGCTCGCCGGCGCGCTCCAGCGGAACGACTGCGCGGTCGAGCTCGCGCGCCGCGATCCAGCAGCTCGCGAGCTTCTCGTACAGCTCGTCGTCGAGCGTCACCGTCTGGTCGTCGATCGCCGCCTGGAGCACCTGCGCGCCGCGATACGGCAAATCGTTGAGCAGGAGCAGATCCACGAACCGACGGATATCGTGATCGTCTTTCAGCAAGCCGGCGTCGTAGGCGACCTGCAGGATGCCGACGGAGCTCTTGTAGTCCTCCATCTGGCCATAGACGGACGAGAGCTGCAGCCAGTAAGTGCGCTTGTCGGGCACGAGCACGATGAGCCGCTGGAGCAGACGCGCGGCGTCCGGCGTACTCCTTGCGCTGCAAGTGCAACGCGAGCAGGAGGCCCATCTGGGACTCCTGCGGCGGATCCGCGAGCTCCACGGCCCGTTGCGCCGGCGCCAGCGCACGTTCGAAGTCGGCGTTCTGGTAATAGGCCACGGCCAACAAGTAGTAGGCGGCCGCGTTCGGGCGCTCGGCCGTCGCGAACCACTGCTCGAGCGCCGCCGCGCCTTCCTGCCAATGCTGCTCCTGCAGAAGCAGCTGCGCCGCTTGATAATGCGCCTGCGAGATCTCTGCTGGGCCGAGGCCGCCCGCGTCGATGGCGGCCATGAGATGCTCGCGCGCTTGCGGCAGGCGCCCGCTGGAGAAGGCGACGTTGAACAGAACTTGCTCGACCTTGCTGCGCTCGTAGGGGCTCAACCCGTCGACGCGCAAGCGTCGCGATCTTTCGCTGCGCGCCCTCGAAGTCCTTCGCGTTCAGTAGCGCGATGGCCTCGTTCAGGACTTTGCCGGTCGGGGCAGCGAGGGTTGGGCCGGCCCCGGGCGGGGACGCATTCCCGGCCTCCTGAGCGCCCGCCGACATTGCCGCGAGCGCCACCACGAAGCTTGCGACGACGATGTTCGTGCGTTGCATGGCTTTACCTCCGGCCGAATCTCGGAGCCCAATACCTTGCAGTTAGATGTATGATGCCTTGCTGTTACAGGCATGTCAATCCGCCAGCGTCTGGGCCGGCGAAGCAGCCGCGACTATCAGCGAAAACTGGCTACAGCTCGGCGCGCACGAGCGCCGCCCCATCCGCGAGCGCGCGGAGCTTGCCGTACGCGATGTCGCGCGCCAGATACTTCATGCCGCAGTCCGGCGTGACGATGAGCCTATCGGCGGGCACGACCTCGAGCGCCGCGCGAATCCGCATCGCAACCTGGTGGGGGCTTTCGACGTTGCGATCGTTCAGATCGATCACGCCGACGTGCACCGTCTTCGTCCGCAGCGCCCGGAGCACGCCAAGATCCAACCGCGGCTGTGCCGCCTCGATCGAGATCTGGTCGACGGTGGAGCTCTCGAGCTCGGCCAGGAACGAATAGCCGCTGGCCGGCTTGTCCCTGACCAGCGCGGCATACCCGAAGCACAGGTGCACCGCCGTCGTGCCCTTGACGCCGGCGAGCGCCCGATCGATGGCCTTCACGCCGTATCGACGGGCCGCTTCGGCACGCGCTTGCAGCCACGGCTCGTCGAGCTGCACGACGTCCGCGCCCGCTGCAAACAGCTCGTGCACCTCCTCGTTCACGGCTTCCGCGTAGGCGAGCGCAAGACTCTCGTCGTTGCGGTAATACTCGTCGACGGCCTGCTGGGCCATCGTGAAGGGGCCGGGCACCGTGATCTTGATGGTTCGGTCGGTGTTGGCGCGCAGGAATTCCACGTCGCGCACCTTCACGGACGTGCGGCGCTTGATCGGACCCACCACGATCGGCACCGGTATCTTGACGCCCGTACGACCTACGATCTCCCCGATCCGCTGTCGATCTATGCCGTCGAGAGCATTCGCGAACTGGTTCGAGTAGCTCTCGCGGCGAATCTCCCCGTCCGTGATGATGTCGATCCCGGCGCGCTCCTGGTCACGGATTGCGACGAGCGTTGCGTCGTCTTGCGCGCCTTCGAGCAACTCGGGCGGAATGCGCCAAAGCTCCTGCATACGGACGCGCGGCGTCATGATCTTCGTGAGCAGTGCCCGATCGATGAGCCACTCGGGCTGTGGATAGCTACCGACGACCGCCGTTTGTAGGTGTTGTCCCATGGCGCCCCCCGCCGTATGTGCCCAAGATACGGGGCCGCGACGGGTTTGTCTCACCCTTTTGGGTCCGGCGCCGCCGAGACGTTGTCTCGACCGTGGCGGGTCAGCACAATGCGAGGCGATCCATCGACGCCGGCGGGGTGGGCATGAGCGACGGACACGACAGCAACGACGCAGCACGACACACGAAGCGCCGCCGGATTCTCAAGGCCTGCTGTGCACTGGCATTCGCGATGCGCACGGTCGGGGTGCGCGGCGACGAAAGCGCCGACGCCACGGCGCCCCCGCAAGAGAACGACGCGCTCGCGTTCGCTTATGGGAAGCGCGCGGGTCGAATCATCACGCCCGCCGACGTCGTGCTGGGCGCGAAGCAGCTGCTCGCGTTTCCCATGGATCCCGCTACCGAGCGCATGCGCGACGGCTCGCGACTGAATCAGCTGATCGTCGTCAGGCTCGATCCTGCCCGGCTATCCGCGGAAACGCTGGCACGCTCCGCCGACGGCGTCGTCGCCTACTCCGGCGTGTGCTCCCACACCGGCTGCGACGTGACCGATTGGTACGACGAGTCGCTGCACTTCAAGTGCCCCTGCCACGAGTCGGAGTACGACCCGAGCGACGGCGCCCGCGTCATCGGGGGACCCGCGCCCTGGCAGCTCGCGGCGTTGCCGTTGAAGCTGGCCGGCGAGGCGCTCGTGGTCGCAGGGCCGTTCGTCGGGCGGCTCGGGTTTCAGCAACCGGGCGTCGGGCCGGCCGGCCCGTGAGGATCTGAGAAGTGGGCCGACGCCCGTGTTACGGACGCCGGCCCGCGCACCTCGCCGGGTCGTGACGGCGCCTTGGCGTGGCGTCACGTCCCCGGCGAGCTCCCCCAGCTAGAACTTCATCGACATGCCGACATAGACGGACCGGCCGAGAATGTCGTAGAAGTTGCTGTTCGTCGCACTGCCCGGCCGACCACGGCGTCGCGTCGGTGATCTCCGGCTGGCGGGCGAACAAGTTGTCGACGCCGTACCGGAAGTTCCATCGCTCGCCGAACTCGTAGCCACCGGTCAGATCGAACTTGTCGTACGAGTTCGTCGCCAGGGTCGACGTGGTGCCGGTCGCCGCAGCCGCCGACTCGATGCTCGGCAAATGCGTCCAACGCAGGGACACGTTCCACTTGCCGCTGAAGTAGGTCAGCGTCGTGAAGGTCCGGTAGTCGAACGCGCCGCCGTTCAAGCTCGGCAGGGTCGGCCCGAACGTGCCTTTGTATTCGACGAAAGGCGTTCCCGGGGCCAACTGTGTCTTGACGCTGTCGAGGTAGCTCGCGATGAAGCTGAGCGCCATGTTGCCCTTGGCGATCTCCGTTCCCCAGTTGAGCTGGATGTCGACACCGCTCGTCTGGACCGCGGCTTCGTTCGAGTAAGTCACGTCGGCCGAGTTGAACTGCCCGGTTTGAGTATCGCGCGTCAGTCGCTGGCAGGCCACGGCGTTCGGGTCGAACGCCGGGTTGAACGCAGCCGAGAAGCACTGCGTAAAGACGGACCCCACCGATTGCGCCGAGATCAGATTGCTGATGTCGATATCCCAATAGTCGATCGACAACGAGGTCCGATCCTTGAGCTGCAGCACGACGCCGAACGTGTTGGTCCCGGCCGTCTCGTGGCTTAAGAGCGGATTGCCGATCGTGTTCGCGAGCGCGAGGCCCGGGCCGCCCCCCTGCGGGGTGCTGTAATAAGCGGCCGTGCCGGCAGGTCCCATCTCGCAGCTCGCAGATCGCCCTCACTTGGGCGGCGTTCGGGTTCGCCGGGTTTGCGCTGATGCTGGTTGCGACGAAGTTGCTCGTGGAGCACGGGTCGCCGAACACGTTGAACACAACCGTCTGGGTCTTCGACAGGAACAGCTCGCCGATATTAGGCGCGCGGTTCGCCACTTGGTGGCCGCCGCGGAAACGAACCTTGCTCGTCGGTGCCCAGTCCAACAGCGCCTTGTAGGTGTCGACGGTACCGCTCGGATTGTTGTCCGATGCGCGATAACCCAGCTCGAGATTGAGCGCCTGCGCCGCTTTCTTACCGCTCAAGAGCGGCAACAGCAGCTCGCCGTAAAGCTCCTTCACCGAGGTCTCACCGCTGGCGTTGTTGGCCGGGAACAGCCCGATGACGCCGTCGATGAACGACTGCTGGCTCGACAAGATATCGGTGTTGTACTTGTAGCTGTTCCAGCGATAGTCGGCACCGACCGCAAACCGCGCGTCACCGGCCGGCATCGTGGCCATCTTGCCCTGGAGATTGAACTCCGCGATGTTCTGCTCCATCGTCGACTGGTTCTGGAGATTCGCCTTGACACCGTCGACACAGTCCTCCGACGGCGTGAAGCTCTCCGCGATCGGGAGCCCCGTGGTGCAGTTCAGCACGCCCGCAACGCGGCCGCCATAGGCGTTGCCGATCGCCGAGGCGTCCCGGCCGTAGTTCGGCTGATAGAGCAAGTACCGATAGCGCTCGAGTGAGAGGAAGCCGCCGAACGTGGCGCCGAGGTTGGTGGCGCCGTGCGAGACATAGAAGTCCCACGTCCAGTCCTTGTTCTCGAAGGTACCGTCGAAACCGGCGAGCAGCTGGTAGGTCACGTTCGTCGCATCCTCGGTGCGCTTGCCGATGTAGTCGGTCGTGTCTCCGAGGTACCAATCCGCTTCGCGGTTCGGCCGGCTGTCGAGAACAGCCTGGAGCGCAGCCGGCGTCGGCCAAGCCTGCGAAACCGTGCAACCTCCCACGGCCGGGCAGTTCAAGCCTTTGGCACCCCCGGTCAGATAGTCCGGATACGTGTTGCCGCTCGTGTCGACCGACGGCGCGTAGATTCGATCGCCGTGCGGGACCGGCGCAGCCCAGAACGACAGCGCCCAGTTGTCGCCGAGTAGCGTGCGCGTCTCGTCCTGGCTGAAGTTCGCCTGCACGACGGCCTCAAGGTGGTCCGTCAGATTCAAGTGGGCGCGGCCGAAGACCGCGTAGCGCGTGAACGGAATCGAAGCGAGCGCCTCGACCTCGTTTTGGACGAGCGTGTTCGCGGCCGCTGCCCCCGGCGATGTGTCGGTCCTGATCTCGCGATACTGCAGGCCGTTGACGACGGTCGGGCCGTGGTAGTTGTACGTGCCATCGGCCGTTCTCTTGTAGAGCGAGCCGTCATCGTAGTTCCAGTAATAGCCCTGTCCCGTGCCGACGGCCGCAACGGCATGTCCTGGGAACGCGGCGTCTATGGCGGCCTGAGTAGGCAGATTGCCGGCCTCCGTCTGATAGTACGGCTCCGCGTGGCCGAAGAACGAGGCGCCCGTGTTCGGATCCGCCCAACCGTCACGGTAGAAGCTTCGATCCGCCTGCAGCACTTTGCCGCGCGAGTCGTATTCGAAGCCCAGCATCACGTTGCCTTTGCCGTCGGAGAAGTTCGACCCGAACAACCCGGTGAGGCGCAGCTCATCGCCGCCGCCGTCCATCGTCGTCCCATAGCGCGTGTCGAAGTCGACGCCCTCGAAGTTCTTCTTCAGGATGAAGTTCACGACACCGGCCACCGCATCCGCGCCGTACACGGACGAAGCACCGCCCGTGATCGTCTCCACGCGCTCGACCATGGCCGACGGAATCGTGTTGATATCGATCGCCATGGTCGCGTTGACCGGCATCGCTCGCCGGCCGTCGATCAGCACGAGGTTACGGTTCGCGCCAAGACCACGCAGGCTCAACGTTGAGGAGCCGGGCGAGTTGGTCGCCGTCGATTGAACGTCACCGGTCACGAACTGCGACACGGCCGGCACGAACTGCGGCAGCTGATTCAAGACCTTCTCGATGCCGACCGACATCGTGTTCTCGATCAATGCCTGATCGATGGTCGTGATCGGGCTATTGGCCTCGAAGTCGCGGCGCACGATGCGCGAGCCCGTGACGACGACCTCCTCGAGCCCCTGCGGCGACTGCGGTTGCTGCGCTTGCGCTATGCCGCCCAGCGTAGCGACGCCAAGCAGTGCGGCGACGGCCGCCGGTGCAAGCGGCAGAGTGATGCGCCGCCTGGAATGCCCCGACCGATCGGGAGGGTAGGTTCTCATGCTTGCTCTCCTCGTGGGTTCTTATAGTGACGAGCAGCCGCTCACGTCCCACCGCGGCAACAACGCAGCACGCACCCCAACCCTGGGATCCATTAGCTCCCTGCGCTCACCGTGCCGTTGTCCCCCGGAAACAACAACGAGGCGCGTCGGCCTACTTCCGTGATGGAGTATTCGAGCAGCCGCGGCACATTGCAACACCCATGTCGCACGTACGGCCGTAGCGACAACGATACGGATCGCCGCTGACTCAATCCCTGTGGTGCTCCCTGCCGCGCTGACTGGCGGCGACGCACATCGTTGTGCTGAAAGGCCGCCCGCCGCACAATGCCGCAAGCGCCAAGGGGGGAAGCCATGCGGCATCTAGCATTGCTCTGCGTTTGCGCAACGGCCTCGCTGGCGGCGTGTCTAGCACTGGCCGAGCCGGCGCACGACTATAGTCCCGTCACCGATGCGCGGCTCGAGTCGCCGGAGCCCGGCAACTGGCTGATGTATCGGCGCACGTACGACTCCTGGGGCTACAGCCCACTCGAGCGCATCAACACGCGCAACGTCGCGGGCCTCGTGCCCGTGTGGACCGCGTCCACGGGCACGACCGAAGGGCACCAATCGCCGCCGATCGTCAACGACGGCGTGATGTTCATCACCACGCCGTTCAACCAGGTGTTCGCGTTCGACGCGAAGACCGGTGACCTGCTCTGGCGTTACCGCCGGCAGATGCCGCCCGACATCCGCATGGGCCATCCCACGAACCGCGGCGTGGCGCTGTACGGTAACAAGGTCTACATGGCCACGTCCGACGCGAAGGTGGTCGCGCTCGATGCCAAAACCGGCACCGTGGTTTGGGACAAGCCGGTCGAGGACTACAACAGCGGCTACTACATGACGATGGCGCCGCTCGCGGCGCGCGGCAAGATCATGGTCGGCGTGTCGGGCGGGGAGCGCGGCATTCGCGGCTTCGTCGCCGCACTCGATGCCGAGACCGGTGACCAGATTTGGAAGACGTACACGGTGCCGGGACCGGGCGAGCCCGGCAACGAGACGTGGCCCGGCGACTCCTGGAAGACCGGCGGCGGCCCGGTCTGGGTCACCGGCAGCTACGATCCGAAGCTCAAGCTCACGTACTGGGGCACGGGCAATCCCGGCCCGTGGACCGGCGATACGCGACCCGGCGACAACCTGTACACGAGCTCCGTCATCGCGCTCGAGGTCGACACCGGCAAGCTGCGCGCCCACCACCAGTACCACTGGAACGACTCGTGGGACTGGGACGAGGTGTCGGCGCCGCTGCTCGTGGACCTGCCGCGCAACGGCAAGATGGTGCCGGGGCTCGTGCATCCCGGCCGCGACGGTTATCTCTGGATGCTCGAACGCAGCGCCGACAGCATCTCGTTCATTAGCGGGCGGCCGTACGTGAAGCAGAACGTCTTCACGAGCTTAGACCCCGTCACCGGTCGACCCACGTACGACCTGGACCACAAGCCGGCGATCGGCCATCCGGCCAAGTACTGCCCGTCGCTGTGGGGCGGCAAGGACTGGCCACCCGCGGCTTACAGCCCGAAGACGGGCTTCCTGTATATCCCGGCCAACGAGAATCTCTGCCAGGAGCTCGAGGGCGAGGAGATCGAGTATCGTCGCGGTCAGCAGTACACGGGCGCCGTCAACCGCGACTTCACGGTGGCCGAAGGCGCGGATCACATCGGCGAGGTGCAAGCCTGGAACCTGCGCACGGGCCAGCGTGCCTGGACGCACAGTTACGAGTCGCCGAACTGGGGGCCGGTGCTCGCGACGGCCGGCGGCCTGGTGTTCGCCGGCGGCACGACCGACCGGTACTTCCACGCGCTCGACGCGGCCACCGGCAAGCTGCTGTGGCAGTACCGCACGAACTCCGGCATCACGGGCGTGCCCACCTCGTTCGAGGTGGAGGGCGTGCAGTACATTGCGGTGCAATCGGGCTGGGGCGTGGATGCGCAGGGCATGACGGGTCGTATCGATCACGCACGGGGCACCGAGACCATCGTGCCGCAAGGGGGCGTGGTCTGGGTGTTCGCGTTGCGCAAACCTTGACGCCCGCTGCGAGAGACTAACGACGCGTCGAGCTGCTAAGGTTCACGCCCGAGCCTTGGCCAACCGCAAGGGATATGCAGCAGAAGTACTACCTGGGTCTCACGACCAGCGGATTCCATCGCATCGCGTACACGGAATGGGGCCGGCCGAACGACTTGCCAGCGGTCGTGTGCGTGCACGGCTTGACGCGCAACGGCCGCGATTTCGACTACCTCGCGGCGATGCTCCAGCGCGACGGGCGCCGCGTGGCCTGCCCCGACATCGTGGGCCGCGGCCGCAGCGACTGGCTCGTGGACAAGAACCACTACACATTCGCGACGTACTGCGCCGACGCCACCGCGTTGCTCGCGCGGCTCGAGGGCGAGACGTTCGACTGGGTCGGCACTTCCCTCGGCGGCCTGATCGGCATGTTCATGGCCGCCCAGCCGAACTCGCCGATCCGCAAGCTCGTGATCAACGACGCAGGGCCGTTCATCCCGAAAGAGGCGCCGCGCCGCATGCTGACGTACGTCGGCACGTCGCCGACCTTCGCCTCGCTGGCCGAAGCCGAGCAGTACCTGCGCAAGATCCTGGCGCCCTACGGCGACCTGACCGAGGAGCACTGGGCGCACTTGACGCGCTACAGCATGCGCGAGCTGCCCGACGGCACGTATGAGCCGTTCCGCGATCCCGGCATCGCCGTGCCGATGCGGGCGGTGCCGGCCGCCGACTTGAACCTGTGGCCCGTCTGGGATCAGATTCGCTGCCCGGTGCTCGTGCTGCGCGGCGCGCAGTCCGACGTGCTGCTGAAGGAGACGGCGGAGAAGATGAAGACGCGCGGACCCAAGGTCGACGTCGTCGAGTTCGAGGGCGTGGGTCACGCGCCGCCGTTGCTCGCCGCGAAGCACATCGACGTGGTGCGACGCTGGCTGTTGAGCTGACGGCCGACTTGGCCTCCGCACGCTCGCTATGCTGTACGGTGTACGCCCGAATCGAGATCCGCCCATGACACACACGCGCATCGATCAACTCCTAGCCTCCGCTCGTCTGCCGCTGTCATGCGCAGGCTTGGCGCTCGCCGCCGCGTTGGCGCTCGGCGGCTGCGCCAGCACCGGCCAAGAGCCGGTGGCCGCAGCGGCAGCGCCCGCCACGGCAGCGACACCGCCCGCCACGGCGGCCGTACGCCCGCCGGCGCCGCGCGGCCCGGGTGGGCCGCCGGGCACGGAGGCCGGCTTCGCCACCTTCCAGACGGCATGCACCACGTGCCACGGCAACCCCGCCGTCGAGCGCGCGCCGTCACCGGCCGCGATTCGCGAGATGTCGCCCGAGAAGATCTACGACGCGCTCGTATCCGGCGTCATGCAATCGCAGGGCGCGGCGCTCAGCGACGCGCAAAAGCGCGGCGTGGCCGAGTTCATGAGCGGCCGGCCGCTCGGCAGCGCCGCCAGCGGCGCCGCAGCACAGATGCCGAACCGCTGCACCGTGAATCCGCCTGTCGCGGACCCCGCGAGCGGCGCGACCTGGAACGGCTGGGGCGTCGACGGTGCGAACCGCCGCTTCCAAGCGGCGAGCGAGGCGAAGCTCACGGCCCGCGACGTGCCGCGGCTGAAGCTGAAATGGGTGTTCGGTTATCCGGCCGGCGTGTCGGCCAATGCGCAGCCGACGATCGCCGCGGGCCGCGTGTTCGTCGGCAGCGACAACGGCTTCTTCTACTCGCTCGACGCCAAGACGGGATGCGTCTACTGGTCGTTCGAAGCGGGCTCGATCATTCGCAATGCCGCGATGATCGGTCCGGTCCGCGGTCACGAGCCGGCGCGCTACGCCGTGTACTTCGGCGACGGGCATGCGAACGTCTACGCGCTCGATGCGCGCAGCGGCGCGCTGCTCTGGAAGACCCAGGTCGACGAGCACTTCGTCGCGCGGATCACGGCCGGCACGAAGCTCTACGGCGACAAGCTGTTCGTGCCGGTGTCGTCGTCCGAGGAGTTCCGCAGCGGCGACCCGAGCTACCCGTGCTGCACGTCGCGCGGCAGCGTGGTCGCGCTCGACGCAAGCACCGGCCGCCAGCTCTGGAAAGCGTGGGTGATCCCGGAGGCGCCGAAGCCGTACAAGACCATGGCGAACGGCGTCACGCTGTACAAGCCGGCGGGCGGCGCGGTGTGGAACACGCCGGCCGTCGACCCCGCACGGCACGCCGTGTACTTCGGCACGGGCGACGCCACGACAGCGCCGTCACCGAAGACCACCGACGGCTTCATGGCCGTCGACATCGACACCGGCCGACTCCTCTGGTCGTACCAGGCCACGGAGAACGACGTGTTCATGGGCGGCTGCAACGGCCCGCAGAAGAGCGAGGCGTGCCCGGACCCGATGGGCCCCGACATGGACATCGGCAACTCCCCGATATTGACGACCGCGCCGAACGGCAAGCGCATCCTGCTCGGCGGCACGAAGGCCGCCGACGTGTTCGCGCTCGATCCCGACGCGAACGGCGCGCTGCTGTATCGCGTGAACCCGAGCGGCGCCGCCCCCGGCGGCAACGCGCGCTTCGGCGGCGCGTCGATCGTGTGGGGCGGCGCCGCCGACGATGCGCACGTGTATTACGGCATGGGCGGCGCCGGGCTCGCGGCGCTCGATCCGCTCACGGGCAACACCGTTTGGAGATTCACGCCGAAGGCGCCTTCCGGCGAAGGCACGAGCCCGCTCGGCGCGGCCCCCACGGTGATACCCGGCGTCGTGTTCGAGGGCTCGACGAACGGCATGCTGTATGCCGTTGCGGCCGATAGCGGCAAAGAGCTCTGGAGCTTCGATACGTCGCAGACGTTCGACACCGTGAACAAGGTTCGAGCCCACGGCGGTGCGATCGCCACGTCGGGCGCCGTCGTCGTCGACGGCATGCTGTTCGTCGGCTCGGGCTACGCGGTCGGCAGCGGCGCCACGGCGGGCAACGCGCTGCTCGCGTTCGAGGTGCGTTAGCGCGGAGCCCGCGCCGAGTCGCTCAGCGCGGCGGCAGCCGCGCATAGCTCATCCCCCCAGTTTCGAACGGTGCCGCTCGGTAGCGCCGCCTGCAGACTACCAGGGGTCGGCTAGAGGCTGCGCCAGTGCTCGCTGAAGACCCAAACCGACAGCACGTAGCCGAGCAGCACGTTGACGATCACGCCGGCGGTGAACGCGACGAATGGTTTCGCGCCGCCGGTGGCGAGCTCGCGAAACCGCGTCGTCAGCCCGATGCTGAAGAAGCAGAAGATGAAGCTCCAGGTGCGCAGGTCCTTGATCGGCGCCACGAGCCCCGGATTGACCTGCGCGTTGAACGTCTGAAGATCGTAGCCCTGCGTGACGGCGGTCACGAGCAATGACGCGAGCAGGAACCCGAGCACGAACTTCGGGAAGCGTTGCCAGATCTGCGCAGCCGAAGGCTTGCCGCCGGAGCCCGCGTTTTCCCAGCGCGTGGTCGCGACGAGCGCCAGCACGAACGCCCAGATGCCGATCCAGACGTCGCGGCCCACCACCTTCATGAGCGTGAACGCAAACATCGCCTGATCGCTCGTGCCTTCGATGCCGGGCACGTTGCCGGCGAGATTGCCGTAAGCCTGCGCCGCCGCGAGCCCGGCGGCATCGGCAAACTCCGATGTCCCGATCCATGCACCGGCGACGCCCGCCGGCAATTGCAACCAGCGCGCGACGAGCGGCAGCACGAAGATCATGACGATGGCCCACATGATCACGGTGGCGATCGCGACCGAGGCATCCTGCTTGCGCGCGCCCACGGCCCCGGAGATCGCGATGGCGGCCGAGACGCCGCACACCGCACCGCCCGCACCCAGCGTTGCCGCGAAACGGCGATCGAGCCCGAGCTTCACGCTCGCGAAGTAGATGACCGAGAACGTGACGATCGAGACGATCGACGCCTGGACGATCGCGACGGGTCCCGCCCAGACGATCAAGGTGAAGGGCAAGGTGGCGCCGAGCAGCACGATACCCGTCTTGATGTAGAACTCCACGCGAAAGCCGGCGTCGAGCCAGCGCGGCAAGCCGATGAAGTTCGAGATCGCGAGCCCGAGCGCCATGGCGACGAGCGGCGGCTCGAGGTTGTAGTAGCTCGCCCGATCCCATTGCCCGAGCGCGAAGATCAGCAATGCGCCGACGTACAGGAACGTGAAGGCGGGCAGAAACTCGCGGGCCTTGTAGCCCAGCGCCGAGAGCGCGGCCGTGAAGAGCGCGCACCACAGCACGAACTGCACGACGTAGCGCGGCCAATTCGCCGCGAAATGCGCCCCGAGTGCGCCGACGCTGGACCAGCGCGCCGGCGTGACCGCAATCCACTTCAGGCTCGAGCCGTTGGCGAACAGCACGAGCGCCGCGAGCACGAGCCCGAGGCCGAGCCAGATCGACCACCAGTCCTCTTTCGTCCACAGATCGCGGAAGCGGCTATTCGAAGGATTGTCCGCGGCCGGCGTTGCTGAGGTCTGCATGAGCGGCGACGATACCTTTCCGCGACGAAGCGATCCACCTCCAGCGCACGCCGGCCGCGCGACGCTGCAGCGGTGGCACTCCGGCCATAGTGGCAACATCGAAGCCGACGACCAACGGCCCGCGCAGCTGATGACAAGATCCTCGCTCGTTCTCCTCGGTGTGTCGCTGTTGCTCGGCACCGGCGCAGCCAGCGCGCATCACTCGGCCGCGATGTTCGACCCCTCCAAGGAGGTGACGCTGACCGGCACCGTGAAGGAGTTCCAGTGGACGAGCCCGCACTGCTGGATCCAGGTGCTCGTTGCCGACGCGGCTCATCCCGATGCGCGCCGGTCGAGTGGGGCATAGAGATGGACAATCCCGTGGGGCTCGCGCGCCACGGCTGGAAGCCCAGCAGCCTCAAAGCAGGCGACGCGGTCGTCGTCGTGGCTCACCCGTTGCGCGATGGCACCCGCGGCGGTCAGGTCGTGTCCGTCACGAAAGACGGCAAGCCGGTCGGCAATCCGCCGGACGCGCACCAATAGCAACGGCCGGAGGGGAGCGACGATGCAACGTGCAGTGGTGATCGCAGCCTGCGTGACGGCGCTGGCGAGCAGTGGCTGCACGCCAGCGCAGCCGCCGATCAGCGAGCGCGCGGCCGCGTTCGCGAAGCTGCCGGACTGGTCCGGGCTGTGGGAGCCGAACATCTTCGTCGGCGAGGGGATCGGGCAATCGCTGAGCGCCGAGGGCGCCAGGAACGGCGCACCCATCCTGTCCGCCAGGATGCCGTTCAACGCCGAGTGGCAAGCGAAGTTCGACGCGGTCAAGAAGGAGAGCAGGACGCCGCCGTCGCCGCCGATCCCGATCATCCACCGGCGCCCCCGTGCGACGCACCGTGCTCGGCACCGCCGTTCCTGCTCGATCATAACTCGACCGACGACTGTCGCAGTGGCGCATCACGCCGGAAGAGACCACGTTCATCGACACGATAAACGGGTTCATCCGTCACATCTATACGGACGGGCGCTCGCATCCGCCCGCCGACGAGCTGTGGCCCAACGAAGATGGGCGATTCCGTCGGCCACTGGGACGGCGACACGCTCGTCGTCGACACGGTCGCGATCAAGCCGCGGCTGGTGCTGTTCAGCTTCCTGCCGCTCGAGATGAGCGATCGGCTGCACTTCGTCGAGCGGATCAGGATGGCGAGCCACGACGAGATCGAGGATCAGCTCACGGTCGAGGATCCGGCGGCGCTCACGGAGCCGTTCAACGCACGCTGAAATACGCACGCGTGACGGATGCGACCTGGATGATCGACGAAGGCGAGTGCGATCAGGATTCCAAGCGCGACCCGATCGTGAACGGCCGGTTCACGTCGAACGGAGCGGTGACGCTCTGCCGAGCGTGAAGTTGTCTCCCGGACGAGACGATCTCGAAGCGGGCAACGCTTCCGTTCAGCGCGACGCTGCGCTATAAACCAAACGTCTGGGGAGGCAAGCCAAAAGGGGGGAGCCATGGCTCGCATCAGTCATTGGCGATCGGCGTCGCCGGTGCTCGGCGCTCTGTTGTTCGTGACTGCAACGGTCGCGCCACGCGCAGGCCGACGACGAGATCGATCGCACACCGCAGTCTTGCGTGCTCGTGAAGGTGATCAGGATGGCCGAGGCCGCCGACGATCATACGCTCGTGTTCCGCATGAAGGGCAGCGCGATCTATCGCAACGATCTGCCGGTCGCGTGCCCGCAGCTCAAACGCGGTGAGACGCAGCTCGCGTATCACTACCGGAGTCAGAGCGTGAAGCTCACAGCGACTGTGCGACATCGACGGATTCACGATGATCAAGAACGAGGGCGGATTGGCGTGCCGGCTCGGCAAGTTCAATCCGATCACCGCCGCGGAGGCCGACGAGATCCTCGGCACCACGCCGGCAGCCGCGACCACGCCGGCCGCCCAGCCCGTCGCCGCCGCCACGCGCCGCCGCCGCCTCGTCGGAGGACCAGGGCAGAAGCAAACGGCGCAGGGACCGTAGCGTTGCGCGCCGATCAGGGCAGCGCGAACGAGAGCAGCGCGGCGCCCGACGCGATCAGCACCTGCTGCCGGCCGTCGAGCATGTAGGTCATCGGCGCCGCGCCCCAGACCGACGCGCCGGTCTGGTAGTGCCACAGCGGCTTGCCGCTCGAGGCGTCGAATGCGCTGAAGTTGCCCTCCTGGTCGCCCGAGAACACGAGCCCCGAGGCCGTGCTCAAGACGCCTGCCAGGTTCGGCTGCGGATAACGGAATTCCCAGCGCAGCTCGCCGGTCCGCGCATCGAGCGCGCGCAGCGCGCCATACTGATGCTCGCGGTCGATCCACGTGACGCCACCGGGCGTGATCTCACCGGGTGTGTACTGCGGCTCCTGCGCAAGATATCTCGCGCACGTCTCGCGCGCATTCACGAAGAACAGCTCGAGCTTCGGATCGAACGCCGGCGGATTGAAGTTCGTGCCACCCCACTGATCCGGCAAGCAGCCCTGACTGCCGTCGGCGTTCAGCACGATCGGCCGACCCTTGGCGTCGAGCTCGCGCGCCCACGTCGTCGCCGTGTAGGGTTTGCCGATCAGCAGCTCGCCGGTCACGCGATCGAGCACGTAGAAGAATCCGTTGCGGTTGGCGACCATCACTACGCGTCGCGCGCGGCCGCCGATCGTGACCTCGGCGAGCACCGGCACGTGATTCGAGTCCCAGTCGTGCGTGTCGTGCGGCGTGAACTGGTAATGCCAGCGCACCTTGCCGGTCTTGGCCTCCACCGCGAGCAGCGAGGCCGTGAACAGATTGTCGCCGTCGCGATTCGCGCTGTAGATGTCGGGGTTCGGGTTACCGGTACCCCAGTAGAGCAAGCCGAGCTCGGGGTCGTAGCTGCCCGTCATCCAAGTGCCGCCGCCGCCGCGCGCGGCGGCTTGCGCGTTCGGCCAGGTTTCGCTGCCCGGCTCGCCCGAGCCGGGCACGGTGTACAAGCGCCAGCGGCGCTCGCCCGTCATCGCGTCGTAGGCATCGAGAAACCCGCGCGTGGCGTATTCACCGCCACCGATGCCGACGATGACCTGATCGTCGACGACGAGCGGTGCGAGGGTCGCGGCGTAACCCTCGCGGTAGTTCGCGAGCGTCACGTCCCACAGCACGCCGCCCGTGCGCCGATCGAACGCGAGCAGATGCGCGTCGAGCGTCACCATGTAGAGCTTGTCGCCGAGAATCGCGAAGCCGCGGTTCACCGGCGCGAGCGCACCGTAGGTCAAGTCGCTCGGCAAATTTCGGCGGTACTCCCAGAACGGCCGGCCCGTGCGGCCGTCGAGCGCCCACGCGTAGTTGTTCGAGCCGGTGACGTAGAGCACACCGTCGACGGCAAGCGGCGTGGTCTCGAACCCGCGGCCGCGCGCGAACGAGCCGGTCTGGAATGTCCAGCGCGGCGTGAGGCGACCCACGTTGCGCGGCGTGATCTGCGTGAGCGGGCTATGCCGCTGCCCGCTGTAGTCGCCGGAGAACGTGGGCCAGCGCGCCGGGTCGGCGAGGCCGGCGCGAATGTCGGCCGCGGTCACGTCGCCTTGCGCGTGCGTGAGGCCGGGAACGAGCACGAGCAGCGAAGCCAGCATGAGTAACGTTCGCCGCATCATTGGGCTCCGGAACCGGTGGTGCGTAGCGTGCCGAGATACGCGAGCAAGTCTTCGAGCTCGGCGTCGGAGAGCTTGTCCGGCGAGTACGCCGGCATCAACGACTCGGCGCGTGACGCGAGCTTCGTCAGCGCCGACTTCGCCAGCCCGAGCAGACGGCCATCGGTCGTCAACACCTGGATCGAGAACGCGTCCTCGCTCTTGATCACGCCTTCGATAGGCTCACCGCGGCTCACGAGCTCCACCGCATGAAAACCCGCCGGCACGCTCGCACTCGGCTCGCGCACCGCCGTGATCAACGCTTCGCGCGAGCGCACGAGACCGATTCGTGTCAGGTCCGGCCCGAGCGCACCGCCCTGCGCGCCCACGCGGTGACACCGCTGGCACTCCGCGGCGAACAGCGCGCGACCGCGCGTTGGCTCGCCCGAGCTCTCGAGCGGCGGCGCGACACTGACGCTGCGAAGGTACGCCACGATGGCCCAAAGCTCGTGATCGGGCGCGCTGCTCGGCGGCATGATGCTGCCCGCCACACCGTTGCGGATCGTGGCGAACGTCGACTCGTCCGTGGCGCCCTTGGCCCAGCGGTCCGTGAGATCGGGACCGCGGCTGCCTTTCGCGTCGGCCCCGTGGCACTCCGCGCAGCGGCCAGCATACAGCGCACCGCCCGCGGTCACGGCCGCCGCGTCGCCTTCGAAGGGATTGACCTGCTGCGCGTGTGCGGCGGGGGCGGCCGACGCGCAGGCCCAGCACGCGATGACGATCGATAACGCTCGCACGGTCGTTTCTGCAAGCTCGGCCGGTCGAGCCGCGAGCCACTTCCTCTGGAAATTCGCCCCGCGCGCAGGTTAGCACGGAGCGCCGAGACGTCGCCGCCCGGCGACGCCGTCCACGAGCTTGCGCCGGGACTTGCGGTCTCGGCGCGAGACCGAATAGCCGAGCGCGCACCCTCGCGAACTGCGGCGCCGGCCGAGAGCGGTTGTAATGTTTGCCACGCCGTTTCGTGGGCGGCGGCACAGAATTTGCTTCGAGCCAGGGGACGAATGACGCAACGGAGGCCGACCCTATGAGCGAATCGACGCGGCCACGGGATCGTGAAGCGATCCCGGGATGGCACGAATACCTTTACTGCGACTGGAGCTTCGAGGAACTGCAGTCCTTCGCGAAACAGCTGCAGGTGCCGGGAGCGACGAGCAAGAACCGCTTCGAGCTGATCGAGATCCTCGGCGGCCCACGCGGTCACACCGGTTCCGCGCCGCCGCATAGCTGGCTGCCATAGCGCCTAGCAGCCGTCGGGGCGGCCCCGGTCCGGGTCCGCTGCGGCGAGGCCGGCCTTCAGCCGATGTGGCAAGGGCACGATCGGCCGTACGCGCTACAGATGCGGCGGTGCCTGATCCTCGTTTGATTGGGTGCCGCGCCGACCACCACTGAGGCGCGGCCGTGCATCGAACTCCTCACGCGAGATCGTGCCGTTGCTGTCTTTGTCCCAGCTTTCGAAGATGTGCTCGGCGCTCGGTCGCCCGCCTGCGCCGCGGCGCTCCGCGCCACCTTGTCCCTGCGCTGCCCCGCCGCCCCGCGTGCCGTGGCCAAACCCACCGCCGCCGCTACCGCCGGGAGGCCCGCCGCCGCCGCCGCCGCGACCGCCAAAACCGCCGCCGAACCCACCGTGAGCCCCGGAGCCGCCGCCGGCCGCCGCCTGACGGCGCTCGCCGCCACCGCCGCCTTGGCCCATGTTCGGCGACCATGGCTTCCACCTCGTCCTTCGACAGGACTCCGTCGTGATTCTTGTCGAGCCCCTCGAACGTGGGCTCCGCGGACTGCGCCGCGACCGCCCCCGCGCCCGCCACGAGCCCCATGGCGGCGACCAACACAACTGCTGCTTTCATCGCACACTCCAATAGTTGGCCAGCGGCGCCACCGCGCCGCAACGAGAAGCAACGGCGAAGCCGCTGCCGGGTTGACGCGAAAACTTCGCAATCCCTTACGCGTCAACCGTAAAAAGCGCACCGCGTTACTAGTTGCGCAGGAGAGCCAAATGAGCAAGCAGACCGCGATCGTTCTCGTCGCCGCAATGGCGACCGCCTGTGCGTGCCTCGGGCCATCGGCCGCAGCCTGGGCGCAGGATCGGCAACCCCACCACGGCCAGCTCAAGAGGTCGGCCCCACCGCCGCCCCCGGGCAGGGAGGTGCGAACGGTGCCGGGCGGCCACGAGACCGTGCGCGTCGGCCGCGCCGATTACCACTACCGCGATGGCGTCTTCTATCGGCCGCGTCCAACGGGCGGGTTCGTCGTCGTCCGAGCACCGCTCGGCGCGCGCATCCGTCATCTGCCGGTGGGCTCCGTGAGCTTCTTCATCGGACCACGCCATTATTTCTACTCGAACTTCGCCTATTACCTGTGGGATCCGCGGGTCGAGGAGTACTTGGTCGTCGACGAGCCCGAGGGCGCCGACAAGGCCGTGGCCGCCGCGAGCGACGCGGGCTCGAGCGAGCTCTTCGTGTATCCGAAAGAAGGATAGGTGTGCGGGTTTTCCCAGAGCGCCGAGCAACGTCGACCGCTGATCGTTACGAGTGCTACGTCTGGGCCGTCGACCAAACGGCGCTCTCGATCCCACGGCCGGCAACGCGGACCCGTCGAAGCGCGGGCGACTACCGGCGATCGCGCCCGTCTCGGCACAATTGCCTCGAACGAGTGGTCGCGGACTACAGCCGGTGAGCAGCGCAGAGAGGATCGCAAGTCCGTCAGACGCTGGCGCGATCGAGCTGCTCGACGTCCGCGTGCGTCAACGTGAGGCGCAGCGCGCCCATGAGCTCGTTCAGCTGCGCCACCGACGTGGCGCTCGCGATCGGCGCTGCGATCGCCGGCTTCGCCATGATCCAGGCCAGCGCGACCTGCGCGCACGTCGCACCATGGCGCGCCGCCACGGCATCGAGCCCCGCCAGCACTGCGAGCCCCTTGCCTTGCAGATGCTTGTCCATCCGTGCGCCGCGCGGGCTCTTGCCGAGGTCGGCGGAGCTCCGGTACTTGCCGGTCAGGAAGCCGCTCGCGAGCCCGAAGTACGGCAGCAACGCGATATTCTCGCGCGCGCACAGCGGCATGAGCTCGCCCTCGATATCGCGATTCAGCAGGTTGTACTCCGGCTGCTGCGCCACGAACGCTACCAAACCTGAGCGCGCGCTCTCTTCCAGCGCCGCCTTGAACCGCGGCACCTTGAAGTTCGACGCGCCCACGGCGCGGACCTTACCGCCGCGCACGAGCTCGTCGAGCGCGCCGAGGAATTCCGCTGGCGGCGTCTCGTCGTCGTCCTTGTGCAACCAGTACAGATCGATCGTCTCGATGCCGAGCCGGCGCAACGAATCGTGGCAGGCGTCGATGATGTTCTGACGCTTGAGCCCCGGCCGCCGGCCCCAGAGCCCGACCTTCGTGCCGATCACCACCTGGTCGCGCTTGCCGCTCTTCTTCAGCCATTTGCCGATGACGGTCTCGCTCTCGCCGCCCTCGTGGCCCGACACCCACGACGAATAGGCGTCGGCCGTGTCGATCGAGTTGCCGCCCTGAGCCACGAACGCGTCCAGAACCGCGAACGACGTGGCCTCGTCCGCCGTCCAGCCGAACACGTTGCCGCCGAGCATCAGCGGCGTGACCGCGATGCCGGAGTTGCCGAGCGGGCGCTTCGTCATCGTGAGCCTCGTCAGTTGCCCGTCGCGCCGTGGGTGAGCTCGTCGCGCGCCACGTACCCGCCCTTCATGACGAAGCGCACGCGCTGCATCTCCGTGATGTCGCGCAGCGGATCGCCGGTCACGGCGATGATGTCGGCGAGCTTGCCGGCCTCGAGGCTGCCGAGGTCGTTCTCCCAGTGATAGTTCAGCATCGTCGCGGCATTGAGATAGGCCGTCTGCAGCGCCTGCGCGCTCGTCATGCCCCAGTCGACGTAGTGCTTGAACTGATCCGCCTGTATGCCGTGCGGAATGATGTCCGACGTCGCGCCGCTGCCGAACACGATCGTCACGCCGGCTGCGAGCGCGCGCTTGAACGCCTGCTCCGCGAGCGCGATCCGCGTGGTCTTGCCGCCTGCCTTGCGGTCCTCGTCCTGCTGGTAGATCAGGTCGTCGAGCGTGCAGACGAACGGCAGCTTCTTCTCGAGCAGCACGCGCACACCCGCGTCGTCGAGCTCGAGCAGATGCGTGGGCGCGTCGACCCCGGCGCTCAGGCAACTGCGCATGCCCTCCCCGCCGTACGTGTGGCAGGCCACCTTCAGACCGAGCCGGTGCGCTTCGTCCGTGATCGCCTCGACTTCCTCGGGCGTCAGCGACGGGGTCGTGATCAGGCTGCCGTCGGGCATGAACAGATGATAGGGCCCCTCGAAATCCTGCGACGTGTAGATCTTCACCCAGTCCACGCCGTGCAGCTTGGCCTCGCGCACGGCGGCCCGGCCGAGCCACGGCGAGTTCACGTTCTTGCCTTCCGTGAACTCCGAGTAGAAGCGCTCACCGCTCTCGTCGGGGTAGACGTTGCTCGCGCGGATGTTCAGCGACTGCCCGACGACCTGCATGCGCGGACCGAGCACCAATCCTGAAGTTGATCGCGTCGCGTAGATCCACGGTGTTGAAGCCGCCGCGCGAGTCCATGTCGGCCACGGTCGTGAAGCCGGCGAGCAAATCGGTCTGCGCGCTCGCGAGTGCGATGAACGCGCGCTCGGCCGGCGTGCGGCCGCCGCGATTGCCGCCGGTGTTCACGTGGACGTGCGCGTCGATCATGCCGGGCATTACGGTGGCGCCGCTCAAGTCGAGCACGCGCGCCTCGCGCGGGATGCGCACGTTCGCGCCCACCTCGGCGATCCGCGCACCGCGGATCAGGATCACCTGGTTCGAGAGCAGCATGCCGCTGCGCGAGTCGAACAGCCGGCCCGCGCGAATCGCGACGACTTGATCCGGCCGGCGCGAGATAGCGGCCGCGCGCGCCGGTGCCGTCACGGCCGCCGGTGGATTCCTGCGCGGCGAGCGGCACAGCGACGAGCAGCGCAAGCAATGCAAGCGCGCGCCGACCGCTCATCGCCGCGCCGCCTCGTCGTGCCATTGCTGCGGGATCGGCACGGCGCGCTGGTTCGACAGGATTTTCGCGCGGCGTTCCTTCTCCTCGGCGCTGAGCGTGCTCATGTCCTCGGCCAGCTCCGCACCGACGGCCATGCCCTTCACGACGGCGGGCCGCGCGGCGATCGCCGCGAGCCAGCGTTTGGTGTTCGGAAACTCATCGATGTCGATGCCGCGCATCTGCCAGTAGCTGGCCCAGGGATACGAGATCATGTCCGCGATCGTGTACTGCCCGGCGGCGAGCCACTCCTTGCCGTGCAGCCCGAGGTTCAACACTCCGTAGAGTCGATGAACCTCGTTGTCGAAGCGTCGAATGGCGTACGCCTGATCGCCGTTGGCCGGGTTCTCGGCGGCGCGGCGAAAATGGCCCTGCTCGCCCATCTTCGGTCCCTGATTCGCCATCTGCCACATGAGCCACTGCGTGACTTCGTACTTGTCGCGCGTGTCTTGCGGAAAGAATCGGCCCACTTTCTCGGCCACGTACATCATGATGGCCGCGGATTCAAAGATGGCGATCGGCGCGCCGCCGCCGCTCGGCTCGCGGTCCACGAGCGCCGGCATGCGGTTGTTCGGCGAGATCCGCAGGAAGTCGGGGTCGAACTGATCGCCGCGACCGATGTGCACGGGCTTGATTGCGTACGACAAGCCGCACTCTTCGAGCAGAATCGTGATCTTCTTGCCGTTCGGCGTCGGCCAGAAATATACGTCCAGCATCGCGGCCGCGCCTCCTGCTCAGTGCTCGGCCGGCGCGACGATGATCTTGCCGTCGACCACCGGATTACGATCGTTCTCGTCGCACAAGCCGTGCACCATACGATCGAGCTCTTTCACGCGCTCGTATGGAATTGTGACCTTCCAGACTTCGGAGAGTGCCGCCGGGTCCTCGATGGTGAGCTCGTCCTCGAACCGATCCGGGCTCACCATCCGCAGCCTCTCGGTGAAATGCGCCCGATCGGTGAGGGCCGGTGGAAAACGCATCGGCTGCACCGCGATCGTGTCGACCACGAGCGTGTCGCCTTCCCACTGACCCACGGAGTCGCCCCAGGGCGTGGGCCACAGATCCTCGGGTTTCGGGTGCGCGCGCCCGTCGGTGTAAATGTGGCGCACCTCGCGGCCGCCCCAGATCATGGCGGTTTCCTCGGGGGTGAGCAGGAACTGAAACACCCACGGATTCTCCATGACGAACGGAAACGGAAAGCCGCACTCCTTCGTGGCCGTGGACGCGTTTTTGCGCCGCTCTTCGAGCTTCGCCGCCCACTCGGGCGTGTAGGGCGGCTTGCTCGTCAGCACGCCGCTATTCTGGAAGCCGGGCGCACGCCCCGACAGGCCGAGGTTGTCGCGACTCTGAGCGATCCAGAAACCGGTCCAGTTCGGCAGCTTGGCGAAACGACTCACACGATCGGCCGCGGCGTTTTGCGCCCACGCGCCATTCGCGGCGAGCACGGCCGAGACGAGCAGCGCACCTGCGAGTCGCTGCGCGCTCACGGCTCTTTCCACAGCACGGTGCCGTCCTTGCGCGTTGCGGCCACGAACAGCCCCCCGCGCATTCCGTCGCGCAGCGGATGCACGACGAGCGTGACCTCGTCGCCGGGCTTCAACGTGCCCGGCTTCCAGCCCCCCTGATACAGCTGCAGCGGCGCGCCCATCTCGACGCTCCACTCCTCCTCGCCGGTGGCGCCCGGCACGAGGACCTGGATCCAGCAGTGCGGATTCGTCCACTGGAACTCGCGCACCGTGCCCGTCAGCGTCACCTTGCGGGTCGGATCGAAGATCGCGCCCGAGTGATGCGCGTGACCCGGTACCGCGACCAGTAAGGCCGCCAATAGCGCCGTGCCGCGAATAGCCGCCAGCATGGTTCTCCCCTAGTGAATAGTCGCCGGACTCTGCGGCCCGGGACGTGCGTTTCGAGCGTAGCACGCGGCGCAGGCACGCGGTATCTGCGCGCCCGGCGCCCGCCGATGAACGAGCCGCAACGCCGGCGCGCTCAGCGCCGGCAGTTGTACGGCCTCACCTGCTCGCCCGGCCGCCACTCCCAGGCCTTGCGGAACGTGACCGGCGCCGTGAACGTGGCCGGGTCCGTCACCGTCATCGTGTACTCGAGTCGGCTGCCGTCGTCGTTCAATGTGAAGCGTTCCGCAACCCGGGCGCCCGGCGCCAACGGGATGCCGGTGCCATTCACGAACTTGTAGTCGATGCCCGTCGTGTCGACCAGAAGCGACTTGCCGTCCCAGCGACCGGTCGAAACGCCGAGCCGCGGCGGGCCGTTCGCCGCCGCGCTGGACAGCGCGATCCGTCGCACGGTGTCGTACTCCTCGAGCTTCAGCTCGATCACGTCGCCGCGATCGACGAACTCGATTGGATACGGCTGCTCCATGACGTACGGCATGCCCTTCGGCGCGCAGTTCGCCGTGGGATCGCTCTTGAGCGGGTCGAACGCGGCGCGCGCGGCCGCCGCCGCCGGCGTCAACGGCAACGCGCCGCCCCAGAATTCCGGCGGATTCGTCGTGTTCGTCCAGACGCGAAAGATCCCGAGCTTCGCATCGGCCGCGACGGCGCCCCGAATGTCCGTGCCGATCGTGCGCTGCGACCAGCGCGGCGCAATGCCGCTGCCGAACAGGATCTCCTCGCCGCTCGGCAGCAGCATGTTCGACAGAAACAGAATGTCGTCGCGTGCGCGACCGGGGTTGCCGGCGATCTTGACGTGGGTGCCGGCCTTCACGACGTCGGCCGTGAGGCCGAAGCGGCTCACGATGCTGACGGAGTTCGACTCGATCTGCCACACGCGCTCGCTGCCGTCGGGGCCGGTGCCGCGCACCTTGAAGCGGACGTGCGGATTCACCCACTGGACCTCGGCGATGTCGCCTTCGGCCTCGATCGTGGCGCTACGGTCGTAGACGGCCGCGGTGGAGTGATGGGCAAACGCCGGGGAAGAGACTAGCGCGAGCGCACCGAGTGTGACGACGATCTTCATGCGTAGACTCCGATTTGCGAGCCGGCGAACGGCGGTATCTTCGCATGAAGCGAGAAGACACCGCGCCTGTCCCGGCGTATGGTGACCGTCGCGGGGTTGTCAGGTACGGAACGTGGACGAGGACGAAGTCTCATCACGGCGCGGCGCGGCTTCGACGGGGACGACTGGCCACGCGGCCTGGGTGCGAATCAGCCACTGGACGATGGCCGCCAGCTTCCTCGTGCTCGCGGTCTCGGGCTTCTTCATTCTCATGGTGCATCCGCGGCTCTACTGGGGCCAGGCCGGCAACGACCTGACACCCGCGTTCCTGGAATTACCGATCAGCGACAACCACCGCCCGGCGGGCTGGCAGGTGGAGGCCACGTTTTCCGAGCTCGCGACCGCGCCGGTCAGCGCGAATCGTACGTACGAGATCTTCAATCAGAACGGCTGGGCGCGCAGCCTGCATTTTCTGGCGGGCTGGTTCCTCGTGGTCCCGGGGCTGCTGTATGTCCTCGTGGGCCTGGCGACGGGCCACCTCCGGCGCGACTTGCTGCCACGGCTCGGCGATCTCGCGCCGCGCGCGCTGTGGCAGGACCTCGAGGAGCATCTGCGCCTGCGATCGGATGCGGTCGGCGCCGGCGCGCCGTACGGCCGCTGGCAGCGCTGGGCGTACGCGACGGTAGCGCTCGTCGCGCTGCCCTTCATGGTGCTCACGGGGCTCACGATGTCGCCGGCGGTCACGGCGGCTTTCCCGCAGCTCCTCGATGTGTTCGGCGGCCATCAGTCGGCTCGCACGCTGCATTTCTTCGGCTTCGCCGCGCTCGTCCTGTTTCTCGCCGTGCACGTCGCGATGGTGATCTCGACAGGCTTCCGCAGACAGATGCGCGCGATGATCCTGGGTCGATGACATGAACAGCTGTACACCGTCACTCAACCGGTACCACGGGCGATAGGGAGGCTTGCAAAACATGCGCTTCGGTCACGGATTTCGCGCGGCGCTCGTCGCTGCGCTGCTCGTTTCGAGCGCGCTGGGCTCGCCTCGAGCCATGGCGCAAGGTGGCGCAACCTGCGATGCCGCCTGCCTGACAGGATTCATCGACGCCTATGTGGATGCGCTCGCGCACCGGGACGCATCGAAGCTGCCGCTGGCAGCCGACGTCAAGTACACCGAGAACGGGCGCGTGCTGGATCTTGGCGAAGGCTTCTGGCACACCGCCGGCGCGCCGCTCCGTTACCGCGACTACGTCGTCGATCCCGACACGGGCAGCGCGGCCGCGTTCACCGCGCTGAAGGAGTACGACGGCACCGCGCAGATGTTCGTGCGCCTGAAGGTCGTGAACCGCAAGCTCACGGAGATCGAGACGTTCGTGGTACGCGTCGGCGATCAGCGCTGGTTCGCACCGCAGAACCTCGAGCACCTGTCCGACCTGTTCGCGCAAACGGTGCCCGCCGCCGAGCGGCACACCCGGGCGCAGCTCGTGGCCGCAGCCAACGCGTACTTCGACGCCATCCAGACCGAGGGCACCCCGGCGTTCAAGCAGGCCCCGTTCGCGCCCGGCATGAAGCGCTTCGAGAACGGCCTGCAAACCACGAACGTGACGAGCAATCCGGTCGTGGAGCGTCACACCTGGAGCCCCGATCTGCAGCTCGAGCGCGCGTCGTACAAGGGCATCGAGGTCATGGATCGCCGCTTTCCCGTGGTCGATTTGGAGCACGGCACGGTGCTCGCCGTAGGCACGTTCCGCCGCCAAGGGCCGGACACGTCGACGCTGCTGCTCGCCGAGATCTTCAAGGTCACGGGCGGCAAGCTGCGCGAAATCCGCGCCGTGATCTTGAATCTGCCGAACGGCGCCGGCACGGGCTGGACCGCGCAGCGCTGAGCGAACGAGCCGGCTTGCATGCGCGTACTGATCGTCGAAGACGAGCTCCGCATGGCCGAGCAGCTACGCAAAGGGCTCGAGCGCGAGGGTTACTCCGTGCTGCTCGCGGCCGACGGCGAACAGGGACTCGAGCTCGCGCGCACGGTCGAGCACGAGCTGCTGATCCTCGACTGGATGCTGCCGAAGCTCGATGGACTGGAGGTGGCTCGCCGCCTGCGCCAGGCGAAGATCGACACACCGATTCTCATGCTCACGGCCCGCGATGCCCCACCCGATGTGGTCGAGGGCCTCGACGGTGGCGCAGACGATTACCTTAGCAAGCCGTTCGCCTTCGAGGTGCTGCTCGCGCGCCTGCGGGCTCTGGCGCGGCGGACGCCGACCGCCCAGCTACCCGTGCTTCGCATGCTCGATCTCAGCGTAGACCCGGCCGCGCATCGCGTGCTGCGAGGCGCAGAGGAGATCCGGCTGAGCAGCAAAGAGTTCAGTCTGCTGCATTTCCTGATTCGCCGGGCAGGGCAAACCGTTCCGCGGCAAACGTTGATCGACGCCGTCTGGGGCTACGAGAGCAATATCGAGAGCAACACGCTCGACGCATTCATTCACCTGCTGCGCGCCAAAGTCGATGCGCCGCCTCATCGCAAGCTGATCCACACCGTACGCGGCCTTGGCTACTGCTTGCGGTCGACCCCGCCCGCATGAAGCTGCTCGATTGGCGCACGACTCACGCTGGGGTTCAGCGCAACCTGCACGGTGGCGATGGTCGTGCTCGGCGGCGCTGATCTGGCTCATCGTGCGGCAGAGTCTCTATAACGCCGTCGACGACGGGCTCCGCGACCGCGTGGAGGGGATTCGGCGATTCATCGAGGACCACAAGACTCGGCTGCTTCTCGAAGAGGTGAAAGAGGAGTTTCGCGCCCACGGCGACTATTTTCAGGTCATCGACGAGAACGGCGAGGTCATCTATCGCGGTGCAGCGCTCGCAGCCACACGTTTCGCGCCCTTGCCGACGGCGAGCCCGACCGCGCTGATCGACGGGGAGCTCGACGGCGAGCCGCTGCGATTCTTGGCCGAGACCATTCGAGTGGACGACCATCGGTTCATGATCCAGGCGGCGGCCCCGCTAGGCGCACTGCAGCAAGGGTCTCCACGATGCCGTCTGGCTGCTGGCGGCGGCGCGTGCCGCTCGCGCTGCTCTTTGCCGCCGGTGGCGGCTACTGGCTGAGCCGCCGCGCTTTGGCGCCCGTCGATCGGATCACGGCCGCCGCGCGCTTGCTCGGCGCAGAGAACCTGTCGCAACGGCTCGAGGTCGTGCGAACCGGCGACGAGCTCGAGCGGCTGTCCGAGACGTTGAACGAAATGATCGCGCGGCTCGAAGGTGCCTTCCAGAAGATCACGCGCTTCACGGCCGATGCATCGCACGAATTGCGCACGCCGCTCGCGGTTATGCGCACGACGGCCGAAGTGGCGCTACGCGCGCCGCCGGGCGCCCGAGCAACGCGCGGCGCTGGAGCAGGTCGTGGCGGAGGTCGAGCGAACGACGCAGCTCGTCGAGAACCTGCTGCTGATCGCGAAGGCGGACTCGGGCGCGGCCGAGCTGCATCTGCGACCGGTCGACATCGTCGCCGCGGTTCGCGAGGCGTGCACCGAAGGCGAAGTGCTCGCGCGCGTGAAAGGCGTGGAGCTGACGGCACAGCTGCCGAGCGCCAGCATCTTCGTGCACGGCGACCGCGACGCTCTACGGCGATTGTTCCTGATCCTGCTCGACAACGCCGTGAAGTACACGCCGGCCGGCGGCTCGCTGACCGTAGCGTTGCAAGGCGGTGACGGCACCGTCATCGGCACGGTGCGCGATTCCGGCATCGGCATCGACCCCGAGCACCTGCCGCACATCTTCGAACGCTTCTATCGCGCCGACCGTGCGCGCTCGCGCGCCGCGGGCGGCGCCGGGCTCGGCCTCGCGATCGGGCGCTGGATCGCCGAGGCGCACGGCGGCCGGATCACGGTCGAGAGCGAGGATCGGCGAGGATCGGCGTTTCACGTCCATCTGCCGCAGGGCTAGGCGAACCCACGGACATCGCGAGGAGAGGCGCCGGCCTCTCCCGAACGAAGCTGCGATCACGCGGCTCGTCGGCGCGTTGCTGCTCGAGCAAAGCAACGAATGGGGTCTGCAGCGGCGTGACGTGCAGCTTGAAGGACTGCGGTCGCTCGTCGACAATCAACCCGCTCGGCTATCAGCAGTGCTTAGCTCCGCCGGAGTCCGACCGACCCAGGACTCACGACTCGTCCGCCGCGGGACACGATCAGATCTGCGCACAACAAGCAACGACAAGGGGACCCACGATGGCATCGAACTCACCCCGCGGCCGACTCACGCGCCGCAGCGCCCTGCTCGCAGCTTCCACCGCCGGGCTCGGATTTGCGGTGCCCGGGCGTGCGCAGCTCTACGAGGTCGAAAACAGCCCGCACGACCGAAAGCGCGGCTGCTCGACGCCGCGCTCGGCGATCGCCAAGACCCAATACGGCAACGTGCGCGGCTACCTGGCCGGAGATGTCCTCCACTTCAAGGGCGTTCCCTATGGCGACGACACCGGCGGGGAAAATCGCTGGCTCCCCGCCAAGCCGCCCAAACGCTGGGAGGGCGAGTACCCGGCGTTGGCCTACGGCGCCAATTGCCCGCAAAGCCTGCACAACTTCCGCGCGAAGGAGCACACGTTCCTTCAGCAATGGACCGACGGCTTCGTCGGCGAGGACATGCTGAAGCTGAACGTCTGGACGCCTTCTCTGTCCGGCAGCCGGCCGGTCATGGTCTATTTCCATGGCGGCGGATTCAGCTTTGGTTCGGCCTACGAGCTCGCCTCCCAGGACGGCGCGCAGATGGCGAGAAATCACGACGTGGTGCAAGTCTCGGTGAACCATCGCCTGAACGTGCTGGGCTTCTTCGACCTGACGGAGGTCGGCGGCTCGGCCTACGAGGACTCGGTCAACGTCTCGATGACCGACCTCGTTGCGTCGCTGCGCTGGGTGCGTGACAACATCGCGAACTTCGGCGGCGACCCCGGCCGGGTGTTGATCTACGGGCAGTCGGGCGGCGGCTCGAAGGTGACGACGCTGCTCGGCATGCCGTCGGCGAAAGGGCTGATTCATCGCGCGATCGTCCAGTCGGGCGGCGGCGGCAACAGCCCAGACGCCGGGCAGTCGCGGGAGTTCGCACGCGAGCTGGTCCGTGAGCTCGGCGTGGGGCCTCGGGACATCGGCGCGCTGCAGCAGATGGATTGGGCGAAGCTCAACGACGCGGGTAACCGCGTCGCCCAGCGCATCAACGGCCCGGCGCGCCCCGGCGTGTCGGCCGGTCCGCCCACCGGCGGCAAACCGCGCGTCGGCTGGACGCCCACCGTCGACGGCCGAACCATCGACGTTCGCTCGTTCCAGGATGGCGCTCCAGAGGCGTCGAAGGACGTCCCGCTGATCATCGGCGGCGTAAGCGAGGAAGGCATGCAGTGGAGCCGCAATCCCACGGAGCAGGAGTGGCTCGCGACCCTTGCGCAAGCGCTCGGCGAAGACAAGGCGGGCCGGGTCGTTGCGGCAATGAAGAAGGCACACCCGGAGAAATCGCTCCGCACGCTGTCTTACGGCGTCGGCGGACTGGCGATGCGCAACCGCGCAGTCGAGATGGCGAATATGAAGCACGCGCTACGGGGCGCACCCGTCTACCAGTACCATTTCCAGTGGCAGTCTCCGCAGCTCGACGGCCTGGCGGGCGCATGGCACACGGCCGAGCTGGCCTTCTGCTTCGACAATACCCAGCGCTGCGAGCAAGGCACCGGCGACACGCCGGAGGCGCGCGCGCTCGCCACCAAGATGGCCGGCGCCTGGGCGGCATTCGCGCGCACGGGGAACCCGAGCCAGCCGGGGCTGCAGTGGACGCCGACGGATCCGGCCAACGTGCAGACGATGGTGTTCGACAACGAGTGCCGGATGGTGAACGACCCCGAAGGTGACGTCCGGCGCATGCTGACGAGCTGACGCGGCACGCCGTCGCAACGAGTGATCGACGCTCTGACCGCACGGGCACCCGTTCTGTGACCTAGAGCCCGAGCTCACGGCCCGCGCTGTACAACCTTCCTCAACGCGAAGCCCATTCGTGCCAGGCGGATCGCATCGCGCTCGACGATTGAACTTTAGCGCGCCGATCGACCTCGAAACTTCCCATGCGGAGGACGATCACCGATAGTCTTCCCGCAACGTCCACCACCTGAGGAGGATCGCAAACATGACCAGCCGGAAGATCAAGATCCTGGGCGGCTTCATGGCTCTCGGCGGACTCGCGGCACTGGCGTCCGGCGCGGCGCTGGCCGACGCGCACAAAGCCGTGATGACGGCAGCGGAACACGCGGGGCTCGCGGCCAAGGCCACCGATGTCGCCACCGTGCATCGACACTTGCACCACGTGCTGAACTGCCTCGTCGGCGAGAAAGGCGAAGGGTTCGACGCGGCCGCAGGGAATCCCTGCGCGAATGCGGGCGCCGCGATCCCCGAAACAACGGACAAGAAGATGATGATGAAGCTCGAAGGAGCTGCCAAGGAAGCGCGCATGGGCCTCGCCGACCAAGATCTCGCGAAGGCGCAGAAAGAGGCGATGGAAGTGCAGACGACGCTGAAGTAACGGCGTTTCGAGCTCTTGGCGACTACTCGTCGCGCGGAGCGGACCACCACAAACAGGCGCCATCCCTGGGTGCGAGCGCCGTCGCGGACGACTTTGGCGCGGGCAAGGATTCAGCCGACGAGCAACACCAGACCTGCCAGCAGCGCCGCAACGCCGCCGGCCTGCACGCTGCGCTTTGGCGCGTAGGCGAACGGAAACACGAGAACGAGCCCGCTCGCGGCGAGATTCATCGCCCAGGCCACCGTGCCCATCGGCACGTCCCATTTCAGATAGCACGGGATCCACGACAGCGCGAGCAGGAAAAAACCCGCCGCGCGAAGCCCTCGGGTGGTGGCGGGCGATGGCGGTGTTGTCCAGACGAGCGGCACGTTGCGCGCCGTGATCGCGCAGAGCGCGGCAAAGCCGGCATAGGCGCAGAGAAACGTCGACAGGAGGTACATCAGTCGACCGGCGACAGAACGGGGGCCCCGACCACTTTGCCAACGCGCACGTCGACGCGTTTGCCCCTCATCTTCCACGCCGCGCACGCCAGCATGAGGCCGATGCTTAAGCCCCCAAGATCGACGGCTACCATCTTCCAATCCCCTGCAGCGATCATCGAGCCGATATCGCAATTGGGCACCAGATAGCCGATAGCGGGAAGCCCGATGCAAAGCGCGGCAACCGCCGCGAACTGCTCGGTCCAGGCTTTGTGCGGCGCCCGCGCCAGAGCATGCACCGCGGCGACGCCCCAGGCCAGCCAGAACGTGTACAGCTCGAGATCCGAGCGCATTGCCTGATCGAGCGGCACGGCGCGGATCGAGGCGTAGACGCCGCCGGAAAAGCCTCCGGTGGGATCGGAGAGAGACTGCGGCAACAGCCTGAGCGCCCAGAGATAGCTCGCACAGGCGAACATCGAGCCGCCGATGGAAGCGACATTCATGCGATCGACGAACTCATAGAAGAGCCGCGCACCGGCTGACCTCGCTTTCGCGCGGCGCTTCGCCGTGAACATCACCAGGCCGCAGCCGATCATGATCGTGCCGGCCGCGCCGCACAGGAAATACAAGAGCCGCATTGCGGTGCCGCCGTAGAACGCGAAGTGCAGGCCGCCTAAGACGTTCGTGACCTTCTGAACGGCGTTGACCGTGTTTCCCGCGGGACTGATGATGCGGCCGGTGGCCCCATCGAACGTCATGCTGTCGGCCGTGAAGGTGATGGCGTCGGGCCGCGCGCGCGTGCCACCGAATCTCACCGTGGCGTTGTCGCGACTGGGATTCACGACCGTGAAGCTCGACAGCGTGCCCATCTGCGCCTGCGCCTGCGCGAAGAGATCGACGATCGGCACATTGGGCGCGGGGTTGCCGGGTTCGACGATGTTTCCCGGGACCCTGCCGACGGCGTCGCTGGCGTAGCGACCCCATAACATCCCTGGCCCCCCGCCGCCGACCACGGCCGGAGCGGGCGGCGCCGGATAGCCGGCGGCCATCTGCATGCCGGTTGGAATGTAGAGATAGCAGTAGAAGGCGAGGCCGGTCAGCACGATCATGAACTGGAAAGGCCATGAGAGGACGCCGAGCACGTTGTGCGCGTCGAGCCAGCGTGTCTGCACTGACTTCGCGCGTCGCCGGAACGTGAAGAAATTGCGGAAGATCTTCTTGTGAACGACGAGGCCGGTGATTGTGCAGATCAGAAACGCCAGGCCGACGAAGCCCGACAGCATGTAGGTCCATTGGAACGTGCGCCCCGTCAGATCCGGCACCTCGCGGTTGAACGTCCAATGAAAGTCGACGAAGAAGCGTCCGCCGTTGGTCACGGTGGTGACCTTGCGCCCCGAGCCGTCGGGAACGAGCCGCGCGAACTGCTGCGCGTTGTTCTCGTCGAGCCAGCTCAGCACCAGGAGCGGGTGACGTTCCAGGTCCGGCAGGGTGACGGCCCAGCGCCGTGAGTCGGGTGCGACCTTCTGTAGATAGTCGACGCTGTACTGCACGGTGCGCCTCGGGCGACAACATCTTCGTGCCGTGCAGCTCCGGCTGCGCCCAATGCTGAATCTCGAACCAGAAGACGGCAATGGTCCCGGTGAGAAAGAGCGCGAAGGCCAACCAACCGAGGACCAGGCCAAACCAGGTGTGCAGCCAGTCCATCCGCTGCGTGAGACTTTTCTCCATGGTCCTGCCCCCTGAGCGCGCTTCTTGGCTTACGTTGCCGGTGGTGGTCCGGGCAGGAGCACGGCGATACCGACGAGCAGCGCGGTCAATACGCGCAAGGATCAACCACGCTTTTCTCATCGAGGCCGCCGCACACACCCAGATGATGAGAGCGACATACACGACGAGCTGTACGAGACCGGAAAACATTCCGGCGTCCACGGGGCTCAGGAGGCCCCATTCGATGGTCGATCTTGGCCACGGCGGCGCCGGCCCAGTACGTCACGACATAGCCACCCAGAACCGCGGCGGCCGTTCTGGACACGACCAGTCTGGTGTACGAGGTGTCGGAAGCTTTCACATTCCGAAAGGCGACAGCCAAGTTACCTCCACCATTGCGGGGACTCGGACCAGGATCGCGCCGAACTGCCCGTCGAAGCAGGCTTGCTGGAACCTGTCGATTCTACGGTGGGCTGCGAGGACTGTCACGCCGAGACCGAACGCATCGACGAGGGCCTCGGTCGCGGGGTCGAGCACCGTTTCCGAAGAAATACCACCGTCGGCCCGGGTGGTGGCGATAACTGTGTTCCCTGCCCGGCCGTCTCTCTATCATTCGAATTGAACTTGGGTTCGGGGGTACTTCCATGAAACGTCTAATTTCTACTGCACCGTTTATCGCCGCTGGCGCGTTGCTCGGCGTCTCGGCCCACGCCCACCACAGCATGTCGATGTTCGACACGTCGAAAGTGGAAGTGATCGAAGGCAAGGTCGCGAAGCTCGCGTGGACGAACCCGCATATGTACCTGACCGTCGAGACGAAGGGGCCGGATGGCAAGCCGGTGCTTATCGACGGCGAAGGCCTCGGGATCACGCAGGCGAACGTCGACGGGTTGAAGCGCGAGGATCTTACGCCCGGCACGCCGGTCGTCGTTCGCGTCAATCCGAATCGCGGCGGCTTCGGCAAGCAGGTGCGCATCCTCGACGTCACGACTCAGGACGGCGAGATTCATCCGTTCTACGCAGCGAACACACGCACGCGCGTGCTGACGCCTGCCACGAGCATCGCCGGCCACTGGGCGCCGAATCGCGCCGCCACCGGTGCCGCGTTCGGCGCCATGGCGGCTTTCCCCCTCAACGACGCCGCGAAGGCTGTTCGGGCGAAGGACCTCGGCAACGGTCTCTGCTACGTCGAGCCCGCCCCCTTCGGGGCCATACTCGACGAGCTGCGCACGATCGACGTCGGCAAGGACGAAGTCGTGATGAAGTTCGACAATACGGGGGACCACTTTGACCGCATCATCCATATGACGGCCGCACATCCGGCCGACGTGAAGCCCACAAAGCACGGGCATTCCATCGGCCGCTGGGACGGCGACACGCTCGTGGTCGACACGATCGCGTTTACGCCCGATCGCTCAGGTCTCGGCGTGAGCGTGCCATCGGGGCCGGCCAAGCATACGGTCGAGCGATTTTCGCTGAGCCCGGACAAGGTGCGCCTGCGCTACGAGATCACTGTGGAAGACCCGATGTTTCTCACGGGCCCGGCGAAGCTGTCGCAACAGTGGGACCACCGCCCAGACCTCGATTTCTCGCAAGACACGGATACCTGCGAAGAGAACGCCCGAGAAAAGTACAAGGAAGCGTTCTAGCGGGCAGATGACGGAGATTGAACGGAGTCCGCTTGCGCGCATACGTGAAATTCGATCCGTCCCGACTCTCGGGTCGCGGCGGCGTTGTTCGCGCGCCCCGCGCCGTGGACAATGAGCAAAGCGAAGCATCCAGGAGAGCGAAATGTCGCGACAGAGCAGCGCCGTTGGGCGCATCCTGCTGACACTCATGGCCATGCCGTTCGTGTGGGCCAGCGGCCTCGCAAACGCTCAAGCACTCACCGGCGATCACGTGAAGACGAACCAAGGCGGGGACCTCGTGATCCATCCCATCAACCACGCGACGTTCGCGATGGCCTGGAACAACAGCACGATCTACGTCGATCCCGTCGGCGCGGCTTCGGCGTATTCCTCACTGCCGGCACCGAACCTCGTGCTGATTACCGACATCCATGGCGATCACCTGAGCGCCGACACGCTGAACGCCATCGTCAAGGGCGAGACACTGATTGTCGCGCCGAAAGCCGTGGCCGACATGCTGCCGGAAAGCCTGCGCGCGAAGACGACCGTTCTCGCGAACGGCGAAACCAAGTCGATCAAGGGCGTCTCGATCGAGGCCGTGCCCATGTACAACACCACGCCGGAACGCCTTCAGTACCATACCAAGGGGCGCGGTAACGGCTACGTTGTGACGCTCGGCGGGAAGCGCATCTATATCAGCGGCGACACCGAGGACATTCCCGAGATGCGGGCGCTCAAGAACATCGAGGTAGCGTTCGTCTGTTTCAACCTCCCCTACACGATGACCGAAGAGCAGGCGGCGAGCGCCGTTCGCGATTTCTCGCCGAAGATCGTGTACCCGTACCACTACCGCGGCAGCGACATCGCGAAGTTCAAGAAGCTCGTCGGCAACGACGCGGGGATCGAGGTGCGCGAAGGCAGCTGGTACTAGCAGCCAACGGCGGCGAGATCGCGGCGCGCGCGCCTCTCGTGATCGCACGCTTACGGGCTGGAGCCGGGCGGCACTACTTCTTCTTCAGCGCATTGTTGATGTCTGCTACCGGAAATGCATCGACCAAGTCGCCCATGCCCGCGAGAGCCGAGTCCTGGTCCTTGAAGGCAGGGCTCTCGAAGCTGAGAAACGCGCCCTCCAAGTTGACCACGATGCTGCCGTCCTGCTGCACGGATGCCGGCAAGCCGGCCACCTTCACCTGCCGCCCCGATGATTCGAGGCCGGCACGAGCGATACCCCCGAGCAGTTTTCCGAGGCCACCACCCACCGCGTCGCTGCCGGAGGCGCCGCGCGTCAGAGACACCGACACGTTGTTACCACCCTTCGTGTAGGTGGCGGTAATGTTCGCGAACCCCAGCACCATGTTCTGGTCGAACGCCGTCCGCTTCCAACCCGCGATTTGGTCCTTGAAGTAATCGCCCACAGCGCCTTGCAGAGCTTGCTCGATGCCCTGCATGCAGCGGTTCGCCTCGTCTCGCGCTTCGTTGTACTTCTTGGCCTTTTGCAGCGCGTCTATTTTTCCACAACTGTCGAGCATGGTGCCGCCCACTTCGAGCTGGGCGTGAGCGATGAAGGGAGCCATCGTCACCAGCGCACCTATCAACGAAGTCCACGTTTTCCTATTCATTGTCGATCCTCCGAGGGAAGCTCGTTCTGCTTTTTCCGAAGATTCAAGGAGCTGCCGCGGTGACCATTCTAGGGCGGATCAGAGAACGTACGCCAGAAGAAGGACGCCGCCGAAGAGTGTCGCGGGGGCGCGCGGCTGATCGTCGGGATCGAGCGACGCATGCCGCCGGTGCGCACGGCCCTGCCCGATCGCGAACACGGCCGGCAGCACGAGCAGCGTCGCTGCGGTCGCCGCGAGCAGCCCGCCGACCACGGCGCGGCCGAGCGGCGCCGTCTGCTCGCCGCCTTCGCCGAAGCCGATCGCGAGCGGCAGCATGCCCGCGATCATCGCGGGGCTCGTCATCAGGATCGGCCGCAACCGGCTGCGTGCACCTTCGACGGCAGACGCCTCCGCTGCACCGCCGGCCATGCGGCTACGCTCCGCGAAGGTCACGAGCAAGATGGCGTTCGCGACCGCGACGCCGACGGCCATGATCGCGCCCGGTGAACGACTGGATGTTCAGCGTGGTGCCGGTCAGCCACAGCGCGAGCGCGACGCCGGCGATCGCCGCCGGTGTCGTGGAGACGACCACGAAGGCGAGCTTCAACGACTGGAAGTTCGCGGCGAGCAGCAGGAAGATCACGACCACTGCGAGCAGCAGGCCCGTCTGCAGGCCGTCGAGCATCTGCGTCAGCGGCACGACCTGGCCGCGCAGCGCCACGCTGACGCGCGGCGGCGGCTCGCCGAGCTCCGCGAGCGCCGCCTCGGACCTCGCGCGGCGACGGTGCCGAGATCGCCTTCGAGATTCGCGGTCACGCGTGATCATGCGCTGCATGTTGTAGCGGTCGTACTGCCCCGGCGCCGTCCCGGGCGTGACGCTCGCGACGCTGCGCAGCAGCACGGGCTGGCCGTGTGCTGTGCGCGACCGGGAATGTTCTCGAGCTCCTCGACCGAGCTCATCGTCGCCTGCGGAACCTGCACCTGGATCTGATACGCGACGCCGCTGTTCGGATCCGCCCAGTAGATCGGCACGACGAAGCGGCTCGAGCGACGTGGCCGCGACCAGCGAGCGCGACACCTCGGCCATGTCGACGCCCATCGAGCCCGGCGCGCTCGCGATCCACGTGCACGTCGAGCGTCGGGATAGTCGAGTGCCTGGCCGAACTGCACGTCGCGCAGCGCCGGGATCCGCGCGAGCCGGTCGCGCACGCGCGTCGGCGAACTCGCGGCTCGTCGGCCAGGTTCGGCCCGCTGACCGCCACCTCGATCGGCGTCGGGGAGCCGAGGCTCATGACGTGGCTCACGATGTCGCTCGGCTCGAAGGAGAAGCTGCACGTCCGGCAACTCTGCGGCGAACTGCGCCGCGCAGCCGCTCCTTGCAGCGCCTCGGTGTCGATGCCGGCGTCGGGCTTCGAGCTGCACTTGCAGCACGCCCTCCTCGGACCCGCCGTTCCACAGATAGATCAGGTTGATCGGATAGTTCGGCGCGTGCACGCCGACGAACGCCGAGCGTGATGCGCCACGTTGTCGGCGCCGACCTCGCTCCTTGATGAGATCGAGCGCGCGCAGCGCGATCTGCTCGGTCGCCGTCGACGCCGCGTGCCGCGTCGGCGCGCGCAGCCGCACCTGGAGCTGGCCGCGCGTCGACCCGCGGGAAGATCTCCGTGCCGAGCCGCGCCGCCGACGAGCACGATCGACGAGCGACGCTGACGACGACGTAGACGCCGCGACCACGGGCCAGCGCACGCGCACCGATGCGCTCGACGACCGCCCGATAGCCGCGCTCGCAGACGCGCGAACCGGCTGTCGCGCGGCGCTCGCCGACGCGCCTGTGCTCGTGACCGCGCAGCAGCCAGACGGACAGGATCGGCACGAGCGTGCTCGACAAGCAGATACGACGCACACCATCGAGAACCCGACCGCGAGCGACAGCGGCACGAACATCGCGCGCGCCGCGCCGACCATGAAGAACGACGGCACGAACACGGCGAGCACGCACAGCATCGCGATCAGGAGCGGCAGCGGCCACCTCGCGGCCGGAGTCGACGACCGCGCGCGCGACGCGCTTGCCCGCGGCGAGGTGCGCTATGGACGTTCTCGATCACCACGGTCGACATGTCGACCAGGATGCCGATCGCGAGCGCGAGCCCGCCGAGCGTCATGATGTTGACCGTCTGGCCCGGTGAGCCACAGCGCGAGCGACGGCGCCGAACAGCGCGAGCGGGATGTTCACGACGACGATCAGCGCGCTGCGCCAGTCGCGCGAGGAACAGCCAGCACCATGATGCCGGTCAGCAGCGCCCCGAGCGCGCCTTCGTACGTGAGGCCGGAGATCGCGCGCAGTCACGTAGGGCGATCTGGTCGAACTCGTAGCTGACCTTCACGTTGTCCGGCACGACGCTCTGGAACCGCGGCAGGTTCTCCTTCACGAGGCTCGACGACCGACAGCGTCGAGGCGTCGGCGCGCTTGGTGACCGGGCACGTAGACCGTGCGCCGGCCGTCGACGAGCGCGTAGCTCGTGACGATGTCGGAGCCGTCGACGACGGTGCCGACGTCGCGCACGAACACCGTCGGATACGTGCCCGCGCGCGAATCGGCACGCTCTCGAGGTCCTTGATGTTCTTCGACGACCGAGTTCAGCGGCACCATCGGGTACTTGCCGCCGACGGCCATGTTGCCGGACGGGCTGATCAGGTTCGCGCGCGTCGAGCGCGCCGACGATCTCGTCCGGCGACATGTCGTAGGAGCGCAGCCGGTCCGGGTCGACGTTGATCACGATCGTGCGCGCGCTGCCGCCGAAAGGCGGCGGCGCGGAGACGCCCGGCAGCGTCGCGAACAGCGGCCGCACGCGATTCAGCGCCGCATCCTGCATTTGCGCGACCGTGGCCGTGTCGCTCGAGAACACGAGGTTGCCGACCGGCACGCTGCCGGCGTCGAAGCGCATGATGAACGGCGGCACCGTGCCGGGCGGCATGAACGCGCGCGCGCGGTTCACGTAGCCGACCGTCTCGGCCATCGCCTGATTCATGTCGGTGCCGGGGTAGAACTGCAGCTTCATGATCGCAGCGCCCTGGATCGACTTCGACTCGACGTGCTCGATGCCGGTGATGTAGAGGAAGTGGTACTCGTAGTAGTAGGTGAGATAGCCTTCCATCTGCGCCGGATCCATGCCGCCGTACGGCTGCGCGACGTAGATCGTCGGAATGCCGAGCGTCGGGAAGATGTCGCGCGGCATGCGCTGCAGCGCGAGCGCCGGCGCCGAGCAGCACCGCGACGACGAGGACGATCACGGTCATCGGCCGGCGCAGCGCTGCTCGCGACGAGGTTCATCGCCGCCAATCTACCGGTCGCAGCTGAAAAACATCTGAAAGCCGGCGCCGAGCTCGAGCGACTCGCGGGCAGCGCACGGCGCTGCGCGTTTCAGAGAGCTTTCAGATAGCGCGGCTAGACTGCGGGAGGGTCGCCAGTTCGCGTTCGAGCCAGGATGCGCACTACGTTCGACCAGCCGGATCCGTGCATCCCGCACGCCTACGGAGGCTTGCTCTGCGCCGCGGCTCTGTGCGCGGCGTTCGTGCGCGGGCTGTCGCGCCGCTGCACCGCGCTTCGCCGCAGCGCAGCCGACGGCGGTGCGCGTCGTGCAGCTCGAGCGGCGCGATTTCGTCAGCGAGACCACGCAGCCCGCGACGGCCGAGGCGTTCTTCGAGGCCGATCTCGGCGCGAAGGTCACCGGCCACGTCAGCGAGCTCGCCGTCGACATCGGCGCGCGCGTGAAGGCGGGCCAGACGCTCGCGCGGATCTCGGTGCCGGAGCTCGTTGAGGCGCGCAACGCGGCCGCGGCGGACGTGACGGCGCTGCGCTCGGCGCGCGAGCGCACGGCCGCGCTCGTGGAGCACAAGTCCGTCACGGAACGCGCGCTCGTGGAGGCCCAGACGCGGCTCGACGCCGCGATCGCGCGACAGGCCGGAGCGGAAGCCGAGCTCGACTACACGTTGATCAAGGCGCCGTTCGACGGCGTCGTCACGCTGCGGACGATCGATCCCGGCGACATGGTGTACCAGGCCAGCTCGCCGAAGGGCAAAGCGGAGCCGCTGCTGCGCGTCGCGAAGCTCGACGTGATTCGCGTGAAGACGTTCGTGCCGGAGCTCGACGTCGAGATGGGCCGACGTCGGCGACGCGGCTGCGGTGACGTTCGACGCGCTGCCCGGGCGCGTGTTCAGCGGCGCGATCGCACGAACGTCCGGCGTGCTCGATCCCGGCACGCGGACGATGCAGGTCGAGATCGATCTGCCGAACGGCGACGGCGCGATCCGGCCCGGACTTCTACGGCCGAGCGCGGCTCTCGCTCGAGCGGCACGCGCACGCGCTGGCGCTGCCGTCGACCGCCGTTGCGTCTCGGCGACGGCGCGGCGCACGTGTTCGTCGTGGCCAAGGCGACTCGGCGCGCCGCAAGGACGTGATGGTCGGCATCGTCGACGGCGCAATGGACCGAGATCGCGGGAGGGCTCGACGAAGCCGATCGGGTCGTCGTGCCGTTGTCCGGCGCAGCCTTGACGGACGGGGCGCAGGTGCGCGTCGCGAACCCGTGAGCGCGCCGCCAGACGACGACGCTGCGTAGCACCGGTGCTGCTCGCGCTCGGCGCTGCTGCTGCTCGCAGTGGGCGCTGGCGCCGCGCTCGTCCGCGGCCGACGAAACGCTGAGCATCGATCTCGCCACGGCGCTGCGCCTCGCGGACGAGCGCAACCTCGACGTCGCGATCTACTATCAGCGCGTGGCGGCCGCCTCGGCGGCCCTGGCCGAGACGCGCCTGCTCGCCGTGCCGACGCTGCGCGTCGGCGCGAATCGCGACCGGCACCAGGGCACGATCCAGGAGACGAGCGGTCTCGTCATCGACGCGGACCGTGCGTCGCGCTTCACGGGCGTCGGCGCATCCGTTGCCGTCGACATCGCGGCCGCGATCTACAAGCCGTTGGCCGCGCGGCAGAACCTCGACGCCGTGCGCGCGTCGGCCACGGCCAACCGGCATCGGGTGCTCGTCGACGTCGCGGCGGCGTACCTGCGTCTGCTGCAGGCGCGCGAGCAAGCCCGCGCGGCCGACGCCGCGCTCGAGCGCGCCAACGATCTCGCCGCAGCTCACGGCCAACTACGCGACGACCGGCGAAGGCCTGCAGGCCGACGCGGAGATGGCGGCCGTGCAGCCGCTGCTCTGGCAGCAGCGGCAGCTCGCGGCACGCGAGGCCGTCGAGACCGCGGCGGCGACGGTCGTCGGCTTGCTGCATCTCGACCGCGGCACGCGGATCGAGCCCGTCGAGCAAGCCGTCCCCACGCTCGAGCTGTATGCCGACGGTCAGGACCTCGAGCGACTGATCGACCGGGCGCTCGACGGACGTCCCGGAGCGCGAGCAGCTCGACGCGCTGTTCGCGGCCGCCGAGGACGAGTTGAAGGCGCAGCGCTACGGCCTCTTCATTCCGCGCGTGGGGCTCGGCTACAGCAGCGGCGAATTCGGCGGCGGACCGGGCGACAGCATCGCGAACACGGCCCACCGCGACGATCTGGCGCTGCAGCTGTACTGGCAGTTCGATGCGCTCGGCCTCGGGCACCGCGCCCGGGTCGAGCAGCAGCAAGCGCAGCTGCGCGAGATCGGCCTGGAGCGCGACAAGCTCCACGACGCGATCGTCGCCGAGGTCAGGACGGCCTACGCCGGCGTGCAGAACCGGCGCGGCCAGCTGCCGCTCGCGGACGCGGTGGTGCACCACGCGGCCGAAGCCTACGAGCTGCAGCGCGAGCGCATCTACGACCAGCAAGGGCTGCCGCTCGAGGCGCAGCAAGCGATGCAGGCACTCGCGAACGCGGAGCTCGCCCGCATCGACGCCGTGGTCGGTTACGACCTGGCGCAGATCCGCCTGCACACGGCGCTCGGCAATCCGCTCGAAAGACGACGCCTTGAGCCGCGGGGCACGGCGCCGCCTCGGGCACGAGCGCGGCCGCGATCCGGTTGCGAACGACCCGGTATCCGTGTATTTACCGTGGCCATGCACGAGTCCCGCCGCGCACGCTCGGAGAGCGCCCGAATCAGGGCGTGGCGCACCGCGCTCGCATGTCTGCTCGCCGCAACCGTGCCGGTCGCGGCGCACGGCGCCGGCAAGCCGGATCTATCCGGCATCTGGATGCAGGACCGCGGCAGCTGGGTCGTCGATCAGCTGCCGTTCACGCCCGCGGGCGCCGCGAAGCATGCGTCGAAGAAAACGCCGAACGCGATCGAGGCCTGCACGGTGCACTACTTCGGCCAGATCATCACGGGGCCCCTGCCGGTCGAGATCCTGCACACGGACAAGCGCGTGACGCTGCTGTACGAGAACGACCACGAGGTCCGGCGGATCTTCATGGATGGGCGTGGTCACCCGAAGGACCTGTACCCCACCGTCATGGGTCATTCGATCGGCCACTGGGACGGCGACACGCTCGTGATCGACACCGCGGGACTCCGGGAAGGCTGGTTCCGGCCCGAGGGCGTGCCGTACACCGAGCACGCGCGCGTCGTCGAGCGGCTCACACTCGATCCCAAAGGCGACAAGATCCACGTGGCGCTCACGCTCGAGGACCCCGAGTACTACGAGAAGCCGGTCGAGGTCACACGCGAGCTCACGAGAATGCCGAACGGGGAAATCCTCGAAGACCTGTGCGTCGTGTCCGACTATCTCTATAACGAGGCGCCGCCATGAAGAACCTGCTCAGCATGGTCGTCGGCCTGGCGCTGCTGTCATCGGCCGGCGTGTCGCGTGCCCACCATTCGTTTCCCGCCGTGTACGACGCAAAGACGCGCAAGACGATCACCGGTGTCGTGACGCAGATGCTGTACCAGAATCCGCACGCGCGATTCTACCTGCGCGTCAAGAACGATGACGGCGGCGAGGATATCTGGGAGCTCGAAACTCAGAATACGAGCTTCCTGCGCCGCGGCGGCTGGCTGCCGGACTCGGTCCAGCCCGGCGATCGACTCACGGTCGAAGGCAACGTCGCGTTCAAGATCGACAAACGCCTCTACGTGCAGGTCGTCACACAGGAGAACGGCCACGTGCTCTGGGTGCAGGACCCGGCGCCGCTGCGCGAGGAAGGTTACCTGCCGGCGCAGCCCGCGGCGCCCGCTACCAAGTAAGGCGCGGTCGGTCGCACCGCCCCGCTACTTCCACGAATCGATCGCCTTGCGCTGGAGCGACTCGGGCGTGAACTCCATGACCTCGATCTGCGTGCCCTCGGGATCCTTCGTCCGCGCGAACAGCGCCTGCGACGGGGTGCGGCCCGGATCGTCGATGGTGGCGCCGCGCTGGCGCAGCGTGGCCACCGTGCCCGCGAGATCGCCGACCTCGATGCCGAAGTGCGTGATCCCGGTCGGCTGATTCGGCGCGGCCGGGATCAGCTCGACGAACGTGTTCTTGTTCAGCTGCAGGTATGTGAGTCGTACGCTGCCGTCGTCGTTCTTGATCGTGTACGCGGCGCGAAAGCCCATCGTCTTCGTGTAGAACTCGAGCGCCGCGTCGTAGTTCTTCACGACCATGCCGACGTGATTCAGCGTGCGCAGCGCGTTGCCCTGCGCAGCGCCATGCTGCATAGCCGTCACACCGACGAGGATCCCCGCACCAAACAGCACCGCGCCCCGCATCTACGCTCCCCTCCGCATAAACCATCGACTCGTCTTCAGGCGCCCCCGCAAGGGACCGCCTCCGTCGCATACTGCCAGCGCGCAGCACCGGGCGTCGCAAACTCGCTGGCCGCCAGGCGTCCACCGCGGTGGCGCAACCAGTCCTCGACGAGCTCGCGCAGCACGGGCGCGTCTTCCGGCACGTCGATCGCGGCGCCGCCCACTGCCGCCCCGAACGCGCCTCTTTGCACGAGCGAGTCGATGGCGGCCACGGTCAACTGCTCGTCGGAATCGATGGGCGCCCCGGACGCCCAGCGCAGCTCGACATCCGGTCCGGCGTCCGTGCAGCGCACCCGTGCACGAATACCCGAGAGTCCCAGCGCGCCACGCCGGTTGCGACGAACCTCGTCGAGCAGCACTTGCTTCAGCCCTGCGCCGCTGATGCGCACGGTCAGCAATCGGTTGTCGAACGGGAACACGTCGTACAGGGCGCCGAAGGTGAGCGGCCCGGCCGGCAGATCGGCGCGCAGGCCGCCGCGCAGGTTGTTGTTGATCGCGACGTCGGCACCGCTCTCCTCGCGCAGCGCGTCGGCGAACAAATTGCCGAGCGCCGACTCGAGATCGCCGCTGCGCGGCATCGGCGTGTCCAGGACGACGCCGAGCGGCTCCGCCTGGAGACTGCGCACGCGCGCCAGTGCCGGTGCCATCGCCGCGTCGATGGCGCGATCCGGCGTCACGACCCGCCCCTCGTAGCGAGCCTGTTGCAGATCCGCGCCATCGCAGTCGAACGTGACGGAATTCTGTCGAGCGCAGACCTCGCGTGGCGCGAACAGCTGGTGCCGGAGCACTCGCTGCGTGCGCCGATCGACGACCAGGTCGACGCGGCCGAAGGCGCGGCCATGCGAGAACCCCTGCACGATGGCAATGCCCGCGACTTCGTGCGCGAGGCCTTGATGCGTGTGCCCGGCGGCGATCGCGTCGACGAGGCCGCGCGGCAGGGCGCGCGCCAGCCGAAAGATCTCGGCCTCGTTGTCGCAAGAAGAAAGATCGGCCGGATCGTCGAACTGCGAGCACGCCCCGCCCGCGTGCGCGCCGACGATGACCACGGCGGCGCCCGCGGCACGCAGCTTCATGGCTTCCGCGGCAACGGCGGTCGCGAGCGGCGCGATCCGCAAGCCGTGCACGTTCGCGGCGAGCGTCGCGCGCAGGGCATCGATCGTCATGACGCCGACGATGCCGACCTTCACACCAGCCACCTCGATCAGCACCGACGGTTGCACGTTCGGCCAATGCACGGGCTCGCCCGTGGTCTCGTCGAGCAGATTCGCGGCGAGATACGGGAACCGCGCCTGTGCCGCGCGCGCCTTCAGCGCGCCGCGCGGGTCGGTGCCAAGCGCCTGGTGCGCGTGCGCGGCGTCGCTGGGGCCGAAGTCGAAGTCGTGATTGCCGATCACGGCTGCGGTATAGCCGAGCCGGTTGTACGCGTCGACGACGATCGCACCTTCGCTCAAGTCGGATTCGATACCGGCCTGGTACGTGTCGCCGGCATCGATCAGCAGCACGGCGCCGCCGTCCGCCGCGCGGGCGGCGCGCAGATTGTCGATGTAACCGCCGAGCAAGGCCAGGCCGCCCCGCCCGTCGCGGCCGAACACGTTGCCGTGCAGGTCCGTGGTGCCGACGATCGAGAGAGTGATGGTTGGCGCGCGCGGCGCCGTGACGAAGGCCGCAAGACCCACCCCTGCCAGCGCGGTCAGTACAACGGCGAGGACTGCCGAACGTTGCATGGGCCTGCATTCTAGCGACGAATTCGCTCGTCGGTAGCGGCTGCGGAACGTTCCGAGGCTCCGCTGGCGCAGGTTTTTGGGCCGCGCGTGGCGCGGTCCTCGCTCCGCCGCAAGCCCCCGGCTATGATCGTGCTACCACCTCAATATCTTCTCGCTCGGGGGAACCGCAATGAGAGCTACGACATTTGCATTCGGGTGCGCCGCATTGCTGCTGATCGGCACGGCACAAGCCGGCGTCATGCTGAATTCGGCCCGCGTCGGCGGTAAGGACGCCGTCGCGCTCGGCAAGTTCTACGAAACCGCGTTCGGCCTCAAAGAGGTCAACCGCCTCACGTTCCCCGGCGGCGTGGAGATCTTCCTGAACTTCGGCGACACGGTCGACGCCGCGAAGGCCAACAAGGCGGCCCAGGTCGTGATCATGCAGGCGGAGCCCGCCGCGAAGGACAGCGTGGCGCATCTGATCTTCGACGTCACCGACGTCGCGGCCACGGCGGCCGCCGTGAAGGCGGCCGGCGGCACGCTGGACCGCGAGCCGGCACCGTTCGGCAACACCGGGATCGTGATCGGCATCGCCGCCGACCCGGCGGGCAACCGGATCGAGCTGATCCAGCGACCGCAGCGCTGATCGGCGGCTCGGCCGCACACCCTTGCACGGTCTTCGCGAACGGCTGCGCGCCGCGGGCGCTCGCCCGCGGCACGAGACGCTGGCCCTGCGCGCGTGGGCGCGGGGCTTGCGGCTCGACGCGTTCGCCCGCCGCGAGGACTCGTGGTTTCCGGCGAAGCTCCGCGCGGCGTTGCCGGTGCTCCAGGCCGAGTTCGACGCGCTCGTCACCGTTCGCGCCGAGCATGCCGGCGCCGACGGCTCGGCGCGATTGCTGCTCGGCCTCACTGATGAGCAGACGATCGAGAGCGTGCTGTTGCCGGGCGACGGGGTGTGCGTGTCGACGCAGGTCGGTTGCGCGGTCGGCTGCCGGTTCTGCATGACGGGACGCGACGGCTTGCTGCGGCAGCTGCGCAGCGCCGAGATCGTGGCGCAGGTGGCGCTCGCGCGCGCGCGCCGCCGGATCCGCCGCGTGGTGCTCATGGGCATGGGCGAGCCGGCGCACAATCTCGACGCCGTGCTCGAGGCGATCGAGCTGCTCGGCACCGAGGGTGATCTGGCCACGAAGAACCTCGTGCTTTCGACTGTCGGTGATCGGCGGGTATTCGAGCGGCTGCCAGCAGGGCGCAGTAAAGCCGGCGCTCGCATTGTCGCTGCACACGACGAGCGCGACGCTGCGCGCGCAGCTGCTGCCACGCGCACCGCGCATCGACCCGGCCGAGCTCGTGGAGCTCGCCGACGAGTACTCGCGGCTCACGAAGTACCCGACGCAGTTTCAGTGGACGTTGCTCGAAGGCGTGAACGACGGCGACGACGAGCTCGAAAGCGTCGCGCGGCTGCTGGCGGGCAAGTACGCCGTGCTGAACTTCATTCCGTACAACGAGGTGCCCGGCTCGGGCTTCCGCCGGCCCAGCTCAGAACGTGCTGCGGCGATGGTGCGTTACCTGCACCGCCGCGGCGTCCTCGCCAAGCTGCGCCGGTCGGCCGGGCAGGACGTGGAAGGCGGGTGCGGGCAGCTGCGGGCGCGAACGGCCCCGGCCGTGGCGCCGGCGTTATTGCCGCTTACGTGAAAATCGGCTGGCGCCGGTCGTGAGCCCTCTCAGGCCGGGGGTATGGCCTATTGCGCGGGACCCTACCGGCGCCATGCGCGGTGCTCTTCAGATGACTTTCGCGTCGGCGACCGCGTAAGCCGCCAACAAGCCCAAGCAGATCATTGCGATGATGGTCATGTGCTTCTCCCTCTGACCGTTCCTCTATGGGCACTAACGTAGCGCCGACGTGATATGATTCCAAGTGACATTTAATACATAGTCACATGAATCAGGTTCATATCCCTCGCTTATGCTGACCCGCCAGCTGTCCCGCACGGATCTGAACCTGTTGCTGACCCTGCAGGTGCTGCTGGAGTCCCGCAGCGTGTCCGAAACCGCGCGCCAGCTGCACTTGACGCAGTCCGCCATCAGCAAAGCGCTCGGCCGACTCCGGCGCCAGTTCAACGACCCCCTGTTCCATCGAGCATCGAAGGGGCTCGTGCCGACACCGTTCGCACAGCGCTTGCAGCAGCCGCTGCACGATTGGCTGGAAACCGCCGCAGGATTATTCGTGCACGAGGATTTCGAGCCCGCCACGTGGCACGGCGAGTTCATGTTGGTCGCGCACGATTACCTGCACGTCACCGTGGTGCCGGGCTTGCTGGCTCTTCTGCGCGACCACGCACCGCATGTTCGCGTGAAGGTGCAAAGTCAGTACAGCCATCAACTCCAAGGGCTCGAGCGCGGCGAGCTCGATTTCGTGCTGAATCTGCAGTTCTCACAGCTCTCCGCGGAGTTCCGCTCGGAAGTGATCTACACGGACGAGCCCGCGATCCTGGCTCGCGCTGCGCATCCGTTGCGCAAGCAGCGATGGGCAGTCGAGGACCTGTTTCGTTATCCGCGCGTCGCGTTGCGGATCCCGGACATGGACAAGTTCATGATGTTCCAAACGCGGGACGGTCAGCCGCCGCTGAGTCAACGATGGCCGGCCGCGTACGAGACGGACAATCTCACGGTGGCCCTGGCCACGGTGTCGCGCACGGACTGCTTGCTGCCGGCCGGCGGCCTGTTGAACCGCCTCGCCACGAGCGAACTGCGCTTCGAGCCATTACCGTCGGTCCGCTCTCCCCCGTTCAAGCTCGCGTATTGCCTCGTGAGCCATCGGCGCACGGACAACTCCGCGCCACACCAGTGGCTGCAGCGGACCATCGGACAGGTGTTCCGCTCACTGCTCTGAAAGGCGTTCAACGCTTCCCGTGCCGCAATTACTCGGCCACGCTCGATGGGCCAGGAACAGAATATGGCATAGGGCTTGCAAGCCAGCCCGGTATGGCGGGCCGGGTCTTCATCGGTATCTCGGGTTGGCGATATGCGCCCTGGCGCGGCACGTTCTATCCGTCGGGACTGAAGCAGAGCGACGAGCTTGCCTATGCTGCCGCGCGCTTCTCGACGCTCGAGATCAACGGCAGCTTCTATTCGCTGCAGCGCCCGGAGTACTACGCCAGGTGGTTCGAGCAAGTGCCGGACGACTTCGTGTTCGCGGTCAAAGGCTCGCGGTACATCACGCATATGCTGCGACTGCGCAAAGTCGACCGCGCGCTCGCAAACTTCTTCGCCTCCGGCGTGCTCGCATTGCGGCACAAGCTCGGCCCCGTGCTCTGGCAGTTGCCGCCTACGTCTCGATTCATCCGCGACGACCTCGAGCGATTCCTCGACATGTTGCCCCGCACGTTGACCGACGCGGCCCGGCTCGCGCGCGGGCACGACGAGCGTGTCGCAGGTCGCACGTATCTACGCGCAACGCGCCGACAGGAACTTCGCCACGCGCTCGAGGTTCGACACCCGAGCTTCGCGACACCGGAGCTCGTGGCGCTGCTACGCGCCAGCAGCGTCGCGCTGGTCGTCGCGGACACCGCGGGCCGCTGGCCTCTGCTCGAGGACGCGACGAGCGACTTCGTCTATGTGCGCTTGCACGGCGATGTCGAGCTTTACTCCAGCGGCTACGGCGCGGCGGCGCTCGATCACTGGGCGCATCGCGTCAGTGCCTGGCGTGACGGTCGCGCGCTCGAGAACGCTCACCTGGCGGGCCCGGTCGAGCGGCACCCGACTCCGCGGGACGTCTACGTGTACTTCGACAACGACGTCAAAGCGTACGCGCCGGTCGACGCCAGAAATCTCGCAGCGCGCGTCGCGGGCAGAGCTGCGGCATGAGCAAGCCGAAATCCACCGCACGGCTGCAGAACTACCGCCGCAGGCGCGACTTTGCACGGACCCCCGAGCCCCGCGGCGGCCCAAAATCGCGCGCGACGAGACAGCTGCACTATGTCGTGCAGAAGCACGACGCGACGCGCCTGCATTACGACTTCAGGCTGGAGCATCATGGCGTCTTGAAGAGCTGGGCCGTGCCGAAAGAGCCGAGCCTCGATCCGAAGGACCGCAGGCTCGCCGTGGCGACCGAGGACCATCCGCTCGATTACGGCGGCTTCGAGGGCGAAATTCCGGAAGGCCAGTACGGCGCGGGCAGCGTCGTGATCTGGGACCGCGGCTTCTGGACCCCGCTCGGCGATGTGGACGAGGCCCTCGCGGGCGGCAAGCTCGACTTCGAGATCGAGGGCGAGCGCCTGCACGGCCGCTTCACGCTCGTGCGCATGGCGAAGCGCGGCAAGCGCGGGCGCGCGGTGAACTGGTTGCTGATCAAACGTCGTGACGGCAAGGCCAAAGGAACGCAGCCCCGGCGCACGCGAGCTGCGAAGTCTTCCGCGATCGACCCGGCCCATTTGCCGGGCGCGCGACGGGCGGCGCTGCCGCGCACGATCGCGCCGCAGCTCGCCACCGCGGTGCAGCGCCCCCCGGAGGGCGCGGACTGGATCTACGAACCGAAGCTCGATGGCTATCGCCTGCTCTGTCGAATCGAAGACGGCCGGGCCAGTCTGCTCACACGCCGCGGCCTCGATTGGACTGGCCGCTTCGCCGCGATCGCGGCCGCGGCGATCGAGTTGCCGTGCACCTCGGCGCTGATCGACGGCGAAGCGGTCGTGTACGATTCGCGCGGCATCACGAGCTTCCAGCGCCTGCAAAATGCGCTCACCACCGGCGCCGAGCCGATCGTGCTGGTCGGCTTCGATCTGCTGTATCGCGACGGCTGGGACTTGATGCGCGTGCCGCTCGTCGAGCGCAAGCGCGCGCTCGCGGCGCTGCTCGGCGCGAGCGGTGCGGCCATCGCCTATGGCGAGCACGTCACGCAGAGCGGCAGCGAGTTCTTCAAGGCGGCCTGCCAGCTCGGCCTCGAAGGCATCGTCGCCAAGCGAGCCGAGGCCCCGTACGCCCAGACGCGTACGAAGAGCTGGCTCAAGGTGAAGTGCCTTCAGCGTCAGGAATTCGTGATCGTCGGCTTCACCGATCCGGCCGGGTCGCGCTCGGGATTCGGCGCCCTGCTCGTTGCCACTCGCGCACACGGACGAGCACCGCTGCGGTATGCCGGCAAGGTCGGCACCGGATTCGACGAGCGCACGCTGCGCTCCATGCACGCCCGACTCCGATCGCTCGAACGGCGCACGCCACCGATCGCCTCCACGGCAGGCGTGCAGAGGCGCGGCGTTCATTGGGTCGAGCCGAAGCTCGTCGCCGAAGTGGCGTTCACCGAATGGACCGGCGACGAACGGCTGCGTCATCCGACCTTCCGCGGGCTGCGCGAGGACAAACCCGCCAGCGAGATCGTCGAAGAGCGCGCACTCCCGAGCGCGCCGCCGCAGCGCGAGCACGCGAGTGGCGTGCGCGCCAAGCGCCAGGTGCGCCTCACACATCCCGAGAAGGTGCTGTTCCCCGAGCCCGGCATCACGAAGCGGCAGCTCGCGGATTATTGGCAGCGAGTGGCCGAGCTAGCGCTTCCCTTCCTGGCGCATCGCCCACTGACACTCTATCGCTGCCCCGACGGTTACGCGGCGCAATGCTTCTATCAGAAGCACGTGGGCGCCGCCATACCGCAGACCGTGCCGCGCGTCGTCATCGAGCAAGGGGAGGAACCCTATACCTATATCGAGGACGCCACGTCGCTGCTCGGTCTCGTTCAGGTCGGAGCTCTCGAGCTACATGCCTGGGGCTCGCGCACCGAGCATCTCGATCAGCCCGACACGATCGTGTTCGATCTCGATCCAGCCGAAGACGTGGCTTGGCGCGAGGTCGCGAGCGCCGCGTTCACCGTCAAGAGCCGGGTCGAGGCGCTCGGCCTGCACGCGTTCGCGAAGCTCACGGGGGGTAAAGGCCTCCACGTCGTCGTGCCCGTGCGGCCCGGCCCCACCTGGCCGGCCGTGAAGCGCTTCGCGCGCGCGTTCGCCAATGAGATGGTGCGCGCGGAACCGAAGCGGTTCGTGGCATCGCTCTCGAAGGCCAGGCGCGCCGGGAAGATCTTCATCGACTATCTGCGCAACGACCGCGAATCCACGGCGATCGGCGCGTACTCGCCGCGCGCGCGCCCCGGCGCTCCGATTGCGCTGCCGATCGACTGGGCCGACCTCGACGTCGAGGCGCGCGCCGCGCCGCGCATCGGTCTGCTCGACGCGCCGCAGGTCATCGCCGCGTGGAAACACGAACCGTGGGCGAGCTTCGACACGGCGCGTCGGTCGCTCGTCGATTGATTCAGCCGGCCTCGCGCAACGCCGCGATGAGCTCCTCGCGCGACATCGAGCTGCGACCCGGTACGCCGCGCTTCTTCGCCTGCTCGTAGAGCTCCTTCTTGCTCCGATCCGCAAGCGGGTCGCTGCGGGCCGGTTGCGCCGGGGCCGCACGCGCGGCCCCCATGCGTTGCTTCAGCACCGCCATGATGTCGATGACGTTGCCGCTCTCCTCGTCGTCCTCCGGCGGTGCCTCCTCGAGCTCCACGACGTCGCGGGCAGCGTCCCGCTTCGCCTCGGCGAGCTCGCGCAGCACGCGGCCGTATTCATCCTCGAGCAGCGTCGTATCGAGCTCCGACTCCGTAAGCTCGGCCAGCGCTCGCTCCATCGCCTGGCGGCGCTGCGCCGATGCCTTGATCGGCTTCGGCAATCCGACGTCGCTCGGCGTGCGCAGCTGATCGGCGAAGCGCATCGTGACCGCTCGCAGCGTGCCCCCTTCGGCGAAGATCGCGGCGAGATATTCCTTGCCGCGCATCACGAACGTCGCTATGCCGGCGCGGCCCGTGCGCTCCATCGTCGCCGCGAGGAGGTGGTATGCCTTCGTCGACTCGCCACCTGGCGCAAGGATGTACGGCCGTTCGAGCAGCTGCCGCGGAATCTCCTCGCGAGCGACGAATCTGCGCAAATCGATGTCGCGCGATTTGCGCGGCGCGAGCGCCGTAAGCTCGTCGTCGGCGATCACTGTGAAGCTACCGTCGTCGTTCTCGTAACCTCGAACGATGTCGTCGCGGCCGAGCGCCTTGCCGTCGGCAGGGCAAAAGTACCGGCGCTGAAGCGGCCGATCGTCCGGACCCAGCATCCTGAGGGCGATGTGCCGCGCGCGCACGGCGGGGTAAAGGTCGACGGGCACGCTGACGAGCCCGAACGTCAGCGTTCCGCTCCAGAAGGCGCGCGGCGTCTGCCCAGCCTCAGGCTCTGCGGCCATGACTCGTATCCTTGCGCCGCGCCTGCAGGCTCGCCTCGAGCGTCGCGACCAGCGAGGCCTGGCGCTCGCGCTGTGGCGCTTGCGGGAAACGCACGACTTTGCCCGCAGCCTTCTTCGCCACCAGCTCCTTGAGCTGATCCTGGTACTCGTCACGGAACTCCGTGGGATCGAACCGATCCTCGAGCGCGCCGATCAGCTGCTGCGCGAGCGCGATCTCGCGCTTGTCCGGTGCCCTGCGCTCGTCGATCCGGACCGGCGAAACCTCGACCATCTCCTGCGCGTAGCGCAGGGTGTCTAGCAGCAGGTAACCGCCGCTCGCCTGCAAGGCGCCGACGTAACGCTTGTTGCGCAACACCCAATGAGCAATGCCGATGACGCCGCGCTTCGCGAGCGCCTCCGCGAGCGCGAAGTAGCCTTCGTCGTCGCCATCCGGCCCGAGGTAGTACGGCCGATCGAACCATCGCTCGTCGATGGCACTTGCGGGCACCACCTGCTCGATGCTGATCAGCCTGGACGGCTTCGGTGTGAGCGCCGCTTGCTCCTCTTCCGTGAGCAGCACGTAGACGCCGCGGTCGACCGCGACGGCTTTCTTCAAGGCTTCTGGCGGAACGGGCTCGTCGGTCGCAGGATCGACCATCTGCTGCTTCACGGGCGTATGGTCGGCGGCGTGCAGCAAGCGGAAATGAACTTTCGTGTCGCGCACGGCCGCATAGAGCTTGGCGGGCACTCTGATCTCACCGAGCGTCAGATCCGCCTTCCACATGGCGCGGGCAGTCACGGGAATGCCTCCTTGGACCTCGAAAGGCGCGTCTGACGAGCCTCGAGGTCGCCGCACATCGGCACTCCCTGATTTGATTAGTCTGCGCGCTCGAGGAATGGTTCGAGGGGCAGCCAAGCCCGTCGACGAGCGCCACGGGTTGAGTGAAGATCAGCGTCGGCCCGGCTTCGACGTGACGCGGACGGGCCCGAGGGACGGCCACGGCCCGCGACGTTCGCGCACTACCGGCTCGCGCTCGGGGAGATGTTTGATGGCTACGATGGCAACGTGCACCGCCACCCGGTTCTCGCGGCGCCGGAGCGCCGCGACGACGGCCGCGCAAGCGTGCGCGCTCGCCATGGGCGCATGGCTCGTGCCCGCCGCATACGCGCAACCCCCTCTCTACCGCGACGCCACGATCACGCACGTGCCCCGCGATCTCGCCGGCCCCTGCATGGATGCCGCGGCCGGCGATGCGGACGGCGACGGCGATCTGGATCTCGTGCTCGCGATGGAGTTTCAGCCGAACATACTGCTGCTGAATGACGGTCATGGCGTGTTCAGCGATGGGTCCGACCGCCTCCCACGCACGATGCACGACAGCGAGGACGTCGCTTTCGCAGACTTCGACGGGGACGGCGATCTCGATCTCGTGCTGGTGAGCGAGGACGACGAGAAAGACGAGCTCTACTCGAACGACGGCAACGGACACTACTCCGACGTGAGCACTCGGCTCGGGACCGAAGAGGTATCGAATGCGCTCGCCGTGCTCGATCTCGATGGCGACGGTGCTCCGGATCTCCTGATCGGTAGCGTCGGCATCAAGCGCGTGCTCATGAACGATGGACATGGTCTTTTTCGCGACGAGACGCAGAGCCGCTGGCCGCAGACGGACGAATCGCGAACCCAGGATCTGGAGCTCGCCGACGTCGACGGGGACGGCGACCTCGACGTGCTCGTCGCGAACGAAGGGCAGAACCAGCTCTACCTGAACGACCACGGCCGGCTCGTCGACGCGACGGCGGCGCGGTTGCCGGCGCGCAACGACGAGTCGCGCGAGATTCGCGCGGCCGACGTCGATCGCGACGGCGACCTCGACCTGCTCGTCGCAAACGTCAGCTTCGGCATGCAGGAAAGCGCGCAGGACTACTTGCTGCTGAACGACGGCGGCGGCCGTTTCACGACGGCCGAGCACGATCGCTATCCGGAGGATGCACGCAGCAACTTCACCGTGCAGGCCGTGGACCTCGATCACGACGGCGATCTCGACGTGATCTTGCCCGCGACCACGTTCCCGCGCCGCGACGCCCGCGTCATGGTGCTGTATACGGATGCGGCGGGGCGGGCCGCCGTCGCGTCGGTTCAGAACGTCGACCTCCGCGACGTGGACGGCGACGGCGCTGCGGACCTCGTCGCCACCGACGGCGATCGAGAGATCGTGTTTCGGGCCGAACGCCAGCGTTTCGTGCTAAGTGGCGCGGGCGCCGCAACGACGAGCACGTTCGACGACGTCGACATCGACGGCGACGGCAAGATCGACATCGCAGCCGCGAACCTCGCGCTCGGGGAATTGCAGACGGGCTCACAGCAAGGCGTGCTTGGCGATCTGCAGGTCGCCGACGTGGACCGCGACGGCGACATCGACGTCATCGTTTCCGGCGCGACCGCCCTCGAGCCGGCCGGCGATTACCTCGTGCTGCTGAACGACGGCGCCGGCCGGTTCGCGCCGGCGCCGCCCGGCGCGATTCTGCCTGCAGAATCGACCGGCAACGGGTTCGACGTGGAGGTCGCAGACTTCGACGGCGACGGCGTCGCGGACCTGTTCCTGTGCAATCGTGCGGGAATTCCGAGCCCCGCTGCAGCGGCCGCGCGTTCGGGGGGTGTGCAGCGGCTATTGCTCGGAATTCTGCCAACTTCGTCCGAGACGTCGCCGCGGCCGTGACGTAGGCTGAAGCAATGCGCACGAACGAGAGCTCGATCACTCGCGTAGCGCTCCGGGCGCTCCTGGCGGCGGCGGCGCTGGCGGCCTCCGCCGCGCCCGCGCACGCCGACACGGTCGGGCTCGTGAACGCGCTGCGCACCACCGGCTGCGGCCGGCGCCACCACGCCGAGGCCGTGCGGCCGAACGGGCAGCTCGATGTCGCCGCGCGCCAGCTGGCCCGGAGCGCAAAGCTGCCCGAAGCGGTTGCCGGCGCCGGCTACTCGGCGGCCGCCTCGGCCATGCTGCACGTGAAGGGCCCGACGACCGACGAGGCGCTGCAGCGCGAGCTCGCCGATCACTGCGCCTCGCTCGGCGAAGCGCGGTACAGCGAGGTCGGTGTCTACCGGCATGGCAACGACACCTGGATCGTGCTCGCCGCGCCGCAGCCGAAGGCCCCGGTGCTCGAGCCTGCCGCCGTGGCCCAGCGCGTGCTCGTGCTGGTGAACGCGGCGCGCGCCGCGCCGCGCAAATGCGGTCGCGAGCGGTTCGCAGCGGCACCGCCCCTGACCCTCTCCGCCACGCTCAACGCTGCCGCGTCGGTCCACGCCCGCGACATGGCCAAGCACACGACGCTCGGCCACCGCGGCTCCGACGGCAGCCAGTCGTCGGATCGGATGACGCGGGCCGGGTATGCCTGGCGCCTCAGCGGCGAGAACGTCGCGGCCGGTCAGCGCGACGCGGATGCCGTCGTCGCGGACTGGCTCGCGAGCCCGGGACACTGCGTGAACATCATGACGCCGGCCTTCGTTCACATGGGCCTGGCGTTCGCACTCGCGCCGGGAGCGAATCCCGGCATCTACTGGGCGCAAGAGTTCGGCGCGCCGCGCAACTAGCAGACTAGCGCAGCTACTTCGGCGCGCCGCCCCACGCGTGGCCGAACGCCTCCGCCGCAACGTTCTCGATCAGCGAGCACTCCCCCGCCTCGATGCCGGCGGCGACCGCCGCCACGGCGCGGCGCGTCCGCTGCAACGCGAACAGTCCCGATACGATGCGGATCGCCCGGTACTTGTCCGCGAGCAGCTGAGCCTGCAGCTCGGCCACGTGCTGCAGGCTCGCGTCGGCGTCGGCCGCGTGGTGGCAAATCGCGAGCATCGACACGAGATGCTCGACGCACTTGCCGAGTCTCTGCAACGGGATCTGCGCGCGCGTGAGCTCGAGCTGGAAGAACATTCCTAGCCCCAAATAGCTCCAGCGCAGCATGCGCAGCTTGCGCTCGGCGTAGCGCGCATGGCGGCGCAGCGCCGCCGGTAGAGCGCGATATCGTGGCAGGCAGGCAGCCGGCACCAGACGCAGCGGCAACCGCACGAGATCGGCGGCGGCATTCGCCAGCACCCAGCCGCCGAGCGCCCAGAGCTTCGGCTGCGCGAGTAACCGCGCGAGCGCGGCGGCGACGCGCAACGGCTGGCGTGCCACCGCGCCGCCACTTATGCGCAGCAAGCGCTGCTCGTCCGGCAGCTTGCCGCCACCGGGCGCAACGTTCACGGATTGGAGCACGCCGAGCAGCGCACCCAGATAACGATCGACGAACCGCTGCGTGACGTCGCGCACCATGCCCATGAGGATCAGATCGTCCTCGCCTTCGACGACGCCGAAAAGATGCAGATTGACGCGCGCCTCGTTGACGCGACTGCCACGATGGAAGCCGCGTCCGCCGAGCACGTGCTCCGCCGCGACCATCGACTCGACTCCGGCGCTCGCAGCCGCGGACTTCGTGAGATCGCGCAACCCGGCCAGATCGACACCGTCGGCGTCCTGCTGCAGCGCCAGGTACGCCAAGGCTCGCGCCTGCAGCGCGCCACCGAGAATGCGCGCGAGATTCAAACGCGGCACCTCGTGGCGGATCACCGGACCGCCGACGCCGGTGCGTTGTTGCGCATAATGGCTCGCATCGCGCGCCAGCATGCGCTGATAACCGGCGGCCATCGCCGCCAGCATGCAGCGGCCCATGCGCAGGCAGTAGAACAGCACCTCGACGCCCTCCGCAGGAATGCGGTTCGCCTTCGGCACCGGGAAGTTGCGAAAGTGCAGCCTGGAATTGGCGTTCGCGAGAAACGCGGCGACACCGGACGGCTCGCACCGAAACTCGTACTCGTGCTCGGCGCCGCCGGCGGCGTCCTGCTGGGGCAGCTCGACGATGAACAGACCGATGTTGGGCCCATGCCGCCCGATCCGCGCGACGATGCCGATCAGTCCGCCGTGCACGGCGTTCGTGATCCAGAGCTTGTTGGCCGCGCCTTCCGCGAACAGCCGGTAGCTGCCATCCGCCTGCTCCTCGACGTACGCCTGGATCTTCTTCGCGTTCACCCCCGTGCCGACCTCCGTCAGGCCGAAGGCCATCGGCCGCCCCTCGGCCACGAGCGGCAGGAACGTGCGCCGTTGGGCGTCGTCACCGTAGGCAAGCAGCGAGCCCGCGCCGATCGTGAGCTGACCGGAGATCTCCACGGCGAGCGGCGCGAGACCGTTCGCGGCCAGCGCTTCCTCGAGGGCCGCGAGCGCTCCGTACGACGCGCCTGCGCCGCCGAACTCCGCCGGCACGGTGTAGCCGAAGCCGCGCTCGGCAGCGACCGCCTTGCGCAGCGCAGCCGACAACCGGCCGTCCGCCGTGAAGGCCTCGCCGCGGGCAAGGCAGCCGAGCGCCGCCTCGACCACGGCACGCTCGCTGCCTGCGACGCTGCCCGCCAGGGCGGCGCCGGAGCGCAGCTCCGCCACGTCCGGCAGCGGACCGTAGATCAAGCGCTCGACGAGCCCCGCACGGGTCGGCGCAAGCTTGCGATCGACGGCCTGCGCGGCGCTATCGAGGGCGCCGACGTCGCGGGCGGAGTCGGCGTCGCCTGCGGCGGCCAAGGCGCGCGCGGCAGTAGAGGATTGCTGGGAGCTCATCGGGCGACCTGCGGGTGCTAGCTTGCCGGCCACTGTACCGGCTCCTGGGGTGGCGCCGCGAAACGGGAGAAGCCGGAGCGCGAGGGACTTGACCGCGCAACGACTTTATATAACTATTTGGTTATCTAACCTATGGGTTATCAATGAGCACCTCCGATCGACTCGATGCCACGTTCTTGGCCCTCGCGGATCCGACTCGGCGAGCGATCCTCGCCCGATTGGCGCGCGGTGAAGCCTCGGTCATGGAGCTCGCCGAGCCGTTCGACATGAGTCAGCCGGCGATCTCGAAACATCTGAAGATGCTCGAGCGGGCCGGTCTGGTGTCGCGCGGTCGCGATGCGCAGCGGCGACCGTGCCGACTCGAGGCGAAGCCGCTCGAAGCCGTCCACGCGTGGCTCGAGCGCTATCGCGAGCGCTGGGACGCGACCTTTGCGCGACTCGATGCCGTGCTCGCGGAGCTGCAAGCCACGCCCTCCTCCCGCAGAAAAGACAATCGCTAGGAGTCCGAGCATGGCCAAGGTCACCCCGTTTCTCTGGTTCGAAGGCAACATGCGGGCAGCCGTCGACTTCTACATGTCCGTGTTCAAGCAGGCGCGGGTGATGTCGACGAGCCCGATGTCGGCAACGTTCGAGCTGCTCGGGCAGGAGTTCATGGCGCTGAATGCCGGGCCGCATCACAAGTTCAACGAGGCGGTCTCGTTCTTCGTGAGCTGCGACGATCAGGCCGAGGTCGACTATTACTGGGAGCGCCTGTCGGCGGGCGGAGGCGAGCAGCCGTGCGGCTGGGTCAAAGACAAGTTCGGCTTGTCGTGGCAAGTCATTCCGCGCGCGCTTGGTCGGCTGCTCGCCGACCCGGACCGCGCGAAAGCCGAGCGGGTCATGCAGGCCATGTTCAAGATGAAGAAGATCGTGATCGTCGATCTCGAGAAGGCTTACGCGGGCGGAGGGCGAGCGTCATGACGAATAACCACAAGAGCACGGTCTCTTTGCCGAACGACCTCGAGGTCGTCGTGATCCGCGACTTCGACGCGCCGCGCGAAGTGGTTTTCGACGCCTGGACCCGGCCCGAGATCGTTTCGCGCTGGCTGCTCGGCCCGCCGGGCTGGACCATGCCGGTGTGCGAAATGGATCTGACGGTGGGCGGCAAGTTCCGGTGGCGCTGGCGGAACGAGGCCGGTGCCGAGTTCGGCTTCGTCGGCGAGTTTCGCGAGATCGTCAGGCCCTCGCGAATCGTCCACACGGAGCTTTACGATCCCGGCGACGTCGGCGGCAACATGGGCGGCGAGTGCCTCGTGACCTCGGTGTTCGCGCAGATCGCGGGCGGTACCCAACAGACGATGACGATGCGTTTTCAGTCGAAGGCGGATCGCGACGCGGCACTCAAAACCGGCATGACCGATGGCATGGAGCTGAGCTTCCAGAAGCTCGATGCGCTGCTCCGGTCGAGCGACTGAGCGATCGGCGCTCGCTCAGAAGATCGCGACGGTGCGCTGCACGACCCAGAACGCGGCCATCGAGCCGATGCCGTAGGCGGCCATGCGCTGCCAACCGACCGGCGTGCGTAGCGCGCGACCGGCGCACGAGCCAACCCACGCCGAACACCGCGCCGATGAACAGCAGCTGGCCGATCTCCACGCCGACATTGAAGAACAGCAGCGCCAGCGGCACGGCCTGCGTCGGTACGCCGACCTCGCTCAATGCGCCGGCGAAACCGAAACCGTGCAACAGACCAAAAGAGAACGCCACGACCCACGGAAAACGCTCGGTCAGGTCCGCGCGTGCGGTCGTCCCTCGTCGCGCGAGCTCCGAGGCGAGGAACAAGATGCTGAGCGCGATCACGGCTTCCACCGGCGCCGGCGGCACGTGCACGAAGCCGAGCGTCGCGGCGCCGAGCGTGATGCTGTGCGCCACCGTGAACGCCGTGACGGTGGCCACGAGGCGGCGCACGCCGCGCACGAGCAGCAGGAGCGCCAGCACGAATAGCAGATGGTCTACGCCGAGCAGGATGTGCTCGACGCCGAGGGAGGTATAGGTGTCGACGACCTCGAGCATGCTCGGCCGCGCGGGGATCGTCACCGTGGGCGTGTCGCGCGTGAGCCGCTGATTCGACGAGCTGCCGTCGAGATAGTCGACACGCAACAGCACGTCGGTCTGCGTCTCGGCGAGCCCGTTGACCTTGAACTGCTTGCCGCCGAGCCCCCCGGACAGCTGAGCGCGCCATGCTGGAAGCGCACGTCGTCGATGACATACGTGCGCACGGCGTCCGTCAGCGAGCAGCCGTCGGGCACTTGCGGCTCCAGCACGGCGGCGAGGCCGCCCGAGATCGACACCTTCCACTGCACCGCAAACGTGTCGGGCGCGGTCTCCGTCAGACCGAAGAACGCGGGGCTCAAGCGGTGCGCCGCGGCGGGCAGCGCCGCCGCGAGCGCGGCCAGCGCCAGCGCGGCGTGCCACCCACCCCTCACTCGGTGCCCTCGTCGTCCGGCACCGGCGTTTCGATGACCACGTCGTACTTCGCCCGCATCTTCTCGTACGCGGCTTCGTTGGCCTCGCGGCGACGTTTTGCCCCGAACTCCTCCGCGACGCGCTCGGCGATCTCCTCGTACGGCGGCAACCGCGCTTCGCTGCGGCTGCGCAGCCGCACGAGGTGCAGGCCGAAATCCGAGCGATAGGGTCCCGCCCAGTCGCCGGGCGGATGCGAGAACAATGCCTCGGCCAGGTCGTCGCCGAACAGCACGCGGATCTGCTCGCGCGGCGCTTCGTCATAGGCAGCGCGCAAGGGCGTGTGATCGCCGACCTCCGTCGGCGGCGTGCCTGCGCGCAGCGCCGCGAGCCCGGCCGCGGCATCCGCCTCGAGCTTCGCGCCGCGCTCGCTCGGGCTGAAGAACACCTGGTCGAAGCTGACGAGCGGCGGGATCGTGAACAGCTCCGGCGACGCGGCATAGAACGCCCGCAGCGCCTGCTCCGACGACGGCGCGGGATCGGCCAGGTCCTGCGTGAGATAGCTCATCTTCTCGACGAGCCGGCGGCGCACCTCGTCGTCGTTCTTGTCGAGCCCGAGCGCCACCGCCTGGCGATACAGGACTTCCTCACGGACCGTCTGACTCGATGATATCGGCCAGCTCTGCGGGCGTCGGCTCGCGCCCCTGGGCGAGCGCTGCCGTCTCGCGCGCCTTCGCGACCTGCTCGGCCGAGATCGTGATCCGCTCGCGCCCGCCGCGCACGATTTCTCCGCGCCACGCCGAGATCGCGAACAGCGCGATGCCGATCAGAAGAAAGTGAACGAGGGGATCTCTGAGGAGCTTGAGCATGCGTCTGGGGTGGCCGGGGTCGGCGGCATTATGGTCATGCCGACAAAGTGCTCACAAGCCGACGCGCTGCGGAAGAAAAAAGAAGGGTCCCGGCCTCTGGGGGGTATAGGGGGGAAGAAGCCGGGACCCTGTTCGACGCTGGACTACCCGATGAAAACCCTAGGAGAAACTCAGCGCCACGAACCTTTGCGAGTCACCGCGGCGCACGAGCAGCAACGCACGCGAGTCGCCTTTCTTCGCCGCGTTCAACGCGGCCACGGTCTCGTTCACGTTCTTGACCTTTTGCTGATTCACACGCGTGATGACGTCGCCGGGATGCATGCCCTTCTCGGCCGCTGCGCTGTCCGGATCGACGGCGACGACGAGCGCGCCGCTGACGTCGTTCGGCAACTGGAGCTGCGCGCGATCCTCGTCGGTGAGCGCCTGCAGCCTGAGACCGAGGTCGGCGTTCGCCTGAGTGCCGTTGCCACCGGCCGCCGGCTCCTGTGCCACCTGCTCGTTCTGCGCGGCCTCGCCCAGCTTGACCGTGAGCTCACGGCTCTTGCCGTCGCGCCATACCGTCATCTTGGCTGCCTTGCTCGGCGGGGCATCGGCCACGGCACGGCTCAACGTGCGCGCCGAATCGATGTCGCGATCGCCGAAGCGGGTGATCACGTCGCCCGCCTGCACGCCGCCGTGCGCGGCCGGGCCGTCCTTCAGCACCTCCGCGACCAGGGCACCGTGCGTGTCCTTCAGCCCCACGGAAGCCGCGAGCTCGTCGTCGAGGTTCTGGATCTGCACGCCGAGCCAGCCGCGCTCCACGCTGCCGTTGTTGCGCAGCTCGCCGATCACGGACTTGGCCTGATTGGCCGGGATCGCAAACCCGATGCCGATGTTGCCGCCGTTCGGCGAGAAGATGGCGGTGTTCACGCCGATCACTTCACCCGCCGCATTGAACACCGGGCCACCCGAGTTGCCGAAGTTGATCGGCGCGTCGAGCTGCAGGTAATCGTCGTACGGCCCGGACTGAATGTCGCGGCCCCGCGCGGAGATGATCCCCGCCGTCGCGGTCCCGCCGAGCCCGAAAGGATTGCCGATCGCCACCACCCAGTCACCCACGCGCGCACGCTCCGAGTCACCGAAAGCAACGTGCGGGAGCCCGGTCGCGTTGACTTTGATCAGCGCGAGATCGGTTTTCGAATCGTGGCCGACGAGCTTGGCGTCGAACTTGCGGCCATCCTGCATCGTCACTACGATCTTGTCGGCGCCATCGGCGACGTGATTGTTCGTCACGATGTAGCCGCTCGCATCGATGATGAAGCCGGAGCCCTGGCCTTCGGTCCGCCGTTGACGCGGTTGATTCGGCGCGTTGAAGAACCGGCCGAAGAACTCGTCGAACGGGGTCTGTTGCCCGCGAGTCCGAATTCGGGTCCTGGAACCGAAAGCCGGTCGGCTGGGCTTGCTCGACCTTGCTGATCATGATGTTGACGACGGCCGGGCTGACGGCCTCGATCACGTCGGCGAACGAGCCCGGCGAGGCGCTGTGCGTGGCTACGGCTGGCTGAGCGACGGAGTCGTGGTTGACTCCGACCAGCGCCCCCGTGAGCCCCGCGGCGGCAATGGCCCCTGCGAGCCAGCCGAAACGCGCGGATCTTTTCTTCCACTGTTCGGTCATCGCAGATCTCCTTTGAGCGTTGAAGTCTATGAGGGTCATGCTAGGCGCCGCGCCCTTACCCGCATCTCAACGGTTCAATACGGATTTGTAATGCGCCCGGGTAAGGAGTCGTTAATGTTGCGTTCAGCTGCCCGGGAGTAACTTTGAGACATGCTGAAAGCACCGATTCGGTGCAAGCCCAATTTCGAGGAGATATCCATGAGTGACACAACGTTCGGCAAGCTCGCGCGTCTGGGCGCCGCCGCAGGGTTGGCGCTCGGCCTCGGCCTCGGCATGGTCGGCGCGGCCACCGCAGCCGCCAAGGCTCCGGCCCCCGCCGTCGCCGAGCAAGCGCGGCCGTACGAGGCGGTCGACAGCTTCACGCTGATGACGCGTCCGCACAGCTGGCAGGCGATCGACGAGGACACGGTCATCGTCTGGACCACGCCCTGGCAGCCGTATCTGGTGGAGCTCGCTTACCCCAGCCACGACCTGCCGTTCGCGCAAACGATCGGCATCACGTCGTTCGGCGCGCGCGTGTATGCGCGCTTCGATGCGGTACGGATAGCCGGCTTCCGTTACCCTATCAACAGCATCTATAAGATGACGCGGGAAGAGGCCCGGGAGCTGACCCGCAAGTCCTGAGCAACCATGGACCCCGACGCTGCGTCGGGGTCCGTCGCCGCTCGGGGGCACGCCGGGTCGCGATAGGAAACATAGTGCGCATTCTGGTAATCGAGGACGACAAGGACGTCGCCTCTTTCATTCGCAGCGGGCTCGTCCAAGCCGGCTGCAACGTCGATCATGCCGGGAACGGCAAGGACGGCCTGTTCCTCGCCACCACGGAAAAATACGACGCGCTGATCGTCGATCGCATGCTGCCGGGCGTCGATGGCCTCACGTTGATCCGCACGTTGCGCGCGTCGGCCAATGCCACACCGGTGCTGATCCTCTCCGCGCTCGGCGAGGTCGACGATCGCGTCAAGGGCCTGAAGGCCGGCGGTGACGACTATCTCGTCAAACCGTTCGCGTTCAGCGAGCTCCTCGCGCGTCTCGAGGCGCTCGCGCGTCGCGCGAAGAGCGGCGGCGACGCGCCAACGACCGTCCTGCGCGCCGCCGATCTCGAAATGGATCTGCTGCGCCGCGAGGTTCACCGCGCGGGCCAGCCGATCGATCTGCAGCCGCGCGAGTTCCAGCTGCTCGAGTTCCTGCTCCGCCACACGGGCCAGGTCGTGACTCGAACGATGCTGCTCGAAGGCGTATGGGACTATCACTTCGACCCGCAGACGAACGTCATCGACGTGCACATCAGCCGGCTTCGATCGAAGATCGATCGCGGCTTCGCCCGGCCGTTGCTGCATACGGTTCGCGGCGTCGGCTATCGGCTCGACGGTTAGCCGCGAACCGCGATGCGCCTGCGCCGACTGTTCCGCACCAGCGTCTTCCAGCTCACGCTCGCCTACGTGGCGCTGTTCGCCGTGTCGGTGGGCGCGCTCTCGGCGTTCATCTACTGGTCGACGCTCGGCTATCTCGAGCGGCAGACCAACGCGATCATAGAGGCCGAGATCAACGGGCTCGCGGAGCAGTACGAGCGCAGAGGGCTGGCCGGGCTCGCGGACATCATCAACGAACGCGTGGAGCGCGACCCGGAGCACCGTTCCGTATACCTGCTCGCCGACGCCATCGGCCGACCGCTGGCGGGCAACGTGGGTTGGCCAAGCACGCTCGATCCCGTCAGCGGTCAGTGGGTGGATTTCACGAAGCGCGACGAGCGCGGCAACGAGACACCGGTTCGCGCCGCGTTGTATCGCGTGGGCCCGGGCTTCCGGCTGCTCGTCGGTCGCGACATCCGCGAGCTGGCCGCGATCCGCGGTGTGCTGCGCAGCGCGGCGATGTATGGCATTACGCTCACCCTGGGACTCGCGCTCGTGGGCGGCGTGCTCATGGCGCTCAGCGCTCAACGCCGGCTCCAGGAGCTGAACCGCACGACGCGGCAGATCATGGCCGGCGACCTCAGCCGCCGTGCTCTCCTGAAAGGCAGCGACGACGAGCACGACGAGCTCGCGACCAACATCAATGCGATGCTGGACCAGATCGAGAGCCTGCTCGCAGGCATGCGGCACGTGGCAGACAGCGTCGCTCACGACCTCCGCGGCCCGCTGACGCGACTGCGCAACCGGCTCGAGACGCTGGCCGCCGCTGCCGAGCCGAGCCACGAGGACCTCGGTGAATGTGTCGATCAGCTCGATCACGTGCTCGCTACGTTCAATGCGCTGCTACGGATCGCGCGCGTGGAGTCCGGCGCTTACCGCAGCGCGTTCAAGCCGGTCGATCTCGCGCCGATCGTGCACGACGTCTGCGAGCTCTACCAAGCCGCGGCCGACGAGCGGCAACTGCACTTCGAGCACACGCACACCGGTACCGTCGAGGTGTTCGGGGACCGGGAGCTCCTGGCTCAGGCGCTCACGAACCTGCTCGACAACGCGGTGAAGTACACGCCCACCGGCGGCAGGATCGCCACCCGGCTCGAGCGCAGCGGCGACATTGCGCGGCTCACGGTCGCCGACAGCGGTCCGGGCGTGCCGGAAGAGGATCGCAAGCGCGTGCTGCAGCGCTTCACGCGGCTCGACCGGGCGCGCTCGCAACCGGGCGCCGGCCTCGGGCTCGCGCTCGTGAACGCCGTGACGATGCAACATCACGGGCGGCTCTTGCTCGGCGACAACCAGCCGGGCCTGATCGTGACGCTCGAGCTGCCTGCCTTGTCGCCGCCGAACACGGCACTTTGAGCATCGATTACGCGCGTCGGCTGCGCTCGGCCAGCGGTGCGAGCACGGCCGCCCAGCGCGCAAGCTTCTGCGCGAACGGCAGCGAGGCATGCGCCGGGCTCGTCGAGGGCAACAATTGCGTGTCCAGGGCGGCGACCTGCGCCGGCAGCAGCGGCACCACACGACGTCGAAAGAGCTCGGCCGCCTTCGTGCCGTTGAAGCAGATCAGGCGAATCTCGCGATGCGCCGCGAAGAACGTGGCGAAGTCGTTCACCACCATGCTCGACGGCACGATCGCGGAATCGAGGCTGCCGGAGCGCTCGCCCGCGGCGAGCACGTCCCAGACGGCGATGCCATGCCTCCGCAGCTGCTCGAGCCGGCGCTCGTACGGCAGCTCCGGATGAGCCTCGAACAGCCGGCCCATGATCTTCCAGAACGCGTTGTGCGGCTGGGCATAGTACTCGCGCATCTCGAGCGACTTGCGTCCCGGCAGGCTGCCGAGCACGAGCACGCGCGCATTCGCCGCCGTCGATGGGCGGGAAGCCGATGGCGAGCGGCGGCCGCGGGCTCACCAATCGAGCCCACGATAATGGCCGCGCGCCTCGAGCAGCTGCATTTGCGCGAGTATCCAGGCCTGGCGACTGCGCACGTAGGCGCTCGGATGCGCGACGCTGAGGCGCCGCGGATTCGGCAGCACGGCCGCCAGCAGCGCGGCCTGCGGCGCCGACAACTGACTCGCAGGGGCGCCAAAGAACTCCTGCGCGGCGGCCTCGACGCCAAACACGCCGGGGCCGAGCTCGGCGACGTTCAGGTACACCTCGAGAATCCGTTGTTTCGACCAGAGCAGCTCGATCACGAGCGCGAAGTACGCCTCGAGGGTCTTCCGCACGAGACTGCGCCCCTGCCACAGAAAGAGATTCTTGGCGACCTGCTGCGTGATGGTAGAGGCGCCGCGCAGCTCGTCACCGGCGCGATAGTCCTCGATCGCCCGATCGAGCGAGACGAAATCGATACCGTGGTGCTCGAGGAACCGTTGATCCTCTGCGGCCAGCGCGGCGCGCGCCGCAGTCCGTGGGATGGCCTTGCGCGTCCACCCAGCGATAGTGGAGCTGCGCGAGCGAGCGCGATTGCTCGAGCATCACGGCCGTGAACGGCGGCGCGACGAACCGCAACACGAGCACGACTGCGAAGGTCAGGGCGAGCCACGCGAGCAGCGCCACCGCGAGCAGCTGCGCGATGCCCCTCGGCCGCAACCAGCGACGAGCTCTCGTGGACGTGCTCAGATGACCGACTCCGCGGCGGTGTTGCTCTCCCGCGCGAGTTTAAACGCCGGTCGCGCGAGCACAAGCGCCCGCCGTGGACGTATCGGTTTCGGCGGTCGCGACGTTCAGCGCACGCACCAATGGCGCACGCCCTGAGCGGCGAGAAATCTCTCCGCGTGCCGGCCCTGCAGCATCGCGAGCGTTGCGAGCATGCCCGCTTGCGTGCAGCTATCGGCCGCCACGGTCACGGAGCGCGGTGCTCCGCGGACCGGCCAGCCGGTCGTCGGGTCGAGGATGTGGCCGTACCGCCCGCCGTCCTTGAGCAGAAAACGCCGCGTGTCACCGCTGGTCGCAAGCGCACCCCGAGTCAGCTCCACGATGCAATCCGCCGCGTCGGGCCTCTCGATGGCCTCGATGCCGACGCGCCAGGGCATGCCCGCAGGATCCGGTCCCAGCGCGCGCAGATCGCCGCCGAAGTTGATCAGACAGCACTCCGTCATCGCCCCGACGATCGCGGCAGCGCGATCGACGGCGTATTCCTTGCCGATGCCGCCGAAATCGAGCTCCATGCCAGACTCGAGCGTAATGGCCGGACGCTGCCAGCGCACGCGTGGCCAGCCGACATGCCGCAGCACGCGTGCGACGTCCTCGGGCCGCGGCACGCGATCGCCACCGTCGAACTTCCACACGCGCCGCAGAACGCCGGACGTGATGTCGAACTTGCCGCCGCTCATGGTGAACAGCTGATTTGCGTAGTCGATCAGCCGTGCCGTCTCTTCGTCGACCACCACTGCAGTGCCGGGGCTCGCATTGATGGCGCTCACGACGCTGTCGCCGCGATACCGGCTGAACTTCGCCTCGATGCGCCACGCTTCTTCGGCAACGAGCGCGAGGATCTCCGTGGCTCGGCTCTCCTCGAGCGCCGCGAGATGCACCTCGCACACGCTCGCCATCGCCGCGAAGGTGCCGAGCCAACCGTTACCGCGCGCAACGAGCTGCGGCCGCGAGCCGTTACTTCCCGAACCTGTAGCTGACTTCCGCAATGATCGCCTTCAAGTCTGGCGTGAGGTCCAGGCCCCGCAAGGATCCAACGAGAGCGTCGGCGCTCGGCGTCGCCGTCTGACGATACAGCTCGATTCGTGCGGCGAACTGGCCCGCGAACGTCTTCGCGCCGTACTTGAAACCCAAGGTCACCGCATCGAAATCCCCGAGCCTGTAATCGGCGCTGGCGTAGATCGGCAACGATCCCCCGGCGGGCAGCACCGTGTGATAAAAGTCCGCCGCCGTCTGCTTGTAGAAACGCAGGTGCGGCTCGAAGTACTTCTCGCTGCGGAAATTCCAGCGATAGTGCATCTCCACCGTCTGCGAGTCGACGCCCCAATCGTCGGTCATGACGCGATACGAAGCGTCGATCACGTTGCCGCCGAAGTCGTGCTTCAGGAGCCCGTAGAGGCTGCGTTTGTCGCGGGAATCCGGTCTTTGCTCGAACAAATAGAGCCCGATGCCCGGGTCGGGACCGGCCGCCAAATCGCCCGTCACGGGATCGACCACCGACAGGATCTTGTACGGATCCGTCAAATAGCCGTCCGCACGACTGACGGAGTAATTCAGTTGCCCGAGCGTGTGCTGCGTGAACACCTGCGTCACCCCGAGCAGGACGTCGAGCACATGCTTCGAGCCGTTGCCGGTCGTGGGTGACGACTCGGTCAATGCAGTCAACGGCACCGGACTGCCGCCGATCGGCTTCACGGTGTCGTCCGACCAACCGACGCCGCCCGATAGCGTCGTGTTGCGGTTGTGAAAGTCGCGGGCAAGCCGCGTGTCGACTCCCACATGAGCTGTAGTCGTGCTCATTGGACAGGCTGCCGCCGAAGCTCACCGTGCCGAGACGGCCAAGCGGGCGCTGCCACTCCGCACTACCGGCGTAGCGCGTGTCCTGAAACCGGTCGTCGAGCGGCAGCACGCCGCCCGGCACCGCGAAGTTACCGCCACCGACGATGGTGCTGCCGCCCGACGTGCGCGTGAGCGTAATGGGCCGCGGAAACGTTTGCGCCGAAGCGCTGGGCGCGGCGCCGTTAGGTGACGCCCCGGTCAGGGTGTCGAAGCTGAACGTGAGACTCAGCAATCGATCCTCGAACGGCTGAGTGCGCGCGAGCACGTTCAAGCTCAAGTCGCGGACACGGTCCTGCTCGCTGTAATACAGACCTGCCGCATCCACTCGCCACTGCCCGATGTCCTGGGCGACGGCTACGGTCGGCGCACTCGTGCCGAGCAGCGCGCATGTGGCCGTGGCAAGTGCCGCGCCGATCTCGCGGCCGCCGGCCGGCAGATTCGTCTTGCCGCGCTTCAGTTGCATCCGCAACCCCCGCCGCCGAAGCCTTGCCCGCCGCTCGAAGCTTCCTTGCTGAAGTAGATGTGCTCGTCGATCGACGCGTCGAGCGGCTCGCTGACGATTTGCATGTCCTCGCGCGCCAGAACGCTACGTTCCCACGGCTTCACGCCTACGTTCGCGCAACCCGCGCACGCACCGAGAGCGCCGAGCAACACACACCACTTGAATGTCTGCATTTCCCTACTCCACTCCGTCCTATTTGCTGACCGCCAAGGCCTTCTTGATCTCGGATTCGTAGAGGGCAGACTCGCTGAGCCTGAACCCCGCGTGACTCGCGAGCACGTTGCCGGACGCATCGAGCAGGAAGGAGCTCGGCATCGCCTGCACGTTGAATTTCGACGCCAGCGTGGCCCGCCGGATCGAACCGCAGGGTGAACCGTGCCGGCACGTCCCGCAAAAATGCGTCGGCCGCGCTGCGCTGCTGATCGAGATTCACGCCAATGATCTCCAGGCCTTGCGCTCCGTATCGCGCCTGCATCTGGTTCAGCCAGGGGAACGAACGACGACAAGGCGCGCACCACGACGCCCAGAAGTCCACCCAGAGGAGCTTGCCCTTGACCTCGCCGAGCTCGGAAGGGGGCGCCGCACGCGCCAGGGTCCCGGCGAGACCGAGGAAGCCCAGCAGCAACAGCGCAACGACATGGCGGCGCCGGACACCTGCGAGGCGCTCGTTGCGCCGTGCACTGACTTCATCCATTGAAATGGCGATCCTCTCGCTTTGTTGTCTGCTCTTGGCCACGGCTCGACTGCAGTGCAGCAACGCTCGCGAGCGATTGCGGTTGACTCCGCGACGCGGTCCGAATCCGGATTGGATTGACAACCACACGAACGCTCACATAATCGACTCAAAAGAACGCGCAACCGCGACCCGAACCGCCCCACTGAGACAACGCGAGAGCGGAAACGATCCGGCCGACCGCGACTTTGCCACTTCACCACTGAGAACGAGTAACAATGGCATCTACGAGCGCTACGCACTCTCATCGCTGGCGCTTCTATCGCGCCGGCGGCGTGGATCAAGTACAGATCCGCGATGGCAAGGACATCGCGAATCTCGCTTCTCTCGACCAAAAACTTTGGATGGCGCTGGCCGTGCCCACGCGCGGCAACGAGCTCGATCCGAAGACGGCGGACCTGATCGACACCGACAAGGACGGCCGCATTCGGCCACCCGAGATCATCGCCGCGACCGAATGGGCCGCCGGTGCATTCAAGGATGTGGGCCACATCATGAAGGGCGGCGACACGGTGCCGCTCGAGGAGATCGCGGATCCGAGCACGCTGGCGGGCGCCAAGCGAATCCTCGCGAATTTGCAAGAAGTCGGACGCCACGGCGATCTCGCTCGCCGACGTCACGGACACGGTGAGGATCTTCGGCGAGACGACGTTCAACGGCGATGGCGTCATCATCGCGGACGCCGCGGACGACGAGGCGGTGCGCGGAGCCATCGAGGCCGTGATCGCGGCGCTCGGCGCGGTTACCGACCGCAGCGGCAAACCCGGCGTCGACCGGGCCAACCTCGATCGGTTCTTCACCGAGACGCAGACGCTGCTCGACTGGGCCGCGCAAGGCGAAGCGGACAAGACGCTCACGCCGCTCGGTCTGGACGGCACCGCGACGGCTTCGGCGGCCATCAAGGCCGTGAAGACGAAAGTCGACGACTACTTCGCTCGGTGCCGGCTCGCCGCCTTCGATGCGCGTGCGCTCGCCGCCGTCAATCGCGACGAGAAGGACTATGTCGCGCTCGCGGCGCACGACTTGACGATCTCTTCGCCCGAGATCGCCGCGCTGCCGCTCGCCAAGATCGAGGCGAACCGGGCATTGCCTCTCAGCGAAGGGCTGAACCCGGCCTGGACGGCCGCCATTGCCACGCTTGCCAGCGCTGCGGTCATGCCGTTGCTCGGCAGCAGGCCCGCGCTCACGGAGGCCGACTGGAATGCCTTGCAGTCGAGTGTCGATGCCTATGACGCGTGGCTCGCCGGCAAACCGGCTACCGCCGTCGAGGCGCTCGGCTTGCCGCGCCTCCGCGAGCTGAGCGCCGGCTCGGCGCACACGGCGATCGCGGCGCTCATCGAGCAGGACCTGGCGCTGGAAGGCGAGTTCAATCAGATCGCTTCCGTCGAGAAGCTGGTGCGTTTCCAGAAGGACCTGTACGAGCTCCTCACGAACTCGGTGAACTTCGCGGACTTCTATGGGCGCACGGGCGCGATCTTTCAGGCCGGCACGTTGTATCTCGATGCGCGCAGCTGCCGGTTGTGCGTCCAGGTGATCGACGCTGGCAAGCACGCCGCGCTGGCGGGCCTCGCCGGCGCTTATCTCGCCTACTGCGACATCACGCGCGCCGGCGGACAGAAGAAGACCATCTGCGCCGTCTTCACGGACGGCGATCGCGACAACCTCATGGTGGGCCGCAACGGCGTGTTCTACGACCGCGCCGGCGTCGACTGGGATGCGACCATCACGAAGGTCATCGACAATCCGATCAGCGTTCGCGAAGCGTTCTGGTCGCCGTACAAGAAGCTCGTGCGGCTGATCGACGAGCAGATCGCGAAGCGCGCGGCCGCGGCGGACACTGCGGCCAACGAGAAGGTGGCCCACGGCGCCATCACGGCCGCCACGATCGATCAGGCCAAACCGGGCGCACCGAAGAAGATCGATATCGGCGTCGTAGCGGCTCTCGGCGTCGCGGTCGGCTCCATCGGCACGGCACTATCGTTCCTCGCGACGAAGCTCTTCGATCTCGCGCCGTGGCAGATCCCGCTCATGTTCATCGGCATCATTGCCATCATCAGCGGTCCCGCCATGCTGATCGCCTACTTGAAGCTGCGGAAACGCAACCTCGGCCCGATCCTCGACGCGAACGGCTGGGCCATCAACACCGTGGCGAAGATGAACGTGCCGTTCGGCGCGTCGTTGACCGACCTGCCGACGCTCCCGGCCGGCGCCGAGCGCTCGCTCAGCGATCCATACGCCGATAAACGCAGCGTGTGGCCGAGGCTCATCGTGCTCGTGATCGTGCTCGCGATCGCCTATGCCGTGTTGAACAACTTCGGCCTGATCCATGCGTGGACCGGCGGTCGGCTCGGCAAAGCGCCGGCCGCTTCCGCGGCCGTAGTGGCACCGGCGGAGCCCTCGCCGTCGGCCGACGCGCCCGCCCAATAGCGCTATGATGGCGCAGCGAGCCTGCTGCGCACGAGGCCGAAGGACGATGAGCAACACGGAGCTGTTCGCCGAGCTGGGCATTCCGATCGACTACGGCCGAAATCCGCGCCGCCCGCGCTACGGCGAGGCGGCGGAGCTCGAGGAAATCGAAGCGAACATCGTCGGCAAGACGCAGCGCCTCACCCCGCAGACGGCGCGTGCCTGGCGGCAGATGAAGCAGGCCGCCGCACTTGCCGGCGTGCAGCTGCTCGTCGTGTCGGGATTTCGCAGCATTGCCCAGCAAACGGAACTGTTCCGGCAGAAGCTCGCCGCGGGTCACGAGATCGAGGCCATATTGCGCGTCAACGCAGCGCCGGGATTCAGCGAGCATCACACCGGCCGGGCCATCGACATCGCGACGCCGGGCAGCCGCCCGCTGACGGCAGAGTTCGAGCAGTCGAAGGCCTTCGCGTGGCTCACGGCGAACGCCGGCACCTTCGGCTTCAGGATGCCGTACGGGCGCCGCAACTCGCTCGGCTTCGACTACGAGCCGTGGCACTGGTCGCAGCTCGGCGCTCCGCCGCCGCGGCCGATTCAGGTTTGACGGGTTTGGACGGCGCGGCGAGCCCGTACCTCGCGTGAGCGAAACGGAGCGCGACAAGTGGAACCAGCGTTACCGCGATGGCGCGTACGAAAGCCGCACGCACCCGACCGAGCTGCTGGCGACCTGGCTGCCGCGCCTCGCGATCGGTCGCGCGCTCGACGTGGCGTGCGGCGCAGGACGTAACGCGCTGTATCTCGCGGCGAAGGGCTTTGGCGTCGACGCGCTCGACATCTCCGCTGTGGCTCTCGCTCGCGGCCGCAAGACCGCGGCCGCGCGCGGCCTCAAGCTCCGCTGGCTCTGCGTCGATCTCGACGAGCGGCCGGACACTGGCCTGCCGCAAGTCGACTACGATCTGATCGTATGGGTGCGTTACGTGCACCGTGACCTCATGCCGCATCTGATCCAGCGACTGAAGCCCGGCGGCGCGCTGCTCTGCGAGCAGCATCTCCATAGCGAGGCGGCGGTGGCCGGCCCGGGCAACCCGTCGTTTCGCCTGGCACCGAACGAGCTGCGGCTGATGGCCCGCGACTTGCAGGTGCTCCACTACCATGAAGGCCCGATCGTCGATCCCGACGGGCGCACCGTTGCGCTCGCACAACTGGTTGCAACGGCGGCTGGGTGATTTGCGCGACGCCGCACACATTTGGCCGGAAGTGCTGGCTAGGCTTAAGCATGCGGCCCCGTAGCCACCTGCACAGCATTTACCGTCCGCTGGCCGGCTTGCTGCTGCTGGCATCGCAGCTGGCGTTCGGCCAAGGCCCCGAAGCCGTCGGCAACGAAACGGCGCCCGACCCGCGCGCCGAGCTCGAACGCCTCGGCGCCACGATTCGCGCTGTCAACATCACGGTCGACAACGTCTTCGATCTGAACAACCCGCAGGAGGACAAGCGGCTATACCGGTGGGCGAACCGCGTGCATGTTCGAACGCGGCAGAACGTGATCGCGAACGTGCTGCTGTTCAAGGTCGGCGATTCTTTCAGCGTGCTGCAAATCGACGAAACGGCTCGCGCCTTGCGCGCGCGCGGCTATCTCGCCGATGCGAGCGTCGAGCCGCACGGCTACGACGCGGCCACGAACACCGTCGAGGTCGACGTCCGCGTGCGCGACTCCTGGACGCTGGCGCCCGAGCTCCGATTGAGCCGCAGCGGCGGCAAGAACAAATACGGCATCGGCCTGATCGACAGCAACGTGCTCGGCACCGGCAAGAAGGTGGCGGTGACGCACACCAGCACCGTCGATCGCAACGAGACGCTGCTCGGCTACAGCGACGCCAACGTGCTCGGCAGCCGCGTCCGCCTGAACGTCGTCGGCTCGGATGCCACCGACGGGCACCGTCGCGAGCTTGCGGCCGAGCGCCCGTTCTTCGAGCTCGACACGCGCTGGGCGCTCGGCGGCACCCTCCGCGACCAGCAGCGAACCGACACGATGTACGACCTCGGCGAGGAGATCGACGAGTTTCGCCACGATCTGCAGTCGCTGTCGCTGAGCGGCGGATGGTCGAGCGGTGCGAGCGGCAACCGCGTGCGGCGCTGGCTCTTCGGCGTGACGTCCGAGGAGAACACGTTCATGCCGACAGCGGCGACCCCGCAGCCGCTGCTCTTGCCGGCGGACCGCAAGCTCGTCTATCCATGGATCGGCTGGCAACTGCTCGAGGACGACTACCGCGAGATGACCGAGCTCAACGACATGGGCCGCATCGAGGACGTGTCGCTCGGCTGGAACGTCCGCGCCACGCTCGGCTTCGCGCAACGAGCGCTTCGGCTCGGATCGCGACGCGACGCTGCTCGACACCTCGTTGCAGAAGGGCTGGGAGCCCGGCGGCTCGGGTCGGTTGCTGCTGCTCAGCGCCGGCGCGTCGACGCGCTTCGAGCGCGACGAAGACCACGACACGCAGGTCGCCGCCGCCGCGCGCTACTACCGGCGCAACCTCGAGAAGAACCTGTTCTCCGTGAGCTTGGGTGCGCTCGTGACGCGCCGCCTCGACGCCGAGAACCAGGTGCTGCTCGGCGGCGACAACGGCCTGCGTGGCTATCCGCTGCGCTACCAGGCCGGCGAGCGGTTCGCGATCTTGAGCGTCGAGGAGCGTTTCTTCACCGACTGGTATCCGTTCCGGCTGTTTCGCGTCGGCTACGCGGTGTTCGCGGACGCCGGTCGGGTCGGCGGCCGGGATCCGCGCGCAACGCCGAGCCTCGGCACGCTCTATGACGTCGGCATCGGCCTGCGGTTGACCTCGCCGCGCTCGAGCGGCCGCTCGGTCGTGCACATCGATCTGGCGTTCCCGCTGAACGGCGACCCTACGATCGACAAGAGGCAGCTCGTCGTCGAGACGAAAGGCTCGTTCTAGTGCTGCTGTGTCACCGAATAAGATTCTCGCAAAGGCGCGAAGGCGCCAAGCCGGAGAAGAATATCTTCTGCTTATCTTCCTTGGCGTCTTCGCGTCTTTGCGAGAGGACTATTTTTTTGACGCAGGTACTAGCTCGAAAGCCGTCAGAACGGCTGGCCGTCGATGTCGTGCGCGCCCGGCAGCGCTTTGATGCGGTTCAGCCAGCGCGTCACGTGCGGCCACTTGTCGGTGTCGTAGCCCGACACCTTCAGCATCGAGATCGGGTCCGAAGCAGGAGATATCGGCGATCGTCGGCCGGTCGAGCGCGAGCCAATCGCGCTTCGCGAGCTGGCCCTCCATGATCTTCAAGATGTGGTCGCAGCGCGCATCGATCTCCTCATCGGAGACCTTGATCGCCTCCGGACGACGGACCTTCGCGCGCTTCATCCACGGACCCTGATGCACCTCGTTCGCCGATTTCGACAGCCACTCCGCGACCTTCGCCTCGCCTTCCGCGTCCGCCGGCAACCAGCGGCCGGTCTTGTCGTACTTGCGCGCGAGGTACACGAGGCAGGCATGCGAGTCGGCCACGTTGAACTTGCCGTCCTCGAGCGCGGGCATCTGGCCGAAGGGGTTCAGCGAAAGAAACGGCTCGCGCTTGTGCTCGCCGCCGTACATGTCGAGCTCGACGAGCTCGTACGGCAAGCTCGAGCATCGACAGCAGCAGACGCACCTTGTAGCCGTTGATCGACGCTTTCGTGGCATGAACGCGAATCATTGGGAGCTCGCCGGCGGACAATGGTGATGGCCGGACCACTCTATGGAGCCCTGGCAACAGCGTCAAATGGGCTCAGAACGTGCGGCCACGCCGACGGTGATGCGGCGGCTCGTGTAGCCGAACAGCGCGACGTTCGAATCGTTGTCGTCCCAGCGGTAGTCGGTGTTCAGCAGCCAGTTCGACGCGCAGCTCGCGCCGCGCGGCCAAGGTCAGCTCCGTCGAGCTGCTCGTTGCGCGGCGTCGTCGACTCGTCGTAGCGGCTCGTTCGATACGAGAGCATGCCGTCCGTGAACCAGCGGCCGGTGAGTCCGTCGTGCCCAACCGACATGAGCCGCTCGCGGTCCGGCGATACGTTCGGGTCCGCGCGGTCCTGCGACTCGCGCTCGTAGCGCAACGCGCAGGCGACGATCCGCCTGGCTGCGCTCGAGGCTCGAGGCGCAACGCGCTCGCGGTTGCCGGCGACGAAGGCGAAGCGCGTCGTCGGCGCTTCGATGTCGTCGTAGAGGAACCGCGCGTCGAACGCGAGACGTTCGCCGAAGGTGCGCGTGGCACGCAACTGCGCGCCCAGCGTCCGCTCGAACGTCGTCACCGTCGAGCGTGGAGCTCGCGAAGCTCGGACCCGCTTCCAGCCGCCACGCGTCGCCCGCTGCCCAGGAGAACGCAAGCATCGATCCGTAGCGAGTCCTGGTCGAAGACTGCCGAATCGGCATAGCGGACCACGTAACCGCTGAAATCGACGTGCAGCGGCACGCCGGGTCGAGGGCCGCAGGCGTCGCGTAACCCAGCAGCTCCGTCAGGGGGCTCGCGGCGGCTATGTTGGCGGGCAGGCTCAGCTGGTCGACCAGCGCGACGTTGTCGTCGTGGCCGGCCGCCGCGCTGAAGTAGCCGCTGCCAAGCGCGCGCGGGCCGTCGGCTTCGCCCCGACGCCGAGCTCCTCGAGCGCGCTGGCGGCCAAAGCGGCCAGCCGCTCGTCGCCGCCGGCGCGCGCGCTCGTGAGCGCGGCGATCGGCCGTCGTCGCGACGCTGCAGCTTCAGGAGCGCGAGGCCGCGGTTGTACTCGGCCAGCGCGCGAAACGAAGGGAAGCGCTGCGCGAGCGCCCCGAACGTGGCTTCGGCGGCCTCGTAGTCGCCGACGCGGTACTGGCAGACGCCGATGTTGTACTCGAGCGCCGGCGGTGTCCGCGCCCCGCGCCCGCGCGTCCTGGAAGAAACTCAAGCGCGCGCGGGAAATCGCCCTGCTGAAACGCCGCCGTGCCAGCCGCGAAAGGATCTGGCGGCTGCGCGTGCGCGACACCGCCGGCAGCCAGCAACACCACGAGAGCATGCCGCCAACGACGCCGGCGAGCGATTTGGGCCATGAAGAACCGCAGGCAAGCCTTCGATGCCTGGAGTGTAAACGGTCCCCGGGCAAGGGCCGTGCGGGACGGCGTTCTCAGGGCTTTTGCGGAGGCGTCGGCACGTTGTCGGGCGGACCCGGCGGCGTCACCGGCCGTCGGCCGGCGGACCGGAGGGATGATCGTCGCTACGACCGGCATTCTCGCGATTCTCGTGCGCCTGCTCGGCCACCTCCTGGCCGAACTGTCGGCCGAGCTCGCGCGCCTCGGCGGCCTTCTCGAGCCCCTCGCCCTTGCCATGCTCGGCGCCGGGCAGCTCATCCGGGCGCTTGCCCTCGGCGGCGCTCGGGCCCGGCGCGCTCGGCAGCTCGATGTGCCGCGTGATCTCCGCAGCGTCGGCCGCCTTGTCCGGCAGCAACGTCATCGTGATCTCGAGCCGCTCCGCCGCGCGTTCCGGAGCCCTTTCTCCTGCGCGAGCCGCAGGGCGCGGACGCAGCCGCGCTCGCCAGCCCGAGAACCGCTACCGTGATCGCAATTGGCTTGAACATCGTCATGCCTCGAAAAGCTCGTCGCCTATCCCGTACACGGATGAATCATCGATCGGTTCCCGAAATTTCGATCGATTAGGTCAAACGGCCGACGGCCGCGCCGCGCGTGGACGCCGGTTGGCCATGCCGCGTCATCGGTCGTCTGCACGTCGACGACGAAGGCCCGACGCTTGTCGCCGTGCTGAACTTCGACCAGGACCTGACCGCCGTTCGGCCCGAGCGCGACGAGCGGCAGCGTCAGCTGGTTCACGCCGCGGTCGAGATCCGTCGTCCAGCGCAGCTCCGCTGCTCGGCGAACCCCTGCAAGCCGACCGCGCCGGTCAGCACGACGTGGATCTCGGCGCCCATGAGCTCCACCGGGGAATCGAGCGCCACGTTCACGGCACGAACCTCGTGCAACAGCAAGCCGCACCTGCGGATTCGCCGCGGCTCGACGTGGGCCGATTGCGGCTGCAGCCACCACGCCGTGACGACCATGGCGACGCTCGCGGCGAGCGCACCGCCTACGACCGTCGCCGAGCCAGAAACCGCGCCCGCGCTCAGCATCGGCGGCAGCGGTTGCACTGCGCGCAGCAGGGCGCGCTCGAAGGCGCCTTCGGCCAGGCGCGGGACCGGCTGGGCGCGCTCGAGCTCGAGCGCGACGAGCGCCTGCCTGCGCCGCCTGGCACATGCTCGCACTCGGCAAGATGCTCGCAGCGCCGCGCCGAGCGGCACGGTGCCGGTCCGCAAATCCTCGATGACGTCTTCGCACTTCATCGCTCAGCTCCTCGATCCCGGACCACGGCGTCGGTCGTAGCCGCGTCGCCGCTGCAGCAATCTGCCGAGCCGCACACGGGCGCGGTGCAAGCGCGACTTCAACGTACCGTTCTTCAGGCCCGTGAGCTCCGTGAGCTCCGCGAGCGAATATCCTTCCACGTCGTGCAGCGCCAGCAGAGCACGCTGCTCCTGATCCGAGATGCTGCCACGCCCGATGTCAAGCGCCGCCGCGTGATCGCGCGCTCGGTCTCGTCGACGGGACTCGGCCGATCGCATACCAACGATTCCGAGTCGACGTCGTCGATCGACGCGACGTGCTTGCGCTCGTAGCGCCGCGCCGCAGTCGACGAACAGCCGGTAGAGCACCCGCAGCAGCCAGCCGCGCGGCTGCTCGAGCCGCTCGAGCTCCGCAAGCCGCGGAAACGCGCGAGCGCACACTTCCTGGGCGAGGTCCTCCGCATCGTGCACCGAGCGCGTCAGACGGTAGGCGACGCGATACAACAGGTCGTAGTGCGGCTGGACGATCGCCGCAAAGCGCGTCTCCGGCGGTGCCCCGTCCCTCGATCACCGTGAGCGAAGGCGTCTTTGGCTGCGTTGCGACCATGGGTCTCGACAAGGTCTCACCTTCTATACACGTGTGGATCGCGGTTTCCGTTCCCACCTTAGCGCGCGCCAGCCTCGAGCGGGCCGAGCGGCGTACCGCCGCCCGAGGAGGTCTAGAGAATTATGTCAAGTCCGTGCAACCGAAGCCTGGCTGAGCCGTGTTGCATGTCTGAGGTCGACGACGACCTCTCGCGGATCACAAGGAGCTCGAGCATGAAACGGACGCAGATTCTGCCGCTCACGGTCGTTGGTCTCGGCGGGCCTTCTGGCCGGCTGCAGCGGTGGCGGCGGCGGCGGTGGCTCGAGCCAGGGCTCGACGCTGAGCATTTCCCTCATGGACGCCCCGGTGGACGGCGTCACGGCGGTCTACGTGAAGATCACGAGCGATGTGGATCAAGCCGACAGGGCAGCGGTCCGGCCGTGCAGCTGCCGATGCCGAACGGCCCCATGACCGTCAACATCATGGGGCTCACGGACAAGAATGCGGCGATCCTCGTCGACGGCGCCGCCATCGAGGCCGGCGTCCTACGAGTGGATCGCGATGGACATCGCCGCGGAGCGCAACGTCGCGCGATTCCTACGTCATCACCGCCACCGGCGGCGAGGAGGAAGTCGAGACCGACTTGAGCGTGCCGAGCGGCCGATTGCGACTCGTCAGCGGCTTTACCGTCCCCGAGAGCCAGGCCGTGAAGCTGCTGTTCGACTGGGACATGCGCAAGGGCCTGGTCTATCCGCCCGGCCAGCACCAGTACTTCCTGAAGCCGGCGTTCCGAATGCTCGATGTCACGGCGTACGGCGTGCTGCAGGGCACGATCTCGCACACGTGGGTCGAGGACTCACGGCGAATCACTGCAACGACGACGACCCGTGCGGGCATGGATCTACGACGTCGGTAACGTCGTGTACGTGTTCGCCGGCCACGGCGCGACGGTCGACGATATCGACGGCACGCGACGATCCGATCGCCACGGTCGATGCCACGCTCGATCCGGCCACCGGGCGATTACGTCTACCGGACGCGTGCTCGATCCCGGCGACTACACGGTGGCCTTCACCTGCCAGGGCGCCAACGACGACGCCCGCGCTCGCGGACGACATGCTGACGTTCGGCTGGCACCGGGCGTCGACATCACGAACACCGGCGACGTCTCGACCGTGGATTTCCCGGCGATCCCATAGCTCAAGCAGCGGCTGGCGCAGAGCGTGGCGCCGCCGTTGTCCTTCAAGCCCCGCTTAAGCGGGGCTTTTTTTTAGCTTTGCCAGTCGGTTAGGCTGGTATTGCAGGTCGCGCACCGTATAATGCGCGCCTTTTCCCCGACGCCCCCGACCATGTTTCCCAAGGAACGGCTGCGAAACATCGCGATCATCGCGCACGTGGACCACGGCAAGACCACGCTGGTCGACAAGCTGCTGCAGCAGTCCGGCTCGCTCGACGCGCGCACGGTGCTGCCGGAACGCGCGATGGACTCGAACGATCTCGAGCGCGAGCGCGGCATCACGATTCTCGCCAAGAACACGGCGATCACCTGGGGCGAGTGGCGGATCAACATCGTCGATACACCGGGCCATGCGGACTTCGGCGGCGAGGTGGAGCGCGTGCTGTCGATGGTCGACGGCGTGCTACTGCTCGTCGACGCCGTCGATGGGCCAATGCCGCAGACGCGCTTCGTCACGCAGAAAGCCTTCTCACGCGGCTTCACGCCGCTGGTCGTGATCAACAAGATCGATCGCGACGGCGCCCGCCCCGACTGGGTGCTCGATAAAACGTTCGATCTGTTCGATCGCCTCGGCGCGAGCGACAAGCAACTCGACTTCCCGGTGATCTACGCCTCCGCGCTGAAGGGCTACGCCGGCACGAGCACCGAGGTTCGCGAGGGCACGATGCAACCGCTGTTCGAGGCCATCGTGAAGCACGTGCCGCCGCCGCCGGTCGAGACCGACGGCCCGTTGCAGCTGCAGGTGTCGAGCCTCGACTACAGCTCCTACGTCGGGCTCCTCGGCATCGGTCGCGTGACGCGCGGCATCGTCAAACGCAACATGCCCGTCACGGTGGTGCAGCGCGACGGCACCGAGCGCAGCGCGCAGCTCATGGAGCTCTACGGATTCGAGGGGCTCGAGCGCAGATCGATCACCGAGGCCGGGGCCGGCGACATCGTGGTGTTCAGCGGCATCGACGACTTGCAGATCTCCGATACGGTCTGCGCGCGCGGCGTTCCAGCCGCGTTGCCCACGCTCAAAGTCGACGAGCCCACGATCACGATGACCTTCCAGGTCAACAAATCGCCATTTGCCGGCAAGGAAGGCAAGTACCTGACTAGCCGCCAGATCCGCGAGCGGCTCGACCAGGAGCTCAAGCACAACGTGGCGCTGCGCGTCGAGGCGCTGGACGACCCCGATAAATTCCGCGTCTCGGGCCGCGGCGAGCTGCATCTGTCGGTGCTAATCGAGACGATGCGCCGCGAGGGGTACGAGCTCGCCGTCTCGCGTCCCGCCGCCATCGAGAAGACCGTCGGCGGTGCCGTTCACGAGCCGTGGGAGCAGCTGACGGTCGACTTCGCGGAGCCGTACCAGGGCGCCGTCATGACGCGGCTCGCGGAGCGCAAGGGCGAGCTCGTGGCCATGCTGCCCGACGGCCGCGGCCGTGTGCGGCTCGACTACCGGATTCCGGCCCGCGGGCTCATCGGTTTTCGTACCGAGTACCTCACGTCCACGGCGGGCACCGGCCTGCTGTATCACATCTTCGACGGCTACGCGCCGCGCGCGAGCGGCTCGATCGGGCAACGCATCAACGGCGCGCTCGTGTCGACCGTGCAGGGCAAGGCGCTCGCGTATGCGCTCTTCAATCTGCAGGAGCGCGGCGCACTGTTCATCGGCCATGGCGTCGAGGTGTACGAAGGCATGATCATCGGCATCCACAGCCGCGACAACGACCTCATGGTGAACCCGACGAAGGGCAAGCAGCTCACGAACGTGCGCGCCGCGGGCTCCGACGAGAACATCATCCTGACGCCGCCGATCCGCTTCTCGCTCGAGCAGGCGCTGGAGTTCATCGACGACGACGAGCTCGTGGAGGTCACCCCGACGAGCATCCGGCTGCGCAAGCGATTCCTCACCGAGAACGAGCGCAAGCGCGAGTCGCGCAGGGCCGCCGGCTGAGCCGGACCGTCGGCGCGGCCGCGTCCCGCGCTCGACCCAGCCACCTCAGACGCGCTTGCCCGCGAGCACCGTGCCGGCCGGAAACAACCGCTGCTTGCCCTTGATCTTGTTGTCGTAGTTATCGACGAACTCGAACTCCCCGTCGCGCAGCTCGAGCAGCGCGACGTCGGCGACGGCACCCAAATTCAACGTACCGCGATCGCGGAACGCGGGGAACGTATGCGCGGCGTTGACCGTGGCGCAGGCAATCGCCTCCGGCACCGACATGCCGAAGCCGAAGAGCTTCGACATGCAGTTCGGCAGGTCGACCACGCCCGTCGTCTTGCTTTCGACGCCCCAGTCCGTCGAGAACGTATCGGGCCAGAAGCCGGCCTGCATGATCTGCTCGACGACGTCCCAGCGCATGTGGCCGATGCGGCCATTACCGACGTCGAACCACACGCCGCGGCGACGCGCGGCGAGCACCTCGGGCAAGATGCGGCCTTCGTCGTCGACGATGGCGTTCGGCGGCGGCGCGAACATGTGCGTGACCACGTCGCCCGGCTTCAACAGGTCGAGCAACCGCGGTAAGCGGCGACGCCGTCTGCCCCATGTGGATCATGACGGGCAAACCGAACGCGGTCGCAACCTGTTGCGCGCGGCGCAGCACCTCGACGTCGTCGGCCGACACGCCTTTCGTGAGCCGCGCTTTGATGCCGACGATTAGATCGCGATGCGGCTCGATCGCCGCGCGCAACGCGCCCGTGTCCGCGCGCTTCAGGTCCATGGTGTCGCCGTCCTGCTGGATCCCCGCACGACCGACGTTGATCAGCAGTCGGCCGAGCTGCGGCGAGGCGCGCGCAACCGCGAGCGCCTCGTCGATGCCGTCGGCGCCCTGGGAGCCGGCGTCGAGCCATGCCGTGACGCCGTCGGCGAGCACCATTCGCGGCCCATCGCTGGTGCGGGCCGCGTGCGTATGAATGTCGATCAACCCCGGCACGACGAGCTTGCCGCGCGCATCGATCGTCGCGGTTGCCGCGCCTGCAATGCCGGATTCCACCGCCGCGATCCGCCCCGCTGCGATCGCCACGTCGCGGATGCCGTCGAGATGCAGCGAAGGATCGATCACGCGACCGCCCTTGATCACGAGGTCGTACGGCGGTGCGGCGGCGAACGCGCGCGACCCGAACGCGGCGGCTGCGGCACCGGCCGCGGCCACCGAGCAAAACTCACGTCGATTCAGCATGAGCCACCCCCGTCGTCGAGCTCGCGACGATGGTGCTGCGTGGCGGCCGCGCGCGTCAACACGCGCGCGGCCCGGTGCAGCGAATCGAGCAGTGCCGGCGAGTCTGTCGGCTACTACGTATGGCTGCGCCGCGGAGGCCCGTGAATACTGCGCTCCGAAGGAGCCCACCCCGCATGCGCGCACTGACCGTGACCTTGTCGATCGCGTCCCTCGTTCTCGGCGGCTGCACAGCCCAGGGCCTGTACGAGCCCGAGTACCTGTCGAAGGTCACGCCGCCGTACCTGGCGGAGAACAAGATCGTGATCCTCATGCACGACCATGACGAGCAGCTGATGTTTACCGGCAAGCCGGAGTCGGAGATCGGCCAGAACATCACGCTCGTGATGCCGATCGGCACGATCCTGCGCGAGGTCTCGGCGAGCGTGTTCCGGTCGTTTTTCATGTACGGCGTGGTGTTCACCGACAAGCTGGTCCCGGATCTGCGCTATCACGTGGCCCTCGAGCCCGAGATCCGCAACTTCGGCTATCGCTACGATCGGCAGATCGAAGGCGACTCGTTCAATCTGCGCCCAGGCGCCGGCGGCGAGGGCCTCTCGGTCGAGCCGATCAGCACGATTACGCCCAGCGTGCACTTCGACCTCGCCGTCAAGGTCTACGATGCGAACAACAAGGTGCTGCTGGACAAGGTCTATCAGTCCGGGCTGGTCCCGGGCGAAAGCTACATCGTCACGTCGCGCCCCCACGAGCACGTCAACGAGACGTTCCACAAGGCACTGCAGCAAACCCTGGAAAAGGTGGCCGCGGACATTCGTCCGTTCTTCGCCGAAGACGAGCTCGATCCAAACAAACCCGAGTAAGCGTAGAGGTCGGCCGGCGCGGACGCCTCGGCTGCCGTGACGCGTGCGCGGCTCCTTCGGACGGCGATGCACTCGGCGTCGCGTTCGCCTATGATCCGCAGCACCACCGCACCCCTGCCGGCCGGCGAACGCGTGAAACTGCTCGACGATCTCTCCAGCTTCGTTCGGCGCAACCTGGCGCCGCGATCCGCCACGTGGCCGTTCGTGCGTGGCGATTACACCGTGCTCGATCCCGCTGCAGCGACCATCGTCGTGACCGTCGACGACCGTTCGATCGCAAAGGAGCTCGTCGCGGCGGCGCCACAGGGCCTCAGCATGGTGGCCGACCTGCACTCGGCAACCGACGCCGCGAATCTGCTGCACGCCGTGCGTGCAAACCTGGCGACTCAGACTCTGATCTGCGTCGGCGACGCGGCGGACAAGCCGCCATTGGCGGCCGCGCTGCTCAAGCTCGGGCGCGACGAGGAAGTTCCCGCCGGACAAGCGGGCTCTCTCATGAACACGATCGCGGCCCAACTCGATTCGACGGACCTCGCAACGTTGCGCAAGCGCATCGACTTCATCGACATGCTCGGCTGCAGCGACATCGCGAAGATCGTTGGGCGCATCGCAAAGGAGCGATCCACGGCGCAGGACTCGAACGCGGGCTTCGTGACTCGCACCACGGACACGGGCGTCGATCACCTCTTGGTCCCGAGAAACGTCAACCTGGAGATTCGGCCCGACAAGACCGGGCACTTCCGCGTGCGCATCGAGGAGCATTCGATCATCGTCGACCATCTGAGCGGCAAGGACGATCTGCTCAGAGTCGTCGAAGGCAAGACCGCACGCGATATTTGCCTCACGCTGATCCGCAACGGCTGGGTCAGCAGGCTCGAGCACGCCGCGTATCTCGGTCGCGAGCTCGCCCGCGCCGAGTTCGCAGTGCGCAACGGTCATACCTATAAGCAGGACGCCGCCGAGCCGCCGGAAGACGCGCCACGCCGCAGCGCGGCGGAGTAACCATGGCGAACGGTCGCGACGCCCCCGAGGACGCCCACAAGTTCGGCACGTTCGGCGGTGTCTTCACGCCGAACGTGCTCACGATTCTCGGCGTCATCATGTTCTTGCGCTTCGGCCAGATCACGGGCCAAGCGGGCATCGTGCACGCCCTGTTCGTACTGCTGGCCGCGGAGCTCATCACGGCGGCAACCGCCTTCTCGCTCGCGGCGATCGCCACCAACACGCGGGTTCGGGCCGGCGGCGTCTACTACATGATCAGCCGCAGTCTCGGGGTGGAGTTCGGCGGCGGCATCGCGCTGGTGTTCTACCTGGCGCAGGCGATCTCGGTCGCGATGTACGTGATCGGCTTCGCCGAGGCGTTCGTGGCCATCTTTCCGGAGCTCGGCGCGACCCAGCGCGCGGTCGCGTCCATCGCCAATCTGGCGGTCTTCGCCATCGTGATCGTCGGCGCGGGCTGGACGATCAAGGTCCAGTACGGAATTCTCGCAGTGCTCGTGCTCGCGCTGATCTCGTTCGGGATCGGCGCGGCCGGAACGTTTTCCCCGGCGCGGCTGGCCACGAACTGGACGACGGCGTACCCGGCCGGGCAAAACATCGTCACGATGTTCGCGCTGTTCTTTCCGGCCGCGACCGGCATCATGGCCGGCGCCAACATGTCCGGCGATCTGCGCGACCCCGGAAAGTCGCTGCCGCTCGGCACGTTTGCGGCCATCGGAGCCACGGCTCTCGTCTATCTTGGGCTGATCGTCGCGCTCGGCGGCAGTGTCGAGCGCAGCGAGCTGCTCGCCAACAATTTCGTCATGCACGACGTGGCCGTGTGGCCAAGCCTGATCGTGGCGGGCGTGTTCGCCGCGACGCTCTCCTCCGCCTTGGGCAGCATGCTCGGCGCGCCACGCATCCTTCAGGCCTTCGCCCGCGACGGCGTCTTCAAGGCGCTGCGCTTGTTTGGCAAGGGCAGCGGCTCGTCCGACGAGCCGCGCCGCGCCATCGTCCTCACCGCGCTGGTCAGCCAGGCGGCCATCAGTCTCGGCGATCTGAACGCCATCGCGCCGATCATCACGATGTTCTTCATCGTCACTTACGGCACGCTGAATCTCGCCTGCTTCTACGAGGGCTACTCGCGCAACCCGAGCTTCCGACCGCGCTTTCGCTACAGCCACTGGACGCTGTCACTCGCAGCCACGCTCGGCTGCGCAATCGTCATGGCGCTGATGGCGCCGGTCTGGGCTGCCGGGGCCCTGATCGCGGTCGGCTCGCTTTATGCGACGATCCGCGCCATCGGCGTCCGCGCGCGCTGGGGCGACGTTCGCAGCGGCGTGGCGTTCGAGCGCGCACGCAAGGCGCTGCTTCGCCTCGAGCGCGAGCCGATTCACCCGAAGAACTGGCGGCCGATCGTGCTCGCGCTGAGCGGCGCGTCCGGGCGCCATCAAATCGCCGAGTACGGCTACTGGCTCACGGCCGGGCGCGGCGTGCTGTCGATCGGCCAGATCATCCCGGGCGACGTCGACGACCGCTTGGAGCGCCGTTACCAGGCGGAGCGGATGCTGCGCCAATCGATCAGCAAGGAGGGGCTCGAGGCGTTCCCGGCCGTCGTGATCGAGGACGATTTGCTCGAGGGCGTGAAGGCGTTGCTGCAATGCCACGGCATCGGTGGCATCCAGCCGAACACGCTGGTGCTCGGCTGGAGCGACGATTCAGACGAGCTCGAACGGTTCAACGAGGTGTTGCGCCTCACGGCGCACTTGCGGCGCAACATCGTCGTCGTTAAACGGGAAGAGGCGCGCGCACCGTGGACCGTTCGCCCCGGCGACGTGCACCTCTGGTGGCACGGCCGTCGCAACGGTCCGCTGATGCTGATTCTCGCGCATCTGCTCGCGCAGAATTACGAGCTGCGCGATCGCCGCATCTGCCTCATTCAGGTGGTTCCCGACGAAACCGCACGCGAGTCGGCCCACGAGCACCTGGTCGACGTCACACACCGGGCACGCGTCGACGCCGAGCCGGTCACCGTCGTCTACGACAGCCTGCACGAAGCCGTCGCCAACACGTCGCGCGCGGCCGCGCTCGTGTTGCTCGGCTTCGATCCGCCCGAGAGCGGCCACCATATCGAGTTCTTCCAGCACATCGAGGTGCTCACGGACGGGTTGCCCGACGTGCTGCTCGTGCACGCCGCGCAGCCGCTCGACATCGATTCATAGGCGTGACCACTCGCAGCGCCGCGCAAGCGCTGCTCGCCGGCGACGAGCGAAAGTGCCGCTAACGTCTCGGCGAAGCGCTGGGTGGGTCGGCGCGCCAGGTTACGCCGTACAGGTCGTGGCGCCGATCGCGCAGATTGCGCACCGTGCCTGCGAATCGCGCCGAGCGCAGCTGTCGCAAGCTCAGATCGGCGAACGCCACCATCTCGACGTTAGGCGTGGTGTCCGCCGCAACACCGTCACGCGCGAACGGAAAATCGCAAGGCGTGAGAATGCAGCTCTGCGCGTAGTGTATGTCCATGTTCTGGACGTTCGGCAGATTGCCGCAGCTGCCGGACATCGCTACGTAGATCTGATTTTCCACGGCCCGCGCCTGCGCGCAGTAGCGGACGCGGCAGTAGCTCTGACGCTCGTCGGTCAAGAACGGCACGAACATGATCTGAACGCCCTGGTCCGTCAGATATCGACTCGGCTCCGGAAACTCCACGTCGTAGCAGATCTGCACGGCCACGGGGCCGCAGTCGGTGTCCATCAGCTTGACGTCGTTGCCGCCGACGATGTTCCACCAGTACACCTCGTTGGGCGTCGGATGGAGCTTGTCTTGACTCTCGTGCGTTCCGTCCCTCTTGAACAGGTGCGACACGTTGTAGATGGCGTCGCCTCGCTGCGACGGAGTGCTGCCCGCAATCACGTTCAGGTTGTACTTGAGCGCGGCCTCGCGAACGAAATCCATGATCGCTGCCTCGTACCCCGCAACGTGCCGAACGGCTTCGTTCGGCGGAATCGGCTCGTTCTCGATCGACAGCAGCTGCAGCGTGTACAACTCCGGAAACAGCACGAAGTCGCAACGATAGTCCGCACAGACGTCGATGAAGTACAGCGTCATGTCGCGGAATTCCTCGAACGAGCGAATCCGGCGCTGGCCGTACTGCACGGACGCGATGCGCACTCTACCCGAGGCCAACCCTTGCATGTAGGTTCCGCGCGTCGGCCCTTGGCGCTCCTCGGTGTACTGTGGATTGCGCCACACCATGTGCGCCGCATACCCGAGCGATTCGGTGTCGTTTGGCAGGTAATTCGGCAGAACGCCGATCGGCTCGAACCCGTTGCGAAGCTGGAAGTTGACCACAGGGTCGCGCGCGCGGCGGTTCTGCACGGCCTCGAGGTAAGCCTCCGGCGACCCGAAGTCTTTCGCTCTCTTCGCATAGCTCGGAATGCGCCCGGCGATCACGATGCCCTTCAGAAGTAGCCGCTCGGCAAGCCGCCGGCGCGCTCGGTAGAAACGCAACCCGATTCGATAGCGGCGAAAGTCAGGGTCGACACAAACCTCGTAGCCATAGAGGTACGCGCCTTCCGGATCATGAGTGGAGCCGAACCCACCGCCGGTAATCTCCGTCCAGGTATGCGGCTGCAGGGCCGCATCGCCGGCGCGCAACGTGGCGCAATAGCCCACTATCCGTCCGTCGAAGTCGGCCACCCACACGCCCTGCGGAAAAGAGTTGATCTGCCCCGCGATCATTCCGGGACGATAGGGCTTCATGTGCGGGTAGGCGCGCGCCACGAGATCGACGATGGCGTCCACGTCCGTCAGCCGTGCCTGCCGCAGGTTAAACCGCGCTTGTTCTTGACCCATCCCACACTCCTTTCCCGTGACTTCTGCCGACCAGATACAGCGGCACCGCGGCCACGCAGGCCACGACGGTCAATGCCATCAACGTCATCCCATAACTTTGTCCGGCAAACCGTCCACCGACGAACCCCGCCCACGCCTCGCAGGCGTTCGTCATTGCCATCAGGAGGCTAAACCGTGTCGCCGAGTACTCGCCGCGCGACAGGGTCATGAACAGCGCATAGGACGTCGCCGTCAATGCGCCGATTGCGACATACACGCAGCCGGAGAGAGGCAGACGCACGCTGCCGAGGACATCGGCCATTTCGCCCACGGCGACCGTCAACAACACGGCCGTGAGCACCGCAAGGCTGACGGCCGTGGCCATGACCACGCCCCGCCGATCGGCGAGCACCCCGCCGAGCAAAGCGCCGCCCGCCAAGCCCGCGGGGGCAATCAGTCCATAGAACGCGGCCAGCGTTCCGCCCCCGCCGCCCTCCTCGACGAGCCTTGGCCCCACGCTCACGCCAAAGAATTCGAATCCCGCGCCACTCAACAAAGCGATCACCATGCCGGACAACATGGCAGGGGCGCGAAGATGCGGCAGCAACGATTTCAGGCTGAAACGCGGCCTGTGCACGCGCACCTCGGTCACCGCCACGAGCATCAACACGGCGGGCACGCCGATCAGCGCGACGACGAAAATCACGGCGACACCCGGCGTGCCGAACAGCGAGGCGAGCAGCGCGCTGCCGGCCGCAACGGCCGCGCGTCCACCGAGCATGCCCGTCTGCATCCAGCCATTGATACGACCGAGCTCACCTGCCGGCACGGATTGGATGGCCAGCGTGTCGATCGCCACGTCCTGAGCGGCGGCGAAAACCGCGTGCGTCACGATGACAGCCGCGACGAGCCCAAACTGCCGCTGCCAGTCGAGCCAAATCATGGGCAGCAACGCGACGGCCATCGCGAGCTGGCACGTGAGAACCCAGTGCTTGAGCAACACGCCCGCGCGCCGGCTCGCGTCGACGAGGGGTGCCACCAAGAACTTCAGCACCCACGGCAACGTGGCCAACGACGTCAGTGTCGTGATCGAGGCGAGATCGACGCCCTGTGCCCGCAGCAAGCTGGGTAAAGCCCACCAGACGAATCCGATCGGTGCGCCCTCGCTGACATAGAGCGCCGCGAACAGCACGCGCCGGCCCCTGGGAGACTCGAGCAGGTTGTATCTCGTGCTGACGGATGTCACCGGCATCGGACCGATGGTCGCATACTGTGCGGCGCGCGGCACCCATTCCACGAGTGCGGTGGTTCGGCGTCGCGAGCCCGAAGCGTCTTTGGCTCACCATCGACACGCGCGCACGCGACAGTGTAGCCTGCGCCGGGGGAATCACTTCCGGGAACGTGCGTGCCGAACAGGGGCTCGATCGACGTCTCGCAGCTCATCGACGCACGACCGATCGGCGCCTTTCAGCTGCGGGTGTTCTTGCTGTGCGCCGCGGTGCTGTTCGTCGACGGCTTCGACGTCCAGAGCATCACGTACATCGCGCCCGCTTTGAGCCGGGAATGGGGTCTCGCGCGCGGCGCCCTCGGACCTACGTTCAGCGCGGGTCTGGTCGGCGTGATGGTCGGAGCGCTGCTGCTCGCGCCGCTCGCCGATCGGATCGGCCGCCGCCGCGTGATCATCTATTCCTGCATTGCCTTTGGCGTCGGCACGTTGCTCACGGTCTGGGTGGGCTCGCTCGGCCAGCTGCTCGTGCTGCGATTACTCACGGGCCTGGGCTTGGGCGGCGCACTGCCGAACGCCATTGCGCTCGCGTCGGAATACGCACCGCACAAACGCCGCGCCACCGTCGTCACGTTCGTGGGCAGCGGCATCTCCCTCGGCGCGATCGGCGCCGGCATGGCGGCCGCGCAACTGATTGCGTCGGTCGGCTGGCGCGCCGTGTTCGTCGTCGGCGCCGTGCTGCCGCTGTTGCTGGCCGCCGCGCTCGCGGCCGCGCTGCCGGAGTCGCTGCGGTTCCTCGCGCTCGTGCCGCAGCGAGTCGCGGAGGCACGGAGCTTGCTGCGACGCCTGCGCCCCGGCCTGACCGTTGCCGCCGACGCGCACGTGACCGCGGGCGATTCTGCGGGCGGCAAGGCAACGCTCGCCGATCTCTTCAAGGGGCGGCGCGGCACGACCACGCTGCTGATCTGGGTCGCGTTCTTCATGAGCCTGCTGAACGTCTATCTCGCGATCAACTGGCTGCCCACGTCGCTGAGCTCCTCCGGCTTCACGGTCACGCAAGCCGCCGTGATGACGTCGCTCTATCACGTCGGCGGAGTCGGCGGCACGTATGCGCTCGGCTTGCTCATGGACCGGCTCGGCGCGCACCGCATGCAGATCTTCGCAATGCTCGTCGCCGTCGTGGGCCTGTATGTCTTTGCGACCGTGCCGGGCATGAGTCAGTGGACGACGACGAGCGTGCTCATGCTGGCCGGCTTCGGCGTCGTCGGCGGTCAAGTCGGCGTCAATGCCCTCGCGTCGATGACGTATCCGGTCGCGATTCGTTCGACGGGGCTCGGCTGGGCGCTCGGCATCGGCCGCATCGGCTCGATCGTGGGGCCCGCCATCGGCGGCGTCATGCTCGCGACCGCAGAGGATCCGAGATCCGTGTATCTCGTCTGCATCGTGCCCACTTTGATCGGCATCATTGCCGTCGCGCTGCTCATGAGAAGCGCACCACCCATCGCGCAACCCGTCGGCGCGAGCTGAATACCGTCGAGGAGCACCCCTTGCGCGCAAACCTGGGCTTCAAACGCATCGCCACCGAAGAAGCTTTCGCGACCAAGGAGATCCTCGCGGCGTATCGCGACCTGCTGGCACGCGGCGCGTCGACGGATATCGGTTTCAACAGCCTCATGGGCTACTACCTGTTGAACCCGAGCGAGCGCACGCGCGCGGTGAGTGAGCGCTTGCAGGATCTCGGCGCGCGCCGCCTCGCCGACATGGACTCCACGGGCATCGACATGCAGATTCTCTCGTTGACCTCACCCGGCGTGCAGATCTTCGATGCCGACACGGCCGTCGGACTCGCGCGCTCGGCGAACGACGAGCTGGCGGCCGCGATCGGGGCACACCCCACGCGCTACACGGGGCTCGCCGCCGTCGCGCCGCAGGATCCCGCTGCCGCCGCAAAGGAGCTCGAGCGTGCCGTGCACAAGCTCGGCCTGAAGGGCGCGATCGTGAACTCGCATACGCACGGCGAGTATCTCGACGATCCCAAGTGCTGGGACCTCCTGGCCGCCGCGGAAGCGCTGGACGTGCCGCTCTACATTCACCCGAACACGCCGAGCAACGCGATGATCAAGCCGTTCATGGAGCGCGGCCTGGACGGTGCGGTATTCGGCTTCGCCGTCGAGACGGGGCTGCATGCGCTGCGTCTCGTCGTCAGCGGCGCGTTCGATCGGTTCCCGCGCCTGAAAGTCGTGCTGGGCCATCTCGGCGAGGGGCTGCCCTATTGGCTCTTCCGCATCGATTTCATGCACGGCGCGAGCGTTCGCTCGGGGCGCTACGCGAGCCAGCCGAAGCTTGCTCGCAAAGCGAGCGAGTACCTGCGCGAGAACTTCTACTACACGACGAGCGGTATGGCCTGGACGCCGCCGATCCGTTACGTGCAATCCGTCATGGGCATGGATCGGTTGATGTACGCGATGGATTACCCGTATCAGTTCGTGCCGGAGGAGGTGAACGTCACGGACGAGCTGCCGATCGCTTACGAGGACCTGCGAGCCTTCTACCAGGGCAACGCGGAGCGCGTATTCAAGCTGTAGAGGCGCTCCGTGCCACGAGCTGCTCGCTGATCTCCCACAAGCGCCGGGCCACGGCGGGATCGGCGGCGGCGGCCTCGAGCGCGACCTCGCGGCACTTGTCGAAGAACCGACCACTGACCCTGGCGAGCTCCGGCGCCGATGCGAGATGCACCGACGTCTTGGCGCCCGCGGCCGGCGACAGCAGCAACGGCTTCGCGAGCACGCCGAACACCCGGCCGAGCACGCCGAGCCCCGCGAAGATATGCGTGGCGACGACGCCGGGGTGCAGGCAATTGGCGGTGACGCCGGTACCTTCGAGGCGTCGCGCAAGCTCGATCGTGAACAGGATATTTGCGATCTTCGACGCTCCGTACGCCGGCAGGCTCTGGTACCTGCGCCGTTGCCACTGCAGGTCGTCGAGATCGAGGCCCGCGCGGCGGTAGGCCATCGACGCCACCGTGACGATGCGCGCGGGCGCATTGCCAGTCAGCGTCGTCAGCAATAGCGTCGTCAGCAGGAACGGCGCGAGATGATTTACGCCGAACAGCCATTCGAGCCCGTCGCCCGTGACGCGCCGCTCGAGCGCGCTGGCCCCGGCGTTGTTGACGAGCAGATCGAGTCGCGGATGCCGAGCAGCGACCTCGCTCGCCATGCGGCGCACGGCCGCCAGCGATGCGAAGTCCGCGACGACCCCCGTCACTTGACCGCTGCGCGAAACGCGCATGACGGCGCGACAAACCGCGCCCACGGCCGCCGAATCGCGACCGTGGATCACGACCGCGGCGCCGAGCTTCGCGAGCGCCTCGGCCGTCGCACGACCGATGCCGCGTGTGGCGCCGGTCACGAGACACGTGTGTCCGGTCAGATCCGTCATCGTGCTACGACTCCGCCCTGCGCGGAATCCCCGTCAGCCCACCGCCGGCTTCGATCAGCGGGCGAGCGCTGCCGCCTGGTGGGTATTCAAGGCCTGCGCGAGCTCCTCGATGCGTTCCACGGCGTTCGGTGCACCTTGCAACAGCGTTCGCTTCAGGAACCACGGCCCCACGAACGGCGGCAGCCAGAACGCCGGCTCCATCTCCATTTTGTACACGACGTGCGTTCCGTCGCCTTCCGGCTCGAGTGTCCACTCCGCACGCGAGTACTTGAAGTCGCTGCGGTTAGGCAACGCCGTGGCGCGAATGAACCGGGGCTTCACGACCTCGAGACGTTCCACACGACGCATGCTGCGGCAGAACAGCAGCAGGCATCCCTCGACGCGCGTGTAGACCAGGGGCGTGCCGTCGGTATCGGGCGGGAGATACGTGCTCTCCTTGTAGATGTCCGAGATCTCCTGGTAGCGGTTGTGATCGAAGTCGGTCAGCACGCTGTAGATCGCGGCGGGCGGGGCATCGAGATGAGTGTCGGCGACGACTTGGTAGCGGCCGTGCTCGCGCGTCACGTCGACGGTGTTCAGCGAGGCCGGCGAGCCGGCGCCGGCCACGCACAGACCGACCAAAGCCGTGATCAAGGCGCGTTGGGTATTCATCCGTGCAGCGCGCGATCCATTCGAGAACACATCGCTCGCGAGTATACTCGCTGGCCACCTCGCAAGGCGATGAAGATGAACGACGGATCGTGCTGCATTCGGACCCTCGGGCTGCTCGCGGCGCTCGCAATCGCCGGCGCGCTGCACGCGCAGACGCCGGACCAATCGAGTCAGGGACCGGCGCGACGCTGGGGCGCAGACGCCAAGGCCTACGTGACGACACCGCTGCATGCGGGGCGCACGCAGTGGGTCAAGTTCGCCAGCACGGTGGCGGCGATCGGCTTCGCCTATCAGCACGACGACCAGGTCCGTGCGCATTTCGTCTCCGACGCGGCTGCGGCGCCGGGACCACACGACTCGCACGATTCGCAGGATGCCGCACCGGCGGCACTCGCGCTCGGCGGCACCTGGCTCGCGGCGCGACTGGTGCATAGCGACGACGGTCGTCGCGAGGCCGGCACGATGTTCGAGGCGGCGGTATTCAGCTCCGTGGCCACCGGGCTGCTGAAGCGGGCCGCGGGCCGCGAGCGGCCGTTCGTGACCGGCGACCACACCGCCTTCGGCGAAGGCGGCAGCTCGTTCCCGTCGGGACACGTGACGGCGGCGTTCGCGATCGGCTCCGTGCTCGCAGAATCCGGCAACGACCGGCAGCGCTGGCTGCGCCGCGTGCTCGGCTACGGCATCGGCGCCGTCACCGCCTATCAGCGCATGAACCACGACGCGCACTGGTTTTCGGATACCGTGGCGGGCGCCGGCGTCGGCATCGCCACGGCGCGGTTCCTCATGAAGCGTCACGATCGGGCGAACGACCGCTCGTTCACGATCGTGCCCACGCGCGACGGGCTGCAGGTCAGCTACTTCGCGGCGTTACATCGCTGAGACGAATGCAGCCCACCGCCGCAACGCGCCATTAGCGGAGGAGATCCCACAGCAGCGCGGCCGCGACGGCGAGCGCACCGAGACTCGCAACGAGCACGGCACCGGCCATGCAATCCTTGACCCGCTTGATGTCCGGATGCTGGTCGGGATGCAATCGGTCCGCGAGATGCTCGACCGCCGTGTTCGCGAGCTCGGCCGCGAGCACCAGCGTGACCGCGAGAGCGACGAGCGCCCACCACAGCGGCGCAGGGCGGAGCCAGACCAGCGCGACCGCGACGGCCACCGTGGCGACGACTTGAATCCGGAAGCTCGATTCGGCGCGCAGTGCCGCGCCGACGCCGCCGAGGGCGAAACCGAGCCGCCTCAAGAACGACTGATTCTTCACCGCGGATTCGTATGGTGCGAGCCGTCCACCATGTGCTCGAGCGACCTCTCGATGCAGGGCGGCGCCTCGACGAGATCGACGTCCGTCAGCGCCGCGGTACGCGGCGTCAATTTCCAAGGCTCGCGCAGCACGGCCGGATCGTCGGCGGTGGCGGCCCATTCGAGCGTGTCGCCGGCGCGGCGCAGCCGCTCGGTGACGCGCAAGTCCCGCGTGTGGAACGCGCCGTCGTCCGTCAGCCACGTATCCGTGTTGAAATTTTCGGTCTCGACGACCAGCGTGTCGGCTTCCCAATGTCCGACCGCGTCGCCGAGAAAGCTGGGCTCGGCGTCCGTGCGATGCGGACGACCGTCGGTGGGAACGATGCGAAAGAAATCCCCCGACACGTCGTCATACAGAAACACGATCTCGCCGGCACGCTGCACGATCTTGTCGGGCGGACCGATCCGCGGCACGCCGGGGGTGAGACAGCGCAGCACCGGATCCTCGCTGACCTGACGCGCGCTCAGGTCGGCGACGCGCGCGGCGAACTCCGGTCGATACTGGGGACGATTCGGCGGCGGCGCGGCCGCCCCGGCGGCCTCGGGCGGCGGCCCGGCGCTGCCGCAGCCGAACACGCAGATCGACTCGCCTTCCTTACGCGGCTGCACGAACTCGATGCCGCTGCCGTTCTCCCACGTGCCGCTTAAATCCGGATGCCCGTCGGCCATGCGCGGCACTTCCTCGGCGGCGCTCTGTGCCACCGCGCTCGGCATGCCGCCCACGATGCCAAGAGCCACCACGCCCGACAGCACCACGCGCTCGATCCCGACTCTCACTGCGTGCCCCCTCATTCGCCCGCGAGTTGATAGAAGTGGCCGTCCTCGTACGTCAGCTTCAGCACCCACGCCAAATGTGCGGACCCGTCGCGCGCGAGGAGCGCATCGGCGGTGACCGTGGCTCCGCCCGCGAGCAGCATCTCGCCGGTGAGGCCGGCTTTGCGCAGCATCGCGGTGGGCAGCGACTCGAGCCGCCACGTCGTGACGCCACCCGCGTCGTCCTTGACGTCGAGATAGAGGTAGGTGTGCGGGTTGATCCAATCGATCTTCGTGATCGTGCCCGTCAGGCGGGCTCGCTTCGAGTTGTCGAACACGCCTGCCACGGAATGGTGGGCGGCGGCCACACCGACGCACAGAACGAGCAACCCCGCTGCGGCCGTTGCGAGAACCTTCGGTGCCATCGCTACCCCCTCCGTACCGCTGGACCGACACGATCTTAGCGCAGCTTCGCTCACTTAAGAATCGTGAACGGATTTCCGTCGAGCGTTCGTCGTCGCTATCATGGCCGTCCCTGTCCGTTGCACTGCCTGCCCTGGATGCGGGCGGGCGCCTCGATCGCATCGGCCGGCCAACAACAAGACGCGACGGACCGCATGCCGACATTCGTTACCGCAAATCGCTCGATACTCGCCGCGCTCTCGGCCTTCTGTTTCCCGCTCATCGGCACGGCCACGGCGCAGGACCTCGTTCCCGAAGGCGGGCGGGAAAAGACGCTGCACGCGGTCCGTACGGATGAACCGCCCGTCATCGACGGCGTGCTCGACGAGCGCGAATGGGCCGCCGCGACGCGCATCGACGACCTGCACGAGATCCAACCCACCGAGTACGCGCCGGCCCGCGAGCGCACGGTCGTCTACGTCATGTACGACTCGAACGCGCTGTACATCGGCGCGCGGCTCTACCAGGACCCGAAAACCATCACGGCCCGGATCCTGCGGCAGGGCGAGCGGGTGTTCGGCGACGACTGGTTTTCCGTGATGATCGACCCATTTCACGACAAGCGCAGCGGCTACCGCTTCCAGACGAACCCGAACGGGCTGCGTCAGGAGGCGCTCTATCAGAACGTCAGCGACGAGCAGTGGAACTGGGAAGGCATCTGGGAGACGGCGGCCGCCATCGACGACGAAGGCTGGACCACCGAGATCGCGATCCCGTTCAAAACGCTGTCGTTCGATCCGGACAACGACACCTGGGGCATCAATTTTCGCCGCGCGATCGCCGTCACCGACGAGCGCGTCGGCTGGGTCTCTCGCAACCGCAACACCGATCCCAGCACTTCCGGCATCGCCGTCGGCTTCGAAGGCCTCGACCAGGGCCTGGGGCTCGACCTCGTGCCGTCGATGAGCGTCCGCCAGCGCCACTACTTCAACCCGGCCGATCGGCGAACGGACCTCGAGCCTTCGATCGATCTGTTCTACAAGATCACGCCGAGCCTCACGGGTGCGCTCACGCTCAACACGGACTTCTCGGCCACCGACGTCGACGATCGGCAGGTGAATCTCACACGGTTCGACCTGTTCTTCCCGGAGAAGCGCGAGTTCTTCCTGCAGGACGCCGATATCTTCGAGTTCGGCGGACTCGATCAGAACGGCCGGCCGTTCTTCTCCCGCAGCATCGGCATCACGGAGGTGGGCGACCTGCTCGATCTCGACGTCGGCGGCAAGCTCACGGGTCGCGTCGGACGATGGAACATCGGCGCGCTCTCGGTCCGCCAGGGGGAGACCGATGGCGTGCCCGCCGACAACGCGACGGTGGCGCGCATCTCGGCGAACCTGCTCGCGGAATCGAGCGTGGGCATCATCCTGACCGGAGGGCGATCCCGGCACGAGCGTCCACAACTCCGTGGCCGGCGCGGATTTTCTCTACCGCAACAGCCGGCTACCCGGGCAACAGGCTGCTCGAGGTCAACGCCTGGGCGCAGGACAGCGACACGGAGGGTCTCACGGGCGACCAGCGGGCGTATGGCTGGCGTGTCGCGATGCCCAACAACACCGGCTGGCGCGGCGGCGTGCGGTTCAGCCGGCTCGGCGCAGACTTCAACCCGGGCTTGGGCTTCGTGAACCGTCGCGACATCAGGCAATGGAACTTCGGCGCGCAGTACACGCGCCGACCGCGCGCGAGCGCGGTTCGCTCGATGCTCGCCGGGTTCAACGGCGAGCGCGTCGAATGGCTCGACGGCCAATTGCAGTCGCAGCAGATCCGCTACCGACTCATGGAGCTCGAGAATCGCGTCGGCGACAAGCTCGCGGTGCGGTACGTCGACGAGCAGGAGGTGCTGCGCGACCCGTTCGCGATCTTCCGCGGAGTCACGATTCCGGTCGGGTCGTATCGTTTCGCGAACGCACGCGTATCGATGGAAACCGCGGACCAGCGCAAGCTCTGGGTTCGCGCGGCGTATCAGAACGGCGAGTTCTACGACGGCGATCGCACGGAGATCTTGGGCGAGGTCAACTGGCGGCCCACGGCCCGGCTACGCACCTCGGTCGGTTACACGTTCAATGACATCGACTTGCCGGCGGGCGACTTCGTCACGCGGCTCGTCCAGCTTCGCACCGACGTCTCGTTCTCGTCGAAGCTCTCGTGGGTGACGCGAATCCAGTACGACAACCTGTCGGAGCTGATGGCCATCAACATGCGCCTGCACTGGACGCCGGAAGCGGGCCGCGATGCCTACCTGGTCATCAACCACACGCTCGACGACCTGGACCTCGACAACCGGCTGCGCTCGGCGCTGTCCGAGGCCGCGATCAAGATCAACTACACGTTCCGTTTCTAGATCGCTCAGTCGTCGCGCTCGACCTGAGTGGCATGCAGGGCGTGGTCGCCCGTTCGCTGACCCTGGACGTCGACGAGATCGCCGATGTGCAGCTGCGCCAGGCTGTTCACCTCTTCGAATCGCGCGCCCGTGGTATCGATCGTGACGCCGAGGATCGATAACAGCGGCGGCGACACGCTCTGCACGATTCCGCGCAGCTCGTCGTGCGACTGCGAGTTGATACGCTGGACGAGGGTTGCCCGCAGCCGGTTGCTGCCCGCCGGCTGCTCGAGCCCGCGGATTTCGAGGTAATCGCCGGCGCTGATGGTACTGAGCGCGAACGGCGACGTTTGCTGCGAGCTCTGGTCCTCGAGCCGCGTGGAGGCATCGACGCTGACGGTGACGCCGAGCGCCACGAGCGAGCCGGCCGCTGCGTCGACCGAGTCGGCGACGGCCTCGACCCGCACCGAGCCCGTGCGCCGAATCTCTATCTGGGTCGCCACGAGCACGCCCGTCGAGTTCAGCTTCCCTTCCACTTCGACCTTGACGTTCAGGCCAAGGTCCGCGGCCGTGCCGTTCTCGTAGGACGTCTGGGAGCTCGTCGTCACGGCGAGGCCGGCAACGTCGAAATCGCCGGCGGACGCGAACCGCGTGATCAGGCCCTCGACCTCGCGACGCTCCCCATTGGTGCCCGCGAACACATCGCCCTGATACGCCACCCTCGTCGCGTGCAGCACGTTGGCCACGAGCGAGCCCTTGACCTGCACGTGCTGGCCGTTGGCGAGGGTGCCGCCCGGCACGTCGTCGAGCTGGGCTGCCGAGTAGTCGATGACTTGGGCGTTCAGGTTGAAGAGATGCGCGACGCCGTCATGGCTCGCCACGATGCCGATGATCTCGTACTCGCCCGTCGTCTGCTTGCGCTCGATCCGCGTGGCGTCGATCGAGCCGTCGCTCTGGACCAGACCCGAGATCTCCACGACGTCGTCGAGCTGCAAGGCGGACAGCGCGGCCGGCTGGATCGCGCTGTCGAACGACGTATCCGCCGTGACGCGCACCGTCTGGCCGAGAACGACGAACGTGTTGCCGATTGCGTCGATCGAGGCAATGGGGCCTTCGACGTTGTTGTCGAAACGAATCGACATCGCGACGCCGGTGCCGCCTCCCGTGCTCAGCGAGCCCTTCACCAGCACGACATCGCCGATCGCGAGATCCGCTTGCGTGCCGGGCACCCCGTCGACGATGAACGACGCGTTCGAGCTGTCGTAGTGAACGCCGCCGACGACCACACTGCCGAAGGCCGAGATCGGGCCATAAGCCGCAATGACCGGTGCACCGGTCCGATCGATGCCCGCGACGTTGTCGCCGGAGCCGCCGCACGCGGCGAGCACGAGCGCCGCCACGGCGGCGAGCGCCACGATTCTGTGCATTACGTTGGTCATCATTTCCTTCGGCCCCTGCGCCCCTCGCCACGGATGAGGTACACGCCCATGCCCATCCGAACGCCGCGTTCGGCGCCCCCTTGCTCCGTTTGATCTCGTGGCGGACGAGCCACGCGTCGATCTCCTCGAGAAACGCCTGGCCGCGCGCGGCCGCAAACTGTGCGAATGCGCGCGTATAACGCGGCGCCAGCCGTGGCGTGCTCGCCATGCCTTCGAAACGCGCTGGCTCGGCCCGGTCCGCGTTCACGTTGTGCGCCAACGTTGCGGCATGGTCGTGCAGCGCCACCCCGAGCTGTCGGACGATGTCGGGATCCGCCGAGCCGCGCAAATAGTCGCGGGCAAGCACGCGGTAGCCTGCTTTGCCGGCCTTCTCGACCACACGCAGCTGCAGCAGTTCCTTCAGAAACGCGCCATGCGGCAAGTCGCCCGCGTAGCGCTTGAGCAACGCTTCGACACTGCGAAGCTCGCCGTCGAGCGGGAGGACCGCTGGCCGTCCGGCCTTGTCGAGGAACTCGGGATCAATGTGCCAGCCGGACAGCACCTGCGCAACCCGGCTTGCCGGCGGTGCGGCGGCCGGCGTGTCTCGCCGACCAGCACGTCGCGGACGCGCGTGACCTCGCGCCGCGACAACCCGGTGATCATGGCCACGCGCGAGTTGTTCGTGGGGCGCCCCTGGATGCCGTAATCGCGGCGGGCGACGTCGACGAATACCTCCTTGCCGAGCTCGGCGAACTCGCCCCACGTCACGCCGCTGCGCAGCAGCAAGCCGGACCACGGGAGCCAGCACATGGCGGCACGCCGCAAGCACGTGCTGCTTGATCACAGCCGAGCTCGAAACTTACGCATGTGGTCAATTCTCGACCACTAATGAGTTTTATTCAACTTGCGGGGATTCGGTCAAATCCCAGCCGAGGAACGCCGCGGGCGCTGGACAGCGCGGAATGGGCCAGTGGTATGCTCCGATCAAACCGCGACGATCGAGGCTACACGATGAACGGCAGGCACAGTGTACTGCTTCCATTGGTTCTGTTCGCGGGTGCAGGTCTCGCAAACGCCACGGAAGTGGCCGTCTGCACGGACCGCGGCCGCGCCGTCTTCGAGCTCGCCGACGCCCAGTCTCCGCAGCACGTGGCGAACTTCCTGCGTTATGTGGACATGGCCTACTACGCGGGCACGGTGTTCCACCGCGTGAAACCAGGCTTCGTGGTCCAGGGCGGTGGCGTCGATCGCCAGCTGCGTGGCCGCGCGACGCTACCCGCCGTGGCCAACGAATCGAGCAACGGCCTGAGCAACCTTCGCGGCACCATTGCGGCTGCACGCACCGAGGACCCGGATTCCGCCACCGCGCAGTTCTTCGTGAATCTCGAGGACAACCCGGCCCTCGACGGCAGCAGCAAGAAGCCCGGCTACACGGTGTTCGCCCGCGTCAAGGAGGGCATCAAGGTCTTCGACGACATCAGCCGCCTGCCGACGCGTGCGGCCGGGCAATTCAAGGGCGACGTGCCGGATCCGCTCGTCGCGATCCGCTCGATGGCACGCATCGACGAGGCCGCGCTCGCGCAGCTTCCGGAAGCCGGGCGGGAAGCCGCAGCTCAAGGAGCGCATCTTCGCTCGCCGAAGCCGATCCCGCCGAGGTGCTGCGTTTGGTCGAGCAATACCACGCCATCTGTGGCGCCGAAGATCCGCGGATCGAGCTCGCGGAGGCCGACGCAGCCTTGAAGACCAACGACCAGCGTCGCGCGGTGTTCGTGCTCGAGAACTATTTCGCCACGGTCGATCAGAAGGACCCCACCTACGAAGCGGCCACGGCGCTGTACCGTCAGGCCGTGCCGGAGCATCAGCAGAGCGCCGTGGCGCTCATCGACGAGTGTCCGCCGCCGGACGAGCCCGCCATCCCCGACGGCGCGACGGCCAAGCTCGACGAGATGATGGCCGGTCAAAAGAAGATGAAGGAATTCGTCGCGGCCGGTAATGCCTACCTCGGCTGCCTGACGAAGATCATCGACAACGGCGAGCGGCCGATCGAGCAACGCAACGCGGCCGTCGCGGAGCACAACCGCATGGTGGACGCCATGCAGCAAGCCGCCGCGGCGTTCAACGAGCAGATTCACACGTTCAAATCGCGAGGGTGACTCGGGCGGCCCGCGCACGGCCGATGGAGTAACATCCCACGCATGACCATCGACGTCGGCGATCAGCGCGCAACGGGTGCCAGCCGCAGCGAGACCGAAGCCACCGGCCGTGTACCCCCGGTCATCGGTCATCACATCGCGGGCCAGGCGGTGACCGGCGGCGCCAGGCGGGCCGACGTCTTCAACCCGGCCAGCGGCAAGGCGATCGCGTCGGTCGCATTGGCGGATCGGGCCGTCGTCGACAGGGCCGTCGCTGCCGCCAAGGCCGCGCTGCCATCGTGGAGCGACACTGCACCGCTGAAGCGGGCTCGAGTGCTGTTCAAGTTCAAGGAGCTGCTCGACACGCATTTCGACGACATCGCGGCACTCGTCACACGCGAGCACGGTAAGACGCTGAGCGATTCGAAAGGCGAGCTCACGCGCGGCGTCGAGATCGTCGAGTTCGCCTGCGGCATCCCACAGCTGCTGAAGGGCCAGCACAGCGACAACGTCGGCGGCGGCATCGACAACTGGTCGCTGCGGCAACCGATGGGCGTTTGCGCCGGCATCACGCCGTTCAACTTTCCCGCGATGGTGCCCATGTGGATGTTCCCGGTGGCCATCGCCTGCGGTAATACGTTCGTGCTGAAACCGAGCGAGCGCGATCCGAGCACGGCACTCGAGCTCGCCCGCCTGTTCGAGCGCGCAGGTTTGCCGCACGGCGTGCTGAACGTCGTGCAGGGCGACAAGCAGGCCGTCGACGCGCTGCTCGCCCATCCGGACGTGGCCGCCATCAGCTTCGTCGGCTCGACGCCGATCGCCGAATACATCTATACGGAAGGCACGCGCCACGGCAAACGCGTGCAGGCCCTCGGCGGCGCCAAGAACCACATGATCGTGATGCCGGACGCCGACCTCGACCTCACGGCCGATGCGCTCCTCGGCGCCGGCTACGGATCGGCCGGCGAGCGCTGCATGGCGATCTCGGTGGCCGTCGTCGTCGGGCCCATTGCCGATGAGCTGGTCGACAAGCTGCGTGCACGGATCGGCGCGCTGAAGGTCGACGACGGTGCCGCGGCCGACGCGGACATGGGGCCTTTGATCACGGCCGCACATCGCGACAAGGTGCTGGGCTACCTCGAAGACGGGCTCAACGCCGGCGCGCAGCTCGTGGTCGACGGCCGCGGGTTCCGCGTGCCGGGACGCGAGGGCGGCTTCTTCCTCGGCCCCTCGCTGTTCGATCACGTGGAGCCCGGGATGCGGATCTACCGCGAGGAGATTTTCGGTCCGGTGCTGTCGATCGTCCGAGTGGCCGATTTCGCCGCAGCGCTCGAGCTCGTCAACAGCCACGAGTACGGCAACGGCGTGGCCTGCTACACCAGCGACGGCCGCGTCGCGCGCGAGTTCACGCGCCGCGTGAAGGCCGGCATGGTCGGCATCAACGTGCCGCTGCCGGTACCGATGGCGTTCCATTCGTTCGGCGGCTGGAAGCGCAGCCTGTTCGGCGACCACCACATCTACGGCGAGGAAGGCGTGCGCTTCTACACGCGCTACAAATCCGTCATGCAGCGCTGGCCGACGAGCGGCAGCCGCGGCCCCGAGTTCACGATGCCGACGAACGATTGACACCCGCGCCGCAAGGCGCTCTGCTCCGCCGCGACAAGACCAAAGACAAGCAGGACACTCACTCGCATGGATTCGAGCTCACTCCGGCGCCGCGGCGCCGTCGGCGCCGTCATGGCGGCAGCCACCCTGCCGTTCGCCGCGCCCGCCCAGCCCCCGGTGCGACCCGACGAGATCGTCGTGACGGGCACGCTGGTTCCGACGCCGAAGCGCGAGCTCGGCACGGCCATCGGCGTCATCGACGCCGGCGAGGTCGAGCTGCGCGGCTATGACGGGCTCGCGGATCTGCTGCGGACGCAGACGGGTATCTCCGTCACGAACACCGGCGGTGCGGGCCAGCCCACGGCGCTGCGGGTCCGCGGCGAAGACGGCTATCGGACGCAACTCATCATCGACGGCGTCAAAGCCGTGGATCCGAGCGGCGTGCAGGCGTTGCCCAGCTTCGACAGCCTGCTCGCGACCAGCGACATGGAGCGCATCGAGATCCTGCGCGGCCCGCAAGGTTTCATCTATGGAGCGGACGCGGGCGGCGTGGTGAACGTCATCACGAGCCGCGGCACCGGGCCGTTCGGCGGCCGCGCGTCGGTCGAAGGCGGGAGCTTCGGCACGCGGCGCCTGAACGGCAGCGTCGCCGGCGGGAGCGACCGCGGCGACTACTACGTGTCCGTCGGCGACTTCACGACCGACGGCTTCAACGCACAGACGGCCGACACGGTGCTACGCGACCGGGACGGCGCCGACAATACGACCGTCCATGCGAAGCTCGGCTGGAACGCCGGCAAGGACTGGCGGCTACAGCTCGTGGCACGCGACATCGACGCAACGGTGAAGTACGACGGCTGTCTCTCGCCGACTTTCATGCCGACTCACGACTGCCTGGCGACTACCGATCAGACTACTTACAAGCTGTCGGCCGACCACGCGGGTGCCAACGCTACGCACTCGTTCGGCTATAGCGCCATCGACATTGCGCGCGACAGCGCGGCCGAGGGCGCCAGCGTGTTCGCGACGCACGGCGAGATCGATCGGCTCGAGTACACCGGCAGCTATCGACCCGCGAACGGCCAGGCGCTCGTCTACGGCGTGGATCTTCAGAGCGAGCGCGTCACGAGCGATACGCGCCAGCAGCGCAACCAGAACGGCTACTACGTCGAATATCAGGGTCGGCTCGGCGCCAGGGTGTTCCTGACGGCCGGCGCCCGCTACGACGACAACGAGGATTTCGGCTCCCACACGAGCGGACGCATCGGCGTGGCGTTCGTTCGCGACCTCGACGCCGGGCACACGCTGAAGTATCGCGCGAGCTACGGCACGGGATTCCGCGCGCCGAGCCTGTTCGAGAGCGCCTACGACCGCGGGCCGTTCTCCTACCCCCCGGCGGCCGGGGTAACCCTCGCGCCGGAGGAGAGCCGGGGCGTCGACCTCGGCGTCGACTTCGACGCGTCGAGCGGCTTGCACTTCGAAGCCACCGTGTTCGACCAGCGAATCACCGACGAGATCTTCTTCGATCTCGACACGTTCTCGGGGTACTTGCAGTCGGCGGGAACCAGCGAGTCGCGGGGCCTCGAGCTCGGTGCACGCCTGCCGCTTCGCCCACGGCTCGAGCTTCTCGCGAACGTGACGGCGAACGATACGCGGGACACCGCCGAGCAGCCGCGGCTCCGCCGGCCGAAGCGGTTCGGTAACGTCGGCTTGCAGTACGACGCGGGTGAGGGTCTGCGCTTCCTGATCAATGCGCGCTTCGCGCGCGACGCGGTCGACGTCGGCGGCGTCGCACTCTCCGACTACCAGGTGCTCGATGCCTCGCTCGCCTACTCGCTCTCGAAGAAGCTCGAGCTCTTTGCGAGAATCGAGAACGTCGCCGACACGAGCTACGTGGAGGCCGTCGGTTTCAACACGGCGGGCCGCGCGCGTGTACGGCGGTCTGAAAGTCAGGTTCTAGGGAGTAGGATCCCGCTATGAAACATACGGACACTCTGCTGCGCGGCGCCATCGCCGGCCTCGTTCTGACGCTCGGTGCCGCCGCCCCGGCGCTTGCCCAGCGCTGCCCCGAGGTCCGCGACCTGCTGCTCACGAACGGCAAGATCCACACGATGGACGCCGGCGATCGCGTCGTGTCGTCGGTGCGGATCATCGGCGAGCGATTCGCGGCCGCCGGCAGCGGCCGACTCGGCGCCACGAGCTGCACCGAGGTCGTGAATCTGAAGGGCCGCACCGTCGTGCCGGGGTTGATCGACAATCACAATCACATCGTGCTGCTGGGACTTCGGCCGGGACACGACACGCGGCTCGAGTCGGCGCAATCGATCGCCGACGTGCAGCAGCGGATCACGGCGCGCGCGGCCGACCTGCCGGCCGGCGAATGGATCACGGCGATCGGCGGCTTCGACATCAACCAGTTCGTGTCGCCGCCGGGCAAGCCGCGCTTCCCGACGCTGGCCGAGCTCGATGCGGCGGCGCCGAATCATCCGGTGTACATGCAGATGTCGTTCGCCGGCCCGTCGGTCACGAACACGCTCGGCAAGCGGTTCTTCGAGGGCGCCGGCATCGAGGTCGGCGAGGATGGCGCGATCGCAGGCGGCGGCCAGACGCCGAACCCGACCACGCGGGCGCTGTACGAGCTGAAGCAGCGCCAGACGTTCGACGACCAGAAGCGCGGCACGCTCGACGCGCTGCGTTACGCCGCAAGCCTGGGGCTCACGACGCATCTCGACCAGGGCGCATTTCCGGCCACCGGCACGCCGGCCGACGGGGCCGCGCACGCGGACCGCTTTCACGTCTACGACGCGCTGCTCGCGCTGCACGAGGAAGGCCCGCTGCCGGTCCGCATTCGCCTGAACTTCCTGCACATGGAGACCGAGCCCGGCACGCCGGAGCTCGCGGCGCAGTTGAAGTATGCGTTCCCGCACTTCGGCGACGGCATGCTGAGAACGGAGGGCATCGGCGAGTTCACGGCCGGCGCGAGCCCGATCATCGGCGAAGCCACCGACGTGTGGCTGGCCGGTACGCGCCTGGTCGCGCAGGCCGGCTGGCGCAACGAGAACCATTCGCTGACGCCGGCGGACTTCAAGGTCATCATCGACGGCTGGCAGCGCATCAACGGCGAGCTGCCTGCACCCGGCATCACGCAGTTGCGCTGGGTCGTCGCGCACGTGCCGTTCATCACGCCCGAGTACATCGAGAAGCTGAAGGCACTCGGCGGCGGCGTGAGCGTGCTCGGCGGCTGGCGGTACATCAGCGGCACCGCGCGCCAGAACGGTCCGCCGTTTCGTTTGCTCGCGGACAGCGGCATCCCGATGGGCATGAGCTCCGACGGCATGCAGATCTCGCCGATGAATCCGTGGCTCGGCCTGTACTACGTGGTCACGGGGCGCAATGCGCGCGGCGAGCTCATCAACGCGGGGCAGACGCTGCGTCGCGACGAGGCGCTGAAGCTGTACACCGCCGCCAACGGCTGGTTCTTGCACGAAGAGGATTCGCTCGGCACGATCGAGCCCGGCAAGTACGCCGATCTCGCCGTGCTGTCGGAGGATTACTTCGACGCCGATGCCGTGCCGGACGATGCGATCAAGCTGGTGCGGTCGCTGCTCACGCTGGTGGGCGGCCGCATCGTGTCCGGCGGCGCGGCCGCGTTGTAGGGGCTACGCGGGCCGAGGCGGTCCGCGCGAGGGGGAATGGCATGGATCTTAGCGACGGCGGCCGCCGCCGGTTCTTGGGTGCGCTCGCCACGGCGGGAGCCGCGGCGCTGCTGCCGCGCACGCTTCTCAGTCAGCCACCGGCACCGGCCGCGCGCCGCATCGACGTGCATCAGCATTTCGTCTCGCCGGGCTATTACGCGATGCTGACGGCGCGCAACACGGCCACGTCACCCGTGCCGGGCTATGCCGCGTGGAAGGACTACTCGCCGGCGCGCGTGCTCGAGGGCCTCGATCGCCTCGGCATCGAGACGGCGATGCTGTCGATCACCGCCCCCGGCGTGTGGTTCGGCGACGCCGCGGAAGCGCGCACGCTCGCGCGCGAGGCGAACGAGTACGCAGCGGCCCGCATGGTCGGCGACCACAAGGGCCGGTTCGGCCTGTTCGCCGTGCTGCCGCTGCCCGACGTCGAAGGCAGTCTCCGCGAGATCGAGTACGCGCTCGACACGTTGCAGGCCGACGGCATCGGCATGCTCACGAGCTACGGCAACGCCTGGCTCGGCGACGCGACCTTCGCACCGGTGCTCGACGAGCTGAACCGCCGCAAGGCCGTCGTGTACGTGCATCCGACGGACGCGGCGTGCTGCCTCGGGCTGCTGCCGAAAGTGCCGAACCAGATGCTCGAGTACCCGATGGACACGATGCGCGCGATCACGAGCCTGATCGTCAGCGACGCGGCGACACGCTGCCCCGACGTGCGCTTCATCTTCTCGCACGCGGGCGGGCCGCTCGTCGGCGTCGCCGCCCGGCTGCTGGGCCAGGAGATGAGCGCTGAGAACCTCACGAGACCCGCGGCGCCGAACTCGCGCTTGCATCATCTGCGTCGCTTCTATTACGACACGGCGGCATCGACCAACCCCGTGAACATGCAGGCGCTGAAGATGCTCGTGGGTGTGTCGCAGATCGTGTTCGGCACCGACGCGCCGTTCGTGCCCGCGGCGCCGCAGGTGGCCGGTCTCAAGACCGTAGGGTTCAGCGCCGCGGAGCTCGCGCGCGTCGAGCGCGGCAACGCCCTCGCGTTGCTGCCGCGGTTTGCGTGACGTCATGCGACGCGCGGCGCATACCGCTGCGAAACCGCCGCCGATCCGCACGCGTCCGCGTGGCGCGATGCGGTAAGATCGCGGCCATGAAACTCGCCAGCATTCGTTTTCGCGGCCGCGACATGGTGGCCGCGGAGATCGCGCCCGGAGAGCTGGTCGGCATCGCGTCGCTGCCCGGCCGCCCCACACCGCCGGCCGGTGTCGACATGCTCGACGTGATCGGCGGCGGCGAGCCGCTGCGCCAGGCGATCGCGGCCTCGCTCGACGCCATCCGCGGCAACGACGACGTGGCGCGCATCCCGGCCGCGGAGGTCACGTGGCATCCGCCGGTGCGCCGGCCCGGCAAGATCTGCGCGGTGGCGATGAACAACTCCGCGAGCAACGAGCGCAAGGTCAGCGCACCGGATCATCCGGCGTTCTTCTTGAAGCCGCCGTCGTGCCTCGTCGGGCATCGCGAGCCGATTCTGATTCGCCGCTACTACGGCAGCGTGCACCCGGAGCCCGAGCTGGCCGTCGTGATCGGCCAGAAGTCGCGCGACGTCCTGGCCGCCGACGCGCTCGACGCCGTGTACGGCTATACGATCTTCGACGACATCACGGGTAACGGCATGCGCGCGGAGGATCGGTTCCACTACTACGCCGTGTATCAGAGGAAGGACAACCCGGACGAGACCGAGCGCGTCGAGCAGCACCTGTCTTATGCAGGCCGCTACAAGGGCACGGACACGTTCGGCGTCATGGGGCCCTGGCTCGTGACGAAGGACGAGATCCCGAACCCCGACGAGCTGAACGTGCAGTGCAAGGTCGGCGGCGAGATCATCGCCGAGGACAGCACGCGCTACTACAACTACAAGGTGGCGGAGGTCGTCAGCTTCATCAGCCAGTTCCACACGCTTTGGCCCGGCGACGTGGTGTCGCTCGGCACGGCGTTCCAGCCGGGCGCAACCCGCAAATCGATCCACACTGCGAACTTTCAGAACGTGGCGGGGCCGGTCGAGATCAGCATCGAGCGACTCGGCACGCAGGAGAACCCGATCGTGATCGAGGACAAGGAGCTCGGCGCGTGGCGGCTCCGCTAGACGACCTCGACAGGCTCAAGATTCGCGTCGCGCTCGAGGACTTGAACACCGCGTTCTGCTACCACCTCGATCACAACGAGGTCGGTGAGCTGCTCGAGCTCTTCACGGACGACGTCTATTACACGCATGGCGGCCGCGTGTCGCGCGGCAAGAGCGAGCTCGCGAAGGTGTTTCGCGGCCGTTCGGCCACGCAGGTGCGCACCGCGCGCCACCTGTACTCCGGGCTCAAGCTCACGATCGAGACGGCGACGCGAGCCCGCGGCACCTCCGTCTGCATGACGTTCGGCCAGTACGGCGAGCCACCGCTGTCGCCGGCCGTGCCGACCCTGGTGGCCGATTTCGTCGACGCGTACGAGCGCGGCCGCGACGGCAAGTGGCGCTTCAAGGAGCGGCACATCCACCGGATCTTCGTCGCGCCGGACAACACTGGGCCGATCGGGCAGTCGCCCGCTAATCCGCCCGCAACGTGATGGCCGGATCGATGCGCGCCGCGCGCATCGCGGGAAACGCGCAAGCGAGCAGCGATAGGACGGTCACGAGCGCGATGGCCGCGGTGTAGGTCGAGGCATCGAACGGCGTGACCCCGAACAGCAGCGACGCGAGGCCACGCGTCCCGGCGGCGGCACCGGCCACGCCGACGACAATGCCGAGCCCGACCAGCAGCATGCCCTGCCGAACGACGAGCGCCGCCACGCGCAGCGGCGAGGCGCCGAGCGCGGCGCGCACGCCGATCTCGCGCTGCCGGTCCTCCACGCTCCCGGTGACGACACCGTACAAGCCGACGATCGCGAGCACGACGGCAGCGATCCCGAACGCGGCGAAGATCACGAGCGCGAAGCTTCGCTGGGCCTCGGAGCGCTCGAGCAGCTGCGACAGCGTCGTCACACGCACGAGCGGCGGGGTCGGATCGACGGACCAGATTGCGCGCTCGACGCTCGGCGCAAGCGTCAGCGCGTCGCCGCGCGTGCGAACGACCAGCGACTGCACGATGTCGACCCACGGCCACTGACCCATCGCAATGTACACGGCGTCGGGAGCCTCGAGCGCGAGCGAAGCCTGCTTGACGTCGCCGACGACGCCCACCACGGTGGCCCAAGAAGCTCCGGGCCGGCCGATGTTGGGCCCCATCCGCAACCGTTGACCGAGCGGGCTCTCTGCGCCGAAGCGCCGCTTGGCGAACGACTCGTTGATGAGCACGGCGGGCGGTGCGTCGGGTCGATCGTCGGGCCCGAGCACGCGCCCCGCGACCAGCGCAATCCCCATCGTCCGAAACCAGCCCGGCGTGACGGCGTACCTCAGCGCGGATCGCGCGTTGCCGTTGTCGCCGGCCGGCCGCGACTCGAAGACGACGCCATAGCTGTCGTAGTCGCCGCTCAGCGGCAATTGACTCGTGAATGCGGCGTCGACGACTCCGGGCAGCGCACGCACGGCCTCGAGCGACTGCTGGAAAAGCTGCGCCACCTCCGCGACCGATCCGTAGCGGCGTCCCGTCGCGACGACTTGCAGCGACAGCGCCTGATCGGCATCGAAGCCCGGCGCCGTCGCGAGCAAGCGGTCGACGGTGCGCAGCAGCAGCCCCGCGCCGGTCACCAGTACGAACGCGAGCGCCACCTGAGTCACGACGAGACTGTGCCGAATCACGTGATGCCGCGCATCCGTCGCACGCGATCCCGATCGCACGGCCACGTAGAGATTCGCGCGCACGCCGCGCAGCGCCGGGATCACGCCCATGACCAGACCGACGATCGTGCTGGTGACGAGGGCCATCGAGAACATCCAGCCGTCGAGCCCCAGCGCCTCCCCGCGCGGCAACCCGGCCGGTGCCAGCGCGACCAGCGCGTGCGCGATGCCGACCGCCACGCCGAGCCCCACGATGCCGCCGAGCAGCGCGATCAGAAGACTCTCGGTCACGAGCTGCCGTATCAGGCGCAGGCGGCCGGCACCGAGCGCGGTGCGAACCGCGAGCTCGGCGCGGCGCGCGAGCGCTCGCGCGAGCAGCAGGTTCGTGACGTTAACGCAGGCGATCGCGAGCAGCAGCAGCACCGCCCCGAGAATCGCGAGCAGCACCGGCCGAACGGCGTACGTGAGCGAAGCCGTCAAGGACTCCACGTTCAAGCCGCTCTCGAGTGCAGCCCAGACTGGCCGCGGGAACTCCGCGACCGGCGCCGCGGCGATCGCCTCGATCTCGGCGCTGGCCTGTTGCGCCGTGACGCCCGGCGCGAGCAGCCCGATCGCCCGCAGGTGATGACCCCACTCTCGTTCCTGGAACCCGGCCTGGTCACGGTACTGCAACGGCGCCCAGACCTCGGCCGTGGGCGCGAGAGCGTTGCGGAAGCTCTCCGGCATCACACCGATGACGGCGTAGCTGCCGCCGTCGAGCACGATCGACCGGCCGAGGATTCGCGACACGCCGCCGAACCGCCGTTTCGCGAGGCTCGCGCTGATGATCGCCACCCGCGCATCGCCCGGCCGGTCGTCCGCGGCATCGAAGCCGCGGCCAAAGGCCGGCAGCACGCCCAGCACTCGAAAATAGTCCGCCGTCACGCGATCGCCGTCGACCCGTTCCGGGTCGCCGGTCGCCTCCAGCGCAGGCTGCCATCGGTCGGCCACGGCGAGCCGCTCGAACGAGTGAGTGCGCTGCGAGACCTCCCGATACGTGCCATACGTCAGCGGCAACCGCTCGCCCTCCGAGTTGCGATCGGTCAGCGCAACGATGCGCTCGGCGTGCGGGTACGGCAGAGGGGCAAATAGCACTCGATGGACGGTACCGAACACCGCCGTGCTCGCGCCGACGCCGAGGGCGATGCTCGCGATCGCGACCGCGGCAAACCCGGGGCTCGCGAGCAGTCTTCGATAGGCGTAACGCAAATCGGCGCGCAGTGCGTCCATGGATCGGCAGCCCCCGTCGAACGTCCGATGATGCGCCCCTCCCGGCGGAGACGGCACGCCCATTATTCAATTACCGTGCCACGAGCCGGGCGGCAGCTTCGCCAACGCGCGAGGCACGCCGCCTCGCGGAGCCCGCCGCGACCGTCCCGGATTCGACGGCCGTCGTTCCATTCGCGGGACAGCCGCGCGCGCCGAGCGGCAAACCGCGCGCGCTTCGGGCCGGCTTCGACACGCGGTTGACGCAGGCGTGGCGCGGCCGTAGCGTTGGGACAACCTGCCCACTGCAGATCGGGGACGCATATGGGCCGCTTACGCAAGAACCTCCAGCGGATCGCGCTGCTCGTCCTGCCCGCCGCAGTCATGAGCGGCGCACTGGCTCAGCAGGGCTATACCCCGGCCGGCGCCTGGAATGGCCCGCGGACCCCGGACGGGCAACCCGACCTGCAGGGCCACTGGACCAACGACAGCTACACGCCGCTCGAGCGCCCCGCGGCACTCGGCGACAAGGCGCTCTACACGCCCGAGGAGGCGGCCAAGGTTCTTCAGGCGCGCGTCGATCGATTGAACTCGCAGCCCGCCAACGCGGTGCATTACGACGACGCCATCTGGCAGGCGGAAAACTACGACAAGGTCGCGAACCTTCGCACGTCGATCATCTTCGAGCCGCGTAACGGACAGCTGCCGCCGCTGACCGCGGCCGCGAAGGCACGTTTGCCTCTGCAGCGTGCCGCTCAGCGCGGCATCGAGCCGTCGTTGAGCGCCAAGGATCGCTCGCTCGGCGAGCGTTGCATCTCCTGGGGCAACGTCGGCCCTCCGATGGTGCCGCCGACCTACAACGCGAATCTGCAGATCATGCAGGCGCCGGGCGTCGTGATCATTCGCTACGAGATGATGCACGACACGCGCGTCGTTTACCTCGACGGCCGTCAGCATCCGCCGGCCAACGTGCAATGGATGGCAGGGCATTCCGTCGGTCACTGGGAGGGTCAAACACTCGTCGTCGATACGACGAACTTCACCGACGACACGAACTTCAGGGGCTCACCCGCGAACACGAGGCAGGACATTTTCGCGACCGCGCGCATGCACGTCGTCGAGCGCTTCACGCGCACCGACGAGGATACGATCGACTACACGTTCACGGTGGAGGATCCGGACACGTGGACCGCGCCATGGTCCGGCACCGAGGAGATTCGCCGCAGCGACGCGCCGATCTACGAGTTCGCCTGCCACGAGGGCAACTACGGCCTCAGGAACATTCTGAGCGCGCAGCGCACGGCCGAGCGCGAGACTCGGAAGGCGCGCCACTAGCAGGCTAACCGGCGCCGCTTCCGTGCGCCGCGGCCAGGCGCTGCCGTTCACGCGAACAGCTTGCGATCGGTGTAGTGCAAGTCGTCCGTGTCGTAGTACGGGGCAACCCACCGGTCGGTGGTCGAGAGGAACCAGCCGGCCTCGACGGCGGCGTGGTTCAGATCGGCCGGCTTGGATTTTTTCGCTGCCTTCGCTTTGCCCTGGCCCGACTTGGCCGCGAAGCGATCCAGAAAGTTGAAGTGATCCACGAGCCCGAGCGCTTCGATCGCGAACGCGGTCGCCACGTCCTTGTCGTGGATTTCGAGCAAGTTGTCCCCGTTCTTCTCCTCTCCGCCTTCGTTCAGGTTCGAGGAGCCGCAGTAGACCACCGCATCGTCTCGGTTGAAGCCGCAGATGACGAACTTGTGGTGGATCTGGTGGCCCACGCCCACGCCGGGTACCTCACTGAATGGCGGCGGTAACTGGGTGCTCGACGGCTTACCGGTCACGAGCACGCCGGTTTTCTTGCCGGGCTCGTAAAGCTTGATGCCGGAGGTGGTGTCCGAGATGCCAAAGCTGAAGATCGACTGGTTCTCGTGCAGGGTCTTCAGCTCCTCGTAAACGGCGCTTTTGCTGATGTCGATCTGCATCACCGCAAACAGAACGCTGCCGTTTTTCTTCTTGCCTTCGGTCTGGATGCGCTTCGCGACGTCGCCGAGAATTTGCGTGACGCGCGCCGGCTCGTGCGGGGCGAAGCTCAAGGACATTTTCGGCACGGACTTCGAGCCGAAAGGGAAATCGTTCTTCGACGAGGCCGCCTGCTGATTCTTGGTCTTCGATGTCTTGGTGGTCCAGGCCAACTCGAAAACGTCCGCGTAGATCTTCGCGACGTCGCGATCGTCGACCACCAGCACGTGGTTGGAGTTGACGTAGAGGCCGGTGACCGAGAAGTTCGTCGAGCCGGTCAGGACCTTCTTTGCCCCCGCGCCGTCGTGGACGATGAACACCTTGTCGTGCGCGAAGCTACCGAACTTGCCACGCAGAATGGCGGAAGCCTTTTTCTGCGCCTTGACGAACGCCTTCTCGAACAGGTCCTCGGGCTTGGGCTTGGATACGCTATGGTGCAGCGACGCGTTGTCGAGGATCACCCGGGCACGGCCTTGCGCGGCGAGCTTGAGCACGATGGCCAGCAGGTCGGGCTCGTTCAGGTCGTACGCGAACATGTCCAGCGTCAGCGTTTTCTTGGCGAGCACCTCGTGCAGGAGGTCGAAGATCCTCTTGCGCGCGGTGAACCCGAGCCACTCGTACTCGTCCTTGAAGGTGTATTCCCGACCCTCGGCATCTTGGCCCGAGCGTTGCGAGGTATCGAAGATCAGCCGCTTGCTCTTCGGGCGGATGAGGGCGTCCTTGCCGAAGTGGTGCACGAAGGCCTGCGACTGCGTGTAGCCGCGTGTGAACCCGAGCTTCAAGCGTCCCTTCTCGAACGGCACCACGCCGATCTTCAGCGTGGCGCTCTGCGCGGAATCGAGCGCCAGGAGGTGACCGTGCCCGTCGAAGTACCGCGGCGTGACGGTGTAGGCGTATTCGCCCATGAAGGGCTCGATGCCCTGGTGCACCGAGCCCGGCACGTGCACCCAGCGGAACTTGTGAATCGGCGCGTTGATGCTGGCGTTCGCCGATTCGGCAGCCACCTGCGCGTGATCTCCCGGTTTCTCGAAGCGCAAGGTGTTGTGAACGAAGTACGGATCCTGCCCTTTCGGCGCACACTGGATCGTGAAACCTGCGAGATCCTTGGTCTTGCTCTTCGGCAAATCGAACGCGAGCAGGGTTTTCGCGTCGCCCTGATAGGCCTTCAGTGACAGCGGCACGTTGCTCTTGCTGACGACTATCATGGCGAATCCTCCTTCGGAGCCCTCCACGGGCTCAGGCTGCATGGCTGGACTCGGCGCCCATCGAGACTACGCTCACCCGCGCGGCGGTCGCTACCGCGACCTGCGAGGTTGTGTCCGGTCGCGGACAGTTCATCCGCAGCGTCGACCCCGTGCGTGCCTCGGAGCCCGCGGGCGCTTGCGCCGGGCGTCAGGCCAGCAATGGCCGCACGAATACGCGGTACGCGACGATGCCGATGAACGAGACGACGACGAACAGGCTCAGCGCCAGCGGTACGTAACCGACGAGCTTGACCCCCTCCGTGCCGCGCGCGGCGACCCGCTGAGTGACGAAGGCCGCGACCGCCGCGACGACCAGCGCGCTGACCTGCCATGTCAGGAACGACGCAATCCGGCTCAAGCGCCGCGCGAAGTCATCGTCCTCGGGCGCCACCGCGCGCACCACGACGAACGACAACACGAACAGCACGAGCCATACGGCCGCGCAACCGAAGACCCAGTGTTTCGACTGCATCGCGCCCCCCAGCGGAGCAGATCACCGAGCGCTAGTGTATGACGACCCGACTCGGCCCCGCATCCGCCAGCGATGCCGAACGCGTACGCATCGAGCGACAGCAGACCGCGATCGTAGCTCGCATGAACCCGCCGACCCTGCTCGTCGTCCTGGGCGGCGCCGAGCGTCGCGAACAGCGGCAGGAAATGCTCCGGCGTCGGGTGATTCTGCTGCGCGTACGGTGCCCGTGACGCCCAGCTCAGCAGATCGTCGAAGCGGCGCGCCTCGACGGCGCCCGCCACCCACTCGTTGAACGCCTCGACCCATTCGGGCGGAGGACTCGCCGCGTTGCGGGCGGCGGCGTACGAGTACAACCGCAAGTTGTGGGTCGCGCCGCCCGAGCCGAGCACGAGCATGCCGTCGTCGCGCAGCGGGCGCAGCGCACGACCGAGCGCGAAGTGATATGCGGCCGACTGCGCGCTATCGACGGACACTTGCAGCACCGGCACGTCCGCCTGCGGAAACATCAACGACAGCGGAATCCACGCGCCGTGATCGAGGCCGCGCCGCCGGTCGACTTCGGCCGGCAGCGACGCGGCCGTGAGGCGCGCCGCGATCGCCTCGGCCAGCGGCGGGTCGCCCGATGCCGGGTAACGGAGCGCATACAGCTCGCGCGGGAACCCGCCGAAGTCGTGAATCGTCTCGGGCTTCTCGACGGCCGTCACCGCGAGACCCAGGTCGTCGTGATGGGCCGAGAGCACCACGATGGCGCGCGGCCGCGGCAAGCGCGGCCCGAGCTCCGCCAGAAACCGGCGCGCGGCGCTATCCTCGATCGCCAGCATGGGCGACCCGTGGGAGATGAACAGCGTGGGCATCCGCGTGGGGGCCATGTGCCATTATGCGCCGCAGGGACCGTCACCAGGCAGGAGCTCCCGATGAGCACTTCTTCGATCACGGCAGCGACCGTAGACCCCATCGAGCTCACGATCGAGCCGCGGATCCGCAGTCTCGGCGAGTTCGACGTGCGGCGCGTGCTGCCGGCCGCCGAGCGGCGGATGGTCGGGCCCTTCGTGTTCCTCGATCACATGGGCCCGGCGGTTTTTCCGCCCGGCCATGGCATTGCCGTGCGACCGCATCCGCATATCGGGCTCGCGACGATCACGTACCTGTTCGAAGGCGAGATCATGCATCGCGACAGCCTCGGTTGCGTGCAGCTGATACAGACCGGCGCCGTGAATCTCATGACGGCCGGCCGCGGCATCGTGCACTCGGAGCGGGCCAGCGACGACCTGGGCGACACCTCGCGGTTGCACGGCATTCAGTCGTGGCTCGCGTTGCCGCTCGAGCTGGAGGAGATGCCTCCCGCGTTCATTCACTACCCGGCCGATGCGCTGCCCGAGCTCACCGTCGGCCGCGCCACGGTTCGCGTGATCATGGGCGAGGCGTACGGCGCGCGCTCGCCGGTCGTTACGCACTCGCCGACGCTGTATCTCGAAGTGCGGCTACCGGCCGGTGCCGAGCTCAGCGCTGCCGACCCATGCGAGCGAGCGCGCGGCGTACATCGCCGAAGGCGTCGTCACGATCGGGACGCGCGACTACCCGGAAGGCACGCTCGCCGTCGCGCGCACCGGCGCCGACGTGCGTCTGCGGGCGGCCGCCGCGAGTCGCGTCATGGTCGTCGGCGGCGAGCCGCTCGGGCACCGTCACATCTGGTGGAATTTCGTGTCGAGCTCGAAGGAGCGGATGGAGCAGGCCAAACGGGACTGGGCCGAAGGCCGCTTCGATAAGGTCCCCGGCGACGATGAGTTCATCCCGCTACCGGAGCGCTAGGCCCTACCGTCGGGCGCTGGTCGATGCCGGAGCCGCCATCGTGACCGTGTAGCCCCGGCCTTCGAGGCACGCCGTCAGCGCCCGGAGGTAATCGCTGTGCGGCGCGGCATCCGGCGCGGACTCGTCGGCCGCCTTGCCGGCCGTCGCGGCGCCGACGGCCGCGCCGACCGCGGCCCCGGTCAGCACGGCATCGCCCGCGTCGCGATGATGGTGCCGGCCCGTGTGGGCCAACCCGCCGAGCACGCTGCCGAGGGCGGCGCCGACGATCGCGCGGTCGACGCGCTCCGCGCGCTTCTCGCGCTTCGCATCGCTCGGCTCCTCGGAATTCGCGGGTGCCGCGGACGGCGTCTGGCCCGTCTGCTCGACGGCCCAGTTGTGGCACTCGTAGCGGTCGCGCCGCGCCTGATCGGCCGACTGGCCGTGCTGGCCCTCGACGCGCAACGCCGTCAGATCCTCCGCCGCAACCCCCGCCGTGGCGACGGCCGCCGCCGCGGCGACCAGGACGCGCACGTAGTTACTTGACGACATAGTTGCGGCCCTTCCATGCAGGCCGTGAACGCCCGCGTGTAGTTCTCGGCGTCTTCGCGGCCCTTGGCGCCGAGCGTCGGATCGTAGCCAGACTGATCGACGGCCCAGACGTGGCACTGATAACGGTCCTCGGAGAGCTGCGCCTCGCTCTGGCCCGCCGAGGGGTAGACGTACAGCTTCAGCGCCTTCGTGTCCGGCTCCTTGCGCGCGCTTCGCGCGCGGGAGCGGTCGACGCGCACGCCGACGCCTACGCGCGGGCCCCACCACGGCGAGTACCAGGGGTCGTAGAAACCCCACGGGGCGCCGTACGAATAACCGAGCGTCACATAAGGCCGGGGGTAATAATGGCGGTGGTCGGCGCGGGCCGGGAGGCTCACCAAGGCCGCAGCGCCCACGACCGCGAGAATCCATGCACGCATACAGTGTCTCCTTTGACCCCTTCGACCGCATCCGGAGCGGGTTTGCGCCCGGTAGCGAGCCGTAAGATTAGCCTAGTCCGATTTCCCTGAACGTTCGCTGAACCCCTCGGTTGACCTTGACCGGGGCTTGTGCCCATGCGGAGAATCCCAGGCCACGTGACCCCGCCAGCAGTTGCCGAACCCAATCAGGTCTTTTACCCATGAACGAACCGAAGCGCGGCGCCTGCCTGTGCGGTGCCATTACGTTTGAGATTGCGCCGCCGTACCGTTGGTTCGCGCACTGCCATTGCTCGATCTGCCGCAAGCACTACGGCGCCTTGTTCAGCACCGGGCTCGGCGTGGCGCGCGAGCGGTTTCGCTGGCTGACGGGCGAAGCGGACGTCGTCCACTACCGCGCGACCGAGGCCTTCGAGCGGCCGTTCTGCCGGCACTGCGGCGCCTCGCTGCCGGCCGAGTCGCACGACCCGGACACCATGCACGTGCCGGCCGGGCCTCGTCGACGGCGAGCTCGACGGCGAGCCGCGCACGCATATCTTCGTCGGCTCCAAGGCCTCTTGCTACACGATCACGGATTCGCTGCCGCAGTTCGTGGCCTATCCGCCGGGCCTCGATCTGCCGATCGTGGCACTGCCGCCACCGACGCCGACCTCGGCGGGCACCCGCGTCGCGGGCAGCTGCCTGTGCGGCACCGTCGGGTTCGAGGCCACCAACGCGCCGCGCAAGATCGTGTGTTGCCACTGCTCGCTATGCCGGCGCAGCTTCGGCGCGGCCTTCGGCCCCACGACGCACGTGCCGCGCCAAAGCTTTCGCTGGACGCGGGGTCGCGACCGGCTCCGCACGTATCGGCTGCAGCCGCCGCACAGCTACGCGACGACGTTCTGCGCCGATTGCGGCAGCCTGCTGCCGGGCGTTGCGTCCGACGTGCGCGTCGCGCTGCTGCCGCTCGGAACCATCGACACCGCGCTACCCTCGCTGCCGATGGTGCACATCTACGTCGGCTCGAAGGCGCCGTGGGAGCAGATCACGGACGAGTGGCCGCAGTTCGACGAGCTGCCGCCGCCCGAGCAGCTCGACGAAGTCTTCGGCTGACGCTCAGCTCCGCTTGCGCCGAATGAACTCGGCGCCCTGCTCCGCGATCATCACCGTGGGCGCATTCGTGTTGCCGGACGTGATCCGCGGCATGACGGAGGCATCGATGACGCGCAACCCGGCGATGCCGTGCACGCGGAGTCGATCGTCGACGACCGCGAGCGAATCCGTGCCCATGCGGCACGTGCCGACGGGGTGAAAGATCGTGGTGCCGAGGTCGCCGGCCGCACGGCGCAGCTCGCGCATCGGTCTGCACGGACGGCCCGGGCAGCCATTCCTCGGGCGCAAACCGCGCCAGCGCTCTGGCCGCCATGATGCGGCGCGTGAACCTGAGGCCCGCGGCGGCCACGGCCCGATCCTCCTCGGTGGCGAGGTAGTTCAACAGGATCGCGGGGGCCGCCGCCGGATCGCCGCTCTTGATCCGCACGTGACCGCGACTCGTCGGCTGCAGATTGCACACGGACGGCGTGATCGCGTCGAACCTATGCAGCGGGCTACCGAACTTGTCGAGCGACAGCGGCTGCACGTGCCACTCGATGTTCGCGCTCGGCTGCGCGGGATCGCTCCTCGCGAACGCGCCGAGCTGCGACGGCGGCATCGTCAGAGGGCCGGTGCGGAACAGCGCGTACTCGAACACCATCTGCGCCTTGCCGAGCCAGGTCCGGTTACGCCGATTCAACGTGACGGTGTTGCGCACCTTGTAGATCGAACGAATCTGCAGGTGATCGTGGAGATTCGCGCCAACGCCCGGCAGCGGATGGCGCACCTCGATGCCGTGCTCGCGCAGCAGCTCCGGCGGACCGACGCCGGAAAGCTGTAGCAGCTGCGGCGAGCCGATCGCGCCGGCGGCGAGCAGCACCTCGCGCCGCGCCTTCACCGTCGTCGCCGCGGACCCGTCGAACCGCACCGCAATGCCGGTCGCTCGACGCTCGCCGTCGCGCTGCTCGACGAGCACGCGCTCGACCAGCGCGTGCGTGCGCACGGTCAGATTCGGCCGCTGGAGCGCCGGCCGAAGGAACGCCTTCGTGCCGCTCCAGCGCATCCCGCGCCGCTGGTTCATCTGAAAGTACGCGTTGCCGAAGTTGTCGCCGCGATTGAACTCGGGGATCTTCGGTATGCCGCACTCCTCCGCCGCGTCGCGCCAGGCATCGAGGATCTCCCAGCTCACGCGCCGCTCCTCCACGCGCAGCTCGCCGCCCGCGCCATGGAACTCGTCGGCGCCGTGCTGGTAGTCCTCGGAACGCTTGAACACCGGCAGGACCTCGTCCCACGACCAGCCGCGCAACCCCTGAGCAGCCCAGTAGTCGTAGTCGCTGCGCTGGCCGCGCATGTAGATCATGGCGTTGATCGACGAGCAGCCACCGAGCACCTTGCCGCGCGCGTAGCCGACGCTGCGGCCGTTCAAGCCCGGGTCGGGCTCGGTCTTGAAGCACCAATCCGTCCGCGGATTGTCGATTGTATAGAGATAGCCGACGGGCACGTGGATCCAGAAGTAGTCGTCCTTGCCGCCGGCTTCGAGCAGCAGCACGCTGACGTCCGGATCCGCCGACAGCCGGTTCGCGAGCACGCAGCCGGCCGTGCCCGCGCCGACGATGATGTAGTCGAATTCCTGCATCGCTCGGCCATTCTAGCGGCCAAACGTCGTTGAGACGTGCCGTCGTGCGCGTAAGATTGAGGGCGATTGGACATGGGAGAACCGCGGTGTCTTTCGTCAAGGAGAGGGTCGTGAGTCAACAGCGCAACAAGGATTGGTTCTGGCCGTGGGTCATGGGCGCCGGCGTCGTGTTGGTCCTCGGCGGCATCGGTCTGTACTTCCTGCAGCACGGTCGCGAGCCGGCCGCCGTTGACGACCACGGCACCGCCGCCTGCGGAGGAGCCGGTGGCCGAGCAGCCGCCGCCGCGGGAAGCCGCGCCCGCGACGCCTGCCCGCTCGCTGCCGCTGCCGCGGCTCGACGAGAGCGACCCCGAGGTGCTCGGCGGTCTCACGGAGCTGGTCGGTCCGCAAGCCATCATGCAGTACGTCGTGCCCGAGCGACTCATCCGCAACGTCGTGGTCACGCTCGACAACGCGCCGCGCGAGCAGATGGCGCTGAATCAGCGGCCGGTCAAGGCAACGAACGGCAAGTTCGAGACGGCGGGTCAGGACGACACGCTGGTGCTGTCGCCGGAAAATTACGCGCGCTATACGCCGTTCGTCGACGTCGTGCGCCAGACGGACGCGAAGACGCTCGTTGCGCTATATCGCGGGATGCAGCCGCTGTTCCAGCAGGCCTACGAGGAGCTCGGGCATCCGAACGGCGTGTTCAAGACGCGCCTGCTCGAGGTCGTGCGGCACTTGCTCGCGACGCCGGAGCCGCAGGGCGAGATCCGGCTCGTGCAACCGAGCGTCGTCTACAAGTTCGCCGACGAGAAGCTCGAGAAGCTCTCCGCCGGGCCAGAAGCTCCTGATCCGGATGGGTCCGGCCAATCGCGGCGTCATCAAGACCAAGCTGCGCGAGATCGAAGCGCAGTTGCGCTGAACCCGTCCCAACTTTAGTGGTGAGGTGTCGCCGCGCGAGCCTACAGGGACGTACTTGCGGCGCTCCCGGAAGACCCGCATGACGGCGCCTTCCGGGAGACCGGGGCCACCGCTACTTCTCGATGTCGAGCAGCTCGACCTCGAACATCAGCGCGGCGCCGCCGGGGATCGGGCCCTGGCCCTGATCGCCGTAGGCCGTTTCGGACGGGCACACGAGCTTCGCCTTGCCGCCGACCTTCATCTTCTGCAGACCTTCGGTCCAGCACGAGATCACGCCGTTCAGCGGAAACGAGATCGGCTGGCCACGCTGCACCGAGCTGTCGAACACCGTGCCGTCGCGCAGCGTGCCGTGGTAATGAACTTTGACCGTGCTCGTCGCGGTCGGACTCGCGCCCGTGCCTTCCTTGACGGGAATGAAGATCATGCCGCTCGCAGCTACGCTGCGCGCCCGCTTCTTTCGCCATCTTCGCGAGGAACGCGCCCGCTGCCTGCTTCTCGGCCGTCGCGGCGGCCGACTGTCGCTCCTGCGCCAGCGCCTGAATCTTCGGTCCGAATACCTTCAGATCGACCTTGGGCTCCTTGTCGCCCATGGAGTCGTTCACACCCGCGTTCACGAGCGCGAGCTCGGCAGCCGTGAGCTTGAAGTCCTTGATGTTGTCCTTGATGTTGCTGCCGATCGCGAGTCCAAGCGCGTACAGCGTCTTGTCCTGGTCGGTCTGCAAATTTTGAGCCTCGGCGGCGACAGTCAAGCCGCACGTTAGCACGAGGGCGAGGGTGGCATAGCGCATGAAAAGTTCTCCTTGTGCCAAGCGGGGCACGAGCCACGCACGCTAGCGGAAAAATCTCGGCAAAGCCATCCGACCCGTCAATCGAAGGCTAAGTACCCGATCTTGTTGCCATTACCGTCGGCGTACCACAACCGGTTCGCAAGTCGATCCGGCGGCTGTCGATCGCTGCCCGCCGTCAAGCCGACGGCGCGCGCATTCGGCGTCAGAGGGAACTCGGTGATCGCGCCGTCCGCCGCGACGCGACCGAGTGCCGCGCCCTTCGTGTACCACACGTTGCGGTCCGGACCGACGGCCACGTTCGTCGGCGAGCCGGTTGCGCTCGGGATCGGGAACTCGCGTGATCTCGCCTCGCAGTGTGATGCGGCCTACTCGATTGCCCGTGACGACGCGCGCGTCGATCGTGCCGTTCAGCTCGATGAACCATAGCGCGCCATCCGCGCCGGTCGTGATGTCGCCGGGCCCGGAGCTCGGCCGTGGCAGCGCGAACTCCGTGATCTCGCCGGCCGGCGTGATGCGACCGATCTTGCTGGCGTGAAACTCCGAGAACCAGACGTTGCCGTCGGGCCCGGCCGCCAGGGCACGCGGGCCGCTGTTCGGTGTGGGAATCGAGAACTCCGTGATCTCGCCCGTCGGCGTAATGCGGCCGATCTTGCCGGCCGCGAACATACCGAACCAAATGTTGCCGTCGGCGCCGAGCGCGATGGCGCGCGGCTGGCTGTCGGGCGTGGGGATCGTGAACTCCGTGATCTGGCCGGCCGGCGTGATACGCGCCACCTTGCCGGCGAGGTGCTCGGAGAACCACAAGTTGCCGTCGGCGCCGAGCGCGATGATGCGCGGCGCGCTGTCCGCGGTCGGTACGTCGAATTCCGTGAGGTCACCGCCATCGGGGCGCATGCGTCCTATCCGGTTGCCGTTGCTCTCGGTGAACCACACGGTGCCGTCCGGGGCCAGCGCGATCGTCGTCGGGCGCGCTGACCGGATGCGGCAAATGAAACTCCGTGACCTTGCCGGTCGCTGCTAGCCGCTCATGCGTCGCGAGCCAACGCTGCTCGTCGGCGGCACAGCCAGCCGTGATCGCCGCGGTCATCGCCAGCACCCATCCTTTGAACATCGTCGTTCACTGCCGCGAGTCGAGGCGCGATGGTAGCGGCTGAGCCACCCACCAGCCAGCGCCGGGCCGCTCCAGCGATCTATTCTATAGATCGTTATGATAGTTATATAACATTGGAATGATTCTCATCCGCCCCGTAGCATGGCTGCATCGAATAGGCATCGCACAGGAGAATCAAGCATGCTGACCGTAGGCGACAAGCTCCCGCAGTTTTCCGTGAAGGCCACCGTGTCGGAGGAGCTCGACACGGCTTTCACGACCATCGACCATCAAAGCTATCCCGGCAAGTGGCTCGTGCTGTTCTTCTGGCCGAAGGACTTCACGTTCGTGTGCCCGACGGAGATCGCGGAGTTCGGCCGCAAGAATACAGAATTCGCCGACCGTGACGCGCAGGTGCTCGGCACCTCGGTCGACAGCGAATTCGTGCATCTCGCGTGGCGCAAGGATCACCAAGACCTGCGCGGCTTGCCGTTTCCGATGCTCGCCGACATTCGCAAGGATCTTTCCCGTGCGCTCGGCGTGCTCGACGAGGAAGGCGTGGCGAAGCGCGCCACGTTCATCGTGGATCCGCAAGGCGTCATCCGCTTCGCGTCCGTGACCGATATGAACGTCGGTCGCAACGTGAACGAGGTGCTGCGCGTGCTGGATGCCCTGCAGACCGATGAGCTCTGTCCGTGCAACTGGCAACGCGGTGAAGAGACGCTGAAGGCCGCCTGACACGACCCCAAGGAGATGCATCGTGGACGTCACCACTTTGAAGAATCTGATTCCCGAGCACGGTAAAGACGTGAGGCTGAATCTCTCGACGGTGTTGTCGAACGAAGGCGCGCCGGGCCTCACGCCCGAGCAGATCGCCGGCATCGCACTCGCTTCGGCCGTGGCGGCGCGCAACGCGTCGCTGCTGGCCGAGATCGAAGCGCAGGCCGTGACCGTGCTCGACGCCGCGCACATCGGCGCAGCGCGTGCGGCGGCGACGGTCATGGGCATGAACAACGTCTACTACCGTTTCGTGCACCTCGTCGGTAACGATGAGTACGGGAAGTTGCCCGCGCGACTCCGCATGAACGTGATCGGCAACCCCGGCATCGACAAGACCGACTTCGAGCTTTATTCGCTGGCGGTATCGGCCATCAACGGCTGTGGCGCCTGCGTGGCCGCGCACGAGAGGGTCGTCCGCAAGGGCGGCATCAGTGCCGAGGGCGTGCAGAGCGCGGTGCGAATCGCCGCCGTGCTCCACGGCGCCGCCGTCGCGCTCGAAGCCGTTGCTGCCTCGGCCGCGGCCCGGCAAGCGGCCTAGACCGCGGGCCGGGTCCGGGCCCCAACCCCCGGGGCGCGGGCCCTTTTCTTGCTTGGTCCCGGCGCGGCTGCGAAGATGCCGCGATGCCAAGCTCGAGACTGCGACACGCGCTCGTCATGGCGGCGCTCGTGATCGGCTGCAGCGGCGCTGCAACCGCCGAGCGGCCGAACGCAGTAGCGCAGTGGTGGATGCCGGGCGACGGCCGCACGCTGCCGGCCTCCACCGCCTACACGAACGAGCATGGTCGGCTCGGCATCCTGAACATGGGCGGCCCCGTCGACACTCACGACCATCCGTTCTTCCAGCCGCTCGGCACGAACGGCCGGGCGTGCGTCACCTGTCACCAGCCGGCCGACGCGATGAGCCTCTCCGTCGACAGCATCCGCGCGCGCTGGGACGCCTCCGGCGGCCGCGACCCGCTGTTCGCAGGCGATCGACGGCTCGAACTGCCCGAGCCTGCCGCAGGAGCAACGCGCATCGCACTCGCTGCTGCTCGATCGCGGCCTGATCCGCGTGTTCCTGCCGTGGCCGCCGCGGGCGCGCGACGGCGCCGTGATCGAGCCCGAGTTCGAGCTCGAGGTGGTGCGGGATCCGACGGGCTGCAACACGTCGTCCGTCTACGGGCTCGAGAGCCCGGCCCCCACGGTCTCGGTGTACCGACGGCCGCGCCCGGCCGCGAACCTGAAATACGTCACGGCCGCCGAGTTCGGCGTCGGCCCCTTCAATCTCAAAGACGGCCAGCCCGCGCCGCGCGACCCCGCCACCGGCAAGCTCGTGAACCAGAACCTCATGGCCGATGCGCGCGAGCCGACGCTCACGCTGCAAGCCGTCTCGGCCACGCTCACGCACTTGCAGATGCCCAAGCCGCCGCCGGCGGCGGTGCTCGAGCGCATCGTGAGCTTCGAAAGCCAGATCTACGCCGCGCAGAGCTGGGACGCGCAAGGTGGCGACCTCACCGAGCCCGGCGGTCCGCCGGCGCTCGGCCCCGCCGCGCTCGCGGCCGGTCGCACCTCGGTGCTCGGCAACAACACCACGGCCTACGTGTTTCCGATGGGCGACGTGTGGCGCTCGTTACCGCGTACCGGCGACGCGAAGGGCGACGCGAAGAACGCCTACCGCGAGTCGATCGCGCGCGGTCACGACGTGTTCTTCTTCCGCACGTTCTGGATCAAGGACGCGATGCACATCAACACGGTGGGCCTCGGCAATCCGATCAAGCGCACTTGCTCGACGTGCCATGGCATGCACATGACGGGCATGGACACGGCGAACGGCTGGATGGACATCGGCACCACGAATCTGCCGTGGGCCACGGAGAAGCCGCTGTCCCCGTGGGCCACCGAGAAGCCTGAGATGCCGCTGTTCAAGGTGACTTGCGACAAGTCGATCGCACCGCATCCTTTTCTGGGGCGCGTGATCTACACGCAGGACCCGGGTCGCGCGCTGATCACGGGTCGGTGCAACGACGTCGGCACGATCGTGCTGCAGCAGTTCCGCGGCCTGGCGGCCCGCGCGCCGTATTTCTCGAACGGCTCCGCGCGCACGCTGCGCGAGCTCGTCGACTTCTACGATCGGCGCTTCAACATTCAGTACAGCGAAACCGAGAAGCAGGATCTCGTGAATTTCCTGAGCGTGCTATGAAGGACGCGGCACGTTGGGCGATGGTCGGACTCGTGCTCGGCAGCTGGCGCGGGCGCGGCGGAGCCCCCCGCCAACCATCGCAACTTCGTCAGCTGCCCGATCGTGCGCGACACGCCCACCGTGCCGTGCTGGCTCGCCGAGTACCATGGGGAGCTCTACTATCTCGGGCATCCAGACCGACGTCAGCGCGGACTTCCACCCGCCGTTGCTGGGCCATCGAGTGCTGGTCGAGGGCGCAATCAAGGACGGGCCGCGAATCTGCGGCGGCATCGTGCTCGAGCCGATCAAGATCTCGCCGATGGCGGAGCTCGACGGCACCTGCAATACGATCCTGCCGGCCGAGGAGCAATACACCGTGCCGTTCGCGCCTCGGCCGCCGGGTCCGAGCGGCGGCCGCCTCGCGTTCGATCCGGCGCCCGGCACGCGGCAAGCGCCCGCGCCGCTCACGGGCCCGCAGGAGTTCGTGCTGTATTACGACTTCGACGTCCTCGTCGGCGGGCAGCACTCGAGCGTGCTGTCACGCATCTACGATTACGCCGCCTCGTTACACGACCCGAGGATCGCGATCACCTGCCACCGCGGCGCCACGTTGCTGTCGGACGGCACGCTGCTCACGGAGCGCGAGGATCTGCCGTTGAAGCGCGCCCAAGAAGTCGCCAAGCTGCTGCGCGGCGCCGGGCTTGCCCGCCGCCGCGATGCGCCTCGACGCCTCGGCCGAGCTGGCGAGCGCCGACGGCGACGGCGACTGGCAAGAGCGCCGCTGCGTCGTCCGCGTTGAACCGCAGAAATAGAAGGAACCGTTCGCCATGCACCATCGCTCCCTGGGAATCTTCGTCACCATCACGCTCGTTGCGACGGCCGCGCTGGCGCAGGACGACGCGGGCACGCGCTGGCCCGTGAGCGGCATCGCGCCCCCGGGCACCGAGCTCGCGCTAGAGCTGTACGTGACGATCTCCCCCGCGGTGGCCGTCGGCGCGAGCGACCACGGCACACGCCAGTTCATTCCGATCACCGGCGGGCACTTCGTCGGCCGCGACATCAAGGGCGAGGTCATGGCGGGCGGCGCCGACTGGCAGCTTCGCCGGCCCGACGGCGTCACCGAGGTCAACGCGCTGTACTCGATCAAGACCGACGACGACGCCGTGATCGTGGTCGACAACCGCGGCATCATCGTGCCGGCGAACGGCGGCATCGGCTACGCGCGCACGAACCCGCAGTTCCACGCGCCGCAAGGCAAATACGAGTGGCTCAACAAGACGCTGTTCGTCGGCACGATCACGCCGAGCACGAAGGGCGGCGCCGTCATCATTCGGGTATTCAAGGTTCTTTGAGGGGAAAACACGATGCGCGTTCAAACGTTGATCCTGGGCACGCTGCTGTCTCTGCCGCTGGCGGCGACGGCACAAAACGCGACGTGGGTCGGCAGCTGGGGCGCTTCGCCGCTGCCGCCGGCGCCCGCCAACGCGCGGTTCGCGGCGACCCCGTCGTTCGCGAATCAGACGATTCGCCAGATCGTGCGCCTGAGCGCCGGCGGCGACCAAGTCCGTCTCCGGCTCACGAACGAATTCGGCGCGCAGCCGCTACGCGTCGGGGCTGCGCACGTGGCGCTCGCGGACGGCACGGGCGCACTCGTGAAAGGCAGTGAGCGTGTGGTGATGTTCGGCGGCAAGCAAAGCGCCACGATCGCGGCCGGCGCACCGCTGTTCAGCGACCCGGTCGACCTGCGAGTAGAGGACTTCGCGACACTCTCCGTGAGCCTGTACTTCCCGGAGGACACGGGGCAGTGCACGTGCCATCAGGTCGGCCTCCAGGAGGCCTTCGTGTCGGCGGATGGGGACTTCACGGCCGGCGTGTTCGCGGCCGCGATGACGCTCCAGGCCCGCGCGTTTCTGTCCGGTGTCGAGGTGCGAGCGACCCGCACGAAGACCGTCGTGGTCCTCGGCGACTCGATCACCGACGGCGTCGGCTCGACGGCCGGCGCGAACCGCCGTTGGCCGGATCTCCTCGCCGAGCGGCTCAACAAGAGCGGCGGCGGCACGCACTGGGGCGTCGTGAACGAGGGCATCAGCGGCAACCGCGTGCTCGCCGACGGCGCCGGCCCGAGCGCGCTCGCGCGGCTCGACCGCGACGTGCTGTCGGTGCCGGGTGCGGCCTACATGATCGTGTTCGAGGGCGTGAACGATCTCGGCCGCGCCTTCGGCCCGCCGATCCCGGGCCTCACGGCGCCGGCGGGCGGCCGCGCCGCGGGACGCGTCGAGCCCGCATTCGGCTCGGATCTGCTGATCGACGGCTATCGCCAAATCATCGCGCGCGCCCACGAGCACGGCCTGCGCGTGCTCGGCGCGACGATCGCGCCGTACGAAGGTGCCGCCTACTACTCGCCCGACGGTAACACCGTGCGCGAAGCCGTGAACCAGTGGATCCGCACGAGCGGCGAGTTCGACGGCGTGCTCGACTTCGACGCCGCGATCCGCGATCCGGCCAAGCCGACGCAGATCAAGGACGGCTGGCATGCCGGCGATCACCTGCATGGCAGCGACGCCGGTTACCGCGTGATGGCGGACTCCATCGATCTGAAGCTGTTTCGCTGACAGTCGCCGCGCGAGCCCACTGGGGAACCTCTGCACAGGTGCCGTGGTGGATGCGCGATGCAAGGCGAAAATCGATTCGGAAGCGCAGCGTACACGGCAGTACGTGAGCATTTCGACTCGATTTTCAACGCCGCAGCGCGCCGCCACGGCGCCTGTGCAGAGGTTCCCTAGCAGGAGGTTCTATGCCAGCGCCAGCGCCCGGTCCTTATGCCTTGAGCGACACGTATCTGCGCCTGCGCCCCGACACGTCGATCGAGCCGCTACCCGTGAACGCCGAGTTCTGGCCGCGGCTCATGAGCGGGCAGCTCGGCACGTTCCATCACGAGTACCTCGTGACCACGTTCTCGTACGATCGTCCCTGGCCGAACTGGGAGAAGCACCCGAACGGCGACGAGATCGTCATGCTGCTCGAGGGCCGCACGACGATGGTGCTCGAGATCGACGGCCGCGAGCGGCTCGTCGAGCTCACGGACAGCTGCTCGTACGTGGTGATTCCGCGCGACACCTGGCATACGGCGCGCGCGAGCACGCCGTGTCGCATGCTGTTCATCACGGCCGGCGAAGGCACGCAGCACCGGCCCGCGTGAAGCCGCGACAGCCCAATACCTCTAACCGCGAGGTTGACATACCTATAACTACAAGGTAACGTAGCTGTCGACCGTTTCCTTCGAGCGCAAATGGGTAAGCGCAAGGAGCTACACATGTCGAATCTACGCATACCGTTCGCGGTCGTGGCCGGCGCGGTGTTCAGCGCCATGGTGTTCCTCGCCCTCTGGCGATTCGTGAGCGTGCCGCTCGACATCGGCGAGCCCGTCAAGGCACAGCGCATCGAGTTCACGCGAAAGATCATCGAAACAGTGACCGAGAGCACGCGCAAGGAGAAGGTCGATCGACCCCCGCCGCCGGTCGTGCCCACGGGCGGGAGGGTCATCCCAGGCGACCCGGGGCCCGCCCATCCGACCGCGTACACGCCGCCACACCTCGAGCTCGTGCCAACGAGCGGCCGCGGCACCGGCCTCGGCGGCGTCGACCGCGACGTGATCCCCATCGTGCGCGTCGTGCCGGAGTACCCGGCGCGCGCGATCACCGGCGGCATCGAGGGCTGGGTGCAGGTGCAGTTCACGATCACGGCCGCGGGCACGGTGCGCGACGCCGTCGTCGTCGCCGCGCAGCCGAACGGCTGGTTCGAGGACGCGGCACTCAAAGCCATCGCGCGCTGGCGCTACAACCCGCGCATCGACGGTGGCGTGGCGGTCGAGCGCGTGGGCTTGCAAACGGTGCTGCGCTTCGAGCTTCCGAAGTAGCTCGATCAACGGCTTACCGGCTACTGGTCAGCACGGCGACTTCGGCCTATCGTTGAACCATGGCGCAAACAAATCCTCCTTTCATGAGCGGTGTGCCGGAGTTGCTGGTGCTGCGGCTGCTCTCGGATCGTGAGATGTACGGCTACGAGATCGTCAAAGCCGTGCGGCTCGTCACCGGCGAGGCCATCGGCCTCGGCGAGGGCGTGATCTACCCCGTGCTGCATTGGCTCGAGGAAAGCGGCGCGCTCAAAGCCAAGCGCAAGGCGGTCAACGGCCGCGAGCGCGTGTACTACACGCTCACCACGAAAGGCAGGCGCCGCCTCGATCACCTGAGCCACGAGTGGCAGCGCGTGAGCTCCGGCGTGAACTCGGCGCTCGGCGACCCCGGAGGAGCACTGGACAATGCCTGAGACTCGGTTCGAGGCCCTGAAGCTCGAGCTGCAGAAAGGCGGCATTGCCCCGGTTTACATTGCCAGAACGCTCCTCGAGCTCGAGGAGCACTACATCGACCTCGAGCGGGACGCACTGGCCGCAGGCCTGTCGCCCGAGGAAGCCGAGCGCGCGGCGCGCTCGGCACTCGGCAGCGAGCAATCGATCGCAGCCGCGATTCTCGCGCAGACCGAGCTCCTCGACTGGAGCGTGCGCTATCCGCGCGTGGCCACCTGCCTACGCTCGGCCACCACGATCGGCTTGATCCCGGGAATGCCGCTGATGTTCTGCATCGAGCACCGCCCCGAGGTCACGCGCTGGACCGTTGCCGTCATCGCGGCCGCCACGTTGATCTGCACGATTCTCGCGTGGCTCGACTGGATGATCATGGTGGCCTAGTACGGCGGTGACGCCAGCCGCGCGTATCCCTATTTCTGAGGCTCGAACCTGTCGAGGCACTCGTACGCGTGCACCGTGCTCTCGGGCTTCCACACGAAGTAGCGCGAGAGCTCGAACGCGTGCTCGAAGTTCACGGGGTCCGTCGTCGTCAGCGTGTAATCGAGCCGCGTGTAGTCCGCGTTCGGGGTGAACCGCTCTACGGTCTTGATCTGATCGCTCTGCGGCGTGCCTTCGTGATCGAAGTAGCCGGCGGCGATGTGGTCGGTCTCGACGACGAGCGTCTTGCCTTCCAGATGACCGCGCGAGAAACCGAACAGGGTGTGCCCGGCCGGCGCCACGTCCTGCGGATTCATGTGAATCGTGCGCAAGGCATCGTTCTCCTCGAGCCGCATCACGATCCTGTCGCCGTCTTTGCTGAGCTCCACGGGCAGCGGCGTGATCATGATCAGCGGCGTGCCCTTGTGTCCGCACTTCAGCAGGACGTTGTCGCGCGGGTTCCACGCCGCGAGCCCGGCCTTGCCGGCCGCCGTCAGCGGATAGCCGCCTTTGAACATCGGGAACGCGGCCGGGTCGCTCATGATCGTGGACCAGACGCGGAACAGGCCGTCGGCCTTCGCCTTCGCGGCCTCGACGTCGCCCTCGATCTTCGCGCGGCCGATGACTCGTCCCGCCTTGCCGGCCGGGAAATACGCCTCGGCCGAGCCGAACGTGAACTCGTAGCCGCTCGGCAAGAGCACGCTGCGCGCGAGAAGCTCGGGCCGATTGCGCATCGACGGCGCGCCGGCGATCGTGACCTTGTCGCCCACCAGGATCGAGCTGCCGTCGGCGCCGCGATTGCGCAGAATGCTGATCGAAGCCGTCTCGGCGTCCCACACGGTCTCGGCACCCTGGTCGTCGGCGACGGACAACAGAATCTGCCCGTGCGGGTTGCGCCACGACACGGATTTGATGACGCCGGTGACCTCGATGGTCTTCTTCGAATCGAAGATCCCGGCCTGACTGTGATGCGCGCGAGCGACGCTGACGAGCAATACGAGGCCTGCGACGAGGCCGACGAGACGCACGAACCGCGGCATGTTGAATTCCCCCATTTGACCCCGCCGCCCACCCGGCATGATGGCGGGCATTGCGGCGAACCGGCGTCGATTCTAAACCCGGATTGGCACCGGCGCGCCACAGGCGCGAATCACCGCAAAACTGCCTGGTAAGTGCTAGTACCCGGTGGCCGCCCCGGCGTATCGTCGAGGTCACCATGCGCGCCACACGCCTCATGTCGCTCGGCATCGCCGTGATCCTCGCGGCGTTGCCGCTCGGCTGCACCTCCGAGGCCGGGCCGGCCATCACCGGGCACGCCAAGGCCGTCGACGGCGATTCGCTCGAGATCGGCCCCACGCGCGTTCGACTATTCGGCATCGACGCGCCGGAGGGCAAGCAGACCTGCCAACGGGCCGGGCGCCCGTGGCGCTGCGGCGAGGACGCCGCAGCGAAGCTCCGGGCGCTGGTCCGCGACGTCGACCTGCGCTGCACGCAGCGCGACGTCGACGACTACGGGCGCAGCGTGGCCGTCTGCCACGCCGGCAGCACGGACATCAACGCGGAGATGGTCCGCTCCGGCCTGGCGCTGGCCTACCGGCGCTACAGCAACGACTACGTCGACGAGGAAAACGATGCGCGCAACGCGCAACGCGGCCTATGGGCCGGCGAGTTCACGCCGCCCTGGGATTGGCGCCGTGCATCGCACGGTGATTCGCGCGCCGAGTTGCGCTCCGCGCCGCCGGCGCCGCGAGCCGCACCGGCCGGCGCCGCCGGCGGGACCGTGGGCCGGCAACCGCCGAACGCGCGCTGCGCGATCAAGGGCAACATCAGCCAGAGCACCGGCGCGCGGATCTACCACGCGCCGGGCTCGCGGGATTACGCCGACACCGTCATCGACGAGCCCGCCGGCGAGCGCTGGTTCTGCTCCGAGGACGAGGCGATTCGCGCCGGCTGGCGCGCCGTGCGCGAGCCGCCACGCCGCCGGTAGAACGACGGCGGTCGGCGAGCCGCGACATACATAACGAAAGGGGGGAACCTTGCCATGACCGCTGATCGTCGCTGCTCGCCGCTGTACCTGTGCTTCGTGCTCGCCACCCTCGGAGTCTCCGGCGTCGCGCTCGCGCAGGCGCTGCCGAACCCGTACCGCCAAGTGGAAAGCTGGGCCAAGCTGCCCGGCGGCCGGCAGATCGGCGCGGTGGGCGACGTGGACATCGATCCCGACGGTCAGCACGTCTGGGCAATCCTGCGCTGCGACGCGGGTGGGGACCAATTCGGCTACGAGTGCCTGGACTCGAACCTCGACACCGTGTTCGAGTTCGACGCCGCCGGCAACACGACGCGCAGCTTCGGCGGCGGTCTGTTCATCTGGCCGCACGGCATCGATGTGGATCGCGACGGCAACGTGTGGGTCACGGATGCGGCCACGGTCGAGCGCACGAGTGGGCCGGCCGGGCGCGGCCGCGGCCATCAGGTCATCAAGCTCAGCCCCACCGGCGAAGTGCTGCTGCGGCTCGGCACACCGGGCATGCCCGGCAACGACGAGCGGCATTTCAACGCGCCGAGCGACGTGGTCGTCGCGCCGAACGGCGACATCTTCGTCGCCGACGGCCACGGCGACGACACGAACAATCGCGTCGTGAAATTCTCGCGCGACGGCAAGTTCATCAAGTCCTGGGGGCGCACGGGCTATGCCCCCGGCGAGTTCCGCACACTGCACTCGATCGCCATCGACGGCCGGGGCCGCCTGTTCGTGGCGGATCGCTCGAACAACCGCATCCAGCTGTTCGATCAGGACGGCAAATACCTCTCGAGCTGGACGCAGTTCGGCCGACCGAGCGGCATCTTCTTCGACGACCACGGCCGGATCATCGTCGCGGACTCGGAGTCGGACGACAAAGAGAATCCCGGCTGGGACATGGGCATCAGGATCGGCGACGCGGCCACGGGCGCGGTGCACGAGTTCATTCTCTACCCATGGGGCGATCCGCGCGTCACGGCCGGCACCGGCGCGGAGTTCGCCGCCGTCGACGCCGCCGGCAATATTTACGGCGGCGAGCCGCGGCCGCGGAAGCTGCAGAAGTACGTGCGCGTGCGGCCCTAGGGAACCTAGCGGACCGCGCGATAGGCAGCGCAGCTACGCCGGCGGCGCCACGCCCCAGCCCGGTGCGTCGTTCAGCAGCAGCACGCCGTCGTCGATGCGCTCGCCGGTCGCAAGGCGCGACCGTCTGCGGTCGAACGAGTACTCCAGCGCGCGCACGGTTTCCGGATGCACGCACGCGGCGTGCAGGCTCGCGGCCGTCGAGAGGGGACCCGATGGATTGTGCGGCGAGATCTCGATGCGGCCCTGGCCCATCTTCAGCACGTCGAGCAGCGGCCCGAAGCCGCCGACGTACTTCACGTCCGGCATGATCACGTTCACCCATTGGTGATCCGTGATCTCCTCGAATCGCTGGCGTCCCCAGAACAGCTCGCCACCGGAAAGCCGCAACCGGGTCCTCTGCTTCAGCTCGGCATACGTGGGGCCGACCGGGAACGGCTCCTCGAGCCAATCGAGATCGAGCCGCTCGAGCGCGGGGATCAGCCGATAGAAATCCTGCGGCTCGAAGCGCTCGTGGAAATCCACGCGCACGCGAAGATCCGGGAACTTCTCGCGCAGGCGCGTCAGCGTCGCGAGCCCCGCCGCGGCCTTCTCGACGGCGCGCTCCGGACCGGTCACGGCCTCGAACGGCGCACACTTGTAGATCTTGAAGCCGCGGGCCTTCAGCTCGCCGACGACCGCGTCGTATTCTTCGTTCGTGCGTTTCTCGAGCGCGCGGTTGATCGTCGTATACAGCGGCAGGCCTTCGAACGCCGGCTTGTCGCGGAACAGCCGCCATACCGGCACCTGCTCGCGCTTCGCGAGCAAATCGTAGAACGCTTGGTTCAGCCCCGAATAGGCCGCCTGCTCCGCGAGGTCCGGCACCACGGCCGCAATCTCGCGCTCCTTGGCGGCGAGACGCTCGAGCGACGGCGTGAAGTCGCGATAGTGACGCGCGAAAATTTCCGTCGCCGCCTGCTTGCAACGCTCGTCCTCGTTGCTTTGCGACGCCTCGCCGTAGCCGGACAGGACGCCGTCGCTGATCTCGAGCACGAGCCAGTCGCCCTTCAAGCGCAGGCTCGGGTACCAACCGTCCGGATCCTTGATGGTGCGAAAGTTGAGCGTGAGCGGGCCGGCCGCGCGAACCACGCGCGGCGCACCGAGCGCGACCACGCCCGTCGCGATGGCGGTGCTGCCGGCGGCCTGGGCGAGGAAGGCGCGCCGCGTGCGCGGCGGATCGTCATGGCTCATGGTGGAACCTCCGCGCGCAAGTGTACCCCGGCCAGTATCGCTCGCGTTTTTCGGCCGATGCGCCCACACTTATTGATTGCCGGAGGAGAACACGATGGACCACAGAGTCGAAAGACTGCGCACGCCTGCCGAGTGCGAGATCTTCGCCCGTAACGCCGCGGCGAAGAACCGCCCCGATCTGGTGCTCGAATCGCACCGCAAGGCGGTAAACCTCAAGGTCGCCACGCACGAGACGGCCTCGCCATTGGAGGCCGAAGGTTTGGCGACGGTCTATGCCCACGAGGCACTGCTCACGCACCAGAACGGCAAGAAGAAACGTGCCACCGCAACCTGGGACGCGATCAAGCGCTACGGCATCATCGAGGCCATTCAGCGGGCCGTGAGCCGACCGGCGACCACCGAAAGCTGCACTGCGTTGCGCGAGCTCGGCCTGGAAGACCTGGCGTTCGAGGCGTTCGTGCTGCGTCACGAAGCTTCGTTCAGCGCCGACGCGGTCAAGCTCTCCAAAGAACGGCTGGCCGTCAGCGGCTAGCGCCTCGCGACGGCCGGGCAAGGTCGGACGTGCACGAGTTGGCACCGGCCTGAGCCGCCCCGCACCGTCAGAATTCGTCAGAATCTAGCGCCACCGCGCCACGATTCGCCGCCACCGCGCCCGCACCGCGGCGTGAAATCTCCCCCAAGGCAACTGCCGGGGAGTGAGCGACATGTGGCGACCGAGGCTGTTCCGCATCGAGCGCGTGCCGCACGAGGTTCGCAGCGTGCTCGAGGAGCTCGCCACGCTGCTGTTCGCGATCGGCGTCGCTTTGCTCTTGTTCGCGACGCTGAAGGGTCAGCTCGCGCGCGCGGCCGAGTTTCCGCGCGAGGTCGGTGCCGGCACGCTGCTGTTCCAGACGGCCGACGGCGGCTTCGACCCCAGCGCGCCGCTCGCCACCGACATCCGGATCTCGGTCGCCGGCGTCGTAGCACGCGTCGCGATCGCGCAGCGATTCCGCAACACCGGCACGAGCTGGGCCGAGGCCGTGTACGCGCTGCCGCTGCCCGACGACGCGGCCGTCGACACGTTGAAGATGACCGTCGGCGAACGCGTGATCGAGGGCGAGATCCACGAGCGCGAGCAGGCCGAGAAGATCTACGGCGAGGCGCGCGCCGCCGGCCAGCACGCGAGCCTCGTGCGCCAGACCAGCGCCAACCTGTTCACGACCGCGGTTGCGAACATCGGGCCCGGCGAGGCGATCGACATCACGATCGAGTATCTGCAAACCGCGCGCTACGATGCCGGCGAATTCAGCTTGCGCTTGCCGCTCACGCTCACGCCGCGCTACGGCGCGGGCGACACGCCCGAAGCGCAAGCGAGCGCCACGTCGACCGTGCTCCCCGAAGAACCATTAGCGGCCGAGCCGACCGCCGGCAGCAGAGGGGGCCTTCGGCAAACCGCCCCGCTGCACGAAGCGACCATTCACGCGGTGATCGCGCCCGGCATGCCGTTGCAGGAGATCGGTGGGCGCGGTCACGAGCTGCGCGCCGCGCGCCGCAGCGGCGCGGACGTCTACGAATTGGCAACGGTGTCGCCGCGCGTCCCGATGGACCGCGATCTCCTCATCGCCTGGCGGCCTCTGGTCGGCTCCTCCCCGGCCGTCGCGGCCCTTACGGAGACGCGTGGTGACACCACCTATGCTTTGCTGATGATCCTGCCGCCCGAGAGCACGCACGTCGGCCGCTCGCAACCGCGCGAGCAGATCTACGTGATCGACACCTCGGGCTCGATGGGCGGCCAGTCGTTGCAGCAAGCGCAAGCCGCACTGCAGGATGCGCTCGGCCGCCTCACGAGCGCGGATCGGTTCAACGTGCTGCAGTTCAACTCGGTCACCACGACCCTGTACCGCGCACCCGTGCCGTTCACGGCTGAGAGCCATAGCCAAGCGCTCGCCTTCGTGCGGCGACTGTACGCCACGGGCGGCACCGAGATCGAGGGCGCAATCCGCGCCGCGCTCGCGCAACCCGTGACGCCGGGGTACTTGCGCCAGGTGATCTTCATCACCGACGGCGCCGTCGGCGCCGAGACGACGCTGTACAACGCGATCAAGCAGAACCTGGGCAACGCGCGGCTGTTCACGGTGGGCATCGGCTCGGCGCCGAACTCGCTGTTCATGCGCAAGGCGGCGCAATTCGGCCGCGGCACGTACACGCACATCGCCAGCACCACCGAGGTCGCCGAGAAGATGCAGGCGCTGTTCACGAAGCTCGAGCGCGTGGCGCTCGCCGACGTGCTCGTCGACTGGCCCGACGCCGTGGAGCTCTATCCGAGCCAGGTGCCGGACCTCTACGCCGGCGAGCCGCTGGTGCTCGCGGCGAGCTTCGCGGCGCGACCCGACGACCCGATCCTCGCGACCGCCTTCGGCACCGCGGCCGGCGTGCCCTGGCGGCAGACCGTCGGCGGCGTGCCGACCGAGCTGCCGGGCATCGCGACGCTGTGGGCGCGCCGCAAGATCGAAGCGCTCGTGGACAGTCGCGTCGACGGCCACGACGAGGGCCTGATTCGCAAGCTGATCATCGAGACGGCGCTCGAGCACCATCTCGTGAGCCCGTATACGAGCCTCGTGGCCGTCGACAAGACGCCGGCGCGCTCGGCCGCCGCCGCGCTCGAGCACCGGCGAATCGCAAACGACACGCCGGCCGGCGCGCGGTGGCAGGCGGCGCTGCCGCGCACGGCGACGCCCGCGCCGCTGTACCGCCTCCTTGGCGCGCTGGTGCTGTTGCTCGCGAGCGCTGCAGCCGCCGTCACGCGGAGGTCCGTGGCGTGAGACGGCCATGGCGCGACCAGCTCGGTGTCACGCTCACCTTGCCCGTCGGTTTCGCACGCCGCCGCCGCACGCGGCAGCAACGCCTGCGCCGCGCGGCGCTCTGCGTGCTGCTGCTGCTCGGCGCCGCGTTGCTCGCGATGGGCTTTTATCTGCCGGCCAAGGCCGCGCTCGCGCAGCAGCTCTTGAATCGGGCCTGGGTCGCGACGCAGCGCGATCGGACCGCGATCGTGCGACCGTGGCCGTGGGCCGACACGTGGCCCATCGCGCGGCTCACGCTGCCCGGCGGGCGCTCGCCCTTGACCGTGCTCGCGGGCGCCTCCGGCCGCAACCTCGCGTTCGCGCCGACGCTGCTCGACGGCAGCGCCGCGCCGGGCACGCCGGGTGTGACGGTGATCGCGGGGCACCGCGACACGCACTTTCGCGCGCTCGAGGATCTGGCGCTCGGCGATGAGTTCACGCTCGAGCGGCCAGACGGTGCAACGTTCCGCTATACCGTCGCCGCGCTCGACGTGCTCGACAGCGACACGGAAGCCTTGCGGCTCGATGCCGACGACAGCGTGGTGGCCCTCGTGACGTGCTGGCCGTTCGACGCGGTGACGCCGGGCGGCAGCTTGCGCTACGTCGTGACGGGCGTGCCGATTCAGTCGGCGAGCGCGTCGCGCAGCACGCCGGCGTCGATCAGCACGGCGAGCTCGGCTCGAGAGCGCGGGGCGCGACTGCGCTCGCGCGCGATGTAGACGACTTGCGCGTGCAGCACGGGCGCACGCCTAGAAGCCGCCGCCGGTCCGGAACCCGCCGCCGCCGAAGCCGCCGCCGCCACGGAACCCGCCGCCGCCGAAGCCGCCACCCTTCGGCCAGCCGCCGCCACCCCAGGGCCCGCGGCCGCGCGGGATCCGGCCGCTGCCGAACAAGCGGATCGGCGCCGAGGTTGCGGTGGCGCTGCTGCTTGCTGAGCGCATCCCACAGATCCGGCACGCCGAGCGAGCCCATCAGCAGCTGGTTCAGCAGCGTCGCGATCAGCGCGCTGTTCATGAACTCCGAGGTGACGGCATCGAACCGGTGCTCCTTGAAGCGCTTGCGCACGTCCTCGAGCTTCACCGTGCGATCGCGTTGCTGGTCGTGCAGCTTGCGGTAACGGGTTGCGGCGTCCTGAACGCGCGGCAGATCGGCGCGGATCACCGTCAGCTCGTCGACGGCGGCGTCGTCCTCTGGATTCGGCGTGCGGTTCGCGCGCTCGCGCAGCGTGCGCATCTGCTCCTTGCGAAACGTGTCGGATAGAATCTGCGTCGCGCGTCGCGACAGCTCGTCCTGACCCGACGCGAGCTGCGCGCGCTTCTCGACGAGTGCCGCGATCTCCGCTTCCTTTTGCTCGAGGCGCTGATCGACGGCTGCGAGCGCCTCCTCCGTCTTCGCGTGCGCGGCGGCACGCTCGGGCACGCCGGCGGCCGCGGCGGCGGCGGCCTCGAGCTCGCGCACCGCGGTCACGTCGGCTTCCGCGGCCGCGCGCATCTCTTTCGCGTGCTCGTCGAAGCGCGCCGGCAGCTCGCTCAGCATCCAATAGTCGCGGCGCAGCGGCTCGAAGTCGCAGACGCGCGCGACCCAGTGATCGAGCAGCCGCGCGAACGGCGCGGCCGAGTAGCGGCCCGTGCCGTAGCCGCGCGCCCACAGATACGTGAACAGCGGATCGGCTTCGTACGGCTTGCCTTTCTCGTCGCGATCCGTATGCGCCGCCGCGGCCTTCTGCTCGGCGAGATCGGCCATGGCATCCGAGGCTTTCGCCGCCTCGAGCTTGGCTCGATATGCGGCGTCGGCCGCGAGCTTCTGCTGCGCCTCGACCTGCGCCGCATCGACCTCTTTCGCCGCCGCCTCCACCACGGCCTGCTGCGCCGTGCGCTCCGCTTGAATCTCGGTCAGCCCCTGCTGCGCGGCGGCGATCTCTCCGCCGATCGACGCCTGTGCCTCGGTCCGCTGCGCGAGCAGCCCCTGCACCTGCGCCGTCGTGTCGTCGAGCGCCTCCAGCAGCTCGCCGCGCTCGATCTCCTGCAGCCGCGCGCGGGCCAGCACGCCCAGCACGCCGAGCTCGCGCTGCCGCAAGTCCTCGAGCTGCGCCGTCGAGCGCTGCAGCGCCGTGTCCACCTTCTCGAGCTCCGTGTGCGTATCGGCGAGCAACCGCTCGATCATGGCCAGAAGATCGCTACCGCTAACCATACCGGTCACCACCTCGTGATCGCGGCGCCCGTCGTCGCCACGGAGTATTCGGGCTCGAGCATGCCGCGGCGCTTCTCGCCGACCACGTCGCTGCTCGATGATGCCGTCGTCGCGCTTGTCGGCCGCGACTTGGTTGAACGTGGCCTCGTCGACGCGCAAACCCCAGCGGCTCACGCGTCGAACCTTGCCGTTCTCTTCGCTGCGGATCGGCATCGCGAGCGGTCTGCCGTCCGGCGCGATGGCCTCGACGATCGAGATAGTAGTTGCGCGCCCGGCGGTTGTCGTCCGGCACGCGCCACACGCCGCTGCGCTCACCGGGCCGCGAGACGATCTTGATCTGGTACTGGTCGCGGAGCTTCAGATCGAGCGCCTGGAGCGCGCCGATCGAGCCGCGTGCCGCGTTCACGTCGTGCTGCGCCAGCGCGGCTTGACCCTCGCCGCGCAGCCGCTCCGCGTCGGTCAACGCAGCGGGATCCTGCGAGTCGGCGATCACCGTTTGATACGCGCTCTGCAGATCCGCCGGCACGGCGGCCAGTGCGCGCTGCTGCGGGCCGCGGATCCCGAATTGAAACGCCAGCACGCCGACCACGACGATGGCTGCCACGGCCGTGACCCACTTGCCCCAGCGCCCGCGCGTCACGTACAGCATCGCGAGCGAGCGCGCGAAGCTCGGCGTCCCGCCGCGGTAGACGAAGCGCTCTTCCTGCAGCGCGCGCACGCCCTGCTTCAGCACGTCGTCGCTGACGGTGATGCCCTGCGCCGTGTAGATCTCGCGGAGCCGCTCGAGCAGCCGTTGCTCGCGATCGTCCGCCTCGACTTCGCGCGTCAGCATCAGCTCCCGATGCCGCAGCGTATCGACGACGTCCATCGCGAGCATCAGCTCGTCGAGCGGCGTCTGCTCCTTGACCATGACCTCGTTCATCGCGCTCCCCGTTGCGCGTCAGCCACCGACTACGGCACGCGCCGCGGTGCGGTGAGCTCGAGCGCCTCGCCGCTCGCGACGAGCTGCGCCAAGCGCTGCTTGCCGGTCTCGACTGCGTCGCGAATCTCGGCTGCGTTCTTCGTCGAGAGCTCGCGCATCTCGGCGATGATCTGCGCGCGAGCGCTCCTGGTAATTGATGACGGAGTTCACGAGCTTCTTCACGGCCTCGGCGCGAATCGTGGGACCGTAGCCCGCCTTCAACGCCGCCTCCTGAACCTTGCCGCCGATGTCGGCCAGGTCCTCGAGGCTCCTGACTCACGCCTTCCTTCATCTCCTCGAGCGTGCGCGTGCTCTCGTGCAACCCGTGCAAACCCGTGAACGAGGCCGATAGCGCCGTCAGCACCGTCTCGTTGGTGCCGAAGAACGCGATGGCTTGCTTGTAGACGCGGTCCTTCGCGCTCGTCGTCTGCACGAGCCGGCTCATCACGACCTCGGACGTGTTGTAGCCCACCGTGAGGTTGTCGGAGATGTCCTTGCAGATCTGATAACGGTCCTCGGTGGTTTGCACCTCGCGCAGCTGCTCGTCGCGCGCGAGCTCGAGCTTCGAGCGAGCGACGAGATCGTCGGCGGGCGCCTTCTCGACGGCTTCCATCGCCGCCTTCAGCTTGCCCTGCTCGACCCCGAGGGCCGCCTCGGCGACCTTCAGCACCTGCAGCGCCAGCACCTCCGATTCCTTCAGCGCCCCGCGGAAATCCTGGTACGCCGAGAGGATCAGGTGCTCACGCTCGATCTGGTCGTTCGTGTCCTTCGCGACCTCGAGATAGGTCTTCTTGATCTTGTCGAAGCGCTGCGGGATGTCGCCGCGCGTGGCCTTCATCCAGGTGTTCTGCAGCCGCTCCCAGGTATTGATCTTGCCGTCCTCGAGCTGCTCGACCATGGACTTGGCGTCGTCGCGAATGCTGTTGAACGCGTTCGTGATGACGGTGTACCGATCGCTGATCTGCATCGACGCGACTTGCTCGCGCACCACCTGATTGAACAGCGACGCCTGCGACAGCGTGCGCGCGATCGCCACGACCTTGTCCTGGTCGAGATCCGACACGCGCCGAAGCAGCGCCACCACCGGCGCCTCCTCGGTCTTGTCGGGCATCAGCCCGAGATCGCGCAGGCGAACCATGGCCTTGTCGAGATACTGAATCGGCGTCGTCATCGTGCATTCCTCCCCGGACGTGGTCCGCTTGCGCGCGAACATTTGCAGTTCTCATGCCAACCGCGGCGGCGGACACGTCGACGGCATATTCCAAGCGCTCTACGGGCTCGATCGCGACCGCGCGGGACCCGACACGGGCCCGCAAGCGCGTCGCGTTTTCGCCAAAGCTTGTGCGAAATCGCTACGACTTGGCAATGACCCGCACGCGAAAGTCGCCGTAGGCGTGCGGATTATGGTTGGTTTCAGCCGTTTACGCGTCGTTGCAGCCGTTGGCACGGTGTCTGCAAAGCAACGGCATCGAGAGAAGACGGGAGGAGGACCGACCATGAGCACTCGAGCGTTGAGCACACAGTCGACCCGGACGATGGCCCTGGCGGCCTACGTGCTGCATCTTTTCGGCGCAATCGCGGGACTGCCGAGCATCATCGGCTTGATCGTGAACTACCTCTCCCGCGGGTCGGACTCCTACGGGGACGCGGCCGCGACGCATCATCGCTGGATGATTCGCTCGTTCTGGTGGGCCTTGCTATGGCTCGTGATCGGCGTCCTGACGAGCTGGCTGCTGATCGGCTGGGTGATCTGCGGCATTGCGTGGCTCTGGTACGTGTATCGGCACGTGCGCGGGCTCGTCGCGCTCGTCAACGACGACCCGCTGCCGCGGTGATCGCAGCCCGAATGCCGAGCTTGCGCCTGCGCGGCTCGGAATGCTCATGAGCGCGCACTCCTTTATATAGCGTCCGTAGCGGCGACCGGCGCTGCGCGCGGCTCGCGGAATCTCTGCAGCGCGTGGCTCAGAATGGGCGCATGGACCCGGACCTCCGCGCGCGCCTCGCCGCTCTGCCGAGTGGGCTGCACCGCCTTACGCTCGGCGACAGACGCCTGGTCGTGAAGCGCCGCCACGCGTCGCCCACGGGGTTCTTCGCGATGGAGGCGCACGGCCTCGACCTGCTGCGTGCCACGCACACGCTGCGCGTGCCGATCGTGCACGAGCAGACCGAGGAGGCGCTCGTGCTCGAGGACCTCGGGCGGGGGCAAGCCGAGCGCGCGGCCTGGGAACGCGCCGGCCGCGGGCTCGCACGAATGCATGCGCACGCCTCGCCCACGTTCGGTCTCGACCGCGACGGCTGGTGCGGCGACAGCGCCCAACGCAACACGCCGACTGCCGACGGCTGGCGCTTCTTCGCCGAATGCCGCCTGCTGCCGCAAGGTCAACACGCCTACGACGCCGGCCGGCTCACGGTGCGCGACATCGGCGCGCTCGAGCGCCTATGCCTCAACTTGCCGGCGCGCATCCCCGCGCAACCGCCCGCGCTCGTGCATGGGGATCTCTGGACCGCGAATCTGCATGCGTGCGCCGACGGCGAGCTCGCGTTGATCGACGCCGCCGCGGTCCACTACGGCTGGGCCGAGGCGGATCTCGCCATGCTCACGCTGTTCGGCGAGCCGCCTCCGTCGCTGTTCGCTGCGTACGAGGAAACGGCCGGCATCGACTCCGGCTGGCGCACGCGCGCCGCCCTCTACAACCTGTATCACCTGCTGAATCACCTGAACTTGTTCGGTGGCAGCTACCTCGGCGCCGTGCGCGCGACGCTGCGGGGCGTATGACCCCCGCCGTGGCTGCGGGCTGGGCCGTTGCGCCACCCGCGAAACGGCTCCATGATCCGGGCCAGTGGACCGGTGAGAACCACCCATGGCAACGAGAAAACGAAGCCGCCCAACGCGCAGACACGAGGTGAAAGCCGCCCTGGCCCACTTCGACCTGGCGAAGGCCGGATCCTCCCTGAATCTGCAGATTTACGCCGCCGACGAGAAGATCGGCGAGCTCGAGGTCGGCCGCGGCTCGTTGTACTGGTACGGCCGCAACCGACACAAGAGCAAACGCATCAATTGGACGACGTTTGCCGAGATGATGGACAAGCTCGCATACGGCGACGCCTGAAGACACGGAAGCCCATGCCAGGACGAACCCAGCTCTTGCCCGGTAACGTGTACGACTACGTGCGCAGCTCCACGCGCGAGCCGGCGGTGCTCGCGGAGCTGCGCGCGGCGACAGCGAAGGTGCCGCACAGCGTCATGCAGATCGGCGCGGATCAGGGCGCGCTCATGGCGCTGCTCGTGCGGCTCATCGGCGCACGCCGCTGCCTCGAGCTCGGTACATACACGGGCTACTCGGCGCTCGCCGTTGCGCTCGCGCTGCCGCCGGACGGCACGCTGATTACCTGTGACGTGAGCGAGGAATGGACGGCCGTCGGTCGACCCTTCTGGCACAAGGCCGGTGTGGCCGAGCGCATCGATCTGCGGCTGGGCCCCGCGCTCGAGACGCTCGATGCGCTGCTCGCCGCCGGCGAGGCGGGCGGCTTCGACTTCGCTTTCATCGATGCCGATAAGCCGAACTATCCCGCTTACTACGAGCGCTTGCTAACCCTCGTGCGCCGGGGCGGCTTGATCGCCGTGGACAACACGCTGGCGCTCGCGGGCGCGCCCGTGATCGAGCAAAGCTCCACGAACGCGAAGGCGATGGTGGCGTTCAACGAGCAGGTGCGAAAGGACGAGCGCGTGGACCACGCCATGCTGACGATCGGTGAAGGGCTCACGCTGCTGCGTGTGCGGTGATGCCGCCGCTCGGCTAATCGTGGGCCTTCGGCGCCGCGCCGCGGCCGAAGCGCCGCCGCGCTGCTTCACCCACCTGCGACGTCCACACGAAGAACAGCGGAATGAACAGCACGGCGATGAACGTCGCGCCGAGCATCCCGCCGATCACACCCGTGCCGATCGAGTGCCGGCTGCCGGCGCCGGCGCCCGTGGACAGCGCCAGCGGCAGCACGCCGAGGATGAACGCGAGCGACGTCATCACGATGGGCCGGAAGCGCAAGCGCGCGGCTTCGATCGCGGCTTCGCGCAGCGGCATGCCCGAGTCGCGATTCATGTGCGCCGCGAACTCCACGATCAGGATGGCGTTCTTCGCCGCCAGCCCCACGAGCGTCACGAGCCCGATCTGCAGGTATAGGTCGTTGTACAGGCCGCGCAGCCACACGGCCAGGAACGCGCCGAACACGGCGAATGGCACCGCCAGGATAACGGCGAACGGCAGCGTGATGCGCTCGTACTGCGCTGCGAGGATCAGGAACACCATGAGCACCGCGAGCGCGAAGATACCGAGCGTATTCTGCCCGCTGGTCTTCTCCTGGTAAGACTCGCCGGACCAGGCCAGCGAGTAGCCGTCCGGCAACACCTTCGCGGCAACGTCCTCCATGGCCGCGAGCCCCTGGCCCGAGCTGTAGCCCGGCGCCGGCCCGCCGAACAGTCGTGCCGCGGGGAACAGATTGAAGCGCTCGACCAGGTCCGGGCCGGTGGTCTCTTGCACCGTCGCGATCGCGGTCAGCGGCACCATGGCGCCGTCGGCCGAGCGCACCGAGACCTCGCGCAAATCCTCGGGATACGCGCGGTACTTCGCTTCGGATTGCATCTGCACGCGGTACACGCGCCCGTCGCGATTGAAGTCGTTCACGTAGTACGAGCCGAACGTGCTCTGCAGCGTGAGGTTGATGTCGCTCAAGCTCACGCGCTTCAGCTTCGCCTGCTCGAGGTCGATGTCCACGTGCACGCGCGGGACCTGCGCCGTATACGACGTGCCGACGCCGGCCAGCTCGGGCCGCTGCGCGGCCTCCGCGACGAGCTTTTGCGTGGCCTCCTCGAGCGCCACGTAATCGTTGGTCCGCGACTGCACGAAGCCCTCGAACCCGCCCGTGTTCGACATGCCTTCGACGGCCGGCGGCGCCACCGAGAACACGGATGCGTCCTTGATGCCCAAACCGGCGCCGAACAGCGCGCCCGTGACCGCCTGCGCCGAGAGGCCCGGGCCCTTCCGCTCCGACCAATCCTTCAGCAGCACGAAGCTCACGCCCGCGTTACTGCGCTGGCCGCCCGTGAGCACGTCGAAGCCCGTGACCGTGATGTTGTCGTCGAACGCCGGATTCGCGAACGCCGCCTGGTCGAGCTTCTCGAGCGCGGCGCGCGTGCGCTGCAGCGACGCCGCCGGGGGTAGCGCCGCGATGGCGATCACGTAGCCCTGATCCTCGATCGGCGCCAGCGCGCTCGGCGTGACGCGCTCGAGCGCCCAGATGGCCACGGCCATCACCGCCATCACGATCACGGCCACGAAGCCGTGGCCCAGCACCCAGCGCACACCGCTCGTGTACGCGTGCGTGAAGCGCAGGAACCCTCTATCGAAGTAAGCGAGCAACCCGCTCGGCTCCACCTCGCCCGTCTTCAGCAGCTTCGCGCACATGGCCGGCGTGAGCGTGAGCGCCACGAAGCCCGAGATCGTGACCGACACCGCGATCGTGATCGCGAACTGGCGGTACATCTCGCCCACCAGCCCGCCGAGGAACGCCACGGGCAAGAACACGGCGTTCAGCACCAGCACGATCGCGATCACCGGTCGGCTGACCTCGGCCATCGCGCGGCGCGTGGCCTCGCGCGCATCGACGTGCTCCGCGCGCATGTGGCGCTCCACGTTCTCCAGCACCACGATCGCATCGTCCACCACGATGCCGATCGCGAGCACCATGCCGAACAGCGTCAGCGAGTTCAGCGAGAAGCCGAGCAGGTACATGCCGGCGAACGTGCCGATCAGCGACACGGGCACGGCCACGGACGGAATCGTGGTGGCGCGCAGGTTGTACAGGAACAGCCATACCACTGCGAACACGAGCGCGAGCGCCTCGAAGAACGTGTACGCCACCTCGCGCATCGACGTGCGCACGTATTTGCTGGTGTCGTATGGAATCGACCACGAGAGCCCGGCCGGGAACCGGCTGCCGAGCTCGTCCATCTTCGCGTAGACGGCCGCCGCGGTCTGCAGCGCGTTGGCGTTCGGCGCAAGCTGCAGCGCAGCGCCCACGGCCGAGTGCCCCTTGCGCGTGATGCCGAACGAGTAGTCGCGCGCGCCGAGCTCCACGCGCGCCACGTCCTTCAGTCGCACGATCTGGCCGTCGTCGCCCGTGCGCAGCACGATCTGCTCGAACTGCGCGGGATCCGACAGTCGCGTCTGCGTGGTTACGCTCAGCGTCAGGTCCACGCGCTCGTCGCTCGGCGCCTCGCCAAGCCGGCCGGCGGCGGACTGGGCGTTCTGCTCGCGCACCGCGGCCACCACGTCGGCCGGCGTGAGATGCAGCTCCGCGAGCCGCGCCGGGTTCAGCCAGATGCGGATCGCGTAGTCGCGCGCGCCGAACACCTGCACGTTGCCCACGCCCCCAATGCGCCGCAGCTCGTCGATCACGTTCAGCGTGGCGTAGTTCGACACGTACAGATCGTCGTAACGGCCGTCGGGCGAGTCGAACGACACGATCATCAGGAAGCTCGGCAACGACTTCGCCACCGTCACGCCCTGGCGGCGAACTTCCTCCGGCAGCAGCTGCAGCGCGCTCTGCACGCGGTTCTGCACGTTGATCACCGAGGTGTCGGGATCGGTGCCCACGGCAAACGTGATGGCGATGGTCAGCGTGCCGGTGGAGGCGCTGTCCGAGCGCATGTACAGCATGTTCTCCACGCCGTTCAGTGCCTGCTCGAGCGGCGCGGCCACGGTGGCCGCGATCACGTCGGCGCTGGCGCCGGGATACGTGGTGGTCACGCTGATCTGCGGCGGTGCAATGTTCGGGAACATGGCCACCGGCAGCTCGCGAAACGCCGCGAGCCCGGCAATCACGATGAAGGCCGAGACCACCGTCGCGAACAACGGCCGGTCGATGAAGAAGTTCGAGATCATCGCGCGCCTGCGATACCGGCCGCCGGTGGCGGCGACGACGACGTGGGCTGGCCGTCCGCCCCGAGCGGCATGGCATGCACGGGCGCCCCGGGCTGCACCTTCAAGATCCCGTCGACGACGATGCGATCGCCGGCCGCGAGACCGCCCGTGACCACCACGTCGTTGCCGGATGCGGCGCCGAGCTCGACCGGCCGCGCGGCCACGGTCTCGCCGGCGCCGATCAGCCACACGAACGCCCCCTGCACGCCGTGCATCAGCGCGCGCTTCGGAATCACCAGCGAGCTCGACACCGCCACGCCGTCGATCCGCGAGCGCACGACGCTGCCGGGCCGCAGCTCGCCGCCGCCGTTCTGCAACACCGCGCGCACGGCAACCGTGCCCGTAGCGTCGTCGACGCGCGGCGCAATGTATTCGATCGACGCGCTCGGACCCACGGACGCGCCGCGCGCATCGACGACGCGCACCACCACGGCGTCGGGCCGCGCCGAGTGCGCGGCGCGCACGAGCGCCGCATCGTCTTCCGCCAGCGCCAGATCCACGTACAGCCGATCCTCTTGCACGAGGTACGCCAGCAGACTCGAGTCGTCGCCGGCCGTCACCAGGCTGCCCTCGGAGCGCACCTCGCGGCTCGTCAAACCCGCGATCGGCGCGCGCACGTCGGTGTAAGACAGATTCAGCTCGGCGGTGCGCAGCGCGGCTTGCGCCGCGGCCACTGCGGCTTGCGCGCTCTCGAACGCCGCGACGGCCGTGTCGCGATCACGCAGGCTGGCGAGCTTGCGTTCGTACAACGGCGAGATCCGATCGCGCTCGCGCGTGGCCTGCTGGAGATTCGCCTGCTGCACGCCGAGCTCCGCGCGCGCGCGCGCCGTCTCGGCCTGAAACGGCGCCGGATCGATGCGAAACAGCAAGTCACCGGCTTTGACCGCCCGCCCTTCGTCGTAGCGGCGCTCGAGCAGGATGCCGGACACGCGCGCGCGAACCTCCACCTCGCGCACGCCGCGCAGCTGCGCGGCGTACTCGAGCGCGAGCGGCAGATCGCGCGGCTGCACTTCGAGCGCGCCCACCTCGGGGGGCGGCGGGGCCTGAGGCGCTTGCGCGGGCGCGCAGGCGGCGACGCCCGCGGCGAGCAGAAGAGAAAGGAGTGGCATTCGCCCTGCGGCGAGGCGAGTTGCGGTCGACATGGGTCCAGCTCCGTCCGGCACGGAACGACGCGCCGTGCGGGCGCCAATGTTCCGGGGAGCGCTCATTGTACAGGAGTGATCGAGAATCGTTTCGGCTTTCGAGCGTTTTGGCGAGCGATCGAATTCGGCGCGCGCGGACGACTCAACCGTCACCCGGAATCGGGATCTCGTCCGGTAACAGCTCGCGCTCGTGCATCACCGTCAACACGTGCACGACCTCGCCGCGCACGGCGTAGATGATCCGGTATGGAGCCTCGCTGACCTCACGCACGTTACCGCCGTATTGCGGCAGCGGCTGGCCGCTTTGCGGCCGTTCTCCCAGCATCTCCACGTGCGCGAAGATGCGGTCGCTCACGGCCACGGCGTGCTCGGGCAAATCGACTGCGATGTGAACAGCTATCTGGCGGAGGCGAGCGACGGCGTGTTCGGTGAAGACGACATTCACTTGCGACGCAGCTCACGGCGCGCCGCGTGCGCGTCGATGACGCGCCCCGCCACTGCATCGGCGAGACCGAGATCGACGGAGCGGCGGACGGCGAGCTGGTAGACGATGTCGTCCCACGTCACCGTCTCCGGGAGTGCTTCCAGAAGCAGGCGTGCCTGCTCCTTGATGCTGGGATTCTGGCTCGACATCGGCGGCTCCAGACGCGGGTCCCTGCATGGGAATTTAACGCGTGTCACGGGAGCTCGGCAACACGAGCGAGGGCGATCAGCGTCCCGTGCGGCTGTAAGTTTTACAGTGCCCCGCCGCATGCCAAACTGCGGTCTTCCCACACGTTTCGAGGCTCGCCGTGGCAGCCCTCCTCGACTGGGTCGGAACCGCTCTGGCCACACAACCTGCCGAGCTCTGGGTGCTCTGGTTTCTCGGCGCCGTGCTGATCGCCGGCGGCGGGCTCGGCAGAGTCGGCGCACGCGTCGGCTGGCTCGGCTTCGGCCTCGTCCTCACGGGTGTTCTCGCCTCGTGGGCGCAGCGCGCGGCCACGCGGCGGCTCATCGTCGTCGGCGGCGTGGCGCTGGCGGTGGTGCTCGCGCTCGCGCTCGTGTCGCTGAAGCGCGGCTCCCCCTGGCGGCGCGCCCCGAGCCCCGGCGATTACGAAGCCGAGCTCATCGAGCTATGCGGCGAGCGCAAGGCCGAGGAGCTGATCCGCGCGGAGCTGCAGCGCTCGCCGACGCTGTCGCGCGTGGGTGCGGCGATGGCCGTGGTCACGCGCCTGCGGGTCGAGCGCGAGGGACTGGGACCGCCGCTGTAGCGCGGGGCGCCTGGCCCGTTGCTTACTCCTTTTGCTGCTCGCTGCGCGGGACGCTGGCCCACAGCAGCTCGCCCGTGCTGGCCAACGTCACCGAAGCCGCGTTCGCGATGTTCTTGCCGTTTTTCGCGCCGTAGCCGTCGACGTTGACGATGTCCCCCGCATTCACTCGGTTGCGTCCCCAGCCGCGTCGAACCAGATCGTTGATCCCGACGAGCTCCACGGCCCAGTTCTGCACGTTGCCCTGCTCGTCCTTGGCGTCGACGTAGATCCATGCGTGCGGATTCGTCCACTCCATCTTCGTGACGGGGCCCGACAGCTTGACGGGCCGGCCGATGTCGAACTCGGCGGCAAACGAGTGGTGCGACGAAGCGGGTGCGGCTGCGAGAACACAGGCGGCGCCGACGAAACCCAGCAACACAGATTTCACGACCGCGCTCTCCCGTTACGTGTGAGCGTCAGCGTAGAGATCAGCTACCATGGCGTCAATCGTAGTGCCAAGCTGGGGGAAGCGGCATGACACGGCAACTCGCAACGTTGGTTCTGTTGGCGGCAGCCGCACCCGTGGCGGCGCAGTGGCTCGACCTACCTACACCGGGCATCCCGCGCATGGCCGACGGCAAACCGAATCTCACCGCGCCCGCGCCGCGCAGCGCCAACGGCCACCCCGAACTGACCGGTTTGTGGCGCAGCGCGGGCACCAAGGGCGACCTGCGCGACTCGACGAAGCTTCAGGCGTGGGCCCGCGAGACGATGGCCGCCCATGAGAAGACCTATTACAAGGACGGTCCGCACATGCAGTGCCTGCCGATGGGGCCGGGCTCCATCACGGGCGGCGGCGGCGCCGGCAATCTGCGCAGGATCGTGCAGAGCCCGAGCGTGATTGCGATTTTGAATGGCGACCTGACGTACCGAACGATCTTCACGGACGGCCGCAAGCTGGAAGCCGATCCGCTGCCCACATGGATGGGCTACTCCGTGGGCCATTGGGACAAGGACACGCTCGTCGTCGAGAGCAACGGCTACAACGACAAGACCTGGCTGCACACCGAAGGGTTGCAGCACACGGACCGTCTGCGCGTCACGGAGCGCTACACGCGGCCCGACTTCGGCCACCTGCAGATGGACATCACGTACGACGACCCCGGCACTTTCACCTCGCCGCTGCACGTCACGGTGGCGTTGGTGTACGCGGCGGACGACGAGATGCTCGAGTACGTTTGCAGCGAGGCGTCCGAAGGCGTCACCAAGAACTGGGCGGGCGACAAGGGCTCGGACAACAGCGAGAACAAAGTGGACGTCCCGCGCCAGACGCTCGCCAAATACGTGGGCACGTACAAGGGCTACTGGCTCGACAGCCTGACCACGCTGGAAGTCACGCTCGAGGACGGCGGGCTGGTCGTGCGCAGGAACGGCAGCAAAAAATCCCCGATCTATGCGCAATCCGAAACCGCGTTCGTGTGCCCCACGTGCCAGTGGGGCCAGCCGTACGTGTTCAGTCGCGAGGGCGACGGGATGGCGACGGAGGTGAAGGAGATTCAGGTGTCGGGGGCCTGGGTGTTCAAGCGCGTGCAGTAGCCGAATTTCAGCCGCCGGCGAGCAGCACACGAGCGGCACTGCCGAGACGCTCGTCAAAGGTGGCGAGCGGTGCGCCGAGCTCCGCTGCCAACCAGAGATAGGCTGCATCGTACGCCGAGAGGTCGTGCTCGCGCGCCAGGCGCCACTGCGCGTGCACGTCGCAACGACAGCGCGTGAGCTCGAGCTCCATGAAGTCGACGAGCGCTTGCTGCGCGACGGCCTCCATGCCATGCCGCGACTTCTTCACGGCCACGCTGACGAGCTCGTCGGCCAGAAGCTCCGGCGCAAACAGATCTTTGCCCGTGAGCACCTGCACGGCGGCGTCCCGGTTCGGCTCGTCGAAGAGCACCGCCGCGACCACGCTGCAGTCGACCACCAAAGGGGCCCGGGCGGCGTAGCGACCGCGCGGTTCTGCCACGATCAGCGGCAAGACGCGCTCAGCGCGCATCGCGTTCGGCGCGAATCAAATCGACGGCAAGCGGCCCGCGCTTCTGCGGCCTCTTCACGCGTTGACGATGCTCCGCCGCGATCTCCTCGATACGGCGCGTGCCGCTGCGACGCATGTTCGGAACCTCGTGAGTCGCCGGCGGCTCCGCCCCGCTCGCCTGCGCCGCGAGGGCGGCGGAGAGCAGCGCCATGAGCTCGCCTTGGAGCGACCGATGATGGCGGGCGGCGCGCTCGCGCAGCTTGTCGAGCACTGCGTCGGGGACGTTCTTGATCGAGAGGTTGGGCATGAGTGGCTCCGTTATGGCGCCATAATGGCGTTGAACAGGATCCCAGGTCAATCCGTGACGGGACGGCTACTCGACGCGCAGCGCTCGCAGCGGATCCACGCGAACGGCACGCCGCGCGGGAATGACGCACGCTTGGACAACGTTCTCACGCTTCCCCCAAGTCGAACGGAACTGACGCCGCGGGGCACGAACCGCGCCCCGCAACGACTGCTAGAACTTGAGCTCGCAGCCTACGGTCAGCAACTCTGCGTCGTAGTCGAACCGGAACCGATTCGACTCGCGCGTCTCATGCCGGTACGACGCATCGACCGACAGATGCCCATTCGCCGCATACGTCAACTTCAGGCTTCTCGTCGTCGGCGTGTCATGACGCATCGTCTCATCGGATGCGTCGGCCACGAAACCGATGTATCGCCGCTCCTCGCGCGACGCTTGCAGCGCGATCTCGACCCGGTCGTGAGGCAGCCAGGCCACCGTGACACCGCTGCCCGTCGCGACGAAATGGTCCGACTCCGCGTCGAGGTACGCTTTGAGCTCGCGCCAGCTCTCGAGCGCGAGCCGCACCTGCGCCTTCGGCGACCATTGGAATGCCGCCGACCAGACGTCGCCCGAGAAATCGGCCGCGCCGGCGCTCGGATAGTCGCGCTCGACGTATCCGACGCTCGCGCGAACCAGCACCTCGCTCGCCGGCGCGTAGCTCATGTTGACGCTTGCGGCACGCTCCTCGTAATCGCTTGCAGAGCCGACGCCCGCCACCGAAAGCGGTGTGGCGAACACCGCCTCTGCGCCGCGGTACTCCCAGCCGACGCTATTGCCGGCCGGCGTGCGGTACTCGAGCCCGGCGCTGCCAACACGCATGTCGACGTCGTGACGGCGTCGTTCGGCGTCGCCGTGCAGCGTCTCCGTGCGGCGCGCACCTAGGACCGTCTGCCACCGGGAGCCGACCGCGAAGCGTGCGAGGCCCCGGTACGCCGTCGTGTCGACGACATCCCTGCGGAGCGACTCGGTGTTCTCGAAGCTCGCAAGCGTGCGCTCGCGCCGTCCCGCGACCTCGCCCGACCAACGCTTCCCCAGCAGCCAGTCCCACTGTAGGCCGGCGTTCGCCGACGTGTTGTCCAGTGCTTCGTTCGCATCGAATCGGTGCGCGGCTGCGGATGTATCGAGCGACACGGCTTGCTCGCCCAGCGGCCAGTGTCCGGTCAAGCCGACCGACGTCGTTTGGATTCGGTCGCCACGGCGGGCGTCCGCGCCGAGCAAAACGGCTGGATCGACGCCCTCCGGCAAGCGATAGAGGTTGTCATCGCGCGTGAGGTTTGCGCCGACGCGCACTTGTACGTTGCGGTCATCAGCCGTGTCGTCCGCGGCATGAACAGGCACCGCCGCGAGTACGGCAAGGCCCACGGCAGCAAGCAGCGAGCTGCTTGGACGTCGTTCAGCCATAGACACGTCCCGGGGCGGTCGCGGGCTCCGGCACAGTTGCAGGCGCGCGCCACTTTGCGCCCTGACGGAATTGCTCCCACCGCGTCCGCACGAACCACGAGTACTTTGCTCGAAAATGCTCGGTCGAAAACCGCAACGCGTTCTCGCGGCACGCGCGCGGCGCAAGGCGTTCCCGGCACCGCTCGAATTCTTCTACGGCCGCGGCAATGGCTGCGGGCGTCTGCGCGCCGAAGAACACGCCCGTGGGCTGCGAATGATTGCCGCCGCAGATGGTCTCCAAGGCGCCGCCGCGGCCGTACGCAATGACCGGCGTGCCGCAGGCCTGCGCCTCGACAGGCGCAATCCCGAAGTCTTCTTCGGCGGCGAACACGAAGGCCTTCGCGCGCTGCATGAGATCGCGCAGCACGGGCGTCGGCTGGTGGCCCAGAACCTCGACGTTGGCGCCCGCGAGCGCGTGCACGCGCTGCAGGTCGCCGCCTTCTCCCACGACCACCAGGCGCCGCCGGGGCAGTGCCCGAAAGGCCTCCACGATCGCCGGCACCTTCTTATACGGCACGAGACGCGACGCCGTGAGATAGAAGTCATCTTTGTCCTCGCGCAACGCGAAGCCTTCGACGTCGACCGGTGGGTGGATCACGGTCGCCTCGCGTCGATAGCACTTCCATATGCGCCGCGCGATGAAGTCCGAATTGGCGATGAAGTGGTCGACACCGTTCGCGGTCCGCGCGTCCCAGAGCCGCGCTTTGTGCAGTAGCCAGCGCGCGAGCATCCCGCGCATACCGTGCGTCAAGTCGGCCTCGCGCAAGTACTGATGCTGCATGTCCCAGGCATAGCGCATCGGCGAGTGCACGTACGCGATATGCAGCTGATCCGGACCGGTCAGCACGCCCTTCGCGATCCCGGCGCTGCTCGAGAGCACGAGATCGCGATCACTCACGTCGAGCTGCTCGATCGCGAGCATAAGCAGCGGCAGGAACTTGCGGTAGTGCTTGCGGATCAGCGGCAGGTCCTGCGCAAAGCTCGTGATCGGCCGCTTGCCCTGCAGAAATCCGCGCTCGTGCTCCGGGATGATGTCGATCGAGCTGAACACGTCGGCTTGCGGGAAGAGAGCGATCATCTGCTCGAGCACGCGCTCGCCGCCGACGTACGTGGTGAGCCAATCATGGACGAGCGCCACGCGGCACGGCCCGAGCACATCGGTGATTGCCGACGATTCCAACATCAACATGCCCCCAGCAACTGCAACATCCGCGCTGTTCGTCGTTCGTAGGTATGCTCGCGCGCGACGTCGAGCCGCGCGTCGATCGGCGGCGTCTGGCCGCGCAGACAGCGCTCAACGGCGGTGACGAATGCGGCCTCGGACTCGGCGAGAGACGCCACGTGTCCGTAGGCGCGCAGCGCCGGCAGCGCCGTGCTCACGACCGGACACCCGGCGGCGAGATACTCGAAGAACTTCATCGGAAACATGCCGCGCGTATAGGCGTTCTGCGCGCTCGGTAGGATCGCGACGTCGAATCCCTTGAGGTAGGCCGGCAACTCGGCGTAGGGGCGAGGCCCGAGCAGGTGCACATTCGGCACGCTTGCGAGCGGCCCGATGTCCGCCCACGGATCGCCCTCGCCCACTTTCCCTATCAGCACGATCGACCACTCGGGATGAGACACGGCGAGGCGCCGCAGCAGCGGTAGATCGAGCTTGTAACCGGTGATCGCCCCCACGAAGCCGATGCGTGGCCGCCGCAGACGCTCGAGGTCCTCGGGAATCTGCGTTCGTGGATCGCGCGCTTTCCCGAAATGCTCGAAATCGGCGACATTCGGAAAATAGTGCGTGCTCGCGTTCAGCCGCCGCCGTGTCTCGAATAGCTGTTCGGCAGTCACGAAGCAATGGTCGGCCACGGCGAGCAACTCCGTTTCGGCCTCGTCGATCTCTCGCGCCGGCATTCCTGGCTGCGCCCGGATTTCGTCGACGCAGTGGTAGACGACCGTCGCAAACAGATCCGTGGGAAACAGCCGCGTCGTCATCGGGTTATAGGTCCAGAGCAGCTCAGGAAGCAGCCCGAGCCATCGGCACCAAAAGCGCAGGCCCGTGGCAAGCGCCCAGCGATTGAGGAGGCGCACGAGCGCGTAACGCTGCAGCGGAATCGCGAGCGGCGACCATACCCAGAGCCGTTCGCGGACGAGCCTCGGCGGACGAAACGCGCGCAACAACCGGCGCCCGATCCGACGAACGTCCTGGCCGGACGCCGTGGGCCGCCGTAGCCCAAGGGAATCGATGTAGAACACGTGATGGCCGCGGCGCGCGAGCTCCACCGCCACGTGCTGCTTATTGGTCCAGAACGGGTTGTCCCAATCCGCCGTCGAGAGCAATACGATGTCTCTCTGCATGTCCCCTCCTTCAAGCCGCGCGAAAAGACAGCCAGGCGTCGTGCAGCACGCGGCGGCAGCGCGGGACGAGAACGACGGCCGCGCACCAGTACAGGACGAACGCGCAGAGCGACGGCCAAGCCCCGCTCATGACGCCCGCGGGCACGAGCGTCCACAGGGCGACGTAAGCCATGGCGAGCGTCCCGAGCGTGTAGAGATCGCGGCGGAGCCGGTCGAACAAGCCGAGCGCGCGGAGCATCAGCACGCCGAACACCAGACCGTTGACCGCCGCGGCAACGCCCAAGGCGGCCGCGCCGATGAACGGATAGAGCACGAGGTTGACGCCGACGTTGCAGGCGACCGCCGCGACGTAGATGCCGATGACGCGCACGTTGCGATCCCGAGCGCTCAAGAACTTCGCCCCCGCGTAGCCAATGAGCCTCGCCCACAGGCCGACCGCAAGCCATTGCAAGATGGTTGCCGTCGCGGCCACGGAGCCCGGCCCGAACGCACCGCGCGCGAATATCAAGCGGACGATCGGCTCGGCATGGACCGCCAAGACGACGGAGAGCGGCACGCCGACGTACAGCAGCATGCGCACGCAGCGTTGCGCGGCGTCGCGGAAACGCCGCTCGCTCAAAGTCGCCATCGCGCCCAGTCCCGCGACCCCGAGCGGCATCGCGAGCAGCAACACGGCCGTGTCGGACAGAAACCGCGCGTAGTCCAGAGCGGCGACCGCCTCGGCGCTCACGAAGGACGCGACTCGCCGCTCCACGACGAAATGGATCTGCAATAGCACGGGCACGAGCATCAGCACGCGAACGGCGCGCCAAACCTCCTTCAGAGCGCTCGCGGCCTCGAGCCAGCTGTTCCGCCTCGGCCACAGTGGCAAGCCTTCCGCGACCAGGCGCCCGCAACCCCAACCGGCGAGCAAGACATAGGCGGCGAGAAAGCCCGCTGCGATCCACACCGGAGCGCCGGTCCACCACGCGACGAGCGTTCCCGCGATCAGCCCGAGGTTCTGTGCCGCCGCGCGCGCCGCGGCCATGCGGGCCTCGCCCCTCGCGATCTCGGCCGCGGCGTACAGTCCCGTGAGCGCGTAGAAAGGCATCGCGAGCGACAGCAGAGCCACCATCTGCTCGGCCATCTTCGCGGTGGCGCCGTCGAGTCCGGGCCCGAGCGCCCGGACCCACTCGCGCGCGAACACCGCGAGCGGTACCGCAACACACACGGAGACGACGAGCGCCACCACGTGCATCGCCGCGAACAACGCCCGAGCGCGCTCGGCGTGCTCGACACGATGCCGCGCATAGGCGGGCGTGAACCCCGCGGTGAAGCTCTCGGAAAGGAAGCCGTGCAGCGGAATCAAGAAAGCCGCCTGCGCCAACCGGTAGGCAACCGCGATCGGACCCGTGCCGAACAGCGCCGCGGTAAAGAGCTCGCGCGCGACGCCGAGCACCTTGCCCGTGATCCCGCCGAAGAGCAGCTTTCTCGCGGCGACGAACACGGCCTAGTGCCCCCTGCGATCGCGAGCGCAGTCGCGGCGCGCGGCCATCGCGTTCGGGTCCGCTGCAGCGGCCACCGTCACAGCACGGCCTCGTAAAGCCGTTCGAGACGCTGCGTTTGCCGGTGCAGATCGAAGTCGCGCTGCACCAAGCGCCGCGCCTCCGCGCCCAAACGCTGCCGCAACGGGCGCGACGAGAGGAGCGCATCGAGTGCGTCCGCCAGACGAGCGGGATCGCGCTCCGGCACCAGATACCCCGTGGCGCCGTCGACCACGGCTTCCGGAATGCCACCGTGGCGTGTACCGACGACAGGGACGCCGCTCGCGGCCGCTTCGAGGAGCACCAAGCCCAGGCCCTCGGCATCGCCGCTCGCCGCCGTGCAGCTCGGCAGGCAGAACACCGCCGCGCGCTGCAGCCACCGTCGCACCTCCGCGTGCGGCAACGCGCCGAGCCATCGAACGCGCGCACCGATACCGAGCGCGTCGGCATGGCGTTCCAGGGCATCTCGCAGCGGGCCCGCGCCGATCACGACAAGGCGCGCGGCCGAATGCTTGGCCGCGATTCCGGCAAACGCGTCCAGCAAGTACACCGTGCCCTTCTTCTCGACCAGCCGCGCAACGTGCAGGACGATCGGCGCGTCGTCGCCCGCGCCGGTCGGCTCGAAGGCCGCCGTGTCGATGCCGATGTAATGCACCCGGATGCGTTCGTCGGGGAAGCCGAGCTCGAGCAGCTGGGCGCGAATGAACTCCGACACCGCGATGAAGAGCGCGCCACGACGCTTCAGCTCACGGCGCTTCAAAAGATACTGCACCCACGTGGCCTTGCGCGCCGCCAGAAGCCCGCGTAGCCCGAGCGTGGCATCGAACCCGTGGAACGTCGTGACCAGCGGAACGCCGAGGCGACTCGCCAACTCCATCCCGTACACCGCCTCGACACCGAAGTGTGCGTGGACCAATACCGGCCTTTTCTCGCCGAGAGCGGGCAGGAAGAGACGCGGATCGCGCCGGAGCACGTAGAGAAGCTGCGCCAGGGCCCCGCCGGCCGGCACGTGATATGGAATACCCGCGCACGGCTCGCCGCAGATCACCCGCCCGATCAAGAGCGGCGCGAATCTGCGTAGCGCCCGCGCCTGCTCGGTGATGAACACCTCAGACGGCAGGAACAGCTGATGGCGCAAGACCACCACGCAAGGATTCCGCGCTTCGTTCATGTCGCACCGCCCCGCCGTCATGGCGCGCGCAAAGATGCCCCAGCAATCCGCCGATGAGCGGCGTCATGTGCGCCTCGCCCACCAGCCCGAAGTTCTCTCCCAAGCCCTGCAGCAGGTACCACGAGAATGCGCCCAATGCTGCCATCGCGAGCTCGAGCGTCTCGACGTCGCGCACGCGCAGCACGCGGAACACGCCTGCGTACACGGCGACTATCCATCCGACGCCCGCGAGCACGCCGAACAGGCCGCTCTGCAGCCAGAGGATGAACAACGAGTTGTGCGCCGGCATCACGCCCGAGCCCGTGAGGAACGCTTGCCATTCGAACAGCCGCTCCCACCCGCCGAAGCCGAGCCCGGTCAACGGATGCTGCCCGATCATCTGCACCGCGTAACCCCACAGTTCTTCGCGCGAACCGAGCGTGGCGAGCGTTGCGTACCGATAATCGTCCACGATCTCGCGGCCGAACGGGGAAACCAGCAGCACGGCGAGCGCCACGAGCGCCGTGGCGGCCCCGAACAGAGTGAGCGGGTTCGCTCGCCGCAGCCGCATTGCGCGGACGAGGCCGAGCCCGACGGGCACGACGAGCGCGGACACCAGGCCGGCCTTCGAGCCGGTCAAGAAGACGGCCGTCCAATCGAGCACGGCGACGGCTCGCAGCGCTTTCGAGCCGCTCGCTTTCCCCACGTACCAGGCCGCGACTGCGCATACGCCGAGATACGTCGAGGCGATGTTGCCGTTGACGAAGAAGCCTCCGGCCTTGGCCGGGTCGAGCACGTTGTTGCGCTCGGCGCCGAACAGCGTCTCGAGGGTATTCGGTGAAACGAACAGCCCTGCCAGCGGACGGCTCAGGAAGGCGAGCTCGACCGAAGGCAGCAGCCGAAACGCAATGACGAGCAAGGCCTCGAGCGCGGAACCGAACAATAGCCAGGCCAAGCACCGGCGGGCCAGCTGCGGTTGCTCGCGCGAGAGCGCGTAGAACGCGTGCGCCGCGAACGGCAGCGGCAGAAGATATATCAAGTATCGAACGCCGAGCAGCGGGCTCGGCGACCAGGCGAGACTTACCGCCTGGATCACCGCGAGGCCGAGCAGCGCCCGCATCCACGGCCAGCGCCAGAGCGGGCTGCCGAGCAGCGAGCGCCACAGCGCGAGCCAGCAGAGCAGGGCAAGCGACGGATAGACTCCGAACAGCGAGAGCGCGTGGAGCTGGACGACGTTGCACGCCGAGCCGAGCCAGACCATCGCCCGTGAGGGAACGAGCGCGGAGACGAGCAGCGCCGCAGTCAGCAGGGTGGCGAGCAGGAGCGTGAGCGTGAGCAGCACGGCTCTCACCTGCCCCGGGCGGGCAGCGCGGCGCGCACGCTGCGCGCGCGCTCGGCAACGTCCCGCACCAGCGCGCCATCGACCGCATCGGCGCGCCAGACGAGCACGGTCTCCGCGCCGTCGGCTCGCGTGGCCGTGACGCCAACCTCCACAGCGGAGCTCGTGTCGCGGAACCGTCCCAGCTCGTCGAGCAGCGCCGTCACGTCTCGCAACGCAGCCGCGGCCGGCTTCGGCTGCAAGTCCGCGTCGAGCACGCCGAAGTGATGCTCTTTGTTGCCGGCGTCGCGCCCTTGATCGCGCAGGCAATACCACCAGACGCCGACCACATGAGGTCGTGTCGAAGCGAGCAGCACGAAGCGGGCGAGATAAGCCGCCGCCACTTCCGGGCTAACCCCGCCCCGGCCGCCGTACGAGGGATAGCCCATCTCGGTGACGTACAGCGGAAGCGGCCGTCCGGCGGCGCGCGTCAGCTCGTGCACTCGATCGAGCTCCGCGACCGCCTGCTCCGGAGTGGCAAGCTGGCGGTAGTTGTAAGGATGAACGGATAGCCCATCGACGAATTCGAGCCCGCCGAGCGCGATGAAGCGTTCGAGCCACCCGTCCCGCAAAGCCGCGCTCGTGATGCCGCCCGATAGCACCACGACCTCGGGACTCTCGGCTTTCATCGCCGGATAGACGCGGCGCGCGAGTGCGATGTAGTCGTCGGGAGTGCCGGGCGTCGTGCGCCCGATCGGCGTGTTCCATTCGTTCCAGAGATCGAAGTAGCGCACGCGTCCCTGGAAATGCCGGGTCACGTACACGGCGTAGCGTGCGAAGGCCGCGATGGCCGCCGGCGTGCGCGGCTTGTCGCCGCCGTACAGCGGGTGGCCGTACGCGAGAATCAGCAGCGGCTCGATACCCGCATCGCGCGCCGAGTCGACGGCTGTCTCGAGCCAGCCTGGGATCCGATACCGGCCCGGCGACGTCTCGATGGCATCCCACCGCGCATCGACACGCATCGAACGCACGCCGAGGGAGCGCATCGCGCCCGCGGCTGCCGCAGGATCGCGAATCGACCGTCCGATGCCGACGATGAAGGGCTCGGCGATCGCCGGAACGGCCACGCTCGCGGCCGCGGCGATCAGCGCGAACGTCGCGACGGTGCCGGCGACTCCAGCGCGCCGGCGGCTCACAACACGGCCTCCGCGCCGCCGATCAACAATCGCCGGGTCGGCCGTGGCAGCTCGCGCTGCAGATCGGCAAGGAACTCGCGCTGCAACGCGAGCTCGCGCTCCGCCGCGGCCGGCGAGTCCGCGAGCGACGACGCACGCAACAACAAGCCGTCCGGAACGCGACCCCGGAGCCCTTCGCGAAAGATCGTCCAGCGCATGTCCCAGGGACCGCTGGCGATCCGCTCGCCTATCCGAATCCAATAGGTGACGATCTCGGTGCGAGCGGGGCTGCGGGCGACCAGCGCGAGCGCCTCGACGCTTGCCGCGCCCGCTACGGGCACTGCACGATGACCGAGCGACCGTACCTCGAAACCCTGCGCGTAGTAACAGAGCTCCGGCCGATGGATCTTGAGCTCCTGCGTTTGTCTGGCGCCGTATGCGAGGGCAATCATCACGCGAGCACCGTCCGCGCGCCGATACGTGCGCATCAACACGTCGTCGTACGACCCGCTCTGGGCCGCCTCCGCCGCGACGCGCACGTTCGGCACCAGGAGTACCTGCGCGACCTGCGACGGCTCCGCCGACCAGTCGCCGAAGCGCTGCGGAATCAGCTCGGCGAGATCGAGCCCCACACGGCCGAGCTCGACCCGCGGCTCGAGCTTCGCAGCCGCCCACGACGCCGTGGCGAGCACGATGAAAATCGCAGCACTGCGCACCAATACGATCATCGCTATGCGCCCTCGCGCCGGAACATCGACCGGGCAAGGTGTTCGACCACGAAGAACGCGGCAAACGCGACTGCGATTTCCACATAGCTCATGTAGTCATGGAGCCGCTGGCCGAGCGCGTCGCCCCCGTAGTACGTCGCGAGCACGAGCGCGGTAACGCGCAGCAGATTGGCCAGGATCGCCACGGGCAAGATAGCGACGAGCAGCAGTGCGTCGTGACCGCGCGATCGGCGTCTGTCCGCGTACACGTACAGCAAGCCGACGGCGGTGAGGGCGACGATGCTGTTCAAGCCCGAGCATGCATCCGCGATGAACAACCGATAAGGCCCCGCGTAGATCACCACTCCGTCGCGCGCGACCGGGAGCCCCGCGTGAAAAAGCCCCCACGTCACGGCGCCGGACACGAGCTCCTTCACCGGTACGAGCACCCAGTCGACGAGCGATCCCGGCAGCGGCACGGTAAAAAGCAGGAAAAACCATGCGAACCAGAGCCGCCGCGTGCTGGCGGGGCCGAGCAGCACGAGCGAGACACCCGGCAGAATCGCAAGCTGTGATCCCGCTTCGAGCTGATACATTTCCTGCGAGCGCCCGAGGACATAGAACGCGGCGCCGCCGGCGATCGCCACCCACCCCATGACCGAGCCGCCCATCGTGCGCCGCTCGGTAAAACTCGAGCGCTCGCGCCAGAGCAGCCAGCACCACATCGCGAACACGACCGGGCCGTCCGCGCCTTGCTCGCTGTCCCAGAACGCCCCAGCGATGTCGCGATACGTCGGCACGTAGAGCAACAGCAGGCCGACGGCGACGGGCAGCCACATCGACAGCTTGTCGCGCACCGGCATCATCGGCGCCGGCCACGTGATGCTTGCGCCCTGCGTCACTCTTGCATCACTCCCCCGAGCAGCACGGCGCCGCCGAGCGTAAGCCGGCTCTTGACGATCTCGACGTCCCTGACGCGAGTTCGATGACGGCGCGTCACGAGGAGGCAGCCTCTAGCGCGCGCGGCGATCACTTGCACGTCCGCGAAACCGAGCGCCGGCGGCGTGGCAACGAGGACCGCGCGGAATCGCTCGGGCAACGTCTTCATCAGATAGATCAGCGATGTGCGGCTCAAAAGCTCCTGTGGATTCGGCGGCACGGCGCCGGCGCACAGCACGTGCAGGCTCGGGACTGCCGGCACGGGCAGGAGCGCGCGATCGTGAACGTCGCGATTCCGCAGCAGATCGGCCAACCCAAAAGCGGGCGCGAGCCCGAAGAGCTCGTGCTGAAGCGGTCGGCGTAGATTCGCGTCGATCAGCAGCGTTGGCTCGCCGAGCTGCGCCATCGCGATCGCGAGATTGGCAGCGACTAGCTCCGCGCCGTCGTCGGTGTGCGCACCCATGACCGCGAGCGTCCGGCAATCCCCAAACCAACGGAGGATCAACTGCGAGCGCAGCCAGCGCAGCGCCTCGGCTCGCTCGCCGGTCGGCTCGTGCGCGGCGTAGAGCTCCGAGGCGAGTGCGGTCGCCTCGACCACGGCCGGCGTCGTCTCACCCGGTGCTCCGGCGTACGCGAGCGGCCCTATGCTGCTCGATCGATCCAGTGCTGCGCTCACGGGGACCCTCCCTGCTTCGTTCGAGCGGCGCCGGCCGTCGCCGGTCGCGCGCGCTCCCGTCGCCGCTCGCGGCGCCCGGTGCGCTTCAGCACCGCAAGCACCGGGCTACCGCTCGCCTTGGCAAGGTCCTCGGCAACCCGCACGCGTCGGTCCCCGACCTCCACGAGCAACGCCGTGCCGATTCCGAGCAGCGTGCCGAGCACAGCCGCGAGGATGAGGTTCAGGGTCAGGAGCGGAAACGCGGGCTCGAGCGGCGCCACCGCCGGATCGAGCACCGCGATGTCCGTTTGATTGATCTCGCTCTCGAGCCGCACGTGCTCCTTGCGCTGGAGCGCCGCATCGTACGCGGCGCGCGCATTCTCGACATCGCGCGTGAGCACGGCGAGCGTATCGCGTTGCTGATTGAGCTCGAGCACGCGGGCTTTCTGCTGGTCCACGGCGTCCTGCAGCGTAACGCATCTGGCGGCTCGCGATTTCGGCGGCTTGATCGATCCCGCCACGCGCCGTCGCGAGCTCTGCCTGGAGCTTCTCGCGCAGCGAATCGCGTTCTGCCACCGCGCTCAGGTATTGCGGATGGTTCGTTCCGTAGCGGCTGCCGACGTCGGCCAGCTTCGCCTCCGCGCGTACGAGCTCGGCCTTCAAGCTCTGCACCAGCGTGTTGCCGAGAATGTCCGGCAGCTCGTCGAGCCGGCCGTGGCTCACGGATTCGTCCATCTGTCCCTGCCGCGTGCGCGCCGCGTACATCGCACTTTGCGCGCCGACGAGTTGGCTCGAGAGCTCCGCGAGCCGCACCTTCTCGAGGTCGATGCGATCGGTGGCATCACCAACGATCTCCTGGTCGCGCTGGTACTGCGACAGCTTCTGTTGCGCGGCCTCGAACGACTTGCGCAGCTCCGCAGCCTGCTCCTCGAACCAACCGGTCTGGCGCCGCGCCGGGTCCACCTTGAGCTCCAGACTCGTCTCGATGTACGCGCTCGCGAAGGCGTTCGCCATGTCGGCGGCGACCTGCGGCTCGATGCTCGAATAGGCGATTTGGATCACGTTGCTGTCGCGTGACGGGCGAACGTCGAGCTGTTCCAGCAGCCGATCCGCAAGCCAATCGCGAATCGAGCCCGCGCCGGCGGTCTCGGTGCGAAACTGCTCGCGAACAGCCGGTAAGTCAGCGAGCCGCAGACTATCCACGACCTTGAGCGCGACGCTGTGGCTCTCGATGATATTGAGCTGCGTGGTGAGATAGGCCGGCAGCATCTGCAGCGGCAGCAGCGCGCCGGTCAAAGGGTCCGCAGCCTTCGTGTCGACCACGAGCGAGGCGGTTGCCACGTAACGCTTCGGCAGCACCACGCTCAGCGTGCCGACCACCGCGATAACGGCGCCGAGGACGACCAGCACCAGCCAGATCCGCGCCCGCAGCACGACCAGGATTTGAGCAAACGTCATGCGTACGCTTCCCTAGAACAAGCTTTCCTTGATGAACAGCACGTCATCCGGCTGCAACAGATCCGCGCCTTTCACGTCGACCTCCGTCTCGCCGCCCTGCGGGCCGTCGCCGCTTCACGGTGGCGCGGCGTTCCGTTCCCCGCGGCGTGAGCCCGCCGCCGGCCGAGATCCCCTGCGACACCGTCATTCGCCGTTCCAGCCGATAGGCGCCCGGTCGCTGAACCTGGCCGTAGATGTAGAACTGCGCGGCGCGCGGCACGTACAGCGTGTCGCCCGGCGCGAGAGGCACGTTGCGATCGAGCGCTCCGCGGAACAGCTCATAGAGATCGATCTCGAGCTTGCTGCCGTCGGCGCGCACCAGCGTCGCCTCGTCCGCCGCAAGTCCGGTCACCACACCGCCCGCCTCGGCCAGCAGGTCGAGCACGCGGCGCGGATGCGTCAAGGCGTACTGCCCCGGCTTCGCCACCTCGCCCATCACCGCTACCCTGCGGCTCAGATACTCGATGATGAGCACCGACACCTGCGGGTCGCGGATGAAGCCGCCGTCCGCGAGCCGGCTCGGGCAAGCGCCGCTTCCACTTCGGGCGTCGAGCGGCCCGTCACCTGTAAGGACCCGACCAGCGCATAGCGAATGCTGCCCGATTCATCCACGCGCACGTCGGCCGTCATGTCCGGATGGCCGAAGACGTTCACCCGGACGAGATCGCCTGCACCGAGCAAGTAATCCGCGCCCTCGGCACGCGGCGCATTCGGCATGGCGAGCGACGCGAGCCAGAGAGCGCCCGCGACCCAGCGCGACGACACGATCAATCGCTTGCGCATGGTCGCGCCTCAGTTCAGCAGCGCCGCGCCGCCCTGCATGGGAGCGCGTTCCTGCGGCGAGGCCTCGCCCGGTTCGGCCTGGCGTCACCTCGAGCGGCACCGCATCGAGATACGTGATGCTCGCCGCGGCGCGCGCCTGCTTCAGATGCGCGTCGACGGCCGCCGCGCTCCGCAGGTTCGTCAGGTACCGCTGAATGATCGGTTGGGCACTCTCGAAGCCGATCGGGCTGTCCTGAATGGCGGTGATCAGCGTCACCGTCGTGAGCCCGTCGCGCGACGGCTCGATCAGGACGTCGCCGACCTTCGCGGCGGCGAACTGCGGGACCTGCTCGAGCGGTAGCTGCTCGGCGGCGCGCGTCAACCGCTGCGCCGTCGTGCTCGATGCGATGGGCTACGAGCACGGCGTCGACCGCGTCTGGCGTCGTCGCCGAGTCGAGCGCTGCGATGACGTCCGCGGGAAGCTCGCCGCTCTTCAGTGCATACGTAGCGACCTGATACACACGCCGCTGCGCGAACAGGGCCGGGTTGGCCTTGTAGTACGCGGCCTGCTCGGCAGCGCTAATCTCCTGCTTCGGCAGCACCACGCGCTCTAGGTAGGCTTGCGCGAGAAGCTGCCGACGCGTCCCCTCCATGGCCTGCATGAAGGCCGGGTCTCGGTCGAGCTTGGCTGCGCAGGGCCGCGTCCACGAGCAACTGCTCGTTGATCAAGCCCTCGAGCGCTTGCCGTGTTGCCTCCTGATCGGCGTCGAGCTGCCCCTTCGCGATCAAGACATTGTGCAGCTGCGAAACGGTGATCTCCGCGTCGTTGACGCGCGCCACCACTTGCGTCTTCTCTGCTCCGCCCTTCGAGCAGGCACTCGCTGCCACGACGATCGAGAGGACGGTCAGCCCCGTTAGCGTTCGGTTCATGATTACTTATCCTCAGTACGCGCGCTGATCTCGAAGGATCAGCAACGCAGTCTTTACCAGAATGGCGATATCCAAGCCGAGCGACCAATTGCGCAGATACTCGAGATCCAGCTCGACGCGGCGTCGCATGCTTTCGAGATCGTCGCCGCCACGCAGCCCATTCACTTGCGCCCACCCCGTGATGCCGGGCTTCACCTTGTGACGAACCATGTAGCCGGAGATGAGGCGGCGATACTGCTCGTTGACCGCGATTGCGTGTGGGCGTGGGCCTACCAAGCTCATGCTGCCCTCGAGCACGTTGAACAGCTGCGGCAGCTCGTCGATCGATGTCTTGCGGATGAAGGAACCGAACGGCGTCACTCGCCCATCGTTCGGTATGACCTGCGTGTACGTGTGATCGCCGTCCTCCGTGACGGTCATCGAGCGAAACTTGTAGACGATGATCTCTCGACCGTCGAGCCCGTAGCGCCGCTGCCTGAAAATGATCGGACCCCGCGACGACAAACGCACGCCGATGGCAGCCACGAGCAGCACCGGCGCAGCGAGGATCACGGCGGCGCTCGCGATGACGATGTCGCAACAGCGCTTGGTGAGCCCGCGCACGCCGAAGAACGGGGACTCGCAGATGCCGACTACGGGGATGCCGTTCACGAGGTCCACGCGACCCTGAACCAGGCTCGCCAACGAAACGTCGGGCACGAAGTAAACCGACACGGTCGAGTCGCGGAGCGACTCGAGCAAGCCGAGAATGCGCGCTTCTCGCGCCATCGGCCACGTGATGTAGACGATGCGCACGGCGTTGTCGGCAATGAACCGACGCAGCTCGGGCGGTTCGCCGAGAAGCGCTCCATGCGGCTCCGCTCCGCAGTCCGTCGGAGCATCGTCGAAGAAGCCGAGCACGTCGATACGCAGCGACGGATCGGCGCGGAGTCTCTGCTCGAGCAGCGCGCCGAGCGCGTTGCGGCCGATGATGACCGCGTTGCGCACCGGAATGTATCGCGTCCCGATCGAGCGGAACAGCAGCTGCGCGCCGAGCCGGCTGGACCAGAGCGCGAACGGCGTCACGCCCGCCCAGGTTGCGAGCACCTTCGGCTCGAACTGCGCGACGAGACCGGACAGCACGAGCAGCGCCCAGATGAAGCCCGACCAGAATCAGCCACTGCACGGCGATCGACACGAAACTGCGATGCAGCGTCGAGCGCGCCTCCGAGTATTGCAGCGGCGCCGCGTCGAGCAGATCCGACGTGCCCAGGAACGCAAGCACGGCGAGCAGAAAATACTGCTCGCGAAAGGGCTCGTCGCACACCCACAAGGCGATACCGAGGCAACCGGTAGCGACCGTCGGGTAGAGCAACGACTTCACGACGAAGACAGAGGACGAGTCCCATGGCGTTACGCCGCGCGTGACCCGTTCGGGATCGCACTGTCTCGCGATTGTCGCACCGCTCATCGGCAACTCCGCCAAGGATCCGCGCCGTCCAGTGCGGACGGCGCGGATCGCATTTGATCAGCCGAGGAAGATCCGACGAGCGCTAAGCCGCGACGGGCTGCTCTATCGAGCGTTGTTTCCGGCGCAACTGGTACAGCACGAGCACGAAGCCGACGAGCAACATCACCCAGACGTCGGCCTCCGGCACCACGGCGACCTGGAGCGTGCCGCTGTACAAGCCCCCGAGGAAGCCGCTGCCGGTGCCGCTCAACGCGATCCGGTAATGGCCCGGATCGAGAAAGTCATCGAAGGAGATGGGGCTCGAGGAAAGCGTCCCGAGACTCTGGAAACCGCCCTGCCCCAGCTTCTGTAACGTCGCGGAAAAATCGTCGATGCCGAGGAGATCGAACGAAAAGATCGAGAGGTCGAAGGATTTGATGAACGTCGTGATATCAGCGGAATCATCGAGCCTGAAAGCTACGTAGTCCGTGAAGGAATGGCCCGGTCCCACCAACTCCGTGAAGCTGTAGCTACCCGACCCTACGCTGCCGAACTGAAAGGTTTTCGCACTAGCCGTCCCCGCCAACCCCAGAACCAGACACAAACCAGACAACCTCACCCACCCGCCGATAGTTCCCTTCTTCATAGTAGTGACTCCCGCGGTGCGCACGCACCAGTTCCCCTAATTCCCCGCGGCTGGCCGCTTACGCTGCTCGGCGCGCGAGGGCGTTACCGCGCCTGATCCATGGCGCGGCCTGCATCAGCGATGCAAAGCCTTGGGTGTGGAAGACGGGGTGACGGGTGGTCATTGCATGACAGCGCGACCTTCGCCGGCAACCCCGCTATCCGTCGTCCGGACCGGAGGCTTTGCGTCCCCACCTCGCGGTGGGTTTGCCAATCTGCAGTTGGGAAAAGTAGACGCCACTCTGTCGCCGTTTGCAAATGTCTACGAACGGCGACATTGACGATAATGCGCGCGGGGGACACGAGAGCACGACGCACGAATCGTTCAGAAATCCAGGGTCGTGATGTTCTTATCCGACCGTCGATTGCGATACGGCCGTGCTCGGGTCGCACGCAACCAGCTCGGCAATCAGCTGCTCGTCGACTACGCGGTTACCACGCGGCTGATGCTGCACTTCGAGCGTTCTGCACGCGCGTTGCCAATCGAACGACGGCCAGCGCGCAAACAGATCTCCGTAAAGCGACGACGTTTCGTCGCGCTGAATGATGTCTTCGTAGCGAACGACCAGCGAGCCACCGCGGTTTTTACCGATCGCTTCCAAACATGTGCGGTCGACAGCGTCGAAATGATCCGAGAGGCGCCGGACCATCGCCCGCAACGTGGCATCGTTCAGAGCGCTGCCGGGCGCGAGCTCGCCGAGATAGTCTCTCCAGACGAAATTCAGATCGCTTCTCACGCAGAGGTTATTGCCGCTACGCTCGAGGATTCGATCGAGGAACGACCTCACATGCTGGACGCGGTTGCGCGTTACGTAGACGACGGTACATGCACCATCGAGGATTGGGACGAGCTCACGGATGTGGTAGCAGAGATTCGGCTCCTTCACGACGGGCTCTCGAAGAATCCGGGTGATCATCTCCACCGCCGCCCGCGGGCGCCGCTCGAAGAAGCGCGGCAAAACCCAGCGTTGCAGCCACCGCCGGACCGGTAAGTCTATGGCCGCGGGACGACCGTAGACGCCTTGCGATACGAAATTCGCCGCAAGGCTCGTTCCCGTCTTCTTTTGGCCTAGAACCCAGACACTGGCCGGATCTACGGGGCGCGTCAGGCGCAGAATCGGCCGGAGCTCGCGCACGACTCGCCGCCCTAGGGGCTCCCGTGTCAGGGCACGCACGATTGCGCTCGCGTTCATGATGATCTGTACCTCGCCGTCGCCGATCGCGGCGCGCGGAAATGCATCGACAACATTGCGCGACGCAGCATCGAAAGACCGAGACGCGGTGCACAGACCGCAGCGAGACGTGGGACTCGCGACGCCGCTCTCCCCGCTCATCGGCACGGAACGGCTACTCGACGCGCAACGCCTTGAGCGGATCCACGCGAACGGCACGCCGCGCGGGGATGACGCACGCCAGCAGGGCGACTGCCGTCAGCAACGGCACGACGACGGCGATCGTCAGCGGGTCCGTGGGCGTGACGCCGTACAGCTGGCTCGCGATGAGCCGCGTCAAGCCGAACGCGGCGCCGATGCCGATCACGATGCCGATCAGCGTGACGATGAGGCCTTCCCGCACGACCAGCAGCACGATGTCTCGCCGTCCGGCGCCGAGCGCCGTCCGGATGCTGAACTCGTGGGCGCGCTGCTCCACCGCATACGCGATCACGGCGTAGATGCCGACGGTGGCCAGGAACACGGCGAGCCCCGCGAACAGGCCCAGCAACCGTAACCAGAAACGTTCGTTGGCCGCCGACTCGGAGAGGCGCTGGCGCATCGGAATCACGCTGTCGACGGCGACCGAGGAGTCCACGTCCGCCACGATCTGGCGCACGGCCTTGGCCAGGCCCACGGGATCGGCCAGCGCCGTGCGGATCGCGAAGTCCTTGCGCGCATCCACATAGAACTCGCCGGTGCCGGCGTAATCCCACAAGTGCTGCTGGTAGGGCACGTAGATCATCGGCTTCGGGTCGTCCTGCATGCGCATCCGCGTATCGGCCACGATGCCCACGATCTCGCGCGCCCGGTCGTCGGCCAGCTCCGGATTGCCGCGGTTGACGCGAGCCTGGATGATCTGGCCCAGCGGGTCGGTGTCGCCAAAGTACTGCCGGGCCAGCGTCTCGTTGATGACGGCCACGCCGGCGGCGGCTTCGCCGTCCGCGTCGCTGAACGCACGCCCGCGCTCGAGCCGGATCCCCATCGTGTCGAAATACTCGGCACTCGCCTCGTAATACTGCGCGGTGCGCGAGTCATCGCCGGGATCGCCGGGTTGTCCCACGACACGAAACGGCACCGTCACCGACTGCCTCGGCGGCAGCCCGCTCGTCACGCCCACGGAGCGCACGCCCGGCAGGCTCCTCACGCGCTCCATGACCTGACCGTAGAACTCCGCGACCTTCGGCGTGACGCTGAAATGCGCCACGTTGTGCCGCGTGCGATAGCGCGCGAGGCCGGAGAGATTGATCTCCATGGTGAGCAGCTGGTCGGGCTTGAAGCCCATGTCCACGCGCATCACGCGCGCGTAGCTGTTGATCATGAGACCGGCGCCGACCAGCAGCACCAGCGCCATCGCCACTTCCACGACGACCAGCGCGCGGCGGATGCCCTGCCGGATGCCGCTGGCGGCGCCGCGCGCCGACTGCTTCAGCGCGTCCAGGTCCGGGCGCGAGACGCGCAGCGCCGGCAGCAGTCCCGCCAGGATCCCCGTCGAGACCGACACGCCGAACGTGAACAGCAGAACGGCCGGGCGGATCGTGATGTCTTGCGACGGCGGATAGAACCCGGGCGCGAGCGTCACGAACAGCCAGATCCCCACGTAGGCCACGACGATGCCGAGCACGCCGCCGACGAGCGCGAGCAGGACGTTCTCGGTCAGGAGCTGGCGGATCAAGCGCCCGCGGCCGGCGCCCAGCGCAACGCGCGTGGCCATTTCCGCCTGGCGCGTGACGCTCCTGCTCAGCTGCAGATTCGCCACGTTCACGGCGGCGATCAGCAGCACGAACGCGACGGCGCCGAGCAGCAGGTACAGCGTTTGCTTGTACTGCGCGGTAAAGACGTCGTGCAGCGGCTCGAGCCGGATCCGCCAGTCGCCGGCGTCGGCGGCGCCGGGCGCGGCGGCCTCGATACGCGTGGCGATCGTCGTCAGCTCCGCCTCGGCCTGCGCGTAGTCGACGCCGGGCGCAAGCCGCGCCAGCGTCTGCGGCCGCGCGCCCGGTATCCGCCCCACGTTGAACGCAAACCAGCCCTTCGCGCCGGCCATCGACGGATGGATCCAGAAATCCGGCGGCATCACACCGATGATGGTTCGGCCCCAGGCCGCGTCCCAGCCGGGGATGGTCTTGCCGACGACATTGGGATCGCCGCCGAAGTAGCTCTGCCACACGCCGTAGCTGATGACGAGCGTGGCGGCGGTGTCGCCCTCGACGGTGGCCTCGTCGGGCTCGTACCAGCGTCCCACGACCGGCCGCACCCCCAGCACGGACAGCGTGTCGAGCGCGATGCCGCCGAGGTTGATGCGCGTGGCGCCGCCGGGTCCGGCCACGGACATGTCGACGCCGCCGGTGATGCCCGCGCCGACCTTGGTGAGCGTGCGGCTCTGCTCGCGCCAGGCGTCGTGAACCGCCACCGACGGCGGCCGCGTGCGCCCGTTCCGCTGGTTCACCTCCTCGACCCAGACCAGCTGCTCGGGGTTCGGGAACGGCAACGGCTTGAGCACGATCGAGTACAGCACGCTGAAGATCGCGCTCGTGGCGCCGATGCCGAGCGCCAGCGTAAGCACCGCCGCCACCGTGAAGCCGGGGCTCTTGCGCAGGAGCTTCCATCCCCTGCGAAGATCCAAGCGAAAGTGTGCGAGCCAGGCTGCCACGCTGGCCGCCTCAGCGCCGGCCGAGCGCGATGCTGCCGGCGCCGCCGTCGATCCTGATCCGCGTGCCGAAAGGCTTCGAAAAATCCGCGAGCCGCTCGAGAATGTAGCGCGCCTGCGCGCCCTCGGCGGCCGACGGCAGCCCGCGCGTGTGCAGGAACTCGTTGCTCGTGTACTGGCTCTGCAAGTCCGCCTGGCCGTTGCCGATGTAGTTCAGCGCGATCGGCTGCAGCGTGATCGAGCGCAGCGTCTTGTCGCGAAACGTGAGACTCGCGACGACGCTCTCCCAGCTCATCGGCTCGGAGATGTACCACACCGCCGGCGGCGCGTTGTAGATGAAATTGCCGAGGTCGTAGAAGATCGGCTTGCCGCGGAAGATCTCGATGCCGTGCAACAGCGGGGCGCCGTGCATCACGATGACGTCGGCGCCGGCTTCCACCTCCGCGTGCGTCCAGTCCTCGAGCCACGCGTTCGGCGCGAGCCGCTCGGCCATGCCTTCGGAGAAGATCGTGCGGAACGATTTGTTCCCGAACACGTGGTTGTGCTGGTAGACGATGACGACGTCGGCGCGCGCTTTCGCCTCGCGGATGGCTTGCAGGATGCGCGCCGCGTCCTCGGCGATGGGGAACGTTGGCCGCGCGCATCGGGCAGGTCCTCGCTCGCTTCGTTGACGGCGCCGCCGGCCAGCACGCGCAGCTCGTTCACGCCGCGGCCGTCGGCGCGCGCGGCGCCGCCCGGCGCGATCAGCCCGGAGGCGCTCGCGACGAGCGCGATGGTCATGTCGCCCACGCGTAGATAGGCCGGCGCCGCCGCCTCTTGCAGCGTGGCGCCGATCCCCGCATGCGCGATGCCGCGCCGCCCGACCTCCCGCAGCGTGTTGTCGATGCCCACCTCTTTCAAATCGAAGGCGTGATTGTTCGCCAACGACAGCAGGTTGAAGCCCAGGGTCTCGAGCGCATCGAGCGCCTCTGCCGGCGCGAGGAAGCCGCGTCCACCGCCCGTGACCGTTTGGCCGGGCTCGGCGATCGCACCCTCGAAGTTCGTGAACACCACGTCGCCGTGGCAGCAGCGAGCGGATTCGCGGGACGGCGTCGGGCGCCGTGGCGCGCAGATCCGAGCGAATCATCGACTGGCCCGTCAACGTGATCGTCAGATCATCGGATTGCGCGTACGCCGGCGCGCACGACAAGCAGCACGACGGCGATCCAGCACGTTCGACGACAGTCTCATCGGAGGCTCCCCCTGCGATCCCCGGACCACGCTGCGATTCTACCTGCGACGGGCCCGGCTTTCGCTCCGCTGCGGCGCTTCGTGAGAGCGGTCACCGGTCTCGCGCCGCGATCTACCGATCGCCAAACAGCGCATCGACCTTCGGCAGCCGGTCGAAGCAGGAGAACGTTCCGGCGTCCGCGATCTCTCGCGCGCCCTGCAGGAACTCCCGCCACGCCACGCGCGCAAGCGTGCCGCCCACGCTGATCCGGCGCACGCCGAGCGCAGCCGCCTGCGCCACGCTCATGTGCGGGGCGTTGATCAGCAGATTCACCGGCTTGGGCGCCACCGCGGCCACCACGGCGGCAATCTGCTCGGCGTTTTCGATCCGCGGCGCATACAGGCAGTCGGCGCCGGCTGCCGAATACGCGCGCAGCCGCCGGATCGTCTCCTCGATGTCGGGACGGCCGCGCACGAAGCCCTCACTGCGGCCCGTGAGCACCACGCCGGTGCCGCTCTCGTCGATCGCCCGCCGCGCGGCTCGCACCCGCGCCACCGCCAGATCGAAGTCGAAAAGCGGACTTGCCTCGTCCCCCGTCGCATCCTCGATCGACAGCCCGGCGATCCCGGTGGCCACGGCGAGCCGGACGTTCGCGCCCACGTCCTCCGGATCGACGGCGAAGCCGCCCTCGAAATCCGCATTCACCGGCACCTGCACGGCGGCCACGATTTCACGCAGGTGCTGCAGCGCCTGGCCCAGGGTGATCCGACCGTCCGCGCGTCCCAGCGTCCAGGCGAAGCCGGCACTGGTCGTCGCCAGCGCCTTGAAACCCATCTGCTCCAGCGCCCGTGCGCTTCCCGCATCCCACGGGTTCGGCATCACGAAGCAGCCGGACGCGTGCAGACGATGGAAGGCGGCGGTCCGAGCGGTGTTGGTTGCCATGTGTAGCGTCAGTTGCGTCCGTTCCTGAGCGAGCCTTGTGCTTTCTGCTTTTCGCGGCTCACGATCTTCGCCGTCACCAAGTCGCCGGCCGCTGTCTTCAGCAGCAAGCGATTGCGCTCGATGGCGGCCAGCACATCCGTGCCACGGTGAAAGTTCTTCGCGCTCACGCTCTCGGACGTTTTCGGCTGCCACTCACCGGTTACCAAGACGCCGTCGAGCGCCACGGTGACGCGGCTCATGTCGACCGTGTTGCCGAGCGCACCGGGAACACCGACGATTCGGAAGGACGAACCCTGCCGCTGGTAAACGAGCGAGCTGGTCACGATCGTCGAGCGGAATTCAGGGTCTGCCGCGAATGCCGTCCCACAGATCACCGTGCAAGCGAGCACCCCTTGCAGTACGTGTTTCGCCCGCATCGCCGACGAGCCTCGTGATTCCCCGGAATGGGGAGAGTGTACGACGCGCTTTGGCTCGTGCAAGCCAGGCTCGAGCCCCGGGAGTCGCGCGCTCGAAAGCTGGCGAAATCGCGGAGATTATGCTGTTCGCCAACCGAGCTCCGCGAGTAATGCTCGTGGCATGGCCAGCTCAGCGCGCACGAAGCCCCCGCGGCGCGTGCCCAACAAGACCGTTCGCAGTCGCGAGTACCCGACTGAGATTGCAATCTGGTGCTCCTTGAGCGTATGTCATATATGACATACAATGCGTCTGCCAGTAAGCCAAGGGACAAGCCGCTTGCCTGGCTACACGGCGAGATCAAGACCCCGCCGTTCTCCAGGCAAGCGCGGCTCGAGGCAGGCTACCTGCTCAGGTTGTTGCAACGGGGCGAGAACATCGGAATGCCGCACTCTCGACCCATGTCGACCATCGGCATCCGTTGTCACGAACTACGGGTTCGGGATGCGCAACATACCTGGCGGATTTTGTATCGCATCGATGACGACGCCATTGTTCTAATCGAGGTCTTCAGCAAGAAGACAGGACGGACGCCGAAGAGCGCAATCGCCCGCTCCAAGAGGCGACTGAAGGACTACGACGGTGAAGAAGGCTAAGCGCGCAAGACTCGAACGCAAAGGGTGGAAGGTGGCTTCTGCCGAAGACTTTCTGGGTCTTTCCACTGAAGAGGCCGCCTATGTCGAGATGAAGCTTGCGCTCAGCGAAAAACTCAAGGAGCAGCGCCGCCGCAAGCACATCACTCAGGCGGAGCTCGCGAAGATGGTTCGCTCGAGCCAATCGCGCGTGGCGAAAATGGAGGCAGGAGATCCATCCGTCTCCATCGATCTGCTCGTGAAATCTCTTTTCGCGCTGGGGCTATCCAAGAAGGACCTCGGCCGCTCTATCTGCTAGCCGGTGCCGGCGACCCGTTGTCAATCATGCTCGCGCCGCGTGGCGCAGCATATACGGATGCACGGGGAAGGGCAGACCGCCGAGCCGCCCGACCCGCGCCAGGATCTTCCGAACGTTGGCTGGCGTCGGCTGATCGATAAAGCGGATAAGCGACTTGATGCGCATCTCGCGCGCCTCGATAAACGGAGCAGATAGACCATGGCGCGTACGCTGGCCCAGAAACTAAAGACGCTCCCAAAGGCACGCCAAGCCAGGATCGAGAAGCGCACGGCAGAACTGATCGAGGAGGAGCTGTCACTCCGCGATCTACGCAAAGCCTTGGATCGCACGCAAGTCGAGATCGCGAGACAGATGGGGGTTGGACAAGACGCGATCTGCCGCTACGAACAGCGGGCGGACCTGATGCTGTCCACGTTGGAGCGCTATGTCAGCGCCATGGGTGGACGCCTGCGTCTGGTAGCAGAATTCCCGGATCGAAAACCAGTCCGCGTGCGCACGTTTGGCGAGCTCGGCGGGGATCTCGCCGCGATGCCGGCAGGCACGCGAGCCAAGCGCTCCGAGCGAGCTACTGGTAAACGGGCCTCGCGTCGTCGTTAGAGGTCGACCCGCACGAAGCTTCTCTTTGCCGCGACCGACGTCCCCTCGAGCGTCCGGTCAGATCCAGAGCGCCCCTAGATTGAGCTCGATGGCATCGAACGGGCGCACGCGGATACTCGCGTGGCCGCGGTGCTCGTCGAGCGGCCTGAAACTTCCCGATTCGAGCGCCAATACCTCGAGTGTTTGTCGCAATGGATCGACGAGCCAGGCATGCGCCACGCCTTCGCGTGCGTAGATGCGCAGCTTCTGGCCGCGATCGATGGCTTCCGTGGACGACGACAGCACCTCGCAGACCCAATCCGGCGCGAGCGTCAAATACGCGGCCTGGGGCAACGCAGGGAGCCGCTCGCGCCGCCAACCGGCGAGATCCGGCACGAGCACGTCGTCACCGAAATGCAGCTCCGGCTCGGCGAGGAGTAGCCAGCCGCCCGGACCGTTGCGGCCGAAGTCGAACGGACCGCCGAGCTCGGCACCGAGCACGATGGCGGCGCGGGCATGCGGCACGGCCGGCCGCGGCGTGGCGTAAAGCTCGCCGTCGAACATCTCGGCCACGTAGTGGTCGGGGACGCGGCGCAGATCGTCGTACGTGGCGCCTTTCTTCAACGGCTTCGTATTCATGACCGAGCACCGCCGGAACGAGCGCGGGATCTCGCGTGAGATGGACCGCCGAGCCTGAAGTCTAACGCCTGGCGCTTTGGGCGAGTCAACCTCTAATCCGGGCGAATAGCGAGGAATCAGCCGCCGCGCCAACTTCGCCTGCAAAATGGTCTCGGCGGAGCGCAAGGACTCTCGGCCGCGCACTCGGCTTGCGGAACTCGCGTAAGCTGCGGGATCCAAATCGGACATCGAGCGATTTCGCGCGAGTTCGTTGTTGCATGTAACGTCGCCATTCGGCAGACTGCCGTTACATGTTACGACTTCAGGAGACTCATCATGAGCTCGACGCGTGACCGGAAAAACGCAGCGCGGCGCGTGCAGAAGCACCGTGAGTCGCTGCGCGCCGCAGGCCTTCGACCAATCCAGATTTGGGTTCCTGACGTACGCTCGAAGAGCTTTGCCGTTCAGGCGCGGCGCCAATCGCTGGCGATCGCCAGAAGCGCGCAGGAAAAGGACGATCTCGCCTTTATCGAATCCGTAGCCGACTGGGACGCCACGTGAAACGAGGCGAGATATGGAGCGTAGCCGGAGGCTCCGACTACGCCGGCAAACCTCGCCCGGTAGTGATCCTGCAAGACGACAGATTCAGCGGCACGCTATCCATCACGATATGTCCGTTCACGAGCAATCCAACGCCCGCCCCGTTATTCAGGTTGCCGGTCGCACCCAGCGAGAGAAACGGACTCACGGCCTCCTCGAGTCTCATGGTCGACAAGATCATGACTGTTCCCAAAACGAAAGTGGGCGCGCGAATCGGCCGCCTCGATGATGCGGACCTCGTGCGCGTGAATCGCGCGGTTGTCGTGTTGCTGGGGTTGGCGGGCGCGAGCGCGGAGGCCTGAGCGAAGCCTTCACGCGCATGTCGGTGTTGCGCCGAACGCGTCGCCGTGGAACGGTTCGACGATCCGACCGCATAGCGCGTACCAGGCGCCGTTACGCTGACCCTACTCAGGCGTGGTCGTGATCGGATTGATCCCTTCGAGGCCCAGCGCACTGGACGCCGCAAGCATGTGCCGGTCGTTCGAGTAGATTCGCTTGAAGCCTTCCGCCTTCGCCGTCACTAGATGCAGGGCATCGAGCGAACGCAAGAACACCGATTTGTCGAGCCTGCCGAAGAGCACGCGCACTTGCTCCAGCAGAGCCTCGGTTGGCGCGATCAAGCGCCACAGGCCGCTCTCCAGGTCGTACTGGAACTGTCCGTGCAGCGCTTTGAAGACATCTGGTCCCACGGCGTCTTCGCGAAGTTTGCGGTGAAACGCGGCCGAGACCTCGGCTACCGCGACGGCGGATGTCACGACAATGCCGGCCTTCGTCGCGACCTTACGGACCGCATCGCGTCCGGATTCGTTCAAATAGAATTTGGCCAACAAGGCCGAGTCGAAGTAGACCGGGGCGATGGCGCGGGGTGCGTCAGCGATCTCGGTCTTGGCCAATCATTTCCTCGACTGGCGTTCCGCCCACCGGCCGATCGAGCGCCTTTGCGAACTTCTTGCGCGGTTTCCAACCCTCGAACAAATTCACCGCGGGCTCTTCGTCGACCGGCGTCAGTTTGGCAACCGGCGTGCTCCGATCTCGGATGAGAATTGCGCCGTACTTGCGGGCGTCTCGCACCCATGCGCCGGTGCGCCGGTGCAGCTCCCGAATGGAGATTTCTTTCATGTGTGACATGGTCACACATCGCTCTCGGGAACGTCAAGACGCGAAACGATTGCGAGATATGGAGCGTGGCCGGAGGCTCCAACTACGCCGGCAAACCTCGGCCGGTAGTGATCCTGCAAGACGACACTCGAGTCTCATGGTCGACAAGATCATGACTGTTCCCAAAACGAAAGTGGGCGCGCGAATCGGCCGCCTCGATGATGCGGACCTCGTGCGCGTGAATCGCGCGGTTGTCGTGTTCCTGGGGTTGGCGGGCGCGAGCGCGGAGGGCTGACCGAAGCCTTCGCGCGCATGTCGGCGTTGCCGGCCATCAGCCTCGGGGACGTGCTCAAGTCGGAAACCGCGAGGAACCGAAGCGCGAATCGCGACGGCTCGCTATTCAGGCGATCGTAAGCTGTTGTGCAACTCGGAGAAGTACTACCACATGGAACGCCCCGAGCCGCTCGTTCGCTTGGCTATCGTCCATGCGCAGTGCGAGATCATTCATCCGGTCGTAGGCGTGCGCGAACCGCGAAATACGGGCGGCTAGGGTTCGGTTTCGACGGGGGAGGTAGACTGCGCCATGAAATTCCGCTCTCCTGGCAACGAATCGCGCGACATCGAACATCAATGAGGTTCACGCCATGAAATGCCTAACGGCCGCCACGCCGCTTCTGACCGCAACCGCGACGGCGCTTCTCTGTGCTCCGGCTTCGGCGCATCACAGCCAGTCCATGTACGACACCTCGAAAGAGCTCGTCATCGAAGGCACGGTCTCGCGCTTCGACTGGGTGAACCCGCACATGTACATCGTCGTCGCAACGAAAGGCCCGGACGGCCAGCCGGCGCTGGTAGAAGGCGAAGGCGTCGGGATCACACAGGCGCTCGTCGACGGGCTCGATCGCAACGCGCTCACCCCCGGCACACCCGTCGTCATGCCCGCCAACCCCAATCGCGGCGGCTGGGGCAAGCAGGTGCGCGTGCTCGACGTGACGACGCAGGACGGCGAGATTCACCCGTTCTATGCCGCCAATCGCCGAACGCGCATCCTGACGCCGGCCGCGAGCCTCGAGGGTCATTGGGCGCCGTCGCGCGCGGGGTTCGGCGCGGCGATGGGGGCCATGGCGCGCTGGCCTGTCACGCCGGAGGCCCGCGCCGCTCAGGCGGCGGCCGCCGATGATGGAGTGTGCAATCTAGACTCTCCGCCGGTCCTCTCGGTATTCGACGAGCTGCGCACGATCGAGCTTAAGGAAGACGAGGTCGTGATGCGGTTCGATAACACGGGCGACCATGGCGAGCGTGTCGTGCATATGGCCGCCGCACATCCGGCCGACGTTCGACCCTCTCTTCTGGGACACTCCATCGGCCGATGGGAGGGCGAGACGCTCGTGATCGACACGATTGGCTTTCCGCCCGACTCGTCCGGCCTCGCTCTGAACGTGCCGGCGGGCCCGCGCAAGCACATCGTCGAGCGCCTCGCGCTCACGGCGGATCGCACGCGCCTGCGCTATGAGGTTACCGTCGAAGACCCCGACTTCCTCACGGCGCCGGCCACGTTGACGCAGCAGTGGGACCACCGCCCCGACCTCGACTTCTCGCAAGACACGGGCGCGTGCGATCCCGAGGTGGCGCGCAGGTATAAGGACAGCGTGCCCGCGGAGTAGGCGCGACGCTGCGGAATGCCCTCTCCCCGCGACGGCTGGCGCGCGCCGTCGAAAGGTAGCGCAACCGCCGAGATTCTCCGTTCGAATACGTGATCGGCGCGAGCGATGCTTGCGTCATGGCGCCACGCACCAAGCCCCCGAGGCGGGTTCCGAACAAGACGGTTCGCAGTCGCGAATACCTGACGGCCGCTGAGGTCGAGAGACTGATGCGTGCCTCCGGCAAGGTGGGCCGGCACCGCCATCGCGACGCCACGCTGATCCTGATCGCGTACCGCCACGGGCTGCGCGTCAGCGAGCTCGTCGCGCTGCGCTGGGATCAAGTGGATCTCGACGAGGCCGTGCTGCACGTCACTCGGTCGAAGAACGGCACGCCCTCGAATCATCCGCTGGGGCGCACGGAGCTCAAGGCCTTGCGTCGATTGCGTCGGGGTTACGCCGGGTCGATGCATGTCTTGGTGACCGAGCGAAAGGCACCCATGACCGCATCGAACGTGCGGAAGATCCTGGCGCGAGCCGGTCGGCTCGCCGACCTGCCCTTCCCCGTGCATCCGCACATGCTGCGCCATGCGTGCGGATACAAGCTGGCGAACGACGGTCACGACACGCGGGCCATCCAGCACTACCTGGGGCACAAGAACATCATGCATACCGTGCGGTACACGGAGCTCGCGTCGGATCGGTTCAAGGGGTTCTGGGACGACTGATGCCGATCAGTGATGCGCTGTTGCTGCAAGGTGCCAAATGTTACGGGTCGACAAGACGTGGGCCTCCAGTACGTCATTGACTTATGGTGAGTCAATGACGTATGGTCTTAACTTCGTCTTCACCGAGTCCCCGGTCTTCACGCGACAGGTGAAGGAGCTGCTGACCGATGAGCAATACGTGAGCCTACAGTGGCACCTGGCGCTGTACCCAAAGGCCGGCAGGGTCATCCAAGACACTGGCGGGTTGCGCAAGCTGCGCTGGGCTAGCGGAGGCGGCGGCAAACGAGGCGGCGTGCGGGTGATCTACTTCCACGCGGTACGCCAGCATCAGATCCGACTGCTTTTGATGTATCGCAAAGGCATCAAAGACCACTTGTCGGCAGTGGAGAAGAAGGTTCTTCGAGAACTCAACAAGAATTGGTAGGAGCGCGCGTCCATGAACAAGAAGCTGTTTAGCGAGCTCGTCGAGAGCATGACTCAGATGAATGAGATCGTCCGCGGCAAACGCGCTCCGTCGCGGAAGTTTCAGATCGACGCGATCGCCATCAAGGAGCTCCGCGCGAAGACCGGGTTAAGCCAGCCGAAGTTCGCCGCTCTATTGAATGTCGACGTCGGGACGCTGCGCAACTGGGAACAAGGCCGACGCGAGCCGACGGGCCCGGCGAAGGCGCTCCTGACGGCTATCAGTAGAGACCCGAAGAACGTCCTCAAAGCGCTCGCGGCATAGTGAGCGCCGGCATGACCACACACGTCACTGCGGATCGTGTGGACGCTGGGGAGCCAGTCGACGAGATTGCAGCCGACTACGGCCTCGAGCGTGCAGCCCTCGAGCAAGCCATGCTGTACGAGCGGGCGGCTTGAAATCATCGCGTTGCATGTAACGCCGTCCATTGGCAGACTAGCGTTACATGTTACACACTACGGAGAGCGATCATGAGTTCGACCCGTGACCGGAAGAACGCCGCTCGGCGCGTGCAGAAGCACCGTCAGTCGCTGCGCGCCGCTGGCCTTCGGCCCATCCAGATTTGGGTCCCGGACGTACGCTCGAAGAGCTTTGCCGCTCAGGCACGGCGTCAATCGCTGGCGATCGCCAGAAGTGCGCAGGAGAAGGACGATCTCGCCTTCGTCGAATCGGCCGCCGACTGGGATGCCACGTGAAACGAGGCGAGGTATGGAGCGTCGCCGGGGGCTCCGACTATGCCGGTAAACCCCCCCGTCCTGTCGTGATCCTGCAAGACGACAGCTTCAGCGGGACACTGTCCATCACGATCTGCCCGTTTACGAGCAACCCAACACCCGCTCCATTGTTCAGATTGCCGATCGCTCCCAGTGAGAGAAACGGACTCACGGCCTCTTCGAGTCTCATGGTCGACAAGATCATGACCGTTCCCAAAACGAAAGTTGGCGCGCGCATCGGCCGCCTCGATGATGCGGACCTCGTGCGATTGAATCGCGCGGTTGTGGTGTTTCTAGGGTTGGCGGGCGCACGCACGGAAGGCTGAGCGAAGACTTCAAGCGGACCGGCCGAGAAGAGCCCTTCCCGGAAAGCTGGAACCCAATCGCTGCGTTGCGGCGAACGGTCGCCGTCATTGTCCGGTCTGCTGCTCCGCACCGTCGACGAGTTCCCGATAGCGGCGCTGAGCGTCCGCAAGCCACGCCTTTTCCGCGCTCGGATCTGCCGGCGCATCGAGCTCGGCGATCAACGCACGGAGCAACTCCGCTTTTTCGTCTGACGCCAGCGCGCGAACGTCCTTCTGGATGTCTGTTATCGCACGGGCCATGAGCCTGATTCTTCTGGGACGGTGAATGGATTGTACTGCGGGGACCAATGCCGACCTAAGAGTCGCACGCGGGCACTGGTGCAACGAGCGGCGAATCTCGATCAGCCTGGACGCCGGTATCGACCGGGATGCGCTCGCCGAGAAGTGGCTCGATCTGGTGAGAGCCGCCTCGACATCGAAGCCGTCCTAAAAGAACTTGATGACATCGCTATCAAGGAGCTCCGCGCGAAGACCGGGCTAGGCCAGCCGAAGTTCGCCGCTCTGTTGAATGTCGACGTCGGAGCGCTGCGCAACTGGGAACCAGGCCGGCGCGTGCCGACGGGCCACGCAAAGGCGCTGCTGACCACTATCAGTAGAGACCCCAGGGGGCGTGGCCGGCTCCGATCCAGAGCAGGCGCGGGGCTATCGGCACGCCCGCGGTCTACAAAGAGTAGCGGGTGATATCGAGCGCCCCGTGAAAGATGCCCAGCACTTCCACTCGCTCAGGTTTCACGAGATACGCGATACGGTAGTGCTCATAGAGGAGAATACGGACGTGGCGTTCCGAGCGCGCATACCGCTCGCCCATCTCGGGGTTCAGGACGAGCGCCTGAGCGCGGTCGTAGATCTCCTGGACGGTTCGTGCAGCTGCGTCCGGGTTATCTTGGGCGATGTACTCGAAGATATCTTCGAGCCAGCGCAACGCTTCCTCCGTCCAGACTAACTTCGCCACGAGCGGATGCGCCGCGCCGTCTCTTCATTTGAGACGATTCGCCGAGCATCCGAATCCGTGAGGCCGCGCTCCACCATGACGTGAAACGCCAGCTCACGCACGATCTCCTCCGCGGAGCTATCGTCAGGCTGGTCTTGGATCAGACGAGTCAGTTCTTCCTTCGCCGTAGACAAGGGACCACCTCGATATTCCGATCCCCGCAGCCAGCACCCGGCGTGCGGGGCTCTCGGATTGTACTCGGCCAAGACCGAGAGTCACACGACGCAGCCAACGGGACCAGCGACGAATCTCGTGGAATCGAGGAGGAATCGACCTTTTGCCGCGGCGCCAGCCTTATGCTGCAGCCGGACTGACTCGCAAGAGCGTGGATTCACCTCTTTCGCCGGAAGAGCCGATTAGGGGAAAGATCGAACAGCCAGCGCTGTTGTTCCTTCTCAAACCCAGTGCTGCATATAAGGAGTCCCGATTACTCGAGGCTGTGAAACGCCTTCATGAAGGACCGGCGCTTGAACTCAAATTTCTGGCCGCCCGTGTCCTTGAGCTTGCGATGTTTCTCCTTGAACGCGGGGAAGACGATGCCCCACGACGAGGTCTTCGCGAACACCGCTACGTAGTGAACGTCGCTACCAGCCCACTTGTTCTGGAGGTCGAAGTCGTCGGACCCAGTCTCCACCGTCTTCACTTGAATGCGGTAGTAGCGCGGCCCGTCTGAAACGAGCAGATCGGTATGGTGGCCATGGTCGAATAGCGGGGTGAATACCTGCCAGCCTGTCTTAGCGAACCAGTGGGCACACAGCGGCTCGAACGAGCAGTTCTCCAGATACTTCTTCGTGCCCTCTTCGTGCTTCGTAGAGCGCGTCGGCATGCGAGGTTCCTCGGCTTACGAACAATCGCCAAGTACACCATAACGCTGCGGGCCGGGACCCGAACGGTGTCGCAAATCCGCGCTTCAGCGCGCCGTTTTCCCTCGGCAAACTTCACTCCGCTCCGTTCCGAGACCGGGCGGTAAGGTATCGGCATGCGCCCCGCATTCCGCACAGAGCCTACCTGCTGCCATTTCTTCGCGTGGCTCGCGCTGTGCTCGCTCGGGGCAGACGCGCAGGAGGCCAAACAAGGCCCGACCGATGCCGAAATTCGGGAGCTGCTGATTCAGGCGTCCATGGCCGCATACAAAGGCGCGTGCCCTTGCCCCGAGAGCCTCAACGCAAGAAACAGCGCTGCGGAGGACTCGGCCTATAGCAGAGACGGGGGCAACCGCCCGCTCTGCTACCCGCAAGACGTGAAGGACGAGATGATCAAACGTTATCGAGAGCAGCTCGCGAAACCCTAGCCCGCGCGAACCGCTCGGCCGAACCAGCGGCAGCCGAGTCGTCTTTCTGCCCCGAACTGTCGCCCACGCGACAGAAAACCCCTCCGAGCACGATATATTCGCGTTTCCCGTGCCCAGAGAAGGGTTTAGTTGGCGACGCCCGAACAGCTCGCACGCGACGAGATCGACCAGCTGCTCACCGCGGCCGGCTGGTCCGTGTGCAACGCCGACCAAGCCAACATCACCGCCCACCGCGGCGTCGCCATCCGCGAGTTCCAGCTGAAGAAGGGCCACGGCTTCGCCGACTACATGCTCTACGTGGACGGCAAGGCCGCCGGCGTCATCGAGGCCAAGAAGGCCGGCGCGACGCTCGTCGGCGTCAAGCGCAGTCCAGCAAATACACCGCCGGCCTGCCAGACGCTCTGCCCGCCTGGCGCCGCCCGCTGCCGTTCGTCTACGAGTCCACCGGCGTGGAAACGCGCTTCACGAACGGCCTCGACCCGAGGCGCCCCGCTCCCGCCCGGTCTTCGCCTTCCACCAACCCGAACGCTGGCCGACTGGCTCGCCGAGCCCGAGGCGCCGGACAACGTTTCCGCGGAAACATCCCAGGAGGCCGAGGCCGCGCCCGAATACGTGACCCGTACCCCACCTTCCTAGCCGCATGCGGCACATGCCGCCGCTCGTACGAGGCGGGCCTGCTGGCCGGCGCAAGATCACCGCCATCCGCAATCTGGAAAAGTCGCTGGCCGACAACCGGCCGCGCGCGCTGATCCAGATGGCCACCGGCAGCGGCAAGACCTTCACCGCCATCAGCTTCATCTACCGGCTGATCAAGTTCGCCGGCGCGCGGCGCGTGCTGTTCCTGGTGGACCGCGGCAACCTCGGCCGGCAGACGCTCAAGGAGTTCCAGCAGTACGTCACGCCCGACGACGGGCTCAAGTTCACCGAGGTGTACAACGTCCAGCACCTGCGAGCAACACGCTCGACACGTCAGCCGCGTCGTGCATCACGCACCATCCAGCGCCTGTACTCCATGCTGAAGGGCGACGCGAGCTGCCCGAGGACCTCGAAGAGGGATCCGCGTTCGACAGCTCGGCAGCCTGTTCAAGGAGCCCGAGCCGCGTCGACTACAACCCGGCCATCCCGATCGAGACGTTCGACATCATCGTCACCGACGAATGCCACCGCTCCATCTACAACCTGTGGCGGCAGGTGCTGGAGTACTTCGACGCCTACCTCATCGGCCTGACCGCCACGCCCTCGCAAGCAGACGTTCGGCTTCTTCAACCAGAACCTGGTGATGGAGTACAGCCACGAGCGGGCCGTGGCCGACGGCGTGAACGTCGACTGCGACGTCTACCGCATCCGCACGCAGATCACCGAGCGGCGGCAGCAAGGTGGAGGCCGGCTACTCGTGCGACCAGCGCGACCGGCTGACACGCGCCAGAAGCGCTGGGAGCAGCTGGACGAAGACTTGACCTACGACGCCGAACCAGCTCGACCGCGACGTGGTGGCGCCGGACCAGATCCGCACGGTCATCCGCACGTTCCGCGACAAGCTGTTCACCGAGATCTTCCCCGGCCGCACGCGAGGTGCCCAAGACGCTGATCTTCGCCAAGGACGACAGCCACGCCGAGGACATCGTGCGAGATCGTGCGCGAGGAGTTCGGCAAGGGCAACGAGTTCTGCCCAGAAGATCACCTACCGCACCACCGGCGCGAAGCCCGAAGGACCTGATCGCCGAGTTCCGCAACAGCTACTATCCCGCGCATCGCCGTGACGGTGGACATGATCGCCACCGGCACCGACATCAAGCCGCTGGAGAGTCGTGCTGTTCATGCGCGCCGTGAAGTCTCGCGCCTTATCAGCTACGACGAACGTAGAATGTGGACTAGTTCGCTTTTGCAACCATTTCTCTCGTGGCGTCATTGCCGCGCGTGGCAGCAATCAGGGTCCGGCTAAGCCGTCCGGCCCAGACACCCATGGGTGACGTACGAATGACCAGAACATCCCGGAAACCGCAATCGACGTTTTTTCCGGCTGCGGTGGTATGAGCTACGGACTCACGCAAGCAGGGTTCCGAGTCGTCGGAGCGCTCGAACTGGATCCGGTAGCCGCCGCTGCCTATCGCCTAAACCATCCCGATGTATGCCTGAAGGAGAGTGACATTCGGGACACATGCGCCGACGCGTGGATGAAAGAATTGCTACTCGGGCGAGGAGAGTTGGACCTATTGGCAGGCTGCCCGCCCTGTCAGGGCTTTTCAAACTTGAGGACAAAGAACGGCGCGCGCTCCAATAGGGATAGGCGCAATCGCCTCCTTCTCGAAATGGCGCGTCTCGCCGAGGTCTTCTGCCCGAAGGCCGTGATGATCGAGAACGTACCAGGACTTGCCGACAAGGCCGCATTCAAACACTTCGTGAAGTCCTTGCGCCGCCTGGGCTACGTCCCGAATTGGGAGATCCATGACGTTCGTAAGTTCGGAGTCCCGCAAAGACGCAGACGGCTAGTGTTGGTGGCGGGACGTGGCTTCGAAATTCCGTTTGGCTCAGAAGTCCGAAAGGAAAGATCCGTCAGATCAGCCATCGCGAGACTGAAGCCCGCTGGTACCAGTGGCGACCCTTTGCACGACATGCCGGAAAAACGCACACGTGAGATGAGGGCATGGATAGCACGCGTCCCTAAAGATGGTGGAAGCCGGAGCGATCTGCCGGCCAGCATGCAGCGCCCGTGTCACCGACGAACGGATGGCTTCAGTGACGTCTACGGTCGAATGGCGTGGGATGACGTAGCTCCGACGATCACGGGCGGCTGTTTCAATCCTTCAAAGGGTCGTTTTCTTCATCCCGAAGAAGACCGAAACATCACGATGCGCGAAGCCGCCCTTCTTCAAACGTTTCCTAAGTTTTTTCGTCTCCCTGACAGTGTCACCAAGACCGATGCCGCCTTGATGATCGGAAACGCGTTGCCTCCGGAATTCGTGCGTCGGCAGGCCCGCTCGATTCACAAGGCCATAGACGGCTTCAGAAACGAGCAACGGCGATGGCTGCAAACGAAGTAGCACGCAAACTGCTCGCCGACCTGACCCCGGCACAACAAGCCGCCGTCAAGGCCAAGAGTCGCCGTGTACTCGTCGTAGCCGGGGCCGGCTCTGGCAAGACCGAAGTCATGGCCCGCCGCATCGCCTGGTGGGTGGGCATTGAGAACGTTGCAAAGGACCAGATCGTCGCATTCACGTTCACGGAGAAAGCGGCGCAAGAGATGAAGTTCCGAGTTCGCCGGTGGATCGGCGAAGTCACACCGCCGAATGACGATGTGAACCTTGGTGGAATGTATGTCGGTACTATCCACGGCTTCTGTCTGGCAAAGATCCGGGAATATTGGCCAGATGAGTACCACAACTACGACGTCCTGGACGAAGCAGCACGCGCAGCGCTGATATTTCGCGGCTTCAACGGAATACTGGGACTGCGCGGTCTCAGAAGCGCCCTAGGAAACAGCGCATCGCAGTCGGCCACGGTCGATCAATTCATCACCGGCTACGATCAACTGCATGAGCACAATCAGTTTGAGGTCGAACTTCCGCCGGAGAACCGCCCTACGAATTGGGTGCCGCCGAGCGTGATTGGTGCTCGCGCGCGCATTTGCTCACAAACGTTGGCACAGACAACATCGCGGAAGCCTTCGCGATCTCTGCCGCACGGTATTACGCATACCTTCGGTGCCGGCGTTTCCTCGATTTCAGCTCATCCCAAACCGAGCTTCTCAGGAAACTTAGCGGCGATAAGAAACGATCGCGAGAGGTGAAAGCAAACGGAATTCATCTCGTCGTCGACGAAGTGCAAGACATCAACCCCGTCCAGCGCGAGCTGATGAAAATGCTCGTCGGCCCAGCTGGAATGCTCACAGCGGTCGGCGATCATCGGCAATCCATCTACGGGTTCCGCGGCGCAAAGGTCGAGATCATCGGCGAAATGTGGAAGGAACTCCAAAAGGCTGGTGACTCTGAAGTCATCGACCTTGAACACAACTTTCGCTCTACTCCAAGGATCATCGACGTGGCGAATCGATGGGCCAAAACGATCACACCGGCCGGAGGTATGAAGACGCCCGGGATGATTCACGGGAAGAAGGATCGCCTGGACACCCATCAGTCGCACGTTGCTCTCGCGGAATTCGGCAAACGAGAAGACGAGGCCGCTTGGATCGCCGAAGCCGTCCGCGCGCTCGTTCCGTCGGAAACGGCCGGCGCAGAGCATGATCGGCGTGGAGGCGGTATACGCGGCCTTGCCTTGTCAGACGTAGCGGTGCTGGTCCGATCGTCGACTGACGTCCGAACATACATGCAGGCACTCGAGAGTGCTGACATCCCCTGCATCGTGCGGGCGGGTCCCGACCTCTTCTCTCAGCCGGAAATACTCCTTCTCTTGGGCGCGATATCGCTTTCAGCTGGCGTTGACGAGTTCTTCGGATCACCCCACAACCCCAAGAGCCTTCCGAATCGCATACAGAGCGTGTTGGCGTGCGCGCCGAAACCTCGAAGCGTCGTTGGATACGCAGCTGACGCCCTAAGGAGATCGGGTCTCGTGTTTTCGAAGGCAGCTGAGAATCGGCTCGTCCTAGCTGCGGAATCTCTGGGTACTCGAATCGTTGAAGAGAAGTCTGTTCCGAAAAAGGATATCCGCGACCTCCGAACACAAAAGCTTCGCGATTTCCTCACGACCGATCGACCGCTGCGGCGCGTATTTCCGCAACAGATATTTCACTGGCTACTCGCCGAGGCCGAGGTGGAGACGTGGGACACGTGCTCCGGGCGCGGCGAGACCGCAATGTTCCATCTCGGAGCGCTGAGCGGACTTATCACCGGTATAGAGACTCCCGGTTGGACGAGCGCCAAGGATTACAAGTGGCAGGTAATCGGGCTATGCCAGTATGGCGCGGAGAGCGGTCGGACTCCCGAGCAACCCCTAATAGTTCAGCCGGACGCCGTGACGATCAGCACGATTCACGCGGTAAAGGGACTGGAATTCGCAGCAGTCTTTGTGGCAGACGTCTGCTCGCGCCGATTCCCGAGTCAGAACGCCAGACGAACCGTGAAGGTTCCAATGTCAGGCGCTATTCTTAGGGATATCGATATCGCCGGCCTTTCGGACACCGATAACTATGACGGTGAGCGCCGCCTAATGTATGTGGGGCTCACTCGTGCGGAACGCTTCTTAGTTATCAGTCACTCAACACTCAAGCCGAAAGGAAGAAGGGAGGTCTCGCAGTTCATCGGCGAACTAACAGGTGCTGTGCGCGACTCTGGCGGAACCGTCACCTCCGATACCGCCGCTCTTTTGGATGCCATCCGGCATGCTCCGTTGGAACTTAGGCATGAGGTGCAGCTTTCAACGTCCTTTTCCGATCTGCGTTACTACCTGGGATGTCCGCACGATTTCTACCTCCGAAAGGTTCTCGGCTTCGCTCCGACCATTGATCAGGCTTTCGGCTATGGCCGGGGCGTCCACAATCTCCTTCGAGCCATCCACACGGATCCGGCAAGCTGGGCGGGACTGGCAAAGGACCGAAAACGGCTGGAGGAGGCTATCGAGGGCCTCTTGGCGCGCGGCCTCTTCTACCTGCGTTACACCACGGGCGATCCTGCGGCGAACATGCGGCATAAAGGTGTCCGTATAGTCGCCGACTACGTACAGCGATTCTCTGAGGAATTGAGCGGGCTTACTTTCGAACCGGAGAAAGAGTTCGAAACAGTGGTTGAGTATGACGATGGCCAGCGGGCCGCAATGATTTCCGGCGCGATCGATATCGTGAGGCGTGACGATCCGCCGCGCGTGACGCTCATAGACTTCAAGTCCGGCGACCCGGAATCGGACGCGCATCAGGTTCTGGATCAAGAAGAGATGCGACTGCAGCTGGGAATTTACGCGATCGCGGCGAAGAAAGAGCTGCAGTACGAACCGGAGAAAGGTCTTGTGCGCTATCTGGGCGCAGACACCGATAGTAGAGACAAAAGCCAGTTAGAGGTTCCTCTGGATGCGCGAGCTATCGCCGACGCTAGAAAAACCGTGGTCGAAACGGCAGCGTCGATTCGCGACCGTCGATTCAGCTCCGGCCCAAGAAAAGCTGGCCCTGATGGACGCGAGCGGTGCACGTCCTGCGACTTCCTCGGATTCTGCGGGATGCAAGCCGCACAGACGCTAAAACAGAGGTCGCGGTGACAGACGTTTTTTCAGCGGCGCAGCGTTCGGAGATCATGTCGCGGGTTCGAAGCAAGCACAATCAGGCTACGGAACTGAAGCTTGCGGCGCTTCTCCGAACGCACGGGATCACCGGTTGGCGTCGAAATTCCAAACTCTTCGGCAAACCTGACTTCGTCCTCTCAAAGAAGAGGATCGCCGTCTTTGTCGACGGTGAGTCTGGCACGGACACCCCGTGCGGGGACAGATCCCGAAGACGAATTCCGCATTCTGGAATGAAAAGATCCGTCGGAACAAACGCAGGGATCTATTGGTAAACAGAACCCTCAGGGATCGAGGTTGGACGGTGGTCCGGATATGGCAGAACGAGTTGGCGGACCAGCGTTGGCACCGGAAGATGGCACGCGCGCTTGGCGCGACACGAAGATGACAGCCAACGACACCCGAGCAGCGGACACCGTCGTCGTTTTGGACTTTGAGACAACGGGCTTATCACCGGACCTTGGAGACCGTGTCATTGAAATCGGCGCAGTACGTCTCGAGGGAGGCCACGTAACAGAGCGATTTCAGAGCCTGATGAATCCAGGAATGAGGGTAAGCAGCTTCATAGAGAGCTACACAGGGATCACGAATCGGATGTTGGTCGATGCGCCTCCCATCGAGAAAGTGATGAGAGCATTTGTGGACTTCGCGCAAGGGTTCGATTTGGTGGCACACAACGCTTCATTCGATCGTCGCTTTCTCGATTCCGAGCTGGACAGAATTAGGCGGCAACATAATGGTCACATCGCATGTTCGATGCTGGTGGCACGGCGGATCTATCAAGAAGCACGGAATCACACGTTGGGTACCCTGGTTGAGTTGAAGCGACTTCAGCAGCACGCGACTTTTCATCGTGCGCTTTCAGACGCCGAGATGACGGCAAGACTTTGGCTCGCCATGATCAACGATATCGCTTCCGCTCACGCCATTCCCCGAGTTCCCTTCTCTCTGATGCAGCAGATTTCGCGCAGACCTCGGAAGTCCGTTCACAGGTTTATTCGCAATTGGGCTGCCACGCGCAAATGAAACCGGCGGA
>CAVSMD010000006.1:0-597915 GCA_963728995.1 uncultured Gammaproteobacteria bacterium
ATGCCGAGAAGAGACCAGACCTAGCTGCAATATGCCGGCATCGAGGTGCGCGAGGTGGGTCCCAAGTTCTCCGGTGATGTGCTCTGGGGAATGCAACGGAGAAGAAAGTGGCAGCAAAAGATGCCTTGGCTTGATGCGTCTGCGCGATCTCGCGGCCGACGGCGCGGTGGGCGCCGGTCAGCAGGACCCCGCAGCCTGTGCGCGCAGTACCTACCACCATGCGCTGGGTGTCGCGAATCTCGAACGCGATCTGCGCATAGAGAAGCTGCTCATCACGTTCCTCGCCGCCGCGCTCGTTCTGCTGATTCTGCTGAACATCGTCACGCGGGCCGCCGGTGCCGCGATCTTCTGGGTCGACGAGCTGGCCATCTACACCATGGTGTCGATGGCGCTGATCGGCGCCTCCGCGATGTCCGCATGCGGATCGGCGTGGCCGTCACGCTGGTCACGATGTCTGCCGCCGCGGCAGCGCCGCGTCGTCATCGGCTCGTCGGCGTCGTGCTGCCGGCTTCGCGCTCGCGCTCTTTATCGTGTGCTGGCTGTGGTACGACCCGGTGGCGCTCGTGCAGTCGGGCTTCGATCTCGACGGTTCGCTAAGAGCACCTTCAAGTTCATCTATACCGAGCCCACGAACACGATCGGCATCGCGAAGTTCTGGGTGTGGTGGCCGTGCCGCTCATGGCGGCGGCGATGACGATCGATGCCGTGGCCAATCTGCTCGAGGGCCCGCCCGAGCAGGCGAGTGCCGCGGCGGACGAGCGCCGCTCGAGCGGGATGTAGCGGCATGACGATCGCCGTGTTTGCGCTGCTCTTGATCTTGGGCGTGCCGATCGCGTTCGTGCTGCTCGGCACGTCGCTGGCCTATATCGAGCTGTCCGGCAATCGCGTGCTGTACGCGTCGTTCGCGCAGCAGCTGTTCGGCGGCATCGAGGCCTACGGTCTCATGGCCATTCCGCTGTTCATGCTGGCCGGCGAGATCATGCATCGCGGCGGGCTTGATCCGCCGGCTGATCGCTGTCGCCAGCATCTTCGTCTCGGGGCTGCGCGGCGGCCTGGCGTACGTGAATTTGCTCGCGAACATGATGATGGCCTCGATCATCGGCTCCGCGACGGCGCAGATCTCGATCATGACGCAGGCCATGGTGCCCGAGATGGAGCGCGCCGGTTACAGCCGCGAGTTCTCCGCGGCCACCACGGCCGCAGGTGGCCTCTTGGCGCCGATCATTCCGCCCTCGATGCTGTTCGTGATCTTCGGCGTGCTCGGCCAGATCGCGATCGGCGACCTGTTCATTGCCGGCATCGTTCCGGGGGTGTTGCTGGCCGCGGGCTTCATCCTGGTCGTGGCCCTGGTCGGCATCTTTCGCGACCTGCCAAAGGGCGAGTGGCTCGCGCGCCGGGAGATGCTGCACGCCGCGCTGCGCGGGCTGCCCGCGAGCGTGGTGCCCATCCTCATCGTCGGCGGCATTCTCACCGGCGTCTTCTCGCCCACGGAATCCGCGGCCGCGGCCGCGCTCGCGGCGCTGGTCATCGGCCGCTTCGTGCACAAGGAGCTCGATCTCAAAGAGCTACCCGACATCCTGCTGCGGACCGGCATCAATTCCACGATCGTGCTGTTCCTGATCGCCACGGCGAACGTGTTCGGCTGGGTGATCATCTTCGAGGAGGTCCCGCAGCGGCTCACGCTGTGGTTGACGCAGCTCTCGAGCGACCCGTTCGTCTTCATGCTGCTCGTGAACGCGGCGCTGCTCGTGATCGGCGCGTTCATCGACTCGATCGCGGCGCTGATCGTCGTGGTGCCGTTGCTGCTGCCGATCGCGCAGGGCACCTACGGCATCAATCCGTACCACTTCGGCGTGGTGGTGTGCATCAACCTCGTGCTCGGCATTCTCACGCCACCCGTGGGCGCCGGGCTCTTCATCGCGGCGACCTTGGCGAAAGTGGCGCCCGGCAGGATCTTCGTGGAGCTTGCACCGTTCGTGCTGGTCGCGATCGCGGTGCTCGTGCTGCTGAGCTGGCAGCCGTGGCTCGTGACGATGGTGCTGCGCTAGCGCGACCGGCCGCCCGGCTTTCTTGTATTATTCGCGGATGAAGCTCCGGTTACTCGACGATTCCATCCGGCTGCGGTTGTCGCGCGGCGAGGTGGCTACCGCAGACGAGCAGGGCATCGTCGAAGGGCAGACGCGTTTCCCCGACGGCTCCGTCTTCACGTTCGCGCTTGGAGGCGCTCGACAAAGGATGCGGCGCCGAGCGCGTCCTACGCCGGCAATCGGCTGGTCGTGAAGATTCCGGCGCCGGAGATCTCGGCCTGGGCGAACGACGACACGGCGGTCTCGCTGCACGGCGAGCTGCCGCTGGCGGAAGGGCGGGCCGCTGCGGATCCTCGTCGAGAAGGACTTCAAGTGCGTGACGCCGCGCGGCGACGAGGATCAGTCGGATCTGTTCGTGAATCCGGAAAGCGCCTGCTGAGCCGACGCGCTCGCTCCGGCGTCAGCGCTCCAGGTACTTCAGCTTGTCCTTCACCTCGCGCCAATCGTCGGCATCGGGCGGGGCGGGCTTGGCTTCCGCGAGCACAGGCCACGCTTTGGCGAGCTCGGCGTTGAGCTCGACGAGCTGCTTCTGACCTTCGGGCACGTCGTCCTCCGAGACGATGGCCTCCACCGGGCATTCCGGCTCGCACAGCGTGCAGTCGATGCATTCGTCGGGATCGATGACGAGCATGTTCGGGCCCTCGTGGAAGCAGTCGACGGGACACACTTCCACGCAGTCCGTGAACTTGCACTTGATGCAGCTTTCGAGCACGACGAACGTCATTCGGCCAACCCCAGAAATGTCGATCGAGTGGCCGATTCTGCGGCAAAAGGCACCGTGTTCCAACCCCGCACGGGTTGACATCGCTCGGTCGAGCCATGAGGCTTCGGCCGTTCACTCATCGGAGGCACCATGCCGCGCAAAGTATCGCGTCGAGACATGCTCAAGGGCGCCGTCGTGATGAGCGCCGCGAGCACCGTGCCCATGTCCGCGCTGGCGCAGGAAGGGGGGAGCCCTGCGCACGCCTACGTGAGTCTTTCCGCCGCGGCCGCGCGGACGCTCGAGGCCATCGTCGCGCGGTTGATCCCGAGCGACGCGAACGGCCCCGGTGCGCTCGAGGCCGGCGCCGCGCGCTACATCGACCTGGCGCTCGGCGATGCGCTCGCGGATTTTCGCGCAACCTACGCCGCCGGTCTCGCGGCCGTCGACGCGCACGCGCGGCGCTCGCAGGGCAAGGCGCTGCACGAGCTCGCGCCCGAGCAGCAGGACGGCGTGCTGCGCGATCTCGAGGAGAACCGCGCGACGCGGATTCACGCCGAGCGCTTCGACGTTTTTCGACCTCGTGCTCGGCCACACGCTCGAGGGCACGTTCGCCGACCCGCACTACGGCGGCAACCGCGATTTCATCGGCTGGGATCTGGTCGGCTATCCGGGACTGAAGCTTGCCGTGACGGCCGAGGACCAGCGCTTCGACGCGCATTCGCAGATCACGCGCGTGTCGGCCTACGACTTGCCGATGTTCGAAGGCACGGGAGGCGAGTCGCATGACCACTAAGCTGCCGAAGCGCGACGTCGTGGTCGTGGGCCTGGGCGGCGCCGGCGGCGTGGCCGTGGTGCCGCTGACGGACGCCGGCCTCGACGTCGTGGGCCTCGAAGCCGGCACGTGGCTCAGCGCGCGCGACTTCGCGCCCGACGAGCTGCGGAATCAATACCGCGGCTGGCCGCAGGCCGCGCAAAAGGCGAACCGCGAGATCCCCGTGCACCGGCCGAACGCCGCGGCGCCCGATTCGCCGCGCAACCGGATTCATCCGATGATGAACGGCGTCGGCGGCACCACGCTGCACTACTGGGCGCAGAGCTGGCGGCTGAATCCCTGGGACTTCCGCGTCGCGAGCGAGACGCGCCGACGCTACGGCGCGGCGCGCATTCCGGCGGGCTCCACGGTCGAGGACTGGCCGTTCGGCCTCGAAGAGCTCGAGCCGTACTACGACCAGGTGGAGTACGCGCTCGGCGTGTCGGGCAAGGCCGGCAACGTGAAGGGCGCGATCGACGCGCGCGGCAATGTCTTCGAAGGCGCGCGGGCGCGCGAGTATCCGATGCCGCCGCTGCGCGGCACGGAGTTCACGGAGCGCATGGACGCGGCGGCGCGCCGGCTCGGCTGGCACCCGTTCCCGGGCCCGGCCGCGATCAACTCGCAGCTGTACGACGGCCGCAGTCCGTGCCTCTATCACGGCTTCTGCAACCGCGGCGGCTGCCACGTCTCGGCCAAGTGCTCGACGGCCGTGACGACGATCCCGCGCGCGCAGCGCACGGGCCGACTCGAAGTCGTCACGGAAGCGCACGTCACACGCGTGCTCGTCGATCGCGACGGGCGTGCGAACGGCGTGGAGTACGTGAAGGGTGGCGAAACGTTCGAGCAGCCCGCCGCCGCGGTATTGCTCGGCTGTTACACCTACGAGAACACGCGGCTCCTGCTGCTGTCGTCGTCGCGACGGTTTCCGCGCGGCCTTGCGAACGGTCACGGTCAGGTCGGCAAGCACTACTTCACGCACAACCAGGCGGCCGGCGTGCTCGCGTTGTTTCCGCGGAAACTGAATCGCTGGTACGGGCTGCCGGCGCAGGGTGTGGCCGTCGACGACTTTGCCGACGACAACTTCGATCATGGCGAGCTCGGCTTCATCGGCGGCGGCAATCTCTGGGTGTACTCCGATCAGCGGCCGATCGGCGCGGCCAGCATGCCGACGTTCGGCCGCGCGCCGCGCTGGGGCTCCGCATGGAAGGCGTTCGTCAAGGAGAACGCCGACTGCTGGGCGAACTCGTACATCCAGAAGACGACGCTGCCGTACACGGACAACTACCTCGATCTGCACCCGACCGTGAAGGATCCGCTCGGCCAGCCCGTGTGCAGGATCACGGCCGACCATCGCGACAACGAGAAGCGCGTGGCGGCGTTCACGCAGGACAAGATGGAGCAGTGGTTCCGCGAGGCCGGCGCGATCGAGACACTGCGCCAGCCCGTCGGCACGATGGTGCTCTCCACGCACGCGTACGGCGGCACACGCATGGGCGACGATCCCGCGACCAACGTCGTGGATCGGTTCGGCCTGTCGCACGAGGTGCCGAACCTCGGCATCGTCGGCGCGTCGGTCATGGGGACGAGCGGCGCGCACAACCCGACGTTGACGGCGCAGGCGCTGGCCTGGCGGACCGGCGAGCACTTGGCTGCGAGCTGGGACGAAGATCGCGGGCTAGGGGGACTGGCGAGGTTACTTCGCGCGCATCGCCGTGAACGACTGCTCGGGCATGAAGCCGAAGACGACGCCGACGAGCTTAGCCCGACCGAAGGCGCATGGATACCGGCCCTTGGGCCGGGCTCTGCTGCCGATCAGAGGCTGCGCTTGAACAGCAGCGTGGCGGCACCCATCGCCAGCACGCTGAAGCCGGCCAGGAACGCGATATCGGACCCGATCGCCGTGAGCCCCGTGTCCTTCAACACCAGCGACTTGAACCCGTGCACGGCATAGGTGAACGGATCGATCACGGTGATCACTTTCATCCACGCCGGAAATGCGTTGGTCGGGTACACGGCGCCGCTCGGGAAGAACAGCACGGTGTTCAACACGCCGAACACGGCGCGCGGCACCAGCGGATCGCTGACCCGCACCGTGAGCAGGAACATCATGCTGATCAGCGTCATGGCCGAAAGCACGACGAGCACGATCATCCGCGCCAGCCTGAGCACGTTCAACGGATCGGGGATACCCGCGATCACCGAGCCGAGCGTCACCAGCACGGCGCCCGCGATCGTCGCCTTGATGACGCCGGCCAGGTTGAAGCCCAGGATCAGCTCGAACTTGTTGATCGGCGTCACGAAGTACCCTTCGTGCAGGCCGCGCGCCTTGTCGTCGATGAAGATGATCCCGCCGCCGATCATGGCGGAGACGAAAATGGCCAGCACGATCGTGCCGGGCAGCAGGAACTGGATGTACGGCACGTACGGATACAGCTCGACCACCGAGAGACTCGCGCGCGTGGCGGTGCGCGGGCCGACCGGGTCGCGGCCGTAGTCCCCGAGCAGCTGCGTAAGACTCCCCGCGAGCGCCGAGGAGCTGAATTGATCCGTGTTGTCCTGGATCAAGGCGATCCGCGGCGCATTGCCGGCCAAAAGGTCGCGCGAGAAATCCGGCGGGATGCTCAGCACGCCGTTGATTCGCCCGGTGCGCAGCGCGGTCATGGCCGACGCCTCGTCCGGATACGGCGTGGTCTTGAAGGTCTTCGCGTTGGCCGCGACCGCGCCGAACATGCTCTTGAGCTCGATCGCGGGCACGTGATGATCCTGGTCGACGACGCCGAGCTCCATGTTCTTCACCTTGCCGCCGAACGCATAGCCGAGCACCAGCAGCTGGACGATCGGCATGAAGATCGACATGACGACCAGCGTCGGGCTGCGCCGGTAGCGGCGCAAATCGCGTTCGATGATGGCCATGACTCGGTGCATGTGCTTGCCGCTAGCTGCGCCGGATCATGAACTGGCTCTCGGCCGGGTTCGCGCTCTGCAACGCATCCCGAAGCTGGCGTCCCGTGTAGTGCACGAACACGTCGTCGAGCGTGGTGCTTTGCACCGACAGCGACGTGATGGTGATGCCGGCCTCGCGCGCCGCGTCGAGCAGCGCCACGGTCGTGCGCGGGCCGTTGTTCGAGGAAAGCCGAAACACGCTCTCCTCGGCCTTGATGTCGGCCACGTCGGCGAGCGAAGCGAGCTTTTCCGGCCAGCCGGGCGGCACGGACGAGAAGCTGACCTCGAGCACGTTTCTGCCCGGCACCGAGGCCTTCAGCTTCAGCGGCGAGTCGAGTGCCACGAGCTTGCCGTGATCGATGATCGCAATGCGGTCGCAGAGCTTGTCGGCCTCTTCCATGTAGTGAGTCGTGAGCAGCACGGTCAGGTCGCGCTCCTTGCGCAAATTGTCGAGCATCTCCCAGACGCTCACGCGCGAGACGGGATCGAGGCCGGTCGTGGGCTCGTCGAGAAAGAAGATCTTCGGCTCGTGAACCAGCCCGCGCGCAATCTCGAGCCGCCGGCGCATGCCGCCCGAGAAGTTCTTGACGGGCTTGTCGGCCCACTGCGCCAGATCCACCGCCGCGAGCAGCTCGCGAATCACCGCGCGGCGCCTGGCGCGCGGCAAGCCGTAGAGCTTCGCGAAGATCGTCATGTTCTCTTCCGCGCTCAGATCGACGTCGGTGGTCATGGCCTGCGGGATCACGCCGATGGCCTTGCGCACGTCGTTCGGCGCGCGGGCCACGTCGAACCCGTACACGCGCGCCGTGCCGGACGTCGGCGGGATCAGGGTGGTGAGCATGCGGATCAGCGTGGATTTGCCGGCGCCGTTCGGCCCCAGGAGGCCGAATACCTCGCCGTGCTTCACGGCAAAGCTCAGGGCGTCCACGGCGCAGAAATCGCCGAAACGCTTCGTGAGATGGTCGACCTCGATGTCGAACGTGTCGGCAGAGCGCTCGGCCGTACGCGACTTGCTCACTTCGATGCTGGACGCCGACACGCTGGCCTCGCCGTCACGTCAAAGGTAGCGTGACATACGCGGTCATGCCGAGCGCCAGGCTGCGATCGGTGTTGTCGCAGCGCAACCGCACCTCGAACGTCTTGATGTCCCGCTTCGTGCGGCTCACGTCGCGCTGCGTCGCGTAGTCGGCGTCCACGCCGCGGAAGAACACCTTGCACTCGCGCTCGCGGCCGGACGGCAATCTCACGCGCAGCTCGTCGCCGAGCCGCACGCGATCGATGTAGCTCTCCTCGACGTCGGCGCGAATCCAGAAATTGTCGGGATCGACGAGCGTGACGATCGTCTGACCCGGATTCACGACCTCGCCGCCGAGCGTGGCGCGCACGTCGACGACGCCCGCGATCGGCGCGCGTACCTCGGTGTACGCGAATCGAACCTTGGCCTTCTCGGTCTGTGCGCCGGCCGCGGCCAGCTGCTGATTCGCGGACGACAGTGCCGCGCGGCGCGCGCCGATCTGCTCGGCATTCGCCTGGGCGACCGCGAGCGCGGCTTCGGCGGCCTGAATCTGCTTGCCGAGCGAGTCGGCGTGGGCCTTGGCGCTTTCGTAGGTGGTTCGCGCAAGATCGAGCGCCTGCTGCGAGTTCAACTGCCGCTCGCGCAAGTCGCGCTCGCGCTGGAACTGCAGCTGCGCGTTCTCGAGATCGGCCTTGGCCTGCTGCTCCTGGGCGCGGCTCACGGCCACGTTGGCCTCGGCCTGGCGAATCTGCTCGTGCGTCTGCATCTCTAGAAACTTCAATTGCGCTTCGGCCTCGTCGACGGCGGCGGCCGAGGCCTGCTGCGTGTTCTTGTAGAAGTCGACGTCGGCTTGCGCCTCTTGCGGCTGGATTCGTGCGATGAGCTCGCCCTTCTCGATCGAGTCACCCGGCTGCACCATGAGCTCCTGCACGCGGCCCTGGATTTGCGCGCCGACGCGCACGTCGTCCGTCGTCACCACGCCGGTCAACACGAGCGACGTCGGTGCGCGAAACGCGAGAAAGTACGCCGCGGCGGCCAGCACCACCGCGACGGCGGCGGACAGGAGGAGTCGTCGCTTCATATCGGAGAGGCCGCTTTCGGTGGTCGCAAACTATAGCTCAACTGCGGGCGAGCTCGTGCGCTTCGCACAACGCGGTGCAGCGGTGAACGATCCGCCGGCCCGATGTCCATCACATGAAGTTCCTCGTGTGCAGCGCCGACAGCGACCCGGCCTCCTCGGCGGAGAAGCCGAGCTTGCGCAAGCGCTTTTGGCGGCCTTCGTCCATGTCGGCCTGCAGGCGCTGCACGAGATCGAAGGTAGCGACTACCGCAGCAGGGTGTCGACGTCCGCCGCCAGCTCAGCGTACGTCAATGGCTTCTTGTGTGTTCGCGCGAGCTTGCCGTTCTTGTCGAAGATCAGCGTCATCGGCATTTCGCCGTACCAGCTGTCGAGCACGCCCTTCAGGAACGTATCTTCGGTCGACGCGGCGCGGTACAGCGTGAACGGCGGCGCGAACTTCTGCACGAACGCGTCGATGTCCTCGAGCTCGTCGTCGGCGTTCATCGACACGCCCAGAATGATCGACGCCGCGCGCGTGGTAATCGTTGTAAACCGAGGCAAGATCCGGAAATTCGCGCAGGCACGGCGGGCACCAGGTGGCCCAGAAGTTCACGACCACGACGTTACCGTGCTGCTTGGCGACGAGCGCCGTGAGATCGGCCGGTGTGACGGTCTGCGGCGGCTTCGCGTATACCGGCGAGGCGACGCCGGCGGCGAGCAGGACCAGACAGGCTCGCCAAGCGTGCCGGGCGCGAGCCGCTTGCGTGGCGTTCGTGGGCATGGCGCGCGTCAGTGCCGCGTGTGTGCCGCGAGCATCGCGGTGGTTGCGTCGGCCACGCGATCGAACTCGGCCGGCGCGATCCCCGTGACGTTGGCCGCGACGAACCGATCCACCGTGACCAGGAACGTGTTATCGACGGCGGGGTTCAGAGAGTAGAGCCGCACCGCGACGTCTTTCGGCCCACGCCGCAAGACCACGAGCGGAATCTGGATGTGCTTATCGGCCTGCAGCTGCTCGAGCCAGGGCTTGGCGCTGTCGCCCGCAACGATCATCGCAACGGCCTTGAAGTTGCGGTCCTTGTTCTTCAGGTACAGATCGTTGAGCTGCACGATCAGCTGCGCCGTCGCGTCCCCCGTGTCGCGGAAGAACGCCAGCACGTTCGGGTCGTTCTGGAACTCGCACACGTAGCAGATCGCCTGGCCTTTGTAGGGACCCGTGACGTCGAGCACGGGGATCGAGACCGTCGGTGCGCCCACGTCGAGACCCGAAGCCACTTCCGCGGCAGCCGGCACCATGGCCGCGAGCAGCCACCCGAGGGCGAACGACGCGACGAGCGAGCCGCGCTTGCGCTTCATGTCACTTGTCCTCCACGGCGCTGCCCTCGGTCTCGTAGCCGAGGTCGACCCACTTGAACCAGCCGCCGCGCAGCACCTTCACGTTCAGATACCCCACCTGGCTCAGCTTCTTCGCCATGTCGCTCGAATCCTCGTGGTCCTTGCACGCGCAGTAGATCACGAGCGTCTTGTCGCGCGGCAGCTTCACGGGCTGCTCGAGCTCGTGCACCCACGGATAGTTCACGGCGCCGGTGATGTGCTCGTCTTCGTAGATCAGCGGCGCCGCCGTGTCGACGATCACCACGTCCTTGGCGTGCTCGTGGATCTTCTGCCGCAGCTCGTCCGGCGGCATGAAGTCCGGCACGTACGTGTAGCCTTCGACGAACTCGCCGTCGACGAACTCGCCCTCGGGCTCCTGGGCCCGGCTCGCGCCCGTGGCGGCCAGAGCGGCCACGAGCGCCAGCCCGAACGCGGAACTCAGAACCTTGCTGCGCATGGGAATTCTCCGCCGGCGGCGCACCTCAGAAGACCCATTCTAGCCCCTGAGCGGCGCGACTAAAACGTGTGGGTTGTACGGATTCGAGCCGCCGCGTCGTGCGACGCGGGCGCCGGCGGTACGGGTACGGTCAGCACCGCCCGCGGCTGGCGGCCGTCGCCGCTAGGATCGGCCATTGTCGGGGTATATGATCCAGAGGACCGAACAAGGGGGAATCGATGAGAAGCAGCTACGTTTCTGCGCTCTGGGGCCTCGTCGCGACCACGCTGGTGAGCGTGGCTGCGTTTGCCGCCAAGCCCGAGAAGGAGCCCCTCTATACGGTGCTGAATCCCATCGGCAACCCGCCGCCGATCGAGCGGCGGGCCATGGCCGAACGGCCGGCGAGCCTGGCCGGCAAGAAGATTTACCTGGTCGATGTCACGTTCAACGGCGGCGATCTGTTTCTGAACGAGATGAAGAAATGGCTCGAGGCGAACATGCCCGACGTGACGCCGATCTACCGCGCCAAGAAGGGCGCCTACGCAAACGACGATCCGGATTTATGGCGTGAGATTCAGGCCGAGCACGGCGTGATGATCATGGCCATAGGTCACTGAAGCACCTGCGCGCCGGCGGTCGTCGGCCACGTAGCAACGATAGAAGCCAAGTACGGCGTTCCGGCCGTGGGCGTGATCGTCAACGCGCTCGTCGACCTCGTGCACGACAAGGCCGCCGAGGAAGGCATGCCGGCCTTGCGTCTCGCGTTCACCTACACGCCCGTCGGGGGTAAGACCCCGGCCGAGCTCGCCGACTACATCAAGGGCAAGGATCCGGTCACGGGCCAGCCGCTGATGCAGGAGATCCTCGGCGATCTGACCCGCCCGTTGAACGACGAAGAGAAGAAGACCGGCACGTATCAGCGCACGAAGAACCCGCTGATCGGTCCCGACACCTCCGCGAACATCCAGCAGTACTTCGACGATCGGTTCTGGAGCGATCAGCTGCCGATCGTCATGCCGACGGAAGAGCGCGTCGCCGAGATGCTCGCGCACACCTCGCACAAGCGCGACGAGGTCATCGGCAAGCTGCGCGTGACGGGGACGCGCGAGGCCTGGGAGTACACGGTCGAGACGGTCGCGATCAATGCCGTCATGGCCGGCGCCAAGCCCGAGTACTTCCCGGCGATTCTCGCCATTGCCGGCACGCAGACCACGGCGCGCTCGAGCTCCACGTCGTCGATGGCCTCGATGGCCGTGTTCAACGGCGCCATCGTCACCGAGCTCACCATGAACTCCGGCACCGGCGCGCTGGGGCTCTATAACAATGCCGGCGCGTTGATCGGCCGAGCGTGGGGGCTGCTGTCCTCGAACGCCACCGGCGGCTCGGTGCCGGGCCACACCTACATGGGCGTGCAGGGCAATCCCATGGGCAACGTGCCGCCCGTGTTCGCGGAAAACGAACCCGGCTTGCCGCCCGGGTGGAAACCGCTGAGCGTGCAGAAGGGGTTCAAGCCGGGTCAGAGCGTGGTCAGCACGTTCGGCGGCTGTCAGAGCCAGAACACCATGATGGTGCTGCGCGACGAGGACTGGGACTGGGCGCTGAAGCGTTTCCTCGGCGGCATGGGATCGCCGGAGCGCGAGGCGAAGACATTGCTGATCGATCCGGCCGTCACGCCGCCGTTGCTGCGCTTCGGCTTCGACACGAAGGAGAAGCTCTCCGAGTGGGTCGAGAAGAACGTCACGACACCAAAGGTTCACTACTGGCTCGACCAGGAAGTCATCAACTACAAGCTCGGTCCGGCGCGCGCCGGGCGCGAGCCGTATGCCACCTGGCTGAAGCTGCCCGACGACGCGCCGATCCCATTCCTGCGTAACGTCGACGTCGTGGTCGTGGGCGGCAGCGGCAACCTGCGCTGGAGCGCGAACGAGTGCGGCTACTCGAAGAGCATGGCCGTCGACGACTGGCGCTGATCGAGCGTAGCGCAGCGGCCTAGCACGATATCGTCGGCAGTGCGGCTCGCATTGCGGCGGACCCGTCGAACGGCTAGGTTGGGGGCTGTCCAGCCACCGCGGGGCCCGCGTTCCTCATGTCGTTCACGCAGAAGATTCTCGTCGCCATGGCGGCCGGCATCCTGCTCGGTGTTGCGTTCAGCACTTTCGGCGACGCGCTGCAGCCCGTCACCGGCTTCGTCGTCGATGGCGTGCTGAACGCGCTTGGCCGGATCTTCATCGCGCTGCTGCAGATGATGGTCGTGCCGCTGGTGCTCGTGTCGCTCGTGTGCGGCGTGACGTCGATCGGCAACGTGCGCACCATGGGTCGCGTCGGCGCGAAGACGCTCGCGCTGTATCTCATGACCACGGCCATCGCGGTCATGATCGCGCTGGCCATCGCCACCCTGCTCGGCCCGGGCAGGGGTTTCGAGCTGGCCGGCGAAGTGGCCTACGAGCCGCGACCGGCGCCGCCGCTCGCCGAGGTGCTCGTGGGCATGTTCCCGACCAACCCCGTGCGCGCGCTGGCCGACGGTCAGATGCTGCAGATCATCGTGTTCGCGCTGCTGCTGGGGTTTGCGATCAGCGTGGCCGGCGAGGCCGGCAAGCGCATCGCGGCGATCTTCGCCGACCTCGACGTCGTCATCATGCGGCTCGTGCTGATCGTGATCAAAACGGCGCCGATCGGCGTGTTCGCGCTGCTGACGCGCACGTTCGCGAGCCAGGGGCTCGCGGCGTTCAAGCCGCTGGCGGGCTACTTCATCGCCGTGGTGCTCGCGTTGCTGCTGCATGCGGGCGCCACGTACTTCGGCCTGCTGAAGCTCGCGGGTTTGAGCGTGCGCAGCTTCTTCGGCAAGATGCGCGCGGTCATGACGTTCGCGTTCAGCACGTCGTCGAGTAACGCGACGATTCCCGTCACGCTGGAGACGCTCGAGTACAGCTTAGGGGTTCGCAACGCGATCGCTTCGTTCACCGTGCCGCTCGGCGCCACCATCAACATGGACGGCACGGCCATCATGCAAGGCGTGGCGACGGTATTCATCGCCAACGTGTATGGCGTCCATCTCGGTATCACGGACTACCTGGTCGTGATCGTCACGGCCACGCTGGCCTCGATCGGCACCGCCGCCGTGCCGAGCGCGGGGCTCATCATGCTCGCCATGGTGCTCACGCAAGTCGGGCTGCCGGTGGAAGGCATCGCGCTGATCATCGGCATCGACCGGCTGCTCGACATGATGCGCACGGCCGTGAACGTCACGGGCGACAGCGTCGTCACCTGTGTCGTCGCGCGCACCGAAGGCGCGCTCGATCTCGCGGTATTCAACGATCCGACGGCCGCCCCCCAGCCGTCCTCGGCGGCGGAGCCGCTGAAGCCCTGAGCGCGCGCGGGGTCGGGCGCGTCAACTTCACGGGTGGCTGGCCCGTTATCTACGTTAGAGGTGATGTTTATGAAGACTCTAGCGTTGATTCTCGTGGGTGCGCTGGCCGTGGCGAGCGTTCCGGCCGAGGCGCATGGCTTCAGTCACGCGCGAATCGGGGTTGGCCTCGGGTTCGGATATTCCTATCCGTATGGCTGGTATGACCCCTGGGTATACCCGTATCCCTACTGGTACGGGCCCTATCCGTCCCGCCCTGCAGTCGCAGAGGACCAGGCGAAGGAGAATCTCTACGTCTATCCCGCCAACGGCCAGACGGATGCGCAAACGGCACAGGATCGCAAGGAGTGCAACGACTGGGCCGTGGACCAGAGCGGGCTCGATCCCGCCACTGCGAAGCGGCGCGCCAAGACGCAGCACCTGGACGACTACAACCGTGCCTTCACCGCGTGCATGGAAGGACGCGATTACACGGTGCAGTAGTTCGGTGAAACGCGGCGGCCGGCTCCGCGGGAGCCGGCGCCGTGTGCTCGCGCGATCTCAACCCCCCTCCCGGCATGGCGATGTCGGCGCCGTTTTCCAGGAGTAAGATCCGAGCTGCGGCCGGCGTTGGCCAACCATTAGGGGGAATACGAAGATGAACACGAGAAAGGGTCTACGCGCTCTGGTCCTGAGCGCGATCGTTACGCTCACTGTCGGTGCAACGTCTGCGGCGAACGCCGACGATTTCAGATCGGAGAAGGATCACAGGGGCGGGTTCTACGGGCACGGACACCACGATCCCAAGGCGTGCGCCGTCGGGCAGGCACAGCTCGATCGGAATGTCCGGACCGCGATCGCTTACTACACGCTGTCGTTCAACGCGGGTCAGCCGCGCCTGGCCGTCGAGAAGTACGTGGGCGTCGATGAGAACGGCAACAAGACCTACACGCAGCACAATCCGTTCGCGGCCGATGGGCCCGAGGCGTTCATCGCGTTCGTGGAGTTCTACAAGAGTGTGTTCCCCGACCTCAACGTGGATATCGTGCGGACGATTGCCCAATGCGATCTCGTGATGACTCATAGCCACATCACGACCAGCGCCGACGATCTCGGCACTACGGCCATGGACATCTTCCGGATCGATCGAACCGGGCGCATCGTCGAGCATTGGGACGCCGTCCAACCGGTCGAGGCAAATCCGGCGAACGACAACACGCAGTTCTAGGCCGGAAGACGTCGCTCAGCGGCCCGACGGCTCGGCCGGCGACGCGTCGTGCACCTCGACGACGAGATGCACGACGCCGAGCCCCTGCGGCACCAGACGCTTGTAGTAATCGGGCGGCTGCGGATCTTCCGTGGCCACGCCGACCACCGCCGAGTACAGCCGCGGCCCCACGGCCCATACGTGCAAATCGGTAACGCGGCCGCTCGTGTCCTCCTCGATGCGCCGCTTGATCAGGTCACGCATTTCGTCGGGTCCTTCGCGATCGAGCAAGACGATGGACGTCGTGCGCAGCAGCCCGACCGACCAGCGGGCGACGAGCACCGCGCCGACCACGCCCATGGCCGGATCGGCCCAGATCAGCCCGAAGTACTTGGCCGCGAGCAGCGCGAAGATCGCGAGCAACGAGGTCAGCGCGTCCGCCAGCACGTGCAGATAGGCCGACACGAGGTTGTGGTCGTGATGGTGGTGGTCATGGTCGTCGTGATCGTGATGGTCGTGATAGTGAGCGTGCTCCGCGTGCTCGTCCGCGACATCGTCATGCGCTTCCGGAGGGTGGTGCTCGCCGAGGATGACCACCGACACGCCGTTGACGACCAGGCCGATGACGGCCACGAGGATGGCCTGGTTGAACGCGATCGCCGTGGGCGAGAACAGGCGCTCCACGCTCTCGATCGCCATCACCAGCGCGAAACCGGCTAGAAGCACGGCGCCCGTGTAGCCGCCCAGCGTGTTGACCTTGCCCGTGCCGAAGCTGTAGCGCGCGTCGTGCGCGTGGCGCCGCGCATAGATGTAGGCGAACGCGTTGATGCCGAGTGCGACGGCGTGCGACGCCATGTGGAGCCCGTCCGCGAGCAGCGCCATCGAGCCGTAGATCGTCCCGGCCGCGACCTCCACGATCATCATGAGGGCCGTGATGCCGATGACGAAGATCGTGCGCGATTCGCCGGGTCGCTTCACGTCTTGGCCGAACGAGTGCGAGTGCTCCCAGGGCTTGGCGGTGGCGTCGGTCATGGCGTGAGCATCCCAGTCGGTCCGTGTCTCGGGATCTCTATGATAGCCGCGGGCCGGACGGCGGCCCGGCGGCAGCACCCCCGCCGGGCGGCGACAGGGCGCATGGGGCCCACCGGTTGCCGCGATGGACGGAACTACTCGCGCACGGTACTTTACCAATCTTGAGTACCGCCGACGTTTTAGGAGTACTTATGCACCCGATAACCCCGACGATGCGAACCGCGCTGCTCGGCGCCGGTGCCGCCCTGGCGCTCGTGGGCGTCGCGCAGGCGCAAATCAACGACTCCATCCGCGGCGCGGCGAGCGAGGCCAACCACTTCATCGAGACCCCGAAGGGCTGGAAGCAGCCCAAGACGCCGTGGGGCGAGCCCGACCTCCAGGCCAAGTTGAACATGATGCAGACCGCATTCATGCCGCTCGAGCGGTGCGGCACCAGCTACCGGCCCGGCGCGCCACCGTGCGACATGAACAAGAAATGGCTCACGCAGGAGGAGTTCGACCAGCGTGTCGCGGCAGCCGCCAAGCCCGACCGCAGCCGCGAGCTGTTCAAAGAGGGCAATCTCGGCGGCGCGATTCAAGCGGGCGTGACCGATCCCGGCATCCCGCAGCGGCAGACGAATCTGATCGTGGATCCGCCGAACGGCTTGCTGCCCGCGCTGACGCCGGAAGGCAAGCGCCGGGCGCCGCTGATGCACAGCGACTGGGCGTTGCCGGGCGAGGATCTCACGTTCGACGGACCCCAGGATTTCGACAGCTGGGACCGCTGCATCACGCGCGGGATGCCCTCGTCGATGATGCACTACTACTACAACGGCGGCTTCAAGATCGTGCAGTCGCCCGGCGTCGTGGTGTTCAGCCTCGAGATGATCCACGAGGCCCGCGTCATTTACACGGACGGCCGCCCGTCGCTCCCGTCGCCGATCAAACAGTGGATGGGCGAGTCGCGCGGCCACTGGGAAGGCGACACGCTGGTCGTCGAGACCACCAACTACAAGGAAGGTCCGCCGATGATCAACCTGGCCGTCGCCGGTTCGCCGCCGGGCAATCATTTCCCGATGAGCAACCAGATGAAGACCACGGAGCGCATCGTGCGGCTGAACGACGACTGGTGGCTGTACGAGATCAAGACCGAGGATCCGGTGATCCTCACGCGCTCGTTCACCGTCCGGTACCCGATGCGCAACGAGCCGGGCTATCTGATGCCGGAATACGCGTGCCACGAGGACAATCAAATCGTCCAGAACTACACGAAGACCAATCGCTACGAGCGTGCGCATCCGAAGCCCGAGCCGCCGCAGCCGCCGGTGGAGGTTGGGCCGGGCGTCGCCGATTCGCTGGCCGGGCGGTGGGTAGGGCGGCCGCGCATCGTGACGATCGACGACGACATCACGATCGAGTTCACGAAGAACCGCGACGGCACCGTGAACGGCAAGCTGATTGGCACGACCTTTGGCAAGATCGACAAGCCGTTCCGCAATTTCAAGATCAACGACAAGGCCTTGAGCTTCACGTTCCCGAACATCGACCCGTGGAGCTTCCAGGGCGAGCTCAAGCCCGACGGCAGTCTCGTCGGCGTGGTGTTCAGCGCACAGGGCGGCTTGCCGGTGACGTTCAAGAAGACGGCGACTACCAGCGCACCCTGAGTGCCACCTCGAGCAACCGTGCGTCGTAGTCGTCGTACGCGTCCTCGGTGTAGTCCAGGCCGCGATACGCGACTCGGAGCACGTACGTCTTGCCAAGATCCACATCGATGAATACGCGTCGATCGTCGCGCGACAGGCCGAAGCTGCCGGCGTTGTCGTAGGCGCGTAGCTCGCCGCCGACCGCATAGCGATCGTTGATTCGCCACCGCGTCGACGCATCCCAAAGCGTCGAGTCGGCCGTGTAGTCGATGGGGAACAACACCTGGACCGTGCCGGCCGTCACGAGCTGCGCGATGCTACGCGCCACGTCGATCTGCGAGTAGCCCGCCGAGAGCTGCACGCGTTCGTGCTGATACAGCACTCGGACGTCGGCCTGCTTCGTGTCAGCGAGCCAGCCGGAGACGTCGTTCTCGACGTCCGTCTTGCGATAGCTACCGTTGACCGAGATCCCGTTGCTCCAGCGCCGTTTCACGCCGACCTTGTAGCGGCGGCTGGCGCTCGGCGAGGCGAGTGCGAACGGATCATTGATGTCGTTGTTCTCGAGGCTCGCCGTCAGCTCCACGCCACCGGTCAAGCGCACCAGCAGCCGGGCGAAGTGCCCGTCACGGCTCGTCCGCTCGCCGGTATCGACGGACGTCGTGGCATCGAGGATCCAGCTACGGTCCACCGTGCGCTTCTCGGTCGACCAACCGGCAGACACCAGGATCGTGGAGCTCACCGCGTACTCGAAGCCGGCTTCCCAGCCGTCGGTGTCGATATTCCAGCGGCCGGCACCGACATCGGGACCGTACTCGACGCCGCCATCCTGCGAGAGGCCGTTGTGCCGTGCGCTGCCCACGACCCGAACGTGGGTGCCGACCGTGTAGCCGAAGTCGAAGTCCGCCACCGTGATGTCGCGGCCCACGGTGGCCGGGCCCGCCAGCGTGCTCGTGAAGGGCACGCCTGCGAACGTGGTGCCGGCCGAGCTCTCGTTGGCTTGCATGTCGAGATCGAGGCTCTCGGTCCGCCAGCCGCCGTTCATGTCGAGCTTCGCCGTCGGCTTGGCCATGAGCCGCACGGCGTGGCTGCGGCTCTTGTAATCGTAAGACTGATCCGCCATGAAGAGCTGCAAGTCGGCCGGGTCCGTCGTATTCGAACCGAGCGAATAGCCGGGCAATATCAGCTCGCTCGTGTTCGTGAACTCATGCAGTTGCTCGTCGACGACGAGCGTGATGTGGTCCCAGGAGTGGCGCAGTCCCACGGTCAGCCCGTTCAGCGACTCGTCGAGCGGCCGGTCCAGCTCGAACTCGTCGCGCTGCAAATCCAGCGTGGTCGTGCTGTCACCCGTTCGCGTCTGATGCTCGAGCCCGAACGACAGCTGCGTGGCGGGCGATAAGTCGATGTCGAGCGCGGCGCTGTCGCGGAGTCGCTCGAAATCGAAGTGGTGAACGTCGCCGCGCGTCGAGCCCGTCACGCTCGCGAGCGCAGCCGGCAGGATCGTGTCCTCGTAGAAGTATGCGGAGCGGCGGCGGTCGAGCTTCAGATCGAATGCGCCGTACTTGCGCACTCCGAGATGGACCGACTCGAACGGATCGCCGCCGAGCCCCGTCGCATCGAGGTCGAGCCGATCGATTCCGGAGCCGCGCTCGCTCGGCTGGTAGTGCAGGCTTGCGTCGAACAGCCGTACGCCCGCAGCGAGATCGATGTCCTCGCGGAACTTCGTCAGCGCGCCGTCGACGTCGACGCTGCGCGTGCCCACCGACACGGACCCCGTCACCGCAGGCGCGTCGTTCTGTGCCAGCACGGGTGCCGCTGCCCACGCGAGCAACGTCGCGAGCGCTCGGCCGGGGATGCGCAGTCGACGCCTCATCGCAAGAAGAACGGGCTGAAGTTCGAACCGTGAATCTGCGAGTGGCAGTTCGTGCACTGCGTATCGAGACCGAAGCGCGATGGCGCCGTCGCGCTGAAGCCGATGTGAAACTGCGGAATCTCTGCGTGGCAGCTTATGCACAGCTCCGCAACGCGCTCGTGCGCGAGGAGATGACGGTTCGGCGAGCCGTGCGGCGCATGGCAGACGGTGCAGCCCTCGACGCGCGAAGCCGGGTGCTCGAAGACGAACGGGCCACCCTTGTCGGTGTGACAGGCGATGCATTGCTGCTGCTTGAAGCCGCCGAGCAGCGAGCGAGTGACGGGCTCATGAGGATCGTGACACGACGTGCACTCGAGCACGCCTTCGCGGAGCCGATGGTGCTCGTTCAGATCGAACAGCGCGAACTGCTCCGTGTGGCACTCGAAGCACACGCGGCTCGGGCCGCCGAGCGCCTCGACGTCGGGCGGACCGGCGGGTTGGCGCAGGAGCGTCGGCGCCGGGTGCTCGGCGTGCTGCTGATGACAGCTCGTGCACGCGAGGCCCGCCTGGCCGTGCGGACTGCGGCCGAAGCCGGGATGATCCTTGCGATGGCAGCCGAGGCAGCGGGCATTGCGCTCCGTCACGGGCTCCGCGCGGAAGCCGAACACGGCGCGCCGGCCACCTCCGCCGCGGATGTGGGCAGCGACGTCGCCGTGGCAGTTGCGGCAGGCGATCGCCTCGCCCGTCCGTGCCTGCCAGTTCTCGTCGCCGAGCACGGAATGCGGGTTATGTGCCAGCGCCTCGAACTTGTCGCGGTGGCAGGCCGAGCAAAGCCGCGCGGTCAGCGCGTCATCGGTCGAAGCGCTTGGCTGCGCGGCGAGCTGCGCGCCACCGAGCAGGCACACGGCCAGCAGCGCGATCGCCCCGCGACGGGCAGACGTCACCCCCGATTCCCCCACGCGCCCATGACGGAATCGTGCCACTGCCGCGCAGCGGCGACGACAGGGGTTTCTACGTATTCGGCGGACACGACGAGCGTCGACCGTGCGTTCTGCGCGACGCTGGCCGCTTGATATACAGTGCGGTCTGAAGGGCGAGCGGGGAAACTCATGGTGCGCGCCACACGCCGACGGGTGTTGGGTTCGATGACCTACGGGGCGGCCGCCGCGGCGTTGCCGTGGCTGCGGCCGCGCGGCGCGGCTGCGCAGGACGACGGCGGGGCCGCGCTCCGGCGCCTCGACGCGGATCTCGCGAAGCACGCCTCGTTCGGCGACAAATTCTCCGGCGGTCCGGGCGATCTCGCCACCGCCGACTGGGTCGCGAGCCGGCTGCGGGGCTCGGGGTACGACGTCGCGGAGTCGACGTTCGACGCACCGTTCTTCGTCAAGCGCGCCGCACGGCTCATGATCGGCGACGCCACGGCCGACGTGCTCCCGCAGGCGCCGGTGGTCGTCACGACGAGCACGGGTGTCGCGGCGCCGCTCGCGCTCGTCGAGGATACGGTCGGCGACGTCCGCGGTCGCGTCGCGCTCGTCGTTGCGCCGTTCGCGCGGCACGCGGCCCTGTTCCCGGATCGCGGAATCGGCAAAACGGTGGTCGACGCCGCGAATGCCGGCGCGGTCGCGATCGTGATCGTCACGACGGGGCCCAGCGGCGAGGCCGTGGCGCTGAACGCGCCCGAGGAGCCGTTCGTGCCCGTGCCGACGGCCGTGCTCGCGCCGAAGCTGGCGGCGCCGTTCGTGGCGGGGGGACGCATCGGCACACGCGCGACGCTGGTGCTCGACGGCGAGGCGACGCATCGGCCGAGCAAGAACATCGTGGCGCGGCTCACGCGCGGCGAACGCTGGCTCGCGATCTCGACGCCGCGCTCGGGCTGGTTTGGCTGCGTCGGCGAACGCGGCACGGGCACCGCCGTGTTTCTCGAGCTGGCCGACTGGGCCGCGCAACGCTTTCCGGATCTGTCGGTGTTCCTCATGAACACGGGCGGACACGAATACTTCTTCGCCGGCTCGCACCGCGTGCTGCACGAGGCGCCGCCGTCCGGCAGCACCCTGGCGTGGGCGCACATCGGCGCGACGCTCGCCGCGCGCGACGCCGTGCAGCGCGACGGCAAGGTCGTGATGCTGAGCACCGTCGACGCGGGCCGCACGCTGATGACGACGGCGGCGGCACGCCCGGCCGCCGTCGAGGCCTTCCAAGGGCTTGCCGGGCTCACGGAGCCCGTGGCCGTGCGGCCGAAGGCCGGGGAGCTTTCGACCTTCACCGATCTCGGCTACGACAAGGCGTTCGCCGTGCTCGGCCAGCACACCTGGTTCCACACCGTGGAAGACACGCTCGAGCGCGTCGACGCGCAGCTGCTGGCGCCGGTGCTGCGCGCGCATCAGCGCACGATCGAGCTGCTGATCGGCGCGCGCTAGGCGCCGTCAGGGAGCGACGGGCGCGACGGCCGTGCGCTCGTCGCGGCACATGGCCGGCTCGAGCGGCGCCGCGGCGCGGCGCCGCCGCACGTCCGGCGGCGCGGCGAATCGCGCGCCGCACCGATCGGCCATCGAGGCCTGCCCGTACCGCGTCTGCATCAGCGCATCGGCGGCGATACAGCCGCAGTAGATCTCGCGTCGTTGCACCTGTGGCGCGACGTCGAGCAGACGCGTCGGGTCCGCGTCCTCGCGGTCCGGCGCGATCAGCGCGATCTCGTACGGCAGCGATACGCCGGTAGCGGTCGCACGATTGAACGACCCGAGGGGAAACGGCGGTGCCGAGTCGGACGCCGCGCCGCCGCGTGCGTGCCACGCGAGCAGATCGTTGTACAGCAGCATGCCGTCGAGATCGTCGCGGTACGTCGTGTCGATCAGCAGATCGAACATCCGCACGAGAATCTCGCGGCCGTCGTCGAGCTGTCCGCTGCGTGCGTCCACGGCGCCGGGATCGAAGATCGGGCGGCGGTCGTTGCCCCGCGCGTACGGGCTCGTCACGACCACGAACAGCTGCTCGATACGCGGATGCGGCGGCGTGTGGGCGCCGGTCAACGGCACGCACGCCGCGGCGGCCCGGTTCGCGGCCGGCATACACGTCTCGAAGTAGCTCGTGACCGGTGTGCCATGACGCACGCTGCCGTCCGCGAGCTGCAGCGCGCGCGCTGCGCCGGGCGGTGTCAGGACGGGCATTCTGCCGAACACCGGCACGATCGCGCTCGCGAAGATCACCTGGTGCGCGGTTTCCCGATCGACGCGGCCGTCGCGATTGATCAGGATCTCGCGATAGCGACCGTCGTTGAACGACATCGTGCCCACGCGCAGCTCGCGCCCATTGGCCAGCCGATCGAGTGAAATGCGGCTGCGCACGAACGCCTGCAGCGGCTCGAAATTCTCGATGCTATCGAGCCCGAGCAACGCGAAGCGCAGTCGGCCGAGCGGCCGCGTGCGCAGCGCCGCGCGCCGGCTGTCGATCGATGCCCACTGCGCGACCAGGTTCTCGGCGGCGTCACGCAGGCTCGCCAGCGACTCCGCCGCGTCGTCGCTGCGGGCGGCTTGCGCGAGCAGCGCGCCATTCAGCGCGCCGATCGACGTGCCGGAGATCTCGACGAAATCGCAGCCGCGGTGCACCACCAAGTGATACACGGCGCCCGCCTCGAAGGCGCCCTTGGAGCCGCCGTTGCCGAGGACGAGCGCGCGTGCGACCGGGCCGGCGCAGGGGTCGGCCGCCCGCGCCGGCGTCGAGCCGAGCGCTGCGGCCAAAGGCACGGCGACCGCGAGCCAGCGCCACCTCATCGAAAATCCTTGCTGTCGCATATCGCCCCGCATCTTGTAGACCCGGGCGCCGGCCTTCAAGGTGGTGCCGCGTAGACCGCCGGCGCATAATCGAACGCCAACACTTGGGGGGTTCGCCATGCGCCTGTCGCAGTTGCTGTTCGCTGCATTGTTGCTGCCATTCGCGGCCATCGCTCAGCCGAGCGCGGGAGGCACGGCACCCTCGCTCGATTTCGCGTTCTTCAAGGCACGCATCGAGCCCATCTTCACGACCAAGCGGCCCGGTCACGCGCGCTGCATCTCGTGTCACGGCGACGGCACGCCCATGCGGCTGACGCCGCTGCCCGAAGACTCGGCCACCTGGACCGAAGCCGAGGCCCGCGCGAATTTCGACGTCATCCGCGCACGCATCGTGCCCGGAAATCCGGACGAGAGCCGGTTGCTGCGTCATCCGCTCGCCGAGGAAGCCGGCGGCGATCCGCATCACGACGGCGGCAAGCACTGGACGTCGAAGACCGATCCCGAATGGCAGACGCTGGCGGCCTGGGTCCGCGGCGCCACGCTGACGAGCGCGCCGGCCAGCGCCATGCCGCTGCACGCGCGCATCGTGCAGACCAACAGCGCCGGCGACAACGTGGACATCATCGATCCCGCCACGAACGCCGTCGTGGGCCACATCGTCGGCATCGAGGTCAATCATGGTGCCGCCGCGGCACCCGACGGCAGCCGGATCTACGTCAGCAACGAGGCGGACGATACGCTCGACGTGGTCGATGCGCGCACCCTGCGCGTCATGAGCAAGATCCCGTTGTCGGGTCATCCGAACAACATCTCGATCAGTCACGACGGCAAGCGCGTCTATGTCGCGATCCGCGAGAGCCAGGGCGTCGTCGACGTCGTCGACACCGCGACGCTGGCGCGCGTGAAGAGCGTCCCGATCAAGGGCGCCGGGCACAACACCTACGTAACGCCCGATGGCCGCTACGTGATCGCCGGGTCGGTCGCCGGCAAGAGCATGACCGTGATCGATCAAAAGACGGAGGAGCCCGTCTGGGACATGGTGTTCGATCTCGGCGTGCGGCCGATGGCGTTCGAGCAGAACAAGGATGGCTCGACGAAGCGCATCTTCGTGCAGCTCTCGGACTTCAATGGCTTTGCCGTGGTCGATTTCGCCACGCACAAGGAGCAAAAGCGTGTTGAGCTGCCGAAAATCGCCGCCGGCAAGAAGCCCGTGATGGAAGGCGGCAACACCTCGCACGGCATGGCGGTGTCGGCCGACAACACGCGACTGATCGTCAACAGCCGACTGAATAGCGCCGTGTACGTCTACTCGCTGCCCGATCTCAAGCTCGTCGGCAGCGCCGACGTGGGTGTCGCGCCCGACTGGGTCACGCTGACGCCCGACGGCAAGACGGCCTACGTCGCGAACGCCGGATCGAACAGCGTATCCGTGGTCGACATGGCCGGCGTCCGCGAGGTCGTGAAGATTCCCGTCGGGCAGGTGCCGAAGCGCAACATCACGGCGATGCTGCCGTAGCGCTGCGCTGGCGCAGACACGGGCGACCCGGCGTGATCGCCCGCCGTGTCGCCGCACTCATCGTTGCTACCGGTCGGGTGGCGGCTGCTCGTCGGGTCGGGGCGGACGCGTGCGCGCCTGGCATTCCCTGAAGCGGGCGTCATCGGCGTGGTTCAGACAGTTTTCCGAGTTGCGCGTGAACAGACGCGTGACGAGCTCCAACATCTTGCCGTCGCGGTCCTTGCGCACGAACGAGCCCACGGAATGTGTGCCGTCGTCCGACAGGATCCATCTGCCTTCCCCCTCCACCCAGCCGGAGTCGGCCTTGCGCTTCTGGCTGAACAGCACCGTTCTTGCGTTGAGGATCGTGCAACTGACCGTGATCTCGGTCGCTTCCCCGGCGGCGTTCAGGCGCGGATAGTATTTGCCGTCGCAGCGCGTGTCCTCGTGCAGCCGGTTTTGCGGCGCCAGGTTTTCGGCGTTATGGGTCCGCGTGACGCCGTTGCCGAGATCCTCGTAGATCATGTATAGCCCCACGCCACCGGCGTAATGGTTTTCACGCCACTCGCCGATGCGCGGATCCTGCGGTTCGGCGCTCACGCTCCGGGTTGCCGAGAGAGCGATCACGAGCAGCAGAACGGCGCCCGCCGATTCAGTGAAACGTTTCATGACGCACCTCACTTGCGTTCACCGGCATCTCTTCCACCGCATGCTGGCCCCGCAGGAACGAACCGTCAATAACCCACGGGCGACTTTCGCCTATAGTTAGCGGCCATCGGGGCGAAGAAGCCGTGCCACGGGAGTAGATGCGATGAGCGAGTCGACGGAGCCGGGTGATCGGAGCAGCGCGGCGAGCAAGCCCAACGGCGTGGCGGAGCCCACCGCGTCCGGCACGGCAAGCGGCTTATCTCGGCGCTCGATGCTGAAAGCCGGCGCGCTGGCGGCGGCGACGTTCGCGAGCGCGCCCGCCGCGGCCCAACGCAAGGCGCCGGCCGTCGCCACGGGCACCGTCGCCGGCAAGCGGTTCCGCGCCTTCGTCCGCCATGGCACCACCGCGTCGATCGAAGACTTGCGCCTTCGCGAGCTCGGCCCGCGCCAGGTGCTCGTCCGCACGAAGGCCTCGTGCGGCTGCTATACGATCACGCGCAGCGTGCTCGGTCAGAATGCGGTGGATAATCCGTTCATTCCGAACCATTCGGGCTTCGGCGTCGTCGAGGCCGTGGGCGGGGAGGTGCATCGGGCCCGGGTTGGCGATCGGGTGCTCGTCTGCGGCACGCCGGAATGCGGCCAGTGCTATCAGTGCCTGCACGGGCATCCCGAGGCGTGCAATTACCTGAACAGTCAGCTCTTCAACGCGCCGATCGCGGACATGGTCGACCGCACCGGTGTTCTGCAGCAGGGCGCGATCGGCGGTTTGAGCGAGATCATGGTCGCGCTCGAGGAATACTGCATTCCGGTGTTCACCGACCTCCCGGACGACCAGCTCGCGCTGCTCGGCGACACGCTCGCGGCCGGCCTGTCCTCGACGATGACGTATGCGCCCGTGGAGGGCGGCTCGAACGTCGTGATCTTCGGTGCGGGCCCGATCGGGCTCGCGGCCGTGCAGGGCGCACGCAGCCGTTCGGCCGGGCAAATCATCGTCGTGGAGCCGATCGCCTATCGCCGGCGCAAGGCGCTCGACCTCGGTGCGACGACGGTTTTGGATCCGAATGCCGATAGCGATACGCTCGTCCAGCGCATCCGCGAAATGTGCTACGGACCCACGGATCGCTTCGACGCGGGCGGGCGTTATGGGCCGGGCTACCGGTACGGCGGTGCGGACTTCGTCATCGAAGGCTCCGGCGGCGATCTCTTTCCGCCGGCGGCGGAGCAAAGCCCGGATCCCACGGGCTTGCTCGCGATCCGGCAAGCGTGGGAGGTGACGACGGGCGGCGGGCATTTGACGCTGCTGGGCGGCGGGCAGCAGGGCGAGGTCTCGTTCCCGACGACACGGTTCTGTCTTTCGACTCGCTCGATCCACGGCGGCCAGATGGGTGGCATGCACCCGATGCGCGACACGCCGCGGTATATCACGATGATGGAACGCGGCGCGGTGGACGCGGCGACGATGATCACGGGGCGCTATCCCCTCGAGGGCATCGTCGAAGGTTTTCGGAAGGTGGCGGAGCGGACGGAGCTCGGGGCCGTGTTCACCTTCGGCTGAGGCGCGCCGCGCCGCCCCGTAGGTCGCCGCTACTTCACGGCGTGAATCGTCTTCACGACGTCGAGAAACACGTTGTCGACCTGCTGCAGGGTGAACCCGGCCTTGCGCACGTTGTCCGTGGTGGGGCGATTCATGTCCGGCCCCACGCGGCTCGTCAACGGTGTCATGAGATTCATCATGGCGTTGAACGGAAACCAGCGGCTGCCCGTATGCTCGAACATCCATAGATCGCCGCCCGTCTTCAGCACGCGCCGGAGCTCCTCGAGCCCGACCACGGGGTCGGGCACGGAGCAAAACGTGCAGGAAGTGAATACCTGGTCGAAGTGCTCGTCCGGAAAGTCGAGCGCTTTCACGTCGGCAACGATCGGCTCGATCTGCCCCTGATAGGCCGCCACGCGGTGTTGCGCGCGCTCGAGCATGCGCGGGCTGATGTCGATGGCCGTGATCTTGCGGCCGGGCGGAAAGCACGCAATGTCGAGCCCGGTGCCCAGCGCCACGAAGAGCACGCGTGCGTCGGGACGCATGCGGGAAAATAGCGCGCGTTTGGCGGGTCGCCAGCGCATCTCGGGGCCGAACTGCGACATCACGTCGAACGTCTTCGAGACTCGGTCCCACTTGTCGCGCGTCGCGGTATCCATTGCGCTATCCACTCCGTAGTTGCTCGCCGCTCAAGACGGCGTTGGCAATGTAGATGCAGAGGAGGGTAGCCACGCCGACCAACGCGCCGCTCGCCGCAGGCGGCAGGGTGCCGATGGAGCCCATCGAGGCCACCATGCCGGCGAGCATGCCGCTCAGCATGCAGGGCACGAAGACTTCCATGGCACCGAGCAGGAGGCTGAGCACGGCGAGTGCCGCGACCAATCCGACGACCATGCCGAGCACCATGCCGGCGAGCATACCGAGCGGCATCGGCCATGTGGCGAGCCCGATCCAGGTCACCACGACGGCAGCGATTGCGCCGACACCGGCGTTGGCAACGACATCGCCAACCAAGAAGTACGGGCGCACTTCCATACGGCGATGATAACAAACCTGGCGATTCAGCGTCGCGCGAGAATCCGGCCGACGACGTAGCTCGCCACGTCGTGCAGCTCTTCCAGCCCGTACGTGTTGCCGAACGGCGGCATCGACGTGCCGCTCACGCCGGCTCTGGCCGTCGTCATGATGTCCTCGATGCCGAGGGTGCTCGCCAGCGGTTTGCCGAGCTGTCCCCCTTCGCCCATCGGGCCGTGGCAGGTCTGGCACACCGTGCGATAGATGTCGCCGCCGCGACCGAGATTCGCGGTGCGCTGCAGATCGAACCCCGCGAGAAACGCGCGCGGATCGTCGTGCGGCGTATCGCCGTCGCGCGGCGCGTCGGCGGGCGGCGGATCGCCGGAGCCCGGCGGCAGCGAATCGATCGCGCCGTTCAGCGAGAACAGCCACAGCCCGTCGTTGAGCCGGCCGCCCGTCACGCCGCCGCCGGCGATGCCGGCGAGATACTGCACGCCTTTGTGCTCGAACGTCGTGGCCGTCGTCGTGAAGCCGCCGTCCGTTTGAAACGACCACAGCCGCTGGCCGGTGTCGCTGTTCATGGCCGTGAGCTCGCCATTGAAGCGGCCCGCGAAAATCAGCCCGCCGGCCGTCGTGATCGTGCCGGCGCAGCGCGTGTCGAGCAGCCGCCGCCACGCAACCTTGTGGTTCGTCACGTTCATCGCGACGAGCGTGCTGCGCACGTCGGTGCCAATGTCGCGCGCGTTGCCGAACGTGCCCTGCACGTAACGCCGGGTGTCGGCGCCGGGCTCCGGTCCGATCGTCGCGTTTGCATCGCCGCCGGCCGTGCCACGGCCCGGCACGTCGCCCGCGCACAGGTACATGAGGTTGTTCGCCGGGTTGTACGAGCTCGGATGCCAGGTCACGCCGGAGAACGGCCGCCAGATCGCCGCGAGCTCGTTGTCGAACGGCGTGAAAGTTCGCGCGCCGTTACGCAAGATGCCTTCGAACTTTTCGCCCACCGCGTCCACGTCGTGACGGATCACCCAGTCGCCTTGCGGAATCGGCTGTGTCGCGGCCGTCTTCTGAACCCGGTCTTGCGGCACGGGCGTCTCCGTGACGGGCGTGAGCGGCACTCCGGTCGTGCGGTCGAGAATGTAGAGGAAGCCGGCCTTGGACACCGTCGTGATGCCCTTGCGCGGCATCCCGTCGATCTGCGCGTCGAAAAGAATCGTGGGATTCGGCGCATCGAAGTCCCAGATGTCGTGCCGAACGAGCTGAAAGTGCCAGCGGTACTGACCGGTGGCTGCGTCGAGCGCCACGAGCGAGGCGGAGAACAGGTTGTCGCCTTCGCGAATGGTGCCATTCAAGTCGGGCGCGGCGTTGCCGGTCGAGAAATACAGCATGCCGAGCTCGGGGTCCACGCTCGGCGTCTGCCATACGGGCGCGCCGCCGTACTTCCACGCGTCGTTGTCCTGCGGCCACGTGGCGTGGCCGATCTCGCCGGGGCCTGGAATCGTATAGAAGTTCCAGATCCGCTTGCCGGTCTGTGCGTCGTACGCGCTGATGCGGCCGCGCACGGCGTACTCCCCGCCGGTGAATCCCACGATGACCTTGCCATCGTAGTAAAGCGGCGCGGCCGTGATGCCTTCGCTGACCTTGGGATCGCCTGCATGGATGTCCCAGACCACCTTGCCGGTTTGCTGATCGAGCGCCACGAGCCGGCCGTCGAGCCGGCCGACGTAAACCTTGCCGTCGCCCAGGCCTACGCCGCGGCTCAGGCGGCCGCAGCAAATCACGGCGTGGTCGAAGTCGACGTTGGCTTGGTAGGTCCAGAGAAACTTGCCGGTCTCGACGTTCACGGCGAACACGTCGTCGGCGCCCGTGACGACATAGAGCACGCCTTCGTGGAACAGCGCTTGCGCCTGTTGCGAATAGCCTTGGCCAAGACCTGAGCCGTTCAGGCTCACGCGCCACACGGCCTTTACCTGGCCGACGTTGCCGCGATCGATCTGCGTGAGCGTGGAGTAGCGCTGGTTGTAGACGTTGCCGCCGTTCGTGATCCAGTTCGCGGCCGGCAGCTTCACGAGCTCGGCGGTGCCGAAGGCCGGCGCTCTCGCGATCGGCTCTGCGCCCACGGCCGAGCCGCTACCGACGACCAGGATCACGAGGAGTGCGCAGCCGCCTCGGCGCAGCGTGAGTTGAGGCATCGATGATTCCCCCGGGTTTGCGCCCGAGTATACCGTCGCCCGGTTGCCTACTTGTCGAAGTTGAACAGGTCCTCGGTCGTGTCGGGCTTGCTCATGCCTTGCTCGAAGTACTGCTCCCATATGTGGGCCCACGGGCGGCCGTACATGTCCGGCATTTCGTACTCGATCTTCGCGCCCGGCGTCAGCGGCTCGTTCTTGCCGTCGACCGAGAAGATGGTCTGCACGCACTCGATGAACGGGTACGGCGTCTCGTCGGTGTCGCTGAAGTCGTTCATCTTCATCAAGTTACGCACGATCCGGATCGGCTCCACCAGCGCCTCGTCGTCATAGAGGATGGCCTCGTGGTTCAGGCCCACGAATTTGCCGTCCTTGCGGATCGGCGTGTAGATCTCGACCGACTGCATCTTGCTCGAGAACTCGAACTCCGAGTGCGATTTCCAGCCCTGGATGTTGCTGGTCCAGGTGATCAGCACGTCCTTGTCCCAGAAGCCGATCGTGTCGCCGTACCAGCGCGGGACCGCCGGGCCGAGGCGCGGAACGCCGCCGCTCTTCACGTCCTCCATGTTGAACTGGCGGCCGATGTAGATGTCCTGCATGAAGTTGCGGGCCACACCGGCGCGCACCTGCACCAGATCCGGCGTGGCGATCACGTAGTGCTCCCACACGGCCGCCGGGTACCAGCGCCGCATGAAGCCCTCGGGCCAGCAGAACGTCGAGGGCCACAGCGCGTTGCCGCGCATCTGGTGGTAGACCTCCTGCACCATCCGCTGCTGATACTCCGGTGTGAGCAGCGAGAGGATGGTCGTGATCTGGGTGTGCCTGCCCCAGTACCAGTTCATTTGGCTGGCCGCGGCGCGCGCCGGACGCTCGTACACGCCGTTCCACTCGGTGGCGGGGAAGTTCGCGAACGTGTACTTGTTCGGGCCGCCGCGGCTCTGCGTCTCCTTCAGCAGCGCCTCGTAGTGCGCTTGCGCCGTCTTGAAGCCGTAGGGGCTCACGATGGCTTCGCGCGGATAGCCGAGGTCGCAATGTCCCCATGGGGCGTCTGCGTCCTTGCCCGTGTTCAACCCGGGAGGCTGCAGAATGCCCCGTTGAAACTCCGTGGCCTGCTGACTGTTACAGCGGAAATAGCGAGGGTCGCTCCAGAGCTCCTTGTCTTTGTAGAAGTCGTCGCTCGTGAAGACGTCGCGCGGCAACGGCTTGTAGTTTTTCGGCAGAGCGTCGACGCGGTAGCCATCGAGCGGAAAGGGGTGCGCTGGATCGTATCGCTGACCGCGCTGGCGGATCCAGTTCGGCCCTACTTCCTTGAAGTCGTACACGCTGGCAGCCAGCGGCCGACTGCGGCCGACGCTCTTGAAGCCGATGTCCGGCATCTCCTGAGCCAGGACCGGCGTTGCGATCAGAATGGCGGCGAGCGCCAGCGAAGCGGTGGATCCGACTTTCATAGCAGTCCCTTCATGAATTGAGACGCGCGCGGCGCCGAAGTGCGAGCGCTACTTTAACCGGCTTCGTCGCGAGCCTGGCGCGGTGGCCAGGCGAAGGTTTCAAAAGTTTTCTTGGAAGGCGATCGATCGTGATGCCGCTGCGCTAAAAGCTCATCGGCTTCGACGGATCGCGGCCGCCGGCCGAGAGCCAGGGGTAGCGGGCAGTATCGACACCCGCGTAGTCCGGATCGAGATAGATGAAGCAGCGCTGGATCAGGAAGTCGCGCACCTCGAACACGTCGCACCAGCGGCCCGCGTGCGTCACACCCGCGCGCCACGCGCCGTCTTGGTGGACGCCCGCGCTCGTGCCTTCGCAGGCGAACATGTCGGTGCCGGTCATGATCCAGTTGAACGACGCATAGTCGTGCAGGATGCTCTTCAGGAGCGCGCCGAAATCGGTGAACAGCTGGCCGATCTGCGCCTTGCCGGTGGCAATACCCCACTTCGGGAAGAACACCTGCGCATCGTCGGCAAACAGATCGAGGATGCTGCCGCCCGTCGACGTGACGCCTTGGTGGTCGAACGCCTTCAGGTACTCGAGCGCTACGGATTTGCGCTGCTCATCGGTCATTGCGAGTCGCGTAATCGCCATGGGGAACGCTCCCGTTGCGGCTCCGGGCCGCTACTCGAGGCCCGCGGCCCGCGCCTGCTCGCGCCCGAGCACGGCCTGATCGCGATCGGCGTCGCCGTGCGCGACGGCGCCGAGCAGGCGGTCTATGTACACGTTGTGGCTCGGCATCGGCACGCGCGCAATGTTCGCGGCCGCCGCGATCAGGTTCGCGTCCTTGAGCCCCACGGTGATCGGCGAGCCGACCTGGTCGAAGCTCTCGTCGACCATCTTCTGCCCGTAGACCTTGTACGCCGTCGCGCCGAACAGGCCCTCGACCATGACGTCCTGGAACACCTGCGGCACGACGTCGTAGCGGCGCACGAGCGCAAAGCCCTCGGCCATGGCGACCATCGCGCAGCCGAGCACGGCGTTGTTCGCGAGCTTGATCGCCGTGGCGGACTCGGGCTTGTTGCCGGCCGGGAAGATCCGCTTGCCCATGGCCGCGAGCACCGGTTGCACGCGTGCGACGGCGTCCTCCGGCCCGCCGACGACGATGCCGAGCTGGCCGCTGGCTGCGAGATCGGGCCGGCCGAGCACGGGAGCCGCCACGAGTGTCTGGCCGGCCTCGCGATGCCGGGTCTCGAGCTGGCGGACCATCGCGACGCCGTGGGTCCCCATGACGACGTGCAGCGCGCCCTTCGGCAGGTTCGCCACCAAACCGTTCGCGCCGAATGCGACCTCGGCGATCGCGGCGTCCTCCACGAGCATCGACACGACGATCTCGCAGTGCTTCGCGAGCTCGGCCACCGAGGCTGAAACGCGGGCCCCGGCCGCCGCGAGCGGCTCCGTCTGCTTCGTGAACAGATCGAACACGGCGAGATCGTGGCCCGCATCGAGGATGCGCCGTGCCATTCCCTGTCCCATCCGGCCAAGACCGACGAAGCCGACTTTCATGATCTTCCTCGCAAAACGACGTTCGAGACGGTGAGGACTTTGACTGGTGAGCGCGCCACTTTCAAGGCGACGGCGCGACGCTGAACGGCCAGAACCACGGCAGCAGGAACGTCGCGCCGGCAACGATCAGGATCTCGAGCGGCAGGCCGACGCGCCAGTAGTCGCCGAAGCGATACCCGCCGGGCCCCATGACGAGCAGGTTGTTCTGGTGGCCGATCGGCGTCAGGAACGCGCACGATGCGCCGATCGCCACGGCCATGAGGAACGGGTCGAGGCTCACGCCGAGGCCCGTCGCCACGGTGGCTGCGATCGGCGCCATGATGACGGCCGTGGCGGCGTTGTTGACCACATCGGAGACGAACATCGTGATCACGAGCACCAGCGCTAGAGACACGTAGGTCGACTGCGCGGCAGTCACGTCCACGAGCAGATTGCCGATCAGCGTCGTTACGCCGGTGGCCTCGAGCGATTGTCCGACCGGTAACAATGCGCCGAGCACGACCAGGACCGGCCCGTCGAAGGCTCGATACATATTGCGCTCGCGCACGACGCGCGTCAGCAGCAAGAGCACGGCCGCGGCCGTCAGGGCGACGGCCGGAGGCGCCCAGCCGAAGGCGATCACGAGCAGCGCGGCCACGAACGCGATCACACTGATCGCGCCGGCGCGTCGATCGTGGATCACGAGCTCGCGGTCGCCGAGCGGCAATGCGTCGAATGCGGCGACGGCATCGGCGACGTCGGTGGCTTCGCCCTGCAGTAGTAGCACGTCGCCCGACTGCAGCCGGAACGATTTCAGCGCGCCGAAGTGGCGGGCGCCCTCCCGCGACACACCGAGCACGTTGACGTGATAGCGCGAACGCAGGCGCAGCTCTTCGGGCGTCGAGCCCACCGGCGGCGACGCCGGTCGCAAGACGATCTCGGCGAGCACGGTGTCCGAGGGGTGCAGCTTGCCGTCGGTTTTCGTCGGCGGCGCGCCGAGCGAGATGCCCGCCCAGCCCTGCAGCCGAGCCAGCGCCTTGGGCGCGCCTTGGACGAGCAGCACGTCGCCGGCGGCGAGGCGCATCCAGTGCGTGACGCCGGAGGTCCAGCGCTCGTTGCGCACGATCCCGAGCAGCGCGACGTCGCGTTCCTCGAGCTTCTTCGCCGCTTCGGAGGCCGGCTGCTCGACCAGCTCCGACTCGGCGGGGACGTGCAACTCGGCGATGTACTCGTCGACGCCCTCGAACGGCTGCACCGGCGCACGGTCACCGGGGATCAGGCGCCAGCCGATCACGGCGAGGAACGCGAGGCCGAGCACGGCGATGGTGGCGCCGACGGGAAAGAAGTCGAACAGGCCGAAGCGCGTGCCGAGCACGCCGGCGCGATACGTGGAAATCAGAGATGTTCGGCGGCGTGCCGATCAGGGTCGTCATCCCGCCGAGCATCGTGGCGAACGATAGCGGCATGAGGATGCGGCTTGGGCTCGAGCCGTGCCGGCGCGCGGTCGCGATCGCGAGCGGCATCAACATTGCGAGCGCGCCCACGTTGTTGACGAATCCCGACAATACGGCGCCGATCGTGCAGAACAATGCGACCTGGCGCCCGATCGATGGTTGATCGGTGGCGGCGAGCCGCGTCAAGGCGCCGATGACGCCGGTGGTCTCGAGCGCGCGGCTCAAGACGAGCACGGCAGCGACGGTCACGACGGCGTGGTTGCCGAAGCCGAGAAACGCGTCCATCGGTGGCACCAGGCCGCCGAGCACGGCCGCCAGCAGCACGACCAGCGCTACGACGTCGTGCCGGAAGCGTCCCCACGCAAATAGTGCCAGTGCGCCGACGAGCAGAGCAATCGCGAAGATCTGGGTCGCGGACATGGCCCCCCGGGTAAACGGCGCACCGGCGCTGCTGCCGACGTGCGCGGAGTTTCTCACACGTGTGTCCGCCACAGAATGGTGGTGTGCCGGTCGCGGCCTGTGCGACGATCGACGCGCGGGCAGGTGCCGCGAACCCGAGCGCGAGACCGATGTTCGTGATTCGCCGAGTCTACGACGCCATGACGCCGCGTAATCGCGAGCGGCTGGCCCAGGTGCAGGCGATCTTGCGTGCGCAGTTCTCCGGCCTGAAGGAGTCCGTCGTTCGCAGGCTGCCGGATCAGCTGACCAATCCATTGAAGTATCGCTTCCGCTCCGTGCTGTTCGTTGCGGAGGACGAACGGCTCGCAGTCCACGGGTTCGCCCTGCTCCAGCACGCGGCGGATTTGAACTTCTGCTATCTCGATTTCATCTCGACCAGTCGCGCGCGAACGGGTCGTGGCATCGGCGGCGCACTCTACGAGCGGGTCCGAGAAGACGCCGCCGCGCTCGGCGTCGTGGGGCTGTTCCTCGAATGCTTGCCGGACGATCCTGCGCTCTCACCCGACCCCGCTATCCGCGCGCAAAACGCAGCGCGGCTCAGGTTCTACGAGCGCTACGGGGCGCGGCCGATCGCCAACACGGCGTATGAGACTCCAGCTGAAACCCGGCGGCACCGACCCGCCTTACCTCGTGCTCGATCTCGTGGGCAGCGACGTTGCGCTGCGGCGCGCGCAGGCGCGCGAGATCGTCCGCGCGATCCTCGAGCGCAAATACGGCGGAACTTGCTCGCCGAGCTACATCGCGATGGTCGTCGCTTCGTTCAAGGACGACCCGGTGGTGCGCCGCGAGCCGCGTTACCCGCGCGCCGAGGCGGCCGTGCCGACCGTCCACCGGCCCGGTGCGCGCAAGATCGCGGTCGTCTTGAGCGATGCTCATCAGGTGCATCACGTCCGCGAGCGCGGCTACGTCGAATCGCCGGTGCGGATCCGGTCGATTCTCTCCGAAATCGAGCCCACCGGGCTCTTCCAGCGGGTGCCGATACAGAGTTTCCCGCTGAAGCATGTCGAGGCCGTGCACGATCGCGACTTCGTCCGCTACCTGCGCGACGCATCGGCCAACGTGCCCGACGGCGAGTCCGTGTACCCGTACGTCTTCCCGATCCGTAACGCGCATCGCAAGCCGGACGATTTGCCGTTGCGGGCCGGCTACTACTGCATAGATACTTTCACGCCGATCAACGCAAATGCGTATCGCGCGGCCGTGCGAGCGGTCGACTGCGCGCTGACGGCAGCGCGGCGGATTCTCGACGGCGAGTCGCTCGCGTATGCGCTGGTCCGGCCGCCGGGGCATCACGCGGAGCGGCGGTCGTTCGGTGGCTTCTGCTATTTCAACTCCGCGGCGATCGCCGCGCACTACCTGAGCGGGCAGGGACGCGTGGCCGTGCTCGACATCGATTATCACCACGGCAACGGCACCCAAGACATTTTCTACGACCGCAACGACGTGCTGACGGTCTCGATTCATGGTCATCCGCGTTTCAGCTATCCGTACTTCTCGGGTTACGACGACGAGCGCGGCCGGGGCGAAGGCGAGGGGTTCAACCTGAACATCCCTCTGCCGGAGCACGCCAACGGCGACGTCTATCGACGCGCCCTGCAGCGCGCCCTCGGGCGGATCACGAAGTTCGTCGCCGACGTTTCTCGTCGTCTCGCTCGGCCTGGACGTCGTGCGCGGCGACCCGACCGGCTCGTGGTTGCTGAGTGCCCGCGATCTGCTGCTGAATGGGCGCATGGTCGGTGCGCTCGGCTTGGCGACGCTGGTCGTGCAGGAAGGCGGTTACCGCACCCGCACGCTCGGCGTCAACGCGCGAAACTTCTTCCAGGGGCTGTGGCAGGGCACGAACGGACACGAGCCCACGTCGACGTCGCAGGGGCGGCGTCGGCGGGTTTGACGTGACGCGCATTAGCTTCCAAGCTGATCCGCGCCGAGCCACTCCGGAGATCCAGGCATGAGCACCGACTCGCGAGTTTGCGTGGCAACGCACACCTTGATCGGCACCGTCGTCATGCTCGCCGGATGCTCGTCCGGCACCGGCACCGACACCGCGGCGCAGCGAATCGGGCCGTCGGATCCGAATGCGTGCGCCGCGCTCCTTGCCGCGGAACGGCCGAACGTCGAGGTGCTCTCGGCCACGCCGATGCAGACCAGCGCTCGGCCTCCGACGGCCGCGGGCGGCGCGGGCGAGCCGCTGCGCGTGGCGCATTGCAAGGTCGCGGGCACGATCGACGGCTCGATCAACTTCGAGCTGCTGCTGCCGAGCGCCTGGAACGGCAAGCTCGTCATGGGCGGCGGCGGCGGCTACGTGGGCAGCGTGCAGAATCAGGCGCAGGGCGGCTTGAGCGCCGGCCCGACGCCGCTCGAGCGGGGCTACGCGACGGTGGGCACGGACACCGGTCATTCCGCTAACGGTCTGGACGCGAGCTGGGCGCTGAACAACCGTGCAGCGCAGGAGAACTTCGCGTTTCGAGCCGTGCATCGCACCGCCGAGGTGGCGAAGGCCATCACGGCCACGTACTACGATCAGGCCCCCGCGCGCTCGTACTTCATGGGCTGCTCGCGCGGCGGTGGCCAGGCGTTGATCGAGGCGCAGCGCTACCCCGACGACTTCGACGGCATCGTGGCGGCGGCGCCGGTCATCGAGTGGGCCGGCACGATGGCGGGCTTCCTGCAGAACGAGCAGGCCGTGTTCCCCGACCCGAACGATCTCACGAGCCCCGTGATCAGCGCCGACAACCGCAAATTGCTCGCGGCGGCGTTGCGCTCGAGCTGCGACGTGCAGGACGGTATCGCCGACGGCATCTTGAACGATCCGCGCACCTGCGGCTTCGATCCCAAGTCGCTGCCACGCTGCACGGCGGGTGCTGCGCCGGAGTGCTTGACCGACGCGCAGCTCGGCGCGATCGAGACGATCTACCGCGGCCCGCAGGTCGAGGGGCAACGCGTGCATCCGGGCTTCCCGTTCGGCGGCGAGGACGACCCCGGCGGCTGGGATCTGTGGATCACGCAGCGGACGCCTACGTTGCCCGGCGCGCCGAACCTGCATTACGCGTTCGGCACGCAGTTCGCGAAGAACTTCGTGTTCGCCGATCCCGACTGGAGCTACGCGGGCTACGACTTCGCGGACTGGCGCGAGCGAACGGCGGACGCCGCCGCATTGCTGAACGCCACGGACGCCGATCTTTCGAAGTTCAACGCGCACGGCGGCAAGCTGATCATCTGGCACGGCTGGTCCGACTCCGCACTGACGGCGCTGCGCACGATCGACTACTACCAGTCCCTGGCCGAGAAGAACTCGCTGGTACGCCTGACCTCGCGGCTATTCCTGCTGCCGGGCGTGGAGCACTGCGGCGCGGGCCCGGGCCCCGATCGCGCGGACTGGCTCACCACGCTCGAGCAGTGGGTCGAGCAAGGCGTCGCACCCGACCAGGTGACCGTCGCGAAAGACGATGCGCAGGGCAGGGTCACCATGGAGCGGTCCGTGTGCGCGTACCCGTTGATGGCGGAATACGACGGCAAGGGCGAGCCGAATCGCGCCACGAGCTATGCCTGTGCGGGGCCGCGGCAATGAGCGCGCGCTCGATGGTCAAGCGCTACGTGGCGAGTGCCGCGGTGCTGGTGCTGGCCGTGTTCTCCACGGCGCTTTCGGCTCAACCGGCGAAACCCGCCGGCGGCTTCGTGGGCTCCGCAGCGTGCCGGGATTGCCATCGCAGCGAGTACGACCGCTGGAAGACGACGCGCATGGCGAACGTCGTCGTCGATCCCAAGATCCATCCCGAGGTCATCGTCGCGGACTTCAAGACGCCGAACGAGCTCGTGACGTTCAAGCCGCGCGACGTCGCGTTCGTCTACGGCAGCAAATGGAAGCAGCGCTATTTCTACAAGCGCGGCGACGACTATTACGTGTACCCCGCGCAATGGGACGTGACGCACAAGGTGTGGCGCCCCTACGTCGTCTCGAGCAGCGGCGATTGGTGGGTCGAGCATTACCCGGATCCCATGAATCGACCCACGGGCCCGCTGTGCGACGGCTGTCATTCGACGAACTACGACGTCAAGACGAAGCAAGTCACGGAGTGGAACGTGGGCTGCGAGAAGTGTCACGGCGCGGGCGAGGCGCACGTGCGCAACCCGACGCTCACGAACATCGTGAATCCCGCGCGGCTCGATCACACGCGCGGCGTCGATACCTGCATCCAGTGCCACTCGCAGGGCCGGCCGCGGCAGGTGCCGCTCGACGGCGTCTACTACGACTGGCCCGTCGGCTATCAGCCGGGCGACAAGCTGGCGGATTTCTGGGAGCTCGAGGAGCACAAGCTCGGCGAGGAGACGTTCACGCATTGGCCCGAAGGCACCGCGCACAAGAACCGGATGCAGGGCAACGACTTCGTGCACAGCCAGATGTACAAGAGAGGCATCACCTGCTGGAGCTGCCACGACGCCCACGGCACGCCGAACGATGCGCTGCTGGTGAAGCCGGTGAGCGCGCTGTGCGAGACGTGCCATGGTCCGAACACGCCGGCTGGGCCGGCCGGCAGCACGCTCGAGCACAGTCACCACAGCGTCGGTAACGTGGAGTGCGTGGACTGCCACATGCCGAAGGTCGAGCGGACGATCGCCGACGTGAGCGTGCGCAGCCACACGTTCGAGTTCATTCCACCGTCGCACACGGACCTGTACAAGATCCCGAATCCCTGCACGACGTGTCACACGGACATGAAGACGAGCGACGCGCAGGCCGAGCTCATGAAGTGGCCGAATGTGTCGCCGTGGCGCGTCGCGCGATGACCGGCGCCATGGCGCTGGTTTTGTCTTACACTCTTTGGTAATCCGGCGAACGCGCCGGGGCATCTTCGGACCACTTCCAGGAGAACAACAATGCGACGAACGATGACGGCGGTGCTGGGGCTGAGTGCAACGGCGTGGTTCAACTTGGCTCACGCGGACGCCTCGGTGCTGGCGGTGCGATTGAGCGCGAAAGACGTGCCAGCGCTCGCGAAGTTCTACGAGTCGGCGTTCGGCTTGAAGGAGATCGACCACGTCGGCGAGCCGTCGACGGAGATCATCCTGCGCTACGGCGCCACGATGGCTGCGGCCAAGGCCGGCTCATCGCCGGAGTTTCTCGTCGCGCAGCGCGAGGGCGGCCCCAGCAACGACCCGATGGCGCATGCCATCTTCCATGTGTCGGACATCGCGGCCACGGTGGCCGCAGCAAAGGCCGCGGGCGCGACGATGAAGGGCGATGTGGCGTCGGTCCCGATCGGGGGCACGCCGATCAAGATCGCGACGATGGTCGATCCCGACGGCAACGTGCTCGAGGTCATGGAGCTGCCGAAGGGCACGGATCACCTGCCGCACTAGATCGGCGTGGCGGCGTGGCGGCGCTAGGCGTCGTCCTGCACGAAGTCGTGCTCGGGGTAATGGACGACCAGCACCGGGCAGGGCGCCTGGCGGATGACCTTCTCGGCCACGCTGCCGGCGACCAGGTGCTCCACGAAACCGATCCGGTGCTTGCCCATGACGATCAGCTCGACGTCGAGCTCGGCCGCGCAGGCGACGATGGTGTCGCCGGCGCTGCCGGCCCGCTGACCGCGTAGCAAGTACTCGGCCTGCGTGGCCTGCTCTTCCTGCGGCGTCAGCAGCTTGCCGAGATCCTCGCGCGCGGCGTTGCGCGCGACGGTCACCGGGTCGAGCTCCAGAGTCTCCGCAGCCGGCGCGTCGGACGCGAACGTTTCGAGGACGCGCTCGGTCTCGATGGCGGCGTCGAGCTTCTTTGCATCGAGCACGTGGACGAGGTATAGCTTGGCGTGGAACTGCCGCGCGAACGCCACGCCATACTTCACGGCCGTCTTCGACGGCTCGCCGAGATTCGTGGGTACCAGGATTCTTTTCAGCGCGAACATCGACCTCTCCAGGTTCAGGAGCTGCGAGCGCTCAGTTCGGATGGCTTGGCGGACGGCACGCTCGAACGCGCGCCGAATCCGAGAGTCATTCTCATCCCCCAAGGACACCCCACCGTCGATGTTAACGCACCGGCCTGCAGCGCGAAGGGCTCATGCTCGCGAGCCTTCCGCAGACGTGGCAGGCGCCTTCGAAGTCCCCTATGCTTGGGAGTGGCCAGGCGTATGGGGGACGCCACTCCGCCGGGCCATCCATATCAATAGGAATCAAGATCATGAAGCGACGGATTGACGTGCTGGCCGCCGCCGCATTCGCGGCCCCGGCGCTGCTCGGTACCACGGCGGCGAATGCGGCCATGTCGTGTGCGGACTTGAAGCAGCTGAAGCTGCCCGAGACCACCATCACTTCCGCCGAGCCCGTGGCGGCCGGCCAGTTCACCGCGCCGGGCGTGCCCCGGCCGCTGAAAGTGCCGGCCCTCTGTCGCGTCACGGGCGTCGTGGCCCCGGCCATCAAGTTCGAGGTCTGGCTGCCGGAAGGCAGCGCGTGGAACGGCCGGCTCGAGGCCGTCGGCGGCGGCGGTCTCGCCGGCATCATCAGTTATCCGGCGCTGGCCGAGTCCGTGAACGACGGCTACGCCTCCACCTCGACCGACACGGGTCACGAAGCGAGCGACACGGCGAACACCTGGACGCTGGATCGGCAGCGCGTCATCGACTACGGCTATCGCGCGATTCACGAGATGACGCTCAAGGCCAAGGCCGTGGTCGACGCGCACTACGGCAAGGCGCCGGAGTATTCGTACTTCAACGGCTGCTCGACGGGCGGCCGCCAGGGCCTCATGGAGGCGCAGCGCTTCCCCGACGACTACAACGGCATCATCTCGGGAGCGCCCGTCAATCGGTTCACGAACCTGCACATGGGTCAGCTGTGGACGGCGCACGTCACGTTGACGAAGCCGGGCGCCGTGTTGACGCGCGACGATCTCGCGAAGGTCAGCGCCGCGGTGCTCGCGCAGTGCGACGCCGCCGACGGCGTCAAGGACGGCATGCTGACCGATCCACGCACCTGCAAGTTCGATCCGGACACGCTGCAGGGCTTCCGTCCCGAGCAGATCGAGGCGCTGAAGATGATCTACCGCGGCGCCGTGAATCCGCGCACCGGCGTGCAGATCTATCCGGGCCTCGAGGTCGGCGGGGAAGGTCCGCAGCCCGGCAATCCCGGCTGGGGCCTGATCATGAACGGTAAGGAGCCGTTCGGCATCGACGCGCCGGTGCTCGGCGGCATGGGCTTCGACAATCCGAACTGGGACTGGCGCACCTTCGACTTCGATCACGACGTGGCGCTCGTCGACGCCAAGCTGTTCGGCACGTTGAATGCCGTGAATCCCGATCTCAGCGATTTCAAGAAGCGCGGCGGCAAGCTGATCGTGTACCACGGCTGGAGCGATCCGGGCGTCATGCCGCAGCAAACGCTCGACTACTGGAACAGCGTGCGCGCGTTCGCCGGCAAGTCCACGGGCGGCGACGGCGGCGCGTACACCGACGAGTTCGTGCGACTCTACTTCCTGCCGGGCGTGGGTCACTGCCGCGGCGGCGTGGGTCCCGATCAGGCGGACTGGATCGGCACCCTGGCCGGCTGGGTGGAGAAGGGCAAGCCGCCGACCAGCATCGTCGCGCACCGCAACGATCAGCAGGGCAAGACCGTGCTCACGCGGCCGCTGTGCCCGCACCCGCAGGTTGCGCGCTACAAGGGAAAGGGCGACACGAACGACGCGCAGAACTTCGAGTGCGCCGCGCCGAAATAGAAGTGGAAGGGGAATAGACCATCATGCCAACGATTCGCGACGTCTCGATCATCGATACCAAGAACGCCGACGCCAAGCGCGTGCCGTCCGGGTTCGAGCGAGTGGTGTGTGGGCCGGAGCTTTGCGGCTCGAAGAACCTCACCGTGTACCGGCGCACGATCGAGGCCGGCAGGCAGCTCAGCGTGCAGGCCGGCAACGATTACCACCTGCTCTACCTCATGGAGACCCCGAAGCAGGGCACGGTCGAGTACAAGGGGCTGTCGCACCTTGCCGAGGAGGGCGCCGGCGTGCTGCTCGTGCCGGGCGAGTCCGCCAAGGTCGCGGTCTCGGGCTCGAGCGTGGATCTGCTCCACCTGGTGGTGCCGAAGCCGCCCGCGGCCGTCGAGGACGGTCTGCCGGGCGGGCCGGGCTACTTCTTCAACCGCACGACGCTGCGCGGCTTGAGCGACGCGAGCGGCGGCCGCGTACGCCGCTTCTGCGCGGAGTCGGCCGTGCGATTGCTCGACGGCAACCGGCTCACGCCGACGAACGCGCTGCAGGCCGGCGAGATGCACTACCACGACGGCGGCTCGTCGCCGTACCACAAGCACACGGGCACGCCGGCGAATCCAGAGGGCGCCGCGCACGTCTACATGACGTTCAAAGGCCGCGGTAAGGTCGAGGTCGGCGATACGGCGCAGGAGATCGAGCCCGGCACGCTCGTGTATTTCCCGCCCGGGGTGCCGCATCGGCTGCGCGCCCACGGCGGGCCGCTCGACTACTTCGAGATTCAGGCGTGGCGCAGCTTCAAGACCACGATCCTGAGCGAGGAGACGCAGGGCCTGAAGTGGTTCTACGAGGCCGAGAAGCCCGGCGGCGAGCGCGTGGAGTGGAATCAGAGCTAGCCGAGCGTCGCTCCCCCGATCAAGGGCCGGCCTCGGCGCGCGCCGCCCGATCGCGCAGCTGCTGCATGCCGGCGATCGTCCAGCTGTAATCCATGCGCTCGCCGAGCCAGCGGCAGCGGCTGGTGTGGGCGTCGATCGCGAGTCCCGCGTCCCGATTCAGCTCGTGGAGGCGCAGCGCGGCTTCGAAGCTCGCGTCGGCCGGAGCGGGCGCAGGGATGTTTCCGCGGAAACATGGCGCGCCGCGCTCCGCCACGCGCGTGCCGTCGGGCCGCGTGAACACGAACACGCCGTCGTCCGTCACCGCGAGACCAAACCCACCCTCGTGCACGAGCCGATGGTGGAAACGGCACAGCGTCACGAGATTGCCGAGCCGCGTCTCCCCGCCGTCGGCCCAGTGCCTGACGTGATGTCCCTCGGTGAAGCGCGTGCGCGTGCACCCCGGGTAGCGGCAGCCGCCGTCGCGGCTGCGCAGCGCCCGGGCGAGCGCCGGCGGGATCGCGCGTGTTTTGCGTCCGACGTTCAGCGGCTCGCCGTCGTGGCCGTCGAGCAGGCCGACCAGCGTGGCGTCACAGCCCAGGCGCCGCGCCGTGGCGAGCGCCAGCGCCGGCCCGTCGTCCAGCGCACAGTCGTGCGGCTCGCTGTCCGCCGCCGTCACCGCCTGCGTGAGCACCGCCTGGTCCACGTGGACCACGACCTGGTAGCGATCGGCCGTGGAGGAGTCACCCGCGCGATGCTCGAGGTACTGCTCGGCGACGTGCGCCAGCGCATCGGCCCGGTACGCGGCCGCCGTCTGCGCCCGCTCGAACGCCGAAGCTTCCGCGGCAGCGCCGTCGCTCGCGCGCAGCTCCTCGGCCGCCGCGTCGAGCGCTTTGCGCACCAGGGCGCCGACGTCCGGCGGCAGCCGCCCATGCACGACCAGCATGCCGGCCTCGTCGAAGAAGTAGTGCAGGCCGCGGCCCTCGTGCTGCGCCTGCGCACGCCGAGCGGCCTCGGCCCGCTCGACCCAGCGGTACTTGCGCACGAGCCGCTCGACATGCGCCGCCGTGCCGTGCAGCGCCACGTTCACCAGCACCGACTCGTTGGCCGGCGTGGCCACCCGCGTCATCGCCCGCACCTTGGAATACGAGATCTCGCCGCGCGCAAACGTGGCACTGATCTGCGGCAGCGTCTCGAGCGCCCGCGCCACGCGCACCTTCTCGCGTGCGGCGACCGTGCCGATGCCGCACTGCCAGTTCAACCAGTGCGCGGTGTTCATGAGGCCGTGGCGCTCGTAGCCCCGGGTGCGGTCGTACTCTGCGACGAGCGCGAGGAAGCGGAACGTGGCGGCGTTCAGATGACCCCAGAGCTCCGTGATCGCGCCTTCGAGCCGCTCGAAGGTGTGCTGCTGAAGGGCGTGGGCGGCGGGGTCGTAGGGGCGGGCGGGGGGTGGGAGGCGGCTGTCCATGGGGATACCCTGAGCACTGGAAGGATGTCCAGTAGAATGCCACAGATCACATGCTATATCAATAGGTTATGGCAATCTACATCCGGCGAAAAACTCGTTGTACCGCCGGTTCAGGGCACGATGTTAAGGTCATGCCCGTCTGAGTACGTTCACTACCTCGTAGCGACCGGTGCTTGGGTAGAACACGCTGCGCAAGCGTCGGATGTCCCGCCGATCATGTTGCAGAACAAACTCAATAGCGCTACCCACTGCATCATCGATCGTCCCGATATCCTGTCCCGAGACTGCTGCTCTTCTATCAGGGATCAGCACGAGACTCACCTTACCGACACACGGAACATTGATGGCTTGGACCAGATCGGCTTCGATGCCATGTCCCGACAACCTCGATTTGATGAGTGATAACGCTCTAGAAAGTTGGGGCCGCACTCGCTGCCGATACTGAATATCCCACTCGGGGCCGACGACGACCGCGACCAACGTGACGATCAAACCGATCTCCGTGCCCGTCAGCGCCTTCTTCTGCAATCGACCGACCCCTATGTCGCCCTCCGCTTTGAGGATTTCGACGATACAAGCGTCGTTGTAAGCTGGGTATGGCAAGTAGCAGTACACGCTCGCCCGCTCCGGCTCATAAAGGATTGAAGTCGCGCTGATGCTCAACCCCGGCGTGCTCTCAAGCGGTATTTCTGACGTGATGTCGCCCAAAACTCGGTAATCATCCCCATCTCTTTCCAAGCGCAGGTTCTCGACGTACGCGACAGATGGCTTGCTGAGATCGTGACCGGCGTTGAGCGGCATCCTGCCTGGGTAGGTATCTACTAACAGTTGAAGCTGTTCACGCGAAAAGTGTTCTCCGTGCGAATCTTCGTTGGTCGTAGCTAAAATAGAATTCGGATACCTGTACATGGCGCCCTCCCACTCGCGTCCGCCGCTATGCGACAGACGAGCCACGACACTACCGCGTAAATCCAAACTCACAAAACGGAGAATCTCCGATCAAGTGGGGATCAACGACGGGCGTGAAAGGCTTGCGGTCAAGCGGCGGACTCCCTACGAGATTGGCGAAGGTCGCGACAAGTTAGTCGAATAGACTACGGTCCATCGTTCCCCGGCGGTAGCTTTGCGACACCGAGCGCGCGCTCACGCTGACATTCACGCTGATTGGGGTCCACTGGCATGCCGCTTGCAAACGCAGTGGTCGATTCGACCGACTGATCGTTCGCTTGAACCCGATCGGTCGCCCACGCATGTTCACGGAGACGATCGTTGCAGCTCTTCGAAATCCTGTTTCTGCTGATATTTTCGCTCGCCATCGTCAGGCTCGTCAGTGGGCCGATCTACCATCGATTGAATTACGCCACTTTGGCCGTCGCGGGCTTTGGTGCGATGGCAGGTGGGGCGATATTCGAAGGCTGGCGCTGGCAGATGCTTGCCGCGTACGTCGGCTTCATCGTGCTCATGCTGGCGTCACTGAAGAAGTCCGAGACCAGGCGCCTCTGGCGTATGGCCGGCGCGCTTCCGCTGTTGCTCATGTTGAGCGCCTCGGCATTCCTGGCGCACGAGTTGCCCGTCTTCCGGCTGCCGGAGCCCACGGGCCCCTATGCAGTTGGGACGTTCGAGTACTCGATTACCGATGAATCGAGGAAGGAGCGCTACTCGCCCGACCGCAACCGCGAGCTGTACGTGGAAGTGTGGTATCCCGCGGACGAAAGCGCGGCGGGCAACTTCCCGGTTCGAACCCTGTTTCACGAGCTGTATGAAGGCCGCTACACGGGGCAGAGTCTGTTCTTCGGCTATTTCAAACATGTGCCGACGCACTCTCATGTGCAGGCACCCGTCGCTGCACTGGCCGATGGTCCATTCCCGGTGCTGCTGTTCAACCATGCCCTCGATTTCGGTTTCACCTCCCAGAATCAGTTGCTGATGGAGCATCTCGCCAGCCATGGGTATGTGGTTCTCAGCATCGCTCATCCTTATCAATCTGCGAAGGTGAATCTCACGAATGCCGGAACGATTACACGAGCGAATGAGCGCCCGAGCGATATCCGCTTTGCTCGACAGGAGTTGTACAAGGGCATCGTGAGCACGGTCTTCGAAATGTCCGATAGCATGGACGAGGTCTCCGCGCTAAAGACGGTTCTGTCTCCATTGGCTGAAGAGTACGTGGCCCTGGACGACGACGAAAAGGACGCCTTTCTGAGCGGGGCGGTCGCCAGGAAAGAGTTTCGAGCCTATCGAAACGTCATTTCAAAGGAGCTGCTCGAAGATTATTTTCTCTACGACTACGTGACGCAGAATTCCTTGATTCAATACTGGGTCGAGGACGATCAATTCGTCGTAGACACGCTTGGCAACGTGCAGGCACCGGTTGCCGGTTTCACCAGCATGCTCGATACCGGCAGGCTCGGCGTCATCGGCATGTCTTTGGTGGCGCGGCAGCAGGAGAATTCTGCAAGGTCGATAGCCGCTGCGATGCCGGGGTGAATCTCGATGGCACGCAATTCGGTCGTCACTGGAATCAACCGGTGGCAGCACCGTTTCTCATGTTCTATCACGAGGAGCATCAAGGCGGGAACGATTACGCCTACTTACCGCCCGCTCACGATTTCTGGGACTACGCGGTGAAGGGCTCGATGCACACGGACTTCACCGATTTCATCTATGCATGGCCTCTTCTCAAGACCATCGGTTTCTCAGGGGCCATCGATGGCTGGAGAATGATCGATATCACGAATACCGTTCAACTGAATTTTTTCGATCACTACCTGAAGGGCAAACCGATTCGCGGGGAGTTGTTTACCGATATCCCCGAAATCGTCGTTCGGCACCATGCGGTCTTGGTGGTCAATGCGTCATCGCATAGATGATGTAGTTGATCCCGAACCTATATGCGAGCGCCGTCATCGGCTCCGGATACTCCGGCCAATCGGCGTGCTCCCACGCGTCGCCGATGTCCTGGTTGAAGTTGATCGCGACCAGCAAGCGCCCCTGGTCGTCGTAGATGCCGCGCCAGTGCGGCTCCGGCAGGCCGCGAATGCGGCCGATCGTGGGATCGAAGCCGCCGAGGTGACGCAGGCCCGGGATCTGTGTGAGCTGGTCCACGTCGTAGAGCACGTGCAGCACCTCGTCGTCGCCGCCCGTGATCTCGACGATCCTGCGCTCCGGGAACAGCCGTGCCATCGTGTCGCTGAACACTTGCCACTCGCCGGCGCCCCAGAAGTCGTCGGCCACGAGGAAGCCGCCGCGCAGCAGGTACTCGCGCAGCTTCGCGATCTCGTCGTCGCTCAAATCCCAGTAGCCGGTCTGCGTCGCGTATAGCCAGGGATAGTCGAACAGGCGGTCGTCGAAGAGATCGACGGTCACGCCTTCGCCGGCATCCACGCGCGTGAGGCGGGCGATGCCCTGGCGAAAGTGGATTTCCGCCGCGGGCCAGTCCTGCCGCCACCAGCCGCGTCCGCGGCCGCGGCCGCCGCCGCCGCCGCGCCGGCCAAAGCCTCCGTAGCCGGCCTGGTCCTGGTAGATCATTCGCGCGAAATGAAATTCCGCGGCGGCCGGCCCGTCGTCGCCGGAGGGGGAGGGTTGCGAGACGGCGGCCACGAGCCACGAGCCGATCAGCGCGGTAGCGCAGAGCTGCGCGGCGCGACGGGGCACGGAGCGGTCCGGGACACGCATGCCGCCCAGGCTACCAGAGGCTCGGAGCCAGCGATGCGCCCGCGGCGCTGCGGCTAGGTCATCCTAGGGGTGAGCAACGCGGCGGATCCGCGCCCGGCTCGCTGCACGGGTCACTTCTTCGTGGCGCGATCGTAGGGGTCGTAGCCGGTCTTCGGAGTGCCCGCGTTCCCTTCATCGGTCGGCCCGGCCTGGCTTTCCTCGGCGATCGACAAGGAGTCCACGTCGAGCACCTTCAGCAGATCGAACGTGTCGTCGTCCTGCCGGCGGCGCGGTACGGTCGTACGCATTTCCCACACGGGGTTGCCCTTGGCGTCGAAGCGAATGTCCACGGCCACGTCGTCGGCGGGGTCATGCCGGCCGCGGCGATCGGGTCCGGAATGGCGTGGTGTCGCCGTTTTGGCGTCGTTCGTGACGGTGGGTTTGCTTGTTTCTCTTTTACTCATGAGCGTCGCGCTGCTAATCCGACTTTTTGCCAAACACGCGGGGTCGTATGCACCCTACCGGTTCACGGTTTTGTAACGTGCGCAGGACGTCCCTGCCTTATGTCCAAAGCGTATCGGTGGCAGCGGCGTGTCCAGAGTCCGGGTCCTACTGCTTTGGCGGTGGCTGCGCTCGCTGCTTCGCTTCGTTCGCGCGCGCGGCGCTCAAGATGTTCCGCAGGCCGAAGTTGCCTTCGTGACACTCGAACGGCAGCGAAGGCTGCTTCTCCCAGGTCAGCGGCATCGTGATCGTCCAGGGCGCCGTCCAGGTCGAAGGATCGTCCATCGTCACCGACCACGCGATCCGGTCCGCGGCCACGCGCTTGTATCGCTCCGTGAGCTTCAGCGTGCCGGGATTCGCGCCGCGATAGACCGTGAGCGGATTGAAGTTCGTCGTCTCGACCACCAGCGTGTCGCCTTCCCAATGCCCGCGCGCGTCGCCCATGTGCAGCTGGATCGGTGCGCCGACGTGCGGGCCGCCGTCGATCGGGATCACGCGCGCCTCGTGAATGATCTCGTAGGTGATCGTGACGAAACCCGGCGATTGAAAGATGCCGTAGACGTTGCCGTACATCACCGGGATCATCGAGCCCGGCAAGCCGCGGCTGATGCACCGATCGAGCGGGCCGAAGTCCTTCGGGCTGTCGAACTTGCCGCCCTGGAAGCTGCTGCGTCCGGGTCCCGCGTGGCGCGCCTGCGCTTCCGGGGTGAGCGGCGGAATCTTGCCATCCGGCGGATCGGCGATCAGCCACGGTTGGGCGCGCTTCGTGAGATCGAGATTCTCAAGCCACCACTGGTCGGGGCCGCGCGGCCCCGGGGCCAGGCTCGCCACCATCTTCTCCGTCGCCTTGCGGCGAATCTCGATGAGCTCCTCGGGCGTGATGTCGCGCAGCGTCTTGCCGGCGAACTCGGCGGGTCGCTCGAGCGGCGTGGCGTACTCGTTGTCGTTGGCCCAGGTACCCTGCAGGTCCGGCTCGCCCCAAGACGTGCGCGGCGGCTGATATGGCTGTGCGCTCGCGGCCGTGGCGGCCAGCAGCAGCCAGGAGATCGACAACCCTCGGTCCATTAGCGTCCCCCTTGCCGGAATCTTGCTGCGAGGCCGTTCCGGGCGTCAATCGCAGCGCGCCGGAATCGTCAGGCCGTCAGGTGCTCGACCGGGGACGCGGTGGCGCTGCCGGGGAACACGGCGCGCTCGAGGGCGGCCTCGGCCAGACCGAACCGTTCGGCGAGCACGCCCTTGAAGATGCTGCGCAGGTCCGTCGTCGGCTGCAAATCGCGGCCCTCGTGCAGATCGCGCGCGGCGAGCCCCGGCCAGTCCGCGAGGATGCGTCCGCCGTTGACGCTGCCGCCGGCCAGCAGCGCGACGCCGGCCGTGCCGTGATCGGTGCCGCGCGTGCCGTTCACCGCGACCGTGCGGCCGAACTCCGTCACGACGAGCACCGTCGTAGCGGCCCACACCGGGCCGAGCTCGTCTTTCAGCGTCTGCACGCCGGCGTCGAGGCCGCGCAGACGCAGCGCCAGATTGCCCTGCGCGCGCGCCCTGGTTCGCGTGCGTATCCCAGCCGCCGACGTCGAGCACGGCGATGCGCGGGCCCTCGGGGCTCTTCAGGAAGCGCGCGGCCGCGCTGACGAGCGGCGTCACCTGCTGCGCGGGGCCGCCGCCCATTGCGTCCGGTGGCGGCGTCGCCGGCGATGGCGCGCGCGTCGAGCGCTTCGTTCAAGCTCGCGGCGAGCGCGGGGTCGACGGCTTCGTACAAGCGCCGCACGCGCGCGAGCAGATCCTGGTCGGCATCCGGCAGGCGCGAGGGCGCCCAGGTGCTCACGGCCACCTCGCCGCGCAGCACGAGCGGCACGGTCTCGTTCAACGCCACGGCGCCCCGCGCAGTGCCGGCGCCGCGCATGACGCCCAGCGCGCGATTCAACCAGCCGCCTTCGGTCGTGGCCGGCGCGAGCTTGCCGGCCTCGAGCACCTTTTGCGCATCGAAGTGCGAGCGCTCGCGGTACGGGGTTGCGACGGCATGCAGCACGGTGAGCTCGTGCGCACCGTACAGCGCATGCAGATTCGTCAGCGAGGGATGCAGCCCGAAGGTGCCGTCGAGCTTCAGCACGCCGCCTTCCGTCCCCGGCGAGCCGAGCGCGAGCGGTCCGCGCACTGCGTGATACTGGGGCTCGCCGTACGGCGCCACGGCCGCGAGCCCGTCGAGCGCGCCGCGCAGGATCACGAGCACGAGCCGCGAGTCGGCCGGCGGCGTGGCCGCGCCGCCGATCCGGGCGAACGGCGCGAGCAACGTCAGCTGGAGCGAGGTGCGAAGCAGCGTGCGGCGGTCGAGCATGACGTTATCTCCTCTGGAACTCCGGCGCGCTGAACAGCAACGCCAGCGCCTGGCCGCCGCTCTCGGCGCCGCGGATGCCGGCGAGCGTGCGCTCGTCGGTGCTCGCGGGCAGCACCCCGTCGGCGAGTCGCAGTGCCTCGATCCGGTCGCCGATGCGCCGGCCGAGCGCGCCGGTCCACTCGACGCGCTTCAGGAGCGCGTCGCCGCCGTTCCACGCCGCGGCCGTGTCGGGCCAGCCGGCCGGTGAGCCGGGCGTGAACGGTCGTTGCCCAAGCTCCGACAGAAATCCGACCAGCATCTGCGGGTTGTCCGGCACGAAGTCGAGCGCGCGCAACGTCGACAGCACGAAGTCCTGCGGCGTCTTGTATTTCGCGAGCGGCTCGCGCCAGCTTTCGTCGGCGGCGAGCAATGCTTGATAGACCGGCAAAAGCTCGCCGTCGTGCTCGAGGTACGCCGCGGCGAGCCGCTCGATGAGCTTCCGAGGCGGCTCGTCGGCGACGAAATGCTGCGCGAGCTTCGTGGCGAGATGCTGCGCGGTGGCCGGATGCAGCGCGAGCCGCGACAGCACTTGCTCGCCCTCGGCCACGCCTTGCTCCTGGTAGCGTTGCCCGAGCACCGTCTTGTCACCGGGCTCGTGCATGGCCGGGCGGAAGAAGAACTCCCCTGGCGTGCCGGTATCGCCGAGCAGCGCGGGGCTGCGCTGGCCGCCGCCGAGACCGCGCTGGCCGACCTGCCCGCCGATCGACCACCCCGTCAGCACCTTCGCGAATTCGGTCACGTCGCGCTGGGTGTAGCCGCCGTCGACGCCGAGCGTATGCAACTCGAGGATCTCGCGCGCCAGGTTCTCGTTCAAGCCGAGCTCGCGCCCGCGCCGGCGCGCAAACGCCGCCGCCGTCGAGCTCGCGCCCATCGAGGTCGTGTTGTCGAGATACAAGTTCATGGCCGGATGACGCTCCGCCGTGAGCAACAGCGTGCGGAAGTTGCCGAGCACGTGCGGCCGGATCGCCTCCTGCTCGTACAGGCCGCAGATCGGGGCGACGAGCGGCTTGTCCGCGGAGACGGCGAAGTGGTTCGACCAGAAGTGCACCAGCCGCTCGACGAACGGCGTGTCGGTCTGGATCGCGCGGCGATGCCGGTCGTCGACCTGGCGCACGTAATGCTCGCGAACGAAGTCGCGGAATTCGCCGATGGCTTGCTCGTCGATGCCGGCGCTCGGCGGCCGCGGTTTGTCGTTCGCAGCGGGCGGCGCGGCGCCACGTTGGCCCGCCACGAGGCCCGCGCGAATCTGCGCCGCGGCTTGCCGTGCGACGCGCAGGTCGCGGACCTTCAGCAGCACGGCCGCCGAGCTCTCCTGCGCCGCGGCCGGCGGCGCGGCAGCGGCGGCCTTCAGCTGGGCCTCGAGCCAGCCGCGGGGGTCGGTGCCGAGCGCGGCCGCGTCGCGCGGTCGCGCGCCGAGACCGAAGCGGTTGGCGGCGATGGCCGCCTGTGAGCTCAGCATCGAGGCCTCCCGTGGCGAGCGCGTTTCAGCATACCAACAGAACGCAGGCGGCCGGGCGGGGTTTACACGGCGTTGCCGGGTTATGTCGAGAATTCGGCCGAACCCGCGGGAAACATGGCGCGACAGGCGCTCGCCGCCCGTCACACAGTGCGAGCTCGCACGAAGGCGGGAGGTTGCGGTGACATTCGGCGCTCGGATCCTGTTCGGAGTTTCACTCGCGGCGAATTCCGTGGGGCTGTATCTGCTCGGCCGGCCGGCCCCGCTGCCGGTAGAAGCGTCGAGCGCGCGCGACGCGGCGCCGGCCTTGCCGGCGTTAGTGCCGCAGCGCGGCGGCGACGTGCATGCGTATCTCGACACATTGCTGGCACGAGGTCTCGCGCTCGAGGAAACCAAGCCCCTCCTGCTCGCGCGGCTCGTGCGCGAAGCCATGCCTGCCGTGCAAGGCCGCGGCGCGGACGAGTACTGGCGGTCGGACTTCACGGCCGGCGCACTCGGGCGGCTGCGTGCTCGCCACGCGGCCGCCGATCGCGTCCGCAGCGTGCTCGCGATGCTTTATGGGCCGCAGGCGAGCCGCGACCCGGCGTTTCGGCAGCTCTTTGCGCCCCTGGACGAGCGCTACGCGTTCCTCGAGCCCGAGCAGCAGCGGGCCTTGCAGAAGTTTCAGCTCGAGCGTCAGCTCGGCGAGGCGACGAGCGCGAAAGCGCCGAGCGCAGCCGTGGGTGCGCCACGGCCACCCGCGCGAACCGCCGGCACGGCCGAGCTCGAGCACGAGCTCGCCGCGCTGCTCGGTTCCGCCGCGGCCAAGCAGTATCTGTACCGTTTCTCGCCGCTGGCCGAGCAACTTCGCGCGGCCAACCTCGAGCTCTCGGAGCCGCAGTTTGGCGCCGCGTTCGACCGGCTGACGCAGCTCGAAGCGGCGCCGGCCGATGCCAAAACCTTCAGCCGCGTCCGCACGGAGCTGCGCAACGTGCTCGGCCAGCAGCGCTTCACGCGACTATGGGCCACGCGCGATCCGCTGTTCGACGTTCTCGCCAGAGCGGCGCGCACGCAGTCGCTCTCGGAGACCACGCTGTTGTCGGTCTATGCGCTCTTCAACGACGCGCAGGATCGACTGGCGGCGGCGGCGCAACGTTATGCCGCCGTCGATCCGCCGCGCGCCGGCGCCGAGATGCGCGCCATTCAGGCAGACATGCAGCAGCGTCTCGCGGACCTCGTCGGCGAAGATGCTGGGCGAGCGCTCGTGCGCGCCACCACGGACTTCTCGGTCGCGATGCGACGACAGGCAACCACCAACCTAAGGGAGTAGGGCAGTGAAAACAGCAATCGGCAGGATCTCTTGCGGCGTCGTGCTCGGAATCGGGCTCTTGTGCGCGCGCTTCGCGGCTGCTTATACGGCGCCGCCGACGGCGCCGACGTGGAGCGCCGACGGTCGGTACTCGGTCAGCTGGACGAATCAGTGCGGGTCCGACTGCGCCGGGCAGTGGCTCGAGGAACGCGTCGGCGCCGGCGCCTTCGCGAGCGTCGCCGGCGTGTCGCCGGTGACGTTCGCGGGCAAGCCCGCGGGGCAGTATGGTTACCGGCTCGCGCGTCTGCTCGTGGTCTGGTACGACCCGTATTTCTTCAGCATCAACTATGGAATGGACTACAGCGCCGAGGTCACGGTAACGGTGTCGTCGGCGCAGCCCACCATCGATCCGTTGCTGACGCAGCGCAGCTATCGGTATCAGACCAAGGTCGGCGACATCGACTACGACGGCCGCAAGGATCTGTACGTCGAGCGAGTCAGCGGCGGAGTTGCAAACAACGGCGTGCTCGACAAGCTGCTGGTCCGGCAGACGGCGACGCCGGGGCAGTACGCGCTCGTGCCGCCCTCGGCGGCGCAAGTCGCGCTCGCGGCCTCTTGGCCGGCGGCGTCGGCCCAGGTGGCGGTCGAGGACATCAACGTCGACGGCTTCGTCGATGTCGTCTTGAAGGGTGTCGCAACCGCGCTGAACGTGCCGGGCGCACGGGATCTGATCGTGTTCTCGCCCGGACAGCTCGGTAGCTCGACGCCGAAAGGCCTGCGGCTCGTCGACGACGACCTGAAGCGCTTCGTCGGCAACATGCTCGACTACGCCGTCGATAAGCAGTACTTCGCAACGCACGTGACGTGGACGTACATCTACTTCGAGTACTACTGGTCGACGTGCAGCGGTGGACCCGTGATCTCCGGCGATCCCGTGTTCGCCGCCAACGGGGCGGGCTGCATCTCCGTATACCAGGTCAGCTCCGGCTACTATCCCGACTACTCCGTTTTCTCCGGCCCCGCCGTGACGATCGCGGCGACGGCCGACGGGATCGCGGATGGCCAGATAGCGCCGAGCGTGGGCATCGACGAGATCGATCGCGCGGCCGAGGGCGTGTTCAAGATTCAGATCGGCGGTTGGGGCATGGAGCAGGTCTTAGGCTCCACGGGCGAGCACACGGATCCGAACGTGCGGCGCGCGCTCGAGGTGTTCTGGGCGATTCTCGGCATCGGCCGCGCGAAGGCCGACGAGATCGCGACGGTCGAGGCGCCGCGCCAGGTGCCGCGGGCGTTCGACACGATATATCTCACCGGGCATCCCTTTCTCGGCATCGGCCCACTGCATACCGCGCTCGAATATACGAGCGCCGCGCGTCCGACCACCACCATCAGCGCCGGCCCCAAGGGCATCGTGCCGAGTCTCGTGAGCGAGCTGAATCGGGCTTCCGACCTCGCGCCGCTGAACATGACGCTCGGGACCGTCACCGATCCCGGTAACTCGGTTGCCGCGGCGTATTTCCTCGAGCTGCTCGCTGCCGATGCAAACTACGATGACGATCTGCCGTATTCCGCGGTGCCCGTGTTACCCGGCGTGTACAATTCGAACTCGTACACTCGCGGCCTGTTGAATGCCACCGGCGGCGTGCCGACGATCGACATGAACGCGTTCGTGGGAGGTAGCAGGCCGGTGCCTGCGAGCAAATTCCAATGAGCTCGAACTCATGAGCACCGAGTGGCTCCCAGGTTTTCTAGCGTTCATTGGCGCGGTTTTCGTGATCCTGCTCGCGACCGCGGCGCTCACGAACCTGTTCCATCGGCGCGGGCACGTCGTCGCCGGCAGAACAGCACTCGCAGCGATCTGGGTCGCCAGCACGGTGGGGCTGCTCCTGCTCGAAGTTCGGCAGTACGGTTGGTGGAGCGCGCCTCCGGCGGCCATCAGCGCGGCGGCCGCGCTGCTGATCGTCTATGCGATTGCGGGAAGGGGTGCGGTCTCCGCGCATCCGCTTGCCGTCGGTGCCCGCGTTGCGGCGGCCGCCGTGCTGGCGACGGCGGTGCTGCCGCTCGCGCTGGGGTGGTCGTTCGCGATGCTCGGCATCGACGGTCTCTGACCGCCGCCGCCGAGCATCGGGACTCGACCCCTGGCTCGGCCATGCCGAGCTGGCGCCGTTTCCCCAAAGGCGTAGCATCGTGGCACGTCCTGGGGGGAATCCACATGCGCTCGATCGGCACGCTCCTGCTCTTCATGGGTGCGCTCGGCGCGGCGACGGCCGCGCATGCACAGGCCGGCGGGCCCGGCACGCCGTGGCGCGGCGCCGGGCCGCAGCCGTGCTTCGGCATCGACGCTGCCGCGGTTCGATGCGCGGCGCCGACCCGTACGATCGCGATCCGCGCCGGGCGGCTCTTCGACAGCAACGCCGGAAGGCTGCTCACGGATCAGATCGTCGTGCTGCAGGGCGAGCGCATCACCGCGGTCGGCCCGTCGGCGGGGACGCCGATTCCGGCGGGCGCCGAGGTCATCGATCTGCGCACGGCCACGGTGCTGCCGGGGCTCATCGACGCGCACACGCACATGTTCAACACGCCGAAGCCCGGCATGTCGCGCGAGCTCTCGGCGCTGATCGCGGTACAGAACATCCAGGCGGATCTGCGCGCGGGCTTCACGGCCGTGCGCGACATGAGCAGTCACGACAACGGCTACGCGGACGTCGACATTCGCAATGCGATCGACAAAGGGCTGATCGACGGGCCGCGCGCGCAAGTGTCGACGCGCGGCATCCGCTGGGGCGAGCCGGGCGCGACGGCGCCTGCGAATCCGCTCGGGTCCGCGATCGTGCACGACGCGGACGAAGCGCGCGCCGCCGTGCGCGACCAGATCGAGCACGGCGCGGACTGGATCAAGCTGTTCCCGACGGGCGCGTATTCGTTCGCGTCGGACGGCACGGCCCGGTATGTCGTCACGTATCCGATGCCCGTGCTCGAGGCGCTGATCGACGAGGCGCATCGGCTCGGCCACAAGACCGCGTGTCACGTCTACGGCGGGGAAGGGCAGAAGAACGCCATCCTCGCCGGATGCGACACGATCGAGCATGCGTTCGGCCTCGACCACGCGCAGGCGACCCTGATGGTGCAAAAGGGCCTGTCCTACGATCCGACGTTCGTCCGTTATCTCGAGCCCTACATGGACGACAACGACGACAAGAGCACGGGCGGCAAGTACCGCATGAGCGCGATCTTTGCGGCGGCCGTGACGATGGCGGCGAAGACGCCGGGACTGAAGATCATGATGGGTAGCGGCGTGGACGGGGCCACCTACGTGCACGGCACGCAAGCGCTCGACTTCGAGGCGCTCGTGAAGCGCGGCGGTCTAGCGCCGGCGCGCGCGCTGCAAGCCGGCACGATCGTGAACGCCGAGATCATGGGGTGGAAGGACCGCATCGGCTCGCTCGAGCCCGGCAAGTATGCCGACGTGATCGCCGTGGCGGGCGATCCGCTCGCGGATATCACGGAGCTGCAGCGCGTGAAGTTCGTGATGAAGGGCGGCAAGGTGATTCGCGACGAGCTGGCCCGCTAGGCGCGCCGCACTCGATCTCAGGACGCGCGCCGCACTCCTGCGCTCTGACGCAATGGAATGCGCACACGGAAGGTTGTGGCTACGCCGGGCAGCGAATCGAACGTCAACGTGCCGCCGTGCTTGTTCACCACGGTATCGCGTGAGATCGCGAGTCCCTGGCCCGTTCCTTTTCCTACGCCTTTCGTGGTGAAGAACGGCTCGAAGATTCTAGGCGCCAGCGTCTCCGGAATCCCCGGGCCGTTGTCCCGCACGGTGATCTCGACTTGGTCGCCGACGACCTGCGTGCTGACGGTGATTCGACCCTTGGTACCTTCCGTTGCGCTCTCGGCCATGGCGTCGGCCGCGTTCACGATGAGATTCAGAAATACCTGATTCAGGTCGCTGATGTGACAAGGCACGAGCGGCAGGTCCTGGGCCAGATCGAACTCGAGCTCGGCCACGTACTTCCAGCGGTTGCGACACACGGTGGCCGTGCTGCGCATGGCGGCATTGATGTCGGCGGGCTCGAACTTGCCCGTGCCGGGGTGCGAGAACTCCTTCATGGCGCGGACGATGCTTGCGATGCGTGAGACGCCCTCTTCGGCCTCTGCCAGGGCGCGCGGAATCTCCTCGCACACGAAGTCGAGGTCGAGGGACTTCGACATGGCGCTAACGGTCGCGCGGCGCTCGTCCCAGCTCTTCGCGCCGGCGTCCGGTTGCAGTAGCTCGTGGTAGCCGCGCAGACCGCGCAGCAGGGCTGCGAAGTTCTCGTTGAGGAAGCGGATGTTGTCGGCGACGAACTGCGCCGGAGTGTTGATCTCGTGCGCCACGCCGGCTGCGAGCTGCCCTATGGACTCGAGTCGTTGCGCTTGGTGCAGCTGTCGCTCGAAGGTGAGCTTTTCGGTCATGTCGCGCAGGAAGACGACGAAGCTCGTAACGAGGTTGATCTCGTTCCTCACCGGCGAGATCGACACGTCCATCTGCCGCCTTTGGCCGTCACGACCGACCGCAGTGAAGCGGCCCTGCCAGACTCTCGTTCGCCCCAGCGCGTCCTTGATATTGCGAGAGGATTCCGAGTCGGCGTCGAGTCCAAACGCAGCGAACGCTTCGCTACCGAGTAGCCGCCGCTCGTTACCCTTGAACAGCCGCACGAATCCTGGGTTCACATACACGATTCTGAGATCGGCATCGATGATGGCAATGGCCTCGTCCGTGTACTCGACGGCCGCCGCGAGCCGGCGGAGCCGGCGTTCGAGAGTGTCCATTTCATCGCGTGCGCGGACGATCAAGGTGGTCGCCGCCGTTCGACCCACGCGGATCGAGTGTCCCGTAATCTGCAGCGAGACCGGTGATCCGTTCTTGTGTAGCCCTTCGGCATCGGTGTTCGAGTTCAGATAGCTTTCCAGTCCTTCGCCACCGAGCGGCATGATGCGATCCATGCCCAATCCCGTGAGCTCGCTGGCCGAATACCCGAATATTCGCTCCGCGGCCGGGTTCAGTGACTGGATCACGCCGTCGTGCGACACCACGATCAGGCCGTCGCGCATCCGGTCCGTGACGGCGCGGTGCTGTTGCCGGTTCTCGTCGATCCTCTGGGAGGCCTCCTTGAGCTTTCGGTCCACGGTGGCGCCCAGAATCGTAAGGAACGCGATGATCGAGCCCACGACGACGATCGCGAGCGCCATCGTTGTCTGCGACACCGAATCGAAGGGTTGCGCGGCTAGCGCGCCAGGATCCGACACGAAGGTGGCCGCCGCCATCGCCGTGTAGTGCATGCCGGCGACCGCGCAGCCCATGACGGTTGCCGCGACCGGGTTCGTCCAGCCGCTAGGGATCGGGGTCGCCGCGGACTGCCCCGAGCCCTCGACGAGGGCCCGAATGTGAACGGCCATCAACGAGAGTCCGTAGGCGACGGCGATCGATAGCAGGAACAGGAGCGGGTCGTAGGCCATCGTGGCCCCTTCCACGTGCATGGCCTCCATGCCGACGAAGTGCATCGTCCCGATCGCGGCCGCGAACGCGGCGGCCGAGAGGCGCATCGCCCCTCGCGCCGGAATCCTCGTGGCAATGGCGCTCAGCGCGATCGCGCTGCCGACGACGGCAGGGATGACCGAAACGAGCGTCGGCAACAGGCTGAAAGTGACTCTCGTGGGCAAATCGAACGCCAGCATTCCCGTGAAATGCATGGCCCAGATGCTGCTGCCCATCGCAACGGAGCCCGCGGCGAGCCAGCCGCGGCGCGCGAACGTCGAGCTCAGAAGTCTCAAGCGCGTCATCACGGACAGCGCGGCCAGTGCGCCCAATACAGCCACGACCAACGAGAGGGCGACCAAGCCCAGGTCATACGAGCCACTCAACGTCGGCCCGTCTTGATGCGGAAGGAAATGCCAGAAATACATGTTGTAAACCCAGCGGTCGATCACACTGCCGCGTGGCGGTTTCAATCGTCAGTCGTTAGCATGGGCAATCTTCTTAATTCCGGGGCCAGCCCGGATGTGATGCGTGTCACAAGGGTGCGGTCCGTCGTCGTGTTGAGGGGAGGGTAATCTGAGAAGTGTGCTGTTCGTCGACGATGAGCCGCACGTGCTGAGCGGGCTGAGGCGGTCCCTGAGATCTCTGCAGGCGGAGTGGCAGATGGCGTTTGTCACGAGCCCGAAGGAGGCGCTCGAGATGCTCGCCACCCGGAGCTTCGACGTCATCGTGTCGGACATGCGGATGCCGGGCGTCGACGGTGCAACGCTGCTCGCCGAGGCGCGCGCTCGTTACCCGGGCATGGCGCGGGTGGTCTTGTCCGGGCAGACGGAGCACAAGGACGCGATCCGCGCGGTGGGAACGGCGCATCGATTTCTGGCCAAGCCATGCGATCCGGCCGCGCTGCGTCAGACGCTGGAGGGCGTGTGCGCGCTGCGGGATCGTTTGCGAGATCCCGACCTCCGCGCGGCCATCACGGGCCTGGAAAGGCTTCCGAGTCTTCCCGAGAACTATCTCGCCCTTGCGCGAGAGGCTCGATCGGCCGACGTGACGCCGGGCTCGTTCGCCGCCATCATCGGCCGAGATCCGGCGATGAGCGCGAAGGTGCTGCAGCTCGTCAACTCGGCTTTCTTTGGGTTGCCGCATGCCGGTATCGATGTCGAACGTGCGGTGGCCTTGCTCGGCGTCGAGATCATCGACTCGCTGCTGTTGTCACATGCTGCCTTCGATATGTTCGAGCAATCGCAGAGCGGGATCGACATGAGCGCGTTTTGGCGCGAGTCGTTGCTCGTTGCACGGGCTGCCCGGCTGATCGCCGAGTGTGAAAAGGCGAGCCGGCCGGTCTGCCACACGGCCTACGAGTCCGGACTATTGCACGACATTGGCCACCTCGTGCTCGCCACCGTGGCGCCGGAAGAGTTTGCGCGCGCGCGGGAGAGTGCCGCGACGAACGGCGAGCCGATTCACGAGGCCGAGCAGCGAGTGATCGGCTGTGATCACGGGATCGTCGGCGCGTACCTGCTCGATCTATGGGGATTGCCAGGCTGGGTGGTGGAGGCCGTTGGCTATCACCATCGGCCCGCGCTCGTGACCGAGACCGATCGCTTCAGCCCGCTGGTCGCGGTGCACGCGGCAAACGCGCTCGTGCCCGTCTCCGGTGCAGCTGCCGCAGAAGAGGGCCACCTCGACTTGGCGTGGCTCGGCAAGCGAGGACTCGTGGAGCACGTTGCGGCATGGCGAGAACGCATCGCGGACATGTGCGCGGAGAATGACGCATGACGGCCAAGGTTCTATTCGTCGACGACGAGCCGCGTGTGCTGGACGCCATCCGCCGCCTGCTGCGCGGTAAGTTCGAGGGCCGTTTCGCGGGCAGCGGACCCGCCGCACTCGAGGTCCTCGCCGCGGAGGGCCCGTTCGCCGTCGTCGTTTCGGACATGCGGATGCCGGGCATGACCGGCATCGAGCTGCTCGAGCGCGTGAGCCAAGTTGCACCGGACTCGATCCGCATGATGTTGACCGGCGATGCGGATCAAGCCACTGCAGCGGCGGCGGTGAATCGCGGGCACGTCTTCCGTTTCCTGGCCAAGCCTTGCGATCCCGATCTGCTGACCGACGCGTTGGGTGGGGCGATCAAGCAATATCAACTGGTTACGGCGGAGCGCGATCTATTGGAGCGCACGGTGCGCGGGGCGATCAAGGCCATGGCCACCGTGCTATCGATCGCACGGCCCGAGGCGTTCGGCCGCGTCGATCGGCTGCTGCGCATCGTCCGCGAAGTCATCGCGGCGTCCGGCGGTGAGATGGATTGGGTCCTCGACACCGCCGTGCGCTTGTCGCCGATCGGGGGCGTGGGTGTCTCGCCGGAGTTGCTCGAGCGCGCGCTGCGCGGCGATACGCTGTCCGCGTCGGAAGCCGCCGAGTACACGCATCAGGCCAAGATCGGCGCCGATCTCGTGGCCGAGATTCCGCGTCTGGAGCAAGTCGCGGCAATACTACGCTCGCAGTTCAAGCATTTCGACGGAAGCGGACCGCCGGCCGACGGTCCGGCCGGCCAGAACATTCCGCTCGGTGCCAGGCTGCTGCACGTCGCCACCAGCTACGATGCGTTGCGCAGCGCAGGTTGGGAGCACGGGGCGGCCGTCCAGGAGTTGCGATTGCGCAAAGGCGTTCTCGACCCGAGCTTGATCTCTTTGCTGCCTGTCGACGAGCGCGGTCGCGAGGATGCCGTGACTCGTGTAGACGTCGAGAAGATTGCGGTCGGTATGATGATCGACGAGGACGTGCGTGCCGACCACGGACCGTTGTTGCTGTGTCGCGGACAGGAGGTGACGCCGATGCTCGTCGAGCGGCTGCGCGCGCTGCGACTCGCAGATGCCGTGCCGAAGACGCTGCTGGTGCGTCTGCCGGCCAAGGGAGTAGCGTAGTGATGAGTTGGCGGAGACAACGGACGGGGACGTGTTGAGATGGCGACGGACTATGAGCGTCTGATCCTCAACCAGAACCCCGACGCCGTCGTGGTCACGACGACGACCGGCGAAGTCAGGCACTGGAGCCCCGCCGCCATGGCGATGTTCGGCTACACGCCGGAGCTCGCCATGGGCCGGCGCCTGTCGGAGCTCGTCGTGCCGGTCGAGTTCCGCGAAGCCGAGGGGCTGCGGCTCGCGGCGGCGGTCGAGGCCGGCGCCGCCACGTACGAAGCGGTGCATTGCCGGCAGGACGGGTCTCTGTTGAACCTCGATGCGTCCGTCCGGCGGATCGAGGCTGACGTACCGCTGGTGCTGTGGGCGCTCAAGGACGTCACGGACCTGAAGCTGCTGCGCGACGTGAAGTTCGTGGAGGGCAAGTACCTCGCACTGCTCGAATCCACTCCCGATGCGATCGTCATGGTGAACTCGGCGGGACGCATCGTGCTCGCCAACAGCCAGGCGGAGCGCCTGTTCGGGTATCAGCGCGGCGAGCTGCGCGGGCAGTCGGTCGAGATCTTGCTGCCGAGTCGTTTCGGCCGCGCGCACGTGGGGCATCGCACCAACTACTTCGCGCATCCGCGCACGCGTGCAATGGGGGCGGGGCTCGAGCTGTACGGACTGCGTAAGGATCGTACCGAGTTCCCGGTGGAGATCAGCCTGAGCCCCCTGGCCACCGACGAAGGCACCGTCGTGATGAGCGCCGTGCGCGACATCAGCGAGCGCAAGAAGGCGGAACAGAAATTTCGCGGCTTGCTCGAGTCGGCGCCCGACGCCATGGTCATCGTGAATCGGAAGGGCGTCATCGTGCTGGTGAATAGCCAGGCCGAGCGTCTGTTCGGACATGCGCGGGAGCAACTGCTGGGCAAAAGCGTGGACGTGCTCGTGCCGGAGCGATTTCGCGAGCGGCATCCTACGCATCGAGCGAGCTTCTTTGCCGCGCCGCTGCCCCGGGCCATGGGCGAGGGACAGAAGCTGCTCGGCCTGCGTAGCGACGGAACGGAGTTCCCTGTCGAAATCAGCCTGAGCCCCCTCGAAACGGAAGACGGCGTTCTCGTCTCCAGCGCGATCAGGGACATCACGGAACGACGCCTGTTCGAGCGCGCGCTGCACGAGAAAAATCTCGAACTGCAGAGTGCAGCCGCCGCCAAGGACCGATTCCTGGCGACGATGTCGCACGAGCTTCGAACGCCGATGAACGCCATCATAGGGTACACGGGAACACTGATGATGCGCCTTGCCGGACCGCTGACGCCGGATCAAGAGCGGCAGCTCGGCATCATTCAGACCAGTGCGAAACACCTGCTTTCGCTGATCAATGACCTGTTGGACCTTGCTAAGATCGAATCGGAGAAACGCGAGGTGACGATGGAGGACGTCGACGTGGACGCCGTCATCGATGAGGTAACGACGTCGCTGCGTCCCATGGCCGACAAGAAGGGAATAGGATTCCGGTTCGAAAAGAGCGCGAGCGGCCCAGCGCTGCGGACCGATCGCCGCGCCATGAGCCAGATCGTGATCAACCTGGCCGGCAATGCAATCAAGTTCACGGACGCGGGCGAGGTTCTCGTCACGGCTCGCAGGGAAGTCGTCGACGAGAGGCCCTGCCGCATCGTGTCCGTGCGAGACACGGGTTGTGGTATCAGCCGAGAAAACGTCGAGCGGCTGTTCCAGGCGTTCACCCAGCTCGACTCTTCCTCGACGCGCCGCCATGAAGGCACGGGCCTGGGTTTGTATTTATCGCAGAAGCTTGCGGCCCTGATCGGAGGAAGGCTCACGTGTCAAAGCGAGATCGGCGTCGGCAGCAGGTTCGAGCTGCTGTTGCCCGAGTGACCGGTATGGCGCGGGTGCTGGTGGCGGAGGACAACGAGATCAACCTCGAGTTGATGCGTTATCTCCTGGTGTCCTTTGGGCACGATGTCGCAACCGCGCCGGACGGCGAGTCCGCCGTACGTGCCGTCGAGCGCGAACGTTTCGATCTAGTGGTCTGTGACGTGCACATGCCGAGGATGGACGGTTTACAGTTCTTGGCCGCGATACGGAGCCGGACGGATATCGTCGTCCCGGCGGTCGTGGCGGTGACGGCGTCTGCCATGGTCGGTGATCGTGAGCAGTTGCTGAAGGCTGGGTTCGACGGTTACATCTCGAAGCCAATCGAGCCGACCACTTTCGTGCAACAGCTGGAGCTGTTCATGAGCGGACGTCCGGAGGGATAGCAGCGATGGCCGATATCCTGGTGGTAGACGATTGGCCGATCAATCGCGATTTCATCGCGACGCTGCTGCGCTACGCGGGGCACACCGTGCGGCAGGCCGCCGACGGCGCCGAGGCCCTCGAGCTCATGGGCACGGCACGGCCGGATGTCGTGATCACGGACATCCTGATGCCCGTGATGGACGGCGTTGAGCTCGCGAAACGGATCGCGGTGAACCCCGAGCTGCGCGACATCCCGGTGATCTTCTATACCGCCACCTATCGGCTCGCGGAAGCCCGCGAGCTGGCCTCCACTTGCGGCGTGACGACGGTGCTGCCCAAGCCTTCCGATGCCCAGCACGTGCTCGACGCCGTGCACGGCGAGCTCGGCTTGCCGCTGCTGCCGCTCGCTGCGTCCGTCGCGGGAGAGCCCGCCAGTCCACCGTCACCGCCGGCCACCCGCGAGATCCAGGTGCGCTACCTCCAGGAGCTCGGCGATTTGCAGGCCGACTTGCGCACGTCCGTCAGCGAGCTGGCTGCGCCGATGAACGGGGAGGCGAAGCGGCTGGACCGTATCATGACGCGTCTCGACGCGTCGTTCCTCAACGCGCAGGGCCTGGCGATGCGACTGGCCACGGTGATCGAGCTCGGCGTCGATCTCGCCACCCGCAATCAGCCCACGAATCTCCTCGACGTGTTCTGTCGCGCGGCGCGCGACGTACTGAATGCCAAGCTCGCCGTTGCCTGCATTCTGGACGAAAACGGCAAGGTTCAGGAGCTGGTGGCGAGCGGCTTGAGCCCCGAGCAGACGATGACGCTACGAGGCCAGCTTGGACAAGTGGCCGGGGTATTCGGCGAGCTGCTGCGCGATGGACGAGTGCGCAATTTCGAGCGCGGCGTCGACCCTCTCGCGATCGGGCTTCCCGCGGATCATCCTCCGATTGCGAATCTGCTCGCCGCACGCGTCGCGACCCGCACCCGTACCTACGGTTGGTTCTACGTTGCATCGCGAATCGAGGTGAGCGGCGACACCGGCGGCGACACGCAGCTGGCCGAGATCCTTGCGGCACAGCTCGCCAATCACTACGAGAACCTGATGCTGTTCGATCGGATCCGGCGTCATGCAGGATTGCTCGAAGTGGAGATCGACGAGCGTCGGAGCGCCATGGAGCGCATGCGCGAGAGCGAGCTGCGATTCCGCCAGCTGGCCGAGAACATCAACGAGGTGTTCTTCTTGCTGGATGCGAAGTCCGGCGCGACGCTGTACGTCAGCCCCGCGTACTCTCGCATCTGGCAACGCAGCATGGAGCCGCTGTACACGAACCCGTTGGCCTGGACTGAATCCGTGCATCCGGAAGATCGGGCGGCGGTCGCGGAGGTGAACGCACGCATCGGCAACGTCGGCCCGTTCAGCCACGAGTTCCGTATCGTGCGGCCGGATGGAACGCTCCGGTGGATCAAAGCACGCGGATTCCCGATTCGCGACGCGGCGGGCGGCGTCTACAGAATCGCCGGTATCTCCGAGGACATCAGCGAGTCGAAGGTTCAGGAGCTCAGCATCGAGCGCCTCTCACGCATGCTGCGCGTGCTCAGCAACATCAATTCCGCGATCGTCCGCACGCATGACCGCGCGGCGTTGCTCGACGAGACCTGTCGAATCCTGCACGACGAGGGCGGATTCCCCATCGCGTGGATCGGGCTGCTGCAAGCCGACCAGTCGGTGAAGATCATGGCGTCGCGCGGCGTGGATGCCGGGACAATGGCCAAGGCCGAAGCGTATTTCGCGCGCGGCAGCGCCGACGAGCAGGGGCCGCTGGCCGAATGCCGGCAGTCGAAACGCATCGTGGCGCGCGGTGACCTTCGCGAGCTCGACGCCGACGGCGTCGATCCGGTGGTGGACCTGGCGCGCGAGAAACGCTGTCTCTCCCTCGCGTACCTACCGCTGTTGCCGAACGATGACCTGACCGGGATCATCGCGATCTACGCGGCGGAAGCGGACCCGTTCGACGCTGCGGAGACTGCGCTCCTGGCCGAGCTCGCGGGCGACGTTTCGTTTGCCTTGCAATACATAGACAAGGAGGAGCGACTCAACTACCTCGCCTACTACGACCCGTTGACCGATCTGCCGAACGGTGCGTTGTTCGGGGAACGGGTCGCGCAAATGCTCGATAGAAGGCCGCAGCGCGCCGCGTTGTTCCTTGCTGATCTTGACCGCTTCACGCATCTCAACGATTCGCTGGGTCGGCATGTAGGCGATCGTCTGCTGGCGAGCGTCGCCGAGCGGTTGCGCGAGTCCGTGCCGGAACCGAACCATTTGGGACGGGTGGGTGCGGACACTTTTGCGGTATGCGTGTCGTCGTTGAAGACGGAAACCGAGGCAGCCAGCATTTTGCGAGAGAAGATACTGGGTCCGCTCAATCGGCCGTTCGTCGTCGACGGCCACGAGGTGCGTGTGTCGGCCCGGACAGGCATCGCCATCTATCCCAGCGACGGCACTTCCGGCGAGTCGCTGTTTCGCAACGCCGAGGCGGCGCTCATGGGCGCGCGCACTTCCGGCGCTCGATTCATGTTCTATTCTCCCGAGCTGAACTCGCGCGTCGCGGAGGATCTTGCGCTCGAGCAGCAGCTGCGTGCGGCCCTCGAGCACCACGAGTTCCTGCTGCACTATCAGCCGAAGATCGACGCAAAGAGCGGCGAGCTGGTCGGGCTGGAGGCGCTGCTGCGCTGGCACTCGCCGAATGGCCTCGTGCCGCCGGACCGATTCATCAGAGTGCTCGAAGAGAGCGAGCTGATCCTGGATGTCGGCCGCTGGGTCATCGAGAAGGCGCTGGAGGATCATGCGGGCTGGAAGAAGCGCGGGCTGCGGCCGGTGCCGATTGCCGTGAATGTGTCGCCGATTCAGCTGCGCTACGGCGATTTCCCCGATATGGTTCTGGTCACGCTCGGCGGTGCTGCCCGACACGACGACTCGCCGATCGAGATCGAAATCACGGAAAGCATCTTGATGAGCGACGTCGAGCTCAACACCGAGCGGCTGCAAAGATTGAACGATTCCGGAATCAAGATCGCGATCGACGACTTCGGCACGGGCTACTCATCACTCCGGTATCTGGCGAAACTCCCCGTCGACACGTTGAAGATCGACCGGTCGTTCGTGGCGACGATGTTGACCGACGCCGACAGCATGACGCTCGTTTCCACCATGATCGGCCTGGCTCATTCGTTCGATCTCAGCGTCGTGGCCGAAGGCGTCGAATCCGAAGACCAGGCCCGGGTGCTGCGGCTCATGAAGTGCGACACGCTACAGGGCTATCTCTTCGGGCGGCCGGTCCCGGCGGCGGAAGTCGAGGCGTTGCTGCAGCGAGGAGAAAACGACTGAGCGGCGACGCGCGGCCGGGCTCGAGCTGCCACGCTCACGCGTCGAGCAAACCGCCGTTCGCCCGCAGTGCCTCGTAGCCGGAGACGATATCGAGCAGCTCGGCCGTAATGGCATCCTCGAGAACTTCCTGGTCACCCGCCACTTGCGCGAGCATTTGACGCTGATGGTCGCGTTGCTGCACGGCACGGACGAGCGAATCATGCTGGGCTGAGCGCGGCGGTCGGACGCTTCGCCGTCGAAATCGCAACGCGGTGCGCGGGCGCTTACACTGACGGCTCGCTTTTCGGAGAAGCTCATGGACACACGGTGGCTGTTTGGAGTCGTCCTTCTCACGTGCAGCGGCCTGGCGGCTTGCCAGCCCGACCGGCCCCAAGCGGCGAGCGCGACGGATCCCGCCGCGCCGCAGGGCCGGGCGGCGCAGCTGGGCGGCACGCCGGAGGTTCGCGTGGCGCCGCTCGCGCCGCTGCCGAACGCGACGGCGCCGATCCCCGCGCTCACGGCCAAGACCACGGTGCGCATGACGACCACGGCCGGCGAGGTGGACATCGAGGTGTATCCGCAGGCGGCGCCGAACGCCGCCCAGCGCTTCGTCGAGCTCGTGCGCTCGGGCTTCTACGACGGCACGCCGATCTCGCGCGTCGTGCCGGGTTTCGTCGCGCAGTTCGGCATCAATTGGCGCGCGCCGCATCGGCAGTGGGAACACCGCACGTTCGACGATGACCCCACGCTGTTCGCGCTCGAGCGCGGCACGCTCGCGTTCGCGAAGGCCGGGATCAACTCGAACTCGACGCAAGTGTTCATCAACTACGCGCAGAACAACCAGCTGGCCGATCCGCGCTACAACTTCACGGTGTTCGGCAAGGTCGTGAGCGGCATGGATGTCGTCGATCGCTTCGCGAGGGTGGGGGATCCGAGCGGCGGGCTCGATCAGGAGCGGCTCTGGAACGACGGCGGGGCGTACCTCGAGTCGCTGCCCGCGAAGCCGACGATGATCGAGAGCGCGGTCGTCGTCGAATAGGCGCCGCTCAAACGTTGAAGCGGAAGTGGACCACGTCGCCTTCCTGGACGACGTAGGTCTTGCCCTCGAGCCGTAGCTCACCGGCCTCGCGCGCGCCTTGCTCGCCGCGTCGCGCGATGAACTGGTCGTAGCCGATGACCTCGGCACGGATGAACCCATGCTCGAAGTCCGTGTGGATCGCGCCCGCCGCTTCGGGCGCCATCGCCGCGCGGCGCACCGTCCAGGCGCGGGCTTCCTTCGGCCCGGCGGTGTAGAACGTCTTCAGCCCGAGCAGCTTGTAGGCGGCACGGATCACGCGGTTCAGACCGGGCTCGGTAAGGCCCAGGCTCGCGAGAAACTCGGCCCGATCGTGCTCGTTCAGCTGCGCGAGCTCGGCTTCGAGCGCGCACGAGATCACGACGAGCTCGGCGCCTTGCTCGGCCGCCAGCTTGCGTACCGGCGCGACGAGCGGATTGTCTGCCGTCGCATCCTCGGCCACGTTGGCAACGTACATCACGGGCTTCGCCGTGATCAGGTGCAGCTCCTTCAGCACTTCGGCCTCGCGCTCGTCGAGCTTCACGCTGCGCGCGGGCTGGCCGTTCTCGAGCGCGGTCAACAGCTTGTGCAGCGCGTCGCGGCGCGCGACCGCAACCTTGTCGTTCGTCTTCGCGGCGCGCTCGGCGCGCTGGTACACCTTCTGGACCGTCTCGAGGTCGGCCAGCATCAGCTCGGTGTCGATGACCTCGATGTCGTGGAGCGGATCGATCTTACCCGCCACGTGAACCACGTCGTCGTTCTGGAAACAGCGCACGAGATGCGCGATGGCGTGTGTCTCGCGAATGTGCGCGAGGAATTGATTGCCGAGCCCCTGACCCTGCGACGCGCCCTCGACGAGCCCCGCGATATCGACGAACTCGACGACGGTGGGCACGACCTTCTCCGGCTTCACGATCGCCGCGATCGCGTCGAGCTTCGGGTCGGGCACCGTCACCACGCCGACGTTCGGATCGATCGTGCAGAACGGGTAGTTCTCGGCCGGGATCTCGGCGGCCGTGAGCGCATTGAAAAGCGTGGATTTGCCGACGTTCGGCAGACCGACGATGCCGCACTTGATGCCCATGAGCTTACTTCGTCTCCTGCGGGTCCGTGGCCGGCGCGGCGGGCTTGCGCGTGTGCAACCGGTTCTTGGCACGCTCCGCGCCCTGCTCGAGCAGCACGGGCATGACGTCCGCCGCCTCGCGCAGCGTCGTCGCGAATGGTCGTCTCGTCCGTCGCGCCCGCGCGCTTCAACAAGTGATCGATGACCTTCGGCCGGCCGTCGCTGGGCCGCTCGCCGTCGCGTGGGTGGCCGACGCCGAAGCGCAGCCGCCAGAACTTCGTGCCGAGATGCTCGGTGATGCTCGTCACGCCGTTGTGGCCCGCCGTGCCGCCGCCGAACCTGAGTTGCGCGCGCCCTACCGCCAAGTCGAGCTCGTCGTACGCCACCAGCACGTGCTCGATCGGGATCTTGTAGTAGGCAGCCGTGGCGCCGACCGATTCGCCGCTCAAATTCATGTAGGTGCTCGGCTTCAGCAGCCGCAAACGATGGCCGGCGAGGGAAATCTCCGCCGTGTCACCCTTGAGCTTGCGATTCGCCGAGAACCGACCGCCGTGCTCGGCGGCCAGCAGATCGACGAACCAGAAGCCGACGTTGTGGCGCGTCGCCGCGTACTCCGCGCCCGGATTGCCGAGCCCGACGATCAACTCGATCTGCGTGCCCATCCCGTGCTCTCAAGAATGCAAAGGCCGCCGAAGAGGCGGCCTCGCAAGACGCCAACTGCCAGGCGCTTCAGTCTTTGCCCTTGCCCTTGCCCTTGGCTTCCGGCTCCGGCGCGCCCTCGGCCTTGCCGGGCTCCGCCTGCGCCGTGGCCGGCACCTCTGCGGCCGCCGCCGCGACCTCGACCGCCGCCTCTTCTTCCTCGCGCCGCGGCGGGTTGACCGCGACGACCGGGTGATCGTGACCATGCGCCAAGGCCACCAGCGACACACCTTCCGGCAGCTGGATGTCCGACAGGTGGTAGATCTGGTTCAGCTCGAGCGCCGTGACGTCGAGCTCGAGGTACTCCGGCAAGTAACGCGGCAAGCAGCGAACCTCGACGTCGGTCAGCAGGTGGTCGACGACGCCACCCTGTTCCTTGACGCCCTTGGCGCTTGCTTCGTTCAAGAAGTGGATTGGCACGTCCAGCGTGATCTCGACGTCCTCGCGAATCCGCTGGAAGTCGAGGTGCATGATCTGCGGCCGGGCGGGATGGCGCTCGACGGCCTTCACGACGACCTGTTGCGTCTTGCTGCCGATCTTCAGTGTCAGGATGCTCGTGTAAAACGCCTCGCGATTCATCTGATTGCGGAGCGCGTTGTGGTCGAGCACCAAGGACTCGGGGCCTTCGCCGCCGCCATACATGACGGCGGGGACCTTGCCGGCTTTGCGGAGCCGGCGGGCGTCGGTGCGGCCGAGCTGCGCGCGTGGCTCTCCGGCCAGTTCGAATGCGACTTTCACGGGTTCATACCTCCAGGAAGCCGCGCATCATAGCAGGGGCGGTCAGTCGAGGTACAGCGAGCTGACCGAGTCCGACTCGTTGATTCGGCGCAGGGTTTCGGCCAGCAGCTCGGCCACGGAGAGCTGGCGAATCTTCGCGCACGCCCGCGCCGGCGCACTCAACGGAATCGTGTCGGTCACGACGATCTCGTCGAGCTCGGACGCCTTTATCCGGTCGACGGCCGGGCCGGAGAGGACCGGGTGCGTGATGTAGGCCACGACCCGTACCGCGCCCCGCTGCTTCAGGACGGCGGCGGCCTGACACAGCGTGCCGGCCGTGTCGACCATGTCGTCGATCAGCACGCAGGTCTTGTCGCCGACCTCGCCGATCACGTTCATGACTTCGGCCTGGTTCGGTTGCGGGCGGCGCTTGTCGATGATCGCGAGGCCGGCGTCGTCGAGGCGTTTGGCGAGCGCCCGGGCCCGCTCGACGCCGCCGACGTCGGGCGACACGACGACCATGTCGCGGTACTTCTGCTTCCAGGCGTCGCCGAGCAGCACGGGCGAGGCGTAGACATTGTCGACGGGGATGTCGAAGAAGCCCTGGATCTGGTCCGCGTGCACGTCGACGAACAGCACGCGGTCGATGCCCGCAGTCGAGATCAGGTTCGCGACCAGCTTCGCCGTGATCGGCACTCGGGCGGCGCGGCGGCGGCGATCCTGGCGGCCATAGCCGAAGTACGGCATCACGGCCGTGACGCGCGCGGCCGAGGCGCGCTGGCAAGCATCGGCGATGATCAAGAGCTCCATGAGGTTCTCGTTCACCGGCGGGCAGGTGGGCTGCACGATGAACACGTCGCGCCCGCGCACGTTCTCCATGATCTCGACGCTAACCTCGCCGTCGCTGAAGCGGCCGACGGTGATGCGTCCGAGCGAGAGTCCCAAGTGAAAAGCGATGTCGCGTGCGAGCGCAGGATGCGCGTTGCCGGAAAAGATCGTCGTCGAAATCGGGTCCAAGGTCCGGCTCCTATCGGTGGCTCGATTTGGCTGGGGCGGTAGGAATCGAACCTACGTATGACGGGATCAAAACCCGTTGCCTTACCGCTTGGCTACGCCCCAATGCGGCTATTCTGCTGGGCGCGTGGCGATCACTCAAGGAGTAGCGGCAGCGGTCGTCGGCCGCCAAGTGTCGATCGTGAGGCGTAACTTCAGGTCGCCGTGCGTGAGATCGATGCGGCGCGGCACGAGGACGCCGCTCGAGTCACTCGCGAGCATGGCCAGCTGGTACATCGGGAACGCGACGTGCCACAGCCGTTGATCGAATGCGGCGAGTGTGCCGTCGGTGCCGTTCTCGACGTTGGCGCGAAAGCCGGGATCCGTCAGGCCGAGCAACCAGGCATGCAGGCTGCCGACCGGCAGCCACCAGCCGAGCAGCGCCGAGAGCTCCGGCTCGGGATCGGTCAGCGTGCGGGTCTCGCCGCGCGCCGTGAAGGTCATGCTGTTCGGATTCCCCGCCACCCGAAGAACGCCGGCGCCGAGCGGGCTACGTACGGACAGGTCGAGGGAATCGGCGCGCTGTTGCCAATCGAAACGACCCTGGAAGCCGCCCGCCCCGGTGTCCACGGCGAGCCGCCCATGAATCTCCCAGCCGCCGACCGCTTCGAGCGCGCCGCGCCGCGCGTCGTAGCTCAAGCCGTCGGTGCCTACCGGGAGGGTGGCGCACGCCGGCAGCACGAGGGCGGCCGCGACGGGCAGGAGCCAGCGCTTCATTCGTGTAGCTGAGTGCCGACGTCCTTCAGATGGCGGTCGTCGGGGTTTTGCTCGAGCGCGTCGTGCAGCAGCTCGCGGGCGCTGTCCTTCTGGCCGAGTTGCCAGCGCACGGCGACGAGATGCGAGGCGATCTCGGCCTCCGGCTCGAGCCGGTACGCGCGCTCGAGGTAGTCGAGCGCCGCGTGGTAGTCGCCGAGCTTGTAGAGCACCCAGCCCATGCTGTCGATGATCGCCGGGCTGTCGGGGCTCATGGCGAGCGCCCGCTGGATGTAGCCCCGAGCCTCCTGGTGCCGATCGAACTGATCGGTCAGCAGATAGCCGAGCGCGTTCAGCAGCGCGGGATCGTCGGGGCTCTCCGCCACGAGCCGCTCGAGCAGGTCGACGGCTTTGCGATTTCGGCCTTGGTTCTCGTAGAGCAGCGCCATCGAGTAGCGCAGCGAGCCGTTGCCTTTGTAGCGCGACAAGCCGCGGCTGAGCAGCTTTTCCGCCTCGTCGAACGCACCACGATCTTGAGCGTCCTGCGCCAGGATCACGAAGAGCTGCACGTGCGCCGTGCGCAACGCTTGATCGTCGGGGTGCGCGGCGAGCGCGTCGTCGAAGATCTTCATCGCCTCGTCGGGCTTCTTCATCTGCAGCAGCAGCTGGCTCTGCGCCACGAGCATGTCGGACCCGAACCGCGGATTGGCTTCGCCGAAGTCGCGCAGATGCCGGATTGCGCCTTCGCCGTCACCCTGCTCGCCGAACATGATCCGCGCCGTGCGCAGCTGCGCCTCGACGGCATGAGTGCCTTCCGTCACGCGCGCGTACGAGCGGGTGGCTTGCAAAAAGTCCTTTTCGGTCTCTGCGAGCCGTCCGAGGTAATAGAACGCCTCGTTGCGATAGTGCGGATCGGTGCGCAGGTTGTTGAAGTAGCCCTTGGCATCGTCGACGCGATTCTCGGTCATCGCGAGGAAGCCGAGCGCGCGCGTCGCCTCCGGTAGACCCGGGTTTGCGGCGAGCAGGTCGTTGAGGCGCTTCTCCGCGTCGCGCGGCTTGCCCGCAGACAGGAGCAGCTCGGCGTACTGCAGCTGCACTTCGACGTCCTTGTGCTGCTCCGCGAGCTGCGCCGCGATGGCGAGACTCTCGTCGCTGCGCCCCGCCACGAGCAGGGCACGTGCGTACAGCAACTGCGCCTCGAGCCAGTCCGCATTGGACTTGCTCGCCGCTGCGGCGTTCGTCAATGCCAGATCGAAGTCGCCGGAACGCAGCGCAAGCCGCGCGAGCGCATATTGGCCGGTGGGGACGTTGGGGAACGTGACATTCAACGCCTGCATGATCGACGTGGCGGCGCGCGGATACGGCTCGTCGACGAGCGCCTCGAGCACCAGCGAGAAACCGGTGCCCGGGTCGTCCATGTCGCGGATGAAACGCTCGAACTCGGCCACCGCACGCGGCAGGTGGTTGGCGCGCGTCTCGAACACGCCCGCGAACCAGGCCGGACGTTCGTCGTCCGGCGCCAGCTCGCGCCAGCGTGCGGCGGCCTTCAGTCCGAGATCGGTCAGCTCGAGCTGATGTGCGACGCGGGTCGCGCGCTCCGCCAGTGCGGGCTCGTCCGATGCTTGCGCCGCCGCCAGGAACTCGTTGGCTGCCGTGCTGAAATCTTGACGTTCGAGTGCGATGTCGCCGAGCAGGACGTGCGAATCGACGGCGATTTGCTGCTGGCCGTCGGTCTCATCGGCCGCGGGCGCCGTCGCGCAGCCCGCCATGCACGTTACGAACAGCCACAAGGAAGCGCGCTTCATGGCCCCAATATACCCCAGACGCCGTCCGATGAATGCCGGTTTGCGCACGGTCCGCGCGGCCGCCGGCGTCGTCACGCCGGGCGCAGCTTGCTTGTGAAGGCTAGGTGATTCTTCGACAATTCGCGCCATGAATGAGCTCGCCGACATCGTTACTCAATGGTTCGACCCGGAAGTCGTCGGCGCGTTCGTGCTCGCCTGGAGCGGCCGGCTGATCGCCGCGCTCGTGATCTTCCTGGTCGGCCGGCTCGTCGCGCGCTGGCTGTCGAGGGGCTCGAGCCACGCGATGCTGCGCGTCGGCCCGGATCCGACGCTCGGCAGGTTCTTCGGCAACGTCGCCTACACGGGGCTGCTGTCGCTCGCCACGCAGACGGCAAGCAAGTGAAGGAGTCGCTGCGCACCAAGCTCATGGAGCTCGTCGAGCGGCACGAAGAGGTCGGTCGGCTGCTGGGCGACGGCGCAACGATCGCCGACAAGGACCGCTTCCGCGACCTGTCGAAAGAGTACGCGCGGCTCGACGAAGTCGCGCGCGACTTCGGCGCGTATCGCGAGCTGGAGCGCGACATCGCGGCGGCCGAGGAGCTGCGCGAGAGCAACGAGCCCGACATGCGCGCGCTTGCCGACGACGAGCACAAGGAGCTCGTTGTGCGGCGTGACGGCCTCGAGCGCCGGCTGCTGATGCATCTCGTGCCGAAGGATCCCGACGACGACGCGAACCTGTTCCTCGAGGTGCGAGCCGGCACGGGCGGCGACGAGGCGGCGATCTTCGCGGGCGATCTGTTCCGGATGTACAGCCGTTACGCGGAGCGCCAGGGCTGGACCGTCGAGGTCTTGAGCTCGAGCGCCGGCGAGCACGGCGGCTATCGCGAGATCATCTCGCGCGTCGTCGGCAAGGGCGCCTACGCGAAATTGAAGTTCGAGTCCGGCGTCCATCGCGTGCAGCGGGTGCCGGAGACCGAGGCCCAGGGTCGGATCCACACCTCGACGTGCACCGTCGCCGTGTTTCCGGAGCCCGAGGACGTGGGCGACATCGAGATCAACAAGGCCGATCTCAAGGTCGACACGTATCGCGCGTCCGGCGCCGGCGGTCAGCACGTGAACAAGACCGATTCGGCCGTGCGTATCACGCACCTGCCCTCCGGCATCGTCGTGGAGTGCCAGGACGAGCGCTCGCAGCACAAGAACCGTGCGCGCGCGCTGTCGCTGCTCTCGGCGCGGCTGCGCGACGCCGAGGAGACGAAGCGCCACACCGAGACGGCCGAGAAGCGCCGCGGCCTCGTCGGCACTGGCGACCGCTCGGAGCGGATTCGGACCTACAACTTTCCGCAGGGTCGACTGACGGACCATCGGATCAATCTCACGTTGTACAAGCTGTCCGACGTCGTCGAGGGCGATCTCGAGGACGTGATCGGGCCGCTGGCGAACGAGTACCGCGCCGATCAGCTCGGCGCGCTCGGTCTCGCCGGCTGATGATCATGGCGACGAGTCACCCGACCGACACGGTGGCAGAGCCCGCGTCGACCCCTGCGCTGATTGCGGCGGCCGTGCGCGAGCTCGGCGGGGTCAGCGACTCGGCGCAGCTCGATGCCGAGCTGCTGCTGGCGGCGGCGACGGATCGATCGCGCGGCTCGCTGCTGGCGTTTCCGGAGCGCGCCGTGGCGGCGAAGGCTGCCGGGCGGTTTGCCGCGCTGGTCGCGCGCCGTGCGCACGGCGAGCCGCTCGCCTACGTGCTCGGCGTGCGGGAGTTTTTCTCGCTCGAGCTTGCCGTCGATCCCGCGGTGCTCGTGCCGCGGCCCGAGACCGAGCTGCTCGTGGAGGCGGTTCTCGCGCGCTGCGCGGGTAGGCCGCAGCCCGTCGTGCTCGACGTCGGCACCGGCAGCGGCGCCATCGCGCTGGCGGTCAAGCGCGAGTGCCCGGCGGCAGAGGTCACGGGCCTCGACGTGAGCGTCGCGGCGCTCACCGTCGCGCAGAGCAACCGGCAGCGGCTCGGCCTCGCGGTCCGCTGGCTCGAATCGAGCTGGCTCGCCGCGGTGGCGGGCGAGCGCTTCGATGCGATCGTCAGCAACCCGCCGTATCTTCGCAGCGTCGAGATCGCGGGCGCGCTGACGCACGAGCCGCGACTCGCGCTCGACGGCGGCGCGGACGGGCTCGACGCGTATCGCGTGCTGCTTGCGCAAGCCGCCGCGCACCTCGATCGCGGCGGCGCGTTGCTGCTCGAGCACGGCGCCGCGCAGCGCGCCGCGCTCATCGAGCTCGCGCTCGCGAGCGGCTGGCGTGTGGTGCGGACGCTCGACGATCTCGCGGGCCGGCCGCGCGTGCTCGAGCTCGAGCCGGGACGCGCGGCATGAGCAACCGCTACGCGCGCCAGATCGTGCTGCCCGACGTCGGCGCCGAGGGTCAGGCGCGGCTCGGCAGGGCGCGCACGCTGATCGTCGGCCTCGGCGGGCTCGGCTGTCCGGCAGCGCTGTTCCTCGCGACGAGCGGCGTCGGCAAGCTCGTGCTGAACGACTTCGATACGGTCGACGAGACGAATCTGCCGCGCCAGATCCTGTACGGCCCGAGCGACGTGGGGCAGCTCAAGGTCGCGGCCGCGAAGGCGCGTCTGAATGCGCTGAACCCGGACGTGGAGATCGTGTGTCTGCCCGAGCGGCTCGACGCGGCCGCGCTCGATGACGCGATCGCCGGCGTGGACGTGGTGCTCGACGGCACGGACAACTTCGCGGCGCGCTTTGCCGTGAATCGCGCCTGCGTCGCGCATGGCGTGCCGCTCGTGTCCGGTGCCGCCGTGCGGCTCGAAGGCCAGATCGTCGTGTTTCCGAACCGTGGCGACGGGCCGTGCTACGCATGCCTGTACAACGACGAGGACGAGTGGCTCGGCGATTGCCAGGGCAACGGCGTGCTCGCGCCCGTGCCGGGTGTGATCGGCACCCTGATGGCCCAAGAGGCGCTGAAGCTCGTGTTAGGCTGGCCGTCGTCGTTGCACGATCGGCTCCTGCTCTGGGACGCGAAGCGCGGCGACTGGCAAAGCGTGGCGCTGAAGCGCGACCCAAGCTGCGGGGTCTGCGGCGTGCGCTAGCGCCTGCTGCGGCGTTGTCGCGTCGGTGTCGTTTCGCTACTCTGGCTCGCATGGGCGACACCTCGAAGCCATGACCGCCGCGCGGAATCAGCAACCCATAGGGCGCACGGTAGGCCGGCGCGTTGCGCGCGACGGTCGTCCGTTGTCGCCCGAGGATCGCGCCGCGCTCACGCGCCAGGCCCGTTACGTTACGCGGACGCCGAAGGGTGTATTCATCTACTACAGCGCCGAGGAGATGGATGCGGACCGGCTGCGGTGGACGGTCGACGCGATCGTCGAGAAGCACCGTTGACCGAGTACACGCGTCCGGCGACGTGGGACGACGTGAAGACGCTTGCCAGGTATCTTCAGGAGGCGCGGGTCGATTACGCACTGGTGGGGGCCTACGCGATCGCCGCGCACGGCTTCAGCCGCTTCTCGGAAGACATCGACATTCTCGTGAATCCTTCCGCCGAGAACTCTCGACGCTGGATACTCGCGCTCTCGCGCCTGCCCGACGGCGCCGCCGGTGAGCTCGCGGCGGAGGGCGACGTGTTCAAAGACGACAAACGGTACGCCATCCGCATCAACGACGAATTCACCGTGGACGTGATGCCGGCGATCGCGGGTCAGAGCTGGCAGGACATGCAATCGCACATCGTCTCGATGATGATCGAGGACGTGCCGATTCGCGTGCTTGATCTACCGGGCCTGCTCAAGACCAAGCAGGGGCTGCGGCCGAAGGACCAAATGGACGCAGCCGTGATTGCCGAGGCGCTCAGGCGCCTGCGGAAGTAGGGTCGAAAGGGGGTGTTGGTGTTGGTGGTGGCGGCGAGAGCGCTCGTGGGAACGATCCTGGCGGTTGCGTTGGTGGCGGGCGTGGCTGCCCAGCAGCTTCCGATCGAGCACATCCAGCTGCGCGGCGACCGGTTCCACGGCTTGTCGTACGCGGAGATGACGCCCGAGCAGCGCACTATGCTCGAGCACACGGTGAACAGCGCGCGCGCCGTCACCAATACCACTGCGAACGGTCCGTTCAACGTGCTGCTGCGCAGTCCCGAGATCGGCGATCTGTCGCAGGCGCTCGGCAACACGATTCGCTTTTCGTCCGGGCTCTCGGGCCGGCTGCGCGAGCTCGCCACGCTGATGGCCGGGCGAGCCTGGACGTCGCGCTACGAGTGGTACGCGCACTCGCGCTACGCCGAGCAGGAAGGGCTGCCGGACGACGTCGTCGCCGCGATCGCCGCGCACCGCACGCCGGACCTCAGGCGCCTGCCGCCCGAGGAAGCGCTGGCCTGGCGCGTGACCGACGAGCTGCTGTACACGCGGCGCGTGACGGACGGCACGTACCAGGAAGCGCTCGCCGCGCTCGGCGAGCAGCGGCTCATGAGCACGGTGATCATTGCGGCGTACTACGAGTACGTGTCGATGATCTTGAACGTCGATCGCTATCCGTTGCCGGCCGACGCGCCGCCGGGCGCCGCCAAGGCGCTTGCGCCGCTGTCGCGCCGCGCGCTGTATCGCAAGCCGCAGGGCACGGTCACCGCGCGGCCGCCGCTGCCGAACGGGGATATCGATCGCGCGCTCGAGGAGTTGCGCGCGCGGATCAGCGTGGAGCAGGAGCTGCCGGCGCTGGTGCGCGACGTGGCGCGCAACCTGGTAATGGCGCAGTGGAACGATCCGCCGCCGGAGATCAAGAAGGGCCGTGTGTCGCGCGAGATCCGCAGCGCGGAAGGCTTCGCGGCGGAGCTGCTCGGCACGCGCGAGGTGGCCGACGATACGTTCGCCAAGGCGCTCGCAGCACTCGGCGAACGTCGCCTCGTGAATCTGATCGCGTTCCTGGGATACTCGAACATTCGCTGCGCCCAACGAGCTTTGGCGGGCGCGGCGTGTAGCCTCTGACAACAACAAGGAGATCTCTACGATGACTGCTCACAGCTCGATATTGCGTGTCGCCGCCTTGCTCCTGGTTGCCTGCGTGGCGGGTACGGCCGTGGCGCAATCCGCCGCGAAGATGCCGGCCGACATCGACGCGAAGTCGCACGCGCGGCTGCCGTATGTCACTCGCCAGGACGTGGGCGATGCCGGCAAGCGCCTGGCCGATACTTTCGCGCGCAACGGCCAGCCGACGGACCCGATCACGGGGCCGCTGGCGTTTGCGTCGTACAACGTGCCGGTGGCGAACGCGCTGCTCGATCTGCACGATGCGGCGGTCGGCAAGGGCTCGCTGAATCCGCACGTGCGCGAGCTCGCGATCATGGTTGCGTGCCGCGAGACCAACTACAACCTCGAGTGGAACGGCCACGAGCAGGCGGCGCTGAAGGCCGGCGTGGATCCGAAGGTGCTTAACGTCGTGCGGACGGGCGGCGCTCTGAAGGGCCTGGACGACGCGGACGCGGCGGTGATCGCGTTCGGCCGCGAGCTGATCGGCAAGCGCCACATGGGCTCGGACACGTTCGCGAAGGTGGCGAAGCTCTATACCAACAAGGGCGCCATGGACATGGTCGCCGTCATGAGCACCTACGCCGTGAGCGGCTTCTTCGCGGTCGCCGTCGACGAGCATTCACCGGCCGACAAGCCGTCGCTGCCCATGCTCTCGTCGAAGTAGGAGCGTTCTTTTCCGCGGCGCGCCTGGGCGTGCGAGCGCCCTTTCGGCACCGCCGTGAATACGTCCGTGTAGGCTGCGGCGGCGACGTCCTGTCGCCGACGCTGCCGAAAGGGCACTCACACACCCAGACACGCCGCTACGGCATCGTTGGCACGCGCTTTGTTAGCGCGCGGTGCGCTGCGTCTTCATCGTGCGACGAGCCGAACGCCACTCGCGGAGGGTGCTGGTGCGCGTACGGTCGTTCGGCAGCGTCGGCGCCATGGACGGCACCGCCGCAGCCTACACGGATGTACTTGTGGCGGTGCCGAACGACCGTACGCGCGCCAGCGCACTCCGCCCCACTACTGGCGCCACGCACCGACTATTGGCGCAGCGCGAAGGCGACCAGGTCGTTGCCGGAGATCACCGCGATGTACTGGCGGCCGTCGACCTCGTAGCTGATCGGGGCCGTTCACGATCTGGCCGCCGAGGCTCGCGTGCCAGAGCAGCTTCCCCGTGCGCGCGTCGAGCGCGTAGAAGTAGCCCTCGCGGCCGCCCGTGAAGAGCAGGTCCGTGGCCGTCGTCAGCATGCCGCTGTCGGACACGTCGAATTGCGCGAATGTCCAGCGGCGTTGCCCCGTCAGCGGGTCCATCGCGATCACCGCGCCGTGCCCGACCGCGTCCGTCCAGTTGTTGATCGGCGTGCGGCGGCCGATGCCGACCGTCGGCGCATCCGGCACGGGCGTCACCACGCGATGGCCGCCGCCGCCGAACACGCGGCCCGCGTCGTATTCCTGAGCCTCGTGCCGGTAGATCGACGCGTAGCCTTCCCACGCGGAGAAATAGAAGAGCTGCGTGCGCGGGCTCCACGATGGCGTGTACCAGTTCGTGCCGCCCTGGTTGCCGGGCCAGGTGGGCTCGCCGGGCGGCTGCGGTGTCTGGATCGGGCGGCCCTTGGCATCGAGACCGCTGGCCCAGTTCACCTTCGTGAACGGCGCGCCGCGCAGGAACTGGCCCGTGGCGCGATCGAGCAGGTAGAAGAAGCCGTTGCGATTCGCCCACAGCATGGCCTTGGTCGGCTTGCCTTGCCACGTGAGATCGACGAGCACCGGCACCTGCACGGAGTCGTAGTCGTAGTTGTCGTTCGGCGTGAACTGGTAGTGCCACGCGAGCTTGCCCGTGTCGGGGTCGAGCGCGACGACGGAGTCCGTGTACAGGTTGTCGCCGGGCCGCTGCTCGCTGTTCCAGTCCGGCCCGGGGTTGCCGACGCCCCAGTACGTGAGATTCAGCTCGGGGTCGTACGAGCCCGTGACCCACACGGAGCCGCCGCCGTGCTGCCACGTGTCGCCGCTCCAGGTGTCGCTGCCGGGCTCGCCCGGGGCCGGAATCGTGTGGAACTTCCAGGCCTCCTCGCCGGTGTGCACGTCGTACGCGGCGATGAAGCCGCGGATGCCGTACTCGCCGCCGCCGACGCCGACCAGCACTTTGTCCTTGATCACGAGCGGCGCCATCGTGACGGAATAGCCGAGCTTCGGGTCGCCGACGGCGGTGTTCCAGATCGCGCGGCCGGTTTTCGCGTCGATCGCGACGAGATGCGCATCGAGCGTGCCCATGAACAGCGTGTCGCCGTGGATGGCCACGCCACGGTTGTTCGCGCCGCAGCACACGCGCTGGTCCGGCGAATCGGTGTAGCGGTACAGCCAGAACACGCGGCCCGTCTTCGCATCGAGCGCCAGCACGTCGTTCGGCCGCTCGGTCACGTACATGACGCCGTCGACCACGAGCGGCGTGGATTGCCAGGCGCCGAGCACCTGGCCCTGTAGCACCCATTGCTGCTCGAGGCTCGTCACGTTCTGCGGCGTGATCGCTTTGAGCGCGGTGTGGCGGTGGCTCGCGTAGCCGCCGCCGTACGTGAGCCAGTTCTGCGGCTCGCGCGCGGCGTTGTGAATGCGCGCCGGGCGTGACGTTCTGCGCCGCGACGTTCGCCGCGAGCAGCGTGATGCCGACCAGACGAGACGAGGGCGTTGCGCGCGCGCGTCATGGTCAGAGCCCCTTCAGCGAGGTCAAGTAGGCGATCAGGTCCGCGACCTCGTCGCCCGTGAGCCGGTCCTTGAACGACGGCATCGCGGCGGTCGTCTCGATCGTGTACTGCTTCAGATCCGCTTTGTCGAACGAGCGGAGCCGCTCGTGGTCGTCGATCACCTGCACCGTCAGCGTGTCCTCGTTCAGGCGCCGGCCGCGAATCGTCTCGCCGCGCTTCGTGAGCACCTGCACGGGCCGATGGATCGGCAGCAACGCTTCGTTCGGCTCGAGCACGGCGCGCTGCAGCGCCGCCAGCGTGCGAATGGCGCCGATGTCGCTCAGGTCCGGCGCCACTCGCGGCCCGCGGCCGTTCACGCGATGACACGTGCTGCACTCGGCTTTGCCGGCGAACAGCGTACGGCCGCGGTCCGCGTTGCCGACGCGCACGGCCGCCGAGCCGGGATCGAAGCCTGCGCGGATGAAGGCGACCAGCGCCGTGAGCTCCTGCGGCTGGAACACGAACGCCGGCATGCCGACCCCCGAGATGCCGCTCGTCACGGTGCGCACGATGTCCTCGTCGGACGATACGCGGCGGAACTTGCCGAACCGCAGGTCGATGCCGGGCACGTTGTCGCCGTTCACGCCGTGGCACACCTGACACTGCACGCCGTACAGGCGCTGGCCGGCCTCGACGTCGGCGCGACTGTATTGACCGTGGTCCAGGTTCAGCGGCTGCGCGCCCGCTTTGCCCAGCGCGAGCACTGCCAGCGCGAGCAGCGAAAGGATTCGAATCATCGACGCTCCCCCCGAAGCCGTCGGCCGGTTAGCCGCCTAAAGAGTAACCCCGAATGCGGTCCGCGCCCACGTTGGCCGCCGCGTGACCTCAGTCGTCGTCGTTGATGACGACCTGGACGCGCTCCGTCGCCGCGGCGTCGCCGTCGCCGGGGGCGAGATTGACGTAGAAGTTCTCGGGGCCCTCGACGGTCCGGTCGCCGATGATCGGAATGTGAATCCCGCGGTTTTGCTCGTGCGGCGCGAATTTCACGACGACGCGACCGAGGTTCGCGTAGTCCTGGCCGGCGCTGGCCGTGCCGTCGGTGGTCCACCAGGTGACGGTCGACGCGCGGCGCATGTCGCCGCTGCGCAGGATCAGGATATCGGCGCTCGCGTTGGCCTCGGACACGTCGATCCTGTCGATGCCGAACGAGAATTGCTCGGGGCCGGGGGGCGGCTCGGGCTCCGGGGGCGGCGGCGGCGGTAGCTTCGCGACGGCCGGCGTCTCCGCGGGCGCCGCGGCAGAGTCGCTCGGCGGGCGCGGGGCTTGCGGGCGGCGGAGCGCTGGCGGCGGCGCGGCCGCGGCGGCGCGCGACGGCGGCGGCGCGGCCGGTCCGTGCTCAGGCTCGTCTGCGCCGCGGCGCCGGCCACCTCGGTGGCCTCGACGACGGCCTGGTCGGGCTCACCGCCGAAGAGCTTCTTTCTGCCGCTCCCGTCCGGAGCGCCGCCCGCGAGCAGGCCCTGGAGGCCAGGGAAGTCGACGGTGATGCCGCGGAGCGTATCGAAGTTCCAGTAGACGGTGACCGCACCGACCAGCACGAGCGCCACCGACGCATAGCGCACGAGCTTGCCGAGCGGCCCCACGCGCTGGCGCTCGCGCAGTATGCGGGCGTGCCGCCGCACGTCGACGGGGTCGAGGACCCACTGCTCGTGCTTGCCGCCGGTCGCGTGTGGTGGCGCGTCCCGGGACGCGCGATTCCTTGTGTGAGCTGGCTTGCGTTCGTCCATGGCCATCGATTCCAGCGCCGATTTGACCCCGCCGTGGAGACGAGGTTGCGTTGTGCAGCGCGGATGATGTCCGCGGGCGCCGGCGTAGAGTCAAACGGCTGCGTCACTCCGCCGGCGGCTCGCTGCCTGAACGGGTCGGTCGTCAGTGCACCGTCGAGGATTTCTGCGGCGTGCCGGCCAGGATCGCGTGCACCTGGCGATCGTCGTAGCGGAACGCGCGGTTGCAGAACTCGCACGTGAGCTCCACGTGACCCTGCTCGGCGAGCAGGCTCTTGACCTCGTCCTCGCCCAGCATCCGCACGACGCCCGCGAGCCGCTCGGGCGTGCAGCGGCAATCGTGCTCGACGGGCTTCGCCGCAAACAGCCGAATCTCGTGGCCGGCGAACAGCTTCGGCAGCAGCTCCTCGGCCGGGAGATTCGTGAGCTCGCTCGCGGAGACCGTCGCGGCGCAGGCCGCGGCGGCTTCGAACCGATCGGCGGACAGCGCTTCGCCGTGCCCGGGCAGCACCTGCAGCAACAGTCCGGCCACGCGGCGCTCGCTCGTTTTCAGAATCAACCGCGTCGTCAGCTGCTCGGACCGAACGAAATACTCTTCCAGGCATGCGTCGAGCTTCTCGCTCGTCAGCGGTACGATGCCCTGGAAGAGCCCGTTCGGCTTGCCGGTATCGAGGTTCACCACCATTTTACCGGCACCGAGCAACGGCTCCGGCTCGGTGGCGGGTTTGAACGACGCCATGCCGCGCACGCGTTGGCCGTCGGTGCACTGGATCAGCAGCAGCTTCAGCGCCCCTTCGCCCTGCAACTGCAACGACACGCTCGGCGTCGCCTTGAGCCCGCTCGCGAGCAGCACCGTGGCCGCCACGCCCTCGCCGAGCAGCGTGCGGACCTCGGGCGTGTAATCGTGCGCGGCCACGACGCGCTGCCACGTCTCCTCGAGCCGGACCAAGGCGCCGCGGATGCCCGCGCCTTCGAGGACGAAACCCTGGACCTCGTTCATGCGTCGAGCGCCCTGCGCAGCGCTTCGTTGACCTGCTGCGGATTCGCCTTGCCGCGCGACGCCTTCATGACCTGGCCGACGAGGAAGCCGAGCACCTGTTGCTTGCCGGCGCGGAATTGCTCCACCTGCGCCGGATTCGCGGCGATGACTTCGGCGACCAGCTTGTCGATGCTCGCGGCGTCGGAGATCTGCACGAGCCCGCGCTTCTCGATGATGGCATCCACGCTGCCTTCGCCGTTCCACAGCGCTTCGAACACCTCTTTCGCGATCTTGCCGGAGATCGTGCCGGCCTCGATCCGGTCGAGCAGCGTTGCGAGCGTGGCGGCCGGCACGGGGCTCGCCTCGATCTCGAGGGTGGCGCGATGCAGCGCACCGGTGAGCTCGCCCATGACCCAGTTCGCGGCGATCTTCGGCGCGGCGCGCGTGGCTTTGGCGACCGCCTCGAAGTAGTCGGCGAGCCGTTTGTCGGCCGTCAGCACGCCGGCGTCGTAGTCCGGCAGGCCGTACGCGCTCACGAACCGCTCGCGCTTCGCGTCCGGCAGCTCGGGCAGGCTCGCACGCATGCTCTCGATGAGCTGCTCGTCGACGACGATCGGCAGGAGGTCGGGATCAGGAAAGTAGCGGTAGTCGTTCGCTTCTTCCTTGCTGCGCATCGGCCGCGTCTCCTCGCGGTCGGGATCGAACAGGCGCGTCTCCTGCAAGACGGTGCCGCCGCTCTCGATGAGCTCGATCTGGCGCGCGGCCTCGATCTCGATGGCGCGCTCGACGAACCGAAACGAGTTCAGGTTCTTGAGCTCGGTGCGCGTGCCGAGCTTCGGGTCGCCCTGGCGGCGCACGGACACGTTCGCGTCGCAGCGGAACGAGCCCTCCTGCAGGTTGCCGTCGCAGATCTCGAGGTAGCGGACCAGCGCGTGGATCTTGCGCATGTAGGCGCCGGCTTCGTGCGCGGAGCGCAGATCGGGCGCGGACACGATCTCGAGCAGGCCGGTGCCGGCGCGGTTCAAGTCGATGCCGGATAAGCCCGCGAAATCCTCGTGCAAGCTTTTGCCCGCGTCTTCCTCGAGGTGCGCGCGCACGATACCGACGCGGCGCGTGGCGCCGTCGTCGAGCAGCACGTCGAGATGGCCGCCGTGCACGATTGGCAGCTCGTACTGGCTGATCTGATAGCCCTTCGGCAGGTCGGGGTAGAAGTAATTCTTGCGCGCGAACACGGAGCGACGGGCGACCGTGCAGCCCGTGGCCAGGCCGAACTTCACGGCCATCTTCACGGCCTCGCCGTTCAGCACGGGCAGCACGCCCGGATAGCCCAAATCGACGAGGCTCGCCTGGCTGTTCGGTGCGGCGCCGTACTGCGTTGAGGCGCCGGAGAAGATCTTGCTCGCCGTGTTGAGCTGCGCATGGATCTCGAGACCGATGACGATTTCGAAGCTCATGGCGACACTGTCACGCGTAGCTTGCCGGTACGCGCTGGTGCCAGTCCGTGGCGCGCTGGAAGTGATGCCCCGCCTTCAGCAGCCGCGCTTCCTGAAGCGGCGGTGCGACGAGCTGCAGGCCGACGGGCAGATCGCGGACGAATCCGCACGGTAACGAGATCGCGGGCAACCCCGCGAGGTTCGCGCCGATCGTGTAGATGTCGTTCAAGTACATCTGAATCGGATCGCCGGTTTTCTGGCCCAGGCCGAACGCGGGCGCCGGCGTGGTGGGCCCGGCCACGAGATCGACGTCACGGAACGCGCGTGCGAAATCGTCGCTGATCAGCTGACGCACCTTCTGTGCTTGCAGATAGTAGGCGTCGAAGTAGCCGGCCGACAGCACGTACGTGCCGGTCAAAATTCGGCGTTTGACCTCTGCACCGAAGCCCTCGCCGCGATTGCGCATGTAAAACGCGAGCAGATCGTCGCCGTCGGCCGCGGCCGCGCGGTAACCGAACCGCACGCCGTCGAAGCGCGACAGGTTCGACGACGCCTCGGCCGGCGCGACCACGTAGTAAGCGGGCACCGACAGGTGAATGTGCTCGAGCTTGATCGGCTTCAGCGTGGCACCGAGCTTCTCGAGCTGCGCGAGCGCGGCGCGGACCGTGGTGGCGTTGTCGGCGTCGAGGCCGGCGTCGAAGAATTCGTCCGGCACGCCGATCGTCAGCCGTTCCCACGGCTCGTTGGCGATCGCAGCGTAGCGGGGCACGGGCTCGTCGAGCGACGTCGAGTCGCGCGGATCGAAGCCGGCCATGGCTTCGAGCAGCAACGCAGCATCTTCGGCCGTCTGCGTCAGCACGCCGGCCTGATCCAGGCTCGATGCGAACGCGATCATGCCGTAGCGCGACACGCGGCCATACGTGGGCTTCAAGCCCGTGATGCCGGCCAGTGCGGCGGGCTGGCGAATGGAGCCGCCCGTATCCGTGCCCGTGGCGGCCGGCGCGAGTCGCGCCGCGACGGCGGCCGCCGAGCCGCCCGACGAGCCGCCGGGCACGAGCGCAGGGTCCCAGGGATTTTTTACCGGGCCGTAGAAGCTCGTCTCGTTCGACGAGCCCATCGCGAACTCGTCCATGTTGGTCTTGCCGAGCATCACGACGCCTGCGTCTTGCAGCCGCTCGACCACGGTCGCGTCGTAGGGTGCAACGAAGTCGTCGAGCATGCGCGAGCCGCACGAGGTCTTCACACCGGCCGTGCAGAAGATGTCCTTGTGCGCCAGCGGGACTCCCGTCAGCGGCGCGGCGTCGCCGCTCGCGAGTCGGCGGTCGGCGACGGCCGCCGCGGCGAGCGCCTGATCCGCCGTGACCGTGATGAACGCGTTCAGCGCGGCGTCGTGATGCGCGATGCGAGCCAGAAAGTGCTGCGCGACTTCCGTGGCGGAGACGCGCTTTGCTCGCAGGTCGGCGGAGAGTTGTGCCAGGGTCCGTGTATGCATGCGCGAGTCGCTGCTCAGAATCGTTCGACCGGCGGAGAGGCGCTTGCGGCCATTGCCCCGGTCACGCTCCGGCTATTCGATGACCTTCGGCACGAGATACAGATCGCGTTCCACGCGCGCGGCGTTGCGCTGATACAGCTCATGACGGTCGACCTCGGTCACGACGTCGGGTCGTAACCGCTGGGCACGGTCGAGCGGATGAGCCATGGGGCGCACGCCCGACGTGTCGACGGCCTGGAGCTGATCCACCATGGCGACGATGCTCGAAAGCTTGGCCGAAACGTCGGCGATCTCGGCGTCGGTAACCTCTAGACGGGCGAGCCGGGAAAGGCGGCGGATGTCGTCGGGACGGAGCACGTTTTGTCGCTTCGAATAGGGCGTGAAAAAGGCAGTGATCTACTTCTCATTAAACTATACACGTCGCTTGTGGATTGGCCTACCTATGTTAAAGTCCCGTTGTTTTCACTCTAGCGGCCTTGGGCCTCGATGTTAAAGAGTTTTCTCGGATACTTCTCGAACGATTTATCCATCGACTTGGGCACCGCAAACACCCTGATTTACGTTCGGGGTCGCGGTATCGTTTTGAACGAACCCTCGGTGGTCGCGATCCGGGAGGAACCGGGTCGCGGCGGTAAGGTGCTCGAAGCCGTCGGCGTCGACGCCAAGAACATGCTCGGCCGAACGCCGGGACATATTACCGCCATTCGACCGCTGAAGGATGGCGTCATCGCGGATTTCAGCGTCACGGAAAAGATGCTTCAGTATTTCATCAAGAAGGCGCATGGCTCGCGCTATTTCCGACCGAGCCCGCGCGTGCTCGTGTGCGTGCCGTACGGCTCCACGCAAGTCGAGCGGCGTGCGATTCGCGAGTCGGCCGAAGGCGCCGGCGCGCGCAAGGTGTATCTGGTCGAGGAGCCGATGGCGGCCGCGATCGGCGCCGGCATGCCGGTGCACGAGGCGCGCGGCTCCATGGTGCTCGACATCGGGGGCGGCACGTCGGAAGTGGCGGTGATCTCGCTGAACGGCATCGTGTACGCAGCGTCGGTGCGCATCGGCGGCGATCGCTTCGATGAGGCCATCACGAATTACGTACGGCGCAACTACGGCATTCTGATCGGCGAAGCCACGGCGGAGCGCATCAAGCACGAGATCGGTTCGGCCTATCCGGGTCAGGAAGTACGCGAGATCTCCGTGAAAGGCCGCAATCTCTCGGAAGGTGTGCCGCGCAGCTTCACGCTGAACAGCAACGAGATTCTCGAAGCGCTGCAGGAGCCGCTGCAGGGCATCGTGGGCGCGGTCAAGCTCGCGCTCGAGCAAACGCCGCCCGAGCTCGGTGCGGACGTCGCCGAGCGCGGCATCGTGCTCACCGGAGGCGGTGCCCTGTTGACGGACATCGACAAGCTGTTGACCGAGGAAACCGGTCTGCCCGTGGTCATCGCGGACGACCCGCTGACCTGCGTGGCGCGTGGGGGTGGACGAGTGCTCGAGCTGCTCGACGAGTACGGGCCGTCCGCTTTCTCCGTGGAGTGATCTGAAGTAACGGTATCGGCGACGGAGCAAGACGCATGAGTGCGCAAGGAAGAAACGCCGCCGGGTTTGGGCGAAGCGGGTTTTCCTTGGGCGTGCGCTTCATGCTGCTCGCCGTCGTCTGCATCGCGCTGATGCTGCTCGACCAGCGCCAGCAACAGCTGCAGCGTGTTCGGCAGGCCCTTTCGGTCGTCGTCTATCCCGTTCGTGTGCTCGTCGATCTGCCGTTTCGCACGTGGCAGTCGGCGCGCACGAATTTCGCAGAACGCGGCGCGCTGATCGCGGAGAACGAGCAGCTGAAACGCGAGCGGCTCGACACCGAGCTGCGCCTGCAACGGCTAGCCGCGCTCGAGACGGAGAACGAACGCCTGCGGCAGTTGCTCGATTCGACCGAGCGCGTCGGGTTGCGTGCCTTGGTGGCGGAGATCCTGTCGGTCGACCTGAATCCTTACCGGCAACGCTTCGACTTGAACCGCGGCTTGACCGATGGCGTCTTCGTGGGCCAGGCGCTGCTCGACGCGCAGGGCGTCGTCGGCCAGATCGTGCGCGTCGATGCGTTCACGTCCGAGGCCGTGCTGATCACCGACGCCGATCACGCCGTGCCGGTTGCGTTCAATCGCAACAACTTGCGCACGATTGCGGTGGGCCTGGGCGATAGCAGTCGGCTGCGGTTGCCTTATCTGACCAACAGCGCCGACGTGAAGGAGGGCGATCTGCTCGTGACGTCCGGCCTGGGTGGCGTGTTCCCGCCGGGTTATCCGGTCGGCCGCGTCGTCGAGGTGCGGCTGCAGCCGGAACAGTCGTTCGCGGAGATCATCGCCGAGCCGGCCTCGGCACTCGATCGCGACCGCGAGGTTCTGCTGGTCTGGAACGAGCAGGTGACACCCGCGAGCCCCACGGGGTCGAAGGCGCCTCTCGCGCGCGGTGCGCGTGTGGCGGAGGCGCGGTGATGGGCGGAGCCGTCGGTAACTGGTTCGTGCCGGCCTTGAGCCTCGCGCTCACGCTTGCGCTCGGCGTCGTGCCGCTGCCGGAATCGGTGGAGTCGCTGCGGCCCGACTGGATGGCCGTCGTGCTGCTGTACTGGTCGCTGATGTCGCCGCGCAAGCTCAGTCTGCTCACGGCGTTCTGGATGGGCTTGGCCGTCGACACGCTGTCCGGCGCGCTGCTCGGGCAAAACGCGCTCGCGTTGCTCGTGATCGTCTATCTGGCCGATCGGTTCCATCTGCGGTTGCGCGTCTTTCCGATCTCCCAGCTTGCGCTGACCGTGCTCGTGTTGCTCGGGCTGTACGAGTTCGTGCTGTTCTGGATCGACGGGATCGCCGGACGCACCGTGCCCCTCACCGAGCGCTGGGTGCCGCCGCTGACGGGCACGCTGGTGTGGCTCGTCATGCTGTTCGTGTTCCATCGCGGCCAGCGCGAAGCGCAGGCGAGGCTTTAGAGCATGGCCGGGCCCTCCTTACGGCTGAAGGATCACTGGAAGGAGCAACGACTGTTCCAGTCGCGGATCATCGCGGCGGCGATCGTCGTGATGCTCCTCACGGGTCTCGTCGTCATGCAACTCGTGCGGCTGCAGATCATCGATTACCAGCGCTTCGTGGAGCTTTCGCAGGGCAATCGCTTCCGCATCGAGCCCTTGCCGCCGACGCGCGGCCTGATCTACGACCGTAACGGCATCGTGATCGCGGAGAATCAGCCCAGCTGGGAGCTCGTGGCCGTCGGCGAGGAAATCGACGATCTCGAGCACACCCTCACCGCGCTCGAGGCGCTGTCGCTGACGGATCCGTCGGAGCACAACACGTTGCGCGATCTCGTGCGCTCGCACCGGGGGTTCGAGCGCGTGAAGCTCAGCAATCTCACCGAGGAGCAGGCGGCGACGTTCGCCGTGCGGCGGCATCGGTTTCCCGGTGTCGACATCCAAGAGGAGCTCGTGCGCAACTACCCGTTCGGCGAAGCGAGCGCGCACGCGATCGGCTACGTCGGCAGCATCAGCGTGGCCGACCTCGAGCGCATCGAGCGCAGCGATTACGCGGCGACTTCGCAGATCGGCAAGACCGGCATCGAGCGCGCTTACGAGACGGTTCTTCACGGGCACGTCGGCTACCGTCAGCAAGTCGTGAACGCGCAGGGTCGTGTGCTGTTCGACCCCATCGTCGACTCGCATGCGGAGAACATCGCGAACTTCATCGGTGGCCTGCAGAGCAAGTCCCCGGTGCCGGGTAACAACGTGGTCCTGTCGCTCGACATGCGGCTGCAGCTCGCGGCGCAGCAAGCGCTGGCGGAGCTGCGTGGCGCGATCGTGGCCATCGACCCGCGCAGCGGCGACGTGCTCGCGCTCGTGAGCTCGCCCTCGTTCGACCCGAACCGTTTCGCGAGCGGCTTGAGCCGCTCGGACTACGTGGCGCTGACGCTCGACCCCGACAAGCCTCTCTTGAACCGCGCGCTCTCGGGTGTCTATCCGCCCGGCTCGACCGTGAAGCCGTTCATCAGTCTCGCGGCGCTGGTGCACGAGAGCATCGATCCGAACAAACAGGTCTACTGCCCCGGCGAGTACCACATCCCCGGCCAGACGCACAGATACCGCGAGGGTCGCGGCGGCGTGCACGGCCCGGTCGATCTGCACGAGGCCATCGTCCGCTCGTGCGACGTGTACTTCTATCAGCTCGCTCTCGCGATGGGCATCGACGACGTGTCGAGCGGGCTCAAGGCATTCGGGTTCGGTGCCGTCACGGGCCTCGACATCGACGGCGAGAAGGCCGGGATCCTGCCCTCGCCGGAATGGAAGAAGAAGCACTTCTCGCGCCGCGAGGACCAGGTTTGGTTTCCGGGCGAGACCATCAACACCGGCGTCGGCCAGGGCTACATGCTCGTGACGCCGTTGCAGCTCGCGCACGCCGAGGCGACGCTCGCCGTGCGCGGTGTCGGCTACGCACCGCGCCTCTTGATCGGCGTCGAGGACGCCGTGACCAGGACCGTCGAGTATTCGAATCCCACGAGCCTGTCGCCCGTCGAAGGCCCTGCGCCCGAGCACTGGGATTTCGTGCGGGAAGCCATGGTCGGTGTCACGTCGGAGCCGCGCGGCACGGCGCGCGCTGCGATGCAAGGCGTTCCGTACCGCGTGGCCGGCAAAACGGGCACCGCGCAGGTGTTCACGGTGGGCCAGGACGAAAAATACCGGGAAGACGAGGTCGACGTGCGCTTGCGCGATCACGGCCTGTTCGTCGCCTACGCCCCGGCCGACGCGCCGCGAATCGCGCTCGCCGTCATCGTCGAGAACGGCGGCGGCGGGGCGCGCGCGGCGGCGCCCGTCGCGCGCAAGATCCTCGATGCCTATTTCGTCGGGGAGGGCTATGTCGCTCGCGAGCCTTGAGTGGGGACGCGTCGGGTCCGGCCGCCGCCTGCCGTTCGGCGGCCTCGTCGTCGACATGCCGTTGCTCGTGCTGCTCGTGGCGATCGTGGGCCTCGGGTTCGTCGTGCTGTACAGCGCGCTCGCCGCCGATCTGAGCCTGCTGATGCGCCAGGGGCTGCGCTTCGCGCTTGGCCTGGCCGCGTTCCTCGTGCTCTCGCAGGTGCCGCCGCGCTATCTCAGGATCTTCACGCCGTGGCTGTTCTTCCTCGGCCTTGGGCTGCTGCTGGTCGTGATGGTGGAAGGCGAGATCGGCAAGGGTGCGCAGCGCTGGCTCGACCTCGGCATCATCCGGTTCCAGCCGTCCGAGATCATGAAGCTCTCGGCGCCGATGATGGTCGCCTGGTTCATGCACGAGCGGCGCCTGCCGCCGACGTTCCTGCAAACGGTGGCCATGGTGCTGATCGTGAGCGTGCCCGCCGGCTTGATCGCGGAGCAGCCCGATCTCGGCACTGCGCTGCTCGTGATCGCCGCCGGGGGGCTGGCGATCCTGCTCGCCGGCATCAGCGTGAAGATCATGATGAGCGTCGGTGTGGCGGGGCTCGCAGTCGTGCCGTTGCTCTGGCACTACATGCGCGATTATCAGCGCGCCCGGGTGTTCACGTTCCTGAACCCCGAGCTCGATCCTCTCGGCGCGGGCTACAACACGATCCAGGCGAAGATCGCGATCGGCTCGGGCGGGCTGTTCGGCAAGGGCTGGCTGAACGGCACCCAAGCGCATCTCGAGTTCCTGCCGGAGCGCTCCACGGATTTCATCTTCGCCGTGATGGGCGAGGAGTTCGGTTTGCTCGGGTTGCTGCTGCTGCTCGTGCTGTACTTGGCACTCGTCGGGCGCGGCCTGTACATCGCGGCCGAGGCGCAGGACACGTTCACGCGGCTCCTGGCCGGCGCGTTGTCGCTGACATTCTTCTTCTACGTGTTCGTGAATGCAGGCATGGTATCCGGGTTGCTGCCGATCGTCGGCGTGCCGCTGCCGCTGGTGAGTGCCGGCGGTACGGCGATGGTGACCCTCATGGCCGGCTTCGGTATGCTCGCGTCGATCCATGGGCACAGGAAGTTGATGGCACCATGAATGCGAAGCGCAGCGGATGGCGCAGCGCGATCCTCGGCGGTCTGCTGTTATCGACGGCGGTCGCCGCACAGACGCCGGACGCGGCATCGATCGCGGCGGCCAAGCGCGCGTTCGTCGACCGTATGGTCAAGCAGCACGACTTCGACCGCGCCGGCCTGGCGGCCGTGCTCGACGAGGCGCAGATCAACCAGACCGTCATCGACACCATGTCGAAGCCACCCGAGCGCGTGGTGCCGTGGTTCGAGTACCGCAAGATCTTCCTGAACGACGCGCGGATCGGCGCCGGCGTGCAGTTCTGGAGCGAGCACGCCAAGACGATCGACTCGGTCGCAGAGCGCTTTGGCGTGGCTCCGGAGATGATCGTGGCCATCGTCGGCATCGAAACCTATTTCGGCACGCGCATGGGCAAGTTCCGCGTGCTCGACGCCCTCGCGACGCTGGCGTTCGCCTATCCGCCGCGCTCGGCGTTCTTCTCCTCGGAGCTGGAGGCGTTTCTGCTGCTCGCGCGCGAGGAGCATCTCGATCCCACGGCCGCGCTCGGCTCCTATGCGGGCGCCATGGGTGCGGGTCAATTCATCCCCTCGAGCTATCGCGCGTATGCGGTCGACGGCGACGCCGACGGCAAGCGCGACTTGTGGGGCGACTGGGCCGACGCGCTCGGCAGCGTCGCGAACTACTTCAAGGTGCACGGCTGGCAGGCGGGCGAGCCCGTGGCCGAGCAGGTCACGCGTGGTGCGCAATTCGATGGGCCCGAGCCGCGCAACAGTCTCGACCTGCAGGACACGGTCGGCTCGTTGAGTCAGATGGGTTACGTGTTCACCACGGAGCTGCCGGCCGATACGCCTGCGGCGCCGTATGCGCTCGAGGCCGACGGTGGCGGCTCGGAGTTCTGGGTTGGCTACCACAATTTCCGCGTGATCACGCGCTACAACCGCAGCCCGAAATACGCGCTGGCGGCGTATCAGCTGAGCCAGGCGATTCGCGAGCGCTACATGAACGATGTCGCAAGCAACACGCGGAGTGCGGTGCAGTGACGCTCGCGCCGTGGCACGCAGTCCGGTTGTGCGGTGCGGTACTGTCCATGGCGCTGCTCGCGGCGTGCGCCGGCGGCGGGTCACGCCAGACATCGCAGGTGACGACGCGTTCGAGCACGGCGGCGCCGTCCACGGAGCCGCGCGCCGACCGCGGTAACCCGCCGTTCTACGACGTGCTCGGCAAGCGTTACCACGTGCTGCCGACGAGCGCCGGCTACCGCGCGCGCGGTATCGCGTCGTGGTACGGGCCCGACTTCCATGGTCTCTCGACCTCGAGTGGCGAGCTGTACGACATGAACGGCATGACGGCCGCGCACACCACGCTGCCGCTGCCGACGTGGGTGCAGGTGACGAACCTCGAGAACGGTCGCAGCGTGGTCGTCAAGGTGAATGACCGCGGTCCGTTCGTCGACAACCGCCTCATCGATCTGTCGTATGCCGCCGCACGGGCGCTCGACATGGTTCGCAACGGCACCGCGCGCGTCGAAGTTCGCACCGTGGCGCCGCCTTTCGACCGGCCCGTCATGGCCGCGGCGCCGCCACCGCCCGCGCCGGTGCGCCCAGCGGCCGTGCCCGCGCAGGCTGCGACGCGGCCCGTCATCGTGCCTACCGCTCCGGGTGCGCCGCCGCCGCTCGAGGCCTCGGTCTTCGCGCTGCCGTCCGCGCTGGCGGGCCCGGCGGCGGCCGATGCGCGTCTGTTCGTCCAGGCGGGCGCTTTCGCCCAGCGCGACAACGCCGTGCGGCTCGTCGCGCGCTTGAAGGCCGACGGCTTCGCGAATCCATTCGTCGTCAGCGACCAGACGGGAGGCCGCGTGCTGCACCGTGTGCGCTTTGGCCCCATCGGCGACGCCGACGAGTTCGATCGCATGAAGGCCAAGCTGCGCGCGGTCGGCGTGACCGAGCCGCAACTCGTGGTTGATCGTTGAGGACCAAACGATGACGGACTGCCGACCGATCGCGCGAATGCTCTGCCTGGTGCTGGTTGCGCTCGCGGGGAGTGCTCTCGCGGGAGAGTCCACGTCGGCCACCGCGCCGCCGCGACTCGATTTCAAGAGCCACTATCTGGTCGATTTCGCGACGGACACCGTGCTGGCGGCGAGCGCGGCGGACGAGCAGCTTCCGCCGGCGAGCCTGACGAAGCTGATGACGGCCTATCTCGTGTTCGATGCGCTGAAGAGCGGCCGGATTCATCTCGACGACTCGGTGCCCGTCAGCGAAAAAGCTTGGCGCATGGGCGGAACACGCATGTTCATCGAGGTAAATTCGCGCGTTGTCGTCGAGGATCTCGTTCGCGGCATGTTGATCCAGTCGGGTAACGACGCGAGCGTGGCGCTTGCGGAGTACGTTGCGGGGTCCGTCGACGGCTTCGTAGGCGAGATGAACGCGGCCGCGAAGGTGCTCGGCATGGGCAACTCATCGTTTCGCAACCCACACGGATTGCCGGCGCGCGGTCATTACAGCTCGGCGCATGACCTCGCGATCCTGGCAAAGGCGATCATCGCGAATTTCCCGGAGTACTACGGGCTGTATGCGGAGCGGGAGTTCAGCTACAACGGCATCGTGCAGCAGAACCGCAACGCGCTCTTGCGGCGCGATCCCAGCGTCGATGGGATGAAAACCGGCCACACCAGCGCGGCCGGTTATTGCCTCGTGACCTCGGCGCTGCGGGGCGGCATGCGGCTGATCGCAGTGGTCATGGGCGCGCAGAGCGCGAAGTCGCGCAATGACGGCGCGCAGCGGTTGCTCGACTACGGGTTCACGAACTTCGAGACGCGCAAGCTCTACTCGGCGGGTCAGGCGCTCGAGGAAGCGCCGGTCCGCGGCGGCGCCCCGGACTACGCCGCGATCGGGCCGGCCACGGATCTGTACGTGACGTTGCCGCGCGGCGGCTTCGCGAGTCTCGAGGAGCGCCGAGAGCGCCAGGACGGCCTGGCCGCGCCGCTCGAAGCGGGCGCGAACGTGGGCCAGCTCGACGTTTGGTTCCGCGGCCGGCAGCTCGCGACCGCGCCGCTCGTCGTGCTGGGCGGGGTCGCGGAAGGGGGCGTGTGGACGCGGCTGCGCGGAGGACTCACGGGCCTGTGGCAGTGACGGAGCCGCAAAAGCCGCTGCTCGAGTTTCCGTGCGATCTTCCCGTCAAGGTGTTCGGCCGTAACGAGCAGCGCTTCCGCGACGCCGCGCTCGCGATCGTCCGCGCCCATTACGACGAATGGCGCCTCGCGGAGCAAGAGAGCCGACAAGGCAGCTATCTGAGTCTGACGATCACCGTGCGCGCGGAGACTCGCGCGCAGATCGACGCCATGTACCAGGATCTCGTGGCTAGCGACGAGATTCTGATGGTGATCTAGGAGCGCCGTGCTGCCGCCACTCGTGCGTGATCTGCAGCGCAGACCGCTGCCGGACGTCTGGAAAGAGATGCAGACTTTCACGGCGGAGCGCACCGCCGCGACGCGCGATGAGGTGTGGTTCGTGGAGCACCCGCCGGTCTATACGCTCGGCATGCGCGGCGATCGCACGCATGTCCTCGCGCCCGCCGACATCCCCGTCGTGCAGATCGACCGCGGTGGACAGGTGACGTATCACGGGCCGGGCCAGCTCGTCGTTTACGTGCTGCTCGATCTGCGCCGTCTCGGCTTCAGCGCTCGCGCGCTCGTTCAAGCGCTGGAGTCGGCCGTCATCGACACCGTGACGGACTATGGCGTGGCCGCGATCGCGCGTCGCGACGCCCCCGGCGTGTATGTGGACGGTGCAAAGCTCGCGGCCGTCGGTCTACGCGTGAAACGCCATTGCTCGTACCACGGTCTCGCCGTGAACGTGGCCATGGATCTCGCGCCGTTTCGCGGCATCCACCCGTGCGGCTACGAGGGCCTCAAGGTGACGGATCTCAGGGGGCTCACCGGCATGGACGACCTCGAGCGCTTTCGTCGCGACCTCGAGCCGCGTCTACTCGCGCGACTCACACCGGCCGGCTGAGATAGTTCCCGTACGTGAACGCGAACCCGACCACCATCCATGCCAGCCAGACGAACCGCGTGAGCTCCGGCATCCAGGTCTTGCGCAGCAACCAGTAGCCCGCGGCCGGAACGGCGCTTACGCCTGCCGTCGTCAACATTTGCAGCAGCGACACCGTCGCCACCTCTGCCGCCGGAATTTGCTCGAGCGCGGCTCCACGCAGTAGCGAGTTACCGATCGCGAGGGCAATGCTGGCCACGATCAGGGCCACCCACTGCGGCAGGCCGAGCCACGGTTTCTGCGGCGCAGCCGTCTCGTCCAGCGTTTCCTTCGAGCCGACGTAGATCGAGCTTGCCCTGACGAACGCGCGTTTCGTCGACACGGCTTGGCGCCACAGCAGCACCAGCAGCATCGCCAGCATCACGGCGGTCATGCCGTACGCGGCGCCACGCAGGCGCGTGCCGAGGACCAGCCCCGCGGTCAACACGATCGTGGCGGCCGCCGCAGCGGCGCCCAGGGCCACGAGCGAGGGTTCCTGCCGCTTCCAGATCCAGGCGTGCAGCCCGAGCAGCACGAGCAACTGCGGTATGGCGACGTAATGCGTGGTGGCCACTCCGCGCGGCAACAGCTCGTTCTCGAGCACGATGGCGATCAGGAGCGTCGTGAGCAGCCAGCAGGCGTAGATGCCGTAGTCACGCGTCCAGCGGTTCGGTGAGACGACGAGGTACCGGCGCGCGGCCACGAAGCCGCCCGCCGTCAGCAGACCGGTAGCGAGAAATACCAGATACGCGATGCCGAGCGCGGCCAGGTCGATACCGCGGCTGACCAACAATGGCGAGAGCGCGCCGGTTGCTGAGGGCATGGCTTACGGAGCTAGTGTTCGGTCGGGGTGGACTTGTACGCCTCGGGGGCGTCGGCGGCCAGGAATTGATATTTGCGCTTCCAGCCGTCGGCTGACTCGGTGAGCTTCTTGATCGACGATTCGTGCTCTTTGATTGTCTCTTTGAGGTCTTTGATGGACGTGTCACGCGCCTTCAGCGCCGCCTCGAGCTCGGGGTTGCCGCGGTCCGCATCGTTGCCGCTTTCGGCTTGACGCGCGAGCGCCTCGCGCAGTTGCGCGATCTCGCGCTGCAGCGCGTCGATCTCGCCGCGGTCTTGCTCCTTCAGCGCCTTGAGCCGCAGCGTCTCCGATTCGCTGCCGCGCAGCTTCGCGAGCTTGCGCTGCTGCTCGTCGGCGTCCTCTTGAAGTCTCGCGATGATCTGGCTCTTCGTCTCGACCTCGGCGCGCAGCTGCGCGAGCTCCTCGCTCTTCTCGTCGTCGCCCTTGTGCGCGCGCCGAGCCGCCTTGAGCTCGGACTCGAGCGATTGGATGAGCTCCGCCTGAGTGTTCAGGCGTCCTTCGAGCTCGGTCACGCGCGCTTCCGCGTTCGCGACCGCCTCGTTCGCATGCGTCGCCGCCTGCTGCTGCTTGATGGTCTCCGTGGCGTCGGCCAGCTCGGCCTTCAGCTTGTCGATGCGTTGCAGCAGCTTCCGCTGATTGGTCTCCGCGGCGGCCTTGTAGGTTCGCAAGCCGTCGAGGCCCGCTTTCAGCGCCACATTCGCCTTCATCTTGGCGCGCAGGCCGGCGAGCAGCTTCTCGACGAGCCCTTTGCGCCGTCTCACGAGCCGTTCGAAGTACAGAGCCTTGCCGAGACGCCAATGGGACTCGGCGTAGCGTTCCTCGGCTTCCTCGAGCTGCTCTTGCAGCTTCGTCATGTGCTCGCGACGCTCGTTCGCCAGCTCGCCGAGGTTTTCGGCGTGCTCCTTCTCTTCTTTCAGCTCCGCCTCGAGCCCGGCGATTTGCTCCCTGGCCGCGGCGAGATCGTCCGCCGCCGCCTGGGCCGCAATTCGGACCTCGGCCTGGGTGGCTTCCAGATGGCGATTCTGCTCGCGCAGCTGCTCGAGATCGCGGTTGGCCTTCTGCAGCGTCTCTCGCAGGCTGCCGATCTCTCGACCGTTCGCCGCGACCGTGGCCTTGGAGCGCTCGAAATCACCGTGCAGCAAACCGAGCTGCTGCTCGCGATCGACGAGCCGTTCGCCGAGCTGATGTAGTTGCTGTGCCCGCTGCTCGAGCTCCTGCTCGCGCTGTCCTACGATCCGCTCGAGGCGCTCGATCTCGGCTACTGCTTCGCCGTGACGATTCGTGCGTTCGGCCAGTGCCGCTTCGCTGCGCGCCAACGCGGCTTCGCCGTCGTCGACGCGCTGCTGTGCCGTCGCCAGCGTTGCGCGCGCCGTATCGAGCTCGCTGCTCGCGGCGGCGGCGGCCCGTTGATCCTGCTCGAGGCGGCCGCGCAGCTGCTCCAGCTCGCGGGACAGCGCGTTGACCTGCTCGTCATGCTGCTCGACTGTCGCGCGGGACCGCTCCTCGAGCTGCGTGAGTGCGGCGCGAGATTGCTCTTCGCGTTCCGCGGACTCGGCGCGAAAGCGCTCCTCGCGTTGCCCCTCGTCGTTGCGCAGGCGCTCGACCTCGGCGGACAGCTCCACGAGGCGATGGTCGCGCTCCTGCAGCAGAGATTGCGTGCGTTCCTTGGCCGCTTCGGCTTCGCGAACCGCGCGCTCGCCGCTGGCAACGTTCTGCGTGGCGCGCTGGAGATCGGCTTGCGCCGCGGCACGGCCATTGTGAGCGTCCGACAGCGCGCGCTCGAGGCTCGCGATCTGGCTCCGGAGTGTTTCGATCTCGGCCAGCGTCTCGAGCGGCGGCTCGGGCTGACCGCTGGCTTGGGTGCGCAAATCGTGCAGCTCGAGTCGCAAGTCCGCGAGCCATTCGTCGCGGAGCTGGACCTGGCGCTTCAGCTCGTCGGTGTCCGGGCTCGTCGGGATCGGCAGCGCTTCGTGCTCGGGGTCGGCCCCCGGCGGCGCGTTGCGCAGCTGCGAGATCTGGCTGTCGCGTTCCATGAGCTCGCGGCGCAAGCTCGCGAGCCGGTCCTTGTATTCTTGGGTCTCGCTGTCGAAGCTCTCGGCTTTGGCCCGCCAGAAGTTGATCTCCTTCTTGGTGAGCTTCTCGGGTCCCGACTCCGCGATATCGAGCTTCTTCTTCAGCTGCTGGACTTTCGCGCGCTCGGCTTCGGCGACCTCTTCCAGGTGGCCGGCCTGCCGTTGCCAGTCGACGCGCTCGGCCTCGACCTTCTCGAGTCGGTGGGTGAGGACGTCGAGCTGTTCCTCGAGGCGATTCTTGGGCGCACGCTTGCGCTTGAGCTGCTCGTCGAGCTCGGAGGCGCGCGTCTCCGAGTCGCGCAGGGCGTTCTTCAGCAGCGCGAACGCTTGTTCGGCTAATTCCCGCGGGTTAGCCATTGATTGACCATGGTGAACAGAATTACGGGCGAGCCTAACCCGCTTCGCCGGGTCCAGCGCGGTATTCAGTCACGTTTTGACATAAACGGCCGTGGCATACTGCGGCCGGGGCGCGGCCGGGGTTGCGTGATCCAGGGGTCGATCGTGGCGCGGGCAAATACCGAGGCCGAGAGTCTATTGAAAGGAGACCGCGCGGCTGCCGCCGTGATCGCGTCGAGGCTTTTGAAGCCGCGGCGCGACAACCTCGTCGAGCGACCGTGGGGCGGAGCGCAGCTGCGCGCGCTCAAGCGTCTGCGCCCTGCCGCCGCGAGCGCCCCCGCAGTGGGCGAGTCGTTCGAGATCGCCGCAGACGACACGGACGACGAGGCGGGCCGCTATCCCAGCGTGGTCGAGCTCGGCGACGGTTCCACCGTGAAGCTGCCCGCGTTGCTGGCCCGTCACCCGGTGACGATGCTCGGCGCCGCGTTCGTCGCCCGGTACGGGCCGCGCTTTCCGCTGCTGCCGAAGCTGCTCGACGTCGCCGAGCTGCTTTCAATCCAGGCCCACCCGCCCGGCAACACGGAGGTGTACGTGATCGTGGGCGCCGAGCCGGGCGCGACGATCCGGTTGGGCTTTCGCGCGGACGTGGACGCGGCGGCGCTCGGCGCGCGGCTCGCGACGGGGCGCCGCGAACAGCAGCGGCTCCTCGATCTGTGCGGCGGCGCGGTCGGTGCCACCGAGCTGCAGGCGCTGCTGAAACCGTGGCTCGCCGACCGCGGCGCAAAACCGGCGACGCTCGAGCGTGCGCTGCAGCCCCGGCTGCCGCGGGCCACGAGCTGGGCCGAAGTCGCCGCGTGCCTTGCCGAGCTGCACGCCGTTTACTGGCTTGCGCTCGACGGCCTGAACGAGCTTCCCGTGGCGGCGGGGCAGGTCATCTACAACGCGAACCCCGCCCGAGTCGCCGCCGCCCGCGGCCAGCCGGCCTCGGCCGAGGTCCATGCGCTCGGCAACCCGCAAGGCCGCGCTTTGCTCGCGCTCGAGATTCGGCGGCCCGGGCCGACGTACCGAGCGTGGGACAACGTGCGCTTTCCGCTGCGTTCGATCGATATCGAGGCCGCGCTCGGCGCGCTGAACCTCGCCGCGACGCGCGCGGAGGATTTCGTCGTGACGCCGACGCTGGTGCGAGCGGGCGTGGAGCGGTCCGTCGACAGCGAGTATTTCCGGCTCGAGCATCTCGCCCCGACGGCGCTGACCTCGGTCGACGTGCCGGCCACCGCGCCGCACAGCCTGCACGCGCTCGCGGGCGCGACGAGCGTCTACGCCACGGACGGCACGCTCGTGGGCCGGCTCGCGGCGGGCGAATCTGCGCTCGTGCCGATCGGGGTCGGCGCCTATCGCGTGGCCGCGGATCAGGAGCCCGCGCTCGTCGTCAAAGCGGAGCTGCCGCCGTATGCGAATTGAAGCACCGACCGCCGCGCTGCTGCGCGTCGATCTCGATGCGCTCGCGCGCAACTATCGGCTGCTGCGCGAGCGAGCGGCACCCGCGCAATGCGCGGCCGTGGTCAAAGCGGACGCCTATGGGCTCGGCATGGGGCCGGTGGCGCGCCGGCTGGTGCGCGAAGGGTGCGGGCAATTCTTCGTGGCGACGCTCGGCGAGGTCGCGGAGCTGCGGGCGCTCGCGCCCGCGGCCGACATCTACGTGCTGGAGGGCGCCGTGTCGGGGGCCGTCGACGAGCTCGTCGCGCTGCGGGCCGTGCCGGTGCTGTCCTCGCTCGAGCAGCTCGAGCGCTGGCAGGGCCACGGCCGGGCGGGGCTGCACATCGACACCGGCATGACGCGCCTTGGCTTGAGCGCGGCCGACGTGCGCGCGCTCGCCGCGCGGCCCGAGCTATTAAAAGGTGTCGAGCTCGAGCACGTGCTCACGCATCTCGCCTGCGCCGACGAGCCCGAGCATCCCTTGAATCGGGCGCAGCTTCAGTCGTTCGACGAGCTGCGTCGCCTCTTGCCGCCCGCGCCAACGTCGATCGGTAATTCGGCCTGCATATTGCTCGAGGCCGCGTTTCACGGCGATCTCGTGCGACCGGGCATTGCGCTGTACGGCGGCAACCCCTTCGCGGACCGGTCGAACCCCATGGCGGTGGTGGCCACGGTCTTGGCCCCGGTCCTGCAGATTCGCGAGGTTGCGGCGGCCGTCACGGTCGGGTATGGCGCCACGTACGTGGCGAACGCGCCGGCGCGTCTCGCGACGGTCGGCGCGGGCTACGCCGACGGCTATCCGCGCTGCCTCGGCAATCGCGGTACGGCCGCGCTGCACGGCGTGCGCGTGCCCGTCGTCGGGCGCGTGTCGATGGATCTGCTATGCGTGGACGTCTCGGCGCTGCCGGCCGATACCGTGCGAGTGGGGGATTTGGTCGAGCTGATCGGCCCGACCGTCGGTGTGGACGAGGTCGCGGCGGCGGCCGGCACCATCAGCTACGAGATTCTGACGGGGCTCGGCCGCCGGCTCGTGCGTCACTACGTCGAGCACGAGCAGCGCTGACGCGCGGCGCGCCGGCTCGCTCGCGGCGCGCCGGCTCGGCAGCGCAAAACTTGGTACTCTGGCGTCATCGAGACCGATGACGAGTCGGCGCCCAGGCCAGCTGCATGAACAAACCGCAGATCGTCCCGCTATTCTCCACGCCGATATACGTGAACAACGTCGGGGATTTCCCGCGCCCCGACATTCCGTCGCTCGAGTACTCCACGGGCTCGTACGAGTTCAAGACCTCGGTCGACAAGAACGTGCTCGATCGGCCGGACTTTGCTCACGTGAAGGCGGTCGTGATGCAGGAGGTGGACACGTATACACGGGAGCTGCTGCGCGTGACGCGTAGCGTGGAGTTCTACGTCACGAACTCGTGGGTCAACATCCACCGGCGCGGCGACTCGGCGATTCCGCACGTGCACCACAATTCATTGATCTCCGGCGTCCTGTATTTGAAGGTCAACGACGTGAGCGGCGACATCGTGTTTCATCGCGATCTCTTGAGCCTGGTACCGTTCCCGCCCGCGCTCGATCTCGATATGGACTCGTTCAATCTCTACAACTGCAAGAGCTGGGGGCACAAACCGAAGACGAACGACATCTGCCTGTTCCCGTCGGTCGTCATGCACTCGGTCGATGCGAACGGCTCCGACGAGGACCGGTGGAGCCTCGCGTTCAACGTCTTTGCGAGAGGCGACTTCGGCACGCTGCACAAGCTATCGATCCGCTAGGCGAGGGCGGCCCTCTGTATCCGCCCAAAATCGTTTCGTTACGGTAGAATGCGCGCGTGAGAGCCGGCCAACGAGCACCGCCGCGAAGAAGTGGGCTCTCAAGTCACTGATTTATCGAGTACGCGCCCGTAGCTCAGCTGGATAGAGCATCGGCCTACGAAGCCGGGGGTCGGCGAGTTCGAATCCTCCGGGCGCGCCAATATCAATGAGTTAGAAGTTAGCGGCGCTAGCGACCTGGGAAATCAGGACGAGCTCTGGTCGAACGGCCAGCGTACCCGCAGGACTTTGGAGGAAGGAACGTTGACGTTCTGCTCCACGATGCTCTCCCGGGCCGTACGTCTGGCGCAGGCCCTCGCCTGAGCCGCTCCACTGTAGCGGCGCCGCTTCCTTTCGGGCTGGCCACTAGCCGTGCGTGGTTACGGCGATGCCGTTCAGGTTCAGCGGGTCGGGACACTAGACCGGAATAACAGCCGGAATCCGCGCCAACGCGTGGTCGGCGGAAACGAGTCGCAACGTTTCCACTTCGCATTGCGCAAGGAGCATGCGATCGAAAGGATCATTGTGGTGCAGCTCGATCTCGGACACCGCTACAGCGTGACGAATCGAGATGTCCAGGACGCGGAACCCAGCAGCCAGAATGCCCTTCTCTAGGTCCCCGAGAGGGCGGGACAACGTCAACTTGCGGATCGACGCCTTGATCGCGATTTCCCAAATGCTTGCGGCACTTACCCAGTGCTCGTGTTCAGGGTCCAACAGCAACTCTTTCGCCCGCGGGCTGAGCTGCGCGCTACCTTCGAGCGCCCAAATCAGAATGTGGGTATCGATCAACAGTCTCACGGCTCGAGCGGCCCGTCGCCGAAGCGGGCAATAACCGATTGCGGCAGCGGTTCATCGAACTTCGCACTGACCTTCTTGAACATCCCCTTCAACGTACCGAGCTTGATGCCCCTACGTCCGGTGCGGACACGAGTGAGTCTGGCTACGGGGCGACCGGCACGCGCAATGAGCACGTCTTCGCCGTTTTCCGCAGCCTCGATCAACTGCGACAGCGTGGTCTTGGCCTCGTGAATGTTGACTTTGCGCATGGGCAGATCGCAGCTCTTGAAGATAGCTAATACTAGCTAACCGTGGTCCAACGGTAAAGGCGCGCATCGAGAGTTGGTCGAGATTGGGGGTGTTGTCCGATGGAGCCGGACTTGCCGGCCTCGCACCTCGCATAACGCATGATCGTGCACAACCCTTAGGGCGGCCTAGGGTGCGGCTGCGTGACCGGGCGCGCGCGGCGTCAGCCGTTGGCATGTATTTCGCGAGATGTTGCGTGACCACAGAAACGCCGACACGCCGATGTTGGTGTCGACGACGGCGCGGGTCATTGCGCCTTTCTGGCGCGCCGCTCGGCGCGAGCGGCCTCGATCTCGGCAGCGATCTCATCCTCGGTGAGTGGGGGCTGGAGCTGCGCGAGCTTGTCCATGGTCGAGAACAGGCGTTCGATACGCCGCTCGCGCATCGCATCGCGCAACAGCGCGGCGAGCGCTTCTGGGCGCAGCAAGCCGGCCTTGCGCGCTTGCTGGGCAAGATCGTCGGGCAGGGTGACAGTGACTTCGGTCATGGGGTAAACCTCGGTCGATCCTGAGGAATCAACGGTGCTGCATGCGAATAGTACGGACAAACGGCATTCTGTTCACCCGCCTCGGAATCAGTGACGGCTCGTTGCCAGCGCGCTGGTTGAACAACTACATCTGCCTGCGCTCGGGCGAGCATCGCCGGCACGCTCACTACGACTGCCCGGGTTAGGTGTGGGTGCGAGACTACAGCCCTTCTTTCGAGCGTCCCGGTGACTCCTTGGCTATACGCTTGTAGCGTATACGCCACAAGCGTATATTGAGCCATGATCTTCGTCGAGTTGACGCCGTTCGTGGCGTTCCGCAAGGAACACTGGAACGACGAAGACTCCGTGCAATGCAGAATGTCCTGCTCGTGGCGCCTGATGCGGGCGACTTGATACGCGGTGGTGCCGGGCTTCGGAAGCTGCGCTGGTCAGCGCAGGGACGCGGGAAACGAGGCGGCGCACGAGTGATCTATTACTGGCACGTGCCCGGCGATCGAATCTACCTGATCTACGGTTACGTTAAGAGCAGAAGCGAAGACTTGACCGCGCACCAGCTCAAAGTGCTGCGGGAGTTGATGAAGGACATCGATGATGGATAGGCAACATTTCGATCAATTGGTGAAGGGCGTCCGCGAGATGAAACGGCACATGGCCGGCAAGTCGATCCGCGGCGCGCGGGCGACAGTAGTCGCTGAACCCGACGTTCGGGCCATACGCAGGGCGGCGGACATTAGCCAGTCCCAATTCGCGAAGCTGATCGGCGTAAATCTGCGCACGCTACAGAACTGGGAACAACGCCGAACGCGGCCCACGGGCCCGGCACGGGCGCTCTTAAAGATCGTGGCGTCCAATCCGAAGTCGGCGCTGGAGGCTTTGCACGCGTAGCAGGAAGTCTGCTAGTAGCGGTTAGAGAGTTCCGTGCGCACTGTTGTCGGTCGTTGGTTTGGCGGTGAGTCCCGGCGTCGTCCGACTGACCTGGAGGTCGCATGGTGCTCCTGAGGGCAACGCAGAAGATCCTCCGATCATTGCCCCGTTCGGTCGATGATGCAGCGACTTCCGGCAATGCGCTTGGCGATTGGTATGTCAATCGCATCGTTGTGGACCGTAACCCCTTGCTCTTGCTCGTGAGCTCCAAGTCGCTTCTTTCGATACTTGTGCCGGCGAGAGACGTAAAGACCCTGCCCGATCGGCTTGCGACGATCGTCGACACTCGCTTGCGACGGTTGGGAGCCAGCGAGAGTGCCATTGCCTATGAAGTTGAAGCGACGGCGACCGTGGGTGTCGGTAGAACCGTGGATCGTTCAGTGGTGGGCCAACTGGTGGACTTTGCGAAGGCTATGCCTTACTACTTGCCGATTGATGGGTGGAACGAAGACTCACTGGCCGATGTGGAGGACAAGCTAGCGGAAACGCCTTGCCGATCGAGCCGCTCGTACAGCGAGGTGATCTTTCCGCAGAGGAAGACAGTCGAGCTGCTTAGCGCGTTTTGGCCGCCAAATAGAACCAGGCACTAGTCATGCTCCATCGCCGCGCGGGCCGAGTCGCCGATAGACTGCGTCTGGGAAATCCAAGACCGTGAATCGTCAAAACAGCGAGTTACGCAGTGTTCGGTCGAGTCATTTCCCAGGTGGTGGACGCGGAATGCCGAGGTAAATCAACGACGAGAGTGTAAACGCGGCGCAGCCTACGAAGCCGAGGGTCGGCGGTTCGAATCCGTCCGGGCGCGCCAATCTCTTACGGTGCACCATGTCCACCGATGTCCGGTGAAACCCGCGCGGCTCGATGCGCGCGCAGGCCGGGTGTTCGCGACCGGGTATGCTGCGAAATTATCCGTCGATCATTCCGTCTTCAGCGTCTCGATCGGGTCGATGCTGGCCGCGCGGCGGGCCGGCACGTAGCTCGCAAATGCCGCCGCGGCAAGCAGCACGCCGAGCGCCGCGAGATAGGTCGGCGCGTCGAGCGGACCGATGCCGAACAGCAGCGACGACATCAAGCGCGTCAACGCGAACGCGGCTACGAGCCCGACGACGACGCCGATCGCCACCCGCGCGAGAGCGTCGAGCACGAACATCCGTTTCAGCGCGGTCGGTTGCGCGCCGAGCGCAAGCCGGATTCCGATTTCGCGCGTGCGCTGCGAAACGACGTACGCCATCACGCCGTAGATGCCGACGACTCCGAGTCCCAGCGCCATCGCAGCGGCGATCGCGAGCATCACGAGCGTGAACGACGTCTGCGCGAGGTAGCCGGCGAGGAGATCCTGCACCGTACGCACGAGAAATACAGGCAGATTGGCGTTCACCGCCCACACGGCTCGGTTGATCTCGGCGGCGAAGCTCGCCGTGCCCGCGCGCTCGCTGCGCACGACGTAAGCGATCGCCGACATGCCGGTTTTCGGTTGCCCGAACCAGCCCTCCCTCAGCACCGGCGCGTAAACGAGCCGCGGCGCGTCCAGGCTGACGCCGTCCTCGTGCACGTCGCGCACCACGCCGATGACGTCGCGCCAGGCGCCCGGTGCATCCGGCCGCGATTCGCGGACGCGCTTGCCGAGTGCGGCCGCGGGCTCGCCCCAAAGCTCGCGTGCGAGACCCTCGGAGATCACGATAACCTTGCCGCCCGCGTCCAAATCCCCCCACGTGATGTCGCGCCCCGCGACCATCTGCGTGCCCACGGTCGCGAAGTAACCGGGCGCGACGTATTGCCATCGGCGTGTCGGCGCCGTCTCTCCGGCGCCGTAGCGCTCGCCTTCCACGTACAACGGGCCTGCCGGCGTGCGCCCGGCTTCCATCGGGGCGCCGAAGCCGAACGACGCGGCCTCGACTCCCGGGATCGCTGAGATGCCATCTAGAATCTGCCGTTGGATTTGCGTGATGCGCTCGGGATCGGTGCTGATCGCCTGAGTGATGTTGATCCGGGCGACTTGCACGGCCTCGGGCCGCGAGACACCCGGATCGACATCGCGCAGCGCGCCGAACGTGCGGAGCATCAGGCCGGAGCAGACGATCAGCACGAGCGCGAGCGCCACCTGCGCCACGACGAGCACGTTGCGCGCTCGATGACGCTCGCGGCTCGCGGTCGCGCCGCGGGCCGCCGAGAGCGGCGCCGCGGCTTGCGCCGCGTGCTTGAACGCCGGGATCGAGCCGAGCAGCAAGCTCGAGACGAGCGAGGCGACGATCACGAACGCGAGCACGGACGGATCGATCGAGATTTCTTGAAGCCGCGGCAGGTTCGCCGGTCCGAACGCAACGAGCAGGCGCAGCCCGAGATAGGCGAGCGCGAGCCCTGCGGCGCCGCCGAGCGCGCCGAGCACCGTGCTCTCGACGAGCAGCTCTTTCGCGATGCGTCCGCGGCCGGCGCCGAGTGCTGCGCGCACCGCGAATTCCTGGCGGCGAGCGTCCGCCCGCACGAGCATGAGGTTCGCGACGTTCGCGCAGGCGATCGCGAACACCGCGCCGATCGTGCCCATCAGCACCCAGAGCGTGCTCGCGATGTTGCCGACGATCGTGTCCTTGAGCGCCACGAACGCCGGCGCCACACGCCAGTTCGCAACCGCGTCGCGCTGGGCGCCGCCGGGCGCCGCCGGCCAGGCGTCGAGCCAAATCGGCAGCATGCGCGCGGCGTCCGCTTGCGCGTCGGCGAGCGTCACGCCGGGTTTGAGGCGGCCGATGCCTTGCATACCGCCGAAGCCTGCGCGAACCACTCGGCTGCGATCGATCTGCATCGGCAGTATCAACTCGGCCTCGGGCGTCATGTTGAGGAAGCGGAATCCGGCGGGCATGACGCCGACGATTTCCGTGGGGCGCGAATCGATCGACATGCTGCGGCCGATGACGCCCGGATCGCCGCCGAATTTCCGCTGCCAATATGCGTACGTCAGGATCACGGTATTGCCGAGCTGGAAAGCGGGGCCGGCCCCTTGCGGCGCATGGTCGGCCTCGGAGAACCACCGGCCGAGCATCGGCTGAACACCGAGCGCTTGGAGCGCGCCGTCGAACACGACGCGAATACGCGCCTGCTCGGGGTCGCCGACACCGGTCACGGTCGCTCCGCCGTCTGTGAAGGCTCCGAGGTGCTCGAAGGTCCGGTTTTCGTCGCGATAGGTGAAGTAAAGATCCGGCGAGAACCCGAGCGCGCCGGAATTCAAACCGGGCGCGACGTGCTGCAGGCTCACGAGCTGGTTCGACTGCGGGTACGACAACGGCTTGAGCAGCACGGCGTTGACGACGCTGAAGACCGCGGTGTTCGCGCCGATTCCGAGCGCGAGCGTGAGCACAGCCGCGAGCGTGAACGTGGGCCGGCGCAACAGGCCGCGAAACGAATTGCGCAAATCGCGTCCCACGGAATCTGCGAGACCGATCGTGCTCGTCGGCCGGCGCTGACGCTGGGCCTTCTCGAACTGGTCCATGTCGTGACTCCCCCGGAAAACCTGATCCGCGGACGCGTAGCGATTGTGAGTGGCGATTTACCTGACTTTGTTGAAGACCAGAAAGAACGGCGTCTCCTTACCGTTCTGATCGATGGCCGTGACGTCGATCCGCATGGTCTTGCCGTCTGGCGCCACGCGTCGCACACCCTTATTGATGACGCGGTCGCCGTACTTCGCGACGACGTTGACTGCGTACTCGTCGAGCACGGTTTCGGAGTACGTGGCGGGCGTCTTCGTGCCGTTGATCTGGAACTCGGCGAGCGGAAACGATGAATACTGCGGATAGTCCTTGCCGTCGCTCTTCGAAACAACCTGGATGAAGTCAGGGTGCCCGTTCGGCACTTTGCGGATCACCACGTTGACGAGGTAGCCGTCGTCCCGCAGATCGTAGCTGCGCGTTTCGGACGCGAGCAGAAAGCCCTTCGGTAGCTCAGAGGCCTGCGGGTCGAACTCCCAGACGCCGAGCACCTGCGGAACTTGTGCCAGCGCGCTCGTGGCGCACAGAAACAACGCGCAGGCGATGCGGGCGGTGGTCTTCTTCACAGAGGTTCTCCTTCGGCGGTGTGTGGAGCAGAGCAAGCACCGTGCCAGTCAACGCGTTCCGCCCAGCTCGTCGGTGTTCGCATGGCGCCGCGCAGCGGCGGTCCCACTTTCGCGCCACGCGCATCCCGAAAGCGAGACGGAAACGCGGGTCCAGTGCGGGGTGGTCGTCAGTCACGAGAATGCGCTCGCGCTGCGATCGGCGACCCATCCGCGTCCTCGACTTCGAACGCGATGTGCGTCCGAATCCGCTCGTCGACGTTGCGCCGCGGCGCAACGACCTCCGCGCGATCGGCCGCGGCGAACGCCAGCATCGCAACGACCGCCACGGCGCCGAGCGCCGCGAGTTGCTTTAAGACCCGTTTGGCGCCGCGCTCAGCGGAGCCGTGGTTCTTCATGCCGAGCCAGAGCAGCCACGCGAACACCGCTGCACTGGCGGCATACAGCACAGCCCAAGCCGCATTCGACAGATCCCACGCCAGGGGCATCCAGCGGGGCATGACGTTCACGAACACGACGACGACGATCGCGGCGGGGACCCACGCGAGCAGCGCGCGCACTCCATTGGTGCTCAGCGAGGAGGCGTACAGGCTTAACGTAGCAACGGCCGCGATCGCCGCCGCCGGCGGCCAGCCGAGTCGGACGGGCCCCGGGCCCAACGCGAACAGCGCGTAGAGGATTGCAGGCACACCGATGGCAAGGCCGAGCGACAGGACCAGGACGACCGCGGCCTTGACTGCCCACTGCCGCCACGCGGCGATGGGCAGCAGCACCTGCCAGTCGAGCGTGCCGAGCTGGCGCTCCTCGGCGCTGGCGAGCGAGCCTGCGAGCAGCGGGATCGCGCCGGCGTGCAGCAAAGTCGCGACGGTCATGAGCCCGGCACGTCGGGTCGGAAACAAAGACTCGCCGACCAGCACGACCGCGAGCCATGCCGCCACGTACAGTCCGGACACGACGAACGTGATCTCAAGGAGGTGCAGCTCCTTGCCGAGCATCTCTCGCCACACCGAGCGCGCGGAGCGCGCCGCGGCCAAGTGCACGCGCCCCCTGAATAACCACGCCGGGAACAACCACGCCGGCAGGTGTAGTTCGAGCCCGCGGCCCTCGATGGCTTCGAGGCGCATGAACAGCCGCCACATCAGGAGCGCGCTGAGCACCACGACGGCCAGCATCGTGTGCACGAAGATATCGAGGACCCGGGCGTTCGCCTGTGCAAGCGTCGCCGCGTCCCCGTACAGCCACGGCACAGCAGCTTGGCTGCCGATTACCATCGCGAGCGAAAGAGCGATGGTAAACACGCAGCCCGCCAGCGCACTGCGCGTGAGCAGCGTCAGGCACGGGGTGAGCAGCACGCCGCCTAAGACCGGCAGCACGGTCACGAGCACGCGCCCAGACGGTGAGATCTCGGGCCACGCGCGTGCGACCGCGAGGGGCGTCAGGCCATAGGCCCACTCCAGGGCGCAGAGCGCGAGCAGCATCGCGGCGACCACGCCCAGTTTATGCAGCAACACGCTGGAGCGGGCCGCCGGCTGCGCGAGCAACCCGGCCAGCGTGCGGTCGGTGAACTCTTGCCCGATCGACAGCGCGCCGAGCAAGGCACAGGCGCCAACGTAGAAGAGCACGGTATCGAGGCCGGTTTCGACGAAGCCGACGGCGACGAGCAGCGCTGCCACAGTCAGCCATGTCGACCCGAGGCCGCGGACTTCCTTCCAGACGAGCGCGGGCCTAAGCACGGTCGTCATGCGAGTGCTGCGCTCGCGCGGGCGGGTTGCAGCACTGCGACGAAGATTTCCTCGAGCGTCAACGACTCGGTCTTGATCACCTCGGGCGATCGGGCCTTCAAACGCTCGACGACGCGCTCCGCGTCGCCCTCGGCGAGCACCTCGATCTCGCGGCCGTTCTGCTTCAGCACCCGCGCGCGCGCCGAGATCGAGCGTGCCGCGCAGCGGCGCCGCGAACCGCGCGTAGACCTTCTGATAGCGGTCGCGTGCGCGATCCGCGTCGGCGGACAAGACGGCGCGCCCGTCCTCGATGATCGTGAATTCGTCGATGAGTCCCTCGAACTCGGCGATCAAATGCGTCGAGACGAACACGGTCCGCCGGCCCGGATCGCCTTCCTGGTAGGCGCCGATGACGGCCTCGATGAACTCGCGGCGCACGATCGGATCGAGGCCGGCGGTCGGCTCGTCGAGCACGAGCAGCTCGGGCTCGGCGCAGATCGCGGTGATCAGCGCGAGCTGCGTTCGCTGGCCCTTCGACAGGTGCGTCGTGTTCTTAAGCGGATCGAGCCTGAACCGCTCGAGCAGGGCGCTCTCGGTCGCGCGGTTCCAGCGCGCGCGGAAGGCCGCGAAGTAGTCGAGCGTCTGGCGCACGGTCATCCACGGATAGAACGCGACGTAGTCGGGCACGTAGGCGATGCGCGACTTGACGGCCACTTCTGCCTTGCGCGGATCGAGCCCGAAGACGCGCACCGTGCCGCTCGTTGGGCGCAGCAGGTTCAAGAGACACTTGATCGTCGTCGTCTTGCCGGCGCCGTTGCGGCCGAAGAAGCCGTAGCAGCGGCCGGGTTTGACCTCGAGGTTCAGTCCGTTCACGGCGTCGGTATGCCCGTAGCGGCGCACCAACCGATCGATGTGGATGGCCGCGTGGTCCGTCATGTGGCTACCTTGCTGTGGCGTTGTTCCTCGAAAGTATCCAGGCGTTCCTCGACCAGCTTGAGGAATTCCGCGCGCGTCACCTGTAGGTGATGTGCCTGCACGACGGCTTGGTCGACTTCCTCGGCGAGCAGAGTCAGGCACGCCTTCTTCTTGAGCGGCGTGCCGGTATTGCGCACGAAGCAGCCCTTGCCGGCCGCGGTCTCGATGACGCCCTGGCTTTCGAGCTCCGTGTAAGCCTTGGCGACCGTGTTGCGATTCACGCGCAGCTCCTCGGCGAGCGGCCGGATCGACGGCAGCGGCTCGCCCGCGCGGATCGAGCCCGCGGCGACGGCCGCGCGGACCTGGTCGACGATCTGCAGGTACACGGGCTTGCCGGATTTGAAGTTGAGCTGTAGGCGCATAGGTTGTCTGTCCTATGACAGTAGGACAGACGCCGGGGCGCGTGTCAACTCCCGCGCGGCCGAACCGTGCCGGCGTTCACAGTGGGCAGAGGCAACGGTGCTGTCGCCCGCAGTTGCGGCGTGTACTCCGGACACACGGGCAAGACGGCGCGGGCGCCATTGCGGCCAAAGGCGAGCCACGCCGCGGCGATGCGGTGCCGCTCGCCGCGGCGACTCAGCGAAACAGCAGCGATGCGAAGTGATAGAGGTCGTTCTTCCAGACCGGGAACGTATGAGCGCCCGAGTCGATGTACCACTTGTGTGGCACCTTCTGGGCCGCCAGATAGTCGTGCACTCCCGCGCTGATGTTGAACAACCCGTCCTCGTTACCGCATGACACCCATAGGAGCTCGAGACGCCGGGCGGCCTTCGGATCCTTGACGAGCTCCGCAGGCGGCTTGGTGTTCGGCGCCGACGAGAAGCCGCCGACCCATGCGAACGTGTCGACGTTCGCGAGACCGAAGTTCAGCGACTGGCCGCCGCCCATCGACAGCCCGGCGAGCGCCCGCTGCTTGCGGCCCTTCGCCACCGAGTAGTGGGCCTCGATGAACGGAATGAGATCGCCGATCAGCTCGCGCTCGAACGCGGCGTACGCCTCGAACTCCACGGCCATGGCCGCGCCGCCCGGACCGCCCGGACCGCCGGGGCCGCCGGGGCCGCCGGGGCCGCGCGCTGCGCCCGGCGCACCTGCGCCGGATGCGCCCGGGCCGCCCGGACCCGGCCCGCGGCCGGTGAACAGCGTCGACGGCTCGTTTGACGCGCGCCCGTTGGGCATCACCACGACCATCGGCACGGCCTTACTGTCGGCGATGAGATTGTCGAGGATCGCGCCGGCGGCGCCAGGGCCCGGCCAGTGCGTCTCGTTGCCACCGATACCGTGCAGCAGATAGAGCACCGGGTATTTACGGCTCGTCGAGTACCCGGGTGGCAGGTAGATCGAAGCCGGCCGCTTATTGCCCGTGACCTTCGAGTCGAACTCGATCCTCTCGATGCGTCCCGCGGGCACGCCTTCGCGCCGCATGTCGAACCCGGCGGGCGCCGCCGCCAGCGTCGCCTCCGGTTTTGGCTGCGGCGGGGCGCCGAATTGCGCCGACGCGACACCGGCCGTCGCGACGACGGCAGCGGCGAGCGCGGCTTGCAGTAACGAACGTGCGATGGACATGGCTTGTACCCCCCAAAGAGTTGTCGTTGATGCTCTGAATCGTGGGAGCGAGCCTCAGGCGTCTTTCACCGTCAAGACGGCCTTCGCCGCGAGCGCGCCGCCGTCGTGGCGCTCGATCTCGAAGAACACGCCGTCCACGTGGCCGTCGTGGTTCGCGTCTATGAACGGGTCATTGTCGTTGAACGCCTTGCGCTTGCGGAAGTGCTCCCGGTACGGATCCTGTTTCTCGAAGATCTCGGCGTTCACCTCGTCCTCGAAGAACGCCTGGCCCGCGAGGCGCTCGCGCGCCGCGGTGAACACCTTGAAGTGAATGTGCGGCGTGCGGCCGCCGTACCAGCTCGGGTATACCGTCTTGAACCGCACCCAGCCGTCGGCGTCCGCGAGCTGTGTGCCGCGCAGGAACGTGGCCCCCACGGCGGGCGCAGTCGAGATGCCGCCGACGCCGTCCTGACGCTCGTAGCCCGAGTAGAGGCCGAGCGCGTCGGCCTGCCAGAGGTCGAGCCGCGCGCCGGGCAACGGCGCGCAGTCACGACCGCGCGTGATCCGCAGCGCCACCGCGAGCGGCACGCCGGGCCGCCCGCTCGCGATGTCGGAGCGCACGAGCATGGGATCGAAGTAGAACGGGCCCTCGCCGGAGTCGGGGGTGACCGTGCAGCTTGCAGCCTGCGCGAATGCGCGCGGCAGCCCGAGCGTCAGCGCGCAGGCGGATGCCGCGGTGAGCACACGCCGCCGGCCGAGGACCGGACGTTTCGAGGTCATGGGCGTCTCCCGAAGTCTGTTGTTTGGTATAGCACGTTGGCGGTCCGCGCGTTAGCCGCACCGCTCGAGGCGGCAACCAGCAACGCCACTCACGCAACGCTTCCGTTATCATCCAGGCATGTCGAAGCTGCTGCTGAATCTGCGTGGCGTGCCGGATGACGAGGCCGACGACGTGCGCCGCTTCCTCGACGGGGGTGGAATCGGCTATCGCGAGACGGAGCCCAGTATGTGGGGCACCTCGGGCGGCATCTGGATCCATGACGCCGACGTCGCGGTAGCGAAGCGGCTGATGGGCGAATACCAACGCGAACGTGAGGCTCGTACGCGCGCGGAACGCGCCGAGGCGAAGCGCAATGGGACGGCGGAGACCTTCGTCGCCGTGCTGCGCACGGAGCCGTTGCGGGTAGTCCTGACGGTGATCGGGATGTTGCTGCTGCTCGCGCTGATGGCCATACCGGTACTGTTGCTGTCCAAATAGGGGGAGCCTCGTGATCAACAGACGCCTGTTCCTCGAATCGGTCGCGGTGGCCGGCGTATCGTCGCTCGCACCTTCGTTTGGCGCGCTCGCCGAACAACGTCGCGCAAAGCTGAATGTGCGCGGCGGCGCGATCGACGTGCACCACCACTTCGTGCCGCCGGGCGGGACCACCAACAGACCGTGGTCGCCGCAGATGTCGCTCGAGCAGATGGATGAGTTCGGGATCGGCGTCGCCATTCTTTCGATGACCCAGAACGGTGAGCTGCTCTACAACGGCACGGAGAAGGGGCGAGCTGCCGTGCGGGCCGGCAACGAGTACGGCGCCACGTTGATGCAGCAGTACCCGAAGAAGTTCGGTCTCATGGGCGGCATCCCCATGCCCGACATCGAAGGCTCGCTGAAAGAAGTGGAGTATGCCTACGACACGTTGAAGGTCGATGCGATCGGCATCTACACCAACGACAATCGAGGGCGTTGGCCCGGGGATCCGTATTTCGAACCGCTGTGGCAGGAGCTGAATCGGCGCAACGCGATCGTCTACATGCACCCGCTCGCGCCGCAGTGCTGCAGCGATCTGAAGTACGGTGCTGCGGCGAGCATGGTGGAATACGACTTCGACGTCACGCGCGGCGTCGTCAGCATCGTGGTCAACGGCGTCATGTTCCGTCATCCCAACATCCGTTTCATTACCGTGCATTCGGGCGGTACGGTGCCGATGCTCGCCGGCCGCATGAACGACCGCATCCCGCGGGGCGCCGAGCAGTACTTGCCGAACGGGCTGTATGCCGAGCTGCGCAAGTGGTACTACGATGTCGCTCATGCCACCTTTCCATGGCCGTATGCGGCCATGAAGGCGTTCATGCCGGAGTCGCAGATTCTTTTCGGGACCGACTACGCGCCTGAACCGATCGAATCGACCGTGGACCGGTTGCCGGCACTGAAGCTGCCGCGAGCGTTCGAGCAGATGATGCTGCGCGGCAATGCCGAACGCTTGTTCCCGCGCTTCAAAGCGAGGTAGGAGGTCGTCGACGCGCCCACTCGCTTCGCTTCGGCTGGGATTGCGTGCAGTGCAGCGCGAGAAACCACAACGAAAAACCGTCGCCAGGGTCCCTAGACACGGCTCGTTAGTTCGTTACCGAGTCCCGGTTGGGAATACACCTTTCGCGAGTGGGGCGCAGCCCAGGCCGATAAGTACCTGGACGAACTCGATGATGGCCTCAAGGAACTCGGGGATAACCCCGGGTTGGGTGCGAAACGCGACTATGTACGCGAGGGCTACCGCGTGCTGTTCATCAACAGCCACGCGGTCTATTGCACGGTTACCCCGTCCGCCATCCATGCCATCCGTGTGCTTCATGGCCAGATGGACCCCGGCAGGTATTTATAGCGATCAATGGGCTCCAAGCGCTGATTGGGCGTTCTCGGTGCACGCCGGCGACACTCCCCGCATACGCAGGATAGAATCTTCGAGGACAAGGGCGCGAGCCGCCGCTACCCTACGAGGAGACCCACAATGGCCATCAGCCTGAAGGTCAACGGGGCGACCTATTCGGTCGACGCCGAGCCGGACACGCCGCTGCTCTACGTGCTGCGCAACGATCTCGAGCTCAATGGCGCCAAATACGGCTGCGGCATGACGCAATGCGGTGCCTGCACGGTGCTGGTCAACGGCGCGGCGACACGCTCCTGCGTGACTCCGGTCGGCTCCATCGAAGGCAACGAGGTGACCACGCTCGAAGGGCTGGGCACGCTCGACAAGCCGCACCCGCTGCAGAAGGCCTTCATCGACGAACAGGCGGCCCAGTGCGGCTATTGCGCGAGCGGCATGATCATGACGGCGGCCGACCTGCTCAACCGCAACAGCCAACCGCAGGAGGCGGACGTACGGGCAGCGCTTGCCGACAATCTCTGCCGCTGCGGCACCCACAACCGGATCGTCCGCGCGGTGCTACGCGCAGCAAAGGGAGCGGCATGAAGACCAAACGCCGCGACTTTCTCAAGTCTGCCGGCGTCGTCGTCGCCTTCAGCTGGAGTGTGCCGACAGTCTTCGCTCAAGCTGCGGCGCGTCCCGCTCTTCCCGGCAGCCTCGGCACCAACCGCATGCTCGACGGCTGGATCCGCGTCAACCCGGCCGGCACGATCACGGTGTTCACCGGCAAATGCGAGTTCGGCCAGGGCATCTTGACGGCGCTTGCGCAGATAGCGGCCGAAGAGCTGGATGTCGCGTACGAGCGCGTCGAGATCGTCTCGGCGGATACGGCGCGCACGCCCAACGAGGGGATGACCGCCGGCAGCCTGTCGGTCGAGAACAGCGGCACGGCACTGCGGTTCGCCTGCGCGGAGGTGCGCCAGATCCTGCTCAAGCTGGCCGCCGCGAAGCTCGGCGTCGCCGTTGCCAGCCTGACCGTAGTGGACGGAACGGTGACCGGCGCAGGGTCGGTTACCTACTGGGAGCTCGCACGCGACGCGAACCTCAAGCGCGAGGCCACGGCCCAGGCGAAACCGAAACCACCCGCGCAGCACGGGATAGTCGGTCGCAGCATTCCGCGCCGCGACATCCCGGCCAAGATGACGGGCGGCGCCGCCTTTGTGCAGGACTTGCGGCTTCCCGGCATGCTGCATGGCCGCGTGGTGCGGCCGCCACGCTATGGTGCCAGCCTCGACAGCTTCGACGAGGCCCAGGTCAAGGCGATGCCGGGAGTCATCGCCGTGGTGCGTGACGGCAGCTTTCTCGGCGTGGTGGCGCGGCGCGAGGAGCAGGCCATCAATGCGCGGCTCGTGCTGATTGCGTCCGCCAAGTGGTCGGGCGGCTCCGAGCTGCCGGATCCTAAGAAGATGTACGTTCAGCTCATGTCCCTGCGCAGCGAAGACAGGGTGATAGGCGAGAAGGACGCGCCGGTGCCCGCCGACGCCAAGGTGATCGAGGCGACGTACCATCGGCCCTATCTGGCGCATGCCGCAATCGCGCCCTCCTGCGCGGTGGCCGAGTTCAAGGACGGCAAGCTTGCGGTCTGGACCCACAGCCAGGGCGTTTTCCCGCTGCGTGCCACGATCGCCAGGGCGCTCGGACTTCCGCCGAGCGACATCCGCTGCATCCACGCCGAGGGCGCCGGCTGCTACGGTCACAACGGCGCCGACGATGTCGCCTTCGACGCCGCCATGCTGGCGCGCGCGATCGATGGGCGGCCCGTGCGACTGCAATGGATGCGTGACGACGAGTTCAAGTGGGAGCCCTATGGCCCTGCCATGACCATGAAGGTCAAGGGCGCGGTCGCCGGCGGCCGAGTAGTCGACTGGGCCTACGACGTCTGGAGCCAGGGCCACAACTTCCGGCCCGGCGCTCCCGACGGTGTCAACCTGCTCGGGAGCTGGTACCTCGCCGATGCGAAACGGCCGGCTCCAGCACGCCATGCCGCGCAGCCGAACGGCGCGGGCGATCGCAACGCGATCACGCTGTACGATTTCCCGCGCCAGCGCACCACGCACCACCTGATCATGGACAATCCGGTGCGCACCTCGGCGCTGCGCTCGCTCGGCGCCTATGCCAACGTATTCGCGATCGAGTCCTTCATGGACGAGCTCGCGGCTGCCGCAGGTCTAGACCCCGTGGCGTTCCGCCTCGCGCACATTAAAGATGAGCGCGAGCGTGCCGTGATCGAAGCCGTGGCGAGGGCCGCCGCCTGGAAATCGGGCGAGCACGGCGACGGCCGGCGCGGCCGCGGCGTAGGCTTCGCGCGCTACAAAACCGTGGCCACCTACACTGCGGTGATAGCCGAGGTCGAAGTGAATCGCACGACCGGCGTCGTCAAGGTGCCGCGCATCTGGATCTCGGCGGATGCCGGGCAGATCATCAATCCCGACGGCCTGACCAACCAGATCGAAGGCGGCGTCATCCAGTCGACGAGTTGGACCTTGCATGAGCACGTGCGATTCGATCGCAACGGGATTCAGTCTTCGGACTGGTCGAACTATCCGATCCTGACCATGCCGGACGTGCCCACGGTCGAGACCGCGCTGATCGACCGGCCGAACGAACGTGCGCTCGGTGCCGGCGAAGCTGCGCAGGGGCCGACGGCGGCCGCCATCGCCAATGCGTTCGCAGCCGCGACCGGCACGCGCATCCGCGAGCTACCGTTGACGCCCGAGCGGGTGAAGGCGGCCTTGGCGGGGCAGACTTAGAACGGCTTTCTATGCTCTAGTGTGCGGGGATGTGATTGCGTCACTTTAATAGTGTCACTGCGAAGGGGGGTCCAATGGATTCGAAACGAAACAGCCGTAGAGAGCTCCTCAAGTTCGGCGCCGCGTTAGCCGGTGGAGTCACGGTGGCCCTACGGGGCAAAGCCCAAGCCCAAGAGCACAACCATCCGGCGACTCCAGGTAGCGAGAACGCCTCGCCGATGATTCACGGCAGCAAGGAGCAGATCGAATACGGCCAGCGTTCCAAATACGTCACCTCCGTGCGCATCGCGCACCCCATGGGCGGCAGGCCGTCACCCGACGTGTTTGGCAAGGTGTTTCACGTGGCCACGCCGTTGCAGGATTCCGTTGGCGTGATCACGCCATCGTCGTTGCACTATGTCGCGACGACCCGCGGCTCCTATCTGCCGGACATCGATCCCCAGCAGCACACGCTGACGCTACACGGCCTGGTCGATCGGCCGCTCACCCTCACCGTGGACGACTTGAAGCGCTTCCCGTCGGTCACCCGGCTGCACTTCATCGAGTGTGCGGGCAACCGGCACGATGGGCAGCAAAAAACCGTGCAAGAGACGCACGGCATGACGAGCTGCTCCGAATGGACGGGCGTGCTGCTGTCCACGCTGCTCAAGGAATGCGGCCTGAAAGGCAGCGCGAAATGGTTCGTGGCGGAAGGCGCCGAAGAAGTAAAGGGCGCATCGAGCATACCCATCGCCAAAGGCATGGACGACTGCCTCATCGCCTACGGCCAGAACGGCGAGCCCTTGCGGCCACAGCAAGGGTTTCCAGTGCGCATCATGGTTCCCGGATTCGAGGGGATCTACCACACCAAGTTTCTGCGGCGCATCAAGGTCGTCGACCGGTTTTACATGAACTACAACGAATTCGGGCATCTGCGGCCGGAGGCCAAAGAGCTCGCGCTCGGCGAACAGATTGGGCCGAAGTCGGTCATCACGTACCCCTCCGGCGCACAGCAGCTGCCTGGCCCGGGATTCTACGAGATCAGCGGGCTCGCCTGGTCCGGGGGTGGCGCCGTCAAGACCGTGGAAGTATCCACCGATGGCGGGAAGAAGTGGAACCGCGCGGAATTCAAGAACACTGCGCAACGCATGGCGCACGTCCGATTCGGCTACGAGTGGCGATGGGACGGAAGCGAGACCGAAATTCTGTCCCGCTGCACCGACGAGATCGGGCAGAGGCAGCCAATGCGGGAGGAGATCGCCAATTGGTGGAAAGTACCGTTCGAGCGGAACTACCGGGTGCCCGGGCTGGACAACAGCGTGATGCCTTGGAAAATCGCCAGGGACGGGAGTGTGACCAATGGGCTCGCTTGAGAGGCTCGAGGTGCGCAACCCGCTCAAGGGGGTGACGATTCCGCTGCTGCTAGCGAGCCTCGTGGGGAGCCCCGCAATCGCGCAGTCACCCACTTATGGCCTAGGACGCACGCCGACCGCCGAAGAGCTCGGCCGCATGGACATCTCGATCGGTCCTACAGGAGAGGAGCTCCCGCCCGGCACGGGCACCGCGAAGGAAGGGGCACAGCTTTACCTGCAGAAGGGCTGTATCGGCTGCCACGGCGCAGACGGCCTTGGGGGATTGGCGCCCGCGTTGCAGTCGACACGAGGCGCAGATGTTCCCGTCTGGAAAAAGGAGCGCATCCTGCCACTGCGCTCGCCGTATGCGACCGTGGTGTGGGATTTCATCCGTCGCGGTATGCCACTTGGGCTCGAGGGCACTCTGACGCCCGATGAGGTCTATTCGTTGACGGCCTACCTGCTCTTCCTCAATCACGTGATTCCGGAGGACCAGGCACTAGACAAGCAGAATCTGCCGACGATCAAGATGCCGATTGGCGATGAATTCGGCAAACCGCATGAGTTCAAGCTCAACGCGCCAAGGCTAAAGGGTTACCCCTACTGACTCGGCGGACGAATAACCCAACCGCTGCGCTCGCCTCCGCGCTGCTAGGTGCCGCGGCTGCCGCGTTGCCGGCGCAGGTGCTCGCGTTCGGCGGGCGCTTCCATGTCACCGCGGGCCTGCTCGCCGAGCGGGAGCTCTGCCCGGCCGCGCGAAGCGAGGTGGCCGACCTCGGCGACGGAAAGTCGCTGGGTGAGATCGGGCTCTGGGCCGACACGGTCCGTGGTGATCCCGCGTGGGAACGCGCCGTGCCGTGGCACTACATCAACTTCCCCGATCTGCCGGCCGGCGCCGGTCTCAAGGAGGCGCGAGCCGCGATCGACGCATTCCATCACATTCCGGAAGGCGACGTGCTCACCGCCATCGCGCATTTCACGGCGACGCTCGCGGATCGCTCGCGGCCGCACGAGCAGCGCAGCGAGGCGCTGCGCTTCGTCGTTCACTTCGTCGTCGACGTGCATCAACCGGTGCACGTCAGTCGCGCAGCCGATGGCGGTGGAACCGAGGTCGAGGTGCAGGTGGGCGATGACGTCAGAAGCCTGCATGGGTTTTGGGACACAAGCGTGTTCAATCGCCGGGGCGTCGCGCCGGAGCGGTTCGCGGAGGAGCTCGAGGCTGCTTTCGAGGCCGTGCCCGCCGCTCGCGCGCACGATCCGCCTGAGGAGTGGGCCGCCGAAAGCCTCGCGCTGCGTCCGACCGTATATAGTTTTGCGCCGGCCGAAGGCCCTGCCATTCTCGACGACGCTTATCGACGGATGGCGCAGCGCATCGCCGAGGAGCGGCTCGTGCTCGCGGCCGCACGCTTGGCGGCAACTCTGAACGGGGCGCTCTGCGGCGCGCCGACTCGCTGAAGTCGCGCGTGTGGGACGACTGAGACGTTCAAGACCGGTAACGCCGGAGCGGCGAGCCGGCTGCTCGCGAACCAGCGTCCCTGTGGTTACGATGGGCTGACGACGGTCTGCTCTCCGCGCGGGCAGAACAAACTGGGTTGAAGAGGGGAGCCTGGGTATGAGAACGCTGTTGCTTTCCGGTTCGCTGGGCGTTGTGCTCGCGATGAGCGCGCTCGCGGTTTTCGGCCAGGCCAACGAAGACGAAGTGGCCACCGCGATGAAGCGTTATCCGCTCGCGGCGCACGCGGGCGAGGACAGCCACGCCATCGACAGGGCTCCGCCAGGCGCCGTCAACCAGGGCAAGTTCGACGAAAAGACCTGGAAGTACGGCCCTGCCTGGGACGCCCCCGACGGGGCCAAGATCTGGAATCCCGTCAAGCTCAAGATGATGAAGGGCGAGAAGGTCACCGGCGGCACGCTGTACTCGGCCTCCAGCCCGGAAATCTATTGCGCCATGGCCAGTGCGGGATACGACTTCATCTGGGTCGAGCATCAGCACGACGCGCGTGATTGGCAGGACACGCAGCGCATGTATGCGGCGTGCCCTCATGCTGCGGCCGTGCCCGGCGTGCGCGTTGCATATACGGACGAGCGCGAGGAACAGCATGCGCTCGATGCCGGTGCGCTGGTGCTCGTGGTGCCCACGGTACGTTCCTACGAGGAGGGCGTGAGGGCGCGCGACTGGGCCTTCTTTCCGCCGTTGGGGCGCCGTTCCAATGGCGGCGGCCAGGCCTTCCAGCTCTACAAGGACGTGCCGGGCGGCTATCGGGCCACCGCCAACGACAACATCGTGCTGATCCTGATGATCGAGACGCTGGCAGGGCTCAAGGACGCCGACCGCATCGCGAAGATCCCGGGCGTCGCCGCGGTCTTCGCGGCGTCCGGCGATCTCGGTAATCATTCGGGCTACAAGCAGAGCGACCCCGACTACGAGCGGGAGATCAATATCGTCCACGACGCCGCGATCAAAGCGGGCGTGCGACTGTGCGGTCCGCTGGCCTGGCGTGACCGGCCGGACTTCACGTGCTTCCAGGCGGGCAGCGAGACCGGCGCCATCTTGCGTGGCGCCAAAGAGGAACTCGGCAACCTGGCCAACACGCAGGCAGTGCCCGAGGTTGGGCCCTGGGCGAAACCGTGATCTGCTGCAGAACATGAACTCACTAGCCTTCCGCAAGGGGGGAACCTCGTCTGTGTTCTCGACACCCACGGAGTTACAAGGTGCTTCGGAACTGTACGGCCAAAGCACTTGCGGCCGCCGTCACCGGGGCTCTTGAACGCGCTCGATCTACACGCCTTCACGCCGCCGTTGCGGTTGCCGCGCATCGAGATCTCGCAGCATTGGCACGAGCGGTTCCATCGCAAGCTCGGCAATCAGTGGATTCGCGGCGTCTTCGCCGAGCTGTGCTCCGTGCGGGCGGCGGCCGGCGCGGAGCGCGCGCGGTCGGCCACGAGCGATTGATACGCGAGCCGCGTCATCGCGTCGCCCTCGTGCACTTCGTGCGCGCCGGCGTCAGAAACCGCGCCGAAGACTCCGAAGATAGCCGACGACGGCGTGCTGCTCGTCGATACTTCGGCGCGCCGGATCCTGGCCCACGTGAGGCAGAGGGGCGAAGGGGATCTCCGCTGCCATTGGGGGCACGGGCGCCGCCGCCGATGCTCCTCTGATCATCACTTCGTGGTGGTACTCCGGTCGACGGATCGGCGCCCGCCGGCGGTGAGCGTTGCGCGCTGTCATTCGCCGGGGCGCAGTTTCGCGGCGCGACGCGCGGAGAGGGTGGTGAGAGCCGCCGACGATGACACATGGTACGAAAGCGTCGAACGCGACTTCGGCATGAGGCTGCGCCAGCAAAAGTGACTCCAGACAGCGGCTTCGTCGTCACTTCTTCTACTCCGCCTCGAATATTTTGAAGTGTCAACCATCGCCCTACTTCGGCTTGCGGATGGGACTCCCGGCGCATACGGTTGCGGGTCCAGGGTCGTCGAAACGGGGGGCTATCGAATGACCGCTGACAAAGACACGCGCGCCTTCGAGGCCGTGACCTTCGCCAAAGTCGCGTGGCGTCTCGTCCCGCTGCTGTTCCTGGGTTACTTCGTCGCCTATCTCGACCGGGTTAATGTCGGCTTCGCCAAGCTGCAGATGGCCGGCGACCTGCATTACAGCGATGCGGTCTATGGCTTCGGCGCAGGCATTTTCTTCATTGGCTATTTCCTTTTCGAGCTGCCGAGCAACCTGATCCTGGCGCGGGTCGGCGCTCGGCGATGGATCGCGCGGATCATGATCACCTGGGGCGTGGTCTCGTGCGCCTTCATCTTTGCCGGCGTCATGCACTGGGGACCGGTCGCCGGCGCCTTCGGCTGCACCGACGCGGAATTCAGCTTCTACGCCCTGAGATTTCTGCTCGGTCTCGCGGAAGCTGGCTTCTATCCCGGCGTCATTCTCTATCTGACGTTCTGGTTCCCGGACGAGCGACGTGCCCAAATGGTCGCCTGGTTCATGACCGCGATCGCCATCTCCAACGTCATAGGCTCTCCGATTTCCGGGGCGACCCTGCAATTCCTGGACGGCGCGCAAGGATTGCGGGGTTGGCAATGGCTGTTCCTGGTGGAAGGCATCCCCTCGGTGCTGCTCGGCAGCTTCATCCTGGCCGTTCTGCCGGACCGACCGGAATCCGCGCGCTGGTTGAGCCAGAAGGAACGAGACCTCATCATCGACCGCGTCTCCGCCGATGAATCCGCCAAGGCTAAGCTCGGCCAGCGCCACAACGTCGCCGACATCTTCATGGACCTGCGCATTTGGACGCTCGCGCTGATCTATTTCTGCGGCAACCTGGCGTTCTACGCGGTGAATTTCTGGATGCCGACGATTGTCGAGGAAATCGGTATCGACCAGGGCGATTACCTGTTGATCGGCCTGCTCACAATGATCCCCTGGGGCGTGGCGGGAATCGCGATGGTCGCCTGGGCGAAGCATTCCGACCGCACGGGTGAGCGACGCTGGCATGTTGTCATCGGCATCCTGATCGCGATCGCGGGGCTCCTCATGCTGGCGTTTGTCGGCCACGCCCCCGTGGCGTCGATCACCGGACTGACACTGGTGACAACGGGACTACTGTGCGCGATCACGGCGTACTGGTCGCTGCCGCTGGCCTTCTTGTCCGGCGCGGCCGCGGCCGGAGGCATCGCCTGGATCAATTCGCTCGCCAATCTCGCCGGCTATTTCGGCCCCGACCTGATCGGTCGCATCCGAACGGCAACCGGCGGCGACGCCAAGGCGGCCTTTCTGGTCCTTGCGGCCGCCGCTCTCCTTGGCGCCATCCTCACCTACGCCCTCCCGGCGATCCGGCCGAAAGCGTCGTCCCTCGCCATTACTCCGCCTTGAACGCCCGCCAGGAATGGGGCGGCACCGTGATCGTGTAGTGCAGGCTCTTGTCCGCCGCGCGAACCGAAGCCGGCGGGGCACAAGGGACCGGCGCCGGCGATGGTCTGGCGACTTTCGAGATCCGGGCCGAGCACTTGGCGAGCTATTGGGCCGTGCGGCACCAACTCAACGTGCTGTTCCTCACCTACGAGGAGATGAAGAGAGACCATTTGGCCACGATCGCTCGGATCGCAGAGTTCATGGGCGTGGCTTTGACGGCGGAGGAGTTCCGCTCCGTCGTTCACGAATCGAGCTTCACGACGATGAAACACGCGGGCGAGAAGTTCGATCCGGGTCAGATCCTGCCGTGGACGCGCGACCGCTCGATGGTGCGGAGCCGAACGAGCGGCAGCTCGAGCGACTTGCTCACGCCAGACCAGCAGAAGCAGATCGACGACTACTGTCGCGCGGATCTCAAACGCCTCGGGTGCGACTTCCCGTACGACGACGTGCACGCAAGGCGAAAGCGGCGGCGTAGAAGTTTTGTGAGCGGTTCGACCTCGGCGCAGCGCCCCGAGCGCGGGCGGACGGACGAGCGGGTTGACCGGGTCCGCGTGTCGGCCCCACGCCGAAATCGGCAGCGCAACAGCAGCGACGCGTGAATCGGCGTGCCGTTCACGCGCAGCAGACCGCGGCGCTATGCGTCAAAACGCCGGTCCGCGGTGTGGTGCCCAGACGGGGGTTCGCGCGACCTCAACCTGCAAGCGCCGCATACGTTCGCTTCTGAAAGTGCTCCGTGGCGAGCGCGCCGGGCATGCGCGGCGGGCCGCCGGCACCCTGCAGCGGCGCGCCCGGCACGCACTCTTGGAGCCAGAGCAGCACGAGGTCATTCTCGGGATCCGCTTGCCACCAGCCGCCGAACCCACCGGGCCATCCGAACGAGCCCCGGCCGCCGACGCCAGGATAGTGCTCCGGATCCATCACCACCGCGACGCCGAGCCCAAAGCCCCGGCCTTCGAAGAACGGCCGGCCCATGAATGGCAACTCGCGCTGCGCATCGGTCAGTCGGTTCGTGATCATGAGCTTCACGGTTTCGGGTTTCAGCAGGCGCACGCGGTCCACCGCGCCCTCGCCAAGTAGCATGCGCGCGAACGTGAGGTAGTCGTCGGCGGTCGACAGGAGGCCCTGGCCGCCCGAGGTGTAAGAGGGCGGCTCGTCGGCGATGAATTGCTCGATGGCCGTGCGCGTGAACCGGCCGGGGCCCGCAAAGCTATAGATCTGAGCCATGCGCGGCCGCTTCGCGGGGGGTATCCAAAAGTCGGTGTCGGCCATGCCGAGCGGCTCGAACACGCGCTGCTTGAACGCGTCGCGGAGTGAAGTGCCCGCGGCCCGTGCCGCGAGGAACCCGAGCACGTCGATCGAGTGGCCGTAGTCGAAGCGCTCGCCGGGTGCATACGCAAGCGGCAACTCGGCCAGCGACGCGAGCCACGCGTCCGGTGTGAGAGGGCTCGCGATACCCATGTTGAAGCGAGAGAACAGCTCCCGGCCCAGCGGTCCGGTCTCGATGAAACCGTAGCCGAGCCCCGAGCGGTGAGTCATCAGGTCCTCGACGGTGATGACGCGCGGCGCGGCGTAGGTGTCGTCCAGGGGGCCGTCGGGCCGGCGCAGCACACGCATGGCGCCGAACTCGGGCAGCCAGCGCGTGATCGGATCGTCGAGGCGGAGCTTGCCTGCCTCGAGCAGCGTGAGCGCAAGCACGACCGTGACGGGTTTGCTCATCGACGCGATGCCGAAGATCGTGGAGCGCTCCATCGGTTGCCGGTCTTCGACGTCGCGGAGCCCGACGGCGCCCATGTGTACGATGCGGTCGCGGTGCCAAACGAGTGAGACCGCGCCCGGCACGTCGCCGGCCTCGACGGCCTCGTGGGCCACGGCCCGAATGCGCGCCTGCTGCTCTTCGGACCACACCGTGCCGGGCGCCGCGCGCGTCAGCATCGGGAACGCCGCTGCGCCCGAGAAGGCGCTGCCGGCGGCCAGGAGTTCGCGACGAGTGAGGTTGGTGTGCATGGGACTGTCTGTGCTCCGGTCATGGATGGTTACGCTCGAACGGGAAAGTAGTGGTCGATGAAACTGCCGGGCCGCACGCTCAGGCCTCGCGGGTAGATCGCGAACGGCAAGGACTCGCCGAGCGTGTGTCCCGAGGCGGGCAGGTAACGCGAGAAGATCAGTTCACGCGCCGTCTGGACCTGCGGATAGATGTGGGCCTTGCCGTGTGGCAGGTGCCGGAAGACGGCGTGCGAGCCGCCCGGCAGTGTCAGTCGCGTGAGCTCCCGCGGCGGCGCGCAACGAGGATCGACTCGCAACGCGACCATGAGGTCGAACGACCCGTCTTCCGGATGATCCTTCGTCGGCAGCGCATACACTGCGTCGTCCAGCTGGCCTTCGAAGCCGCGGAACGTGTCGAGCCGCTTCCAGAGCGCCGGCATCTCGACGGATTTCGCGAGCGAGAGGCGCTGCACGAGACCGGCAAGCGCGAGCTTCGGCACCTGCTCGATGCGCTCGTGGATCAGCGGCTCGCTGCCCCTGGCTTTCTTGTTTCGGACCATGGAACGCACGACGCCGAGGCTCCGCATGCGGCCCGGCGGGTGGCCGAAGGCGCGAGCGAATGCCCGCGTGAACGCTTCCTGCGAGTCGAAACAAGAGTCGAACGCGAGATCCACGATCTGCACGCCGGGCTCGTTCAGGATGCGCCGCAGAGCCTCTTCGAGGCGCCGTCCGCGCACGTAGGCCATCACGCTCTCGCCCTGCAGCCGCGTAAAGCCGTGCGAGAACCGCGACGGTGAGAAGCCCGCGTGGGCCGCGATGCTCTTGACCGTCATCGGCTCGAACAAGTTCGAGTCGATGTAGGCGACCGCCGCGAGGTGTGCCTTGGTCAGCGCTTCCTCATTGCTCACGGACGCTGACGCCTCGGCGGCGCCGTCGGTCGGCCGTGGGTCGCGGGTTGTCTTCCGGGTCGTCACGGCGCCTATGTTAATCGGCGCTGCGCCGCCGTCTTGATCGATCCTGCTCGCGCTCAGAGATCTCGGTGAGCCCGCGCGTGCCCCATTCCAGTCGTCAGGGATCGGCCGCTTTGCGCATTGCGCAGGCAGACAGCCACGACAAACCTATGTCAGCCGGACGGTGGCTTGTCGGTGAAAACCGCCAACTGAGCAGCGAAAGCACGCTCGTAAGCGGGCCGCGCTTCGGCGCGGGCGATATAGGCGGACAGGTTCGGATAGCCATGCAGCAATCCCGAAGGTTTCAGCCTCTGTAGCACGTGCACCATCATCAGGTCGCCAGCGCTGAACGCACCCTCGAGCCAGTCGGCACTGCCCAGGCAAGCGGCAAGTTGCGTTAGCCGGTTGCGAACGCGGTCCTCGACCAGAGGCATGCGCTCCTTGTTCCAGGGCTTGTCGCTCTCGAGAAGTCTGGCGGTTGCAAGCTCGAGAATCGGCGGCTCCACCGTGTTGACCGCTGCAAACATCCAAGTGATAGCGCGCGCCCGCGCGTTGGCGTCGCCCGGCAGCAGACCCGCGTGGTGCTCGGCGATATGGAGGACGATCGACCCCGTCTCGAACAGGACGAGATCTCCTTCCTCATAGGTCGGAATCTGCCCAAAAGGATGCAGTGCGAGATGCGTGGGTTCCTTCATCGTCGCGAAGGACAGGAGCCGAACCTCGTAGGGTTGGCCCACCTCTTCGAGTGCCCAGCGAACGCGCGTGTCACGCGCCAGTCCCTGGCCCCGATCAGGCGACGCAGCAAATGCGGTGATCGTGGGGGTCATTTGAATGCTCCGCGTGAACGCATGACGTCGTCGTCACGAAACCGCCCTGGGTACGCGGCATTCTGAACGTCTGCTACGGAGCCGGCAAACCATCGACGTCGGTCACGGGCATGGGGGCAAGTGTTTCCTGCCGGCGACACATCAAAGCGGCACGCGCCGTCGTCGCGGACCAACCCGCGTCGCCGCCGTCGCGCCGTCCGCGGCCGCCCGTCTCGATCCACGCCCATGGCCCGCTACTTGCAGCGGGATTTCGCTGAAATGGAGTGGCCAGGAGCAGGAACGTGAAGGCGCAGGCCGTCGGACGGTTCGGGGGAGTGGTGGCGCTCGGTCTATGGGTGGCGGCGTGCGGCGGGGGTGGCGGTGATTCGAATCCGAATCCGACGCCCACTCCGACGCCCACTCCCACGCCCACGCCGACGCCCACGCCGGCGAAGCTCGCGGTCGAGCGCGCCTATCCGAATCTCACGTTCACGGCACCGGTCCAGCTGCTGCGTGCACCGAGCGATACGAGTCGCTGGTTCGTCGTGCAGCAGGACGGGCACGTGCTGTCGTTCGACGCGGTGGACAACGCGAGCACCATGACGCCGGTGCTCGACCTCACCGACCGCGTCGTGTTTCGCAATATTCACGGCTTGCTCGGCCTGGCGTTCCACCCGGGTTTCCCGGCCGATCCGCGCGTATTCGTCGAGTACACGCACGAGACGACTCCTGGCGTGATCGTCATGCGCGTGTCGGAGTTCGCCACGGCCGACAACGGCGCGACGATCGATCCCGCCTCCGAGCAGATCTGGTTCGAGATCAAGCAGCCCGGCGGGCACAACAACGGCGGCCACGTGCTGTTCGGTCCCGACGGCATGCTCTACATCACGCTCGGCGATGGCGGTAACGACGACGCGGCGAGCGGTGTGGTGGGCAACGGCCAGACCACCACGAATCTGCTGGGCAAGATCCTGCGTGTGGACGTGAGCGGCACCGAGGCCGGTCGCCGGTATCGAATTCCCACCGACAATCCGTTCGCCGGCAACGCGCTCTGCGACCAGACCGGCCAGGGGGCGCAAGATTGCCCCGAGATCTTCGCCTGGGGGTTCCGCAATCCCTGGCAGTGGAGCTTCGACAGCGCGAGCGGCACGATCTGGCTCGGGGACGTCGGGTCCCACAGCCGTGAGGAGGTCGATCGCGTCGAGAAGGGCGGCGACTACGGTTGGCGTTGCTTTGAGGGCACGCTCGCGACCGGACTGAACTGCGGAGACCCGACCGCGACGCTCCTGCCGCCCGTGGCCGAGTACGATCACACGCTCGGCGTCGCCGTAACGGGCGGATTCGTCTACCACGGCACGGCAATCCCGGATCTCGTGGGCCGCTATGTCTTCGGCGACTATGGTTCGGGCCTGATTTGGAACATCGCGACCGACACGCAACCGACGGTGACGATGACCGATACCGATGCGACCGACTCCGGCTTGAGCATCGCATCCTTCGCGGAGGACACCGACGGCGAGATCTACGTCGTCGACGTCAAGACGGGCGGTCTTTACCGCTTGATCGGCGGCTGACGAGGGCCGCTGCAGACTCTACCAGGGGCCGGGGAGCTCCTTGGACGGCGCGGCGCCTGCCTCGTGCCGGTCGTAGCCCCGTGCGGCCAAACTGCGCATACTGATCCGCTCCGTAGGCGCCCCACACACCATGAGCGAGTCCCACTCCGAGGGGAATGACGGCCGCAGTCACGCGGAACCGCCGACCCAAGACCCTTCGCCGACGGTGCTTCTCATCGACGATCGGCCCGAGCGTCTTCGCGCCTACGAGACGATGCTGGCGGGCATGGGTGTGACCTGCGTTGGTGTCGACGCCGGTCGCGAGGCGCTGCAGCGGCTACAGCGCGAGACCTTCGCGGTCATCCTGCTCGAGGCCGGCGTTTCGGCGACGGGCGGGCTCGCGACGGCGCGACTGATTCGTGAGTATCCGCGCTCCGCGCACACGCCGATCATCGTCGTCACCAGGAACGTCTCGGAGCTCGAGACGCCGAAGCTCCGCGAGATCGGCGCCATCGATTGTGTCTCGGCGCCGGTCGCGCCGGAGATTCTCCGCACCAAGGTCGCGTTGCTCGTCGAGCTCCATCAGCACCGCGCGAAGCTCGAGGCGCTGAACTGCGATCTGCAACAAGCCCGCGCGCTGCTCGAAGCCGGCGAGCACCGCGCCGAATGGCTCGGCGCGCTGCTCGACAGTATGAACGAGGAGGTTTACTTCACCGACATGCAGCGGCACTACACGTACGCCAATCCGGCGGCGCTGCGCGAATTCGGCCATGCGTCGGTGGAAGGTGTGGGAGTGACCGAGATCGTGTCGCGTCTCGAGGTGCTGCGCCCGGATGGGACTCCGAGGCCGATGGAAGAAGCACCCCCCTTGCGCGCCTTGGCGGGCGAGGTCGTTCGCGGCGAAGAGCAGCTCGTGCGCATTCCGCGTACCGGCGAGCTGCGGCATCGCGAGGTGAGCTCGGCGCCCGTCCGCAACCCACAGGGAGACATCATCGGTTCCGTGTCGGTCGTACGCGATGTCACGAAGCAAAAGCGCGCCGAGCGTGCGCTGCGCCTGAGCGCGGAGCAGCTGCGCGATGCCGATCGTCGTAAGGACGAGTTCATCGCGATGCTCGCCCACGAGCTGCGCAATCCGCTGGTGCCGATTCGCATGGGCGTCGAGCTGCTGCGCAGCGCGCGCGACGAGCCGAGCCTCGTCGACGGAATCCAGCCCATGATGGAGCGTCAGGTGGGTCACATGGTGCGCCTCATCGATGATTTGCTCGACGTCTCACGCATTACGTCGGGAAAGATCGAGCTACAGCGCCAGCCGGTGACACTCGCGAGCGTCGTGGGAAGCGCGATCGAGGCGAATCGCTCCGCCATCAGCGCCGAGGGACTCGAGCTCGTCGTGGATCTCTCGGAGCCGCTCCGAATGCTCCACGTGGATCCGACACGCTTCGCGCAGGTGATATCGAACGTGCTCCAGAACGCCACGAAATTCACGCCGCGTGGCGGGCGCATTTCGATCCGCGGCAGGATCGAGCGGGCGGCCGAGGCGGGGCATGCGGAGCTGGTTCTCGAAGTGGCCGATTCGGGCGTCGGTATTTCCGAAGAGATGCTGCCGCGAGTGTTCGAGCTGTTCGTGCAGTCGGACACGACGAGCCAGCGGAGCCAGGCGGGGCTCGGCATCGGCCTCGCGCTGGCGAGGCGACTCATGGACTTGCACGGCGGGAGCATCGAGGCGCGTAGCGAAGGCCTGGGCCGCGGCAGCCAGTTCACGATTCGAATCGGAGTCCCCAGTGCGCCGCCGCTGCGGGCCATGGCTCCGGCGTCCGGCAATTCGACGCTCGCGAATGCCCGGGTGCTCGTGATCGACGATAACCGCGACGCCGCCGATGCCGTGGCCCTCCTCGTCAAGAGCATGGGCGGCACCGTGCGGGTGGCGTACGACGGCGAATCGGGGCTCGCAGCGCTGGCGGATTTTCGCGCAGCGGTCGTCGTGCTCGACATCGGTATGCCCGGCATGGACGGCTACGAGACGTGTCGCCGCATTCGCCGGGAGCGCGGTGCGGATATCGGGATCGTGGCGCTCACGGGTTGGGGGCAGGCGCAGGACAAGCGCCAGGCGGCGGAGGCGGGTTTCGATACGCACCTGATCAAGCCGGCCGATCCGGCGCAGGCTCGAAGAGGTCATCCGCACGCTCAGTGGCCAACCGGCCTGATAGCGATCGCGATCGCGATCGCGATCAGCCCGCCGCGCGGTCGGTCGCTGCGGCGCCGGGCTGACGGAGAATCCGATCGAGTGCCCGTTCCAGCGCGTGGCGCGGATCCTCCGCGGCGTCGCGGGCGCGCCAACCGACGATGCCGTCGGGCCGGATCAGCACGGCGCCGCGCTCGCCGACGCCGTACTTCGCGGCCCATTCGTGATCCGCGTGATCGAAGCCGTCCTGCGAACCCACGCCGTAAGCTCGGATGGGAACGCCGGTGGCTCGCGACACCGCGTCGCATGCGGTGCGCCACCGATCACGATCGGCGCTCAGCACGACGAAGTCCTTACCGAAGAGATCGAGGGTCGAGCGCGTCGCGCCCTCCTGTTTCAGGAGCACATGCGGTGCACGAGTTCCAGGACGGCCGGAGGGATGGCGCGGATCCTCGAAGACGTCGTGCGCATCGGTCGTCGAAGCGACGAAGGCGCCGCGGGTGTATGCCTGCCCAAATACGACGTTGCGATCCTCGACGAGCGGCGCGGGTTTCGGCAAGCGCCGACGCGGATCCTTGAACCACGCCGACAGGCGCGCCAGCGCCTGGGCCAGCGTCGCCTCCGCGATGGGTCGGCGCTCGCTGTCGTACGTGTCGAGTAGCTCTGCGCTCGCATACCCTTTCAACACGAACGCCAGCTTCCAGGCAAGATCGTGAGCGTCCTGAATGCCGGTGTTGCCGCCGAAACCTCCCGTCGGCGGCATGACGTGGGCGGCGTCGCCGACGAGAAAGACTCGACCGTCACCGAAGCGTTCGGCCACGGCCGCAGCCACGTCCCAGGGCCGCGCGTCCAGGAGATCGGCGCGCACGTCCGTCCGCCCGGCGGCGCGGTGAACGAGCTCACGGCAGTGCCCGGCATCGAACTGATCGGGCCGCTCGCCGCGCTCGGGGAAGTATTGCAGAGCCAATAACCAGCGGCCGGCCGCTTCGCGCGGCAGGAGTGTGCCGTTGACGTCCGTGACGAAGCACGTGGTGAATCGCCGGCCCTGGATAGTGGGCGTGAGGTCCGTGTCGAAGATGATGTTCATCCAATGCTGCAGCACACCCGGCCCGCTGCGCGCGATGCCGAGCCCCTCCCGGATGGGGCTGCTGGCGCCGTCGGCAGCCACCAGATAATCGGCGGTAACCTCTCGCTGGCTCCCGGCGGCGCGATCGCGCAGCACGGCGCGCACGCCATCCCCGCGTTGCTCGAGCTCCACCAGCTCCGTGCGAAACTCGATCTGTGCGCCGAGCTGCGCGGCGTGCGAGCGCAGCACCGGCTCCAGTCGATCCTGATCGCACGTCGCCGGATCCGTGGGGCTCAAGCCGGTCGTGTCGGGCCACCCGAGCTCCGTCCAGTGAACGTCGTCGGCCGAGAGGTTGCTGCCGCGCGCGATGCCGTGCATCTGGTCGCGCGAGTCCCGCTCGCGGATTTCGTGCTCTATACCCGCACTGCGGTAGATCTCCATCGACCGCGGCGAGATGCCGCGAAACTTGTACTGCACCGTCGTGGAAGGGTGGCGTTCGACGACCATGCTGCGGATGCCGTGCGTGCCGAGAAACAACGACGTCGACAGGCCGTTCAAGCTCCCGCCCACGATTAGAACCGGTACTTCGTTCGCCATGGCTCCTACCTCCTTGTCGTCGGCGCGGCTCCTGCGAGCTCGTGCTCGCCGTCCGGCGCAACATCGCGCTCGCTCGGTCGTACGACCGAAGCCACTAGAGGATGCGGCTTCGACGCGGTCGTGCCGCCGCTGCCATAAGGTCGAGTGATGACCTCGAGCAGATGTCCGTTGGGATCATCGAAATACACGCCTCGACCGTCGTCCCAAGCGTTGATTCGGCCGCGCTCTCTGCGCATGGGGTCGGCCCAGTACGGCGCGCCGTGCCGCCGAACACGAGCGAAAATCTCGTCGAACTCGGTCTCGCTGACGAGGAAGGCGTAGTGCTGCGACGTTATCGGTCGATCGGTATCGACGAAGTCCAGCGACGTGCTTCCAATGCGGACGATGGCGAAATGGCCGAGTAGCACGGGCGGGGCCAGGCCGAGCGTCTGGCTGAGGAAGAGCGCAGAGGCTTCTTTGTCATGCGCGGCGACGATCGTGTGGTTGAGTTGAACGGTCATACCGATGCTCTTGGTTACCAGTCGGGTGCAACTTCCGTTCCGCCGACGGAAGAGCAACGCGCTGTGCAAGTTTTACAAGACGCCCTTATGCGTCGATCGTTCGAGATTCCGTTTCGACGATTCCTTTCGCGTGGCTATAATTGGGACCGCCGTCCGGCCTTGCGGTTTCCGCCCGTCTCGACGATTCGTCGCGCGACGCGATAGGGGGACCGTGCGGCGCTCGAAACGGCACTGAAGGTCGGCAGCTCACGCGAGGTCGGCGAGCGACGCATCATCGTGGAGTCGTCCAGCAAAAAGTCCGAGATCTCAGAGCCGCCGCTCTGGCGGCTGCTCGTCGTCGTCGTATCGATCGTCGGCATCGCGACCGGCATTCGCCGCTTGCTCGATCCGGTGCTCGAGGAGAGCGTCCCGTTCATCACGTTCTTCCCGGCGCTCGTCGTCGCCGCATGGTATGGCGGAGCTCGCGCCGCCGTTTTCACCACCTTGCTGAGCGTGGCGGCGGCCTGGCTGTTGTTCATCCCGCCGGAATATTCGTTGGCCGTCACGCGCCGCGCCGATCTTGCCGGAGTGCTCGTCTTTGCGACGATAGGCGCCTCGATCTCGCTATTCAGCGGGACGCTGCAAGCAGCGTTGCGCCGCTCGAAAGCGGCGGAGCGCGGGGCCGCCGAGCAAGCGGAGCGATTGAGCACGACGCTGACCAGCATCGGCGATGCCGTGATGATGACCGATACGAACGGGGTCCTCGTCGATATGAACCCCGTGGCCGAGTCCCTGACGGGGTGGACTCGGGCTCGAGCCCGCGGTCGACCGCTGACGGAGGTGTTTCACATCGTCGATGAGGAGACGCGCCAACCCGCGGACAACCCCGCGCTCAGGGTATTCCAGGAAGGAACGATCGTGGGGTTCGCCAATCGTACGCTGCTGATCACCGAGGGGGGCTCCGAAGTGCCGATCGACGACAGCGCAGCGCCGATCCGCGATCGCGACGGCGTTATCACGGGCTGCGTCTTGGTCTTTCGCGACGTGACCGAGCGCCGCAGGCTCATGCAGGAGGCCTCGAGTCGCTTGCTGGCCGCGAGCTCGTTGGCCGCAATCGTCGAGTCGTCGAACGACGCCATTCTCGGTAAGTCCCTCGAGGGAGTCATCCAGAGCTGGAACGCGGCCGCGGAGCGCACGTTCGGCTATTCCGCCGCGCAGGCGATCGGCCGGCCGATTTCGCTGATTATTCCCGCCGAGCGGCTCGCGGAGGAGGAACGCATCATCGGCGAGGTCAGAGCGGGCCGCCGCGTGGAGCACTTCGATACCGTGCGGGTGCGCGCCGACGGTCAGTATGTTCATGTGTCGCTGACGCTGTCCCCGATCCGCGACGAGTCCGGCCGCGTGACCGGCGTCTCGACGATTGCGCGAGATGTGACGGAACGCAAGCGCGCGGAGGAAGAGCGGCAGCGCTTCTCGACGCTGATCGAGAGCAGCACCGACTTGATTGGCATTTGCGATACCGCCGGTAGGCTCCTGTTCGTGAACCGGGCCGGTCTGGAGCTCATAGGATGGCCGAGCCTCGACGAGGCCGGCGGGCATTTCGTCTGGGAGTTCCTGGTCCCCGAAGATCAGCGCGCCGTCCGCGAGAAGCTGCTGCCGCTGGTCCGGGACGAAGGCCACGGAGAGCTGGAAGTCCGCATGCAGAATGCTCGGTCGGGTGCCACCCGTTGGCTGGCTTACAAGTTGCTGGCCCTGCGAGATCGCGACGGGACGGTCACGGGGTTCGGCACCCTGAGCCAGGACATCACGGAGCGGCGTCACATGGAGCAGGATCTGCGCCGTTTGGCGGCGGATCTCTCGGAAGCCGGCCGCCGCAAAGACGAGTTCCTCGCGACCCTCGCCCACGAGCTGCGCAACCCCCTGGCGCCCATCTTGAATGGAGTCCACGTGCTCGGCATGTCCAACGATCCGAGCAACATCGCCATGGCTCGCACGATGATGGAGCGACAGATCGAGCAGATGGTGAGACTGATCGACGACCTGCTGGACGTGAGCCGCATCACGCGCGGCAAGCTCGAGTTGCGCAAGGAGCACGTTGCGCTCGGCGCCGTCATCGACAATGCGGTGGAGACGAGCCGGCCGTTGATGGACGATCTGCGTCAGCAGTTGACGGTGGCGCTGCCCAAGGACCCCGTTACGCTCCGCGCCGATGCCGCGCGCCTGGCGCAGGTGTATGCCAATCTGCTGAACAACAGCGCGAAATATACAGCGCCCGGGGGGCAGATCTGGCTTACGGCCACGATCGAAAAGCGCGAGCTGGTGGTGAGCGTGAAAGATACCGGGATTGGCATTCGCGCCGAGCACCTGCCGCGGATTTTCGAAATGTTCTCGCAAGTCGACAGCTCGTTGGAGCGGTCACAGGGCGGGCTGGGAATCGGTCTAACGCTGGTGAAGCGGCTCGTCGAAATGCACGGCGGGAGCGTCGAGGCGCGCAGTGAGGGACTCGGAACGGGGGCCGAGTTCACCGTTCGATTGCCCGTCGTGGTCACGCCCGCGGAAGAAGATTCGGCCGCGCTGCCTGCTCCGTCGGAAGACGCGCCCGTCGCGCGTCGCATTCTGATCGTCGACGACAATCGCGATCATGCCGACAGCTTGGCCATGCTGTTGCAGATTGGCGGAAGCGAAACGCGCACGGCGTACGACGGCGAGCGCGCCGTCGTTCTGACGGAGGAGTTCCAGCCAGACGCCGTGCTGCTGGATATCGGTCTGCCCGGGTTGAACGGCTACGAGACTGCGCGGCGCATCCGCGCGAGTCCGCAAGGCAAGCACGCCGTACTGATCGCCATAACGGGCTGGGGCCAGGAGGAAGACCGGCGCCGCTCTGCGGACGCCGGCTTCGATCACCACCTGACGAAACCCATCGCGACGAAGGAGCTGGTGCGGTTGCTCGCTAACACACCGGACGCGCGCTAGCCGAGCCACGCGGCTCCGCCCGCCCTCGTGTTCGCGGCATCGCGCAGCTCGGCGACGATGGCATCGGCACGATGCACGAGCACGGAAACGTGGCCTGCGTTCCTCGTATGCCCTGCTGCAGCGCGTCACGGAGCATCGCGATGAAGCGCTGCCGGATGTCGTTGCCCGCAACGGCGGCGCGATCGGGTGCGGCCAGCATTCCGGTGCCGCGGTCCGCGGTGAAACCGGGCGCGACGCGGGCGAGCAAACGCAGCCACGTCAACATCGCCGCAGTGAGCCAAGGTCGGCGCGTTGCGAGGTCCGGAAGGCCGGCCGGAACGTCCGCCACCTCGTCTGGCGGGGCATCGGCGCTGACGAGACCGAGCCCGCGCACGGGCAGCGTCGACGCCGCGCCGGGCTTGCGAGCGAAAGAATACGGCGCGTTGCAGGCGCGATCCCGGCGTGCCGTGACAAAGACGGTTGGGGTGCCATCCCGAGCTCCGGCTTCTTCCCATGAGAGACGGCGTCCATCGGAAAGCCGCCATCGACTCGGTGCGTGCGCGCTCATGCATCGGCTTCGCGCCCGTCGGACGTCAACGCATGTACTTCATAGGATCGACGGCGCGCTGTTGGCGCAGTACCTCGAAGTGGACATGCGGCCCAGTCGTCCGTCCGGTTTCCCCGAGACGCGCAATTACCTGACCGCGATGAACGACGTCCCCGACCGCAACGAGGTTCTCGTCATTGTGGGCATAGCGCGTCACGAGGCCCTGCCCATGGGTCACCTCGACCGTTTTTCCGTACCCTTCGCGAGGGCCGGACCAGGTCACGAGACCATCCGCGACCGCGACTACCGCAGTGCCGATTTGCCCGGCGATGTCGACACCTTTGTGATCGTCGGGACCGCCCGTGAATGGATCGGTGCGCTCGCCATACGACGAGGAGATCCAACCGCGCCGAACTGGTCTGCCGCGCGGCTGGGTGTTGTAGTCGAGCAGCAGATTGTCGAGCACACGTAATTGCTGCTCCCGCTCGTCGAGATCGCCGATGGCCTGGTCGAGCATGGAAGCCAGCCGCGTCGCCGATGGTTCGTCGGCGAGCGGCGAGGCGGCGACGGTGCGGTCGTCGTTTGATGCGTTGTTCGGGTGTGTTTTCGCTCGGATCCCGGGAGTGGCCATCAGCGCCGTCGTGGCGGCATCGATGGCGATGACCTTCGCCTGCACCTCGGCGACGCGCTCCTTCATGACCGCCGTCGCCGCGGCGATGGCCCGCCGATTGTCTGCGACGAGGGCGCGCTGCGTGTCGAGCGCGCTTCGCCACGCCATGATTTCGTTCGCGCTAAGCGCGCCTTCGGTGCTGGGCTCGCTGCTCGTGAGCCCGCTGCCGGCGTATACGTAAACCGTGCAGATCAGCAGCAGCGCGATGATTCTCGCGAGTGACACGGCGCGTGCTGGTACCGAACCCACGAGCTCTACCCCGAGCTCGAGCAGAGGTGGTCCGGCTGCAGCGTCCGTGCCATCGTCGCGAGAGGCGTCTTCGTCGCGAGCGGGCTCAGCTCCAGTACGGCCGACTGCCGTAATAGGCGTAGATCCGCGAGCCGAGGCTCTGGTCCGCGAAGTCGGGCCAGTTGTTCTTCGGGAACCCCGGCGCCTGCTCCAGCGTGCTCTTGTCCACGTCGAGCACGAAGCAATGCTGCTCCTTGTCGACCGTGAGCGCGTCGGGCGGCACGGCGAACAGCTTGTCACCGATACCCATGATGCCGCCGAACGAGAGGACCGCATAGACGATGCGCCCAGAGCCCACGTCGAGCATGAAGTCCTCGACTTTGCCCAGGTCCTCGCCGTCCGGGTTGCGCACCTTGTCGCCCGACAGCGTGGATGCGGACAGTATCTGCGTTGCGAATTCCATTTCCGTGCTCCTCCGTAGTGGATGTCGATTCTATGTCAGCGAAATGCTACTCGCCGCGCGCGATCAATCCGGTGGCCGGACGACCGAGCTCGCCTTGAATGCGCGACACATCGCGAGAATCTCATCGTTGGGCTTTCGATAGGGCTTCGTCTTGGCCCGCGACTCGGGTCTTGGCTGTGACCGCACGCTATCCGCGAGGTGGCGCAGCCAGTTCGATACACCCATCGTCATCTTTCTCACGAAGTCGTCTCACAAGCACCGCAGCGGCGGTCGCTTCCCGCTTGCAGTGCTACCCCTGAAAAGCAAGACTCGTGCCACCGCTCGAGGAGCGCGCGTGTTGGGTGTCCGACGCGATGAAGCCCCGTGAGCCGACAGTGACGAACCGGTTGCCCGCATGTTCCTGGCGGGCCGCGCCTCGGTTCTTACATCCGGTTGAATCGTTTACAGAAGAACGGCGTCAGTGCGCGAACACTCGACCGCTGGACAACGGTCCCCACGCGCTGGGGCACGAAACTTGCTGCGACGGGCGCGGCGGCAATGAGCCGCAGGGATCACAGCGCGGAGCGGGCGATGGAATGGAAGCAGCTCGAGAGCGGGCAGCTACGAACGTTTGTACTAGTGTTCGAGCCCGGCGACGAGCTGATGGAGGAGTTGAGCGCCTTCACGCGTGAGCGTGGATTATCCGCGGCGAGTTTCACGGGCGTCGGCGCCTTCAGCGATCTAGTTTTGGGGTTCTTCGTCTGGCAACGCAAGAACTACCGGCGCTTGCCGATTCGGGAGCAGGTGGAAGTGTTGAGCTTGACCGGCAGCGTCGCGATCGGGGACGACGGTGCGCCGCATCTGCGTCCGTATGTCGTGATCGCAGCAGCGGACTACATCGCCCGCGGCGGCCATCTTCTCGAAGCGCATGTCTACCCAACGCTGGAGGTCATCGTGAACGAGGCACCGCTGCATCTGCACCGGCGCCTCGATCCGAACACCGGCCTGGCGCTGGTTTCGGCCGTGAGCGCGCCGGCAGCGGCCCGCGGCTGCGCGGACTAGCCGAACGCCAGCAGCAAGACGACCACGATCGCGACCGCGCCTGCGGCGACCATGACGTAGGGACTCCGCGCCGCGGGCGGCGGCGTCGACCGGAGCGCAGTGTCGGTCCGAGGCGCCCGCAACCGCACGTTTTCCCGCGCCATCGCTTGCTTGATCAGGCTCTCTTCCGCGCGTCGACCTGCGGCCTCATCGCTGTCGAATGCCGTGTCGCGCACGGGAGACTTACCGCCGGTTCGACGATTCGGTGTGGTAGTGCGCATCGTCGTCGTCGCAGAGCCGCTTCTCGGTACCTGCGCCTTGCGCCCCGGGTCTCTCCGCCGGTCGTCGCGGCGCTTTCCGCGGGATCGGCCGGGTGTGTTGTAGGCCGGCGGATCGCTTGCCGGGAACGACTCGATGCCTGCCTCCGTGACTTCGTCCAAATTCTCGACCTTGTCTTTGTCGCCCATAGTGCTCCTCATCGGCCAAAGCGCCACCCAAGGTCATGGAGTCCCGCGGTGGCACTGTCACACGAGCGTTTGGCGGCTCGTCACGCCGCCAGACGCAAATCGATCGGCGTTACGCCCTCGAAGCGCATGGTCACGTCCTGCCAATCCACCAGCTCCCAGAACGCTTTCACCCATCTGGCCTTCTCGTTGCGATATTGCAGGTAGTACGCGTGCTCCCACATGTCGAGCACGAGGATCGGCACGGAGCCGTTGCCGAGATTGCCTTGATGGTCGTAAATCTGCTCGACGATGAGCCGCTGACTCAGCGGCTCGTAGCACAACGCGGCCCAACCAGACCCTTGCACGCTCGTGGCCGCGTGGCTGATTTGGGCCCGCAATGCATCCGCGCTGCCGAAGGCGTCGTCGATCGCTGCGGCGAGCGTGCCGCGGGGATCGCCGCCGCCCTTGTCGGGCTGCATGTTCCGCCAGAAGATCGAGTGAAGCACATGTCCAGAGAGGTTGAACGCGAGATCCTTCTGCAGCTGATTGATGGTCAGATAGCTGCCGTTGTCGCGCAGGTCAGCGAGGTTCTCGAGCGCTTTGTTCGCACCTTCGACATAGGCTGCGTGATGCTTGTCGTGATGCAGCGTCAGCATCTCGGCCGAATACAACGGCTCGAGAGCGTCATAGCCATAGTCGAGCTTCGGCAGGGTATATTTTTTCAGCTCCGTCACGTTCGATTCCTCCTGGCTTTGGTCTTTGCCGCGCAACCGTGCACGGCGCACGGCAGAAGGAGCAATAACCATGCCATGGCGCTTCCCTGCCCAAGAGCTGGCATGAGACTTGCTCCAGTCCCTGCGGAGGGCACCGAATGGAAACAACTACGTATTTGTGGGGAACGTTCGGCACGGTTGCGGCAGTGCTCGTTGCGATCGGCTTGTTCGTTCTGGCACTCCGCCTGGTCGCGCGTGCACGGCAGGGTAATCGCAAGGTTCGCGAAGCGCGGCACGACCCGCATGCCGCCCGGGGCAAGGGCGATCGGCGCACCGCGGCCGCGGCCGACGATCATCGGGATATCAGCCAGTAGCAGTGTCGACCACTGTTTGTAATTCTTGCGCGGGCTGCCCGCCCGAAAGGACCGATTCGTGACCGATTCGCCGAGTCTGCACGAGCCGGCCGACCTTCTGAAGGCGGGCACCCTCGACAAGCATCGCGCGTACCGGTCGCTGATGGAGGAGCTCGACGCCATCGACTGGTATACGCAGCGCATCGACGCCGCGGCCGACGACGAGCTCAAGGCCGTTCTGACCCACAATCGCGACGAGGAGGCCGAGCACGCGGCCATGGTGCTCGAATGGCTACGCCGCCACGAGCCGCCGCTCGACCGGTATTTGCGCAAGTATCTGTTTACGGACGGCCCGATTCGCGAGAACGAGACCGGGGCCGAGGCCGCGTCGCCGAAGGCCGACTCCGGCGACCTCGAGATTCGCGGGTTGTGAGGTGACCGACGGCCTGCGAGTCGTGCGCGGGTGGGTGCAGCGGCGTGTAGGTTTCTCGCAGTTCCGCCAACGTGGTGTTGCCAAGTGGCGTCACTTTGCGAGTCGCGCCGACCTCGTCCGCGGCGTCGGGTCGTCGCGCCAGCGTTCGCCGCAGAGCAACCACCCGTCGTAGTTGGCGTCGATGAAGTCGGCCGGTTCCAGCAACATCGAAAGCAGCCCATCGCGTGTGGCATGAAGCTTGCTTCGAAATTCGGCTGATCCCGTCCTACAACCAGAAGGAAACCCGAGCATGCACATAAGCTATGACCTCGAGTTCGACCTCGATCGATTCATCAAGGAAATGGAAGAACGTTCCGTCCGCCGATCGAGCAGATCCGTGCAGGATACGACGCTGCTGCATCACAGCCTCGATAGCGAAAACCAAGACGAGTCCTCGGCGACCGAGCATTGACGTCGACGTGGTCCCGGCGCCGTGGCGCCGGGACCGCAGCGGTGCGCAACCTCGAAGACCGCGCTGCACCGAACGTGATTGCGAGGTTGGCACCGATCTTGCTGCTGAACCGCGTTACAGGAGTTCGAAGCAGCAAGGAGAGACAGCAATGAACAGGAACATTCCTTGGCACTGTATCGCGCTCGCGGGCGCGGCGGTCGTGGCTTTTGGCTGCACCCCCAATCAGCCGACGGGCGTTGGGAGTGGCGATCGAACGCCTTCGTCGGCCCCGCCGACGGGGACCGAGCCGACGGCGCGCACACCGAGCGCTGCCGCGCCGGCACCGGCCAATCGCGCGTCCGAGCTGATGGCGCGAGCTGACCTCCAGCCGGTGGGTGACAGCACCGTTCGTGGAACCGCCGAGTTCCGCGGGCAAGAGACCGGACCGATTTCGATCAATTTGAACCTGACCGGTGTTCAGGCCGGCGGGCACGGTGTCGAAGTCTATCAGGGCACGAGCTGTCCGACGGCCACCGAGTCTTCCTCCGCGTCGACCGGCGAGCCCGGCGCGTCGACAGCGCCGGGCGCCGCGTCGGCAGAGCACCGGAGCCTCGGCACCGTCACCGCCGACGCGTCCGGCAACGTGCGTGAGACGCTGCGCGCCGCCGGGTCGAGCGCGGAGCATGGTTTCATCGGCAACGTCATCGTCGTTCACGGCGGCTCGGCCGCTGCAGCGCAACCCGCGGGCAACTCCGAGCAGCCGATCGCCTGCGGTGCCATCGAGGCGGCCAAAGGCACGACGTTGAGTCAAAGCGAGAGCACCAACCGCGGCGCTTGAGGCAGGCCTGCAATGAGCATGCGCGAGTGTCGCCTCGAGCAAACACCGTAGACGGCGCGACGACGATGGCCACGGACCGGTCGCGTGGCAGCGCGCGTGCGCCGTCCCTTTCAGGAGCCGTCATGGGACACGAGGAGCCGCCGTCCACGCCCGAGATTCCGGTGCCGCCATCGGATCCCGTCGAGCCGAGCCCGCCGAAGCCGCGAAATCCGCCGCCGCCCCCCGATCCGCCCGACGTGGTCGGGGAGCGGTACGGGCAAGGCGAGGAACACTACTACCACGCGGAATGGTGGCAGCCGGAAACGTGGTGGCCTTCCGGAAGCCGGATTCGGGCCGACGCGGAGCCCTGAACACCCAAGGAGAGTCGGTCATGCGCTCATGGATGAGATTACCAACCGGATGGCAAGGTTTACGCGCGGTATTGTCCGCCTGGTGTTGTGCGCTCGCCGTGGGTGCGTGTGCTCCCGCCTCGTTGCGGCCGGCCCGTGATGCCCGCGTCGATACCGATGCGCCACTCGCGGCGACTGCCGAGGACTCTCGGGTGCGGGTCGTCGTGGAGCCCGGCGCCTGGTCCGCCAACCCGCGCAACCTGGATCAAGAGATCCTGCCGCTCAAGGTGACCATCGAGAACAACAGCAACGAGCCGGTCCGAGTACGGTACGCCGACTTCACCCTGGCGGCCGAGCGAGGCGTGCAATACACCCCATTGCCGCCGCTGGCCATCGAAGGCTCGGTTACGGAGACCTCACGCCGTCCCGTCGCCGTGACGCCGCACTACGGGATCAGGCCGTATTACAGCTACCAAGGCTTCGTGGTGGCGCCGTGGTATGGGCCGTACTACGAGGGAACCGGAGACGCGCCCGCTGGAATAGCGCCGTGGAGCTATCCGTGGGCCTACGATCCTACGTACTACGACACGTACTATCCGCGCTGGCTCGTCGACCTCCCCACACCGGACATGCTCGCGCGGGCACTCCCGGAAGGGATCGTCGAGCCCGGCGGTCGAGTCACCGGCTTCATGTACTTCCCGCGAATCACCGCCAGCCTCGATCGAGTGACGTTTCAAGCGAATCTCAAGGACGGCGCGCACGACGACCAAACGGTGGCAAGCGTGCGGCTGCCGTTCGAAGTGTCCTGAGCCGCGTGGCACGACGGACTTGGCAAGCCGCGCGAGGCTAAACGAACGAGGAGGAATAGATGCCGAAAGCATGGTCAGCGAAGGACGAGCGCAAGTACGAGCACATCAAGGAGGGCGCGCAAAAGCGAGGCGCCTCAGCCGGTCGGGCGAAAGCCATCGCGGCACGCACCGTGAACAAGGGACGGCGGCTCGAGGGCCGAACGCCCAATCGGACCACGTCGGGCACCGGCAATCCTACGCGGCGGCTCGAGGAGCACACCGTTGAAGAGCTGCGCAATCGCGCCAGCGAGCTGCACATTCGCGGTCGCAGTCACATGAACAAGGGCGAGCTCGTCCGACAGATCAGAAGCGCGCAGTGACGCGTGGCGCTCCAGCGCGCCGAGTGGCTGGGCGGGGAACCGTGACGACCGAGGGTCATGAGCGGCGACGCGGCAAGGTCAGGGAGGAGCCGGACCCTTTCGAGCACGAGCGGGTCGCGCGCAAGGTCGCGAGCGAAGAGTCCTGGATCGCGCAGCTCTGCCGTGTGCTGCGCCTGTCGCGCGGTCGGCCGCGAACGGGTAAACGGCGCTGACGTTGCGCGGCCGTTTGCCGTTTTTCACGATTCCTCAGGGCCGCGAACATGACCGAAAAGATTCGAATTACCGGCATCTCCGGCAGCTTGCGACGCGGCTCGTACAACACGGCGTTGCTGCGTGCCATCGGGGAGCTCGGCCTCGAGGCGGTCGAATACGACATCGTGACGCTGGCGGACGTGCCGCTGTTCAACGAGGACGTCGAGCGGCAGGGCTGGCCGCCGCGTGTGCAGGTGCTGCGCGACCGCTTGACCGAGGCGGACGGCATCATTCTCGCCACGCCGGAATACAACTACAGTATCTCCGGCGTTCTGAAGAACGCGATCGATTGGCTGTCTCGGCCGGAGCGCAAGGGGCCGATCTTCGGCAAGCCCGCCGCGATCATCGGCGCAAGCGTGAGCCGCATCGGCACGGCGCGAGCGCAGGCGCACCTGCGGCAGGTGGCCTTCTACAACGGCATGCCATTGATTCCGGACGTGGAGATTCTGGTCGCCGGGGCAGCCGACAAGTTCGACGAGGCCGGTCGACTCACGGATTCACTGACGCGCGAGCTCATCCAGGAGCTCGGGCGAAAATTCGCCGCGTGGGTCAGACACCACAAGGCCCGCCGTAGTCGGGCTTCCTAGCGCCCTGTTGATCAAACCGGTGCTGCGCCCGCGGATGCCGGGCGGCGCTGTACTATGGGCCGCCGTGGCGGCTGGTGCCGATTGGGTAAAAATTGCAGGAGAATTTGTGTCGCCCGCGGTAACGCGTCAACGCACACCGTAGCGCGGCCGTCGTACAGCGACAGACCGCCGGCGCGGCGCGCTTCGCAGGACATGGCGTCACCGACCTGAGATTGGCCTCGGTGCGGCGGAGCGCGTTGCCTATCGACGACGCAACGGAGGATCGCGGCGCCGCCGGCGATGCCGCGGCCGGGCCCGCGCGTGCCCCGTTTTCCCCGTGCTACGCCTGTTTTTTCGCGAAATCCCGGTCCATGGCATGGACCTTGCTGGCATTGCTCGGGCCCTCTTGGGAAGCACATTGATTCCCGTGCGTCGCGTCGCGAACACCAACTGGCCGCGGAAGGATCCCAGGGTCATCAGTCTCGAGCCGGCACAGCGCTTGTTTCGATCGTCGTGGCGTAGGGCGATCGTTTGCGTGACGCTCCTGCTCGCAGCGCTGACTGCGCCGTCCGCGCACGCCGCGTTCAGCACGACGCCCGTAACCACCGCCAGTGTCGGGCAGCCGTACCTCTACGAGGTTGCCGTGGACGGCCGCGGCAAGATCCAGATCACGGCGCCGAACGGGCTACCGAGCTGGCTCACCCTCGCGGCCCACGGGAATGGGCGCGCGACGTTGAGCGGCATTCCCACGGAGCCCGGCAGCGTCTCGAGCGTGCTGCTGCGGGCCGAGGATCGCACGTGCGAAAGGATCGTCATCCTTTGCCCCGTGCAAGCGTTCGACATCACGGTGTCGGGTAGTGCGAACTCGGCCCCCGTCGTCGTCCCACCGGGGCTCGTGGATCGCACCGTCGCAGTCGGCCAGAGCGTCAGCATCGACGTGGCCGGCGCCTTCGACGATCCCGACGGCGACCCGCTGGTCTTTCGGGCCAGCGGCTTGCCGGGCGGCTTGAGCTTGGTCGGCGCGACGATCGCGGGAACCGTCAAAAGCGACGCGGGCTCGCCGTTCTCGATTACCGTGGAAGCCGATGATCAGCGCGGCGGCACGGCGTCGACCGCCTTCACCTTGGCCGTGAGTCGCCAGGTGGACGCCGCGCTCGCCGTCGCGTCGCTCGAAGCGAGCCCCGCGCCGACGCTCGCCGGCATGCCCTTCGATGTCACAGCAGTCGTGAGCAATGGCGGACCCGGGCCGAGCGGCGCCGCCGTCTTGCTGCTCGACGTGCTCGGTAACGCGATCGATATTTCGGCGCCTGCATGCACTGCCGCCACCGTGGCCGATCACGAGGAGCTTCGCTGCGCGATCGATCCGATCGACCCCGGCGCGACGCGCGAATTGGCGTTGAGTGCCTCGGCGGCGCAGCCCGGCGACACCTTCTTGCATGCCAGCATCGAGACCACGTCCCCGCCCGCGGCGCCGAGCGCCGGCGCAGGTGACGCGACGCTGAGCGTGAGCGCGGGAACCAGCATCGCCGACCAGCCGGCGCAAGCACTTACGCTGCCTGGAGCCCTGGCGGCCGCCGCGGGCGATATCGACGGCGATGGGTTCGCGGATGCCGTGATCGCCTCGGGCGCCGGCGCCACCCGCGTGTTGCTCGACACGGACGACCCCGCGGGGCTCGATCCCGCGCTCGCGGACCCCATGGCGGACCGTCGCGGCCTGGCGGCCCCGATCTCCCTCGGCGATGCCGGCTCCGGCGCCGCCGTGGCGCTCGCGGATTTCGACAACGACGGAGTGCTCGATATCGCGGTCGCCAAGGGCGCGGGATCCGCCAGCGTGGTGCTGCGCAGCGACGGCAGCGGTCACGCCACGCAGTACGCGACGCTCGGTCCATCCGCGCGTGACGATCGTGCCATCGCGGCCAGCGACGTCGACGGCGATGGCCTCGCGGACGTGGTCGTCGCCGCCGCCGACTCGATCTACGTCTATTTGAATCGAACCACCAATGGCTTCGTGTCCGCCGCGACCCTACCGGCCAGCGGCTCCGCTAGAGCCATCGCTCTCGCGAACGTGGCGGGCGACGTGCTGCCCGATCTCATCGTGGTCTCCGCCAGCGGCGAAGGGCTCGTCTACACGAACATCGGCGGCGGCGCCTTCTCGGCGGCGCGCGTCATCGATCCCGGCCCCTTCTCGAGCGTCGCGAGCGGCGATTTCAACTCCGATGGGATCGAAGATCTCGTGCTGGGACGATCGCAGGCCGGGCCGAGCGGAGTGCCGGCGAACGACGTCTACGTCAACGACGGCGCCGGCGGCTTCGCATTGACAGCCACACTGGGTGCTTCGCCGACGATCGCGCTCGCCGCGGGCGACATCGATGGCGATCAGAAGACCGATCTTCTGTTCGTCAACTCGACGGGCATCCACCAGGTCTTCATCGGCGACGGCAGTGGTCACTTCCAGCTGCTGCCGCGTCTGATCGTCAGTCAGGGCGCGCAAGGGGCCGCGATCGCCCCGATCGGTCGTTTGCAGGGACAGGACGTCGTTCTCGCGGGTGCCAATCGCGTCGGCGTGTTCTTCAACGACGGCGCGGGCAATCTCGGGCTCGGCGACACCGAGCCTCCCGTGATCACGCTGAACGGGCCACCCGAGATCATCATCGGCGTGGGAGGCGCTTACGCCGATCCCGGCGCCGCCGCAAACGACGATGTCGACGGGCCCGTGACGCCGGAAGTCGACAATACGGTCGATCCGCACGTCGTCGGGAGCTATGTCGTCACCTATACGGCGACGGACAAGGCGGGAAACTCGGCGCTGCCAGTCACTCGCACCGTCCGCGTGAACCCCGAGTCCGACGTCAGCGGCGGCGGTGGTGGCGCCGTCGGCTGGCCGTTGTTGACCTTGTGCTTCCTCGCCGTGCTGTGGACGCGGCGCAAGCGGATCCGGAGCCTCGTGCCGGCGGCAGTGATACTGATCGCGGCAGGCCTCGTCGGGACGGGCCCGCGGGCTTCCGCCGCCGAGCTCAGCTATACGTTCGTCGATATCGGCGCCATCGGCGTCAGGAGCGACGTTGCGGGTAGCGCGTCGGCCGCCGGTCAGGTGGTAGACATCCGCTCGGGCGATGGCGACGGATTGCTGGTGGGCGGCTCGCTCGCAATCGGTCGGCGCTTCTACCTGGCAGGATCCTACGAGACCGCGGTCATGGATGTGAGCGGCGTCGTATCGAGCCCGCTCCTGACGGCGTCCGTCGACGGCAGGTACGATCTGATCCACACGACGACTGCGCTCGGTTACGTGCAGCGGCTCGGAGACAAGCTCGATCTGGTGGTCGAGCTGGCCGCGGAGAAGCTCGACTACGACTTCGGAAGCTTCGCCGGCGAGGACTTCGACGTTGCCGATTCCGGTGCCGGCCTCGGCGTCGGCGTGCGCTGGAATCCGAAGAGAACGCTCGAGCTGTTCGCCATGGCCCGCCAGTCCGCCGTCGGACGCGTGGATCTCACCGCCCACCGAATCGAGTCCGCGCCCTGGTTCATCGGCGGCGTGCGCTGGCATTTCTTCGAGGGCCTTGGGCTCGGCGTGCAATTTCAGCGCGCCGATAGCGCGAGTTCGATCGATTTGACGATGCGATTCGGTTTCAAGGAGCTACGTGCAGGTGGCAACTAAAATGTGCCGGCTTTTGAGACTCGGCGCGCTTGCGGCGGCAGCGTGGCCGCTTGCGGCATGGGCCGCGTGGGAGATCGTGCCGGAGCTCGGTCTGACCACCGAGGTCGACGACAACGCGCGCCTCGTGATCGCAGACCAGCCGACCTCCACGCGCGCGGCGCTGGACGCACGCGTGCGGCTGCGCAGCTTCACCGAACGGGGTCAGGCGTATGTCGAGCCGCGGGTGGTGACCGATACTTATGCCGACTCCCGTGACGCCGAGCTCGAGAACACCGACGTGTTTCTCGTAAGTCGGGCGATGCGGCGATTCCAAAAATCCAATATGGATTTTCGCTTCGACTACGGCCGACAAAGCGTATTGCGCTCCGCGATCGGCGATGCGCTGCTGGGGGGGCCAGACGATGTTCCGATCGATGCCGAGGGGAGCACCTTCGGAACGTTCACGGATGAGCGCGAGCGCTACGATCTCGGGCTCGATTACGAGCTAAGCTTGTCGCAACGAACGAACCTTCGTTTCGAGACGAGTCTGCTCAGCGTCAGCTATCCCGATAATCAGAACACCACGCGATCGGACTACGATAGCAAGACGCTCGCGGCCGTTTTGACCCGATTGGCGGACAGACGCAACGAAGTCAGCGCGTCTCTCTACGTGTCCGACTTTCAGGCCGACCGCAACGACAACGATACGAGCACCGTTGGAGTACAGGGGTCGTTCTTGCGACCTCTGTCGCAGACGTGGAACTTCCAGCTCAATGCGGGCGTTGCGCGAAGCGACTATACCTTCGTGGATACCACCGGTCTCGTCATCGGCAACGCCAGCAACCACTTCACCTTTGGCTTTCAGTTAGACCGAACCTCGGAGAAGACTACCTGGACGATCGGTACGGCGCGGACGCTGACGCCGAGCAACGACAGTTTCCTGGCGCGCCGCGACGAGCTCCGCCTGCAGGTGCGGCGTCAAATGACTCCGAGGCTGGCGCTTTCGACCGGCCTTCGAATCGCCGACTACAGCCGTGTCGCCGCGGCCGCGATACCGCGGGACGAGCGCAAGTACGGACGGTTCTCGCTCCAGACGGAATGGCTCATGACGCCGCGGTGGTTCTTGACGGCTGGCATCGACAGCGTGGTTCAACGCTACGCGAGCGTGGGCGCGAACGCCACCTCGAACGCGATCGTCATCGGCGTGCGCTACCGCGGGCTCTCGAGCACCGGCACAAACCTGGGCACCGTGACGCGACCGAGCAGCGGAGCGCCGCGGATAGGCGAGGTGCCCTGAAGCCGCGGACGTTCTTTTCGGTCCACGGATATGTCGGTCACGCGCTCGTCGCGCACGAGAGCGCCTGTAACCTTTTCAAGCGCCGCGGTCGGCGCCGCCCAACCGTCGTTCGTTTCCAAGAGATCACTGGCACAGATCTTGCTGATCTTTCATGGTATCTAAACCCGAAAAGGAGTTTCGCCATGAAATGGATGACCAAGTGCGCAGCCGTCGCTGCAATCGCGAGCTGCGTGACAGTGTTTGCACAGGATCGCAACAAAGACAGCGAGCTCGACGCCAAGACGCTGGAGGGGCGTCGACAGGAAATTTTGGACATGACCGAGAAGACGGTGGACAACTTGCGTGACACCGACAAGGGAGCGGCTGACTTGCTCCGTGAGTCATACGGCTATGCCGTCTTCGATACCACGAAGGGAGGCTTCCTGGTGACCGGTGCCGGCGGCACTGGCGCCGCGATGCGTAAAGGAGCGCGAGGCAAGCCCATATTCATGCATATGGGGGCAGCCGGTGTCGGGCTCGGCGCCGGGTTGGAGAATTACAAGCTCATACTCATCTTCCAGAACGAGGACACGTACAACCGCTTCGTCGATGGAAGCTGGAGCGCGGGAGCAAGCGCCCAGGCGGCCGCCGGCAGGGAAGGCAAAGCGGCAGTCGGGCGCTTCGTGAACGGGGTCGCTGTTTACCACATCACGGACAAAGGCGTCATCGCACAGGCGGACATCACTGGCGTGAAGTTCTGGCCTAGCGACCGCTTGAATCCTGGCGTGGCGTGAGGCCCTGCGATTCTCGGCGCCACGCACTTGTGCGTGGCGCCGGAGTCCCGCGTCACCGTCGCGTTCACAAAGTAAGACTCATGCAAAACTCCACGTCCCTGATCCTGCCACCGGAGCGGGCCGCGATGGCACGCCGCTACGATCAGGCAGCCAGGTACTACGATCGTCTTGCCGACGTCACCTTCGAATGGCTGCTGGACGTTGAACGCTATCGTGAGCAACTCATCGCGATGCTCGGCAACATCCGCGGTGCACGCGTGCTCGACATCGGCTGTGGGACGGGACGAAGCTTCCCGCAGCTCGTGAGCGCGATCGGGCCGCACGGTCGCCTGCTCGGCGTCGATTGCTCCAGCGGGATGCTGGCGCAAGCGGCGCGCCGCGTGAGCGCCGCGGGCTGGCGCAACGTGGAGCTCGTGCGCGACGATGCGTTCGAGCTCGCAACGATTACGCAGCCCGTGGATGCACTCGTTTCGGCGTGGTGCTATGGCGAGGTCACGCCGCTCGAGCCTGCGCTGAAGCGCGCCCTGGCGGTCATTCGGTCGGGAGGGCGATTCGCCGTCATGAGCTTTGCGCAGCCCCGTCCAACGCGCGGTCCGCTGCGCTGGCTATATCCGCTGTGTCGCGTGGTTGCACGCACCGTCGGTGTCCATGCGGAGTCGCTGGACAGCCACAAGGTGGCCGAGAAGTGGCTGGGCGCCGTCAGTCTTCTGCGTGATGAGCTCGACGAGCTTCGGGTGGAGTGCTATGCCAACGAGGCGCTTCTCGCGATCTCTGGCCGCAAGCGTTGACCGATCGCCAACAGGAGGAAACGCCATGCTATGCAGCGACATCATGAAGACGAGCATAGAGTGCGTATCGGCGCAAACGACGGTGCGCGATGCGGCGCGTGCAATGCGCGACAGGAACATAGGGTTCCTGCCGATTTGCGATGACTCCATGCGTGTGCTTGGCACGGTAACGGACAGGGATATCGTGGTCCGTGCGGTGGCAGGAGATCTGGCACTCTCGAGCTCGATCGAGCGGCTCATGACACGTGAGATCGTCGCCTGCAAGCCCGAAGACGACGTCCGGAAAGCACAGCAGCTCATGGCCGGACATCGCAAATCGAGAATCATGTGCCTCGGAACATCGGGCCGCCTTGAAGGCATCATAAGCCTCTCGGACATCGCCCAAATCGACGACGCTGCGGGGACGCTGCGCGAGGTGAGCGCCCGCGAGGCGCGCTAACGCTCTGCCGTCCGGCGCGAAAGGGGCTATCTCCGCAGCGCAAGCGCATTTTGGAAGCCGGCGAAGCCGGAGTTGCGCAAGGCGTTCGGCCGCGAGTAGACGCTGGGGGCGCAAGATCGGCGGTGACGCGACTCGCGCCACCGCCTTTGGGCCGCTTGAGAATCGAACCCAGTCGACGTCAGCCCCGTTGCGGCGTGCTGCGCGCCGCCTGCTGGCGGTTCGCCTGGTCAGGCTTCTGCGAGGTCCGTGCGGTTCCGTTGGCCGCGAGAACGTGGTCGATCGGATAGATACGGACGTTGTTGGTCAACTCGATGCCTTGCGCATCGGTGACCTTCGCATCGCCGACCATAAGATTGCCGTTCTTGTTGTCGAGGCTCACGGTTCCGCCATCGATGGTCTCGGCTTTATCGAGTTGCTTGGCCAGTTGCGGATCAACGTCGTCGGCGACGATGTGTGCTCTCAGCAAGCTCACGAGCTCATCGCGGTTCTCCGGCTTCATGAGCTCGTCGGTGCTCTTACCGCTCATGGACTGGAAGGCCTCGTTGCTCGGCGCAAACACCGTGTAATCGGTGCCGCTCGTGAGCGAGTCCTCGAGCCCTGCGGCTTCGATCGCGTGAACGAAGGTGCTCAGATTGGAATGCTCCTGAGCGAGATCGTCGAACTCCTGCTTACCACCATTGTCGCCTTGTCGCGCCTGCGAGCCCTGCGATTGCGACTGTGATTGCGACGACTGCTGCGCTTGCGGTTGCCGCTGGTTTTGGCTTTGCTGCGCCAGAGCCGTTCCGCCAAGTGCCAGGCCGACGGCCGCTGCGACCGCTGCGAGCTTCAATTGCGTTGTAGATGCGTGTTTTGTCATCAATCCTCCATGTTTCTCGTATTGCTAGTTCCTACTGGCAGGCAGGGTTCTGCAAGGCACGTGCCAGACAGACGAGCGTACGCAGCTTGCGTGGATCGGCGACCGCGGGGCGACTCCGCAAATGCAAACATTACAGCCTTCAAGCAAGCGGAAGACCCGAGTGCAAACGCTGCAAATCGTGTACGACTGCTCACACGTCGCGCTTGGCGCGCGTGTGTTGTCTATGACGAGCGCGACGTGCTGTGCATGCGTCCGGCCGTGCTGTCGTCGATGGGCAACAACGCGCACGAGCGGCGCTCGAGCGTCGGCCTGGTGCGGTGCTGTGGTCAGTGTCGCGAGCTGCCCGCATGGCGCGACTACGCGTGCGACGGATGAATCGCAGTCGGGTCGCGCGTGACGACGGTACGGTTCTTGCTCTAGCACGAGATCACCAAGGAGCAAAGATGAAACTAGCGAGAATGGTAGAAAGTACATCGACGCGGGAGCTCGATCCGCTGACCGACAGCCTCAGCAGTGTGATTCGCTGGCGTTACTGCGATTACGCCGCCATCCTGCGCGCCGAGTTCGTGTTGCTCGCCGGGTTGGCCGAGGACCAACAGGAGCGGCCGAACCCCCCCTGGCACTGAGGCAGCGGCGTGTGCTGCAGCGCCAACGCGTTCATCGCTAGCACGCAGGCGCGATGGTGAGACAGGGCGATGGAGGTTGGAGAGAAGGCAGAGTGGTGGCGAGACAGCGTCATTTACCAGCTCATCGTGCCGTCGTTTCGCGACACCACCGGCGACGGAATGGGCGACCTCGACGGAGTGCTGCAGCGTCTCGACTATTTGCAATGGCTCGGCGTCGGGGCCGTGTGGTTGTCGCCGATCTACCCCTCGCCCTTCATAGATCTGGGTTACGACGTACGCGACTACACCAACGTCGATAGCCGTTTTGGCACGCTCGCCACGCTCGACGAGCTAGTCGCGCAGGCGCACCAGCGCGATATCGCCGTGATCCTGGATTGGGTACCGGCCCATACCTCGAGCGAGCATCCATGGTTCATCGAGGCCTGCGAGGGGCGCGACAGCCACCGGCGCAACTGGTACGTGTGGGCGGATGCCCGAGAGAATGGCTCGCCGCCGAACAACTGGATCAGCATCTTCGGCGGCAGCGCGTGGCAGTGGCACGAGCCGACCGGCCAGTACTATCTGCACACGTTTCACCGCACACAACCGGACCTGAATTGGCACAACGTAGCGGTTCAGGACGCCATGCTGCAGACGTTGCGATTCTGGCTCGATCGCGGAATCGACGGGTTCCGCATCGATGCGTGTTGCCTGCTATTGAAGGATCCGCAGCTGCGAGATAACCCGACGAACCCGGAGTTCCACGACGGCGACGGACCCGATTCCCGGCTTCTTTCGACTCGCACGCGGGATCAGCCGGGCTTGCACGAGATCCTGGCTCGGATCCGGAGGCTGGTCGACTCCTACGATGACCGCGTTCTGCTCGGCGAGCTGTATTTGCCGCTGGACAAGATCGTCGAGTTCTATGGCCGAGAGCGCCCGGAGCTGCACTTGCCGATGCACATGGCGGTTACCTGGACGCAGTGGAGCGCGGCCGCGCTGGGCGGTGTAATCGACGACTACGAAACACGCGTGCGCGAGCATGGCTGGCCGGCCATCGTGCTCAGCACTCACGATACGCCGCGGCTCGCAGCTCGCGCGGGTCGCGCCCAGGCACGCGTCGGGGCGATGCTGCTCGCGACGCTGCGCGGTACGCCGGTGCTCTACTACGGCGAGGAGATCGGCATGTGCGGTGTGTCGATCGCGCCCGAGCAGGCGCGCGACCCGCAGGGCCGCCGCACGGGTCGGAATCGCGACGGGGAACGGACCCCGATGCAATGGAACGGCCACGAGCCGAATGCCGGGTTCTCCGACGCCGAGCCGTGGCTGCCCGTCGCCGACGACGTCGCCGACTGCAGCGTGCTAGGGCAGAGTCACGATCCGCATTCCTTGCTGAGTCTGGTTCGTCGGCTCATCGAGGTGCGAAGCGGATCCGCCGCTCTGCGCGGCGGCGACTACAGGCGCATCGATGGCCAGCCGCCGGACGTATACGCGTATCGTCGCTCGGCCGGGGCCGAACGTCTCGTCGTGGCGCTGAACTTCGGCCATGAGCCGCGGTCCGCGCGGCTCGACGCCGCCGGTGGCACGATCATGCTCTCGACCCATCTCGATCGCGACGGCGAGCACTGCACGCAGGACCTCGCGCTGCGGTCCGACGAAGGTGTCATCGTGGTCATCGACGCCGAGTAACGGCTAGCCGCGCTCGTGTGATTCGAGGTCGAGGAGACAACGCAACAGCTCGGCGACGCTCCACGCCTGAGCGATACAGCCACGCGGCGTGTAGGGCGGCTCGGCATCGAAGATCTCGCTGACACTACCGACGCAAGCGTCATCGAGGTGGGTCGCGGCGAAGTCGCGCAGCAACTCTTGCATGACGCCTCCGTCGGCGGGATGCGTCTTCAACCACGCATCGACGAAGGGGCCGAGCAGCCAAGGCCAGACCGTGCCCTGGTGGTAGGCGGCGTCGCGACTGCGTATGTCACCGTAGTAGCTCTTCGAGTAGCCGGGGCTCCCCGGAGCGAGCGAGCGCAGCCCCACCGGCGTCAGTAGCCGCTCGCGCACGACGCCGAGGACGGTCTTCCAGCGCTCGCGCTCGAGGATCGGGTGCCGCAACGAGATCGACAGGACCTGGTTCGGTCGACATGCGGCATCGTCCCCGTCCTCCCCGTCGACGACGTCATAGAGATAGTCGCCCGCTGCGTACCAGAATCGCTCGTTGAACGAGATCTTCGCCCGCTGCGCGTGGCCGTTCCAGCGAGCAGCGGCTTCGCGGTCACCCCGAGCATCCAGCCAGCCTCCGAGCAGGCGCAACGCGTTGTACCAAAGTGCGTTGATCTCCACCGCTTTGCCGCGTCGCGGCGTCACGACCCAATCGCCGACTTTGGCGTCCATCCAGGTCAACTGAAAGCCGGGCGCGCCCTGTCGCAGCAGCCCGTCCGCGGCGTCGACGCCAATGCCGAAACGCGTGCCCCGTAAATGAGCCTCCGCGACCTCGACCAGCTTCGGCAGCAGCGCGTCGAGCAGCGCGCGGCCTTGTGCACGTTCGACATAGCGATCGACGGCATGAAAGAACCACAGCGTTGCGTCGGCCGTGTGATAGACCGCCGCGTTTTCCCCTTCGGGAAACAGATTCGGGATCAGTCCATCGCGGATCGCATCGCCGAACGTGCGGAGAATGCTCTCCGCGTCGCGATGCCGCTGGGTCGCGAGCGCGAGCCCCTCGAGTGCGATCATGGTGTCACGACCCCAATCCGTGAACCAGTGGTAGCCGGCGATCACGGTACGCGTGTGCGCGCCTTCTGCGCGCAGCCGTGCAGCGCTGCTCGAACGGCCCACAGGGTGGACGATGAACTGATCGGCGGCGAGCACGAGTTCTGCCGCCAGCGAGTCGTGCGGGCTCGAAGCTTTCAGGAGCTGCGTTCGGCGTGTGCGCTCGGCGGCCAAGGCCGCAGCCGGAGCGAGCGCCGCCAAGGTCTCCCAGGGCTCCGTCGAGGCCACGAGTGCTGCCGGAGCATCGCGGTCCACGGTCAAACGAAAGTAGCCGGGGCTCGTTAGGGTGCCGCGGTGCTCGTAGCCGCGCGCTTCCTCCGTCGCGTACAACGACTCCGGCAGCGTGTGCCGTTCCATCGTGAAGCTTTGGCCTCGCCCATGAGCCATCAGGCGCAGCGGCGGCAGGCCGTCCGCGGTGACCTCGTAGCACCGATCGTACTCCGTCAAGCGCAGCGCGTCCGGCGGCGGCGTGTCGACGGGATCGTCGTGCGAACGGTTGTGCACGGCGACTCTGAGCTTCATGTGCAGCGGGCCCTGTCCATCGAGCAGCGTGTAGATGAGGTGCACGCTGTTCTGCAGGTACGGCATCAAGACGCGCTTCTCGAGCAACACGCTGCCGGCCGCGTAGCGCCACACCGGGAGACCTTGCTCCAGGACGAAAGTCGTCAGCTCCGCGGTCTTTGCCCGCCCGACACGCGCGTCCGCGAAGCCATAACCCAGCTCGAAAGCACGGCCGTCCGGGAGCCGCACGCGCTCACCGACATGCGGCAACAACATTCGCCGGCCGAACGGTGGCGGCAGCGCGGCCACGAGAAAGCCGTGATAGCGGCGCGTCGGCATGCCACCGATCGTTCCAGACGCATATCCTCCCAACCCGTTCGTCACGAGCCATTCGCGCATGAGCAAGAGCTGGCGCTTCGACGGCGCCGCCGAGTGCAGGGAGATCCGGCGCAGCGGTCGATCGAACCGTGCGATTTGCTCGAGCATCGCTGGCGAGCTCCTTACGTCAAGGCTGCAGCCAGCCAGAGCAAGAAGCATGCCACGCGGCAGCCGCGCGCGGCGGCATTGGCACGTGCCTTGCACACGGACGGACATACGCGAAAGGAGAGAATTCATGCGTCATGTACGATACGTGCGACGACTGCTCGTGGCTCTGAGCTTGCTGGCCGGGACCTGCTCGGCACAACCCTACGCGAGCGCGCATCTCGGGTATGCCAATGCCAACATGGCGCTCGGCGCCCCCTATAACGGCGTCGTCGACGATCGCTCGCTGCTGTTCGGGGTCGACGTCGGTTTCAACCTGCTACGTCGGTGGGGCGTCGAGTTCGGCATCGACACTTACCGGGGCTTCGATGGTCGAGCGACACCGTGCGCGGTCGGTGCAGTGTGCTCGCCGATTCAGCAATCGATTAGCGACAACGACATCAGGATCTCGCGCCTTGCCGTCGTTCCGAAGATCAACATCGGCCCAACGCGAGTGTTCGCGAAGGTCGGCTACTACCACGCGCGTATCGACACACCCATTGATCTGCCGGATAGCGTCTTCAAGAAGAACGGGTTGCTGCTCGGCGCCGGCGTGCGGTGGTACTTCCGCAAGCCATGGAGCGTATCGGTAGAAGCGACACGGTTCGACGCCAATCTCTATCAATTCGACGTGGGGGTCGGCTGGGGCTTTCGAGCCTTCGAATAGAATCCGCCGTCAGTCTTCTTCGGGCCATTCGACGTCGCCGAGAGCCGGAGGCCGTGCCGCCGCCGACTCACCGTCGTCGAGATCGGCGGAATCGACATCGACGGGGCCGCGCCAGTCCTCGGGAGGGGCCACCACCTCGAGCTCCAGTGAATACCACTCCTTGAGGTCCATTTCCTCGATCTGTCCATCGTAATGCTGGAGCTCCACGACGCCGCCCTTCGCGTCTACGTCGTTGACGACGAACGTCCCGTCCTGACCGAGACGCTGGTACCAGGTGCCGGCGACCGGCTCGATATCGGTGCTCATGGCAAATCAGATCCGGAGCAGCGCGAGACCCGTCTCGGGGTCGCGGCGGCGCTGCAGGTGCGTCGGCGTCTCGGTGACGATCACTTCGAGCGTAGGGCGTACCGTTCCCTCGAGCAGATGTCCACCGTGTGCCAGCGCGTCGGCCGTTGCGATGACCACGTGCGCATGCAGCTTTTGCTTGCCGTTTTCGCCGAGCGCGAAGTCGCCCACCAAGCTCAGCACCTCCATCTGCTCGTGCAGCGGGACCCGTCGATAATCCTTTTCGTCCCAATCGAAGAAGCCCAGTACGACGCTGTCGAACGCGCCCAAGCCGCGAATGCTGCTGGCGTGCAATGACTGGTCGCGCGCGAAGCGCTCGAGCTGGGTGACCACCTCGTCGCCTTTGTCGAATACGAGACCGAAAGTCCGCAACGTTCCGCCGTTCAGCTCCCTCCAGCGCATCGCGAAGCTCCTGTTTGGGACGACTCGCTGGCGCTGCAAGAAGCTTGCCGTCCGAGTCACTGGCACAGTTCCTGCAGAATCGGTCCCGGTCTTCGGATGCAAGGATTGCAATGCACGCCCACGTCACGGACCCGGCGAGAACTCTGGATGGCGCACACGCGCGGCGCGCAGCGGCGAGCAGCGGCGAGCGTTCCTCCTTGGACAGCGACGAGCTCGCGCGCGAGCTGCGGCGGCACGTCGCCGGCGAAGTGCGGTTCGGCATTGGCGATCGATCGCTGTACGCCACGGATGCGTCGAACTATCGGCAGATGCCGATCGGTGTGGTCGTGCCGCGCACCGTCGACGACGTGATCGCGGCGGTTGGCGTGTGCCGCGAGCGGGATGCCCCGCTCCTCGCGCGCGGCGGCGGCACTAGTCTCGCGGGCCAATGCTGCAATACGGCCGTCGTGCTCGACATGTCGAAGTACCTGCGGGGCGTGCTGGAGCTCGATCCCGACGCTCGGCGCGCGCTCGTGGAGCCCGGCTGCGTGCTCGATGACCTGCGTGCTCGCGCCGAGCGCTATCGGCTGACGTTTGGGCCAGATCCTGCGACCCACGATCACAATACGTTGGGCGGCATGATCGGCAACAACTCGTGCGGTGTGCACGCCCTGATGGCGGGCCGCACCGTGGACAACGTCAACGCGCTTGAAGTCTTGACGTACTCCGGCGAGCGTCTGCGCGTGGGGGCCACCAGCGACGCCGATTTCGAGCGCATCGTCGCGACCGGAGGTCCGGTGGCGGACCTGTATGTGGGCCTGAAGCGCCTCCGCGATCGATACGCGGACGCGATCAGAGCCCGGTTCCCGAAGATCCCGCGACGGGTCTCCGGCTATAACCTGGACGAGCTCCTCCCGGAGAGCGGCTTCAACGTCGCGCGCGCTCTGGTGGGCACGGAGGGCACCTGCGTCACGGTCTTGCGTGCCGATCTCAGGCTCGTGCCGAGCCCACCCAGCCGGATTCTCGTGGTGATGGGCTATCCCGACATCTACTCGGCCGGGGATCAGGTGCCGGAGATCCTCGAGCATGGCCCGATTGGGCTCGAAGGTCTGGACGACGTGCTCACGAAGTACATGCGCGACAAGCACATGCACGAGGACGATCTCGAGCTGTTGCCGGAAGGTAAAGGATGGTTGATGGCGGAGTTCGGCGGCGACACGCCGGAGGACGCGCAAGCGCAAGCACGGCGGTTCGCCGCGGCGTTGGCGCGCGGCTCCGCGCCGCCGCAGATTCGCGTCGTGGACGATGCGCACGACCAAGCTCGAATCTGGCGGGTCCGCGAGTCGGGTCTCGGCGCCACGGCCCACCTCGTCGGGCAGCCCGACAATTGGCCGGGGTGGGAGGATTCCGCCGTGCCGCCGGCGCGCATCGGCCCCTATCTGCGGGATTTCCGCGCGCTGCTCGATCGCTATGGGTATGGCTGCTCGCTCTATGGCCACTTCGGCGACGGTTGCGTGCACGTGCGAATCGACTTCGATCTGTCCTCGCGCGCGGGCATCGAGCGTTACAAAGCATTCACGTCCGATGCGGCCGATCTGGTCGTGAGCTACGGCGGCTCCCTATCGGGCGAGCACGGCGACGGCCAGGCGCGCGCCGATCTGTTGCCGAAGATGTACGGGGCGGAGCTCGTCGACGCGTTTCGACAGTTCAAGCGCCTGTGGGACCCGCGCAACCGCATGAATCCCGGCAAGGTCGTGGATCCGTATCCGCGCGATGCGAATTTGCGGCTCGGTGCGGACTACAGGCCGCCGGCGCTCGAGACGGTGTTCGCCTACGACAAGGACAACGGCAGCTTCGCGGGCGCTGCGCTGCGGTGCGTGGGGGTAGGCAAGTGCCGCCGCACGGGCGGCGGTGTCATGTGTCCGAGCTACATGGCTACGCTCGAGGAGAAGCACTCCACGCGCGGCCGCGCGCGCTTGTTGCACGAGATGGTCGTCATGAAGCGCGGTGACGCAGCGGCCGACGGCGGTTGGCGCAGCGCCGCCGTGCATGATGCACTCGACCTTTGTCTTTCGTGCAAAGGCTGCCTGAGCGACTGCCCGGTCGACGTGGACATGGCCACTTACAAAGCCGAGTTCAACTATCACTATTACCGGGGACGCTTGCGGCCGCGCGCCGCGTACTCGATGGGGTTGATCTACTGGTGGTGCCGGGCCGCGTCGTTGACACCGGGCGTGGTGAATTGGCTGGCTCGAGCGCCACTCACGAGCGGCTGGCTCAAAGCCCTGGGCGGCATCGCCCAGGAACGCCGGCTGCCGAGCTTCGCCCACGAAACGTTCCTTCACTGGTATCGGCGCCGACAGCGGGCGCCCCAAGGTAGCCGAAGCGTGGTGCTGTGGCCCGATACCTTCAACAACCATCTGCAGCCCGAGAATCTTGCCGCAGCCGTCGAGGTGCTCGAGGCGGCTGGATTTCGGGTGCTGCTGCCGCGGCGCATTCTCTGCTGTGCGCGCCCCTTGTACGCATGGGGCATGCTCGATGTCGCCAAGCGCCAGCTGCGCGCCGTCATGGACGAGCTCGGCAGCGCCGGCTTCGCAGCGCTGCCCGTCGTCGGCCTGGAGCCCGCTTGTGTCGCTACGTTCAGAGACGAGCTCGTGAACCTGTTCCCGCGTGATCCCAGAGCGCGGCAGCTGGCGGAGCGGACGTTCATGCTCGGCGAATTTCTGGCCCGACAGCCGGACTTTCGCGTGCCGACGCTGCCCCGCCGTGCGCTCGTGCATGCGCACTGCAACCACCGGGCGGTCATCGGCCTCTCTGGCGAGCGACGGATACTGGACGGCATGGGCCTCGACTATGAGCTACTCGACTCCGGATGCTGCGGCATGGCGGGGCCGTTCGGCTTCGAGAAGGATCACTACGAGCTGTCGATGAAAATCGGGGAACGCGTGCTGTTGCCGGCCGTGCGCGCCGCCGCGACGGACACGCTGATCATCAGCGACGGCTATGCCTGTCGCGAGCAGATCGCGCAGACGACGAACCGCACCGCGATCCATCTGGCCGAAGCGCTTCGCATGGCTATCAGAGCATGAGCGCGTCTCAGATCAGATAGACTGCGGCCAGCAAGCAGGCCGCGGCGGCGAACGCCGTGCCGGCAACCCAGGACCATCGATATTTCGACAGTCGCCACTGGGTGCTGCGTAACAGCGTATCCTTGCCGAAGCGTCCTTCGGCCGCCGCCGCGCGCGCCACGGGGGCATACAGATTTCCCGGGCGCGGGCCGCACGGCTCGTCGAGCATCTGGCCATCGATGGCTATGTCGGCCGCGCGCCGCTCGGCCAAGCCCGGCACCAGACGGCTCGCCCAAATCGTCTTGACCGCGGGCCAGCCCACCCAGAACTCGCGGCGCGGCCGTAGCGCTGCGCGCACGATGGCGTCGGCGGCGAGCGACGGCTCGAAGATCGGTGCGATAGGGCGTGGATGCTTCGGTAGATAGGAGCGTGCCCACTCGAATTGCGGCGTGTTGAAGGCCGATAGGTGCACCATCGTGATCCGCACGCCGCTGCGCTGGGCCCGCAGCTCGCAACGTAACGCATTGGTGAAGCCCCGAATGCCATGCTTCGCGCCGCAATAAGCGGACTGCAGGGGAATTCCTTGAAACGCCAACGCAGAGCCCACCTGGATGATGACCCCCTGGTCGCGACGTTGCATGCGTCGCAGTGCTGCGAACGTGCCGTAGACGGCGCCCAGGTACGTGTTCTGTGTAACCTTTGCGAAATCGTTCGGCGTCATGTCGATGAATCGTCCGAAGACGGTCGTCATCGCGTTGTTGACCCAGACGTCGATCGGGCCCAGGGTCTCCTCGATGGCGGCCGCGGCGCTGTCCACGGCGTCGAAATCGCTCATGTCCACGACCCAGCCGCGGCCCTGCCTGCGAAGCGCGGCACTCACCGCTTCGACGCGGTGCGGGTCGCGTGACAGCGCCGCCACTTTGGCGCCGGCGCGTGCAAACGCGGTCACGGCGGCGTAACCGATGCCGGCGGTGCCGCCCGTCACGACCACGACCTTGTCTTTCAGGGATCGAAGACTCACCCCACCGTATTTGCACGTTTCATGCCGCTGCCATCGCGTCGCCGCCGAGCACGGCTTTCGTGGCCCGAAACCTGCATCCCAGTGCACGCAGTGCCGGAGAGGGCGATGACCGTATGAAATCCATGCTGCACGAGCCGGCCGCGCATCTCGGGTCGCGGTGTTGGGCGATTCCCGAGGGTTACATCCCGGCATCCAGCTCGAGTAACGACAGAAGGTTCGTGAGCCACGAGACCGCTTGCATACTCAACCCGAACGACCACGATGCTCACGTCGAGATCACGATCTACTTCGCCGATCGGGACCCGGTGGGACCCTACGAGATCGAGGTCCCGGCCCGCCGCACACGACACGTGCGCTTCAATGATCTCGCGCACCCGAAGCCCGTGCCGCGCGACACGGACTTCGCGAGTGTCATCAGCGCCGACGTGCCGATCATCGTGCAACACACGCGCTTGGATTCACGACGCGAAGCGCTGGCGCTGCTGTCGACCATTGCTTACGCGGAATGAGGACGGCGCACACTTGGCGGACACGACCCACCGTGGCTCAGCGCTCGCGCCATTCAGAACGCGAAATCGCGACGGAAGCCGATGTGGATACCGTCGTCGGCGCGTCGCGTGGCGGGCATCGCGATTTTCAAAAGGCGGTAACCTACGTAGACGTCGGTGCCGCGGCTTACGCTCGTCTCGAGCCTCATGGCGAGATCCGTGACCCGGTCCGACACGCCGAACGTCGTGATGTCCGGCGCATAGAACGCGCTGAAGCGGAGCCAGGTCGAACGGCTCTTCCCGAAGTAATATTCGGCTTCACCGCCGACGCCCACGCTGAATACGTCCTCGTCCTCCACGCCGAGGAAAGCCGCGTAGGCGCGGGCTCCGACGCGAAAGTTGAACCTTCTGTATGTGTCGAGCCTACCGACTCCGGCGAGCAGATCACCTACTGCGATCACGTCGCGGCTCTCGTTGTAGAAGAACCCGGCGCGAACCTCGCGGAGCGGCGAATCAGAGATATCGAGCTTGCGTACGTACAGCGCCTGTATGGAGTTGTCGCTCAGATAGGCCTCGATCGCGTGATCGTTGGCGCTGTTTCGAGCTGTCGTGGACTCCTGCGCCTGGACGTTGCCCCACGGTACGACCGCAGCGAGAACCGCTACGGCCGAGGGCGCGAGCGCTACCAAAGAAACGACAGTGATCGATGTTTTCATGATTTCTCCTCAGGGTTGTTCGAGCCGTTTGCGAACGGCGTCCTCGAGCTTCTGTTTCGCCGCTTCACCGGCCGCTTCGCCGAGCTCGCGGCCCAGTGCCTTGCGAGCGGCACCGAAAATCGCATCGAGCACGCGATGTGTCGCCTCGGAGTAGGTGGTCGGCGCGCCGGCGCGGCCGATGTCCTTCAACTCGATACGATCGAGAGCGAGCGTCTGCGGCTTGTCGAGCGAGTCGCCCGTCGCGACGAGCTTCGCCCCGTCGAGTACGAACGAGCTGATGATGATCTGGTCGGAGGTCTGCTTGCCGCCGGCATCTTGCCCATTGCCGGAGCGTAGGTGCTCGAGTATCTGCAGAACGTTGGCGTTGCCGTCGTGGGTTTCGGCGTGCAGGGTTGCACCGCTGACGGTGAGCTCTGGCACGACGAGCACCTGGCTTTTCAGCGAGCTCGGTGCGAAGTGGACGTCGGTCTGGTCCAGGCGCAACGCGTAATCGGTCGAGTATCCCGGCGGATTCGCGATCGTGAGGCCTGCGACCACGACACGCGCATCGGCATAGGAGATCGACACGTCGTCGACGTCGACCTCCGTGCCGGCCGCATCCCCGAAATATTCCTCGATGTCGTCGCCGACGATACGTTCGAATCGCGTGGCGAAGAACAGTGCAACGATCGCGATGAGCGCGACAAGCGCTATGGCAATAATTGCAAATTTCATTTGGGTTCACCTCGATGGCCGACTGACGAAAAGGGCAAGATCTATGCCACTAAGCGCTCACGGTGGTCGCGCTACGGAGTCGCCGATAGTTTTTCCCAAAAAGGCGCTTCCGAATGCAGAACGTGCAATCGCAGCGCGTCGCAGCCGCGCGAAGCCGCGCGCGCGCAGCCCGACATATCTGGCACGAATGCTGCACTACCGGGTCGCCGAGCGAGATAAACCTGAGGAGCTTTAGCAATGGCGAAAGACACTTCCGAGCCGCCTCGCGCGCCGCGGCAAGGTGACGGGCGCGAGCGGATGCGTGAGGCGGCCGATGAGGTTGCCGGCGTCGCGAAGCAGCGGATGCACTCCGCACTCGAGCACGGCAAGCAATCCGCAGCGGCTGCGGCCGGCCAAGCGAAAGCGGCCCTGGATCGTGCCGCCGACACCTTGGCCGAGGACGGGGAGGAAACGCTAGCCGGAGCCGTGGCCGCCATCGCCCGGCAGTTTTCGAGTCTTGCGGACTACGTGGGGGGTCACAGCATCGACGACTTGATGCGCGACGCTCGCCGTCTCGCAAATCGTCACCCGGCCTCGTTGCTCGTCGGCGGGATTGCGCTCGGCGTGGCGTTGAGCCGCTACTTCAAAGCGTCGGAGCCTCGTGAAGAGGAGTCGCTGGAGCCCGGTGCTTCCGCCTATGGGGGCCAAGAGGGCACGGGCGGCGCGCGGCATTGATGCGGTGGAACATCGGAGGAGAGGGATCATGAATGAAGGAAGCACGTCATCGATCGAGGAGGGAGCGGATCGTTACGCGGCGTCCGACACCCCGGACGAAACGCGGCCCGACGCCGAGCGCGCGCGAGTCGGCCCACCCTCGGACCGGATCCCGAGGCCGATGTCCGTCACGGCCTTGATGCGCCGGCTGGTCGACGACGTGGCAACGCTATTTCGCAAAGAGCTGGCGCTGGCGACGGCGGAGGTCCTGCACGCCACGCACGACGTGAGATCCGGTATCAGCAGCATGATTGGCGGAGCAGCAGTCCTGTACGCAGGGTTCGTCGGCCTGTTGGCCGCCGCCGTGCTCGGGCTGGCGGAGGTGATGCCGGCGTGGGGCGCTGCGCTCATCGTCGGCCTCGCGGCCGTCCTGCTCGGCCTGGGGTTGCTTCGCTGGAGCAAATCCAAGATGCGGCCGCGGCACTTTGCTCCCGAGCGTACGGCCGCTTCGCTGCGCGAGGACCAAGCAATGCTTCGGAGGCAGATGCGATGAACTACGGAAACCTTCACGAAGACGTACGACGCGATCCCGCAGACCTGGAACGCGAAGCGGCGGATGCGCGTGCCGATGTCGAGAGCACTCTCGAATCGCTCGAGCAGTTGCTCTCGCCGAGCGATCTTCTCGCCCGAGCGGTTGGCACGATCAAGCGTAATGGCGGCGAGTTCGGGCGAAATTTCATGGCGCAGGTCCGCGACAATCCCGTGCCGACAGTGCTTGCGGGCCTCGGCCTCGCCTGGCTCTTCACGGCGTCCGACCGGCCGGCGCGCGACTCGCACGCGTCGAGCGGCGTCCTGCGTGGCGCTACAGCGGACGGAGTACGAAATTCCGCGGCCGCCATGGCCGATGAAACGCGGGTGGCAGCACGGCGCGTTCGCCGGGCGTCGATGAACGGAGCGCGCGGTATCCGCGAGGCCTACCTGTATATGCGCGACGAGCAACCATTACTGCTCGGCGCTCTCGCGGTGGCCACTGGCGCGGCGATCGGCGCACTACTCCCGAGGACCGAGACGGAAGACGAGTTGCTCGGCTCCGCCAGCGACGAAACGGCGGCATGGTTGCAGGAGAAGCGCCGCCAGGCAGCGGATGCTGCGCAGGCGCAGGCTGCAGAGGCAGCCAAAGCGGCGGCCGACACAGTCGAGGGAGCGTATCCCACCGACGGCCAGGAAAGACATCCATGAAGGGCCTCAAGGAGGAGCGGATATGCGCAGAATCTTCGACATCGAGCGGACGGCAGTTCTCATCGCCGCCACCTTCGTAGCCGGCGGCGTCTGGGCTCAAAGCAGCATAGACACGCGACCGCGGACGGACGCTACCCCCAAGGCGCAGCATGGCAGCGATGTGAGCCACGACGTGAAGGAGCGCAACGACGCCGCCGCCGACGCGCAGGAGCAGGTCGACGAGGCCGTCAAGGTGGTCAATCAAATGAAGCGTGACCCCAAGATGGTTCGGCTGCTCGATCAAGCGCGTGGAGTGCTGATCGTGCCGGATTTTGGCAAGGTTGCACTGGTCGTCGGTGGCGAGGGCGGCGAGGGGGTTGCCTTGCTGAAGACCGAAGGCGCGGGCCGCAAATGGAGCGCGCCGGCCTTCTTCAACGTCGGCGGGATCAGCGTCGGCGCAGAGGCCGGCGGCGAAGCGGGCGCGATCGCCATGCTGCTGATGAGCGACAAGGCGGCCAGCGTATTCATGTCGCAGAACAATACCTTCTCGCTCGACGCCAATGCGGGTTTGACGATCGTGAACTGGTCGGCCAAGGCGCAGGCCTCGGCAGGCAAGGGGGACGTGATCGTCTGGGCCGACACGGAGGGCGTATTCGCCGGCGCCGCGATCGGCGTCAGCGACATCGATCGCGACGAGGACGAGAACGCGGCGTATTACGGAAAAGCCATAGCGCCGCACGAGATCTTCAGCGGGCAGGTGAGCGCCGGTCCCGCCGCTACGCTGCGCGACGCGCTGGAGAACACGGCCGGTTAGGGTAGGGCCGGCTCCGGCAGGACTCGTGGGTCTGAGACCGGGCGTCGCGCCCTCGGCGGAGTGTAAGACTTACGGTGCCGCCGCCTATTTGCAAAGTCCCAGGCCCAACGAGCCGCGAGCGACATGTCGCGTCGTGCTCCGTCGCCTGGAGCCGGCATTGGCACGGGCTTTGCACATTTCACTGCGTTCGTTGAAGACACAACCGTTTCTCGAAAGAGCGCACGTGTTGAGCTCCTTCAACGAACGGAGGGCTTGGCGGCTTCGGCCGTCGGGCCTTCCTCATCCCAGCTCGGGGCCTTCCGCCGGCACCGAACGGGCCAGGTAACGCGAGCGGTTGCAGACCTATTCCGCAGGAGCCCACAAGGTGAGCGTTACGGCTGGCGCGGATCTATCGGTCCTCGATGCCCCGATTCTGCTCAGTCGGTGCGCCGTCGCAAGGCAGCGGGGAGGCCCTGTGGGGCCACCCGCCGCCCAGACCCCCATCGGAACGCACTCCTTATATATGGCCACGGGCGGCCCGTGGCCGCAAGGATCGCCCGCGCCGGCCTGTTGGGGTCAACGGTATGGCCGTCACGCCGTTCTCCGGTGGGGGATCTGCACATTCGTCCGGCGCTTCGACGCGCGACGACAGTAGGCCGCTCAGCATCCGTTTTGAAAGTGGAAACACATCGGAGGTTGTCATGACGAGCATCAATGCACCGGGACCGGTCCGTGAGGACGGGCAGCGGGACCGCCCCCCGCCAAACGGGTCGCGCAAAAGGTCCTTCGACCTTTGCGTCGGCGCCGTGCTGCTGGGGATGGTCAGCGGCGTCGCGGCTGCCGACGACGGCGCGCCCTACCGCATCTACGTCACGAACGAGCGCTCCGGGGATCTGTCCATCATCGATGGTCGAACGCACGAAGCCATCGACCGAGTGGCGCTCGGCAAACGGCCGCGGGGCATCGAAGCGGGGCACGACGGCGCCTGGCTGTATATCGCGTTGAGCGGCTCGTCGCCCGCGGGGCCCGGTATCGATGATGGCGCGCTGCCGGCCCCCGACAAGACGGCCGATGGCATAGGGGTGTTCTCGATCGCGGATCGAAAGGTCAACCACATCATTCGCGGCGTGTCCGATCCCGAACAGGTGGCTATCGGTCGGGATGGCGAGTGGCTGTACATTGCCAGCGAGGATACGGGCTCGGCGGTGATCGCCCATTCCGGCGACGGCCAGATCCTCACGAGCGTGTCCGTTGGCAGCGAGCCGGAGGGGGTCGCCGTGGCCCCCGACGGCCGCCTCGTGTACGTGACGTCGGAGTCGAGCAATAGCGTCGCCGTCATCGACACCGCAACGCGACAGCTCGTGGCGACTATTCCCGTCGGGACGCGACCGCGCTCGGTAGTGTTTTCCCCGGACGGCCGCCGCGCGTACGTGGCCAACGAAATAGACGCAACGATTTCCGTCATCGACACGGCTACGCGGCAGTCGATCGATACGATCATGCTGCCGGGGACCAACGCGCGTCCGATGGGGCTCGCCGTGGCACCCAACGGATCGAAGCTCTACGTCACGACCGGTCGCGGCACGCAGCTGATCGCGATTGCGTTGCCGAGCCACGACGTGCTGGGTGCCGTAGAGGTCGGGCTGCGCCCCTGGGGCGTGGCGCTGAGCCCCGACGGTCGGTTCGCTTACACGGCCAACGGGCCGTCGAACGACGTCACGGTCGTGGCCACCGACGGATTGCGCGTCGTCGGTCACATTCCGGTCGGAGTCGGGCCGTGGGGCATCGCGGTGCTGCCGGTCGTGCGAGAGCCGCCGACCCCTTTCAGTGGCACGTCCCTTGCAGCGCTGGAGCAGCCGGAAGAGCTCAACCGTGGGCGACTGCAAACAAGGAGGAAAGGAGATGAGCACGACTAACAAGGTAGCGTGGCTCGGAGCGATGGCGTTGGCACTGACGCTCGGCGCCGCTGCGCAGGATGGCAGCTCGGGTGGCTCTCGCGCCTTCTTGCGCGAGGCCATTCAGGGCGACCTCGCCGAGATCAAGCTTGGCATGCTGGTGGAACAGAAAGCGCAGAGCCAGAAGGTACGCGAGTTCGGACAGACCCTGGTGCGCGACCATCAGCAAGCACTCAACCTGGCCAAGGATCTCGCGCAATCGTTTGGCATGAGCGTCCCGGAAACGCCGAGCGACGAGGCGCAAGACGAGTATGCATCTCTGGAAAAGAAATCCGGCAACGCGTTCGACAAGGCGTTTCTCGACTATGCGGTCGAGGAGCATCGGAAGGACATCGATAAATTTCAGCAAGAGGCCAGCGCACCGAACGGCCAGCAAGTCGCGACGCTCGCGCAGAATGCCCTGCCGACGTTGAGGAAGCACCTCGACATTGCGCAGTCTTTGATGAAGGCTAGCTGAAGCCGCTGTCGTGCTTCGTGCGCAGGCGCTCTTCGCGAGATGGCGGCGAGCGTCTGCGCAGGCCTACAGGCTGGGTGTAAAGTCTGGTGCCTGCGCGCGGCGCTCTTTGCGCGCCTGACACTCCACGCACAATGCCGCTTCGGGTAGCGCGCGTAGCCGGTTTGGGTCTATTGCGCTTCCGCACTGCGCGCAGATGCCATAGGTGCCGCGCTTGATTCGTGCGATGGCGTGGTGGATCGCTCGCAGTTCGAGAATGTCGCGGTCGATCTCCGCAATGTTCAGATCTACGAGCAAATCCGTCAGGGCTTCGTCCGCGGGGTCGCTGCCGCGCTCGGTTAGATCCGCGTACTGCTGGCCTTGGTACTTCTCCAGCTCCTTTCGCACGTCCTCCCAGCGCTGCCGATAGCGACTGCGCAAGATCTCCTCGAACTGCGCGGTATCGGGTGTCATGGTCGGGCCCGCGGGGTATGTCGAAGTCGAAACACTCGACGGTTCAAAGGTCACGCTCCTCGCTGAATGGAGCGGATTCTGCAAGCTACGTGCCAGCGGCTGTCGGGGAGCGAGCATGCCCTCGAGGGTTTCCTTGTAACGCTCGAGCTTAGCAAGGTCGAGGCTCTTGCCATCAGGGCGCGAATGGTCTCGCATCTGCTGAACATCGACGAGGGGCTCGCAGAATCTGTCGCCAACGGTCTGCGCATTCGCGAGCTTCCGGCTGCGGCCGATGCGGCTCGTCCGACGCGCCGCGATCTCGCTCGCTCGCCGTGCTCGAGTATCGTGTCGATGGCCCCAAGAGCTTCGCCGGTCGAAAGCGGGAGTGCTGATCACGGACGCGAGCGATGGAGGCTGGATCGATGCCGCGCAACAGCTCGGCGGAGCGCCTTCGGTTCTCTACGATGCCGTCGCGCTACTGCCGTCGACGGCCGCGGTCGCGCAGCTCATGAGCTCACCCGTAGCCCGGGAGTTCGTCGCAGATGCCGTCGCGCATCAGAAGTTCATCGGCTACACGCGCGCTGCACGTCAATGCCTGGAGCACGTGGGGCGGCCGAGGGTATGGTGATGCTCGACGAAGCCGAGGGTGCGTGGACGGAGTTCGTGGCGCGCTGTCGGCGGCTGCGCGTGTGGAGTGGCTCGTCGGCGTGCTGCGATCTCGCGCGTGCCCGACTGTAAAGTTTGCAAGCGCGCCGCCTGGAGCGCTGCATCCTGGGCCTTCGCGCCACGCGGCACAGAACTTGCTGGGTAACGCCGACCAGGGATGCGGCATATGGAGTCGGCGAATATGAACGAATTAATCGACGTGAGAGAGATAAGGGCTCCGGGCGGGCCAGCCAAAGGGACCCTGGATCGCCCCCCAGCGCCAGATCAGAGCATGCTGCACGAGCGGTTTCGACCGCTGTCCACTTCTCCGGAGGAGACCCCGGATATCCTGAGGCCGTTTGGCGCGACGGGGCGCCGCGTGGCCAGGGTAGGGCAAGGCACATGGACGATGGAGTCCAGTCCGCGCGCGGCGATCGCCGCGCTGCAGCTCGGGATCTCGCTCGGCGCCACGCACATCGACACCGCCGAGATCTATGCCGACGGCGCGGTGGAGAGAATAGTCGGCCAAGCGCTCCGCGGCCGGCGGGAAAGCGTATTCTTGGCGTCGAAGGTCAATCCGGCGCGAGCATCCCGCGAAGAGGTCCAACGGGCGTGCGACGAGTCGCTGCAACGGCTCGGTACCGACTATTTGGATCTCTATCTTCTGCACTGGCTCTCCGCGGAGCCGATCGAGGAGACGGTCGCCGGGTTCGAGGCGCTCGTGTCGGCCGGCAAGATCCTTCACTGGGGTGTGAGCAACTTCGACGAGACGAAGCTGGAGGAGCTCATCGCTGTGGCCGGTCCGGGTCGTATCGCCTGCAATCAGATGGAGCACAGCCTCGATCGCCGCTCGATCGAGCACGCACTGGTGCCCTATTGCGAGCGGCACGGTATCGCGGTAGTGGGATATAGCCCCTTCGGTGCGGGCCGCTTCGAGCCGAGGACCGCCCCGGGAGCCTTGCTGCTGACCGAGGTGGCAGCGACGCTGCATGCTACGCCGCATCAGGTGGCGCTGGCCTTCCTGTTGCACAGATCACGAGGGTTCACGATCCCGCGCGCGCTGAAGTTCGAGCATGTTGCCGACAACGCAGCCGCCGCGCGGCTCGAGCTGGATAGCGTGACGATCGAGCGGCTGGATGCCGCCTTCCCGGTCGAGCATCCTCCGTCGTTCGCTCTGACGCGATCCAAGGGTGAGCAAGCGGCACGCCCGCGCGCGTGAGCCGTCGCTGATTCGATCTAGGCCAGGGGGATCATGGAGCAAGGTCGAGCGGGCGGGGCCCAAGGCCGCCGCCCGCTCGTGGCTGGCTGGAATCGTCAACCCGTGGCAGTGTTGAGCGCATCGCGCAGCTCTTTAGCGCGCGCGGTCGTCACTTGCCCGCCGAGAATCTCGTGCGGACTGATGGATTTGCCGTAGTACGCGGCGTTCTCGTCCTCGTCACGATTGATGTCGCTGACGCCGATCCCGACGCCCGCGAAGGCGCCCTCGGTATCGGCCCATACGATCACGTCGCCCTTGCCCGCGGAACCTTGTGCCTTGGCCGACCAGTTGACGATCGTCAGGCCGGCGTTGGCGTCCAGCGAGAAGTTGTTGTTTTGCGACATGAACATCTCGGCCGCTTTGTCGCTCATCAGCAGCATCGCAATCGCGCCGGCCTCGCCGCCTGCTTCTGCGCCGAGCGTGATCCCGCCGATGTTGAAGAATGCCGGTGCGCTCCAGTCGCGAACTGCGCCTGCAGTCTTCAGCAACGCAACGCCTTCGCCGCCTTCTCCGCCGACGACGAGCGCGCCCTTTGCGTAATCAGGCACGATGAATACACCGCGTGCTTGATCCAGCAGCTGGGCGATCTTGGGGTCGCGCTTCATCTGATTGACCACTTTGACGGCCTCGTCGACCTGTTCCTGCGCGTCGGCGGCTTCGTCGTTGCGCTCCTTCGCGGCGTGGCTCACATTGGTTTGGCGCTGCGCGGACGGCGTCGAGCTTCCCGCCGGCCGAGTGCTGTCGCTGCTCTGAGCATAGACTCCACCGGCTACGAACGCCGCAGCGACGAGCACCGTCGCCTTTCGAATGTCGATAACCTTGTGCATCTTCGATTCCTCCTTGATGGTTTTCTCCGCGCTAGGCTAATGCAATGTCTATGCCACGAAGGGTGAAGGGGCGAGCGGTGGCATGGTTGTTGCTTCGCTGGCGTCGTGGACACGCGTGTGGCAGTCGAGGACGCGCCATCAGCCACCGAGCACGCGAGCACGAGGCCCTTTGTCGCGGCATTGGTGGGTAATGGCGTCATCGCCGCAGCGAAGTTCGGCGCTGCGGCGCTGACAGGCAGCACGGCCATGATGGCCGAGGGCTTTCACTCTCTCGTCGATGCGACGAACAACGTGCTGATGCTGTTCGGTATCTCGAGCAGCCAACGAGCGCCGACCGCGGAGCATCCCTTCGGCCACGGCAAGGAGTTGTACTTCTGGTCATTGATCGTGGCCGTGGTGTTCTTCGGCGTCGGCGGGGGCATCTCGATTTTCGAAGGTGGCATGCGCGTGTTGCGCCCCGTCGAGCTCGGAGCGCCGACTTGGAGCTACGCGGTCCTGCTCGTGGCCTTCATCGCTGAAAGCGCCACTTTGGTGATCGCCTATCGAGAGTTTCGGCCGCACCAGGGACGCCGCGGTCTGTGGCGCGGCATTCGGGCGAGCAAGGATCCGACGAAGTTTGCCGTAGTGCTCGAGGACGGCGCCGCTACGATCGGCATCGTGTTTGCGGCGGTGGGCGTGTGGCTTGGGGACACGACGGGGGATTCGCGTTACGACGCCGTCGCCTCCATTCTCATCGGAGTGCTGCTTGCGGCGATCGCGTCCGTGCTGATCGTGGAATCGAAGAAACTTCTGCTAGGAGAGAGTGCGAGCGGTGAAAACATTCGGGCGATTCGAAGCACGGTGGAATCCGATCCCGATGTCGTCGCGGTGAAAAATCTGCTCACGATGCATCTGGGACCGGCGGAGCTGCTGCTCAACATCGACGTGCAGTTTCGACGGGATCTCGCTTATCCCGACCTGGCCCGGGCCATCGAGCGGCTCGAATCCGCGATTCGACGGCAAAACCCGATGGTGCGAAAAATCTTCATAGAGGCGCGCGTTTTTCATTCAACGGCAGAATCTCGTTAGCCGTGGCTATCCTGGCACGCGGATTGCACTGCCTTGGATGTCACTATCGGCTCCGGTATTCGGGCAGCCGCACGAGCACAGGAGATCGGAGTGACGAATTGAGTGCAGTTTTTACACGGAGGCATATATGTTGTACTGGGCAGCCGTTTTTTTGATCGTCGCGATTATCGCCGCTGTGCTGGGCTTGGGCGGGATCGCCGGGGTATCCGCGAATATCGCGTGGATTCTGTTCGTCGTCGGACTGATCCTTGCGATCGTGTTCGCCGTGATGGGCAGGCGCCCCACCGTATAGCGCGCACGCGCGGCGAGTGATTGCCAGGCGGCGCCGCCTGCAATGGAACGTAACCTCAGGGCCGTTTCGTACACAGCGCTGATTGCAGCGCTGTGCGGCTGCGGGGACGGGGCGCAGCTGACGGTGGACGAGGGCATGGGCCCGAGTCCGGCGTTGCCGCCTCCCGACACGTCGCTCGTTCCGACCGTCGAGATCGCACCTGCCGTCGGCTGGACCTCCGATGGAGCGCCGGTCGCAGCCGAGGGCTTGGCGGTGACGCGCTTTGCCTCCGGCCTCGTGCATCCGCGTTGGATCTACGTGTTGCCGAACGGCGACGTCCTGGTCGCCGAGACGAATGCGCCCCCGCGGCCCGAGGACGAGCAAGGGATCGTCGGCTGGATCATGGCGAAGATCATGAGCCGTGCGGGAGCGAGCGTGCCGAGCCCGGATCGGATCACGTTGCTGCGCGATGCCGATGGCGATGGCGAAGCCGAGATGCAGCACGTCTTTCTCGACGAGCTGCATTCTCCCTTCGGCATGGCCCTCGTGGGCGATCGGCTCTACGTGGCCGACACGGACGCGCTCCTGAGCTTTCCGTACGAGCGTGGCGCCACGCAGATCGACGCTGTGCCGCAGACCGTCGCGCCACTGCCGGCCGGACCGATCAACCACCACTGGACGAAGAACGTGATCGCGAGCCGCGACGGCAAGCGCCTGTACGTGACTGTGGGCTCGAACAGCAACGCCGCCGAGAACGGCATCGACAAGGAGGAGCTACGCGCGGCCGTGCTCGAGATCGATGCCGCCACGGGCAGCGTCAGCGTCTTCGCCTCGGGTCTGCGCAATCCGAACGGACTCGCGTGGGAACCGCGGACGGGCAAGCTGTGGACGGTCGTCAACGAGCGCGACGAGCTCGGCAGTGACCTCGTGCCCGACTATCTGACCGCGCTCCAACGTGACGGCTTCTACGGGTGGCCATACAGTTACTACGGCAATCATGTCGACGAGCGCGTCGAGCCGCAACGCCCAGAGCTCGTCGCCACCGCGCTCGTTCCGGACTACGCGCTCGGGCCGCATACGGCCTCGCTCGGGCTCGCGTTCTACACCGGTGACGCGCTGCCAGCGCGATATCGCGGCGGGGCCTTCATCGGCCAGCACGGCTCGTGGAACCGCCGGCCGCTGAGTGGCTACAAGGTCATCTACGTGCCGTTCGTCAACGGCCGACCGCGCGGCCCGGCCAGGGACGTGTTGACGGGATTCCTGACGCCGGACGGCAAGGCGCGCGGCAGGCCCGTGGGCGTGGCCGTCGATGCGGGCGGAGCGTTGCTCGTGGCGGATGACGTGGGGGATAGCGTTTGGCGTGTGACCGGCGCCGCGACTAGACGCTTGGCGCCGAGCGCCGATACTCCACCCTCGGCGAGCGATTGACGATCTAATGGATCCTGCAGTCCGTTTGCGAGAGCGCGCACAGCCCCTCGAAATCCTCGACGTGCGTCAGCAGCGCAACCTGCTCTCGCGCAGATAGCGACGCCAGCACCTCGGCCGCCGCCTCCGCGCGCTGGATCTTGTACTGAACGCTGAGATGATCCATGTCGGGCGCCCATGACGGCGGTGCGGGAGGCGCTTGCACGACCGCGAAATGGCGGCTCCGGCGCCGGTCATCCGACAGCAGCGTCGCGAACGTGAGGGACTGCGTCTCGGCTCGCAGACTCTGTTGAAACCGCTCCCGCAGCGCAAACACCTTCGGTCGCGCGATCTCTTCGGGGATGAGTAGCAGGCCGCAGCGCCGCAGCCAGGTGCCGAGCCTGCGGCTGCCGCTCGCTCGCGACAGCGGTATGGCCAGCAGCAGGCCGAGCAAGACCGGCGACAACCAGCCCAGCAACCGCGGAGAGAACCAGGCGAGACCCACGGTGACCAGCACGCCGATCAGAGTGTGCGTGGCGTGTTGTCGCCCCAGTGTTCCCCAACCCACCGTACGGTCTTCTCGTTGCTGGCGCGCCCAGCCAGAGTCCTTGCCGCGCAGAATCTCCCAGACTTGCTGCGTCTGGGTCAACATGAGAATCGGTGCATAGAGTGCGGAGAGGGCGGTCTCCAGCACGACGCCGATGCACAACCTGATGACGCCGCCTCGGCGGAGCGCCTTGTCGCCGATCGCTCGCAGCAACCCGAGTGCCTTCGGCAGCAGCAGGACGGACATGGTCACGACGAGCATGATCATTCGCTCCGTGTCGAAGGTCGGCCACCGCGGAAACAGCGAGTGCATCTCCGGAAAGTAGTTGTAACCCTTCACCGTGGTCTGGGCGAGGAGTGCGAGGCCCACGAGCACCAACGTGAGCCAGAGCGGGGATGCTACGTAGCTCATGATGCCGATCAGCAAATGGGCTCGACTCGGCCAGCGCAGCCCCTTCGCAGAGACGACCGACAGATGCTGCAGATTGCCCTGTGCCCAACGGCGGTCGCGTGCAGCGACGTCGAGCAGCGACGGTGGCGGCTCTTCCCACGACTCCTCGAGCGCCGGCCGCATCCGTACGGACCAGCCCGCGCGTCGTACGAGCGCGGCCTCGACGAAGTCGTGCGACAGGATTTCGCCGCCAAACGGTTTGCGGCCCGGTAGCACAGGCAGTCCGGCGGCCTCGGCAAAGGCCTGGACGCGGATGATGGCATTGTGTCCCCAGTAGTTGCCGTCGTCGCCCTGCCAGGCGGCGATTCCCCGCGCCACGACCGGGCCGTACACGGCCGTCGCGAACTGTTGCAGTCGCGCGAACAGCGTGGTTCCTCGGCAGAGCCGCGGCACGCTTTGCAGGATGCCGCAGCGCGGATCCGCCTGCATTTCGCGCGCCAGGCTCAATAATGTCGCCGCCGACAGCATGCTGTCGGCGTCGAGCACGATCATGTTCTCGTAGCGCGCGCCCCACCGCGTGACGAACTCGCGGACGTTGCCCGCCTTCTTGCCCGCATGGTCGTGTCGGTGCCGATACCATACGGCTATGCCATCCTGAAGCTCGTCGCGCATCGCTTGGAAGGCGGCAGTCTCCCTGACCCAGACATCGGGGTCCGTGGTGTCGGAGATGACGAAGATCTCGAACGCGCCGCCGGCGCCGAGCTCGACCAGGTCGGCGCCCATGGCCATGAGCGCCGCGAACGTCTGCGAGGGGTCCTCGTTGAAGATCGGTGCCAGGAGCACCGTGCGGGGCGGCAGCGAGGTAGCGTCATGCGCCTTGCGACGCCTCCGGCCGCCAAGCAAGATGCCGGCGATGGCGCTCATGGCCGCCAGCGCAATCCAGCCGAACGTCAGGCAAAAGAGACCCACGGTGACCCACTGCAGAGGACTGATGTCGGCTAGCGACACCACGATCACGAGTTGATGCGAGGCATAGCCCGTGAGCGCCACGGCGCCGCCGAAGGTGACGAGTCGCGCCAACCGGGTGCGCCAGCCCGGTCGCGGGAACCGCACGCGCGCGACGGCCGCCAGATCTTGGTCTGGCATGGCAACCGGTGCGCCAGGTGGCGTGCTCGAATCCCTGGGTTCGATCCGATCCGGCGATAGGGCGGCGGGTTGGGCGTACATGAATGGCTGGGTCAGCAAGAACTATGCCACTGACCGCCAGGAAGCCGTCGCGCGCCTGGTGCGAGCCGAGCGTGGCACGTCTCTTGCTCATATGCTCGAGCGTGACCTATGTACGAGTGGACCCACGACAACGAGTTTTGCCTGCTGGAGAACGGCGAAGAGTATTTCCAGCAGATCTTCGCGGCGGTCGACGCGGCGCACGACGAGATCGTGCTCGAAGTTTATATCTGGCGCGAGGACGAGATCGGACGGGCGCTTACAGACAAACTGATTGCTGCCGCGCGTCGCGGCGTGCGGACAAAAGTCACGGTCGATGGCTACGGCTCGGCCGATTTCTCGGCGGTGTACCTGCGTGAAATGACGGAGGCCGGTATTTCCGTCAATTCATACGATCAGTCACGACTGCTGCCGATTCTGCGGAATCCCTTCTGTCGCTTGCATCGCAAGATCATCGTCGTCGACAAACGGGTCGCGTTCGTCGGCGGGCTCAACGTATGGGCGCTGCACCTCAGGCGCTATGGCGAACGATCGATGCAGGACTATGCCGTCCGCGTGATCGGCCCCGTCGTCGACCAGATCCACGCGGCCACGGCACGACTGTCACGAAAGCGCCGAGCGTCGCCGCTGCGTCGATTGCGACGCTGGCGACGGCGAATCCGCAAGGACGCGGCCGCCATCGACGGCTCGCGCACCCGCGGGCACGCGCTGTTCGTGACACGCGACAACCAGGATCACCCCACGGATATCGAAGAGATGTACCGCATGGGAATGCGTGGCGCAAAACGCCGCATCGTCATTGCCAACGCCTATTTCCTGCCGGGTTACCGGTTTCTGCGCGAGCTCATGAAAGCGTCGCGGCGCGGAGTGGAGGTAACGCTGATCCTTCAGGGTAACCCCGATATCCGCATCCTTACCTTTGGAACGTCGATGCTCCATCACTATCTGTTCGCGGCCGGCATTCGTGTCTACAACTACTGCGAGCGGCCGCTGCATGCCAAGGTTGCGGTCATCGACGATCACTGGGTCACGATCGGCTCCAGCAACCTGGACCCCATCAGCCTTGGTCTGAACCTCGAAGGCAACCTCTTCGTGCTGGATCATGAGCTGGGGGCCGAGGTGCGCTCTGCCCTCGACCGCCTCATGGAGGAAGATTGCACGGACGTGACCACGGAGGTTGCACCCAACAGCGTACTGCGCCGTCTGCTCCGGCTCCTGCTGTATTACACCACCCGCCGCATGCCGTTCCTTGGCAGGTGGTTGCTTTGGCGCGAGCAGGTCACCGAGGCTTTGCGCCCGGCCGAGAGCATGTTCGAGAGGAGAGCTCAATGAGTTCCAAGTCCAAGAAGCCCGACCGCGCTCGTCGGCACGGAGTGCCCCGTCGCGCCGCGCCCGCCGACCCCGGCGAGCACGTGGAGGGCCGCGGCCGCGATGCGACGCGGCCCGGCGAGATCCCCCGAGCGGGCTTGCTCGACGTGGCCGCCAGGATCCGGGACCAGCTCGGTAGAGATAACGTGTCACTGCTCGCCGCCGGCGTCGGCCTGTTCTCGCTGCTCGCGGCCTTCCCTGCGCTCGCGGCCATGGTTTCCATCTACGGGTTATTCAGCTCGCCGGGCGATATCGCGCGGCAGCTGCAGACGCTCCAAGGTGTGATCCCAGGAGAGGCCCTCGACGTATTCAGCTCCCAGTTGCAAGCGATGGCCGGCGACGCGCCCTCGAGCACGGTCGGAGTCGGTGTCGTCGTGACCTTGTTGATCGCGCTGTGGAGTGCGCGCAAGGGCATGGTCGCCGTGATGAGCGCCTGCAACGTGGCCTATGGCGAGATCGAGCACCGCGGTTTAGTGCGGCAAGCCGTCGTGTCCCTCTCATTCACGGTCGGCGCCGTGGTCTATTTCATCGTTACGCTCGGCATTGGCGGTGCATTGCCGTTCGTGCTCAAGGCGCTACTCGGGGATGGGCGCCTGGCCGGGTTCCTGAGCCTTCTGCGCTGGCCTCTGCTCTGGCTATTCATCGTCGTGGGGTTGGCCGTGATTTATCGGGTCGCGCCCGCGAGGGCGCCGGCCAAGTGGCGGTGGGTTTCCTGGGGCGCGGTGATCGCGGCGTCGCTCTGGGTCGTGGGGGGGATTCTGTTCGAGCTGTACGTACGCAACCTGGGCAACTTCGGCAAGACCTACGGCGCGCTCGGCAGCGTCGTGGTGCTGCTGCTGTGGCTGTATCTATCCGGCTTCATCGTGATACTCGGCGCAGAGATCAACGCGGAGCTCGAGCATCAGACGCGCCGAGATACTACCGTTGGCCCGGAGGCGCCGATGGGTCAGCGCGGCGCCTATGTGGCCGACACGCTGGGACGTCTGCGCCGCTAGCGTTGCGCGCGCGCCGTCGCCTCCAAGTAGAAGAACGCCGCGATCGACACGCCGAAGGGGATCAGGAAATATACGGCGCGGAATACGAGCAGCGCGGCGAGCAGATCGCCCTCGGAGAACTTGTCGCCGAGCAGACTCAGCAAGATGAGCTCGATGATGCCGAGACCGCTCGGTATGTGGGCCCACAAGGCCACGAACGACGCCAGCAGCATGGCTTCCGTGACGTCGAGCCAGCTCGAGCCCGGTAGCAACCAGCAAACGACGGCGCCGATCGTGCCCCAGCTGATCAGCGAAAGCAGTAATTGAACGGCCGCCGTGCCGACGCCCGGCACGCGCAGCTCCGTGTTCCACATCTTCACGCGCTTGCCGCCGCGCCACGCGCAAGCGAGAACGTATGCACCCGTGAGCGCCACGAGCGTGACACCGATCGGTCGGAGCGCGGCCATGCCGATGTGCCAGCTGGCCGGCAGCGCAAGCGGCTGATACGCGAGCAACGCCCCGGTCAAGAGCACGTAGCCGGACCAGTTCGTGACCAGCGTCAACACGATGATCTGTGTGACGGTCAGCGGCGAGAAGCCGTACGGCATATAGAGGCGATAGCGGAACGCTACGCCGCCGAGGATGCCGCCGAGATTCAAAGAAAAGTAGTAGCCCGTGTACGAGATCAGCATCACGCGCCAGGCTCGGGCCGTGTGGCCGGTGACGTGGCGGCTGACGAGATCGTAGCTGGCGCATGCAAGCTGCGCCGGCAGGGTAATCGCGATGGCAACCAGGATCTTTGCCGGACCAAAACCACGCAGCGCCTCGAGCACCTCGGGCCAATTCACCGACCGGGCCCGGATGACGATCACGATCGCGAGCGCGCAGAGCACGATGACCGTCAGCGCACGTTTTGCATACGCCATGAGCCAATGAGCGCCGGCGCGGGCGACGATCCGCCGCGCCAGGCTCGGGACGCGCCCCACTGCGCACGGGCTCGATTGGCCACGCACTCTCTGATGACTCGCTCTCTTGCGGTGACACTCGACCCACGAGCAAGGCTCGTGGCCATGCGCGTAGCGGTCTCAGTATTTCGGTTAAAGGGCTGCGCCGCAACTCTAATCGCAACGGGAGCCGTCCGCTGAACCCAGCCATTTGGTGGCCGCAGTCCCCGACACTCCGAACGCGAAGATCGAGGCCACGATCGCGAAGCTTGCGACCGTCCAGATCGTATCGTTCCCGGACTTCAGCGTAGCGCTGGCACCATAGTAGATGGCTGCGACACCCATCGGGCCGAACCATCCCGCAAACCACAGGTCGCGCGTTCGAGCGAGCGCCGGTAGCCATCGACGCAGCAACAGCGTCGCCGGCAATCGGCGCAAGACGAGCAACGCGAGCGCGAACACTGCCACGCGCCAACCGAGGCCCAGCCATGCGCCCAGCGGCAGCGCCAAGCCGAAAAGCATGAAAGCCGGTAGCTCGAAGAACCTGCGGGCGGCCTCGTGCAGCCGCTCCTTCTCTGCGATGAGCTCGTCGTGGACGCCCGCATTGAGCGCCACTCCGGCCACGAAGATGGCGAGCAGGCCGTTCACGCCGATGAGCGCGGATCCGCCGAGCAGCGCCAGGGATAGTGCCAGGCTCACGGTCAACAACGGAGTGCGATCGGCATCCCGGTGGCGAGAGGCGCGCTTCAGCACGCTTGCGACGATGAGCCCTGCGAGGAGACCAATCGCGGCACCGCCCAGTGTCTCGACCAGCACGGCGTGAAGGATTCCCGTCAGGAAAGCGTCGCCGGATGTCGGCGGCCCGAGCGCGAGCAGCGCGACTGACACGAACGGCAGCGCGAGCGCGTCGTTGGCGCCGGCCTCGGCGAGAATGGTGTGACGAACGCGCTCGGGCACACATCGGTTCGCAAGACGTCCACTGACGATGGCGCTCGCGAGCACGGGGTCCGTGGGCATCAGCAGCGCGCCCAATAGAGCGGCGACCGCCAGCGAGACTCCCAGGGTCAGCTTCGCCAACACCGCGCCGACGAGCCCCATGCACGGCATCAGAACGCCGATCAGCGTCGCGACGCTGCGCCAGTCGCGGCGCAAGTAGGCCGTCGGCACACAAAGGGCGACGTCCATGATGGCCAGCGCTAAGGTCACCCGCGCGATCTGCTCGAGGACCAGCAACGGCGGTCCCCAGCGTGCCAGGTCGAACCAGCCGAGACCGGCCGGTCCGACCGCGGCGCCGACGACGAGCGCAACGACCGGCTCGGACACGTACCAGCGCGCTTTGATCAACCCGGCGGTGACGCCGAGCACGAGCAGGACGACTGCGGCCAGCGTCAATGCCGCGTTGGCGTCAAGCAACGTGCAGCGCTCTGCTCACCGCGACTTGCGCACGAGGATCGCCACGATGCGCAGTAGCACGAGCGTTACGAGGGTCACCAGCCCCGCGAGCAACAGCTGGCGCTCCGCCACGCTGATGCCGATCGCGGCGACGAGCAACATCGAGGCCGCCGTCGTCAATCCTTCCACGGCGCCGTCCTCGCGATGCCGGAAGATGGTGCCCGCGCCGAGAAACGCCACACCCGTCACGACGGCCTCGATGACGCGAATCGGATCTGCTCGTAGGATGGACGAGGGCGTGTTGGTCGCGAAGCTCTCCACGAGCAAATCCGCCGTGCCCGCGAACAACGCCGAAGCCGTGGCGAGAATCGCATGGGTGCGAAGCCCGGCCGGCCGGTTCGCGAACTCGCGCTCGAGTCCGATCAAGCCGCCCAGGAACCCTGCAATGACGACCTTCAGGACCACCTCAAGCTGCTGCGAGTAGTTGCTGTCGAGAAGATGCATCCGGGTTCCCGCGGCTATGCGCCTCCGAAGCGTGTCACGGTGCAAACGTTGTGCCAGCGACTTCCAACGGTCGCGCAAAGCTTGCACATCGTCGCGGCCGTCGAGATCGCAATCTATCGTTTACGCATCCGGTCTGCCGGCGGGTCGCGTGCGCCGACCGTGGTATAGGACTTGCAACCGGCGCAGGTATTGCAAGCACGAGGGGTCGAGATGCATCGGGATCATGGTGCAAGGCTGGGGCCGCGAGCCCCCGGGGCGCTTAGTTGCCAGCCGCGCCGCCGGCTGCGCTGAGCCTGCTCGCCGGCTGCTCGGTGGTCGCGGGCCTCGTGGCCGCGCTCGTGATCGCGCTCGACATCCTCGCGGGCCGGCGGCAAAAGATGCAAATCATGAACGTCGTTTGGCCGCTCACGGGACTGTGGAGCGGGCCCGTGGGTCTGTACGTGTATTTCAGCCGTGGACGAGCGCCACCCGAGTCGAGCCGCGCGGAGCCGCCGTTCTGGTGGCACGTGGCGCTCGGCACCACGCACTGCGGCGCAGGATGCACGCTCGGCGACATCGTCGCCGAGAGTCTCGTGATCGCATGGCCGGTCGTGCTGTTCGGTCAGCGGGCGTTCGGCACCTGGGTCGTGGATTTCGGCTTTGCGTTTCTCTTCGGCATCGTCTTTCAGTATTTCTCGATCGTTCCCATGCGGGGTCTCGGTGTGCGGGAAGGCCTCTGGAGCGCGCTCAAGGCGGACACGGCTTCGTTGGCTGCATGGCAGCTCGGCATGTATGGCTGGATGGCCGTCGCGCTCTTCGCGCTTTTTTCGCCCGATACTCTGCCGAAGTCGAGTCCGGTGTTCTGGTTCATGATGCAGATCGCGATGTTCTTCGGCTTCGCGACGAGCTTCCCCGTCAATTGGTGGCTGTTGCGCCGCGGAGTGAAAGAGGCCATGTAGCGCGCGGGCTGCTTTGTAAGCTTTGCACACCGAATGCGGGCGGCATCACAGCCCCGGGTGGGCGAGCAGCCGATTGGCTTCACTCCGATCGACCGAGTGGAACCTGCCGAGCGCGCAGGCGGCCCCGGGAACGAAGCCGGCCCCGATCCGGCTCAGCACGGTGATCGGGTCCACCTCGCAAGCCGTGCTCGAGCCGGCTCGATAGAGAAACGCGCCGTCTTGCCGAAGCGCGGGGCAGGCATACGGCAGATCGTTCACGAGAATGTCCCCATCCTTGAGGTAGAAGATCAGCGTGTCGCTATCCACGACCCGAGTATCGGCGACCCCCAACAGATCCACGCAGCGTTGGCCCGATAGCTCCGGGCCCGTCAGCGTGGCATCGTCCTGTGCGTCGAGCGCCCACGGTGCGAGCAGCGCCACCAGGCCGGCGGCGACGGTGGTGGCGATGGCCGTCGCCCCAGGGATCGTCGTCGTGCTCACGTTGCCTCCACGCTCGTAAATACCCGGGCGCTGCAATCCCCATGCCATTCGCGATTGCCCGGTCGGCCGTGGCATGGACATTGCAACGCTGAGCGGCGACCAGACCGACCGCAACGTGGATCTGCGTCGCTCCGTGTCGCAACAGGAGGAGGGAGTCGTCGCATGGCAGCCTCATTGACGGGTAAACGTGTTGCTTTTCTCGCCACCGACGGGGTCGAGCAGTCGGAGCTGACACGGCCGTGGGAAGCCCTGAAGAAAGCAGGCGCTGATCTCGATCTGATCTCGGTGCACAGCGGCGAAATCCGCGCGATGAAGCATCGTGCGCCCGGCGATTGTTTCCGCGTCGACCTCGTCGTGAGCGAGGCCGACGTGAAGGATTACGATGCCCTGGTGTTGCCGGGCGGCGTCATGAATCCGGACCAGCTACGCGTCAACGCCGCGGCCGTGCAGTTCGTGCGGGAGTTCTTCGATCACTCGCGCCCTGTCGCCGCCATCTGCCATGGGCCGTGGATGCTGGTCGAGGCCGACGTGCTACGCGATCGTACCGTGACTTCTTGGCCCAGCCTCAAGACGGACATTCGTAATGCGGGTGCGCAGTGGGTCGACGAGGAGGTGCATGTCGACGGCGATCTCGTCACGAGCCGCAAGCCCGATGACCTCGACAGCTTCTGCACGAAGGCCATCGAGGTTTTCGCGCGCTCGCCGCAGCCCGCAACCGCTGCGCGCGCCTGAACCACGCTTGAGGGAGATCAGCCCACGACCTGCTTCGCGATCGTGCCGGCGCGCAATCGGCTGCTCGCGCCCTCGACCTGATTCAGCACGGCCAGCTCCTCCATCGGCACCGTCGAGGGATGGCGCCGCGCGAACTCTTCGAGCGTCATGTCGCGATCGATCTTCACGGTTTCGATCCGCCGTGGCTGCTTCGCGAGCACGCTCCGGTCCGCGACCGGGCGGAAGCTTTGAATGATCTCCATGAGCTGCGCGTCGTGCGCGCTTTCACTGCCGGCCGGCGCGTACGTCACGAGGCGGTACGTGACGTCGCCGTAGGCGATGTGCGCCACGATGCCGCGAATCTGGCCTTGCTCCGTGTCGGCCTCGAATCGCGAAGTCACAGCGGTGTGGCCATTGATCGTGGTCCGATCGGACCCGAGCTCCGAGATTCCTTCCTGTTGAAGAAACGCGGTTGCCGCGGCGCCGGCCGCGCTTTTCGCGAGCGACAGCTCGAGCGCGGCGTCGCGCTCGGGGCTCACGGCCGTCACTGCCGCGCTCGAATTCTGCTTCATCCAGTCCTTCGGCACCTTGAACTCGATCCCAAGCTCGGGCTGATAGAAGGTATCGCCCGCGAAATAGCCGTGGCGCGGGTTGGTGCCGTACGCGAGCCCGTCCAGGTGCTCGAGGTACGCGGCCGAGGCTACCTTCGGGTTCTGCTGCGGCGCATCGAGCGCAGCGATGCGCTGTTGCACGGCCGCGATACGATCGGGCTCGCTGGGATGGGTGGCGAGCCAGGATGGCGTGGAGCTTTGACCGGCGAGCTTGCTCGATGCTTGCAGCGCCTCGAACACGTCGGCCATCTCCCGCACGTCATACCCCTGGTCGTGCATGTAACGAAAGCCAAGCTCGTCGGCTTGACGCTCGTCGTCACGGCCGTACTTCAGGAACAGCAAGCCGAGACCGGTGTTGGCGAGATTCCCGAACTGGCGCAGATCGGGATTCACCGCAATGCCGATACCGAGCCCGAGCTTGGCGAGCTGCGTGCGGCTAATCTGGCTCACGGAGTGTCGCGCCGTAACGTGCCCGATCTCGTGCCCAAGCACTGCGGCGAGCTGCGCTTCGGAGCCCATGAGATCGACCAGGCCCCGAGTGACGAAGATGTAGCCGCCCGGCAACGCAAATGCGTTGGGCTCGGGGTCGTCCACGACATGAAACTCCCAGGGCAAATCCGGTCGTTCACTGCGAGCGGCGAGGGCCTTGCCGACGCCGGACACATAGGTCTGCAGCGCCGGCGCATCGACGAAACCGATCGACGTCTCGACCTCCTGGCGGGCCTCCTTGCCCATGGCGATCTCTTGCGGCTCGGAGACCAGCGCAAGCTCACGCTCGCCTGTCACCGGGTTGACGGCACAGCCGCCGACCACGGCGAAGGCGAGAATGAGCCAGCCCTGTCGACTATCGCGCCACATTTCGCGATCGCCGCGCCCTCTCCGACTAGAGCCGTCGGCTCCAGTCGTCGATTTCCTTCTCTACCTCCTCCTTTTGCTTGCCATACGCCTTCTGCAGACGGCCGGCGAGCTCCTCGCGTTTGCCATCGACCGTGTCGAGGTCGTCATCCGTGAGCTTGCCCCAGCGCTGCTGGGCTTGACCTTTGAACTGCTTCCACTGACCTTCGATCTGCTCCCAGTTCATTGCACTTTCTCCGTTGTTGGCTCGACGTGAGGAGAGTGCAAGGGTCGTGCCACGAACTAGAGCGCGCTGATTTGGTTGGCGGTCATTCGATTCAGCCCCGCTTGCAAGCGTTGCAGACGAGCACATTGCAGTGTTGGCCGATGCTCTTGAAAAGTTTGCTCGAACGTTGCGCGCAGAACGGGCCCTGCCGGCGAAGGCCGGCAGGGCCCGTCTCGTTCTAGCCGCGCGCGGTGCGGGGCTAGAAGTTCACGCGTACGCCGGCCGTGTATCGCCGCCCGATCGTGTCGTACAGGAACGAGTTCGGCCCCGGTACGCCGGCTCGACCTACGACTGGGTACATCGCCGGGGGCTCTGTGTCGGTGAGATTGTTCACCGTGAAGAACGTCTCCCACGGAGTCGTCTTGCCACCGCTGTAGCTGAACGTCAGGTCGGTGTACGTGACCGAGCTGACCGTGTTGTTATCGATCGTAGCGAGCGGTGGCGGAAGGACGAGACGCGTAGAGCTTTCCACGAGGTTGCGATCGGTCTTGCCGCCGCCGATGTAGCGCTCCTGCAAGAAGAACGACAGCGGTCCGTGCGCCCAGCGCAGGCTCGTCGTCACCTTCGTCTTCGGCAAGCCCGCCGTACCGACGTCGCCGGCCCGCTCGTCTCGCGCGCGTGCCCGGCGTCAGCACGGAGTTCTCGTCGAGCAGCGAGCCCAGCAAGCGCCAGCTCAGCGTGCCGCCTCCGACGTCGATCCCACTGTAGTTCAGCTCGAGGTCGGTGCCCCTGACTCTCTGGTTGGCCAGATTGATGAACAGCGCCTCGACGCGAGTGATCTGATTGTTCGAATCGCGGATCACGTACTGACACAGCGACGGAGGTGCCGCCGGAAGCGGCAGCAGGTGTTCACGATGGTCTGGGACTGCAGCTGGCCGATCGCGCCGTCGAGGTTGATGTCGTACTTGTCGATCGTCAACGAGAGCTTGTCCGTCGGCTGGTAGACGAAGCCGAGCACGTTGGTCCGCGCCGTTTCGAGGCCGACATTGGGGTTGCCGCCCTGGAACGACGCCGTGCTGATCGTTGCGCCGCCGTTCAGCGGATCGACGACGTTGACGCCGCCGCGCTGGGACTCGAAGCGCTCGCGCAGCGTCGGGGCGCGCACGTCCTGCGACACCGTGGCTCTGATCCTGAAGTTCTGCGTGATTTGGTACGAGACGCCGGACTTCCAAGCCTGCGCGCTGCCGCTGCCGCTGTAGTCGGCCCAGCGATACGCTTCGTTCAGGTTCAGCTTGTCGTTGAATAGCGGGATGCCGAACTCGAAGAACGCTTCGCGCACCGTGTATGCGCCGTCGACGGCGCGCTGGCTCGAGAACAGCACCGTGCTCGAGTTCGCATCGCCCGCGAAGCCGGGCGGCACGTACCTAAGACCGGGAATACCACCGACACTGGTCTCCGGAAGGATTCCGCGCGATCCGACGGGGGCCAACCCGAGATCGCTCAACAGCTGGCCTTCGATCGTGCAGGGGAACTCGTCGCAGGGATCGACCGTGTAGACGCCCGAGTTGCTCCTCGCGCCACGACAGACCGAAAGCCGCGTTGATCGGGCCCAGCGCGCCGCCGGAGCCCTTCGTGAGGTCGCCGCGGAGCGTGACCTCGACGTCGTCCTCCGTGACTCTGCCGCGCGCGATCTTGCCGTTGTCGACCACGTAGTTGGCCGCGGCCGGCGTCACGGCATCAACGCCGCCGATCAGGTTGATCGGCAGCGCACGAATCGAAGACTCCCGGGTTGAACAGCGTCACGCGGCACGCGGGCTGCCCGTTGGGGCCGGTGACCGCGTCCATCGCGAGGAACAGCCGGTCGACGCGCATGCCGCCGGGAACCACGGTCTCCTGCCGGTTCTGCGCGTACTGAAGATACCCATCGAGCTGCCAGCCGCCGGCGAGAAAGCCGTCCGGCAAGTCGTGGGTGAAGCCGCCCGTGACCTGGCCGTAGCGGTTCTTCGCGATCAACTCGCCGCCGTCGAACGGGTTGCCCGGCAGGTTCGGCGTGAAAATTCCGAAGCCGACGAATTGTCGGCTCTCCGCCACCATCTGCTGCCTAATGTCGTCGGGCAGGTAAGGATTGTCGACATAGAGCCGGCCGCCCCAAGGCCCGAGCAGCGCGGCGGTTTGCCAGCGGTTGGTCTGCTGCGTGTCGGCGAGCAGCGTTTCGATGTAGAAGCTGTTGCGCGCGTTGATGTCGTGGTCGTAATGAGCGAACAGCACACCGCGGTCCGCCGGCGTATCTGCCTGAAAGTCTGCGTTGACGCCGTACTCGAGGCTCGGGCGCGCTTGGCAGTTGCAGCCCCCGGTCAGCTGGCCGACGCCGCTGAACGGTAACGGCTGATGGTTACCGCTGCCGTCGGGCAGAAACTCCACGTGATCGAGCGCCGAGCCGGCCTGGAGAATGACGCCGCCCGCCGTGAAGTTGGTCGGGCTCACGTACGGTCGCGCCAGCCAGTTCGGCCCGTTCGGGTCCGGATTCGTGACCCGGGCCTTGAGGTTCAAGTAGCTGCTGCGGTCCTGCAGCGACTCGAAGGTGTTGGTGCCGTCCTTGTGCCACATCTCGAACGCCGCGATCAGGTGCCCGTTCTGGCCGACGTCCGTGCCCCAGCCCACCCCGAGCTTGTAGGTGCTGTCGTCGTTGTATTGCGTGGTGCCGCCCTGGATCGAGTACTTGACGCCGTTCAAGCCGCGGTTCAAACGAAAGTTCACGACGCCCGCGACGGCGTCTGCGCCGTACGCGGCCGATGCGCCGCCCGTGACCGCCTCGACGTTCTGGATCAGAGTCTCGGGGATCACGCCGATGTCGACCGTGCCGAATTTGTTGCTCGGGCCGAGGCGGCGCCCGTCGAGAAGCACGAGCGTTCGGACGGAATCCAGGCCGCGCAGGTTCAGGTTGCTGCCGCCGGGTGCGACCGAGCCGCCGACCGCTTGCTGACTCGACAGGTTGTTGTCGAACACCGGTAGCTGGCTCAACGACTCGACGAGCGTGCTCGGCGCCATCGTCTGCAGGTCGGCGCCGCTGACGGACGTCACGGGCGTCGGCGTGTTCACGCCCGACGTGACGAGCCGCGATCCCGTGACGATCACCTGCTCGACTGGCTGCTGGTTCTGCGCGAGCGCCTGATGCCCCGCCAATCCGAGGCAGGCAGCGCCGATCGCTTGCGCGAGCCCGGTGTAGCTCATCGTCCCTCTCTGCTTCATGGTGCTGAACTCCAGTCATTCTTGGTTGGTAAGCCGAGTGCGCGCCCGGGCTTTGGTCCCGGCCGCGTTGGGCTGGAGAAAACCTGATTCCCTGGAATCCGACCCGGAGCTTTCACGTCACGCAGCCGTGTCGTGACGGTCACCCTCGATCAGAACCCAAGAATCCCGCGTATACCGAGCAACGAGCACTCTCGCGGTAGTTCGCGGAGTCGTCGCCTTCTTGTGGAAGCAGGCATCTCCTCCCCCGTAGCCGAACCATAGCCTCATCGGTGGCTAAAGTGCAACGTTAGCGACATTGTGTTGCTTGTGAGCAACGGCTCGGAGCCGCTGAGCAGGTGTCCGACGCGCGCGCAGCAGCCGACTCAGTGCCCCGCGATCCGCACGCCGAGGTAACGACGCAGCAGCTCCACGACGCTGCCGGCAGCCTCGTCGCCGATCTCCGGGGCGGCCACGCGATCGCCGGCGAGATTGTCGAGCCAATCGCTCGGCCACGGTTGCTGCTCCCACACGGTGAACAAGGGCAGCTCCTCGCCGTCCTTCAGGGCCAGGGAGATCATGAACAGCGCCGAGTCCGATGTGTCCGACTCGGCAAGCGACAGATACCGCCACACGCTCAGACTGGGAATCGCCTGGGCACGGTAGACGATCCTGCTCACTTGATCGAAGCGAACGTGACGGATCTTGCGCCAGAGCCACCAACGGCACGTGGCAATCTTCAGCAGGCTCAGGGGCCGATAGATGGTCACGCAGCGGCGGTACGAGAAGAGCCAGAGCAAACGCACGAGCCAGGGCGTGCAGCCGTGCAGATGGTCGGCCGACACCTTGAAGTTCGGAGCCAGGTACAGGTGGTTCATCACGGTAAGCATACTTGCGGGCCAGCCGACCACGCGCGGATTTGCATCACGTGGGGCCGTCTGCCGGTCGTGCCTGTCAGCAAATCGTCAGATTCGACGTGCACCATGGCGTTGCCTTGGCCGCGGGAGCTTCCATGCCGAACGAAAGCGCTTTGAGCGAGCCGGTAGCGACGCCGGCGGTTCCGGAGGATGCGTTCGAGCGCGCGCTGCATGTCGGAGACGTGCGGCCCGATCCGCCGACGCGGACGCCGTTCGAGGTGGTCGACGAGACGGGATTGCTGCGCCTGCGTCGCTATCGGCTGGACGACAATCCCTGCGTCCGGCCCGTCGTGCTGCTCGTCTATTCGCTGTTCAAGCGCCCGTATGTGCTCGACCTGCTGCCCGAGCGCAGTATCGTGCGCAGCCTGCTGGCGCAAGGGTTCACCGTTTACCTCACCGATTGGCAGCCGCCCACGGCCGAGAACGTGGAACGTGGTTTCGACGCGTACGTGAACGGCGATCTCGCATGCGCCGTGAAGCACGTGCGCGCGCGCGAGGGCATCGATCGCGTGGCACTCGTCGGCAGCTGCTTCGGCGGGTTGCTCGCCTTGCTGTATGCCGCGCTGCATCCCGAGTCGGTTGCGCGCGTGGTGCCGGTGGCCGTGCCCATCGAGATGTCGTCGGCGTTCTCGCCGACGATCGTGGACTACGTCGTGCGCATGTTCGGCAACGTGCCCGGCTGGTGGATCCGCAATTGGTTGAACGCCGCCGTGCCGGGCTCCTCGCAGCTGACGCGCTATCTCGCGGACGAGCTCGACGAGCCGGCGCTGGCCGGCACGGCCGCCGGCGCGCGGGTCGCGCGCGCGGTGCAGACATGGCTCGAGAGCGACGTGCCGTTCGCCGGTCAGCTGTTCCGCGAGACGATGTGTGATGCGTACTGGAGGGGCCAGCTCGCGCAGGGGCAGTTCCGCGTCGGTGAGCGTAGTGCGGCGCTCGAGCAGATTCGCTGCCCCGTGCTGAATGTCAGCGGCGAGCGTGATCGGCTCGTGCCGCCGGCCGCTGCGGCCCCGCTCGCCGAATGCGTCGGCGGTGGCGCAGTCACGAATCTCGTGTTTCCGGCCAGCCATCTCGGCTTGCTGCTCGGCGCCGCGGCGCATGCCCAGCTGTGGCCGCAGATAGGCGCCTGGCTGCGGAGTGGGCCAGCGTTGCGGGAGTCGGTCGCGGACGAGACTATTCCGTCGCGCCGCGTCCCGGCCCGTACCCTGCCGGCCAGCCCGTCGGCTGCGCATCCGGCAGGTTGAACAGCACGGCCTGGATCTCCTGGATGTAGCCGCTCTTCACGGCGAAGAACTCGGCCACGAGCCGGTCGTTCGCCGTCGCGGTGCTCTGGCTCTTGGCGCCGCCCTTGAGGCCGAAGCGCACGATCGCGAGCACCACGCCACGCTCCTCGTCGACGACGGGATAACGCCGATCCCAGATGTTGCGGCCGATGAATCGGCCCTCGTCGAAGCCCTTCGACGTGTCGTTGAAGACGCCGTCCCGCACGAGCCCCGTGGTCTGCAGCCCGTTCTCGAAGCGGCGCGAGTCCGGCAGCAGCCGCGCGCGGTGATAGCGCGGCGTGCCGTTCGTCTGGAACGCGCGCCAGTAGCTCTCCGCGGCGCCGATCAGGTCGTAATACGACTCGCGCTCGGCCTCGCGGATCGACAGCTGAAACGCCGTCGGCGGCTCCTTCAGGATCCGGTCGGGATCCCAGAGCCGATCGGCCTCGCCCTGATTGGCTTTGATCGTTTCGATCTCGGTGATCGCGCCGCTCTGCACCTTGAGCCGCAGCATTTGCAGGGTCTTGGTGCCGTCGGCGTTGCGGATGACCGTCTGCGTGCCCGTGTCGCCGCGGTGCACATTCACGATGTCGAAGCGGTACAGGCTCTCGGCAGCCCCGTCCCAGAACGTCGCGGCCAGCGGCTTCTCGGCGCCGTTCTCCGTGATCCGCGCACGGGCGGCCTGGGGCAGCTTCTTCGCATCGTTCGCGATCAGCGCCGCGTAGTACGCGTCGATGAAGCCCGTGAGGCAGGCTCGATCGCAAGAGGCCGGCTGGGCCTGTGCAACGCCGGTCGCGGCCGCGGTCGCGAGCGCGACGAGGCCGAGCAGCCGAGCGAAACGAGGGAGGCGTGTGCTCATGATCTTCTCCGTGGTGGCCCGATCGACGCGCGGCAGCGCCATCTTAGCGCGAACGGCCGATTTGACGCCTCGCCCGACCGTAGGCGACCCTGTAGATTGACCGCTGGGGGGTATCATGAACACTCGCAGGACATTCCTGCGCGCCGCGGGCGGCGCGCTGCTGGTGGTTGCCGCCGGCCGCGTCGGCGCACAGGCGGCGCGCAAAGAGGTGCGGGTCGGCGGGCGGCGCATGCTGGTCGTCGACATCCACGCGCACTGCATGTTTCAGGAGGCTGGGCGGGTGCCCGGTATCGAGATGCCCCGCGTCGCGCCGCCGACGCTGGCGCTCGGGCCCGAGCGGCTCAGGATCATGGACGAGCGCGGCATCGACGTGCAGGCGCTCAGCGTCAACACGTACTGGTGGTACACGGCCGAGCGCGAGGCTGCGAAGCAGGTCGTGGCGATCCACGACGAAGGCATCGCCGCGTGGTGCCGGCAGCATCCGCAAAGATTCGTCGGCCTGTCGTCGGTCGCGCTCCAGTTCCCCGACCTCGCCGCCGAGCAGCTCGAGCACGCCGTGAAGCGGCTCGGGGCGCGCGGCGCGTCGATCGGCGGGCACGTGTCGAACGAGCCGCCTTCTCTGCCCAAATACGATCCGTTCTGGGCCAAGGCCGAGGAGCTCGGAGTGCCGGTGTTCATGCATCCGAACAATGCGCTGAACATCGCGCGCGACGGGTCGCTCGACGGGCGCGGCAGCCTGCCCAACATCATCGGCAACCCGCTCGAGACCACCGTTTTCCTGAGCCACATGATCTACGACGGCACGCTGGACCGTTTCCCGGGCCTCAAGGTATGCGCGGCGCATGCCGGCGGCTATCTACCGTCGTATCTCGGCCGCGCCGACGCCGCGTGCGTCGTGCGCCCCGACGCCAACTGCGCCAACAAGCGCAAGCCAAGCGAGTATTTCCGGGATCAGATCGTCGTCGACTCGATGGTGTTCTCCGCCGAGGGCCTGCGGCATCTCGTGGCCGAGACCGGCGTGAGTCAGGTCGTGTACGGCTCGGACATTCCGTATCTTTGGCCGGACACGATCGATGTGATCGCGGCGGCGTCGTTTCTGACGCCTGCCGAGAAGGAAGCGATTCTCGGCGGCAACTTGAAGCGGTTGCTGAAGCTCGACGCCTAGACGGAGCGAAGCGTTGCTGGGACCGTTGCGCTATCTGCTGTTCGCCGTGGTGGGGCTCGTCGTGGCCTCGGCGCTGTTCTTCCTGCTGAACCTGCTCGTCAGTGTCAGCTACGATGCCGGTACGGGTTTCGTCGAGCGCTGGATCGTCCGCGCCACGTGCGAGCGGTACGAGCTACACGGAGTCGTGCGCAGTACGGAGGACAAGCCGATCCCCTATGCCGTCGTCGAAGTCGCGTATCTCGATCGGCAGCTGTCCACGCGCAGCGCCGGCGACGGCACGTTCTCGATCAAGGCCAGCGAGGCGATTTGCGACCGATCGCCGCCGGCGAACGTCAGCCTGCTCGTCGTGGCCGAGGAATATCGGCCGAAGCGTCAGGCGCTGGCGTTCGGCGTGAATTCGGTCGACGTCAAGCTCGACCCGCGCGAGTTCCGACCCTGACGGCTCCCAGCGCGATCAAGGCTCCGGCGGCAGCGACGCGAGATACGCCGACAGACTCAGAATATCCTCTGCGTTCAGCTTCGCGACGACTTGTGCCATCAACGGCGCCCAGAGACCGCGCCGCGTGCCCTGCTTGAAGTCGGCGAGCTGGCGCGCCACGTAGCTCGGCGAGCGACCGCGCAAGCTCGGCACCACCGCGAGTCCGTTCAGGTTCTCGCCGTGGCATACGGTGCATTGCGTGGTCTTGCCGGCGCCCGTGGTGGCCAGCGTCTTGCCGCGCGCCACCGAGCCCACGGGCACGTACGCGATGAAGTCCGAATGCGGATTGCGCAGCGTTTCGCTCTGCTCCGCGCTGCGCGGCGTCTCGACGATGCGTTTGCCGAGCGGCTCCATGCCGGCCCCCGTGCCTTCGAGCTTCAGATACATGCCGCCGCGCGGCACCGTCTTCGGGATCGACTCCGCTTCGACGACCTCGATCCACGGCGTCCACTTCATCGCGCCGAAGTAGTCCGCCGCTTGCTCGATCTCGGCGTCCGTCATCGCCGCGGCGAACGCGATCATGCGCGGCGTGTTCGGCTTGCGCATGTCGGCGCTGGTACGCAGGCCGTTCTTGAAGTCGTGCAGCTGCTGAATGAAGTACTCCTTCGGTAGCCCCGCAACGCCGGCGTTCTCGGGCCGGCCCTTGCCGTTCGGGTAGTGGCACAACGAGCAAGCCCAGATGCCGGCGGGCTCGCGGCCGTTGGCCACGACGGAGGGCATGCTCGGATGGTCGCCCGGGAACCAATCGGCGGGCCCGAACCGGTTGCGGATCTGATCGAGCGTGAAGCTGCGGTTCGAGTCCTGCAGCCGGCGCTGCGTGCCGTCGTCCGCCGTCGGCGGTGGGTCCGTGCCGGGCGAGATCGCATACGCCCACCCGAGCTCGTCGACGAACGTCTGCGCACCCGCGGCCGTAGCCACGAGCACCGACAGCACCGCCGCGGCGAGCCAGGCGGACCAAGAGACTGCCGCAGGCCCGAGGGCGAGCGGCCGAGCGCTGTGCGTGGCCATGCGGCGGAGTATAGCCGCGGCCGCGGCGCGCGCCAGCGACCACCCGGTTCGGTAGGCGCCGTTCACGGCGACTGGTACGGCGATCGCTGCGAAGCCGCTATCATCGAGCGAGGCGAGGTCAAAGCAACCATCATGCCGGCGACGGCCGTCAACTTGAGCGAGATTTCCAGACACGTCTGGGAAACCAAGTATCGCGACGGGTCTCGGTCCGAAGGCTCGATCGCGGCCACGTGGCAGCGGGTGGCCTCGGCGGCGGCGCGCATCGAGCGGCCGGCGGCAGAGGCCGACGTCGAGACCGAGTTTCGCGACATCTTGAGCGGCTTCCGCTTTCTGCCGGGCGGGCGCATCTTGGCCGGCGCCGGCACGGCGGCGACGCGCACGCTCGCGAACTGCTTCGTCATGGGCCCGCTCGAGGACTCCATCGACGGCATCTTCGACCGGCTGAAAGAGAGCGCGCTGACCATGCAGTGGGGCGGCGGCATCGGCGTCGACTTCTCCACGCTGCGACCGCAGGGCGCGACCGCCGCGACGTCCGGCAGCATCGCGTCGGGACCGGTGTCGTTCATGCGGATCTGGGACGCCATGTGCGGAACGCTGCTGTCCACGGGCGCGCGGCGCGGCGCGATGATGGCGACGCTGCGGTGCGATCACCCGGACATCGAGACGTTCATCGCGGCGAAGCGCGAGCCGGGACAGCTGCGCAACTTCAACGTCTCGGTCCAGGTCACGGACGACTTCATGGCGGCGCTCGCCGCCGGGCGCGACTGGCCGCTGTGCTTTCCGCGTGATGGCGGCGACGGCGACGGCGGGGGCGAGACGCTCGATCTTCCGTGGCCGGGCCGCGACCGGCCCGTGCCGTGTCGAGTCTGGCGGCGGGTGCCGGCGCGCGAGCTGTGGCGCCAGATCGTCGACGCGGCGTACGACTCGGCCGAGCCCGGTGTGCTGTTCGTCGACCGCATCAATCGGCTGAACAACCTCTACTATCGCGAGCGCATCACGTGCACGAATCCGTGCGGCGAGGTGCCGCTGCCGGCGCATGGCGCCTGCACGCTGGGCTCGGTGAATCTCACGGCGTTCGTGCGCGCGCCGTTCGCCGCGGGCGCCGAGCTCGATGCGGCGGGTATCGAGCGGACGGTCGCCACTGCGGTGCGCTTCCTCGACGACGTCGTGGAGCTCTCGAAGTATCCGCTGCCCGCGCAGCGCGCCCAGGCGCAGGCCACGCGGCGAATCGGGCTCGGCGTGACCGGTCTCGCCGACACGCTCGCCATGCTGGGTCTCGCCTACGACAGCGACGCCGGCCGCGCGGCGGCCGGGCGCATTCTCGAGCAGATTCGCAACGCGGCGTACCGCGCGTCCGTCGCGCTGGCCGCGGAGAAGGGCCCGTTTCCGGCTTTCGACCGCGAGGCCTATCTCGCGGCCGAGTTCATCGGGCGGCTGCCGGCCGACGTCCGCGACGGCATAGCGCGCAGCGGTGCTCGCAACAGTCATCTGCTGGCCGTGGCACCGACGGGCACGATCAGCCTGCTGGCGAACAACGTCTCGAGCGGCGTCGAGCCGATCTTCTCCATCGAGAGCGAGCGCAAGGTGCTCGACGAGAGCGGCGCGCGGCAAACGTATCGCGTCGTCGACTACGCCGCGGCGCTGTGGCGGCGCGAGCAGCGCGGGCCATTGCCGGCCACGTTCGTGACGGCGGCCGAGCTGTCGCCGGATGCGCATCTCGCGATGCTCGCGACGCTGCAGCCGTTCGTCGACCACTCGATCTCGAAGACGATCAATGTCGCGGAGGATCTGCCGCGCGAAGCCGTCGCGGATGTGTTCGAGAAGAGCTACCGGCTCGGCTTGAAAGGGTGCACGGTGTTTCGGCCGAATCCGATCACGGGTGCCGTGCTGACGGCCGTGGCGCCGCGTCAGGCCGTGCACTGCTGCACGCCGGACCGCGAAGCCGACTAGAGGAAAAGAATCCGACTAATAGTCGTCGCGCTCGTCGTCCCGGTCGTCGGGCTCGTCGTCCTCGTCGTCATCCTCGTCGTCGTCCCAGTCTTCCTCGTCCTCGCGCCAGTCCTCGTCCTTTTCGTCCTTGTCGGCGTCCTCGGTTTCCTCGTCTTCGCGCAGCCAGTCCTCCGGCTCTCCGGCGCGCTCGAGATCCATCTCGAACCATTCGGCGGATTCGAGCGTCTCGGTCTCGCCATCGGCGTGCTGGATCTCGACGGCGTCGTCGTTCTCGTCGACTGCGAGGACCTTGAAGATCTCGTCGCGATCGAGGTCGCGGTACCAGCGACCGGCGACCGGGTTCAGTTCACGGCTCATGTTCTCGACTCACGTTCCCGGCTAATACTCGGCGGTGTTGGCCGCTCGCGCTTGCGGCGACACCGTAGCAGAATTGACCAAACAGAACTATATGGCCGAGTGCGTACCGGGCGGGGCGATGGCCCAGCCCTAAATTCAGCGGAGGATCCCTATGGCTGTCGATACCGCGGCCACCGCGCACATTGCCCCGGGTGAGGCGCTCGTCGACCGCAAGACCTTACGCCGCGTGCTGATCGCGGCGTCGCTCGGAACGCTGTTCGAGTGGTACGACTTCTATCTCTACGGCAGTCTAGCGATCTTTTTCGGCAGCCTGTTTTTTCCGCCGGGTAATCCCACGGCGCAGCTCTTGGCGAGCCTTGCGACGTTCGGTGCCGCGTTTGGCGTGCGGCCGCTCGGCGCCGTCGTGTTCGGTTACCTCGGGGATCTCGTCGGGCGCAAATACACCTTCTTGATCACGATGGCCACCATGGGCTTCTCCACGGCGTTCGTCGGGTTGCTACCGTCCTACGCGAGCGCGGGGTTGCTCGCGACGCTGTTGCTCGTGCTGCTGCGACTCCTGCAGGGGCTGGCGCTCGGTGGCGAGTATGGCGGGGCCGTGACGTACGTGGCCGAGCATGTGCCCGATAACAAGCGCGGTTACTACACCAGCTACATCCAGACGACGGCAACGCTCGGCTTCTTCCTGAGCATGGGCGTGATCGGTGCGACGCGAATCCATTACGGCGAGGACGCGTTTCGCGAGTTCGGTTGGCGCATTCCGTTTCTCCTGAGCTTCGTGCTGCTCGCGGTGTCGCTGTATATCCGCATGCGCATGGAGGAGTCGCCGGTATTCGCGAAGCTGAAGGCGCGCGGCGGCACCTCCCGCAATCCGCTGAAGGAGAGCCTGACCCGGCCGGACAACTTGAGGTACGTGCTGATCGCGCTGTTCGGGGCGACGGCGGGGCAGGGTGTGGTCTGGTACACGGGACAGTTCTACGCGCTCACGTTTTTGCAGAGCGTGCTGCATCTGACCTGGCAGGACGCGTACACGATCATCTCGATCGCGCTGCTGCTCGGCACGCCGTTCTTCATCGTCTTTGGCGCGCTGTCCGATCGCGTCGGGCGCAAGAAGCTGATGCTCATGGGCTGTCTGCTTGCCGGCCTCACGTACATCCCGATCTACATGGGCCTCAAGCACTTCGGCAACCCCGCGGGGTTGCCGGCGGCCGATCCAGCCGAGATCAACTGGGTCATGATGATTCTGCTGGTGACCGTGCAGATGGTGTACGTCTGCATGGTGTACGCGCCGATCGCGGCGTTCCTCGTGGAGCTGTTCCCGACGCGAATCCGTTATACGTCGATGTCGGTGCCGTATCACATCGGCGTGGGCTGGTTCGGCGGGTTCCTGCCGCTGATCGCCACGGCCGTCACCACGTCGTCGTGGGCCCGCGATACGTTCGGCGAGGCTGCGATCTATACCGGCCTGCTGTATCCGATCGGCGTGTGCGCCGTGACGATCGTCGTCAGCGCGCTCTACATCCGCGAGACGAAGGATCACCGCATCGATGCCGTCGAGCCGCACGCCGGATGAGCTTGGTCCAGCGGTGCGGCTCCGCCGTCGGCGCTAGGCCTTCTTCTTCAGTCCGTCGTCGACGACGAGGTTCTCGGGCTTCAGCGTCATGCCGGCGGCGTCGGCTTGCCGCTCGAGCAGGATCGCGAAGTCACAGTCGGTGTGCCCGGCCGCAACGGCCTGGTCGACGAGGTCGCGCGTGAGCTGCGTGACCGGCAGCGTCACGCCGAGGTGCTTTGCGGCTTTGAGGCCCAAGTCGAGGTCCTTGCGCAAGAGCACCGGCGTGAACGTGGGGGTCCAGTCCAGGTTCACGAACGCCGGCGTCTTGTAGCGCGAGAACAGCGAGCCCATGACGCTGTGGTTGATGAACTCCAGGAACGCGCTGCGCGGCACGCCGCCTTTCTCGGCCAGCACCGTGATCTCTGCCAGCGACTGGGCGACGACGCCGAGCAGCAGGTTGTGGCAGATCTTGACCATTCGTGCGAGCTCGCCTTCGCCGACGTACGTGACGCCGACGCCGAGCGACTCGAGATACGGCTTTGCGAGCGCGAACGCCGCGCGCGGACCGGAGGCGACGATCGTGAGCTTGCCGGCCGCCACGACCTTTGCGTTGCCGCTGACCGGCGCCGCGAGCATGTCGGTGCCGAGGTTCGCGGCCGCGGCACGCACGCTTGCCGAGGCTTCTTCCGAGACGCTCGAGCAGTCGATCAGCAGCTTCGGGCTCTGCTCTTTGCCGAGCACGCCCTCGGGGCCGAGGCACACGGCGATCAGGTCGTCCGAGGCGGATACGGAGGTGAAGACGATGTCGCGAGCGCGGAGCGCACGCGGCGAGTCGACGATCTGCGCGCCGAGCTCGGCGAGCGGCTCGACCTTGCTGCGGGTGCGGTTGTAGACCGCGACGTCGTGACCGGCCGCGAGCAGTCGCTTCGCCATCGCGAAGCCCATGCGACCGCCTGCTCCGATGAAGCCTAGCGTGTGCTTGGTCACGCTCAGACTTCGACGGTCCAGTGGCTCGTCTCGATCAGCCGACGGAGCCGATCGAGGAAGGCCGCCGAGTACGCGCCGTCCACGGCGCGATGGTCGAACGACTGGGCCAGGATGCCGACCGGCCGAATCGCGATCGAGTCGCCTTCGGACGTCTCGACGACGACGGGCTTCTTGCGCACGCCATCCGTCGAAAGGATCGCCACCTGCGGCTGATTGATGATCGGCGCCGTGATCAACGTGCCGAACGTGCCCGAGTTCGACAACGTATAGGTGCCTCCGGCGAAATCGTCGGGTTTCAGCCGATTCGTTCGCGAGCGATGCGCGATGTCGGCAATCGCGTCGGCGAGCTGGGCCACCGTGAGCTGCTCGGCGGCCTTGACGACCGGCGCCACGAGTCCCTCGGCGCCGAGATCCACCGCGATCGCGAGATTGACGTGCTCGTGCAGGAACAGTCCGTCGTCCTGGACGCTCGCGTTCAGATGCGGGAAGTCCTGCAACGCGCGACACACCGCATTGGCGATGAACGGCAAGTACGTCAATGAATACCCGTGCTTGCCTTTCCACGCGTCGCGCAGCGTCTTGCGCACTTGGTCGACACGATGGAAGTCGACCTCCACGGCCTGCAGCACATGTGGGCTGGTGGCCTTGGAGCGGACCATGTGGTCGGCCGTGAGCCGCCGGATGCGCGAGAACGGCACGGCCGTGCCGAGCTGCCCGGCGGGCGCCGGCCCGGGCGCCGGGGCGCGCGCGCTCGGTGCGGGCTTCGTGATCGACGTGACGGCCGCAGGGCCGCGGGTGCCGGCGGCCGGTGCCGCGGCGGTCTCCGCCGGCTCGGCTTGCCGCGACTGGATGTACTCGAGCACGTTGCGGCGCGTGATCCGGCCGTTACGGCCCGAGCCGCTCACGGCCGCGAGGTCGAGCTGGTACTCGGCGGCCAAGCGGCGGACTGCCGGCGACAAACGCTGGTGGCTGTCGCGCTGAACGCTGTCTGCAGCGGTGCTCGCAGGGTCCGCGGCGGTTGCCGGTGGGCTCGGGCTCGGAGCGTATTTTTCTGCCGTCTCGTTCATCGACGGCGGCATTGCGGCGTACCACGAGGGTGGCGCGGCCGCGGGAGCCGCCGCCGGAGCTGCGGTTGCGGCGGGTTTTGCGGCCGGCGGTTGCGCCGACGCCTTCGTCCCGTCGTCGATGACGGCCAGCACCGTGCCCACGTCGACCGTCGTGCCCGCAGGCACGAGAATCTCCGCGATCACTCCGTCGCTCGGGGCCGGGATCTCCATCGAGACCTTGTCGGTCTCGACATCGAGCAGGATCTCGTCCGCCGCGACCTTGTCGCCGACCTGTTTGTGCCACTTCGAGACAGTGCCCTCGGCGACGGTTTCGCCGAGCTGCGGCATCAATACGTTCATCGCGCTCTCTCTCTCAGTGGCTAGTCGACGAGCTGCCGGACGCTGGCGACGATGCGTTCCGGCGACGGCAGCTGCGCGTCTTCGAGATTGTTGGCGGCGGACAGCGGCACGTGCGGTGTGGTCACGCGCACGATCGGGCCATCGAGATCCCAGAACAGCTCCTCGGAGACGATCGAGGAGATCTCGGCGCCCCAGCCGCACAGCCGCGGGTTCTCCTCGACCGTGACGAGGCGACCGGTCTTCGCGACCTCGCGCAGGATCGTTTGCGTGTCGAGCGGCACCAGCGAGCGCAGGTCGACGACGGTGGCCCGGATACCGTGCTCGGCCTCGAGGATCTCGGCGGCCTTGACGGCCCGGTGCACCATCGCGGCCAGCGCGACGATCGTGACGTCGGAGCCTTCGCGCACGACGTTCGCCTGACCGAGCGGCACGAGGTGCTCGCCCTCGGGCACTTCGCCCTTCAGCGCGTACAGCGATTTCTGCTCGAAGAACAGCACCGGATCATTGTCGCGAATCGACGCGGCGAGCAGGCCCTTCACGTCGGCCGGATAGGCTGGCGCAACGACCTTGAGCCCCGGGATGGCCATGGCCCAATTCTCGACACTCTGCGAATGCTGTGCGCCGAAGCGGGCACCGCCGCCGTTGCCCGACTTGATGACGAGCGGCATCGTGACCTGCCCATCGGTCATGTAACGGGCCTTGGCGATCTCGTTCGCGACGATGTCCCAGCAGACGGCGAAAAAGTCCGAGAACATGATCTCCGCGATCGGGCGAAGCCCGGTCATCGCGGCACCCATCGCGGCGCCGAGAATGGCCTGCTCCGAGATCGGCGTGTCCTTGACGCGGCTCGCGCCGAACTCCTCGAGTAGGCCTACGGTGGTCTTGAACACGCCGCCGGCGGCGGCCACGTCCTCGCCGAGGAACACGACGTTCGGGTCACGCCGCATCTCCTGCTGCATGCCCTCCGTCACGGCCTCACGATAGGTTAGTTGCGCCATGCCGAGCCTCCATCCGCCCACACATCCTTGTCGGCGAGCTCGAGCGGCGTCGGGGGCGCGTTCCGCGCGGTCTCCGTCGCGGCATCGACCTCGGCCTTCGTTTCATCATCGATCTTCTGCAGTTCCGCTTCGCTGATGCCGAGCTGCAGCAGCCGGGCGCGATAGCGCACGAGCGGGTCCTTCGCCAGCCAGGCCTGCACTTCCTCGTCGGGCCGATACTTGCCGGGGTCGGCGCGCGAGTGCCCGCCATGGCGGTAAGTTTCTGCTTCGATCAGGCTCGGGCCGCCGCCTTTGCGCGCGACATCGAGCGCGCGCTGCGCCGTGCGATAAACGACGTCGACGTCGTTGCCGTCGATCAGCACGGGCTCGAGCCCATAGGCGCTCGCCCGGTCCGCGGCCGGATGCTCGACGGCCGTCACGTCGTAGATGGACGTGTACTCCATATATAGGTTGTTCTCGCAGACGAACACGACCGGCAGCTTCCAGATGACCGCGAAGTTCAGCGCCTCGTGGAACGCGCCGATGTTCGTGGTGCCGTCGCCGAAGAAACACACGGCGACCTGATCCGTGCCGCGGTATTGCGCCGACCAGGCCGCGCCGTTTGCGATCGTGAGGTGCGCGCCGATGATGGCGTACGAGCCCAGCATGTTGTGCTTGACGCTCGTCAGATGCATCGAGCCACCCTTGCCGCGCATGAGCCCCGAGGAGTTGCCCATGAGCTCACCCAGGATCTCGGTCATCGACACGCCGCGCACGAGCGTGTGGTTGTGGCCGCGATACGTGCAGAACGTGTAATCCTCGGGCTGCATCGCCAGGCCGAAACCCGCCGCGATCGCTTCCTGACCGAGCGCCAGGTGGCTCGTACCCTTGATGAGGTTCTGCATGAACAGGTCGTAGGCGCGCTTCTCGAGCACGCGACACTCCTGCATCGAGCGGTACAGCTTCAAACGCGTTTCGGTGCTGAGCGCCGTCTGCGGGCCGCGCGCGACCGAGCTCGAGGCTATCGTCTGTGAATTCACTGCGAGGTTGCCTTTGTTGTGAGTGGGGCGTTTTGCCTGGTCACCGGTGGACTGCAGCCGTCCCCGTGACAGCGCGGTCGAACCGACAGGCTCGAAACGATATCCTTTCGTTTTAAGCAGTCTAGCCTAGCAAGATGGCCGCGGCTCGGCCAGACTGTCCTTTACCAAATGTAAGAGCAAACCCGGGGGGCGGGACCATGACGGTGAAGGCGCGTATCCGAGGCGCGTTGCTCGCACTGCTGCTCGGCACATTGGCCGGTTGCGGCGGCGGTGCAGCTTCCACGGGTGGGGGCGCAAGCTCCGCGATGCTGTACGTCATCAAGTTTCCCCACGTAACCGCGCCGGCGACGCCGAAGGGCCAGATGGCCGAGCGCTTCAAGCAGCTGGCCGAGGAGCGGTTCCCGGGCCGCGTGCGCGTCGAGGTCTACCCTTCAGCGCAGCTCATGGAGGACACGGACGCGATCGAGGCGCTCGCGTTCGGCCAGGTGCAGATGATCGCGACCTCGCTGTCACTCTACGACCGATTGACGCCGAAGTTTCAGGTCTTCGACCTGCCGTTTCTGTTCCCGAATCTGGCCGCCGTCGAGCGCTTCCAGAAGAGCGCGGCGGGGCAGGAGCTTCTCGATGCGCTCAACGAGCACGGCATTCTAGGCCTGCAGTTCTGGCACAACGGCATGAAGCAGCTGTCCGGGCCGCGGCCGTTGATTGCGCCGAGCGATGCCAAGGGACTGAAGTTTCGTGTCATGGAGTCCGACATCCTGCAAGCGGAGATCGAGGCCTTAGGGGGCAGTCCGCAGAAGATGGCGTTCGGCGAGGTCTACCAGGCGCTGCAGACGGGCACCGTCGACGCGCAGGAGAACACCTGGTCGAACATCTACTCCTCCAAGTTCTACGAGGTGCAGCCGTACATCACGGAGAGCAACCACGGTTACATCGGCTACTTCGTGGGGGTGAACGCGAAGTTCTGGCGGTCGTTGCCCGAGGACTTGCGCAAAGGTCTCGAAGCCACGCTGGCCGAGGTCACCGAATGGGGCAACGCACGCGCGCAGGCCATCAACCTCGAGGATCGCCAGCACATCATCGACTCGGGCCGCTCGCAAGTCATCACGTTGACGCCCGAGCAGCTCGGCGCCTGGCAGGCCGTCATGCATCCCGTGTGGGACGAGTTCCGCGACAAGATCGGCGCTCCGCTGATCGATGCCGCGCTCACCGCCGCGCAATAGCCTACCCGGCGACATGGCCTCGCTGCAGCGGCTGCTGAGACTTGCGGACCGTCTCGAGGAGGCGTTCATGGTCGTCACCCTGACCCTCATGACGCTGCTGACGTTCGTGCAGGTCGTGCTGCGCTACGTGTTCTCCACGGGGCTCGTGTGGTCCCTCGAGGCGACCACCTACGCGTTTGCCTGGCTCGTGCTGATCGGCATGTCGTATGGCGTGCGCACCGAGGCCCACATTGCGGTCGATCTTTTGACGCGGCGGCTTCCGCCGCGAGTCGCGCGCGGCGTCGCGTTGGTGGCGCTCGTCTGCGGGCTCGTCTATTGCGGCCTCATGATCTACGGCAGCAGCTCGTTTCTCGATCGGCTCATGGCGCTCGGCAACAACGCGCGCGACATACCGCTGCCGCGCTGGTTGCTGACCAGCATCATGCCCGTCGCCTTCGGACTCCTCGCCGTGCGGCTCGTGCAGGCCGCCTGGCCGCTGCGCCGCCCGCGCGACCGGTAGGGTGCGGCGATGACGGCGTTGTTCCTGCTCGGCGCTCTGCTCCTGTTGTTGCTGCTGCGCGTGCCGATCGCGATGTCGCTGGGGCTCGCCAGCATTCTGACGTTGCTGCTGTTCGCCGACGAGTCGCTCGTGGCGCTCGCGCAGCGATTCTTCAGCGCGCTACAGGTGTATCAGCTGTTGTCGATTCCGTTCTTCGTGCTCGCCGGCGCGTTCATGACGACGGGCGGCGTCGCGAAACGCATGATCGCGTTCGCGAACGCGCTCGTGGGCCACTTCCGCGGCGGGCTCGCAATGGCGGCTTTGCTGTCGTGCGCACTATTCGCCGCAGTGTCGGGCTCGTCACCGGCCACGGTTGTCGCGGTGGGCACGATCATGATCGCCGGCATGACGCGCTCGGGATACACGCGCGACTTCGCGGCCGGCTTGATCTGCAACGCGGGCACGATCGGCATCCTGATCCCGCCGTCGATCGTCATGGTCGTGTACGGTGCGGTGACGGAAACGTCGATCGGCAGCCTGTTCGTGGCCGGCATCCTGCCCGGCCTGCTTTTGACCGTGGCGTTGATGGTGACGGTGGGCGTGATCGCGGGTCGGCGAAACTTCCCGCGGCAGCCGCGTGCCGACTGGCGAACCGTGCTCAAGACCGGCCGGGAAGCGATCTGGGGCCTCGCGCTCGTGGTCGTGATCCTCGGGGGCATTTACGGCGGCGCGTTCACGCCGACCGAGGCCGCGGCTGTCGCGGCGGTGTATGCCTTCGTGATCGCGATGTTCGTGTACCGGGACCTGCGCTTTGCGGATTTGCCGCGCGTGATCGCCGACGCGGCGAAGGTGACGGCGATGCTGATGTTCATCATCGCCAACGCGTATCTGTTCTCGTTCGTGCTGCTGACGGAGCAAGTGCCGCAAACGGCGTCGCAGTGGATCAGCGACCTCGGTCTGCCCCCCTGGGGATTCCTGCTGGCGCTGAACTTGCTGTTGCTCGTCGCCGGCAGCTTCATGGAGGCGACCTCGGTGATTCTGATCTTTGCGCCGATCATGCTGCCGATCGCGACCGCGCTCGGCGTGAATCCCGTGCACCTCGGCATCGTCATGACGGTGAACATGGAGATCGGCATGATCACGCCGCCCGTAGGTCTCAATCTGTTCGTCACCTCGGGGATCGCGAAGCTACCGGTGACGGACGTGATTCGGGCCGCGGCGCCGTGGCTCGTGGTGCTGCTGGGCGTGCTCGCGATCGTCACCTACGTGCCATGGGTGTCTCTCGCGTTGCCGCAGTGGCTCGGCTGAGCAGGGGGTCGCGGGCGCGCCACTCGAGGGGCCGCCTCCGGAGACGGATGCGGCCTTTTTTTCGCCTGCCGCGCTCATTTGCTCTAGTCTTGGAGGAGTCGTCGGCTCGGGCTCCGGGGGAGGGTGTGCTGATGCCGGGTGCGCTGCGAATGTGGTCGCGCGTCGTGGTCATGTCCGGTCTTGCACTGGTGGGCTGCGGCGGAGGGGGTGGCGGCGGTGCGGCGAACCCGCCCGCCACGGGTTCGAGCTGGATCGCGGGCTCGTTTCTGCCGTCTGCGAGCTTCGTCGGCCGATGCGTGAGTCCGCGCAGCGGCACGGATCCCGCCACGGGCCGGCTCTACAACGAGATCAAAGGCACGGCCACGGACGAGAACAACTGGCTGCGGTCGTGGAGCAACGAGCTGTATCTTTGGTACAACGAGATCAGCGACCGCGATCCCGCGCTGTACGCGACCGCCGACTACTTCGATCTGTTGAAGACAGCGGCGCTCACGCCCTCAGGGCACGAGAAAGATCGCTTTCACTTCGCCTTGCCGACCGCCGACTGGATTGCGCTCCTGCAGTCCGGGGTCGAGGCCGGCTACGGCGCGGCCTTCGCCGTCGTCGCGAGCTTGCCGCCGCGCAGGATCGTGGTGGCCTACACGGAGCCCGGTTCCCCCGCGACACTCGTGACGCCGCCGATCGAACGAGGCGAGGAAGTGATCCGTATCGATGGCGTGGACGTCGTCCTGGCGAATACTCAGGCCGACATCGAGCAGTTCCTCGCGGGTCTCTATCCGGCGTCGCTCGGCGAATCGCACTCGTTCACGTTGCGCCAACCGCAAACCGGCGCCATGCGAACCGTGACGATGCAGTCGACGGCCGTGGCGGAAACGCCGGTGCGATCCAGCACGCTGGCCACGACCACCGGCACCATCGGCTATGTGCTCTTCAACGATCACATCGCCCCGGCCGAGCAAGCGCTGATCGATTCGATCCAGTCGATGCAGTCGGCACACATCGACGATCTCGTCATCGACCTTCGCTACAACGGCGGCGGCCTGCTCGCGATCGCCAGTGAGCTCGCCTACATGATCGCAGGGCCGACTTCGACGGCGGGCCAGACGTTCGAGCTGCAGCGTTTCAACGGTAAATACCCGTCGATCAATCCGATCACGGGTGCCGCGCTGACACCGATGCCGTTCTTGTCGACGGCCGTCGGTTTCTCGGCGGCATCCGGGCAGCCGCTGCCGACGCTGAATCTGTCGCGTGTCTACGTTCTTACGGGCGGTGGCACCTGCTCGGCGAGCGAGTCGGTCATCAACGGCTTGCGCGGCGTGAATGTCGAGGTCATCCAGATCGGCTCGACGACGTGCGGCAAGCCGTATGGGTTCTATCCGGCGGACCATTGCGGCACGACGTATTTCACCGTGCAGTTTCAGGGCGTGAACGCCCAAGGGTTCGGCGATTACACGGATGGGTTCTCGCCGAGCAACACCCTCGGCGTGCAAGGAGTGCCGGTGAGCGGTTGCTCCGTAGGCGACGATTTCGGCTACGCGCTGGGCGATCCGAGCGAAGGGCGCCTCGCCGCGGCGCTCGCGCAGCGGAACACCGGCACCTGCCCGGTTCCCTCGGGCATCGGCCCCGGGCCGCTCGCGGTGGGCCGGGTGACCGACGGCATCGTCGCGAAGTCACCGTGGCTGCAGAACCGCTGGCTCGACCGGCCGTGATGCTGCGGCGGTGTCGACTCGTGCTGACCGCAACCGCTGCGCTCGGCGCGTGCGGCTCCCTGGCCACGGAGCGGGCCGCGGTGATCGCGGCACCCACGGCCGGCACGCGTGCTGAGCTCGCGCGTGTCGTGACGCTGGCGCTCGCAGGTTCCCCCGCGACGCTCGCGCCCGATGCGTTGACCCGCGAACCCATGCTGGTCGTCGAGCATCGCGAGCCAGCGAACCTTCAGGGGAGGGTCGCGACCGGCCGTACGCTCTCGGCGGCCGAACGGTTCCGCCTCGTGCTGCGCGGAGCGCGCTGTGAGCTGGTCCGCGAGTCGGACGGGCGCCGCTTCCCCCTGCGCGAGGTGGAATGCGTGCCGGTCGGCGCGCGCTAGTGCCCACTTCCCGAGCCGGCCACTGCATGACGTCGAGCTGGCCCGTCAGCGCAGGTCGGGAGGGAAGCGGAACTCCGCCATGTTCGCGTCGAGCTGTACGCCGGCGCTGTTGATTGCGAACGAGGCGCTGCGATAGCCGCCGACGGTGATCAAGGCATCGAGCAGCTGCGGCAGCGTGAGCCGTGCTTCGAGCGCTGCCCACGTGTCGTCGGCGACGTCGTCGCCGCGATAGAGCTCGTCGGCCGCGCGCAGCAGCGCCGTCTCGAGCGCGTCGTCGCCGGCGCTGTCGGGCCCCGCCACGATTCGCGCCACATCGGCGTCGCTCATCCCGACCTGGCGACCGATTCTCGAGTGCGCGGCCCATTCGTACTCGGCCCGGCAGAGCACGCCGATCCGCATGATCAGCGTTTGGCGGTAGCGTGGCAGCAGCGAGGTGGCGTCGCGGATGTGGCTACCGACGGCGTTGCGCAGCGCGTCGGCGGGGGGGTTGCGGGCGAACGTCCGGAACACGTTAGCGGCCGGCGCGCCCTGCGCCGGCGCCAGCGGCGCGATCCGTGGCGGGTGGCCGAGCAAGCGAGCGCGCGTCCAGCGGGCCGCGGTGGTGTACGGCACGCCGGAAGGCAGGCGGTCGGTGCGATCGGTCTCGATCTCGATCCGCAGCGCGTTCGCGACGTCGGCGTGCATCGTGACCTCGCCGACGCCGTAGACGAGGTCGATCAGCTGATTCGTGTCGTAGCGCTTCGCAAGCGTCTGCCACGTGGCGTCGCTGATGAAGGCGTCGACGTGCAGCTCGTCGGCCGCGCGCAGCAGCGCGGCCTCGAGTGGGGTCCAGCCGGGCTCGTCGGGGCCTGCGGCGACGCTCCGGAGCTCGACGGGGGTGAAACCGAGTCGGCGCGCGATGGGCGCGCGTTGGGCCCAGACGTACTCGGACCGCGCGAGCCAGGCGGTTCGCAGCCACAGCAGCTCGCGGTCGCGCGGCGGCAGCGTCGACGCGTTCAGCAGATACTCCGCGTACGGCAGGATTGCGGTCGCGAGCGCGGGATAACGCAGATACGTGGCCACGGCGTTCGGCATATCGATCGTTGCGAAGCGCATGGCGAGCGCGCGCTGCTCGGCGGTGCGCTCGCCGGCCGGCACGGGGGCGATGCGCGGCGCCGCATGCGTCTCGGTGTGCGCGAGCAGCAGGGCGGAAGCCAAGAGCGCCGTCGCAAGATGGCTCGTGCCTCGCATGGGTGCCAGGCAGATCAGCGGCGCATCTTGAGCTGCGCGCCGCCGAAGAAGCCCTCGACGCCGTCGAGGTCGATGATCAAAGCGGCTCCCTTCCGTTCCTTGTCCTTGTCGCGCTCGAACGGATGGGCGTGCTCGTAGACGTGGGTACGGACCGCGGCGCTGTCGTCGACGTGCGCGCGGCCGCGGAAGATCATGAACCCGCGTGCGTTCGGATCGAAGTTGCCGTAGATCAGCGCCACGGCAGGGTTCTTCTCGATCGACTCGAGGATCCGCCCTTCGGGATTACGAACCCAGATCGCGAGCTGCGTGTCGCTGTACGCCTGCGTGCTGCCGCGATACGAGATCTGCGGCGCGCCATTCTCGTCGACGTAGGAGATCACCACGGGTTTCGACGTCTCGAACGCCTTGTTGATGGCCTCTTTCATCGCATCCGAGAGCTTCAGCTCGGTCAGGACCGGTGGTGCGTTCATCAGGTCACTCCTACGGTATTGGGCTGCGGATCACTTCGGAAGCGGAATGTCGGCCGGCGCCTCGCGGCGCAGGAACTTCCACACACCGTTCTCGCGAATGAACTGGTCGTCGTAGTGGCCGAGATACACCATGCGTGGCGCACCGTCGTCGCCGGGCGTGATGTAGATCCATTTCGTCACGGCCGAGGCCCGATCGTCTGTGATCTCGATCTGATCGTTCGTCAGCACGTGGAAGGTGCCCGAGCCGTTCGGCATCGGGTGGTGGCCGATCGTCTTGTCCATCAGCGCGAAGATCGCGTCCGGACCCTTGGCAGTACCGAGCCCGCCGACCCATTCGCCGTTCGCGGCGAACAGGCTCGCGAACGTCTTGTAGTCGCGGTGATCGTGCGCTTGCCCGTAGGCCAGAATCAGTGCGCGAATCGCCTCGCGATCCTCCAGCACCTGGACGCGCTTGGCGAGCGACTCGAGATCGGCGGCCTGGAGTGGCTGCTGCATGACGAGCAGACCGCAAGCGAGCAGCATGGCGAGGTAGCGTGCAGCGTTGGAACCGAGATCGCGCATTTGTCGTTCTCCGTGGCAGGCCCGTAGCCACGGAATGTTAGCCGGTTCAACGGGCGGCGTCGCGCCCGGTCGCCCGTACGCGCGAAAGGCCGATCCGGGCCGACCACCGCGGGGTAGAATTTGCTGGCGCCAGCTCGGTGAGTCGGATGCGAACGACGCTGCTCCCCAATCGATCGAGGCTCGGATCGGCCGCGCTGCTGCTCGGCGTAACGGTGTGTTCTCGATGCCGCCGTTTCGGCCGACGGAGCTCACGAACGACGAGATCGCGGACATCGCGGCCTATATCGCCGTGAGCTCCCAAGCGCGCGAAGAACTGACGCCGGAGCGAGGAGCCGGGTCCCGTCGACCCGTCAGCCTGGATGCGCCGACGGACTCGGCGCGAGCAGGCTGCGCGGCGCGAATCGGGTGCCGAGCCGATCGAGATAAACGTAGATCACCGGAGTGATGTACAGCGTGAGCAGCTGCGACAGCAGCAGGCCGCCCGCCACGCACAAGCCGAGCGGACGGCGCGAGTCCGCGCCCATGCCCGTGCCGAGCGCGATCGGCAGCGTCCCCATCATCGCGGCCATCGTCGTCATCATGATCGGCCGAAACCGAACGATCGCTGCCTCGTAGATCGCGTGCTCCGGAGAGGAGCCCGGCTCGCTGCGCTGCTTCTGCAGCGCGAAGTCGACCATCATGATGGCGTTCTTCTTCACGATGCCGATCAGCATCATCATGCCGACGAAGGCATACAGCGTGAGCGGCAGCCCCGCGATGTACAGCGTCAACAGCGCGCCGACGGCGGCCGACGGCAGGCCCGATAAGATCGTGAGCGGATGGATGAAGCTCTCGTACAGAATGCCGAGCACGATGTAGACCACCAGGATCGCGACCCCGAGCAGCAGCCCCATGTTCTGGGTCGCCGCCTGGAACGCGCCGGCGGTCCCCTGAAAGGTGCCCGCGACCGTGGCGGGCACGCCGATCTCGCGGCTCGCCTGCTCGATGCCGCGCACCGCGTCGCTGAGCGCATAGCCGTCGGCGAGATCGAACGACAGCGTCACGGCCGGTAACGAGCCCGAGTGGTTCACGCTGAGCGGGATGGTGCCGCTCGCGGACTTGGTCACGGCGCTGAGCGGCACGAGCTTGCCGGTGCTCGACGTGAGATAGAGCGAGCGCAGTGCCGCTGCGTTCTGCTGCAGCTCCGGAAGGAGCTCGAGGATCACCTCGTATTGATCGTTCTGCGCATAGATCTGGGAGATCTGCTGACCGCCGAACGCATAGCCGAGGGCCTCCTCGATCGCCGCCGCCGAAACGCCGAGCGCCGCCGCGCGATCGCGGTCGATCTCCACCTCGAGCGACGGCGCGGCGCGGTCGAAGTCGCTGTTCACGCCGACGAAGCCCGGCGTCGACTGAAGCTTGTCCTCGAGCTCCGTCGCGACGCGCTGCAGCTGATCGAGATCGACGCCTTGCAACGTGTACTGATAGCTGGATCGTGAGCTCCTGCCGCCGATCCGGATCGCCGGCGGGTTCGTGATGAACACGTTCACGCCCGTGATGTTTGCGAGCTTGCGCCGCAGCTCGCGGGCGACCTCCTCGGCCGAGAGTGCGCGCTCGTCGAGCGGCTTCAGCATGGCGCGCACGTTCGCGCTGTTCGAGCCGGCACCGCTCGAGCCCACCTGCATCATCGCGCCCTTCGCGTTGGGGTCCGCGTTGATCACGTCCGAGACCTGCTTCGCGTACTCGACCATGCGCTCGTACGACGTGCCGTTCGCCGCCTGCACGTTGACCTGGACGAGGCCCATGTCGTCGCTCGGCAGGAAGTCGCGCGGCATGGCGACGAACAAGCCTACGGTTGCGGCCACGCTGGCGAAGAACAGCGCGACGATCGTGTGCTTGTGCCCGAGGCTCCACTTCAGGGTGCGATCGTAGGTCGACTGGAGCACCGTGAACGCGCGCTCGCTGGCGCGCTGGAGCGCGTTCTGCTTGCGGCCGTGCTCGTCGCGGAGAAATCGCGCGCACAGCATCGGCGTGAGCGTGACGGACACGACGCCCGACGCGAGCACTGCAATGATGATGGTGACGGCAAACTCGTGCAGCAACCGGCCGACGATGCCGCTCATGAACACGATCGGGAGGAACACGGCCGCGAGCGAAACGGTCATCGAGAGGATCGTGAAGCCGATCTCGCGCGAACCGCGCAGCGCGGCGTCGTACCGACTCTCGCCGCGCTCGATGTGCCGGACAATGTTCTCGAGCATCACGATCGCGTCGTCGACGACGAATCCCACCGACAGCGTGAGGGCCATCAGCGACAGGTTGTCGAGGTTGTAGCCGAGCGCGGCCATCCCGGCGAACGTGCCGATGACCGCGATCGGCAGCGCGAGCGACGGAATGATGGTGGCCGACGCGCGCCTCAGGAACAGGAAGATGACGCCGACGACCAGGACGCCCGCGATCAGGAGAGATCTCTGCACCTCGTTGACCGAAGCACGGATCGAGTCGCTGCGATCGAACCGAATCTGCATATCGATGTCGGCCGGCAGCGCCGCTTGAAACTGCGGCAGCACGCTCTTGACCGCGTTCACGACCTCGATCGTGTTCGATCCGGGCTGGCGCATGATGGCGACCGTGATCGCGGGCTCGCCGCGATACCAGTTGCCTTGCCGCACGTTCTCGATGCTGTCGACGACGTTCGCAACGTCCGCCATTCGGACCGGCGCGCCGTTGCGGTACGCGATGATCTGCCGGCGGAACGCCGCGGCGCTGTGCAGTTGCCCTTCGGTATGGATGATCTGGGCCGCCTCCGGCCCGTTCAGAGCACCGGTCGCCTGGTTCACGTTCATGGACTGGGCGGCCTGGGCAAGCTGATCGATGCCGATGCCCCGCGCCGCGAGACCCGCCGGGTCGGCCTGTATCCGCACGGCGTAATGCGCCGCGCCGAACACGTTGACCTGGGCGACGCCGTTCAAGGTCGAGAGCTGGCGCGCGAGCAGCGTCTCGGCGTAGCGATCGACCGTCGTGAGCGGCAGGGTCTTCGACGAGAGCGCGAGGAACAGGACGGGCGAGTCCGCCGGATTCTCCTTGCGAAACGTCGGCGGGCTCTGCATCGAGCGCGGCAGCCGACGCATTGCCTCCGAGATCGCGGCCTGTATGTCCTGCGCGGCCGCGTCGATGTTGCGGTCGAGGCGAAACTGCAGCGTGACCTCGGTCGAGCCCTGACCGCTCGAGGAGGTCATCGAGTCGATGCCCGGCACCGTCGAGAACACATTCTCGAGCGGCGCCGCAACGGCGGAAGCCATGGTCTCCGGATCGGCGCCCGGCAGGTTCGCCGAGACGCGAATCGTCGGGAAATCGACGTTTGGCAACTCGCTCACGGGCAACGTGAAGTATCCGACCACGCCGAAGATCACGAGGGCGGCCATCACGAGCGTGGTCATGACGGGGTAGTCGATGAAGCGACGCGAGATGTTCATGATCCCGCCGTCGGATCTGCGGACTTCGCGTCGGGACTCGCGCGCGGCTGATCGATGTAAACGGATGCGCCCGGCACGACGCGCAGCTGACCGTCGACGATGACGCGGTCGCCGGGCTTCACGTCGCCGTCGATCGCCTCGTCCGTGCCGTCGTCGAACAGCACGCGAACCGCGCGCTGCACGGCGCGGTTCTCGGGCGTCACGACGTACGCGTAGGCGCCGTCCGGCCCGTCGTTGACGGCATCGCGTGGCACGACCGTTGCGTCGGCGATCATCGCCAGCTCCACCTGGACGTCGACGAGCTGGCCCGGCACGAGCGCGCCGTCCTCGTTCTGAAACGTCGAGCGCAGCTCGATGGTGCCGCTCGACTCGTCGACGTGATTGCTGATGAAGTCGACGGCCGCCGTGTAGTCGTCGCCGCCTTCGGCGCGCTGGTCGACGACTACGCTGAGTCCCTCTTGCGCCGCGCGCGCCTGGATTCGCGGCAAGTCGGACTGCGGCAGTGCGAACGACACCTTGATCGGGTGCGTCTGGTTGATCGTGACGAGCGGCGTCGTGCTGTTCGCGGCGACGAGGTTGCCGGGTTGCACGAGGATGGGGCCGGTCTTGCCGTCGATCGGCGCGCGAATCTGCGTGTACTCGAGGTTCAGCTGCGCGATCTCGATGGCCGCCTGATCGGAATCGACTACCGCACGTGCGCTGCCCGTGGCCGCGATCGCTGCATCGAGCTGCTCCGACGACGTCAGGTGCTGGGCATAGATGGCGCGCTGGCGTTTTTCGTTGTTGACCGCATTCTCGAGCTGCGCTTGGTCCTTCGCGAGCTGGGCACGCGCCTGGGCGAGCGCGGCTTTGTACGGTCGCGGGTCGATCTCGAACAGCAAATCGCCCGCTTTAACCGGCTGACCCTCGCGGAAACGGGCGGCGACGATCACGCCCTGCACCCGGGCCGTCACCTGGACTGCGGTGTTCGCGAGCACGGTGCCGATCGTCCGTTCGACCACGGGCATGTCGCGCTGCGCGGCGACGGCGACACGGACCGGCGGTGCGCTCGAAGCGATCCCGCCGCCGCCCGCGGGTCCGCCGGTCTCGCGGTTCAGGTAGGCGAAGCCCGCGAGCACCGCGAGCAAGGCCAGGGCGCCGATCCACCACCCACGCGAGGCGAGGCGCGAGCGCACGCGAGTGCCGCCGTCGGCCCCCGCCTGCGAGGCCAGGGAATTCGTTTCTCGCATGTGCTCCCGTCCATTCGTTGTTGACGTTTGCCTGTTAGGCAGCGTCGACTGAGAGACTTTACTACGAGCGTGTCTGAAGTTTGCTGAAAAGCCCTCGGAATCATCGGATGCCGGGTGTGGCATTCCGCCGGGACTGTCTACGCCGCGCGACCCCGCCTACAATCGACCGTCCGGCGCGGGCTCATGCGCCCGGGGGAGCCAATGAAAAGCACGATCATATTCGTCTGCGGCATCGTGGTCGGCGGGTTGCTGCTGCAAGTCGTCTTTGCGCACGACGCCGAGCGGCGCGGTATCAATCATATCGGTATCAGTACCCACCACTACGAGGCGGCCCTGAAGTTCTACAAGGACACGCTCGGGGCGAAAGAGGCCTTCACGATTCGCAACGCCGGACGGCAGCGTGCGGCTCACCTACCTGCAGCTCTCGCGCGATACCTTCGTCGAGCTCCTGCCGGTCGGCGCGGATCGGCCGAGCGGTATCACGCACGTCGGTATCGAGACGGGCGACGTCGCTGCGAGCGTCGCCAATCTGCGACAAGACGGCTTCACGCTCGACGAGCCGACGGTCGGCGTGTCGAAAGCGCGTGTCGGCAGGATCACGGATCCGGACGGCGTGCCGCTCGAGATCATGGAAATCGGCCCCGACTCCTTGCAGCGCAAGGCCGTCGAGGCCTGGAAGCAATCGGGAGAATGAAAATGAGTGCGCGAACGACGATCAACGTGACCATCGGCCTGCTGGGTGCGCTGTGCGCGGCACACGGGCAGGCGCAGCCGACCGCGGCGCCGCAATCGGGGCCCGGCGTGCAGGCAGTGCGGGATTCGAACTACGCCAGCTATCTTGCGAGTCACTGCAAGAGCCCGCCGGCGCCGCCGCAATTCCCGCCGCCGCGGCCCGCGGCGCCGAAGCCCGAGCATCGCGACTACAGCGTCGCGGCGATCCCCGGCGTGATCGCCGCGGGCCAGACGTGGAAGAGCGTTTGGACGGGGACGGGCAACAACGCGGATGGCCCGATCGCGACGGACGATGGCGGCATGCTGTTCGCGCAGAACTCGAACAGCCGGGTCTTGAAGCTCGATGCGACCGGCAAGGAGTCGTATCCGTACACGGGCACGAGCACCAGCGGTGCGCTGGCCAGAGCGAAGACCGGCGCGTTGTACGTGCTGCAGCGTGCGCTGCCGCAGCAGATCCGGCAGCTCGAGCCGCGGCAGCGGCAGTTGATGAGCATGTACAAGGGCGAGCCGATCGACTGTGACGGCGGCTTGCTGAACGACATGACGGCCGACAGCAAGGGCGGTGTGTACTTCTCGAAGGGCGGCGTCTATTACTCGGACGCGAAGGGTAACGTCACGCACTACGGCACGCTGACGGGCCCGAACGGGATCATCCTGAGCCCCGACGAGAAGACGCTGTACGTGACGGGCCGGCTGCCATCGACGCCGACCGAGGCCGCGCCGGCCGGGGCGCCTCCCGGGCCCGGTGGGCGTCCCGGTGGGCTCGTGGCGTACGACGTGCAGGCGGACGGCTCGCTGACGAACGAGCGGCAGTTCGCGCTCGTCGGCAACGACGGCAGCGCCGTCGATGAGCAGGGTCGCATCTACACCACCGGCGGCGGCGGCGTGCAGGTCGTGGACCAGGACGGCAAGTGGCTCGGGGAGATCCCGTCGCCGTTGCCGTTGATCACGGCGGCGTTCAGCGGTCCCGACAAGAGGACGCTATACGGCGTGGCCAACAATCAGCAGTTCGTCGAGATCTTCACGATCGAGATGCTGGCACAAGGCTACAAGGGTAGGGCGAAATAGGGCTGAGGCAGTCCGGTCGTGGTGCGCCACGACGGCCGCACGCCAGCGGCGCCGTGCGCTCCTCCTCAGGCGGCGTCGTGAATCGTTGCCTCGGTCTCATCCTTCGTCGCTTCGGCCAGGAAATCCGCGAGCGCCGCGCGCACGCGATTCGCGTGCTCGGTGAGCGCCGCGCTCGTGGCGTCGGCATTGCCGGCGCGCAGCGCTTCGATGAGGCCGCGGTGATCGTCGAACGCTTCGCGAATCGCCAGCGGCGCGATCGTCAGCACGCGCCGCATGAGCTCCGGCACGTCCATCGAGTTGTAGATCTCGAACAGATGCGGGTTGCGCAGCAGGCTCATGAAGATCCGGTGGAACGCGTCGTCGGCGCGCAGGTACCGCGCCACGTGGGTCGGCGAGGTGCCGCGCACGAGTGGGGTGAATGCGCGCAGGCGGGCGACGAGCGCATCGCGCTCGACCTCGATCGATAGCGCCGCGCCCAGATACTGCGCGCTGCCGATCTCGAGCGCGGCGCGCGCGTCCAGCGCCTGAATCAGTGCGTCGACGTCGCCGGCCAGGCTGTCCTGCTCCTTCGCCACCGCGATCGAGAGATCCTCGACGATGCAGCCGGGCCGCAGCTCGTCGCGCTGCGCGGCGACTTCGCCGTGCGAGTCGAGCGCGCGCCTTATGCCGCTCGAAGCGTGCTTGCTCCAGGCCACGATGGTCTTCACGGCTCCGGCGCGGTTGCCGGCTGCGAGGCAGTCGGTCATGTACTCGTGGAAATACACGGCGTTCGGTGCGACGACTGGCGTGTCCTTGAGCGCCGCGGCGAACAGCTCCCGGAGTCGCAAGCGCCGAAAACCGAGCGACAGGTGCTCGTTCGCCAGCAGGTCCACGACGGCCGCGTGGTAGTGCTCGTTCAGCGCGAGATACGCGGCCCGGTCGACGAAGGCCTTGCCATCGCGCAGCTGCGCGAGCATGACCTCGAGTCGCTCGTAGAAGGCTTCCGAGGTCGATAGCGGAATCGAGCCGCGGGAAAAGCGCAGCCACGTGGCGCCGGCCTCCAGCACGGCGCGTGCCTCGAGGGCGGTGCGCAGCTGCGGATAGTTCACATGCAGAATCTCTGTTTGCATGGGCAGTGCTGCCGCGTGCGCAGTCGGCTGCAGCAGGCGGCGCATGATCTTGCCGCTCGTGGTCTTCGGCAGGTCGTCCATGATCTCCACGAGGCGCGGATACTTGTACGCCGCCATGCGCTCCCGAGCGAATACGCGAATTTCGTCGGGAGTGACCGTGTGGCCCGGCTTCAGGCTGATCACCGCCTTGATCGTCTCGCCGCGATAGGCGTCCGGCACGCCGACGACGGCGGCTTCGCGCACGGCCGGATGCTCGTACAGCACTTCCTCGACCTCGCGCGGCCACACCTTGAAGCCGGACGCGACGATCATGTCCTTCGAGCGATCGACGAGATAGAACCAGCCGTGCTCGTCCATGAAGCCCACGTCGCCGGTGCGCAAGCCGTCGGCGGTCAATGTCTTCGCCGTGGCGCCGGGGTTCTGCCAATACCCGGGCACGATCTGCGGCCCCGCGATCACGAACTCGCCGATCTCGCGCGGCCCGGCCTCCGCGCCGCCGTCCGTCATGACCTTGACGTTCGTGTTGAACACCGGCACGCCGATCGACATTGCGCCCGTGTGCGGGTCGATGGGTGGGATCGCGCCGTGCGGCGTCATGTGTGTCGGCGACGTGGCCTCGGTGAGGCCATACATCGGCTGGATTCGAACGCCGGTACGTGCATACCAGTCGTCGAGCACGGTGACCGGCGTGGGGGCGCCGCCCGTGTACACCTTGGTGAGCGAGCTCAGAGTGCGCTTCTCGAGCTCGCCGCTGTTCAAGAGCGCGATGAACGCCGTCACGGCCGACACGGTGAACGTGGCCCGGTGCACCTCGATCAACCGGCACGCCTCGGCCACGTCGAACCGGTAGAAGAGCACGAGCGGCGCGCCCGTGAGCAGCGCGAGCGCCACGTGGCCGATCAGACCCGTGACGTGGAACAGCGGCGCCAGGCCCATGATCGTGTCGGCATTCGTCAGCCCGATCCAGCGTTCGTACACCGACGTCGCGAACACCACGTTGCGATGCGTGTTCATGGCGCCCTTCGGGTCGCCGGTGGTCCCCGACGTGAAGACCATGAACGCGACGTCGTCGCCCGTGAGCTCGATCGGCCTAGGCGATCGTCCCATGTGCTGCGTGACGATCGCGCAGAGGTTGGCGGTGCCCGCCTGCGGGGCTCGCTCGATGCCGGCGAGCATCGTCGGCAAGGGCGCTCCGGGCTCGAGGAACTCGAGCGGCGAGGTCGTGAGCGTATGCGCCACGGCCGTGGCGGGCACGGCGGCCTTCGCAGCTTGCTGGTACAGGTCTTCCTGACAGATCAGCACGCGGCTGCCCGAGCTCGCGAGAATCTTCACGAGCTCGCGCTCGCGCAGCATCGGATTGCACGGCACGATCACGGCGCCGCACTTCCAGGCGGCCAGCACGCTGATCACGACCTGCGGAATGTTCTGCATGTAGATGGCGACGCGGTCGCCGGGCTCGATGCCGAGCTGCTGCAGGCCGACGGCCAGCGCATCCGACATCCGGGCGCATTCCTCGGCCGTGATCGTCCTGTCGAAATAGTGGACGAGCGGCGCCGTCGGGTCGCGGGCCGCCGTGGCCGTGAACATCGCCAGCGCCGTGGCGCTGGCGGTCTGGATCGTGGCCGGGACGTCGCGATAGAGGCCGAGCCAGGGCTTGGCCGCGCGCTCGCCGCGCTCGAGGGTCATGAGATTATCGAGGGTGCTCCGCATTGCTCCGCCTACCGCACGCGAGTCCTTCGCGGCGTCTTACGCCACGCTTTGCGAAAGGCATGCCAACTGCCGCGCGGTGGGCCGGAGCGGTCGATCGCCGCAAACCGGCCTCGTAGCGGCGCTAACGCCGGTGGAGGTAGCAGGCTCGACGGTCCCGGCCGCTCGATCGCGAGGCAGCGCGAAACCCGCATGCACGAATTTTGGGCAGAAACCCCGGTGCGTAACGATGCACGAGCGGGCGTCGGGCTGTCTGACTCGCGCCGTGCCGCGTACAATCGATCTCGCGGCACGCCCCAGATCGGTGCGGACCGCACGGTTTGCGGAACGAGCGCTCACTAGCAGAGGACAGCATGGCAAAGAAGAAGAAGCGTAAGTCGAAGGCGGCGGCGAAGACCGCACCCGTCAGGAAGGGTGGGAAGTCGGCCCTCGTGGAGCCCACGGTGGTGCTGGACGACGATATCGATCCCCATCACCAGTGGAAGCGACCGCTGCAGGCCCCCGGCCACACCCAGGTCGACTTCGAGGAGCGCGTGAATTTTCGCCGGTTGCACAATTACCGCCTTGCGCGCGTGCGGCAGGCGCTCGCGGGCTCGGGCCTCGGCGCATTGTTGTCGTTCGATCAGCACAACATTCGCTATACGACGAGCACTGTCATCGGCGAGTGGGCGCGCGACAAGCTGCTGCGTTACTCGCTGATCACCGGCAACGGCGATCCGTACATCTGGGACTTCGGTTCCGCGGCCAAGCACCACAAGCTGTATGCGCCGTGGCTGCACAACGACCATTGCCGCGCCGGCATGCTCGGCATGCGCGGCGCCGTGGGCTCCGACCGGACGCTGTTCCGCGACGCCGCACGCGAGATCAAGGCGCTGCTCGACGCCGAGGGCGTGGGCAACATGCCGCTCGGCGTGGACGTCGTCGAGCCACCGATGCTGTTCGAGCTACAGAAGGCGGGTATCGAGGTCCGCGACGGCCAGCAGACGATGCTGCTCGCGCGCGAGATCAAGAGCCACGACGAGATCACGCTGCTGAACATGGCGTCGGCGATGGTCGACGGCGTGTACCAGGATATCGCCGAGGCGTTGAAGCCAGGCATCAAGGAATCGGAAATCGTCGGGCTCGCGGCCGGCCGCCTGTACGCCATGGGCTCGGACTGCGTCGAGGCCATCAACTCGATTGCGGGCGAACGTTGCTCGCCGCACCCGCACAACTTCACGGATCGGTTGATCCGCCCGGGCGACCAGGCGTTCTTCGACATCATTCACTCGTTCATCGGCTATCGCACGTGCTACTACCGCACGTTCTCCGTTGGTCGCGCGACGGCACCGCAACGCACGGCGTATCGCAAGGCGCGCGAGTGGATGGATCGCACGATCGAGCTGCTGAAGCCGGGCATGGGCAGCGATGAGGTTGCGCATGCGCTGCCGACCGCCGACGAGATCGGCTTCGCGAGCGAGATCGATGCTTTCGGTCTGAACTTCTGCCACGGCTTGGGGTTGGGTCTGCACGAGCGGCCGCTGATCTCGCGCGTGACGTCGTTCCGCGATCCTATCGAGCTGAAGATCGGCATGGTGTTCGCCGTGGAGACCTACTGCCCGGCGACGGACGGTATCTCGGCAGCGCGCATCGAGGAGGAGGTGGTCCTCACGCCGGAAGGCGCGAAGATCATCACGCTGTACCCGGCCGAGGACCTGCCGATCGCGAACCCGTACTGAGCTGCGCGCGTCCCCCTCTCCGTCGCGAACTTGATGAGTCGATCACACTCGTCGCGACGGCGTCCGGGGACACTACCGTCTTGTACATCTTGCTAGGGAGTGTCACCCCCGTGGTCGAAATCGGAGGCGCGCCGCACGTTGGCGCATTCGTTGGGTTGGTCGGGACGTCGTTCTGTTCCTTCGTGATCGGCGTGGTGCTGCGCAAGTGGCCAAGCCGCGTCCAGGCCTACGTGGAAGCGCTCGATGGCTCGATGCACTTCATGCGACCCGAGGCACACCGTGCGCTGATCGAGAGCAGTGGTCTCGTGCTCGTCGCGCTGTCGTTCGTGGCGCTGCTCGCGGCGGGCTACCAGCTGCACTGACTCGGCGCCGCCCGCCGCGGAAGCTGAAGCAGCGCCGTCGAACGGTGCTCGTGGGCGCCAGGCGCACCGTCCTCGTCAGGGTTTCGGCTGCACCTTGATCTCCGGAATCTTGTCGTCATAGAACGCGAGCCGGTCCTTGAGCTCGAGGTGCTCGTCGTACGGCTCCTCGTAGGACCACACCGCGTCCTTCAGGGTTACGCCGTCGCTCTGCACGTCGAAGTAGCATGCGACGCCCTTGTAGGGGCAGTTCGTCGTTTTCGCGGAACGCGCGAGCCGTTCCATGCGCACATCGTCGCGCGGGAAGTAATAACGGCTCGGGTTGCCGTCCTCCTCGACTTTGATCACGTCGCTCGAATCGGCGAGCAGCTCGCGGGCGGTGCTCGCGCGGATCCGCTCTTGCAGATGGTTTTCGACGACCTTGTGCTCGGGATGCTCTCGATGGCCCGGAGAGTGGCTCATGACTCGCCTCCTTGCGTGCGTTGTCTGTGCTTCGCGCGGCGCTGCGCCGCTTATCAGAACGGACAACGCGGGCGCGAGCCGGGTTCCGCGGGTCGTTCGAGCGAGGCGAGCTCTGTAGCCACAGTGCGGCACTGGCCCCCCGCCCTCCGAAACCGCGTACCATCCTCGCGATTGGCCAGTGGGGGTTGTATGACCGCGTATGGCAGCAGGATTGCGTCGTTCATCGTGCTGGTCGTGGGCTCCTGCGCGGCCGCCGCCGCGCCGTTGACCCTCGAGCAGCAAGGCAGCTTTTTCGTCGGCGGCGAGTACAAGTCGGTGGCGACTCCGGCCGTCGGCCCGATCCCGGCCCAGAGGGGCGACATCACCGTCAACCAAATGTACGTGCAGTATCAGATCCCTGTGCGTGGTGATCGGCACGTGCCCGTCGTCATGGTTCACGGCTGCTGCTTGAGCAGCAAGACCTGGGAGACGACGCCGGACGGGCGAATGGGCTGGAGCGAGTACTTCGTGCGGAAGGACCGCTCGGTCTATCTCGCGGATCAGGTGTCGCGCGCCCGCTCGGGCTTCGATCCGACCGCGTTCAGCGACGTACGGTCCGGCAAGACCCCGCCGGGCCAGCTGCCGACGATCCTTGCGGCGACCCACCAGGTGGCCTGGACCGTCTTCCGGTTCGGGCCGAGGTTCGGCGAGCCGTTCCCGGACGAGCAGTTCCCGATTGCCGCCATGGACGAGCTGTACAAGCAGATGATTCCGGACCTGAATGCCACGCTGCCGCAGGACGCGAACCCCACCTGGACGCAGATGGCCGCCCTCGGCGTGAAGCTCGGCGGCGCCGTGCTCATGGGGCACTCCGAGTCGGGATTTTTTCCCGAGCGCGCCGCGCTGATCGACGCTCGTGGGATCAAGGGCATCGTCTCGATCGAGATGCCGTGCGCCACGGATCTCGGCACGGCGCAGCTCGCAACCCTCGCCCGAATTCCGACGCTCGTGATGTTCGGCGATCACCTGGGCGACGTCACGGGCGGTCCCGTGAGCTGGGCGCAATCGTTCGACGGCTGCAAGACCTTCGTCGGTCAATTGAAAAACGCCGGCGGCGATGCCGAGCTGATGCACTTGCCGGCGCTCGGCATCAAAGGCAACAGCCACATGCTGATGCAGGACAAAAACAGCGACCAGCTCGCCGATCTCGTGATCGACTGGATCGATCGGCACGTGGAGGCGAAGAAGCCCCCGCGCTGACGGCCGGCGCAGGTTGACAATCGGGGCTCACCGGCTAAGCATCTCCTGACCCACGGGGAGTCCGATGCATCACTACGTTCGTGCCGCCGACGTCAAGCCCACGCCCGCGTTTCCGCAGCACGCCAGCGGCTACCGCCGCTTCGCGCTGTCCGACCGCTCGGTCGGTGCCGTGCACTCGGGGTGGGGGCTGGCAGAGCTCGACGCGGGCGGGCGAATCGACCTCAGCGTGCAGTCGTTCGAGAAGAGCTTCTACGTCGTCAGCGGCGATCCCGTCCTGATCCTCGATGGCCGCGGGTATCGGCTTTCGTCCGGCGCCTGCGGCGTGATCCCGGTCGGCATGCAGCACGCGTGGCTCGGCCCGACAACGGGCACGGCCGGCTGGCTCGACATGAACGCGCCGTGCCCGAAAGGCGAGAATTTCGCCGACCAGACTTATTTTCTGGGGCCGCCACCGGCGGTCGACAGTCAAGCCGTTCGACATTCGCGATCCGTCGTCGCGACATCTGTTCCGCATGGCGGAAGACGACATCAGGGTCGATTCCGTGCGGACCGGCATGAAGAAGGACGCCGCGAAGGTTTCCGCCAGCATGGCGACCGCGCTGCTGGTCTACAGCGGCATCTCGCTGAAGATGCTGGTCGACCAGCGGCTCGATGCGGCGCTACATACGATGTTCATGGTCGAGTACGAGCCGAACGCCAACGCGCATCCGCACGATCATCCGCTCGAGGAGGCTTACTACATCATGTTCGGCGAGGTGGAGGCGTTGGCCGACGACCAGACCTACCTCATGAAGCCGGGCGACTTCCTGTGGGCCGGTGTAGGCTGCACGCATGCCTTCTACAATCGCGGCAGCGGCAACGTGCGTTGGCTGGAAACACAATCCCCGCAGCCGCCGGCACGCAACTCATACCGCTGGGCACGCGACTGGGACTACGTGGCCGAGCAACTAAAAGAACAAGGAGTCGCCCGATGAGCAGCAGCGCCGGCTCCGCCGCCAAGCCCAGCGTCGTCGTGATCGGCGGTACCGGCGGCATCGGGCATGCGATCGCGCAGTTTTACGCCGACCGCGGGTCGAAGGTCGTCATCACGGGTCGCGATGCCGCGCGCACGGCCGCAAGCGCCAAGGAAATCAGCGATAACGTCCGCGGCATTGCGCTGGACGTGGCCGAGCCCGAGTCGATCGAAGAGTCCCTGGCGGACATCGGCCACGTGGATCATCTCGCGCTCGTCGCCGTCGAGCGCGATTACAACAGTGCGCGCGAGTACGACATTGCGCGTGCTCGACGCATCGTGACGATGAAGCTCATCGGTTATACCGAGGTCGCCCATACGTTGTATCCGCGCATGGGCGCCGGCGCGTCGGCCGTGCTGTTCGGCGGCCTTGCGAGCGAGCGCCCGTATCCCGGCTCGACGTCGATCACCACCGTGAACGGCGCCGTGAGCAGCCTGATCCGCACGCTCGCCGTGGAGCTCGCGCCGGTGCGGTTCAACGCGATCCATCCCGGCATCATTTCCGACAGCCCGGCCTGGCGCGACAAGCTCGAGGCCATCGCAAACATCGAGAAGCGCACGCCGGGCGGCCGCTTGGCCACTACCGACGACGTGGTCCACTCGGTGGACTTCCTGTTCACGAACCGGGGCGTGAACGGCATCAATCTCGTGATCGACGGCGGCTGGTTGCTAACTTGACGGAGGCAGGCGCGCTTTGAACGCTCGCCCGCGCGCATGAAACGAGCCCATCACTGGCCGATACGCCGAGGCTTCTCGGCGGGCATCCGTGTCTTCGCCGTGCTCGTGGCGCTGGTGCTCGTGCATGGCGAGACGGCTGCGCAGGACGACTGGGCCAAGAAGTGGCGCGAGTACCCGAGCTTCGAAGGCGCGGACGCCGCCGCGCCGGTACCCCAGGATTGGAACGTGCCGGCAGAGTTCACGGTGGGCCGCCTCATGTACCCGGGCGGGCGGTTCGGCTTCGGCGGCGACTGGCGCCAGGGCGGCACGAGCTGGACCGACGACTATCCGCGCGGCGACCGCACGTTCGTCACGATGCTGCGGCGCTTCACGCGAATGCACGTCCGCGGCGTCGAGCAGCCGATCAATCTCGATGAAGACGACGACGTCTACTACTGGCCGTTCATGGTCGTGGGACTCGCCCAGGCCTGGCAGCTGACCGACTCGCAGGCCGCGAAGCTGCGGGAGTACCTGCTGCGCGGTGGGTTTCTGTTCTGCGACAGCTTCTTCGGCGAGCGTAACTGGGCCACCTTCGAGGAAAGCTTGAAGCGCGTTTTCCCGGACCGGCCGATCATCGATATGAGCGACGACCATCCGATCTTCCACACGGTGTTCGATCTGCCGGAAATGACCAAGGTGCAGATTCCGAACGCGAACTCGATCGGCTGGGGCGGGCGAGGCGGCATGCGCGGGACACCGCGCTGGCGCGGTGTCGAGGACGAGAATGGCCGGCTCATGGTGCTGATCGCCTACAACAACGACGTCATGGACGGCTGGCAGTGGGCCGACGATCCGCGGTATCCCGGCGACAAGGCGAACCTCGCGCTGCGGCTCGGCGTCAATGTCGCGATGTACGCGATGACGCACTAGCCCGGTGCGCCCGGCAACGGGCAATGCAGACGGATGGCTAAAGCGGCGCAGCGCGCCGCGGCCCTGGCGGCCGCGCCGCCCGGCGCGGCGAACTGGGAATGCTCCGCCCAGTGAGTGCAGAATAGGGGCATCGCACCGCTTCAAATGCTCGATGGGGGAATGACAATGTTGACTCGACCGCTTTCACTGACCGCCATGCTGTTGCCGATCGCGGCGTTCGCGCTTCTGCCCGGCCAGGCCGGCGCGCAGTCGAAATGGCAGAACGACGCGCCCGGGGTCGTGCACCGTATCGACGTCGGCAAGCTGCCGGCGCCGTTTGCCACGCCGTCGGCCAGGGAATTTCCCCAGATCGTGCCGAAGCCGGATGCGGCGCAGCTGAAGCTGCCGCCGGGCTTCAAGATCGACGTGTTCACGCGCGACGTCGATGGGCCGCGCATCATGCGGGTCGCGCCGAACGGCGACATCTTCGTCGCCGAGACGCAGCAAGGCCGCGTGAAGGTGCTGCACCCGTCGGCCGACGGCATGAGCGCTGCGAGCTCGGACGTGTTCGTGAGCGGTCTGACGCGACCGTTCGGTATCCAGTTCTATCCGGCGGGCGCCGAGCCGCAGTGGGTCTACATCAGCGAGATGAATCGCGTGATGCGCTACCCGTACAAGGCGGGCGACACGAAGCCGAGCGGCCAGCCCGAGACCGTCGTCGAGCAGCTCGCCGGCACGACGGGCGGCCACTACACGCGTGATCTCGTGTTTTCGCCGGACGGCAAGAAGATGTACGTCGCCGTGGGCTCGCTGTCGAACGTGGCGGAGGACCTGCCGAAGAAGTCGGCGGCCGAGATCAAGAGCTGGGAGGCCGAGCACGGGCTCGGTGCAGCCTGGGGCATGGAGGAGAATCGTGCCGACGTGCTCGTGTTCGACGTCGGCTCGAACAAGCCGGGCAAGCCGTTCGCCACGGGCATTCGCAATTGCGTCGGCCTCGCGATTCAACCGGGCAACGGCAATGTGTGGTGCACCGTGAACGAGCGTGACGCGCTCGGCGACAACCTGGTGCCCGACTACTCCACGCACGTGCGTGAGGGCGGCTTCTACGGGTGGCCCTGGTATTACATGGGCGATCACGAAGATCCGCGACACGCCGGCGAGCGCCCGGACTTGAAAGGCAAGACGATCACGCCGGATGTGCCCTACGAGGCGCACTCGGCCGCGGTGGGCTTCGCGTTCTACACGGCCACGTCTGGACGCTCGGCCTTCCCGGCCGAGTATGTCGGCGACGCGTTCGCCGTGTTCCATGGCTCGTGGAATCGCGCAGACCGCACGGGCCACAAGATCGTGCGCGTGCCGATGAAGAATGGCGCGCCGACCGGCGAGTACGTCGACTTTCTCGTCGGGTTCATCACGGCGGACGGCAAGCCCTGGGCGCGTCCGGCCAGCGTGACGGTCGCGAGCGACGGCGCGTTGCTGATGGCCGATGACGACGGCGACGTGATCTACCGGATCTCGTACGCCAAGTGACCTGAGACCTTCAGCGGCCGGTCGCCGGCGAGCGACCGGCCGCTTCGAGCACTTTCTGCCAGGAATCGACGCCGCCGTGCACGTGTGCGACGCGCTCCACGTCGAGCTTCAGGCGTTCGACGTTAGCGACGAGATTCGTCGTGAAGGGGCTCGGCTCCGGTAGCGGCGCGGCGCCGGGGCGCGGCGCGAACGCGTCGGCCTGAATCAGCAGCTTCTCTCGTGGCACGTAGGCCACCAGCAATCCCTCGGCGTGCAGGTTGCCCCGCAGCAGATGCAGCTCGAGGGTCATCGAGCCGTCGCTCAACACGTGCTTGTCTTTGATCGCCTCGATGATCGGTGCGCGCGGCATCTGCGCGAGTCGATCCGGATTCAGCGTGTGCGGATTCGGGAAGATTTCCCGCTCGTAATAGCGCGCGTGCGACACGTGCGTGATGATCGGGATGCCTTCCGCGACGTAGGCGCGGAGGCCGCCCGAATGATCCGAGTGGTGATGCGTGTTGACTAGATATTTGATCGGCTTGTTCGGCAGCAACGCGTGTGCCGCGGCGATCGTCGCGAGCGAGCGGGCATCGTTCGTCGGCGCCTCGATGATGACGACGTAATCGCGGAACTCCACGAGCAGGCTTTGCGGCGCGCCGAGGTTCAGGAACCAGACGCCGTCGCCGATCTTCTCCGTCTCGACCGCCGCCGCGGCGGGCGCGCCGCCGGGCGCCGCGCCGCGGACCTCGAGCGCTGCGGCGCTGTTCGGCTCGGCGTCGGCCACGACGATGTCGAGGATCGGCTGGCCGCCCTGACGCTGCACGATATGCCGCGGCAGCTTTACGCCGCCGAAAGCCCGATAATCGGTGTAGGTCGCCTCGAGCGGCGTATCGCCCGTGAAGCCGCCGTCGATCGTCGTGGCCACGCGCTCCACGAGATTGTTCGCGTCCAGCGTCCCCGTGATCACGTATTTGCCGAAAGCCGTGAACGACACCGCTGTCTTCCCGCCGCGCTGCGCCGCGATCTTTGCGTTGCCACTCGCCATTGCGCCCTTCAGGAAGCCGTGCGGTGTCAGCCAGATGTTCACGGCACCGATCTCGGTGCGGCCGTCGGCCGTCTGGGTCTGGTGGATGTCGCCGGGGATCGGCCGGATGCTGCCCTGGCCCGTCGCGGGGTTGAAGGGCCCCGCGCCGCCGCCGCGCGGCGGACGTTGGTCATCGACGCGCACGATCTCCTGGCGCATGGCCGGCACCGTGTAGTTGACGAGGGCGACGTACTGCTTGACCGTGAACTGCGGCCAGGGTCCGCCGGGCGTGTACGCCTGGCCGAGCGAATTGTTCGAGCCGGTGCCCGTGTAGCGCAGCGACTGCAGGGTCGCGGTGCCCATGGCTGTCGCCGCGGCGTTCAAGGCCGCTGTGGCGTCCTGCGCTTCGCCGGTGCACGGCAGCAGTGCCGCTGCGACCAGCGCGAGCCCGAAGCTACGTGCGCTCATGTGGCTCCCCCCGCCCGACGAGCTTACGCCCGCAAGCGTACGCGGCCGCGGGCCTGGGCGTCGAGAGGCGGTCGACGATTCGCGGGCCTGCGCGCGTGCCGCGGCCGCGGCGTTTCCCGTCGAGCGGACTAGCGGTATGCTGGCTGCCAAGGACATGCGGGCGCTCGGTCGGCCACGGCGGCGTCCGCCGGCTCATCTCGAGGGGAAGGTCATGCGGAACAAAACCATTGCGGCGTTGTGTGGGCGAGCAGTATTGGGGCTGGCGCTAGGGATTGCCCTGCCGGCCGCGGCGCACCACTCGTTCTCGGCCGTCTACGATCTCAAGCAACCGGTGACGGTCAAGGGCACGATCGTGAAGGTGCGCCTCACGAATCCGCATTCCTGGTTCTACATCGACGTGAAAGACGATGCGGGCGAAGTCGAGCACTGGGCGTTCGAGGCCGGCACGCCGAGCGGCATGATCCGCAATGGCTACAAGGCGAGCGTCATCAAGACCGGCGACGAGGTGACGGTCACGGGCTTTCACGCCAAGGACCCGGCGCAGAACATGGGCATGCTGCGCCAGTTGACGACGGCCGACGGCACCGTGTTCGGCCTCTTCGGACCGCAGGAATCGCCCGCCGCGAAGTGACGGCGGGTCGGGTGGGGGAATCAATGCACACGCATCTTTCAAGGTTCTGCGCGGTGGCGCTGCTGTTGCTGACGCCGTTCGCGTTCTCGGCCGCTCAGACGGGTGAGAAGACGCCCGGCGCCGGCCCCGTGCCGCGGCTGGCGGACGGCCATCCCGATCTGTCGGGCGTGTGGTGGGGCGGCGGCGACGTCGGCAGCCGGACCTTGCGGCTCGGGCCGCGCAATCCGGATGCGCCCACGTACACGAGCCTCTACAAGCCGTCGGCCGCCGCGGCGGCGGGCAAATTGAGCGACAAGGACGACCCGACGCTGAAATGCGCGCCCGTGGCGTTCGGCACGTTGAACGTGCGGCTGTGGAACGTCGGCGCCGTCGGTCAAATCGTCGCGACGCCGAAGATGGTGGTGCTGCTGTCCGAGACGTTCCACGATTATCAGCTCGTGCCGACCGACGGTAGACCGCATCGCGACGATCAGCCACCCACCTATCGCGGCGACGCCGTCGGTCATTGGGACGGCGACACGTTCGTCGTCGACGTCACGAACTTCACGGACGATACTTGGATGTTCGCCGAGGGCCGAGTCTCGGTGCATTCCGATGCCTTGCACATCGTGGAGCGCTACCGGCGCGTGGACGCCAACACGCTCGAGATCGAGGCCATGGTCGAGGACCCGAACGTGCTGACCGGCCCGTGGAAGGTGCCGACGCAGACGCTACAGCTCGCCCCGTTCGACGCGATTCTGTCGCTGAACTGCGCGTCGGACGAAGCCGATGCGATGATTCAGAGCGCGAGCCAGAAGCAATAGTTTCGGCACGTTCGTTCCGTCGACACGATCGGTCTTCGAGCCCGGCGTGATCGCGCCGGCGGTGCGCCGCACGATTCAGCTACACACCTGGCGCTTCTCGCGCAATCCGTGAAGGCGGCGCTCGACGGCGGGCTACGCCGAACGCACGAGGAAGGACGATGAGCTATCCGGTTCTTTGCGTTTTCAACCTGAAAGAAGCGAGCCGCGACGACTTTCTGTACGCGTACGCCGATCTTGCGAAGCTCGGTATGAAAAGAGTCATCAAATCCGACGGCGGCAGCACGGTCACGCTGCCGCCGGCGACCGTCATGGGCACATTCAACGGCAAGAACGTCAACGACGTGCTCGGCGCCGTCGGCCACCAGGTCGCGGACATTTTCAAGGCGCGCGGCTACCGCTCGGAGTTTGCGGTCTTCGTGGCGACGACGTGGGCGTGGGGTAACGGCGCGACGTGAGCGGCGACCGCGCGGGTGCGCGCGCAGTCGAGGCGAGCGCTCACTGATCCGCGCTGCTGCTGGATCCGGCGGAGCCCGTGAACAATTCCTTGCCGCCGGCCAGCGTCACGCTGCTCGCGTTCGCGACGTGCGGGTCGTTGCGTGCGCGCCATCCCTTCACGGTGACCGTATCGCCGACCTTCAATGAATTTCTCGTCCAGCCTTTCCGCATGAGCAGGTTCGGTGTCGTGAGCTCGAAGTTCCAGTTGGCCGTCGAGCCGTCGTCGCTCTTCACGTCGACGTAGAACCTAGCGTGCGGGTTCATCCACTCCACTTTGGAAACGATGCCGCTCACCTCGATGGGCAGGTCGCGGCTGAATTCCGCAGAGAACGAATGGTGGCCGAAGGCCGTTCCGGCCACACCGAAACACCCGAGCGCGACAACGAGAAATGAGCATCGCTTACCGATCATCGTGCCTTTACGTCGCGTTGCCGGTGCTGCACGGCCTGCCGCGTACCGAACGACGTCCTCCATAGCGTATGTGGGTAGGGTAACCCGAGAAGGCGCGGTGTGCGTAACCGCCGGCCCGCGTGGGCCGCGGCGGCCTCGTCAGCGCACGAGCGCGAGCAGCACGCCCGCCGCGACCGCGCTGCCGATCACGCCGGCCACGTTGGGTCCCATCGCGTGCATCAGGAGGTAGTTGGCCGGGTCGGTCTCGAGCCCGACCTTGTTCACCACGCGCGCGGACATCGGCACGGCCGATACGCCGGCGGCGCCGATCAACGGGTTGATCTTGCCGCCGGTCCACCGGCACATGAGCTTGCCCATCAGCACGCCGGCCGCGGTGCTCGTCGCGAACGCGAACGCACCGAGCGCCAGGATGCCGAGTGTCTCCACGCGCAGGAACTGCGTGGCGTTCAGCTTCGAGCCGACCGCGAGCCCCAGGAAGATGGTGACGATGTTGATCAGCTCGTTCTGCGCGGTCTTGCTCAAGCGGTCCACGACGCCGGATTCGCGTAGCAGGTTACCGAACATCAGCATGCCGATCAGGGGTGCGGCGTCGGGCAGGAACAGCACGGTCACGATCAGCACCGCCAGCGAGAAGAGGATGCGCTCGAGCCGCGATACGGGGCGCAGCTGCTGCATGACGATCGCGCGTTCGCGCTTGGTCGTGAGCGCCCGCATGATCGGCGGCTGGATGATCGGCACCAGCGCCATGTACGAATACGCCGACACGGCGATCGCGCCGAGCAGGTCGGGTGCGAGCCGCGAGGTGAGAAAGATGGCCGTCGGTCCATCGGCGCCGCCGATGATGCCGATCGACGCGGCGTCCGGCACGCTGAAGTCGAAGCCCGGGACCCCGTTCAGCAGCAGCGCGCCGAGCAGCGTCAGGAAGATACCGAACTGCGCGGCCGCGCCCAGCAAGATCGTGACGGGATTCGCGATCAACGGGCCGAAGTCGGTCAACGCGCCCACGCCGAGAAAGATCAGCAACGGAAATACGCCGGTCTCGATACCGGCCTTCGTGATGAGCCCGAGCAAGCCCGCGGGGCCGGCCATGTCGGCGACGGGGATATTCGCGAGGATCGCGCCGAAGCCGATCGGCACGAGCAGCAGCGGCTCGAAGCCGCGGCGAATCGCGAGATAGATCAGCAGGCCGCCGACGCCCATCATCAGCACCTGGCCGACCTGCAGGTTCGCGACGCCCGTCGCGTGCCACAGCTCGATTACGCTGTCCATGCGGCTATGCCAGGTGCGCGAGCACGCGGCCGACCTCGACGACATCGCCCTGGCGAACGCCTATGTCGGCGACGACGCCTGCGCGCGGTGCGCGGACCTCGACTTCCATCTTCATGGCTTCGAGCACGAGCAGCACGTCGCCCGCCTGGACGGCCTGATCGACCGCTGCGAGCACGCGCAGCACGGTGCCGGCGAGCGGTGCTTTGACGCTCGCGGCGCCCTCCGGGGCTTCCTGCGCGCGCGCCGGGGTGACCGCCGGCATGCGCAGCGGTGGACGTGGTGGCGATCGACACCCGCGGCGCGACCCGATCGATCGCTCCGCCGCTCGCGACCTCGACGTCGTAGCTCTTGCCGTTGACCGTCACGACGTAGTGCTCTGCGTGTGCCGCTGCGGGCGGTGCGGGTGCGGCAAGCGCCTTCGGGGCCGGGGCCGGCGCTGCGGCGGGCTGGCTGCCCGGCGCCGGCTCGAACGCGCTCGCGTCGCCGCGGTGCTCGAGGAAGCGTAACCCTACGTCGGGAAACAGCGCGTACGTGAGCACGTCGTCCCGGCCACGATTTTCGAAGCCCTTTTGCTTGGCGAGCCCGGCGAGCTCGGCGCTGAGCTTCGCGAGCTCGGGCTTGATGAGATCCGCCGGGCGGACCGTGATCGGCTGCTGCGTCGCCGAGCACGCGGCGCTGCAGGTTCGCGTCGACGGGCATCGGCGTGGCGCCGTACTCGCCGCTCAGAATGCCGCGAGTCTCTTTCGTGACGTTCTTGTAGCGCTCGCCGAGCACCACGTTCATGACGGCCTGCGTGCCGACGATCTGCGACGTGGGCGTCACGAGCGGGATGTAACCGAGGTCCTGCCGAACGCGCGGAATCTCCTTCAGCACCTCGTCGAAAGCCGCAGAAGCGCCCTGGGCGCGGAGCTGGCTCTCCATGTTCGTCAGCATGCCGCCGGGCACCTGGGCGACGAGGATGCGTGCATCGACGCCTCTCAGGCTCCCCTCGAACTCGGCGTATTTCTTTCTCACGACGCGGAAGTACGCCGCGATTTCCTCGAGCTGCTTCAGATCGAGCCCGGGGTCGCGCTCCGTGCCCTCTAGGATTGCGACGACCGACTCCGTGGCGGAGTGGCCGTACGTTTTGCTCATCGAGGAGATCGCCGTGTCGAGCATGTCGATGCCGGCTTCGGCGGCCTTGATGTTCGTGACGTCGCTCATGCCCGTGGTCGCATGCGACTGCATCGCGATCGGAATGCGACACGTTTCCTTCAGCCGCGACACGAGCTCGAAGGCGACATAGGGGCGCAGTAACCCCGCCATGTCCTTGATGCAGATCGAGTGGCAGCCCATGTCCTCGAGCCGCTTGCCCATGTCGACGTAGATGTCCACCGTGTGCACGGGGCTCACGGTGTACGAAATCGTCCCCTGGGCGTGCTTGCCCGTCTTGATCGTGGCGCGGATCGCCGTTTCGAGGTTACGCAGGTCGTTCAGCGCATCGAAGATGCGGAACACGTCGACGCCCGTGATCGCTGCGCGCTCGACGAACGCTTCGACGACGTCGTCGGCGTAGTGCCGGTAGCCGAGCAGGTTCTGGCCGCGCAGCAACATCTGCTGGCGCGTGTTCGGCATCGCGGCCTTGAGCTGGCGCAATCGGTCCCAGGGATCTTCGCCAAGATAACGAATGCAGGCGTCGAACGTGGCGCCGCCCCAGCTTTCCATCGACCAGAAGCCGACCGCGTCGAGCTTGGCCGCGATCGGCAGCATGTCGTCGATGCGCAAGCGGGTCGCGAGCAGCGATTGATGCGCGTCGCGCAGCACGAGCTCGGTGATCAGCAGTGGGTTGGCCATCGTCTTCCTATCGGCCCGCAGTGTGGTCGCGTCGATAGGCGGCCACGGCCGCGCCGATGACCGTGACGAGCTCGGTGTCCGGTGTGGGCTTGGTGCGGGTCGGAGCCTGAGGAAGCGGCAGCGCGGCGGTGCTCCGCGGGTCGACCCAACGACTGAATTTCGATACGCCGTGGACGACGAGCACGAGCACGGCCAGCAGCACGAACACGGTGCCCATCCCTGCGCCCATCAACACAAAGCCAGTTTCGAGCAGTTCCTTCATGTTCCAGGTGTGTGCAGCTGTGCGGCACCGCAGGCGCGGTGAGGGCGTCGCGTTTCGTGCTCTAGCGTTTGAGGCTCTGGTAGGAGAAGCGCGTGAAGCTCTCGGCGTTCATGAATCCGCCGCCCCACTGCGCGTCGAATTCTGCGGTGGGCTTCGCGGCAAGCACCTCGTCTTCGGACTTGCCCTGATCGATCAGTGTCTTGATGTTGCCGCGTACCTTTACCACCATGTCGTGGTAGCGCTGCACATCGCTGCGATTCGCGAGCGCACCATGCCCGGGGATGATCTTCGTGCTCGCATCGCTGCGCGCGAGCACGGCTTCCGATGCGGCGACGATGCCGTCGATCGAGCCGCCGCTGCTCAAGTCGATGAACGGGTACTGGTCCTTGACGAACGTGTCGCCGGTGTGGATGACGTTGGCGTTCGTGAAGTGCACGATGGAGTCGCCGTCGGTGTGCGCGGGCGCGCATGTGGATCACGTTGACGACGTTGCCGTTCCAATGGAACGTCGCGCGCGTCGGGAACGTGATCGTCGGTAGAGCGGCCGCAGGCGAGGGCGGAATCTTCTGGTTCATGGCGGCTATGAACTGCTCGGAGCTCATGCGCATGCGCACGTTGTTGTGGGCGATGATGACCGCGCCCGCCTTGCCGAGCGGCTCGTTGCCGCCCGTGTGATCGCCATGCCAGTGCGTGTTGACGACGAACTTCACGGCGCCGCCACCGGCTTGCTTCACGGCGGCCAGGATCTTCGCGTTCAGCGGCGCGTACTCGGTATCGACGAGCACGGCGCCATCGGGGCCCGTGGACAGCGCCATGTTGCCGCCGGAGCCGATCAACATGTACAGGCCGTTGCCCACCTGCTGGGTCTCGATCTTGACCGCCGAGAAGTCCTGCTGCTGGGCCATGAGCGGCGTGGCCAGGACCAGCGCGAGCGCCGAGCCGAGCAGTGTGATTGTCTTGCGCACCGTTTACCCCCCCGAGAACTCGTCTTCATGCGAGTGACCAGAGTGACCATCATATCGCCGCGTCGCGCCGGCGTGCCACTTTCGTGTCGGGCATGGGCGTTGCCTTCGCTCGCGAGCGCGGTGCATGCTGGGAATGTAAGCCGCAGCAGCGAGACTGCTCGGTTCGGTCTGCGAATTCGAGGAGGCCCGATGGCGACGTCCGGCACGACGCTTCGCAACCAGCCGCGTGAAGTGGCTCGCAAGGTGCGCGGCCAGCCCACGAGTGACGGCGCCGGCGTGCGCATGACGCGTGTGATCGGCTCGCAGATCCTCGACTCGTTCGATCCGTTCCTGCTGCTCGACGAGTTCCGCTCCGACGATCCGAACGACTACATCGCGGGCTTCCCGGATCACCCGCACCGCGGCTTCGAGACCGTCACTACATGCTGGCCGGGCGCATGCGCCACGGCGACAACCAGGGCAACAGCGGCCTGCTCGGCCCCGGCAGCATCCAGTGGATGACGGCGGTCGCGGCATCGTGCACTCGGAATTTCCGGAGCAGCAGGAGGGCCTGATGTGGGGCTTCCAGCTCTGGGTGAACCTGCCACGCGAAGCCAAGATGACCGCGCCGCGCTATCAGGATGTGCAGGCCGACCGGGTCCGCAGATCGATCTCGGGCCGGGCGCCGCGCACGCGTGCTCGTCGGCACGGTGAACGGGGTGGCCGGCCCCGTCACCGACGTCGCGACGGCGCCGTGTATCGATCGCGCCGAGCGGGGGGGCTGACTATCGCCGCCACGAGGACGATGCTGCAAGACCTTCGCCATGCGCTTCGCTCACTCGCGAAACGGCCGTCGTCGGCGCTCTTGACGGTGATCGTCTTCGCTCTTGCGATCGGCGCGAACACCACGGTGTTCAGCGTCTTCAACGGGTTCTTGCTCCGGCCATTACCGTATCCCCACGACGACCGGCTCGTCATGGTTTACGTCAGCCTGCCGAAAATCGGCGTCGAAGACGCCGGCACGTCGATCCCGGAATATCTCGACTGGCGCGCGCAGGCGCCGGCGTTCGAGCAGATCGCGCTCTTCGCGACGACGAGCCGCACGCTTCGGCGCGAGCAAGTGCCCGAGCGGATTGCGGTGACGCGCGCTTCGCCGTCGCTACTCGCCGTGCTCGGCGTTGCGCCCGCGCTCGGCCGGGGGTTCACGGAGAACGAAGTCGTCCCCGGCAACGAGCGCGTGATCCTGCTGAGCCACGGCCTCTGGAAGACGCGTTTCGGCGGTCGTGCAGACATCGTCGGGCAGGACGTCCGGCTCGATGATGATTCGTTCCGCGTCGTAGGCGTGATGCCACAAGGGTTCGGATTTCCGGATCGTGACACGGATGCTTGGGTGCCGTTTGCGTACACGCCTGCGCAGGCTGCGGAAGATCAGCGCTTTCAGGGCGAAGGGGGAATGAGCATCGGTCGGTTACGACCGGACGCCACCGTTGCGGGTGCGAATGCCGAGCTCGCTACGATCGCGCGCCGCAATGTCGAACGGCTACCGCAGGTCGCAGGTTCGCCGAAGTGATGGGATACACCGACCGTGCGCGTCCGTTGCGCGACTACGTGATCGGCGACCTCGAGCCGCGGCTGCTCGTCCTCCAGGGCCTCGTGCTTGCAGTGCTGCTGATTGCTTGCGCGAACGTAGCGAACTTGCAGTTGTCGCGCGTGATCGCGCGCCGCAAGGAGCTCGCCGTGCGTGCGGCTCTGGGCGCCGGGGTGGGGCGGCTCGCGCGCCTGGTCGTGGTGGAGAGCACTGCTGCTCGGGCTCGCGGGTGCCGGCGGCGGCTTGGCATTCGCGTACGGCGGCATAGCGCTCGTTCGTGCGCTGGGGTTGCAGCGCGCGAAGGAAGGGTTCGAGTTTTCGCTCGACTCGTTCGTGCTCGTCGTCACTCTCACCGGTGCGGTGCTGGCGGCGTTGCTGTCTGCCCTGTTGCCGTTGTTCGTGGTCCTGCGCGAAGACGTTGCCCGCGCGGTGCAAGAGACCGGGCGCGCGAACACGGGTGGAGTGGCCACGCGCCGCTGGCGCACCGGGCTCGTCGTCGTTCAGCTTGCTGCGGGCGTTGCGTTGCTGTTCGGCGCCGGTTTGCTCACGAAGACTTTCTACGAGCTGCAGCGGCGGGGTCCGGGTTTCGAGTCGGGCGGCATTTGGAGCGGGGCTGTCGCGCTACCGAGTGCGCGATACCCGGATGACGCCGCGCAAGTGCGTTTCTTTCAGCAGGCGCTCGCGGAGCTGCGCTCGTTGCCGGGAGTCACGGCCGCGGGCTTTACCTCCGCGCTGCCGTTCTCCGAGCATAATCTCGCCGGCACCGTGGTCGTCGAAGGTTATCAGGCGGCCGCTGGCGCACCGCCGCCGACGGCGCAGCTGCGCAGCATCGACGACGGCTACTTCGGTGCCCTGTCGATTCCAGTCGTGCAAGGGCGCAACTTCACCGCAAGCGAAACGGAGCGCGTCGCCATCGTCGACGAGAGCTTTGCGCACACGTACTGGCCCGATGGCAATGCGTTAGGGCAGCGAGTGCGCAACGGCCCGGAACCGGCGGACAGTTGGTACACGGTCGTCGGGGTCGTACCTCACGTGAAGCATGAAGGCCTCGCGCAAAAGGACGAGTTCGAGCAGACGATCTATTGGCACTACTCGCAGAAACCGACGCCCGAGGGCATGTTCGTGCTCCGCACGAGCCTGCCAACGGAATCGTTGACGGCTGTCGCGCGTGCCGCCATCGCGCGCCTCGATGCCGGTCTGGCGCTGTACGACGTCGTGCCGCTGAGCGTGCGTGTGCTGCACGCGCTCGGTCCACAGCGTGCGTCGATGGTGCTCACACTCGTCTTTGCAGCGCTTGCGGTTGCGCTGGCGATAATCGGCGTCTACGGGCTGCTCGCATGGGCGGTCGCGTGCCGCGTCGGCGAAATCGGCGTGCGAATGGCGCTCGGCGCGCGAGCGGTCGACATCCTACGGATGATCATGAAGCAGGGCGCTCGCATGATCGTCGCGGGTCTGGTGCTTGGGACGGCGGGCGCGTTTGCGCTCGGCCGGGTGCTCGCTGCTCGAATTCCCGAGATCGGCAGTGCCGATCCGATCGTGCTTGCAGGTGCCGCACTCGCGCTGACCTCTGCGGCTTTGGTCGCAAGTTGGTTGCCCGCTCGCAGGGCGGCGCGGGTGGACCCGATGCGGGCGCTACGCCAGGACTAGCGCGACAGCCAACGCGGTTGGCGTTACTCACGGATCGCTCAGTCGCGCCGGACCGCCGTCGATCGCACGGGCTGATGGGGCCGCGCCCGTAGTTCAGGGCCGGCCGCTGCCCGGCCGGAGAGCGTCTAACTAACTGTTTGTTATTTAGTTTCCGTCATACACCTGGGTATAATCACAGTACGATCAGCCAACCCGGGAGTCCGCCATGCGCGCCCACGACCGCCCGCAAGTCCCCGCCCGCAGCATCGACGACCTCGACGCGGCCATCTGCACGCTCGCGGCCCAGCTCAACGCCGAAACGCATCATTTGCTCACGCTCGTGCGCGAGTTCGACGACCGCATGGGCTTCGCCAAGTGGAGCTTTCGCAGCTGCGCGGAGTGGCTCGCGTGGCGCTGCGGCCTCTCGCTGTCGGCAGCGCGCGAGAAGGTGCGCACGGCGCAGGCGCTGCGCGACCTCCCTGCGATCGGCGCGGCGTTCGCCGAGGGGCGACTGTCGTACTCGAAGGTGCGCGCGCTCACGCGCGTCGTCGAATGGCGCGACGAGGACGCGCTGCTCGACTACGCGTTGCGAGGCCACGGCCGCGCAGGTCGAGGAGCGCTGCCGCCAGATCCGTAACGGTCGGCCGGAGTCGGCGAGCGTCGCGCAGCGCGCCTGGGAGCGGCGCGCGCTCACGGTGTTTCGCGACGCGGCGCGCGGCGTCATGCGCGTGAGCGTCGAGGTGCCGATCGAGGAGGGCGAGCTCATCGCACAGGCGCTCGATCGGGCGGTCGCGGCCGGCGAGGCGCCGGCGGGCGTCGAGTTCGACGCGAACGCGTGGCGCGCGCAGCAGGCCGATGCGCTCGTCGCGATCGCGAAGCGCTATCTCGACGGCGGCGAAGCGCAGAGCTCCTCCGCCGCCGATCGCTACCAGGTCGTGGTGCACGTCGACGAGTCGGCCCTCCGCGGAGGGGTCGGGGCGCGCGGATCTGCCCGTGGACACCGTGAAGCGGCTTGAGCTGCGACGGCAGCCTCGTCACGGTCACGGAGGACGAGGACGGCACGCCGCTCGACGTCGGGCGCAAGCAGCGCACGGTGTCGGCGCCGCTAAAGCGCGCGCTCTGGGCGCGCGATCGCGGCTGCTCGTTCCCGGGCTGCGATCACAAGCATTACGTCGACGCGCACCACATCGAGCACTGGGCCGACGGCGGGGCCACGAGTCTCGACAACCTCACGCTGCTCTGCTCCCATCATCACCGGCTGTTGCACGAGGGCGGCTTCCGGATGCGCCGCGACGCCGAGGGCCGGTGGTACTTCCAGCGGGCGGACGGGCGCGCGATCCCGCAGTTCGGCTATCGCCTCGCGGACCTGCGCGACGACTTCGAGCCCTCCGCGGAGGTGCGGGAGGAGCGTGGCGTGTATCTCGCGAGCCGGCGGCTCTTGGGCATGGCTACGAAGTCAGAAATGAGCGCTCGGCGGCGAAAAGAACATGGCGGTGACTTCCGGCCGGTCTAGAGCGTTGTGCATGATCGTTCGGATGTTTCACGCACCGCGCAAGCGGATGTTGCTTGGTGGTCGTGCTAAGTTCCGCTCTCGACCCGAAAGGGCTTCCCTGCGGTTGCGGCGTGCGTAGCTGCGCAGACGCCGCGCTCTGTCGTTGCCCTATTAGCCGCGGAAACATCAGATGCGCATCCGCCTCGAGTCACCCGACCAACCTGAGGTCCTGACGCTCATTGAGGCACTGGATCGATATCAGCGGCCTCTCTATCCGGCAACGAGTTATCATGGAATCGATCTTCCGGCCCTCATGCAACCAGACGTGTTGTTCGCTGTAGCAAGGAGCGAGGCCGGTAGGGCAATTGGGTGCGGAGCTATTACGCTTGTTCCTGACTACGGCGAAGTCAAGCGCATGTTCGTCAGTCCTTCGGCACGCGGCCAGGGGGTGGGCAGGCAGTTGCTCGCGTTCCTCGAAGAGTCCGCGAAGACGAGGGGTTGTGCGCGCTTCGTTCGAGAAAACCTGGTATCTACAGTCGGAGGCACTGGTGCTGTATCTCCGAAGCGGCTACGTGCGCTGTCGTGCGTTCGGCCTGTATTCGGAAGATCCGAATAGTGTGTTCATGTGCAAGAACACAAACTGATCCGACCGCTCCTGGCCGAAAGAACCGCCTCAGAGCTGGACGCAAAAGCGGCGGTTAATGCTATGTTTAACGCATAGCTGGGTTCGACCCAAAGCGGACGCGTGCCAATCCGCTAAGAAGTCTGATCCTCTCAGTACAGTCGAGAACAAAGATGAACAAGATTGATCTGGGTCGAGCCGTCACGGCGGTAGCCGAGATCGGAGCGATCACGGGTATCGCACTTCTCGCCTACGAACTCATCAGAACAACGAATTCATGGCAACACAGGCGAGCCTCGCTCGCTTGCAGAACCGTGTGGGTGCGTACACCTTGGTGGCCACCAACGACGATCTCGCTAACGCGGTCCTTAAGGACCAGAGTGGAGAGGACCTATCGAAGCTGGAGGCGTTGAAGGTCGAATACTTCTACTCCACCACACTTTCCAAATGGGAATGGGAATATCAGCAATACCTTTCCGGAATCGACGCGAACTTCGTCGCAGAGGATTGTGGGGCGGTTTTCCGCGACTATCCACGTATGCGCAGGCTCTGGGCAGACGAAGCGTTTAAGTGTCGGTTTGCTCCAAAGTTCGTGCAATTCATGAACGAGAAGATTGCCGTCCCTTGAGCAACCTCTTCTGGCCGATCGGCGTTGTCAGGGATGTTCGTAGCGGCGTCGCGGGTTTCCGCGGAAGCGGACGTTCGCGCGAATTTTAAAGCGGAGGTTGGCTCAGCTCTGGGATCTGGCTCACGCGAGTAACTGAAGTTGGACGTTGAAAGCATCAGGCGCTACTACGCGGAGATCATTGACCCCCGGCGCGCCGCCGACCGCGCGCGTCTAGTTGCCGCTTTCGCTGCCGTGCTGCGGGAACACTATGTGGGCTTCGGGCCGTGGCAAGTGGACGCCGGCGAGGGCTACTACGTGACGACGCCGTCGACCGCGCACATTCCTCTATCAGGACCAGCTCGTTGCGTTGACGCAGGAGCGTCGCATCAACAACGGCTCGCCGAGATCCACGCATCGGGCTTGCGACCTTCGCTCTGCAGCCTGGCGAGGCGGTCACACACGTTGGCGCAGGTACGGGCTACTACACGGCTGTTTTGAGCGAGCTGGTCGGCCCTTCGGGAACGGTGCTCGGCTACGAGATTGATGGTGACCTTGCTGCTCGCGCCAAGGCCAGCCTGGCTCACTTACTGAACGTACGTGTCGCTGCCGAGTCGGTACATGACGCTGCGCTGTCGCCTTGCGATGTCTTTCACGTCAATGCCGCCATGATCGATGTGCCTGATAGTTGGTTGGACGCCCTCCGGCCCGGCGGCCGACGACTGGCTCCGCTCACGCCGATTGACGCATTTGGTGGCATGCTGCTCGTGACGCACAGCCAGACCGCGAGCTTCGGTGCACGCTTTGTGTCGGGCGCGAGGTTCATTGGCTGCGTCGGCGGGACCGGTGATGTCGCGTCGGCGAAGCTGGCTGCTGCGTTCGCTACCGGTGGGCACAACAACATCCAATCGCTGCGGCGGGTTGGTCCGCCAGACCGACCTGCTGGTACGCCGCGGAACGTTGGTGGCTGTCGAAAGCGGCAAGCTAGGGAATGGCGAATCGACCGCTCTTGCGCCGGCTGCTGCTGTGGGGGCTGAGCGTTTGAGCGTCCCGGGGCTGTGAAAGCGCACATCCCGCGTAGAATCGCGAAGGCGACCTAACGACCCGAAGCGGTCATTACCGGTCCGAAATATCGGGTCAACAAATCTCGTGAACCGGATGAAACGCCAAACACGGCAGCACGTTACGGTCGCCGCAAGGCTGTCCGGTATATTGAATACGTCCGGACGCCGGTGTCCGTTGAATATCTGTTAGAACTCACGAAGACCCGACGACCAACGAGGGATGTGTTCGGCGGCCAACAAAACTTCGGTCGATCGCAGGCCGCGGAGATCCGACGATGAGATGAGCTCAGCACCTGACCTTTGCAGGCGACTGCGAGGAAGCGTTCGAACTCTATTCCCAGATCATCGGCGGCACCATTCTTGGGATGCGAAAGTACGCGGATTCACCGTTGGGTTCACAGGTGCCACCGAACTGGCAACAGAAAGTCATCTTCGCGAGCCTGAAGGTGGGGAATGATGTCATGCACGGCACCGACCATCTGCCCGCTCAGTACCGGCGGCCCGAGGGGTTCTATGTGTCGATGCACATCCGGGAGCCTGAAGACGCAGCTCGCATCTTTCGTAGTTTGTCCGAGGGTGGCACCGTACAGGTTAGCCTTCAGAAATCGTTTTGGTCAACGCACTTCGCGCTCTTCGTTGACCGATTTGGAATACCGTGGGAAATCGATCACGAAGCGCCGCCGTGACCACTTGGTCGAAATAGGAGATTTGATCTGGCCCGGAGCAGCCGTCGTGGCCTTAGCCTCGGACCTTCCCTGAGGTTCGTGCTAACCCGGCTCTCGACCCAAAGTGGATATTGGGTGAATGACGCATGACTTCCGGTTCGGAACGCCGATCATTCGAGAAGCAACTTCTCAAATCGCTTTCGCCCAAGCTAAAAGGCTCTCGCTGGGAGAGGAAGCAGAACGCTATCTACTGCGAGGTTAGCGGCTACTATTTCGATGTGCTCGTCAGCGTGTCTCTCAATGATTTCAAGACTACTGTCAGGATGTCGGCAAAGCCGATGTCTTTGGACAGGCTCTATTGGCAGATCACTGAGTTAGACAGTAACAATTCCCAGCTGCTGTCATTTCGAACCTGGGGCGCGTTCACTTGTTCCGGGTTGCCCGTGGCTGAAAGACATACCTGTGATGAAGGGCTGAGTCCCGACATGTTAGCCGGTGAAATCGTCGAATGGGCCGACGCGCAACTTGAAGGCTCCCGATCTGAATTGGCAGCCGACACATTTTCGACTGCGGTTGCAAGGCATCCAAACCAAGTTGAACGAGGAGCGTACGCGTTTACCTATGTCACGTCGCTAATTGAGGAAGGAAACCTCGACGCGGCGCGCCAGACCGCGGCAGCGTATGCGGATGGGACAGCTCATTCAGTTTCGCGCCAAACTCACGCAGGAGGGCGTGTGAGAACCGCAATGACGGGCAGGTCCTTTCTTCGAACGGTAGCGTCCTTGGCGGCGCACCCGCGTCCGCCACCGTTCGCTGACGGCCCAGATGGCGTTCAAGATTCCTATCCGCGCGTCTATCCGCCGGATTCAGCGTTGTGGCGGGATGATTGTGAAAGAGCCCGCCCGCGAGCTCGCTGCGGCCGTTATCGAACCCGTCATGAACGAGCCGATCGAGCCCGGTGGCGCGTGTGTAAGCTAGTTCGAGGACCCAGGCTCGCTCGAGGCCGGATCCTCGATCGTCGTCTGGGACTCGAGCCGATCAGGCGCCGTCTGACGGATACGCTCGACATAGCGAGTTAGCTCGGAAAACCTTTTTTGGCGGTCGAAAAAGCCGTGCTGGACCGCGGGGCAATCGCGCTATGCTCTTCCTCGAAGCACTGGGTCATCTTCAAGTTTTGGGGGTTGATGTTATGCCCAATAAGGGTCGCTCGTTCCTTCGCGTGTCTGTCGTTCCTGCACTGCTGCTCGGCGGCGTATGCACGATCGCACAGGCTGCTCCGACGAACTGGTCCGATCCCGCGACCTGGCCGAACAGCAAGGTGCCCGTCGCCGGCGACAAGGTCACGATCGGCCGCGACAAGGAAGTGATCCTCGACGTCAGCCCGCCCGCGCTCGGCGGCCTGACGATCAACGGCAAGCTCACCTTTCGAACGACGCCGACCTCGAGCTGACGACCGAGTGGATCATGCTGCACGGCGAGCTTGCGATCGGCAGCGAGGCAGCGCCCTACACGCACAAGGCGACGATCACCTTGACCGACAACGTCCCGAAGGAAGACGTCATGGCCGGCATGGGTGACCGCGGCATCATGCTCTCGGGCGGCACACTGAACCTGCACGGCGATCGGACCCACACCTGGACCAAGCTCGGCAACACCGCCAAAGCCGGCGGCACGTCGATCGAGGTGCTGGACGCCGTCAGTGGCGCGTCGGTGACGAGATCGTCCTCGCCTCGACGGACTACAATCCGCGCCAGGCCGAGCGGCGCACCATCGCCGCCATCAGCGGCAACAAGATCACGCTCGACAAGAAGCTCGACTACATGCACTTCGGCAAGATCACCTTCGGCGTGGATGAGCGCGGCGAGGTCGGCCTGCTGACCCGCAACATCAAGGTCCAGGCATCAGAGGATGCCGACCAGACCTACTTCGGCGGCCACATCATGGCGATGCCGTCGAGCAAGATGTACGTCGAGGGCGTCGAGCTGAACCGCATGGGCCAGCACCTGGCGCTGGCGCGCTATCCGATCCACTGGCACCTGGTCGGCGATGCGCAGGGCCAGTACATCAAGAACGCGTCCATCCACGACACCTACAACCGCTGCGTGACGGTGCACGGCACGAACGACGTGCGGGTCGAGAACAACGTGACCTACAACATCGTGGGCCACTGCTTCTTCCTGGAAGACGGCATCGAGCACGGCAACGAGTTCGTGCACAACCTGGCCATCCAGATCAAGTGTCATCCCACCAAGCCCTGCGTGCCGACCAATCTCGCCGCAAACGGAGAGATCAGCGGGATCGCCAGGCCATCAGGCAAGGCCAGCTTTCGGCAAGGATACCCTGCTGCCCTCGGACAACACGGTGGCGGCTTACTGGATCACCAACCCGGACAACTCCTTCATTGACAACGTGGCCGCCGGTTCCGATGAGACCGGCTTCTGGTTTTCCCTGCCGATGCACCCGCAAGGGGCGTTCGAAGGCACGGAGATCAGCCAAGAACACCTGGCCGCGCCGAACGCCGCTGCGCGCATTCAGGGGCAACGTGTCCCATTCCAATTTCGACGGGTTCATGATCGACCGGCACATCAACGAAGACAACACCTTCGGTACGGCCTCCATTCCGTTGCTGCCGTTGGAAGATCCCAACGATCTGGAGAGCGAAGTGTTGGAGACGCACTTCGAGAACCTGACCAGCTACAAGAACCGCAATGGTGGTCTCTGGGGCCGGGGCGACCTCTACGTCTACAGCAACGCGAAATTCGCTGACAATGCCATTGGCATGACGCAGGCCGCTGGTGACATCGGCAGCCTGCCGTTCAGTGCACGGCTGGTTGATTCGCTGGTGGTGGGCGAGACCGAGAATATCGGCAACCCCACGACGCCCGAGGAAATCGCCTATGGCCGCAGCCTGCCGAAGCCTCGATTCCGGACTTCCCCATCCGCGGCTACGAATACTATGACTACCGCGATGATGTGGTGAACACGACATTCGTGAATTTCCAGGACAACGATCTGCGAAAGACAGGCGCGCTGTCCTTCCTGCTGTTCACGAGCGCGGGGCTCAGTACCGGAAGCACCATCAGCGGTGCGAAATTCGTCAACGCCAAGCCGGTCTATTTCCCGAAATACGATACCCGGTTCGATAATGACAACCGCGGCGGCAACCAATATCGGACCCTGTCGATCCACGACCTGGACGGTTCGGTGACCGGCATCCCCGATTCCCACATCATGCTCAACGATGGCGAGAACGACAGCGTCGTCACCGACGACACCTGCGAGATTCATCCCACCTGGAACGCCTCTGTGTGCAAGGGTGATATCGGTCGCCTGAATCTCTCCGACAGCAGAGGAGAACTTCCAAATGCGGTCAATCTCGAATCGCGGACCGCCCGGTTCGCTTTGCTGGCTTCGATCGGTGGAGGGAGCGCTGCAAAGACTCCCCTCGTTCAGGCCCAACGTGCCGCTCTGTTCACTCGTCGTGCTCCGCAGGCGCCCATCGCGCTGGTTCGCAACGGCAAGGAATTCAAGATCTCCGGCGACCAGAGCACTGTGAAGGCCGGCACCGAGATCCAGGTCAAGACCGAAAGGCCGGAAGTCACTCTCAGTCTGGCCGAAATGGACAAGGGCTCATGGGTCATCTTTGAACTGCCGGGCTTCGCCAAAGCAGCCTCCGGAACGGAGCAGGGCAGCTTGAACGCATTGCGCCAGGCGAAGGAGACTTCCTGGTTCAGGGACGGGGATACCGTCTGGGTCAAACTGGTGGCCGGACCTCCGGTCATGCAGATCATTCGTCCAACGGATCTGCAAGCCAGCATGACGGTCAGCCGATAAGAAACGGTTCGGTGTCAGAGTCAGACGTCGAACCACTCATCGCCGACCTTGTTCTGAGAGGTGAACCGACGGGACGGACGAGCGATTGGAAGACGCCGAGCATCGTTTTGTCGATCGCTTTGTGTTGCTGCGCCCTGTCGGTCTGCGCTCCTCCGGGGCTGCGGACGCGTCAGTCGACGACTACATCTCTCGTATCGAGGCCGCGAGCCGTGACTAACGTCCGCTTCTGTTTAGGGTTGTCGGTCGCCCGCTGACGCGGTCAGCGTCACGTTGGGCATGAAGCGGTAGCGGTTCAGCGGATGGCGCGATCAGCAGGAGGCGACGGACAAGCCCCAGGGGAGGAAACCGCGGTGGCGATGCGCTGAGCTGCGGGGCGCGCGCGAGCTATGGGGATTTGATCCATTGCGGTGCCGTCGCGGGCGTGCTCGAAGCGCCGGATCGTGTCGATCGATGCGGCGAAGGTCAGGCAGTGGCGGCGATCGTCGCAGCATTTTCCAGTCTGATGAGCGTCCGTGGGCGGTCGGCCCGGCGGCGTCGATGCGTGCGGCGTAACTTGCCCGTCGCCGGCGAGCGGCGGCATTGATCCCTCGGTGGTTGTGATCGTTGCTCACGCAGCCAACCCTGGCGGCGGCGCCCGCGGCGCGTGTTGGGGCACGAGGATCTGAAGCACGATCAGCGGCGCGCCGCAGTGGCGGCAGGTGAAGGGGCCGGCGTGCCGCCGTCCTGAGCGGAGCGCTCGGTAGTGTTCTCGACCGAGGGCACGTTGAGCAGCGCGCGGGCGCGAGTGAGACAGGAGTGGCGCGCGGCGTTGGCGAAGAGTCCGTAGTGGCGGATGCGATGGAAGCCTCTGGGCAGGACGTGCTGGAGGAAGCGGCGGATGAACTCCGCGGGGGCGAGCGTCATCGACTTCCAGAGCGTCTGCCCGTCCCGATAGTCCTTGTAACGGAACGTCACGCCGCGCTCATCGAACGCGACGAGCCTGCGGTTGGAGATCGCGACGCGGTGGGTGTAGCGGGAGAGATAGGTCAGCACGGTCTCGGGCCCTGCGAACGGGCGCTTGGCGTAGACAACCCAGTCGATCTGACGCAGCGGGCGCAGGTGCTCGGCGAAGCCGACGGGATCGGCCACGAGGCTCTGCTGGCCGAAGAACTTGAGCTCGCCGTGCACATACGCCGCGCGCAGCGCCTGCAGGAAGCGATTGCGGAACCGGGCACCCAACACTTTAACGGGCAGGAAGAAGTGGGATCGAGAGCCGATCCACCGATCCCCCCGTAGCCCGCCCCCCGTGACGATGCAGTGGATATGCGGATGGTGCACGAGGGAGGAACCCCAGGTGTGCAGCACCGCGGTGATGCCGATCTTGGCGCCGAGGCGCTTGGGATCGGTCGCGATCGAGAGCAAGGTGTCGGCGACGATCTTGAACATGAGGTCGTAGACGATCTCCTTGTTCTGATAAGCGAGCGCGCGCAGCGGCTCGGGCAGGGTGAACACGACGTGGAAGTACGGGATCGGCAGTAGATCCTCGCGCTGTCGCTCGAGCCAGCGCTCGGCGGAGGAGGTCTGGCACTTCGGGCAGTGCCGGTTGCGGCAGGAGTGGTAGGCGATCGTGTCCGTCTCGCACTGCGCGCAGTGCAAGCGGTGGCCGCCGAGCGAGGCCGTTCGGCAGCGTTCGATCGCCGACATGACCTTGAGCTGCCCGAGGCTCAGCCGCCCTCGATGGGCACGCCGGTACTCGGCCCCCTGCGCACAGAAGATGTCGGCGACCTCAAGCGAAGGTCCCCGCACGCGCGCTCGGCGGCGTAGCCGCGCGAACGGCTACGCCGCCGTCTCGCGAGCTAGCGTGGTCGGCCGGGCGGCAAGCGGTCGAGCGGCCCCTGGACCTGCAGCAAGGTTTTGCTCGCGACGTGGCTGTAGCGGGTCGTGGTCTCGATCTTCTTGTGGCCCAACAGCACCTGGATCACCCGCACGTCGGTCTTTTGCTCCAGCAGGTGGGTCGCAAATGAGTGACGTAGGGAATGCAGCGACACTCGCCGGCTAATCCCCGCCGCAGTCGCGGCCTGATGGAACAGTCGGTTGAGATGGCGGCGCGATAGGGGCTTGGAGCCGTAACCGGTAAACAGCCACCCGCCAGGCTGGATGGCGTTCTTCGACCTCGCGTGTCGATACCACTGGCGCAGCTGCGCGAGCAAGGCCGGGGAGAGCATTGCGGTGCGGTCTTTCGAGCCCTTGCCCTGCTCGACGTGGATCACCATGCGCTCGGAGTCGATATCCGTCGTCTTCAAGTGCACGACCTCCGAGCCGCGCAGCCCCGCGCCGTAAGCGACCGAGAGCGCGGTCTGCGCCTTCAACGTCGGCGCGCAGGCGAGGAGCTCGGCGACTTCCTCGGGGCTCAACACCGCGGGCAGGCGCTCGGGCTCGGGCAGCGGGCTCATCAGCGACAACACCTCGGGCGTGCGCAGCGTCGTGCGATAGAAGAACCGCAAGCCCGTGATCAGCGCGTTCAACCGTGTGGCCGTGGCGCCGGTTTCCACCAGATGCAGTTGGAACCGGCGCAGCTCCTCCGCCGTGACCGTGTCCGGCGAGCGCTTCAAGAACCGAGTCAACTGCTCCACGGCGCGCAGATACCCTCGCTGGGTGGTCGGCCGGAGCTTGCGCATCCGCATGTCCTCGAGCATCCGTTGGCGCAGCGGGCTGATAGACTTCTGCTTGGTCATGGTCTGTTCCTTCTTGTTGTGGGTTGGTGGGTAGCACTCCAAACCTCAACACAGGACAGACCCTGACCGTTAATCTCGAGATGACATCAAACCTTGGCGACAGCTACCGCGGCAGCGGTTTCGTCCCCTGCGCCGAAAGCGGCGCTACCTCGGATGCGAGAATGTCCGATTGCGGGCCAGAGATGCGACTTGACGACGTGCTGTCAGGCAAGGCGCTCACGACCGTGCGGCACGCCGTAGTCGAGCGCCGGCCCGATCGGGATGATGCCCGTCGGGTTCAGGTTCGCGTGGCTGCCGTAGTAGTGCCGCTTGATGAAGTCGACGTGCACCGTCGACGCAACTCCGGGCAGCTGATACACGTCGCGCACGAGCCCCCAGAGGTTCGAGTAGTCCACGACGCGGCGCACGTTGCACTTGAAGTGGCCGTGGTACACGGGATCGAAGCGGATCAGCGTCGTGAAGAGGCGAATGTCGGCCTCGGTCAGTCGCGGTCCCGTCAAGTAGCGGCGCGTCGCGAGATGCGTGTCGAGCCGGTCGAGCGCGGCGAACACGCCCGTCGCCGCTTCCTCGTACGCCTCCTGCGTCGTCGCGAATCCCGCGCGATACACGCCGTTGTTCAGGTTCGGATAGATGTACGCGTTCCACTCGTCGATCTCGCCGCGAACGTCGAGCGGGTAGTAGTCGTTGCCGTTCGCACCGACTTCGTCGAACGCGCTGTTCAGCATGCGGATGATCTCGCCCGATTCGTTCGACACGATCGTGCGCTGGCGCTTGTCCCAGAGGATCGGCACCGTTGCCCGGCCGGAGTAGTGGGGATCGGCGATCGTGTAGAGCTCGTAGAGACGCTGCGCATGGTTCACGTCGTCGGCGATCGTTTCCGGCCCCGGCGCAAACGTCCAGCCTTCCGCGCCCATGTAGCAGTTCACGGCCGAGATCGAGATCAGCGATTCCAGCCCCTTCAGCTTGCGCATGATCAGCGTGCGATGCGCCCACGGGCAGGCGAACGCCACGTAGAGATGATAACGATCCGGCTCCGCGCGGAACCCCGCGCGGCCCGAAGGGCCCGCCGCACCGTCGGGCGTGATCCAGTTGCGGAACTGCGACTCGCTGCGGACGAAGCGCCCTTGCGACGCCTTCGTGTCGTACCAAACATCGTGCCACTGGCCGTCGACGAGCAGTCCCATCGTGTCTACCTCGATCTCGTCTCGTCATGATACCGTTGCCGCACCACCTGCGGACCAAGAAATCTATGGCCAACGTCATCGGGCGGTTGCTCGCCGCGCTCGTGCTGACGAGCGCGGCGCTCGCCGTGCAGGCCGCGGGCGACGAGCACACGATCCGACTCACGGTCGGCTCGAGCCAGTCGACCAGCCTCGCATGGGTCGGCACGATGCACACGCTCGTGGTGCCGGAGCTGAATCGGCGCCTCGAAGCCCGCGGCAGCCCGTACCGCATCCGCTGGACGGAGGCCTACGGCGGCTCGCTCTACAAATACGCGGACACGCTCGAGGCCATCGAGATCGGTCTCGCCGACATCGGCTGGGTCGGTACGCTGTGGGAGCTGTCGAAGCTGCCGCTGCAGAACGTCACGTACTATGCGCCGTTCGTCAGTGACGATTTTCGCACCGTCGTCGACATCTTGAACGAGCTGCATCGCACCCAGCCCGCGATGACGGACGCGTGGACGGCGCAGAACGTCCACTTCTTGGGCGCCAGCGCGCTCGACACCTATCAGCTGCTGACGAACTTCCCCGTGCACAGCGTCGAGGATCTGCGCGGTCGCAAGATCCTGGCGCCCGGGCCTTCGGCCGCCTGGCTCGAGGGCACGGGTGCGGTCGCCGTCGACGGCAGTCTTACCACGTACTACCAGCAGATCCAGACCGGCGTGGCCGACGGCGTGATCACGATCCTGACCGGCGCCGCGCCGAACCGGCTGCACGAGGTCGCGAAATACATCACGCTCGTGGGCCTCGGCAGTCAGGTGACGGGCGCGCTCGCGATCAATCTCGATACCTGGAACCGGTTGCCGCAAGAGGTCAAGGCGATCCTCGACGAGCTCGGTCCCGAGTACAGCCACGCCGTGGCCGCGGAGATCAGCAAGCGTTACGACGCGAGCCTCGCGCGAATGCAGAAGGAAGGTGCGATCGTGGCGGAGTTTCCGCTCGCCGAGAAGCGAGAAATGGCTCGCGGCGATGCCCGACATCGCAACGCCGTGGGTCGCGGCCACCGAGCGACGCGGGTACCCGGCGGGCGACGTGCTGCGGGCCTACATGGACGCCGTGCGCGCCCACGGCGGACAGCCTCTGCGCGACTGGGATCGGCCGCAGTAGTCGCGGCACCACGATGAGCGTACCGGCACCTACGACGCGGGTCGGACGACTGTTCGCGACGTTCGTGGCGTGGTTGAACGGCGCCGGCGTCGTCTGGATCTTCGCGTTGATGTTCCTGATCTCGGCCGACATCGTGGGTCGCACCGCGTTCGGTCATCCGATCGTCGGCGTGAACGAGATGGTGTCGCTGTCGCTCGTCGCATGCGTGTTCCTGCAGCTCGGCCACGCCATGCTCCGCGGGCGGCTCATGCGCGTGGAGATGGTCGTGGGCCCGCTCGAGCGGCGGCGACCGGTCGTCGGCGCGGCCTGGGCCGCCGTGCTGGCCCTCGTCGGCGTCGCGATGCTGCTCGTGATTGCGCGCGGGGCGTGGCCCGATTTCGTGCGCGCGTGGCGCACGGCGGAATTCGCCGGCGTCGAAGGGCTCTACACGATCGCGGTTTGGCCCATCAAGCTGCTGATCGTCGTGGGCTCGGTCGTCGCGGCGCTCGAGCTGCTGCGTCAGGCGGTCATACGTATCCGCCGCGCGGCGCAGGGGCCGAGCGACGCGCGGTGCTGGCTCGCGCTCGTGGCGCTCGTAGCGGCTACGTTGCTGGTGCTCCTGCTCTGGCGAGCGGACGTCGAGCCGCGCACGGTGGGCATCGCAATGGTCGGGCTCGTCGTCGTCACGATCGTGCTCGGCTTGCCGATCGCCATCGCGCTGCTGCTGTGCGGCTTCCTCGGCCTCGGGCTCATCAAGCACGACTTCGGCATTGCGACTCGCACGCTGGCGCTCGCGGCCGACGGCACGGTGTCCGACTACGTGTTCGCGACCGTGCCGCTGTTCGTGCTGATGGGGCTGTTCGTGAACGTGTCCGACATCGGCCGCGACGCGTTCGGTGCGGCGCAGCGAATCTTCGGGCGCGTATACGGCGGCCTCGGCGTGGCGACCGTGGCCGCGAACGCCGTGTTCGCGGCGATCACGGGCATCTCGATCGCGGCCGCCGCGATCTTCACGCGAATCGCCGTGCCCGAGATGGTGCGGCAGGGGTATACGCCGAGGTTCGCCGTCGGCCTCACCGCGGGCTCCTCGCTGCTCGGCATGCTGATCCCGCCGAGCCTGCTGCTGATCATCTACGGCGTGCTCGCCGAAGTCTCGATCGGCTCGTTGTTCCTGGCGGCCGTGCTACCGGGCATCCTGCTTGCGGTCGCGTTCGCGCTCGGCGTGATCCTGCTGGCCTGGCTCTGGCCGAGCTTTGCCGGGGAAGTGCGCCGCGGCGCCGCCGTGCAGCAGACGACGCTGCTCGGGGCGCTGGTGGGCCTCGTGCCGGTGATCGCGCTGATCGTGCTCGTGCTCGGCGGCATCTACGGCGGTCTGTTCACGCCCACCGAGGCCGGCGCCGCCGGCGCGTTCGGCGCCATGTTGATCGCGCTGATCAAGCGGCGGCTCGACTGGCCGAAGCTCTGGCAGGTGATCGGCGAAACGGGCCAGGTGTCGGTATCGATCCTGTTCCTGATCATTGCGGCCAGCACCTTCAGTCGCATGCTCGCGTTGTCGGAGCTGCCGCAGGACATGGCGGCGTTCTTGAGCGGCACGGGACTCGGCATGTTCGGGTTCCTCGCCGCCTACCTCGTGCTGCTGATCGTGCTCGGCACGCTGCTCGACTCGACGTCGATCATGCTGATCATGCTGCCGCTGGCGTTGCCCGTTGCGTCGGCCCTCGGCGCGAATCTCGTCTGGTTCGGCATCATCACGACGATCGCGATCGAGATCGGCCTGCTCACCCCGCCGTTCGGGCTCAGCGTTTACGTCATCAAGGCCAGCATGGACGACCCCAGGATCAGCCTTGCGACGATCTTCGCGGGCGCACTGCCGTTCGTGCTGATCACGTTGACCGTGACGATACTGCTGATGGCGTTCCCGCAGATCAGCCTGGCGCTGCTCTGAGCGGCGCACTCAGCCGGTCGCGCGCCCGCCGTGCGCTGCGACGATCTCCTCCGGGGTGCGGGCGATCGGCATGATGAACATCAGCGCGATGTAGGCGGCGATGAGCATGCCGCCGGTGAAGAACGTGCACAGAATGAAGGCGAGCCGAACCAGCGACACGTCGATTTCCGTGAATGCCGCCAGGCCGGCGCATACGCCGGCGATCTTCTTCTCGTCACGCAGGCGGTAGAGCTTGCGACGGCCCGTGCCTGGGTCGTCGTCGTGCGGCTCGCGGTGGACCTTTGGGCCGTCGACGCGGCCGACTGCGGCCAGCGCGGCGCGCAGGGTTGCGGCGTCGATCGACTGGCCCGTCCCGGCGCGGGCGCCGCCGAGCCGCGTCGCGATCGAGCGCTCGAGGCCGGCCAGCACGGCGGCGCGGTCAGGATGAGCGCCGAGTCGCTCGGCGGCCCGGTCGAGGTAGGAGCGCAGCGCGCCGAGCGCGTCCTCGTCGAGGTCGAAGCGCGCGCCGTCGAGCTCGACCGAAACCGTCGTCTTCAAGCTCCCCCCAGTGACACCAGCCAGATCGTGGACAGCGACGTGAAGATGCCGGACAACGCGCGGCCGGGCAAGTAGGCCGCCTTGCCAGGGAGGCGCGGGACCGCGGACAATCCGCCGGCGCGCCGGATGGCGTGGTGCCGCGACACAACGGGGGACGAACGAGATGAAGACGTATCTATGGGCGTTGACGGGCTTGCTGATCGGCGCGGCCGCGAGTGCGCAGGGGCAACCGGCGCAGGGCCAGGCGCCGCAGCCGGAGGTCAAGGTCGTCGCGACGAAGCTCGGCGGCAGCGTCTACGGCATCGACGGGGCGGGCGGTCGCATGACGGCGCTCGTCGGGCCCGATGGCGTGTTCCTCGTCGACTCCCAGTTCGCACGGGTCTCGGACAAGATCGTCGCCGCGATCAAGGAGCTCACGCCCGCGCCGCTGCGGTTCCTCGTCAACACGCACGTGCACGGCGACCACACCGGCGGCAACGAGAACTTCGCGAAGCTCGGCGTCACGATTCTCGGTCGACCGAATCTGCGCGCGCAGCTCCTGAATCCTCGCCCGGCGCCGGGCAACGGTCAGGTTCCGCCAGTGGCGCCGCAGGCCGCGTTGCCGATCGTGCTGTTCGATGCGCCGCTCACCGTGTACCTCGACGGCGAGACGATCCGGCTCGTGCCGTTGCCGGCGGCGCACACCGATGGCGATACGGCCGTGAAGTTCGAGCAGGCCGACGTGCTTTCCACCGGCGACGTGTTCCGCTCGCAGGGCTTTCCGGCGGCCGCCGTCACGAACGGCGGCAGCTTCCTCGGCACGATCGAGGCGCTGAACAAGCTCGTCGACCTCGCCGGGCCGAACACGAAGGTCGTGCCGGGCCACGGGCCGGTCGTCGACAAGGCCGCGCTCGTGTTCCATCGCGACATGGCCGTGACGGTGCGCGATCGGATCGCGAAGGCGTTGCGCGAGGGCAAGAGCCCGGACGCGATTCGGGCGATGAAGCCGACCGCGGACTTCGACGAGAGGGTCGGCGGGCCGCCGAACTTCATCGGTCAGTTCGTCGATGGGCTCATCACGGAGCTCAGCGCGCAGCGGCGTTAGCGCATCTCGGGTAGCACGCGCCCGGCGTTCAGGATGCCGTGCGGGTCGAGCGCGGTTTTCAGCCTGCGCATCAACGTGAGCTCGGCAGCGTTGCGCGAGTGATGCAGATACCGGCGGCGTAGCGTGCCGATACCGTGCTCGGCGCTGATCGAGCCGCCGTGCGCGCCGACCGCCGCATAGACCGTGTCGCACAGCCGCTCCAGACCGTCATGGCGATGCGTCGTGACGGCGAGATGCAGATTGCTGTCGCCGATGTGGCCGAACACGAGATTCGTGACGGGATTCGGCCAGGCGCCGAACTCCGTGTCGAGCCGCGCGAGAAAGCTCGCCCATCGCATCGATGGGCAGGCTCACGTCGAACGCCACCATCGGCTGCAGCGACGGCGTGACCTCGCCGATCGAGTCGCGAATCTTCCAGAAGCCGTGCGCCTCGCGCAGCGACTGCGCGATCGCAGCATCGGCGATCGTCTCCGCACCCAGCGCGGCCTCGAGGGCGGCTTCGAGCCGCGCGCGATCGGTCGCCTCGTCCGTGCCTTCGACCTCGATCAACGCATACAGCGGATAGTCGCGATCGAACGGCGACCGCACGCCGCTGGCGTGCGCGAGCACGTAATGGAAGTACGAGGCCCACATGGCCTCGAACGCGCTCAACGAGCCGCCGAGGCCGGTCTGCAGGCCGTGCAGCAGCTCGACGGCCGCGTCGAAGCTGCGCAGGGCGCACAGCGCAGTGACCTTGCTCGGTAGTTGGGGGTAGAGCCGCAGCACCGCACGCGTCACGACGCCCAGCGTGCCTTCCGTGCCGATGAAGAGCTGCTTCAGGTCGTAGCCCGCATTGTTCTTCAGCATCTTGTTCAGGGAGCTCACGACCGTGCCGTCGGCCAGCACGGCCTCGAGCCCGAGCACCAGGCTGCGCATCATGCCGAAGCGAATGACCTGGTTGCCGCCGGCATTCGTCGCGATATTGCCGCCGATCGTGCACGAGCCGCGCGCGCCGAGATCGAGCGGGAACAGGTAGCCCGCGTCGGCCGCCGCGCGTTGCACGGTCTGCAGCGGTGTGCCGGCCCGCACCGTCATCGTATGCGCCGTGCGATCGAGCTCCTCGATGCCCGTGAGCCGCTCGAGCGAGAGCACGAGCTCGCCCGTCTGCGGCGTGGCGCCGCCCGCGAGCCCCGTCAGGCCGCCTTGCACGACGACGCGCTGCCGCGCGCCGTCGCAGGCGCGCAGGATCGCTGCGACTTCTTCGGTCGTGCGCGGCCGCAGCACGGCGAGCGGCACGCACGCGTTCTCGTGGCTGAAATCGACGTGATAGCGGGCGCCGGCCTCGGTTCCGGCGAGCACCTGGTCCGCGCCGAGCGCGTCGCGTAGACAGGCGAGAAGCTCTGGGCTCATCGCGGGATTCTAGAGAAAGGGGCGTCATGAGCGAAACTGCAACCGTGAACCGAGCAAGACCGGTCCTGTTGCGAAACCGATCACATTCGCCCACCGAGCGCTGGTAGAAGGGTGCGATCGGGGCTAGCATTGACCGCGACTCTGCGTTGAGCATATGGCCAAGCGCGTACAGACATCGCGGACCGATCCCAGCAAGCGAACCAGAAGGCTGCGCTGGCGCGACGTGTTATCGACGTGCCTCCTCGTGGCCATCGCGCTGCAGGGGGTCCTCGCCCAAGGCCACACCCACGCGCACTCGCAAGGCGGCGGGCGCCGGCGTCGTCAGTGTCGGCGATGCCGCAGCGACCTCACCCGACGATCGCGAGCGCGGGGGCACGCCGCGCGACGACTCCGCGAGCTGCGGTCTCTGCCAGTCGCTCGGCGCCGGCGCCGCGCCGCTGGCGATTGCGGTCTGTCTGCTGCTGCCCGTCCCCGAAGCCGGGTTCGAGCCTGGCTACCTTGGTGCACCGGCCGTAGAGGTCGGCGCCGTTGCCTTCTCCTGGACCCCTCGCGGTCCACCCAGCCCCACTCCGTTGCAAGCCTAGAACCGATACGCGGCGAGCGTCGCTCGCGCGCGTGTCGAACCGTCTGATCGCCGGATCGTGAGCGATCCGGCCGCAACAGGAGTTTTGATCATGTCAACGAAGACCTTCGGCGTCGCCACTTTGGTGTGCGCGGCGCTCGGCTATACGTCCGTCATTCGCGCTCAAGACCGATGAGCAGCTCGACACGATCGTCGTCACGGCGTCACCCATCACGCAGGACCGCAACGCCATGGCGACGATCGTCGGTACCGTCAACCGGGAGCAGATCCTGCAGAGTGGCGGTGCGAGCCTCGCCGACGCGCTCGCCAACGAGCCCGGCGTGACCGGCACGAGCTTCGCCGCCGGGGCGAGCCGGCCGGTCATCCGCGGCTTCGATGCGAACCGCGTGCGCGTCCTCGAGAACGGCATCGGCAGCTTCGACGTGTCCGACGTCGGGCCGGACCATGGCGTGCCGATCGATCCGCTGTCGACGGAGAAGATCGAGCTCGTGCGCGGGGCCGCCACGCTGCGCTACGGCAGTCAGGCGATCGGCGGCGTCGTCAACGCGATCAACAACGCGGATTCCCGACGCGCTGCCGGATCAGCCGATCCATGCCGAGGTCACTGGCACGTATGGGAGCGGCGCGGACACGCGCCAGGGGGCCGCGCACATCGAGGCGCGCGCCGGCGAGTTCGCGCTGCACGCGGACGCGTTCAACCGGCGCGCGGACGACTACTCGATCCCCGGCGGCACGCAGTCGAACTCGTACGTGAACGGCGACGGCTACGCGCTCGGCGGCTCGTACTTTTTCGGCGCCGACTTCCTGGGCCTCGGTGCAGTGAACTACACGGCGAAGTACGGCATCCCCGGCGAGGACACGTACATCGACATGAAGCAGACGAAAGAGATGCTGCGGGCCGCGTTCGGTGGCGGTGGCGACACGCTGAAGCGCGTGACGCTCGATGCCGGCAGCGCCGACTACGAGCACAGCGAGATCGATCCGGCGACGGCCGACCGTCTGGCGACGTTCAAGGACAACGAATGGGACGCGCGCGTCGAGAGCACGTTCAACGCGGCCGGACCGTTCGCCGGGATTGCCGTCGGCGCGCAGTTTCAGAATCGCGACTTCTCCGCGCTCGGCGAAGGCGAGGACTATCTGCAGCCGACGACGACCAAAACGCAGGCGGTGTTCGGGTTCGCGGAGGTGCCGCTCGGCGACAAGGTGCGCCTGCAGACCGGGGTCCGCGTCGAAGACGTCGACGTGACGGGCACGCCCGCGTCGGACGTATTGACGAAGCGCAGCTTCACGCCGGTCAGCGGCGCGCTCGGCGCGCTGTTCACGGTCAACGAGCACGCGAAGGTCGGGCTCACGTTCACGAGCGCGGCGCGTGCGCCGGCCCAAACGGAGCTGTTCGCGCGCGGCCCGCACGACGGCCCCGCAACGTTCGAGACCGGCGATCCGACGCTGGACGCGGAGCGTGCGAACTCGCTCGAGGCCACGCTGCGTCTGAATCACGAGCACGTCGGGTTCGAGGGCGCGCTGTGGCAGGCGCACTTCGACCACTACATCTACGGCGCGCTGACGGGGCGCACCTGCGACGACGACGGCGTCTGTGTCGACGACGACAGCCAGGAGCTCAAGGAGCTGAACTACACGCAGGCGGGCGCCACGTTCACGGGCGCCGAGGGCAAGGCCTCGTTCCCGCTCGGTTCGGGCTCGAACGGGGGGCTTACGCCTCGACCTGCTGGCCGACTACGTCCGGGCGACGCTCGATCACGGCGCCGGCAACGTGCCGCGCATTCCGCCGTACCACGTGGGCGCGGGCCTGCATTGGCGAGCGTCCGCGTTCGATGCCGGGTTCGTCGTGCGCTACTCGGCCGAGCAGGACGAGCTGGCGACGGCCGAGACGCTGACCGATGCGTTCACGTCCCTCGATGCGCACTTCGGCTGGCGGCCAATGCTGGCGCGCACGGGCTTCGAGCTCGCGGTGGTGGGCCACAATCTCACGGATACCGTGCAGCGCAACGCCGTCGCGTTGAACAAGGACGAGGTCATCCTGCCGGGCCGCGACATCCGCGTGGTGGCGCGATTCAGTTCTGAGCGCGTGAAACATTAGAATCAGGCCTGGTATGGCACCCGGGCTCTTCGAGTGATCGATCTCTACACGTGGACCACGCCGAACGGGCGCAAGGTCTCGATCATGCTCGAGGAGCTCGGGCTGCCGTACCGCGCGATCGCCGTCGACATCAACGCGAGGGAGCAATTCGCGCCCGAGTTTCTCGCGATCAGCCCGAACAACAAGATCCCGGCCATCGTCGATCACGACGCGGGCCTGTCGCTGATGGAGTCGGGTGCGATCCTGCTGTATCTCGCGGACAAGGCCGGCCGGTTGGCGGCCGGCGGCAAGAACGGCTGGCAGGTCCTCGAGTGGCTCATGCTGCAGATGGGCAGCGTCGGCCCGATGCTGGGCCAGGCGCATCACTTCCTGAAGTTCAACCGCGGCAAGTCCGAATACGCCGAGCGGCGCTACGGCGACGAGGCGCGGCGGCTCTACGGGGTGCTGGATCGGCGGCTCGCGGAAGCCGAGTACCTGGCCGGCGAGTACTCGATCGCCGACATCGCGACGTGGCCGTGGATCGCGCGCCACGAGTGGCAGGACATCGACTTGAACCGCTATCCGCACGTCAGGCGCTGGTACCTGGCGATCGCGACCCGCCCGGCCGTCGAGCGCGGCTACCACGTGCCGAAGCGAGTCGCGCCGATCCCGCTGCCGGCCTAGCGCGATCGCACGTTCGCAACATGCGGCGCTGTACTACAATGGCGCCACGGTCCAAAACACAGTCCACCAACTCGACCGGGGGAACCATGAAGATCATCGATAGAACAGCGGCTGCCGCAGCCACGCTCGCGGGGCTCTGCGCGAGCGCCGTTGCGCTTGCGGCCTCGATCAATCCGCCGACGACTCCGCAGACGAGCCCGGCGATGAACGCCAAGGAGAAAACGAATCTCGATAGGGTGCTCGACTGGTGGCGCATCGTCATCGAGAACGGCCACGTCGAGCAGACGGGCAACTACCAGGCCGTCGATTACATCCAGCACAACCCGAGCATTCCGACCGGCCAGGCGGCGTTCGTGAACTTCTTCAAGAACGTCGTGAAGGTGCCGGAGAGGAACCCGATCGCGGACAAGCTCGCGCGGCCGCCCGTCGTCGCCGGCGCCAAGGGCGATTTCGTGTTCCTGGTGTTCGAGCGCGAGCAGAAGGATCCGAACGATCCGTCGCGCACGTATTTCAGCAACTCGTTCGAGATCCTGCGCATCGAGAACGGCAAGGTGCAGGAGCACTGGGACAGCGCGAAGCGCACGAAGCTGCCGGAAGGCGCGCCGAAGCCGGCGCCGTTCGAGCAGCCGGCGTCGCACGCCGAGCGCGGCAGCACGGGCACGCTCACGGCCGAGGAGAAGCGCAATCTCGACATCGGCGTCATGGAGCTCAAGGACATGCTGCAGTACGGGCACCTCGAGCTCGCCGACAAGGTCATGGACCCGGGCTACATCCAGCACAACCCGAACGTGCCGCAGGGCCGCGACGGCTTCAAGAAGTTCATGGCCGCGCGGCCGGGCCGCACGCCGCAGGAGATCAAGCCCGAGTGGCCGAATCCGCCGGCGATCACGCTCGTCAGCGGCCCGTACGTCGCGTTCATGTGGAATCGCAAGGACAAGGATCCGAACGATCCGTCGCAGGAATACGTCTGGAGCCATTTCGACGTGATTCGCGTCGAGAACGGGCTCATCAAGGAGCACTGGGACGAGGCCGTGATCGCGCCGACCGCGGCGCGTTAGCCGAAGATCGCTAGCTTACCGTGGCGCTCGGCGCGGCCTTGCCGCGCCGAGCCCCGCGCGCCGCGAGCATGGCGTGCAGCGCGCGAATGTGTGCCGGGGTCGTGCCGCAACAGCCGCCGATGATCTGCGCTCCGCCGGTGAGCCAGCTCAGCGCGGCGGCCGCGAGCTCCTCGGGAGTCAGCGCGTCCGGCGCGGTGCCGTCGCCGATCTCGGGGTAAGCGCCCAGCGGGCCCGCAAACCGTTGCCGCAGCGTGCCGAGCGCCGGCACCAGGGCGGCCGGCGGGCTGTGCATCACGGCGACGGCATCCGGCGCCAGCGGCAGCAGCGCGTCGAGGCAGGCGTCGAGCCGCAGCAGCGGAAAATCGAAGCCGACCAGCGCACCTCCCGAGCCGAGCCGGCAGCTCACGCCGAGCCAGACCGGCAAGCCCGTAGTCTTCGCGGCGGCGAGCGCGAGCGGCGCGTGGCGAGTCTCCTGCATCATCTCGACGAGCAGCAGATCGACGCCGGCCGTTGCGAGCGTGTCGGCGAGCTCGCGGTACGCGGCGCTCTCGGTCGGTTCGTCGGGATACGCTTTCGCGCTCGAACCGGGGCGGCACGCACGACATCGATCCAGCGATCGCAAGCTTGCGGCCGGAAGCGGTGCGCGCCTCGCGGGCCGCGGCCACGGCGCGGCGGTTGATCGCGGCGAAGTCGGCGCCATGCCCGGCCGCGTCCAGGACGAAGCGAACCGTCCCGAACGTGCTCGTCGTGATCACGTCGGCGCCGGCGGCGATGTAATCGGCGTGGATCGCGCGCAACAGCTCGTAGTGGTGCAGCGGCGCCAAGCCGCTCCACGTTGTGGCGTCGAGCGCTACGCCGCGACGGCGCAGCTCGGTGCCGGTGCCGCCGTCGAGCAGCAGCGGCTGCCCGGCTCGCAGCGCTTCTTGCCAGTGTCCCTGCATGCTCGGCATGGTAGCAAGCCGGTGATTCACTCGGTCGCCGCGACGTGTTTATACTCTGCGAGAACGCAACGAAGAGTGCGGACCAGGGGGAGCCATGTCGCAGGATCAGGCGCCGGGCACGAGCGTCGGCGCGGATGCCGTATCGGAAGCGTCCGAGTTTCGGGAGACGCTCGGAGGCTGCACTCGTCGCGGGTGGGGTAGCGGTCGGCGTGCTGGCGCTGATCGTCGTCGGCTGGGTCGTGATCCGGTTCGTTCTGTCATGACGACCGTCGACGTCGAGCTGCGTTACGAGCGCGATCGCTGGCGGGCCTGCGGTGCCGGCATCGACCTGACGCACATCGAGCTGCGGGGGCTGGAAGCGTTGATTGCCGCGCGACTCGCGGATCGAAACGCCGCTCGACGTGCGTTTGCGCTTCGACGCCGGTGCGCAACCGCGCTGGCTCAATCAGTATCACGGTCATTACCGCAACTACGTGCTGCACGTGCCGCCGCGAGCCGGCACGCGATGAAGTACATCGGCGCCATCGATCAGGGCACCACGAGCACGCGCTTCATGCTGTTCGACGCGCAGGGCGCCATCGCCGCGGTTGCGCAGCAAGAGCACGCGCAGATCTATCCGCAGCCGGGCTGGGTCGAGCACGACGCCGCGGAGATCTGGCGCAACACCGAGGCCGTGATCGAGCGGGCGCTCGCCGATGGCGGCGTTCGTTCCGCGGACGTCGCCGCCGTCGGCATCACGAATCAGCGCGAGACCACGGTGCTGTGGGACCGCAACACGGGGCGACCGCTCTACCACGCGCTCGTGTGGCAGGACACGCGCACCGCGGAGCTCGTGGCGGAGCTCGCGCGCGACGGCGGCCAGGATCGGTTCCGCGCGCGCACCGGCTTGCCGCTCGCGACGTACTTCAGCGGGCTGAAGCTCAAGTGGCTGCTCGACCACGTGCCCGACGCGCGCCGCAAAGCGGCAAGCGGGCGACGCGCTGTTCGGCACGGTCGACACCTGGCTGCTGTGGAACCTCACGGGCGGGGCCGCAGGCGGCGTGCACCTGACCGACGTCACGAACGCGAGTCGCACGCAGCTCGTCGATCTCGCAACGCTCGACTGGGACGACGAGCTGCTCGAAGCGTTCACGATTCCGCGGGCCGTGCTGCCGCGCATCGCCGCCTCGAGCGCGAGCTACGGCGCGGCCAGCATCGCCGCGCTGCGCGGCGTGCCGATCGCGGGCATGCTCGGCGACCAGCAGGCCGCGCTCGTCGGCCAGGCGTGCTTCGAGCCGGGCGAGGCGAAGAACACCTACGGCACGGGCTGCTTCATGCTGATGAACACCGGCACGCGTCCCGTGCCATCGTCGGCGGGGCTGGTCACGACCGTGGCTTACCGGTTCGGCGAGGAGCCGGCGCATTACGCGCTCGAGGGCTCGATCGCGATCGCGGGCGCGCTCGTGCAGTGGCTGCGCGACAACCTCGGGCTGATTGCGAACAGCGCCGAGATCGAAGCGCTCGCGCGGCAGGTCGAGGACAACGGCGACGTGTACTTCGTGCCCGCGTTCTCCGGGCTGTTCGCGCCGTACTGGAAGGACACGGCGCGCGGCGTGCTCGTCGGCCTCACGCGCTACGCGAATCGTGCGCACATCGCGCGCGCCGCGCTCGAGGCCACGGCCTACCAGACGCGCGACGTGCTCGAGGCGATGGAGAAGGACGCGGGCGTGGCGATGAAGGAGCTGCGCGTCGACGGCGGCATGGTCGCGAACGAGCTCCTGATGCAGTTCCAGGCGGACATCCTCGGCGTGCCCGTCGTGCGGCCGCGAATCACCGAGACGACGGCGCTCGGTGCCGCGTACGCGGCCGGGCTCGCCGTCGGTTACTGGTCGAGTCGCGAGGAGCTGAAGCGCAACTGGGCGGTCGACAAGCGCTGGCAGCCGGCGATGGACGAAGCGCGGCGCGGCGAGCTGTACGCGTCGTGGCAGAAAGCCGTGCGTCGCTCGTTCGACTGGCTCGAGCGACGTTGAACATGCAGGGAGGGCAGTGCCGTGCGTGCATTCTGGGGTGAGCTGATCGGCACGATGACGCTGATTCTGCTCGGCAACGGCGTCGTGGCCTGCGTGTCGTTGAAGGGCTCGTATGGCGAGGGCGGCGGCTGGATCGTGATTACCACGGGCTGGGGCTTGGCGGTGCTCTGCGCGGTGCTCGTCGCGCTGGCCATCGGCAGCAATGCGCACCTGAATCCGGCCGTGACGGTCGGTGTCAGCATGGTCAGCGGCGACTGGAGCAGCGCCGGCACCTACATCGTCGCGCAGCTGCTCGGCGCGACGCTCGGCGCCGTGCTCGTGTGGGCGCACTACCTGCCGCTGTGGCGACTCACGGACAGCGTCGCCGGCAAGCGCGCCTGCTTCTGCACGTCGCCCGTCGTGCGGCATGCGCCGTCGAATCTGCTCACGGAGATCATCGGCACGTTCGTGCTCGTGTTCGTGGCCGCCGCGATCTCGTCGAACAATCTGTCGCCGACGGGCCTGGCGCCCGGCTTCGGCCCGCTGCTCGTGGGCTTGCTCGTGTGGGGCATCGGCTTGTCGCTCGGTGGGCCGACCGGCTACGCGATCAATCCGGCCCGCGATCTCGGGCCGCGGCTGGCGCATGCGTTGTTGCCGATCGCCGGCAAAGGCGGGTCGGACTGGGGCTACGCGCCGATCCCGATCGTGGGGCCGCTCGTCGGCGGCGTGCTGGCGGGGCTTGCCGTCGCAGCCATCGGTATCTAGCGCGACGTGGAGGCGCCGCTCGGCCCCGGTTCGCAGATCCGGTCGCCTACGCAGCTGTTGCTCGGCCTGATCGGTGCGGGAATCCAAGCGTCGCGCACGCCTACCCTGCACGAGCGCGAGGCGCGGGCCAACGGCATAGCGTGCGCGTATCGGCTGCTCGACCTCGACGTCCTCGGTGGCCCCAGCGCGCTGCCGCAGCTGCTTCTCCGCGTCGAGCGCGAGGGCTTCGCCGGGGTGAACGTCACGCATCCATGCAAGCAGACGGTGATTCCGCACCTGACGGGATTGACCGACGATGCGCGCGCGATCGGCGCCGTGAACACGGTCGTGCTGCGCAGCGGCGCCCGGACGGGCCACAACACGGATGGGTGGGCGTTTAAGGAGAGCATGCGGCGTGGTTTGCCCGCAGCGCGCTGCGCGCGCGTCGTGCAGCTCGGGGCGGGCGGCGCGGGCGCCGCCACTGCCTATGCAATCCTCGAGATGGGCGCCGAGCGGCTCGAGCTCGTCGACGTGGTGCCCGGACGGGCGGAGACGCTCGTGCGGCAGCTCGATGTGCGGTTCCCGGGACGGGCCGTCACCGCCGCGCTGTCGTGCGACGCGCTCTCGGCTGCCGACGGCCTGATTCATGCGACGCCGATCGGCATGGCGGCGTATCCGGGCGTGGCGTTGCCGACCGAGTGGTTGCACGCGGGGCTATGGGTGGCGGAGCTCGTGTACTTTCCCCTCGAGACCGCGTTGCTGAAAGCGGCGCGCGCCCGCGGCTGCCGCACGCTCGACGGCGCCGGCATGGCCGTGTGGCAGGCCGTCGAGGCGTTTCGGCTGTTCACCGGCATCGCCGCGGACCCCGAGCGCATGCGGCGATTCTTCGTCGAGGCCGGGGCGCCATGAGCGCCGCGCCGTGGCTGCGCCGCCGCTGGCTGATCGGCGTGATGTTGTTCCTCGCGACCGTGCTGAACTACGTCGACCGGCAAGTGTTCAGCATCCTCGCGCCGGATCTGCAGCAGGACATCGGCTGGTCGGAGCTCGACTACAGCCGGATCGTGAACGCGTTTCAGCTGGCGTACGCGCTCTCTTTGCTCGGCGTTGGCGGTCTCCTTGATCGAATCGGCGCGAAGCTCGGGCTCGCGTGGTCGATGGTGTTGTGGTCGCTCGCCGCGGCCGGACACGCGCTCGCGCACACGCCGCTCGGCTTCGGGGTTGCACGGTTCGTGCTCGGCGTCACGGAGGCCGCGAACTTTCCCGCCGGTCTGAAGGCGATCACGGAGTGGTTCCCGGCGCAGGAGCGCGCGCTCGTCACTGGGCTGTTCAACAGCGGTGTGGCGCTCGGCATCGTGTTCGCGTCGATCGGCGTGCCGCTGCTGGCGGGCGCGTTCGGGTGGCGCGCCACGTTTGTCGTCACGGCGGCCCTCGGGCTCTGCTGGCTGCCGTTCTGGCTCATGTCGTACCGCACCACGCTGCCCGCCGCCGCGCAGGCGCGCGTGCGCGTGCCGCGCTGGCGCGAGCTCCTGCGCTATCGGCAAACCTGGGCCTATGCCATCACGAAGTCGCTCGGCGATCCGATCTGGTGGTTCTATCTGTTCTGGCTGCCGAAGTATCTGGCGGCCGAGTTCGACGTGCGCGGCACGGCCGTGATTCCGTATCTGACCGCCGTGTACGTTGCCGCCGACGTCGGTTGCCTCGGCGCGGGCTGGCTGTCGTCCGTGCTGCTGAAGAGGGGCCTGAGCGTGAACGCGGCGCGCAAGGGCACGATGGTGATACTCGCCTGCATCATGACGCCGAGCGTGATCGTCGCCGGTACGCTCGACGATCCGTGGCTCGCGATCGCGCTGATCGCCGTGGCCTGCGGTGCGCATCAAGCCTGGTCGACGATGGTATTCACGATCGCGACGGATCTTTTTCCGAGCCGGATGGTCGGCTCGGTGGCGGGCTTCGGCGGTTTCGTCGCCGGAATGGTCAGCATCGTCGCGGCCGAATCGATCGGCCGCGTGCTCGACGCCGACGCCACGCTGTATCTGCCGATCTTCGTGGCGGCGGGATTGCTCTATCCGCTCGGGCTCGGGGTGTTCCATTGGCTGTCGCCGCGCATGGCGCCGGTGGCGGAGATTGCCGGTTTCCCTTGACCCGCGTTACCCTCACGAGCGCGGCGCCCGTCCGAGGCGCTCGACGTGGAGGGGATGGCATGCGGTCGTTCACGAGGGTCGGCACGCTGGTGTCGTCGGTGGCATTGACGATGCTGATCGGCAGCGGCACCGGCAGGTCGGCGACCGCTGCGCAGATCGCTGCGGCGCCGGCGTTCAAGGCCCGCGACCTCACGATGCCGCCGCGCACCGACTGGGTCACGAACGGCGGCAACGTCTTCAATCAGCGCTACTCGCCGCTCACGCAGCTGAATCGCGCCAACGTCAAGGATCTGAAAGCGCTGTGGCGCACGAGCATGGGCTCCGGCGCAAACCCGAACAACTCGGGTCAAGCGCAGATCCTGCAGTACGAAGGCACGCTGTACGTCATCAACGGCGCGAACGACGTGTTCGCGCTCGACGTCGAGACCGGTGCAATCCGCTGGACCTATCACGGCAATCCGGATCCGAAAGCCGGCGTGCCGATGGGCAAGTCGAGCCGCGGCGTCGCGATGGGCGAGGGCAAGATCTTCGTCGGCCAGCTCGACGCGAAGCTCGTCGCGCTCGATCAGCGCACGGGCAAGGTCGTCTGGTCGATCGAGGCGGAGCCGTGGCAGAAGGGCTTCAGCATCACGAGCGCGCCGCTGTACTACGACGGCATGGTCATCACGGGCTTCTCCGGCGGCGAGATGGCGAGCCGCGGCCGCGTGAAGGCGTTCCGCGCGAAGGACGGCAAGCTGCTCTGGCAGTTCAACACCGTGCCCGCGCCCGGCGAATTCGGTCACGACACCTGGCCGCAAGACAGCAACGCGTGGGAGCTCGGCGGCGCGCCCGTGTGGCAGACGCCGGCCGTCGATCCCGAGCTCGATCTCGTCTATTTCTCCACCGGCAATCCCGGGCCCGATCTGCACGGCGGCGTGCGCCCCGGCGATAACCTGTTCAGCGTGTCGATCGTCGCGGTCGAGGCGCACACGGGCAAGTACCGCTGGCATTTCCAGCAAGTGCATCACGACATCTGGGATTACGACTCGCCGAACCCCGTCGTGCTGTTCGACGCGCCGTTCAACGGCGTGATGCGCAAAGCGCATCGTCGAGGTCTCGAAGACGGGCTGGGCGTACATCCTCGATCGCGCGACCGGCAAGCCGCTGATCGGCATCGAGGAGCGGCCGGTGGCGCAGGAGCCGCGTCAGGCGACCGCCGCCACGCAGCCCTATCCGGTCGGCGACGCGATCGTGCCGCAGTCGATCGACATCCCGCCCGAGGGCTCGAGCATCGTGCCCGGCGGCGCCACGGTGGTGAACGACGGCAAGATCTTCACGCCGTTCTGGACCGAGCCGATCGCGATGAAGCCCGGCACGATGGGCGGCGCGAACTGGCCGCCGAGCTCGTACGACCCCGCGACGCATCTTCTGTACGTGTGCGCGACCGATCGCATCAACTCGTTCAGCGTGCAGTCGGAGCTGCCCTCGAAGGTCGCGCCGAACGACGTCTACATGGGCGGGCGTTTCGTGCAGGCCGCGGCCGACGATCGCGGCATCCTCGCCGCGCTCGACGTCACGACGAACAAGCTCGCGTGGCGCCAGCAGTGGCGCGAGATCTGCTACAGCGGCTCGGTCGTCACGGCGGGCGGCTTGCTGTTCGTCGGCCGCAACGACGGTCGCCTCACCGCGCTCGACAAGTCGCAACGGCCGAGCTGCTGTGGGAGTTCCGCACCGATGCCGGCGTCAATACGACCGTCACGACCTTCGACTGGCACGGCGACCAGCGCGTGGTGGTGCACGCCGGCGGCGGCGTATTCGCGGGCGCCCCGCGCGGCGACGGCATCTGGATGTTCTCGCTGCAAGGCACGATGAAATCGCTGCCGGTGGGCGGCGCCACGAGCGGCGGCCCCGGCGGTTTTGGCGGTCCCGGGCGACCGCAAGCGCCCGCCGCGGAACGCCCGATCAGCGCCGACCACGGCCGCCAGCTATACGCCGAGGCCTGCGTGGCCTGCCACGGCGAGCACGGCGACGGCGGCCACGGCGGCGGCCCCACGCTGATCGCGGGCTTACCCACCGACACCATCGTGGCGGTCGCCAACACCGGCCGGAACAACATGCCGCCGTTCGGCCGCGTCTACTCCGAGCCCGACCTGCGCGACATCGCCACCTACGTCGTCGATGTCCTCGGGAAGCCGCCCAAATGAGCGACGAGCAGGACTACACTACATAGCCGAGCGGAGCTGTCTGTAATGGTGTTCTCGGCAGCGTCGGCGACAGGATGTCGCCGACGCAGCCTACAGGGATGTATTCACGGCGGTGCCGAGAGCACCATTACAGACAGCTCCGCTCGGCGGGCCAAATAGCACGTAAGGAGGTCAAGCCAATGACCGTAGATTTCCGAGGACATCCGATGTTCCCGCCCGGGTTCAACAGCCCGACGCGCTTCGAAGCGGATGTATACGACTGCGAGGTCTGGGGACAGATCCCGTCCGACATCGAAGGCACGTTCTACCGCGTGCAATGCGATTTCGAGTACCGCCCCCCGATGAACGAATGGCCCACCGGCTTCAACGGCGACGGCCACGTCAGCGCGTTCCGGTTCGCCAACGGCTCGGTCGACTTCAAGTCGCGCTACGTCAAGACCGAGCGCCTCATGACCGAGCGCAAAGCCCGCAAGCGCCTCTGGGGCGTGTACCGCAACCCGTATACCGACGACCCCAGCGTCGCCAACATCGATCGCGGCGCCGCCAACACGCACCTGTACTGGCACGGCGGCAAGATGATGGTGCTCAAAGAGGACTCGCTGCCGTACCTCATCGACCCGCACTCGCTCGAGACCCTGGGGCGCTGGGACTTCAACGGCAAGTGGAAGTCCACCACGATGTCGGCGCACCCGAAGATCGATCCTTTGACCGGCCAGATGATCGCCTACGGCTATCAGGCCAAGGGCATCTTGTCGAAGGACATCGCCGTCTACACGATCGATCCGCAAGGGCACATCGTGCACGAGGTGTGGCTGCAGTCGCCGTACCTCGGCATCATCCACGACATCGCAATCACGCAGAAGCACATCCTGATCCCGGTCGTCGCCCGCACGACGAGCCTCGAGCGACTGAAGTCCGGCGAGCCGATGTGGGAATGGGACGGGAGCCTGCCGACGATGGTCGGCGTGTTGCCGCGCGACGGCGACGCGAAGGACGTGCGCTGGTTCAAGGGCCCGGCACGCAACACGCTGCACTTCCTGAATGCGACCGACGGCGACAACAAGGTCACGATGGAGCTGCCCGTGTCGGACGAGGAGCGCTCGCCGTCGCAGATCAAGCGCTGGACGTTCAACCTGAACTCGAAGAACGACGCCTTCGGGGAGGAAGTCGTCTCCGTGTCGAACGGCGTGCTCGCGCGCATGGACGATCGGTATCTTTCGCTGCCGTACCGCTATGGCTACGTGGGGCACAACGATCCCGCGAAGCCCTACGACACGGCGGCCGGCGGCAACCGCGCGGGCCGCGTGACGAATTGCTACCGGCGCTTCGATCTGCAGAACCCGAAGGCGCCGGAGAGCACGTTCTTCGTCGGCAACGTGCAGAGCCTGCAGGAATCCGGCTTCGTGCCGCGCAAGAACAGCAAAGGCGAGGGCGACGGCTACATCATGGGTGTGGCGAGCAACTACGCCGAGATGGCTTCGGAGCTGCATATCGTCGATGCGCAGCGCATGGAGGAGGGCGCCGTGGCCGTCGTGAAGCTGCCGTTCCGCCTGCGCAGCGGCACGCACGTGAACTGGTTCTCCGCGAACGAGCTCGCAGCGCAGGAGGTCGATGCGGCATGAGCACGAAACCCGGTCTCGATCGACGCGAGTTTCTCGCGGGCGCAGGCGCCGCCGTCGTCGCGGGCTCGCTGCCGCTGACGCTCGCGGTTGCATCGCCACCCGCCGGTGCCGCCGAGCCGCGCGCGCAGCTGGCCGATTGGCACATCGACGACATGTGGGGTGTGTACCCGCGGCCGTCGGAGGCGATCGGTTATGGCCGACCGCACGGGGATGGCGAGGTTGTCGCCGCCGCCGTCGACCGGCAATTCGTCGTGTAGAGTGCCGGCTGACGCGACGGGTCGGCGGGCGCTACTGTTTGTAGCCGCGGTACTCGAACGACAGATCGCGGGCAGCCGTGGCTCCATAGAGCGAGATGAGATTCGCGTTGCCGCCGCGCGGATTGTCGCTCAGGGTGGCCAGCCCCGACAGCGTGTGGTCCGGCACGCCGCTGCACGTGCTGATCAGCATCGACCACGAGTACATGTTCAGCGCGGGATCGATGATCGTGATCGTGCCGGCGCCGTTGCACCCACCGTCCGTCGCAAACGCAAGCACGTTGCCGTCGATGCTCAGCGTGGCCGACACGGCTCCCGCCGACGGCGGGTATATGCTGTAAACGCCACCGATTGCAGTGAGCGAGGCGCCGAGAGACGTGGCGCCGTCGTAGCCCAGCACGAACGACCCCGATTCGCCGCCCCCCGCATAATCGCCGGTCAGCGATGACAGCTCGACGACGCTGCCGCTCGAGAGAGTCAGTGGGTCGCTCGCCTGACCGTTTGGCAGCACCGCTTGGCCGGCCTGCGCGAACACCGTGCCGGTCGCGCTGAACGCGTTCTGCGTGGTGTCGCCCGTGCCGATCACCAATCGACCATTGATGCCGCTGCTCGCGACGATACCGGCGAACTGACCGTCCGGGGCCACGATGACACCGAAGCCGCGGGTCGCGCCATCGTCCGCGGTGAACGTGCCTTGCCACAGGCCGGCGGCGTTCGCGTCGCCGGTCGGCCTCGGCGGATCCGAGCTCCCGCCGCCGCCGCCACAGGCGCTCAGCACGCCGACCGCCGCGCCGACGAGGAGGAGGCGGTGACACGCGTCCTGCGGGTTCAACATGACTCCGGTCCTCGCGGTTCCTTGTTGGGTGGAGCGTCTGGCTCTAATCTAGCCTTACCGCCCGTACTGTCAATCCGACGTCGGCCGTCGCCGATCGTCGTGGCGGGTGGGTGGGTGTGACATAACAGGTTGGGCACGGCAATGACCTACGCGAGCGGGCGACACTTTTTGCAGATCCCAGGGCCGACGAACGTGCCGGAGCGCGTCCTGCGGGCGATGGCGCGCCCGACGATCGACCACCGTGGTCCTGAGTTCGGGGTACTGGGTCGCGAGGTTCTAGCGGAGCTGAAACCGATCTTCAAAACGGCGTCGCCCGTGATCATCTACCCGGCGTCCGGCACGGGCGCCTGGGAAGCTGCGCTCGTGAACACGCTGTCGCCGGGCGATACCGTCCTGATGTGCGAGACCGGCTGGTTCGCCATGCTGTGGCAGCAAATGGCCGTAAAGCTCGGTCTCGCGCCGGAGCTCATTCCGACGGACTGGCGCCGTGGCGCGGATCCGGACGCGATCGAGGCGCGCCTGCGCGAGGACGCAGGGCACGCGATCAAAGCCGTGTGCGTCGTCCACAACGAGACTTCGACCGGCGTCGCGAGCCGCGTCGGCGAGGTGCGCAAGGCCATCGACGGCGCCGGGCATCCGGCGCTGTTGCTGGTCGACACCATCTCGTCGCTCGGCTCGATCGACTTCCGGATGGACGAATGGGGCGTCGACGTCACGGTCGGAGGCTCGCAGAAAGGCTTGATGCTGCCACCGGGCCTGTCGTTCAACGCGGTCTCCGAGAAGGCGCTGGCCGCGAGCAGGAACGCGAAGCTGCCTCGGTCGTTCTGGGGCTGGGACGAGATGCTCGCAGCCAACAAGAATGGCTATTTCCCATACACGCCCGCGACGAACTTGCTGTACGGGCTGCGCGAGGCGATCCAGATGCTGAACGACGAGGGGCTCGAGCACGTGTTCGCGCGGCACACGCGGCATGCCGAGGCCACGCGCCGCGCGGTCGCCGGGTGGGAGCTCGAGGTGCTGTGCGCGAACCCCGCCGAATACAGCAGCGCGCTCACGGCCGTGCTCGTCCCCGACGGCCACAACGCCGATCGGCTACGGCACGTGATCCTCGAAAGCTTCGACATGTCGCTCGGCACAGGGCTCGGCAGGCTCGCCGGCCGGGTGTTTCGGATCGGCCACCTCGGCCATTTCAACGATCTGACGCTCGCGGGCACGTTGGCGGGGGTCGAGATGGGCCTGGCGCTGGCGGGCGTGCCGCACCGGCGCGGGGGCACGCAGGCGGCCCTCGACTTTCTCTGCACCGTTCCGGAAGCCTGAGCGCCGCTCTCGCCCCCAAGGTGTGACGCCCGTCTGATCGGGGGCCCATCAACTTTTCGTGCCTCGGGCCGATAAAGCCCTTGGAGTGCTATGGGACGAGCGATATGGCAGGCGTGGCCGCGGATAAGCTGTGGAAAGACAAGTATCGCGACCTCGTTCGTGACTACGAGAACAAGGAGCGGGAGTGGGCCGAGCTCGAGCGCGCCCTGCGCGCCGCGGCGGGCAAGCTCGCGCTGGCGGCGCTAGGCCACGGCTCGGCCCTCGACAAGGCCGTCGAGGGCGTCATGGCGGCCCTGCAGGCCGATCTGTCGGCCGCGCGGCTCGACGCGAGCTTGAGCGGTGTCGTTCGGGCCTTGCAGCTCCCGCACGCGGAACGCGCGGCGGTGGCGGCCGCGGAACGCGCACCCTCGGCCGCGGCGCCACCACGCCCCGGCGACGCGCGCCCGCCGGACGGCGACCTCGAGGTCCTGCTGCGCGGCTTGCTGACCGCGCTGGCCCGGACGCCGGCCCTCGCCGAGGCTGCGCACAAGCTCGAGCAGCCACTCGATGCCGGGGTGGCGGTTGCGGACTGGCCGAGCTACCTCCGCAAAGTCGCGGATTCCGTCGGCGCCGTCGTCGAGCAGGTCCAGGCCCAGCGCCGCGAGCTCGAGGAGTTTCTCGAGCAGGTGACGCAACAGCTGGCCGAGTTCGAGACCTGGACCGCCTGGCAGGAGGGCGCCGCGAAGAGCCGGCGGGCCGACAGCGTCGGGCTCGAGCACAAGGTCGAGGCCGAGATGCGCGGCCTGCAGCAGGAAGTCACGGAATCGCGCGAGCTGGCGGCGCTGAAAGGCAAGGTGAAGGCGCGGCTCGACACCGTGGCAAGCCAGCTCCTGGAGTTCCGCGACACCGAGGAGCGACGCTGGGCCGACAGCGAGCAACGCACGAACGAGCTGCGCCGCGAAGTCGTGAAGCTCAAGGGCCGCACGAACGACTTGATCAAGCTCTGCACGGCTCAGGAAAGCCGGCTGATGTTCGATTCTCTGACCGGTGCGCACAGCCGCTACGCGTACGAGCAGCGGATCGAAGAGGAGTATCAGCGGTGGCAGCGGCACGCCCAGCCGCTGACGTACTCGATCTGGGACATCGATTTGTTCAAGCGCGTGAACGACACGTACGGGCACGATGCCGGTGACAAGCTGCTGCGCGGCGTCGCCGATCTCCTCGCGCGCCACAAGCGCGTCGAGGACTTCCTCGCGCGGATCGGCGGCGAGGAATTCGTGCTGCTGCTGCCCATGACGACACTCGAGGCGGCGAAAGCCGTCGCCGAGAAGCTGCGCGCCGCCGTCGAGCACCAGCAGTTCCGGCATCATGGCCAGCACGTGCCCGTCACGATGTCCTGCGGGCTCACCGAGTTTCGCTCCGGCGACACCCCGACCAGCGTATACGAGCGCGGCGACCGCGCGCTGTATCAGGCCAAGGAGCTGGGTCGCAATCGTTGCGTCGCGGATTGAGCCGCTATTTCGCCAGCTGCTCGACGATGCAGGTGGCGACGTCGTGCAGGTCTTCGACCTTCATGGCGCGGCCGAACGCCGGGATCTCGTTCCGCCCATTGCTCGCCGTGTTCATGATGTCCGCCAGACGGGGGTTTCGACGATGCCGAACAATGGCTCGCCGGTTTGGCGGTCCAGCAGATAGACCCAGCCGGTCTTCGCGGCTTGCGCGAGGCCCTTCCGCATCCGACCTCCGTACGGCGCGTCGAACAGGATGATCGGATTCGGCGAGTCGTAGTCCCAGATGTCGTGATGGACCTGCTGGAAGTGCCAGCGGTACTGCCCCGTCTTGGCGTCCACTGCGACGATCGGCACGCTGAACAGGTTGTCGCCGGGGCGCAGGCGGCCGTTCAGCACGGGCCCCGGGTTGCTCGTCGAGAAGCACACCAGCCCCAGCTCGGGGTCGATCGCGGGCGTTTGCCAGACCGATGCGCCGCCGTATTTCCAGACGTCGCTGCCCTGCGGCCACGTGTCGTTAGCCGACCTCGCCGGGTCCCGGCACGGTGTAGAAGGTCCATCTCAGCGCGCCGTTCCTGGCGTCGTACGCCTTGACGCGGCCCCGCGTGCCGAGATCCCCACCCGCGAAGCCCGTGATGACCATGCCGGCGTAATACAGCGGCGCGCTCGTGATGCTGAAGCCCTGTTTCGGGTCCTCCGCCTGAATTGCCCAGACCACCTTGCCCGTGCGCTGGTCGAGCGCCACGAGCTTGGCATCGAGCTGCCCCACGAAGACCTTGCCATCGCCGAGCGCGACGCCGCGTGCCGCCCACCCGCAACACGGTCTCGCGACGTTCGGATCGACATGCGCCCGGTACTCCCACAGCACGTCGCCCGAGTCGACATCGATCGCGAACGCGTCGTTGTCGCCGGTGACGATGTACAGCACGCCGTCGTAGACGATCGGCTGCGCCTGATTGGCGCTGCGCGGGCCCAAGCCCGAGCCGCCGAGCGACGCCCGCCACACGGCCCGCAGGTTCGCAACGTTGTCGCGGTCGATCTGCGCCAGCGGCGAATAGCGTTGGCTCGCGAGGTTGCCGCCGTTCGTGAGCCAGCCCGCACGCGGCAGCTGCGTCAGCTGAATTGCTTTGAACGCCGGGGCACGCGCGATGACGGGGGCGGCCGCCTGCGCGCTAGCCACCGGCGCGCGGAGCACGGTGGCCAGGGCGAGCGCCGCGAGCGCTGTAGCAGACCTCGACGGGGACAGCGCACGAATGCGGCCGGTCACGCCGACCTCGTTCGGTCCAGACGCGCTATCAGTGCTTCGACGGTCTGCGGATCAACCGGCTTGGTCAGATGGTGGTTGAATCCCGCGTCCGCGGCCCGTCGACGATCTTGCTCTTGCCCCCAGCCGGTCAACGCCACCAAGGTCACACGCTCTCCACCCAGCTGAGACCGGATACTTCTTGCCACGTCGTAGCCGTTCATCTTGGGGAGCCCGATATCGAGAAATACCACATCCGGGCCGAACGCCCGGACCGCTTGTACGGCTTCGACTCCGTCGTAGGCGGTCCGCGTATCGTGACCCATCATCCGCAGCATCGCTGCCAGACTATCGGCAGCGTCTCCCAGATCGTCAACGACGACGATGCGTCGATGCGTTGGCCGCGAGGGTTGTTTTTCGTCGGTGCGCGCGGCGCCGGTGTCGGCGTCCGTCGCCAAGACGGGCAGACGAACCGTGAATTCGCTACCTTTTTCAAGCCCCCCGCTGGTAGCTGCGATGGTTCCACCGTGTAACTCGACAAGTCCTTTTGCGAGGGTCAAGCCGATCCCCAAGCCACTCTTGGAAACTTCGAGCGAGGGCGCAATTTGGCTGAACAGATCGAAGATACTCGATAAGTCATTCGACGCGATGCCGATGCCTGTATCGCGTACGGTGATTACCGCTGCGCCTGCACGCAGTTCCACGGTGAGCCAAATGTGGCCGCCGGCCGGCGTGTACTTGGCCGAATTGTTGAGTAGGTTCGCAAACACTTGCGCCAACCTTATCGCGTCCGCTTGCACATATATCGGCTGCCGTGGAACCTCGACGCTGAGCTCGTGTTTGGCCGCTTCGATTAGAGGCTTCGAAGTTTCGATTGCGACGTTCAACACATCTGCGAGCACGATTGGCTTCTCTTCTAACCGTAGCCTTCCGTTCGTTATGCGGGACATATCGAGCAAGTCATCGACTAAGCGCACCAAGTGCCCCACCTGCCTTTCCATCATGGCCCGGGCCGCCTCAACGATCTTGGGCTCACTGGCGGCACGGCGTTGAAGTTCGAGCGCATTTCGCAATGGAGCGAGTGGATTTCGGAGTTCGTGTGCGAGCGTGGCTAGGAAAACATCTTTGCGATGATCCGCCGCACTCAACGCGTGCTCGTGGCGCCGCAGAGCCCGTAGCGCAATCCACACGATGGCCATCACGCCAATCATGAGTGCGATTACACCCAGTGCTCGTCCCGTCCCTAAGTCGTAATAGCCAGCTTCCTGACCGCGTACGCGCAACCACAGCACTATTGGGATGAACAGCGCCAAGGCGGTTATCAGGCCGCGCGCGAGCGCTCCCGTCCCGGATTGCTCCAGGAACAGCAACATCGGATCGTGCTCAGGTACTGACGCGATTAACGCAATCGCGATTGCGAAAAGCATCGTGGCCGTTTGCAGGGCAATCGCAGTCAACCAAGGGATGGTGTAAAACTGCTCAGCGCTAAATAGATAGCCGAGTAGCGAGAATGTCATGAACGCGCTAACAGCGATGGCTATCGCTGGCACGAAACGGCGCACCTGAGCTTTTGCTGGCCGCATGCCGGCGTGCGCTAGAAGCATCAGCGCCGTTCCGATGAGGGCGAACGAAGTCGAAGCCGGCGGTCCCACTCTCCCAGGAGTTACGGTTGTTTACTGGCCCCACGTTCGTCCGAATAGGAGCTGGTGGTTGAATCCGAAGTCCGCTCCGACGACGTATTGAAGCAAGATTACGAAGCCTGCGACCGCAACGACCGCACCGAGCGCGAGCACGGCTTTCCATGCACGGAACTGGGCGAGGATTGCTCCGGCGCCCGAAAGCAAGATCAGCACAGCGGCGTTCGGCTGGATGGAAACGTTGTCGTTGAACCAATCCGTAAGGCGGAGGATGTCGAGCGACCAACCGAGGAACGATACAAGGCTACCAAGAACCGCGTAAGCACCGGCCGCTAGCGCAAGCGTGTGCTCCGTCCGCCAGGCGCGGGGTGCCGGCACCGGTTGAGAACCACGAGGGTTTGGGGCCACGGAATGGGGCGAAACGTTGCTAATTGTTCTACTCGAGCGCGGCTGAGTATACGCCAAACGGCACTCAAGGTCGTTCCAGCGGTATGGTCACCTTCAGTTGTTGAGCTGTGCGCATGCCATGCCATGCCGGGTCGGGATTTCACCCGGCAGCGCTGCAAAACCCCATGCGGTTCTGGCAGACTCGAACTATCCTGGGGAGAACAACGATGTTGCACCGCCTCGCGTGCCTAGCTCAGTCGACGGCACTGACCTGCGGACTGCTTGCCGCAGTGGGTGCCTCTGCCCAGCCCGACTCGGCGCTCGACGCTCGCCTCGACGCGCTCGAGGCGCAGGTGACCGCCGCCGAGGACGTGAGCGCCTTGAAGCGCCTGCAGCGCGAATACGGCTACTACGTCGACAAGGGCATGTGGGAGGACGTCGCCGACCTCTACGCCGACGACGCCGTCGCGAATTATCCGGCCGGCACCTACATCGGCAAGGCGAGCATCCGCAAGCATCTCTACATGAACGTCGGCGGGGGTCAGGTCGGTGACAACGGCTTGCCCGACAATCGAATCTACAACCACATGAACATTCAGCCCGTGGTCCACCTGGATCCCGGCGGGCAGACCGCGAAAGGGCGGTGGCGCGCGTTCGCGATGTTCGGCAGCTTCGGCGGCGGCGCCACGTGGGCCGAAGGCGTCTACGAGATGACGTACGCGAAGGAGCACGGCGTCTGGAAGATCAAGAACCTGGACTACCACTCGGGCTTCGGCGCCCCGTACGCGACGGGCTGGGTGCCGCCGCCACGGCCGGCGGCCGCGCCAGGCGCCGCGAGTGCAGGCGGCGGCGGGCGGCTGCGCAATCTGCCGTATCCGGCCGATCGACCGCGCGAGGAGGCGTGCCCGGGGTTTCCCGCCGCGTGCGTCGGGCCGTTCCACTACACGAACTTGGGCGTCACCGACGCCGGCCACGTCTGGACGACGGTGACGTTGCCCCGCACGAGCGGGCGGCGGGCGCCGGCTCGGGATCGTGCCGGCGCGCTCGCCGAGCGCGCGGCGCGGCTCGCCGACGAGCAGCAGATCGAGAACCTGCAGAAAATCTACGGCTACTACCTCGACCGGCGCATGTGGGACGACGTCGCCGATCTCTTCGCGGACAACGGCACGATCGAGATGGGGCAACGCGGCGTCTACGTCGGCAAGGCGCGCGTGCGGCAGTTCCTGAACCTGCTCGGCCCGGCCGGTATCGAGGACGGCGAGCTCAACGATCACGTGCAGCTGCAGGTGGTCGTCGACGTGGCGCCCGACGGTCGCACGGCCAAGGCCCGCAGCCGCGAGCTGAACATGACGGGCGTCTTTCAGAGCCATGGCGAATGGAGCGAGGGCGTCTACGAGAACACGTTCGTGCAGGAGAACGGCGTCTGGAAGCTCAAGGATCTGCGTTACTTCCCGACGTTCATCACCGACTACGACCAGGGCTGGGGCAAGGACGCGAAGCCCGTGCCGGGCGTGAGCCAGCAGCTGCCGCCGGATCGCCCGCCGACGAGCGTCTATGCGATCTACCCGAAGGCGCACATTCCGCCGTATCACTACGACAACCCCGTGACGGGCGAGGCGCCCCGCTATCCGGAGGCCCGCGGCCGCCCGAGCGACGCGGCGATTGCCGCGATTCGCGCACCGGTGCGCGCCCCGGCCGGCCGAGCCGCAAAGCCATCGATCCGCGACGCGGAGGCGCTGCTCGCGCAAGCCGAGCTTGCGATCGGCCGCGTCAAGGATTTCGACGAGATCGCGAATCTCGTGAGCGGGTACGGCTACTACCTCGACAAGAACCTCTGGAACGATCTCGCCAACCTGTTCTCGGCGAACGGCTCCATGGAGCTGGCGCAGCGCGGCGCCTACATCGGCCGCGAGCGCGTGCGGGGGTTCCTGTTCAACGTGTTCGGCAAGGAAGGGCCCAGCGAGAATCGCCTCGGTAACCACATCCAGTATCAGGCCGTGATCCATGTCGCCCCCGACGGCCAGACGGCGAAGGCGCGCTCGCGGATGATGCAGCAGCTGAATTTCGGCCAGCGCGCCTCGATGGGCGCTTCGCTGTACGAGAACGAGTTCGTGAAGGAGGACGGCGTCTGGAAGTTCAGCGTCGATCACACCTTCAACACGTGGACGGCGGGCTACGAGGGCGGCTGGGCCAAGAATCCCGGTCGCGGCGTGCCCGGGCCGAGCAAGACCTATCCGCCGGACACGCCGCCGACGTTCGTGTTCCAGATGTTCCCGACCGTCTACGAGATCCCGTTCCACTACGCGAATCCCGTCAGCGGTCGTGACTCCGGCACCCGCAAACCCAATGCCTCACAGCCAAAGAGCAGCACAGTGACGAACGAAGCAGTGGATCTCGGCATGCCGGCCGACGTCGCGGCCGAGCTGCGCACGATCGGCGCAACGATCGAAACGGAAAAGACCGGCGCGCTCTACGCGGCGCTGCAGCCGAAGGAGCCCTATGCGTGGCTGAAAGTCGCGCGCGACCTCTCCTACGGCCCGGCCGAGCGTAACGTGCTCGACGTGTTCACGTCGCCGGATCCCGGTCATGGCAAGCCCATCGTCGTGTTCGTGCACGGCGGCGGCTTCACGCGCGGCGCCAAGCACACGGCAGGCACGCCGTTCTACGACAACGTCGGGCTCTGGGCCGTGGGCTACGGGCTCGTGGGCGTCACGATCAACTACCGCCTTGCGCCGCAGAGCACGTGGCCCTCCGGGATCGAGGATCTCACGGCCGTCGTCGCCTGGCTGAAGGCCCACGCGGCCGAGTTCGGCGGCGATCCGAGCAAGATCGTGCTCTGGGGGCACTCGGCCGGCGCGGCCCACGTGGCCGATTACGTGGCGAGCCGGGCGAAGGCAGGCGCGACGGCGGGCGTCGCCGGCGCCGTGCTCACGTCGGGGTTCTACGACTTGGGCTCGCAGGTCTCGGCCTGGAAGGCTTACTACGGCGACGACGTGTCCACGTACGCGGAACGCTCGTCGTTGCCGGGGCTGGTGAGCACGGCCGTGCCGCTGCTCGCGACCGACGCGGAGCTCGACCCGGACATGTTCCAGACGGAGACGAAGAAGCTCGTCGACGCCCGAGCGGCGGCCGGCAAGTCGATCGATCACGTCCATCTCGCGGGCCACTCGCACATCTCCGAGACCTACGCCGTCGGTACCGGCGATCGCTCGCTGGCCGGGCCCGTGCTGGAGTTCGTGCGGCGAGTCACGCGGGCGCCGGGCACCTGACGGGGCGCCGAGTCGCGCTCCGCCGCGCTTCTCCGGAGCAAAAGAAAAGGGCGTTGGCGATTGCTCGCCAACGCCCGAATTTCGTCCGGGGTGGATCGCGCCGGAGCGCGATCCACCTTGCGACTACTTAGAAGCGATACGTCAGAGACACGCCGGCCTCGCGGGGCCTCGAGACCGTCGCGAAGTCGTAACCCCAGATGCCATGGAAGAACCCGGAGTTGATCATGTACTCGTTCGTGATGTTGGTGCCGAAGAACGAAGCCGTCCAGTTCTTGCCCGCCGGCTCGTACGAGAACCGCAGGTTCACAACCGCCCAGTCGCCGCTCTCGTCGTAGCCCGCATCCGGCGGCACGGCCGCGTACGCCGTCACGCGCAGGAACGGCGGCTCACGCCAGAACTGTCCCTGGTAGTTGTAATCGACACGCGTGATGAACGAAGCACCGCTCTTGAGCATCGCCGTGTGCTGCAGACCGAGCGAGTAGCTGTTGTTCGGAGCCTCCTCGAACTCGGTGCCGGTCGTCAGGGCCAAGTGCCCCGACATCGTTCCCGGCGCGAGCTTGGTGTAGCCCGTGTCGAGCCAGCCGGCGCCCACGTTGATCAGCAGGCTGTCGATCGGCGCGAACGTCAGCTCGACCTCCACACCCTTCGCCTCGGCCTCACCGACGTTCGTGGTGACCAGCGTCGGGATCTGCACGTGCGTGACGGGGTCGGTGACGACGCCGGCGGCCTGCAGGTCAGCCCAGACCGTGTTGAACACCGTCCAGTTGAACCGGACCTTGCCGTTGGCCAGGTCGGAGCGCATGCCGATCTCGGTGTTCTTCAGCGTCGACGGCTTGTACGGGAACAACGTGCGCACGCCGCTGATGTTCGCGGCCGACACGCCACCCGAGTTGTAGCCTTCCGAGTAGCTGAAGTAGCCGTTGACGTGGTCGGTGAACTTCCGCTGCAGCACGAGGCGCGTCGTGTCCTTGTCGAACTGGAACGGCGTGTAGGTCGCCGTGTTGTCCGCGCCCGCGAACGCGTCGCCGATCGGCCAGATCACGGGATCGAGCGGCTTCGTGGCCGTGGCCGCCGTTGCGTTCACGTTGACCGAATAGCCGCTCTGGTCGTGGTGGCGCAGGCCCAAGGTCAGATCCAGCTTCTCGGTCAGGTGGATCGTCGCCTCGCCGAACGCCGCCCAGCCGTCCTGGCCGGAGCGCGAGTTCGAGTCGAACGAGCCCGGGATCGCACCGTAGTAGACCTGCTGGCAGGTCTGCCAGGCGCCGAGCCCGGTGCCTGGCGCGCCGCCGACGTTCACGACCTGACCGGCATACGCGCCGTTCGTGATCAGGCCCGACGTGCCCGGGACGAACCGCATGTTGGCCGGGATCGTCGGCGGTCGTCGGGATCCGGGGTCAGCTCGAGCGCCGCACCGGCCGGGTTACAGACGGGATTCGCGAACACGTTGTTCGGGTCCATCAGGCCCTTCTGGAACTCGTTGACCTGCCAGCGCAAACCGCGGGCCTTGATCGTCTGATCCCAGTAGTACACGCCGCCCAACCAGTCGACCTTGCCATGGCCGCCCGTCAGCTGGATTTCCTCGCTGCGCACGGTGGTCCGGCCGAGGTTCTGATCGAGCACGAGGTCGTACTGGCTGTTGTCCCAGTCGCTGACCGAGCGCGAGTCCTGGCGCGTGGACGCCGACAGGAACGACAGCTTCATGTTGTCGGAGAGCTGGTAGCCGATGTCGATCGACGCCTGGCGCGTCGTGTAATCGTTCGGCAGCGTGGTGCCCGAGCGATTCTGCCACTGGCCGACCTTGCCGCCCGGGTAGCCGGCCACTTGGTTCGCGGCCAGGAAGAACGGCTCGACCGGATTGCCGCGATAGTCGGTGCCGACGTACGTGTACATCTCGGGCAGGCCGATGACGGACTTCGTCCAGTTCGGGTTCGGGTCGTCGTAGGTGCGGGCGATCAGGTCCTGAACGCGCGGCTCGACGAACGTGCTGTTGTCGCTCTGGATGTCGAACCGGAAGCTCAACTTGTCGGTGGGCTCCCAGAGCACGTCGCCGCGGTACACCTGCTGGTCGACGCTGCCGCCCTTCTGGCCGGTGGTCAAGCTGCGGATGTAGCCGTCGCGGTACAAGTTCGCGCCGGTCCACTTCGTCTTCAGCTTGTCGCTGAGCGGCAGATCGATGGAGCCTTTGACGTCGCGACGGTCGTACGAGCCGCCCGTCACCGTGACGTTGCCGCCGAACTCATCGGCCGGACGCTTCGTCCAGATGCGCAGCGCGCCGCCCGTGGAGTCGCGGCCGAACATCGTGCCCTGCGGGCCGCGCAGGACCTCGACGCGATCGATGTCGACGAATTCCTGAGTGAGGAAGCCGGCCGTGCTGACCTGCCAGACACCGTCGACGTACGTGCCGACGCCCGGAATGCCGCGCATGCGGAAGATCGTGCCGCCGGTGCCGCCGCCGCCGCCCGTGATGACGACGTTCGGGACGCCCTGGCTGACCTTCTCGAGGTTGTCGAGGCCGCGCATCTCGAGGCCTTCGCCCGTGATGGCGACGATCGAGATGGGCACTTCCTGTAGATTCTGTTCGCGGCGCGTGGCCGTGACGACGATCTCTTCGAGACCGCCGCCGGGACTCGCGCCGGCTTGCTGGGCCGAGGCGGTTTGGAAGGTCAGGCCGCCAACGCCCGTCAGTGCTGCCACGACGGCAGCGTGGACTTTATTCAACTTCATGATACCCCCGGTTGGATGAGTGATCGGTCCTGACTTCTCGTCGCGTGGTGACCGTCTTGCAACGCACAAACACAAACAGGCCGAGCGCGCTGCCCGACCATCAAGTAGCTAGCTGCCCCTTTTCGTTGCCGGAGTCTGCAAAAGAACACAGCGCGCGTCAATGCCCTTCGTTACATGTGGCTTTTTTGAGACTAGTATGCGGAATGATACTGTAGATTCTGCTTTGTCCGGGCTCCGACTGCAGAATTCCCAGCGATTGGGCCGGCGCTGGCACTCGTTTGGAAGCGTTGGTGTCCCGCAACTTTGGCCGGATTTCAGCCCAGATGGCCGGCGCCGATGGCCTGCGACTGTCGGTCCCGCACGACGCCGGCGCGCTTCTGTTCAGTGGCCCAGCGCACGTCGATCCCGCTCTCCGCGCCGCCCGTCTCGCTGCGCGAGCGCGAGCGTGACCTCGTCGCCGTCCGGCCCCGGCGAGCGGCTCGAGCAGCGGCAGGTAGATCTGGTCCCAGTGGGTGCGGGGCGCGGCGGGGCTCGTCGTCAGCACGACGCCGGGCGCGAGCAGGCATTCCCACCACAGCGCGAAGCCGTAGATCGTCGTCGTCGCCTCGAGTCGCCAGGACGCCGTGCCGCCGCGCCGGCTGTCGATCGGGCCGGCGAACTCGAGCGCGTCCCACTGCGTCGCCGAGTTCGGCGAGCAGGTCGGCGGGCTCGATGGCAAACACATACATGTTGTTGCGGGTCACGAGCTCCGCGTCCGACCAGTCGAGATCGAACCCGATGCGTCGCCAGCTCGCAAGGTCCTGCTCGAAGCGGTCGCTCGTCACGGGGGCGACCCATTGCACGATCGATCGCGGGATCAGCGTGCCGCCGGGCTTGAGGAAACGACGCGCGTCGCGCAGCGTCTCGAGCACGTCCTCCTCGTAGGCGAAGTTGCCGAGGACCTCGGCGACGACGACGTCGACTTGCGGCGGATCGACGACGTCGAGCGAGCGAGCGGGCACGAAGTGCAGCGCATCGATGCCGTTGCGCGCGGCGATCGCTCTCGGCCAGCCCGAGCACGGCGCCGGGATCGTAGAGCCACACTTCGCGCGCGCCGAGCTTACGAGCGAGAAACGCCAGAATGCCGGTGCCGGCGCCGATATCCGCGACCGTGCTCTGCCCGGGGCGAATCGCCTGCGCGAGCGCCGCGCGAAACGCGTCGTGGCGTACTCGATCGGCGAGCATGCGTCGATGAAACTCGATCGACATGCCCGTCAGTGCGTCATCGCATACAGGATGTAATTGATGAACGTCCGCATCCCCATCGCCGAGTACCTCTCCGGGTAGGCGGGGTTGTCGGAGTGCTCGACGGAGTCGCCGAGATCCATGTCGTGGCAAATCGCGACCATGACGCGGCCCTGGTCGTCGTAGATCGCGCGCCAGTGCGGCTCGAAACCGTCCTGCTCGTAGGTGCGGCCGCTTTGCAGGAACTGCGCGCCCGGGATCTGCTCGCGATGGTCGAGGTCCCAGAACGTGTGGAAAATCTGATCGTCGCCGGGGATGTCGACGATCGGCCGATCGGGGAACACGCGCTGCATGCTCTCGATGAAGATCCGCCATTCGCGCGAGCCGTGGAAGTCGTCGACCATGAGAAAGCCGCCGCGCAGCAGGTACTCGCGCAGCTTCGCCGCTTGCGCGTCCGTCAGGTCCCACTGGCCGACCTCGACCGCGTACAGCCACGGCCAATCGAACACGTCGTCATCGTCGTCGAGATTCACGGGCTGCTCGACCGAGCGGGCGTTGACGGCCGTCAGGCGCCGGACCATCTCGGCCACGTGCCGGTCGGCGCGCGGGTAGTCGATCGTCCAGCTCGTGCCGCCGTACAGCCACTCGTTGCCCCAGCCGATCGTCGGGTACATGAGGCGGGCGAACGTCCATTCGCCGGGGTCGAGGTAGTCGGTCGGCAGCTCGAACTCGTAGTACTCGACGCCGGGGTACTCGCGAAAGGGCTTGGCGGCGAACGCGATGCCCGCGAGACATAACGCCGCCGTGGCCGCCGACGAGGAGGGCAGCCGTGAGCCGTTTGCGTTTCGCTCGTGGGTTCGCTCGGAGAATGCACGGTCGGAGCATAGCGAAGTCGACTAGATGCCGCACTAAGACTGCTTTTCCGGCCATCGCGTTCCCGTGGAGCAGCGGGTATCCTGAGCTGCCTTTTTTTCGCCGCAGGCCGGCCCCGATGAAAGATCTCACCCAAGGCTCGATCGTTCGCAACATCCTGGCCATGGCGGCGCCCATGGCGGCGGGCATGATCTTTCAAACGTTGTACTTTCTCGTCGACCTGTATTTCGTCGCCGGGATCGGCGATGCCGCGGTGGCGGGCGTCGGCGCGGCCGGCACGTTGATGTTCGTGATCATGGCGCTCACGCAGGTGCTCGGCGTCGGCGCCGTGGCGTTGATCGCGCAAGCCGTCGGCCGACGCGATCGCGCCGACGCGAATCTGGTGTTCAATCAGTCGCTGCTGTTCGCGGCCGCCTGTGCGCTCGCCACGCTCGTCGGGGGTTACACGCTCGCGCGCGGCTACGTCGGCTCGATCGCGGCGGACGCCGCCACGCAGCACGCCGGCGTCACTTATCTTTATTGGTTCCTGCCGGGCTTGGCGCTCGGCTTCGCGCAAGTCGTCATGGGCTCTGCGCTGCGCGGCACCGGCATCGTGAAGCCCACGATGGTGATCCAGGCGCTGACCGTGCTGCTGAACACGCTGCTCGCGCCGATCCTGATCGCCGGCTGGGGCACGGGCCTGCCGCTCGGTGTCGCCGGCGCGGGCCTCGCGAGCTCCGTGTCGATCGCGGCCGGCATCGTGCTGCTCGGCGGGTACTTCGTGCGGCTCGAGAAATACGTGACGTTCGATGCCCACCTGTGGCGGCCGCAGCTTGCGGTCTGGAAGCGCATGCTCGACGTCGGCCTGCCGGCCGGCGCCGAGTTCGCCCTCATGTTCATTTATATGGGGGTGATCTACTGGGTCATCGCCGACTTCGGCTCCGCGGCGCAGGCGGGCTTTGGTATCGGCTCGCGCATCATGCAGTCGATCTTCATGCCGGCGATGGCCATCGCGTTCGCGGCGGGGCCGATCGCGGGCCAGAACTTCGGTGCCGGCCAGGGCATGCGGGTGCGCGAGACGTTCATCAAGGCGGTCGGACTCAACACCGTCGTCATGGTGCTCGTGACCGTGTTCCTGCAGTGGCGCCCCGAGCTGCTCGTCGCGTTCTTCACGCCGGAAGCCGAGGCGCAGGCCGTCGGCGCCACGTTCCTGCGGATCATCTCCTGGACCTTCATCGCGCAGGGCGTCGTGTTCACGTGCTCGGGCGTGTTTCAAGGGCTCGGCAACACGATTCCGGCGATGCTGAGCTCGGCCATCCGGCTGTCGGTGTTCGTGCCGCTGGCGGTGTGGCTGTCCTCGCAGCAGCGCTTCCAGCTCGACGAGGTTTGGTACCTGTCGGTCGGCTCGGTGTGGCTGCAGGGCGGCGTCAGCTACCTCCTGATGCGCCAGCAGTTCCGGCGGCGGCTGCCGGCGGCTCCGCCACGGTCGCCGGCGCCGCAAGTCGTGGCCGCCGAGAGCGGACCCGCGTAGGCAGCCGGGGAGCCGCGGCGCCGACATTCGCGCCGGCGCTCGTTGGCGTTACCATCGGGGCTGTACCGTCCCACCCACACGGAGGCAGCCATGCACACACGAACCGTCGCTCTTGCGGCCATCGCAGCGCTTGCGTTTTGCTCCTTGCCGGCGTCGGCGCACCACGGCTGGGGAGGTCAGCAAACTCAAACCAGCGAGATCTCGGGCAAGCTCAGCACCGACGTGAGCCTTGCGGGACCGCACGCCACGATGCAGATCACCGACGACAAGGGCCAGGTGTGGGACGTGACGCTCGCGCCGCCGCCGCGCACGGAGCGGGCGGGACTCAAGCCCGGCATGATCCCGATGGGCGCGCCCGTGAAAATCGTCGGCAATCGCAACAGCGACTTGAAGCGCTTCGAGATCAAGACGGTCCGCGTCACGTACGACGGCAAGAACTACGACGTGTATCCGGATCGCGTGCCGAACTAGCTTTGGAGGCGCTGCTGGTCTGGCTCGAGGGCTCGCGGCTCGGCGAGCTCATGCGCAGCTCCGGCGTTTGGGCGTACGGGATCGTGAACCTCGTGCACATCCTGAGCGTCGCCACGCTGTTCGGCTCCGTGCTCGTGCTCGACCTCCGGCTGCTCGGCGCGTGGCGAGCCGTGCCGCTCGCCGCGCTCGAGCGGCCGACGATTCCGCTGGCACTTCACGGGTTTCGCCTGCGCGGCCCTCAGCGGCCTGTGCATGATCACGACGAACGCCACCGAGTATCGCGGCAATCCGTTCGTGCCGATCAAGTTCGCCGCGATCGGGCTCGGGCTGCTGAACGTGCTCGTGGTGCAGTTTGCGCCGGCCTGGCGGGCGCGGCACGCCGAGCCGGTGCGGCCTCACGACCGTCGAGTGCTCGCCGCCATCGGCGGCTCGTCGCTTGCGTGCTGGGTGGTCGCCGCGGCGGCCGGGCGGATGATCGGCTACTGGTGAGGGGCTCAGGCCTGCTCTAGATCCCAGCTCACGAGCGGCGCGCCGCGCCGGATCCAAAAACCCGCGCCGACGGGCCGGAACTTCTTCAGCAGGCGTTCGCGGTACCAGTCGGCATCGCGCAGATGCACGTCCCCGTCCGTGTAGCGCTGGTCGCAGTTCTCCCGCCAGTCGCGCGCGGTCAACGCGGTGAAATACAGCACGCCGCGGCACAACCGCCCGAGGTTCGCGAGCCCGCGCGTCGCATCGCGCGTGCCGAGGTACTGGAACACGTCGTAGCAGACGATCAGGTCGAACGTGCGGCCTGGAGCGTAGCTCGAGATCGAGCCTCTGACCCAGCCGTAACGCTCGCAGAGGTAGTCGCTGACCTCGAGCCCGGTATAGGTCGCGCGCGGCAGCGCGCGTTTCAGCGGCGAGCGCAGCAGGCCGGTGCCGCAGCCGGCATCGAGGATACTGCGCACGGGGCAACCGATCAGCTCGACATAGGCGGCGATCAATCGGCCGCGCGCACGCATCTCGGTGCGCGACGTCACGGCGGTCACGCGCTCGAGATAGAAGCGCCGGTAGTAATCGCGGTTGAAGCGGTCGACGCTCACACCATGCCAGGCAGAGGCGCGGGGAGGGGCGGCTCGACGTGGCGCGGACCCCCGCGGCCGCTAGCGTTGCCGCGTGAACGTCACGGTCGTGCCGCCCTGGATGCTATAGACGATACCGGTCAACGTGCCCTCATCCGTGAGCTTGGCCGAGACGCTCCACGGATCCACGTTCGGGAACGTGAAGCTGACGTCGCGGCCTTCGATCTTGAAGTTCCGGAGCGGCTTGTCGATTTTGCCGAGGTTCGTGCCGATCAGTTGGCCGTTCATCGTGCCGTCCTTGTTCTTCGTGAACTCGAGCTCGATGTTGACGTCGATCGTCGGGATCTTGGGCGTGCCCGTCCAACGACCGGCCAGCAGGTTGGCGACCTCCGCCGTCACCTCGACGCGCGGCTGAGGAGGCTCGGGCGTCGGATGCGCGCGTTCGTAGCGGTTCGTCGTCACGTAGTTCCGGACGATCATGTTGTCCTCGTGGCACGCATACTCCGGCGCGAAGTAGTCGGGGTTATCGCGCATCGGATAGCGCACGGTGAACGGGGCCGTGAGAATGTCGGGGTCCTCCGTCGTGATCTCGTAGAGCCACGTGTCGTCGTTCAGCCGCACGATCCGCTCCGTCGTCTTCAGCTTGTCGCTGATCGGGAAGCGGTTGCCGGCCGGCGACCCCACGACGGCAAGGTTGATCAACGGCTGGTTGATCGACGGCTTGGTCCGGAAGTTCGTGGTTTCCACGACGAGCGTCGTGCCCTCCCAGTGACCGCGCGACTCGCCGAGATACTGCCGTAGGTTCGCGTCGGGCGGCTTTCTGCCGTCCGTCGGAATCACACGGGCTTCGTGGATCATCTCGACGTTGAAGACCACATAGCCCGGCGCCTGCTCGATCCTGAAACCGCCGTTGTAACGATACGGCATCATCATCGACGGCAGGCCGCGCGTGATGCAGCGGTCCCAGCTGTCGAAGTCCGCCGCCGACTGAAAGTCGATGTTCTCGCCCGGCAGCGCCCAATCGCTGCCGATCTCGTAGGCGAGGCGCTTCGCGAGCGGCGTCAACGGCGGCAGCCTGCCGTTCGGCGGGTCGAAGATCAGCGTGGTCTGTCGTTGCGGGATGTTCAGGTCCCGCCCGCCGGCGCGGAACGCGCCGGTCAGATTGTTCTCCTTGAGCAGCTGCTGCGTGGGGTCGACACGCTGTCGGTACTTGTCCAGCGCAGCGGCGTATTCCTCGTCCGTGAGCCATTTCTTGCTCATGTCGCACGCCGGGGCACCCGGCCGGTAGCTATTGGCGCACCGCTCGAGCGGGATGCCGGCGGCTTGCATCATGTCGAGGCTGGCTTGGATGTCGGGCTCGCCCCACGGCGTCATCGGGTGCTTCCAGCCGGCGGGAGTGGCGATGAAGTGATTGGCCTCGCGGGCGGCGCCGCGGACGGAATCGTTGATTTCGGCCTGCGCCGCCAAGACGACGCTCATGGCGGCTCCGACCAGCGCGGCCCGTGTCATCGGTTTGCTCGGTTGCATAGTGACTCCCCGCTCCGCAGACAAAACGTGCGATACCGAAAGCTAGCCCGTCCTGCCCCCCGCGTCCATGGCTCGAGGTTCCGGCCGGTAGAGCACGCCGGGCCCTTGTGGCGTGCGGCAGCGTTGGCTAAGTTGCGATTGCAAAGACCCTGGGCCGCCACCCGTGCCGTCGAGACTGTCGAAATTATCGATCGAGGAGATCCGCGAGCGGTACGCGCGGGCGGACGCGCCCGTCAGCCCGCAGACGCTCGGCAAGCTCAAGCGCGACCCGCGACATGGCGTGCGCCTGCTCTACGAGACACTGAAAAGGCGCCACGAGCGCGACAGCGCCGAGCGCGCCCGGCTCGACGGCATGCTGAATTTCGAGCGCGTGCTGTGGCGCACCGGCGTGCGGCACGTTGCCGGCGTCGACGAGGTGGGCATGGGACCGCTGGCCGGCCCCGTGATCGCGGCGGCCGTGGTGTTTCCGCCGCACGTCGAGCTGCCCGGCATCGACGACTCGAAAAAGCTCGATGCCGAGCAACGCCTGGATGCCGATCGCCGTATCCGCTCGGTTGCGAGCGGCATTGGCATCGGCCGGGCCGAGGTCGAGGAGATCGACAGCATCAACATCTATCACGCTGGGCTGCTCGCGATGCGGCGCGCCGTGAATGCGCTGCCCGTGCGGCCGCAGCACGTGCTCGTGGACGCGCGCAGCATCCCGGGCATCGACGTGCCGCAGAACTGCTTCGACAAGGGCGATGGTCTCGATTTTTCGATCGCGGCCGCGTCGATCGTGGCGAAGGTCCACCGTGATCGCCTGATGGACGAGCTCGCGCGCGAGCATCCCGATTATGGCTTCGAGCGCCACAAGGGTTACTGCACGCCGGAGCACCAGGACGCGATTCGCCGGCTCGGCCCGTGCGCGATTCACCGCAAGTCGTTCACCTTCATTCGCGAGCTGTGCGGCGAATACTCCGCGCTGTTCTATGAGCTGAAGCGGCGCATGCATGCGGCCGCGGCGGCGACCGAGCTGCAAGCCCTCGACGAACAGCTCGGCGCGCAGCGCGGCGCGCTCGCCGATGGCGAGCAGCGCAAGCTGCGACTCCTGTTGTCACGGCGCTGGAAGGCTCTCTAGGGAACCGAGCGCCCTGCTGCGGCGCGGCTGGCGCCAACTACGTCGGCGCCTTTCGACTTCGGTCACGCGAGCGAGTCGAGGGCGGCGCGCTGCGCGCGCAGGCGTGCGGCCCGCTCGTCGGCGAAGCGCTTGACGCCCGCGAAGACGGACTCGGGATCGAGATGCGCTTCGGCGATGACGTCCGTCTCCAGCCCGCCGGTCAGCCACTGGTTGTCCCAGTCGGCCGTGAGCGAGTAGTCGTCGGCTTGGGCGCCCACGTTGCGCAGCGGCCAGACGCGGCGCGTGCTGCCCGTCACGAACATCATGTCCTGCTTCGCCCCGGCCGGCAGCACCGATTGGCGGTACGTGTCCGGCTGGCGGTCGAACAGCTCTTCGCTGACGGCGGCAATCACTTTGACGTTCACCCCGCCTTCCACGAGCTTCGGCAGCACCTTGACGAGGTTGAACGTGGCGAACGCGCCTTGTGCGACGACGTAGCCGTGCCGCGGGCCCGGCGCGAAGTCGCGAATCACGTAGAGCCCCTTCGCCGCCGCGCGCACGTCCGTATCCGCGAACGCGCTTCGATCGGCGACCGGCAGATCGGGCCGCGCGACCTCGATCGCGATGATGCCGACTTTCTTGTCGCGCGCGGCGATCTCGGCCGCGGCGAAATAGCCCGGGGCGACGTCGTTGTAGTCCCAGAAGCTCAGGTTGATGATGTGGCCGCGCGGGAACAACTTCCACACCTGCGGCGAGAAGATGCCGAAATGCGTGCGCGCGTCGGCCGCGGTCTCGGGCCCGGAATGCGCCGCGAGGATGTGCAGGACTCCGGTCTTGAATTTGCTGTCCTGGTTCTGCTGGCTCCAGACGCGCGCGGGCAGATACATGAGCGGCGTGAACGCGCCGTACGTGCCGCTGAACGCCCATACACCCGCGAACTTGTCGGGATCCACCGAGGCGTTCTGGCTCACGAGGCCGATGGCCGTCGACACGTTACCGGCCTCTTGAATCGCCGCCTTGAGACGCGTGCCTAAGGGGTTCTGCTGCGGATCGTAGTGCCCCCACAGGCTGCCGTGCTCGAGGTTCACCGACTCGGAGAGATCGGCGGCCACGGTCAAGGCGCGATTGCCGGTGACGTAGTTCAGCCATTTGATGATCTCGGAGATCGCGCGCCGAGCGCCGGCGGGCTCACCCGTCTTCCTGAACAGCGCGACCTTGACGGTCTTGCTCGCGCCCGACACGGCGTTGTGCACCGTGAGCTCCTGCGGCTCGGCGGGCAGGTTCGCGACCTTGAGCCGCTCGTCGAGGAACGGATCGCGCGTGACGTCGACCCGCAGCGGAATCTTGTCGACGACACGGTCGCCGATCTCGACGAGGCGATTCGCGAGCCAGTCACCCAGGCCGTTCTTGTCGAGCACGGACATCGCCACGTCGATGTTCGTCTTGAACTGGAGCAACCGCTCGCGCATGTCGGTCACCGGCCCCGCCGCCATCCCTTCGAACTTGCACGCCGAAGCGCTGCTCGTACGTCTTGGCGAGCCCGACGATGTACTCGGCGTTCATCTTGAAACCGTACGGATGGCTCGCATGGCCGACGATCTGCTGCGGGACCGGCGCCGGCCAGTAGCCCTTCGTCGTCTTGCCCATGACGATCATCGGCCGACGATCGGCAGGCGCCCAATCCTCCATCGTCTTCAGCACGTCCAGGATCTGCGTGTAGTCGTGGCCGTCCGGGAGCGTGAAGACGTTCCACCCGTACGACGTCCACTGCTCGCGCAGCACGTAGCCGCTCGCGAGCGTGCTCGGCACCACGCCGCCGATCAGCGCGTCGTCGATGCCGGCGTTGTTGTCGGAGAAGAAGATGCGCAGGCGCTTGCCGGCATGCACGGCCATCGCCGTGGTCTTGAGCTCCTGAGCGTGACCCGCGCACATCGCGAACTCGCCTTCGAACGCCATGATCTTCGGCGAGTCGACGTCGGCGCCGACAATGTCCCAGAAGGCGGCTTTGCCGCCGGCCGTGGCGATGCCCACGCCGGAAGGGCCGCCGTTCACGTCGTTCGTGACGTCGGTGGATTCGATGTGGCCCGACAGCGCGCGGATGCCGCGGCCCTTGGCCTGGGCGAACCGCGGGTGATCGGCGAGGCCGTGATCGGCGAGCAGACTCGCGAGCGCGCCCGCGCCGCGGCGAAAGCCGAGCGCGTCGACCGACAGCATCGCGAGCTCCGGGGCGACATGATAGCGGCGGTCGCCCGTGGCCTTGTATTTGCGCTCGAGGGCTTCGCCCAAGATCATCCAGAGTGCATAGCAGGTCGGCGCGCAGTGCCCTGCCGCGAGCATGAACTTGTCGCTGTAAGGATGCTTCGGGCGCCGATAGTCGTAGTGCAGTCCGCCGCGCGCTCGGCCGGCGAGATGCGTGACGACGTTGAACGGGGTGTAGGCCAGCGGCCCCCCGAAATGCCCGGTCTGCGCGTAATTGCCGAGCAGCACGAGCGTCATGCAGGTCATGAAACCGACGTCTTCGAGCTGCTGGAGGTCGCTCAAGTCGAGCTGATCGCGGGACCGAGGAGCGAAGGTCGCAGGTTTTGTGCTCATGATTGGGCTTAGAGTCTAGCCCACATCGCGAGCGGCGCAACCGGTTGCCCCTCGACTGCGCCGGTCTGCGCGAAGGCGGCGCGGCTCGGCAAACGATCTTCGCGCGCAACGTGGCGTGGCCGCACAGCTCAGCGCTCCGCAGGTTTCGCGAGCCGTTGCGTGACGTACGCCGCGACGTCGCGAATCTGCTCGGCCGTCAAGGTCGCGCCGAACGCCGGCATCGCGTTGCGTCCTTCACTCGCGACCTGCAGCACGACGGCGCTGTTGCGCAGCGCCTGCAGGCTCGGGCCGCCGCCGTGGCCGCCTTCGCCTTGCTCGCCGTGGCAGAACACGCACGCCGTCTGGTACACCATGGCGCCGTTGTCGACGTTCGCCGGGCCGCCGGCGCCGGGCGTGAACGTCAGCAGCGTGCCCCCGGCAGGCACCGGATCGAGCGTGCCGTCGAGCGCGAACAGCCACAGGCTGTCGCCACGCGATGAGCCTGCGAACAGATTGCCGGCCGAGTACGCAACGACGTACTGCTTGCCGCCGCGCTCGAAGGTCGTGACCGGCGCGTTCATGCCTGCGCCCGTCTGAAACTCCCACGCGGGCAGGCCGGTCGCGCGAGTCGAGCGCCGTCAGGCGACCGTCGCTGCGGCCGACGAACACGAGGCCGCCGGCCGTCGCGAGCGAGCCGCTGTAGCACGGTTGCGCCCAGTGCTGTTGCCACACGAGCTTGTTCGTGTGCATGTCGAGCGCGGCGAGCACGCCGAGCGAGTTCATGTGAAAGCCGCCGATGCCGCCGGCAATGTAGCCGGCGCCCTCGGGCGGCCGCTCTGCCGCCGACCTCTTGCGACAGATACGACCAGATCCGATCGGCCGCGCAGACATAGAGGTAGCCGGTGGCGGGATCGTACGAGCTCGGCGGCCAGTTCACGCCGCCGGGCGGTCCCGGCTTCATCAACGTCGGCGTGGTCCAGAACGGCGTGAAGATCTTGCCGCCGTTCACGAGCGTCGTGCCTTCGGGCGCGATCGGGATCGACTGCGGAATGAACGCGTCGCCGCGCGGGATAAGGCTGCGTCGCCGCGGTGCCCTGGCGCGGCTCCTGCGGCACGGGCCGCTCGTCGATGCCGACGAGCGGCTGGCCGTTCGTGCGATCGAGGATGTAAACCCAGCCCGTCTTGCTGGCTTCGGCGAGCCCCTTGCGCACGACGCCGTCGATCGTGATGTCGAACAGCGTGACGGGCGAGGCGGCGTCGTAGTCCCAGATGTCGTGATGCACCTGCTGGAAGTGCCAGCGGTACTTGCCGGTCTTCGCTTCGACGGCGACGATCGACGTCGAGAACAGGTTGTCGCCGCGGCGCACCGAGCCGTTGTAGTCGGGGCCCGGATTGCCGGTGCCGAAGTAGAGGAGGCCGAGCTCGGGATCGACGGCCGGGCGTGTTCCAGATCGGCGCGCCGCCGTCCTGCCAGAGGTCGTTGTCCTGCGGCCAGGTATCGTGGCCGGTCTCGCCGGGTGCCGGGCACCGTGTAGAACGTCCACGACGAGCTTGCCGTTGCGCGCGTTGAACGCTTTCATGCGCCCGCGAACGCCGCGCTCGCCGCCCGCGAACCCCACGTACACGAGACCGTCGTAGTAAAGCGGCGCGGCCGTGATCGTGTAGCCCTCTTGCCAGCGCTCGGCCTGGACGTTCCAGGCGACCTTGCCGGTGCGCTGATCGAGCGCGACGAGCTTGCCGTCGAGCTGGCCGACGTAGACTTTGCCGTCGCCGAGCCCCACGCCGCGGCTCGTCCAGCCGCAGCACACGGCGGTATTCGTCGGGTCGAGATTCGCGCGGTATTCCCAGAGGATCGCGCCGCTGTCGGCGCTGACGGCGAACACGTCGTCGGCGCCGGTCACGACGTAGATCACGCCGTCGTACACGAGCGGTTGCGCTTCGCCCGAGTACTGGGGGCCGAGCCCCGAGCCGTTCAGATGCGTGCGCCAGACGCCCTTCAAGCGCTTGACGTTGTCGCGGTTGATGGCCGTCAGCGGCGAGTAGCGCTGATTCGACCAGTTGCCGCCGTTCGTCGGCCAGCCGGCGGTCGGGGCGCCGACGAGATCGTCGTCGGCGAAGGCGGGGCGCGCGGCGGATGGGTTTGCGCCGACGCGCTCGCGCTCAGCGTGCACGAGGCGACGAGTGCGAGAAGGGCATGGATCTTCATGGGTGAGGCTCGCTACTTGCCGGGGGGCACGGGCTCGAGCGTGCCGTCGAGCGCGAACAGCCACACGCTGTCGCCTCGCGCGGAGCCGGCGAACACGTTGCCCGCCGAATACGCGACGACGTACTCCTTGCCGCGATGGCCGAACACGCTGACGGGCGAGTTCATGCCGGCGCCGGTCTGGAACTCCCACAGCTTGTGGCCGCGTGTCGACATCGAGCGCCGTCAGCCGGCCGTCGTTGCGGCCGATGAACAGCAGCCCGCCCGCCGTCACGGTCACGCCGCTCGCGCACGGGTTCGCCCAGTGCTGCTGCCACACGATCTCGTTCGTGTGCATGTCGAGCGCCGTCAGCATGCCCTGCGGCGGCAGCGGGTTGGCGCCGAAGTTGCCGCCGATGTACAGCTCGCCGGCCGGTGGCCGCTCGGGACCGATGTCCCACGCCCGGAACGTGCTCGCATGATCGCGCGCGCAGACGAACAGGTGGCCGCTCGCGACGTCGTAGCGCGGTCGGCGGCCAGTTCGCGCCGCCCGAGATGCCGGGCTTGCCGACGACGTAGTCGGTCCAGTACGGCGTGAAGATCTTGCCGCCGTTCACGAGCGTGTAGCCCTCCGGCGCGATGTCCACCGACTGCGGCACGAACGCGTCGCCGCGCGGGAAACGGCTGCGTGGCCGAGGTCGCCTGCCGCGGCTCTTGCGGCACCGGTCGCTCGTCGATGCCGACCAGCGGTTGGCCGTTCGTGCGATCGAGGATGTAGACCCAGCCGCTCTTGCTCGCCTCGGCGATGCCTTTGCGCGGCCGGCCGTCCAGCAGCAGATCGAACAGCACGACCGGGCTCGCGCTGTCGTAGTCCCAAAGATCGTGGTGCACTTGCTGGAAGTGCCAGCGATATTTGCCCGTCTTCGCCTCCACGGCCACGATCGACGACGTGTACAGGTTGTCGCCCTTGCGGATTCCGCCGTTGAAGTCGGGCCCGGGATTGCCCGTCGAGAAATAGAGCAGCTCGAGCGCCGGATCGACGGCCGGCGTCTGCCACACGGTGCCGCCGCCGTGCTGCCAGATCTCGTTGTCCTGCGGCCACGTCTCGTTGCCCGGCTCGCCGCGGCCGGGAATCGTGTAGAACGTCCAGACGAGCTTGCCGTCCCGCGCGTCATAGGCGTGCACGCGTCCGCGCACGCCGAGCTCGGCGCCGGCCACGCCGACGATCACGAGACCGTCGTAGAAGAGCGGCGCCGCAGTGATCGTGAAGCCGTCCTGCCGGCCGCTCGGCTTGGATCGACCAGGCGATCTTGCCGGTGCTTCGCGTCGAACGCGATCAGCTTGCCGTCGAGCTGGCCCATGAACACCTTGCCGGCGCCCGCAGCGACACCGCGATTCGTCCAGCCGCAGCAGACCGATTTATTGTTCGGGTCGAGGTGGGCGTGGTAGTCCCAAAGGATCGTGCCGCTGTCGACGCCGATCGCGAACAGGTCGTTCGCGCCCGTGGCGACGTAGACGACGCCGTCGACCACGAGCGGCTGCGCTTCGCCGGAATACTGGGCACCGACTCCGGAGCCGCCGAGCCGCGTGCGCCAGACGCCTTTGAGCTTGCCGACGTTGCTGCGGTCGATCGCCGTCAGCGGCGAGTAGCGGCGGTTGTACCAATCGCCGCCGTTCGTCGGCCAACCGACGGTCGGCGGCGCCACGTGCGATTCGCGCGCGGGCTGCGCCTGCGCCGTGGCCACGAGCGCTGCAGCGGCGCCGGTCGCAAGCATCGAGATCAAACGGTCACGCACGCCATAGCTCCGTGGTTCAGTGAGGCAGCTTCGTCGCGACGTAGGCCGCGACGTCGCGAATCTGCGCGGGCGTCAGCGCGTCCGAGAACGTCGGCATGTCCTTGCGGCCTTCGCTGACGGTTTGCACGACGAACAGCGGATCGCGCGCGTCGACGAGCGGCTTGCCGCCGCCCTGACCGCCTTCGCCCTGCTCGCCGTGGCAAAACATGCACGTGGTTTCGTAGACCTGCTTGCCTTTGGCCGGATCCGCATCGCCCTGCGCGGCGCTCGTCAGGAGCATCGCGGCGCCCGGCGGCGGCGCGGGCGGCAACGTGCCGTCCAGCGCGAACAGCCAGACGCTGTCGCCCTTCGCGGAGGACGCGAACAGGTTGCCGGCCGAGTAGGCCGACTACGTACTCCTTGCCGCCGTGCTCGAAGACGCTGACGGGCGCGTTCATGCCGGCACCCGTCTGAAACTCCCACAGCTTCGTGCCGTCGCGCGAGTCGAGTGCCAGGAGCCGGCCGTCGTTGCGACCGACGAACGTGAGTCCGCCGGCGGTCGTCGTCGAGCCGCTGTAGCATTCGTCGCTCCAGTGCTCTCGCCACACGAGCTTGTTCGTGTGCATGTCGAGCGCCGCGAACACGCCCAGGCGGCCGAGCGGCGTGCTGCCGAAGCTGCCCGCCACGTAGCGCTTACCGAGCGCAGGCGGCGCGCCCTCGTTCTCCGTGTGGAACACGCCGATCCGATCCTGGGCGCAGACATAGAGGTAACCCGTGCCGGGATCGTAGGAGCTCGGCGGCCAGTTCGTGCCGCCGCTGAACGCCGGCTTGATCGGCACCGGCTGCTCCGTCCAGAACGGCGTGAAGATCCGACCGCCATTCACGAGCTTGAAGCCTTCGGGCGCGATGTCGATCGATTGCGGCACGAACGCATCGCCGCGCGGATAGGGTTGCGTCGCGGCCGTCGCCTGGCGCGGCTCCTGGGGCACGGGCTTCTCGTCGATGCCGATCAACGGCGTGCCGTTCGTGCGATCGAGCACGTAGACCCAGCCCGTCTTGCTCGGCTGCGCGAGGCCGTGGCGTTGCACGCCATCGATCTTGATGTCGAACAGCACGACCGGGCTCGGCCCATCGTAGTCCCACAGGTCGTGATGTACCTGCTGGAAGTGCCAGCGGTACTGGCCCGTCTTCGCCTCGAGCGCGACGATCGACGCCGTGAACAGGTTGTCGCCCTTGCGCACGGCACCGCTGTAGTCGGGGCCCGGGTTGCCCGTCGAGAAGTAGACGAGGCCGAGCGCGGGATCGAGCGCCGGCGTTTGCCACACGGAGCCGCCGCCGTTTTTCCAGGCGTCGTTGTCTTGCGGCCAGGTGTCGTGACCGCGCTCGCCGGGGCCCGGCACCGTATAGAAAGTCCAGGCCGGCGCGCCGGTTTTCGCGCTGAAGGCCTTCACGCGGCCGCGGATCCCGTACTCGGCGCCCGAGACGCCGACGATCACGAGCCCGTCGTAATACAGCGGCGCGGCCGTCAGGCTGAAGCCGTCCTGCCAGCGCTCGGCCTGGATCTCCCAGGCCACCTGGCCGGTCTTCTGATCGAGCGCGACGAGCTTGCCGTCGAGCTGGCCAAGGAACACCTTGCCGTCGCCGAGCGCGACGCCGCGGTTCGTCCAGCCGCAGCACACCACGTCGTTCGTCTCGTCGAGCTTGGCCTCGTACTTCCACAGGATGTCGCCGCCGTCGATGCCGATCGCGAACACGTCGTCGGCGCCCGTCACGACGTAGATGACCCCGTCATAGACGATCGGCTGCGCTTCGCCCGAGTATTTCGTGCCGACGCCCGAGCCGCCGAGACGCGCGCGCCACACGCCTTTGAGATTCGCGACGTTGCTGCGATCGATTTGCGTGAGCGGCGAATAGCGCTGGTTGTACCAGTTGCCGCCGTTGGTCGGCCAGCCGTTCGTCGGCGGCGCGACCAGCGCGTCGCGTTTGAAGGCGGGCGCCGCGCGCGGGGGCTCGCCGCCGGCCGCCGCTGCGCAGAATGCCGCGCTGGCGGCGAATGCCGCGGCCGCAAAGCGCAGCCTGCTCCTTCCTGTCGAGCGCATCGTTTGTTCCCCCCGAACGAAGCCCGGTGGCGCCGGTTGTTGTAGGTTATGCGCCGAGGCGATAAAGTCCATGAATTCCCGGCGATTGGCCTCGGGTCACAGTCTATCAAGGAGTCGTCGCGGCCGCGCTCTCGTCGGAGCGGAGTCCACGACGAGTCTGGCGCTTCGCGCAACAGAGGAGTTGCATCATGGCTTACGACTTGTTGGGCAAGAACTTCGTGCCGCCCGATGTGCACGGCAAGGTCACCGGCAAGGCCAAGTACGCGGAGGATTTCCGCGCCGAGGGGATGGCGTTCTGCCGCCTCATGTTGAGCCCCATGCCGCACGCGCGAGTCCGCAACATCGATGCGAAGGAAGCGCTCGCGATGCCGGGCGTGCTCGGCATACTCACGGCCGACGACGTGCCGGCGCAGCCGGCCCCGGGCGAGCCGATCCTGACCAACGAGCCGATGTACGTCGGCCAGCCGATCCTCGCCGTCGCCGCCGTCGACGAGACGCACGGCGCAAGACGCGATCGACAAGATCAAGCTCGATCTCGAGGAGCTGCCGTTCACGGTCGACCCGCTGCAGAGCCTGTTCCCCGGCGGCCCCGACGCGCGCACGGACGGCAACGTCATCGACAACCGCCTCACGGGCCCGCCGAAACTGAAGAAAGCGAAGTGGACGGCGGCGGATTTCGCGAAGGTCGGCGAAGGCCAGCTGCCGGCCGGCGAGCCCGTGCTCGAGTGGTCGTACGGCGACGTCGACGCCGGCTTCGAGAAGGCCGCGCTCGTGCTCGACGAGACGTTCGTCACGGGCACGATGTCGCACCACTCGATGGAGCCGCGCTCCGCGATGGCGTACTGGGAGAACGGCAAGTGCTTCGTCTACGGCTCGTCGCAGAGCCAGAGCTTCATCGTCCCGGCGCTCGCGGGCTACATCGGCATCAAGCCGGACGATCTCGTGTATGTCGCCGAGACCTGCGGCGGCGGGTTCGGCTCGAAAGGCTCCGCCTATCCGCAGATGGCGATCCCGGCGTACATGGCGAAGAAGATCGGTAAGCCGGTCATGCTGCGGATCAGCCGCGCCGAGGAGTACTTCATCGGTAACGCCCGCACCGGGTTTCAGGGCCGCATCAAGCTCGGCTTCGACAAGACGGGCCGAGTCACGGCGGCGGATCTGTACATCGTGCAGGAGAATGGGCCGACCACGGGCTTCCCGGACTGGCCGTCGGCCGGCGACACCGTGTCGATCCTGTATCAGCCGCCCGCGATGCGGTTCCGCGGCACCTGCGTGATGACGAACACGATCCCGCGCGTCGCGCAGCGCGGTCCGGGTCACAACCAGACCGTGGCGGCCGTCGAGCCGCTGATCGACAAGGCCGCGATTAAGCTCGGCATCGATCGGCTCGAGATTCGCCGCATCAACGGTCCGAAAATGGATGCGAAGCTCGGCGCGAACCAAGGTCCCGTCACGAGCTGCTACCTGCAGGACGCGATGGCGAAGGGCGCGGCGGCATTCAACTACGACGAGCGCAAGACGCGTAGCGGTCAACGCAAGGGCACGAAGGTCACCGGCATCGGTGTCGGCCAGGCGTTCCACCCGGCCGGCTTCGCCGGCTTCGACGGTCTCGTGCGGCTCACGCCGGACGGCAAGCTCCATCTGCACAGCGGCGTCGGCAACCTCGGCACGTACTCGCACTCGGGCACGTCTCGCGTGGCCGCCGAGGTGCTGAAGGCGAATTGGGACAACTGCATCGTCGAGCGCGGCGATACGCGCAAGGGCTTGCCGTGGAACATCGGCCAGTTCGGCAGCAACACGTCGTTCACGATGTCGCGCTCGAGCTATGCGGCGGCGATGGACGCGGTGAACAAGCTCAAGGAAATCGCCGCGATGGATCTCGGCGGCAAGGCCGAGGACTACGACATCGGCGGCGAGAAGGTCTTCCGCAAGAGCGATCCCACGAAGAGCCTGACGTATGCGCAGGCCGCGCAGCGCGCGATCGAGCTCGGCGGCAAGTTCGACGGCCACGAGCCGCCGGCCGACGTGAACCCGATGACGGCCGGTGCCGCGAAGTCGCTGGCGGGCACGGGGCTGATCGGCGTCGCGAAGGACAACATGCCGCTCACGGCGCAGCCGGCCGCGTTCGTGGCCGGCTTCATCGAGATCGAGCTCGACACGGAGACGGGCGCGTTCGAGATCATCGACTACGTCGCGGTCGCCGATTGCGGCACGGTCATTCATCCGCAGAGCCTCGCGACGCAGATCAAGGGCGGCGCCGTCATGGGCGTGGGCCTCGCCACGCTCGAGCGACACATCTACGATCCGCAGAACGGCCTGCCGCACAGCGTCGGGCTGTACCTCGCGAAGCCGGCGACCTATCTCGACGTGGCGCGCACGTTCACGACCGACGCCGTCGACAAGCCCGATCCGCAGAGCCCGCTCGGCACGAAGGGCATCGGCGAGCCCGTCATGGGCGCCGGCGCGTCGTCGTTGCTGTGCGCGATTTCCGACGCGCTCGGCGGCCATTATTTCAACCGCGTGCCGGTCATGCGCGATCACATCGTGAACGCGCTCGCGAAACGCCCGCAGTCGCACAAGCCCCTCCAGGTCAACACCGCATAAGGAGCCGCCATGTCGCGCGACATGATGAGTGCCTTCGAGCTCTACCAGCCGGACAGTGTGGAAGGGGCGGTGGAGCTATTGGGTCGGTTTGGGGAGGACGGCTGGGCGCTGGCGGGGGGCAACGACAGTCTTGATTGGTTCAAGGACCGGATCAAGCGGCCGAAGTACGTGGTGGACCTGAGCGGGATTGCGGGGCTGAAAGGGATCCGGGAGACGAGCGAGGGGGGCGTGGAGATTGGGGCGCTGACGACGCTGACGGAGGTGGAGAGCAGCGCGGTGATTCAGAGCCGGTACGGGGTGCTGGCGCAGGCGGCGCGGCGGGTGGCGAGCCCGCAGATCCGGAACACGGGGACGATTGGCGGGAACGTGAGCCAGGACGCGCGCTGCTGGTACTACCGGTATGGCGTGAACTGTTATCGGGCGGGGGGCAACACCTGCTATGCGGACACCCCGGAGGGGCAAAACCGGGAGCACTGTTTGTTTGGGGCGGCGCGCTGCGTGGCGGTGAGCCCCTCGGACACGGCGCCGGCGCTGGTGGCGCTGGACGCGACGATGCTGATTGCCGGGCCCAAGGGGCAGCGCGAGGTGCAGGCGGAGGAGTTTTTCATCGGGCCGGCGACCGACATTCAGCGGATGACGGTGCTCGAGAAGGGCGAGGTGCTCACGGGGATCCGGGTACCGGCGGAGTGGAGCGGGGCGCGGTTTTACTTCGAGAAGGTGGCGGATCGCAACACCTGGGACTTTCCGCTGGTGAACGTGGCGGCGGCGCTGAAGGTGAGCGGGGCGGCGGGAGCGGAGAAGGTGGAGGCGTTGCGGATCGTGGCCGGGGGGGTGCAGTGCGTGCCGCGGCGGCTCACGGTGGTGGAGGAGGTCGTGAAGGGTCAGCCGAAGACGGCGGACACGGCGACGCTGGCGGGGCAGAGCGCGGTGCGCGGGGCCACGCCGCTGAACTACAACCACTTCAAGATTCCGCTGCTGCAGAACCTCGTCATGCGCGCCATCCGCGACGCCTGAGTTTCGCTCCGCCGCCGCCCACGCGGCTCCACAGTTACGCGTTTGTAATCCGCCGCCCTCGCCGCGGTCTGTTACTGTTCTCGTATGTGGCGGACGTGGTCGCGACTCGGTGTCGCATTGGGCGTGAGCGCCGCGCTCGCCGCGCCCGGCGCCTACGCACAACTCGCCGAGCATGGCACGGCAACCGCGCAACCGCGCGCGGTCGCGCCGCGCGGCCCGCTGTCGGCGGAAGAGCGCAACACCATCTCGATTTTCGAGAGCGTCAGTCCCTCGGTCGTGTACATCACGACGGTGCAGCACGTGCGGGGGTTCTTCAGCCGTAACATCATGCGCGTGCCGCAGGGCACGGGCTCGGGCTTCGTCTGGGACGAGCAGGGGCACATCGTCACCAACTTCCACGTGATCCGTGGGGCGCAGGAGGCGTTGGTCAGGCTGGGCGATCAGCGCAGCTTCTCGGCGCGGCTCGTCGGCGCAAGCCCCGAGCACGATCTCGCGGTGCTGCAGATCGACGTGCCGAGCAATCTGCCGCCGGCGATTCCGCTCGGCAGCAGCGCGGAGCTGCGCGTGGGGCAGAACGTGCTGGCCATCGGTAACCCGTTCGGCCTCGATCATACGCTGACGACCGGGATCGTCTCGGCCTTGAACCGCACGGTCGACAACGAGGAGGGCGGCACGATCGAGAACGTGATTCAAACCGATGCCGCGATCAACCCCGGCAACTCCGGCGGACCGTTGATCGACAGCGCGGGTAGGCTCGTCGGGATCAACACGATGATCTACAGCCCGTCGGGCGCCTACGCGGGCATCGGCTTCGCGGTGCCGGTCGACACGATCAACCGGGTCGTGCCTCGGCTGATCAGCTTCGGCCACTACGTGCGACCGACACTCGGCATCTCTGCCGACGATGACGTGACTTCGCAGCTGCTCGACGAGACGTCGAAGGGCGTGCTCGTGCTCGGAGTCTCGCCGGGCTCGCCGGCGGCGCGTGCCGGCCTGCGGGCCACGCAGATGACGGCCGCCGGTCGAGTCTTGCTCGGCGACGTCATCGAAGCCATCGACGGCCAGCCCGTCAAGGATTTCGGCACGCTGCTGGCCGTGCTCGATGCGCACGAGTTCGGCGACCGAGTCACGTTGACCGTGCGCCGCGGCACGGGCGAGATCGCGGTGCCGGTCACACTCAGCGGCGGACGGTAACGGCGTCTGCAGCGCGTGGGTGGCGCGGCCAGCCCCGCCTGCCCATCCTGAGGGCCGCGACTGCCGTGTCGACCCCCCTGTGGCGGCGCGCGTCGCGGCGCGTTACGCCGTCCGGTTACCGTAGCACACGTCGCGATCTTCGCCGTGCAGGGCACCATGGCGCCCCTCCCGACTCACCCAGTCTTCGCGAGGTTATGTAATGGAACGCGACGCTAACGGCGGCGTGGAGCGCCCGGACTTGCTCGATCGCCTCAAAGCGCTTTGCGACACGTTCCGCGAGCGTCGCGGGGTCCAATGCCGGCTTGGCGTGCGTGCCGAGCACACGCGTCTGGAGCCCGTCGATGCGGATGCGGCCTATCAGGCCATCCGCGAGTTGCTTACGCTGTATATGCGCCGCATACATGCGGCGGAAATCGAAATCTCGAGCGAGCTGCGGCTCGATGGCTCGATCGTGTTTCACGTCGGGAATGGGGCTGCGGCGCGGGCGCGAGGCATGGTCGACTCGTACGTGCTGCCCGACGACATCGCGCTCTCGAACATCGATCGGCGCCTGCGCGACTGCGAGGCCTATCTCGAGCTTCAGCGCGAAGCCGCCGCCTGGGCGAGCGTCGTGTTCCCCGGCCGCCACTCCGCAGCGCCCTGAGGGCTTTGCCGGCGGCGGCTCGTGTTTTTCGCCTTCAACGCGATGGCCGGGGCTTTGCGCGCCGCGTCGGCTCCGCGTCGAGCGGGTTCTCGGGCCAATAGTGGCGCGGATAGCGGCCGCGCATGTCCTTGCGCACCTCGACGTAGGCGTTCTTCCAGAAGCTCGCGAGGTCGCGCGTGACCTGCAACGGCCGCTGCGCAGGGGATAGCAGCTTGAACGTCACGGGCACGGCGCCGCCGCCGATTCGCGGCGTGGTGGCGAGCCCGAAGACCTCTTGCATCCGCATCGATGCGCAAGGAGCGTTGTCGTCACGGTAGTCGATGCGCGCGCGCGTCCCGGTGGGCAGCACGATGTGCGTCGGCGCGAGCTCGTCGAGCCTGCGCAGCTGCGCGTGATCGAGACGCGAGCGCAGCGCCGCCGTCAGGGGCACGCGCGTGAGCTGCGAGCGACGCGTGACACCCGCCAGGAACGGCTCGAGCCAGCCGAGATCCACGAGCAGGGCAGTCTCGGACAGATCGGGCCAGTCGGCCAGATCGGTGCGCTCTAGCGCTCGAACGAATTCGCAGCGCGCCGCGAAGTCGCGGCTCTCGTCGTCCCACGGCAGCGCCGCGGCGCCGAGCGAGCGCAAGCCCTTCGACGAGCGCTGCGGCCGCGGCGTGCGGCGGCACCTCCGGCAGCGGCTTCTCGTCGATCACGAGCTCGTCGAGTCGCACGGTGCGTCGCGCCGCGACGGCTTGCGAGCGTGCGTCCCACGCGATCTCGTCGCTCGTGACGAGCTCGCTCGAGAAATGCGCCAGCAGGTCGGCGCGGGCGAGCGGCGCTGCGAGCAGGATCCGCGCGTCTCGATCGCGGTCGTCGAGCTCGATGGCCACGATGAGCTCGGCGCGGCCGATCGATTCGGGCGTGGCGAACGAAGCTCCGCGGCCGTTCGTGAGCTGATACCGCGGCGCGTCGCCCGGTCGCCGCTTGCCTATCCGATCGGGATACGCGAACGCGAGCAACACGCCCGGCGCGAGCGGCGAGTCGGCGGCCGACTCGGCAACCGGGACGTTCAGCTCGCGCCGGAAACGCTGCTCGGCCCGGCGCACGCGCTCGAGCGCGCCGCGCACAGCGCCCCGCCGCAGCGCATCGAGCCGAGTGCGAATGTCGCTGTCGCGTTCGCGGCTGCCGTCCGCGGCGGCTGCGCCGCCGCGCAGCACGTCGCGCTCCGAGAGCAACGCGGCCAGCTCTGCCGCCGCGGCGGTCGCGCCGTGCTCTCGGGCCCGCAGCAGCATGTGCGCGAGCCGCGGGTGCGCTGCGAGCTCGTGCATCGCCGCACCATGTGGGGTGACACGGCCGGCGCCGTCGAGCGCGCCAAGACGCCGCAGCAGGTCGCGCGCGCTGTCGAGCGTCGCGGCCGGCGGTGGGTCGAGCCAGCGGAGCTCCGCGGCCGGCGTGCCCCATACCGCGAGATCGAGCGCGAGCGAAGCCAAGTCGGCGCTCAACGATCTCGGGCGGCGCGAACGGTGCCAGGCTCCGCTCGGCGCCCTCGCCCCAAAGGCGATAGCAGACGCCCGGCGCAGTGCGTCCGGCGCGACCGGCGCGCTGTTCGGCCGAGGCGCGCGAGATACGCTGGGTCGCGAGGCGGCTCATGCCGCTCGTGGGATCGAATACGCTGCGCCGCTCGAGGCCGCTGTCGATGACGATTCGCACCCCATCGATCGTCAAGCTCGTCTCCGCGATGTTCGTGGCGAGCACCACCTTGCGTCGTCCCGGCTTTGGCGGCGCCAAAGCGGCGTCCTGCTGGCTGGCCGGCAGCTCCCCGTAGAGCGGTAGCACGTCGATGTCCGCGCCGAGCGCCACGGCCGAGAGACGCGCCTGCGTGCGGCGGATCTCGCCGGCGCCGGGCAGGAACACCAGCGCGTCGCCGCTCGCCTCGCGTAGCGCGCGCTGCACGGCGCGCGCGGCGCCCGCGTCCACGGGTTCCGTGCCTCCCGGCAACGCCGGCAGACCGGTGCCTGCATAGCGCACCTCGACGTCGAACATGCGGCCCTCCGCTTCGATGAGCGGAGCATCGCCGAGCAGTGCCGCGACGCGGGCCCCGTCGAGCGTCGCCGACATGGCGACGAGACGCAGCTCCGGCGCTACGTGTCGGCGGGCGTCGAGCGCCAGGGCCAAGCCGGTATCGGCGTGCAGGCTGCGCTCGTGGTACTCGTCGAACAGCACCGCGGCGATGCCGGACAGCGCCGGATCGTCGTGCAGCATGCGCGTGAAGACGCCCTCGGTGACGACCGTAAGGCGCGTGCGGGCGCCGACGCGCGTCTCGAGCCGCATCCGGTAGCCCACGGTCTGGCCGGGACTCTCGCCGAGCGTGACCGCCATGCGCGTGGCGACGGCGCGGGCGGCGAGGCGCCGCGGCTCGAGCATGACGATGCTCCGCCCGCGGGCCCAAGGCTCCTCGAGCAGAGCCAGCGGCACCACCGTGCTCTTGCCGGCGCCGGGCGGAGCGACGAGCACGGCACTGCGATGCTCGGCGAGGGCCGCGGTAAGCGGCGGGAGAGCCGCATCGATTGGCAGACCTGAGCGCATCGAGTGGCGCGCGGCGCGCGAGCGCCTTCAGCGATCGCGGTCCTCGCGGATTCGCCGCGCGAGGTCGAGCAACGCCCGCGCCCGTTTGACGACCGGCACGTCGATGACCCAGCCGTCGAGCGAGGTCGAGCCGCGGCCGGTGCGCTCGGCTTCGTCGAACGCCGCGACGATCCGCTGCGCGTGCGCAACCTCCTGCTCCGACGGCGAAAAACACTCGTTCAATGCGGCGAGCTGCTCGGGGTGGATGGCGAATTTGCCTTTGAAGCCGATGCTCTTCGCGTGCAGCGCGTTCAGCCGCAGGCCGTCGGCATCGCGCAGCTTGAAGTAGGGCGTGTCGAGCGCCAGCACGTGGGCCGCGCGCGCCGTGATGCACAGCAGCTGACGCGCATACGCTACCTGCGATTCGTCGGCGAGGCGCTCGATCCCCATGTCGTTCGTGAAGTCTTCGCCGCCGAACGCCACGGCCACGATCCGCTCGCTCGCGCGACAGATCGCGTTGCAATTCACGATCGCTTCGGCCGTCTCGATCCATGGCACGAGCTTCAGGTGGCCCACCGGCAAGCCCCTGCGCCGCTCGTGCGCCTCGAGCACCTGCGAGATCGCGCTGATGTCGCCCGCGGTGCGAACCTTGCCGATCGAAATCCCGTAGATCTCGCCACCGGCGATCGCGGCGACGTCGGCCTCGAACCACTCGGTGTCCCGCGCATTGACGCGCGGAATCACGGGTCGTCCGCGCGCCGCCAGCCGCGGCAGGAACTCGGCCGTAGTCGCGCGCGCGTTGGCTTTCTCCGCCGCCGGCACCGAGTCCTCCATGTCGGGCACGAACGCATCGGGCATGAGCCCGAGCGCCTTTTCGAGCATGTTCGCTTTGTTGCCGGGGACGAACAGCAGGCTGCGCAGGATTGTCATGGCCCGTCCTAAACGACGCGCAGGACCAGCTTGCCGAAGTGCTCGCTCGCTTCCATGGCGCGATGCGCTTCGGCGGCCTGCTCGAGGGGGTAAACGTGGTGTATCAGCGGGGCGATTCGGCCGGCTGCGAAGTGCGGCATGACCTCCTGCTCGAACCGCCGGATGATCGCCGCCTTCTCTTCCACCGGTCGCGGGCGCAGCGTCGAGCCCATGAGCCAAAGCCGCTGCGCGAGCACGCGACCGAGGTCGAGCTCCGCCTTGCGCCCGCCCATGACCCCGATCAGCGCGAGGCGGCCGCCGGTGGCCAGCGCTTTGAGGTTCTGCCCGAGATACGCGGCGCCGAGGTGATCGAGGATCACGTCTACGCCGCGTCCGGCGGTGAAGGCGAGCGCCGCGTCGGCGAAGTCCTGGGCTTTGTAGTCGATGACGAGATCGGCGCCGAGCGCTGCGACACGCTCGACTTTGCGCGGCGACGCGGTCACGAGGATGCGCGCGTCCGGCCGCAGGGTCTTCACGAGCTGCATCGCGGCCGTCGTGACGCCACCGCCGCCGCCGTGCAGCAGCGCGGTCTCGCCGCGGCGAGCCGGGCGTACAGGAATAGGTTCATGTAGGCCGTCAGATAGGTTTCGCAAATGCACGCCGCCTGCTCGAAGCTCAGGCTTGGCGGTATCCGCATGACGTGACGCGCGTGCGCGACGGCGAGCTCCGCGTAACCGCCGCCGCCAAGCAAGGCGAACACCCGCTCGCCGCGCTGAAAGCCGTCGACACCCGGGCCCACCGCCTCGACGGTGCCGGCCGCCTCGAGACCGAGAATCGGCGATTCGCCGGGCGGCGGGGGGTAGTGGCCCTGGCGCTGCACGGCGTCGGGTCGATTCACGCTCGTGGCATGAACGCGGATCAGAACGCGTCCCGCGCCGGCCACGGGATCCGGCGCCGTGCCGGGTTTCAATACCTCGGGCCCGCCGTTACCCTCTTGGACTATGACTCTCACTGCGATTCGCGACGCACGCGTCTTGTTGTGCCGTGACGATCTACATACTATACCGCCCGCTCGCGCGGGGACCCCGCGCCGTCTCGTGAAGGACTCGCCGTGTTCGAAACACTGAAGCCGCTGCCGCCGGACGCGATTCTGGGGATCATGACCCTGTTTCGCGCGGACCAGCACCTGGACAAGATCGATCTGTCCGTGGGCGTCTATCAGGACGAGCAGGGCCGCACTCCGGTTCTGAAGAGCGTCAAACGCGCCGAGCACGCGATCATCGACGCCCAGGATTCGAAGACCTACGTGGCGATCGCCGGCAATGCGGGATTCAATCGCGGCGTCGAGGAGTTGCTATACGGCAAGGACCATCCGGCGCTCGCGGCCGGCCGCGTGGCGACTGTGCAAACTCCGGGTGGCAGCGGCGGCTTGAGCGTCGCGGGGCATCTCATTGCGCGCGCCAGGCCGACCGCGCGCGTGTACATCAGCGACCCGTCGTGGCCGAATCATCTGCCGCTTCTGAAGGTCGCGGGGCTTACGCTCGAGACCTATCCGTACTACGACTACGCGCGCCATCTCGTCGATTTCGACGCGATGCTCGCGAAGCTCGAGAAGGCGAGCGCCGGGGACCTCGTGCTGATTCACGGTTGCTGCCACAACCCGTGCGGTGCGGATCTGTCGCACGAGCAGTGGGAAGCCCTGACGCAGCTCTGCGAGCGTCGCGGCCTCGTGCCGTTCATCGACCTGGCCTACCAGGGCCTGGCCGAAGGCCTGGAGCAGGACGCGCACGGCGTGCGGCTCATGGCGGCACGTTTGCCCGAGGTCGTCGTGGTGTCCTCGTGCTCGAAGAACCTCGGCCTGTATCGCGAGCGCGTGGGTGCCGCGAGCTTCGTCTCCGCGAGCGCGGAGGGCGCGAAGCTCGCGCTCGCGAACGCGTCGAACGTCGCACGCGGCATCTACTCGATGCCGCCCGATCACGGCGCCGCGATCGTCAGCCAGATCCTGCACGACCCGGCATTGCGTGCGCAGTGGGTGGAGGAGCTGGCCGAGATGCGCACGCGGCTGAACGGGCTGCGCCGTTTGCTCGTCGACAAGCTCGCGGCACGCAAGACGCCGGTCGATTTCTCGTTCATCGCGAGGGAACGAGGCATGTTCTCGTTCCTCGGCATCACGAAGGAGCAGGTGATTCGGCTGCGCGAGGAGTTCCACATCTACATGGTGGAATCGAGCCGCGTGAACGTCGCCGGGATCAACCATGGCAACGTCGACAGGGTTGCGGACGCGATCGCGATCGTCCTGAAATGACGTTACGGCGCCGTCGCGCCGGGCGGTGCCTTGCCCTCGATCCACGCCAGAGCGTCGTCTACATCGCGCAGCAGCGCGGCGCGGTTGCCGCCGAACATGTGATTCCGTGCGTCGACCGCGTACAGATGTCGCGCGGCCGTGTCCGGGCCGAGCAGCTTGCGCGATTCGGCCGCGCCGACGTAGTGATCGCGGGTCGATTGAATGATCGCGAGCCGGGTGCCGCTGACCGTGGCGAGCGGGGGATAGATCTCGAGTCGGCCCTGATCGTCGACCGTAAGCTCGTGACGGCGCCGGCCGGTCGGTGCACGCACATAGTCGTCTTCGCGCGTCAGGCCGATGGCGATGCCGCCCGCGAGGCCGACGTGCAAGCGTTGATTCATGGCCGTGTGCGCCACGATGCTCGCCCCGCGCGAAAACCCCACGACGATCATCGAGGCCGAAGACTCGGTGCCAAGGTCGCGCCGGAACTGTGCGAATAGGTTGGCGAGCGTGGCCGTCGCTTGCGTGGGGCTGAAGCGCCGTCTCGGCCTTTGCGACCTGTTCAGGACCTCCGGCGAGCTCACGCCGGCCATCACGTAGCCTTCCTCGGCCAGGTACTTGAACAATGCCGCGCTCGTGCCGAGCCAACCCCCGTCGCCCGTCGCGAACACGATGAAGTAGCCGGGGTGCCGCGGGTCTGTCGGTCTCACGTACGTCACGGGAACGTCGCGAGCGCGTACGGCGACGCGCGCGCGCTCGATCGTGAACACCCCGGGTTCCGCGGACGGGGCCATGCCCGCGCAACCGGTCACCGCGACACACAGCGCGAGCACGCAAATGCGTGCAACGCCTCGCTTCGTTCTGCGCTGCGCGAACGGCGTCAGTCCGGCCACAGCTCGAGCAGGCGAACTACGTGGGCGAGGAACTCGTTGGCGCGCGCCAGCGTGAGGCGCTCCGGGAGGAACGACAGGCTCACGTAACATCGTGCGCCGACGCGCGGCGTATCGTCACCATCGACGTTGCGGAGCACGATCTCGCGGCGCACGCGACCGATGCCGAGACTCGCAAATCGGCCGGGGCCGATCGGCGTGGGCGTCGCGAGCAGACTGCCGCTCGCGCCGTAGTGATGGATGAGCAGGCTCGTCTCGGCGAGATCGGCGCCGACACCCGTGCGCAACCCCGTATCGGCAAGCCGCAGCCGCTCCGTCAGCGTTCCCACGAGGCCCGTCGCGTCGAGCGCAAGCGCGTGCGACTGGCCGTCTGCCATCGTGAGCTGCACACCGAGGCGCGCCGGCTCGTTCGCGATCGGGTCCGGCACGGAGCCGAGCGCATCCGCACAGGCCACGACGAAGTAGCTCGTGAGCAGCACGTCGATGTCGTCGGCGCGCAGCGTCTTCCGATGCGCCAGCGCGCGACCCAGCTCGCACTCGAAGATCGTGGTCGTGACCGGCTCGGTCGCGCGAGCCGGCGATGCCTCGGCACTCGGCTCGGCCGTAGCGCCGAGCTCGTCGTCGCCGTCGTCGGTCACGGCCGGCCGCGGTGCCACACGGCCGCGCACGGCCTGCTCCGCGCGCGGGCCGAGCACGTTGATGACGTCGCCGACCCGAATCCGGCCGTCGGGCCCCGTGCCATGGATGCCCGTGATGTCGAGATCGTATTGGCGGACGAGGCGGCGCACGGCCGGGCTCAATGCGTCGGCCGGGTCCTGCGCGATCGCGGCGTCGCTCGGATCGGCGCCGGCCACCGGCTCGCTCGCCGCCGCGAGCGACTCTTCGGTCGAGGGCGCCGGCGTTTCTTCGGTGCTCGTCATGCGAGCAAGGATCGCCACACCGATCAACTTTTTCAACCGCTTGCTAGAATCCTCGGCATGACGAGCGCTACGGGTCGACGCGCGCACAGGCGGCGCCGGCGATCCGCATCCGATTGCGACGGCCTCTGACCTCGATGCGGTTACCGTCGCCCTACGACCGGCTGCTGCTGCCGGTCTACGTGCCGTCCCTGATGATGGCCGTGAGCCAGGAAGCGCTCACGATTCTCCTGCCGTTGTACGTGCTCGATTCCGGCCAAAGCGCCGCGTTTGCCGCTTTGGTCGCGGGCCTGCGCGGCGTGGGCGTGCTGCTGTTCGACGTCCCGGCAGGCATGCTCGTCGCGCGCTTCGGCGACAAGCCGGTGTTGCTCGGCGGGCTCGGCTTGATCCTGACGGGCCTGGTGCTGTTCTCGCTGTCGGCGAATCCGTGGGTGCTCGGCGTCGCCGCGGTTGCGCTCGGCACCGGCCATGCGGCGTGGATGCTCGGACGCCAGTCTTATCTCGCCGACATCTGTGCCACGCGCGAGCTGGGTCGCGCGATCGCCGCCATGGCGGGGCTGCAGCGCGGCGGTGCGCTGCTCGGGCCGGTCGCCGGGGGGCTGCTGGCCGGCGCGGCAGGCTTCCCCGTGGCGTTCGCCGCCGGCGCAATCAGCGCCGTGCTGGCGGCCGGCATGGTGCTCGCGTTCGCGCGCCAGGTCGTGGTGCAGCACGACCGCCACGACGTGGGCTTGCGCGGCACTCTGACGGTGCTGCGCGCGCAGCGCGGCGTGCTCGCCACGGCGGGCGGCGGCGCGCTCGTGTTGCAGCTGATGCGCGCTTCGCGCCAGCTGCTCGTGCCGCTGTTCGGTCAGGCCGTCGGGCTCGGGGTGACGACGATCGGCCTGGTCTACTCGCTGTCGACGGTCGTCGACATTGCGCTGTTCTATCCGTCCGGTGTGCTCGCCGATCGATGGGGTCGCAAATGGAGCGCCGTGCCGAGCATGGTCCTGTACGCGGTCGGGCTCGCGCTGTTGCCGCTCGCCGTCGGCCTGTATTCCCTGCTCGCGGCGGCCATGCTGCTCGGCTTTGCCAACGGCATCGGCACGGGCGTGGTCATGATCATGGGGGCGGACCTCGCCCGGGCGAGCGGTCGGCCGGGTCAGTTCCTGGGCTTGTGGCGCCTGATCGGCGACGTCGGGATCAGCCTGGCGCCGCTGCTGACGAGCACGATCGTCGACGCCTCCGGGCTGGCGGCCGCGAGCCTCGCCGTCGCCGGCATCGGTCTCACGGGCTCGCTGGTCATGGCGTTGCTCGTCGTCGAGACGTTACGGTTGGACGACCGGACGCATAGCCCCTAGGTTCCCTAGACGGGCCGGCTTCGCGAGTCGCCGAGGGTGGCGAGGTCGGCAGCGTCGAGGCGAAGCTCGGCGGCCGTCAGGCTATCCGCGATGCTTGCAATCCTGGTGGCGCCGGGGATCGGCACCACGTGCGGGCCTTGTGCAAGCAGCCAGGCGAGCGCGACGGCGTAGGGCGACGCGCGATGCTTGCGCGCGAGCTGCGCGAGCGCGGGATGCTCGCGCAGTCGCCGGTGGCCCCAGTGTCCGCCGACCGGCGAATACGCGACGTAAGCAATGTCGCGCTGGCGGCAACGCTCGACGAGGCCGCTGTCGACGTCGCGGCGCTCGAGCACGTTACAGCGATTCTGCACCGCCGCGATCGGTGTCATGCGCAGCGCTTCGTCGAGTTGCCGGGCGTTGACGTTGGAGAGGCCGAGCGCCGCGATCTTGCCTTCGTCGCGCAGCCGGATGAGCTCCCCGAGCGACTCGGCGAGTGGCACGTTCGCATCGACGGCATGCAGGTAATACAGCGCGAGCGGCGCACCGAGATCGCGCGCGCTCTGCTCGCAGCAGTGGCGGAGCCACTTCGGCGTGCAATCGACGTCCCAACGGCCGTGCGGCCGCGTGAGCCCGCCTTTGGTTGCGACGATCACGTCGGTGCGGCCCAGGACCGCCAGCGACTTCGCGATCAGTCGTTCGTTGTGACCGAGGTCGTCGTTGTCGAGGCAGTAGCTGATCGCCGTGTCGATGAAGTTGCCGCCGCCCGCGACGAAGGCCTCGATGACGGCGTGTGCCGTGCGCTCATCCGGCCGGCCCTCGATCGACAGCGGCATTCCGCCGAGCCCGATCGGATTGACCGCGAGACCGCTGGCGCCGAGGTTGCGCATGCGTCGCAGTGTAGCAGCGGCGCGGGCGGGCGCCGTACCATACGCGCATGCAAACGCCGATCCATTGTTTCTTGATGCGCGGAGGCAGCTCCAAGGGCTTGTACTTTCGCAAAGACGATCTGCCCGTCGAGGAAGCGCTGCGCAACCGCGTGCTCGTGGCCGCGATGGGCAGCGACGCGCGCCAGATCGACGGCGCGGGCGGCGCGCATCCGCTCACGAGCAAGGTCGCCGTCGTGAGTCGTTCGGTGTCTGCCGAGGCGGACATCGATTATCTGTTCGTGCAGGTGGTCGTCGGCGAGGGCCGCGTCGACACCACGCCGAACTGCGGCAACATCCTGGCCGGTGTGGCACCGTTTGCCATCGAGACGGGCCTCGTGGCCGCGCGCGACGGGGTCACGCCCGTGCGTGTCCGGATGCTGAACAGCGACAATCTGTGCGAGCTGCTGATCGAGACGCCGGGCAAGCAGGTCAACTACGACGGCGCCGCGAAGATCGACGGCGTGCCGGGCACCGCCGCGCCGATCGTGTGCAATTACCTCGACGTCGCCGGCTCGGCCACGGGCAGCCTGCTGCCGACGGGCAACGTGCGCGACGTCGTCGACGGCATCGAGGTCACGTGCATCGACAACGGCATGCCGGTCGTCGTCATGCGGGCGCGGGATCTCGGTGTCACCGGCTACGAGACGCCGAAGGAGCTCGACGCCAACCAAGCGCTGAAGGCGAAGGTCGAGTCGATCCGGTTGCAAGTCGGGCCGCGCATGAACCTCGGCGACGTGACGACGAAAGTGGTGCCGAAGATGAGCTTGATCGCGCCGGCGCGCTCGGGCGGGCACGTCTCCACGCGCACGTTCATTCCGCACGATTGCCACGCTGCCATCGGCGTGCTCGGTGCCGTGTCGGTCGCCACGGCGTGCATCCTGCCGGGCTCGGTCACGGCCGGCATCGCGACGGTGCCGGAGGGGCCGGTGAAGCGCATGTCCGTGGAGCACCCGACGGGCGAATTTTCGGTGACGCTCGAGGTTGGCGGCACGCCGGCGCAACCGACCGTGCTGAAGGCCGGGTTACTGCGCACGGCGCGCCTGATCATGCGCGGCGAGGTGCTGGTGCCGGCTGCCGTGTGGGACGGTCGCTAGCCTTTCGGCTCGGTCGCTTTCTTCCCCGGCACGTAGCTTTGATACACGTAGACGTCGGCACCGACGTCGCCGAGCTGGCGCTCGATTAGCGGCTGTACCTCGGCCCAGTCCAGGCCGCCGACGCCGGTGGCGAGACGCGGCAGGGCGACGCTGCCGAGCTGCTCGTCCGTGATGATCTTGCGGAGCGCGCGCAGCGCATGGTTCACGCTGGTCACGTCTGCTTTCTGGGGCTTGCTGCCGTGCTCGTAACCGCCTTCCTGCGTGATGAGATTGATGATGCGGACACCGCCGGCGCCGCTCCAGATCCAGGCGCTGCCGAGCTTCGGATGCTGCGCGCGGCACCAGTGGTGGAAGTCCTTGTGCATGGCCGGGTAGCGCTCGTGCAACGCGGCGGCGAGCCCCTGCTTCATGGGATCGTTGGCGGCGACGCCGTGAGCGATGGCCTCGGCACCCGTCTGCAGAATGTCGCCTTCGACCTCGTAGATCATTGGAAGTAGTCCTTCGGAATGAGTGATTGCCGCATTTAGGCGCGTGCCGGTAGGCTGCGCCATACGCAGTTTCCCCAAGGAGCGCCATGGCCGCAAGGCGTAGACCGCCCTTCCGTGCCGATCACGTCGGTAGCCTGCTGCGCCCGCCGGTCCTCAAGGAGGCGCGGCGGCAGTTCTCGAGCGGCACCATCGATGCCGCGGCGCTCGTCGCGGTCGAGGATCGCGAGATCGAGCGACTCGTGAGCACGCAGGAGGCGATCGGTCTTTGCGGCGTCACGGATGGCGAGCTGCGCCGCTCGTGGTGGCATCTCGATTTTCTCTGGGGCCTGGACGGGGTCGGCAGGCACACCGCGAATGCGGGCGTGACGTTCGCCGGTGCCACGCCGCGCAACGAGGGCGTGCGGGTCGATGGCCGAATCGGCTTCAGCGAGCATCCCATGCTGGCGCATTTCGCGTTCCTGCGCGCACGGACGAAGCAGACGCCGAAGATCACGATACCTGCGCCGTCCGCGCTGACGGGCCGGCCGACGCTGCCGCCGATCGACGCGGATGCGTATCCGTCACGCGAGCAGCTCTACGCCGATCTGGGCGCGGCCTACCGCGCGGCGGTGAATGCCTTCGTCGCCGCGGGCTGCCGCTATCTGCAGCTCGACGAGGTGTTCATCGCAATGCTCTGCGATGCGGCCTACCGGCAGAAGATCGCTGCGCGCGGTGACGATCCGGAGGCTCTGTTGCGCATCTGGGCCGGGCTCATCAACACGGCGATCGCCGATGTCCCGCCCGACATGACGGTCACCCTGCATCTGTGCCGCGGCAACTTCCAATCCACGTTCATGGGCGAGGGCGGCTACGAAACCGTTCAGGAGGTGCTCTTCAACGAGATCGCCGTACACGGCTACTTCATGGAGTACGACGACGAACGCTCGGGCGGCTTCGAGCCCTTGAAGCGGCTACCCGCCGGCAAGCATGTGGTGCTGGGGCTCGTGACGACGAAGCGCGGCCGACTCGAAGGCAAGGACGAGCTGAAGCGACGGATCGACGCCGCGGCGCGGTTCGTCGATCTCGATCGACTGTGTCTCTCGCCGCAGTGCGGGTTTGCGTCGACCGAGGAGGGCAATCTGCTGACCGAGGACGAGCAATGGGCCAAGCTGGCCCGCGTCGTGGAGGTCGCGGCCGACGTTTGGGGCTAGCGGCCAAGGCGCCTACGGCGTGTGCGCCGTGAAGAGAATGTGCGGCGTCGAATAGCCGCGGGCATAGCTCGCGACCTCGTCGATGACGAAGCCGGCCGCCGTGAGCGCGTCCGCCAGCGCGCTGCGCGGCGCGAAACCGATGGCGCCACTCGAGTGCGTGCGGCGCAGCAGCCAGACCATGAGCCGCTCTTGCCACAGGGCTTTCGTCGCCCGCCATGAGCCGTCGTCCTCGGCCTCCTTCAGCACCAGCAAGCCGCCGGCGCGCAGCAGGCGCCGCGCGGCGCCGAGAAACCGGCCCCAGGTGACCGGGGCGAGCAGGTACAGGACGTCCGCCACGAGCACGCAGTCGAAGGTGCCGGGACGCTCGGCGGCCAGCGTCTCGATCGAGCAGGCACGCAGCTCGACGTTCGGCGCGCGACCTACGGAGGCCAGCGCCCAGCCGATCTTGCGCTCGTCGGGGTCGATCCCGACAACCCGGCGCTCGGGGTGACCCTCGGCCAACAGGGCGACCAGCGCGCCGTGCCCGCAGCCGACGTCGAGCAGTGCCGCGCCCCGGGCCCGGGCGGCCATGGCCTCCAAGGGGGCCGAGCCCAGCCGGGCGCGGACGAACCAGCGTTCCTTGAGCGGTAAGGCGTCGAACGCCTTGAGGCTGGGGTGGGACATGGCTGCTACTATTATCCACGGGGAGGCGTTTTGACATCGTTCGGCGCTGCAGCGCAGCGGCCGGGGAACGCGCGCCCGGGGAGTCCGTCAAAAAGACAGAGACAAGGCGTCGATGGCTTCTCGAACAGGGCCCACCATGATCTCGATCGTCGTCCCGGCCTACAACGAAGAGCGCAATCTCGACGTTTTGTATCGCCGCATCCGCGGCGTCATGGACGGCGCGGCCGGTCGCGACGACTGGGAGCTGGTCGTCGTCGATGACGGCAGCACCGACGGCACCTGGCGGGCTCTCGATGCGCTCGGCACGGCCGATGTGCGCGTGCGGGGTGTCCGCCTGTCACGCAACTTCGGCCACCAGAGCGCGCTGATGGCGGGACTCGCCGCCGCCCGCGGCCAGGCCATCATCATGATGGATGCCGATTTGCAGCATCCCCCCGAGCTCCTACCGGAGCTCATCGGTAAATGGCGCGAAGGCTTCCAGATCGTGCACACGGTGCGCCGCGATCCGCCGAGCTTGCGGTGGTCCAAGCGCGCGACTTCACGCCTCTACTATCGGCTGTTCACGTTCTTGAGCGGCGTGGACATCGAGCCCGGTGCCGCGGACTTCCGGTTGCTCGATCGTCAGGTGCTCGACGACATCTTGCGGTTCGAGGAGGAGGGTCTGTTCCTGCGCGGCATCGTGCATTGGGTCGGCTACGCCACGACGAGCGTGCCGTTCGACTGCGGCGAACGCTACGCGGGCTCGAGCAAGTACAGCCTCGGCAAGATGCTGCGGCTCGGTTGGCATGGGGTCAGCGCGTTCTCGCTCGTGCCGTTGCGGATCGGCATCGTGATCGGACTGATCTCCTCGACGATCGCGTTTCTCGGCGTCTGCTATGCGATTCTCGGTAAATGGCTCGATAAGGAGGCGATCCCCGGTTGGGCGTCGTCGGTCGCCATCTCATCGTTCTTGTTCGGAGTGCTGTTCGTATTCCTGGCCGTGCTTGCCGAATACGTGGGCAGGATCGCCGTCGAGGTGCGCCGCCGCCCGCGGTTTCTCGTGCGGGAAACCACTCGCACGGTGTTGGAATCGGCCGACAAGCGCGCGCGGCGCGGCGCGGTCGTCGATTTCAGGGCCGATGGTTGAGTGCGGCGGGCGGGAGTCGTGATATGCAGCATCCTGCACCGCGTTTTGCGCTCGTCGGTTGCGCCAACTTCCTCGTGAGCCTCGCCGCGTTCTACCTCTGTTACCACTATCTACCGCTCGGCAAACTGGCGACCGCGTTGCACCTGTCGCCGACCCGACCGGGCGCCGCTGCCGTCGGTGCGGAGGGGGCGGTCGCCAACGTCCTCGCGTACTTCGCCGGCATGGTCAACAGTTTCTGGTGGAACCGGTCCTGGACCTTTCGCGCCCATGGCGGCGTAATCGGCCAGATCGGCCGGTTCGTCGTGGTGAACTTCGTGAGTCTTGGCTTGAGCACGCTCGTCATGTTCGCGCTCGTCGATCGAATGGGCTTCCCGGAGCTCGCGGTCTGGGTGCCGCTGGCCGGTCTCATCGTGGTGACGAACTATATCGGTTTCCGGCACTGGGCCTTCGCGGCCCCCGTCGGCCCCGCGAGGCGTGCATGACGAGCGCGACCCTGCGCCTGATCGTCCACGCGGACGATTTCGGAATGGCCGAGGCCGTGAACGGCGGCATCCTGGAAGCGCACGACTGCGGTATCGTGACCTCGACGTCGATCATGGCAACCGGGCCGCGCGTTCGAGCATGCCGTGGCGCTCGCGAAGAGCCGGCCTAGCCTCGACGTCGGCGTGCATCTCACGCTGACGGAGCAACGTCCACTGATCGACACAGCAGCGGCTGCGAGCCTCGTCGGGCCGGACGGGCGTTTCCCGCCACATCTCGTGCAGTTCGCTGCCCGGTATCTGCGCGGCAAGATCGATCTCGCCGCGGTCCGCGAGGAGCTCGATACGCAGATTCGCCGCGTTCGCGATGCCGGCATTGCGGTGAGTCACCTCGACGGGCACCAGCACGTGCACGTGCTGCCCGGCATCGCCGCCATCGTCGCGGAGCTTGCGACCAAGCACGGCATCGGAGCCGTTCGCTATCCCGCGGAGCGCGTTCGCGCCTATATGCTGCGCAGCCTGCGGAACGCGCGCCGACTCGCCGAGCAGGTGGTGCTCGGTCTCGTCTGCGCTTCGTCGCCCCTGCGCGCGTTGCGCCGCAGCGATGCGTTCGTCGGCTTCTACTTCGGCGGGCGGCTCGACGAGGCGAATCTCGCGACGGTGCTCGCGGGCCTGCCCGCGCGCGGCACGGTCGAGCTCATGTGCCATCCGGGCGGTGACGACGAGCGCGCGACCGAGGGCTATTGGCAATACTCGTGGGCTGCCGAGCGCGCCGCGCTGATGAGCCCGCGAATCCGCGAGCTGGTCGCGGCGCGCGGGGCGCAGCTCGTGTCGTATCGGGATCTGTGAGAGCGATCGTGGAAGAAGCAGAGTTCGACAAGTTCGCCGCCGAGTACCGGACGCTGCACGCCGAGAGCATTCGAGCGTCGGGCGAAAGTCCGGAGTACTTCGCCGAGTACAAGATCGTCGACGTCGCCGCGGAGCTTGCGCGAGCGCACGGCGGCGCCATCACCCAGCCGGCCGTGCTCGACTTCGGGGCCGGCGTCGGCTATTCGGTGCCCTTTTTCGCCCGGCATCTGCCGGCTGCGCGCGTCACGTGTCTCGACGTATCGCGGCAGAGCCTGGCCATCGGTGCGTCGAAGCACGGTGGCGTCGCGGAATTTCGTCACTTCGACGGCAAGCGTATTCCATACGAAGCCGGAACGTTCGACGTCGCGCTCGCGTCCTGCGTGTTCCACCACATCCCGCACGACGAGCACGTGGCGCTGCTGGCCGAGATCCGGCGCGTGCTCGGCGACGGCGGGCTGCTGCTCGTGTTCGAGCACAATCCGTTGAACCCTTTGACCAGGCAGGCTGTCAACAGCTGCGTGTTCGACGAGCACGCCGAGCTGATTCTCGCGCCGACGATGCGCAGACGTGCTCGGGCGGCCGGGTTCGCGAGCGCCGACGTGCGCTACCGGATCTTCTTCCCGCACTGGGCGAGGGGCTTGCGGCCGCTCGAGAAGCGGCTGACCTGGCTGCCGCTGGGGGCGCAGTACTACGTCGTCGCGAAGAAAGAGAAGGTGATGTGAATGCGTGCGCTGATCTTCGTCATCGCGCTCGTGCTCCTGCCGCTGGCGGCCTACTGGCAGACCGCAACCTACGAGTATGGGTTTCGCGACGACTACGCGCATCTGCGCGAGGTGCGCGAGGAGCCCGGCAAGCTCGTCAAGTTCACGTCTTCGAACGGGCGGCCCATGTACGGAATGCTGCTCGAGCAGTCGTTGCAGCATGTCCGCACGGTGCCCGACCTCGCGTGGCTGCGGCTGGCGAGCGTCGGGCTGCTGTCGCTCGTCGGCATCGCGCTGTGGGCGTTTCTGCGCCGCTCGGGCTGGGGCGAGGTCGAGGCTGCTGCCGTTGGCGTCGGCACGGCATTGCTGCCGGGCGCGCAAGTGATCGTGGGCTGGGCGATCGCCTGGCCGATCGCTGTGGGCTTGCTCGCCGCCGTGCTCGGCTTCTGGTTCGTCGAGCGGCATCTCGAGCGCAGAGGTGCGGGTCGCGCTGATCGGGCTCGCCATGGGCGCGGCGCTCTATTTGCTCGCCGGTCTCACGTATCAGACGAGCGCGTTGTTCGCCGTCGTGCCGCTCGCGGCGGCGTTGCTGTTGCGCGAGGACCACCGTCGCATCGGTCATGTCCGCTGGATCGTCCTGCATGTCGGCATTCTGTTCGCGAGCCTGCTCGTCGGGTTCCTGGTCATGGATGCGCTACTTCACGGAAGGCGTGGTGCCGGAAGCTGCACGCATGCACATCGAGCCGCACCCGCTGCTGAAGCTGCTGTGGTTCGTTCGCAACCCGCTGCCGAATGCCCTGGCGCTGTTCGGGTTGCGCGACCGGTTTGCCACGCAGCCGTGGTTCTGGGTCGTGACGGCGGCGTTCGCCGGGATCGTCGCGCTCGGCTTTCGTTATGGCGCGTCGACTCGATCGCAGAAGTTGCGCTGGCTGTTCTGCGCGCTGGCGTTGCCGTTCGTCGCGCACAGCGTCAGCCTCGCCGCGAGCTCGCAGGCGATCGGCTATCGCACGTTACTGCCGCTATCCGGCCTGTTTCTCGTGCTCGTGGTGTTCGCGCTGCGCGCTGCGGTGCGGTCCGGTCGATTGCCGGCGCATGGCCCAGGCCGTTGCGCTCGGCGCGCTCGTGCTGATCGCCGCAGTGCTCGCGCAGCGCAATACCTACACGCTGATCGCCGAGCCGCAGCACCGCGAGTGGCGGCTCGTCCACTCGGCCGCCGCGGCGCTGCGACTCGTGCCCGGCACGAACGTATACATCATCAGACCGACGATCGACGATCGATCGACGGAGCGTGTTTACGACGACGAGTTCGGCTCGCTGTCGTCGGACGCGGACTGGGCGGCCAAGGAGATGTTCAAGGCCGCGCTGCGGGAGCGATTTCCCGCGGCGCGTCGCGGACGGCAAGTTATACCGCCTCGAGACCAATCCGCTGCCGCCCGACGCGGCCGAGTCAGTACAACCTCGTGCTCGACATGCGCCGGTTGAAGACCGAGGGCGACCGGGTGCTGGTCGCCGTCGGCGAAGCCGCCGCTAATGCTTTGCGACGCTGACGACTTCCGGCTCCATGTAGCTCTTGAGCCCGAGCGACGAGTACTGCCGGCCGAGCCCCGATTCCTTCGCGCCGCCGAACGGCACGAATGCGGACGTCGCGCGGTGCTGGTTGACCCACGCCGTGCCGACCTCGAGCCGCGCCGCGATCTCGGCGCCGCGCTTCGTGTCGTTCGTCCATACCGAGCCGCTCAAGCCGTAGCGCGTGTCGTTGGCGCGGCGGATCGCGTCCTCGAGATCGTTGAATTTCATGATCGGCACGATCGGCCCGAATTGCTCTTCCTGGACGAGGCGGCTCGTCGTCGTCGACGTCGGCGACGAGCGTCGGCGGCAGGAAATAGCCCGGGCCCTGGCGGGATTTCGCCGCCCGTCAGGATCTTGGCGCCGGTCTTCTTCGTGTCGTTGATGATGTCGACGACTTTGTCGTACTGCATCTTGTTCTGCAGCGGGCCGAGCTCGGTGCCGGGATCGAGGCCGTCGCCGACCTTCGTCTTCTTCGCCTCGGCGACGAGCGCCGTCGCACAGCTCGTCGTAGATCTTCTCGTGCGCGTAAATCCGCTTGATCGCCATGCAGACCTGACCGCTGTTGACGAACGAGGCGAAGAACACCTTCTTCGCGATCGCCTTCGGGTCGACGTCGTCGAGAATGATCGCGGGATCGTTGCCGCCGAGCTCGAGCGTCACGCGCTTCAGCGTGCCGGCGGCGCTCGCGAGCACCTTCTTGCCGGTGGCGACGGAGCCGGTGAACGAAATCTTGTCGATGCCGGTGTGCTCGGTCATCCATGCGCCGAGCTCGTCGCCGCCGGCGAGCACGTTCACACGCCGGCCGGGAACACGTCCTTCAGCAGCTCCGCCGACCTTGAGCGTCGTCAGCGGCGTGTAGGGCGAGGGCTTCAGCACGACCGTGTTGCCCGTGTACAGCGCCGAGACGAGCGGGTCCGAGCGCGAGGCTGATGGGCGCGTTCCACGGCGTGATGATGCCGACGACGCCGAGCGGCCGATAACGCAGCTCGATGTGGTTCTTGTCGTCGTCGACGAGCGACCTCGGTCGGGATCTCGATTCCGACCATGCCGTCCGATTGCGCGGTGCCGCGGTCGATCTCGGCTGACCGACTGCGCCAGCGGCTTGCCCTGCTCGCGCGTCAGGAGCTCGGCGAGCTCGTTCTGCTGCTGCGCGCAGCACCTCGGACGATCTTCTTGACGAGCGCGGCCCGTTCCGCGAAGGACGTGCTGCGCCACGCCGGCGAACGCGCGTGCGCGCGGCGTTCACGGCGCGGTCGAGATGAGCGCGCGTCGCCGCCGGGCAGCGCGCGAACACCGCGCCGAGCGCCGGGTTGATGACGTCGAGGTGCTGCGTCGCTCTGCTCGAGCTTGCCGTCGATCAGCAGCGAGAAATCGGTTCGTAACGGCATGCTCTCCGCGCGTTGCGCCATGGGTGTCTACCTCCTCGGAGGGTCGCGCGCCTCGGGCGTGCGGCGCTGCAACGGCGGCGCGCGGCGGCGGTCGCGCGGGTTCGCGGCCCGTGGGCTCTGTGCTAACCTTGATTGCTCGAATAATACACGAACGAGCTCGCCGCGGACTTTCCGCCACTCAAGGTCATGGCCTCGCTGCAAACGTGTCGGCTCGGGCGATGTAGGTGGTTCGGAGTCCGAGCCGGCAATCAACGGAGAGTCGTAATGAAGATCGTCATGGTCGGTCAGGGCGCTTTTGGCCGGAAACATCTCGATGGGCTGAAGAACATCCCGGACGTCGAGGTCGCGAGCCTCGTCGGCGGCAGCGAAGAGTCGACCGCTGCAGTCGCGAAGCAGTATGGCATCCCGCATTGGACGACGAACCTCGCCGAAGCTCTCGAGCGGCCCGGTGTCGATGCCGCGATCCTGACGTCGCCGACGCAGGTGCATGCCGCGCAGGCCGAGCAGGTCATGCGCGCCGGCAAGCACGTCGAAATCGAGATCCCGATCGCCGATTCGCTGGCCGACGCGCGGCGCATCGACGCCACGCAGAAGGCTACCGGCAAGATCGCGATGGCCGGGCATACGCGCCGCTTCAACCCGTCGCACCAATGGGTGCACAAGCGGATCGAGGCGGGCGAGCTCACGCTCCAGCAGCTCGTCGTGCAGACGTTCTTCTTTCGCCGCAAGAACATCAATCTCGAGGGCAAGCCGCGCAGCTGGACGGACCACCTGCTCTGGCATCACGCGTGCCATACCGTGGATCTGTTTCACCACCAGACCGGCGAGAGCCGGCGGTCGTGCACGCGCTGCAGGGGCCGCTGCATCCCGAGCTCAAGATCGCGATGGACATGAGCATCAGCATGCGAACGCCTTCGGGCGCGGTGTGCACGCTCGCGCTGTCGTTCAACAACGACGGGCCGCAAGGCACGTTCTTCCGCTACATCTGCGACAACGGCACCTACATCGCGCGCTACGACGATCTCTTCGACGGCAAGGAGCAAAAGATCGACCTCTCGAAGGTGGACGTCTCGATGAACGGTATCGAGCTGCAGGACCGCGAGTTCGTCGCCGCGATTCGCGAAGGCCGCGAGCCGCGCTCGAGCGTCGCGCAGGTGCTGCCGGCCATGGAGACGCTCGACCGGCTGGAGCAGAGCATCAATGCGTGAGATCCCGGTCTGCATGGCGCCGGATCCGAATACGCGGACGCCGAAGTATCGCCCGCCGCCGCGGCGCTTGCGATTCGCACTGCCACATCTTCGGCCCCGGCTGACCGATACCCGTACGCGGCGGATCGCAGCTACACGCCGCCCGACGCGCCGCTCGAGCGGTTCGTCGAGCTGCAGAAGACGCTCGGGTTGTCGCGCGCCGTGCTCGTCAATGCGAGTTGCCACGGGGTCGACAACACCGTGATCCTCGACGCGATCGCGCAGAGCGGCGGGCGTTACCGCGGCGTCGCGAACGTCGACGAGACGCTTCACCGATCAGGATTTCGAGGAGCTGCATGCGGGCGGCATTCGCGGCATCCGCTTCAACTTCGTGCAGCATTTGGGCGGCACGCCCGACATGGACGAGTTCCAGCGGCTCGTCGCGCGCGCGGCGCATTTCGATTGGCACGTGGTGCTGCATTTCGATGCGATCGATCTGCTCGAGTTCGACGACATGCTCCGCACGCTGCCCGTGCCGTTCATCATCGATCACATGGGGCGCGTGCCGACGAAGGACGGTCTGGATCAGGAGCCGTTCAAGCGGCTGCTGAACGCGGCGCGCATGGACAATTGCTGGGTCAAGATTTGCGGCGCCGAGCGCATCTCCTCGATGGGGCCGCCGTTCACGGATGCCGTGCCGTTCGGTCAAGCGCTGCTCGAGGTTGCGCCGGACCGGATTCTCTGGGGCACCGACTGGCCGCATCCGAACATCAAGAAGCACATGCCGAACGACGGCGATCTCGTCGATCTGATTCCGCTGTTCATGCCGGACCCGGCGCTGCAGCGCAAGGTGCTCGTCGACAACCCGCACCGGCTGTACGGGTTCACGGGCTAGGATCGCGTGAAGCCGCATCGATGCAGCGCGGCGGGTGTCAAATGCCTTGCGCGCCGCCGGACGAGCACGGCGGCGAAGGGTAGCGCGGGGAGGGCGCTCATACCGCCTCGAGGATGATGTGGCCGACGGCGGTCGACGACGCGGGCACGTGGTAGAAGCGGTACACCTCGCGGGCGCGCTCGCCGCAGCGCGCCGCGCATGATCAGCCACATCACGAGCTCGATCGCCTCGGCGCCGGCATCGCGCAGGTACTCGATCGGCGGGATGCTCGCGAGCCGCTTCGGGTCGCGCGTGAGACCATCGAGAAAGTCGAGGTCGAACTTCTTGTTGATGAGTCCTGCGCGCGGGCCCTGGATTTGGTGCGACATGCCGCCGGTGCCGAAGATCACGACCTTGAGATCCTCGTCCCAGCTCTCGACGGCCTTCTTGATCGCCTTGCCGAGCGCGTAGCATCGATGGCCCGTCGGCGCCGGATACTGAACGACGTTCACGGAAAGCGGGATCACGCGCACGGGCCAGGCTTTCGGCTGACCCCACAGCAGCGTCATCGGCACGGTGAGGCCGTGGTCGACCTGCATCTCGTTCACGATCGTCATGTCGAACTCGTCGAGCACGAGCGACTGCACCATGTGCGCCGCGAGCTCCGGATATCCCTCGACCACCGGCACCGGGCGCGCGCCCCAGCCTTCGTCGGCGATCGGGAACTCCGCCGCGCAGCCGAGTCCGAACGTGGGGATGATTTTGAAGTCGAATGCGTTGACGTGATCGTTGTAGACGATGATCGCGACATCGGGCGCCGTTTCGGCCATCCATTTCTTCGAGGGCTCGTAGCCTTGGAATACCGGCGTCCAATACGGCTCGCCGCGTGCGGCCGTTGTCGACCGCGGCGCCGATCGCGGGCGTGTGGGACGTGCCAACGCCGGCAACGATCTTCGCCATCAGCCTTTCCTCTCGGACTTCGATCGCCAGCCGTCCGGGGAGCGTCCGCCCGCCTGCATCATCTTCACGTATTCGTTTTCCGAAATACCGACCATCTGCGACGCCATGTACTGATACGATTTCTTGTCCGTGAACGCGAGCTTGACGATTGCATACGACACGCCGCCGAGCTCGAGCAGCGTGTTCCATTGGCGGTTCACGACCGCGTCGCGCTGAGCCTCCGTCATCGGAAACTTCTGCAGGTATTTGCGCTCGTCGGCGAGGAACTCCGCGCGATTCTCCGCCTTCATCAGAGAATAGAAGAACGCGTTCAGATGGTAGCCCCTGCGTGCTCGCTGCGCGTCGAACACCCAGGTGCCGGGGATGTCTTCGTATTCTTCGGCTGGCTTGCTCATGGTGTCGATCAAACAGGTCCGCTTTGTCTCTGTCAACTCTTGCTTTTTATCGTGTCGGCGGTTTGGACGCCCTTGTACAGCAGCGACTCGGCCATGCCATCCGCGAGGCACCACTCGGCGAACACCTCCGGCGTTTGCTGAAACTCGCCCGGTACCCAGTGCTCGTCGACCTGGTCGGAGTCGAAGTCGTATTCGGCCGCGCCGCCGCATGGCGAATGGAAATACCAGAAGTAGCACGAGGAAATCGGATGACGGCCCGGGCCGAGCGCCGTGCGCCAGCCGCGACGCGTCATGTTCAGGCCGCCGCCGAAGAGCTCATGGATGCTGCTGAGCTCGAACGCCAGATGGTGAAACCCTCGCTTCTTGCCGACGTTCAGCAGGAACAGATCGTGATGGTGATTCGACGCACCGCCGCGCAGGAAGTAGCCGCGGCCGGGGTAGCAGTCGCTGACGATGAAGCCGAGGCGCTCGGTATAGAACGGCACGACCTTGTCCGGCTCGTCGATCATGAACACCGTGTGCGTCATCTCGAGCGGCGTGGCCGAGGCGAAGATCTGGCCGCGCGTGTTGATGCGATCCGGTCGTCCCGGCGTGTTGAAGCGGAGCTCCGGCGCCACGATGGGCGATGCGCGGGCAACGCGGAACGCAATCGAGAAGCCGAGCGGATCGGTGGCGTGCACGGTGCCATCGGCGTCGATACGGACGGGCCGGTCACGCGTCAGCTCCGCGGCGATTGCGTCGAGATCGGTGGCCGAGCGCACGCCGAACGTGGCTTCGCGCTGCGTGGCGCCGGGCTCGATCGGGGCCGGTAAGACGGGATCGTCGGCGCTGCGCAGGACCACAGTGCCGCCGTTCTTGCAGGTGAAGATCGTGGCCCCCTCGACCTCGCTCTCGATCAGCCCGAAGTCCGTCCAGAAGCGGCGGCAGGTCTCGAGATCGGTGACGCCGAAGGTCGCGGAGTCCAGGTTCGTAACGTTCATTGCCATTCACGCCGTGGTGGGGTTACAGCCGAACAGTGTACTTTCTAGCGCCACGCTTTTGACCAGTGCGAATACCGCTTGCCCGGTCTCGAGCCGCAGCTCGTCGAGCGCGTCGCGCGTGATACGCGAGCGCAGGTGCTCGCCGTCGACGTCGAGCAGCAGCTCCACGTTGCCGGGACTCGCGGTCGTCGATGCCCACGATCTTCGCGGAGAGAACGTTCCGGATGCTCACGCTCTGCGGTCGCACCGTTGCGATCGCGACGTCGCGGGCGTGAATCCGGATCGGGCGGGTAGCGCCAACGGGGGCGTCGATCATCGGGACGCGCACGCGCTGCGCGCCCACCAGCAACGTGGTGATCCCGTCACGGTGCTCTGCTACGCGCGTGCGTAGCACGGCTGCCGGCCTCGAGACCGTCGACGTACGACTCTGAGATCGATGCGCTCGAATATCTGCTCGACGCTGCCGCGTGCGGCCACGCGCCCACGGGCAAGCAGCATCACGTCGGAGGCGAGCCGGGTGACCTCGTCGACGTTGTGCGTGACGTAGAGCACGGGGACGCCGAACGTACGCGGCAGTCGCTCGATGTGCGGCAGGATCTCGCGCTTGCGCGCGGCGTCGAGCGACGACAGCGGCTCGTCCATCAGCAGCAGCCGCGGGCTCGTGAGCAGCGCGCGCGCGATCGCCACGCGTTGCTGCTCGCCGCCCGAAAGCGACGCCGGAGCGGCGGTCGAGCAGGGAGCGCAAGTCGAGCGCCGTGACAGCATCGTCGAAGCCGATCGCATTCGCCGCGGTCCGCGCCAGCGCGCGTCGCAGTGCAAACGCGAGATTTTGCTCCACGCTCAGGTGCGGGAACAGGCGGCCGTCCTGAAACACGTAACCGACGCGCCGGCGGTGCGGCGCGAGCCAGCGACTGCCGTCCTGCCATACGCCGCCGTCGAACGTCGACGGTGCCGCGCGCGCTCGCGCTCGAGGCCCGCGATCACTCGCAGCAACGTCGTCTTGCCCGAGCCGCTCGGACCGAACAGTGCCGTGATGCCGTTCGAGCGTCATGGACTGGTCGACGGCGAGCGTGAAGCCCGGGCGCTCGAGCGCAACGTTCAGCGTCAAGGTGCTCATCGGCGGTGCGTCTACATGCGGACCAGCGGCATGCGTCGGTTCAGCGCATAGACCGACAGCAGCACGACGAACGAGAACGCGAGCAGCCCGGCGGCAAGCAGATGCGCTTGCGCGTACTCGAGCGTTTCCACGTGCTCGTAGACCGCGATCGAGATGACCTTCGTGCGGCCCGGGATGTTGCCGCCCACCATCAGGACGACGCCGAACTCCCCGAGCGTATGAGCGAAGCTCAGCACGATGGCCGACACGTAGCCGCGCAGAGCAGAGCGGCGAGGCCACGCGCAAGAACGCATCGAACGGCCCGGCGCCGAGCGTAGCCGCGGCTTCGAGCGGCGCTCGGCCGACGCCTTCGAACGCCGCCTGCAGCGGCTGGACCGTGAACGGAAAGGAATAGATGACCGACGCGATCACGAGGCCTACGAACGAGAACGTCAGCGTGCTATCGGTCAGCTGAACCCAGATACGGCCGAGCGCGCCCGCGGGGCCGAGCAGCACGAGCAGATAGAAACCGAGCACCGTCGGCGGCAGCACGAGCGGCAGCGCCACGACGGCCTCGATGACCGTACGCACCTTGTTGCGAGTGAACGCGAGCCACCATGCAAGCGGCGTGGCGATCACGAGGAGCACGATCACGGTGATGGTCGCGAGCTGCAGGCTGAGCCATACGGGTCCGAGCTCGAGTTCCGCCATCTACATCGTCCGCGACCTGAGCGGGCAATGTAGCCACGCGCGCGGCGGCATTGTCAATCGCACGGCCGGTCACGCCGGCGTTGCGTGCTATTCTCGGGCGGCATTCGTCGGGTGCCGGGACGCCATGAGCAGCGCAAACAAGAGGATCATCGTATCGATCACCGGCGCTACGGGCGCGATCTACGGCGTGCGGCTGCTCGAGGAGCTGCGTCGCCTGGGCGACGTCGAGACGCATCTCGTGATCTCGAAGGCCGGCTTCCTGAGCGCGGCGACCGAGCTCGATCTCGGGAAATCGCGAGCTCGAGTCGCTCGGCGACGTCGTATACTCGGAGCGGGACATTGGCGCTGCGATCGCGAGCGGCTCGTTTCGCGCCGACGGCATGGTCATCGTGCCCTGCTCGATGCGCACGCTTGCGGCCATCGCGACCGGCGTCACCGATAACCTCGTCACCCGAGCCGCAGACGTGGCACTGAAGGAGCGTCGTCGTCTCGTACTGTTGGCGCGCGAGACGCCGCTGAGTCTCGTGCACTTGCGCAACATGGTGACGGTCACGGAGATGGGCGCCGTGGTCTTCCCGCCGGTACCGGCTTTCTATGCCCGTCTCGACGGTCTCGACGCGATGGTCGATCAAACCGTCGGTCGCGTGCTCGACCTGTTCGAGCTCGATTCGCCGCTGGTGCGCCGCTGGTCCGGCGTCAAGCCGCCCACCGAAGAGTGACGGCCGTTATGGCCGGCACGAGGCCGGCAAGTACTGCAAGGGCAAGGCTCGGTGCGATGTACACGGCGGCGTTGCCGCCGCCCGCAGTCCCTATGGGCTGAAGGCCGGCGGGCGCAGCGGCGGCGCCGCACCGCCAGGCGACACCGCCTTCGCCGCTTTCATACGGCGTCATCGTGAGCGGTGAGACCGTTGATGAGCGCATTGGCCTCGTTGCCGAACGTCACGATCAGCACGCCGTTGCTGACATCCACCGACTGCACGTACTTGCCGCTGGAGTCGGTCGCGGTCGGCGATGAGGCCCGCGGTGGCGCGATCCACCGGCGCCTCGCCGCGGTTCAGAGAAAGACTCCTGAACGCGTGTCTTCGCATGCGCCAGCATGTTGAGGCCTTCGGCCACCTGCGCTCTCACGACGTAGTTCTGATACGCAGGGATCGCGATCGCGGCGAGAATGCCGATGATCGCGACGACGATCATGAGCTCGATCAGCGTGAAGCCGGCCGAGCGAGGGACTCCGAGACGTTGTCGTGCGTGCGCCGTCATATGCTCGATGACGTTAGGGTCCTAGGCTTCCGGATCGGCGTACACGACCGGGATCTGCTTGCGCTCGGCATAGCTCGTCGCAAGCTCGACGGCCGCATCGGCCGACATCGGTTGGCGTTCCACGAGCGTCTTCACGCGGTGCGTTATCGTCGAATCGTTCGCGGCCTTGTCCGTCACGCGCTCGATCGTGGCCAACGTTACCGTGTCGTCGTTCGGATCTGGGTGCGTGTGCACGCGGACATAGTCCTTCTCCGCACAGTTCGAAGATGGCAGCGCACTTCGCACTCGCACTTCCATTTCGTTACACCGTCGATTCAAACGCCCGTTCCTGCCCAGAAAAGGAGCAAGACGCATGCCAGCGACGCGGCGACGCGCTCTCGGCGCCCGCGCTCCACGTTTATGTTCAGTCGAACTGACGAGGCTCGTCAGTCGTTGACCCAACGGCCACCCCCGCATGTTGCGATTATGTCCGAATCATCTCGAGATGGGTAACCCGCGCGGCGCGTGCACCCGGCTGCCGAGGCTGGCATATTGGCCGCCCGAGGAAATGACGCGAACATGAGCGAGCGGCAGATTCTGCAGTCGTTCGAAGCTTGGCGTGCGGCCCAAGAGCCGCTCGTCCTCGCGACCGTCTTCGAGACGCTTGGTTCTACCTACAGCAAGGCAGGGCATCGGATCCTGCTCGCGGCCAATGGCGATTATCGCGGCCTCGTCAGCGGAGGTTGCCTGGAAGGGGATTTGGCCGAGCGTGCGCGTCAGGTCGTGGCGGACGGGGAACCAGCGGCGGTCACCTACGACCTGCGTGACGCCGCGAGACGAGCTGTGGGGGCTCGCGATCGGCTGCAATGGCTTGCTTCGGGTGTTCCTCCAGCCTCTCCAGCCCGCCCGCGACTATGAGCCGTTCACTTCGATTGCCGCGGTGCTGCGCGGCAGCCAACGCGGCGGGATCGCCACCGTCATCGACGGCGCGGGCAGCGGCCTTCCGACCGGTGCCACCGTGATTGCGGGTCCGGCCCCGCGAACGTTCGGGCTCGCCCGCGCGGCGGCGGCGACGGTCGTTGCAGGCGCGCAGCGCGCGGCCGAGGCGGCGCGCGCCGAGCTCGTGAAAGAAGGGGGTGCGACCGTGCTGTACGCTCCGTTGCAACCGATTCCGCGGCTGCTGGTGCTTGGCGCCGGGCTGGATGCCGTGCCGCTGGTCGGCATGGCGGTGGAGCTCGGTTGGTTCGTGACGGTGGCGGATCATCGGCCCGCCTACCTCGCGCGAGCCGGCTTCGAGCGCGCGGACCGCAAGGTGCAAGTGGAGCCCGGCGAGCTCGCGGTGGAGCTGCCGCTCGCCGAGTTCGACGCCGTGGTGGTCATGAGCCATCACCTGCCGACCGACCGCAAATACCTCGGCGAGCTCGCGGCCGCGAATCACCGCTACGTCGGCGTGCTCGGCCCGCGTGCGCGCCGCGAGCGGTTGCTCACCGACCTCGGCGAGCGCGCGGCGCCGCTGCGCGATCGGCTGAAGGGGCCCGTCGGCCTCGACATCCAGGCCGACTCTGCCGAGTCGATCGCGCTCTCGATCCTGGCCGAGCTTCAGTCGACGCTGGGTCGGCGGTAGGTGCGGCACCGGCCGAAAAAGAAAACGGTTACCCAGCCGTCCGTGGCCGGATAACCGTTTGAGACACGCTCAGAGGAACCGCGAAACTCCCTTTGAAACCCCGCTAGCCGGGATTTGCTCCTGCGACCCCGGCATTTCCGCCATCCCTGGCGGTCAGACCGGATTCGTGATGACGTTGTTCACGATCGGTGTGAGCCCGATCAACCGATCGATGTTGGCGCCGAGCCCGTTGGTCGGGAACACGCGACGCGAATTGACCTTGCTGGCCGTGCAGGGCCATGTAGTTCAGCACCACCTGCTCGACCAGCAGGTTCACGTTGTTGGCGCCCGGAGTGCCGGAGCGCACGACATCGCCGCTCGCGGCGAACGCGCCGAGCTGCTGGTGAACGGCCGGCGCCGCGCCGTCCGCGGTATAGATCGTCGGCCGGCCGCCCGGCTTGTAGACCAGGAAGAACGGCGAAGCCGTGTCCTGGTTGTCGCTCGTCCACTGGCCCTTGCCGCGACCGTTCGCCGAGTTGTCGATCATGCCGTTGCTCGAGATGGCGCCGTCGCTGAACACGTACATCATCAGCGGCACGCCCCTGCGCGCGGCGAACTCGAGCACCGCGCCCATGCACTTGCCGGCACGCTCGTCCCTGACCTCGCCGTCCATGCGGTTGCCGTTGTGGTAGTCGTAGCCGCCCAGCGTGATGACGCCGGCGCCCGCGAAGCCTTCGACCACGAGCTTCATGATCGAAGCCGTCTTGCGGAACTCGGTCTGGTCCGTGCCGCCGCTGTTCCACTCGGCCGTCGAGAAGATGCCCGCCGCGCCGACGATGTCCGGGTCCTGAGCCCGGGTCGAGTATGACGTTGCCGAAGCGGTCGGCCACGTCCGCCGACTTCAGGTAGCCGCACTTCACGAGGTCTTTGACGACCGCGTCCTGATCGATCGGCGACATCGGCAAACCGGTGCTCACGGCGTTGTTCATGCGCTCGCGGCTGATGCGATAGATCGACTCGAGCACGGCCGTCGCGTCGGACGCGTTCAGCAGGCCCACGAGCTGGCCCGTGTCGACGAGGCCCGTGACGTCGCTCGGCCGATCCACCTTCGTCGGCTGGGCCGTCGGGTCGATCATCATGAGCGGCGCCATCGAGTTGCCGCCCGACACGGAGTTCTGCGAGCCGGCGAGCGTCAGGATCGAGCCGTCCGCGCCCGCTTTCCGGATCGCGTAGAGCGGGTTGTGCGGGTTGTTGCTCGTGTCGTTCTCCGAGCGCGCCGGCATCACCACGCCGTTGACGTTCGCGCGCGTCGTGGTGCTCATGCGGCTCAGCATGCCGCGCAGGTAGGCGCTGTCGCTGTGGAACGCAAGGCCGAGCGTCGTATCCGTGTGGTCGCCGTTGCTCGTGGCCGTCGGCGTGGCCTCGGTCACGCCCGGGACCTGGTCGCCCGGAATGCCGAGCTTGCTGTAGCCCGCCGTGCCGAGCAGGTCCATCTGACCGCCGGCCTTGCCGACCAGCACGTTCGAGCCGGCAATGTTGCCGCCGCCCGCGAGGTCGAAGCAGATGAACGGGATCTTGCCCGCGCCGTTGCTGATGCCGCAGGCCTGCGTCAGCGGTTTCAGATCGTTCGCGAGCGCAGCGTAAGCCGCGCGCGGGTTCGCGAACAGGCTCAGGAAGCCACCCGTCAACAGTGTGGCCGAACCCGCCATCAAACCCTGGGCGATCATCTGCCGGCGCGTCGTACACGCGGTGATTCGGCTCGTTCGGGTTGCGAGGCTTGTTCTTCACTCGGATCAACATGGTGATACCTCTATTCTCGAATCGCGTGATTACTGCACGAGCATCGCGGCGCTGCCGATCAAGCCCGCACACACCGCCTTCGCGACGTTGCGCGTGCGTGCCGGGGTCGTGTCGGTGCTACTGTTCAGCAGGCCGGGGCGCGTCAGAGTCGCCTGGGATGCCGTTCACGAGGGCGTGGAGCTCTTGGCGTACCGTCGCCTTGTCCGGTTGGCTCGCGAGTTGCGTCGCGCCCAGCACGCGATCGAGCAGCGGATCGAACAGCAGGTTCTCGCTGGCGAACGCGGTTGCCGGAGCAGAGCTGAAGGCGAAGCCCGGGAACATCGTGTCACGAGCGATCGTCGTGCTGCGGTTTTCCATCAGCGCATCGCAGTAGCCGATCGCGAGCTGCGCGATCGCCACCTGGTGCGACGCCAGGATTGCCTTGATGTCGGTATCCGGCGGCAGCGACTGGCGCACCGTGTCGAACGTGGCGCTGACGCTCGAGTCGAGCTGACTCACGCCCGTGATCGCGGCCATCGTGGCGCTGATCTCGTCGAACGTGCGCACGCCGATGCTAGACGCCGGCGGCAGGTCCACGGGGACGGGCGGCGGCGGGGTCGCGGGCGCCGGTCGGTTGAAGGTATTCGCGCCGAGGGCGTCGAACGTCAGGAAGAACTCGTCCGAGTCCGGGCCCTTCTCCAGCGGTAGCACGGCGCCGATGTCGGCAAGCGGTTGGCCGGCCGTTGGCGTGTACGCCGCGCTCGAGATCTTCGTGTCGAGATTCGCGTACGACTGGCCGACGTGCGATTCGCCACCGTTGATGCCGATGCGAATGCCGCGAACGTCGATGTTGTCGGGTTGCGCCGTCCCGTCGAGGCTGATGAAGAACGGCTTGCGGAACAGGTAGCTGTAGCTGTCGTACTGCGACGCCTCGAACACGACGAAGCTCTCGGGCACGTTCGTGAGGTGCTCGACACTGAACATCAGGAAAAACTTCTCGCCGACACCCGCTTCGAAGTTCTGCTTGATCTGCTCCGGTGTCAGGGCGCGGTTGTAGATCGCGACGAGCCGGATCACGCCACTCCACATCTTCGTGCCGGACACTTCGTTGCCGAGCACGAACGCGTAGGTGTCGTCCCAGTCGTTGAGCAAGCCGCCAGGCGCCGGGTCGAGCGACGCGACGAGCACACCGTTCACGTAGATCTTGCGGCCCTGCGACCGGGTCGAACGTGGCCACGACGTGCTGAAGCGTGGCCTGCAGCACCTCGGCCGCGTTCGGCGTCGACAGCTGCGGGTTGCCGTTCGCGTCGGACTTGTCACTACGGTTGAAGAAGTCGTAGTTGTACATCGTCTGGCCGAGGTTGAAGTTGCGCTGCGTGACGCCGGCCGAGTAGCTGACGATGCGCATGTCTTCCTGCACGACGTTGCCCGGCGTGACCCAGGCCTCGATCGAGTATTCGCCCGTGGCCCCGATCGTATGCTTCAGCTTGGCGCTGGACGCCGTCGACGCCTGAGCCTTGCCGCCATTGAAGTTCAAGCCCCAGCCGCCGAACCACTGCACGTTGCCGGACAGGGTCAGATCCATGGCCGGGTCGACGCCGCTCGTGTCGTAAGCAATGGCGCAGGCGCCGGTGATCGACGTGCCGCAGGTCTGGCCCGTCTTGAACTCGTACTGCGCGATCATGCTGCCTTCGTAGCGGTTACCGCCCGAGGCGATCGTGCCTTCATACAACGTCGAGGCCTTGCTCGTGACGAGATTCGGATCGACGGACGTCGGCGCGACGCCAGCCGCGAATTGCGCGATCGCGGCTTGCATGTTGTTCGAATCGGTCGCGCAGCTCGACGTCCAGCAGTTGTGGAATTCGTTGCGCAGACGCAGCACGAACCGCGAGTTCGCCGGATCGTCGAGATCCATCTTGGCCTTGGCCGCCTCGTAGGCGACCTGTACGGCCGTTGCGCTGCTCGGCGGACCTTCCGCGAAGAACGGCTGTTGCTTCAGCGAGGAGCTCGAGGTGTGGCAGTTCGAGCAGAACTGCGACAGGACGGGGTAAACCGTCTGCGAGAACAGCAGTCCGCCGTCGTCGGGGAAGTTCTTGCTCTGGCCCGGATCGCGGATCACGGGCGGCTCGAGCTGGATCGTCTTGCCGGCGTTACCGCTGACCGTGCCGGCCCAGTTCGTGATCCAGGTGGTAAGAATGTCGCCGCAAGCGGCGTTGCTCGCGAGCCAGCAGTTGTGACCGCCGCCGACCTTCACCACCATCATCGAGTCCTTCGGCGACGACGAGGTCGACGACGCTGTTCGCGGCGGCATAGGCGAGGTTGACGTCGTCGCGACGTGCAAACATCGGCGTCTGACCGCCGGTGTCGCTGTGGCACGTGCCGCAGCGGTTATCCGCCTGGATGTTGTCCCACAGGTTGATCTTGAACGACTGCACATCGGCCGTCGCGGGTGCGGGACCGGTGTAGTTCTGGGTCGTGGGGCCACCGCCGGATCCAGGAATGACCTGGACGTCGGCGCCGCTGCCGCCGCTGCAGCCCGCAAGCAGGGCCGCGATCAGCGCGAAGCCGACAGCGAGCGAGCGCACGCGCAACGACTCGAGACGATTCGTCATGCGCTTCCGCTGCGACTTGACGGCCATCGAAGTTACGTACTGCATCGTCTTGACTCCCTGACCCTGGGCTAGTTGCCCATGCAATACCCTGCGGAGTCGGCAAACACGCGCCGCAGGCTAAAGTTGTTGTTCTCGAACGTGGTCGTCATCGTGGCGACCTGATCGCGATCGGCTTGATCGACGGCGTCGTGCAGACAGACGGCCTTGAAGACTTTCTTCACCTGGCACTGGGCGAACGCTTGCGTCGCCGCGAGCTCCTGTCCGAGCGACTTCGCGCCCTGCCCCGCGCCCGGCAGCGCCGAGCTCCAGCCGATTCGCGCGTTCTGTCCCTGCCGCCAGTGGTTGTTCCACGCGTCGTCGGGCGTCACGAATCCGTCGGGGAACGTCTTGTTGTTGTTGAAGTACTTCGGCTGGACGACGCCGGGCGTGTATTCGAGGCGCGTGGTCGTGGTGTCGTAGTTGTAGTAGGCAAACGCGCGAGCCAGCGGATCCATGCCGGAGTGGCAGCCGATGCAGTTGTTCATGAACACGCGGCTGTCGCCGCCGGGGCTGCGCGACACGTCTTGCCGGATCTGATCCGGCGTGACGCTGGTGTCGAGCACCTGCTCCATGTCCATGCATAGGTGATTGACCAGCGTGAAGCGGAACATCGCGCGGTTCGTGCCGGCGACGAAGAACGCCTCCGACGCGGCACGCGTCGTGATCGCGCCCGCCGTGGCCGCCGGCGGTAGGCCGTACGTGCCCGACTGCGTCGTCTGTGTGAGCTCGCTCTGGTTGAAAGCAGGATTGCGCATCCTCGTCTCGAGCGCCTCGAAGTGCGCGTTGCTGTTGGCAGCCGGCGCCGGTGAGACACCCGGCGCTACGTAGAGCAGATCGCCCGAGAGAATCTGATTGAACGGCACGTCATCACGCACCATGCCGATCACCAGCGTGATGTAGTCGTTCAGCGGCACGAACGCGGACCGATCGCGGTTCGTCCATGGAGCCGCGAAGTTTTTCAGCGTGACGGCGTAGAAGTTCGGATTCTGCATCGCGATCTGGGCCGCGCCGGCGGGATTGCCGGGCAACATCGCGGCCATCTGCGTGATCACCGCATCGCTCGCCGGCACGCCGGCAAGGCGGTCATGAATACGCTCCGCCTGCTCGCGCGGGCCGGCCAACGCAACCGATACTCCGCAGAGGAGCAACGCGAGCACGACGAAGAGTCGCCAGATCGAACGATGGTTGCCGAGCAGCTCGAGCGTCGACATCCAGTGCATCCTGCTAATCATCACGATCGTCCCGTTTTGTTGATGCCATTGCGTTTCGCGGGCAGAACTAAAACACAAAAAAATCAGGCGTGTAATGTGGGAATTCACAGACGTCTCAAATGTGCGACGGTTCGAGTGGACGGTACGCCGCGTGTAAGCTGCGCGCGGTGATTGAGCGCACGCATCGAGCGTGCGATGTGACAAGACGCCGGTTTTTAGTGAAGTCGTTCGCGACGGATTGAGTCAGCAGGTGATCGAACGGAGATGTCGATCACACTTTATCTCGGAGGGTCGATCCGGAATCGTTCTGTGATCACGTTAACGGAAGACGCCGATGCCGATGCCCATGATTACGGGGCCGACATTACGTCGAATCGCGGGGCAGCTCCTCGCGGGATTATGCAATGCGCTGGGCGTACTGGATGTGCGTCTAGCGCGACGCGCGGAGTTCGCCGTTGACGTACGCACAGAGCTCGGAGATCGACCCTCGCCTCGGAACTGAGTAATGGAGAGGGACTTTCCATGAGCTACGACACAAGGAACGTTGTGATGGGGCAGTTGCGCCGCGGCGCACGGCTGTTGCTGGCGAGCGTTGCTGCGCTGATCCTCGCGGCGTGCAGCAGCAGCGACGGCAGCGTCGGCGTGGGTACCGGGCAGCAACCCGATCCCGTGGCGCTGGATTTTCCGATCGCTTACACGAAGGGCCCGCTGTTCGACGACAACATGCAACTTCAGTCGAGCACGCGACGTTCGCGACATCTTGCGCTTCAACATCGGCACGGATCTCTATGTGCGCGATCGCGCATCGCCGACGGCACCGGAGCGCAACGTCACGATGCGCGAGACGCAGGGCATGGGCGACGTCATGGGCGTCGAGATCTCGAGCGACGGCAAGAAAGTGCTGTTCGCCATGCGCGGGACCGTTCGATCCGAACCTCGAACGACGACGAGCAGCCCACGTGGAACATCTGGGAATACACGATCGCGACCGACACGCTGCGCCGAGTCATCGCGTCGGACATCACGGCCGAAGCGGGGCAGGACATCTCTCCCCATTATCTTCCCGATGGGCGCATCGTGTTCGCCTCGACGCGTCAGCGTCAGGCCAAGGCCATTCTGCTCGACGAGGGCAAGCCGCAATTCGACGCGCGCGACGAAAATCGGCGGAACCCCGCGTTCGTGCTGCACGTGATGCGCGACGACGGCAGCGACTTGCATCAGATCTCCTTCAATCAGAGCAGCGACTACGACCCGACCGTGCTCGACAACGGCAAGATCCTGTTCAGCCGCTGGGATCACGCCGGCAGCGTCAATGGGATCAACCTGTATCAGATGAATCCGGACGGCACCGAGCTCGAGCTCATGTACGGCGCTCGAAGTCACCTGACGGGCACGAACAACACAGCGGTGCAGTTTCTCGACGGTCGCGAGATGCCCGATGGCCGAGTCATGGCGATCGTGCGGCAGTTCGATCATCCGGAGCTCGGCGGCGCGATCACGATCATCGATACGAATACGTATGTGGAGAATACGCAGCCCGTCGCGGCTTCGGCGGGCATGGCCGGGCCCGCGCAGACGCCGGCTACGCCGAACCAGGTGCGGACCGATCTGCCGCCCTCGCAGGGCGGCCGGTTCAGCTCGGCCTTCCCGCTGTGGGACGGCACGGGCCGCGTGCTCGTCAGCTGGGAAATTTGCCGGCTCGCCGAGCCCGATCCGACCGACCCGACGGCGCAGCTCTTCGTGCCCTGCACGGACGCTCGCTTGGCCGCGGCCAACCCCGTCGTTGCGCCGCCGCTGTACGGGATCTGGATGTACGACCCGCAGACGCAGACGCAGCTGCCGATCGTCACGGGCGAGGAGGGCGTGCTGATCGGCGACGTCGTCGCCGCACAGCCTCGCGCGACCCCGCAGTCGATCCCGGACAAGGTCGCGGGTGTGGATTTCGATGCCGATCTCGTCGCCCAAGGCGTGGGCATCCTGAACATTCGCAGCGTCTACGACGTCGACGGCGTTGCTTCCGTCAACATCGGCTCGACCGCCGATCCGGTGCAGACGCCGCCCGCCAACCGGCCGGCGCGATTCCTGCGCGTGGAGAAGGCCGTGGCGATTCCGGATCCCGACGACGTCGATCTGAACGCGACCGCGTTCGGCCCGAACATCCAGCAGGGCATGCGCGAGATCGTGGCCTATGCGCCGATCGAGCCCGATGGCTCGGTGCGCGTGAAGGTGCCCGCCGACGTGGCGCTTGCCGTCAGCGTGCTCGACGCGGAACGGCCGGCGGATCAGCGCCGCGCCACCAGAACTGGCTACAGCTGATTCCCGGACAAGAGCTCAAGTGCAACGGCTGCCACGCGCCGCAGAGCGGTCTGTCGCACGGCCGCAGCGACAGCGTTCGCGGCGGCCTACGCCGGTGCGCCGAGCACGGGCGTGCCGTTCCCGAATACCGTCTCCACGTTTTCACCCGACGCGGGCGAGACCATGGCCGAGACGCGCACGCGCGTGAGCTGTCAGACGGATTGCGCGGCGCTCAAGCCGAGCGTGGACGTCGATCTACGACGACGTGTGGACGGACTCGGCGGTGGCCACTCCCGCCCTGTCGTTCGGCTACCGGTACACCGCGCTGACGACGCCGACGCCCGTGAACGTCAACTGCATCTCGAGCTGGACGGCGGCGTGCCGCATCGTGATCAACTACGAGACGCATATCCATCCGCTGTGGAGCACGCCGCGCCAGGTCATCGACCCGATGACGATGACGGTGCTCGAGGACCACACCTGCTCGCAGGGCGGCTGCCATGCGCCGGTGGATGCCATGGGGCAGGCAATGGTGCCGGCCGGGCAGCTCGATCTCACCGACGGGCTGTCGGCGGACGAGCCGGATCAGTTCAACGCCTATCGCGAGCTCCTGTTCGCCGACAATCAGCAAGTGCTCGTGAACGGCGCGCTTCAGGACCTGCAGGTGCAGATCGGCGTCGACGCCATGGGCAATCCGATTCTGGCACCCGTATCGATCTCCTCGCCGATGAGCGCGGGCGGCGCACGCGTGTCGCGCTTCTTCAACTGTTTCGATGCCGGTGGCACGGGCTGCCCGACGCAGCCGCACGTCGGGTTCCTGTCGCCCGACGAGCTGCGCTTGATCGCCGAGTGGCTCGATATCGGCGCGCAGTACTACAACGACCCGTTCCAGGTACCGGTGATGTAGATGCGTCGGCTGTGGCTCGTACTGTCGCTTATGCCAGCTTCTCGTCGCAGCTACTGCAGCAGGCGCGGAACGGCAGTATCGGGAGGTCGTGATCGGCGATCCCTATATCGACTTGCATACGGGCCCAGGCGTCGGTTATCCGATCTTCTTCGTGGCGGAGCGCGGCGAGCAGATCGAGCTGCTGAAGCGACGGACGGACTGGTTCAAGGTGAGGGTGCCGCGCGGCGAGGAAGGCTGGGTCCATCGCGATCAGCTGAAGACCACGCTGAACCTCGACGGCGGACCGTTCGATCTGCCGGAGCCGAGCCTCGAGGACTACGCGGCGCGGCGCTGGGAGGTCGGGGCGCTGTACGGCGATTTCGGCGGTGCGAACGTCATCGCCACCTACGCCGCGCACAGCTTCACGCCGAACCTTTCCGGTGAGATCTGGATCTCCGAAGCCATCGGTCAGTTCGCCGACAGCAAGCTGGCGACGCTGAATATCGTTCATTTGCTGTATCCGGACCGGCGCGTGTCTCCGTACTTCACGCTCGGCGCCGGGGTCATCAATACGCATCCCAAGGCGACACTGGTCGCGACGGTCGATCGCACTGATTCGTTTGCGCAGGTAGGTGCAGGCATGCGCCTGTACCTCACGCGGCGGTTCGTGTTTCGCGCCGAGTACAAAGCGCACGTCGTGTTCACGAGCCGCGACGACAACGAGGACATAAGAGAATGGAAAGCAGGAGTGTCGTTCTTCTTCTGACGCTGGCGCTCGCGGTCAGCGTTCTGACAGGTTGCGGGCGCGACAGGCTCGTCCGCACGGACGACAATGGCCAGCCGCCGGTCATCGAGCCCGACGTGGAGCGGCGCGAGATCAAGGTGCCCAAGATCGACACCGAGAACTTCGAGGTGGGCATTTTCGCGGGCGAGCTCAGCGTCGAGGACTTCGGTGTCAATACCGTGGCCGGCGCGACGTTCGCCTATCACGTCTCCGAGAAGTTCTTCGTGCAGGTTGCGGCCGGACGCACGGATACCGAGCTCACGAGCTTCGAGCGTCTGAGCGGGGCTGCGCAATTGCTCACAGACCCGCAGCGCGAGTACACCTACTATGACCTGTCGCTGGGCTACAACATTCTGCCCGGCGAAGGGTTCTTAGGTAAAAAGCGCGCGCTGAACACGACGACTTATCTGATCGGCGGTGTCGGCAAGACGACATTCGCCGGCGACGACCGATTTACGTTGAATCTGGGGTTGGGTTGGCGGATCACTCCGCTCGACTGGCTGGCGGTGCATGCCGATATCGACGATCAGATATTCGACATCGACTTGCTGGGCAAGGCGAAGACGGCCCACAACCTCGGCGCGCACGTTGGCGTGACTTTCTTTTTCTAGCTCTTGAGATACGGAGGTAGCCCATGTTGCGCAAGTGGTCGATTCTCGTCCTGGGCGGTCTGCTGGTGGCATTCGCGGCCACGGCCGACACGACGAAGGGGCCTGCTCCGGGCTTTTCACTGCAATCGCGCGACGGCAAGCCGGTGTCGCTGGCCTCGCTCAAGGGCGACGTCGTGATGATCAATTTCTGGGCCACCTGGTGCGGCCCATGCCGCGAGGAGATGCCGAAGCTCGAGGCGCTCTATCAGCGCTACAACAAGCTCGGCTTCAAGCTGCTCGCCGTGAACGTCGAGGACAACCCTGCGGGCGCCAAGAAGTGGCTCGAAGAGACGCCGGTGTCGTTCCCCGTGCTGTTCGATCCGAAGAACGAAGTTACCAAGCTCTACAAGGTCGACACCATGCCGAGCACGGTGATCGTCGCACGCGACGGCACGATGCGCTACATCCACCACGGCTACAAGGCCGGCTACGAGGGCGACTACCAGAACGAGGTGCGCACGCTGCTGCGCGAGTAAGCCGATGACCACGATTCGTTTTCGTCGTGCCGTGATGCTCGCTGCGCTTGCCGCGGCTGCATGCTCCGCTGTCGTCGGATGCAGCGTGCAGCCCTGGGTCAAGCCGTACGAGCGCGATCACCTGGCGGACCCGATCATGTCGTTCGACCCCAATCCGGTGTCGAGCTCCTATACGGACCACGTATACGAGGCGCGTGAAGGCGCGCGCGGCGCGTCCGGTTCGGCGCGGCGGCGGTTGCGGCTGCAACTGAGGTGCTCGTGGCGCGCAGTATCGTAGTCGCTGTTCTGTTGCTCGGCCTGACGCGGGTCGGGGTGGCCGGCGTGCTGCCCGAGGATCGTGTCGACGTGCTGCTGCATTCGTACGACGGCGGCGGCGTGACGATTCAGGGCCCATCGGTGCTCGTGCGCAAGCAGTTCGCGCAGAAGTTCTCCGCGTCGGCGAACTACTACGTCGACCGGGTCAGCAGCGCTTCGATCGACGTGATCACGACGGCCAGCCCGTACAAGGAAGAGCGCACGCAGAAGTCCGTCGGGCTCGACTACCTGCACGACCGTTGGACGATGAGCCTCGGGCTCATCAACAGCAAGGAGAACGACTACACTGCCGATACGTTCTCCTTCGGCATCAGCCAGGACCTGTTCGGCGATCTCACGACGATCTCGCTCGGCTACTCGCTCGGCAGCGACCAGGTTCGGCGGCGCGGCGACGCGACGTTCGAGGATACGGTGAGGCGGCAGGACTATCGGCTCGGCTTGTCGCAGATCCTGACCAAGAATCTGCTGGTCGGCGTCTCGTTCGAGACGATCACCGACGAGGGTTTCCTGAACAACCCGTATCGACAGGTTCGCTACCTCGATCGCGACCAGCCCGATCGGATACAGCTACGAGCGCGAGCTGTATCCGCGCACGCACACGAGCGACGCGGCCGCTGTGCGCATGCGCTACTACCTGCCGTATCGCGCGGCGCTGTCGGCGGAGTACCGCGAGTACCACGACACGTGGGACGTCAAGGCCACGTCGTTCGAGATCGGCTACACGCATCCGCTCGACAATGGCTGGACGTTCGAGGGCAAGCTGCGCTCGTACTCGCAGACGAAGGCGGATTTCTACAGCGACCTGTTCCCGCGCTCGGGCTATCAGAACTTCATCGCGCGCGACAAGGAGCTCAGCACGTTCGCGAGCCGGTCGCTGCGGATCGGGGCGACGCTACGACATCGTGAAGGGCGGGTGGAAGTTCATCGACAAGGGCACGTTGAATATCGTGTTCGATCACCTGATGTTCGACTACGAAGATTTTCGCGACCTGCGCACCATAGCGGTGACGCCTGGCACCGAGCCCCTCTATAGCTTCGACGCCGACGTCTTTCAGTTCTTCGTCTCCTTCTGGTTCTAGGCGCGCCCGCTCGCGTCGGCCGCGATTTGGCGGTTGTGCCAAGCGTGGTGGCTGCGTGACACGGGCCTTTCGGCACCGGCATGAATACATCCCTGTAGCCTGCGGCGGCGACGTCCTGTCGCCGACGCTGCCGAAAGGCCCGTGTCACGCAGCCACCACTCCCGGGTGGCCCCGCGTCCGCGTGCCTCTCGCGAGCGGCCTGCCGTCGCTTGGGAGTGGTGGATGGTGAAGGTATGTCGTCGGCAGCGTCGGCGACAGGACGTCGCCGCCGCAGCCTACATGGATGTATTTACGGCGGTGCCGACGACATACCTTCACCGCTCCGCCACGATTGGCACGAACGTTAGCCCGCGAGCCTGCGTGCTACCAGCGGAAGAGGGGGGCGACGGTGCCGGCGGGATAGGCGCCGCGGCGCGCGGGGAGCTCGACGAAGCCGTCGGTGCCGGCGAGCGACACGAAGTCGCCCGAGGTGTTCGTGGGACGCGGCTCGCCCAGCGTCGTGCCGCGGTCGGACCACGACAGCGTCACCGGCACGAACAGCGTGAGCGTTGGCGAGCCTTCGACTGGGGATGCGAGCTCGACGCGTTCCTGCGGAGCCGGTGTGAGCCCCATCGATGTGCGCAGCGCCGGCAACAGGTAGCGCGTTGCGCAGACCAGCGTCGAGACGGGGTTGCCGGGTAGCGCGAAGATCGGTTTGCCGCGGGCGCTGACGCCGAACCACATCGGTCGTCCGGGGCGTTGCTCGACCTTGTGAAACACGAGCTTCGCGCCGAGCTCCGCAAGCACGGACGGGACGAAGTCGAACTGTCCCATGGACACGCCGCCGCTGAGCACCATGGCGTCGAGCTCGTTATCGAGGCGATCGATCGCGACGGCCAGGGCGTTCGCGTCGTCGCGCAGTCGCGCACGAGTCACCGTGCCCAAGCGATGGCGCACGAGGCTCGCCTCGATCGCGCGATCGTTCGTCGAACGGATCTGGTGCGCTGCGATGGGTTTGCCGGCGTCGACGAGCTCGTCGCCCGTCGAGATCACGGCTACGCGCGGCATCTCGGCGACGCGGGCCGTGGCGCGACCCGCACCGGCCAGCACGGCAATCTCGGGCGGACCCAGGCGAATTCCTGCTCGAAGCACCACACTGCCGGCGCTCCGATCGCTGCCGCGCCGATGGATGAACTGGCGAGCATTGACCACGGCGTCGGCGTCGACCACCGCTTCGTCGTCCGCGCGGACGACCCGTTCGACCGGAATCACGGCGTCCGTGCCGTCGGGCACGACCGTGCCGGTCATGACCTCCACGCACTGGCCCGGTGCCGTCACCGCGAGCGGTGGAGCGCCGGCCGGCTGGGTCCCGACCACCGCGAACCGCCGCCGGCCGTCCTGCCAGTCGCGGAACGCCATCGCGATGCCGTCCATGGTCACGCGGTCGAAAGGCGGCTGATCGCGCTCGGCCGCGATGTCCTCGGCCAAAACGCGGTCCACGCAGGCCGTCAACGGCTCCTCGCGCGCCGTGAACTCTCGGCATATTCGCGAGGATCAGATCTTCCGCTTCGGCGACTCGAGTCACGGTACTATACTAATCGGTAGGAGGCCGACGTGGCGCGCTCGCTGATCTGCGGTATTGGGCTGTGCTTCGTAGCAGTCGCTGCGTGGGGCCAGTCTGGGCAGATTCAGGATCCCACGAGGCTCGCTCCCTCCAGCCGCACCGTGCTCGGCGTCAGCAACGAGTACCTCGCGGCCGCGGCGGAGGCCATCCGCGCGAAGCAATACGACGACGGTATCCGGCTGTCCAAGCTCGGTCTCGATGTCCCGACGCCGCCGCATGACCGAGCGGCGGGTCTGTCGAATCTGTGCGCTGCGCATGCGGCCAAGGGCGAAGTCGATCTGGCCATCGATGCCTGCACCAGATCGCTCGAGATCGACAGTGGGAATTGGCGAGCCTACAACAATCGCTCGTATGCCTATTACCTGAAGGGTCACTACGCGGACGCGAACCGCGACCTCGTCAAAGCCATCGAGATCAACCCCGATGCGCGCCAGATGGCCACGATTCGCGGCTTGATCAACGAGCGCACGCTGCGCCCGAGCGTGATCGTGGAGGAGCACCAATAGTGCGCCGGTTCCTCTGGTGGACGAGCGGTGCGGCGCTGCTCGCGTGCGCGAGCGGCGTGGCCCACGCCGCGCGTCCGCCCGCCATCGACCCGATCGGCACGTGGAGCTGCGTGCTGTACGGGAACCCGGAGTTCGGCGATCAACGCGTGCTGCTGCACTTTGCCGCGAACGGCGCCGCGCGGCTGTCACGCTTCGACGGCGACAAGACGGGACCGTGGAACGCGCTGGCGGGCTGGTTCGTGGACGACGATCAGCTCGAGTTCAGCGACCCGCAAACGGGCCGCCAATTCAAGGCAGATTTGCGCCGCGTGACGCTCGGCGGCGGCTGGCGTACCTACGCCGCAGTCGGCGGCTGGTGGTGCTCCGTGCTCGACGGGGCACCGCTGCCGCCCGACAGCAATACGCCGCGCCGGCCGCTGCCTCCGCTCGTGCCCGTGCGAACGGCGATTCCTCGGTACCCGGCGCAGGCCGTTCGCCAGGCCAAGCAGGGGTATGCGGTGTCATGCTTCTTCGTCGACTCCGCGGGCAACATCCAGGAGCCGGAGCTGATCGAGCTGTCGGACGAAATCTTCCGCGAGCCGATCCTCACCGCGCTGGCCCGCTCCCGCTATCAGGGCTGGGACGCCGACGACACGCTGCGGCCGGGCTGCCGCACCTACACGTTCAAGCTCGATCAGATCGTCGACATCGACGCACCGTCCCCGGAGGGCTAGCGGCTTTCGGGCACGCGGGCCGCGGCGACTGTCAGTTGCAACCCCGCCGTCGAGGTGAAGGGGCCGAGGCCGGTCGCCTGACGCGTCGCCTGGCCGGCCGGCAGCTCGCCCGTGAACTCGCGAGTCTGCTCGTGCGCAGTCCCCTGCGTGTCCGTGTAGCGAATCGTCACCAGCACGTCCGCGACCGCCACGCGCGTGGGATTGCCGACCTCGATGATCAGCTGGCCCGTGCCGTCGAGCGTGCCGCGCGCCGCGAGATACTTGGCCGGGCTCGTCGGCAGATCGAGGCGCACGGTGGCATCCGCCGCCGCTTGACCCGTGGCCCCTTGCGACTGAGCCGCACGCCCATAGTTGTCCAAGGCCGCCGCCCGGTCGCCGCGCTGCTCCGCGACGGCGCCGAGCGCGTAGTACGCGTCGGCCGTCGGCAATAACTGCACGCTGCGCTCGAGCTCCGCACGCGCCGAGTCCCATTGGCGTAGCTGTCGATGCGCAAGTCCCTTCTGGAGGTGGTAGTAGAAGAACCGATCGTTGCGCGTGACGGCGTCGTCGTAGTGGTGCACGGCTTCGTCGTAGCGCTTCTGCTGTGCAGCGACGTCACCGATCAGCGCATGGAACTGCGCTTCCGCCGGCAACAAGCGCACGGCTTCGGCGGCAAAGCGCTCGGCGTCGGCGAGCTTGTTGTCGGCGAGCGCGCCGCGACCTTTGTCGTAGGCGTCATAGGCCGGCTCGCGCTGGCGCAACGCCGCAGTCGCGGCTTCGTAACGCTCGCGGCCGACGTCGCCGCCGCGCGGCAGCGCGGCGGCGGTCTCGCGATTCTTCTGCACGCGCTCCGTCGAGGGCGGGTGGCTCGCAAACAGCGCGGCGAGCCTTCCCTGATCGCCGCTTTGCTGCGACAGCCGAACGAAGGTCTCTTGCAGCGTGACGGCCGCGCTCGGATCGTAGCCGGCCCGCGACATGTATTGCATGCCGTAGAGATCCGCTTCGAGCTCGTTCTCGCGACTGTGGCGTTGCGAGATCAGCTGTGCGCCCACGCTGGCCGCGCCGACGGCAAGCCCGGCGAAATTGCCGCGCTGGGCCGCGCCCTGCGTGGCGGACACCACCACGCCGAGTAGCAGGCCGCGCTGCATCGCGAGCGCGCCGTGACGCGCCGCAGCGTGCACGATCTCGTGGCCGAGCACGGCCGCGAGCTCGGCCTCCGAGTGCAGCTCGGGAAGCAGACCGCGATTCACGGCGATCTTGCCGCCGGGCAATGCCCACGCATTCGGCACGGAGTTGTTCAGCACCACGAACTCATATGGCAGCGCACGATCGCTGACGGCCGCGAGCTTTTGGCCGATGCCGCGGACGTACGCGGTGAGCGTCGGATCGAGCGAGTAGTCGCCGCCCTGCATCTGTTGCGACGGACCGTATTGCTCCTGACCGATCGCGATTTCCTGATCCGCCGAGACCAAGGCGAGCTCGCGATTACCCGTGACGGGATTGATCGTGCACGCGGCCAGCAGGCCGAGCACGACGCCGAACGCGATGTGAACGTAATGGCGCCTCGTCATGCGCGCACCTTTGCAGAGCGACCGGAGTGGGTCAAGTCGCGTGGCGCCCCGATGACATGTCGGTGAAAGACGACCGAAAATCGCTTGTCTTCGCGGCGTCGAGCCAGCAGGATGGAATCACATTGGGACACAGACAGGACGTGCCAATGCGCCCCGATCCTCGACCGTTCATCGTGGCCCTCGCGTTGCTGCTGCATGCCTGCCATCACGGCGGCTCCTCGTCCTCGGGTAACAACAACACTCCGCCGGTCGGGCTCGATGCGCGCCCGTCGAACATGACTTGCGTGGCGCCGTCGAAGAGCTCGAGCACAGCCGGCACCACGATCGCGCTCGCAGCGCGTGTTCTCCGGCGTGGCGCTGAACCAGCCGCTCGGGATGCTACAGGCGCCGGGCGATGACTCGCGGTGGTTCGTGCTGGAGAGGACGGGCGCCGTGCGGGTGTTCGCCAACGATCCGAACGTGGCCACGGCGAGCACGTTCTTGTCACTCACGGTGAACACCACCGGCGAGGGCGGTCTGCTCGGTCATGGCGTTTCATCCGAGCTGGGCAACCAACCATCAGGCATTCGTGTCGTTCACCGAAGGCTCGCCGCTGGTATCGGTCATCGCGCGCTTCACGAGCAACGACGGAGGCGCCACGCTGAACGCGAGTACTCGGCAGAACGTCATTCGCGTCAATCAGCCGTACACCAATCACAACGGCGGCAACATCGCGTTCGGGCCGGACGGGAACCTCTACATCGGCTTCGGCGACGGCGGCGATGGCGGCGATCCGCAGGGCCATGGCCAGAACACGACCGACGTCCTCGGCGACGTTCCTGCGCCTCAACGTCGACGGCGCTGCGCCGTACACGATACCGGCCGACAATCCGTTCGCCGCGAGCGGGGCGATGTGTGGGCCTGATCCACACGCGTCGACGGGCGATTGCCAGGAGATCTACGCCTGGGGTGTGCGCAACCCGTGGCGCTGGAGCTTCGACACCTCGACCGGCGAGCTCTGGCTCGGCGACGTGGGGCAGAACGCGTACGAAGAGGTCGATCGTGTCCAACGCGGCGGCAACTACGGCTGGAATTGCCGAGAGGGCCTGCATGCTTACAGCGGTCCGGCCGGGACTTGCCCTTCGACGACGGCGAATTTCATCGAGCCTGTGGTCGAGTACGACCACAGCGTCGGTAACTCGATCACCGGCGGCTACGTTTATCGCGGCAGTGCGCTGCCCGCCCTGGCGGGCGTTTACCTTTTTGCCGACTATGGCAGCGGGCGAATCTGGCGGCTCGTGGACAGCGGCAGCGGCGGCTACACCTCGCAGGAGCTGCTCGACACGAACCTCGCCATCGCGTCGTTCGGCCAGGGCAACGACGGCGAGCTCTACGTCGTCGATATCAACGGCGGCGGCCTGTACAAGATCGTGGATGGCGGCGGCAGCGGGGGCGGCGGATCCGGCCCGCCGGTGCCGACGCTGCTGTCCGACACCGGCTGCGTCGTCGCGCAGAGTCCGAGTCAGCCGGCGTCCGGGCTGATTCCGTATGCGCCCGCCGCGCCGTTCTGGTCCGACGGCGCCGTGAAGGAGCGCTGGATGGCGATCCCGAACGGCACGTCGATCTCGGTCGGCGCCGACGGCGATTTCGCGTTCCCGAACGGTACCGTGCTCATGAAGCACTTCCGGCTGAATGGCGCGTTGATCGAGACGCGGCTCTTCATGCGCCACCCGGATGGGGATTGGGCCGGCTACACGTACGAGTGGAACACGCAGCAGACGAACGCCACGCTCGTCACGGGGGGCAAGACGGCCACGGTCGGTGGGCAGAGCTGGCGCTTCCCGAGCGGCAATGAATGCCTGAGCTGTCACACGCAAGCGGCGGGATTTGCGCTCGGCGCCGAAGCTGCGCAGCTGAATCACGATTTCGCCTATGCAAGCACGGGTCGCACGGCGAATCAGCTACGCACGCTCGATCACATTACGCTGTTCACGACGCCGCTCGGGGACCCGGCGAATCAGCCGTCCCTGCCCGATCCGTTCGACACGGCGGCGCCCGTCGATCAGCGCGCGCGGGCCTATCTGCACACGAACTGCTCGCAGTGCCATCGGCCCGGCGGCGGCACGCCGAGCTCCATGGATCTACGCTACGGGACGTTGCTGTCGAGCACGGCCGCGTGCGACGCGCCGCCGCAGGCCGGCGATCTCGGGATCGGCGGCGCCGCACGGATCATTGCGCCTGGTAGTGCGGCGAACTCCGTGCTGCTCGCACGCCTGAGCCGCCGCGACGCGAACGGTATGCCGCCGATCGCGTCTAACCAGGTGGACACCGCCGGCGCCATGCTGCTCGAGCAGTGGATCGGGGCCCTCACGAGCTGCCAGTGAATTGTCTTCGGCGCCTCGGTTCGTGGACAATGCGCGCCCATGGAAACAGAGGACACCGCTAGCGCCGATGCCGGGCGCGATTTCATCCGCCAGATCGTGGCCGAGGAAGTCGCCGCCGGGAAAAACGGTGGTCGCGTGCAGACGCGATTCCCGCCGGAGCCCAACGGCTATCTGCACATAGGGCACGCATTCGCGATCTCCGTGGACTTCGGCGTCGCCGAGGATTTTGGTGGCACCTGTTTCTTGCGTTTCGACGACACGAATCCGGAACGCGAGACCGAAGAGTTCGTGGACAGCATCAAGCGCGACATACACTGGCTCGGCTTCGACTGGGGCGATCGGCTGCGGCACGCGTCGGACTACTTCCAGGAGATCCACGATTTCGCCGTCGAGCTCATCAACAAGGGCTTGGCCTACGTCGACCACCAGACGGCCGAGCAAATTCGCGAGCGCCGCGGCACGTTGACCCAGCCCGGCAAGAATAGCCCCTATCGCGATCGCTCGATCGAGGAGAACCTGCGGCTGTTCGCAGCGATGCGCCGCGGGGAGCTCGACGAAGGCACGTGCGTGCTGCGCGCCAAGATCGACATGGGCGCGCCGAACATCAATCTGCGCGACCCCACGCTGTATCGCATTCGCAAGGTGGCGCACCAGCGTACGGGCGACGAGTGGTGCATCTATCCGATGTACGACTACGCGCACACATTGTCGGACGCGATCGAGGGCACCACGCATTCGCTGTGCTCGATCGAATTCCAGGATCACCGGCCGCTGTACGACTGGTTCCTGGACCAGTTGTGGACGAGGCCGAGTCGGCCGCGGCAGATCGAGTTCTCGCGCTTGAACTTGATGTTCACGGTCATGAGCAAGCGAATCTTGAAGCAGCTCGTCGACGACAAGCATGTCGATGGCTGGGACGACCCGCGCATGCCGACGATTTCCGGCATTCGTCGCCGTGGCTACACGCCCGAAGCCGTCAGGACGTTCGTGCAGCGAGTGGGCGTGACGAAGAAGGACAAGGCTGCGGAGCTCGGCCAGCTCGAGACGTGTATCCGCGACGACCTGAACGAACGCGCGCCCCGTCGGTTCGCCGTGCTCGATCCGCTGAAGATCGTGATCGAGACGTACGCGGAAGGCCAAGAGGAATGGCTCGAGGCGGCGAACCATCCGAACAAGCCGGAGCTCGGGACGCGCAAGGTGCCGTTCACGCGCGAGGTTTTCATAGAGCGCGACGATTTCATGGAGAACGCGCCGAGCAAGTTCCATCGGCTGAAGCCGGGGGGCGAGGTACGGCTGCGTTACGGCTACATCGTGAAGTGCGAGCGCGTCGTGAAGAATGCGGCCGGCGAGATCGTGGAGCTCCATTGCAGCCACGATGCCGCCTCGCGCAGCGGCTCGGACGAGTCGGGCCGAAAGGTCAAGGGCACCATCCACTGGGTGTCGGCGAAGCACGCATTTCGCGCGCCGGTGAGACTGTACGATCGACTGTTCTCGCGGCCATTCCCGAGCGGCGATCTCGCGCGCGAGCTGAATCCGCAGTCGCTGAAGATCGCGGAGCATGCCGCGCTCGAGCCCACGCTGCAGGATGCGTTGCCGGAAGATCGGTTCCAGTTCGAGCGCGTGGGCTACTTCGTGGCGGATCGGTTGTTGTCGACGTCCGGTGCGCCGGTGTTCAATCGCACGGTGACGCTGCGCGACTCGTGGGCGAAGATCGAGCAGGAAGCGCTGGCCGCGGCTGCGAAGACGGCGGTCGGTTGAGCCCGGCGCCGCGGTAACGACCATGGACAAGCTCTACGCGCGTAGCGTGTTCTTCGTCAAAGACGCCGAGCGTTCGCTCCGCTACTACACGGAGACGCTGGGATTCTCGTTGGACTGGAACTACCAAGAACAAGGTCGGGCCTTCGTATTTCAAGTCAGCCTGCTCGGATTCGAGCTGATTCTGAACCAGACTGAACCGCAGACGGAAAACCGGGTAGGGCATGGCCGGGTGTTCATCGGGCTAGACCACGACCAGGCCGAAGCATTTCGCATTCATGTCAGGAGCAGGAACATCGAGACCACCGTCATCCACTGGGGCAACCCGACACTCGTGATTCGAGATCTCGATGAGAACGAGTTGTTCATCTGGGCGCCGGAGGGCGAGCTGGCCGGCATGGAGGCGAAGCCGGGCGCCGAACAAGCCGTCGCAGCGGACGGCGGGACAGCATCGCGACCGCTGTAGGCTGTGCGTGCCGGCCGTGATCTTCCAGCGACCCCGTGGGTGAACTCGTGCGTTGGGGGCTGCAGTGAATGTGATCGAGCACAACCGGGAAGCGTGGAACCGCGAGTCGCGGCGAGGCAGTCGCTGGTCGACCCCGGTAGATCCCGATGTCATTCGCGATGCCAAGCACGGTGTTTGGAGCGTCATTCTGACGCCCGCGAAATCCGTTCCTGCGGCGTGGTTGGCGGGGCTCCCCGGGAAAACCGTCCTTTGCCTTGCGTCGGGAGGCGGACAACAAGCGCCGATTTTCGCTGCGGCCGGCGCGGACGTCGTCAGCTTCGATCTTTCCGACGAGCAGCTGAGCAAGGATCGTGAGGTCGCACAACGCGAGAGCCTGCTGCTGCGCTGTGTGCGCGGCGATATGGCAGATCTATCCGCCTTCGCTTCTGCGTCTTTCGATTTGATCTTCCATCCGATCTCCAACGTGTTCGTGCCTGACGTCAACGCCGTGTGGCGTGAGTGTTTTCGTGTGCTGAGGCCGGGTGGGCATTTGCTCGCAGGGTTCATGAACCCGAGTTTCTTCCTGTTCGACCACGACGAGGCCGAACGGACAGGAGCGCTCGCCGTGAAGCACCGCCTCCCCCATGCGTCGCTTCATCGTGATGAGAACCGCGCAGCAGAGTTCAGCCACTCGCTCGAGCATCAGATAGGCGGGCAAATCGCCGCCGGGTTTGCGATCGTGGGTCTTTACGAAGACTCTTGGCCCGATGGAACGAGTCCGCTGAATCGGTTCTGTCCGGTTGCGATCGCTACGCGAGCCGTCAAGGTCGCCGTCGAGTAGCCGGGCAGATGTCCGGGAGCGCGCCATGGATAAAACGGTTCCGGATCGGCGACGTCGGCGCGTCGACTACCTGGTCGTTAGCGGGATGCCAGCGGCCGGAAAATCTACGGTCGCTGCAGGACTCGCTGCGCAGAGCTCAATGCCGGTGTTCGACAAGGACCTTATTTTGGTCGAACGCCGCACGCTGAGTACGCGGGCGGACAGCGAGCTAGCGAGCGCCGTGTGCGAGTCGCCTCATGGCATAGTAGTCTCTTGGTGGCAACATCCAGCGTCGCAGGCAGATTCCGGCACGCCGATTGCGTGGCTTCGTGACCTGCGCGGCATCGTCGTGGAGCTGTATTGTGAGTGCGTGCCGGAAGTCGCGGTCGAACGTTTCCGTCGGCGCACGTGCCATCCTGGCCACATGGATGATCGCTGGTCGGACGCCGCGTTGCTCGCCCGGATGATCGAGGCGGCACAGCTCGGTCCTTTGAACGTGGGCGCCGTGCTGAAAATCGACACAGAGAGGCCGATCGGCTTCGGACTTTTGTGGGCGCGCGTGCAAGGTTTGTCGCGAGGGCCCAACAGGCCGCAGCGCATGTCGGTCAGCGATGAATCCGGTGGTTAGGGGCATGAAGTCGCCGACACCGGCAACGCGCGTTTCTGAGTTCATCGGCCGCTGCTCGCCTGAGATCGCGCGAGCGTTTAGAGCTTGTCGCAGAAAGCTTAGAGCGTTTGTGCCGAGAGGGTATGAGCTGGTCTACGACAACTACAATGCTCTCGGGATTGGATATGGTGGTGGCCATAAGGCATCGGACGTGGTGATCTCGATCGTGGCCTATCCCAGGTGGGTGGCACTCTTCTTTCTGCGGGGCCCATGCCTTCAGGGGACGGGGAGTCAGGTCCGCAGCATTCGACTTCGATCGCCCATCGATCTCGATCGGCCGGAGGTGAAAGGTCTCATCCGACAGGCGTTGGCGCCATACGGCAAGAAGTCGCTCGAGTGCCCTAAGCTCAAGACCGTCGTAAAGTCGGTTCCTTCGAAACGGCGACCGAGACGACCCTAGTCGGAGAGTTCGCACCACGGGGCCCGGAGGCTGCGACTTCATAGGAGAACCCCATGAAATATCAATCCACCGCTACGCTGTTCGGCGTACCTCTAGTCCACATCGCCACCGGTGAAACGATCGACGGTCGGTATCGCCGTGGAGTGGCCACGGGCTGGTTCGCGATCGGCGATATCGCGTTTGGCATCGTCATCGCCTGCGGGGGTGTCGCAGTCGGCGGCGTCGGCTTCGGCGGGCTCGCGCTCGGCGTGCTTCCGATCGGTGGCGTGGCGCTCGGGATCCTGGCGTTCGGAGGTGTCGCGCTCGGCGTGATTGCGATCGGCGGTCTTGCCGTCGCGTGGCACGCGGCCGTCGGCGGGCTGGCCGTCGCCTATCACTATGCGGCTGGCGGCGTCGCGATGGCCCCACAAGTCATCTCGCCGCCGGCGGCCGGGGCATGGCCATTCGATGCGATTCCACACGCGCCTTTGCGCCTGTCGGACGCCGTGTGGCTCGCTTTGCTCGTGTGGGTGGTCTGGCGCGTGGTACGGGTCGTGCAGGCGCGACGATAGCGACGGTGGCGAAGGCCCGCGCATCGGGCCAAGCGCGGATCATCTCGATGCGAGCACGACCTTCTTGTACAGCGTCTGCGCATTCCCTGCCGGATCGTACTTCGCCTTCAGGACCTTGTAGGCCGCGCCGTTGTAGAGCGCGTCGAACTCCGCTTCGCTGAGGAACGACGAGCTGTACAGCATCTTGATACCCTCGAGGTCGAAGCACTTGCGATCCAGGATCTTCGTGTAGTGATAGGGCGCCATGCCGTCGGGGCGCTGCACCTGGCAGTAGCACCCTAAATTGAAGTAGAGCTCGTTCGGTTTGACCGGGTAGAGCGTCGGCTGGCGCGGTGCCTTGATGGGCACCGCGGCCCAGGGCTGCCCGCCGAGATCGACGTTATCGATCGCGAACCGGATCAGCTCCTCGCCATGGCGCCACGGCACTTCCCAGTCCTGAATCAGCGGCTCCGTGCGCTCGTCGCGCATGCCGACGGCGCCCAGCAGCTTGTTCTTCGTTGCGACGTATCTCGTGTAGAACGCGGAATTACGCCACTGCTCCGGCGCGTAGCGACGGAACACGTTGTAGAAGCCGGTCTCCGGCACGTTCCAGAACCAGTCCGGGTCGTAGCGGAAGATGTAGTCGAACGTCTTGAGATAGATGTCGCGACGCTTCTCTACGAGCCGATAGAACACGTCCTTGCGTACGATGTCGTCGATCTCGCCCGGTCGGTCGACGAAGCGTCCGGTCATCAGATAGAACCGACCGTCCTCGAAGAACAACCCCTCGACGAACGCGAGATCGGGTGACTCCGTCGCCGTCGCCATCGCGTCGAGATACGCGGGGATGGTGCGGAACAGCTGCATGTGCAAATGCACGTACGGCTTCACGGGATGCAGCGCGATCTTCGCGCGCAGGATGTAGCCGAGCGTGCCGTAGGAGTTTGGCAGTGCGTTGAAGAGGTCCGCGTGCTCGTTGTCGGCGCGCGCCGTCACGACTTTGCCGCTCGGCAGCAGCACGTCCGCTTCGCGCAAGCCGTCGTGCACGAAGCCATGGCGAAAACAGGTCGACTCGATGCCGATGCCCACCGTCGCGCCGCCGACGGTGATGTGCTTGAGCTCGGGCGCGACGAGCGGCAAGAAGCCGTGAGCGAGGCAGTGCCGGACCAGGGTCTCGTACGTCGTGAGCCCTTCGACCTCTACGGTTTGTGCATGTGCGTCGATCGCGAGCACATGATTGAACTCGCCGAGCGATATGCGTCGTGCAGCGGCGCCGCGCGGCTGGTACCGAAACAGGTTCGAGATCGTCGACTTCGCGAGCCGGAGCTGGCCGGGTCCCTGCTGCCAGCCGCTCGTGAGCTGCGCGACTTTTGCGGCGTAGCCGTCAGGGCCGATCGCGGTAGACATGCGCGCGCGTCCAAGGGACGGTTTTTGCGCCGCTACGCGCGTACAGCACCTGGAACAGCTGCAGCTTGCCGCTCGTGAACGCCACTATCGAGCCGACGAGGTACAGACGCCAGGCGCGCACGAACGTCTCATCGAAAAGCGCCGCGCACGGCATCGACGTTCTCCTCGTAACGCTGCAGCCACCACTCGAGCGTCTTCGCGTAGTGCAGACGAATGTTCTCGACGTCGAGCACGGAGAGTCCATTCGGCTCGAACAGGTCCATCATCTGCCGCAGCGTCGGGGGCTGCGCGCCCGGGAAGATCCGCTTGTCGATCCACGCATTCAGCATTGCCGGCGTGTCGCGGCCGATCGAGTGCACGAGGCCACGGCCGTTCGGCCCGATGAGCTTGCTCATCAGCGCGCCCAGGCCGGGATAGTTACCGACGCCCACGTGCTCGAGCATGCCGATGGACACGAATGCGTCGTAGGTGCCCGACGCGTTGCGATAGTCGTCCTCGACGAACTCCACTTGGTGGTCGAGCCCGCGCCGCTTGGCCCAGTCGCGCGCGAACGCCACTTGCTCCTTCGAGATGTTGAACGTGCGCACGCGCACGCCGTAGTGCTCTGCCATGAATAGCGCGAAGCCGCCCCAGCCGCTGCCTGCCTCCACCACGGTCTCGCCGGCCTTGAGCTGCAGCTTGCGACAGACGTGATGCATCTTGGCCTGCTGCGCTTGCTCGATCGTCATCGCTGGTTCGGCGAAATACGCGCAGGTGTACTGATAGGCCTCGCGATCGAGCCACAGACGGTAGAAATCGTTGCCGATGTCGTAGTGGTGATGAATGTTGCGCTTCGACTCGGAAAGGTCCGGCGCCAGCGCGCGGAAGCGAGCGAGCACCGCGGCGAGTCCGCCGTGATTGCTCACGTACCGATACGCTTCCTCGAGCAGCACCTGAAGATTGCCGCGGACTTCGATCCGACCGGCGCTGTAAAGGTCACCGAAGTGCAGGTCGGGATGAACCGCCAGCATCCATAGCGCCTTGCGATCCAGCATCCGTATGCGCACCAAGCCTTCGCGCGGCGTGATGTCCGGCTCGTCCCAGAGTGCGACGCGGACGGGCGTATCCGGCCCGAGCTGTTTCACGATCGTGCGCACCAGCCAGCGGTCGAGCGCGGTCGGAGCGCCGCGCGCAATGGTTTCGCCCACCTCTAAGTCGCTACCGGGAACGCCGAGTGGTTCCAAACGACCTCTGTTCATGGTTCTCCGCCTCCGCCTGCAACTCCACCTGGCCGCTTGCACGCCTCTGCACGGCACGAGCCTCGGTCTTCCGCCGAGTTCGGCCCCCCGCGCAGGGCGAGGTGCGAGCAGCTCGTTTTTGCCAAAATGCCGATTCCGCGGCGTGCTGCGCCGGGACTCGGTTCGTTCTTGGCACGTAGGTTACTATACCGCAAGGAAATCGGCATACCGGTTTGTCATTTTTACAGAGAGCACATTAGAGAGCCCCCATGACCGAGACCGTAGCACAGTGGCAGACCCAGGCGGCCGTCAAGGACCGGCTGAGTCGGCCGCTGCGTGATCTTCGGATCTCGGTCATCGACCGCTGCAACTATCGCTGTCCGTACTGCATGCCCGCCGAGCTGTACGGCGACAACCACCAATTCCTGCCGCGCGGTCATTGGCTGACGCCCGGGGAGATCAAGCGCGTGGCCAGCGTGTTTTTGCAGCTCGGCGTCAAGAAACTGCGCTTGACAGGTGGGGAGCCGTTGCTGCGCCGGGACATCGTCGAGATCGTGGCCGGCCTCGGCGAGCTGCATGGGGCGGAAGATCTCGCCATCACCACGAACGGCTCGCGCCTCGCCGAGCACGCGGCCGCGCTGAAGCAAGCAGGGTTGAAGCGCATCACCGTGAGCCTCGACAGCCTCGACGCGGAGGTGTTCAAAGAGATGAACGGCGGGCGCGGCGAGCTCGCCACCGTGCTCGGCGGCATCGAAGCGGCCCGCAAGCTCGGCTTTCCCATCAAGCTCAACACGGTCGTCGAGCGCGGCAAGAACGACCACACGTTGCTCGATCTCGTCGAGCATTTCCGCGGCACCGGCATCATCGTGCGGTTCATCGAGTTCATGGACGTCGGCACCGTAAACGGCTGGCGGCCGCAGCAGGTCGTTCCGTCGAAGGAGCTGCTCGCGCGGCTGCGCGAGCGGTGGCCGTTGTCGCCCATGGGGAGCAACTATCGAGGCGAGGTGGCGAAGCGCTATGCCTTCGACGACGGCCAGGGCGAAATCGGCTTCATCTCGTCGGTCAGTGAGCCGTTTTGCGGCGATTGCCATCGTGCGCGCCTGTCGGCCGACGGCACGATGTACACCTGCTTGTTCGCTTCCCGTGGAACGGATTTGCGTGGGCCGCTGCGCTCGGGTGCGAGCGACTCCGATCTCGTAGGCTTGTTGCAGAACATCTGGCGCAATCGCACGGATCGCTACAGCGAGATACGCGGTCGGTTACTCGAGCACAAGCCGGAAGGGTCGGAAACGTCCGAGCGCGTGGAAATGTACCGGATGGGTGGCTGATGCTGACGCACGTCGACGCCAAGAATCGGCCGACGATGGTGGACGTCGGCGACAAGGCCGTCACGACACGTACCGCCGCCGCGCGCGCCGTCGTCGTGTTCCCGCCCGACGTCGTCGTTCGCTCTGGCGACGCGCTGCGAACGAAGAAGGGCCCCGTGTTCGATACGGCAATCATCGCCGGCGTGATGGCGGCAAAGCGCACGCACGATCTGATCCCATTCTGTCACCCGATTCCGCTCGAGGACTGCAAGATCTCGATCGAGTGGGGCACCGGCAACGAAGTCGTCATCGAATGCTCCGTGCGCGCCACGCACAAGACCGGCGTCGAGATGGAGGCGCTCACGGGCGCAACCGTCGCGGCGCTCACGATCTACGACATGTGCAAGGCGCTGACGCATGGCATCGAGATTCGCGAAGTGCTCTTGCTCGCGAAGACCGGCGGCAAGCGCGATTTCGGGCGGCCGGAGGCCGCCGGGAACACCGTGCGATGATCGAAGTCACGGCGCGCTATTTCGCCGCGTTCCGCGAACGGGCCGGTCGCGACCGCGAAGAGCTCACCACGAGTGCTCGCACGGCGGCTGAGCTTTATGGCGAGCTCGCGCGCAAGCACGGCTTCGCGGACGCAATGACGCGCTGCAAGGTGGCGATCAACGACGAGCTCGCCGATTGGAACGTTGCGCTGGCGGCGGGCGACGAGGTTCTGTTTTTCCCGCCGGTCGCCGGCGGCTAGCCCGAAGGGCTCCGATGTCGTTCAAGATCACTGCCGCGCCGATCGATCCGGAGGCCCGGAAGCGCGAGCTCGCGCACGGCGCGGCCGGCGCGTGCGTGACGTTCGAAGGGTGGGTTCGCAATCACAACGACGGTGAGAGCGTGCAGGCGCTCGAATACGAGGCGCACGCCGGGATCGCCGAGAACGAGGGCGCCAAGATCCTCGCCGAGGCGCAGCAGCAAATTCCGGATCGAGTCCGCGGTGTGCGAGCACCGCGTGGGCAAGCTCGCGATCGGCGATTGCGCCGTATGGGTCGGAGTGATCGCCGCGCATCGCGGTGCCGCGTTCGACGCGTGCCGCTACATCATCGACGAGACGAAGGCACGCGTGCCGATCTGGAAGAAGGAGCACTACACCAGCGGTGCGACAGGCTGGGTCAACTGCGCCACGCGTTGACGTCTTCCGGCGTGTCGAGATCGACAGCCGCTTCCGGCATGTCCACGACCGTAAGCGCGACAGCATCGCGCAGCAGCGCGCGCGCGCCGCTGTCGCCGCGCAGCCCGCGCACGGCGCGCCAGTAGCGTCGCGGGAGCACCGCCGGTACCCCGACGCGGTTGTCATAACGTGCCGCCGCCGGCAGGCCCGGCCGCCGCCGCCACGCCCTCACCAGCCGGTCGAGCGCCGCGGCGTCGACGTGCGGCTGGTCGACGAGCAGCACCAGCGCCGCGCGCGTACCGGGCGGCACGTGAGCGAGCCCCACGTTCAACGACGATGCGAGCCCGTCGGCCCAGTGCGAATTCGCTGCGATCAGAACACCGGGCGCGGCGCGGCGAAGCGCGAGGCGCAGGCGTTGTCGTTGCGCGCCCAGCACCACGATCGAGCGGCGTGGTACCCGCTCCGCGGGCGGCCGCGACGGCATGCAGCAGGAGCGGCTTCCCGCGACGGCGCAGCAGTTGCTTCGGTTGGCCGAGTCGGCGCGAGCCGCCCGCGGCGAGCAGCACACAAGCAAGCGCGGGCGAACCACGGGCTGCGAACGGGAGCATGTTGCCACTATACTCAAGCCGTGACTCAGATCCGCCTAGGGTTGGCCCACGCCGACGAAGCCCCGTCCATCGCGCGCATGTCGAGGCAGCTCATCGAGCACGGCCTGAAATGGTCGTGGACCGACGCGCGCGTGGAGCATTGCTTGCGCAATCGCGATTGTGTCGTGCTCGCGGCGCGGGATCGGCGCCGGCTCGTCGGATTCGCGATCATGGAGTTCTACGACGAGCATGCGCACCTGGGCTTGCTGGCGGTGCAGCCGGGTTACCAGCGCCTCGGCATCGGGCGGCAGCTGCTCGAGTGGCTCGAGGCATCGGCGCGCACGGCCGGCATCTTCTCCGTGCGACTCGAGCTGCGCGCGAGCAACGATGCGGCGCGGCTGTTCTACGAGCGGCTCGGCTATCGCGAGGTCGGCCGCAAGCAGGGGTACTACGACGGCCGCGAGGATGCGCTGCGGATGCTGCACGATCTCGCCGTCGTTACGATCTCCCGCGCCGAACGGCAATGACCGTGGGCGAATCGCGGTCGTTCAAGCCGCTCAATATCGCGATCCTGACCGTCTCGGATACCCGGAACGAAGCCACGGACAAGTCCGGGGCGCTGCTCGTCGAGCGCTTGCGCGCCGCGGGACACACGCTCGCGCAGCGCGCGATCGTCCGCGACGACATCTACGCGATCCGCGCGACGGTGTCGGCCTGGATCGCGGATCCGAAGATCGAGGTCGTGATCTCGACGGGCGGCACCGGCATCACCGGCCGCGACGGCACGCCGGAGGCCATCGCCGTGCTGCTCGATAAAGAGATCGACGGTTTCGGCGAGCTGTTCCGCACGATCTCGTACGAGGAGATCGGCCCGTCGAGCCTGCAGTCGCGCTGTCTCGCGGGCGTGGCGAACGCGACGTACGTCTTCTGCCTGCCCGGCTCGTCGAACGCCTGCGCGACGGGCTGGGACAAGCTCATCGCGCCGCAGCTCGACTTCCGCACGCGGCCGTGCAACCTCGCCGAGCTCATGCCGCGGTTGAAGGAGTAACGGCGACGCTACCTTTCCCGCTCGTTCAGCTCGGTGCCAGCGCGGCGCCGGCACGAGTGAACCCTTTCGGCACCGCTGCAAGTACGTCCCTGTAAGCTGCGGCGGCGCCGTCCCTGGCGCCGACGCTGCCGAAAGGGTCCACTCGTGCCGACGCCACGCTTCGAGCGGCGTCCCTTGGCGCGGGAAAGGTAGCGTCGCCGTTACGCGTGCCATATCATGACTACGCTTTTTGGACCGAGGGGTGGCCGGCAACGGCCTGAGAGATCGGCGGAGTCGTCGATCAACCCTTTGAACCTGATCCGGTTAGTACCGGCGAAGGGACGGGAATCCGACTTTTCCCCACTCGCTAGTAGCTGAAGACCGGATCTCGCTCGCAGAGGAGATCCGACGTGCGACGTTTGCTTTTCATCTTGGCGGCGACCGCCGCTGCTCCCCGCCGCGCTGCGCGCGCAGCCCGCCGGTCTCGAGGAGATCGTCGTGACCGCCGCGTTTCGCGACACGCAGCTCGCGCAGCTGCCGGTCAGCGTCACCGTGCTCGACCGCGAGGAGCTGCGGGAGACGACGCAGCAGCACTTCGAGGAAGCGATTCGGCAGGTGCCGAACCTGAACTTGTCCGGCGAGGGCTCGCGCGCGCGCTACTTTCAGCTGCGCGGCGTCGGCGAGCTCGAGCAATACGAGGGCTCGCCGAACCCGTCCATCGGCTTCATCGTCGACGACATCGACTTCTCGGGGCTCGGCAGCATCGGCACGTTGTTCGACATCGATCGCGTCGAGGTGCTGCGCGGGCCGCAGGGCACGCGTTACGGCGCGAATGCGCTCGGCGGCTTGATCTATCTTCGCTCGATGGAGCCCACACGCTCGCACACGGCCACGGCCGAGATCACGGCCGGCAGCGACGGCACGGCGGCGCTCGGCGCCGCGGCCGGCGGGCCGCTCGGCGAACGGGCCGCCTATCGCGCGTCGGTGCAGAAATACGAGAACGACGGTTTCCGCGACAACGTGTTCCTCGGCCGGCACGACACCTACGGTCGCGACGAGCTCACGGCGCGCGGCAAGCTCGCGTGGACGCCGAGTGACCGCCTGACCGTGGATTTCGCGGGTCTGTACGTCGACGTCGACAACGGCTACGACGCTTGGGCCATCGACAACGGCTTCAAGACCTACTCCGACAAGCCAGGCCGCGACGCGCAGCGCTCGAAAGCCGGCTCGGTTCGCGTCACGCTCGAGCTGCCGAAGCTCGATCTCGTCAGCATCACGGGCGTCGCCGACACGGATGCCGTGTTCAGCTTCGACGCCGACTGGGGCAATGCAGCGTACTGGGCGCCGTACGTCTACGACTACGTGGAAGGCACGCAGCGCGAGCGGCGCACCTACAACGAGGAGCTGCGTCTTCTGTCGAAGCCGGGCGCGATTGCGGGCGGCCGCGGCGACTGGCTCGTCGGCGTTTACGCGCTCGATCTCAACGAGCGCAACGATCACCGCGTCGCGGGCGTTTACACCGACCCGTTCTGCGGTTCCGCCTGCGACCTCGTAGCGCGACAGCGACGTGCGCAGCGACTACGATGCGACCAACGTCGCGGTGTTCGGCCAGGTGCGCGTGTCGCTGAACGCGCGACTCGATCTCACGGCCGGTCTGCGCGATCGAGCGGCGCACGGCGCACTACGACGACAGCTCGAGCTACCACTTCGCGCCGGTCGACGACATGCGCGGCGGCGAATTGGCCTTCGACTGGCGGCTCACGGCGCGGCGTTCTGCGTACGTGCGGCTCGCGCGCGGCTACAAGGCCGGCGGCTTCAACGTCTCGCTGGCCGGCGTCGATTTCTCCACGGTCGACGGACTGACCCCCGACGAGCTCCTGTTCGATCCGGAAGTCCTCACGAGCCTCGAGGCGGGCGTGCGAGCGACGTCCGCCGACGGCCGATTGCGGGCCGACGTCGGCGCGTTCGCGGCGCGGCGCGAGCCACCAGCAGATCAAGGTGCCGCTTCAGCTCACGCTCGGCGATCCGTCGTCGTTTCTGTTCGTGACGGCGAACGCAGAGCGCGGCGAGCATCACGGCATCGAGGCCAGCCTGGACTGGCAGGCCGGCGAGCGAGTGACGTCTGAACGCCGCCGTCGGTTGGCTCGAGACCAAGATCGAGCGCTTCTCGCTGTTCCCGGCGATCGAAGGCCGCGAGGAGGCGCACGCGCCGCGCTACACGTACTCCGTCGGCGCGACGTACCGCGCGCCGTCGGGCTGGTGGGGCAGGCTCGACGTGAGCGGCATGGACAAGTTCTTCTTCGACTACGGCCACGATCAGCTTTCTCGACCTTACGGCCTGGCGAACCTGTCCGTCGGTCGCGACTGGCGCGGCTGGTCGGCCAAGCTCTGGGTGCGGAACCTGCTCGACAAGCAGTACTTCGTGCGCGGTTTCTACTTCGGCAACGAGCCGCCGGACTTCCCGAACGAGCTGTACACGCGGCTCGGCGATCCGCGCCAGTTCGGCATCACCGTGAACTATCACTGGTAGGAGCAAACCATGCGCGTCACGGCCGAGATGAGCCTTTATCCGCTCGGCGAGCAGCCGATCGAGAAGATCCTCGCGTTCATCGACACGATCGTCAGGCGACGACCGCCTCGAGGTCGTCGTGAATCAGATGAGCACGCAAGTCCGCGGGGAGCTGCGACGACGTGATGTCCGTGCTGACGGCCGCGCTCGAGCGCTCGTTCGGCGTCGCCGGCGCGCAGGCGCTGGTGGTCAAGATCCTGAACGCCGATCTGCCGATCGGCGAGCCGCCCGTGCTCGAGCGCTCGTAGCGTCGCGGGCGAGCCGTGGAGATCGTTGCGCTGGTTCGTGGGCTGCCACCGCTCGAGGCGACCGGCGTGCTCTTCAGCGTGCTGTACCTCGTGCTCGCGATTCGCGAGAGTCTGTGGTGCTGGCCCGCCGCGTTCATCTCGTCCGCGTTGACCGTCATCGTTCTGTTCGAGGCGCGTCTCTACAGCGAGTCCGCGTTGAACGTGTTCTATGCGGCGATCGCCGTGTACGGCTGGTACGAATGGCGGTATGGCGGCCGCGATCGCGGCGGCCGAGCCGCCGCCTTGCCGATCGGCGTGTGGTCCTTGCCGAAGCACGCGCTCGCGCTCGGCGGTGTCGCCCTCGGCGGTGCAATGCTCGGCTGGTTGCTGCATCGCTTCACGCCGGCGGCGTTCCCGTATACCGACTCGTGGGTAACCGTCGCGTCGATCGTCACCACATACATGGTGGCGCGCAAGATTCTCGAGAACTGGCTCTACTGGCTCGTGATCGACAGCGTGAGCCTGTATCTCTACGTGCTGCGCGGACTCGATCTGTACGCCATGCTGTTTGCGCTGTATCTCGTGCTCGTGGTGATCGGCTGGTATCGCTGGCAGCGCGACTGGCGGGCGCAACGCGAGGCGGTTGCATGAACGGCGTCACCGACGAGACGGCGGCACGCGCCGCTTTGCGCCGCGTTTGGCCGGACCCCGCCACCGCCGAGACGGCACGGATTCGACCGCTGGGCGGCGGCACGCACCCGCGCACGTTCCTCGCCGTCGCGGGCCCGCGCCGTTGCGTGCTGCGCTTGTCGAGCGCCGGCTCCATGGCGTTGCTCGATCTCGAGACGGAGGCGCGCGCCATGCGAGCCGCGGCGGCCGCAGGCCTCGCGCCCGCCGTGATCGCGGTCGATGCTGCGGCGGGAATTCTGCTGACCGAGGCCGGAACGCCTGCCTTTCGCGGCGCCGAAGACGTGCGTCAGCCGGCCGTGATTGCCGCGATCGCGCGACTGTTGCGAGCCTTGCACGAGCTCCCGATAGAGCTGCCCGTGATCGCCGTGGAGCGCATTGCGGCGCAGTATCTTGCCGTGACGGGCGCCGGCGAGCGCACCGTTACGACGACGGAGCGTGACCGGGGCGACGAGCTTACGCGCCTCGCGCGCGACTTCGACGCGAGCTACGCGGCCACGGCGTTCTGCCACAACGATCTAGTCGCGTCGAACATTCTGTCGGGCGGTGCCGCCGCGCGGCTCATCGACTTCGAGTATGCTGGGCGCGCCGCGCCGCTGCTCGATCTTGCCAATCTCGGGGCGATGAACGACTTCGCGGCGCCGCAACGTCGCCTGCTGCTGTCCGAGTACTACGGCAAATCGGCCGACGCGCCAACGTCGCGAGAGCTCGATAATGCGATTCGCATGGTGAGACTATTGGCATACTTTTGGGCGCGTGTCGCCGAGCAACGCATTGCCGGGACGGATGCGTACGCGCGGCTCGCGGCAACTCTGGGTGCAACGCTGAAGTAGGGTCGAACATGGCGAACGTGGCTTTTCTGGGTCTCGGTGTGATGGGCTTTCCGATGGCCGGCTGGCTGGCGCGCAAAGGCCACACCGTCACGGTCTTCAATCGCACGGGCGCGAAGGCCGAGCGGTGGTGCAAGGAATACGGCGGCCGCGCGGCGGCGACACCCGCCGCGGCGGCGCAAGGCGCCGAGCTCGTGTTCAGCTGCCTCGGCGACGATCCCGATCTGCGCGCGGTCGCCCTCGGAGAGGGCGGGGTGATCGCTGCGATGCGACCGGGCGCGATCTTCTGCGATCACACCACCGCGTCGGCCGACGTGGCGCGCGAGATCGCGGCCGCCGGCAAGGCGCGCGGCGTGCATTGTCTCGACGCCCCCGTGTCCGGCGGCCAAGCCGGTGCGGAAAACGGCAAGCTCACGGTGATGGTCGGCGGCGAGCCTGCGCCCTTCGCGAGCACCGAGCCGGTCATTCGCTCCTACGCGCACAACGTGCGGTTGCTCGGCCCGGCGGGCTCCGGGCAGCTGACGAAGATGGTGAACCAGATCGCGATCGCCGGCGTCGTGCAGGGCCTCGCCGAGGCGCTGAATTTCGCGCGCAAGGCCGGTCTCGACGTGGCGACCGTCATCGACACCATCTCGAAAGGCGCCGCGCAGTCGTGGCAGATGGAAAATCGCTGGAAGACGATGAGCGACGGCAAGTTCGATTTTGGTTTCGCCGTGGAATGGATGCGCAAGGACTTGCGCATCTGTCTGCAGGAGGCGCGGAACAACGGCGCGGAGCTGCCCGTCGCCGCGCTCGTCGATCAGTTCTATGCCGATGTCGTCGGCATGGGCGGCAAGCGCTGGGATACCTCGAGCCTGATCGCGCGGCTGAATCGCCACGAGAAAGGCTGAGCGCTCGTGCAGCCGATTCTGGCCGACCTGCTGCAGCTGCTGAAGCTCGAGCGCGTCGAGGACCGGATCTTTCGCGGCGAGAGTCGCGATCTCGGCGGCGCGCGAGTGTTCGGCGGCCAGGTGCTGGGACAGGCGCTGACCGCCGCGAGCTACACGGTCGAAGGACGCGGCGTGCACTCGCTGCACGCGTACTTCCTCGTGGCCGGCGACGTCAACGCCCCGATCATCTACGAGGTCGAGGTCGCGCGCGACGGACGCAGCTTCAGCAACCGCCGCGTCGTCGCGATCCAGCATGGCCAGCCGATTTTCAACATGACCGTCTCGTTCCAGGTGCCGGAGCAGGGGCTCGAGCACGCGGACGCGATGCCGCAGGTGCCCGGCCCCGAAGGGCTGGCGGATGCGCGCGAGCTGCCCGAGGAGATGCTGCTGAAGGTGCCGGAGAAGATGCGCCGCTTCCTGACGCACGAGCGGCCGTTCCACGTGCGGCCCGTCGAGCCGATCCAGGTGATTGCGCCGCCGCCGGCCCCGCCGGTGCGTCACATCTGGATCAAGACGGTCGACTCGCTGCCCGATGACGCGGATCTGCACCGCAACGTGCTTGCGTACGTGTCCGACTACCAGCTCGTGGCCACTGCCACGCTGCCGCACGGCATCCATTTCGCCGAGGGCAACGTGCAGATGGCGAGCCTGGATCACGCGATGTGGTTCCATCGGCCGTTTCGCATGGACGACTGGTTGCTGTACGTCATGCACAGCCCGAACGCGTCCGGTGGTCGCGGTCTGGCCTTCGGCAAGTTTTTCACGCGCGACGGTACGGCTCGTCGCGTCGACCGCGCAGGAAGGCGTGATCCGCGTCTGGCCCGGTTGAAGCAGCCTCCGGTGGCGCGCTAGCCGCGGCCTGCTAGGCCGCGTTCTCGAGCAGCAGCAACCCCGCGGCCGTGTTCGACACCGGAATGTGATAGGCGCGATGCACCTGGTGAACGCGCGGCGACAGTGCGCCGCGCATCACGAGCCACATGATGAGCTCCACGCCTTGCGTGCCGGCGAGGCGCACGATGTCGTGGATCGTGTACTTCGTCAGCGCCTGCGGATCGCTGACGATCTTCTCGAGACACTCGAGATCGAATTCCTTGTTGATGAAGCCGGCGCGCTCGCCGTCGAGCTGGTGCGACAAGCCCCCCGTGCCGATCACGACGACGCGCAGATCCTCGGGATACGAGGCCACGGCACGGCCGATCGCCTGGCCGAGCTTGAAGCAGCGGCCCGCCGTGGGCAGCGGATGCTGCACGGTGTTCACGGCCACGGGCACCGTCTTGACGCGACGGTGATTGCCGGGCCAAAGCAACGCGATGGGCACGGTGAACGCGTGATCGACGCGCATCTCCTGGCAGCTCGTGATGTCGAACTCTTCGCCCACCAGCGACTCGATGATGTGCCACGACAGATCCGGATCGCCGGGGTAGGGCGGCAGCGTCGGTAGGCCCCAGCCCTCGTCGGCATTCTGGTAGTCCGCCGCGGCGCCGATCGCGAACGTCGGCATCTTGTCGAGGAAGAAATTCAGGCCATGGTCGTTGTAGACCATGATCGCGACATCGGGCTTCACGCGCGCCAGCCACTCGCGCACGGGCGGATAGCCATGGAAGAACGGCTGCCAGTAAGGGTCATCTTGCAGCCCGCGGGCGATCGCGTTGCCGATGGCCGGGATGTGCGAGGTGCAGATGCCGCCGACGATACGCGCCATGTCAGCGCTCCGCGGCCGCTTCGAGCTTGGCCTTGAACGCTTCGGTCGTCATGCCGGTCTGTTGAGCGCCGATGTCCTGCACGCCGAGACCGAAGATGCCCGTGAACTTCGCGAGGTAATACACGTTGCCGCCGGCCGCGAGCAAGGCCAGCACGTCGCGCGTCTTGATCGCTGCGCGTTGCTCGTCGTTCAGCCTGAACTTCTGGCAGTACGCGTCCTCGTCGCGCCGAAACTCGGCACGGTTCGCGGCGTCGTTGAACGAATAGCACATCTTGTTCAACGCATAGCCCTTTTGCGCGAGCTTGCCGTCGAACGGGTAGGTGCCTGGAATCGGCTCGGGATCTCTCAGCTGTTCGACCACGCAGTAAGCCCCATCGAACGTCGTTGCCGGGCACTGTACGGTGGCCGCCATGGATCCGCTGCTGCGGAAACTACGTAGCGGGCGGTTTGGCCGACGTCCGCCTCAGCTCTGCCGCGCAACGAGCTCGCGCCGGTAGCGCCGGCCAAGCTCCGCGTAATGAAGTGCGCTCGCCTCGAGCGCCCGACACTCGTCGTCGGTGAGCTCGCGGGCGCGCCGCGCCGGTGCGCCGAGGATCAACGACCGATCGGCGAACACCTTGCGCTCCGTGATCAGCGCCCCCGCGCCGACGAGGCAGTACTGGCCGATCACGGCGTGGCTCAAGATCGTGGCGCCGATGCCGATCAAGCTGTAGTCGCCGACCGTGCAGCCATGCACCGTTGCGCCGTGCCCGATGGTGACGTCCCGGCCCACGGTGCACGGTGCATCGCCGTCGACGTGCAGCACGGCGGTGTCCTGCACGTTGCTGCGGTCGCCGATGCGGATCTCGTTCACGTCGCCGCGCAGCACGGCATTGAACCAGACGCTGACGTCTCGACCGAGGTGCACGCGACCAATCACCGACGCGCTCGGGGCGACGAAGAACTCGTCGCCGACCGTTTGAACGCGATGCGCGCCGAGGTCGTACAGCATGGCGTTACTTCTTCGCCTTGGCCTGATTGGCCACGGCCTGTGCCGCGGCCGCGATCGCGGCCGGGTCGCCGAGGTACTCGGCGCGTTGCGGCGAGAGTTTGGAGTCGAGCTCGTAGAGTCGCGGCACGCCGGTCGGTATGTTGAGCTCCGTGATGTCGTCGTCGGAGATGCCTTCGAGCATCTTCACGAGCGCGCGCAGACTGTTGCCGTGCGCGGCCACGAGCACGTTGCGCCCACGCAGGAGCTCCGGTGCGATCCGGTCTTCCCAGTACGGTTGCACGCGCGCGAGCGTGGTCTTCAAGGACTCGGTGCCGGGCAGCACGCTCGGCGTGAGGCCGGCATATCGCGGATCGTGGCACGGATGGCGCTCGTCGCTCGGATCGAGCGGCGGCGGAGGAATGTCGTAGCTGCGCCGCCAGATCTTGACCTGCGCTTCGCCGTGCTTGGCCGCCGTCTGCGCTTTGTCGAGGCCCTGCAGAGAGCCGTAATGACGCTCGTTCAGGCGCCAGGAGTTCTCGACGGGGACCCACATCAGATTCATCTCGTCCAGCACGAGCCACAGCGTGCGGATCGCGCGCGTCAGCACGGACGTGAAGGCGATGTCGAATGTGAAACCGCCCTCGGCCAATGTGCGGCCGGCCTGACGCGCTTCGGCCTCGCCCTGCGCCGAGAGGTCCACGTCGGTCCAGCCGGTGAAGAGATTCTTCTGGTTCCAGTCGCTTTGTCCGTGGCGGACGAACACGAGTCGGCCGACGGTCGGCCTCGTTGCGGTTGTTTTCATCGCTTCATTGTTCGGTGTTCGTGCCAGGAGATCAATGGCTTGGCGCATGGTACGGGCGTGCTGCGCTTTGAGGCCGGAACGGGAACGAGTACTCTGTGACGAAGACGCGGCTCGGATCCGCCAGGGATCGACCAGCATGACCAGGAAGCCTGATCCGGACGACATCGCGGCGCCCGCCGCGCAGCCAAAGCCCATGACCGGCGGCCAGATCCGTTACGAAACGTATCTGCAGCTCGATCGGCTGCTCTCCTCGCAGCAGCCGATCAGCAACGCGCCCGAGCACGACGAGATGCTGTTCATCATCCAGCATCAAGTCGCCGAGCTGTGGTTCAAGCTGGTCATCCACGAGGTGGATGCCGCGATCGCCTGCTTGCAGAGCGATCAGCTGCCGCAGAGCATCAAGGTGCTGAATCGCATCAAGCAGGTGCAGCATCAGCTGATCAACCAATGGTCGGTGCTCGCGACGCTTACGCCGACCGAGTACGCGGCGTTTCGCGACACGCTCGGGACCGCGTCGGGGTTCCAGTCGCCGCAGTATCGCCTGCTCGAGTTCAAGCTCGGCCGCAAGGATCGGGCCGCGCTGTCGCGCTTCACGCACAATCTCGACTACTACCGGCAGCTGAAGCACGCGCTCGAGCATCCCGGCCTCTACGACGAGTTCCTCCGCTACCTGTATCGCGTCGGCCATCGCGTGCCCGAGACGCGCGTCGAGCGCGACTGGACGGAGAAGTACGAGCACCATCCCGGCGTCGTCGACGTGCTGCAGATCATCTATCAGCACCCGGACCAGTATTGGGCCGCCTACGAGGTGTCCGAGCGCCTCGTCGACATCGAGATCAACTTCCAGTCGTGGCGGTTCCACCACCTGAAGACCGTGGAGCGGATCATCGGCTCGAAGCCCGGCACGGGCGGCACGTCGGGCGTGAAGTTCCTTGAAGCGCGCCGTCGACATCACGTTCTTTCCGGAGCTGATCGAGGTTCGCGGCCGGATCGGTTGAGCCGCGCGACGGTCAGGGCCGATGAGCGGTCGCCAAATAATCGTGCGTCTGCATTTCCTGTAGCCGGCTCTGCGTTCGCAGGATGTCGTGCCGGAGCCTCTCGCCGCGGTACAGCTCCGTGACCGGTGCGGCGGCCGACAGAATCAGCTTGACGCGCCGATCGTAGAACTCGTCGACGAGCGCGATGAAGCGACGCGCCTGGTTCTCGAGCGTGGCATCGAAGCGCGGCACGTTGGAGACGACACCGTTTGATAGAGGCGCGACAGCTCGATGTAGTCGTCTTGACTGCGTGGCCCGTCGCAGATCTGCGCGAAGTCGAACCAGATCACGCCGTCCGCCGCGCGGCGATAGTCGATGCGTCGACCGAGCAGCTCGAGGCCGCCGCCGTGATCGCCCTCGTCCGGAGCGATGGCGTCGAAGAACTCGGCGAGACGTTCGTCGGCCACCGGCCCGCCCGGGCTCTGGTAGACATCCGCTCGCTCGAGCGCGCGCAGGCGATAGTCGGTCGAGCCGCCAACGTGCAGCACTTGCGTGTGCTCGCGCAGCAGGGCAATCGTGGGCAGGAACCGCTGACGCTGCAGGCCGTCGCGATACAGGTGCTCCGGCGCGATGTTCGAGGTGGCGGCAAGTGTCACGCCCCGGGCAAACAAGCCGCCGAAAAGATTGCCCAGAATCATGGCGTCGGCAATGTCGCTGACGACGAACTCGTCGAAGCAGATGATCCTGGTCTCGCCCGCGATTTCCTCGGCGATGAGCTCGAGCGGATCCGCGACGTCGCGATGGCGTTTCAGCCGCTCGTGCACCTCGGCCATGAAGCGATGAAAGTGCTGCCGGCGTTTGTCGGCGAACGGCAGCGCGCCATAGAACAAATCCATCATGAAGGTCTTGCCGCGGCCGACGCTGCCCCACAGATACACGCCACGAATCGGTGCCGTCGGTTGCCGGCGCACGAGGCTCGCGAGACGGCGGCGCAGCCCGCGCGGCGGCGCTGCCCGCAGCAGCTCGCGGTAAAGTCGCTCGAGCGCCTCGACCGCCTCGGCTTGCGCCGGGTCCGGGGCGAGCTCGCCGCGCTCGATGCGGCGGCGGTACTGGGCGCGCGGGCCCGTCATTCGCGCAGCTCGGGGCGATTCCGGAACTGATCGAGCGCCTCGGGGTTGGCGAGCGCGTCGCGATTGCCGATCGGCCGGCCGTGGATCGTGTCGCGCACCGCGATCTCGACGATCTTGCCGTTCATCGTCCGCGGGATGTCGGTGACGGCGAGAATTTTGGCAGGCACGTGCCGCGGGCTCGCGCGGCGCCGGATCTCCTCGCGCAAGCGCCGCTCGAGCGCGGCGTCGAGCGCGTGTCGCGGCTGGAGCCTTACGAACAGCACGACGCGCGTATCGTCGCCCCATTCCTGGCCGACGACGATGCTCTCGGCGATCTCCGGAAATTGCTCGACGATGCGATAGATCTCGGCCGTGCCGATTCGCACGCCGCCCGGATTCAGCACGGCGTCGGAGCGGCCATAGATGATCACGCCGTCATGCGCCGTGAGCTCTGCGTAGTCGCCGTGGTGCCAGACGTTCGGAAATCGCTCGAAGTACGCGGCGTGGTACTTGCGGCCTTCCGGATCGTTCCAGAAGCCGACGGGCATCGACGGAAACGGCGCCGTGCAGACCAGCTCGCCCTTGTGCCCGCGGAGCGGGCGACCGTCCGCAGAGAAGATCTCCACCTTCATGCCGAGGCCGCGGCACTGCAGCTCGCCGCGATACACGGGCAGCAACGGGTTACCGAGCGCAAAGCACGAGATCAGATCCGTGCCGCCGGCGATCGATGCGAGCTGCACGTCGCGTTTCACGTGCTCGTACACGAAGTCGAAGCTCGACGGCGCCAACGGCGAGCCGGTGGAGAGAATGCTGCGCAATGCGGGCAGAGCATGCCGATCGAGCGGTCGATAGCCCGACTTCTCGAGCGCGGTCAGGTATTTCGCGCTGGTGCCGAAGACGGCGACGTGCTCGTTCTCGGCGAGCCGCCACAGCACGCCGGGGTCCGGCTGCAGAGGGGCGCCCTCGTACAGCACCAGCGTGGCGCCGGATGCCAGCGAGGAGACGAGCCAGTGCCACATCATCCAGCCACACGTCGTGAAGTAGAACACGACGTCTCCCGGTCGAATGTCGGTGTGCAGCACGTGCTCCTTGCGGTGCTGCAGCAGCGTTCCGCCGACGCCATGCACGATGCACTTCGGCGCGCCGGTCGTTCCGGAGGAATAGAGTATGTACAGCGGATCGTCGAACGCCACCGGCGAGAACCACAGCTCGCTCGGTTGCCGGATCAGCTCCTCGTAGCGCAGTGCGCCCGGGATCGCGGTGGTGTCGGGTTCGTTGCCGAGATACGGGGCCACGATGACGGCGCGTAGCGTCGGCAGGCGCGCCGCGATCGCGCGCAACGCCGGCAGCGAATCGATGCTCTTGCCGTTGTAGAAGTAGCCGTCGGTCGCAAACAGCACCTTGGGCTCGATCTGCCCGAAGCGATCGAGCACGGCATCCACGCCGAAATCCGGCGAGCAAGCCGACCACACCGCGCCGAGGCTCGCCGTCGCGAGCATGGCGACGATGGTCTCCGGGCGATTCGCGATGAAGCCCGCCACGCGATCGCCTCTGCCGACGCCGAGCGCGCGAAGGCCGGCGGCGACGCTCGCGACCTGTGCCCGCAACTGCTGCCAGCCGAGCTCGAAGCGCTCGCCTCGCTCGTCGGCGAACACGATGGCCGGGCCGTCACGGTCGGGCGCCAAGAGGTTCGCCGCGAAGTTCAGCGTGGCGCCCTCGAACCAGCGTGCGCCCGGCATGCGATCGAGATCGCGGACCACCGTCGTGTAACCGGTGGCGGAGCGAATGCCGCAGAACTCCCACACGGCTCCCCAGAACTCCGCAGGCGCGCCAATGCTCCAGGCGTAGAGCGCGGCGTAATCGTCGCCCGCGAGTCGCGCACGGTTCGCCATGAGGAAGCGCCGCATGTTGCTCGCGGCGCTGCGTGGAGCAGAGGGCTGCCAGATCGGTTCAGTCACGGATGTCGAGCGGTATTGGCCAACGGCCGGAGCGGAATCGCGATGTTACAATGCGCCGCCATTTCCCGCCTGCCGGCCAATTCGCAATACATGTCGCGCGAGAGCATGGAATTCGACGTCGTCGTGGTCGGTGCCGGGCCTGCCGGTCTCGCCACGGCATGTCGTTTGGCGCAGCTCGCGCACGAAGCCCGGCGAGAGATTTCGATTTGCGTGGTCGAAAAGGGCTCCGCCGTCGGCGCACACATCATGTCCGGGGCCGTGTTCGATACACGGCCGCTCGACGAGCTGTTTCCGGATTGGCGCGAGCGCGGCGCGCCCGTCGAGACCGAGGTGACGACCGACGAGCTGCACTGGCTGCGCGACGGCGAGCGAAACGTGCCCGTGGAGGAGCGCTGGATACCGCGCGCGTTGCAGAACACGGGTCACCACATCATCAGTCTCGGCGACCTGTGTCGCTGGCTCGGTGAGCAGGCCGAGGCACTCGGGTGCAACGTGTTGCCCGGCTTCGCCGCGGTCGATGTGCTGTACGACAGTGGTCGGGTAACCGGCGTCGTGACGGGCGACATGGGCGTGGCGCGCGACGGCACGATGAAGCCGAATTTCCAGAACGGCTACGAGCTGCGGAGTCGCTATACGGTGTTCGCCGAAGGCTGCCGAGGGCACCTCGGACGGCGGCTCGAGGCGCGGTTCGATCTGCGCGCCGGCGCGGACCCGCAGCACTACGGCATCGGCTTCAAGGAGATCTGGCAGATCGATCCCGGTAAGCACCGCGCCGGCGCCGTGCTGCATACGGTGGGTTGGCCGCTCGGCTTCAATCAGGACGGCGGCGGTTTCGTGTATCACGCGAGTGGCAGCCGTTTGTATCTGGGCCTCATCCGCTCGCTCGCGTACCGTAACCCGCATCTCGATCCGTACGCGGAGTTTCAGCGCTGGAAGCGCCACCCGTTGATCCGCGAGCTCCTGATCGGCGGCGAGCGCCTCTCCTACGGCGCGCGCGCCGTGAACAAGGGTGGGCTCCAGTCGCTACCGCGCCTGGACGTGCCCGGCGGATTGCTGGTGGGCTGCGAGGCGGGCTTCCTGAATCCCGCGAAGATCAAAGGCTCGCACACCGCGATGAAGAGCGGCATGCTGGCCGCCGAGACGATCTTCGTAGCGCTCGGCCAGAGCGGCGCCGTCGCCGACGCCGAGCTCGGCCGTTACTCCGAGCGCGTCCGCGGCTCGTGGATTTTCGACGAGCTGTACTTCGGCAGGAATTTCAGCCCCGGCATCGCGAGATTCGGCCCGTTGCTCGGTGGGGCGCTCGCGTACCTCGAGCAGAACGTGCTCGACGGACGCTCGCCGCTGACTTTGCGGAACCGGACGCCGGATCACGCGCGCCTGCGCAGAGCCTCGCGCGCGCGGCGCATCAGCTATCCGCCGCCGGACGGCGTGGTGTCGTTCGATAGGCCGAGCTCGGTGTTCCTGGCGAGCACGGCGCACGAGGAGAATCAGCCTTGTCATCTCGAGCTCGGCGACGCGAGGGTGCCGGTGGCGGTGAATCTGCCGCGATATGCGGAGCCGGCGCAGCGTTACTGCCCGGCGGGCGTGTACGAGGTGGTGCGCGACGAGCGCGGCGCGCCGCAGTTTCGGATCAACGCGGCGAACTGCGTGCACTGCAAGACCTGCGACATCAAGGACCCGGCTCAGAACATCACGTGGGTTCCGCCCGAAGGGGGCAGCGGCCCGAACTACTCCGGAATGTAGCGCCGCGTGGGGCGCCTCGCAGCGTCTCGCGGCGGGCTGGCGCCGTGGGCACCCATTCGGCACCGCTGCAAGTACATCCCTGTAGGCTGCGGCGGCGCCATCCATGGCGCCGACGCTGCCGAATGGATGCCCACGGCGCCAGCCCGCCGCGAGACGTTCGAGCGGCAGCGCAGGCTACGATTTCTCCGCCGCGAGGTCGGGCTCCTCGAGGTAGTCGAGCATCGCCTGGCGGGTCAGGCGCATCAGGGTTTGCGCCGTCGACTGGTCAGTGCTCGGCACGGGATCGCAGATGCGGATTCGCAGCGGGCCGGGGGCCGGCAAGAGGTGACCGGCCGGCAACTTGTGCCGCGCGCCGTGGATCACGACCGGGACGACGGGCAGCCTGGCCCGGGTCGCCGCGCTGAAGGCGCCGAGCTGGAACGGCTTCAAGCCGGGCGATGCGTCGAACGTCCCCTCGGGAAAGAAGCCGAGCGCATCGCCGTTGCGCGCCTGACCGAGCAGCGTGCGCGCGATGCGCTGCCGATCGCCGGGATCGGCACGGTCGACGAAGGCGGAGCCGAGCCGCCGCAGGATGTACCCCGCGATCGGGACGCGTTTCATCTGCTGCTTGATGAGGTAGGTGAACCCGGGCGGAAGGGCGGCGGTCAATATGATGCCGTCCAGGTAGCTCGAGTGATTCGCGACGACGATGCACGGATAGTGGGGCTCGATCGCGCTGCCCTCGACCCGGACCGGACTGCCGATTGCGGCGAAGAACAGCTGCGATGCGCTGCGGGCGATCGCGCGCCGCCGGCGCAGGCCCGGCGTCACCGCCAGCAGCAGGCAGGTGGGGATCGCGATGGCGAGCAGCGCGAGCCAGGCGTAGCTGCCGTAGCAGGCTCGCGCCAGACCGGGGCTGCTCACAGCAGGTCGCCGGGGCGCCAACCCGCGCAAGTCCGTGCGGCGATAGCGTTTATGTCAAAGCGGCCGTCGTCGGGCGGCGACACTCGAAACACTTTTTTGGCCACCTTCTGTGACACGGTTCTCTTTATGTTAATGCTCGCACCCTTCTGTGAAGGCGGTCACGCAGGCGGGCAGGGGGCTCACGCATACTCGGTTCACTGTGGCGTTCAGGACGAGTGCCGGAGTGTGTGTATAACGTGCTGAATCGTATACGAGATTCTGCTAACCACGCGACTGCATTCTAAGCAATGGCGCATAACTTTTTGCACAACGGTCCGGCTCCGGCAGGTATGAGTTTACCCGGCGATCCGAAGGTGCTCATCGACCGCTTCCTCGATGCTATCTGGATGGAGCGCGGGTTGTCGGAGAACACGCTCGGTGCCTACCGGGCCGATTTGCTGGCGCTGAACCAGCGCCTCACGTCCCGGGGCGTCGAGCTCGCGCGTGCTGCTCGCGCCGACGTCCTCGATTACATCGCCTGGCGCGTCGAATCCGGTGCGAAACCGCGGTCCACGGCGCGCCAGCTATCGAGCTTCCGCCGCTTCTATCGGTATCTGCTCCGCGAGGGCCTGCTCGGCGAGGACCCGACGGCGCAGATCGCCATGCCGAAGATCGGCCGCGCACTGCCGCAATCGTTGACCGAGGAAGAGGTCGAGGCGTTGCTGGCCGCCCCCGTGGTGGGCGAGCCCCTCGGGCACCGCGACCGGGCCATGCTCGAGGTGCTGTACGCCACCGGCGTGCGGGTGTCCGAGCTGATCAACCTGAAGATGAGCCAGGTCAACCTGAACCAAGGCGTGATCCGGATCGTCGGCAAGGGCGACCGCGAGCGCCTGATCCCCATGGGCGACGAGGCCCAGGACTGGGTCAAGGAGTTCGTGAACGGTCCGCGCGTCGAGATTCTGCTCGAGCGCCAGACCGACTACCTGTTCCCGACACGCCGCGGCGACCGCATGACGCGCCAGGCCTTCTGGCACATCATCAAGCGCTACGCGAAGAAGGCCGGCGTGAAGAAGAAGCTGTCCCCGCATACGGTGCGGCACGCTTTCGCCACTCATTTGCTGAACAACGGCGCCGATTTGCGGGTAGTCCAGCTGCTACTCGGCCACAGCGACGTCTCGACGACCCAGATCTACACGCACGTCGCGCGCGAGCGCATGAAAGAGCTGCACGGCCGGCACCATCCGCGCGGCTGAACCGGCGCTGTCGGCGGCGGTCTTTATTGGTAGAATCCTCTTCAACGGTCGTCGCGCTTCCTGCCGACTAGGAGACTGCCCGTGCAGAACTACCGCCCCCTGATCATCCTGAGTCTTCTGCCTCTCGGCCTCGTGGCCGTGGGCGCCAGCTCCGCGGAGCTCAGCAAGGAGCAGCTGGCCGGCCAGCTGAACGGCATCGAGGTCAAGGACATCAGCGAGTCGCCGGTGCCGGGGGTCTATCAGGTGGCCGTGGGCTCGAACGTCGCCTACGTCACGACGGATGGTCGCTACATCATCCGCGGCGACATCTACGACGCGAAGACCAGTACCAACATCACGGAAGAGCAGCGCTCGAAGGCCCGCGTCGCGATGCTGGACAGCGTCGACCCGGCCAGCATGATCGTCTTCAAGCCGGCCGACGGTAAGGTCAAGCACACGATTACCGTGTTCACCGACGTCGACTGCGGCTATTGCCGACAATTCCACCGCGAGATCGACAAGGTCACCGCGCTTGGCATCGAGGTGCATTACCTGTCGTTCCCGCGCACCGGCCCGAACACCGAGTCGTGGACCAAAGCCGAGCACGTGTGGTGCTCCGCCGATCGCAACGCGGCGCTCACGCGCGCGAAGCTCGGCGGCGAGGTTCCCGGCAAGTCGTGCGCCAATGCTCCGGTCGAGTCGCATTACAATCTCGGCCAGCGAATCGGCGTGCGCGGCACCCCGGCCATCTTCTCGGACACGGGTGAGCTGATCGGCGGTTACCTGCCGCCGAAGACGCTCGCCAAGATCCTCGACGACCCGAACGCCGTCATCGACGCAGACGAAGAATAGCGGCCGCCGCGCTGCTCCATGGAGTGGCTGTCGTCGCCCGAGGCGTGGATCGCGCTGACGACACTGACGGCGCTCGAGATCGTCCTCGGCGTCGACAACATCATCTTCATCAGTATTCTCGTCGGGCGTTTGCCGCCGGCGCAGCGGCCGCGCGGACGGATTCTGGGGCTCACGCTCGCCATGGGCACGCGCATCCTGCTGCTGCTGGTCCTGACCTGGATCATGCGGCTGCAGGCTACGCTGTTCACGGCCTTCGGCGTCGACATCTCGGGTCGCGATCTGATCCTGATCGGCGGCGGCCTGTTCCTGCTGGCGAAGGCCACGCTCGAGATTCACTCGAGCCTCGAGGCGGCGGAGCAGGAGGCGCACGAAGCCCGGCACGCCGGCTTCATCAGCGTGATCGTGCAGATCGGGCTCATCGACATCGTGTTCTCGCTGGACTCGGTGATCACGGCGGTGGGTCTCGCCAACGACCTGATCGTGATGATCATCGCCATCGTCATCGCCGTGGGCGTGATGATGTTCGCGGCCGGCGCGATCGGGAAATTCGTCGACGAGCACCCGACGATCAAGATGCTGGCGCTCTCGTTCCTGGTGCTGATCGGCGTGGCGCTGATCGCCGAGGGCGCTGACGTGCATTTGCCGAAGAGCTACATTTACTTCGCGATGGCGTTCTCCGTCGTCGTGGAGATGCTGAATCTACGCATACGCCGCGGCCGTAGTCCGGTGGCGCTGAAGAAGAAGAGCTGAGGGGATGCGACCGTCGGTCGCGTAAAGGGGGATCGATGAGCGGGGCAGCGTTCGACCTGACGAACGGCGCGAACATTCTGCGGATCGTGTGCGGGCTCTTTCTGCTGCCGCACCTGGTCGTGAAGTTCCGCAATCAGGACTTCGTGAAAGGGCTTCATGGACAAGGCCGGCCTGCGGCCGCCGCTGGCATGGCTGTATGCGTCGTTCGCGGTGGAGATCGTCTCGTCGATCGGTCTGATTCTCGATCTGTACACGCGCTACGTCGCGCTGCTGGCCGGCGTCTTTCTCATCGTCGCGGCCTGGGCCAGCTGGCGCGTGTCCGCCGGCAAATGGATGTGGAACTTCGGCGGCGCGGAATATCCGTTGTTCTGGGGAATCTGCTGTCTCATCGTCGCGATTCAGGCTCCGCCTTGAGCGGTGAATCTCGGGAGGCGTTCTGACCAGTCAGCCCAGCAACCCACTCCTAGAGGGCGGTAAACCGCTGTTCTTCGGAGCGGCAGGCGCCGCCGTCCCCGTGCCGCCGCCGCTGCGCCTCGGCGACGCGTTACGAGTGGCAGCTCGCTCGCTGAGCCTGATGCAAAAAGAAGCGCTCGTGACGTCCGCCCGCACGGGCGCCGTTTGGCGGCTCGCGAGCGACGAGGGCGCGTACCTCGCCGGCCGCGACGCGGCGCCGTGCCCGCTGGCGTTCATGACGACCGGTATGGTCACCTCGTTCATGAACGAGATCCTCGTTCTCGCGGAAGGGCGCAACATCGAGCTGCGCGCGATTCGGCTCGTGCAGGACAACTACTACACGATGGTGGGCTCGGCGCTGAAAGGCACGATGACGGGCGGCGCGAAGGACGTGGAGCTCACGGCCGAGATCGCCAGCGCGGCGGATCACGCAACGCTGATGCAGCTGGTCGCGGACGCCACGGTGGCTTCGCCCGTGAACGGTCTATTGCGCGGCGCGCAACAGAGCCTGTTCACCTTGACTCACAATGGCCGGGAGATCGCGCCGGCACGCGCGCGCCGCGTGCGAGGCCCGATCCCGTCGGATCCCGCTGCGCATTTCGACGCCGCGACGCCGGCCGGCGGGGGGTGGTCGGGGCTGATTCGGCGCGGCGGCATGACGCCGAAAGCCGCGCACTCGGTGACCCTGGCGAACGACAGCCTGGCGGAGCAGCAGAATCGGCTGCTGCATCTGCGCGGCATCTGCACGTTGCGCGAGGACGGCGTCAAGGAGATCGAGCAGCAGCTGTTCAATCCCCACGGCTCCATCTTCCGCTTTCTCGGCGACGAAGCGGGGCGCGCGCCCGATGCTGCGAGCTACCTTTCGGCCGGCGTCGCGTTTTGCTTCATGACGCAGCTCGGTCGTTACGCGAAAATAGCAAAGAAGACCCTCGAGGGTTGCCGCGTGATCCAGGATATGCACTTATCTGCGACCGGCACGGGCGGACCTGGGCGGGCCGATCCGATCGAGACGCATGTGTACCTCGACAGCCGCGAGGACGACGACTTCGCGCGCGTCGCGCTCGACATGTCGGAGCAGACGTGCTTTCTGCACGCGCTGCTGAAAGCCGATTTGAAGGTGCGTCTGCAGGTACAGGGCTTTTCGGCTGTGAGCGCCGTGCCGATCGTCGCCACGACGTAGCCTCGAATGCTCGCGTTCACCGTGCACACGCGCTCCAGGTAACGCCGGCCGCTCGAATACTGTATGTTAGGGCTCGATGGATGAGCGGCGACGCGCACTTCGGATCCATATCGAGCGGTGGAGCATCCTGTGCGGAACGACGCTGCTGCCGCGCGTGGTCTTGGCGCAATCGCCGGCAAGCACGTGGTGGCTCGAGCTGTGGGGCAACCTGCAACGCTGGTTCTCCACACCGTTTCTGACCGTCGGTACCACCAACATCAACGCGGTCGGCTTGCTGAAAGCCGCCGTCGTGGTGGCGTTCGCCCTGGCGATCTCGCAGGCACTGCGGCGTGGGCTGCACCGTATCAGGACGCGCCTGCCGAACCTCGATCAGAGCACTGCGTACACGCTCGGCCGCGTGCTGCACTATGTAATTTTGGTCGTGGCGCTGTTCGTGGGATTGGCGGTCATCGGCGTCGACCTCACGAAAATAGCGATCGTCGCGGGTGCACTCGGCGTCGGCGTCGGTTTCGGTCTGCAGAACATCGTCAACAACTTCGTCTCCGGCTTGATCCTGCTGTTCGAGCGCACGATCAAGGTGGGCGACTACATCGAGCTGGCGTCCGGCATCACGGGCGAGGTGCGGGACATCAACATCCGTAGCACGATCGTAACGACCAACGACAACGTGGACATCGTGGTCCCGAACTCGGAGCTGGTCAGCAACAGCGTCACGAACTGGACGCTGCGCGAGGCCGTACGGCGAATCCGAATCCCGTTCGGTGTGGCGTACGGCAGCGACAAGGAGCGCGTCCGCGCCGCGGCGCTCGAGGCGGCCGCTACCGTTGAGCACACGCTCCAAACCGAAGGGCGATATCCGGAAGTGTGGTTGGTTGGATTTGGCGACAGCAGCCTGAATTTCGAGCTGATCGTTTGGCTGACGGCCACCGCGGTCAAACGCCCGGCCCGAATCGCCGCCGAGTACAACTGGGCGATCGAGACGGCGTTGCGCAAGCATGGCCTCGAGATTCCGTTTCCGCAGCGCGACCTTCACGTGCGCAGCGCACCGGGTCTGCGCGATAAGCTGCTGCCGAGTGAGAACGCCACCCACACGGAGGACCGCGCATGAGCGCCCTGCGACCGAGATACAACAAGCCGGGAACGGCGCCGGGTCTCCGGGCACTGTCGGTGCGCGATGCGGGCGCCGACCTGTCGGTGTTCGATTTTCGCAGCGACGGCTTTCAGGAAGAAAGCCACATCAGTCTGGCACGCTGCGCGGATTTCTTCGCGAGCCGTAACGTCACGTGGGTGCACGTTCAGGGAACGCCCGATCTCGGCACGCTGCGTTCGCTGGGCGAAGCTTACAATCTGCACCCCCTCGCGATCGAGGACGTGGCGAATCTCGGGCAGAGACCCAAGCTCGAGACGTTCGACCAGCAGCTGTTCGTCGCGTTGAACTGGCCGCGCGCAAGCGGCGAGGGGATGACGCCGACGCAAGTCAGCCTGTTCCTCGGTGCCACCTACGTCGTGAGCTTCTGCCCCGGCCACGACGATCCGTTCGGCCCGATCCGTGAGCGCATCCGGGCGGAACCGCCGGGCCGCATCCGCGAGCGCGGCGCCCACTTCTTGTTCTATGCGTTGATCGACCTCGTCGTCGACGAGGGATTCCCGGCGCTGGACCTTCTCAGCTCGGAGCTGGAGGCCATGGAGGAGCGCATTCTCGAAGACCCTAGCCCCGCGTGCCTGGAAGGCATCCACAAAGCGAAACGGACGCTGATCGTGTTGCGCAAGAGCTTGTGGCCCCAGCGCGAGGTCATCAATAGCCTGCTGCGCGAGGAGCACGCGTTGATCGATGCCGTTACGCTGCCGTACTTTCGCGATTGCTACGACCACGCCGTGCAGGTCTTGGATTTGATCGAGAGCTATCGAGAAATGGCTTCGAGCCTGCAAGACCTCTATTTGACCGGCATCAGCAATCGCATGAACGAGATCATGAAAGTGCTGACGATCATGTCGAGCATATTCATTCCGATGTCGTTTCTGGCTGGGCTGTACGGAATGAACTTCAACTCGGACGTGAGCCCCTGGAACATGCCGGAGCTGCGAGCTTACTACGGCTATCCCATCTTCTTGCTCGCCCTGGGGGTCATTGCCGTTTGCATGGTGTGGTTCTTCAAGCGCCGGAAGTGGATCTGACGCACTTCGACCAAGGTGCTCGCAGCGCGCGCTACGGGGCCGGCAGGGTTGTCATCCCATGCCCCTCGGGCGTACGGTGAACCGCTCCGAGAATCGGTGATCATGGGCGAATTCTTCAAAGCGCGAGCGCTCGTCTGTGGCTGCATAGCCTTATTGGCGGCAGCAACCCCGGCGAACACGGCATGGGCCCATGGCGGCGTGGTCGCCGAAGAAGACCTGTGCACGATCTACATCGGTTTCTTCAAGGCGCACTTCAAGGTCTATCAGCCGCGTAAGCACCAGCAGCAGGCCTTCTGCGAGGACTTACCCGACGTCGGGGAGACGGTGTTCGTGATGGAGTACCTCCATGGCGATCTCGGTAAAGTACCGATGGAGTTTCGTGTCATCAAAGACGTGAGCGGGCACGGCCGTTATGCAACGTTGGAGGACGTGAAGCGAGCCGGCAATCTCGATCCGGCCACGGTGCTGTATGAGCCACCGACCATCACGCCGGACGTGTTCACGGTCGTCCATCAGTTCGACCAGCCCGGTTGGTACATCGGTATCGTCACGGCGAAGGCACCCACGCTCGACAAGACGTACACGGCGGTGTTTCCTTTCAAAGTCGGCTTCACCGGATTCGGCTGGTTGCCGCTGGTCGGCGCTATCGCCGTGCTGGCGCAGCTCAACTACTGGCTCTTGACGGGACAGCTCTCGCGATGGCGCAAGCGCTGGCTCGCTGGAACCGTCGGCAAGACGTCGGAGGCATGATGCAACTCGATCGACGTTGGGGACTCGTGGGTCTGTGGGCTCTCGGCGCGGTGCTACTGGCGGCGTCGACCGCAGCCGCAGCAGCGGGCCCAGAATGGACCTCGCAAGCGGGCCTGTACCACGTGAGCTATAGAAGCGAGCTCGAGCCGATCGAGATCAACAAAATTCACAGCTGGGTGCTGCATGTCACCACGGCCGACGGCGATCCCGTCGAGAACGCCGAGATCACGTTCGATGGCGGGATGCCTGCTCACAATCACGGTCTGCCGACTCAGCCAAGCGTGACGAAATATCTCGGCAACGGCGATTATCGAGTCGAGGGCATTCGCTTTCACATGACCGGCGAGTGGGAAATCACCGTGACGATCAGCACGAGCCTTGGTCGTGACACCTGCACCATACCTCTGAAGCTGTGAGCCCCGCGCGGCGTATCGGTATCGTCACGGCGGCGGGGCTGCTCGTCGTCATGGGCGCCCTAGGGGCTTGGGGGTTGGGCTGGAACGCGCTCGAGACGAGCTCGGGGCAGTGGAACGACGCCGAGATCGCCACGCTGCAATCCCTGTGGATCGGCAGCCTGCCGCCCCTGCCAACGGATCGCTCCAACCGCGTTGCCGACGACGTTCGCGCGGCAAAGCTCGGCCAGCGGCTGTTCTTCGACACGCGCATGAGCGGCAATGGCGAGGTCGCCTGCGCGACCTGCCACCACCCGGAGCTCCACTTCACCGACGGCCGGCAGAAAGGCCACGGGATGGGCGTATCGAAGCGCAACACGCACAGCATCGTCGGTGCCGCTTACAGCCCCTGGCTCTACTGGGACGGCCGGCGGGACAGCCTCTGGGCGCAGGCATTGACTCCGATCGAGGACCCGAACGAGCACGGGGGGACGCGCACGCAAAGTGTGCGACTCGTCGCGAGCGATGACCGGTATCGTGAAGCCTACCAGGCGTTGTTTGGCCCCCTCCCCGATTTCTCCGACCGCGTGCGCTTCCCGGACGGAGCCGCACCGATCCCCGGCACGGCGGCAAACGCCGCTTGGCACCGCATGACTCACGACGATCGGCAATTGGTGAACCGAGCCTACGCGAACCTCGGCAAAGCGATCGAGGCCTACGAGAGGCTGCTGATTCCAGGACCGTCACGATTCGACGCTTACGTGAAAGCCGTGCTGAACCACGACGAAACGACCCAGCACGCGACGTTGGCCGACAACGAAATCGCGGGTTTGCGCCTGTTCATCGGCAAGGCGAACTGCGTGCGCTGCCACAACGGGCCGCTGCTCACCAACAACGAGTTCGCGAACACGGGCGTGCTGTCGTTTCCCGGCGAGGTGCCCGACAAAGGGCGTGCGGACGGCGTCCGCATGGTGCTCGAGGATCCGTTCAACTGTCTCGGGCCTTACAGCGACGACCCGACCCGTGACTGCGCAGAGCTGCGTTACGCGCGCTCGGACGTTGCGACGTTGCTCGGCGCGCAGCGGACGCCGTCGCTGAGAAATCTCGACGGGAGCCAGCCTTACATGCACAAGGGCCAACTCGCCACGCTCGCGGAGGTGCTCGACCATTACAACCGAGCGCTGCCCGCAATGATCGGCCACAACGAAGTCGTTCCGCTGAATCTGAGCGGCCGCGAGCTGCGCGAGATCGAGGCCTTCCTCGGGACGCTGGCGGCACCGCTCGCGACGCCGGCTGAATGGCTCGGGCCCGCGCAATGATCCGACGCGCGGACGATGGCGGTGACACGCAACGTCGGACATCCGTCGACGCCATCTGCGCGGCCGCGGAGCACATCGAGGTTCCGGTCTCGCTCGATCGATGCGAATTCGTTCGCCGCTACTACGCTCAAGTCGAGCTCGAGGAGCTGCAATACGAGCCCCGCGATCTCGCGGCGGCCGCGCTCGCTCACCTGACGTTCGCCGGTCGGCGCGCGCCAGGAACGGCCAAAGTGCGTGCGTTCAATCCGACCAGACAGCGCGACGGCTACACGTCCACGCATACCATCATAGAAACGGTCAACGACGACATGCCGTTTCTCGTCGATTCCTTGAGCATGGCTCTGCGAGCGCTTGGTCATTCGATTCACGGCACGACCCACCCGCTGCTACCGGTGCGACGCTCGGCGGACGGCAGCCTCGTGGGACTCGCTGCCGCCGAGGACCGCGAAGCGGCTACCGAATCGTGGATCCACTTCGACATAGTGCGCGAGACGGCTCCCGAGACCTTGCGGGAGATAGAGACCAGGTTGCAGCGCACCCTGCGCGACGTTCGAGCGGCCGTGGAAGATTGGACGCCGATGCTCGAAAAGTTACGGGCGGCGACGGACGAGCTGCGGGCGACGCGCGGGCTGGCGCCGGAGCTGCAAGCCGAATCAGTGGCGCTGCTGGAGTGGCTCGCCACGAATCACTTCACCTTGCTCGGCTATCGCGAATACGAGCTTGCCCCCGGAGCAACGGCCGACGAGCTGCGCTCGCGCTCCGGCTCCGGCCTCGGATTGCTTCGCGACGACCCGCCCGAGCACGCGGCCACCGTGCGCCTCAGCGGTCGTGCGCACGAGGAAGCGCACTCGAGCAACCCGCTGGTTCTCACCAAGTCCAGCGAGCGCTCCACCGTGCACCGCCCGACGCTGCTGGATCACATCGGTGTCAAGGTCTTCGATGCCGCGGCTCAACCCGTGCTCGAGCGCCGGTTTGTGGGTTTGCTTACCTCCGCCGCGTACAGCAGCAGCCCGCGAGTGATTCCGCTCGTACGACTCAAGATTCGCGAGATCATGGACGGCTCGGGGCTCGAGCCTCAGGGTCACCGCAGCAAGTCGCTGCAGCACATCCTCGATACGCTGCCGCGCGACGACCTGTTTCAAGCCTCGGTCGACGAGCTGAAGAGCATCGCGTACGGCATTCTCGCTTTGCAGGAGCGGCCGCGCGTGAAGCTCTTCTGTCGCCGCGAGCCGTTCGGACGTTTCTACTCGTGCCTGGTGTACTTGCCGCGCGATCGGTACACGCCGCGCGCACGCCGCGCGATGGAAAGCATCTTGCTGGCGGGGCTCGAGGGTTCGGCGATCGAGAGCGAGGTCACCGTTGCCGAAACAGCGCTTGCCCGCCTCGTCGTTAGGGTTTACGTGGCGCAGCAACAAGTCGCGGAACCGAGCGTCGCGGGGCTGCAGGCGCGGTTGGAAGAGGCCGTGCGCACCTGGCAGGACCGGCTGCGCGAGCAACTGCTGCTCCAATTGCCGGAGGAACGTGCCCTCCATCTGCTGCACACTTACGGCGATCACTTCTCGGCGGCCTACCAGGAGGAAATAGCAGCCGAGCGCGCCAGCCGCGATATCGTGAGCGTTGCCCTCGTCCACGAAGGCGGCAGCGACCTCGAGCTACAGTTCGCGGCGCAGACGGTGCAGCGCACGCCGCGACTGATCCTCACGACGTTCCAGCGAGACGCGCCCATCCGGCCGTATATCGCGCTGCCGATTCTCGAGAATCTCGGCTTTCGAGTCGTGAGCGAGCGCGGCTATCAGGTGCCTGTCTGCACGAGTACCGTGTGGATTCAGGACTTCGAGCTCGACACCATCGACGGTCAGGCCATCGATCCCGCCGCGATCGATGTGCGGTTCAAGCAGTGCTTCGCGCTCGTGCTGCGCGGCGACGCGGAGAACGACGGCTTCAATAGGTTCGTGGTGCAGCGCAGGCTTCGACTGGCGCGAAGCGTCGCTGCTGCGCGCATTTGCCAAGTACCTCTTGCAGACGCGCATCCGCTACAGCCCGGCCTACATGCAGGAGGTGCTCAGTCGCTATCCGCGCTACTGCCGAGCCCTCATGAACAAGTTCGCGAGCATGTTCGACGTGGATAGTCCGCCGACGGCGCGTGACGAGCTACGCGTCGTCAGCGACGAAGTCCTGCAGAGCGAGCTGAATCGCACCGAGAACCTCGACGATGACCGCATCCTGCGCGCCTATTGCGCGGTGGTAAACGCCATAGTGCGCACCAACTACTATCAGCGCGACGCGGCCGGTGCACCGAAGCCGTACTTGTCGCTGAAGCTCGACCCCAGCGTGCTGCCCGACCTGCCGAAGCCTCGTCCGCACTTCGAGATATTCGTCTATTCGCAGCGCGTGGAAGGCGTGCACCTGCGTGCCTCGCCGATCGCCCGCGGCGGAATTCGCTGGTCGGAGCGGCGCGAGGACTATCGCACGGAAGTGCTGGGCCTGATGAAGGCGCAGCAGGTGAAGAACACCGTCATCGTGCCGAACGGCGCGAAGGGCGGTTTCGTCTGCAAGGCGCTGCCGAGCGGCGACCGGGAGGCCGTGCGTCGCGAAGTCGTGACGTGCTACCAGACCTTCATTCGTGGGCTGCTCGACGTCACCGACAACATCGTGGCCCAGCGCGTGCAGCCGCCGGAGCGCGTGGTGCGCCGCGACGCGGACGATACCTACCTCGTCGTCGCCGCCGACAAGGGCACGGCCACGTTTTCCGATATCGCGAACGCACTCGCGGCCGAATACGGCTTCTGGCTCGGCGATGCCTTCGCGTCGGGCGGCTCGACGGGCTACGACCACAAGAAGATCGGAATTACGGCGCGCGGCGCATGGGAGGCGGTCAAACGACACTTTCGCGAGCTGGGTCTCGATCCCCGGCAGGGAGACTTCACCGTGGTCGGCATCGGCGACATGAGCGGCGACGTGTTCGGCAATGGCATGCTGCTGTCGGCCCATATCAAGCTCATCGCCGCCTTCAATCATCAGCACATCTTCATCGACCCCGATCCCGACGCCGCCGCAAGCTTCGCCGAACGCCAACGATTGTTCTCCCTGCCGCGCTCGACGTGGGACGACTACGACCGAAACGTTCTCTCGACCGGCGGCGGCATCTACGAGCGTCGCACCAAGTCGATCGAGCTGTCGCGCGCGGCGTGCGCACGGCTCGATCTGCCGGAAGCCCCGATCGCGCCTCCGGATCTGATTCGCGCGATCCTGCGCGCGCGCGTCGACCTGCTGTGGAGCGGCGGCATCGGCACCTACGTGAAAGCCAGCGGAGAATCGCACGCCGACGCAAGCGATCCGGGCAACGATCTAGTGCGCGTCGACGGTAGCGAGCTGCGCTGCCGCGTGGTCGCCGAAGGCGGCAACTCGAGCGTAACGCAGCTCGGTCGAATCGAGTATGCGCAGCATGGCGGCCGCATCAATACCGACTTCATCGACAACTCGGGCGGCGTGGACTCTTCCGACCGCGAAGTGAACATCAAGATCCTCTTGAACGACGTGGTGCGCGCCCACGAGCTGACGCGCGAGGCGCGCAACGATCTGCTCGCCGAAATGACGGACGACGTTGCTGCGCTGGTGCTCGGCAACAACTACGCGCAGACGCAGGCGCTTTCGATGATGGAGTCGCGGGCCGCCGAGCGACTGGGCGAGCATGCGCGGCTGATACGCGTGCTCGAGGCGCGGAGCCTGCTCGATCGCAACCTCGAGTTCCTGCCGTCGGACGAGCAGATCGACGAGCGCCGGGCCAAGGGCCTCGGCCTCACGCGCCCGGAGCTGGCGATCATCCTCAGCTATTCCAAGATCGAGCTCATGGGCAGTCTGGCGCAAACGGATATCCCGGAAGATCCGTTCCTCGCGGCCGAGCTCGAGGCGTACTTTCCGCGCGCGGCTTGCGAAGCGCTTCAAGCCGCTGCTCATGTCGCACCCGTTGAGGCGCGAAATCATCGCCATGCTCGTCGGCGGCAGCATGATCAATCGCATGGGGCCGTTCTTCGTGCTGCGCACCGAGGAGGAAACGGGCGTCGACGTCGCCCAGGTGGCACGCGCCTACGCGATCGTTCGGGAGATATTCGGCGTCCGCAGACTGTGGCGAGACATCGAAGCGCTCGACTATCGAGTTGCGGCCAACGTCGCAATACGACAGCATCTTTCACATCAGCCGCATGGTGCGCCGCGCGGTGTACTGGCTGCTCCAGAACTACACGGCGCAACTCGACATCGAGCCCATGGTGAGCCGCTTCCACTCGGGCGTACGAACCGCGTTCGATGCGCTTCCGGAGTTCGTGAGCGGTCGCAGCGGCGACCGGTTGCGGGAGGACGCTCGACGATTCGAAACCGCGGGGTTGACGACGAGCATAGCCACCAGGATCGCTTCGCTGTCGTTCATGACGCAGGTTCTCGATATCGTCGAGATCGCGCGCGAGTTTCGCATCGCGGTGCCAGAAGTCGGCAAGCTGTACTTCACTCTCGCCGCGGAGCTGCGGCTGGACATCGTTCGCGAGCAAGTCGAGAGCCTCAAAGTCGAAGACCGCTGGCGCTCGATGGCGCGCGCCACGCTGCTCGAAAACCTCGGCCGCGAGCAGCGCGGCTTGCTGCGCCGGGCCCTGGATGGCCGCGCGGCCGCGGGCCCGGCCGCAGCGCTCGCATCGTGGCTGGCAAATCACGGTACCGAGGTCGCGCGAGTGCAACGCGCCATCGCCGACATGCAAACGTCCGGGGCCATGGATTTCGCCACGCTATCCGTCGCGCTGAACGAAGTCGGCCGTCTCGCCTAGCGGCGCCTGCGGGCGTATCACGGGGAGGATCGATAGGGTTCCCACGGGTGGGAAACCCTGTTCGGGGGCGGGACGGCGCCTATGGCGGAGTGCTGTCTTCGGCCCGGGACGGCCGCGCCGCGCGGCGGGTGGCGCGCTCGAGAGGCTATGGCATGGCGCATGCATCGTCCATTGCCGGGCGGACAGGGGAGCTGTGATGGGCGCGTTCGTGCGAGACGTTCGGCTGGCCTTCAGAGTGCTCGCGAAGACGCCGGGGTACACGGCGCTTTCCATCGTCACGATCGCGTTCGGTATCGGCGCGAGCACTGCGGTGTTCAGCATGGTGAACGGCGTTTTGCTCCGTCCGCTGCCGTTCAACACGCAGGGTACGCTGATTCGCATTCTCCAGCCGTCGGTGACGTCGGCCGATGCGCTGCTCTCGACGCCGGAGATAAAGGACTACCGAACACAGGTTCCCGAGCTCGCCGATTTCTCCGAGTATCACTCGATGGCATTCGAGTACTACGGGCGCGGCGATCCACAGCGCGTGCAGACCGGCGTCGTCTCCGATGGCTTCTTCGACATGATTGGCGTGCAACCGCTCCTCGGCCGCACGTTCCGGCCCGGCGAGGAGGCCGTCGGCGCGCCGCCCGTGGTCCTCGTGAGCTACAAGTATTGGCGGAACGAGCTCGGCGCGGATCCGGATATCGTCGGCCAGACCTTCACCATGAACGACCGTGTGCACACCATCGTCGGCGTGCTGCCTTCGCTGCCCGGCTATCCGAACGACAACGACATCTGGATGCCGGCCGGCGCGTGTCCGTTTCGATCGTCGCCGGACATGCTGAACAATCGCAGCGGGCGCATGCTGCGCGCGTTCGCGGTTCTGAAGCCCGGCGTCACCGTCGAGGCGGCGACGAAGAGCATTCAACGCGTTTCGACGCGCCTCCACGAGGAGTACCCGGCCGATTACCCGGAAGGCCTCAAGCTGCACGTGGAGACTGCGACGGTCCGCGAGGACACGACGGCGCAGTCCCGTCCGCTCCTGTACACGCTGCTGGCGACGGGCGCATTCGTGCTCGTCATCGCCGCGGCGAACTTCGCGAACCTCGTGCTGTTGCGGCAGATGACTCGCGGCCGGGAGATGGCGCTGCGCGCGGCACTCGGGGCAAGCGCCGGCCGACTGTTCCGGACCATCGCCACCGAGAGTCTGTGCGTCACCTTGCTTGGTGGCGCGCTCGGCGTGGGCATTGCCTACGCGGCGCTCGATCTGTTGCGCTCGCTCGCGATGCGCGTGACGCCGCGCGGCGAGGAGATCGCAATCGATCCGAACGTGCTAACGTTTGCCGTGGCTGCGAGCATCGTGGTGGGCCTCGCGGCGGCGCTGCTGCCCTTGCGAAGACACGACGGGAGCCTCAACGACGCGCTGCGCCAGGCGGGGACCAATGCGACGCCTGCGCGGGGTGAATGGCGCATCCGCGGTGCGCTCGTGCTGGTGCAGGTGGCCGTCGCCTGCATGGTGCTCGTCGGGGCCGGTCTCGTGACTCGCAGCTTGATCAACCTCGAGGCCGTCGCCGGAGGCTTCGACCTGCGCAACGTCATGACGGCGCGCGTCGATCTGAACTGGACGCAGTACACCAACAACGCGCAGATAGTGGCATTCGGTGATCGGCTGCTGGCGAGGCTACGCGAGTCACCGGGCGTCGTCGCGGCATCGCTATCGAGCAACTTTCCGCTGAACGCCGGCTCGCCGCGGAGCCTGGTGTTCCGGATTCGCGGCGAGGACGTCTCTCCCGAGCGGCTGGAGCAGCAGCGATCGAACGCGACGATCGTGAGCGACGGCTACTTCGAGGCCGCCGGAGTCCCGATCTTGCGGGGCCGCGGCTTCGACGCCACGGATCGCGACCGAGCGAGCCGAGTGGTCGTGGTGAGCGCGCGCCTGGCCAGGACGTTCTTCGACGGCGATCCTCTCGGGCGGCAGATCTCGTGGGATGGCGGCACGAACTGGGCCACGATCGTCGGCGTGGCCGGGGACGTTCGCATGAATGGTCTCTCGGACGATGTCAGCGACCAGATCTATGGGCCGTTGCCGATGTTCCCCGTCAGCGACATCCGGGTCCTCGTTCGCATGCAGGGCGACCCATCGTTTGCCGCGACGCTCGTGCAAGACCTCGTGCGCGAGATCGACGACAAGCAACCCGTGACGTCCATCCAAACACTCGAGCAGCTGCGCGGGGCACACCTCATTGCGCCGCGCGTGACGACCGTGCTGCTCGTGTCCTTCGGTCTGCTCGCGCTTGCGATCACGGCGGCCGGCCTGATCGGCGTGGTAGGACAGTCCGTGAGTCAGCGCACCACGGAAATCGGCATTCGTGTGGCGCTCGGTGCGCGCGCGCCGCAAGTGCTGTGGTCCGTGCTGCGCAGCGTCACGGTCGTCATCGTGGCGGGCATCGGCATCGGGCTCGTCGGGGCGCTGTTTGCGGCGCGGCTCGTCGGCAGCCTGCTCTATGCCGTGGCGCCCGTGGACGTCATCACCTATGCCAGCGTTGGCGTCGCGTTGCTCGCGATCGCACTGCTCGCTTGCCTCATCGCGGCGCGCCAAGCGCTGGCCGTCGAGCCCATGGTGGCGCTACGAAGCGAATGAGTGGCCTCTGGGGCGCGGCTGGGGAGCGGCCTTGCTTGACCGCAGTCACGGTGTCTGAATATAGACTGCGGAAGCAACATCACGGAGCCTGAGGACACGATGAAACTCTACAACGCCAATTTCTCTCCAAACTGCCTGCGGGTGCGCGCGGTGATCTTCGAGCTCGGCGCCGACGTCGAGATCGTGGACGTCGACGTATTCGGCGGCGGCACGAAGACGCCCGAGTATCTGGCGATCAACCCCAACGGGAAAGTGCCGGCGTTCGTCGACGGGGATCTATCGCTGTTCGAGTCGCGCGCGATCAATGCTTATCTCGCGAGCCTGGATCCGCGTCGCCGCCTGTACCCGGAGAATCTCAAGAAACGCGCGATCGTCGACCAGTGGTCGTACTGGCAGGCCATTCATCTCGGCCCGTCGAGCCAGAAGCTTGCGTTCGAGAAAGTGCTGAAGGAACGCTTCGGCCGCGGCAAACCGGACCAGAACGTGATCGCCGCCGAGTCGAAGGAAACGACGAAGCTGCTCGGCGTGCTCGACGCGAGCCTCTCGGGACGCGAGTGGGTCGCGGGCGATTTGAGCATCGTCGACTTCGCCGTCGCGAGCACGCTCACGCGGCGTCGGGAGGCCGGTATCGACCTCGCCGAGTTTCCGAACGTGGCCGCGTGGATCGACCGGCTCGAGTCGCGCGAGTCGTGGCGCCGTGCCGTCGAGCCCATGCCGCACTGAGCCGCGGCGCCGCGCCGGGGATCGGCAGAGTCCAAAAGAAAGATCGGGTGGTGCCGGGAGAGGGACTTGAACCCACACTCTGTTTCCAGAACCGGATTTTGAGTCCGGCGCGTCTACCAATTCCGCCATCCCGGCGACGCTAGCCCGCCGCTCGAACGCAACCATGGGCTTGGCGCGGCGCGGCGGGCGCTCAGTGTGCCAAAAGAGGCCGGCGTTGCGCCAGCTTGCGCGACCCTTTCGGCCGGCTTCGCATCTAAGTTAACGAGCCCATGCCGAAACCACTGCCCCAAGTCGACGCCCTCCTGCTCGCCCGCGCGCAAAGCGGTGACCGAGCGGCCCACACGGAGCTCTACGAGCTATTTGCGGGCATCGTGTTCACGCTGGCCCGCCGGATGCTCGCCTCGCGGGCCGCGGCCGAGGACGTCTTGCAGGACACGTTCATCGAGGTCTTTCGCAAGATCGGCGGGTATCGCGGCGAGGCGGAGCTCGGCTTCTGGGTGAAGCGCATCGCGATCAACAAGTGCCTCATGCAATTGCGCTCCGGTTGGCGGTCGCGTCGCTGCGACGACGGCGAAGACATCTTGACGACGGAGCCTGCACGCGTGGCCGCGCTCGACGATCAGATCGCGCTCGAGCGCGCGCTCGACGCGCTGCCCGCCACGGCGCGCATCGTCGTCTGGCTGCACGACGTCGAAGGGCATACGCACAAGGAGATCGGCGCGATGATGGGTTACACGACGAGTTTTTCCAAGTCGCAGCTGGCGCGCGCGCACGAGCGTTTACGCACCTTGCTGACGGCCGATGAGGAAGAGAGTGAAGCAGAGCTATGCGACCCCGTACTGAAGACTTGCTAGCGATTCGCGACGGCGAGCCGCTCGACGCGCAGGCGCGCGCGGCGATCGAATCGTCGCCCATGCATGGACGCGAGGTGGAACGCCTGCGCGGCGTGCGCAACGCGCTGCGGGCGTTGCCGGCATTCGAGCCGCCGCCCGGCGTTCTGGCATGTGTGCTCCAAGCGAAAGAGGTCGACGCGCGCTCGCGTGGCCGATGGTGGCGTCTGGCGGCGGGGGCCGGCGTGGCGGCCGCCGTGGCGACGGCGGCGATCGTCTATGTGACGACCGGTGACGGCGTGAAGCGCGCGCCGGCGCCGCCGACCGGCGTCGTAGACCGCACGATCGGCCTTCCGTCCGTCGCGACCAGTCCAGCGTCGTACGTGTCGCTCACGGAGGAGTCCGCGAGGCTGGAGCAAATTCTTGCGGCGCTGCCCGCTCGGCGCCCCGTGGTCATGGGCTCCACGGCGAGCACGATCGCCGGGCTCGAGGATCGCATCGCGCTCGTCGACGAGCAGCTCTCGTACGGCGCCGCCGACAAAGTCCCGGCGCCGCAGCAGGTGGCGCTGTGGAGCGACCGCGTCGAGCTCATGAATGCCTTGGTGAACGTGCGGCTCGCGCAGGCGCAGTCGAACGGCTACTGACTCGAGATCCATCGGAGCACCCTCATGACCCGTCATGCACGAGCCCTGACCCCCGCGGCGCTGACGCTGCTCACCGTGTGCGCACCGGCCGCATTTGCCCAGCAGCAGGGCGCTCAGCAGGGCGCTCAGCGCGCGGCGCGCGAGGTGGCTCAAGCCCAGCAAGCCCAGCAAGCGCAGAGCCAGGGGCGGCAGGCCGAGCAAGGCGCCCAGGCCGACACGCAACGCGACGAGCTTAGGCGCGAGCTCGCGCAAGCGCGCGAGAATCTCGAGGCCGCGGCGCGCGAGGTGGCCAGGCTGTCGTCGCAGATGGTCGGTCCGGTCCTCAAGGGCGTCGGCCAACGATTCCCATTCGCTGGGCGACCCATGCTCGGCATCGCGATCGAGGATACCGAGCTCGGCGCGCGCGTGAAGGGTGTCACGCCGAACGGACCGGGCGCCGACGCCGGGCTCATGGTCGGCGACACCATCGTCGCGATCGACGGGGCGGAGCTCGCGCCGACGCCGGCCGCCGGCGCCGAGCGCCAATCGCCGTCGCAGCTGCTGATCGGCCAGATGTCGAACGTGAAGGCGGGCGACGAGGTGGAGCTGCGCGTGCTGCGCGACGGCGATTACCGTCCCGTGAAGGTCAAAGCGCGCGAGCAATCGTTCGACGTCTTCGCAAATCCGGCCGCCGGTGTCGTGCGGCTGCCGGGGTTTACCGGCGCCTGGCCGGAGGCGCTGTGGCGGCGCAGTGCCTGGAGCGACCTGCAGCTCGCGGAGCTGAGCCCGGGGCTCGGCGAGTACTTCGGCACGAACGAAGGGTTGCTCGTGGTGCGTGCGCCGAAGAGCGCGAGCGTCGCGCTGCAAGACGGCGACGTGATTCTCGAGATCGGCGGCCGTAGGCCCACGTCGCCCGAGCACGCCATGCGGATCCTCGGGAGCTTCGAGCCCGGTGAGACGCTACGGGTCACCGTCATGCGGCACAAGAAGCGCGAGACGCTCGAGGGCAAGATCCCAACCGAGTCGCAGCATTGACGCTAGAATTCCGCTCCGATGCGTCGGAGCGAATTCCATTTCGAGCTGCCCGATGAGCTCATAGCCCAAGCGCCGCTGTCCGCACGCAGTGCGAGTCGCTTGCTCGTGCTCGACGGGTCCACCGGCACGGTTGGCGACAGGATGTTCGGCGATTTACCCACTTTGCTGCAGCGCGGCGATCTGCTCGTGCTCAACGACACGCGGGTATTGCCCGCGCGGCTGCTCGCCCGCAAGCCGAGCGGCGGTCGCGTCGAGCTGCTGCTCGAGCGCGCGCTCGGGCCGCGCCGGGCGCTGATGCAGCTGAAGGCCAGCCACAAACCGCCGGCCGACAGCGAGCTTGAGTTGCCGGACGGGGCGCGGGCGCGCGTGATCGGCCGCCACGGCTCGATGTTCGAGCTCGACTTCGACCGCGACCTGATTCCGCTGCTCGAGGCGCACGGTCAGATCCCCTTGCCGCCGTACATCGCGCGCGCAGCCGAGGCGGCCGACCGCGAGCGCTACCAGACCGTGTTCGCGCGGGCGCCCGGCGCCGTCGCGGCGCCCACGGCGGGCTTACACTTCGATCGACCGATGCTCGAAGGGCTGGCGGCCCGCGGCGTGGAGCGAGCGTTTTTGACGCTGCACGTCGGCGCGGGTACGTTCGCGCCGGTTCGGACCGAGCGGATCGAGGATCACGAGCTGCATGCGGAATGGCTGGAGGTGTCGGCAGAGACGTGCGCGGCCGTCGAGCGCTGTCGCGCCGCTGGCGGGCGCGTGGTGGCCGTCGGCACGACGAGCGTCCGGGCGCTCGAAACGGCCGCGCGCGGCGGCGAGCTCCGGCCGTTCGCCGGGGACAGTCGCCTGTTCATTCATCCTGGGTTCGAGTTTCGCGTGGTCGATGCCATGGTGACGAATTTTCATTTGCCCGAGTCGTCGCTGCTGATGCTCGTGTGCGCCTTCGCGGGCCGGGAGGCCACCCTGGCGGCCTATCGGCACGCCGTCGCGCAGCGCTATCGGTTCTTCAGCTACGGCGACGCCATGCTCGTCACGCCGACTCGCGCCGTGCGCGCCCACGCGAATGCGCTTTGAGCTGCTGCATCGAGACGGCGGCGCCCGTCGCGGCCGCCTCGCGTTTCGTCGCGGCGTGATCGACACGCCGGCGTTCATGCCGGTCGGGACGTACGGCAGCGTGAAAGCCATGACACCCGAGGAGCTCGAAGCGCTCGGCGCGCAGATCATCCTCGGCAACACGTTCCATCTGTTGCTGCGCCCCGGGATCGACGTGATCCGCGCGCACGGCGGCTTGCACCGGTTCACGCACTGGCAGCGACCGATTCTGACGGACTCCGGCGGTTTTCAGGTATGGAGCCTGAAGAGCCTGCGCAAGATCACGGAGGCGGGCGTGGAATTTCGCTCGCCGGTGAACGGCGACCTGATCGAGCTGACGCCCGAGCGATCGATCGAGATGCAGCATGCGCTCGGTGCCGACATCGTGATGGTGTTCGACGAGTGCACGACGTACCCGGCCGATCACGAGACGGCACGCGACTCGATGCAACGATCGCTGCGCTGGGCGAAACGCAGCCGCGCCGCCTTCGACGAGCGCAAGCATGGCACCGGCAGCGACGCCGCGCTGTTCGGCATCGTGCAGGGCGGCGTGCATCACGCCTTGCGCAAGGAGTCGCTTGCCGGCCTGATCGAGCTCAACTTCCCGGGCTATGCGCTCGGCGGCCTCGCCGTCGGCGAGCCCGAGGAGGAGCGGCTGGCCGTGCTCGAGGGGCTGATGCCGGAGCTGCCGGTGGAGCGGCCACGCTATCTCATGGGCGTGGGCACGCCTGCGGACCTCGTCAAGGCCGTGGGCCGCGGCATGGACATGTTCGACTGCGTGATACCGACGCGCCACGCGCGCAACGGGCAGTTGTTCACGAGCGAAGGCCCCCTGAACATCCGTAACAGCCGGTTTCAGGCGGACACGGGGCCGATCGATCCCCGCTGTGAGTGCTACGCGTGTCGTCACTACTCGCGCTCGTACCTGCGGCACCTGCAGCAGTGCAACGAGATCCTCGGCGCGCGGCTCGCCACGATTCACAACCTGCACTACTACCTCGCCCTCATGGCCCGCATGCGCTCGGGTATAGAGGCGGGGCAGTTCGCGGCCGTCGCGGCGGCCGAGCTCGAGACCGCGGCCGCGGGGGCTATGTCATAATGCCGAGCATTCGCGGAATTCCCGCGCTAGGCTAGCCGTTTACGAGACTGGATCGACCATGGAATCACTACTGCGCCTATTCATCAGCGACGCGGCTGCCCAGACGGCGGCCCCGAGCAGCGCCAGCCCCATCAGCGCGTTGCTGCTGCCGGTTCTGCTCATCGTCGTCTTCTATTTCCTGCTGATTCGTCCGCAGCAAAAGAAGCAGAAGGAGCATCGCCAGATGGTCGAAACGCTGGCCGTCGGCAGCGAAATCGTCACGGGAGGAGGCGTGCTCGGCAAGGTCATGGACCTCGGCGAGCAGTTCGTCACGGTCGAGGTGGCCCATGGCGTCCAAGTCAAAGTGCAGCGCCATTCGATCGCGGCCGTGTTGCCGAAAGACACGCTGAAGCACGCCTAGCGCTCCGGACGCATCACCGCCATGAATCGTTACCCGCTCTGGAAGAACGTACTCGTCTTCGGCATCGTCTTCGTTGCCATGGTGCTGGCGTTGCCGAACTTGTTCGGCGACGACGAGGCCGTGCACGTATCGCGCCCCGATGGCGTTGCGGTCGATCAGGCGACGTTGACGCAGATCGAGAGCACGCTGAAGGAGAAGGACATCCCGTTCATGTCCGCGGCGCTCGAAGACACGCACGCGCTGGTGCGATTCGACACGGTCGACCAGCAGCTGCGCGCCAACGACGCATTGCGGGAAGCACTGCCGAATAACGTCGTCGCGCTGACGCTGTCCTCGCGGGCTCCGTCGTGGTTGCGTGCGGTGGGCCTGAAGCCGATGTCGCTCGGCCTCGATCTGCGCGGCGGCGTGCATTTCCTCTATCAGGTCGAGCTGAATGAGGCGATCAATCAATTTCTGCAAACCTACGAGTCCGACCTGCGCCAGCAGCTTCGCCAGGCGAACATCCGCAACGACATCCGCGTGGCGGACGGCGTGCTGCGCGTCGGGCTCATCGAATCGAGCGACGTCGCTCGTGCCGAAGCCATCATCCGCAAGCTCGACGCCGGCGATCAGCTGATTCAGCTCGGCCAGCTCACGAGCCGATTGATCATCGACCATGCCGACGTCGACGGCAAGCCGGGCTTCTCGATCCGGTTGACGGACAGCGCGATCAAGGAGCGCCAGGATTTCGCGATCCAGCAGAACGTGTTGACGCTACGTAATCGCGTCAACGCGATCGGTGTTTCGGAAGCCGTCGTGCAGCGCCAGGGGCTCAATCGGATTCTCGTGGAGCTCCCCGGCGTCCAGGATCCCGGTCAGGCGAAGCGCGTGCTCGGGTCCACGGCCACGCTCGAGTTCCACCTCGTCGACATGGAGAACGACGCGTTCGAGGCCGAGCGGCGCGGCCGCGCGCCGCTCGGCTCCGAGCTGCAGAAGCGCAAGGACGGCTCGCCGATCCTGCTGCGGCGCGACATAATCGCTTCCGGCGACCAGCTCGTCGACGCCGTCGCGAGCCCGAGCAATGGCCAGCCGGCCGTGCAGGTGCGCCTCGACGCCGGTGCGGCGCGCAAGATGCTCGACACCACGATCAACAATCTCGGCCGGCAGATGGCGGTGCTCTTCATCGAGGACCAGCCGCAGCTCATCGAGAAGAACGGCGAGCTCGTGCCCGGGCCGCCGAAGCGCAAGGAAACCGTCATCAACGACGCGCGCATCAACGGCGTGTTCTCGAACCGTTTCGAGATCACGGGGCTCACCGTGTTCGAGGCACGCGATCTCGCCTTGCTGCTGCGCGCGGGCTCGCTGGCGGCGCCGATCGTGCCCGTCGAGGAACGTACCATCGGCCCGTCGCTCGGGCAGGCCAACATCGATCGCGGCATCATGGCCACGCTGATCGGCTACCTGCTCGTCGTGATCTGGATCTCGGTGTATTACCGGCTCATGGGCGTTCTCGCGAACATCGCGCTGCTGGCGAACGTCGTGATGCTGGTGTCCGTCATGTCGTTCTTCTCGTTCGTGCTCACGTTGCCCGGCATCGCGGGCATCGTCCTCACCATGGGCATGGCCATCGACGCGAACGTGCTGATCTACGAGCGCATCCGCGAGGAGCTGCGTAACGGCAGCACTCCGCAGGCCAGTATTCGCGCGGGCTGGGAGAAGGCCTACTCGACGATCGTCGACGCGAACCTCACGACGCTGATCGCCGGCATCGTGCTGATCATGTTCGGCACCGGGCCCGATCAAGGGATTCGCCGTGACGCTGTCGATCGGTATCGCCACGTCGATGTTCACGGCCATCACGGTGACTCGTGCCCTCGTGAATCTCGTCTACGGCGGGCGCGCGAACGTGAAGAGACTGTCGATCGGCGGCGGCCGCTACGCGACCACGCAGGCCTCGAAGATGCCCGCGTCGACCTGACCTAGGGAACCTCTGCACCTATGCAGAGGTTCCCTAGATCCCGCTCGTGAACGGCGCCAGCAGCTTCGACAGCGCGGCGTAGGTCTTCGGGTTGCCCGCCACCACGTTGCCGCTGTCGAGATAGCCGTCGTTGCCGTGAAAGTCGCTGATCCGGCCGCCGGCCTCGCGGATCATCAGCGCGCCGGCCGCGATGTCCCATTTGCTGAGCCCGAGCTCGAAGAACGCGTCGACGCGCCCGGCGGCGACGTAGCACAGATCGAGCGCGGCCGAGCCCGGCCGCCGCACGCCGGCCGACTCGAGCATGACGACGCGCAGCATGTCCATGTAGCGATCGAGGTGCTTCAGATTGGCGCGATAGGGGAATCCGGTCGCGACCAGCGACGGCTTCAGGCTCGTGCGCTTGCTGACACGGATCCGCCGCCCGTCGAGCTGCGCGCCCTGGCCGCGGCTCGCGGTGAAGATCTCCTGGCGCAGCGGGTCGTAGACGACGCCGTGCTCGATCTCGCCTCGTCGCGCGACGGCGATCGACACGGAGAACACCGGGAAGCCATGCAGGTAGTTCGTCGTGCCGTCGAGCGGATCGATGATCCACTGATACTCGTGCTCGCCGGCGGCGCCGCTTTCCTCGGCGAGAATCGAGTGCTCGGGGTAATGATCGCGGATGACTTCGATGATGGCCGCTTCGGCAGCTTCGTCGACCTGCGTCACGAACTCGTTGGGGCTCTTCTCGACGACGCGTAGCGACTCGAGCTGGTTCAGCTGCCGAACCATGAGCTCGCCGGCTCGCCGCGCGGCGCGAACCGCGATGTTGACCATGCCGTGCATTGGGCGCGCAGCGTAGAATACTCGCTGGTCTCAAGGCAAACACGCGCCAGCGGCAACGGCCGGAGTTGCCACGCCGTTTTCACCATCGTGCAGATTCCCGTTCGCATCGTGCTCGTCGACACCTCGCATCCGGGTAACATCGGCGCGACCGCGCGGGCGATGAAGACGATGGGCCTGTCCGATCTCGCGCTCGTCAGGCCACGACACTTTCCGAGCGACGAGGCGACGGCCCGAGCCGCCGGCGCCGACGATATCCTGGCCGCGGCGCATGTCTGCGAGAGCCTCGGCGAGGCGATCGCGGACTGCGGCTGGGTGGTGGGGGCCAGCGCGCGGCTACGGACCGTGGCGCTGCCCACCGTCGATCCGCGCGAGTGCGCGGCGACCGATCTGGCAACGCCTGCCCGGGGATCGCGCCGCGCTCGTCCTGGGACCGGAGCAGTCCGGGCTCACGAACGACGACCTCGCACGCTGCCAGCAGCTGGTGCACATTCCGGCGGCGCCGGGGTACGGCTCGCTGAATCTCGCGATGGCCGTGCAGGTGCTGTGCTACGAGCTGCGAATGTCGGCGCCGGGGCGCGAGCCTGCGCAGGGCCCGAAGAGCGACGCACCGCTCGCGACGGCGGCCGAGCTCGACGGGCTGCACGAGCACCTGGAGCGGCTGCTGACGGAATCCGGCTTCCTGCATCCGGCGCACCAGAAGCAGATAAAGCTGAAGCTGCGGCGAATCTTCCACAAGGCCACGCTCGATCAGAACGAGCTGAACATCCTGCGCGGCATGCTGACCTCGCTCGATCCGGCCAAGCGGCCGCCGCCGCGTTCGTCATGAGCGACGAAGAGATCTATCTGGACTATGCCGCCACGTCGCCGCTCGATCCCGCGGTGGCGGCGGCCATGCTCGATTGCCTGCAGCACGAGTTCGGCAATCCGTCGTCGCTGCACGCAGCGGGCCGCCGGGCGCGGCGACTCGTCGAAGAGGCGCGGGCGGCCGTGGCGGCGCGCATCGGTGCGCCGCCGGAGCGCGTGCGTGTTCACTTCCGGCGCGACCGAGTCGAACAATCTGGCGCTGAAGGGCGTGCTGCGCCGCCGGCGCGGTGCGCGGCCACACCTCGTGACCTCGACGATCGAGCACCAGTCCGTGCTCGATCCGGCGCGAGCGCTCGAGGCCGAAGGCGTCGCCGTGAGCTACGTCGAGGCCAACGCCGCGGGCTACGTGGACCCGCAGCGGGTTGCCGAGGCCATTCGCGCGGACACCGCCCTCGTGTCGATCATGCACGTGAACAACGAGACCGGCGTGATCCAGGACATCGCCGCGATCGGCGCGGTGTGCCGCGAGCGCGGCACCCTGTTGCACGTCGACGCCGCCCAGAGCGTCGGTAAGCTGCCGCTCGAGCTGGCGGCGGCGCCGATCGACCTGTGCTCGCTGACGGCGCACAAGATCTGCGGGCCGAAGGGGATCGGTGCGCTGTATGTCGGCCCACGGGTGGCGATCGCGGCCGAGATCCATGGCGGCGAGCAGGAGCGCGGGCTGCGCGCGGGCACGCTCGCGACCCATCAGATCGTCGGCATGGGCAAAGCCTACGCGCTGGCCGAGCCCGAGCGGGAGGCGGCCGCGGCTCGCGAGCCTCCGGGACCGCCTCTGGCAGGAGCTGCAGGCGATCCCGAACGTGCTGCAAAACGGCGATCCGCGGCGGCGAGCGGCGCACTTGCTGAACGTAACGTTCCCCGGCGTGGAGGGCGAGAGCCTGCGGTTTGCGCTGCGCGGGCTCGCGGTCTCGGCCGGCTCGGCCTGCGCCGCCGACAGTCCCGAGGCCTCCCACGTGCTGACCGGCATGGGGCTGCAGCGACACGCTGGCCGCCAGCTCGCTGCGCTTCAGCGTCGGGCGGTTCACGACCGAAAGCGAGGTCGTGCGGGCCGCCGCCGCGGTCGCCGCCGCCGTCGCGCGCTTGAGAACGCTCGCGAAATCGGCGCCGGCGTGGTGCTCGGCCTAGCGCTTTTGAGCTAAACTGTTGAGCTGTCTATGGAATACGGCTCGGCAGCTCGCGCGACGATTCGAGGCGCTCGAGAGAGCCGGGGAACTGCCGAAAGGCTCGCCGGGTCTGGTGCAGGGCGAAGCCGAGGATCGCACGTTGCATGTCTGGGTGCGCTTCCAGCTGCAGCTGCACGAGTGGCGTCGTTCGCTTGGCGCGTTTCCAGGTGTTCGGTTGCCCGCACACGGTGGCGGCCGCCAGCTGCGTCGCCGAGTGGCTCGAAGGCAGGCCCGTGGAGGAGGCGCGCTCGCTCGATGTGCGGGCCGTCTGTGCCGAGCTCGAGGTGCCGGTAGAGAAGTTCGGCAAATTGCTCAGGATAGAGGACGCCGTCGCGGCGTGCTGGCACGATCCCGCGACCGGCGACAACGAGGGACGGTAAGGATGGCGATCTCATTGACGAGCAGCGCGGCAACGCGCGTCAGGACGTATCTTGCCAAGCGCGGCCGCGGCGTGGGGCTCAGGCTCGGCGTGCGCCGCAGCGGCTGCAATGGCTGGGCGTACACCATCGACTACGCCGATGCGGTGCAACCCGATGACGTGGTCTTCGACGAGGCCGGGCGTGAAGGTCATCGTGGACCCGGAGAGCTTGGGGCTCATCGACGGCACCGAGATCGACTTCGTGAAGGAGGGCTTGAACGAGGCGTTCAAGTTTCGCAACCCGAACGTCAAGGGCGAGTGCGGCTGCGGTGAGAGCTTCAGCGTGTGACCCCGCTCGCGGGTCGGTTTTCTCAACGGGTAGTTGTCTGTAAGGTGAACAATGGCTGTCGAGCGTACTTTGTCGATCGTTAAACCCGATGGTGTCGCAAAGAATCTCATCGGTGAGGTGTATCGTCGCTTCGAATCCGCGGGGCTCAAGATCGTCGGATCCAAGATGCTGAAGCTGCGCACCGACCAGGCCGAGGGCTTCTATGCCGTGCATCGCGAACGGCCGTTCTACAAGGATCTGGTTCGTTACATGACGTCGGGCCCCGTCGTGGTGCAGGTGCTCGAGGGCGAGAACGCCATCAAGGTCAATCGCGACCTGATGGGCGCAACGAATCCGAAGCAAGCGGCGCCCGGCACGATTCGCGCCGATTTCGCGAGCTCGATCGAGGAGAACGTCGTGCACGGCTCGGACGGCCCGGCGCACCGCGGCCACCGAGATCGCGTTCTTCTTCAGCGAGTCCGAGCTTTGTCCGCGGCCGCGCTGACACTACCCGGCCAAGACTCCGGCAAGCTGAGCCTGCTCGGCATGCCTGCGCCGCGCCTCGTCGAGCTCTTCGAGAACCTCGACGAGAAGCCGTACCGGGCGCGGCAGATCATGCGCTGGTTGTACCAGCGGCACGTGACCGACTTCGCCGCCATGACCGATCTGAGCGCAGCGCTGCGCAAGCAGCTCGCGGCCATGACCACGTTGACGCTGCCGCCGGTGCTGCGCCACGAGCATTCCGACGACGGCACGCGCAAGTGGCTGCTCGACGTGGGCGCGGGGCAGGCCGTCGAGACGGTCTACATCCCGGAGCCGAATCGCGGCACGCTGTGCATCTCCTCGCAGGCGGGCTGCGCGCTCGACTGCGCGTTCTGCGCCACGGGCCATCAGGGGTTCAACCGGAATCTGACCTCGGCCGAGATCTTGGGCCAGGTCGTGCTCGCGGCGCGCGAGCTCGCACCGGCGCCGATCACGAACGTCGTGTTCATGGGCATGGGCGAGCCGCTCGCGAACTATCGCAACGTGCTGCCCGTCGTGCAGCTGCTGATCGACGACCAGGCCTACGGCCTGTCGCGACGGCGGGTCACGATCAGCACGGCCGGCATCGTGCCGCAGATTCTGAAGCTCGCGAGCGACTGTAACGTTGCGCTCGCCGTGTCGTTGCACGCGCCTACCGACGACCTGCGCAATCGCCTCGTGCCCATCAATCGCGTGCACCCGATCGCCGAGCTGCTCGACGCGTGCTGGACGTACGCGGCGGGTCAGGCGAGCCGGCAGATCACGTTCGAGTACGTGCTGCTCGACGGCGTCAACGATTCCGTGGCGCAGGCGCGCCAGCTGATCAAGCTGCTGCGCAATCGGCCCGCCAAGGTGAACCTGATTCCGTTCAACGCGTTTCCCGAGTCGGAGTTTCGCTGCTCGACGCCGCCGGCGATCGAGGCCTTCTGGCAGACGCTGCGCAACGCCGGGCTCATCGCGACGATTCGCCGCCCGCGCGGCGACGACATCGCGGCGGCCTGCGGCCAGCTCGCGGGGCGGGTTCCAGATCGACAGCGAGTGCGTTTGGGCGACCGAGTTATCGGAGCGAATCCATGAAAAGTGTCCGCCTGGCCCAGTTGTTCGGAGTGTTGGCCGTCATCGCAGCGTGTGCAACCACGGCCGGTCCAGCGCGCGATCGAGGCAAGGCCGCGGCGGTCGCGAACATGAATCTCGGCGCCGGGTATCTGCAGCAGGGTCGGGCCGATCTCGCGGTCGAGCGGCTGGAGCGCGCGCTCAAGCAGGATCCGCGTCTCGCGGACGCGCATTCGATCATCGCGCTCGCCTACGACCAGCTGGGGATGACCGACGAGGCGGAGCAGCACTATCGCCGCGCGACTCAGCTCGCGCCCGACAACGCGGCGACCACCAACAGCTACGCGGTTTTTCTCTGTTTGCACAATCGCTGGTCGGATGCCGAGCCGTTGTTCAAGCGCGCGGCGGAAAATCGTCGAGTACACCACGCCGGAGGTCCCGCTGACGAATGCGGGGGTATGCGCGCGCAAAGCCGGCTCGATCGACGAAGCCACCGAATACTTCCGGCGACGCGCTCATGCGCAATCCGACGTTCCGCGACGCGTTGGCCAACATGATGGAGCTGTCGTATCAGGCCGGCAATTTCATGCAGGCGCGCGCGTTCGTGCAGCGCTATCTCGACTCGCAGCAGGCGACGGCGCCGGTGCTGCTGATGTGCTTCAACGTGGAGAGCGAGCTCAAGAACTCGGAGGGCGCCGACCGGTGCGCCCTGCAGCTGCGCTCCGGCTTCCAGGGCTCGCCCGAGATCGCCAAGCTCGAACAACAGCAGAGGGGCGATGGGCGATAGCGAGCAGCCGAGTGTCGCGACACCGGTCCGGGCCGTGACGAGCCCGGGCCAGATTCTGCGGGACGCTCGCGTCGCCCGCGACCTGACGATCGAGCAGCTCGCGACGGAGCTGCGCATCGAGGCTCGTCAGCTCGCGGCGCTCGAGGAGAACCGGTTCGAGCAAATCGGCGTGCCGGTTTTCATCAAGGGCTATTTGCGCCAGTACGCTCAACGTCTCGGGGTCGACCAGGAAAAGCTGATCGCGCTGTACAACGAGCAGATGCAGCCCGCCGAGGTGCAAGTCCAGCCGAGGCGCACGATCAAGCTGCGCGACGAGCGGCAAATCACCGTATGGGTCGTGGCGTTACTGGTGCTGGTGTTGATCATCGTCGGTCTCGGCGCGTGGTGGTTCAATGGCAGCGTCGACATCGCGGGCGCCACGCGCCGGGCGATTGGCGCCGGTGCGGAGCTCCTACCGACCACGCCGCGGACGGCGAGTCGAGTGGCGCTCGAAACCAGGCCGGCGCCCACGGCGCAGCCCGCGCGGCCCGCGGTCGTCGAGAGCGCTACGTTCACGACCGAGTCCGAGCCCGCCGCCGCGCCCGCCGAGTCCGCCGCCGCACCCGCCGCGCCCGAGTCCGACGATTCCGACGTCACGGTCGGGCCGGCCGAGGACGACTCCGGGCCGTCGTCGATCGCGGCCGGATCGCTCCCGCTCGACCTCACGCTCGATGGCGAGAGCTGGGTGGAGATCACGGATGCGCTCGGCAAACGGCTGTTCTTCGGCCTCGCCGGTGCGGGTCGGCACCTCAGCTTGCGCGGCGAGCCGCCGCTGGCCGTGGTGCTCGGCAACGCGGACGCGGTGCGACTCGTCGTGGCCGGTGAGCCGTACCCGATCCCGAAGAGTGGCAGGCAGGGCAACCTCGTGCGATTTTCGGTCGGCAGCGACGAGGAGTGAGTTGTCCGTGGCCGAGCTGATTCAACCCGTTCGCGGTATGAACGACATTCTGCCGGAGCAGGCGCCGCTGTGGGACCGCGTGGAGTCGACGGCCGCCGACGCTCTTCGCGAGCTACGGCTATCAGCGCGTCCGCCTGCCCGTGCTCGAGCGCACGGAGCTCTTCAGCCGCTCGATCGGCGAGCTGACCGACATCGTCGAGAAGGAGATGTACACGTTCGACGACCGGAACGGCGAAAGCGTGACGCTGCGCCCCGAGGCCACGGCGGGCGTCGTACGCGCGGGCTTGAGCAACGGGCTGCTGCACAACCAGCAGCAGAAGCTCTGGTGCTCGGGCCCCATGTTTCGACGGGAGAAGCCGCAGAAGGGCCGCTATCGACAGTTCCATCAGCTCAGCGTCGAGGCGCTCGGGTTCGCCGAGCCCGAGATCGATGCCGAGCTGATCGCGATGTCGGCGCGGCTGTGGAGCCGCCTGGGTCTCAAGAGCGTCAGCGCTCGAGCTGAACTCGATCGGCACGCTCGAGTCCCGCCAGGGCTACAAGCAGGTGCTCGTCGAGTATTTCTCCGCGCATCGCGAGCTGCTCGACGAGGAGAGCCTGCGGCGGCTCGAGCGCAATCCGCTGCGAATTCTCGATAGCAAGAATCCTGCGTTGCGCGAGCTGATTGCCGCCGCGCCGCTGCTGTCGGGCTACCTCGACGACGAGTCGCGGGCGCACTTCGAGCGCGTGCAGGCGCTGCTCGCCGACATCGGCGTGACGCTTCACGCTGAATCCGCGGCTCGTCCGCGGGCTCGATTACTACTCGCGAACCGTATTCGAGTGGCTCACCGACCGGCTCGGCGCGCAGAGCGCCGTGTGCTCCGGCGGCCGCTACGACGGGCTCGTGGCGCAGCTCGGCGGGCGCGACACGCCGGCCGTCGGCTGGGGGCTCGGCATCGAGCGCGTCGTCGAGGTGTTGCAGGCGGAAGGCGCGTCGAGCGCCGAGACGCCGGCCGATGCCTATCTGATCGCGGCGGGCGAGGCCGAGCGCCGCTACGGGTTCAGGCTGGCCGAGCAGCTGCGCGACCGGCTTGCCCGGCCTGCGGCTGTCGCTCGGCGGCCCGGCGGCGGGTTTCAAGGCGCAGCTGCGGCGCGCCGACCGCAGCGGGGCGCGATTCGCGCTGATCGTCGGGGAGGCCGAGCTTGCCGCCGGCCGCGTCAGCGTCAAGCCGTTGCGCGAGGACCGACCGCAGGAGCTCCTGACGGTCGAGGAATGCGTCGAGCGGCTCGGCGCGGACCGGCGCTCGGCATAGAATAGCGGCCTTGTGGCCCACCGGAGGATCGTGTGGACGAGTACCTGTCAGAAAAAGAACAAGTCGAGCACCTGCGCCAGTGGTGGCGGGACAACGGCTGGTTTCTGATCGGTGGCGCGGCGCTCGGCGCACTCGCCCTGCTGGGTTGGAATCAGTATCAGGCCTACCAGACCAGGCAAGCCGAGAAGGCCGGCCGTGCTGTACGAGTCCGTGCAAAGCGCGATCACGGACTCGAAGCTCGATCAGGCGACGCAGCTGCTCGCGCAGCTACGCAAGGACTATCCGAAAGCCGCGTACACGCAGCAGGCCAGCCTGCGCGGTGGCGCGGGCGTCGCTGATCACCGATCCCGCGCAGGCCACCGAGGATCTACGCTACACCATGGAGCACAGCCGCGACCCGGAGCTTGCGATGATCGCTCGGATCCGGCTCGCGCGCGTGCTCGCGTATCGCGAGCAGTATCAGGACGCGCTCGCGTTGCTGACCGTGGATGACCCCGGCCGGTTCGCCGGCCGGATCAACGAGGTCAAGGGCGACATCCTGGTCGCGCAGGGCAAGTTCGACGAGGCGCGTGCGGCCTATCTCTCGGCGATGGTCGCGCCGGGTGCCGAGGTGCTCGATCGCAGCTTACTTGCAAATGAAGATCGCCGATCTGCCGAGCACGACCGCGGCCGAGTCGCCTGCCGGCACCACGCCGGCCGAGTCGCCCGCCGGCAGCGCGCCGGCGGCGTCGCCGCCCAAAGCGGCCCCGGGAGAGGGCGCGTGAAGACACTCCGCTACGTCGGCTTCGCTTTGCTGGTCCTGGCGTTGCTCGGCGGTTGCGCGAGCAGTGGGGGCAAGCGGGGCAAGAAAGACAAAGGCGAGCCGCCGGCCAAGCTCACGGCCATCGAGCAGACGCTGGACGTGCACAAGCTGTGGAGCAGCAAAGTCGGGCGGCGGCACGGAACGCTTGCGCCTCGGGTTGCGGCCCGCGTCCGATGGCACCCGGGTCTATGCCGGCTCGCACGATGGTCGCGTGGTGGCATTCGACGCGGAGAAGGGCGACAAAGTCTGGACGGTCAAAACCGATCTGCCGCTCGCGGCCGGCCCCGCGTTCGGCGACGGGCTGCTCGTGTTCGGCACCAGCGACGGCGAGCTCGTCGCGCTCGACGCGGCCACGGGCGAGCAGCGCTGGCGCCAGCCGGTCGGCAGCGAAGTGGTCGCGGCGCCGGCGATCGCCTCCGGCGTCGTCGTGCTGCGCACCGTCGATGGACGGCTGCGCGGCTTCTCGACGATGAACGGCAGCACGCTGTGGACCGTCGAGCAGAATCATCCGCCGCTCACGCTACGCGGCAACACCGCGCCGCGCGTGGCAGGCACGCTGGTGGTCAGCGGGTTCACGAATGGGCGCGTGGGTGCCTACGACATACGCAACGGCGACGCCGCTTGGGAGGTGGCCGTCGCGAATCCCACGGGCCGCAGCGAGCTCGAGCGGCTCGTCGACGTGAGCGCGGGCTTGCAGGTCGTCGGCAACGACGTCTACGTGGTGGGCTATCACGGCCGCGCGGTCGGCATCGATCTCGCCACGGGCGTCGTGCTGTGGCAGCAGGACATGTCTTCGTATGCCGGTCTCGACCGCCGACTTCAGCAACGTGTATGTCACGAACGATTTCGACGCCGTCGTCGCGCTCGATCGCAACGGCGGTTCGCAGGTGTGGCGCCAGGAAGCCTTGCGGCTGCGCGACGTCACGGCGCCGACGCGCTTCGGCAACGCGCTCGTCGTCGGCGATTTCGAGGGGTATTTGCATTGGCTCGATCCGGCGACCGGGAATTTCGTCGCGCGCGAGCATGTGAGCGGCGGCAGAATCTCGGCCGCGCCACTCGTCGTGGGCCAGAACGTCTACGTGCAGGATGACGACGGCACGGTCGCGGCGTTCACCGTGCGCGAGGGCGCTGCGTAAGGCCCTGCCGCCATGCTGCCCGCCGTGGCGCTCGTCGGCCGGCCCAACGTCGGCAAGTCGACGCTGTTCAACCGTCTGACCGCGACGCGCGACGCGCTCGTCGCCGACTATCCCGGCCTCACGCGCGACCGTCGCTACGGCGTCGGCCGCTTCGGCGATCGTCGCTTCATCGTCATCGACACCGGCGGGCTCACGGCCGGCGACAGCGATCGAGATGAGCGCGCTGGTAGCGAGTCAGGTCGGCGTGGCGATCGAGGAGGCCGACGCCGTCATCCTCGTGGTGGATCACAAGACCGGGCTCACGACGGAGGACGTGCAGATCGCCGAGCGGCTGCGGCGCGAAGCCAAGCCCGTCGTGATCGCCGTGAACAAGTCCGAGGGCGTGCCCGGGGAGATCGCCGAGGCCGAGTTTCACTCGCTCGGGCTCGCGGTTCCGATCGGCATCGCCGCGCTGCACGGCAAGGGCGTGGACGAGCTGCTGGCGGCCGCGTTGGCCGACTTCCCGGTCGACGGCGATCAGGTCGACGAAGAGCGGCAAGGACCGAAAGTGGCCGTGATCGGCCGACCGAACGTCGGCAAATCGACCTTGATCAACCGGCTGCTCGGGGAGAACCGGCTGATTACGTCGCCCGAGCCGGGAACGACGCGCGACAGCGTGTACGTGCCGTGCGAGCGTGACGGGCGGCAGTTCGTGCTCGTCGACACGGCCGGAATCCGGCGCCGCGCGCGCTCGTTCGGCGCCGTCGAGAAGTACAGCATCGTGCAGAGCCTGAAGGCCATCGAGGACGCTGGCGCCATCATCGCCGTGCTCGATGCGCGCGACAGCGTGACGCGACCAGGACGCGCATCTCGTGGGCCTCGCGGCGGCGCGCGGTCGGGCGCTCGCGATCGCGGTCAACAAGTGGGACGGGCTGACGGGGCACGAGCGTCGGCTGATCGAGCGCGAGGTGGCGCGGCGGCTCGACTTCGTTCCGTACGCGAGCCTGCACTACATCTCGGCGCTGCATGGCAGCGGCATCGCCGAGCTGGTCGACGCCGCGCTGCTCGCGCATCGCAACGCCGGCGTCGAGCTCGCGACGCCGCGGTTGAACAAGGTGCTGGCGGACGCGCTGGCCGTGAACCCGCCGCCGCTCATCCGCGGCCGGCAAGTGCGCCTGCGCTACGCGCATCAGGGCGGTCGCTATCCGCCGTTGATCGTCGTGCACGGCAACCAGGCCGATCGTCTGCCGGCCCACTACAAGCGCTACCTCGAGAACGCGTTTCGCGAGGCGCTGCGGTTGCGCGGCACGCCCGGTGCGGATCGAGCTGCGCACCGGCGAGAATCCGTACGGCGGACGACGCAATCCGCTCACGCCGAATCAGGCGCGACACCGGCGCCGGCTGCTGCGGTTCAAGCATCGCGACTGAAGGCCGGTGAGCGGACCCGTCGCGCCGGGCCTAATCACATAGCCAGAAGTTAGAAGCCGCGCGCGGCGCGGGTCTTAGACTGCCGTCTCGTTCGTTTCTTGGGGTGACGCGTGGCCAAGGCGCGCAAGACAGTCGTCGTCGCAGGCGAGTTTCCGATGCATCGCGGTGGCTCGTTGCTGAGCCCGACGATCGCGTACGAGACCTGGGGAACCCTGAACCACGCGCGCGACAACGCGGTGCTGATCTTCACGGGCCTGTCGCCGTCCGCGCATGCGGCTTCGAGCACCGAGGACCGGACGCCCGGGCTGGTGGGAGGAGATGATCGGGCCCGGCCGGCCGATCGATACGCACCGCTACTTCGTCGATCTGCGTGAACTCGCTCGGCAGCTGCTTCGGCTCCACGGGGCCGGCGTCGATCGATCCGCGCACCGGGAGATCTGTATCGGTTGACGTTCCCGGTGCTGTCGCTCGAGGACGTGGCGCGCGGCGGTTACGAGGTCATCAAATATCTCGGCGTGAAGCGGCTGAAGGCGACCGTCGGGCCGTCGATGGGCGGCATGACGGCGCTCGCGTTCGAGATCCTGTTTCCCGGGCTGTCGGAAGGCTTCGTCAGCATGTCGTCGGGCCCGCGCTCGTTGCCGTTCTCGATCGCGCTGCGCTCGCTGCAGCGGGAGATCATCCGCAAGGATCCGGCCTGGCAGAACGGCAACTACCCGCGCAACTCCGTGCCGCTGACCGGCATGCGGCTCGCGCGCAAGCTCGGCATGATCACGTATCGCTCGGCCGAGGAGTGGCGGCAGCGGTTCGGCCGCGAGCGCGCGGCGCACACCGACACCAGCGGCGATCAGTTCGGCATGGTGTTCGAGGTCGAGGCCTACCTCGAGCATCACGCCAACAAGTTCACGGGCCAGTTCGATCCGAACTGCTATCTCTATCTGTCGCGCGCGAGCGATCTGTTCGACGTGTCCGAGCACGGCTCTTCGGTGGCGGCCGGCCTGAGCGCAGGTCGAGGTGGAGCGCGCGATGATCATCGGCGTGACGACGGACTTCCTGTTCCCGATCTATCAGCAGCACGAGCTTGCCGAAGGGCTGAAGAGGCCGGGACGCGAGGTGCAGTTCCACGAGCTGGACTCGCTGCAGGGGCACGACTCGTTCCTCGTCGACATGGACCGTTATCGGCCGCTGCTCGCGGAGCTTCTTCGCGTAACGCCGCGAAGCGCCTGGTTTCGTGCTTGCGCGCGGCTCGAGGGCGTGTGCTAGCCTCCGACCATGAGCCGGCCGTTGAAGACGGGTGCCACGTACGCGGATCTGTGCGCCGTGCCGGAGAATTACGTGGCGGAGATCCTCGGCGGCGAGCTGTACGCGAATCCGCGTCCCGCGTCCCGCCATTCCCTGGCAGCGTCGGCACTCGGCGCCAAGCTCTCGAGTCCATTCCACTTCGGCGAGAACGGTCCGGGCGGGTGGTGGTTGCTCGACGAGCCGGAGCTCCACTTCGATGCCGACGTGCTCGTGCCGGATATCGCGGGCTGGCGTCGTGAGCGCATGCCGGCGGTTCCAGCCGCTGCGTACCTTACACTTGCGCCCGATTGGCTCTGCGAGGTGCTGTCGCCGTCGACGGAATCCATCGATCGCGGTAAGAAGCTCGCGATCTACGCGCGTGAGGGCGTACGCCACGTATGGCTCGTCAATCCGTTGCTGCAGACCCTCGAAGTATTGCGCCTGCAATCGGAGCGCTGGTCGTTGGTTGCGGTCCACGAGGGCGACAACCCGGTACGTGCCGAGCCGTTCGACGCCGTCGAGCTTCCGCTCGGGGCGCTGTGGGGCGTGTGATCAACCCGCGTCGCGTTTGACCTTGGTCACGGTAGCGCTGAGGCCGCCGCGCGCGAGGCGCACGTCGATCACGGCACCGGGTTTCGTCGCGCCGCTGTCCGTGAGCACCACGCCGTCCGCAGTCGTCGCGATCGCGTAGCCGCGCTGCAGCGTCGCGAGCGGGCTCAGCGAGTGCAAGCGAGCGGTCCGCGAGCTTCAGCCGCTGCTGCGCGAGCTCGAGTCGGCGCAGCAGCGCGCGGCGCAAATCGCCCTGGGCCGTCCGCCAGCGCTCGCGAGCCGCGGCGAGCCGGCGCGCCGGATTCGCGTGCGCCACGGCCGTGCCGAGCCGCGCGAGCCGCATCTTGCGTTGCTCGATGCGCCGTTCGACGCCGCGCTGCAAGCGCGCCTCGAGCTCGTCGAGCCGCTGGGCGCGCTCGCGCAGCTGCACGCCGGGATGGCAGCGGGCCAGACGGTGCTCGAGCATCGCGAGCTTGCGCCGCTCCGTCGCCAGGCTGCGCTGCGCGCACTGGGCGATGCGCTGCCCGAGCAGCGCGAGCCGTGCGCGCCATTCGAGCTGGTCCGGCACCGCGAGCTCGGCCGCCTGCGAGGGCGTCGGCGCGCGCAGGTCGGCCACGAAGTCCGCGATCGTGAAGTCGATCTCGTGCCCGACGCCGACGATGATCGGCAGCTCGACGCGCCGCGATCGCGCGGGCGACGACCTCGTCGTTGAACGCCCACAGATCCTCGAGCGAGCCGCCGCCGCGCGTCAGGATCAGCACGTCGCACTCGGCGCGCCGGTCGGCCAGCGCCAGCGTGCGCGCGATCTCCTCCGGCGGCGCCCGCGCCCTGCACGGCCGTGGGGTAGATCAGCACGGCGGTGGCCGGGAAACGGCGCCGCAGCGCGATCAGCACGTCGCGCAGGGCCGCGCCGGTCGGCGAGGTGACGACGCCGATGCGCCGCGGCAGCTTCGGCAGCGCGCGCCTTGCGGGCCGCGTCGAACAGGCCCTCGGCCGCGAGCTTGCGCTTCAGCTCCTCGAACTGGCGCCGCAGCGCGCCTTCGCCGGCTTCCTCGACGTACTCGACGATCAGCTGGTACTCGCCGCGGGCCTCGTAGACGCTGGCGCGCGCCCGCACCAGCACCTGGCGGCCGTTCGCGAGCTCGAAGCCGATGCCGCGCGCCGACATCCGGAACATCGCGCAGCGCACCTGCGCTTGCGCGTCCTTCAGCGACCAGTACAGATGCCCCGAGGACGGCCGCGCCAGGTTCGAGATCTCGCCCTCGACCCAGACGGTGCCGAGCCCGCCCTCGACGAGCTGGCGGGCCTCGCGGTTCAAGCCCGAAACCGTGAGGATCCGCCGTTCCTGAAACGGCAGCTCGGGTGCTTCGCGAGGTTGCATCGGGTGAGTATACGGCAGGCGCGGGCATTTACTGGACCGGCCTTGTGCAGTTACACTGCCGCGCTCTGTTCTCCCGGAGCTCCCATGCGGATCATTCACGAGGCGCTCACATTCGATGACGTCCTCCTCGAGCCCGCTTACTCTGAGATTCTGCCCCGCGAAGTACAGCTCAAGACCCACCTGACTCGCGCGCTCACGCTGAACATCCCGATCGTCTCCGCCGCGATGGATACGGTGACCGAGGCGCGCCTCGCGATCACGCTCGCGCAGGAGGGCGGCATCGGCATCATCCACAAGAACATGCCGCCGAGCAGCCAGGCGCGCCAGGTTCTGCAGGTCAAGAAGTTCGAGAGCGGCGTCATTCACGACCCGATCACGGTGTCGCCGGATACGACGATTCGCGAGGTCATCGATCTCACGCGGTCGAAGAACATCTCGGGCGTGCCGGTCGTCGAGGGCGAAGATCTTGCTCGGCATCGTGACGCACCGCGATCTGCGCTTCGAGACGCAGCGCGACGCGCCGGTCTCGTCCGTCATGACGCCGAAGGACCGGCTCGTCACGGTTCGCGAAGGCGCCGACAAGGACGAAGTGCTCGGGCTGCTGCACAGGCATCGCATCGAGAAGGTGCTGGTCGTCGACAAGGCCTTCAAGCTGCGCGGCATGATCACGGTCAAGGACATCCAGAAAGCGCACGACTACCCGCTCGCCTGCAAGGACGAGCGCGGCGCATTGCGCGTCGGCGCCGCCGTCGGGACGGGTGCCGATACCGACGAGCGCGTATCGCTGCTCGTGGAGGCCGGCGTCGACGTCATCATCGTCGACACCGCGCACGGCCATACGCGCGGCGTCATCGACCGGGTCAAGGCGATCAAGCGTACGTATCCGAATCTGCAGCTGATCGCCGGCAACATCGTGACCGGCGAGGCGGCCAAGGCACTGATCGACGCCGGTGTCGACGGCGTGAAGGTCGGCATCGGCCCGGGCTCGATCTGCACCACGCGGATCGTCGCCGGCGTCGGTATTCCGCAGATCACCGCGGTGTCCGAGGTCACGAAGGCGCTCGAGGGCACCGGCGTGCCGGCGATCGCGGACGGCGGCATCCGCTACTCGGGCGACATCGCGAAGGCGCTCGCGGCCGGCGCGCACTCGACGATGATCGGCAGCCTGTTCGCGGGCACCGAGGAGTCGCCCGGCGACGTCGAGCTGTACCAGGGCCGATCGTACAAGTCCTACCGCGGCATGGGCTCGCTCGGCGCGATGTCGCAGCGGCACGGCTCGTCGGATCGGTACTTCCAGGACTCGGCCGAGCAGCTCGAGAAGCTCGTGCCCGAGGGCATCGAGGGTCGCGTGCCGTACAAGGGCAGCCTCGTCGCGATCGTGCATCAGCTGATCGGCGGATTGCGCGCGGCGATGGGTTACACCGGCTGCCGCGACATCAACGAGCTGCGCACGCGGCCGAACTTCGTGCGCATCACGGGTGCCGGCCGTCGCGAGAGCCACGTGCACGACGTCACGATCGTCAAAGAGCCGCCGAACTACCGCACCGAGTGATGGCAGAGCGAGCGATAGCGCCCAGGCAGGGCAAGGAGTCGGCCCACGGCGAGCGTATCCTGGTCGTGGACTTCGGCGGCCAATACACGCAGCTGATCGCGCGCCGCGTCCGCGAGGTGGGCGTGTACAGCGAGATCCTGCCGTACGACGCTTCCGCCGACGAGATCGCGACGCTTCGCGCCGACGGGCATCATCCTGTCGGGCGGCCCCGAGTCCGTCGGGCGAAGAAGGCTCGCCGCAGATCGCCGATGCGCTCATCGAGCAAGGCGTGCCGGTGCTCGGCATCTGTTACGGCATGCAGGCGCTGGCCAAGAAGTTCGGCGGCGCCGTGCAGGCCGCCACGCACCGCGAGTACGGCTACGCCGAGGTGCAGCTCGCCGGCAACGACCCGCTGCTGGCGGGGCTCGGCACGGGCCTCAAGGTCTGGATGAGCCACGGCGACCGCGTGGAGCGATTGCCGGCGGGCTTCGTCGCGATCGGCTCGTCCGGCAACTCGCCGCTCGCCGCCATGGCGAACGTGGAGCGGAAGATCTACGGGCTGCAGTTCCATCCCGAGGTCACGCACACGGAGCACGGCCTCGACATCATCCGCCGCTTCGTGCTCGAGATCTGCGGCTGCGCGCCCACGTGGACCGCACAGAACATCGTGGCCGAGCACATCGACAAGATTCGCGCGGCGGTCGGCCAGGACGGCGTGCTGCTCGGGCTCTCGGGCGGCGTGGATTCGTCCGTGGTGGCGGCGCTGCTGCACGCGGCGATCGGCGATCAGCTCACGTGCGTGTTCGTCGACACCGGCCTGTTGCGCCTGAACGAAGGCGATCAGGTCATGCGCGTGTTCGCGCAGCACCTCGGTGCGCGTGTGATCCGCGTGGATGCCGAGCCCACGTTTCTCGCGGGCCTGAAGGGTGTGGCCGATCCCGAACAGAAGCGCAAGATCATCGGCCGGCTGTTCGTCGAGGTGTTCGACGCGCAGGCCGAGCAGCTCGAAGGCGATCCGCTGGCTCGCGCAGGGCACGATCTATCCGGACGTGATCGAATCCGCGGGCTCGAAGACCGGCAAGGCGCATCTGATCAAGTCGCACCACAACGTGGGCGGTTTGCCGGAGCGCATGAGCTTGAAGTTGCTCGAGCCGCTACGCGATCTGTTCAAGGACGAGGTGCGACGCATCGGCACGGAGCTCGGTCTGCCGCCGGAGCTCGTGCAGCGGCATCCGTTCCCGGGACCGGGGTTGGGCGTGCGCATCCTCGGCGAGGTAAAGAAGGAGTACGCAGATCTGCTGCGCCACGCGGACGACATCTTCATCGAGGAGCTGCGCCAGCAGGATCTCTACGACGCCGTGAGCCAGGCGTTCGCCGTGTTCTTGCCCGTGAAGAGCGTGGGCGTGATGGGTGACGGCCGACGCTACGACTATGTCGTCGCGCTGCGCGCGGTGGAGACCGTCGATTTCATGACGGCGCGCTGGGCGCGGCTGCCGTACGACTTTCTCGACCACGTCTCGCGGCGCATCATCAACGAGGTGCCCGGCATCTCGCGCGTGACGTACGACATCTCCGGGAAGCCGCCCGCGACGATCGAGTGGGAGTGAGGGCAAATCCTCAGCGTGCGAGGACGTTCCCCGAGCTGCGCCATCAGGTCGCGGCGGCGAATGTCGGGTAAGAGCTCAAAGCACGTCAAGCGCTCGGCGCAGCACCCAGACGGCCATCACGTTCGCGTAGGCATTGTTGCGCAGCCCGGGCACCGCGGCATCCGGATAGGCATCGTGAAACTCTGGTGCATCCCGCCTATCAAAACCGATGACCCAGCGAAATTCACTGAGCAAGGTGTAATCGAACGCCATCCAGGAGCGAATCGCTCAAGTTGGGCCAAGTCTGTTTCCCTCCGGCCGGACGCTGCACGGCAATCCCGGCTTGATCGCGACGTCCGCCCGTCCTATGTTCGTAGCAAGCGCCGGATATCGGCTCGTAGTTCGGAAGGAGCAACACTATGGACGCGAAAGTCTCGAGCAGCCCGCTGCATGGCAGCGACACGAAGGAGGCCATGGCGCTCCGCTCGCTGTTTGGGCGTACCAACCGCGACTGGTGGCCCAACCAGCTGTCGCTGGACGTCCTGCCTCACCACGGGGCGAGCGGCGATCCCTATGGCGACGATTTCGATTATTGCGAGGCGTTCAATCAACTCGATTACCAGGCCGTCAAGGCGGATTTGAAGGCCCGCATGACAGACAGCGAACCGTGGTGGCCGGCGGACTATGGCCACTATGGTCCGTTCTTTATCCGCATGGCCTGGCACGCGGCCGGCACCTATCGCACCGGCGACGGCCGCGGGGGCGCCAATTCCGGCCAGCAGCGCTTCGCGCCGCTCAATTCCTGGCCCGACAACGCAAACCTCGACAAGGCGCGGCGACTTCTCTGGCCAATCAAGCAGAAATACGGCCGCAATCTGTCGTGGGCGGACCTGCTGATCCTGGCCGGTAACGTCGCGATCGAGGACATGGGGGGGCCGATTTTCGGCTTCGGTGGCGGACGCAAGGACGTGTACGAGCCCGAGCACGTCTACTGGGGCACCGAAGAGCAATGGGTCGGTAAAGGCGCAAAGGCGCGCATGGGTGAGGACGCCGGCAAGGCGCTCGAGAACCCGCTCGCTGCCGTGCAGATGGGGCTCATCTATGTCAATCCGGAGGGGCCGGGCAGCAACCCCGACCCATTGGCCTCGGCGAAGGAAATCCGCGAGACCTTCTCCCGCATGGCGATGAGCGACGAGGAGACCGTTGCCCTAACGGCGGGCGGCCATACCTTCGGCAAGTGTCACGGCGCCGGCGATGCCGCGAAGGTGGCGGCCGCCCCGGAAGGCGCGGACATTGCCCAGCAGGGCCTCGGCTGGACGAGCGGGCACGAAAGCGGTATCGGCGATCACACGATCACCAGCGGCCTCGAAGGCGCGTGGACCCCGACGCCGATCCAGTGGAGCATGAACTACTTCCGCATGCTGCTCGAGTATGACTATGAGCTCGTCAAGAGCCCGGCAGGCGCCTGGCAGTGGCAGCCGAAGCATCAGAAGGCCGAAGACCAGGCGCCTGGGGCACACAGCCCGAGCCGCAAAGTCCCGACGATGATGACGACGGCCGACATGGCGTTCAAGGAGGACCCAGATTTTCGCAAGATCACCGAGCGCTTCTACAAGGACCCGAAGGCGTTCGCGGACGCCTTCGCCCGCGCCTGGTACAAACTCACCCACCGCGACATGGGACCAAGGGCACGTTATCTCGGTCCGGACGTGCCGGCCGAGGATCTGATCTGGCAGGATCCGCTGCCGAAGGCGGATTACGCGCAGATCGACGATGGCGATGTTGCAAGCCTCAAGAAGCGGATTCTCGCGTCGGGTCACTCCGTTTCGGAACTCGTCAAGGCGGCCTGGGCATCGGCCTCGACATACCGCCGCTCCGACCATCGCGGCGGCGCCAATGGCGCGCGCATTAGGCTCGAGCCGCAGCGAACCTGGGACGCCAACGATCCCGACGAACTCGGCAGGGTTCTCGCCACGTACGACAAGATCAAGGCCGACTTCGACGGCCCCGCGGCCGGCGGCAGGAAGGTCTCGATCGCCGACCTCATCGTGCTCGGCGGCAGCGCCGCGGTGGAGAAGGCGGCGCGCGAGGCGGGCTACGACGTTGCCGTGCTGTTCACGCCGGGTCGCGTCGATGCCTCCGAGACGCAGACGGACGCCGCGAGCTTCGAGCCGCTGGAGCCGCGGGCCGACGGCTTCCGCAACTACCTACAGGTGCGCTTCAACGTTCCGACCGAGGAACTCCTCGTCGACCGTGCCGAGCTGCTCGGCCTCACGGCGCCGGAGATGACCGTGCTCGTCGGCGGGCTGCGGGTGCTCGGCGCGAACGCCGGCAATACGAAGCACGGTGTGTTCACGAACCGGGTGGGCCGGCTCACCAACGACTTCTTCGTGAACCTGCTCGACATGCACACGGTTTGGAAACAGGTAGATGACGAGAGCGACGAGCAATTCGTCGGTACCCGTCGCGATACGGGCGAGAAAAAGTGGACGGCAACACGAACGGATCTCGCGTTCGGCGCCAACTCTGAGCTGCGCGCACTGTGCGAAGTCTACGCCGGGGCGGATGCTGGGAAACTGTTCGTCGCGCAGTTCGTGAAGGCGTGGATCAAGGTTATGGATGCCGATCGTTTCGACGTGCGTTACGCGAAGTATCACCAGGCGGCTTGAGTCCGTGGGTGCGGGACCGACCCGCAGCCGCCCGTGAGGGCGCTCCATAGCAGTCACTCGTGACATGTCCTGGCTGGCGAACATCACGCCACGCTCTTGCGCCGTACCTAAGGTCACACCGTAGAGTGGCTTTGGGAGATCGACAATGAACGAAGTGACTACGGAAAAGTGACTACGGAATGGCTGATCGCGGCACAGTGCGCGTTGCGCACCGGGCTCACGGTACGTGCACTGCGTGTGTATGAGAACTACGGGCTGATCACGCCGGGGCGTTCCGCGGCTGGGTGGCGCCGCTACGGGGCGCAGGAGCTGCTCAAGCTCAACCAAATCGGTCTGCTCAAACTCCTTGGCTTGACCCTAAACCAGATTCGCGATCTGACGCGACGGCCATCGTTTCCCACTTGCGTCAGCTTTTGGAGCTGCAACTGGGCACTTGGAAACATCGCCGCGCCGAAGCGGAACGGGGCCAGGCCGTTGCCGAGGCTGCGCTACAGCAACTGCAGACGGACCGTTCGTTGTCGGTCGAGGCGTGGGGGTGTCTACGATCACACGTAAGGACACCAAGCTGGTCCTGGAACCCATTGGTCAGCCAGCGCTGGAGCTCGAGCAGACCGGTGAAGCGGATTTTGCCCTCCCAAAGTTCGATCTCGTGCTGTGCTTCGAACAGATCGAAAAGGGTGCCGCGAAGCGGCTGGTGATCTGGTGGCGTGGTGCCGCGCTTCGATTGGCGAGGACCGACGCGGAAACCGCCAAGGTCATCACGCAGACGATCGCGGACCGCATCGAAAATCGCATTCCTGCGCCGGGCAGCCAAGAGGCATTGCGCCGAATGCTCGACACGGGCAGAGCGGGCACGCCCAACTACGACCAGATGAGCCCGGAGTTTGCACAGGCCGCGCGTGGGCAGCTGCCGTATTGGCAGATTGTCGGCCAGTACTTCGGTGCGATCGTGTCGATCGAGTTCTTGCGCGTCAGCAAACAGGGATGGGACATCTACAAAGTTCAGCATGAGAATGACGTTCATCAGTACCGTATCGCCATGGGTGATGACGGCAAGGTCTACGGCTTTAGCGAGGCAAGTGCTACAGCGGACAAGCGCGCATTGGTATAGGGGTCCTGGGTCGCGTTCTGGCGGGAGAAAGCCGCGCGCCATCTACGACGCGACGATGAAACAGATGGTTCACGAACGATTGCTCTGTCGGGGGTTCCCGCTGGTTAGCATGCTACGGCACGGCAAACACACGCTCGCACTGCACCGGCGTATCGGCGTTGGTCTGCCCATCGCCAGAGCAGCTAGCGTAACCGTCGCCGCCATCGAGTGCGTGATCGCCCAAGCCACCATATAGAAGGTCGTTGCCCCGGTCCGCCGAAGATCACGTCGGCGCCGCTACACGGGTATTTGGGAGTCACTCCGTAGGCCACCCGCCACTCATCCGTGGGCCCCATCGCGAGAGCGAACGGACCGATTATTCGGAGCTCGGCGTGGCCACGTTGCCAACCGCAATCTTTACAAAATGGTTTGTAAGAACCCGGGCACGAGCCGGTGCCGAGCACAGTGCCAAGCCGTTTTCTGGGGGCTCGGCACGAATCGTGCCTCTGTTGGCGAGAGATGAACATAGCGAGGAGAGAAATATGCGGTATATCGACGCGATCGCCATCGGCGCAGCCACTGTGCTCAGCCTGGCAGCTGGTTGCGCGTCGAAGCCCGTCGCCGACCAGCAATCGTTGGTGCGGGCCGAGGCCAGGATCCAAGACGCAGAGCATGCCGGAGCGTACGAGCACGCCGGCGAGCAGCTGAGAGCAGCCCGCGAGAAGCTCGATCAGGCACGGCTTGCCCTCGAAAACGACGAGCAAGAACAAGCCCGGCGTTTGGCGACTCAGGCCGAGCTCGACGCGAAGCTCGCCAGCGCCATCACGAGCAACCAAGAAATGCAGACTGCCGTGCAAGAGCTCGACCGCACGATTGCGACGTTGCGGGAAGAGTCTCTGCGAGACGGTCCGCAGCGTACGGGGCAACCCGGCGGCCAATGAGCCAGTCTCTATGACTCAAAGGAAGGCAACTATGAATACAACCATTCTGAACTCCCTACGCGCGAGTGCGGTAAGCATCGCAATCCTATTGGCGGCGTGTGCCTCTCTGCCGGAGCACGTCGACGTTTTGGAACAGGCGCGCACCAATCTGCGCTCGGCCGAGCAGGACACACTAGCTCGAGAGGCCGCATCCACGGAGCTCGCCGCCGCGCGCGAAGCGCTCTCCGACGCCGACGCCGCATACGATAAGGGCGACGATCTCGACACGGTGAAGTATCACGCCTACATCGCGAACCGGCATGCGCAGATCGCCTCCCAGCAGATAGCCGAAGCCCACGCCCGACAGCAGCTCGAGGACACGCGTGCGAGGCGGGATGAGGTGCTATTGCAAGCACGCGAACGCGAGGCCGAGCGCCAGGCCACTCGTGCCGAGCAAGCCGAGCAGCGCGCTGAGCAGTTGTCGGACAGAGCGGAGAGCGCGGAACAGCGTGCAGAGCAGCTGTCCGAGCAAGTGGACGATGCAGAGCAACACGCCGAGGAGCTCGCGCAGCAGCTCAAAACCGTCAAGGCCGAGCGCACCGAGCGCGGCCTGGTGTTGACGCTTGACGACATCCTATTCGACACCGATGCGAGCAACTTGAAGCCCGGCGCCGCCTCGACGCTCGATGAGCTCGGCAAATTCTTGAACGAGTACCCCGATCGTCACGTGCGAATCGAAGGACACGCCGACGCGCGCGGAGCGGCAAGCTACAACGTCGAGCTGTCTACCCGCCGCGCCGAGGCAGTAGAGAATGCGCTCGAGGTGCGGGGCATCGACGACGAGCGGATCGAGGCGGTCGGGCTCGGTGAGGCGTATCCGGTGGCAACCAACGAGACGCCAGCCGGCAGGCAGCAGAACCGCCGCGTGGAACTCGTTTTGTCGGATGCCAACGGCGACTTCCCGCGCGGGGAGGAGCGAACGGCGAGCCTCGGCGACGCCGGCTAACCCGTCGCTCAGCGGCGGCAACGGAGGGACACGGCGCGCGATTTCGCGAATCTCGTCGAAGCTGCGGGAGCTGCGACCGTCGCGCCTCAGCCGTCGATCCTGAACTTGCGACGGTACGCGCCCGGTGTCAGACGCGTCGTGCGCCGGAACACGCGGCGGAAGAACGCCGTGTTCGCGTATCCGACCAAGGCGCCGATTTCCTCGACTGGCAGCAGCGTGCGCTCCAACTGCCACCGGGCTTCCGCGATGCGCAGATTCTGCGCGTACTCCATCGGAGAGTAGCCCGTCGCCTTGCGGAAACGCCGCAGAAAGCCGCGGGCGGGGTCGCCGGCCTCGGCCTGGCGTTTGGCCTGCTGCGCCGGTCGCCATCTCGGACATCGAGGTGCCCGAGCGCCCGAGCGTGTGGTTCAAATGCAGCGCGACATGCTCGACAGTCTCGCGGCCATCCCCGGCGTCCGATCCGCCGCGTTCGCAACGGGGGGTTGTTCCTCGAGCACGGACTGCTGCTCGGATCGATCGGCGTCGTCGCCGGAGTCATCTTCGCCATCGGCCTCACACGGCTGATGACGTCGCTGCTGTTCGGCGTGAGTCCGGTCGATGCAGCGACGTACGTCGTCGGGGCGACCGTGCTTCTGATCTCCGCGGCGCTGGCAAGCCTGCTCCCGGTGCACGGAGCGCTCGCGGCGAATCCTGTCGCAACGCTGAAGTCGGAATAGCGCCGGCGTCGCGTTACCGGTCGAGCTTTGCCGCTAGACTGCGCGGCGGCGGCTTGACCGCCGAGGACGCGAACGCAAGGTGCTACGCCAGCAGCGCCGTCGCTCCGAACGCTCCTGGGTCGTTCATGCCTCGTGCGGCACTTATCTGCAGTGGCGTTGGTGCACGCTGCAGTGTTTTGCGATCTCGTACCCTGCGGCGCCTCCAGCCACTGCCGCACACCCGGTCTGCACGGCCGCAAACCCGATGAATGTCAGCAGCATCAGCAACTTGAAAGATTTCATGTCTGATCCTCCATGTTCTTCGCTGGGAAATCTTGCAGGTTTCGTGCCAGGAAGCGGCAGGCATAGCGCACGTTCGCGCAGCTCCACGGGGGTGACTGAGCTCGAGCTCGTGTGTGCCGGGCAAATGGAGCAGCTTGAGTACGTCGAAAGCGCCGAGTGGACGCTGCCGGCCGACTGGCAAGCCTGCGAACTACGCGTCGATGCCCCCGAGGGACGACGTTCACCTCTACGAGCTCGAGCAGCGCCGGCGCGCCCCACGCCGCGCGAATGGCGGTCGCGCCTGCTACTGAAACGTGTCGCAGCGGCTCGGATCGCCGCTAGCCAAACCTACCCCGAGCCAGCGCTGCCGATCCGCCGAGGAGCCGTGGGTGAACGAGTCCGGCGTGACGCGCCGGCCCGCGTTGCGCTGCAGACGGTCATCACCGATTGCCTGCGCCGCCGCGAGACCCTCCTCGACGTCGCCGGGCTCGAGCACCTGATCGCGTTCGTTGGCGTGGTGCGCCCAAACGCCCGCGAAGCAGTCCGCCTGCAGCTCCATGGCGACCTGCAATCTGTTCGCAGCGGTTTCGCTGCCGCGCGACTGCGCAGCGCGCACTTTGTCGGCCGTGCCGAGCAGGTTCTGAACGTGGTGGCCGACCTCGTGCCCGATCACATACGCCTGGGCGAAATCACCGGGGCCGCCGAGGCGCGCGAGGTCGCGGAAGAACGCCGTATCGAGGTACACCCGCCGATCCGATGGGCAGTAGAACGGACCCACGGCGGAGCTGGCGTAGCCGCAAGCGGACTGCACGGCGCCATCGAACAAGGTGAGCTGCGGCGCCGAGTAGCGCGACCCAGACTGCGCGAAGATCGCGCTCCAAATGTCTTCCGTGCTGCCGAGGATCGCGGCGACGAATTGGCTCGCGTCGTCGGTCGAAGTGAGCGGCCGGCCCTCGTCGCCGCTTGGCGCACTCGAGCCCCCGCCGAGCAGCATATTCACTGCTTCGGGGCCACCGAAGATGAATGCAAGCAGGAGAATGATGGCCACACCGATCCCGCCGCCACGGCGGCCGAACGACAACGGAAGCCCCGTTCGCATGCCGCCGCCCGAGCCGCGCAAATCATCGACGTTGCTGCTGCGTCGCAAGCCCTTCCAGCGCATCGCCTTCTCCGTTGGCACGTCCCAATCCTGCTTGGCAGCTTAGCGGAAGCCCGAGCGGCAGAGAACGGCGCCTATACGACAGGCACGCATCAGAGCGAACCCAGCACTTGGCGCAGCCGCTCCGCCGAGACCGGTTTCGTCAGATGCAGGTCGAACCCCGCTGCAGCGGCGCGCCGCTCGTCCTCGGCCTGACCGTAGCCGGTGACGGCGATCAACGTCACGGCGTGCAGATCCGCTGCGCGCAGCTGGCGCGCCACTTCATACCCATCGACATCCGGCAAGCCGATATCGACGAGCACGACGTCGGGCTGCCACCGGGCCGTCTCGGCAAGGCCGGATCGTCCATCGGGAACGGCGCGCACGCTGTGTCCCTCGAGCGACAGCATGGTCTGCATCATTTCGCGTGCGTCCTGATTGTCTTCGACGATCAGTATGCGGCGCTTACCGACGCGTGGCGCCGGCGCGTCGTGCTGGTCAGCCGCCGGGTCGCTCTCGGTCGTGACGGGTAGGCGCACGGTGAACGTCGCGCCCCGGCCCGCACCCGCGCTTCGGGCCTCAACCGTTCCGCCGTGCATCTGCGTGATGCGCTGCACCAACGCGAGGCCGAGCCCCATGCCGCCGCGGCCGCGATCCGGGCCATGCGGCCCTTGCACGAACAAGCCGAACACGCGCGGCAGCAGCTCCGGCGCGATGCCTTCGCCTTCGTCCGCCACTTCGAGCACCGCTTGCTCGCCTTCGCGGGTCACGCGCACGCGCACGCGCCTTCCGGCCGGCGAAAACTTCTGCGCATTGCCGAGCAAGTTCGCAAGTACTTGCTCCATGCGTGCCCGGTCCGCCTCGACCCAGACCGATGCTGGGTCGCCCGTCATGCTCACGGTTGCCCCATCCTCGCGCGACTGTTCCCAGGTTCTCACGACGCGAGTGGCGAGCTGGGCGAGATCGAACCGCTCGCGTCGCAGCGTTACCTTGCCCATGGTGACGCGGCTCACGTCCAACAGGTCTTCGATCAGCCGGGTGATGTGCTTCGTCTGCCGCTCGATGACCCCTTGGGCGCGTAGCGCGTCGCTGTCCCCCGGTTTGGCTACGCGCAGCACCTCAGCGGACGCGGTGATGGCGCCGAGCGGATTGCGCAGCTCGTGGCCGAGCATGGCCAGAAATTCGTCCTTCGAGCGATCGGCCGCCTTGAGCGCACTTTGCTCGCGCTCCACGAGCTGCTGGCGCTCCTGGATGGCTTGCGACGCGTCCTTGAGCGCCTGCGCCACTTCCTCCAACTCGTCGAGGCCGGGCTGGATCTCCAACTCCAACGGGCTGGCCGCACGGCCGAGAGAGTGCGCCGCCGACGCGAGCGATGAAATCGGCACGGCGATGCGCCGGCCCATGCGGTAGGCAATGCTGAGCGCCAGCGCGAGCGTTGCGACGGTGCCGAGCCCCAGGATCCACAACGCGTTGAAAGCTGCCGCGTTCACCTCGGCACTGGGCATCGCCAGCCCGATGCTCCAGCCGGTGAAAGCAGAGGTTTTGTGTGCCGTGAACGTGTCATGGCCTTCCTTGGTGAGACCGCGGTACCACCCTTCATCGGTGCGGGCCACGGCCCGAAGATAGTCCTCGGACGCCATTTCGGTCGAGGAGCGCGGCGGAACACGCGCAATGTAGTGGCCGCGATCGTCCACGAGTCCGCTCACCCAATTGGACGGAAGGTTCTGCGCGCGTATGAGATCTGCGAACGCGTCCGGGTTCAACGTCGCGCTCAAGAGATATGCCAGCTTACCGTCACGAACGACCGGCACGCGCACGGCGACGCCGAACTTCCCGGTGTACGGATCCGGGACCACACCCCCGGCTGTGGGCGCGAGTGTCGTCCGCACGCGCTCCGTGCTTTCCATATCGGCGTTGTGCGACAACGCCGAGCCGAGCGGCCGGCGGGCGTTGAGGACCTGCACTCCGTTCGGCAAAGACAGCGTGACGTTGAACCAATCCCGTTGCGAGTCGAGAACCCGTATAGCCGCGGCGTAGAAGCCCTCGAGATCGTCGGCGGCGAGGCTCTCCGCTGCCGCCAACGCCTGCAATGTGGAGACGTGTCCCCGGATTTCCGCCTCGACGGCCGTCATGAGGGCACGGTTGCGCGCGATGGCGGCATCTCGAAACGTCGTTTTCTGCTGGTCTATGACCAGGTAGCCGAAGACGCCGGCGAGTGCGATCAGCGGTATGACGATACCTAGGACGAGCTGGAACAGGCGTGTGCGAAGCTTCATGCGGGCGTGCGAATGAACGTGGTTTTGTTCGACGACGGTGGCTACTTCCTAACTGCCTGTCTGTGGGTCATGCAACGCTCGTGCGAAGGGTCCGAATATTGCCACATTTGCGTCGTTGATCGCGCTCGTCCACCGCGAGGCCGTGACGCCATGGATCCCATCCCGCTCGCGAACTATAGTGGACGGGCGTCACGGGTGGCGGTTTCCGTCCAACGCGCATCCGCCCGCGCGGCGTGGTAGCGTGTCGACAACAACTGCGCATCGCTGCTGTATGCAGCCTGAAACGAGCCGCCGAAAACGCTTCTCGATGGTCCGCGAGTTCCACATGGCGGACTGGTTCACGCTCGGCAACGCGATCTGCGGCACTGGCGCGCTGTTCTCCTCGATGACGTATCTCGAGACCAAGGGCATCATGCATGTGTACATCGCGTGCGGTGCAATCGTCGCGGCGCTCGTGTTCGACGTTCTCGACGGGCGCATCGCGCGCTGGCGTCACAAGTCATCGCCGCTCGGCCGCGAGCTCGACTCGCTCTCGGATGTGATCTCGTTCGGCGTGGCCCCTGCCGTGCTCGCGTATGCGTGCGGCATGCAGGGCCTGTACGACCGCATCATCCTGGGCTACTTCGTGGCCTGCGGAGTATCGCGCCTCGCGCGCTACAACGTGACGGCCGACTCCCTCTCCGGCGGCACGGGAAAGGTCACGTATTTCGAAGGCACGCCGATCCCGACATCAATCGCACTCGTCGCCGTGCTCGCCGCAGCCGCGTTGAGCGACAGGGTGGGCGAGCACCTCTGGGGCGGAAGCATCGCGATCGGCGGCCACACGCTGCACGGGCTGTCGTTGCTGTTCGCTCTCTCTGGGTCGCTGATGATCAGCCGCGTGCGTATCCCGAAGCTCTGACGCGCGCGTATACTCCGGCGCCCATGGCGTCGCAGTTCCTGTTCACCGTGTGTCAGGTCGGCGCCGAGGCCGCGCTCAAGCAGGAAGTCGCGCGCCGGCAACCCAGCCTGCGTTTCGCGTTCTCGCGCGCCGGGTTCGTCACGTTTCGGCTGCCGGACGCGGTGTCGAGCGACGGCGGCTTCGGCCTTACGAGCGTGTTCGCCCGCACGTGGGGCTGGTCGCTCGGCAAGGCGCGCGGCCCCGGCGCGGAACAGCTGGCGCGCGCGTTCTGGACGACCCTCGACCAGCACTTCTCGCCGAGCCGACTCGCGGAGTTTCGACACCTGCACGTGTGGCCACGCGAACGCGTGCTGCCCGGCGACGTCGACTTCGGTTCCGACGCGATAGAACCCGCCCGCACTGCGGGCCGCTTGATTCTCCAGCATTGGCCGCACCCGGAAACCCGCCTCGAGCTGGCGCTCAACGAAGACGCCGCACCCGGCGAGCAGATCGTCGATTGCGTGTTGGTCGAACCGAACGAGTGGTGGCTCGGCTGGCACCGGGCGGGCGCGGTGGAGACGCGTTGGCCGGGCGGCGTGCCGAGCATCGTGCCGCCCCCGAACATGCTCTCGCGCGCCTACCTCAAGCTCGCAGAAGCGCTGCTCTGGTCCGAGCTGCCGATTGCACGCGGCGACCGCTGCCTTGAGGTGGGCAGCGCACCTGGTGGTGCGTGTCAACTATTACTCGAGCGCGGCTGCCAGGTGCTCGGCGTCGACCCGGCGGAAATGGACCCGCTCGTGCTCGCGAACCCGCACTTCACGCACCTGCGTGCGCACGCCAAGGACTTGAAGCGGAGCCTGTTCAAGGACTGCCGTTGGCTCATGGCCGACGCCAATGTCGCTCCGAAGTACACGCTCGACACCGTCGAGGCGATCGTCACGCACCGTGGGACGCGCTTCGAAGGCCTGTTGCTCACGCTGAAGCTCACGGATCCGCGGCTCGTCGCGCAGCTACCGGCGTTCCACAAGCGCATCCGCTCTTGGGGTTTTCAGCACGTGCGTGCGCGCCAGCTCGCATACAACCGCCAGGAAGTGTGCGTCGCGGCCAGCGCGCGCGAGGGGGTGTTGAGCTAAGAGATCTCGGCAGGCAGCGCACGTCACTGGCTGGCGCCGCTACGCGTGGCTGTTGCCGCGGGCGCCGACGGCGCGCGCGCGTTTCGCCAAGGCTTGGCGGGCTACTTGCAGCGGTTCTCGGCCACTCTCGGTCGCCACTTCCGATGGCAGTGGACGCAGGCATCGTTTATCGTTTCCGAGAGCTCGATCATCTTGTCCCGATCTTTCGCTTGGGCCGCGGTATAGGCTTGCAGACCGGCATCGCGAAGCTCCTCCACGAACATCGGCCAGGCGGGGTCATCGAGTGGCGCAGGCGCGCCGTTCGAGCAGGCGCGACCCGTGACCAACAACAGGTTGGCGGACTCCGCGAGAGCCAACCCCGAGTTCTCGATGGCTTGCCATCCCCCAAAAACGCTCACGAGCGGATCCGTGGCCATCGCCGGGTCCAGGCTCGGTGGGCGCTCCAGCGCTCCCGGATCCTCGGTTTGCGCCGAGAACAGCACATTGGCCGCCGGATACACGACGCCCTGCATGAGTTGGTTCAACGTCGCATGAACCTCAAGACCCGCCATCGGCGGCGACGTTTGAGTGCACGACAGGCACATCGCGGGCGCGAGGACAAGAGTCAGCGCTTTTCTGAACATGCGCGCAGCGTAGGGGAACGATGTGGCGGGCGCAACGGAAGGGGAGAGCGAATCCGCTGCGCCGGTCAGCGTCGATCGGCAGGAACATCGGTGCGCGGCGTTTGCGTGCGTCGTTGGCCGTGTGACAGACTCTCGCGGCGTCCATGCTTCGAACACTGGGGAAAACAATGAACCGACGCTCCATCTCGTCGTTCGCGAGGCTGTCGTTTGCGCTCACGCTCCTCGCGCCGCTCGCCGTGCGGGCGCAGGCGCCACAGGATTTCAGCAAGGTCGAGATCAAGACCACGAAGCTCGCCGACAACTTCTACACGCTCGAAGGTCAAGGCGGCACGATCGGTGTTCTCGCAGGACCCGACGGCGTACTCATGGTGGACTCGCAATTCGCTCCGCTGTCCGAGAAGATCGCCGCGGCCATCAGAGAGATCTCGGACCGTCCCATCCGGTTCCTCGTCAACACACACGTCCACGGCGATCACACGGGCGGCGACGAAAACTTCGGCAAGATGGGCGTGACGATTCTCGCTCGCGAGAACCTGCGAAACCGGCTCGAACATCCGAACCCCGGTGCGAATGGTCAGCCCGGCGTGCCGATGCCGCCGGCGGGCTTGCCGGTCATCACCTACGACGCGCCGCTCACGCTGCGGTTGAACGGCGAGGAAATTCGCCTGATACCCGCCCCGAAGGCGCATACGGATGGCGACACGTTCGTGCAGTTCGCGAACGCGAACGTCATCATGACGGGCGATTTCTATCGCTCGATTCAGTTCCCGAACATCGATCGCACCAACGGCGGGTCGCTGCCCGGGCTGATCGACGCGCTGAACGCCGTGATCGCGGCTGCCGGGCCGGCGACGAAGATCGTCCCCGGCCACGGTCCGGTGGTCGACCGTGCGGCCGTCACGGCGCACCGCGACATGGTGCTCGCGATTCGCGACAAGGTGGCCAAGCTCGTGCAGGAAGGGAAGACCCAGGAGCAGGTCATGGCCGCCAAGCCGACGGCCGACTACGACGCCAAGGTGCAACAGCCCGGCACGACGGCGGACCGATTCATCGGCCAGCTCTATGCGGAGCTGAAGAAGTAGGCGCCTCTTGAAGAAGATCGGGTTCCTCTCGTTCGGGCACTGGACGCCGTCGCCGCACTCGCAGGTGCGCACGGGGGCCGACGCGCTCACGCAGTCGATCGAGCTCGCGGTCGCCGCCGAGGAGCTCGGCGCCGACGGCGCGTACTTCCGCGTGCATCACTTCGCGCGTCAGCTCGGCTCGCCGTTCCCTCTGCTCGCCGCAGTGGGTGCGCGCACGAAGAAAATCGAGATCGGCACGGCCGTGATCGACATGCGCTACGAGAATCCGCTGTACATGGCCGAAGACGCGGGCGCCGCCGACCTGATCGCGGGCGGCAGGCTGCAGCTCGGCATCAGTCGTGGATCCCCGGAGCAAGTGATCGACGGCTGGCGCTACTTTGGTTACGCGCCGCAGGAAGGCCAGACCGACACCGACATGGCGCGCCATCATACGGAGGTGTTCCTCGAAGTGCTGAAGGGCGAGGGGTTCGCGCAACCGAATCCGCGGCCGATGTTCCCGAACCCGCCGGGGCTCTTGCGCGTGGAGCCGCACTCGGAAGGGCTGCGCGAGCGGATCTGGTGGGGCTCGAGCTCGAACGCCACGTCCGAGTGGGCTGCGGGGCTCGGCTTGAACCTCCAAAGCTCGACACTCAAGACCGACGAGAGCGGTGAGCCGCTGCACGTGCAGCAGCGCAAGCAGATCGAGGCGTACCGCGAGGCCTGGAAGAAGGCCGGGCATGCACGCGAGCCGCGCGTGTCGGTGAGCCGCAGTATCTTCGCACTCGTCGACGACCGCGATCGCGCGTACTTCGGCGGTCGCGGCGGCGAGGAGCAGGACCAGATCGGCTACATCGACGCGAACACTCGCGCGATCTTCGGCCGCTCGTACGCGGCCGAGCCCGGCGCGCTCGTGAAGCAGCTCGCCGCGGACGAGGCGATTGCGGCCGCGGACACGCTGTTACTCACGGTGCCGAACCAGCTCGGAGTCGAATACAACGCCCACGCGCTGAAGAGCATTCTCGAGTACGTTGCGCCCGAGCTCGGCTGGCGCTGAGCCGCCCTTCGGTTTATTCCTTCCAGCCTTCCGGCAGCGCCGTGCCGCCTTTGATCAGACGTGTCTTGTAACGCCAGTGACCGTCGACTTTGGCGAAGGTGCTGTATTCCTTGCCCTGCGTGATGACCTTGACCTGATCGCCCTGCTTCTCGATCACGTACTCGGTGTAAACGAGCTGCGCAGTCGCCGTCTTGCCGTGCACGACGATGAGCGGGTTGTCCACCGCTACGATGAAGGAATAGCGTGGCGGGGGAGGCGGACGCGGCGGCTGCCCCGGTGCGCGACCGTAGGCCTGCATGATGCCGTCCTTGCCTTTGAAATGACGCTCGCCAAGGATCAGTTCGGCGTCGTCCGCATAGAAGTCCGCGAAGTTCTCGGCGTTCTCCCGGCCAAAATTGTTGTAGTAACGCGTTATTAGATCCTGGATCTGCAGGCGATCGACGAGTGTTTCGGCGTTGACCTCCTCTGCGCGTGCGCCCGCGCTGATGGTCAGTGCGACACAGGCGACGCTCAACGCGCCCAGCAGTGTCGTGCGTAAAGAGTTTGCGATTGCTTTCATTTGAGTGACTCCCCCTGATTTTTCGAGTGCTCGCTCAAGACAGCATAGACCAAACGAACGACGAGGAGCCCGGCGATGTCGCCGATCACCCGCGCCATCGTGCCCGTCACTCCCACCCGGTGGGCGAGTTGTACGGTGCGGTGAAGCCCATGGCCTCGATTTCATGTATGAGTCCGTCCGCACCAACCTTGAAGATGTGTGCCGCCGGCAGGTCGAACGGCGCGAACGGCATGTTCTTCTCGTTGCGTTCGCTGGTGGACCCGTCCGTGTTCTTGACCAGGTAGGGCAGGTTGTTCATCGGGTGACGAAAGTGCGAAAGCCCCATCACCAGTCCCGTCTGGGGATCCGCGGCGAACACCCGGCGGTTCTCGATTCGGTCGATGTACTGGAACGTATTGCTGTTGAGCTGCTGTCGGCAGTCCCGCGCCACCTGGGGCGTAGCTGCCGCGCCGGGAATGGCGGGGGCGGCAGACGGCTTGCCGCTCGCGGTGATCATGCCGTTTTCGTGGCGTTCGCAGTCAGGCGCGAAGGGCGCCAGCTCGCCGTTGTTGTCGTCCAGCGCATCGTAGTAGGAGGCACCGATCTCGATCAGCTCGTCGTGCGATTTGCGCTGCGCGGGTGGTACCTCGGTGAATATGCCGGGCCGGGGAGCCTGCAGGTTGACCATCTGCGCTTCGCGCACCCCTGAATACAGATGCTCGGCTTCCGTGACCTTGCGGCGGGCGTCGAGCTTGAGCCGGATGGCGATGATGACGGGTTGCTCGACGGGGGGATTGTTCGCCGCGAATTCTGCGCGCTGCTCGGCAGACGACCCCTGCGGGGCTTGCGCGGGCCCCATGTAGGTCATCATCGCCAGATATCCGGCGGTCTGGTTGACCTCATCCGGCACGTGGATGGCGAATGTGCTGGGTCCCTTCACGATGCTCTTCCACAACCCTTCCCCCGGCTTGGACCTCGTGGCGTTCTCGACGAACACGATCTCGTCTGACAACGGTGCCTTGGCAACGTCGTGTGCCACCAGCGCCGCAACATAGGCATCCGTGATGTCGATCAGGCACTGGCGGTTGCACGCACCCGAGGCCGCTGCTGAATTCGTCGTCGCTGGTGCGGTATCCGAAGTCTTGCTGCAGGCGCCAAGCGCCAGTAGGGCAAACGTTGTCGCCGCTGCAGCAAAGTATCGTCCCGTGTTCCTGATAAGCATGAGGCCCCCCTGCGTTATAGCGTCGCGATCCCCGGGCGTAGACGGGGCCGCCTGCCGGCGGCCGGTCTCACCGAAGCTTACTTCAGCCTGGATGCAATCTTATCCAGGCCCGCTTGCGTGCAGACCTCATCCTTGTCGCCGCCGGGCGCGCCCGACACGGACAGCGCACCGATGATCTCGCCGCCCACCTTGATGGGCAATGCGCCCCGACGCGCGGTACCGATCTTGGGGTCGGCCTTCACTTCCGCGTCCAGTGCCGCATCCGTCTTGACGCGATCGGCGATGTCACCGCTCGGCACCTTGTACTTGATGGTGGTCGTCGTCTTGGTGAGGCCGATCATCTGCGTCCGCTCGGGAGCCCCGTCAGAGGACAGCATCGCGACCGGCACCCCGGCGGAATCGACCACGGTCGCCGTGGTCTTGTAGCCATTCGCCAGGCAGACGGCGATCGCGGTCTGCGCGGCCTCCACGGCCAGTGCCAGCGCCGGGCCGCGGGCGCGGGGTGCAGCAGGCGGCGGTGTGCCGGGGGCCGCGGCGGATGCCGGAGCCTGCGCCATGGCGGAGGCAGCAGCGGCGCTGGCACACAGTGCGAGCGCGAAACGGGTGAGTGCCTGCATGAGAAGGTGTCCTTGTGTAAGTGTCCGAAAAAATGCTTCTCGAAGGGTAACCCGAAAGTGGGCCGCGGGGGTCGGTCTGAACCTCGAGAACCCCACGCTCAAGACCGACGAGAGCGGTGAGCCGCTGCACGGCAGTAGCTTGCCGCGGACGAGGCCATTGGCCGCGGACACGCCCCCGCCTTCCATGTCCTGCGGCCGATGATTTGGTAGTGTTGCGCACAGGAGGCACGCTGGCAGACACGAATGGCCAAGGCCACCGCGGACAATCCGGCAAGCGATCGCCGCGCCGCAATCGAGGCCGGCAAGGCACACTACGCGCGCCACGGTTGGGCGGCCGCCTACCGCTGCCTTGCCGCAGCCGATGCGCAGCAGCCGCTCGAGGGCGACGATCTCGAAACCCTCGCCTGGAGTGCCGCGCTCGTCGGCGACGACGAGGTCATGCTCGGGTGCCTGGAACGCATTTACCAGGCGTGCGTCGAGCGCGGTGAGTGCCAGCGCGCCGCGCGCGCCGCATTCTGGTCCGGCTTCCGCCTGTTTGCCATGAACGAGCCGGCACGCGCCGGCGGCTGGCTGTCGCGAGCGCAGCGGCTGCTCGAACAGGACGGCCGCGAATGCGCCATGCACGGCTACCTCATGCTGCCGAGAATCGCGGGCCTGCTCGGCGCCGGCGATTACGCGAGCGCGCTGGCGCTCGCCGGAGAGGCCGTGGCGTTCGGCGAACGCTACGACGATGCCGATCTCGCGGCCTTCGCCCGTCACTTCGAGGGCCGCACGCTGATGCGCCAGGGCAAGGTCGGCGAGGGCCTGCGCCTGCTCGACGAGACGATGCTCGCGGTGACCTCCGGTGACGTCTCGCCGCTGATGACGGGCCTCGTGTATTGCAGCGTCATCGCGAGCTGCCAGCAGGTGTTCGCCTTCGAGCACGCGCGTGAATGGACGGCCGTGCTCGCCGCCTGGTGCGCGGACGAACCGCAGCTCGCCGTGTTCACCCGCACCTGTCAGGTGCACCGCGCCGAGGTGCTGCAACTCAGCGGCGACTGGCTGGCAGCGATGAAACAGGCCGAACGCGCCTGCCAGGCGCGGCTGCCGGAGCACGACCCCGACGGCGTGGCCAACGCGCTCTATCAGCAGGCCGAGATTCACCGACTGCGCGGCCGCTTCGAGGCCGCCGAAGCCGCCTACCGCGAGTCCAGCCGCTACGGCCGCGAACCGCAACCGGGCCTGGCCTTGTTGCGCCTCGCGCAGGGACGATCGGACGATGCTGCCGCCGCGATCGCACGCGTGCTCGAGACGACGAGCCAGCCCTGGCAACGCGCCCGCTTCCTGCCGGCCGAAGTCGAAATCGCGCTCGCAACCGGCACGCTCGAACGTGCGCGCGCGGCGAGCGAGGAACTCGCGGCCATCGCCCGGCAGTTCGACACGGAGGTACTCTCGGCGATGGCAGACCACGCACGGGGTGCCTTGTGTCTCGCCGAAGGCGACGCGCGCAGTGCGATCGAGCCGCTGCGCAGCGCATTCCGCGTCTGGCACAAGGTGGGCGCGCCCTATATCGTCGCCCGTATTCGCGTGCTCGTCGGTCGCGTCTGCGACTTGCTCGGCGACGGCGAAGGCGCGCAGCTGGAACGCGACGCGGCGCGCCAGGTGTTCGAGACGCTGGGTGCGGCGCCGGATCTCTCCGCGCTGGACGACAAGGCATCATCGGCGCAGCGCCGGGGCTTGAGCCCGCGCGAGATCAAGGTGCTCAAACACGTCGCCGCCGGCAAGACCAACAAGGCAATTGCCGAGGAGCTGCGCTTGAGCGTTCGCACCGTGGACCGGCACGTGAGCAATATCTTCGGCAAGCTCGGCGCCACGTCGCGCACCGAGGCCGCCGCTTACGCGTTCCGCAACGGACTGCTCTAGCCAGGATTTGAGCGGCTCCCCGGCGGATGGGTGCTATCACCCATTGCCGCACCTCCGCGATTTGGGTGATTCCGCGGAAGCGCTACGGGATCGCGATCGGCACGATGTTCCCAGCTGCCGGCTGGCAGTGCCACGGAGGAAACCGTCATGAATCGCATCGCCAAAACTCCCCTCGAGACCGCCCATGGCTACGTCGAAGAAGGCGAGGCTCTGAATCGGATGAGCGGCGGCCGGCCGCCGCGCTCCGCGGGCAAAGGCCCGCGGCCGTCTTACGACGTCGTCGTGATCGGCGCCGGCCAGGCCGGCCTCTCGACCGGCTACCACCTCGCCCGGCAAGGACTCAGGTTCCTGATTCTCGAGTCCAACGACCGTGTCGGCGACACCTGGCGACGGCGCTGGGATTCGCTGCGCTTGTTCACGCACGCGCGTTTCAACGGCCTCGACGGCATGCGCTTCCCGGCGCCGCGGAACTATTTTCCGACCAAGGACGAGATGGCCGACTACCTCGAAAGCTACGCATCCCGTTTCGAGTTGCCGGTGCAAACCGGCACGCGCGTGACGCGCTTGTCACGCGCCGGGGAGCGCTACCTGGTGCACACGGACCGGGGGGACTTCGATGCCGGCCAGGTGATCGTCGCGATGGCCAACTACCAGCGACCGAACATCCCGGCGTTTGCCGCGGACCTCGATGCGGGCATCGTGCAGCTGCACTCCCACGACTACCGCAACCCCGGCCAACTCGAGGACGGCCCGGTGCTGATCGTGGGCGCGGGCAATTCCGGCGCCGAGATCGCGAAGGAATTGGCCGGCCGCCACGCTACGCTGCTGTCGGGCCGTCATACCGGGCATCTGCCGTTTCGCACGGACAGCCTGCCGGGGCGCCACCTGTTGTCCCCGTTTCTGCTGCGGCTGATCTTCCACCGCGTGCTCACCCTGGCGACGCCGATCGGCCGAAAGGTGCGGCCAAAAGTCATCTCGCACGGTGGACCGCTGATCCGCGTGAAGCCGAAGCAGCTGGCCGCCGCCGGCGTTCACTGGCTGCCGCGCATGATCGGTGCCGTGGAAGGTCGGCCGCAGCTCGAGGACGGCCGCGTGCTCGACGTCGCCAACGTCATCTGGTGCACCGGTTTTCACCCCGGGTTCTCCTGGATCGACCTGCCGGTGCTCGACGAGGCCGGCTATCCGCGGCAAACGGCCGGCGTCGTCAAAGATGCGCCCGGCCTCTACTTCGTCGGCCTGCATTTTCTGTACTCGCTGAGCTCCGGCATGGTCCACGGCGTCGGCCGCGACGCGGCGCGCATTGCGCTCGCGGCGCGCCAGCGTGCCGACCTCGCCGCAACCTCCACCGACCGGCACAGCCCCGCGGTCTGCGCTTGACGGGCCACCGACGACATCGGACGAGGGAGTAGCAGCAAGGCCCGTCCGGGCGATGCTCACACGGCGAGCGTCGCTATTCCCCATGCGATGAGCGCGACGCCGGCCGCCCGGCCGGCTGCCGCGCCGTGCGACGCGGTTTTCTCGACGAGAACGAGCAGCGCGAGCAGGGCGATCCAGACGAGGTTCATGACCCCGCCGACGAAGAGCAGCGCCATCAGCGTCCAGCAACATCCCACGCACCATCCGCCGTGCGCGATGCCCATAGCGAACGCGCCGATTCGTCCCGGTCGCCAGTGGCGCGTGAGGAACTCGACGGGGGCTCGACAGTGGCGCAGACAGGCGTGCTTGAGCGGTGACAGCTGATAGGCACCGGCCCCGATGAGGACCGCGGCCGAGAGCCAAGCGCTCTTCGACCACATCATCATGACCGAGATGAGGCCCGACCGTTGCAGCGCAAATTGGAGCGCCGTCGCCGCCGCAGAGAATGCGAGCCAGACCGCGAGATAACCCAGCAGCAGGAACACGGAAGAGGCATACACATGGCCAGGCCGTTGCTCGGCCGCGTGGCGCGCGACGCGCCCGTACAACAGCACGAGCGGTGCGGCGCTCGGCGTCATCATCGCGATCATCATGATCCACCACATCGAGACGAGAGTGGCCCACGCGAAAGCCGGGGCGGCCATGCCGGGCATCGGCTCGGGCCGGGTGTGCGGAAACAACGCGAGCTCGGTCATGGCGAGGGCCGACATGCCGGTGCCCGCGCCCAGCCAGACGTAGAGCCAGGCGAGCGCCGTCAGGACGGCCAACCCCGCCGCCACGACGATGCGCTCGCGGCGCAGCAGCGCTTCGAGCGTGCTCACGCGCTCTTGCGGTGCCGGACGACCCCGTGATTGTTCAGATGGATATGAGCGAACTGCGCGTAAGTCTCGTGGAGCTCGATGGGAACCTTGGCTTGCGCGCGGCCCGTGGCCGAGCCGATCTCGGCGATCTCATACTCGAAGCCGCCAGGCAAATCAATACGCACGCGATGCTCGCCCCCGGTCATCGGATTGCGAATCGGCTGGCCCTCCATCTCGACGACGTTCTCGACGTGAAGCCTGCCGCGGCGCGTATCGACGTCGACCTCGAGATCGATCGGAGCGAATATCGGATCGAACACCTCGTCGAACGTGGTGGCGAAAACTGCAAACACGGTAGCGAACGGATCGGAGTCCTTGCCCGACATGATCTGCAGCATGGCGCGGCGCTGCTTGGAATCGGCGCTCGAATCGATGACGAGCTGGCACTTGCCTTTGCCTTCGTGGATCGGCCCCGGCCATTTGACGAGCATCACGCCCTTCAGCCCGTCGAGACTGACGTCGCCGTAATGACCTTTGTCGATGACGAACGACGCGATCGCCTCACAAAAGCCGTGAGTCGGTAAGGCATTGAATTGGCATGGGCAGCCATACGCGCAATTGCAGTTGATGAACTCCCTGCCTTGAGCTTCCCAAGCCGTCATGACGTCCCTCCGTGTTCAGCTTCGACTCATCCGAGTACGCTACTCTTGCGAAAGCGAGGCGTAAAGTGGCACACCGCGCCGCCGTTTCTCGCGGTCGGCGCTGGCGGTCATTGCACCGGCCGCGTTCATACTGCAGGCTGTTGGAAAGTCCTGATCGCCGCATTCAACGACATGTCGATCGTCAAACGCACATCACGGGTCCGTTTCAAGTGAGGACGCTTCGGTTCGTGCTCGCTCTCGTCCTGCTCGGGGCAAGCCCGGCAGCGACCCTGGCCCAGTGGCTGGACTACAAGACGCCCGAAGTCCCCCGCCTGAGCAGCGGCGCTCCGGACATGCAGGCGCCGGCACCCCGCACTCGTGACGGCAAACCGGACTTCTCCGGCATGTGGTTCGCCAACGTTCCTTCGAAGGACTATTGCAAGACCCCCGACTGCATCCAGGAAGAGCGCATGGCGCGCGAGCAGATCAACCTGGGGATCAAGCTGAAGGACGGTCTGCCCTATACCGAATGGTCCAAGGAGCAGATGAAAATCAGGCGAGCCCACGGCGGCAGGGACGATCCGCACACCTATTGCAAGCCCCCGAACTTCCCGCGCGCCTGGACCCTGCCGCAGTACATCAAGCTCGTGCAGACGCCGAAAGAGCTGGTGATCCTGCATGAGTTCAATGCGGCCTACCGGGAAGTCTACATGGACGGCCGGCCGCTGCCGAAGGACCCGAATCCAACCTGGAACGGCTACTCGATCGCTCACTGGGACGATGACACGCTGGTCATCGAGACCAACGGCATTCGCGACGACATGTGGCTCGACATCCAGGGCAGTCCCATAACGGAAGCGGCACGCGTAACCGAGCGGCTGAAGCGCCCGAATTTCGGCATCATGCAGGTCGAGATCACCGTGAACGATCCAAAGGCCTACACGAAACCCTGGACCGTCACGCTCGAGATGGCGGCCCAGGTCGACACTCCCATGATCGAGGAGATCTGCATAGACAATGAGCAGGACGTGAAGCTGTACCGGTGAAGACCGGCAGCACATCGGCGAGGGGCACGCACACCATGCGGAATCGACTGTTCAGGCTGCTGGTCATTGCCGGCATCACCGTTGCGCGGGTGCCGTCCGCGGGCGCCCATCACTCGCAGTCGGAATTCGACTTCAAGCAGATCGTCACCGTCCAGGGCGAGGTCACCCAGCTGGACTGGAGAAGCCCGCACGCCCGGATCCACGTCGATGTGGTCAATGCGAAGGGCGAAACCGAGCACTGGGATTTCGAGCTGCCGAGCCCGACGACGCTGATGCGTCGAGGGTGGAAACGGGATTCATTGAAACCCGGCGACAGGGTTACGGTCGATGCCGCGCGGGCGCGCAATTTCCCGACCATCGGCTACGCGCAGTCCATCAAGGACGCGGCCGGCAAGGCGATGTTTACGGGCACCACGGAGATCTACGAGCCGGAACCGCAGAAGCCTGAATAGTTCCGAGCGATCGATGTCGAGCCCCGCGACCCCATAGCGCTCACGCCGCGCAACATCGTCGAGCTGGCGCTGCGCTGGAAGCGCGGGCCGCAGATCCGACCGTAGTTGCGTATTCTTGCGGTATGTCCTCTTCCCGCCGAATCGCCCACCTCGACATGGATGCCTTCTTCGCGTCCGTCGAGCTGCTGCGCTACCCGCAGCTAAGGGGCGTGCCCGTGGTAATCGGCGGCAGGCGGCGCAACACAGACGATCTGCTGGATTCTCGCGCGGCTACGCCGGACCAGATTCCCGTTGAGGCTTTTCCGCGGCTCGTCGACTATGTCGGTCGCGGCGTGGCCACGACCGCCACCTATGCCGCGCGCAAGTTCGGCGTGGGCTCGGCCATGGGCTTGATGAAGGCGGCCAAGCTCTGTCCGCAGGCCATCCTGCTTCCCGTGGACTTCGAGGAGGTGCGCCGCGTGTCTCGGCTATTCAAGCGCACCGTCTCCGCCATCGCGCCCGTGATGCAGGACAACGGCATCGATGAGGTATACATCGACCTCACGGACGTGCCCGGCAGCGGCGAGGACGGCGGCCGCGTGTTGGCGCGGCACCTACAGGAGCTCATCCTGGAAGCAACACGGCTCACGTGCTCGATCGGAGTCGCGCCGAACAAATTGCTGGCGAAGCTCGCCAGCGAGCTCGAGAAGCCCAACGGCATCAGCCTGGTCACGCTGGAGGATCTGCCCACGCACATCTGGCCGCTGCCCTGCCGCAAGGTCAACGGCATCGGCCCGCGTACCGACGAGAAACTGCGGATGCTCGGCATCCACACGGTGGGCGAGCTGGCCGCCCGCGAGCGCACCTGGCTGATCGAGCGCTTCGGCAACAGCTACGGTGCGTGGCTGCACGAGGCGAGCTGGGGTCGCGACGAGCGCCCGGTGGTCACTTCGAGCGAGCCGGTCAGCATCAGCCGCGAGACCACGTTCGAGCGCGACTTGCACGCGGTGCGGGACCGCGTCGCATTGGGCACCATCTTCACGCAGCTGTGCGAAGGCGTCGCCGCGGATCTCGCCCGCAAGGGCTACGCCGGCCGCACGATCGGCATCAAGTTGCGCTTCGACGACTTCCGGAGCGTGACGCGCGATACGACCATCGATGAGCCCACGGCAGATAGTGCGACCATCCGCCGCCACGCCGGTCTGAACCTGAAGCGCGTGGATCTGTCGCGGCGCATACGCCTGCTGGGCGTGCGCGTGAGCAAGCTCGCCAGGGCAGGAGCCACGGCGGCCGCAGCGCCCGACACCGTCGAGCCCGACACGGGCACGCTGTTCAGTTGACTCACTGGTTGCGCCGGCCTCCGAAGCTGCGGGCGTTTCCGCTCATCAGTGAGCGTTCCGCCCAACGGCCCGAGCGCAATGTCGAGCGGTGCGCCTAATCCATCGTTCTGCTCGGAGAGAACGTCTTGCAGAGCCGTTCGCTCCACTGCACGGTTGCCAGCCACTTCGGCACTTCGTGGCGGCTCTCGAGGACCGACTTGAACACCCGCTCCGACTCCGCGAGCGCGTGCTCGACGCCGAACGACGGATTCGCGCGCAGACGAGCGTAGACCACGACGCAGTCGCGTCTGACGTCGCACTCGACCGACGACCACAGCGCGTCGCCGCGCCGCACCAATTCCGAGGCGAGCAGAGGGTCGTTCAAGCGCTTGTGACCGGCAGATCGCTGATCAGCCTGAAGTCCGTTCGGCTTCGGTGTCGGCGCGGGAGGTCTACGAGTCGCGTTGCGATCTCGACCCGATTTCGGCCTCCGCGCTTCGCGCGGTAGCAGGCTTGATCCGCGGCCTCGAGGATGCGCGCCGGGCTCGCGCACAAATCCGCGCTACACGCGATTCCGATGCTTGCCGTGATCCGCCGACAACGCTCTCCACCGGTGAGCTGAAAGCTCCTGATTCGCGCGAGGATCATCGTCGCGACGTCCATCGCCTCGGAAGCGCCGCAGCCGTCCATGAGGATGGCGAACTCGTCACCCCCGAGACGTGCGGCCGTGTCGCCCTTGCGCACGACTTGGCGCAGCACCGCGCCGATGTTGCGCAGCAGCTCGTCGCCGACTGCGTGACCGGCGGAATCGTTGACCTCCTTGAAGTGATCGAGATCCATGAAGAGCATCGCGTAGGAATGCGTCTGCATCACCTCCAGCGTGTGTGCGCGGCGATGGAATTCGGCCCGGTTCGCAAGACCCACGAGCCCGTCGTGAGTGGCCTCGTGCTGCAGCGCTCGGCGCGCGGCGGATTCCGCGAACAGGACCCGGCTGCCGATTTGCGCGATGAGGGCCAGCGCACCGATCAGCAACAATAAAAGGCTGCCCATGGTCGTTTGCGGGGGGGTAGGGGAGATCAGCAGCTCAAACGCCATGGGCAGCACACCGGGGACCGTAAACACCAGTAACGAGATCCGCACGAGCGCGAAGAACGGCAGCCACAGCACCGTGACTGCCGTCACAATGAAAGCGAGCAGCAACTGGTGCCCGATGGAGTCACTGGGGAACAGCGCGATGCTCGTGGCTCCCCAGAACGCCCCGGCCGTCACAGCGCTGGCGAGAACCCAGCGCCTGCGCACACGCGCCGCGCGTGGCGCCGAGTCGACCGAGCGCGCAACCAGCCGTCCGGCTTGCCACTGCGCCAGCGCGAGCAGCAGACCCGTCGCTAGCCACAGCAGCCACTCGCGGGGGAGCACGGGCCACAAGCACAGCGCCGCAACGAAGCATCCGGCGGCCGTGCCGAGCGGCATCAGCGGAGCAAACCTCAGAGCGTCCTGGGCGCGGTGCGTGCCTCGCCAGGTATCGACGCCAGCAGGACCGATGCGATCATGAGTGCCGTTCATTCTTCTGTTCCCCGTGCGGTTCGACACGCCGCAACCTGTTCCCTTGTGTAGTGTCGCGACGACGCGGTTCGTCTCACCCGACCTGCGTGCGTTTAGCAAGTGGATGCGCAGTCGTGCGGGATGCGCGCCCGTGCGAATCGCCGTGGGGAGCTTCGGAGCTTCGGAGCTTCGGAGCTTAGGGGCGGGGCGTGACGGTCAGGGGCGTACGGCTGAGCTCCTCGAGCGCGCGGCCTGCCGGCCAGTCGCGGCGCCCGCCGGTGAGCCGGATCGTATAGCGGCCGGGTGCGAGCATACGGCCTGGGAGGCCGATCGCCAGCTGCTGCTCGTAGGTCGGCGTGATGCCGTCGAGGCTCAAAATCTCTTGCTCGGCGGTGCCATCGATACGCACGAGGACGGCGCGATAATGGTCGTAGTCGGCGAAGCCCGGGTCGAGCAGCAGAACCGTCCATTCGTCGGCCGCGGGGGCGCCAATCACGTTCGCGTCCCCGGCGCCCCGCACGGAAACGAGCGGCAGCAAGCGCGTGCGGCTGGCGGCCGTGAGCGGCGCGGTGCTGGCGCCCCTGAGCTCCAGGTTCTGCTCGAACAGCACTCCCGACGCGATGAGAGCGGCCGCGGCGACCAGGGAGGCCGCCATCCCGAACCGCGGTGACCCCGCGAGCTCGAGCCAGCGGGACCGTGGTGGCGCTCGAGCGCCCGGCTCGGCTTCGTGGAAGGCCTTCAGCCCGTCGCGCAACCGTTCCGCAGCCTCGAGCTCCGCGAGCAGCTCGTGATCGCCCAAATAGGCCTCCTCGAACGCCTGCTCCTCGGCCGCGCTCAGCCGGCCCTGCAGGTAGCGCTCGATGATCTGCCCTTCGCGGATGTGCTGGCGGTCCATGATACTAACGCTGTCTCGTCTCGCCCGTTTGTCTCAGCCCAATGGCTGGCGTCAACCCACTATTCGCAGTTTGGTGCGGCGTTCGGCGCGCTCCAGGAGCTCGCGGAACCGTTGTTTCGCACGGTAGAGCACACGGTTGAAGTGCAGGGAATCCACGCCGAGCGCCGCACAGATCGCATCCTTGTCGTGCTCCTCGATGTAGACGCGCGTCAGGATTTCCCTGTCGCGCGGGGTCCCGAGCTCACGCAGCAGGGTGTCGACAGCCGCGCGCACCTGCTCGCGCGAGACGTTGTCGAACGGCCCGCCGCACTCGTCCGCGATCGTCTCGATGGCGTCCGAGTCGGCCGTCGTCGCGCGGCGAGTGTCCTTGCGGCGCTGGGCAATCAAGAGGTTCAACGCCACGCCGCGCAGGTACGCGGCAAGGTGCTCCGGCTCCTTCAGCGGCGAGTTGCGCAGCTTCTCGAGGGCGATACGAAACGTGTCTTGGCGTAGATCGAGGGCGAGCTCGGGATCGCGCGTGCGGCGTTTCAGAAGATACAGCAAGCCGGCACCGTAGCGCCGAATCATGGCCTCTTCGGCATCGCGAGACCCGTTGCGAATGCGCGCGGCGAGATCGGCCGCAATCTGCGGCTCCTGCTCGCTCTCTCCCTCGGCCACGGCTTTGGGCTCCCCGGCCACCGCCCCAGGCCAAATGCTACCGCGAGACGCCATCCGCGCGCTCCACAACCCTGACCTCGGCTACCGGGGCGGGCGCGGCCTGGCTCGCGCGGTGCGGATAGCCGTGCGGCGCCGAAGCCGCCCCGCCATCGATCGCATCGGCTTCCAGCGCGAAGGTGCCCGGCGCATCGATCGTGAGCCCGGACCACGTGACGGAGTCCACGGCGGCGCCGTCAAGCGCCGTCTCGTGCGGCGAGTCGAGGGTCGGGGATGCCTGTCGCGCGTCCGCGCCACGATACCGAGCGCAAACCGAACGGCGCGCTCGCCGACACAGTGACGCTGAACGGCTCGCCCGGCGCGACGCGTGCGGGCGTGACCGCGATCTTCACCGTCGGCACGAGCGCGCGACCCGCGTTCACGCGACCGTACCCCGCGCGAGTGCTGAAGCCGGCCGCGTCGTAGCTCGCTCGCTCGGGATCGATCTTGTCGGCGGTGTGCTCGAGGATGCGCTGCAGATCCTCGCGCGTGAGATCGGGATTCAACGACAGGAGCAGCGCCGCGATCCCGGCGACGAGCGGCGCGGCCGCGGACGTTCCGCCGAAGCCGGAGTAATAGTCGCCGCGAGGTGTGCCCGTCGATGCCCGTCCGGTCCGTCGTCGTGACGCCGATCGTGCTTCGATCCTCGGGTTTGGCCGGAGCCACGAGATCCATGCACGGACCGAAGCCCGATCCGCCGATGTGGTCGTGATGATTCGAAACGCCGACGGCGAGCACGCTCTCCAGCGAGGAAATGTCGGCGTGCACGCCGCAATTGTCGACGCTGTCGTTGGTCATGCCGAACACGATCAGCGTGCCGAGGCCGCTGCGGCCCTCGTGCGCCGCGGCGTCGATCGCGTCGCGCACCGCGTCGTCGGCCGGCGGCGCCGCGCGCGTGTAACCCCAACTGTTCGTGATGACGGAAGCGCCCTGTTCGACCGCCCAGCGAAACGCGGCGGCGGTACCGAGGTTCGACGAGCCCACCACGCGGATCGGCAAGATCGTGCAGCGGGGGCAAATGCCGGACACGCCAATTCCGTTGTCGCCGCGCGCCGCGACGATGCCTGCGACGGACGTGCCGTGCAGGTCGGACGGCGTGCGCGGCTGGGCGCCTTCGACGGGCGGATATACGGTGAAGTCGCGTCCGGCCCCGCGGATGTTCGCCGCGAGATCGGGATGATCGAGCTGCACGCCGTCATCGAGCACTGCGATGATGACGTCGGGAGATCCAAGGGTCAGCGCCCACGCCGCGATTGCTCCCACGTCGGCACGCACCCGGCCGCCGCCTTGCCCCGTATTCTCGAGCGTCCATTGCTCGGGGAACAGCGGGTCGTTCGGCACGTGCCGGCTGCGCAGCTCCATCGGCCAAAACACTTCCTGCACGGCGTAGTCGACATGACCGGAAGCGGTCAGCGCGGCTGCGAGCCGGCGTGCGTCGAACGGTGAGTCGGAGCGCGCGCGCAGCACGATCCGCAGCGGGGTGCCAGTGACCACTTCGTCGAGCTCGGCGTCGAGCCCCGGCAGTGACGCGACGAGCCGCCGCCCCGTACGCGGCATCCGCCACGCGCACGATCAGCCGCGCGGTGGCCCGGGGCTCCGGCGTTTCGAGGCCGGCGGCCGCCGCGGCTCAGGCAGGCGGTGCCGAGAACAGCGCACGAGCGAAACGCGCAGCGCACCCGAGCCCTCAGCGCAAGACCACATTGCCGCCATGGCGACCCGCATCCTTGACGCCGCGGATCAGCACCTCGTCGGTGCCGAGCTCGACGTTGCATTCGGGGAACCGGTTGTTCGCGAGATTGGTCGTGGCCTTCGACGTCGAGAAGTCGAACGGCGCGTGCTCGACACCGCCGACGCGTACGGTGAACCGGCCGACAGGCACGAACCGCCGCGTGTTCTTCTGGCCGTCGCGGGCCGTGATCATCTCCACGAGCACGGCCGCGCGCACTTTGATGGCTTTGCCGCCGTTCCATGCCCCGTCGCGATTGTTCGGCCCCGGAAGATGCCGAATGGACAACCGTCCGCCGGGATCCGTCGTGAGCTCCACCTGGTCGCCGACCGCCAGATGCGCGCCGTCGCCATTGACGACGCAGACGCGCAGCAGCTCGGGCGAATCGCGTACCGGGGCCGGCTCGCGCGGATCCGGTATCGGCCGGACGCCGGCGCAGCCCGCTATGAGCCCCACCGCCGCCGCCACTGCGAGTGGCCTACCTACACAAAGCTTGCTCATCGCCAATCTCCCACTAACACGAATCCCCCCCAATAATACGGATCGCTCCACCGCCGCTGCGAGGCGCTCCAGAGCTGCGCCCTGCGTAGCGCGGCCGCGGGCTTCAAGTGGTCATCGAGCATGTAGCCGTAGAACTGTCGCATGAGGTCGGCAGTCGCACGATCGGGCACCTGCCAGAGGCTCGCGACGAGCGCGCGTGCGCCGGCGGACATGAACCCTTGCGTGAGGCCGATCAACCCCTCTCCGCGCACCTCCCGTCCGAGCGCGGTGTCACAGGCGCTCAGTACGACGAGGTCGGCGTCAAGCTTCAAATTGTAGATGTCGTTCAGGCGCAGGAACCCGTCCTCCGGCCGCCCACGCTCGTCGAACTGCGAGAGCACCAACGCCGATAAACCCGGATAGCGCGAATCGACGAGACCATGCGTCGCGAAGTGAATATAGCGGAATTCCTGCAGATCGGAATGCAGGACGGCGTTACGGTTTGCGGCGAAGCCGCGCGCGAACAGGCGCCGTTCGGCGGGCACGAGCGCGGCGATGGCCTCGCCCTCGTAACCGGTGGAGAGTAGTCGGCCGAGGTCGATTCCCACCGACGACCGCGCCGCAACGCCCGGCATCTGCGCCTCGGCCACGAGCGCCGGCGGCCGCGCGGGGCCGAAACGCGGATCGCTCGCCTCGAGCACGGGATCGGCGAATACGGCCAGCGTCTTGCGCGTTGCGGGCGCGGGCTCGTGCGTCGCCAGTGCAAGCGTCGACATCGACGGGATTTCGACGACTTCGTGCTCTGCGAGCAGGGGCACGGATGTTCCGTCCGCCACGCGCACGGGCAGCACGGCGAACGGCACGAACTGGAGCGCGCCGTCGAGCGCCAGGACGACCCGCGGCCGATCGACGTTTGCCGCTACGGGCGCGATCACCAACGCCGCGAGCTCGGCGAGCTCGGTCGCCGGCACGGCCGTGCCACTCGCATCCGGCGCGTGAGTCTTGAGGCGTGCGAGCGCGCGCTGTGCCGCGGCCTCGATCGTAGCGCGGTCCGCGAGCTTTGCGGTGACGATGCGATCGCGTGTCACGGCCCAGACCCAGCTCGCGGTCGTGCCGAGCGCGTATTGCAGCAGCACCGTGTCCGGGCCGAGAGCGGCCTGGATCTCCGTGGCCGTGAGTGTCGCGGGCGCGGTCAGCTTCGCGTATTGCGGATTGCTCCGGCGCAGCGCGATCTCGACGAGGTTGAGATCGTTCTCGAGCGCCGCGAGCTCGGCGACGGTCCGTTCGAGATCGGCGGAGACGTCCTCACCCGCGCCGGCGCGCTCGAGCACGATGTCGCGCTGCCGCCGGCGGTCCGCAAGCTTGTCGTAGAGCGCACGCTCCTTTGCCTGCAGTGCGCCGTCCGAGTCGGCACGCAGGTCGATCGCGGCTTCCTGCAACAGGTCCGCGATCATCCGTGCACGACCACGTTCGCTCACCTGTAACGCCGCCCGCGCATCCGCCGCGTCCGTTACGCCCGACGTGCCGACGCGAGCCATCCGCAGGTCGATCTGCGTCTCGAAATAGTCTCGGCGCGTAGACACGAAGAACGCGCGCAGCTCGGGATCGGCCACGCGCAGCCGCATCAGCTCGAGCTCGCGCAGCGCCTTCTCGCCGTAGTCGAGCGCGGTGTCGACGTGGCCCGCCGAACGCGCCGCGATCGAGAGCCCGTGCAAGGCTTCGGCGCGCTCCGCGTGCAGCCCGAGCCGGTCGAACGACGCGGCAGCGCGCTCGAGGCTCGCAATTGCCGCGTCTGCATCGCCGGCGAGCGTTTGCGCACGACCCGCGGCGTTCAGCGCGCCTGCGAGCAGCACATCCGATCCCATATTCCGCGCGATCTTCTCGGTCTGCGCGGCGGCGGCCTGGGCGTCCGCCGCGCGGCCGAGAGCGACCAGATCCTTCGCGATCAGCAACTGAAGATGCGCCCGGTCGTACGTGGAAGCCGAGATCTCGAGCCCGCGGCGGTGAAACGCGAGCGCGCCGGAGTAGTCGTGCTGCAAGAACGCGACGTTGCCGAGGTTGCGCAGCGTCGCTTCCTGGTTGCGGCCATCGTTCGTTCGCTCCGCAATCGGCAGCGCCTGCTGCAAGTACTGCGATGCGAGATCGAGCTCACCGAGCGTGTAATAGGCCTCGCCGATGCGCCGTAGCGAGCGGCCCTCGTCGTGAACCTGGCCGAGCTCGCGCTGCAACGCGAGCGCAGATGCGAAGGTCTGCAGCGCCTGCTCGGCGTCGCCATGCCACAGATACGTTGCGCCGAGGTTGTCGAGCGCGGCCGAGCGGCGGCCGGGCAGCTTGCCGGGCGGCAGCAGCGCGACGATTCTCTGGAACGTGGCGATGGCGCTCGTGAGCCTGCCCGCGTCGGCGTCGAGTGCCGCAATGTTCCCAAGCGGCTGAACCTCGTCGCCCCAGTCGCCAGCGCTCTCGAACAATGCCGCCGAGCGCTCGAAATACGCGCGCGCCCGTTCGAGCTCGCCTTTGTTGTAGTACGTGTACCCGAAATTGTTGACCACCCCGGCGAGGTCGTGAACGTCGCCGAGCGCCTCGTGTATCGTGCGCGCTTGCTCGAGCAAACGTAGCGCATCGGCGAACAGCGCTTGCGACTCAGGCGTGATGGCCGCGCCATCCGCCGCTTGTTTGCTCTCGAGCGCCTGTTCGACGACTGCCGCACCTTGCAGATGGAGCGCGTTGGCGCGCAACGCGGCCTCGCCGAGCTCGCCATACGTCGCGGCCACTCGTGCCGCGATCTGCGCCGAGCGGGTCCATGCAAAACGTTGCCAATACTCCAGCGTCGCGACCGCGAACAGCGCGTCGGCCTCCTCGCGCGTGCGGCCGAGCTCGTGCCACAGGGTCGCCGCACCCTCATACGAGGCGACGGCGCGATCCCAAGCTTTCTCCCCGCCAGTGAAGTTCGCGGCGCCGCCCGCGCTGATCAACCGCCACGCGTCGCGCTCGCGCGCATCGACGGCCGGCGGCAGGCGTGTGAGCGCAGCCAAGTGCCCGCCCGCCGCGTCGGTGCTCTCTTCGGAGAAGACGTCCACGCGATAACGGCCGGGTCCCGAGTCGAGCATGACGACCTCGGCGCCGTCGCGCAACGTGGGGGAATCGTATGACTCGGTTGTGCCGCCGGGCGTGGTGACCGCGACCTTCAGGTCCAGGCCGCGCTGCTCGACTCGCACGAGGTACGTCGCAGGCTCGGTGATCTCGACGTCGTAGCTGAAGCGCGCAGCCGCAGAGTGCGTCGCGCTTTGCGGCAGTCCCTCGTGCAGCGGGATGTGCTGGGTCGCAGCGGACTGCGCCCGCGTGCCCGGTGCGCCTGTTCCCGCGGCGACGCACAGACAATACGTCGCGACCCGGATGTATGGCCGCAGCCCCACACCGCTACTCATGAGCTCCTCTCGATGGGGTCATTCGAACGGCCGGGCCAAGTTTCTCATAGGGGTGCGCGGCCGACAAAGCTCCGCCCAAGATCGGTACATAGATGAGTGCCGCGCAGCGGCGAAATATCTCACGGCTCGGCGGGTGAGGCGCCAGAACGAAAGTGGTGGTTGTGACCGCGGACACGTACGTCCGTTACCGGTCGGAGTCGAGCGCCCCGCGTCACCCCTCGGTGGCGCGCGAGACATCGCGAGCGCGGCCATATACAGTCCCCATCCAGCCTAGGAGAGCCTATGAGACACGGACTGATCAAGTTTGGGGCGCTAGCCGCCATTCTGGCCGCTACGACCGCTGCGGCGCAGGAGATGCCGGACATCGGCTTCAAGAGCGTCGGCCGCGGCCGGCCGCTGGCCGCCAGCGTGCAGGATCGGCCGCAGGTGGGGCCGGCCTGGATCGGGGGTGGGTTCGCCCCGCCGCGCCCCGGGCAGCAGCAGCAGCTCGATGGCTTCCGTCCGAACGGCCTGCCGAAAAACGTGAAGCCGCTGGCCGTGGACATCTTCACGAGCAAGGACTTCTACGCCGACAAGGTGCTGTGGACCGACAAGCGCTACTTCCGCTGCAATAGTCCGATGGCGAGCGAGGTACAGCGCGGCATCCTGAGCCCGAATCCGCTGAACACCGGCAAGGACGAAGACGCGCCGTGGGGTCATTGCGATCGGGACTTGCCACGCGAGGCCATCGTGAGCCCGTACGGTTTCAAGACCGCGCAGGAACACTACGAGGCGCTCCTCGCGGAAACGAAGAAGCGCGGCGGCCCGAACGTCTACACGTTCAAGGACTTCCCGTCCGCCGAGTGGAACGGCGTGTACGAGCGGCCGGCGTTTGCGCCGCAGAACCAACAGAACTGGTACTGGGGTGCGCACACACAGATCGCGACGGTCGTGTCGCTGCTGACGCCGAAGTACCAGCGCCGCGCGGTTCAGGAGGCGTATCACCAGATGCGTGGGCACGCGATCTGGCCTTCGACGTTCTGCTGGCCCGAAGGCTTCATGCGCAGGTGGTACCCGTTCTCGGTGTGGGAGCACTACGTCGTGGCCACGCCGAGCTTCGTGGAGATCCGGGCGGGCGTGGCGCGTAACTTCATCACCGACATCAACGTCGGCCGCCAGTTCAACATGGACGACGTGCCGATCGGGGGCGCTCCGCGCCTGGGGGCCGCGGTGCCTCGCTGGTACGGCGAGACGATCGGGTTCTGGGACGGCGACGTGCTGATCACTTGGACCAGCAATATCCAGGGCTGGAAATCGCACTCTTCGTTCGAGTGGTCGAACGAGATGCAGTCGGTCGAGATCTACACGCCGATCCGCACGGACGGCAAGTTCGTCGGCCTGAACCACGAGGCGATCCTGTACGACCCCGAGGCGCTGGTCGAGCCTATCCGCATCGTGCGCAATCTGCACAAGATCAACGATTACACGGACGCGAAGGAAGAGCCGTACCCGTTCATCGAGTGCGTGCCGACGATCTACTCGGTCAAAGGCGTGAACGCGCCGGTCCATCCGGGTGACACGATCGAGTACGAGGTCCCGGACATGTACGGGCGCCCCTGGGACGCGATCTGGCGGAAATACTTCGAGCAGGGAATGAGCGGCAAGCCTGAAGACGATGTGGAGAGCCTGTTCGATTTCAGCAAATAGGGGAACGCGGCCGACGACGACCCTCAGCCTCGCCGACCGCCGAGCAGTCGCAGGATCATGAGGAAGAGGTTCACGAAGTCGAGGTACAGCGCAAGCGCACCGCCGATCGCATACGAGCCTGCTTGGGGCCCATCGACCTGCAGCGCCATGGCCTTGAGCCGCTGGGCGTCCCAGGCCGTGAGACCCGTGAATACGATGACGCCGGCGGCAGAGATCAGGAACTGCAGCGCATCGTTGTGCCAAAACAATCCAATCACCGAGGCGATGATGATGCCGATCAGGCCCATGAACGCGAACTGACCGACGCCGGCGAGGCTGCGCTTGGTCACCGTGCCAAATAGCGCGAGCGCGCCGAACATGCCGGCCGTGGTGAGGAACGCCGTGGCGATCGACTCGCCGGTGTAGGCCAGCAGGATCATGGAGAAAATCACTCCGTTCAGACCGGCATAAAGCAAAAACAGGCCAGCCGCCGTGGAGGGAGCGAGCGTGGCTTGGCGCGCCGAGATCCACCACACCAGGCCGAGCTGCGCGATGATCAGCCCGAAGAACAAGAAGCCGGTGCGTGCGATGGCCTGTACGAGTGCAGGCTGCCCCGATACGAACAGCGCGACGGCCGCCGTCACCGATAAGCCCACGAACATCCAACCGTAGACGCGCTTTAGGAAGCTCGTGACACGCTCTTCCGCAAGGGCACCGGTGACCACCGTCTCGAACGACCGGAAATTGGGACGTAGCGCCATGGCCATTCTCCACAAAAGGGTTAAGGCCTAGTGTACCCGCCGGCCGGGCCCGGGGACACGGCAGGCGGAGCCGGCGAGGGGCGCCCGACCGGACCGGTCACGGCCGCACAGGTCGGTAAGCGCGGCGCGCGAGTGTCCCGCGGTCAGCGCCCGCGGCTCGCGCTCGCGCGACGACGTCGAGTCGCAAAACGGCGACCGCCATCTCCTGGTCACGTCTGCGACGGCCGGCGCGGCCATTGTCGCTACCTTTAGCCGCGCCGGTCATGCGCGCGGATGAATTGCTCGAGCACCGTGACGAGCGCCTTGTCTGCTTCCGCCGACTTTCGGTTCGCACGCAAACGTTGAGACTTTCGTTCGAATCGGTTTCTCACTGTCGGAAAACGCGGACGCTTTGCACGTCGCTATTTGCAGTCACGACCGCCGAGCGCGATGCGACGCCTCGCTCTCCACTCGATGGCACGGATATTGGAAAGGCCGCAGACAAAATCAAGGAAGCGGGGGAGTCAAGGATGACGATCGGCCACAAACGCCTTCAATGGGCGCTGATCGCACTCACGATTGTCGGACCACCGATGCTCTCGCCCGCACAAGCAGCACCGAGTGGCTGGAGGGGCTGGCGCAATCGAGCGCCGGTGATCTCCGGTACGCCGCCGACCACGGTCGCGGCCGGTAGCGCGTACGCTTTCATACCGACGGCGAGCGACCCCGACGGTAGAACACTCAAGTTCACGATCAACAATCGCCCGGCGTGGGCGACGTTCAGCACGGCTAACGGCCAGCTGCAGGGTACTCCGCAGGCGGCGAACGCCGGAACGTACGGCAACATCGTCATCACGGCGAGCGACGGGCGCAGATCCGCGTCGCTCCCGCCGTTCAGCATCGTCGTCACGCTGTCCGGCGGCAATTCGGCGCCGACGATCACGGGTGCGCCATCGACCGGCGCAACGGTCGGCAAGCAGTACGTGTTTCGGCCGACTGCGGCGGACGCCAACGGCGATGCTTTGACCTTCACGATCGCCAACCGACCGGCATGGACAACATTCAATGCCGGCACGGGCGCGTTGACCGGCACGCCCACCGCCGTCGGCACTTTCGGCAACATCGTGATCGGCGTGAGCGACGGTAAGGTGTCGGCGTCGCTTCCGCCGTTCGCCATCACTGTAGCGGCCGCGAATGCGGCACCGACGATCACCGGCGCGCCACCGGCAACGGCGACGGTCGGCACGCAATACGCATTCACTCCGAGCGCGAGCGACGCCAACGCCGATGCGTTGACCTTCGGCATCGCGAACAAGCCCACCTGGGCGTCGTTCACGGCCAGCACGGGCCGACTGCAGGGCACCCCGGCAGCGGGTAACGTCGGCACCTTCGGCAACATCGTCATCAGCGTGAGTGACGGGAAGATTTCGACGCAGCTGCCCGCGTTCTCGATCACAGTGAGCAGCGCATCGAACAGGGCGCCGACGATCAGCGGCACGCCGCCGACGTCGATCATGCAGGGTACGCTCTACACGTTTCAGCCGTCGGCAAACGATGCCGACGGCGATGTCCTCACTTTCAGCATCGCGAACAAGCCGCCCTGGGCGACGTTCACGACGTCGACCGGACGCTTGCAAGGCACCCCGGGTCCCGGCGACATCGGCACGACGAGCGGCATCGTGATCATGGTGACCGACGGCAAAGCGAGCACGCCGCTCGGCGCGTTCAACATCGCCGTGCAGGCGACCGCGACCGGCACCGCCACGCTGAGTTGGCAGCCGCCGACGCAAAACACGGACGGCTCTGCGTTGACCAACCTAGCCGGGTTCAAGGTGTACTGGGGGACTACGCAGGGCACGTATCCAAACTCGGTGACGCTCAACAACCCGGGGCTCGCGACCTACGTCGTCGGCAACCTGGTGCCCGGTACCTACTTCTTCGTCGTGACGTCCTTCAACACGGTTGGGGCGGAGAGCTCGCGATCGAATTCGGCAAGCAAGACGATACCGTAGCCTCATGAACGACGACGGGCCGGCCTCGGCGCTGGCTCATGACCTGCCGCGTCGAGACGACCCTTTTCGCTCGATTTCGGTGGCGCGCTACTTCAACCGTTTGGCGTGCGTCTCCCAGTTGGCGTTCGTGCACAGCCCGCACTTCTCGCCGACGAACATCGCCGATGCCTTCTTGTTGCCTTTGAGTTGCCAATCGAGCCATGCGACCGCGACGTTGGCGAACTCGCCGCCGCCGGGATGGAAGTAGGTGGCCGAGTGCCCTGCGTTGGCGCGCGAGCCGTAGAAGATCGGCACATGATTGATCGCGTCGAAGTTGGCTTTCGAGGTCGCCATCATGAAATCCGGCTCGCCGCCGTTCAGATACAGCGTGGGCGTGTGAACCTTGGCGAGCGCATCGGTGGTCGGAAAGGCCGCGCCGCCGCCGCCGCCCGCTGCGCCGGGCGGCTGCACGCCCGAGTTGAACACGCCGATCGTATCGACGCGCGGATCATCGGCCACGGCGACGGTCAGGAAGCCGCCACACGACACGCCCATGACCGCGACGTGCTCCTTGTCGATCTTGCCGGCGAGCGGCGAGCCGGCGCGCATCGCTTCGGCTTGCGACCAATCGATCGCCGCGCGCAGATCGTCGGCCGTGGCGCGTGGCGGGTTGGCGCCTTGCGGTGAGGCGGTGGTCACCACCAGGTAGCCATGCGATGCGAGGGTCTTGAGATACCCGCCGAACGAGGTGCTGTCGAGCGCGCAGCCGCCGTTGCCCCAGACCACGACGGGCAACTTGTCTTTCTTCGGGAACGCGTCGAGGTTGGCGGGATGGTACTGGGCGAGCCGCGGCGACCCCGCGACCGGTTCCATCACGGCCTCGTACGGGCCGGCGATGGCGAGCGGTGCGCCTTCGAGCGGTAGCTGCCGCATTACCATCTCGCGCGTGATGCCCGGTGGTTGAGCGTGGACGGCCCAAGCGAAGACGGTCGCGCCTACGAGAGCTGCAAATAGACGAGTCATGGCCGGTTCCCCCCTGTGCCTCGGTGTCTCGGGCGACAGTAAGCGGGCGGGCACCGAAAGACCAGCGGTGCCGCGTGAAGAATTCCTGGGATGCGCCGACTGGCTTTCCGTTTGACGCGACGGCTCATTGCCCGAAGGAATTGGCGGTTCGCAGATAGTCGAGCTCGTCGGCCGTCGACGCTCGGCCCAGCACGTGGTTGCGATGCGGAAACCGGCCGAAGCGCGCGACGATCTCGCGGTGTTGCTCGGCGTAGCGCAGCGTGGTCTCGAAAGTCGGCTTCAGCGAGTCCGGCGCCTGGTCCAGTAGACGGCCACACGCGGTGACGGCCCGCTCCTGGATCGCCAGCGACTCGGCGTGCTGAAGCGGAAGGTAGAAGAAGAGGTTCTCGATGGGGTCGAGGCCGATGTCTGCCCCCATCTCGATGCCGTCGAGCGCCAAGTCGAGCGCGCGCTCGTCGTACGCGAACGCAAAGGCCGTGCCGCGATGGATGTTCCGGGGAAACTGGTCGAGCAGAATGATCAGGCACAGGCGTCCGCGCGGTTGCATGGCCCAGGCCGCGAGCTCGCCGTCCGCCGCCCGTTGCACCCACCGGCCGAAGCGCGCGCGAATCTCGGCATCTCTCTGGTGTTGCGCGGCGGCCTCGGCGGCGCCGAACCATAGCAGCATGCGTCGCTGAAGCTCGTCGGCCGTCATCGGCACGTGCCCGAACCAGAAGTCCCATATCTGCTGGGCGTCGTCCATCTCGAGCCCGTCTCCGTCAGCGTCTGATGTCGAGCCCTGCGCGCTGCAGCGTGTTGTCCGGCGAGCCGACCCGGTACCAACGCCAAGCGTAGCGATCGAGCTCGATACGGTGCATGCCGTCGCTGTGCGCGCGACTATGCCGGCCGTCGAAAATCTCCGACAGGAAGTCGTCGCGAGCGGCGCTCACCTTGAGCTCGACCTTTTGCGTGCGACTCTCGAAGTTATGCAACGTGACGATCGACGTGCCGCGCCAGTCGTAGCGCAATGCAAGCACGCCGGGAGCGTTAGTCCGTAGCACCGTGAAATCGCCCCAGCTGATCTCCGGGCATTCCTTGCGCGAACGAATGATACGCTCGGTCCAGTTCAGCAGCGACGACGGATCGCGCCGCTGGTCGGCGACGTTGACTTTCTTGAAACCGTACACGTGGTCGCTGATCGCGGGCTCGACGCGCGAGCGCGCCAACGAGAACCCGCCCACGGCTTCCTCCGTCCACTGCATCGGCGTGCGTGCACAAGCGCGGCCCGGCAACCGCAGGTTGTCGCCCATGCCGATCTCGTCCCCGTACTGCATCATTGGTGTGCCCGGCAGGGAGAACAGCAAGCTGAACGCGAGCTCGAGCCGGCGCCGATCGTTGTGCAGCATCGGTGCGAGCCGGCGTCTGACGCCTCGATCGAAGAGCTGCATCGATTTGCGCGGACCGAAGGCCTCGAACACTTTCTGTCGCTGCTCCTCCGTGAGCCGTCCCAAATCGAGCTCGTCGTGGCTGCGCAGAAAGGGTACCCATTGCGCGTTGGCTGGCCGGGCACGGGTCTGCTCGAGCGCCCAGACGAGCGGCTCGAGATCGGCTGTTGCGAGCGCGTAGAACAACCGCTGATTGACGGGGAAGTTCAGCATCATCTGAATGCGGTCGCCCTCGTCGCCGAAGTACTGCAGGGTCTCATCTGGCGGCACATTGGCCTCGGCGAGCAATATGGCTTCGCCGCTTCGCCACTGCAGGAACTCGCGCATCTCCTGAAGGAGCCCGAAGTCGCGGTCTTCGGCAACGCCAGGGCCTTTCTTTTCGATGAGGAATGGCACCGCGTCCATGCGGAAGCCCGAGACGCCGAGCTCGAGCCAGAATCCCATGATCTTGTGGATCTCGGCCCGCACCCGCGGATTCCACGTGTTGAGATCCGGCTGATGGGCATAGAAGCGGTGAAAGTAATACTGGCCGGCCGCGCGATCGAACGTCCAGGTGGTTTTCTGCTGGCCGGGAAAAACGATACCGTCTCGGTAATTCTTGGGGCGCTCGTCGGCCCAGACGTACCAATCTCGATGCGACGACTGCGGGTCCTTGCGTGCTTGCTGAAACCAGCTGCAATCGCGTGAGGTATGGTTCACGACCAGATCCACGATGACACGAATGCCGAGCGCCTTGGCCCGGTTCATGAACTCGGCAAAGTCGCCGAGCGACCCGTGTTTCGCGTCCACGTTGTAGTAATCGGCGACATCGTAGCCGTTATCGCGGTTCGGCGACGGATAGAACGGCTGCAGCCACACGCAGGTCACGCCGAGCCCCTGCAGGTAGTCGAGCCGGCGCATGAGTCCTTCGAAGTCGCCGATGCCGTCGCCGTTTGCGTCCTGATACCGCTCCACGTCGAGGCAATACAGGATGGCGTTCTTGTACCAGAGGTCGTCGATGGACATCCGCTCGGGTCCTCCCGACCCCGCAGCATGCAACTCCCGCGCCACGGTCGCGGCGCTGGCGTGTGGCATGGGAGTTGCAGTGTTGTTTCGCAGGGACCCACGACGGAAGTGCAATGGCAGCGCGAAACACGGGACGGGTGACGAACCTCGAGCAGCTGATCGACAAGCTCGGTGGCGCGCCCGATGACGGCGACGAGAAAGTCACGATCGGCGGCGTCGTCGAGACGGTCGGCCGTCGCTCGTTCGGGCCGCTCCTGCTCGTCACTGGCCTGCTCGCCGCGTCACCGCTCGCGGCGGTGCCGGGCATCCCCACCACGCTCGGCCTTCTGACCGCGATCATTGCCGTGCAGATGCTGCTACGCCGCGACCGATTTTGGCTGCCGAAATGGATCACGAACCGGGAGCTGTCGCGCGAGAAATTTTGCAAAGGGCTTGCCTTCATGCGCAAGCCCGCACGCGTGATAGACCGCTTTTTGAAGCCGCGGCTCGAGATCGTGACGAGGCAGGGTGGGCTTTACACGGCCGCATTGATCTGCAGCTTGATCGGCGTCGCGATGCCGTCGCTCGAGATCGTGCCGTTCTCCGCCCACATTGCAGGGCTCGCTCTGACCGCGTTCGGGCTCGCGCTGATCGCGCACGACGGGCTTTTGGGTCTGATCGCCCTCGCGATCACCGCGGGCGCCGTGGCGTTCGTCGCCGCCACTACGCTGTTCTGAGCCAATTGCCACACAGGCTGAGCTATCCGCCGTGAACTGCCAGACAGCCCGCCAGGTCTTGGCGGCGTGCACCGCGACCTTCTATGTCGTCTGCCACACTCGCGCCGCTGCTCCGTGCAGCGCCGCAGCCTCGCGAAGCGCGGAGTCCGCGAGCAGTGCAGCGCTCGGCCGCGCCGGCGCAGGGCCGTTCTGAGCGCTGGACGGCCAGGCTCGCGCGAGCCCGAGCCGGCGCCTCATGACGTCGGCCGCGGGGCCATAGACAGCCGTTACCCACGGGTCCGGGACGACGGCGAGCTCACGCAGGAACCTCGACGGCGTGCAGCCGACGATCGCCTGGCATTCCGCGATGAAGTGGGCCTGGTCGTAATACCCCGCTTCGAGACATATCTGCGTCCACGGCCGCGCAGCGCAGCCGCGCTTCAAGGCCAGCGCGTGCCGAAAGCGGACCAGTCGCAGGTAGCGCTTCGGAGTGATGCCGATCTCGCAGGTGAAATGCCGCCGCCACGCACTGTCGCTGAGACCCAGCGAGTCGGCCATCGTGAACAGTGCGGCTCTGCCTTTCGAGTGCAGCAGCGCCTCGGCTGCCCACTCGACGCCCGACCTCGGGAGGGCGGCCTTGGCGGCCGTGAGCAGCACGTCCTCGGTCGCCGCCACCATCTGCTCCGGAACGGCGGCCTCGCAAAGACGGGCATGCAACGCTGCGATGTCCTCGCCGAGCACGTGGCGCAGGTCGTGCGCGTAGTTGCGGATCTCCCAGGGCGAGATGCCGAACAGGCGAAAGAAGCCGGTCGGCCGGAACGCGATCGCGAAGCTCACGAGATGCCCCAGGTTCCGGACGTCGGCGACGCGCCGATCGCACGGACCGACAGCGACGGCCGGAGGCAGCACTCGGGTTCGTCGCGTAGCGTACTCGAAGGCCGCGGGCCGATCTCGTAGGAAGAAGCACACGGCGGGAAAGACCGAGACCGCGAAAGGGTAGGGCGGCCCGCCGGCAGCCCGCAGCTCCGTATACTCGTAACCGCGGATGTACTCCGTCAACGCCGGCGACGGGAGGAGCCTCCGGTAGGTTAGAAGCTGCTCGCCACTTGCTTGCATGTTCGCAGACACAGGCGCACCCCCAACGATACTGCTCGCGATTCGACGTCCTTCGTTCAATCAGCCAATACGCAGTCCTTCGCGTCCACACTCACGCCGTCGCCACGGCCTTTGCTCGGCGCTCTCGCGCAACGTTTCAGGCAGCGGCGCCACGAGCCTTCTTCAGCACCACGCTGACGTCGTCGGGATCGATGAGGTCCGGCACCGTCCAGCCATCGAGCCCGTATTCGGCCATGCACTGCTCGGCGAAGCCGCGATATTTTTTCGCTTGCCCCATCATCTCGGCGGCCATGACGACCTCCGTCCTGATGTTCTCGTGATTGCCGAAGTAATTTCGCTCGTACAGCGCATGGCGGCTGCCGAACTCCGTGCCGACGGCGTCCCACATCAGCTTCATGAGCTTCACGCGCTCCTCGGCGCCGTAGCCGTTCGAGCCGCGCACGTACGGATCGAGATACTTGCGCACTTCGGGCACCTTGAAGTCGTTGCTGTGCGATGGCAAGTAAATCAGCGCGCTCGCGAGCACGTTCTCGATGATCTCCCGCAGTTTCGTATAGGCGATGTTCGACATCACGCGGTATGCCAACCCATATTCGAGATTCGGCGACACGTGACCCGGCGTCCACGCCGTCGGCGTCCGCGCCATGGCGTCGGTGAGACCCCAGAACAGATTGCGGAATGCGAGCACCTCGCCGACCTGTGCCTGCACGCCGCGGAAGTCCTTGGCGCCGGTGGCGTCCACGGCTTTGAGCAGTAGTCCGCCGATGAAGTCGAGCTTGACCGCCAACCGCGTGCAGCCGTGGAACATGAAACGCGGCAGAAAGCCGGATCGCGGAAAGAAGTTGTTGACCTTGTCGATGTCGCCGTATGCGAATACGTTCTCGTACGGCACGAACACCTTGTCGAACACGATGATCGAGTCGTTCTCGTCGAGTCTCGACGAGAGCGGATAATCGAACGGGCTGCCCATCGCGGCCGCCGTGTATTCGTAGGAGGGCCGGCAGTACAGCTTCACGCCCGGCGAGTCGGTCGGCACGATGCAGACGAACGCAAAGTCCTTGGTCTTGACCGGCAACAGGCCGTTGTTTGCGATGAAGTTGTAGTGTGTCAGCGTCGACGTGGTCGCGACGACCTTGGCGCCGCTGACGATCAGGCCGCCGTCGGTCTCCTTCTCGACGTGCATGTACACGTCGCGAACCTCTTCGAGCTGCTTGTTGCGGTCCACGGGCGGATTCACGATCGCGTGGTTCACGAAGGTGACTTCCTCGTTGACCTTCTTGTACCAGCGCAAGCGCGTTGTCCTTGAACGGCTCATAGAAATCCGGATTTGCGCCGAGCGTGGCCAGGAACGCGGCCTTGTAATCGGGCGAGCGCCCCATCCAGCCGTACGTCACGCGCGCCCATTCGGCGATCGCATCGCGCGAGCCGACGAGATCTTCGGCGCTCTTCGGCGCCTGGAAGAACCGGTGCGTGTAGCCGCCGCTGCCGGTATCCGTCGGCGTGCAGATCACGTCCTTGCGTCGATCGTGCAGCGCGTCGTACAGACGCGCCAGCATGCGCGCCGTATTGCGGAACGCCGGATGCTTCGTCACGTCTTTGACGCGTTCGCCGTAGATCCAGATCTCGCGGCCGTCGCGCAAGCTGTCCAGGTATTCCGCGGCCGTGAACGGCCTGGCGCGTGGCGCGGTGGCCCCGCCCGTCACTGGCGTGGACATAGGAGTCTCCTCTCGAGCGGGGTGGCGCCGCCCTCTCCGAATCCACACCAGCGTACGCCGGCGGGTCTCGGCGGGCTTACAGGAAACCTGCCCGGTTTGGCAGATTCCCGACGTCGCCCGCGGGGGGCGTGACGAATTTTTCCAATTTTGCGGCGCGAGCACCGGGGCATGCTGTCTCCTGGGGCGGAATCGCACGCTCGTTTCAGGCGGGGCGGCGGTGGGGTGTCGCCATGCGACGCGCCACGAGCGCCGCTCATGACCGCGTGTGTGGTTGACGAATCCACTCGGAAGGGGGGCAGACGTGAGCAATCGGACCCTGAGATCACTGCTGATTCCATTGATCGCGATCGTCGGCGTCGCGCCGGGCCTGGCGTTGGCGCAAGAGCTCGAAGAGATCATCGTCACCGCGGAACGCCGCGAGACCACCGAGCTCAAGACCCCGATATCGATCGAGGTATTCACCGCGGACGCCCTGGCTGCCGATCAGCTCAAGTCCGTCAGAGACCTCGAGAACGCAACGCCGAACCTGACGATCAACACGACGGGCTTCACGGTGCAGTCGGTGAACATTCGCGGCATCGGTAACAGCGTCGTGAACCCGAACATCCAGCCCGGCGTGGCGGTGTTCCAGGACGATCTGCTGATGGCCGAGACGGTCGTGCTGCAGCAGGGCTTCCTGGACATCGCGAGCATCGAGGTGCTGCGCGGCCCGCAAGGCACGTTCGTCGGCCAATCGTCGACCGGCGGCGCGATTCGTATCAACGCCGCGCGCCCCAATTTCGACGGGGTCAACGGCTACTTCGACGCGGCGCTGGCCTCGCAGCACGGCTCGAAATTCTCCGGCGCGATCAATCTGCCGCTGACCGACAAGATCTCCACGCGCTTCGCCTTCAACAAGGAAACGCGCGACAGCTACTTCCGCAACATCGCCTCCCCGGCCGGCCCCACTCAGTACGAGGGTGGGCGGGAGCCCGGCAAGCTCGACGACTCGAACCTGCGTGCCAGCATTCTGTGGGAGCCGAACGACAAATTGAGCGTGCTCGGCCGCATCGAGCTGAACACCTCGGATACCGACGCGCTGGCGCCGTACGAGCCGAACCGCGCCACGTATACGAACCCGAACGACCCCACGGGGCTCGGTCAGGCGCAGTATGCGTACGCGGCGCCGGCCACCAACGACCCGTATGTGCTCGCGTGGAACTTCCCCAACACCCAAAACCGTAACCAATCGGATCGCTACAGCTTGGTGGTGAATCGCACCTACGGCGAAGGCCTCACGTTCCGGTCGTTGACCGGCTACCAGCACAACAATCTGCGCACGGCCGACGACGTCGATGCCGCGCCGGTAAACGGCCAGATCCAGCTCAACAACGTCGGCCCCACGAACGACTACTGGACACAGGAGTTCGATCTGCTGTCGCCCGATACCGGCAAGATCACCTGGATCATCGGCACGTCGTGGTTCCGCCGGACGACCCCGGTCAACATCCGCAGCGACAACAACCTCTGCGGCTACAACGGTGCGAACGGTGTCATCACGCCCTGCCCCCCGGATGGGGCGCTGCCGATTCAGACCGCGATCCTCACGATCGACACGACCCAGCAGCATGCGGGGCTGTTCGGTCAGGTGACGTGGGAGCTGTCCGACAAGTTCGAGCTGCAAATTGGCGCGCGGCAGTCCTGGGACCACAACAGCGACGAGCAGCACATCTTCGTGGCGTTGAATACGCAGGTCGTGGGCGGCACGCCTACCAATTGCCCGAACCCCGCCTTCACGGCCGTATTGCCCGCGCAGGGCGTCTACAACTGCTTCCCGGCCAATCCGGGGCTCGTGGTCCCGTACAAGGATTCGACGCCCACGTACAAAGTCGGCGTGAACTGGACGCCCACCGACAACCAGTTCATCTACGCGTTCTACGCCCGCGGCTACAAGTCCGGCGGCATCAACAACGGCCTCGCGTTCCTGCCGGAGAATGTCGACGACGTCGAGATCGGCTGGAAGGGCACGATCGCCGACAAGCGTCTGCAGATCCAGGTCGGCGCGTTCGACATGGACTACAAGAACATGCAGCAGCCGGCATTCCTCGTGCGGCCGTTCTCGAGCGGGCAACCGTCGCTGGCGGGCGCGATCGTGAACATCGGTGCCTCGACGGTCAGCGGCGTCGAGGCCTCGATGAACGGCACGTTCGGCCAGTTCAGCTTCGACTTCGGTGTGGGCTACGTGAACTCGGACCTCGGCGGCATCGCCACGGTTGACCCGCGCCTCCTGGCCCGCAACCTGTTCTTGGGCAACAACAACTGGGTGCCGGGCTGCGATCCGGGACAGACGCCGGTCGTCACGGGCGGCGTGCCGAACTGCTTCGACTACGGGAACAGCAACGCGAGCAAGTCGCTGTCGGGCGCGTCGAATCTGTACTCGCCGAAGCTCTCGTATACCTTGAGCTTCAACTACGGCATTCAGCTCGGCAACGGCAAGACCCTGCGACCGCGGGTCGGGCTCGCGCACGTGGACGACTCGTTCGCGAGCCTGTTCCAGTCGGATAACTTCTTCCGAATCGATCCGCGTGACCTCGTCAACGTCTCGGTGACCTATGAAAGCGACTCGTGGGAGCTGCAGGCCTACTGCAACAACTGCACGGACGAGCACTACATCGCCGCCGTGGAAGGCGGCACGGGCAACCGGGTCATCTACGGCGATCCGGAGTCCATAGGCCTGCGTTTCCACAAGCGGTTCTAGGTTCCCTAGGGGATCTCCCGCCGCCGGCGTGGCACCTTACCAGCGCGGCGAGGAAAGGCGCCGGCGTACTGCCGCGCTCGACGGCGGGCGGCCCGCACCGGGGCTCCTCGCCCGAGGACGACGGAAGCGTTAAGCTCCCTTGTCGTTCGCGGGGGGTTCGACCATGGCCGAGAGCGGCCTGTTCGGCATCGAAGAGACACACGGGCGGGTGCTGCGCACGGGCAACGAGGTCCTCTCGCAGAGCACCGACATCGGCTGGTGCTCCCTCTATGCCGCCAAGTTCCGGGAAGCGCCTCTGTCCGTGTCGGAGCCGGCCGTCGGTCATCCGTCGCTGATCTACCACCTCGCAAGGCCGACGGAGGTCAGTCGCAAACTCGGCGGGGAACCTCTGGAACGTACGCTGATCGGGCCCGGTAGGTTCTGCTTGACGCCCGGCGACGCAAATGCCAGCTGGCAACACTCCGGAAATCCCGAGATCCTCCAGCTGTATATACGCCAGTCCATTTATGAGCGCGTAGCCCAGGAAATGTTCGGTGGCGTCGCAAGGCTTACACCGCGGTTCGCGATCGTGGATCCGCTGCTCGAGCAGCTGGCGATTGCGGTACTGAATGCGCTGCGCGACGGCAGCGCCGACGACCGACTGTACATCGAGACCATTGCGCAACTGTTCGCAGCGCATCTCGCACGCACGCATTCGTCCCGCGATCATGCAGCGCAGCGGAGCGAGCCACTGGATGGCTTGTCGCAGGCGCGAGTTCGGCGCCTGCTGGATTACATCGAGCAGCATCTCGGCGAAGACCTGAGCCTGGACGCGCTTGCAGCCGAGGTGAGCCTGAGCCCGCTGTACCTGGGGCGAGCGTTTCGCTCCGCAGTCGGACAGTCCCCGCATCGGTACGTCGTAGCACGGCGCGTCGAGCACGCGCGCCGGCTGCTGGCAGGCACGACGTTGCCGATCGCGGAGATCTCGCTCGCGAGCGGGTTCTCCTCGCAGAGCCACTTGTCCCACTGGTTCCGGCGCATCGTCGGTGTGACGCCCGCGGCGTACCGCAAGCATCACTGAGCGCGGGCGAAATTGCAGTTTTAGGGAGCGACCGTGCGACCCGTGGCCCCTAGAATCAGTCGGCCAACGACGCCGCCGTCCGTGGCGGCTCGTTGCTCCCCCAATCCAGGCCGTGTTCGAGCCGACGGTCGCTCGTTGAACTGCGGCGACGCTACGTCCTCCTCGAGTACTTGAAGCTGTTCGGCACGAGCGTCACCTTGAACGTGGTCGTCGTGAGGATGGTCGAGGGTGCGCCCGACGGTCGCAAAAACGCGATGAGCACACGCTCCGTCGGCCCGGATTTCGTGGTGTCGACGTGGGTTAACACGCTGATCTCGTCGAAACCCGGCCGCGCCGGATCGTCGTGCGAGCCGAGGATGAAGTTGTTCCGGCATGGGGATCCCCGGTCTTCGCATAGCCTTCGTACTCGACGTAGAGCAACGTGGCTCCGGCGCCAGTGGGAACTAGCCATAGGCACGCAGCGATGAGTGTGATGATCTTCATGACCGCTCCAATGTCGCGCGGACGGCGCGATTTGGGATCCACGGCATCCCCCAGCAAGAACCGCGCCATGAGCGCGACGTACGGCAACGCCCGTCCGGCCAGTGCTCGGGTTGGTCGTCGAATGCTTTGCGCTCACGTCCTGGTCTTAGGGCCCGCATGTGTCACCGGGAGGCAACGCATGCGGAGGGCGCGAGTCGCTAGTGCTCACGTCAGCCGCGCCGCGCTGACTCGATGGTGGCGATGTCGATCCTTCTCATCGGCATCAGTGCCTCGAAGGCACGCTTCGCCTCACCGCCGCCTGCCGCCATTGCCTCGGTTAGCGCGCGTGGGGTGATCTGCCAGGAGATGCCCCAGCGGTCCTTGCACCAACCGCATTGGCTCTCCTTGCCGCCATTGCCGACGATTGCGTTCCAGTAGCGATCCGTTTCCTCCTGATTCTCCGTGGCGATCTGGAAGGAGAAGGCCTCGCTGTGCCTGAACGCCGGGCCGCCGTTGAGACCGAGACAGGGAATGCCCAGAACGGTGAACTCCACCGTCAGCGCATCGCCCTGCTGGCCGCCCGGGTAGTCGCTGGGCGCCTCGTGAACAGCGGTCACTTCACTATCCGGAAACGTGGCGGCGTAGAACCTCGCCGCTTCCTGCGCGTCCTTGTCGAACCAGAGACAGATCGTGTTCTTCGCCTTCATGGGGGTGTTCTCCTGCTCGCGGGTGTCGTGACCCGTTCGTCCGAGGACATTACGGGCGGCTTGGCGCGTTGCAGTTTGCGTGCCATCGCGAGATCGATGAGCCGCACGGGCCTATCGCACCCTCGTCTCCGGCGCCCGTCGGGGCGCGTGCGAATTCCGGCCGCGGAGGGCCCTTGCGGGCGCGCCGCGGTCGCTCGAGACCCCGGCGACGGCCGGGGTTCAGTGGAAGTCGAACAGGTCCTCGGTCTTGGGCCGCTGCATCCCCTTCTCGAAGTACTCTTCCCACACTGCGGCCCACGGCCTACCGTAGAGATCTTCGACCTGGTATTGAATCACGGTACCGGGCACCACCTGCGTCGCGCGGCCGTTCACGAGGAACAGCGTCTGATTGCAGTGCGTGAGGTTGACGGGCGGCACGTCGTTCAGATCGCCCTGACGTGACAAGAAACGGATGGCGCGGATCGGCTGCACGAGACCCTCCTCGTCATAGAAGACCGCCTCGTGCTCGAGTCCCACGAGTTTGCCCCGCGCATCCAGGTGCGGCGTCCAGATCTCGATGGTTTGGAGCTTGCTCGAATATTCCCAGCTCGAATGCGTAAACCATCCCTGGATGTTCGATGTCCACGTGATGAGCGCATCGCCGTCCCAGAAGCCCACGGTTTCGCCCAGCCATTGGGGCACGTCGGCGCCGAGCCGCGGCACGGTACCCGTGAGATCGAAGCTACGGCCCACATGCACGTTACGCAGGGCATTGCCGGAGCCGCCGAGAAATTGCACGCGCGTCGGGGTGACCGTCACATCGAGCTGGCCCGGGCCGCCCGGACCGGACCACCAGCGCATGAAGCCTTCGGGTCGACAGAACGTCAGCGACCACTGGGGCGCATGATCGTGAGCCTGGTGATAGAGCTGCTGGACGAGTCGCTGCTGGTATTCGGGCGTCAGCAGGGAAAGGATGGTCGGAATCTGGTTGTAGTAGCCGACGATCCACTGCGGCGGCTCGTGGAATTCAGCGGGCACCTCGGGCTTTTTCCCGGCGCGCATGAGTCCGAAGACGATGCTGACCGTGTTCGTGTAGCGCCCCTCCCAGCTCGGCGGCAGGTGCTCACGAGTGTATTGCGTGGGGCCGCCCTTGGCGCGCGCTTCCGCCAGCAACGCTTCGTAGTGCGCCCGCGCCGTTGTAAACGGATAGGGGCTCACGATGTTCTCGCGGGCGTAGTCGACGTCGCAATGGCCCCAGGCGCCTTTCGCGGGATCGTCCTTGATGTACTGCGGAGCGCTGGAGTAGTCGCCCCATTGCGAGTCGAGCGCGAGCGTGCTGTTGCACCGAAAGTAGCGCGGGTCGCGCCAGAGCTCACGGTCGACGTAGAAGTCGTCGCTCGTGAAAATGTCGCGGGCGAGCGGCTCGATCCCCTTGGGCGTCTCGCCGCCCTTCGCCGTGGCCGCGTCGATGTCATAGAAAGGCACGCCGGCGCCAACCCACTCGGCGTTCGCGTACGTTGGCCAGCCGCGCCCGACGCTCTGCTGGGCCGCCAGCGGGAGGGTCCAGTAAAGCACGACGCAGGGAGCGACCGTTGCCATGAGCGGCAACTGCCGCCACAAACGCGACGTCTTCGAGTGGTTCACGGTGTCCTCTCCCGGGCTACTTGCCGTTACCAATAGCCGCACCGGTGCGGCGCGGTCAAGCGTTCTTGGAGCAGGCGCTGCGGTCGCGCTCGCCGCGGAACGCGACGGTCGGGGTTCTCGAAAACGCCCGTCGCCAGAGCAAGCGATTTCGCGAGGGTATTGCGCTCGAGCTACTTCGCGAGCAGCGTCCCGATCGGACGCAAGCGCGGCACGTTGATCATGATGATTCGCAGGGACGCTACGATCGGCACCGCCATCAACGCGCCAACGAGCCCCCAGAGCCAGCCGCCCACGATCACGGCGAGCAGCACGACGACGGGACTCAATTGCAATTGGCCGCCGACGAGCAGGGGCGTTAGCAGTTGTCCCTCCACGGTCGTGATGCCCAGGTAAGCAAGCGGCGGGAGAGCTATGCCGTGCAGGGTGCCGAAGCTATTGGCGCTCGCGATCGCGATCACGAACATCGTCAACGCGGGGCCGAGATATGGCGCGAAATTCAAGACGCCGGCCAGCGCGCCGAGTAACCACGGGTTCGGCACGCCGAGCCCCCACATGACCAGCGCTACGAAGACGGCGAGCCCTGCGTTGATGAGGGCCACGGTGCGCAAATACCGCCCGATGTCTCTCTCGATTTGGCGGATGATCGTTACGACGCAACGCCTGCCGGCGAAACCGCGCCCCATCGCCGTGAGCTTGCGCAACACGCGGTCCCCGGAGAGCAGCAGCAGGAGCGTGAGCATCATCGTGATCACGAACGAGACGGCCGCGATGGGGGCTCGCATCAGGATCGTGTCGAGCATGTCGGGAGTGTCGACTTTGACCGAAGGCGTTGCAGCTTTGCTCTTGTCGTCGCCCCCAGTGATCGCATTGACGGTGTCCTGAACCGCCTCCGACGCCTGACGGACATCGCTGATCGGGTTGGCTTGCCGGCGCAGCTTGCTTCGCAGTTGCTGCAATCCTCGAGGCGTTTGCTGAATCATGTCGGCGGCCGGTGCGGCGAGCAAATACACCGAGCACACCACGCCGCCGAGCAACATCACTGTGATGCCCAATGCGGCAATGGGCTCCGCGATGTGCCACTTGCCGAGCTTCGTCGCGAGCGGCCTAAGCAGCAGATATAGCAATATCGCGGCCATGAGGGGGGTCACGATTGGCGCCGCGAAATACGCCGTGTAGAGCACGGCCAAGAAGGCGAGAAAGCCGAGCGCGGAGGAGCCGAGCGGCCGACGCGCCGGCGCGTTAGGATCGGTCGGCTTCGGTGCGGCCGGTTCCTCGCACAGCGCCTCGGTTTGCTCGGTACGTTCGACGATCATTCAGACGCCGCCGTTAGCGCGCGGCCTCCGCTGGCGGCGCGAGACGCGCGCCGAAGCGCCGCGCGGCCCTCGAGCCCACTGGGGAGAGTGCTCGACGAGCGGGCGGCGGCCGTGGGCAATTGCTGCAAGTCGGATACCAAAATTGCAACTTCGGTCGCAGCGGTGCTTTGCGTGGCTCCATTCGTCGACGTTTTCTAGCGCCGGTCATCAAGCGGGTTCCGGGAACGGGTGGCGAGAAGAATTGCAACTGTCGTGCCACGAGGTCCAGTTGCGTGGCATAAAGCTTGCTGATGATCTCGTGAACCACCGGCCGAGGTGCCGCCACGAAATGGACCAGCGGCGAAAGGAGACCGTAATGGGCGACAATCAAGGCGAAGGCAATACCGAAGCAGACCGCCGCTATCGGCGCGGCGTCCGCGAGACGGTCAAGCACACGACCGCCAAGGAGCGTGCCGAGCAGGCGCGTGACTTGACTCCGGAAGAGCAGCGCGAAGCCGAGCGCGCGGAAACAGAGGGTAAGTCGAAGGCGCGTCGCTGAGCCGCACGCGATCCCGGCGCATGGCCGCTCAGCTCGTCGCCGCCATCTCGATGCCGAGCACGGCGAGCCCCTCGAGCGCAGCATCCATTGCCCGCTCGCCTTCGCTGATGGCCTCATCGGCGAGGTCGAAGTCGAACAAGCCTATGTGCGCCAGCCGAGGCGTGACGACCAAGTCCGGCGGCTCCCCGCCCATGCGACTGCGCGTGATGCGCACCTGCATGATGTCGAGGCTTGCTGCGATCACGCCGAGCAGCGACGGCGGGTGAGACTCATCGTTCGCCGGCCAGAGCTGGCCAAGGCTCCTGCGCAGCCAGCCCCGGTCGTCGGCGTCGCTCGCGTCGGCATCGTGTACGACGAGATTGCGCCCGACGATGCCGTAGCTCAGATCAACCGCGATCACGATTTCCGCGCCCATCGCGCGCGCGAGCGAAACGGGCACGGGGTTCACCAGCGCGCCGTCGACGAGAATCCCGTCATCGGTAGGCACCGGCGTGAAGAGCCCCGGCATTGCGAGTGACGCGCGCACGGCGTTCAGCGTAGAGCCCTTCCTCAGCCACACCTCGGCGCCATTCTCGAGCGAAGTGGCCACGGCTGCGAACGGAATCGGGAGCTCCTCGATGGGCCGGTCCTCGAAGCCGCGCCCGACGAACGCCATGAACTTCTGGCCTTTGAGCAGGCCGCCGCCGAAACCGACGTCGGCAAACGACAACACATCGCGCCGCCGCATGCCGGCCGTGCCCGTGCAGAACCGATCGAACTCGCCGCTGGCATAGGCCGCGCCGACCAGCGCGCCGACCGACGTGCCGCACACGAGATCGGGCCGTACGCCGGCACGCTCGAGCGCTCGCACGACGCCGACGTGGGCCCAGCCGCGCGCGGCGCCGCTGCCCAGCACGAGGCCGAGCCGCGGCGCGCGCCGCCTGCGCGTGACGACGGACTCTGCGGCCAGATTCGCAACCACGGACGGCCTCCGAAAGCACTCAATAGGCTCTGGAAGGGTGCAAGTTGCGTGCCGCCGGCACGCGCTGTCCTGCGATCAGGCACGCGACTTGCAGATACCGTCGCATCAGCGGATTCGGGAGAGCACACGTGGCCGACGCTCAACGTGACCTTCGACTCGTCGTGGGCACCGTTTTGGCCTTCGCAGCCGTGCAACTCGCCGGCTGCTCGAAGGAGTGGAGCGGGCTCGCGGCCGCGGTGACGCCCGGGTCCGACGGCAAGCAGCTCACGACGGAGCAGGTGGCCAAGGCCTGCGCAGACTTACAGAAGCTCGAGCTCAAAGACGTGGCGATTGCGGATGCTTCGCCGCAGGCGTTCAGCGAGCACCGCGGGCAGGGGCCCGGGGCGCCCGTCGTGCGCGTCGATGTCCCAAACTGCCAGGTCACGGGCACCATCGACGGCTCGATCAAGTTCGAGCTGCTGCTACCCGACACGTGGAACGGCAAATTCCTGATGGGCGGCGGAGGCGGCTTCGTCGGCAGCGTGCAAAATCAGGCGCAGGAGGGGCTCAGCGCCGGTCCGACCCCGCTCGAGCGCGGCTACGCAACCGCCGGTACGGACACGGGCCACACGGGCGAGGTGATCGACGCGAGCTGGGCGCTCGGCAACCCGCAGGCGCGTGAGAACTTCGCGCATCGCGCCGTGCACCGCACGGCCGAAGTGTCGAAGAGCCTGATCATGGAGTACTACGCCGAGAGGCCCGCGCAATCCTATTTCGTCGGCTGCTCGCGCGGCGGCGGCCAAGGCATGATCGAGGCGGAGCGCTATCCCGAGGACTTCGACGGCATCGTCGCTGGCGCGCCCATCTACGACTGGCCGGGCACGACCGCCGCCTACCTCAACGAGGAGCAGGCCATCTTCCCGGACCCGAGCGACACGAGCTCGCCCGTGATCACGCCGGACAACCGCAAGCTGTTGGCCGACGCGATCCTGCAGGCCTGCGACATGCTCGACGGCGTGTCCGACGGCGTGCTGCGCGACCCGCGCAGCTGCAAGTTCGATCCCGGCACGTTGCCGATGTGCACGGACGAGCCGAAGGCCGACTGCCTGACCGAGCCGCAACTCTCCGCGATCCGGCGCGTCTATCGCGGCCCTATCGCGGATGGCCAGAAGCTGTACCCCGGCTTTCCGTTCGGCGGCGAGAACGACAGCCAGGGCTGGGACCTGTGGATCACGCAGACGAAGCCGCCCGCGCTGCCGAGCGGCGTGCCGAATTTGCACTTCGCATTCGGTACGCAGTTCGCGAAGTACTTCGTCTACGACGACCCGGATTGGACCTACGCGAATCTCGATCTCTCCGACTGGCGTAACCGCACGCACGACGTCGCCGAGCTGCTCAATGCGACGAATCCGGATCTGAGCAAATTCCGGGACCGTGGCGGTAAGCTCATCCTCTGGCACGGCTGGTCCGACTCCGCGCTGAGCGCGCTGACGTCGCTCGATTACCACGACGCCGTGCAACGCAAGGACAAGATGCTGGGCGCGTATTTCCGGATGTTCATGCTGCCCGGCGTCGAGCACTGCGGCGGCGGTCCCGGTGCGGATCGGGTGGACTGGATCGCTTCGCTCGAGCAGTGGGTGGAGAAGGACATGCCGCCCGAAGCCATTACGGCGACGAAGACGGATGCGGCGGGCGGCAACGCGCTCGAGCGAAAGCTCTGCCCGTATCCGCAGGCCGCGACGCTCCGGGAAAGCGGTGGCGTCGACGCTGCGGCGAGCTACAGCTGCGCGGTCCTCGCGACCGACCAGGGAGGGGCGCCGCGTAGCAATTGAGCGCGACCGTTTCCCAGCGAAGGGTACGCACCCAGGCGACACGGCTTGGCCGAAAACTTGCATCGTCTTGGCCTCTCGGTACACGCAGGAGCAACGCCAATGCCCATCAAGCTCGCAGAAGAAGACGTGCGCGCGCGCGCCTATGCCCTTTGGAAAGCGCGAGGATGTCCCAGCGGCACGTCCGATCACGACTGGTTCCTGGCCGAAGCGGAGCTGCGTACAGAGCTCGACGCGGCTTCGACGCCGCTGCCGCCGCTCGCAATCGAAGCGGCGGACGTCCTCGAAACGGACCCGACATCGGCCCCGCCGCCCCAGCGCCGCGGCCGGGGGCGCGCCAAACCCGCAAGAAGCTAGCTCGGGAATTCGTCGCCCGCGGTAACCGTTCATCGGAGCAAGGAGTTGAGCGTGGCCCGTAAATACAGCAAGAAGGCATCGAAAAAGGTCAAGAAGGCGCTGCATGAGCGCAAGCGCGGCACGCTACGCAGTGGGCGCTCCGGCAAGAAAGTCACGAGCAAAAAGCAGGCGATCGCGATCGGTCTTTCCGAGGCACGCCGGTCCGGCGCGAAGGTGCCGAAGAAGCGTAAGAAGTAGGGATCCTAACGGTGCCGAGCGTCGCGGATCTTCGTCGCGTGGCCGCGCGCGACACGGGCCGTGCTAGCGCCGCTGGCGCTCATGGCGCGGGCGTTCCGGCGCTTGCTTGCGCTCATCCTTGGCTTCGTCCCGGCCCTCGTCCGAGCCGTTCAGCGTTCGCAAATTCTGTGCGACATCACGCAACGTGATGGAGCCATCCAGCGAATGCGTGAACGCGGCGATGAAGGCGTTGCGCAACAGGTTCACGAGCGCCGGCACGATGCCCGCCTCCGGATTGTCGATCTCGCCAGAGTAGGGTATTTCCGTCGCCACCTCGCGGCTGGAGCGGTTTTCGAGCACCTTGGCTGCTATGCCGACCAGGGCTTCCCAGGCGCGCTGAAACGGTCCGGCGGCATCTTCATGCCTTTCGTAGATCTTTTGATCCTCTATGATCGGTTTTACATAGCCTTTCACGTGCCCGTCGGCCGCCGCGAGCTCGGCATACATGGAGAACACACCGGCTTCGGCGTCGACTTTCACGAACTCCCGCAGCCAAGGATTCACGTCCACCAGGCGGCCCCGCTCGAGCGAAACATTGATGTCGAACGTGGGGGTGGGCTCGTTCGGATCTATGCTGCCGGTCAGCATGATGGGCGCGCTACCCATCACGCGGCCTTCGAGTGCGATGTCCGCAAACGCCTCCCGATTGGTCTGCTGGACGTTCGTAAGATTGCGTAGTAGCAGATGGCAGTCGCGCATCGTCATCGAATCGTCCGTGCTGATACCCGGCGCGCGAAACGTGACGAGGCCGTCCAGAACCTCGACGGAATTTAGGCGAAACGGGAAAAGATCTCGCACCGCTTCGGGCCAATTGACCCCCGTACCGAGCTGTTTCTCGCGATCGTCTTTGGCCTGCACCATGTTCAGCACGGGCTCATGCATGATGACTTCGCCCACCGCGCTGCCGTGCATCAACGCACCCCACTGCAGGGATAGATCGATACTCGGGACCTCGACGAACGGCGTCTCCCCATCCGCTGTCGCTTTGACGATCCGTACATTGCGCAGGCGATAGCCGCCGCGCCACAGATACAGGTCGACATCGTCGACGCTGCCACGATAGTCGCCGAGCGACGCCAGGCGGCCATTCACGTACCGGGTAACGGCCCGTGGCGCTACGGCTCGCACCGTGATCAGAACAACGGCCACTGCCGCAACGCTCAGCGCGATGCTCGCTCGCCTTCTCATGCGCGAAATCAAGCAAGATTTGCGCCATCAATGGAAGTGATGCCGATGATCTGGCGCGCTTGATCGCGAGCGTCTTGCTTCCGGGTCGCGCATGTCACCCCGGGGCAACACTCGTTTGCCGTAGCCTTCCATTCGCGCAGCGAACACACTCGGCTTTCCATATAGTAGTCATGTGCGCTCGGACCGTGGCGTGCGGCAGCGTCGGCAAGGAGAAGAGGACCATGTCCAGGGTTCGTGTGTCGAGCTTTGCGCTGTCGCTCGATGGCTTTGGTGCCGGCGTCGATCAGAGTCTCGCCGATCCGCTTGGCGTAGATGGACCGGAACTGTTCGAGTGGTTTTTTGCCTCGCGCACGTGGCGAAAGATGCACGGCCAGGATGACGGCGAGACCGGTATCGACGACTCGATGGCCCAGGCCGGTTTCCTGAACATCGGTGCGTGGATCCTGGGCCGCAACATGTTTGGTCCGGTGCGCGGCCCCTGGCCGGACGAGAGCTGGAAAGGCTGGTGGGGCGAGGAACCGCCCTATCACGTGCCGGTGTTCGTGCTCACTCACCACGCGCGCGCACCCCTGGAAATGGCCGGCGGCACGGTGTTTCATTTCGTCACCGACGGCATCGAGGCCGCACTCGCGCGAGCGTGCGAGGCGGCGGCGGGCCACGACGTACGCATCGGCGGCGGCGTGCAGACGATTCGGCAATATCTGCAGGCGCGCCTCATCGACGAGCTGCACCTGGCGGTGCGCCCGGTGCTGCTGGGCCGCGGGGAATCGCTGTTCCGCGATCTCGACCTGCGCTCGCTCGGCTATGAGTGTGAGAGGACCGTCGCAGGCGAGCGGGCGACGCACGTGTTCGCGCGCCGCACGGGGCCCGCCCAATGAGAGCAACCGCAACGGCGCGCAAGCAATCAGTTCGCGAACCATCTCGCCCTTCGATTTTTCCCCCACGCCCGCGGGGAATGAAGGGGCGTACCGCCGAGTTGCGTACGCTCGTGCGTACGATCGCGGTCGCACGACCCACGCGCATCGCGCTGGTGGGCCCCGGCGGCAGCGGCAAGTCGATGCTGGCGGCGGAGCTCGGCTACCGTCTGAGCGCCGAGTACGGCGGCCGCATCGATTGGTTCCGCACGGGCGCATGGGCTTTTTACACGTTGAGCGAGATGCTGGCGCTACGCTTCGGCACCGGGCTCGGCGAAGGTCGGGTGGAGCGACTCCGAAAATTCCTGTCGGGCGGCCCGCAGCGGCTGATCGTGCTCGACAACCACGAGGACGATCGCGCCATGGAACGTCTGTTCGAGGCGTTCGCCGACTCCAACGCTACCTTCGTGATCACGGCCCGGCGCTGCCTGCTCTCAGGCGTGCTGATCTTCCCCGTGATAGCGCCGCTCGTCACCTCGGGTCAGAGTGCCTTCCCGCGAGTGACTGCCCTCACGCGTCTGCTCCGCTGGAACCCTCTGGCGCTCGACATCGCCGACAGCATCGTTCGATCACGTGCAGCGAGCGCGAAAACACTCGGCGAGTTCTTGCGCGACGCCGGCGTGACACGGGTGCGCGCACTGGAGCACGAGGACGACTTGCCGGAGATCGCGCTGCTCGTCGACTGGGCCTGGTCGCGCTTGAGCACGGACGCTCGCCGCGCACTCGCCGTCCTCGCACACGTGGAGGGCGACCACGTCGATGCGGTGTCGCTCGCCAAGCTGGCCCGGGTTGCGCGGCTCGGTCCAGCGCTGGCCGAGCTCGAACGCTGGCACCTCGTGCAGCAGCCGCTGCGGAAACGCTACACATTGCATGCGGTGGTTCGCCACGCCGTGGCCCGCCGCACGAAGCCCGCGCCCGACCGCGTGTTCGCGCACTACGTGGCGCTGCTCGAGCGTCATCCCGAGCGCCTGGAGCTCGAGCAGTCGCACCTGTTCGCTGCCATGGAGCATGCTTATCGCAAGAGCGACATGAATGCGCTGCTGCGCGTCAACGCGCTCGCCGAGAAGCTCGAACGGGCGGATGACGAGTCGTCCACCGCCGGCGCGGGTCCTTGAGCGCTCAGATTCCGATCTGCAATCCGACCTTCATGGTCTGGGCCGCGGGGATCTGATAATTTGCCGTGGCGTCCTGGCTATTGATGGCCATCCGGATGAACAGACGGTCGCGCCAGGCCGCCATGCCGTGCAGCTTGCGTCCCGCCAGGAGGTCTACCTCCCCGACGAAGTAGTGGACCTTGTCTAGATCGAGATCCAAGCCGTGATCGGCGCACCTCGCGAGGTCGGAAGGAACGTTGGCGCCCTGCATGAATCCGTAACGCAGCAAAACACGATGGAAGCCGGCCTCGAGCGCCGTCACCTCGACGCGCTCGTCGGCATCGACTCTGGCCACCGGCTCCACGATCACCGTGGCGAGCACGACGCGCTCGTGCAGCACGCCCGTGCTGCGCGTGAGTTGTTGCAGCGCCGGAGGCGTCTGGTCGAGTCGACCCGTGAAGAACACGGCGACGCCTGGTACCCGCGGAACGTCTTCTGCCGCCATGCGCCCGATGAACGTCTCGATCGTCGGTGCGGCCGTGGCGATCTGCGCGGTCAGCAGCTCGGCGCCGCGCCGCCAGGTCGTCATTACGGTGAACAAGGAGAGCCCGATCAGCAGCGGCAGCCAACCGCCATCGGGAATCGTGACGAGATTGGCGCCGAGGAAGCCCAGATCGATGAGCAAGAATCCAACCAGGAACGCGAGTGCGGCCGGGAGGCGCCAGCCGCCGCGTTCGCGCGCGACGTTGAAAGCCAGCACGGTGGTGATCGCCATCGTGGAGTTCACGGCCACGCCGTAGGCGGCAGCCAGATTGCCCGACGATTGAAACAGGACGACGAGTCCGATGGCGGCCACCATCAACGCCCAATTGACCGCAGGCATGTAGATCTGTCCGCGAGCGACTGCCGAGGTTTGCGCCACGCGCAGGCCGGGCAACAGGCCGAGATGCACGGCCTGGCGAGTCATGGAGAAGGCCCCGGTGATGACGGCCTGCGACGCGATGCACGTGGCCGCCGTGGCCAGAAAGACGAGCGGCAACTGTGCCCACGAAGGTGCCAGACGATAGAACGGATGGACGGTTCCCTGCCGGGTCCGCAATCAGCAGCGCGCCCTGACCGAAGTAATTCAGGAGCAAGGCGGGCAGCACGAAGCCGAACCACACTCTGCGAATCGGTATACGACCGAAGTGGCCCAGGTCCGCGTAGAGGGCCTCGCCGCCCGTCGTGACGAGGAACACCGCATAGAGGGCGAAGTATCCCACGGGGCCGTTGGCGGCGAAGTAGCGAATTGCGTAGCGCGGATCCACGGCAGCCAGCACCTCGGGCGCCTCCAGGATGCCGCGAATGCCGAGCACCGCCAGCGCTGCGAACCAGACCAGCGTCAACGGTCCGAAGATAGCGCCGACCCGCGCCGTGCCGTGCCGCTGCACGGCGAACAGGCCGAGCAGGATCCCGGCCGTGATTGGCACGATGTAGCTCTGGAGCCGTGGCGCCGCGACCTGCAAACCCTCGACCGCGCTCAAGACCGAGATGGCCGGCGTGATCATGGCCCCGCCGTACAGCATCGAGGCGCCGAGAATGCCGAGCAGGATCAGCGTGCGCCGGCCGCGCCGATCCTGATGGCGTTCCGGGTTCAGCAACGCCAGCAGGGCGAAGGTGCCGCCCTCGCCGCGGTTGTCCGCGCGGAGAACGAAGATCATGTACTTCAGCGAAATGACGAGAATCAGCGTCCAAAAGATCAGCGACAAGACTCCCAGCACGTTGTCTGGCGTGACGGGGATCGGGTCCTTGCCTGCGACCGTCTCGCGCAGCGCGTAGATCGGGCTCGTGCCGATGTCGCCATACACGACGCCGAGCACGGCGATGGCGAGCACCGTGAACGATCGGCTGTGCGGCTGTGCGACGGGGGCGTTCTCGAGCGCCTTTCTCTGAGCGTCGCGGCCGAGCAGGTCGTCGGGGCTGTCGGACATCGTATTGCCTGCAGTTGCCGTAACGGTGCGCAGGCAGTGTACGCGGAATGCTGGTGCAAGCCACAGCTCCGCCTTTTTGCCGGCGCTCGATCGCGGTGGTAACGTGCAGCGCGTTCGTTGCGCTCGGAAGAGCTGGCGCGACCCACAGCCAATTTATCGCGCATTGCAATCTGTTGGCGCGGTGCGCGGCGTGGGTCCATGGGGTTCGCAAGGGAGCGATGTGGGAGCTCTGTTCATCTCGACAGGCGTCGTCGCGCTGGCCGAGGTCGGCGACAAGACGCAGCTCCTGGCGCTCTTGCTCGCCGCGCGCTTCAAGAAACCGCTGCCGATCATCGCCGGCATCCTCTGTGCCACGCTCGTCAATCATGCGCTGGCGGGTGCTCTCGGCGCATGGATTACGGCCGCCACGAACCCGATGATCCTGCGCTGGGTGCTCGGCCTTTCGTTCGTCGGCATGGCCGTCTGGACGCTGATCCCGGACGAGATCGAGGACGAGGAAACACGGATCGTACAAAGGTTCGGCGTGTTCGCGGCGACGCTGCTGACGTTCTTTCTCGTCGAGATGGGCGACAAGACCCAGCTCGCCACTGTCGCGTTGGTGGCGCACTATCGCAGTCCGGTGCTCGTCGTCATGGGCACGACGCTCGGAATGCTGCTCGCCGATGTTCCCGCGGTCCTCATTGGCGACCGGGTCGCGAGCAGGATTCCGATGAGGCTGATCCATTCGATCGCTGCAGCGATCTTTCTAGCCTTGGGTCTTGCGACGCTCGTCGGGCTCGGCTCGACGTTCGGCTTCTGAGCGGGCTGCCGATCCCATGGTCGAATCCGGCACGAGCGAAAACGCGGATCGCGCGCTGATGGCGCAGGCCCTCCACTGCGCGGCCGCGGCGTACCGACTGGGAGAGGTGCCGGTCGGTGCGGTGTTGGTGGGGCCCGGCGGAACTGTCCTCGCGCGGGCTGCGAATGCGCCGATTGCGAGTCATGACCCGACGGCCCACGCGGAAATCGTGGCCCTGCGCGCCGCGGGCCAGGCGCTCGGCAATTATCGACTGCCGGGCTGCACCTTGTACGTCACGCTCGAGCCCTGCGCGATGTGCGTCGGCGCGATCGTTCACGCGAGAATTGCGCGGCTGGTATTCGCGGCTCCGGATCCGAAGACGGGCGCTTGCGGCTCGGTGTTCGATCTTGCGGCCAGCCCGCACATGAACCACCGCACTGAGGTCACCGGCGGCGTGCTCGCGGCGGAATCCGCTGCGTTGCTGCGGAGATTCTTTGCGGAACGTCGCGGCTAGGCGTGCAGGCGCGTCAGCCCGTGGGTGGCGATTGGGGCGGGAACTCCTGCGTGGTCAACGTTTCGCGACTGTCGAGCCACATCAGGATCTCGTAGTACCGGCGGATGTTGTCGACGTAGTCGACCGCCGTTTGTCCCGGAGCGAACCCGCGTTGCAGGCGCTCGTACCAATCCTTGTCGCTCAGCAGCGGTAGTCGCTGACGAACCTGCTCCCAGCGATCCGGATCGCCGCCCTGGCGCTGCGTCAGAACGCGCGCGTCCTCGACGTGGCCATAGCCCAAATTGTAGGCGGCCACCGTGAGCCAGGAACGGTCGGGCTCGGCGATGCGTTCGGGAACCTTCCGCCGCGTGCGCAGCAGATAGTGCGCCCCCCCCAGGATGCTGGAGCGCGCGTCTCGCCGGTCGTCGATCTCCATCGTGTCGGCCGTGTGCTCGGTGAGCATCATCATGCCGCGAACGCCGGTCGGAGAAATGGCGTTCGGGTCCCAGTGCGACTCCTGATAGGCAATGGCGGCGAGCAGTCGCCAGTCAATGCCGGTTGCGTGCTCCGCTTCGACGAAGAAGTCGCGATAACGCGGCAGGCGTGTGTTCACATGGCGCACGAAGGCGCGCGAGCTCACGTAGTCGAAGTCGCTCGAGGCGAAGTAGTAACGATCGAGAATTTGCTGTAGCTCGCCGGTCGCTTCGATTTCGGCGAAATACGCGGCGACGCTTTCGCGCAGAGAGTCGTCACCCTTCGGCAGGGCCCATGCGATGTGATCCACGGGGCCAAGCGTGAATGCGACGCGCAAATCGGGGTAAAAGTGCCGCAATAGCTCGAACAGATGTGAGTCCGCGATCGTGTAATCGATCTCGCCTTCGGCGACGCGCCGGATCAGCTCCTCCTCCGAGCCTCGCCCGTGCTCGATCCATGTCAGGAGCGGGACTCGTGAGCGTAGCTGCTCGAGCAATGCCGCGTGCGAGGAGTCCGCAACGACCTCGAGTCGCCCGCCCACCAGATCCTCGACGGCGCGCGGCCGCGTCGTCCCGCGTCGGTAGATGACTTGCGGCTGGATGGCCTGGTAGGCCGGACCGAAGGTGACTTTGTCGAGCCTCGCGTCGGCAACGGTCAGGCTCGCCGCGCCGATTTCCGCCTTGCCGGAAGCGATATCGGGAAATACTTGATCGTTGATGTAGATCCGCAGGCCCACGCCGAGTCGCTCGGCGAAACCGCGAGCGAGCTCGTACTCGATTCCTCGTGGTTCTTCCGCACCGTAGTAGAACGCGGCCGGCGTATTGCGAGTGACGACCCGCAGCTCTCCGGAGCGAACGATGCGCTCGAGGAGAGAAGGGGGCGATGAGCAGGTGCTAAGGAGCGTGCCCAGCACTACTGCGATCAGCATTCGCAACAGCCCGGCTCCTTCGATCGGGATCCTGGACGGAAATTATACGGGGATTTGCCGAGCCGGCGCGGCATTTCGCGCTGCGTTCTGTTACACCGAGCAGGGCGTGCAGCTCGTAGAGGAATTTACAAAGGCCTTACGAATCAATACATAGACCTGTATGCGGCGCGGCGCGCTCGCACGTGACGGGTGCCGCCCATTCCCTGTACTGGCGGTGATCGGACAGTTCTCGGTCACACTACTTTTCGATGGGCTGCGACAGCCGCGGCGCTGAGAACGTCCAATTAGCGCAGCGATCACCACTCCGGTTCGAACGGTGCATCGTCGAGCTTCGCAGCGATCGCGAGTTGCTGCGTACCGAACCGTGCGGTGTTGAGGCGCGTCGCGACGCCCGCATAAGATCCGCCACCGATTCCAAAGGACCCGGACCCACTTTCCTTCAGGGAGTTGTCGTGAGCAGGGAGATGTTTACCGTTTCGCAATTGCGTCCTGCCGTCGGCAAGGAGCGCTTCGATTCGAATGGGGCCCGCAAAGCCGCCATCGCAATGCTCACGGCCATCTACAAGACCGGTCGGCACGGCACGCTCGCCGAGGTGCTGATCGCGCTCGAGGTCATCGATTCGAATCTCGACGGCCGGCCGCACTCGATGAAATCGCTGTCGAGCAAGCTCGGCATTCCCTACACCTCGGTCTCGCGGATCGTGTACTCGCTGACCTCCGAAGCGCAGCCCGGCGGCATCTTGAAGCTCGTTCCGGATGGCAAGGACCGCCGCAGAAAGCACATCGAGCTCGACCCGGAAGCATTCAAGCGCTCCAACTCCCACGTTCGGGCGCTCGAGAAGGCCCTGATCGACTACTACGGTAGCTCGGTCCACAAGCTGAAGCGCGAGAAGGCGAACTGACCTCGCGGCCCGCGCCGCGGGCCGTCGTGTCGCGTTGTGCGTGGCCGCGGTGATTTCGGCGGACCTGCGCCGTGCCGCCGAGCTGAGCGGGAACCGCCGACTTTCGACTAAAGAACCCGCTCCGGCCGTCGATAACTGGGCACAGGAGCGCCGTCCCCGCAGGCGTGGGAGCGGCCGTCACTCGTGTGAGAACCATGAAACGGCAGCACCGTCATCAGCGCGAAACGGATACCGTGATCCTGGGGACCGGGTATCAGGAGGCGCGGGCGACGACTGCGGCTCTGGTGTCCAAGCTCGACCGCTCACTCGCGGAACGAGCCCTCGAGCTTCCGTCCTTGCCCGAGGTCGCGCTGAAGATCAGAAGGGCCCTCGCCGACGAGAACGTATCGTTCAGCGAGATCGTGCGGCTGCTCGGCGCCGATCCGGCGCTGGCGGCGCGCATCCTGAAGGTGGCGAACAGCGCGATGTTCTATCGCGGCAGTCAAGCCATCACGAGCCTGCACAACGCGGTGGCTCAGCTCGGCTACAAAATGGTGCGCAATGTCGCGCTGTCGTTCGCCGCCCAGCAGGTGTTCATCGGCTACGGCAGTCGCGAGCTGCGCGATCACGTCAGTGCCGTTTGGCAGCATAGCGTGCATACGGCGGCGCTCGCCCACATGCTCGCGCGTGTTCGAGGCACGCTGAATCCGGACGAAGCGTTCCTGGCGGGTCTGCTGCACGAAGTGGGGAAACTCTACATTCTGATGCGTGCGAAGGACGATCCCGAGGTGCTGACGGACGAAGCGGCGTTCCGTTCCGTGCTCGGCGAATGGCATCCGCGTCTTGGCCGTGTCGTGATCGAAGCGTGGGAGCTGTCGGCAGAGCTGGCGGCCGCGGTCGGGGATCACGAGAGCTGCGGGCTCGAGGCACCCGATCCGCCGACGCTGACGTCGATCGTCGCAGCGGCGAACTACTTCGCGGAGCACAGCGAAACGGCCTGCGCCGACCCCGAATTTCACGAGAAGCTGCCGAACTTGGGGTCGCTCGCCGTCGACAAGCCGACCTTCGACTGGCTGATCCGCGCGGCGGACGTCGACGTGCGACTGCTGATGCTCGCGTTCGGCGTTTGACGCGGTTCCGGCGGCCTCGTAGGGGGTTGCGCCGAGCCTGGTGCGGGCAGCGGTGCGGTCGAAGCGCGCAGCCGGCCAACGCGGTTTCCGTCACGGCGTGGCGGCGAATCCTTATACTAGGACGCCGTGTCGACCTTCAGTCTCAACGAGTTCTACCAGCGCAATCGGCGCATCGTCATCTGGGTCATCCTGTTCGGCCTGTTGTGGCTGCTGCGAGACTTCTTCGGTGTCGTATTCCTGACGTTCGTGCTCGCGATCATCGCCGCTCCGCTGGCGGAGGTGGCCATGCGCCGCGGTCGGTTGCCCCACTGGCTCTCGCTGGCGTCGGTCTACCTGCTGTTTCTCGTGATCGTCGGCACGTTCGTGGGGTTCGTGGTGCCGAGCGTGGGCGCCGAGGTCAATCGACTGATCGGCAACTTGCCGTCCACGGAGATCCGACTCATCGAGGCGAAGAACCGGCTCGTGGAGCGCTATCCGACATTGCGTCAGCCGCTGAACGGCTTTCTGCGCAGTGCCCTCGCGGATGAGCGCGTCGCCGACATAGAGGCGGAATTGCGCGCCGAGCGCCAGCGACTCGGTTTGACCGACGAGCAGGTTCTCGAGGCCGGCGTGAGCGCGGCAGCGCCGATCGGCCCGCTCAAGGAGTACTTCAACCGGCAGGATCAGCTCTACGTGAACGCGCTGATGGCGGGCCAGTTCCAGCGCGTACGCGACTACGCGCCGACCGTCATCAGCATGTTGTATCGCGTCACGGCCACGACGGTGCTCGCGCTGCTGTTCAGTTTCCTGATCCTGATCGATCTCACGCGCATCAGGCGCAGCATCGAGGGGCTCAGAAATTCCCGCGTGGGTGATTTCTACGTCGAAGCCGCCGAGCCGATCGCCCGTTTCGGCATCCTGCTCGGGCGTGCGATAGAGGCTCAGGCCGTGATCGCGCTCCTGAACACCGTGCTGACGCTGATCGGACTGCTCGTGCTCGGCGTTCCGCTGGTGGCGATGCTGTCCGTCATCGTGTTCGTCTCCAGTTTTCTGCCGGTCATCGGCGTGTTCATTTCGACGACACCGATCATGCTCGTGGCGTTGAACGCCGGCGGGCTTGGGCTTGTCGCTCGCGGCCGTGGGACTCGTGGTCGTGATTCACGTAATCGAAGCCTACTTGCTGAATCCGCTGATCTACGGGCGGCATCTGAAGCTGAATCCGGTTCTCACCGTCATCATTCTCTACGTGGCGTATCACGCCTTCGGCTTGTGGGGGATGTTGCTCGGTGTGCCGGTGGCGCGCTATTTCATCCACGACGTCATTGGCGTGCCGCAGCGAGACCTCTCGGCCGCCCCCGCACAAGATTGATGAGGGTTTCCGGTGCAACAGGCTTCGAATCGCGTCATCGTCACGGTGATAGGTGAAGACAAGGTCGGCATCATCGCGAGCGTAGCGACGTTGCTCGCCGAGGCGAACGCCAACATCGTCGACATCTCGCAGACGACGCTCCGCGAGTTCTTCACGATGATCATGATGGTCGATCTCGACAAGGCGACCGTGCCGTTCGACGAGTTGAAGCGGCGCCTGAATGCCAAGGGCGAGTCGATGGGCCTGAAGATCGATGCCCAGCACGAGGACGTCTTCAAGTTCATGCATCGAGTCTAGCGAGCGACGTCGTGGCCATTCAGTTCTCGCCGCAGGAGATTCTCGAGACCATCCGCATGGTGCAGATGGAGAATCTCGACATTCGCACGATCACCATGGGCGTTAGTTTGCGCGACTGCGCAGATCCCGACATCGACAAGGCTGCCGCGAAAGCGTACGACAAGGTTTGCAGGATGGCGCAGAAGCTCGTCGCGGTCGGCGACGAGATCGAGCGAGACTACGGCATCCCGATCATCAACAAACGCATCTCCGTGACACCGATCGCGCTCGTGGCGGAGAGCTCGACGAGTCGCAACTATCTGGCCTTCGCGCAGCAGCTCGAGCGCGCCGCGGCGAGCGTGGGCGTGAACTTCCTCGGTGGATTTTCGGCCCTGGTGCACAAGGGCATGACGCCGGGGGACGAGGCATTGATCGCGGCGATCCCCGAGGCGCTTGCCATCACCGAGCGCGTCTGCGCGTCGGTGAACGTCGGTACCACGCACGCCGGGATCAACATGGATGCCGTGCGCCGCATGGGCGAGGTGGTGTGCGAAGCCGCCCGGCTAACGGCCGCGCGCGACGGCATCGGCTGTGCCAAGCTCGTGGTGTTCTGCAATGCCGTCGAAGACAACCCGTTCATGGCGGGGGCGTTTCATGGCATCGGTGAGCCGGACTGCGTGATCAACGTCGGCGTCAGCGGTCCCGGCGCCGTGCTGCGCGCGATCGAGCAGCAGCCGGACCTCGATCTCGGCGAGCTCGCGAACGTCATCAAGCGCACGGCCTTCAAGGTGACGCGGATGGGCGAGCTCGTGGGTCGCGCGGCGTCGGCCAAGCTCGGCGTGCCGTTCGGCATCGTCGATCTGTCGCTGGCGCCGACACCGGCCCAGGGGGATAGCGTCGCGCGGATCCTCGAGGCGATGGGTCTCGAGCGAGTCGGAACGCACGGCTCGACGGCCGCGCTCGCGATGTTGAACGACGCGGTCAAGAAGGGCGGCGTGATGGCATCGAGCCACGTCGGCGGCCTGTCGGGCGCGTTCATTCCCGTGTCCGAGGACGCGGCCATGATCGACGCGGCGATGGACGGCTCCATCACGTTCGACAAGCTCGAGGCGATGACTTGCGTGTGCTCCGTAGGCCTCGACATGATCGCCGTGCCGGGCGACACGCCGCCGGAGACGATCGCGGCGATCATCGCCGACGAAGCGGCGATCGGCATGATCAACCGCAAGACCACGGCCGTGCGGGTGATTCCGGCGCCTGGCAAGCGCGTGGGCGACTTCGTGGAGTTCGGCGGCTTGCTCGGCCGCGCGCCGGTGATGGCGTTGCATCGAAAGTCCAGTGCACGTTTCGTGCGGCGCGGCGGCCGGATTCCCGCGCCGCTGCAGGCGTTCAACAACTGAGCCGACTCGCGAGACACGGTATATGAACGAAAGCCGCGCCGCCGACGGACCGCTGGAGCCCTCGGCCACGGGCCGCTCATGGCTCGGCCTCCGAGCGCCGATTCGGCGCGTGCTGAGTCTGCATCATCGATACCCGTGGCTCGTTCCGCTCGCGAGCTTCGGCGCCGGCTGGGTGGGCTTCGTCATGGTGCGGCGCGGCGAAGCGTTTGCACGCGGCGTCGCGTTGCTGGCGCTGCTCGGCTGGTTCTGGCTGCTGATCGAGCCTTGGATCCGCAAGCAGATCGAGCGACGCCGGCCCCGGATAGGCAACTTCGTCGTGAATTTCGTCAGCCAGTCGCTGCAACAGGAGCTGTTGTTCTTCAGTCTGCCGTTCCTGATCGGTGCCACGCAGCGGGACGCGGGGCAGATCGCATTCACGGCGCTCGTCGGAATCGCCGCTCTGATCAGCACGATCGATCCCATCTACGAACGCTATGTCGCGACGCGTGCTGCGCGCCGTCTTTCGTTCCACGCGTTTTGCAGCTGGATCGCGGCGCTGGTGGTCTTGCCGATGGTTCTATCGTTGCCGGTCGAGCGGGCTTTGCCGATTTCCGTCATAGCGGTCGCGGCCTGGCTGCTCCTGACGCTGCCATTGTCGCTGTATTCGCTGAAGCACCGGTTGGCGAGGGTGCTCTGGATAGCGGCGGTGCTGGCTGTGCCGTTCGCGTTGTGGGAGCTGCGCGCACGGATACCGGCGGCCGGGTTGGCCGTGACGTCGGCTCGCGTGACGCAGTCGATTGTAGATTTGACACCGGGAGAGCCCGTGCGTCGGCTGAATCAGGCGGCCCTTATGCGCGGCGTGATCGCGTTTGCCGCGATTCGCGCGCCGGCCGGGCTTTCGCAGGAAGTCTTCTTCGAGTGGCGGCACAACGGGCGAGAACGCGAGCGAATCGCCGCCGAGATCCATGGTGGTAAGGCCGACGGGTTTCGAACGTTCTCGCGCAAGCTCGTCTTTCCCGTCGATGCCGTCGGCGTCTGGACCATCGACGTTCTGACGCCGCAGCAGCAACTTTTGCATCGTTTACAGTTCATCGTCGAACGCTGACGTCGTGCTTGCCGCCCTTCACGGGCCCGGCATACCATGCTTTTAGGGCCGAGGGATAGGATGTGGGCAAGGAGAATTGCCATGAGCGAACGTGCAACGGCGGAACAATTGATCGATAACCTCCAGGCGGTGATACGCGACGCGGAGAGCCTGTTGCGTGCCACGGCCGCGCAGGGCGGAGAGAAGATCCAGGAGGTGCGCGCGCGCGCCGAGGAATCCGTGCGCGAGGCCAAGGAGCGTCTGGCGGGTGTCCAGAAGGAAGCCATGGAGAAGGCCGAGGCGCTGGCCACCGACGCGAACGAGTTCGTCCGCGACAACCCGTGGCAGGCCGTCGGCATCGCCGCCGGGGTTGGCCTCGTGCTCGGCTTGCTGATGAGCCGGCGCTGACACCGGCTCGCGATCCGAGCGTGGAACCCGGCTCCGACACGCCGCGCGAAGGCAGCCTCGAAAGCGGGCCGGGCCCGGTCGGCGGCCTGTTCCGATCGATCGCGCGTTTGTTCGCCACGATCGTGGCGATCGCGCGCACGCGCCTCGAGCTGCTGACGACCGAGCTGCAGCAGGAAATCAATCGTGTCGCAGAGATCATGGTGTGGACGCTGATCGCATTGCTCGCGGCCGGCATTGGACTCTTCTTGCTGGCGCTCGTGATCATCTTCTTGTTCTGGGACACGCATCGCATGCTGGCGTCCGTAGCGGTCACGAGTGCGTTCTTCGCAATCGCCGTGATTGCCGCCCTGGTGTTGCGCGCAAAGCTGCACAATCGCCCGCCGTTGCTCGAGGGTACGCTCGCCGAGCTCGCGACGGACGTAACCAGTCTCAAGGCGACCGCGCGCGTGAGCCGCGATGAGTGAGCGCGCGCGCGAGCTCGCCGAGCGTCACGCGGCGCTGCGGTTGCGCTGCGCGCTGCAGCGCCACGCGATCGAAGGCGAGGTCGACGTCATCGTCGCGCGCTTCGCAGGGTTCGATCGTGTCGCGACGTTGACGCGCGGCATCGTGATGCACCCCGCGGTCATCGTCGCCGGCGTCATCGCGCTGCTGGCCTTCGGCCGGGCCCGCGGCGTGCGTCTCGTGGTTCGTGTGCTCATGCTCGCGAGCGCTGCTCGACGGCTGGTGCGGACCGCTAGAGCGCTGTGACGCTCGAGCTCTATCACCATGGCTCCTCTGCCTGCGCGGCCAAGGTGCGGTTCGCGCTCGAGGAGAAGTGCCTGCCGTGGCGAGGGCATTACGTAGACATCCTGAAGGGTGAGCAATTCGCGCCCAGCTTCGTGGCTCTGAATCCCAAGGCCGTCGTGCCGGTGCTGATCCACGACGGCGGAGTCCTCGTCGAGTCGACGGTAATCTGCGAGTATCTGGAGGACGCGTTTCCCGAACGCCCGCTCTATCCGCGCGCCCCGCTCGAGCGCGCTCAGGTGCGCGTCTGGACCAAAGCGGTGGACGAGGAGCTGCATCCGGCGTGCTCGGCGATCACATACGTGGTCTCGCACCGTTACACGATCCTGCGTAACGGCGCGGGCAGCTTCGAGGAGTTCCTGGCGGGCGGCGGCGGCGAAGGGCTCGCGGCGCGCACGTTGAAGTGGCAGTGGATCCAGGAGGGGCTCGCGGCGCCCGGAGCGGCCGACAAGATTCGGCTGTACGACGATTATCTGCACAGGATGGAGCTCGCGCTCGGCGAGCGCGCATGGCTGGTCGGCGATGCGTTCTCGATGGCCGACGTGGCGATGGCGCCGTACGTGAACCGGCTCGCCGCGCTCGCGATGCAGGGACTGTGGGAAGCCGGCCGCTTGCCGCGCGTGGAGAAGTGGTTCACGCGTGTGCGGGCACGGCCCACCTTCCAGCCCGCATTCGTCGCGTGGCTGCCGGAAGCCCTGGCGACGGAGATGCGCGACAATGGCGAGCGCTCGTGGCCGGCCGTCGCCGAGCTGCTTGGAGTCTGAGCGGCGGGCGAGGTGCGCGCACGCTTGTGCTAGAGTCCCCGGCAAACAACGGGGAGGCTTGCGCCAATGATCATCAGAACCCTGGGCCTTTTCTTCTGCGTCTCGATGCTGGCCGGCGCCGCGCATGCGGCCGACGAAGGCTGCGCACCGAGCGGTACGGTCCAATTCGTCTGTGGCCCCAAGAACGCCGAGGATCTCGTCGCGGTGCCGGGCACCAAGTGGCTGATCGCGAGTGGCATGACGCCCGGCGCCGGGCTCGCGCTGATCGACACGCGCGACGGCAGCTGGCGCGTGGCTTATCCGGGCGCGGGCCCGCGCGCAGCGCACGATGCGACCTATGCCGTATGCACGACGCCGCCGGCCGCGGCGACCTTCACCACGCACGGCCTGAACCTTCGCCCAGGAGCACGCGGGCATTCGACGCTGTACGCGGTGGCGCACGGCAGCCGCGAGTCGATCGAGGTGTTCGACGTCGACGCCGCGGGCCGCGCGCCCACGCTCACGTGGCGCGGCTGCGTGCCGATGCCCGAGGGACTCGCGGCGAACAGCGTCGCCTCGTTCGACGACGGCTCGCTCGTTGCGACCGTGCTCCTGATGCCGGGCAAGACGTTCGCCGATTCCGTTGCGCGCCGGCCGACCGGTGCGGTGTTCGAATGGTCGCCGGGCAAGCGCGGCTTTGACGCTCCTGCGCGGCAGCGAGCTGCCCGGCAACAACGGCATCGAGACCTCGGTCGACGGCAGTGAGATCTTCGTCGTCTCGTCCGGTTTCCAAACGATCGTGGCGCTCTCGCACGCGAACCCCACGTCGCAGCTGCGTAGCACGCGGCCGCTGCCGTTCACGCCGGACAACGTGCACCGCGGGATGGACGGCCGACTGCTCACGGCCGGCATGGCGAACGACGTGCCCGAGTGCGGTGGTCCGCCGGGCCCGCAGCACGACCTCGCGAAGCTCGGATCGTGTCCGCGCGGCACAATCGCGATGGCGATCGATCCGCAGTCGATGAAGGACGAGGTCGTCGCGACGACGCCGGCTGATCCGAAATTCAGCAACGCGACGATGGTGCTGATCGAGGACGGGCAGTTCTGGCTCGGCACGTTCTCGGGCGACCGAGTCGCGCACGGCCCGCTGCGCTGAGCACGACGAGACGCTACGGTAGCGCGAACGCGCGCAGCATGTCGTTCGCGACCACCGCGACATACTGCTTGCCGTTGCTGCCGAGGTAAGTCATGGGATTCGCGTTGACCGGATCGGCGAGCTGCGTCGACCAGAGCTCCCGCCCGTCGCTCGCATCGAACGCGCGGAACCGCGCGTCGTTCGTCGCGCCGATGAACACCAGGCCGCCTGCGGTCGCCGTGGGGCCCGCGTTGCCGCTGCCGCCGGTGAGCTGCTTTTCCGGCGGCAGGCCGCGCGTGATGCCGAGCGTGCTCTGCCAACGGATTTCCCCGGTGCTCGCATCGAGCGCCAGCAGCCGCGACCACGGCGGCCGATAGCACGGCAGCGTCGCAATCACCTTGCCGGCGTCGTCCATCAGGGGTGCGCTGAACGTGAAATACGGTCCCGCGCCGTCGACGCTGCCGCGGTCGTAGGGGATCGTCGAACCCTGAGTGCCGCGGCCATAGTTCTTGCCGGGCTTCTTCAGCTCGATCCAGCCGACGAGCGAAGTGTCGTGCGCGTGAACATAGAGAATGCCGTTGGCGGGATCCGCGGCGATGCCGCCCCAGTTCACGCCGCCACCGGCGCCCGGCAGCTGGATCGTGCTGCGCGGCGGATCGCCGTCACGATGGAAGACGAACGGCGTGTAGGGTCCGGCATTGAAGAAGCCGCCACTTTTCTCCCACAGCGCCTCGCACGCCGCCGCGTGCTGCGCAGAGGTGTCCTCCGGTCGGACCAGGTCGCGCTCTTTCACGAAGTCGACGCGTGACACGGGCGCCGCGGGCCGGACGGGGAAGGGCTGCGTCGGCGCGTACCACTCGTCGGGCACCTCGCCCGGCGGCACCGCACGCTCCTCGACGCCGAACACGGGCTTGCCCGTCACGCGGTTCAGGATGAACACCCAAGCCGTCTTGCCGATCGATGCGAGCGCCGGCGTGCGCCGACCGCGTTCCACGACATCGATCAGCACCGGCGGGTTCGGCAGGTCGAGATCCCACAAGTCGTGATGCACGGTTTGGAAGTGCCAGAGATACCGGCCGGTCCTTGCGTCGACGGCCACGATCGAGTTGCCGAATAGGTTGTCGCCGGGCCGATCGCCGCCCCAGTAGTTGCCGGCTGCGCTCGCCACGGGCATGTAGAGAATGCCGCGCCGCTCGTCGAGCGTCATGTACCAGGCCCAGACGTTGACGCCGGAGCGGTTCCGCCAGCCCTGATCGAGCCAGGTCGCGTGGCCACGCTCGCCGGGCAGCGGCACGGTGTGGAATGTCCACACGAGCTTGCCGGTGCGCACGTCGAATGCGCGCGTGTCGCCGGGCTCGGCCAGCGCGACCTCGCCCGTGGTCGCCCCGAGAATTGCGAGATCGCCGTAGATCAGCGGCACTCCGCTCCATGGCACGGCGATTTGCACCACCCCGTCGGTGCCGAATCCCGCGGCGGGCACGCCCGTGCGCGCGTCGAGCGCCACGAGCGTGGGACCGGCGGTGATCAGGATCCGCGGCGCCGACGCGCCGTCACCGGGCCAATACGCCACTCCGCGTGCGGTGGTCGCGAGCGGCGCGGGCAGCACGCGACTCCAGAGCTGTCGGCCGGTATCGGCCGCGAGCGCCACGACTTCGTTGCCGCGCACCGGGAGATACATGATGCCGGCCACGACGATCGGGGTCGCTTGCGGATTACCGGCGGGGCCGGATGCATCGTCGTCGGCCGACGCGCTGCGCGCCACGGCTAAGCTCCACGCGGACGTGAGTCGGTCGACGTTCGTTCGATCGATCTGCGTGAGCGTCGAGAATCGTGTGCCCGCGTCGTCGTAGCCGTACGTGGGCCAGTCGCCAGTGGCCGGTGCGCCGAAGGCAGCGCCGGCGGCGAGTCCCAGCGCAGCGGCGCCCACCGCACGGTAGGCGGAGCTAATCGTGCGGACGCATGATCGCTGCCGTTCGAGTCCATGGCCGGCGACTGTACTACAGGCGGCCGCCGGGGAGAGCGCCGCTACCCGGCTGCACTGGTAGCGGCACGCGCCACACGCCTAGAATTCGCGCGAGGGGGGGCGCTGCCGGTCGTGAGTAAAGGGCGATTCGTCGGATGGGTGCTGACGCTGGCGGCAGGGGTGGCCGCGCGGGCGGCGCTCAGTCAGGAGATCGTGCCGAACTTGAACGGTTACGTGACGCTCTCCAATGCCTACTGGAAGCGCGGTCTCGCGCAAAACGCCGGCGCGTCGGCGCGGCTCGGCGTCGACTTCGAGCATCACACCGGTTTTTACGTGGGCGCGTGGGCCGCGAACGTCGATTTCGCGTATGAGTACTCGGCAGCGCAACCTCGTGATATCGAGGCCGACGTTTACGCGGGCTACCATCAGCGGCGCGAGCTCTGGTCGTGGAACGTCGGTCTGGGGCGCTACGTGTATCCCGGGCACCGCCGTGAATTACGACTACGACGAGCTCAGCGCGACGTTCGGGTTCCGCGACCGCGTGTTCTATACGGCGTCGTACAGCGATTCGTACTACGCGGGCCCGCATTCGGCGCTGGACCAGGAGGTGTCGATCGCGTTTCCGCTACGCGGCAACGTCGAAGTCGGCGCGACGCTCGGCAAGTTCTCGATCGCCGGCGGCGCGCTCGATTTGACGCACTGGAACTTCGGCGTCTCGAAGCTGGTGCGCCGCGTGTCGTTCGATCTGCGCTATTACGACGGCAACTATCCAGGCTTGAGCTACTACGGGGATCCCGACGCCAACCACTACGTGCTCAGCATCTCGTACGCACTCCGCGCGCCAAGGCCGCGGATCTGACCCGGCGCCTAGAAGCGGACTCTCGCGGCGGCGCCCGGGCAAGGCGCCGACACACCGAGCCATGTCAGCGCGCGGCACGCATTGATCGAGGCTCGGCCGGCCGAGTACGTCGTGCTCGCCGTCAGGATCGTGGCCACGCGCTCGGCATCGAGTTCGGGGTCGCGCTCGAGCAGCAGAGCGACCACACCCGTCGCATGGGCGGCCGCCAGGGAATTGCCCGTGAGAAACGCGTACTGCGCTCCGGGCGTCGTCGTCAGGATCTCGTCGGCCGGAGCCGCGATGACGAACGGTGACGTGGAGTCGCTGATCTCGGTGGACGAGTGAGCTGCCAATACCTGCGCGTGGGACGACGGGAACGAAACCGACGCACCGGCCGGCTCCGGTTGCGCGGTGACCACGACGATGCCGCGCGAGATCACGACGTCGAGGAGCTTCGAGAGTAGCGGATCGGCGGGCCCGGCCAGGCTCAGGTTGATGACGTTGGGCCGCAGCGCAAGGGCAACCTCGAGCGCGCGCGCGAGCGAGAAGCTCGAGCACTCTGCCGCGGCGCCATTGTCGGTCACGCGACCAACACGCGCGCAGCGCGGCGATGCTGACGTCCGGCGCGACGCCGATGATGCCTTCGTTGTTGTTCACCGCAGACGCGATGATGCCGGCCACCGCCGTGCCGTGGACCTCGCCGTTGCGCCCGACCGGGTGATCGGCGGCGAGATTGCGGGCGAAGCGGATACGCCCGCGCAGCTCGGGATGGTTCGCGTCCACGGCAGAGTCGATGATCGCGATCGACACGCCGCGCCCCGTGGCGAACTCGTGCGCGTCCTCCACGTCGAGCTCGGTCGCGGCGGACTGCAGACCAATGTAGGGGTCGTCGTAATGCGTCGTCTGCGTCTGGAACAGATTCATGCGCTGCACGAGATCGACTCGCGGATCGGCCGCGACCGCCGCGATCACCGCGTCCAGATCGCGATCATCGGGCACGCCAAGCACTTCGCAGTAAACGCCGAGCGACTGGATCTGCCAACCGTCGATGCGCCGCAGCCCATGCTTGCGAGCCAGCTGACTCAGCACACGGTCGGCCGTCGGCGTCGGGCCATAGCGCCGCTGCAGATAACGCTCGCTCGGTGCACCGGTCAGGCCGGCGGCGAAGCTCGCGGGTTGACGCACCGTCACGAGGATCTGCCGGCTGGCGATGGCGGCCGTCTTGCCGGACGGCGCCGCGTCGTCGGGCCGCTGCGTGGCACAGGCTCCGAGCAGGAACGCAAGCGCGGCGACGACTGCGACCTTCATCGCGCGTCGCCGGTGAACGACCGGCCGGCGAAGCGGACTCGCGGATCGTGTGCGAGTCGCGCGAGCAGCGCGGCGAGCTTCTCGTCGTCGATCGCGCCGCCGTGGATCCGGACCCCGTAGCGCCCGAGCTCCGTCGGTCCGGTGACTATTTCCCCGTCGATCGACGTGAGGAGTGCCTGGATGTCGGCCGCGGCCGTCTGCTGCGCGAAGATCATGTCGATCTGTGCGCGTTGCCGCGTCGGGGACGGTCGCCGAGGTCGAGTAGCTCGGTCGGTTCTCGGGGCTCGGTGCAAGCCAGAGCAAGGCACCGAGAACGGCGACGCCGATGCTCGCGGCGGCCGCGAAGCGCAAGAAGGGCGCGTAAGTGCGCGGCCGACGAATCCGCCACCGGTCCGCATCCCGGTCCAGCGCCGCCTCGAGTCGCGCGAGCCCGTTGTCGGCCGACGCGTGGACGAGGGGTTGCGCGCGGACGGCCGCGCCCAGGCGCTCGAGCTCCCTCAGCTCGCGTCGGCACACGATGCAGGAACGCACGTGCAGCTCTACGCCCACACGCTCGGCGGCGATCAGGCTGCCGTTGACGAGCCAAGGCAGAAGCTTGACCGCATCCTCGTGGCCGACGGCGGGTGCCTCGTTCATGGGGCATCCTTCGCGAGGATTGGCAGCAGATTCTTCAGCTTCGCTCGCGCGTGGAACATGCGTGTTTTCACCGTGTTGACGGGGCAATCCGCGATCGCCGCGATCTCCTCGTAGGAGCATCCGTAGAAATACGTCAGCTCGACCACGGCCCGTTGCTCCGGCGAGAGATGCCGTAACGCCTCGTCGAGCAGATCGCGCAGGTCTCCGTCGTCGCTGTGTTCCCCGACGGGCTCCGAACGTTCAATGAACGCCTCGAAGTCGACGGCCGCAAAACGGTCGGACCAGCGCCGCGAAGCCTCCAATGATTTCAATGCCTTACGATACGCGATGCCCATGAGCCAGGTGGAGACGCTCGAGCGCCGGCCGAAGGACCGACTGTTGCGCCAGACGACCATCATGACGTCGTTCACGCCTTCCTGCGCCAGGTCGAGTCGGCGCGTGATCCGCTGGATGAACCGTAACAATGGATGGTAGTAGCTGGCATAGAGCTCACGGAGCGCCTCGCGATCGCCGGCGCCGATGCGCTCCAATAGGGCGACATCCGCGCCGTCGTCGGAGCGTGGTATCCGGTTGGGTCGACCGTGCAGTCCTTCATCCATCTTCTAGTTCTCGGCAGCCGGCGGCCATTAGTCTACGCAGCGGCCCGATAGGTTTCATCCGCGGGCCAGCCCGGCGCTCGTCAGCGGTGCTCGTAGTAGGCGAGCACGCGGCCGAAATCCGCGGCGAGCTGGGCCGGCTCGTGCGGCGCGGTGAATACGGCGTAGAGCCGGCCTTCGGGATCGAGGAGCGCGATGTTCGACGAGTGGCTCACGAGATAGGAATCCGTCTTCTGCCCTTCGGGCACGAAGAACACGCTGCCGGTTTGGTCGGCGAGCAGGGTCAGGTCCGTGACCGACCCGGTCACGCCATGGAAACCGGGATCGAAGTAGGTGACATATTCCTGCAATCGCTCGGGGGTATCGCGCGCGGGGTCGACCGACACGAGGTAATACTCGGCCGCCGTTCCCGGCGATTCGGCGGCCAAGCGCTTCTTCACGCTGGCGAGCTCGATCAGCGTGAGCGGGCAGACATCGGGACAGTACGTGTAGCCGAAGTAGAGGAACGACCAATGACCGGCAAAGTCGGCCGGCGCGAAGGCTTGGCCGTGCTCGTCCACCAAGGATACCGGCGGCAGGGGCTTCGGCTGGGGTAGCACGTAGCCGCCGATCTCGGGAGGTGCGCCGGCCGCGCTACGCCACCGGTACCACGCGGCGCCGGCGCCGGCGCCGAGCAGCAGGGCGCCTGCCACCGTCGCCAGCAGCGGGATCGAAGAGCGGCGATTCGGCAGCGGACCCACGCGCGCCGGCCTCAGTGGTGGTGCTCTGCCGTGCGGCCGTCGCGAACGAGCACGCGCAGACCGATGTCGCCCGTCGCGAAGTGCAACGTGAGCGGAATCTCGTCGCCCGGCTTCATGGGGTTCGAGATGTCGATCAGCATGAGGTGGCTGCCGCCTGGCGCGAGCTCGACGCTGCCTTGCGCCGGCACGGTGATCTCGTCGAGCGCCCGCATGTGCTGCAAGCCATGCTCCTCGACGTTCGCGTGCAGCTCGAGAGCGCGTGCCGCCGGGCTCGTCGCGCTCAGCAGGCGAGCGGCGCTCGACCCGTTATTCGTGATCGTGAGATAGGCGGCGGCCGTGGTCACGCCGGGCGGCGTGGCCCGGATCCACGCGTCGGTGATCACGACCGGCGGTGCGGCGTGTCCCAGCGACGTGACGAGTAGCGCCAATGCGGTCAGCAGGAGCCGAGAGTTTTTCATGGTCGGAGCGGATCGAGAGGATGATCCCTATCGTAACTCCGGCGACCGCGCGCGTCCCGGTCCGTGGCTTGGCGCGAGCAGGTGGCTGCCGCGCTGCTTCCGCCGCTAGCTCCCGGAATCGTGCGCCGGGCACGACGTGCCCGGTTTGATCGTTACGAAGTGATCGATCACCAGCACCTCGCCGCTCGCGACGTGCGCGAGGTGGGCGTCGACGGTCGTGAGCGCGACCTTGCCGCGCGGATTCATGACGTGCTGCTGGCGGCGCAGCTCCTTGTAAGCTCCGACCTCGGCTACCCGCAGCGGCAAGCCCGTCAGACACTCGGTGAACGTGGCGCCGGCCTTGTCGACCACGCTTTCCCCGTCGAGCCTGAGCCGGTCCCCGAATGCGGGCGTGGCCGTGTTGCGCAGCAGAACGTGCTCCACGGGCGAGGCGGCCAGCAGTCTCAATCGATCGTCAGCGAGCACGGCCAGTTTTCGTTCCGGCCCGGCGCCGCGCAGCACGATCTGCGCCGTGTGCTCGTTCCAGCTCCAGCGGCCGAGGGAGTAGGTGGCTTCGCCGCGAGTCACCGGGCTGCGTTGCGCGTCGTCGATGAACGACTGCCTCAGAAAAAAGCGATTGTCCGGCCGCAGCCAGAGGGTGGCTGCGATGGCCGCGCAGTTGCTGCACGGAAACTCGCCCGCGTACACGCCCGGCACACTGGGTGGCATTGGCGTGGTGGCCGGGCCGTCACCGGCATGATCGCGACTGCAGCCGGCGAAGATGACGCCGAGCAACGCGAGTGCAACGAGCGAACCAAGCTTCATGGCGGGATCGATCCCCGAACCTGCTCCAAATTCCCACTGTGGCACCGACTCGCCGACGCAAGGGAGTAAATGGGTCACGTTCGGCCGCGCTCCACCCGCGTGCCTGGACCCCGGCGGAGTGGTCGGGATCGCGCTCACGCTCTGGTGTGCGTTGCTCGTCGTGCAGGCCCAGCTCATTCGCACCGGTCGACGCGGCTGGCACCGCTGGCTGGGTCGCTCGTCGTATGGGCTCGCGGTCGTGAACCTTCGTTCCCGATCGGGGAACCCAGTGTCACCGCCGCTGCGCCGGTTCGGTGGTCGCACCGTGCCGGCGGCGCACATACTAGGGGGACATCGCATGCGTACCGGAATATCGCTGGTTCTGTCGGTGATCGTAGGGGTGTCATGGACGGTCGGCGCGCGGGCCGACGAGCGGCGGCACGAGCACGAAGAGGTAGTTCGAGCCAAGCTCGTCGGGTATGACGAAGTGCCGTCGGTCTCGAGCCCCGCGCGGGGCGTATTTCGAGCCGTCATCGATGAGGCTGCCGGGACGATCACGTACACGTTGACTTACGATGGCATCGGCGCCGTGACGCAGTCTCATCTACATTTCGGGCAGAACCACACCTTGGGAGGCATCGTGGTGTTCCTCTGCACGAACCTCGGCAACAATCCGCCGAACACGGCCGTGCAAGCATGCCCGACCGAGCAGCCTGCCCAGATCAGAGGGGCCATTACGGCAGCCGACGTGACCGGACCCACCGGCACGGGCGTCCCCACGCAGCAGATCGCGCCGGGCGAGTTCGCGGAGCTCGTTGCGGGAATTCGAGCCGGCGCCGTCTACGTCAACATCCATTCGACGCCGTCGCCGGGGGGCGAGATTCGCGGCCAGCTGTTCTGAGGGCGCGCGCGGCGCTTTCGTCCCCGACGCGGGCCTGGACCCTGGGCCGCCCTGGCTCCGCCTCGTTGACACTCGTTGGGTGCTGTACGAGAGTGGCCCTGCATGGATCGCGCGGCTTGGCCGCGGTTCCATTCGAGCTTGCCAGTCAGATTCGGGGGTCGAGCATGAGCCTAGGTCGTTGCGCGCGCGCCTGTGTGTTTGCGGTGTGCGTACTGGGCGCGCCGAGCGCATTTGCCCATCACGGCATCGCGAATTTCGATCTCAACAAGGACGTGAGGATCAACGGCACCGTCAAGAGGCTCGCATTCGTCAACCCGCACTCGTGGCTCTACGTGAACGTGCCGGGTCCGAGCGGCGAGGTGACCGAGTGGCGCTGCGAGATGCGCTCGGCCACGGTTTTGCGCCGGTCCGGCTGGAGCCCCGCCATGTTCACGCCCGGCACCGCGATCCGCGTCACGGGTGCGCCCGACCGCCACGATACCCATACATGCTATCTGGCGACGATCACGTTTGCGGACGGCGCGACGATGGATCGGTACGGCCAGTTGCAAAAGGCCGGCGCCGTCGCGAGCGCCGCCGATCGGCCGGCGCGCCTGGCGAACGGCGATCCCAATATCAATGGCGACTGGGCCGGCGAGCAGCGTGTGATGACGGATCGCAGCGGGTTGCGCGGCGCGCTCCTGCCGATCAGCGTGGCCGACAAGCTCGCGCCCGGCGAGCTGCCGGACGGCGTCCGTGCTTTCCCCGGCGCGCGCGGAACGCCCGAGTCGCTTGCCGATGACGCCGTCCACACCGCGTGGGTCAGGCCGAGCCCAGTGGCGTTGACGGAGGCCGGCAGGCGTGCGGCCGAGGGCTTCGACCCGTCCTCGACCGACAATCCGCGGCTACGCTGCGAGCCCACGAATATTCTGTTCGACTGGACGTTCGAAACGTTCGTGAACCGCATTACCCAGGACGAGAACTCGATCCGCATTCAGTACGGGGCGCCGGGCATCGATCGAACGATTCATCTGCGTGAAGCCACGCATCCCGCGACTCTCGAGCCGAGCGTCACGGGACACTCGATCGGTCACTGGGAAAACGACGTGCTGATCGTCGATACCGTCGGTTTCCGGCCGGGGGTCCTGTCGGCCGATACGCTGACGATGCACAGCGATCGGTTGCACATCGTCGAGCGCTTTTCGCTCGACGCGCAGCGGCGTGCCTTGCGGCGCGAATACGTAGCCGAGGACCCGCTGTACTTTACCGGGCAGTATCGCGGTGCAGACACGGTCTACGTGGCCGACGTGCCGTATGAGCCGCCGAGCTGCGACGACTTGAGCTATGCCTCGGACGTCGGCACCCGCGCCGTGGACGAGGCCGACGCGCCGGCCGCGCAGCAGGCCCGGCCATGGTGGATGTTCTGGAAGAGCTGGTTCTGAACCTCGCGCGAGCCGCAAGGTCAGAGCCCCCGTAGCATTTTCTTAGGAGCGCAGCAGTGTCCGCCGAGAAGAAGCCGACCAATTGGAAGTCCGAGCTGGTGTCACTCGCGATCGTGCTGGCCGCAGTCACGATGGCGCGCTCGTCGCTGGCGGACCACTACTATGTGCCGTCCGGGTCCATGGAGTACTCGTTGCTGCCGGGCGACCGCGTGATCGTCGACAAAACGGCCTACGGCGTACGAATTCCGCTCACGAAGATCGACATGTTCGGATCCTCGACGCCGGCGCGTGGCGATATCGCGGTTTTTGATTCGCCGCGGGATGGTACGCGACTCATCAAGCGGATCGTCGCGATCGGCGGCGACAGCGTAAGCCTCGTCAACGGCCAGCTCACTATCAACGGTAAGCCACTCGGCGATCGCGAGATCGAGCACTTTGGCGGTCACAACGCGCTGCTGAACCTGCAAGACGGCGGGGGTCCCGACATTCACGATATGCAAGTTCCCGTGGGGATGGTGCTCGCGATCGGGGACCATCGCGGCAATAGTCTCGACGGACGATTCTGGGGGCTGATCAGCGAGCGGGAGCTGTTTGGCCGAGCCATCGCGATCTATTACAGGCGCGGCGACGGTTTCGTCTGGAAGAGGCTGTAAGCGGCGCCGCGGCACCAGGCGAACGTCCATCCGCCTGGCGCCACGACGCGCGCGACTACGCACGCGATTCCCGGTTCAAGGCGAGCAGGCGGCTCACGATCAGTCCTAGGCCCACGAGCGTCAGCACCACGTTCAGGAATCCGCCGATGAACGGCACGTTGATCGCGACGATCACGATCACGAGGCCCGCGAGCAGCGTCGCGGCGTAATGCGGCGGCCCCGCCGGGCTGTGGAACAGCAGACGGCCGATCGCCTGGGCCAAGACGGCCTTCGAGAAATACAGCGCGATCGCGCCGAGCAGGAACGCCACTATGCCGAGCGGGATTCCCACGATCGTGATGCACGCCAGCACCGCCGCAACGGGCGCCGTCACCGCCACCACGAGGCCGATGCCGCCCTCGCGCAACACGGCCATGGCGTTTGGCAGCCCGACCGTGCGCAGCGACGGGAAGATCCACAGCAGCACCAGTCCCGTCAGGAACGCCGCACCGAGTCGGACGACCTGGCGGACGTAGAAGCCCACGGTCAGGTATCGATTGCGCCGTTGCTCGCGCTCGACGAGCTGCCGGTCGACACTGCCGCCCACGGTCGCGCCGTTGGCAATCTGCAGCTTGTCGGGGTCGTCGAGGTGCGCCGTGAGATTGCGTCCGACACGGGCCGACGGCACGAGCGTGACCGTCTCGCCGTAAGTCTCGACATCGCGCTGCACGTTGCCGCTCAGCGTGATGGTGCCGCCGCCGGCCTTCAGATCGACGCCCACGCGGCCGTCGACGTGGATGCTGCCTCCGACCGCAACGACGTTGGCGCCCACCTCGGCGTCCGCGCCGAGATCGACGTCGCGGCCTGCGGCGAACACGTTGCGCTCGACCCGGGCGCCGCGCAGCGTCACACCCCGGCCGGCGCCGATGATGGTGCCGCCGATCGTCCCTTCGACCGTGACCGACTCGGCCGCCGTGATCAGGTTACCGGCGACGTTGCCGCGCACCGTGACTGTGCTGCCGAAAGCCAGAAGATCGCCGCTCACGTTGCCGTCGATCGCCACCGTCTGGCCGATGGCGACGAGCGTGTCGTCGATCGTCTCGCCGGCGGCAACGGCCGTGACCCCGCCGGTGCGGCGAAGCTCGATGGCGTGGCTCAGGCTCGGCAGTGCAACGGCGATCATCAGCACTGACAGCAGCACGGCCGTCCCGCCCCGATGGCGGGCGAGCGACAGGATTCCCCACGCCAGCAGCGCGATCGTGAGCGTCGCGCCGGCGAGGTTCAATGCGGAAGTGATCATGGTGTTTCCCTCGTGGATGAAGAACGCAACGAAATCGATGGCTCGCTCGGCGAGCTCGCCCGGGTCGAGTGGGTTCAGCCAATGCAGCCCGCTCGGGATTGCCTGCCCGACCGCAGTCCAGAACATGCCGGCAAGCGCGGCGACGACGATCGTGCCGAGCGTCAACGCGAGCAGGCCGTGCCCGCCGCCCGGCGGCACGAAAGCAGGGATTGGCGCGAGCTCATCCGCTGCCTGCAGCGCGGCGCGCAGCCCGTCCCGCTCGGCACGCAACGCCGCCACCTTTGCGCTACACGCGGCACAGCTGCGCAGATGCTCATCGAAAGCGGCGGTCTCGGCCGCCGGCAGTGCCGCGTCGGCGTACATCGAACGCATGACTGAGGACGGGCAGGTCACGATTGAATCTCCTCGGCAAGGGTTTTGCGCAGGGACTGTCGCGCGCGGCACAGCAGCGCGCCGACATGCGTGCGGGTGATGCCGAGCGCGGCGGCGATCTCCTCGTAGCTCGCGTCGGCGAAGTAGGCGAGCGCGAGAGGCAGTCGATAGCGTTCCGGCAATGCGGCGACTGCGGTCTGGACGGCGCGGGCGCGCTCGGCCGTCAGCAGGCCGGCCAGGCCGTCCGTGTCCTGCTCGTCCGCGGCGGCCGTTTCCTCGGCTTCGCTGCCGAACAGGCCGCGCTCGAGCTGTCGCCGCCGGATGACGTCGAGACAATGATTACGCGCAATGGTCATGATCCACGGTCCAAACGGTTGTGCTGCGTCATAGTCGGCGAACCGCCGATAGGCGCGAATGAAGGCCTCCTGCGCGGCGTCCTCGGCCCGCTCGGCGGAACCGAGCAGCTGCCGGCACAGTGCGCGTACCTGCCGGTAATGTGTCTGATAGAGCGCCGCAAACGCTGCCTCCTTCGTCATTCGCAATTCCTGAGAGAACGCTGTCTCTATGGGTAATACGGGCGGCCCGCGGATTCATTACAGTAAGCCGATGACCGAGTCGCGAGAACTCGAGAATGCAAGGCGCCGCCTGGCTCGGGCCGAGGTCGAGCTGGACTCCGCGGACGGGCTGAAGCTGCTCGTCGAGGGTCTGGGGCTGCTCGACGGCGTGATCGGCGGCGCCTCGGCGCCGGCCGCGGGCACCGCGCGCAATCTGGCGGCGAGCTACGCCGCGCGGATCTACGAGAAGATCGGCCGCGTCGTAGCCCGGGACCCGCAGTTACCGGAACCGCGGCTCGAGCACTATTTCAAGGTGGTGCTCGCCTTCGATCAGGTAGGGGAGTCGTTGCCGGCCTCGGCGGCGAAGCTCAAGCTCGCTGTCGTTCGCGCGCTGATCGATCGCTACTACGAAGGGCACTCGCCCGCGCAGAAACGGCGGGCGCTCGAGCAGCTGAATGCGCTCGAGTCGAACGACTGAGGTAGCGAGAACGCGGCCTGAGGCTGTCTTTCGAGAACGGTTCTTGATACGCGCTGAGCCGGCACATGATCTGGCGCCCTGCATGCCGTTCGCGGCGACATAGGCGCTCGGATTCTTGATCAGCGGCTCGGCCGCCGTGTTGATCGGTGTGTACTTCGCGGTGGGCACGTCGACGCACGGATTGCGGATGCCGCCGAGCGGATTGCCGTTCGCATCGAGCGCCAGCATCGAGCCGTCGTTGCTCGGGTCGCGATCGAGCAGGACGCGCAGTGCACGCGGCGGCGCGATGCCTTGATCCACCCAGCGAAACAGGTGATAGAGCCCCAGCGAGAAATAGGCCTGGTTCGGCAACGTGCTGAGCGGTTTCACGCATGGATTCGGATGCAAGCGTACGTTATCGCGCGAGTCGACATGGCCGATGCCGGCCATCTCGTAAAGCCGGAACTGCCTGCCGGGCTCGTCGCTGTCCTCCGGCGAGGCACGTTCGTCTCCTCCTCGTGCATGGTCGGCATCTGAATCAGCGGGACATCGATCTCGCGAATCGTGCCGCCGTACGAGGTGGGCATGAAGCCATCGAAGATGCTGCCCAGCGGGCCGTGCTCGCTTTTCACGAGTGCGCCGACCTGCGCGATGATCTCGTTCTGCTGGCTGTCTTCGATGCGGAGCTTGTCGTACCGCTTCGCATTGAACGCGACGAATTGCTGCGGCGACATCGTCAGGATCTCGACCGCGGCGTGCCCCGAGGTCATGACGTAGGCAGCCGTGAACTCGAAGGCGCCGCGCCACTCACGTGCATCGACTCCGCGAGCACGAGGCCGCTGAACTTGCCGTCGTCGGCGGGTTGCCTGACGACGACGCGCGTCGTGTACGCGGCACCTTCTGTAGAAATCTTGGTTCGCGGAGGCCCTTGGGTCCGCGCGACGACCTCGGCCGACCGGCCGAGGTCCCTGGGCGAATCTGTCTAGCGCCGGGCGACGACGGCGTGGATGACGCGATCGTTCTCGAAATACACGGAGAAGCCGGGGTAATCCCAGCGTGTGATCGGCGGCTCGCCGACGGCGGCGTGCTTCTGCGCCGGCTCGCCATACGTCGACTCGACCGACGTCATCGTCATGCCGGATTTCGGCCGCTGCGACGCCGTTTGCGCATCGCTGTCGATGCCGTCGAGCAGCAACGTGTCGGCGCGGGCGGCGCCGGTCAGGAGCGTCAGCAGCATGTACGTGGTGGCAATGGTCTTGGCCATAACCGATCCTCCCTGGATGCCGGGGACTATAGCACCGGCCTTATGGCCATCAAATTTCCACGGGCCCTTTTGTGGCCCTGATCACAGTTCGCGCCACGGATCCAGCGTCGACGGGGGCGGCAGCCATCGGCGGCGCGCCGCCATGAGCGTTATGGTTTAATTCCGAACGATGTTTCAGCCCCTCGAGTGGTTCATCGGCTTGCGCTACCTGCGCTCGCGCCGCCGGCGTGGTGTGGTCTCGTTCATGAGCGCGGCGTCTTTGATCGGCATTGCGCTCGGTGTGGCGGCGCTGATCACGATTCTATCGGTCATGAACGGACTCGAGACCGAGACGCGCACGCGGCTGCTCAGCATGAGCGCGCAGGCGAGCATCGTCGCGCCACGGGGCTTTGCGGACTGGACCGAGGTGGGCCGGCGGTTGTCTGCCGTTCCCGGCGTCGCGGGCGTGTCGCCGTTCGTGGCACTCGAGGGCATGCTCGCGGCCGGCACGAATCTCAAGCCGGCGTTGATCCGCGGCATTGTGCCGGAAGACGAGCGCGACTCCGATCTCAGTCGCTTCGTCGAGCGCAGCGCTCTCGATCAGCTCGTGCCGGGCGAGCGCCGGATCATTCTCGGCCGCGTGCTGGCGTTGAACCTCGAGTTGAATCCGGGCGACACGGTGACGCTGCTGATGCCGCGCATCGTGAATGGCCGCGTCGCTCCGCGCGTCGCGGCCTTCACCGTCGCGGGCACGTTCGAGGCCGGTATCCAGGATCACGACGCGAGCCTCGCGCTCGTGAACATGCGCGATGCGAGCGATCTCGAAGGCCTGAATGGAGCGGCCGAGGGAGTAGCGGTGCGGCTCGACGATCCCCTGGCCGTGCAGAAATTTCGCGCCGCGGTCGGCCCGTTGCTCGCGCCGGATTGGAGCTACTCGGATTGGACGGAGGAGCACCGGAACCTGTTCACGGCCATTCATATAGAGAAGCTCATGATGTCGCTGATTCTGATGCTGATCGTCGGCGTGGCGGCGTTCAACATCGTCGCGTCGCTGATGATGGTCGTGATCGACAAGCAGCAGGACATCGCGATCCTGCGAACATACGGCTTGGAACGGCAGCGCGTGGCGCGCGTGTTTCTCGTCCAGGGTAGCGTGATCGGCGTGGCCGGCGCGCTGCTCGGCACGGTGCTCGGCTTGATCCTGGCGATGAACGTGCACGTGATCGTGCCATGGCTCGAGCATACGTTCGGGTTTCAGATCATGCCTGGCGATGTTTACTACGTGACAGCGCTTCCGTCCGAGGTGCATCTGTTCGATGTGGTGGTCATTCCGCTCGCGGCTCTCGCCGTTTCCGTGCTCGCGACCGTGTATCCTTCCCGACGCGCCGCGGCCGTCGCGCCTGCCGACGCGTTGCGCTACGACTGATGCGCCTCCACCGTCCCTACGAGCTCGCGATCGCCGTGCGCTACTTGCGCGCTCGGTCCCGCTACAGCTTTATCTCGTTCATCTCGGCGGTTTCGATGATTGGTATCGCCCTTGCCGTTGCGGTATTGATCGTCGTGTTGTCGGTCATGAACGGTTTCGAGCACGAGCTCAAGGCACGGATTCTCGGTATGGTGTCGGACGCGTCGATCAGCGGCTACCAAGCGCCATTGGAGGACTGGCAGCACCTGCGCTCGCGCGTATTGGAGCGCGACGAGATCACGGCCGCTGCGCCGTACGTCGAGGGGCAGGCAATGGCCGTTCATGGCGAAACGCTCGCCGGCGTCAGCGTGCGGGGCATCCAGCCCGACCTCGAGCGAACGGTGTCCAACGTCGCTGCCGTGACGCAGCAGGGCGATGTATCGGCGCTCGTGCCCGGCAGCTACAAAATCGTGATCGGCGCGCGCCTGGCCAGCCTGCTGCGCGTGGGTCTCGGCGACGAGATCCAGCTCGTGCTGGCCGAAGCGTTCGCGACTCCGGTCGGCGTCATGCCCCGCCAGCGCAGCTTCACCGTCGCAGGTATTTTCGATGCCGGTATGTACGAGTACGATCGCGGCCTCGTGTTCGTCAGCTTCGCCGATGCTGCGCGGCTGTACCATACCGGCGGGCGGGCCACCGGCTTGCGGCTCGCGATTCGCGACGTCTACGACGCCAGCGCCGTGGCGGCCACGACGGCCAAGGCCCTTGCGAACGAGCTCGGCACGAACTTCTACATCGACGACTGGACCCGTTTGCATTACACCTACTTCCGCTCGATTCAGCTGCAGAAGACGATCATGTTCGTGATTCTGTCGCTCGTGATCGCGGTCGCCGCCTTCAACATCATCTCGACGTTGATGATGGTCGTGCGGGACAAGCGGGGCGACATCGCGATTCTGCGCAGCTTCGGTAGCACGCCGCGCAGCATCATGGCCTTGTTCGCGAGCCAGGGGACGTTCATTGGCGTCATGGGCACGCTGCTCGGCGTGGTGCTCGCCGTCCTCATCTGCTGGCAGCTCGGCCATTTCGTGCAGCTGCTCGAGGCCTGGCTGCACATCGATCTGCTGTCCGCCGACGTGTATTTCTTGAGCGACCTGCCGACGCAGCTCCGGCCGCTCGAGGTGGGCGAGATTTCTCTGCTGGCCGTGGCCCTCGCGGTGGCCGCCACGTTTTATCCCGCCCTGAGCGCCGCGCGGCAGCCGCCGGCCGAGGCGCTGCGCTATGAGTGAATCGCACGCGGTGCTCGAGACCACCGGACTCGTGAAGACGTTCACGGACGCCGGCCGCAACGTCGAGGTGCTGCGCGGCGTCGAGCTGCGGGTCGCGAAGGGCGATCGGCTCGCGATCATCGGTGCGTCCGGGTCCGGCAAAACCACGCTGTTGCAGCTCCTCGGCGGCCTCGACGACCCCACGGCCGGGGAGGTCCGGGTCGTGGGCACGTCGATGAGCCGCGCTACCGACGTCGAGCGCGGGCGGCTGCGCAACCGCGCGCTCGGGTTCGTCTATCAGTTCCATCACTTGCTGCCGGAGTTCACCGCGCTGGAGAACGTGGCCATGCCGCTGCTCGTGCGCGGTACGCCGCCGAAGCAGGCGGCCGCCGAAGCGCAGCAGCTGCTCGAGCGGGTGGGCTTGGGCGAGCGCCTCGAGCACCGGCCCGGTGAGCTGTCGGGGGGCGAGCGCCAGCGCACGGCCGTGGCGCGCGCGCTGGTCACGCGCCCGGCGGCGGTGTTGGCCGACGAGCCGACCGGCAATCTCGATCGGCCGACCGGGCTCAAGGTGTTCGAGCTGTTGCTCGAGCTGAATGCCGCGCTCGGCACGAGTCTGGTGGTCGTCACGCACGATCCGGACTTGGCCGCGCGCATGGATCGCGTGCTCGAGCTCAAGGACGGCGCATTGAGGCCCGCCTAGCCAACGGCGCCGCCGCGGGGCGGCCGGGCGTCGGGTGCGCGCCAATCGTGGCCGCGGCCGTCGCGTGGTTGCTCGGTACGCTGGCCGCCCATCAACTGCCCGCGCTGCCCGGCGCGCGGTGGCTCGTGCCGCTGCTGCTCGTCTGCATGTTGGTGTTGCGTGCGCGTCGCGCGCGACCCTTGTTGTGGTTCGCGGGCGCTTGCGTTTGGACGATCGCAACGGCGGGCACCCCTCTCGCCGAGCGCTTGGCTCCGACGGCCGCCGGCGATGTGCCGGTCGCCGGCTGGGTCGACACGTTTCCGACGCGGGCACCGGGACAAGCGACGTTCGGCTTCACGGTGCCGGCGCCACGTCCGCCCGGTATCCCGCCGCGACTGCGGCTCACGTGGTACGACGCGCCGCCGACGCTCGCGGCAGCGGATGCGTTGCGGCTCACGGTCCGGTTGCGAGCGCCGCATGGGGCCCGCAATCCGCACGGCTTCGACTACGAGCAGTGGTTGCTGACGAACGGTTACGGCGCCACGGGCTACGTGCGCGCGGCGGCACCGGGCGCGATGCCGCCGCGCCTCGCGGCTCGCTGGCTGAAGTTCCGCGCTACGCTCGCGGCACGCATCGCTGCGGCCGTCCCCGATCCCGACGGTGCGGCGCTCTTGATCGCGCTCGCCCTCGGCGAACGCTATCGCTTCACGGAGCAGCATTGGGCCGACTTCCGGCGTACCGGCACGAGCCATCTCGTGGCGGTATCGGGGATGCACATTGCATTGCTCGGCGTGCTGGCGTTCGCGGTGGCGCGATGGCTCATGCTGTGGTTGCCGACTCCGCTCGCGACGTTCGATCTCGAGGTCAGTGCCGTTGCGAGCGTTGCCGTCACGGCCTACTACGCGGCCTTGACGGGCTTCGCCGTGCCTGCGCAGCGCTCGCTCGTCATGATCGCGGTCGCGTTGGCCGTGCTCGTGAGTCGGCGAGCCATCGGCGCCTGGCAGATACTTGCGACGACGCTGCTGGTGGTGCTGATCTGGGACCCGTTCGCGCCGCTTTCGGCTTCGTTCTGGTTGTCGTTCACCGCTGTCGCGATCCTGCTGGCGCTCGGGGCGGCGCGTCGGTTGCCCGCGCCGCCGCAAAGCGCCGGGTGGCGCGGCTGGCGCGCCTGGCGCGCGTGTTCCGACTTCGTGTCCCTGCAGTGGTCGATCGGTATCGCGCTGGTGCCGTTGACGGCGTGGTGCTTCGGTACGATCTCGCTGCTGGGGCCGCTGGTGAATCTCGTCGCGATTCCGGCGTTCAGCCTGCTGCTCGTGCCACTCACGGTGCTTGCCTCGGTGGCGTTGTCGTTCGATTCGCTCGTTGGAGTGGCGACGCCGGCCGTCGCGCTCGTCGGGCATCTCGCGAGCGCGACCGTCGCCGGCCTGCACGCGGCGGCCGAGCTCCCCGGTGCCGCGCTGCCGATACCGTTGCCACCGTGGCCGGCATTCGCTGTGGCGCTGGCCGGCGTGGCCGCCGCCGTGGCCGGCGACTCACTGCCCGGGCGAAGGTTCGCCTGGCTCGCGCTCCTGCCGATGTTCGTGCCCGCCCCATCGCTGCCGGCCGATGGCGAAGCGCGTGCCGTCGTGCTCGACGTCGGTCAGGGGCTCGCCGTGCTCGTCGAGACGCGGGCGCATCGGCTTTTGTTCGACGCCGGCCCCGCGCTTCCGTTCGGGGTTCGACAGCGGGGCGGACATCGTGCTGCCCGCGCTCGCCGCCGACGGCCGGCGCGGCCTCGATTTGTTGATCGTGAGCCACGCCGACAACGACCACGCGGGCGGCGCACCGGCCGTTGCCGCCGCGTTCCCGACGGCCGCGATTCTGCAGGGGCCGGACGTGGCCATGCGAGGCGGCCGCACGTGCGAGCGCGGCCAGTCGTGGCGCTGGGACGGTGTCGAGTTCCGGATCCTGCATCCGCCCGCGGAGTTCGGCCCGCGTGGCAACGAGAGCTCGTGCGTGCTCGAGGTCAAAGCGGCCGGGCACACCGCTGCTGATCGCCGGCGACATCGAGCGGCGCGGCGAGGCGGCACTGCTCGCGGCGGCGGCGGACCCGGTCGACGTCGTCGTCGTGCCGCATCACGGCAGCGCGACGTCATCGTCGCCGGCGCTCGTGGCTGCGCTGCACGCCGAGTTCGCGCTCGTATCGGCCGGTTTTGCGAACCGCTGGGGCTTCCCGAAGCCCGAGGTCGTGGCGCGCTGGCGCCGCAGCGGCGCGGCGGTGGTCGTGACGGCGGAGTCGGGCGCCGTGCGTGTCGCGCTCGGAGCGCGCGGCGTCACGATTGGTGCCGAACGTGACGGCCGTCACCGTTATTGGCAGGCGCTGTCTGCCGCGACCTCGCGAAGCTAAATTTCCATGGTGAATCAGTCTTCAGCGCGCTATAGTTCGCCCAAGCCTGAAGGGAGTGCACGGGTTCCTCATGCTCGAGATCGTAGAAGCTGGCGGCTGGCTGATGGCGCCGATCATCGCCTGCTCCGTGGTTGCCGTGGCGATCTTTCTCGAACGACTGTGGACGCTGCAACGCAAACGCGTTCTGCCGGTCAATCTCGCGTCGCAGGTCTGGGACTGGGTTCAGAAGAACGAGCTCGACGCGCAGCATATCCAGCAGGTGCATCAAAGCTCGCCGCTGGGCCAAGTGTTGGCCGCCGGGTTGGCTTACCGCCACTCGCCGCGCGAGGTGCTGAAGGAGGCCATCGAGGATGCCGGACGGCACGTCGTGCACGAGCTCGAGCGCTATTTGAATCCCCTCGGCACGATCGCGGCGATCAGCCCGCTGCTCGGGCTGCTCGGCACGGTGTCCGGCATGATTCGCGCTTTCACGACGATCACGGCCCAGGGCGTGGGTAATCCGACGATCCTGGCCGGCGGCATCGCCGAGGCGCTGATCACCACGGCGGCGGGCCTCACGGTTGCCATTCCGTCGCTGATCGCCTACCGATTCTTGCGCGGACGCGTCGACGGTCTGGTTATCATGATCGAGAAGGAAGCGATCCGCTTCATCGAGGCGCTGCTGCAACATCAGCGCTCCGGCGTGTTTGGAGTCAGCGATGAAGCTGCAAAGCCGCTCAAGAGAAGAGCCTGAGATCAACGTCATCTCGCTCGTCGACGTGCTGCTCGTCCTCGTCCTGTTCTTCATGGTGTCGACGACCTTTCTGCGCGACACGCAAATCACCCTGCGCTTGCCGGAAGCGACGAGCGATACGCGGATCGATTCGTCCGACAAGGGCCTCGAGATCGCGGTTACCCAAGCGGGGGCCTACATCGTCAATGGCCGCGAGCTCGTGAACAACGAACGACGCACGTTGCGCGCCGCGATCGAAAAGCTGATCGGCGACAAGCGCGACTTGCCTGTTTTCATCCGCGCCGACGCCGCGGCCACGCATCAAAGCGTCGTCACCGTCATGGACGTGGTCGGGCATCTCGGGTTCACCAAGATCAACATCGCCACCGTGACGCCTCCGGACGCCTTGAGGGTGCCGGGTGTCGGACCACGTCGCCGCCTCGCGGAGGGCTAGGTCGACTCATGTCGGCAGCTAACATGCCTCTCGCCGCCGTCGCGCGACGGCTGTTCCGCTACATTCGCCCGCATTGGCCCCTGGTTGCCGCCGCGGTCGTGCCGGCGGCGATCTACGCGGCCGTGGGCTCGGCCGTGCCGTTGCTGATGGGCGAGGTCATCAGGCAGCTCGAAGACACCGCACGCAACCCCGCGAACGCGTGGCAGCTGCCGCTCGTGCTCGTCGTGCTGTTCCCGATCCGCAGCGTCGATGGACTTCCTCACGATCTACGGCCTCGCCTGGGTCGGCCGCTCCGTGATTCGCGATCTGCGCAGCGACGCTGTTCGCCCACTACCTGGGCCTGCCGTCGCGCTACTTCGACCAGAGCTCCACGGGCGCGCTGATCTCGCGGCTCACGTACAACACCGAGCAGGTCGCCGATGCGATTTCCAACGCCGTCGTGATCCTGATTGCGCGACACGCTCGTCGATCATCGTGCTGCTCGGCTTGATGCTGGTGCTGAGCTGGCGGCTCACGCTGCTGATCGGCGATCATCGGACCTATCGATCGCGTTCCTGGTCAGTCGTATGAGCCGCGCGTTTCGCCGCTACAGCACGCGGATTCAGAATTCGATGGGCGACGTCACGCAGAATCACGGAGCAGTCGCTGCATGGCCACCGCGTCGTGAAGATCTTCGAAGGCCAGGAGCACGAGCGGCGGCAGTTCGAGGACGTCAATTCGCGCAACTTCCGCTTCAACACGCGCCTCGTGGCGGTCCAGGCGCTCGGCGACAATCTGACGCAGTTTGCCGTGGTTCTCGGCGTGGCCGCGGTCATGTATCTTTCCTTCTCGGATCTGAATGCGCCCGCGTTCATCGGCTTCATTACCGCCATGGCGCATGGTTTTGACGCCGTTGAAGCGACTGATAAACGTCAACGCCGTCTTTCAGCGCGGCGTGGCCGCGGCGGGCAGCCTGTTCGAGATTCTCGACGAGCCGGCCGAGGTCGACACGGGCACCGCGACGCTCGGCCGGGCCCGCGGCGACGTGCGAGTACCGCGGCGTGTCGTTCGCCTACGATACGAGCAAGGGCCCCGTGCTGCACGACGTGGAGCTCTGCAGTCCCGGCCGGCACGACCGTGGCGCTGGTCGGCCAGTCCGGCAGCGGCAAGTCCACGCTCGTGAGCCTGCTGCCGCGCTTCTACGACCCGAGCGGCGGCGCCGTGCTGCTCGACGGCCGCGACGTTCGCGAGTATTCGCTGCGCGACCTGCGCCGGCAGCTCAGTCTCGTGAGCCAGGACGTCGTGCTGTTCGACGAGAGCATTGCGAACAACATCGCCTATGGTGCGCTGGCAGGCTCTTCGCGCGCCGACGTCGAGCGCGCGGCCGAGGCGGCGTACGTGGCGGAGTTCGCCGCCGAGCTGCCGCAGGGGCTCGACACTCGAATCGGCGAGCGCGGCTCGCTGCTCTCGGGCGGGCAGCGCCAGCGGATCGCGATCGCTCGCGCGCTGCTGAAGGACGCCCCCGTGCTGATCCTCGACGAGGCGACCTCGGCGCTCGACACCGAGTCGGAGCGACGAATCCAGGCCGCGCTCGCCCATCTGATGCACGGCAGAACTACGCTCGTGATCGCGCATCGATTGTCGACGATCGAGAAGGCCGACCGCATCGTCGTGCTGCGCGAGGGCAAGATCGTCGAGACCGGTAACCACGCGGAGCTCATGGCGCGCGCGCGGCTACTACTCGATGCTGTACGAGATGCAGTTCGCGGGTTCGGTGCCGTGAAAGTATCGTCGTGGCTGCCGGGTTTCGAAGCGCTGTGGTATCGCAATCATCCGCTGCGCTGGATGCTATGGCCGGCCACGGGGCCGTACCGTTTGGCGGCGTGGCTGCGCCGCGAGGCATACCGGCGCGGGTGGCTGGCCGACCGTCGACGTTGCGGTGCCGGTCGTGGTCGTCGGCAACGTGAGCGTCGGCGGCACCGGCAAGACGCCGTTCGTGATCTGGCTCGCCGGGCAGCTGCAAGCAGCGCGGCCGTCGCGTGGGCCTCGTCACGCGCGGCTATCGCGGCAGATCGACGGAATGGCCGCGAGCCGTGACCGCCGAAAGCGATCCCAACGAGGTCGGCGACGAGCCCGTGCTGCTGGCGCGGCGCACCGGTTGCCCCGTCGTCGCCGGGCCCGACCGAGTGGCGGCCGCGGAAGCGTTGCTCAAGAGCACGCCGGTCGACGTGCTGCTGGCCGACGATGGGCTGCAGCACTATCGGCTCGGGCGTCGCTTCGAGATCGCCGTGGTCGACGGCGTGCGGGGCATGGGCAACGGCTGTGCTTGCCTGCGGGACCGCTGCGCGAGCCGCCCTCGCGGCTGCAGCGAAGTCGATGCGATCGTCGTGAACGGCGGCACGTGGGGGCACGCCGGCGTCTTTCGCGGCCGCGCCGTGGTCACGCGAGTCTATAACCTGAAGGATGGCACGGAGCGCTCACTCGAGTCGTTCCGCGGCGCCACCGTGCATGCGGTCGCCGGGATCGGCAATCCGCAGCGCTTCTTCGATCTGCTCGACGACGCCGGCCTCGACGTCGTGCCGCATCCGCTCGCAGACCACGCCGAGCATCGGCGCGGAGCAACTCACGCTTCGAGGAGCCCGGCGCCGTGCTGATCACGGAGAAGGACGCCGTAAAATGCGAGCGGCTCGCGCCCGCCGACGTGTGGTGCGTCGTCGTGGATCTGCAGTTCGACGCCGATCAGACGGCGCGGCTGATGCGGCTCGTGCTGCGCGAGCTCGGAGCACGCAACGGCATGACGGACGGGTTCATCGTGGTGATACCGGCGCGCTACGCGTCGACTCGGCTGCCCGGCAAGCCGCTGAAGGACATCGCCGGCAAGCCGATGATCCAATGGGTCTACGACCAGGCGGTGCAGAGCGGCGCGACGCGAGTCATCGTGGCTACGGACGACGAGCGCATCGCGACGGCGTGTCGCGGTTTCGGGGCGCCGGTGGAGCTGACGGCCGCGGCACATGCCAGCGGCACGGACCGCATCGCGGAGCTCGCTCATCGATTCGCCTGGCACGAGCAGCAGATCGTCGTCAACGTGCAGGGCGACGAGCCGCTGATTTCGCCGCTGTGCATCGCGCAGACAGCGCGCCTGCTCGGCTGGCATCCGACGGCAACGATCGCTACTCTGACGGCGCCGCTCGATCATGAAACGGAGTTTCGCGATCCGAACTTCGTGAAGGTCGTGACCGACAAGGATGGCTGGGCGCTGTACTTCAGTCGGGCGCCGATTCCCTGGCCGCGCGACGGCGGAATGCCGACCGCGCGCCGCCATGTGGGGCTGTATGCGTACCGGGCCGGCGGGCTCAAGGCCATCAGCGCCGCCGCCGCCGTGCGCGCTCGAGGAGACGGAGCGGCTCGAGCAGCTGCGAGCGCTGTGGCTTGGGTTTAGGATCATCGTGGCCGATGCCGTCGAGCCACCGTCACCGCATGTCGACACGGAGGAAGACCTCGTGAAGATTCGTCGCTATCTCGAGCGGTCGAGACCCTGACCGTGAAGGAGCTGCTCGCGAATCTGAAACGCACCGCGGCCCGGGTCGTCGGCAGGTCCGAGCCCGAGCGGCTGGCCGAGCGCCGCATGCTGTTCGTGTGCATGGGCAACATCTGTCGTTCGCCGACCGCCGAAGGCGTGTTCCGCAAGCTGCTGGCCGAGCGTGCGCCCGAGCTCGATGTGCAAGTGGACTCGGCCGGCACGCACGATTATCACGCAGGACATGCGCCCGATCCGCGTGCGTGCCGCGCGGCGGAGCGGCGCGGCGTCGATCTCAAGGCGCTACGGGCACGGCAAGTGACGGCGGAGGACTTCGGGCACTTCGAGCTCGTGCTCGCGATGGATGAGCTGAATCGCCATAGCTTGCTCGAGATCGCCCCGCCGGAGTATCACGGACGGATTCGGCTGTTCCTCGAATTTGCGCCGCAGCTCGGTCGCGTCGACGTGCCCGACCCGTACTACGGCGGGAGCACGGGGTTCGAGTACGTGCTCGATCTCGTCGAGGAGGCGGGCGTCGGGCTGCTCGAGCACCTCAGGAGCACTGCGCCGCCGAGCGATGGGGAGCCGTCTTCGCCCTAGGGCACCCCGGCACCGTGCAGCGCGTGCTGCCGGATCGTCTCTGCGACGCAGCAGGTCAGTCGCTGAGCCGTCGGAATGTGCAGGAACTCGTTCGGCCCGTGGGCGTTGGACTCCGGTCCCAGCACTCCGGTGATCAGGAACTGGGCTGCAGGAAACCGCTCCCCGAGCATGGCCATGAACGGGATCGTGCCGCCTTCGCCCATGTAGCCCGCCGGTGCGCCGAAGTAAGTCTCCGACGACTCGTGCAGCGCGGTTTCGAGCCACGGGGCGAGCGCGGGGGCGTTCCAGCCATTGCTCGCGTCGACGGACTCGAACCGTACTTCGGCGCCATAGGGCGGATCGTCCGTCAGCAGCCGCGTGAGTTGCGCCTTCGCCTTGTCGCCGTCGACGCCGGGGGGTAACCGCAGGCTGAGGCGCACGGCCGTGCTCGGCCGGAGCACGTTGCCGGCGCTGCCGAGCTCGGGCAGGCCTGCCGCGCCCGTGATCGCGAGCTGCGGATGCCAGGTGCGCCCAAGAATCATCTCGACGGGGTCGTGCGTGGCGGGCTGCATCGTCCCGAGCCACGGGTAATGGTCCCACACGGCCTTGCCCAGCGCTTCGGTCATCGCTCGCGCTTGCTCGAGGCGCTGCGGCGGAATCTCGGCATTGAGCCACTCGGGCAGAATTTTGCCGGTGGCTTCGTCCTCGAGGCGACTCAAGAGCAGGCGCACGAGTCGAAAGCTCGAAGGCACGATGCCGCTCGCTTCGCCGGAATGCACGCCCTCGCGCAACACGCCGACATGCAAGGTGCCGCTCAAGAGACCGCGCAGCGACGTCGTGCACCACAGCCGCTGGTAGTCGGCTGCCCCGGAATCGAGGCATACCACCAGCGACGGCGTGCCGATTCGCTCGCGCAGATGCTCGATGTAGTGGGGCAGATCGTCGCTGCCACTCTCCTCGCAGCCTTCGATCAGCACGACGCAGCGCGCGTGCGGGATACCCTGATCCTGCAGCACCTTCAGGGCGGTCAGGGAGGCAAAGGTCGCATAGCCGTCGTCGGCGCCGCCGCGCCCGTACAGGCGCTCGCCGCGCAGCACGGGCTGCCATGGACCGAGACCCTCGCTCCAGCCGGTCATGGCGGGTTGCTTGTCCATATGACCGTAGAGCAGCACGGTGTCGTCGACCTGTCCGGGCACTTCGATGTAGAGCAGCGGCGTGCGCTGCGGCAGGCGGACTAGCTCGAGCTGCATCCCGTCGAGTGCCTGCTCGCGGCACCAGGTGACAATCAGGTCCATGGCGCGCTGCATGTGCCCGGAGCGCTCCCACTCCGGATCGAACGCCGGCGACTGGTTCGGGATACGGATGTACTCCGTCAGGGCCGGAACGATCGACGCGCGGAAACAGCGCTCGACGAGCGATTTCGCTCCGCGGGCGTCGATGGCGCGTCGCTCGCGCATCGGTGTGCCGCTAGGTTCCGGACCGCTCGTCCGCGTCGACGGCCACGGGCGGGGCGTCCTCGCGAGCCGCGCTTACGGGGGGGGTCGCCGGCTCGCTCGGCGGAGGCGAATAGGTGGGCGTCCGTGGCGACCACTCGTCGCGTTCGCGTTCGCGATCCGCGGTGAGCTCTGCCGCCGGCCGCACAGGCGGTGGCGGTTCCGACGAAGGTTCCCGCTGCGGCTCGAACCGCGGCGGCTCCGCGTGCGGCTCGAACCGCGGCTCCGGCGGCAGTTCCGTCTGCGGCGGAATGAATTGCGCCGCGGGTCCGGTCTCTAGCGGCTTCGTGAGCGGCGCCTCGGTACGCTCGCGGTCGGAGACCGGCGCAGCACCGTTGGCGGCCGCCTGGCGCGGTGGCCCCTGCTGCTCGAGGCGCGGTCCGTCTTGCCGCTGACGATTCTGGGGGTCGCCGGCGCCGCGGCCGCCGCGCCGATTACGGCGCCGTCCACGACCACCCCCTTCCCCACTGGCGGGCTGCTGCGCCTGATTCTGGTCGGCGCCGCGCTGTGGCTGGCGCTGCGGCTGCGAATCTCCCTGCGGCGGCCGCGGGCCGCGGCCGCGCTCTCGATCTCGATCTCGGTCCCGATCCCGATCCCGATCCCGTCCGGAGCTGCGATCGCGATCGCGGCCGCGGCGGACGTCGCCGTGCCCGCCGCGGTGATCGCGGTCGCGGTCCCGGTCGCGGTCCCGATGGCTCGGCCGGCGACGCTCGCCGCCGCCGTCACTCCGGCTCGGCTCGGGCGCGGGGCTTGGGGCCGGAGTCAACCAGCCGAACAGACGGCTCCACAAAGACGCTTTGGGTACCGCTTTCGGTGCTGGCTGCGCCGCCTGCGTGGGTGGCGCGGGTGGCGCAGGCGGCGGGGTCGGTACGGGCGTGGCCGGCAGCAGATTCGACACCGCCGCCTCTTCGCCCTTGGGTTGGCGCTTGATCTCCTCGTACGCGACGCTCGGATCCGGCTTCGGCTCGAGGAGCTTGTAGCTGATGCCCGCATTCTCGGGCAGCGACACCTCGTCGTCGCGGACGCGACGCAGGTTGTAGTTCGGCGTTTCGAGGTCCGGATTGCCGATCAGGATGACGCTGACGCCATTGGCTTCTTGCAGCGTCTGCACCCAGTCGCGCTTCTCGTTCAGGATGTAGTTGGCGACAGTCGAGCGGCAGCTGCGCGATGACCTTGGCCGTGCGCTCCTTGCGCGCTTCCTCGCCGACGAGCCGCAGGATGGCGAGCGCCAGCGACTCGACGCTGCGGATATTGCCCGCGCCGTTGCAACGCGGGCAGGCCGACTGCGTGGACTCCTCGAGCGAGGGCCGTAGCCGCTGTCGCGACATCTCGAGCAGGCCGAACCGCGAGATCTTGCCGATCTGGATCCGCGCTCGGTCGTGGCGAACGGCCGCGCGGAGCCGCTCCTCGACCTCGCGTTGGTTACGCTGCGGGCCCATGTCGATGAAGTCGACGACGAGCAGGCCGCCCAAGTCGCGTATGCGCATCTGACGCGCGATCTCGTCGGCGGCCTCGAGGTTCGTGTTGAGGGCGGTCTCTTCGATGTCTTCGCCCTTCGTCGAGCGCGCGGAGTTGATGTCGATGGCGGTCAACGCTTCGGTGCGATCGATGACGATGCTGCCGCCCGAAGGCAGCTGCACCTTGTGGTTGTAGGCGGACTCGATCTGGCTCTCGATCTGGTACCGCGTGAACAGCGGCACCGTGTTGTCCTCGTAGAGCTTGAGCTTCTTGATGTTGTGCGGGAGCACGCGCTCCATGAAGTCGACGGCTTCCTGGTAGACGTTCGGGTTGTCGATCAGGATCTCGCCGATGTCGTTCGAGAAGTAGTCGCGCAGCGCCCGGACGATCGCGTTGCCTTCCTGGTAGATCAGGAACGGTGCGGGGCGCGTGACGACGACCTGCTTGATCGCCTCCCAGACGCGGAGCAGGTAGTCGAGGTCCCAGCGCAGCTCCTCGGTGCTGCGGCCGATGCCGGCCGTGCGGACGATGCAGCCCATGCCGTCGCGGGATCTGCAGGTCCTCGAGCGACTGGCGGACCGAGTCGCGCTCCTCGCCCTGAATCCGCCGCGATACGCCGCCGGCGCCGGGGTTGTTCGGCATCAGCACGATGAACCGGCCGGCCAGGCTGATGAACGTGGTGAGGGCCGCCCCTTTGGTGCCGCGCTCCTCCTTGTCGACCTGGACGACGATCTCCTGGCCTTCGCGCAGGACTTCGCGAATCTGGATGCGGTCGCCGGGATCCTTGACGAAGTACTCGCTAGAGACTTCCTTCAGGGGCAGGAAGCCGTGACGCTGAACGCCGTAGTCGACGAAGCACGCCTCGAGGCTCGGCTCTATCCGAGTGATGCGGCCCTTGTAGATGTTGGATTTGCGTTGTTCTCGGGACGGTGTCTCGACGTCGAGGTCATAGAGCTTTTGGCCGTCCACCATGGCCACGCGCAACTCTTCCCGTTGAGTTGCATTCACCAGCATGCGTTTCATAGGTCCTCAGTGCGAAAGAGGCGTGCACGGAGCGTCGAGGTGCGTTCGCGATCTGCGAGGAGGTCCGACCGGCGCGCATGCCGGGGCCATTGGCGAAGGAGGGCAGCGGTAGTGCTCGATCCGTGAACCGAATGGGGTCGTGTTGTTCGCTACGGAGAGCCATCGCCTTACGCAGATTGCGGCAGCCGAGTTTCCGGTCCGCCGGTAGTGATGTTCCCAAACTGGCAGCTCGCTTGGTTGAGCTACCGCCAGAATAAGGTTTCGGGAGCGCTCCACATAGGACGGAGTTAACCGCTGCCCGCGCAGCTACTATAACATAGGAGTCTCGAGGCTCAATTCGTACCCCTTTGAATCCTCCGCAAAAAACCCCCGAGCTCGGGCTCGAGCGATCGAAGGTCCGGCAGCAGGAGATCGACGCCGAAACGGCGGGCCAGCGGCTCGACAATTTCCTGCTCGGCGCGCTGAAAGGGGTGCCCCGCAGCCATGTCTACCGCCTGATTCGCTCCGGCCAGGTCCGGGTCAACTCGGGCCGTGCGACACCGAGCCACCGGCTGCGCGCCGGGGATCTGGTTCGCGTACCCCCCGTGTCCGCCAAGCGCGTCGCGGCCCCCGTGGCGGCGCCGGACACGCTCGCCTGGCTGGCCGAGCGCGTGATCTTCGAGGATTCCCGGCTGCTCGTGCTCGACAAGCCGGCGGGGTTCGCCGTCCACGGCGGCAGCAGCGTGAGCTTGGGCTGCATCGAGGCGCTGCGCTTGCTGCGGCCCGCCGCCAAGGATCTCGAGCTGGCGCACCGCCTCGATCGCGGCACCTCGGGTTGTCTGATAGTGGCGAAGCGGCGCAGCGCGCTGCGAGCCGCTGCACGCGCTGCTGCGCGAGGGACGCGTCGACAAGCGCTACTTGGCGCTCGTGCAGGGTCGCTGGCCCGAGGCGACGCGCGAGATCGACGCGCCGCTCGTGACGCGACGCGTCAGCGGCGAGGCACGTGTGAAGGTCGATCCGGCAAGGCAAGGCCGCGCAGAGCACGTTTGGCGTGCTCGAGCATTATGGCAAGACGGCGACGCTGGTCGAGGTGTCGATCGGGACCGGCCGCACTCATCAGATCCGCGTGCATGCGGCGCACGTGGGGCACCCCGTGGCGGGCGACGACCGCTACGGCGATAGAGACTTCAACGCGTACCTCCAGACGTTCGGGCTGAAGCGCACGTTCCTGCACGCGCATTCGCTGTCGTTCACGTGGCCGGACACGGAGGAGCCGTTCTCGGCCAGCTCGCCCTTGCCCGACGACCTGCGCGCGGTGCTGACGGCGCTCGAGGTCAAGAAACAGCCGGGCCCAAGGGATCGACGCCGAGCCCCCTGAGCGTCCGCGCCAGCCAGATCAGCGGCAAGCCGATCAACGCCGTGGGGTCGCTCGAGTCGATGCGCTCGAAGAGCGCCGGCGCCAAGGCCTTCGGCCTTGAAGCTGCCCGCGCAGTCGTACGGCTGCTCGCGCCGCACATAGCGATCCAGCGCTGCCGTCTCCAGGGACGCGAAATGAACCTCCGTCCGATCGACGTGCTCGACGGCCACCCCCGTGGCCGTGTCGAGCACGACCGCAGCCGTATCGAACACCACCATCTTGCCCTGGCAGGCCTGCAGCTGGCGCAGCGCGGCTGCGCGCCCGCCGGGCTTGCGTAGCAGCCCGCCGTCGAGCGAGGCGACCTGGTCGGAGCCGATCACGAGCGCGTTCGGGGCCGCGACGCTGCGCGCCTTGGCGACGGCCAGTCGGACGGCCATCGCCGCCGGGGGCTCGCCCGCGAGCGCCAGTTCCTCCGCGTCCGGGCGCCTGCACATCGAACGGCAGACCCAGACGGGACAACAGCTCCCGGCGGTACTTCGAGGTCGAGGCGAGGATCAGACGGCGTAGCGGTCGGCGGGCAGGGCTCACGTGGCGTAACTTACGGTTTTGACGTCAGAAACCTGGTCACATATCATGCGCCGCCTATGTCGGGCTCGCTGGACGCTTGGTACGGTCGAAGCGAGCTGGAATCGCTGGCAGACCGGGCCGGTGTGCTCCGCGGCGAGATTGCGGTCAACAAGCTGAGGCGGCTGAGCAGCCTGCTGAACTCCGACGCCGGCAGTGTAAGAGCGTCGTTGCGTTTTAGCCAACGGCGCGACGGCTGGCTCGGTGCGCAGCTCGATTACGAGGCGTCGGTGGAGCTGACATGTCAGCGGTGCCTCGAGCCTTTTCGCCACGAGTTGGCGGGCTGCGTGAATCTGGTGCTGGCGAACGCGCAGTCGATGCCCGCGACGGTGCCGGAGGGCTACGAGCCGATGAGCTTACGGAGGATCGTTTGTCGCCGGTGCAGCTGATCGAGGATGAGCTGATCGTCTCGATCCCGCTCGTGCCGAGGCATGCGCAACTCGCGGACTGTGGTAGCTTGGCGCACGATCTGGTCGGAGTCGACCGACGGATCCGCTGCCGATCGGTAGGATTCTTTTTCGAGGAGTATCGCAGCAATGGCAGTTCAGAAGAGCCGCAAGACGCCCTCCCGGCGCGACATGCGTCGTGCGCACGACGCCCTGACCGGCCCGACGCTATCGGTGGACGCGACGACTGGCGTGACGCACCGACGTCATCACGTGACGGTCGACGGGTTCTATCGCGGCAAGAAGATTTTCGAAGTTCCGCAAGAAACCGAGCAAGAGTAGGTTGCTCGGCCTTCGGCGCCGCGACCTCACATCCCATCCGGTCTCGAGCCAGGCGGCTTCCGACTCCACCCACTGATGAGTCGCAAGGTCACAATTGCCTTGGACGCCATGGGTGGTGACCGCGGCGCCGCAGTCGTCGTGCCGGCCGCGCTCGCAACACTCGAGCGGGACGACTCCGTCAGTCTGACCCTCGTCGGCTTACCGGACGTCCTCGAGCAGGCGCGCCAGGATGCGCGGGACCGCTATGGATCGCGGCTCGGGTTCAAGTCGGCTACCGAGGTCGTATCGATGGACGAGCCACCGGCCGACGCGTTGCGCCGCAAGAAAGATTCGTCGATGCGGGTCGCGATCGAGCTCGTGAAGAGCGGTGAGGCCGACGCGTGCGTCAGCTCCGGCAACACGGGCGCGCTGATGGCAACCGCCCGCTACGTGCTGAAAACGCTGCCCGGCATCGATCGGCCGGCGATCATCTCGGCCGTACCGGGCCTGGAGCGACCGACGTACATGCTCGATCTCGGCGCCAACGTCGGCTGCACGTCCCAGCATCTCGTCCAATTCGCGCTCATGGGGTCGGTCGTGGCCGGCGACATGCTCGATGTCGCCAGGCCGCGGGTCGGCTTGCTGAACATCGGGCTCGAAGACATCAAGGGCAACGAGACGGTCCGGGAAGCGGGTGAGCTGCTGTCGCACAGCGGACTGAACTACATCGGGTTCGTCGAGGGCGACGGGATCTTCCATGCGGATGTCGACGTCGTGGTCAGCGACGGGTTCGTCGGCAACGTGGCTCTGAAGACCATGGAAGGCGTTGCGCGCTTGATCACGGCGTTCCTGAAGGACGAGTTCGGGCGTAACGTGCTGCGCGGCCTGCAGGGACTGATCGCCAAGTCTGCGCTCGAAGCGTTGCGCGAGCGGCTCGATCCCACGGCGCTACAACGGCGCGAGCCTGGTAGGCTTGAACGGCATCGTCATCAAGAGCCATGGTTCGGCCGATCAGTTCGCCTTCGAGAACGCAGTCAAGACCGCGATCGTGGAGGCTCGCAAAGGCATCCTCGTGCAGATCGGCCAACTGATAGAGAGTCAGCCGCACTTGGCAGAAAGTCACCCGCACTAATGTATTCGCGCATCATCGGCACCGGTAAATACCTGCCGGAAAAGATCCTGACGAACTTCGATCTGGAGAAGATGGTCGAAACGACCGACGAGTGGATCCGCACTCGGACGGGGATCGAGCGCCGCCACATCGCCGCGGACGACGAGGCCACGAGCGATCTCGCGTTCCGCGCGGGGCTCGCCGCTCTCGCGGACGCGGGGCTCACGCCGGCGGACATCGATTTCGTGCTCGTCGGCACGACGACGCCGGATCTGATCTTTCCGAACGTTGCCTGCCTCGTGCAGGAGAAGCTGGGCATTCGCGGCTGCCCCGCGTTCAGTCTCGAAGCTGCGTGCTCCGGGTTCCTGTACGCGCTCGTCGTCGCGGATCAATTCATTCGCAGCGGTCAGGTGCGACGCGCGCTCGTGATCGGTGCCGAGACGATGTCGCGAATCATCGATTGGACGGATCGCGAGACCTGCGTGCTGTTCGGCGACGGCGCCGGCGCGGTGATTCTCGAGGGCGCCGACGAGCCGGGCATCATCTATTCGACGCTCGGCGCCGATGGCCGCTACCGGGAGCTGCTGTACGCTTCGAGCGGCGTATCGACCCGCCACCGCGAGAAAGGGGACATCGCGGCCCTGCGGATGAAGGGCAACGAAGTCTTCAAGGTCGCCGTCAAGACGCTCGGGAACCTCGTCGACGACGTCATCGCCAAGAACGATCTCGAAGAAGGCGCCATCGACTGGCTGATTCCGCACCAGGCCAACATCCGCATCATCAACGCGACGGCGAAACGGCTCGAGATGCCGATGGAGCGGGTCGTGCTGACGGTCCGGGAGCACGGCAACACGTCGGCCGCCTCGGTGCCGATGGCCCTCGATACCGCGATTCGCGACGGGCGGATCAAGCGCGGCGATCTGCTGCTGCTCGAGGCGTTCGGCGGCGGGTTCACCTGGGGCGCGAGCCTGATCCGTTACTGATCACCGGCCGAACTGCCGATTGGCGCTCATGTCGCTCGGGCGCTCGATACGTATAATGGCCCGCATGGCACGCAGGCTCGTCTCGATCCTTTTGCTCCTGGCGCTGGGCGCAACGGCGCGGGCGGGCGAGTATTGGGTCAGCGACAGCGACGAAGTCTTCGGCGACCTGCAGCACGTCAAGGCTCGCTACGAGGACACCTTCATCGCGCTCGCGCGGACCTACGACGTCGGCTTCGAGTCGCTGCGCCGCGCCAATCCGGGCGTGGATCCGTGGCTGCCCGGGCGAGGCACCGAGATCACGATCCCGACCCGGTTCGTGCTGCCGCGGGCGCCGCGGCGGGGCATCATCGTCAACGTCGCAGAGCTCAGGCTGTATTACTTTCCGGAAGACTCCGGCACGCCGCCGCCCGGCGTGCCCGCCGGCGCGCGTCGCGTCGTGACCCACCCGATCAGCGTCGGCCGGATGGATTGGTCCACGCCGCTCGGCGTCACGAAGGTCACGGCCAGGGTCGCGAATCCCGAGCTGGTATCCGCCGCAGTCGATTCGGGACGAGCACGCGGCGCGCGACGACGTGTTGCCGAGAGTCGTGCCGCCCGGCCCCGACAACCCGCTCGGCAACCATGCGCTTGCGTCTTGGCGCTGCCGGGCTACCTGATCCATGGCACGAACATGCCGTCCGGCGTGGGCATGCGCGTGACGCACGGTTGTATTCGGCTGTTCCCCGAGGACATCGAGGCGCTGTACAAGTCGGTGCCCGACCGGCACCGTCGTCCAGATCGTGAATCAGCCGGTCAAGCTCGGCTGGACGGCAGACGGCGGGCTGTATCTCGAGTCGCACCCGCCGTTGGCGGAGAGCCCCATCGACGGCGAGAACGTCGACGCGGTCAATGCGGCGCTCGAGTCCACGCAGGAATCGCCGCTGACGAGCCTCACGCGCGCCTATGTCGCGGCCTCGGAGGAGCGCCACATCGATCTGCATTGGGACGTTGCGGAGCGGATTGCGGAGGTCGGTCGCGGGATCCCCGAGGTCGTACCTGCGGTAGGCGGCGACGCACGCCTAGGCTCTTTCAACGGCGGCCTGCTAGCTCACGATCTCCATCGCGAGCGGGCAAAAAAAAGCCGCCAATTCGATTGGCGGCTTTGTAAGGCAGATGCGGCTTTAGACGAGCAGCATCCTGAGATCTTTCCTACTTTCTCTGGCGCTGCTCGAACATGCGATCGAGCTTCTGATTCGTCGCATCGCAGCAAGCTTGGGCCGCTTGTGCAGCCTGCAGAGCCTGGTTCGCAGTGCTCTGCGCACCCGAAGCAGCCTGTTGTGCCTGAGTAGCCGTGCGTTGCGCGGCATTCGCCGCGTTCTGCGCAGCTTCAGCAGTCGCACGGACCGCGTCGAGATCTTCCTTCGTGGCGGAGGATGCACAGCCGGTCACCATCGCAAAGCTGCCGACGAGCACCGCTGCGCGCAAAGCAGCCTGGATTTTTGTGGCCATTGATTAAATACCCCTGACTTAATTGAGTGACAGACCGCGGCCATTATTTCCTAAAGCGCCGACTACTGCAATTTCACTGCAATTTCCAAATTGGTGCAGAGGGTTGCCGCGCGTCGTCGTTCGCAGACAGTCGTAAGTGAAACCGATTTTTCGGTGCGCATGAAGTGCTCGACGACTGCGTTTTGCGATCGGCAAATCGATGACTTGACCCGGTGGCCCGACAGGCTGTATATAGTCACAGACTGGTTATATATACAGGTACCAAAAATGCGCGAGCTCACTCCGAGACAAAAGCAAATTCTGATCCTGGTTCAGAAGGTTATGCATGAAACCGGTATGCCGCCGACACGCGCGGAGATCGCGCGAAGCTTGAAGTTTCGTTCGGTCAATGCGGCCGAAGAGCACCTGCGGGCGCTCGAGCGCAAGGGAGTGCTCGAGCTCTTGCCCGGCACCTCACGAGGTATTCGCCTCAAAGATTCGTTGCGCGAGCAAATGGGCTTGCCTTTGGTGGGGCGCGTGGCTGCCGGTCAACCCATCTTGGCCGAGGAGCACATCGAAGCGCGTTATCAGATCGACCCGGATCTATTCAAAAAGCCACCGCATTTCTTGTTGCGGGTGCACGGCATGAGCATGCGGGATGCAGGGATTTTGGATGGCGATCTGGTCGCGGTTCATCGCACGCCGGAAGTGCGTGCTCGGCAAATCGTGGTCGCGCGTTTGGACAACGAAGTGACGGTCAAGCGCTATCGGCAAGAAGGTCACCGTGTTTGGTTGATGCCCGAAAATCCCGAGTTCTCGCCGATTCAGGTGGATCTGCGCGAGCAGACATTGGCCATAGAAGGCGTCGTGGTCGGCGTCGTTCGCGACTCGATGAAGTGATGGGTCGTAAAGCCCTGCAAGCCCGTGGAATGGGACGAATTGAATACGCGCGTTTGGCGAGGCAGGGGCGCCGCTGCACGCGCCGCAATTTCGACCGGATTCCTGGAGCTCGATAGCTACTTGCCGGGCGGCGGTTGGCCCCACGGCGCAATCACCGAAATATTCGTCGATGGCTATGGTATCGGCGAGCTCACTTTGCTGATGCCCGCCCTGGCGTCGTTGACGCATCCCGCTCCGACCATGTCGAAAAAGTGGGTGGCGTGGATCGCTCCGCCGTTCATACCGTATGCGCCCGCTTTGCAGCAGTATGGTGTCGACACCGATTGCTTGCTCATGATTCATCCGACTCACGGCAACAAGAGTCGCTTGTGGGCCATCGAGCAGACTGTCCGCTCCGGGTCGAGCGCTGGAGTATTGGCGTGGGTCGCGGTCGCCGACGACGTGATTTTGCGTCGACTGCAGCTGGCCGCCGAAGATCAAGTGTGCTGGACGGTATTGTTCAGGCCGCACGCTGCTCGTCGGCAGCGTTCGCCGGCGGCACTCCGCATCATGTTGTCGCAACACGCGGACGTCACGCGGATTCAAGTCATCAAATGTCGTGGTGGTCGTCCCGGAGTCGTCGATCTCGAGCGGCGATCTCTGGAGCCCGGCGTGAGTCGGCCGATCGCAAAGGCGCATCAATAGTGGTCGAACCCGATGGCGCACTCTTTGCATTCCCTCGACCTGGTCGTACCGGAGACGGTAGAGGCGCCGCGCACCCGTTCGCGCCCGGAACAAAGTAGATCGCAGCTGTGGTTGGCGGTTTGCCTGCCGAATCTGGCGTTCGAAAGTTTGCCCGGGGCGGCCACCGAAACACCGGCGGTCGTCGTCGAGCCGCAGCATGGCCAGCTCCACGTGATCGCAGCCAACGCGAAAGCGCTGGACGCCGGTATCGGCCCCGGTAGCAAGCTGAACACGGCGCTCGTGCTGACAGCGGAGCTACAAACGTTCGAGCGATCGCCGCACGCTGAGCGATGCACTCTCGAATCGCTCGCGGGGTGGGCGGGAGCACTGACCTCGCAGGTCAGCATCGAACCCCCTGAGGGGTTGTTGCTCGAGGTGTCCGGGAGTCTCCGACTGTTCGGCTCGCTCGAAGCAATCAAATCCAGGCTTGGCGAAGAGCTGACCCGGCGCCGACTGTCGTTTCGGCTTTGTGTCGCGCCTACGCCAACCGCTGCATTGTGGCTGGCGCGTGCGGCCAGCGACGACGTGCTGTTGCCGCAGGAGCTGGCCGGTCGGCTCGGCAGGCTTTCACTGAAGATCACGCATTGGCCAAAAGCGGTGCAAGAACTGTTGCGAGATCTCGGTGTGCGCACCGTTGGCGAGTGCGTCCGACTGCCGCGCGACGGCTTTGCCCGCCGTGTCGGCAAGGCGTATTTGCTGGGGCTCGATCGCGCTTTGGGCCGACAAACCGATTTGCGCGCCGAGTTCAAGCCGCCGGAAAAATGGCAAGCGAAGATCGAGCTCTTCGAAGAGAGCACCGATAGCTCCGTCTTCGTCGAGGCCATCGAGCAAATGCTCGATGAGCTCGTCGCGGAGCTCCGTCTGCGTCAGGCTCAAGTCTGCACTCTGCGCATTGGCTTCGACCATTTGCATCGTGCGCCGACGTTCGAGAGCTTCGAGCTGCGCGAGCCGACTCACGATCGTGAGCTCATGTTGCATCTGATCAGGGACAGGCTCGAGCGTAGCCACTTGCCCACCCCGGCCTTGGCGATCAGCATCGAAAGCGGCTTCTTGCTGCCGCTCGAGGTCGCGACGGCCGATTTGTTCGAAAAGAGGCCGGTGGCGACCTTGGCCCAGTCATTGCTCGAGCGGCTCAAGGAGCGGCTTGGCACCGCGGCCGTGTATGGCGTCGCAGCAGTCTCCGAGCACCGTCCGGAAAGGGCCTGGGCAAAATCGGCCGGAATCGCCGCAGGCTCATTCCGCCGCGATGAGCGGCCGTTGGCGCAAGATCGTCCGTTGTGGCTCCTGCAACGGCCCGTGCCTCTGGGCTTGGACGAAGCGCGCATTCACTATCGAGGCTCGATCGAGCTTCTCTCGGGGCCGGAGCGTATCGAAAGCGGTTGGTGGGACGAGCGAGATGTCGGTCGCGATTACTACATTGCCGTGAGCTCGCACGGCCAGCGACTGTGGATTTTTCGCGACCGGCGCAGTCGCATTTGGCATCTGCACGGGTTGTTCGGTTGAGCGTGGCGACCGATGAAACCCGCCGAGGCCACCGGTATCTATGCCGAGCTGCACTGTCTCAGCAATTTCTCCTTTCTTCGCGGCGCCTCCCATCCTGGCGAGCTCGTGCAGACGGCGGCCGAGCTCGGCTACGCGGGGCTTGCGCTGACCGACGAGTGCTCCGTAGCCGGCATCGTTCGCGCGCATGCGGCCGCCAACGCGCTGTCATTCAAGCTGCTCGTCGGCAGCGAGATCACGTGCGTCGATGGATTGAAGGTCGTGGCGTTGGCCGAGAGTCGACGAGCCTATTCGGCACTGTGCGCGCTGATCAGCCGGGGCAGGCGCGCGGCACCCAAAGGCGATTACCGCATCGGCCGCGACGATCTGCAACATTGCCTGCAGTTGAGCGGTCTTCTGCTCTGGTTGCCGGAGGCATCGCCCCCGCAGGAGCGCCTGTCGATCGGCCAGTGGCTCAAGGAGCGTTTCGACGGCCGTGTCTGGATCGCGGTGGAGCTTCTGAATGCGGGCAACGATCGTGAGTGGCTTGCCGAAGCCACGGCTCTGGGTCAAGCGCTCGCTCTGCCGCTGGTGGCTGCCGGCAACGTTCACATGCACTGTCGCGAGCGGCAAATGCTGCAAGACACGCTGACTGCCATCAGGCGGAAGACTCCGCTCGAGAAGCTCGGCGTGGCATTGCACGGGAACGCCGAACGGTGCCTGCGTCCCGTCCCGGAGCTGATTCGTCGTTACCCGGCTCCATTGCTCGAGGAGTCTCTTGCGATACTCGAACGCATCGAGTTCTCGCTCGCCGAGCTCAATTACGAATATCCGCACGAGATCGTGCCGGCAGGGGAAACGCCGGCAAGCTACCTACGCACGCTGACCGAGTCCGGATGTCGTTGGCGTTGGCCGGCAGGCGAGTCGCCGAAGGTCCGCCGGCTCATCGAGCACGAGCTTAAGCTGATCGGCGAGCTCGAGTACGAAGCGTATTTTCTGACGGTCCACGACATCGTCCGCCATGCGCGAAGCATCGGCATTCTCTGTCAGGGCAGGGGCTCCGCGGCAAATTCCGTCGTCTGCTTCTGTCTGGGAATCACGGAGGTCGATCCCGGGCGCATGGAGACGCTGGTGGAGCGATTCATCTCGAAGGAGCGCAACGAGCCTCCCGACATCGACGTCGATTTCGAGCACGAGCGTCGCGAGGAGGTGATCCAATACATCTACCGCAAGTATTCACGCGAGCGCGCCGCACTCGCCGCGACCGTCATCACGTATCGGCCGCGCAGCGCGATCCGTGACGTCGGCAAGGCTCTCGGCCTCGAGGAGCTGCAGATCGGCGCGTTGGCGAGCTCGCTGCAATGGTGGGACAGCGGTGTCATCGACGAGCAACGAGTCCGCGAGGCGGGCCTCGATCCGGCGAGCCCCAGAGTGCGGCACTGGCTCGGCTTGGCGACATCGCTGCTCGGGTTCCCGCGCCATCTGTCGCAGCACGTCGGCGGGTTCGTGATCTCCGAACGGCCGCTACACGAGCTCGTGCCCGTCGAGAACGCCGCAATGCCGGAGCGCACGGTCATTCAATGGGACAAGGACGATCTCGAGGAGCTCGGGCTCATGAAGGTCGATATCCTGGGGCTCGGCATGCTGAGCGCCGTGCGACGGAGCTTCGAGCTCATCGAGCGCTTCGACGGTCGCGCGCTCACGCTGGCGACCGTGCCGGCCGAAGACCGCGGCGTTTACGAGATGATCGGCCGGGCCGACACGATGGGCGTCTTCCAGATCGAGTCCCGAGCGCAGATGGCCATGCTGCCGAGGCTCAGACCCGCCTGCTATTACGACCTCGTGATCGAGGTCGCGATCATCCGGCCGGGCCCGATTCAAGGCGACATGGTCCACCCCTATCTGCGGCGCCGCTCCGGCGAGGAGCCGGTCAGCTATCCGAGCAAGGAGGTGGAGCGAGTGCTCGAGCGGACGCTCGGAGTGCCGATTTTCCAGGAGCAGGTCATGCAGCTCGCGATCGTCGCGGCCGGATTCACTGCCGGTGAGGCGGATCAGCTGCGGCGGGCCATGGCTGCATGGCGTCGGAGCGGCGATCTCGAGCGGTTCGAGGAGCGGTTGATCGGCGGCATGACCGAGCGCCACTACAGCCCCGAGTTCGCGCAGCGCATTTTCAGCCAGATCAAAGGATTCGGCGAATATGGTTTCCCCGAGTCACATGCCGCCAGCTTCGCGCTGCTGGTCTATGTATCGGCCTGGCTGAAGCGTTACGAGCCTGCCGCGTTCTGCTGTGCGTTACTGAACAGCCAGCCGATGGGGTTCTACGCGCCGCAGCAGCTCGTACGTTCCGCGCGCGAGCATGGCGTCGAAGTGCGCGCCGTCGACGTCAATCACAGCGACTGGGACTCGACGCTGGAGCGTCGTGTCGATGGCGGTCCCGCAGTGCGGCTCGGGCTGCGGCTGGTCAAGGGACTGTCGAGCGAGGCTGGCGAGCGTATCGTGAGCGCCCGTGGCGGCAAACCGTTCAGCGACGTGCGGGACGTGGCTGGGAGAGCGCGCCTCGGCGTCAGGGATCTCGGATCACTCGCGTCCGCAGGCGCGCTCGAGACTCTGGCCAGTCATCGTCACCAGGCGCGGTGGGACGTTGCCGGGGTGGAGCAACCGACGACGTTGCTCGGGCAGCCGCACTTCAATGAAGCATTGCCACTGCTGCGCCGACCCAGCGAAGGCGAGGACATCACGGCGGACTATCGACACGTCGGCATCAGCCTCGGCCGTCATCCACTTACGTTATTGCGCGCTCGGCTCCGCGCAATCGGGAACTGCACTGCGCGAGAGGTCGCGGCGCTCGAGCACGGGCGGAAGGTAAGGGCCGCGGGGCTCGTGATTACTCGGCAGCGGCCGGCAAGCGCCTCGGGAGTCACATTCGTAACTCTCGAAGACGAAACGGGTTATTTGAATCTCGTGGTCTGGGACAGGCTCGCTCAGAAGGATCGGAAGGTGCTGCTCGGGGCGGCCTTACTCGGGATATGGGGGACCGTGCAAAAAGAAGGGGCCGTGTTGCACGTGATCGCCGAACGGCTTTTCGACCATACCGATTTGCTCGGCAACTTGACCACGCGTTCGCGAGATTTTCACTGATCCGTGATGACGTTCTACACGTCGTAGTCGTCGAAATCCTCCAGGTCGCGCTTTGCGCGTTTCTCCTCCATCAGATGCTCGAGTCGCCGTTTCGCCGCGCACTCTCTGCCAGGGCGCCCCGGCCCTTCGACTTCGAGCTCCTGAATCAGCGCCTCGACATTGATCTCTACCGAAGGATCGCCGACGTTGTCCGTTTCAGCCGGGGTTTCAGGCTCTTCGGCCTCGGCTTCTTCCTCGTCGGCGTCTTCGTCGTCGAGATCTTCCTTCTCCTCCGACTCTTTGACTTTGACCTTCATTCCTCCCTCCGATTCAGTCGGTGCCTCCGGCCAGTCGCAGTCGGCGTGTTTATAAACCTGAGTCTAATTGTTGGCAATACCCCCAAAAGTTCTCTGTGAACAGATGCACACTGTGAGCAAATAGCGCGGCCGCACCGCGAGCCTCAACGCGCGAGCTGGCTGATTTGGAAGATCGGCAGCAGGATGGCCATGACGATCGCCAGCACCACGAGCCCCATGACGACGATCAGCAACGGCTCCAGCACGCTCAGCATCGTGGCGAGCAGGCTATCCATCTCGTTTTCTTGATGGGCTGCGGCCCGCTCGAGCATGGTATCGAGCTCGCCGCTGGCTTCGCCGCTCGAAATCAGATGGATGGCCATCGCGGGGAACAGCTTCGACTGGCCCAGGGCCCGGCCGATCGCGCCGCCTTCCCGCACGCGCACGGCGGCCTCCTCGACGGCGGCGCGCATCGGCAGGTTCGCGACGACGGAGGCGCTGATTCGCAGAGCCTCGAGCGCCGGCACGCCGCTCGCCGGTCAAAATGCTGAGCGTGCGCGTGAAGCGCGCCGTGTTCAGACCGCGCGTCACGCGACCAATGACCGGCGTCTTCAGCAGCCACCCGTGCACGCGTCGGCGGACTTCCTCGCGCTGCATGAGCCGATAGGCGCCATACGCGGCGACTACGATCGCCGCTGCCAGCGCCCACCACCAGTGCTGGAACCCCGTCGAGATGGCGATCAGCACGCGGGTCATGATCGGCAGGCGCTGCCCGGTGGTCTCGAAGACGCCGACGACCTTCGGCACGACGTAGACCAGCATCAGCGTCACGATGAAAAAGGCGATCGCGGTCAGCACGATCGGATAGACCATTGCCTGCCCGACCTTTTGCCGCAATCCATGCCGGGACTCGGTGTATTCGGCAAGCCGCTCGAGCACGGCATCGAGCTGGCCCGCCTGCTCGCCGGCCGTGACCGTGGCCCGGTAGACCGGCGGGAACGCATACGGAAACTCCTCGAGACCCACGGCCAGCGAATGGCCTTCGAGCACCTTGGCGCGGACCCCGAGCACGATGCTCTTCAAACGGGGCTTTTCGGTGTGCTCGCTGACGGCGAGCAGCGCCTCCTCGAGCGGCAGACCGGCGCGCACGAGCGTGGCGAGCTGGCGGGTCAGGAGCGCGAGATCGAGACCGGAGATGCCGCGCCGCAGCGACCACTGGCGCCGTGACTTCCGCTCACTGGCCTCGACCTCGGCGACCTCGACCGGCAGGAGCTGCCGGTCCCGCAGCAGCTGGCGGACGTGCTTCGGCGTATCGCCTTCGAGGATGCCGCGGTGCTCTTTGCCGCCCGAGTCGACGGCGACGTACTGATAAGCACCCATCAGTCACCCCGCGTGACCCTGAGGACCTCTTCGAGCGTCGTGGCGCCTGCCAGGATCTTGCGGACGCCGTCCTCGCGGATGCTCGGGGTCAAGGTGCGAGCGTAACGCTCGAGCTCGTGCTCGCCGGCACCGTCGTGGATCATGGTGCGCATGGTGTTGTCGACCTTCACGAGCTCGTAGATGCCGGTGCGGCCCTGATAGCCGCGTTCCTCGGCGGGTGCGCGGTACAGGGTCGGTGGATGCGCCGGATCGACGTTCAAGAGGCGGCACTCGTACTCGCTGGCCTGGTAAGGAATCCGCGCCGCGGGGTCGAGCACGCGCACGAGCCGCTGCGCGAGCACGCCGATCAGGCTCGACGACAGCAGGAACGGCTCGACGCCCATGTCGCGGAGCCGCGTAACGGCGCCGACGGCGGTATTCGTGTGCAGGGTCGAGAGCACCAGGTGGCCGGTCAAGCTCGCCTGCACGGCGATCTCGGCGGTCTCGAGATCGCGGATCTCGCCGACCATGACGACGTCGGGGTCCTGGCGCAGGATCGCCCGTAGGCCGCGCGCGAACGTCATCTCGACCTTCGTGTTCACCTGCGTCTGGCCGATGCCGTCGATGTGGTACTCGATCGGATCCTCGACCGTCAGAATGTTGCGCGTGAGGTCGTTGATGCGCTCCAGCGCCGCGTAGAGCGTCGTGGTCTTGCCGGAGCCGGTCGGGCCGGTGACCAGCAGGATGCCGTGCGGTCGATGCACGAGCTGGTCCATGGCCGCCTGGTCCTCGTCCGACATGCCGAGGTGGGACAGCGTCAGCCGCCCGGCTTGCTTGTCGAGCAGCCGCAGCACTACGCGCTCGCCGTGGCCCGAGGGGATCGTGGAGACGCGGACGTCGACGGCGCGCCCGGCGATGCGCAACGAGATGCGGCCGTCCTGCGGCAGGCGCTTCTCGGCGATGTCGAGCTTCGACATGACCTTGATGCGCGACACCACGATCGGCGCAACGGCGCGCTTCGACTGCAGCACCTCGCGCAGCACGCCGTCGATCCGGAACCGGACGGTCATCCGGTTCTCGTACGGCTCGATGTGGATGTCCGACGCGTTGTCCTTCACGGCCTGGGTCAGCAGCGCGTTGATCAGCCGGATGATCGGCGCCTCGTCGTCGCTGTCGATGAGGTCGGAAGGCTCGGGCAGCTGCTGGGCGACGGCGAGCAGGTCGGTCTCGCCGTCGAGCCCCTCGACCATGGTCATCGCGGCGCCGCTCTCGTAGGCCGCCTGCAACGAGGCGTCGAACGTGGCCGCGTCGACCTCGGCGAAGGCGATCGATCGCACCGGCGTAGCGGCGTACCTCGGCCAGGCTCTGCGGCAGAGGCCCCACGGCGATAGATCGCGCGGAATACGCCGTCGTGCGCGTCCTGAATCAGCACGCCGTGGCGTTTCGCGAAGGCGAATGGCAAAAACGGCACGCCGGCAGCGCCGGTCGCGGGCTCCGGCGAGGCGGCCGGGCTATTCGGGTTTGCTGCCATCGGCGGCCGGCGGTTCGGTCGTCGCTGCGGGCGGGGGTTCCGGCAGCGGCGGGAGCTCGGGTCGCGGGTCCTTGCGCAGCAGCGGGCGGTTGCTCTCGTTCATCTGCCGCTGCAGTTCCTGGATGTAGCGGTACTTGGCGTTGGTCTGGAACTGCACGTCGTTGTCGTCGTGCAGGATCGTCGGCCGGATGAATACCATGAGGTTCGTCTTGACGTCGCTCGGTCTTGCGTGCACGGAACAGCCAACCGAGCCCCGGGATGCGGCCGAGGCCCGGCACGCGTTGCTCGTTGTTGCGCATCTGGTCGTCGATCAGGCCGCCGAGAACCAGCACGTCGCCGTCGTTGACGAACACCGACGTGCTGATCGTGCGATTGTTGGTCACGAGGTCGACGGCACCCGTGGCGCCGGCGCTGATGCTCGAGGTCTCCTGCTCGATCTTCAGCTTCACGCCGCTGCCTTCGTTGATCTGCGGCGTGATCTTCAGCTTCGTGCCGACTTCCTGGCGCTGGATGGTCTGGAACGGGTTGACCGTGCCGACGTTCGCGCTGCCCGCGTTCGTGAACTGGCCGGTCACGAACGGCACCTCCTGACCGACCTTGATCTCCGCCTCTTCGTTGTCGAGCGTCACGATCTGCGGCGTCGACACGACGTTGGTGTCGGCATCCCCGCGCAGCGCGGACACCAACGCGGCCCAGCTCGTGCCGCCGTCGCGGATGCGTCCTATGGCGGCGGTGATGCCCTGCGGGATCGAGGATGCGCTGGGCGTTGCCGCTGCCGGCCGTCGCGAGCTGCGTGATGCTGCCCGTCGTGCTGCTGAAGTTCGTGACGCCGAGCGCCTTGTCGCTGTCGGCGCCGTTCAGCAGCCACGTCACGCCGATCTGGGCCGCCTTCGACTCGGTGACCTCCACGATGATCGCGTCCACTTGCACCTGCAGCCGCGGGATGTCGATCTGATTGATGACGGCCATCATGTCCTGGCGTATCCGCTCGGGCGCGTTGATGACGAGCGCGTTGGTGCCGGCGTCGGCCCAGATCGTCACGGGCCCGCTGTTCGCCGCGCCGCCGGCGCCGCCCTCCGCGGGTGCCGGCGTGGCGCCGCGGCTGGCGCCGCTGCCGCCGAACTGCGCCTGCAGCTTCGTCGCGAGGTCCTCGGCGTCGGCGTAGTTCAGATAGCGCACCGTGCGTGTTGCCGCCCTGCGCCGTCGGAGTATCGAGATGAGCGATCAAGGCCCGGTAGCGCAAGCGAGTGGCGCTGGCGCCGCTCAAGCAGCACGCTGTTCGTGCGCGTGTCGGCGATCACCTGCACGGGTGGGGCGCCGCCCGCCGCTTGCGCGGCCTGGTTCAGCGCGTTCAGCATCCGCACGACCTCGTCGGCCGAGGCGTTCTCGAGCGCGATGACCTCGACGTCGTCGGTGCCGGCCTGGTCCATGCGCCGGACGAGACTCAGGATGCGGCTGATGTTCTGCGGTCGGTCGGCAATGATCAGGGCATTCGACGTCGGGTGGGCGGCGAGGTGCGCGGACTGCGGCAGCAGCGGCCGCAGAATCGGCACGAGCTGCGCGGCGCCGATGTTGTCGAGCACGACGGCTTGCGTCACGTAGTCGTCGCCCGGAGCCGAAACGCGCGTTGGCGTCGGGCACGATCTCGATCGCGTCGCCGGAGTCGAGCGCGCTGAAGCCGTGAACCTCGAGCATCGACAGGAACAACCGATAGAACGCCTCGCGCGTCATCGGCGCATTCGACAGCACCGTGACCTGGGCGCGGACGCGCGGATCGATGATGATCGTCCGGCCGATGACCTGCTGAGACCTGCTCGGCCACCACGCGAATGTCGGCTTCGCGATAGTTCGCCGTATACAGCTGGCCCGGTTGCGCCTGGGGCTGGGCCTGCGCCAGACCGGCGAGCAGGCTCAGACAGGCGCCGAGGCACACCGCCGCCAGGCGCGCCCGCGGCTTCTTGCCGGCGTACTGCAGTGGAAGACAGCAGGTGCCGGTCGGGAGCCGCTGCAAATGGATCACTCGCGTTTCTCCTGGAGCTTTTGCAGCTGCGACGTATCGATGACGACGACCTGCGGGCTGCCGTCCCGGAGCACGGTGACGTTCGCCTGGGTGGCCTCGCCGAGCGACTCGAATACCTGCAGGCCCTGGCTCGGGTCGTTCAGCACCGTGCCGTTGATGTCGGTCACGACGTCGCCCGGCTGTAGCCCGAGCGCCTCGAACGTGGCGCGGTCCCGGCCGGGTGTCACGCGGAAGCCGATCACCTTGCCTTCCTGCACGTGCGGCGCGATCCGCACGATGTCGGTGATTCGCGACGCGTTCTCGCTGATGACCTCCCGGAGCGAACCGGCGTTGCTGCGCTGCGGGCGGGGCCAATGCTCGCGGCCGGACGCGGTGCCGCGTTCGAGAGTTGCTCCGGTAGCCGCAGCGTCTCGAGGCGGCCGTCGCGATTCAGGAGCACGCGGTCGGCCTCCACCGAATACAGCGTGGCGCCGTCGGCGTTATCGATGGTGTCGCCGATGTGGTAGGTCTTCTCCGGGCTGCGGTTGGCCGAGATGATCGCCTGCGGCGTGCTGCCACCGGCGAGGATGCCCGTCAGCGTGAGGCTCAGCGTCGTCTCGGGGGCATCGACGGCGCTCGTGACCACCGGCGCCGCTTCCTTGCTGCGCCTCGCCGAACAGATGGGAGCTCTTCAGCTGGCCGAGGTCCTCGGTGGCGGCCGCCGGCTTCTGGCCGCTCGGCCGCGCGACGGGCGCCGCCGTCTGCGGTGCGCTCGGCACCAGCAGCCACGTGATGCCGGCGAGCTGATAGGCGATCGTGAGCACGAGCACCGCCGTGACCGCCGGCGGCAGATAGCGGTTGATCGTCGTGAGCCATTGCTCCGGCGGGTGCTCCGTCCAGTCGACGAATCGCTTGGCGACGTCCATTAAGGATCCTTCCGCTTGAGCTCGCGGTCAATTGGCCATGATAGGGCAGCTACGGGATGCGTAACAAGTGACTGAATTTGCTCGGAGTGTCGACTGTGACACAGTTGCTTTAACTGGCCCCCCGTGAACTTCTTTCTGGTCCAGCGTTGTCCTTCAATTGACCCACGTGGGCCGATAGAATTCCCGTTAGCATGGCCAACGAGCATACGAGGATCGATCGGGGTTCGGACCATGGTCTGGCCACCGAGGAGGCCAAGCCGCGGCTGAAACGCCCGCCCCTATATCGCGTAATCTTGTTAAACGACGATTACACTCCGATGGAATTCGTCGTTCAGGTGCTCGAGAAGATCTTCTCGCTGGATCGACCGACCGCCACGAGGATCATGCTGGAGGTCCATACGAAGGGAAAGGGTGTCTGCGGCGTCTATACTTACGAGATCGCGGAGACGAAAGTCGCGCAAGTGACCGGATTGGCGCAGCAACACCAGCATCCACTGCTTTGCACCATGGAAGAGGCCTAGATGCTGTCCAGTGAGCTCGAATACTGTTTGAACGAGGCGTTTCAACGTGCGCGGGAAGCGCGGCACGAGTTCATCACCGTCGAGCACCTGTTGCTCGCGTTGCTCGATACGCCCGCGGCCATCGAGACCTTGAAGGCTTGCGGAGCCGATCTCGCCCGCCTGCGTCGCGAGCTGAAGACGTTCATCGAAGAGTCCACGCCGCGGTTGCGCGGCGAAGACGAGGAGACCGAGGTCCAGCCGACGCTCGGTTTCCAGCGCGTGTTGCAGCGTGCGGTGTTTCACGTTCAATCGAGCGGCCGCAAGGAAGTCACGCCGTTGAACGTGCTCGTCGCCATCTTCGGCGAGAAGCAATCGCAGGCCGTCTATCTGCTCGGCTTGCAAGACGTCACGCGTCTCGACGTCGTGAATTTCGTCTCGCACGGCGTGCCGAAGGTGCAAGAGCCGGCCAAGCCGGAGGCGGAAGAGCACGTTGCCGATGCGGAGCGAGCGCGGCGACGGCAATCCGCTCGAGCGTTTCACGACGAATCTGAACGCGCTGGCGCGAGGCGGGCAAGATCGATCCGCTGATCGGTCGGCAAGCGCGAGATCGAGCGCACGATCCAGATCCTCTGCCGCCGCCGCAAGAACAATCCGCTGTTCGTCGGCGAGGCCGGCGTCGGCAAGACCGCTCTCGCCGAGGGGCTCGCGCGTCTGATCGTCGAAGGCAAGGTGCCGGAGATCCTGCGGCACTGCGTGGTCTACGCGCTCGACATGGGCTCGTTGATCGCGGGCACGAAGTATCGCGGCGATTTCGAGAAGCGGCTCAAAGGTGTCGTGGCCGGGTTGAAGAAGCAGCCGGGCGCGATCCTGTTCATCGACGAGATCCATACCGTCATCGGTGCCGGCGCGGCGTCGGGCGGCGTCATGGACGCATCGAATCTGATCAAGCCGCTGCTCGCGAACGGCGAGCTGCGTTGCATCGGCTCGACTACGTATTCCGAGTTCCGCGGCATCTTCGAGAAGGACCACGCGCTGGCGCGGCGCTTCCAGAAGATCGACATCACGGAGCCTTCGGTGGCCGAAACGGTGGAGATCCTGCGCGGGCTCAAGAGCCGCTTCGAGGAGCACCACGACGTCACGTATTCCGACGAGGCGCTGCGCGCCGCCGCGGAGCTCTCTGCGAAGCACATCAACGACCGCCATCTGCCGGACAAGGCGATCGACGTCATCGACGAGGCGGGCGCGAATTGTCGATTGCAGCCCGAGAACAACCGGCCGCGCGTCGTCGACGTCGAGCTGATCCAGAACATCGTCGCGAAGATCGCGCGGATCCCGCCGAAGACCGTGTCCGTCTCCGACCGCGACGTCCTGCGCCACCTCGAGCGCGATCTCAAGCTCGTGATCTTCGGTCAGGACCGTGCCATCGGCGCGCTGGCCGCGGCCATCAAGATGGCGCGCTCGGGGCTCGGCGACGACCGCCGTCCGGTCGGCTCGTTTCTGTTCTCCGGCCCGACGGGCGTCGGCAAGACCGAGGTCACGCGCCAGCTCGCGCTCACGATGGGCGTCGAGCTCGTCCGCTTCGACATGTCGGAGTACATGGAGCGGCACACCGTGTCGCGCCTGATCGGTGCGCCGCCGGGCTATGTCGGATTCGATCAGGGCGGCCTGCTGACGGAAGCCATCAGCAAGCATCCGCACTGCGTGCTGCTGTTCGACGAGATCGAGAAGGCTCATCCCGGAGGTGTTCAACCTGCTGCTGCAGGTCATGGATCACGGCACGTTGACCGACAACAACGGCCGCAAGGCGGACTTCCGCAACGTGACGATCGTCATGACGACGAACGCCGGCGCGCAGGAGGCGAGTCGCGCGTCGGTCGGCTTCACGCTGCAGGATCATTCGACCGACGCGATGGAAGTGCTGAAGAAGCTCTTCTCGCCGGAATTCCGCAATCGACTCGACGCGATCATCCAGTTCGAGCGCGCTCGACGAGCAGTCGATTGCCAGAGTCGTGGACAAGCTCGTCGTCGAGCTCGAGACGCAGCTCGAGAAGAACGAAGTGACGATCGAGCTCGAGCCTGCCGCCCGCGACTGGATCGCGGCGCGCGGCTACGACAAGAAGATGGGCGCTCGGCCGATGGCGCGCGTGATTCAGGAGCACATCAAGCGACCGCTGGCCGAGGAGCTGCTGTTCGGCAGATTGGCCGACGGCGGCCACGTTCGCGTCGAAGTGGGGCCCGATGGCGAGTCGTTGGTGTTGACCGTGGAGCCGACGGTACGCGAGCTGGAGCACCTGCCGGACTCGGCGTCGACCGATAAAGCCGACGGGCGTGCGGCGCGCAGGCCACGCGGCGAGCGCACCGCTAGCGATCTCGCCGAGCAGCAAGACAAAGGCAGCGAACGTTGAGCTCGGGCGGGCCGCTCAGCGGGCCCGGTAGATGATTCGACCCTTCGTGAGATCGTACGGCGTGAGCTCCACCGTCACGGCGTCGCCTTTCAATATTCGAATGTAGTGCTTGCGCATCTTTCCCGAGATGTGCGCCGTGACGACGTGGCCGTTCTCGAGCTCCACGCGAAAGGTCGTGTTCGGCAGCGTTTCCACTACCGTACCTTCCATTTGGATCGCTTCTTCTTTTGCCATTCAGCGACAGCTCGGGAACCCGCGGGCGGCGCATTGTTGCATAAGCGCAGCAAGGCCGGCAAACGGCCGCGCGCTAGGTGCGGCGGCCGACGGAGGACCAGCGGCTGGGCGTGCCCGGCGGGTCGCAGAGCGCCGCGAGCAGCCGCAGAAAATCCGTGCGGCTCACGTTCCTCGCGCCGAGACTCGCGGTGTGCGCCGAGGCGATCTGGCAATCGATCAGCTCGAACTGCCGCTCGCGAAGGCATTGTACGGCGTGGACGAGCGCGACCTTCGAGGCGTCCGTGATCCGCGTGAACATCGACTCGCCGAAGAAGACTTTGCCGATCGCCACGCCATACAGTCCGCCGACGAGCGAGCCGTCGTGCCAGGTCTCGAACGAGTGTGCCCAGCCGAGTCGATGCAAACGACCGTAGGCCGTCGCCATATCGTGCGTGATCCAAGTTCCGCCGCCGTACGAGCGCGGCGTCGCGCAGGCGGCCACGACGTCGTCGAACGCGGTGTCGACGCGAGCCTCGAAGCCGCGTTTGCGCAGGGCGCGGCGCAAGCTCCGCGAGACATGCAGCGCATCCGGCCAGAGCACGGCGCGCGGATCGGGGCTCCACCAGAGGATCGGTTGACCTTCCTCGTACCAGGGGAAGATGCCGCGCCGGTAGGCATTCAGCAGCCGATCGGGCTCGAGATCGCCGCCGGCCGCAAGCAATCCGTTCGGTTCCGTCAAAGCCTGGTCGGGCGGCGGAAAGTCCTCGTCCGTGGAGCGGCGACAGCCAACGGAGTGCGCGCATCGGCCGGTTAGCGTTCCGCGACGACCCGCATCGTGAAATCATCCGGCGGATCTCGATACGGCACGTGCTCGTCGAGCTCGGCCATGTACGCATCCACGTGCTGGCTCTCCCTGCGCAGAAAATGTCCGCGACCGCCGCGTGGAACTCCGGGTCGCGCAGCCAGTGGTACGACCATGTCGCCTCGGGCGTGAAGCCGCGGCTGATCTTGTGCTCGCCCTGTGTGCCGGGCTCGAAGGTGCGTAGCCCCGCCGCGAATGCAGTATTCGATGCCTTGGTAGTAGCACGTCTCGAAGTGCAGGCTGTGAAAATCCGCGACGCTGCCCCAGTACCTGCCATACAGCGTGTCGCTGCTGCGAAAGCAGATGGCCGTGGCGATCGGCTCGGCGCCGTAGCGCGCGAGCACGATCACGAGATTGTCGGGCATGGTGGTCACGATCTCGTCGAAGAACGCGCGATTCAGGTACGGTGGCCGACCGCGTTGCTCGAACGTGCGCGAGTAGCAGTCGAAGATGACGTCCCAATCGGCGCTGCTCGGCTCGTTGCCCCGCAGATGCTCGAAGACGATCCCGGCCTCGGCGATTCGTCGCCGCTCCCGCTTGGCCTTCTTGCGCTTGGCGGAGCTGAAGCGGCCGAGGAAGTCGTCGAAGTCGGCATAGCCGTCGTTGTGCCAGTGAAATTGGCAGCTCTTGCGGGCCAGCAGTCCTTCGGTCTCGAGCAGCGAGCGTTCGCTTGCCGTCGGAAACAGCACGTGCAGCGACGAAGCGCCGAGCTCGACGGCCACTTCGCGGGCCGTCTTCAGCAGCGTGACCGCGATGCTCGGATCCGCGCCGGGACGAATCAGGGTGCGCGCGCCGGTGGCCGGCGTGAACGGTACCGCGGCGACGAGCTTCGGATAGTACGCTCGGCCGGCGCGCTCGTAGGCGTCGGCCCAGCTCCAGTCGAAAACGAACTCGCCGCGCGAGTCGTACTTTATATAGAGGGGCAGGGCGCCGGCCGGCCCGTCGTCGTCGCTCGCCATCAGGTACGCCGGGAGCCAGGTCGTCCCCGGCCCGATGCAGCCGCTGCGCTCGAGCGCGATCAGAAACTCATGCTTTAAGAACGGGTTGTCCCCGACGAGAGCATTCCAGGCCGGCGCCGCGACGGTCGCGAGGCTCGACAGCTGCTGAATTCGCAGGCGCATGCCGCGAGTGTGCCCGCCGGCCCAGCGCCCGTCGAGTCGCGCCGCGGCCGCTCGAGGACGGCGCCGCCGGCCCTCTTCTTGGCGGACTAGGCGCCACTTCACATATCAGTATAATCAGCCGATTAAGGCGACTTACTGTCGTGCCACTTGAATAAAGCCAAAGCCACCGCATTCGAAACGTTCTTCGTGCCGCGAATTCGCGGCTTGCGCGAGTCGGCGTTCTGGGTGCTCGCGGGCTTGAGCGTCATCCTGCTGCTCGCCTTGTTGAGCTACAGCCCGGTCGATCCGGGCTTCAGCGTCGCCAGCGGCAGCGACACCGTAGCGAATCGCATGGGCCCGGCCGGGGCCTGGTTCGCCGACGTGGCGTTCGTGCTGTTCGGCATGTCCGCGTATCTGTTTCCGTTGCTCGTGCTGATCGCGGGCGTGTTCTTGTTCCGCAGCGAGCGCATGCCCGAGCGGGCGGCAACGATCTGGCGCGGCGTCGGTTTCGTGCTGACGATCGCCACGAGCTCCGGGCTCGCGACGTTGCATTTCGCCGCTGCCGACATGCGCGAGACCGCGGGCGGCATCCTGGGGCAACTCGTGGGCCATGGTCTCGAGTACGGGCTGGGTTTGCTCGGTGCCACGGTACTGCTGCTCGTGCTGTGGCTTGCGGCGGTGTCCGTCGCGACCGGCGTGTCGTGGCTCGCGATCATGGATCGCACCGGTCGCGCGGTGTACTGGGGTGTCGCGGCATTGAACGAGAAGCTCGTCGAGGCGCGCATCTGGCTCGCCGGACGACGTGCGAAGCAGCAGCGCCAAGAGGTCGTGAGCAAGGTCAGGGCGAAGCCGAAAGCCGGTGCGCCGCGGATCGAGCCCGTGATCGAGAAGATCGAGATCAGCCCGCGCGCCTCCGAGCGCCTCGAGCGCGAGCGGCAGGTGCCGTTGTTCGAGCCACCGCAGTCGAACGAGCTGCCGGCGCTCTCGCTGCTCGACAATCCGCCGCCGCGCGAAGGCGGCTACTCGGCCGAAGCGCTCGAGGCCATGTCGCGCCTCGTCGAGCTGAAGCTCGGCGATTTCGGCGTCGAGGCGGAGGTCGTGGCGGTGCATCCGGGCCCGGTCGTGACGCGCTTCGAGTTGAAGCCGGCCGCCGGCGTCAAGAGCAGCCAGATCAGCAACCTCGCGAAGGATCTCGCGCGGTCGCTCGCGACCGTGAGCGTGCGCGTCGTCGAGATCATTCCGGGTAAGCCGTACGTCGGCCTCGAGATTCCGAACGAGGTGCGCGAGATCGTCGCGCTCGGCGAGATCATCAAATCGCAGGCCTACGACGAGCTGAAGTCGCCGCTCACGCTCGCGCTCGGCAAGGACATCGGCGGGGCGCCGGTCGTCGCGGATCTCGCGCGCATGCCGCACCTCTTGATCGCCGGCACGACGGGCTCCGGCAAGTCGGTGGGGCTCAACGCGATGGTGTTGAGCCTGCTGTACAAGTCCACGCCCGAGCACGTGCGGCTGATCATGATCGACCCGAAGATGCTCGAGCTGTCCGTCTACGAGGGCATCCCGCATCTGCTGGCGCCCGTCGTCACGGACATGAAGCAAGCCGCGAACGCGCTGCGCTGGTGCGTCGCCGAGATGGAGCGCCGCTACGCGCTCATGGCGGGGCTCGGCGTTCGGCATCTGTCGAGCTACAACCGCAAGGTCACGGAGGCCATCGACGCGGGCCGACCGCTGCTCGACCCCACCTTCGAGCCCGAGCTCGAAGGCGAGACCGCGCCGGAGCTGCAGACGCTGCCCTACATCGTCGTGATCATCGACGAGCTCGCCGACATGATGATGATGGTCGGCAAGAAGGTCGAGGAGCTGATTGCGCGGCTGGCGCAGAAGGCCCGCGCTTCCGGCATTCACATGATCGTCGCCACGCAGCGCCCGTCGGTCGACGTGATTACCGGCCTCATCAAGGCCAACATTCCGTGCCGCATCGCGTTTCAGGTGTCGGCCAAGGTGGATTCGCGCACGATCCTGGATCAGATCGGCGCCGAGCATCTGCTCGGCCACGGCGACATGCTGTACCTGCCGTCTGGCACTTCGATGCCGTTCCGAGTGCACGGTGCGTTCGTCTCCGACAACGAGGTGCACACCGTCGTCAAGGCGCTGCGCGCGAGCGGCAAGCCGAGCTACATCGACAACGTGCTCGACGGGCCGGCAGGCGACGTGCTGGGTCTCGAGCCCGCCGTGGCTGCGTCCGGGGAGTTGGACGGCGAGCAGGATCCGCTCTACGATCAAGCGGTACGGATCGTGACCGAAACGCGCAAGGCGTCGATTTCCGGCATCCAACGGCGCCTGAAGATCGGCTACAACCGGGCGGCGCGAATGGTCGAAACCATGGAAGAGGCCGGGATTGTCGGAAGTCTCCAGACCAATGGATTCAGGGAAGTCCTGGCGCCGCCGCCTCCTGCGCTCGATTAGCGGGCCGGCGTTCCTTTTTCTCGTCGCGATTTGCACCACGGCCTCGGCGCAGCCCGCCGTCGACGGCAAACCACCGGCGGGCCTGGCGGCCCTCGAGGCCTTCCTCGGCGACGTGCATTCGCTCACGGCCGACTTCAAGCAGGAGCTGTGGACGGCCGATCACCGTTTGCTGCAGACGGAGACCGGCACGCTCTCGCTGCGTCGTCCCAACCGCTTTCGCTGGATCTACATGCAGCCCACGGAGCTCACCGTCGTCGCGGACGGCAAGCAGCTGTGGATCTACGACGTGGAGCTCTCGCAGGTGACGGTCGCGCCGCTCGATACCACGGTGGAGTCGACGCCCGCGATGCTGTTGAGCGGCGATCGCAACGTTCGCGACGGGTTCGACGTCGTGGAGAGCTACCCACGCGACGGTCTCGATTGGATCAAGCTCAAGCCGAAGACCGGTGGCGCCGATTTCAGTCTCCGTGCTGATCGGCTTCCAGGGCAACGCACCGCAGCAGCTCGAGCTCGTCGACGGCCTGAATCAGGTCACGCGCATCGAGCTCATGAATCTGCAAATCAACCCGGACGTGGCCGACGCGACGTTCGAGTTCACGCCACCAGCCGGCGTCGACGTCATTGGTAACGCGGGCTAGCGCGGCGTGTTGCCCCTTCGCTACCCAAAGGTCTGGCTCGGGATCGGCGCGCTGCTGCTGCTCGGCGTGATCACCGGCAGCCTCGTGCCGGCGCGCATGATCTCCGGCATCCACTTGAGCGACAAGCTCGAGCATTCGGGGTCGTACTTGCTGCTGATGGCGTGGTTCGGTGGCTGTATCCGCGCTCGTCCCAGGTCTGGGTCGGCCTCGGCTTGGTGGCGCTCGGCGTGGCGCTCGATCTGCTCCAGGGACTGACGGCAACGCGCACGCTCGATCCGGCCGACATGGCCGCGAATACCTTGGGGGTGCTCGCGGGTCTCGCGCTCTCGCTGACGATCCTTCATGCCTGGTGCCAGCGCGTCGAGCACCTTTTCTCGTAAGATATCCCGATGCTCGATCCACGACTCCTCCGCCAGGATCTCGACGGCGTCGCGACGAATCTCGCGCGCCGCGGGTTCAAGCTCGACCGCGCGCGATACCTGGCGCTCGAAACCGAGCGCAAGGAGCTGCAGATCAAGGTCGAAGGCTTGCGCCAAACGCGCAACGAGCGCTCGAAGGCGATCGGTCGCGCGAAGGCGGCGGGCGGCGAGGTCGAGACCCTGAAACGCGAGGTCGGCGAGCTCGGCGATGCGCTCACGAGCGGCGAAGCACGCCTCACGGCGCTCGGCGCGGAGCTCGACGAATTCCTGGCCGGACTGCCGAACCTGCTGCACCCATCGGTGCCGGACGGCACCGATGCGGACGCCAATGTCGAGGTGCGCCGCTGGGGCACGCCGCCGCAGTTCTCGTACGCCCCGCTCGATCACGTGGCGCTCGGCGAGCGATTGGGTCTCATGGACTTCGACGCGGCCGCGAAGCTTTCCGGTAGTCGGTTCGTCGTGCTCAAAGGGGCGCTCGCGCAGCTGCAACGTGCGCTCACCCAGCTCATGCTCGACCTGCACACGCGCGAGCACGGCTACAGCGAAACGTACGTACCGTACCTCGTCAACGACAAAACGCTGTTCGGCACGGGGCAGCTCCCGAAATTCGCGGCGGATCTGTTCGCGCTCGAGGGCGAGCACAAGCTGCGGCTGATTCCGACCGCCGAGGTATCGCTCACGAACCTCGTCGCCGACAGCATCGTCGAAGCCGATCGATTGCCGCTGCGCCTCACGGCGCACACGCCGTGCTTCCGCTCGGAAGCCGGTTCCTACGGGCAGGACACGCGCGGCATGATCCGTCAGCACCAGTTCGAGAAGGTGGAGCTCGTCCACATCGCGAAGCCCGAGGAGTCGTACGGCGAGCTCGAGGCGCTGGTCGGTCACGCGGAATCGATCTTGCAGCGCCTCGGTCTCGCGTATCGCGTCATGGCGCTGTGCGGCGGCGACACGGGTTTCGGCTCGGCCAAGACGTATGACCTCGAGGTCTGGCTGCCGGGGCAGAGCAAGTACCGCGAGATTTCCTCGTGCAGCAACTGCGAGGCGTTCCAGGCGCGACGGATGCAGGCCCGCTGGCGCAACCCCGCGACGGGCAAGCCCGAGCTCGTCCATACGTTGAATGGGTCGGGTCTCGCCGTCGGGCGCACGCTGATCGCGGTGCTCGAGAACTATCAGCAGGCGGACGGCTCGATCCTGATCCCGGAAGCGCTGCGCGCCTACATGGGTTTGGAGCGCATCGCGCCGCTCTGACGCGCGCGGGCTTTGCCCCTCGCTCACCACGGCATAAGATTGGGTACCGGCGAGTTCGGGGGAACCGCGCGCGGCCATCACACCAAGAACAGAATCGTTAGAGGATACCCATGAATATGTCGATCTTCGGCGGCCGAAGGGTCGCTCGCATCGTCGCAGGCACCGCGGCTTTCGTGTGTTTCGGCGTGGGTGCAGCGCCCCCGGACCTGCCGGAGGGCTACATCAGCGGCGTCGTGAGCAGCAGCCGCGGGCCGGAGGCCGGCGTCTGGGTCATTGCCGAGACCAAGGAGCTGAAGACGCCGTTCATCAAGATCGTGGTCACCGGTGATGACGGCCGCTACGTGCTCCCGCAGTTGCCGACGGCCACGTACAACGTCTGGGTGCGCGGCTATGGCCTCGTCGATTCGGCGAAGGTCGAAGGCCGGCCCGGCGACACGGCGCTGAATCTCACCGCCACGGTCGCCGGCACACCGGCGGACGCGGCCAAGGTGTATCCCGGCAACTACTGGTTGTCGCTGCTGCAGCCGCCGCCGAAGAGCGCGTTCCCGGGCACCGGCGACCAGGGCAACGGCATGCCGCCAACCATGGATTCGCAGGCGCACTGGATCTACAACATCAAGAGCGGCTGCAATTTCTGCCACGAGCTCGGCACGCAGATCACGCGCACGCTGGGGCACATGGATCACCTCGGCTTCAAGACGCCGGAGGAGGCCTGGGTGTACCGGACGCAGCTCGGCGTGCGTGGCAGCGCGATGGCCGGCACGATGGCGCAGTGGGGCACGCAGGCCGGGGCGAAGGTGCTCGCCGATTGGACCACGCGCATCGCCAACGGCGAAGTGCCGCCGCAGCCGCCGCGCCCGACGGGCATCGAGCGCAACGTCGTCGTCACGCTGTGGGACTGGGGCGTGGCCGACTCGTTCATGCACGACGAGATCTCCACCGACAAGAACGACCCCACGGTGAACCCGTACGGCAAGGTGTATGCCGCGTCCGCCGGTCATGGCAAGCTCACGGTCGTCGATCCCGTCGACAACAGCACCTACGAGCTCACGATCCCGACGCGCGACGACCCGCGCAAGGTCCCGTCGCGGTTTCCGCCGCCGGCAATGCCGTCGAATTTCTGGGGCATGCAGCACATCTGGGGCCTCGAGAACCCGGCGGATCCGCACAACCCGATGATGGACGAGAAGGGCCGCGTCTGGTTGACGTCGAAGATTCGCGACGAGGAGCCTGCCTGGTGCAAGGAAGGCTCGAGCAACAAGTTCGCGAAGTACTACCCGCTGACCTTCAGCAACCGGCAGGCCTCGGTGTACGACCCGGCGACCGGCCAGTGGGAGCTCATCGACACGTGCTTCGCGACGCACCACCTGCAGTTCGACAACGACCCCGATCACACGCTGTGGTTCAACGAGCTGCTCGGACCGATGGTCGGCTGGGTCAACACGCGCGAGTTCGATCGCACGCACGACGAGCAGGCCACGCAGGGCTGGTGCCCGCAGGTCGTCGACAGCAACGGCGACGGCAAGATCACGAAGCCGTGGAACAAGCCCGGCGAACCCGTGGATCCGAAGCGCGACACCGAAGTGCGTTACAACCTGTACTCGGTGATTCCGAGCCCCGTGGACGGGTCCGTCTGGGGCGCGTCGGAGCAGTTCCCGGGCTACATCGTGCGCGTGGATCGTGGCAACAACCCGCCCGAGACCTGCATCACGGAGGTCTACAAGGTGCCGGAGCCCGGTATCGACCCGCGCGGCATCGACATCGACAGCAATGGCGTGGTGTGGACGGCCTTCGCGGCCAGCAGCCATCTCGCGAGCTTCGATCGCAGCAAGTGCAAGGTGTTCAACGGCCCGCGTGCACTCTCGGGCACGCAGTGCGAAGCCGGTTGGAAGCTCTATGTAACCGATGGGCCGCGTTTCAAGGGCACGGACATCCCGGCCGACTTCCACTATTACAACTGGGTGGACCAGCACGACGTGGCGGGTCTCGGCGCCAACACGCCGTTCGCCACGGGCTCGAATTCGGAGGCGTTGCTCGCGCTCGATCCGAAGACGGGCAAGTGGCTGACGTTCCGGGTGCCGTATCCTCTCGGCTTCTATCATCGCGGCATGGATGGGCGGATCGACGATCCCGATGCAGGTTGGAAGGGCCGCGGGCTATGGGCCAACTACGGCACGCATCTGATCTGGCACGTGGAAGGCGGCAAGGGCACGCTCGGCAAGGCCGTGCACTTCCAGATCAGGCCGGACCCGCTCGCGCACTGAGCGGGCGTCGACACGGGAGCCGGCCGCTCGTCAAGCGCGCGGCGGCTCCGGGTCGAACATCGCGCGCAGCGTGCTTGCGAACTCCTGCAGGCGCTGCTTCGCGGTTTTCTTGATTCTGATGCTCGCACCGCCGAAGAGGGCCAGGCCTTCGATCACCAGCGTCGGCGCGTCGGGGTCTGCCGTCGAGGGCCCGCGATTGTCGACCCCGCCGAAGATGCATACGGCCTTCGATACGATCCGCATCCCCTCGCGCACGTAGAAGTTTGCGCCGCCGAACAGGCAGAACATCGTGATGCGCGTCGTCTTCGCGGCGAAGCGCGCGCTGCTGAAATCCAAATCGCTGCCGCCGAAGACGTTGATCAAGCGGAGCTCTTTCGGCACGTCCCAGACGCCGCGGCGATGCGTGCCGCTGAAAATGTTGATCATGTGCTCGACCTCTTCGGCGTCGACCACGTCGGGCTCCACGCGGATGCCGAGCTCGGCCTTCTTGCGCGCGGCGTACTCGCGGTCCGCCTTCAGGTCCAGGTCGCGCGCGAGCTCGAGCAGCTCGTCATGAGACTTCGCGTCGAGGGCCGTGTCGAGCCGGCGCTCGAACGCCTCGCGCGACAGCTTGCCATGACCGTAGTTCATGATCAGCTGGTCGACGGTCTCTTCACGTAGCGATTCGAGCGGGCGGTCTTGGGGGGTGACTGGCATGCTAGATCCTCGTCGAAACGCGCTGACCAGGCGCGGAACTGCCGCAGGATAGGCGGGACGCCCAGCGCGCGCAACTGCGGTGCGCCCGGCGCCGGCGCGTGCGGCCGCCCGGTCGCGTGCGTGTATGATTCTCTGGCATGCGATTGCCGAACAAGATCGCGCTCGTGACCGGCGCCGCGCGCGGTATCGGTGCCGCGATCGCCGAAGCGTTCGTGGCCGAAGGCGCCTTCGTATGCGTCACGGATATCGACGATACCGCCGGTGAGAACGTTGCGGTGTGGCTCGGCGACAACGCCGTGTATCGCCACCTCGACGTGCGCCAGGAGGCCGAATGGTCGGGGGCCACGGCCGCCATCGTCGCGGACCGCGGCCGACTGGACATCGTCGTGAACAATGCCGGTATCACGGGATTCGAGGCGGGCGGAGGGCCGCACGATCCGGAGCACGCATCGCTCGACGATTGGCGTGCCGTGCACCGCACGAATCTCGACGGCGTGTTCCTGGGTTGCAAGTACGCGATCCGGGCCATGCGGCCGCGCGGCGCCGGGTCGATCATCAACCTCTCGTCGCGGTCGGGGCTCGTGGGCATTCCCGGGGCTGCGGCCTATGCCGCCTCGAAGGCAGCGGTGCGCAATCACACCAAGACCGTCGCGTTGTATTGTGCGGAGCAGCGCCTGAACATCCGCTGCAACTCGATCCATCCGGCCGCGATCCTGACGCCGATGTGGGACGCGCTGCTGGGGCAGGGGCCGGATCGAGACGCGCGTATGCGCGCATTCGTCCGCGATACACCCTTGCAGCGGTTCGGCACGCCGCAGGAAGTCGCGGCCGTCGCCGTGCTGCTCGCCTCGGACGAGGCGCCCTACATGACCGGCGCCGAGCTCAACATCGATGGGGGCATTCTGGCGGGCTCCGCCGCCGTGCCGGGGAGCAGCGCAGCCGGGAACTGACGGCACCCGCCGAACCGCCGGGTTCGCTCCGCTTCGCGGTTCTTTTGGTCCTGCCGCCGTCGTTCGGGTTATCTTATTGGCCGGTTAACAATCCCGCGCGCGACGGGTGAATTCCAAGGGGGTCCATCATGGGTTTCGGACGCAGCTTCCCGCGTAGCCACATCGATCGTCGAGCTTTCATCGGCGCGGGTCTCGCCGCGGCCGGCGCGGGGATCGCGCTCGGCGGTTTGCCGCTGACCGTGCTCGCGCAGGACCGGCGGCTCACCACGATCGGCGGCACGGCGAAAACGAAGTACGGCCAGGTGCGCGGGCTGCTGAAAGACGGCGTGCATCAGTTCTGGTGTGTGCCGTATGGCGCGCCGACGGGCGGAGCGAACCGGTTCAGGCCGCCGCAGGCGCCGGCTGCGTGGAGCGGCGTGAAGGATCATTTCGAGATCACCTGGGCTGCGCCCATGGAGCCCGGCGGGGTCGAGCCCGCGCCGGTCGTCACGGCGCTGAACCGCCTCACCCCGCAGAGTGAGGACTGCCTCACCGTCAACGTGTTCACGCCGGGCGTCGACAAGAAGGACCGGCCCGTCATGGTGTGGATGCACGGCGGCGGTTTTTCCGCCGGCTCGGGCAACTACCTGCTGTACGACGGCACGAACCTCGCGAAGAAAGAGGACGTCGTGGTCGTGTCCGTGAATCACCGTTTGAACATCTTCGGCTTCCTGCATCTCGCGGACATCGGCGGCGAGAAATGGGCCGGCGCGACGAACGTCGGCATTCAGGATCTCGTCGCCTCGCTTCAGTGGGTGCACGACAACATCGAGAATTTCGGCGGCGATCCCAGCCGCGTCACGATCTTCGGGCAGTCGGGCGGGGGCGGTAAAACCACGACCGTGATGGCCATGCCGTCCGCGAAGAACCTGTTTCACCGCGCAATCGCGCAGAGCGGCTCTGCGTTCCGCGGGCAGACGGCGACCGACGCCAGCGCGGGCGCCGAGCAGTTTCTCGCGAAGCTCGGCTTGAACAAGGCCCAGCTCGACAAGCTGGCCGACTTCGATTTCCATCAGATCCAGGCGGCGTACTACAGCGAGCCGCGGATCCCGCGGCTCGGGTCCGGCCCCGTGATCGATGGCAAGATCCTGCCGCGGAATCAGTGGGATCCGACCGCGCCCTCCTACTCGGCCAACGTGCCGTTGATTGCCGGCTCCGTCGAGAACGAGAACGGCTGGGTCGGTCCGCCGCCGTACGATCTGGCCGACGACGAGATGCAAGACCGCTTCACGAAGCGGCTCGCGAACGGCGATCCGGCCGAAGGGCAGAAGCTGCTGGCGCTGTACCAACGCCTGCACCCGACCACCCGCAACCAGATGCTGTGGCTCATGGCGGAGGCCGACGACCAGCGGCGTGCGAGCGCGCAGGCGCTGTGCAAGCTGAAGTTCGAACAGGGCACGGCGGCCAGCTATCTGTATTTCTTCGACTGGCAATCGCCGGTCCACAACGACCGCATGGGCGCGTACCACACGCTCGACATCCCGTTCGTGTTCTACAACATGGACATCGGCGCATCGATGACCGGGTCGGCCCAGGAGCGCTATCAGCTCGGCCACGTCATGAGTGCCGCGTGGGCCGCGTTCGCGCGCACGGGCGATCCGAATCATCCGGACATGCCGAAGTGGCCGAAATTCGATCCGAGCACCTACCCGACGATGGTGTTCGACGAGAACGTGCACGTCGCGAACGACCCGAACAAGGAGGAGCGGCTGGCGCTCGCGGCGTTGCGAGCGAAGCGTTCATGAGGGCGTGGTGCTAATCAGTAGTCATTGCGGGGAACAACCATGCAAGCGAGGACAGCTCTCGTAACGTGCGTGGCGGCGCTGGTCGCTGCGCTCGGGGTCGCGCAGGCGCAGGACGCTCGACAGAAGGACGCCGCCGCGGAGGAGCAGGCCAAGCTGCCGATGCCGGCCGTGGAGCTGCCGCCGAAGCCGTTCAAGACGGCCGAGGAGCACTACAAGTATCTGCTGGAAAAGGCGCACGGCGGCACGAAGCACACCATGAGCACGATCCCGGTCTGGGACGGGCTCTGGGCCAGCGGCAACAACACGATGCCCGGCATCTTCCTCGTGAACGGCACGCTCTCGACCGCATGGAAGCCGGGCGCGAAGGTCAAGGAAGGCGTGTTGACGCCGCCCTACGAAAAGCAGTTCAAGGAACGGCGCGCGGAAGTCGAGAAATACGGCGAGCAGCTCTACGACCGCCTCACGAACTGCGAATATCCCGGCGTGCCTCGCTGGCTCTGGGAGCCATACGTCAAAGAGTTCGTGAACATGCCGAACCAGTCGTGGTTCATGAACGACATGATGAACGAGACGCGGCGCATCTACATCAATGCCGAGCACATCAACACGGAAGCCAAGCACTCGTCGACGGGCGACAGCATCGGCTTTTGGGACGGCGACAAGCTCGTGATCTGGACGAAGTGGGTGAACCCGGCCGATTACGTCCGCGGCATGCCGCTCACGAGCAACCAGTTCGAGATGGTCGAGACTTGGGCCGAGCGGCACAACGCGTCGGGTGCTCGTCAGCTCGTCACGCAAGTGACGTTCTACGACCCGCTCGCGCTCGTGAAGCCGCAATCCGCCGTCTACACGCACGAGTCGCGACCGGACCTGCAGAAGGCCGGCGTGCGAATCCGCCCGTGGGAATGCGACACCAGCAGCAACTCATACAAGGCGGCCGACGGCAGCACGCAGTTCTACCTGCCCGGTGATCCGCAGTACAAGAACCCGCGCGGCTTCACGGATTTTCCGGACCTGCCGGGCCAGTCGTTGAATCCGATTTTCGATGCGGAGCAGTAGACCTATGAAGAACCCGATCGTCGTCGCCGCCGCCGCAAGCGCGCTCGTTCTCGGCTTGCCGGCCGCGGCCCATCATTCGTTCGCGAGCTATGACGTGTCGCAGCAGAAGCTGGTGGAAGGACACGTCACCCAGTGGAACTACAACAACCCGCACAGCTGGCTCATGATCGAGGCGCCGGATGCGAACGGCGAACTGAAGACCTGGAGCTTCGAGGGTGCCGCGATCGTTCATGCGGCTCGGCAGGGCGTGAACGGCACGACCTACAAGCGGGGCGAGATGGTGCGTGTCGTCATGCATCCCATGCGCGATGGGCGCAATGCCGGCGCACTGTGCTTCGTGATGAAGGAAGACGGCACGTTCACGCGGCCGAACGACGGCATCTGCGATTCCGAGGCCGTGCACGAGCGCTGGGAGCAAAAGGGCTGGCTGTCGAAAAAAGCCAAGAACCTCGACGTGCATCCCGCCGGCGACTGAGGCTGCCGGGCCGCCGACTCGCACGGCGCGCAAAACGCCACTGAAACGCTGAATTCCCGCGTCGGTCGCCGCGCGGCGCTCGTGCTAGGCTGCAGGGATGGGCAAGCTGCGTCCATTGAAGACCGGCGCGACGTACGGGGATCTGTGCGCGGTGCCCCAGAATCTCGTCGCGGAGATGTTCGATGGCGAGCTGTACACCACGCCGCGGCCCGCATTGCCGCATGCGCACGCCGCATCCGTGTTGGGCTTCGAGCTTGGTGGGCCGTTTCATCGCGGCCGTGACGGGCCGGGCGGGTGGTGGATCCTCGTCGAGCCCGAGTTGCACTTCGACGCGGACGTGCTGGTCCCGGATCTCGCCGGCTGGCGCCGCAGCCGGCTCGAGGCTCTGCCCGCGACGCCGTACCTCACGCTCGCTCCTGATTGGATCTGCGAGGTGCTATCGCCTTCGACCGAGTGCCTCGATCGAGCCAAGAAGCTCGGCATCTACGCGCGAGCGGGCGTCGCTCACGCGTGGCTCGTGAACCCGCTGCTGCAGACCCTCGAGGTGCTCGCGCTCCAAGCCGCGCGTTGGGTGCTGCTCGGCACATACGAGGGCGGCGCACACGTGCGAGCGGAACCGTTCGACGCCATCGAGCTCGAGCTGGGCGCGCTCTGGGCGTGAAGGGCCGTCCTCGCTAGGTTCCCTACTCGATCGGCGGCTTCTCCCAGCCTTGCTCGAAGTGCTTCTCCCAATTCTCGGCCCACGGTCGGCCGAAGTAGTCGATGTAACCCTCGTCGGTCGGCGTCAGCTGCGTGGGCCGGCCGTCCTCGTCGTTGACGATCGTGCTCTGCACGCGGCATTCGACGTAGGTGAATCGATGATTCGGGTCCTGGATGTTGCCGGTCCTGTTCCAGGGCGTGACGATGTGCAGCGGCTGCTTGAAGGCCTTGGGATCGTAGAACGTCGCGTCCACGCTGAGCCCGCCGTTTTGCGTCGGTGTGAATACCTCGACGACCTCGAGCTTGTCGCTGAACTCGAACATCGAGTGCGATAGCGTCCACGACTGCACGTTGGCGGTCCACACGACGAGCTTGTTACCGTCCCAGAAGCCGACGCTCTCGCCATACCACTGGGGTACCTTCATCGTATGCTGCTGATCGATCAGGATCTTGCGGATGAAGTTGTCCGCAACGCCGGTCGTGAGCTGCACCTCGTACGGTGTCACCAGCACTTCGATCTCGTTCAGCGAGAACTCGGCCCACCACCGCATCAGGCCTTCCGGATAGCAGAACGCGGCCATCCACTGCGGCGCGTTCGTCACGGCCTCGTGGTAGTTCATCTGGGTCATGCGCTGCTGGTACTCCGGCGTGAGCACCGAGATCAATGTCGCGGCCTGGAGGTTGCGGCCGTAGGTCCACTGGTCGTCGCGGCCGCCGCGTCGGTACCAGCCGTCCCACTCCGGCGGCAGGTTCGTGCGCGTGTATTTCGACGGGCCGCCGTGGCCCTCGGCGGCGGCTCGCAGGGCGTCGTAGTGCTCCTTCGCCGTCTTGTAGGGATAAGCGCTCACGAGGTCACTGACCGGGCGATCCACGGAGCAATCGCCCCATGCGGCGCCACGATGCTGCGCCCACGTGTCCGTGAGCTGGCGCGGCGTGTTGCAACGCGTGTAGCGCTTGTCCGTCCAGTACCGACGGTCGAGGTAGAAATTTTTCGTCGTGAACAGATCGACCGGCAAAGGCCGTATGCCAGCCGGTGGCGACTGCGCCCAGGTCTTCGTGCCGAGCGCGGCCGATGCCGCCGCCAACAGATAACAAGCGATCAAGGCGCTGCTCTTCATGGACCAGGTCCCCCGCGAGAGGATCGAAGCTTCGCTTTCAGTCTCTCACAAAGGCGCCGTCTGGTAGCATTCTTGGTATCGACTCTGGGAACGACTCCCGGGTGTGCGGTGCGTCGCAGATGCGAGCGACAGTCGTGGGCGGGCGCTCGGACATCGCGTGGGCGGCTCAAGAGAATGCGCTCGGCGGCCGATGTTGGGTAACGGCCGCAGCGCTTTCGTTCGGTCCGAGGAGGCCCGATGCACGCTTGGCTCAGCAAACTGGATCACTACTTCCCCGTCCGTTATCTGGCCGTCTCGCTCAGCCTGGTGCTCGCGATCGCCTTCGTGTCGCAGTGGGGATGGAGCGGCAGCGGGGGCGTCGCGGCCGTCGTATGCGTGCTGCTGGCTGGCCTCGGCGTGCGCGACATGGTGCAGGACCGGCATTCGCTGCTGCGCAACTACCCGCTGATCGGCCACATTCGGTTCCTGTTCGAGTTCATCCGTCCGGAAATCCGGCAATACTTCATCGAGGCGGACAACGAAGAGACGCCGTTCTCGCGCCAGCAGCGCTCGCTCGTCTACCAGCGCGCCAAGAGCGAGCCCGACAAGCGGCCGTTCGGCACGCAGCTCGATCTGCACGTGAACGGCTACGAATGGATCAACCATTCGCTCGTGCCCACGGACATTCCATCGGCGGATTTTCGCGTGACGGTCGGATCGAGTGCCGATTGCACGCAGCCCTATAGCGCGAGCGTCCTGAATATCTCGGCCATGAGCTTCGGTGCGCTATCCGGCAATGCGATCCTCGCTTTGAACGGCGGCGCGAAGAAGGGGCGCTTCGCTCACGACACCGGTGAAGGCTCGATCAGTCCCTATCACCGCGTGCACGGCGGCGATCTGATCTGGGAGATCGGCTCCGGCTATTTCGGCTGCCGGGACGCGCACGGCCGGTTCGACGAGCAAAAGTTCGTGCTGAACGCGCACGATCCCGTCGTGAAGATGATCGAGATCAAGCTCAGCCAGGGCGCCAAACCGGGCCACGGAGGCATGCTGCCGGGTGCGAAGGTCACAGGGGAGATCGCGACGACGCGCGGCATTCCGGTGGGCATCGACTGCATTAGCCCGGCGCGTCATTCGGAGTTCTCCACGCCGGTCGGGTTGCTGGAATTCGTCGCCCGGCTGCGCCGGCTCTCGGGCGGCAAGCCGACGGGTTTCAAGCTGTGCCTGGGCCATCCGTGGGAATGGTTCGCGATCTGCAAGGCCATGCTCGAGACCGGAATCACGCCGGACTTCATCGTCGTCGACGGCGCCGAAGGCGGCACCGGCGCGGCGCCTCTCGAGTTCACCGATCACGTGGGCACGCCGCTGCAGGAAGGCCTGGTGCTCGTGCACAACACGCTCGTCGGCCTGAATTTGCGCGACCGCCTGCGCGTAGGCGCGAGCGGCAAGCTCATCAGCGCGTTCGACATTGCACGCGCCATGGCGCTGGGCGCGGACTGGTGCAACTCGGCGCGCGGCTTCATGTTCGCACTCGGCTGTATCCAGGCGCAGCATTGCCATACGGGCAGCTGCCCCACGGGGATCGCCACGCAGAGCGCGTGGCGACAGAAGGCGCTCGTGGTCCCCACCAAGGCCGAGCGCGTTCATAGCTTCCATGAGCAGACTCTGCTCGCCCTGCGCGAGATCACTCAGGCGGCGGGGCTCCTGCATCCGAACGAGTTCCGGACCACGCACATCGTGCGCCGTGTTTCGAGCGGCGAGGTGCGGCTGCTGTCGAACTCGTTGCCACGCGTCGAGCCGGGCGCCCTGCTCGCCGCGGCCGAGGGCCGCGGCGCGTGGCCGCATGCCGTGTACGCGCTGTACTGGTCGCGCGCGACTGCGGGAAGCTTCGCCCCGAACTAGCTCACGTCGCCGACGTCGGGCGCCACTCTATGTCCACCTCGTCGTGCACTACGCGAGCGCCGAGCGCGTTCGCCACCGACAGGACGGCATCGTTCGTCGGGTCGGTGTAGAGGTAGGTGCGCTTCAGTCCGCGCTCGACGAATAGGCGATGCAGCGCGGTGAGGGCGACTCTCGCAAAGCCCTTGCCGCGATAGGCCGCCGGCGTGTAGACCAAGCCCACGGCCGCCGACCGGTCGGACTCGCGAGCCACGCCGAGCATGCACCGTGGTTGATCGTCGACCCAGAAGTACAAGCGCTTGGCGAGCGCGAGCTGCGAGCAGAACGTGCCGTCGAACGGCGTGCCCGGGCTATCCAGCGCGAGAGCGGCGCCCCAGCTTTGGGCCAGGCCCACGTCGTCGCGACCCGCGAGGCGCAAGAGGCCGGCCGGCGGGCTCGGTGGCGGCTCGGCCGGCAACGCGAATAATCGTTGCCGGGCACTCGGCTGGGAGTGCCCGCCGCGCAGCGTGGTCCACTGGCTCGCGAGCGCAGTCGCCGTCTCGTCCGGCCCGCTGAAGCCCGACACTTGCTCATAGACCTCGGCCAGGTCGGCGACGAGCGGGGCCACCGCATTCGCGGGCAACGCCGTCACGCCGACGAGGTAAGGGGGAGTTCGGAACGCGCAGCCGAGGATCGACCCGTCCTCCTCGATCGTGGCCCAGTACATCGGCCGCTGGTGATGCAGGTCGTTCGCGCGAGCATTCCGCGCGCTCTGCAACGCGCCGGCGCGCTCGATGTCGGACTCGAGCAACCAGGACTCGGCGCGCGTGAGAAACGCGCCGGCGATGGAATGGCGGTGGACCTTCAGCATCGCGCAGAGTCTACCGCGAACGCGCCGGGCCGAACTTGGGCCCGGTATATAGTGGCGGCCATGGGACGCAGAAGGCACGAGCTGCACGACGGCTCCGATGACGCAGGCGACGTCGGCGACGAGCTCGACGGTTCGAGCCGCGCGGCGCGCAAGCACGCGAGCCACGAGCTTCGCGAGCTCGGCGTCGACCTGACGAAGCTCGACGCCGAGCGTTTGCTGGCGCTGTCGTTGCCCGAGCCGCTGCGGGATGCCGTCTTGGAAGCACGCCGGCTCACCAGCTTCGGCGCGCAGCGTCGTCAGTCGCAGTTCATCGGCAAGCTGATGCGCCGTCTCGATGACGAGACGGTCGCCGCTGTCCGCGCCGTCGTGCGCACCGATCGCGCGCAAGCCGCACGTGCGACGGCCTCGCTGCATCGCGCGGAGCGCTGGCGCGACGCGCTGCTTGCCGATGATGCCGAGCTCGAGCGGTGGCTCGCCGAGTTCCCTGCCACGGACTCGCGGCAGCTGCGCGCGCTGATCCGCCAGGCGCGCAAGGACGCGCGGGTCGGGGAAGCGCCTGGCGAGGCGCCGCGTCAAGGGCGCGCCTACCGGCAGATCTTCGCGCTCGTGCGCGCGGCGCTCGAAGCCGCGGCGGATCGTCGGCCCGCCGATCAGTAATGCGGCGGGACCTCATCGGCGCCGTCGGGCGCGGGCTCAGGCGCACTCAATGTCTTGAGGCGCTCCCCGAGCTGGCGTAGCTGCGCTTCGAGCTGCGCGATCTGCCGCTGCTGCCGATAGAGCTCGTCGCTGAGCTCGAGGATCGACTGATCCTGCTCCGCGAGCCGCGTCTCGAGCTCGTCGATCCGCGCCGGATCGATTCGTCGTTCGTCGGATGAGCTCATGCGGTTCGTCGCTGCCGGTCGTGTGGCTCGTGAGCGGTACTATGCCACGTTCAACGCTTGGGCCTGCGGGTAGCCTAGGTGAGCGGGTTCCGCTATCGTTGCCCACCGAACCCCACGGAGAACCGAGATGGCGCAAACGCAATGGACCGCACCGCCGACGATGCAGATCGATGCGGACAAGAATTACTCGGTGTCGATCGAGACGAATCGCGGCACGATCGACCTCGAGCTGTACCCGCAACATGCGCCGCAAACGGTCAATAACTTCGTGTTCCTCGCAAAGCAGGGCTTCTATGACGGCGTGAAGTTCCACCGCGTGATCAGCGACTTCATGATCCAGACCGGCGACCCGACGGGCTCCGGCCGCGGCGGCCCCGGCTATCGGTTCGCGGACGAGTGCAAGGGTAATCCCTTGACGCACGAGCGCGGCGTCATCTCGATGGCGAACGCCGGCCCGAACACGAATGGCAGCCAGTTCTTCATCACGCACGTGGCCACTCCGCATCTCGACGGCCGCCACACGGTGTTCGGCAAGGTCACGAAGGGCCACGACGTCGTCGACGCGATCCAGCAGGATGACGTGATGGTCAGCGTCACCGTCGCCGAATAATCGCGAGGCGATCCATGGGCCGAGCGACACTGTGGCTGGTCTTGGTGCTGGCAGCGGCGTCGGGCTGGCAGGCGCGGGCCGAGCCCGAGTTCAACGATCAAGGCGAGGTCGTGCGTCCGGCCGACTACCGCCAATGGGTATTCCTGACGAGCGGTCTCGGCATGACGTACGGCCCGAATGCGCCGGGGCCGGGGCAGCCCGCGCCGTTCAGCAACGTGTTCGTGAGCCCCGCGAGCTACCAGGCGTTCATGCAGTCGGGACAGTGGCCGAACGGCACGATGTTCGTGCTCGAGATCCGCCGCGCGCTGGAAAACGTCTCGATCAACGCTGGCGGGCGAACGCAGGGCGACGTCGTCGCGCTCGAGGCGTCGGTCAAGGACACGAGCCGCTTCCCGGACGGCGGCTGGGCTTATCTTTCGTTCGACGGTGCGGAGGGATCGCGATCGGCGGCGGCACCATTTCCGCGCACGCAATCCTGCTATGGCTGCCACAGCGCCAACGGCGCCGTGGAATGGACGTTCACGCAGTTCTATCCGGCCCAGTTCGAGGTCGCCAAGCGGCTCGGCACCGTGCGTCCCGATTACGATCCGAATCGCAAGCTGAAGGAATAGGCGGTCGCAGCGCTCGCCGATCTCGTCGCGTCGGCGCAGCACGGCTCGAAAGGTCACGCCAGGAGGCCCATGGAATACCTCGACAAGCTCGCCGAGACGGCGGTCAAGGAAGCCATCCAGCAGCTGACGGGCAGCGGTCAGCGCGCATCCAGCCGCAACGTTCCCGCGGAAGCGCGCCGGATACTCTTGCAGAAGGGCCGTGGGCGCGTCGCGCAGGCGGAAGCCGACAAGAGAGTGCTGCAGGCCATCGAGCGGCTCAGAGTGCGCAAGGAGATCCGGGCGCCGCAGGCGCCCTTCAACGACTGGACGCTGATCGGTTACAAGCCGCCGCCGAAAGCCGATTCCTAGGCGATGACGCGTTCCGCGCACGCGCGCGGACGATCGAGCAACGTGGCCGGACGGACGAGCATTCGAATGGGGCGGCGTGATCGCTAGGATGCACGCCCAATGACGGATGGCGATTCTCAGGAGAAACGGAATCATGACGAGCAACACGTATTCGGGCCAGTGTTTTTGCGGCGAAGTTCAGTTCGAGGCCGCGGGTCAGCCCGTGGCCATGGGGTACTGCCATTGCGAGTCGTGCCGACACTGGTCGGCAGGGCCGGTCAACGCGTTCACGCTGTGGCCGCCGGCGGCGCTCAAGGTGACCCACGGGGCCGCCAGCATCGGCACCTACAACAAGACGCCGATCAGCTATCGCAAGTGGTGTACGCGGTGTGGCGGGCATCTGTTCACGGACCATCCGACGATGGGCCTCGTCGACATCTATGCGGCCGTGCTGCCGGAGCTCAAGTTCGAGCCCGGTGTGCACGTGAACTACCAGGAGACGGTGCTGCGGATTCACGACGGTAAGCCGAAGCTCAAGGACATGCCCGCCGAGATGGGTGGGAGCGGCGTCGCGCTGCCGGAGTAACGGGCCGCGGCGCGATCGAAGGCGCCAACCACGACGTGCTAGGATCGCGGCAGCAAGTGCCGTGCTCCGGCCGGAAACCGCAGGGCGTCCCGCGGCTCTTGACCTCGGGCGTGCGGATCAGCGTGATGGGCAACGACGTCACCGGGCGTGCATTCCTGACAGACGGCGGTACGACGACGAGATATATGAGAAGGTCGGCCCCGGCGCCTGGCGCGTGAGATCGACCACGTGCCTGCGGAGAAGAAATAGCAGCGCGGCGGTCGGAGGTGACCGTCGACTTGCCGTCACGGGCTCGAGTCGCACCGACGCGCTGATCGGGCGAAGAATGGCGCAAGAGCAAGGGGGGGATCGATGATCGGTGTACGGAGTGGCCGCGGCGCATTCACGCTCGTGTTCCTGCTCGCGGCGGCCGCCGCGCACGGACAGAGCGGCACCCGCGGCGGCCAGTGGCCGACGTACGGCGGCGATAGCGCCGCGTCGCGCTACGCGCCGCTCGATCAGATCGACAAGACCAACGTCGCGAGGCTCGCGATCGCCTGGCGCCGCCCCGCGGTCGATGCGTCGATCCGGGCGGCCGTGCCCACCATGCGTCCCGAGCACACGTTTCGCGCCACACCGCTGATGATCGACGGCGTGCTGTATAGCCCGAACGGCGTGGGCTTCGTCGAAGCCTTCGACGCCGGCACGGGCAAAACCCTCTGGATCGAGCGGCCGTTCGAGCCCGGACCCGCCGGCTATCGCGGCACCTCCACGCGCGGCGTCGCGTACTGGACGGATGGCCGGGATGCGCGAATTCTCGTGCAGCACAGCGAGCACCTGATTGCGTTGAACGCGAAGACGGGCAAGCCGTACGCGGACTTCGGCGACGGCGGGCGCGTGAACCTCTCGGCCGGTCTCGGCCCGGACATGGTCTACACATGGAGCGGCGCGCCGCTCGTGATCGGCGACGTGGTCGTCATGGGCATGTCGCCCGGCGACACGTTCGCCAACAAGGAAGCCACGCGCGGCGACGTGCGCGCGTACGACGTGCGCACGGGCAAGCTGCGGTGGCAGTTTCACGTGATCCCGCAGGAAGGCGAGCTCGGCGTGAACACCTGGGAGAATGGCTCGTGGAAGTACACGGGCCATGCGCCCGTCTGGTCGCTCTTTTCCGCCGATCCGCAGCTCGGCTACGTGTACATGCCGGTAACGTCGTCGACGAACGACATGTACGGCGGTCACCGCCTCGGCGACAACCTGTTCAGCCAGAGTATCGTGTGCGTCGACGCGAAGACCGGCAAACGCATCTGGCACTACCAGCTCTCGCATCACGATCTGTGGGACTTCGATCCACCGGCCGCGCCGATCCTCGTCGACATCACGGTCGACGGCCGCCCGATCAAGGCCGTGGTGCAGCTCACGAAGCAATCGTTCGCGTTCGTGTTCGATCGCGTGACGGGCGAGCCCGTGTGGCCGATCGTGGAGCGACCCGTGCCGCCGTCGAACGTGCCCGGTGAGCGCACGTCGCCCACGCAGCCGTTCCCGACGAAGCCGCCGGCGTTCGATCGGCAAGGAGCCACGGTCGATAATCTGATCGACTTCACGCCGCAGCTGCGCGCGGAAGCGCTCGAGATCGTGAAGCGCTACACGATCGGCCCGCTGTTCACGCCGCCGACGATTCGCGACGACGAGCCCGGCGGCAATCTCGGCACGATTCAGCTGCCGGGCTCCGTGGGCGGCGCGAACTGGGGCGGCGGCGCCTTCGATCCCGACACGCACGTTCTGTACGTGCCTTCGGCCACGTCGCCGTTCGTGGCGGACATCGAGCCCGGCGACCCGGCCGTGACCGACCTGCGGTACGTGAAGGGCAAGCGGCTGTGGATCGGCGGGCCGCGGGGCTTGCCGCTGTTCAAGCCGCCTTACGGGCGCATCAGCGCGATCGACCTCGACAAGGGCGAGATTCGCTGGCAGGTCGCGAACGGCAACGGGCCGCGCGACAACCCGGCGATCGCGGCGCTGCACTTGCCGGCGCTCGGCAACACGGGTCACCCGGCGCCGCTGCTGACGAAGACGTTGCTGTTCGCCGGCGAAGGCTCGGACGCGTACGTGGCCACCGCGCGGATTCCGCCCGGCATGCCCTTCGAAATCGCGCCGAACTACGGCGAGCCGTGGTTCCGCGCGTTCGACAAGGATACCGGGGCCGTGCTGGCCGAGGTCCGGCTGCCGGCCGGCGTGACCGGTGCGCCGATGACGTATATGCAGGGCGGCAAGCAGTACATCGTGGTGGCGGTCGGCGGCCGAGCGCAGGAGCCGGAGTGGGTGGCCCTGAGTCTGCCGTGACGCGCTGGAAGCGGGAGGGGGAGCGGTGAGCACGAACCTGTACGATCGACGTAGTGTCTTGACCGGGCTCGGCGCGCTGGGCGTCGGCCTGTGGGTGGCACCCTCGGCCGACGCGCTCGGCCTCGCGGACGACAAGATCAAGCGCATCCGCTATTTCAGCAACGCGGGCGATTCGGCCGGGCGGCGCGGCCAGCCGATGGTCAATCAGTCGTCGAACGTCGTCGTGATCGAGACCGAGCGTGGGCTCATCGGGCATCGGCGAGGGCGGCGAGCCGACCTCGATGGACGAATGCGCCAGCATGCTGATCGGGCTCGATCCGTTTCGCATCGACCAGCACTGGCAGCGCATGCTGCGCGGCTACTTCTATCCGGCCGGCCGCGAGAAGCTGCACTCGCTCGGCGCGCTCGACATGGCGCTCTGGGACCTGAAGGCGAAGGCGCTCGACGTGCCGCTGTGGCAGCTGCTCGGCGGCAAGTCGCGCGACTACGTCGAGCTCTATGCCACGGCGTTCCCGAGAGGGCGCAGCGGCACGCTCGAGGACGCGGCGCGCGCCTGCATGGACGCCGGGTTTCGCTGCTATCGGCACGCTACGGACAATCCACGCGAGCGCGTCGTCGACCGCTTCGACGCTCGTGCGCCAGATGCACGAGGATTGCATCGCCCTGCACGAGATCACGGGCGACGGCCGCTGGGCGATCGACTTTCACACCGAGCTCGATCCGCCGGACGCGATCAATCTCGCCACGTTGCTCGAGCCGCTGCATCCGTACTTCTGCGAGGACCTGATCCGCAGCGAGGGCGTGGATTCGTACGCGACGATGCGCGAGCGTACCCGCGTGCCGATCGCCGTCGGCGAGCAGTTCGGCTACAAGTGGGACATCAACACATTGATCGAGCGGCAGCTGATCGACTACACGCGCTGCACGCTACCGAACGTCGGCGGCATCAGCGAGCTCATGAAGATCATCGCGCTCGCCGAGACGCACTACGTCGGCATGATTCCGCACTTCACGGGGCCGATCTCGGAAGCCGCGCTGGTCACTGCCTGACCGCCACGTCGGTCGTGGCGCTGATGGAGATGCTCGGCGACGGCACGCGCACGTGGCCTTACGTGCCGAAGGTATACGACTTCAAGGACGGCAAGCTGTGGCCGAACGATCGGCCGGGGCTTGGCGTGACGCTCGACATGAGCAAGCTCACCCTGCTCGGCGAATACACCGCGTATCGCGCCGGCATGCTGCTGAACCGCCGCCCGGACGGCTCGTTCACGAACTGGTAAAGCGATCCCACCCGTGCAAAGATCGCTCACTCTTCGGTCCGTGCTCGTTCGCGGCGTTGGCGTCGCGGCCGCCCTGTTTTCGTGCTCGCCCGGCGAGGCGCAGATCGCCGCGAGCCCGGACGTGAATCCGCGCACCGTATGGTCCAATCCGCCGGAGATGTTCACGCACGCGCGTCGTGGCGACCGGCTTCGAGGATCCGTTCGAGGTGGCGTGGGGCCCCGACGGCTATCTCTGGATCACGGAGCGCGTCGGCAAACGCGTCGTGCGCGTGAACCCGGCCGACGGCAGCCGCAAGGTTGCCGTCACGATCGACGAGGTGTATCAGAAGCTCGCGCAGGAAGGGCTGCTCGGGCTCGCCCTCGATCCGCAGCTGCTGCACGGCCGCAACTACGTTTACGTGATGTACACGTACGACGCGGATCCGGGGCCAGCCGAGGAGCGCCGCGCGAAGATTCGCCGCTACACGTACGACCCGGCGACCGAGCAGCTGCGCGATCCTGTCGATGTGCTGACGGGCCTGCCGCACGGCCCCGATCACGGCGCGAGCCGGCTCGTGTATGGCCCCGACGGCAAGCTCTATGCGAGCCGCGGCGATCACGGCTCGAACTTCCTCGCGTACTACTGCGTGCCGAATCGTGCGCAGGAGCTGCCGACGGCGGCCGACGTGCAAGCGCGGGACTGGCAGCGGTATCAGGGCAAGATCCTGCGCATCGAGCTCGATGGTGCCATTCCGGCGGACAACCCGGTGCTGGCCGGCGTGCGCAGTCACGTGTTCGCCTACGGCAACCGGAATCCGCAAGGGCTCGCGTTCGGGCCGGACGGGCGGCTGTACGAAGCCGAGCACGGGCAGGACACCGACGACGAGGTCAACGTCATCGAGGCGGGGCGCAACTACGGCTGGCCCTTGATCGCGGGGTACAAGGACGACCAGTACTACACGTACGCGAACTGGTCGGCGTCCGCGCCGACGCCGTGTGCGAGCTTGGCGTACGGTCGCGACATCCCGAGCTCGGTGCCGCAGACGAAGGAGTCGAGCGTCGATTTGCCGAACTTTGCGCCGCCGCTGAAGGCGTTCTTCACCGTGCCGACCGGCTACGACGTGCGCAAGCTCGGCAACGCGACGGCCGCGCTCACGGGGCTCGACGTGTACGCGTCGGCCGCGATCCCGGGCTGGAGCCCGTCGATTCTCGTCTGTGGCATGGCGAGCGGCGTGATCTACCGGATTCCGCTGAACGCGGTGTCCGCTCCGCCGTTGACGTATTTCAAGGCGCAGGACCGCTATCGCGACCTCGCGATCGCGCCCGACGGCAAGCACATCTACGCGATCACGTCGATTTTCGGCCGCACGGTGACGGCAGCGGGCGAGCCGACGGCATCGCTCGAGCATCCGGGTGCGCTGCTCGAGTTCACGTACACGGGGCCGCGCGCAAGCGGCTCGAAAGAGTAGGGGGAGCCATGAAGATCGATGACGCACGCGGCCCGTCGCTGACACGCCGCGGTTTGCTCGAGAAGCTCTGCTGGGCGGGCTCGGCGGCGGCGCTGGCGCCGGCGCTGGTCCGCGCGCAGACCAACGGCGGTCCCGCGCCGCCGTCGACGGTCTCGACGCCGCCGCGCGACTTCACGCCGGGTGGGCAGCCCGCGCTTTACCCCGATCCCGACGTGCTCGTCGTCGACCCCGCGTTCAACGCGCTGCGCGTCTTCAACTCGCCGATTCAGCGGCTCTACACCGGAGCGCTCTGGTCCGAAGGGCCCGCCTGGTCGAGCCAGGGACGCTATCTCGTGTGGAGCGATATCCCGAACAATCGGCAGCTGCGCTGGCTCGAGGACGACGGCCGTGTGAGCGTGTTCCGCCAGCCGTCGAACAACAGCAACGGCAACTCGTTCGACTTCCAGGGTCGCCAGATCTCGTGCGAGCACCTGCTGCGCCGCGTGGTTCGCTACGAGAACGACGGCAGCGTGACCGTGCTGGCGGCCGCGTACGACGGCAAGCCGCTGAACTCGCCGAACGACGTCGCGCCGCACCCGGACGGCAGCTACTGGTTCACGGACCCGCCGTTCGGCGGCAGCCTGTACGAGGGCGCGCCCGACGTGGCCGGCGGGCCGAGCAACACGGACGGGCGGCTCCAGCCGCGCGTCGGTCAGCCGGCCGGCATCGGTACGGCGCGGCGCGAGCTGCCGACCAACGTCTATCGCGTCGACACCAACGGCCGCGTGGGCCTAGCGATCGGCGCCGACGCGCTGCCCGGCGCGCCGAACGGCATCGCGTTCTCGCCGGACTACAAGAAGGTGTACGTCGTGAGCAACGGCGATCTGTATGTCGCCGACGTCGGCACGAACGGCCGCGCGTCCGCCGTCAAGCGCTTCGCCGAGTTCAAGGTCGACGGCGTGGCGTGCCGCACGGACGGCATCCGCGCCGACGTGTTCGGCAATCTCTGGTGCTCGAGCAATGCGGGCGCCGCGGTCGGCTACAACGGCGTGACCGTCTGGAACGCGGCCGGCGCGCTGATCGGTCGGATCCGGTTGCCGGAGGTGTGCGCGAACTTGGCGTTCGGCGGGGCGAAGCGCAATCGCCTCTTCATGGCGGCGAGCCAGTCGCTGTATGCCGTGCACGTCAACACCCAGGGCGCGGCGCCGGGCTAGGGCGAGTTCACGCGAGACGATACCGGAAGCGGGTCCAACGGAAGTAGCGGAGGAGATGGAAGTATGGCGCTCAAGGTCATAGGTGCGGGCCTCGGCAGAACGGCCACGCTGTCGATGAAGTTCGCGCTCGAGCATGTCGGGCTCGGCCCGTGCTATCACATGTCCGAGGTCTTCGCCGGTGGTCGGCGCAACGTCCCGCTCTGGCTCGACGTGGTGCGCGGCAAGCCGGACTGGGACGCCGTCTTCGACGGCTACACGTCCACCATGGACTACCCGGCGTGCACGTACTGGCGCGAGCTGGCCGCCTACTATCCGAACGCCAAAGTGATCCTGACCGTGCGCGACCCCGATACCTGGTTCGATTCGGTCAGCGAAACCATCTTCTCGGACATGATGCAGAGCTCGCTCGCGGGCTCCCCCGTCGAGGTCATGATGAAAGGCGTCATCTTCGACGCGTTCGGCGGCCGGGTGAAGGACCGAGGCTTCATGACCGACTGGTTCACGCGCCGCAACCAGGAGGTGATCGACGCTTTACCGCGCGAGCGGCTGCTCGTGTTCGCGCCGAAGCAGGGCTGGGAGCCGCTGTGCGCGTTTCTCGGCGTTGCCGTGCCGAGCGGGCCGTTCCCGCGCGTCAACAGCCGCGACGAGCTCAGTCACGCGGCAGCCGAGCAACGCGGGTTGCCGCCCGATCCCGAGACGGCCGAGAAATTCGCGCGCGCGTATCTCGAGCAGCTGAAGGCGAAGGCGTTCGGCAGCGCGTAGCGCCCTTTTGGCTCAGTCGGGCTCCCACAGGTGCGCCTGGTATGGGAAGCCGTTCATCGCGAGCCGGCACGAGCGCAGTCCAGGCTCGCCGCCATTGCTCGCGAGGTGCCACGTCTGACGAGGCACGTAGACGACGTCGCCGGGCTCGGCCTCGAACTCGTCGAGTCCCTCGATCTTGTAGCGCACCTTGCCCAGCATGATCAGCCAGAACTCCGAGCCCTCCTCGTGGAAGTGCCCTTTGTCGGTGGCCTTGGGCCGCTGATAGTTGCCGATGATGATGTTCGCGAACGCGCGGTCGTCGCTGACGAACGCTCCGCCGCGCTCCTCGCCGGCTGCGACCTTGTTGAAATCGACGACGGGCCGTTCACGCTCGTCGAGCGTGCCGCGGTCGCCGGTCACGCGCGTGGGCAGGTAGTCGAATCCCGCGAGCGGCACGGGCGTCTCGTCGAGCGGGTACAGCTTGCGCGCGCGCGTCACGTTCACCTCGAAGCGCAGCGCGGGCTCGGTCCCGACGTTCTCGATCTGGTACAGCGTGCGGTACGGCACCTGCACCATGAAGCCCTTCGTCGCCAGCACGGGCTCGCGCCCCTCGACGGTGAACTTCAGCGACCCGGATTGAACGATCCACCACTCGCGCGTGTCGCCGTTCATGCGGCGCGGCGTCTTCTGACCAGGACCCAGCGAGATCCATTGCGCCACCAGGCTCTCGTCGTCGACGACCGTTTCGGCCCAGTCGGCTTGCCCCTCGTGGCGCGCGAGCACGTCGGCGAGCTTCGTGTGCGGCCGATGCACGCCGGTCCACCCGCCGGACTGCGTTTTCGGCGCGAGCATGACGAGCGGCGCTTCCTGGCCGGTGGCCGGTCGCGCCGGCGACAGTGCGCCCGCGGCCAGCGTCATCGCGAGCAGGACTCCGGCGCATCGCGCGAGTCCGGACGATCGAGTGTTCCCGCACGTCATGCTGTCGGTCTCCACGGCGGTCCTTGCCCGCAGGCACGGACCGTTCCCGAGCATCGATCAATTCATCGACAGGCGCTGCGCCTCGGCGCAATCGCCGAGCATCTCGAAGTAGCGCTGGACCGTGGCGACGTCGGTCTCGTACGGGTGCTTCTCGCCGGCCGCGCGCGGCAGCTGGGCGAGCCGTGCCCGGTCGTACGCGCGATCGAACTCCGTGTGGTTGCTCATGAGGATCACGGCGCCGGCCGCGCGTGCGGCATCGGCCATCTTTTTCGCGCCGTCGCGATATATCGCGAAGCTCTCGGCGCGGCGCTGGAAGTTGAACGCGGTGCCGCCGGAGTAGGCGACCGTCAGCGTTCGGCCGCCGTCCTTCACCGGAAAGAGATACGAAAGTGTGCCCGGCGTGTGGCCCGGCGTCGCGATGATGTCGACTGTGGTGTCGCCGAGCGTCAGCTTGTAGCCCTCGGGTCCCACCGCGATGTCGCGCTTCGGCACGCCGCCGGCTGCGTTGGCGGGACGCTGCAGCGTCGCGTCCCAGTCGGCCGCGCCCATCACGACTTTCGCGCCGTAGCGGCTCTGCAGAATCGCGGCCCCTTGATCGTGATCACCGTGCGCGTGGCTGATCAGGACGTACTTGATGTTATGTGGATCGAGCCCGAGCTTCGTCAAGCCGTCGACGATCTCGGGATCGATCGCGTAGTCGAACAGGGTGTCGATGACGATTAGCCCCGAGTTCGTGGTCAGCGCCCAGGAAGAATGGATCTTCGTGCCGAGGAAGTAGAGGTTGTCGAACACTTTGTAGGGTGGCGAATACCAGGTGGCGCGATCGGGCACCGCGCGTGGCCCGACCAGAGGCGGGGGACGCGGAGCGCCGCCGCCCAAGTTGTCGGGCGCCACGCAGATCCGCAGGAACGTGCCGGCATAGTCCTGGCCGGCCGCGCGTTTGGCGGCCAGCACCAGGCTCTCCGGCGTAGCGGCCGCCGGCGTCTGTGCACGGGTCGTTACCGCCGTTGCGGTGAGCAATAGGGCCGACGCCAAGAGCAGCGCAATTTTCATCGTGGTTCCCCTCGCGATTCCGTCGTGGCAAGCAGTCTTGTGACACGCACGGTCTCGCCGTCGTCTGGTATGTATGTGACTGCCGGTCGATTCTGCACCGCGGCCTCGTTCCGGTCGAGCGTTGCGCAAGCGCTCAAAGCGTTCGCAAGAAGGCGACCAGCTGCTCGCGCTCTTCCGCTGTGAGATCCAGGCCGAACTCGTGACCCTCGATCGCGCGCTTCGCCATGCCCGGCGGGGCAAAGCCGCCGCGCACGTGCTCGTCGCTGAGCCGGTCCGGGTCGAACATTTCCTCGAGGCTGCCCACGGAGCCGTCGTGCAGATAGTGGCCGCGGTACCAGACACCTTTGAGCGATGGCACCTTGTAATAGCCCGTGCCCTTGCGCGTGCGCAGCGCAAGGCCGGGATCCGTGCCGACGGAGGTCCGGACCACGTCGTCACCGGTGTCCTCCGGCGGCGTGAACCCCTTGGCCAGCGTGAGCTTGTTGTTGGTGTAGAGCGGCGGCGTGTGACAGCGGCGACACCGTGCCTTCTCGAACACGGCTTCGCCGGCGCGGGCGCGCTCGTCGAGCGGGTTCGGATTCGCCGGCGGCTGCAGCGAGTACACGTACAGCGCGAGCGCGTAGAGCGCTGCGTCGGGCAGCCGGGTTCGAAACGGCGTCGTGTCCGCCGCGATCATTCGCCGGCCGCCGAACTCAACGTTCTCGGCAAAGCTCACGAGCGCCGCGTAGCGCATCAAGTCGCCGATGTCGCGGTGACGGTGCGTGCCCGTGTGATCGATGAACTTGCGGTCCTTGAACCCGATCAGGTCCGGAATCTTCGTGGGGTAGAAGAGGCTGCCGTTCCAGCGGGCCACGCCGCCGCCGCGAATGGCCGCCGCCACCCAGGCGTTGAAGTCGGCGCGCGTCAGGTCGGCGAGGCGCTCGCCGGCCGGGTCGCCCGTCCATGGTGCTGCGTACGCCTGATACGCTTGCTCGCCGATCGAGCCTGGGATCGCGAACGGCGTTTCGCCGGGCAACGTGTGCTCGGCCTCGCGTATCGCCGCGCCCAGGCCGTTGCGAAAGCCGTTCGCGATCGCGAACGACGAGGCCCCGGGGATGGCAGTGCCGTCCGGGAAACGCAGCACGTGGCAAGCGCTGCAATTCGCGAAGCCGAGTGCCACGCCGTCCTTCGTCGGTACCCAGCGCAGCCCGTTCACCGTCCCGTCGGGCAGCGGCCCTGTTCCGAGCGACTGCATGGTCTCTTCGCTGCGCGCCATCGCAATCAGCGCTGGGTCGAAGGTGCGCAGCACGGCCCATTCCGTGAACACGCGCTCGCCGGCACCCACCCAATCGGCCTCGGCCTTGAGCTCGGTCGGCTTCACGAGCGGCTGCGGGCCCATGCGCTGCAGCTCGTCCCAGTACCCCGGCGGCTCGCTCGCCGGCATGTAGACGGGATAGCTGCGCAAGTTGTCCTCGGGCAGCGCGTAGTAGTCGGCCGCCGACATGGGCGTGGGTGGCGCGCCCAATCCCGCGAGCGGCGTGGCCCAGTCGGCCAATGCGCGCTCGTCCCACACCTTCGGGATACGCGGTTGGCGCTGCGCTTGCCACTCCCACGCGGCGATCGCTACGAGCAGCACCGGCACGACCCAGAGGATCTTGCGCGCGCTCGTCATCGAGCCGCCCTCAACGCTGCGCCGCGAGCTTGCCGCCCGGGGCGCCGGCCATGAGCCCGATCAGCGTCTCGGTGACGCGCGGCTCGAGCCCTTCGGTGTGGCCCTTGTCGAGCCGCAGCACGTCGGCCACCACGCGGCCGCCGTCGCAACCGGGATAGACGTACACCCGCGCCGTGCCGGGGCGCGCTTCCTTGCCCCAGCTCGCGCCGCGGCCCGGCGTCGCGGCCGACACGTAGCCTGGGTGCTCGTCGACGACGTCGGCGCGGCGCTCGCGTGCGCGGCAGTGGTACTTGGCCGCGATCGGCGATGCCTCCGGCAACGCCACGATCTCGTGCTCGCCGGTTTCGAAAACGTACGAGATGCCGCAGTCGGGTAGCACGCCGACGCCGGGCCGTGGCACGTTCGGGTCCGCGGACACGGGTGGCCCGTTCGGGCCGAAGAAATCCGGCGCGAGCTGCGCCGCGCCGATGCGGCCGCCGGACAGACTCAGCCAGCCATCCACCTTGTCGCGGAAGAACGGCGAGCAGACGATCCGGTTCGCGGTCAGCCCGCCTTGCGAATGCCCGGCGAGCCAGAATGCGCGGATGTTCGCCTGGCCGAACTGCGCAATCACGAACGAGACCACGTCCTCCAGGTAAGCATCGTCGAGGCTATTCACCCACATGCGCACCGGACGGTCGCCGATTGCGCCCGAGCCCGCCGCCGTCGGCGTCGCCACCACGAGACGGTAGCGATCCACGTAGTCGAGCGCCGGAAAATAGTGCCGCTGCCAGTTGCCGATCGACCCCGCGCCGTGCAGGTTCAGCACGAACAGCACGCGTTCGCCGGGCTTCAGATCGCACGGAAAATCGAGGAAGAACGTCCTCCCCGATCTCGGCTCGGTCACCATGCCCGGCGTGGCGGCGAGCTCCGGCGTGCAGCTCTCGGCGCAATGCGCCGGCGGCGGGCGCGTGCACGGCAAGGCCGCGGGCTGCGCCTGAGCCGCACCCGCGATGCAGGCGGCCGCGATGGCGTGGAGGACGACGAGGCGTGGTACGAACGGTCGTGACCGCGGCGCGGCAGGGCGTGGCCTTTTCATGTCGATCCCCCGTTTCCCCGAGACGGCGCCAACCGTCGCCAAAGCCATGAAATTGGCGGAGAGGGAGGGATTCGAACCCCCGGAACCTTTCGGTTCAACGGTTTTCAAGACCGCCGCATTCGACCGCTCTGCCACCTCTCCGCTACCCAAGCGCGTCGTCTTTTTTTCTGAAGCGGACAGAGTGTAGCGCACCTGTACCCGCCGTATCGTGCAGCCATGACGCGTGTTCGCCGCCGGTGTTGCATGCGCACCGGCGGCCGCCCCGCTGACCGCTTTACTCTTCGTCTCATCGACGTAGGGCGCGGTCGCCAAGCGGTGGAGCTTCCTCAGAATCCTCAGCAGGGTATCGCGCTCATCGGCGCCGAGCTGTCGCGCAACACGTGCGCATGTCCGGCCGTGCCCTGCTGGCGTTGGGTGGAGGAGGGGCTCTTGCGAGGGGGCTTCTTCTTCACGAGACGGGCGAATGACCGGGGCGGGATGCGCGGTGATCCCCGCCCAACCACGCGCGCCTGGCAAGGGTGGGGCGGGCGCCGTACGCCGAGATTGTTATACCGCATAGCGAAAGTCGGCAGGAGTGTTTATGATCCCTCGGTGCCCGAGTCCGGGTGATTGGCCTGCCGGTGGTTTGTCGATGACGAGCAGATACAGCTCCGCCCTCAGCCCCGCGTGGCTCGTGGTCGGCGCGCTGACGCTCTCGATCCTGACCACTGCCTGGATCTTCCGCCCGAGCAAGGTCCAGCCGAACGTCGATATCCGCGCCGTCGTCCACGGCTACTGCAGCGAGTGTCACAACAAGGTCGATTGGGATGGCGGCATAGCCTTCGACGTGGCCACCGGTGATGTGCACGTCGAGTCGCAGCGGGAGGGCGAGCGCGAGAGCGCCATCTGGGAAAAAGCGGCCCGCAAGGTCCGCGCCGGAATGATGCCGCCTGCCCGCGCCGCACGGCCCGCAGCCACGGTGCTCGACGGGTTCGCTGCCGCGGTGGAGAAGCGGCTCGATGCCGCTTGGCGGGCGAGCCCAAACCCCGGCGCAAAGCCGCTGTCACGGCTGAACCGCACGCAATACCGCAATGCAGTGCGTGATCTGCTGGCGTTCGACGCGACGCGCGCCATCGACACGCTTCCGGCCGACGAGATCGTCGACGATTTCGACAACATCAGCGATGGACTCAGTATCTCCCCCACGTTGATCGAAGGCTACGTCGGCGCGGCGATGACGATCGCGCGGCAGGCCGTGGGCGATCGCACTGCGACGGCCACACAGGTGCGTTACGAGGTCCCGAATGGATTGCGGCAGGATGTCCACATCGACGGCTTGCCGCTCGGCACGCGCGGGGGGTTCGTCTTCAAACACGACTTCCCGCTCGACGCGTCCTACGAGTTCCGTGTGACGGCGACGGGCAGCGGTCCTTTCGCCTTGCAGATGGCGTGTCCGTCGCCCGCGGTCATCGTGGAGCTCGACGGGCACATGCTGGAGGTTGCGGATCCCGCGAAGTTTCGCCTCGCGATACCGGCCGGGCCTCACGAGCTGGCCGTGGCCGTGCAGGATCACGCACAGTGCGCCGGCGTCAATGATCTATACGACGTGTACTCGCTCGCCGGCGGCGTGCGCGATGTCGAGATCCTGGGCCCCTACGATGCGACGGGCCCGGGGGATACGCCGAGCCGGCGCACCATCTTCGAGTGCCACCCAAGCGGCGAAGCCGAGCAGGGCAGCTGCGCGCGGCGAATTTTGACGCGCCTCGCGTCCCGTGCGTACCGCCGTCCGCTGGCCGATGATGGCCCGGAGTTACGAACCTTGCTCGCCTTTTACGAAGCGGGGCGAGCCGATGGTGGCTTCGAGGCAGGTATCGAGCGCGCCGTGGCGCGGATCCTGATGAGCCCGCAGTTCTTGTTCTTCTTCGAGCACGAGCCCGAGGACCTCGAGCCCGGGCAGGTCTACGCGGTCAGCGATCTCGAGTTGGCGACGCGCTTGTCACTGTTCCTGTGGAGCAGCATTCCGGATGACGAGCTACTCGCGGTCGCCGCCCGTGGCGAGCTGCACGTTCCCGGGTCGCTCGCGGCACAGATCGATCGCATGCTTGCGGATCCGCGCGCACAGGCCCTAACGGACAACTTCGCGGGGCAGTGGCTCGGCATCCGTGAGCTCAAGGAAGCCTTGCCTCAGGATCGAGACTTCGACGCGAATCTTCGCGCGGCGCTCGAGCAGCAAACACGTCTATCGTTCGCGAGGATCGTGAATCGCAATCTGAGCGTGCTGGAGCTCCTCGATTCCGATACCACCTATTTGAACGAGCGTCTCGCAAGGCATTACGGGATTCCGGGTGTGCGCGGCAGCCACATGCGCGAAGTTGCGCTCGGTGCGGAGCACCCGCGGCGCGGGCTGCTCGGCCAGGGGAGCTGGCTCACAGCGACCTCCGTGGCCGATCGCACGTCACCCGTTGTTCGTGGCAAGTGGTTTTTGACGCATCTGCTCGGCGTGCCGGTGCCTGCGCCGCCGCCGGGTGTGGAGGCGGATCTGTCCGACGGGGCGAAGATTGCTCGCGAGGACGACACGCTGCGCGAGCGGCTCGAACGGCATCGCGCGAATCCCACGTGCGCCGCGTGCCATCAGATCATGGATCCGATCGGCCTGGCGCTCGAGAACTTCGATCTCGTCGGCCGTTGGCGCGAGGAGGATCGGGGCAAGCCCATCGATGCGACGGCCACGCTCAACGACGGCAGCACAATCAACGGCCCCAACGAGCTGCGCCGGTTATTGCTTTCGAAATCCGATCTGTTCGTCACCACCCTCACCGAGCGGCTGCTCACCTACGCGCTCGGCCGGGTGTTGAACGATCAGGACGAGCCCGTCGTGCGCCAAATCGTCCGTCAGGCGGCCGCCGACGACTATCGCTTCGGTACGATTCTGCGAGGCGTGATCGCGAGCCCCGCATTTCAGCAGCGTGCAAAAGCGCCGGACGCGCTTCCCGCGCTCACCGCGCGGCGTTGAGCGTCCATCGAGACGAGGAGAGAGCAGTGCAACGAAGCGATCCGGCGCGGATTTGGAGTAACGGCGAGGCGGATCCGATCACGAGGAGTCGTTCATGAGATGGCTGACACAACGACATTTGTCTCGCCGCGCGGTGCTGCGAGGAGCAGGTGCGACGATCGCGCTCCCTTTGCTGCAGTCGATGATTCCGGCGGGACGACTCCGAGCGGCGTCTGCGCCCCAACCCCAGCGGCGCTTGGCCTGCATTTACGTGCCGCACGGCGCCGTGATGAGCCAGTGGACGCCGAACAGTGCGGGCAAAGATTTCGAGTTGTCCCCGACGTTGCGTTCACTGGAGCCGTTTCGCGGGAGGCTCAACGTCATCAGCGATACGCGGTTGCCGAGCGCTTACGGCGACGACGCATCGGCCGGCGCGAACCATGCACGTTCATCGGCGGTCTGGATCACCGGCGTCAAGCCCGGCCCCGGGGCCGTACCGAGCATGGGCATCTCCTTGGATCAACTGGCCGCACAACACATCGGCCAGGAAACGCCCTTGCCTTCGCTCGAGGTATCGCTCGAAGAGCGCAGCACGATCAGCTGGCGCGCCCCCACGGTTCCGTTGCCCATGGAGAACAATCCGCAGACGGTGTTCGTGCGGCTGTTCGGCGACGGCGGTACATCGGCCGAGCGCACGGCGAGACGCGCGCAGTCGCAGAGCCTGCTGGATTCGGTGCTCGACGAGGTGGCGTCGCTGCGCGGTGGCATCGCCTATGAGGACCGCGCCCGCCTCGACCGCTACTTGACCGACGTGCGCGAGGTCGAGCGCAGGATTGCCCTCGCAGCTACCAGCAGCTCGGTCGACGAGTCACACGTGCCGGCCAAACCAGCGGGTATTCCCGACAATTACGAGTTGCATGCGAAGCTTTTGCTAGATCTGATCACGCTCGCGTGGCAGGCCGACATTACGCGTGTATCCACCATGATGGTGGCGCACGAGGTGAGCAACGCCGTTTACCCGCAGAGCGGCATCAACGAGCCGTTTCATAATCTCTCGCACCACTCCGAGATCCCGTCGAAACTCGAACGGCTCGCGCGGCTGAACGCCTATCACACGCAGACGATCATGGGGTATTTCCTGCGCAAGCTCGCGGATTCACCCGACGGGGAGGGCAGCCTGCTCGACCATGCGCTCGTGTTGTACGGCAGCGGCATGAGCAATTCGAATCAGCACGACCATGATCCGTTGCCGATCCTGCTTGCGGGTGGCGCCGCGGGGCAGCTCGAGGGTGGGCGGCACCTGCGGTTGGGCGCGGGCACGCCGCTATCGAATGTGCTGCTGTCGATGCTGCACAAGCTCGGCGTCGAAGCCGAGCGCTTCGGCGACAGCACGGGCGCGGCACCGATATGAGGCGCGGCACGCAAGCGCTCGCCGGAGTACTGGTCGCGCTCTGGGCGGGTGACGCAGCACTTGGCGCGGCGTCCGAGGCGCGCCTTGCGGACGCGGCGATGAATCGCGACATGGTGGCCGTTCGCGCATTGATCCGCGAGGGAGCGGACCCGAACAGCCGCGGGAAGTACGACACTCCGGCGTTGCTCTGGCTGGTGCGCGTCGGCGACGTCGGCACCGCGAAGCTGTTACTCGATGCCGGCGCGAACCCGAATCTCGCGAGCGCGCAGGGCGTGCTGCCGCTACACCTCGCGGTGGCCAATGGCGATCGCGCCATGGCCGAGCTGCTGCTCACCCGCGGCGCAGCCGTCGATGCGCTGGATCCGGCCGGTGAGACGGCACTCTTCACGGCGGCGAAGATCGGTGACGAGGCGATTGCCGAGCTGTTGCTTGCGCACGGTGCGCAAGGTGATCGCAAGGAAGCGCGCTACTCGCAGACGCCTCTGCAGGTGGCGGCGCGCGAAGGTAGCCTCGGTGTAGCCAACCTGCTCATTCGCCACGGCGCCGACGTCAATAGCCAGACGCTGCTCGGGGCGGCGCCGAAATTTCGCCTGCCGAGCGAGAATGCCGGCTCGAAGGGCGTGGGCATCATTCGCGGCGGGTGGCCGGAACGCGGCATGCGCCCACCCGTTCCCGGTGCGAAGACACCGCTGCTCTACGCGACGCGAAGCGGTCATCGTGCGCTGGCGCTGGCGCTCCTCGAGGCCGGTGCGAACCTCGAGCAAGCGGACGGTAACGGCGTCCGCCCTTTGCTGAACACGATCTTGAACGCGAGCGTTGGGGGCAATGGTGCCGCCGAACGTCTGCAGTTGGCGCAAGACCTCATCGACAAGGGCGCCGACGTCAATGCAGCGGATTGGTACGGCGAGACGGCGCTGTGGGCGGCCGTCGATCTGCGTAACGTCGACCTTGCGGGGCCGGCGACCGACAACGGAGTCGATCGTGCGGCAGTGTTGACGCTGATCGAGCGACTGCTCGCGGCCGGGGCGGATCCGAACGCGCGCGTTCGCGAGTATCCGCCGGAGCGGCGGTTCCTCATGCGCCTGGGCTCGTTGTCGTGGGTGGATTTTACGGGGCAAACGCCGTTCTTGCGTGCCGCGCTCGCGGGTGACACGACGGTCATGCGGCTGCTTCTGGCGCATGGCGCAGACCCGAACATCGCGACGTACGAGGGGACCACGCCGCTCATGGCGGCGGCCGGCGTCAACTGGGTCGTGAGCCAAACGTTCGACGAGGGCCCGGAGGCCTTGCTCGAGGCCGTCAAGTTGGCGCATGAGCTCGGCAACGACGTCAACGCCGTCAACTCGATGGGGATTGGCGCGGTGCACGGTGCCGCGAATCGCGGCAGCAACGAAATTCTGCGCTACCTCGCCGAGCAGGGCGCGCGTCTCGATGCTCCGGACCGCCAGGGCCGTACGCCCCTGGTGTGGGCCGAAGGCGTGTTTCTGGCCACGCACCCGCCCGTGCGCAAGCCCGCAACGATCGATCTGATCCAGTCCCTGCTGCCGGCAGCGAACGCCACCGCCGGTCTCTAACGTGCCCCCTCCAACGTGCGGAGCCTACTACCCTTCGGCGTGCTCGGTCCCAGCGCTCTCGCCAGCATGAAGTTCAACGACGACGTCCCGCCGTCAACCGCGAGTCGTGCATGCCCGCTCGCACGCGGTTGATAAGCGCCATGTGGCATAATGGATTCGGCAGGTGTCGAATCGTCGGCGAGGCCGACCTGGCAGGCGCAGACAATGCGCGTCGAAGGGGGTAACGATGCAACGGCGGGAGCTATTGGCCATCGCGGCGGTCGGCAGCGCACTAGGCGCAAGCAGAGTGTTGGCGCAGACCGAGCAGAGTGCGATGCGCGCGCGCGTGATTCGGATTTATGCAAAGAGCAATGGTGACTCCGCGATCGAGGAGCTCGAGATTGCGCCGAGCGCCGGCCCTATCCCCGTCACGCAGATGACGGCCGGCGTCTATGGCGGAGCTGCCCGCCCACCGGCCTGGCATCAGGCCCCTCGCAAGCAATTCGCCATCAACATGACCGGGGATCTCGAGGTGGAAATTACGGGCGGGGCGCGCACGCGGATCGGCGCCGGTGATCTGGTGTTCCTCGAGGACGTGGCGGGCCAAGGCCACGTGACCCGGGCGCTCGGCCCGATCACCAATCTTTTCATTCATGTGAACGAATCGTTCGACGTGGTCGCGTGGGCGCGCGGCGCGGGCTAGTCGAGCACATGCCGAGGGCGAAGAGCTCCAAGGCCAAGAGCCCCAGGGCCAAGAGCTCCAAGGCGAACGGCTCCAAGGCGAACGGCTCGAAGGCAAACGGCTCGAAGGCAAACGGCTCGAAGGCAAACGGCTCGAACGCAAAGGTAGTCGCCGCGGCCGAGGAGCTCGGCCTCGAAGACCTCCTCGGTTACAACCTGCGCCGGGCGCATCACGTGCAACGCTCGCGCTTTCACTACGTATTTGCGCCGCACCGGATCAGGCCGGTTCAGCTTTCGATCCTCGGGCTGCTTTACGAGAAGCCCTCCCTGAAGCAATCCGAGCTCGGCAAGGCCATCGATGTCAAACCTGCGAACGTCGTTGCGCTGCTGGACGAGCTGGAACGCCGGCGGATGATCGTGCGCCGTCCCGTCAGCGCCGATCGACGTTCCTATGCGGTTCAGCTCACGCCCACGGGCCGAGAGGTCACTCGCGCGCTGATACGCCTGCACCGACAGCTCGAGCAGAATCTGTCCGAGTACCTTGGCCCAGAGGAATACCGGGAACTGCTACGTCTGCTGAGAAAGGTGCGGCGGGCCGAGATCGCGCCGGCGATCGAGGAGCTGTAGCGGAGCCGATCGTGCTTGCGCCAGACGCGCGCGCTTGGGACGATGCGCGTCGGTCCGGAGGCGAGTGATGGCATCGAGACGGCAATGGTTCACGGTGTGGCTGCCGCTGGCGAGCATGCTGCTCGGCAGCGTCGCGTGGGCGCAAACCAGCGAAGAAGGTGAAGGCGCTGCGATCGCGGACCCCGCGGACCTTGCGTTCGAGCAGGGCCGCTGGCAGGACGCGATCGCGCAGTATCGCGAGATCCTGGCCGAGCGACCCGACGATCGGCTGAGCCTGCTGCGGATCGCTCAGGCGCAGCGCGAGCTCAAGCGCTACGACGAAGCGCTCGCCACGCTCGAGCAGGCGCGCACGGCGAACGCGCCGGAGGCCATGATCGACTTCGAGCGCGCGCGCAATCTCGCGCTGCTCGGCCGCGGCGACGACGCGCTGGCGGCACTCGACGCCGCCGATCACAACGGCTTGCGCGCGCTCGAGCTCGTGGAGCACACGCCGGAGTTCGATCCGTATCGCGCCGGCAGCCGCTTCCAGCGCGTCTACCGCAACGTGCGCGCGCGCGTGTATCCGTGCGAAGGCATCGAGGCGGCGCGCGCGTTCGATTTCTGGGTGGGCCACTGGGAAGTGCGGATGGGCGACGGCACGCTGGCGGGCACGAACACCATCACCAAGCGCGACGGCGGCTGCTCGATCGAGGAGCACTGGGAGGGCTCGGGCGGCGCCTCGGGCACGAGCCTCACGTTCTACCTGCCGAGCCGCGAGGAGTGGCGCCAGGTGTGGACCGGATCCGGCGGCACGTTCTTCGATATCACCGGCAAGCCCCAGGCGGATGGCTCGATCCACCTGGAGGGCCAGCTCGAGTACGCGGACACGCACCAGGTCGTGGCGTTTCGCGGCACGTGGTCGCATACCGAGGATGGCCGCGTGCGCCAGCGGCTCGAGGAGTTCGATCTCATCGCCAAAACCTGGGTGCTCTGGTTCGACGGGTTCTACCGGCGACTCGACTAACCCCGAGTGGGTTAGAATCGAGGCATGAACGGCCGCGTATTCTCGTTCGGCACGTCGGGCAATCCGCTCACGCAGATCCTGTCCCTGCTGGTTTTCGCGGTGTTGCTCGTGGGTGCGCTGATCATGGGCGCCGTGGTCATTGCGCTGGTGCTCGGGCTCGCGCTGATCGGCAGCCTCGTGTTCGCCGTGCGCATCTGGTGGCTCAAGCGTAAGCTTCGCGGGCAGCCGCCGTTCCAGGGAGACGCCGAGCCACCGGGACCTGCCAAGGGGGCGCGGCTGATCGAGGGCGAGTACGAGGTCCTTCGCGAAGACGACGCCCAGGCCGAGGCCGAGCGGCGTCGTCGACAGCCGTAAAGGGGCGCACACCGCCGATGCCCGCACCACCGCTCCAAAGTCAGATCGAGCGCCGCCGCCGTCGGCGCCTTCGCGTGCTCCCGCTGATCGTCTATTCGATCGTCGTGCTGGGGCTCGTGTCCTTCTTCCAGCAGCGGCCGTCCACCACGATCGTGTTCGTGCGTCACACGGACACGGACCAGACCGTCGACGGCAACGACCCGCCGCTCAGCGAGCGTGGCCGGCGCCGCGCCGACGCCCTGGCGGACTTTCTGCAGGACATCGACGTCGTGGCCGGCGTCGACTACATCTTCGTGGGTCACAACAAGCGCACGGCGCAGACGGCGGCGCCCCTCGCAACGCGGCTGAAGGTGCCCGTGGAAGCGCGCGACCAGACCACCGTCGGCGCTTACATGCGCTACGTGCAGCGTCACCACAGCGGCGAGATCGTGCTCGTGATTGCCGATGGCGAAGCAATCCCGGCGATGATCGACGAGCTGCACGGCAACGGCAGCAAGCGCCTGCCGCCGTTCGATCCCAACGACTTCGACGAGGTCTACATCGTCACGAGCCCTTGGTACGGCAAGGTCAAGACGCTGCGCCTGCACTACGGCGCGAGCAAGGGATTCGCCGTGAGCGAGCCCTCGCCGTCGAGCGGCGGGTAAGGGCGATTCCGCGCGCGGCAGCGCGCCGCGATGTGGGGATACGACCACTCGAACAGCGTCCGTTCGAACTCCTCGGGTGACAACCGGCATGCGTCGTACATGCCGGCCGCGCGGCGTTGCCGCTCGGCCTCGAACAGGATCGCGCCGGCTGCGACCGACACGTTGACCGAGGTGCCGAGCCCCTGCATCGGCAACGCCACGCAGTCGTCGGCGGCCGTGAGCGCGGCGGGGCTGAGTCCGATCAGCTCGGCGCCGACCATGAGGGCCGTCTTGGCCGTGTAGTCGATGTCGCGGAAGTCGCGCGCGCCGGGGCCCGCATGCGCCGCGACCAGACGAAAGCCCTGCTCGCGCAGCGCGGCGAGCGCCAGCTCCGTCGACGGATGCAGGGTGAGCTCCACCCAGCGCTTGGCGCCGCCGGCGATCATGTGATGGCGGCGCATGGCGGCGTTCGTCGAGATCGCGTGCAGCCGCAGGATCGCCACGGCATCGGCCGTGCGCAGAATGGCCGACACGTTGTGCGACTTGTTGACGCTGTCCAGGAGCACCGTCAGGTCCGGTTGGCGGCGGGCGAGGGCACGGCGCAGGCGGTCGAATCGCTCGGGTGTCATGCGTAAGCTATCTTATGCCGATGTTTCAGGCGGAAATCGAGCTTGCGACGCGGGGCCGTGGCACGTACGACCTCACGGCGGAGGTCGCGGCCGCCGTGCGCGCCTCCGGCGTAGCCACGGGCCTGTGCCACGTGTTCGTGACGCACACCAGCGCCTCGCTGATGCTGTGCGAGAACGCCGATCCCGACGTGCGCCGCGACCTCGAGACGTTCATGAGCGACCTCGCACCGGACGGCGACGCCAGGTTCGTGCACACCGCCGAGGGCCCCGACGACATGTCGGCGCACGTCCGCAGCGTGCTCACGCAATCGGATCTCACGCTGCCGATCCGCGACGGCCGGCTCGCGCTCGGCACCTGGCAGGGCGTGTATCTCTGGGAGCACCGGCTGAGCGCGCACCGCCGGCGCGTCGTCGTCACGGTGCAGGGCTGAGCCCAGGTCGCTCGCGCTACGCGAGCTCGAGCGAGCTACGCGAGATCTTCGCGAGACTCGGCGTGCCCATCTGCATCATGACGATCCGAAGCTCACGCTGCAGGAGGTCGATGACCTTCTCCACGCCTTGCTGGCCGAACGCGCCGAGTCCCCAGATGTACGGCCGGCCGATGCCGACGGCCGTGGCGCCGAGCGCCAGCGCCTTGAAGACGTCCGTGCCGCGCCGAAAGCCGCTGTCGACGAACACCGGCACGCGGCCGCGAACGGCGGCGATCACCTCGGGCAGCGAGTCGATCGTGGCGCGCAGCGTCTCGTCCGCGCGGCCGCCGTGATTGCTCACGACGATGCCGTCGGCGCCGTGCTCGACGCAGCGGACCGCATCCTCGCGCGTCACGACTCCTTTTATAAGCACCTTCATCGTGGTGGCTTTCTTCAGCTGATCGACGTAGCTCCAGGTCAGGCCGCTCAACCCCATGCGCACGGTCTTCATGTCGATGCCGTTGAACATGGGTCGCAGGCGCCATGCATTGTCGTCTCCGCCCGAGTGGCACGCCTGGCACAGCGGGTCGTGATCCCGGTCGAAGCGGCCGATCGGCTCGAGGTTGCGCGCGGGGATGTCCACGGTCCAGGCCAGCGCCGTGCAGCCCGCGGCTTCGGCGCGCTTGATCTGCTTCAAGGTGCTGGGCCAATCCGACGTGGAATACAGCTGATACCAGCCGGGCGCACCGCGTGCCGCGGCCACGTCCTCCACCGAGTAGTTCGTGACGGTGGACAGCGCCTGCAGCGAATTCTTGGTCTTCGCCGCCCGCGCCACGGCCACCTCGCCGTCCGGATGGAACATCTGCTGCGCGCCGACGGGGCAGAGGAAGATGGGCGAGGACAGCTTCTGGCCGAAGATCTCGGTGCTCATGTCGATCTTGCTGACGTCCACGAGCCGGGCCGGGCGCAGCTTGATCTTCTTGAAGCCGGCGCGGTTTGCGGCGATGGTGCCGAAGTCGTCGGCGCCTTGCGCCATGTACGCGTAGTGCCCGGCGTTGACGCGGGCGTGCATGGCGGGCTCGAAGTCCCAGACGTTCAAGGCCTCGTCGACGCTCTTGATGACGTCCTTGAAGGCCAGCGCGCCGCTGAGCACGGCGTCGTCCTGGGCGCGCGCGGCGGCGGTGGTCAGCGTTCCGGCGAGGCCATAGAGCAGCGGGCTTTGGGCCAGGAAGCGCAGAAAGTTACGGCGCGAGTGCGCGCGAGCGTCGGTCGGCATGCTCATCCCCCCAACTCAATGGGAGGAACATAGCATTTGTGGTGTCGAGGGCCCAGACGGGTGTCGGCGAGCAGGGCGTGCTGCGTTCGCACGGTCGATTTCCGCCATGCAAGGGTTAGAATGGCCGCGGAGGGACCCCAATGAGACATCTACTCGCTGTCGCGCTGCTCGCACTCGCCTCGACGGCGCTGGCGCACACGGAGCTCGTATCGTCCGTGCCACGCTGGAAGTCGACGGTGTCGGCGCCCGTCAAAGAGGTCATGCTCGAGTTCGGCGGGGACGTGCGGCTCACGGCCGTCGTGCTGGCCGACTCGGACGGCGCCACGAAGAAGGTGGGCCCGGTGCCGACGGCGGTCGCCAAGAAGTTCACGATCCCGGTCGACGAACCGCTGCCACCCGGCGACTACAAGGTCACCTGGCGCGCGGTCGGTTCCGATACGCACGTCGTGACGGGTGAGGTTCGCTTCAAGGTGGCCGGCGAGGCGCTGTAGAGCCCACCCGAGCGCTGGTGTTCTTCGCCGCGGATCTCGCCGTCATCAGCCTGCGCGCGCTGACGTTCGTCACGCTGTTCTTCGCCGTCGGCACCTGGATCTTCATTGCGCTGTGGGAGCGCGAGCTCGGCTCCGGCCTGGCCGAGCGCGCACGCGACGTTGCGCGCGCTGCGGCCGTGGTCGCGTTGATCGTCACCGTAGTGCATTACGTGATGCAGCCGGCCCGCATGGCCGGCGACCTCGGCGCCACGTTCGATCCTTCGCTCGAGGCACTGCTGCTGCAGTCGAGCTCGGGCACGGCGAACATCGCGCGCGTCGTGGGGCTTGCGGTGCTCGTGCTGAGCCTGGATCGTGCGACGAAGGCGAACACGATCGCGGCGAGCATCGGTGCCGCGCTCGCGATTCTGTCGTTCGCGTTCGGCGGCCACACGGCGATCCATCCTCTACGGCTCGTGCTCGCACCGCTGCTGCTCGTGCACCTTGCGGTGGCCGCGTTTTGGTTCGGCGCCCTGTGGCCGCTGCATACTGCGGCGGGCGAGGGACCGCCGGAGCGCAGCGGCCCCCTGATCGCGCGGTTCTCGACGCTCGCGATGCGTATCGTGCCGGCCGTGCTCGTCTGCGGTTTGCTGATGGCGGTGGTGCTCGTGCGTAGCGCAGGGGAGCTGCTGACCGGCTATGGCGCCATGCTGATCGCCAAGACCACGGGGTTTGCCGTGCTGATGGGGCTCGCGGCCTTGAACAAGTGGCGGCTTCAACCGGGCGTGGCCGCGGGCGACCGGAACGCGACGCGGGCGTTCCGTCGCTCGGTGGCCGCCGAATGGGGCGTGATCGCCGTCATTCTCGTCACGACCGCCGTCATGACGTCGCTGTACGCTCCGGAGCATCTCGAGGGCGCGTTCGGCGCGGGCCACGAGGAGCACTAGCGGCGGCAGCGATCCGCGGCCTAGCCCGGTGCGATCGCTGGTCAGTGAGCGATGACGCTTGCCGTCGCCGCTGCCGCTAGCCGATAATTCGCGCCCTGTGGGGCAGTAGCTCAGCTGGGAGAGCGCCGCGTTCGCAATGCGGAGGTCGAGGGTTCGATCCCCTTCTGCTCCAC
>CAVSMD010000007.1:0-220901 GCA_963728995.1 uncultured Gammaproteobacteria bacterium
GCAGAGCGTCTTGGTTTCCGAGTCCTAAGAAGCACCGTAAGTCCCCTGAATCTCAAGGTTTTTCGCTCTCAAGGCGTTTCATAGGCTCTCGGTATGTCTCAACTCGATGCAGGTACTTTTGAAGGTCAGTACGCGAGAGTTGATCAGAAACGGTTGGCTTCACTACATACGGACTCGTACGCGCCGAGCGTCCGGGATTCCCGGGCCGGTTCAGTGCCAGCGTTATCGCCACCTTGTTCGATGCGGACACGCTCGTGGCCGTTGGACCACGCGCTGACGCGCCATCGAGCACGGTCGGGTACGGGATTCGGAGCATCCAGGTTTGCAGCAACAACAATAACAATCAGCGCATGAAGGGGTTGAAAGTTCGAGGCAATCTCATCCTGGCTGACGGATCAACTCCTCTGCCTACCACTTCCGACTCGGAACAAATGCCCAATTGCGCTGAGTGGCGCTCGACTAGCCGCTGCGACGATACGCGTCTGGCGACAGGCCTCGTGGTGCACTACACCCGCGCCAGGGGACGGAACGAACAGATCGTCGGTCTGCAGATTCTCTGCAGCCGCATAGGTTTCGGGGGCGGATGATACCGGCGCGCCTCCGCTGCTGACCATGATTAAATGGTGGCCAGGGCCGGAAACGAGACTCGAAGCATCTGCTCTAGACGTTGCATGGCAACGCTTCGGTCGATTCTGGCCAACGCAGTTGCCCAGCTTGTTGCCCGCACGCTCGATCAAGCGCTACGCAATCTCGAGCGCGCGTTTCACGGCCTCGGGTTCACGATCGATGACCTTGAGCAGCACCCGCGTTGCACGCTCAGGTTTCCGCCGTCCCATCTCCCATTCCTTCACCGCATCCACGGAAAGACCGAAACGCCGGGCGAACGCCTTGCGAGTGAGATCGAGTTTCTTCCGCACCGCGCGCACGTCGATGTCGTCGGGAACATGCGCCACAAACCCCTCCGTTACTTCGCCGCGCGCGTAAGCCCGCGCTGCGCGGGCACTCTTCATGATTCTTTCACCGGCCTTTGGCATTTCTCCTCACTCCATTCCGGTAGATCTGCGATATCGGCCAGAATCTTCTTCAACTCGTTACGCGCCGCCTTCGACAAATTGACTTTCTCGCCCTTCGCGAAGACGTTGAGCAGGAACACCGGCACCTCATCGCCGCCGAAATAGCTAATGACGCGATATCCACCACTCTTGCCCTTGCCGCGACCGGCAAGCGGACTTTCCGTGCACCACCAGTACCCTCGATCCGGTCACCCGCCTGTGGCTCCGTTGCGAGACGGTGTACGACCGCCTCGACCTCTTCCCGAGACATGCCGGCGTTCTTCGCGTCCGAAGCGAAGTCCGGCGTTTCGATGACCGTATGCACGGCGCCACCTAGGGTGGCAGTGCCACCCATTTCGAGTCAAGCATGAAGTAGGATTTCCTAACACGGGAGTCTGGCTCATCCGCTCGACGTTGGCGCTGCTGCTACGATGACCGCGATGGTTTCCCCTTCGCATGCGCCCGACGCCGCACTGGCCGCGGAGATGGCATCGCTGGATTCGCGCATCCGTGCGCTACGTGCCCTGCCGCCGAGCGAGCAACGCGACCTCGCGCTTCGCCTCGCGGTCCTGCGCCGCCGCGCGCTGCTCGATACGCCCGACGCCGATGCCGTGGCACGCACGTCGCCGACCGCCGTGCATCATCTCGACGGGGTCGCCGACAACACGTCCACATTCCGTGTGTCACGACTGACACGCCCGTCGCGCTGGCCGCCGCGACGTTGGGTGCCGCGGTAACGGCGCCACACCCCAGGGGCGGAGGGGTCCATCGAAAAATCGAAATTGCGGGAAAGAGCTCGCCTTCCGATTCGCATGTTTTGTTTACCGCTCCAGGTCAGTGGCCATGAGTGACAAAGTTTGCCTCTACTGCCGCGTGAGCTTTTTGCGGCGAGTCCACCGGTGGAAGGGTTCCGAGCTACTGTTCAACGGCCTGTGGTCGCGGCGCCCAAAGCGAACGTCAACGCCTCGTGCGGCATTTGGCCAAGCTCGAAATCGAGATTCTCGGTCTGCGCCATCGAGTGAAGCGTGGCGACCACGTGCGCATGATCACCGACAGCGGCACCGTGCGGCCGGCCGAACGTTTGGGGGATGCCGAGGCCGACATCGTGACGCTGCGTGCTCGGCTGCGCGATTTGCTCGCTGCTGACTAGCTCGTCCTGCGTCGCCTTAGCAGACCAAGGCCGAATGCCGCAGCGCCCGCAACAAGCAACCACAGCACGCCAGGCTCCGCAACGCGATATACCCTGGTCGGCCCCACACCGTCACCGCCCGGACCGGCAACGGCGGCAGCGCATCCGCCAACCTCGGGAGGATAGAGCGCCGTGCAGTAGGTCGAGTATGACGTGTCCGTCGGCCCGATCGGATACGACGGCGCTGCCCAGTAGATGCGCAACCAATACAGTGAGCCGACGGTGATGGGATCGGCCACGTAGACGTGCCACCAGAAGTCCATCCAGATGTGTATAAGATCGCCGTTCTCATCGATCGTGAAGTGGTACTCGTCGAGTTCGGCTTCGTGTCCAACATTGGCTCTGGTGAGTGTCGTCTGGCCATCGGAGACCGTGTAGTCGAGTACGGTTGCGCCGAGATGACCCCCGTTGGGGTCCAGCAGGACGGTCGCGGCAATTCCTGTGCGGTCGGACTCGTATCTGTATGTCAACGGTATGGCGCGCGCGCCGCCCGCCACCGAGCACGCGGCCAGGATCACCCCCCACGTAGCGCGCGACATAGACCCTCCCAGAGCGTTTGTCCTATTCATGCAAGGGTTGTACCGAGGAGCGTCGAGCCGAGCGGCCCCAACGGGTTGCGACAGGCGCTTTGGGTCAGCCGATACGAACGGGAGGCACCACTGTATAGAAACCCGACGATGAGGCCGGACCCTGCGCGTGCGGCTTGCCGAGTTGCTCGACGACTGATTGTAATCGCGCAGGAGCGCCGCTCGCGGCCGGGCTGATGTCCGCGCTCCGGGTCCGATTGCGTCGCGCCGGCCGAATGTGCGGCGCTCACGATGGTCAAAACTTGACCAGTGCGCTCGCTGGTCGAAAGATGACCACATGCATGCGGACCAAGCTCGCGTGATCGCTCGTTACCTGCTCGCTGCCGGTCTGACGATCTACGACTGCGCCGTGTTCCTGCGAGCGCACCCGCGTGCCGTGGTGGCGCTGCTCGATGCCGGGCATAGCGCCGCCATGTCCGGGGGCACGCTGGCGCGGCGAATCGCCTAGTCCATCACGTTGTGGTCCGTGCAGGCGTACATTGCCGGCGGTTTCAGAGACGGTTTGTACTCGAAGCAGAACTCCGTAAGTCGGTTTTGGCCGAATACGTCCTCGTAGCGGACCCGGCCTATTCTGAATCTGTTCGAGGACGACGTCGCTGTCCAATGAAAACGGCGTCGAGATGTCGTTCTCGAATCGTTGGTCTGGTGGAACGACGTTTTGTGTCGGTGGCGCCGTCGCGAGGTTATCGAAGGCCTTGTCCAAGCCTTCGCTGGGTTGCAGAGCGACTATGCCGGTCGCCCATGTCCGAATGTGGCCGGGCGTGGCGCCGCTGTTGAAGATCGGCACAAGGACGTTGACGCGCTTTCCGACCGCGAGTTGACGCAGCTCCGGCTGCTGTATCCCAAGCCATGCGCGCTGCTCAAGCCGCATCTGTTGGATGGTGGCGTCAGTCTGATCGGCCTGACGCACCATCGTCCTCCACTGGGAGAATGAAGTTCCTGCCATGGCGGCGGTGAGAATCACCGTCAAGCCGTTTGCGCCGCCGATGAGGGCCAGCGCGCGACCGAAGAAACCCCGGAACCGGGGCGTGTCTGCTGCTGCTGGCGTTGTCGCAGGCGTCGCATGCCGCGGTCCCTTAGCAGACTGGGCTTTGTCCTTACCACGCGCCATTGCTGCTCTCGCATAGTACGGATCGACCAAAGAGAATTTATCGCACAGTTCGCACGGGACGTCAGTCAACTAACTGACACTTCATGCAAGAAAAACGGGCCGCCTACGATCGCGCAGGCGACGATCGGCGACCGACCCCGGTCATGGGTCGACCGAAGATGCGCACTTTCCGGGCATCAGCGCGGCGAGCGTTCAATCTTCGCTCTCGTGAGGGAGCGGTGGCGCGATGCCGAGCTTGCGAAACAACCGGTGCGTGGCGAAGGACGCGCGCTGCGCATCGGACTTAAGGAAGTAGTTCCCCTCGCTGTCGATATGTCCGGTGCTCGTGAGACTGCCGAGCGCAGCGATCATGAGCTGTGCGGTTCGCAGCAGCTCGTCGGCGGGTGCCCAAGCTGTCTTCGGGATGCTCTCGACGGCCACGTGCTCGGGGTGAGCGAGCCGCTTGTCGCGCAGGGCCTTGAGTGCGGCAAGCGCTGGGTGCGTCTTAGGCGACGGCATCATGGAGCCCAGCGTAATCATCGCGATCCGCGTCGTCGCGCTGTCCGTCCCGACCCCTGCTGCGATCGGTGCGCCGAGACGGTTGAGGGCATCGGCGAGGAAGTACGGCTCTCGTACGGGCAGCGACTCGGCGTTCGCGAGCACGTGCTCGACGATGGCCGGCAGGCTGCGCAGTTGGTACCTCTCCGTGGGCTTGTCGAATACGCGTGTGATCGCGAGCACGAACTGGTCGATCGCATACGACTGTAGCGCGACGAAGGTCGGCGCGAACGTCGAAGCGTCGACGTCTGCCGCATGCGTGCCGATCGTCTCAACCAGTGCCCGCGATTCGTCCGCACGAAAGATGTCGTTCATGGGACCGCCTTCGAGCATGGCGTCCAGTTCGCGCTGATGGGGGCCTAGCGTGTCGTCGGTCACGGCTGCTGCTTGGGTTTCCAAACAAAGATTTCCGCGAGCTGCCCCCGCCGCGATCAACCGAGATGGACCACGCACGAACGGTAGGCGCGCTCGCCTGCGGCCGAGGGACGACATCGCCCGAGCGCAGGTTGACGCAATGATGGCCCGCTGGCGATTCTGCGACCACGCAGAGGCCGTCGCTGCCGATAACGAGGCAACCGACCGACGAAGTCCCCGCGAACTCGATGCTATGAGGGTCGATCATAACTGTGAAACCGCCGCCGAACGACACGCACGCGTCGGGGGTAGTCAGGGTCGGGCCTCTGACCTTGTCGCCGCTGGGCAGTGTGCCCGGTTTCAGGAGCGGCAATAGCATCGGCCTGTTCTGATGGCGGCAAGTCAGCGCGAATATCTGCGGACCGTAACCGAAGAGGACGAGCTCGCAGCCTTTGATTGTGCCGCTGTCCTCGACGTAACGCACAGTGTCGTAATGATGGCCGGGCTTGGTTCGCGAATTGTCGCTCACCGTCGTGCTCCGTTCTGCGGTTGGGTCGCGGGAAGTGGGGGCGGGGTCTGAGGCCCGGCTTTACCTGGCTCTGGGCTTACTAGCTCGGGTCCCATAGGACGCTGGCCCTTCGGCCGCTTGGCTCTGTTGGTGCGGGATACGTGTCGCTCCACCTTCTGTGGTGCCGGCTCCGGAACTTCGGGAACACCACGCGCACGGGACCGATCCCGGTTGCATCGAGCACAGCGGTCACCGTGTCGGCGGCGTGCGTCGTGACGTCGTGCAAGGTCAGCACTGCGGCGCGAAGCTCGTCGCCGCGGGTCTTTGCGAGAACGTCTTCGGGCATGGCAGCATCGTGACCTCGGCCACGGCACCCGCGTTCGTTACAGCGCCGATAGTCGCCATGCCCACTAGAGCACCCCGGCCTCTTGTTGCTTTACATCTGCATCGCATTCCTGGTACGACGACCCGTAATACTCAAGAGAGACGTAGCCGGTACTTCCGTTTAACGCGTTAGCAGCAACGAAGATTTGCGCGATCGCGGGATCGGTGGTCGGCTTCCAGTGGTAGTAATACCTACGCTCATTCTTGGCCACTCCCATCGTCCAATCACCTGGTTCCTTCCAGATCGAACCAGGAAGGAGGCGGTCGACGACTTCCGTTTTGGCGCCGTAGACTTGGCTGAGCTGCGTGGCTATGTCATCCACGGCCTGTTTTGTACCGAACCCGTACCCGTTGTCGCTGATGTTCTTGCCAACGCCCTTGATCCAACAGATTCCATGTTTGTCGGTCGCCTCAACGATGTAACTCTCGAACGCAGAATGCGGCTTGGCTGGCGCGCATTTGTAGAAACCGGGGGGGGACTGCTTCTCACACGTGTAGCTTGAAACAGATTTCCCCATATCGAACCCGAACGGTCCGGCCCACGCCGTTTCCGCAACCGAGTAGACAAGAAACAACGCGGCAGTTCGTCTTTTCATGGTCTTTGCCCCTCCCTCCGGAGCCGCACGGCAAAATGTGCGAGCGGGTTTCTAGATGTGGACGCAGCCAACCAGACAGAAAAACCCGGTCAGGATTTTTCATCCGATTTTCATCCGATCCCGAAAGCGAACCGCGCGGCTCCTCTGGAAGCCGCGCCGTTGCTTAGTTTTTGGAGCGGGAAACGAGACTCGAACTCGCGACCCCGACCTTGGCAAGGTCGTGCTCTACCAACTGAGCTATTCCCGCGTGGCGTGCATTCTACCGAAGCGCCACGGCTAGCAGCAACGGCCCACCTCTCAGTCCTCGCTGGCCTGGATCGCCGGCCGCGCGGCGCGCAGATAGTCGATCATGGACCACAGCGTCAAGGCCACGGCCGCGTATAGCAGCCACTCCCCCGCCCGGTACACGGGCCAGCCGAGCAAAGGATCCCGGTACAGCATCAAGCTGATGCCGAATATCTGGAACGCGGTCTTCCACTTACCGAAGAAGCTCACGGCCACGTGCGCGCGCGCACCGATTTCCGACATCCACTCGCGCAGCGCGGACACCGTGATTTCCCGCCCGATGATGATCGCAGCAGCAATCGCCAGCGCCATCCGCGGGTCGGCCTGCACGAGCAGCACGAGCGCAGTGGCCACGATCAGCTTGTCCGCGACGGGATCGAGGAACGCGCCGAACTTCGACGTGAGCCCGAGCCGCCGCGCGAGGTAGCCGTCGAAGTAGTCCGTGATGCCGGCGAGCCCGAACAGCAGCCCGGCGGCCGGTCGAGCCCACGGCGTCGACCAATAAAAGACGATCACGACGAGCGGAATCGCGATGATCCGGACCCAGGTGAGCGCATTCGGCAAGTTGAAACGCATGATGTCAGCCGTCAGTCCGCGTGAAAGCGCTCATATATAGCCGAAGCCAGCTGTCGCGAAATCCCCTTCACCCGTACGAGATCCTCGATCCCGGCTCGCGTCACGGCCTGCAGGCCGCCGAATTGCTTCAGAAGCTCCCGCCGCTTCTTCGGCCCCAGGCCCGGAATATTCTCGAGCGGTGACCGCGTGCGCGCCTTCTGCCGCCGCGCGCGATGCCCGGTGATCGCAAAGCGGTGCGCCTCGTCGCGCAGTTGCTGGATCAAGTGTAATGCCGGCGAGCTTGGGGGCAAGCGCAGCGGCTCCGCGCGATCCGGCAGGTACAGGCTCTCCCGGCCGGGCTTCCGGTCGAGACCCTTGGCCACGCCGACGAGCTTCAGACCCTGGATCTGCAGCTCCTGCAGGACGCTCACGGCGCGCGCGAGCTGACCCGGTCCCCCGTCGATGAACAGCACATCCGGGAGCGGCACCTCCCCTCGCTGCACCCGCTCGTAGCGGCGCCGCAGCACCTGGGCCATCGCGCCGTAGTCGTCGCCGGGGGTCACGTCCGTCACGTTGAACCGCCGGTAGTCGGATTTCAGGGGCCCTTCCGGCCCGAACACGACGCACGACGCCACGGTCGCCTCGCCTCCCGTATGACTCACGTCGAAGCATTCGAGACGCACGGGCGGCTCGCCGAGATCGAGCGCCTCGGCCAGCGCCTCGAGCTGGCGATCGAACGACGCGCTCGACTGGTAGCGCAGCTGCGCGCCGTGCTCGGCGTTCGTCACGGCCATCTTCACCCAGCGTGCCCGGTCGCCGCGCACGCTGGACTTGATGGCAACCTTGTGGCCCGACTGCTCCGTCAGGAGCTGCGCGAGCGTGCTTGCCTCCGGCACCGCGCGGCTCACGAGGATCTCTTTCGGCGCCTCGCGACCGGCGTAGTACTGGAGCAGGAACGCCCGCACGATCTCCTCGTCGTCGGCGCCGCGAACCACCTTCGGGAAAAAATTGCGGCTACCGAGCGACCGGCCGCCGCGAAAGAACATCACGGCCACGCAATGGATCCCATGATCCTCGCCGAGCCCCACGGCGTCGAAATCTCCGCTGGAGCGCGCCATCAGCTGCTGCGACTGCACGTTCTTCAGCTTGGCCAGCCGATCGCGATACTGCGCGGCACGCTCGAATCGCAGTTGCGCCGCGGCCTGCTCCATGCGCTCCGCCAAGCGCGCGGTGACCACGTCGCTGCGCCCTTGCAGGAACAGCACCGCGTGGTCGAGGTCGCGCGCGTAGTCTTCGGCGGCGATGAGCCCGACGCACGGCGCGCTGCAGCGCTCGATCTGATACTGCAGGCACGGGCGGCTGCGGTTCTCGAAGAAGCTGTCCTCGCAGGAGCGCAGCTGGAACAGCTTCTGTAGCTGACTCAGCGTCTCGCGCACGGCTCCGGCGTTCGGGTAGGGGCCGAATAACCGCCCGGCCTTCGCGCTGCGCGGCCCGCGATAGAACGACAGGCGCGGGAATCGATGTTCCGTGTCGAGCCGAATGTACGGGTAGCTCTTGTCGTCGCGCAGCACGACATTGAAACGCGGTCGATGCTGCTTGATGAGGTTGTACTCGAGCATCAGCGCCTCGACCTCGGTCCGCGTCACGGTCACCTCGATCCCGGCGATGCTGCGGACCAGCGCGATCGTCTTGGCATCGTGCGCGCGGCTGCCTTGAAAGTAGCTCGCCACGCGGCGCTTCAAATCGCGCGCTTTGCCCACATAGACGACTTCACCTGCCGTGTCCAGCATGCAGTAGACGCCGGGCTTGTGGGTCAGATGGGCGAGCACGCTCGCCGGGTCGAACGCTGCGGTCGCGGCTCCGGCGTCGCGCTCGGCTGCTTCTGTCGCTGTGCCGCTCACGGGCTGTCCGGTCAGTCGTGCGTGTGCAGCCGTCCGGCGATCAGCATCGCAATCTCCATCGCCTGCTCGTAGTTCAGACGAGGATCCACTTGCGACTTGTAGGCGCGCGCCAGGTCGGACTCCTTGAGCCCGCGCGCGCCGCCGATGCACTCGGTCACGTTGTCCCCCGTGAGCTCGAGATGCACGCCGCCGAGATGACTGCCCGCCTCCTGGTGGATGCGGAACGCAGACCGCAGCTCTGCGCGAATGTTGTCGAAGCGCCGCGTCTTGTAGCCTTCGGCCGTGGTCTCGGTATTGCCGTGCATTGGATCGCACACCCAGAGCACGCTCGCACCCGTCGACCGCACGGCACGAAGCACGCGCGGCAGGTGAACATCGATGTGCTTTGCGCCGAACCTCGTGATCAGCGTGAGTCGACCGGGCTCGTTGTGCGGATTCAGCACGTTGACGAGCTGCTGCAACTGCTCGTCGCTGACGCTCGTGCCGATCTTCACGGCCACGGGGTTCGCGATGCCGCGGAAATACTCGATGTGCGCACCGGCGAGATCCGCCGTCCGCATGCCAATCCACGGATAGTGCGTCGTGAGGTTGTACCAGCGGCCGCGATGCTTCAGGAACCGCGTCTGCGCCTGCTCGTAGGGCAAGTGCAGCCCTTCGTGCGACGTGAAGAACTCGACGCGGTGCGTGCGGTGCATCGGCTCGCCGCTAATGGCCTCGAAGAACTCCAGGGAATCGGACACCGCCTGCACCAGCTTGTGGTAATCCGCCGCGGCGCCGGACTCGCTGACGAACGCGAGGTCCCAGTTCTCGGGATGGTGCAGATCGGCGAATCCGCCGTCGATCAGTGAACGCACGAAGTTCAGGGTGAGCCCGGCACGCTCGTAGCCGCGCAACATCAGAGTGGGATCCGGCTCGCGGTCGGCGGCCGTGAAGGCCGGCCGGTTGATGATGTCGCCGCGGTAGCTCGGCAACGACACACCGTCGCGCGTCTCCTGGTCGGCGCTGCGCGGCTTCGCGTACTGCCCGGCCATGCGGCCGACGCGGATGATCGGCTTCTTCAGGCCCATGAGCATCACGAGCGACATCTGCAGCAGGATCTTGAGCTTCTGCACGGCGTTGTCGGACGTGCATTCCTCGAAGCTCTCGGCGCAATCGCCGCCCTGCAGCAGGAAGGCTTCGCCGCGCTGCGCGCGGGCGAGCTGCGATTTCAGGCTCTCGATGTCCCACGTCGTGACGAGCGGCGGCAGCTGGGAGAGCTGCGCGAGCACGTCGTCGAGGTGAGCGCGATCACGATACGTCGGCTGCTGGGCGGCCGGCCGGCTCTGCCAGCTCGCGGGGTGCCAATCCGTTGGAATACGCGCCTGCGTCATGAGCCGCCACTATACGCGTGGCGTGTCGGACCGACCAAAGAAACGGCGCGAAATGCGCAGAAACCGGCCTCGTGCGACAGCCCTGCCGACGGTACGGTCGAGCACATCGAACGCTTCGTGGGTGCTGCATCATGCCATTGACGATCGCCGCGGTGAGCCCGCCGGCTGGTGCCTATGCCTGGCTCGTCGCGGGCATCGCGGGGCTGGTCTACGCGGCCTACATGCCGCGCGCGTTCGTGCTCGCGTTCGCCGGGGCAGCCGCCGTCGCGCTGGCGCTTTCCGGCTATCTGCACGTGCCGCCGGATCGCTTCGGCCTCGCGGGTGTGGCCATCGGCACGGGGCTGCTGAATCTCGAGTTCTTCGTGCCGACCTTCGGCGCCGCGGCCATCGCCGGCCTGGCGGCAGTGGCTGCAGGCTCGTGGCGTCTGCTCGCGAGCCAGCCGCCGGTGACGCCGCTCTCGGCCACGGCGCACGCGGCCCTGGCGATCGCCGGCACGCTGATGCTACTGGCCGTCACCGGTCGGGCCGTGCGCGGTTACACGCTGCCGCGCTGACCAGCCGCTGCCGCCGGCCACGGCTCGCTGCCAAAATTGCTCGAGCCGTTTCGCCGAGACGGGTCGCACCGTGCCGAGAGTTTGCGCGAACAACGACACACGCAGCTCCTCGAGCAGCCAGCGGTACTCGATCATGGCGCTCGGCCAGGGCCACCCCTCGGGCACCGTGGCGGACCAGTGCGCGAGCCGTGCGCCCGCCGTCGCGGCTTGCGCCGCCAGCTCGCGCTCTTGTCGCTGCCCACGTTTCTGCCAGCGCTGCTCGGCGGCCCGCAAATAGCGCGGCAGCTGCGTGCGCCACTCCGCCGGCGTGGCCGTGAGGAACCCCGGGCGGATCAATGCCTCGATCTGCGCCACGATCTGCGCGCGCACTTCCGGCGCACGCGCCGCGCCGGGGGCGTCGAGCTCGCGGCGCAGCCGTCGATACACCGGTAGGACCTCTCGCAAGAGCTGGCAGAGACCGTCGGCCGCCGCGACGAGCTCGGCTCGCCCGCGTTGCAGCACCGTGGCGAATAGCCCTTGACCTCGAACGGGCTCATCGAGCGCGAAGACCTGCTCCGCGGCGGCGCACAGCACGTCGTCGACGAGCGCCGCGCTCGCGCCGATGCCGTGATAGGCGAGCACCAGCTCGCGCTCGGCGAGCGTGCGGTCGCGAATCAGGCCCGTCTGTTGCGGCAACGCCTTCAGCAGCAAGCGCCGCACGCCGGCGCGGTGCTGAGCCACCGCGCCGAGCCCGGGCGGCAACAACGTGAGATCCACGCGGCCCGCCACGTCGACGAGCGCGGGGTACATCACGAGATCGCGCGGCCGCTGAGCGACCAGCACCGACTCCGGCAGATCGCCGAAGTCCCACTGCGTCAGCCCGCTGCGCTGCCACTGCGCCACGGCGGACGGCGGAGGCTCGGACGCCGGACTCGTGCTCGACGTCTCGCGCTGCAATGCGCGCAGATCGCGGCCCGTCACACGCACGCTGCCGCTCGCATCGAGCACGGCCACGCGCATTCGCAGATGGGGAGAAAGGCTCTGCGCCTCGAAGGCTGCCGGCGGTATCGTCACGCCGCGCGCCGCCCGCAACGCTTCAGAGAGCGCGATCGCGAGCGGCTGGCGGCCGATGCCGGGACCGAGCGCCGGGAGTAGCTCCTTCGCGGTGCCGGGCAACGGCACGAGCGGCCGCCGTTGCTCCTTCGGCAACCCGCGTAGCAACGCGACGATCTTGTCCGGTAACCAGCCCGGCACCAGCCAGTCGAGCTGCTCCGGTCGAATCGCTGCCAGCAACGCCCGCGGCACGGCCACGGTGACGCCGTCGTCGTCCGCGCCGGGCGCGAACGCGTACGCCAGGGCAAGCCGTTGCCCGGCCAGCTCGAGCTCGGCCGGATAGCTCTCCGCCGGCAACTCGGCGAGATCGCGGCTTGCAACGTCGGTCATCGTCATCCGCAGCTTCGCGTCGTGACCGGTGCGGTTCCAGGCCGCGAGGCTTGCGCGGTCGTGGACGTGCGCCGGCAAGCGATCCTCGTAGAACCCCGCCATGGCCGCTTCGCCGACGAACAGGTCGCGCTTGCGCAGCCGGGCCTCCCACTCCAGCACGCGCCGGCGCAGCGCGCGGTTCGCCGCCAGAAACTCGGGCTCGTCGCTCGCGAAGCCCGCCTCATCGGCCGCGAGCGCCTCCGCGATGAACAGCCGGCGCGCCTCGGCCGGCTCGACGCGACCGTAGTCGATCCGTCGCTCGCTCGCGAGCGTCAACCCGAACAGGGTCACGACCTCGCGTGCCGTGACCTGCCCGCGAGCGAGATCCCACAGCGGATCGTGATACTCGAAGCGCACGAGGTGCGGCGCCACGCCCAGCGCCCAGCGCGGATTCACCTGTGCCACGGTCCGCAGGTACTGCCGCTCCGTCGCGACGCGCTCCGCGGCGACGAGCCAGCGGGGTCGCTTCTTGGCCAGCGGCGTCCCGGGGTAGAGCTGCGCCCGCGAGTCGCGCATGCCGCGGTACACGACCCCGTCGTCGTGCTCCGCAATGAAGTCGATGAAGGCCGCGAGCACGGCCCTATGAATCGCCCGGTAGTCGGCCGGCGTGTGCCGCGTGCGCCAGCCGAGGGCCTGCGCGAGCTCGTGCAGCTGGTCGTGCACGTCGTGCCATTCGCGCAGCCGCGCGGGCGACAGGTAATGCTCCTTGCACCACGCGCGCAACGCCCGCTCGCCGCTGCGCCGCTCGTGCCGATATGCGCTCCACAGATTAAGGTAAGTGGTGAAGTCCGAGCGCGGATCGGCGAACGCTTCGTGCTTGCGTCGCGCCGCATCGGGATCCACGCCGTATTCGCGCGGGTCCACCACGCTCAGCGCCGCCGCGATCACGAGCCCCTCGCGCAACGCCGCGTTGCGATTCGCCATCACGAGCAGCCGCGCCACGCGCGGATCGACGGGTAGCCGAGCCATGAGCTCCCCATCGGCGGTCAATCGCCGCTCGGCGTCGACGGCGCCGAGCAGATGCAGCAGCTGATACGCGTCCGCCACGGCCTTCGCCGGCGGCGCGTCGATGAAAGGAAACTCATCGACGGGCCCGAGGCCTAGCGCTTCGAGCTGCAGCAACACGCCGTCGAGACCGGTGCGCAAGATCTCGGGATCGGTGTACGCGGGCCGCGCCGCGAAGTCCTCCTCCGCGTACAAGCGCATGCAGATCCCGGGCGCGAGCCGGCCGCAGCGGCCGGCGCGTTGCACGGCGTTGGCCTGCGCGATCGGCTCCACGCCGAGACTCTGCACGCGATGCCGCGTGCCATAGCGATTCACGCGCGCAAGCCCGGAGTCGATGACGTAGCGGATTCGCGGCACGGTCAGCGACGTCTCCGCGATGTTCGTCGCGAGCACGATCCGCGGCGCCTTCCCCGGCTCGAGAATCCGCCGCTGGCGCGCGTTCGTGAGCCGCGCGTAGAGCGGCAGCACCTCGTAGCCCCTCGGGCCATGGCGACCGAGCGCATGCTCCGCGTCGCGAATCCAGCGCTCGCCGGGCAAGAACACCAGCATGTCGCGGATCGGCCCATCGATGGGCTCGGCCGCGAGCTCGCGCGCAGCGCTCGTGACCGCGCTCGCGAGGTCCTGATCCTCATCGCGCGCCCGATAGCGCACACCGACCGGGAAGCTTCGGCCCTCGACCTGCACGATCGGCGCACCACCGAAGTGCCTCGCGAAGCGCTCCGGGTCGATCGTGGCCGAGGTGATCACGATCTTCAGATCGGGCCGTTGCCCCCCGATGCTGCGCAAATAGCCGAGAATGAAATCGATGTTCAGGCTGCGCTCGTGCGCCTCGTCGACGATCAGCGCGTCGTACGCGGCGAGCTGCCGGTCGCTGCGAATTTCGTTCAGCAGAATGCCGTCCGTCATGACCTTGACGAGCGTCCGCGGCCCGGTGCGATCCGTGAACCGCACGGTCAAGCCCACCGTCTCCGTGCCGCCGACGCCGAGCTCCGCCGCGAGCCGCGCTGCGGCCGCCTGCGCAGCGATTCGCCGCGGCTGCGTATGGCCGATCATGCCGAGCACGCCGCAACCGGCCTCGAGCAGCAGCTTCGGCAGCTGCGTGGTCTTGCCGCTACCGGTGTCGCCGCAAACCACGATCACGGGATGCTCGCGGATCGCGGCCAGGATTTCCTCGCGAGCGCCCGTGATCGGCAACGCGTCCGGATAGTCGAGCATGTAGTGCGCGCTGCGACGCGCGCCCAGGCGTTGCTCGGCCGCGGCGAGCGCGGAATCGAGGCGCCGCTCGAGCTCCGACGTGGGCTGGTCGCGTGCGCGACGCGCGTCGATCGTCGCGCGCAGGCGCTCGAGCTCGCGGCGGTCGGCGAGCATGACGGCGCCCACGCGCGCCGTCAGCGCCGCCTCGGCCGCGAGGCTCATAGCACGCCGGCGCGCGACAGCTCGACGCGGAGCTCGGCGCCGCCGAGGTCCGATTTCCCGACGCTGAGCGTCCCGCGGTACAGCTCCACCGTCTCGTGGACGACGGCGAGGCCAATCCCCTGCCCCGGCACGGACTCGTCGGCCCGTTTGCCGCGCTGAAACAGCTCCGCCGCGAACTCGTCGCTGATGCCCTTGCCGTCGTCGGCCACGACGATCACGAGTCGATCGGCCGTCGACTCGGCGGCAACACGCACCTTGGTCCTGCAGTACTTGTAGGCGTTGTCCATGAGGTTGCCGAGAATCTCGGTCAGATCACCCGGGTCGCCGCGAAACGACGCGCCGGGTGCCGCCGTCACGCTGCACGCAACACGTTTGTCGTGATACACCTTGTCCAGCGTCTGCTTCAAATCGTCGAGGATCGGCGCAACCGCCACCGGCTCCGTGCCGAGCCCCGTCGCACCGCTCGCGCGCGCACGGCGCAGCTGATACGACACGCGCTGGTCCATCCGCGTGAGCTCGCGGTTCAGCGCGTCACTCTTGTCCTCGGTCGGCTGCGAGCGCTGCTCCGTGAGCAGCGTCCGCATCGCCGCCAGCGGCGTCTTCAGGCTATGCGCGAGGTCGTCGAGCGTATTGCGGTAGCGTACGAGGCGACGACGTTCCGTATCGATCAGCATGTTCAAGTTAGCGGCGAGTCCCACGAGCTCGGACGGGAAGTTTCCCGTCAGCTTCACGCGCTCGCCGGCCTCCACCTCGCGCACCTGGCGCTCGAGCCGGCGCAGCGGCAGCAGCACGAACGTCAGGAGGCCGCTGACGACGAACAGCATCGTGACCGTGACGCCGACGAACCAGCCGATCAGATAGCGGCGAAACGTGGCCTGGCGTTCGCGGTACGGCTCGAGCGACACGCCAACGGCGAACGTGTACGGGGCCGGTCGGTCCTCCCAGCCCAGTCCCATCAGGAGCACCTCGATCGGCGGAAAGCCCGGCACGTCGACGCTCAGGTACCGCCGCTCGCCTCGCGGAACGAGCTCGTCGACCGGAAAGTCGCGGCCGAGCAGAGACAGCGATTGCCACAGCGCGTGACCGTTGCTGTCGAACAGCGCGCCATAGAGCCCCGAGTTCGCGACGCCGTACTGCGGATCGATCGCATCGTTCGGTAGCCTGAGCTCGCCGCCGGGCTCGGGCTCGGCGAGCGCGACCAGGCCGAGCACCTGCAGGTCGAGCAGCTCGTGACGCGCCTGGGTGGTGCTGCGACTGAAAGCGATGTCGAGCCCGACGATCGTGGCCGCGAACAGCACGACGAGTGCCACGCAAACCCAAAGAACGACGCGGGCACGAAGGGACCGGACCAGCGCCATCGGTCCGCCCGCTCAGTCGGAAGGTGACGCGCCGCGCGCTACCGCCAAACGGTAGCCGCGGCCGCGTAGAGTCTCTATCGGCTTGTACTCGGAGTCCGGATCGAGCTTGCGTCGTAGCCGCCCGATGAACACCTCGATCACGTTGCTGTCGCGCTCGAACTCTTCGTCATAGAGCGTCTCGGTGATCTGCGTCTTCGACAGCACCTCGCCGGCATGCAGCATCAGGTACTCGAGCAGCTTGTACTCGAAGCTCGTGAGCTCGAGCTTCTGCCCTTTGACCTTGACCTCCTGCGTGCGGGTATCGAGCACGATCGGCCCGCAAACGAGCTCCGACTGTGCCCACCCCGAAGCACGGCGCAACAGCGCGTCGACGCGGGCGAGCAACTCCTCGACGTTGAACGGCTTCACGACGTAGTCGTCCGCGCCGAGCTTCAGCGCCTCGACCTTGTCCTGCCAGCGGTCGCGCGCCGTCAGCACGAGCACGGGATAAGCCTTGCCGGCGGCTCGCAAGCCCTTGATGACCTCCACGCCGGACAGCTTGGGCAGACCCAGATCGACGATCGCGAGGTCGACGGGATACTCGCGCGCGCGGAACAGCCCCTCCTCGCCATCTGCGGCCCGATCGACGACGTAGCCGGCTTGCTCCAGCTGCGTCGCGAGCGAGCCAAGCAGATTCGGATCGTCTTCGACGAGCAGCAAGCGCATGACGCGTTACAAGAAGGAGCCGGTCTGTGCGTCGATCCGCACGGTTCGCACGCGACCGTCGTTGCCCAGAATCCGGATCTCGTGGATGACGCGATCGCCGGCCATGATCGTCTTTGCGCTCACGACACGCCCCTGGTAGCGGCCCTGCGCGATCGCCGTGGCTTGCGAGAGGGAGATTCCACCACGCTGCGCGGCGAACGCGATCGGCGCCGCGTCATCGTCGAGCGATAGCGGCAACGGCCGCGGCCGCGCCTCGGCCGTGCCGGCGAGACCGAGCAAGGCCGTGAGTGCCACGGCGACTGCCGTGCAGCACCCGCGGCGCCGACGTCCAGTCATGTTCGTATGTGTCACAGCCATCGTCCGTTGCACGCTTTCATCGCGAATGGGCAAGCTTGGATTCCGGTATCGGTCGCCGTCAAGGAATGGATCGTGACAGACGGACGAGGACCCCGCTCGGAAAAAATCGGGCGGGCCGTTGGCCCGCCCGGCGATTGCCGCAGTATGTCCATCCTCGACCGCGATCAACGCAACACCCGATAACCCGCTGGACGAACGTCGACCGCAAGCTCGATTCGCTCACCCGGCCGCGTCGCGGTACGCGTCGTGTAGCGCCGGCCCTGGTAGACGTACGCCACGTCGTAGCCGTCGATGACCTGCTCGGTGACGGGATTGCGGACGACCTCGCACCGCTGCACGGTCACGTCGCGCGTATCGGCATAGGCGAGATTGCGTTGCGCCCGCTCGTTGGCCACCATTGAGCCCGCGACGGCGCCGAGCGCGGTCGCGAGATCGCGGCCGCTGCCTCCGCCGAACTGCCGGCCGATCGCCGCGCCGATGACGCCACCCGCGATTGTCTGACCGGTGACGCCGAACGGGGCGGCGGGCTTGCGCACCACCTCGTCCCAGCACTGCTCCTGCGGCCGATCGACCGTGACGTAGCGAACCACCGGGTCGACGGCGACGACCCGACCGTAGGCGCGCTGCGGACCCCCGCGATAGCCGTAGCCGTGATCGTCATGATCGGCGAGCGCCACGCTGGCACCCCCGAGCCCGAACACCGCAACCGTCGTAATCGCCTTGACCCACATGACCGCTCTCCTTCGCTCCAAAGTCCCGGCGGGACCATGGGGCGCAGATTAGGGGTCAGGCGCTGAATCGAACCTGAATGCTGCGCAGCCCTTATGGCGTCAGGCTTGCGCCGCTTTGGCTCGCCGCCAGGCCGCGTCCAGCGCGGCCGCGTCGAAATCGGCCCAGCCTCGGCCACGGGCCTCGACCTCCGCCTCGACGGCGCGAAAACGCCGCTCGAACCGGCCGTTCGCCGCACGTGCGCACGTCTCGGGATCGAGCCCGAGATGGCGGCACCAGTTGGCCAGGGTGAACAGCAGGTCGCCCATCTCCGCGGCGACCTCGGCCGCGTCGCCCGCGGCGGTGGCCGCGTCGAGCTCGCCCAGCTCCTCGGTGACCTTGGCGCGAACGCCGTCCGTATCCGGCCAGTCGAAGCCGACGCTCGCGGCCCGCTTGCCGAGCTTCATTGCGCGGCTCAGCGCCGGCAACGTGACCGGCACATCGTCGAGCAACCCGCCCGCGCCGCCCGCGGCGCGTTCCCGGCGTTTGATGTCTTCCCACAGCCGGGTCTGCTCGGCGCTGTCGCGCAGCGTGAGGTCGCCGAACACATGTGGATGGCGGCGCTCGAGCTTGTCGCAGATGTCCGCGACCACGTCGGCGAAAGCGAAATGCCCCGCCTCCCGCGCGAGCTGCGCGTGGAAGACCACTTGAAACAGCAGATCGCCGAGCTCGCTCTTCAGCTCGGCGGGCGCGTCGCGCTCGATGGCATCGGCCACCTCGTAGGCCTCCTCGATCGTATAAGGCGCGATCGTCGCGAACGTCTGCTCGCGGTCCCAGGGGCACCCGCGCTGCGGATCGCGGAGCGTAGCCATGATCTCTAGCAGTTTCTCGATACCGGCGCTATCTGCTTGTCTATTCATCGGAAATAACGTCCCTGAAGTTCCTGAGGATCGCGGCCGTCGCGCCCCAGATCCGGTAGCGGCCATGGTGCAGCTCGTAAGTTCGAAAGCGCGCCCCGAGCCGCTCGCGGTACGTGGCGGTGATGTTCGCGCCGTCGAGGATGAATGCGAGGGGCACCTCGAACACGCTGGCGACCTCCGTCACGTCGGGCGTCGCCACGAACGAGCCGCGCGCGACGTAGCCGACGATCGGCTTGATCAGGAATCCCGTGCCGGTCAGAAGGTCGTCGAGAGAGCCGAGCACCTCGACGTCGGTGGGTGGCAAGCCGATCTCCTCGTGCGTCTCGCGCAAGGCCGCCTCGACGGCCGACTCGCCGGCGCCGACGCGGCCGCCGGGCAGGCTGATCTGACCCGCATGGTCCCGCAGATGCGCGGCGCGTTCGGTGAACAGAACCGTGAGCCCCGCGCCGCGCTCCACGAGCGTGAGCAGCACCGAGGCGGCGCGGGCCGGCCGCTCGAACGCCGCCCGCAGAGCGGGCGAGATCGGACCCTCGACGCTGGCGAGAATGCGCGCGCGGGGATCGGCCGGCGTGCGCGGCGCAGCGATGCGCTCGCGGATGCTGTCGAGACGAAAGCGCAGGCTCATCTTTGGCGCGTTGCGGCCGCCGTCAGCCTCCGCCGCCCCCGGCCCCGCCCTTGATGCCGCCTCGCGTGAGCTCGAGCGGGTCGAGCAGCCGCGCGAGCTCCCGGCTGCCGAGCGCCGTTTTCTCCGCCGCGACCTCGCGAATCGCACGACCTTCCTTGTAGGCCTGCTTGGCGATTGCGGCACCTTTCTCGTAACCGATCACGGGATTCAGCGCCGTGACGAGAATCGGGTTGCGCTCGAGCGCCTCGTCGAGACGGGCCTTGTTGACCGTGAAGCCGGCGATCGCCGAGTCCGCGAGCGCGCGCGCGGCGCTCGCGAGAATCTCGATACTCTGCAGCAGGTTCAGCGCAACCACGGGCAGCATGACGTTCAGCTGGAAGTTGCCCGACTGGCCCGCAACGGTGATCGCCGCGTCGTTGCCGATCACCTGCGCCGCGACCATCGCGACGGCTTCCGGAATCACGGGATTCACCTTGCCCGGCATGATGCTGCTGCCGGGCTGCAGCGCCGGCAGCGCGATCTCGCCGAGACCGGCGAGCGGACCGCTATTCATCCAGCGCAGATCGTTCGCGATCTTCATGAGGCTCACCGCGGTCGTCTTCAGCTGGCCCGACACCTCCACGGCCGTATCCTGCGAGCTCATGGCCTCGAAAAAGTTGTCGAGCGGGTGAAACCCGACACCCGTTCGCTTCGCGAGCGCCGCGCAGAACTTCGCGGCGAACTCCGGATGCGCATTGATACCGGTGCCGACCGCCGTGCCGCCCTGCGCAAGGCCCGTGAGGCGCGGCAACGATCCCTTGAGGCGATAGATGTTGCTCAGGATCTGGGCGGCCCACCCGCCGAGCTCCTGATCGAGACGCACCGGCATCGCGTCCATGAGGTGCGTGCGGCCCGTCTTCACGATGCCTGCGACCTGTTTCGCCTTCTTGGCGATCGTCTTGTGCAGATGCTCGAGCGCCGGCAACAGCTTCTGCGTGATCTCGAGCGCTGCGCTGACGTGGATCGTGGACGGAATCACGTCGTTGCTGCTCTGGCACATGTTCACGTGGTCGTTCGCATGCACGGGCTTACCGAGCGCCTTCGAAGCGAGCTTTGCGATGACCTCGTTCGCGTTCATGTTCGAGCTGGTGCCAGAGCCCGTCTGGAACACGTCGATCGGGAACTGATCGAGATGCTTGCCCGCGGCGATCTCGAGCGCAGCACCCTGGATGGCCTTGGCGATCCCGGCCGGAATCAGACGCAGACTCCGGTTGGCGTCGGCAGCCGCCCACTTCACGAGCCCGAGTGCCGCCACGAACGCGGGCGGCATCTTGAGACCGCTGATCGGGAAATTGTTCACCGCGCGCTGCGTCTGCGCGCCCCACAACGCGCTCGCGGGCACCGTGAGCTCGCCCATGCTGTCGCGTTCGACACGAAACTCGGCCGTCATGCACACTCCTCGGAAATTAAAGAATCCGCACTGTGCGGATTCGTTTATGATGCGCACTCCGAAATCGCTTGTATAGGCTTCAGCGGCCGGTGGACTCCTCGACACTCCTGGCACTTTCGCCGCTCGACGGTCGCTATGCGCGCAAAGTTGCGCCGCTTCGCGAGTATCTTTCCGAGCACGCTCTGATCCGTTACCGCGTTCTGATCGAGGTGCGCTGGCTCCAGTGCCTGGCCGACGAGCCAAGCATCGACGACTTCGCACCGCTCGACCCGCCGGTCAAAGACGTGTTGAACTCCATCGTCGACTCGTTCAGCGTCGACGACGCGCAACGCGTCAAGGAGCTCGAAGCCAAGACCAATCACGACGTCAAGGCCGTCGAGTATCTATTGCGGCAGAAGCTCGAGGGCGTGGCGGGCGCCGCCGGCAGCCTCGGATCGTTCATTCACTTCGCTGCCACCTCGGAAGACATCAACAACCTGGCCTATGCGCTGATGCTGCGCGATGCGCGCCAGCGCGTGCTGCTGCCGCAGATGAAACAGCTGATCGTGGATCTGCGCGCGCTCGCGCATCGTTTCGCCGATGTGCCGATGCTGGCACGCACGCACGGTCAGCCGGCCACGCCGACCACGCTCGGCAAGGAGATCGCGAACTTCGTCTACCGGCTGGACCGTCAGGCGGAGCTGTTCGGCGCCGTCATGATCTGCGGGAAATTCAACGGCGCCGTCGGCAACTTCAACGCGCACGCGATCGCCTACCCCGAAGCCGACTGGCCCGCGATCACGGGCCGCTTCCTCGAGTCGCTGGGACTCACGCCGACGCCCTATACGACTCAGATCGAGCCGCACGACTGGATCGCCGAGTACTGTCAGGCGCTCGCCCGGTTCAACACCGTGCTGACGGACCTGACGCGGGACTTCTGGAGCTACATCAGCCTCGGCTACTTCCGCTCACGACCCGTCGCCGGCGAGGTGGGCTCCTCGACGATGCCGCACAAGGTCAACCCGATCGATTTCGAGAACGCCGAGGGCAACCTCGGCCTCGCGAACGAGCTGCTGGGGTTTCTCGCGAGCAAGCTGCCGATCTCGCGCTGGCAGCGGGACCTGACCGACTCGACGGTATTGCGCAACTGCGGCGTGGCGCTCGGCCACTCCTTGCTGGCCCTCGATGCGTGCCAGCGCGGCCTGGGCAAGCTCGACGCGGATTTGAAGCTCATCGCGGCCGACCTGCACGATCGCTGGGAGGTGCTGGCCGAGGCCATCCAGACCGTGATGCGTCGCCACGGCACGCCGGACGCCTACGAGCAGCTGAAAGCGCTGACCCGCGGCCGAGCGATCGACGCCGCGACGTTGCGCCAGTTCATTGCCGGGCTCGACCTGCCGCCCGCGGACCGGGCCCGGCTCGAGGCTCTGGACCCCTCCTCTTATATCGGTCTTGCCGCGGCCCTGGCCCGGCGCGTTTAGCCGCGATGCGGCCAAAACCGTGACCGGCTGCACAGCCGGCCGGGAGCCGTTAAGTAAACTGACTGCCAGGTTAGAGTGACACTTTCCATGGCAGGCCCGAGCGAGCAAACCAAGACCCGCGGTATTCGACAGGTGCTGTCGAACCTCGACGAGGTCCGCGCGGCGGTGGTGCAGGTCACGGGACTCGCGAATCGCGCGCTGTCGATCTTCACGCACGATCTCGAGGCCGGCATCTACGACCACGACGATTTCCTCGAGACGCTGAAGCGTTTCGTTCTGGCGCGCACCTTCGCCCGGGTTCGCGTTCTGGTCGTGGACCCCACGCGCGTCATCACCACCTCCAGCCGCTTCGTGAACATGGGTCGGCGCTTGAATAGCTACATCGAATTTCGCAACGTGAAGGGGGCTCACGAGGCTCATCCCGAAGCATTCTGCATCGCCGACGAGGTTGCGCTGGTGTATCGACCGCACGCGGATCGCTGGGAAGGCATGTCCGACACGCACGAGCCGGCCGTCGCGCGATTGTATCTCAGCAAGTTCGAGACCCTCTGGAACGCGTCCGAAATAGAGCCAGAGCTGCGCCGACTTCAAATATAATCCTGCCGCTCACCTCAACGGTCCAGGATCAATGGCGCAGGACATCGACGTCACGGTTGCCGCCGTCATCGAGCGCGACGGACGCTTCTTGCTGGTCGAGGAGCTGGTCGCGGGCAGCCTCGTGCTGAATCAACCCGCGGGCCATCTCGAGCAGGGCGAATCGTTGCCGGCGGCCGTCGCGCGCGAAACGCTCGAGGAAACCGGTCATCGCTTCACGCCCACGGCCGTCGTCGGTTGCTATCTCTGGCGCAGCGAGGCGGCCGGCACGACCTACTTGCGGATCGCGTTTTGCGGCACCGCCGAGCCACCCGTGGGCCCCGTGCGCCTCGACGACGGGATCGTCGGCGCCCACTGGCTGTCGCGCAATCAGCTCTTGAGCCGCGGCGCGCAGCTGCGCAGCCCGATGGTGCTGCGCTGCCTCGACGACTACGTGGCCGGCCACCGTCATCCGCTCGAATGCCTCACGTACCTTGCGCCCGAAGCCGTGGCGCGTAATTTCACGGCCGGCCGCTGATCCCGCTGCCCCTGGCTCCGGCTGCTAGAATTCCGGCATGCCGAGCGACCCCCTGACGATCGTCGCCCTATCCGGTGGCGTGGACTCCGCCGTTGCCGCGTTATTGCTGCGCGACGCCGGACACGCGGTGCAATGCCTGCACATGAGCAACTGGGAGGACGATGGCTATTGCGATAATGCGCGCGATTTTCACGACGCTCGGCGCATTTGCCTCGAGCTCGGGCTGCCGCTGCACCGCGTGAGCTTCGCGCGCGAGTACCGCGAGCAGGTCTTCGCGGAGTTCCTCGACGAGCATCGCCGAGGCAGGACACCGAACCCCGACGTGCTCTGCAATCGACACATAAAATTCGGCGTCATGCGGCGGTACGCGAAGCGCCTTGGGGCCTCGAGCGTCGCGACCGGGCATTACGCGCGGTTGAGCGTCGTGGACGGGGTGCCCCAGCTCTCAAAGGGCCGGGACTCCGCCAAGGATCAAAGCTACTTTCTGCATGCGGTCGCGGCCGACGATCTTCGCGACGTGCTGTTCCCGCTCGGCGAGCTCACGAAAACCGAGGTCCGCGACATCGCGCGCCGCGCCGGCCTCTGCGTGGCCGAAAAAAGGGACAGCACCGGCATCTGCTTCATCGGCGAGCGACCGTTTGCGGAGTTCCTGCACCGGTATCTGCCCGACAGCCCCGGCGTGATGCGCGACGGCGAAGGTCGCGAGCGCGGCCGGCACCGCGGGCTGTCCTTTTACACGCTCGGTCAGCGCCACGGCCTCGAGATCGGCGGCGCCGCGGACGCCGACACGGCACCGTGGTACGTCGCCGCGAAGGACCCCGAGCGCAACGAGCTTCTGGTCGTGCAAGGCCATGACCATCCGCTGCTGCAGACCGCGCAGCTCACGGCCGCGGATCCGCACTGGATCGGCGCACCGCCCCGCGAGTGGCTGCGCGGCGGGCCGTGGCGCTGCCGAGCGAAGGTTCGCTACAGGCAAGCGGAGCAGGACTGCACTGTGCAGCGCTTGACCGAGCAGGCGCTGGTGGTGACGTTCGACGAGCCGCAACGCGCTCCGACACCGGGTCAATTCGTGGTGTTTTATGCCGGCGAGCGGTGCGTCGGTGGTGCCACGATCGAGCGCTGCGGCGAGCGCGCTGCGCCGGCGTCGCCTGCGACCGTGCGCGCGACCGGTTAGCCACGAAGGGTGCCGCCGCGACCGCGGCCCGAGCCGCCCCGGGCCAATCTTGTTTATAATTCCGCTCGCGCACCTCCTTCACCTAAATCGAGGCCCCAATGACAGACTCCTTCGGCGCCCGCCAACCTCTGAAGGTCGGCGCTAAGACCTACACGCTCTATCGTCTGGATGCCGTCCGAGGCCCCGTCGACACGTTGCCCTACACGCTGAAAATCCTCCTAGAGAACCTGTTGCGCTTCGAGGATGGCGAGAACATCACGGCCGCCGACATCACGGCGTTGGCCACCTGGGACCCGAAGGCCGACCCGGACCGCGAGATCTCGTTCACGCCGGCGCGCGTCGTCCTGCAGGACTTCACGGGCGTGCCGGCCGTCGTCGATTTGGCGGCGATGCGCGACGCCGTCGTCAAGCTCGGCGGCAAGGCTGCCATGATCAATCCGCTCTCACCCGCCGAGCTCGTCATCGATCACTCGGTGCAAGTGGACTACTTCGGCACGACGGACGCGCTCGCAAAAAACAACGCCGTCGAGTTCGAGCGCAACCAGGAGCGCTATGCGTTCCTGCGCTGGGGTCAAAACGCCTTCCAGAATTTCCGCGTGGTGCCGCCGAGCACGGGCATCGTGCATCAGGTGAATCTCGAGTACTTGAGCCGAGTGGTCTTTGCGCGGCAGGCTGGCCAGGAGCTGCTGGCCTATCCGGACACGCTCGTCGGCACGGACTCGCACACGACGATGATCAACGGCCTCGGCATCCTCGGCTGGGGCGTCGGCGGCATCGAGGCCGAGGCCGCCATGCTCGGCCAGCCGATCACGATGCTGATCCCGCAGGTCGTGGGCTTCGAGCTCAAGGGCAAGCTCGCCGAAGGCGCGACGGCCACGGACCTCGTGCTGACGGTCACCGAGATGCTGCGCAAGCACGGTGTGGTCGGCAAGTTCGTCGAGTTCTACGGCGACGGCCTCGATCACTTGCCGCTCGCCGATCGCGCCACGATCGGCAACATGTCGCCGGAATTCGGCAGCACCTGCGCCGTCTTCCCGATCGACGCCGAGACGCTGCGGTATCTCGAGCTCTCGGGGCGCCCGCGCGAGCAGATCGATCTCGTCGAAGCCTACGCGAAGGCGCAGGGCCTGTGGCGCGGCTCGAAGGTCGCACGCTATAGCAGCGTGCTGTCGCTCGATCTCGGCGCCGTGGAGCCCAGCATTGCGGGCCCGAAGCGGCCGCAGGATCGCATCGCGCTGCAAGGCGCGGGCGCCAAGATCGGCGAGCTGCTTAAGACCGCCGGCAAGGGCACGAAGGCGCCGGTCACCGCCGGCGCCCAGACTTTCGATCTCGAGGACGGCGCCGTCGTGATCGCCGCGATCACGAGCTGCACGAACACGTCGAATCCCGCGGTGATGGTCGGCGCGGGACTGCTCGCGCGCAACGCCGCGGCGAAGGGGCTCAAACGCAAGCCGTGGGTGAAGACGAGCCTCGCGCCGGGCTCGAAGGTCGTCACCGATTACCTGCAAGCCTGCAATCTGCTCGACGACCTCGACCGGCTCGGATTCAACCTCGTCGGCTACGGCTGCACCACGTGTATCGCCACGGGCACCCCGATACTGCTCGCGAACGGCACCTCCCGGCGAATCGAGGAGCTACCCAATGCCGGCGGCGCGCGACTGTTCGCGCCAACGGCGAGCGGAACGCTGGCCACGGCGAATCAGCGCGAGATGATCCCGCAGGGTGAGCGGGAGTGCCTGTCGCTCGTCTTGCAGGACGGTCGCACGCTGACCTGCACTCCCGATCACGAGCTGCTGCGCGCAGACGGCAAATGGGTGCGTGCCGATCGGCTCGTGGTCGGCAAAGAACGCGTGATCATGGGGCTCGAGGCGCCGCTGGACCAGGTCGGCCACGACGAGGCCAATTACACGCTCGCGGTGGGCGACTTTGATCTCTCGATGAAGACGCCACACGATCGGCAGCGCATCCTCGCGTTCGCTCGACTGCTCGGTCATCTATTGAGCGACGGCTCGATCAGCGTCGTCGGCCAAGGCCGCGTGAACGTGGGCCAGGGGATCGATCGCGACACCGCGCTCGACGACATCGAGCTGCTGACCGGCAAACGGCCCGCGGGCTCGCGCTACGACGACCGCAAGTGGTCGATCGCGTTACCCGCGGAGCTCACGCGTGCAACCGCGCAGCTGCCGGGCGTCCAGATCGGCAAACGGATCGATCAGCCAGCCACGCTGCCGGAGTTCGTGCGCGACGACCGTTGTCCGGTGGCCGTCGTCCGGGAATTCCTGGGCGGACTCTTCGGCGCAGACGGGCACTCCCCGGGCCTGCACCGGCAGGGCGCGGCCATCGAGGATGGCGTGCTGTCGCGCCCGGCGTACTCGCAAAGCGCCAAGGCCGAGCATGTCGACTCGCTCAAACAGAAGATGCAGGACTTGATCCGCCTCCTCGGGCGCTGCGGGGTCAAGGCGAAGGGCGCAAAAGTCTACGAGTATCCCACGCGCCGTTCCGCGTCGACCTATGCAAGCGCGCAGGACGGCGTGCCACGCACCGAGATTCGTCTCGAGCTGCCGGACGGTCTCTCTTTCGTCGAGAACGTCGGCTACCGCTACTGCGTCGACAAACAGCTCCGCGCGAGTGCGGCGGCGGTCTACTGGCGCACGATCGACACTATCAACCGCCAGCGACTCGAGATGGCCGACCGTCTGGAGGACTTGCATCGTGAGCGAATCGATCTCCCGTTCCGCACGGCTCGCCGGATGGCAGCGGCCGAGCTCTCGGCGGCCGAGACGCCCGTGTTCCCGCATTACTCGTTGCTCGAGGGTCATGACCGGTTCGACCGCCTGCCGTCAGACGGGCGCACCTTCAGGCCACTGCACCGGCAGAGCTGCGACTTCCCTTCGCCAGCGCAGTTGTTCGATCAGCTCGGCGTGCGCGCTTGGTTCACGGACGCGCCGCCGGCCGATGCGGTCGAGGAACCGAAGCGCTACTGCGTAGAGAAGGAATCGCGCGAGCTGCCGACCTTCTCGCTGATGGTGATCGATCGCCGCGCCGCTGGCCGCAAGACCGTGTTCGATCTGGCCGTCGACGATCTCAATGCATTCGTGGCAGGTGGTGTTGCGGCGCACAACTGCATCGGCAACTCCGGCCCGCTGCCGGACGAGATCGCCGCAGCACTGCAGAAGAGCGACGTCGTAGCGTGCTCCGTGCTCTCCGGCAATCGCAACTTCGAGGGCCGGATCCATCCGCAGGTGAAGATGAACTTCCTGGCCTCGCCGCCGCTCGTCGTGGCGTACGCGCTCGCGGGCAACATGAAGCTCGACATCACGAAGGAGCCGCTCGGCATCGGCAAGGACGGCAAGCCGGTCTATCTCAAGGACATCTGGCCGAGCTCGAAGGAGATTCACGATCTGATCGCGAAGCACGTCACGTCGGCGCAGTTCAAGAAGAGCTACGCGAGCGTGTTCGAAGGCGATGCGAACTGGCAGTCCGTGGCGACGCCGAAAGGCGAAAATTTCACGTGGAGCGACGACTCGACCTACGTGAAGCACCCGCCGTACTTCGAAGGCATGACGCTCACGACCGGCACCCCGCAGAACATCCACGGCGCGCGCGTGCTCGCGATGCTCGGTGACTCGGTCACGACAGACCACATCTCCCCGGCCGGCAACATCGCCTCGGGCAGCCCGGCCGCGAAGTACCTCGAGAGCCTCGGCGTCACGAGAAAGGACTTCAACTCCTACGGCGCACGGCGCGGCAATCACGAGGTCATGGTCCGCGGCACGTTCGCGAACATTCGCCTCAAGAACCTGCTCGTGCCCGGCACCGAGGGAGGCGTGACGGTGCACATCCCGAGCGGTGCCCAGATGTCGATCTACGAGGCCGCCATGAAGTACCAAGCGCAGCAGACCCCGCTGGTGATTCTCGCCGGCAAGGAATACGGCGCGGGCTCGTCGCGCGACTGGGCCGCGAAGGGCACGGCATTGCTCGGCGTCAGAGCCGTGATCGCCGAGAGCTACGAGCGCATCCACCGCTCGAACCTGATCGGCATGGGCGTGGTGCCGCTGCAATTCCGCATCGGCGAAACGGCCGCCACGCTCGGCCTGACGGGCACGGAAACCTTCGATATCGACGGTCTCGGGCGGGCGCGCGCGAAGGAAGTCAAGGTCACGGCCACCGGTGCCGACGGTAAGAAGAAGGCGTTCACGGCGGTCGTGCGCATCGATACGCCGAAGGAGCAGGAGTACTTCATCCACGGCGGCATCCTCCAGTACGTGCTGCGGCAGCTCGCATCCGGCAAGCACGCCGCGTAGCCCCCATGAGATTTCCGCTGCCTTCGTGGCTCCGCCCGAGCGCGCCCGCGCCGGCCGCGCCCGGCCCTGCAGCGATCACCGGGAGCCCTGCGGCACCGGCTCCGCCGCCGCCGACTGCCCGGTGGTGGTGGCGGCGTTGGCGCTGGCTCGTTGCGCTCGCGATCGTCATTGGCGCTGTCGCGTGGGGCGTGAGCTTCTACTGGTCGCGCGAGCCGAACGTGCTGTGGGTCGTCCGCGACACTCCGGAGGGCGGTCGCGTCGCCATCGGCTACTCGACGGTCAACACGCTGATCGACGTGATCGATTGGATGCTCGACAAGCCCGGCGGCTACTTGAGCAACGACGTGCTGCCGCCCGGAGTGTGGCTCGACAACATGCCGAGCTTCGAGTTCGGCGTGCTCACGCAGTGCCGCGACCTCGCGCGCGTGCTCCGCAACTACTACAGCCGGTCGCAATCGCAGTCGGTCGAGGACGACGACCTGGCCGTGGCCGAGCCGGCGCTGAACACCGACAACCGGAGCTGGCTGTTGCCGCCCGCGGAATCGAAATACCGGGAGGCGGCGGGAGCGCTCCGCCGCTATCGCGACCGGCTCACGGACGACACGCCCGGCAATGCGCAGTTTTATGCGCGCGCCGACAACCTCCGCGAATGGCTGGCCGTCGTGGAGCTGCGGCTGGGTAACCTGTCGCAACGTCTATCGGCCAGCGTCGGCCAGATTCGCGTGAACACGGATCTGAGCGGCGCGCCGGCGGGGCAAGCCTCGAGCAAGGGGCCGGGCGATGTGACGGTGAAGACGCCGTGGCTCGAGATCGACAACACCTTCTACGAGGCCCGCGGCACGGCCTGGGCCCTGCTGCTGTTCCTGCGCGCCGCGCAGTTCGACTTCGAGCGCACGCTCGAGGACAAGAACGCCGTCGTGAGCCTGCGGCAGATCATCCGCGAGCTCGAGGAAGGGCTGGCGCCCATCCGGAGCCCGATGATCTTGAACGGTCAGGGGTTCGGCGTGTTCCCGAATCACTCGCTCGTGCTCGCGTCGTATCTGTCGCGCGCGCACACAGCGGTTGCGGACCTGCGCGCGCTCCTGGAACAAGGCTAGCGTGCATTCGTCGTGACCGACCACAAGAGCATCTGCGTCTATTGCGCTTCGAGCAGCGCCTGCGACCCCGTCTATCACGATGTGGCCCGCCGGCTCGGCGGCATCCTCGCGACGCGTGGCTATGCCGTCGTCTACGGCGGCGGCGCGGTCGGCTCCATGGGTGCGCTCGCCGACGGGGCGGTGGCGCATGGCGGCAACGTCACCGGTGTGATGCCGCGCTTCATGATGGAGCTCGAGTGGGCGCATCGGAATCTCACCGAGCTGCGCGTCGTCGAGGACATGCGGATCCGCAAGCACACGATGCTTGCGGAAAGCCACGGAGTCGTCGCGCTGCCGGGCGGCGCGGGCACGCTCGAGGAGCTGTTCGAGACCTTCACGCTGAAGCGGCTCGGCCTGTATACGCAGCCGATCGTGCTCGTGAACACGCGCAACTACTTCGATCCGCTCCTTGCCCTGCTCGAGCACGCGATCGCCGAGCGGTTCATGCACCGACGCCATGCCGCAATGTGGCAGGTCGTGGCCGAGCCCGACGACGTGCCGTACGCCCTCGAGCACGCGCCGGCCTGGTCCGAAGCTGCGCGCGAATTCGCGGCGGTGGAGTAGGACGCGCTCGAACGGAGCGCGCCTCGGACTGCGCCGCGCCGCGGATTGACGCTGAGCCTGCCGACGCTCATCGTTCGCACATGACACTCACTCTGACCGTCCTCAGCCTGCGCTACTCTTCCTGGTCCATGCGGCCGTGGCTCGCGCTCACACATGCCGGCGCCGGGTTCGAAACGGAAACCGTGGAGCTCCCGCGCATGGGACGACCGGACGCGCCGTCGCTCGCCGAGCGGCGTACGCTCGGTAGCGTTCGCGGGCTTGTTCCCCGTGCTCAGGATCGACGGCACGCCCATCCACGAGTCGCTGGCGATCTGCGAGTACGCGGCCGAGGCATTTCCGGCGGCCGGGTTGTGGCCAGCCGACCCCGTACGGCGTGCCGAAGCGCGCGCAATCTCGTGCGAGATGCTGAGCGGTTTTTCCGACCTGCGGACCGAGCTGCCGTGCCACCTGTTCGGCCGCGTGCGGAGCTTCACGCCGGGTCCCGCGGCACGGGCCGACATCGAGCGGGTCTTCGAGATCTGGGGCGGCAAGCTCGCAAGCTCGGGCGGGCCGTTCCTGTTCGGCCTCTTCTCGGTCGCGGATGCGATGTTCTACCCGGTGTTGACGCGCTTTCGCACGTACGGCGTGGCCATTCCGGCCTCGCTGGCGTCGTACGGGCAGGCGCTCGACACGCATCCGGCCGTCCGCGCGCTCGTCGAGCGTGCCCGCACGGAGCCGCGAATCGAGATTTACGACGAGAACCTGCGGCGACTCGGCGGCGAGCCGGACGCGGCGCTCAACGCGCGCTGAGCTCGTCGGCGAGCCGGTGCCGACCGAGCGAGCGCGCGTATTCGACGAGCTCGGTCAGGAACGACGCCGGCGGGGCGAACTTCGGCGACAGCTTGCGGCAGTGCTGCGCGAGCTCGAGCGCATCGATCTTCCGGCCGGCTTGCCACAGGCGCGCAGCAAATCGTTCGCCCAGCAGCACCGCGTGCTCGGGCTCATCCCAGGCGAGCATGCCGTTGAACGCCCACTGGTAGATCTCGAGACTATCGCCTTGATCCTCGATTAGCTCCTTGACGGTGCGATAACCCTGCGCCGTCAGCCCGCTGCGGACCGAGCCATACGCACGGTCCAGGGTCTTCTGCCATTCGGAATGACGCTGTTTGGTTTCGCGCTGCTCGGCGTCGTCGACCGCCTCGAGCAGATCGAAATCGTCGCGACGCGCGCGCAGCGTCGCACCGATGGCCAGAAACAGCGCAAGCATCGTCCAAGCCGCGAGCATGTCGTCGAATACGCCGAGGAACCACGACAGCGATGTCAGCACGCCGCCGACCGCGAGGAGCGCGCCAAGCAGCAGGCTCACACCCAATAGCTTGCCGTAGTCCGCACCCAGATCCCGAATCACACTCGCGATGCCCGCCGGATTGAGCGCCGCCGCAGCGTTGCGCGTCATGGCCATGATCGCGGCCGAAGCTGGAAACACGACGAGCACGACGAGCAGCAGCGGCCAGCGCAGCCACAAATCGACAAACGGCGTCGTCGCGAGGAAGTAGAGCAGCGCCCCGAACAACACCGAGTGCAGAACGACGGTGAAGGTGTCGAAGGGGTTCGTAGACTCGATGTCCGGCGGCGGGAATTTCTGCCAGCCGCTGGCGACGTGTCGTAGGACCGCATAGCTATAGCGCAGCAAAGACAGCGTGACGAGCACTCGTAGCAGCAAGCCCGCAATGCCGGCGGCTGCGGCCAGCCGCAAGAGGAAGCCGTACACGATGGCGGTGGCGATCACGGTGGTGTTCGCGAGCGCGCTGAACTTGACGGTCGCCATGCCTAGCGCGGCCGCGCGTCCGGGTGCGCCCACAGAGGAACCTCGGCCCAGCCCGCCGCGAGTTGCCGATCGAGTGCCTCGTAGCGCGGCTCGTAGCGCGCAACCGCCGACCAGAACCGCCGCGAATGATTCAGCGAGATCAGGTGGCAGAGCTCGTGGATCAACAGGTACCGCACCACGGGCGGCGTAAGGAACAGCAATGCTGCGTTCAGGCTCAGCGTGCCTGCGCTGGAGCAGCTACCCCAGCGCGTGCGCTGCAGTCGCACTTGCACGCGGCTGGGCCGGCGCCCGATAGGTTCCGCCTCCCGCAACACCCAGGGCGTCAGGTCATAACGCGCCTGATCCAGCAACCAATCGCGGAGCAGCTCGTCGACGCCATGGCGGTCCGGCGTGGGCGTGCGGACCTCGAGCACGCCACCGAAGCGGCGCAAGCGCGCCGCTCGGTGAGGCACATGCTCGTAGCGCACCTCCCAGGAGCGGTCGATCGCGGGTAGCACGATCCGTGTCGGCAGCCCTTCCTGCGCGAGCGGATACCGAATGGCGATGTCGCGTCGGGCGCGCTCGATCCAGCGGTGGTGCGTTTGAACGAAGGCCGCGACGTCCATGGCACGCGTGCCGCGTGGCACGACGAGCTCGAGGGTACAGGGCGGGCACACCCGCAACGTCAGCCGGCGCGCTCGAGTGCTCTCCCGAACACGGAGCGGCAGCGAGAGCGCACCGGCGGGCTGCGCTCCACGAGCATCGAAAAGACCGAGCTGTTCCGTCATCCACGGTTCGACGTGCGCTGATGGCGCTATCGAACCTCAGCGAAGGGCGAAACGCAACCGCGGCGCAACGCCGCTCGATCAATGCGCGTGCAGTCGTGCGCGCAGCGCGACGGCGACGCCGTAGTCGGGCGCGAGCAGCAGGGCGCGCTCGATCAGGTCGCGGGCCGCGCGGGTCTCCCCGCGCGCCAGCGTCACTTCACCGAGCGCGACCAGCGCCTCGGCCTCGCCCCAGTCCGGCGCACCGGGCGGTGCGTGCCACGCATCGAAGGCCGCGATCGTTTGCTCGAGCTTTGCGGCCAGCACTACGTCGTCGTCGGTACCGTGTCGCATACGCCACGCCTCGATCAAGCCGATGCGCGGGTTCCGTTTGTCGAGCTCGCGAGCGCGAGTCAGCGCCTGCTCGACACGGCGGGCCGATTGCTGACCGACGACACCGCACGCGGCCACCAGCACCCAGGCCTCGGCGGCCGCGGACCCCACTCGGTCGGCCGGCCACTCGCGCTCCACGCACTCGCGCACGAGGGCTGCTGCGCGGTTCGCCGGACCGAGCTCCGCGCGCCGCAGGGCGGCGTAGTCGCGGTAGTACAGTACCTCGGGCGACTCGCCGAGCCGCCCGAGCGCCGTGCGTGCGGCATCGAGCGCCTGCGAATCGTTGTTGTAGAAGCCGTAATCGACGCGCGCCGCAAGGTCCGCAAGCTCCGCGGACACGTCCGCCCGCGCGGCAGACAGCACTACGCAGCCGACGACTGTCGCGACGACGACTTCTGTCAAACGCATGGGGTCCAAGCGTAGCGCGTCCCGTTGCCGGACGCTCCGCGGCTCGTCACAATCCGCGCCAAATGCCCACCCTGATCGACATCGGCGCCAATTTGACCCACGACAGCTTCGACGCCGATCGCGCGGCCGTGCTCGAGCGCGCACGCGCGGCGGGCGTGGATCGCCTGATCGTGACCGGCACCTCGGTGACGAGCAGCGTCCAGGCGCTCGAGCTGTGTGCGACGCATCCCGGCAGGCTGTTCGCGACCGCCGGGATCCATCCGCACCACGCAAGCGAGCTCGACGCGCATGCGATCACCGCGTTACGCGGCTTGGTTGCAAGTCCCAGCGTGGTCGCCGTCGGCGAGTGCGGGCTCGATTTTTTTCGGGACTTCGCGCCGCGCGCCGATCAACGTCACGCGTTCGCCGCTCAGCTCGACCTTGCCGCCGACACCGGCAAGCCCGTGTTTCTGCATCAGCGCGACGCACACGCGGAGTTCCTCGAAATTCTGACGCCGCGGCGCGCTCGCCTGGTCGGCGGCGTGGCTCACTGTTTCACGGGCGGGACCCAGGAGCTCGCGGCATACCTTGCCCTCGATCTGCATATCGGCATCACAGGCTGGGTGTGTGACGAGCGGCGCGGGGCGGCGCTTCGCGAGGCGCTGCCTCACATCCCCCTCGAGCGCCTGTTGATCGAGACGGACGCGCCGTACTTGCTACCGCGCGATCTCGTGCCGCCACCGCGCGGTCGACGCAACGAGCCGGCGTTTCTTCCGCACATTTTGCAACGCATCGCCGCCGGCCTCGGGCAGCCCGCCGACGTCGTGGCCGCGGCAAGCACTGCGAACGCGCAGCGTCTGTTCCAGCTGCCCTAGGTTCCCTAGCCGCTTCAGCGGGCCATGCCGTCCGGCGCCGGCTCGCTCGACTCTTTCACCCGCTCCCAGTGCGGTGCGAACGCCACGAGCAGACGCTCGAGATCTGCGCGATCGGGCCGGCGAAACTTGTCGATCAGCTCGGCCGCCAGGAGCACGTCGCGCGGCCGCCCTTTGCTGAAGTCGGCGCGCTCGCCGAACAGCACGAAGCCCGCGACCGGCACGTCGCGGACCACCTGGCGCAGCGCGGCCACGCGGTCGTATAAGGTGCCGAGCGGGTTCGGAAACGTGAACCGGCCCTTCGCGCTGATCACGGTCCACTCCTCCATCCGCTCGCTGGCGAAGATCGTGCCCTCGAACGGCTTCACGTCGATCACCAGCAAGCCGTTGCCGGTCAGAAGCAGATGCTCGATCTGGATCTGACCGCCCATACCGTTCGGTAGCAGCACGTCGCGCAGCCGATCGATCGCGACCGCGTCGAGCGCCCGCGACATCTTCGGTCCCCGGCCCCGCCACCACCAGCGCCCGAGCCCGACCGCCACCAGGACGACGACGAGCGCTACGCCGAGCAGAATCCAGTATTCAGATATCACATCCAAAAGATCTTATAGCTCATTGTTTTTAAGCGGCTTGATTCCAAGCGTCTAGCGCGGCCACCAGCTGCGGAAGCCGCGGCGCGATCGGTGTGCTGGCCGTTGGCCGATCGAGCAAAGCGGCGAGCGCCGGCGGCACGGCCACGGCCCGTCCGATCACCGGCTCGACAATACCCTCGAACTTCGCGGGGTGGGCAGTGGCCGACACGATCCACGGTCGGCCCTCGCGGCGGGCCGCCGGCAGGTGGTCATACACCCAGAACGCCGTCGCCGTATGGGGGCACCAGATCTGCCCGTAGCGCGCATAGTCCTGCGCGATCTGGCTGCGGATCGCCTGGTCGTCGACCGGATACGCTTCGACGGCGCCGCGCAGCTCACCGAAATCCGGCAGCAAGGATCGCAGACGCTCCATGTTGCTCGGATCACCCACGTCCATGGCCGACGCCAGCGTCTGCGTGCTCGCTCGCGGCTGCCACTGACCCGTGGCCAGAAAATCAGGGATCGTGCGGTTGGCATTCACCGCAAGCACGATCTCGCGAATCGGCAAGCCGATGGCCTCCGCCCAGACGCAGGCCATGCCGTTGCCGAGATTGCCGGTCGGCACGATCGATCCAACGCTCGTCCCATGCCGCCGCCAGTGCCAAAGGCTCGCCGCCGCGTGATACACGACCTGCGGCAGCAGTCGACCTATGTTGATGCTGTTCGCGGCGGTGAGGCGGTGCCTTTGCCGCAGGTCGACGTCCTTGAATGCCGCCTTGACGAGTGCCTGGCAATCATCGAACGCGCCGTCCACCTCGAACGCACGGATGTTGTCGCCCCAGCAGGTCAGCTGATGCCGTTGGCGCGGCGAGACCTGCCCGTGCGGAAACAGCACGCCCACGCGAATCCCGCGTCGTCCGTGAAACGCGGCCGCGACGGCGCCCCCGGTATCCCCCGAGGTCGCGACGAGGATCGTCAGCGGCCGTGGGTCGGAGAAGCGCGGCAACGCCCGCTCCATGACGGCGGCCAGAAACTGCGCGCCGATGTCCTTGAACGCCGCCGTCGGCCCGTGGAAGAGCTCGAGCACGGACAGCTCGCCGTGCGCTTCGATCAGCGGGCGCAGCGGCACCGGGAAGTCGAACGCGTCGCGACAGATGTCGGCAAGCTGCGCCTCGAGCTCCGACCCGGCGAAAAACGGTGCCAGCAACTCGGTGGCAATCTCCGCCAGCGACTCACCGCGAAAATCCCCGGGCGCGAAGCGTGGCAGCTCGTCCGGCACGAACAGGCCGCCGTCGCTCGCGAGCCCGCGCATGACGGCGTCGACGAGATCGGTCTCTTCACCGCCGCGGGTGCTGAAGTATCGCATCGTCGCGCGTCTCCGCTGCTCCGGCCGTCAGCCCTGGTGGCCGCTCAACATGCTGCACAATCGCAGCAGGTCCGCAAAGATACCGCCCGCCGTCACGGCAGGTCCCGCGCCCGGACCGCGTACGATCAGCGGATTGTCGCAGTATCGGCCCGTCACGAACTGCACGATGTTGTCCGTCAGGCTGATGCTGGCGAAGGGATGGCTCGGCGCAAACGCCTGGAGCCCGACCTTGGCCGTTTTTGCGCGTGCATCGATGGCCGCCACGTAGCGCAATACCTGCCCGCTGTGGCGTGCCGCGGCCACGCGCTCGGCCATCGGCGCGTCGAACTCGGGCAGGTGCTTCAGAAACTCGTCGACGGACGCGTTGGCGAGCGCAGCGGGCACGAGGCTCTCGACGGCGATGTCGCTCAGCTCGAGCGCGAGCCCGGCCTCGCGCGCCAGGATCACCGCTTTGCGTGCCACGTCGGTACCCGACAGATCATCGCGCGGATCGGGCTCGGTGTAGCCGCGCGCCTTCGCCTCGCGAACGATCTCCGAGAACGGTCGCGTGCCATCGAACAGATTGAACAGATACGCCAGCGTGCCGGAAAAGATCCCGCTGATGCTGCGAATCTCGTCGCCGGTCTCGACGAGGTCCTTCAGCGTCTGGATCACCGGCAAACCGGCCCCGACCGTCGCCTCGTACAGGAAATGCGTCCGCCCGCCTCGGCTGAGGCGCTTCAGAGTCTCGTAATATGCAATGGGACCGCTGTGCGCGCGCTTGTTCGGCGTGATGACATGGATACCGCGCGCGAGCCAATCCGCGTAGCGCTCCGCCACCTCCGGGCTCGCCGTGCAGTCGATCAGCACGGAATGCGGCAGGTAGTCCGCCTGCACGTGGTCCACGAATTTCGGCAGGTCCATGGCGGGTGCTTTCGACAGGGCATCGCGCCATTGTCCGAGCGCTATGCGCCGCTGATCGAGCACCATCTGCTTGCTGGTGCCGATCGCGCGCACACGCAGATCGAGATTGAATCTTTCGCGCAACCCCGGCAGGGCGCTCGCGATCTGGTCGAGCAGCGTGGCGCCGACGAGCCCTGGGCCCAGCACGCCGATCGACACCGTCTTCGCCGAGAGATAAAAGCTGCTGTGCACGGCGCGAATCGCACGCGTCATGTCCTTCGCATCGATGACGGCCGAGATGTTGCGCTCCGACGAGCCCTGCGCGATTGCGCGAACGTTGATGCTCGCTTGTCCGAGAGTGCCGAAGAACCGACCCGCACTGCCCGGCAAGCCCGCCATGTCGTCGCCGACGACGGCCACGATCGCGCAGCCGCGCGTGACGCCGACGCGCTGCACCTGCCCCTCGTTCAGCTCGACGGCGAATGCCCGCTCGACCACCTTGCGAACCTGCTCCGCGGACTCGTCGCGCACCGCGAAGCAGATGGAGTGCTCGGAGCTGCCCTGCGAGATCAGCATCACCGAGACGCCGGCCTCGCGCAGTGCGCCGAACAGCCGGTCGGCCGTGCCCGGCACCCCGATCATACCGGCGCCTTCGAGATTCACGAGCGCCACGCCGTCGACACCGCTGATGCCCTTGACGGCGGCGCCACGATGGCTCGACGTCGCCGAGATCTTCGTGCCCGTATGCGTGGGATTGAACGTGTTCCGGATCCAGATCGGGATGCCGCGGCCGACGGCCGGCGCCATCGTCTGCGGGTGGATGACCTTGGCGCCGAAATACGCGAGCTCCATGGCTTCGCTGTACGACATCTCGTCGATGATCTTCGCGTCCGGCACGCGGCGCGGATCGCCGCTCATGACGCCATCGACGTCCGTCCAGATGTGCACCTCGTCGGCATCGAGCAAGGCGCCGAAGATCGAAGCGGAGTAGTCGCTGCCGTTGCGTCCAAGCGTCGTCGGCAACCCGTCGCGATCGGATGCCACGAAGCCGGTGACGACCGCCACGCCTTCGAACCCGGCCGGCAGGGCGGCCATGACCTTCGGTCGCGACAAGTCCCAGGCCACGACGGGCCCCATCTCGCTTCGGTCGATCACGAGCACGTCGCGAGCGTTGACGAACGCGACGGCGCGCTTCCCGGCGAACTGCTGCTCGAAGAACGCAGCGATCTGCCGCGCCGACCAGATCTCGCCGTATCCGGACACGAGGTCGCGACTGCGGTGCGACGCCGATCGTACGAGCGCCAGGGCTTTCAGGATGCTTTCGATGTCCGTGAGCTCGGCATCGAGCTGCGCCATGACGGGTTGCGCGCCCGCGGTGCCGAGGAGCTCCACGACGGCACTCTCGTGTCGAGCTCTGAGCGCCGTCAGCGTCGGCTCGACGGGCTCGCGCCGCGCCGCCTTGTCCACGAGGCCGAGCAAATCGTCGGTGACCCCCTTCATGGCAGAGACGACCACGGCAAGACTTCCGCCGTGCGTGTCGCCGCCGATGATGTCGGCCACGCGGCGAATGCAGCTCGCATCGGCGACGCTCGTGCCGCCAAACTTGTGCACGGTCCAGGTCATGAATGGGCCTCTAGAAATTCACTGCAAGGCCGAGCAACTCCGCGGTTTTCGGCGGCCGCGAGCATAGCAGAACGGCCCACGGAAGCGAGTGTCGGGCGTCGATCGACGGGTCGATCAGCCGGCAGCGATTTCGCGGCGCATCGCCGCAATCGTGCCGCGATAGTCGGCGGCGCCGAAGATCGCCGACCCCGCCACGAAGGTGTCCGCGCCTGCGGCAGCGATCTTGCCGATATTGGCCACCTTCACGCCGCCGTCCACCTCGAGGCGAATGGGCCGGCCCACGCGATCGATGCGCGCACGCACGGCAGCGATCTTGGTCAGCGTGCCTTCGATGAACTGTTGACCGCCGAAGCCGGGGTTCACGGACATCAACAGCACGAGATCGAGCTTGTCGAGGACGAAATCCAGCCAATCGAGCGGCGTCGCCGGGTTCAACACCAACCCGCAGCGGCAACCGTGCTCACGGATCAGCTGCAACGATCGATCGACGTGCTCCGTCGCTTCCGGATGAATGCTGATGTACGTGGCGCCGGCCGCTGCGAAGTCCGGAATGATCCGGTCGACCGGCTTGACCATGAGGTGAACGTCGATCGGCGCCGTGACGCCGTGCTTGCGTAGAGCGTCGCATACCAACGGGCCGATCGTGAGGTTCGGCACGTAGTGATTGTCCATGACGTCGAAATGAATCAGATCCGCCCCGGCGGCGACCACGGCATCCACCTCTTCGCCGAGTCTCGAGAAGTCGGCGGAAAGAATCGAAGGGGCTATCCAACAATCGCGCATCGAGTGATCGCTCCGTTCATCCGGCCGCCCGCGGGGACCTAACTCTACGCTTGAGCGCAAGACTCAGCACCAGCGCAAGCGCGCACACGACACTCACGACGAGCAACGCGTGCCGATAACCCCGCAGCGCATCGGCCGCCGAGCCGACGATCCCGCCGACGACGGCCGAGCCTAAGAGCTGGCCGATGCTGACGCACAGCGTGAGCAGACCCTGACCCGCCCCGCGCCGTTCGTCGCCGGCCTCCTGTAGCGTGATGTAGCGCAGGGGCGCCCCCAGCAGCGCCGACAACCCGAGGCCGATGATCGCGCCCGAGGCGTAGAAGCTCACGAGATCGAGCGGCGCCAGCCCGAGCAGGACGAGGCCGAGCGCCGTCAGCGATAGTCCGCTCTGGACCACGGCGCGCGGCCCGATCCGATCCAGCAGCCGCCCGGCGAGCGGCGCACCCACCGCCAAGGTCAGCACGAGCGGCAACATCATGACGCTCGCATCCGCGGCCCGCACGCCGAGGCCCATGACGGCCACATCCGGCATGAACACCATCCCAGCCTCGACCGTACCGGCCGCCAGCGCGATCGCCGCCACGAGCTTCAGCTGCCCCGAGCGCAGTAGCGCCGGCGGCAACACCGGGTCGGCCGCGCGTTTCTCCACGGACCAGAGCAACGGCGCGCCGACGACGAGCAGCACCAGCCACGGCCACACCCGCGCCGACAGCACGCTGGCCGCCCAGTGCGCGGTGTCGATCTGGCCGACGCCGACCACGACCGCGGCCAGCACGAGCGACAGCAGCAGCGCACCGGCAACGTCGAAAACCCGCGACTCGGCCTGGCCCGCCCGCGGCAACGCGCGACCTGCGAGGACCATCAGCACCGCCGCGATCGGCACGTTGATCACGAACAGCCAGCGCCAGCTCCAGCGCAGCAGCAGATAGCCGAGCAACGGCCCCAGCAGGAAAGCGATGCCAAACGTGGCGCCGATCAGACCCAGCACCCGGCCGCGCCGCTCGAGCGGCACGGTTTCCGCGATCACGGCCGCCGCAACCGGGAACAGCCCGCCGGCGCCGAACGCCTGCACGGCTCGCCCGACGAGCAGCGCCGTGAAATTCGGCGCCGCCGCGACGACCAGCGAGCCCAGCGCGAACAGCGCAAGTCCCTGCACGAACACGACGCGCCTGCCCCGGCGATCGGAGCGCTTCGCGAGCAGCGGCGTGCCGATCACATAGAACAGAACGTAGACGCTGAAGACCAGCGGCAGCGCGCGGCCCCCGACGTCGAACGCGGCACGGATCGCCGGCAGCGCCGGCCCGACGATCGCAATGTCGAGCGCCGCGATCAGCACGCCGGCGAACAGCACCCCCAGAGTCGCGCGCTCCGAGCTCGGCGCCATCAGTGCGCTCGAAGCAACAGGCCGCGCAGCGCATCGCGAAACAGCGCCGCGGCCGCCGGGTGACCGTCGTAGACGCGCAGCAGCTGCACGGCCGTCCGCGCGATGACCTTCAGCGAGTATTGAGCGCTGCCGTTGCGCAGCAGATCCGCGCGCTCCACCCCGACCAGCAGCTCGAGCAGCGCCGTGTGCAAGGCGCGGTGCTGGGCCTCGAAGTGGCGAAACGTGTCCTGATCGACGAGCGGGATCAGCAGCAAGCCCTCCCGATGGGTCGCCCAGAGCGACAGATAAACGTCGATGAGACCCTCGATGGCCTCCTCCGGCGGGTGGCTCGCGAGCGCGCGGACGGCCGCCGTTGCAACTTCGAATACAGGATTAAGAATGCCCTCTAATAGACTGTATTTGCTTGAGAAGAACTCGTAGAACGTGGCGCGGGAAACGTCGGCCTCGGCGATCAGCTCCGCCACGCTCACGGGCCCGATACCGCGGCTCGCGAACTGGCGAGCCCCCGCGGCCAGCAGCGACGCCTTCATTCGCTCACGGCGCCGCGCCACGCGCGGGCTGGGTCGCGAGGTCCTGCGCTCGGTCGGCGGCCGCGAGGTCATGCCAAGAGCATACATGAGTATCTGTTTTCGAATAAGGGTATCTGCGTCCATGCGCCTGTGCTGTCCGCGCCCCGCGTCAGTGGACCCGGAGGATCAAACCTTTCAGGTACTCGCCCTCGGGAAACGCTGTCGCCACCGGATGGTCGGGCGGCTGCGAGAGACGCTCGAGAATCTGCGCCGTGCGACCGGAGTCGAGCGCGGCTCCGGCTACGATCTTCTGGAACAGCGAGGCATCCACGTGTCCCGAGCAAGAGAACGTCGCCAGCACCCCACCCGGCCGCAACAGCCCAAAGCCGACCATGTTGATGTCCTTGTAGCCGCGGCTACCGGCGTTGATCTGCTCGGCGGAATGCACGAATTTCGGCGGATCGAGCACCACGAGATCGAATCGCTGCCCCGTCTCGCGGAGCCGCCGCAGCTCGTCGAAAACGCTCGCCACGACGAACCGACAACGCTCCGCCAAGCCATTGCGAACCGCGTCCCGCTCCGCGCGCTGCAATGCGTCGGCCGACGAGTCGATCAGCACGGCGGCGGTCGCCCCGCGCTGCAGACCCGCGAGCCCGAAACCGCCGGTGTAGGAGAATGCGTCGAGCATCTCGGCACCGTTCGCGTACGCCGCGACGCGCTCGCGATTGTGCTGCTGATCGAGATAGGCGCCGGTCTTCTGCCCTCCGCCGATGTCGACGGCCTGCCGTACGCCGCTCGTCTGCATTTCGAGCTCCGCTGGCGGCGGGTCGCCGGTCAGCAGGCGCCGCTCCGACGACAGCCCCTCCTTATGGCGCGCGCCGCCTTCCGAGCGCTCGAAGATGCCGCGCGGCGAGCAAAGCGTGAGCAATGCTTCGACGACCGTCGAGCGCCATGCATCCGCGCCCGCAGACAGGAACTGACAGACCAGATACTCGCCGTATCGATCGACGATCAGCCCGGGCAGCCCGTCGGACTCCGCGAAAACCAGACGACAGGCGCCGCTGGAGTCGAGCATACCGAGCTTGCGCCGCGACTCGATCGCGCGGGCGAGGCGTGCGCTGAACCAGGCCGCGTCGATGCGCTCCTCGCGGTCGAACGTCCACACGCGGGCGCGGATCTGCGACTGCGGGGAAAACGCCGCCAGCGCCTGGAACTCGCCCGCGGAGCTCACGATCTCGATCGTGCTACCGGACGCCGGAACCCCATCGACTCGCTGGATCGCGCCGGAAAATATCCACGGGTGGCGGCGCCGCAGCGATTTCTCACGACCGGGCTTCAACCAAACCTTCGCAGCGGAAACGGGCATGTAGGTCTCGAACAACACTCGCGCAAGCGGGCGAGCATTCTAACCGCTCGCCGCCGAGCCAGAGCGCGGTTTCAATCGAGCCAGGCGCGTGCGAAACTCGCGCCGAGAGGTGCGCACGCGCCGCCGTGCTGGAACGCCACGCAGAGCAATCAAGGTCCGTGAGCCACAGCGATGCGATCATCGCGCAGACGGCTGCCGTCAGCGCACCCAACTATTCGCCGTTGCCGATCGTGGCCGAGCGCGCGGAAGGCGTGTGGCTCTGGGACGTCGATGGCCGCAAGTACCTCGACTGCATCAGCGCGTACTCGTCGTTGAATCAAGGGCACCGACACCCGCGGATCGTGGCCGCTTTGGTCGCGCAAGCGGGCAAGCTCACGCTCACGTCGCGCGCCGTTCACAACGACCAGATGGGGCCGTTTCTCGCCGAGCTCTGCGCCATCGCGCGTATGGAGATGGCGCTGCCGATGAACACCGGCGCCGAGGCCGTCGAGACCGCCATCAAGCTGGCGCGTAAATGGGGATATCGCGTCAAAGGCGTGCCACACGACTGCGCCGAGATCGTCGTGTGCCGCAACAACTTCCATGGTCGCACGACCACGATCGTCGGCTTCTCGTCCGAGGGGCAATACCGCGACGACTTCGGGCCCTACTCCGCTGGCTTTCGGCTCGTCGATTTCGGTGATCTCGATGCGCTGCGCGCGGCCCTCACCTCGAACACCGTGGCATTTCTCGCCGAGCCGATTCAGGCCGAGGCCGGCATCATCGTGCCGCCAGCGGGCTATCTCGCGGCGGCGCGCGCTCTGTGCCGCGAGCGCAACGTGCTGTTCGTGCTCGACGAGATCCAGACGGGCCTCGGCAGAACCGGCAAAATGTTCGCGTACGAGCACGAGGGGGATGCAAAACCCGACGTGCTCGTGCTCGGCAAAGCGCTCGGCGGGGGTGTGTACCCCGTCTCCGCGGTGGTGGCGAGCCGCGCGTTGTTGACGCTGTTCCAGCCCGGCGATCACGGCAGCACCTTCGGCGGCAATCCCCTGGCCGCGGCCGTGGGTCGCGCGGCGTTGGCCGTGCTCGTCGAAGAAAGTTTGCCCGCTCGCGCCGCCGAGCTCGGGGACTATCTGCTGGCCGCCATTCGGGGAATCGCTGCACCGTGCGTCACCGCGATTCGTGGCCGAGGATTACTGATCGGCATCGAGATCGCCAGCACTGCGGGGACGGCCCGCCGGTTCTGCGAGGCGCTCGCACGCCGCGGTGTTCTCGCGAAGGACACGCACGAGCAGGTCATCCGGCTCGCTCCGCCGCTCGTCGTGACGCGCGACGAGCTCGACTGGCTGGTCGCGCAGCTCGGTGCCGCGCTGCGCTAGCGCTGGCGCTAGGCGGGCCAGCTCCAGCCCGATCGTCGGTGCAAGTCGGTGTACGCCTTGCGCGCCGCATCGATGATCGCGCCCGTGTCCACCTGCGTGAGCTGGCCGCCGCGCTTCAGGATGCGCCCGTCGACGACCACGGTGTCGACGTTGGCGGGCTGAGCCGCCTCCACGATCATGTGCGCCGGCTCGGTGAACACCGCGAGATTCACGGCGCGCGTATCGACCATGATGAGATCCGCACGCTTGCCGGGCACGAGGGAGCCGATTCGGTCGGCGAGACCCATCGAACGCGCACCACCGATCGTCGCAATTTCGAGCACGCGACGGGCCGGCATCTTGAACTCGTCGAGCGCGCGACCGTTCTCCACGTTCTGAATGGCTTTCATGATCGCGAACATGTCGGCGTTGCCGGACAGCGCCACCGTGTCGACCGACAAGCCGACGGGAACACCGGCGGCAAGCATATCGGCGGCGAGCGGCATGCCGAAACCGATCCGCAGCTCCGTGTACGGCGACATGCTGACCGCGCAGCGGTTCGCGGCCAACGCCTTGATCTCATCGGGACTCGACCATACGGCGTGGACGATCTGCATCCCCGGCATGAGCAACCCGCGCGCCGCGAGATCGGCGATACCGCCAACCGTGCCCTTGCGCGTGTTGGCGTGCACCGAGATCGGTAGACCCAGATTCCTGGCGATCTCGTAGTCATGCAGCGTGGCGGGAGTCGCGGCGCCCCGCCACGCGAGCCCCAGCGACAGCAGACCGCCGCTCGAATAGTCGCCCCAGCGCTTGCTGAGTCGCGTCAGATCGTCGAGATCGATCGACACGTCGTTGCTGGCGCCGGTCGGTGAGCCGTAGGAGAAGCGCGCCCGCAGCCCCGCCTCGGCGAACGCACGCAGATCCTGCTCGGCATAGGCGGGCGCGCGCACGTTGTGGCACCAGTCGTGGATGAAGGTGATGCCGGAGTTCACGGCCTCGGCGGCCGCAAGGCGCGCAGCCGCGTACATGTCTTCGGGCGTATAAAAGGTGCCGATGGTGCGAGACGTGGGGAAGTAGCCATGCTCTTGCCGGTCGCCCGACAAGCTACGCAGGATCGTGCTCCACACGTGCCAGTGGGTCTCGACGAACCCGGGCAATACGATCATGCCGGCGCCGTCGATGACCTCGGCGCCGGGCGCCGCGACGTTCTTGCCGACGGCTGCGATGGCGCCGTTTTGTACGTGCACGTCGCCGTTCGCGACGTCGCCGAGCGTCGCATCCATCGTCAGCACGTAGGCACCGCGAATGACGAAGCTCATGGGCGACGCGCCCCTCCGAACGCGCGTTTGCGCGAATCCGCTCGGCGCAGCGAGCGCACCGAGCGCCAAGGCACCACCGAGAACTGCGCGGCGGTTCCAGGGCACGGTGGTCTAATGCGAGCGGAGGAAGGCCTTCATGAAGTCGTTGACGATCTCGGCCGCATGGGTCGAGATCTCGGCAGCGGTCGGCTCCGGCCGCACGGCACATTGACGCTCGAGCGTCACGCGCCACGACATCAGCGCCGTGAAATAGCTGCTCAACGTGGGAATATCGAAGTCGCTCTCGTACTCGTGAGTCTCGAACACTTTCTCGAGCACACGGTAGGCCTGGCCCGGACCGATCTTGTAATAATGCTGGCCGACGTCCGGTGAGCGAGTGGCCTCCTCGAAAATCAGCCGGCGCAGAGCCAGCGTGCGATCGGTGGTGATCAAAGCCAGCGTCGTTTCGACGACCATGATCAGCGCCGCGCGCAGCTCGAGCGACTTCAAGATCGAATCGAGGTGGTCGAGCGCCTGCCGGTACTCGACGAGCTCGCGGCCGATCACGGCTTCGAACAGCTGCTTTTTGCTGCTGAAGTAGCGGTAGATGGATTCTTTGGAGATGCCCGAGCTGCGTGCCATCGCGTTGATGCTTGCACCCTGGTAACCGTGCTCGAGGAAATACGTGGTGGCGACGTCGAGCACTTCTTGCTCTTTGGCCTTTGGCTGCGCACGGCCCTCGGTCAGCGACCGAACCAGGCTCGTGACGCCGCGCGTGGCCGGCGGCGCCGGGCGTCGTTGGCTGGTTTCGCGGCGCACGGCGTCCTTGATGTCTTTGATGTCCTTTTCCGAAGCAGAGCTCATGAGGCCCCCAGCTGAACCATTAAACGAACATACATACTGACTTCACTTCCGTGTACATCTCGATGCCGACGCGTCCGTGCTCTCGCCCGATGCCGGAATGCTTGAAGCCGCCGAAAGGCATGTTTGCATCGACGGGTCCGTGCGCATTGACCCACACGGTCCCGGCCCTGATCTTCGGCACGAGGCGATGCACGGCGCGCAGGTCGTTCGACCAGATGCTCGCGCTCAAACCATACGGCGTGTCGTTGGCCAGCGCGGCTACCTCATCCAGCTCGTCGAACCGCTGCGCGACGACGACGGGGCCGAAGATCTCTTCCTGCACGACCCGCATCGAGCCCTTCACGTCGGCCATGACGGTCGGCGTCACGTAATAGCCAGGGTGCGTCGGCGCGTCGCCGCCGGCGACGACGGACGCACCCTCGGCGCGTCCGGATTCGATATAACCCATGACGCGCTCCTGCTGCTCGCGCGACACGAGCGGCCCCATCTGCGTGCCTGGATCGAGGCCAGGGCCCAACCGAATCGATTGCGCCGCACCTCCGAGCCCTTCGACGACACGATCGAACAGCCGGCGATGAACGTAGAGCCGGGAGCCCGCGGCACATACTTGCCCGGCGTTGAAGAAGATGGCTCCGGCGGCGCCCTTGATCGCAGTCTCGATATCGGCGTCCGGCAGCACGATGACGGGCGACTTGCCGCCGAGCTCGAGCGACACGCGCTTCATCGAGTCCGTGGCTGCCTTGTTGATCAGCTTGCCGACGAGCGTCGAGCCGGTGAATGCGATCTTGTCCACGCCGGGATGCGTGACCAGCGCAGCACCCGTGGTCTCGCCGTAGCCGGTGAGGATGTTGACGACGCCGGCAGGAAAGCCCGCCTCGATGATGAGCTCGCCGAGGCGTAACGCCGACAACGGCGTCTGCTCGGCCGGCTTCAGTATGCAGGTGCAGCCCGCGGCCAGCGCGGGACCGAGCTTCCAGGCCGCCATCACGAGCGGAAAGTTCCACGGGATGATCTGGGCGACGACGCCGACGGGCTCGCGCCGCGTGTAGGCATTGACGCGTCCGCCTTCAGGCGCACCCACCGAAATCTCGATCGTCGAGCCTTCGATCTTGGTAGCCCAGCCGGCCATGTAGCGGAAATGATTGCGAGCGCCGGGCACGTCCACGATGCTCGCCATCTTCTTCGTCTTGCCGTTGTCGATACTTTCGAGCTCGGCGAGCTCCTCGGCGTGCTTGTCGATGAGGTCGGCCAACCGCCATAGCAACGCTTCTCGCTGGGCCGGCAACATGTTGGCCCACGCGCCGCGCTCGAAAGCTTCGCGCGCGGCGGCCACGGCCTTGTCGACGTCGGCGCGACTGGCATCGGCGACGGAAGCCACTTCGGCACCCGTGGCGGGATCGATGACGGAAATGCGTGTGGCCGACTCGGGCTCGATCCACTCACCGCCGACCAGCAGACGCGCCGGCCGACGCAGGAAGGCAGCGACGCCTGCCGACGGGGCGGGCTGCTTGGCAATCGAAGCGCTCATCGTGTTCCTCGAACTATTGCTGGGGGTGCGCGCGACCGCACCCATACCAAGCTAACGCTGCTCGCCCATGACGCTGGAAAAAGGTCGGGCGGGTGTTGTTAGTAACTGGTCCCATTCGCGGGACAAGACCGAGTGTAGAACCACGTTCCATGGGCCGCAAGCCGCGCCCAACGACCATCGCATCCTCGTGTCGTTATGCCGCGTGAGCGCCGCGCCGCCGATCGGCTCAAGAATTCTGTCGTGTCGCGCTCAGCGTCAAACCAGCAAGCCCTGGATACGCGCCGCGGCTTCGTCGGCCTTGCGAACCATCTCTTCGAGATCCGTCGGCACGGGAATGTCCTTGCCGCGATCCACCGCCGGGCGCGCGCCCACCGTATCGAGCCAGCGGCGCAGATGGTCGAGGCCGTCGATGCTGACGCCGGCCCACTTGTAGCCGCGAACCCACGACCAGTTCGCGATGTCGGCGATCGAGTAATCGCCGGCGAGGTACTCGTGCTCGGCGAGTCGCGTATCGAGCACCTCGAGCAGGCGCCGCACTTCGCGGTGGTAGCGATCGATCGCGTAGGGAATCCGTTCCGGCGCGTAACGAAAGAAGACGTTCGCCTGCCCCATCATCGGGCCGAGATTCCCGATCTGGAACATCAACCACTGGATCACGAGCGAGCGCCCTTTGACGTCGCGAGGTAGCAGCTTGCCGGCCTTTTCCGCGAGATAGATCATCAACGCGCCGGATTCGAACACGACGAAGTCGTCGTTGTCGTGGTCGACGATCGTCGGAATCCGGCCGTTCGGATTGATCTTCAGGTACCAGGGCTCTTTTTGCTCGCGCTTGTCGAACTGGATGTGTCGAACCTCGTAAGGCAGCCCGAGCTCCTCGAGCGTAATGGCGGCTTTCCAACCGTTCGGCGTGGCCTCGGTGAACAACTCGATCATGGGCAAGGGACTCCGGTAACGACTGCGCCCTCCATGATAACCCCGTCATGGCAATCGCCTACCCGCCGTCTCGCGATCGCGCGTTAAACTAAGCCTCGTCGGCGGCCCGGCCGCCTGCAGGCACGAGAGGCATTCCGATGCGACTGACGGATGACGAACGCGCTTTGCTCGATGGCGCCGGCGGCAAGGCGAAACAGAAAGCCATGGAGCTCCTGCTGCGTTACGGCGAAGCGCTGGGCGCGGAGCGCTTCGTCGACACGACGAACGTCGCCGGCGTGCCGGGCCAAGGCAGTGTCTTCCTCGCCAACTACTACAAGAGCTCGGGCGGCGGTCGCGACGCAATCTTCTCGTACTTCGATCTCGACAGTGACGAGCTCATCGAGATGCCGCCGGTCGTCACGCATTCGTGTCACTTGCAGGGCGGCTACGATCCGGAGAACTGGCTGGAGCTCGGTGCCACGGCCGAAGCCGCGGCGATCCTACGCGACACGGAAGCGTACGCCGCGAACAACGGCGTGAAGATCCTGAAGACCTGCACGCCGTATCTCGTCGGCAACGTGCCGAAGATGGGCGAGCACTGTGCCTGGATGGAATCGTCTGCGGTGATCTACTGCAACTCGGTGCTCGGGGCGCCGCACGAACACCGAAGGCCGCGAGAGCACCAGCGCTGCGATGCTGACCGGCAAGATCCCGGACTTCGGCTTCCACCAGGACCGATATCGCCTTGGCTCGCACGAGATCCGTGTCGACGTGCCGGTCGACAGTCTCATGGACTGGGGCATGCTCGGCTACTTCGTCGGCGAAGCCGTGGGCGAGCGCATTCCCGTGCTCACCGGTCGGCTCGGCACACCCGACGTGGTCCGCTACAAACATTTCGGTGCGGCCGCCGCTTCGTCGGGCGGCGTGGAGATGTATCACATCGTCGGCGTGACGCCCGAAGCACCGACCGCGGCAGCGGCGTTCGGCGGGAACACGCCCGTCGACACCTTTCATTACGGCCCCGCGGAGCGCAGACGCGTTTACGAGACGCTGAACTCCAGTGCGCGCGACGCCGACGTCGACTACGTGATGCTCGGCTGCCCGCACGCCGCGCTCGAGCAGATCGAGGAAGCGTGTCGACTGCTCGCGGGGCGCAAGATCAGCGCGAACTGTCGACTCTGGATCTTCACTTCGCGCGTCGTGAAACAGCTGGCGGATCGGGCCGGCTACACGGCCGCGATTCGCGCGGCGGGCGGCCAGGTGTTCACGGACACGTGCTCGGCGATCGGCCAGGCGCTGCCGCCCGGCACGAAAGTCGCCGCGCTCGACTCCGCCAAGCAGGTGCATTACCTCCCGGCAATCATGGGCATCCAGGCGTGGTTCGGCAGCACCGCGGACTGCATCTGCGCCGCGCTGACGGGCCGCTGGAAAGGAACCCCGCCGTGAGCGACGCGCCGATCGTGCTCAAGGGTCGCAAGGTCGTCGGCGGGCGCGTCGGCGGCGAAGCGCTCGTCACGCGCCAGACGATCTCCGGCTGGGGCGGCGTGAATCCGATGAAGGGAACGGTGATCGAGACGCACCACGAGCTCCGCGACCAGACGTTCAGGGACAAGGTGCTCGTGTTTCCGGGCGCCAAGGGCTCGTCCGGCTGGTCGGTGGCGTTCCATCTGGCGCGCCTCGCCGGCACTGCGCCGAAGGCGCTGGTGTTCAACGAGATGACGACGAAGGTCGCGCTCGGCGCGGTCGTCATGCGTGTGCCGAGCGTCACGGACCTCGACCGCGATCCGCTCGAGCTCATCGCCACCGGCGACTGGGTCGTCGTCGACGGCGACGCGGGCACCGTGGAGATCCACAAGCGCGGCAGCGAGCCGCCTCGTTGACGGCGGCGGCGCCTCAGGGACCTTTCACGAGCACGACGCCGCTCGACATGGGCTGCACCTGCTGCCGATAGATCGACAGCCAGCCCGTGGCCTCCTTCAACGGCCGCACGCCGAGCCGTGCGCGCCGCGCCTCGAGCTCTGCCGCGGATACCTCGAGGTCGAGGCTCTGGTGATCGACGTCGATCGTGATGACGTCGCCGTTCTCGTACGAGCCCGAGCGGTCCGCCCGTCGCCGCCTCGGGCGACACCTCGGCGACCGTGAGTCCCTTGTTACACAGCCCCGAGAGCTGCCCGTCACAGACGAAGGCGACCTCGTTCTGTAGATCCGCCGAATACAACGCGAACACCACCATCGAGGCGGGGCCTGCCATGCCCGGGCCTCCTTTCGGTCCCATCCCGCGCACGACCAGCACCTGACCGGGCGCGACTCGTCCCGCCTTGATGCTCGCGATCGCCTCGAAACCGTCGTCGAACACGATCGCGGGCCCCGAGAACCGGTCCTTGCGCCCGGGATCGCGTAGCCCGAGCTTCACGATTGCGCTGTCCGGCGCGAGCGAGCCCTTCAGGACGACGATCGGCGGTCGCGCGGAGAAGGGACGAGACAGCGGGCGGATGACGTCGGCATCACGGACCTCGACGCTCGCGAGATTCTCGCGCAGCGTTTTGCCGGTGACCGTGAGCACGTCGAGATCGAGCAGCGGCTCGAGCTGCTTCAGCACGGCGCAGGCACCGCCGGCCGCATCGAACGCCTCGATGCTGTCGTCGCCGTTCGGCCGCACGGCCGAGAGCACCGGCACGCGCTTGCCTATCTCATTGAAGAGCGCGAATACGTTCACGTCGACGCCGGCCTCGACGGCCGTGGCTTGCAGATGCTTGATGCAATTGATCGACCCGCTGACCGCCAGCACGGCGGCTACCGCATTGCGGAACGCGCCCCGCGTCAGGATGCTGCGCGGCTGAAGATCTTCCCAGACCATCGCCACGATCCGCTCGCCCGCTTCCTGCGCGCAATCGAACATCGCGGCGCTGTTCGCGGCCACGGGGGCTCCGCCGGGCAGGCTCATGCCGAGCGCTTCGACGACCACGTGCATGGAGTTCGCCGTGGCCATGCCGGAGCACACGCCGGGCCCTCGAATCGCGTTGTTGCTCATCTCGAGCAGCTCGGCGCGATCGAGCTTGCCGAACTGCGCCTGGACCGAGCCCAGGAACACGTCCTCGATGTCCACGTGCTTGCCCCGATACTCGCCGCTGCGCTGATAACCGCATACGACGAGAATCGAGGGAATGTTGAACCGACCCGCCGCCATCAAGTGCGCCGGGGGCGTCTTGTCGCACGACGTGAGGCACACCATGCCGTCGAGCTGTGCGCCTTGAATCGCGATCTCCATGTCGTTCACGACCAGATCGCGACTTGCCAGGATGTAACCCGAGCCACCCGCCGAGATGATGAAGTCGCTCGGCGCCGCGGTCCGCACCTCGAACGGCAGGCCGCCAGCGGCGCGAATGGCGTCCTTCACGACTTTCGCGACGCCGTCGAGATGGCTGAAGCAAATCGCGAGCTCCGAGGAACTGTTCACCACGGCGATCTTCGGCTTCACGAGATCGGCGTCGCTCAATCCGAGCGCCTTCCACTGGGCGCGACGCACCGATTCTCGTGTCGTGCCCGGCTCGAAATTGCTGCGTAGCTTGCGTTGATTCACGACGGCACTCTCCCGGAACAAAGCACTGTGCGGTGGATGCTCATCTGTTATCGTACCAAACGATCCGGTTTGTCCCGACGACAACACCAGCGAAGACACGACACGCGTGACCGAGACGATCGAAACCGTGATTCGCCGCAGACCTGCGGCAGACACGACCAACGTCGATGTCGATGTTTGCGTGCTCGGCGCCGGCATCGCGGGCGTCACCGCAGCTGTCGAAGCTGCACGGCTCGGCCACCGCGTACTACTCGTCGACGGAGCGCCGGCACTCGGCGGCCAGGCCGTCGGGTCCATCATCGGCACCATCATCGGCCTGTTCTCGCACGGCCAGAACGCGTACCAGATCACGCACGGGCTCGCCGACGAGCTGGTTCGCGAGCTTACCGCGACGGGCGCTCTATCGCGCCGGCACAGCACGCGCACGGGAACGGTCACGTTTCAATACGACGTCGTCCCGTTCGGGCGCTGGGTCGAGCAGAAGGTGCAGGACGCCGGCGTTCAAACGCTGATCGGCGCCACGTTGACCGATGCCGCGTTCAACGATCGGCGCTTGCGCCACCTGACGTTCGCCACGCGTTTCGGTCCCGTTCGCGTCAACGCCACGGGCTACGTCGATGCGTCGGGGGACGCGGTGCTGAGCTGGCAATCCGGCCTGCCCGTGCGCGAGCCCGATGCGCCCGTCTACGGCTCCCTGAACTTCATCCTCGAAGGTTACGACGAAGCGCGCGTGGCCGAGATCGATCACGAGGCCATCTATGCTCGGCTGCGCGAGCGTGGCGCCGAATACGGGCTCGTGCGGCACGACGGCTTCCTGTTCGCGTTTCCCGGCAAGGGCACGGCGCTCGCGAACATCACGCATTTCGAGACGCCGCTCGATCCGTTACGCCAGGGGGAGCTCGTGTTCGAGGGCAGGCGTCAGGCGGATGCCATCGTGCGCTTTCTGCGGCAGGAGTTTCCGGAGATGTTCCGCGACGTGCAGGTGCGCCAGTACGGGAATCCCGGCATCCGGCAGACGCGCTGGATCGTCGGTCGGAGGCAGCTCGGGCTCGACGACATTCGCCGCGCAGAGCGGCCCGCCGACGCCGTGGCGCGTTGCGCGTGGTGGGTCGAGCTGCACGACACCGCGGCGCTCGTGCACTGGGAGCGATTTCCGGATGGCCATGTTTACTTCATTCCGCTCGCGTGCATGCTGCCGTCGGAAGCGGACAACATCGTTGCCGCCGGCCGGTGCGTCGATGCGGACACCTACGCGCTATCGGCGGTCCGGGTGATGGGTCCATGCATGGCGATGGGCACCGCGGCTGCACATGCGCTCGATCTGGCCGGGGACGGCCCCGTCGCGCAAGTCGATATCGGCGCCCTGCAGGCCCGGCTGCGCGACAACCTGGAGCGTACCGACTGACGCGCGCTTCGGTGTGCGGCGACTTATGGTGGGCCCTCGGCCCACAGGGGAGGAGAGGTTGAGCACTACGACCACAGACGCATCCGCCGGGGACGCGTCGAAGGCCAACGACACGACGCTGATCGATCGGCCGGCGTACCAGCACTACGTCCTGCTGATCCTGGTGCTCGGCTACATCTTCAACGTCATCGACCGCAGCAGCGTCCTCGGCGCGGTCTTGCCTTCCATAAAGAAGGAGATACAGGCCAGCAACTTTCTGATGGGATTGCTAGGTGGCCTCGCCTTCTCCGTTTTCTACTCCTTCCTCGGCATACCGCTCGCACGCCTCGCGGATCGCTGGAGCCGCGTCAACGTGCTCGCGCTGTGCATTGCGCTGTGGAGTGCCGCGACGGCCACCTGCGGCCTCGCCTGGAACTACATGTCGCTGTTCACGTCCCGCGTGTTCACGGCCATCGGCGAGGCCGGCGGTTCGCCGCCGTCGCACTCGCTGATATCCGACTACTTTCCGCGCTCGAAGCGCGGCACGGCGCTCGCGATCTACGCCATGGCCGTGCCGATCGGAACCTCGATTGGCAACGCAAGCGCGGGCTGGCTAAACGTCTGGTACGGCTGGCGCACGACGTTCGTGCTGGTCGGAATTCCGGGGGTGCTGTTCGCTGCGCTGATCTGGCTGACCGTCCGAGAGCCGCCTCGCGGCCATTCCGATGGACCGGAGTCGAGGCCGCGCATGGGCACACCGCCGTTCTTCGAGGTGTTCAAGTTCCTACTCGCGCGCAACTCGTTCATGCACATGTCCCTCGCCGCGGCCTTGCACGCGCTCGTCTGGTATTCGGGGACGACCTGGAATACGAGCTTCTTCGTTTGGCGACACGGGCTCAACACGGGGCAGGCGGGCAACTATCTGGCGCTATTCTCGCTGATCGGTGCGATCGGCAGCTTCGCCGGCGGCTATCTCTCCGACCGGCTCAGCACCAAATACAACGATCAGCGCTGGTACATGTGGGTGCCCGGCATTGCGTGCATCCTCATGGTGCCGTTCCAGGTAGCGGCTTACTTGTCGCACGACCTCACGATCGTCGTGCCTATCGCGTTTTCGATGATGTTCCTGCTGGCGTCGATGTTCTTCGGACCGTCGTTTGCCGTCGCGCAGTCCGTGGCCACCGTCAGAATGCGGGCCGTGTCCGCGTCGGTCCTGCTGTTCATTCAAACGATCATCGGCATGACGCTCGGGCCCGCGATCGTCGGCCGGATATCGGACGTGCTGGAGCCCACGCTCGGACAGGGTGCAGGCATCGCCTACCCGATGGCCGCCATTGGCGTCGTGAACATCTGGGCGGCCGTGCACTACGTGCTCGCTTCACGTCGCTACCGTGACGACCTGGCGGAGACCGCGAAGCTGAACGCCCGGAGCGCTTGACGTGCGCGCTGACGCGCGCCTTCACGCGCCGCGCAGCGTTGCCGCCGGAGATTGATTTACCACGGAACGCACCGCGAGCGTGCCGCTGACGCCCACCACGGCCGCCCCGGCGAACAAACCGCCGAGCCACAGCGCGACGCCCGGCACGTAATCGAGATCGAATACGCGCGTCGCGATCAGGTAACCAATGCTCGCCGCACCGATGGCCGCGAGCGTGCCCGCAAGCAGCCCGAGCGCCGTGAATTCCGCGGCGACTCCCTGGAGCACCACGCCGCGCCTCGCGCCGAGCGTCCGGAGCACGGCGCTCTCGAACATGCGCTCGTCGCGGGTCGCCTGAATCGCCGCGAGCAGCACCATGATCCCGGCGGCGAGCGTGAAGAGAAAGACGTATTGAACGGCCAGCGCAGCCCGATCCATCGAGCTGCGCACCTGGTCGATCACGGCCCCGATGTCGATGACGGACACGCTTGGGAAGCGCCGGATGAGATTCACGGTCACGCCGCGCTGATCGGGACCAACATGGAGGCTCGTGATGTAGGTCTGCGCGTATCGCTCGATCGCGCCGGGCCGAAGCACCATGAAAAAATTCGGCCGAAACGAATCCCAGTGCACGAGCCGCGTGCTCGTCAGGCGCGCCGTGAGGCTCTCGCCGCCGATCTCGTACGTGATCTCGTCGCCGAGCTTCAGCCCGATGGCCTCGCGCAGTTCCTCCTCCAGCGACAACTCCGGCTCACCGGCCCCGTCCCACCACCGCCCCGACACGACCTCGTTCGCGGGCGGGACCTCCGCGGACCACGTGATGTTGATCTCGTCCAGGAGCTCGCGGCGGCCCCGCTCCGTGGAGGCACGGTAGTCCGTCACCGGGCGCCCGTTGATCTCGCTGATGCGCGCGCGGATCAGCGGCGTGAACCGCGGCGTCTCGACCCCGGCGGCGACGAGCGCCTGCCCTATCGCCTCGCGCTCGGCAGGTTGGATGTTGAACAGGAAATGATTCGGCGCGTCGGCCGGAAGCGTCGCCTGCCATTCACTCATGAGCTCGGTGCGAACCGAGGTCAACAACAGCAGCACCATCAAGCCGATGCCGAACGCAACGACCTGCACGCTGCTCTCGCGCCCGCGGCGGGCGACATTCGCAATCCCATAGCGCCAGGCAACGCCGACGCCGCCACGCAGGCGCTGCAGCAACGATACGAGCAGGCGGCCGGCCGCGTACAGCACGAAGAACGTGACGATGGCACCACCGAGCAGATAGGCGATGAGCTTCACGTCCCCGAACAGCACGTACAGCAGCGCCGTGACGGCGGCCGCGGCGACGCCGTAGATCGTGGTATAGCGAAGGCGCGGCGGCAGCAGATCGTGCCGCAGCACGCGCGCCGGCGGCACGCCACCGAGCTGCAGTAGCGGCGGCAATGCACAACCGATCGCGACGGCGAGCGCCGTGACCGGGCCGAGCACGGCGCCCGCGAGCCCCGGCTGCGGCAGCTGCGCCTCGATGAAATCGGCCAGCAAGGCCGTGAGCCCGAACTGCGCGACATAGCCGAGCACGCAGCCGACGAGCCCCGCACCGACGACGAGCAGCAGGAGCTGCAGCAGGCTCAGTCGCAGCACGTCGCGGTGCCGCGCGCCGAGACATTTCATGAGCGCCACGGCGTCGAGTCGCCGTGCGACGAACCGCCGCGCAGCCATGGCGACGGCGACGCCGCCCAGCAACACGCTGACGAGCGCGGCCAGGATCAGGAATCGCTCGGCGTTCGCGACGGCGGCACGCACTTCGGGTCGACCGTCGCGATAATCCTGAACGCGATCCTGCGGTCGGAGCTGCGGCTCGACCTCGGAGCGAAAGGCCGCGAGCCCCGCCGCGTTGCCCGCATACAGGCCTGCGTAGCGCACGATGCTGCCCGGCGCGATCAGCCCCGTGGCGAGAACGTCGTCCATATTCATGAGCGCGGTCGGGGCGATCTCCATGAATCGCCACCCCTCGTCGGGTCGAAACTCGAGCGTATGCGTCACTCGAAGGCGCAACGTGCCGACCTCGATCGTGTCGCCCACGTTCGCCTTGAGACGGGCGAGCAAGCTCGGCTCCGCCCACAGCTCACCGCGCGCCGGAATACCCATCGCAGCGTAGGGTGGCGCTCCGAGCCGATCCGCGATCTCGACGGCGCCGCGCAATGGATAGTGCGCCGTAACGCCGCGCACATCGGCCAGCGCCGTCGTCTCCCCGGCCACGACGACACTGCGCAGACCCACGATTTCCGCCACGTCGAGCCCGTTGCGCTCGGCGGCCGTGCGCAACGCGCTCGGCAGCGAACCGGCAGAATCGACGCGCAGATCGGCCGCCAGGGCTTCACCGGCCTGCTGCGACACTGCTGCACGAACGCGGTCGGTGAAGAAAGTCACGGCGCTCATCGCGGCCACGGCCACCACCAAGGCGGCGAGCAGCACGAGCACCTCACCCGAGCGCCAATCGCGTATCAAGAGTCGCGCACCCAGGCCCCATGGAACTCGATTCAAGACTGCCCTCCCGACGGCCGACGCTCGTGGTTATGTCGCCACGCCACTGTAGCATCGCCGGCGGCCGCAACGATCGAGCCGCCGCCGCGTCTTGCATTCCCCGCTCGCCCCACCATACTGGCTTCCCGAGGCGAGCCGGTCGATCGAGCCGCCGCCGCGACAAGAAGATGTGTCGGGAGCACGCATGCGCCGAGTCGTCGACCACGGGGGCGAGCCTCCGTCCGAAACCCTGCTCGCCGGCAGTCTGGCGACGCAAACGCTTCTGCGGCGCAACTACCTTTTTCGCGGGCTTCCCGACGTCGCGCTGGAACGCCTCGCGGCGCTCGCCACGCGACGCACCTATGCGAAAGCTGCGGTGATCTTCTCCCAAGGCGATCCCGGCGATGCGCTCTATGGCGTCGCGTCGGGCCGAGTGCGTATCAGCGCCACGGCTGCGCGCGGCCGCGAAGTGTTCCTGAACATCATGGAGCCCGGCGACACGTTCGGTGAGATCGCCGTCATGGATGGGTTGCCGCGCACGGCGGGCGCGCGCGCGATGGAGCGCAGCACGCTGATCGTGATCAGCCGCAGCGATTTTCTGCAGCTGCTCCACGCGGAGCCGCAGCTCGCGATTCATCTCTTGAAGCTGCTCTGCGAGCGACTCCGCTGGACGAGCGAGCTCGTCGAGGAATCCGCGTTTCTCGGCGGGCCGGCGCGCCTCGCGAAACGGCTGCTGATACTCGCTTCGCTACACGGCCGCGCAACCGGCATCGGCCAGCTCGAGCTGCGAATCTCGCAGGCCGAGCTGGCACGATTCCTCGGGCTCACGCGTCAGGTCGTGAATCACCACCTGAGCGACTGGCGCCGCCACGGCTGGGTCGATCTCGGCCGCTCCCAGATCGTGATCCGCAACGCCGAGGCGTTGCGTCGCACGATCAAAGAGCTGACGGGCGGCTGAGTCGCCAGCGGCTGGCTCTTCTCAGCAGGGGACGCAGACCCAGCGCCCCATGAAGTACAAGCAGCAATAGCCGGCACTATGCGTCGGACGCCCCACGCTCGCCTTACTCGTTGCCCCCTGAGTCGTGGCGGCCGTGGTCGTGGACACCAAACCGAAGGTTGCAATTACTAGCGCAGCCACGGCAAATGAATGGCGAATCAATTTCATGACCCAATCTCCTGTTGACGATGCAATCGCATCGCGACACGGAGCCTCGCACTAACTCCTGCAGAGTTCTGTCACCGACCGGACACAACGCGATCTTTTTTGCGAGAAGTGTCCGGCACCGGACAGAACGACCACGACCGATGTGCTAAATAGACTCCCCGGGGCGGCCGTTGAAAGGAACGAAGGGGGCGCCATGCAGGTTTCAGAGGACGTACTGCGCGTTGTTCACAAGGTGGAGCGACTCCCGCGCGAGGATCAGGACAAGATCCTGAAGATGGTCGATCTGCTGACGCTCGTGCCCGTCGCCATCCGTAACGAGTCGCAACGCATGCTGCGCGAGCTGCTCGATCGCGATCCGAGCACGAAGAGCGAATGCGTCGCCGGCTTGAACGACGTGATTGCTTATCTCGAGCAACACGTGCCGCGCTCGGCCCGCTACCAGAGCTTCCTGGCGCGACTGAAGTTCCCGGCCAAGGTCAAGGCAAGACCAACCTGACCGTGTTCGCGGCGGTCATTTCACCGTAATGATCACGGCGCCGGCCCAGGCCGCCGGTGGCGCCTGCGCGTACTGCTCCGCGAGCGCGCGGTAATAGCGCGTGGGCCCGTCGCGGTCGTGGCGAGCGCACAGCGCGCCGAACTGCTCGCGCGCCCCGTTCCAATCGCCGTGCTCGAATGCGTTCAGCGCCGCGGCGAACGCTCGGAGCGCCGCCGCATCGAACGCGCACGCAGCCGCGGCAAGCGGCTCGTGCACGCGTACCGGCAATCGCTTGCCGCGCAACACGAAGCTGCCGAGATCGCGCAGCGGAGGATCGGCGGTACCGGTGAGCGTGGCGCCGGACACGAGCACTTGCGTGCCGAGCACGCGATTCAGCCCCTGAATCCGGGCGGCGGTATTCACGATGTCGCCGATCGCCCGGTACTCGTAACGCTGCTCGGCACCGATGTTGCCGAGGACGAGCTCGCCCGACTCGAGCCCGATTCGCGTCGGCAACTGCCCGCCACGCCGCTCGCGATTGAACGCCGCAATCGCTTCCGGCATTGCGATTGCAGCGGCCAGCGCGCGCGCGCGCATCGCCGGATCCGGCCGTGCCGCAGCCCAAATGGCCACCATGGAATCCCCGGCCGTGTCGGAAATCTCGCCGCCGAACTCCTCGACGATGCGAAACAGCACGGCGTAGTAGTCGTTCATCAGTGCCGCGAGCTGCTCCGGACCGAGCGCCTCGGACACGGACGTGTACTGCTCCGCGTCCGTGAACAGACACGTGCCGTGCAGCAACTGCCGGGCGGAGCCCATCGTCGTGCTCTGCTCCGCCAGCCGCCGTGCGACGGCCTGCGGCACGTAGTAGCCGAGGGCGGTGTGAACCCGCTGGCGCTGCTCCGCCAGCTTTCGGTAGTTCCACCTGGCGCCAACGACCAGGGCGGCCGGCAACTGCGCGAGCAACGGCACCACGAGCGGTAACCACAGGTATTCCCCGACGAACAGCCAGTACGAGGCGCCGAGATACGAAGCGGCCAGCGCGGCGCCGAGGAGCAACGCGCGCCGAGTCGGCAGCGGTCCGAGCGCAAAGCCGAACAACGAGCCGAGCGCGACTATCAACAGCAGTTGCAGCGGCATGGGCAGCGCCGCCAGCGTGCGCCGCTCGACGAGATTCGCGAACGCCGTCGCTCCGACCTCCACGCCACTCAGATTGATACCGGTTCGCTGCGAGAACACGGAATAGAAGTCGTCTTGCTGATCCGGTTGCCGCGTCTCCGAAAAGCCGACGAATACCATCTTGCCCGCAACGTCGAGCGCGCCATCACCCGCCAATGCCCGGTCGTACGGGATCGTCGGGATGACTCGCGCGGGCCCGTAGTAGTTGAGATAGCGGCTGGCCTGGCCGGCATAGAGCTCGACGAGCGCACGCAGGGCCGCGCTCGCTTCGGTCGGCGGCGCACCCTCGAGCGCCGAGCGGGCCGCCGCGCCGAGGCCGGGCGCGCGCTGGAAGGCGTCCCGTATCTTCTGCACGAGCGTCTCGAGGTCGCCCGCGGCGACGAGCGCGACGCGTGTCTGCGGCCACGTTGCCGTGAGGCCGGGCTCGACTCGCTCGAGCAACGCCAGGAACCCCTCGTAGTGCGGCAGCAGATACGCCTGCAAGGAGACCACGGGCAACGACGGCCAGTCTGCAGCGGCCCGGCCGAACGTCCAGAATTGACCGACGCGGACCGGCACGCGGGGCAGCACGAACGGCGCGGAGCCGAGCGCAGCGGACTTCAGCTCGGCGAGCGGCAAAATGCGTTGCTCTTTCTCGCTGCCTGCCGCCGGTCCGCTGGCGATGGTCTCGTTCTCTAGCCGCTCGAACAGCAGCACGTTGCCCGCGTCACGAATCGATTGCGCCAGCCGCCGGTCGCCGTCGCCCTCGCGGGGCTCCTCGAACCACACGTCGAACGCGATGGCCGCCGCGCCCGCACCGACCAGCCGATCGATGAGCGCGGCATGCAGCTCGCGCGGCCACTCGTCGAGCTCGCTCGTTTGACCCACCCCGGCGGCGGCGGCCTGGGAGATGCTCACGACGGCGACATTGCCCGGCGCGCCGAGGGGGCCCCGAACGGCGAACAGCGCCGCAAGGCCGACGCTCTCGTCGAGCTCGAGGACCGGCGGCAGCAGCGAGAGACCTGCGCCGCCGAGACCGAGCGCCAGTCCGAGCAACACCGCTCGACCGACTCGACGACTAGTCATCCGATTGCGCCATGAGGTCACGAGCCATGGCCGCTCGTGACGAGACCCTGCCGGCTCGCGCTCGCCCGCTCGCGCTTGACACCCCGCCCCCCCGACTTAGACTGGTTGTTAGGCTATTCAAAGAAAATATAGCGCGAATTCCGGGGCCCATGAGCCCAGCTGCAGAGCAGTCTCGCGCCGACACAGGGTTGCCGATGGCAAGCTCGCTCATGCAGACCGCAGCGCCCAAACACGCCCGCCTAGAGGCTGCGCGACGTCCTCGCGAGGCAGCATTCGTGCACGTCGCGCTGGCTGCGTGCTTGGTCCTGTCGGCCGCCGCAGCACGCGCCGAGAGCCATTGTGCCAACGCGCCGGCCGAGCTCACGGTCGCGGAAGGCGTCATCGAGGTCCAGCGGGCCGGCGAGTCCACCTGGAACTTGGCCGCCAGCGGCTCGGAGCTGTGTTTCGGCGACACCGTCCGTGTCCCGGCGTCGAGCCGCGCGACGATCACGCTCGCCGATCGAAGCACCTTGCGTCTCGACGAGCGCTCCACGTTAACGCTACACGAGCAGCCGAGTCGAGTCGGGTCGTTGATCGAGCTGATTCGCGGCGTGATTCACGTGATCAGCCGCGACCCGCGCGCGCTCCGTTTCACCACGCCGTACGCGAACGCGGGCCTCGAGGGCACCGAGTTCGACATTCGCGTCGACGAGGACAGCTCCCAGACCGAGATCGTCGTGCTCGAGGGCCAAGTTGCGGTCAGCACGCCGGCGGGACAGCTCAGCGTGCCGAGCGGCCAGCTCGCCGTCGCGCGCGCCGGGCGTGCGCCGACCGCCGAGCCGCTCCGCGAACCGATCGACCTCATGCGCTGGGCGGGACATTACCCGCGGGTCGTGAGCGAGCCTTTGCCCGCAGCCGAGGAAGTGGCGCCCGCCCAGGCGGACGCGGAATTCTTCGCGCGCCGCGCCGCCGCCAGACTCGAGACGGCGCGACTCGACGCCGCCACCGCGGACCTCGAGACCGCCTTGCGACTGACGCCGCAGCAACCCACCGCGCTCGCGCTCGAGGCGATCATGGCGCTGGCACGCGCCGATCGTGACACGGCACGGCGCCTCGCGATGGCCGCCACGGCAGGTCCCGGCTCCGCACCGGCCTGGCTCGCGCTGTCCTACGTGCAGGGTGTAGCCGACCTTCGCGGCGCGGCCGACAGCATCATGCACGCGCTCGCGCTCGAGCCGAACAACGCCTTGGCGCTGACGCGGCTCGCGGAGCTCGCACTGACCAACGGCGACGTGCAGGCGAGCATCCGAGCACGCGACGCGCGCCGCGGAGCTGGCGCCGACGCTCGCCGAGCCGCGGGTCGTGCTGGGCTTCGCCCACCTGACGAGGCTCGATGCGCGGGCCGCGCGCGCTGCGTTCGACCAGGCGGTCTCCATCGAGCCCGCCGCCCCGCTCGCGTGGCTCGGTCGCGGTCTCGCATCGATTCAGATCGGCGATCTCGCCACGGGCCGGCAGCAGGTCGAGATGGCCGTGACGCTCGATCCCGCGAACGCGCTCGCGCGTAGCTACATGGCCAAGGTGTACGAGGCCGAAAACCGCGCGAAGCTGCCCGGGAGTCAGCTGGAGCTCGCCAAGCGCTTCGATCCGCTCGATCCGACGCCGTGGCTATACGCGGGGCTGCAGAAGCTGCGGGCGAATCGACCCATCGAGGCGTTCCAGGAGCTGCAAACCGCGACGACGAAGAACGGCGAACGCGCCGCACTGCGCTCGTGGTTGCCGCTCGACCCGGATCTCGCCACCCGCAGCGGCGGCATCGCACGCGTCGATGCCGAGCTCGGCTTCGGTCGCCTCGCGCTGGCCGACGCTTGGCAGGCCGTGACGGATCGCCCGAGCGACTACGCCGGCCACCGGCTGCTCGCGGATGCCTATGCGAGCGAGCCGCGCGAGGAGATCGCACGCGTCAGCGAGCTGTTCGTCGCACAGCTGCTGCAACCTGCCAATCTGACGCCGATTCCACCGCAGCTCGGGCAACCGAGCTCGTTCGTCACGGGACGGCTCGGGCCGAGCCCGGTCGCTTTCAACGAGCTCGGCTCACCACTCACGCGCAATGGATTGCGCCTGCAGGTCTCTGGCGCGACCGGTGGCGACGGCGTGGTCGGTTCTGACGTGACGCTGGCAGGCTTGCATGACGAAGTCTCGTATAGCGTCGGCGAATACCATTTCGCCACGGATGGCTTTCGGCGGAACAATGACCTCGACCAACGCATCGCGAATGCGTTCGTGCAGTTCCGTCCCGGCCTAGACACGCGCATGCAGGTAGAGGCTCGCTCGAGTCGTACCACGCACGGCGATCTGGCCATGAGCTTCGATCCGAATCTGTTCAGCCCGGACCTCAGAGCCACCGAGAGTTCGAACTCTCTGCGCTTCGGCGCCCGACACGACATTGGTCAACTTAATACGCTGCTGGGCGCGTTGACCTACCAGGACGACGGTGGGGACATCGAAGTCGGGCCGCCGTTTGAGTTCACGCAGCAGCACCACGGCTATGGCATAGACCTGCAGCTGATTCGTAGACTCGACCGTGTTCGATTTCAGACTGGTCTCGCTCATACGTACGGCCACGAGTCCGCACGGACTCGGATCACGCCACCGGGCGTCAGCGACGCGTTCGTTGCGACTTCCGACAACGATCTCGAGCAAACGGGTCTCTACGCGTACGCCTATGTCGACGCCCTGCCCTCGCTCACCATCACGGCAGGCGCTGCCTGGGACCGCCTTCACGACGTGTTCCTCAGCGAGCAGGCGATTAATCCAAAGCTCGGCATCTCGTGGCGCCCGACGGCTCACACCACGATCCGCGCCGCGGCGTTCCGCTCGCTGTTCAGCTCGTTGACCACCTCGCGACAAGACCCGCAACCGCGGCTCGAACCGGTGCAGATCGCCGGCTTCAGCCAGCTGCTGTTCGGCGGCACGGCCGATCGCTCCAACGTGACCGGCCTCGCGGTCGACCACCAGGTGTCGACCAAGCTGTTCGCCGGATGGGAAGCGACGCGGCGCAGCACCGAGCGCGGTCTCGCCTATCCCTTCAACCCGCCGGACATGCAGGTGCAGACCATCGACTTGCGGGAACGGTCGCAGCAGGCATATCTCTACTGGACCCCGACGCAGCGGCTGGGCTTCAGCGCCAAGCTCGAGCACGGGCGCTACACGAACTCGCCACTCGACCCGGTGCCGCCGTTCGGCTACTCCACGCTCACGATCGAGCGCCTGCCGCTCGAGCTCCGTTATTTCTCTCCGACCGGGTTGATGCTAGGCTTCAGAACGTCTCGGATCAGAGACCATGGCATGTTTTCGTCGAGCACGCTGCCGCCGAACGAAGTGGAGCCGGGCGATGATCGCTTCTGGCTCGTGGACGCGTTCGTCGGCTACCGGCTGCCGAAGCGTCGCGGCCTCTTGTCGCTCAACGCAGACAACTTGCTCGACCATCATTTCCGGTTCCAGGATGTCGACCCGGAAGATTCGACTCTGATTCCGGAGCGTTTGCTTTCGTTCCGATTCACGCTGGCGTTCGACTGAGGTGAACCGAGGGAACACAATCCCAAAACCTCGCAACATCTAGACAGCCTCTGCAAGATCTGCCTTACGATCCGCGCGGAACAGCGCGCGGGTCGCTGGGCACGGCGCGACACGCCGCCTCGTGCTCCGTCCGCCGAGCGCCACAATAAAGAAAAGGAATCGCGACTGATGACAGTACAAAGACCGACGGCCGAGACCGTCGAGACACGCGCCGAAATCGCAGCACTGCTGCACGAGCAGTTCGCGCGGTTGACCAGAGAGCTCCGCAACCTCGAGTTGCCACAGGGAGTGACGCCCGAGCGCTTGAGCGCGCTGGCCGTCATCGAGCGGCGAGGACCGATCTCGGTCACGGCGTTGGCCGACCGGGAGATGGTCCGTCCAGCCACGATGTCCAGGATGGTATCCGCGCTCGTCGACGATGGGCTCGTCAAGCGCAACCACGACAAGGAAGACGGTCGCGGCGTTCTCGTTACGACCACGACGAAGGGACGCCGGATCTATCAACGCGCTCAGGAGCAACGTCTGCGGCACTTCGCCGAAGCGCTCGAGCGCCTGACCGACGAGCAGCTCGCCGCGATGCGCGGCCTCACGACTCAGCTCGAGCGATTCACGTTGCTGCTCGACGGCAAGAGCCGCGACTAGCCGACTGTCGAGGCGCGCGGCGGCGCTCCGGACCCATCCAGCGTCGCGCGGACGACGCCCGCCAACTCGGCCAGCGAGAACGGCTTGACCAGCGTGCCGACGCCCGCTGCGGAGAACCGCTCGGTGCCGCGTGCCGCATCGGCCGTCGCCACGATCTTGACTCCCGAGCAGATCGCCCGCGCGCGAATCAAAACATCGGCGTCCGCGCGCCCGAGCCCGTCTACCATCAGCAGCTGCGCGTCCTCGCCGCGCAGGGCGGCGAACATCTCTTCCACGCCGGAAGCAAGCTGCACGGCGTAGCCGAGCACCTCGAGCGTCTGGCGAATCGTGGCGCGGAGCTCGGCGTCGAGCGAGAGAACCACGATCCTCTCCGTGCCGCTCGGCAGCGTCGACAGCGGCATGGTCCGATCGCCGGCGTCGGTAGCCTGCTCCGCCTGCTGAGGCAGCAGCAGCAGCAGGGTCGTGCCCTGACCCACACTGCTTCGGATCTCGACGGTGCCGCCCGCTTGCTCGGCGAACCACCGGACCATACTGAGCCCGAGCCCGGTTCCGCCGCGCTCGCCCTTGGTCGAGAAGAACGGTTCGAACACACGCTCGATCAGCTCCGGCGGAATCCCGCTACCCGTATCCGCAACACTGATCGCCGTATACGCGCCGCCGCGCGCGAGCCGACGCCGCTGCGCCTCGTCTTGCGGCACTTGTGCACGTCGGACGTCGATCTTGATGCGCCCCTTCCCTTCGATCGCATCGCGCGCATTGACGGCGAGGTTGACCACCACGCTCTCGAGCTGCGCGGCGCTGGCGCGGATCGGGCCGGCGTCCGGGTCGAACCATGTCTCGAGAGCGATGCGTACGCCGAGCGCGCGACGCAGCAGCGGCGTCACACCCTCGATGACTTTCGCGGCATCGATGACGCCGGCCTCCACCTCTTCGCGGCGAGCGAACGTGAGCAATTGCTTGATGAGCTCGGTGCCGCGCTTGGCAGCGTCGCGTGCGGCCTTCAGCTTCTCGAACACCTTCGGCTGCTGGCGTACCTCTTCACCCACCAGATACAGGTTGCCGACGAGAACCGTCAGCAGATTGTTGAAGTCGTGGGCGATGCCGGCCGTGAGGCTGCCGAGCGCCTCCATGCGCGCTGCGCGCTGGGCAACGGCGCGCAGGTTGTGCAGGTCGTCCACGGGCACGAACAAACCCGAGATCCGGCGGTCGGCGCCCTCGCCTGCGGCGCGAACGTCGCCGCGCAAGCCCTGCACGACACCGGCCGGCGTTTGCACGCCCATCGACAGGCTGCGACCCTGGCTTGTTGCATCCCGCCAGGCATGCCAGTCCGCCGGATTGACGAGGAACTCGGTCAGCCTTCGCCCCGCAAGCGCCCCGACGTCCGGCATGCCCAGCAAATTGCAGAACCAGGCATTGGCCCAAACCATCCGTCCGTCGGGTGCGACTGAAATTGCGGCGGCGACGCTGCTCTGTTGAAGGAGGCGCGGGTCGACCTCATCGGAATCTTGAACGTCGGGCCTACTTTTTGGCTGTCGCATGGCCCTTCCACGGCCTCGAGCAGGTGCAATATGCGCGTGCAGAAGAACTAATGAGTTCGTAGGCTAACGACCGGACCGCGACCGGCAGTTGACTTGAATCACAGTTTCCGCGTCGGAGACCGCGATTCGCGGCTGAAACACGGCCACGAAGTCCCCCGTACCGAGACATTCCTCACACGGCGAGACCATGCCGAGGGTTACAGTAGCCCAACGACCAACCGCCACGCGCACGGCGGGGGATTCCCGAGTGACGGACACCGCACTGACCAAGACCATCGCGAGCACCGCAACGCTCAAGATCGCGAATATCCACACTCTGGACCTGTTCTACACGCCCATCGAAGAACGGTTCGAGCGCATCACGCGCGTCGCTCGCCGGGCGCTGCACGTCCCCGTAGCGGCGATCACGTTACTGAACGACGACAAGCAGTGGTTCAAGTCGGCGGCCGGCTGGGGAGTCACGGAGCTCCCGCGCAACCAGGCGATCTGTCGCTTGACGGTCGAGGAGAGCGGGCTGCTGACGGTCCCGGACACGCTCGAGGATCCGCGCGTCGCTGCGCTGCCCATCGTGACCCAGGCTCCGCGCTTCAGGGCGTACGCCGGGTATCCTCTGACCGACGAGCACGAGGGTGTCATCGGCACGTTCTGCGTGTTCGACCTGCAACCGCGAGAATTCACGCCGGCCGACTGCCAGACCATCGCCGATCTCGCGGCGATGGCTCAGCGCGAGCTGCTCACCGACCAGCTGAGCACCGCCCAAGCCGCCTTGACGTCCAAGCTGAGCCTCGCGCGGCGCGAGGCGCTCATGGATCCCTTGACCCACCTGTGGAACAGGCGCGGCGCGTCCGTGCTGCTGAAAGCCGCGTTTCGGAAGGCAGACGAGCGGAACGGTCCTTTGACGATTGCGCTGCTCGATCTCGACAACTTCAAGCGGATCAACGACAGCTACGGGCACCAGAGTGGCGACGAGGTGCTGCGGAAGATCGCGAGCCGGCTATTGAGCGCCGTGCGCGGCGATGATTCCGTCTGCCGTATCGGTGGCGACGAGTTTCTGGTGCTGATGACGGATACCGACGCGACGATCGCGGGCCGGGTGGCCGAGCGCATCCGCCGCGCGATCACCGACAGCCCCGTACCCACGCGCGACGGGGCAATGCCGCTCAGCGTCAGCGTCGGCTTCACCGTTCGCAAGCCGAAAGAACAGACCGCCGCCGAGGCGCTCATCGAGCGGGCCGACCAGGCCCTGATGCAATCCAAAGCAGCGGGCCGCAATCGCGTCCGCATGACGACCTAACACGCTCGGGCCGTCCGAACGATACCTTACTTCTCCGTCAGATCGATTGGGGTATGATCCAAAGCGCTCGCTCCGCACGACGCGGGCGGGGCTTCGCGCCGTGACGAAGGGGGTACCGTGACCAAACGCAGCGACACCGACGCGACTCGCTCCGTCGATCGAAGAAAGTTCTTGCAGAGCGCCGCCGCAGGTGCGGCGGGCGCCGCGAGTGTCTTGGTCGGCTCTGCCGCGGAGGCGCAACAGGCTGCTCCGTCGGCCCCGCGACCCGCGGTTGCGCGACCCACGGAAGCCGATGCTCGGGCCGACTTCGTGCCGCCGGAGCCCCGCGTCGGCGCCTCGTTCATTCAGCACCCCGGCTCCGATCACATGGTCGACGTGCTCAAGGCGCTCGACTTCGACTACGTGGCCGTGAACCCCGGCTCGGCCTTCGAGGGGTTGCAGGAGTCGATCATCAACCACGGCGGCAACCGCAAACCCGAAATTCTCACGGTGCTGCACGAGGAAGCCGGGGCCGCCTTGTCGCATGGCTACGCCAAAGCGGCCGGCAAACCGATGATGACGCTGATGCACGGCACCGTCGGCCTGCTGCACGCGTCGATGGGGCTGTTCCAGGCGTGGTGTGACCGCGTGCCCGTGTTTGCCGTGGTCGGCATGCCTCGCGTGCCGACCTCCGTCATCAATCGCCCGCACAGCGCGCAGGACATGGGGTCCTTAGTCCGAGATTTCACGAAGATGGACGACGAGCCGACACGACTCGACGTGTTCGCGCCTAGCGCCATGCGGGCCTACACGCTCGGCCGCACGCCGCCGATGGGTCCCACGCTGCTCGTCGTCGACACCGAGCTTCAGGAGGCACCCGTCCCGAACGGCATGAAGCTGTCGATCCCGAGGCTTACGCTGCCCGCGATCCCGCAGGGCGACGCCGGCGCGGTCCGCGAGGCGGCCACGCTCCTGGTGAACGCCGAGCGCCCGTTGATCCGCAGCGGCAAGCTCGGGCGAACCCCGGCAGGCTGGGATCTGCTGCTCGAGCTCGCGGAGCTGCTTCAGGCCCCCGTGGACGTCGGAACCTACGGCTCGTGGCAGGATTTTCCGTCGTGGCATCCGCTGTATGGCTCCGGCGGACCGGACTACAAACCCGACGTGATCCTCGGGCTCGAGCTCAGCGACATGGTTCCTTCGGTGCAGGCCACGCGCGCGACGAGTGGCAAGACGATCAGCATCTGCGCCGAATACCTCTCGCAGGGCCACAACATCCATGACTACGCGAACTACGCCGACGTCGACATCGCGATTGCCGCCGATGCCGAGGCGACGTTGCCCGCGCTGATCGAGGAGATCCGCCGGCAGAGCCCGCGGGACGCGACGCGGCTACGCACCGCGCGTCGCAGCCAGGTCGCGGCCGCCCACAAGGCAATCCGCGAGCGGGAGATCGACGACGCGCGCTACGGGTGGAACGCAAACCCGATCAGCGTGCCGCGCATGGTCGCCGAGCTCGGCCGGCAGATACAGAATGACGACTGGGCGATCGTCTCGGGCCATCAGTTCACCGGCCAATGGCAGCGTCGCTTGTTGAACCACGACAAGCACTATCGGTACAACGGCGACTGCGGCGGTTTCGGGATCGGCTACGACACGCCGGCTTCCGTCGGCGGCGCGCTCGCGCACAAGGCACATGGCCGACTGCCGATCGGCATCGTCGGCGACGGCGACTTCAACTTCGTCGGCGCCGGCGCGTTATGGACGGCGGCGCACCACAAGATTCCGCTGCTGCTCATCATTCACAACAATCGCGCTTATCACGCCGAGGTCATGCTCGTGCAGCGCACGGCGGCGCGGCGCGGCCGCGGCAACGATCAGGTGGACATCGGCACCGTGATCCGCGATCCGGCGCCGGACTACGCGAAAATCGCCCAGGGCTATGGCGTGTACGCGGAGGGCCCCATCAGCGACCCGAATGCGCTCGCTCCGGCGCTCGAGCGCGCATTGGCCCGCGTGCGCGCGGGCGAGCCCGCCTTGCTCGACGTCATTTCGCAGCCGAGATAGAGGGGCCCGGATCATGACTACTCGCACGCAGCTAAAGACCGTCCTCGCGGCCGTCTCGGTCGGCTTGGCGCTGATGGCGAGCACGCTGTCGGCTCAGCCGCCCACGGATAGCGGGGCGCTCACCGGCAACGCCGAGCGCGGTCGACAGCTGTTCTCCGACACGTACAACTGCTATGCGTGTCATGGTTTCGATGCGCAAACCGGGGAGCGCCGCCTCGTCCCGCTGAAATACACGCAGGACGGCTTCATCACGTTCGTGCAGAGCTCGCCGCTCCCGCAGATGCCCGCGTTCCCCGATGCGTCGGCGCAGACGCTCGCCGATATCTGGGCTTACCTGCGCACGATTCCGGTCGATGCGCCCCCCTTGAACGACGTGCCGCTGCTACGCGACATCCTCGCGCGCAAGAACCAGGTGGCGGCGGGCAAGTAGCCGGCGGATCGCTGCAGGCCGCGGCAGGACTTTCCTCAAGTACCGCTGAACCCTCGCCCGCCATACAATATGATCGAAGGGTAAGAAACGTCACCGGAGGCCGTGACAGATGACTAATTTCACTATCAGGAGCGGTTGGCGAGCCGCCGCGGGTATTGCCATCGCGAGCCTCGCGTTGAGTGTCAATGCACAATCGCAGCAACCCCGTGCGCCATCGGCCGAGAAGCAGCGCATGATCGATCTCGGCAACCAGTACAAGACCGCGCGTGCGCTCTACGATCATTTGAAGCAGGAGGCCAAGGGTGGTCAGCCGCTTACGTGGCGCGCCGTGCCGGACTGGACGGGCTTGTGGACTCGCGAAGGCAACATCTTCTTCTGGGATACCGACCAGGGCTCGATGACGGCACCGCCGACCGCGAAGCTCACGCCGGAATACAGCAAGATGCTCGCCGAGAAGCTCGATCGGATAAAACGCGGTATCGAGTTCGATCCTCTGAGCAACTGCGAGCCGGCCGGCATGCCGCGGTGGTTGGCCGAGCCGTTCCTGCGCGAATGGGTCGTGACGCCGCAAGAGACGTACCTCATCACCGAGCAACAGAACGAGATCCGGCGCGTGTACACCGACGGCCGGGACCATCCGAGCGAGGCGGACGCGTATCCGCTTTGGGAAGGAGACTCGATCGGCTTTTGGGACGGCGACAGGCTCGTGATCCACACGACCCAGATGCGTGCGGGCCAGTATCAACGCATGCAGCCGAGCTACAGCGACAAGGTCGAGACGGTGGAGATCTGGCACAAGACGGACCCGGCGACGATGGCCGTCGACGTATGGTCGTTCGACCCGCCGGCGCTGGTGGAACCTTGGTACACTAAACAGATCTATAAGCGTTTGTCGAACGACGACAAGAGCCTGCGCATTCGGTATTGGGACTGCGCCGAGAACCAGAACAACACGGTGACCAAGAACGACAAGGGCACTTCGGACTTTTCGAATTTCACTTTCACGGACAAGGACGACAAGTAGGAGACGACCATGCGACGCATTCTGGCAACGGCAATCAGCGGACTCACACTCGTGGCGGCGCCGACTTTCGCCCACCACTCGGCCGTCATGTTCGATGACGGCAAGGCAGTCACGGTCAAGGGCACCGTGAAGGAGTTCCAGTACACGAACCCACACTCATGGTTGCTCGTCGACGTGAAAAATCCCGACGGCAGCGTGACGACCTGGGGCTTCGAGGCGGAAGGTCCGAGCACGTTGACGCGTGCCGGGATTCGCAAGAGCGACCTCATGCCGGGGACCGAGCTCACGATCACGGGTCATCCCATGCGGGACGGCCGCCCGGCCGCGTCCTGGATGCATGCCACGCGAGCCGACGGCAAGGAGCTCAACCCGGGGGCGGGCTTCGCCATCAAGTGAACGCGGCGGGCTCGGTCGTCATGACCGGACGACGCTGAGATGGACCCACGACGGCCCGTGCCCAATGGCGCGGGCCGTTCTCGTTTGTGGGCCCGCGTCGCAGCGCGCTGCGCCTAGCGCGCCGAACAAGGCTGCGGATCCCAACCGCTCCGGTCGTTCTGCTTGCGGAAGTTGCTGCTCGTGATCGGCTGCGTCGCGTGGTACTGCGGATCGTCGACGATCGACTTCACGACGAGCCATTGCGAGCCGTCCGGCTCGCCGAGGAGGTCGAAGTACTCCGTCAGCGTCGTCGACGTGCTATACGGCACGCCGTTCCTGCGCAGATACCCTGCCTTCAGGTGCGTGGTGACGATCTTCAGGCTGCCGTTCGTGACGGGGCCTCGGCCACCGCCGTGCCTGATCCACTCCGCGCGCGACACGCCCTGCCAGGTCGGCTCCGCCGGATCGTCGACCTTGCCGAAGTGCAGCAGCCGCGTCTGACGACCCGCGTCCGTCTCGATCTGCAGCGTCGAATCGTCCTTCCAGGAAATCCGGATCCGGCCGGGCTGCCGCATGATCGCGGCCGCACCGTAAGCCCTGCACTGATTACCCTCCGCTTCATCCTTGGCCGGATCCCAAGCTTTCGCCACGGCGTTGCCCGCCGGCGTCATCGTGAAACCGACGAAGTCGCCTTTCGGCGGCATCACCATCCGGAATCGCCAGTCCTCGGTGACGATCGATACCCACTGGCCCGTGAGGTCGATCGGCGCGGACTCGCGTGCGCTGCGGGGCGGTTGCGGCGCGCCGCGCGGTTGCGCTGAAGCCGGCAAGGTCTGGAGGCAGAGGAACGCGGCGGCGCCGAGCGCCGCGGCGAGCGTGCGGTGACGGAAGTGCTTCATTTTGGATCCTCGGGCGGGCTCTTGAGGCTCTGGTAGGCCGCCTCGATGAACTTGTCGGTGGTCCAGAAACCGGTCGTTGCGCCGTATACCGGATCGTAGTCCTTGCTTGGCTTCGCGGCCTTGACCTGCTCGAGCGTCATGCCGGCATCGATCAGCCCCTGGATCCGATCGCGGATGACGATGACCATCTCGCGATAGTTCAGCACGTCGCCGAGATTGGACAGCCGGCCGTGGCCGGGAATCACGAGCGTGCCGCCGTCCTGGCCGTAGACGGGGATGATGATGTCCTCCAGACGGTCGAGCGCTTTCACGATGCCGGCATAGCTGCCGCCGTTTGCCAGGTCGATGACGGGATAGCTCGTCGTGCCGAAGACGTCGCCCGCGGAAATCACGTCGGAGCGACGGAAGAACACGATGCTGTCGCCGTCCGTGTGGGCCGCCGGCTGGTGAAGGATCTCGATGCCTTGGTGGTTGAAGTACAGCTCCTTCTTCTTGCCGAAGAACGTATCGGTGGGCCAACCGTCCGCCGGCAGGGCCTGCGGCCCGGTCGCAGAGCTCAAATGATTCAGCACGTTCTCGTGCGCGATGATCGCCGCCCCCACGCCCGAATCGCGGATCGCGCCCGCCATGTTGCCGCCGCTCACCGTCGCCCCGGCCAGGCGCAGGTTCGCGTTGCCGCCGGTGTGATCGCCGTGATGGTGCGTGTCGATGATGTAGCGAAGAGGCTTGTCGGAGATTTGCCGAATGGCCGCGATGATCTTCTGCGACAGCGGCGCGAACTGCGTGTCGACGATCAGCAGGCCGTCATCGCCTACCTGCAGCGTGATGTTGCCGCCCGCACCGACGAGCATGTAGACGTCGTCGCGCACCTGCAGTGTCTGGATCTGCACGGCGTCGAAGTTCTGCTGTTGCGCCGCGGCCGTGGCCACGAGAGCCGCGTTGCCGAAAGCAATCCACAGCGCCGCGAGAACGGATCTCTTCATGTCTGGCTCCTAGGGTTGCGGCAGCTGCGCGAGCTTCTTGCGGTACTCCGGATACATCGTCGCTGCGCCACCCATCGCCGCCTCGTACGGAATGTGGTGATTGCGTGCGTACTCGATCAGGAATTGGTTCTGCCCGGGCAAGTAATGCGGGAAGTAGCCTTCCTCGGGGAGCAGCACCTCGACCACGCTCTCGCACGGATAGGCCCCGATGCTGCCCGTCTCGGCCATCAGGTAGTCGCGGTTACGGAAGAACGGCTCTTCGAGGTATTTCGGATCCTGCACGAACACGCTCCACGTCAGGTGATTGCCGTGCCGAATGAAGTACTCGGTGACGGTTGCGGAGTCGCTGCGTGCCACGCCGTTGCGCCGCAGCCAACCTTCCTTCAGATGCGTCGTGGTGACCTTCAGGTTGTTGCCGATCCATTCGCCCGTGGAAAAACCCATCGACGTGTGCTCCGCAAAGTCCGGCGGATGCGGTCGCCCATCCATCCAGAGGGTCCGGACCGTGTTCCAGGCAAAATGCTGCAGGTGAATGGCCAGCCGCTGCTGCGTGACCGTGTCGATCTCTTCCCAGATCCTTATATCGGCGAAGCTGCTCGCATAGTCCGAAGGGTGCACGCGGCATTGATAATCCGGCAGCGACAGGATCGTCGCGTTCCAGCTCTGCGCCCGCGCGCGATCGGCCGCATTCAGCGGCAGGCCGGCGTAGTCGCCGAGCTCGGGACCCGGAATGCGATCCGGCCAATCTTCGAAGTACGTGTTCGTCCAAACACCCTCGAGGTTGGCCTGCGCCCAGGCCGCCGTCGACGAAAGCGTCGTAGCGGCGACCACTGCCAAAGCCGCGCTCCGCAACCCACTAGCACTACGCATCATTCGAGCTCCTCACGAAACGACGAACCGCCGCCCAACGCGTCATGGGCCCGCACGCGAACCTCGTGCGAGCTGCACACTCGATCGACCAGCACGCTTTTTCCCCTCGGCCACCGAGGCGTAATCCTGGACGAGCCAACCACGAGTCACGGGGCCGGCATCGGCGGCGCCCGCGATCATAGCGACGGAATGGTACGGCTTCAACGCGAAGATGGTACCGGTCAGCGCGCCACGAGTGTCCCGAGGGCACGCGCCGGCTCGAAATCGTTCGGGACGAGCTCGAGCTGCTCGAGCGCCGTCGTCACCGCATCGAGATCCTGCACCTCGATACCCACACGCTGCGCCCAGCGCGTTGCGCGCAGCCAGTCCCGCACATCGCCCGACTCGAGCGCGTAACGCGCACCGATGAACGCTGCGGCGTCCGTGCGCGCGACGAGCGCATGCGCGTGCTCGAGAACCGCTGCCAGCAGCTGCGCGAGCACACCGCGCTGATCGGCGCCCACCGTGTCGGCTACACACAGCACGAACGCCGGCCAAGGCGCGCGAAATTCGCCGACGCGCCGGAATCGACCGGCGTCGACGAGCGGCTTGGTCATGAACTTCTCCCAGAAGAACACGTCGGCCGTGCCCTCTGCGAACGCCGCGACGGCGCCGTCCAAATTACCGACCGTCACGAACGTGAGCTCTCCGACGGGCCAGCCCTGCGCGCGCGCATGCACGAACGCCATCAGGTGCGACCCCGACCCCAAGCGGCTGATCGCATAGCGCGCGCCCACGAGCTCGTCGACGGACTGGAACGCCGAGCCGGCCGGCACGTGGATGCCCCAGATCAGCGGCGACTCCGTGTAGAGGCTCGTGATCCTGAAGCCGCCGCCGTTGGCGACGCCGGCCACGGCCGCTTCGGTCAGCAGCAAAGCCGCCTCGAGCTCCCCGCCGCGCAGCGCGGCCACCATCGCGCCCGACCCGCCGGGGTAATCACGCCACGCAAGGTCCACGCCGAGGCGGCGAGGAACGGCGCCGTCGGCGGCCAGTTGCCACGGTAAATTGAAGTGCTCTGGAACGCCTCCAACCCTTAGCTTAATCATTGGGTTATGAGGAACACCTCGTGTGACAACGAATGCGGGTACCGGTCGGCCCCGGCGGCCGCCGCGCGCTACTGGCCGTCGACCGAAAACGCGATCAGCACGTTGCCCGGCATGCCTCCGCCGTGCGCGTATCCCGAGTTCACGAGCACGAGCCCATCGGCCACCACGGGACCGGGACCATCGAGGGACCCGCCCTGTCCCGGAACCCCGTTGACCGTGTCGTACGCGCGCGCCGTGTCGAAGTCCCATACCACCTTGCCGGACTTCGTCGCGAACGCGCGCACGTGGCCATCCATGGAACCGGCGAACGCCACGCCGGGGATCGCCGTGACAGCCCCGGGCTGCGCCGGGCTGCAGCGCGGCCGATCGCCGCAAGGCGCCGGCGGCGTGTGCCAAACACGCTTACCGTCACGCAGGCGCAGTGCCACCATGCCGCCGCCGACCGCGGGATCCGCGTCCGTGGCCCAGGTGTTCGGCACCTGGATACGGTGCAGATCGGACACCGCGACGTAGACGTTCTGGTCGTCGGCGGCCGAGCCCCACTGCACGCCGCCCATCGACCCACCCTTGCCGATGCGCGTCTGCCAGAGGATCGCGCCTTCGTGATCGGGATCGACGGCGTGCACGACCCCGGACTTCTGTCCGTCGATCAGCGCTCGCCGGCCGCCACCGAGCTCGACGAGGATGGGCGAAGCGCCGAAATCGAAGTCGGGCCCGTCGGCCTCGGCGCAGTTCGTGCGATCCGTCATCCGGCAGGCCGCCGTGTACGCGTCGGCCGTCGTCATCTGCCGCGCCCACAGCACCTTGCCGCTATCGAGATCGAGCGCCAGGAACGCGTCACTCCACTCGCTCGTCGGATCGGTGTAGTTGTTGCCCGTGGCCACGTAGACGGCGTTGCGCTTGGGGTCGACCGCGGGGCTCGACCACACCGGCGCACCGGAGGGGCCCCACAGCTGTGTGCCGACCGCATTCTTCTTGGTCGGCTGCGGCTCGCGCACGGTGTAGGTCTTCCACAGTTGCTTGCCGGTCGCCGCGTCGAGCGCGACCACGCTGCCGCGGAAGCGGCAGCACTGATACATCGGCGACGCGCCTGCGCCCTCCTCACCGGAAGCCACCGGCACGTAGATCTTGCCGTCGTACAGCGCCGGCGAGCCCGTCACGCGCGCCGTCGGAAAATCCTCGACCTGCGTCTCCCAGAGCACTGCACCGTTCGTTGCGTCGAGCGCGCGCACGATCGCGCGTTGATCACCGACGATCAGCACGGGCCGCGTTCCGAACCGAGTCACGGTGATCGCGGCGCGCACGCCGGCCCTCGCGTCGAAGTACCAGTGGACACAGCCGGTCGCAGCGTCGAGCGAATACAGCTTGCCGGCCTGACTGCCGACGAACACGCGCCCGCCGACGACGGCCGGCGGCGCGTATGCGCGGTTGTCGCCGGGCAAGCCGAACACCCATTTGACCTTGAGCCGCGGCACGTCCGCCGCCGCGAGCCCGGCGCCGGCGGCCGTCTGGAACCGCGTGTTGTTGTGGTCGACACCCCAGCCGTCCCAGCGCGGGCCGGCGACCGTGAACGGTGCGCCCTCCGGCTTGCACATCGCAGCGGCGGGCGGATCCATCTCGAGCGCGGAGCCGAGCGGCCGGCCGGCCAGGAACTCGGACAAATGGCGGCGCTCGTCCGCCGACATCGTGAGCCCCATGCTGATCATCGCGCCGCTTTCCATGGCGGCGAGAATTTGCTCCGGAGCCATCGACGTGAAAGCCTCGCGCGAGGGCGCGCGCGGCACGCCGGCGTCATGGCATGCGGCGCAATTGGCTTGATACAAGCCGGCCTCGGGCGGCACCTCGGCCGCGAGCGCGCGACCTCCGAGCAGCACTGCGAGCGCCGCACCCGCCCGCCACCACGAAATTTTGCTCGCATTCATGCTGAACCCCCGTTGGCAGCTAGACGCGCGCGATCAGCCAGGAGAACAGCGGCTCCGCGGTGCCTGGCGGCAACGCACGGCCGATGGTTGCGGCGCGCGTCGTGGTCATCGCGGCGCGCTCGGCTGGACAGTGCAGCACGACATCCGCCATCGCGTCCGCCCAGCCGAGCTCGTCGGCGGCGCGCGCAGCCGCGCGTGCCGCCATTGGCGGCGCTTCGATCGTGTGAATGACGCCACCGGGCGCCGCGGCATGCTCGGCGCGGAACACCACGCGCATGCGCTGATCCCAGGCCAGCTGCTCGAGACAGAACAGGGCGCCATGTGCCGTCAGGCCGGCGATCGCGGCCGGGCCCCGCCGCCAGCGATGGTAGAGATCGTCGTACCAGAAACGCGTCATGTCGCCGTCCATGGCGTGCACCGGCACACCGTGCGCCGCGGCGCGGCGCGCGAATGCGACACTCGCCGGGAACCGGACGTCGGAGAGCACCTTGTACAGCGGAACGACGTCGTCCTGCCGGGCGACCTGGGCGCCGAGCGCGGCTCGATTCGCCAGCGATAGCGTAGAAGCCGCGAGACCGATCTTCAGGAGTTGCCTACGGTTCGTCATCGCTCAGTCCCCCGAGTCGTCCGATGCAGCGAAGCGACCGCATCGAGCCTGCACGTATGATACGCGAAGATTCTCCCGGAGTTGCTTCATGACGACCCCGCGCGCGCAGGATTCCGGCGACGAGCAGCCACGGTTCGAGCAACGTCTCGCCGCGGCCAAGCTCGGACCGCTGTGGCACTTCTTCAAGGAGTGGTTCAGCGCGGAGCCGCACCCTGCAGCAGTTCCACACCTTTGGCGTTACGACGCGCTACGGCCTCTGCTCCTCGAGGCGGCCGGCGTGATCTCGACGGAGCAGGCCGAAAGGCGCGTCCTGGTGCTCGAGAATCCCGGGCTTGCGGGCAGACACCTCGCCACGGACGCACTGTACGCCGGCCTGCAGCTCATCATGCCGGGCGAGTTCGCGCGCGCGCACCGCCACACACCTGCCGCGTTACGGCTCATCATCGAAGGGGCCAACACTTACACGGCGGTCGCCGGCGAGCGCTGCTACATGCGGCCCGGGGATTTCATCGTCACGCCGAGCTGGGCCTGGCACGAGCACCGCAGCGAAAGCGATTCGCCCACGATCTGGCTCGACGTGCTCGACGTGCCGCTCGTGCGCTTCCTCGGCGCAGGTTTCTCCGAGACTTACCCGGCCGAGCAATTCCCGGAGCAAGCGCCCCCGGACGACAGTCGCTATCGCTACGGGCGTAACCTGCTGCCGGCCGGCTACCAGCGCAGCGGCGGCGCGTCGCCGATCTTCAGCTATCCGTTCGATCAGGCGTACGAAACGCTCGACTACCTCCGCCGGCGCGACGAGTGGGATCCGTGCCATGGTCTGAAGATGGAATACACGGACCCGACCACCGGCGGGCCGGCGATCCCGACGATCTCCACGTTCTTGCAACTCGTCCCGCGCAGCTTCGTCACGCAGCCCTACGCGTCGACCGCGAGCTGCATCATGACGGCGATCGCCGGCCGGGGCCGCGTGACGATCGGCCGAGGCCCTGCGGCGCAAGCGCTCGACTTCGGCCCCAGGGATCTGTGGGCCGTGCCCAGCTGGCAGCCGCTCACGCTCCACGCCGACGAGGACTGCGTGCTATTCAGCGCCTCGGACGAGGCCGTGCATCGCAAGCTCGGCCTGTGGCGCGAGTCGCGCGGCGCTTGAGTGCCCGGCCATCGCCTACCAGAGCTCGCGGCTCGCGAGCGCGGCGCCTTCCACCAGAGCGCCGAGCTTGGCCCACGCGACCTGCGCGTGAATCCGGCCGCCCATGCCGCAATCCGTGCCCGCGATGACGTTCTCGCGCCCCACGGCGCCGGCGTAGCGCACGATGCGATCGGCCACGACCTCCGGATGCTCGAGCACGCTCGTCTTGTGCGTCACGACGCCCGGGATCAGCGCACGCCCGGCGGGCAGCCGCACGCCTTTCCAGGTTTTCCACTCGTGCTCGTGCTGCGGATTGGCGGCTTCGAACGAGTACTGGCCGGCCTTGATCGTCAGCAGCAAGTCGATGACGTCGCGCAGCGGCAGGTCCGCACTGTGCGGACCGTGCCAGCTGCCCCAGCACAGGTGATAGCGGATCCGTTCCTCCGGAATGCCTTCGAGCGCGTGATTCACGAGCTCGACGTGGGACTGCGCCCACTTGCGAAAACCGGCGAGATCGCGGTCGACCGAGTAGCGGAACTCGTAGACGTTGACGAGGATCGGGTCGTCGATCTGCACGTTCAGACCGGCGTTCACGATCGCGCGGTATTCCTCGCGCATGGCTTCGGCGACCGCGACGGCCTGCTCGTCCTTGGTCTTGTAGTGCTCGCTCGCGCCGATCTGCACCCCGGTGAAGACTGCGCTCAAGTACGCGTCGACGGCCGGGGTGGCGGCCAGCGCGGTCTTGAAGTTGTCGATGTCGCGCTGCACGAGCGCGTGACCCGTGTACTTGATCGGACCCACGTTGACGGGATATCTCAGCGGGCCGCGGCGACGATCCGCACCGCCGGTCGGACCGCTGGCCGCGTAGAACGCCGCGAAATCGCGCCGATCCCGGCTGTCGCCCATGATCTCCTTCAACAGCACGCCGACGTCGGTCAGCTCGCGCTGCTCGAAGCCGCTCAATCGTCCGTAGACATACGTCGCCCAGGCGCCGTAGTCGACGGCATCCGTCGTCGGCTTGCCATACTCGCCGTCGTTGACGACGTCGAGGCCCGTGGCGACCTGCTGCTTCACCACCTCGGCCACGGCGCTGCGCAGCCGCGTCGCGGTCGCCGCATCGGCCGGCCGCTCACGGTTCGCCTCGATCAGATCGTCGGGGCGCGGCAGGCTGCCCGCATGGGTCGTCAAGATGCGTTCGGTGCTTCGCTTCACGGCGGACTCTCCTCGTCACGTTTTCTGCAGCAGCGGTCGGAGCGCGCGAATGTCGGCGAGCGTCTCGAGCTCGAGGACGCTCGCGATCAAACGTTCGGCCGCGGGCTGGCCGAGCACGGGCGCCATTAGATCGCGCGCCTTCGCGACGATCTCGCCGCGATTCATCGGATTGCGCGGCGTGCCGCGCACGGCCTCGACACGCTTGCTCAACCGCGTACCGTCGCGCAGCACGACATCGACCACCGTGACCCGCACGGGCAGGAGCGCCGCGAGCTCGACGTCGGGCACATAGCGGATCTTGGCCCGCTGGCGCAGCACGGCCGCATCCTGCATGCGCGCGGCATCGTGTGCCGCGCTGAACGACACGGTGCCGTCGACCAGCATGACGGCGAGCATGTGCTGCAAACAGATGTCGGGGAGCTCCCGGTTGTCGACCACAGCCCCGACGCTCGGCGCGAGCCGCACGACGAGCTCGGTCACGTCTGCGGCGTCGAACCCGTGTTCTTTGAGCAAGCTCTCGAGCGCGTCGAGCGGCGCCTGGATCGGGCTACCGACGGTCCACTTCTTGATGTCGGTGCGCGTGACCTCGTAGCGCTCGCCGAGCGCCTCGACGAGCAGCGCGGGGTGGCCGTCCGGAGCGTTCACGCTGAAGAAGTTGTCCTGGCCGGAGAACACGTCGTCCACCCCACTCCAGGCTGCGCGGACGAGCAGCGCCGCCGTCACGCCGGCGCGCGCCGGCATCCCGCCGAACACGAACGCCTTCTCCATGTGCTCCGTGTCGCGGCCCCACACCGCGTAACCGGCGGCTTGCTGCGACGCGTAGTCCAGCAGCCAGCGCATTTGCCGCGCGTCGAGCTGCGCCGCGCAGCCGGCGGCGGCCGCAGCGCCGAAGGTTCCCGCGAAGGCGTGCGTGCTACGTCGGGTGTCGTTGCGGAACGTGACGCCGCCGAGCGCGATCGTCAGCCGTGGGCCGATGTCGTAGCCGAGCGTGACGGCCCGGAGAAAGTGTCCGCCACCGATGCCGAGCGCCTCCCCGGCCGCCAGCGCCGCGGCGACGACGGGCGCGCCCGGATGCGATTGCGACGCGGCGTGCGAGTCGTCGGTCTCGTCGGCGTGCGCCAGCGTGCCGTTCACGAGCGCCGCTTCGAGCGGGCCGACCAGCAGCGCCGCACCGACGACCGTCGACGTGGCGTTCCCACCCTGCGAGGCCGCGAATGCAAGTGCTGCTCGGCCCGGCGGCAGCTCCGAGCCCGACACCATCGCGGCCAGCGTATCGAGCACATGCTGCTTCGCCGCCTCGAGGACCTCGTCCGGCAAAGGCCGCTGCCGAGCCATGGCCATGTAATCGCCGAGGGCCGCCATGACGGGGCCGACCGTTGCCGCGCGAGCTGCGGCGAGTGGCAGCGACGCGGCGGCGAACGTGAGGGCGCCGCGACGTAGCAGCTCGCGGCGGGATAGGCGAATGTAATGTAGGCGACGCATGGCGCAACTGTCCGCGCGTACTCTACAACCCCGCCCGCGCTCCGCCCAGCTGCATCGTGCACCTGTGCTATCGTCAGCGTGGGTCGCGGGGGGCCCGCTATGAGCCTGAATCTCGCCACACCGCTTCGCGAGAGCGCGCAGCACCATGCGAAGCGCACGGCGCTGGTGCTCGGGGATCGATCCTATTCGTATGCCGAGCTGCACGACGCCGTGCAACGCTTCGCCGGGGCTATCCGCGCGCTCGGCATCGAGCCCGGCACGCACGTGGCGCTGCTGCTGCCGAACGTCCCGGAATTCACCATCGCCTACTTCGCCGCGCACTACGCAGGTTGCGCCGTCGTGCCGCTGAACGTTCTGTTGACGGCCGACGACATCGCTTATCACCTCGACGATTCGGACGCTGTCGCACTCGTGACGGTCGCGCCGCTGGTGGCACAGGCGCAGGCGGCGATGAGCCGCGTGGCCACGTGTCGGCACCTGATCGTCACGGGACCCACGGCGCCGTCGGGCGCGCTGAGCTTCGACGCGCTGCTCGCCGATGCCGCACCGGTGACGCAAACGGCCGCGACGAATGCCGACGACCCCGCGGTGATCCTGTATACGAGCGGCACGACCGGCAGGCCGAAGGGCGCCGAGCTCACCCACGCGAACCTGCTGCTGAACGCGCACGTGGTCAATCTGCAGCTCGTGGCCCTGACGCCCGACACCGTCGCGCTCGGGATCCTGCCGCTGTTCCATAGCTTCGGCCAAACCGTGGTGCAGAACGCGGTGCTCGCGACCGGCGGATCGATCGTGCTGATGTCGCGGTTCGACGCGAGCGGTGCGCTGGCACTGATGCATGAGCATCGTGTCTCGTTCTTCGCAGGCGTGCCGACGATGTACTTTGCGCTGCTGAACCACCCCGAGGCAGCGCAATACGATCTGAGCGGCCTGCGTCACTGCGTTTCGGGTGGCGCATCGCTGCCCGTCGAAGTGCTGCGCAGCTTCGACGCGCGCTATCGCGTCGCTATTCTCGAAGGCTACGGCTTGTCGGAGACCTCGCCGGTTGCGAGCTTCAACTTGCGCGAACGAGACCGCAAACCAGGCTCCGTAGGCGTGCCCATCTGGGGCTGCGAGATGCGGCTCGTCGATGAGTCCGGGCGCGAAGTCGCGGAGCCGCTCGTTCGCGGCGAGATCCAGATCAAGGGCCATAACGTCATGCGCGGCTACTGGAAGAACCCCGAGGCCACGGCGGCCGCGCTGCAGGACGGCTGGTTCTCGAGCGGCGACATCGGCCACCGCGACGCGGACGGCTACTACTTCATCGTCGATCGGAAGAAGGACATGATCATCCGCGGCGGCTACAACGTGTATCCGCGCGAGATCGAGGAAGTGCTGTACGCGCACCCGGCGGTGGCGGAAGCGGCCGTCGTCGGCGTCGCAGACCCACGGCACGGCGAGGAAATCAAAGGCGTGATCGTGAAACGCGGCGGTCATGAGACCACGAGCGCGCAAGACATCATCGATTACTGCCGCGAGCGCCTCGCGGCATACAAGTACCCGCGCGTCGTCGAGTTCGTTCCTTCCCTGCCCAAAGGGCCCACCGGCAAGATCTTAAAGCGCGAGCTGCGCGGCTGAGCCTCGCCGCGACTTCGCAGCGCGTTTCGGCGACAATCACCCGAATCGCCCGAGGGGGAAACGCCGATCATGCGCCGCATTGCTTTGTCGTTCGCAGTCGCCGTCTCGGTGTGTGCCGTCGTTGCCGCCCGCGCCGCCGAGCACGAGTTCCGGCCGGTCACCGATGCGATGCTGCAGCATCCCGATCCCGCCGACTGGCTGATGTGGCGCCGCACGTTCGACGCGTGGGGCTACAGCCCGCTCGATCAGGTCGATCGGCGCAACGTCGGTAAGCTCACGCTCGCGTGGTCGATGGATCTCGATGCTGCGCCGTCGCAGGAGGGCACGCCGCTCGTGCACGACGGCGTGATGTATTTCCCGGAGCCCTCGGACGTGACGGTCGCGCTCGACGCCGCCACCGGCGAGAAACTGTGGGAGTACCGCCGGCCGTTGCCGGAGGATCTGGGCAAGTTCGTGCCGTTCCCGCAGACGAATCGCAACCTGGCGATCTACGGCGGACTCATCATCGACAACGGCGCCGACGACACGATTTACGCGCTCGACGCGCAGACCGGCAAGCCCGCATGGGAAACCCGGATCTTCGACTATCACGAGCGTCGGGTAAAACAGGGCTCCGCGCCGTTCGTCCTCCCGGGTGGCACGCTGATCTCCGGCCGCAACTGCCAACCGCAAGGCGGGCCCGAGGCCTGTGTGATCACGGCGCACGACGCACGCACCGGCAAAGAGCTGTGGCGCAAGCGCACGATCCCCAAGCCCGGCGAGCCCGGCGGCGACAGCTGGGGCAACGTGCCGGACGAAGGCCGCTGGCACGTCGGCGCGTGGATGATGCCGAGCTACGACCCCGAGCTCAATCTCGTCTACATCGGCACCTCGGTCACGGCACCGGCGCCGAAGTTCATGCTGGCGGGCAACGACAAGCAGTACCTGTATCACAACTCGACGCTCGCGCTGCGACCCGCGACGGGCGAGACGGTGTGGTACTACCAGCACGTCGTCGATCACTGGGACCTCGATCACCCGTTCGAGCGGATCCTGCTCGACACGGTGGTCGCACCGGACCAGAGCGAGGTGCCGTGGATCAATCCACGCTTGAAACCCGGCGAGCGGCGCAAGGTGGTGACCGGAATCCCCGGCAAGACCGGCGTCGTCTACACGCTCGATCGAGTCACCGGTGAGTTCCTCTGGGCGCGGCCGACGATCACGCAGAACGTGATTGCCGGCATCGACGGCGCGACGGGCAAAGTCACTGTCAGCGACAAGGCGCTGTTCACGGCGGCGAATCAGACGATCTTCATCTGCCCAACGACGAACGGCGGCAAGAACTGGCCCGCGGGCACCTATAGCCCGCGCACGAAGGCGATGTACATGCCGATGGAGAACACCTGCATGAACACGACTTCCGTCGCCGCGGTGCCGAAGCCGGAGCTGATCTACGCCATCAACAGCGAGACGATGATCACGCCGGACGCCGGCGGCAAGGTCGGCACGGTCCGCGCGCTCTCCGTGGAGACCGGCAAAGGGGTCTGGCGATTCGATACGCGCGCCGGCGTCACGGCGTTGGTCGCGACCGGTGGCGATCTGGTGTTCGGCGGCGACGTCGCGGGCCACTTTCGCGCGTTCGACGCGAAGACCGGTGAGGTGCTCTGGGACACCGAGCTCGGCGCGCAGGTCACGGGGCACCCGATCACGTTCACCGCCGGCGGCAAGCAGTACGTCGCGGTCAGCACCGGTCGGTCGAACATGACGGGTGCGCTGGCGCGGCTCACACCCGAAGTAGCGCCCGACGACAGCCGCAACAAGCTGTTCGTGTTCGCGTTACCGAACTGAGACGAGACCGCGCGTATCAATGCCGCGGTGGCGGCGGCGGCAAATCGGGCGGCGGCGTCAGGTCGAAGCGTTGCTTGCCGGTGCCGGGCTCTATCGAGCGGTCGAATTCCGTGCAAAACGTGATCTCGCTCGCGATCGTCTTCGTCAGACGGGTGTAGACCTGGGTTGCGCGATAGGGCTCCGTGAAGATGTCCGGTGCGTCCGTCACAACGTCGAACACCAGCGTGTCGCGGTCCTTGAGGGCGATCCGCTCGGTGATCCGCGCGCCATCGCCGATCGGCGCACCGGCGCCGGGGTACGCAGCGCGCGGGTTGATTCGCGTGGTCTCGACCACGAGCGTCTCGCCTTCCCAGTGCCCGACCGAGAGACCCGTGCTCGTGGGATCGAGGTCGGCGGGGATCGTCTGCCCACCGGTGTAGATGCGACGGATCAGCCCTCGCTCGTTCGTCAGCGTCACACGCCCCGGCGTGAACAGGAACTCGACGGCCTCGGTAAAGCCGCCGCTCTCGCCCGTGAACTGCCAAGGCCGGCAATAGCGCAGCGCATCGGCGTCGGGATTGGCGGCGCGAGCGGCCGCGAGGATCTCCGGCTTGAACGGCGGCGACCGCGGGCGCGCGGCCTCGGGGCGCGACATCGGATGCCCCCACCAGCCGCTCCAGTCCGGAAGACGGGCAAGCGCGGCGTACGCCGCACCCGGCGACTCGCGGGCCGGCTGCGCTCGCGCGGCGGCAAGCACCGCGGCCGAGAACACGAGCACCACCAGCACGCGGCCATACGTGCGAGGCACCCCCAGTCTCATGGCGCGCTCGGCGGCGGAGGCGGCGCAATCGCGCTCGACGCATCGACGGAGCCGCCCGGCCCACCCGCCGCACGAATGAAGCTGCCGTCGACGCGCGTCGCCACCGCGAAGTGACCGCCCGTGCGGCCGTCCAGCAACGGCCAATAGGCGATGGACAGCTTCTCCCCCGTCGCGAACGTCGACTTCGACCAGCCACGTCGTGTCAGCACGTTCGGCGAGCCGTTCTCGAAGGCGTACAAGTCGTAGCCGTTAGCGCTGTCCTGATTCGGCACGTACAGCCAGATGAAGACGTGCGGATTCGTCCATTCGAGCTTCGCAAGCGTGCCCGTGACGGTCTTCGTGTGCGCGGCGTCGAACATGGCATACGAATGATGCGCGGCTGCACTTCCCGTGAGCCCGAAGGCGAGCGCTACCGCGAAGGCGCGCGCGAGGCAACGTGAAGTGTCCATACGACCCCCCAAAGAGACGACGCCGCAAGCGCGAACGGCCCTGCGCACGTGTCGCGCGAGCCGTATCGTCGGACCGGGCGGTCGGTGATGCAAGCCCGTGATCGCGTCCCGCACGCTGCGATCGATCGGCGGGTCGGCGGCACCCTTCGAAAGCCGGGCTTCGCTCAGTCGGCCGCGGCCGCCGCCGGCAGCACGCCGCTCGCCAGCAGCTCGGCCTGAAAGCCGAACTGCCGCATATCCTCGATCCGTTCGGGATACAGAATGCCATCCAAGTGATCGCACTCGTGCTGCACGACGCGCGCATGGAAATCCTCCGCCGTGCGATCGATCGGGCCACCGAAGGCGTCGAAGCCGCGATAGCGAATCCGCCGATAGCGCGGCACCAGGCCGCGCATGCCGGGCACGCTGAGGCAGCCCTCCCAGCCAGGCTCCCGCTCCTCGCCCAGCGGCTCGAGCTCGGGGTTCACGAGCACCGTCAGCGGGACGGGCTCGGCGTGCGGATAGCGGGCGTTGTGCTCGAGGCCGAAGATCACGACGCGCGCGAGCACGCCGATCTGGATCGCCGCGAGGCCGGCCCCGTCGTTGGCCCGCATCGTGTCCAGCATGTCCTCGACCAGCGCATGCAGCTCCGGCGTGTCGAACGCGCGCACCGGCACGGCGATCTCCCGCAAGGTGGGGTCACCGAGGCGCAGAATCGGTCTCACAGCCATGCCATTCCCTTCCACTCGCGGCCCCCACGGCCGCTCCCGCCATTATAGGGACCCTCCCCCGCCCCCTGAGGAAGGGTCCGGCGCTTTGCATAAGTTGTGACCTGGTTTCACGAAACGGGGCAACCGGGGCGGGCAGACTAGGACCCGAGATTGGGCCATTCTCGGGGTTCTGGTCGCGATGGACGAAGCACAGTTCGGGATGCAGGGACGGCCGTTCGACAGCGGTATTGCGCAGGATACAGACATGTTCCTGGGCCGCGCGCAGGACACCGTCATCGGCCGATTCAAGCTCGCGGTCGCGTCCCCGGACGCGGTGGTCACGTTCAGCGGCCCGGCGGGCGTCGGCAAAACCACGCTCGCGGCCGCGGCGGTGCGGGCGACCAGCACGCGGCTGGCAGTCGCGTGGCTGAGCTCCGTCCCCACCAACGCTACCGAATTACTCGAGCAGTTGCTCGTCGAGCTCGGCATGAATGCGCATCGCACGACCCGGATCGAGCGCCTGCAGATGTGGCGCCAGTATCTGAGCGAGCTGAGCGCGACGGCGTCACGCGTGTTCGTGATCGCCGAACGCACGGAAGAGCTTTCGCCGGAGGTTCTACGCGCGCTCGACTCGCTCACGGCGGCGGACGCGAATGGCTGTCCCGGCGCGAACGTGGTGCTGCTCGGGCGCCCGGGACTCGACCAGTTTCTCGCCGCGTCGGAGCTCGACTCGCTGCGCCAGCGGATCCGCCTGCGCCAGCGTCTCGAGGCATTCTCCGCCGCGGAGCTCGGCGACTATCTGCGCCATCGCGTCGCACGAGCCGGGGGTGAGTTCGACCGAGTGTTCGCGCCCGGCGCAGCCGCCGCCGTGCATCGCTATTCCGGCGGCATCGTTCGGGTCGCCAACAGCCTCTGTGAAACCGCGCTCGGCGTCGCAGCCGCGGAGCGCCGTCCGCAGATCACCGCAGACCTGATCGCCGAGGTGGCCATCGACATCCTCGGCATCGCCGAGTCGAGCAGCGTCGCGACGCCGCCCCAACCCAGCTCGCAAGCCACGGAGCCCAAGCCGATGCGCGTCGAGCCGGTCGCCGCGGCGCCCGCGCCCACGCCCACGCCCACGGCGGCTATCGCAGTCACGCGGATCGACTCGCCGGCGCCCAGCGACTCGGTCGCGACGCCGCCACCCGCCGTGGCGGCAGCGCCCCCACCGGTCGAGGTCACGGCGACGGCACCTCCTGTCGCCTCCAGTGCATCGCCCCCGCCGGCCGCACGATCGTCGGTCATCGCGCCACCCGTGATCGCGCCACCGCCCGTCGCGGCACCCGTCGCCGTCGCGCCATCCGTGTGGGCGCCTGCCCCTGCGCCGATCGTCGAGCGCCCTCGGGCCGCCCCCGCGGTAGCGAAGCGCAGCGAGCCGGTCACCACGCCGCGTGTTGCACCGCCGTACGTCGCGTTCGAATCGCCGCCGACCGTTCCGACTCACTCCGATTTCGACGCGACCGCGACGGACATTCCCGACCTATCGAGCATCGACTTCCCCGTGTTGACCGACGCCGTCGAGGGGCCTCCGGCCACGTCCAGGCCGTCACGCACCACGGAGCGGCTGCAGCCTACCGCGGCACCCGTGGTGAGGCCGCCGCAAGCCCCGCCGGCGCCCATGGCCCGAGCCGCCGCGTCGCGGCCCGCGGCACCGGCCGCGCAGCCGGCGATGCCCGCGGCTCGACGCACGACCGAAGCCCTGCCGCCAAAACCCGCCGCGCCATCGCCGCCGATGCCACCGCCGCGCGCCGTAGAGCCCAAGCGCCCGGTCCCGAGCACGCCCGCGGCGCCGCCGGCAGCCGTCGACGAGGACGCGGATCTGCTGCACCACACGCAGACGATGCGCGCGCTTTCCATTGCCAAGTCGATCGACGACGTGAGCGACTCGATGGCGGAGACGCTGTTCGGCGAGGCGGATCTCGATGCGCTGAGCGCAGCGCTCGCATCGGCCGGCTTCAGCGACGGCACCGAGGAAAGGGAGGCGCCCGCACGGAGCGCACCGAGCGCGCCGCCGCCGACCGAATCGACGGACGACATCCTGGATCTGTTCAATCTCGGGCCCGATGCCCCGCTGGAGCTGATCGACGACTCGGCGACACCGCCGACCCATCAGCCGCGCACCGGCACGAGGCGCCGCTGAGCGGCAACGCAGCTAGGGAACCTAGCGTGCTCGCTTGCGCGAGCGCCGCGCGCGCGCCGAGCGCGGGCCTTCCGCCGCCTCGCCGGCGTATAGCGCATCCAGCTTGCGCTCGAAATCGTGGTACTTGAGCACGGCGTAGAGCTCCTCGCGGGTCTGCAGCGTATCGAGCAAAGGCCGCTGACTGCCCTCATTGCGCAGCGTCGCGTACACCTGCTCCGCCGCGCGACTCATCGCGCGAAACGCCGTCAGCGGATACAGAACCAACTTGACTCCGGCGCGCTCGAGCTCCGCCACCGTGAAATACGGCGTCAAGCCGAACTCCGTGAGGTTCGCGAGCACGGGCACGCGGATCGCGCGCGTGAACGCCACATAGTCTTCGAGCGTGTGCAACGCCTCGGCGAAGATCATGTCCGCGCCCGCCGCGACGTAGGCCGCCGCGCGATCGAGCGCCGCCCTGCGCCCTTCGCGCGCGAACGCGTCGGTCCGCGCCATGATCACGAACTTCGGATCGGTGCGCGCATCGACGGCGGCCTTCAGCCGGTCGCACATCTCCTCGGTCGGCACCGTGGCCTTGTTCGGTCGATGCCCGCAGCGCTTCGCCTGTTCCTGATCCTCGATGTGAATCGCTGCGACGCCGGCCCGCTCCATCTCCCGCACCGTGCGAGCGATGTTGAACGCGCTGCCGAAGCCGGTATCGACGTCGACGAGCAGCGGCAGCTCGGTCGCGGCGGTGATCCGGCGCGCGTCCTCGACGACGTCGCCAAGCGCCGTAACGCCGAGATCGGGCAAGCCGAACGACGCGTTCGCGACGCCCGCGCCAGACAAGTACAGCGCCTTGAACCCGGCGCGCTCGGCAAGCAGCGCACAGTACGCGTTGATCGTGCCCGGAATCTGCAGCGGCGCGTGGCGCGCGACCGCCGAGCGAAACTTCTTTCCCTGGCTCATGTGGCTACCCAGAGTGCCATGAAATCCGCGACCGACAACGCCTCGAGCCGCGCTTGATCGGCGCAGGCCATGAGTATTCGCTCGCACTGCGCCGGCGGGAAGCGAGTCGCGAGGCTCCGCTCGAGCTTCTCGATCAGCTTCGGAATGCCTTCCTCGCGACGGCGGCGATGCCCGATCGGATACTCGACGGCGAGGCGCTCGGTCCCGGTGCCATCGACGAACTCCACCTGCACGGCATTGCCGATCGCGCGTTTGTCGGGATCGAGGTAGTCGCGGCTGAACGTCCGATTCTCGCTCACGACCATCTTCGCGCGCAGCGCGTCGATGCGCGGATCGCGCGCGGTCTCGTCCTCGTAGTCCTCGGCAGTGAGGCGCCCGAAGATCAGCGGCACCGCCACCATGTACTGCAGACAGTGATCGCGATCCGCCGGGTTCGCGAGCGGTCCGGTCTTATCGATGATGCGCACGCCGGCCTCTTGCGTCTCGATCCGCACCGCAGCGACGTGCTCGAGGCGGGAGGCGACCTGGGGATGCAACGCGAGGGCCGCTTCCACGGCCGTTTGCGCGTGAAACTCGGCGGGAAACGAGATCTTGAACAGCACGTTCTCCATCACGTACGAGCCGAGCGGCCGCTCGAGCTCGATGGTCCGGCCTTTGAACAGCACGTCCTGAAAGCCCCAGGCTTTGGCGGTCAGCGCGGACGGATAACCCATTTCGCCGGCCAGCGCGAGCAGCGCGTGCCGCACGGCGCGACTCGTCGCGTCGCCCGCGGCCCAGCTCTTGCGCGAGCCCGTGTTCGGCGCATGGCGGTACGTCCGTAGCGCGCCGCCGTCGAGCCACGCGTTCGACACGGCGTTCACGATTTGCGCGTGGCTCCCACCGAGGAGCTGCGTGACGACGGCCGTGCTCGCGACGCGCACGAGCAGCACGTGGTCGAGCCCCACGCGGTTGAAGCTGTGATTCAGAGCGAGCACGCCCTGAATTTCGTGTGCCTTGATCATGGCGGTCAGCACGTCGGCCATCGTCAGCGCGTGCTCGCCGTCGGCGACGCGCTGGCGGCTCAGATAATCGGCCACGGCCAGGATCGCGCCGAGGTTGTCGGAGGGGTGGCCCCACTCGGCGGCGAGCCAGGTGTCGTTGAAGTCCAGCCAGCGAACCAGCGCGCCGATGTTGAAGGCGGCCGTGACCGGGTCGAGCTCATACGCCGTGCCGGGCACGCGGGCGCCGCCCGCGAGCACTGCGCCCGGCACGACCGGCCCCAGGAGCTTCGTGCACGCCGGATAACCCAGCGCAAGGAGGCCGCAACCGAGCGTGTCCATGAGGCAATAGCGCGCGATGCGGCGCGCCTCCGCACCCTCGGCACGAAAAGTGCGGACGTACTCGGCGATCTCCGTCAGGAGCCGATCCGGCGCAGGGCGCTCGGCGTCGCGGGCACCGATGTAGCTCATGACTCGCCGCTCGTCGAACTTTCGGGGAGCCGCACTATACACCCGGGCGCCAAGGGGCCGATGACCCACGAAGTGACAGGCGCGTATCGTCGATGTCAGTATCTTCGCCCCGATCCGCTCGCCGCTGCGCCATCGTCATGCTGAGCTACTTGCACGGCTATCACGCCGGTAACCACGCGGACGTGATCAAGCACACCGTGCTGACCGCGATCCTCGCGCGGCTCGCGAGCAAGGACAAGCCCATCCGTTACATCGAGACGCACGCCGGCGCCGGTGGGTACGACTTGAAGAGCGCGGCGGCGCGTAAGAACCGCGAGCACGAGACCGGGATTGGCCGGCTATGGTCGGCCGCAGACGCGCCGGTGGCCGTCATGCGCCTGCTCGCGCTGGCCCGTGACTACAACGGGCCTGGGCCGTTGCGCCGGTACCCGGGCTCACCCTGGCTCGCGCGCGCGAGCTTGCGTGCGATCGATCATCTGTATCTGTTCGAGCTCCACCCGGCGGAGGAGCGGACGCTCGCGCGCGCTTTCGGAGGCGAGCGACGCATCAAGGTGCTCCGCGAGGACGGGCTCAGCGGCTGCATCGGGCTCGTGCCGCCACCCGAGCGGCGCGCGCTGACGTTCGTCGACCCGTCGTACGAGCGCGACGACGAGCGCTCCGCGGTCGTCGCTGCGGTCGGCAAAGCGCATCGTAGGTTCGCGACCGGCGTCATCGCGATCTGGTATCCGGTGATCGAGCGACGGACCGCGGAGCGCTTCGAGCGTGCGCTCAAGGCCGAGCTCACCGCACCGATCGCCACGTACGAGCTGTGCGTGGCGCGGGAGACCGGCGCACGCGGCCTGATCGGGAGTGGCGTGCTGGTGGTGAACCCGCCCTGGCAGCTCGACGAGGAGCTCGTCGCCGCACTGCCGTGGCTCACCACCGCGCTCGAGCGCGACGGCGCAGGCAGCTACCGCTGCGAGCCCGCCGCCTGACGCCGTCAGGAGCCGATCGCCGCGAGCCACCAGTCGGTCGTCAGCTCGATCGCCGCGAGCGCAGCCGCGCCGAACAGCGCTATGGGATGCGGGCGCCGCCAGCGCCAGACGTCGTAGATCGCGTTCATGAACAGCACGCCGAGGTACACGGGCACGTTCAGGGACGACAAGCCGAGGTAGCCGAACAGCCGCCCCGTGCCCGGCGGCAGGAGCGCGATCGCGGCGAGCAGCATGAGCCGCTTGTGCCGCGCCGCCACACGGCGCTGCCATAGACCGGCAATCGCCAGCGTGCCGAAGGCCGCCACGGGCGCGCCGTTCGCATAGACGTGCGCGGCCAGCGTCATCGCCGAATCGTAGACGTGAGTGCGCTCGACGCCCGCGATCACACCGATGCCGCTGACGACGAACAGCGGCGCGAGCACGACGCCGGCCACGCCGAGCCGCCGATGCCAGTCGCGTCTGTTCGCAAAGACGAGCCAGGCCTGAGCGACGAACAGCGTTAGCCATGCCGTTCCCGCCATGCCATGCAGCAGCGCAGCCCGCGCCAGCGGCGGCACGTCGAAGAACGCGCCGCGTGCGAAGAACGTCGGCGTGAAGCCCGCGCCGATCACCACGGCCAGCAGCGTCGCCATGCCGGCGAAGAACCAACGATCGCGGGGTGGCGGGGTGTCCGGCATGGCCGCGGCGGACGGCGTCAAGGGTCTATGGCAGCACCGGCGGTACGTACTGCAGCGTGTAGTTCAAAAGCCAGACGAGCAACAGCACGAGCGGCACGTGGACGGCGAACTGCAGCATCGAGTAGCCGACGATGTCGCGCGCCTTGAGTCCCAGGATGCCCACGAGCGGCAGCATCCAGAACGGATGAATCAGGTTCGCGAGCGCCTCCGTCGCGTTGTAAGTCTGCACGACCCAGCCGAGATGCACGTGGAGCTCTTTCGCGGCATCGAGCATGTACGGCGCCTCGATCAGCCATTTGCCGCCGGCCGAGGGGATGAACAATCCGAGGAAGGCCGAGTAGATTCCGATCATGACCGGATACGTGTGCGGGTTCGCGATCGACACGAAGAAGTGCGACAGCTGCGTCGCGAGACCGGAGTCGGTCAGCATCCGCACGATGCCGGCGTACATCGGATACTGGATCATCACGCCGCCGACCGGCGTGACCGACGCCGCGATCGCCTGCACGAACGAGCGCGGCCGCCAGTGCAACAGCAGGCCGACGACGAGGAACAGGAACAGATAATGATCGAGCTGCAGCAGGATCGCGGCACCGCTCGTCAGCACCTCGCGCAGCAGATAGCCGAAGCCGAGCGCGCACAGCACGATCGTCAGCAGCGGGCTCGTCTCGAGCCATTCACCGGGCGTCGCGCGCTTGCCGGGGTCGCTCGTCGCGGGGCTATACGCCGCACCCATGTCTTCCATGCTGCGCGCCTCGGTCTCGCCCGGCGCCGAGTAGAACGCGATGCCCATCGACACGAGGATCAAAGCTACTGCGATCGTCATGCTCTGCCAGAGGCCGAGCGTCTGACTCAGCGGCAACACCCCGCTGATCTGCTCGATCGCGTCGGGCAGGGAAGCCGGCGACGCCATGATCAAGGCCGCGGACGAGGACAGACCGAGCGCCCAGACGCTGCCGACGCCGAGATACGCGGCCGCGCCGATCGCGCGATAGTCGGCGCCGCGCACGCGGTGTGCGACCTCGCGCGCGAGCAGCGCGCTGAAGATCAGGCTGAAGCTCCAGGAGATCAGCGACGTCAGCATCGAGAACAGGCCGACGTACGCGGCCGCGCCGCGTCCCGTCGTCGGCCACGCAGCGAGCGCGCGAATCACGCGGTAGACCGGCGGCGCCGTCGCAACGGCGTAGCCCGTCACCACGATCATCGACATCTGCAGAGTGAAGGTGGTCAGGTCCCAGAAGCCCGCGCCGAAACGCTGCGCCGAATCGAGCGGGGTGCTGCCGGCGAACAACGTGGCGACGAATACGATGGCGACGGCCGCCAGCGCGAGCGCAAACGCATCCGGGAACCATTTCTCGAACCAGTCCGAGAGACTTAGACCGAGTCGCGCGAGCCCCGAGTGATTGTTCTTCTCTTGAGAGGCCATCGGCCCGCGACTATAGGCGACGTGGCGCGATATTGGCAAACCGCGCAGTGCGGCGCCCGCCGCCGGCATATGTCACCTGCGGCCTGCGCCCGAGTGGACAGCCGGCGTGAGTTGCGGCTACGCTGGCTCGACAACAACGATTCGAGCGTTGGGGGATTTTGCGTGGGATTTTTGACTTGGCTCGAGGCGAGTGGACTCGCCGATTGGGTTCGGATGTCGACCGAAGGCTATCCGATCGTCATCACGCTGCACGCGATCGGCATGGCGATCATGGTCGGCTTGTGCGTGATCGTCGATCTGCGGCTGCTCGGCAGGTTCGACGGCATACCTTACCAGGCCATGCGGCGCCTGCTGCCCGTGGCATGGGTCGGGTTCGCCATCAACACGGTGTCTGGCACGGGACTGTTCGTGGCCCAGGCCACGATGTTTGCCACGGACCTCATGTTCATCGCGAAGATCATTCTGGTGTTCCTCGGCGCCGCGACCGCCGGCATCCTGCAGCCTGAGCTTGCGAAGGCCGACACCTGGCCCGGCGGCACGCCGCCCGCGTTCGTACGCGGCGTCGCCGCGATCTCGATCGTGTTTTGGCTCTCCGCGATCGTGACGGGCCGGCTCACGGCCTACATCATGATTTATATCTAGGAGGCGCAGCCATGAATCACGTCTACGACTGGATGCTGAGCACGTGGATCAACAAGCTCGTGCTGGGTTACGCGTGGAGCTGGCCCACGCTCGAGTCGCTGCACTTCCTCGGTCTCTGCGTGCTGATGGGCGCGTTGCTCGTCATGGACCTGCGCCTGATCGGCTTTCAGCGCACGATCCCGCTCAAGGCGGTGCACAGCCTCATGCCGTGGGCGATTGCCGCGTTCTGCATCAATCTGATCACCGGCCTCGGCTTCTTCTTCGGCGATCCGTACAACTACGCGGGCAACTGGTCCTTCTGGACCAAGATGAGTCTGGTCGTGCTGGCCGGGCTGAACTTCCTGTTTTACTACTTCGCCGTCGAGCCGAAGCTCGTGCGCCTCGGGCCGAACGACGCCACGCCGGCGCTCGCGAAGGTCGTCGGCGTGCTGTCGTTGACGTTCTGGTTCGGTGTGCTCGCGTTCGGCCGACTGCTGCCCTACCTCGGCACCGGCGGCGGCTAGCAAGGCGTCGAAAGCCGCGGGTCCGCTATTTCGCGTACGTCTTGCTGAACCCGTTGCGCGCGTTGGTGACGGTGAACGAGCCGTCCTCTCGCGCGGAGATCTTGATCCAGTAGGCCGTACCGTTGTGCGCCGGCGGTGGTGCCGCTCCGGAGCCCGGCGCCGGAGCCGTCGCGCCGGCGATCGGCATGGCCGTCAGCGGCTCGTCGTACAAGTTGGCGATGAACATCCCCGGCACGGTGTATTCCTGCCCGCTCAGCAGCGAGAAGTGGAGCTGCCACAAATCCTCGAGACCGGGTGAGGAGTGGAGCACCTTCATCGCGTCGGGCTGGCCGCCTTTGCGCGTACCGTTGTTCATAACCATCACACGCGGCCGCAGCGCGTGAACCAGCTGCGGAGAGTTCGAGATCGCCTGTCCGTGATGCGAGACGATGAAAAGATCGACCGCGCCGATCGGATTCCTCGGGCACATGAGCTCGAACTCTTTGTTCCACGTCAGGTCGCCAAGATGCGCCGCGCGAAACTTGCCGAAGGCGACGATGCTGCCGACGGACTGCGCGTTCTCGCTCGGATCTGGAGCCTGCGCTCGATACGCGGCGCAGTACGGATTCGGCTTGCCGGCGCCGGGCAGCGGAGTCTCCATGTGCTGCCCGCCGGCGGCGACGATGCGCCAATCGAGGCCGCCGATCACGATCTTGTCTCCGGGCCTGGCGACGGTGCGAGTGCCCTTCGCGTACAGCGTGGGATAGACGCTGCGCAGGAACTCGTCGGCGCCTTCCTGGGGCTGCACGTTGTCGCCGTGGTCGATGAAGTGCTTGATCGGAATGCGGCCGGCCAGGTCCGCCATTGCGCCGAAATGATCGCCGTGCCAATGCGTCGTGATCAGATGATCGATCTGCGCGACGCCCGCGTCTTTCGCCGCCGCCAGAATGCGCTCCGCGTCCCGAACACCCGCCGGCCCGCCGTTGCCGCTATCGATCAGCACCGACTGGCCCGTGGGTGCGACGAACAGCGTCGCGTTGCCACCCTCGACGTCCACCACGTAGATGTTCAGCAGCTTGCTCGCCTGGGCGCGCGCGGCGATGGGCATGGCGCCAATACCGATGAGAAGACAGAGCAACAATGAGCGGCGATAGTGCATGGTGTTTCCTTTCGGCGATCCTCAGCAGGCACTGAAAAACGAAAGCGCTCGCTGCAGCGACAGCCGACGGCTTGGCGCGCTGGAACCCGATGATCTCGCCCGATACCCCGTTGACGGTCCTGCCCCCGCCATCCATGCCACTATGGGCGCCCTTCTGGACGGATTCCAGACCTTCAAGCTCGCTCGATGCGGCGACTGGTCGAGGAGTTCGAGTTGACGCACGACGAGATCGCGAAGGCGCTGGGCCGCTCGCGCAGCTCCCTGAGGAACTTCCTGCGGCTGCTCGAGCCGCCCCCGCCGTCAAGACGGCCCTCTCGAATGGGCACGATCGGCCATAGCCGTTGACGACTCAACGCGAGTGGACTAAGGTTAGTCCACTCGCACGCGGAGCCCGCATGAGCAAGGTGATCAACATTCACGAGGCCAAGACGCACTTGTCGCGGATTGTCGACGAAGTCGCGGGCGGTGCAGAAGTCATCATCGCGAAGGCAGGAAAGCCGATGGCACGGCTCACGCCGATCACTCCCCGCGCCCGCAAGAAGAACCTCGGCCTGCTCAAGCGTAAGGTGAAAGTGCCCGACGACTTCAACGCGCCCCTTGACGCAGAGGTGATCTTCCAGTTTGAAGGCCGTTGAGGATGCGGCTGCTCCTCGACACACACCTGCTGCTGTGGGCGTTGGCAGCGCCTGGCAAGCTCTCAGCAAACGTACGCAAACAAGTCGATGACGCCGAGGTCTACGTGAGCGCGGTATCGATCTGGGAAATCAGCATCAAGTCCGCCCTTGGCAAGCTCGATGCGGACCCGGCGGAAATTCTGGCGGCCGTCGAACCGGCCGGCTTTGCCTTGTTGCCGATTACGGGGATGCACGCGGCCAAAGTTGCCGAGCTGCCACCCCTGCACAAGGACCCATTCGATCGCATGCTCGTAGCGCAGGCACTTTACGAACCGATGACGCTGTATACGAACGACGAGCTCTTGCGCCCGTACGGGCAATTCGTGACCGTCGTTTGAAAAGGAGGTCGCGCGGAATTGCTCTACAGTGGGCAAGTCGACGAGATGGATTTCATCGATCACGGGTGCCAATGCATCCGCATTCAAATCGAAGGTGGTCATGTTTTCAGGTCCGATGAATCAGCGGGTCGCCGGAGGGGTGCCTTGGTCCTTGCCGAAGGCGAGCTTGACCGCGTGGTCACGCACGTCATCGGACCATGCGGCAATCCATTCACGAAAGCGCCGCTCATCGTTCGCGAAAAGCGCACGGGTTGCTTCTTCAAAGCCGGGCATGTTTCCAGCGATGGCCGACATGAAGTGATAGGCAGATTCCTGCGCCTTGCGCCCTCTGTCGCTTTCCGCATGCGTGCGTCTGGCTTCCTCAACCAGTTTGCGCAGGGCAACTGAGGCGCCGCCGGGTTGCGTTGCCAGCCATTCCCAATGGCGTGGCAATAGCGTGACCTCGCGAGCCACTACGCCCAGCTTTGGCCGTCCACGACTGCGGGGCTTGTCAGCGGCAGCGTTCGTGTCGATCGAATCGCCGACGGGCGGAGGTGGGCGGCCGGATTGTGCCGACTCGGCGCGTTGATTGGCCGCCCGTTGGACCAAGCGGTCCACGATTGCTTTATCTGAACCTCTGATATCGACGTCGATCTGACGCCCGGTCGTATCGTCGAAAATCAGGACATCGTCGGCCGCCCCACCTTTGATTACTCGCTTGACCGCCAGGGCGACCGTCTGCAGCGGACCCGACGCGATGCGTCGATCACCGCTGAACGCCGTGTAGAGATCAACAGTCGCGTCGCTCATCCCTTCGGACTTCGGGGGCCAAACAAGTGGTATTTATATCCGGGTATAAATATAGAGTCAATATTACCCGGGTAGTCATGAGCGCCCACAAGCTCTATCGAGTAGCACCTCTGCTCAGGAGTTTCGCGTCGCTATCTACAACGGGATGATCGAGTGCCCGATCAGATCGTCCAGCGGGCCGCCCCTCGGCAGGGCAGCCCCTGGCGCTCAAGCGCGCCAGGATGTCAGTAGCCTCGACCCGCGCCAGCTCGCGGGCATGGAGTCTCCCGCCAGCGAGAACCTCCTCGGCCCACGCGCAGTGCGGGCTGGTGTCAACCAGCGCGGCGATCAGCACGGATGCGCCAATGACGACACTCCCTCATGCAGGCAGAACATCCTCGATCCGGATCGGCGTATGCCGCACGCGAATGCCCGTGGCGTGACACACGGCGTTCGCGACGGCCGCCGCGGTGCCGACGATGCCGATCTCCCCTATGCCCTTCACGCCGGCCGGGTTGATCTTGTCGTCCACCTCCGGCACGAGAATCGCATCGATCTCGCGAATGTCCGCGTTGACCGGAATCAGGTACTCCGAGAGGTTGTCGTTCATGTACGCGCCCGTGCGCGGGTCCACCTCGGAGATCTCGAGGAGCGCGTGGCCGATGCCCCACACCATCCCGCCAAGATATTGCGAGCGCGCGGTTTTCTCGTTGACGATGTGGCCGGCCGCGAACGCTCCAACGATCCGCGGCAGGCGGATCTCGCGCGTGAGGCGATGTATCCGCACCTCGACGAACTCGGCGCCGAAAGCATAGGCGACATAGTCGTCCTCCGCGCCGCCTACGATGCTCACGCCGCCCTTGCGCAGCGAGCTGCGGGCGCTCGGCCCGGCGCCTTCCGGGATCCATTCGGCGTACTCTTCCACGGCGGTTTGGCCGTAACGCTCGAAAGCGGCCTTGACGTTCAGCTGGCCCGGCTGCGCGCCGAGGCGCTCCAGGATGCGGTCGCAGGCTACGCCGATCGCCGAGGCGTTGGACGCCGTCGAGATGGAGCCGCCCGCAATCGTGCCCGGCGGAAGGCGGCTGTCGCCGAGCTCCACGCGCACGCTCTCGACCGGCACGCCGAGCCTGCGAGCAGCCGCCAGCGCGAGCACCGTGTAGGCGCCCGTGCCGACGTCGTGGCTCGCGACCTGAACGCGCGTCTCGCCCGTCGAATCGATATGGACGCGGACGGCACACGGCGACATCTGCGTCGGATAGGCGGCCGTCGCGACGCCCCACCCCACGAGCCAATCGCCGTCCGTCATCGAGCCGATCTTGGGCGTGTAATTCGCCCAGCCGAAGCGCTCGCCAGCCGCCCGCAGGCATTCAACCAGCGATCGCGAGGTGTACGGCACATTTTTCACCGGATCACGATCGACGTCGTTGCGCACGCGCAGCTCGACGGGATCCATGCCGAGCTCGCGGGCCAACTCGTCGACGGCCGACTCGAGCGCGAAGAAGTACGGCGTCTCCGGCGGCGCCCGCATGAAGCCGGGCGTCTGGCGATCGGCGTGAACGGCCGCGACGCTCGTGCGGATGTGCTCCGCGCGGTACATCCGCGTGGTGCTTTCCGCGCCGTTGACGACGTACGTGTCGGGGCGCGACGTAATCTCTCGCCCGCGATGCTCGAACGTCGTGATCGTGCCGTCGGCGCTCGCACCGAGCCGCACGTGCTGCTGCGTCTCGGCGCGGAACGAGGCGACCGTGAAGCCCTGCTCTCGCGTGACGTAGAGCTTGACCGGGCGCTCGAGCTCCCGCGCGGCCGCGGCCACGAGCCCCGTGAACGGAGACAGCGTGCCCTTGCCGCCGAACGCGCCGCCGACGAACGGCGAGAGCACGCGGATCTTCGACGCGTCGATGCCGAGCTCCTTCGCAAGCCCAGCCTGGAATCCTTTGACCCATTGGCTCGGCACGTACACCGTCAACTCGTCGCCCTGCCAGTGCGCCGTCGTGGCGAACAGCTCGATCGCGTTGTGCGTATTCGGGGCGGTTGCGAACTCCGCGGACACCGTTTTCGCGGCGGCCGAGAGGCCCCGGTCCACGTCGCCGACCTGAATCGCTTTGCGTGGCAGGTCCTCCACGCGCACGCCGTCGGCATCGATCGTCGCGGCGGGCTGTTCCTCGGCGTAATCGAACGTCAACGCGGCGGCCGCTTCGCGCGCCGCGAGCACCGTTTCGGCAACCACCATGCCGACGATCTCCCCGAAAAATTTGACGTCCGGCGTCTCGAGCGGCCGCCAGCTCTGCTGCGCCTGCCCCGCGCCGCCGCCGAAGAAGCCGGCGGCGGTGACGCTCGGCCGGTTCTCATGCGTGTAAACCGCCACCACTCCCGGCACGGCGCGGGCAGCGCGGTCGTGCACGGCCGTGACTCTGCCTCGGCCGATCGTCGAGATCACCAAGTGGGCATGGAGCGGTTTCGGAACGGCGAAATCGGCGGCGTAGCGCGCCGCGCCGGTGACCTTGAGCCGGCCTTCGATTCGATCGTGCGGCGCACCGATGTTATCGGCCATGATCAGGCTCCCTGGTTCGATCTCGACAGATCCAGCGCGCCGACTTCGAGCAGCGCCCGCGCCACCGTGCGCTGGCCAAGCGGGATCTTGAACGCGTTGCCGCCATGGGCTTTCGCACGCCGATACGCGATTCGGCCCGCTTCCATGGCGACATCCTCGTCGAGCGATTTGCCGGCGAGGAACTCCTCCGCGTCCCGGCTGCGCCACGGCACGGTCGCGGCACCGCCGATACCGATCCGCGCCTCGCGGACGACATCGCCAACAAGGTCGAGGGCCACCGCTGCGGAAGTCAGCGCAAAAGCGTAGGAATCCCGGTCGCGCACTTTCACGTACCGGGAGCGGCGCGCCCAGGCTGGCACGCTAAAGCGCAAGCCGGTGATCAGCTCGCGATCGCCGAGCACTGCCTCTCGCTCGGGATGATCGCCCGGCTGCACGTGCAGATCCTGGAGCGCAATCTGCCGGCCGCCCTCCGGGCGCGCCGTCTCGACGGTGGCGTCGAACAGGATCAGCGCGTTCGCGAAATCGCCCGGATAGCTGGCGATGCATCGATCGGACGTGCCGAGCACGGCGAGCAGCCGGTTGACGCCGTCGATCGCGGCGCAGCCCGCACCGGGATCGCGCTTGTTGCAAGGGCTCACGTTGTCACGGAAGTACGGACAGCGCGTGCGCTGCAGAAGGTTGCCGCCGAGGGTCGCGACGTTGCGCAGCTGAGGGCTCGCGGCCAGCCGCAGGGCATCCGCCAAGACCGGCGCCCGATCTTTGAAGACGGGGTGCTCGGCGGCCCTGGCCATGGTCACGCGCGCGCCGACGCGAACCGCGTCGCCGTCGCTGTCGATGTCGTCCAGACCAAGCTTCTGGATGTCCGTCAGCGACGGCGGCTTCAGGACCTCGAGCTTCATGAGGTCGAGCACGGTCGTGCCGCCCGCGAGGAACGCCCCGCCTCCTCCGACGGCGCCGAATGGCTCGACCGCCGTGACAGCCTCGTCCACGGTTTCCGGCGCACGATAGCGAAAGGGCTTCACGGAATGCCCTCGGTCGGCCGCGCAACGTCGATTTGCTCGCTCGCCTGCCTCGCCTGCTCCACGGCCTCGACGATTCCCTTGTAGGCCCCACAGCGACAGAGATTGCCGGACATGTATTCTGTGATCTCGCTACGTGACCCCGCATGGCCTTCACGCACGCAGCCGATCGCCGACAGGATCTGCCCCGGCGTGCAGTAACCGCACTGAAAGCCGTCGTGCTCGATGAAGGCCGCCTGCATCGGATGAAGCGCGCCATCGGCCGTGGCGAGACCCTCGATGGTGACGATCGATTTGCCGTTTGCTGCCACCGCCAGCACGAAGCAAGCGTTGACGCGCGTCCCGTCCATCAGGACCGTGCAGGCGCCGCACTGGCCGTGATTGCAGCCGACCTTCGTGCCGGTGTGATCCAGCGTCTCGCGCAGCAGATCCAGCAGCGTCGTGCGCGGATCGAGTGCGAGGTCGTGCGCGATGCCGTTCACACGGAGACGCGTGCGCACGAGCCCGTCATGGGGCGCCGATTGGCCGGCCGCTTCCTGCAGCTCGGCGGTCATTCCCCCGAGTGCGGTCACGCCCGCCGTGGCGCTCGCCGCAATGAAGCCTCTCCGTGTGACTCCCACATGAGCGCTCTCGCGCCCGCCGCCGCCGTTTCGTCGCACCATGTCGGTCCCAACCTGCTTCCCTGCTGTTCTGTCGACACAGCAAGATGCGTGCCGAGCGCTCTCCAAACACCGCGCGCTGCGAAAGGCCTTGAGGGGCCGCCACGCATCGCGAGGCCTTCGCGACGAGCCGGCAAATTCTGCAATCGGCGGTCCAATGATTGCCGTCGCCGCCGCCCGAAGCTCCGCTTCGGCTCGGCGCTCAGACGAAGCGTGCAAGGTTGAGTCAAGTGTCGAAGGCCCCGCCGGCTACGTCGGCTGCAGCGAGGCGTGGCGAATGAGCGCGCGATTCGCCGGCGGTCATAGCCATGCTAACAATGTCGTCGATACCTTGTCGGACGCGGAACCATTACTCAACCCGCCGGGTGGCCCAGCGCATCGGCAACGCACTCGAGCGGGACGGCGTTTTGGTGCGGGATGTTTCACGGCGCGCCAGGTCACGACAGCGTCGTTGTGCATCACGTGGCCCTGACCGCGAACTCGACCGAAGCGACCCTATGAGTAACGACGCGACTTGCTGACGAGCAGACGAAACAGGGGCGCCTTGGAGGCCATGAGTACCCGCGACGTGGCGGCGAAACTGGGACGCCAATGTCGAGTGCTCGCGTACCCCCGCGTACGCCTACTGTCACGGGTGCCAGAGCAGCGCGCGGGCCACGCCGATGAGTGCACCGAGCAGCAGCGCGGCATTGACGAGACCCGTGATTCCGGCGCCGAGGCCGCGCTTCTCGGCGGCCTTCAGGTAGCCGACGGCGTAGATCGCGCGCGCAATCACGAACAGCAACCCGAGCGCCGCAGCCCACAGCGCGTCGACGTAGCGGGCGAACAGCAGCACCGCCGGCACGAACACGATCAGGCTCTCCAGCGTGTTGATGTGCACCCGGTTCGCACGCTCGAAATCGGGGTGGCCCGTCGTGGCCGGCGCTTTCACGCCGTGCTTCGCGCGCGCCCGCCCGACGAGCGCAGCCATGACGGTGTACTCCCCGAGCGCGATCAAGATCGTCAAATACACGAGCTCCACCTAAGTTCTCCTTGCGTCAAGCGGCCTTGAGACCCAGCAGACGGCGCGCCTCGGCGGGCGTCGCCACGGCACGGCCATAGCGGCCGCACAGCCCGGCCACGCGGGCCACGAGCTCGGCGTTGCTCGCCGCGAGGCGACTCTTGTCGAAGCGGACGTTGTCCTCGAGCCCCGTGCGGCAGTGCCCGCCGAGCTCAAGCGTCCATTCGTTCACGATGATCTGAAAGCGCCCGACGCCGGCCGCGGTCCACGTCGCACCGGGCAGCACGCGCTCAAGCTGCGCGATCTCGAACTCGAGCACCTGCCGGTCGGCCGGCAACGAGTTCGGGATGCCGAGCACGAATTGCACGTGCACCGGCGGCTTCAGCAGGCCCTCCTCCACGAGCTTCGCCGCGTTGTACAGCATCGCGAGGTCGAAGACCTCGATCTCGGGCTTCACGTCGTGCTCGAGCATACGGGCGGCGAGATCGACGATGAGCTTCGGGTGGTTCTCGTAGATCATCGTCCTGAAGTTCACGGAGCCCGTCGCAAGCGACGCCATGTCGGGCTGCAAGTGCAGCATACCGCCGCGCTCGGCGCCCACGCCGCTGCGCCCTCCGGTCGAGAACTGCACGATGATGTCGGGACAGTGCTTGCGGATGCCCTCGAGGAACCGGCCGAATTTCTCGGGATCCGAGCTCGTGCTGCCGTCGTCGTTGCGCACGTGCAAGTGCACGAGCGCGGCACCCGCTTCATAGGCGGCGTGCGTCGACTCGATCTGCTCCGGGACGGTGACCGGCACCGCCGGATTGTCGGTCTTCTTCGGCACCGAGCCCGTGACGGCCACGGTGATGATGCATGGCGTGCTCATGCGACCTCCCTCCTTCGCGCCGGCGCTATACGCACCGCGCGGACATTCTAGAACTGCGCGCGCTGCGCGGCCACGACCGCGCGACGCTTGCCAACGGCGCGAAGGCCATTATGCTGCACGCTCGATCTCGATCGAGGAGCAGTACGATGTCGACCCTGAGCCTGGCGCAGGCCAACCAAATCGTGGCCAAAGCGCTCGAGAAAGCGCGCGAGATGAAGATCAAGCCCGTGACCGTGGTCGTGCTCGACCAGTCCGGCCACTTGAAGGCCATGCAACGCGAGGACGGCGCCAGCATGTTCCGCTTCGACGTCGCTACCGGCAAGGCGTGGGCCGCCGTCGGGATGGGGGCGTCGAGCCGGGCGCTGGCCGCCCGTGCCAAGGACAACCCGAACTTCTTCATCACGCTCGCAGCCACGGCCGCCGGCAAGTTCTTGCCGCAAATCGGCGGCGTGCTGATCCGCGACGCGGCCGGCCACATCCTTGGCGCCGCCGGCGCGAGCGGGGGCACCGGCGAGGAGGACGAAGCGGTTTGCGCCCACGGCATCGAGCAGGCCGGCCTCGTCGCCGACGCGAAGGGCTGACGAGCCCGATCTATTCGTCGGGGCTCGCGGCGCCGCCGAACAGGCGGCGGCCGTTCCTGTCGATGACGCCGGTGGCGATCGCGATGTGCGGATGATCGCGCGCCGGCGCCCCCGTCACCTTCACCTCGTCGCCCGGAGCCAGCGACGCTTTCGTCCAGCCCCGGCGCGTCAGGGTGACCGCGCTCGGTAACTCGAAATCCCAGGTCACCGTCGTACCGCGCTCGTCCTTCGCGTCCACCTTGAGCCGCGCGTGCGGGCTCGTCCACTCGACGGCGGCCACGGTACCGGTCACCTCGACGGTCTTGCTGCGATCGAACGCCGCGCCGGAATGATGCGCGCCGACCGGCAGTGCCACCAGCAGGCCGAGCGGCAAGAACGACAACCTTCGTTTCAAAATACGCGCCCTCTCTTCACTACTTGAACAATTGCGTGTCGCGCTCGTTCTCGAGACACGTCTCTTCGATCAGGTCGGTGTCGAGCACGACGTTCTGATGCAGCGTGACCGTCCATGGCCGCGTGTAGGCCTTTGGATCGTCGACCGTGACCTCGATCGCGAGCTTACCGAAGCTCGGACGTCTGAACCGCTCGACGACATGCGCCGCGCTCGTCAACGGGCTGCCGGAGAGATCGAGCCACAGATCGTCGCGGAATCCGCTCGACTCGACGACCAGCGTATCTCCTTCCCAGTGACCGGTAGAGTAGCCGCTCCAGGCCGGCAGCGGATCCTCGGGCAACGGCCGACCGTCCATGAATATTTGGCGATAGCTCGCGTTGAACTCGTGCAGCACGATCGTGAGCTCCGGCGTCTGCACGATTTTGATGTATTGCGGCAGCGAAAACGCGCGCGGAAAATTCGGCGGCAAGCAGAACGCGTGCGGATCGTCTTTCGCGCCGTTCGCGGTTCGCTCTTCGACGAGCTTCGCGGCCCACGGTTGATACGGCAGCTTCCCGCCCGGTAGCGTGCGGCCGATGTTGACCTGATCGGCCGGCAGCTCCATCTGCGGAATGCAGTCGGCCGCACTGCACTCGGGCAGTAGCTCCGCCGAGAACCACAGCCCCGCCAGGCTCGGCTTGCCATCGGCGCCCCGCGGCGCGGGCGCCGCGAGGTCCGGCTTGCCGTCCGCCGTCCGCGGCACGTGGGCCGTGGGATAGTCGATCCATTGCGCACATGCTTCCCGCACGCCGTCGACGGCACCGAGCGCGAGGAAACCGCAAACCACGAGACCCCTAAACGTACCCTCGGCCATTCGCGTCACTTCCTCAACGAGCCGCACGCTGACACTCGAACTTGCCGAGCGTCACCTCGGGGCGCCAGATCCACGTCTTCGTCAACTCGACCGGCAGGGTGAACGTCGCCGGATCCGTGACCGTCAACCGATAGTCGAGCCGCGCGCCGTCGACGCTCGGCGTGAACCGCTCGACCATGACCGCGTCTCCCGACAGCGGAATGCCGACGCTGTCGAAGTGCCCCCAGCTCGATCTCGTGGTGGTGACGACGAGCGTGGTGCCTTCCCAGTGCCCTACGGAGTAGCCGAGCCGGCTCGGCTGCGCCGCCGCGGCGCCTGCGGCGTCCATGTGCACCGTGCGGCGCGTATCGTATTCCTCGAGCATCAGCTCGATCGTCGCACCCTGGTCGACGATCTGCATCGGATACGGCTGCTCCATGGCGGTCGGCATGCCCTTGGGATTGCAGTCGAACGTCGGGTCGTCCGCCGCGAAGTCGAAGGCCTCGCGCGCCGCGCGGGCGGCCGCCGTGAGCGGATAGCGGCCGAAGTCGAAGCTCGCCTGCACGGCTTCCGGAAACAGCACCGCACCGACCGAGCCGCTGCTCCAGGTCCGGAAGATGCCGAGCTCGGGCCGCGAGGCGTCGCCCTCTTTGGCCTGCAGCAGCTCGCTGCCGCGCAGCGTCACGTCCGACCAGCGCGCCGCACCGCCGAGCACGATCTCACGACCTCCGGGCAACAGAATGTTGCGCACGAAGATGTTGTTCGTGCTCCGGCGGGCCGGATTGCCGGCGACGCGCAAGCGATCGCCGACCTTGAAGAGATCCTGAGTGATGCCCCAGCGACTGATGCCGCTGATCGACAGCGTCTCGATGTCCCAGAGCACACCGCCGCCCTCCGCGTCGGCGACGCGGAGCGTGAACATCACGTGCGGATTCTGCCACCGATACTCGGTCACCTCGCCTTCGATCTCGGTCATGCTCGCGGTATCGAACCAGGCCGAGACGCTGTGATGCGCGTGGGCGGCGAGCGAGCAACCTCCGAGAACGGACGCCACGAGCCAACGCCCGACCTTCACCATGGACTTCTCGTCACCGCGTGGGAATCAACGACCTGCGGAGTGTACCCGGCGGCTCGACCGTTGTCCTCCGCTCGGCAGCGCCCGACTGGCACGCACCGCGGGACCTGCCTAAGATGGCCGCCAATGCGCTGGACCCCACTCGAGCACCGCCACGTCGTCTTCTTGGTGTGCGTGCTCGGCATCTTCATCACGGTCTTCGACACGAGCTCCTCGATGGTCGCCTTGCCGACCATCGCGCGTGAGTTCGGCACGGATCTCTTGACGGCGCAATGGGTGATCGCCGGCAACGGTCTGACGATCGCGGCGTTGCTGGTGCCGATGGGGCGGCTGTCCGATCTGATCGGCCGCAAGCGCATCTATGTGCTCGGCGCGCTGGTGTTCGCGCTCGGTGCGCTGACCGCGGCCTGGGCCGGGACGATCTACGGCCTCATCACCGCCCGCGTGGCCGTCGGCATCGGCTCGGCGATGACGCAGGCGACGAGCACCGCGATCATCGTCGGCAGCTTCGAAGCCCGCGAGCGCGCCCGGATGCTCGGCTTGCAGCTCGGCGCGGTCGGCCTGGGGTCCATCGTGGGCCCGGCGACCGGCGGGGTCGTGGTGGGAACGGCGGGCTGGCGCATGCTGTTCGCGATCACGGCCGTCGCAATGCTCGCGATCACGATCGCGTCGCAGCGCACGTTGCGGCGGCGGGCGAAGCGACCGAACTCCGACCAGCCGCCGTTCGATTATCTCGGCGCCCTGCTCTTCTCCACGTTTCTGGTGTCCTCGCTGTTGACGCTGACGCTGGGACCGAGCGTCGGCTGGCTCGCACCGACGACGGTGGGGGGCGCAGCGGCGGCCGCCGCGCTCGCAAGCGCCTTCGTGATCGTCGAGCGGCGCAGCGTTGCTCCGATGCTGGACCTCACGCTGTTCCGCAACGCGGAGTTCGCGTTCGGCGCGCTGGGCGCGCTCGTCGTGTTCATGGGCATCGCCGCCATCCGCTTCCTGGTGCCGTTCTTCTTGCAGGGCGTGCGGGGCTACACGGCGGCAGCGGTCGGCCTGCTGATCGTGCCGGCGGCCGTCGTGACGGCGATCGTCGCACCGTTCGCAGGAAGCATGGCCGACCGCTGGGGCATACGCTTGTTCGCGAATATCGGCATGGGCATCACGATGCTCGGGTTCGCCGTGTTCATCGGCATGCAAGTCGCCACTCCGGTCTGGGTCGTGGTCGTGGGGCTCATGGTGACGTCGCTCGGCATGGCCGTCTTCGGCGCGGCCAACTCGGCGTCGATCATGAACGTCGTCGAGGCCGACTCGCACGGGGTTGCCGCCGGCTTCGTGAACCTGTGCCGCAACTCCGGCAACGTGATCGGAGTGACGTTCGCCACGGTCGTCGTCACGCTGACGATGGCGGCGGCGGGCTACACCACCTCGTTCACGGCCGTGGATTCCGCGGCCGACACGGGGGTATCCGGCGCGTTCGCAGCGGGCTTCGACAACGCGACGACCGCCCTGACGGGCGTGACCGCCGTGGTGCTCGCGATCGTCGTCGGCTGGTCGTGGCGCACGTCCGCGCGCCGCGGCGCGATCACTCCTCGCTGAGAAAACGCCGCGCAACCTCGAGGTCACAGGCAACGCCGGTGGGCGCGAGATCGGGGCGATAGTCCCATTCCGCGCTGTAGGTGACGGGCGCAGCCAGATAGTCCGGATCCTCGAGCACCGACTCGTAGCGCAGGTGCTTGCGATCGTCGCCGAGGGAGAAGCGCTCGACGACATGCTTGCGCGGCCCGGACGGCAGATTCATCGCATTGCCTTGCTTGTGCGGGACGAACTGCACGGTGTCCACGACGAGCGTCGCACCCTCCCAGCGACCGATCGAGTGACCGTGCAACGACGGCGCGCCGTTTGGCGGATGGTCACGGCCGTCGACATAGACGATCCGCTCGGAGCTCATCCAGTCCACGTGGAATTTCACGACGTCCGGCGTGACCTCGACCACGCTCGTGACCGGATACAGCATCAGCGTCGGGGCCGTCACCGGGATGCAATCGGCATGCGCCGTCTGTCGATTGTCGAACGCCGTCAAGGCCGCGCGACCGCGCTCGGTCAGAGGCCAGCGGCCCGGACCCGGCCCGAACCCACCAAAGCCGCGCAGCGGCGGAAACCAGGTACCGGCGATCGACGTCGCCACGGCGTCCGGCGGCGCCTTGCGACTGGGGGCCGAGGCAATGTTCAGCGGCAGGACCGAGCCGTCGGCTTTCACGAGCTCGCGGCCGAGCATCGTGCCCGTGCCCCGCTTCGACGGATTGCCGCGGATCGTGACGCGCTCGCCGATTGCGACCGCCGTGGGCGTGAGCCCGAGCGGCAGCAGCACCGAGCTCGCACCCGCCTCGATCTCTCGATCGTGCTCGGTGCCGTCCGCGTCGGTGACGCGCAGCGTCATGTAGATGTGCGGATTACGCCAGTCGTACTTCGTGACGACGCCTTCGACGGCGATCTTCTGCGCGGTATCGAACAGCGCGGCGCTGTGATGCGCCACCGCCGGCTGCGCGAGCGCGATGGCGGCGGCCGCCCACGCGAAGCGCGGCCCACGAGCGCCGCGGATCATTCGCCGGCGTTGATGTCGAAGACCTCCGAGCCTTCCGCCGGCGCGCGGTAGATCGTGAGGCCCGAGGCGCGCTGCGGCACCGGCAGACCTTTCGCTTTGGCCTCGGCCACCTGTCGGTCGAACGCGCGCTCGCCGGACAATGCGTGCCCGACTGCACCGTTGCCCTCGTGGCAGGAGTACTCGTACACCTCGTAGTTCGGCTGCGTCGTGAACATCACGCGATACGTGAACGGCGCGGTGAACGTGACCGGATCGTCGATCGTGGCCCGATACTCGATCATCTGCGGATCCACGCGCCGATACCGCTCGGTGACCTTCAACGCGGCGCTGTGCGGTCCGCGCGCACCGACGCTGGTCTTGTCGGTGAAGTTGGTGCTCTCGACGACCAGCGTATCGCCTTCCCAGTGGCCGCGCGCATCGCCCATGTACTGCTGAATGGAGCCTTCGAGGTGCGGCTGACCACCCAACCGAATGATCCGCGTGTCGTGAATCATCTCGTACGTGATCGAGACTTCGGTCGGGCTCTGCGCGATCCGGATGCCGTTACCGTAGATCGACGGCAATACGGAGCCGAAGATGCCGCGCGTGATGCAGCGATCGTACAGCGAGAAATCCTCGAACTTGTCGAACGGCCCGGGGCCGAACGTGCCGGCGCCGGCGGTGGCCTGCGCATGCGCCTTGCCGGCGGCCGTCATGTCCGGCACGCGACCGTTCGGCGGCTCGACCACGAGCGACGAATAGCCGAACGTGCGCGTGCCCCATTCGTTGCGCAGAAACGTCTCTTCCTTGCGCTCGCGGTTGAAGCCGCCCTGCTGCTGGCTGGCGCGCTTCATGAACTCCTCGGGGCTCAGGGACTCGTTCGTGCCCGCGGCCTCGGGCCGGTCGCGCGGAATGCCTCGCATGTCGTCGACGCTCCACACGCCTTCGAGCTGCGGATCACCCCACGACGTGCGGGGTGCGCGCCACTTCGGATCCTTGGACAGCGCGGCCGTCGTCTCGGCCGGCACCTGCCGCTCCGCAGACGGCGGCGCGCCCGGACCGGCGCCGATACCCTGACCCATGACCACGAGCGGCGTTGCCGCGAGCGCAACCACCCACCCGAGACGAATAGCTCGTTCGACCGCCATGGGTCCTCCCCTTCATGCAAACCGTTGGCACCTAACCTAGCAGACCGCCGGCCGTTTGCCCAAGCGGCGGGGGGCGCTACGGCAGCGCGAGCGCCACGAGCTGCGCCGGATGATCCTTGCCCACGGCCAGCACGAGATACTGCTTGCCGTTCAACATATAGGTCATCGGCTTGCCGCTGCCTACGCCGGGCAGCGGCAGCTCGGCAACCACGTCACCCGTGCGCTTGTCGTACGCGCGCAGGAGCGGCGCACCACCGTAGCCCTCGGCTGCAAACAGCAGCGTCTTGGTCACGAGCATCAGCGCCTTGCTCGGCTTGCCGGTCGGCGGCAGCTTCACGCCGGCCAACGCCGGATTGCTCTTGATGTCGTCGGGCGTGTCGCCGTTCGGGACCATCCAGCGGTGCTCGCCCGTGTTCAGGTCGATCGCCGTGATCCGCCCGTAGGGCGGTTTGATCAGCGGCAACCCGAGGGGGTGCGGGGCATCGCCGTTCACGAACAAATAGCGAATGTCGGAGCGGCCGTTCGCGAGATTCACCGCGAACACGTTGATCGTCGTCTGCGAGGCGACGTACAGCATGCCGGTCTCGGGATCGGCCGCCCCGCCCTCCCAGTTCGCACCGCCGCCGAAGTGCGGCAGCACCAGCGTGCCGCGTGTGCCGTCGGCGGCGTCGATCAGCGACGACGGCGTGTACATGGGCCCCATGCGCAGATCCTTCACGGCCTCGAGCGCGGCCTGCTTGATGGCCGGCGTGAAATCGACCAGATCCGCTTCGGTCACGCCCTGTCGATCGTACGCCGCAGGCTTCGTCGGGAACGGCTGCGTCGCGGCGGTTTGCTCGCCGGGCACGTCCGACTTCGGCACGGGACGCTCCTCGAGCGGCCAGAGCGGTTCGCCGGTCTCGCGATCGAACGCATAGGCGAACGCCTGCTTCGTGAGCTGCACGACGGCCTTCACGCGCCGGCCGCCGACGGTCACGTCGAGCAGGATCGGCGAGGTCGGGTTGTCGTAGTCCCAGATGTCGTGATGCACGAGCTGGCGATGCCAGACGCGTTGCCCCGTCTTCACGTCGAGCGCCACGAGGCTGTTGCCGAACAGGTTGTTGCCGGGCCGCTCGCCGCCGTACAGATCGCTGGTGGGTCCCTCGACCGGCAGATAGACCATGCCGAGCGCCGGATCGGCGGCCATCGGACCCCACACACCCGCATTACCCGTGTACTCGGCCGAGCCCGGCGTGAGCCACGTGTCGTAGCCGAGCTCGCCCTTCTCCGGGATCGTATGGAACGTCCAGAGCAACTTGCCCGTGTGCGCGTCGAAGCCGCGCACGTCGAGCTTCGACTGGGTTTTGGAATTCGGCCGCGCCCCGATGCCGCCGGCCGGGCCGACGATCACGACGTCACCGACCACGAGCGGCGGCGACGACGAGCCCGCCTCGATGTTGTCGGCCGGGCCGCGCAAGCCGCGCCGCAGGTCGACCAGGCCCGCCTCGCCAAACTCGCGTTTCGGCAAGCCCGTGGCTGCGTCGAGCGCCACGAGGAAGAAGCCCGGCGTAACGGTCAGCACGCGCTGGTCGTCCGTGCCGCCATCCCAGTAAGCCACGCCACGCCCGGACATCTTGCGCGGCGCCGCCAGGAATCGGTCCCCTTCGTCCGGCCGCCAGACCCATAGCGTCTCGCCGCTCGCGGCGTCGATGGCGACGACATTGCGCGTGGCACCGGCGGTCGCGTACAGCACACCGTCGATCATCAGCGGTGTGGTTTCGCTCTTCAGCTCGGGATTGGGCCCGAAATTGCCGGCATACCACTGCCACGCAATCTTCAGGTCCTTGACGTTGCGTGCGTTGATCTGCTCGAGCGGCGAGTAGAACTGCGACGTCAGGCTACCGCCATACACGGGCCACTCGACCATGCGCCCCGCGGCCTGCGTTTGCGCCGACACCGAGGGGCTCGCGGCGATTCCCACGGCAGCGACCAGCGTCGCAACAACCCACGCGCACGAGCGACTGTGTTTCACGGCGCTGCCTCCCAAGACAAGACGCTTAGTTCAAATCGACGGCGAACTTCTTCAACAGCTCGAGCGGCACGATCTCGAGCGCGCGCTCGTGCGTCCCCTTCAACACCACGCGCGGCGCCATCCCCTGCTGCTGCGCCTCGAGCCAGCGTGCCGCGCACAGGCACCAGCGATCGCCGGGCTTCAGGCCCGGAAACTGGAACTCGGGCCGCGGCGTCGACAAGTCATTGCCGCGAAACCGCGAGAACTCGAGGAAGTCACGCGTGACCTCCACGCACACCGTGTGCGAGCCCACGTCGTCCTCGCTGGTATTGCAGCAGCCGTCGCGAAAGAAGCCGGTCGTCGGCCGGTCGCTACACCCCGTCAGCTCCTCGCCGAACACGTTGACGGAGGCGTGCATCGGCGTCAGCGTTCCGCACCTTCGGTCGGCGCCACGGCCGGCGGCGCGGCCTTCAGCGCTGCGTCCACGCCCATCCGAACCAACGCGGAGTCCGGCTGCGCCTGGAAGAACGTGAACCCCGCGCGATTGCGCCACGCGAGCGGCCCACCGAGCTTCCGCCCGGCCTTCAGAGTCGCGTCGTGAATCTTCGTCACCAGGGCCTCGTATTCGCGATCGCCCTGTCGCTTGCCGGAAAAGCTGCCGAGATCGGTGCTCGCGGCGAACACCACGTCGACGCCGGGCACGGACGCGATCTTGTCCGCGATCGCAGCGCCTGCCGGATTCTCGATCATCGCGACCATGACGACGTTGTCGTTGGCGGTCTGACGATAGTCGCTGCCGTACAGCGCGCCGTACTGGCCGTTACCGAGGCTCCGCCGGCCGATCGGCGGATACTTCGCGTACTCGACGGCCTTCTGAATCTCCTCGACGGTGTCGACGAGCGGAATGATGACGCCGAGCGCGCCGATGTCCACGGCCTTTTGAATGTCGCCTGGATTCGCGTTCGGCACGCGGATGAAAGGGATGGCCGGCGCGCCGCGGCAAGCCCAGATCATGCGGGCCACCTCGTCGAACGTCAGCGGGCTGTGCTGCATCTCGATCCACAGGAAGTCGAAGCCGGAATTCGCCATCGCGCAGTAGATGCTCGGATCCGAGGAGATGACGGTGCCGCCGATGATGCCCTCACCGCGCTCGAGCTTCTGCTTCGCGGTGTTATAGATGCGCGGCGTGCTCCCTTGCTGCGCCATGGCGACGCCGGTCAGCGCCAACCCCAAAACGAGCGTGCGAGCAAGCAATGAGCCATGCATATTTAGAACCTCGTGCCATCCGCTGCGATCACGCCGAGCGCGTAGCCGCCGTCACTGCCGTCTCTCTTGGGCGCAGCGATCAGCGTGATCTTGTCGCCGACCTTGACCATGCCTTCGCGCCAGCCGCCGCGATAGTAGTTGTTCAGACTGTGTCCCTCGAATTCCACGTCGCGCGTGCCCTTCTCGTCCGTGATTTGCAGCACGATCTTCGTGTGCGGATTCGCGGCCCTGAACTCCTTGACGATGCCGGTGACCATGTTGTCGCGGATCGTCAGATCGAACTCCGCCGCGGAGTGATGCGCATACGCAGCCGGCGGCAGCGCGGCCGCGAGCAGCAGCGCGAGCAGTACCTTCTTCATGATGATGACCTCCGCTGCGGCGCGCTCAGTGAGCGCTGCCGTGTTGTTTCGCGAGCTCTTCCAGGTGATTCTCCCAGGTCGGCTCGTTGCACTCGTAGGGCAGCAGCCGCACGCCGGGTTCCTTCAGCCACTTCTTCTCGGCCGTGATCGGCTGCGTGTAGAACTCGGGATCCGTCAGCGTCATATTCGCGATCAGCACCTTGCTGCCGTCGTCGCTCTTCGCCAGCCGGTATTCCTCGATTATCTTGGCCTGATCGGAATGCGGATAACGGGCCTGATCCACGGCCTCTTTCAGGTGCGTGGTCTCGACGATCAGCTTGTCGCCGTCCCAGCGGCCGAACGAGTAGCCGTTGCGATCGGGGAACAGGTCCTGCTCCTTCGCACGCTGGCTCAAATAGATGTGCCGGATCTCGGCATGCGCCTCGTAGACCACGAGCAGCAGGTCCTCGTGCTGCACGATCTCCATCGGATACCCGCCCGAGCCCAGCATCGCGCCCGGCATTCCGGTGCCGAGACAGAAGCCCCCCGGCGTCTCCCCGCCGGGATCGACCAACGCGTGGTACGCATCGACCTTCGCCTTCGCCGCGGGCTTCAGCGGCAACGCGGCGGGTGGCGCGCCGCGCCGCGGCGGCGCAGCACCGGGCTCGCGATACGTGCCCCACACGCCCGTGAAATCGGGCCGCTCCGCAGCGGCGGCCGGGCCGGCGAGCGACAGCACCAGCACCGTCGCACCGATGCGGGCCAAGACCAACGATTCGCGCATGACTATCCCCCAAGCAGCTCGCGACGAGCATAGGGGCCGCCGCACGAAAGCGTCAATGAGGCCGAGAATTCTTTTTCAACCGCCGCGCAGCACGGCGAGGAACTGCTCGCCATAGCGTTCGAGCTTCGACTGGCCCACACCGGCAATGCCGAGCAGCGCTTCGAGATCGGTGGGACGCTCGAGCAACATCTGGCGCAGGGTCGCGTCGTGGAAAATCACGTACGGCGGCACGTTGTGCTCGAGCGCCAGCCGCTTGCGGCAGTCGCGTAACGCCTCCCAGAGCCCTTCGTCCTCGGGCCGCGAGCTCGACGGCGGCGGCACGCGTCTTGCGCCGCGGCGCCGCTTTCGCATCCTCGCGCACCCGCACCGTGGCTTCGCCCCGCAGCAGCGGGCGACTCGCGTCGGTCAGCACCAGCGCGCCGAAGCGCGCGTGGTCCACCTGGACGAAACCGCGCACGATCAGCTGGCGCAGCAACGACCGCCAGCGCGGCGCCGTGAGATCCGCGCCGATGCCGAACACCGACAATCGCTCGTGGCGATGGCGTTGCACCTTCTCCGTGGCGTTGCCGAGCAGCACGTCGATGACGTGCGCGGCGCCGAACATCTGCCCCGTGCGGTAAACGGCGGACAGCAGCTTGCGGGCGGCCTCGGTGCCGTCGAAGGTGGCCGGGGGGCTCAGACAGTTGTCGCAGTTGCCGCAATCTGCGCCGAGCGACTCGCCGAAGTATTGGAGCAGTGGGCGGCGGCGGCACTCCGTGACCTCGCACCAGCCAAGCAGCGCATCGAGCTTGCGTACCTCGCGGTGCTTGTGATCCTCGTCGGCGATCGACGCGTTCACGAGCGCTCGTAGCTGAACCACGTCCTGCAGGCCATAGACCATCCACGCGTCGGCGGGCTCACCGTCACGCCCGGCGCGGCCGGTCTCCTGGTAATACGACTCGATGCTCTTCGGCAGATCGAGATGCGCCACGAACCGCACGTCGGGCTTGTCGATGCCCATCCCGAACGCAATCGTCGCAACGATGACGAGCCCGTCGTCGTTCAAGAACCGTCTTTGATTCGTTGCGCGTTGCTCGCTCGACAATCCTGCGTGGTACGGCAGCGCCGTGAAGCCCTGCTCGCACAACCACTCCGCCACGCTCTCGGTCTTGTTCCGTGACAAGCAGTAGACGATGCCCGATTCGCCGCGATGGTTTTTCAGGAACTCGAGCAGCTGACGCCGCGCCTCGGTCTTGATCTGCACCGCGTAGCGGATGTTCGGCCGATCGAAGCTCGAGACGAAGACCTCCGCCGCCGTCAGCTCGAGCCGCCGCACGATTTCCTCGCGCGTCGGCGCCGTCGCCGTCGCCGTCAGCGCCAGGCGCGGCACGCCGGGGAAACGGGCTCGCAACACATTGAGGCCCAGGTACTCGGTACGAAAGTCGTGGCCCCATTGCGACACGCAATGCGCTTCGTCGATCGCAATGAGGGCGATCGGCAGCGTCGCCAGCAACTCCAACGTCTCGGACTGCAGCAGCCGCTCCGGCGCCAGATAAAGGAGCTTGAGCTGTTGCTCGCGCAGCGCCGTGACGACGGCGCGCTGCTCGGCGGCTCGTAGCGTGGAGTTCAGGAACGCGGCCGCCACGCCGGCCTCGCGCAGTGCACCGACCTGATCCTCCATGAGCGCGATCAGCGGCGAGACGACGAGCCCGACGCCGTCGCGCACGAGTGCCGGAATCTGATAGCACAGGGACTTGCCGCCACCGGTCGGCATCAGCACGAGCGCGTCGCGTCCCGCGAGCGCGGCCGCGATGACGGCTTCCTGTTGACCGCGAAACTCCGCATAACCGAAGACCTCGCGCAGAACCGTGCGCGCGGCGTCCGCAGCGAAGTGAGTGCCAGCGATCGGGAGCTCGTGCATGCCCGATCATCTTGCCACACGCCCATACGCGCGACGCACGGCAAATTCGGCGGAACGGTGAACTTGTGTAGTCGCGTTTTCGATGTTTAGATGCGCCGCGATTCGCCTGAGACCGAGCTGCACATGAGCCCTTCCGCCGCCCGCTTGCCTGCGACGTCGTGGCTGCTCGCCGCAGCGCTCGGCTGGGCGAGTCTCGCAGCGGCCCAGCAGAGCGACGACGACACATTCAAATTCAGCGGCAGCCAGCGCTCGCGTTACGAGAGCATCAGCGCGCCGTTTCGCCGCACGGCCCCGGGCCCCGACCAAGCGCTCGCGCTGCACACGAGCTTGAACTTCGACTGGCGGCTGCCCCGCCTCACCGTCGTGGGCGAGCTCGTGGACTGGCGCGTCGAGGGCAACGATGCGGGGTCGTACCTGAGCACCTCGATGGTCAACACGCTCGAGCCGTTCCAGGCGTACGTCGCGTGGCAGCGTGCAAGCGCGGCCGACCCGAAAGCCTACAGCGTGCTGCGCGCGGGCCGCATGGCATTCGACCTCGGCAAGCGCCGCTTGCTGGCGCGGAGCCGGTTCGGCAACACCGCTCAAAGCTTCATGGGCGTCGACTGGGAATGGCACGGCGCGAATGGCGCGCTGGCCCACGCCCTGTACTTCCGGCCATTCGATACGCTGCCCGACGACCGCGCGGCGCTGCTCGCCAACGATTCGGAGCTCGATCACACGACGCGGCGCGCCTCGTTGACGGGGGGCTATTACCAATGGGCCCCGCTCGTCGACAAGAGCACGATCGAAACCTATCTGCTGCGCTATCAGCGCCGGCCCACGGCCGATCCGAGTTTCGCGCCGAGCGATGCAGCCGACCACACGAGCTTCGGTACGCGAATCTATCGCGCGGCCACGGCAGGCAAGCTCAATTACGAGGTGGAGGCCGTGCTGCAGCGCGGGCGAATCGGCGACGCCACGCGTACCGACTTGAAACACCGCGCAGCGCTGCTGCACGCCGAGGCCGGCTACCAGTTCGACGTGCGCTGGGCACCGGACCTCGTGCTCCAGTACGATCGCGCGAGCGGCGATCGCGATCCGACCGACGCAGTCGACGAGCGCTTCGACTCGTTGTTCGGCGATCGCAGCTTCGAATTCGGCCCGACGGGTCTCTACGGCGTGGTCGCACGCGGCAACCTCGATTCGCCGGGCCTACGGCTCACGTTCCGGCCCGAGCCGAGCTGGGGCTTCACCGTCGCCTACCGCCGTTTTCGGCTCGCCGAGGCGCGTGACGCCTGGGTGGGCTCCGGCTACCGCGACGTCACCGGCGCGGCGGGTCGCTCGATCGGCGAGCATTTCGAGGCCGCCGCTTCGTGGACGGCGGTGCCGAATCGCGTCACGGTGGACTTCGGGCTCGCGCAGCTCACGGTGGGGCGCTTCGTGCACGACACGGCCGGCAGCGCCTTTCAGGGCAACCCGTACTATTCGTACATGAGCGTCACCACGACGTTCTAGAAGACGACGCCGGGCTCTGCTAAAAAGACCCCATGGGCGCGCGATTCCGATCCTGGCTGTTCGCCGCGTTGCTCGGCCTCATGGCCACTGCCCCGGTAGCGGCGGACACGGCCACGGTCGCGGTGGCAGCCAACTTCCTGGCACCCCTGCAGGCGCTCCAGGGCGCGTTCGAGCAAAGCGGTCACCACGAGCTCGTGCTGGTGTCGGGCAGCACGGGGCAACTGTATGCCCAGATCACGAACGGCGCGCCGTTCGACGTGCTGCTCGCCGCGGATCAGGAGACGGTCGCGAAGCTCGTCGCCGCGGGCCTCGGCGACGGCAGCACTCGCTTCACGTACGCGGTGGGCACGCTCGTGCTGTTCACGCGCGACGCGGAGAAGTTCGCGCCGCTCGAGCTCGACTCCCTGCGCCGCGCGGACTTCCGCTGGCTGGCGATCGCGAATCCGAAGCTCGCGCCTTACGGCCTCGCGGCGCAGCAGACGCTCGAAGCGCTGGGACTCTGGGAGCGTCTGCAGCCGCGGCTCGTGCGCGGGCAGAGCATCGCGCAAACGTTCACGCTGGCCGAGACGCGCAACGCCGATCTGGCGTTCGTCGCGCTCTCGCAGGTCATCGGCTACCGGGAGCCCTCTGCCTACACCACGGTGCCGGAGCCGCTCCATACGCCGCTGCGCCAGGACGCCGTGCGGCTGCGGCACGGCCGCGACAACGTCGCGGCGCGTGCCTTCTTGACGTTCCTCCACGGCGCGGCCGCCGCCAAGACCATCGCCGATTTCGGCTATCGGCCGGGAGCGCCGTGAGCACCGCCGTGCGTGTGGCGGCGGCGGCCGCGGCGCTTGCGCTCGGGCTGGGGCTCGGCGGGCCCGTGCGCGCGGACGAGGGGATGTGGACGTTCGACCATTTCCCGAGCGCCGCCGTGGCCAAGCGCTATGGCGTCACGATCGACCAGGCATGGCTCGAGCGCGTGCAACGCGCAACGGCGCGGCTCGCCGGCTGCACCGCGTCGTTCGTGTCGGACCAGGGTCTGCTGCTGACGAATCATCACTGCGTCGAGAGTTGCCTCGCCCAGAGCTCGAGCCGCGACCGCAGCCTGATCGCCACGGGCTTCAGCGCCGCACGGCGCGAGGACGAGCTGCGCTGCCCGGTGCAGATCGCCGAGGTGCTCGAAGCCACGGAAAACGTCACGGCCAAGGTCACGGCCGCGCTGCGCGGGCTCGACGACCGGGCGGCCAACGACCGCCGGCGCGCGACGCTCGTGGGCCTCGAGCAGACCTGCGAGGACGCCTCACGAACATCGCATAACCCTTTGAAATGCGAAGCCGTCACGCTCTACGACGGCGGCGAATACTGGCTCTACAAATACCGGCGCTACGACGATCTGCGGCTCGTGTTCACGCCCGAGGACGCCATCGCGGCGTTCGGCGGCGACCCCGACAATTTTCAATTCCCGCGCTGGTGCCTCGACATGGCGCTGCTGCGTGCGTACGTGAACGGCCAGCCGGCGGCCACGCCGGATCACTTCACGATTAATTTCGCGGGGCCCAAGCCCGGGCAGCTCGTGTTCGTCGCCGGCCACCCGGGCTCCACCGATCGGCAGCTCACGGTCGCCGAGCTGAAGTCGCTGCGGGATCGCCGCTTGCCGCAGGCGCTGCTCCGAGCCTCTGAGCTGCGCGGCCGGTACATCCAGTTCGGCAAGATCGGTGCGGCCGAGGAGCGCATCGTGCGCGATCCGCTGAACAGCCTCGAGAACGGCATCAAGGTCATGCGCAAGGAGCTCGACGCGCTGCTCGACGACGATCTGCTGATCACGAAGCACGACGCCGAGTCCGATCTGCGCTTCAAGCTCGCGCGCAACGCTGCGCTGCGCAACCTCGTCAACGGCGATCCCTGGGCGCGCATCGACGCGGCCGAGAAGGTCGAGCAACGCCGCTGGCTGCCGTACACGTACATCGAGGGCGCCACCGGCTTCAACAGCACGTTGTTCCGCTTCGCTCGACTGCTCGTGCGCGCCGCCGTTGAAAGGTCGAAGCCGAACGGCGACCGGTTGCGCGAATACGTCGATGCCGCGCTCCCGCGGTTGAAACAGCGCGTCTCCGCACCCTTGCCGATTTATCCCGACGTCGAGCGGCTGACACTGTCGTTCTCGCTCGAGCGCATGCGCGAGTGGCTCGGCCCGGATGATCCGGTCGTGCGCCGGCTGCTCGCGAACGAGACCCCGGATTCCCTCGCAGCGCGCCTCGTCGACGGGTCGAAGCTCGCGGATCCCGCGGTCCGCATGCAGCTATGGAACGGCGGCGAGCAAGCCGTGGCCGCGAGCGACGATCCCATGATCGTGCTCGCGCGCGAGCTCGATCCCACGGCGCGCGAGCTTCGCAAGTGGCACGAGACCGAGGTCGAGGCCGTGCTCGACTCGGCCCACGAGCAGATCGCCCGGGCGCGCTTCGCGGTGCTCGGCACGAACGTCTACCCCGATGCGACGTTCACGCTGCGGCTGAACTTCGGCACCGTCCGCGGCTGGGACGAGAACGGCACGGCCGTCGAGCCCGTGACACGGCTCGCACGCCTGTTCGAGCGCGCGACCGGCCAGCCGCCGTTCGCCGTGCCGCCCAGCTGGACCGCTGCTCGCGACACTCTGGATCTCTCGACGCCGTTCAACCTCGCCACGGACAACGACATCGTGGGCGGCAACTCCGGCAGCCCGTTGCTCGACGCCGACGGCCGGATCGTCGGCCTGATCTTCGACGGCAACATCCACTCGATCTCGGGGGCGTACTGGTTCGATGCGGCGCGCAATCGCGCCGTGGCCGTGCACCCCGCGATCATTCGCGAGGCCTTGACCAAGGTCTACAAATCTAAGCTGTTACTCGATGAGATCGGTATAACAGATTGATATTGCTTAGATAGCTAGAGCACCACCGGCCGGTCCTGTTGCTCGTTCGGATTCGGGCCCCCGGCCGGGAACTCGCGGACCAGCAGCGCGGTGACGGCCTCGATCCCGCGCAGCGCACCCGCGTGCCACGCGCCGCCGGCGAACTCCTGCTCGATCAGCGCGACACAGTCCCGCCATTCGGCCTCGCCGACGCGCCCCGTGAAGCCGCGATCGGCGACGATCTCGACGCGCCGCTCGGCCAGCAGCACGTAGAGCAGCACGCCGTTGTGCTCCTGCGTGTTCCACACACCGAGCTCGACGAACACCTCGAGCGCGCGCTCCCGCACGCGCCCGATGCGCCACAGGCCCTTGAGATCGAGCGCGACCTCGATCGCGAAGCGAATCTCGGCGCGATGCTGCCGCTCCGAGGCCGCGATCGCCGCCTCGATCGCCGTCAACGTGGCGGCCGGAAAGCGGCGCTTCAGCGCCGCCCGTGGCAGCAGCAAATGTGAGAGCACCCGCACCTACCAGCCTCCCGATGCTCCGCCGCCGCCGAACCGTCCGCCCCCGCCGCCAAATCCGCTCCCGCGGCCGCCGAATCCGCCGAACCCGCCCGGCATACCGCCCCAGCGGCCGCGCGACGCCCAGCGACCCGGACCTCCGCCGCTGCCGGCCATCGCGAACACGAACACGATCGCGCCGACGAACAGCGCGGCGAGCACGAGGCTGCTCAGGAGCCACACGATGAAGCCCGCGCCGGCACCGAGCGTAGCGGCGCCGAACAAGGTGCCGAACAGGCGCCGAAACAGCGGCGCGACAAACGCGGCAAAGACGAGCAGCACGGGCAGTGCCGCCCACGGCTCGGCCTGCGGCTCCGCAGCCGCCGGGGCCGGCAGCGACTCGCCGTCGATCAAGGCGATCAACGCATCGACGCCCGCGTCGAGACCGCCCGCGAAATCGCCCTGCGCGAAGCGCGGCGCAAGGACGTCGGCGATGATCCGCCGCGCACGCGCGTCGGGCACGGCGCCCTCGAGCCCGTAGCCGACCTCGAAGCGCGCGCGCCGATCCTGCACCGCGACCAGCACCAGCACGCCGTCGTCGACGCCCGTCCGACCGAGCTTCCAAGCCTCCGCCACGCGCAACGCGTATTGCTCGATCGACTCGGGAGCGGTCGTTGCGACGAGCAGCACGGCCATCTGGCTGCCAGTGCGTGCTTCGAACGCCGCGAGCTTGCGCTCGAGGCCTGCACGCGCGTCGGCGGAAAGCGTGCCCGTAAGATCGGTCACGCGAGCGGCCAGCTGCGGCACGGGCTGCTGCGCCGCCGCCCACGCCGCAAGCAGCAGGACGCCGACCGCGGCGAGCCCGCGTCCGGCTCGACTCGAGCGCGTCTTCAGCCGAGGCACGGGCCGGGCGACGTCACTGCTGCGGCCGACCGAAGTCCACCTTCGGTGGCCGCGCGATCTCCGCCTCGTTCTCGACCGTGAAGTTCGGCTTGGTGCGGTAACCGAACAGCATGGCAGTGACATTGCTCGGGAAGCTGCGCACCGTCACGTTGTAGTCCTGCACGGCGGCGATGTAGCGGTTGCGCGCGACGGTGATCCGGTTCTCCGTGCCTTCGAGCTGCGCCTGCAGATCGCGGAAATTCGCATCCGACTTGAGATCGGGATACTGCTCGACGACGACCATGAGCCGCGCGAGTGCGCTCGACAGCTGGCCCTGGGCCGCCTGGAACCGCTGGAACGCTTGCGGATCGTTCAGCAGCTCGGGCGTCGCCCGGATGGCGCCGACCTTCGAGCGCGCCTCCGTCACGCCGAGCAGCACGGTCTGCTCCTGCTGCGCAAAGCCCCGCACCGTCTCGACGAGATTCGGGATCAGATCCGCCCGGCGCTGATACTGATTCAGCACTTCCGACCACGCGGCATTGATCTGCTCATCCTGCGTCTGGAACCGGTTGTACCCGCAGCCCGCGAGCTGCGTTGCGACGAGAACGACTGCCACCATTCGCAGCATGCGCTGTCCTCCTAGGTTTGCTCGGCGGCGATCTGCCGCAGCGCGCGCTCGAAGACGGCGCTCGGCTGACCGCCCGAGATCAGATGCTTGCGATCCACCACGACCGCCGGCACGGCATGGATGCCCACACCTTGCCAGAACTGCTCGGCGGCTCGTACTTCCTCCGCGAACTCGTCCGACGCGAGCACCTGGCGGGCCCGCTCGACCGGCAGCGCCACCTGCGCCACGAGCTCGAGCAAGACGTCGGGCGCAGCGGGATTGCGGCCCTGGCCGTGATAGGCCGTCAGCAGCGCACGGTTCAAGGCTCGTTGCGCCCCGGGGGCGCCCTCGGTGCCGGCCCAACGCAAGAGCCGATGCGCGTCGAAGGTGTTCCAGACGTGCCGGCGCTCGCCGAAGTCAAAGCCCTCGGCCGCGCCGCGCGCAGCGATCTGCTCGTGGCCGGCGACGAGCTGCTCGTCGGACATGCCGTACTTCTCCTGCAAATACTCCGCCACGTTCGCGCCTTCCGGCGGCATCGTAGGATTCAGCTCGAAGGGCTGCATGTGCAGCTCGATGTCGATGTCGGACCCGATCCGCTCGAGCGCGCGCTCGAGCGCGCTCAAGCCGATCGCGCACCATGGGCAGGCCACGTCGGCCACGAAGTCGATTCTCATCCCAAGCTCTATCTCGATCGATGGGCGGCACGATAAGCCCGCGCCGCCGCTTCGTCCATCGGCGGCACGATCTTGTCCGGGTCGATGCGGACCATGAGGTACGTGATGTGGTCGTCGATCCTCGTGAATTGATGGCCCGTGCCGGCCGGAATCACCAGCACGTCGCCGGCCGCGAGCTCGTGCTCCGCGGCGTCGCGAATATCGGTGGCGTTCACCCCCGGGCCGTTCAACGACTGCACGGCGCGATCGCCCGCGCCGCGACGCACCGGATCGACGACGTCGGGCCCCGTGCGGTTCGTGCCCGAGCCGCTCAGCACGTAGTAGACCTCGCTCACGAGGTCGTGCGCGGCCACGGAGCGCGGCGCGGGCGCGTCGAGCTTGCCGCGATGCACGAGCGCAATCTCGACTTGCGCCTTGCCGATGTCGACCGCGCGCATTTGCTGGTCGATCAACGACAGATCGGCGCGGCCGATGGCCTCGAACTCGGCGACCTCGCTCGCCGGAATATAGGTCGACGGGCACATCTTGCAGGATGGCTCGACGTTCTGCGCGGACAAACGGCCGATGGCAAACGCAAGCGCCACGGCACCGACGAGCAGCACAACCGTTCGCATACCCCTCCTCCCACCGCGCCGCGCGCGGATCAAATGGCGTCGATGAGCTCCCGCATTCGCTTGCGCTGGGCCGCGTCCGGCAACGGCCCCAGCGCCGTGGCGAGATTGTCCGCCATATGTTGCGGATCGGCGGTTTCCGTCAGCACGCACGTGAGCTGCGGATTCGCCAAAATGTACTTCAATGAGAATTGCGCCCAAGTCCGGCAGTCGAAGTCCGCGGCCCACTCCGGCAGTGGCTGGCCTTCGAGCTTGTCGAAGTACGCGCCGTTCATGAACGGCCGATTGATCACGATGGCCACACCGCGATCCGCCGCGTAGGGCAGCAGCCGCCGCTCGACCTGCCGCTCCGTGATCGAGTAGTTCATCTGCACGAAATCGGGCTTCTCGCGGCCGAGGAAACGCTCGAGGTCCGCGTGGCGCGACGCCTGCGAGACCGTGACCCCGATGTAGCGCGCCCAACCTTCCGTTTTCCACTCCATGAGGCTCGGCCAGTGCGTATCGACGTCCGTCAGGCTGAAGACCTGGACGAGATCGAGGGTCTCGCGCCCGTAGAGCTTCCGGGTCTGCTCGAACTGCGCGATGCCGGCGTCCTTGCCCACGACGTCGACTTTGCTCGCGACGAACAAGCTCCGGCGAAATTCGGGCATGCCGATCACGCGACCAAAAGCGGCATCGTTGTCGGCGTTGCGCGGCCAGGTATCGACGAGCTTGCCGCCGTGCGCGACCAGCGCTCGGAGCACGCCGACCACGGGCTCCGTGCCGTTCGTCGCGATCTGCTCCACGACCTTGCTCGAGCCGAGCCCGATCACCGGCAACATCTCTCCGGTGCTGGGGATGGGCCGCTGCGGCACCGTTGGCTGCGCCCAGCCTGCGAATGACCACGATCCCCCGAAGGTGGCTACCCCCGCAGCTGCAGCGCCGCCGATAAACTCCCGGCGCGTGGTGCTCTCTTGCGTCATGCCGTCTCCTTACAGTCCCGGATCAATGCGTCATCGCGTGCACGACGAAGTTGGTGCCCATCCGAAACGCGTCGGTTGCGGGCTTCAGCGGATACTGCGGGCTACCGTACCACTCCCAGAAGTTCGCAAGATCGTTATTGTGGAGCGCCATGACCGCGATCTGCCCGACATCGTTGACGAGCGCATAGTAGACCGGGTCGTCGCCTTGCACGTAGGGGGCCATGCTTTGCAGATCCTCGCCGCCGCGATCGATGTACTCGCGCAGATTCGCGACCTCGGCCTCGGTCATCTCCATCTCGCCGGGTTCCGAGACATAGGCGAACGGGTAGTCGAAGATCTCCGGGCGGCTGAGCTCCAGCAGCCGATAGGCATCGTCCTCGACGTCGATTCGCGTCGTCCGGCCGATGAACTCGTTCAGGTTGAGCTCCGATTCCGGATAGTTGTGCGACCAGCCCATGTGGCCGATCGCGCCGTTCGTGCCGAAGTGCCAACGCATCGCGACGAATTCCGTCGGCGCTTTCGGCTGGTGATCCTCGATCCTCCGGCCGAAGCGCCGGCCGAACTGCGCGGCCGCGATGCTGCTGCCGAGCAATCCCAGCGCCGTGATCAGAACGATCAAGTCGCGTCGCACCGTGTAGACCCTCGTCGCGTGCTCACTCGCCGCGTGGTCGAACGAGTAGCGGATTATCGCCGAAAGCAGCTCCTCGCGGGACCGATCTGCTAAATTGCCGCACGGAGGAGACGGATGCCGGCTTACCTGATCGCCAACATCGAGCTTCACGACGCGGAGCAGTACCAAGACTACGTCGCGCACGTGCCTGCGCTGATCCAGAAGCACGGCGGCACGTACCGCGTGCGAGGCGGCCACACGCGCGTGCTCGAGGGCAACTGGTCGCCGGCGCGGCTGGTCGTCCTCGAGTTCCCGGACCGCGCGGCCGCGCTGGCGTTCTACGACGACCCGGACTACGCGGTGTACAAGGCGCTGCGGCAATCGATCTCGAGTAGCAGCCTGATTCTCGTCGACGGCTGCCCGTGAAACGGCGGATCAGCCACCGGCGAACGCGACGAACCCGGCGAGAAACGTCCGGAGCTGCTCCGCGATCCGCTCGTCCGTGAGCTTGCCCGTGGCGTCGAACACCGTGGCGGCCCGCGATACGAGCAAGCGCCCGCCGGCCCACACATCCGTGCCTAGCGTCTTCAGCACCGGCAGCCACGCCGCTTGCGACAGCACGGTGCCGAAACCACCCTGCGAGGCGCCGATCAACGCCACCCGGCGGCCGCCGAACACGCGCGGGATCTCGTTCGGGGGTCGCGACAGCCAGTCGATGGCGTTCTTCAGCACGCCGGGGATCGAGTTGTTGTACTCCGGCGTCACGAGCAACAGCCCGCTCGCCGCCGCGATTCGGTCTTGCAAAGCGGTGACGGCCTGCGGTAACCCTCGCTCGACCTCGACATCGCCGTTGTAGAGCGGGATGTCCGCGATGCTCGCCTGCTCGAGCGTGCTGCCGCTCGGCATGGCGGCGGCCGCGGCCCGCAGCAGAGCCACATTGAACGAGCCCTGCCGTAAGCTCCCTGCGATGCCAACGATCGTCGTCAAGGGTCTTTCTCCTTTTGGAGCCGCCAGTCTAACGACGCTGCGGCCGAGACTCTTCGTTTAGAATGCATTCGTGGCCGATCTCCCCTTGAATCCAGACGTTCGCCGCGTGGGCAAGAGCCTGCTCGCCGCGGCGTACGAGCTGCGCTCGCGCCTGTTCAAAGCCATCGTGGCGCTGCTGGTCGTGTTCATCGCGCTGGCGCCGTTTCAGAACCAGATCTTCACCAGGATCGCCACGCCGATCATGAACGCGCTGCCGCTAGGCTCGTCGCTGATCAGCAAGCAGGTGGCCGGGCCATTCGTGACGCCGCTGAAGGCCACGTTCTGGCTCGCGCTGTTCATCACGATGCCGATCCTGCTGTATCAGCTCTGGAAGCTCATCGATCAATGGCTGCCGGCCACGGCACGGCGGATCGCGTTGCCGTTCGTGATCGCCAGCGTGGTGCTGTTCTACGTCGGCGTGTCGTTCGCCTACTTCGTTGTCCTGCCGATGGCCTTCGGCTTCTTTGCGAACGCCGCGCCGACCGGCGTGAAGGTCATGACCGATATCAACTCGTTCCTCGACTTCACGATCGGCATGATGCTCGCGTTCGGCTTCGCGTTCCAGGTGCCGATCGCGATCATCATCTCCGTGTGGACCGGCCTCGTCTCGCGAAACTCGCTCGCACGCTCGCGCCCGTATGTGTTCCTCGGCGCGTTCGTCGTCGGCATGATCCTGAGTCCACCCGACGTGTTCTCGCAGACGCTGCTCGCGCTGCCGATGTATGCGCTGTTCGAAGGTGCGCTACTGTTCTGCGCCCGGTTCGCCCCCCCGCAGCGAAAGTAGCGGCCGCTGCGCTTTGTCCGCGCCGCGGGACACCCGGATCTCGAAGCACTGGTGAATCCGCGGATTGCGCGTGAAGTCGTGCGGAATCGTCGCGGCACTGACGTCCTGCACATCGAGGCCCGCCAGGCTGTCGACATCGAGCCGGAAGCGGCGAAAGTTGCTCGAGAAGATCAGCAATCCGCCGCGCGCGAGATGCAGCAACGTCGTACGGATCAGCCGCACGTGATCGCGCTGCAGATCGAGCTTGTCCTCCATGCGCTTGGAGCGGGACACGGTCGGCGGATCGAGAAAGATCAGGTCATAGCGCTGCGCCGGCGGCTGCTCGAGCCAGGCGAGCGCGTCGGCCTGGATCAGCTCGTGCTTGCGCGAATCCGCAAACCCGTTCTGATCGAGATTGCGCCGCGCCCAATCGAGATAGGTTCGCGACAGATCGACGCTCGTCGTGCCGCGGGCGCCGCCGGCCGCAGCGAACACCGACGCCGTGCCCGTGTAGGCGAATAGGTTCAGAAACCGCTTACCCGCGGCGAGCTCGCGGATCCGTGCCCGCGTCGGTCGATGATCCAGAAACAAGCCCGTGTCGAGATAGTCCGTGAAGTTCACGTACAGCGACAGCCCGTCTTCGCTCACGAGCGTGAATTCACCGCGCTCGGCCAGCTTCTCGTACTGCGCGCCACCCTTCTGCCGGCGCCGCGTGCGCACGTGGACGCGCTCGCGCGGCACGCCGAGCACCTCCGGAAGCACGGCAAAAACTTCCTCGCGGCGCGCCCGCGCCTTCAGCGCATCGACCGTGGCCGGCGGTGCGTATTCCTGCACGTAGATGGAACGCTGCGCGTCCTCGTCGACACCTGCTGCATAGACGTCGATGGAGAACGCGTACTCCGGCATGTCGGCATCGTATAGGCGATAACAAGCGATCCCTTCGCGCCGCGCCCAGGCGCTCATCGCGGCCGCATTCTTGCGTAGCCGATTCGCGAACATTTCGGCACCCGGCCGCGCGCGCGCCGCGGCCGTATCGAACGTGGGCAACGCACCCGGCACGCGTTTCGTCTCGAAGTGCTTGGCGTCGATATCGAACCGCAAGAGTCGGCACTCGATCGGGCCGTTGTACATCGTGTGCGTGCGCTTCGCCTTGATGCCGAGCTCGCGACCGAGCGGCGGGTTGCCCGTGAGCACGGCCGCCTGCCAGCCGAGGAAGCCCTCCCGCAGCTGCCGCCCCAGGAGCGCATACACCTCTTTCAGCTGGTCCGCGTCGCCGAGCCGCTCGCCGTAGGGAGGATTCACGACGACGAGGCCCCGCGCCGCGGGTGCCGCCGGCAGATCGGCGAGCTCGCGGCGCTCGGCGTGGATCAAGCGCTCGAACCCGGCGCGAGCCGCATTCTCGAGCGTCGCCTTGACCGCCGCGGCATCCCGGTCGTAGGCCCGCAAGGCGACGTGCGCGATGCTGCCCGCTGCGCGCCGCTCGTTCGCCTCGTCGAGCAACCGGTGCCAGAGCGCCGGGTCGTGCCCGCGCCAGCGCAGGAATCCGAAGTAGCGGCGCAGCAGCCCTGGCGCCACGTCGGCCGCGAGCAGCGCGCCCTCGATCACGAAGCTGCCGGCGCCGCACATCGGATCCACGAGCCCCACCGGTCCCGAGTCGGCGCGCGCGAGCTCCGACCACCCCGCACGCAGCAAGATCGCCGCGGCCAGATTCTCCTTCAGCGGCGCGGCGCCTTGCGGGCCGCGATAGCCGCGCCGATGCAAACTGTCGCCGGATAAGTCGATCGCCAGCGTCGCGATGTCCCGATCGAGATGCAGATTCAGCTGCACGTCCGGCGTCGCCACGTCCACCGATGGCCGCCGACCCGCGCGCTCGCGAAACTGATCGACGACGGCATCCTTGATTCTGAGCGCCGCGAACTGCGTATGCGTGACGGCCGAGCGGCTGCTCGTGCAATCCACGGCCAGCGTGCCGTCGACGGAGAGGTGCTGCTCCCAATCCACGCTGCGCGCCCCTGCATAGAGCGCATCCGGCGTCGGCGCAGGGAACTCCGCGATCGGCAGCAGCACGCGGTTGGCGACCCGCGACCACAGGCACGCGCGATACGCGGTCTCGAGCGTGCCGGCGCAGGCGACGCCGCCGCGCGCTGCCTTGACGTCGGTCGCACCGCACGCCGCGAGCTCCGCGGCCGCCAGGTCGGCGGTGCCGGCCGGCACCGTGATGTAGAGGCGGTGGCTTGCGTTCAGGGCAGGCGTCTCAGGTCAGCGTCGGGCCAGTCTGGCACGGGCGCGAAAGGCCGGCCATCGTATGCCAAGGTCGCGGCAAAGGCACGCGCCCTGGGCTACGCGAAGTAGCGGGCGCGGAGATACGCGCAGTAGCTCATGCGCTCGGCGGCGCCGCGACACAAGCCGGCGAACAGCGCCTGATACGTCAAGGCCCGAAAGTCGAGCTCGAGCCGCACGTGCGCCGTGAATCGGTCGAGCTCGGCCTGGTGCGCAGCACGCTCGCGGCTCGCGTGGTCGTAATAGAGATACAGCAGCGTGGACTCCGCGGGGCCGCTCTTCGCGAGCCCGAGCGCGTGCTTCAGGAGCTGGGCAGCGTGCAAGTAGCGAAACAGTTCGCGGCCCGCCTCGATGTCGTTGGCCAGGGTCTGGCAGCGTGGTCGCCCGGCGGCCGCCCACAGGTCTTGTCCCGGCGGAAAGTACTTGGGCTTGAAGCCACGTTTGTTGCGTGGCCGGCGCACGAGCCACTCGCCGAATTTGCTTTCGATCGAGGCCACGCGGCCCGAGGGCCATTGCAGCACGACGTCGGCCAGGGGCGGGTCGTCGGGCAAGCCGGTCGCGAGCGGATCCTCGAAACGTAGCTCCGGCGAGCCGTGGCGAAGACCCAGCGCCGCGACGAGCGGCGCGGTATCGCGATCGCGCCAATAGTCGAACACATTGACGACGAGCGCGGCCGAGGACGTCAACGACCAGAGCCGTGCCGGGCGCAGGCGGCCGGGCTCGAGCTCGGAACCGCGGGTCAGCTCGGTCTGCGTCGCCGCCGAAGGCGGCGCACGGAGGTTCGTCGCGAGCTCGCGCACGTAGCCGGCCGCGTCGTAGTCCACGCCCGCGGTGTCGGCCCAGCGCCGCTGCCGCCGCTCGAGATCCCTGCGCGCCGGCATACGCGAGTCAGGGCACTGTCGGCCGCAGCCCTTCGGTCAGCTCGAGCACGGTGCCCCAGGGATCCGTGATCTCGGCCGTCGCAAGCCCGAGCGCCGCGTCGCGACCATAGGGTTTCGTCAGCACGATGCCCTTCGCCTCCAGACGCTTGCAGAAGGCGGCGAGATCCCGCACCTCGAAGCCCACGTGATCCACGGCTCGGCCGCGCGTGCCGACGAGCTTCTCGTCCGGCAGCCAGCTGAAGAAGTTCAGGCTGTAACCGACACCGGGCAAGTCCGCACCGATGAAGAAGTCCGTCTGACCCTCGCGCAGCGTCGCGTCGAACGCTTTCATGAACCATTGCTGCATCGGGACGAAGTCGCGGTTCACGAAGTGCACGTGATGGTGCTTGATCGGCGGCGCGTGCTCGTCGGCGTTCGTGACGAGCTCCACTTTCACGCCGTCGGGGCCGATGATGTAGGAGAACCGCCCGTAATTGCCGGCTGTCGGTGGGCTCGCCGTCTCGCCTGGTGCAGGCTCGCGACCCACGGTGAGCTCGTAGCCGTTGGCCACGATCTTCGTCGTCAGTGCCGGCACGTCGGGCACGGCGAAGCCGATGTGATCGAACGTCGTGCCGCGCGTCGGGCCGGTGGGTGGCCGGACGTGCAGCAGCAGATACACATCGGGAAACTCGACCGCGTCGACGCTGCCGATTTTTACCATTTTGCCGCCGAGCGTGTCGGCCCAGAACCGTCGATGCGCGGCGACGCTGGTGACGTTGAGCTCATAGGACCCGATGATGATCGGCGCCGTCCGGTTGGAGAGCTCCGCCAAGACGGGCGCCGTCGCCGCGACCGACGCGGCCAGCATCAATACGGTCGATAATCGTGCCCCCAAAGCCGAGCCCTTCCTCGTGCGCACCGGCCTTGGATCTTACGCGCCCGGCCGTCGGGGGGCACGCCTCCGCAGCGCCGCCTGCACCGAGATCTCGGGATGATCCGCGAACGCCCGGGGATGATCTTCCTGTTGCACGGCTTCGGGGCCTGTTTATACTGGCCGGACGGCTCGAACTACCTTTCCCTGCAGTCGGTCGTTAGAACCGGGGCAGCGCATGATCAGAGTGCAGTCGCTGCGAAACCGTATCATCTGGCAGTTCGTGCTGATCATAGCCCCGCTGGCCGCGGTGCCGTTGATCCAGACCGCATTCAATCTTCAGCGCACGGCGTTCCTGGAAAACTCCTTTCGGCTGCGTCAACTCTCCCTCGGTGCCACTGATGCTTATGGACGATTCATCGAGGGGGTCACCGACGCCGTCGACACCGGCGCTCTTACCATGGCCCGCGTCGCCGCCCTCGATTCAGTGCTAGCTGCGCTCACGGAGCAGCGGCGTCTGGACCCGGATCGCGATCTCGATGAGACCGTGAAACAGCTCGAGCGCCTCGCAACCACCGTCCGAAAGGACCCCTCGTTCGCCGCGATCGAGCCGCTGCGTCTCGTCGTCAATCAAGTGGATCGCGACCTGGACGAGAATCGAAACTACTACGAGCAGCAGCACGAGCTCTCGATAGCCCGCGTGATCGCCGGCGCCAATACGCAAGATTGGATCGTCGTTGGCGCAACGCTCATCAGCGTCGTTCTGGCCGCGTTCTTCGTGCGCGGCATGATCCTCGATCTGACGCGCCCGCTCACGCAGGCGATTCACATGGCAAACCGAATCGCAGGCGGTGGGATCGTCGGCTTGGACGAGGTGCAGACCACCCCGGACATCGGCGGGCTGCTCCACTCGCTCAAACAAATGAATGCGAGCCTGCACGATTACCGCAAGCGCGTTAAGGATCACGAACGCACGCTCGAAGACAAGATCGCCGAGCGCACGCTCGAGCTGGGCCGCTCGGTGGAGCGACTCCAGGCACTCGCCGACGTCACGCAGGCCGTGAACTCGACGCTCCACGTTCAGGAGGTGCTCGAAGCGATCGTTCAGCGTGCCGTGCAGCTGGCGGACGCCAGCGTCGGCACCATCTATGAGCTCGACGAAGCAAAGGGCGAGCTCACGCTACGCGCGGCTACGGGCGTGTCGGCGCAGATGTTGGAGAAGTGGCGCGCGACCACCATGCGCGTCGGCGAAGGAGCGAGCGGCCGTGCCGTGGCAGCGGGCGAGCCCATCGAAATTACCGACGTCGACGATCCGGACGACCCGTACATCAGTCCGCTGCGCGACTTCTTGGAGCACGAGCGGCTGCACGCGCTGCTCGCACTGCCCCTCAAGCGAGAGGGACGCGTGCTCGGCGCGCTCACTCTCGGGCGTCGAGCAATCGGCTCGTTCTCGCCACAGGTCATCGAGCTACTCCAAACCTTCGCCGCACATTCGACACTGGCCATGCAGAATGCTCGGCTGTTCCGGGCACTCGAGGAGAAGAGTCGAGAGCTCGAGGCTGCGAGCCAGCACAAATCGCAGTTCCTTGCCAACATGAGCCACGAGCTGCGCACGCCGTTGAACGCCATACTCGGATATACCGAGCTCATCGTCGACAAGATCTACGGCGACGTTCCGCCCAAGATACTCGACGTCATGGAGCGCGTGCAGAAGAGCGGTCGGCACCTGTTGAGCTTGATCAATGACGTTCTCGACCTGTCCAAGATCGAAGCGGGTCAGCTGCAGCTGTCGCTCAAGGATTACTCCTTTGCCGACACGCTGAACACCGTCGTGACCGCAATCGAGCCGCTGGCGGCGGAAAAGGGACTGGAGCTGACCCTGGAAGTGGAGCCCGACCTGCCGCTCGGCTTTGGCGACGATCGTCGCCTGGCGCAGGTGCTTTTGAATCTGCTCGGGAATGCGGTCAAGTTCACCGACGAAGGCTCGGTCAGGGTCGGTGCCAGCCGCTGCGACGGCGAATACCTCGTCTCCGTGGCGGACACGGGTCCCGGCATCCCGGCGTCGGAACAACAGCGCGTCTTCCGTGAGTTTCAGCAAGTGGACGACTCATCGACGCGCGCGAAAGGCGGCACCGGCCTTGGGCTGGCGATCGCCCGAAAGATCGTGGAAATGCACGGTGGGCGCTTATGGTTGGAGTCCGAGCTCGGAGCGGGCTCGACTTTCTACTTCAGCATTCCGGTACGGGCGCAACGCACAGCGGAGGCCGAGTGGATCGTCTAACCGCAAACGGCCACGAACGGTCCTCCGCCACGCCCCGGCGAGCCGCACGCAGAGGAGCAAAGCAGTGAGCAAGCGCATTCTGATCATCGAGGACCAAGAGGATAACCGTCGGATCATGCACGACGTGCTCGCAGCGTGCGGCTACGAGTCCCTCGAGGCGTGCACTGGAGAAGACGGCCTCGCAATGGCCGAACGAGAAAAGCCGGACCTGATCCTGATGGACATTCAGTTGCCGGGCATGGACGGCTACGAAGTAACGCGCAGAATCAAGGGGAACGCGGAGCTGAAGCAGATACCCATCATCGCCGTCACTTCATACGCGCTGAGCGGCGATGATCAGAAGGCCATGGCGGCGGGTTGCGAGGGCTACATGACGAAACCGGTCAGCCTCAAGCTCCTCCTCGCGAAGATCCGCGAGTACCTATCGTAAGCTGTCATGCGCACCCCGCCGAGCATCCTCATCGTCGATGACGTCCCGGCGAACCTCGATATCCTGCGGGCGCGCCTGTCCGCGCACGGCTACGAGATCGTGATCGCCGAGAGCGGTCCTAAAGCGCTCGCCGCCGTGCGCGATTTGAGCCCGGATCTCATTCTGCTCGACGTCATGATGCCCGAGATGGACGGCATCGAGGTCTGCCGGCGGCTCCGCGCCGACTCCACGATCCCGTTCATTCCCATCGTATTCCTGACCGCAAGGTCGGACTCGAAAGACGTGGTTGCCGCGCTCGACGCCGGCGGCGACGAGTACCTCACGAAGCCCGTCGACCCGGCGGCGCTCGTGGCCCGGGTGAAGTCCATGCTGCGAATCAAGCAGCTGCACGACACCGTCCAGGAACAGAATCGCACCCTAGAGGAGCGCGTGGCGAGCCAGGTCGCGGCGCTCGAGCGACTCGGGCGCCTGAAGCGCTTCTTCTCGCCGCAGGTCGCACAGATGATCGTCGAGGGCGAAGCCGAAGATCCTCTGAAGAGCCGCCGTCGCGAGGTGGCGGTAGCGTTCATCGATCTGCATGGGTTCACCGGGTTCGCGGAAACGGCCGAGCCCGAAGAGGTCATGAACGTGCTGCGCGAGTACCACGCCGAAATGGGCCGCGTGATTCTGGCGCACGAAGGCACCATCGAGCGGTTCGCCGGCGACGGAATGATGGTGTGCTTCAACGACCCGGTGCCGGTGCCCGATGCGCCCGCGCGGGCCGTGCGAATGGCTTTGAATCTGCACGAACGGCTCGCGCCGCTGGCCAATCGGTGGCGCAAGCGCGGTCACGACCTGCAGCTCAGCGCAGGGATTGCGCACGGTTACGCCACCATCGGCGCCGTTGGTTTCGAAGGACGATTGGACTACGGCGCGATCGGCACGGTCACGAACTTGGCTGCGCATCTGTGCCGGGAGGCGCTGCCGGGGCAGACCCTGATCCCACAGCGCATGCTCGTCTCCATCGAGGATCTGTTCGACCTCGAGGCCATCGGCGAGCTCAAGCTCAAGGGATTTCGCAGCACCATTCAGGCTTACAACGTGTTACGGGAAGCCGCGCGCGAGCAGTTGCCGCGCAAGCTCGCCGCCGTGCTCTACGCCGATGTTGCCGGTTACAGCCGACTCACCGCGGACGACGAAGACGTCACTCATCGCCGTCTGCGGGACTATCTCGACATCCTCGCGGACAATGTCGACCGACAGGGCGGTCGCGTGAACCACTACGCCGGAGACGCAATGCTCGCGCGCTTCGATTCCGCGCTGGACGCGCTGAAGTGTGCCGCGAGCATTCAGACGGCGCTCGCGGAGCGAAACGGCAAGCTGCCGCCGGAGCGGCGAGTGGAGTTTAGAATCGGCGTAAACCTCGGCGATGTCATCGAGGACCGAGGAGACGTCTACGGTGACGGAGTCAACGTGGCGGCGCGCCTGGAGGCCCTGGCCGGCGCAGGCGAGATTTGCGTGTCCGAGTCGGTCCGCGCCGCGGTCGGCAACCGACTGCCGGTGATCTTCGAGGATCTCGGCGAACAGCCCCTGAAGAACATCGCTCAGCCGGTTCGCGCGTACCGGGTTCGCGTGTAGACCTCAGTAGACGGCAATGATCGCCACGCCCGGACCGGGCGCCATCGTGACGTAGCTGCAGCGGCCGGCTCCGCGCTTCACGTAGTCCAGCGCCTCCGCGTTGTCACCACTCAACAGCGGCGGATTGACTCCGTCGCGGAAGGCCTTCTTGGTCCACGACGTGAGGTATTTCGCCGTATCCATCTTCAGGACTTTCTGGAGAAACAGCTCTCGAGCCGGTTCGTTGTCCGCCAGCGAAAGCGCGATACCGCCGGTAAACTGCTTGTCGCCGAGAAACACATCGCGCAAGTCGGCCGCCATCAGCGAAACGGACGGATGGCAGATCACATAGAGCTGCTGAGCGGAAGCGTCGGTGCACAACGCGGCCACCATCAGGCCGGTCACCGCCAAGAACACTCCTGGCCGTACACGCACGCCTCGTGCTCTAGAAGCGTATCGCATACTGCATCAACGCCTCGTCGTACTCGCGGGGCACGCGATCCAGAAGGCGGGTGTGGGCGAGCTCGAACTTCAGCGCGGACGTCAGATCGAGATCGAAACGCGCACCCAGCGCTTCCCGCCGGTAGGAACCTCCATACTGAAGTGCAGCGAAGTAGTTGTCGGTTTGGTCGAAGTCGGAGCGCTCGTAGCGGGCGTACGGCGTCCATCGATCCGTCCGATACGCGAGCTCCACGAAGCCCATGTTGCTCCGATGGGTACCGGTGCCCGTCGTGAGATCGGCGTTGGAGAACGAGTAGAACTCCGCGATGTTCTCCCACTTGTCGTTCTCCTGAACGACGTACAAGCCGTAGTTCCTCACGCGTGTGAGGTTGGCGGTGAGAGTGTCCGTGATTTTCGCCGAGAATGTGCTGAAGCCGAACCGCATTCCGCCAAGGACGTCTTCGGCCAGCAATGCGACGTTGCCGCCGAGGATCATGTCGCCATTCGAGTTACCGCCGTTACGCACGTCGAGGAATCCGTTGACGATCCTCTGGGAATTACCGGCATAGACGTCGTACGTCAGCCGCTTGTTCGTGCCCACGCGATCATCGCCGTCGAGCCATAGTCCCACGGTATGCGCCGGCAGCACGCCGCCCGTTCTTTCGAACTGCACGACGAGAGGGCGACGTAGCGACGTGGTGACCTGGGCGCCGTGGTGGAACGCGGTGTTGTAATAGCCGTACGGCGTATGAAACCGACCGAGCCACAATGTGGCGGCGTCCCCGAATTGGTAGCCAAATTGCGCGCGCTCGATGTCGAACGTGAGATCCCCCGAGATACCGGTTTTGAAGGTGACCTCGAACAGCGCGCTGGTTCGATCGCCGAGCGGCGGCGTGAGGTAGATGTCCAGCAACCCGATGGCGACGTGCTTCAAGTCGGGATTGATGGGGTTGCGCGTGCCCGCGGCGACATCCGCGAACCCATGAAGGGGAAGGCCCGGCTCGCTGCTCCGCGTCATCGACGCCATGGCTTCGGCGTGCTCGGAGGCTGCAGCGGTGCTTGCTACCGGGGGCGGCGCCGGTGCGGGCGGCTCGGCGGCTGCGGGCGCTTGCGCCGCGACCGTCGCCTCCAGCTCGCGGACTTTCTCCGCCAGCTGCTGAATGATTCGCTGGGTTTCCGCGAGCTGATTCTTGAGGGTCGCGATTTCCTGCGCGTCGTCTGCGTACGCACTCGTCGCCAGGCACGCCGCCCCGACGAACGCCAGACCGCAGACCACTCCCGCTTTCATCCGGAACTCCGCGAGATTCGTGACCGACGCGGTGCTTGGGCCGCTCCGCTCGTGGGCCAAGGCCGCCAGGCAAGGCTCCCCCCACTACACGCCCGACCTGAAGGCAGCGGTGATCATACGTGCAGCATGCGGAAACTTTCAATGGAAATAAGGCGTTTCCCGCACGGGCGCAGCCAGGCTCGGCGGGGCCCGGTCGCCGCGGCGCCACAGCGGCTCGCGCTGGCGTTGCTCCTCGCCGCGACCTATCGGCTGGTCGGCTGCGCCGGGATCAGTTGCGCGCTTGCTGCTGCGGATGCTCCGCCATGAGCTGCTTCAACAGCTCGACGGTTTCCACGTGCGGCTCGGCGGCTTGGCGCAGGAAGGGCTCGTTGTAATCGCCGTTCGCAAGATCGAGCGCGGTGCGGCCGTTTGCGTCCTTCGCGTACAAATCCGCCCCGTGCTCGACGAGGAACTTCACGATCGGGTCGAAGCCCTTCATCGCCGCGCCGTGCAACGCCGTGCGATGCGGGATGGCCCGCGGGCTCGGCACCTGCCGGCCGCGATAATCGTAGCTGTAATCGCTCAACCGTTGATTGATCACGAGCTGAACGGCCGCGGCGTCCCCTTTGGGCTCCGTGAGCTCGCGCGCGTTGATGTCCGCGCCGGCGTCGACGAGGAGCTGCAATGTCTTCAGCACGCCCTCGTCGGTTCGATTGCGCCCGCGCGTAACGCGCAAGCCGTACTCGAGGCCGGCCGCGGCCATCAGCGGCGTCACGCCCTGATTGCTCGGCAGGTCCACGAGCGCACCGTGCTCGAGCAGCAGCTGCACCATCGGCGCATCGCCGGCGCGCGCGGCGCGTAGCAGCGGCGTGGCACCGAACGACAGGATGATGTCGCCGCCGCGGTCCTGCGGCACGTTGCGATACGGCGGACGGCGCTTCAGCTGGATGTTCGGATCCGCGCCCTTCGCGAGCAGCTGCTTCGCGACGTCGAGCCCCGTCAGCTTGTCCATGCTCGGCAATACGACCATCGAGCCGTTGCCCATGACCGGCAGCGTATTCGTGTCGGCCGTCATGTACAGCGGCGCGCGGCCGTAGAGATCCCATTTGTTCACGTCGGCACCGGCTTCGATCAGATACGCGGCGAAGTCGAAGTGCAGATTCAGCAACGCCATGACGAGCGGCGTGACGCGGTGCGGGTCCGGCAGGTTCAGGTCCGCCCCGCCGGCCACGAGCTCGCGTGCGCAGGCAATGCAACCCTCGCGCGCCGCATACAGCAGCGGCGTGAAGCCGCCCTGGTTCATGTCCTTCGGCCGCGGCTCGCGAATGACCTTGCGCGCCCAATCGCGCACTGCGCCGCGCGCGTCGACGTCGGCCCCGTGCGCGATCAGCAGCTTGACCATCGCCGGCTGGCTCTGGGCCGCGGCCCACATCAGCGGCGACTGCTGGCCCCACGCCTCCACGGCGTTCACGTCGGCGCCGGCTTTCAGCAGCAGCTGCGCGCCGTCGACGTCGCCTGCGCGCGCCACGACCATCAGCGCCGTCTCGCCCTCACCGTTCGCCTCGCGTGCATTGGCGCCGGCGTCCAGCAACAGCTTGATCAAAGGGGTCGAGCCGCTCATGGCGGCTTCGGACAGCGGGAATGCGCCGAACTCGTTCTTCGCGTCGACGTCGGCGCCGGCCTCGATGAGCTGCTTCGCGAGCTCGACGTCGCGGTTGTACACCGCCCAAAGCAGCGCCGTGCCGCCGTCCGGCCCGCGCGCCTGGACGTCGGCGCCTGCCTTCAAGCGCGCGAGCGCGGCGGCGTGGTCGCCGCTCTCGGCCGCCGACAGCAACGAGACCTCCGCCGCGCCGGCGGCGGCGCTTGCCAGCACGAAGGTCAAAGCCAGAAGCCGCATGCGCATGCTCAAACCTCCGTGAACGTGCCGCCGCTGTCGCCGATCGATTCGATGGGGATCTGCGTGCGCTCGAGAATCGTCAGCAGCAGATCCGCGAATCGCGAATCCTGCGGATAATGCAGATGCTGACCGCCCTTGATGCGGCCGTGGGCGCGGCCGAGAATCGCAGCCGGCAACGGGTCGTGATTGTGACGATTGCTGTCGCTCATGTTGCTGCCGAACAAGACCGTCGAGTGATCGAGCAGCGTGCCGTCGCCGTCCTGCGTCTTCGCCAGCCTGTCGATGAAGCGGGCGAACACCTTCGAGTGATAGTTTTGGATGACCGCGAGCCGATCCTGCTTGCCGGGGTCGTTGCCGTGGTGAGACAGCGGATGGAACGCCTCCGAGATGCTCAGGTTGTTGTACGTGCGCATGCTCGCTTCCCGATCCATCGAGAACGTGATGACACGCGTGACGTCGGCCTGGAACGCAAGCGCCATCAGATCGAACATCATCTTGAAGTGCAGGTCGATGTCGTTCGGCACGCCGATCGGCGCCTCGGGAATCTCGAGGCCGGTGGAGTCCTTCTGGGCCGCGAGCTGCAAGCGGCGCTCGATCTCGCGGACGGAGTCGAGGTAGGCGTCGATCGCCGTGCGATCGCGCTGGCCCAGCTTCTGCTCGAGGCCCTGTGCCTGCGCGGTCACGTGATCGAGAATGCTGCCGGTCTCGCGGACGATCGCGGTTCTCTCGGCCTCGGTGTCGCCCTGGCCGAACAGCCGATAGAACACCGCCCGCGGGCTGATCTCCTGCGGCAGCGACTGCGTCGGCGTACGCCAGGACATGGCGGCGCCGCGCTGCGCGGTGGTGATCTCGAGCGACGGCAAGCGGGTCTCCTGGCCGATCGCGCGTGCCGCCAGCTGATCCGCCGACATGCCGTAGTCCGGACCTTCCGTGCCGGCCTTGCCCACGGGCACGCAGGTCAGCCAGGTTTGCTCGACGAACTCGTGCGGCTCGGGGTTCTCGGCCGGCTTGTTCCGCAAGCCCGAGACGATCGTCAGATGATCGCGATACGGCGCCAGGGGCTCCAGGATCCGCGTCATCTCGTAGCCCTTGCCGGTCTCGGCCGGCGACCAGTGACGCATCACGGCGCCGTGCGGAAAGCCGACGAACGCGAGCCTCTGCGGAGTGGGCTTGGCGGCGCCGAAGGCCGGCACCATCGCATCGAGGAGCGGCAACGCGATGCACGCGCCTGCGCCGCGCAGCACGGTCCGACGGGAAAGATGCTTCTTGGTGATGAACATTGCCTATCTCCTCTGCCCGCGTCTCGCGCCGGGCCTAGTTTGCAGCGGCCTGCGCCGTCACGACCGGCGGCTCGGCCGGTGGCGGGGCGGTTCGCATGAGAAACGGATCGCTCTTCACGACCTGCCACACGATCGACGAGAACCTGTAGTCGTCGCGCTTCGCCTCGCGCACGATCTTGCGTACCGCCGGCATGTCACGGTAGTCCACGACGCGGCCGAGCGCGTACATCAGGAAGCGCTCGGTGAACGTACGCACGAACTGCTCGGGGTCGCGGGCGAGCACCTCGCGCAGCTCATCGGGCCCCGTGACCTGCGTGCCGTCGGGCAGCTCGGCCAGCGAATCGATCGCGGTGCCCGCATAGCGATCCTTGTCGCGCCACACGCCGACGGCGTCGAAATTCTCGAGCGCGAAACCGAGCGGATCCATGACGCCGTGGCACGAGAAGCACACGGGGTTCTCGCGATGCTTGGCCATGATGTCGCGCACGGTCCGCGCCTTGGCCGTGCCGATCTCGGCCTCGGGGAACGGCGGCACGTTCAACGGCGGCCGCGGCGGCGGCGCGCCCACGATGTACTCGAGAATGAACGAGCCGCGCAGCACCGGCGAAGTGCGATTCGGATAGGCCGCGGCCATCAGGACCGCCCCCTTGCCGAGCAGTCCCCAGCGCGTCGAGTCCGTGAGCTCCACGCGGCGAAACTGGTCGCCCTTGACGTCCTTGATGCCATACAGCAGCGCGAGGCGCTCGTTCAGGTACGTGTCCTTGGCCGTGAGGAAATCGGCGACGCTGCGATCCTCGGTGAAGATGCCCTTCGCGAACAGCTTGAGCTCCGTCAAATAGTCCGCGCGCGGATCGCCGCGCCCGGAGGCATACGGGAAGATCGCGCGGTCGGGCTCCACCTCGCCGAGCCGGCGCATGTCGAGCCAATGGAACACGAAGCTCTCCGCGAGCGCGTCGGCGCGCGGGTCTTGCAGCATCCGCATGACCTGAGCCTTCAGCACCTGCTCGTCGCCGAGCTGGCCGCGGACGGCGAGACCCTGCAGCTCGTCGTCGGGAATCGTGTTCCAGAGGAAGAACGACAGCTTCGAGGCCAGCGTGAGGTCGTCGATCCGATAGTTCTGCCCCGGCTGCACGCCTTCGGGCACCTGCTCGACGCGATACAGAAAGTACGGGCTCGCCAGGATGCCCGTGATCGCGCTGCGAATGCCCTCTTCGAAGCCGTTCACGGCGTGGCCCTCGCGGTAGTACGCGAGCAGCTCGGCCAGGTCCTGCTCCGTCAGCGGCCGCCGGTACGCGCGCTTGCCGAGCTCGCTCAAGATGCGCTCCGCGCACAGCTGCTCGTCGTCGCCGCGCGCCGGGTGACACGAGAAGATCCGCTCGCGGCTCGGCGTCATGCTGAGACCCGTCGGCTTGTACGGCCCGCTGATCTCGAACGAGCTGACGCGGAACACGCGGTCCTGGCCGCCGCCCGGCACGAACATCTGCTGCTGATCGTCGGATTCCGCGAACGTGCGCCGGCGGAACGTCACGCCGACCCGGTGCGGCCCGGCCTTGGTGGCGAAGCGAATGTTCTTCAGCCGCGCGTTGACCTTCTCCATCACGCCGTTCTGGACCTGGTCGTAGGCGCGCGTGTCTTCGTCGCCGCCGAGCGTCGTCTCGTAAACGGGCGTGTCGTCGAGCGTGACGACCACCGTGTTCTCGAACTCCGAGTCGTTGCCCCAGATGTGCGTGAACATGTCCGCGATGTTGACGACGTACTCACCGTCGGACGGAAACAGGTGCGTCACGACCATGCCGCCACGCGTGCCGAGCGGTAGCCCCGCGACGTGGGTCTGCTGGTTGCCGGGCCCCGCGGTATAGGTCTGGCTACCGGTCCGCGCATCCGGCCTGCCCACGGCTCGCACGGCCACGGCCCGCGCTGCGATCACGTATTGCTCGATGAACGAGGGCGACACCTGCAGGCCGCTGGCGATGTTGTCGAAATGCTTGACCTCCTCGTCCAGCGGTAGCCACTCCGCGGAATCGATGTCGAGCGCCAGAAGATCGTGCACGGCATTGTCGTACTCGACGCGATTCAAGCGGTGCGGCACGACGGCCTGGAAGCCGTGATTGCCCGCAGCTGCCTCATCGAGCGCCCGCTCGAGCCACGCGACGAACGCCGTCAGCTGCTTCGCGTCCGGACGCGGCTCCTTCGGCGGCGGCATGGCGTGGCTGCGCAGCTTGCGCACCGCCATCTCGAGCTTCTCCGCATGCTGCGCCACGTTGTCCGGCTTGATCTTGCCGAAATCGAGGCCACCCGCGAGCTCGGTGTCGTTGTGGCAATCGCTGCAGTACTTCGTGACCAGCGGCCACTGCGCCTTGCCGGCGTCGGCGACCGAAGGCTCGCTCCAGAACTTGCTGCAGCCGGCCGTCAATGCCACGGCCGCGAGCCACGTGGCGTGGCGAAGGATCGAACCAGGTCGGACGGGGAATCGCATCGATCTCATCTTCCGCAATGTCAATCAAGCATCCGGTGACAAATACGCCCAGAGACTCTCGAACGCGCGGCGCACGAACGGCTCCGACGGTCCCATCTTCGCCTCGAATTCCTGCGTCGGCTTGGCCGCGACGGCCTCGTCGGGCCCGCCACCGCTGTACAGCGTCTTGGCCAATCGCTCAAAGATCTGGCCGTACATTTCGTGCTGGGCCTTCAGCTCGGCATAGCTCATGACGGGGCCGCGAGCCGGCACGATCCGCGTGTCCTCGTTGGCCGCATAGGCCAGCGCGTCCAGCCCGCCGACGATGCCGCCGATCCACCCCCCGTCCACCAGTCGATGGACGGCCAACCGGCGTTCCACACCGCGTCGCCCACGCTGAGGACGTTCTCGGCCGGGAAGAATACGTAGATATCGCCGTCCGTATGCGGACAGTCGCGCAGATGGCCGCACTGGACGTGCCGAGCGTCGATGTCGAGCTCGGCCTGCGCGTAGAACGGCTGGTTCGGCAGCCCGACCTTCGGTAGAGGCTGCACCGTCTCGTGGTTCCAGGGCCAGGTGACGTCGGTCGTCAACCACAGCTTCGTGTTTTGCTGGGCGATGATCGTGGCGCCGGCTTTGCCCAGCGCCTCGTTCGAGCCCGTCTGCTCGGGATGCCAATGCGAGTTGAACAGCGTATGGACTCGCCCCGAGCGCGGCAGCGTCGCGAGCAGATCGACCAGCACCGCATGCTGGCCCGCCGGCGCACCGTCGACGAGCGTCACGCCTTCGGGACCCGTCGCGGCGAGCACGTTCGTGGCGCCGAGCGACAGCACGTGCAGGCCGCCGCCGAGATCCTGCGTGCCGCGTCGGCCGACCGGCGCCTGGGCCCCTACCGAGTGGCTTCGCCACACCGCGCTGCCGAGGGAGGCGGCCGCCAGACCGTGGACAGCGGTTTGCAACAGGCTCCGGCGCGACAACAACGGCACTCGACCTTCCTCAGGCGACCCTGGGCAGCGGACTCTTTATATTAGCGGCAACCCGGCGTACCTGCCGAGAACTCTGGGCCAAAGCGCGGGTTACGGCGGCCAGGCCGCTCCATCCTATAGAGCCCCGAATCGGCTCGAAAGTTTACAGAATCGCCGCTCGCTGCACTGCCAAGAAACTTCAGCGTCCCGCCTGCGACAGCGCCGTCACCACATAGACGCTGACATCGCGGATTTGCGCCGGCGTCAAAGCCGTCGAGAACGGCGGCATGTTATTGCGGCCACCCCCCACGACCTCAATCGCGAGCGCGACGTCGCGCACGCCGTCGAGCGGCGCGCCGCCGCCATGCCCGCCCTTGCCGTCCTCGCCATGACAGATCACGCACGTGCGCGCGTACAGGCGCTGACCGTTGTCGAGGTCGGGCGCGGTGGCCGCCGCCACCGTCGCGGCAGCCCCAGCGATCGGCTCCGGCACGGCCGTGGTGCGCGGCGCCGGCGCGCCGGGCTCCGCCGCGCCGAGCGCGCCCTCGAGGCCGAACAGCCACACACTGTCGCCGCGCGCCGAGCCGATCAGCGCGTTGCCGGCGGAGTAAGCGATCACGTACTGGTGGCCGCGATGCTCGAACGTGCTCACCGCGGCGTTCATGCCGGCGCCCGTTTGGAACTCCCACAGCTGCTTGCCGCTGCCGGCGGCCACGGCCGTGAGCCGCCCGTCGCTGCGCCCGACGAACAGCAAGCCGCCGGCGGTCGCGAGCACTCCGCTGTAGCACTGCTCCGGCCAGCGATAGCGCCACACGAGCTTGTTCGTGCGCGCGTCGATGGCCGCCAGGATGCCGCTGCGCGGCAAACGCGTGCCGGCCGTGCGCCCGCCGAGATAGCGCTCGCCCTGCCCCGGCGCGACGAAGCTCGGCTCGCCGCCGCCCGTATACGCACCCACCACCGACGACGCGCAAACGAACAACGTCTGCGCCGTCGGATCGAATGCGCTCGGCGGCCAGCTCGCGCCGCCCCAGATGCCGGGCTTCACGATCGTCGGATCCTCGCCGACGAACGGCGTGAAGATTCGGCCCGCGTTCGAGAGCGCGAACCCTTCCGGCGCAATCTCGATGATCTGCGGCACGACGGCCTCGCCGCGCGGGAACGGCTGCGTCGCGGCCGTCGCCTGCCGCGGCTCCTGCGGCACCGGGCGCTCGTCGATGCCCACGATCGGCTCGCCGGTCGCGCGATCCAGGATGTACGCGAATCCCGTCTTGCCGACCTCGACGAGCGCTTTGCGCGTGCGGCCGTCGATCGTGAGATCCATCAGCACCACGGGGTTCACGGCGTCGTAATCCCAGAGGTCGTGATGGACTTGCTGAAAATGCCACCGATATTTCCCGGTGGCCGCGTCGATCGCCACGATCGAGGCCGTGTACAGGTTATCGCCGGCCCGATAGGCGCCGTTGTAGTCGGGGCCCGCGTTGCCGGTGGAGAAGTAGACGAGGCCGAGCTCGGGATCGGCCGCCGGTGTTTGCCAGATCGAGCCGCCACCGTACTTCCAGGCGTCGTTGTCTTGCGGCCAGCTGTCGTGGCCGGGCTCGCCGGGGCCGGGGATCGTGTAGAACGTCCACAGCAACCGGCCGTTGCGCGCGTCGTAGGCCTTCACGCGACCGCGCGTGCCGCGATCCGCGCCCGCGAATCCGACGATGACCTTGCCGTCGAGGAACAGCGGCGCCGCCGTGATCGAGAAATTGTCCTGCCAGCGCTCGGCTTGCGTTGCCCAGATGATCTTGCCGGTCAGCCGATCGAGCGCGACGAGCTTGCCGTCGAGCTGCCCGACGAACACCTTGCCGTCGCCGAGCGCGACGCCGCGATTCGTCCAGCCGCAGCACACCGACGTCAGGTTCGGATCGAGGTGCGCTTCGTATTGCCAGAGAAGCTCGCCGCTGTCGATCGAGAGCGCGAAGACGTCGTCCGCGCCGGTGCTGACGTACGCGACGCCGGCATAAACGAGCGGTTGAGCTTCACCCGAGTACTGCGGCGCCGCACCGGAGCCGTGCAACCGAGCGCGCCAGACCCCCCGCAACCGGCCGACGTTGCCGGCGTTGATCTGCGCGAGCGGCGAGTAGCGCTGGTTATAGACGTTGCCGCCGTTGGTCGGCCAGCTGCGCGGCGGCGCCGTGAGCGTGCGGGCGTCGAAATCCGACGCCGCGCCGCGTGACGCGCGCTGCGCCAAGCAAGGCGTCGCCAGCGCGAAGACCACTACGCCGAGCAGCGCGGTGCGACAAGACGAGCTCATGAACCCCCCGGAGCGACCTCGACCTACAGAATCGTAGTGTAAGCACGACCCCGACCGTCGCAAGGTCGGGCGCAGACATCGCTCCGGGGACTGACTTAAGTGCGCGGCCGCCGGCGGCGGCCGAGGCCGAGCGCGCCGAGCAGCGCCACGAGCTCGAGCGCTCCCGTGGCCCCGCCGCCGCCCGAGGAGGCTTGCGGTGCGGGCGCCGGCGCAGGGGGCGTCACGGTGACCTGAGCCGTGCCGAAACGCGTCGCATCCGCCGTCCATGCGGCCGTGACGACCACGTTCAGCGCCGCGGCGACCGAGGCCGGCGCGGTGTAGAAGCCGGCCGCCGTGATCGTACCGACGGTGCTATCGCCGCCGGGCACGCCGTTCACGCTCCACTCGACGGCGGTGTTCGTCGAGTTGGCCACGGTCGCGGCAAACGCTTGCGCGGCCCCGGCCTGGACGCTCGCGACATTCGGCGCGACCGTCACCATGACGATGAGGCACGGATTCGTCCCGGCCGACGCGGACGCGCTCGCGGCCGTGGTCGGCGTCACGGAGACGACGGCGGTATCCTGGCGACCCGCGTCGTCGGTCACCGTCACGCAGACGATCGTGCTGCCCGACGTCGGCGCCACGACGTTGACCGCGGGCTGATCCGGGGCCGATGCCAGGCTCGTGCCCAGCCACGAGTAGGTGGCGAGCGAATGGCCATCCGCCGCCGTGCTGGCCACGGCCGACAGCGCCAGGCTCTGCCCCGGGCTCACCGTGCTCGGCAACGTGACGACGGCGATCGGCCGCGACGCCGCGAGGACCGCGCCTTGGGCGTTCGCCATGCCGGCCCCGCACGTGCCGGACGTGCAGTTGCACTCCGCGACCTGCAGGTCGTTCTGACCCGTCGGCACGTGACACTGCGGCACGGTGGGATCCGTCGAGACGGGGAACGCGGCGACACCCTCGATGAGCCGCGCGCGCACCTGCGCGGCACTCAGCGCGCCGTTCGCCGAGAGCATCAGGCCGCCGATGCCCGCCACGATCGGCGCCGAGAAGCTCGTGCCGACGCTGATATTGAAGCCGTCCGTGTAATCGTTGGCACCGGGCGCCGTCGCCCCGAGGTTCGTGGTGGTGTTGATCGGGTAGAGACACGGGCCGCTCAAGTTCACGCAATTCCCGGCCGGTGCCGAGAGCGCGACCGCCGGCCCCAGGCTGCTGTAGCCGACCTTCGTGCCGACGTGCCGTATGCCGCCGACGCCCACGGCGCCCTGGCAGTTGGCGGGTGTATCGACGGGGCCGCCCTCGTTACCGGCCGACGCGACCACGACGACGCCGGCGTTGGCCAGCTCGGCGATCACGTCGCGGTAGGCGGTCGTGCACGCGCCGGTCGCGCCGAGGCTCAGATTCTCGATGCGGGCCCGGTACGGGGGGCTGAAGGCCCGGGACGTCCAGGCCGGCCGCCCAGCGCATGCCCGCGAGAATGTCCGAGTCGAAGCCGCCGCATTTGCCGAGGACGCGCACCGGCAGGATCCACGGATTCCAGGTGGCGCCGCTGATGCCCACGGCGTTGTTCGCGCTCGCGCCGATGATCCCTGCCACGCGCGTGCCATGCCACGAGCTGGACGAGACGTCGCAGTCGCTGAACTTCTGGGTGCCCACATCCGTCTGCGACACGAAGTCGCCGGGGTCCGTGGCGTCGGCATCGCGGCCGTCGCCGTCGTTCGCGACGTCGGCGTCGCTGACGAAGTCGTAACCGTCCAGCAATCGTCCGCCCTGCCCCACGCGGCCGAGATCGGGATGGTCGTAGCGCACGCCCGTGTCGAGCACGGCGATCACGATCGCGTCGCTGCCGGTCGTCGTATCCCACGCGTGCTCCGCGTCGACCGCGGACGGCGTCGCCGCGGCGCTGCGCAGATACCACTGCTGCGCGAACCGTGGGTCGTTCGGGACCGCATGCGCATAGCGGCGCCGATCCGGCTCTGCGTACTCGACACCGTCGTCGGCCTCGAGCCGCGCGAGCTGCGCATTCATCGGTTGCGAAGCGTCGAGCTCGAGCACCTGCAGCCCCGCGCCGAGCTCGCGCGCGTGCGCGACCCGCACGCCCGTGCGCGCCGCAAGCGCGGCCACGCGATCGGCGGCCGCCAGGGCCTGAACGCGGCCGTTCGGCGCAGCGGCGCGCAGCTTCACGATCACGCGCGAGCCGCCGTCGCCTGCGGCCGCCGGCGCCCTGCGAACGGGATTCCGCTCCTGCGCCTGGCTCGTCGAGCCGACCAGCAGCAGCGCCGCGAGCATCCAGAACGTGCGTGGCATGCGGTTCTTCTTCACCTAGTGGGGAAACCGGCGACGATCGGGATCGGCGGCGCGCACTCGCTCATCGGCACGAACGCGCGTAAGCCCCGCGTCGCACGCGGCGTCCGGTCCATCGGCCGCGAGATCGACGACGTAGGCATCGGGCATCAGGCGATCGACGACCGTGAGCCGGACACGCGCGGCCGTCGCAACTGCGGCGACGGTGGCCGCGTCGGCCACGGCCGTGAAGCTGACGATCACGCGGCGCTGGCACACGTGTGCGGCATTCGCGTCGGATCGGTCCGGCGGCTGCGCGCACGCTTGAGCCAGCAGCACGGTGCCGAGCGCTACGCCGAGCGCCGCAAGCCGCGAACACCATGCCCTCGCCAAGGTCCGTCTCCACCCGCCCGCTCGTCACTGAGTTCACCGATGCTGCGCAAAAGTTCCAACCCATGCTGCGCGCTCGGTCACACTCACGGCCTACGTGGCGGAAGTGTATGCCCGGACGGCCTGTCGGAGGGTAAACAACTGTTACAGAAGGCGGCCGGCGTCGCCAAACGCCGACGCCAACGTCCCGCTCACTCCATGAGAACGGTGTCGGGATGCTGGGCATACCAACCGAACCAGAAGGCGCGATGCGCGGCGAGGCGCGGCAGCCTAATGGCCGGATCGAACGTCGCGCTCAGGTAGTCCTCGTCCACGAGCCACGGCCGGCCATCGGCATCGAGCAGCTTGTCGTCTGCCGTGGTCGTCACGAACCGGTAGTCGCCGCTGGCGTAGACGCGGCTCGCGCCGGCGGGCGACGTGACGACCACGACGTTCGTGCCGGCGACTTGCACATGCAGGATCGGGGACTGCGCCAGGCGCGCCGTCGAGATCGCGAACGCCGGCGCCGGCAGGGGCAGCGCGGCCCCTGCGCCCGCGGGGCGTCGTCGACCGGATGACGAGCACCTCCGCCTTGTTGGGCAGGCGCCCGTCGCGCAGTGCAACACCGAACATCAGCTCGTCCGTTCCGAAATAGGCGCGGTAGGCTGCACCTTCGGAGTAGTCCCGCCTGAAGCCGGTATCGAGCGACAGCACGCGCGTATCGGGATGCCGGGCTCGCCACTCGCCCCACGTGGTCGTCACCACCGGTAGCGCGGTGAGCCTGAGCTTCAGCTGCACGAGCGGCCCGACCACCGGCTCGCCCGTCAGGCTCGACCAGAGGCTTGCCGTCTCCTGATCGAACATCAGCTTGTTCGAGCGATACAGCAGCCCGCTCGTGCCGAAGGTCAACACCTTGCCGCCTGCCCGTGCGTCGAACGGAATCACGGTGCCGCAGAGCGTGCAGTAGACGATGGCGAGCTCGCGTTCGCCCACGCGATCGAGCGCCAGCTCGTGCCACGCGAGAATTCGCTTCGGATAGGCCCGCGGCTCGCCGTCGACGAACAGGCCGAACACGACGTTGTCGTCCTCGAGGTAGGTGGCCTCCTCTGCCGCAACCTGCTTCGGGTGATCGAGCGGCGGAATGCCGTTGATCGACACGCCGCCCCAAACGATCTCGTCGAGTCTAATCGTGGGCTGCACGGCCGCGCGAAAGAACACGACAAACCGCGGATCGAGCAGCGCGTACAGTCGCCCCTTGAACTCGCCGTAGCTCGGATGCGGCTCGTAGGGCTGAGCCCACTCCCACTCTCGCCACTTCGCGATGTCCTCGCCGAACGCTTGGCCGGTCTGTTGCTCGAGGAAGCTCACGAAGTGCCCCGGCTGCATGAAGGTTTGCCGGTTCAGGTCGCGCGTGCGCTCCACGAGATCGAGGAGATCCACGAGCATCGATGCATAGCCAGCCCGCCACGAGGCCGCAATCTCGCCCTGAGCCTCGGTTGCGCGACGCCTGTTGCCAGACGCCGCGTCCAGGAACGCCTGGACACCGGGCTCTGCCGGCTGCGCGAAGACCGTCGCCGCCCAGGCGCAGGCGACGAGTGCCGTGATCGCACGTATGACTCCGACGGCCATGGCTCTCCGAAACGGCGAAGTAAAGAGTGAAATCTACTACGCGCTCCACGAAAAAGGGCCGCCGGCTCGCACCGACGGCCCTTGCCGTTCACGTTTCGACGGTGAAGGTCTGGCGGTCTAGAACTTCATCCTCATACGAATGCCCGTGACTCGCGGATCGCCGTACAGGACTGTTATGCGGTATTACGAACCCGGCAAGCGTGCCTGACGACGGCATCGTGCGCAAGCGCGGCTTGATCTGGACGGACTGCCGGCGACAGCCGATCAGTTGAACCCGAGCGCGCGGCTCGCCAGGGCCGCGCCCTCGACCAGCGACTTGAGCTTCGCCCACGCAATCTGCGCGTGGCAACGCAGACCGAGGCCGCAGTCGGTCGACGCGATCACGTTCTCCCGGCCGACGATCTTCGCGAATCGCTGGATGCGCTGCGAGACGAGCTCGGGGTGCTCGACGAGCGGCGTCGAATGCGTGACGACGCCGGGCGCCAGGATCTTGCCTTCCGGCAGCTGCACGGTTTCCCACAGCAGGTACTCGTGCTCGTGGCGCGCATTGGCCGCCTCGAACAGATACGTCTGCGCCTTCACCGCCAGCATCACGTCGACCATGTCGGCCATCGGGATGTCGTGCGCGTGCGGACCGTGCCAGCTGCCCCAGCATAGGTGGTAACGCGTTTGCTCCTCCGGCACGTTCTGCAGGGCGTGGTTCAGCACCTCGACGCGCTGCATGCAGTAGCGCCGGTACGCGTCCTTCCCCATCCCGATCCCGATCCGATCCCACAGCGCGGGCAACCAGGCGTCGTCCACCTGCACGAGCAACCCGGCGGCGGCGATCGCCTCGTACTCGACCTTGAGCGCATCGGCGAGACCGTAGAGAAAGTCCTTCTCGCTCTCGTAGTGCTCGTTCCTGCGACCGACCTCGACGCTGGCGGGCGCCGTCGTGGTGAGAAACGCATCGCCGACCTGCACGGCTCCGAGCGCACCGCACAGCGTGCCGATCTCGCGCGTCAGCGCCGCCTGCCCCGTGTAGCGAATCGGAGCCGTGCAGCGCCAGTCGACGACGCGCGAGGTCTGGACCGGGGCGCTGGCCGTCTGCTCGAACAGCGTGCCGCCCGCCATGGCCTTGTTGTAAAAGTCCTCGAACTCGACCCAGTCCCGACTCGACCGGAGCAACCGCAGCGTGCCTTCGGCCGGCAGCGCCTCGAAGCCGGACAGGCGGGAATTGATGAACGCCACCCAGTTGCCGCCCTTCGTGAGCTCGCCTTCGTTGACGATGTCGATCCCGGCGTCGCGCTGCTGCGCCACGACCTCGGCGACGATCCCGCGCAGTCGCTCGTCGTCCACGTCGTCGCCCCCCCAGGCCTCTTGCGGCCCCGGGAGCGCCCCCACGTGGGTGGTCAGGATCTTGTCGGTGCTGCGTCGCATGGATTCCCCTTACCCTACGACCGAGCGACGACAGTCGTGCACTCGGTGCCGGCTCGGCCCCTATATAATTCGCCGCAGAACACACCCTTGCAACAAAGGCCGTGGCAGCAACGCCCTCCAGACCGGAGATCGAGCAGGCTCTGGCGAAGATTCTCGCGAGCCAGGGCTTCGCGCAGTCCACTCGGCTGACCACGTTTCTGCGATTCGTCGTCGACGAAACGCTCGCGGAGCGCGGCGAGCGGCTCAAGGGCTACACGATCGCGACCGAGGTGTTCGGCAAACCGGCGGACTTCGATGCCAACACCGATCCCTACGTGCGAGTCGAAGCCGCTCGCCTGCGGCAACGGCTGGGCGAGTACTACACCGCCGACGGCGCTCGCGACGCGGTGCGCATCGAGCTCAAGCGCGGCCACTATGCACCGCAGTTCAGCTATGGCACCGAGGTCGGCGCGCCGCGGCAGGGCGCTCCCGGCACCGCGACGCCGCCGCGCGAAAGACCGCTTCCCAGGGGACGCGTCGCGGTGATTGCCGTCGTTCTCGCCGTGGCCCTCGCGACCCTCGTGTGGCGCGTGCGCGATGGCGTCGGGCCGGCACCCGTTCGCGGGCCCACGCGCGTGCTGGTGCAGGCGTTCCAGAACGTGGGTGATGCCGAGTTCGACTACTTTGCTCATGGGCTCACCGAGGAGATCCTCGTGAATCTCAGTGCGCGGTTCGACTCGCACTCCTTCGAGCGCTACGCGGTGGCCTCCGCACCGGACGGTAGCCTACTGAACGTCGAGGAGGTGGCGCCCGACTATGTTCTGACGGGCACCGTATCTCGCTCCGGCAACATCGTCCGAGCCACCGCGCGTCTGACGCAGACCGGAGCGGCTCGCCAGGTCTGGGCGAACCGCTACGAAGGCTCGCTGTCATCCGGGAATTTCTTCAACATCCAGGCGCGCATCGCCGACGAAGTGGCCACCGTGATCACGGAGCCCCTGGGGGCCGTCAGCGATGCCGAGACCGTGCGCAGCGCCCAGAATCCCGAGGAGACGCTCGACTCCTACGATTGCCGTCTACGCTATCTCTACGCGTTGCAAACGCTGGCCCCCGAGGCGCAAGCGCCTGCGAGAGCGTGTCTCGAGCGGCTCGGCACCACGTCCGTCGATTTGGCGATGCTGTCGCTGCTGTATCGCTGGGAGTACGAGGGCGGCTACGACTTGCGCGACGACAGGCCAGCGTCGATCGAACGCGCCCGCGCCGCGGCGCTGCGCGCGATCGAGCTCGACCATCGCAATTCGCTCGCGTACCACGCGCTGGCGCTCGTGCAGGTCTCGAGCAACGACTTCGCGGGCGCGCTGGAGTCGACGGAACAGACGCTACAGCACAACCCGAATGCCGCCACGCGCGCCGCGATCGGCGGCAACCTGATTCGGCTCGGTGACGCCGAGCGCGGCATGAAGATGTGGGAGGCCGCGGTCGCGGAAAGCCCGCGTTCGAGCCCGTACTTCTTTCTCCCGCCGACCTTCTTCTACCTCGAGAAGGGGGAGTACGCGACGGCCCTGCAGTGGGCCCAACGCGTCGATGCACCGCAGTTCATCGTGAGCCAAGCCATCGTGGCCGCGCTGGCTGCGCGCGTGGGCGAAGAGGACGTGGCGCGCACCGCGCTTGCACGCCTCTTGGCGCTGCAACCCAAGTTCAGCGAAGTGGGACGAACGCTGATGCACCGGTGGGGGCTGTCAGATCGCGACATCGACGCGCTCGTCGCAGGGTTCGCGGCGCTCGGAGTCGACGTCGCCTAGGGAACCTGCCGGGGTCCTCGACCGTGATTGCCACTTCGAGATGCCCGGCGTCCGGCCTGCGAAACCGCTCGATCAGGTGCAGATGATCGCTCAAAGGATGCCCCATCTCGTCGAGTTGCTGATTCCATCGAAACCGCGACCCCCTACAAGACCCATCGGCCGTCCTTGACCAGCGCCCTCGTGTGTATTAGTGTCCTGATACACCTAGACCACTACGGCGCAACCGCGTGTTCATTCTGAACCCACAGTCCGGCATTCCGCTCTATCGACAGGTCGTGGAGCAGGTCAAACGGCTGATCCGGGGGGGCCAGCTCTCGGCCGGCAGCGAGCTGCCCTCGGTTCGCGAGGTCGCGCACGAGCACTCCGTGAATCCCATGACGATCTCCCGCGCCTACGCGCTGCTCGAGCAGGAGGGTTTCCTGGAACGGCAGCGCGGCAAGCCCATGCGCGTCGCCGCACGGCAACGCAGCCAGGCAACCCTCGCCAAGCGGCTCGAGCACGTCGAGAAGTCCGTCGAGGAGCTCGTGCTCGCGGCCCGCCAGCTCGAGCTCACCAAGAAAGACGTCGCCAAGCTGCTCAACGACAAGTGGGAGGACGGCAATGATTGAGCCCATCGTCGCGCTCGACAAGCTCACCAAACGATTCGGGAACAAGACGGCGCTCGGCGACGTGACGGCGAGCATCGCGCCGGGCGATGTCGTCGGCTTGCTCGGCCGCAACGGCGCCGGCAAGACCACGCTGCTCGAAGTGCTGCTCGGCTTCAGCCCCGCGAGCGCCGGCTCCGTGACGATCTTCGGAGAGAACTGCCTCGAGCTCTCGGCGACTACGAAGGATCGAATCGGCTTCGTGCCGCAGCAGGACGAGTTGCTCGGTGTGCTCTCCCCCGGGCAGCAGCTCGCGATCGCCGCCGCCTTCCATGACCGCTGGGACGAGGCGCTCGTCGCACGCGTGCTCGACGAATGGCAGATCCCGCTCGATCGGCGCATTCATGCGATGTCCGTGGGCGAGCGGCAAAAGCTGTCCGTGCTGCTCGCGCTCGGTCATCATCCGGACTTGCTCGTGCTCGACGAGCCGGTCGCGAGCCTCGACCCGATCGCCCGCCGTCAGTTTCTGCGCGAGCTGTTCGAGGCGCCGGAAAATCCCCAGCGCGCCGTGCTCTTCTCGTCGCACATCGTGTCCGATCTCGAGCGGGCCGCGAACAAGGTGTGGATATTGAAGGACGGGCGGCTTCACTGGCAGGGGAACATCGACGTGCTGAAAGAGACCGTGGTGCGAGTGCACCTGCACGCGAGCTCCCCGTTGCCGACGTCGCTCGACGCGGTCAACGCGTTGACTTACCGGGTCAGTGGCAACCACGCGACCGCGGCCGTGGTCGATTGGACACCGCACGCGCGCGAGGCGCTCGCGCGGGCGCTGGGCGCCACCATCGAGGTCGAGCCGCTGAGCCTCGAGGAAATCTTCGTCGAGCTGCACCGATGAGCGCCGTGCTGCGCGTCTGGTGGATGTTCTTCACGGCCGTGCCGTTGCAGCGCTGGCTCGGCGCGTTCGGCTGCGTGCTGCTTCTGCTCGGGTTGGCAGGCGCGCTGCTGGCGGAACGGCCGTCGACGGCGACCGCGGACTTTGGCCTCGGCTTCGTCGGGTTCGGCATCTTCGCGCTGTTGCCGGCCGTCGTCGTGACGGGAGCCTTGTTGCGATCGCTGTCGGCGCCCTTGAGCCATCAGCTCTACCCGCACCTGCGGATCCGCTTGCTGCTCGCGGTGGTCATGCTCATCGCGTCGGTCACGGGGCTGATCGTCGCGTTCGTCGCCACGCAGGCTGCCGCGTTTCCGGCCGTCACGTGGGCGGGCACTGCCATGGCGGTCATCGCCGCCTCGACGGCGACGATTCTCGCGACGTTCGTCATCTCGGGTCATTGGAGAGCCTCCTGGCTGATCCTCGCGCTGCTCTTTGCCATCCCCTATTGGATGAATGGCGGCGGAGCGGCCCTGATCCGCGCTACCGGCTTCTCGGTCACGACTGTGGTTGGCGTGCTCACCGCTCTCGCCGGAGTCGTGTTCGCGACGGCGTACCTTCGGGTCTCGCGGATCAAGCCGACGACCCTCCCGCTGCCGGGAGGCACGCTGCGCGACGAGGCGACGGACAGACGGCCGCGCTTTTCGCGTGCGGCGGCCGCCCGCTCGTTGCTCGGCGGAACGCTCGAGCGCCCCTTGCCGCGCGCCGTCCTGGCGGCCGTCGGCTTCGGCGCAGCTCTCATGCTGCTGCTCACGTTGCTGCGCTTCTTGCCCGGGAGTCGAACGCCGACGCCGCCCCTGCTCACTTTCATCTGGCCAATGGCGGCGATGTTCGGGGTAGGACCCTTCGCCGAGCGCGCGATCCGCCAGTCGCGGCTGCTCTGGCTGCATACGGGCGGTGGGCGCCGCGAAACGCTGCGCGTCACCGAAGCTTTCCTCGCGCGGTTCTACCTCGTCGCCGCCGTCGTCATCGTGACCGCTGCGGCGCTGGCTCCGGTCTTTTGGCCCACCACGCTGCGCGAGATCGGGCTGTTGCTCGCGGCGAGCTTGTCGGCGGCGCTCTGTGCCGCCTACGTCGTTCTCTTCGCGAGAGGCAGTGCGCTGATTTCGGTGGTGGGGTTCGTGATGCTGCTGGCGGCTCAGGTCGCTCTGATCGGGCTCCCGAAGCCCGCGGCTTCCGTGCTCGGCGTCGCGACGCTCACGGCTTTGCAGCTCGGCGCGGCCGCGACGCTTCGCTTCGCGGCGATTCGACGCTGGCGCACTGTCGATTGGCTCACGATGCGGCCCGCCCGCGCGCAGCGGCTGATGTGAGCGTCGCGCTAGCGCTCCTTCGCGGAGCGGCTAGAGCTGCCAGTCGAACCGCGCGAACACGCTGCGCTCGATGAGCGCACCGCCGCCGAACTCGAGATGCTCGGCGTCGTTCAGGTTCTGCGCCGTCAGCGACAACCTGAGCCGATCGTTGGCACGCCACGCGACGCTCACGTCGACGGCGTCGTAGCTCGGCACGTCGAGCGACGGGAGCTCGTCGACGTGGCGGATGCCGGTATACAGCGTGACTCCGTGCCCGAGATCCAGGAACGACAGCACCGAGAGCATGTTGCGCGGAGTGTTGCCCGCGATATCGAGCGAGTTCACGTCCTGGCCGCCGGACTTCGTCTCGAGGCTCATGTGCAGCACGGAGCCGTGGAACTTCAATCGCCACCGCGCGAGCGGTTGCCAGTTCAGCGCGAACGACCCCCCGGAGTTCTTGCCCTTCATCAGGTTGCCCTCGACGGCGGGCACGATCAGGTACGGCGGCGGCCCCGGGACGCTGATCAGGGCGCCGGCCGGCTCGTTGGTCTGCAAGTGGTCGTAGAAGTTGTCGAAGGCGGCCACGTCGAGCGACAGCTTGTCCGTGAACGGCACTCGGTAACCGATCTCGTAGGCCTCGAGGGTCTCGCTCATGAAATCGGGATCGCCGTTCACGTTGATATAGAGAGGCGGCAAGCCCGGTATCGCGACCGGCGCGTAGAGGTGCACGTCCGTGTTGAGCCGCGCCGGGACGCGGACGGCCTCGCTCACCGCGGCCCAGAGCGTGCCCGGCCCCCCGCCGGGCAGCCAGGTCAAGCGCACGCTCGGCTCGTGCTCGAACCCGGTGTAATCGTTGTGCTCGAGCTTCGTCCCGAGCGTGAGGTAGATGCGTTTGTCTTTCAGCGTGATCCGGTCCTGCACGAAGGCGCTCAATGTTTGGTCGGTTCTGCTAGGCGGAAGGAACGACGAGAACTGGGTGTTGCCGAGATCGTCGCTCGTCGAGCGCAGCTCCGCGCCCCACTGGGCGTCGTGGCGCGGCAGGTCGGCGAGGTCGTGCAGGAATGCGACGTTATAGGTGCTGCGCGCCTCGTTGAAGCTGCCGGGGATCTGTCGATCCGTGTGATCGAACCAGAATTGCAGCTGCCAGCTCGAGTCGGCGCTGAGCGAGTGCCTCCAGCTCGCCGTCACGCTGTGGCCCTGCAGCGGCACGTTCGCCGGAATATCGATCACGGGCAGCGTACCGAGCGTGAAATCGCCGCGCGCCAGTATCGACTCGTTGCCATCGTAGACGTCGGTACGGACATTCAGCCGATTTGCGGCGTCGGGCTGCCACGTGAGCGCGAACCCGGCGTGCGACAGACGCCAATCGTCGTTTGCGTCTGCTCCGGTGGCCGGGAGCTTCGCCGCGTCGCGGTCGAATGTCTTCACGAAAGCGCTCATCCAGAGCTTGTCGGTCGATTTCCAGCCGTAGCGCAGCGCGGCGAAGCTCTGCTCCTCGTTGCCCGCCCCGACCTCGGCGAGGAAGCCCTGCCGATCCTGGGCCGAGTTCGTGATGATGTTGATCACGCCGTTCACGGCATTCGCGCCCCACACGGTGCCGCCGGGCCCTGCCACGACCTCGATGCGCTCGACGTCCGGGAGCAGCACGTCCTGCACGTCCCAGAACACGCCCGCGTACAGCGGCGAGTACACGCTACGGCCGTCGATGAGCACGAGCAGCTTGTTCGACAGGTTGTTGCTGAAGCCGCGGATCGAGATCGTCCAGGAATGCGAGCCGTTGCGCGCCACCTCGACGCCCGGCGCCAGCCGCAACGCATCTTCGATCGTGGTGACGCCGCTGCGGCGGATGTCCTCGGCGGTGATCACGTAGATCGCGGACGGCGTCTCGCCGAGACTCTCGGGTCTGCGCGACGCCGTCGTGACGCGGATTTGCCCGAGCTGCTCGATGCTGAGATCGAACGCGTTCGGCGGGGTGGCTCGCTGGGCAATCGCAGGCACCGCGACGGTGCACGCCGCGAGCAGTGCGGCGCGACGCAACGTGGCTGCGAGGTGCGTTAGCCGCACAGTGGAAATCGCGGCGGACGACGCATGGCGTATCGTGGTGCGGTCGGTTGCATGCGGTCCAAGCGAGGAGCAATCGTCGGCGCGAGTATAGGGTGTCGCATTACGACATGCGAGCCTCGACGAGGACAGTGGTCGTCGCTGCGCGTTGTAAATTTTTCAACGACGTACGCCACGTGACAGGCCGTGCACGTTTTACTAAGCTCCGGCGCATCACTTCGCTAGCGAGATTCGGTTGCCGATTCTGAGCGCCGTTCGCCGGTCGCTGCGCACGAAGGTCGTGATCATCGTGCTCGTGACCAGCTTCGTCGCGTTGTCCGTCGCGACAGCGCTGATGCTCACTTACGAGATCGACTATTACCGCAGCTTCTTGCTCGCCGACGCGACCACCCAAGCGGATCTGCTCGCTCGAATGAATGCGCCCGCGCTGCAGTTCGACGATCCGAAAGCGGCGACGACGAACCTGGACCTGCTGAACAATCGGCCCTCGATCCAGGCCGCCGCCATTTATTCGCCCGACGGCGCGCTGTTCGCGACGTTCAACCGTCCCGGCACGCAGAGCTTCCCGCCGCTCGGCTCCGCCGGCGTGCAGATCAGCGGCAGCAGGCTCACGATGTTCCAGCCGATCGTGCAGAACAACGAGCTGCTCGGCACGGTGTACCTCGAGGCGCGCTACGATCTCGCAGACCGGATTCGCGACTACCTGATGATCCTCGGCGGCGTGATGCTCGGCGGCATGCTGGTGGCCGGGCTCGTCGCACTCTGGCTCGCGGGGTCCGTCACGGGACCCGTCGCGGCCATCACGCGGGTGGCGCGGGCGGTCATCGAGCGGCGCGACTTCACGTTGCGCGCCGACCGCACGACGCAAGACGAGATCGGTGTGCTCGTGGACGCGTTCAACACGATGCTCGCCGAGGTGGGTCAACGCGCGGCGGCGCTCGAGTCGTCGAACCAAGCCCTTCAGGAAGAAACCGAGGAGCGCCGCGAGGCCGAGGCCGCGCTGCGACTCGCCGACCAGCGCAAGGACGAATTCATCGCGACACTCTCGCACGAGCTCAGGAATCCGCTGGCGCCGATGGTCAACGCCATCAGCCTGCTGCAGGCGCCGCAGAGCGACGCATCGATCGTCCAGAAGGCGCACGGCATGCTCGCGCGCCAGGTGACACAGATGGTCCGGCTCGTGGACGACCTGCTCGATATGTCGCGCATCACGAGCGGCAAGCTCGCGGTGCGCAAGCAAACCGTGGACCTCGCGAGCGTCGTGCAAAGTGCGGTCGACACGGCACGACCGCTGTTCGACGACCGCAAGCAGACGCTCAATATCGAGCTGCCGGGCCAGCCCGTTTACCTCCAGGCAGATCCCGTGCGGCTCGCCCAAGTCTTTGCCAATCTGCTGAACAACGCCGCCAAGTTCAGCGAGCCGGGCGGAGGCGTGACGCTATCGGCGCGTGTCCTGGGCCCGACCGTGCACGTGGAGGTCCGCGATCACGGCGTCGGCATGACGGCCGACGTGCTACCGCGAATCTTCGAGATGTTTGCGCAGGGCAACAGCTCGCTCGACTACGCTCAGACGGGCCTCGGCGTCGGTCTCGCCCTGGCGAAGCGGCTCGTCGAGCTGCACGGGGGCACCATCGTCGCCTCGAGCCACGGGATGGGCCAAGGCAGCGTCTTCACCGTGACGCTGCCCGTCATGGCGGCCCTCGCATCGGATCGCGGCGAGGAGCTGGCCGCGGCGCCGAGGACCCCCGGCCGGCACAGGATCCTGCTCGTGGACGACAACGTGGACTTCGCAGCGAGCCTGGCGATGCTGCTCGAGACGCAGGGCCACCAGCTGCGCGTAGCGCACGACGCCGAGGAGGCGCTCGCCATCGCACAGGAGTTCGTGCCCGAGTTCGCCTTCCTCGACCTCGGGTTGCCGACCGTCAGCGGCTACGAGCTGGCGCGCGAGTTTCGGGCACGATCGACGCTGGCCGCCACCGTGCTGATCGCGCTCAGCGGTTGGGGCCAGGCGCAGGACCGCGATCGTTCGCGCGAGGCCGGCTTCGCCCTGCACCTGGTCAAACCGATCGATCTCAGGGGCATCGAAGCGGCCCTCAGGGCGCTGGCGCAGGGACGCTGACGTATGCTCTACTCGGCGCTCTTCTTCCGGAGCAGATATTTCGTGCATGCATTGAGCGTCGCCGGGCGAGGCCTGCTGGTCTCGACCTTGCTCGTGCTGATCGGGCTTTCGACGAGCGCTGTCGAGGCGCAGTCGCGCGCGTATTCGGCGGACGAGGTCAAGGCTGCGTTCCTGTATCGCTTCGGCACGTATGTGGAATGGCCGAGCGTCGGCCCGCCGGGCGATGCGATCACCATCGCCATCCTCGGCGCACCGAGCATTGCGACGCAGCTGGCAGCGTACCTGCCGGGTCGCACCATCCAGGGACACCCCGTCGCGGTGCGGCCGATCCGGCGAATCGAGGACGTTGGCGACGCGCAACTGCTCTTCATCGGCGAGGAGCGCAGCTCGATGCTGACCGAGCTCATCGACCGGCTCGGCAAGCGGCCCGTGCTGGTCGTCACGGACGCCGCCGACGGGCTCGCGCATGGCGCAATGGTCAACTTTCAGCTCGTCGAGCAGCGCGTGCGCTTCGAGATCTCGTTGCGCAAGGCGCAAGACGTGGGGCTCATGCTGAGCTCTCGGCTACTGTCCGCTGCCATCAGGGTCGAGACGTCCGGCTGCTGGTACGATTGCCGCGACGTCCACCCGACACCCGAGCTCGCACTGATCCAGCGGCTCGAGTCGTTGCAGGCCTTGGCCTTACCGGAGTCGTTGCCTTCGCTGTCGGCGGCCGACGCGGAGCGTACGGCGCGAGCCGCTCGGCGACCCTCAAAGCTCATCGCGGACCTGGCCGTAGACGATCATGGCGAACAGCCCAGTGCCACCGATGATGTTGCCGGCGAGCGCGGGTAGCACGACGTTCAGCAACCCGTCCGCGAACCGCAGCTCGTGCGAGAGCACCAGCAAAAAAACCTCGGCTGCCCCGACGACGACGTGCGTGAGACCCCCGATCGCGATCATGTAGGTGATGGCGGTGATCACGAGCGCCTTGCTCGTGTCCGATTCCGGAATGATCCAGACCAGCGCGGCGATGAGGAACCCGGCGGGCACCCCGTACAAGAACGTCCCGAGCGCATCCTTTTGCGCCGCCTGCGCGGCGATCGCAAGGAAGGCGGCCAGATGCTGCGGAGTCGCCGCGTAGGCAGCCAGCAGCACCGACAGGAACGCGCCCGCCAGATTGGCCGCCAGCACGACGGACCAGAGGCGAGCCCCGCGCCAATACCGGTGCGCGCTGGGCTCGGCGAGCAACGGCAGCACGACCGTGATCGTATTCTCCGTGAAGAGCTGTAACCGGCCGAGGATCACGATCAGAAAACCGATGCAGTAGCCGAAGCCCGTCACCAAGGGGCGCGGCTCGTCGCCGCGCAGAAAGCCCTGACAGTACAGCGACGTGCTGAGCACGAGGCCGCCCGCGACCCCGGACCACCAGAGCGAGCTCACGGGACGCGCCAGCTCCTCGAGCCCCTGCCGACGGACGATCTCGTAGATGGCCGGCGAGCGCAGCGCCGTATGCTCCGCCACCGCCTTGCGCTCCGTCGGGCTCAGACCGGCGCGCGCCTCGACGTCCGGCGCCGCGCCTTCGTTGCCTTGCTGTCGCGCTCCACGAGCCATCCCAGGCTCAAGCAATACTCGTGCCACGAAACGCGGCTCGAGCGCCGGGGGCGACGGCGTGGGCCGCGACCTTACTGCTTGCCGGCCGGTCGCTGCGCGAGGCGGCAGCCCTCTGCGTCCCGCACGATGAAGCCGCCGGTCGGATCGCTGAAATGCGAGCCGATCACGAGCACGTCGGAATTGGCGAGATCGTCGATGAACTCGATCCGCGTGCGGCGCGCCCGCGCCTGATCCATGTCGAAACGCCCGGTGTCGTCCGGGCGCTCGAGCTGGATCGGGTTGTGCATCATGTCGCCCGTGACGATCGCGCGCTCGCCGCGCGACTCGATGGCGATGCTGACGTGGCCGGGTGTATGCCCCGGCGTGGGTCGCAGCGTGAGCTCGGGGCAGATGGCATGGCTCGGCTCGATGAGATCGACGAGCCCCGCGTCGACCACCGGCTGCACCGCGTCGTACATGTGGTTCAGATCGTGATAGCCGTGCGTGTCCTTCAGCATCGTCCAATGCTCGTACTCCTTGCGCCCGAATAGATAACGGGCATTCGGAAACGTCGGCACCCACTGGCCGTCGACCAGGCGCGTGTTCCACCCCACGTGATCGAAGTGCAGATGCGTGCACAGCACGAAGTCGATGTCCTGCGGCCGAAAGCCCGCAGACCCCAGGTCACCGAGGAAATCGCTGCGCATGTTCGTGAAGATGTCGAACTCGCGCTTGCGATCGGACCCGATGCAGGTGTCGAGCATGATCCGATGCTCGGGTGTGCGCATCACGAAGCACTGGAAGGAAATGATCATCTTGCCGTGCGGCGTCGCGTAGTGCGGCTGCAGCCAGGGATACGCGAGCACCGTCTGCGGTGTCGCATCCGGCAGCAGCATGGTGATGTCGTCTTCCCAGTTGTCGACCTCGACGATGCGCGTGATCTCGACGTCGCCGATCTTCCAGGTACGCATGGTTTCGCTGGACATCGTTCCCCCGCTGCCGCTCAAGTCTTCGGTGTGATCGGCGTAGGCGCCGGCCTGCCCAGGATGATATCGGATGCCTTCTCCGCGATCGCCACGACGCTCGCATTGGTGTTCGCGCCCACGAGACGCGGATAGATCGACGCATCGGCCACCCTGAGCTGCTCGAGGCCGTGCACCCTGAGCTCGTGGTCCACGACGTTGTCGCCGGCCGGCCCCATGCGGCACGTGGAGCCCGGGTGATGGACGGTCGTGAGCGTTTGCCGGATGTGCTCGAGCCATTGCCCGTCGGACGACACACTGGCGCCGGGCAGCACCTCGCGTGCGCGATACCGCTCGAAGCGCTCGTGCGCGAAGATCGTTCGCGCCATCCGCAAGCCGCGAACCAGCGTCTGCAGGTCGGCCTCGTCGCTGCCGAGCGCGGGATCGATGAGCGGCTCGACGAGCGGGTCGGGACCCGCCAGGCTCACGCGTCCGGTGCTGCGCGGATACAGGCACACGATCACTATCGCGAAGCCATGGCCGAGCGGGATCGGAAACGGCTTCACGTTCCGCCGCGCGGGCTGAAACACGACCTGCAGGTCCGGCCGGTCCGAGTCCGGCAGCGTCCGGATGTACGCGTTGGTCTCGAACAGGTTGCTGGCCAATGGACCGCGGCGCGTCACGAGGTAGCGCAAGGATTGCGCGATGTTACGCGGCAGCGCCTTCCACGAATGACCATACGACGTGGCGTCGTCCGTCTCCATCGCGATCGGCGCCGCGGGGTGATCGCGAAGATGCCTGCCGACGGCCGGCAGATGATGCACGGGCGTGATGCCCCAGGACGCCAGGTCCCGCTCGTCGCCGATACCGGAGTGCAACAGCACGTGCGGGGAATGGAACGTGCCGCCGCACACGATGACTTCCTTGCGCGCACGAAGCCGTTTGATCCCGTCCTCGGCCTGCACCTCGACACCCACGGCGCGCTTCCCCTCGAGCAGCACGCGGCGCGTGCGCGTCAGGGTCAGCAGCTCGAGATTGCGCCGGGTCAGCGCGGGCGCGAGATACGCGCTTGCGGTCGACACGCGCCGCCCGTTCCAGATCGTGCCCTGTCGATAGCCGTAGCCGTTGGGATTGGGCACGTTGAAGTCGGCGAGCTCCTGGTAGCCGAGCGAAGCCATGCTCGCGTTGAAGGCTTCGCACAGCGGATTGCGGGCCGTCGGAAAGCTCACGCCCATCGGGCCGCCGGTGGCGTGATATGGCGACCCTGCATACTCCGGGTTGTGCTCGGACCGCAGGAAATACGGCAACAGCTCCGCATACGACCAGCCGGGATTGCCGGCCGCCGCCCAATCGTCGAAATCCTTGGCCGGCCCGCGAAAGTACGCCATGCCGTTGATCGATCCCGTGCCGCCGACCACGCGACCGCGCGGCAACGGCACGCGCCGGCCGTGCAGATGCTGCTGCGGCACCGTCGCTAGGCCCCAGCCGAATTTGCGGCTCATGATCGCGGCGCCGACCGCGGCCGGGATCGCGATGAACGGGTGGCGGCTGGAGCCGCCCGCCTCGATCAGGCAGACACGATTCGCCGAGTCCTCCGACAAGCGGCTCGCCAGCACGCACCCCGCGGTCCCGGCGCCGATGACGATGTAGTCGAACTCGCGATGGAACTCGGTCGTTGTGCTGCTCAAGGAGGCACGCCCAAGGCTCGTATCGTTGTTTTCCGGAGCGAGCTGTTGCCCTCGCTGGTTAGTTGTTATGTTAGCAGCCGCTCCGCGAATCCGCACAGCGAGGAACACGGTGGAACTCAGCACGCAGATCGAGGCGCGCGGCGCCACGTACACCTTCGGCGGACAGTACGCGCCGGAGTACCGCGCCGTGGTCGATGCGTTCATCGAAAACTTCGAGGTCGAGGACGAAGTGGGTGCCGCCTGCTGCGTCCTGCTGGACGGACGCACCGTCGTCGACCTCTGGGGCGGCTGGCGCGATGGCGCAATGAGCGTGCCGTGGGACGCGCCGACCACCGTGTGCATGATGTCGGTGGCCAAAGGCATCACGGCCATCTGCTTCAACATGCTGATCGATCGCGGGCTGGTCGATCCCAATGCGCGCGTGGTCGACTACTGGCCCGAGTACGGCCGCAACGGCAAGGAACAGACGCGGGTGCGCCACTTCCTCGACCACACGGCCGCCGTGCCCGTGCTCACCACCAATCCGCTGTGGCCGGGCGCGATGTTCGACCGCGAGGCGATCGTGAAAGCGCTCGAGGAGCAGGAGCCGCTCTGGGAGATCGGCACGAAGGCGGCCTATCACGTCCACCATCAGGGCTTCCTGCTCGGCGAGATCATGCGACGCGTGACCGGCATGACCGTCGGGCCGTTTCTGCGCCGGGAGGTCGCCACGCCGCTCCGAGCCGAGTACTACATCGGCGGCATGACCGACGAGGAGCAATCGTTCGTCGCCGAGGTCATGCCGAACATGGAGGCGAGGCTGTTCGCCGCGAAGGACGGTCCCGATCAAACCTCGCTCAGGGCGCTCGCGTTCAAGCAAAACCCGAACGAGCCGTGGGCCGCGACCATGAATCGGCGCGACTGGCGCACGGTGGAGGTGGCGAGCGGCAGCGGGCACGGCAACGCGCGCGGCGTCGCGCGAATCTATGGTTGTCTCGGTAGCGGCAGCCTCGACGGCGTCACGCTGATGAGCAAGCAGCAGCTCGAAGCCATGATCACCGAGCAGCACCACCAAACCGAAGCGCTGCAGGATCGGCCGTACCACCAGGCGCTCGGCCTCCTGCTGAACACGCCCGAGGCCGTCTACATGGGCCCGAACATGCGCAGCTTCGGCCATCACGGGATCGGCGGCTCGATCGGGTTCTGCGATCCCGACGCCCGCATCGGCTTCTCGTATGCCTGCAACAAGATGCATGCGGTCGGCACGAACGGGCCGCGCGCGGCGCGCTTGATCGACGCCTTCTACCGCTGCGAGCTCTGACGAGACGGCAGGCGTGGCAGCGCGTACATGACCGCCGCGTTCACCCCACCGGCCGGCAAGGAGATTCTCGGGCATCCCCGCGGGCTCTGGTATCTGGTGTTCGCGGAGGCCTGGGAGCGCTTCTCGTACTACGGCATGCAGGCGCTGCTCGTGCTCTATCTCACGCAGTACCTGCTGCTGCCGGAGAACATCGAGCGCGTCGCGGGGTTTGCACCGTTCCGCCATTTTCTCCAGGGTCTATACGGGCCGCTCGGAACGCCGGTGACGCTGGCCGCCGCGATCACGGGGCTCTATTCCGCCGGCGTTTACTTCACGCCGATGATCGGCGGCTACCTCGCCGACCGGTGGCTCGGGCGTACCACGACCGTGACGATCGGCGCGCTGTTCATGGTGGCCGGCCACTTCCTGATGGCGTTCGATGTGGCATTCGTCGCCGCGATCGCCTGCCTGTTCGTCGGCGTCGGGCTATTCAAAGGCAACATCGCGAGCCAGGTCGGCGAGCTCTACGGCCCCGATGATCTGCGCCGCAGCACGGCGTTCCAAACCTTCCTGCTTGGCGTGCAGGTCGCGGTGATCGTCGCGCCGATCGTGACCGGCTTTCTGGGCGAGAAAATCGCGTGGCACTACGGCTTCGGGGCGGCCGGCGTCGGCATGGCGATTGCGCTCGTCGTGTATCGCTGGGGCCGTAAGTACCTGCCGCCGGAGCGGCCGCGCGGCGCGACGGTCGAGAGTGTGCCCGCGGCAAAGCTCACGCGCCGCGACTGGGCGGCGATGGCCGTGCTGCTTGCGCTACTGCCGATCCTCGCGGCCACGTCGATCGGCAACCAGGAGATCTTCAACGCGTATCTGCTCTGGGGCGAAGCCAATTACAACCTGGTGTTCTTCGGCAAGACCATGCCGGTGTCGTGGCTCGTGTCGCTCGACGCGATCATCTCCACGGCCACGGTGGGCGGCGCGATCCTCTTCTGGACCGTATACGCGCAGTACCGGAAGGAGCCGAACGAGATCATCAAGCTCGCGATCGGCGCGTTGATCGCCACCGCCGCGCCGATGATTCTGGCACTCGCCAGCGCCAACGCGGCGGCGACCGGCGGCAAGGTCTCGCTGCTGTGGGGCCTGGGCTTCCACATCGTCAACGACATCGGCTTCGCCATGGTCTTCCCGGTGGGCCTGGCGCTGTTCTCCCGCGCCGCCCCGCGTCAGGTCAGCGGCCTGTTCATCGGCATCTACTATCTGCACTTGTTCATCTGCAACCTCGCCACCGGCAAGATCGCGGGCTTGATCGAGACGATGAATGGCTTCGGCTTCTGGGCGATGCACGCCGCGATCGTGGGGGCCGGCGCGGTGGCGCTCGTGGTGTTCGCCGTTCTGTTCGGCAAGCTGCTCGCACCGCAGGCCGCCGACGTTGCAACGCCACCCTCGACGCAGCCGGCCGCTGCCTGACGCGCCTTGCGCACGCGCGTCCGCCGATCGCTCGGCTCGTTCAGGCGGTGGCGGCTTTCGCCGGCGCGGTTTCCTGCAAGAACAGGCTCAACAGACCGCCGCACACCGCGCACACCATCATGACCACCATGTGCGCGACCAGCGACGTTTGATCCGCGATCCAACCGGAGATCGTGGGTGACAGCACGCCGCCGACGATCTCACCGGCGCCCACCACCAGCCCCATCGACGACGCGGCCAGGGCCTTGGGCACGGTTTCCGACGGGATCACGCCCATGAACACCGCGAACGAGCCCGACGCCGTCCAGCCGATCAGCAGCAGCAGGCTCAGCATCCACTGGGGGCCGCTGAACTGCAGCGCGGCGATCGGCGTGATGAGGCCGATGAACGTGAAGATGATCATCGCCGGCTTCCGGCCGATGCGGTCGGAGATGGCCGGCACGATGAACCCGCAGATCATCGTGGCGATGCCCATCGGCGCCACGACCTGGCCGGCGACGTCCGGCGGCATACCCTTCACGACGGTGAAGAACACCGGCAGAAAAATGATGCCGACCAGGTACCACGAGATCATGAACACCGATATGCCGGAGCACACCAGGATGTTGCGCTGCTTCAGCATGGAGAGCATTCCCGGCCTGGCCACCGTGGGCACCACGGGCTCTTGCGGCGCGGCCTTCGGCTCGTTGACGAATCGCCAGATGAACGCCGCGCAGAGCAGCCCCGGAATCGCGCTCAGGTAGAACGCCGTGCGCCAGCCGTAGTGGTCCGCGAGCCACGGCAGCACCAACGGCGCCACCGTGGTGCCGAGCAGCGACGCGAAGAAGTTCTGCATGAGGCCGGCGTTGACGCCGCGGCGCTTCGGCGACGACTCCACGTTCATGATGGAAAAGCAGATCGGCAGGAACGGGCCTTCGGCGAAGCCCATGACGATGCGCGCCATGAGCAGCATCGCGAAGGTGCCGGCGATGCCCGACAGCGCCGAGCACAGCGAGAACACCACGACCGACACGAGCAGGAACGGCTTACGCACGCCGCTGCGATCCGACCACGCGCCGATCACGTAGGCCGAGATCGCCCACGCCAGCGACAACCCCGATCCCAGCATGCCGACCTGCGCCTGGTTCAGCGCAAGATCCTTGATGATGTACGGCGCCAGCGGACCGATGGCATTGCGCTCGAAGAACACGATGCCGAAGGTGAAGCCGAGCAGCAGCAGCAGACCGTTCTCGTACGTGAAGGCTTTGCTCTTGTTGGCGGCTTCCATCGTCCCCCCGATCGGACTCGTCGTTATTCTTCGGCGCCGCGCGCGTTAGCGACGCGCATCGCCGGGCATTGTACGTGACTAGATCGCGGCCGAGCTCACGATGTCGCAGATGCGCTGGAAGCGCTCGATGTTCGGCGCCTGGCCCATGACGCCGGCGCTCAAGAACGCGAACGTGATTTCGCGGACCGGATCCACCCAGAACAGCACGCTGCCGGCGCCGTAGTTGCCGAACGTTTCCGGCGAGCACAACGTGCCGTAGATCGCGTGGTGGATGCCGGGGCCGCGCAGCGCGAAGCCGAGGCCCATGTAGGCCGGATACGGCCGCCAGCCCGCGCGATTGGCCACCGCTTTATAGAGCTCGTTCGGCTTCTCGCCGGTCCAGTTGCGGGTTGCGAGCCGCAAGATGGCAGGCGACAGCACGCGGGCCCCGTCGAGCTCGCCGCCGAGCCTCAGCATCTCCGCGAAGCGAAACAGATCCGGCACCGAGCACACCGCGCCGACCCACGGCATCTCGGCCTCGGCGTCCTCGAACGCACCGTTCACGCCCGGCACGCGCGAGCTGGGATGCTGCGTGGGGGCGTTGGCGCCGAACACCGGCACGACGTGCCGCGACTTCAAGCGATCCGGACGACCGATCGCCGAAGACGTCATCTTCAGCGGGTCGAGCAGATCCTGCTGCGCGATATCGCGATAGCGACGGCCCGCGGGATCCGTGCGCCGGACCATCTCGCCCAGCAGCGCGTGGTTCGCCAGCGGCGAATAGTCCACGCGTTCCTGCGGCTCGCACACGGCATGCACGTTCTGGCAAATTGCCTCGATGACGAGAGGCAGCTGATCGATATTCATGCCCTGCTTCGGCGTGAACACCGAGGGCAACCCCGAGGCATGCGTGAGCAGATCGAACACCGTGATGCGCTCGCGGATACCGCCGGAGAACTCCTCGATGACGTCCGAGACCTTCGTCGTCAGCATCAACCGGCCGCGCTCGATGGCGCGAAACACGAGCACGTTCGTGATCGCTTTCGTGGCCGAGAAGATGCTGAACACCGAGTCCATGCCGAGCGGCTTCGTGCCCGGCCCGCCCTCGTCGCCGAGCGCGATCTGAAGCCCCACCGTGCCGCCGCGCGCCACCTTCAGCACCGCGCCGAAATAGCGCCCGCGCGCGATGTCGTCGCGAATCACGGCCTGCACGTGGTCGAGGAGGTCTTGCCGCCAGATGCCCGCTGTCTCGCCCATGTTGCAGCCTCTTTGTTATGCCGAGGCAGCGATGCCGCCGTCGACGTGCAGAATCGCGCCGTTGATGAACTCGGCCTCCCGGCTCAGCAGGAACGCGATGGCCTGGTCGTTGTCGCGCTCGCGCCCCAGCCGTCGCAGCGGAATCGTTCTGGCGCGCCGCTCGTATTCCGCGGCGTCGTTGAGCCCCAGCGCCCCCGGCGTCGGCACGGAGCCCGGCGCCACGGCGTTCACGCGAACCTTGCGCGGCCCGAGCTCGGCGGCCAGGGTCCGCGTGAGAGACGTGACCGCGCTCTTTACGGCGCTATAGATAAGAGTGGTGGGATAGCCCCGCAGCACCACGGGCGAGGACAGGTTGATGATCGAGCCCCCGACGTCGGGGCGCATGTGCCGGACCAGCGCTTGAGAGCCCCAGATCGCGGACTTGAACCCTGCGCCGAGCATGCGATCCACGGTCTCCTCGGTCACCGCTTCGAGCGGCTCGTACTTCAGCACCGCCGCGTTGTTGATGACGGCGTCGATGCGCCCGCAGCGGCGCGCGAAATCCGCCGCCATCGTCTCGAACGCCCTCTGCCCCGCGACGTCGCAGACGTAGCCGTGAGCGTTCCCTCCGGCCGCCTTGACCTTGGCTGCCGTTTCCTCGGCGCCGGGGCCGTCGATGTCGGCCACCCCGACGACTGCGCCGCAGCGGGCGAGATGCAAGGCCGCCGATCTGCCCAGGCCCCGCCCCGCGCCGGTAATCAGCACGACCTGCTCGGCCAGGTCCGGCAACACCTCATTCGCCATCGACATCTCCTGCGTTTGCTCGTCGGCCTGGGCACGTTGAGGCACTCGGCCGCACATCGCCGCCAGCGTATCGGCCGAGGAAGTGTCTGCGGATGCGAATCGCCTGGCAAGTCGTCGGCGTCGAGGCGGAGCGCGGTTATCGGCGCCTAAGCCAACGATCCGATCCCCACCGTGCCCGCTCAGGTTTCGTGCAGGGCCTGCGCGATATTCGAGCGGGCCGCACGAATGGCGGGCACGAGCCCGCCCGCGAGCCCCAGGGCGCACGCGAGCAGAGCCACCTCGATCACCAGGGCCGGCGTGATCGAGAGCGCGTAGACCAACTGCGAATCGAACTGCGCCCCGCCGAGCGTGCTGATCGTCGCGCCGTCGAACAGCGCATACGAGAGGCCGATGCCAATGGCCGCGCCGAGCAGCGCGAGGAGCAACGCCTCGATCATCACCGCGGCCGCGACGGCCCCCGCGGAGAATCCCATGGCCCGAAGCGTCGCCATTTCGGCGCCGCGCGCCGCGACGACGGCATACATGGAATTCAGGGCGCTGAACAATGCACCGAGCGCCATGATGGCGCCGATGGAGTAGGCGACGATCTCCAGCATGCGATTGACCCAGCTCGAGGCCGATTCCAGATATTCGGCTTCCGTGCGCGCATCCAGGGCCGCCTTCGTGCCCCGCACCACGCCCTCCTTGAACGACGCGAACGAACCGGCGTCGCCGAGCGCGACCGTGACGCTGTTGAAGGTGTTGAGCTTGTAGGCCGACATCACCGTCTGGGCATCGGAGATCACCTCCGACTCGCGCAAGCCGTGGCCGCCGGCATACACGCCCACCACGGTCCAGTCGCCCTCCTGCAGCCGAACGCTGTCGCCTATTTCGAGGCCTTCGAACTGCGCGAGCGCTGCGGCGCCCACGACGAGCTCCTGCTTGCCGGGTTGGTACATCCTTCCGGACACGAGTCGGAGCTCGGGTCGCATCGCGAAGTACTGCTCGCTGACGCCCCTGAGCGTGATGCTGACGTCCGAGTGATCCCGCTTGCGCGAGACCGGCGTCTGCAGCACGACTTCTCCCGAGACGACCGACCGGCCGCGAGCGTCGCGGCGCACTTCCGGGGCGTTCATGATCTTGCCGAAATCGTCTCGCGAGACGCTGCTCTCGTATTCCGCCGTCGCGATGCGCGCGAGCACGATCGCGTGATCGGGCCGCGCATCCCCCTTGATGGTCGACCGAAAGCCCGTCGACATCGCGAGCACTGGAATGAGCACGGCGGTGACACCGGCAATGCCGATGACGATCACCAGCGAGCTGCCGAGCCGCAGCGGCACGTTACGCAAGTTGTTCGCCGTGATGGCAAAGACCTGCCGGAGGACGTTCATGCGCTCACCGCTTCCCCAGCGCGCCCGCCACGGGCCTGCGCGACAGGCTCGACGCCGGCAGCGCGGCGCCAATGAACGCGAGGCCCGCCGCGCAGAGCAACCCCACCATTACGACGGTAGGCGACACGAAGATGCTGCCGAAGGCTTCCTGCCACAGCGGCGCGAGCAGACGCGCGATGCCGAGCCCCAGCACTGCGGGAGGCAGATACAGCAGCAATGCCTCTGCGAAGGCGAGGCTCAGCACATGACCGCCGGAATAGCCCATTGCCTTCAGCACGGCGAACTCTTGCGATCGATCCTGCAGCGACTGGCGCAGCGTGTTACCGGTGAGAAACGCCAGCGTGAACAGCACGGCACCCATGATGGCGTTGGTGAAGAACTTCACGTCGCCCATCTGCTTGGCCTGGGATTCGGCTCGCGCCTGCTGCGACCGGGTGCGTGTCTCGTGCGATGAGTTCGCGAAGATTTCGTCGATGGCCTTCGCCGTGACCACGCCTTTCGTCGGATCGTCGATGCGCACGTAGAACATCTCCGCGGTGCCGCGATCCTGTGCGCGAGACTCATCGAGGTAGTCGTAGTTGATGACGCTGAGGTAGGCAGGCGTATTCGCCCTGGGCGTTTCGATCGTGCCCACGATCTTGAACGACCACTCCCCGGTGCCGTCGGTCTTCAGCGTGTCGGAACGCAGCGTGACCGTGTCGCCGATCTTCCAGTCGAACGCTTCCAGGACCGGAACCGTGGCCAGCATGCCCGCGCGCGTTCCGCGCATGGCATCGAGGCCCTCCTTCGTGGCTACCAGCCCGGGTATTAACCGAAAGAAGACGTCGGGCAACGTCGCGAGCGCCGCCACGCCCATGTCGTCGCCTTGCTTGCCGATGAAGTAGGCACGCGGCGCCACGTCCTTCACGCCGGGAACGCTGCGTATCTCGTCGACGGAGGAGACGGGCATGGGGTTGCCACCCCGCACGCGCGTCTGAACGGCAAGGACATCCCGCCGCGCATTGGCGATCGCCCGATCGAAGCCGGCATTCACGCCCTGCAGCAGGCCGAGCAGCACGAAGGCGATGGCGATGCTGATCGCCGTGAGGAACGACCGCACGGGCCGTCGCCAAAGCCCTGCCCACACGAGCGGAAAAAACTTCACGCCGATCCCCTACTCGGCTGCGTCCGTGGTCTTTATACCAGCCCGGACCGCCTCGTTTCGTGAGCTGATCGGCCTTGTCCACCGTCTCCGAGACCGACCGGGCGAGGCGGAGGCCGCAGCGCAGCGGCTACGCGGCACCTCCCCGTGGCCGGGACTCATTGAACCAGGCCGACACCGCGCCGGAGAACAACGTAACGAGCGTGGCGACGTCGAGGCCCACGACCACCAGCCCGTAATAGATGACCGAGCTCCATCCGCCGTACGGTCGAAACATCAGTCCTATGGTGCTCAGCCATCTGAGGCCAATCACGGCGGCGATCAGCGGACGCGCCCACCGGCGTCGCCGCAATAGCGACACGATCAACGGCAGAAAAAACCACAGTCCCGTGACCAGAAAGTCCGCGACGGCCAGCCAGGCCGCGCGCTTGAGCGCGCGCGGCAACGGCGCGCGGACACCCTCGACCGGCTGCCGGGCGATGGCGCGTATCTGGCGCAACGACACGAAGAGCACGCCGAGGCCGACCGCCAGGCTCACGGCCGCGAGCCCGAGGACGCCGCCCATGTCGGACTCGGTCAACGACGCAAACAGGAAGAAGCCGCCGCACAGGCTGAGACCGAGACCGACGATACCGGCGATCAGCAGCACCGCGATCGCCAACCATTGAAGCCACGGCACGGCAGTTTCTCTTTCCGTCATGGTCGGTCGTCTCGATCAGGAGCTGGTCGCCGCCGCGGGTGCCACCGTCTGCACGTGCTGGCCGCGCAAAGACGCCAGGCGGGCACTCAAGCCATCCCGGTACAGCAGATTGAACGCCTCGAACGGAATCATGCGGCCGTCGGGCTGCGCGATGTGCACGCAGGACTTCTTCATCGCGCGCAAATCGAAGTTCCAGGCATCGATGAACTGCATGATCAGCACTCGAAAGACGTTTCGATAGCTCAGTGCCGGCGCATTGATTTGTGGCAGGCAACACAGCAGGTCCGACAGGCAGCGCGCCTGCGAATCGGGAGTGTGGTTGGTGGCGAACAGCTTGAACAGCCGCGCGTGCAACTCGCCGTCGCGCTCGAAGACGATCGTGCTCCGATCGCCGGCCAGCAACACTTCCGCCGGGATCAACCCGGTCAGCGGCTGCACGCGGCCGTCGTCGCCCTTCAACGCATAGGCCATTGCCAGCGCGTCCGGATTGCAGGGCACGGGAATCACGTCCTGTGGCTGAAAGAGCGTGGTCTGCTCGAGGATACGGCTGCGGACTTCCGTCAGCGTCAGCCGCTGCCGTTGCGGATCGTAGCGCTCCGTGCGTCCCGCGTATTGAACCGGCTGCAGTGTCACGCCGCGCACGCACGGCTGCTGCACGGCCAGGTCGATGTTCGCCCCGATCTCGTCGTCATTGACGCCGCGCGCGACGGTCATCACCAGCGTCGTCGACACTCCCGCTTCGTTGAGTCGCTGCAGCGCACGCTGGCGTGTCGCGGACAGATCCACGCCGCGCAGCGTCCGCAGCGCCTCCGGCTTCAGGGAGTCCCATTGCAGGTACACCTCGAAGCCCGGCTGGTAGGCCGCCAGCCTCTCGGCAAACCCCGGCTCGTTGGCGATGCGTATGCCGTTGGTGTTCAGCATCAGGTGCTTGATCGGCCGCCTCCGGGCCGCGTCGAGCACCGCGAAGAGCTCGGGGTGCAGCGTGGGCTCGCCGCCCGAGATCTGCACCACGTCGGGCTCGCCCTCGTTGCCGACGATGGCATCGAACATCGTCTCGATCGTCGCGAGATCGCGAAAGCCCGGTCGATGCGGACCGCTGCTCGCGTAGCAGACCGGACACGCCAGATTGCAGTGATCGGTGATCTCGACGATCGTGAGGCACGAGTGCTGCATGTGATCCGGGCACAGCCCGCAATCATAGGGGCAGCCGTACCGCATCGGCGTGTTGAAGCGCAGCGGCATCTCCGGCGGCTTGATGTAGACCTCGCGCGCTCGTCGCCAGTAATCCGCGTCGCTCGCGATCAGCACCTTGCTGGTGCCGTGCTCGGGGCACCACTTGTACATCCACACCTGGCCATCCTGGATGACCTGCTTGGCCTCGACGCGTCGCAGGCATTCGTGGCACAGGGACACGGCCGTGTCGTAGAAGAGATAGGGACGGGTCTTGGCCATATCAGCGCGCGCCTTTCAGCCATCGCTCGACGGACGGCAGGTAGTACGCGCAGCCTGCCACACAGGCCCATTGAATGGCAGTCAGCGGTCCGTAGAGCGCCGGCACGAGAAGTCCCGCCGCCGGCGGCACGTGCGGCGGCTTCAGCACGTCGAGCGTCAGACGCAGCAGCAGATAGCCGACCATGAACGCGCGGAACCGATTACCCGGAACGCGTGTCAGCCGCAAGCGCGCGAAGCGCAACCCGCCGGCGATCAGCAGCAAGCCCAGGATCTCGTAGAGCGCAACGGGGTGACGCGGCACGCCGTCGCCGTAGTCCCAGCCCCAGGGCAGGCGCGTGACGCCGCCGTAGGTGAGGTCTTCGAGGCCGGCCAGCTGGCAGCCGAGGCGGCCGATGATCGTGCCGGCCAGCAACGGCGCGACGAAGGCGTCACCGGTCGACGCGCGCCAGCCCGTCGCGCGTTTCGCGAGCTCGACGCCGATCAAGCCACCGAGCAACCCGCCGACGATCGTCTTGCCGGACCACCACGCGACGGCCGGCTCGGCGGTCAAGGCCGGGAGGTACTGCAGCACGTACAGGAGCTTCGAGCCCACGGCCGCGCCGAACACGGCGCCGGCAATGATGGCCCAGCGCTGCAGTGGCTCCGGGCTCATAGCGCCCGACCGTGGTCGCCGCAGATTCAGGCGATACCACTGCGCACCGACCGCATAGGCGAGCAGCTCGAGCCAGAAGTGCGGCAACGCTCCGTGTGGCATCCGGACTCGGGGCGCAGCTCGCCGAGGATAGCGCGGTGGGGCGACACGCGGCCGCGGGGACTCGACGTCCCCGCGGCAGCGTGGTGCCTTCTTGCCGCCTTACCGGTGGAAGCGCCCTACGAGCACCGCCTTGCCGAGCACGTGGCCGTCCATCGCGCTCACGACGGCCTTCCGAGTATCGGCCGCCTGCTGCGGCGTGCCCTGCGGCACATCGAGCTTGGTGTCGAGCGCGTACAGCTCGAACGTGTAGTGATGGTACGGTCCCGGCGGCGCACCCGGACCCATGTACCCGTTCGCTCGGAGACTCACTTGCCGGCTGCCGTTCTGGAGCTCGCCGGCCGGCACGCCCTCGGCCAGGCCCGTCGACGTGCCGGGGATGTTCCAGATCAGCCAATGCGTGATGTCCATCATCGAGCCGCGCGCGAGCACCGGCTCCGGATCGTGCATCAGCAGCACGAAGCTCTGCGTGCCCATCGGCACCTGCGACCACTTCAGCTCCGGCGACGGGGCCATCGGGCCCGCGGCCTGCGTGTACTTGTCGGGGATGACGCCGCCGTCCTCGAAGGCGGTCGTCGTCATCAGCAGCGGCGGCGGACGCGGCGCGCCACCCGGTGGTCCCTGAGCCAACGCGGGCGCGGACCAAGCCAGCACCGTCAGCGCCGCCAGCATGCCAGTCGTCGAACGCAGCTCATGTTTTTTCATCGTGTTCTCCCCATCGTAGGTCTCGTTCCCACACCGGCGCCGTTTGCAACGCGCACCTGCCGCGTGGCCGTGCGTCGATCTTACACCCGCGGGCCTCGGCCACGCGTGACGGTGCGGATGCCTTACCGCAGGGCCCCGGTCCGGCGCCGGTCTCGCCGATCCGGCAAGACCGCCAGCACCGCGATGACCACCAGCGCGTCGACAAGCCGCCGAGCACTGAACAGGCACAGCCCAAAAACCGCAACGGCCGCCACGGAGGATGGACCGAAGGGCCACAGGTGGACCAGGCTACATAGCCACCACGTCAGGGCGAACCCTGCATACGCCGTGACCAGCTTGAACCACTTGGTATCTTCGAAGTTCATGGCAGTCTCCTAACACCGCAGTGCAACGTGCGCCCAGCGCGCCAGGCTCGTGTGCTCAATGCTAATGACCCTACGATCCACCTCACCTACAGTCGGTCGGTGACGAGAACCCGACCCTTCGCACCGACGGCCGTCTTGCCGTCTTCACCTCTGATACGGCCGCGCAGCTCGACGATCTCGCCGCGCAGTTTCTCGTTCGGCGTGACCTTCACGACGAGCCATTCCAGAGAGATCGTCTCGTCGGCATAGATGGGTCGGCGGAACCGCACCCAGAACTCGAGCCCCAGCATCGCGCCCTTCTTCGAAAAATGCGCTGCGGTCAGCGCCAGCAGCAGAGCGGTGGTGTGCGGACCGCTGGCGGTGGGCCGCCCGAACCGCGTGCTTGCGGCGAACTCGGGATCGTGGTGTAGCGGGTTGCGGTCACCCGCGGCGTTTGCGAACGCCGCGACCATCGACGGCGTGAGCAATACGTCGGAAGAGAAACGCTCTCGTGGGTAGGCTCTCACGATTGATCTCTCACAGTGTCGAGCATCGCACGACGCGCGCGCTCACCGCCGCGACCGCGCCGTACGACATCGTTATCCGTAACCTGCGCGGCTGCAGGCGATCGTCGTACGCCTGCCGCATCACGTTTCGCACCGGAACTCCACTGAGCTCCATCGCCCGCCACGCTCCGAGCACCCACGGGCCAGCAGAAACTCGCGCGCCTCTCCAACACCCAGCAGTAAAACCCCGACGGTGAGCAGACCAAGCGTGACTGGCCCAAACTTCGAGAACGATCGCATGGCACGAAAGATGGCCACTCCGCACAGCAGCGAAGAACCCGAAAAGGCTAGATGAACCAATGCCCGCTGTGTCCACGCCTCCGGATACCGAGTGGCCGGATCGGCTGCAATCCACACGCTGAACACGGCGCTAGACAGGTAAACCGCGGCCATCGCCAGACACGTCAATAGAACGATCCAGGCGACGGTTTTGCGGTCGATAGTCATACAGGCGCTTCTAGATAATCCCAAATATGCAGCAAAAGCAGACGGATGGCGACCCGCCGCACCCCTAGAACATGTAGTGAAACCGTAACCCCGCGACCGCCACGGCACGACGCGGATCGCTCGGCGCGCTGTTAAACCCGCTGTTGCGTAAACGTTGCAACGATACGCTGAGGTGCATGGTGGGTGCGACCGCCAGCCGCGCAAAGGCCTCGACGTGCGTCGAGTCGTCGAGCAGGGGGTCGGCCACGACCGGTGACAGGAACGTGTGCGCAACGCCCACGCCGATGGCGTGCTCGCGCACGCGGTACCGGTAGGCGAGGGCTACGAATGTCGAGCCCGTCGTCACGTCGTCGTTCGCGAGCCCGACGCGCACGCTCACCGCATGCGCGCGCCACGACTGACCGAAGACCGCATACATCCCGTAGTTGTGCTCTCCCGCGGGCACGCCATTGACGTCATCGTGCCTACGCGTATTGAGCCAAGCGCCCACCCTCGTCAAGCGCGTCTCCGAGGGCCAGCCGAGCCCAACCGCGGCAAACATGCCTTTGCCCGCTTCGGTGACCTGAAGCAGCTGGCTGTACGAAAGATTCGGATTGTCGGCTAGGCCGTTCGAGGACGTGAGCACTGCGTTGATCTGCGGACGGTGCCCACCGGCGGCAGGCACCTGGTAGACGGCACCGAGCGTGTAGTCGGGAAACTCGATCGTCGGGTTGTTGACGAACGACGCGCCGAGGAACTGGACGTTCTCGTCGTTCGTGATGCGCGTCCGATCCAGGTAGCCCGACGCATCCAACAGCCCGAAGGTCAGCTCCCGCCCGGCGGGACGATGCAGCTCGTAGTTGACCTCGGAGAGCTGCACACGCCCATGGCGGTTCGGATCGAGAGCCGTGCCCGCGTCGGCGTTGGATTCCACGAGCACGGTCGACGCCCGACGCTCATCGAGGGAAGAGTTGCCTTCGAAATACGCCAGCAAACGACCGCGCTCGGAACGCTGCACGAGATCGATGTCTACCGACGCCGTTCGATCGTCGGCAATCGACGCGCTCGAAGGAAACAAGCCAATCACAGTCAGGCCGCCCGTGACCTCGACGCCGTTCGCGAGCCTCGGCGCCACGAGTGGCGTCACGGCAATCGCCGTGGTCAGCGCCAGGCGCCGCCAATCACCGCCATGCATACCGCAGACGCGCCGCTCGGTCCCCTACTCCGCGGCCAACAAGCCCCCCGACACCACGATCTCCACGCGGCGGTTGCGCGCGCGGCCGTCGGCGGTAGTGTTGTCACCGATCGGCATCGACGGCCCGAAGCCCTCGACATCGACTGCCGATGCCGCCACGCCTTGGCCGATCAAGTAATCGCGAACCGTAATGGCCCGTCGCACCGACAGCTCGTTGTTCGCGGCGAGGCTGCCGACGATATCCGTATGCCCCTCGACCTTGAAGCGCAGACTCGGATACGACGCCACGATACCGGCGAACCTCGCGAGGCTCTCGCGTGCCGAAGGGTTGATCTCGGCCGTGCCCGTGGCGAACTGCAAGCCGCCGATCTCCGATACCAGGCCTCGGCTCGACTCACGGGTTGGCAGAGCAGTGTTCAACCGATTGCGCAGGTCCGCGCGAGCATCGCTCGCGCCTTTCTGTTGCGCGGCTCTCGCAGCGGCCTCGGCAGCTGCCGTCGCCGCGGTCGCAGCCTCCGTCGCGGCTCGAGCCGCGGCTTCAGCCGCGGCCTGGTTAGCGGCTGCGGTCGCGGCCTCCGCCGCGGCGCGCCGCTCCGCTTGTACGGACGCGGCAGCCGAGCCGATCATTGCCGCGCGACGGGCGTCGGCCGCGGCGATTACGGCTTCTCGCGCCAGGCCCGGCACGAGCTTGCGCTGCGAGCTCCTGCCTAGCAGTGCGGCCTGGGCCGCGGCCAACTTCTGGGTCGCCGTCGCAAAGTCGCGCGCCGCGAATTGCTGGGCCCCCGCAGCGTCGGCGATAGCCACGGCATAGCGAGCCTGGACGACCTCCGCAGGATTCGTCTTGTCGTTGATCGGGATGCGCGCCAGGCTCGAGTAGTCGTCGCGCTCCGTCAACGTCGTCACCTTCGACTCTGTGCCTCGCACACGATCGGCCACGTTATAGAGCGCGATCATCGTGCTCGGTGCGGTCACCGCGAAGTGCGGCTCTGCGGTCACGATCAAAGCGAACTGCGGAGCTGCATAGAGCGTGTCGAGCTTGCCCTTGTCGCCGTCGGCTCCCACGAGCACGCCCAGGCTCGCGGCCCGTCCATCGGGTGTCAGCGCCCAAAGCACGTACGCCGTGAACGGCCCGAGCGACGACGGTTCCGGCAAGTCTTGCACTTTGACGGAAATCCGTGCGTTACCTCTCTGGTACTCCACCTCGGCGGTGCCTTCCGCCGTCGCCGCAATCGGCGTGCCGCGGAACAACAAATCCGACCGCGGCCCTTCGCGGTAATTGAACATCGAAATTTGGCTCAAGACGTCGGAGCTCGCGATGGCGGCGCGTTGCTGGATACCTTGCGCCAGCGCAGTGAGCGGCATGGCCACGAGCAATACGGACGTCAGCAGGATCGAGTACGACCGATTCATGAATTCGCTCCAAGGGTGGGTGCAGTATCGCGGTGGCGCGCGGCGCTCGGGCGGGTGCACGTGGAAACGCTGGACTCTCGGCGGGCTTGGCGCCTGAGAGCGGGCGGAAGCTTATAGCAACATAATCGGCCGTCAATACGTAGTCCGTGGACGTCGAAAGTCGAACGAGACCGTCCACCTGGCGCACTTCATAACCCGCTGATTCGGAACGCGTACGAAAAAGGGTCGCGTTCTTCGCGAAGCACCTCGCCGCGGGCTCAGCCCCTGCCCCGTGGACGCTGAATGCAATTGGTGCGCGAACGCCTATCTCTTCGCGCGCGGGACGTGCTGGGCGCTCGCGCCGTGTCGCTGCGCGAGGCGATCCCGCGTCAAGACGGCCGCAGCGGCTTCGATCTCGACTGCCCCTGAACCCGACGATTGTCGGTTCCTATCTCGGAACCACGATGTCCGGAAGCGGACTGTCGGCAATTTCCCGCGCGCGCGCGTCGGGCACACCGAGTGCACGCAGCAAATGGTAGGCGACGATTCGTGCCTGTGATCTGCCACCGCCAGAGCGGAGCATCGTGCGCACGGTCGCCAGCACCGTGCCCGTCATCAGATCGCGGCCGACGGTCGCGTTCGGCACGTCGAACTCACCCGCTTCGATACCTTTGGCGATCGAGCGGTAGCACGCGTCCCACGATTCGGCACCGAAGCTCGGCCCGAACGCGCTCAGGTGCACCATCGCCCACGCCCACGCGGGATCGCGCCGGGCGTAGTTCAAGTAGTGCTGAATGGCGGCATTGGAGCCCTCGGCGTGGCTCAGCGTCTCGTCCCACGTCGACACCAGGGCCCGGTTCAGGTCGTGACCGAGCTCGATCGCGAGCACCTCGAACAGCTGCTCGAGACTCGTGAAGTAGTTGTAAAAGGTCCCGCGGGAGATCTCGGCGGCGGCGCAGATCTCCTCGATCCGCACGGTGAGGCCCTTCTCGTTGCCGATCAGCCCGAATGCGGCGTCGAGAATCTTCTTGCGCGTGCGCTCGCGTTTGCCGCCGAGCTTCGTCGTGGGCCGTTCCGGCGTCTTCCGAGCAACGCGTATCGGGTACATGGGCGTCTAGAGCTCCACGCGTCCCGTCGAGTTCTCGAGCTTGCCGAGATCGAGCCCCGCGACCTCGCCGAGCCCGGCAATCAGGTTCGCCAAGGGTGTCGGGGTTTGGAGTCGCAATGTGGCGACCGCCTTTCAGCCGCCCCCCTGCCGATCCCGCGAGCATGATCGGGATCATGCTCTGATCGTGCTTGTCGCCGTTGCCCATGCCCGATCCGTACATGACCAGCGAATGATCGAGCAACGTTCCGTCGCCGTCGCGCGTGGCTCGCAGCTTCTCCACGAAGTCACCGAACAACGACAGATGATACGCATTGATTTTCGCGTACTTGCGCATGGTGTCGGGAACGTTGCCGTGATGAGACACGATGTGATGCGACTCCGGCACGCCGATCTGCGAGTACCCGATGCTGCTCGCTTCCACGCCCTTCATGAACGTGGCCACGCGAGTGATGTCGGCTCGCCAGGCGAGCGCGATCAGCTCGTACATGACACGAACATGCTCGTCATACGTAGCCGGTATCCCGGCAGGCGCATCGGGAGTGTCGCCCGAGGCCTCGGCTCTTTGCCCCGCGGACTGGATGCGTTTCTCGACTTCGCGGATGTTCTCCAAATACTCTTCCACGGTCGAACGGTCCTGCGGCGCGAGTTGGCCGTTGAAGCGGCTCGCAGCGGCGATCACCGAATCCAGGATGCTCGCCTTGCTGCGCAGGCGTGCCGCGCGTTCCTCGGCCGAGCCGACGTCGCCGAACATTCGCTCGAATACGCTCTGCGGATTCACCTCCATCGGCAGAGGCGCCGTCGGCGTCTTCCACGCCAACGTGTTCATGTAGATGCAGCTCCAACCGAACTGGCACGAGTTCGAAGCGCTGTTGATGTCCTCGATCCCGAGCTCGATCGAGCGCAGCGGCGTGTCGCCGCCAATCGCATCGGCAATGTGTTGATCGACGGTTTGACCCGCGTGCACGTCCGCAGCCTGGGTCTGCTTCGCGGACGCGCCGCTCAACCACAGGGACCCGATCACGTGGTGGCCGAACGGGTCCGGAGCCCGAATGCCCGTCACGAGGTTCAGGTGCTCCCGCAACGGGACGAACCGCTCGAGCAACGGCGGCAGCTCGAGCCGGCCGACCGACGCGGGGCGTCCAGATCTCCGGCCGCACGCCGTTCGGCACGTAGACCGCGCCGAACCGAAGCTGCGCCGGCGGCGCGGCGCTGGCCGCGGGCACCATCGCGTCGAGCAGCGGCAAGCCGATCGCAGCCCCGAGCGCGCCGCGCAGCACCGTGCGACGCGAAAGATGTTTCTTCGTGATGAACGTCACTGCGAATCTCCCGTGGCAGCCGAGGGCGCCGCGAGCGTCCGCGACCGTCATGCGCCCCGCTCGTCGGCAAGTGCGCCTTTTGCTGAAACTCAGCGCTGCGCACGATGCCGAGCACGATCGCGCCGAATCGGTAATCGTCGCTCGCGGCGTCACGCACGATGCGGCGCACGGCTGGCATGTCCTCGGCCTCGAGCCGTCGCCCCAGCGCGTACACCATGAGCTTCTCCGTCAACGTCGAAACGAACAGCTCCGGACGGCTCAAAATGGCTTCCCGCAAGCCGCTTGGTCCCGAAACGGCGAGGCCGCCCGGCAGCGTCGTCGCGGCGTCTATCGGCTGGCCCGCATCCGTCTCGCGCCATCGACCGATCGGATCGAAATTCTCGAGCGCGAGCCCCGGAGGATCGATGATCGCGTGACATGCGGCGCACACCGGGTCCTTGCGATGCTGCTCCATGCGCTCGCGCACGCTATGCGGCGTGCCGCTGCCGGTGCTTTCGTCGAGCGTCGGCACGTTCGGTGGCGGCGGCGGCGGCGGCGAGTTGAACAGCACCGTCATGATCCACTTGCCGCGGAATACCGGCGACGTGCGGTTCGCGACGGATGTCTGGAACAGAATGCTGCCCTGGCCGAGCAGCCCGCGGCGATTCGGGTCGGGCAGCGCGACGCGCCGAAACGCGTCGCCGAAGACGCCGTCGATGCCATAGTGCTCTGCAAGCCGTTCGTTCAGGAACGTATAGTCGGCCCGGAGCAAGTCGAGCACGCTCGCCATCGCCGAGCAACACCGACTTAAGAAACAGGTCGGTCTCGTGCAACATGTCGCGGCGGAGGTTGTCGTCGAAGCTCGGGAATTTGCGCTCGTCGGGGGACTTCGAGTTGACGAGCCGCAGCTGCAACCACTGCTCCGCGAAGTCCGTCACGAGCGTCTCGGCGCGCGGATCGGCCAGCATGCGTCGCACCTGCGCTTCCAGCACTTTGGGGTCGCGCGAGCCGACCGGCGATGGCGTCAGCGCGCAGCTCGTCGTCCGGAATGCTGTTCCAGAGAAACAAGGCGAGCCGCGAGGCGAGCGTGACACCGTCGTCTCGGCCGTCGTTCTGCCGCAGCCGCGGCGTCCTCGGTCACGCCGTGGTACAGAAGAAACTCGGGACCGCTCAGGATCCTCGCCAGCCCGAGCTCGATGCCGGCCTCGAAATCGCGGCCGTGGTCGCTGCCGCTCGCGTACAGCTCGCGCAGGGTTTGGACATCCTCGTCGCTCAATGGCCGGCCATAGGCGCGCAGCGCAAGGCGGCCCAGGATCTGCTCCGCGCACGCGGTGTCGCTCATGGCGGCGCCCGGCCGGCAAGTGAAGATGGCGTTGCGCGTCGGTGTGTCGCCGGATCCGGTGGACTCGTACGGTCCCGCGACGAGTGCGCGGGTGATGATCGGCCAGCCGTAGCCATCGTTGCCGATCGGCAAGTCCGCTGGCGTCGGATCGAGGATGCGCTGCTCCAGGGCGTAGCTCTTCATGGCGAACGTGACGCCGACGCGATGCAGCCCGGCGCTCACCGGCAGACGCACCGGCAGCCGCTCCCGCACCTGCGTCGTCGCGCTGCCAATGTCTCGATTCGAGAGCGCGTCGTCCTCCTCACCACCGAGCTCGGCGGAATGCACGACCACGCCGTCGATCAGGATCTGCAGCTCGAAAGGCGTCTCGAACCCTTCCACGCCGCGGATCGTGCTCCCGGTCGCGTTCCACAGATCCGGGCGGATCTCGTATTCGGCATCCGTCGGAAAGTAGTGCTCGACGACGAGCCCGCCGCGAGTGCCATACGGCAGCCCTTCGATCCAGTCGTTCTGCGACAGGTCGAGCCGCGGACGGTACTCCGTGGCTTGCGGGCCGAGCTGGGTGTCGCCCACCGCCATCGCGGCCACTCGCAGCCCCACCGTGAGATAGCGCTCGAGCAGCAGCGGCGACGTCTTCAAAGTATCCGAGACGTTGTCGAACCCGTCGCTCGCGATTTCTGCGGGTAGCAGCGACTCGACGTCGACGGGTAAGCCGAGCAAGTCCCGAACCGCGTTGCCATACGCCGCGCGATTCAGCCGGCGGATGGGCGCGCCGGCCGGCGTGGGCGCGGCGGCGTCGAGCGTCGTCTCGAGATATGACACGAGGCTTGCGATGGTTTCGTTGCTCGGCCGCGGCTCACCGGGCGGCGGCATCAGTCCGGCCGTGAGCTTGTGGATCACCTTTTCCCACTTCGCGCGCTGCGCGGCCGGATTCACGAGGCTTGGATGCTCGAGCACGAGCCCGCCCTCTTGCTCCGCGACGCTGTGGCAATCCGCACAGTACTTGCTGACCACGGCGCCGTGCTCGGCGGCCACTTCCTCCGTGGACCGCGTGCAGGCGGCGAGCAGGTGGCGGCGATCGCGACGATCGAGGCCACGAAGCAACGTTGCAGCGCGCTGCAGCTCATCGCGCCGCCGTCCTTTGCTCGTCCTTCTCGTGCGCGCCGAGCTCGCGAAGCGCCGTCGCCGCCGCGGTGATGTCGGCCGGCGGCTTGGCCCGAAGCTTCGACGGCAGGTGGCCCAGCGCATAGTCGAGCGGCGTGAACCCTTCGCGGTCCGCGACATCGAGGTCCACGCCCCGCTCGGCCATGTGCCGGATGACGCCGGGATAGTTTCGCAGAGCGGCCATATGCAGCGGCCGTGGTGCCCAAGCCGTTCGCGATACCGGCTTCGACACCGTGATCCAGGAGAAAGTCGAGCGCGGCGATCGCTTCGTCCTCGGTCGGGCGCCGGTCGGCTTCGATCAGCGCCGGCAGCTCCGGCCCCATCATCACCGCGATCAGGGGGGTGATGCCGCCGCGCTTGTCGTCGTGCAGCGTAGGATCGGCGCCGGCCTCGATCAGCACGCGCATCGCTTCGACATCGGAGGATCGCGCGGCGCGAATCAGGGCCAGGTCGGTGATCTTCGGCGGCGGCGCGCCGAAGCGCGAGTCTCGATCCAGCAGCGGCTGCGGCAGCCGGTCCATGAGATCGGCGCCATGGGCCAGCATCGACTGCAGCAGCTCCAAGGAGCTTTCGGCGCCCGTCGGCACCTGGATCTCGCCGACATAGTTGACGCGGTTGCGAGCCTCCACCACGGCGAACAGCCCGCCGCCGTCCGTGCTCGCCCCCGCGTCCACGAGCACTTTGGCCGCGTCGAAGTGCAGATTGTCGAGCGCAATCACGATCGGCGAAAAGCCCTCGGGCGTCTTCGCGTCGATGTCGGCCTTGGCCTCGATCAACACGCGCAAGGCGGCGACAGCCCCATGGCGCGCCGCAAACATCACGGGCGTCAAACCGGCCAATGGAATCTCGACGAAGTAGCGAACGCGCGGCAGTCGCTCGGGCAGAGTATTCACCGGCGTTCTGGCATCGACGTCCGCGCCCGCCGCGATCAACGCGGCTGCCACTGCGCCGCGATCGTGCGCCGCCGCGTACATCAGCGGCGTCTGGCCCTGCCAGCGCTCGACGACATTGACGTTGGCGCCGTGCTCGATGAGGAGGCGAACGGCATCGACACCGCTCGTTCGAGACGCCAGCATGAGCGGCGTTTCGCCTTGCGGCAGCGCGAGATCGACGGCGGCGCCTGCGTCGAGCAGGAGCCGGACCTGTTCGACATCCGCTCGAAGGGCCGCTTCGTGCAGCGGCCCAATGCCGTACCGGTTCGTGATATTTGGATTGCCCTGCGCGCCGAGCAGCGCTCGCACGCTGTCGAGGTCGCCGAAATGGGCGGCGTAGAGCATCGGCGTGGAGCCGTCGGCAGCCCTGGCGTTGGCATCGGCGCCCGCGGCGAGCAGCGCACGGACGTCCGCGGGATCGGCTTTCTGCGCCGCTTGCAGCAGCTTGGCGTCGAGATCGGGTGCGCCTGCCGCGCCCAACGACAATATGAAGAGCGACGCGCAAGCGGCAATCTTGGACAAGGTTCCCACGGCTCCCCCGGGTCGAGACCCTGCGCGCGTCGGCCAGCCCATCGGCGGCGCGGCCGCTGGCTGGAAAGGACGGGGCGCGCTGACGAGATCCGAGAGTATTGATAATTTGACAAACCGTCAATAAAACGCCGGCGGCTTCGGCGCCCCTCGAGCGCCGCGCCGCGCTGCGGTGCCGTCGGCTCGCCCGCTGCTGCATTGAGCCCCAAAGGGCGCCGGGGGCGTTGCTGCTACCATCGAAGCACTCGACGAGGAGTAAGCACCCGCGATGACCACACGCTGCCTCTGCTGCCTGCTGATTCTGGCGCTCGGAGCCCTCGGCGGCGCGGCGGCCGACGAGCCGCGCGCGTTCCGCGCGCTCGATTTGAGCACGGCACTTTCGCCGGCGGCGCTCGGCGACGCGGTCGCGGACAAGCGCGTGGTGTTCGTGGGTGAGACGCACACGCGCTATGGGGATCATCTGAATCAGCTCGAGATCATCGAGCAGCTCCATGCACGCGACCCGAACATCACGATCGGCGTGGAGTATCTGCAGCAGCGCTTTCAGCCCCAGGTGGACGACTTCATCGCCGGCCGCGGCACGGAGCGCGACTTCCTGCGGGCCACCGAATACTACTCGGGCTGGGGCTACGACTACCGCTTGTATGCGCCGATCTTTCGCTTCGCGCGGGAGCATCACGTTCCCGTCCGCGCGCTGAACGTGCCGGCATCGTTGCCCCCCGCCGTCGCGAGGATGGGCCTCGACGGGTTGTCGCCAGAGCAGCGCGCGGGGCTGCCGAAGCACATCGAGCCCGCGAGCGACGCCTACAAGGCACAGTTGCGGGAGGCCTTCGAGGCGCACGAGGCGGGTGATAGGCGGTTCGACCGCTTCGTCGAAGCGCAGCTCGTGTGGGACGAAGGCATGGCCGAAAGCGCCGCGGAGTACCTCGACGCGAACCCGGATCGTCGTGTGGTGATCCTGGCCGGCTCGGGGCACTTGGCGTTCGGCTACGGCATTCCGCAGCGCTTGCGACGTCGCACCGGCGCTTCCTACGCGATCGTGCTCAACAGCGACCGCGAGATCGCTCCCGGAATCGCCGATTACGTCCTCTTGAGCGAGGACGTGTCGCTACCGACGGCGGGCGTCCTCGGGGCTCGCATGGACGACGCGCCTGGCGGCGCGCGCATCGTGTCGTTCTCTCCCGGCAGCGCCGCGAAAGAGAGCGGCCTGGAACGCGACGACGTCTTGACCGCTGTCGACGGTGAGCCCGTTGCCGGCGTCGCCGACGTGCGCGCGGCGCTTTGGGACAAGCGACCCGGTGAGCACGTCATGGTCCACGCGCAGCACCGGCGCGGGCGCAAGACCGAAGACCTCGCTCTGGAGGTCGTGCTCGCGGCCCCGCACGGCGCAGCGGCGGAACGCGAGCGCAAGTAACGTGCTTACTCCGCCACCCCGAGCTGACCGAGCATGAACGCGTACAGCTCCGCCCGTTCGCGATAGCGCTCATACCGGCCAGGATTTCCGCCGTGCCCTGCGCCCATGTCCACTCGGAGCAATAGCGGATTGCTATCCGTCTTCAGCGCGCGCAGCTTCGCGACCCACTTCGCCGGCTCCCAGTACTGCACCTGACTGTCCCACAAGCCCGTGGTCACGAACATGGCCGGGTATGCCTGCCGGCGCACGTTGTCGTAGGGCGAGTAGGAAAGCATGTACGCGTAGTCCGCGGCGTTCTTCGGGTTTCCCCATTCGTCGTACTCGTTCGACGTGAGCGGAATCGTGTCGTCCAGCTCCGTGGTGACGACGTCCACGAACGGCACTTGCGTCACGATGAGCCGGTAGTCCGCCGGCGCCATGTTCGCGACGGCGCCCATCAGCAACCCGCCCGCGCTGCGGCCGAAGGCCGCCACGCGATACTTCGCCGCATAGCCGTCGCGCACGAGAAAGCGTGTCACGTCGATGAAGTCCGTGAACGTATTTCGCTTGTTTTGCAGACGGCCCTCGTCGTACCACTTGCGGCCGAGCTCCTGCCCGCCACGAATGTGCGCAATGGCGATGACGACGCCTCGATCGAGCAGCGAGAGCGTGGATTGAGTGAACTCCGCATCGTAGGAAAGGCCGTACGCGCCATAGCCGAATTGCAGCAAAGGCGCCGTGCCGTTCTTCTTGAAACCGTTGTGGTACACGATGGAGACGGGCACCTTGGTGCCGTCGCGCGCGGTCGCCGAGATAAGCTCTGTCGTGTACTGCGCCGGATCGAAGTTGCCCACGACCTGGTCGCGCTTCAACGGCGTTGCCCGGCCCGTGGCCAAGTCGTAATCGTAGGTGGTGCTCGGCGTTTTCAGGGAAGTGTAAACGTAGCGCAGCGTGTCGCTGTCCTGCTCCCAGTTGCGGCCAAAGGACATGGTGTAGGCCGGCTCGTCTGCGGCGATCAACGAGTCTTTGCTTCCATCCCAGCTGCGCACGTGCAGGCGCTTGACGCCCGCGGCCCGCTCGGTGACGGCGAAATAGTCTCTGAAGCCATCGAAGTCTTCGATGAACACGTCTGCACGTTCCGGAAGCAGGTCTTGCCAGGCTCCGCGCTCACTCTCGTGGCCCTCGTGCGCGCTCATGATGCGGTAGTTCGGAGCCTGCCAATTGGTGCGGATCAGCCAGCGCTCGCCGACCTGCTCCACGTCGTAGAGGTGGCCCTTCTCGCGCGGCAAGAATGTCTTGAGCGTCGAGGTGGGATCGTCGGTGGCGACGTAGCGTACTTCCTCGGACTCCGTGCTGGTGAGATGCACCAGCACGTAGCGCCTCGACTTGCTGTTGCGAAGGCCAACGTAGAACGCGTTGTCCGGCTCCTCGTAGATCAGCACGTCCTGCGTGGGCTCCGTGCCCAGCACGTGCCGGCGCACGCGCGTGCTGAGAAGTGTCCGAGGATCCTTTTCGATGTACAGAATGGCGTCGCTGCGCGCGAGCCAGGCGATGTCCGGCTCGGCATTGTCGATGCGATCCGGAAGCTCCTGGCCCGTGCGCAGATCGCGAAAGCGGAGCGTGTACTGGCGGCGACCGATCACGTCCTCGGCGAACGCCAGCACCTGATCGTTCGGGCTCACTTCTGCCGAGCCGATGTCGTAGAAGCTCTGGCCTGCCGCGCGCCGGTTGCCGTCGATGAGCACTTCTTCCGCCGCGCTCGCGGAATCCTTCCTGCGCGCGTAGACGGGCTGGTCCTTGTTCGGCTCGAAACGCTCGTAGTAGAGATAGTCGCCCTTCCTGGCAGGCACGGTGGCATCTTCGGCCGGAATCCGCGCGACGATTTCCTCGTAGATCTGCTCGCGCAGCTTCGCGAGCGGCGCGAGCATCGCTTCCTTGTACTGATTTTCCGCTTCGAGATAGGCGAGCACCTCGGGGTCTTTGCGCTCGTCATCGCGGAGCCAGTAGTAGTCGTCTACGCGGGCGCCGTTCGGAGACGGCACGGAGAACGGCTTGACGGCGGCCTTCGGCGGTTGCGGCTGCGGCTGTCGAGCAGCGTTCTGTTTCGAATCGGAGGGACTGCCCTGGCAGGCCGCGAGCGCGAAGACGACGAGCCAGACGGCGTGCTTGGCGGAGGAATGCATCTATCCGCTCAGCCAAGCAACGCACGGGCAAAGCGAACCAGATTCGAGGCTTGGTAGGCGAATACGGTCTAGTGGCGCCGGTGCGCATCGGACAGCTGCGCAAGGCGTTACCGGAGTGGCTGGAAGATGCGACCAATGGCTTGAGTGATCGATTTCGCCGCCTGTTGGCGGGGCTGGCCGAAGATCTGCGACTTCTCGACGAGCGGATCGAGGCGCTGGACGAGGAGCTCGACTCGATCGTCAGAGAGACGCCGGCAGCACAGCGACTGTTGGCGCTGCGAGGCGTCGGGCCCACGATTGCCACGGCGCTCGTTGCCGCACTGGGCACGGGGGAGTCGTTTGCTCGAGGGCGTGAGTTCGCCGTGGCCATGGGTCTAACCCCCAAGCACCACGGTACCGGCGGCAAAGAGCGCCTCCTCGGGATCAGCAAACGAGGCGATGCGTATCTGCGCCAGCTCTTGGTGCACGGAGCTCGTGCCGCAGTGCACACCGCGAAAGGCAAAGCCGATCCCCTGAGTCGTTGGATCAACGGCTTGCTCGCCCACAAACACAGCAACGTCGTGACGGTAGCGCTGGCCAACAAGACGGCACGCATGGCCTGGGCGCTGATCCGCCACGACGTCGATTACGACCCGCAATTGGCGGCGAATACAGCTCAGTAGCGCGCGAGGCATACCGCAGGAACCTACCAACGATTGCGAAGGAGTCTGATTGACGGCGAACAGGTCGAACCGGCGTTGGCAAAACCCGATTTCCGCGGAGGGCGAAAAGCCCGTGCTTCCGCTGGGGAGTCAGCGCGCGAATAGCCCATCATGGTCCCGTGCCCTTGGCACGACACAGAGACCGGATACACGTGAGCAATCGAACCTGCCACCCGACGTCAGGCCCTTGCAAACGAGGAGGAGTCCATACACGCGGAAATCACCGAGGTACGAAGCGCGGCGCTCGGCCCGTGGCACCTGACCACGAGCCGGCCCACACGCCGATGCTATCAGGGCGTTGCCGTGGCCGAGCTTTCAGACCGAGCGCGAGCCGCGGCTAAATCAACGGCTCGACGTCGACTGCAGGTAGCGGAAGAAGTCCGACTTCGCGTCGATCATCAGCGTGGTGTTCCCACCGAGCGTCGAATAGCTTTCGAGCGTCTTCGAGAACGAGTAGAAGGCGGGGTCCTGCCCGTACGCCGCGCCGTAGATCTTCGTCGCCTCTGCGTCGGCGCGGCCTTTGATCTCCTCGGCCTTGCGCTGCGCCTCGGATTCGATCCGCTGCAGCTCCTTTTGCATGTTGCCGAGGATCTCCTGGCTGCGGCCCTCGCCTTCCGAGCGAAACCGCGCCGCGATGCTCTGGCGCTCGGAGATCATTCGGCTCTCGACTTGCTCGCGCACCGAGTCGATGTAGTTGATGCGCTTGATCCGCACGTCCACGAGCTCGATGCCGAGATTCGGCATTTGCTCCGTGGCCGCCGTGAGCATATCCGTCTCGAGCTGTCCGCGGCCCTTCTTCGGTCGCTGCAGATCCGCCTGCTCCAGTGCAGCCGCGTCCTCCGCCGCCAGCTGCGACACGTCCACCTGCCAATCTTGCGGAACGCACGATCTCTTCGAGATCGGTGCCGGAGACGATGTCGCGCGCCACCGAATCGAGGATGTCGTCCAGGCGCGTCTTCGCACCCGCCTCGTCACGCACGGAGCGCAGGAACTGCAGCGGATCGGAAATCCGCCAGCGGGCCGTGGTGTCGACGATGATGAACTCCCGGCCGAGCGTCGGGATCTGGCTCACGTCGCCATCCCATGAGAGCAGGCGCTTGTCGAAGCGCCGCACGTCCTGCACGAACGGCAAGCGCCAGTGCAGGCCCGGATCGGTGATCACGTCGCCAACCGGCTCGCCGAACTGCACGATGATGGCCTGCTCGGCCTGATCGACCACGAACGCGGATCGTGTCGCAATCAGCAACGCGACCGCGGCTATGAGAACGAGAGCGGTATATCGGTTCATTGCGATGCTCCCGCCGGCGGCGCCGCTGCTTTGGGTAGCTGTTGGGCGTCGCGCAGGTTCAGCAACGGCAGAGGCGAAACCTGCCCCGGCTGCACGACCACGACGGAGCCGATCTTCGGGAGGATCTGGCTCAGGCTCTCGAGATACAGGCGCGCGCGCGTGACCTCCGGGACGCCGCGATACTCGGCCAGCACGGAATTGAATCGCGCGGCCTCACCGAGTGCGCGATTCACGCGCTCGGTGGCGTAGCCTTCGGCCTCGGAGATCGTGCGCTTCGCAGTACCCTCGGCGCGCGGGATGGCTTCGTTGGCCTGCCGAGTGGCTTCGTTGACCATGCGCTCGAGCTCCTGCCGCGCCTCGTTCACCTCGTTGAACGCCGGCTGCACACGCTGCGGCGGAACCACGTCCTGCAGCTGCACCGTGACGATGCGAATGCCGTTGTCGTACTTGTCCATGGCCTCCTGAATCTCGTCGCGCGCTTTGTTGGCGATGTCGACGCGCCCCACGGTGAGCACGTCGCTGCCGATGCGGTTACCCACGACGCGGCGCATGACGGATTCCGACAGGTCGCGCAACGTCTGAGTCGGCTCGCGCATCCCGTACAGAAACTTCACGGGCTCGCTGATCCGATACTGCACGACCCATTCGACCTGAATGATGTTGAGATCGCCCGTGAGCATGAGCGACTCGTCGGGATACTGGCCGGCGGCGAATCGCGTGCGATCCCCGCTCACGTCCGCGGTGCGGAACCCGAACTCCTGCTTCAGCACGCGCTCGGTGGCGACGATTTGCACCGTATCGACGCCGAACGGCAACTTGAAATGCAAGCCGGGATCGGCAATGCCCACCACGTTGCCGAAGCGCTTGATGACGGCGCGCTCCTCCGGCTGCACGGTATAGATGATGCTCAGCGCGCCCCACAGCACGAAAAGCGCCGCCACCACGATCAGCACGAACGACGGCTTGATGGACGGCGGGTTGCCGGGCGCACGCGGCGAGCCGCCGTGGCCACCGCGCCCGGAGCGGTTCAGGATCTGCTCGATTAGGTCTCTGGCGTCACTCATCGGAGGACCTCCCTTGGTTCCGCCTTCGGTCCGGAAGATTGCGAGCCGATGTGGTGTTGCCGGCCGCGTCGAGAACGCCGTGTGATCGGCGCTGTTGTGTCCGGAGCTTATCGGGCATGCGCGCTAGAGGCAAATCGAGCCGATATTAGAAGGTGTACTCGCAAGCACGGTCGCGCTAGCCGCAATACGCGAAACCATGCGCATCACGGCCATTCACTCATTCGCTACTCATAGCGCAGCGCCGCCATCGGTGCGACGCGCGCTGCGCGCCGCGCCGGCCACAATGCAGCCACGACCCCCGCCGCCGCCGACACCAGCGCGGCCACGGCAAATAGCGTCCAGAACGCGGCCGGGCCGACGTCGAACAGCTGGCTCCGGAGCCAGCGGAAAGTGGGCACCGCGAGCAGCGCCGCCAGCACGAGCCCGAAGCCGACGATGCGCGCGCCCGTCGCGAGCACCAGCGCGCTCGCCTGCCGCGGCGACGCGCCGAGCGCCATGCGCAAGCCCATCTCGCGTGCACGGCGCTGCTGCACCGACGCGATCACGGCGTTCACGCCGAATCCGCAGAGCGCGAGCGCGAGCACCGCGAAACAATTGGTGGCGAACGCGAACAGGCGCAGCACCCGCGTCTGTGCCTGCAAGTGATCGGCGAGCGCGATGCCGCCGGCAATCGGTTGGACCGGATCGACTTCGTGGACCGTCGCTTCGAGCACCTTCTCCCAGCCGTCGGGCGGCCTCCCCGCCCAGCGCACGAGCAACGTGCCGGTCGCAGAGCCGAACTGCCGGAGCGAGGCGACCATCTCGGGATCCGCCGGTGCGCGCAGGCCGGCGTTGTGCCGGTCGGCCGCGATACCCACGATCTGGAAAGGAAGCTCGTTGCCGCCCAGGAGCAGCGTCTGTCCCAGCGGATCCGTGTCCGGGAACAACGCTCGGGCCAGTGTCTCGTTGATGACGGTCACGCGCGGTCCGCCCGCCTCGTCCGTCATCGCGATGTCGCGACCGCGACGAATCGCGATCGCCAAGAGGCGGTGGTAGCTCTCCGACACCGCTTGAAAGCCGACGAACACGAACTCGCCACCCGAAGTGCGCCGCCCGTGGCCCTTCGACATGCCCGTGTCCGTCGGCACGCCGGACATCACGGCCGCGGCGTCGGCAACTCCGGGAATGGCGCGCACGGCTGCCAGTATCCGATCACGGGATTGATTCGCGTCCGCGGCGGGTCGTCGAAGAAAGCCGAGGTTCAGCGCGACGACGTTGCGCGTGCGGATCCCGGGATCCACGTCGCGCAGCCGGCTCAGGCTCGTCGACAGCGCGAGCGCCGCGGCAAGCGCAACGACCGCCATGCCGACCGCGGCCACCGGCAACAGAATGCTTCGCCGGCCACCCTCGACGAGCTGCGGCACGCCGGCCCGTAAGCGACGCGCCGGATCCCTCAGCAGGGCCGTCAAGCTCGCCGCCCCGGTGAGGAGCACGGTCGCCACCGTGGCCCCGGCCGCGAACAGCACCGTCGCGCCATCGACGGCGATGCCTTCGACGCGCGGCAGGCTCTGCGCGGCCAGCGGCCGCAGCGCCAGCACCATGAGCTGTGCCATGAGCACGCCGCCGACGGCCGCGAACGCGGCGAGCAACACGAGCTCGCCGACGGCGTCCTTCACGATGCGCGCGCTGTCCGCTCCGAGCGCGCGCCGCACGGCGAGCTCCGCGGCGCGCTGCTCGAACCGAATGCTCACGAGACTCCCGGCGGTGGAGCACGCGATCAGCAGCACGAGCAGCGCGACGGCGAACACGCCGAAGAGCACGACGTTCGCGTCGCCGAGCAGCTGGTCGATGAGACGGACGAGGCCATAGCGCACGTCGCGATTGACCTCGAGGTTGGCGGTGCCGTGCTCGGCGTGCACGGCGTCGAAGCGCGCCGCGATCGCGCCGAGCACCTTCGCCCGCGCCATGCCGGGGGCGAGCCGGCCGACGCCGGACAGCCCCCTCCCGTAGAGATAAGCGCCGCGCTGGAAGTCCGACTCGAGCCACGGCACGTACATGCGCAGCTCGCCGCCGGCCGGTTCCTTGAACGACGCCGGCAGCACGCCGACGACTTCGAGCTCACCTTCCTCGAATCGCAGCGTTCGCCCCACGGCTTGCGGGTCGCTACCGGTGAGCTGCCTCCAGGCGGCGTCGCTCAACACGACGACCGGTCGCCGCTCTCCGAAATCGGCCATCACGAACGTGCGCCCGAGCGCGGCCGGCACGCCGTACACGGAGAAGAAATCCGCGCTCACGCGTACGGCACCCACCTGGCGCGGCACGAAGCCCGCCCCGGTGAACGTATACGGCGGCTCGTCGGTGCCGTAGTAGGCCGTGGCCTCGAAGCCGGGGAGGTCCGCGAGCCCCTCCCCGGCTTCGGCGACCGTGAGTCCGCCACGCGTGCCGAGCTTGGGATTCTCGCTGTAGAACAGCACGAGCCGATCGTCGTCGGGATACGCCAGCGCGCGCAGCACGACGCCATGCAGCACGCTGAACATGCCCACGCTCGCGCCGATCCCGAGTGCCAGCGTGAGGACGATGGCCGCGACACTCGCGGGGCGGCGGCGGAGACGCCGAAAGGCCCGTGGCAGCTCCTGAATCACCCGATCCTCCGTCGCTTGCCGGCGGGCGCCGGCCGCGCGTTTTCGGGGGCCTCTCAGAGAAGCAAGCGAACTCCCGAGAGTCTAGGCGATTGGGGGAGTGCGAACAAAGCCGCGTGGCGACCACGACGCCAGGCCAGGAGCGCGATCACCGCCACGCGCGAGATGCTCATTCTCCTCGTGCGAGTGTCTTCCGTTCCACTCGACCCTACACGAAGCACCGGTCTCCGGCCTGTGGCTTGGGATCATGACTGCGTTCGCGATCCGTCACTGGCGGCGCTTCCGCCTGAAGATCAACCTGAACCAGAAGATGCTCTCGAAGATCGCGCCGATTGCGACAAAGAACATGACGCCTCCGAGAAAACCAATCGCGTAGCTGAGGCTGGCGGCCACGAGCAGCAGAAAGAGAGTCAGATAGCGGTTCGCGGCGATTGCCATGGCGCTACTCCTTCTATCTATACGTTCACTGGGCGGGGCCTTCGGCCGCCGGTGGGTCGCCATGCGCCGCGCGGTCCGGCGTCGCGACGGCGACTGCCAGTCGTAGCGGCCGACTCCTGCAGGTCATGGCAAGACTCTTGCGGTGACCAAGCCGGAGGATAAGGTATTCCTTTTTCGCCGCGCGCGCGATCAGAAGACGGGACAGATCGAGGAGTCGCGCTCCCGACAAGACTCGTGCGCCGACGCCTCCACCAGCGTATCGACGACATCGAGCAGGTCGCCGGAATCCACCATCGACGGGTCGGTCACATACCGACCGTTGACGCCGATGGAGGGCGTGGCGGAGACCCCATACTGCCGGTTTAGCTCCGCTGCATGCTGCACTCTTGCCGCTACGCCGGGCGAGTTGAACGCTGCGTCGAAGCTTTTTGCATCCACCCCGAATCGTCCGAAGAAGGCCTTGACGGCGCCTTCGTTCGCCAGTGCATTGCCGCGGACATGGATCTCCTCGTAGAACGGCATCCGCACCTCGTCCAGCTTGCCGAGCGCCTCGGCCGTATAGAAGGCTCGAGCATGGAGCTGCGCCGTCGCGTTGAAGACGGCCGGCACGCGGACGAGCTCGACGTAAGGCGGTTGGCGCTCCCGCCAGGCGTCGAGGACGGGCTCGAACGAGAAACAGTGCTCGCAGCCGAACATGAAGAACTCGGCGACCTGGATCTTGTTCGCGCCCAACCCCGTCGCAACGGGCGTGGCCAGCACTCGGTAATGTCGTCCCGCTATGTACGCCGCCGCTTTCGCCGCGGGCGCGCCGCTGTTCGCGGTCTCCCCTGCCGGCCGGCTGTCGGCCTCGGTCCCGGGCGTCGCCGCGTAGCGGAACACGCCGTAGCCCGCGAGCACCGTCACCACGAGGACCGCGGCCACGGCTCCAAACCACGAAGCGAAGCGGCGGCTCGCTGGCGCGGACCGAGCGGCGACAGTCCGCGCAGCCATCTCGCCGAACAGCTCCGGGCGCGGCTCGCCGGGGAAATCGCCGGCGACTGCCTCGTGACCGAGCCAGGCATTCGCGCAGCGCGCGCATTTCGCAAGATGAGCGTCCACATCCGCTCGCTGTGCCGCGCTCAGCGAGCGGACGGCGTGATCGTCGAGGATCGTGTCCATCTGATGGCAGTTCATGTCAACTCTCCGTGCGGGCCAGCTGCAACACGGCAGCCGATTCGTCTTTCATCAATCTGCCGAGACGTGCGCGGGCGCGGTGCAAGCGCACGCCGACGGCGTTCCTGGACAGCCCCGTCATCGCCTCGAGCTCCGCGAGCGTATAGCCCTCCGCGTGCAGGGCTAGCAGCGCGCGTTGCTCCGGCTCGAGCTCGGGCCACGCGCGAGCCAGGCGCCGTCGCATCAGACTCGCCTCCGTGAGCTCCTCGGGGCCAGGGTCGGCGCTGAGGGCGCGCTCGTCTGCCGTGGCACCGTCTGTTGCGACGAAGGGCGAGCGCGCTCGGCGTCGAGCCGCATCGACAAAGACGCGGTATTGCACGCGCAGCAACCAGCCGAGCGGATATTCCAGGGTTTCGATCCGGTCGAGCGCCGGCAACGCGCGAAGACACACTTCCTGAACGAGATCCTCGGCATCCGCGCGCGAGCGTGTCAGCCGAATCGCAGCTCGATAGAGCGCGTCGAAGTGGGGCCTTACCACCCTCTCGAAGCGTCCCGCGCAGCGTTTCTCGGTGCGGCCGTTCATTACTCCCCAACACGTCCGAGCGACGGATTTCTTACACGTGTGACGTCCTATCCAGATCTGCAGCTCCCGGCGCCTGCAACGCCATCTTGCTCTTGCACCTGCCCCAACGTCAGGACTTACAGTGGCGGGATGAGATCCTGCACGGACCGTTCGACATGAGCACTGCGGACGCATCGTCGGCCCTGACGGCCGCCGAATGCGCGGCGCGCACCGGCCTGACGCCTCGTGCCCTGCGACTCTACGAGGAGCACGGGCTCATCGCACCGGGCCGAACGGCCGCTGGATGGCGCCAATACGGTCCGCAAGAATTGTTACGCCTGAATGTCATTACGCTGCTCAAAGCGGCCGGTCTGACGCTGGCGCAGATCGCGAGCATGACCACGTCCGGCACGAGCGATTTCGATCTGCACAGGATCCTGTCGATTCAGCTCGAGAACTGGCGCGCTCGGCGGCTGGATGCAGAGCGCGGCCAGCGCATCGTGGAGGCGGCGCTCGAACGCCTCGGCGCGACGGGATCGCTGAACACCGACGAGCTTTGCCACCTCATCAGGAACCCCTTCGGCCCACGAGCGAATGCGATTTCGAGATGGACGACCTCAGTGGCATGCCGATCACGTTCGATCGTGGCCCCGACGGCGCGGTGTCATCCCTGCGCATGCGCACGAAGGGAGGGGACATGGCGGCTACCCGCGTCGATCAAGCGACTGCCGAGCAAGTCAGGCCGCGGCTCGCACAGCGCATCGAAAACCAGACGCCGACGCGGCACCTCCCGCGTCCGCATCATGCTGCGACCCGACGGTCAGGTCACGGGTGCGCTGTTCGTGGTGAAGGACGGGCCGTTGTCCATCGGGCCGTAGCAACGCGATCCTGCGCGGCAGGTCCTTGTCGCAAGGCGTCTCAAGCCACCGGCGCCCCGAATCGATTGGCCACCGGTTCACCCTTGCCGACGACACCCCACACGATGAAGGCGGCAGACGCAATGACGGTGGCCGCCGTGACAATGCTCTTGGACGACACGCCAGGGTTGAACAGGTAGAGCCATGCGTTGACGACGATCAGGGCGGCCGGGACGAGCAGCAGCCAGGCCGTTCGACCCATGTCGTGCAGGCGCCGGGCGTGCAGCACGACGGCCGGGAACAACAGCACCAGCTGCACCCACTGGCTGTTACGGCCAGGCACCAGGAAGTAGTAGAACGCAAACACGGCGAGCAGCGTGATCAGCGCACCGACGAACTGACTGCGGCCGGTGCGACCCCCAACGTTCACGAACAGGGTGTCGAAGTTCATCGCGTCCTCCTCAAGCTTCGCCGACGGCCAGGGCGTGCCGCTGCAAGACACCTTTGTAGTAGTCGATATAGGCCAGCATCAGCAGGCCGTTGAGCGCGACGGCGGCGAGCCCCAGGAAGAGTCCGAGCGGCTGGTGATCGAGAACCGCCCAGAAAGCCGCGCAGAGGGAAAGTGGCATGACGACGCAGAGCGCCACGGGGACCAAGACACCGATGAGGATCAGCGCGCCGGTGATCAGCTGAATCGCCATGACCACGTCGAGCAGATGGCTGTTGACGAGGGCCGTCATCAGCTGCATGGCGAGCGGCTCGTGCCCGGTGGGCATGGGGTAGAGCGAGACGAAAAAATGGTTGATGCCGCTAACCAGCATCCAGGCGCCGAAGATCAGCCGCCCGGCCAGGACGAGCTGCTTCCCGGCGGCGGCCGAGGCCCGCGGCGTCGAGCGCACGGCGAACATCGAGCCGTAGCTCCTGATGTACGCCAAGCACAGCAGAACATTGCACACCAGGACGGCGGTGCCGAAGATCGAAGCGCCCGAGCCCCACCCTTCGAGCGGCGTGTCCCAGTACCACACGCAGAACGAGACGGGCATGCAGATCACGAGGGACAGGGGCAGGTAGAAGCCGAGCAGCACGCCGATCCCGGCGACGAGCTCGACCGCTTTGACGAGGTCGAACAGGTGGCTGTCGAACAGGGCCAAGAACAATTCCTGGCTCAAGGGCTGGGTGCCCAAGGGCTGCGGGAACAGGGTTACGAAGTGGTTCAGCCCGGCCGGAATCATCCACGCCGCGAACACGAGACGCACGAACCATACGGCATATTTCATGGCCCACCCCCCGATTCGCCATGCTCCGCCTCTGTGCTCCCATTGTCCATCACGGATCGGGAGTCCCGCGGGGCGTCATCGAGCCATGCAGCCCGGACCGGACCGTGGTATCGCACAACCAGGTGGACCCAGCACCGCCGTGGGATGTGGTTCCCTGCCTTTGATCCCTCTATCATTGCGGCATATTTTCACTGCGAGGTTCCGACATGCGACGCCCACTCTCCGCCTACGCGCTCGCCGCGACTACGCTTTGCGCCGCGCCCGTGTTCGCCCATCACAGCCAGTCCATGTTCGACACCTCCAAGGAGATCGTGATCGAAGGCAAGGTCGCGCGGTTCGAGTGGACGAACCCGCATATGTACCTGGTCGTCGAAACCAAAGGGCCGGACGGCAAACCGGCCATGGTGGAAGGCGAAGGGCTCGGCATCACGCAGGCGCTGGTCGACGGACTCAAGCGCGAGGACCTCAAGCCCGGCACGCCGGTCGTCATGCGCGCCAATCCGAACCGCGGTGGCTGGGGCAAGCAGGTGCGTATCCTCGACGTCACGACGGAGGACGGCGAGATTCACCCGTTCTACGAAGCGAATCACCGCACCCGCACCCTCACGCCGGCCGAGAGCATCGCGGGCCACTGGGCGCCGAACCGGGCCGCGCTCGGCGCGGGGTTCGGGGCCATGGCGCGCTTTCCGGTCACGCCGGAGGGCCGCGAGGCTCAGAAGAAGATGCTCGCCGACGGGATCTGCTACGTCGAGCCCATACCGTTCCTCGCGGTGCTCGACGAGCTGCGCACGATCGACGTCGGCAAAGACCAAGTCGTGATGCATTTCGACAACACCGGCGAGCGGGTCGACCGCGTCATTCCGATCACCGACAAGCATCCCGCCAACCCCAAACCCACGCGCCAGGGGAGCTCCATCGGCCGGTGGGACGGCGACACGCTCGTGATCGACACGATCGCGTTCGCGCCCGACCCGAGCGGCCTCGGCGCCAACGTACCCTCGAGCGCGGGCAAGCACACCGTCGAGCGGCTGACGCTCGCGGACGACCACTTGCGGCTACGCTACGAGGTCGCCGTCGAAGACCCGGTGTATCTCACGGGGCCGGCCTCGTTGACGCAGCAGTGGGATCACCGCCCCGACCTCGAGTTCTCGCAGGACACGGGCAAGTGCGATCCGAAGGCCGCGAACAAGTACAAGGACGGATTGCCGAAGTAAGACGTCTACGCGCCCTCCAGGAGCTGGGCGCCGTCCAGCCTCGCCGCTTGCGCGTCGAACGTAATCAGCGGCGGCCGCGCGTGCGTCACGGCGCAGCCCAGATGCAGACATTCGGCGAAGTCTGCGTTCGTCGATCTGTAGAAAAAAAGCGCGCGTTCGACGGACCCTTCGCCCTGGAATTCGATCTCGCGGGTTTCCAGCAGGTTGACCAGGGTCGAGAGAACCGCGTCTTTGGGGCAGCGATATCTCGATCGCAGCACCCCCTCCAGCTCCAACGTGACGGTGAGGGGGACGAATAGCGCCTCCTCCGCCTCTGCGCTCTTTCGCGCTAGCGCTTCGGCTTGCGCAGCTTGTCGCGCGTCGTCGCCAACCAGTAACCGCACCAGCACGTTGGTATCGAGAGTGGGCAAAGCCTATGGCCGCCCGATCCGCATCTTCTTTACTGCTAGCTTCTTCCTCGTTCGCTTGAGCCGGCCCGCCAACGTACGCAACGACCGTGTCTTGGCCCGCATGACTGTCGTGCCATCGGGCATGACGGTAAAAACGACCCGATCCTGGTGCTGGAGCCCCATGGCTCGTCGCACCTCGGCTGGGATCGTGATCTGCCCTTTACTGGTTACGGCCGATTCGGCCATTGCCGTCTCCTTACTTCTAGATCAATTGTGAGGCGCTCTCGACCGCTGCGTAGAGGGTTCTTCGAGACGAGTCCGGGCAGGTGGGCGGACTGCGGGACGTTCGCGAGCTTTCGTTACGCGCCGACGGTAGTCGACTACACTATCTTCGTCCGGGGCAACTCGACCGCTTCATCGATGAAAACGAGCGCCGGTATAGGTCTCTAAAAGCCGCAGGTTAAGTTCCGGCCGCTCGCTCCTGAATCCCTTCGGCTCGCTAGTGCTCGAACCTCCACCAGCATCCAAGACGCTATGGCATACGGCACCGGAATCGCTCTCGCGTTGATCGTCGCGTTCTTCGCGCGCGTCACTGGCCTCGACCGCGATCGAGCGTTCTACCCAACGGTGGCGATCGTCGTCGCTTCGTACTACTTGTTGTTTGCCGCCATGGGCGGTTCTGGATACGCGCTGGTCGTGGAGGCGATCGTGATGATCGCCTTCGTGGCAGTGGCCGTGGCTGGGTTCAAGCTCAATCTATGGCTGGCCGTTGCGGCGCTGGCCGGTCATGGCGTGTTCGATGTGCTGCACAATTTCGTGGTGACGAATCCAGGAGTCCCTGAATGGTGGCCCGCCTTCTGTCTGACGTACGACATCGCCGCCGCCGGCGCTCTAGCGTGGCTATTGATGCGCTCGAAACTCGCGGCCCGACAGGTTCCCTGACCATCGGGGCTCGCCACATGCAGACCACCTCGAAGCTGTCCACCGTCGCCGCCCACGCCGCCATGATGAAGGCGGTCATTCACCGCGAGTACGGAGAGCCCGACGTGCTGACGGTGGGTGAAGCCCCGAAGCCGGTGCCGGGCGACGACGACGTCCTCATTCGTGTGGTCGCAGCGGGCGTGAGCGTTGGCGATCACCACGTCATCACTGGTAAGCCCTACCTCATACGGCTAAGCCCGTTCGGCGGTCTCCCCGCGCCGAAGCACGCCGTGCCAGGAACCGCGATGTCGGGCCGCGTGGAGTCGGTCGGCGCGAACGTCACCGGCTTCCGTATCGGCGACGAGGTTTTCGGCCAGGCGCAGAACGGTGCCTTCGCGGAATACGTCGTGATGCCCGCGAGGCTCGTCGCGCACAAACCGAAGAACCTCTCGTTCGAAGAGGCCGCGGCCGTGCCCTGGGGCACGACGGCGCTGCAAGGTCTGCGTGACGCCGGCGAGCTTACGTCCGGTGAGCGTGTGCTCGTGTACGGCGCGTCGGGTGCCGTGGGCACGTGGGCCGTGCAGCTCGCGAAGTCGCTTGGCGCACACGTGACCGCAGTGTGCAGCACGCGCAACGTTGAACTCGTGCGCTCGCTCGGCGCTAACGACGTCATCGACTACACGAAGAGCGATTTCGTCGAGGGTGGCGAGCGCTTCGACGTGCTAATGGACATGGTCGGCAACCGCGCCTTGTCGGACTGCAAACGGGTGTTGAACGCCGGAGGCCGCTACGTGCCCTGCTCGGCCGGTGGCGGTGATTGGCTGGGCCCCATCGTGCGCATCATCGGCGGACTGCTCACGTTTCTCTTCGGCGGCAAACGCTTCAAGATGTTCGTGCAGAACGTCAACGCCGCCGACCTCGTGGTGATGCGCGAGCTCATCGAGGCCGGCGCCATGAAGCCGGTAGTCGAACGTACTTGGCTGGTCTCGGAGGTAGGCGCCGCGCTGAATCATGTTGGAGCGGGGCACTCGCGAGGGCTGAACGTCGTGCGCATCTCCGGTTGACTGTGGATCGCGTACCCGCGCGGCAGCCCAAGGCCGCTGACGGAGCGACGCTCGAGCCCTGTCGCTGACCGCCACTTCGTCGGTCTGAAACATAACGTACGCGTTCGTGAAGGCGTTCCGTTCCGGGCCTGCGCCTCGCTGCTACGATACCTGGCACCCGCGCGGGCAAGGAATGCCGATGACTCCCGATCGATTCACCAAGCTCCAACGCGCCCTCGACGCTCGTCAACCCGATCTCACGGTGTTCATGGACGCCGTGAGCAAACCGCACAACCTCTCCGCGATCATCCGCACGGCCGATGCCGTCGGCATCCAGCGGCTGCACACGGTCTCGACGGGCGACTCGGTGCATCACATGACGGCGGGCGGCGCGAAGCACTGGGTGGCGATTACGACGCACCGCTCCAGGCGCACCGCGCTCGCGGCGTTGCGTGGCGAGGGTTGGCGGCTCGTGGCTGCGCATGGTGGCGAAAGGACGCGCGATTATCGCGACATCGATTACACGCAGAAGGTGGCGATCATGGCCGGCGCGGAGCTCGTCGGATTGAGCGACGCTGCTCGGGCGGAGGCCGACGAGCACGTCGCGATTCCGATGCACGGTCTCGGGGCCTCGCTGAACGTAGCGGTGGCTGTCGGCATCATCCTGCTCGAGGCCGAGCGGCAGCGGCTCGCAGCCGGGTTCTACGACAAGTCGCGACTCACGCCCGAGGAGCGCACGCGCACGCTGTTCGAGTGGTCGTATCCGGACATTGCGGAACGTTGCCGTGCGCTCGGGCGGCCTTATCCCGCGCTCACGGCCGATGGCATGATCGCGTCGAATCCGTCGATCGACATATCGACTGTCAGCGTCAAGGACTGAAGCAGGGTCGACGAGCGAGAACGAGTGCGTGCAAACAGATCCAGCAGCCGGGCCTTCAGTGGCCGACCGACCGCAACGAGACCAACGATCGTTCCCACAGTGACGCGCAGGCCGCGGATACACGGCTTACCACCCATGACCGCTGGGTTCGTTGTGATTCGCGTGAGTTCTTTCACTTTTCCGCCTCCGGCACGACAGCGCATTGTACGTCTGCTCTGCCGGACATGACTGCGGCCCCCGTCACTGCAGACAGCAGTTCTTGTATTTCTTACCGTTACCGCACGGGCAGGGCTCGTTACGTCCCACCGGCAACGATGCGCGGCCTTGCCGAGCACGGTCCCCCGCGCCCTCCAATCGCCGCGCGAGCCAGTAGGCGTGGAGCGCCCGGGCGTTGGGCGCAATCGCATCACGGAGCTTCGCCGCCTCGGTCTCAGGCAGCTCATGTGCCAGCCAGTCGGTCGTGGCCGTAATGGCGAACCACTCGTCGTACGTTCTCGAGGTGCTGGTCAGCACTCCGAACGGTATCGCGAAAAGTCGGAACGCCCTGAGTGGTCGAGCGCGGACGATGCTCGAGACCTTGATGGCCCAGTGGCCTATTCGACGACACTAGCCAACGGCGAACGAATCGGTCCTTCGTCTACTAGTGAGCGTAGGATGATTTCAGGGCCCAATGCCCACCCACGGCGTTCGGCCAACGGCACCCGCCCGACGACATTGCCGTGTGATCCCGCACCGCGGGCTGCTACTTCGAGCGAAAGTTGAGCATCGGTCTACATCGCCCGCTGTGTCCCGACGGCGGTTCCGCGCTCAGCGCAGCGTCCGACACGCCGTGCGCCGAGCGTGCGCGCCCGTTCGTGCTCGCAGCCACCATTCTTGCTTCCGCCATGACCTTCATCGACGGCTCGATCGTCACGATCGCCCTTCCCGCGTTGCAGTCGGACCTTGGCGCCTCCTTCGCATCGCTCCAATGGATCGTCAACGGATATGCGCTGTTCCTTGGCGGGTTGATCCTGATCGGCGGCGCCGCCGGCGATCGGTTCGGCCGACGGCGTATATTCACCATCGGCCTCGTCGTGTTCGCAACTGCGTCTCTCGCGTGTGCGACGGCACCGGGCGTGGTGTCGCTCATCGTTGCGCGCAGCGTCCAGGGCATCGGGGCGGCGCTCCTCGTGCCGCAAAGCCTCGCGATCATTGCCGCCGCGTTTCCAAGAGACGTCCGAGGTCGCGCGATCGGGATGTGGGCCAGCGCGTCCGCCATCGCCACCGCGTTCGGACCGCCACTGGGCGGGCTCCTCATCGATTCCGTTGGCTGGCGCGCCGTGTTCTGGATCAATCTGCCGCTCTCCGTGGGCGCTCTTTGGCTCACGGTTGCCCACGTGCCGGAAAGCCGCGACGAGGCCGCCACGGGGGCGATCGACTGGATAGGCGGGCTGCTCGCCATCGTCGCCTTCGGCGCGCTGACAGCCGGGTTCACGGTACTCGTCGAGCCGGGAGCCGCTTTGTTCTTGCCGTTCGCTCTGATCGTGCTGGGATTGATGGGCCTGGTTGCGCTAGCGCACGCGGAAGGCTCCGTGTCGAACCCGCTGGTGCCTGCCTCGCTCTTTGCATCGCGAGACTTCACCGGCGCAAATCTCATGACGCTCCTGTTATACGGCGCCCTGAGCGCCGTGCTGTTCCTGCTACCGTTCGATCTCATCGAGCGGCGAGGCCTATCCGCGATCGAGGTGGGCCTCACGTTACTGCCGCTCGGCTTGATCATCGGAGCCGTTTCCCGGTTCGCCGGCGCATGGGCGGACCGCGTCGGGCCGCGCCGGCCGCTCGTGCTCGGCTCCGCCCTTGTGGCCGCCGCAGCCGCGGGCTTCGCCACGGGGACCGAGAGCTACCCGGCCGGCGTGCTGGTTCCCGTGCTCCTCATGTCGCTGGGCATGGCCATCGTGGTCGCTCCGCTGACGACGGTGGTGATGAACTCGGCGCCCGACGCTCAGGCGGGTGCCGCATCCGGCGTCAACAACGCCGCCAGCCGGTTGGCGGGACTGTTTGCCGTGGCCATCGTGGGCGCGGTCGCGAGCATCTTGTTCTCCAGGTTCGTTGATGCGGCGGCGTTGTCGGAAGCGGCGCCGCTGTTCGGCGCGTTACCTCCTCGCTCGGCTCCGGATTGGCCGGTCCTGGAGGCGGCATTCCTTCGCGCCTATGGCGTTGCCATGACGATCGCCGCCGCTTGCGCGCTGGTCGCCGCGTTCATCGCCGGGTTCCTTACCTCCACAACCGAGCGGCGATAGGTTTCATGATTTAGTTCTGCCCGGTCCGTAGTGTTGGAGGAGCATCAGGGAGTGGCTTGCTAGAATCATCTCCTGGCATGGGGCTTTTAGGCCCCGCTTTCGGGAGAGCTCAACGTCCATGTCCGCGATCCGACCCATCCGCCTGCTCGCACTGGCCGCCCTGCTGGCCGCGCCCGCCGTTTACGCCGGCGATGCCAAGGGCGATGCCGCCAAGGGCGAGGAACTGTTCATGGCCAATGGCTGCCCGGCCTGCCATGGCGTGACCAAGGAAGACAATTCGAAGGTGGGCCCCAATCTCGTCGGCGTCGTGGGGCGCAAGGCTGGCACCACGCCGAGCCTCTTGGGCCCCAGCGAAAACCTGAAGAAGTACGGTGTGACCTGGAGCGCCGAAACCTTGGATGAATTCCTGGCCAACCCGCAGGCCAAGGCGCCCGGCACGGCGATGGCAGGCATTCTCACCGATCCTCAGCAGCGCGCCGATGTGATCGCCTACCTCTCCACGCTGAAGAATTGACGCCGTCGCCGATACGTGACGCCTTCCGCCGCGTGATCGACGCGGTGGCGCCCGCGAGCCCCCGGTCTTACACCGGGGGCTCTTGCTCACGCGGCAGCGTTCAACTTACCGGCTGACCAGGAGGCTGGTTCCGCTCCCGGGCGCGCCGGTGCCGGGGTCACCGCTCGAGACCACCTTGACCCAGAGCGCATCCTTGCCCTTGTAGTACGACGTGGCGCTGGCCTTGCGCAGCGCATCCAGGCTGTCCTGCGAGGTACCCGAGGCTGCGGTGCTGAATCCCGGCAGCTCGAAGATCACCCACGAGCCGGAATCGAGCTCCGTCAGGTTGAGATTCATGGACGGCCTTTCGGTGGTCACCTTGATCTCGGTACCGGCGCGTACGCTGGTGCGGGTTACGGTGTACTCCTTGCCGTCGCGGCTGAGAACGACCGGCGGCTGAGCAGGCGCTCCACCGGGGCCGCCCCCGAAACCACCACGAGGCGGAGCGCCGCCGGGACCCGCGGCACCCGGACCGCCAGGGCCACCCGCTCCCGCTATTGCGGGAGCAGCACCGGGGCCGCCGGGGCCACCAGGCCGACCGGCAGCTGCGCCGGCGCCAGCACCCGGACCGGCCCCGCCGGCTCCTCCGGGACCCGCGCCCCGAGCGCCGCCGAATCCACCGGGGCCGCCGGGGCCGCCGGGGCCGCCAATATCCAAGCGTCCAACGTCGCCCTTGCACACGGCAGCGTTCCACGCGGGCTTGAACTGGCAGTCTTTTGCGTCGGCCGCGATGCTGTCGTTGACGCCGTCATTGATGAGAACGTAGGAGTCGGGACCGCCGCCGAACGAGCCGTCCCTGTCGAGGATCACCGCAGTCTTGTAGGCCGTGCTGCCAAAATTGTCGCTGCCCCACTTGCTCTCCATCGGCGGGAAATACACCGGCTTGGCGTTGACGAATTTCACGTGATCGACGGCGTTGTTGGAGCTGACCCCGAAGCTCGTAAACATCAGGTAGGAGATCGCGCCCGTCTTGCGAGTGGCGTTGTCCTCGTAGTTCCGGAAGGTGACGTTCTCCACGTCATGACGGTAGTCGTAGTACTCGTAGCCGCGGATCGGGTAATCCGGCAAGGCGGGCTTCGGCAAGCTGCGGCCGTAAGCCTTTTCCGCGTCGGTCCGGGGGTTGCCGACGTTCTCGGTTTCGCCCACGAACAGCGAGTCGACGACCTTCGAGGTAAAGGCGTAACGACCGAATGCGCCGGACGCGTGCGTAAAGCCGATCGCGTTGTCGGCCAGTTTCAGGTTCCTGAATAAGTGCATCTCGCCGCGACCCCAGATGCCGCCATTGCGGTTCTTGTAGGCGGTGAGATCCTCGAAGACCGATTCCACCGCCTTGCTGTTCGGGTCGGCGGGATTCTCGAGGCCGGTCTGCGAGCTGCCGGTGACACCGAAACGGCCATCGGGCCCGGTAATGTTCCGGTCGAACATGAACGCGTCGTAGTTGGAGTGGGCGACGTTGCCCTTGAACTCGCGGATTTTGGTTCGACGCGGCCAGACTGTCTTGGCAGTCTCCGTGCCTTCGAACTGACCCGTGGGGTGCTCCGCCAACGACATCCAGAAACCGTTCGAGTCGGAACCCGCGGCCACGTTATCCACGTAGATGTTGTCCGGGTTGGTGATCCAGTAACTGGCCGCCGTGTTGTCGGAAGGGATCAGGACATCCTTGGAGGCCTGGCCGTTCTCTCTGACGGCCTGGCGATTGTCGTAGTCTGCTCGCTCACCGGCTGCGGCAAGGTTCGTCGGGACGCAGGGCTTGGACGTATGACACTTGGTCTGGATCGCCAGGTTGTGCACGAACTCGTTGTCGTGCTCGATGCCGTCTTCCATGAAGAAGCAGTGGCCGACGGTGTTGTAGGTGACGTTGTTTTCGACATGCACGAAATTCGTGCCATGCACGGTGACGCAGCGGCTGTAGGTGTCGTGGATCGCGGCGTTCTTGACGTACTGGCCCTTCGCGTCGCCGACCAGATGCCAGTGGATCGGATACCGTGCCAGCGTCAGGTTCTGACCCATGCGAGTCAGCTCGACGCCCTCCACATACATGTGGCTCGAAGGCATCGCCATGATATGACCGCCGAAGAATGACTGCTCCGCGTCGGCCGAGGCCTGGACCTTGATGTTGCGCGTCAGTAAGCCGACCTCGCCGCGCTCATCCACGCCGAACGTGATCTTGCCGAAGTGCATGTAGGTAAGCTTCTTGTCGAGCGTGAGCTTGTTGCCGCTGATCGCGGCAATTGTGCGCCGCTCGGCCTGCCGCGGATCGTAATCCGTTGACGCGAGGACGATCTCGTCCCCTACTCGCCAGCCCGCGGCGTTCAGGACCTCGATCGAGGTGCTGTCTGCTTTAGCGGTGCTGGCCAGCTTGGTCCAGGTGTTGGTCCGATCACCGTGCAGGTTCAGCGTTCCGCCCGAGATCATGATGCCGCGATCCCCCATGCCGGCCATGACGTCTTCACCCTTGACGTTATCGGTGAGGGTGATGGTCGCCTTGCGCGTGTGGGGGCTCCCTTCGCTGCCGATGGCCAACTCCCCGTGCAACATGATCCACTCGGTGGTCAGCTCGAGGTCGGTATCGTTCGAGAACGTGAGCTTGCCGTCGATCGAGAGCCCCGCCAGCGCGGGCGGACTGACGTCGAGGATCACGTCCTTGTCTCTGCCGATCGTGGGCTTGTCGCCCGCCACCGGCACCTTGTGGTTCGGCCAGGTGTCGGGATTGGACCACTTCGTCGGCGTGGCCGCGGGCGATCCGGCATTCTGAGCCTGGGCGACAGCGGACACGCCGCCGAGCAGGAATGCAGGAACGAGCGATCCAAGAAGGACCGAGCGATTCATTATGCTCATGACATCAACCCCCGTACTCGAGACGACCCGTTACTCGAGCCGCACAGGAAAGCGCGGCTGTCTGGGCAAGACACCGAATGATGCGACGCCGTCGCGATTCGCGCAATTCGCGATGGAAAATAGCCTCCTCTACAGATATGCGCATCCAGTGTGCGCATGCCTTTGGCGCATCGGTCCTGCGGGCGCCAAGGATCGCGCGATATCGGCGCTCATCGAGCGCCTTCTCGGGCTTCAGCTTACCGGCTGACCTGCAGGCTGGTTCCGCTACCCGGGGTGGCACCGCGAGCGCCGTCGCCGTTGGAGACCACCTTGACCCAAAGGGCATCCTTGTCCTTGAAGTACGAGGTGTCGCCGGCCTTGCGCAGCGCGTCCAGGCTGCTCTGCGGCGTACCCGAGGCCGCGGTGGTGAACCCCGGCAGGTCGAAGATCACCCAGGAACCTGCATCCATTTCCGTCAGGGTGAGGTCCAGGGACGGCCTTTCGGTCGCCACCTTGATCTCGGTGCCGGCGCGTACGTTCGTGCTGGTGACGGTGTACTCCCTGCCATTGCGGCTCAAAACGACCGGCGGCTGAGGAGGCGGTCTACGGATCGCGCCGGCTGGCGCACCCAACGAGCTGGTACCGCCCGCCGCACCAAGGCCACCGAATGCGCCGGGAGCAGGGCCGCCCGCCGGAGCACCCGCTCCGCCGGGACCGCCGGCCGCGCCACGAGCCGCCGCTCCCGCAGCGGCACCGTAAGGTCCGGGCCCCGGGCTCCGACCGCCGCCGAATACGCCGCCGGGGCCGCCAAACGTCAAGCGTCCGATGTCGCCCTTGCACACGGCAGCGTTCCAGGCGGGCCTCATCTCACAGGCCTTCGTGTCGGTTGCGATGCTGTCGTAGACGCCATCGTTCAAGAGAATGTAGGAATCGGGGATACCGCCGACCGAGCCGTCCTTGTCGTGGATCGCCGCGGCCTTCCAGGCCACACCGTTCAAATTATCGTTGCCCCACTTACGCTCCATCGGCGGGAAATACACGGGCTTGGCGTTGACGAATTTCGCGCCCTCGATGGCGTTTTCCGTGCTGACCCCGGCGCTCGTATACATCAGGTAAGAGATCGCTCCCGTCTTGCGGGTGGCGTTGTCCTGGTAGTTCCGGAAAGTGACGTTCTCGACGTCATGACGGTAGTCGTAGTACTCGTAGCCACGAATCGGGAAATCCGGCATTGAGGGCTTCGGCAAGCTGCGGCCGTAAGCCTTCTCCGCGTCGGTCCTGGGGTTGCCGATGTTCTCGGTTTCACCCACGAACAGCGAGTCGACGACCTTCGACGTAAAGGGGTCACGACCGAAGTTGCCGGACGCGTGCGTGTAGCCCATGGCGTTGTCGGCCAGCTTCACGTTCTTGAATACGTGCATCTCGCCGCGGCCCCAGATACCGCCATTGCGGTTCTTGTAGGCGGTGAGATCCTCGAAGACCGTCTCCACCGTTTTGCTGTTCGGGTCGGCGGGATCTTCCTTGGGCATATGCGCGTTGCCGGTAACACCGAAAGTGTTATTGGGGTTGATGTTCCGGTCGAACATGAACGAGTCGTAGTTGGAGTGAGCGACGTTGCCCTTGAACTCGCGGAAGGGTGTTCGACGCGGCCAGATGGTCTTGGCAGTCTCCGTACCCGCGAACTGACCTTGCGGGTGCTCCGGCAATGACATCCAGAAGCCCGTCGCGTCGGAACCCGCGGCCACGTTGTCCCGGTAGACGTTGTCCGGGTTCGTGATCCAGAACGTCGACGCCGTGTTGTCCGAGGGCAGCAGCACATCCTTCGAGGCCTGGCCACTCGCTCTGACGGCCTGGCGATTCTCATAGTCCGGGTTCTCTCCGGCCGCGGCGAGGACGGTCGGGACGCACGGCTTGCTCGTATGACACTTGGTCTGGATCCCAAGGTTATGGACGAACTCGTTGCCGTGCTCGATGCCGTCTTCCATGAAGAAGCAGTGGCCGACGGTGTTGTAGGTGACGTTGTTTTCGACATGCACGAAATTCGTGCCATGCACGGTCACGCAGCGGTTGTAGGTGTCGTGAATCGCGGCGTTCTTCACGTACTGGCCCTTCGCGTCGCCGACCAGATGCCAGTGGATCGGATAGCGGGCAAGCGTCAAGTTCTGACCCATGCGATTCAACTCGACGCCCTCCACATACATGTGGCTCGAGGGCATCGCCATGATATGCCCGCCGAAGAACGACTGTTCCGCGTCGGCCGAGGCCTGGACCTTGATATTGCGCGTCAGCAAGCCGACTTCACCGCGCTCATCCACGTCGAAGGTGATCTTGCCGAAGTGCATGTAGGTAAGCTTCTGGTCGAGCGTGAGCTTGTTGCCGCTGATCGCGGCAATGGTGCGCCGCTCGGCCTGCCGGGGATCGTAATCCGTCGACGCCAGGACAATCTCGTCGCCCACTCGCCACTCCGCAGCGTTCAGGACCTCTATCGAAGTGCTGCCTGCCTTGGCCGTACTGGCCAGCTTGGTCCAGGTGTTGGTCCGGTCCCCGTGCAGGTTCAGGGTTCCGCCCGAGATCATGATCCCGCGATCCCCCATGCCCGCCATGACGTCTTCACCCTTGACGTTATCGGTGAGGGTGATGATCGCCTTGCGCGTGTAGGGGCTGGCTTCGCTGCCAATGGCCAATTCCCCGTGCAACATGATCCACTCGGTGGTCAGCTCGAGGTCGGTGTCGTTTGAAAACGTGAGCTTGCCGTCGATGGAGAGCCCCGCCAACGCGGGCGGACTGACGTCGAGGATCACGTCCTTGTCTCTGCCGATCGTGGGTTTGTCGCCTGCGATCGGCACCTTGTGGTTTGGCCAGGTGTCGGGATTGGACCAGAGCGATGGCTGGGCGGTCTGAGCGCTTCCCTCTCGAGCGCCTACGACAGCAAGTGCGCCGACGAGGACGAATGTCGATAGAAGAAGGAACGAGCGAGATGGTTTTCGCATGTTATGACCCCCAAACTTGATGGTCACCGGTAATTCAGCGGTGAAAGATAGCGCGATTGCAGACGCTTGGCGCATGTCGGGCGATCCGAGCGGATAGGAATTTCGAATGCTCCTTCGGCGTCCGGACCATGGCGCGTAACGAACGTACTGTCAAACCGCTGGCTGGTCGCCACGCCGAGTCCGCCCCCTAGCTCGGCTGCACCGCGAGCTTCCAGCATCTGAAGCACACGTTCGGGCGGCGCCTTCGAGCCGCCGGCGTGACTCGAGGATCGGCAGGATCTGCTCGGGCACCGCTACAGCATCCCGAAGTCTATCGTGCAGTCTGGACAGATTGTAAGCTTCATGCTACATATTTCGGGAATTAGTAGTGTGAAGACGTCAAATGCCAACGCCACACCACCCCCCCGCCGCCGTGCGCCGGATCCTGCGTAAGCTCGGAGCGGATATTCATGATGCCCGACGTCGCCGGCGGCTGCCCATGGCGGTCGTTGCAGAGCGCGCCTTCACTTCGCGCTCGACCCTCCAAAGGATAGAAGGCGGCGACACAAGTGTAAGCATCGGCATCTATGCTGCCGTCCTTCAGGCGCTCGGCCTGCTCGAGGGCCTCGGCCAAGTCGCCGACATCAGCAACGACAGCGTCGGACAGGCGCTCGCGAGCGCCGAGCTGCCCAAGCACGTCCATATCAAGCGCATAGCTCGACCGCCCAACGATGGCTGACTTCGAGGTCCACATCGATCTGAACGGCCGCATCCGCCAGGTGGGCCTGGCGAGATGCAACCGTGTCCGAGGCTCGGAAACCGTGATCTTCGAATATGTCGCCGAGTGGCTGAGCGACCCCGAGCGCTTTTCGCTTGAACCCGCGCTTACCCTGACTCGAGGTGCTTTCGCCCCACCTCCCGGAAAGGCGATCTTCGGCTCCATCGCTGACTCCGCGCCCGATAGCTGGGGCCGACGCCTGATGCAGCGCGCCGAACGTCGTCTTGCCGAAAGCGAGCGCCGTGCCGTGCGCACGCTGGCGGAGAGCGACTACCTGCTTGGCGTCGCCGACCAGACGCGTCTCGGCGCGCTGCGATTTCGTTGGGTGGCCGAAAAAGTATTCCAAGCACCCGTCCACGCGGGCGTTCCTGCATTGATCGAGCTCGGTCGTCTTCTCCAAATTTCCGAACGCATCCTCCGGGATGAGGAAACGGAGGAGGACATCCAAATCATTTTTGCGCCGGGGTCCTCCCTCGGCGGCACGCGCCCTAAAGCGTCAGTCATCGACCAGCATGGACGTCTCTCGATCGCCAAATTCCCCAAAGAAACCGATGACCACAGCGTCGAGACCTGGGAAGAAATCGCCCTGCGGCTCGCGGGTCGGGCGGGTATCGCCACGCCCCTCCACGAACTGATACAGGTCGCCGGCAAGGCGGTGATGCTGTCGCGTCGCTTCGACCGCCAAGGCGCCGCGCGAATCCCCTTCTTTTCCGCGATGGCGATCTTGGGCGCCAAGGACGGCGAGCGCGGCAGTTACCCGGAAATCGTCGATCTCCTCGCACGGCACGGAGCACAGGCAAAAACCGACGCACATGCCCTTTACCGTCGTGTCGTCTTCAATGTCCTGATCTCGAATGTCGATGATCACCTTCGCAACCACGGCTTCCTTTGGCTTAAGAAAGCGGGTTGGTCACTCTCCCCCGCGTATGACCTCAACCCGATGCCGACCGATCTCAAAGCGCGTGTCCTCACGACGAATATCGATCTCGACGAAGGCACGTGCTCGATCGACCTGCTCGAAGCGGCGTCGCAGTTCTTCGGCCTCTCGCTGCCTCAGGCACGCGCGATCATCAAAGAGGTCGCCACGGTTACCGAAACCTGGCGCGACACGGCCCAAGAGGCGGGCGCACGCCCAGCCGAAATCACGCGCATGGCAAGTGCATTCGAGCACGCTGATCTGCAGCGGGCGCTCGCGCTGTGACGACTGACCCAGCCCGAGCGGACGGTGTCCGGCGAATCCGAGTGCGAATGCAGCTCATTGGTCGTCGATCGGCTTGATCGCATCGGCAGATCAGGTTGGACCCCTGAACTCCGGGAAACTCTTGGTGCCACCGACCGCGGCGCCTGGCATTCTTGGCCGCGTGACGACAGGCTAACCCTGTGTGAAAATTGGTGGGCCGTGCTGATCAGCGCGCCGCGCTCCAGAGCGCCCTCGTGCTGCTGAAGTCCACGCACAACGAGATCGATCAAACGCATCGGCGACAGGTCTTGGGTGCGGACCTCAATGACGCTTGGTGCTGCAGCACGAGTGAGCGCGAGTATTGCGCCGAAATCTAGGTCGTTGGTAAAGACGACGTAGCCGTTCTCTTTCGCCCACGCGAGAACAACCGCGTCGGGCGCACCGCCGTCGCCAACCGAAGACCAGTGAAGTGCCTGGAAGCCTCGATCTTCGAGTGCCTGCACCCAGGAGGGGGACAGGTTCATATCGATCAAGACTTTCATCTCAAACGGACGCGAGCGGAACCTCGATCTCTTCAGCACGCCATGCGGCGTAGCTCAGGGCCTCCGCGATATCGGGCTCTTCCAGGTAGGGGTACAACTTCAGGATCTCCGCCTTCGACCGACCGGCCGCAACGAGACCAACGATCGTTCCCACAGTGACGCGCAGGCCGCGGATGCACGGCTTACCACCCATGACCGCTGGGTTTGTTGTGATTCGCGTGAGTTCTTTCACTTTTCCGCCTCCGGCACGACACCACATTGTACGCCTGCTCTGCCAGACATGACTGCGGCCCCGGTCAATGCAAACAGCACTTCTTGTATTTCTTACCGCTACCGCACGAGCAGGGCTCGTTACGTCCCACCCGCAACGATGCGCGGCGTTGCCGAGCGCGGTCCCCCGCGCCCTCCACACGCCGCGCGAGCCAGTAGGCGTGGAGCGTCCGGACGTTGGGCGCAATCGCATCACGGAGCTTCCCCGCCTCGGTCTCAGGCAGCTCGTGCGCCCGCCAGTCCGTCGTGGCGGTAAACGCGCGGATTGGAGCCAGGAGCTGCGCGATGTCCGGCGACGCTGCGCGCCACTCGTCGGCCGCGAGATCCACACCGCGCAGATAGCCCTGGCACCACTCGTCGACGACAACGACCGCGTCACCGCCCCTGACGTTCTCGAGGTACATCGGCTCGAAAGTGTCCAGCTCATCGACCAATGCGGCGGCATTGTCGTTCATGTGCCGCACGACCAGTGACATGAACTCCCGTGGGCCGAGCCAGCCCAAGCGCGGCGCACGTCGACGTTGGGACGCTGCGCCATTGGGAGCAGGGCCGACGCGAGCCCATAGGCGCCGAAAAAGCGGTCCCGACTGCCATCAGTCGAGACCCGGCGCACCTTCTCAAGGCGTCGTTGCGCAAAAAAGGAAATTGGTGGGCCGTGCTGGGCTCGAACCAGCGACCAATGGATTAAAAGCGGAGACTAGCTCCGATCCGGCACCAACTGACATGACCGAAGATGAGGAATGACGCGGCTTTCGACGTCGCGTCGTTCATGCTCGCTGACGCTCACCGCTGCTTTTAGGTAGCAACGTAGTAGCAGCGTCGCAGTAAAAGCAACGAGAAGACCGCCGACTTGGTGCCTTCACGGACCAGGGGCGTCTACACGAGCTCCAGCTTCACTTCGCGGCCAAGCGCGCGCGCGGCCTTGAATACCGTGTCGAGCTGAATCTTGTCGTTGTTCGGGTCGAGGATGCGGTCGAGCTGACTGCGGCTCGTGTGCATCCGCTTAGCCATCTCGTTCTTGGTCAGGTGCTCCTTCTCCATCGCGCTCTCAAGCTGCCACGCGAGGACGCGCTTGATCGCAAGCGCGCTGGTTTCCTCGTAAGCGCCTTCGGCTTTCAGGAAACCCTCGAAGGACGAGCCGATGCGTCCCTTTTTCTTGCTGCTCATGCGCTGACCTCTTTCTTTCGTTTCAATGCTAAATCCAAATCCGTCTTCGGTGTCTTTTGCGTCTTCTTAATGAA
>CAVSMD010000008.1:0-136746 GCA_963728995.1 uncultured Gammaproteobacteria bacterium
GGGCTTAAAATCCGCTGGCCGTAAGGCCGTGCCGGTTCAAATCCGGCCCTGGGCACCACCGTCGAGCGCTGGAAAAACGTCAAGCCTGGCGCGGGCCGGTTCCTCGAGCAGCACTGCTACGGGCAGCGCGGCAAACAGATGGCGAATCGGCAGCCTCGCGGAAGGCGTGCTCGCTTTCGCTCGTAGCCGGCGTCCCGACAGCGCATCGACGAAGAACGAGCCTTCCGCGCCGATCTCGACGACCGTATCGGGATCGAGCGCTTCGGCCGACCACGCCCCCGCGCTCTCGGCCTCGGTCCCGGCGAACCAGCGAAGCACGGCGACGACGATCGACGCGTCGTCGGCGGTGCGGCGAAAGGCGCACACCCTGGCGCCGTCGGCGCCCGCTACGGCCAGCGGGATGTAATCGCCGTGTGTAAATACCTGCTCCAGGGTTCGGCGCAGCGATAGCAGTCGCCACGTCAGGTACAGCTTCAACCGGCCGTCGTCGATCTCGCGCGTCAGCTCCGCGACGAGCGCCGGTCGGTCGCGCTCGTCGGCCTCGCGAAGGCCGGCGAGCAGCCTCCGGCGGTTCGCGAAATCGACCTCGCGGCGGTTGTCGGGATCCACGAGATCGAAGGTCCAGAGCTCATTGCCTTGATATAGATCGGGTACGCCGGGCACCGTGAGCTTCAGCACGAGCTGGGCCGTGGAGTTCAGGAGGCCGAGCCGAGCGACGCGCCGTTGCAGGGGCAGGAAGTCGTCGAGAAAGGCTGGCCGGTCGAGGATCGCATCGACGAACGCCGTGAGCGCTTCCTCGTAGCTCGGGTCCGGATTGATCCAGGAGGTGCGCACCTTGGCCTCGCGCGCGGCCTTGGTCATGTACTCCCGAACGCGGTGCCGGAACGCTTCGTCGCGTGCCGGGTCGGCGGCGCGGGCGAGGGGCCAGGCGCCGAGCAGCGTTTGATAGAGCAAATCCTCGGTCGCGCGGTCGGGCAGGCCTTCCGCATCGATCTCGCGTTTCGCCTCGGCATTCGCACTCGCCCAGCGTGCGCGTCGCTCGGCCCACTCTTGCGGCAGCTCCGACAACGCCTGCAGGCGGGCCCGCACGTCCTCGGAGCGTTTGCTGTCGTGCGTGGAGGAGGCGAGCATCTCGTGCGGCCAGTGCTGCCGTCTTCGCGCGTTGGCTTCGTGGAACGCTTGCACGGAAACCGTCGGCGTTTCCGGTGAGCCACCTACCTCGTTCAGGGACGTGAGCCAGTTGTAGCGGTAGAACGCCGTGTCCTCCATGCCCTTGGCCGCCACGGGTGCCGTGTATTGCTGGAAGCGCATGACGAACCGCATGAGGCGCGCACGGAAGTCCGGGCTGCGATTCTCGCCGGTTGCCATGAGGACGACATCGAGCAGGAAGTCGAACACGGTCGTGTCCGCGGCCTCGCTGCGGCGCTTCGCCCGCCCGATCGCCTGACGCAGAAAGCGCTCGTCTATCGGGTCGACGTGTTGACCGACCACGTACGTCCGGTACACGGGGAAATAGGCGATGGTCTCGAGCAGCGCGGCGCGCAGTCCGCCGAGGCCGAGGTCGCGCGTGTGCGGATCGGACTCCGCGATGCGGTCCAGCTCGGCCGCCAGCACGTTCAGCTCGCTCGCGAGCGCCGTCTGCATGATCAGCCGTTTGGACCGGTACAGCGTCTCGGCGTAGCTCGTCGCATCGCCGACGAAGGCACGGTAGTCGCGCTCGAGCGCGGGCAATCCGTCGGGTCGCAAGAACAGCCGGCTCGCGAGGTTCGCGTACTCATAGCCCGTCGCTCCATGCACGAGCCAATCCTCGCGCAGCGTCTCCCCGGCCGCGAGAATCTTCTCCGCGACCACGTAGAACGCACGCTCGCCGGTCACGTTCTTGCCGAGAGCACGGGCGGCGTGCGCTTGCAGCCGGCGAAAGTATCCGGCGGGATCGTACAGGCCGTCGGGATGGTCGATGCGCAGCCCCTGCAGCTTGCCGCTCGCGATCAGGTCGAGCACGAGTGCGTGCGTGGCATTGAAGACCGCCGAGTTTTCCATGCGCAAAGAGGCGAGCTCGTTGATATCGAAGAACCGGCGATAGTTGATCGATTCGGAGGCCACTCGCCAGTACGCGAGACGGTACGCCTGCGTTTCGAGAAGCTCATGCAGGCGCCGCCGCTCCGCGGGCACGTCGCGCTCCTCGTTGATCGCGGCCACGCGCTCGTCGATGTAGGCGCCGATCTCGGGGCGCGCCCGCACGAGCCGCGCCAGCCGCGCGCTATGGAGACCCTTGTCCCGCAGGCGCTCGGCGCGCGCCTGATCCCGGAGATCGTTGCGCGAAGGGAGGTTGCGAAAGGCGGTCAGCAGACTCTCGAACGTCAGGAGACTTTCGTCGTCGGCCGGCATCTTGCCTCGGAGCATCTCGACGTCGGGCGCGAGGATGCGCGCGTAATCGGAAGGGTCGATCGGGCAGCGATGCTCGAAGTACGTGGCGCAGAACGTGCCGAGCGACGCGTCGAACGCCAGCCGGATCTCCCCGCGATCGAGCACGTTCCCGTAGTGATCGCCCAGGATCGGCAGCAGCACCTTGCCGCGCAGCTCGTCCTTCAGCGGCCGCCAATCGATATCGAAGAAGTCCGCGTATTCAGAGCCCGGACCATTCTCAAGCACGTCCAGCCACCAGCGATTGTCGGTGCCGGCGACGGCCATATGGTTCGGGACGATGTCGAGGATCTGACCCATGCCGTGCCGGCGCAGCGCGACGTAGAAAGACTCGAAGGTCTCCGGCGTGCCGATCTCCGGGTCGAGTCGGTTGTGGTCGACGATGTCGTAGCCATGGCGGCTGCCGGCACGGGCCTCGAGATACGGCGAGCAGTACACGTGGCTGATGCCGAGCTCGGCGAGATAGGGAACGACTTCGGCGAGCTGCTCGAAGCCGAAGTCGGCGTGCAGTTGCACTCGATACGTCGCGCGCGGGATCTCGACGCCGTCGGTGCGCCCCGGTGACGTCCACGAGGCGCGACCTTCGGGTCGTTCGACCTGCTCGGTCGTCAATGTGCTCGTCCCGTTACGCTACGGCCGCCGCGCGTAACTCGGTCAGCCGCTCCTCGGTCAGCGGCGGCAGCGTCAACGCGCGCACGTTTTCGCGGAGGTGCTCCCGCATGGACATTCCCGCGAGCACCACCGAAATCCCCAGGGTCTGCGCGAGGAACGGGAGCGCGAGCTGCGGCACCTCCCGAGCGATCACCGCGATGCCGCCGCCGACGGCCAATGGAAGGTGCCGGTCGATATCGGGCATCGCGAAGAGATTCAGCATGGCCTGCACGGCGCAGACATCGCCCGGTGCTCTCTCGAGCCAGAGCCGCATGTCGTCGTCGCTGTGCGATGAGGCACCGAAGTGGCGAATCTTCGATCGATTTGCGATCCACCTTCGCGGTTTTCTGCGAGCGCATGAATCCCTGCACGGATCGCTGCAGGGAACGTTGTCTGGAGCTCGGCAGCGAAGTCAGCAGGGATCGAACCACGGGTTGCGCGACGCCAGCCCCAGGACCGCGTTGGGGTAAAGACCCGACGAGCTTCTCGCCTTCGCCTCGCCGCCGGGCCGATTCGTCGCAACATCGGTGCCAGCGCCGGATGTGCAAGCGGTCCGGGCGCAGGCGGCGGCGCCGGGGGGTGTCGTGTCCAAGAGCCGCCGAAACCGCGCGTCGGCGGCCGTTCCGTGCCACGCCCTGCAGGGTTTCGACGCGCGGCGGGACGCATCGGTGTTGCCTCGCGGCGACGAATTCGAGCGTCACCGTGGCCGACCGTGGCCACGACGTCGAGCGGCCGGGGCCTCGACCGCAGAGGGCGTGGCGTCCAAGTACCAGGCCACGGACCACGGCGGCAGCGTGCTGCCAGGATCGGCGCCGGGCGCAGGCTCGGAGTACAACGCCTGGCCGGCGCGCCACGCGTGGGCCCCGGCGTCGACGGTCCCGTCACTCAGATTCGCGAGCAGCGTGAGTCGGCCGGCAGCACCGAGTCGCCATTGCAGGCAGAAGGCACGCGAGCCCAGCATCTCGATGCGCTCGATCCTCACCTCCGGCAACGTGGGGACCACGTGGCGGTGGCGCAGCGCGAGCAAACGGGCGGTGAGCTCACGCCACGCGGCGTGCGTGCCCGCGCCAACCTCGTCCCAGTCGAGCTTGCTCGCCTCGAAGGTCGTCACGGCGTTGGGGTCCGGAATCTTCGCGAGCTCTGGCGCGCCTTCGTGCAGCGCGCCAAACCGTGCGAACTCGCGCTGGCGCCCGAGCCGCACCGCATCGCCGAGCTCCCCGCCGAAATCGCAGAAGAAGAGGAACGGGCGCTCGCAGCCGAACTCCTCGCCCATGAACAACGCGGGCACGGACGGTGCAAGCAGCAGAATGGCCGTCAGGGCGCGCAATTTCCGTGGCTCCGTCAGCGTGGTGAGCCGCTCGCCGCGCGCGCGGTTGCCCACCTGATCGTGGTTCTGCAAAAAGTTGATGAACGCGCAGGCGGGCAACCCGGCGCTCGGCTCGCCGCGCCGGCCGCCGCGGTAACCCGACGTCTGGCCCTGATAGCTGAAGCCTTCCGCCAGGCAGCGCACGAGATGGTGGGCCGGCTCCTCTGCATAGTCGGCGTAGTAACCGTCGCGCTCGCCCGTGAGCAACACGTGCGCGGCGTGATGGAAGTCGTCGTTCCATTGCGCGGCATACGGGCGGGTAGCGGGGCGGCGCTTGAGATAGCGGACTTCGTTCTCGTAGTTCTCGAGCACGAGATGCACGGGCCGCTCCTTGCCGGGCCCGGCGTGCACGACGGCCGCAAGCTCCTCGAGAATGTCGGGGCTCGAGTCGTCCTTGATCGCGTGCACGGCATCGAGACGCAGCCCGTCCATGCGGAACTCCTCGAGCCAATAGAGGGCGTTGTGAATGAAGAAGTCGCGCACGGGTCGGCTCGATGGCCCGTCGAAGTTGATCGCCTCGCCCCACGGCGTGTGGTGACGGTCCGTGAAGAACGGCTTCGCATACAGCCCGAGGTAGTTCCCTTCGGGGCCGAAGTGGTTGTAGACGACGTCGAGCAGCACCATGAGCCGGCTCGCATGCGCAGCATCGACGAACGCGCGCAGCTCGTCCGGCGAGCCGTAGCTGGCCTGCGGCGCAAACGGTAGAACCCCGTCGTACCCCCAGTTGCGCACACCGGGGCATGCGGCGATCGGCATGACCTCGACGGCCGTGATGCCGATCTCGGCGAGCGAGGGCAGGCGCTGTGCCGCGGCGGCGAAGGTTCCGGCCTTCGTGAAGGTGCCGACGTGCAACTCGTAGACCACGGCTTCTTGCCATGGCCGGCCCGCCCAGCCCGTTTCTCGCCAGCGGTAGTCGCGAGCGTCGACGACCTGGCTTGGGCCGTGCACGCCCTGGGGCTGGAAGCGCGAAGCGGGATCGGGCACGGCGTGCTCGCCGATCCGGTACCGGTAGTGTGCACCCGCAGCAGCCTCTGCGCTCACGGTCTCGTACCAGCCGTCGCCGGCTGCGCGCATCGGCATTCGAGACGGCGCCCTGCCGCCGCTGAGCTCGAGCGCCACCTCGCGGGCCGTGGGCGCCCACAGCCTGAAGCAAACGCCGCCGCGCTCGAGCACCTCGGCGCCGAACGGCATCGCGTGCCGCGCGCCGCTCATGGCCCGGCGCGCCCGCGTCTGCGCTGCATCAGCAACGCCGCCGAGCGCGCGTCCAGCGGATAGGCCTCTTGCGCTCGATAGCGCCCCTGCGCTTTGAGGCCACCGTCGCGCGACGTGTCGAGCACCCCGTGCCAGCGCGTGCCATTGGCGAATGCGGGCAGCGTGAAATCCACGGCTTCATGGTGCGCGTTCACCAGCAGCAAGAAGGAGTCGTCGTGCAGCTGCTGGCCGGTCGCGTCGAGCTCGTCGAAGGCCTCGCCGCTGAGTGCCATGCCGAGCGTACGGATCGACGCGTCTCGCCAGTTCGCCTCGGACATCTCCTCGGCCCGGGGAGTGAGCCAGAGAATGTCCTTCGAGTCGCCGCGCACGGGCCGCCCCTGAAAGAAGCGGCGACGACGGAATAGCGGATGCGATTTGCGCAGGCGGATCAGGCGCTTGGCGAAGGCGAGCAGCGCGCGCGCGTCGGCGTCGAGATCCCAGCTCACCCAGCTCAGCTCGTTGTCTTGGCAATAGGTGTTGTTGTTGCCGTGCTTCGTGCGGTCGAGCTCGTCGCCGGCAAGGAGCATCGGCACCCCTTGCGAAAGCAATAACGTCGTCAGGAAGTTGCGCTGTTGTCGGCTGCGCAGCGCGGCGATGTCGGGGCCGTCCGTGGGCCCTTCGGCACCGCAGTTCCAGCTGCGGTTGTGGCTCTCGCCGTCGCGGTTGTCTTCGAGGTTGGCTTCGTTGTGCTTCTCGTTGTAGCTGACGAGATCGTGCAAGGTGAAGCCGTCGTGCGCCGTCACGAAGTTGATGCTGGCGATCGGCCGCCGTCCGTCTCTCTCGTACAGATCGCTCGACCCGGCGAGCCGGCTGGCGAGGTCGCTGACGATGCCCTCGCCGCGCCAGTAGTCGCGGACGTGATCGCGATACTTGCCGTTCCATTCGGTCCAGCCCGGCGGGAAGTTGCCGACCTGGTAGCCGCCTTCGCCCAGGTCCCACGGTTCGGCGATGAGCTTGACCTGGGACAGCACGGGATCCTGATGGATGATGTCGAAGAACGCGCCCAGTCGATCGACATCGTGCAGCTCGCGCGCAAGTGCCGAGGCCAGATCGAACCGGAAGCCGTCGACGTGCATCTCGAGCACCCAGTAGCGCAAGCTGTCCATGATGAGCTGGAGCACGCGCGGATGACGCATGTTGAGCGTATTGCCGCAGCCGGTGTAGTCGACGTAGTAACGTCGGTTCTCCTCCGACAGCCGATAGTACGCGGCATTGTCGATGCCCCTGAACGAGAACGTGGGCCCGAGCTGGTTGCCTTCCGCGGTGTGGTTGTAGACCACGTCGAGAATCACCTCGATCCCGGCCGAGTGCAGCGTGTTGACCATGGCCTTGAACTCGGTGACGACGTCGGTCCGGCTGAAGCGATTGTCCGGCGCGAAGAATGCGATCGTGTTGTAGCCCCAGTAGTTCGTGAGGTTTCGTTCCACGAGATGGCGCTCGGGAATCGCCGCGTGGACGGGCATCAGCTCGACGGCCGTGATCCCGAGATCGAGCAGGTAGTCCACGACCGGCTGAGTGGCCAGGCCTGCGAACGTGCCGCGCAGCTCGTCCGGAACGTCGGGATGCCGCTCGGTGAAGCCCTTCACGTGCAGCTCATAGATGATCGTGTCGTTCCACGGGATGGCCGGCGGGCGGTCGTTGCCCCAGCTGAACGCAGCCTCGATGACGCGGCATTTCGGCATCCGCGCTCCGTCGTCGCGCGTATCGAACGAGAGGTCCTCCTTCTTGTGACCGATGCGATAGCCGAAATGCGCGTTGCTCCATTGCAACTGGCCCTGGAGGCTCTTGGCATACGGATCGAGGAGTAACTTGTGGGGATTGAAGCGGTGGCCGTTCTCCGGGTCGTATGGCCCGCTCACGCGATAACCATAGAGCAAGCCGGGGCGCGCGTCGGGCAGGTAGCAGTGCCATACAAGGTCTGTTTTCTCTTTCATCTCGAAACGCGCGAGCTCTCGGTCGGGGCGCTGGAAGAGGCACAGCTCGACCTTCTCGGCGTGCTCGGAGAAGAGGGCAAAATTCACGCCCTCGCCATCCCAGGTGGCGCCCAGGGGGTAGGGGCGGCCGGGCCATTGCCTAGAGACCCGTGGGTCCATGCCCGCGCAACTCCTGGGTGACGGCTGTCAGCAGGTGACGGAGCGGGAGCTCGAGCCAGTCCGGCCGATGATCGAGCTCGTAGCGGATCTCGTACAGCGTCTTCTCGATCCTCGCAAGGCGCAGCAAACCCTGCGCCTGCACGGCGTCCCGCGGATACGATCGACAGTCCGCCATCGCGTCCTCGTAGCCGGCGAGAAACGCGGCACGCGCCTGCTCGGCCCAATCCTCGAGCAGCGCATATCTGGTCTTGGCCACCGCCGCGTCAGCCGGTTGCGTATGTCTCGCGACGGCGTCCCTCACGTAGGCGAACGATCGCAACATGCCGGCGACGTCCTTCAGCGGCGTGTGCTTCGTCCGCCGCTCCTCGAAGCTGCGTCCCGGCTCGCCCTCGAGGTCCGTGATGACAAAGTCGTTCTTCGTCAGCAGCACCTGTCCCAAATGGTAGTCACCGTGGTAGCGCGTGCGCGCCGCATCGGCGCGGGTGGGCGCGGCGGCCCGCAACTCTTCGCCGGAGAACCCCGAGTCGAGCAGCTCCGCGATCAGCGCTTGGGCTTGCTGCGGGGTGTCCTGAGCGCGCGTTCGCAGGCGCTCGAGCGTCGCGTCCGCCTCGCCCGCCACGCGATCCGTCCAGGCTTTCAACCAGGCCGGGTCGATCGGCTCGGGATCGAACGCGGGGTCCCCGGATTCCACGGCGAGGGCCCGATGGAGCTCGGCCGTACGCGTTCCGAGCTTGTGCATCAGCAGTCGGTAGCTCTCGTGGTGCATCGGCTCCTCGAGCCGGATGGATTCCTCGAGAAAGCGCGTAAGGTATTCCCACGTGTAGCTCCAGCCGTCGCCCTGATTGCGGACGGCCGCCTGCACCAAGGCGAGCGTGACCGGCTCTTTGCCGCGCTCATGAAACTCCAGCGCGCCCGCAACGGGCGCGACGTGCGGAAACGGGGAGACCTCCGTCAGAAACCGGCCGACCTCCCACTCCGGGTTGATCCCGTCGCGAATGCGCCGGTAGCCCTTGAGGAACAGTTCGTCGCCGACGAGCAGAGTCGAATTGCTGCCCTCCGAGCGTGGCCGCCGGATCGATTCCGCGTCGAAGCGAAGGTCGGCCAGCGACTCGAACGCGGCCGTGCGCAGAAAATGGAGGCTGCCGCCGTCGAGCTCGATCACCGCGCGCCCTTGCAGACCGCTGAGAATGTCGCGCCAGAAAAGCTCGTCGGCGAACGCGTCGAAGAGCAGCCCCGTCCGAGCTTGACGCCGCACGCGCGCCAGCGATGAGGGCGCCGCGGCCGCCATCCGTTCCTTTTCGTGTTCCCAGGTCGCCGCTAGCGGCACGAAGTAACGCTGGCTGTTTTTGCCGAGCCCCGCCTCGACGAGCGTGAGCAGCCAGCTGCCATGACCACCGTGCCACAGGCACGAATCGCTGAGCGTGACGTGCTCGAGCGCCTCGCCATGGCCTGCGAACCACCGTCGCCCGCGCAGGTAGGCAGGCAAGAGCTCTGTCTCGAGCTGGTGCCGCAGGCGCGCGGCGAGCGGGCGGCGTGACGCTGGCACGTTGGCCAGATCGAAGCTCTCGAGGCCCGCGAACAGGACGAGCCACGGCGCCTCCTCGCGCGGCAAACGCTGCTCGTGCCACGATGGTGCGCGCGCCTCGCTCTCGGTGGCGAGCTCGAACCAATAGAACCCATGGGCCGGCAGTGTGAGGAGGTAAGGCAGCTCACCGACCGGCGGAAAGGGTGTTCCACCCATGAGCTCGACGGGTATCCGACCGCGGAACCTGCGCAAGTCGAGCTCCACGGGCTGCGCCGAGCGCGCGAGATTGAACACGCACAGCAAAGACTCCTGTTCGTGCTCGCGCAGGTACGCGAGCACGTTACGGTTGCCCGGGCGCAAGAACTCGAGTCGGCCTCGACCGAAGACCCTCCTTGTGTTTCGTATCGAGAGGATGCGCCGCATCCAATTCAGATGGGATGAGGGATCGCGCGACTGTGCTTCCACGTTCACGGCTTCGTAGCCGTAGACCGGATCCATGATCGGTGGCAGGTACAGCCTCTGTGGATCCGCGCGCGAGAAGCCCGCGTTACGGTCCGGGCTCCACTGCATGGGCGTGCGCACGCCGTTACGGTCGCCGAGAAAAACGTTGTCGCCCATGCCGAGCTCGTCGCCGTAGTAGATGATCGGCGAGCCGGGCATCGACAGCAGGATGCTGTTCATGAGCTTGATCTTGTCGGCATCGTTGTTCATGAGCGGCGCCAGGCGCCGCCGGATGCCGACGTTGAGCCGCATCCGCCGATCCGTCGCATAGATCTGGTACATGTAATCGCGCTCTTCGTCCGTGACCATCTCGAGCGTGAGCTCGTCGTGATTGCGGAGGAACACGGCCCATTGGCAGTTGTTGGGAATCTCCGGCGTTTGCAGCATGATCTCTACGATGGGGTGCCGATCCTCCTGTGCGATCGCCATGTACATGCGCGGCATCAACGGGAAGTGGTAGGCCATGTGGCATTCGTTACCTTCCCCGAAATACTCGCTGACGTCCTCGGGCCATTGGTTGGCCTCCGCGAGCAGCATGCGGTTGTCGTAGTGCGCGTCGACGGCCGCGCGGATCTGACGGATCACCGCGTGGGTCTCCGGCAGATTTTCGTTGGTCGTTCCTTCCTTGACGCAGAGATAGGGAATCGCGTCGAGACGCAGCCCGTCGACGCCCATGTCGAGCCAGAATCGCAACAATCGAATCACGGCTCGCACGACCTGCGGGTTGTTGTGATTCAAGTCCGGCTGATGCGAGAAGAAGCGGTGCCAGTAGTATTGTTTGGCCACGGGATCCCAGGCCCAGTTGGAGGACTCCGTGTCGGTGAAAATGATCCGGGTCTCCGGAAACTTCCTATCCGAATCGCTCCAGACGTAGTAATTTCTTTTGGCTGAGCCGGGTGCGGCGCGACGGGCTGCCTGGAACCACGGATGCTGATCCGAGGTGTGGTTGACGACGAGCTCCGTGATCACCTTGATGCCGCGGCGATGCGCGGCCCGGACGAAATCGCGGAAATCTCGTTGCGTACCGTACTCGGGGTGGATCTTGCGATAGTCCGAGATGTCGTAGCCGTCGTCACGCATCGGTGAGGGGTAGAACGGCAGCAGCCACAACGCGTTGACGCCCAGGCTCTGAACGTAATCGAGCTTCTGCGTCAAGCCGCGGAAGTCGCCGACGCCGTCGTCGTCGGAGTCGAAGAACGACTTCACGTGCACCTGGTAGACGATCGCGTCCTTGTACCAGAGCGGGTCGTTGTCCCAGTCAGTGTCGCTCATGGTTAGGTATCGATCGTGATCCCGGGCTGCGCCGCCTACATGAAATAGTCGAAGTCCTGCTCGCGGCTGACGCGGCGACGAAGGCGCAGAATGTGGGCAGGTGCGACGTGCGGATCGAGCTCGACGTAATTGCGCCGCCCATGCCAGAGGTAGCGCGCGTCGGAGAGCAGGTCGTGGACCTGATACGGCTGGTCCTCACGAATGTGCCAATCCTCGATCGGCAGCTCGACGAAGCCCGACTGCACGTGATGAGGGTCGAGGTTGACTACGGTCAGAATCACGTTCTCTAGATCGGGCGTCGACTTCGAGTAGCAAATCACCTGGTCGTTATCGACACGATGGAAGCGGACGTTGCCATCGGAGTGCAGCGCGGCATTTTCATGCCGGATGCGGTTAACGCGGGCGATGAACTCTTTGAGACTACCGGGGCGCGCGAGCTCCCAGGTGCGAATCTCGTATTTCTCCGAGTTCAGATACTCCTCGCTGCCGGGTGTCCGGGGCGTCGCCTCGAGCAGCTCGAACGGCGGCCCGTAGATCCCATAGCTTGCGCCGAGCGTCGCCGCGAGCACGAGCCTGGCCATGAAAGCCGGCCGCCCGCCGAACTGCAGGTACTCGTGCAGGATGTCCGGTGTGTTGGGCCAGAAGTTTGGGCGGAAATACTCGCGGGAGCCCGGGCTGCATAGCTCGGTCACGTAGCTGGTGAGCTCGGCCTTGGTGTTGCGCCACGTGAAGTAGGTGTAGGACTGCGTGAAGCCGAGCTTCGCCAAGCGGTGCATGACCTTGGGTCGCGTAAAGGCCTCGGCGAGGAATATGACCTCCGGATGCCGCTCTTTCACGCGCGAGATCAGCCACTCCCAAAAGCCGAACGGTTTGGTATGCGGATTGTCGACGCGAAAGACGCTGATGCCTTGATCGATCCAGAATTCGACCACCTCTTCGAGCTCTTGCCACAACGCCTGCCAATCGCTCGTCTCGAAGTCGAAGGGGTAGATGTCCTCGTATTTCTTCGGCGGGTTCTCCGCGTACTGAATCGTCCCGTCGGGCCTGTGTCGGAACCACTCTGGATGCTCGGTCACATAAGGGTGATCCGGCGAGCACTGGAACGCGATGTCGAGTGCGAGCTCGATGCCGCGCTTCTTGGCTGCCTCGACGAGACCGTGAAAGTCCTCGATGGTCCCGAGCTTCGGATGGATCGCCACGTGTCCGCCTTCGCTTGCGCCGATCGCCCACGGTGAGCCGGGGTCTTGCGGACCCGCCTGAAGGGCGTTGTTCGCCCCTTTGCGATTCGTGCGTCCGATGGGGTGAATCGGCGGCAAATAGACGATGTCGAACCCCATTTCCGCAACGTATGACAGCTGCTCCTCGACTCGCTTGAACGTCCCGTGAGCATTCGCGGAATCGTACGTGGCGCGCGGAAAGAGCTCGTACCAGCTCGAAAATCGCGCTCTCTCGGGCTCGACGATAACCGGTAGCTCGCGACCGTACTCGGTTGCAAGGCGTCGATCGGGCGTATGCGGCATTCGCTCGAGCGTCGCTGGCTCGAGCCCCACCGCGCGCCGCTCCTCCAGGGGCCGTTTGCCGGTGAGCTTGCTCGCGACACGCAGCAACGCTTCGCGCTCGGCCTCGGGAAGGCTCTCGGCTGCTTCGCGCACCAGCGCGGCGCCCGCGGCGAGCGCACTCTTGATATCCTCGGCGTCGCGCCGTCGCGCGAAGTCGTTTCGCCACGTGAGAAAATGGTCGACCCAAGCGATCACGGTGTACTCGAAACGGCCGAGCGCGTCGACGGTGAACTCGCCCTGCCATCGGTCGTTGCCGATCGCCATCATCGGCGTTTCGTGCCAGGCATCGGCGCCCGCCGGCCGATAACGCAAGACGCAACGGATCTGGTCGTGGCCGTCGGCGAAAGCGTCGGCGCTGACGGCGACGGTTTCTCCCACGGTGCGCTTGATCGGAAAACGTCCGCCGTCGATCTGCGGGCGGACGTTCTCGATCACGACGCGGCGGCGGCCGTCCTCAGCCATCGCTCGGCTCCGTGTGCCGACGCTCGCCCGGCGCCGTGAACAGCAGCGTTGCGAGCGGAGGCAGCGTGAGATTCAAGGAGTGGTAGCGCCCGTGGGCGCTGATCGGCGCCGCCTCAATCGCGCCCAGGTTGCCCTGGCCGCTGCCGCCGTAGAGCGGCGCGTCGCTGTTCAGCCGCTCCTCCCAGACGCCGCCGAACGGGACGCCCACGCGGTAGTTCTCACGCGGCACCGGCGTGAAGTTGCAGATCGCGAGAACTACGTTGCTCGCATCCCTGTCCTTGCGCAGGAAGCTGATGACGCTGCGCTCTCCGTCGTGACAGTCCACCCACTCGAAGCCGCCGGCATCGAAGTCGAGCTGCCACAGCGCCGGCTCTCCGCGGTAGAACGTATTGAGGTCCCTGAGCCAGCGTTGCAGACCGCCGTGCGGATTACCGTCCAGAATCGAGCTCCAGTCGAGGCTTCCCTCGTGGTCCCATTCGTTCCACTGGCCGAACTCGCCCCCCATGAACAGGAGCTTCTTCCCCGGGTGCGCGAACATGTAGCCGAACAGCGCGCGCAGATTCGCGAACCGCTGCCAATCATCGCCGGGCATCTTGCGCAGCAGCGACCCCTTGCCGTAGACGACCTCGTCGTGCGAGAGCGGCAGCAAGAAGTTCTCGGTAAATGCGTAGTAGATGCCGAATGTGAGCTCGTTGTGATGATACTTGCGATAGACAGAATCGACGCTCATGTAGCCCAAGACGTCGTGCATCCAGCCCATATTCCATTTCATACCGAAGCCGAGCCCGCCGATATAGGCCGGTCGCGACACCATCGGCCAGGCCGTGGATTCCTCGGCGATCATCTGCGTGTCGGGATGACGCGCGTAGGCGGATTCGTTGAGCTTGCGCAGGAACTGAATGGCCTCTAGGTTCTCGCGTCCACCGTGCTCGTTCGGCAGCCATTCGCCGTCCTTGCGGCCGTAGTCGAGGTAGAGCATCGACGCCACGGCGTCGACGCGGATCCCGTCGATGTGATAGTGCTCGAGCCAGAAGTCCGCGCTCGACAGCAGGAACGCGCGGACCTCGTGGCGGCCGTAGTTGAACACATAGCTGTGCCACTCGGGGTGATAGCCCTTCTTCGGGTCCTGATGCTCGTAGAGATACGTGCCGTCGAAGTAGGCGAGGCCATGCCCGTCGCCCGGGAAATGCGAGGGCACCCAGTCGAGGATCACGCCGACGCCGCGCTGATGCAGATGGTCGATCAGGTACATGAGGTCTTGCGGAGTGCCGTAGCGCGCGGTGGCCGCGAAATAACCCGTCGTCTGATAGCCCCATGAGCCGTAGAAGGGGTGCTCGGTGAGCGGTAGAAACTCGACGTGCGTGAAACCCATCCGGAGCACGTAGTCGGTCAACGGTTCGGCGATCTCGCGGTAGGACAAGGAACGTTGGGTCTCGCCGGTCCGGCACCACGAGCCGAGATGCACCTCGTAGATCGACCACGGCGCGTCGAGCGCATTGCGCCCCGCGCGCGAGCTCATCCAGTCGCCGTCATTCCAATCGTAGTCGAGCGACCACACGCGCGAGGCGGTTCGCGGAGGCTCCTCGGCGAAAAACGCGAAAGGGTCTGCCTTCTCCATCTCGTAATCGTCGAGCCTCGACGCGATGTGGTACTTGTAGGCCGAGCCGTGCTTGACGCCGGTCACGAAGCCTTCCCAGATCCCGCTGCCATCGTCGCGAGGCTGCAATCGCGCGGCGCCGCGGCTCCAATCGTTGAAATCGCCAATGACCGATACGGCGCTGGCGTTCGGCGCCCACACCGCGAAGCGAGCGCCCGCGGCGTCGCCGCGGCCCGTCAAATGCGCGCCGAGCGCACGATACAGCGCACAGTGAGTGCCTTCGCGGAACAAGTGAATGTCTTGCTCGCCAAGAGTGCTCATCGCGCGACGAGTCCCGCTGCGGTCCGAGGGGGAACACTCGGCGAGGCGCGCCTGCTGTGGAACAACTTGTCTAAAAGGTACTTTTCCGGCATGTCTTGCAAACGCCTGCTTCGGAAAAGTCCTTCATTCTAGCCCGATGCCCAGCAATTTACATGCCGAGCGAAATTGGCGGCTCGCGCACGCTGCGCTCGATGCACCAGTGCATCGTTTGCAATCGCAGTGAAAACCGTACAAATCTCCGCAAGCGTCGAGCTGCCAGGCGCTGTGGCATCTCGGCAGCGCGGGTCGAGTGGCGAAGAGAAAGGAGGCTTGCTCGGCGCTAGCGCCGACTGCGCGAGCGTGATCTCGACCGATGCGCTGCGTATGGGCCGGCGGACCCGCGCGCCGGAGCCGAGTCGGCGTCAGGTTCCCTAGCGGCGTCCGTCGGGCGGCGTCGTGGTCCGGTATCGGGCCGTGGATTCGAGCTCCGGATCGCTGCGTTCGACGACGACGCCGTCGCCATACTCCGGCTCGTGGTGCGTCGGCGGAAAGTGGCGCAAGAGCGGGCTATCTGCGCGGTCGGGTTGCTCGCGTCTTCGATTCATCTGCGCCTCCTGCGACTCCAGTACGAGATGAAACGTAGCACAGCTAAATAGTTGGTATCGTCCGTGTGGACATAAGGATCGCCGGTCGATCGCCCGGTGGTCCGGGATGTGACGGCGCTCACGCTCGCGGCGGGGGCAGCGGCGGAGGCGCTACCGCCACGGATCGATATCGACGACGCCGAGTCGTGGCCCACCGCCGACCATTTTCCACATCGCACCGGTCTCGCCGCCCACGACGACGACATGAACGTCCTCCGGCCGGAACATTCGGATCATGTCGTCCGGAGCCGCCTTCAGCATCGACGCATAGGGCTCGATGCCGGCGACGGCGCGCGGATGCGCGAGCGTCTGGATCCACTGGTTGTCCCAGTACTCGCGCGCCGGCAGGCGCGCATGCTCGACGCACCAGTCGATCAGCTTTTCCTTGGTGTCGAAGCCGAGATCGACGAAGCCGCGTGCGACGAGCGGGTCGAGGCAGATGACCGGGCCCGTGTAGGGATCGCACGCCTGCAGCGAGCGCGTGAACTTCTCTTGCCACGTCTCGCGCGGGCCGCCGCCGAAGATCTGGTACCAGCCGCCGAGCAGCAGGCTCACCGTGCTCTGCGTAGGTGCGCGGCCATGCTGGACGTGGAACGGCGGCCACGGGCTCGCGGCCTCGTTCTCGACGATCAACGCGTTGTAGCTCAGGAAATTGCCCTGCGAGCCCATGTAGGTCTCGTGCGGGACCGAGCCGCCTTGCAGGTTCTGGGAGAGCAGGCCGTACGCCCGGCCGATCGTCGCGTTCGCGTGGTTGTATGGGCCCATCGCGCCGACGCCGTAGTTCATGCCGAGCTCGTCGCGGATCGGGCCGTTGACGATCGCGACCGTGGCTTGCGAGGTCGTCGAGCTCGATCGCCCCGATAGACCGCTCGCGGCCATCGCGAGAATCACGGGAAGGTACTCCGCCTTGGCGCCGGCCATGACGGCGTTCACGGCGACTTTCTCGACCGTGAACTCCCACAGCTCCCGATACACGGTCGGGCGCAGGCGTCCGACGACCTCGTTCCGGTCGTGGCCCGTGCCGCGCAGCATCGCCTCGACGCGCTCGTCGGTCGGCAAAATGATCGGCTGGAAGTCGGTCCACTGATTCGCGATGAACAGCTGCTGCAGATTCTCCTCGGTATCCGGCGGCAGGAGGCGAGGGGTCGAGCGCTCGAACGACAGGCCACTGATGTCTTCCTCGCCGAGCGGCTGCGTGAGCCCGTCGATGACCTCCTGAGTGAACGGTCGCTTGCTGATCGGGTCCGTCCCGTCGATGTAAGCGCGCAGGTCGGCGGCGCTGCGACCGACGACCGGCTGCGGCACGAAGGTTTGCCGCGTCGTCGGCATGCCGTTCGCGCGCGCGACCGAGCGCGCGAGCCGCGCGAACGCGTGCGTGTGCACGGCCACGGTCGGCACGCCGCCCTGCTCGAGGGCCATCGCGAGCCCGACGACCGTCGGGCTACAGGTGCTTCAGAGTCCTACACCGAGGATGGCCGCGTCGCCGTTCGCCTCGATCTCGGCGCGCATGTCGGGATCGTCCACCCAGCTTTCGCGGGGCTTGATGCCGCGAATCTCGACGCTCGGCAGCTTGGCTGCGAACCATTGCTTCAGCTGCTCCATGAAGGCCGCCGAGTTGTCGAACAGGCAATCGACGAGATACACGACCTTGCGATCGAGGCTTTCGAGCCGCGGCGCGAGCCGTTTGCCGGTGACCTTGGGCGGATAGCCGCGCGGGTCGTGAACCGTGATCTTCTCGGCCACTGGATATCTCCGGGCAATGTGCTGCGTCAAGTATACCTAGCGCACACTCCGGCGCGTGCATGGGGAACGTGCGAAGTGCCGAGGGATGGCGGAGGTGGATGGGAATCGAACCCACCGCTCGGGTTCGCCGAGCCGCTGGTTTTGAAGACCAGGGAAGTCACCAGGCTTCATTCACCTCCGTGCCGTCATTCCTCCCGCAGCCGCCGTTGATCCCCGTTGCGCACCGTGGCGCCGATCGCGTCGAGATGCTCGAGCAAGGGTACGACGGTTTTGCGCGTGGCGTGCAGCAAATCGCGCACGTCCTTGACGAGGAATGCCTTGGGGTGGGGAAACTGCCGCGCGATCGTCGTGCGAGCGGCGTCCACGACCTCGCCATGCAGCACGAGCTGCGCGCTGCGGTCGATCGTGCGCAGCCGCACGAGCCGGCCCGTGTCGAGCAGCAGCTTGTACACGCTTTGCCGCGTTGCGTCGGCACCCACGATCGTCGGCGCGGCAGGGGGATCGAAGCCTGCGCTGCGGAACACGTGCTCGATGTCCGCGGCTGCGCGGCGCTCGCGCTCGCCCAAGGTCGCGAACGGGTCGTGGCCCGGCAGTCTCAGCACTTCGTGCGTGCTCTCGAGCTCGTTCCGCTCGGCGAGACGGCGCGCGGCATGCTGCAGCACGGCGGCGGAGGGGGCGCAGCGCAGCTCGTGCGCGAGCTTGGCCGCGTCGAGCCCCTTCTTCAGCGGCTGCTCTCGATGGAAGCGTTCGAGCGCGGCGACGATCTCCTCGAGCAGCGCGTCGTAGGCGCGCGCGGCGACGACGAGGTCGCCGGTGACGGCGACCGTCGGCAGCCGCCCGAGGGCCGCGTCGAACGCTTCCCGTTCGACGCCGAGCTCGGCGGCGAGAGCTGCGAGCGCGACGCCGGCCGTGCCGGCCTGCTCGAGACGCTGTGCGAGGATTCGTTCGACGTCGCCGGAGGCCGAGGTCGTGAGGCGCGCGGTCACGCTTGCGTCGAAACGACGATGGCGCGGCGGATTCACGTCGAGGATCCGGCCGCCGCCGATCGTGCGGGCCGGCGACGGCCGGCGCACCAGGAATCGCTCGTTCGGCGGCGTCGCGATCTCTCGGTCGAGCGTGAGCTGGGCGAGCCCGGTGTCGCCGGGCGCGAGCTCGCGTCGATCGAGCAGCCGGAGTCTCGCATTCGCCTCCGTCGTGCCGGTCAGGAAACGCAGTACGGTCCCGTTTCTGAGCGGGCGGGCCGCGCCCGCAAGTAGCTCGAGCTCGGTGTCGAGACGTTGCGTAGGCGTCAGCGTGCCGGGGGAGGCCAGCACGGCGCCGTGCTCGACGTCGTCCTTGTGGAGGTGCCGCAGGTTCACGGCCACGCGCTGGCCCGGAATGGCCGTTTCCACGGCGCGGCCATGGTTTTGCAGCGCGCGCACGGTCGTGCGGTGCCGGGCGGGCATGAGCTCGACCTCGTCGCCGACCCGGAGCGGCCCGGCGCGTAGCGTCCCGGTCACGACCAGCCCGAAACCGCGCAGCGTGAAGGCGCGGTCGACGGGCAGGAAGAAGCGGTCGTGCAAAACGCGCTCGAGAGGGCGAGCGGCGATCGCATCGATCGCTTCGCGTACGGCCGCGAGACCGAGGCCGGTTTCGGTCGATACTTCGAAGGTGGGCGCGTGCTCGAGGAACGTGTCGTGCGCGAGCTCGGCCAGATCCTCGCGCGCGAGCGCGAGCTCGTCGGCGGTGACGAGATCGGTCTTCGTCAGCACGCCGAAGCCGTGCCGCACGCCGAGCAGCCGCGCGATGTTCAGATGCTCGACGGTCTGCGGCATCACGCCCTCGTTGGCCGCGACGCACAGCACGATACCGTCGAGCGCGGTGGCGCCGGCGATCATTGCGCGAATGAAGTCTTCGTGACCCGGCACGTCGATCAGATCGACGACCCCGTGCGGTGTATCGAGGAACGCGAAGCCGAGCACGATCGAGAGCCCGCGCTGACGTTCTTCCTTGAGCCGGTCCGTCGCGATGCCGGTGAGCGCGCGCACCAGCGCGGTCTTGCCGTGATCGACATGGCCGACCACGCCGAGCGTGAGGGCGCGCGTCACGACAGTGCGGCGCGCAGCGCGCCGAGCAACACCCGCGTGTCGCGGCTCGGCACCGTGCGCAGATCGAGCGTCACCGCGTCCTTGGCGATTCGCGTGATGACGGGAGGACGCGCAGCGCGCAGCTTGGCCGCGAGCTGCTCGGCCGTGAGCCCTCGTGCTGCGAGGCGAATGAGCTTCGACGGCAGCTCGCTCATCGGCAGCGCGCCGCCGCCGGCGTAGCCGACGCCGTCCGCCAGCGTGGCCGTGACGCCCGGCAGCTCGGTGAGCGCCGCAGCAACGCGTGCGGCGCGGCGCGCGATTGTCGTCTTGCTCTCGGTGAGCATCCGCAGCACCGGCACGCGCTCGCGCGGCTCGTACGGTGGGCGGTACAGCGCCAGCGTCGCGGCCAAGCCGGCCAACGACAGCTTGTCGATGCGGCAGGCGCGTGCGAGCGCGTGCCGGCGCAACGCATCGACGAGCGCGGCGCGACCGACGGCGATGCCGGCTTGCGGCCCCCCGAGCAGCTTGTCGCCGCTGAACGTCACGAGATCGGCGCCTTGGCGCAGGCATTCGCCGACGGTCGGCTCGGCCGCGCCGAGCGCGTCGAGCGGGCACAGGCTACCGCTGCCGAGGTCGTGAATCAGCGTAAGCCCCCGTTCCTTCGCGAGCGCGGCAAGCTCGCGCGTCTCGGGTCGTGCGGTGAAGCCGACCACCCGATAGTTGCTGGGATGGCTCATCAGCAGCGCGCGTGTGCTCGGCGTGACCGCAGCCGCGTAGTCCTGCAGCGTGGTGCGATTCGTCGTGCCGACCTCGATCATGCGAGCGCCGCTTTGCGTGATGACGTCGGGCATGCGAAACGAGCCGCCGATCTCGATCAGCTCGCCCCGCGATACGATGACTTCGCCCTGGCCGGCATGCGCGCGCAGCGCCAGCAGCAGCGCCGCCGCGCCGTTGTTGACGACGAGTGCGGCCTCGGCTCCCGTGAGCTCGCGGAGCAGATCGGCCACGTGGGAATTTCGCGAGCCGCGCTCGCCGGACTTCAGGTCGTATTCCAGAGTGCTGTAGCCGCGCGCAACCGCCGCGATGGCTTCGATGGCCTCGTCGGCCAGCGGCGCGCGGCCCAAGTTCGTATGGATCACGATGCCCGTGGCGTTCAGAACGGGCTTCAGGCTGCTCGAGCGCCGGTCGAGCAGCTCGGCACGAAGCCGCGCCGTGTATTGGTCGCTGGCTAGATCGGGTAGCTCGCCGCCGGCGGCCTTGAGGCGTTCGCGCAGGAACGCGAGGTGACCGCGCATGACGGCGACGACCTCGTCGCGCGAGTACTCCGCGCATAGCGCGGCGCCTTGCTCGCTCGACACCCAGGTGTCGACGCCCGGGAGGCGTCTAAGCAGCTCATGCGACATAGCAGTAAGGATACCCCGCGCCCAGTGTAGCCCAGGGCGCACGCGGCGTTTGATCTTGCCGGCCGAACCGGTAGGCTTGAAGCGGTTTCGGTCGGGGGCTTCGATCTTGAGCAGGGAATTCGACGTGGTGGTCGTGGGCGGCGGTATCGCCGGCTTGTCGGCGGGTTTGACCGCCGCACGCCTTGGCCGCAGCACCCTAGTGCTGACGGGCAGCACGCTCGGCGGCCATCTGATCAGCATCGAGAAGATCGACGGTTACCCCGGGTTTCCCGACGGCGTGCCGGGCTATGACCTTTGCCCGATCGCTCAAGAGCAGGCGACTGCGGCCGGTGCGCAGTTCTCGATGACCGAGGTCAGGGCCCTCCGCCGCGACGGAGCGCTCTGGCACGTCGAGGCCGAGGGCGAGACGCTTGCGACGCGCAGCGTGATCGTCGCGACGGGCACGCGGCTGCGTGATCTCGGCGTGCCCGGCGAGTCGGCGCTGCGCGGGCACGGCGTGAGCCAGTGCGCGAGCTGCGATGCGCCGTTGCTGCGCAATCGAGCCGTGGTGGTCGCCGGCGGCGGGGACTCGGCGCTGCAGGAGGCGTTGACGCTCGCGGCGCACTGTGCCTCGGTCACGATCGTGCATCACGGCGATGCGTACACGGGGCAAGCAGCTTACCGTTCGCAGGTCGAAAGCGAGGCCAAGATCTCGTCCATGCCGTCGTCGGAGCTCACGGAGATTCTCGGCGATGGCGCCGTGGCCGGCGTCCGCATCAGGGGGACCGGCAGCGGCGCGATCAGCGAGCGCGAGTGCGCCGCGGCGTTCGTGTTCGTTGGCCTCGCGCCGAACGCGGCGTTCATCGACGACGCATCGATTCTCGACCCGGCGGGATACCTCGTGACCGACACTGCGTTGCGCACGCAGCGGCCGGGGCTTTTCGCGGCCGGCACGGTGCGGGCCGGGTGCCTTGGCCGAGCGGCGGCGGCGAGCGGCGATGGCGCCGCCGCCGCGCTCTCGGCCGATCGATTCCTGACGGATGGTCAGTGGGGTGAGTGACGTTCGGCTAACGCAGTACTCGCACGGCGCGGGCTGCGGTTGCAAGATTTCGCCGAAGGTGCTGTCGGAGATCCTCGCGCAGGTTCCACCTCAGAGCCGCGACCCGCGGTTGCTCGTGGGTTACGACGCTCGCGACGACGCGGCCGTCTACCGGCTCGACGACGAGCATGCGGTGGTCAGCACCACGGATTTCTTCATGCCGATCGTCGATGATCCCGTGGACTTCGGGGCCATCGCGTCGGTCAACGCGATCAGCGACATCTATGCGATGGCGGCGCGGCCGCTCGTTGCGATTGCGATTCTGGGCTGGCCGCTCGACAAGCTCGATCCGGCGATCGCCGGTCAGGTGCTCGTCGGCGCGCGCGATGCGTGCTCGCGCGCCGGCATTCCGCTGGCCGGCGGGCACAGCATCGACGCCCCGGAGCCGATCTTCGGCCTGGCCGTGACGGGGATCGTGCATCCGCAGCAGATTCGCTCGAACGATCTCGCGCGACCTGGGGACGAGCTGTACCTCACGAAGCCGCTCGGCATCGGCATCCTGACCACGGCGCAGAAGCGCGGCGTGCTCGCGGCCGAGGACTTCCAAGTCGTGCGCCGGCTCATGCTCGAGCTCAACGATCTCGGTGCCGACCTCGCGTCCGTCGACGCCGTGCACTCGCTGACCGACGTGACCGGCTTCGGCCTGCTCGGGCATCTGCTCGAGATGTGCGAGGCCAGCGGCGTGTATGCCGACATAGCGCTCGAGAAGGTCCCGCAGCTTGCCATGCTGCCGCGCTACGTCGCGCAGCGAACGTTTCCGGGTGGAACGGCGCGCAACTTCGACAGCTACGGCCACAAGGTCGGTGCTCTGACGGACGACGCGCGGAACATTCTCTGCGATCCGCAGACCAGTGGCGGTTTGCTGATCAGCGTGGCGCCCGACGGTCGCGACGAGTTTCTGCGCATCGCCGCGCAGCACGAGCTCGAGCTCGCGCCATTCGGCACGCTGGCGCGCGGGGGCACGATCCGCATCAACGTGCGCTGAGCGGCGTGGACGTGCAGCAATGACCGAGCGGATCTATCTCGACTACAACGCGAGCACGCCGTTGGCGCCCGAGGTGTCGCGCGCGATGCAGAGCGTGCTGGCAGAGGCCTTCGGCAATCCGTCGAGTGCGCATTGGGCCGGTGCCGGAGCTCGCGCCATCATCGAGCGCGGACGGCGCCAGGTCGCGACGCTGCTCGATTGCTCGGCCGACGAGATCGTGTTCACGAGCGGTGGCAGCGAAGCCAACAATCTCGCGTTGAAGGGCGTGTTCTTTGCGAGCCGCCGCCGCGCGCGACCACACGTGATCACGACGCGCATCGAGCATCCGGCCGTGCTTTCGCCGTGCGCGTTTCTCGAGCGTCACGGCGCGCGTGTCACGTACCTGCGCGTGGACGGCACCGGCCGCATCGATCCCGACGATGTGCGCGGTGCCATCGCGGCGGACACCGTGCTGATCAGCATCATGCACGCCAACAACGAGGTCGGCACCCTACAGCCGATCGAAGCCTGCACGGCCATCGCGCGTGCGCACGGTGTGCTGTTTCATACGGATGCGGCACAGTCCGTCGGCAAGATCCCGACCAAGGTCACGGAGCTCGGGGTGGATCTGCTCAGCCTGGCGGGCCACAAGTTTCAGGCGCCGAAGGGTGTCGGGGCGCTGTACGTGCGCCGCGGCGTCGCGCTCGAGCCCCTGATTCACGGGGCGAATCACGAGGCGGGACGGCGCGCCGGCACGGAAAGTGCGCTGCTGATCGCGGCGCTCGGCATGGCCAGCGAGCTCGCCCGGGATCTCGGCCCGATGGCCGAAGTACGCAAGCTGCGCGATCGGTTATGGGACCGGCTGCAACGCGCCCTGGGTGAGCGGGTCGTCTTGAACGGCGCTGCGGAGCAGCGTCTGCCAAACACGTTGAACGTGTCGTTCGTCGGCCGTGCCGGCTCAGAGGTGCTGGCGGCGCTGCCCGGCGTCGCGGCTTCGACGGGCTCGGCCTGTCACGCGGATCGCATCGAGCTATCGCCGGTGCTCGAGGCGATGGGCGTGGCGCCGGAGGTCGGCATGGGCGCCGTGCGGTTCAGCCTCGGCAGATCGACCACGGCGGCGGAGATCGATGCGGTCGCGGAGCAGGTGGAGCGTTTAACAATTCTGTAACAGCAGCGTAAACGAACTGCAAAAACGCCGTGGTGGACTGAGCCGAAAAGTTGGCGAGGGCCAATCATGGGTGGCGCAGTTCTGGTCGTGCACAGCGACCGTCTGCCGCGCGAGCTCGCGAGGCAAGCGCTCGAATCGGCGGGCCACACCGTGGCGGAGGCCGGCGACCTGCTGTCGGGCTGGCGCACCGCGCAGCTGGCGCGCCCCGATCTGCTGCTGCTCCAGTGGACCGAGCACCGTCTGGTGCGCGATGCCCTCGATCGGTTACGCGACGAGCCAGGCACGAGCCGGAGCCGAGTGGTCGTCTGGGCGGACCAGGTGGCGATGCCCGATGCGATCAACGCGCTCGACTTCGGTGCCGACGATTGCCTCGCGATTCCGTTCGATCGCGTGGAGCTCGTGGCGCGGGTCAATGCGTGTCTGCGCCGAGCCGCTGCGGGTGCTCGACCCGATCAGCTGGCGGAGGGGCCCCTGGTTCTGGACAAGGCGGGCCATTGCCTATGGGTGCACGATCGGCCGATCGAGCTCGCGCCAACCGAGTTCCGCCTCATGACGTTTCTGCTCGAGAACCGCGGGCGAGTGTTCAGTCGCGACGAGCTGCTGCGCCGCGCGTGGCCGAGAGCCGTCAAGGCAGGTCACCGTACCGTCGATGTGCACGTGCGGCGCCTGCGCGAGCATCTCGAGCCTTTCGGGCTCGACGATCTCATTCAGACGGTGCGTGGCTTCGGTTATAGATTCGGCGAACCGAGTCGAGCACGCGGCAATCGTGTCGTGGCTCGATCCGCCGGCGAAGCAGATGCGCGCAGCCGGGTGGAGTCGAAGGTGTCGTAGACCGTCACGCCTGCGCCGCGGGTCATTTCACTCGCCACACGTTCGAGGTTGCCGCGTCGGGCACGTCGGCCGGCATGACGGCCGTGTCCGCCAACGATTCGGCTTCGGGGAACGGGTTGCCGTGCGCCAGCCATTCGGGGATCTGCACCTTCAGCCGGAACGGGCCCACGACGAGCAGATCCTGGTCACACAACACGGCGCGCTCTACGGTGCGGCCGTTCAGCGACAAGCCGTTCACACTGTTCAGATCGACGACGTAATAGCCCTGCGGCGTGCCGACGATAACGGCGTGGTGTCGGCTCAGGTACGGGCTCGGCAAGCAAACATCGTTGTGCTCGCTGCGACCGATCAAGGTTCTTTGGCCGAGCGTCACGCGCGTGAGCACCTTGCCGCCTCGGCTGATCAGTACGTAGCCTTGCGGAGGCACGTCCAGGCGTTGCTCCGGCTCTTCCGAGGACGCCGGCGGCTCGAGCTTGGCGGCCTGCCGGGCGACCAAAGTTGCCACGGCCTGGCGCGCCACGCGCGCGTCTATTCGGTCGAGGCCAAGTTGGCGCAGCAACAGCAGCGACATCTGACATAACACATCCACGGCGGCGTACCGCCCGCCCGCGAGACGAGCGATCAGGTGACCGGCGACGGGCGTCACGAGGTGTCCCAGGTCGAATCGATTGAGCCGCCATTCGATGTATTCGAACAGCTCGGCTGGCGTCGGCGCATCGAGACGATGGACGAACGCGTCTTGAGGTTGAACCAGCGGCACCAGCTCGAGCTCCTCGCCGAGCGAGGGTGGGCCGGCCATGAGCACCTCGATCGCGGGACCTTGGTCGACTTTGTATGCGAGCAGCCGCTCGATCTCTTCCCAAGCGTCTGCCTTGAACAGGTGCGCGTCGTCGACGATCAACAGAATGCGGCGGCCTTGAGAGCGGCGCTGCTGAACGAACACGGTAAACAGATTGCGCTGATCGATCTCCGTGAGCTCCCAGGGACCGAGCTCGGCGCTCAGCAGTAGCGTCGCGAGCACTTGGCTCGCGGTGTCCTTGGGGCCGCGACACACCAGGACGACCGCGTCAGGGTAGGTTTGCGCAGCGATGTGATTCAGAATCGCCGTCTTGCCGCTCGACGGCGGACCGATCAGCAGGCGGGCTCGCGCGGCCCGAGAAAGCTGGCTCAGGGCCGCCTGTTGGGCCGGCCCGAGCCAAATCTGATCCGCCGTTGGTCGCGCAAACACTCTCGCGGGAGACACCAAACGACGCGTTTCTCCCATAGCCGTTTTCCTTCTTTTTACAAATAGTTATTGAGGAATCGTAGTTTTCGTATTACGGCCGCGGATAAGTCTATGCCATGAGAAATGTTATGTAAACCTCTGGTTTATAGTGCTATTTGTGCACTCTCGGGACCTTTGGCGGTGGACCTGGATCTCGGAGACTTTCTAATAAGAACTTCTTACCTATTGTTGTTAAAGGGAAAAATGAGATCGGTTGGCTTGCAAAATCCCCCCCGTCGGGCACAATCCGCGCCGTCATCCAGTCTGGGCAACCGAAGTTGACGAACAACGGAGCGGTTCTGCGCGCTGACGACGTTGCGATTTGGCGTGGCGACCGTTGCCTGTTCGAAGGGTTGTCGTTTGCGCTGGCGGCCGGGCAGCTGGCGTTGCTCGTGGGTCCCAACGGCGCGGGCAAGACGACCCTGCTGCGCGTGCTGGCGGGTCTCGCCGGCCCCACCTCTGGCAGGGTGTCGTGGCGCGGTCACCCCGTGGAGGCGCTGCCGCCGGAGCTGCGGGGCTGCATCGCTTATCGAGGTCACTTGGACGGTCTGAAGAAGGATCTCACGGTCGCCGAGAATCTCCGCTTCAATGCCGCCATCTGGGGCGGGACGGCCGATCTCGACCTCCTGCGCGAGCTCAAGCTCGAGGCCCAGATCGACACGCGGATCCGGCACCTTTCGGCCGGGCAGCGGCGGCGAGCGGCGCTCGTCTCCCTGCGCGCGGTGTCCGCGCCGCTCTGGCTCCTCGACGAGCCGATGACGAACCTCGATACCGAGGGCCGCAGCACGATGCTTCGCTGGACGGATCGGCACTTGGCGGGCGGCGGCTGCGCAGTGGTTGCGACGCACCAACCACAGGAGTTCTCGCGGTCGGGCGCACTGGTCATCGAGCTATGAGGAGAGCATTTCTCGCCATTCTCGAGCGCGACCTCAAGATCGCATTTCGACGCCTCAGTGAGCTCGCGAATCCGCTGTTGTTCTTCGTGATCGTGGCGTCGTTGTTCCCGCTGGCCGTATCGCCGGACGAGGAGCACTTGCGCAGCATCGGCAGCGGCGTGCTGTGGGTCGTGGCGCTGCTCTCCGCGCTACTCGCGCTCGAGGGCCTGTTTCGAGCGGACGCCGAGGACGGCAGCCTCGAGCAGCTGATGCTGAGTCCCGTGCCGCTCGGCGTGGCGGTGCTCGCCAAGGTCGGCGCTCACTGGCTCGTGACGATCGTGCCGCTCGTCATTCTCACGCCCGTGCTGGCACTATCCTTCTATCTGCCGGTTGCAGTATTGCCGGTGATGGGGTTTGCATTGCTGCTGGCGACGCCGACGCTGAGCGTGCTGGTGGCGCTGGGGGCCGCGCTGACGCTGGGCCTGCGACGCGGCGGCGCTATCGTGGGGTTGCTGGTGTTGCCGCTGACGGCGCCGCTGCTGATCTTCGGCACTCGCGCGATCGAGCTCGGGCAGTATGGTGAGCCGACCGTGGCGCCGCTGTATTTGCTCGCGGCGCTGGCCGTGTTGGCCGTCTCGTTGGGCCCCGTGGCGATCGCCGCGGCGCTTCGTGTCGGCGTCGAATAGTGACGAGATTGCGTTTTCCGCTGGGGGAGACTGGATGAGATTGCCGCGCTGGTTCCACCTGTTCGGTTCACCACCGTTCGTCTACCGCCTCGCCGGGGCCCTGGGTCCGTGGCTGGGTGCGATCGCCTGCCTGTTGCTGGTCGTGGGGGCGTACTGGGGATTGGTAGTCGCCCCACCGGAGGCCGTGCAAGGGCAGGTCTACCGCATCCTTTATATCCACCCGCAGACGGCCTATGTCGGCATGTTGGCTTACGTCGTGATGGCCGTCACGGCAGGGATCGGCTATATCTGGAGGATCAAGCTCGCACATGCCGTGGCCGTGAGCGCGGCGCCGATCGGCGCGTCGTTCACGTTTTGCGCGCTGGTCAGCGGGTCGTTGTGGGGCCGGCCGACCTGGGGAACCTATTGGGAATGGGGCGATCCACGCATCATGTTCGAGACGCTGCTGTTGTTCCTGTTTCTGGGCTATCTCGCGTTGCGGGCCGCGTTCGAGGACCGCGACAAGGCGGATCGCGTGAGCGCGATCCTCGCCGTCGTGGGCGTCGTCAACGTGCCGATCATTCATTACTCGGTTCTGTGGTGGAACACGCTGCATCAGGGGCCATCGATATCCAAGCTCGGCCAACCGTCGATCGCGACTGAGATGCTGATCCCCTTCCTGATCATGGTGGTCGGTTTCACCTTTTGTTTTTGCTGGTTGCTGCTGACTCGCCTGCGCGGTGAGATCGTGGAGCGGGAGCGCGATACCCGGTGGCTGCAAGAAGCCTTGCAGGGTGCCCGGCCGTGATGGAGGTGCTGCGCATGGGCGGGGAGGCCGCTTACGTCTGGCCGGCCTACGGTATTACACTGGCCGTCATCGTGCTCAACGTCTGGTCCGCCCGGCGTAAGCTCTTCAATGCGCTCGGCGAGGCGCGCCGCTCGGCAGGCCGTACACACCCGCCGCGCAGCCAGCCCAAAGTGAGGCAATTGTCATGAAGCCACGACAGCAACGGATGGTGTTGATCGGCTGTGTGCTGGTGGGGGTCGTCGTGGCCGTCAGCTTCGGCGTGCGGGCGTTCCAGGAGAACCTCTCCTATTTCTTCTCGCCCACCGACGTCGCGGCGGGCAAGGCACCGGACGGCCGTGCGTTCCGGCTCGGCGGCATGGTGGTCAACGATAGCGTCACGCGCGAGGCCGGCAGCCTGACCGTCGCCTTCACGGTCACCGATTTCGCGCATTCGATTCCGGTTCATTACACGGGTGTGTTACCCGATCTGTTCAGCGAGGGTAAAGGGGTCGTCGTCCGCGGGCAGTTGGGTACGAACGGCTCGTTCGAGGCTCGAGAGGTCCTGGCCAAGCACGACGAGAATTACATGCCGCCCGAAGTCGCAGACGCGCTGAAGAGAACCGGCCAGGCGCCAAACGAATGATTCCAGAGATCGGCCAATTCGCGTTGGTGCTCGCCTTGTGTCTGGCATTGGTTCAGGCGACGTTGCCGTTGCTCGGTGCGGCGCGCGGGCGCGTCGACTGGATGGCACTCGCGCGTCCCGCTGCTGCGGGGCAGTTCGTGTTCGTTGCAATCGCTTTCGGCATTCTCGAATACGCATTCCTGGTCGATGACTTCAGCGTGGCGTTCGTTGCCGAGCACTCGAACAGCGCGCTGCCCGCGTTCTACAAGTTCACGGCCGCCTGGGGCGGGCACGAAGGCTCGATGCTGCTTTGGATCACCGTTCTCGCGGTGTGGACGCTGGCAGTCGCGGCCGGCAGCCGCTCCCAGCCGGAGGCGTTCGCGAGTCGAGTGCTCGGCGTGCTCGGCATCGTCAGCGCCGGCATCATCGCATTCTCGCTGTTCACCTCGAATCCGTTCCTTAGGCTTACTCCTGCGGCCGCGGACGGCAATGACCTGACGCCATTGCTGCAGGATCCCGGCATGATCTTCCATCCGCCGATGTTGTATCTCGGCTACGTCGGCGTGGCGGTGCCGTTCTCGTTCGCCGTCGCGGCATTGCTGACCGGACGGCTCGACAAGAACTGGGCGAAGTGGACGCGTCCGTGGACCGTGATGGCGTGGCTGTTCTTGACGATCGGCATCACGCTCGGGAGCTGGTGGTCGTACTACGAGCTCGGCTGGGGCGGCTGGTGGTTCTGGGATCCGGTCGAGAACTCGTCGTTCATGCCGTGGCTCATGACCACGGCGCTGCTGCACTCGCTTGCCGTGACGGAGCGGCGCGGCATCTTCAAGAGCTGGACCGTGCTGCTTGCCATCGGCGCCTTCTCGCTGAGCCTGCTCGGCACGTTCCTCACGCGCTCGCCGGTGATGGTGTCCGTGCATGCGTTTGCGGCGGATCCCACGCGCGGCCTGTTCATTCTTTCGTTGCTCGCCCTGATTTCCGGCGGCGCGCTCGTGCTCTACGCGTTCCGCGCCCGGGCGCTCGAAGCGGAGGGCGGGTTCAAGCTCGTATCGCGCGAGGCGTTCCTGCTCGCGAACAACATACTGCTGGTGATCGCCACCGTGGCCGTGCTGTTCGGCACGTTGTATCCGTTGTTCATCGATGCGCTCGGCTTCGGCAAGATCTCGGTCGGGCCGCCGTACTTCAATGCCATGTTCCTCGTCCCGGTACTGCCGATGCTGGTGTTGCTCGGGATCGGCATGCACACAGCGTGGCGAACCATGGTGGGTGCTACGTTGCTGCGGCGATTGCGATGGCCGGCCGTCGGGGCCGTGGCGGCGGGCGTGGGGCTGCCGTTCGTGTTCTTCGGTGCGGCTTCGGTGCTGACGGTCGTGGCGATTGCAGTCGCCGCCTGGGTGTGCATCAGCTCGTTGCTCGAGCCCGTCCGTAAGCTGGTGCAGCGCAGCGGTGCGCCCATGACGCGTGGGCAGCTCGGGATGTCGCTAGCGCATTTCGGCGTGGGCGTATTCATGCTCGGCGCCACGGTCGCCTCTGCCTACAATCTCGAGGTCGACGTCAGCGCCAAGCCTGGCGATACGGTGAAGGCCGGCGCTTACGAATTCGTGTTTCGCGGCGTGCGCCGCGTCGAAGGACCGAACTTTACGGCCGACGAAGGCGAGTTCGAGTTGCGTCGCGGCGGCGTTCTGAAGGGCATGCTCACGCCGCAAAAACGTCTATATCGCGTCCAACAGAGCGCGACGACCGAGGCGGCGATCGACACCAATCCGACGCGGGACGTATTCCTGGCGCTCGGCGATCCGCTCGGCAACGACGCGTGGAGCTTGCGCATCCAGGTCAAGCCGATGATCAGCTTTCTGTGGTTCGGCTCGGGTCTGATGGCGCTCGGCGGTCTGTTGGCGATGACCGATCGCCGGTATCGACAGCAGGCTCGCGAGCAGCAGGCGGTGCACACCGAGCAACCCGCCGTGGGAGCGGCTTGAGCATGTGGCGCTACGCAATTCCGCTCGCGATATTCGTCGTGATCGGCGTGTTTTTTTTTCGCGGGCTCAGCTTGCATCCGAACGAAATTCCGTCGGCACTGATCGGCAAGCCCGTACCGAAGTTCTCGCTGCCAACGCTGACCGATCCCGATGCGCGGATCACGTCGGACGCCTTGCAGGGCAAGGTTGCGCTCGTGAACGTGTGGGGCACCTGGTGCATCGAGTGCCGACACGAGCACGGTTTTCTGCTCGAGCTCGCGCGCGCGGGCGTGCCGATCTATGGGCTGAACTTGCGTGACGAGCGACCCAGTGCCATGAGCTGGCTCGCGACGCTCGGCAATCCGTACGTGACGACGGCGTTCGATCCGCAGGGTGACGCCGCAATCGACTGGGGCGTGACGGCGGCCCCCGAGACATTTCTGATCGGGCGAGACGGCAAGATTCTCTACAAGCACATCTCGCCGCTGACGTCCCAGGTGTGGCGTCGTGACTTTCTGCCCTTGATCGAGGAGCAATGCCGCGGGACGGACTGCCCGTTTCTCGCCGCGGCAGGCGGCCAATGAGCCGGCTGCTGCTGGTCTGCCTGCTGTGGGCCGCGGGGGGCGCGGCCGTGCACGCCATCGACCAGGAGCTGGCATTCACCGATCCGGCGATGAATCAGCGGTACTTGAATCTGATCCGCGAGATTCGCTGCCCGAAGTGCCTGAACGAGAGCATCGCGGACTCCGATGCACCGGTGGCGGCCGATCTGCGGCGCGAGGTTCGCCGGCTCATGGGCGAAGGGTCCTCGGACGACGAGATCAAGGATTTCCTGTCGGCGCGCTACGGCGAGTTCGTTCTGTATCGGCCGCGCGTCAACGAGACGACGTGGGCGCTGTGGGCGGCTCCGTTCCTGTTCTTGATGATCGGCGGTGTCGTCTTCTGGCGGATCCTGCGAGCACGGCGCGCGCAGCCGATCGACGATGAGGATTTGGCGAGGTGACGCAGTTCTGGGTCATTGCCGGGCTGCTCTGCGCGGCGGCTGTCGCCATCATGTTCGTGCCGCTATGGCGAGTGAGGCGCAGTCAGGGGCACTGGTCCGTCGTCGGCCTGGCCGTGGCGCTCGCGGTCGCGCCGGTGGCGTTCGGCCTCTATAAGCACGTCAGCAGCTGGAACCCGGCGTTCGAGGCGCGCATGCATGAAGGCGAGCGGCTCATCGCCCAGCTGGCGGCCAGGCTCGAGCGCAGCCCCGACGACCTGCAAGGCTGGCGGCTGCTCGCCAATAGCTACATGGCGCTCGGCAGGTACGAGGAAGGTCGCGCGGCATACCAGCAGCTCTGGAAGCGCACGCCGCAGCCGGACGAGGAGTTGAAGCTGGCGTATGCCGAGGCGCAGATCCTGACGGATCGAAACACGCTGACGGGCGACGCCGGCAAGCTGATCGAACAAGTGCTCGCCGCCGAGCCCGCTAACGCGAAGGCGCTCTGGTACGGCGGGCTGGTCGCGCTCGAGCTCGGGCGCGAGGATCTCGTGCGTGCGCGCTGGACGAGCCTGCTGGCACTGAATCCGCCGGAGCAGGTGGCCGACGTCGTCCGCAATCAGCTGGCGGAGCTCGGCGGTCGCGCAGCCGCGGGTGGGGCGGCGCCGGCGGGCAATGCAACGGCGGCGACGACCAGCCCTACGATCGATCTGACGGTCACGCTCGGTGCGGGCAGGGCGGTGGACAAGCTGGGCCCGAATGCCCAGCTGTTCATCTTTGCGCAGGCGCCCGAGGGCGGCCCGCCGCTCGCCGTGATTCGCGCGCCTCCGACCGCCGTGCCGGGCAAGTTCACGCTGAGCGAAGCCAACAGCATGATCAAGGGTCGCTCGATCGCGAACTACCCGGAGGTGACGGTGGTCGCGCGCTTGTCCGCCAGCGGCCAGCCGACCGAGCAACCCGGCGATTGGTTTGCGCGAGCCGTCGTCCGCCCGGCCGAAGGCAATCCGGTGGCCCTGGTGATCGACCAGGTGGTGGAATGACGCGGTCCATAGGTCGTCACTTCAGCGTTTTCTGCGCCCGGTTCGAGTGGCCGCTCTCCAGACCATTCTTGTCGAACGCGGTCACGACGAAGTAATACGTCGCGGGCGATAGGTTCGACACGACGTAGCTCGATAAGCCGGGATTCGCGATCTTCACGCTGTTCGGATACGAGCCTTGGGTGGTGCCCCACAGGACGCGATAGCCCGCGAGATTCGTCAGTGGGCTGCCGTCCGTTCGGGTGGTCGGTGGCGTCCAGGAGAGCGTGGCCGAGCCGGTCGCGACCGGTACGACGGCGATCGAGAAGGCGGGTAACGGCGCGTTCCTGCGTCCATCCGTGGCCGAAATGACGATGTCCGCATACGTTCCGACGTCGCCGCCATCCGGCGTGCCATACAGGCGTCCCGTGGTGCGATCTATCGTCGCCCACGCGGGCCGATGCTGGATCCAGAACGTCAATGTGTCGCTGTCGGGATCCCTCGCCGTGGGTTGAAACGAGTACGTTTGGCCGACCACGACGCTCGTGGGTGGCGTGCCGGACATCACGGGACGCCGATTCTGACTGCTGCTGCTCGTGCTGCCGCTCGTGCTGCCGCTCGTGCGGCCGCTCGTGCCGCCGCTCGTGCCGCCGCTCGTGACTGTGAGGTCGAAGGCGGGCAGCCATTTGACGCGCGCTCGGTCCGGCGCGTCGCTTACGCCCATGACGATGTTGCGATAGACGCCGACGTTGCCCGCTCCGGGCGTGCCCGTAATCGCTCCCGTGCGCCAGTTGAACGTGATCCATGCCGGGCGGCTCTGAATCCAGAAGATCAGCCGGTCACCCTCCGGATCGCTCGCATGCGGCACGAATGAATAGTGTTGTCCCACCACGGCCTGCGTCGGCGGCGTGCCCCCTATCGTGGGCAATCCCGCGAACGCGGTGCTCACGACGAACGACAACGACAGAATGCAGAGGCAAAGGGCAGCGCAGCGGCCGCGCGCGCGCGGCCAGCAGGGAATGACGGTCATTTCTACTCCTTAGATGTTGACCTCACTCCCTGCGCGCATTTATACGACACGAAGCGCCGACAATGGAAAGGGTCTCTGTTTACCGACAAGAATGATCTTCGGTCGCGTCATCGCATACCGACGAGCACGGTGGCGTCGGTGAGCGAGCGGATGTTCCAATAGTCGGATGCCGGAGTTCCCGGATATCACGCTGTACGTCGAGGCACTCACCGAGCGACTCATGGGTTCGCGTCTCGAGCGCACTCGCTGCGGCTCGCTATTTCTGCTGCGCACCGTCGAGCCGCCACTCGACGCGGCGCACGACGCGACCGTGGTCGCAATCGAGCGGCTGGGCAAACGCGTCGCGATCGGATTCGACAATGACGTATGGCTGCTCTTCCATCTCATGATCGCCGGACGTTTCCAATGGCGCGATGACTGGCCGCAGAAGTCGCCTCGGCAGGTGGCGCTGGCCCTCGGGTTCACGCGCGGCACGCTGCTCCTGACCGAAGCGGGCACTCGCAAACGGGCTTCTCTGCACGTCTTGCGTGGTCGTGCAGCGCTCGACAGTCACGATCGCGGCGGCGTGGAGATCGGCGTCGTCACGTCGGCGCGGTTCAGGGAAGTGCTGCAACGACGCAACCACACGCTGAAGCGAGCTTTGACGGATCCCACGCTCATCAGCGGCATCGGCAATGCGTACTCGGACGAGATCCTGCATCGCGCCGGGCTGTCGCCCGTGATGCTCACGAGCAGGCTGTCGGCACAGGATTGCGAGCGCCTGCTCGGCGCGGCTCGAACCGTGCTGCACGAGTGGCTCGAGCGCCTTCGGTCGAACGCCGGGGGCGCGTTTCCGAGTCGAGTAACCCCGTTCCACGATGAGATGGCCGTCCATGGTCGCTATGGCAAACCGTGCCCGCTATGCGGAACGACCGTGCAGCGGATTCGTTACGCCGACAACGAGACGAACTATTGTCCGCGGTGTCAGACCGGTGGACGCCTGCTGGCGGACAGGGCGTTGTCGCGGCTGCTGAAGAAAGATTGGCCGAGATCGATCGACGAGCTCGAGCAACTGGCATGAGGCAGCCCATGACGGAGTGGCCCAGAACGATCGTGCACGCCGACATGGATGCGTTCTACGCCGCAGGCGAGCAGTACGACAACCCTGCGCTGCGCGGGCGAGCGTAGCTCGTTGGGTCCGACAGTGCGCGTGCCGTCGTGCTCACGGCGAGCTATGAGGTGCGACCCTACGGGATCGGCAGCGCAACGCTGATGCACAAGGCGCGGCGGCTCTGCCCGCACGCCGTGATCGTGCCGCCGCGATTCGAGCGCTCTCAGCAGCTCTCGAAACGGATCATGGAGGTGTTCGGTGCCTTTTCCCCGCGCCAAGATGGCCAGCAGTTTTCGCAAGCCCGACGGGTTGACGGTGGGCAGCCCTCGGGGCCCTCGGGCGCCGCTTCCACGAGATCGCGAACGCGCTCGACCCCAGCGCAGTCGTCTCTGCACGCCCGACGCAGAGCCTGAGCTCGGAGCGCACGCTGAGCACCGCCGTGAGCTCGCGACTGAGCTTCTGCTACATCTGCGCGCTGCGGCCGACACGGTTGCGCACCGCTTGCGCCATCGCGGACCGCTGGCGCTCGTCGACCACCCGGGCCCATTCCGGCTCGTCGGGTTGGCCGCCCTCGAGCCGCTCCCCGCGGCGACCGACGGGCAGCTTGGGTTGCTGCCGGTCGAAAATCGCGACCGCTGTCGCGAGACCACGCTCGATGCGCTGGAAGTCGGCTTGGCTCCGAGATCGTTCAGCGCGGCGGGGAAAGATACGGCGATTGCGGCGTCGGCGCAGCCGCGAACCTCGATTTTCTGGCGGAGGAAGAGGATTAAGGGTCGGCGGGGCGATTCGCGGCGGCGGCGTCCGCGAGGCTTTCGAGCTCCGCCCAACGCTCGACGGCATGGTCGAGTCTCCGTTCGAGCTCCTGCAGCTCGTCGAGCGTGGCTTCCACGTCGGCGCGCGGCCGTTGATAGAAGGCCGGCTCGCTGACCGTGGTGCGCAAGCGCCGCAGGCGCTCCTCGAGCTTGTCGATCTCGCTAGGCAACGCGTCGAGCTCGCGCTGCAGCTTGTAGGACAACTTGCGTGGCGCTCGTTTCTCGTGATGAGCACGGTCCGCGGCGACCGTGTCGGCAGCAGGAGTATCGACGACCGCGAGCGCCCGATGGCGCTCGAGCCAGTCCGTGTAGCCGCCCGCATGACGGCGCACGAGACCATCCGCCTCGAAGACGAGCGTCGACGTTACCACCGCGTCGAGAAAGTAACGATCGTGACTCACCACGATCAGGGTGCCTTCGTAGTCCGCGAGCCGGGCCTCGAGCGCCTCCAGCGTCTCGACATCCAGATCGTTGGTTGGCTCGTCGAGAACCAGCAGGTTGGCGGCCCGCGTGAACAGCTTCGCGAGAATCACGCGATTACGCTCGCCGCCCGACAGCGCCGCGATCCGTGTCATGGCCCGCTTGGCCGTGAACAGGAAATCGGTCAGATACGCGACGACGTGTTTCTTGCGGCCTTGAACCGTCACGTAGTCTCGACCTTCGCCGATGATCTCGGCCACTGTCTTGCTCGGATCGAGGTCGCGTCGCAGCTGATCGAAGTAGCCGATTTCGAGGTTCGTGCCGAGGCGAACCGACCCTGACGCGGACGGCATCTCACCGAGCAAAATGCGTAGCAGAGTCGTCTTGCCCACGCCGTTGTTGCCGATGATTCCGACACGATCTCCGCGCATCACGCGCAGCGAGAAGTCCTTGAGCAAGGGCTTGCCGCCGAAGCCGTGTGTCACGTTGCGCACTTCGATGACCTTGCGTCCCGAAAGGTCGGGGGATTCGGTGATCGAAATTCGCGCCGCTCGCGGCCGCTTCAACCGTTGCGCCCGCACTTCGCGCAGGTCTTCGAGCGCGCGAACCCTGCCTTCGTTACGCGTCCGACGCGCTTTGACGCCCTGTCGAATCCACGCTTCCTCTGCGGCGAGCTTCTTGTCGAACAACGCGTTGTGAAGATCTTCTTCCTCGTCGCTCTTGGCCTTCTGCGCCAGGTAGTCCAGATAGCCGCCGGGCCAGCTGCGAAGTTGCCCGCGGTCGATGTCGACGATGCGAGTCGCCACGCGCTCGACGAAGCTGCGATCGTGGGTCACGAACAGGACCGCTCCCGGATACGTGCGCACGGTCCTTTCGAGCCACTCGATGGTGCTGATGTCGAGGTGGTTGGTGGGCTCGTCGAGCAGCAGCAGCTCCGGGTTCGACACCAGTGCTCGAGCGAGCGCGACGCGTCGGCGCCACCCGCCCGACAGCTCGTTCATGCGTCTTTCCGCAGGTAAGTCGAGCTGACTCGTCAGGGTGCTCACTTGGACGTCGACGGACCATCCGCCGCCGGCCTCGATCGCGCGCTGCAGCGCTTCGATCTCGCGCAGGGTCTGGCGGTCCGGCGAGGGTGAGCGGGACAACTCGTGGTGCGCTGCGATCCGCTCGAGTTGCTCGGCCATACCGAGCGCCACGAACTCGCTGACGACCTGGCCCGATTCCTCCGCGAGCCGCTGGTCGAGCAGGCTCACGCGCAGGCCACTGCGTCGCTCGACGGTACCGTCGTCGGGCTCCTGCGCGCCCGTGATGAGTTTCAGCGTCGTGGACTTTCCGGCGCCGTTGCGCCCCACGAGGCAGACGCGCTCGCCCGGTTCGATGGCGAGCCCGGCTTCGAACAGGATCGCCTGCTCGCCGAACGTGACGGACACGGAGTCGAAGCGGACCAGCGGCGCCATCGGGATCGGAAAGCCTCCGCGGTGGATAGTACCGGTGCCGTACTGTAGCGGCCCGATCCACAGCGTCAATAACGGTCGGCGGGAACGGCGGGCTCACACTCCGGCGGCCGCGCGGTCGACGAGGCTCCTCCGTCCGTGTCTCCTTCCACCGACGACGCGCACCACGAGCTGCTTTCGCGTCGGCTGAGCCTCTCTGCGATCGGTGTTCCCTTCCGGATATTCGCACGCTGCGCTCGAGGCCCAAAACGTGCGCCTTACCACGGGCGCGCGTCTCGCAGTTCCGCAGTCCAACTCTTTTCTCTACACGAACTGGATCGGGTCGGCCGGGCTCATGGACGATCTCAGGTGGACGATCTCAGGGTTACGTTGATGGCTACCCGAGGCGCGGCCGGCGGCTCCAGTGCCGTTCCGAACAGCAAGACGCTGGGCCTACAGGTTTGGACGGGAGATTACGGCGCCGACTACACATGGACGCTGCCGCTGCGGCGGCAGAAACGGATCAACGGGACGCGGGGGGTGGGGTAGTCCCGTTGATCCGTTGCAGCATGCGGCTACTCCTTTCTCAGTGCCTCATACTCTGCGCGGCTCAGCATGCCGTCCTGGTTGGTGTCGGCCGTGGCGAAATCCAAACCTTCTACCGCGGCAGCCTCGCTCTGGCTGATGTGCCCGTCGCGGTTGGCGTCCACCTGCTCGAAGGGCGGCAACGCATCTGCGGCGAGCACCATGGTGGAGAGGCCGAAGGCTAACATTGCAACATACTTGTTCATTTCCGTGTCTCCTGACGGTTTGTGGACTCGTACGAGGCTGCGGAGCATCCGTTCCTCGCAGCCGGAGCGTTTGCAAGATGCATGCCGCGTAGGCACGCCGCGGACCCGCATGCTTGCAGCGGAGATTGTGTTGTTGATAGACGACGGCGCGAGCGCGGCACGCGGCGGCGTGCCGCATTCGCCGGAGACGCTCAGCGAACGACCATCGTTGCGAGGTCGGAGCGCTCGCTCTCGATTCCCATGTCGTTGACGGCCGTCGTTGCGAAGTAGTACGTGCCCGGCGTTAGGTTGGAGAAGTAGTACGCAGTGCTGGCGGCTCCCGCCACGGTGACCAGGTTGGCGGGCCATTTGGGATCCGTTCCCCAGTAGATTCGGAAACCCTTGAGGTCGTCGAGCGGCGAATCGTCGATGTTCGCGTTGGGTGCCTCCCATTGCAACAACATTGCGCCGTGCGAAACATCGCGAACGGTGAGGTCGAATGACGGCAGCCAACCACGGTCGCGCCCGTCGCTTGCGCTGATCCGAACGTCCAGGTATCGACCGACATCCGCCGTTCCCGGCACGCCGCTGAGTGCGCCCGTTGCGGCGTCGAAGTTCGCCCAAGGAGGCGCATGCTCGATTGCGAACGTCAGCGTGTCGCCGTCGCCGCCGGTCGCTTGAGGTCGAAAACGGTAAGCGTCGCCGACCCACACCGTTTGGGCCGGAGTGCCGCCGAGCGTGGGCGACGTGTTGGCGATTGAGGGCTCATTACTACTAGAAGAATTGGGATCGGAGCTCCCGCAGCCGAGCAGCATGCTGATGCAAGCAACGAGACTCCCTGCACGAACCCGCACGACTCCCCGCTACGTCGCCGTTCGGTGACGCACTCCCCAGTAAGGTCTTTCGCCATGGGGCGCGGCCGCCGGCCTGCGGTCAGCAGCTGCTTGCCCACTCCCTAGGCGGTCAGGGTACGGAACGGCGAGGCAAGCTCACCATTGGGCGCGTCACAGTTTCGCCAATGAGGCGGGAAGCGCCAGCGATCGAGGGGAGGTTGGCTAACGGTCGTCGTCGACGATCCGTATTTCTGCGGTCAGGTGCGCGGCGTTCGCTGCCGTGGGTCGTCCGGCGGCGATGTGAACGAAGAAACTCTCCGGCCGTTCCGCCACCGAATCCGACGCGAGCGGTATGTACAGTATGTGTTTCGTCTCACCGCGCGCGAACGATTCTACGCGGTGTCCGAAGCTTGCATAATCATCGCCCGCATGCGCGGTTCCGTCGGTTGTCCACCAGACGAAGTCGAGTGCTTGCGACACGTCGCCGCTACGCATGACCTCGAGCTTTGCAACGCGCTGACTCTCGCGGACGGTTAGCGGTTTCGCGGACAGTTGCACGCCCTGATTCGACGACGCGCCATCCTCGGCGGGCGGTGGCGCAGCTCCGACGGGGGCAGGCTTGCGTGCCGTCGCGGCGGGCTTGTCGGACGGGGATGGCGCTGCCGGCCCCGAGTCGCCCGGCGCCGTGCTCTCGTAGGTCGCGCCCGCTGCCGAGGGTAGCGCGGCGAGCGAGGCGGTAGAGGCATCCTGCGGATCCCCTTGCCGTGCCGCGGCGCGCTCCGCCACGTCGGCGGCGTCCGACGCCGTCTTTGCGGGCCGTGCGAGGCCGCGCCACCAGCTGATCGCGTCGCCGGTATATATGACGGCGCCGAGCGCCAGCGCGCCGGCCAACAGCGCAAATCGGCGGCGCCGAGGATCGCGCGGCGCGACGCGTCGCCGTGCGGACGATGGCGACGCCGGCAGGGGCAGTGATCGGCCGTCGCAGGCGAGCCCGGCGCGCCGCAGGAACTCTGCGGGGGTCGCGGCCTTACCGACCGGGGCGGCCAGCACGCTGGTAATCGCGTCCCGGCGCCGTTTTGGCAGCGTCGCGAGCGCTCGCGACGAGGAATCGGGGCTCGGCGGCTCACCCGTGTAAAGTTCGTGTGCGACGGCCGCCAGGGCGCGCGTGTCGTCGCGTAGGGCGGGCGCGAACGGAGTGCTGCGCGCCAGGCTGCCAAACGCAAAGTTCGCGAGCTTGATGCGCTGATCTTCGGTGACCAGCACGTTCTCGAGTCGAACGTCGCCATGAACGATGCCCCGCTCATGGGCATACAGGAGCGCGGCGCCGAGGCTTTCCACGACCTCGTCCGCTTCTCCGGGGTCCAGTGTCTCCGGGCGCAAGGCGTCCAGCACCCCACGCAGCGTAGCGCCATCGGTCGACTCCGTTGCGACGAACATTCGGTTGCCATCCTGGCCGACATCGAGGACGCGCGCGATGTTCGGATGCCGGAGCTCGCTCACCCGTTCCAGATCGCGGCGAAACGCTGCCAGCGCGGGTCCGTGGTTGGCGAGCTCGGGCGGCAAAACCCACACGGCGACGGCCGGGCCGCGCGTCGTCCCGTCGAGGAGGTCGCTGGCACGGTAGACGGTACCGAACCGCCCCTGCTCGAGTGGTGCTTCCAGCGCGTAGCGTTCCGCAATGCTCATAGGGACAGTCGCCGTTTCACCTCGACGCTTGCGTTAGTGCAACATCCGTACCAGTGGCCGACCGAGTCCGGCCCGACGGTTGGCGAAGGCGGCGATATACCTCGCGCTCGCGGGGGGCATGTTGCCGATCCACGACATAGTGTTCGCGGAACCTTGCTCCTGCTCCCTACATTTCGAGTGGTACGGATATTGCTTCTCTCCGTCGAGGCAAAGCGGAGGGCCATTTCATGCGGATCGACCGATCGCCGCGTATCGCGCGAAGCGCGTGCGCTGTCTTGTTGCTGCTGCCGCTCGTGGCGCTGGCGCAACCGCAAGCTCGCGCCACGGATCCTGCGCCAGCAGGCCGCGACAACACACCCCGTTACGAGGTACAGCCCGGCGACGAGCTGCACGTATCGGTGTGGAAGGAAGAAGACCTCGATCAGGACGTGTTGGTGCGTCCCGACGGGGGCTTCTCGTTTCCTCTAGCTGGTGACGTGCGGGCCTCGGGCAGGACCGTCGAGGAGCTGCGCACCGAGTTAACCCAGCGCCTCGTGCGCTTCATACCCGACTTATTCGTGACCGTGTCCGTACGGAGCATCAATGGCAACAAGATTTACGTGATTGGGCAGGTCAATCGCCCGGGAGAGTTCGTGATGAATCCGCGAGTCGACGTCATGCAAGCTTTGACGCTTGCAGGAGGTACCACCCCGTTCGCTTCTCTGAACGGAATATTCGTGCTCCGCCGTGATCAGGATCGGGAGCGTACGCTGCCGTTTCGCTTCGACGATGTCGTGAACGGCAAACGTCTCGAGCAGAACATCATGCTCCAGAGCGGCGACGTCGTCGTCGTGCCGTGAGAAATCACCATGACAGATACAGCGGGTAATACGGATACGTCGACCTCATCGATGGAAACCGAGCTGACGCTCGACGACTATCTCAGTACTCTGCGACGCCGAGGCCGACTGCTCTGGTGGGTGGTGGCCACGGTGGTGCTGATCGGCGTGCTGATTGCTTTCCGAGTGCCGCCGATGTACGCGTCCAGTGGCATTCTGCTGGCCGATCAGCCGGCGGTGCCGGAGCATGTCGTGCGATCGACGGTGCCGGAGGATCCGGACGATCGGGTCCGCATCATCACGCAGCGAGTGTTGACCAGAGAGAACCTCGCGAGAATCATTGCCGAGAAGCACCTCTACGCCCCTCTCGATCCGAAGTCGCCGGACGCGCTGGACCAGTTCAGCGCGCACGTCGCACTGGCCGCGGAAGACCCGGACATCCTGGAAAATCTCCTGGGGCCGAGCAAATCGAGCGATTCGATGGCCTTTTCGCTCACGTTTTCCAACGAATCGGCGCCCGTAGCGCGCGATGTGGCCAAGGGTCTCGTTGCCCTGTACCTGCAGGAAAACCAGCGTGCGCGACGTGAGCAGGCCGAAGAGACCACCCAGTTCCTGACTCAAGAGTCGGCGAGGCTCGAGGGCGAGATCGAGATGCGCGAGGCGCGGCTGGCGAAGTTCAAGCGCGAGCACTTCGGCGGCCTCCCCGAGGATGTGGACCACCAGCTCTTCGATCGGGCGCAGCGCGATCTCGAAATCGCCGACCAGGATATTCGGTCGTTGCGCGAGCGCCGTGATTCAGCGGCATCGGCACTGGCCCAGCTGAGCCCGAATGCCACCGTGGTAGACGAGAACGGGCAGACGATACTCGGCCCGCAGGAGCGGGAGACGATGCTGGAGCGCCGCTATGCGCAGCTGACCGCCATCTACAGCGCGGATCATCCGGACGTGCTGAAGGTCAAGCGCGAGCTCGCCGCATTGCGCGCCGGGGGCGCTGCGCCGAGCTCCGACGAGCGAGCTTTGCGTGCCGAGCTGAGCCAGCGCGAGGACGAGTTGGCCGCGGCTCGCACGAAGTACTCGGCGGACCACCCCGACGTGCAGCGGCTCGAGAAGGCCGTGGAGGGGCTGCGTGCCGCTCTCGCCAGGCCTCCGACCATCGCGAGGACTGTACGTGAGCCCGACAACCCGCAGTACATCGAGCGTCAGCTGCAGCTCAAGAACACCGAGGCCGACCTCAGCGCGGCCTTGGCGCGCCGTAGGGACCTGGCCGGTAAGCTCGCGGAGCTCGAGAGGCACGCCACGTCTGCGCCGGAGGTGGAGCGCGAGCTGGCCACGCTGAACCGCGGCTACGAGCAGCTGCTGCAGCAGTACGACGACATTCAAAGCAAGATCAGCGAAGCCCAAATGTCCGCGAATCTCGAGTCGCAAGGCCGCGGAGATCGATTCACGGTGCTGCAGGCCCCACAACTGCCGTCGAGCCCGGAATATCCAAACCGGATTGCGGTGCTCTTGCTGACTGTGATCATTGCATTCGCGCTCGGCACCGGTGCGGTGGCGGTCGCGGAACGCTGCGATACGACCGTTCGCCATCCGCGCGACGTGTCCGAGCACTTTGGCGCTCCACCGCTCGTCGCGATACCCGTCGTTTTCAACCAGGAAGACGTCCGTCGGCAGTCGCGGCGACGGTTCGCCACAGTCGGGCTCAGCTGCCTCTGGGTGGGAACAATCATTTATCTGTTCATGACGCCAGTTTAGAGGAGTGATCGTCATGCCTACACTCGCCAAAGGTCTAGCGAGAGCCCGCGCGCTGTCCACCAACTCGGGCCCGGTGGCTGCCGAGCTTGCGGTACCGCTCACGATCGCCGCGTCGGAAGATCGTCCGCTCGACATAGGGGCGCTGACCCGCATCCGGCCGGACCCGCGAACGCTGGCCGACAATCGGGTCATGATCCGCGAAGATTCCGCCGCGAGCGCCGCCTACAAGATGCTGCGCACCAGGGTGCTGCAACGCATGCGTCGGAACCAATGGCAGACGATCGCAGTCACCGGAACGTGTCCCGGCGAAGGTAAGTCCTTGACGGCCATCAACCTCAGCATCAGCCTTGCACGTGACGTCGGCACTAGCGTGGTGCTCGCAGATCTCGATTTTCGCAAGCCGTCGCTTTACCGACACCTTGGAATCTCCACGCAGTATGGCGTCGGCGATTTTCTCCGCGGCGCCGTGGCGCTCGAAGACGTGGCGGTATGTCCGGGTTTGGATCGACTGGCCGTGCTATTGAACGAGCGTTCGTTCCAGAGCTCGTCCGAGATGCTCACGTCACCGCAGACGGAGAACCTCGTGCGTCGAGTCAAGCAGGGCGAAGGACGTATCGCCGTGTTCGATCTGCCGCCGGTGCTGGTCAGCGACGATCTGCTTGCCTTTTGTCCATTGGTAGATGCGGTTCTGCTCGTTGTAGCCCAGGGCACGACCAGACACTCCGACATGGACGCGGCGCGCGAGCTGCTGCAGAACGTGAATATCGTGGGCGTCGTGCTGAACCGCTCGTCGGAGCGGGTGGCGCCGTACTACTACGGTGGCGTCAGGCGTTGAGGCTGCGAAACGTCAGCCATTCACGGCCGACTCGCGTGACCATGCCGAACAGCGGATCTCCCGCAGCGATCAGCACGGCGCAGTACAACCCGACGACCAGCGGTAGCGTCGTGATCATGGTCGCGACCGGTGGCCAGCCGAGCTGTCTCACGACCGTGGTGACGGCCCCCGCAACTACGCCGCCCAGGACGCAATAGCCGATCAGTTGCAGTGCCACGCGCCCCCACGCCAGCTGCCTGAGGGTCCGCGAGATCGTGACGAAGAACACGCCGAAGATCGTCGCCGCCGACAGCGTCGTGGCCAGCGCGATGCCTTGTGTGCCGAGCGTCCGCGACAAGACGGATGCCACGACCACGAACACGAGCATGCCGAACGGCAACGTCAGGGCGGGTACCGTGACACGGCCCATTGCATAGAACGCGTTCGCGAGCAATTGACCGACGCCGCTGAAGAGCACGGAGGGTGCGGACGCGGCGAGGGCGGCGGCGACCAGCGCCGCCATCTGGGCCGTGAACTCGCCGCGGGCAAACATCACGCCGACGATAGTGTCGCTGTTGAGCATCACCCACCAAAGCAAGGGCACGAGCACCATGAATCCAATGCGGACGGCCACTCGATACAGTTTGCCGAGCTCAATGATCTCGTCGTCGGCATTGAGCCGCGCCGCGCGGCTGAAGATAAACATTCGTGCGCCCGTGAACGACGCTCGTTCGAGTGGCTCGGTGAGCTTTGTCGCGAACGCAAGCGCGGCTATTGCACCATCGCCGAGGGTCGAGGCGAGAAGATTGATGACGATGGATTTGGTTCGCGCGATGAGGCCCGTGCTCATGACGATGGCCGCATTCGTGAATATGCGTCGTTCTAGGTGCCTGCGTATCGTGATGCGCGGCCAATAGGTGTATCTCGCGCGCCGCGCAAGCAGCACGAAGATCATTATGTGACCGGCGAGAAAGCCGAGCGGCAAGCAAAATTCATGCAAGAATGGCCCAAGCGTGACTATCGCTGCGAGATTCATGATCGGCAAAGAGAGCCGGATGGCCGTCACCGGCACGAACTCTTCGTCGTACTGACACACGTACTCGTGGAAGGTATTGATCGCCATCAGAACGACAGCGGGTGCCATGATCCAGAAGTAGTGAGTGACGAGCGTGATTTCGGCCGCGTCGAAACCGGGCAACATAACCGTAAACAGCACATTGCTGGTGGCGGCGAGCAACAGCGCCATGACGGTGGCCACTCCCGCCATGATCGTGACGACGGTCGAAACCATTTGCGAGGCGCTCGCGTCTCCCTCCTTGCGCGCCAGTGCCAGCATCGGAAGAAAATTCTTGCCGAGATAATCCACGCATAGAAACATGAATAGGCTGGGCAACATCATGGCGGCATAAAAGGCATCCACCTGACGCGTGAGACCGAAGGTGGCGGCGATCACGACGTTGTTCAGCAGACCGACGGCGATTGCTACGAGCACGAGCGCATTCACCGGAACCAGGCTTCGCCACGCGCGGGACATTGTGCTTATCAGAGGTTGACGGCCGGCTGCCTGTCGCGGCCGGCGAGGGCGGTGGAGTCTTCCTTCAGCATGACATTCATGCGCGACGCGATGAACGCGCGAAAGGCGAAGACGAGGGGCTCGAGGTCCGTGGTGAATCCGATCCAGCGGTGAGCGGCGAGCCGAATGTGCTCGGGTGTTAGCAGCGAGACGAGGCTCGGCTGCTTGATGTGGCCGCGCTGCGCGGGCCTCAGTGCAAGCGCCGCTCGAAGAGCCAGGGAAACGTGCTTGCGGAGCGCCGTGCTCAAGGCATCCCCGCGTTGGCCCGACTCCATCTCCACGAGCATGGCCTCGAGCATTTGCGTATCGCTGACGAAACGTTGCAACGGGAGCACCGCCACGCGCCGCGCGAGGGGCACGTTCGGGCTACCGCGCCGGGCAAGCGTGCGCCAGAGTCGCTTGCCCGTTCGCAGTGCATCCGGCAGCGTCCGCACGCAGCGCAAGACGGTGCCGGCGAGCAGGGGGTTCGTCACCTCGACGTACGGTGACTGCAGATCCGTGAGTGCCGCCAGAAACGTCGGAAGGCGATTCTGTTGATAGAGGCGGTCCGTCCACGTCGCAAGGGTCTCGCCTTGGTGCATGGTCAGGCGGGACGGCAGCGTTTGCGGCGGCAACTCGAGCGATTCGATCTCCGCGGGGCTCAGATAGTCCGTGAGCATCGTGAGCTTCGTCGCGAAGCGAGCTTCGTACGCGTTGCGCACGTACCGAGAACCAAAGGCCTCGTCGCCACGGATCGCGCCGTGGAGACCCTCCTCGCGCAGTGTCTTCCATACTTCGAATCCGTCGATGAACGGCGAGATGCTCGCGGCTCGCCCTTCGCCGACGACCAGGAACCGACGGATCAAGCATTCTCGCGGCTCGTTCGTGAGATCGGTAGGGAAGAACTTGTTCTCGACGCCGAGCGCCTCGGCGACACGGCGTGCGATGAGGGCGTCGTTCAGTCTCTGGTGAGCCGATTCGCTGAGTCCCCAGGTGATCGTGCGCACGTCGTTGCGTCGCCGGAGCAGGGCCAGCAGGCCACGACTGTCGATGCCCCCGGATAGCAGAAAAGCCCACTTGGTCGGCTCGAAGACGCAGCTCGCGCTGATCTCCTCGAGCGCGGCGGTCAGCCGTCGCTCGTGAAAGTCGACGTTGCCCTCGCTCGCGGGCTCGAACCGAATCGGACAAACCTCGTGAGTCAGCTGCCAACGTGCCCGGTCGAGCGTAACTCGTTCGCCGGGCAGCACGCGCCGAAGACGTCGATCCCATCCCGCGTCGGGGCCGAGCGTTCCCGAGGACAACATCCAGGTAACCGCCGACACGCTCGGTTGATAGTCCCCGAGCACCGTTACGATCGCGCGCTGCGAGGTGGACGCCACGAACAGGTCTGGCGTTTGCACGTACCACACCGTACGGGTGGCGGCCGCATCCGCCACGATCTCGGCGTGCGCTGCGTCGGAGCGCAGCAGGGCGTAACAGCCTTCCGGTCGATCGCCGCCGGGCCTGCGCCAATCGCCGCCGGGCCCGAAGAACGTTCCGATGCGGATACTTTCGCCCTCCAGCGCGGCGGCCTCGCCCGCGTCGTAGAGCACGGCGCTCACCCCATCCCGGTGCGCGACGAGCGGCGGACGTGTCGCCACGTTATCGGGCGAAAGCGTGTGGTGCAGCAACTCGACGAAGGGGCCAAGGCAACATCGGCCGCGAACACGCTCGACGATCAGTAGGGCTCTAGCCATGGGCGTGCCTCAATCCAGCCAAGGGCTCATCGGTCGATGCTTGCGCGTATACGGATCTCGTGCGGTATGCCGCGCTGCGCCACGAGTACTTCGATCGCACGGCCTCATTGATTCGTCCGCACCAGGCATCGAGCTCGCGGCGGTTAGCTGTGGCGTACCGCAGCAGCTGACCCAGCGTCCCCACGTCACCGACGGGGAAGAACTGCTCGCGCGGCAACGGAATCGAGAAGTTTGCGGAAATCGCGCTCGCGAGGATCGGGATGCCGTAGCTCGCGGCTTCGAGCAACGCGATCGGATGACCCTCGAGTGACGACGGTAGAACGAACAGACCCGCGTGCGAGTACAGCTCGCAGAGGGCAGAACCCGTCTGATAGCCGGTGAGGACGATGTTCCGATTGCGTGTTGCTCGCGCTTCCAGTTGGCGATGGTAGTTGCCGCCGCTCGCAGCGGATCCCACGAGGACGAGCTTCCAGCCGTCGAGCTCTGCCTGCTCGAACGCGTCGATCAGATCGAGCTGGCGCTTCGTGGGCTCGAGCCGCGCCACGCAGAGGACGTAGCGCCTGCGGCGAAGCCCGAAACCATCGAGCACCTCGTGGCCCGGCGCGGGCCGTGCGCGCGGCGCGCCGTTCGGGATTACCGCGACGTTGACGCCGAGTCGATTCTGGAGGTCCCGCTGGATAGCCCTCGATACGGCGATGGGGCGCGTCGCGAATCGTACACCGAGCGACTCGCCGGCCTGTAGTAACCATTTCGCGAGCGGTCCCCACTTCTCCCGCTCATAGTCGGTGGCGTGATGAGTCAGCACCACGCGCAAGCCGAACAGCCGCGCGAGGGGCGCGAGCAAACCCGGTCCGATCGCATGCAGATGCAGGATGTCCGGTCGGCGGATCGCGGCGTATAAAACACACAGCAGCGTGTGCACGGCGGTTTCGAGTCCCGGCCGGGTCGGACTCCAGAGATACGTCAACGCGAGCCCGTGCCACTGACGTCGCCGACGTTTTCGCGGATAGTACGGGCTTCGTTGCACGACCTCGACCCGGCAGCCAAGTCGTGCGAGCAGCGGGTACAGCATGCGGGCGTGAGTCTCGATGCCACCCTGCACGCCGACGAGGCCGCGCAAGCCCGCTACCATGACGAACAGCGGCCGCTCGAAATGGCCGGTTTCTCTCGTGGGCGATGCGGCCGCTACTGCCATGTCACCCCCAGCTCCGAATAGACCGAGCGAATGCCGTCGAGGTAGCGGTGGGGTCCGAAGTGCTCGACCACGTGCTCTCGAGCGGCCACGCCAGCCTCCTCGACCATATCGTCGGGCAGATCGGCGACCGTGCGCAGGCGTGTCGCGAGCTCGGGCACGGAGCCCGGTGCGAACGTCCACCCGGTTTCATCAACGACCAGGAGCTCGGGTAGCCCGCCGATCGCCGAGGCGATCACGGGCTTGCCGAGAGCGGAAGCCTCGAGCACGGTCAAGGGTGCGTTCTCGTACCACTCCGAGGGCACGACGACGGCGCGTGCCGCAGCGATCGCCTCGTGGAGCGCTTCCCCCGCGAGATAGCCGTGAAAGCGGACGTCGCAGGAAAGTCTGGCGGCGAGCCCGCGAAGACTCCGCTCCGCAGGACCCGTGCCGATGATATCGAGCGGAACGTCGGCGCGCGCCGCGGCCTCGATCAGCGTGGCGATGCCCTTCTCGGACGACAGTCGGCCGACATAGGCGAAACGATCGCCCGGCCCGAACCTGGGCTCGTACATGTCTGCGTCGACGAAGTTCGGCACGTGGCGGAACAGGGATGGGTCGAATCCCCAGTCGGCGAACTTTCTTAGGTAGAACCGGCTGGGCACGACGAAGCGGTCAACGTTGTCGACATAGCTGCGCAGGAAGCGGTGCAGGTAGCTCTCGACCATGACGAGCAGGGAGAGGAGGGCATCGCCCTTCATGCAGCGCTGCGTGAACACGTGGTAGAGGTTGCCGCCGCGGCAGCGCTCGCAAATCCCGTCGCGCGTCAACATCGAGTATGCGGGGCATGCCAGCTTCAAGTCGTGCAGGGTCATCACGAGTGGCACGCCACGCCGGCGAATCACTGCCAATATGGACGGAGAAATATGGTGGTAGATGTTGTGAGCGTGGCAGAGGTCGGGATGCAGTCGATCGAGGAGGCGCGTGACCTTGGAACGCGCCTCCAATGAGTAGATCGACTTGACCGCCTTGCGCATCCTGGAAACCCTGCGATCTTCGCTCCCGAGCTCGATTTCCTCGACGAAATGCTCGCTCCAGGCCGTGGCGCGATTCTTCTCGTGGTGCATGCAGAACGGCACCACGGACCACCCTGCGGCCGCCAGCATCACGTTGTGCTGCAGGAACAGCACCTCGGCGCCACCGCGAGCGTAGTAGTAGTTGTTGACGCTCAAGAGTGTGGCGCGCACTGCGTCACCCCGTGCTGTCGAGCGCGACCGCGCCGAGCGTATTGTCGGCGGCGATGGCATTGCGGACCGATCTTGCGCGCCGCGCGCGACGCGCGCGGCGCAGCTCCGCCACGCGGGCCGCGACTACCCCCGAGTAAAACCACAAGGGGTAACCGATCTCGTTCATGGCGAAAATGCTCTTGTAGATCAAGGCGAAGATCATGATCAGCGTGACGCTGACCCAAATCTGGCCGAGCAGGGCGTTGTCGCCGCTCGTCCGCGCCAGCGTGCGCGAGTCGTTGAGCACGAAATAGTAGAAAAGAAGGTAGATCAGGAGGCCGACGAAGCCGACCTGCCACAGCAGGTTCGTGACCTGCGTCATGCCCACTCCGTACAGGTCGAAGTACCCCGAATACTGGCCATCGAATTGAGGCAGAAAGGATGGAGAGACGTTGCCCGCACCGAGACCGAAAGCGGCCGTCAGCGGGTCGCGTGTGATCCCCTTCAGCGCAAACTCGAGGCTGTCGAATCTGCCGATGTAGTTGGCCCCGCGCTCGGCCGCGCCCGAGTACAGGTAGTGCAAGTAGCTCGAGTCGCCGAAGAATTCCCCGATCGGTTCCTGGTGCGTGGTGGTGAATTGGATGAAGTAGTCGTAAACGCCGATGAATACCACCATCGCGAGGGAACCGAGCAGTGCTAGCGGCAGAAGCCGGCCGGCGGTTCGGCTGCCACGCGGCATGAACAGGGCAGGCGCGATCACGGCAACCGGCAGCAGCAGAAAGGTTGCCTTCGTCTCGTTCAGAGTCGTTGGCAAAAACAGCAGGGCCGCCAGGACGAAAAGCACGCCCAGGCGGATTTTGCCGCGCAGGTACAGGCTGACGACCGCCGCCATGGCGCACATCAGCAGCATGCTGAGAGCGCTCGACGTCGTTGCCGTGCCGCGAACCGGATCGCCGGTCTGCATGAGGTGCGCGTATTCGACGAAGCGCTGGTACAGCGCGAGCGGGGCTTGAAAAACGAGCATCGTCATCAAGACGAGAAATTGCGTCCGCAGCTGTTTCGCCGAGAACGGGAACACCATCGGCAGCAGGAAGAATGGGGCGAACTTCAAATGGGCTCGGATGCCGGCGATGATCGGTCCCGTCGGTTCGCCTTGAATGACGAACCCGAGCACTATCGTGATCAGGAGTCCTATCAGGAAGACCGTGTAGCGGCCGTCGAGGGGGAGGCGAGCGCCGGCCATCAGGCGCGCAACGACGACGACGGTGGCAATCGCGGAGAGGAGCTCGGGCAGCAGGATCAGGTAGGGGAGGAAACCACGCTCGTGCACGAGGTAGTCGACGGAAAGCGACGCCACGAAAACGCTGATGACGAGCGCGTTAGTCATCGGTAGGAGCACCTTTCGAACGGCGCGAGAGCGGGCGTCGCTCGAACAGGTAGCGGAGCGAAGGACCTTGCGTGCCGCTCGAGATCAGCCGGCTACGCAGCACTTCGCGGTACGTGCGGATGACCAAATCAGTCATCACCGAGTGTGTGCGCTGACTCTGAACGAAGTGTCGGCCCGCGGTGCCCATGGCGGTCGCAGTGGAGGGATTCGAGAGCACGGACGTGATGGCGTCCGCGAACTCCGCGTCGCTCCAGCCGCAGAGCAGCCCGCAGCCGCTGCGCTCCACCACGTCGGACTGCTCGGGATGCACGTTCGCGACTACGGCTTTGCCCAGGGCCATGTACTCGACGAGCTTCGTCGGCGACGTTGACCTCAAGATCGCGGTCGGATAGTACGGCGATACACATACGCCGGCCGCTCGAACGAGCTCCCACGCGATTTGCATGGGCAGCCAGCCCGTGATCGTCACCGCGTTAGCCAGACCCAGTCTCTCTGCCTCGGCGCGCAGCAATTTCTCGTCTTCCGGGTTCTCGCCGCGGCCGACGAAGAGAAGCTCCGCCTCGGGGATGCGAGTGCGGACCAGACCGATCGCGCGGATCAGAATGTCGAGCTGGCGTTCCCGCAGCAGGGTCCCGAGATATACGACGGTATTCGGTCGCGGCGGTCCGCTTCCGGCCACCGCATCGATGGCAGCCAAGTTGACGGAGCTCGGCACCGGCGTCATCTTCGAGGCCGGAATGCCCTCGGCGGCGATGTCCTTGCGCATTTGCTCGCTCTGCACGAAGACGTGATCGCACGCAGGAAGGATGATTCGGTACAAAAGCCAGCGCTGAAGCCGACCGCGCAGCGCGTAGAAGAGGGCATAGCGTGCGACGCCACGCGACGCCGCGTACGATGACGCCTCGCCGTGCGGGTACGCTAGCCAGAAGAACACCGGCAGGCGATGCATTTTGGCTGCGACGATCGCAACGATGGCGCCGAGGTACTTGTCCTTGATTTGGACGAGGGAATATTCGTGATCCCGCAGAAGTCGAAAAATCGTCAGATCGTTGCGAAAATCGGCCCAGTGCTTCTTCAGCCGCGCAAGGCGTCCCGACTCTTCGTTCGTGGGTGCGACGAACGCAACGCCTCTTCCGCAGATGTGGGCGCCACCTTTCGTGCTGGAGTCCGCGGCCTGGATCAGCCAGTCGACATCGTGACCCGCTGCCGGTATGCCCTCGGCGAAAATCGCTTTCGCCGCCGGGCGAAACGGCGGGAATTTGTCGGAGGTGACGAACAGTATCCGCAGACGCGTACCTCGGCGGGCGAGCATGTCGTCATCCGCCATGGGCGAGCCCTTGCGAGGAACGCAGATCGCGAGCGCTCTGATACAGGTCGAGACACACCTCGTTGACTCGCGAAATCTGCCACGCCGCGAGACGGTCGCCTCGCCGAACGCTGCGGCCATGCAGCTGTTGCACCAGTCGCCGCTCGAAGGGGACTTGCGCGAACTCCGTGACGGCGCGTACGGTCAGACTCCGGGTCCGACACGAGGTCGTCGTAATCGATGATGAGCATTCGCTCGCCCAGCTGGCGATACAAGGCGAATGTCTGCTCCGTCTTTGCAATGTAGGAGGCGCACGCCTTCTCTATGCGGGAGGGTCCGCGCCAGCGATCGTAGCTCCAGGCGCCGCGCCGGAGGTCGTCGAATCGGTGGGTCCCGCACGCATCGTAGAGACGATCGAGGGCGGCGCGCCGCCAGTTGTGCAGCATGGAGTAGATGACGGATCGCGGTTCCCGTAGTACCCAGATCAACCGGAACGAGTCGTGCAGGAAATATTCTGGAAAGCGATCGTTCAGATAGGTGGTCTGGAAGCAGTGCCTGCCGACCGTGAAGCGCGCGACGTGCCCGGCCAGCAACAGAGCTCCGTCGAGCTCGCTGTCCTCCCCGAACGCGTAATCGGCCATTCCTTGCGCGCGGCAGAGCAGGTGGGTGAGAGCGGTCGTACCCGAGCGCTGGCAACCCGCCACGAGCACTGTGTCGCCGAAGTCGTCGAGATTTGCCAAAAGCTCTCTGCCCGGTAGCTTGACCAAACGGTGAAAGTCGGCCCAGGTATCGATCGGCCTGGCAGGCCAGATGAGTTCTCGTTCCACGCTTACTCCAGCATTCGGTAGCCAAGTTTTCGATTCAGCGCTCCGGCGTGCCTCTCGAAGTAGGCGACGTCCGCAGGAGAAAGCGCGTTCCGCCATGTGTCGTCGAGTCGAATCGTCGTACGCCGCGCGAGCCGCATGTCATTGCCATTCGCCACGTGATGCGCTCGTGAGCGGAAGTCCAGCATTCGGCTGTCGAACCTCAAGCCGATGAATCGGCAGATGCGTTGCAATTCCCATGCCGGGTCCTCCGCTACGTCTTCGTAGCGCACGCGAAGCAGGTCGCCCGGTCGGGTGACGCGACTCAGCAAAGGCTCCGCTCGCTGGTACGTCCGTCGCCAAGCATCGAGTGCGACGCGGCGCGTCCGGCCGCGCTTGAGGCCGGAATAGAACACGGCGCGCCCGTCGCGGACGAGCAGCAGGATCTTGGTCCGTCGCGGCGCCGCGAGATACAAAGCCGCGGCTTCGAGGTAGTGCTTGGACGAATCGACCATCAGCAACCGTGACTGAAGCCGACCGACGACATCGAACAACAGCCACTTGTTGTGCGCGGCCCGCGCTAGAGGCCGTGAAAACGGCGCCAACGGCCGTATGTTCCAGAGGCAGTGGGCGTAGGCCCCGGCATAGACGATCCTGCGTAGCAGACGGCGCAGCGTGGTCTGCCGTGCGCTATCGATCACGGTTCCCGCCTCGAACATGCCGAGGTTGAGCACGTAAGGATCCTCGCGAATTCGACGAAATGAATCGAATGTCGCGAGCTCGTCGACGACTGTTGCCCAAAGGGGACAGTCACGAATGGGCGCCCCGCAGCTGCATAGCGTATTCAGGGCCAGGTTCTTGGGTAACTGCGTGATTTCGCCGAGCGCCATCGCGACCGGGTGAGACCCAATCAGCAAATCGAGCAACGTCGAGCCCGAATGACCCGCCGAGCAGATGAATACTGCGTCGGCCGGAACGTCGTACTTCGTCGTTGACGCTCGTGCAGCGCTCATGCAGACTCCAAAATAGTCGGTGCATTGACGTGATAGCGCTGTGCGATGGATTCGCGCAACGTGTTGCCGATCTCACACAGGGAGGGGTAAGCCGTGCGATCGCAAGGACTGCTGCACGTCCTGGTTCAGATAGTCACGCTCTCGACGACCTTCTGTTGCCACGCTGCCACCTATTTCGTTCGCAGCGACGGCGACGATCAGCGCGACGGCTTGTCGCACGACACCGCCTGGCGAACGCTGGCCAAGGTCAACTCATATCCGTTTCACACGAGCGACCGCGTGCTGTTCTACGAGGGCAATGTCTGGCCCGGTCAACTCATCGTCCATTGGGCCGGCACAGCCGATAGCCCGGTCATCGTTGGCGCTTACCACCTGGAGGAAGGAGTACCGGTGCGCGGCTTCCGCTCCAGGCGGCCGGTCATCGATGGCCAGGACAAAGTGCCGGAGAGCCTCGACGGCTTGGTACGAATCCGAAAGATGGCCTACGTGCAGATCGAGGATCTCGCAGTCGTGAACTCCGAAGGCCGCGGCATCCAGTTCGAGGACTCCGACCATGGCGTCGCCGTCGATTGCGAGACGAGTAATTCTTACAAGGGCGGCATCAAATTCATTCGCTCGGATCACGCCCTCGTCGAGCGGAACTCGGTGGCCCTTGCCGGTCTGGCTCTACCGGAGGACAACGCCGTGTGGGGCGGCGCCATCGAGCTCGTGGCGTCGGACGACGGCAGGGTGCGGAACAACGATGTGGCGGAGGTATACGGCGAGGGCATCAACCTGAATCACGGGTCCGCGCGCGGCGTGGTCGAGGGCAACCGAGTCTTCGCCGCCCGCTCGGCGGGCATCTATCTCGACGCTGCGCCGGACGCGACCGTTCGAAGAAACCTCGTCCAGGGGACGTCGAACACGGAATTTTGGCGTACGACGCGTTCCGTCGGCGCCGGCATCGTGCTGAACAACGAGTCTTATCACTATGCCGTGAATGGCGGCGAGCTGGCAGCCAACGTCCAGTCGCGCGGCGCGAAAGTCTACGGAAACTTGGTGGCCGGCACCAACACGGGGTTCGGCTTCTGGGGACAGTTCGACCAATCGACGTTCGACGACGTCCTGGTTTTCAACAACACGTTCGTCGACAACGAAACCCAACTGACGCTGCGCGACAAGCCGAAAGCTGGCGTCGAGATTCGTCAACAACGTACTGCTCAGCATCAGCCCAGGGATGCGCGACGTGGATGGGACGACTCTGTACGGCCTGACCGTCGAGTCGAACTACCTGAGCCAAGGTAACCCGGGCGGAGAGCTCGGCAGCGCGAAGAACCTGTATCAAGGGCTCGTGCTCAAGCGCATGTCGGGCTGGCGCTCAGGTGCCACTCCGGGTGCACTTACATGGCGGGACTTCGAGCTTGCGCCGAGCTGCGCCGTGATCGGTGCGGGCGACGGCGCGCCGCTGACGATGTCGCAGGGCGACAACACTTATGGGCTCGATTTCAACGCATTGCCTTACAACAAGGCCATGGATCTAGGTGCGTTGCATTTCTCGACGGTGCCGATCAAGACACCCAAAAAACCGGCTCATCCGCGCGCGACTCCGTAGCGAGCGCTGCGCGTCGCGTCGGCGCTACAGTCTCTCGACCACAGGTGGCACACCGCTTGCATCGTCGCTGTCGCGCCGCGCACACGGGCGCGATAACAGTAGCGGTGTCGTGTACTCGAAGACGAGCATACAACTGACCTTGCTGGCAGCCGTCCGCGGCGTGCTACCTGCGCTCGTGTCGACCACGGTCCTGCTGTTGTCGACACGCGTGCTCGGCATCCGCTTCGCAGGTCCCTACGTGGCCCTCGCGCTGGTCTCTGCGCTCTTGTGCTGGATAGGCATGGGCAGAGATCAACAGGATCGAATCGCCATTCCCACGCGAGTCCTCGCGTCTGCCGGCCAGCTCCTGCTCGAATGGTTTGCGGTCGTCGCCACGTTGCTGTTGATCGGCTACGCGACCAAGACATCCGCCAGCTTCTCCAGGCGCGCTCTGTTCCTGTGGTTCGTGGCCACGCCGGTCCCCATGATTGCGGCGCTGGCGATCGTCCATTCCTGGACGCGAGCCATCGTGGCCGCGTCGCGAAATCTGGGTCGAGTCGTAATCGTCGGTCAGAACCGCATGAGTGCGAAGATCGCCGAAGTCATTGCGAATCGTCCCGAGCTCGGATTGTCGCTCGAGCGCCTGTTCGAGACGCACGAGCGCGAATGCCCGGTGCGGAGAGCCTTCGCACGTGCACGACGCAGCGATGGCGCAGATGCGCCGGCGCGACGCGCAAACCGTGCGCGATTATGTCAACCGAAGGCATGTCGACGTCGTGTTCATTGCCCTGCCCGTGGAGAGTGAAACCACGCGCGCGATTCTGGATGAGCTCAGAGACACCACATCGTCGGTCTACTTGGTGCCCGACATTTCCATCTACGACGTCATTCAGGCGCGGAGCGACCAGATAGAAGGGATTCCGGTAATCGCGCTGTGCGAATCGCCTCTGCACGGAATGCACGGACTCTCCAAGCGCCTCACGGACATCGTCATATCGCTCCTGCTGCTCGCCTTCAGCGTGCCGGCCGCGCTGCTGATCGCCCTTGCGATCAAAGCCACCTCGCGGGGCCCCATCATATTCAGGCAGCACCGGTACGGCCTGTACGGCGACAGAATCACCGTCTACAAGTTTCGAACGATGACCGTGACAGAGAACGGCAGTGAGGTGCTGCAGGCTCAACGAGACGATCCGCGGGTGACGACGGTGGGCCGCTTTCTTCGCAGGAGCTCGCTCGATGAGTTGCCGCAGCTCATCAACGTTCTTCGCGGCGACATGAGTCTGGTTGGGCCGCGGCCGCATGCCGTGGCGCACAACGAGCAGTATCGCAAGCTGATAAGCGGGTACATGGTACGACACAAAGTCGTGCCCGGAATCACTGGCCTGGCACAAGTGAACGGCTGCCGAGGCGAGACGCGAACTGTGGAGGAGATGCGGCGGCGGATCGAATACGACCTGGAATATCTGCGCCGCTGGTGCTGGTTGCTGGACGTGAAAATACTGTTCAAGACAATCGTGCTTCTGATTCGCGATAAGCACGCGTACTGATGCCGAGCGTCCGTTGGGCCGCGTCGATACCGATCGCGTGCTCGTCATTACCAACGCGTTGTAAGTTTTTCCGCTGCGATGGCGTGCGCGGCGTTGTAATACCTGCAATTCATGTAGGCAAACGGCGACACGTACCGCGCCGTTGCAAGCGTGGTTTAAATTACCCACGCAATATGTGGATATCGGCACGACCCATGCATTTCAGCGATCGGTAGTGTCGCCAAGGGCACGATTCGAGTGGTGCCATTAAACAACGGGAGTGGTATATGGACAGTAACGCTAATGCCAGCGCTGCGGCGGGTTGGTATCACAAGGTACTGTTGGTAGACGACGATCCCAGCCTGTTACGCGTGCTCGCAATTCGTCTGCGGCACGACGGCTATCAGGTGGAAGTCACGAGCGACGGTAGAAGCGCGCTCGCTGCTCTGCCGTCGTTTCGACCGCACGTCGTAGTCACGGACATGCGCATGGACGGCATGGATGGCCTGACGTTATTCGATGCCATCCGAGCGCGTGAACCCACCACGCCGGTCATCGTGCTGACGGCACACGGCAATATTCCCGATGCCGTAGAGGCCACGCAACGCGGAGTGTTCGCTTATCTCACCAAGCCGTTCGACCGACAGCAGCTGATATCGACGATCGAACGAGCATCGAATCTGTTCTGCACTCGCACCCCCCCGCAGAACGCAGACGAGGACTGGCGGGCCGAGATCGTGTCGCAAGGGTCGGCCATGGAGGGGCTCTTGCGCGAAGCCTGGAGCGTCTCGCAAACGGATGCGAGCGTCATGATCCGCGGGGAAAGCGGTACAGGTAAGGAGTTGCTTGCGCGTGCCGTGCATAGGGCCAGTCGGCGCGCCGGTAAATCCTTGGTGCCGGTGAATTGCACCGCGATCCCGGAGGCGCTATTCGAGGCGGAGCTCTTCGGTCACGAGAAAGGATCGTTCACCGGCGCCACGCAGTCCCGGGAGGGACTCATTCGCGCGGCTCACGAGGGCACGCTCTTTCTCGACGAGATCGGCGACATGCCTCTACCGTTCCAGGCCAAGCTGCTGCGCATGCTGCAAGAGCGCGAGATCCGTGCCGTGGGCTCGGTCAAACCCTCACGTGTGGATGTTCGCGTCATCTCTGCGACGCACCAAGATCTCGAAGAAGCCGTGGCGAGCAAGACGTTTCGGCACGATTTGTATTACCGACTGAATGTCGTCACGCTCGAAATTCCGCCGCTGGCGAAGCGACGCGAAGACATCCCGTTGCTGGTCGAGCATTTTCTACGGAATGCCGGAGCGCAGATGCACAATCCGGCGATCAACGTCCGAGGATTCTCCAAAGAGGCCATGGAGATCCTCATGACGGCGAGCTGGCCGGGCAATATTCGGCAGTTGCGCAACGTCGTCGACCAATGCATCGCCCTCGCCACGACCCAAGTGATTCCTTCGAACCTGGTGGAGCGGTCCTTGCGCTCGAACGAGCGGCCGCTGCTGTCGTTTGCGGTTGCGAGGGATCGGTTCGAGTTCGACTATTTGTCCCGCCTGCTGGAGATGACGAGCGGCAACGTCGCGCAGGCCGCTCGGCTCGCCGAGAGAAATAGGTCCGAGTTCTACAAGTTGCTGCGTCGCCATGCGCTGGAGCCAGAACTATTTCGTAGAGGCGAGTCGGGAGCAGCGTAGAAAACCCCGCGGGCCGCGGCGGATGCGGCGGCCCTGAGAGGCGTAGAAGGGTGGTCCCGCCACACTCGGCCCGCCTGAACCAGAGGGACATGCCGTGCTTCGTCCGCGGTCGATCGCCGCCCTGATACTCGTCGGCCTCGCAATCACACTTGCGCCGTTGATTGCCGCCGTGATCACGGCGGTGCTGCAGGTCGACCGACTGTCGATCCTGGGCCGAGACGCAGTGTTGGAGGCAGAGGAGATCACGCGTCAGAGTCGCGAGGTGCATAGCAGCCTGAACGAGATGCGCCGGCCGTATCTGCAGTACCTCGTCACCGTCGACCCGGATTTCTACGCGATCTACTTGGAGCGCCGCTCGGATCTGCAGCAGGCGCTGCGGAGCCTAGGTCATCGACCGTTGACGGACCGTGGCCGGCAATATCTCGAGGACCTCTCTCGGGAGGAGCAGGAGCTGTTCGTCGCTCTGGGGGATCCACGAGCGGGAGAGAAGCCGGCGACGACGCGCGCAGCGGTAGACCAAGCCTGGGCGGACGTCAACTACTCGGCGCGCGCGCTGCTCGCGGAGAGCGGTGCCCTAGTCGACAGACAGGTGACCGAGCTCACGCAACGCGCGGACCGGTTGCAACGTGCGTTGGTCGTTCAGGCCGCGGCCGTGCTTCCGGCAACGATCTGCCTCGCGGCGCTGTTCTTCGGCCTGATCACGAGCCCCATGCGCCAAATCGGCCAGGCCATTCGGCGGCTGGGTGCTCAAGAGCTGTCGCAACGCATCAGCGTGCGCGGTCCGAGCGACGTTCAGGAGCTTGGTGAGTTACTCGAGTGGCTGCGGCAACGGATCCAACGATTGGAACAGCAGAAAATCGCGTTCCTGCGCCATATCTCGCATGAGCTCAAGACACCGTTGACGACGATACGTGCCGGATCGGAGCTGCTCGTCGAAGGGTTCGGAGAGAGCCTCGGCGAGGAGGCGGAGCTCGCGCGCATCATCCACGCCAACGGTTTGCAATTGCAACGCCTCATCGAAGATCTTTTGCGCTTCAGCGAGACACAGGATGTGGTTACCGAGCTGGAGTTGTCCGAATCCGTCGACCTGGCCTCGGTCGTTCGAGGTGTCACGTCCGCTCAGAGCTTGGCGTCGGATGCTCGCGGGATCGAAGTAGCGGCGGATCTTGCGCCGGTGTTGGTGCGAGGTGACGAGAACAAGCTGCGGATCGTCATCGACAATTTGCTCACCAATGCCACCAAGTACACGCCCAGCGGCGGCCGCATCAGCGTTTCATTGCGTGCGGCGGGCAGCTGTGCCGTCCTCGACGTGATCGACACTGGGCCGGGTATCGATGAATCCGAGACAGAGAGCATTTTCGAGCCGTTTCAGCAGGGGAGCGCCGAGTGCAATGCCAGCGTCAAAGGCACCGGCCTCGGTCTGTCAATCGCAAAGGAATACGTGGAGGCCCACGATGGTCATATCAGAGTGGTCGGCTCTACGGTGGGCGCGCATCTTCGTGTCAGTATTCCCATCGCGGGCCCGCGTGGTCAGCGCAAGGTGTCTCGCACCATGCTTGGCCGCAGGTTGCTTGTGGGCGTGTAGCAGTGTGCCGCTGCACCGTGAGACGCTCCAGAGCGCACGCGCCGCCGAGGAAAGTCTGACCGCGCTCCTGGGCTTTGGCGCGTCGGTTCAGCGCTTGGACGACTCCGCCCTCGCAAGTCGCTATGACGAGCTGCTGGATGACTACCGAGCATCGCCCTCGAACGGCCGGGCCATCAAGCTTTCGTTGCTCCTCAGCCAGTCGGACGCACGCCCCGAGGCGTTGTCGGAGGCGGTGACGCTGCTGGCGAACGCGTCGCAGGGTGACGGTCGAGAGGCCGAGCTCGGTCGGATTCTCTATCAGATGACGAGTGCACGATATCTCGCTGTAGCGGACCGAACCGCGTTGGCCACGATGCTGGAGGAGGAGCGGGCGCACGGCGCTCGGCTCGAGGTAGAGCTCGTAAAAACGCGGGCGGCACTCGAGATCGCCCGCCGTGATCGCGAAGCGCTCGAACGTAAGCTCGATGCCCTCAAAGCCATCGAAGAGGCCGAACCCCGGCTGATTCAAGAAAAAAAATAGAGCCCGGCTTGCGCCGGGCTCTATGCGCATGCCAAAGCGGGGGGAGTGGGGCCCGCTTTGGCCACGCAGGTGAAGACCTGCCTCATACCTGTGCTCTGCTCGTCAACTGCGGCAGCTTCCTCGCCCGTTCGATGCTCACCCTGCTCACGAGCGTTTCCGGTGGATGACACACGTCATGGTCCACTCCACGTGAACTGCGGAATGCTCGTGATCGCGGTGCCCACCTGAATCGTGATCAGGCGGTGCGAAATGAGCGGAAGGCTTTGCAGATCTCCGGTGTATTCGGTAACCACCCCATCCTCATCCGTGATGTAGACGACGGCTGGCAGCCCGACGAGCCCAGCGATGTTGTCTCGCTGCAGCGGCTGGCCCCAGATCGCAAAAAACTGTCCCAGGGAAAAGTCCGTGGGAGCCGTAGCATGCATGTGGACGATGCCGGTCGCGTCGTGCGTATGAATCGGATAGTGGCAGTCGCTGGTCGGCGACAGCTCGACGATGCCGACGTGCTGCGGGATGGCGAGCGCGTCACCGTTTAGAAAGATCGAGAGATGGGCGTGCACGTGGTAATCCACCGGTGACGGATAGATGCACTCGAGGCTGCCCACCGGCATACCCTGACCGCCGTCGGTCGTGTCACCGTCCTGCCAGTACGTGGAGCCGACCTGATGACCGTCGTCCAGCGAGACGACGTTCGAGTCGAGCGGCGGCGTGCTTGGGGTGGGCGTGGGTGTGGGGGTCGGCGTGGGGGTCGGCGTGGGGGTCGGTGTCGACGAATCGGAGCTCGAGCCGCCGCAGCCCGTCACCAGGGTTGCCGTGACCCATGCGCAGGCAAACGCCTTCCATGCGACTCGAAACCAGTCGTGGTTCGCATGAGACGAAAGCATCGCGACCCTCCTGCCGTGCTGACGGTCAACGCAATGCAAGAGGCGGACCAGGCGCCGAGAATGAAGTGATTCGGCGGATCATCGGGCGTGCGCCGCTGATCCGCTGTGCTGAACTGTTGCCGCGGGGCGACACGGTCCGCGAAGAAGTGCGCGCGAGCGCGAGTCAACCGTGCGGTTTTAGATGCTGATCGAACCAGCTGAGCATGTGCGCGGCCGTTCGCAGCACGGACTCACGGCCGCGGTAACTGTGGCCTTCCCACGGCAAGAGCAGCAACTCCGCCTCGCCGCCGTTGCCGCGAATGGCCTGGTAGAATTGCAAGGACTGCTGCGGGGAAGTGCCGGCGTTGGTGTCCTTTAGACCGTGCACCAAGAGCAGCGGCGCTTCGATACGGTCCGAGAACAGGAGCGGCGACATTGCGAGATAGGTCTTCTGTGCCTGCCAGAGCGTGCGTCGCTCGGTTTGAAAACCGAAGGGCGTCAGTGTTCGGTTGTAGGCGCCGCTCAAGGCGACGCCTGCGGCGAACAGCCGCGAGTGCACCAACAGGTTCGCGACCATGAATGCGCCGTAGCTATGGCCGGCCACGCCGACCCGTTTCGTGTCGACGAAGTGCGTGGATCCCGCGGCTTCGATGGCCGCCGAGGCGTTGGCGATGACCTGCTCGACGAACGTGTCGTTCGCGTCGGTCTCGCTACCGACGATCGGCATCGATACGTCGTCGAGCACCGCGTAGCCGCGCAGCAGAAAGAACAGGCGGAACGCGCGCGCGAACGTCATCGAATACTCTTCGGCCTCCGCGGACACCGCAGACTCCTTAACGGAAACCTGGCGCGGGTATGCCCACAGGATCAAGGGGAGCGGGGAGTGCCGATCGTAGTTCGGAGGTAGATACAGCGATGCTCGAAGATCAACGCCATCGGCTCTGCGGTACTCGAGCGGAATGCGCTGCGCCTTGACGAGCAGCTGCGACGGCCGCTCGAAGTGAGTCAGCGGCAACGTGGCATCGTTCTTGGCGGAAGTCAGGAAGTAGTTCGGCGTCGTCTGGCTTTCACGTCGCACGAGCAGGAGCGAGGCGTCCGGCAGCACGATGTTCTCGAGCGATTCATACCGCTCCGCCGGCGCCGTCCAAATCCGCTCGCGCGCTCCCGTTCGCAGGGCCACGTGGTCCAGAAAGCTGCGCCGCTGCTTGTCTGTGACCTCCGTGCCGCGAAGATAGAAACCGTTGTCGTGCAGCAGGACCGTATCGAAGCCCCACTGGTTGGCGCGGACGATGGGTAGTTGTCCCGCTGCGCCGTCGTAACCGGTCAAGGACTTTGTCGGCGTGGAGGAACTCGCGAGATCGACGGACCAGAGGTCGGTGCGGCCGGTTCTCGAGTCGTAATCGCTCACCAGCGCTACGCTCGAGTCGCCGAGCCAGCGGACACCGGCGAAGCGGTGCGGTAACGCAAATCGCTCGCGAGCAGGGTCTCCAAACGGCGCCGCGAGGGACATGACTCGATCGGCGCCATCGCGGCGTTCGACCCAGACCAGCGTGGCAGCACTGGTGGCTTGCCATTCGATGGCCCGCGCCGCATCGGGCAGACGGGCGACGACGTTGCCAAAGCGGTCCCAAATCTCCATGACGTGTGCCGCAGCGTCGAAGTCATTGCCTTGCGGATAGGGCTGGACGAGACGGCGCACGAGGAGGAAAGCCTGCGCCGGCGCCGCCATCACGGACTCGAAGGCGGTGGGCCGGCCGATGAGGTGTCGGCCCGTCGCAAGGCAATCGATGATTTCGAGCTGAGTTTCGAGCAGCTCAGCGGCCTGCTGTTCGGTCAACGACGTCGGCTCGCCGCGAAGCGCCTGCCCGGCGACTCGTTTGACGATGGACACCAGAGCCTGGCGACCGCCATCCGGTTCGCTGGCGACTCTGCAGAGCAAGCGGTGGTTATCCGGTAGCCACGAGCAAGGCGGTCCACGGGTGGTGTCGACGGAGCGAACGATCGCTCGCGCCTGCGCGGTCGTCGAGTCGCCGACCCACAGCTCGGCACCCTCGCTGCGCGTCACGGTGAATGCGAAGCGCAAGCCGTCCGCGCTCCAGCGTGGATATCCGACCACGGCGTCGTATGGCACTGCCACTGGTGTCTGCTCGAGCGTGCGCAGATCGACGAGCGTGAGCCCGTAGTAGTCCAGCGGTGCGTGCGCCGCGCCTGTGACGAGGCTAATCGCATGTCCGGCAAGCTCGACGGCGGGCTCCGACAGCTGCTCGAGCGACAGCAGCTGACGCTCCTGCACGAGCAGCGCATAGCGTCCCGTGGGGTCCAGGACCACCGGCGGCAGTGGCTCTACATCGAGCAGCCGTGCGATGTCGGAGCTCGGCTCCAGGCGCGTCTCGCTCTGCGCCGCGGCGCCCGGGCCCGCGAGGCACAGGCCGAGCGCGGCTGCACACGCAGAAGATAGGACTCTCTTCAAGGGATTGCCTGCCTAATCGGGGCCCGGTGCAGCGTCACCTTGGCTCCGGACACGTAGCCTTCTTGCGGCGATTCTCGTGATCACGCGGTGGTTCGACTGTGCGCTCGGTCGGGAATTCGTAAATTATGCAAGACCGTGCACGCGCCTAACAACGTCGGCGGGTTGGGTGTCGATCGCGAAACGAAGAGCAGGGCCGCCACAGGAACACGTCGGGCCGTCCGTGACCGTCGCTAGCGGCAGAATATGACATAATATACATTATGCGCAGTAAGCTCCCGGGTCGAAGCCGCACCAGCGTCGGTTCTCTTTACAGGTCCAGTGAGAAGTCTAACCTAACCGATTGTTTCTATTGGGTGGCATATGTCTTGCTCATGTCGCCGCCATGACACTCCATGCGGGCTTGGGCTCACCCTTGTGGACGGTCGCCGCGATCGCGGCGGGCTTGTTCACCACGACGGCGCACGCGCAAAGCGATTGGGACATCGTTCTGAACGGTCGCTCGGTCCATATGAACGCGGCGCACGACTGGAACGAGAACAATTGGGGGCTCGGCGTCGAGCGGGAATTCAATACCGGCAGCCGCTGGGTGAAGCTCGCCTTGGCGAACGGCTTCAAAGACAGCGACGGCGACCCCTCGTATATGGCCGGTGGCGGGCTCAAACGGCGCTTCCGGATGTTCTCGGACCATGCGTACTTCGATGTCGGCGTGATCGGCTTCGTGATGACCCGCGAGGATGTCCACCACAACCAGCCTTTCCCGGGCATGCTGCCGGCCATCACTTTCGGTACCGATCGAGTGGCCGTGAACGTCACGTATCTGCCGGAATTCGCCGTGGACAGCGTCACGAACGCGAAACGAGTGGATCCACAGCTGGACGGCGTGTTCTTCGTCCAATTGAAGCTCGATGCGAGCCTGTTCGGCATGAGCAAGCGCCGGCGGCCATTCCTGGCCGACGGCGGCGCCGACCGCTGAGCGCGTGGCCTACCGGCCCCGCGGGCCAGCGGCCGATGCGGCCTCATTGTGCTATCGTCCCGATGAACGAACCCATTTAGGCGCGTTCTAAATCGACAACTCGGGGTTTTGGCAGAGGATCGCAACAGGATGATGCGCACGGCTTGGCTGATCACCGCAGGCTGCGCGGCGCTGGTGGCGAACGGTGTGGCCCAGGCGCAGCTGATCGTATCCGAGAAGGAAGTCCGCCGCGAAGCGCGCGTCGAGTGGCTATCGATGAAGCGCCATTTGCCGATCGAACCCAATCCCCGGGTTACGGCGTACGTCCAGTGCGTCGCGAACCATATCCTCGCGACGCTCCCGCCCGAGCAGGCAAAAGCCGACTGGGAAGTGATCGTCTTCGACGACGATACGATCAACGCGTTCGCGGACCCGAACAACAAGATCGCAGTGTTCACGGGCCTGCTGCGTGTGGCCGATACGCCGGACGCCCTGGCTGCGGTGATTGGCCACGAGGTGGCGCACGCGACGGAAGGTCACGTCATGCAGCGGGCCCGGCGCGGCGCTCGCACCAACGTGCTGGTGCTCCTCGGTGCGGCGGCCACGGGCATCAACCGTGACCTCCTGAACGAAGGCGCGACGCTCGGAATGTCGCTGCCGTACGCGCGCGAGCAGGAGACGGAGGCCGACCGGATCGGCCTGCACTCGATGGCCAAGGCCGGCTTCGATCCACGCGCGGCGTTGTCGCTATGGAAGAATATGGCCGTCGCGCTGAACGGCAAAGGCTCGCCGCCGGAATTTCTGTCGGACCACCCGTCCGACGACACGCGCCTCGAGACCGTGGTCAAGTCGATTACGCCGGCCCTCGTGGAGTACAACGCCGCGATCGACGCCGGGAAACGCCCCAACTGCCAGGCGGCGCGTTAGGACGCGAAGCGCCCGGCTCGACGAACGGTTAGCTGGCCTGCTAGTTCTGGATCTTCGTCGCTTCGCTGGCCGGGGGCTGCGGCGCCCCACTCTGCTTTCCGACCTGGATTTGCCCCGCGCCCATCGGCGGCGGCGGCGCCACGAGTCCGTGCGCGACGTAGATCTCCATGAGCTGATCGTCGGTCAGCGACTCGACGCTCGCGAGCTCGCACGCGGCACGCGCGTTCAAGAATCGCGGATCACGACGGTTCGGCCCGTCTGCGCCAGGATTCGTAAAGGGGTCATCCGTGAACGCCCCGCCGCTGACCTGCAATCGAAGGTTGTTGTCGCATACCTTCAAGGTGGCGCGACCACGTCTGCTCGTTGGCAAGTTTGGATCGTCGGGCGGCGAGAACGGGATGTTCTGTGTGCCCGTGGCGGCGAAGGCACCGTTGCTTAGACGGCGGTCGGCCTCGCCCTGCGGCAGCTCGGTAGGGTCGCTGAACACCAGCTCGGGAGCATACGTCATGTCGCAGAACGTGCCGCGTAACTCCACGCGAAACGGACAGCGCTGCGAGCCCGTGTAGACGATGAGCGTGGTGCGGTCGATGACGTCGAACTTGCGGACGTCGCCCGCGAAAAAACATTCTTTGACGCTGCACGCGCGTTCGGCGGCACCGGCGGAAGCGATGCAGCAGGCGACGAGCAGTAGAGAGCCGACGGTGCCGAGTTTCATGTCGATACCCCCTGGCTGGCCATTGGATTCACTTGGATTCACTCTAGGTCAGTTTCGGACCGGTGTCTATTGACCTTCGTTCCCGCCATAAGACGATTGGTTCACCTGTCTACGGAGCGTGGGAAAGCCGCGTCGCGCACCCGGACCGCCACGTCCGGAAAGTCGCAGAACACGCCGTCGACTCGAACGTCTGCGAAGAACGCATCGAGCAGCTGCTCCAACGTCTTGGCGTACCCGGGCAGCCCTTCTCGTCGAAAAGTGTAGGCGTGCAGGCGCAGTCCCGCGCCGCGCGCCGCGCGCGTCAGCGCCGTGACTTCGAGCCTCCCGCCCTGCTCCTCGAGTAACTGCGTGTAGCTCGATCCGAGTCCATAGGCGTACTCCGCGACGCGCTCGAGGCCTGGGCTCGTCAACAGCTCGGCATGGGTGGGCTCGGTCCCCACCAGCTGAATGAGCTTCAAACGACATCGAAGCTCGTCCTTGACCCGTTGCAGCTCCGTGGGATCGAAACATTGGACGAACGCGGCATCGCTCGCTTGCGAGTAGCCGAGCTCGCCGAGCTTCGCTACCAGCAAACGCGTCAGGTCCACGCCATGCTCGCGATGCCACGCGGGCTCTTTGATCTCGGGATAGATGCCGACCGTGCGACCGGTGGCCTTGTTCAGACCCTGAATCAGGCGCAGCTCTTCCTCGAGCGTCGCGATTCGCGCGATGCCGATCTCGGGGGGGAAGCGCCGCGGGTACTTCGCTGTTCGTGTGCCCGGCGCGCGGCGCTCGAACAGCGTGAGCTGCCGCAACTCCGCGAGATCGAAATCGATGACGTAGTGTCGCCCGTCGTGGCGCTGGCTGCCGGGGAATCGCTCGCGGACGTCCGACACGTCGTCGAGATGAGTGTCGTGCAACACGACGAGCTCCGAGTCACGCGTCGCGAGCACGTCCTGCTCGAGAAAGTCGGCGCCCTGGCCGTAGGCGAGCGCCTTGCCGACGAGCGTGTGCTCGGGCAGGTAGCCGCTCGCGCCGCGATGGGCGATGACGATCGGGCGCTCGCGCATGCGTGGGTCGGGCGACGCCGTCTCAGAGCTTGAACTCGATCATGTCCCAGCGGGCGGTGTCTTCGCCGCGAGCCTGGCGCCGAATGGCATCCACGATCAATCGGCCATCCCAGCCGATCACCTCGGCGGCGCGCTTGGCAAGCTCGGGCGGTACCTTCATGGTGACGCCGAACGGCTCCATCGCGACCAACGGCAGGTTCTTGGCTTGGGCCACGTCCATCTGGTAGGTCGTCCAATACTCGTTGTCGACGTACAGCGCGCTCAGCACGACGACGACCTCGGCAGATTTCAGCTGCGTTCGATACTCTTCCTTCAGCGCTTCCTTGCCGCCCGCCGCCGGCGGATGATCCGGCACACTGCAGTTACGGTAGAAGAAGTTCGGTGAGGATTCCAGATACTCGAACACGCGATGGTAGTCGGAATGACTCGCGAACGCGTGTGTGACGAATACCCGAATCGGGTCTCTCTCAGACATGTCGCTGCGCCTCGGGATCCTCGGATGCTCCCGGACGCTACTACCGCATGCCCATATTTGCAACGAAACCCTTCGCGATCTGTCGAAGCGCGACAATAACGGAATTCTCAATTGCAAACAGGCTCCTCCGGTACACTACAGTGACGATGAGACTGCTGCTCTACAACATTCGCTACGGACTGGGCCTGGGATCGGCCTTGCACTGGCCTCTGCCGGGCATGGGCTACCTGCTCGGCAATCGCGGCAACTTGCAGCGGATCACGGACTTCATCAAGTCGCAAGACCCCGACATCGTCGGTCTCGTGGAAGTGGACACGGGCTCGATCAGAACGCGTCGCATCAACCAGGCCGACGTCATCGCGCGATCACTCGGCCACTACTCCGTCTATCAGTGCAAGTACGGCGTCGACTCGCTGAATCAGCATCTGCCGATCCTGAGAAAGCAGGGCAACGCGTTTCTGGCGGCACCCCGAGTGCATGGCGAGAGGTTTCACTACTTCGAGAAGGGCATCAAACGGCTGATCATCGAGCTCGAGCTCGAAGAGTGTGCGGTCTTTCTCGTGCACCTTTCCTTGAAGTATCGGCATCGACACACGCAGCTCCAGCATCTTCATGATCTCGTCATGGCGTCGCCGAAGCCGGTGATCATTGCCGGTGACTTCAACACGTTCTGGGGCGAGCATGAGATCTATCTATTCATGAAGGCCTGCAAGCTGCGCAGCGCCAATGCGCGCGGCCTGCCGTCGTATCCGAGTCGTTCGCCCCGCAAGGAGCTCGACTTCGTGCTGTACGGCGCCGGCATCCGCGTGACGGACTTCTCGATCCCGGCGGTGAAGTACTCGGACCATCTGCCGCTGGTCTGCGACTTCGAGATGGAGTCCGGGGCGCGTGCCGCGGCTTAGTAGCGGATGAGCGCGCAGGCCCACCACTGGCATTCCGAAGTCGATTCAAGCGGCACCTGTTGGCTCACGATCGACCGATCGGACTCGACGGCCAACACGCTGTCCTCTGCCGTCCTGGCGGATCTGGCGCGCGAGCTCGACGGTATCGAGCGGCAGGGCGTGCGCGGCCTCGTCGTCAGATCGGGCAAGAGCACGGGCTTCGTTCTCGGCGCCGACGTCAAGGAATTCGGGCGGCTGCGCGACGAGAGCGAGGGTGTCGAGACCGCCAGCCGCGGCCAGTCTCTGCTGGCGCGCATCGCGGGCCTGAGTGTGCCAACCGTGGCCGCCATCGACGGCTATGCGCTCGGTGGCGGGCTCGAGCTGGCGTTGGCGTGCGACTACCGGATCGTGGTGGATTCGTACGAGCGCACGCTGGGCTTGCCCGAGGTGCAGCTCGGCATTCACCCCGGCTTCGGTGGCACGGTTCGCTCCGTGCAGTTGCTGGGTGCGCCCCAGGCGCTGGACATGATGTTGACCGGGCGCGCGCTGTCGCCGCGCGAGGCGCTGAAGTGTGGGCTCGTGGATCGAATCGTAGAGCGTAGCGAGCTCGACGCCGCGGCGCTCGCGCTGATTTCCGAGCGTCCAGCACGACAGCGGGCGCCTTGGTACCTTCGTGCGCTGAGCATCGCACCGGTTCGGCCGGTGCTGGCAGGCGCCCTGCGCAAGCGAGTCGAGCGGCGCGCTCGACGCGAGCACTACCCCGCTCCGTTCGCAATCCTCGATCTGTGGCAACGGCACGGCGGCCACGGTCCCTCGGCCATGAGCGCCGAGGCGCAGTCGATAGGTCGGCTGCTGGTGACGCCGACATGCCGCAACCTGGTGCGCGTCTTCGAGCTGCGCGAGCGGTTGCGAAGCCTGGCACCACGCGACAGCGGCATCGAGCGCGTTCACGTGGTCGGCGCAGGCACGATGGGCGGCGATATTGCCGCGTGGTGTGCGCTGCGCGGTCTGTCGGTGACGCTGCAGGACCGTGCGCAGCAGTACGTGGAACCCGCGCTCGCGCGCGCTCGCGAGCTGTTCAGGAAGCGGCTTCGGGCTCCGGGCGCGGCAGACGAGGCAATGGCGCGCATCGTCGTCGATCTCGACGCGGCGCAAGTCGGTTCCGCCGATTTGGTGATCGAAGCGATCGTCGAGAGCGCCGACGCCAAAAGCGCGCTGTTTCACGATCTGGAACCGAAGCTGCGGCCGGACGCCCTGGTCGCAACGAATACCTCGAGCATCGCGCTCGAGAACCTCGCGGGGTCGTTGCAGCACCCCGGCCGTTTCGTGGGGCTGCATTTCTTCAATCCCGTCGTCGCCCTGCCGCTCGTCGAGGTCATTCACGGCCGCGACACTGCGTCGGACTCGATGCGACAGGCCCTGTCGTTCGTCACGAAGATCGGCAAGCTGCCATTGCCTTGCCGCAGCGCGCCCGGCTTTCTCGTGAATCGCCTGCTGACTCCCTACATGCTGGAAGCATTGGCTGCGCACCTAGACGGTCATGCATTCGAGACCATCGACGCGGCGGCGACGATGTTCGGTATGCCGGTGGGACCCATTGAGCTGGCGGATCGCGTGGGTCTCGACGTCGCGTTGCACGTCGCCGATCTTCTGCGCGACGTGCTCGCCATCCAGCCGCCTGCTTCGTTGCGCGAGAAAGTCGCCCGCGGCGAGCTCGGCACCAAGACGGGGCGCGGCTTCTATGCGTACAGGAAGGACGGCAAAGCGATCAAGAACACAGCGGCGGCCAAGCCTGACCCCGAGCTCGCGGATCGACTGATCCTGCCGCTGTTGAACGAGGCGGTGGCCTGCCTGGAGGAAGGAATCGTCGCAGACGCCGACCTCCTCGATGCAGGTGTGGTGTTCGGCACTGGATTCGCGCCCTTCAGAGGCGGCCCGATGCGGTATGCGTGGGAGCGAGGTCCCGCCGCCGTGGTCGCGAAGCTCGAGAGCCTGGCCCAGCGCTATGGGACACGGTTCACACCTCGCGCCGGTTGGCGCTCCTTGAGCGAGCCGACGTGACTTCCTCGGCACCGACGTGCGAGATCGCTATGCTAGACTGCGGCCGCTAACAACCTCGCGCCGGTTCGCGACCGCGCTTCCAAGTGGATGACCAAACAAGTCGAAATCGATCAGCTTAAGGCGCTGTCGCCGATCGACAGCCTGAAGAAAGACAATCTTCATGCGCTGGTCAAGAAAACGAAGGTTCGCGACGCCCAGCCGGGCGAGACGCTGTTTCGCGAGGGCGATGCCGAGAAACGTACCATCTATGTTCTGACGGGCACGGTGGAGCTGCGCGAGGGCGACAGGACCATGGCCCGCGTCGCCGGCGGGACCGACGACGCGCGCAACCCGCTCTCCCCGAAGCTGCCTCGCCGGCACACGGCGATCGCCACCAGCTCCGTCGAGTACGTGGTCATCGACAGCGATCTGCTCGATGTGATGCTCACATGGGATCAGACCGGGTCTTACGAAGTGGCCGAGCTGCGCGGCGAGTCGGCTGGCGGCGACGACTGGATGACGACGCTGCTCCAGACCAAGGCCTTCCACAAGATTCCGCCCGCGAACATCCAGGCGATCTTCATGCGGTTGCAGCAGGTGAACCACCGCGCCGGTGACGTCGTCATCAAGCAAGGCGAGGAAGGCGACTACTTTTACGTGATCACACGCGGCAAATGCATCGTCACGCGCGAAACCCCGCTCAACAAGGAGGGGATCCGTCTGGCGGAGCTTCAGGTCGGCGATACGTTCGGCGAAGAGGCGCTGATCTCGGAGGCCAAGCGCAACGCCACGGTCACCATGGAGACCGAGGGCTCGTTGATGCGGCTCGGCAAGGACGACTTCAAGAAATTGCTCAACGAGCCGATGCTCGATTGGGTCGACGAGGAACAAGCGGAGAAGATCATCGAGCAAGGCGGACAATGGCTGGATGTGCGTCTGCCGTCGGAGTTCGAGGCCTATCACAACGACGGTGCGATCAACGTGCCGCTGTATTTCATCCGCCTGAAGCTGAAAACGCTCGACCCTGCCGTCAAGTATGTCGTGTGCTGCGACACGGGTCGGCGCAGTTCGGCCGGCGCGTTCATCCTGAACGAGCGGGGTTTTCAAACATACGTCTTGAAGGGCGGGCTCAACCGAACGGGCTTGTCGGCCTAACGCCCTAGAGCGTGTGCGTGGGCTTGTCGCCGCCGAGCGCACCGGCGAGATAGTTCTCGATCCGCTTCTGGGTATTGCCCTGATCCTGCTCGCTGAACTGCACGCCGATGCCGGCCGTGCGCTTGCCCTGGGAGCCCTTCGGCGTGATCCAAATGACCCTGCCCGCGACGGGGATCTTCTCCTCCTCCCCCATCACGTTCAGCAGCATGAACACTTCGTCCCCGAGCTTGTAGCTCGAGTTCGTGGGAATGAAGAGCCCGCCGTTCTTGATGAACGGCATGTACGCCAGATACAGGGCGCTCTTGTCCTTGATAGTCAGTGTCAGGAGCCCCGGCTTGCTCACGGCTATCCTCGATTCGCCTGAAAGCCGACCAGCAGGGCCTGAATTGCGAGCTCCAGATTGATACCGGAGCCGAGCTGGTTCAGCAGCCTCTCGGCTTTGTCGTACTGGTCGAACAACGCGTTAAGTGTCAGTTTCCGCCATGGATTATGCAACGTGCCGTCCGGGGGAACTGTGATCGCAGTCGAACCCTCGGGGGCGCAACGTTCGCGGATCGCCGTGTGCAGTCGCACCTTGAGCCAGCAGAGCGCCAACTCGACATCCTCTTTCGCCCAGGCGCCCGCGACGGCAATGGGGTCGGCTTCGCCCTCATATATTGCTGAAAGAAAACTGTCTAACTCCTTGGTTTTACTAATGGAGTCTAGCTGCATCAGCGCCGCCATTCGCAGCGGCGCTCCGCCGGCCAAGTGCCAGACGTCTGCAATCGCACTCGCGTCGGGCACGCCGAGCCAGCCGCGGAGCGCGTCTGGCGGCGGCCGCGGAATGTCCAGGCGCTGGCAACGGCTGCGAATGGTCGCCGGCAGCCTGCCCGGCTGGTGACTGAGCAGCCACAAGTAGGTATCCGCCGACGGCTCCTCGAGCGTCTTCAGCAGCGCGTTGGCCGCGGCTGCCGTCATCGCGTCTGCGGGCTCGATGACCACGACCTTGCCGTTGCCACGGTGCGCGGTGAGGTTGATGGCTTCGATGACGCCCCGGATCTGCTCGACGGAGATGCTCTGCTTATCCTCTTGGGGGTAGATCCAGTGCAGATCGGGGTGATGATCCGCGGGCACGTGTCGTGCGCCGAAAGCGGCCAGGGCCTCGGCAGATCCGAGCTCCACGGGAGGTGTGGCGGAGCCGAGCAAGTGACGCGCCGCTGCCAGCGCCAGGTTCAACTTGCCGATGCCCGCGGGGCCGCCTATCAACCAAGCGTGGCCAAGCCGACCCGTGCGCTGCGCGTCGGTGATTCGGTCGAAGGCCGGCCGCAGCCACGGGCACAGCTTCTCACTCAGGATCTGCAACGGCGAGCTCGTCACGAGCGCCGCCTCGCAAGTAAAGCCTGCAGCTCGCTGGCGATTTGTCGCTGCACCGAGTCCAAGGATTGGGCTGCATCCACGATCTTGATCCGCGCGGGCTCCTCGGCCGCGAGACGCAGGTAAGTGTTGCGCACCCGCTCGAAGAACGGCCGCTGCTCGCGCTCGAAATGATCGAGCGTACGGGCGGCCATGCGCTCGGCGCCGATATCGAGCGGGGCATCGAGCAGCAGTGTCAGATCCGGCTCGAGACCTCGGTGAATTTCTGCGCGCAGGCTATGCAAGAAAGCCACGCTGGCGCCGCGCCCTCCCCCTTGGTAGGCGAATGTCGCATCGGAAAAACGATCACAGACGACCCACTGCCCCGCTGCCAGCGCCGGCCGGATCACGTGCGTGAGATGCGCCGCACGGGCTGCGAACATCAGCAGCGCCTCGACCTCGGCCGATAAACGTCCGTGGTCGCCCTCGAGAATCCAGCTGCGAATGCGCTCGCCGAGCGAAGTGCCGCCCGGCTCGCGCGTCGTGATCACGTCGAAGCCCGCGCCGCGCAGCGTGGCGGCAACGAACGCAACGTTCGTCGACTTGCCCATGCCCTCGCCTCCTTCGAGCGTGATGAACCCGCCGCGCATCACGGTTTGGGATCGCGGAGCTGGCGCAGGTAATCGCGGACCGCGCGCTCGTGCTCTTCGAGGGTCGTGGAGAATCGATGGCTGCCGTCGCCGCGTCCGGTCGCGACGAAGTAGATCGCGTCGGTGACTTCAGGGTGCACCGCGGCTTCGAGCGCTGCGGCGCCCGGCAATGCAATCGGCGTCGGCGGCAGGCCGTTGCGCGTATATGTGTTGTACGGCGTGTCGCGCTCGAGATCGCCGCGGCGCAGATTGCCGTCGAACGTATCGCCGAGGCCGTAAATGACGGTCGGATCCGTCTGCAGCCGCATGTTGCGCCGCAAACGTTGATAGAACACGCCCGCGATCAGGCGGCGCTCGCTGGCCAACGCGGTTTCCTTTTCGATGATCGAGGCCAGGATCAAAGCCTCGTAAGGACCCTTCAATATCGTGGCGGGGTCACGGTTCTCCCAGGCCGCGGTGAGCTGCGCGCGCAACGCCTGATGCGCCAGTCGAAGCAGCTCGAGATCGGTCGTCCCTTTCGGAAACCGATAGGTATCGGGGAAAAATTGGCCTTCCGGATGCACATTGGGCTCGCCCAAGGCCGCCATGATCGCCGGCCCATCCACGTCACTCACGACGATCGCGGGGTGCGCCCGCAGGGCTCTGAGAAGATCGCTGAATCGCCACCCCTCGACGATCGTCAGCTGGTGTAAGAACACCTGCCCCGCAACGAGCTTCGCCAGCAGGTCGAGCGGCGTGAGTCCCGGGGACAGCTGGTACTCGCCGGCGCGAATTCGAGTCGCCTCGCCGGTCGCTCGGCCGTACGCGGCCAGAAGCCACGGGTCGCGCAACAGGTTCCGCTCGGCCAGCTGTGTCGCGACGCCTCGCAGCGATGCGCCGCTCGCGACGTCGAGCCACGCGCCATCGACCGGAATGGGCAGCGGCGCATGCAGCTCTCGCCAGGCATAGGCGCCACCCGCCGCGCCGCCCAGCAGCACGGCGGCCACCGTCACCAGCGCTATCCAGACGCGCTTACGCACGTGGACCGTACTCGAGATGCTGCATGAGGCGGCGTGTGATGGCGCCTGGGCGGAACGCCCGGTCGTCGAGCAGCGCGACGGGCCAGATGCCGAATAACGCGTTCGTCATGAACAGCTCGTCGGCGGCGTGCAGATCCGCCATCGTCAGATCGTGCTCGACCGCAGCGAGGCCGAGCTCGGCGGCGGCAGCGAGCACGGCACGGCGCATGACGCCCTTTATGCCGGCGCGCTCGAGCGTGGGTGTCGCGAGCCGTCCGTCGCGGACGACGAACACGTTGCTGCTCGTGCCGCCGATGACGCGTTCGCTGGTGTCGAGCAGCAGCCCCTGCTCGGCGTCACTGCCGCGCAACTCGAGCTGCGCCAGCACCTGCTCGAGCCTGCACAGATGCTTGAGCCCGGCGAGCGCCGGACTCTCGCCGAGTCGCAGACGACATACGCGAACGCGAATGCCGAGCTCGTAGAGTCTGGCCGGATAATCGGGCCAGGCAGAAACGGCGAGGATTCGCGTAGGGTTTGGCGTCTCCGGTGGCGCATAGCCGCGCGCGCCGGCGCCGCGCGTGACGAGCAGCTTCACGACGGCCCGGCCGGCGGGACAATGCTCCGCGATTTCCGTTGCGACGAGCGTGCGCTCCGGTGGCGGGATTGCCAGACGGCGGCAGCCGTCCTCGAGCCGCTCGAGATGCAGATCGAGCCAACGGATGCGTCCATCGAGCGCTGCCATCGTTTCGAACAGACCGTCGCCAAAGGCGAGGCCGCGATCGCTGGGATCGACGCCGGAAGATCGTCCATTAACGAGCCAAAGAGCCTGCACGAGAGTCCAACCCGTGGCGCTGGATCAAAGCGGTCTTGTAGCAGAAGCGGCCCGTCATGTCGCTGGCGGGTGCCGCAGCGATCAGCGCAGGCGCTTGAAGACGACCGTGCCGTTGGTTCCGCCAAAGCCGAACGAGTTCGAAAGCGCGGCCTCGATGTCGGCGTCTCTGGCCGCGTTTGGCGTGTAGTCCAAGTCGCAGGCGGGGTCCTGATTCTCGAGGTTGATCGTCGGCGGGATCACCTGATCGCGCAGCGCGAGAATCGTGAATATCGCCTCCGCTCCACCGGCTGCGCCGATCATATGGCCCGTCGTGGATTTCGTGGAGCTCACCGCGACACGCTGCGCCGCGTCGCCGAATGCGCGCTTGATCGCCACGGTTTCCGCGACGTCGCCGAGCGGAGTCGAGGTGCCGTGCGCGTTCACGTAGTCGATCTGCTCGGGGTTGAGCCCCGCATCGCGCATGGCGTTGAGCATGCATTGATAGGCGCCCTGGCCATTCTCGGCGGGAGCCGTGATGTGATGCGCGTCGGCGCTCATGCCGAAGCCGGCGAACTCGGCGTATATGCGTGCGCCGCGCGCCTTCGCGTGCTCGTATTCTTCGAGCGCGATCGCACCGGCGCCATCGCTGAGCACGAAGCCGTCGCGATCGCGATCCCAGGGACGACTCGCGCGCGTCGGGTCATCGTTGCGGGTCGACAAGGCGCGGGCGGCGCAGAACCCGCCGAGTCCGAGCGGAGTTGTCGCAAACTCGGCGCCGCCGGCCAGCATGAAGTCCGCGTCGCCGTGCTGAATCGATCGCGCCGCGAGGCCGATGGAGTGCGTACCGGTCGTGCACGCCGTGACGATCGCGAGGTTCGGGCCCGTGAGCCCATACTTGATGGAGACGTGCCCCGAAATCATGTTCACGATGCTTGCCGGCACGAAAAACGGCGAGATCTTCCGGGGTCCGCCTTCGAGCCACTTGGAATGATTCGCTTCGATCGTGCTGACGCCACCGATGCCGGAGCCCATCGACACGCCGCAACGGTGAGCATTGTCTTCTTTCACCTCGAGACCCGAGTCGGTCATCGCCTGCGCGCAGGCTGCGATGCCGTAGTGCATGAACGGATCGCACTTGCGGGCTTCTTTAGGCTCGAGATATTGGGTGATGTCGAAGTCGCGAATCGTGCCGGCGATGCGCGTGGTGAATGCGCTGACGTCGAAATGCTCGATGGGGCCGATACCGCTCACACCGTCGCGAACGTTTTTCCAACCGTCGGTGACGCTGTTACCGACCGGCGAGATCAGGCCAAGGCCAGTGACTACGACGCGTCGCTGCGACACGACCGTCTCAAACTGCTTCGGTGCGGGCAGCAGCTCGTGAGATTGCGCCTGGTTCTAGGCTTCGTTCTGACGGGCACGGATGTAGTCGATGGCCTGCTGTACGGTGGTGATCTTTTCGGCGTCGTCGTCGGGAATTTCGGTCTCGAACTCCTCTTCCAACGCCATGACGAGCTCGACGGTATCCAAAGAGTCAGCGCCCAGATCATCGACGAACGACGCGTCGTTCTTGATTTCGTCGGCTTTGAGGCCAAGCTGCTCGGCGATGATCCCTCTGACTTGCTCTTCGACGCTACTCATGTACCTACCCCTTATTAATTGACCGGCCGGACCAAGGGGCCCGGCCGATGTGGCGCGTATTGTAGTGAAATCGCCGAGGCCATTCTACAGATCGGCCGCGTTGGTCTCCCAAGGCTGCAATCAGCGGATTGTGACCGGATTCTCGAGTCTACTGCATCGACAATCCGCCGTTTACGCTCAACGTCTCGCCCGTGATGTAGGCGCCGGCATCGGACGCGAGGAACGCGACGGCGGCGGCAACGTCGGCAGGACTGCCAAGGCGCGCCAGGGGAATCTGTGCTTTGAGCGCTTCCACCTGCCCCTCGTCGAGCGCGCGAGTCATATCGGTGTCGATAAAGCCCGGCGCGACCACGTTGACCGTGATGTTGCGCGAGGCTATTTCGCGGGCGAGCGACTTCGTGAAACCGATCATTCCCGCCTTCGCGGCCGCATAGTTCGTCTGCCCGGGGTTGCCGATCAGCCCGACGACGGAGCTGATGCTCACGATGCGGCCGAAGCGGGCCTTCATCATGCCTCGTAGGCTCGCCTTGCACACGCGATACAACGACGAAAGGTTCGTCGACAGGACATCGTCCCATTCGTCGCCTTTCATTCGCATCAGCAGATTGTCACGCGTGATGCCCGCGTTGTTGACGAGGATCGCCGGCGCGCCTTCGCGCGCCGCGAGATCCGCAAATAGCGCTTCCACCGAAGTCTCGTCGCCCACGTCGAGTCGTGCTCCCCGCCCGCGCAGACCGAGGCCCGCGAGCCGCTCGCCGATGGCGGTCGCTCCCGTCTCGCTCGTCGCCGTGCCGACCACGGTTGCCCCCTGTCTCGCGAGCGTCTCCGCGACCGCCTGTCCAATGCCGCGGGAGGCGCCGGTGACGAGGGCGATACGCCCGGCGATGCCGGGTAGAGCGGGAAGCGCCGATAGATCCATGGGCTTGCGTGATTGCTTGCGACGCGCGCGATTATACCCGCGACCTGCGGGTGAGGACGCGTACCGCGGCGGCCAGCAGGCCGCCGGCCGTCCCAAAGAGATGAGCGGCCACGACCACGGGGCCGCCCACCGCCGCCGCGGTGAACGGTACCGGCCCGACGAGTTGCTCCCACAGCAGTTTTCCGCCGAGACCGAGCGCGAGCCAGATGCCGATCGCTTCGCGGCGCGCGCATGCCACCAGCGCACCCGCGGCGACGAACCCATGCAGCACGCCCGAGAGCCCCACGTACCAGTCGACTTGCGGCTCGAGCAGATACAGGCCGAGGTCGATCGAGCCCGCGGTCGCCGCCAGCAACAGCCACCAGTCGCCCGCGTCGAACAGGTCTTCGAACAGTGCCCCGATCAGCACGAGGGCGATCAAGTTCGGCCACAGGTGGCCCCAGCTCAAGTGCACGAGGTGGCCGGTCACGAGCCGCCAGAGCTGGCCATGCGCGATCATGACGCCTTCGTACCGCGCCCACGCGCGTGCCTGGTCGCCACCGAACGCCAGCGCCAGGCTCGCGACGGCGATCGCAACGATCGGCCACCAGCGCCGCAGTCGCCATTCGGCGACGAAATTAAAGCTCGCCAGGAGATCTTTGTTCACATTAGATGTCTAAACGACTGTGTTATCTTCGACGCCGCACCTGGCAGGCTGCCGGGCCTAATCCACGGGTACCCTCTATATGCGCGTGATCAGAACACCTCGCCGCACAGCGCAGCAAGGGTTCACCCTGCTCGAAATCATGGTCGTGGTCGTCATCATCGGCCTGCTCGCCGCGATCGTCGTGCCGAACTTCATGGGCAACGTCGACAAAGCACAGATCAGTCGCGCAAGACAGGACATTCGGGGAATCGAGACCGCGTTGAATCTGTACCGGCTCGACAACTTCAAGTACCCCAACACGAGCGAGGGTCTCGAAGCCCTCGTGGCCAATCCCGGGGAGGCCACCGCGCCGAACTGGAAGCAACAGCTGCCGCGACTGCCCATGGACCCGTGGAACAGACCCTATCAATACGCCTACCCCGGCCAGCACGGCGAATTCGATGTGTTCTCGTATGGAGCGGACGGCCAGGAAGGCGGCGAAGGCGTCAATGCCGACATCGGGAATTGGGATTTGTAGCCGAGAGCGTTCGCGTCCGGCGCAACTCGGCTTCACGCTGCTCGAGCTGCTCGTCGTCGTGGCGATCATCGGTATTCTCGCGGGCGCCGTCGTGCTGTCGCTCGGCAGCCTCGGCAATGATCGGCAAGTCGAGCAAGAAACGAATCGCTTGCGCAGCCTTCTGAGTCTCCTGCACGAGGAATCGCTCATGCAGAGCCGCGACTACGGTGTGATGTTCACGGCAACGGGCTATCGCTTCTACATATACGATTATCAGAAGCTGGGCTGGGTCGATCCCATCGACGACCGGCTGTTGCAGCTGTATCACCTCCGCCCACAGCTGAACATGGCGCTGGTCCTCGACGGGCGCGACGTGGAGCTCCTGCGCGATTTCGACGCGCAGGACGTCGACAAGCCGGATCCGCAAGTCATGCTGTTGTCGAGCGGCGAGATCACGCCGTTCACCCTCGATGTGGCGCGCGAGGGCCGCGAAGGCGCTTTCGTCCTCACGGGCGAGCTCGACGGCACGTTCACGGTCGACCAAAAGGGTTTCGATGCGCGTTAGTGGCACCGCTTGCCGCGGATTCACGTTGCTCGAGGCCATGGTGGCGCTCGTGATCGTTGCGCTCGGCATGATGGCCGTGAACACACAGCTGAATCGCTACACCGTCGCAGCCATCTATGTCGAGCAGAAGACGCTGGCCAGTTGGATCGCCTCGAACAAGCTCGAGGAGCTCAGCGTGGCGTCCACCTGGCCCGAAGTCGGCGAGCATGACGAGGACGTCGAGTTCGCGGGCCAGAAATGGCGCTGCGCAATCAAGGTTCAGGAGACGGAGGTCAAGAACCTCCATCGTGTCGACGTGTCCGTGTCTTTGGCCTCGGATCCGGAGCGCGTCGTGCACAAGCTCATGGGTCTGATCGAGCCCCCCGTCCCCCCGGGGTTCCTGCCCCCGCAGTGGTCGGGCGGGCGCGGCGGCGGCCAGCGGGGTTGAGCGCCGTGCGCACCAGTCGCGGGTTCACGCTCGTCGAGCTGCTCGTTGCGATGGCGATCGTGGCCGTCATCGGCGTGATGGCGCTCACAGGCTTGACGCAGGTCATCAAGCAACAAACCATCGCGCGCGAGCGCGTGGAGCGCTGGCAGGCGATTCAGCTCGCGATGCGCCTGGTTACTCAGGACCTTGCGCAGCTGCAGCCGCGTGAGACGCGCGAGGAGCTCGGCGAGAGTTATCAGCCGAGCTTGCTCGCCGATCCGAGCGCGCAGTTCGCGCTCGAGTTCAGTCGCGGCGGCTGGGCAAACCCGGGCGCCTTTCCGCGCGGCACCGTGCTGCGGGTCGCCTACGATTGGGAAGACGACAAGCTCTTTCGAGTGCACTGGCCCGTCATGGACCGAACGTCGTCGACGCTGCCCGTGCGTACCGAGCTGCTCGACGGCGTCGACAACGTCGAGGTCCGGTTTCTCGATACCGCCGGGGAGTGGCATCTCGAGTGGCCGCCCGTAGACATGCAGGGCCCCCAGCGCCTGATTGCACGCCCGCGAGCCGTGGAGTTCGCCGTGGAGCTCAAGGATTTCGGCCGCGTTTGGCGACTCGTGGAGACGAGCGGTTGAACGCGCGCCGGCAACAACGCGGCGTGGCGGTCCTGACGGCGATGCTGGTCGTCACGATCGGCACGATCATCGCGGTCAATTTGATGTGGGAGGCCACGCTCGATCTGCGGCGGACCGAGTCGGCGCTCGCTGCCGATCAGGGTCTGCTGTACATGCAGGGTGCGGAGGCGTGGGCGGCCGACATTCTCCGTCAGGATCAGGTCGACTCGCCGAGCAGCGACAACCTGAGCGAGCCGTGGGCCACGGACCTGCCGCCGCTGCCCGTCGACGGAGGCACGATCACCGGCAGGCTCGAAGATCTGCAGGGGCGGTTCAACGTGAACAATCTGTTGAAACCCGACGGGACGCAAAACGATCTGGCGCGCAAGCAGTTCGAGCGGCTGCTGAGCCTGCTCGAGCTGGATCCGGGGCTCGCAGGTGCGGTCGTCGATTGGCTCGATCCCGATACCGAGGTGCGTTTTCCGACCGGTGGCGAGGACGTCACCTACGCCGGTGCCGATCCGCCGTATCGAACGGCCAATTCCATGATCACGTCACCCTCGGAGCTCATGGCCGTCGCGGGTTTCGACAAAGACGCGTATCAGGCGCTCGCGCCGTACGTCACGGCGTTGCCGATCGGCACCAAATTGAACGTGAACACAGCGTCGGCCGTGCTGCTCGCATCGCTGTCGGAGGATATCGATCTCCCGACCGCGGAGTCGCTCGTCGAGCAGCGGAACAACGCCGACTTTCCGGATATCGACAAGACCTTCGAGGGGCTCGTCGAGCCCGCGGTATTGAAGACCATCGATGGCGTGAGCGAGCACTTTTTGTTGACCGCAACGGTTACGCTCGGTACAAATCAGCTCACGATGCGATCGGTGCTGCAGCGCGACGCGAGCGGTCTCACGCGCGCGCTGTTCCGGAGCCTGGGAGTCGAGTAGGTTGACAGAGACGTTGTTCATCCGGCTGATCGACGACGGGACCGCGACCTGGGCAGCCTTCGACGCGCATGGCGCGCTCGCAAGCCCGGTCGGTCGCGGCGCGTTGGCCGGTGCCGCGGCCGCACTGCTCGGGCGGCGCTGTTGCGTCCTCGTGCCGGCCGTCGATGTCACGAGCACGCAGGTCGAGTTGCCGGTCGCCAGTCAAGCGCGCTTGCGGCAGATCGTCCCGTTCTCGCTCGAAGAGTCGCTCGCGGATGACCTCGAGCAGCTCGCGTTTGCGATCGGCACGCGCCTCGCATCGGGAAGCACGCCCGTCATCGTGGTGGCCAAGCAGCAGATGGCGTCCTGGCTGGAGCAGTTGCGCGCGGCCACCATCATCCCGCACGCCGTGTGCTCGGAGGCCGATGGCGTTCCGGACGTGCCGGGCACACTCGTTCTCGTGGTCGAGGGCGACCGCATTTACGGGCGTTACGCGCAGCACGCTCCGTTCGTGCTCGAAGGTCTCACCTTGCGTCAAACGCTCGACGTCGCGCGCCTGCCCGAGCAGCAGCCGACCGAGCGGCATCTGCTCGTGTACACCGACGCTGAGAATCGGGACGGCGTGCGCAGCGAGGTCGCAGCGCTCCAGGAAGAGTATGCGAGCGTCGAGATCAAGGTCGCCGCGGAGGGTGTATTTCCACACCTGGCGGCCACGCTGGCGCAGCGTCCCGGCACCAATCTGCTGCAGGGCGCGTACGCCCCGAAATCCAATTGGGCGGCGTTCACGCGGCCCTGGCGATTCGCGGCGACGCTGCTGATCGCGACCGCCGCGCTGCTGTTCGTTTCGCAAGGCGCACAGTACTGGCAGCTGCGCCGCAGCGATCGCGAGCTCGACCAGCTGATCTCGGCGGGTTGTCAACGTGCCGTCGGTGACGCGCGTCAATCCGCCTGCCAGCGCGCGGTTCAGGCGCAGCTCGGCCGCCCGGCGAGCGACAGCTCGGAGAACTTCCTCACGACTTTGGCTGCCATTTCTGCCGCCCGCGGTCCCGACATGCGGATCGACGCGTTGAGCTATCGAAACGGCGTCATGGATCTGCAGCTAGTCGTCGAGAACGTGCCCGCGCTCGACGAATTCGCGCGCGGTCTCGAGCAGACGAAACGTTTCGCCGCCGAGATCCAGGCCGCCAACCAACGCGATACGGGCACCGAAGGACGCGTCCGCGTGACGGGCGCGAAGCCATGAGAGCCTGGTTCGACGCTCTCGAGCCGCGCGAGCGCTTGATCCTGATGGCTGGCGGTATCGTCGCCGTCGTCATCATCGCCTGGTGGCTGGTGTTCAAGCCGCTCTGGACCGGCTCCACCACTCTGCGCACCGCCGTCGAATCGAAGCAGCGGCTACTGCTGGATCTCGCGCGCGTCGAGGCCAGTGGAGCCGCGGGGGCGAGCGTCGGTCAAGACAACGACAAGACTCTGGTGGTGGTGGTCGACAACACGGCCAAGCAGCATGGCCTTCGGCTCGCGCGTGCACGGCCGAATGGTCCGAGTGGGGTCGACGTGACGTTTCAGGGCGTGCCGTTCGACGTGCTCGTGACCTGGCTCATGACGCTGCATCAGAGTTACGCCATCGACGTCGAGTCGGCGTCGCTCAGCAGCGCGCGAGAGCAAGGGCTCGTCAACGGCCAGCTCTCGCTGCATAGGCTCTAGCGTGACGAATCGATGGTCCTGGCTGGCACTCGGCGTCGGCGCGTATCTGGCGTTCACGCTGGCCGCCTTCCCCGCCGGCACGGCCACGCGGTGGCTCGTGCCTGCCGACGACGTCACGCTGAGCGGCATCCAAGGCACGGTGTGGTCGGGTGCCGCCACCGGCGCCGTCGTGCATGACCTGGCAGTCCAGGATTTGCGGTGGCGGTTGCATCCCGCGTCGCTGTTGCTCGGTCGCCTCTCGGCGACGCTCCAGGCGCGGGTCGCGGATGGGTTCGTCGACACCGACGTCGTGGCCTCGACGCATGCCGTGCAGTTCACGAATCTGCGCGGGGGCGCATCGCTCGGCGCGCTCGCGGGCGTTTTACCCGTTCACGGTATGCGCGGCCAGGCGAGCGCCCAGCTGGCGTCGCTCGAGCTCACGGACGGTTGGCCGTCGCAAGTCATCGGTGAGCTGAAGCTCGCGGGGCTCGAGGTGCCGCCGCTCATGCCGGGGGGCGCGACGAGCATGCTGCCACTCGGCGACTACACCATCACCTTCGGTGAAGCGCCACACGGGATCGTGGCGGCGCGCTTCGTGGACACCGGTGGCCCGCTCGAGGTCTCGGGCAGCGTGAGCATCAGCATGGCCCGCGAGTATATGTTCGACGCGCTGATCAAGTCGCGCGCGAGCGCGCCGGATGAGATCGTCGAAGGCTTGAAAATCATGACCGCCGAGCCGGACGCGCAAGGCCGCCGCCGGTTGACGCTCACGGGCTCGCTATAGGGGCGGGCCAGCCGCGGAACTCCGCGAGCAGCGGAAAATACAGCCCGACGTAAATCGGTCGCGCATCGATGCCGGCCATGACGGCGGCGTAGCGTTCGAGCTGCGGCCGGTAGCGCGCGACCTCCGAGTCCAGGAAGGCCGCGAGATCTCCGCCTTCGTGTTGGCTCGTCTTGAAGTCGACGATCCAGCGCTTGCCGTCTTCGACGAACGTCCGATCGAGACGTAGATGCTCGAGAAACGCGCCGCTGCGCACGGTCAAACCCAATTCGCTGCGCCCTTCGTCGTGCGCGCCGAGCACCCAGCGACCGCGTGGGTCGGCGAGCGCGCTCGTCAACGCGGCCACCACGCGTTTCGCAGCGCTGGCAACGTCGCGCGCCTCCACGCCGAGCAACAGGAGCTCGCCTTCGAAGCGCTGCGCCGATTCGCGAACGCCCGCGGCCGTTGCCGCATCGATTCCGCGCTCGGCGAGTCGTTGCAGATGGCGGTGCACGACGGTGCCCACGTGCACGGCGACCTGTCCTGCCCAGGCGAACTCGGGTGCCGTCGCAGGCACGTCGGGCACGGCGGCCTGGGCCGCCGCGCTGCAGGCCGCAGGCCGCAGCTCGAGGCGACGCAAGGCGGGTGTGATCGCTGGCGACTCGGCGTCGGGCGGCTGCGGCGCAAGCGCGACCTCGCGTGACTCGATCCCGAGCACCGACTGCAGATGCGTGAGCATCGAGCCCGGCCGCGGCTGCGCATCGTCCGGCGACCATCGCCAGATCAGATGCAAACGCTCACGAGCCCGCGTCGTAGCGACGTACAGCAACCGCGCGCGCTCGGCGAGGTCGCGCCGGCGCTCGGCGCGACGCACGAAATCCGTCAGGCGTGCGCCGACCTCGTCTCCGGCCGCCGCCGCCGGCACGATCAGCAAATCCTCGCGTCCGTCGGCCGCAACGCGCGGGAGCCACTGCAGCGCTTGCTCCTCGTCGCGGTACGGCTCACGGGCGAGTCCCAGCAGGATCACCGTGTCGAACTCGAGGCCCTTGGCCCGATGCATCGTCATGATCTCGATCCCTTGCTCGCGCGGCGGGTCCGCTTGCGGCTGCGCGCCCTGCAGCAGCAGGTGCAGCTGCGCCGGATCATCGAGATCGCCATGCCTTTCGGCGGCGGCGAGCAGGGAGAAAAATTGCTCGGCCGCGTGCAGCTCCGCAGCGTCGTCGAGACAGGCCGGGCCGTCGAGCGCTCGCCACGTGCGCTCGACCCATCGCGCGAGCGAGCCGCCGTGACGCTGCGCAAACGCTGCCGCGAGCGCGGCGCTCACGGCGTCCAGCCGGGCGCGAGCGTCCTCGCCGAGGCGCGCCGTGCGCTCCACATCATGCAGCAGCTGCCAGACCGTGCGCTCGCCGGCGGCGGCGCACAGCGCCGCGAGGTCGCTCCAGCGCAGGCCGCACCACGGCGCGCGCAGCACGCCGAGCCAGGCGATCTTGTCGGCCGGATGAATCAGCGCACGCGTGAGACCTGCAAGATCGTGGGCGATCTGCTGCTCGTCGAGCGTGTCGATCTCCACGGCATGAACGGGCCAACCGCGGCCGCGCAGGCGCTCTCGTAAACCCTCGAGGTGCGTCCGACTCTGCACGAGCACGGCAATCGATTGCCCGACGTCGCGGTGGCGCTCGGCCGCCAGAATCTCCACCACTCGTTCTGCTTCGCCGCCGGCACGGCTCATAGTGACCTCGGCCGTCGTCACGAATTGTTGCGGCGCGCGTTCGCGAACGGCGCTGCTGGCACGGAACGCGGCGGTGCCGCTCTCGATGCGGTCCTCTGGCGGAAACACACCCGCAAACACCGAGTTCACCCACTCGACGATGGCAGGCGCGCTTCGAAAGTTGCTCTGCAGGGTCAGGCTCGTCAGGGCGATGCCGCCCACGCCGCGTTGCTTCGCGCGCAGGAACAGGGACATGTCCGCGTCGCGAAAGCGGTAGATCGACTGCATCGGGTCGCCAACGAGAAACAAGGTGCGTCCGTCGTCGCTCTGCCAGCCGCCGGTCAGCAACTCCAGCAGTCGCAACTGCGATTGCGAGGTGTCCTGAAACTCGTCCACGAGGATATGCTGGATTCTGCGATCGAGGGCCAGTAGAAGATCCGACGGCGCGTCGACGTGGCCCAACGCGCGGCGCGCCGCGAGCGCGAGCTCGACGAAATCGACGGTGTGCCGTTCGGCGAACACGACTTTGAGCTCGGCCGCCAGACGCAGCAGCACCGTCCGCAGTGCGGTGAGGCTCTGCCACTGTGAATCGCTGTAATGGCCTTCGGGCAACGTGGCGACCGTCGCAAGTGCCTGCCGCAGCGGTTCGTCGTCGCGACAGTGCTCGAGCAGCGCGCGGCAGCGCTCGCGCAAGTCAGCATGCTCGGCGCCGAAGCCTTCGGACTTCGTGATGCGTTTTCGCCATTCGCCCGTCTTCGTGAGCAGGAGCGCGGCAACGCCGCGCCAAGCTGCGAGCGCGAGCGCCCCCTCGCGCGGCGGCTCGCGCATCGCGAGCCATGGCGCGAGGCGGGTTCGCAGCGGCTCGGCTGCCGCCCCGGCGGCGTGCTGCAGCAAGGGCACGAGCTGCCGCAGCACTGCCGGTGAGCACGTGGCGGCGGCCGTTGCCACCTCGTCCTCCACGAGCCGCTGCAGCGCACCTTCCAGTGCCGGCCGCAGGGCCGCCGTGGCCCGCCCGGCGAGGTGCTGTAACCACTGGTCGCGACGCGACAGCAATGCCGCGAGCAGCTGCTCGAGACGCTCCGTGTCGTTGTCGACACCGCGCAGCAGCGTTCGCAGGCTCGCCGCGAGGGCGCCGCGGTCGCCGAGCACGGCAGCGACGGTGCGGCGCGCAGCCTCGCGGTAATGCTGCTCCGGCCTGTCCACGATATCGGCCGCTGCGACCCCGCCGGCCAGCACGGGCAGCTGCTGTGACAGCCACACATTGAACGCGTCGAGGGTATCGATGCGGAGCCGCTGCGGCTGGCTCAGCAACGTCCAGTCGAATTCGGCGTCGCGCGCGATGACCGCGCGAGCGAGACGCAGGGTCGTCGCCTCGTGCGCATGCGCGGCGACATGCCCTTGCGCACCGCGGCGCAGCGCGTGCACCACGCGGCGGCGCATTTCTGCCGCGGCCTTGCGCGTGAACGTGATCGCGACGACTTGCTCCGGCTGCTGCACGGTGGCGAGCAGCGCGAGGTAACGCTGGATCAGGAGCTCCGTCTTGCCGGAGCCGGCCGGCGCTTGAACGATGAACGACCGCGTCGGGTCGAGCGCCGCGGCGCGTGCGGCGTCGTCGCTCATGCGCTCACCATGGCTCGATCGCATTGCGCAGCAGCGCCGTGAGCTCCGCGACTCGCGTCAGCGGAGCATACGCAGCGCCCGCCTCGTCCGCGTAATCCGGGAATACGCGCGTATCGCCCGCGGCGAACTCGGCCGCGAGCTGCTCGAGGTCGGAGCGCCAGAGCGACAATTGCGCGGGCCAGTCCGCGGCCGTCGAGCGCGCGGCGCGACCGGGGAACGCCCCGTTCGTCCAGAGCCCCGAGTAGCTCGTGCCGCTCGAGCGCACCCGCGCGATCACGGCCGCGCCGATCCGCTCCGGCGTCTGAATCGCGTACAGCGGCACTTGCGTGTCCCGCAGGCGAGCGGCGAACCAGTCCGCGCTCGAGGCGCGCTCCCCGGTCTTGTAATCGACGATCGCCAGCGTGCCATCCGCGAGCCGGTCGAGCCGGTCGAGGCGTACGCGCAGCGTCCATTCACGCAGTTGGACCTCGCTGCGCTGCTCGACGGCCAGCACCTCGAACGGGGTACGCTCGCGCTCGGTCGCCTGCCAGCCACCGAGCAGCGCGCGCAGCAGCTCGCGTTCCAGCTCGAACAGCGCCTGCAGCGGCCGACGCGTGCGTGCGAACACGCCCGTGAGCGCTCGCTCGGCGGCCTCCTGCAGCGCCTCGTCGCCGAGCGCAGCGAGCGCGGCTTGGGTCGGCAATCCGTCGAGCAGGCGCTCGAGCGCGCGGTGCACGGCGATGCCGCGCAGCCGCTTCGGCAAGCCGAACGCAAGGGGCTCGAGCGGTCGTGCGCCGAGCCGGTCCCGGCAGAACGCCAGCAGCGGACAGCGAGCCTGTCGATTCAGCATGCCCGTGCCGCCCGGCAGCGTCGGCTCGGTCAGTGGGGGCGCCGGGTCCGCGATCGTGTGTCGTGCACGCCGCGGGGATGGCGCGGCCGTTCGGCTCGCGAGCTCGTCCCGCGACAACGCCGGCCAGTCGCGCACGGCGGGGCTCGGCTCCGTCTCGTAGTCATAGACGCGTGCGGGCCAGCTGACGACCAAATCCGGCACGCGTCGAACGAGTCGCTCGAGACTGCGCGCCGCACGCTCGCGGGTGTCGCGCGGCGTGCACCGAGGCATCGAGTGGGCACGTTGCAAGGCCACAGGCAGCAACGGGTTGCCGCGCGGCGCCTCGGGCCAAAAGGTGTCCGTGAAGCCCGTGGCCCAGGCCGCCTCGTAGCCGGGGCCAACCTGCTCGATTCGGCCGAGCAGGTGCACACCGTAAATCGGCAGCGGCGCGGGTGCGGGGTTGTCGAGGATCCGCTCGAGCTCGCGTAACGCATTGTCGATCGTCAGCTCGCCCAGCACGGGCGTCAGTTGCGCGAGCTCATCGAGGCAGCTCTGCCAGCCCAGCAGGCGCGGCCCGGGCGGCGGCGCCTCCCAACCGAGCTGTGCCAGGAAGCGCGTCCACACGTGGGCCCAGCGGCTCGGCGTCGCGCGCGGCGCGTTGCCGGCCGTCGCGAGCGCGTCACGCCATTGCATTGCGGTGCTCGGCAGGCGTTGCTCGAGCAACTCTGCCAAGCCCGCCTGCCGATACGCGGCCGAGAACGACGGCTGCGAGCGCAGGTCCGCACGCAGCTCGGCGTCGAGCGCGGCTCGTGCCGCGAGCTCGTCGGGCGCCGCCACGAAGAAGCGGCTGCGGAGCCAACGACCGAACGCCGCGTACGGCGTTGACGGGGCGAGCAGCGTGAGCGCGTTGAAGGCCGCGCCGAGCGCCGCGTCGGCCGCGAGCGCTTGCCCCCCATTCCACACGCCGCTCGGCTGCCCCTGGTCGCCGGCCGTGGCCGCGAGGCGCTCGACCTCCGGCTGGCGGCCGGCCAGCCCCGCGACCACGATTGCGATCCGGCTCTGCGGCGCCCGCGTCAGGCGCTCGCCGGCCCAAGCGAGCGCCGCGCGGAGCTCGTCGGCCGCGTCGGCCAGCCGCACGACCCGTTGGCGACCCGCCCTGGCGGGCGCACGCTCGTGAGTGATCCGCGCAGCGGCGGCGTGCAGGCGCTCGAGCAGCAGCGCTTGCGCCGGGTACTGGTCGTCGAAATCCACCATGACTGCTGCCGGCACCTCGCTCGGCAACCTCGCGGCGAGCCCCGTCTCGAGCTCCGTACGATCCGTCCAACCGTGGGCGTCGAGCGCCGCGCGGTAGTCACGACACCAGCCGAGCAACGCGCGGTAGTCGAGTTGCTCCGCTCCGGCTCGCTCGGCAGCGGGATCGATGCGCCAGCGGTGCAATAGCTCCCAGGCGGCTGCCGCCCAGGCCGCGACGCCCGCGTGGCCGATCAGCTCGTCGGCTTCGCTCGAGGCAGCGATCACGCGCCGCCAGAGAGCGCGCGACTGACCTCGCGTCAGCGGTGGCGTTCGCCGGTCGTCGGCCTGCAGCCAGAGGCTCTCGAGCCAGCTCGCGTAAGGGGTTACCGGCGGCGTGAGCCAGGCGCTCGGGTCGCCGGCCACGTCTCGAGTCGCGAGTGTGAGCTCCCACTGGCGTGCGGCCAGCCCGTCCGCAACGACGAGAGTCGGGCGCTCGCTCGTCGCGCCCGGCCCTGCATACGTCATTGGAACCAATTAGTTAGGAAGCTTTAGTCATGCCGTCTCGAGCTTGGGCGGCCGATCGGCAATTTGCTGGAGCACGTGCTCGACGCGCTGGAAGACCTCGGCGAGCCGTGCCTCCTCGGGCAGCGTCGTGATCCTGAAGTGATCGCGATCCGGACCATTGAAGCTCGAGCCCGGCGCGACGAGCACATGTTGCTGCTCGAGCAGCTCCATGGCGAACTGCTCGTCGTCGAAGCTCGGCAGCTTCTGCTTGTCGATGCCGACGAAGGCGTACATCGCGCCGCGCGGGGCCACGAGTGTCAGGAACCTGCTCTTCGCGACGCCTTCGATGATGGCCTGGCGCGACTGATAGAGGCGGCCGCCGGGGGAACACAGCCGGCCGATGCTCTGGAAGCCGCCGAGCGCGGTTTGCACGGCCCATTGACCCGGCACGTTGCTGCACAACCGCAGGGCCGCGAGCAGATCGAGGGCCGTCATGTACCGTTCGGACCGATCGACGGCGCCGCTGAACGACACCCAGCCGACGCGGTACCCGCAAGCGCGATAGACCTTCGACAGCCCGCTGAAGGTGGCGCACAGCGTGTCGTGGCAGAGCGTCGCCATCGGCACGAACTCGGCGTCGTCGTAGAGCATCTGATCGTAGATCTCGTCGCTCATGACGACGAGGTTGTGCTGCTCGGCGATTCGCGCGATGGCCGCCAACCGCTCGCGGTCATAGACGGCGCCCGTCGGATTGTTCGGATTGATGACGACGATGGCGCGCGTCTTAAGCGTGATCAGCGCCTCGATGGCGTCCGGGTCCGGATTGAAGCCCTGCGCCTCGGGACATGGGTAATAGACCGGACGGCCCCCGTTCAACACCGTCGCTGCGGTCCACAGCGGATAGTCGGGGCTCGGGATCAGCACCTCGTCGCCTGGGTTCAGGAGGCCACGCAGCGTGAGGTCGATCAGCTCGCTGACGCCGTTGCCCATGAAAACGTGATCGGCCGTGACGGTCTGCACGCCGCGCGCCTGCTGCTGCATCACGACAGCCTCGCGGGCCGGGAAGATGCCTTTCTGGTTGCAGTAGGCCTCGGCCGACGGCAGGTTCTCGATCATCGCCAGCCGCATCGTCTCCGGCGTTCGGAGGCCGAACAGGCCGGGGTTGCCGATGTTCAGCGAAATGATCTCGTAGCCCTGGCGCTCGAGCTCGTGGGCGCGTCGGGCAAGCGTGCCGCGAATCTCATAGCGGACGTGTCGGAGCTTCGCGCTGACCTCGAACTCATGGGAATGGCGCAACACTTCAATATCCTGCGACGAAAACAGAGCCGTTACTTACCACGCCGCCGCGTGCGGGCCAAGGGCCGACATCGCAATCGCGGGCCGCTGACTCACGGGCTGGCCCCGCGGTTCACCGGCCGTTTCGGGTCGCGAATCCACTCGCTCCACGAGCCCGCGAACAGCTTGCCGTCGCCGAGACCGGCCACCGACATCGCCAGCAACAAATGGCATGCCGTGACGCCCGAGCCGCACATGGCGATCAGCTGCTGCGGTGGCCGGCCGGCCAGCAGGCCAAGCACGTCGCGCTCGAGGTCGGCCGCCGCGCGGAACGTGCCGTCGGCGTTGGCGTTGTGCGCGAACGGCCAGTTCACGGCGCCGGGCACGTGGCCGGCCACGGGATCGATGGGCTCTTGCTCACCGCGGTAGCGAGGCGCGGCGCGGACGTCCACGACGAGGTCGCCCGCGGCTTGGCAACGTTGCAGCGCCTCGGTCGTGACCACCGCGGCGGTCGCAACGGCGGCCGGCGCCGGATAGCGCGTCGTGGGCCAGTTCGGCACCGCCGTCTCGATCGGCAATTGCGCGGCCTGCCAGGCGGCAAGGCCGCCGTCGAGCACGCGGGCCTGCCGATGGCCGATCCAGCGCAGCAGCCACCACAAGCGGGCGGCGGTGGCGCTGCTGGCCTCGTCGTAGGCCACGACGGTGTCGGCGGGTGCGATGCCCCAATCGCCGAGCTTGGCCGCGAATGCGGCCGCATCCGGCAGCGGATGCCGCCCCTCGCTCGGTTGCGGTGTGCGGGACAGATCGCGGTCGAGGTCCGCATAGCGTGCGCCGGGGATGTGACCGCGCTCGTAGGCGGCGCGCCCGGCGGCGGGGTCTTGCAGGCTGAAACGACAGTCGACGACGACCCAGCCCGGCGTGCCGAGACGCTCGGCAAGCGTTCGCGAATCGATCAGGGGGTGTTGCGTCATCGCCGCTCCGAGGGCCGAAGCCTACGGCGCGCGTGCGGTCACGGCCGGAAGCACGAGGCGCGCTACAGCTGTTTGAGCGCCGCCTCTGCGGAGCTCACGCCGAACTCACCCGGCGGCTCGATGTTCAGCGCTTTCACGACGCCATCGTCGACGATGATCGAGAAGCGCTTGCTGCGCTTGCCCATGCCGAACTTGCTGGCGTCGAGCTCGAGGTCGAGCGCGCGCGCGTAGTCGCCATTGCCGTCGGCGAGCATCTCGACCTTGCCTGCGGCCTTGCCGGACTCCCCCCAGGCTTTCATCACGAACACGTCGTTGACGGCCATGCAGGCAACCGTATCGACGCCCTTGGCCTTGAGCTGCTCGAAGTTGGCGACGAAGCCCGGCAGGTGTTTGGCGGAGCACGTCGGCGTGAACGCGCCCGGCACGGAGAACAGCACCACCTTCTTGCCGTGAAACAGGTCATCCGTCGAGACGGGCTCGGGGCCGTTCGCGCCCATCCGAGTGAACTGGCCCTTGGGCATCTGGTCGCCAACTTTGATCGTCATGGTCCTTGTGCTCCTGCGGTGGGTCGGGAAAGGCTGCGCGCCCTCCGACCGAAGGCGCGTGCTCATTATAGGTCGCCGCTCGCGATGTGATAGCGCCGATCGGTAGCGACGCACGGCGACGGACATGCGGACTCTTGTCGCGCCCGCGATCTTCATCCGGGTGCAGCGCTGCCCGCCGCTGGCCTGCCGATGCGTCGCCACATGGTCTGCGGCCGCCTAAAGCGTTGACAGGCCTTGGGCTTTTCCGGGATGATTTCCGTTCCAACTCTTGATAAGACTGAGATGACGGCCATCCGCCTCACCCTTACGGTAGTACTTCGCCGCAACAGGTGCGGGCGCTTGGCTTGACGACGAAGCCTCATTAGTGAAACCCCGCACCCGAAAGGCTTGCGGGGTTTTTTTTTCCGGGCACTCGAGTTTCGAGGATTAGAAGAGGTAGAGCGATGCAGTTGTTTGTGGAATCCGACGTCGACGCGGGTGCGCTCCGCGGCGAGAAGATCGCGGTGCTCGGATATGGCAGTCAAGGACGCGCGCATGCGATGAATCTGCGCGACTCGGGCTACGAAGTCGTGATCGGTCTGCGCCCCGATGGCAAGACCACGCCGAAAGCGGAGCGCGACGGCTTCACGGTCAAAGCGCCCGTGGACGCCGTCAAAGGCGCCGGGCTCGTGGCGTTTCTCGCACCGGATCTCGCCCAGGCGCAGCTCTATAAGGACATCGAGCCGAACCTGAAGAACGGGGCCACACTGCTGTTCGCCCACGGCTTCAACATCCATTACAAGCTGATTCAGCCGCGAGCCGATCTCGACGTCGTGCTGATCGCGCCGAAGGGGCCCGGGGATCTCGTGCGGCGGCAATACGAGCAGGGTCGCGGCGTGCCGTGTCTCATGGCCGTGGCACAGGACGCGGGCGGCAAAGCCCAGGCGCGCGCCCTCGCCTACGCGCACGGCATCGGCGGCACGCGCGGCGGCGTGCTTGCGACTACGTTCGGCGAGGAAACCGAGACGGATTTGTTCGGCGAGCAGGCCGTGCTGTGCGGCGGTGCGACGGAGCTGATCGTGCGCGGCTTCGAAACGCTCGTCGAGGCGGGCTATCAACCCGAGGTGGCCTACTTCGAATGCATGCACGAGATGAAGCTCATCGTGGATCTGCTGCACGAGGGCGGCCTGAAGAAGATGCATCAGTTCGTGAGCGACACGGCCAAGTATGGCGATCTGACGCGCGGGCCGCGGATCATCGACGCGCACGTCCGCGACAACATGAAGCAGGTCCTGAAGGAAGTTCAGGACGGCACGTTCGCTAAACAGTGGATCGAAGAGAACAAGACCGGCCAGAAGAACTACAAGCGGCTCATGCAGGAAGACCTCGACCAACGCATCGAGAAAGTAGGCAAGGAATTGCGTGGCCGCATGAGCTGGCTGCAAGAGTGACCGATCGATCGCGGTGAACGATTAGCACGAGAAGACTGCCCAGGAGCAGACGATGCCCCTCAAGACGAGCAAGTACATCTGGCACGAAGGCAAGCTTACGCCCTGGGAGCAGGCCACCGTCCACGTGTTGAGTCATGCCCTGCACTACGGCTCGTCCGTATTCGAAGGCATTCGCGTGTACGGTACGCCGAAGGGTGCCGTGGGCTTTCGGCTCACGGACCATATTCGCCGGCTGTTTCACTCCGCAAAGATCTATCGCATGAAGATCCCGTTCACGAACGAGGCGCTCGTCGGCGCATGCCGCGACGTCGTCCGCGAGAACGATCTGCTGCAAGGCGCCTACATCAGGCCGATTGCCTACCGCGGCTATGGCGAGATGGGCGTTGCCGGCAACATCGAGCAGCCGGCGTGCGTCTCGATCGCGGCGTGGCAATGGGGCTCCTACCTCGGCGAGCATGGCCTCGAGCAGGGCGTCGATGTTTGCGTCTCGTCGTGGCAGCGCGTCGCGCCGAATACGGTGCCCGCGCTGGCCAAGGCCGGCGGCAACTATCTGTCGAGCGCGCTCGTGACGCTCGAGGCGCGCCGTCTCGGCTTCACCGAGGGCCTCGCGCTGAACACGGCCGGGTTCGTCAGCGAAGGCGCCGGCGAGAACGTGTTCATCGTCCAGCACGGCACGCTGTACACCCCGCCCGTCGCGGCGTCGATCCTGTCCGGCCTCACCCGCGACAGCGTGATCAAGCTCGCGCGCTCGGCAGGGCTCGAGGTCGTGGAGCAGAACATTCCGCGCGAGCTCCTGTACATCGCCGACGAGGTGTTCCTGACGGGAACCGCGGCCGAGGTCACGCCCGTGCGCTCGGTCGATAAGATCCCGGTCGGTGAAGGCAAGCGCGGTCCGATCACGGAGCGTCTGCAGAAGCTGTTCTTCGGCCTGTTCGACGGCAGCACGGCGGATCGCTTCGGCTGGCTCGAGCCGATCGTCGAACCGAGCGCGGCGCGCATCGAGCGGCCCAAGGCCGTCTGAGTCCCATGGCCGCCTCACTATTCGAGAAGATCTGGGCGTCGCACGTCGTCACACCGGAGACGGACGATACGCCGGCCGTCCTATACGTCGACCTGCATTTGCTCCACGAGGTGACGACGCCGCAAGCGTTCGATCTCCTGCGGTCCAGAGGCTTGCCGGTCCGCTGTCCGGACAAATGTCTCGCGACGCTCGATCACTCGACGCCGACGGTGCCGGTCACGAGCCTCAGGGATCTCGAGGTCGTCAGCGAGCCCTCGGCGGCCAAGCAGGTGCGCCAGATGGAGCGCAACTGCCAGGATTTCGGCATCGAGCTGCGCGGCTTCGGCAGCCGCGACCGAGGGATCGTCCACGTCATGGGCCCCGAGCTCGGCGCAACGCAGCCGGGCTCGACGATCGTGTGCGGCGATTCACACACGAGCACGCATGGCGCGTTCGGTGCCCTCGCCTTCGGCATTGGCACCACCGAGGTCGGGCACGTGCTCGCGACGCAGTGTCTGTTGCAGCGCAAGCCCAAGAATCTGGCGATCACCGTGGACGGCACGTTGCCGCCGGACGTGACGGCCAAGGACCTGATCCTGAGCATCATCGGCACGATCGGGGTCGGCGGCGGCACGGGCCACGTCATCGAGTACCGCGGTCGCGCGATTGGCGCCCTCTCCATGGAGGAGCGCATGACCGTGTGCAACATGTCGATCGAGGCCGGTGCGCGCGCCGGCATGATCGCGCCCGACGACACCACGTATCAGTACATGGCCGGTAGGCCGCTTGCGCCGCAAGGCAGTGAATGGGATGCGGCGTTGGCCTGGTGGCGACAGCTGCCGAGCGATCCGGAGGCGCACTTCGACCAAGAGATCAGGATCGACGGCTCGAAGCTGCGCCCCATGGTCACGTTCGGCACGAACCCCGGCATGGTCATCCCGATCGACGCCAGCGTTCCCGACGACGACGATCCGGCGTTTCGCAAGGCGCTGGCTTACATGCAGCTCGAGGCCGGCAAGCCTCTGCTCGGGGCTCCGGTGGACGTGGTATTCATCGGCTCCTGCACGAACGGCCGTTTGAGCGATATCCGCGCGGCCGCGCAGATCTTGCGCGGCCGCCACGTCGCCGAGCGGGTCCGGCTCCTCGTCGTTCCCGGCTCCGCCGCCGTGAAGCGCCAGGCCGAAGCCGAGGGGCTCGATGAGATCGTGCGCGCCGCCGGCGGCGAATGGCGCGAGCCGGGCTGCTCGATGTGCATCGGTATGAACGGCGATACCGTACCGCGCGGCAAGCTGTCCGTCAGCACGAGCAACAGGAATTTCGAGGGCCGCCAAGGCACGGGCGCGCGCACCGTCCTCGCGAGCCCCGTCACCGCGGCCGCCGCGGCGGTGAACGGGGTGATCAGCGATCCACGCGAGCTCGTGAGCTGACATGGAACCGGTCAAGCAAATCGTCTCGAGGACCGTCGTGCTGCCGAACGACGACATCGACACGGACCAGATCATCCCGGCGCGCTTTCTGACGACGACCACGAAAGAAGGTCTCGGACGGAACCTGTTCGCGGACTGGCGGTATTCGAAGGACGGGCGCGAGCGCACGGAGTTCGTGCTGAATCGCCCCGAGAGTCGCGGGGCCGCGGTGCTCGTCGGCGGCAACAACTTCGGCTGCGGATCGTCGCGCGAGCACGCGCCGTGGGCCCTGCTCGACTTCGGCATTCGCGTCGTCGTCAGCACCGCGATCGCGGACATCTTCCGGAGCAACTCGCTGAAGAATGGCCTGGTTCCCGTGATCGTCGACGTTGCGACTCATCGCTGGCTGATCGAGCATCCCGGAGTCGAGGTGAAGATCGACGTCCCGAGCGCCACGATCGAGGTCGACGGCAAGAGCGTCGCGTTCCCGATCGATCGATTCTCGCGCTTCTGCCTCGTGAACGGCATCGATCAGCTCGGCTACTTGCTCGAGCAAGACGCCGCGATCACGGGTTACGAGCAGGCGCACGCATGAGCCGGCGGATCGTCGTGCTCGCCGGGGACGGCGTGGGCCCCGAGGTCACGGCCGAGGCGGTGCGCGTGCTGAAGAGCGTGTCGGCGAAGGACGGCCTCGGTCTCGAGTTCGAGGACGCACTGATCGGCGGCGCCGCGTACGATGCGGCCGGCTCGCCGCTACCGGAGGCGACCGTCGCGGCTTGCAAGTCGTCCGCCGGCATCCTGCTCGGTGCCGTCGGCGGCCCGAAGTGGGCCGATATTCCGGTGCAGCACCGTCCCGAGCAGGGGCTGCTCGCGATCCGCAAGGTCCTCGGCTTATTCGCGAACCTGCGGCCCGTCACGACGGTGCCCGAGCTGGCCGCGGCTTCGCCCTTGAAAGCCGAGAAGCTCGCAGGCGTCAACATCATGGTGATCCGCGAGCTCACGGGCGGAATCTATTTCGGCAAGCGCAGCCGCACGGCCGATGCCGCGTTCGATACCTGCGAGTACACGACGGTCGAGATCGAGCGCGTCTGCCGGGTCGCCGGCCGGCTCGCCATGACGCGCCGTCGCAAGGTGACGTCCGTGGACAAGGCCAACGTGCTCGATACGTCGCGACTCTGGCGCGACGTGGCCACGCGGGTGTTCCGCACGGAATTTCCGCAGCTGACCGTCGAGCACCTGCTCGTCGACGCGGCCGCCATGCATCTGCTGAGCCGACCCGTGGATTTCGATGTGCTGGTCACGGAGAACATGTTCGGCGACATCCTGACGGACGAGGCGTCGATGCTGGCCGGCTCGATGGGCCTCTTGCCGTCGGCGTCCCTCGGTGCAGACGACGGCCCGGGGCTGTATGAGCCGATTCACGGCTCGGCGCCGGACATCGCCGGCCAGGGCGTGGCAAATCCCTGCGGCACGATCCTCAGCACCGCGCTGATGCTGCGCTATAGCTGCGGCGCGGAAGGCTCGGCCCGGCGCGTGGAGGCGGCCGTGGGGGGCGCCCTGCGCTCCGGCGCGCGGACGCGGGACATCGCGGCCCCCGGCGCGCGCGAGTGGCTCGGCACGACGGCGTTCGCCGACGTGGTCCTGCGCCACCTGGCGGCACACTAGCCCCCGCTCTTGACGAGGCATGGCGATCGTCGTAATGTACTAGCGCGCTGTTACATTAGCGCATTAACATAGTGGCACGCGGACGAGGCAGAGTATGAAGGCACATCGGCGGCAATCGGCGCGTCTCGCGGCGCGGGCCGAGCAAGGGCTCTACCGGGCGATCCTGAGCCTGCGCAGCGAAGCGGAGTGCGAGCAGTTCTTCAACGATCTGTGCACGCCGGCCGAGATCGAGGCGCTGGTCGACCGATGGGCGGTGGTGGGCTACCTTCGGGATGGCCTGCCCTACCGCCGAATTCATGAGCTCACGGGTGTGTCGGTCACCACGATCGGCCGCGTCGCGCGTTTTCTCACAGCCGGCAACGGTGGCTACCAGACCGTGCTGAAGCGGCTTGCGCCGCTCTAGCACCGGAGATTGCAACGATGCGCATGACCACCAACGACCGCATCAAGATCGCGGTGCAGAAGTCGGGGCGCCTCACCGACCACTCGCTCGAGCTGCTGGTCAGATGCGGACTCAGCTACTCGCGCGGCACGGATCAGCTGATCTGCTACGGCGAGAACATGCCCGTCGACGTGCTGCTCGTGCGCGACGACGACATCCCGCGGCTCGTGCAGGAAGACATCTGCGATCTCGGCATCGTGGGCCTGAACATCATCGAGGAGCGGCGCTTGGAGCTCGTGCAGCAAGGCGAGACCGAGCTCTTTACGGAAATCGGCAAGCTCGACTTCGGCCAGTGCCGGCTGTCGTTCGGACTGCCGGCCGGTGTACCTTTCGGCGGACCGCACGAGCTGCAGGGCAAGCGTATCGCGACGACCTACCCGCGGATCCTCGCCGATTACCTGAAGCGCCACGGCGTCGAAGCGCAGATCGTGGCGTTCTCCGGCGCCGTGGAGATTGCGCCGAGCCTCGGCAAGGCCGACCTCATCTGCGATCTCGTGTCGAGTGGGTCCACGTTGCGTGCTCACCAGCTCTACGAGGCAGCGACGATTCTCGAGAGCCGCGCCGCGCTAATCCGGACACCGAAAGAGATCGTGGGCGACAAGGCGAAGTGGCTGCAGCGACTGCTGCTGCGGATCCAAGGTGTGCTGCAGGTCAAGGAAAGCAAGTACATCATGCTGCACGCGCCGCGTTCCGCCTTGAAAGCGATTACCGCGCTGCTGCCCGGCTCCGAAGCGCCGACGATCATTCCGCTCGAGGGGCGCGACGACAAGGTTGCGGTTCACGCCGTATGCCGCGAGAACGTATTCTGGGAGACGCTCGAACAGCTCAAGGAAGCCGGCGCGAGCTCGATGCTGGTGTTGCCGGTCGAGAAGATGCTGACTTGAGTAGCAGGATGCCACCGCGAATCTGGCAACGACTGTCGGCGGGCGAACGTGCCGCGCTGCTCGCGCGGCCGGCGCTCGGTAACGACGCGGCGCTCGCGTCGCGCGTCGGCGCCATCATCGATCAGGTCCGCGCCGAAGGGGATGCGGCGCTGCGTGCTCTCACGGCGCAGCTCGATCGCGTGGAGCTCGACTCGCTGGAGGTCGCGCCGGGCGAGTTCGATGCGGCCGCCGAGCTCCTCACCGAGCCGCAGCGCGCCGCAATACGGGCCGCGGCGGCAAACATAGAGACGTTCCACCGGCCGCAGGTGCCGCAGCCGTTCGCCGTCGACACGCAGCCAGGGGTCCGCTGCGAGCGTGTTCTGCGGGCGATCGAGAGCGTCGGTCTGTACGTGCCCGCGGGCAACGCTCCCCTGCCCTCCACGGCCTTGATGCTCGGCGTGCCGGCGCGACTCGCGGGCTGCCCGACTCGGGTGCTGTGCAGCCCCGTGCAGGCCAGCGGGCGCGTCGATGCCGCGGTGCTGTACGCCGCGCGGGTGGCAGGGGTCGAGCGCGTCTTCAAGCTCGGGGGTGCTCAGGCGATAGCGGCCATGGCGTATGGAACCGAGAGCGTGCCGAAGGTCGACAAGATCTTCGGGCCGGGCAACACGTGGGTCACCGAGGCGAAGGCGCAGGTCGATCGCGATCCCGCCGGCGCGGCGCGCGACTACCCGGCCGGTCCATCGGAAGTGCTCGTGATCGCCGATCGGAGCGCGAACCCCGTGTTCGTTGCCGCGGACCTGTTGTCGCAGGCGGAGCACGGCGCGGATTCACAGGTGCTGCTGATCACCACGAGTCGGGAGCTGGCGGCCGCGGTCGAAGTCGCCCTCGAGTCGCAGAAGGCGCGGTTGACGCGGCGCACGCTCGCGGAGCAGGCGTTGGCGCACTCGAGCACGATCGTCGTCGAGGACCTCGGGACCGCCTTCGACATCTCGAACGACTATGCGCCCGAGCATCTGATCCTGCAGATCGAGCAACCGCGCGACTGGTTACCGCGCGTGCGCGCGGCCGGATCGGTCTTTCTCGGCCCGTGGACGCCCGAGTCGGTCGGCGATTACTGCAGCGGCACGAACCACGTGCTGCCGACGTACGGATTTGCAAAGCGCTATTCGAGCCTCGGCGTGGCCGATTTCATGCGCTCGATGACGGTTCAGGAGCTGACGGCCGACGGTCTGCGCGCCATTGGGCCGATCGCGACGACGCTCGCGATGCTCGAGGGCCTCGACGCGCATGCGTGGGCCGTCGACGAGCGACTCGCCGTCATCGAGTCGCCGCCGAGGACGAGCCGATGAGCTCGGTGCTCGCGCTCGCGCGGCCGGAGCTGCGCGGCATTCGACCCTACGTGCCGGGGGCGTACGAGCCCGGTTGCATTCGTTTGAACGCCAACGAGTCGCCGTGGCGTGCGCCCGGCGACAAATCCGAACGCGGGTTGAACGTGTATCCCCCGCCCCGCCCGACGGTGCTGCAGGCGAAATTGGCGGGGTACTATGGCATCGAGCAGCGGCAGATCCTCGTGACACGAGGCAGCAGCGAGGCGATCGACGTGCTGATCCGCGGCTTTTGCGTGGCGGGTCGCGACAAGATTCTCGTGTGCCCGCCGACCTTCGACATGTATCGGCTGTATGCCGGTATTCAGAACGCCGGCGTGGTGCGCGTGCCGCTGCTGACCGATCGCGATTTCGCGCTCGATACGGACGCGGTCCTCCGCGCGCTGGACGCGCAGACGAAGCTCGTGTTCATTTGCTCGCCGAACAACCCCACGGGGCAGTCGATGGCGCGTGGCGACATCGAGCGGATCTGTCGCGAGACGGCCGGGCGGGCCCTCGTGGTCATCGACGAGGCGTACCACGAGTACGCGACGAACGGCGATCATCTCGAGCTGCGCAATCGCTACGAGCACGTGGTGTTGCTGCGGACCCTGTCGAAGTTCGTATCGCTGGCGGGTGTGCGCTGCGGGCTCGTGGTGGCGACGCCGGAGCTGATCGAGTTCGCCCAGGTCGTGCTGCCTCCCTACACGTTCCCGACGCCCTCGATCGAGCTCGTCGACGAGGCCTTGACGCAGGACTCGCTGCGAGTCTCCGCGGAGCGCGTAACCCTGATCAAGCGCGAGCGTGAGCGTCTCGCGGCGGCTCTGCGCGACGTGCCGCAAGTGGTGAAGGTCTTTCCGAGCGACGCGAACTTCATCATGGTGAAGACGCGCGACGGGCAGCGCTTCCGCGAGGCCGCGCGGCGCGCGGACATCTTGGTGAGGACCTTCGAGGATCCGTTGCTGGCGAATTGCGTCCGCATCACGATCGGCAAGCCCGAGGACAACGACCAGCTGCTGAAGGCCGTGTCGGGCGTGGAGCCCCCGAGCCATGCGTAGAATTCTGTTCCTCGATCGCGGCGGCACGCTCGTGCAGGAGCCGAGTGGCGGCCCCATGGACACACTCGAGAATTTGCGCTTGGTGCCGGGCGTGATCCCCGCGTTGCTGCGCTGCAAGGCGGCCGGCTACGAGCTCGTGATCGTCACGAACCAAGGCGGGCTCGGCAGTCCGACCTTCCCGCGTGCGGCATTCGAGCGCTCGGACGAATATCTGCTGCAGCTAATGGCCTCGCAGGGCATTCGTTTCGCGGGCAATTTCGTCTGCCCGCATCTGCCCGAGGCCGGCTGCAGCTGCCGCAAGCCGGCGATCGGGCTCGTGCGCGACTTCGTGAACGCGTCGCCGCTCGACCGGGAGCGCTCGGCGATGGTCGGCGACCGTGACATCGATGTCGAGTTCGCCCGGAACCTCGGGATTCGCGGCTTCAAGCTCGGCGCGTCTGGCGCCGAGACCTGGGACATCGTGGCGCACGCCCTCGTCGATCGGCCGCGCACCGCGACCGTCGGTCGCCGTACGCGGGAGACCGACATTCGCGTCGCCGTCGACCTCGACAGCGAGGCCGAGCCGCGCGCGACAACAGGCCTCGGTTTCTTCGACCACATGCTCCAGCAGCTCGGCAAGCATGGCGGCTTCAAGCTCGAGGTGGAATGCAAAGGCGATCTCGGCGTCGACGAGCATCACACGGTCGAAGACGTTGCGCTCGCGCTCGGCCAAGCGCTGCGCGAGGCGCTCGGCGACAAGCGCGGAATCCAGCGCTATGGCTTCCTGCTGCCGATGGACGAGGCCGATGCCGAGGTATCGGTGGATCTCGGCGGCAGGCCGTTCCTGGTGTTCGAAGGCGCGTTTGCACGCGATCGCGTGGGCGATCTGCCGACGGAGCTCGTGCCACATTTCTTCCGCTCGCTGGCCGAGACGCTCGGCGCGGCCATTCACGTTCGCGTGCGCGGCGAGAACACGCATCACATGGTCGAAGTCACGTTCAAGGCCGTGGCCCGGAGCCTTCGCCAGGCTTTCGTCCGCCGTGGCGATGAGTTGCCGACGACGAAGGGCCAGCTATGACACGGTCTCCGGTCATTATCCCGTCGTGCGGCTCGAATCTCGCGTCGTTGCAGTTCGCGCTCGAGCGGCTCGGCGTCAACGTGCCGTTGACCGAGGACGCGGAGCGAATTCGCGCCGCCAGCCACGTCATTTTGCCCGGCGTCGGCGCGGCCGCCCCTGGCATGGCGCGGCTGGCGGCGGCCGGGCTCGTGGATCTGATTCCGACGCTGACGCAGCCGGTGCTCGGCATCTGCCTGGGCATGCAGCTGCTGTTCGCTCGCTCCGAGGAAGAGGAGACGCCCTGTCTCGGCGTCATCGACGCAGTGGTCGAGCGGCTGCCGGCCAGCCCGGAGTTGCCGGTGCCGGAGATGGGCTGGAACGAGCTCGAGCCGGTCGGCGCATCGGCGCTGCTGACGGGCGTGCCGTCCGGCGCGTATGCCTACTTCGTCCACAGCTATGCGGCGCCCCCGGGGCCTTACACACGCGCGCTCACCGAGTACGGCCGCCCATTCTCGGCGGTCGTCGAGCAGCGCAACTTCTTCGGCACGCAGTTCCATCCCGAGCGCTCGTCCCGGGTCGGTGCCCAGATCCTCGACAATTTTCTCATGATCACGCTGTAGCTAATTATTTTCTATGAAGTTAATCCCCGCTATCGATCTGCGTGACGGGCGCTGCGTGCGGCTCCTCAAGGGGGATTTCGCCGCGGAGACGCGTTATCCGGTGGAGCCCGTGGCGCTGGCGGTTCAGTACCGGCAGCAAGGGGCGGACTGGCTGCATGTGGTGGACCTCGACGGCGCCAAACACGGCGAGCCCGCGAACCTAGCGCTGATCGAGCGCATGGCGGCGGCGGCCGGCGTCTCGGTGCAATACGGCGGCGGGGTACGGACGCCGTCGAGCCTCGAGCAGGCGCTGGCGGTGGTCGCCCGCGTCGTGATCGGCAGTCTCGCGGTGACGGATCCCGACACCGTGACGGGCTGGCTCACGCGCTATGGGCCGGAGCGGTTGGTGCTGGCCCTGGACGTGCGGCTCGGCGACGACGGCACGCCGATGATTGCGACGCACGGCTGGACGCGCGCCTCGACGCTGACGTTGGCGGCGGCCATCGAACGGTACGCCGCGGCCGGACTGCGCCACGTGCTGTGCACCGATATCGACCGGGACGGCGCGCTGACGGGTCCGAACGTGAGCCTTTACCGGGACTGCGCGGCCCGGTGGCCGAGCCTCGCGTTCCAGGCGTCGGGCGGCGTGCGCGACGTCGCCGACCTTCAGGCGCTCGCCGCCGCGGGCGCGGCCGCCGCGGTTTCGGGCAAAGCGCTGCTCGAAGGCCGGCTCAAGCCAGAGGAGATTCGACCATTCTTACGCGGCGCATAATTCCCTGCCTCGACGTTCGCGACGGTGTGGTCGTGAAAGGCGTACGGTTCCGCGACCATAAGGTCGTCGGCGACATCATGACGCTGGCCGCACGCTATCGCGACGAAGGCGCCGACGAGCTGGTGTTCTACGACATCACGGCGAGCCCGGATCGCCGCACGGTCGACCGCACGTGGGTGAATCGCATCGCCGCGGTGCTCGACATCCCGTTCTGCGTGGCGGGCGGAATCCGCAGCGTCGAGGACGCCGAGGCCGTGCTGAATCTCGGTGCGGACAAGATCTCCGTGAACACGCCGGCGCTCGAACGTCCGGAGCTCGTCGACGAGCTCGTCCGCCGGTTCGGATCGCAGTGCGTGGTGATCGGGATCGACTCGCTGAGTCGTGACGGCGACTACCACGTCTATGAATATACGGGCGATCCCAATCGGTCTCGTGCCGCGGATCGTCTGACCCTCGACTGGGTGCGCGAGGTCCAGGATCGCGGTGCCGGTGAGATCGTGCTGAACTGCATGAACCAGGACGGCGTGCGTAAGGGATACGACATCGCCCAGCTCACTGCGATGCGCGCCGTGGCGCATGTGCCTTTGATCGCTTCGGGGGGCGCCGGGACGATGGAGCACTTCGAGGAAGTATTCGCGCGCGCGCACGTGGATGGAGCGCTCGCTGCGAGTGTGTTCCACACGGCCGCGATCGACATCGGCCAGCTCAAGCGCTACCTGAGCCAGGCTGGTATACCGATCCGCCCGGTTCGTGGAGGAGAGGGCTCATGAGTGACGTCGCATTTCTGGAGCGCTTGCAGGGCATCATTCGCCAGCGCATCGCAACGGCTCCCGACGGGAGCTACACGGCTCGACTGGCCTCCCAGGGTGTGCTGAAGGTGGCCCAGAAGGTCGGCGAGGAAGGCGTCGAGCTCGCGCTCGCGGCCGCCGTGCAAGATCGCGCTCGCGTAACGGCGGAGGCCGCCGACCTGCTTTATCACCTGTTGCTGCTCCTGGAGCTTCGCGAGCTATCCATAGGGGATGTGATGGACGAGCTCGAGCGCCGCCATCGCGGGGCCGCCTGACGGTGAGCGTCGAGGGGCACGACCGCCCGCGCGGCGGCAGCCCCCTCCCCGTCGACGCGCGCGTGCACGAGTGCCACAATCAGCCGCGCAATGGCGAGCCGCAACTGGAGGATCCCGTGAATCGACGACGGATGGGTGCGCTTCGTACGAGTCTCGGCATCGCGTCGCTGCTCTGGCTGCTCGGCGCCACGCTGGCCGCGGCCCAACCGGCGGCGCAGCCGACCGCGGAGCAACGCGCGGCGGCGGAGAGAGCAGCCGCGAACAACAAGCTGCCCGATACGCCGGGCAGCGGGCCGTTCGCGGCCATGAAGGAAGAAGTCGCTGCGCCTGCCGAAGCACGTGATCTACCGACCCGGCGAATCTCGCGGCGCTCGGCAATCGCAAGCTCGGGCTCGTCGCCTGGGGCAACGGCGGCTGCTCCGACGACGGGGCCAGCAGCCGCTTCCACCTGCTCGAGATGGCTTCGCATGGTTATCTCGTCATCGCGAGCGGCCGCATCTTGAGCGGCCCCGGAGCGCCGCCCGCAGAGCCGCGACCGCAGACGCCGCCCACCGAGCCGCGGCCACCGCGCACGGTGGCTGCCGACTTGACGGACGCGATCGACTGGGCGCTCGCCGAGAATGAGCGCAGCGGCAGCGCGTACTACGGTCGAATCGATCCGGCGCAGGTCGCGATTTCCGGCTGGAGCTGCGGCGGCTTGCAAGCGCTGGTGGCCGCGAAGGATCCGCGCGTGAAGACCGTGGTGATGCACAACACCGGCGTCCTGAACGACGGGCCGAATCGAACGATCCCCGGCATGGATCTCACGAAAGACGCATTGGCGAATTTCCACACGCCCGTCATCTATATCTTGGGTGGGCCGAAGGACATCGCCTACCTGAACGGCATGGACGATTTCCAGCGCATCGCGAACGTGCCCGTGGCGGTCGCGAGCCTGCCCGTCGGTCACGGGGGCACGTTTCAGGAGCCGAACGGCGGCGCGGCGGCGTCCGTGGCCGTCAGCTGGCTCGACTGGCAGCTGCGCGGCGACGCGACGGCGGCGCGCCGGTTCGTCGGCGACGCGTGCGGTCTGTGCCGCGATGCGGACTGGACGTTCGAGCGCCGGAACTTCGCCGGCGTGACGGCGCGCCCACGCTAGCCCCGCAGCTTCCGCGCCCGCGTCTAAATCAACACTTCGGTAGCGGGCTCGCGGAGGTTGTAGCGCGAGCTCATCGCGTAGCCGTACGCGCCCGCATTCGCGATCAGCAGCACGTCGTTCTCCTTGGCCGGCGGCAGCAGCCGGTCGGAGCCGAGCCGATCGCCCGTCTCGCAGATCGGGCCGACCACGGTGACGAGCTCCGTCGCCGGCTTACCGAGCCGCGTGAGATTCACGATGTCGTGGTAGGCGCCATAGAGGGCGGGCCGAATCAGGCTGTTCATGCCGGTCCCGACGCCGACGTACTGCACGTCGCCTTTGCCCTTTGTCTGCGTCACGCGCGCGAGCAGCACGCCAGCTTGCGCGACGATGAAACGACCCGGCTCGATCCACACGGCTCGGCCGCCGCAGCTCTGTTTGATCTCGCCGAGCGCGGCATCGAGCCCCGGCATGTCGAGCCCCGGTTGCCCGGTCTTCTCGGGCACGCCAAGGCCGCCGCCGACGTCGAGGTAACGCACGTCCGGAAAGCGCTCGAGCACCTTCAGCAGTTGCCGTCCCGTATCGAGCCATGCGTCCGGCGTCAGCACACCGCTGCCGGTATGCGCATGCAGACCGACGACCCGTGCGCCGGCCTTCTTGACCGCCTCGGCCAGCTCGTCGAGCTCGAACAGCGGCACGCCGAATTTCGAGTGCACTCCGGCGGTACGCACGTGCTCGTGGTGGCCGCGTCCTTGGCCCGTGTCGATCCGGACGAAGATTTCCCGGCCTTTGAAGGCCTTCCCCCAATTCTTCAGCGGGAACAGGTTGTCGAGCGTGACCCAGATGCCCGTGTCGAGCGCCTGCTCGTATTCCGCGCGCGGGGCGAAGTTCGGCGTGAACAGAATTCGCTTGCGGTCGATTCCCGGAAGCACCTCGAGAACGCGGGCGACCTCGCCGGGGGACACGCATTCCAGATTCAAGCCGCGCTCGTAGACGAGCTTCAGGATGGCCGGATGCGAGTTGGCCTTCATCGCGTAGAAGACTGCGTCGACGGACTTCAACGAGGTCAACGCGGCCACCGCAGCTTCGATGCTTTCGCGGTCGTAGACATACGTCGCATCGCGTTGCGCGCCGATCTCGAGCAGCTGGGCCTTCTTCTTGACCCACCATGGCTTCGGAGCCGTCTTCGACGGTGCACCGCCGCTCGTCAGGCGTTCCCAGGTCTCACCGAACACGCCGCCCTCGAACTTCGTCACGAGCAGCGCATGCAAGTGCTGGACGAGTCGGTAGGCATGCTCCGAGCTGACGACGAACGTGAGGTTCAGATCGTTCGCTGCCTGCGTCACGAGGTGGACTTTCTGCTCCTGGAACACTTCGAGCACAGGCGAGAGCTCGTGCAGGATCGTGCGGATCCGCTGGCCGACCAGCGTGATCGCGGCGCAGTCCCCGATGATCGTGACACGGCAAAGCTTGCGAAGATCCTGCGCCAGCGCCTCGATGGCGGCGCGGTTCGTGACGTTCTGCACGACGTCGATCGAGACGGTGACATTGCTCTCCGACGTGGAGATCAGGTCGACGGAAATACCGTGCTCGCGGAACACGTTGAATGCGTCCGCCAGGAAGCCGACCTGGTGCCACATCTCCATCGACTCCATCGACAGCAGCGTGATGCCGCTGCGATGCGAGATCGCCTTCAGCTGTGGCTGATCGTCGTTCTGGGCATTCGAGATGACGCTGCCTTCCCACTCGGGATGCGTCGTGCATTTCAGAAACAGGGGGATGCCGGACGCGCGGACGGGCGAGATGCTGCGTGGATGTAGTATGCCGCCGCCCGCGGACGCAATCTCCTGCGCTTCGCGATAGTGAAGGCTCTTGATGAGCCGCGCCGACGGCACGGCCTTCGGATCGGCGCTGAAGAATCCCGGGGCGTCGGTCCAGATCTCGAGGCGGCGCGCTTCGAGCTTGCCCGCCAGATACGCGCCCGTGGTGTCCGAGCCGCCCCGGCCGAGCAGCACGGTTTCGCCCTGGGCGTTGCGCGCGATGAATCCTTGCGACAGCACGATTCCGTCGATGGCCGCAAAACGCGCCTGAAGTGCTTTGTCGGCAGAGAAATCGCAGCGCGCCGATAGAAATCGCGCCGTCTCGGTCTGGTCCCTGACCGTCGAGCTCTCGAGGTGCGTGCGGATGTCCTGCCAATCGACGTCGAACCCGCCCGAGCGCAGATAGGCCGCCCCGAGCTCCGTGGCGGCCAGCTCGCCGCTGGCCAGCACGCGGGCATGCACGCGGGGGCTAACCTCGCCGACGAGCTTCACTCCGGCAATGACTTGCTCGAGCTTGCGGAATCGTTCGTCGAGGATCGAAGCGGAGAGGCCGAGCTCCTGCGCGAGCGTGTCGTGCTGTGCGCGGATCTTGCCGAGCCGCTCATCCGTGTCGCCGCCGGCCACCGCGGCGTCGAGCAAGGCGATCAGCGCGTTCGAGACGCCGACCAGCGCAGAGTGCACGATCACCGGCCGCACGCCTTCGGCGAGCCGATCACGCACGAGTCGCCCGATGATCGCCCAGTTCTCGGCGGTCGAGACGCTGCGGCCGCCGAACTTCATCACGACCCACGGCGAATCCGGGTACGGCGTGTCGACGGCCTGGCTCACGCCGAGCGCTGGAACTCCTGACATGGCTGCCTCTGGCTAACCTAGATCCAAATCGGTGACCGCGCCCGTAGAGGCCGAGCTCACCAAGCGCGCGTATTTGGCGAGCAAGCCACGCTGCGTCTTCGGCGTCGGTGGGCTCCATGCGCGCAGCCGGTGATCCAAGGTTTCGCGTGAAACGCCGAGCTCGATCGTTTTGCGCACGGCATCGATGACGATCGGATCCCCGTTCTCGACGATCGCGATGGGGCCGCCCACGGCCGCTTCAGGCGTGACGTGGCCCACCACGAAACCGTGGCTGCCGCCGGAAAATCGGCCATCGGTGATCAACGCTACCTTGTCGCCGAGGCCGCGGCCGATGATCGCGCCGGTCGGGCTCAACATCTCGCGCATCCCCGGCCCGCCCTTCGGTCCTTCGTAGCGAATCACGACGACGTCACCCGCCACGACGATGCCGTCGAGGATGGCGCGCAGTGCCTCCTCCTCGGATTGGAACACGCGGGCGCGGCCCTCGAAGCGCAGCCCCTCCTTGCCGGAAATCTTGGCCACGGCGCCTTCGGGTGCGAGATTGCCGTACAGGATGGCGAGATGACTGTCCGGCTTGATCGGTCGATCCAGCCCGCTGACGATTTTTTGCCCCGGCGGATACGGCGCGACCTCCGCGAGATTCTCGGCCACCGTGCGGCCCGTCACGGTCAGGCAGTCGCCGTGCAGGAGACCAGCATCGAGCAACATCCTCTGCAACGGCTGAACCCCGCCGATCGCGACCAGCTCCGACATCATGTAGCGACCGCTCGGCCGCAGATCGGCCAGCACCGGCGTGCGATTGCCGATCCGGGTGAAATCGTCGAGCTTCAAGTCGATGCGCGCGTCGTGCGCGATCGCCAGCAAATGCAGCACGGCATTCGTCGAACCTCCGAGGGCAATCACCGTCGTGATGGCGTTCTCGAAGGCTTCCTTGGAGAGGATGTCCGACGGCTTGATGCCCCGCTGGATGAGCCTCACGACGGCTTCTCCGGCGTGCCGGGAGTCGCTGCGCTTGGCATTGGATACCGCCTCCTGGGCCGAGCTGTTCGCGAGGCTGAGACCCAGGGCTTCGATCGCCGAGGCCATGGTGTTGGCCGTATACATGCCGGCACACGAGCCCGGGCCCGGGATCGCCGTCGATTCCACTTCCTTGAGCTCGCGGTCGTCGATCTTGCCCGCCGCGTAGCTGCCGACGGCCTCGAACACCGAGATGATGTCGCGATGCTTGGGCCCCGGCTGGATGGTGCCTCCGTAGACGAACACCGACGGGCGGTTCAGCCGGGCCATGGCCATCACGCAGCCCGGCATGTTCTTGTCGCAGCCCCCGATCGTGACCAGGCCGTCGAACCCTTCGGCGGCGGTGACCGTTTCGATCGAGTCGGCAATGACCTCACGCGACACGAGCGAATAGCGCATGCCGGGCGTACCCATCGAGATGCCGTCGGATACCGTGATCGTATTGAATAGAACGCTCTTGCCGCCGGCGCTGTCGGCGCCCTGCCCGGCTTCGCGTGCCAGACCGTCGATGTGCATGTTGCAGGGCGTCACCATGCTCCAGGTGGACGCGATTCCTACCTGGGGCTTGCCGAAGTCCTCGTCCTTGAAGCCGACCGCACGCAACATCGCGCGGCTGGGCGCGTGCTCGACCCCGTCGACGACGACGCGCGAGTAGCGGCGCGGGTCGTTCGTCGGGTCTTGATCCTCGTTTGCCATTTCAGTGCCCGTGCCGCCCTTTTGCGGGCCAGCGATTATGGCGGCGGCCGTAGTGCGGGGCAACCGCAGACGCGCGCGGCGGCGCAGTCGCCGGGCCGGCGGCACGGACCGCGGTGGCCGGTGGAGCACGCCGATCGCCGAGCGGCGATGGCGATTCGGCAAGGCCTGGGGCGAAAAAACCGACGCCCCGACAAAGCGTCGCCAGAACAGGATCGTACAGCTTGTTCTCGAAGTGGCGGCTGAATAGTATGATCCCCTGTAGTCTCCCAGCTTCGTTGGAACGGATGGATCCCCAGGATTCAGGAATCTTCCGGCTCACGAGCGTCGGCAGCTATCTGGACGCGCTGTCCGCGATCACCGACGAGATGAGCCTCAAAGAGCGCAGCAATCTGATCTTGCTGGACCGCGCTTTGCACGAGCACTGGGGCCTCGGCCAGAACGTCATCCTGAACTGGTGCCCGCAAGGCGACGGCATCTCGTTGCTGGTGATCCCTCATTACGGAGTGGCCGAATACTCGACTCGCGACAACGAGCGGAGCGCGGTGACCGACAGCGGTGTGTCGCGGCCCAAGCAGGATTTCTTCCAGGCGCTATTGACGGGCCGGCGGTGCCTCGCGCCAGCGCAGCTCCACAAGGTGGGTCGGCTGCTCGGCATCGCCCCCACACAAGTGCGACTGCGCGAGCCGTTGAAGAATACGCCGGCCCAGCACGAGATCATCGAGAACATGGTCAAGCGCTACAGCATCAGCTATGTGCCCAACCGCGGCGTGTGCCTGTTCGACATCGTGGGATTCAGCTTGCTGACGCCATTCGAGCAGATGATGCAGCTGAACAGCCTCTCGTACTCGCTGAACTCCGCGCAGAGCCGGCTGCTGACCAAGCGTATCGGCGTGGACTTCTCGCGCACCACGACGGGCGACGGGTTTTATATCTGGAACCGGGATCGGTCGCTCGAAGGGAACGTGAACCTCTATCACTTCATGCAGCTTGCGCTCGCCGATAACGCAATCGCGCGGAAGAAAACCCGGCGCAACACGGTGCCGAAGCTCCGGGCCTGTTTCCACATCGGCAGCAGCTACGAGTTCCACCAGGCGGAGGGGCTCAATCCGACGTTGCTGAACTACATCGTCGGCGACGTCACCGTGGATCTCGCGCGCATGATCGACCGCGCGATGCCGGGCCAGATTTTGGTCGGCGAATTTCAGGCGAGCATGCTCACGACCGACTCCGACCGCGCGGAGACCGCAGTCATCGACTCGGTCGATTTCGTGGACCTCGCGACGCGCAACATCGAGCAACTTACCGGCATCGAGCTGTCGGGCGAGCGTGTGGACGCGATCCGCAGCTACCTGACCGGCAGCAAGCTCAAGACCGGTGAGTTCAGCGTGCGGAGTATCACGATCAACGACAAGCATGGGATCGCGCGCCGTGTCTACAACGCGAAGGTGAACATCTATCGGCACAGCGCCGAGCCGATCTTGCTCGGCATAGAGGACCGCGCGCTCGAGTCGACTGCGAGTACCGGTCAAACCGGCCCGCTCCTGCAGCCGCTGCCGGCCTGACGGCCCTAGCTAGAGGTGGCCCGAACGACTGTCTCGGGCGGCTCTTGCAGCGTTTGATCCTCGTCAACGGCCGCCGGCGACGGCGTGGCCGCGTCGGCTCGCGCCTTCCGCGGGCTCATGAACCGCATCTGGTGCTGGCCAACGGCGATCAAGTCCCCGTCCCGGAGCCGGTGCTCGCGAACGCGCCTGCCGTTGACGAAACAACCGTTCGTGCTGCTGAGGTCGATCAGGAGCCAGCCCTCGTGCGTTTCCATGAATAGATTTTGAAAACGGCTCACGTAGCGGCTATCGAGGCTGATGTCGCAGCTGTCATCGCGACCGAGGACGATCCGCGGACGGCTTAGCTCGACCTCCGCGACGATCGACTTGCCGCTCGAGACGATCAATCGTGCCGCTTCGATCTGTAGCTCGCCGGGATCGGTCAGATGGACAGCCGACGGCGACAGCGCTTCCTCGACCGGCGGCTGCCAGGCCGTGGCGTCGTAGCGCAGATTCAATGCCATGCCGACTTCTTTCAGCAAAGCGCGAGTGACTTTGTGATGACGAAGGCTGCCCGTGGAGCGTTCCGCAACGGCGTCTAGGGCCGCGCAGCACAACGCATTGATGTCGCCCACGACGCCTTGCGTGAACGCCTGAATGTCCACGATGACGTCGTCCGGGGCGAGCTCCTCGGCCCAGTCGCAGCCTGCCCCGCGCAGACACGTTCGAACATAGGCGCGAGTCTCGTCGAGCGTGAACCCGACCAGACGCTGGTGCGTCGCCCTCGCCCACGGACCGCCGTCGTATTGCGGAAGAAGACCGGCGACGAGCTCTTCGCTGCGCGTTAGCCCAAGGAGGTACAGCACCGGCCGTCCGCGGACGCGCAACTGGGCCAGCGACTCGAGCTCGCGCAGCACGGGGCTGGAGAAGCGCTCGAGCGCGTCGGCGACGATGTAGGGGAAACGCCCATGGGACGCCTGATGACGAAGGAATACGTCGAGAATGCGGCGCAGCTCCGGGGCGCCGCCCTCGATCTCGCCGGGACCGATGGCGGTCAACAAGAGGCGCAGTAGTTGCTCCGGCGTCTCGCACGTGGGGTCGACCCACGCACAAGCGGCGGCACGAACCTGCTGCAGGCGCTGGCGCGCCAGCGTCGTCTTGCCCACTCCGGCCGGTCCGCTGAGAAACAGGCAAAAGATCTGACTGTCGACGAGCTCCTCGAGCTTAAGCGCCGCGTAGCGCAGGGAATGCGAAGCGAATACCGGGCGCGCGGCGTCCGCGACGAACGGATTGCTTTCCAGCTTGTACTGCTCGAGGAACACCGCGGAGCCGCCCTGTGAGGAGACCTTCGTTCTTTGTCGTCACCTTACCGCGCGGGGCGAATCAGAGCCAGGGACCGACCCCCGGCTGCGGCTCAGCTCATGAGAGGTTGCTCGAGTATCTCGCCCTAGCCGCTTGTAAATAAAGGCAGCGTTGGGAGAGTTGATTCTCGGATTGGTCGGGGCGACAGGATTTGAACCTGCGACCCCTTGCACCCCATGCAAGTGCGCTACCAGGCTGCGCCACGCCCCGACCGTGCGCGCCAGTCTACCGGCAAACGGTCGGCGGCGGGTACCCGCCTCGAAGCTGAGCCGGCGTCAGCGGCGCAGCAGCTTCAGGACGTCTTCGAGCTCGGCGCGCACCTGGCGAATGATTTGCTGGCTCTGGCTGGTGTCGGACTTCGCCTCGTCGCCCATGAGTCGCTGCCGCGCCCCACCGATCGTGAAGCCCTCTTCATAGAGCAGGCTGCGGATTTGGCGAATCACCAGGACGTCCTGCCGTTGATAGTAACGGCGGTTGCCGCGGCGTTTGACGGGCTTGAGCTGCGGGAACTCCTGCTCCCAGTAGCGCAACACGTGAGGCTTTACGCCGCACAGGTCGCTGACTTCCCCGATGGTGAAGTACCGCTTTCCCGGAATCGGTGGGAGCTCGGAGTTATTCCCTGGTTCCAGCATAAGCCTCGACTCGCGCTTTTAGTTTTTGACCAGGGCGGAAGGTCACGACGCGGCGAGCGGTGATGGGGATCTCTTCGCCTGTCTTCGGATTTCTTCCGGGTCGTTTATTCTTGTCGCGCAAATCGAAGTTTCCGAATCCGGAAAGTTTGACTTGTTCGCCGACCGCAAGGGCGGCCCTGAGATCCTCGAAGAACGAGTCGACGAGCTCGCGAGCCTCGCGCTTGTTCAGGCCAAGCTCGTTGAACAGCGACTCGGCCATGTCCGCTTTCGTCAGTGCCATATTTCGTGGTTCGGCGTCCGATTACGGTTAAGTTCTTATCGTCGCCCCGAGTTCACGCTCCAAGTGAAGCATGATCGAGCGCATGGTCTTATCGGCGTCCTCGTCGGTAAGCGTGCGTGAGACGTCCTGCAAAATCAAGCCTAACGCGATGCTTTTTCGTCTTGTATCTACGCCTTTGCCGCGGTATACGTCGAAAACGACCACACGTTGCAACAGGTCGCCGGCGACGCGCCGCGCGATAGCCTCCAGCGCTTCAGCGGAGACCGTCTCGTCGACGACGACGGCGAGATCGCGGCGAATGGCGGGAAACCGGGAGTAGTGCCGAAACGTCGGCACGCGCGCCACGAACGTCGCGTCCATGTGCAACGCAAAGAGCACGGCGGTCCGCTTCTTGTCGAGTCGCTCCGTCAGGTCCGGGTGCAGCGGCCCGATCCAGCCGATCGTATGGTCGTCGAGCGTGCGGATCCGGGCTGTTCGTCCCGGGCATAACGCAGGGTGTGACGCCGCTTCGAAGCGAAATTCATTGGCCCGGCCCGTGAGTCGCAAGAGCGCCTCGACGTCACCCTTGACGTCGAAGAAATCGATCTCGGGCGCCGCGCTGTCCCAGTGCTCGGGCGCCCGTGCGCCGAGCGCGAGACCCGCCACCACGGTGGTCTGCTCCACCGCGGTGCCGGTCATCGAGAACTGGGGGCCGATCTCGAACAGCTTCACCCGCTGGCGCTGGTGGCTCAGGTTCAACCGGCCGACACCTATGAGGCCCGGCCACAGCGAGCGCCGCAGCACCGCCATATCGCTGGCGATCGGGTTCGCGAGCTCGATCGGCTCCCCGCCGGGGTGTACCGCGGCATCGAACTCGGGATCGATGAAGCTATACGTGATGGCCTCCGTATAGCCCCGCGCCACGAGCAGGTCGGCCACCCGGTCGCTCGGCACCGTGAGCTCGGTCGCCGCCCCGAGGCGCTCGATGGGCGCCCCCGGCGTCGACGGAACTCGGTCGTAACCGACCATGCGTCCGACCTCTTCGATCAGGTCTTCCTCGATGGTTATGTCGAACCGAAACGATGGCGGAACGACCTGCCAGCCATCCTTGGCGGGCGTCACCCGCATGCCGAGCCGGGTCAAGAGGCTCACCACCTGCGCGTCGGGGACCTCGAGGCCGAGCATCGTCTGCAGGCGCTGACGCGCCAGCGCCACGGCCGATCGCTGGGGCAAATCACCGGTCCGCTCTTTGATCGTCAGCGGGCCTGCCTGTCCGCCGCTGATCTGCAGCAACAGCTCGGTCGCGTGCTCGATCGCGCGAGCCTGGCCGGCGGGATCCACGCCCCGCTCGAAGCGCAGTGACGCCTCGGTATGCAGGCCGAACCGGCGGGCTCGACCGGCGATAGCGGCGGGTGAGAAGAACGCGGCTTCGAGAAACACGTCCGTGGTTGCGTCGCCGACGGCCGTCGCCTCACTGCCCATGATCCCTGCCAGGCCCACGGGGCCGCGGTCATCGGCAATGACGAGCACGTCGGGCGCGAGCTCGACCGATCGCCCATCGAGCAACTTCAGCCGTTCGCCGCCTTTGGCGAAGCGCGCCCCGATGCGGCCCGTGAGCTTGCCGAGGTCATAGGCGTGCAATGGTTGCCCGAGCTCGAGCATGACGTAGTTCGTGACGTCGACGACGGCCTGAATCGGGCGCAACCCCGCGCGACGCAGTCGTTCACGCATCCAGAGAGGCGTTTTCGCCTGCGTCGACAGCCCCCGTATGACACGGCCGACGAAGCGTGGGCACGCCGCGCCTGCTTCGAGCCCTATCGAGAGCCGATCGTCGATTGCCGCCGCGATCGCGGGCGGTACGCGCTCCTTCAGCGATCGGCCTCGACGCGCCGCGAGCTCACGGGCGATGCCGAGCACGCTGAAGCAATCGCCGCGATTTGGCGTAACGTTGACCTCGAGCACGGCGTCGTCGAGCCGCAGGTAGCCCTCGATGGGCGCACCCACCGGGGCGTCGGCGTCGAGGACCAACAGGCCTTGGGTGTTGTCGTCCTGGAGGCCGAGCTCCCGGGCCGAGCAGAGCATGCCGTGCGACTTCACGCCGCGCAGCTCCGCGGCGCCGATCGCCTTCCCGCCGGGGAGCGTCGCCCCCACCCGCGCGAATGCCGCCTTGATGCCTGCCGCGACATTGGGCGCGCCGCAGACGACTTGCAGCTGGCCGGCGCCGTCGGCCACGACGCAGATCGAAAGGCGATCGGCATTCGGATGCTGCGCGACGCTCAGCACTTCCGCGACCACGATGCGTTCGAGAGGGCCGGCCACGGGGTCCACGGCCTCGACTTCGAGCCCCGACGTGGTCAGGTCGGCCGCCACCGCTGCGGCACTGCCCTCGAGCTCGACCCAATCGCGCAACCAATCGAGATTCACACGCATGACGAGGACTCAGCCGAATTGCTCGAGAAACCGCAGATCGTTCTCGAAGAACGCCCGCAGGTCATCCACGCCATAGCGCAGCATCGTGAGGCGCTCCACGCCCATGCCGAACGCGTACCCGGTAAACGTCGTTGGATCGATGCCGGCATTGCGGAGCACGTTCGGATGCACCATGCCGCAGCCGAGAATCTCCAGCCAGCGGCCGGACTCGGCCAGCACGTCGACCTCCGCCGACGGCTCGGTGAACGGGAAGTACGACGGTCGAAAGCGCAGTTGAACGTCACGCTCGAAGAACTTGGAAACGAAGTCGTACAGCAGTGCCTTCAGGTTTGCGAAGCTGACCTGGCGGACCGATCGCGAGCCCTTCGACCTGCGTGAACATCGGCGTGTGCGTGAGATCGGAGTCGCGCCGATACACGCGGCCCGGTGCAATCAGTCGGATCGGTGCGCCATGCTCGCGCAAAGCGCGTATCTGCACGGGTGAGGTGTGCGTGCGCAGCAGCAATCCCGAGCGCAGGTAGAACGTATCGTGCATCGCCCGCGCGGGATGATCGTCGGGGATGTTCAGCGCCGTGAAATTGTGGAAGTCGTCCTCGACCTCGGGTCCGGTGTGCACGTCGAACCCCGCGTGCGCCAAGATCGCGACCATGCGCCGCAGCGTGCGCGTGACGGGGTGCAGGCGACCCGGAGCTTCGCCTCGTCCCGGCAACGAGACGTCCAACGCATCCGCGGCGAGCTGCTGGGCTACCCGGCGCGTTTCGAGCGCCGCGCGACGCGCGGCGATGGCAGCCGCCAGCGTCGCCTTCGCGTCGTTGACGGCTTTGCCCGCGATCGGGATTTGCTCCGGCGGCAGCTTGCCGAGCTCGCGCAGCTGCGCCGTGAACAGGCCCTTCTTGCCCAGAAACTGCACGCGGACCGCATCGAGCGCGGCCAAGTCCTCGGCCGCGCGAACGGCTGCCTCGGCCTGACCCAGCAGCTCCGCGATGCCGGTCACCGCGTTGTTCCCATCGACGGGGGCTTTAGGCGCCTGCGAGGGCCTCTTTCGCGGCCGCCGCGATGGCCGCAAAGCCATCTTGGTCATGGACCGCGATGTCCGCGAGGACCTTGCGATCCACCTCGATTTCGGCGAGCGCCAAGCCGTTGATCAGGCGGCTGTACGACAAGCCATTGGCTCGGGCCGCCGCGTTGATGCGGGTGATCCACAGTGCGCGAAACTCGCGCTTACGCACCCGTCGATCGCGAAATGCATATTGGCCTGCTTTGATGACCGCCTGTTTTGCCGCCCGGAAGACCTTGCGGCGAGCGTTGTAGTAGCCCTTGGCTTGACCCAGGATCTTGCGGTGCCGAGCCTTGGCCGTAACGCCGCGTTTTACTCTGGCCATTTACGGTCTCCCGTAGGGGAGCAACCGCCGCAGGCCCTCGACGTCCGAGTCGGCGACCTGCATCGGTCGGCCCAGCTGACGTTTCCGTTTCGGCGATTTCTTGGTCAGGATGTGGCGCATATGGGAATGGCCGGATTTGAATCCACCATTACCCTTCGCGCGGAAACGCTTCGCAGCGCCGCGCTTCGTCTTCAGCTTCGGCATGACTTTCTCCTCGATGTTTAGCCCGTTCCAGTGTTGCCTCGACTGGGCGGGCGGCCGACGCCCGGCGCGCGTTCGCGCGCTACTCGTCGGCACTTGTTTGTTTGACGACGGGGATCGTCAGCGCTTGCGCGGACCGATCACCATCACCATTTGCCGCCCTTCCATGAGCGGCTGTTGTTCCACGGCACCGTAGCTTTCCAGGTCTTGTTGCACGCGCTTCAGCAGCGCGACGCCGATTTCCTGGTGCACCATCTCTCGTCCGCGGAACCTGAGCGTCACCTTGGCCTTGTCGCCTTGGCCCAAGAACTTGATGAGGCTGCGAAGCTTGACCTGGTAGTCACCCTCTTCCGTGCCGGGCCGGAACTTCACTTCCTTGACCTGAATCTGTTTCTGCTTCCGCCGGGCGGACTGTGCCTTCTTGTTCTGCTCGAACACGAACTTGCCGTAGTCCATGATCCTGCAGACAGGAGGCTCAGCGCCGGGGGCGACTTCCACGAGATCCAGGCCGGCACTCTCGGCGCTACGAAGCGCGTCCTGAACCGCCATGATTCCAACTTGCTCGCCGCTCGAGCCAATGACGCGAACTTGCGGAGAGTTGATCTCCGCGTTGCGTCTCACGCGCTTACCTTGGACGATTCTTCGCTCCTCAGTTGGCTAAAAACATCGGCCGCGGCTTGCACGTGATCTGCGCTGCAGATCACCGACATGCTCGCCAACGGCCGGCCGTTGTCATTTTCGCCGGGGTAACCGAACTTCCGCCCGCCCCCAGGACGAACGCGCATTGTACGGGCACGCATTACGCCGCACAAGGCGGGCCGCACTCTAAAGGCCTTTAGTTTCAGACAGTTCTGCGCCGTCGGCGACGGTCTGTCCTCGCAGGCCGTACAGGCGCTGCAGCTGAGCGAGGTCGCCCGCCGAGACGCCGGCGGTGGAGGCGATGTCGCCGCGATTGCGCAGCTGTCGGCGGTAGCGGGCAAAGAACTCCGGAATGTCCCCGCCGTAGCCGAAGAAGTACATGACGTCGTCGAAGGCGTCCGTGTGCCGCAGCCCGAGGGCGTGGCCGAGCTCGTGGACGCAGGTGAGGTATACGATGGTGTCGCGAAACAGCGCGTCGGCCGCGGCGCGCGCGGCGATCTCCGGTCCCAGGGCCCCGGTGTCCGGCCGAACGAACACGGCGGCGCCACGTCTGCCATCGACCTCGATCGGCACCATCTCGCCGTATTGCCCACCCCCCGGAGGGGCCCAGTAGAGACGCACGAGTGCGTCGTCTTCGCTCTTGGCGCGCACGAAGATCAAGGCCCCCTCGGCGGCGCGCTGCCACGCTTTGAGCGCCCATTCGGCGAGATCGGCATCTCCCGCCCGGTACGCCGAGCCGGGCTCCGCCGGTCCGATGAAATACGTGACCTGGCCGCCGGCCGGAAGCGGGCCCAGCGGACCGAGCTCCTGGGCACCGAGCGGCGCCGCCGCGAGGGTGCCCCATAACAGTACTGCACCCCACCCGGCTCGCGCGCGCCCGGTGGTGCGCGGCGCATTTTGACGGTAGATCGTGAGCACCCGGCCTCCTACGGCTTGGCCGCGAAATTCCAGCGTGAGCATACCTGCTCGAAGCCGGCACGGCGGATGTTCGCGAGGGATGGATTTGGCTCGCCGGCGATGCTCTCACCGGTCTCCGTGGCGAGCACCGTGCACCCTGCGGCCGCTGCAGCCGCGATGCGGGCGGCGAGCAGCGCCGTTTGCGCACCGCGACGGCGATACTCCGGCAGCGTTGCGCCGACTCCAAGCCATGCGGTGTGGTCCTGCACGAACACCGATCCGGTCGCCGCAATCCGCCCGTCGACTTCGGCGATCAGCACGCGCCAACCGGGCCGCCCCACCAGCCTCGCGAACCACTCGCCCAGCGACGACGGAAGCCCGAACGCCGTCGTTGCGGTTCGTGCGACTTCGGCGGCGTCTTGCGCAGCAGCTTCGCGGATACGTAAGGTCGACGGTGGCTGCGGCGACACGGGCTCGGGTCCACGAAGGAATTTCGCCCAGGTTCGTCGGGCCGCGAGCTTGAGTCCCCGCGCCGCGATCCACGCCGCCAACTCGGTGGGGCGCGCTGTGGGTGTGAGATGCAGCCAAAAATCCGTGACGCCGGCTCCGCGGAACACGTCGATGGCCTCATCGAGCTGCGCTTCGGTCGCAGGCGCGTGGGCGCCGAGGCCGATGACGCGATTGAAATAGCTCACCGGAACGCGCGGCGCGATCAGCACGGTCGCGGAGCCGACGCGTGCGCTTCGCAGGTCGAGCTGCGCGGGTGCCGCCGCGTACAGGTCCCGTGCCGCTACCGCTTCGACGTCGTCGGCAAGGTCGATCGCGTCGCTCGAGGTGGGATCCATGACTACGAACCCTGGGTCAGCCTTGCTCGCCGGCGATCGCAGAGATGAATGCCAAGTTGGTAGGCGCGAGTGGGATCGAACCACCGACCCCCACCATGTCAAGGTGGTGCTCTACCACTGAGCTACGCGCCTAGGTCGTCAAGGGGCGCCACCATACCTATATCCGCGCCCGTTTCTCAAGCCCTAGTTTGTCGGCAGACCGCTCGCGCCGAGCCCGTGGCCGGCCCGCTTGAGCCCCAACAAATACAGCGTGTCGAGTAAGTCGTAGCAGAGCACCAGCTCGCGCCTGTCCGGAACCCAAGCAGCTTCGGCTTTGCCGCAACGGCGGACCACGAGAGTCATCGGCCGAGCCAGCACGAATCGCTCGTGGAGGCGCTCAACGATGAGCTCGAGCAGGCGCTGCGACTTGAGCTCGGCGGCGATGCGTGCGGACACGCGAGTCGGCGCCGGCTCGTAGAGCACCTCGATCGGCGCGCCGGGTGGATCCCCGGGTCGCCGGCCGTAGGTGTCGAGCAGCCAGGTAATCGCGCGCTCGGCCTGGGTGTATTCCGCCTTGCAGCCCGCCGCCCGTCGCTCCGGCAGGCCTGCCGCGGTCGGCACCGAGGCGAAGGTCTGGGGGTCGCTGCCATAGAGCAAGCAGGCGACCTGATAGAACCGCTGAATGCTGAGCGCGTGGGTGCCCCAGTACGGCACGTCGGCGCTCACCGTCGCGCCCACCTGCCACGAAGCGGCGAACGCATCGGCGGCCGCCAGCAGTGAGCGCAACGCACGGTCGTTGAGCGCGGGGTCGAGCGGTGCTTCGCGCAGCAGCGCAAGCGTCGCGATGTAGTCGGCCGCGTTTTCCTCGGGCCCAAGAATCGGCACATCCTTCTCGGCAATCAGAAAGTGTCCGATTTCGTGGAGCACCAGGAACTCGACATTGCCGACCGTGAATTCGATCGCGCTGCGTGCAGCGTCGTCTTGGCCGAGCGCCGGGGGGCTCGCCGCCAGCAGCCCCGACAGGGCCGCGGCGCAGATTCCCGCGAGCCGCAGCACGGTCACGGTTCGCAGCGGGTATTGCCGCTAGCAACGGTCATGCCGGTTCGACTGCGCGCGGCGGCATGCCCACGCTCCGCTGCCGAAGCTCGTTGATCTCGTCGCGCAGCTGTGCGGCTTGCTCGAACTCGAGATCGCGCGCGTGTTGGTACATTTTCTTCTCGAGCTGTTGAACTCGAGCAAGGATCTGCTCGGGTGAGAGACGCTCGTAACGCACCTGCTCCCGATCCCGGCGTCTGCGGTCCCCTCTGCCGCCGCGGGGCGAGGCGCGCGCACCTTCCATGACGTCCTGGACGGCCTTGCGAATCGAACGGGGCTCGATACCGTGCTCGCGGTTGAACTCGAGCTGCCTGACGCGGCGCCGATTGGTCTCGTCGATGGCGCGCTGCATCGAGCCCGTGGTTCGGTCGGCATACAGGATCGCCGTGCCGCGAATGTTGCGCGCCGCCCGGCCGACCGTCTGGATCAACGAGCCCTCGGACCGCAGGAAGCCTTCCTTGTCCGCATCGAACACCGCCACCAGCGACACCTCGGGCAGGTCGAGGCCTTCGCGCAGAAGATTGATGCCGACCAGCACGTCGAACTCACCGAGCCGCAGGTCCCGCACGATCTCCATGCGCTCGACTGTCTCCACGTCGGCGTGCAGATAACGGACACGGACCCCGTGCTCCTGCAGGTAGTCCGTCAGGTCCTCGGCCATGCGCTTCGTCAGCGTGGTAATCAGCACGCGCTCGCTGAGCGCGACGCGCGCGTTGATCTCGGAAAGCACGTCGTCCACTTGCGTGCCGGCGGGCCGCACCTCGATCTCGGGGTCGACGAGGCCCGTGGGACGCACGACCTGCTCCACGATCTGATCGGAGTGGGCGCGCTCGTACGGGCCCGGCGTCGCCGAAACGAAGACCGTCTGCGGGGCGATCTGCTCGTATTCCTCGAACGACAGGGGACGATTGTCGAGCGCCGACGGGAGCCGGAAGCCGTACTCGACGAGGGTCTCTTTGCGCGAGCGGTCTCCTTTATACATGCCGCCGATCTGCGGAATCGTGACGTGGCTTTCGTCGACGAATAGCATGCGCATCGTCGGGCAAGTAGTCGAACAGGCACGGCGGCGGCTCGCCCGGTGCTCGCCCGGACAAATAGCGCGAGTAGTTCTCGATGCCGTTGCAGTAGCCGACCTCGAGAATCATCTCGAGATCGAAGCGAGTCCGCTGCTCGAGGCGCTGGGCCTCGACGAGCTTGTTGGCGTCGCGCAGGCGATTCAACTGCTCCGCTAGATCCACGCGAATCTGCTCGACGGATGCGAGCAAGGTCTCGCGCGGCGTCACGTAATGCGTCTTCGGATAGATCGTGGCGCGCGGAATCTTCTGCGTCACCTCCCCGGTCAGCGGATCGAAGAAGCTGATCTGCTCGATCTCGTCGTCGAACAGCTCGACGCGCACGGCTTCCTTCTCCGACTCGGCCGGAAAGATGTCGATGACGTCGCCCCGGACCCGATACGTGCCGCGGGCAAGATCGAGCGGGTTGCGCGCGTACTGAAGCTCCGTGAGACGCCGCAGCAGGCTCCGCTGATCGAGCTTGGCGCCACGGACGAGATGCAGCACCATGCCGTGATACGCGGCCGGGTCGCCGAGGCCGTAGATCGCCGACACCGTGGCGACGATCACGACGTCGCGGCGCTCGAGCAACGCCTTCGTCGCCGACAATCGCATCTGCTCGATGTGGTTGTTGATCGACGCGTCCTTCTCGATGTAGGTGTCGCTCGAGGGGACGTAGGCCTCGGGCTGGTAGTAGTCGTAGTACGAGACGAAATATTCCACGGCGTTTCGCGGAAAGAACTCGCGCATCTCGCCGTACAGTTGCGCCGCCAGCGTCTTGTTATGCGCGAGGATCAGGGTCGGCCGCTGCAACGTGTCGATGACGTTGGCCATCGTGAACGTCTTGCCGGAGCCCGTGACTCCGAGCAGGGTCTGCTTGGCGAGGCCGCTGGCGATGCCTTCCACGAGCCGCGCGATCGCCTGCGGCTGATCCCCCGCAGGCGGATACTCGGCGACGAGCTCGAAGGGTCGGTCGGTCATCGGTCGTTTAGGACGAGGTTGGCGGAGTGGTCAGCGCATTTTAAGATACCGGAGCCCGCCGAGAGAAAGGTTTCCTGCCTTTGAGCATCCACCTGGCGCATCGCCTACAGCGCATTCAGCCGTCTGCGACCGTGAGCATCACGGCGCGCGCCGGCCGCCTTCGTGAGGCTGGCCGCGACATCATCGTGCTCAGCGTCGGCGAGCCGGATTTTCCGACGCCGGAGCACATCAAGGACGCTGCGCGCGAAGCCCTGGCCCGCAACGACACCAAGTACACGGCGGTCGACGGCTCACGGTTGCTGAAGGAAGCCATCGTAGCGAAGCTCGAGCGCGACAACGGTCTCGCGTACGCGCCTGACCAGATCCTCGTATCGAGCGGCGCCAAGCAATCCTGCTACAACGCCTGCCTCGCTTTGCTCGACCCCGGCGACGAGGCGATCGTGCTGGCGCCGTACTGGGTGTCTTATCCCGACATGGTCCGCCTGGCGGATGCGACGCCGGTCATCGTGACCAGCACGGGTCGCCACGGGTTCAAGGTCGCAGCCGAGCAGCTCGCAGCGGCGATCACGCCGCGAACGCGGCTTCTGATCCTGAACAGCCCGTGTAATCCCACCGGGGCGGTCTACACGCGGGAGGATTGGGCGGCGTTTGGGACGGTGCTGCGCGAGCACCCGCAGGTCGTGGTGCTGACCGACGACATCTACGAGCACATTTCGTGGGCGGACAGCCCGTTCACGAGCTTCGCTGCCGCGTGCCCCGATCTTTACGACCGGACGATCACCGTGAACGGCATGTCGAAGGGTTACGCCATGAGCGGCTGGCGCGTGGGTTATGCGGCCGGACCGGTGCCCGTCATCAGGGCCATGACGAGCCTTCAGAGCCAGAGCACGACGAATGCCTGCACGATCTCGCAGGCCGCGGCTCGCGCCGCCTTGACTGGCGATCAGCAGTGCGTGCGCGACATGTGTGCGGAGTTTCGCCGCCGGCACGATTTCTTCTTCGCGGGTGTCGGGGAGCTGCCGGGATTCGATTGCGTGCCGGCGAGCGGCACCTTCTATCTCTTCCCCAACGTCGAGGAAGCGATGCGAACAAAGCACGCCGCCACCGACGTGGCGCTGTGCGAGCAACTGCTCGAGGCGACGGGCGTGGCGCTGGTCCCCGGCACCGCGTTCGGCGCGCCGGGGCACTTGCGACTCTCTTTCGCCGCATCCACGGAGACACTGACACAGGCGCTCGGCCGTCTCCGCGCGTTCATGAGGGCGTGAGGCGCCAGCCATCTGACTGCTTCGCGGTTCGCGATCTAACTCTATGACAACGCAAGTATTTCACATCTCGTTACCTTGACTTGACCCCAACCATCTTCCAGAATGCCGCCGCCAATCAGGCTGCGGTTCCCCGGTAGCTCAGTGGTAGAGCGACGGACTGTTAATCCGTTGGTCGCTGGTTCGAGTCCGGCCCGGGGAGCCAATTTACCGTTACGCCGCGACAACCTCTGTCATGTTTAGTCGGCGCCCACACGCATAACTGATTGAACGAACGCCCGATCGTTGTCAGTTTCGCTGAGAGCAGTCAATCTCGTCTCGTCGCTGTAAAAACGAAAACCCACGAAAAGTGGGTACTGAATTGGCGGGTGTACCCAGTCACCTAAAAAGTGTACCCACGACGTGTTATGTGACGAAACCGATACCCAGCGTTTCGCCGATAACATAGAATCCAACTTGCCACGGTTCCGTGCGCCTACAGCGCCGGGAAAACGGGCCTCAAATCGAGGCTTGTCATGGCAAAACTCACCGAAACCAAGATCAAGGCACTGCGGCCGCGCGAGCGGGCGTACAAGGCGTTCGACGCTTACGGCTTGTATTTCCTGGTGCCACCCTCAGGCAGCCCACATTGGCGTGTGCGACTCAGCCAGAGACGGCAAAGAACAGCATCTTTCACTAGGTCGCTACCCCGATGTCAGCCTCGACGACGCTCGGGCGCGAGCGGCGCGGCTCCGCGCTGGCCTCAAGAACACCGACGCTGTGGCTACCGACGGCGTTGGCCGCGGAGCTCCGGGGCGCGCCGCGACCGCATCCAGTACGTGTGGCGCCGGCCGGTGACGCGCTGGAGACAGTCACCGAGCGCTGGCAAGACGAATGGATCAGAGGCGAGAACCACGCCCACAAAACGACTATCCGCAACGACCGCTGCTTCGCCTACCTGATCCGCGAGCTTGGTCCGCGCACGCCGATCGGCGCCGTCGATGCGCCGGTCCTCCAGGAAGCTATCGAGCGCATCGAGCAGGCGCACGGTCGCGAAACGGCGCATCGCGCGTTGATGCTTGCCAACAAACTCTGGCGGTTCGCGATGGCCAAGCGCGTCGTGAACAACAACCCTGCGTCGGGGCTCAAGGCCACGGAGATTCTTGCGCCTACGACTGAGCGCCATTACGCGGCGATTATCGAGCCGCGAGCCTTCGGTGTGCTGCTGCGCTCCATCGACAGCTACGCAGGGCAGCCGGTGACTTGGCTCGCGCTGCAACTGCTCGCGATTACCTTCGTGCGGCCGGGCGAGCTGCGTCTAGCGACGTGGCGTGAATTCACGCTCGGCGGTGACGCACCGCAGTGGGAGATCCCCAGAGCCCGTATGAAGATGCGTGAGTCCAATCACGTTGTGCCGCTCGCCACGCAGACAGTGACGCTGCTGCGGGAGACTTGAGCGTCACCGCCGCGACGAGCTGGCCTTCCCGAGCTTGCGCAATGGTCGACCGCTCAGCGACAACACGTTCAACGTCGCGCTGCGCACGCTTGGCTTTTCGAACGACGTGCACGTTGCTCATGGCTTCCGGTCGAGCGCGGCGTCACTACTGCATGGGCTCGGTTTCGACAGCGAGCTGGTCGAGACCCAGCTGGCTCATGCGCGACCAGGCGTGCGCGGTGTGTATTTCCGCGCACATCTTCTCGAGCAGCGACGCGCGATGCTCCAGCGATGGGCGGACTACTTAGATGAACTGCGGGTAGCTGGCAGCTAAGGAAGGTCTGAAGAACCGTCGATGAAAACGGATTTTGGGCGTGATGTTGAACTGAACTGGCGGAACGGACGAGTTTCGGTCGCCGGTTGGGCTATTTCTGCCTCGAAGGTCAGCATTTCCCGATCTCCATCGACACGTATCCTATGCATTCAGCAATCGCCGTCTGACGATGTACAGGTTGGCGAGTGCGGCGGTCACTTCGAGGCGGTGCAGATTCTTCGCCAGACCCCGGTAGCGGACCTTCTGAAAGCCGAACACTCGCTTGATGACTCCGATCGTGTGCTCAACCTTCGCTCGGACACGCGACTTGTTGCGGTTCTTGGCCTTGATCCGCTCATCGATCCGGGCACCCCAGCGGTAACGCTGGTTGGTGAAGTCCTTCACCCGTGGCGCCGCCGCATGCATCGCCTCCTTCTGCCCGCGATACGCCTGGTCGCCCCACACCCGAGTCTCCTTGCCATGCAGCAGGTGGGGCAGCGCGAGCGCATCGGCCACGTTCGCCGCCGACGCCAGGATCGTATGGATCAGCTTCGTCCGGCTGTCGACACCGATATGAGCCTTCATCCCGAAGTACCACTGTTGGCCCTTCGCGGTCTGATGCATCTCGGGGTCACGCTTGCCATCCTTGTTCTTGGTCGAGCTCGGCGCCCCGATGATCGTCGCATCTACGATCGTGCCCTTCGCGATCTTGATGCCGCTGCGCCGCAGGTGATCGTTGACCGCCTGCAGCAGCGTCTTGCCCAGCTGGTTGCGCTCCAGCAGATGCCGAAACTTGCACACCGTGGTCTCATCTGGAGCCCCTTCAACCCCAAGATCAATGCCCACAAAGCCGCGCATCGACGCCGAGTCGTACAGCGCCTCCTCGACCGCAGGGTCCGACAGGTTGAACCACAACTGCAGGAAGTAGATCCGCAGCATCCGCTCCAGCGGAATCGGCGGTCGTCCACCGTTCTCGCTGATCTTCGGATACACCGTCTGCACCGCGACCGTCATCTGCGACCACGGGATAATTCGGTCCATATCCGCCAGGAACTGCGCTCGACGCGTCGTCTTCCCGTACTTCTCAAAGCCCGTCAGTGTGTGCTGCTTCATCAACGTGCTGGCCTGACAATCACTGCAGCAAATTCTACCGGTAAATCAGAGTTTCCCTAACTCACATAACGCCAACAGATCACGGCGCGCCGCGCATCCTGCGCAGCAGCGAGACGGGTTAAGGAGAAGATTTGATGATCCGTCCCAAAGACCGCAAGCTGATCGCTTTCGTCGCGACGCGCGCACCCTCTTCTGCGCCGACTATGGTTCTCGGCGACACCGGCTATCGCGCGAATCCGGACGCGTTCGCCGCACAAATGGAAGTGTTCGGCCGGATGCGTGAGACGGCGCAGGCGTTGCGGCAGCGCGCCAAAGGAAGTTGGCCGTGATCGCCACAACGTGCCATTGGGGAACCGACGACGTTCATTTGTTTTTGATCAATCTGGATCACGGCGCCAACGGAGGCGAGACGGGTCTGACCAGGAGACCCGTCATGCGATCGCTCTATACCCGTCACGGTAGGCGCTACCGCGCTGCCGCCAATTCCGAAGTGCTCGACGCCTCTGCTGCGATCATCGTCGCGCAGACTCGCGGTACGACGCTCGGTTCACCACAAGAAGCCGCAATGGTTTGCGGATCACTCTGCGCGGGCTACGACAACGAGCATTTCGCTACGGTATGGCTCGATACGCGTCATCGAGTGATCCACGCGGAAACGCTGTTCGCCGGAACGATCGATGGTGCCACGGTATACCCGCGCGTAGTCGTCAAGCGGGCGCTCGAGCTCAATGCCGCCGCGGTTATCCTCACCCACAACCATCCGAGCGGCATCGCGGAACCGAGCGAAGCTGATCGGAGTATCACGCTCAAGCTGTCGAAAGCGCTCGCGCTGGTTGAGATCCGACTTCTCGATCACCTCGTCGTTACCGGTGACGCATGCGTCAGTCTCGCGGAGCGGGGTTGGCTATGACAAGGGTAGCAAGCGCTCCAGACTTTGACGTCCAGCACCACGTCAGCATTGCGCTGTTGCGCCCGGACACGGAAAGCGCGAGCGCGTGGTGCGACGAACACCTCGTGACCGAAGGCGCGCTGAGGTGGGGTCGCGCCTACGTGGTGGAGCCGCAGCACATCGAGGATATCCTGCGCGCGATCGTGCGGGCCGGATTGACGGTGCACCTGCGTGGATAACGTGGCGCCTTTCTCCCGGCCGCTCGGTTGGGTCGTTGACCTAGACCTACGCGGTCGCGACGCGATAATCGCAGCGGAGTTCCTGCGGGAGCTACCCGCTCCGAAGCGTCACGCAGCGTGGCCGTACAGATTGGTTGCCGTGTGGGCCGATCTGCACCTGGACTGGCTAACGACTGCTGACATCCCCGAGCGGAATCTCCTGATGCTCGACGTTCGCGCTGCGCGTCAGCGCGTGCTTCCGCCAGTTATCGGGCGTTGCGCCGCCCTTCAGGGCTACCTTTCGCTCGTTGGTGTCAAGCTCGTGGCACGGGGACGAACGACGCGGCGACTCGAGCGGTGCTACGCGGCCTGACACGAGACCCGCGCATTCTCGAGCGGCCTGATCTCCTGGATGATCGCGGCGGACACGCCGGGGCCCGATGGCTAGCGGAGACGCGCGTCATGAGATCGCTGCCGCCAAATCACTCATCAATCCCTCTATCACGGATTCTTCGTGCAGTCCCCCCCAGATTCCGCCATCGCCGCGGCAAGCTGCGGATCCCAGGACGCCTCGACTCGTCGCCCTAACAGCGGCGGCTCGTTGCCGGTAATGCAGGCGCGATAGTCCGCGGCGCTAAACCGCCACGGCGCTGCACCGAAGCGGCGGATGACGAAGTTTGCAATCGCGATGCCCGGCCAGTCGAAGTCTCCGTGATACCGCAAGAGCGCCCCCGTCCCTCGCAGCTGTTGCAGGAGAGCTTGCTGCGCCGCGCCCGGCATTCCGTCAGTGCACACTAGCGGTGGCGACCGCAAGCCGAAGCGCTGCGCTGCAATGGCGATGACCGCAGAGTTCTCGCACACGTACACCGGCTCGCAGTGCGCCCATCTCGGCGGCGACTCGAGCAGAAGCTTCAAACTCAGATGTATCGGAACGCCGAGATCCGCTGCGCGAGCCGCCAAAGCACCCGCCGGCGTCTCATCCCGGGCGCGTAGATTCAAACAGAGTGCCGGCGCAGCCAGGTCGTTGACGCTCACGCCTGCCAGAGCCCACAGGTTGCGGCGCGTCGCCGCCGCGCGAGAGCCCGGGTCAGCGGCAGTCTCAGTCATGTCCGAAACCGCATCTGACTCGTTCGGAGACGATGCGCACGCACGCAGGACTAGCGTCGCAACCGGCTGCCCAGGATCGAGCGCGTGCGCGTTGCCTAAGGTCTCAGCTGCAAGTTGGGCGAGCGGCACGCCGAAGGCCGGAAGTCCTGAGAGCACTCGTGCCGCGCGCTCGAGCAACGCGCGCCCTTCTTGCGGTTCACCGCTCGCGAGGCGCCTCAATAGAGCCACGCTGGCCGAGTCGGCGATGAATGTGCCGAGTAGCTTTCGGTCCGCACCCTCAAGCACGTCCCGCCACTGCCGCTCGCGCTCGGCCCGTTCAGCTTTGCGGTCGATCAACGGACCGTCGAGGGCCTCCAGCGCTGCTCGCAGATCGCGCGCAAGACCGGCGCGTGCGATGGCCGTGTCGAGCTCCGATAGCTTGAGTCGCATTGAGCTTGCAGATCGCACCGAGCGACCCAGTAGCCCCTCCAAGGCGCGGCGCTCGGCACTGTTGAGTTTGCCTAACGAGAACTCGTCGCTCTTGGCGCCGCGCTCGAAACGCGCGCGTAGCCGTCGGCGCAACGTTGCGAGTTCGTCGCCGCCCAGGAGCCGTTGCAGAGGCGCATCGCCGGCCGCGACGCCCATGCTCACGCCGGCTCCGTGCGCTCGGCCTCCGCCGAATCAGTCCGATCAGCGGCGGCGGACGGAAATCGCTCGATGATTTCTTGGTTCTCCCGCCGTACCCGTCCATCCCACGTCCAGCGCGAAACGAAGACAGCGTCCACGCCTTCGCGTCGGACGAGCTGGCAGATCGACAGCCCCGGAAGCTCGGGGTAGCAGCCCCATTCGCGCTCGCTCGTCATCACGAAATCGAGATCGAACTCACTGATTAGCGCCATGCAATTTGCGCGGGCTTCGTCGTCTATGCCCGCGAAGGCCTCGTCGAGAAGCACCAGACGGGGCGCTTGCTCCCGCGCGCTCTCATAGTGAGCGCTGCACGCCGCGAACAGTGGCACGGTAAGACCGAGCGCCCGCTCGCCGCTCGATGCAGGACCCGTGAGCGGCCGCCACTGCCCGTCCTGGTAGCGTTGCACGCGGAACTGATGCCAGCGGCGGTAGTCGAGCGCGCGCGCGAGGCCGTCGTAGACACCGGCATGGTCGTCCTCCGAGGTCTCGGCCGAGATGCGCCGCTGGAGAAATTCGCCAACCTGGCGGCGATCGTCCGGCGACCAAGCCTCCGCGCTTGTTCGTAGCAACCTTTTGCGTGCTTCCGCCAGCCCCGGAACACCGTGCTCGGAGTCTTCCGGTAATGGCTGCCACACGAGCCGATAACGCACGCCGGTAGACGTTGGCCGGCGGGCGAGCTCTCGGTTCATCGCGGCGACGCGCTCGTCAGTGTCTTTGATCATGCGTTGCAGATTGGCCGCGATCTCCTTCTCGAGATGCTGCTCCAGGACGTCGCGCTCACGCACGGAGAGCAGCAGCTTGCGTTCGTCGAGCTCAGCGTGGAGTAGGCGCTCGAGCACATCCGGGCGCACCGGCCGCTGCTGATGCACGATGCGCACGATCAGGCCCTGATCCGTAAGCTCGGCCGTCGCCGAGTGGCCATGGGCCGACATCGCGCTCTGCAGCTCGGTGAGGTCACGGCCAAGCTCGCTTTGCACGCGCGACCAGTCGCCGTCGTCGGCAGAGATATCGGCGAGCGCCTGCTCGGCTCGGCGCGCCAAGGTCAAGGCAGCGTCCACGCCCCACGGGACGGCCGGTAGCGACGCTTCCAGTTCCGCACCGAGCGCCACGGCAAGCAGCCCCGTCTGCGCGGCAAAGGATTCGAGTTCGGTGACGGCCGCTTTGCGCGCCGACACGCGTTCCGTCAACCGCTGTGCCTTGGTGTTACGTTCGCTTTCGGCCGTGCCGCGTTGGCCGCTCGCCGCGTTTAATTGCGCACGCGCGACCTTCGCTGCCTTCTCGTCGGCTTCGAGCGCTCGCTTCACCGCCTCGATCTGGCCGAGCAGGTCGCCGACTTGCTTGCCGACGGTGGCTTCCAGCGACTCGACGACGGCATCCGCTTCGAGCAGCTTAGTCGCCTTGACTGCGCGATCGGTCACCGCGTTCTCGACATCGGCTGTCGCATTGGCTTCCCGCCGTTCTTGCTCGGCAAGATCGAGCAGCGAGCGCCGGTGGTTACGCACTGCACCTGCGAGCTGTACGAGCGCCGTCCGATACTCGGCGAGCGCGTGCTCCACGCGGCCAGTCCCGGAGTCGTCGCTTGGCAGCCGGAGATCGCGTGCGTCGCGGATCAAGCGGGTGTGTGCATCCGCGGCGGCCTGCGCGGCCTCCGACAAACGCACCTCGGCTTCGCCGAGCTTGATCTGCGCGAAGCGGCGCTGCTGCTCGGCTGCCGCGAGATCTGCGGTCGCGCGCAGCAGTGCGTCGTCCGACGGGGCGGCGGTCACCTCGGCGGCGGCGTCAGCCCGCAGCGCTTCGCACCGCTGATGCCGTGCGTCACAGTCCGCGAGCGTCGTCGCGAGCTCCGCGAGCCTCGCGTCGAGTTCGACGAGGCGAGCACGCCGAGCCGCTTCGCGCGCTGCATGGCCCACATACGCGGCGTCGGCTTTGGACCAGGCGCCGCGAGCCGCACCGACGCGGAACTCGCCGTGCGGCGATACCCACGTCTCGGCCCCGGACGGCTCCCGTGCGGTGCACGCGATCGAACGCAGCACCGCACTCACGGTTGCGGCGGAGAGGCCCTCCGCGCCGTCCGGAATCGTCGGCACGAGCCAATCCGCAAGCGACTGCGGACATTCCTCGCGAGCGACGAGCAGCACGTCGTGCGTGCGCTCGTCCGTTAGCGTTCCATCCGGTGCGAGCCAAGCATCGAGCAAGCCGGCCGCCTCGAGCGCCGCCTCGATGCCTGCGCGGGCGTCAGGCGAAACGTGCGCTGCAAAGTCCACGGCTTGCCACAGCGGCGCGCCCGTGCGGCGTTCGCGCGCCGCGGCATCCCGCGTATATGGTTTTGGGGGTCGGCGGTCTTCGCCCCGAACCAGGCGAGCGCACTCGGCCTCAAGCTCGCCTCGTTCCAGATCGGCAGCCTTGCGCGCCTCGGCGATCGCGGCCTCACGCGCCGCGAGCACGCGCTCCAAGGCGATGCGCGCCGCATCGAGCGCATCGCGAGCCGGATTCGTACCGTCTTGCGTCTCTGTCCACGACTCGAGAGCCCCGAGCACGGTGTCCTGTTCCTCGACCTCGAGCACCTCGACCGCGGCGAAATGCGTACGCCAAGCGGCGAGCAACGACGTGGCCTCTGCGACACGGCGCTCGGCGTTCGTGGCATGCGACGCGGTCGCGGCGTCGAACGCGTCGGCGCACCGGTCGCGGTCGCTACGGGCCAGTTGGCGTCGCTGCTCGGCCGCGTGCAGCTCGCGTTGACACTTGCGCAGTGCCTCGATCTGCTCCCGACGCCGCTCGGCCGCGGCGTGTAACGCGTCCGGCCACGCCGCGAGCGTGGCATCGGCAACGGCCGCGATGCCATCCGGGAGCCCGAGAACTTCGAGCACCCGTGTGTGCTCAGCTGCGATACCTGCTTCGGTGCCTCGATCCGCTGCTGTGCCTTGTACGCCCGCAAGCTCTGTCCGTGTGGTGTGCGCGTCTCGCCGGCGCGCAGCGGACGACTGCTGCTCGCCTTCGGCGCGGTCGTGCGCAACGACCATGCGTTGCTCGGCCTCGCGATGGCTAGTCCGGCACTGCTCCGCCAAGGCCCGCGCATCGACGAGCCGTCGCGCATCGCGCATCACGGGATCGGCTTCGAGGACGCCAAGCCGCGAGCGACCGCTCGTAAGGTGCTCGTCGAGCCGCTGCTCCTCGGTGCGCCAGTGCGTCACCTTCTCCTTCGCGCGCTCAAACGCCCGTTCCGCGGCATTGAGCTCGCGGCTCGCGTTGTCGAAGTCGGTTTGCGCCTGACGCATCACGCGCGCTTTGCGGCGCGCCGCGATCTGCGCGTAACGAAGGTAACGCGCGCCGAAGGCCGCGACCGATTGCCGCATCGCGCCGAGCTCGTCGAGCTCGCGGCGCAGATCTTCGAGCTGACCCATCGCATCCGCCACGCTTTCCAGCGACACGCGATCGAGCGGCGCCAGCGCTTCGGTGAGCGCGGCCGACAAACGATCCTCGTTCGGCTGTTTCGAGAGCTGCGGTTGCCGAAGTTGGATCAGCGTCTCGACGAGCGCTTCGTAGCGCTCTTCGCCAAGCCCAAAGAGGCGCTCGTCGACAGCCCGCCGATAGACCTGCGCGGTCTTGAACACCTGCCCCCGCGCACCGATCGCCTCGGTGAGCCGCTCCTGCGAGAGCGCCGTTTGCTCCGGCGTCACGAGCTTGAGATCGCGACCCACGCGCTGGTCCGTCACGAAGAACCAGGTGTCCACCCCGGCGCGGCCTGCGACGGCGCGCAGGCCACAGCCGATCGTCACGGTCAGCGCATTGCCGGTCTCATCGAGGCGGCCCAGCTCCATCCACGTGTATCCGGTACGCTTCTCGTAACGACCACCCATCAAGAGATTCCATTCCATGCGCTTGTGCCGGTCGCCGTCGGGCTCGACGCGCGCTGCGCTCGCTTGACCATCGAGCAAGAACGGCAACGTCAACGACAGCACCTTAGACTTGCCCGTGCCGTTGTTGCCGCGCAGCAGCAAGTGTCCGTCGCGGAAACGGAACTCTTCA
>CAVSMD010000009.1:0-281870 GCA_963728995.1 uncultured Gammaproteobacteria bacterium
GCGCGCTTGACGCCCTCCATCAGCACCTTGACCGTGCCGTCGGGCAGCTTCAACAGCTGCAGGATCGTTGCCACGGTGCCGATCTCGTACAGATCCTTGGCGCCCGGCTCGTCGATGTCGGGCTGGGTCTGGGCCACGAGCAGGATCTCGCGGTTGCCGGCCATGGCCTGATCGAGCGCGGCCACGGAGCGCTCGCGACCGACGAACAGCGGGATCACCGTGTGCGGATAGATCACGACATCGCGCAGCGGCAGGATCGGCAGGCGCTTCGTGGCGGGGGTGTCAGCGGTATCTGTCATGGTTCATGTCTCTCAAGTGCAATGGCCGTTCGCGAGCACCGCCTCGAGGGACGATCTTTCGAACCGGCGGATCGAACGTGACGGCGCCGGGCGTCTTCAGCCTTCGCCAAGACGTGGCAGCCAGGGAAGCGGACGTCAGCGACGCTCGTCACCGACGGCCGCAGGCTCATCGGCCTCGTAAATGACATACGGCTTCGTCTCGCCTGTGACGACGGTGTCGTCGACGACGACCTTCGTCGCATTGGTCATCGAGGGCAGGTCGTACATGGTGTCGAGCAGCACGTTCTCGAGGATGGTGCGCAGCCCGCGCGCCCCGGTCTTGCGCTGCATCGCCTTGCGCGCCACCGCGCGCAGCGCGTCCTCGCGGAACTCGAGCTCGACGCCTTCCATATCGAACAGCTTCGAATACTGCTTGGTGAGCGCGTTGCGGGGCTCCGTCAGGATCTCCACCAGCGCTTCCTCGTCGAGCTCCTCGAGCGTCGCGACGACGGGCAGGCGGCCGACGAACTCCGGGATCAAACCGTACTTGATCAGATCCTCGGGCTCGACGTCGCCGAGCAGCTCGTTGATGTGCTCGCCGCCGTCCGGCGGCCGGACCTCGGCGACGAACCCTATGCCGCTCTTCTTCGAGCGGTTCAGGATGATCTTGTCGAGGCCGGAGAACGCACCGCCGCAGATGAACAGGATGTTCGAGGTGTCGACCTGCAGGAACTCCTGCTGCGGGTGCTTGCGGCCACCCTGGGGCGGCACCGACGCGATCGTGCCTTCGATGAGCTTCAGCAACGCTTGCTGCACGCCCTCGCCGGACACGTCACGCGTGATCGACGGGTTATCGGACTTGCGCGAGATCTTGTCGATCTCGTCGATGTACACGATGCCGGTCTGCGCCTTCTCGACGTCGTACTCGCACTTCTGCAGCAGCTTCTGAATGATGTTCTCGACGTCCTCGCCGACGTAGCCCGCTTCGGTCAACGTGGTGGCATCCGCGATGGTGAACGGCACGTTCAAAAGGCGCGCCAGCGTCTCCGCGAGCAACGTCTTGCCGCAGCCCGTAGGGCCGATCAGCAGGATGTTGCTCTTGGCCAGCTCCACTTCCTGCTTGCCCTTGTCGCGAGCCCGCGTCTCGAGCCGCTTGTAGTGGTTGTACACGGCGACGGCGAGCACTTTCTTCGCGGTCTGCTGGCCGATCACGTACTCGTCGAGGACGGATTTGATCTCGCTCGGCTTCGGCAGCTTGTCGCGGCCGCGCTCGGCACGCTCGTCGAGCTCCTCGCGAATGATGTCGTTGCACAGCTCGACGCATTCGTCGCAGATGAAAACGGACGGGCCGGCAATGAGCTTGCGCACTTCGTGCTGACTCTTGCCGCAGAACGAGCAGTACAAAAGCTTGCCGTCGTCCCCCTTGCGAGAATCATCACTCATGGTTGCTGCACCTCACACCGGCAGTCCCGGTATTCATGGCCTTATAGCACTAGTCCCAAACGTCTGCAAAGCAGGGGTTGGCAGTTTGGGCGGACCTGGATCACAGCGCGGCGGTGACGCCCGCTAGCCTTTGGCGAGGGCGTCTACACGCTTCTCGAGCACGGTGTCCACGAGCCCGTATTCGACGGCGGCGGCAGCGTCCATGAAGTTGTCGCGATCGCTGTCGCGCTCGATGCGCTCGGTGCTCTGACCCGTGTGCTTCGCGAGAATTCCGTTCAACCGCTGCCGCAGGTTCAGGATCTCCTGGGCGTGGATGTGGATGTCGGACGCCTGCCCCTGGAATCCGCCGCTCGGCTGATGGATCATGATTCGCGAGTGCGGCAGACAGTAGCGTTTGCCCTTCGTGCCGCCGGCGAGCAGCAACGAGCCCATGCTCGCGGCCTGACCCACGCAGATGGTGCTGACGTCGGGCTTGATGTACTGCATCGTGTCGTAGATCGCGAGCCCGGCGGTCACGATTCCGCCCGGCGAGTTGATGTACAGGTGCACGTCCTTGTCGGGATTCTCCGACTCGAGGAACAGCAACTGAGCGACGACGAGGTTCGCCACCTGATCCTCGATGCCGCCGACGATGAAGACCACGCGATCCTTCAGCAGACGGGAGTAGATGTCGTAGGCCCGCTCTCCGCGAGCGGTCTGCTCCACGACCATCGGCACGAGATTCAACGCTGTGGTATCCACTGATTTGACTCCGTCGGCACCGTCCGTTAGGCGCCCATGAATTCCTTGAAGCTCGCTGCCCTCTGCGTGCGGTTGCCGTGCTCGAGCAGAAAGTCCACGACCTGATCTTCGAGCACGCCCGCTTCGATCTGCACCATCATGCCACGGTTGCTGCGATAGTACTGCGCGGCCTCTTCGGGTTTCTCGTACGGCGCCGCCAGCTCCGTCAGCCGCTGCTCCACGCGAGCCTGATCGAGCTTGATCTTATGTTGTTTCAGCAGCTCCTGGATCAGCAGGCCGATCGCGACGCGGCGGCGAGCCAACGCCGTGAAACGCTCGCGCGGCGGCGCCTGCTTCGCGTCCTTGCTGCCCATTTGACGCAACGCATCGGCCTGCAGCGTGGTGATCTCCTCGTCGACGAGCGCGTGCGGTATGGCCACGTCGTTCGCCTTGATCAACGCGTCGAACGCGTGCGTCTTGCTCTCGCTGCGCACGCGCTCGGCCAGCTCCCGGGCCATGTTGTTCCTGACTTCGCTGCGCAGCAACGCGGCGCCGCCGGCGAGCCCGAAGCTGGTCGCGAACTCGTCGTCGAGCTCGGGCAGCCGCTGCTCCTCCACGCGATGCGCGGTGATCGCGAACACGGCCGCTCTGCCGGCGAGGTTCGCGGCCGGGTAATCGGCAGGGAAATTCACGGTGGCCGTGGTCTGGTCCCCCGCCTGCACGCCCCGCAGCGCCTGATCGAACTCCTTCAGCACCTGGCCGGCCCCGATGATGATCGAGACCTCTTTGCCTTCGCCGCCCTGGAAGGGCTCGCCGTCGATCGTGCCGACGAAATCGACGACCACCCGGTCGCGCTCGTCGGCCGCGCGCTCCACGACGCTCCACGTCGCGCGTTGCGCACGGAGCTTCTCGATCATGTCGTCGACGTCGGCTTCCTGGATCTCGACGCTCGGCACCTCGATCGCCAGCTGCTCGAGCGGCTGCAGGACGATCTCGGGGTAGACCTCGAACGTGGCCCGGTAGCTGAAGTGCTCCGTGGGGGCCGCGTCGGCGCCGGCCAGCGCCTCGATCCGCGGCCCGCCGGCGGGATTGAGCTTCTGCTCGGCGATCGCGCGCGAGTAAGTGGCGCGGATCACGTCGTTCAAGACTTCCTCGCGCACCTGACCGCCGTAGTATTGCCGCACGACTCTTTGCGGCACTTTGCCGGGCCTGAAGCCCTTGAGCTTCGCCGTCTGCCCCACCTTCGTGAGCCGCGCATCGATCTCCCGCTCGATGTCGGCCGCAGGCACGCGGACCGTCATGCGCCGGGTAAGGCCCTCCGCCGCCTCCACCGAGGCCTCGTAACCGTTTGAGCTTGCTGCGTTCATCCTCTGACTCTTCGATGGTTGGTGCGAAAGGGGAGACTCGAACTCCCACGGGTTGCCCCACTGGATTCTAAGTCCAGCGCGTCTACCAATTCCGCCACTCTCGCCCCGTCGGCGATCACTCGCATCTATTATAAGCGGGCGTCGAGGGCGAAACCCTAGCGACGTTCCCAGACCGACCGGTTCGATGTCGCGCGGGGATAAAGAGCGGTCCGGCGCGACGGCAGAGCCGCCGGCCGGACCGAGGGGGGGGTAGAGCCGCTATTGAATGGTCTTGCTGGCGACGCCCGACAGCGAGCTTTCCGTGCCGCCCGTGTTGAACGCCGAGGCCACGAAGAAATAGGTGCCCGGCACCAGGTTGTCGACCATGTAGGTGGTCAAGCCGGGATTGTTCAGCGTCACGGAGTTCGGATAGTTGCCCTGCGACGTGCCCCAGTAGACCTTGTAGCCCGCCAGATCCATCAGCGGTGAGCCGTCGGTATTTTGCGTGGGCGGAGTCCAGGACAGCGTGGCCGAGCCGGTCGCCACGGCTTGGACCGTGACGTTGAAGGCGGCCAGGGACGCGCTCAGCGTGCCGTCGCTGACGCCGATCACCACCCCCGTCGTCGTGCCCACGTCGCCGGCGGTCGGCGTGCCCTGCAGCCGACCGGTGCTGGTGTTGAACGTGGCCCAGCTCGGCTTGTTCGTGATGCTGAACGACAGCGCGTCGCCGTCGGGATCGCTCGCGGTCGGGGTGAACGTGTAGGCGGTCCCCTGCATCACCGCCGTCGGCGCGGTGCCCGAGATGGTCGGCGCGCGATTCGGCGGCGCGCTGACCGTGATCGTGAACGCCGGGAGCTGCGCGGAGGCTTGACCGTCGCTCACCGAGATCACGATGCCCGCGAACGCGCCCGTGTTGCCGCTCGCCGGCGTGCCTTGCAGGCGACCGGTGGACGTCGTGAACGTGGCCCAGCTCGGCTTGTTCGTGATGCTGAACGTCAGCGTATCGCCATTCGCGTCGGCGGCCGTCGGTGTGAACGTGTACTGCGTGCCCACCGTGCCCGTGCTCGGCGGCGTGCCGGAGATCGTCGGCGGCGTGTTCGAGCCCGCCACGGTGATCGAGAACGCGGCCAACGACGCCGACGCCTTGCCGTCGCTCACGCTGATGACGATGTTGCTGAACGTGCCGGCGTTGCTCGCGCCCGGCGTCCCTTGCAGCACGCCCGTGTTCACGTTGAACGTGGCCCACGTCGGCCGATTCGTGATCGAGAACGTCAATGGATCGCTATCGGCGTCCGCGGCCGAGGCCTGGAAGCTATACGCCGTGCCCTGCGTCGCCGTCGTGGACGGCGTGCCGCTGATCGTGGGCGCGTGATTCGGCGCCGCGCTGACGGTGATCGCAAAGGTCGACAATTGCGCGGAGTCCTGTCCGTCGCTCACACCGATGACGATGTTCGCATCCGTGCCCACGTCGCCGCTCGCGGGCGTGCCTTGCAGCCGACCCGTGGAGCTGCTGAACGTGGCCCAGCTCGGCTTGTTCGTGATGCTGAACGTCAGCGTATCGCCGTTGGCGTCGCTGGCCGCCGGCGTGAAGGTATACGCAGTGCCTGCCGTGGCCGAGGTCGGCGGCGTGCCCGAGATCGTCGGCGGCGTATTCGAGGACGCCACGGTGATCGAGAACGCGGCCAACGACGCCGACGCCTTGCCGTCGCTCACGCTGATGACGATGTTGCTGAAGGTACGGACGTTGCTCGCGCCGGGCGTTCCTTGCAGCACGCCGCTGCTCACGTTGAACGTGGCCCAGGTGGGCCGATTGGCGATCGAGAACGTCAACGGATCGCCGTCGGCGTCCGCCGCCGAGGCCTGGAAGCTATACGCCGTGCCCTGCGTCGCCGTCGTGGACGGCGTGCCGCTGATCGTCGGCGGGTGATTCGTCGTCGGCGCCGTCACCGTGATCGAGAACGGTCCGAGCGAAGCACTGGCCGAGCCGTCGCTGACCGAGATCACGATGCCACCGAACGTGCCGGCCGCAGGCGGCGTTCCGGCGAGTCTGCCCGTGCCGGTGTTGAACGTGGCCCAGCCCGGCAACCCCGCCACGCTGAACGTCAGCGGATTGCCGTCCGCGTCGCTGGCCGTGGGCACGAATGCGTACGCGGTGCCCGCCGCGACGCTCGTCATCGGTGCGCCGGAGATCACGGGCCGCGTGTTGGTCGTCGGCGGTGTCACGACGACGCTGAACGCCGGCAGCGCGACGGCGGTCTGACCGTCGCTGACGGAGATGACGATGCTGGCGAACGTGCCGACGTTCGAGATCTGCGGCGTGCCCTGCAAGCGGCCGTTCGCGGCGCTGAAGCTGGCCCAGGTCGGCCGGTTGACGATCGAGAAGGTCAGCGCGTTACCGTCCGCATCGCTCGCGCTCGGCGTGAACGTATACGCGTTGCCCGCCGTCACCGATGCCGACGGCGTGCCGGAAATCGTGGGCGCGCGATTCACCGGCGTGGCGCCGACGACGGTCAGATCGAACGCCGGCAGCAACGCCTGCGCCTTGCCGTCCGACACCCAGATGACGATGCCGCGGTAGGTGCCCGCGTCGGCCGCCGTGGGCGTGCCGCTCATTTGTCCCGTGGCCGTGTTGAACATCGCCCAGACCGGCTTCGCCTCGACGCCGAAGATCAGCGGATCGCCGTCGGCGTCGAGCGCGGACGGCGTGAACGAATACGCCGCGTTTTGATTGACCGATGCGGTGGGCGTGCCGCTGATGGTCGGCGTCTGATTCGCGCCGGTCACGCTGTTGGCAGCCACGTCGGTCGGGGAGTCCTCTCCGCACGCGGCGAGCACAACGCCCACGAGCCCGACCCACCACCACCGAGCCCGCAGCTGCGTACGCGCCATACTGAATCCCAAATGAAGACGTCCCGCACGCCCAGTCCAAGTTGCGTGCCAAGTACGTGCGGGCGAGCACCGGCGCGGCTTCGGACGTCGTTGACGGCGAATTGCGACAGGCCTGACTGTCCGTGTTCACAGACAAGAATCGCGTCGCCAATGAGAACTGGCTCAAACTCGCGTCGGCGGATACCGACAACGGTGCGCGATGGATCACAGCGCCGCGTGTGCGCGTCGTCGAAATGCGCCATTTAGAAGCTTCGCGGCGTGCAGAATGAAAACGACCGCGCTCGTCGCCAACCTGCGACGTGTTACATAAGGAACGTCCGCGGATCAGCGAAAACCGCGCTGCGCGCGATAATCGCCGTGGACGATCCGCTGCCGGCGCGGCGGGTCTCGTTCGTACACGTACACCCACGCCGCGCGACGACGACGACTTCCGAGCGACACGACGCACGCGCGGCGCACGAACCGCGGACGACCGTGCCCGCTGCCTGCTTCGTAGCGATCGAGGCGGCGCACGACGAGTGGGTTGCGCACGCGGTACAGATCGCCGACGACCCATTCGTCCGAGCGGTGCGCCGGCCGGAGCCCCGGATACGGACCGAGATCGTACAAGCGCCCCGGCGTGCGACCCGGACCGACGTACCGAGCCACACGTCGCAACCAGCGCGCCATGGGGATGTCGACGAACGGCCGCAGCGTGCCATAGACGAACAGCAGCGAATCGCGTTGCGTCAACCTAGACGATATGATGCGGGCCACGCTTCATTCGGCCTTCTGCGGGGCTGCGATTGTCGGCGAGAAGAACAGTAATGACAAAGGCCGTGCGCACGCTTCTACCCTGCGTCGTCGTCGCGTTCGCCGCGACGGCCGGCGCGGCTCGCGCGCGCGGCGTGAGCCCCTACCTGCCGCTGCACCAATCGCCCGAGATCGAACGGAAGATCGAGCGGCTGCTGATCCTCGCGGAGCGGCCGGTCCTGACGCGGCCGATCGCCGCGGCCACGGTGCTCGACGCCCTGCCGCGCGCCTGCGAGCGCGACGCGCAGCTCTGCGCGGAGGTGCGCGAGTACCTCGCCGGTTTCATGCGCAACGTGGGCATCGGCCACTTGAGCGCCGCCGTCGGCGGGGGCTCTGCTCACACGGTTCTCCCTAACCGCCACGGCATGACGAGCGACAGCCGCTACGAGGTCGCCGGCACCGTGTTCTGGCAACCCAGCGACAACCTGCTCGTCAGCGGCGGCGTGCAGGCGTATGACGGCGACGCCACGCCGACCGGGACGATCGTGAGCCTCGGTCGCGACTTCGCCCAGCTCGACGTGGGCTACCGTGACCACTGGCTATCGCCTTTGACCGAGAGCGCCATGCTGCTCAGCACGGAGGCGGCGACCATGCCCTCGGTGACCGTGTCCAACTACCGGCCACTCACGCGCTTAGGCGTCCACTACGAAGCCTTCGTTGCGCAGATGAGCAACTCGGATCAGATTCTGGCCGACGGCGTGCTGATGTCGGGACGACCGTTGCTCGGCGGGCTCCATCTGTCGATCGAGCCGTTCCCCGGCTGGTCGATCGGCGTGAATCGGATACTGCAGTTCGGTGGCGGCGATCGACCGCATTCGGTCCGTGACCTGTTCAACGCGTTCGTGAACCCGTCCTCCGACAATCGGTCGGGGGAATTCGGCAACCAGGCGGCGTCGTTCACGTCGCGGTTCCTCGTGTCGTCTGCCACCCCGCTCGCGGTGTATCTCGAATACGCGGGCGAGGACACGTCGACGAACAACAACTTGAGGCTCGGCAATGCCGCACTTGCGGCGGGTGTCGAGCTGCCCGAGATCGGGGCGCGGTTCGCGCTGACTTTCGAGATCAGCGAGTGGCAGAACGCCTGGTACGAACATCACATATATCTCGATGGCCTGCGCAACTCGGATCGCGTGATCGGGCACTGGGGCGCCGACTGGCGCACGGCAGGCAATGACGTAGGCGCGCGCAGCTGGCTCGCACGCGTCGGCTTCCGCATGCGCGGCGGCGGAGAGATCGAAGGCACGTACCGCACGCTCGACAACCAGTCTTACTCGGGCATCGAGTACCAGCGCGCGCATCTCATCGAGGCTCGCTACAGCCGACGCTGGCGGCAGTTCACCGTCGGTGGCGAAGCCAACGCGGGTCGCGACAGCTTCGGGGAGTCCTTCGCGCGCGTCAGCGCGTTCATTCGATACTGACCGTGAGAGCACCAGAATGCCGAAGTCGACCTTCGCCCACTCGCTAGCGCTGTCTCTTGCCTGCGTGCTCGCCGCGGCCCCCCGCCCGGCGCTCGCTGAACCGTTCGTCGATCTCGGACTGAGCACGTCGCGAATCGCAGCCAAGATCGCGAATCAGCAGGCGCGCAGCGTCACGACCTCGACGGGTGTGCACTTGGGCGTGGGCATCCGGCGCACGCTCGAGCGGGGCGGCAACATCGGCGTGCGGCTCGAGCTCGACGACGTCGACGCGAATACGCTGCTCGCGCTTCGCGCGCTCGACTATCGGTTCAACCTGTCGGCGCGATTCGCGGTCACCGCCTTCGCCGGCGCGGCCCGCCTCGACCTCGCCACGCCCGCGTATGGCTACTACTTCGGCGGCGGCGTGCAGCTCAAGGACGTGCGGCCGCGCTGGGACCTGGGCATCGACCTGCGCTACGGCGACAAGATCGCCCGCGACAACCTGTTACCGACCGATCCGCAAGGCGGCAGCCCCGATAACTTCTACGATTTGACCAGCGTCAGCGTCTATTTGAGCCGGCGCTTCTGAGCGAGGATCGTGGCCGCGGTCTGCGTGCCGTAGCAGCCGTCCTGGCGCTCGCGCGCGGCGCGCGTACCACTGGCCGACAATCGGGCGCGCACCGTATCGTCGCGCAGCAGAGTCAATGCGCGAGCCGCGAACTCCTCGGCGTCGGGCGTCGTGCCGAGCCAGGGGGTGTAGTCGGCGGGGAAGCACTCCACGGCGCCGACCCGCCGCGACGTGATGACCGGCACTCCGAGAGCCAGCGCCTCGAGCACCACCATGCCAAATTCCTCGTACCGCGCCGGGTAGAGGAACACGTCGAGCGCCGCCATGCACAGCTCCGGCGAATGGTTCTTGGCCCGGTAGACCGCCTTGCCCGTGGTGAACAGCGGATGCTCGGCGGCATGCTGCGGCAGCGCGCGGGCGCCCACCACGAGGAACCGCGTTTCCGGCTCCTCCGCCACGATCTTCTCGGCCGCCGACAGAAACAAATCGAGACCACGCTTGCGAAAGTCGCCGGACGTCACGAAGCCGACCACGGGCACCGATGCGTCGAATCCCAGTTGCCGGCGTGCACGCGCACGGAGCACCAGCCTCGACTCCGCGGCGAACCGCGCGGCCTCGTGGCCGGGGCGATGCACCACGATGCGCTCCGGCCGCAACGCGAAATGCTCGACGAGCCCGGCCTTGACCAGCGCGGAGTTTGCGACCACCGGCGTCTCGTCGGGCAACGCCGCGAAAAACCGTCGTTCCTCCTCGGCGCGTCGGAGATCGGCCGACATCAGAAATCGATTGGCGTCGCTGGCCAGGTTATGGACGAATACCAAGTCGGCTTCCGGAACGGCCACATTGTGGTCGACGACGATCTCGAGCGGATCGCGATGAGCGCGCAGCGCTGCCACCGACGTTCGGCGTGTTTTGATACCGGTGCGCAGGAAATAGCGCAGCCCACCGCGCTCGCACGCAAGAATCGCATCGGCACCCGCAGCGCGCAACGCATGGACTTGCATCCGTAGCAACTGACCCGTGCCACTGTGCAAGTCGAGCTTCTTCAGAAACAGCTGCGTTCGCATGGCCCCACTGCGCAGATCCTTCGCGACGCATTGGACAACCGGCAGCACCGCGAAATCCAGCATCGGTGGTGGGCCGTGTAGGACTCGAACCTACAACCAATGGATTAAGAGTCCACTGCTCTACCAATTGAGCTAACGGCCCAATGCTGTAGCGTTACTGCAAGGTTGGGGTGGACGATGGGACTCGAACCCACGACGGCCGGAATCACAATCCGGGGCTCTACCAACTGAGCTACGTCCACCAGCGCCTTGCATTCTAGCGCATCGGTCATGGCGCGCCCGGCAGGATTCGAACCTGCAACCCCCGGCTTAGAAGGCCGATGCTCTATCCCTTGAGCTACGGGCGCCATCTTTATCTCGAGGTTTTGGTCGGGGCAGCAGGATTTGAACCTGCGACCCTCTGCTCCCAAAGCAGATGCGCTACCAGACTGCGCCATGCCCCGTGCTACGGCGGGCATCTTATTCGGCCCCGCGGTGGACCGCAAACCGCGCAGTTCTCAACCTTGAGCCGCCAAAGAAGCTCTGCGAGAATTCGCGTCCCGCGCCGAACTCAGAGAGCCCCCCGTGACCGCGACCCTTCTCGACGGCAAAGCCGTGGCCCGCAAGATCCGCGACGAGCTCACGGCGCGGATCGCGAACGTTAAAAAGAAGCTCGGCCGGCCGCCGGCGCTCGCGATCGTCCTGGTGGGCGACGACCCGGCGTCCGAGGTATATGTCCGCAACAAGCTGAAGACCGCCGAGGACGCCGGCATGGGCGTGCATCTGGAGCGCCTGCCGGGCTCGACGCCGCTGGCGGCGCTGCTCGGCGTCGTCCAGCGTTATAACAAGGATGCAAACTTCGACGGCATCCTGGTGCAGTCGCCGCTGCCGAAGTCCCTCGGTGCCGACGCGGAACAGCAGGTCTTCGACACGATCGATCCCGCCAAGGACGTCGACGGCTTCAGTCCGATCTCCGCGGGCCGTGTGGTGCAGAATCGCGAGGGCTTCGCGCCGTGCACGCCGGCCGGCGTCATCGAGCTCCTGGTCCGCTCGAAGATCGAGATCGAGGGCAAGCATGCCGTCGTCATCGGCCGCTCCGACATCGTCGGCAAACCCATGGCGGCGTTGCTGCTGCACAAGAACGCCACCGTGACGATCTGTCATTCGCGCACGCGCGACCTGCCCGCCATGGCCCGCACGGGCGACATCCTCGTCGCGGCCATCGGCCGGCCGGCGTTCGTCACGCCGGACTTCGTCAAGCCGGGAGCGGTCGTGATCGACGTCGGCATCAACTCCGTGACTAAACCCGAGGACGCGCAGCGGATCTTCGCGCGCTATCCGCAACGGCTCGAGGTGTTCCGCAAGCGCGGCTCGGTGCTGGTCGGCGACGTGCATCCCGATGTCGCCGAGACCGCGGGCGCGTTGACCCCGGTGCCCGGCGGCGTGGGCCCGCTGACGATCGCGATGCTGATGGCGAACACGGTAAGGGCCGCCGAGCTGCGCGCGCACTGAGCATGCAGGGCGCCGCGGGCGTCGGTTATCATCGGCGACTGGCCGTGGTGAGAGTGGGACCGATGCGACGACTGGCAAGCCTTTTACTCTGCATGGTGTTGGTGCCCGCGCTGGGTCTGACGCAAGAATCGAGCACCCCGCCGTCGGCCAACTCGCCGCGCGTGCGGGTCCACACGAGCGTGGGTGACTTCGTGATCGAGCTCGATCGCGGCCGGGCACCGCTCACGGTCGAGGCGTTCCTGAAGTACGCGAAGGAGGGCTTCTACAACGGCATCATCTTCCACCGCGTCGTGGCCGGCTTCGTCGCGCAGACGGGTGGCTACACGGCCGACCTGCAGCTGAAGCCGACGAGCGGCAACGTGCCGAACGAATCCGGGAATGGCCTGAGCAATCTGCGCGGCACGGTGGGCTTCGCGCGCTCCACCGAGCCGCACTCGGGCACGAGCCAGTTCTACGTCAATCTTGCCGACAACCTCGAGCTGAACCCGCGGCCCACGCGCTGGGGCTATGCCGTGTTCGGCAAGGTCGTCGAGGGCATGGAGGTGGTGGACGACATCGGTCACCGGCCCACCGGCCCCAGCGGCCCCTTCGACCGCAGCGTCCCGCTCGAGCCGATCACGATCGAAAGTATCGAGATCCTGAGCGAGTGACGGCGCTGTTCATCTCCGACCTGCACCTCGATGCGGGGCACCCGGAGGCGATTCGACGGTTCACGAGCTTCATACATGACGAGGCGCGCCACGCGCGCGAGCTCTACATCCTGGGGGACCTGTTCGAGGCCTGGGTCGGCGACGACGACGACGATCCGCGGCTGGCATCCGTGCTGGCCACTCTGCGGACACTCACGGCCAGCGGCGTGCGCTGCGCGGTGATGCACGGCAACCGCGACTTCCTGATCGGCGAGCGATTCTGCGCCGCGACCGGCTGCACGCTGCTCGGCGACTACGAGCGGATCGAGACGCTCGGCGAGCCGCTGCTGCTCACGCACGGCGATCTCTTGTGCACCGACGACACGCGCTATCAGACGCTGCGCAAACAGTTGCGAGATGCCGCCTGGCAACGCGATTTTCTGGGCAAGCCGCTCACCGAGCGGCGCCAGATCGCGAGCGATCTACGTCAGATGAGCGCTGCCGAGATCGCCGCGAAGGCCGAGGACATCATGGACGTGAACCAGTCCACGGTGGAGCGCACGATGCGCGAGTTCGACGTGCGCCGCCTGCTGCATGGCCACACGCATCGGCCCGGTGTCCACGATTTCTCGATCGAGGGTCGTCCGGCGCAGCGGATCGTGCTCGGTGCCTGGTACGAGCAGGCGAGCTTTGCCCGCGGGGACGAGCACGGCCTCACGCTCGTCAAAGGAACCTAGCGCGAGCGCCCGACTTGGTCGAGCGCAACCAGCAACTCGCCCGCCGACTGATAGCGCTCGAGACGCTCGACCGCGAGCAGCGCGTCCAGCACGGGCTGAAATTCGATCAGATCGCGCTTTACGCGCGGCCGCGGCGCGTGCGCGTGCCGATAGATCACCCCCATCGGCGAGCTCGCCGTGAACGGCCGCTCGCCGGTCAGCATCTCGTACAGAATGCAGCCAAAGCTGTACAGATCGCTGCGCTCGTCGGTCGGCTCGGCGTGCCCTTGCTCGGGACTCATATAGTACGGCGTGCCGAAGATCTGACCCGTGCCGGTGATCGCCGCGTGCAGCCGCATCTGCTTCGCGAGCCCGAAATCGATGAGGGCCAGGCTACCGTCGGCGCGGAACATGATGTTGCCGGGCTTCAGATCCCGGTGCAGCACCCCGGCCCCGTGAATCGCCTGCAGCGCGCCGGCGATCTGGCGCGCATACGCAAGCGCGATGACGGGGTCGAGCGCCTGCTCGAGCCGCTCGGCGAGGCTGCCCGCCCCGAGGTACTCCATCGCGAGATACGCGTGATCGTCCGCGATGCCGAGGTCGAAGATCTGCACCACGTTCGGATGGCGGATCCGCGCGATGACCTCGTACTCCTGCAGAAACCGATCGAACAGTCGACCGCCGCCGGCATCCGGGACGTGATGCAGTACCTTCAGTGCGATTCGCTCGTGATCGTCCTCGGCTTCGGCCAGGTAGACGGACGAGAGGTCGCTGCCGTACAGCTTCGCCACCACGCGACGCTTGCGCTCGCCGTTCAGCACGCGGTGGCTCGCGAGCAGCGCGCCCGTGGAGTCGGGGCGATCGACGCTGAGCTCGGCCCTGACGACCGCGATCAAGCGTTGATGCTTGACGCGCCCTTTCGGGAAGAAGTTCGCAGCGCCGGCCTTCAGCGCGTCGACGGCGAGAAACTCGTCGCTCTCGCTCTCGGCCGCGAACAGCAGCACCGGAGGGCAGTCGGCGCGAGCGCACAGACGTCGCAGAACCCCGAAGCTCTCGTCGCCGGCGATCGGATGGCCGAGCAGGATCAGATCCACGTCACCGAGCGCGGTGCTGGCGGGCAGCGGGCCGGCGGCGCTCGGCTGGTATTGGTCGATCAGCGCGTCGGGCCACTCGACCTCGAGGTGGTAACGCAGCAACTGCCGGTAGTCGACGTCGTCATCGACGATCAGGAAGCGCAAGGCTCTACAGGCCGCTCGCGACCTGCATCGTGTCGTCGTCGAGCTCCTCGGCGCGAATCTTCGCATCGCGCCGCGCCTTCGCCGAATTCGAGCGAATGACCTCGAGCGCGTCGAGATACGCACGGCTGACGTCGCCGGTGACGTACTCGCCCGAGAAGCACGAGGTGTCGAAGCCGTCGATATCGGACTTCTCGTGCCGCACGGCCTGCACCAGGTCCTCGAGATCCTGATACACGAGCCAATCGGCGCCGATCTTGCGCTGCACCTGCTCCACGGTGCGGCCGGCGGCGACGAGCTCTCCGGCGGCCGGCATGTCGATCCCGTACACGTTCGGATAGCGTACCGGCGGGGCCGCGGACGCGAAATACACCTTCCGCGCACCGGCCTCGCGGGCCATCTCGATGATCTGCTGCGAGGTCGTGCCGCGCACGACGGAGTCGTCGACGAGCAGGACGTTCTTGCCCTGGAACTCGAGGCCGATCGCGTTCAGCTTGCGGCGCACGGAGGCCTTGCGCTCGGACTGCTCCGGCATGATGAACGTGCGGCCGATGTAGCGGTTCTTGATGAAGCCTTCGCGATACTTCACGCCGAGCCCGTGCGCGACCTGCATCGCAGCGGTTCGCGACGTATCGGGAATCGGGATCACGACGTCGATGTCGTGCTCGGGGCGCTCGCGCAGGATCTTCTCCGCGAGCTTCTCGCCCATGCGCAGACGCGCCTTGTACACCGACAGATTGTCGATGATGGAGTCCGGCCGCGCGAAGTAAACGAACTCGAACACGCACGGCGTGTAGCTCGCGCGCGCGGCGGTCTGCCGGTTGTGCAGGTACCCGCGCTTGTCGATGAAGATGGCCTCGCCCGGCAAAACGTCGCGGTCCAGCTCGAAGCCCACCGCATCGAGCGCCACGCTCTCGGATGCGACCATGTGCTCCACCCCGTTCGGCGTCTCACGAATGCCGAGCACGAGCGGCCGGATGCCGTGCGGATCACGAAACGCGACGATGCCGTAGCCGATGATCATGGCCACGACGGCGTAGCCGCCGGAGCAGCGTTTGTACAGCGCTTCGACGGCGTCGAGGATCTGCTGCGGTTTCAGGCCGTTCGCCGTGTGCTTGCTGAGCTCGTGCGCGAACACGTTCAACAGCACCTCGGAGTCGGAATTGGTGTTCAGATGCCGATGGTCGTGCTGCTCGACGAGACGCTTCAGCTCCTCGGCGTTCACGAGGTTGCCGTTGTGCGCGAGGCAGATGCCGTACGGCGAGTTCACGTAGAACGGTTGCGCCTCCGACAGGCTGGCGCTGCCGGCCGTGGGATAGCGCACGTGCCCCAGGCCGACGTTGCCGGCGAGCTTCAGCATGTGTCGTTCTTGGAACACGTCGCGGACCAGGCCGTTGCTCTTGCGAACGCGCAACCGCCCGCCGTCGTCGGTCATGATGCCTGCCGCATCTTGGCCGCGGTGTTGCAGGACCGTGAGCGCATCGTAGAGCGCCTGATTCACGGGCTCATGACCGACGATTCCAACGAGTCCACACATATTGCGAGTACCTACAGTTGAACCGCGTCTTCAGCCAACGGCGGCGCTTACGCCGACACCGCGGGCCGTTCCTCTAAATACCGATTGCCGAGCTCCGCATAGTATTTTACGGCCGCCGCGGCCCGATCGGCGTACGGCTTCAGCCTCGACTGCTGCCACCACGGCTCCTGGCCGAGCCCGAGAAACTCGAGAACGATGACCGCGAGCCCCACGAGCACCACGGCCCGCAGCACCCCGAAGGCGCCGCCGAACAGTCGATCGAGCCCCGAGAGCCCCGTGTGCCGGATCAATTTTCGCGCAACCCAGGAAATCAAGCCACCCGCGATCGCCGCGATGATGAAAATCACGACCCGGGCCGCCCAGGTCCTGACTTCGGGCGGCGCACCCGCCCAGTTGCCGAGCAGCGGCTCCACGCGCGCGGCAAAGGTCCAGGCCAGCCAAATCGCGATCAGCAGCGTCAGTAGCGACAGCGCCTCGGCCGTGAACCCCCGCCACAGGCCGACCGCGGCCGACGCGACGCACACCAGCAGGATCACGTAGTCGGCCGGTGTCATCGAGGCTAGTTCGCGGGCACGACTTTGGCCGTGAGGCCATGCGCCGCCAGCGCCGAGGCCGTGGCTTCGGCCTGGGTCTTGGCGTCGTAGGCGCCGACCCGCACGCGATACAGCGTCTTGCCGCCGGTCCGGACGCTCGAGACCGCGGCTCGGTAGCCGAACGTGCTGGCCCGCTCCGCGAGGCGGTGCGCGTTCGCCTCCTCGCTGAAGCTGCCGAGCTGCACGGTCCAGTCGCCCTTCGCGCTCGTGGGCGCCGCCGCGGCCGGCTTGGCCGTCGTGGCCACCGGGGCCGGCTTCGGCGTCGTGGGCGCAGCCGTCTTAGCCGGCCCCTCCGTCGGCGCCTGCTCGACGGGCGCGGCTTTCGCGACCGGCGCGGGTTGCGCCGGCGCCGCGGGCGGCGGCGGCTCGACCGCCGGGCTTGCCGCGGCGACCACGGTCTCGGTCGTGGTGCTGGGCTCGGGCGACGCGGCGTCGGCGTCGTCGAGTCGCAGGGTTTGTGTGCGTATCGGGACGGGTTCCTCGGCGGCCGGCAGTTGCAGCGACGCGGGCTCGCTCTCCACCGTGCTGTCGGGACCGTTCAGAACCCAGGGAATCAACCACACGCCGATCGCGACGAGCACCGCTGCGCCGACGAGTCGTTCCTTCAATCCCTGATCCATGTGGCGGGTCGGTCACCCATAGCTGAGGAGGCGCAGTATAGCCGAAGCGCTTCGGTCGCGGCGCCCACGGTGACGAACGAGCCGAACACGAGCACGCGGTCGCCGCTCTGCGCGGCGGCGCGCGCCGCAGCGCACGCGGCTTCCACGGTGGCGAGCGTCGCGACGTGCGCAGCACCGAGCCGCTCGAGCAACGCGGCGAGCTCGAGGCCGGTGGCGCCGCGATCCGCGCTGCCCTGCGTGACGAACCAGCGCTCCGTCAACGGCACGAACGGCTGCAGGACGCCCTCGAGATCCTTGTCGCGCATCGCTGCGAACACGACGAAGGTGTGCCGCGCCGGCGGCAGACGGCGCAGCGACACCACGAGCCCGAGCGCCGCGGCGGGGTTGTGACCCACGTCGAAGACCCATTCCACGCCGTCGAGCTGGTGGCGCTCGAGCCGACCGCGCAGATACGCGTGCGCGATGCCGGCGGCCAGCGCGTCGGCCCTCACCGGCAATTCGCTCGCCAGGCGCTCGACGACGGCGACGCAGGCGGCCGCGTTGTCGTATTGCTCCTCGCCGCCGAACGGCGGCAGCGGCAATGCGGGCGCGTCGTCCGGATCGCCCGCGCGGCGCCACCCGGAGCCGGCGCGGCGCCAGTCGAAATCGGCGCCTATCAGCCACGGCACGGCCCCGATGTCGCGCGCATGCGCAAGCACGCTGGCCGGCACTTCACGATCCGCGATCACGACGGGCTTGGCGCGCCGGACGATCCCGGCCTTCTCCCGTCCGATCGCCTCGCGCGTCGTGCCGAGCCACTCCTGGTGATCGAGATCGATGCTGACGATCAGCGCGCAATCGGCATCCATGGTGTTCGTGGCGTCGAGTCGCCCGCCCATGCCGACCTCGAGCACCGCGACGTCCACGGCGCGGCGCGTGAAATACAGGAACGCGACGAGGGCGGACGCCTCGAAATACGACAACGTGATCGTCCCGAGGGACGAGTCGAGCAGCTGAAAGAGCTCGACGAGCTCGGCGTCGGTCGCGTCCGCGCCGTTGTACCGGACTCGCTCGTTGAACCGCCACAGATGCGGCGACGTGAACGTGCCGACGTCGTAGCCGGCATGCCAGTAGATGCTCTCGAGCAGCGCGACGCACGAGCCTTTGCCGTTCGTGCCGGCGACGGTGATGACCTTGAACGACGGCGGGCGCAGCTGGAGCTTGTCGAGCATCGCGACGACGCGGTCGAGGCTCAAATCGATCTTCTTCGGATGCAGCGTCTCGAACCACGCGAGCCAGCGTTCTAGCGTGAAGTCGCGCCGCGAGGACGCAGCCACGGTGATAGCCTCGTTGCTCAGGTCAGAGCCGGCCGAGCGAGGAGCTTGGCGAGCAATGCCGCGATCTGGTCGCGCGCCTGCCGCCGATCGAGAATCATGTCGATCGCGCCCTTCTCGAGCAGGAACTCGGCTCGCTGGAAGCCTTCCGGCAGCGTCTCACCGGTGGTCTGCTCGATCACGCGCGGGCCGGCGAAGCAGATCAGCGCGCCGGGCTCCGCGATGTTGATGTCGCCGAGCAACGCGAGACTCGCCGACACTCCGCCCGTGGTGGGATCCGTCATCACCGAGATGTACGGCAGGTTCGCGGCCGCGAGCTGCGCGAGCGCCGAGCTGGTCTTCGCCATCTGCAGCAGCGAGTACAACCCTTCCTGCATCCGCGCGCCGCCGCTGGCCGAGAAGCAGACGAGCGGGCGTCGGTGCTGGATGCAGTACGCCACGGCGCGCGCAAAGCGTTCGCCGACCACGGAGCCCATCGAGCCGCTGATGAAGCGAAACTCGAACGCCGCGGCCACGAGCGGCACGCCCTTCAACGTGCCGGCCATGACGACGATCGCATCGCGCTCCTCCGTCTCGCGCTGCGCCTCGTTCAGCCGCTCGCGATAGCGTTTGCTGTCCTTGAAGCGCAACGGATCCTGCGGCTCGAGGTTGCCTGCCAGCTCGTACCCCGACTCGGGATCGAGGAACATCTCGAGACGCTCCCGCGCGCCGATCCGCAGGTGGAAGCCGCATTTGGGACAGACGTGCAGGTTGCGATTGAGCTCCGCGCGATACAGCTGCGCGGCGCAGCCCGAGCACTTCACCCACAAGCCCTCGGGCACCGAGTGCTTGCGCCTCTCGGTCCGAATCCGCGACGGCATCAGTTTGTCGAACCAGCTCATACCCACCGCCGACGTTGAGACCGCCGAATCATAGCCGAAAGCACCGAAGGCGCATTACGCCTCGTCGACAAAGCGCGGCAGACCGTAGTGCGGCGGATACAACACCTCCACCAGCGCCAAGCCTGCCGGAGGCGCCGCAACCCCCGCGGCCGTGCGGTCGCGACGCGCGAGAATCTCGGCGGCGGCATTGGGCGGCAGCTCGCCATGGCCGATCGCCACCAGGGTGCCGACGAGGTTGCGAACCATATGTTGCAGAAAAGCATTGGCCGTGAACTCGCAGGTGACGAGCGTGCCTGCGCCGTGCGCGCGCTGCGCAATGTGCACCGCCGTCAAGCGCCGACGAGGCGAGCGCGCCTGACAGCCGGCTGCGCGAAAGGAGCTGAAGTCGTGCTCCCCGAGCCAGCTGGCGGCGGCGGCCGTCATCGCCGCGCAGTCGAGTGGCTCGCGCACCCACCAGCTGCGCCGGCGGGCCAGTGCGGGGCGCACCGCCTGCTGAAGAATCGAGTAGCGATACCGGCGGGACAGCGCCGAGCGGCGCGCGTCGAACTCGGCCGGCACGGGCTGCGTCCAGCGCACGGCGACATCCGGCGGCAGATTCGAGTTGATCCCGAGCAACCACTGCCGCGGCGCGCGCGTCACGGTGGCGTCGAAGTGCGCGATCTGATGCAACGCGTGCACGCCGGCATCCGTGCGGCCGGAGCCGTGCACGGTGACGGTCTCGCCCGCGACTCGGCCAACGGCGTCCGCCAGAATGCCTTCCACGCTGCGGCCGGCCGGCTGGATCTGCCAGCCGACGAACTCGGTGCCATCGTACTCGAGACCCAGAGCGATTCGTGGCATAGGCGAAGACGCGAGCCAAGCGGCTGCCCTAAATGCAGCGGCCGCCACTCGGGCGGCCGTGCGGCGGCTCCAAAGACGGGTATCAGACGGTCAACACGTCGATCAGACTCTGCGCCTCGCGACGCTGATTCGGATCGCCCTCGTCGAGCACCTCCTCGAGGATGCTGCGCGCACCTTCGGGATCGCCCATGTCGATATAGGCGCGCGCGAGATCGAGCTTGGTGCCCACCTCGGTCATCGTCTGCGGATCGAGCGGGCTCATCGCTTCCGTGCCCGTGGGGTCATTGTCCCCGAGCGGATCGTTGCCGACGTCGAGATCGAGCGGCGTCTCGCCGTCGCCGAATACCTCGCGCGAGAACGACGAAGTCTTGGGCTGCTCGACGGTGTCGGCGCCATGCAACGCGGCCGTGAGGTCCGCGAGATCGAGGTCCACGCCATCGCCCTTGCCGAGCGCTTTGACGAGCGACGTGTCGCCGGATTGATCGTCGACCTCGAAGCGGCCGTCGATGACCTCGGTGCCCGTCATCGTGCCATCGCCGAAGCCCGGCGCCAGCATCGTGGCGTCCTGGTCACTGAGAATCGACGTCTGCTCGTGCTCGAAGCTCTCCACGGCGTCGTTGTCGTCCAATACCTTGGTGACACCCGTCGCCGACAACAGCTCGTCGTCGGCCTGCAGCGCCGGCTGCCGGCGCGTGTCCGTCTCCCGGTCCGCGGCCGTCGGCAGCTCGCCGAGATCCTGCGGCAGCTCTTCGATGTCCTTGACGTCGAGGCCCAAGTCGTCGAGATCGATCTCGGCCGTGTATTCACCGGAGGCGCCACCGGCGCTCAACCCCGGCTGCTCGACGGTCGGTGACTCGCGCCGACGGAACGGTGTCTCGGCGGTCGTCTCGAGCAGCGTCGGCGAATCGGCAGCCGGGCTCTCGATCGTGGGCGTTTCGACCGTGGGCGCGTCGGCCGGGTACAGGCCCGTGGCCGGGCGCTCGATCGTGGGCGATTCCTGCGTGATGGCGAGCGTGTCGGAGCCCACGTCGGTCGACGCCGCCGTCTCGTCGTCGAGGTCGTGGGACTCGTCGGGCGCGAACAGTGCAGCCTCGAGCCCGGCGGCGGTCTGCGCGCCGATGTCGAGCGCATCGTCGCCAAGGTCGCGCGCTGCCTTTGCCGCCGGCTTCGCCGGCTTCGCGGGCGCGACCTTCGGCGCCGGCCGCTCGTCGGACGCCTCCAGGTTGAAATCGAGCGCCGCGCCGAGATCGTCGAGCGCCACGCCGTCGTCGCCGACCTCCACGTCGTCGAAGGCCAGGTCGAGCGGCGAATCGCCGGCCTCGAGGTCGAGGTCCACGCGGCCGGGCGCTGCGGTCGCGTCGGCGAACAGCTTCTCGCCCGGGCAGATCTGGCGGCCCATGATGACGACCTTGTCCCAGTCGGCATCGGCGCCGCTGCCGATCTCTTTCCGCAGAGCCTGCGCGGCCTTCAGGAATGCGTCCTTGTTGCCCCAGACGAAGTAGACCTCGAGCAGCTTGAGCTTGAGGTCACGCCGATCCGGCGAAGCCTCGAGCGCCTTTTGCACGAGCTCCGCGGCCTGATCGTAGAGGCCGTAGGCCATGTGAAAGTCGGCTTCCGCCACCGCGTCGGCCTGATCCAGATTGATGACCGTCTGGCTCGACAGCGTTTCGTCGCTCGGCGGCGCGGCGGCGGCCGGTCGCTCGGCCCGTGCCGGCCGTGCCGCGGGTCGGCGTGCCGGCGCCTCGGGCTCGGCTCGACCGGGTGCGGTCCGCTCGGGCCGCTGCTCCTCGACGACGATCGTGTCCTCGGGCAGCTGGCGGCGCATCCGCGCAGTGGCTTCCCGCACTTGCTCGTCGTCCACCTCGGACTCGAGGGCCTCCCAGCGGCCCGTGATGCCCTCGGGCTCTTCTTGCCGCCGCCGGCGCATGAACCACAGCGCCGTCAGCAACAGCGCCGCGACTCCGAGCCCGATCCAGAGCAGCGGCGACGCCGCCAGGCCAACCAGCCGTGCGATCAGCGACGGCCCGGCCGCCACGGGCGCGGGCGCCTGTGTGGCGACCGGCGCGGGTGCGGGTGCGGGCGCCGGGGTTTCGGGCGCCGAGTCGTCCGCGAAGATCTGCTCTTGCTCGAGATCGACACCCGCGGCACCGCTCCCCGGTGCCGGTGGCTCGGCCGGCGCGGCCGATGCCTGCTGCAGGTTCTGCAGCGTCGAATTGTCGACCTCGAGCGGGCGACGGTCCTCGGCCGCGGGGGCCGGGCTCGTGACCGGCGCCGTCGTGCTCGGGCTCGGGCTCGGGCTCGGGCTCGGGGTCGGCGTCGTGGCGGTGCTCGGCCGCGTCGGTGCGGGCGTGCGTGCTACGTCGGGCTCGGCCGGCGGCAGCAAACGCAACTGGCCCGGACCCTCCGAGCTGCGGCTCGACCATTCGTCGGTCTGGCGCCGCACCTCGGCGTTCGCCGCCGTGCGTGTCAGCGCGTCGAAGTCCGTGCCGCCCGGCAGCTGCAATGACGAGCCGGCGCGCAGCAGATTGATGTTCCCGCCGAACGCGTCCGGATTGGTCTGGTAGATCGCGACCATCATCTGGTTGATCGTCACGCCGTCGGGCCGTGCCCGGTCGGCAATGTCCCAGAGGGTGTCGCCGCGCTGCACGGGGCCGTAAGCGCTGCCGGGCGCGACGGAAGGGCTACGCGACGGTGGCGTGTTGCGCGAGACCGGTGGCGGCTCCGCTTGCGGGGCGGAAAGCGCCGGCGACCGACCGGGTTCGGGTGCGGGCTGGCGGGCGGGCGGGGCGGCCGGCGCGGGGCGGCTGATCGCGCCGCCGGCTTCGCTCGGGCTCGTCGAGCGCGTCTCGGCGGGCTGCACGGCTTGGGGCGTCGCCGGCGCGGGCAACAGCACGGGCGGATCGAGCAAGACGGTGAACTCGCGCAGCACCCGGCCGCGCGGCCAGCTGGCTTCGACGAGCAAGGTCACGAACGGCTCGGTGATCGACTGCTGCGACGTCACGCGGATGACGCCGCGGCCGCTACGGTCGGTGACGACGCGAAAGTCGAGCGCCTGGAGAAACGCGGGGCGGTCCAGACCGTACTTGGTGAACATCTCGGGCTCGGCGAGCCCCACACGCAAGCCTTGCAGCTCGTCGGGCGTCGCGGAGACGACCTCGATCTGCGCATCGAACGGCTGATTCAGCGCCGACTTGAGGTCGATGTTGCCCAGTCCCAGCGCCCATGCCCCGACGGGAGCGGCCAGCAGCGGCGTAATGCCCCAACGTGCCAGTGCTCTCATGCAATCTCCCTACTGCTGCCATCCCCGTCCGCGGACCAGACCTGCGCCATGACGCAAGCTCAGGAGCGCGGGCCGAAGATACCTTACATAAAAATCCGATTTACCAAAAATCTCAAGGCTCAGCCGGCTCCCCACGAGGGAGGTCGACGACACCCATCCGCGGCGGAATTTAACAATTTGTGGACGCCCCGGACTGTGACCTTTGTTCGAGTTTCGACATGATTTGGGCCCACGGCCTGGCCCGTCGCGAGGTTTACCATAATACTCGCCCCGGCCGCGGCGTTGCGAGCCGCAATTGCGCGTACCGGCGACGCCGACGATCGCGCTGGGCGGAACCCGCCACGGCGACGCTACGACTGGCGCTGGCGCCCCAGCACCGGCACGGCGGAGTGAACGTCGGCGTTCTGGGCTCGATGGCGCAGATAGTGATCCATGAGCGTCAAGGCCAGCATGGCTTCGGCGATCGGGGTGGCGCGCAGGCCCACGCAGGGATCGTGGCGTCCCGTGGTCACGATCTCGGTGGTGCGCCCTTCCTTGTCGATGGTGGAGCCCGGCACCTGGATGCTCGACGTCGGCTTCAACGCGATGCTGACCAGAATGTCCTGGCCGCTCGAGATGCCGCCGAGCGTGCCGCCGGAGGAATTCTTCTTGAAGCCGTCCGGCGTCAGCTCGTCGCGATGCTCGCTGCCGCGCTGGCGGACGCACTCGAAGCCATCGCCGAACTCCACGCCCTTCACGGCGTTGATGCTCATGAGCCCCTTCGCGATGTCGCCTTCGAGCTTATCGAACACGGGCTCGCCGAGCCCGACGGGCACGCCGGAGGTGATCACGTTGATGCGGGCACCGATCGAGTCGCCGGCGGCGCGCAGCTCGTCGAGGAACACCTCGAGCTGCGAGACTTTGGCCGGATCGGCGCAGAAGAAGGGATTCTCGTCGACCTGATCGAGATCGAGCGCCCCGAGCTTGAACGGGCCGATCTCGGCGAGATAGCCGCGAATGCGCACGCCGAGATGCTCGGCGAGATACTTGCGCGCGATCGCACCCGCCGCCACGCGCATGACGGTCTCGCGCGCCGACGAGCGCCCGCCCCCGCGGTAATCGCGAATGCCGTACTTCTGCTGATACGTGTAGTCGGCATGGCCCGGCCTGAAGCTGTCCTTGATCTTCGAATAATCGCCCGAACGCTGGTCGCGATTCTCGACCAGCAATCCGATGGCCGTGCCGGTCGTCTGACCTTCGAAGACGCCGGACAGAATCTTGACCTGGTCCGCCTCCTGCCGCTGCGTCACATGCCGCGAGCGGCCGGGACGCCGCCGGTCCAGGTCCTTCTGGAGGTCGGCCTCGCTGAGCGGCAGCCCGGGCGGACAGCCGTCGACGATGCCGCCGAGGGCCGGCCCATGGCTCTCGCCGAATGTGGTCACCGTGAATATTCGTCCGTACGTGTCGCCTGCCATATCGCTACCTGACCGTGGGAAGCGGCGCCGTCGCGAGCCGCGCCCTCATTTATTAGTGTACGCATCATGCGCGCTTAGCCGCTTTGAAGGAATTCTCGGATCTCGGCGGCCGTCGTCACGAACACGCCGTCGCCGCCACGCTTGAGGTCGAGCCAGACCAGCGGCAGCCGCTCGTGGCGCTGCGCGAACGCCGCGGCGCCCGCGCCGACTTCCACGAGCAGCACGCCGTCGTCCGTCAATCGCGCGGCCGCGCCGCGCACGATCCGCTCGGCGGCGTCGAAGCCGCTGGCGCCGCTCGCGAGCCCGATCGTGGGCTCGTGCCGATACTCGGGCGGCAGCGCCGCGACCTCGGCCTCGGGAACGTACGGTGGATTCGACACGATGAGGCGATAGCGCTGCTCGCCCGGCGGAAACAGGTCGGCGGCCATCAGGCGAACGCGTTGCTCGACGCCATGCAATGCGACGTTGGCGGCCGCCACCTGAAGCGCCGCGGGCGAGACATCGGTCGCGTCTATGACGACGTCGGGGCAGAAGTGCGCCACGGCGATGGCGATGCAGCCGCTGCCCGTGCCGATGTCGAGCACGCGGTCGCCGGCGCGCAGCGTGCACCAGGGCGCGAAGCCGCGCTCGATGACCTCCGCGAGCGGCGAGCGCGGGACGAGCACGCGCTCGTCGACGAGGAACTCGAGTCCGGCGAACCACGCTTCGCGCAGCAGATACGCAAGAGGCTTGCGCTCGACGACGCGGCGCACCGCGAGCTCGAGTGCCCGGGGCACGAGCTTAGGCGCCGGCGCCGCGCGCCAGTCGACCTCCTGCCACTGCTGCAGATGGCGCAGCAACCAATAGGCCTCGTCGCCGGCGTTGTCGGTGCCGTGCCCGAACACGAGGCCGTGCGCCGCGAAAAATTCCGCCACCGCCGCGACGAAGGCGTCGCCATCGCGCGCCGCGAATAGCCGTCGTTCGAGATCCGTGCGCTCCATGCGGCGCGCATCATAACCCCTGTGCGATAATCGCGGCCGTGCTCGGAGGCATGCTGAGAGTTCTGGTCATTGGGCTGGTCGTGCTCGTCGCGACCATGTTCCTGCTGCCGCGCGGCGATCGCGGCGGCGCGCTGCAGGGCGCCACGCTGCTACCGGCGCCGCGCACGCTGCCCAGCGTCACACTGACCGACAGCGCGGGCGAGCCGCTTCGCCTCGACGAGCCGAGCGGCGAGTTCACCTTGGTGTTCTTCGGCTACACGAATTGTCCGGACGTGTGTCCCCTCACGTTGCAGGCGCTGGCCGACGCGCGCCGGGAGCTTCAGCGCCGTGCACGTTTCATCAAGCCGCCGCGAATCGTGTTCGTGAGCGTGGATCCGCAGCGCGACACGGCCGCCGTGATCACGGACTATCTCGGCCACTTCGATCCGCAGTTCGTGGGTGCGACCGCCAAGGACACGGTGCTCGAGCCGCTGCTCGCGACGTTCGGCGTGACCGTGGAGAAGCGGCGACAGGGTGGGACTTCCGCGACCGTCGTGCACAGCTCCGCGATCTACGTGCTCGACTCGGCGGCGCGCTGGGTGGCGGTGGCCGCGGGCCCTCACGATCCCGCGATCCTCGCCGCCGACTATTTGAGGATCCGCCAGCGCTTTCGAGCGGCGCGACCACCGACCGCATGATGCCCGCCGCGTGGGTGTGGCTCGAGCAGCACCTGATCCCGAAGAACCTGTCCTCGGCGCTCGTATACCGCGCCACGCGCTCGCGCCGGCCGTGGCTCAAACGCCCGTTGATTCGCTGGTTCGCCCGAGCCTATGGCGTCGACCTCGCAGAGGCGAGCAACGCGAATCTCGACAGCTACGCGACCTTCAACGACTTCTTCACGCGCGCGCTGCGCTCGGAAGTGCGGCCGATCGAGGGCGACGCGGACACACTGGTCAGCGCCGCGGACGGCGTGCTGACCGAGCACGGCAAGATCGACGGCGAGCGGCTGCTCCAGGCCAAGGGGCGCGACTACTCGATGGCAGAGCTGCTCGGCGAGACGGAGGCGGCGCTCGCGCCGCTGCGCAACGGCAGCTATCTCACGATCTACCTCGCGCCGCACAACTATCACCGCGTGCACGCCCCACTCGCGGGGTCGTTGCTGCGCACGCGCTACGTGCCGGGCGAGCGCTTCAGCGTGCGCCGCGCGACCGCGGTCGCGATCGGGCGCTTGTTCTGCCGCAACGAGCGCGTCATTTGCTGGTACGAGACGGCCCATGGGCCGATGGCCGTGGTGCTCGTCGGCGCGCTGAACGTCTCGAGCATCGGCACCACGGCGCAGGGCGAGATCGTGAGCGGCGCACCGCGCGAATGGCTCGAAGCGGCGCCGCGCGCGGTGCAGCGTGGCGAAGAGATCGGCCGGTTCAACATGGGCTCGACGGTAATCGTGCTGCTCGGCGCGGGCGTGGCGTGGAATCCCGCTGCCGAGCACGGGGCAGCCGTGCGTGTCGGCCAGGCGCTCGCCACCGCCGGCCGACGTTGAAGAACGCGATGGCGTACGTGGCAACCGCCTCGCACGACATGCTGCGCCAGCGCGCCGCGATCCTCGCGGCGATTCGTGCCTTCTTCGCCGCGCGCGGCGTGCTCGAGGTGGAGACGCCGGCGCTGTCGTCGGCCGGCGCGTCGGACCCGGCGCTCGAGAGCATCGTGGCGCAGGTCGCGAGCCTCGGGCCGCGGCCGCAGTACCTGCAGACCTCGCCCGAGTTCGCAATGAAGCGCCTGCTCGCGGCCGGCAGCGGCGACATCTATCAGATCTGTCGAGTGTTTCGCGACGACGAGCTCGGCCGCTGGCATCAGCCGGAGTTCTCGCTGCTCGAGTGGTATCGCGTCGGCTGGGACGAGCAGCGCCTCATGGACGAGGTCGAGGCGCTGATCGGCGCTGCGCTGGCGGCGGCCGGACGAACGTCGGCGCCGCGAAGCGTTCGTACGCGCTACACCGACGCGGTGCGCGCGGCGCTCGGCCTCGCGGCCGAGGCCCCGCCGGCGGAGCTCGCCGCACGGCTCGCGGCACGCGGGGTCGACGTGCCGCAGGGCTTAGGTCACGACGCGCTGCTGGACCTCGCGCTCAGCACGCTCGTGGTCGCGGAATTCGACGCCGCGGCCCTGACGTTCGTTTACGACTACCCCCAAAGCCAGGCCGCGCTCGCGCGGTTGAAGCCCGGCGACCCGCCCGTGGCCGCACGCTTCGAGGTGTTCGCGCGCGGCATCGAGCTGGCCAATGGCTTCCACGAGCTCACGGATGCGGCCGAGCAGCGCCGGCGTTTCGCCGCCGAGCTCGCCGCGCGACGAGCCGCAGGCCGGCACGTGCCGCCGCTCGACGAGCGGCTGCTCGCGGCACTCGCGACGCCGCTGCCCGATTGCGCCGGCGTGGCGCTGGGGCTCGATCGATTGATCGCGCTCGCGACCGGTGCGGCCGACGTCGCGTCGGTCGTGAGCTTCGCCCACGCGCGATCGGACGACTGACTCGTTAGTGCTTGACGCGCGAGATGTACGTGCCCGAGCGCGTGTCGACGCGGATGATCTCGCCTTCGTTGATGAACAGCGGCACACGAACGACGGCGCCGGTCTCGAGCTTGGCCGGCTTCTGACCACCCGTGGCCGTGTCGCCCCGCACGCCGGGATCGGTCTCGACGATCTTGAGCTCCACGTGATTCGGCGCCGCCACGTACAGCGGTACCCCGTTCCACAGCGTCACGATGCAGGACTCTTGCTCCTTGATCCACGGCTTCGCGTCCGCCACGGCGGCGTCGCCGGCCGCCACCTGCTCGAACGTGTCGGGCACCATGAAGTACCAGAACTGGCCGTCCGTGTAGAGATATTGCATGTCCTGATCGACGACGTCGGCCGCCTCGGCGGTGTCGCCGGACTTGAAGGTCTTCTCGACGACGCGACCGGTCTTCAAGTTGCGGACCTTCACGCGGTTGAAGGCTTGGCCCTTGCCGGGCTTGACGTACTCGTTCTCGAGGATCGTGTACGGATCACCGTCGAGCAGGATCTTCATCCCGCCCTTGAATTCGTTGGTGCTGTAAACTGCCATGCGAGTAGCGTCTCGAAAACCGAGCGCGGCATGATACTCGGAAGCGCTGCAGAAGACGAACCAGCGAGGACTGCTCCATCGAGACCAGCGCCGACAGCCCCGTCGTCGGAAGCGCGGCCCGCGGCCCGGCGTCGTCGGAGCCACGCGCCGCGCCGCTCGTGCTGCCGCCATGGCAGGCGGCGGTTCGCGATGCCGTCCGCGACCCGCGCGAGCTCGCCCGTCTGCTTGACCTGACGCCGGAGGCGCTCGGCGCGCTCGGCGACTCGACGTTTCCGCTGCTCGTGCCACGCGGCTTCGTCGCGCGCATGCGCCGCGGCGACCCCGCCGATCCGCTGCTGAAGCAAGTCCTGCCCGTGCCGGCGGAGCTTGCGCCGGCCGACGGCTACACGGCGGACCCCGTCCGCGAGCAGGGCCTCGCCGCGCACGGCGCGATTCGCAAGTATCCGGGCCGGGCGCTGCTGATCGCGAGCGGCGCTTGCCCGGTGCACTGCCGCTACTGCTTCCGTCGCGAGTTCCCGTACGAGTCGCAGCTCGCGGCGCGCGGCGGCTTCGAGCCGGCGCTCGACGAGCTGCGGGGCCATACGGACCTCGGCGAGGTGATCCTGAGCGGCGGTGATCCGCTGTCGCTGTCGAATCGGCGCCTGGGCGAGCTGCTCGCGAAGCTCGCCGACACGGCGGCCACGACGGTGCGAATTCATACGCGCTTCCCGGTGGTGATCCCCGAGCGGATCGACGCCGAGCTGCTGCGGCTGCTCGACACCACGCGCCTGCGCAAGGTCGTGGTCATCCACTGCAACCACGCCAATGAGCTCGACGCCGGCGTGGCGGCCGCGCTGACCGCGCTGCGCCCGCACGTCGATGCGCTGCTGAACCAGTCGGTGCTGCTGGCCGGCGTGAACGACGACGCGGCCACGCTGGCGGCGCTCAGCGAACGGCTGTTCGCCTGTGGGGTGCTGCCCTACTATCTGCACGCGCTCGATCCCGTGCTCGGCGCGGCCCACTTCGACGTGGCCGAACGCCGGGGGCGCGAGCTGCTCGGCGCGCTGCGGGCGCGGCTCCCGGGCTACCTCGTGCCGCGGTTCGTCCGCGAGCTGCCCGGCGAGTTAAGTAAAACCCCGATCGGCTAGCGCACGCGCATCACACGTTTGTGACTCGCGTCCCTATGACATGCCGACGTGCTGCTTAGAATTTGACTCCCGCTGCCCAGGCGTCTCCATCTCATGACCCAAGCTCCGGTGCCGCTGATCGTCCTGAGCGGTCGCGAAGACGATGTCGAGCTCGTGAATCGAGCGCTCCGCGACGGCGGTCATCCGGTTCGGTGTCACTGGATCACGAAGCTCGAATCGCTGACCGACGCGATCGACGCCCACGACCCGCAGCTGCTGTGCTTCTTTCCCGGCAGCATGCCGGCCGCCGCCATCCGCGACGTCGTCAAAGCCAAGCAACACGCGACGCAGGCCGTGCCGCTGATCGTCATCGGCACCACCGCCGACGAAACGGAGATCGCCGAGGCACTGGCCGCCGGCGCTCAAGACCTGGTGTCGCTGAGCCAGACGCAGCGCCTGCGCAGCGTGGCCGAGCGCGAGCTGCGGTCGTTCAGGCTCGAGCGCGCGCTGAACCAGACGCTCGTGTCGGCGAATCAGTACAAGAAGCAGCTCAAGGCGCTCATGGCGGGCTCCGTCGACGCCATCGCTCACGTTCAAGAGGGCATCATCATCGACGCCAATCTGGCCTGGGCGGAGCTGTTCGGCTACGAGCAGCCCGACGCGATGCTCGGCGTGCCCCTCATGGACCTGTTCGAGCCCGCGAGCCAGGCGGCCCTGAAAGGTGCATTGATCGCCTGCGGCAAGGGGCAGTGGAAAGCGGAATCGATCAAGGTGCTGGGCAAGACCAGCGGCGGGTCGCTGCCGCTCGACACGCATCTCGAGCACACGGCCGTCGACGGCGAACCGGCCGTGAAGCTCAGCGTGGCGCAGCCGCGGCTCGAGACGCGCGAGCCCGAGGAGCTCGTGGAGCAGGTCGTGCACAAGGACCCCGCCACCGGCTTCTTCCACCGCCGGCGGTTCCTCGAGGTGCTGACCGATCGGCTCGACAACGCGCCCCGCAGCGGGGTTCGCGCCCTCGCTTACATTCGCCCGGACAAATTTGGCGAGCTCGAGGATCAGGTCGGCCCGCTCGCGACCGAGGACATATTGATCCAGCTCGCCGCCCAGCTCGGCGAGCTCATGCAGCCACAGGATCTGGCCGGCCGGTTCGGCGGCCAGGTGTTCACCGCGTTTCTCGAGCGCGGCTCGCTGCGCGACGTCGAAGCCTGGGCAAAAAACGCCGTCGCGAAGATCGGTAGCCGCATCTTCCAGAGCGCGCACAACACGGTCTCGCTGACCTGCACGATCGGCCTGGCGGAAGTCGGCCCCACGACGGACCGCCTGGACGCGCTGCTCTCGGCCGCGAAACGCGCCAACCAGCTCGGCCGCGACCAGGGCGGCAACCAGGCGCTGATCGAGCAGACCTCGGACGAAAGCACGCGTGTGCAGCGCTTCGACGAGATCTGGGTGCACCAGATCAAGGCCGCGCTGCGGGAGAACCGCTTCCGCCTCGTTCACTTGCCGATCGCGAACTTGAACGGCGAGCAGAGGGTCATGTACGACACTCTGCTGCGCATGATCGACGCCCAGGGCGACGAGATCGGGGCGGCGGAGTTCATGCCGGCGGCATTCCGCAACCGACTGCTGCGCGCGATCGACCGGTGGGTCATCGGCGCCAGCCTGTCGTTCTGTGCGCAAACCCCGCTCGACTGCGTGTTCATCAAGCTCTCGAGCGAATCGTTGGTCGACCGGACGCTCACGGATTGGCTCGCGAAAGCCGTCGACGGCTCGGGCGTGCGGCCGGAGCAACTGTGCTTCCAGGTCACCGAAGACGACGCCACGCAGTTCCTGACTCAGACGCAAGCGATCGCCAAGGCGCTGAACGCGCGCGGGCATCTGTTTGCGGTGGAGCACTTCGGCGCGGGCCGAGACTCCGGCCGCGTGCTGATGCAGACGCCGATGCAGTACCTGAAGCTGGACGGCTCGTTGATGGAGAACCTGGCGACCGATACCGCATTGCAGGACAGAGTCCGCATCTTCGTCGCCGCCGCCAGCAAGCGCCGCATCCCGACGATCGCGGAGCGCGTCGAGAACGCGAACACGATGGCCGTGCTGTTCCAGCTCGGCGCGGCCTACGTCCAGGGCCACTACGTGCACGAGCCCGAGGTCGTGCTCTCCGAGGTCGCCACTATTCGGCGCTGAGCCGGTCCACGGTGCGCCAGCCGCGCGGCAGCGCCATGCCGCGCCGACCCCGCTCGCCCGCGTAGTGCGCAAGGTCACCGGCCTTGATCGTCATGTGACGCTGGCCCGAGTCTATTTTCAGCGCCTGCTCGGGGCCCAGCACGCAGATCGCGGCGAGCATCACGCCGGTCTTGCCCGGCACGGCCAGGATCTTGTTGCCCTTGCCGCGCGGTAGCTCCGGCAGCTCGCCGAGCGCAAAGACGAGCAACCGTCCATCGGTCGAGGCCGCGGCGAGGCGCGCGCCGCGCTCGCCCACCGGCGCCGCCGGCACCACCGAGCTGCCGGGCGGAACGCGCAGCGCCGCCTTGCCGGCCTTGTTGCGCGAATGCAGCTCCTGAAGGCGCACCACGAAGCCGTAGCCGGCGGACGAGGCGACCACCCAGCGATCCTCCGGCGCGCCGATCAGCAAGGCGCGGAAGCTCGCGCCGTCGGGCGGATTGAAGTAGCCCGACAACGGCTCGCCCTGGCCGCGCGCCGACGGCAGCGTATGCGCGCCGACGCTGTAGGCGCGCCCCGTGCTGTCGATGAACACGGCGAGCTGATTGCTCTTGCCCCGCGCCGCCGCCAGAAACTGGTCGCCGGAACGGTACGCGAGCCCGGCGACGTCGACCTCGTGGCCTTTCGCGGCCCGAACCCAGCCGCGCTCGGACAGCACGACCGTGACGGGCTCGCTCGTGACCAGCTCCGACTCGGCGATCGCCTGGGCCGCCTCGCGCTCGACGATGCCGGTGCGCCGCTTGTCGCCATGCTTCTCCGCGAGCTCGGTGAGCTCCGTCTTGATGAGCTTCGTGAGCTTGGCTTTGGACTTCAGCGTCTGCTCGAGATCGGCCCTTTCCGCGGCTAGCGCCGTCTGCTCGCCGCGAATCTGCATCTCTGCGAGCTTGGCCAGGTGCCGCAGCTTCAGCTCGAGGATGGCCTCGGCCTGCGCGTCGCTCAGCTTGAAGCGCTTCATGAGCGCAGGTCTAGGCTCGTCCTCGGTGCGAATGATCTTGATGACCGCGTCGATGTTCAAATAGGCGATCAGCAAGCCATCGAGGATGTGCAGCCGCTGCGTGACGCGCTCGAGGCGGTACTGCAGCCGGCGCTTGACCGTCGCCGTGCGGAACGTGAGCCATTCCTCGAGCAACGCCTTCAAGCCGTACACGGCCGGCCGGCCGTCCAGGCCGATCACGTTGACGTTCACGCGGACGGTCCGCTCGAGATCGGTGGTCGCGAACAGATGCTTCATCAAGGCGTCGATGTCGATCTTGCCGGACTTCGGCGCCAGCACGAGCCGCGTGGGATTCTCGTGGTCTGACTCGTCGCGCAGGTCCTCCATCATCGGCAGCTTCTTGGCCGTCATCTGCGCCGCGATCTGCTCGAGGACCTTCGCGCCCGAGGTCTGGAACGGCAGCTCGGTGATCACGATCTCGTCGTCCTCGATCTCGTAACGCGCGCGCAGGCGCAGCGTGCCGCTGCCGACCTTATAGATCTGCACCAGGTCCGCGCGACTCGAGACGAGCTCGCCGCCGGTCGGAAAGTCGGGACCCTTGATGTGCTTCATGAGCTCGCCGAGCGTGGCGTCCGGGTCGTCGAGCAGACGGATCAGCGCGGTGGCGACCTCGCGCAGATTGTGCGGCGGCACGTCGGTCGACATGCCGACGGCGATGCCGCTGGTGCCGTTCAGCAGCAGGTTCGGCAGCTGCGCGGGCAGCAGCTTCGGCTCGCGCAGCGTGCCGTCGAAGTTCTGCTGCCATTCGACGGTGCCCTGCTCGAGCTCGTCGAGCAGCACCTGCGAGTAGCGCGTGAGCCGCGCTTCGGTGTAGCGCATGGCGGCGAACGACTTCGGGTCGTCCTGCGAGCCCCAGTTGCCCTGGCCGTCGACGATGGCGTACCGAAAGCTGAAGGGCTGCGCCATGTGCACCATGGCTTCGTAGCAGGCGCTGTCGCCGTGCGGGTGAAACTTGCCGATGACGTCGCCGACGGTGCGCGCGGCTTTCTTCGGCTTGGACGTGGCGGACAGACCCAAGTCGCTCATCGCGTACACGATGCGCCGCTGCACGGGCTTCAAGCCGTCGCCGATGTGCGGCAGCGCGCGATCGAGAATCACGTACATCGAGTAGTCGAGGTACGCCTTCTCCGTGAACGTCGCCATCGGCACACGCTCGATCCCGTCGAAGTTCAACTCCTGCTCTCTCATCAGTTCTCCTGCGCGCGTCGCACGTTTGGCGGCGCGTTGAGGGTCACGAGGCGAGGTGGTGCCACGAGGTGTGAGAGGGGTCTTTCGGCACCGCCGTGAATACGTCCCTGTAGGCTGCGTCGGCGCCGTCCGACCGCCATGGATGGCGGAAGTGCCGCGATTGCAGGATGCAAATCGCGGCCTGGCGCCGACGCTGCCGAAAAACCCCTCTCACACCTCGTGGCACCACCTCTTTTCAATTCATCAGCGCGCCAAGGGCAACGCCCGCTTGGCCTGGCACCGCCGTATCGGTGTCGTGGCGGTGGTGAGCTCGACGTGGGTCTCCCAGGACGGTCGGCGCCAGGGATGGCGCCGCCCGAGCCTACAGGGACGTACTTGCGGCGGTCCTGGGAGACCCACGTCGAGCTCGCCGCCGCCACGACACCCGGTACCACCACGCTCGACTCAAATGTCGGCCAAGTTGCCCTTGGCCTGCAACCAGTCGCGGCGGTCGGACGCGCGTTTCTTCGCCAGCAGCATGTCCAGCATGTTCTCGGCGCCGGCCCGCGTCTTCGCGTCGACTCCGAGCTGCACCAGACGGCGGGTGTCGGCGGCCATCGTCGTCTCGCGCAGCTGCGACGGGTTCATCTCGCCCAGGCCCTTGAAGCGCGTGACCGTGACGCGCGCGTTCTTCTTCTCCGCCTCGAGGCGATCGATGATCACGTCACGCTCGGCGTCGTCGAGCGCGTAGTGCACTTCCTTGCCCACGTCGATGCGGTATAGCGGCGGCATCGCGACGAACACGTGCCCGGCCTCGACGAGCGGCCCGAAGTGCTTCAGGAACAACGCGCACAGCAACGTCGCGATGTGCTGCCCATCGGAGTCGGCGTCGGCCAGTATGCAGACCTTGTGGTAACGCAGCCCGTCGAGGCTCGGCGAGCCGGGATCGACGCCGAGCGCCACGCTGATGTTGTGCACCTCCTGCGACGCGAGCAGCTCCGCGGGGTCGACCTCCCAGGTGTTCAGGATCTTGCCGCGCAGCGGCATCACCGCCTGCGTCTCGCGATCGCGCGCCTGCTTCGCCGAGCCGCCGGCCGAGTCGCCCTCGACGAGAAACAGCTCGGCCAGGCTCGGTTCCTGGACCGTGCAATCGGCGAGCTTACCCGGCAGCGCCGGCCCGGCGACGACGCGCTTGCGCACGACGGTCTTCGCCGCCTTCAGGCGATGCTGGGCGTTCTCGATCGCAAACTGCGCGATGGCATCGCCGGTCTCGGGATGCTGGTTCAGCCACAGCGCGAAGTGATCCTTCATGAGGCCGCCGACGAGCGTCGCGCACTCGCGCGATGAGAGCCGCTCCTTCGTCTGCCCGGAAAATTGCGGCTCCTCGATCTTGACCGACAGCACGAAGCTCACGCCCTCCCACACGTCCTCGGGCGCGAGCTTCAGACCGCGCGGCAGAAGATTGCGGAACTCGCAAAACTCGCGCAGCGCATCGGTGAGGCCCGTGCGCATGCCGTTCACGTGCGTGCCGCCCTGCGGGGTCGGAATCAGGTTCACGTAGCTCTCGAGCAACGCTTCGGCGCCGTCGCGGCGCCACACGACGGCCCATTCGACGGCTTCGCGCTTGCCCGTCAGCTTGCCCGAAAAGGGCTGCTCGGGGAGCCAATCGCCGTCGCCGAGCGACTCCTTCAGGTATTGCTCGAGCCCGCCGGTATAAACCCAGCGCTCGGTCTCCTTCGGCTTCTCGACCTCGAGCGTGACGGCGAGCCCGGGACAGAGCACGGCCTTGGCGCGCAGCATGTGCTTCAAGCGCGGGAGCGAGAACGCGGCCGAGTCGAAGTACTTCGCGTTCGGCCAGAACCGCACCGTGGTGCCGGTGTTGTTCTTCGCCACCTTGCCGACCACGTCGAGCTTGCCGCGACGCTCGCCGTCGACGAAGCTCATGTTGTATTCCTTGCCGTCGCGGCGGACCCAAACCTCGAGATTCTTCGACAGCGCGTTCACGACCGAGACGCCGACGCCGTGCAGGCCGCCGGAAAACTGGTAGTTCTTGTTCGAGAACTTGCCGCCGGCATGCAGGCGCGTGAGGATCAGCTCCACACCCGGAACTTTCTCTTCGGGGTGGATGTCGACGGGCATGCCGCGGCCGTCGTCGGCCACCTGCAACGACCCGTCGGCGAACAGCGTCACGTCGATGCTCTTGGCGTGCCCCGCGACCGCCTCGTCGACGCTGTTGTCCACGACCTCGTGCGCGAGATGGTTCGGCCGGGTCGTATCCGTGTACATGCCGGGACGCCGGCGCACGGGCTCGAGGCCGCTCAATACTTCGATGTCGGCAGCGCGATAGTTGCTAGTCATTCACGGGGCTTCGCACTCGAGCAACCGCATAAACCCGAGTTGCTGCGAAGCCGGCGCGATTGTAGCGCGTTCCGACGCTTGCCACGCAAACGCCCTCAGTCGAGATCGGCGGCGAGTGCAGTGCGCACGTTTGCCGGCACCACGACCTCGTCGCGATACTGCGCGTGATCGACGCCGAGCTTCAGCGGCGCGCCGCTCTTCAGCGCGGCGCACATCGCCGGCTCGAGCTCGAAGCGTAGAAAATGCACCGCGGCCGTCTTGTCGTCCTCGCTACGCGCCAGGTCCTCGTCGGCGATCGCGAACGCACGTCCCTGCCCGTCAACCTCGACGTACACACGGTGCTCGATGCCGCCGAGCCGCGCCAAGGCCGCACGACGCTCGGCCACGTCGGGATACTCGAGCATCATCGTGGCCTTCAAGTTCGTGCCGTCGGGAATCAGCGGGTTGTAGGCCGCGAGCTCCTCGGCGATGCCCTCGCTCTCGAAGATCCGCTCCGCGCGGAGCATCTCCTGCACCTGATAGCGCATCGTCAGGCGGTCCTCGAAGTACAAGGTCACGTTCGCGCCGATCGCAACATGGCGATTGCGCTTGTGCGCGAGCACCTCGGCCCGCAACTGGGCGCGCTGCTTGTGATACTGCTCGAGCGACAGCAGGTCGGCGGGCGTTAGCTTTTCCATGGCGCTCTCTAAACCTCACAACCCATACGCGCGACGCAACAGCTGGATCGGATGCGTGGGCTCGGCTTTGGAAGCCGTGACCCCCGCGATCTGCTCGGCCGCCATGGGGCAGTCGCTCGTGAACAGCGGCGCCGCGGCGCTGTCGACCTGCCGCGCCACGGGCCGGGCGATCTTTCTCGAGACCGCGGCATATTCCTTCTTGACGCCGTATGTGCCGTCGTGACCCGAGCAGCGCTCGATGGCCTGCACCTCGGTACCGGGCACCAGCTGGAGCACCTCGCGGGTCTTCAGGCCGATGTTCTGCACTCGCAGGTGGCACGGCACCTGGTAGGTGATCTTGCCCAGGCTCGCCGAGAAGTCGGTTTTCAGCTTACCGGCCCGATGCCGCAGCATCAGATACTCGAACGGATCGAAAAACGCGTCGGCCACGCGCCGCACGCGCTCGTCCTCGGGGAACAGGAGCGGCAGCTCCTGCTTGAACATCAGCACGCAAGAGGGCACCACGGCCGTCAGGTCCCAGCCTTCGCGCGCGAGGCGATCGAGCTCGTCGATGTTCGCGTCTTTCAGGCGCTCGATCGACTCGAGATCGCCGAGCTCGAGCTTTGGCATGCCGCAGCAGCGCTCGTGGCCCGTCAACGCCGTGCCGATGCCGTTGTGCTCGAGCACCGCCACGAGATCCTCGACGAGCCCGGGGTGGTTGCGATTGCCGTAACACGTCGCGAACACGACCATGCGCCCGCGGGTCTCGCCAGCCGGGCTCGGCTGCGCCTCCCGCCCGACGCGATCCGCGAGGCGCCGCCGCGCGCTGCGCGAGTGGTACTTCGGCACCGGCGCCTCGCGATCGACGCCGAGCACCTTTTCCAGCACGCCGCGACCGAACGACGAGGCGTTGAACGCATTCACGGCCTCGGCGATGACCGGGATGCCGGCCAGAGCGCCGACCGTGTCGGTGGAGCTCAGCGTCTTGTCGCGGAAGGTGGCCTTACCGTCCTTGAAGCCCTTGACCTTGGCGCGCAGCATCAGATGCGGAAAGTCCACGTTCCACTCGTGCGGCGGTACGTATGGGCACTTCGTCATGTAGCACATGTCGCAGAGGTAACAGTGCTCGACCACCTGCCAATACGCGGTCTTGGGCACGTCGTGCAGCTCGCCGCTCGTCGTGGCATCCACGGCATCGAACAGCGTCGGGAACGAGTTGCAGAGGCTGAAGCAGCGCCGGCAGCCATGACAGATGTCGAAGACGCGCGCGAGCTCGGCCTCGAGCGCCGCGGCATCGGTGAACTGCGGCGAGCGCCACTCCACCGGGTGACGCGTCGGCGCTTCGAGGTTGCCCTCGCGGCGTGGGCCGGTCGTGTCAGTCATGGCGCAGGAGTGGCGCCGCGCGACCCGGACGCAGCGCCGGGCAGCGCGTCACCGCAGGTCCTTCCGGTCAGGTGCCGAGCGTGTCGAGCGCCTTCTGGAAGCGGTTCGCGTGAGAGCGCTCGGCTTTCGCCAGCGTCTCGAACCAGTCGGCGATCTCCTCGAAGCCCTCGGTGCGAGCGGCCTTCGCCATGCCGGGATACATGTCGGTGTACTCGTGAGTCTCGCCGGCAATCGCGGCCTTCAGATTCGCGTCCGTCGCGCCGATCGGCAGCCCGGTCGCGGGATCGCCCACCACAGCGAGATAGTCGAGGTGGCCATGCGCATGGCCCGTCTCGCCCTCGGCCGTGGAGCGGAACACCACCGCCACGTCGTTGAAACCCTCGACGTCCGCGCGATTGGCAAAGTACAGGTACCGCCGATTGGCCTGCGATTCGCCGGCAAATGCGTCCTTCAAGTTTTGTTCGGTTTTACTGCCTTTGAGCTGCATGCGGTTCTCCAAAGCTGCTGATTCACGTGCCGGGCCGAATGCTCGGCGGCGGGCGCCTTAGACTTTGTCTAATGCTTGCTCGCAATCTATTCCGCCCCCCGGCAGCTGTCAACCGGCGCGCGTTGACCATCCCGAGGTCGCTGTGTACCGTGGCGCCCTCCGCAACCGTTCCCCCCCTCGCCGATGAGCACGCCCGAGAACAACAATGTCAGCGGTCTCGAGAAGTCGCTCGAAGAGCTCGAAGCGCTGGTGACGCGGCTGGAAAGCGGCGATCTCTCGCTCGAGCAGGCGCTGAAGGAATTCGAGCGCGGGGTGAAGCTCACACGCAAATGCCAAACGGCGCTGCAAGAAGCCGAGCAAAAGGTGGAAATCCTGCTGCGCAAGACCGACTCGGCCGACCCGAGCCCGTTCGCGCCGCCGGACGACGCCGAGTGATTGCTTCCTAGGTTCCCTAGGTCGTGGCGGGCGCAACGCCCTGTAGACGTTCGATCAACGAGCGCAGAAATACCTTGTTGAACCGGAGCTGGCAGGCCGCGGAAGCCTGCTCGAGCAGCGTCGAGCTCACGCGCACGAGCGTGACCGGCGTCAGCGCCTTGATCGTGGCGGTGCGGCGCGCGCCACGCACGTAGCTCGTCTCGCCGAAGCAATCGCCTTCGGCCAGCTCACCGACCTGCCGGCGCCCCGACTGCACGCTGACCGAGCCGTTCACGATGATATAGAACCGATCGTCGAGCTCGCCCTCGCGAATGATCTCGTCGTCCGTCTCGTAGTTGCACCATTCGCTCGCGCGCAGCACTTCCCAGATCTCGGCGTGCGAGAAGTCGTGGAAGAAGCGCAGCTTGCGCAGCTGATCGAACTGCTCCTGCTGATCGATCCGGTCGTACTGACTGCGCAGCTTCTGATGCAGCTTGGTCAATGCGGCGGCGAACTCGAGCGCCGTGGCATAGCGATTCTCCGGCTCCTTGCGCAGCGCGGTCATCACGACTTCCTCGATCTCCTCGGGGATGCCGGCGCGCAACGTGTGGATCGGTGGCGGCGTCGCGTAGACGATCTGGTGCAGCAGCTTGCTCAAGCTGTTCGCACGAAACGGCCGGTAGCCGGTCAGTAGCTCGTACATCACCGCTCCGAGCGAGTAGATGTCGGAGCGCGGCGTGATGTCGGCCGACTGCACTTGCTCCGGCGACATGTAGCTCGGGCTGCCGGCGATGCCCTCGATCCGCGAGACGTCGGAGTCCTTGATCAGCGCGATGCCGAAATCGATGACCCGGACGTCGTTATCGAGCGTCAGCATGATGTTGCTCGGCTTGACGTCGCGGTGGATCACACCGCGGCCGTGAGCGTAATGCAGACCCTTGGCGCACTTGAACGTGATCTCGACGACGTCGTCGATGCGCAGCAGGTTGTCCGGCCGGCAATAGGCGGCGAGCGTGCGCGCGCCGTGCACGTGCTCGGTCACTACGTAATAGCTGCCGTTCTCCTCGCCAGCGTCGTAGATCGGCAGAATGTTCGGGTGCTGGAGGCGCCCCATCATCTGCGCCTCGTTGAAGAACATCTTGCGCGTCACGCGCGCCTTTTGCTCGTCGTCCTCGCTCTCGATGTTGTACAGCTTGATCGCGACATCGCGACCGTAGTACGGGTCGTGCGACAGGAACACGCGACCGGTGCTGCCCTGCCCGACCTCGTTGATGATCACGTACTTGCCGATACGATCCGGCACGTCACGCGCGCGCTTCTCCGCCGCGACTTGGGCTTTGGGCTGGACCATGCTGGCTAGATTGTCGGCACCAGGCCTCGGATCACTAGAAGACAGATCACCGCGTAGAGAGCGGCTATCAGGTCGTCAAGCATAATTCCGAGCCCGCCGCCCAATCTGTGATCCACATCGCGGATCGGCCAGGGTTTGGCGATGTCAAAAACCCTAAATAAAACAAAAAGTAGTGCCAGCGCCGGCAGGCTCCTGTCGGGCACCGCGAGCGCGGCGAGCAGCAGGGCCACGATCTCGTCGAGCACGATGCCGGGATGATCGTGGGCGCGCAGCCGGCGCGCGCTCTCGCCGCAGATCCAAATACCCCCCGCGATGGCGACAGCCACCACGCCGAGCCGCCAGGGCAGCGGCAATCCGAGCAACGTCCAAGCGAGGACGATACCGACGAGGCTGCCAAAGGTGCCCGGCGCCCGTGGCGCCAGGCCCGACCCGAATCCGAACGCCATGAAGTGAATCGGGTCGAGCAGCGTTCGCCAGGTGACCCGCAAGGCAGGCGCTCAGAAGTGCCGATAACCGCGCACGGCGGGCATGTACGGCTCACCGTCCCGCCGGCACGTCACGGCGTCTCCGGACACGAGCTGCCCGACGCGTCGCACCAGCGTACCCGACGCCTCGAGGGCCGCTTCGATGGCCTCGGCCTGCGACGGCGGCGCCGTGAAACACAGCTCGTAGTCGTCGCCGCCGCCAAGCGCGTGCGCGAGCGCCTCCTGCGGCGGAAACAGCGACAGCAGCTCGGCCGACTGCGGCACATGCTCCACGTCGAGCACGGCGCCGCAGCCGCTCGCCTCGCAGATGTGACCGAGATCCGCGAGCAACCCGTCCGACACGTCGACGGCCGCCGACGCGAGGCCACCGAGCGCGAGCCCGGCACCGACGCGCGGCGTGGGCCGATAGAACCGCTCCTTCAACGACGCGGCCGCGGAGCCGTGCGGAGCGTCCGTGCGCTCCATGATCAGCGCGATGCCGGCCGAGCTGTCGCCGAGCGTGCCCGTCACGTATACGTCGTCGCCGATGTTGCCGCCGCTGCGCGTAAGGATTCGGTCGCGCTCGACGGTACCGATCAGCTGTAGGGTTGCCGTCAACGGTCCACGCGTCAGATTGCCGCCGACGAGGCTCACGCCGTAGCGATCCGCGAGCTCGAATAGACCCGCACTGAATTCCGCGAGCCACGTCTCGTCGGCCGCCGGCAAGGTCAGCGCCAGCGTGGCCCAGCGCGGGCGCGCCGCCATGGCCGCAAGATCGCTGAGATTGACCGCCAGCAGGCGGTAACCGAGCAAGTGCGCGGGCGTGGCATCGGGAAAATGCACGCCGGCCACCAGGGTATCGACCGTGACCGCCGCCAGCCCGTCGACCGCGATCACGGCGGCATCGTCGCCTACGCCGAGCACCACGTCCGGATCGGCGCTGTCGCGAGTGAAGTACTTACTGATGATCTCGAACTCGCCGGTCACGTGCTCTCCCCCGCAACCGGCGCGCGCTGCAGCTCGCGCGCACTCTTGTCCAGCACCGCGTTCACGAAGCGATGACTCTCGGTCGCCCCGTAGCGCTTCGCGAGCTCGACCGCTTCGTTGATGACCACCTTCACCGGCACGTCGGGACGATGCTTGAGCTCCGCGAGCCCGAGCAGGAGGATCGCGCGTCCGACGGCATCGAGCTGCTCGACCGAGCGCACGGCGTACCGCACGATGAACTCGTCGAGCGCCGGCGCCTCGTCGACGACGATACGGAGCAGCTCGGTGAAGTAGTCGCCATCGGCGCGCGCGAAGTCCGCCAGGGCTTCGAATTGCGACTGGATTTCGGCGAGCCCATGGCCGCCAATCTGCCACTGATAGAGCGCCTTCACGAGCATTTCGCGAGCGCGATGCCGAGCTCGAGTCCCGCCGTCGTGCGCCAAGGGTTATGCCTCCAGCTGGCGCAGCACGTTCGCCATCTGGATCGCTGCGAGCGCCGCGTCGACGCCCTTGTTACCGGCCTTCGTCCCGGCACGCTCGATCGCTTGCTCGATGGTATCGACGGTCAGCAAGCCGAAGCCGACGGGAATCCCTTCACCCAGGCTCGCCTGCGAGATGCCACGCGTCGCTTCGCCGGCCACGTAGTCGAAGTGCGCCGTCGCTCCGCGGATCACGCAACCGAGCGCAATCAGTGCCTGATAGCGGCGACTGGTCGCGAGCTTCGCCACGCCGAGCGGTATCTCGAACGCGCCCGGCACACGCACCACCTCGATGTCGCCCGGCGCCACGCCGTGCTTCAGCAGCGTATCGACGGCGGCGTCGAGCAGTCGATCGACGATGAAGTCGTTGAACCGCGACGCGACGATCCCGAAACGCAGGCCGCGCGCGGTGAAATCGCCCTCGACGACCTTGACGCGATCATCCATGGCCATCTTCCTGGTCCGAGGCGCCCGACACGTATTCGACCACCTCGAGACCGAAGCCGGACAGGGCATGCATCTGCATCGGCGCGGCCAGCACGCGCATGCGCCTTACACCGAGCGCGCGAAGGATCTGCGCGCCGATACCGAACATCCGGAACTCGCTGCGCCGACTCCGCGGATTGGCGCGCTCCGGCTCCACCCGACCCAGCGACTGTACCGAGCGCATCAGGTCGCGCGCCGATTCCTCGAGCCGCAGCACCACGACGACGCCGCGATCTTCCGCTGCAATCAGCTCCAGCGCGTCGCGCAAGGGCCGATGCAGCGACGGATCCTGAATGCCGAGCACGTCGCCGAGCGTATCCTGCCGGTGCACGCGCACGAGCGTCGGCGTCTTCGGATCGACCGTGCCGCGGACCAGCGCGAGATGCACGGCCTGGTTCACATGATCCTCGAAACAGACGAGGCGAAACGAGCCGAACTGCGTGGTGACGGTCGACTCGCCGATGTTCTCGACCGATTGCTCGGTGCGGAGCCGATACTCGATCAGATCGGCGATGGTGCCGATCTTCAGATTGTGGCGCCGTGCAAACCTGACGAGGTCGTCGCGCCGCGCCATGCCCCCATCGTCGTTCAGGATCTCGACGATCACGGCGGCGGGCTCGCGCCCCGCCAGCCGCGCGAGATCGCAGCCGGCCTCCGTATGCCCGGCGCGCGTCAGCACGCCGCCGGGTTGGGCCATCAGCGGGAAGATGTGCCCCGGCTGGCGCAGGTCGTCGGGGCACGCGCCGGGCGCCACGGCGGCCTGCACGGTCCGCGCGCGATCATGGGCGGAAATGCCGGTCGTCACGCCTTCCGCCGCCTCGATCGAGATCGTGAAGTTCGTGGTCCGCCGCACGTTGGTGTTGCTGACCATGAGCGGCAGGCGCAGCTGCTCGCAGCGCGATCGCGTCAACGTCAGGCAGATCAGCCCGCGACCGTAACGGGCCATGAAGTTGACGTCCTCGGCGCGAACGTTCGCCGCCGCCATCACGAGGTCGCCCTCGTTTTCGCGGTCCTCGTCGTCGAGGATCACCACCATCTCGCCGGCCGCGATGGCGGCGACGATGCTCTCGGTCGAGTCGAGCCCGGACCAGGCGGTATCAGTCGTTGCGTGCGTACCCATGTTCCTTCAGGAAACCGCGATCGATACCCGCCTCGCCGTCGGCCCGAACGAGACGTTCGAGGTAACGGGCCATCAGGTCGACCTCAATATTAACAGCCGTCCCGGGCCGGTACTCGCCGATCACCGTCATCGCTTGGGTATGGGGAATGACGTTGACGGTAAAGCGCCGACCTTCCACCGAGTTCACGGTCAGGCTCACGCCGTCGACGGCCACGGAGCCCTTCGTCGCGACATAACGCGCAAGCGCCGGCGGCACGTCGACGGCGAGCGTGAGCGATCGCCCGGCGGGCGCCACCGCGGCGACCTCGCCGACGCCGTCGACATGGCCCGCCACGATGTGCCCGTCGAGGGGATCGCCTGCCTTGAGCGGCGACTCGAGATTCACGCGCATGCCGGCCGCGAGCCGGCCGAGCGTCGTCACGCCCAGCGTCTCGGCGGAGACGTCGGCGGTAAAGCGATCGCTTTCGGCATTCACGACGGTGAGGCAGACGCCGTTCACGGCGATGCTGGCGCCGACCACGGGCGGCGGCAACTGTGCGCTGCCGAGCTCGATGACGAACCGTTGGTCCTTGCCGAGATCGGTGCGGGCCGCGACTCGGCCGACGCCTTTGACTAAGCCTGAGAACACGCCACGCCTCGCTCGGCCCTAAGCGCCAGCCACCCTACGCACGCGTGCCGTGATCCGCAAGTCGGGGCCGATCCGGCGCACGTCGTCGAAGCCCAGCGACCAACCGGCCGCGAGCTCGGTCAGCGGGGGAACGGCAAACATGCCGCGCGCCGAGTCGCCGAGCAGCCGCGGCGCCATATAAATGATGAGCTCGTCGATCAGTCCGGCCTGCAGCAGCGCGCCGTTGAAACCGGCGCCCGCCTCGACCCAGACGTCGTTGATCTCGTGCTCCGCAAGCCGCACGAGCACGGCCTTCAGGTCGCAGTGCTCCGCGTCGCCGGCGATGGTCTCGACGCGTGCGCCGGCCGCGCGCAGCGTGATGGCCGCCGGGTCGTCCGCGCTGCGGGTCGTCAGCACCAGCACCTCGCCCGGGAGCGACAGCGTTCTTGCCTGCGGCGGCAGCCGTAGCCGCGCATCGACGATCACGCGCAGCGGCTGCTTGATGCCGAGCGCAGCATCGATGCCGGCTTCCTCGCGCCGGGCGTTCAGCGCCGGGTCGTCGTCGACGACGGTGCCGCTGCCGGTCAATATCGCGCTCGAGCGTGCGCGCCAGCGATGCACGTCGCTGCGGGCACTCGGGCTCGTGATCCATTGGCTCACGCCGTTCGCGAGCGCGGTCCGCCCGTCGAGCGAGACCGCGAGCTTGCTGCGGACCCACGGCACGCCGCGGCGCATGCGCGCGAAGAAGCCGCGGTTCAACGGCTCCGCCTGCTCCTCGAGCACGCCGCCCTCGACGGCGATGCCGGCCGCCGCGAGCGCCCGCGCGCCGCCGCCGCCGACCTGCGGATTTGGATCGTGGCCGGCAAACACGACGCGCGCGACGCCGGCCTCGATCAACGCTGCCGTGCACGGCCCCGTGCGGCCGGTATGGCAACAGGGCTCGAGCGTGACGTACGCCGTGGCGCCGCGGGCCTCGGCGCCCGCGGCCGCGAGGGCCACGCGCTCGGCGTGCGGCCCGCCTGCCGGTGCGGTCCAGCCCGTGCCGAGGACTCGGCCGTCCTTCACGAGGACGCAGCCGACGGTAGGATTCGGTGCGGTGTCGTACAGGCCGTTCGCGGCCAGTCGCAGCGCCTCGCCCATGTGCAGCTGGTCGTTCGCGTCAGCCACGGGACGCGCTCCGCCGGAGGCTCATTTTTTGCGCGTCTCCTCGATCGGCAGCGACATCTGCTCGCGGCTCGGCATCGACTGCAAGCGCTCGATCTCCTGCTGGAACTCCGTGATGTCCTGGAAGCTGCGGTACACCGACGCGAAGCGCACGTAGGCGACCTCGTCGAGTCGGCGCAATTCTTCCATGACGAGATCGCCGACGAGGCGGCTCGCGACTTCGCGCTCGCCCAAGGTCTGGAGGGTGTGCACGATGTGCTCGATGCTGCGCTCGATGTCCTCGCGCTGGACGGGGCGCTTCTCGAGCGCGTTAAGGAAGCCGTTGCGCAGCTTGGTCAGGTCGAACGGCTCGCGGCGCTCGTCGCGCTTGATGACATACGGGAGGACGAGCTCGGGGCTTTCGAACGTCGTGAAGCGCTCGCCGCACGATAGGCACTCGCGGCGACGGCGTACCTGGCGGCCTTCGCCGGCGAGGCGCGAGTCGATGACTTTCGTATCTTCGAAACTGCAAAACGGGCAATGCACTGTGTGGCACCTGGCGTTGCGCCACACCCTTGGCGCCGAGGCAGCGACGTAGGGCTTGCCCGGGACCGCCGTGAATACGTCCCTGTAGGCTGCGGCGGCGCCGTCCTGGCGCCGACGCTCCCGGTCAAGCCCTACGTCACTGCCTCGGCGCCAAGGGCATCGCGGCTTTCGTCGTTTGTCCGGGCCCTATTCTGCGCCGTAGACGGGGAATTTGGCGCAGAGATCGAGGACTTTCGTGCGCACGGCGGCGACGGCGGTGTCGCGTCCGGCCGCGTCGAGCAGGTCGGCGATCCACCCGGCCAGCGCGCGCGTCTCGGGCTCGCGGAAGCCCCGGGTCGTGATCGCGGGCGTGCCCAGCCTGAGGCCCGCGGTGCCCTGGGTCGGGTCGTCGCCGGCATCGCCCGGCAGCGAGGCACGGTTGACCGCGATGTGCGCCGCATGCAGCGCGCGCTCCGCGCCCACGGCATCGAGCGGTGCGGCGCGCAGGTCGACGAGCAGCATGTGGTTGTCGGTGCCGCCCGTGAGCACCGGGTAGCCGCGCTCCATGAGGCGCGCGGCCAGCACCCGCGCGTTCGCGAGCGTGCGCTGCTGGTATGCGGCGAACTCGGGCTCGAGCGCTTCGGCGAACGCCACGGCCTTCGCCGCGATCACGTGCATGAGCGGGCCGCCCTGCGTGCCGGGGAACACCATGGCGTCGACGCGCTCGGTCAGCGAGGAAGGTCGCGCCGCGAGGATCATGCCGCCGCGCGGGCCGCGCAGCGTCTTGTGCGTGGTCGTCGTCGTGAGGTCGGCGAGCGGCACGGGGTTCGGGTACAGACCCGCGGCCACGAGACCCGCCACGTGCGCCATGTCGGCCAGAAGGTAAGCGCCGACCTCGTCGGCAATGGCTCGGAAACGGGCCCAGTCGACGATCCGCGAGTACGCGGAGAAGCCGGCGACGATCATCTTCGGCTTAACTGTGCGCGCGAGCGTCGCAACCTGCTCGTAATCGATCAGGCCGGTCGCCGCATCGACGTCATAGAGCACGACGTCGTACAGGCTGCCGGAGAGATTGTCGGCGGCACCGTGCGTTCGATGCCCCCCGTGAGCCGGCCGCATGCCGAGCAGCGTATCGCCGGGCGTAAGCAAGGCGAGGTATGCGGCCAGGTTCGCGCCGGATCCCGAGTACGGCTGCACGTTGACGTAGCCCGCGTCGAACAGTGTCTGCGCGCGCTCCATGGCCAGCCGCTCCGCGACGTCGGCCTGCTCGCAGCCCGCGTAGTGGCGGTGGCCGGGATAGCCGTCCGCGTACTTGTTCGTCAACAAGGAACCCTGTGCCGCGAGCACGCGCGGGCTCACGTAGTTTTCCGAAGCGATCAGCTCGAGATAGGTTTCCTGACGCTCGCGCTCCGCGCGCAGCGCGGCCGCGAGCTGCGGATCGAGCGCGTCGAGCGATCGGGAGTCGAACATCACGCGCTCGCGAGCTCTTCGACGACGCGCGTCCAGGCGCGCGCGAGATTGGCGCGGTTGTAGCCCCCGCCGCCCATGCCGAGCACGCGACCTTCGGCGTGGCGGTCGGCCAGCACCACGAGCCGGCGCGCGGCATGCGCGTGCGCCTCGGGGGTGAGGCGCAGGTGCGTGATCGGATCGCCTGCGATGGAATCGGCGCCGCATTGCAGCAGGATCAGCTCCGGCTTCGCAGCGTCGAGGTAATGCTCGACCTCGTCCCAGGCCGCGAGGAACGCGGCATCGTCGGCGCCCGGCGGCAGCGGAATGTTCAGCTTCGTGCCCGCGGCGGCGCCGCGGCCCGTCTCGCTGCGGCTCCCGGTGCCGGGATACAGGAACCGGCCGTCCTCGTGCAGGTCGGCATCGAGCACCTCAGGATCCTCCTCGAATGCATAGAAAACGCCGTCGCCGTGATGGGCATCGATATCGACGTAGGCGACGCGCCGGATCCCGTGCAGCCGACGCGCGGCCTCGATCGCAATCCCGCAGTCGTTGAACACGCAGAACCCGGCGGCGCTGTCGCGCGTAGCGTGATGCAGGCCACCAATGGGGATGAACGCGTGCCGCTGCGGCCCGGCCATGATCGCCGCGAGCGCCTCGAGCGCGCCCCCGACGACCGTGGCCGCGGCCTCGTACACCCCGGGAAATGCCGGTGTGTCGCCGGCGTCGAGCAAACCGCTGCCGAGCGCCGACAGCCGGATGACGCGATCGACGTACTGCGGCGTGTGGAAGTACTCGAGCTCGGCCCGCGTGGCGACACGCGGCTTGCGGCGCTCGAGCTGGGGCACGACGGCGGAGCGCTCCAGCTCCGCCATGAACGCGCCATATCGATCCGTGCCGAACGGATGACCGTCGGGGAATCCATAAGCGGCCAACTCGGCACCGGCGATCAGTATCACGGAGGCTGTCATTTGCGCTGCGCGGCCGTGGATCCGCCCTTGTCGTGCCCATGGCACCGCACATCTATACCACGAACCGCGTCGGCAAGGTCGGCGCACCCGCCAGGTGCTCGGCGCTCACTTGGCACGCCGGAGAAACCGCAGGAGCGCGACCTCGCCAGACGTCATCCGGGCTCTTGCCCGCGCCCGCTTCACGTTCGCGAGCTGGCCCGCCGCAAACGCCTCGATCACTCGCGGGTGAATGTAGTAGCGCTTGCAGACGGCGAGCGTGTTGCCGAGCACGTCCGCTGTCCGCGTGCATACCTCGTTCACGATGCGGGCCGTCTCTGCGGCCGTCGAGCCGGGTTCGCGATTGCGCAGTTCGCTGAACGCGAGCACCGTCCCGGACCAGGTGCGAAAATCCTTCGCCGTGAATTTTCGTCCGGTGAGTCGCTCGAGTCGCTCGTTGATGTCACTCGAGCCGATCGCGCGCAGCTCCTTGTCGTCGGCAACGTAGCGGAACAGGCGCTGACCAGGAAGCTCGTGACAACGGCGCAACGCGCGCGCGGCGCGCGCATCGCGCATCGAGAGCTGGTAGTCGACGCCGCCCTTGCCGGAGAAATGCAGCTCGATATCGCTGCCCTCGACGTCGACGTTGCGCTTGCGCAGTGTCGTCAATCCGCGGCTGCCATTGCGCTTCAGATACTCCTCATTGCCGATCCTGATCATGCCGGTATCGAGGATACGAAGCGCGAGCGCCAGCATGCGGTCCTTGTCGAGGCACGGGTGGCGCAAGCCCGCGTCGATGTACTCCCGGATCGAGGGCAGCGCGCGGCCGAAGTCCAGCAGCCGGTCGTAATTGGCGCGGCGGCGCTTGTCGGCCCACACCGGGTGATAGCGGTATTGCTTGCGGCGGCGCGCATCGCGCCCGGTGGCTTGCAGATGCCCGTGCGCGCTCGAGGCAATCCAGACGCCATTCCACGCGGGCGGAATCGCGATCGCCGAGATCCGCGCGATCGTCGCGCGGTCCACGACGCGCCGGCCCTGCGGCGTCAGATAGACGAAGCCGCGCCCACAGCGGCGCCGTGCGAGACCGGGCTCGTCCGAGTGCACGAACTCGATCTTTTCGGGCCATTCGAACGCCGCCATGCGGACCCTCGAAGCAGAAAGCTCGGGCAGGAGCGGTCCAAGAAACGTGCCAGCGCCAGCACCGCGAGTGCGCGGCGGCGCCGGCTCGAATCCCGCCATTCTTCGTCGGAATCGCGCCCATAACCGCCTCGGCATGGTGTCGGGAGCCGCTCGCGGTCTAGGCTATGCCTATGGCTACTGCCGAGATCCCGGTCCTCGTCGTCGGTGCAGGCTCAGCGGGCACGATGCTCGCGCTCGCGCTCGCGCGCCACGGCGTCGAAGCGCGCGTCGTCGATCGGCTCCCGGCGCCATCGCCGTATTCGCGTGCCGTGACCGTGCACGCGCGCATGCTCGAGATCTTCGAGCAGATCGACGCGGGGCTCGTCCAGACTTATCTCGAGCAGGGCAATCAAAGCCCCGGCTACGTGATGCATTACGTGACGGCCGAGGCCAAACGCCACGCCGTGCGTCCGGGCCTCGACTTCAGATCGCTACCGTCGCGCTATCGCTTCTTGCTCGTGAACAGCCAGCGCGAGACGGAGCGCATTCTGCGGGACTACCTGCACGCGCGTTTCGGTCGCGACCCCGAATGGGGCGTAACGTGCACCGCCGTGCAGGACGCGGCAGATCATGCACTTGCGACGCTGCAACATGCCGACGGCCGCGAGGAGCGGGTCCGCTGCCGTTATCTCGTTGCATGCGACGGCGTGAATTCCCGCATCCGCGGGCAGCTCGGTCTCACTCAGGACGGCAGCGACTACGCCACCACCGTGCTGCAAAACCTCGACGTCGAGCTGCTCGGCTTTCCCGACGATCCGGCGTGGATGCACTACTGCATGGGGCCCGGACACTTCGTGATGGCCGCGAAGCTGCCCGGCAAATTCACTCGGCTGCTGATGAGCCAGCCCGCCGACAAGGCGGACGCGGCGGAGACGCCCCATCACGTCTTCGGCGCCATCCTCGCGCAGCACTTCGACGGCGTGCGGTTCGGCGAGACGCAGTGGCATTCGCGCTGGGGGTCCGTCGTGCGGCTGGCACACAGCTATCGGCGCGGCGCGGTGTTCCTCGCCGGCGACGCGGCGCATACGCATTCGACGGCCGGCGGCCAAGGCATGAACTGCTGCATGCAGGACGCCTGGAATCTCGGCTGGAAGCTCAAGTACGTGCTGAGCGGTGCAGCGCCCGAAAGCCTGCTCGACAGTTACGAGCGCGAGCGCAAGCCGATCGGCGAGCAAGTCATCGGCGCGGCGTCCGCGATCCACGAGCTCTTCATGGCGGGGCGCAACAGCGGCCCCGAAGGCCTGACCGCGCTGCGCGACAGCGGCTTCCTCACGGACCTGCTCGGCAAGGTGTCGGGACTGTCGTATCACTACCGGTCCGCAGGCGCGAGCACGGGCGGGCTGCCGGCAGCAGGCGATCGCATGCCGAATCTGCGCTTGCCGGCGAGCGCCGGGGCCGAATGGTTGACCGATTTGCTGCGCCACACGCGTTTCACGTTGTTGGCCGCGCTGCCCGGGAGTGGCGATCCGTCGGTCGCAGGCTGGCTCGAGGCGACCGTGGGCCGGTATCGCGGCAGCATCGAGGCGCGCGTGGTACCGGATGCCCCGCGCGAGCTGCTTCAAGACGATGGCCGAGCGCATTACTACCTGGTGCGTCCGGACGGCTACGTGGCGGCGAGCGCGTCGGCACACGACCGCGCCGCCATCGAGCGCTGGCTAGGAGAATCGTTGCTGCGACTTTCGTCATGAGACGCGCACCAGGCGTGACCCGAGCTCGCACGGGGGCGGCGCGGCCAGTTGCCGAGGGACGGCGCGGCACCGATAATCCTGGGCCCGCTCGCAACGCCGAGACCCATGGCCCAGTACATTTTCACGATGAATCGCGTCGGCAAGATCGTCCCGCCGAAGCGGTACATCCTGCGCGACATCAGCCTGAGCTTTTTCCCGGGTGCAAAGATCGGCGTGCTGGGACTGAACGGCTCGGGCAAGTCGACGCTGCTGAAGATCATGGCCGGGGTCGACACGGAGTTCGAGGGCGAAGCGCGCCCGCAGGCGGGCATCAAGATCGGCTATCTCGCGCAAGAGCCCCAGCTCGATCCGCACAAGAACGTGCGGGCGATCGTCGAGGAAGGGGTCGCCGATCACCTGAAGCTCGTGCATCGCTTCAACGAGATCAGCGACCGGTTCGCCGAGCCGCTCGAAGAGGACGAGATGAACCGGCTGCTCGAGGAGCAGGGCAAGCTGCAGGATGCGATCGACGCCGCCGGCGGCTGGGAGCTGGAGCGCAAGCTCGAGATCGCGGCCGATGCGCTGCGCTTGCCGCCGTGGGACGCGAACGTCGAACAGCTGTCGGGCGGCGAGCGCCGCCGCGTCGCGCTGTGCCGGCTGCTGCTGTCGAACCCCGACATGCTGCTGCTCGACGAGCCCACGAACCATCTCGACGCCGAGTCGGTCGCCTGGCTCGAGCGATTCCTGAAGGAATACCCCGGCACCGTGATCGCCGTGACCCACGATCGCTACTTCCTCGACAACGTGGCCGGCTGGATCCTCGAGCTCGACCGCGGCCACGGGATTCCATGGCAGGGCAACTACAGCTCCTGGCTCGAGCAGAAGGATGCGCGGCTGAAGCTCGAGGAGAAGCAGGAGGCGGCTCGGCAGCGCGCGATCAAGACCGAGCTCGAGTGGGTGCGCACGAATCCTGGCGCGCGGCGCGCGAAGGCCAAGGCGCGCCTCGCCCGCTTCGACGAGCTGACCTCTAAGGACTACCAGACGCGCAACGAGACGAACGAAATCTACATTCCGCCGGGTCCGCGACTCGGCGAGCTCGTGATCGAGGCCGACGCGATCAGCAAGTCGTTCGGCGAGCGCGTGCTGTTCGAGACCCTGTCGTTCAACCTGCCGGCCGGCGGCATCGTGGGCGTGATCGGCCCGAACGGCGCCGGCAAGACCACGCTGTTCCGGATCATGGCCGGCCAGGACAAGCCCGACGCGGGCACGCTGCGCTTCGGCGATACCGTTGAGCTCGCCTACGTCGACCAGAGCCGCGACTCGTTGAACAACGACAAGACGGTGTGGGAAGAGATCAGCGAAGGCCAGGACATTCTGCGCGTGGGCAGCTACGAGACACCGTCGCGCGCCTACTGCGGCCGCTTCAATTTCCGCGGCACCGATCAGCAGAAGAAGGTGGGCATGCTGTCGGGCGGCGAACGGAACCGCCTGCACTTGGCGAAGCTGCTGCGCTCCGGCGGCAACCTGCTGCTACTCGACGAGCCCACGAACGACCTCGACGTGGAGACGTTGCGCGCGCTCGAGGACGCGTTGCTGGCGTTCCCCGGCAGCGCGGTCGTGATCTCGCACGATCGCTGGTTCCTCGACCGCATCGCAACGCACATCCTCGCGTTCGAAGGCAATAGCGAAGTCGTCTTCTTCCAGGGCAACTACGCCGACTACGCCGAGGACCTCCACCGGCGCAAAGGCATCGACGCGGACCAGCCCCACCGTCTCCGCTACAAGAAGCTCGGCTAGCCCGACACGCCGTCAGGCTTTACACGGCCGCCGCCCGGCTCGGACGCGAGCTCGCAGACACGATTTGGCGAGTGGCCTTGGCATGAGAGAGCCCTTTCGGCAGCGTCGGCGACAGGCCGCGATTTGCATCCTGCAATCGCGGCACTTCCGCCATCCTTGGCGGTCGGACGTCGCCGCCGCAGGCTACAGGGATGTATTCATGCCGGTGCCGAAAGGGCGCTCTCCCGGCGGCGTCGCGTTCGCTGCGCCAAAACGCGGGCTCGCTGGCGCAACACCGCGGGGCAGTGCCGAGCCTGACGGCGTGTCGCGCGTGGAGTAGACTCCAAAAGAAAGGCTGGACCGTGTCGATTTATGTAAACAAGAACAATGGCTTCGAGCAGGCCGAACCCATCGCCCGCGAATGTCCGCACTGCGGCGCCCAAGCGCAGCTCCTGCCCGTCGCCGCACCCTCGTTCGAGCAGATCACGCGCACGCAGCCGCGCCACGTCGGGCTCGTGTTCCGCTGCGCGGCCTGCAACGAGCCGCGCTTCGTTCGCGCCGCGGTGCGCTCGATAGGCGCCGACCGCGTCGAGCTCGCCTCGCACTTCGTCGAGATCGAGCGGCCGCGCGAACGTTTCCAGTTCGGTTATCTACCGGAGCACGTGGGCGAGCTGCTGCGCGAGACGCTGGACTGCTACACCGCCGGCGTGCACAACGCATTCGCCACGATGTGTCGGCGTACCCTCCGCGCGGCGGTCGCACAGAGCGACCGAGACGCGCCACGGCGATGGCGCGACACCGTTGGCGAGGTGCTGCGCATCGGCGAGGTCGACCCGGCCATGGCGCAGACCGTCGACACCGTGCTGTTCGCCGAGCAGGACGACCTGCCGATCGTCGGTCCCGACGAGGCCGCGGTGCTGATAGAGATCGTGAAGGACCTGTTCTATCAGAACTACGTGCGCACGGCAAAGCTCCGCGCCGCGCTGAAGATGCGCCGGTTTTTCGCGAGCGAGAGCAAGGTCACGCCCATCGATCGCGGCCGACGCGAGCTCGCCTAGTGCGCGAGCGTCACTGCTGCGCCGGCGGCGTGAGTCCGCTCGAGTATTCCACCTTGCCCGAAGCATCGACGATCACGGCTTCGTAACCCGGAAACGACTGCTCGAGCATCTTGAGTCCGCGCTCCGCCCCCATCACGAACAGAGTGGTGGACAGGCCGTCCGTCGTGGTCGCATCGGGACCGATCACCGTCACGCTCAACGTGCCTTCCGTGGGCTCGCCGGTGGCGGGATTGATGATGTGGTGGTAACGGTGACCGCCTTCGTCGAAGAACCGCTCGTAATCGCCGGACGTCGAAATCGCCTCGTCGACGATCGGCAGCCGCGTGAACACCCGATCGCCGAGCCGCGGATGCCGGATGCCGACGATCCAGGGCTGGCCGCGCCGGTCGCCGAGCACGCGCGTGTCGCCGCCGGCGTTCAGGATCGCGTTCTTGACGCCGTGCTCACGCAGGAACTGCGCGCCGTGCTCGACGGTGTAGCCCTTCGCGATGCCGCCCAGGTTGATTCTGACGCCCGGCACCGTGAAGCGGATCGTCCGCGCTACCGGATCGAGCTCGACATGCCGATAGTCGATGCCGCCGATGTGCTCCGCGATCTCAATCTCGCTCGGACGCTGGTGCGCGCGAAAGTCGTATAGATAGCCCACGCTCTCGTACGTGATGTCGAACGCGCCGCGACTGACCACGGACAGATCCAGCGCCCGGCGGATCAGCCCGAACAGCTCGTCGTCCAGCGGCACGGGCGCCGTGGCGGCGGCAGCATTCACGCGCGACAGCACGCTGTCGGGCTTGTACGTGCTCATCGTCTCGTCGATCCGGCGATAGTCGGCCATGACGTGAGCCACGAGCTCGCGACCGTGCGCCTCGTCGTCGTCCCACAGCTCCACGGACACCTGCGTGCCCATCATGTCGGTCGTCTCGCCGACCCACCCCGCGCGGACCGGCAGCGACACGCCCACCGCACAGGCGAGGCACAGGCTTGCCACCCACGAGCCCCACCAATGGCGTGGGCGGCAACGTCGGCGTATTCTCCCGGGCTTCATGCCCTGAAGGAGCTCGTCGATGGGAACGATCATCACGCTCGTCATTGTCATCGCAATCGTCGTGTACGTGGTTGCGATGTACAACAACCTCGTCAGCCTGCGCAACCGAGTGCGTAACGCTTTCTCCCAAATCGACGTGCAACTCACGCGCCGCTACGACTTGATCCCCAATCTGATCGAGTCGGTCAAGGGCTACATGAGCCACGAGCGCGGCACGCTCGAAGCCGTGGTCGAGGCCCGCAACGTGGCCGCCGCCGGGTTGAAACGCGCGGCCGCGGATCCGTCGGATGCCGAAGCCATCAAAGCGTTGGCCGCCGCCGAAAACAGCCTTGGCGGAACGCTGGGACGCCTGTTCGCCCTGGCCGAGGCGTATCCGGACCTGAAGGCGAGCCAGAACATGCAGCAGTTCCAGGAAGAGCTCACGTCGACCGAGAACAAGGTCGCGTTTGCTCGACAGGCGTTCAACGATGCCGTGCTCGGCTACAACAACGCCTGCCAGTCCTTCCCGAGCAACCTGCTCGCCAACAACTTCGGCTTCAAGCTCGCCGAGTTCCTCGAGGTCGAGCAACCGGAAAAACGCGAAGCGCCGAAAGTCTCCTTCAGTTGAAGGCGCGCGGCGCCTAGACCGTGGATTTCTTCGCGCGCCAGGAGCACTCGCGACGCACGAGCCGCATGCTCGTCGTGATGTTCCTGCTCGCGTTTCTCGCGTGCGCGCTCGCCACGACCGTCGTGGTGGCCGGGGCGTTGCGGCTGTACATGCAGAACAACGGCGCATTCGTCGGCGGGGGCAGCTGGTCCGACTGGCTCGTGGGCAACCTCGGACTCGTGGCCCTGGTCACCGGCGGCACGCTGGCCGTCATGGGTCTCGCGAGCCTGTATCGCTCGGCCACCATCGCGCACGGCGGCGGCCAGGTCGCTCGACTCGTCGGCGCCAGCCAAGTCAACGGCGAAGGCAGCGATCCCCTGCAGCGGCGACTCGTGAACGTCGTCGAGGAGATGGCGCTGGCGGCCGGCGTGCCCGTTCCCGAGATCTACATCCTCGAGCAGGAGGCCGGCATCAACGCATTTGCCGCCGGTGCGACACCGGCGGACGCGGCCATCACCGTCACGCGCGGCGCCGTGGAGCGTCTCGATCGCGCGGAGCTCCAGGGCGTCATCGCGCACGAGTTCAGTCACATCTTGAACGGCGACATGCGGCTCAACCAGCAGCTGATGGGCTTGAGCTTCGGCATTCTCGTGCTGTCGCTCGTGGGTCGCTGGCTACTGCGCAGTGCGCGCTTTGCCCGACGCGGCCGCAATGGCGGTCAGGGTGCAGCGCTCGCGATCGGGCTCGCGCTGGTGGTCATCGGTGCGATCGGCGTGCTCTGCACCCGCTTGATCAAGGCGGCCGTGTCGCGGCAGCGCGAGCGGCTCGCCGACGCCTCGGCCGTGCAATTCACCCGCGAGCCGGAGGGGCTTGCGGGTGCACTGAAGAAGATCGCGGGCTACGGCGCACGGATCACGTCGGTCGACACCGAAGAGGTCTCGCACATGCTGTTCGAGCACAGCTCGAGCTCGTTCGTCGGTTGGTTCGCCACTCATCCGCCGCTGCTCGAGCGCATTCGCGCGCTCGAGCCGAACTTCGATCCGCGCGATCTGCCGGCGCCGACCGCGGCGCCGCCCGAGGCCGGCGCCGAGCCGAGCGCGTCCGCCACCGCTCGCCCCGGGCTCGCGTTCGCCTCCGCGGTGCCCGCGGCGCTGCTCGAGCGGGCAGGTCACATCGAGACACCGGGCGTCGGCGGCACGCTGCGCGACGCGCTGCCCGCGGAGATCGCGGCGGCCGCGCGCTCCCCCGATTCCAGCTTGCTGCTGGTCCTGGCGCTGGCGCTCTCCGCCGACGAGCAAACGCGGCTACGGCAGATGCACCTGCTCGAGCAGCAATTGGGTTCGACGCGTGCGAGTCTGTGTCGTCGTCTGGCCACCGAGATCGAAGCCGTCGAGCCCGCGCACTACCTGCCGATTCTCGAGCTCACGGTGCCGGCGCTGAAACGTCGGCCCGTGGAGCAGCTGTCGTACATGTTCGAGCTGTTGACGCGGCTCGGCGAGCTGGATCGCTCGCCCACGCTGTTCGACTTCGTGTTGCTGCGCGCGCTGGAAGCTTATCTGCGCGGCACGCCGTTGCCTGCGCAGCGGGCTCATGCGCCCCTCGAGACGCGCACGGCCATTCGCGCACTGCTGGCGAACGTCGCGGCGTTCGGTCACGACGAGGCGGCGAACGCGCGTTCCGCATTCGCGGCGGGTCTCGCAAGCCTCGGCTGGCCGCCGGCGCCGACCGATCCGTCGTTCGAGCCGCCGTCGGCGGCGCGCGACCTGGAGCAGCTCGACGCGGCGCTCGCCGCGCTCGGCTCGCTGCGCCCGCGCGCAAAGGAGCCCTTGCTGCGCGGCGTGCTCGCCACGATCAAGGCCGACGGCACGATCTCCACCGAAGAGCGCGAGCTGTTTCGCCTGATCGCCGCCACGCTCGACTGCCCGTTGCCTCCCGACGGCGCAATCTGAACCGCGCGCCCGATGGCGCGGTCATACGGGGTAAGATGCCCCCTGGCAGCAATTACGAGGACAGCATGCACAACCACCGTTCAGCTCGCTCCATTGCGCTTGCGCTGTTGGCCGTGCTGGCGGCCGTCGCCACGACGCAGGCAGAAGCGCGCCGCCGTACCGACGAGGATCGGCTCGCCGAGGCCGCGCACGTGCTCGACGCGTTCGCAACCGACGAGCAGCACGGCATTCCCGTGCAGGTGCTGCAGCAAGCGCACGGCATCGTCGTGATTCCGAATCTGATTCGCGGCGGCTTCGTCATCGGCGGACGCCGCGGCCGCGGCGTGCTCGCCATCCGCTCGCCGGACGGCGAATGGAGCAATCCGGCGTTCGTCACGTTGACGGGCGGCAGCCTTGGCGCTCAGTTCGGCGCGGAGAGCGCGGACCTCGTGCTCGTGTTCGAGAACGAGCGCGCCATCAAGAACATTCAGGCCGGTAAATTCACGCTCGGCGGCGACGCGAGCGCCATCGGCGGTCCTATGGGCCGGCGGACCACCGCCGTCATGACGGGGCGCGCCGAGGTGTACGCCTACATGCATAGTCGCGGCTTGTTTGCGGGCGCCACGTTCGAAGGCGTCCGCCTCGATATCGACGAGCAGGCCGGCGACGCGTTCTATGGCAACAGCGGCGCCAAGCCGCTCGGCGAGCAAGGCTACGGCACGCCGACGAGCGTGCAGCCGTTTCTCGATGCGTTACGCGGCGCGGCGCTGCTCGCGGAGACTCCGGGCGGGGCTGGGGGTCGGGCCGCCGGCGCTCCCGGAACGACCGAGAGCGCGGTGACGTTTCCGCTGGACCAGGCGCCGCCGCAGTAGGCGGCTCAGTTCGCCGCGGCGCGCAACCGCTCGGGGGCGAGCGCGATGTCCTCGGGCCGAACTTCGGGCGGCACGATCTCGACCGTGTTCGTCGGCGGCTCGATCGGCGCCGGCGAGAGCCGCGGCAGGCCCGGCACGCGACCGGTCTCGGCCGGATCGGTTGAGCCCGCGTCGCTGAGCGACGGCAACAACGGTCCGAGCGGCGCACCGAAAGCCGGTGCAGCTGCCCGATCCTGACCCGGGAGGCGTTGGCCTTCGGGGTTCGGCCACAATCGATCGTAAGCGGCCTGCGCGTCCGCGCGTGCGGCCGACTCGGCCGCTTGCTCGGTGCGCGCCTCACGCGTCGCGCGATCGCGCAAAGCGGTGAGCTTGCGCGCGGATTCGCGGGCGAGCCCCTCGCTGCGCGAGCGTTCCTGCTCGAGCGCGATGGCCGCGGCGGCGCGCCGCGCGTTGCTGCACTCCTGGTCGTTCAACGTCGCGTCGCGATCCCGGTTGCAGCGGGTAAGAACGCCTTCCCTGGCGATGCCGTCTTCCATGAAGTCGAAGTAGGTTCGCGGCCCGGGCCGCGGCGCGTGGCACGCGGCGACGAGACTCGCGAACATGAGCATCATGCCCGCCGCGCGGAGCCGCGCTATCGGCTCGCGCCAGTTTGTGGATGCGAGAGCTGACGACACTGTTACGACTTTCCGCAGATTGCCTAAAGCAGGCGAACCATACCCCGGGCGGTCGGGTCCTGCCCGCCGTACAGTTCACAGATTCGAGGAAAAACGCCGCGCCGCCGGCTAGGGGTCGTAGCTCACGGGGTCCCCGGCATCGTTCAGCCTGAGGCCCAGAGCGGCCGGCCAGTCGCGTTGGGGCGGGTTCGCGGCCATGGGCGCACCAGCAACGTCGACGGTGCTCACCGTCACCGTGCCGGTCGACCCGAGCTCCGCAATGCGCAGCGTCGTCCCCTCCGCCGTGGCGAGCGCGGCGCTCGCCAGCGAGCGCGCGGCGAAACGGCTCTGCCACGGCGCCAGCGCGGGTGCCGCCCCGAACGCGTGGAGCCAGTCCGCCGTGGCCACGATCAGCATGCTGCCGTCGGGCGAAAAGCCGAGCCATCGCACGCCTTCGAGCAGCTCGCGTGGCGCTCCCACGGGAGTGCCGTCCGCCGCCTGCAACAGCTCGAGCCCGCCGGCGGCGTCGCCGACCGCCAGCCGCTCGCCGTCCGGCGCGAACGCGATGGCCGACACGGGCGCCTTGAGCTGCGCGTCGAAGGACGCGCGGCCTGCGTCGAACGGCACGACGGTCAAGCCTCCACCTGCATCGCCGATCGCGAGGGCGCGGCCGTCGGTCGCGAACGCGAGCGCCGTCACGGCGGCGGCCAGCGAGCGCTCGACGACGACCGCACCGTCGGCGACGGCCGCGACGCGTACCGTGGCACCCGCTGCGCTCGCGACCAGCCGCGCGTTCGCGGTCAGCGACACACGCGTGATCGGCCCCATCGCGGGCCGACCGAGCACGGCAGGCGGCATGAGACCGGAGGCATCCCACACACGGACGGTGCCGTCTTCGCCACCCGTGACGGCCACCCCGTGATCCGCCGCGACGGCGAGGGCCGTGACGGGGCCGCGATGGCCGAAGTACTCGAGGGACTCGGGCGCCGGCGTGCGAAGCGCGTCCGCCGCGCCGATCACGAGCCGGCCGCCTAACGTGCCGATCGCGACGCGACCCGTCTCGTCGAGGGCGAGCACCGTGCGCGCGACCGCAGCGGCGACGGACGGCTCCGGCGCCGCCCGCGGCGGCGCGCCCGAGAGGTCCCAGCGGCGCAGCTGCGAATTGCTCCAGGTCACGAGCTCGCGACCGTCGTCGGCAAGCCGCGCGCTCACCGGCGCGACGTCGCGCACCTGAACGATCTGCGCACCGGTCGCGACGTCGGCGACGACGACCGCGGCGTCGGGCGTCGAGAACGCGAGCCGCATGCCGTCCGCAGCGACGCTCACGTCCGCCGCGGCGTTCGCGACACCGAGCTGCCGGGACCGCACGCCCGCCCCGCGTCCGAGCGGCCAGGCGGTAATCGCGCCGCCGCTATCGATCGTCAGCAACGTCGCGCCGTCTAGCAGCGGCCAGACTCGGACGACCTCACGGGCGTGCTGCAGCGACTGCAACGGCTCGCCCCGCCGACCGAGCACGCGAATCACGTTGGCCGGCCCCTGCAGCGCGAGGTAGCGCGCACCGGGACCGAGCCACCAGCGATCGACGTCGGGCGCGCCATCGAAACTGCCGACGAGCGATCCGTCGTCGGTGCGGATCACGCTGTACAGCGGCTTGCCGTCGTCGACGCGTTCCGCGATCGCAAAGTAGCCGCCATCGGGCGACATGGCCGGCGGTAGGACGAACTCGGTGTCGGTCGCCAGCCGCGCGACCAGCGCGCCGTCGCCCGTGCTCCAGACCGTCACGAGCTTATCGGTCGCCGCGATCAGCCGACTGCCCGCCGCATTGACGGCCAGGTGCCGCGGCGCGACGGGGAACGCGAAGTCGTTCTCGAGCGTGCCCTTCGCGAGATTCCATAGCGCCGCGGCGCCGATCGCGCCGGCGGACTGTGGCTGCACGAGCGCCCACGTGCCCACCACGGCGACGGCGACCGCATCGGTACGCGTCGGGGCCGGGATCGCCAGAGGCTCCGGCGGCTCGTCGCGCCACGTGTCGTCACCGAAACGCAGTGCCCAGCCCGCCAAGGTGCCGCCGTCGTCCGGGCGCCGGTCGACGACGGTGAGCCGCCAGGTGCCGCGGCGGACTTCGTCGGCGAGGGCCGCGAGCGGCGTGCCGCGCGCCGCGTCGAACATGAAGGACTCGACGGTCCCGCTGCCGCTGCGCGGCACCGTCACGGTGGCCCGCGCACCGCTCGGCGCCGTCAGCGTGACGAGCAGCTGGTCGGCCGCCGGATGCTGCACTGCCAGCGTGAGCTCGAACACGCCCGCCGAGCCCTCGCCCTCGACGGCGAGCTCGCGCGCGAGCGCCGTGTATTGCAAGGCCGTCAAGCGCACGGGCGCTTCGGCACCGGAACCGTCGCGGGCGGCACCGAGCGGCAGACGCTGCAGCTGATGCTCCGCGTCGAGCTCGAGCAACGTCGAATCCGCGAACTGAACGTTCCACGTTGCCGGCGCGGCGCCGAGATGCAGCGTGCGCGTCAGGCGCGGGTAGTCACCGTCGACGAGCTCCGCCAGCTGTCCCGTGGCGGCGGCGGCGCCGGCCGGCAAGCTCGACGCGCGCAGCGCATACAGCAACGCCGCGTCGCGTTGCTCGGCATGCTTCGCCTCCGCGAGCCGTCGCAGCCAGAAGGCCGCCAGCAAATCATCGGCGACCTTGGCTTGACCCGGCACGCCGCGCAGGCGCCCATCGACCGCCGTCGCAGCGGCCAAGGTGGTGGTCGCAATGCTGCGCCGCATGAGGGCGGCGGCGTACAGCCGGTCGGCGCGCTCCGTGAATCCCGGCAGTCCATGCAAACGTCGATACGCATCGTCGACCGCGGCCGGGCCCGCGGTCGCGCTCTCGAGCGTCGCAACGTCGGCCGTCGGCAAGTACTGCACGTACCAATAGCCGGCGCCGGCGGCGAGCACCAGCAGCACGCCGGCCGCCGCGGCCAATCGCCACACGCGCCCCACTCCTTGCAACCAGCGGCCGACGAGCTCCTTGAAGATGCGGTTGCGAAACTCGAGCCGCCGGCTGCGGTCGATCGCGACCACGCCCGAGCGCTCCAGGCGCTCCAGCACGAGCGGATCGGCGGGCGCGACGGCTTTGCGGCCGTGGGCGAGGCTGCGCAGCAGTCGTGCCGCGCGGCGCGTACCCGGGGCGCGGGTCGTCAGGCTGCTGCGCACATGGTTCAGGAACGGATCGGCCTCGGCGGCGCCGGGCGCGAGCAGTTGCTCGGCCACGACCCGCTCGACGTCTTCGAGCTTACCGCCCTTGCGCAGCACGCCGCGGGCCACCTTCTGCGTCAGGTACGGGTGCCCGTCGGTCCAGCCGTGGACACGGTCCATCAGGGCCTGTGCGAGGTCGGTCTCCCCCTCGAAGCCGAGCGCCAGCGTGTAGCACTCCGCTGCGGAGAAATCCGCCGGCTCGATCGTCGCGGCGGCGCTGAGCGCCGGCCCGCGCTCGGCCTCTGCCTCGCGTGTGCCGCCGACCAGCACGAAGTTCAAGCGACCGAAATCGGGCTCTGCCGAGCGGCGCGCATAGCAGCGCTCCACGACGGCCAGCAGGTCGATCACGATCGGCGCGTCGCCCGCTGCGTCGAGGCCGTCGACGAGCACCGTGATGGGCGCCGTCGTGTTCGTGAGCACGACTCGCCAAAAGAAGTCCACGAGCCGCTCGCGCTCATCACCGTGAGCGGCTTGCCACCCGCCGCCGACGTCGGTCTCGATTCCGAGCTCGCGGACGACGCGTTCCGCGAACGCACGCGCCCAGCCACGCGCGGATTCGCGCTCGGCCAGGGCGCCGAGCTGCGCAAGATCCACGACGGCGACGAGCTCCCGCGCGCCGCGCAGCTTCCGCGCCAGCCGGTGCATGAGGCTCGATTTACCGATGCCGCGTGGGCCGAGCACCCGGCAGAGCACACGTCTGCGGATCGCCGCCTCGAGCTGCGCGTCGGCCGCACGCTCAACGTAGCAGGCCCGATCCGGCTGCACTGGACCGCCCACCACGTAGAATTCGCGCGCGTGGATCGCTTTCGACATGCAGTACGATTGTAGCAGCGCGGCTCGCCCGCGCCGGACGAATGACTACACGAGAGCTCAAACGCGACTCGCTCGGCACCATCTCGCTCGTCGACGATGGCGCGCCGGCGGTCGAGCGGGACACGCGCGCCGCCCGGCGCGGTCTGCACTGGCTCGCACGCCGACTCGCCGCGCGCGAAGCCGGCGCGCTGCGCGTGCTCGAGGCCGCGATACCGGGCGTACCCGAGCTGCTGTCGTTCGACGGCGAGGTGCTGCGGCGCAGCTTCTTGACCGGCGAGCCGCTATTCGCGGGTCCGCCCCCCTCGCGGGTCTACTTCGTTCGCGCGCTGCGCCTCGTGCGGGCGCTGCACCGCGCGGGCATGACGCACAACGATCTCGCGAAGGAGGCGAACTGGCTGCGTGCGCCGGGCGACGTCCCCGGTCTCGTCGATTTCCAGCTCGCCATCCATTCGCGCCGCCGCGGCCGCTGGTTCCGCTATCTCGCGCACGAGGACCTGCGGCACCTACTGAAACACAAGCGTACCTACCGGCCCGAGGGGCTGACCGAGCGCCAGCGCCGCATGCTCGCGGCAGCGCCCTGGCCCACGCGGCTCTGGCGGGCGTGGGGGAAACCCGCTTATCACACGCTCACGCGCCGCGTGCTCGGCTGGGAAGAACGAATCGGCCCCGGCGAGCGACGCTAGTGTTCGGCGGCTGGAGCGTCGGCTACTATCCCGTCACCGGATCACCTGCGACTTCGATGGACATCTGTCACTCCCACAATCTGACCAAGCCGCTCGACGTGCCGAAGCCGTTTGGCATACGCGTCCGCATTCGTGGCACGGATACCTTCGCGCGCTTGATCGGCAAGGATTGGCGGCAGCACCACTGGTACGCGACACGCGAGGAACGTGACCACGCGCTCGCGGACATGGCGAGCGAGCATGTGTACTCCCGCGACGGCGACCGGCCGACGCTGCTGTTCGAGCCCGTCGAGCAACAGGGCTGACCGCACGGGGCGCTCGGCGCGCCTACAGGCAGCTTGGCGATTCTCGATCTTTCTTCACGGACTCCGCGTCGGCGCAAGTCCGCCCCGCTGCGTTGCTAGCTCTCGAGTAACCACCCTCAGGGAGTCAGACGATGAACACGCATGGGTATTGGTTGGCAGGTCTCGCGGCCTTCGTCTTCACGGCCAGCTTCGGTGCCGTGTGCGAGCAACCGACGAGCGACGCGTTGCGCGCTGGAAAAGCGGAGCTGGTCGCCGAGATCTCGGCCAGCACGCGCGATGCGTTGCGCAGCGTAACGCCCGAGATCACGTTGCCGGCCGTGCAGATCGAGGCGCCCGCCCTGCTCCTCGCAAAGCGCTAGCGCTGCAGCGCCGGCGCACGATGACGTGTCGCCAGCATGCGATAGGCCGCGACTTCCGCCGCAGCGCGCGCGCCATCCCAGATGCCGAGCCGCTGCAGCGCGGCGGCCGCGGCCGGCGCGGCGCCGAGGCCGAAGTCGGCACTCAAGCCTGCCATGCAGCGTCGCTGCAGCAGATCCTCGAGCGTCACGGCCCACTCGGTCTCGAGCGCGTGGACGAGCTCGGCGGCGAGCACGCCACTGTGCGCATCGACGGGCGTGGCGAGCTCGGGCCGAGCGGCGAGCGTGGCCACCGCCGCGGCCAGCGCGCCATAGGTGTGCCAGAGCCTGTGCGCTTGCGTCGACCCGAATCGCGCACCGAGCTCGGCCAGCAGCTCGTCGCGCCCGACGGCGTCGAGTGCTCCCGGCAACGGCCGGGTCCGCGTCGGGTGTCCCGTGATCGGTCGCGGTAGCTCGCGCCGCAGCTTTCGCAAGACGTCTTCCGCCAGCGCCCGATGCGTCGTCAGCTTGCCGCCGACGACGGAGTACAACCCGCGCGCCGCATGATGCCGGCGAATCACGTGGCGCCGCGTGATCGCGGCGGTGGTGCCGCGCGGCTGAAACGGCAGCGGTCGAACGCCGGTCTGGGTGTACAGCACGCGATCGGTCAGCCCCGCCGCGCCCGGGAAAACGCGCTCCGTTTCCGTGACGAGATAGTCGAGCTCGCGCGCATCGATCGTCGCGTCGGCCGGCTCACCCTCGAAGCGCTCGTCCGTGGTGCCGATCAGCAGCAACCCGTTCCACGGCAGGATGAAGAACGGCCGCGCGTCGGCGCCGGCCTCGACGTACACACCGATCTCGGGCGCGCCGGGAAACGGTCGGACGACGATGTGGCTGCCCTTCGTGCCACCGAGCAGGCGCGTGTGTTGAATCGGACCGAGCACCTGATCGACCCACGGGCCCGCCGCGTTCACGATCAACGGCGCGGCCGCGCCACCAAGGCCCCCGCCGGCGGCGCGCCACTCGACGCCGACGGCCCGACCCGCCTCGACGCGGACTCCGGTCACGTGGGCTCGCGTCCTCAGCACGGCCCCGCAGGCCACGGCATCGCGAACGTTCTCGACCACGAGGCGCTCCGGATACCTGATTTGACCGTCGTAGTAGCTCGCGCCGCCGACGAGCCCGTCCGGATTCAGGCCCGGCGCGCGCGCGAGCAGCGGGTCGCGGCCGAGCAACGTCCGCCCCGGCATCGACCCGCCGATCGATAGCCAGTCGTACAGCGTGAGACCTGCCGCGATCTCCCATCGCTTGCGGCGCGCGGCGCGGTACACGGGAATCAAGAGCTCCAGCGGCGTCACGAGATGCGGTGCGAGCGCCAGCAGCCGCTCGCGCTCGTGCAGCGACTCGTAGACGAGCCCGAGCTCGCCGTGCTCGAGATAACGCAGGCCCCCGTGAATCAGTCGCGACGACGCGCTGCTCGTGCCGCCGCCGATATCGTCGCGCTCGACGAGCAGCACCTTCAAGCCGGCCAGCGCGGCCTCGCGCGCGACCGCCGCGCCGTTGATGCCGGCCCCAATGACAATGAGCTCGAACGCAGCGTCAGCTTGGCTCGGTTGCATGATGCACTGCGGCTGCGAGCCCATTTGAGTTTGGTGCCGCCGTGACATCGGCATGAGAGAGCCCTTTCGGCACCGCCGTGAATACATCCCTGTAGGCTGCGGCGGCGACGTCCTGTCGCCGACGCTGCCGAAAGGGCTCTCTCATGCCGATGTCACTCCGTAGCGCTGGTGCGGCGGGCTCGCGTTTATCGGGGTGGGACCGCGCCAAGCTGACGCTACGGTCGAATCTGACCCGTGCCGCGGACGATGTATTTGTAGCTCGTGAGCTCCGCGGCGCCGACGGGACCGCGCGCATGGATCTTGCCCGTCGCGATGCCGATCTCCGCGCCCATGCCGAACTCGCCGCCGTCCGCGAACTGCGTCGACGCGTTGTGCATCACGATCGCGCTGTCGAGCTCGTTCAGAAATCGTTCCGCGGCCGCCGCGTCGTTCGTGATGATCGCATCGGTGTGTGCCGATCCGTAGCGGCGAATGTGCGCCAGCGCCTCGTCGAGACCGTCGACGACGCGCACCGCGACGATCGTGTCGAGAAACTCCTTGCCCCAGTCGCTATCGGCCGCCGCACGCACGCGCCGGTCGCTCGACTGCGTCGGCACATCGCCGCGCACCTCACAGCCCTTGGCGATGAGATCGCTCACGATCGGCTGCAGATGCGTGGCGGCGCAAGCGCGATCGACGAGCACCGTCTCGGTCGCGCCGCAGATGCCGGTGCGCCGCAGCTTCGCGTTGACGACGATCCGGCGCGCCATGTCGAGATCGGCGGCGGCGTGAACGTAGGTGTGACAAATCCCTTCGAGATGCGCCATGACGGGCACGCGTGCGTCCTGCTGCACGCGCGCAACCAGCCCTTTGCCACCGCGCGGCACGATCACGTCGATGTAGCCCACCATGTCGCGCAGCATGATGCCGACGGCATCGCGATCCTGCGTGGGCACCATCTGCACGGCGTTCTCGGGCAAGCCGTGCTGCATCAGCGCGCGCCGCAAGCACGCGTGAATCGCGGCGCTCGAGCGCGCGCTCTCCGAGCCGCCGCGCAGAATCGCCGCGTTGCCGCTCTTGATGCAGAGCGCGGCGGCGTCCGCAGTCACGTTCGGCCGGCTCTCGTAGATGATGCCGATGACTCCGAGCGGCACTCGAACGCGCGAGATCTTGAGCCCGTTCGGCCGCTCCCAGGCGGCGATGACCTGCCCGATGGGGTCCTCGATCGCGGCGACGGTCTCGAGACCCGCCGCCGTCGCTTCGAGGCGTTGGTCGTCGAGCGCGAGGCGATCGATCATGGCGCCCGACAACCCGCGGCCCTTGGCCTCGGCGACGTCGTCCGCGTTGGCACGCAGCACCGCGGCCCGCGCAGCCCGCAGCTCGCGCGCCGCGGCCTCGAGCGCCGCCCGCTTCGCGGCCGCCGAAGCCTCCGCGAGCTCGGCGGCCGCCGCTCTCGCCGCCTTGCCGACCTCGAGCATCTGCTCGAGGAGGCTATGGGGAATGTTCTGCTCGGCCGTGCTCATTGGCGTTACCTGCCGGACCCGACGAGGACGAGGTCGTCGCGATGAATGATCTCATCGCGACCACTATAGCCCAAGATCTCGGCGATGCCCGCCGACTGCTTCCCGGCGATGAGCCGCGCTTCGTCGGCGGTATAGGCGACGAGCCCGCGTGCGAGCTCTCGACCGTCGGCCGACAGCACGCTGACGGCATCGCCGCGCTCGAACTGTCCGTCGACGCCGGTCATGCCGGCCGGCAGCAAGCTACGACCGCCGACGAGCGCGCGTTCCGCGCCCGCGTCGACGCGCACGGCGCCCTTCGGCTTCAGCGTGCCTGCGATCCATTGCTTGCGCGCCGCGCCGGGGGTCGCGCTCGGCAGGAACCACGTAGCCTTGCCGCCGCCGAGCAGCACGCTGATCGGCCTGGCTACCCGACCCGTCGCGATGCACATGCGACAGCCCGCGCCCATCGCGATGCGACCGGCCTCGAGCTTCGTGCGCATCCCGCCGGAACCGTGGCTCGAGCCCGGCCCGCCGGCCATGTCGAGCACCTCGCGCGTGACCTCGGTGACCTCGTCGACGTAACGGGCACTGCCGTCGCGTCGTGGATCCGCCGTGTACAGGCCATCGACGTCGGACAGCAGCACCAGGCACTCGGCGCTGACCATCTGCGCGACACGGGCCGCGAGCCGGTCGTTGTCGCCATAGCGAAGCTCCTGTGTCGCGACGGTGTCGTTCTCGTTCACGACCGGCACGGCCCCGTAACCGAGCAGCGTCAGCAGCGTCCGGCTCGCGTTGAGATAGCGGCGGCGGCTCTCGCTGTCGTCGAGCGTCAGCAGCACCTGCGCCGCGGTGATGTCGAAGCTGCGAAGAATCTCGAGATACGCGTGCGCCAGCAGGATCTGCCCGGTCGCCGCCGCCGCCTGACTCTCCTCGAGGCGTCGCGGATCGATCTTGAGCTCGCGGCGGCCGAGCGCGACGGCGCCCGAGGAGACGATCACGACTTCCTTGCCGGCGCGCTTGAGGTCGGCCACGTCGGCGCACACGCCTTCGAGCCAGGCGCGATCGAGCGCCCCGGTCTGCGGGTCGACGAACAGCGCGGAGCCGATCTTGACGACCACGCGGCGCGCGTTCGCGAGCCGCTCGGCGTGCGTCTTGTGGGAGACTGCGGTGCTCACCGTTGCGCTGCTGCCGTGCCGCGCGGTAGCGGCCGGGCTCAGCCTCGCTCGAGGGTGGAGCCGCCGCGCGATACGGCCATGGCCCCGCTGCGGATCAACGTGATCACGTGGGTGATGCCGGCCACGCGCTTCAGGAATCGATCGATCTCCTGGCTCCCGCCGACGATCTCGACGGTGTATTGGTCCTGCGTGTCGCTCAGGACGCGCGCGTCGAACTGCTCGAGCACCGTCGCGAGCTTGGCGGCCTCGCCGTTCGCGACCTTGAGCTTGAACAACGCCAGCTCGCGCTCGATGTGATCGGCGCTCGTCATGTCGGCGATCTCGACGACGTCGATGAGCTTGCCGAGCTGCTTCGTGATCTGGTCGATGATCGGATCCGCGCCGCTCGTGACGAGCGTGAGACGCGAGATGGTCGCGTCCGCCGTCGGGGCGACGTTCAGGCTCTCGATGTTGTATCCGCGCGAAGAGAACAGGTTTGCGACCCGCGCGAGAGCGCCCGCTTCGTTCTGCAGAAGTATGGAAATAATGTGTCGCATGCTGGCCAGGCACCACCGGCGCGCTCGAAGCCGAGCATGTTGGCGCAGAACAACAGGTATTGCAATGCACCTCCTTTTCGTCAAAACTCCCTGGAGTCAGTGGCTTGAATCACCCTCGTAACGACCGCGGTCGCTCACCATGGACACCGTCACGCAACCCAAGATCTCCCGGTCACATCCGTTGGCCGGCGCCACCATGACCGGGGCCGAGATCATCGTGCAGGTATTGGCCGACGAGGGCGTGGACACGATCTTCGGCTATAGCGGCGGCGCGATCCTACCGACTTATGACGCCGTGTTTCGCTACAACACGGAGAACAGCCGCGGCGGCGGCGGCGAGCCGATGCCGCTGATCGTCCCCGCCAACGAGCAGGGGGCCGGCTTCATGGCCGCCGGCTACGCCCGTGCGAGCGGCCGCGTGGGCGTCGTGCTCGTCACCTCCGGTCCGGGCGCCACCAACTGCGTGACGCCGGTGCGCGACTGCATGGCCGACTCGATCCCGATCGTCGTGATCTGCGGCCAGGTGCCGACCGGCTCCATCGGCAGCGACGCGTTCCAGGAGGCGCCGGTCACGGCCGTCATGGGCTCGGTCGCCAAGCACGTGTTCCTCGTCACCGATCCCGCGCGTCTGGAAGCCACGATGCGGACTGCGTTCGAGATCGCGCGCACGGGCCGGCCGGGACCCGTCGTCGTCGACGTGCCGAAAGACGTGCAGAACTGGCAAGGCACGTTTCTCGGCGAGAACCACTTGCCGATTCCCGGCTATCGGCACCGGCTGGCCGAGGTCGAGCGGCACACGCCTGACGGAGGCGCGCTGCCAGCAGTTCTTCGGCATGCTGGCCGAGAGCAAGCGGCCGCTGATCTACGCCGGCGGCGGCGTCGTCAATGCCAACGCGAGCGCCGCACTGCGGGCGTTCGCGAACACGTTCAAGATTCCCGTCGCGAGCACGTTGATGGGGCTCGGCGGCTTCGACACGAAGCACCCGCTGTCGCTGCACATGCTAGGCATGCACGGCACGGCCAGCGCGAACTACGCAGTCGACGATTGCGATCTGCTGATCACGATCGGCGCGCGCTTCGACGATCGCGTCGCCGGCGTGCCCGCGAAGTTCGCGCCGAAGGCCAAGCGCGTGCGTGCACTTCGACATCGATCCTTCGGAGATCCACAAGGTCAAGCGCGCCGACTGGCATCACGTGGGCCTGCTGCCGAATGCGCTCGACGCGCTCGTCGCGTACGGGCGGCGCACGGGCTTCGGCACAGAGTTCGACGACCTGGCATGACGAGATCGCGCAGCTGAAGGCAACGTACGCGCTCAACTACGACCGGGCCAGCGCGTTGATCCAGCCGCAGTACGTCATGGAAACGATGAATCGCATTACGCAGGGCGAGGCGATCATCAGCAGCGGCGTCGGCCAGCACCAGATGTGGGCGGCGCAGTACTGCGACTTCCGCGAGCCGCGCCAGTGGCTCACGTCGGGCAGCATGGGCACGATGGGCTTCGGCCTGCCCGCGGCCATCGGCGCGCAGTTCGCGCAGCCGAACAAGCTCGTGATCGACGTCGACGGCGACGCGAGCATCCGCATGAACCTCGGCGAGCTCGAGACCGTCACCACGTACGACCTGCCGATCAAGATCATGGTGCTGAACAACTTCGGCGACGGCATGGTCATGCAGTGGCAGCGGCTGTTCTTCAAGGGTCGGCTCGCCTCGAGCGACAAGTCGCTGCGCAAGAAGGACTTCGTCAAGACGGCGCAGGCGGATGGCTTCGGCTTCGCGAAACGGCTCGAGGCGCAAGGCCGATGTGCCGCGCGTGGTCGAGGAGTTCCTGAGCTTCAAGGGCCCCGCGTTCCTCGAGGTCGTGATCGATCCGGAAGCGGGCGTCTATCCGATGGTGGGCCCGGGGCTGTCGTACCACGAGATGATCACGGGCGACTTCATTCCGAATCGTTACGTGGATCTCGGCAAACCACCCGAGCCCGACAGCTCGGAGATGTTCTAGAGCTCACCGGCTGCGGCCGCCTCGACGAGCACGTCGCCGATCGCGCGGATCAGGCGCGCCAGGTCCTCGTCGTCGATCACGAAAGGCGGCATCAGGTAAACCACGTCGCCGAACGGCCGCACCCACACGCCGTGGGCCACGAACCGCTGGCGCAGCGCTTCGAGCTGCGGCGCGCGCTCGAGCTCGACGACGCCGATCGCACCCTTGACGCGCACGTCGCGCACGCCGCGCAAGCGGCGGTACGCCGCGAGCCCTTCCACGAGCTGCGCCTCGATCGCGGCGACCTGCTGCAGACGCGGTTCGGTCGCGAACAGATCCAGCGAGGCATTGGCCGCGGCGCAGCCGAGCGCGTTGCCGGCAAACGTCGGTCCGTGCATCAGCGCTCGATCCGCGTCGTCCGACAGAAACGCCGCATAGACCGCCTCGCTGGCGACCGTGGCCGCAAGCGGCAGCGTGCCGCCGGTCAAGGCCTTGGACAGCGTGATCACGTCCGGCACCACGCCCGCCTGCTCGCAGGCGAACAACGTGCCGGTGCGGCCGAATCCCGTCGCGATCTCGTCGAGAATCAACAGCAGATCGAAACGGCGGGCCACGGCGGCGATGTGCGCGAGCGTCTCCGGCGAATGGAACCGCATGCCGCCGGCGGCCTGCACGAGCGGCTCGACGAGCACGGCCGTGAGCTCGTGCGCGTGCGCGGCGACGGCGCGCTCGAAGTCGGCCGCGAGCGCGGGTGTGGCGGGGATCGGCAGCACGAGCTGGCGCGGCAGCACGGAGCCGAACAGCCGATGCATGCCCTCCTCCGGATCGCACACGGACATCGTCATGAACGTGTCGCCGTGATAGCCGTGGCGGAAGCTCGCGAAGCGCGTGCGCGCGCTCTCACCGCGATTGAACCGGTACTGCAGCGCGATTTTCATCGCGACCTCGACGGCCACGGAGCCCGACTCGGAGAAGAACACGTGCTTGAGATCGCCGGGCAACAACGCGGACAGCCGGCGTGCGAGCTCCTCCGCCGGCGCGTGCACGAGCCCGCCGAGCATCACGTGGGGCAGGCGCTCGAGCTGCTTCTCAACGGCCGCGCGAATGTGCGGATGGTTGTAGCCGTGGCACGCCGTCCACCACGACGCGACGCCGTCGATCAGCACGCGGCCGTCCGCGAGATACAAACGCACGCCATCCGTGCGCTCGACGGCCTGCGGCCGCGGCGCGGTTTGCATCTGGGTATACGGCAACCACAAATGAGACGAGGTCATGCGCACTCGGTGACAAAGGGGTCGACTTGCGGAGCGAATGATTGCATATCACGGGGCGCTATCCGACAGCATCGGTACATTCGGCAGCGCGACCGCGCGTGGGCGCCACTCTTTAAGTGTGCCAACGCACTGACGCCGGCCTGCTGCCGGCGCACGATCGTTTCCGAAGGCAATCAGATGACAAGTTGGCGCGCAACACGCGCGTCGAACATGAACGCCCTAGATCGATCTCTCATACCGCATTCCAAGGAACATCAAATGTCACAAGCAACCATGTCCGGCGATCTCGGCGCCTCCGCCACAGACCGTCTCGCCTCGATGGCGCACGATACACTCGATCGCGTAACGCCCAAGGCCAATCGCGCCGAGCAGGAAGTGCGCGATGCGGCGGCGAGAACCGCCGAGGGTGCGAAGCACCTGCAGGCGCAAGCCGTCGAGGCAGCCGAGGAAGGCCTGCGCCAGGCACGCTCCTACATCACGAGCAACCCACTCACTACTGCCGGTATCGCATTCGCGGCCGGTGTATTGTTGAGCGTCCTCTTGATTCGTCGCTAGCGACACTGCCCCGTGCTGCGGTCGGTCGAGGAACTGGCACGCGCTACGCTGCAGCGCGTACAGCACATCACCGAGCTCGCCGCGGCCGAGGTGCATTTGGCAGCCTTGAGCGGTCTCGCGATGCTTCTGTGTGTAATGATCGCGGCGGCCGCGCTGGTGGTCGCATGGGGGCTGCTGGTGGCCTGCGTGCTGTATCTGTTCTCGCGCTCGCCACTCAACTGGCCGGTGCCGGCGCTCCTGCTGGCCGTCGGCCACGCAGCATTCGCCTATTACCTCTGGCAGCTCACCGTGCGGCTCAGCCGCAATCTCACGCTGCCTGAGCTACGTACGACGCTACGCCGCAATGTCGAGCAGCAGCAGGAGGTCAAAACGCGTGAAACGGTCGCACTGGTCAATAGCGGATCTTGAGCGGCAGGAGATCGCAGTGGAGCGGTTGGCGCTGCGCGCCGAGATCGATCGACGAGAGCTCCACGCCGCGCGTGCCCACCTGGTTCGGAATATCCGCGCGACAGTCGGTGGGCCGCTTGCACTCGGCGGCTGTGCCTTGGCCGGCGTCGCGTTCGGCCGCGCCATTGCACCGCTTGGCAAGGCGGGGCGGCCCGGCGGCCATGGGCTCGGTAGTTGGTTCACCTTCGCGGTGAGAGCTCTGCAAGCGTTTGCCCTGAGTAAGCTTACCGTACGCTAAACGAGGTCGGCGTGAAGGCCGCCCGCGCGGGATTGAAGACCCCGATGGCGCCCGTCGTCGCTCCCGCCGGAATCGTCACCTGCATTTGCGTATCGCTGACCACGCGGACCGCAGCATTATGCGCAGCCCCTACCCAGGCATAATTCGAGCCCGTGAAGCCGCTGCCGCGCAGCGTAACCACCGTACCCGCAGGGCCTTGGTGAGGTGAGAAGCTGCTGATGCTCTGTTGCGGGTAGGCCGGCGCGGCGCCCGTCACCGTGAAGGCGCTGGCCGTGAACGCCGCGTACAGCGGATTGAAAATGCCGATGGCCCCGGTCGTGGCCCCGGCGGGGATCGTCACCCGTATTTGCGTATCGCTGACGACGCTGACCGTACCATTGTGCGCAGCCCCGACCCAGGCCAAATTCGAGCCCGTGAAGCCGCTGCCGTACAGCGTAACCACCGTGCCCGCAGGACCCTGGAGAGGTGAGAAGCTGCTGACCCTCTGCTGCGAGTAGGCTGGCGCCGCGCCCGTCACCGTGAAGGCGCTGGCCGTGAACGCCGCGTACAGCGGATTGAAAATGCCGATGGCCCCGGTCGTGGCGCCCGCGGGGATGGTGACCCGCACTTGCGTATCGCTGACGACGCTGACCGCACCATTGTGCGCAGCCCCGACCCAGGCCAGAGTCGAGCCCGTGAAACCGCTGCCGTTCACCGTGACCACCGTGCCCGCAGGCCCCGAGGTCGGCGAGAAGTTCATGATGCCCTGTTGCGCATATCCGGAAGTGGGGGCCGGGGGCGGCGGTGGAGCCGGCGGCGGCGTTGGCGATGGGGTCGGCGACGGGGCGGGCGATGGGGTCGGCGACGGGGCCGGACTCGGGGGCGGACTCGGGGGCGGTGCCGTCAGCGCTTCTCCCCAGAGCTTCTGCAGCAACGCCATCTTATCCGCACGCACCTGCAGATTGTCGTCGAGGATGCCACCGGTATCGCCGCTATTCGGCGTGTAGCACCAGTAGAACCCGCTGCGGATGCCCTTGCTGAGCAGATAGTCCACCAAGGCGTTCTGCCACTTTACGTCGACGTGGCCGCCGGTGCCCTGCCCGTATTTGCCGCCCCACTCTCCCACCACGACGGGATACACCGTCGAGAACTGTCCGAACAGAGCTTCCCAATCGGCGGCGAGATTGGCCGGAAAGCTCGCGGCCGCGAACGAGGACTTCACGTATACGTCCGGTCCGTAGGTGTGTGGCGTCAACACGAGCTTCTGCGCCGCAATGCTCAGCGGCTGGTAGGCCTGAGGTTGGAAGTCCTCTCCCCAGTTCATGGCAATCGACTTCTCGCGGCCGTCGAAATTGCCGCTGATACCCTGGACGAACACCAGCAGGTTCGGGTTGGCGGCGAGCACCGCCGCCGCTCCGGCCTCGGCCGCCGCTTTCCAGAAGTAGATCGGGTTCGTCATGTTCGCGTCGCCGGTGCTCCAGCGCACGATGCCGTTCGGCTCGTTGTAGATGTCGATGCCGAGCAAGTGCGGCAAATGGGCGTAACGCTTCGCCACGAACGCGAGGTCGCGCGTCCAGTTGCCCTGCGTGTACGCCTGATTGTTATAGATGAGACCAAAATCCGCCGGGTCCGTCACAAACCATGTCGGGTACTGGCGCTGCTTCGAGACGCTGTGAAAATCGAGCAGCACATACATGCCCTGGCGATCGGCCTCGGCCATCCACAGATCGAGCACCCGCAGCGGCGTCTTGCCCAGCAACTCCGGATTGCGACCGGGGTCCACGTAGCTCAACCGGTCCACGGACGTCGCGTTGTAGAGCGTGTCGGGCACGAACGGCACACGGATCGCGTTGAAGCCCAGGCTCTTGATCTGCGCGATCTGCTCCTTCCAGCCCATGGCCCAAAGGAATTGCGGCTGCAGTATCGTGGCGTTGAAGCCGAAGTGGCTGATGCCACGCAGCTGCACTTCGTGGCCCGTCGCGTCGTAGATCCTGCCTGCTTGTGTGAAGTAGCCGGCAGCGGTGGCGCTCGCCGCGGCGGCCATCATGACGAGCGCGACCAGCGCGCGCGATATTCGACCGACAACATCCCTGTTCATCGCGTTCCCCGGTTATGGCAACTCGTCTGTGCGTTATCCCACGCAACGACGACGACTCGCAACTTATTGTTTTTTCTGTGCGTTATCGCTCGTAGCGACGCACAAATGCGACAGGCGGCGCGCGCCTTGGAGGGTTGGAGGCGAAAAGTGAGCGGAGACCGAGCTCGAGCTCAGCGCCGGCAATGCGCAGCTCGAGCCGTGCCGACGTTACGCGATCAGGTCTGTGTCGTGATGGAAATCGATCCGGCCACCAGCAGCCTGCGATCGTGCGGGCGATCTCTGCGCTGGAAGGTGTGTGCTGCGGGCTGCGCCCGCACCGGTGGCGGCGGAAGAGTCACGAGGAAGGCGCGCGGGGCTGGTTCGGTGACGCGAACGGCCGCCCTAGAAGATTAAGGAGAGAAAAGGAGCCGTTGCGAACGGGCGACGAGAGTAGTTCACAGCAGGGGGGGCCGGCTGTTACCTGTCATCATGTCCCCGCCGCAACGGCACCGCAAAAGGGAAGCTAGTTGGCCGCAATGAGGGGTCCGCCAGAAACCACGATCTCGACGCGGCGGTTGCGCTCGCGTCCCGCCGTCGTGCCGTTGTCGCCGATCGGCGCAGAGAAACCCAAGCCCGCGACGTCGATGCTCGAAGCCGCCACGCCCTGCCCGATCAGGTAATCACGCACCGTCATCGCACGCTTGAGCGACAACTCGTTGTTCATGGCGACGCCGCCCGTGTTGTCCGTATGGCCTTCGACCTTGAATCGCAGCCCGGGATAAGAAGCCACGATGCCGGAGAACTTCGCAAGACTCTCGCGCGCGCTCGGGTTGATACCGGCCGCGCCCGTCGCAAACTGAACGCCGCCGATCTCGGCGACCAACCCGCGGCTCGAATCGCGCGTGGGTAGGACCTCGTTCAAGCGATTGCGCAGATCGTCGCGCGCCGCGACGGCGGCTCTCTCGTGCTCGACCAATGTGGCTGTCTGCGAAGCCGCTTGGCTCGCAGCCTCGGCTGCAGTTGCCGCTGCCGTCGCTGCTACGCGCGCTGTGTCGTTTGCAGCATTGGTCGCGGCCGCCTCAGCCGCGCGCTTGTCATCGGCCGTTGCGCTTTCGGTCGCCGCGAGCAACGCGGAACGGCGTGCATCTTCGCCGGCAATCACCGCCTCGCGCGCGAGACCCGGGGCCGTCTTGCGCTCAGAGCGACTCCTTCCGTGGAGAGCCCCCTCGGCCGCCGTCAACTTCTGGTTGGCCGTGACGTAGGCGGCCGAGCCGAACCGATCGGCACCTGCGGCGCGTGCGATCGCAACGGCGTAACGAGCCTGCACGATCTCGAGCGGATTGGCGTCATCGATGGCCATACGCGTGAGGCGCGCGCCGGCAAGGCTCGCATAGTCGATCCGCTGGGTGAGCGTGGTGACTTTCGACTCCGTGCCTTTCACGTCGTCACCCACGTTGAATAGAACGATCATCGTGCTCGGTATGGTGACCGCGAAGTGCGGCTCGGCCGTCACGATGAGCGCGAACTGCGAAGCCCCGTACTGGGTTTCGAGCTGGCCCTTGCCGCCGTCGGGCCCGCCGATCACGCCTTGATTGCTGGCGCGGCCGTCGGGAGTCAGGGCCCAGAGCACGTAGGTGGTGTAAGGGCCAAGCGAGGCCGGGTCTGGCAAGTCCTTGGCTTCTGCCGAGATCCGCGCGTTGTCGTTCTGGTACTCCACTCGCACTTTGCCCTCGGCAGTACCCGCAATCGGCGTCCCGCGTAAGTACAAGTCCGACTTCGGGCCGTCTCGATAGCTATACATCGAGATCTGGCTCAGCGAGTCGGAGCTCGCAATGGCTTCTGAGCGCTCCACGCCCTGCGCAAAGGCTGGCGGAACGGCGGCGCCACTCAGCGCAGCTCCCACGAATGCGGCAATCAGTGTCAGTTTCATAAGGAATCTCCTGGTTTCAGCCAGACTACGCTGCTGCGGCCGGCGGCTCGGTGCGCCAGCGCTCATAGGCGCCGCCGGCCCGAGACCGGCTCCCTTGGGCTGGAAAGGAGCGCCTCGAGCAGCTCGGCGACCGGCACCTGCGCCACCGCTACCCCGCGGTCCGAAAAGCCGTACGGCACGACGAGTCGATCGCCATGCACGATCGCGCCACACGTGTACACGACGTTCGGCACGTAGCCCTCGCGCTCGTCCTCGGTGGGCTCCAGAAAAGGCTCCGGCAGATGCCCGATCACTCGCCGCGGATCGGCGAGGTCGAGCAGCATGGCGCCGATCGTATAGCGCCGCATCGGCCCCACGCCGTGCGTGAGCACGAGCCAGCCCGCTTCCGTCTCGATCGGCGAACCGCAGTTGCCGATTTGCAGCAGCTCCCATGCGCGCTGCGGGCGATAGAGCTCCGCCACGTCGTTCCAATGGTGCACATCGTCCGACGTCGCCAAGTGCAGGTTCTCCCGGTCCTTGCGCGACAACATCACGAACTTGCCGTCGATCGGCCGGGGAAACAGGGCCATGCCTTTGTTCTGCGCAGCCGCCCCATTCAACGTGGAAATCGTGAAACGGACGAAGTCTTCCGTTTCGATGAGCTGCGGCAGGATCGAGAAGCCGTCGTATGCCGTGTAGGTAGCATAGTAGGTGACGCCACCGTCGGCGGCGGTGAAGCGCACGAAGCGCGCGTCTTCCATGCCGCGCGTCTCGTTCGGCCCGGCAGGAAAGAGCACACGCTCGCCGAGCTGCGAGTCGGCCTGGAACGTAGTCACGTAATTCGACGAGGCCAACGTGCGAATGACCTTCACCGTCTCGAACAGCACGGCGCGCGGCGGGCCGTGCGCTTCGAGCCCACTCAGCGATGCCTCCAGCTGAGCGAGCGTGAACTGCTCGCCGAGGCGGTTCAGCACGCTCGACGAAAGATCGTTGGCGACTCCGAGCTCGAGCAGCTTCGTGACGAAACGCGCCTTGTAGAAATGGCTGGGCGGTGTCCGCCGGCCGCTCACCACCAGCGTCCCAGGCTCGTCGAATGCGATGCTCGCGTCGGCATCGAGCACCCCCGAGCGAAACTCGATCGAGGAGATGTGCCCTTCGCCCACCGCACGCAAGCTCATCACGAACCGCATCGAGCCGCCCGCGACACCTCGCTGATCAGGCGCCATCACGATCGAGGGATTGAACAACGCGGCTGCCTCGATCGCGTACTCGTGCGTGAAATAGGCGCCGATCAATAATCGCCGGTCGGCGGACACGGCGGCAGGCTCGGCGACGTGCGCTGCCAGCGCGTCGAATTGCCGACTCAGCATTTCGCGAAACTGCCGATGCCGCCCGTCGAAGCACCGCATGATCGACGCATTCAGCGCCGCCACTTCGGCCTCGGGAATCGCCAGTATCCGCTCCATCAACAGTCGTGCTCGCGACTGGCCGGGCAGCAGCGCTTCGTCGCCGGGAAGAAAGGGCTTGGCCAGCACGCGGCGGACATCGGGCAAGAGTCGATGGCGGGTGCGCGTGATCGTGGGAAACGTCATGAGGCCAGGGCTGCGTATGCGACCGGTTCCTCTGGCTCGAGCGCTTCCCCTGCGAGCTCGAGCATCTTCAAGAGCGCCAGCAAGAAGCAGATCGTGCTTTCGGCGCCTTGGTTGCGGTTGATCTCCGCCACCCCCATGCCGTCACAACAGCCGGCCGTCGCGAAGTCGTACAGCGATACCCCTAGCCGGTTGGCGCCGAGAAACCAGGAGAACGCCTCGCGCATGCGCCGCAAGTAGTGCCGATCGGCCGTGACCTTGAACGCGTAGCCGAAAGCGAGCACGAACGCCGCCGCATCGATGGCCTGCTCGTCGGCCCTGGCTTTTTCCCCGCCGCGCCTGTGCCAGCCCGTGTTGCCCACCAGCTGTAGCCGATCGCCGGCGAAGCACACTTCCTCGAGGAACTCGAGCGCCTCGCGCGCAGCCCGCAGCGTGGCCCGCTCGCCCGTCACCTCGTAAGCAGCGAACAGCGCGAGCGGCAGGATGGCGTTGTCGTAGGTCAGCGTGGGCTCGAACCAGCGCCATTCCTCCGTGGCGCACGCGTCATAGCGCTCGATCAACCTCCCGACCAGGTAGTCCAGCATGCTGCGCATCTCCGTCGCGCCCGGCGCGCCGACCAAGAGGCTCACGAGGCCCAACGCGGCTTGTGCGGTGCCGCGCGGGCCGAGCTGCCGCGCCTGCGGCAGGGCACGCGCGAACATGTCGCGCGCGAGCGATCGACAGCCCTCGTCCTCCGCGAGCGTGGCCGTCTCGCCCAACGCCCAAATCGCGCGGCCAATGCAGTCGTCCGATGCCGGCGCGGGCGCGAGCGACCGGTCGTAACCCATGAAGTTGCGGAAGCTACCATCGAGCTCTTGCGAGCAATGCAGGTAGCTCAAGTACGTGGTGACGAGCGCCCGCGCCGCGGCGGACGCCTGCGCGCGATCGGCGTGTACCGCCACGATCAGCGCGCGCGCATTGTCGTCGACGCAATAGCCGGTGCGCCGCGCCGGTATGGTGTACGTGGCGTGCTGAATGATGCCGGTGTCGTCCGTCATGCGTTGCAGATGATCGAGGCGCAGCTCGGGCAGAGCGCTGGCCACGGCCGGAGCGCGTGCGAGAGCGACGCGGGGCCGACCGCTAGCTCGCAGCGCCGCGCGCATCACGCCGAAATAGCTGTCCCCGATCTGTGGCCACTCCCTCGGTCGAGTGAATTCGAGGGCCGCCTTGCGCACGCGCTGCAACTCCGCGGGGGATCTGCAAAGCTCGAGCAACGTCTGGCCCAGCGCCACATCGTCCTTGAAGGGGAACAGGCGGCCGCGCTCGTCCGCCAGGAGCTCCTGTGCATGCCAGTAGGGAGTGGATACCACGGCTGCACCCGCGCCCATCGCGTAGGACAACGCGCCGCTCGTGACCTGAGCCTCATTCAAGTACGGGCTCACAAAGATATCGGCGGCCTGCAGGTACTGGCGCAGCTCGTCGACCGAGACGAACTGCCCGCGAAACACCACGTGCTCGCGCACGCCGAGCTTCTCGGCTTCCCGTTCGAGCATCGTTCTATAAGCCTCGCCCTCGTGGCGAAGGACGACGGGATGAGTGGCGCCCACCACGAAGTAGATGAGATCGGGGAACTCGCGCACCACGGCCGGCAGCGCACGAATCACGGTCTCGATGCCCTTGTTCTGGCTCAGCAACCCGAACGTCAACAACAGGCGCCGTTGCGCCACGCCGAACCGCGCTTTGAGCGCCTCCTGATCGGGGTTGCGATCCATCACCGGAATGCCGTGCGGAATGATCCGCACCTTCTCGCCGCTGACACCGTACGAGCTCGCGAGCAAGTGCCTCGCAACCTCGCTCATGACCACGATCTGCGTGCAGTGAACCAACAGCTTCTGGACGATCGCCGCTTGATTCGCCGAGGGCCCCTTCAGCACGGTGTGCAGCGTCACGATGACCGGCACTCGCAGGGCTCGCACGAAGTCGAGGATGTAAGCACCGTCTTCGCCGCCGAAGATCCCGTACTCGTGCTGCACGCACACCAAGCGCACTTGACTGTAGTTGACGAACTCCGCGGCGCGCGTGTAATCGGCCTTCACGTTCTGCCGAATCTCGAACTTCACCTCGGCGGGATACTGGTATTGACCCGAAGGCTCGGTAACGGCCAGCACCATGGGCAACGCGCGCTGGTCGCCGCCGGTAACGGCAGCGGCGAGATCGGCCGTGAAGGTTGCGATCCCACAACGGCGCGGGCCGTACGTGCCGACAAATGCCACGGCCATCGCGCGCTCGGGCGACTCCACGCCCGCGACATGCTGCGCGCCGTCGACCCGTGGGCGCGACGAGACGCGCGCCACGTCCTCGTTAGCAACCGGCGGAACGAACGCCACTATCCGAGCACTTCGGCATACGTCGCCTTGGCTGCGGCATAGCAGCCGCAAGCCGCGCCTTCCAACCCGGGCACGTCCAGGATCTCGAGCCTGCCGCGCGTGTAGTGAATGAGGTCACGCCGCTGCAGAGCGCTCGCGGCGCGCGTTACGCCCACGCGGCGCACACCCAGCATGTACGCGAGAAACTCGTGGGTGATGTGAAATTTATTCGAATGCGCTCGATCGCGGGTCATCAGCAACCAACGCGCGAGCCGCGGTTCCACGAAATGGTAGCGCGTGCACGCAGCGGTTTGCGCGATCTGACTCAACGACACATACAGGTAGCGCTGCAGAACACGCCGCAGTGCAGAGCTGCGGGCGAGCTCGCGCGACAACGTGGCGGCCTCCACCTTCCACGCCAGGCCGGCACCCTGCACCAGTGCCCGCAGTGGCACGACACGCACGCCGAGAATCAACGACGTGCCGACCATGCCTTCGTTGCCCACGAGCCCCACTTCGAGCTGCGCACCGCCGTCGACCGGCGAGATCAGCGAGATGAAGCCATTGATCGGAAAGAACGCATGCCGGACCGCGTCGCCGACTTCGGCCAGCGTATTCGCCTCGACGAGATCGACGGGGTCGTGGTTGGTCAGCAGACGCCGGCGGTCGGCGGCGGGCAGCGCCGCCAGCAGCAGATTGTCCGGAAGCGAGCGCTTGCGCTCTGACACTTTGAGCTCCGTCGGCGACGGCCAGGGGATCGGGCCACGCAGCTTGGCGCTCTTTGGTGCGCGCCTCTGTGCGGTAGAACACGCAGCCTGCGCGCTCCGGGAGGCCTGTCGAGACGCGCCGGGCCGTTAACGCTCGCTCAAGTCTCGAGCACGGGCACCGGTGCCTCGAAGCGAGGCGTGAAATACGGAAACAGCCGGTCCGTTTCCTTCTTGACCACGGCATAGCATTCGCACGACAGCTCTTCCAGCCTCGGCCGATCGATGACCGTGATCGTCCCACGACTGTAGCGAATCACGCCGAGCTTCTGCAGCTTGCCGGCGGCCGTCGTCACGCCCTCGCGGCGCACGCCGAGCATGTTCGCGATGAGCTCTTGGGTCATGCTCAGGCTCGGGCCGGACAACCGATCGAGCGATAGCAACAACCAGCGGCAGAGCTGCTGATCGACCGAATGATGCCGGTTGCAAACCGCGGTCTGCGCCATCTGCGTGATCAAAGACTGCGTGTAGCGCAGCAGCAGCTGCAACATATGGCCATGGCGCTCGAACTCCTCCTTGAGGGCGCGGCTCGACAGCTTGAAAGCGAAGCCCGCGCTCTGCACTACTGCGCGACTGGGCGTAGTTTCGCCTCCCATGAACAGCGACACGCCCACGACTCCTTCGTTGCCGACCACGGCGATCTCGGCCGACCCACCGTCCTTCAGCACGTACAGCAGCGAGATGATCGAGTTCGTCGGAAAATACATGAAGCGCTGCACGTCACCCGATTCGTACACGCTCATACCGAGCGGCATCTCGACGAGCTTCAGCTGCGGAAACAGCCGGGCCGCTTCCTCGGCGGGAAGCGCCGCGAGCACGTGGTTTTCGCGTGGATCTGAATGAGGCATCCGGGGGGACTCCTGGGCGCCAGAGACGCCGGTGATCAGAGCACTGTACGCGCGTATGTGCGATAAGGCACGTTACACACGGTGTTCACGCTGATTTAGAGCTGAATACGCGTCGCGGACATAGTGTTCGGCACCGGACGAATCAGAATGTGCGTGCGAAAATGAACGATGCCAGATTTTCGCGGTAGCTCAACGCCGCGGCCTGGGCCGCCGCTTGCTGCCGGCGCTCGAGCTCGAACGACAGCCGCATCTGCCGTCCCAACCGGTAGCTCACACCGGCCGTCGTTGCGGCCAGATCGCTCTCTTTACCGTCCGCAAACTGCCGATCCGCGCGCATGGCACGCAGATACAGCTGCGTGCGGGACCCTGGCCGCCATGCGGCCGAGAGGTTGGCGCCCGACTGCCGCTCATCCGCCAACGGCACGCCGTTCACCAGGGTTCGATCGTCGCGCGACTCGTCGAACACCGCGATCGCGAAGTCGTAACGCTCCCACTTCAAACTCAAGCTCCACTCAAGGCGCTTCGATATGTAGCGCTCGGCGCTGCCGGCGCGGAACAGGTAGTCGTTGGGCTCTTGGGGATCTGACAGGCCGCCGCGGCTGAAGCGATCGTTGGCGCTCGTCGTCGGTGTTTCGTTGTAGCTCAACGCCGTGTGGCCGCGATTGAAATCGTAGTCGAGCTTCCCGCGCCACGAGGAACCGAAACTGCGGTCGCCCAAAGCGAGCTCGGCCCGGAACCGTTCGCCGGCTTGACGCACGATCCCCGCTTCCCACAGTGAGTCAGTCAAGCCGGGGTCGAGCGGCGTGTCCCAGGGGCTCTCCTTGCCGGCCACCACGAACAGGCGCGTGGCCGGGCTCACCCAATACCCGAGCTCCGCGTAGGCCTGCTGGTAGCGATAGTCAGAGGCGAACGGTACGCCATAGTCGACGTTCTGATAGACGTAGCGCGCAGCCCAGCTCAGCCCGACGCCCTTGCGATAGTTGTCGACCGATACGGCGGCGCCGTCGGACGCGTAGTCCGTCAACCCGCCGGCCGCGGCAAGCGGAGCAGCGTAGCGCACCCAGGTGCGGCGGACATTCCCGTTCACCACGATGTCGTCGCCAACGGGTACTTTGAACGACGGACCGACGTAGAGATCGTCGCGATTGACCCGATTGCCGGTGATCGCGAGATTGTCGAAGGAAATCGTGCCCTCGGGATCGAGGATGGCCTCTGAGCGACTGCCACCGAAGTCCAGGAACAGGCGGTCGGGCACCATGCCGAAGGACAGGTCGGCATCGAGCACGTGGTAGATCTCACTCTCGCCGCGTTCCTGGTAGCGGTACGCGTCCATGCGGTACGCGACGTCGGCGGTCAGCTTCGACGTGTTCTGGGAATACGTGAATCCCGGACGCAGCAGCACGACGTTGGCCGCCTCCGGGCCGGCTGGCACGAGCGTCACGTTATCGGTGTGGGTCACGCCGACCGATAAGTTCGGCTCGAACTCGCCCGCCACGACCACGCCGGTCATGGCCATCAGACATAGGCCGACGAATCTAGACAATGACTTCCCCCCCATTCAGGTCGTCCCGCGCGGCGCGAGCCGCGGCAGCGCATTGCGGCCCGATATCGCCGCACGGAGCCAGACCGAGCCATCAGCGACGAGCAAGGGCTCGTCCACCAACCACGCGTGCGAGCAACCGTACTTTCAGCCAGAGAGCCGCTGGGCTCGAGCGCAATCCCTGGCGAACCCGTCGAGCGGCATAGATCAGAAAGCCGCCGTGCTTGAGCCAACGAGCACGGCGGCGGGCATTCGCGGTGTCACTCGACCCCAAAGTGACCGCACGCGCATGGCGAGCGATCACGGGCGGAGCCGTGAACGCGACGATGTAAGTCAGCCGATCCACGGCGGAGACATTCGGCCCCGCCGAGTGCAGCGTTCGGCCGTCGTGCGCGATGCAAAAGCCGGCCGCGACTGGCATCTCGACGGCCGAGGACCCGTCGACGCATTCCGGGCGGCACTCGAGAGCATGGACACGCGGATCGTTGTTGAGCCAACGGTGCGGCAACAGCGGCCCGCGATCCGATCCCGGTATGTAGCGCATGCACCCCGCTTCCGTGGGCGTGTCTTGCAACGGCAGCCAGAAACTCACCTGCCGGTAGCGAAGGTGCTCATGGGTGTGGTGAGCCTCGTCTTGATGCCACGGCGTGGCGGCGGCGCTATGCGCGGGCTTGAGAATGCTGTGATCGAAGCTGAATTCCGCATCCTGCCCGAGCAGTTGCCGCGCCGCTCTCGAGATCTGCCGGAAGTACTCGGTGCGCAGGAGCTGCGGCGCGAATACCGACGGCTTGATCATCTGCGGCTGAACGGCCGCGCTGGCGTCGGTGTCCAAACCGAGCATGTCGAACTGCTGACCTTCGTCGCGCCCCACGCGTCGCTGGAAGAAGCCGATCAGCAACGCGCGTACTTCCGCCATGTCTCTCGCGCTGCACAGCCTTGGGACCACCACGAAACCGCTGTCGGCATACTGCCGCAGACTCGCGGGCGACAGCACCGCGACCGGGGTGGCGTCCGTCGGCGTCGACGCGACGGGGAGAACGGCGTGGCTCACTGGCGACATGGTGGGAGGCACGCGGGCACCCTCGAGTAGTGGCGGCCTCGGTACCTGCGTTACCGAGCACACGCCATGGTGCCAGCCAAAATAGGCGGATCGCTCCGGCCGCTCTGTGCGGCAGCGAACAGACCGTGCCCCGAGGCGCGCCGAGCATGCCGGGCATGTCCTCGATACAGGTGTGCCTACCCGGCGCCGACCGGACTGATTTCGGCCAGCGGCCCTTGGTAGCCACGCACAGTCTCGAGCACCACGAGCTGTTCACGGACGAAGCGCTCGCCGATCTGCTCGATCGCTTCCCGCGCCAGCACCTGTACGCGTTGACGATGGGCAGCGATCCCACGCGTGCCGACGAGAACCGGCTGGCGATTCACGACGGGGTGAGCGGCGCCGAGCTGTTGCGCGCCGTTAGAAACGGCCGCCTATGGCTCAACGTGACGAGGGTCGATCGGGCGGATCGGCAGTATCGTGCGCTGATCGATGAGCTGTATACGCAGCTTGCGGCCTGCGTGCCGGGCTTTGAGCCTGCGAGCTCCCAAGGAACGCTGCTGATCTCGTCCCCACACGCGATGGTCTACTACCACGCGGATGCCCCGGCCTCCGTGCTCTGGCACATTCGCGGCCACAAACGCATCTGGATCTACCCGTCGCTCGACGAGCGCTACATGAAGCGCGAGTTCCTCGAAGACATATTCGCCGGCGTGCGCCACGAATACCTCCCCTACGATCCGGCTTTCGACGACGGCGCAATCAGTTACGAGCTGGTACCGGGGCAATGGAGCACTTGGCCACAGAACGCGCCGCATCGCATCACGAATCTCGGCAGCGTGAACGTTTCCCTGGCCACGGAATATTTCACGGCGGCGACACGGCGGCGGCAACGCGTGTACGTGGCCAATCATTTCTTTCGCACGCGCCTACGTGCGAAGAACATCGCGGCGAGCGAAACCGGCGCCGGCGCCACTTTGAAGACCCTCGTTCACGGCGTGGCACACAGACTCGGCCTGGCGCGGCTGGAATACCGACAGCATGTGCCTGCCATGCGCGTCGACGCAGATGCACCTGGCGGCGTGGTCGCGCTTTGCAACCACGGCCCCGACGGGACCATGTGTACGCAGTAGAGGTCCGGTGTCTGCACGCGCTGGCGGAAATCGCGACGCTGCGCCCGATGATCAACGCGCTAAATCTCGTTTCACCGCGCCCGGACCCCTTCTCCACGTTCGAGTTCTACGAGAATCTGCTGCGACGCAGAGACTCTCTCAGCGGGGGAACGCGCTCGCGAGTGTGGTTTCTGACAGCATTCATGGACCGGGAGCTGATCGGTTACCTCGCCCTCGAAGAGGTGGGCGAAACCGTGCTGCTACTCCGCATCAAGCGACTGGGGTTTCTGGTCGCGCATGACGCGGATCGCCCACACGTGGTGGCCAGAGCCGAGCACGTCGGCATCGTGACCGAGATGTTCTATGAATACTTGCAGGAGCACCGGCGCGAGTGGGACCTGCTCGAGCTGCAACAGCAGGACGCGTCGTCGACGCTTTATCCGCTGCCGCCGGGCGTGCATCTGAGCGGTTGTTGGGTACGATACTGGCCCAACCTCGACAACGGCACGATCCGGATTCGCTGGGGGACACTCCGGGAGTACTTCGACGCGCTCGCACCCAAGTTCCGCGAGAATCTCATTCGTCAGATGCGCAAGTTGCTCGCCTGCGGAAAGGTGGAGCTCCTGACCTCGTCCGATCCAACCAGCACGCCTGCGCTGCTCGAGCTGTATTGCAGCATCGAAGAGCGTAGCTGGAAAGCGCACACGGGTTTGACCGTTGGCGGCACCGCCGAGCGATTGAGCTATTTTCGGGCGCTGCTCGAGGCTCGCCAGCCGATGCAGGCGGTGCTTCAGATACTCGTCCTCGACGGCATACCCATTGCGGGGCTGATCAACGGCGCGTTCACGGGCCCAGCGGACAAAGGGCTGTACGCACTGCACATCGCATTCGACGAGCAACTGAGTCCTGCAGCCCCGGGCTCGGCGATCCTCCTGTTGGGTGTGCGCCATGCGATCGACGGACACTTTGCGTTCTTCAATCTGCTTTCCGGCTTCGGCTACTACAAGACGCGGTGGTTGGCGGACATGACGGCCACTCGCGCCGCACAGATCTACCGCATCGGCGGCGTGTTCTTCTGGCGCCGCCTGATGGGCGATGCGCGGCGCTGGTTGAGCGCCCGCTTATCGCCGCACATACGCCGGCTCCGCCCCGTCGCGCAGCGTCTCCGGGGCGACGGGCCGGTTCACCCGCGGCCGACGCCGCCGCTCGCGCAAAACGCACGGCTCGTGACCACGGCGGAGCGCGCACGCTTTGCCAAGCTGATCGCGGAGGCACGGCGGGGCGAGGGCGAGTGGCTGTCGCCCACAGACCTGGCCGAGGCGCTGCCGTTCACTGCGGGCCGCACGGCACCCTCGAGCCGGCGATCAGGCTATGCGGCAATCTCGGCCCGGTCCACGGGCGATGCGTGATGCACGCCGAGTTGCCGCAGCGACAACACGACGATGCCCGTGAGATTGATCAGCTCACCGACCAATACGCCCAGCGGCGCGCCGAGCACGCCGAGCCGCAACATGCCCAGGTAGCCTGCCGCGAGCGAGAGCACCGCACCGACGAAGGCGAGTGAAGTCAGCTCGTGAAAGCGCTGCCTCGCCACCAACAAGTAGAGCAGCTGGTCCCGCACCACCATCGGCAGGAAAGCGAGCCCCCACAGCAGCAACAATCCATCACGATGCGCGAATTGCTTCTGCAGCAGCACCGTGAAGATCCAATCCCGCGTCAGCCACAAGACCGCGAAGTAGCAGAGCGCAGCGCATGCCAGGCCGAGCGCAAAGGCGCACAGCCGCCGCAGCGCAAAACCCGAGCTGTGATAGTGGAGCCAGCCGGCCGTGAGCGGCAGCATCAGCGTGCCGATACCGGATGACAGGAGATTCACAGGCATCAGCAGCAGCCGCGTCGCGGCGATCGCGGCTACCGCCGTCACGTCGAGCGTGCCGGCGGCGAGATACATGTAGCCTTGACTGAAGGCCCAGTGGATGGCCGCGCCAGCCGTGGACCACGCGGCGAGCGGCGCCACCTGGCGCAAAATGCCCGCAGCGCCCCGAACGTCCCACGACTCGTGCCGCCAGAGCGCGCGTGCCAGCAAAACACCGGTGACTGCTGCGGCGATGCCCGTCACCGCGATCGCGCCGACCGCCGCCGCGGGCAGGCGAATCGCGAGACAGACACCGAGCACCAGCAAGATCACATAACAGGTATCGGTGAGCAGGACGTCCTGGGGCCGCCGGTGCGCGAGCAACACCATTCGGAAGAAGTTACGCTGCAGCGTGGCGAGCACGGCGGCAATCGTCACCACGATCAACGGCCCCGTGTGGCGATCGAGGACGCCGGCGAGCCAGAGCCCGCAGGCCACGACGAATGCAACGGCGCCGCCGATCAGCAGGACGCGGCCTTGGTCCCGATAAAGACCACCGACGAGCTCACCGCGCGCGGGCCGCTCGAGTGGCGTGATGCGATTGACCAGTGGTGGATTCAGAAACGAGCTCTGCAACGACACGATCAGCAGCACTGCGCTCGACGCGAGGATGAAGTAGCCATACTGCAGATCGCTCGTGTGTCGGATCAGCAGCAGCCCCACCGCGAAGCTCGCCGCAGACAGCAGCGCTTGGCTCGTCACCGCGCTGCCGAGCATTCTGGCGACGGCGAACTGCCTGCTGCGGTCGGTCATGGGAGCCTTCTTGGGGTCCGCACCCACGCCAACGACGCGCGCGAGCGCAGCAGCAACAGGACTTTCCACGACAAGAAGACGGGCGCACGGGCGAGATCGACCAGGCCGAGAGCACCCATGCCGCTCAACTGCCACCCGCGCAGCACGTAGAGCGATAGGCTCGCTGCAGAAGCACAGGCCACCCCGACCCATGGGACCGCGACTGTTTGCCACGGCGCCAGCGCCGCTGCGACCGTGAGCAGCACGACGACCTTCAACGCCACGTACGACAGCGGCGGCACGAGCAGATCGACGGCGAGGTCGAGGCACACGAGGCTGCGCGTCTGCACCGTGGCGCGCAGCAACGCGGCCGTCTTCGTCCGTAGCAATTGCCATCGCCCCAGCTCCCAGCGCCGGCGCTGCGGCTCGGCGCTCGCTGCATCGGCGACCATTTCGGCATCGACCGAGGCTTCGTCGGCATAGTGAATTCGGTGTCCGGCGAGGCCGAGCTCGATGCCGTACTCGACGTCTTCCGCCAGCGAAAAAGCTCGGTACGGTACCTGCGCGAGTAGCGCGTGCGTGACGCACCAGCCGTTGCCGCGAAAGCCGCACGACAGTCTCAAACGCTCGCGGCCGCGCGAACGGAGCCTGTGAAACGCAGCCATCGCGATGCATAGCAGTCGCGTCCGCCACGACGTGCGCGGCTGGAGCACGCCGTAGTGCGCCTGCACGGCATGTGCCCCGTTCTCGATTCGAGCGGCAAACGCGGTGAGAAGGTTCGCCGAGGTCTCGCTATCGGCATCGACCACGACGACGGCGTCCGCCCAGCCGCGCGCGCGGCTGCCGAGAAACGCCTGCTCGAGCGCGTAGCCTTTGCCGCGCAGCGTGGCATGGTGGCGCTCGAGCACCTCGGCGCCGGCCACGCGTGCCTGGGCGGCCGTGTCGTCCGTGCAGTTGTCGGCGACCACCACCACGCGGTAGGCGCTCCTCGGCCAATCGCTGCGGCGCAGATTGCGGACGACCCGGCCGATCAGAAGCCCCTCGTCGTGGGCGGGAACGATCACGTCGAAACGCAGTGTTCGCCGGGGCGCCGGCGGCTCGCGCCTTTTGCCCGAGAGCAGCGTGAGCAGCAGCAGATAGCCGCAGCTGAGCGCCGCGGGCATCCCGAGCACGCACAGGATCGCGTTAGCGAGCGCCGTCATGGCCACGGACGATGAGCGGCGCCGCGTCGTACTCGCGATAATGCCAGCCGCCGAGCGTCGTCAACTTGCCGGCGTTGGCCGCGGCCTTGAGTAGCCAGGCGGCCGCCCGGTGCCTGCCGAGCGGCCAAGTCGCGAGCGCCAAGAACGTCGCGAGCGCGAGCTGGGCAAGCGCGCGCGTTACGAACCGCACGCGATCGGCGGCGGTCTGCCGGCCGTACCGACCGGCGAACGTGTGACGCGCGAAATCCTGGCCACCGCGCAGCGCTCGCCGCACCAGCCAACGCAACGACATCCGCGACGTTGCCACGGACTCTGTCACGGTCGCCTCGTCACACCACACGATGCGCGCACCGGCGCCGACGAGCCGGGCGAGCAGATCGCCATCCTCGCCGCCCGTCAACCCGTACGCCGGATCGAACGGTGCATCGTGCTCCGCGAGCACGCTCGCGCGCAGCAGCACGTTGCCGAAGCGTAGGCGGTTGGCCGGCACCACGGTGCCGCTGCGCATCCGCACCCACGAGTAGAAGTCGCCGCGCAGAATCCACGCGGGTGCCGTGGCAGGTACGACGGGAACCACCGGGCCCAAGACGCCGTCCGCGGCATGCACGCGGGCGGCGTCTGCCAGCTTCGCGAGCCAGGTCGCCGGCGCGCGCTCGTCGTCGTCGACGAATGCCAGCCACGCGCCGCTCGCCAGGGCGACTGTACGATTGCGCGTGAGCGAGATGTTCTTCTCCGGTTGCACGTCGTAGTGAACCGGACATGGGGCGCCCAGCCTCTGCCGCTCCTCCACGACCTCGCGTGCGCTCGCCGCCGTGTCATTGTCGACCACGACGATCTCGAACGGCGCCAACTGCTGCGCGACGAGATCGGCGAGTAACGCTCGTAACCGGTCCGGACGCCGATAGGTAGCAATGCAAACGCTGATGTTCACCGAAGAGTGTGCTCTCGTTTGTCCAGACGCACCGCCGTGCGTAGAGTCGCCAGCAGCTCATGACGCGCACGGAACAGGTTCCAGGCAAGTAGCGCGGCCGTCGACCAAGTCCAGAAAGCCGCAATGCCGGTAGCGAAAGCGATGACGACCGTCAGCACCATGAAGAACAGCAGGCGGGTCATGAAGTGGGGCGCGTCAGGCCATACTTTGCCGGCGGCGCGATAGATGTAGTACGGCACCCACTTCGCGAGCACGTGCGCACCGATCGCGATCGCGCCGATCAGGTTGATGGGCACCAATGCCACGAACGCGGCGCTGCGAGCTATCTGCAGACACGAGTACAACCAGATTCGCGTGGTCTTGTCGAACCGGTTGTACAAGGCGAACGCCCCGTAGGTCACCCCGAGAACGGCGCACCAAATGCCGAGCCCGATGAGCGCATCGCGCCCGACCCCGCGGAGTATTGCTACGCCCACGGCACCGCTCGCGAGCGCCCAGATCCAGGGTGCCCAGCGCGGGGTTACGGCGAGTCCGTCGCGAAACGCTTTGCTGAGCTTCGGGTCATGCTCCAGACGCACGGCGACCCGATCGTTGTCGACATAGCCGCATTCATAGATCGCCCAGAACGACAACAACAGAAACAGCAGGGCGACGACGTGCTCCACCGGATTCGGGGCCAGCGTGACCGAGCTCAGCACCCACAGGGCGAAATCCTCCTGGAGGATGCCGCGCGTGATGTAGCGCTCGCCCGGTCGCTTGACCTGCGCCAGATACTGCCCAGGCAGATACAGGCCGCTGAGCGCCGGATGAAACCGCGCTCGCGGCCACACCGTTCGCAGCGGCCATGCGCACGCGCTGAGCAGAGCTTCGTCTTGCGTCGAGTCCGTGAGCACCAAGGCGCGGCGCACTGTCTCGTTGCCGAGGGCGGCAACGACGAGGCGCAGCTTGCCGCCACGGCGATCGGCAAACGTCGTGAGCCTGGCCGCCACGATTCGGATCTGCGGCGGCAGGCCCAGAGCCGCTACCAGCGGCGTAACGATCTCCCGAAAGCCGAGCGTTGCGATGATCGGCGCATGGCCGTTCGCCATACCGGCGCGCGCTGTTACGGCATCTATCAGCGGTGTGTTCGCGGCGCTCGCGGCGAGAACGCGTACGCGCGCCCGCCAGCGACGGCGGGTCCACGGAAACAGGGCGACGATACAGCGAACACGCCAAACGTCGCGCGTTTCGGTACCGCCCGTCCAGCGCCACGGCTCGATGAAGTCGAGCAGCCGCATCGCCATCAACGCCAGCAACGCAGGCCGCGCGGAGTCGATGAAGTCCTCGGTGGAGTTGCGCAGATACAGCGTCTCGTCGAAGTCGAGCAGCACCGGTCCGGGGTGCTTCAGGACGGCCTCGATGGCGGGATCCGGCATGCCTTCGTGCTCATGCAGCAGCGCCACGCTCATTACACCTCTCCCGCAGGAACGGCGGAGAACGGTTCCCGCGAGCGCGTGCGTTTGCGGTGAAGTCGCTTGCGCAGTCGTGCGCACGGCTGCTCGACCCAACGACGCATGGGCTCGGCCACGGCCAGCGTCAGGCCGATGGCCAGCAACGTGGCACCGGGCCACCCGAGCTGCGGCCAGTGCTTGGCCACGAGCAACAGGATCACGTGGTGCGACAGATAGACCGTATACGAGATCGTACCGAGATAAACCAGAGGCCTGGCATTCAACCAGCGGAACGGCCAGCGCTGCGCACGAGCGACCGCCAAGTAGATGAGCGGGGCCACCGCCGCACTCTGCAACGTGTAACGGAGCGTGAGCCGGAAGGTCTCGTCGCGATACACGAGCGTCAGCAGCAGCACTCCAACGCAGACGGCACCCACCCACGCGTCCCGCCTCGTGCTGGCCGGCGGCACGGGATCGAGCCAGGGATTGCGCCACAGCGCCATGAGGCACCCGATCAGGATCGCGTCCACGCGCGTATCGGTTGCCATGGTGAGGTGCGCCACGGACGCGCCGTGCCACGCCAACCAGTAACGCCAACCGAGCACCAGCGCGCACAGCGCGCAGAGCACGCCGGCCGATATGCCCCTGCGGCCGAAGCGCACTAGCACGGCAGCGAGCGGTGGATACAAGAGGTAGTAGTGCTCTTCGACGGCCAGCGACCACACCACGCCCACCCCGGCGGGCAAGCCGTCGAAGTCGTTCGCGATCACGAAATAGTTGCCGTAGTAAAACAGCACGGCGAGTAACCCGCTGACCGAGAACGCGCCGTCGATGACGGCGAAGGCGGCCAAGACACCCACGAGCGCCACCACGAGGACGAGCGGTGGCATCAGGCGAAGGAACCGGCGCAGGTAGAACCCGCGATAGTCCAAGGCCTGCGTGGCGGCGTACTCGGTGCGCATCAATGTGGAGATCAGGTAGCCGCTCAATACGAAGAACACAGTCACTCCCAACCCACCGGGAATCACGTTCTCCAGGTCATTGTGGGCAAGGAACACCAGGACCACCGCGAGCGCGCGAATGCCATCCAGCGATGGTATGGCGCCGCGCGGCGTGGCATGTGCGATTGGCACGGCCTGTGTCACGTCGGACTCGCTCCCGCGTCGACGGCAACCGCGAGCGGCGGCGGCGCCCTGGACCGCACTGGCCGGGACGGCTCACCGAAGCGCGCGCGCAGACGCCGCTCGAGCAGCCCCCGGGCGAGCGCCGTCGTCGCCAATGTCATGAGCACGAACTGGAGGCTCAAGACGCTGAACCAGTGCGACTCCGACAGGTTGACCATGGCCTGCTGAATGAACAGCGAGAGAAACAGCGCACCCTGGGCTTTGTCGACCGTCAGCACTCGCAATGACTGGCGCAGGTGCACGACGATGTAGCCAAGCAAGCACACGAGGCCGCTCCAGCCGAGATCGTTGGCAACGTCGAGGTAGCCGTTGTGCGCCGAGCCCGGATAGAAAGACCCCATGCGCCAGATGAACTCGTAGGACGGCGACTGCGTCACTGGTCCGATCCAGTACGCCCCGTAGCCGACTCCGAGTAGCGGATTCAGATGGATGCGCTCCACGATGATCGCCCAGATCTCGCTGCGACCCGTGAACGTCAGGTCTATACCGGTCAGCGACGTGACGGGCGCCAGCAGCAATTCGAGGCCGGGAATCAGCCGTAGGATCGCGAGCGCATAGATCACCGATACAGCCGCCGCGAAGCCGACCAGGTACTTGATATAGGGCTGCAGGCCGCGTGGCGACCACAGCAGGGAGAGTAAGACGGCGGTGGCGGCAAACGCCGATAGCGCCGCTGTGGAGCTGCGCGACAGCCACAGACACGTGGCGGCGAGCGTGCAGCCGAGCAGCGCATGCCAGACGCGCGCCGCTCCCGTCAGCCCACTATGCAGCCACAAAATCCATGCGGCGCAGGCGATGGCGCCGAAAGTGTTCTTGTGATTCGCCAGACCGCGCCAGGCACCCAGCAGCTCCGGCGCGAGCTCATGATGGATCGCGAATCTCGGTGCTGCCAGCCCGAACACGATCGAGCCGACCAACACCGTCGTGAGCGCCGCGCGCACCACGCTCTGGAAGCGCCGCGCGTGCCAGCCGGCCAGGCAGAAGGCGAAACACACCGCCACGATGGTGATCAGGCGGACGTCCCGGCGCGCCGTCACCTCGGGCTCTATCGACCAGACGATGCTGGCGACGGCCAGCGCCGTGAACAGCAGCAAGAACGGATTCAACGAGCGTAGCAGCAGCCAAGCGAGCGATGCACGCCACACGATGACGGCGCTCGCGGCCAGCAGCAACCCCATCCACACCGCACGACTCAGCGGCCCACCCTCTGCCGGCGCGCGCCCATCGAGCAGGATCGCGTAGTTGAATCCCTCGGGCACGATCAGCAGCAGGATCAGCACCCAGACCATGCCCGCGAGAATCAGGGAGTGCCGGTCGTCTCTTACCCAATGCACGCTTTCTTCAACGGCCATGCGGGTCGCCACTACCTACCGCGTGTTCAAAAATGATTGAGTACGGCGCCTACGATCTGCGACCGAATCGCAGCGAGGCGCCGCAACATGTCGCGACTGTCCTTGTATGGCGTGTGCCTAGCGCGACTCAACACGAGCACCCGTTTGACCAGGCTCGCGACGGCAAGCCCATCGGAGTATTCGGTGATCGGCGGCGTGTCCAGGACCACGAAATCGAAATTCTCGCGCCACTCCTCCACCAGAGCAGCGAAGCGTCTATTGAGCAGCAACTCCAGAGCGTTGTCCGGCGTGGGGCCCGCGGTCAGCAGCGACAGGTGCCGCAGGCCTTCCACGGGGTGAAGGTATGGCGTGCTACCGCGCTCGATGGCCTGCGAGAGACCAGACTTGTTGTCGGCTGCGAACAGCAGGTGCTGGCTCGGGTGCCGCAGGTCGGCGTCGACCAGCAGGGTTGGCTGATCGAGCTGCGCGAAGGCGATCGCGAGCTCACCGGCAAGCTGCGATCGCCCGTCGCCGGTGCCCGGGCTCAGAAGCGCGATGACCTCCGCTCCAGCGCCGGGCTCGCGCCGCAGAAGCAGCTCGGTTCGTAGAGCGCGAATCTTTTCGCAGCGCGGGTCGAACGAGTCGTAAGCGCCTGCGAGCCGTGGAGTCGGCTTGGCAAACCGCACCAGCGACGACGCGCTCCGCGTCAGCTGCGGCACGCGATGCACGTCGTCTGCGTCCCGCGGGTCTGCGTTGAACTCGGCACTCATGCGAGCCTCGGCTTCATCGGCATGGCACCGAATTCCGCAAGCACTGGCACGCCACTGTCGCGCTCGAGATCGTCACGGCAACGAATGCGGCGGTTCACGAGCTCGTACACGAGCGGGATGGCAAGGCCGAAGAAACCACCCGCCATTGCGGCGAGCAGGAGATACACGAGCACGCGTGGCTTGCTCGCTCTGACGGGCGGCGTGGCCCGGCTGACGAAGCTCACGTTGGTATAGTTGCCCATCGATGCGAACATCACCTCGTCATAACCATCGAGCGCGCGCTTGTACACCGCCTGAGCGGCGTCGAGCTCCAGCCGGTATTTCGTGGCCTGGTCGTGCAACGCGCTGCTCGAAAGCACCTTGGTGCGCTGCGTGGCGACGGCTGTCTTCAGCCCCTCCTCGAGCCGTTGCGCCGCACTCAATCCCGTCGTGGCATTGCGCGAGTACCTACCCACCTCATCGGCCAGAGCCCGCCGGCTCGCGTCAATCTGTGAGAGCAACTCGACCACCTGGGGATGGCGCGGGCCGAGCGTAGTGCGCACCTCCGCCAACCGCGACTCCTGTGCGGCAAGCTGCGATTTCATGGTCTGGATGAGCGGTGAGCCCATGACCTGGTCGCCCACGGCCTGGTCGCTAGCGCTCAGCGCTTCCGCAGAACGCCGGACGCGCTGTGTCTCCAGAAGCTGCTGTTCGAGATCCGACAACAACGCGACTTCCACGTTTGCGCCGTTGACGCCAGCGTCGATGAGTGAATTGCGTTGGTGAAACGCCGTGTACTCTTGCTGCGCCTGGTCCGCCTTGACCTTCAGTTGCTCGAGCTGCTCGGTGTAACGCCTTGCGCGCTCGGTCGTCGGGTCGGTGGAGCGCACGAAGTCCTGCTCCTTGAAAACCTCGGCCACGGTGTTGGCGACGAGCGCGGCTTCGGTGGGACTGCTGGCGCCGTAGGTAATGTAGATCAGTTGACTGCCGAACTGACCCTGATAGATGGCGAGGTTCTTATCGAGCACTTCGAGCACATACTCGCGCAACCCGCTGGCGTCGCCGTTGTACCCCGCCGTGTATTCAGAGTTTTCTGTCATCTTCAGGCGATCGACAACGGTCAACAGCACGGTGGGATTGCGCAGCAACTCGGTTTGTGTCGCCATGTAACTGCTCAGCAAGCCGATGGGAAACTCCTTGCTATTGAGAGGATCGTTGACCTGGTAGTTGACCATCAGCGTGGCGGTGGCCTGATACGTGCGCGGCAGCATTGCAACGACGGCCGCGGCAAGACCCACGATTACGAGCGCAATGAACAGGCTCAGCTTTCGATACGCCCAGACCATGCTCCAGATCTGCGACGGCGACAGCCCGGGGTGGGAATAGACGTCCGGTAGTACCGAATAGGTGGCGGGCAGGGTCGCGGAGCTCGCCCATACCGCAACTTCTCTGCCCGTGCTCAAAACCGACCTTCCCTGATGTAGATCACATCATCTGCTTGCACGCGGTCCGCCAGCGTGATTCTCTCCGCCACAACCGTCCCGTTGGCGGCCCGTCGCTTTACTTCGATGCGCCGAGTCGTCGCAAGCTCCGTCAGTCCGCCGCTGCGGGAGATGGCTTGCAACACCGTCATCTCCGGCTCGAGGCGATACATGTTCGGGGCGCGCACTTCGCCGTAGATGTAGAACTGATCGGCCGGCGGCACGAACACGGCGTCGCCGCCCCGCAGCACCAGAAATTGCAGCGACTGCCGACCGTCCTCCAGACCCCGGAGGCTCACGGGGTGGCGCTCGAGACTCCCCTTCTCATTCGGGCGGATCACGAACACCGTGTCCGCGCTCGTGTCGGTCGTGCCGCCGGCCGCCGCGAGCAGATCGAGCAGACTGGTCGTCGAGTTCACCGGGAACCGGCCTGGCGATCGAACCTCGCCGAGCACCGACACTTGCTGGCTGCGAGACTGCATCAGCAGTATCGTGATCTGTGGATCGCGTAGCAGCTGTGCCCTTTTGTACGCCGCAGCCACCTCGCGGGCGGCGGCCGCGGGCGACAACCCGACGATCGGCACGGGACCGGCAAGCGGCATCGTGATGCTGCCGTCGTCCGCGATGTAAGTCGTCGTCGTGAGCTCGGGGCGCCCATAAACCTGCACATTGAGCTCGTCCCCGACGCCAAGCTGTAACAGCGGACGAGCGGACGCAGCGGCGCTCACGCCCTGTGCCTCGGCAGACAAAGGCGATAACGCTGCCAGCACGAGCCACAACCACGCAGTCGACGAGTGCCGGCGGGCAACACGACGTAAGGTGGGCGAAGAACCGGCTGGATTCGAGTCGCCGGAATGACAGGCGATCATGGCTGCCTCCGTTGTCGGTGCATGGTTGGCTGGGAGTGACTGAACACGCCAGATGCGTCGCCTAACGACGCCAGTACAGTGTCGAGAACGACCGGCATTGGGTCTGTGCGACACCGAACATAACCGCGGGCCACGGTGCCGTTGTGCGTCCCGTATGTCTGCAACCGCACAGATAGCGGCTGACGGGGCATCTACGCTGTGATGCGTCGCAAGATGACCTCCTGCGTCTACTACCATGCAAGTGGATTCCGCACCCAGCCGGCGCAGCTCGGCCGAAGCGCCAACACCGGTTCTCGCCTACAACGAAACCGCTGCGGACTACACGAATCAGCCGATGCTTCCCGAGCTGATCGCACGACAAGCACGGCGCACGCCGCTGGCGTGCGCGGTCGTGTGCGGCTCGCGCTCCATGAGCTATGAAGAGCTGGATCGTGCCGCGAATCGATTGGCGCACAAACTGCTCCGCCGCGGTCTGGCGCCTGGCACACGGATCGCTGTCGTGCTCGAAAGAACGCCGGAGCTCGTGGTAACGCTGCTCGGCATCCTCAAGGCCGGCAGCGCCTATATTCCGCTCGATCCGGCGTACCCCACGGAACGCCTGTCGCACGTCCTCGACAACGCACGTCCTGCCGCCATCGTGTCCACGGCGGCCGTCATTCGACGTTTCGCGCGCGGCGACACCGCCACCCTGCTGTTGGACGAAGAGCCGCCGGCGATCGACGCCGATGGCTCGGAGGCCATCGAGCGAACGCCCGCTCCCGACGCGGTTGCGTACGTGATCTACACGTCGGGCTCCACGGGCACGCCGAAAGGCGTGCAGATCCAGCACCGCTCCGTGGTGAACCTGCTCTGCGCGATGCGCAGCCGACCCGGTATGACGCCCTCGGACACGCTGGTGTCGGTCACGACCATTTCCTTCGATATCGCCGTGCTCGAGCTCTTCCTGCCCCTGATTGTCGGCGCCAAAGTCGTGCTCGCCGAGGAACGGGACCTGACCGACGGCCTTTCTTTGCAGCGTGTCCTGCAGGCACATGCCGCGACGGTTCTGCAAGCGACGCCCGTGACATGGCAGTTGCTGCTCGACGCCGGTTGGCGAAACGATTCGGGCATCAAAATGCTCTGCGGCGGCGAAGCGCTATCGCGCAAACTCGCCGAAAGCCTCCTCGCCGGCGGCGGAGAGCTGTGGAACATGTACGGCCCGACCGAGACCACGGTTTGGTCGTCGGTGTTACGCGTGCGCCGTGGCGAGGGACCGGTGCCGCTTGGACCACCGATCGCCAACACTCAGTTCTACGTGCTGGACGAACGTCTGAGAATGGTCGATGAGGGCGCAACGGGCGAGCTGTTCATCGGCGGCGCCGGAATTGCGCTCGGCTACTTCGATCTGCCCGAATCGACGGCGCAAAGGTTTTTGCCGGATCCGTTTCGCGCCGCGCCAAACGCCCGCATGTACCGCACCGGTGACATCGTGCGAGCACCACGACGCGACTCTCCGGAGCCCGCCTTCGAATACCTCGGCCGCGCCGACTTTCAAGTCAAGCTGCGCGGCTTCCGCATCGAGCTCGGCGAAATCGAGGCCACGTTGCTGCGTCACCCGGACATCACTCAGGCCGTCGCCGTCGTTGGCCAATCGCCGCTCAGCGAGCCGGCGATCTGGGCATACGTCGTGCGCCGCTCGGCCGCGTCCTCGCCGCTTGCGGACGAGCTACTGGCCGAGCTGCGTCTGAACCTCGAGCGATTCCTACCCACCTACATGCATCCCGGCGCGATCGTCGGGCTGGCGGAGCTGCCGCGCACACCGAATGGAAAGATCGATCGCAAGGCCTTACCCCCGCCGCCACGAACAGCGGCGGAGGATCAGGCGACGGATATCGAGGACCGTTTGTCGCGCAAAGCGGTCGAAACCCGGCTCGCAGCCATCTGGCGGTCGGTTCTCGGCGTGCCGCACGTGGACACCACGAGCAATTTCTTCTCGTTGGGCGGCCATTCGCTGCTTGCAGCGCGGCTCTTGGTCCGGATCGAAGCCGCGTTCGGCGTACGCTTGGCGCTTGCGGCGCTGTTCGACGCACCCACGATCGCGCAGCAAGCGCGACTGGTCATGCAGCTCGAAACGCGCCAGTACGACTTTCGGCAGATGGTGCGCCTGCACGCGGCGGGCTCGAAACCGCCCCTGATCGCGATCCACAACACCGGCGTCTTCTACTACAACCTGTCGCGACTCCTGGGCCCGGAGCAGCCGCTCACGGCCTTGCAAGTGTTCGACCCCGCAGTGCGCGCGACCTTGCCCGGCAGCCTCGAGGAAATTGCCGCCGAGTACGTAGCACTGATTCGCCGAGCGCAACCGCACGGGCCGTATCAGCTGATCGGCTGGTGCGTGGGCGGAGTATTGGCCTTCGAGGTTGCGCGCCAGCTCGGCGAGCAGCAGCAAACCGTGGCGTTCGTAGGACTGATTGATGCGTGGGCGCCGGGCAACCGGCAGCGTATGCCGAGGATGCGCCGCTGGCTCGCCGATCATTCCTATCGTTTGCAGTTGGTGCTTACGGACTGGCGCAAGACACGGGCCGGTCAACAAAGCCTCGGCGCGTTCCTCCGCAACCGAGTCATCGTCATGCACCTGCTGCGCGCTCTCGGGTGGAACGCACCCGGCATTTCGCAAGTGCGATTCGAGGACCGGCACTCGACGAACGAGCACTACGACCGGTGGTTGGACGGCTATCTGGACGAGGCCGCAGCGCGTTACGTGCCCCGCGCCTGCAACCGAAAAATAGCGCTGCTTTGCAGCTCCCGGGAGCCGCGGGGCTGGTTCCTCGACCCGCTGCTCGGTTGGGGACCATTCGTTCCGGCCGGAATCGATGCGGCGGTGCTCGACGGCGATCACTTCACGGTATTTCAGGGCAACGGCCTGGAGCAGATGGCCAAGACCATCACGGCCGCGCTCGCGACGCAGCCGGTAGCCCCCTCGTAGCGTCAGAGCGGGGCAGCGCCGATTGCTTGCTGCGGGCTCCTCGTCATGACCACGGCGGTGGCGACAATGCCGTCGCTGCCAATGAACCCGTAGGCTCCGTGGATACGCAAGCGCGCATCCGCGGTGGGGTCGAGCACGACGAAGGACCGGGTGCCGAAGCGCAATTCGAGGTCTTTGAACTCGAGCCAGCGGCGCGTGAAGGGAAACTGGCACTTGAAGTAACTTTCCTTGGCACTGAACATGGCGCAGGCCATGGCTGCTTGCTCCGGCAACGCCAACGATTCGAGCCAATCGATCTCGGCCCCGCAAAAGAGCGCTTGCCGCTCGGTTGGACTCAACGCAACGATCCGCTCGGCGTCGATGCCAAGCGAGATGACCTCACCGACGCGGCACACGGCCGCGGCACAATACCCCGCCGTGTGGGTGATGCTGCCGGTGAACCCGGGCGGCCACAACGGCTCTCGCCCGCTGCCCACGGGCAACGGCGCGCTCGGCGCTCCGAGCTCGGCCAGCGCGAGCCTCGCGCAGGAACGACCCGCGGCAAACTCGCGCAGACGCGGGGCTGCAAATCCCGTAGTGCACGCCACCTCCCCCGGCAACAACCTGCCTGGAGCTCCGAAGCCCCAGAGCTCGCGGCACGACGCCTCTGCAGGAAGAAGCTCAGCCAGTTCCATGATCACGCACCGCGGCAGTCGTCGTTCGGCCAAGCGTACGCGAACTTCGGGCGGCCCGCGGTCGTTCGTGACGGCGAAACTAGCTCCGGGATCGCCGCCGCGATCGCGCACGGACCTCGGTCTCGTCTTGGATCACGGCTGGGATTGGCGCTAGCGACCGTCGCGCCGGCACAGCGGCGAACCGCACGCCGCACGGCAGCGGTGCAACGGTTCGGGCGGGCACCAGCGGCCGTCGCACGAAGCGTTTGCCGAAACGGATGCAGGGCTGCTCGACGAGGGCGAACGTGAGTCCCGCGACCGCAATCAGGACGCACGCGCAGAGCATCCCGACGACCCAATAATTGGCGACGTCACGCATGCCGAAGTCTCTGAGCGGCGGGATCGCGAATACCAGCGTGAGCACGATCCCCTGCAATAGGTAGACGCTGTAGCTGATGCCCCCCAGTCGCCGCGCCGCTCGCGTTGTCAGCAGGCCGAACAGCGTGGCGCCAGAGCACACGCAGTAGAAGACAATCGCCAACAAGAGCGTGGCGAACGTTCCGTAGCCACTGAGCGTGGCGTGGAACGGCGAGGTGACGAAAATCAGCAGCAGACACGCGAGCGCCAGCGCCGAGCCCAGCCTATCCGATAGGACCAGCGTCAAGTTCGCGTGCAGCAGCGATGCAACGGTCATGCCGCTCAGAAACAAGGCGGCGAACCCCAGCGCGCTGGAGTCGAGCAGACTCTTTCCCACCAGGCATAGCACCAGGGCAGCGGCGACCAAGGACAAGTGCGCGCGGCTGCGCGCCACGACAGCGGTCGCGAGCAGTGACGCGTAGAACGCCCATTCGTAGGAGATTGTCCACGTGACGCCCGCCAGGACATGTGTGGCGGGATAGCCGTTCACGTCCGGCTGCAGGTTCAAGATGCCAAGCGCTAGCCACTGCGCGACGGCGCCGCTGACGTCCGCCAGCGGCTCGTGCAACGCAAAGCCCGTCCTCGCGAGAACGATGGACAGCATCGCGAGCACTGCGACGAGATACATGGGCACGATCCGAAACAGTCGGCCGACATACAGGGCGCGCCAGCTTCCGCCACCGGCAGCCGACAAAAGCTTCGTCCAGAACAGGAAGCCAGTGATCATGAAGAACAGCGACACGCTCGCAGGGCCAAGCAGCGCGTAGAACCCGGACGTCGGCGGCTCCCATGCTCCGGTCGTTATGAAACCACGCGTCACGACGACGTGGAACGCAAATACGCTGACGGCCGCGAATCCTCGTAAGCCGTCGAGCGCGAGAAAGCGCACGCGGCCCCCTGGCGCTGGGTCCACGAAACGAAACGACGGCAGGCAAATGACCGCCATGACGAGCGCGACCAAAACGAAATAGGTCCAAGGGCTAGCGACTTCCATCGGCTGCTCGGTTGCTGTGAGCGTGGAGCGTTGCTCATGATCTATCGTGGCCTCCGACGCCCTCTGTGCGCTACCCCACCGAGCGCGTACGGCAGCGTACAGACTCCGTAGCGTGCGCCCCCCTACCCTTCCGGCATGCGATGACTTGGAGATGAATATGCAGACCACGCGCAAACGCTTGCGGATCGCGGCGGCGCTTCTGGCGAGCGCCGTCGGCGTCACGGCCGCGGGCGACGCCGCAGGGTCGTGGTGGCCGGAGTGGGATCGATTCGCGGCTCGCTTCATCCAAGCCGACGGCCGCGTGATCGACCTGACCTTCGAGGGCAAGAGCACGTCCGAGGGACAGTCGTATGCCTTGTTCTTCGCCCTGGTGGCCAATGATCGAGCGCGGTTCGACACACTACTCGGCTGGACCTCGAACAACCTCGCCGACGGCCGACTCGGCCAGCAACTGCCGGGTTGGTTGTGGGGACGGCACGACGATGGCAGCTGGGCGATCAAGGATCGCAATGCCGCCGCCGACGCCGATCTGTGGCTGGCCTACACCCTGCTCGAAGCGGGGCGGCTATGGCAGACACCGCGCTACGAGACGCTGGGCCGCGGGCTGCTCGCGCTCGTTCGCGATCGGGAAGTGGCCGACGCCGGCGCCGCGGGCCTCGTCTTGCTGCCGGGCCCCGTGGGCTTCACGTTGCCGAACGGGCGGTTTCGCATCAATCCGAGTTATCTGCCGGGATTCATGTTCAAGTATTTCGGGGCCGTGGACCCGAAGGGTCCGTGGACGCAGATCTGGCAAGACTACCTGCGCACGGCGCCGGAGATCTATGCGGCCGGCGTGGCTCCGGATTTGTACGTCGTGAGCTCGAGGGGGGTCGTCGCCCAAGACACGGAGCGCGCCCCGGCCGGAAGTTACGACGCGATTCGCGTCTACCTGTGGGCCGGAATGTCCGGCGAGCAGGGTGGCGGCCTCGTTCGCCTGTTGACGCCCTTCGCCGAGCACATCAGAGAGCTCGGCATGCCGCCGGAGAAGGTCAATCCGGCCACCGGCGCTGCGCTCAAAGCGGACTACTCACCCATCGGTTTTGCCGGCGCCGTGCTGCCGTTCCTGGCGGCGCTGCACGAAGACGCGTTGCTGAAGGCTCAATTGTCGAGGCTCGCGACCGATGCCGGTCGCGCGAAGCTAGGGGCCACCACCCACTACTACGATCAAGTGCTGATTCTGTTCGGCCAGGGTTGGCTCGATGAACACTACCGTTTCGATGACCAGGGTCGGGTGCAGCCGAAGCGGCTCCCTTGAATCAAGCGGCTTCCGAGATCGTGTGCGGTGCCGACACACGAGTCGGTGCCAATCGAGGGCGCAGCGCGAACGTCGTCTTGCGCAGCAAACCGAATACTCGCGGTCCACGCACGAGATAGCGCGTCGCCAGTCGCGCGGGATTCTGGCCGAGGCGGAACAACCACTCGAGGCCGGTGCGCTGCATCCATTGCGGTGCGCGGCGCTGCGTCCCGGTGACGAAAGCGATCGAGGCCCCAATACAGAGGGCCAGCCCGCGAGCGACCCCGCGCACCTGCAGGCGCTCTGCGAGAATCTCCTGTTGGGGCGCGCCCACCGCGAGCAGACAAAAACGGAACGGGCTATGCGCTTCGATGAAACCCAAACACGCCTCGACGGCAGCGGGATCGCGGATGAATCCCATCGGCGGGGAGAACTGCACGAGGTTGCTGAAACCATAGCGGGTCCTAAGCGCACGCATCTGTTGTTCGTTCCCCCCAATCACCACGATTCGGTCACCGACCGCAGCTACCCCTGCGAGCAACTTGACCGTGAGATCGCTCCCGGTGCACACGGGCAAGCGTCGCCCCGTCACCACACGGACAACGTTGGCAAGAAATCGGCTGTCGAGCAGCACATAACGGGCCGCCGCATAAACCTCGCGGAATCTCACGTCCTCGTGCAGCCGGATCAAGTGATCCACGTTCGGCGTGACCACGAACCCGTAGTGGCTTTGGCCGAAATCCTTCGCGGTCGCGGCGAACGAGTCGACATCGTAATCGTCGAGCTCGCAGCTGAGCTTCCGTTTAACGACCGTCGCGGCGCGCGAACCCGCGGGCTTCTGCGACCGCCGTATGGCCGTGATCGACATCGGCAGTAACAACAACGTGGTGACCCACCGAGGCAAGAACTGGCAGGCCGTCTGCACAGCCCTACGCCACCGCCTCGGGGGGGAGCGACGAGCACGGTGACCGGCAGCGCACCACCAACGTAGTCGATGATCTGATACGGCGTCCCCGATCCCACGTTCCACGGACACAGGGCCACGGGCACGGCCAGCGCCTTGAGGCGTCGCACGACCGACGCCAACCGTCGTTCGTCGGCGAACGGGAGGTTTACGAATATCCAGTCGAGGTGCCGGGTCTTGCCGAGCTCGATCAAATCATCGATGGTGCCGGCCAGTGCGTTATGCGCGCTCTGCGCGGAGGCAGCGTCGTCGTCGAAAACGCCGAGGACGCGCATGCCCACCCGCTTGCTGCTCTCCAGATCGTACGTCAGACGATCGGCCAGCGAACCCGCGCCGACGATGGCAACGACTTCCGTCAAGAGACCGCTACGCGCGAGCCGCCGCACGCTGCTCACGAGCACCGCGCGACCAAGAGACGCCAGCACGAAGCTCGAAGCGAGCCAAACGGCCACCGCCCCCGGAGACACCGTACCCAGCACGCCGCTCGCACCGCCGATGACGAGCACGCCGCCGACCAATAGCAGGAAGCGCGTGAGATAACAGCGCACCAACGCGGACCGGTTCCCACGAATCGCTTGTGCCCCAAACTGCTTGTCGTGAAGTAGGAGCGCCCCCAGCAGCGCGGCCACGACCAGGAGATAGTGAACGCTCCAGTCGGCGGCCGGCGGATCCTGAGGAGCCAACCCGGGAAACCAGAGCCGACCCGTAAGCAATCCGGAAAACAGCAGGCTCGCAAAGTCGAGCAGAGTCAGCAGACCCCCCGACGTGACCAAGAACGCTGGGGCGAAACCCTCGCCGATCACGCGGCTACCGCTCGTGCTAGTACGCATTGGTTCTTCTCAGAACCTCGCGGCACGTCAACATCAGGATCTTCAGATCCAGCCACAGAGACCAGTTGTCGATGTACATGAGGTCCAGCGCAATCCTGCGCTTGAGCTGCGCGGTAGTAGTCGTGGCGCCCCGCGCGCCATTCACTTGCGACCAACCGGTCATCCCCGGTTTGACACGGTGCCGATGAGCGTACGTCCCCGTGATTTCCGAGCCCAGTCGGTCTTCGGTGCGCATGTTCACGGCGTGGGGCCGAGGACCCACGAGCGACATCTCGCCCTTCAGCACGTTGAATAGCTGCGGCAGCTCGTCGAGGCTCGTCGACCTCAGGAACCGACCGACGGAGGTCACACGACGATCGAAGCGCGCCGTCTGCAAAAAATCGCCGGACGCCGGCTCGTCGACACGCATGGTGCGGAACTTGTAGATATCGAACTCGGAGTTGTTGAATGCGTGGCGGCGCTGCTTGAAGATGATCGGACCCGGGCCTTCGAGCTTGACGACCAGCGCAATGAGCCCCAGGAGCGGCAGCAGCAGCAGGATCAGAAACCTGCACAACACCGCGTCTTCGGCGGCCTTCAACACCGCGTTCCAGCGCTTGATCGGGCGATCCGCCAGCAACATCACCGGCATGCCGCCACCGGTGTACTCGACCATCTCGCCCGGCGGTCGCAGGCCGACATTCGGCGGGCACAGCGCGATCGGGATCCGCAGCACCTCGAGGCGCTGCACGATCGCACCGAGCCGCGCTTCGTCCAGCGCCGGCAGAGCCACCAATATCCAGTCGATCGAGCGCCGCTTACTGAGCTCGATGAGCTCGTCGATACTGCCCGCGGGCCACGTGGAGCTGCCAGTCGAGCCCGCCGGCGAGTCGCCGAAAATTCCCAGCAACTCGATGCTGTCGGCCTTCGTGTGGCGCAGATGTCTATTGAGTCTGTCGGCTACCGGACCGGCGCCGACGACCGCAACGGACTCCGTGAAGGCTCCCTTTCTGCGCAGCGCGCGCACGCGTCTCGCCACGACACCTCGCGTCAACGCCGTCAACACGAAGCTCGCGCCGAGCCACAGCGCGACCCAGCCCGGCGGCAGGTTGTCGAACACCTGACTGGAGGCGCCGATGGCGATCGCGATGACCCCAATCAGCGCGAACCGCAAACCGAACATGCCGACCAGCACGTTGACATGCCGCCGGCCGACCGCGGCGGCAAAGTTTCGATCGTAGAGGACAAACGGGGCGAGCACCGCCCCGATCAGTGCCACGTTGCCGCGACTTGCCGCAATCGCGGAGTCTAGCGGTGCGTTCGGCACGAACAGGGCGTGCAGCACAGTGGCAATGAATCCCGCGAGCAGAAAACAGCCGAAATCCCCAGGCGGTAACAGATCGCTTGCGAGCGACACGAACTCGCGTCTCTGAGAGCGCGAGCCGCGATCGAGGAATGTGGGCGACGTCAATTCGCTCGGGGACGTATCACCTAGGTTCATGGACGCCAAGATAGAGAGCGGCGCCAGCACGGTCTGTGCGCGAGCGTACCCTGACGCGACGGGCTTCGTTCGTCAGCGCACAGACAGCTCAGAGCGTGTCGCGCAGTAGCCGCTTGTTCTCGGGAGGTCGATCGACGTCCACGCCCATGACGTCCTGCGCTAGCAGTACTGTTCGGCAACGCACCGACGGGGGTTGCCTGCTCACCCATGGTGTCGATGATTCGCGCCGCGGCGCATTGGTCGTCGTCTAGCGCCCCCACCCGATTGCCATCAGGAGCGCAACCGTGAATACGCTAGCCCTCAAAGACCAGCCGCCGGCGCTGAATGCCGTTACGCGGCATCGACTGCCGCCGTTGCCTTACGCAATCGATGCGCTCGAGCCCTGCATCGACGCGCGCACCATGACGCTGCACCACGACGCTCATCACGCTGGCTACGTTGCGGCGCTGAACGCGGCACTCGCCGGGTTGCCGGCGCTCCAGCATGCCTCGGCGCTATGGCTGCTGTGCAACTTGACTCAGGTACCTCGAGAGAGCCGCGTGGCCGTGCACCACAGCGCCGGCGGCCACGTCAATCACAGCCTATTCTGGCAGTCGATGACGCCGGATTCGAACGGCGAGCCGCTGGGCCCGCTTCGCGATGCGCTACGTCAGAGCTTCGGGAGCGTCGCCGACTTCAAGGCCGACTTCGAGGCAGCCGGAATGAAGCACTTCGGCTGCGGGTGGGTATGGCTGGTGGCACCGCACCAAGCGACCGGAGCACTCGAGATCATGACGACCGCCGGTCACGATCACCCGGCGATGAAGGGCTTCACGCCTTTGCTGCTGAACGACGTCTGGGAGCACGCGTACTACCTGCGATACGCCAACCGGCGCAGGGACTACCTGAAGGCCTGGTGGAAGGTGGTCGACTGGAACGAGGCGAGTCGCCGCTTCGAGCATCTCGGCCAAGTCGCCGACGAAAAAAACGCCTGACGGCTGCCTCACGCGATAACGCGAATGCTAAGGCCTACCGCCATCGGCGTCAGCGCCGAGAAAAGAAACGACGCCTGGCCTTTGCGCCCTGTTGTCGACCATCCCATCCACGATACTCGGCGTCACCGAACAACGGGCTTTGTGGCGATACATGGCGAGATCCGCCAATCGCAGGAGCTCGTCATACCCATCCGCGTCGGCCGGATACACGGCGGTACCCACACTGATCGAGATCGTGATGACGGCGCCGTCGATGATGTACGGAGCCCCGAGATGCACGCGGATGTTGTTGGCCACCGCTACGGCACCTTCCTTACCGCTGAGCTCCGGCAACAGCACCATGAACTCGTCGCCGCCGTGACGGCACGCGGTATCCGACGCGCGGATGCAGTCCACCAGGCGGACCGCCACCTGCTGCAGCAGTTTGTCCCCGGCGGAATGGCCCAGCATATCGTTGATGTGCTTGAATCTGTCGAGATCCAGGAACAGCAGCGCCACGTGCGCGTCGTGCCGGGCGGCCAGCGCGACGGCCTGATGAAAACGGTCGAGCAGCAAGTGGCGATTGGGTAGGCCGGTCAGCTCGTCGTGATGCGCGAAGCGTTGCGCCTTCGCGGCCCTTTCCTCGAGCAGCGCCACTTGTTGCTCGAAGACGGCGTCGCGTCGCCGCATCCTCTCGAGCTGCCTCAGGGCCGCGGCAAAGCGCCGCTCCGTGGCCGCCAGCGCAAGCCGCAATGCCGCGACATCCGCAAGGCTCTCGTCTTCGATGGCGTCGTAGACGCGGGGGTACTGCGCCGCGCCCTGGGCGGCCGCAAATGCCGTGTTGCCGCCGTTTGCCGTTCGTGTGCCCATAGATTCTCTGTCGTGCAGGTTGAGACGATACGAACCGCCCTGGTTCTTCGTCTGTTCGCCAACGCACGCAGCGGGCCCCACCGGCAGATTTTCATAGCGAGCGCTGACCTGCAGCGCGGCCTGCAAACGTGCGGTAGCCCACTGTGAATCCGTCCGCGCGCGTCCACCATGCGCCGATGAGCTACTGCGTATCAGTCGGGGAGGCGCGCCTCGGCGTGCCTGACGGTATCACGGGCGTGACGGAGCCGATTCGCGACGCCGGCGGTGCGCGCCCACCTGGGCGGTTACGGATTCCCCGGGACGCGCGCAATTGGGCCCTGACGTTGCTCGCGCTGCTAGCCTCCGTCTACGCCCTGCAGTGGGCTGGGGCCGTGATCATTCCGCTGCTGCTGGGGCTGATGTGCAGCTACGCGCTGTCGCCGGTCGTAAACCTGCTGCAGCGATGGCACATTCCGCGTGCGATCGGAGCGGCGGTGCTGTTGCTTGCGGCGTTGGGCAGTCTTGGTTCGATGGCCTACTCGCTGGGCGACGATGCCGCGGCCCTGGTGGATTCGCTGCCCGACGCTTCGCAAAAGCTGCGCGACTCGCTGCGCACCAAGCGCGGCACGACCGAGGGCGCGATGGAAAAAGTGCAGAGAGCTGCGACGAGTCTCGAGCACGCGGCCGAGGACAGCGGCTCAGCGGCGCCATTGCCGGCCAAGGGCGTCACTCGAGTCCAGATCGAGCGGCCGCGATTCAACGTTAGCGAGCACTTATGGACGGGCACGCTCGGCCTGGCTGGTTTCGTCGGCCAAGCGCTGGCCGTGCTGTTCATTACCTACTTCCTGCTCGCATCGGGAGACACGTTTCGTCGCAAGATGGCCAAAGTCGCGGGACCCACCTTCGCCCGGAGGAAGACCACCATCCGGCTACTGGATGAGATCACCGCCCAGATTCGCCGCTATCTCCTGGTGCAAGCTCTGATCAGTGTGCTCGTCGGCGTCGCCACCTGGCTCGCGTTTGCGTGGATTGGGCTGGCGCACGCAGCCGTTTGGGGGGTGACGGCGGCGGTGCTAAATCTCGTGCCCTATCTCGGGTCGATCGTAGTGAGTGCCGGTGCCGCGCTGGTCGGTTTCTTGCAATTCGGCACTTTTGGCATGGCACTGCTGATCGGCGCCGTTTCGCTGATGATCCACACGCTGTCCGGTAACCTGGTCAACCCTTGGTTGACGAGCCGCGCAAGTCGCATGAATCCCGTGGCCGTCTTCGTCGGCGTGGTGGCCTGGGGTTGGCTGTGGGGGATCTGGGGACTCTTGTTGGGAGCGCCCTTGCTGATAGTGATCAAAGCAGCCTGCGACCGAGTAGACGCATTGCACCCGTTCGGCGAGCTGCTCGGCGACTAGCATGGGCGCCTATTCGAGATCGCCGCGCGCGCTGACGTGCGCGCGACTTTTCTTACGCCTATCGCACCTGCTACCGCCCGCCTATCAGCGCCTCGAAGCCGGCGATCACGTCGAACAACTCCTCGTCGATGCCGCTCTGGCGCAAACGGCGAAACGAGTTACGGAGACGCTCCAGTAACTCATCGATGTTCTTATCTGCCCGCTCCATCGCCGCCAGACGGCTCGCGTTCTCAGCCGCGAGGGATTCGGCGCACGCCCGGTAGAGCGAGATGAAAAGGTATTCGCGGACGAGCGCATGCAGCGTCGTGGTGCCGCCGCTCATGACCTCGGGCAAGTTCGCGCTCGGCCAGCGGCTCGCAGCCAGATCTCGTCGCCATTGCGCGTCGAGCGGCAACAACCGTTGAGTCACCGGCTCGTAGAGCGCACCAGACCGCGGTCGGTTATGCAAGACGTAAACATGCGCCTCCTGATCCTCGACCAGATGAGATTCGGTTTCGATTTGAATCTGCGCGACGAGCGGCGCAATACCCTCGACGGAGCTCGGCACTGCGAAGAGTCCCATCAACGGGAGCCCCGCATCCGCCAAGCGTGACTGAACACGCTCACCGACGGCCCAGACTTGGAGTTTGCCGGGCAGGGTTGCTAGCGCATGAACCGCACGCTCGGCGACCACCTCGTTGAACTGGCCCACCAGTCCTTGGTCGGAGCCGAATACGACCGCACCGGTCACGCGGTCGTCGGTCTGTCCTTTACGGCTCGGCGTCTTCACAGCCGGCTCGCTGCGCCGAAAACACACGCCCAGCCCCAGCTCCACGGTCCGGTAGTAGTGGGCTAACGCGCCCACGGATTTCTCGTATTGCCCGATACTCGTGGCGGCCAAGGCCTTCATCGTGCGAACGACCGATTGGAGATCTTCGGCACCGTTGATCTTGCGGCGCAGGCTGGCCGTGGTGTCGCTCATCGCTTCTCTGTCGCGTCCGGCTTCGGCTCGGCGTCGGGCTTCGGCTCATGGTCTGAGTTCGACTCGGCTTCCGCCTTTGTGTCCGCCGGAGACTCGCCGTCGTGCTCTAAGTCCGCCTCGGTGTCCAGTTTCGATTTGCCCGCGGCCGGCCCTTTGGACTGGAACGGCGAGAGCGCCTGGCGGGCGATTTCGATAACGGTTTGCCGATCCTCGCCGCTCAAGTCGGCGGCAGTGGCGAATCGGCCGCTCACCTCCTCGGGAATCTTCGCCGCTGCCGCTTGCACGGCGTGAGCGGCTTCGCCCATTCGCTCCAGCGGCACCGAGTCGAACAAGTTCGCGGTCAACGCCAAGAGCACGGCGATCTGTTGAGGCACGGACAACGGGGCGAACTCAGACTGCTTCAGGCAAGCACGGATTCGCCGTCCATGCTCGACGCGCTTGCGCGTGTCTTCATCCAACCGCGCGCCGAAACGGGCAAAGGTTTCGAGCTCTTCGAATTGCGCATAGGCGAGCTTGAGGTCGCCCGCCACGGCGCGATACGCCGCCTGCTGCGCCTGGCCTCCAACGCGCGAAACGGACTTGCCGACGTCTACCGCGGGCAGCACACCCAGTTCGAACAGCGTAGGCGAAAGGTAGATTTGCCCGTCCGTGATGGAAATCAGATTGGTCGGGATATAGGCGGAAATGTTCTGCGCTTCGGTCTCGATGATGGGTAAGGCGGTGAGCGAACCGCCCCCGCGTTCCTTGCGCAGGTGCGTGGCTCGTTCGAGCAGGCGCGAGTGGATGTAGAAGATGTCGCCGGGGAAAGCTTCGCGACCGGGTGGGCGTCGCAGCAGCAAGGAGAGCTCGCGGTAGGCGCGAGCGTGATGCGTCAGGTCGTCATAGACGATCAGCACGTCGCGGCCCGCCTCCATGAAGTGCTCGGCAATGCTGGTCGCGGCGTACGGCGCGATGTACGCGAGGCCGGGCGCTTCATTGCCCTCGGTCACGACGACGACCGTGTATTCCATCGCGCCTTTGTCACGCAGGTTGGCTATGGCCTTCGCCACGGCAGCAGCGCGCTGGCCGATCGCACAATAGACGCACGCCGACGTCCGCCCCCCGCTGGTTCAGGATCGTGTCGAGCGCGATCGCGCTCTTGCCTGTCTGGCGGTCGCCCAGGATCAACTCGCGTTGGCCGCGCCCGATGGGAACGAGCGCATCGACCACCATGACGCCGGTTTGGAGAGGCGCGGTAACGGGCGCACGATCCATGATCGGCGCGGCGGGGCGCTCGATGGGTAGACGCTTGCTGGTCGTCACCGTGCCCTGCCCGTCGAGTGGCCGCCCGAGCGGGTCGATGACACGCCCCAGCAATCCATCGCCCACCGCCACGTCCATGACACGCCCGGTGCGCTGGACTTCGTCGCCTGCGTGCAGATCCTGGTACTCGCCGAGCAGCACGACGCCGATCTCATGCTCGTCCACGTTGAACGCGATACCGAACACGCCGCCGGGGAATTCCAGAAGCTCCTCAGAGCCGACACCCGGCAGACCCGAAACTGTCGCGATACCGTTGGAGACGTTCGTGACGGCACCCACCTCGCGCACCGCCAGTTGCGGCGCAAACTCGCTCCGCACGCGGCCCATTGCGGCGAACGTGCGGTCGAAGACACTCTGCAAACCTTCGGGCGCCGTCTTCATTGACGTTTCTTCACGGGCTCTGGCTCGGCTTTCGTCGCAGGTGCCGACTCGGCAGTTGCCGGCGTGCTCAGAAGTTCTCCGACGCTCTTTTCCAGCGACCCGAGGTAATCCGCTATGCTCCACGCCATCTTTTGACCCTGCGCGGTGAGCTCGATTCCGCTGACCAAGTCCGGAGCCGTCTCGAACCGAATCGGGACATCGGCCGCAAAGGTTTCGTTGATCGCGTTGCGGATCGTCGCGCGTTGGGCCTCGGGCAGATCGAGTGCGCTGCGCACGAGCGCCGGCTCGGAGGTTTTCTTGAGGGCCTCGGCAAACCCTTCCTTCGCACCGGCGTCCATCGCTCGCAAGCGGCGCGTGAACACCTCGCCAAGACGTTCCTCCAAACCGGTCGTGGCGAGATCCTTCAGTGCCTTGCGCGCGATGGCAAACACCTCCTGCTGAGTCCGGCGGCTGACGGCTTCACTCAGGTTATGGGCCTCGGCTCTCAGCGTCTCCATCCGCTTGGCCGTCAAGGCGGCGGCGGCGGCCCGCGCTTCATCCAGTAAACGCCGACGTTCCGCGCTCGCCTCATCCGTCGCCCGGCTCAAGAGTGCGGCGCGCTGCTCGTCGAAATCCTGATTCTTGCGCTGAAACTCGTCGCGCGCCTGTTGAGCTTCGGCCTTCTTCGCCTCCGCGTCCGCGAGCTCCTCTGCGACCCGTTTTTCCCGGGCGTCGATGGCGTCCAGGATCGGCTTGTAGAGCAAGCGCTTCAGCAACCACACCAGGATCAGGAAGTTCAGCGCCTGTGCAGCGACGGTAAACCAATCGATGAGCATCGATTTACTGTCCCGGCGGTTGGGCGATGACGTGGTTCCAGAACGGATTCGCAAAGATGAGGATCATCGAGACCACGAAACAGTAGATGGCCGTCGACTCGATCATCGCCAGGCCGACGAACAGGGTTCGCGTGATGGTCGCGGAGGCATCCGGCTGCTGCGCCAGTGAGCTCAACGCGATCGCAACCGCCCTTCCTTCCGCCAGCGCGGGCCCCATCGTGCCGAAACCGGTGGTGATGCCGGCGATGGCAATGGATGCCACCGCGATCATAGTCATGCTGTCCATACGCTCTCTCTTGGTTGTCCTACTTCGTGCCGTCAGGGCTTTGCATCGGCCACGGGCTTCCGCTTCGACCTACGGACCCGTGTGGCGGCCGCGATGTAAACCGCCGCCAGAATGCTGAAGATGTAGGCCTGCACCATGCCAGTGAGCAGTCCCAGCACCGTCATGACGATCGGAAAGATGAAAGGTGTGATGGACAAGAGAATGGCGATGATCATCGCCCCACTCATCATGTTGCCGAACAGGCGCACGGCCAGGGCCAGCGTGCGCGAAAGCTCGCTGATGACATTGAACGGCAGCATGAGCACCGTCGGCTTCAAATACGACTTTAGGTAACCGCCCACACCCTGCTCTTCGATGCCGAACAACGGCACGGCCACGAACACGCTCAGTGCGAGGGCCGCCGTGGTCGAGAGCGACCCCGTCGGCGGCTGGTAACCGGGAATCACGGTACCAAGCGCCGCGAGTCCCACGAACAGAAACAGCGTGCCCAAGAAAGGTAGATATCGCCGCGGGTCGACTGAGGCCCACCTCCTCGATTTGCGTCACGATCCCCATGACGACGATTTCCAGCAGGTTCTGCCAGCGAGCCCGTTCCAAACCGATGGAAAGTCTGCGCGTGACTAGCCGCGCCCCCACCGCCAGCACGAGCATCAGACCCCACGTGAATACGATGGTGGCGTTGAGCTTGAGAAACCCGTGTTGCCAGAAGATGACCTCGTCGGGGCTAAGGTGCATGACCCGGCTCCTTCGCAGGGGAGTCGCCGGGGCCGACCGGCGGGCCGGCGAGCCGCGTCACGATGAAACGCGCGATCGTGAAGCCGAGCAGACACGCGAGCAGCCGGTCCCATCGACCGGCGGCGACAAAGTAGAACCCGGCCATGCTGATGCCGGTTCGGATCACGAGACTGCCTAGAAACCAAAGTGCGGCGCGTTGCGAGGTGACGCCCTGCCTCACCGTCCACCAGAGCCCGCCGAAGAATATCGCTCCGAGCAAAACGCCGGCGATCCCCGCGAATGTGAGCACCTCAACGTCGCCCATCGCCGTCATCCTGCGCTTCGCGCATGGCCTCATCCTCCCTGGCCACCCAACGCCAGGCATTCCAACACCCCAAAACCAGGCCGGCGACGAGCAGCGCCAGGGTCCACGAGCGTCCTCCGGGATAGTGCCGATCGAGCCAGAGGCCAAGCGCTGCGCCGAGCAGCGTCGGCACCACCACGGACCAGCCGATCAGCCCCATCATGCCCAAACCAAACCACACTCCGGGCACGGCGTGACGGCGTGCCGCGAGCTTGCGCGCGGCCTTTGCACCGACCTCTCGGCCAAGCGCCGACTCCGGCTGCGAAGACGGCTTCTCCGGCGGCTCACTCATTCTGGAGCGCCACCATCCGACGGATCAAATCGCTTTCCACTTTGCCGAGCACTGAGCGGACGTTGCGCTCCCGCTCGTCGAGCTTCAGAAACTGCCGGTCCACCGCTTCGCGCATTGCGTGCAGGTCCGTTCCGGCTATGGCGTTGCGCACGGAGACGAGCACGTCCACGCCCGTCTTGACGAGCACTCCCTCGTCGACGGCCACGTAAACCTCACCCTCCGCTTCGGTTTCATAGATGAGAATCCCGGGCGTGAGCGCCGCCACACAATCGAGGCGATGCGGTAGAAGCCCGAACGAGCCCTCGCGCGTCTCTGCGACGATGCGCAACACGCCGGTCTCCTCGGCGAAAATTTTGAAAGGCAGAAGAACCTTAAGATTCATGAGCATCGGCGGGGCGCTCGACGGTCGATCGTGGGTTTGCCACCGGGCCGCGCCGCAGCTGCCTTCGCGGATTTTCCTTTCGCCTGCGCTTCGTCCACCTTCCCGATCATATACAGCGCGCTCTCGGGGTAGTCCTTGAATTCATCGGCCAAGATTCGCTCACAGCCATCCAGCGCGTCCTCGAGGCTCACGAGCTTGCCTTTAATGCTGCTGAATTGCTCGGTCGTAAAGAATGGCTGAGTGAGAAAACGCTCCAACCGTCGGGCGCGGGCGACCACGTTGCGGTCCTCCGGCGCAAGCTGCTCGAGGCCGAGCATGGCGATGATGTCCTTGAGCGTCTGCATATTGCGCGAGCGTGCGCCGGATCTCCTGCGCCAACGCGTAGTGCCGTGCACCGACGATGCCCGGCGTGGCCATCTTGGAGCTGGATTGCAGCGGGTCGATGGCCGGATAGAGCCCTTCGCTCGCGCGCTTACGCGACAGCACGATCGACGCCGAGAGATGCGAGAACGTGTGCACCGCTGCCGGATCGGTGAAATCATCCGCCGGCACGTACACCGCCTGGATGGAAGTAATGGCGCCGGCATCGGTATTCGCGATGCGCTCCTCCAACCCCGAAAGCTCCGTGCCCATCGTGGGCTGATAGCCCAGCCGCGACGGCATCTGCCCCATCAATCCGGACACTTCCGAGCCGGCCTGAATGAACCGAAAGATGTTGTCGATGAGCAGCAGCACGTCGCGGTGCTGGTCGTCGCGGAAATACTCGGCCATCGTCAGCGCAGCGTGACCCACGCGAAACCGGCTGCCGGGTGGCTCGTTCATCTGGCCGAAGATCATCACCATGTTCGGCAGAACGCCCGCTTGCTTCATTTCTCTGTAGAGCTCCTCGCCTTCGCGACAACGTTCGCCGATGCCGCAAAAGATGCTCACGCCCTCTTGCTTCCCGATCATGTTGTGGATCATTTCAGTGAGCAGCACCGTCTTGCCCACCCCCGCGCCGCCGAATAGCCCCGCCTTGCCGCCGAGCTCGAGCGGCATGAGCACATCGATGACTTTGATGCCCGTTTCGAAGACCTCCGATTTCGTGGATCGCCGCCCCAAAGACGGCGGCGCACGATGCACGGAGCGCCACTCCACGTCGGTGAGCGCCGCCCCTCGATCGATGGTGTTGCCGAACACGTCGAACATGCGAGAGAGAGTCCCCTTGCCCACCGGCGCCTTCAGGGGCCCGCCGGTGTCCTCGACCGGCATGCCACGGGTCAGCCCTTGCGTAGGCGTCAGCGCGATGCCGCGCACATGGCGCGCATCGCGTTGGGCCAGCACTTCGATGACGATTTTCTGGTCGCCTCCGGTGCGCAGAATCGAATAGATCGGCGGCAAATGCCCCTCGAACCGTACATCGATAACGCTGCCACGCACCGAGACTACCGTGCCGCGATTCTCCTTCACGTTCATCGTTCGGCAGGCGTCTCGTGGTCCGCCGTGGGCGCTCGACTCCATGTCCAGTTGCGAATCTCCGGCATGTCTTGGCCGTGCTTGTTGATGTATTGCCTGTGCTCGATGAGCTTGTCTTTGAGCTGCTGCTTCAGATAGATGCCCTTGTCGCCGGTCTGCGGCAGACGATCGATCGTGTCCATCACGAGGTGGAAACGATCCAGATCGTTCAGCACCGTCATGTCGAAAGGTGTGGTGATGGTGCCCTCTTCCTTGTAGCCGCGGACATGGATGTTGTCGTGGTTGGTACGACGATAAGTCAGCCGGTGGATTAGCCACGGGTAAGCGTGGAACGCGAAGATCACCGGTTTGTCCTTCGTGAAGAGCTCGTCGAAATCCGTATCGCTCAACCCATGCGGATGCTCGGTGGGCGGCTGCAGCTTCATGAGGTCGACGACGTTGACGACGCGGATCTTCAAGGACGGCAGATGCTCGCGCAGGATGGAAACGGCGGCGAGCGTCTCGAGCGTTGGCACGTCGCCACAGCAAGCCATGACCACGTCGGGCGCCACGGCCTGATCGTTGCTGGCCCACTGCCAGATGCCGATGCCCTCGGCGCAGTGCTTGACGGCCGCGTCCATCGTCAGCCACTGCGGCGCCGGGTGCTTGCCGGCCACCACGACGTTGACGTAGTGACGGCTGCGCAGGCAGTGGTCCATGACCGACAGCAGGCAGTTGGCGTCCGGCGGAAAATAAACGCGCACGACCGACGCCTTCTTGTTCACGACGTGATCGATGAAGCCGGGATCTTGGTGGGTGAAGCCGTTGTGATCCTGGCGCCAAACGTGCGAGGCCAGCAGATAGTTCAAGGAAGCGATCTTGCGGCGCCACGACAGGTGCGCCGTCACCGTCAGCCACTTGGCGTGCTGATTGAACATCGAATCGATGATGTGGATGAACGCCTCATAACAATTGAACAGGCCGTGCCGCCCGGTGAGCAAGTAACCCTCCAGCCAGCCCTCGCATTGGTGCTCGCTGAGCATTTCCATCACGCGCCCGGCAGGCGCCAGAAACTCATCGTTCGGCACGGTCGCCGCGTCCCATTGGCGGTCGGTGGCCTCGAAAACGGCTTCCAGACCGTTCGAGATCGTCTCGTCAGGGCCAAAGATTCGAAAATTTCGCTGCTCGCGGTTCACCTTGGCCACGTCGCGCAAAAAACGTCCGAGCACGTGCGTGTCGCCGATACCGCGCACGCCCGGCGAAGCCACGTCGATCCCGTAGTCGCGGAAGTCCGGCATCCTGAGATCGCGCAGCAGCATGCCGCCGTTGGCATGCGGATTCGCGCCCATCCGCCGGTCGCCCTCGGGCGCAAGGGCGGCCAGTTCCTGCTTCAGGCGGCCGTCGCTCTCGAACAGCTCCTCCGGCCGATAGCTCTTGAGCCACTCTTCCAGCAACTCAAGGTGCTCGGGATGGGTCGCCGGATCGGACAACGGCACCTGGTGCGCGCGGAACGTGCCCTCGATCTGCCTACCATCCACCACCTTGGGGCCGGTCCAACCCTTCGGTGAGTTGAGCACGATCAGCGGCCAGCGGGGACGCGCGAGGTTGCCATTGACGCGCGCGTCCTGCTGGATTCCCTTGATGTGCTCGACCGCGGTGTCGAGCGTCGCAGCCATGGCCTCGTGCATGAGCGCGGGCTCGTGACCTTCGACGAAGTACGGAGTCCACCCATAGCCGCGGAGCAGCTGTTCCAATTCATCGTGCTCGATGCGGGCCAGCACGGTCGGGATTCGCAATCTTGTAGCCGTTGAGATGCAGAATCGGCAGGACTGCGCCGTCGGTGGCGGGATCGAGGAACTTGTTCGAGTGCCAGGCCGTCGCCAACGGCCCGGTTTCCGCCTCGCCGTCGCCAATGACGCAGGCGACGATCAGACCGGGATTGTCGAACACCGCCCCGAACGAATGGCTGAGCGAATAGCCGAGCTCGCCGCCCTCGTGGATCGAGCCCGGGCACTCCGGCGATGCGTGGCTCGGGATGCCCCCGGGAAACGAAAACTGCTTGAAAAGCTTCCGCAGACCGGCCTCGTCCTGACTGATATTGGGATAGATCTCGCTGTACGTGCCTTCGAGATAGGTGTTACCGACCACGGCCGGACCGCCGTGGCCGGGGCCGGAGACGTAGATCATGTCGAGGTCGTATTTCTTGATGACGCGGTTCAAGTGCACATAGATGAAGTTCTGCCCGGGCGTCGTGCCCCAGTGGCCGAGCAGCATGTGCTTCACATCCGCGAGCGCCAGCGGCCGCTTCAGCAGCGGGTTGTCTTGAAGATAGATCTGGCCGACGGACAGATAGTTGGCGGCACGCCAATAGGCATCCATCTTCTGGAGCAGCGGAGACGTGAGGGTGTCGGTAGCGATGCTCATGTTAGCTGCCTTCCGTGGGAATCAGAGTTGCATGAGAACCGAGCGCGCAATCATCAGCTCTTCATCCGTGGGAATGACGCGCACTGCAACGCTGCTCGCGTGCGCCGAAATCACCTCTGCCCCCGCCAGGTTCTGCCGTTCATCGAGCTGGATGCCGAGGAAGTCCAGTCCTTCACAGATGCGCGCGCGAATAGCGGCCGAGTTCTCGCCGACACCCGCCGTGAACACGAGGGTGTCCAATCCGCCGAGCGCGGCGGCGTAAGAGCCGATGCACTTTTTCGCCTGATAGCAAAACAACCCGATGGCTTCGGCGGCTCGCACGTCACTCGCCTCCTGCGCGAGCAAATCCCGCAGGTCGGAGCTTATCTGCGAAACGCCGAGCAGCCCGGACTCGCGGTTTGCCATCTCTTGGAACTGTGTCGCAGTCATTTGTTCAGTGCGCGCCAGGTAGCCGACCAGTCCCGGGTCCAGTCACCGGAGCGGGTGCTCATGGGCAGGCCCGCGCTCGGTGTAAACCCCATGCTGGTGTCGATGCTCTTGCCGTCGCGCACGGCGCACATGCTTGCGCCATTGCCGAGGTGAGCGAGGATGACGCGCCCCTTCGAGGCTGCCGGGTCGCCGACGCGCGCGAGCTCTGCCATGAGATACGCATAGGACAACCCGTGGAACCCGTAGCGCTGCACACCCTTCGCGTCGAGGCGTCGCGGAATCGCCAGCAGCCGCGCGACACGCGGCATGCTGCGGTGAAACGCCGTGTCGAAACACGCCACCTGAGGCAGCTTCGGATAGCGTTCACGGACCGCTTCGATCATTGCTATCTCGCCCGGCAGATGTTCCGGGTCGTACGGGCTCATGCGACGCAGCTCATCGATGAGCGCGAGGGTCACCACTGCCGGCGCGGTGCGCTCCATGCCGTGGACGACGCGGTGGCCGACCGCCGCGACGGCGGCGAAACAGCCCTGCGCCTCGAGCCAGTTTACTAGAAACTTCGCTGCCGAGTCGTAGTCGGGGGCCGCGACGTTCGATGTAGCCTACTCGACCCTCGGTCGGGCTCATGACCGTCAGCGTGGTGCCGGCGAGACCGACGCGATCCACCTTGCCGTGCAGCGTTCGCGTCAGCGCTTCATCGACCGCGTACAGCGCGAACTTGATACTCGATGAGCCGCCGTTGATGGCCAGGACACTGTGCCTCGCTGGCTTCATTTCGCGGCCACCACGGCGCTCGCCGCCGTCGTCCGTGCCGCCTTACGGCCATCGGGTTGTGCCACTTTCCATCGGCCGCTAAGAGCGCCTCGACTTTGTTTTCCCGCTACCGCCACCAGCCTTGTGTAGGCGGCCGTAGTGGCAAATGTCAAGAACTGATGATCACGCTGCGATCTTGGGCGGGGCGGAGATTTCTCGGGCGGCCTCTTGCGTGCTCGCAAACGCCAGCGCGAGCGTCGTGGACGGGTTCAAGCTATCGACCATTGCGCTCGGGATCAGGATCGTGGCTCCACGTTCCTTCGTGGTCTCGTAGATGATATTCATCGCCCGAAGTTGCAGCGCTTCCGGGTGCCCGGCATAGGTGTTTGCGGCTTCGACGAACTTGCCGGCGATCGCCGCTTCGGCGGAGCCGAGGATCACTCGGGCCTGCTTCTCGCGCTCGGCCTGGGCCTGGCGCGACATGGCGTCCTGCAACGCCTCGGGGATAGCGACGTCGCGAATTTCCACCGAGCTGACCGAGACGCCCCAGGGAGCCGTCTTTCTACCGATCTCGTCTTTCAGGTGCTCGTCTGCTTCTTTGCGGTCGGATAGCAACGCGGCCAACATCGAAGAACCGATCATCTCGCGCAGTGACGTCTGCGCCACCCGGTCGATCGCCTCGCGATAGTTGGTGATGGCCAGTGCCGCCTTCTCCGCATCCTGCACGTGCCAGAAAATGATCGCATCTACATTGACCGGAACCGTGTCTTTGGTAAGCGCCTGCTCTGCGTTGAAGGCGGTCGTCTGGATGCGCTCGTCGATCACCGCCACCACGTTGTCGATGACGGGAATGATCGCGAACATCCCCGCACCCTTGACGCTGTGCAGCTTCCCCATCCTCAGGATCACGAACTTCTGCCAGACATTGGCCATCTTCAGCGACATCGCAATGACGGCTGCGGTCGCGAAGAACACCCCGGCGAGATACGGACTTAGCCAATGGCCCGCTGCAACGCCCGCGAAAATGCAGGCGAAGACCACGAATGCCGTAATCGGATTCATGTGCACCGCTCCTTGCTTCAGCGGCAACGTCGAAAGACATCGCCTTTTGACCGCTCTTTCGAACCTTGTGAGTTCGAGTTATCCGCCCCCCGCCCTGCCACGGTCGGTGCGGTAGCGTACATTCGTGGGCGGATCCGCCGTTGCGGACAGCGCGGACCTCGAGTACACACGCGGTTACTTCGCCAGCTGGCCGTTCACGAGACTCGCGGCATCGTACGCAAATACGATCTGCCTGTCGGCCCGCACCAGTTGCTCGTCCTTGTCCGCGTACTCGAGCCGGCCGAGCAAGTCTCTGATGACGTTTAGACGAGCGATGCGCTTGTGATTGGCTCGCACCACTATCCACGGCGATGCCTGTTTGTGCGAACGCCCCAACATCTCGTTGCGCGCCGCGCTATATGACTTCCAGTATTCGAGCGCCCGCTCATCGATCGGGCTGGTCTTCCATCGCTTCAGCGGATCCTTCTTGCGATCCTCGAGGCGCTTCTTCTGTTCCGCTTTGTCGATGTCGAGGTAATACTTGAGTAGCTTGATGCCAGACCGTACCAGCATGCTCTCGAACTCGTCGACCGAGGCCACGAACTCCGCGTACTCGGCTTCGGTGCAAAATCCCATGACGCGCTCGACACCGGCGCGGTTGTACCAGCTGCGGTTGAAGAGCACGAGCTCTTGAGCCGCCGGCAAGTAAGAAACATACCGCTGAAAATACCAAGAGGACCGGTCGCGGTCAGACGGCTTACCGAGGGCGACGACACGCGTCTCTCGTGGACTCAAGTGCTGCACAATGCGCTTGATCGTGCCGTCCTTGCCGGCGGCATCACGCCCTTCGAAAATGACCACAATCTTGTCATTGCACTGGATGAGGTGCCGCTGCAGCTTGACCAGCTCGATCTGCAGCTTGCGAAGCCGGCGCTTATAGACCTTCTTTGCGAGCCCGGCCTCGCGTGCGTTGGAGTCTCGCTTCCGTTTCTCCTTGGTCATTGGTTGGTCCGCCTGCGGTGCAAGAGACAGTCCAACGAGAACATGGACGGAACCTGCTCGGTGCGCAACTCTGTCGGGAACGGGTCAGGCTCAGCTGTTCGGATTCACCGTCAGTCGATTCTCGACGTGCTTCACGCCATCTATCGTGGTCGCAATCGAAGCGGCTCTGTCACTGTTCGCTTGTGAGTCGACCGTTCCTGTCAGCGTCACCACGCCACCAGTCGTCGCGACATGAATTTGCAGGCTCTCAAGCCCTGTCTCGCCCAGGATGGCTGCCTTGATCTTGGACGTAATCGCGCCGTCGCCCAGTGCTTGACCCGTCTTTTCGGCGGCATCGCTGATCGCTTGACCCGTCTTTTCGGCCGCATCGCCCACGGCGCTGCCGGCGGTGCGCGCGGCTTGGTCTAAATTCCGTCCCGCCGCCTCCGCGGGACCTGATTTGGGACTGTCGCACGCGGCGAGGCCGATCGCCGATAGCATCAGGATCGCAACACCAGACTTTTGAACCGTATTCATGAGTTTCTCACTTGCCACTTGGGCTTTGTTCACGGAGCACCCCGGTCGAGTGCTGCCCGTCATCGAAGGCGTGGATGCAACGAGCGGCCGGAGCGCCGCCAAGGTTGCGCTTACTTCAGGACTTGAGGCGCATTGTCGTCCGGCCCTTGCTTCGAGTCGGTGCGTCACCGTACGTAGGAGATCGACGAGGACGCCCCGAGGCACCCGCACCAGTCCAATAGCTCGCTCAGGGTGCCCGGATCACCGCTGCCACACGACGTGAGCATCTTCTAGAGGTACTGCCACGCCAGCGTGGTACGGCATCAAGCGCACCGTATAGTCCGTCGCTGGGCGCACCGCGGCCAAGGTCGCACTATAGATGTAGCCGTTCATTGCACCCACGAGGGGCCGCGCCCGCTCCATCGGCACTCGCTCTGGTGCATTGCCATTGACAGCGTCGGCGAAAAGCTCCACCCGCACCGCCTCCAGACCGACCTCATCTAGATACACTTGAACTTCAAACACATGTTGCTGGCCGTCGCTGTCGACTTTCACCTCGCCGAAGCGCAGCGCGCTCCACTTTTGCTCCAGTTCACGGTGCCAGCTGACGATGCGCACACCGGCTGAACCGTTGTCGGCGGCCCGCTCACGGTAGCTGGCGGCCGCCGGCAAGTAATGCCGCTCGGTGTACTCTCGCACCGCTCGGTTGGAGGAAAATTGCAGTGTCAACCGCGCCATGCTTTCCCGCATCCGCGCTACCCAGCTGGTGGGAATGCCTTGCTCGTCGCGCGAATAGAACTCGGGAATCACCTCGCGCTCGAGCAGGCCGAAGAGGGCCTCGGCTTCCGCCGCGTCCCAGGCGGGATCGTCACCATGCTCCCGGCCGTCCCCCAATGCCCAACCCACTTCCGGCGTGTAAGCCTCCGCCCACCAGCCGTCCAATTCCGATAGATTGATGCCGCCATTGACGAGCACCTTCATGCCGCTGGTGCCACTCGCCTCCCACGGCCGGCGCGGCGTGTTGAGCCAAACATCCACGCCCTGCACGAGGTGCTCGGTGAGAAGCATGTCGTAATCGCTCAAGAAGATCGCATGGGGCCGCACCTCCGGCCTGCGGATGAAGCGCATCCATTCCAGGATGAGCGCCTGGCCTGCCAAGTCCGCCGGGTGAGCCTTGCCGGCAATGATGAGTTGCACGGGGCGCTGGGGATGAGTCAACAGGCGCAACAATCGCTCGGGGTCGCCCAGCAACAAGTTCGGTCTCTTGTAGGTTGCGAAGCGGCGCGCAAAGCCGAGCGTCAACGTATTGGGATCAAACAGATGCTTCGCAGCCTCCACCGCCTCGAGTGACGCGCCCGACGCGGCCAGTTGCTTGCACAAGCGTGCGCGCGCGTACTCAACGAGCGCCGCCCTGCTCGCTGTACGAAATCGCCAGAGCCGGGTGTCGGAGACTCCGCGAACGTCTTGCTCCAGCGTCTCCGTCATCCCCAGCCAACGATCCTTCCCACACGTGTCCGTCCAAAGATCATCGGCCTGAGCCGAATCCCAGGTCGGCGTATGAACGCCGTTCGTCACGTGCCCGACCGGCACGTCGTCTTCCGGCCAGCGCGGGAACAGCGGCGCAAAGAGCGCCCGGCTCACCTTTCCATGGAGACGACTCACGCCGTTCACCGCCCCGCTTCCGCGGATCGCGAGATAGGCCATATTGAAAAATTCCGCGGAGTCGTGCCGGTTCTGGCGGCCTAAGGCGAGTAGATCGTCGAGTGTGATGCCGAGTTTCTGCTTGGCATAGCCACCGAGGTATTGCTCGATGAGCGCCGGAGCAAAACGGTCAAACCCAGCGGCCACGGCCGTGTGGGTGGTGAAGAGATTGCCCGCTCGCGTCACGGCCAGCGCGACCTCGAAGGGACGACCGGTCTCGTGCATGAAGCTGCGCGCGCGTTCCAATACCGCGAAGGCCGCGTGCCCTTCATTCAAGTGGCAGACTTGTGGCCGGATTCCTAAAGCCGCCAAGAGCCGCCATCCGCCGATCCCCAGCAGCAGCTCTTGCTTTAGGCGCAGCTCCGGGCCGCCACCATACAGCTCGCTGGTGATTCCGCGATGGATGGGCAAATTCGCCGCGTCGTTGCTATCGAGCAAGTAGAGCTTCACTCTGCCGACCTGCACCTGCCAGGCGCGCAGCCACACCGTGTATCCTGGCAAGTCGATCTCGAGCCGCAGCCACTCGCCGCTTGCCTGACGCAATGGAGTGATCGGCAACTGTCCAGGGTCGTTGTACGGAAAAAGGGCCTGCTGAGCGCCGTCCTTGTCGATGACCTGTCGAAAGTACCCCTGCTGGTAGAGAAGCCCCACGCCGACAACCGGCACGCCTAGATCGCTGGCGGCTTTCAGCTGATCGCCGGCCACATTGCCGAGCCCGCCCGAGTAAATGGGTAGCGCCTCGCTCAACATGAATTCCATGCTGAAATACGCGACGCACCCCAGCTGCGCCTGTGGGTAAGCTTGCTGAAACCAGGCGGGCGCTTCTACCGCGTCGCGTCGGGCCAGCAGCAGATCGTCGACGAGCTTGCGGAACGCGGGGTCGCCCAAGTCGCGCTTGAGTTTTTCGCGCGATACGGTCTGCAGCAGGCCCCAGGGATTGTGCGTAATCTCCCATAGCACCGGATCCAGCTGCCGCCAGACCTGGTCGGTTGCATGGTTCCAGGACGAACGCATATCGAGCGCCAGCTCGGCCAATGCATCGAAACCCTCGACGTCCGCGGGTAGCAGGTTGTACGCAGTACGGATCGAGCGGGCATCCCCGCTCATGAGCGCCCCTCGAGACGTGGTTCGGCTGCAGGCACCGCCGGTTGCGCGGGCAACCCCAGTGCAGCGTCGACCATGGCTTGCGCTTCCGCGAGCATTCGACGCAGATGGTCCGCTCCCTGGAAGCTCTCTGCATAGATCTTGTAGATGTCTTCGGTGCCGGATGGGCGAGCCGCGAACCAGCCGCTCTCGGTGACGACCTTCACCCCCCCGATGGACGCGTCGTTGCCAGGAGCCCGGGTGAGTATCCGTTCGATCTTCTCGCCGGCGAATTCCGGGGAACGTATCTGCTCCGCCGAGAGCTGCGCCAGTATTTCCTTTTGCTCGGGGGTCGCCCGCGCCTCGATGCGGTCGTACACAGGTTCGCCGAACTCGCGCGTGAGCTGGTGGTAAATTTCGCCCGGATCGCGGCCTATCCGCCCCGTAATCTCCGCCGCAAGCAGAGCCGGGACGATTCCGTCTTTGTCCGTCGTCCAGACGCTGCCATCCAGACGAACGAAAGAAGTACCTGCGCTCTCCTCTCCCCCGAAGGCTAGCGAACCGTCGAGCAAACCGTCCACGAACCATTTGAACCCGACGGGCACCTCGTAGATCTTCCGGCCGAGCCTCGCTGCGATGCGGTCGATCATCTGGCTACTGACTATCGTCTTACCAATCCACGCGCTGCGACCCCACCTCGCTCGATGCCCGAAGAGATAGAAGGCGGCGACCGAAAGGTAGTGATTAGGCGGCAACAAGCCCGCACTACGGGTGACGATCCCGTGCCGGTCGTGGTCGGTGTCGCAGGCGAACGCGACGTCGAACCGATCCTTCAGAGCGATCAGGCCCTGCATGGCACATGACGATGAGGGATCCATGCGGATCTCGCCGTCCCAATCCGCCGTCATGAAACGAAAGGTCGGATCCACGACGTCATTCACCACCGTGAGATTCAAACGATAGCGTTCCGCAATCGGCGCCCAATAGTGGACGCCGGCACCGCCGAGCGGATCCACTCCCATGTGGATATCGGCACCGCGAATCGCCTCGACATCGATCACTTTGTCGAGATCGCCCACGTAGGCGTTGAGGTAGTCGTGTCTATGCGTTGTAGCGGCGCGCTCCGCTTTTTCGTAAGGGATCCGCTTGACGCCCTGCAACCCGCCTTTCAAGAGCTCATTGGCCTGGGCTTCGATCCATCCCGTGACGTCGGTCCCCGCCGGCCCGCCATTGGGCGGGTTGTACTTGAAGCCGCCGCTCTCGGGTGGATTGTGCGAAGGCGTGATGACAATGCCGTCGGCCAGTCCGGAGCTGCGGCCGCGGTTATAGCCGAGAATGGCGTGAGAGATTACGGGCGTAGGGGTGTATTCATCTCTCGAGGCGACCATCACGTTCACGCCGTTGGCAGCCAGCACTTCCAACGCCGTGACAAAAGCAGGCCAGGACAACGCGTGCGTATCCATGCCGAGAAACAGCGGGCCATCGATCTCGCGATGCTCGCGATACCGACAGATCGCCTGGCTGATGGCAAGGATATGCCATTCATTGAACCCCTTCTCGAATGCACAACCGCGGTGCCCTGACGTGCCGAACGCGACTCGCTGCGCCGGGACAGAAACGTCGGGCGTCTCGGTGTAATACGCCGTGACCAATTTCGGCACGTCCACCAGCATCGTCGGGGTGGCCGGCTTGCCGGCCAGAGCACTCAGGTTGCGGGTCGGTGCGGCGTTCATGCCATCCCGTCTCGTCGATTCAGGCGCCGCAACTCGACGGCCGTCGTTAGCGAGCCCAGGCACAACGGTGGAGTCCTGCGTTTGATTAGCCCGACTTCGGGCCGAACGAACGACGCGATCGCTCCGACCGGGCAGCGCGCCCCAGTACGCTGTCGATCAGATGGGTCAACCTTTCCGCCGCGCCCTTGACGGCCTCGTGCAAGGTGTTCGCGTGTTCAGTGACGGCGATGGGCTGCCGGCCTTCGAGGCGGGCCTCCATCACACAGCGCTTGTCGTTCTGGCCGCCCTTTCGCCCGTCTTCATCGTTCAGATGCACCTCGACGCGGGTGATGTGAGCGCTGACGCGACCGAGAGAGCTCTCGACTATCTCGGTGATCTGTGCAACGAGCGATTGTCGCCCGTCTATGTTGTGATCGGTATCGACTTGGACCTGCATGCAACACTCCCTCTTGCTCGTAGCATTACGCTGCTGTGCTCGACCACCCGCGCTGTCACACTTCGGCTCGCCGAGATGCCGCACGATCCGATAGCGCGCCGGGCTTCCCCAGCGATCTGCTCTTGGTGACGAGCAGCTTCAGCAGCTCGCGCCAAGACTTGGCAAAAGCTGCAGCACCTTCGCGCTGCAGCTTGGCGGCCAGCGTTTCGATGTCGACGCCCTCGCCCACGAATTCCTTCAATACCGCTTCGGCGTTGCCACCGTCGAGCGCCAGGGGCCGGCGCGCTTTCCCATGGTCGGCAAACGCGAGCAGCGTCCTCTCGGGCATCGTGTCGATCGTATCGGGCGCCGCCAACGCCTCGACGTACGCAACGTCTGGGGCTGCCGGATCCTTGGTACCCGTGCTGGCCCAAAGTAAACGCTGCGGTCGCGCCCCGGACGCAGCCAGGTTCTGCCACCGCGGCGAAGCGAGCAGATCGCGGTAGGCTGCGTACGTCCGCATCGCGATCGCGATGCCGAGACGGTTGCGGAGCTCGCTCCGAACCGTGTCCGCGACCGCGACGTCCCACCGGCTGACGAAAATCGACGCCACCGACGCGATCCGTGGATCGAGCCCGGCAGCGAGGCGTCGCTCGATGCCGCGCATATAGGCTTCGGCCGCCGCGACGTAATGCTCACGCGAGAACAGCAGCGTGACGTTGACCGGTACGCCGAAGAAGATCGCCTGCTCTATGGCACGTAGGCCTGCGCTTGTACCCGGTATTTTGATGAATAGATTGGCCCGCTCCGCACGCGCGTGCAGACGTTGCGCCGCATCGACGGTGCCGGCGGTGTCGTCCGCAAGCAACGGCGACACCTCGAGCGACACCCAACCGTCAACGCCACCGGTCGCTTCGTGAATCGGTCTGAATAGGTCGGCGGCCCGGCACAGGTCTTCGAGCGCAAGCTCGAAGAACGATGCCTCCGCCGACGTGCCGGCCAGCGCTTTGTCGCGGATGGCAGCATCGTAGCAATCGTCGTTCTCGATGGCGTCGTGGAAGATCGTGGGATTCGACGTCAGCCCGGTCACCGCCAATTCCTTGATATACCGACCGAGCGTGCCGCTCGTCAGAAGCCCCCGCGTAATGTGGTCGAGCCAGAGACTCTGGCCCAGATCGCGAAGCTGCTGTGTAGCGTTCATGGAGCCTCCTGTTCCTGCACGGCCGCTGGCAGCTCGCGGCCCCGACAATTGATGGACCCTGAGGACGGCTCATAGTTGCAGCCGTCGATCCGCCAGGAGGCCGTCAACGGCCGCGCACGCAGTCTAACCATGCTGCAAACGCGCGAATCGTTTCGGTGCGCTGGCGAACGCAACGGCCTATCCAAATCGTGGACTCCCGGGCAGGCCATTGCGCGGAATCTGCCGCTCGCTTGTTGGAGAGGCTCACCGATAGACTAACGACACATGGGCACCGCTCGATCCATTCCCAGCTCCGAGTCCCAAAGCTGGTCGTCGGCCCGCGCGCTGGCTAACCAGGCGTTCTCGCGCGCGGCCGGGGCGCCGCTGATCGCCGGTAACAGCATTCGATTGCTCAAAGACGCACAGGACAACTATCCGGCATGGCTCGATGCCATTCACGGTGCGCAGCGGCACGTCCATTTCGAGAGCTACATCATTCACGAAGACGCTACGGGCCGTATGTTCGCCGATGCCCTCGTGGCCAAAGCCCGAGAAGGCGTCCACGTGCGCGTGATCTACGACTGGCTCGGCGGCCTCGGGACCGCGTCGCGAGGTTTCTGGAATGGTCTGCGTGCGAGCGGCGTCGCAGTGCGTTGTTATAACCCAGCGCGCTGGGATGCCCCTTTCGCCTGGCTCAGTCGCGACCATCGCAAGACGCTCTGCGTGGATGGCGAGATCGGCTTCGTGAGCGGCTTGTGCGTCGGACTCATGTGGACCGGAGACCCTGCCAAGAACATCGAGCCATGGCGCGATACGGGCGTCGAGGTGCGCGGCGCTGCAGTGGCTGATCTCGAGCAGGCGTTCGCCACGATCTGGGCGCTCACCGGTGAGCCGATCCCAGAAAGCGATCTCGCGCGATCAAACGTCGACACACACCAGGGCGACGTGGCCCTTCGCGTCGTAGCGAGCGTTCCGACGACTGGCGGCATGTTCCGCGTAGACCAACTCATTGCAGCGCTCGCCAAGGAGCGGCTCTGGCTGACCGACGCCTACTATGCCGGCATGACGAGCTACGTTCAGGCCCTGAGGTCCGCGGCTCAGGATGGTGTCGATGTACGGCTCCTCGTGCCCAACGCGACCGACATCCCGCTGCTCAGACCATTGTCCCGCGCCGGGTACCGCGCCCTGCTCGAAGCCGGAGTGCGCGTCTTTGAATGGAACGGCACGATGTTGCACGCCAAGACCGCAGTCGCCGATGGGCGCTGGGCACGCGTCGGTTCGACCAACCTCAACGTCGCCAGCTGGTTCGGCAACTGCGAAATGGATGTCGTCGTCGAGGACGAGCCGTTCGCAGAGTCGATGGCAGCGATGTTCCTCGCGGATCTCGATAATGCGAGCGAGATCGTCCTGGATGTCGCGCAGAAAGTGCGCGCCCCGAACCAACCACGTCGCCCGCATCCTGGGTTGAGCCGCGGCGGCGGAAGCTCCGGACGCGCCGCTGCCGGCGCTGTCCGCATCGCCAACGTCGTCGGCGCGGCCTTCACGCGTCGGCGCGTGATCGAACCTGTCGAAGCACGCATTACGGTCTGGGTGGGCGCGCTGCTGCTCGCGATGGCGACGCTGTTCGCCGCGTTCCCGCGCGTCATCGCTTATCCCCTCGTCGTGCTATCTGCCTGGGTCGCCACCGCGCTGCTCGTCCAAGGCTATAGGCTGCACCGTGCCCGGATGAAACGGCGGTTAGAGAACAAACCTCGCCCCTAATGTCGGCGTTTCAGATCATAGCGATCCTCATCTCGCTCACGGCGATCTTCAGCTACCTGAACCACCGCTACTTCAAGCTTCCGGCCACGATCGGCGTGATGCTCATCGCGCTGCTGATGTCGCTCGCGCTGATCGGCGCGGGACACTTCGCACCGCGGATACAGGCCGTCGCCGTCCGGCTCACGAGCCAGATCGATTTCAACGATGCGCTCATGCAGGGCATGCTGTGTTTTCTCCTGTTCGCCGGCGCGTTGCACATCAATCTCAGCGACCTGGCCGATTCAAGAGGGGTGATCGCCACGCTCGCAGTCGCGGGCGTCGTCATCTCTATGTTCGTGTTCGGCACGCTGATTTATTTCGGGCTCGGATGGCTCGGTCTCGACCTGAGCTACGTCTGGTGCTTGCTATTCGGCGCGTTGATTTCTCCCACCGATCCGGTGGCCGTGATCGGCATTCTCAAAGGCGCGAAAGTGCCGCGCAGCCTGGAGGTCCAGATCGCCGGTGAGTCGCTGTTCAACGACGGCATCGGTGTTGTGGCGTTCATCGTCATGAGCGAGATCGCGGTGGGCGGAGAGGACGCCTCGGCGGCCCACATCGGACAGCTGTTCCTCGAAGAGGCCGTGGGCGGCGCAATATTTGGCTTCGTCATCGGCTGGATCGCTTTTCGGCTTCTCAAAAGCGTGGACAACTACCGTGTCGAGGTCATGCTCACCCTGGCGCTGGTGATGGGTGGCTACGCGCTTGCGTCGGCATTGCACGTCAGCGGCCCCATCGCCGTCGTAGTGGCCGGTTTGCTCATCGGCAACCACGGTCGTAAGTACGCCATGAGCAATGTGACGCGTCAGAACCTCGACGCGTTTTGGGAGCTCATCGATGAAATTCTGAACGCGCTGCTGTTCGTGCTGATTGGCCTCGAGATCCTCGTGTTGGCCTTCACGCGCGACGTGCTTTTCGCCGGGCTGCTGGCCATCCCTGCCATCCTGTTCGCGCGCTGGGTAAGCGTGATCGTCCCCGTGAGCGTCATCCGGCACCGCCGCGAATTCGCGCCCGGCACGGTCAGCATGATGACCTGGGGAGGCTTGCGCGGCGGCATCTCCGTTGCGCTGGCGCTATCGCTACCCGCCAGTCGCGAACGCGCGATCGTGTTGGCGATGACCTACGTCATCGTGATTTTCTCGATCGTGATCCAGGGGCTGAGCCTCGAACGACTAGCGCGAGCCTTGCTGAAACGGTGAGCGCTCGCTCACCGGCTACTCGGCCTCCCCGGCCAACCGGTGGTGAACATCTCGACCGCGTTGGCGCACAAAAGACGGTGGCTGGAGGACTCGCACCCCCCGGCCACCGCGGACTTGGACGCAGCGTGCCGTTGACGCCGCCAGAGAACCCTAGCGAACCGCGGCGTCTACGACGAGCTGATTGCGGACGTCCTTGACGTCGCCCGTGTTGCGAGCGATTTCCTCGGCAAGTTGTTTCTCCTCGCCGGACGCCACTCGGCCGCTCAGCGTCACCACGTCGCCGCGCGTATCGACGTCGATCTTCATGCCCTGGGTGTTGGCATTGGCGATCAACTTCGACTTGACGGCAGCCGTAGTCGTCGCGTCATCCACCCACGCGCCGAAGGTGCGGTCCCCGTCATGCTTAGCGGCACTCGCCTTGGCCACCTCACGGGCCGTTTTCGGCTCGATCGTCAGTCCGTTCTTGACTTCAACGACTCCAGATACGCCTTTGGCGAGCTCGCCAGCGAGGTCCCGATCGATGTCGTTTTCGACCATGCCGGTCAGACTGACCCTACCCGCCGAAACGTCCGTATCGATCGAAAACGGATTCAGATGCTTGTTCAGCGTATACAGAGTCTCGATCTTGCCCGTGATCCACGCGTCCTTCGCTGCGGCGTCGAAAGAGTCGCTCTTGCGAACGGCTCCCATCGACTGGAGACTAACCAGCGATAGCGATACCAATAGAACTCCAAAAGTGGTTTTCATTTCATTTCCTCGTCGTTACCGTGCTCTCAATCACGCACTGACCGGCTCACCCGCACATGCGGCGACCGTCTTCGCGTGCGTGTCCCTGGAACGGGCACTTTGGTTGCGGCGCACCGTTACGTCGGTGCGTTGGCTCGCTTAGCGTTTACGGCCCCGCCAGGTATGCCTACGCAGTGATGCGAATGAAGACCGAGCGCACGTCTTTCGTGCGTGGCGTGCAGATCTCGCCCGCTTCAGAAATCGAAGGGTGCATCGAGACGAATCTCGATTGCGATCCCCTCGGGGAGCGTGACCTCCTCACCCTTCTTTCTGGCGGCGATACCCGTGCCAATCGCGCCGCCGACGACTGCGCCGAGCACAGTGCTCCTGGAGTCCTTGCCGAGGATGCGGCCGAGCACCGCGCCGCCGGCGGCCGCGGCACCAATCGTGACGGCGTCCTTTTGGCTATCTCCCTGCCCGTTCAACGACGCGGAGATTGGGCTCTCACCTCCCGAAGCGAATCGGATACTCGTGAATTCAAGGTCCAACTGCGCTCGCCCGCCGACCTTCTTCGCGGGTTGGACGGCAGCGACTCGACCGGACACGATCGATCCCGCCGCGATCGCAACCCTGCCGTTCAACATCACCGGGTCAACCAGACGCGCAGTGAAGCGGTCACCGGAATGGCTGTCGGCGCTGGACAAAGCCTGCTGGAAAGCCACCATGAGGACCGTGCCTGCAGGAACACTCTTGAGGCTGCTGCCGGGGGCGGAGCGCTTGGCGCCGGACAGCGAGCTTCCGCTGCCTTGTTCGGAGATCGACGAATGCGTCTTCTCGTCGCTCACTCGCACACTAGAGATCATGCGATTGAAGGTCTCGTTCAGCCGGTCATAGTCCTGCTGTGGAGCGATGAACAAAGCGTAGACCACGTGGTCGTCGGGAATCTCGCGGGTAAAAACGGTAATGCGCTCTTCCTGTCGCGTTGCGGGCGAGCGGCCGGACAGCACCACGGAAAGTGCGGGCGCCCCGTCGATCTTGCTGCGTCGTTCGGAATTACGGATCAGCTGCAGATTCGGGTTTATCTGGAGAAGCTGCGCGACGAGATCGTTCGTCGCGCGGCTCAGATTCGTACTGTCCGCAATGAGATCCGTGCCGTCACCGAACCGATCGCTGGGGTCGTTTTGGAACGGTTCGTAGTGGTTGACGATCACGCCCATGACAAGATCCGCTGCCGTGCCACCCGTGTCCACGGAGCCGCCATCCGGAGCGATCGTCACCCCGTAGCCCCGGTCGGCTGCAAACACTCGCCAGTTGCTCGGATACTCGATCTGGTACAGCCCGTCGCGCTGCGAGAAGACGCGAAATTGCGTTGACGGCGCGTCCACTCTGATCGCGGGCACCGACCGGTCGCCGCCTGCGGATCGCTGCGTGGCAGGTGGCGTGGTCTGGCCTTGGGCGAGCTGCTGCATCGAAGCGGCAGGCGACATTCGCACCAGCTCGGACTTCACCTGCGCGAATCCGCCAACGGGCCGGATGGGCTGCACCTTCAGCATCGTGATCTCTTGGTTGATACGAGCGGCGCGGTCGGCAGGCGCCGGGTGACTGCTGAAGAACTGCTCCACCTTGCTGGGATCGCGGGTTTGCGTTCGCGCAAGGATGTCGAAGAAAGCGACCATGTCTGCCGGGTCGTAACCAGCCTTGGCCATCATCTGGGCGCCGGTGACGTCGGCCTGCTCTTCGGCCGCGCGACTGTACTTCAGGAATAGCGCGTTCAGGCCGAAGCCGCCAACGGACGCGATCGTCTGCTGCGTTGAGGCGTCGTTTTTGCCGAGGAGTCCGCCCAGCAACCCCAGCCCGGCCTGGCCGAGGTAGGCCTTCGATGCCTGGTTGGTCCCGTGCCGCAGCGCGACGTGCGCCATCTCGTGGGCCATCACTCCGGCCAGTTGGCCCTCGTTCTGGGTCGCCTCGATGAGACCACGGTTCAGGTACAGGTATCCGCCCGGCAGCGCGAACGCATTGATATCGGCAACGTTCACGACCTTGACCTCGTATGGATACTTCGCTCCGGGAGCGACCGCCGCAAGGCGCTTGCCGACCCCGGTGACGTAGGCTTGGATCGAACGATCGTGCAGGATCGGGAGCTGGCGTTCCGCTTCGTCCGCAGATTGCCGTCCGATCTCCTGATCCTGTTGCACGGAGAAAAGATTGAAGCCCGGCTCAATTTGAGTTTGAGCCACAACCACGTTGGCAGACGCGGCCATGAGCGTCGCGAGACAAACCGACACGCACCAGGTCCCTCGATTGGCGATCATGCTGTACCCCTCTTCTGTGTCAGGGGATTATTGTCGACCGCGAACCTCTCCTCTGTTCGACAACGCACCAACCCATGACCGATGGGTGTGTCAGCGTACCGACCATCGGCGGCCGTACGACGATGCTGATCGTGGCACTTCTGCCCCGGCGTCAGTACGAAACTCGGGATAGCGACATGTCGCGGATTGATTCGCCTTATCGACTCGGATCCGAGTTCGATGCCTTTCTATTCGCCCCGATCGGCGAGGACAAGAACGGGCTATCGCTCAGCGTGGTATCGGCGCTTGCGCGAATGGATCTGGACCCCTGGCAGGAGGCGGCCGCGTTGGCGGCTCTGCCCCCTGACGCGGCAACTCAGAAAGTGGCCGCATTGTTCCGCACCTTGCCTGACGAGTCGCTGAGCGACCCGGATCGCGACAAGATGGCGACTCGCTTGATCGCTCTGCTGCCGCGCCCGGCAAGAACCGCAGCCGGGTCTGGCAATGTCCGTAGCGTGGCCCACCCCCGACTCGTCGCGAGCGCACTCTTTTTCGCGTTCTATATGCTCGTGTTGCTGGTGTCGCAACTCACCATGTCGCGGCACGATTCGCCGACGCCCAGCGACACCTCTCGCACCGTGCCTGCTCTCACCAGCCCCCCTCCCCGGACGTCACTTCCCACCTCCGACGAGTGACGTGAAGATCACGAGAGCGGGGGATTCTTCGGCGTTTCCTCGGCCGGTTATCGCGATCCCGAAGCGGGTGTTCGCTATCCGAGAACGACCGTAACTGACATCGCGCCCGTCCGGTGTCTTGTGCTAGCGGCCCTTCTCGAGTGCCTCTTTCACGTCACCGTAAGCGCCCACTGGAACGCATCCCGTTGATCCCGTTCTGGCGCATCGGGACGGGCGTGAGCCGAAGTCATTCGGCTCTCCTTCGATCTCTTCACGCGGCCTATGACTTGGTCCGTTCATGAACATCTCCTGACGAATTGATGGGTCTGCTGGGCCCGGCGTGCGCCCTTGGACGGAGCAGGTGGAGCAACAGCATGGTCATTGACGGTCGGTGGACAACGCACGGGCCGGCACACCGAATCCGCGAACACCATGACGACGCCCGTCTGACGCTGTTGGCCCGTTGACGTGCGGCACCGCACTGTCATGAGCGCGCTCTGCGAACAGCATGCATGGACGAGCCAATCCGTCTGCGTCCTTCGCGCCCGGCCGCTCACGTCGCTGGAGATCTATCATGCTTTACACCATTGCCGTCATACTTCTAGTTCTCTGGGCCCTCGGGCTGATGACTTCTTTCACGGCCGGAGGCCTACTCCACCTGCTGTTGGTGGTCGCAGTCATCATGGTGCTATATCAGCTGTTCACCGGTCGCCGCGCGATCTGACATGGGCGGTCCATGACCTAGACCCGTGGCGCCGGTCACTTATGCCGCGCCAGGGGCGCTCGCCGGCTAGCTGAGCGACGACGCGCACCCCGTGTTTTCGCCATTCTGTTCGCTAGGGAACGGAGCAATCCTGTTCGGCCGCGCAATCTCGCGGCCACATGACCAAGAGGTGGCAATGGTTGTTGCGCCAGCTGGCTCGTCGGCTGTGGTTCCGCGCGGCTCTGCTCTCGACCCTCGCCGTTGCTACGGCGTTAATGGCCATCGTCGCTGCCCCCTACGTTCCCAGAGATTTGCCCGGCAGGATCGGCGCGGACGCGGTCGACAGAATTCTGAACATTCTCGCGTCGAGCCTTCTGGCGGTAACGATCTTCTCCTTGAGCACTGCGGTGTCTGTTTACGCGAATGCCACACGGAGCGTCACGCCGCGAGCGACGAAGCTCCTCATAGAGGACGTCACCACGCAAAACGTGCTGGCGACGTTCATCGGGGCGTTTCTGTTTAGTCTGGTGGGAATCATTGCGCTGAGCACCGGCGTGTATGGCAATCAAGGCCGTGTGGTCCTATTCGTCGCTACTATTCTCGTGGTCGTGTTGATCGTGGTGACGCTGCTCGGTTGGATAGATCACCTGTCGAGGCTCGGCACCGTCAGCGAGACAACGACACGCGTCGAGCTTGCGGCAACACAGGCAATGGAGGCTCGGGTTGCCGATCCGCACCTCGGCTGCAGGCCGCTCCAAGATCCGGTCAAGGACATTCCGTCGGAAGCGCGAGCTATTCATTCTGCGAGGATCGGTTACGTGCAGCACGTCGACGTAACGGCTCTTTCCAGATGCGCTGAAGGAAGTGGGGGGCAGATATACCTGACCGCGCTACCGGGTGCGTTTATCGATCCGTCACGGCCACTCGCGTGGGGGCTCGGCATAGACGTCGCGCACACCGACATCGTGTGCAACGCCTTCACGATCGACAACGAACGCTCGTTCGAACAGGACCCTCGCTTCGGCTTGGTGGTACTGGGAGAAATCGCGTCGAGAGCGTTGTCGCCCGCTATCAACGATCCCGGCACGGCCATCGACGTCATTGGTAGGGCGGTTCGAGTACTGTCGATTTTGGTAACCGACGCCCCCAATGAGAAGGAGGTGGTGTCATTCTATCGCGTCCGAGTCGGATGACCGCGTGATCTACGACGTCAGATGCTCAAGGGCATCCTGGCCGTAGAAGAAGAGCACGCCGATGAGCTCGCGGACCTACGGGAGGACTTGCACCCCAAGGGCACCCACGGGGGAATCGTTGTGCGCGCGGCTGACGAGCACGGCGATTGGCTCGCGCGGCTCGCCTCCTCCCTGCCCGCTGCCGCGCGTGCCCTGACGAGCTGCCACGCTGTTCGCTCGCGTCGGATCACGCCGCGTCGGGAAGACGAGTAGCTCCTGGCTCGGGACTTGCGCCGACTGCGTGCCTTTCCGCACATATCCGGCGGGCCTCGCACGAGTACGCTGTCGTGGGCTGGTTCTTTATCGGGTGACTTCCGTGTCGTTCGGCATATACATCATCGGATACCTCATATTCATCGTTGGTGCTGCAGTGGGCGCCCATCTGCTCAACGTGCCTCCGCAATGGATCGGCGTGGGCGTTGTCTGCTTGATCGGTGTCGCAATCGTCCATGGCGCGACGTCGACCCGTCAGAAGGACGTCGCGTCCTAGGAACGGGCCGGCGCACGCAGCTCGGGAGGCTGAGGGCCGCCCTCCGGACATGACACCGCAGATCGGCTCGTCTTAGGCGCGCTGCCGTACAGAGGGCGCGCTCGTGTCGTGACATCCCCCGCGTCATTCGACACGCATCGGGCCGACTCGAGTTCGGCGCGCTGCGAGGTCTGCCGCATCGTACCCAGCCTTCGCCATCATCTGGGCGGCCCGTGACGTCCGCCTGCTCTTCGGCCGCGCGACTCTACTTCCGCAACGGCGCATTCAGGCCGAAGCCGCCGACTGAGGCGATCGTCTGCTGCGTTTGATGCGTCGTTGTTACCGAGGAGTCCACCGAGCAGGGGATTATTGCCGAGCGCGGAAACTCTTCTCCGTTCGCCATTGCACGTGCGCACGCCGTCACAGTTCAGCGCTTCGATTTCGGTCGCGCCCCATATGTGCGATAGCGTACCGATAGCGATGCACCGTTAGGGGCATATTCGACCGGACGTGTGGCCGAAGTGCTCACGAGAACGAGTCTACCAAAGGGCACTCCATAGCCAGGATGGCGACCCAGACTCATACGTGAGCCAGCTGGGGCGGAATGCAAACAAGTGCAACCAACTAAGCCGACTGCGGCTGCGAAAGCCGGTGCCAAGATGGCTACGGGCATCTTGGGGCTCGACGAGCTGAGCTACGGTGGGCTCAAGCACAACCGCACCACCCTGCTCATGGGCGGACCCGGTTCGGGCAAGACTGTCCTTGCGTTGCAAACACTCGTCAACGCCGCGCGGAAGCGCAATGAACCCGCGATCTTCGTCGCGTTCGAGGAAACCACCCGCCAGCTCATTGCGGATGCGGCTGGTTTCGATTGGGGTCTCGCCAGGCTCGCCAAGGGCAAGCTGTTCTTTCTCGAGGCGCACCTGTCGCCCGATGTCGTGCAATCCGGCGAGTTCGACTTGCGCGGCATGCTGGCCATGCTCAAGGCGAAGAAGGAGGAGATCGGAGCCCGCTGGATCGTATTCGACGGCATCGACGTGCTGTTGACGTTGTTGCAGAACCCGTTCGCGGAGATGCGCGAAATCTATCGCATCCGCGACTGGCTGACCGACAACCAGGTAAACGCCATCGTCACGGCGAAAATCGAGGGCACCCAATCGTCGGCCGTCAATTACGATTTCATGCAGTTCATGATGGACTGCGTGATTCGTCTGAGTCGGCGCATCGAGGATGGCGTATCGCTCCACCGCCTCCAGATCATGAAGTACCGCGGCTCGGATTTCGTGGCCGGCGAGCATCCGGTGAGCTTTGGACCCTCCGGGATGGAGGTGGGCGCCCCCGAGCCGCCCGAAATCAAGCACGCCGCTCCGAGCGAGCGCATCTCGGCCGGTTTCGAGCGCCTCGATAGGATGCTAGGCGGCGGCCTGTTTCGCGGCAGTAGCACGTTGATCACCGGGGTACCGGGCACGTCCAAGACGACGCTCGCGGGAAAGTTCGCCGAGGCTGCGTGCTTGCGGGGCGAGCGCACGCTGTTTGTGAGCTTCGACGAAGGCGCCGAGCCGATCGCGCGCAATCTCTCTTCGGTCGGAATCGATCTCGCGCCGCATCTTACTTCGGGCGTGTTGCGCATGTACTCGGGCCGGACCGAGTCCATCGGTGCGGAGGACCACCTGGTCAAGTTGAAGTTCCTGCTCCGCGAGCACAAGCCGCGCTGCATGGTCATAGACCCGCTTTCGGCGCTCGCCAAGGCCGGAGGCATGAGCATGGCGCGTGCCGTTGCCAACCGCCTCATCTACATGGTGAAGGACGAAGGAGTCACCGTGCTGATCACCGCCATCAGCGAGGGCGACGATCCGCAGACGGAGGCCACCGAGCTACAGATCTCGACGGTCGCCGATACCTGGATTCATCTTTCGTACATCGTGCGCAGCGGTGAACGCAATCGCGCACTCACGATCATCAAGTCGCGGGGCACCTGGCACTCGAATCAAGTGCGCGAGCTGCTCCTGAGCAAAGCCGGCCCAATGCTGGCGGACGTGTATACGGCAGGCGGCGAGGTGCTGATGGGCACATTGCGCTGGGAGAAAGAGCAGGAAACGAAGGCCAGGGTGACGCAGCGGCGCGTCGAGTTCGAGCAAAAACGCGCCGATCTCCAAGTCGCCGAAGCGGACACCCATGCGCGAATCACGACCCTGCAGCTCAGCCTGGAGCGCCAGCGCGTCGAGTTGGCTCAGCTCTCCAGCGACAACCGCGAAGATCTCGTTTCCTCGAGCCAGCGGGAGCTGGAGCTCGGCAAGATTCGCAGCGCTGATCCGCAACGACCCAGGTCGGCAGCGCCGCCCGCCAAGCGCAACGGTTCTAACGGGTCCGCTAGAGACAAGGCCAGCAGGCCCAGGAGCGCAAGATGACCCGCAAGAGGACCAAACGTCAGCCGGCCGATCCTGGCGTCGCAGTCACCACCGTAGTCGTACTGCGTTTGTACATCGCGGACAGTGCCCCGAACTCGGCACGGGCGATCGCAAATCTCGCGGCCATCTGCAAAGAGTATCTCGGAGAACGATTCGATCTGGAGATCATCGACGTTCTCGAGTACCCGCAGCGCGCATTGGCCGACGGCATCATCGTTACGCCGAGCCTCACCAAAATCTCGCCCTCGCCGTTGGCGAGGATCATCGGTAATCTGAGCGACACCAGAAGCGTGCTGCACGCGCTGGGAATAGCATGAAGGACAAGGCATCCGGTAGTCGTTCCCGCAAGCCACAGGCCTCCAGCGCGGATGCGGCTCGTAGCTTCGAAAGCAACGTGCTGCGCTTGATCAAGCCCCCCCCCCCGAGTGTCGGGCCCTAAAGGCAGGCGAGGTAGATGCGATCATCGACCCCGCCAGCGGCCGCGCCATTCTCATGCCGGTGGCGCAAGCGGCGCTCATCGATCACAAGACGCGGTTCCGCAGCCTCGTAGATCTCGCCTCGGATGGCTATTGGGAACAGGACGAGAACTATCGCTTCACCTCGCATACGGGCGTGGCCATCGGCAATGAGCCGGCAGGCGGCGAGGACGTCCTCGGCAAAACCCTGTGGGACCTTCCATTCGCCAACGCCGGCGAGATCGATTGGCAGACGCATCGAACACAGCTCGAGTGGCGCGCCATTTTCCGCGACCTGCAATTCACGTGCCTGGATCGCGCCGGGCGGCCGCGCAGGATCAGCATCAGCGGCGAGCCGGTGTTCAATGCCGAAGCGCGATTCAAAGGCTATCGCGGCATCACACGAGAGATCATCGAGCGCCAGCCGGCACCCCGGGCCGCGCCCGGAACGGCTGGCTTCGCCCGCGCCACGCTCGATGCGCTTGCAACGCAGGTCTGTGTGCTCGACGCGGCCGGGACGATCATCGAGGCGAACTCCGCCTGGCGCGCCTTCGCGGCCGCCTACGGTGGCAGTGGCCTGGTTATCGGCGGAACCGCCGATCGACTTGCAGCTTTCGCCCTGACCGTGGGCGACGAGACTGTGGACGGCCTCGCAATGGCGGCCGGAATACTTCAAGTGATTGCCGGTGAGCGCGAGTGTTTTCGCTATGAGCGCTGCTGCGGCGTGCCGCCCGCGACGCGCTGGCTGATGGCTACCGTGACGCCGTTGCACGGCGCCGACGTTGCGCGCGCAATCATTTCGTGTGAAGACATCACCGACTTCAAGGACGCGCAACGCCTCCAAGAGCTCGAGTGCAGCGTCGCTGCGTGCTTGGCGACGACCGACGACGATACGTCCGCGGCCGTGCGCGCGTTGATCCTTGCAGTCTGCGCGGCGCAGGGTTGGGACTGCGGTCGATGGTTTCGATTGGACTCCGTGGCTGGAGTCCTTTCTGCCGGCGAATGCTGGGGCTCATCGGAACCTGCCGTGGCCCAATTCCTGGAGAAGGCGGAGGGCGCGGTGTTTCGCGCGGGCGCCGGTTTGGCCGGCCGGGCAATCAGCTCCGGCGAGCCGGTGTGGATCCGCAGTTCCGCGCCCAACGCGCCGTCGCCACCCTCGGCACTTGCGCACGAAGTCGGTCTCTCGGGCACGATTACCCTTCCAGTGCTCGCGGCAGGCAGGGCGATGGGCGTGCTGGCTTTCAACGGCCGCCGTGTCGACGAGCCCAGCGAACGGCTACTGCACGCCATGCGGAGCGTTGGTCATCACCTCGGGCAGTTTTTGCAACGGCGACAGGCGGAAGAGAGCCTGTGCCGCAGGGAGCAACGCTTTCGTCGATTGACCGAGCTTTCGGTCGATTGGTATTGGACACAGGACACGGAGTTTCGATTCACGGAAGTCGTGGGTAACGCCATGGCGAGCGGGGCTGAGATGCTCGGCAGGACACTCTGGGAGTTGGCGGCCGTCGTTGCTAGCGGTGATCAATGGGCCGAGCACAAATCGGTGGTCGCCGCGCAGTGGTCGTTCCGCGATCTAGAATGTGCCGTCGCCCTCGCCGATGGTCAGCTCGGCTACCATTGCCTGAGCGGCGAGGCGCTCTACGATGCCGCGGGGGCCTTCACGGGATTTCACGGTACGGGAGTGGACATCACGCAACGCAAACGCGCGGAGATCGCGTTACTGGAATCCGTCTCGCGCTAAGTGCCGGCGCGGGGACGCTCAGCGGCCGGAGTATCCAATGTGCTGTGGCGAACGGACGCGCGTCGACGGCGACGGGCAAGCTTCATCCTCGGCGCCCACATTGGGCACCCTCAGCGTACCGGAGAAACTCCTATGAACGTCCTACTTTGGCTCGTCGTGGGCGGCGTGATCGGTTGGCTGGCCAGCATCCTCATGAAGACCGATAGCCAGCAGGGCATCGTCTTGAACGTGATCGTGGGTATCGTCGGCGCCATGCTCGGCGGAGTGTTCATTTCGCCGCTCGTGGGCGTCAGCACGATCAACCAGAACAACTTCAGCCTGGCCGCAATGTTCGTCTCGTTCATTGGCGCTGCCATCTTGCTGGCCGTCGTCAAACTCGTGCGCGGCGGCGCACGCGTCTAGTCAGTCGGGGACGGGAGAGCGCTGCTCGCTCGGGATGACGAGCTGTGCGTTTTCCGCGCTCGGCTCGCCTTGGAATGTGCGCTGCCGTACAGAGGGCGCGCTCGTGTCGTGACATCCTCTGCGTCATTCGACACGCATCGGGCCGGCACGAGTTCGGCACGCACTGCGAGGAATCATGTCATTCCCGCAAATTGCTCTAACACTTGCCGCCGTGACGCTCATCGCCGGATGCGGCGGTGGTGGCGGTGGCGGCGGTCCGCCGCCCGCGCCGCCGTTGCCGGCGGGCACCGTCGCATTATCGGCGACGAGCTATACCGTTGCCCAAAACGTCGGTTTGCTGACGGTCACCGCAAATCGGGCCGATGGCTCGCGCGATGTGACCGTGGCCTTTGCCACCGCCAACGGCACCGCCATCGCAGGCGCGGACTACACCGCTCGGAGCGGCACGCTCGCTTGGGCGAGTGGCGACACCTCGGCGAAGACCATCTCGCTACCAATCAGTAACGCAATACCAAACTCGAGCGATAAGACTTTCACCATCGAGCTATCGAGCCCCACGAACACCTTGGCGCTCGGCTCGCCCGCCGTCGCCACCGTTAATATCACCGCCGGCACCGCGGCCGTGGCGCCGGCAGTGAGCGTGCAGGGTAATCGCCTGATCGATGCTGCGGGCAACGTTTTGCAGTTGCGCGGCGTCAGTTTCAGCGGCTTCGAGTTCGTCGCGATAGGCGAGTGGAGCCCTACCGATCCCTCGGGCGGCCAAGCGGGGCAACCCAATGGCCCTAAGTGGGCGGCCGTCAAAGCGTGGCATGCGAACGCCGTGCGCCTCACGCTCAATGAGACCTCTTGGTTGGGACTCACGTGCGTAGATACGGACGGCATTACGCGTAACGGCGATCCGGGCGGTAACTATCGCTCCGCCGTCGCCACGCAGGTGTCGGAAGCCAACGCGGCGGGACTGTACGTCATTCTCGAGCTGCACTGGTCGGCACCTGGCAATGCCTGCCCGATGGTGCAGACGCAGATGGCGAACATGGATCACTCCATCGCCTTCTGGAGCTCCGTTGCAACGACGTTCATGGGCAATTCGTCCGTGCTCTTCTCGCTGTATAACGAGCCCTTCTTCTTCGGACTGAGCTCGCCGCCAGATGAATGGAGCGCGCTGATGCGAGGCGGAACGTTCAGCTACTATCCCGCAACCAGCGGCACTCACAACTACAAGAACGTCGACGTCACGTGGAGCTCCGCCGGCATGCAAGCGCTGCTGGATGCCGTGCGCAGCACGGGCGCTACCAACGTCGTGCTGATCAGCGGCGTCGAATTCGGGAACAACCTGAGCAGCTGGCTCGCGAACATGCCGCATGACATCCTCAATCAAATCGCGGCCGTGTGGCATCCGTATCCGCCGATCCAGGGTCCGACTTCGGCCACGATTTCGACTGGCGGGTCCGGCTATGCGGTCGGCGATGCCATCACGCTCGCACAGCCGAACACGGTCTATTCGCCTGCCGTGCTGCAGGTTTCGGGGGTCGGCGTGAACAGTGCCGTCACCGCAGTCACGATGACTACCGGTGGCAGGTACCTGCAGACGGCCTTGCCGAGCGCGCCCATAGCGGCCGCTGCAACGACGGGCTCGGGCAGCGGAGCAACCTTTGTGCTGGGCGGGTGGGGCAATCTCTCGAGCACGTGGAGCATGCCGGTCAATTGGCCGGTCGTGCAGGCCCTGTCGGCGCACGTGCCCGTCATCCTATCGGAGACGGGAGAGCACAACGCACCGGGCACCGTGGGATCGCCGTTCCTGCAACAACTGCTACCGTTTGCGGGCGCCAACAACTGGTCGGTCATCGGCTGCTGCTGGGATGTGTTTGCCGAACAGGACAACGTGCTCATCAAGGACGTCGACGGCACGCCGAGCGATGGTTATGGTCGAGTGTTCTACGACTGGATGACGGGCGTCGCGTGGCAGTAGCCAACCGATCCAGTGCCCGGCGGGGGCGACCGGCCGTGTCGTCGTCGTAACAACAGCTTCTTGTCTTTCGGCGCGCGCCTGTCAGTTCAGCAGACCGAACACGGACACCTGGAACTGCGCACCGACGAAGACCTTGCCGTCCGCAACGGTCGGCACGCTGAACTTGATCGCCGGTCCGGGATTGTCGCGCCCGGAATTGTCGTTGCTGCTGTAAATCTCGTTGGCCACGTTGGACGCCGCGTACGCATGCAGCACGGCGGCCTCTCCCGAGCCGTTCGTTTCCAGCGCCCAGGCGATTCCGTTGCTGGTGCCGTTGGCGGATATGACCGGAGTCGCGCCGGGCCAGCGGAACGTGTTGATGGAATGCTCCGCGGAAGCGAGCACGCCATTCATCAGGGAGTACGCACTCAGGTGGCCGTGGACACTCGCAACGAAAACCCGGTTGTCGAAGTAAGCCGGAGAACCGAATATCGGGCAGGTGCCAGCCCCGCACACCTCGCCCGGCAGGGACTGCACGATCTGGCTGTCGCTGCCCGCTTGGAAAGCGCCCAGGTCGTCGCGATTGAGCAGGTAGAGGATGCCCTGTTTCCCGGCGCCGAGCAGCAAGTGGGGCGGCCCGACGGGTTGATCAGGCAGCACGAGCGACCCTCCCGAGGCCAGGTCCGTATCCGTTTCCGCCATGGATAGCTGGTTATAGGGCGTGAAGGAATCGACGACCGACAGGAGTCCGTTGGTCAGCTTGAGGACGCTGTCGCCATAGTCGTTCCCGCCGGTGTCCGCATCGAAAGGTCCGTCGCCGGTGACGACGAAGACGTTGCCGTTTCCGTCGGCTGCCGGGCCGCCGCCGGAGTGCCAGATGCCGCCCTTGCCGGCGGGAGCGTTCGGGACCGCATTGAATGCTCCAATCGCATCGAGTGTCGTCGCATCGACGGCCAATACCCATCCCTGGTACGGAGCAATGTCGCAGTAGGAGCCGAAAGCGATCGAGATGACGTTGCCGGTGAGCAGGAGGGCCGCACGCTGGTTCTCCCGCAGGGCGCGAAACAGCACCTGGCCATGACCGTCATTGGGCGCAGTCGTGCCGGGGACCGTGGCCCGCAGCGGCCGACCCGAGCCGGGCCTGGCACTCCCCGTTGTGATGTCTAGCGCATGCAGGCGGTATTCGTAGGCGACACTCCCACCGCTGACTTCCTTGGTCTTCGCCACGACATACAGAGTGCCCGCGGCCGCGTCGATGACCGGAGTGCCGGTAATGCCGATTTCCGGATTGATGTCGGGGCATCCACCGGGAACGATGGGTCCCGGGCCGGCATACCCCGCTGGGGAGGCCGTATCTTGATAAGGAACGGTGGTGACGCCGTTGCCTGCATCGATGAAGCTGACATGCCAGAGGGGAGCGTCGAGCGGAGCGTCCGCATCAAACGCGTAAACGCTATCGTGCTGGGTGGCCACGAACAGCACATTCCGCAGGTGGCCCCCGATCGGCACATTCGCCACGTAGAGGGGTTCCGCGTAAACATAGCCGTCCACGGTCCAGGAGAAGAGCTTCCCGAACGTCGCGCTCCGCACATTGGCGGGCGTCAGCAGCGTCTCTCTCAGGTTCTGTCCCGTGCGGGCATTGTCGTTGTGATAGGTCAAAACCCCACGTAAGAGCGCGACCGTCACCGTGACAGTGGCACTGATCGACGGCGCTTCCACGCTGGTTGCCGAGATCACGTGGGTCCCCGCAGAGGGCGGCGGTGAGTACATCCCGTCGGCCGAAATGAGCCCGACCAGCGCGTTGCCGCCCGTGATCCCGTCCACTTTCAGCGTCACCGCGGAGTTCGAGCCGTGCTCGGCCGCCGCGGTAAATTGTTGGGTCTCGACCGTGGAAATGGCAGCGTTGACCGGGGTCAACGTGACCGCGATCGCGGTAGAGACGGATCCCGACGTCGAGCCGCCGGAACCTCCCGAACAGCTGCCGAGCAACCCGGCCACCAGCAACGAGAGGAGTGCCAGTGGAGTCTGGTTCCCAGCGGAAAGATATCGGGTCTTCGCGCGTGCGCCGCCATTCGTCATAGTTATGTATCCGAGTCTTTTGTACCTGCGGCAATATGACTGTTCGCACTCGCCGGATCCGTGCGGTGGCGTACATGCAGGGTGCGTGGACCACGTCGCGCCGGAACTCCACGTAGCCGTCGAGCGCCGCGACCATTGCACGGGGGGGCGGAGGCGCGCTCGAAGGCTGCGCAGCGGGGGGCGCCCAGACGGGCGGCCTTCGATGTCACCGCGATCGAGCGGCGCGCAGCTCCCTAAACGAAACGAGTCGCCGGCGCTCTTCGTTCCAAAGTGCCAGCGCCAAACCGGCGAAGCTCTGTCGCAAAGTCAACCGACCGGCGTTCGAAACACGGCGTGGTCGCGTAGCACCTCGGGCAGGCGATAGGACGGAATCCGGCTCGACAGATGATGCACGTGATGCACACCGATATTCGCCGTGAACCACCTCAGAACTGCGGGCAGAGCGTAGTGAGAGCTGCCGTACAGGGCCGCCTCATGCGCATTCCAATTTTCGGTCGTAGCCCAGTGCGTATGCTCGAACTGATGCTGCACATAGAACAGCCAGACACCGGCAGCCGCGGCCAGCAGCACGATGGGCACATGTACCCACAGAAACGCACGCAGGCCGGTGGCCGAAATCGTCAACATGATGGCCACGGCAATCATCGCGTTCGTCGACATGGTGCTAAACCACGGCCGCCAGCCGTCGCGCATCGAGCTGCCGGGGAAGCGGTTGTATATGAGAAAGAGATACAACGGGCTCGGGCAGCCGCGCCCTCACGAGGGGGCGGCTTCCAGACCTTGTTGGCACCTGCACACCCGCGACGAAGGCGCTGGCAAGCGGAATGTCGTTCGCTCGGCGCAGCTCCCCGCGCACCGACTTTGGTCCGTCTCAGCTAGACATGCCGAGACGTGCAAAGTCTCGGCATCAGGGCGTGACTACTAGCTCGCGTCAGATCTTCTTGGCTCCGAAGAGCAGCAATCCGCCACCGGCCAGAATCGCGGCCACGCCCGCCCAAACCGGGATATTGACCGTCTCTTTGTCTTTTACCGTGAGATTGATCGGGCCAAGATTGGCCTGATGGGTCTCCTTGGTGTAGGTGAAGCTGCCGTACGCCAACCCAAGCACGCCGGCTATGATCAGCCCAAGCGCCACAAGCTTCATTGCACTCGCATTCATCTCCGCTCTCCAACTTCAGCAGAACTCTTCCGACACAGTACTTCTCGCGCTCCGCACATCGCTGCGCCGAGCACCAGCGCCGCACGCCGGCCGACCTTGCATGACGCGCACCAAAATCACCACGATCGCAAGGGCTTCCTCGTCCTACGACAGCGTCGCTCGACTAGCGCCTCCGCCGACGCTTGACGTCGTCGCCGACGTTTGCTGCGCCTTCGCGCACGTCATCGATCACGTCTTTGGTGACGTCGCGCGCGCCTTGGACCGACTGGTCCACCTTCGCTCCGGCCCGCTCGAACGGGCCCTGGGTCTGACAGGCCCCCAGGACCAACATCAACAACATGGCGGCGAGTATTTTCATGCGATGGCCTCTACTTTCTTGGTAACGCCCGACTCTGCTCCAGAATGGCTCGTGCCTCCGCGGCCCGAATCGCGACAGCGTGCCACCAAGGCGAGCGGGCGACCGCCTAGGCGCGCCAGCACACCGACGCGCTGCGGGAGGATCGGTACTGTCCACTGACCAATGGAGATTTCAATGAAACTGCGAACCACACTCATTCCGCTACTCGCCGTTCTCGCAAGCGGCTACGCAAACGCCGCGCCGCACTCCGGCGACAGCGATCGCGCAACGGTGCGCTCGAGCCAAAATAGGTACATCGGTGTCATCGAGTCGATCGAAGGCGGCGGTAGATCGCGGGGCAATGACAGCGCGCTCCTCGGCACGGTGGTCGGCGGCGTCGCCGGCGCAGCCGCTGGTCATCAAGTCGGCAAAGGCCGCACCAAGCACGTCGCTACCGTCGCGGGTGCGCTGGGCGGCGCGGTGCTCGGACGGAAGATCGACAAAGCGCACGACCGCAAGAAACGCGACGAACCGTACGTCATCGGCGTTCGATTCGACGACGGCACCCGCAAAACGGTTACGCAAGACGATCTCGCTGGCCTGCGCGTGGGCGACCGCATCCGAATGAAGAACGGAGATGTACGCAAGCTATAACGGCCGACTTGCGGCGCGGCGCCCTGCCCGGGCCCTCCAGGCTGCAAGCCGTCGGGGGCGCAAGGCGCGACGCCGCGCGCAACAACGCATGCAATCGGCGCAGTCGCTTTCGCCGGAAGCAGCGTCGCACGAGGCTCAGCGTCATTTCAGCCCCGCCATCGCCGACCACCGGCAAAACTGGTAGAGCGGCGAACTCAAGAGAGCTCGCGATCCGCAGTAGGCGGTGCCGTCGTTCCATAGTAGCTATGGATGCCCTTCGCCCAAGACTGGTCCGCCATGTTCGGCCACTTGCCCCGATCGAATCCGGGCGCGCGCTCGAGGCGCTCCTTGGGGACGTTCAAGGTGAAGCGCTTGTTCTCGGTATCGAGCTCCAATGCTGCCCACGGCACGGCGAACAGCTTCTCGCCCATTCCGAGGAATGCGCCAAACGATAGAACTGCATAGCTGACCCGGCCGCTGGAGATGTCGAGCATGATCTCTCTGATTTCACCTAGATCTTCGCCGTCCGCGTTGTACACGTCGTTACCTATCAGCGTCGCAGCGCCCATGAGTCCCGGGCCGGGTCCGCGTTGCATATCGGGGCCGGCCGTGCCGCTCGTCGGATACTTGTAGATGCCGTAGGTGTCTCGATCCACGTAGTTCATGTTCGGCTCCTGACAACGGTGCAGAGGGTGAGCGAACGCTAGAGGGGGCAAGCGGTACGGTCTGTACGCCACCGCACGTTGACATGCGCGGTTCGACGGAGCTCCCCACGGCACGAAGCTCAACGGCTAAGCGTGCTGGCGTACCGTGCGCATCGCTCATTGGGCCTAGCGTGTTTCCCCATGACAAACTCATTGCCACGGACCATGACCCAACGCCCCTTGCTGGTGGCGATCGCTGCAACGTTCGCGGTGGGATGCGCGACCACGCAGCCCATCGACTTCACCGGTCCCACGGGCCTCGCCGCAGCCACGGGAGAACCAGCCGGTACCGGCAGCGCAGGCGCACGCGGCTTCGTGATTGCTGGGCCTGCCGGGCCAACCGGTCCGGCGGGTGCACCGAGCCAGACCGGTGCGACAGGTCCGCCAGGCAGGACGAGCGTCGTGCTAGCCGGTAACGCCGGACCCGAGGGCGCCAGCTTCACGCCCACAGCCACCGGCGGTCCACGTGGCGCGACGGGCGTCGCAGGCTCGCAAGGCGCAGTCGACGCGACCGGTGCTCGGGGCGGGGAATTGGCAGTAGACAGCTGGACTTTCTATCGGCGCTACACCTTCAGCAGCATCAGTGACCTGATCATGCGCGCCGACGGCAGCAAGGCGCTGGAGGTCGCGTACTACGTGCAACAGAACCCGGCCTCGAGAGTCGCCCTCGACGGAACGAACGACCGCCGTGTCGGAGCCGTCCGTCTTGCGCTGCTCGATTCTGGTGTGCCGGCCGGCAAGATCACCATCGGGGCTTTCGGCGACGCTAAGGTCCGCAGCAACGGTGGAGTCGTGGTGCTAGTCAGCAAGTGAGCTCGCGTCATCGACCAGGAACGGGCGTGATCGCAGGATCGCGCCGTTCACATGTTGGGAAGCGCCAGACGGCAATTCCACGTCAAGAAAAGCGCGCGTACCCCGCACGGACTGCGGCGATGGCAACGCCGCACAGCTGCAGAAACGCAACGAGCTCGGCGCTGCCGCACAGATCGGCGTCGTATTCGATCAGGAGCCGCCGGTAGTCGCCCCCCCATTTGGCGTCCGCGATGCCTCGCTTGGTCAGCAAACGACCCACCAGCCATTCACATTCGAGCACCGGCAGATGCTGCCGCAGCTCGATTTCCGAGGTCTTCAGGTTCCGGAGTCTCTCGAGCATGAGCGGTCTCCTGCGCGTTCGGGAACAGGATTCCCCCGCAGAGTCCCGCATGGCTCGACCGAGATCTGTGCGCCAACGCACCCTGGCACAAGGCAGGACGCCCGGGGAGCGACGCACCCGCACGCGGCCCAGAGCCCCACGACCCATCCGCAACGCCCTCGGCTGACTCACGCTTGCCCGGTTAGGTGCGCCAGCGTACGGAGTCGCCCAGCCATTCCGGCTACGTTCGGCATCCAAATTCGCTTCGGAGCCGAACATGAGCTTGGGAACCATACTGCTGATCCTTTTCGTACTGATCCTTCTCGGGGTCCTTCCGAGCTGGCCACACAGCCGGTCATGGGGATACGCACCGAGCGGCCTGGTCGGCGCCGTAGTGGTAGTGCTGGTCGTGCTGCTCCTGGTCGGTCGAATCTAGTCACGCAGGAACTCCAACATGAACAAGTCAATGCTGATCGGCACGGTCTTCGGCGTCACTGTCGCCACTGCGGCGGCGGGTTTCGCCGGATACTCGATGCTTGGCAAAGGCCGCGCGGATTCCACCGCGGCACGGCAGAACTGTTACGAGGTACAGGTTGAAACCGGCGTCGAGCCCAAGGACGATCGGCGAATCGCGGGCACGGTCATCGGCGCGTTGGTCGGCGGCGCCGTCGGTAAGGACGTCGGCGATCGCGGCGTCACGACCGCGGCGGGCGCAGCCGTCGGGGCCATCGCCGGCAATCAAGCGCAAAAGAAGCTGCAGGAGAATAGAACCGTGACAACGACTGAAACACGGTGCGATCCGGCAAAGTAGCGGCGCGGAGTCGCGCGACCTGAAAACCTGCCTGCCTGGGTATACTGACCGGTATCCGCAGCACGGCAGGCAACAATGACGAGGATCGACTGTTTCAAGGCGTACGACGTTCGTGGCCGCGTTCCCGAGGAGCTCGACGAGGATATCGCTTACCGTATCGGCCGCGGCTACGCGGCTTTCGTCAACCCGCACACCGTGGCCGTCGGCCGGGACATTCGGCTGTCGAGCCCCGCCATCATGGCGGCGCTCGTCAAAGGGCTTACGGACTCTGGCGTCGACGTGCTCGACATCGGCGTCGGCGGCACCGAGCTCTCGTACTTCGCCACGTTCAGCCGCAAGCTCGACGGCGGCGTCATGGTCACGGCAAGTCACAATCCGCCGAACTACAACGGCATGAAGCTCGTGCGCGAGGGGGCCCGCCCGATCAGCGCCGACACGGGCTTGCAAGACATCAGAGCGCTGGCCGAGCGCAATGAATTCGCGGCGCCGGCCAAGCGCGGCGGCGTGCGCAAGGTCGACATCCTGCCGGACTACATCGAGCACCTGCTCTCATACGTCGAGTTGGGCTCGCTCGCACCCCTGAAGATCGTCGTCAATGCCGGTAACGGCGGCGCCGGCCCGATCGTCGACCTGCTCGAGCCGCACCTGCCGTTCGAGTTCATCAAGGTGTTCCACGAGCCCGACGGCTCGTTCCCGAACGGCGTGCCGAACCCGATGATCGAGGCCAATCGCAAGGTCACGATCGACCGCATTCGCGCCGAGAAGGCCGACCTCGGCATCGCCTGGGACGGCGATTACGACCGTTGCTTCTTCTTCGACGAGGACGGCCAGTTCATCGAGGGCTACTACATCGTGGGCTTGCTCGCCCAAGCGTTTCTCGCGAAGTCGCCGGGCGAGCGGATCGTCCACGACCCGCGCCTCACGTGGAACACGCTCGACATCGTGAGCCGCGGCGGCGGCCAGGCCGTGCAAAGCAAGTCGGGGCATGCGTTCATCAAGCAGCGCATGCGCGAGGTCGACGCCGGGTACGGCGGCGAGATGAGCGCCCACCACTACTTCCGGCAATTTTCGTACGCCGACAGCGGCATGATCCCGTGGCTGCTCGTTACCGAGCTCATGAGCCGGCAGAAACGCACGCTGTCCGCACTCGTCGGCGAGCGCATGCGCGCCTATCCCGCGAGCGGCGAGGTCAACCGCAAGGTCAAGGACGCCGCCGCCGTGATCGTCGCTGTCGAGGCCAAGTACACCCCGACCGCGGTGGCCGTCGACCGTACCGACGGACTCAGCATCGAGTACCCGGACTGGCGCTTCAACCTGCGCTCGTCGAACACGGAGCCGCTGCTGCGCCTGAATGTCGAGAGTCGCGGTGACGAGGCGCTGATGCGCGCGAAGACCACGGAGCTGCTCGCCCTGCTCGGTGGAGAGCCGGGCTAGAATCGCGTGGCCCGCGCCGCCTCACGACGGGGTGCGACGCGCAAGCGGCGGTCGCTCGCCACCACGCTGCAAGACCCCGCCTGCTACGACCACGAGGTCGGCAAGATCCGGCTGGCCGAAACCCACATCTCCTGGGTGTTCCTCACGGGTCGCTACGCCTACAAGGTCAAGAAACCGATCAAGCTGCCCTTCTTGGACTTCAGCACGTTGCGGCAGCGCCACCGCTTCTGCCGCGAGGAGCTGCGGTTGAATCGGCGGCTCGCCCCCGAGCTGTATCTCGGCATCGTGCCGATCGGCGGCACGCTCGACGCGCCACGGGTGGGGCATCGACCCGCCATCGAGTACGCGGTCAAGATGCTGCAGTTCGATCCAGGCGATCGGCTCGATCAGCGGTTGAAGGCCAACGCCGTGCCGCGCGCGGCAATCCTGGCGTTCGCCACGACGCTCGCCGAGTTTCATGCACGCCTGAAGCCCGTGCGCCGCGATCCGACGGGGGAAGCCGCGCGCGCTGCGGCGCTCGACAATTTTGCGGACCTTGAGCGGAGCGCCAAGGGCGCGGAGCGCCGTCACCTCGCCACTCTGCACGCGTGGACCGAGCGCGAGAGCGAGCGCCTCACGGGTGTGTTCGCCGAGCGCGTGCGCGCAGGCGCGTTGCGCGAGTGTCATGGCGATCTGCATCTCGAGAACCTGCTCTGGCGAGACGACTCGATCGTCGCGTACGACGCGCTGGAGTTCGATCGTGCCCTGCGCGAGATCGACGTCGTGAGCGAAGCCAGCTTTCCGGCGATGGACCTCATCGCCCATGGGCGGCCGAGCTTTGCGTACGACTTCCTGAATCGCTACTTCGAGATATCCGGCGACTACGACGGCCTCGACGTGCTGCGCTTTTACCTCGTCTATCGCGCCCTCGTGCGTGCCAAGGTTCGCGCCATCAAAGCCGGTCAGGCCCGGGGCAGCCGGCGCGCGGATCCCTATGTCGACACCGCGGTGGCGCTCCTGCGAAAACGCTCGCCGTTGCTGCTGATCACGCATGGCCTGTCCGGCAGCGGTAAGACCACGATCACGAGCGAGCTCGTGGGACGCCTGCCGGCGCTACGCGCCCGGTCCGACCTCGAGCGCAAGCGGCTGCACGGCGTGGCGGCCGGCGGCCACACCGGCTCCGGCGTCGGCCAGGGCCTCTATACGGCAGGCGCGACGCGCCTCACCTACGAGCGGCTCGCGACGATCGCGGACCGGGCGTTGCGCCATGGGTTCGACGCGATCGTGGATGCGACGTTTTTACAGCGGAGCGAACGGCTGCTATTTCGCCAGGTGGCGGCCGCGAATGCCGCCCGCTTCGCAATTCTCGACTGCACGGCACCCCCGGCCGAGCTGCGCCGGCGGATCAGGCGCCGCGCCAAAGCCGATGAGGACGCTTCCGAGGCTACACTGGCCGTGCTCGAGCAGCAGCTCGCCGACCGCGAGCCCCTGGACCGTGCCGAACTTCGCGTCACGGTCCGGGTCGATACTAGTAGGGTCCGCTATCCGGCGCTGCTTGCAGCATTGGCGAAACGCTGACGGCAGGACGGGCGCCGCAGCCGGTCCGTTCGGCCGCGCTGTCGAGCCGACGCACGACTTGAAGCGGCGAGTATCGGCCCCCAGATACTCGGCCACCACTCGTTGCTCGAGGCTCCGATGTACGAGGAAAATCAGCTCCCGGTCAGCCAAGACAATGCGCCCGGCACCCTGCCGCCGGACGTGCTGCTCGTGGTGCCCGTCCGCAACGTCGTGCTGTTCCCGGGCGCGGTCTCCCAGGTGGCCCTGGGGCGCGACATTTCGATGCGGGCCGCGCAGGAGGCCGTGCAGCACGGCTACAAGCTCGGCATCGTGCTACAGCAGGATCCGAGCGTGGACAATCCGACGCCCGAGGACCTCTATCGAGTCGGCACGACCGTCACCGTCGTGCGCTACATCAAGGCGCCGAACGGCGTCCATCATCTGATTTGCCAGGGCGAGCAGCGGTTTCGCACGCTCGATTACCTTACCGGATTGCCGTTCCTCGCCGCGCGGTTCGACCTGATCCCCGATCAGACCTCGCACGACGCGGCCGTCGAGGCACGCGCTACCTTGCTGAAGCAGAAAGCCGTCGAAGCCATCGAGCTGCTGCCGCAGGTGCCCCCCGAGATCGGCTCCGCGCTCGACAACATCGAATCGCCCGGAGCTTTGGCCGACCTGGTCGCGGGTCTGATCGACATCAAACCCGCCGAGAAGCAGAGCATCCTCGAGGCGCTGAAGGTGCGCGACAGGCTGGATCGCGTCATAGAGGTGCTGACGCACCGCATCGAGGTGCTGAAGCTCTCGCGTGAGATCGGCGAGCAAACCCAGGGCAAGCTCGACGAGCGCCAGCGCGAGTACGTGCTGCGCGAGCAAATGAAAACCATCAAGAAGGAGCTGGGTGAGGACGAGACTCAAAGCGAGCTCGACGAGCTCAAGCAGGCGGTCGCCGACGCCGGAATGCCGGAAGAGGTCGAGAAGCAGGCGCTGAAGGAGCTGCGCCGCCTCGAGGGCATGCCCGAAGCGTCCACGGAGCACTCGATGGTGCGCACGTACCTCGATTGGCTCGTCGCGTTGCCGTGGTCGAAGCACGACGCGGAGAACATCGACATTGCGAAGGCGCGCGAGATCCTCGACGCGGATCACTATGGCCTCGACAAGGTCAAGCGACGCATCCTCGAGTACCTCGCCGTTCGCAAGCTGAACGCGAGCGGCCGCAGCCCGATCCTGTGCTTCGTCGGTCCGCCCGGCGTCGGCAAGACGTCGCTCGGCCAGAGCATCGCCCGCGCCCTCGACCTGAAGTTCGTGCGCGCGAGCTTGGGCGGTATTCACGACGAGGCCGAGATTCGCGGCCATCGGCGCACGTATATCGGCTCGCTGCCCGGCAAGATCATTCAGAGCCTGCGCAAGGCCGGCACGAACAACCCGGTGTTCATGCTCGACGAGATGGACAAGCTCGGCGTCGGCTTCCATGGCGACCCGTCCGCGGCGTTGCTCGAGGTGCTCGATCCGGAGCAGAACTCGACGTTCTCGGATCACTATCTCGATGTGCCGTTCGACTTGAGCAAAGTGCTGTTCGTCGCCACCGCGAACGTGCTCGAGAACATCCCCGGTCCGCTGCGCGACCGCATGGAGATCATCGAGCTCCCCGGCTACACGCAGGACGAGAAGCTCGCGATCGCCACGCGCTATCTCGTGCAGCGGCAGCTGAAAGCAAACGGCTTGACGGCCGAGCAGGCCACGATCAGCGAGGCGGCGCTGAACGTCGTGATCGACGGTTACACGCGCGAAGCCGGTGTGCGCAACCTCGAGCGCGAGATCGGCGCACTGTTGCGGCATGCCGCGATGCGGATCGCGGAAGGCACGGATAGTGCGGTCGCGATCGACGCGGCCGACGTTCCGGCGATTCTCGGCGTGCGTCACTTCGAGAACGAGGTCAAGCTGCGGACCAGCGTGCCGGGCGTGGCCACGGGCCTCGCGTGGACGCCCGTCGGCGGCGACATCCTGTTCATCGAGGCCAGCCTCGTGCCGGGCAAGGGCCAGCTGATCCTGACGGGTCAGCTCGGCGACGTCATGAAGGAAAGCGCCCAGGCAGCGGTGAGCTTGGCCAAGATGCGGCTCGACAGGCTGGGGGTGGACCGCGAGCTGCTCGAGAAGAACGATCTGCACATCCACCTGCCCGCGGGCGCGATTCCGAAGGACGGGCCGAGCGCCGGTGTGGCCATGTTCCTGGCGGTCGCCTCGCTGCTGTCCGGCCGCACGGTGCGCAACGACATCGCCATGACCGGCGAGATCAGCCTGCGAGGTCTCGTGCTGCCGATCGGCGGCGTGAAGGAGAAGACGCTGGCGGCGCTGCGTGCGGGGATCGACACGGTGCTGCTGCCGGCGCGTAACAAGAAGGACCTGGAGGAGATTCCAGAGCCGGCTCGCAACAAGCTGAAGTTCGTGTGGCTCGAGAACATCGACGACGCGCTCGCGGCGGGCTTCGATCCGCTGCAGCACGCACGGACCGCCGCGAGCCGCCACCAGCCGGCGGCGTAACGGCCGCCCGACGGGCGCACGGCTGTCCGTCGCCCGTCCATGCCTTCCCCGGTGGCGCGCATGTCGGTGAGAATGCCGACATGCGGCCCTCGATCGAACGTTCGTGACCGTCCGCGACGCCTCCGGCGAGCGGCGCCGGAAGTCGCTCGACGACGTCGCGCGCGCCAAGCTCGCGGCGCTCGAGCACCGAGCGCTGCGCCGCCGGCTCGTGACGACCGACCGGCCCGGCGCCGTGGACGCCGAGCAGAACGGGACCGCGCTCGTCTCGTTCTCGTGCAACGATTATCTCGGTCTCACGCATCATCCCGACGTCGTCGCGGCCAGCGTCGCGGCCACGCGACGTTACGGCGCGGGTGCGGGCTCGTCACGCCTCGTGAACGGCAATCACGCGCTGTACGCCGAGCTCGAGCGCAAGCTCGCGATGCTGAAGGGAACCGCGGAGGCCGTCGTGTTCGGCAGCGGCTACCTGACGAACCTCGGCGTCATTCCGGCGCTCGTGGGTCGCGCCGATCTCGTGCTGCTCGACGAGCTCTGCCATAGCTGTCTGCTCGCGGGCGCGGAGCTGTCGCGGGCCCGCGTGCTCGAGTTTCGTCACAACGACACGAGTCACGTGCGGGAGCTGCTCCGCAGCGAGCGGCCGCGCCACCGTCACTGCCTCGTGTTGACCGACGGAGTGTTCAGCATGGAAGGCGATCTCGCGCCGCTCGCCGAGCTGGCGCCGCTGACGGCGGAGCACGACGCCTGGCTCATGACCGACGACGCGCATGGGCTCGGCGTGGTCGGTGACGGCCGCGGCTCGAGCTTCGCGACGGGCACGGCGACGGCCGTGCCGCTGCAGATGGGCACGCTGTCGAAGGCCGTTGGCGCCTATGGCGGATACTTGTGCGCCGGTCGCGAGGTCTGCGAGCTGGTGCGCAATCGTGCGCGGACGCTCGTCTACTCGACGGGCCTGCCGCCCGGGGTGATCGCCGCCGCCAGCGCGGCGCTCGAGCTGATCGCGACGGATCTCGAGCTCGTGCGCCGGCCGCTCACGCTCGCGCGCGAGTTCACGGCCGCGCTCGACCTGCGCCCGGCGACGAGCCCGATCGTCTCGCTGATCCAGGGCAGCGCGACACGGGCGCTCGCAGCCAGCGACACCTTGCGGCGCGCCGGCTTTCTCGTCGCGGCCATCCGTCCGCCGACGGTGCCGCCCGGCACCGCACGGCTGCGCGTGACGTTCTCGGCCGCGCACACGCGCGAGCAAGTCGCGGCACTCGCGAGCGCGGTGCGCCCATTGCTGGGTTCGGAATGACGACCTTGTTCGTGACGGCGGCAGGCACCGACGTCGGCAAGACGTTCGTCATGCTGCAGCTGATCGCCGAGCTACGCGCGGCCGGGCAGGGGGTGTACGCCTTGAAGCCCGTGGCCTCGGGCTTCAGCGTGGAGGACGCCGCGGGCAGCGACACCGGCGCGTTGCTGCGCGGCCAGGGTTTACCGCTCGACGAGGCGCATCTCGACGCCGTGAGCCCATGGCGCTTCGCGGCGCCGCTGTCGCCGGACATGGCCGCCGCGCGGGAGCGGCGCACGGTGCCATTCGACGCGCTCGTGGAGTTCTGCGCCACGCCCCGCGACGCGAGCATCACGCTGATCGAGGGCATCGGCGGCGTGATGGTGCCGCTCGACGAGCGGCACACGGTGCTCGACTGGATCGTCGCGCTCGCGGCGCCGACGTTGCTCGTGGTGGGCAGCTATCTCGGGGCGCTCAGCCACAGCCTGACGGCCGCGGCCGCACTGCAAGGGCGAGGCGTCGAGGTTGCCGGCATCGTGGTCAGCGAATCCGTGCAGCAACCGGTTCCCGTGGACGAGACGGCCGGCGTTCTGGCGGGCTTCGTTCGGCCCGTGCCGGTGCGCGTGCTGCGGCGCAGCGCCGCCGCACCGGCGCAACCGCTGCTGCCGCTGCTCGCTCCTTATCTCGCCGAATAGCCGCACGCCAACGAAGTGCGGCCGAAGGCTGCCGCCCCGCTCCACGGCAGCAACCCCCGGCCACGGGGGAGCACGATGGTTATTGCGCGGCCTGCTGGGCCACGCGACTCGCGTCATCGAGACCGACGACGCTCATCTGCACCCGGCGATCGAGCGCCATGCCTTCGGTATCCTGCTCGGACGCCTGCGATTCTGCCTCGCCCGCCGCGTTCACGATGATCCGCTCGGCCGGCATCCCGGCGCGAATCAGCGCATCGCGCACCGCATCGGCACGCGACTGCGACAATGCCGCGTTGTAGGTCTCGGTGCCGCGCACGTCGGCATGACCCTCGAGACGAATCACGGCTCCGTCGAACGGCGCAATCAAAGCGACGAGCTTCGCCAGGCGTTCCTCGGTCGCGGCGGTGACGACGCTGTCCTCCGTCCGAAAGAGCACCTCGACCTGCAACGCCTCCTCGACATCACGGCGATGTTGCGTACGCTCATCGGCCAGCGCCGCACTCGTCCGGGCGGCGTTCTGCTCGGTCGCCGCGAGACGCGTCTCGAGCACCGTCGCCTTGGCATCGGCCTCGGCGGACCGCTGATCGGCCTCGATGCGTGCACCGCGCTCGTGATGGAATCGATCGCCTAGCCAGCCGCCGAAGGCCGCACCGAGGATCAGCCCGACCGGGCCGCCCGCTATCGCGCCGATCGCCGCGCCGCCCCCGACGCCGATCGACTCTTCGTTTCGCTTGCGCTCATGCCGCTGGCCAGCCCAGCTGGACGACGCGAGTGCGCAGCTCACCAACACAACAATGAATTTGCCCTTCATGATTTGCTCCTCGAGCATGAATGATGACGCAAAGCCATTGCAGCGAACGCGGCTGACGCCGCGGTGATGAAATGCGGCGCGGTACGGAGCGAATCTGACGAATTATGGCGGCGCCCCGAGGGGCCGCCCGAGCGCTCAGGTGCTGTGCAAGCGGCTGATCAGCTCCTCGTCCGCGTAATTCTCGGTGTCGAGCACGAGCCGCTCCTGCGCGAGCTGGATCTCGTGCAGGATGTACATCAGCAGGATGCTGAGGGTGAGCGCGACCAGCGTCGAGTTGAACGAGATACCGAGACCGCCCGTCACCGCCGTGGTGTCGCCCTTGACGGCGAGCTCCGCGCCCTGGAGCGCGAGGCCGATACCGCGGACCGTGCCGACGAAGCCGAGTGCCGGCGTGACCCACACGCTGAACCTCAAGATAGCGAGCTCCGCATCGAGCCGGTTGCTCTCGCTCTCACAGGCGTTGTGCACGGTCTGCGACGCGTCCTGCACGTTCCCCGTGGCGCCGAAGCGTTTCAGCGCGGCCGCGAGCACCCGCGGCAACACGGATTCGCGCTTGAAGGGTGGCAACTGCTCGAATTGCCGTAAGTACTCGCGCGCGTCGCTGGGCAAGATCACGATGCCGGGATCGAGCCTCATGTATCCGGCGCCGAGCAGATCGCGCTGAGCACGAAGCTCGCGAAACCGCAGAACGGCCAGGATGATGGCCCAGATCGCCACGATGATCGTGGCCTCCTGCTCCGGATCCTTGATGATGACCCAGATCGAGCGCTGCGGCACGTAGCCCGGCGTGCGTTCGGCGATCGCGCGCTGCTCCGTGCGCCACTCCTCCGCCATCGGCCGCACGAACGCCGCGAACACGAGCTGCACGACGAGCGCGATCACGACCAGCACGCCGACCTTCGACATACGATCGCGCAGATAACTCTGATAGACGGCCATTCACACTCCTCCAGGGACGAAATCAGGCCCGGCCCAGCCGCGGCGCGGGCGCGCGGCAGAGTCGGGGGTTCATCGGGAATCACGCAGCAGCGGCAACGCCACGAAAGTGCCGCCGTTACGCTGGCAGATCGCGCGCATCAGGATCGCAAAGTCGGCCGCCGAATACAGCTGCCCGCCGGTTGCGGCGTAGATCGTGGGAAACGCCACGGCGTGAATGCGCACGCGGCGCTTGCCGCTCGCGTCGGCCAGGTTTCGCCGATCGATCTCGCGCACCACGGAATTGATGGTCCCCACCGCAAAGTCGTCGCTGTAGACGTACAGGGAGATCTTCTTGTTCGGATCGTAGAACGTGTCGATCGCGGCGATGATGCCCTCGCGCGGGCTCGAGTTCGAGAATGCATCCCAGGTCCGGAGCCCGTCGATGATGGCTTTGCGGCGCGTCGGCGTATCCGGAATCCACTCGTTCCGATAGCTCCTGAACATGTACTCGCCTTCGTCGTTCATCACCTGGATGCCCTTCACCGTCGGGTACACATCGAGTGTTTCGCGAATCTGCTGTTGCACGCGGTCCCAGGCGTACTGCTTCATGCTTCCCGACGTGTCGATCAGAAAGATGATGTACTCGCTGTCGACGGGAATGCCGCCGATCTTGTACTCGCCGACCGGGGGTTTGTAGTCGGCGAGCAGGCGTTTCATCTCGTCCGTAAGGCTCTGCTTCGCCGCAGCGAGCTTGCCCTGCAGCTCGTTCTGCACGCGCGAATTCTGCGTCGTCGCGAGCACCTCGGAGCGGATCCGCTCGAGCTCCGCCCGCAGCGTTTCGATCTGGCGCTGGTCCGTTTTCAGGTCCGTCGAAGCGGTCGCCTCGTCGCGCCGCACCACGTCCGTCTCGCCGAGGATGTCGTTGAGCTCTTGCTGGTACTGCGTGATCAAGCCGCTCAAGTCCTGCTGGCTCTCCTCTAGCCGGATCGGCTCGCTGACGCGCGTGATGATGAACAGCAGAATGATCGAGCCGAAGCCGCAGCAAATGGCGTCCAGGAACGACATGCTGAAAACTTCGAACTCGCGACGGCGCCTCATGGCCAATCCTCCGCCGGTGCCATCATAGAGCCGCCGGTGCGCAGCGCGAGCACCCAGTAGGCCGGCGCCGCCTGCGGGTCGCCTTCCATCGCGAACAGGATCACGTTGACCGGTATACCGACCGGGAGCTGACGGACGGCGCGGTTGAAGTGATCGACGCGCTCGCGACTCGTGACGCCCTGCCGCGTCGGTATGATCTCGCCCATCGTGGGCAGCCCGTCGACGAGCAGGTAGACGTTGTCCGGCTTCGGCTCGAGCGCACGAACGGCCGAGAACGCCGCGTGCAGGCTGGTCGGACCCTTCGGATATTGCGCCCGCAGCGCGTCGACGGTCGCATCGAGGTTCTTGCCGTCGGTGACGGTTACCCATTTGCCGTCGCTGCCCGGGATCAGCGATCTCGCCGTGTCGGTGAATCCGATGATTTGAATCTCGGTGCCGGGCTCGATTTGTGTGGTGAGCCAGTCGACGGTGTTGACCACCTGCTTCCACTTCGGCGACTGGCGTTGCTGCTCGGGCGACATGTTGCGCCGGCGGATCACGTTCACGATCGTTCGATCCAACATGCTCGTGGACGTGTCGACCAGGATGACGATGCGTTTACCGCCCATGCGCATGCCGGTCAGATACTGCCGATTGCCTTCGCCCTTGAACCCGCGCAGCGCATTGCGGTCCTCCGTCGGCTGCGGCGTGGCCGCCGAGAGTGCCTTCGTCTGCGTATCGAGCGACGCGAGATCGGCGCGCAGCTTCTCGATCGCCTTGCGGCGGCTGGCATCGTCCTGCGTCACTGTTTCGAGCTTCGTCTCCGTGTCCTGAATCTCGCCCAGCAGGTTCTGGCGTAGCGCGCGCAGGGCCGTCCATTGCTGCAGCTGCTCCTGCAGCTGCTCCTTGAGCTGCACGAGGTTCTTTTGCCCCGTGAGGACCTTGAGCTCCCAGCGCTTCGCCTCCGCCGACATATCGTCGACGACGGTCCGGCTATCGATCAGCGCGTTCTGGCTCACGAGCATGAACAGCAGCACGACGGCACCGAACCCGGCCGTGATCGCGTCGAGGAACGACAGCGAGAAGACGTTGAATTCGCGCCGGCGGGCTCTCATTCGACGGCCTCCACGATCACGGCGCGCAGCTCGAGGCCCGGCGAGCCGACGCGAACCACGTCGCCGGGCTTGAGCGCCACCTCGCCGGCGATCTTTCGTTCGTTGACGAACGTGCCGTAGCGACTCAAGTCGCGCAGCTTCAGCTCGCCGTCGCGCAGCACGAGCTCACAGTGCGCGCGCGACACGCCGCTGTGACCGTCCGGGACGACGATCGTGCGCCGAGCGGTGTCCGGCTCGCGCCCGACGATCAACCCCCGCCCGCCGATCCGGTAGGCAATGCCGCCGTGCACGACGTGGGTCGGCAAGGTCTGGTCGGCGACGGCCAGGGCCGCGGCGGGCGCCGGCGCAGCGGCTTCGTGGGGCACCGCGGCGTCGCGCCACGGCAGCCGCTTCAACAGCTTCACCTCCGCGCCTGCGCGGATGACGGGTGCCGCGAGCAGTGCGTTGCGCGCCGCATGGCCCACCGCGAGCGATTCGATCACGGCGTGATCCAGTCGAGCGAGCTCCTTCACGAGACCGGGCAGCCGCGCCAGCCGATCCGACACCAGCACGACGAGGCCGCGATCCGGTTCCCGATTCTGCGCGATCAGCTGCGCCACGGCACGATAGAAACTCGCCGCGACGCCGACCACCTCATCGCGCTCCACGGTCACTCGGCAGTCTTCACCGCCATACGGCAGCAGCAACTCGAGCCGCTCCTGCGTCTGCAGCGCGTCGAGCCAACCCGGCAGCCGATCGTAGAGCAGTTGCTCGGTCTCCGCGTGGCGAAACGGATTGAACCGTGTGGCCCGGACGAACGCGTCCGAGATGCGCCGAGCGAAGGCGTCCATCACACCCATGAGCCCGGATTGCAACAGCGCATGCTCGGCGCGTACGCCGACCTCATCGCTTTGGTCGAGCACCGTGGCGTTGACGCGGTACAGACCGGCATCGAGGTGCATCAGCTGACGGTCCGGGTACGGCCGATGGCTCGCGGCGGCCGCGACGTCGATCAGTGCGCGCACGGGCATTCCGCATTCCTGCGCAAGCCCGAGCAGCAGACCGAGCTGCTCCGCGCGATACCCGGCGGGCACGACGAGCAACACCTCCGTGGCGCTGCGCCCTAAGCCCTGCCAGAGCGCGGCGAGCTGAGCATAAGCAAGCTCGGCCGCGCTCTGCTTGAGATCCGAGCCGGCCGAGCCCGGCTCGAGGCTCAGCGTGCTCCAGAAGCGGCTGCTGGCCTGGCGAGGCCGCAGTCGCGCCAAGCCGAGCGCCTCGCCGCCCGTGACGATGCGCTCCTTGTCGACGACCGCAAATCCCGGCTCGACGGCGAGCACGCCCGTGGCATCGGCGACGGTAATGCCCGCATCGTTGATGTCGATGGCCAGCGCGCTCACGGAAATCAGATGTCGACCGGGAAGGTGACTTCCTCGTCGGCGGACAGCTCTTGTGTGGGAATGAATTCGCCGTCCTTGACGACGCCGCGCTCCTCGGCCGGCGGGGGCGCGGGCGTCTGCGCGGCGGGTGGCGACTGATCCGACGGGGGCGGCGGTGCGGGACTCTCCTGGCCGAGCGACGAGGCAGATGCCGTCGCGAGCGCGGCTACGAGAGCAGCGGTTCGAATCGTGTTCATGGCTACCTCGGGGTTATCTGGACGACTGCATTAGACTGTGCCCACCCACGCGCATTCCGCAGCATGGCTTACTGGAGATTGCGCGCCAACCGAAAACCGACGTCGTCGCGCGCGGTGGCCTCGTAGCTGCGCGCCGCAACTCGCAGGTCCGTCAGCGTGGCGCTGCGCCAGCTCGCGCCGCGCACCGCGTGGAATCGCCCGATCTCCGGACCGAGGGGATCGTCCTCGCGTTGCGAGGTTTCCACGGCGTCGATCGAATAATAGTCCTGCACCCACTCCGCTACGTTGCCGCCGAGGTCGCTGATGCCATAGGCGTTCGCGCCGAACGTGCCGACCGGCGCGCTGACCGGATAGCCGTCGTTGTAGGTCACGAGCGTGGTCTGCAGGATCTTGGCCGCAGCGAGATCGGCGAAGTTGCCTGCACGATCCGGCGGCGGCAAGTCCGCCCCCCACGAGTACAGCAACCCGGTCTGCTGACCGGCGAAGCGTGCGGCCCATTCCCACTCTGCCTCGGTCGGTAATCGATAGCCGCTGCGCAGCGGCCGGACCGGCACCCAGCCGCCGGCGCGCTCCTCGTACACGGGCTGCAGACCGTCCTTGATGCTCAGCCAGTTCAAGTACTGCGCGACCTCGTCCCAGGTCACGTTCACGACGGGCTGCTGATCCTCGTTCAGCGACAGCCCGCCGAACGCCCCGGAACTATGCTCCGGCTTGAACTGCCGAAACTCCGCATTCGTCACCTCGTGCGCCCCGAGGTAGTAGGCATGCGTGACCCGCACGGGCCGCAACACTTCGTTCGATCGCCTACCCACCTCGCGCCGCGACGAGCCCATCGTGAACTGGCCGGCCGGCAGGAGACGCAGCTCCTGGTCGGCGCCGGTGTGCAGCAGCGGCGGGAAACCGCCGCCGGAGCTCACGTCGAGCGCGACCAAGGTCAGCTCCAGCTTCTGCGGGAACCCGGGGCGCGGCGTCAACTCCACGCGCTGCGGCGCGAATCCCTCTTGCTCGATCTCGATGACGTGATGAATGGCGGTCAGCTGCAACGTGCTCGGAGTCGTGCCCTGTTGCTCGCCGTCGACGACGATCGCGGCGCGCGGCGGCGTGCTGCGAATGTCGACGGCACCATATTGCGGCGTGAGATCGAGCTTCAGACGCCGACCACTGTCGGCGGCCACGGAAAGATCGTTGGTCACGGTCTCGTAGCCCGGCTTGGTCAGCGTGAGCCGATGCGGGCGGCCGGGGCTCAAACGCAGCTGCAAAGGTGTGCGCCCCCGGAACTCGCCGTCGATGCTGACGCTGGCCTCGCTCGGCGAGCTCGCGATTTCGACGCGGCCGTCGGCCGCGGCGAGCTTCACGTCGGGGAGCTGCACCGGCTCGTTCGCGACGACCTGGACCTTGCCGTTCCATGCGTTGAAGCCCGCGAGCCGGACTTCGAGATTGCGCTCGCCCGCCGTGAGCTCGAGATCGGCCGGCGTCGTGCCTGCCGGCGCGCCGTCGACGAGCACCGTCGCACCGGGTGGGTCCGTCCGTAGCGATACGACGGCCCAGTTCGGCGTCAGCTTCGCCGCCAGCGACTGACGCTCGCCGCCGCCGGTCACCTCGAGCTCGCGCACCTCGGTCAGAAAGCGGTCGGCTCGAAATTCCAGTCGATGCAGCCCCGGTGTGAGCTCCACGTCGACCAGCGGGGTCGGGCCGAGCGGAGCGCCATCGACGAGAACCTCGGCCTTGGCTTCCGGCTCGGTGCTGAGCGTGATCTTGCCGGGTAGCTTCTGCAGCGTGAGCGCGAACGATTGGTCGGCCGACGTGTCGACGTCGATCGACGCGTCGAGCGGGTAATAGCCCGCGAGCTCTGCGGCCACGCGATGCGCGCCGGGACGAAGCAGATAGCGCTCGCCGAGCCGCAGCTTGAAGAAGGTGCCGGGCACGCTGATCCGATCGGGCGCGGGCTCGATCTTGAGCTCCACCGACTTGGCGGTGAACGTGAACCACGCCACCGTGGCCGTCGCGGCCGTAGCCACGATGGCGCCGACCGCCGCCAGCCCAGGACCGCGCCTGACGCTCGCGGCCGATCCCGGCACGTTCGGCTTGAACGCAATCGGCGTGACCGTGACGTCACCCGCGTCGCGGGCGCGGGCCATCTCCTCGAGATCCGGCGGCGCCGTGTCGCCTGCCGTGACGAGCAGCTTCACGGTCACGGTCAAGGCATCGCCCGAGATTCGGCACTCGAGCCGCGCGCGATCGAACGCGATCACGTCGCCGTCTTGGAGCTCTTTCGATCCGGTAACGGACACGCCGTCCACGCGCAGGCTTCGCGTCGCGCGATCCGCGTGCACGAAGAACACGTCCCCGAGCCGACCGATCTGCACCGTGCCGGGAACGCCCGCGACGATGACGTCGGCATCGGCGGCTGCGCCGAACGACACCGGCAACGCGGCCGGCTCGAACTCGCGCCGACGGCCGGACTCGTCGATCACCACGACCCGGCTGCGTCCACTCCTACCGTCGCCCATTGCTGCCTTCCATGCCTTAGATTTGCTCGACGCAGACCACCATGACGGGCGATATCGTGCGTCCCGGCACGACCGTGAACGTTCGTCGCACGTCGCGATACCCGTCGCGGCTGCCGATCGCCGTGTAAGTGCCCGGCCGCAGCTCGACTTCCTTGCTCATGAACGTGCCGAGCCCGCCCACCCGATACAGCGTCACGTCCGTCAATTGGTCGGACTCTATTCGTACGGCGATCGGCGTCGTCGCGAGCGCGATCAGTCGGCCGAGATCGTGGATTTGACCCTCGAGCCTCGGCCCTTTCTCCGGTATCTCGCTGGCGACGTCGAGCAACTCGCGCGCGCTCGCGAGCATCGTGTCGCCGAACAGCAGCGTGGGGTTCTGTATGACATTCGCGAGCTTCGCGTCGAGACCCGCCCGCGAGGTTGCGCGATCGAGCCCCGTCTGCGCGAACAGCACCGTCGAATCGGTGGCCAGCACATCGCGGTATTGCGCTATCGCCTGATCCCAGAGCTCGCGTTTCTCGAAGGCGAATGCCCGAGCCTGAGCGAGCGCGATCTTGTCGAGCTTCGCACCCTCCTGGGCTTGTGTGAGACCTTCCTCCGCCGCGGCAGCGCTCGGCCGTAGCGCGAGCGCGGCTCGAAATTGTTTCTCGGCATCGGCAAACTCCTCCGCCGCGAGCGCGCTCGAGGCGGCCGACATCCGCCGCTCGTACTCGTCGTCCTTCAATTCCTTCGTGATCTCGGTCACGGCCCTTTGCGCCGGCTCCCAGCCGGAGTCGATCGCGAGCGCCGCACGGTAGCTTGCCACGGCGTCCTGCAGCGCGCCGTGCGTCCGCTGCTCGTCGGCGCGTCGGACGATCGCCAGCACCTCCGTCAGTCGCTCCGCGCGCGCGCGACCCGCCTTCGCCGCCGCATGGGTCGGATCGATCGTGAGCACGATGTCGTATTGCTTCAACGCGAGCTCGACGTTGCCGGCGGCGAACGCTTGCGCGGCGGCCGCGAGCGCGCCTTCTACGGTCTGATCGGCGCGCTTCAGCAATTCCTCGCCGAGCGCCGATGCGTCCTCGTAGCTCTTGACCGCAACGCGAAAATCGTCGGCCAGAAACGCATCTTCACCCGTGCGCTGCAGCGTCTCGTACCTTTGCCAGGCGTCGCCGCCCCAGCTCTCGACGTTCTGCGCAGCGAGGCGGCTCTGCTGCGTCAACAAGCCGGCGAGCAGACTTTCCGCTTGCGTCTTCAGCGCGGCGGCTTCCTCCGGCGACAACGTGTCGGCGGGAACGGCCGGCGCGGCTTTCTTGGCCGCAGCGGCGGTGGCCGTGGCGCGCGCCACGCGAAGCTCCGCGAGATGACTCGGCAGCCACACGAACACCGCCGCGGCGGCGGCGAGCAACGCCACCGAGCCCAACGCACCCAGCAGGAGCCGCGAGTAAGACCCCGCGCGCCGCGACCTCCACCCGGCCACGCGCGAAGCCTGCGCGCCGGTGCCGAGTCCCGGTCGGACGGGGACGATCGTTTCGTCATGTTGTGGGAGCGTCGGTTCCACTACAGGGCTCGCAAGTCAGCGGTAAGCCGCCAAGGCAGATTCTATGACATCGCCGAATACCGAGAGTCCCTCACGGACCTCACCGCCGGCCACGAGCACGTCATCGGCTGCCGCCAGCAATGCCGCCGTGGCCCCGGACGGCGGGCTGGCAGCGTGCGGCGACTCACCCTGCCAGCGCGCCCCGCCGGCGCCATATGGCAGCCGCCCCGTGAGCGACTCGTAGACGAGCACGGCAAACGCGAAGCAATCCGCCGCACGAGCGCTCGTCACCGCCGACGCCGGCGTACAGGCGAGCGTCGCGACGGTGCGTCGCAGCCCCGCATCGAGCGGGCGCACGGACGCGAAGTCGATGAGTCGCGCCGCTCCGTCGGCGGCGAACAGCACGTTGCGGGCTTTGAGATCGCAATGGGCGAACCCTTGCGCGTGCAGGGACTCGCCGACCGTGAGCACAGCACGCAGCACACCGAGCCAATGACGCGGATCGCCGCCGAGGAGCGCAACGAAATCGCCCCCCGGCAAGCACTCGAGCGCGAGAGCACGGGCACCGCGGCCCTCGACCATGCCGAGGGATCGAACGACGTGAGGCTGACGGAAGCGCTCGAGAGCGTCGTGCTCACGGCGCAGATAGTCGTCCGCGCGCTCGTGCAGCACCTTCAGCGCGGCCTCGTTGCCTGCGCCATCCCTCGCGCGCCAAACGGTCGCGCTACCGCCGGCACCGAGTCGCTCGAGCAGCTGCCACCGGCCAAGGCGCCCGTCGTGATCTGACTGAAGCGCGGTAACGCTGTCGCTCGCGGCGGCGTCAGACTCCGCCGTTGGACGTCGCGCTTGCATCCGAACCGCCTTCGGTCGTGGCTTCGCTGCCGGTCGCGGGTGGGCTTCCCGCTGCGGGCGCGAGGTCTGGCACCGGTGGCAGCTCGACCGGTGGTTCGAGCTCCTGCTCCGTAGAGATCGTAACGTCCTCCGGCGTGAAGCCGGATTCGTTGACGAAGATCTGTCGCAACAGATCGCGCCACTCCTGATATTGCGCGTCCGCCGTTCCGGTCAACCGATGCTCGGTGCCCTGAACGTTGACGACCATGGGCTGCACTTCCTTGTCGAAGCTCGACGACAGCTCGTCGAGCGTATCCGTGTGGACCTTCTTCTCCTGCTTGCGCACCTGGCTCGTGCGGATCATGTCCATACCGATGTACATCATCGCGTCGCGCACCACGCGATCCGAGAAGCTGTTGTTGTTGTTGCTGCCGTAAACCACGGAGGCGACGATCGTCGCCACGCCCATTCCGGTGCGCCACCGCGCCGCCTTCGTGAGATCGTTGATCTCGATGGCCTCCTCACGCGCATATTCGCGCCAGCTGTTGTAGGGCTTCGACGCGTCGGTGTAGAACTGCTCGTAGTGCTGATCGAGCGTATCGAGGAAGAGCCGTTCGCGCTGGCGGACGCGTCGCGTTCGATCGAACATCGGGTCGTCCGTTGCCGGCAACCGCTTCAGCTCGTAGCGCCCGCGCCCGTCGTCTGCCACATAGCCTGCGAACGCGTCCGGGCTCAGATCGGCGGCGTACCGCATGCCGGCCACGCTGCGAACTTCGGTCCGCTGGGCCGCCGAAAGCTCATCGCGCGCCTTGGCGAGATCGTTGGCGATTTCGTTGAAGACGTCCTGGTACGGATCGAGATCGGGATACCGCTGCCGATTGAAGGCCCCGGCGGCCGTCTCCATCTCGTAATCGTGATCGATCCAAACGTGTCCGGTGGCGTCCTTCGCCACGGCATGCAACTTCAGGACGTTGCCGTCGGAGTGGAGAATCTTCGCCGTCACACCGACATCGGCAACGGTGCTCTCCTTCGGCGTAACCCACACCGCGCCCCAGTGGCCGGACTTCTGCAGCGTGTTGCGCAGCACGACCGCCATGTACAGCGCTTCGCTACGGCGGATCTGCACGAACGTACCCTCGCGCACCAGCGACTCGAGCACGTCCTTGTCGACCTCGCCCTCCGGCACGCCGGAATCGAACACCTTGACCGCGACGTCGAGCAGCTCGGCCTCCGGTGTGACCACCGTCGCCTTCTCGAGCGGGACCGAGTGCGCCACCACGACCTCGGACGTGGTGCAGCCGGCGACCCACCATCCTGCGAGCAACAGCATCGCACTCCGCCGCATGACCGACCCCCTGCCCATGATCACTGTCGCGCCAGGATCTTCTTGTATTGGTTGTACTCGTCCCACAACGACGCGCGGAGGAACGGATCGGCCTCTTTCGTCGCGGCTTCGCAAAGCTGGCGCGCGACCTTATCCGCATCGCTGCAACCCTTGACCGTCGGCGCATTCGTTTCCGCAACGTTGGCTCCGGGAATCGTCGCGCCGGCGCCCGGACCGTCGCCGCCGCGGGCGTTGCCGCCGCCGGCACCGCCACCGCCGCCGCCGTCGGCACCGCGTCCGCCGCCGCCGCCGCCGCGATCGGCGCCGCCACCACTGCCGTCTGCCTCGGTACCGCCACCCTCGCCTTGACCGCCGGCACCGGGCAACGCGCCATCGGCCGCGGCGCCCACGCCGGCCTTCGCGTTCGCGTCTTGCTCGGCGCCGATCACGGCGTCGAAGTCGCCGAGCGAACGATTGAATTCCTCGTCGCCGCCTTGGCCCGTACCGTCCTCCGCGGTGCCGTCGCCAAAGGGGTTATCCCCCGTGCCGGAACCGTTACCCTCGCTGCCGGCTGCGCTACCGCCGTTGCCGTTCTGCGCCGTACGCGGGTCCCCACCCCCGCCACCGCCGGCGCCTTGCTGGCCGCTGCCACCGCCCCCGGCCGCGCCCGCCTGGTTGCCCGCGCCGCCGGCCGTGCCGGACTGGCTGCCGCCGCCGCCCGTGCCCGCCTGGCCCGCCGCGCCGCCCGTCGACGCGCTGCGGCTGCCCCCGGCACCCTGGGACCCCGCCCCGCTCGACGATCCGCCGCCCGCTGCCGCCCCATCGCCGGCCGAGGAGCCGCCGGCGCGGCCACCGCCGCCGGCCGTTGCGGAACCGCCGTTGGCTCCGCCGCCCCCGGCCGTCGCGCCGCCGGCCGCGCCGCCCTGGCCTTGCGCACCGCTGCCCGGCAAGCCGATCGAATCGCCGCCGCCCGATGAGCTAGAGGCGCTGCCGCCGGACGAGCCGGCCGAGCCGCCGCCCGCTGCGCCGGGGAGACCCGCGTCGGCGGAGCCGGGCACACCGCCGCCCGAGGCACCTGGCAGACCGCTGCCGGAGGAGCCGGGCGAACCGCTGCTCGAGGAGCCCGGCAAACCGCCGCCGGACGAGCCCGGCAGGCCGCCGCCGGAAGCGCCCGGGAGACCGCCCGCCGAGGAACCGGGCACCCCGCCGCCCGCCGAGCCGCCGCCGGAGGACCCCGGCAGGCCGCCGCCCGAGGACGTGCTGCCCCCCGACGCGCCGCCGCCGCCCGAGGACCCGCCGCTCGGCAGGCCGCCGGACTGCCCACCGCCCGACGAGCCACTGCTCGAAGGCATCGGGAGGCCACCGCCGCCGCTGGGTCCCAGCTGCGATTGGCTGCTACAGGCGAGCACGCCGGTGAACAGTCCGGATAGCAGCAATCCACGCAAAAGCGTACGTCCCATGGCTCACCTCGTTATTTCGCGGCCGATCGCCATCAGCGGAGCTCGCGAGTACTGGCGGGATGCCTGTTTAGTAACGCCGGACCGCACCGAAGTTCACTGTAAAGAGAGCGACTGCTCAGCGGCCGAAAATATTGCATAACGCTCACCGGCTCGTTCGCGTTGACGACCCTTTGCTCCTGCTAAGATGCGCGGCACACTCGAACGACGATCCATCACGCAACAGGGGCGATATCGTGCGCAAGATAACATCGTTCTGCGGGCTGCTTCTATTGGCGTTGCCGGCCCTCGGACCGGCGCAGGAAACCGCGCTGCCGCGGACCCCGGCGCCCGACGGCGCCATGGTGTATTTCCTGTCGCCGGCGAACGGCGCCACCGTGACCTCCCCGTTCACCGTCCGCTTCGGCCTGCGCGGCATGGGCGTCGCGCCGGCCGGCGTCACGGCGCCGAACACGGGCCATCATCACCTGCTGATCGACGTCGCGGAGCTGCCGCCGGACAACCTGCCGATCCCGAACGACGCGAACCATCGGCACTTCGGCCTCGGGCAGACCGAGACCGAGCTCACCCTTGCCCCGGGGCAGCACACGCTGCAGCTCGTGCTCGGCGACGCGGCGCATATCCCGCACCAGCCGCCCGTGCGCTCGGAGAAGATCACGATCACCGTGGTAGACAAGTAGTCACTCGCCGCGTCCTGTCATGGACATTCGCAACGACTTCGTCGACGCGGTCGGCGACACGCCTCTGATCAAGCTCCGCCGCGCCTCCGAGCTGACGGGCTGCACGATTCTCGGCAAAGCGGAGTTCCTGAATCCCGGGGGCTCGGTGAAGGATCGAGCCGCGAAGTACATGGTGCTCGACGGCGAGCGGCGCGGCGTCATCGAGCCAGGCGGGCTGATCGTGGAAGGCACCGCCGGCAACACGGGCATCGGCCTGGCGCTGGTCGGGCGATCGCGCGGCTACCGCACGCTGATCCTGATGCCGAACACGCAGTCGCAGGAGAAAAAGGATGCGCTTGCGACTCAGCGGGGCGGAGCTCCGCGAAGTGCCGGCCGTGCCGTACAAGGATCCGAACAACTACGTGCACATCGCCGCGCGCACGGCCAAGGAGCTCGAAGCCACGGAGCCGCATGGCGTGCTGTACGCGAACCAGTGGGACAACCCCGCCAATCGCGACGGTCACGCCGCCAGCACGGGCCCGGAGATCTGGCAGCAAACGGACGGCCAGGTGGACGCGTTCATTTGCGCCGTCGGGACCGGCGGCACTCTGGCGGGCGTCAGCGAATACCTGAAGCAGCGCAACCCGAGCATCGTCACCGCCGCGGCAGACCCGATGGGCGCGGCCATCTACAGCTGGATCAAGACCGGCGAGCTGAAGGCCTCCGGCAGCTCGATCAGCGAGGGCATCGGTCAGGGACGCGTCACGGGCAATCTCGACGGCGCACGCATCGACGATGCGTTTCAGATACCCGACACCGAGATGCTGCCGGTGCTCTACGACCTGCTCCAGCACGAGGGTCTGCTGGTCGGGGGCTCGAGCGGAATCAACGTCGCAGGTGCCATTCGACTGGCCCGGCAGCTCGGTCCGGGCAAAACCGTGGTGACGGTCCTGTGCGACTCCGGTTCCCGGTATCAGTCGAAACTGTTCAACGGCGAGTTTTTGCGCGCGAAAGGCCTGCCGCTGCCTCCGTGGCTCGCGAGCTGATCCATACCGCGCTCGTCATTTCGTGAGCCGCGGCGGCGACAAGACCGAGCGCGTGGCGCGATGATTTTCGACGTTCAGGGATGATTCAGTCACGGCATGGGATGCTGTCGCCGATGTCGCGCAGCACACCGAATGTCAGGCTCGCGCTGCTGCTGCCGCTGCTGATCGCCGCGGCCGCTGCCGGCGGCTGCGCCGGGGCTCCGCCGCAAGCCGGCGTGCTGCCGCCGAGACCGCTCGTCGTGGAGGCGCGCACGGCCGATCGGCAGCTGGGGGATGCGATCGCCACGCTCGCTCGCGACCTCGTGGGGTCGCGCTATCACTATGGCGGCGCCCGGCCCGACGAAGGCTTCGACTGTAGCGGTCTCGTGTTCTACACCTACGGTCAGGCCGGGTACAAAGTGCCGCGCACCGCGCAGGAGCTATTCCGGACCGCGCGCAAGATCGCGCTCGGCGAAGCGGATGCGGGAGACCTGATGTTCTTCCAGGACGAGGTCAAGCTGGCGCACGTCGGCATTTATCTCGGCGACGGCCGGTTCGTCCACGCACCCGCCAGCGGTCAAAACGTAGCGGTCGCCAGCCTCGACTCGCCGTACTACCGGCAGCACCTCGTCGCCGTCGGCCGGCTGTTACCGCCCTAACGCCCCTGGTTCCCCTGGTTGCGCCAAGTGTCGAGCTGCGCGGCAGCGCGGCGCGTCGCTTCCTCGCAAGCCGGCACGCTGCGCGCAGCGGCCGCGCTGCGCTTGGCGCCGAGGCTGCGCCCGTCGCGCCGCGCCGTGGCGAGCTCGTTGAGCTGAGCGCAGGTTTCGAGCAGCGTCTGTTCGGCGGCTGCCACGGCGGGCGGCACCGTGGCCGCGTCCTCCAGCGCAAACGCGAATTGATCGGCCAGCCGATTCTGCTCGCGGAACACGCGCTCGGCGTAGGCGGAGAACTCCGACGACGTCAGCGCGAGCCGCTGACCCTCGGCCGTCACGACCGCACACGCCTGCAGAACCATGCCCGCCGCGAGCAACACGGCGATCCGCGCGACCGACATCGACCGTCTCGACGTACCAGCGAACGCGGCATGCTCGGTGATTCACCGCGGCGCTGCAAGCGCCGGCGTCGACCACGACCCCGTCGCCGGGCCTGTGCGATAATGCCGGCGTCGTCACCCCTTGCGTCTTGCCCTATGGCGGTTTCCGTCCCGCGAGCACTCGAGAACGCGGCAAAACAGGTCGATGCCACGATCGCAAAGGCAATCGGCTGGCTCGATCGCGAGCAGGAGCCGGACGGCTTCTGGGTCGGCATGCTCGAGTCCAACTACTCGATGGAGGCCGAGTGGCTGCTCGCCATGCACTTCCTCGGCTTCAGCCACCCGCAGACAGCAGGACATCGTCGCCACGCTGCTGAAAGCGCAGCGGCCGGACGGCTCGTGGGAAAGCTATTACCAGGCGCCGCGCGGCGACATCAACAGCACGGTCGAGTGCTACGCGGCGCTGCGCAGCGTCGGTATGCGGCCGGACGAGGAACCGCTCGCGAAGGCGCGCCAGTGGATCTTCGAGCACGGCGGCCTCACGGGCGTGCGCGTGTTCACGCGTTACTGGCTCGCGCTGCTCGGCGAGTGGCCGTGGAGCACGACGCCGAACCTGCCGCCGGAGGTCATCGCGAATCCGCGCTGGTGGTTCAACATATACAACTTCGCGAGCTGGGCGCGCGCGACGCTGCTGCCGCTCGCCGTGCTGTCGGCGCGCCGCGTGGCGCGACCGCTGCCGCCCGACCGGCGGCTCGACGAGCTGTTCCCCGACAGGTCGCGACCGCATGGACTACAGCCTGCCGAGGCGCGGCTCGTGGCTGTCGTGGCGCCGGCTGTTCCTGCTCTCGGATCGCGTCCTGCATTTGTATCAGCGGCTCGGCTTCACGCCGGGGCGCGAAATGGCGATCAACGCATGCCTGGGCTGGATCGTGCGTCACCAAGACGCGGACGGCGCCTGGGGCGGAATCCAGCCGCCCTGGATCTACAGCTTGATGGCGCTGAACGTCGAGGGCTACACACTGGATCACCCCGTCGTCTCGAAAGGGCTTGCGGCGCTCGACACGCACTGGTCGTACGAGCGCGGCGGCACGCTGCACATCCAGGCCAGCGAATCGCCCGTGTGGGATACGCTGCTGGCGCTCGCTCGCGATGCAGGATTGCGATCGCGATCTCACGCCGGACATGCGCCGCGCCCTCGAGTGGGTGCTCGCGAACGAAGTGCGCTACCACGGCGACTGGTCGAAGAAAGTCAAAGGCGTCGAGCCGAGCGGCTGGGCATTCGAGCGCGCCAACTTGCACTATCCCGACATCGACGACACGGCCGTTGCACTGATCGTGCTCGCGCGTTTGCCGCGCGCGCTGCTCGACGAGCCGCGGATTCGCGCCGTGATCGATCGCGCGCTCGGCTGGACGCTGGCGATGCAGTCGAGCAACGGCGGCTGGGCGGCGTTCGACAAGGACAACGACCAGCGAGATCCTGACGAAGATCCCGTTCTGCGACTTCGGCGAAGCGCTCGATCCGCCGTCGGCCGACGTCACGGCCCACGTGCTCGAAGCGCTCGGCCTGCTCGGCTTCGACCGCAGCAACACCCCGCGGTCGCGCGCGGCTACCGTTTCTTGCGCTCCGAGCAGGAGACCGACGGCAGCTGGTTCGGCCGCTGGGGCGTGAACTACATCTACGGCACGGCGGCCGTGCTGCCGGCGCTCGCCGCGATCGGCGAGGACATGACGCAGACGTACGTGCGTCACGCGGCCGACTGGATGGCCGCGCATCAGAACGCCGACGGCGGCTGGGGCGAGACTTGCGCCTCGTACATGGACGACAGCCTGCGCGGCCGCGGCCCGAGCACGGCCTCGCAGACCGGCTGGGCCCTGCTCGCGTTGCTCGCCACGCGGCAACCGTGACCACGAGCGCACGATTCGCCGCGGCGTCGCGTTCCTGATCGGCACGCAGCGCGACGACGGCACGTGGGACGAGCCGTACTACACGGGCACGGGCTTTCCCGGGCTACGGCTTCGGCGCGCGCATGGATTTCCGCGACGCCAAGACGCGCGCGCGCATTGCGCAGGGCACCGAGCTGCAGCGCGGCTTCATGATCAACTACAACCTCTACCGCCACTACTTCCCGCTCATGGCGCTCGGGCGAGCACGCAAGTTCCTCGGCGCGTAGCGGCGAGCGGGTAACCGCGTCACGCCGAGGGCGTGCGCGCGGTGAACGTCAGGCGAAGGTCTTGCGCAGCGCTTGGTCGAGGTCGGCGACGAGGTCGTCGACGTGCTCGATCCCGACGGCGAGCCGGACGGTCGACTCCCTGATCTCCGCGCGCGCCTGCTCCTCGGCGCTGAGATCGCTGCCGAGGAACAGCTTCACCGGGCGAGACCAGCGATTCCGTCGAGCCCAGGCTCGCCGTCGTGACGAACAGCTCGAGCGCATCGATGAACGCCCAGGTCTGCTCCTGATCGCGCGTAGGTCGAAGCTCAGCACGCCGCCGAAGTCGCTCATCTGCTTGCGCGCGAGCGCGTGGCCCGGATCGCTCGGCAAGCCCGGGGTAGAACACCGTCTCCACCTCGCGCCGCGTGCCGAGATACTCCGCGATCGCCAGCGCGTTCGCCGAGTGGCGCTCGTAGCGCAGGTAATAGGTCTTGAGCCCGCGCAGCACCATGAACGCGGCGCCCGGATCGAGCGTGGAGCCCATGTTGACGGCGAGCGGCTTGATCGCTCGAATGCGCTTCTTGTCGCCGATCACGATGCCGCCCATCACGTCGCCGTGGCCGTTCGCATACTTCGTCATGCTGTGCACGAAGTAGTCGATGCCGTACCGACCGTGGTTGTGCAGGCCGGCGAACGTGTTGTCGAGCACCGTGATCACGTCGTGCTGCTTCGCGAGCGCCACGATCGCCTCGAGGTCCGGTACCTGCAGCATCGGATTGGTCGGCGCCTCGAACAGCACGAGCTTGGTGTCGTCCTGAGCGAACGTGCGCTCGATCGACGGCAAGTCGTGCACGCTCAGCATCGTGAACTCGATGCCGAGCTTCGGCAGAAAACGCCGCACCGCCACGCGGTTCGGGCCGATACGACTCGACGAAGATCACGACACGATCGCCGGTCGCGAGGTTGCCGAGCAGGCTGAGCCAGATCGACGCCATGCCGGAGCCCACGGCGATCGCATCGTCGCGGTCCTGGAGCTCCGCCGCGAGCAGCTCGAGCTCGCGCGTCGTCGGATTCGAGTCGCGCGTGTAGTCGAAGCCGTGCTCCTTGGCTTCCGGAGTCAGCGACTCGGCGATCGTCGCGATACGTGAACTTCACCGATCGATAGACCGGCCGCACGACCGACTCGTTGCCGTCGAGCAGCTTGACCTCGCCCGGATGCGTGACTCGCGTCTGCTTCTTCATGACGGCATCCGGGTGAGCGCTCAGAGCTTGTCGAGCGCCGTGCGCAAATCGGCGATGAGATCCTCGACATCCTCGAGGCCGACGGACAGACGCACGAGGCCGTCGGTGATACCGACGCGCTTGCGCTCGGCCGGCTCGACGTCGGCGTGCGTCATCGTCACTGGATGCGTGATCAGCGTCTCGACCGACCCCAAGTTCTCGGCCAGCGTGCAGAGCTTCACGGAGTCCATGAGCTTCTTGCCCGCTTTCACGCCGCCTTCGACCTCGAACCACAGCATCGCGCCGAAGCCGCTCGCCTGCTTTCTGGCGAGCGCATGCTGCGGGAAAGGTCTCGAGGCCCGGATACCGCACCTGCGTCACCTTCGGATGCGACTCGAGGAACTCGGCGATCGCCTGCGCGTTCTTGCGTTTGCCGTTCGAGCCGGATCGACAGCGTCTTCGTGCCCTGCAGCGTGAGCCAGGCGACGAACGGCGACATGATCACGCCGGTCGCGTTCTGGTGGAAGCGCATCTTCTGGTCGAGCTCCTCGCTATCGACGATGACGGCGCCGCCCACCGTGGCGTTGTGGCCGTCGAAGTACTTCGTCGTGCTGTGCACCGAGATGTTGGCGCCGAGCTCGAGCGGGCGCTGAAAGTACGGAGTCAGGAACGTGTTGTCGACCGCATGCAAGAATCCTGCGCTCTCGCGCGATCTGCGAGATCGCTGCGATATCGGACAGCTTCAACGTCGGATTCGCCGGCGTCTCCGTGAAGATCAGCTTCGTGTTGTCGCGCACGGCCTTGCGCACGGCGTCGGGATTCGCCGTATCGGCGAACGTGAACTGCACGCCGAAGCGCGAGTACACCTTCGTGCAGAGTCGATACGTGCCGCCGTAGGCCACGTCGGACACGATCGCGTGATCGCCGGCGGACAACGTCGCCTGCAGCACGACCTGCTCGGCCGCCATGCCGGTCGAGAAGCACGTGCAGCCGACGCCGTTCTCGAGGGCGGCGAGCTTCTGCTCCAGCGCGCGCACGGTCGGATTGCCGCTGCGGGAATAGGAGAATCCCTTCGACAGGTACTGATCGACCGACTCCTGCACGAACGTCGTCGATTGGTAGATCGGCGTCAAGATCGCGCCGGTCACCGGGTCCGGAGCGACGCCGGCGTGAATTTGCTTGGTCGTGAAGCCCATGGGCGCGCCCCGCGAGATCGAGTGAAGGATGACGCCGCGATGATACCGGAAAGCCTGCCGAGCGGCATGACGCGGGACGGCCGCTGGCCGGTACAATCGCCCCATTCACGCTCGGAGACTCATCATGCCGCGTACGCTCGCGACTCTGATCACCCTCGGCTCTCTGCTCACCGTCGCGTGCTCCGCGAGCGCGCAGCTGTCGCCGCCGAACGCCGCGGGCGTGGCGATGGGCCACCTGCATTACGTGGTCCGCGACGTCGCCGCGAACAAAGCCTTCTGGGTTGCGCTCGGCGGCAAACCGATTCTGTTCAATGGCACGACCGAAGGAGCGCTGTTTCCCGACGTCGTCGTGCTGTTGCGGCAAGGCGAGCCGAGCGGCGGCACCGAAGGATCGGTGGTGAACCATGTCGCCTTTCGCGTGCAGTCGATCGCGGCGCTCGAGCGCAAGGGCTTCGAGGTGGAGTACAACCGTGAATATCCGGGCGTCGCCTCCGTCTACACGCCGGAAGGCGAGCGGATCGAGCTCTTCGACGACGGTCTCGCGACGAATCTCGGCTTCACGAGCGACGACGGCGGCGCCGACGAGTTCGCCGCGCGTCACAACCGCAAGCTCGAGGTGCCGATCATCGCGCATCACATTCATCTGAACGTGCCCGAGGACCAGGTGGCGGCAGCAAAAGAGTGGTACGCGAAGTATTTCGGAGGTGTCCGCGGCAAGCGCTGGCGTTACGAAGCCGTCGACCTGCCCGGCATCAACATCAACATCTCCGGCGTGCCGACGGCCAAAGCGCCGACGCGCGGCCGCATGCTCGATCACATCGGCTTCGAAGTGCTGAATCTCGCGGCGTTCTGTAAGCAGCTCGAGGCGGCAGGGATCGAGCTCGATCGGCCCTACTCGACGCTGCCCTCGGGCTTCGGCCTGGCGTTTCTCACGGATCCCTGGGGCACGTCCATCGAGCTCACGGAAGGGTTGCGCGCGCTATAGTGCGGCGATAGGCGGCAGGTCCCATGGTTTGAAGCCGGCACCGGGGAGGATGTACGACTTTCGACCTCAGGACCCGCCGCCCTCGCTGTCCTCGGGCGGCGGCTGCGCGTTGCGTTGCCGCACGGCCTGGCGCAGCAGGTACTCGATCTGGCCGTTGACGCTGCGCAGCTCGTCGGAGGCCCACCTTTCGAGCTCCTTCCAGAGCTCGGGCGGCAAACGCAATAGAAACGACTTGCGCTCTTCCGCCACGATCAGGTGTATAGCGTGCCCGTGTTGATGACCGGCGAGGCTTCCTCGGTACCGCAAAGCACGACGAGCAGGTTGCTCACCATCGCGGCCTTGCGCTCCTCGTCGAGCTTCACGACCGCCTTCTTCTCGAGCTCGCGCAGCGCCATGTCCACCATGCTGACGGCGCCGAGCACGATCTTCTCGCGCGCCGCGATCACGGCTTCGGCCTGCTGCCGGCGCAGCATCGCCGAGGCGATCTCGGGCGCGTACGCGAGATGCGTGAGTCGCGCCTCGTCGACGGTCACGCCGGCCTTGGCGAGCCTGTGACCGAGCTCCTTCTTCAGCTCCAGCGCCACCTCGTCGCCCCCGCCGCGCAGCGTGACCTCGTGCTCCTCGCCATGATCGTACGCATAGGCGCTCGCGATGCTGCGGATGGCGGACTCGCTCTGCACCTCGACATAGCTTTCGAAATTCTCCACGTCGAACGCCGCCTGCGCCGTGTCCTCGACGCGCCACACGATCACGGCGGCGATCTCGACCGGGTTGCCGCGCTTGTCGTTGACCTTGAGCTTGTCGCTGTTGAAGTTGTGGGCGCGCAGCGAGATCTTTTGCATGCCGAGCTTCCCCGGCCGCTGGTTGTTGAGCTTGCGCGCGTAGAGCGGGTTCGCCCAGTGGAACCCGCTCTTGCGCACGGTGCCTTTGTACGAGCCGAACAGAATCAGCACGCGCGCTTCGTTCGGCTGCAGCGTGAAGTAGCCGAACGCCGCAATGATCCCCGCGGCCAGCCACAGGACCCACGCGGCTAATCGCACCAGGACCGCGACGGGCGGGATCTCCGTGCGAGCAGCGCCGCGAATGGTGAGCACGAAGAACGCGATCGCACCGAGCACGATCAGCACGTTCACGACGAGCATCATCCAGCCGTTCAGCGCGTCGACCTCTCGTTCCAGGTTCTGATCTTCTCGTGGCTTGGCAGGCATGGGCGTCCTCCCAGACGGTCAGTTGATATTTTGGTGATATCATACTGATGTCAGCCCGGACGTCAAGCCCGTCGCCTTATGTCAAACGTCGAGCCGGTCCCTCACGCGAGCGCGTGCCGACAGCGCCGGATGCACGGCGAGCAGCAGCAGCACGAAGGACGCGATCCACACGTAGTAGCCCAGGCGCAAGCCGCTGGCGTTGTCGCCCATCGAGAGCGGCCAGTGCAGGTTCAGCAGCGTGGCCGCGGCCACGACCCACACGGCCAGCTGCCGGTGCAGCCGCGTCGCGACGAGGCCGACCCACGCGACGATCGCGGCCGCCACGAACACGACATTCGTGGCGGCGCTGGCCACGCTCAAGAACACGAGGCTGCGCCGGAACCTGGACGTGCTCGTAAGGCCACACGGGGCTCAGCGCGACGCGGAACGCCTGCACGCCGCGGTAGTCCTGGAAGACGGGCAAGAGCCAGCCGAGCACGTGCGCGGCGACCGCCGCCAGCAGGAGTCCGCGCGTGCGGGTCATGGCCGGCCGGCTACAGCAGCCGCTCCTTCTTGGCCCACTCGAGCGTGTCGTCGAGACCCTGGCGCAGCCGGGCGAAGATGTCGCCGATCTGCTCCTCGGTCACGATGAACGGCGGACACAGCACGATCACGTCGCCGACCGCGCGCACGATCAAGCCGTGCTTCTCGCAGAGCTGCATGCACTTGGCGCCGACGGCGCGTTTGGCATCGAACGCGGTCTTCGTGCGTCTTGTCTCTGCACGAGCTCGAGGCCGCCGACGAGACCGATGCCGCGCGCGTCGCCGACGAGCGGATGGCTCGCGAGCGCCTGCAACAGGCGCTGGAACTGACGGGCTCACCTCGCCGCACGTGCTCGTACAGCTTGCGCTCCTCGTAGATCTCGAGCGCTCGCAGCGCGACCGCCGCGCTCACGGGATGCCCCGAGTACGTGAAGCCGTGACCGAACAGACCGACCTGCCCGCTCGCTTCGATCATCGGCGCATACATGAACTCGGGCACGAGCACTGCGCTGATCGGCAAGTACGCCGCCGACAGCGCCTTGGCGGCGGTCAGCGTCGTGCGGTTGCATGCCGAACGCTTGAGCGCCCCAAACCTCGCCCGTGCGGCCGAAGCCCGTGATGACCTCGTCGTCGATCAGCAGAACGTCATGCTTCGCGAGCACGGCCTGCACCTTCTCGAAGTACGTGCGCGGCGGCAGCAACACGCCGCCGACGCCCATCAGGGGCTCCGCGATGAACGCCGCAATCGTGTCGGGATCCTCGCGCTCGATCAGCTGCTCGAGACTCGCCGCAAGCCGCGTCGCGTAATCCTCCTCGGACTCGCCGGGCTGCGCGCCGCGATAGTAGTACGGCGCATCGGTATGCAGGATGCCGGGCAGCGGCAGGTCGAAGAGGCTTGTGGAACGCCGGCAGCCCCGTGAGCCCCGCGGACGCGAGCGTGGTGCCGTGGTAACCCCGGTGCCGCGCGATGATCTTCTTCTTCCTGGGCCGGCCGATAGCATTGTGGTAGTACCACGCCAGCTTGATCTGCGTGTCGTTGGCGTCCGACCCCGAGTTGCCGAAGAACACGCGCGAAGCCGCGAACGGCGCCATGCGGACGAGCTTGTCGGCAAGCAGGATGCCGGGCTCGTGACTCTTGCCCGTGAACATGTGCGTGAACGACAGCTTCTTGATCTGCTCGTACGCGACGCGCGCCAGCTCCTCGTCGCCGTACCCGAGCGTCGTGCACCACAGGCCGGCCATGGCCTCGATGTAGCGGCGCCCGTGGTTGTCCCAGACGTGAATCCCTTCGCCGCGCACGAGCACGAGCGGTCCCGTGCGATGCAGCGCGGCGAGATTCGTGTTGGGGTGCAGGACGCGCGCGAGATCCGTCGCGTCGAGATCGACGTGGCTCACGATCCCTCCGAGCACGACCTCAAAAGACTCTGCCGAGCGACACGTAGAACGCGTCTGCTCCACCCTCGGCACGTCCGTAGCCGACGTACACGGGACCGATCGGCGTGCTGATGCCGGCCCAGAACGACCCGCCGACGATGCTGTTCTTGAGCGAAATGTCGCCGCGCGACTGCCAGGTGTTGCCGACCTCGAGACTGACGCCCGCGAACGCCGGGAACAGCACGAAATCGCCGATTCGCCGGTAGTAGCTTGCGCCGAGGCGCAACGCGTTCTGGCCGGAAAGCTCGTTCCGGTTGATGCCGGAAAGATCGAAGAAGCCTCCCATGCGAAACAGCTGGCTCACGGGCGCCACGCCGCTGATCGTCGCGTCGTAGCGCAAGCGTGGTGAGAATCGTGTGCCGCCCCCAGGTGTTCGCGTGCGCCGCCGTCACCAGCAGCTGATCGAAGTCCTCGTCCGCGGACAACGTGCCGCGCCGCGAGCCGCGCCACTCGACGTCGCGCCAGCGAGCCTTCACGCGGGAAAGCCACGCTGTCCAGCGTGTCGACCGAGAACCGGCCGAAGAACTGCCCAAGCCGAAAATCCTCGGGCGGCAGCAACGACGCATCGCCGACGCGCAGCTTGAACGTGCCGGAGGCCTCGCGGATACCGAAACGGAACTCGCCCCAGCTCGGCAGCTCGCGGCCGGCGGCAAACTCGAGCGTTGCCTGGCGCCGCTGCGCCTCGAGCACGCGCTGCTCGCCGTCGAACACGTTGAACTGATTCGACTCGAGCCTGAGCGCGGGCGCGTAGAAGAACAACCCCTTCGGGCCGAGCGGCTGATACAGATCGGTCAGCAGCGCCGGCTCGTCACCGACGACGAGCGTGGTCCGCCATTCTCCGCCGCGATCGTTGATCGCTGTGCCGAGATAGCTGGCCGCGAGACCGAACAGCGTGTCCTCGTTGGCGGCCGAGCTGTACTCGACCCCGAGCTGCACGTAGTTCGGCCCCCACGAGCGCTCGTCGAGCTCCACCTCGAGACCGGTCTTGCCCTCGTCGTTCACGAGCCCGTAGCGGACGTTCTGGTAGTACTCGAGGCCGTACACCTTGTCCATTGCGCGCTCGACGTCGTCCACGTTCAGCCGCTGGCCCACCTTGATGTCTTCGAGACGCGTCTCGACGATGCTGTTGGCGACGGGGCCGTCATTGTCGATGCGGACGAAGTCGATGATGGGCAGCTCGCGCATCCGCGGGTCTTTCCGACTCTCGAGATACGCCGCGTACTCGGCATCCCCGAGCGCGAGCCGCTGGAACGCCACGCGATCGGCCATCACGGCGTCGTAGCCCGCTTGAATGGCCTCGCCCATCCGCGCGAAGCTCACGGAGCTCAAGTCTTCGCTGAAAACCGGTTGCAGCAGTATATCGTCGCCCTTGAGCTTGCGCCGCTGCTCCTCGCTGCCGGCACGTGTCAGCAGGTTCGTGAGCTGCGTGGTGACGTCGACCACCGAGCGCAGCGTCTTGCGTTCCAGCAACGGCGACGAGACGTCGACCGCGATGATCGTGTCCGCGCCCATGTCGTGCGCGACGTCGACAGGCAGGTTCATCGCAATACCGCCATCGACGAGCAGCCGCCCGTCGATCTCGATGGGCGCAATGACGGCCGGAATCGACATGCTGGCGCGCAATGATCGCGCGAGGCTGCCGGAGCTAAGCACCACGGCGTCGCCCGTCACGAGGTCGCCGGCCACCGCGCGGAACGGGATCATGAGCTTGTCGAAATCGTGCGTCTCGGAGGCTCGCAAGGTTTCGCGCGAGATGATCGTGTCGATGACTTGGCCCTGGACGAGGCCGACCGGCAGCCGGAACTCGCCATTGACGAGACCCGGCTTCTGGTCCACGAGAAAGAGATCGTCATCGTGCTTGCGACGGTACGATTTCAGGTGCCGCGGCGTGGCGTTCAGGAACGCCTGGTCCCACTCGAGGCTGTCGACGAGCTTCTCCATCTCCGGCAACGTCATGCCGGAGGCGTAGAACCCCCCCACGACGGCACCGATGCTCGTGCCGGCGAGGTAATCCACGGGCACGTGCAGCTCCTCGAGCGCTTTCAGCACCCCGATGTGCGCCCCACCCCGGGCGCCGCCGCCGGACAGCACGAGTCCGATCGAGCGGCGGTGCTGCGGAGCGCTCGGCGCTGCCACCGCATCCCCCTGCGCCCGCGCAATCGTGCCCGCGCCCGCCAGCAAGGCGGGCAGCACGAGAGCGATCAGCAGGTTCGGCGATCGGCGCCGTCGCATCGCGCTGTTCCTTCAGCAACGCAAGCCTGGGCGAGCATGATGCCAGACGGAATTGCGCGGCACACGACCTGCGCGGCCGCCGCGGCACCGAATCAGGGCGAAATCGACTCCGGGACCGCGCGCAAGAAATCCGGCGATCGGTCCTGACTTGGCAGCGAGTCTCCACTACCATACCCGCGCGCGCCGCGAGGAGGACGCATGGCCACGCAACATCATCGTCTGATCATCGTCGGCTCGGGCCCGGCCGGCTATACCGCAGCCGTGTATGCGGCGCGCGCGGCGCTTACGCCCGTGCTCATCACCGGCGTCGAGGTCGGCGGCCAGATGACGACGACCACGGAGGTCGACAACTGGCCCGGCGACGACCGGGGCGTGCTGGGCCCCGAGCTCATGGAGCGCATGAAGAAGCATGCAGAACGCTTCGGGACGCGCCTGATTCACGACCAAGTGGACCGCGTGGAGCTCGATCAGCGCCCGTTTCGCCTCCACTGCGGCGCGAGCGAGTACAGCTGCGATGCGCTGATCATTGCGACCGGAGCGTCGGCGAAGTACCTCGGCCTGCCCACGGAGCAAGCCTACAAAGGGCGCGGCGTCTCGGCGTGTGCCACGTGCGACGGGTTCTTCTTTCGGAACCAGCCCGTCGCCGTGATCGGCGGCGGCAACACGGCCGTCGAGGAAGCGTTGTACCTCGCGAACATCGCGTCACGCGTCCACGTGGTCCATCGCCGCAACGAGTTCCGCGCCGAGCAGATCATGATCGACAAGCTGCTCGAGAGGAGCCGAACCGGCAACATCGAGATTCTCTGGGACCACGTCGTCGACGAGGTGCTCGGTGACGACAACGGCGTCACCGGCGTGCGGCTCGCGAATACGAAGACCGCTGCGCAACGCGAGGTGCCGGTCCAGGGCGTGTTCATCGCGATTGGCCATACACCGAATACCGCGGTCTTCGCGGGTCAGCTCGAGATGGAGGGCGGTTACATCGTCACGCGCGCAGGCCAGCGCGGCTTCGCTACCGCGACCAGCGTGCCGGGCGTGTTCGCGGCAGGCGACGTCGCCGATCCGATTTATCGCCAGGCCGTAACCTCGGCCGGCTCGGGCTGCATGGCCGCGCTCGACGCGGAACGTTTCCTAACGGAGGGCTGACGGGCAATAATGAGAACCAGTGCGGGACTTTGAGGGGCGCCCTACGAGATGATTCGCGACCGAGGGAGATGGACGATGCCTGTTGGACGCCGCAACTTCCTGGCTAGCTCGATCGGCCTGGTCGGGCTCGCCGGCCTGGCCCCGCTGCGCAGGGCGTGGAGCACGCCGACCGGCGAAGCTAGGACGCTGTCGCTGTACCACATCCACACCACGGAAACGCTGAAAGTCACCTACCGCGAGCACGGCCAGCTCCTGCCCGACGCGCTCGCCGAGATCAAGCACTTCCTGCGCGACTTCCGCAACGAGCAGACGCACGACATCGACGTCGCGCTGCTCGACGAGCTGCACGCTCTGTATGGCGCCTTCGGCGAGCGCGGCCGGTTCGAGGTCATCTCGGGCTACCGTTCGCCCGCCACGAACGCCGCCTTGCGTCATGTGACGACCGGGGTCGCGGAGCACAGCCTGCACATCTCCGGAAAGGCCATCGACATCCGCCTGACGAGCGCGGCCACCAAGGACTTGCGCACCGCGGCCATCGGGCTGCGACGCGGCGGCGTCGGCTACTACCCGGAGTCGAATTTCGTGCACGTCGATACCGGTCCGTTTCGCAGCTGGTAGTCGCTGCCGCTACCGCGATCCGCTAGACTGCGCGCGGATTCTCACCGAGAAGCACTCATGAGGCGCATCGCCATCGTCGCGGCGGTGGTCGTCGTCGCGCTCGCGGTAGTGTGGTACGTGACCCGACCGAAGCCGGTCAGCGTGGCCCTCGTCACCGTCGAGCGTGGGCCGGTCGCCGCCACCGTCGCCAACACCCGCGCGGGCACCGTCGACGCCTGTCGCCGTGCGGGCCTCTCGCCGTCGACGGGTGGGCAGATCGTGTCGTTGCCCGTGAAGAAAGGCGATCACGTCGTCGCCGATCAGCTATTGCTCGAGCTGTGGAACGACGACACCAAAGCCCAGCTCACGCTCGCCGAGCGCGATGCACGCGCCACACGCTCGAAGGCGCGCGAAAGCTGCGTCATCGCCGACGTGGCGAAACGCGACGCCGAGCGGCTGCGCATGCTGCATGCCGAGAAGCTCGCGTCCGAGGAAGCGGCCGATCAGGCCCAGGGCAAGGCCGAGTCGAACGCCGCGGGTTGCGCCGCCGCGGAGGACGCGGTGCAAGTCGCCGACGCGCGGGTCGACGTCGCCCGCGCCCAGCTGCGGCGCACGCAACTGTACGCGCCGTTCGCCGGCGTCGTCGCGGAGATCAACGGTGAGCTCGGCGAGTTCGTGACGCCGTCGCCGGTCGGTATCCCCACGCCGCCGACGGTCGATCTGATCGATGCTTCGTGCCTCTACATCAGCGCGCCGATCGACGAGGTCGATGCGCCGCGCGTGAAGACGGGGCTGCCGGCCCGAATCAGCCTCGACGCGTTCCCCGGCCAAACGTTTCCGGGCCACGTGCGCCGCGTGGCGCCGTACGTGCTCGATCAGGAAAAGCAAGCTCGCACCGTCGAGATCGAGGCGGAGTTCGACGAGCCCGAAAAGGCCGGGCTGCTGGCGGGCTACAGCGCCGACGTCGAGGTCGTGCTCGAAGAGCGCGACGAAGTGCTGCGCGTGCCGACCTCCGTGATCTTGCCCGACAAGAAGGTGTACGTGTTCGACCCCGCGACGCGGCGCTTGGCGGCGCGCGCGGTGCAGACCGGCATCGCGAACTGGGAGTTCACCGAGATCCTCGGCGGCCTGAATGCAGGTGACCGTGTGGTCAGCTCGATCGACCGTACCGGCGTGAGCGACGGTGCGCTGGCCACACCGGAATAGCCGCCACACCTCGCCATGATGGAGCTGCGCGGAATCTGCCGGGAATACGCCGTCGGCGGGGAGCTCGTCCATGCGCTCGATGACGTCGATCTCACCGTGCGAGCCCGGCGAGTACATCTCGATCATGGGGCCGTCCGGGTCCGGGAAGTCGACGCTCTTGAACGTGCTCGGTCTGCTCGATCGTCCGACGAGCGGCACGTATAAGCTCGAAGGCGAAGACGTTTCGAGCTTGAGCGACGACGCGCTCGCGGGGCATCGGCAGCGGCAGATCGGCTTCGTGTTTCAGTTCTTCCACCTCGTGCCGCGACTCACGGCGCTCGAGAACGTCGAGCTGCCGCTGGTGCTTGCGGGCGTTGCGCCCCGCGCGCGACGCGAGCGCGCCACGACCATTCTCGAATCCGTCGGACTCAAGACCCGCGTCGATCATCGGCCCGATCAGCTGTCGGGCGGCGAGCGCCAGCGCGTGGCGATCGGCCGCGCCATGATCATGCAGCCGAAATACCTGCTCGCGGACGAGCCCACCGGCAATCTCGACTCGAAGTCGGGTGCGGAGATCATGCAGCTGATCGAGGACCTGCATCACGGCGGCATCGCCGTGCTGATCGTGACCCACGACGTCGCGATCGGCCAACGCGCGCACCGCCACCTGACCTTGCGCGACGGCAAGATCGTCGGGGACGATCGGGCGGAGCCGGCCACGTGAGATCCCTGGATGTCGCCCGGCTGTCGGTGCAGGCGCTGCAGCGCTATCCGCTGCGCACGTCGATGCTGCTGCTGGCGATCGCGATCGGCGTGGCGGCAGTCGTGCTGCTGACGGCCGTCGGCGAAGGTGCCCGCCGCTACGTGACCGGCCAATTCGCGTCGCTCGGCACGCATCTCTTGATCGTGCTGCCCGGCAAGGCCGAGACCACGGGCAGCGGCATTCAAGGGCTGCTGATCGGCGAGACGGCGCGGGAGCTCACGCTCGATGACACCATCGCGATCAGCCGCAGCCCGCGGATTCGGCAGGTGACCCCCGTCGTGCCGGGCGCCGGCACGGTGTCGTGGCGCTCGCGCCAGCGCGACATCACGGTCCTCGGCACCAGCGCCCCCATGCTCGCGATCCAGCACTGGACGATGGGCAGCGGGCGGTTTCTGCCGCCGAGCGAGCTCGACATCGCACAGCCGGTCTGCGTGCTCGGCTCCACCGTTGCGTCGGAGCTGTTCGGCCCGACGCCGCCGCTCGGGGAATGGCTGCGCATCGGCGATACGCGCTGTCGCGTCATCGGCATCCTCGCCAAGCAGGGGCTCGCCGGCGGCTTCAACGTCGACGAGACCGTGATCATGCCGGTCGCGAGCGCACAGCAGATCTTCAATACCGCCGGCCGTGTTTCGGATCCTCGCAGAGGCCACCGACCGCGAAACCGTGCAGGCGGCGAAGCGCGACATCGTCTCGATCGTGAAAGCGCGGCACGCGGGCGAGGAGGACATCACCGTCGTGACCCAGGACGCGCTCGTCTCGACCTTCGACACGATCTTCGACATGATCACCGCGGGGCTCGCGGCGATCGCCGCGATCAGCCTCGTCGTGGCCGGCGTGCTGATCATGAACGTGATGCTGGTCGCCGTGAGCCAGCGCACGGCCGAGATCGGCCTGCTGAAGGCGGTCGGGGCACGGTACCGGCAAATCGTGGCGCTGTTTCTGACGGAGGCCGCCTGCCTGTCGCTGCTCGGCGCGCTCGTCGGGCTCGCGATCGGCAGCGGCGGCATCTGGGCGTTGCGCACGCTGTTTCCCGCGCTGGACTTCGCGTCGCCGGCCTGGGCGCAGATCGCGGCCGTGTCGGTCGCCGTCGTCAGCGGCTTGCTGTTCGGCATCCTGCCGGCGCGCCGCGCGGCGGCGCTCGATCCCGTCAACGCGCTGCAGCAACGGTGAGCGCCGATGCGTAGTCAGGATTTCTTCCGCCTCGTCGCACAGTCGATCATCGCGCATCGCATGCGCAGCACGTTGACGGCGCTCGGCATCGGCATCGGCGTCACGGCCGTCGTGCTGCTGACGTCGATCGGCGAGGGGTTGAACCAGTACGTCGTCGAGCAATTCACTCAGTTCGGCACCACCACGCTCGCGGTGCAGCCCGGCAAGTCGAGCACGTTCGGGATTTCTCCCGGCGTGCTGAACTCCGTGCGACCGCTGAGCCTCGCGGACGCCGAAGCCATCGCGCGCGCGCCGTACGTGCTGCACTCGGTTCCCGTCGTCACCGGCAGCGGCACGGTCGAGGCGAACGGCCGCGAGCGCAGCGTCGCGATCTACGGCGTGGGCCCGGATTTCGACGAGGCCTTCAAGTTCACGTCTCGAGCGGCGTGTTCTTGCCCCACGACGAGCTCGAGCGAGCCCGCAACGTGGCCGTGCTGGGCGCCAAGGCCTATGCGGAGCTGTACGGCTCGGCGAACGCGCTCGGCGAGCGGGTGCGCGTCGGCGGTCAACGCTACCGCGTGATCGGCGTGATGGAGGCCAAGGGCGAAATGGTCGGCATCGATCTCGACGACACGGTGTACATTCCTGCCGTGCGCGGCCTCGAGCTGTTCAATCGCCTGGGGCTGCAGGAGATCGACGCACTGTATGCCGAGAACGCGCCCATCGACGAGGTGGTCGCGGGCATTCGACGGATCCTCATCGCGCGCCACGGCGGCGAGGACTTCACGCTGGTCACGCAGCAGCAGATGCTCGACGTGCTCGGCTCGATCATCGACGTGCTGACGCTCGGCGTGGGTGCCCTCGGCGGCATCTCGCTTGCTCGTCGGCGGCGTCGGCATCTTCACGATCATGACGATCGCCGTGCGCGAGCGCACGCAGGAGATCGGACTGCTGCGGGCGATCGGTGCGCGACGCTCGCGGATCGCCCAGCTGTTCGTCGGCGAAGCGATTCTGCTGGCGGCGAGCGGCGGCCTTGCCGGGCTACTGCTCGGTTTCGCGATCGTCGTGCTCGCGCACTGGGCACTACCGTCGCTGCCGGCGCGAATCGCGCCGCTGTACGTGGTGCTCGCACTGGTGATCTCGGTGGTGATCGGTCTCACCGCGGGCGTGCTGCCGGCGCGCAGCGCCGCGCGCCTCGAGCCGCTCGACGCGTTGCGGGCGGAGTGATGGGTTCACGCCTTGGCGGTTGGTGGGGCGAGGGGCGGGACTTATAACGTATTCGGCGGACGGCGGGGGTCACCATGATCCGGAACGAGGCACTCTGGCCAGCGGCCCTGGCGGCGGCGCTCGCGGCGGAACCGCCGAAGGCGGCGGACGTGGCCGATGCGGCCATGCGCGGCGACGCCGCGGCGCTACGGACACTGCTCGCCGCGCACGCCGACGTCGACCGCCGGTGCGCGCGGCCATCATCAACGCCGTCTCTGACGGCGCCCGCTCGAGCCGCTAGGGTCCCTAGCCGACGGCCGGCCGGACGGTCCGCAGCTCCGCCTCCTCGAGCTCGTTCGCGATGAAGCCGCCCGACTGATGCCGCCAGAGCTTCTCGTAGTGGCCGCCGAGGCGCAGCAGGTCGGCGTGCGTTCCTTCCTCGACGATCTGGCCGGCCTCGAGCACGACGAGCCGGTCCATGCGCGCGATCGTCGACAGGCGATGCGCGATCGCGATCACCGTCTTGCCCTCCATGAGGCCCAGGAGCTGCTCCTGGATCGCGAGCTCGACCTCGCTGTCGAGCGCCGACGTCGCCTCGTCGAGCACGAGTATCGGCGCGTCCTTCAGGATCACGCGCGCGAGCGCGACTCGCTGCCGCTGTCCTCCCGAGAGTTTCACACCGCGCTCGCCGACGTACGCTCCATAGCCCGCTCGCCCGTGCCAGTCGCGCAGTGCAACGATGAAGTCGTGCGCTTGCGCTTTGCGCGCCGCAGCCACGATCTCGGTCTCGCTGGCACCCGGCCGGCCATAGCGGATATTGGCCGCGATCGAGCGGTGCAGCAGGGACGTGTCCTGCGTGACCACGCCGATCGCCATCCGCAGGCTCTCCTGCGTCACGTCCGCGATGTCCTGACCGTCGATCGATGATTCGGCCCGCTTCCGTATCGTGCAGGCGTAGCAGCAGGTTCACGAGCGTCGACTTGCCGGCGCCCGGAGCGACCGACGATCCCGACGCGCTCGCCGGGACGGACCACGAGCGTCATGTCGCGAATCACGGGCGCGGCGTCGGTGCGCCCGTAGGCGAAGGTCACGTGCTCGAAGCGAATCTCGCCGCGCGGCACCTCGAGCTCGCGGGCGCCGGGGCGATCCACGCTGGCGTGCGGCACGGCGATCGATTGCATGCCTTCCTGCACCGTGCCGATGTTCTCGAAGATCGTCGTGACCTCCCAGCTGACCCAGCCGGCCGCGTTCGCCGTCTGCCACGCGAGCGGCAGCGCCGTGGCGACGACCCCGGCCGGGATCGCGCCCTGCCCCCACAGCGTGAGCCCGATCGCCGCCGTGGCGACGAGCAGCGCCGCGTTCAAGACCGTGAGGCCGGACTGGAACCGCGTGATCATGCCGAGATGCGCGCGCATCGCGCCGTAGTGGCTGTCCATGGCCTCGCGCACGTACGCGTCCTCGTCGCGCAGCCGGCCGAACAGCTTCACCGTCAAGATGTTCGTGTAGCTGTCGACGACGCGCCCCATGACGAGCGAGCGCCCTTCCGAGCTCACGCGCGCGAGCTCGCGCAGGCGCGGCACGAAGTAGCGCAGCAACGGCTACGTAGCCGGCGACCCAGACGAGCATCGGCAGGCCGAGACGCCAGTCGGCGATCGTCATCAGCGCGAACGCGGTGGTGCCGTACACGCCGATGTACCAAACCGCCCGAATGCTCGACATCGTGCTCTCGCGCAACGAGCTGGCGGTCTGCATGACGCGATTCGCGATCCTGCCCGCGAAATCGTTCTGAAAGAACGGCCAGCTCTGGCGCACGACATGCCAGTGGCTCTGCCAGCGAATCAGGTTCGTGGCCCCGGGGATCAACGCGTACTGGCGGATCGCCACGTCGACCAGGATCGCGGCCGGGCGCACGATCAGCACGAGCGCGACCATGCCGAGCAGCATCGGTCGTTGCGCCAGGAGCGCCGCATGACGATCGGTGGCCTCCATCAGCGACACGAGCCGGCCGATGAACAGCGGAATCACGGTATCGAGCAGCGCGACCACGAGGCTCGCCGCGAACATCGCGGCATACCAGCGCTTCGTCTGGCGGATGAAATGCCAGTAGAAGGCCGCCAGCCCCTCGGGGGGCGGGCCCGACCGCGGCAGCTCGCCGTCGCGTCGATTCCGAACCTGACGTTGCTCACCGAAAAACCACCGCGCGGCGTGCGCCGCGATTCAAGTCCGAGGGAATGCCGGCGAGGCGCCGGCCGCGCCACGATAGCAGATTCGCCGGTCGCGCGGCGACGGCGGCGGCCCGCGCGAGAAGCTCAGGGACTTCGCGCCGGTAGCTCGGCCGAGCGCGTCGAGGCCGCGACGGCCTCCGACCAACCCGCGGCGAGCAGCGTCGCCTCGACGTGATCGAGCGTTCGCTCGAGCGCTCCGCGATTCTCCGCCACGAGCGTGTAGGCCGCTCGGCCCGCGGCCCGGCGCAGCTCGGGCTGCTCGAAATACAGCGCGACGGCCGTCACGAGCCCTGTCGACGTCGTGCACTTGCCGCGCCGCACCGCGCTCGAGCGCCATCACGCTGATCTCCTCGAAGTGGAACATGTGCGGTCCGAACACGACGGGCACCCGCACGGCGCAGGCCTCGAGCAGGTTCTGCCCGCCGTGCGGCACGAGGCTGCCGCCGATGAACGCCACGTCGGACGCGGCGTACAGGCGTTGCAGCTCGCCCATCGTATCGCCGACCAGCACGGCCGTGCCCGGCGGCAACGCGCCCGCGCGTGCGGCTGCGCAGCGCGACCGCGTGTCCCCGGCGCCGGCACAGGCGCGCCACGCTGTGAAAGCGCTCCGGGTGACGGGGCACGAGCACGAGCAGCAGATCCGGCAGCAGCACGCGCAGCCGCGCGAACGCATCGAGCACCTTGCGCTCCTCGCCGCGATGCGTGCTGGCGGCGATCCAGACGGGCCGCTCGCGGCCCCATCGGGCACGCAGGGCGCTCGCCTCCTCGAGCAACGTCGCGGGCAACTCGACGTCGAACTTCAGATTGCCGGTGACGTGGATCAGGGAATCGGGCGCACCGAGATTGCGCAGGCGCTGCGCGTCCACGCGCGTCTGCGCACAAAGCAGATCGGCGTTGCCGAGCATCGCGCGGGTGATCCCGGGCACGCGCAAGTAGCCGCGCAACGAGGCTTGCGAAACGCGGCCGTTCACGAGCAACAACGGAATCCTCCGCCGGCCGCACTCGGCGAAGATGTTCGGCCAAAACTCCGTCTCGGCAATGACGGCGACTTCGGGTCGCACGCGATCGAGGAAGCGCCGCACGGCGTCCGGTAGATCGTACGGCACGTAGCAGTGCGCCACGTGCGCGCCGAACAGATCCCGCACCTGCGCCGCGCCGGTCGGCGTCATCGTCGTGACGACGAGCCGATGCCGCGGATAGCGCGCGCCGAGCGCCGCGATCAGCGGCGCGGCCGAGCGCACTTCGCCGACGGAGACCGCGTGCACCCAGATCGTGCGCACGCCCGGTCATCGCAGTGACGAAGCCGAAGCGCTCGGGCCAGCGATGCCAGTAGGCCGGATAACGCAGACCGCGCCAGATCAAATTGCCGAGCGCGTACGGCACCAGCAGGTACACGAGTATCGACCAAACGGTCATCGTCAGTCCTTCGCGCCTGGTCGACGAACTCGGTGACCATGGCCTGGCGGGCGGCGAAGTAGGCTGCGTAGTCGCGATCCCACGCCACCCGCGACGCAACGACGGCCTCGAACGAGCCGAGCAGCCCGAGCAGCAGCTCGCAGACCTCGCGAACGGCATGTCGCTCCGGCGGGTGCGCCGTCACGTAGTCGCAGAGGCCTTGGCTCACGACGTAGTCGCGCAACAGCGGACTCGCCGCGCGTTGCACGAAAATCCGGATGCCACACGCGAACGCCATGCCGAGATCGTTGACGTCGTCGAACATGCAGATCAGCTGCTCGGAAGACACGCGCTGCGTGCGACACAGCGCCTCGATCGCCACGGTCTTGTTGCGCGCTCCGTAGAAGATGGCGTGGAAATGCTCGCGCAACGCGAAGCTGCGCGCCGAGGGATTCGCGGCGCCGGTGATCAGCGCGGCGACCGGCAGCTGTCCGGCGTGCTGGCGCCACAGCGCGTAGCGGAGCAGGTTCGTGCCCATCGAATCGGGCTCGCTGTAAGTGCTCTCGGCACCCTCGCCTTTCGCGCCCTGATTGAACACGCCGTCCCAGTCGCAGACCAAGCCGCGCATGTCGCGCATGCGCTGCGCGAGCACGGTGGCGGGCGTCACGAACAGGCCGCCGAGCTTCGAGAAACGACTCTCGAGCTCGAGCTCGGGCTTCATCTCACAGACGCTCTTGGCCGAGCAGTCCGAGCTTGATCAGGTCCTGGACATCGAGCACGCCGACCGGCCGTGACCCGTCGACGACGACGATGCTATCGAGCTCGACCTTCTTGAACGCCTTCATCGCATCGTTCAGCAGGCTGTCGCGGTCGATCGTGACCGGGGACTTCGAGATAGCCGATGGCTTCCAGCGTCTTGTCGAGAATGGTGCGGCCTTCGGACTGGAGCTTGCGGCGCAAATCGCCGTCGGTGAAGACGCCGACCACGGACCCGCCCGCGTCGACGAGCGTCACGACGCCGAGCCGCGATTCCGTCATCTTCACCATTGCGGAGGCCAGCGTATCGCTGGTCTTGCACACCGGATTCGCCGCGCGGATCACGTCTTTCACGCGCGTCGTCATCAGCGTCGTATGCTCGCGGAACTGCGCCGTGCCAAGCGTCGTCAGCGTGTTCTCGCAGAGATTCTTCATGACGGAATACGGCATGGTGCACACGTGCACGCCCGTCAGCATGGCCTGACGCACGTGCTCGGCATGGCGCACCGAGGAGAACATCACCTTGCTGTCGTAGCCGTAACGGTCGATGACGTCGACACACTGCTCGAACAGCTGGATCGCGTCGTGCCCCTGGTCCTGCATGCGCCCGGCCAGCGGACAGATGAACGCCGCGCCGGCCTCCATGGCCATGTAGGCCTGGTTCAGCGTGTAGATCAGATGCACGTTGACGCGGTGACCCTGGTCGGTCAGCCGCTTGCACGCCTTCACGCCCTCGTTGGAGATCGGCACCTTGAAAACGGGCGGCCGCGTCGAGCCCGAGCCCGAGCAGCCGCTCGGCCTCGGCGAGAATCTGATCCGGCGTGTCGCCGAGCGCCTCCACCTGCAGCTCGGGCACCATGCCCGACAGCTTGACGATCGCGCCGTCGATGTCGGTGATGCCGTGACGGTGCATGAACGTCGGCGTCGTCGTGAGCCCCTTGACGAAACCGAAGTCGAGCGCGGCTTCGATTTCCTTGAAATCGACCGAATCGAGGTACAGTTCCATGAAGATCCTTCAGTGCGTTTGGGCGCGGACGAGGTTGTGGATGTCCAGCAGCGGCCGCATGAACTTTTCGAGATCGTCCAAGTAGTACTGACTCGCCGCATCGCAAAGCGCCTCGGGCGGGTTCGGGTGCGCTTCGAAGAAGACGCCGTCGACACCCGCCGCCACGCCGGCCCGAGCCAGCGTATCGAGGAACTGCCGCGCGCCACCGCGCGGGTCCTTGCTCGGTATGCCGTATTTGCGAATCGAGTGACCGATGTCGAACACGACGGGATAGCCGATCTGGCGCAGCAGATAGAAGCTGCGCGGATCGACGACGAGATCGTTGTAGCCGAACGTGTAGCCGCGCTCGGTCAGGATGATCTTGTCGTTACCCGAGTCCTCGAGCTTCTTGCACGGCTTCGCCATGTTCTCGGGCGCGATGAACTGCCCGTGCTTGACGTTCACGACGGCGCCGGTTTTCGCCGCCGCGACCACGAGCTCGCTCTGCATGCAGAGGTAGGCCGGGATCTGCAGCACGTCGACCACCTCGGCCGCGGGCGCTGCTTGATACGGATAATGGATGTCGGTCAGTATCGGCAGATCGAACTCGCGCTTGATCTTCTCGCAGGATCTTCAGCCCTGCCTCGAGCCCCGGGCCCTGGTAGTACTCGAGCGAGCTGCGATTGTCCTTGGAGAACGACGACTTGAAGATCAACGGCATCCCGAGCGACGCGGTGATCTTCTTCAAACGCTCGGCCGTACGCATCATCAGCGCCTCTTCCTCGATCACGCATGGCCCGGCGATCAGGAACAACTGATCGGACCCGCAATCGATGTCGCGGACGAAGACGTGCTTGTTGCTCATCTACTATCCAACTGCATGAAGTGTCGCCGCATTCTAGCGGTTTAGGGCCGGAACTTACTACGCCCGCACCCGCAGCAACTCGACGAGCATCTCATAATTGCGCGACGTCGCGCCCTGCCCCGCAAGCACGACGCCCCGCGCACGTTCGCCGAGCTCGCGTCGCGCCCTCGCGTCACCCACGAGCGCGACGACGGCGGCCGTGAGCGCCGCCGAATCGCGCACGAGCCTGCCGGCATCGGCGGCGAGCAGGTCCTCGACCGTTTCCTTGAAGCTGAAGTTGTACGGCCCGAACAGCACGGGGACTGCAAGCATCGCCGGCTCCATGAGGTTGTGCCCGCCTTTGTTGGCCCCGCGATAGAACAGGCTACCGCCGACGAACGCGAGATCCGCTACCGCGTACAGCTTGCCGAGCTCGCCGACCGTGTCGACGACGAGCACGCCGTCGCGCCCCGGCGCGCGCTCGCTCCCGGCATCGACTGCCGTCTTACACACCGCACGATAGCCGCGGGCCCGCGCCCGCTGCTCGACGGCCGGCGCCTCGGCCGGGTACCGCGGCACGAGCAGCAAAGCGGCGGCAGCGCCCGTCGCGCGGGCGGCGGCATACGCGTCGAGCAACGCCTCGTCCTCGTGCTCGTGGAGGCTGCCGCCGATGATCACCACGTCCTCGGGTCGATAACCGAGCGCCGCGCGCAGGCGCCGCGCCTCGTCGGGCTCGGCGGCGAGACGCGTCAGGTCGTATTTCATGTTGCCGGTCACGTGCAGGCGCGGCGACGGGACGCCGAGCGCGCGCAGCCGCGCGGCGTGCTCCTCCGTCTGGACCGCCAGCAAATCGAACATCCGTAGCACGCGCCCGATGAGTCGCGTGCGCGCGTGGACGCGGAACGACTTCGCGGACATCTTGCCGTTGATGAGCGCGATCGGCGTGCCGCGCCGCTTCGCGCAAGCAATGAAGTTCGGCCAGAATTCCGATTCCGCGACGATGACGAGCTCGGGATCGAAGTGCCGGTAGCAGCGACGGACGATGAAGGTGAGATCGACCGGCAGCGGCACGACGCGATGGCGCGGATACAGCCTGCGCGCGGTCGCGAGTCCCGTGACGGTGAAAGCCGAGATCACGAGCGGCTTGGTCGGAAAATCGCGCTCGAGTCGCGCGACGAGCGGCCGCAGCAACCCCACCTCGCCTGCGGAGGACCCATGCAGCCAGATGGACCGCCGCTCGGGGGCGCCGAGGCGGCGCCCAAAACGCCGCAGCAGGTCGTCGCGACCGGCCGTCAGCAATCGGTACGCGAACCAGGGCAAGAGAACGATGCAAACGAGCGAGTAAGCGAGGTCGAGCAGCAAACCCATCGACAAATCCGTCGGCAGGCGACAGTGCCGCAGGAGTTTACTCCACTCGGACGGGCCTCGCGGCAGCGATTAGACGGCCGCCGGCGTGGGCCAAACGTCCGCTACTCGCAAGCTGACGCTGCTGGCCGAGGCAAGGTAGCGGTCGATCCATGCCGGCACGAGATCGCCACGCATCGGTCGACCGATGAAGAACCCCTGCGCCATCTGGCAACCGAGCGCCGCGACGATGTCGAGCGCCTCCGCGTTGTCGATGCCTTCGGCAACGACGCGCATGCCGAGCGCCTGCGCCAGCTCGATCACGGTCTTGACGATCTGCCGGTCGGTCGCATCGGCCGCGATCCCGCCAATGAACCGCTTGTCTATCTTGATCTCCGTGGCGGGCAGCTGCTTCAGATAACCGAGCGACGAATAGCCCTTGCCGAAATCGTCGAGCGCGAAATCGACGCCGAGCCTTGCGCAGCTTCTGCACGCCCGCCAGCGCGGACTCGTCGCCTTGCACGAGGCTGTCTTCGGTGATCTCGACCGTGAGCCCGAACCCGCGGGCGTCGAGCGCCGCCTTCAGCGACTTGATACGGGGCGTGAACTCCGGATGGGTCAGGATCTGCGGCGAGACATTGACCGCGATCGAGAACGGCTTCTCGAGCGCATCCCATTCCGCGACACGCGCGGTGACGTGGTCGAACACCAGCCACGTGATGGCGACGATCGTGCCCGTGCGCTCGGCCAGCGGGATGAAGTCGCTTGCGGGCACGAACGCTCCCGAGGGCGTGCGCCAGCGGACGAGCGCCTCGACGCCGCAGACGCGACGCGTATCGATCGCGACCTTGGGCTGGAAATAGACCTCGAGCTCGCGGCGCTGCACGGCGCCCTGCAAATCGGACTCGAACTTCCACAGCGCAGCTTGCTGCTGTGTGGAGTCGGGTCGATAGATGTCGAACGACAGCTCCTTGTCGCGCGCCTCCGTGAGCGCCAGCTCGGCGCGGCGGAATAGCGTCTCGGCGTCGTCCGCGTGCGACGGATAAACGGCGATGCCGAGCGTCACGTCGACGAACAGCTTGTCGCCGCCGACCTCGATCTCGGGCGGATGATCCTCGGTCAGGGCGGCCGCGTAGTCCAGGATGCTCGCCATCGAGTCGCAGTCGACCAGCACGGCGAAGCGTCGCTCGGACAGGCGAATGATCGGGGTTCGCGGCGGCAGAATGTCGCGCAGCTTCTCGGCATGGTCTGCGCAGAAAGTTTCGCAGCGCTCGCGGCCGAAGGTGGTCGCGATTCGATTGAACGCATCGAGCTTACCCACGAGCAGCGCCGCGAGCCGGCCTTGCTGCCCCTGCCTGAGAAATTGCTCGATGAAGTCGATGCTCATGCTCCTGCGTTTGCCGGAGCCGGACTCATCCTGCGTCACGTTCAACTCGCCGCTCCCAGCGAACCGCTGCGTTCGGTTACGTGGGGCATTACAGCAAGAACCGCAGCAGCGCCGCTGTGAGCCTAGTCACGTGCAGCGCAGACGGCGCCGACCGTCGGTAGGCAATTTCGACGCGTCACCTGCGAGCCACTGCTGACGAGGCGCGTCACCCGGCTTTGACATAAACGCTGTCGACACCGGCCGGCACCGCATGGTCGCGTCCATGGCATGGGCCTTGCAGCCCACGAGAATACCGGTCATCGGGCCTGCGGAAACGGAGCTGTAACACCATGGCCAGACTGACGCCGAGCATTCGGCCGACGGAGACCTATACGGAGCCGAACTTCGTGCGCGTGTACACCGCCTCGCCGGATGCCATTCGCAGCGAGCGGCTTGCGACCATCGAGCACTTGTCCTACAGCGCCGCCAACGGCACCGGCCGTGCCGGCTGGAGCTGCACGACGATCGTCGACGGCGAAGCCATGACGAAGGAAGATGCGCTGTTCATCGCTCGCGGCTACGCGGTCGAGCACGAGGTGCCCGTGATCTACGAGTGCCACAGCGACTAGACCGGAATCTGCTCCTGCGATTCCGGCACTCCCGCCATCCCTGGCGGTCGGCCGGAATCTGCTCCTGCGATTCCGGCACTCCCGCCATCCCTGGCGGTCGCTATCGGGGGAGGCGCGTGCGCAGCTCGGCTGCGCTCAAATTGCCCACCGCCAACGGCTGGCCCAGATCGAACTCGCGAGTCTTCGCGAGCGACCCGACCATCACCGGATCGAACCCCGCGTCGCGGATCAAACGCTCCGCCGTCGCGATCGCCGCGGCGTCGTCCCCGCCGATCGGGATCGCGATCCGGGCGGGTTGGCGGTTCGCCTCGTTCGCGAGCGACGCCGCCGGAATGCAGTTGAAGGCCCGCACGACGCGTTTGTTCCTCAGCAGCTCTGCGGTCGAGACGCCGGCGCCTTTGCGCTGCCATTCGACCGCTTCTGGGCCATCGCGCCGCTCGACGGGGTTGCTCGTATCGATGATGACTTTACCCGCGAGCTCTGACGCATAGTCGTTGCCGATCTGCGGCATCGCGCCGTAGGGCACGGACACGAGAACCACGCTGCCGAACGCCGCGGCCTCGCGCGACGTGCCGGCATGCGCACGCGGGCCGAGCTCCTTCACGAGGTCGGCGAGCTCCTCCGGATGCCGCGACGACACGAACACCTCGTGGCCGGCCTTCACCCAATGACGCGCGAGGGCGCCGCCGATCTTGCCGGTGCCGATGATGCCGATCCTCAGCGGCTCCTGGGCCTTGGCCGGAGACCCGGGCGTGACGGCACAGACGAGCAGGCTCGCGGCACCGAGCAGCAAGAACCGACGCGATACTCCCTGGAGCCTGAACAGTCGCCGTCGCATGGAACCCCCCGGAGACTCACCCATGGACCCCGATGATACCCACGCGCCACGGCGCGCCGACATCGTCCCGAAGATTCTTGACGTGCGGCCGAATCGCGCCCGTTCAGTCCGCGATCTCGACTTCGGCCTCGATTTCGACCGGTAGATCGAATGGCAGCTCGGCCATGCCGACCGCGCTGCGCGCGTGCGCGCCGCGCTCGGGTCCGAAGACCTCGAGGATCAAATCGGAGAAGCCGTTGATCACCAGCGGCTGCTGGTTGAAGCCGGGAGCCGAATTCACCATGCCGAATACGCGTGTCCACGCGCGAATCCGATCGAGGTCGCCGAGCTCGCGCTCGAGATTCCCGAGGATGGCGAGCGCCGTGAGCCTCGCCGCCTTGTAGCCTTGCTCGACCGTCAATTCGCGGCCGAGCTTACCGAACGGTCGGGCCAGCGTGCCGTCGTCGTGCAGCGGCCCGTGCCCGGAGACATAGGCGCGATCGCCGCGGATGCAAACGAAACGAAACGGCAGGACGATGCCCGGTGGCAGCTGCACCGGCCCGGGCAGCGTCAATCCCAAGGTCGTGAGCTTCGCGGCAATCTCGCTCATGGCGCACCCCCTCGAGGCGACGCATCGCGGGCGCGGCGAAAGAACCACACGGCGCCGCCGAGACCGAGCAGCGCGAGCAGCGCCATCAAGCCGATGCGCCATGTCGGGCCGCTCGCCATCCCGCCCTGCGCGAACCAGTAGATCGCATAGCCGAGCGCGAGCAAGCAGACCACGGCATTCACGCGGTGGCGCGTAACCTTCGACATGCGACCCCCCCGAGCCGAACGGCGGCGTCCCAGGGTAGCGAACGCGCCGCCCGAGGAGCAAGCGCGCCGGCTTGCCTCAGCGCTCGACCGTCAGCCGCCGCTCGGCGCGCACCTTGGCGATCAACGCATCGACGATCGCCAGCTGAGGCTCGAAGTCGCCGTTGTCGTTGATGGCGACGAGATACTTGCCATCGACGACGATCGACGGCACTCCGCGCAGCTTGACCCTGGACGTCAGCTCCTCGGCACTGGCTGCGAAGGAGCGTACCGCGAAGGAGCCGAACGTGCCGAGGAACTTCGCGCGATCGACCCCGTGCGCGGCGGCCCAGTCGGCGATGCCATCGGGGCTGGTCAGCGGCGCGTGCTCGAGATGAACGGCCTCGAACACCGTGCGATCGAGCTCCTTCTCCGTGCCGAGCGCTCGCAGCGTGTAATAAAGCTGCGCGAGCAAGCCCCACGACTGCCGCCCGAAGGTCACGGCGGCACGGTCGAGCACGACGTCGCCCGGCAGCTTGCTCTCCCAGACCCGCAGATCCGGCGAGAACGAGAAGCAGTGCGGGCAGGCATACGAGAAGAAGTCGGTGACGACGATCTTGTCGGCGGCCACGATCGGCAGCGCCGGCTGAACCGCCGTGTAGTCCCGACCTTCGACCGGATCGGCCGCGAACGCGATCGTGGTGCCGGCGAGCAACGCCAGAGAAAGCGAAAGCACGAGACGTCGCATCTTAAGAACCCTCCGCCGGGGAGTCTGTCAGCGGGCCGATGCTACCACTTCGTCGCGCGAGGTTGATGGAACGCGTCACCGTTTCCCGCTCGCGAGCTTCGCCACGATGTCGTAGTGAAAACGGACGAAGCGATACAGCTCGGACTCGAGCAGGCGCTCCTGATCGCTGTGCGCCCCGAACCCCTTCGGCCCGTCCTCCTCGTCGATGGCCGGCCCGACGCCATAGCACTGCACGCCTTTGGCCCGCAAGAAGGCCATGTCGGTCGCCCAGGTGCTCATCATCGGCAACGTCGTGACGCCGTAGCGCGCCTTGATGGCCGCCTCGATCACCTGGAACGCCTCGTTGTCGATTCGCGAGACGGGGGCGGCGGGTCGGCCGCCGAACCCATTGAAGATCACATCGACGCTCGGATCGTCGACGACCCGCTCGACCTCGGCACGAAACGCATCGGGATTCTCGTCGGGCCGCAGGCGCACGTCGAGCGTGGCGCGCGCCTCGGAAGGGATCACGTTGTTGCGATATCCGCCGGTGACGATATTCGGCGAGATCGACGTGCGCAGCATGGACGCGTGGCGGGGCTCGTTCGCGCGAAGCCACGCGTCCGCCTGCGCAACGACCTGCGGATCGTCGCTCAATACGCCGCGGTAGTACCGCGCGATATCGGGAGTGGAAATCGCGGCGAGCCGGCCGAAATAGGCGCGCGTGGTGTCGTTCGGCGTCACCGGCGGCTGCCACGTGGCGACGGCCGCGACGGCGCGCGCGAGATGCACCACGGGATTGGTCTCGAGCGGGATCGACCCGTGGCCCGAGATGCCGTGCGCCACGAGGTCGATGCCCCGCGGGATCTTTTCGCCGGTGGAGACGGTCGCGAAACGCACCGCACCACCCACGCGCGCGACGTTGCCGCCCTCGGCGATGCAATACTCGGCGTCGATCGCGTCGAAATGCTCGTTGACCATGGGCTCGATGCCGACGCGCGTCGTCCCCTCTTCGCCGGCTTCGGCCAGGAAGATCACATCGCGATCGAGCGGCACGTCGTTGCGCTTCAAGAGCAACATGACCATGAGCGCAGCCGTGAGGTTGTCCTTGTCGTCCGTCGTTCCGCGGCCGTAGACGTAACCGTCGGCGCGCTCGGCACCGAACGGCGGATGAGTCCACTTCTTCGGATCGACGTTCACGACGTCGGTGTGGCCCATGATCAGGATCGGCCGCTTCGCACCGCTACCCTTGAGCCTAGCCACGACGTTCGGCCGGTGCGGCTCGACGGTGAACACCTGCACCGGAATGCCTTCGCGCTCGAGCACCTGCTTCAAGTAGTCCGCGGCCGGCTGCTCGTTGCCGGGCGGATCGCTCGTGTCCATGCGGACGAGCGCCTGAAAGTGCTGCAGCGCCTCGGCCTCGGCCGCCGGCCAGCTCGGCTGTCGGCTACGTTGCGCGAGCACCGTTCCCGAGCCCGTCGCTGCGACTGCGAGCACGACCGCGGCACGAACGAGCGTCGACATGCGTTTTCCTCCCGCGCGCGCTACGCTGCGCCTCAACCAGCTCGCGTCTACCATAACCGAAACGGCGCGCCGAAGCGCCAACGAAGGGGGATCGCCGGTGACCAGAGCGCTCGCGTGGTTCGTGGTTGGCGTCTGGATGGCCGCGACCACATCGCCGGTGCGCGCCGACACGGTGCTGATCACGGGTGCAAACTCCGGCCTCGGCCTCGAGTTCGTGAAGCAATACGCCGCGAAGGGCTGGACGGTCATCGCCACGCACCGCCGCCCGGAGACACCCGACTCCCTTGCCGCAGTCGTCGTCGAGCACCCGAACGTGAGTATCGAGCATCTCGACGTTGCGGACATCGCCGAGGCGCACGCCCTGGCCGCGAAGCTCAAGGGCGTGCCGATCGACGTGCTGATCAACAACGCAGGCGTCTACAGCGATCGCAGCGTCTGCACGGACGAATCGTGTCGCGGCGACGGCGACACGCAGAGCTTCGGCAACATGGATTACGAGCTGTTCGACACGATCATGGCGGTCAATGTCCGCGGACCGCTCGTGGTGTCCGAGGCTTTCATCGACAACGTGCGAGCGAGCAAGCAGAAGAAGATCGTCTCGATCAGCTCCACCAACGGCTCGGTGACGTTCACGCTCGGCGGCTCGGGCGCGATCGCCTACCGCGCGAGCAAAGCTGCGTTGAACCGCGCGATGCAGCTCGTGGCCGTCCGCGAGAAGACCGAGGGTGTGACCGTGCTGCTGCTGCATCCCGGCGCCGTGTTGACGGAACGTCAAGCGAACCTGAAATTCCCGGGCATGATCGAGATGCAGCCGAGCGTCTCCGGCATGATCTCGGTGATCGAGAAAGCCACGCTCGCCGACACGGGGCGCTTCATTCAATACGACGGCACGACGGCGCCGTGGTAAGCCGGCGGCTCAGCGGCGGGAGTGTCGCGATCGCCGTCGCGTTCACCCTACTGGCGCTGCCCGGCTGTGGCCGGCCGGCGTCGCCGCCGCAGAGCGGTGGAGATCTCGCCGCGATCGCCAAATTCAACGAGCGCTATCTCGGCGCCATCAATGCCGGCGACCTCGCGACGCTCAGCAGTCTCACGACCGACGGCCACATGATGCTGGCACCGAACCGGCCGCCGATCGTCGGCAAAGCGGCGAACGACGCGGTCAATGGCGCGGCATTCGCGCAATTCGACTTCGCGGAGACCTGGAGCCCCGAGGAGACCGTGGTCACCGGCGACTGGGCGTATCAGCGCGGTACGTTCACGACCAGCGCCACGCCGAAGGCCGGCGGCGACCCCCGCGTCGTCAGCGGGGCGTTCCTGCGAATTTATCAGCGCCAGCAAGGCGGCGAGTGGCGCATGATCCGCGACATGTTCAACAGCGACGGCCAGCGGGCCAATTGATGCCGCGTTCTCAGGTCTTCACGATCTGGACCGGCACACCCTCGGGGTCGCGCACGAAGAAGCCGTAGTCCAGGTTCTCTTCGGCCTTCAGACCGAGCTTGGCGAGCTCGGACGTCACCGTGCTCTTGTCGAAGTCGTCGATCGCGATCGCGAAGTGATCGACGATACCGACGGGCGACTTCTCGTGCAGCGACACGATGATCTTGGTAACGCCCATGCGCGCGATCTTGTTCTCTTTGTCTTCGTTCAGAACCTTGAGACCGAACACCTTCTGATAGAAATCGATCGAGCGCGCGAGATTCGTGGTCTGCACGCTGATGTGATCGATCCGGGTCGACTTGAACGGCGCTTGCTGCGCCGCCGCCGGCAGCGCCGCGCCGCCCGCGGCCGCGAGCACCGTCAAGCCCTGGACCAGCTGGCGGCGCGACAACGTGCCGCGCTCGAACCCTTCGACGAGATCGGTGATGAGTTTTTCCATGGCGCCCTCCCGCGCGATTGCTGCACGAGAGTCTACGCCGGCGCTCCGGGCAGGCCCAGCGGGGTCAGTTCATGAGCTCGGTGGCGAACAGCATCGCCATCGCACCGGCGCGCGCATCCTTGCCGAGGATGGCCTCCCGCTTCAGATACCCATCGAGCGATTCGATGCGGGCGGTGGACTCGCAGACGTCGATCACGGTGCCGTCGGAACCAGCCCGTGCATTTACGGCGCGCCACGCGCGCGCGACCGCTGCGCGATACGGCTCGGGGTGCTCGAACCAGCCGTTACGCACCCCACGCTGCAGCGCAAAGCCGATCATCGCCGTGGCGGAAAACTCGCCATACGCACCCGGGTGGTCGATCACGTTGCGCCACAGGCCATCGCGGTTCTGGTACGGCAGCAACACCGCCATGTGCGCCCGGAAGCTCTGCAGCACCTGTGCATAAGCGGGATGCTCGCGCGGCAGCTCGCTCAACGTGAGCGCGACGCCGAGCGCTGCGAACGCATTCCCCCGGCCCCACGCCGCGTCCGTGGCCGGCTGATGCCGGTACAGGCCGTCGGCCCGCAGATCGAGTCCCTGCATGAATTTCAGATGCCTGACCGCGAGATCGAAATACTTGCCCTCGCCCGTCAGCGCGCCCGCCTGCGCCGCAATCGTCGTACCCATGAACACGGAGTCGCTGAATTGGTTGTGGTACGGCATCGCCTCGCGCATCACGCCGTGCTCGTCGAAGCCGAGATCCGCAACCTTGCGCACGATCGCCGTATAACGAGGATCTTTCGTGATCCGGGCGAGGGCGGTGAACACGATGTGGCCGGCCATCGACAACGCGTTCGGCCGCTCGAGGCTGTTCTTCGTGCCGTCGACGTAAGGCTCGACCAGCGTGCGCACCGCGTCGACGTGGCCGAGCTTCAACTGCGCGATGAGCGCGATCGCATTGATGTAGATCGGCTGATCGAAGTCGTGCCCGTAGTACATGCCGAGCTGCTCGGCGAGCTGCCGCGGCGTGCGCTCCAGGCGTCGCGCAAGCTCCCGATGCGCGGCCGACGCCGGGATCTGTGCGGCCTCGAGGCGGTCGAGCGCCTCGCCGTCGGCCCACGCGCGGCTCGGCACGCGTCCCACGCCCGCCGGCTCGTTCGCCGCGAGCGCCGCTCCGAGACCGAACGGATCGGGACCCACGATCAACACCAGGTCGGGGCCATGGGCACCGATGAACCGCCAGAGCACGTGGGACTCGGCGTCCTCGCGATACGCGGCGCCGTGCGGCGGCAGCTCGAGGGGCACACCGTCGGGATTCGCGAGCGGGATCGCGAGCAGTTTCACCTGCCGGCGACGCGCGCGCGTGGCCTCGAAATCCGCGACGGCCCGGCGCACGGTCGCGACGCTGGCGTCCTCCCCGGCCAGGCCGCCGACCATGAGCACCGTCGGCGCGACGCGGTCGGCCGCACCCACGAACAGCCCTTCGACGACCCCGCCACTGGTGCTGAGGCCGACGTCGAACACCTCGGCAGCCGACACCGACGCGGCGAATGCCAGCAAGATCACGGCCACGATCGCTCGTCCGCTCATCGTGCGCAGCATACGCCGGCCGCGCAGCGCGGGGGAGCGGCGCAAGGCCGATCGCAAGGGCCGCGGCTAGGCCGTCGGCACGGTCAGTCTGAACTCGGCGCCCGGCTCGCAGTTGCGCACGTCGACCCGGGCCCGCATCGCGGCCGCAAGCTGGCGCACCAGCGCGAGCCCGATGCCGGTCCCGACGGTCTCGCGCGTCAGCTCGTTCTCGGCGCGGTAGAACAGCTCGAAGATCTTCCTCATCTGCGCCTTCGGCACGCCCGGCCCGAAATCGCGCACGGTGAACAGCATCGAGCCGTCCTGCTCGCGCCGGCAGCCGAGCTCGACGACCTTCGCGGGCGCGGCAGCGGCGAACTTCAGCGCGTTGTCGACGAGGTTGATGAAGATCTGCGCGAAGCAATCGGCGTCGACGTTCACCGCGGCCTGCGCGGGCGCATCGTTGCGCACGCGCAGCGTGAAGCCGGCGCGCTCGACCTGCGTCGCGACCTTCGAGCGGATCATGTCGACGAGCTCCGCGACCGGCACGCGCTTCATATCGAAGCGCTGCGAGCTGCGCGTGAGGCGCGCGAGCTGCAGCACGTTGTCGATGAGACGTGACAGCCGCTCGCTCTCGCTGTGAATGTAGTCGTAGTACGTGCGCTTCTTCGCCTCGTCGGCCCAGCCGGCCTGCAACATCTCGCCGTACATCCGGATCGACGTCAGCGGCGTCTTCAGCTCGTGGCTCACGGCGGAGACGAAGTCCTGCTGCTGCCGCGCGAGGCGCAGCTGCCCGATCGCAAACCGGTACATCAGAAAGAAACCGCCGCACAGCACGACGGCCAGCGTCAGCGTGACCCAGGCGAGCACCGTGCCGCCTGGCGCGCGCGGCAGCGCGCGGACGACGAACGCGAGCTCCACGTCCCCGAACGGCGGCGAAAGGCGCGCGCGATACAGCGGCGTGCCCGCAAGCTCGGGCGGTGTCGCCCCGTACACCTGCGCGGCGGCCGACAGCGCTCCGAGCGGCCGCCCCTGATAGGTCACGGCGAGATCGCCGACGCCGGCGACGGCGCTCGAGCGATAGGGCATATCGACGATCGAGGCGAGAAACGCCGCGCGGTCGATCAGCGCTCCTTGTATATAGCGCTGACCGTCGCGCCACACGTTGCGAAACAGCACGAGGTGGCCCGTGTCGAGCAGCCCGAGCTCGAACGGATCGACCTCGCTCTCGAACGTGCGGACGCTGAGCTCGAGCTTCGCGGGGCTCGATGAGTCGGTCTCGCGGGTCGCCGCCGCGACTTTCGCCTCGGGCACGAGCGTTTGCTCGACACGCTTGCGCCGGACTTCGTCCACGACGCTCGGACGCGGAGCGTTGTCCCGCTTCTCCCGTGTGTCGTTCGCTGCGGCCGGCGCGCCGCCGGCGCTCGGCGCGGCGTCGGCCGGCGCACGCCCGGCGCGCGACGCGGACAGTGCGCCACTCGCGAGGCGATCGAAGGCCGCCTGGGACTCCTCGGCCGGCGCGGCCGCACGCTCGGGCGGCGGCGCCGTGGGCGTCGCCTGGCGTTGCGGCGGCGCCGCGGCGGGCTCGCGGGTCGCCTGCGCCACGCCGGCGCCGGCCGCGCCGGCGTCATCGCGGGCCGCTCGCACGAGCCGATTCTGGGCCAATATCTCGCGCAGCTCGGCGACGCGCGCCGCCCGCGCCGCCTGCTCCTCCGCGCCGATGCCGTAGCTCACGGGCGATACGTCCGTCCCGGGCAACAGCGGCGTCGTCAGCCGGCCACCGGCGTCGACCTGGAAGTAGCCGATCACACCGGGCAGCGCGCTGACCACGGGGAACGCGGATAACGGTGAGCGCTGGACGAAGTTCGCGGCCTCGTCGCCGGTGGCGACGAGGAACGAATAGTCGCCGAACGTTCGCGCCTCCTCGACGCCGATCGCGGCGCGCAGCTGCGTGTCGATGCGCCCCGCGAGCTCCTCGGCCGCCACCTGAATGCTGCGGAACGCCTCCCACTTCAGCTGACTGTAGGCCTGCGTGACGAGAACCGCCGCCGGCACGGCCAGCGCGAGGAAGAACGCCGCGAACAGCGCGCCGATGCCCCGCTCGTCTAGCTGCCGCCACCAGTGGCCGCGCCGGGCGTTCATGGCACGACGACCAGGCGGTAGCCCGCGCCGCGCACGGTGATCAGATTGCGCGGCTCCTTCGGATCGAGCTCGACCTTGCGTCGCAGCTTCGCGATGTGGATGTCGACGGTCCGCGTCTCGATGTCGGCCGTGCGGTCATAACCCCACACGCGCGTCAGGAGCTCGTCGCGCGACACGGGTCGATCGGAGTTTTGCTGCAGGTACTGCAGGATCTCGACCTCGCGCCGCGTGAACACGAGCGTCTCGCCGCCGCGGCGACCCGAGAGATTGCGCGTATCGATCTCGATATCGCCGGCGAGCGTGATCTGGGCGGCCAGCGCGATGCCGGCCCGCGAGCGACGCAGCACGGCTTTCACACGCAGCACGAGCTGCGCGATCGAGAACGGCTTGCCGATGTAGTCGTCGGCGCCGAGCGCGAGACCGTTGACGATGTCGTCGTCGCTGGTCTTCGCCGTCAGCATGATGATCGGCTGCTCGCGATCCGCCTTGCGCACCTCGTCGCAGATCGAGAACCCGTCCATGCCCGGCAGCATTACGTCGAGCAACAGCAGGTCGTATTGCCCGCTCAGCGCCTTTTTCAGACCCTCTCGCCCGTCGCCGACGGCGTCCACGCGATAGCCGTGATAAACGAGCACGTCCGCGAGGCCGTCCCGGATGGCGGCCTCGTCCTCGATGACCAAGATTCGCGGCTTGTCCTGCTCCATGCGTAGCTGCGTAGGCTAGCAGCTCGCACGGCGGAGCCGTGTAAATCCTTTGTAAACTCGCCGCCGCGCGACGGCCGGCGGTCAACCCGGGTCGCGACGTTCTGCGGCCGCGAGCTTGACTTCGCGCTTGGCGTTCGCGTGACCATCGCTGACGCGCGCGCTCTCCAGGCTGGCGCGAATCGCGCGCAGCGCCGCCACGAGGTCGATCTTCAGCGCGGCCTCGTCGATCTCGATCGTCGGTTTCGGCGGTACGTCGGCAAGCGTTTCGGCGATTGCAATCGGACCGATGAGCGCGGGGCCAAGCCCGATGACGACATTCGCCGTTGCGGAACGAAAGGCAGTGTGGGCTTTCATGTGGTGCTCCTTGCAGCCGGTGGGTGCGGGCCGTCCCTGGCCCTCCGCCGCCGTAAGTGCACGACCCGTGCCAGCCAGACGCGCGAGCAGTAGAGCCAAATTTCAGTGTGACGTAAGTCCATTTGCGCCGATTTCGGTGCAGCGAAAACTTCGCGCGCACCGCAATCGCTCACTACCGAGCCCATGTAACCGCAACGTAAAACTCTGCGCGAAGATTTTGCGTTTTCGTGTCTGCAACGACGCCACGGTCGCTCGTAACCTGCTGCGCATCGAACGACTTCACTCAACGAGGAGACGAGCCAATGGCCTTGATCAACCGAATGTCGCGGCTCTTTACCGCGGATGTTCACGCGGTGCTCGACCGCATCGAGGAGCCCGACGCGCTGCTGAAGCAAGCGATTCGAGAAATGGAGGAGGAGCTCGCACGCAGCGAGCAACGCGTGCGCCTGCTCGAGCACGACCGCGGCACGCTGGCCGACCGTCATCGCAAAGTGCAGAGCGCGCTCGCGGAGCTCCGCGACCAGCTCGAGGTCTGCTTTGCGGGCGGCAACGACGAGCTCGCACGGAAGATCATTCGGCGCCGGCTCGAAGCGGAGCGTCTCGACAAGCACGTCGCAGAACGGCGTGCAGCCGCGGATCACGAGCTGGTCGAGGGCCGCGCGACGATCGACGCGCAGCGCGAGCAGCTCGACGTGATGCGGCAGAAGGCGGAGCTGCTTGCGGCCGGTCCGACGCGGCGGCGACGACTGGGGCCGCACCGAGTTCGCCGTCGGCGACGACGAGGTCGAGGTGGCGTTTCTGCGCGAGCGTCAACGGAGGCAGCCGTCATGAGCAAGCAGCCGAATTCGCTTTCGTTCGGCCACGCGCTCGGTTCCGCGTTCGTGCTGAGCCTGTCCGGCGCCGCCGTGCTCGTGACGCTGTCGCCGTTCGTCGGCAGCGGTACGGCGTTGCGCGCCGTGATCGCGCTGCTCGGCCTCGCCTATGTGCTGTATGTGATCGGCAGAAGCGGCGAGCGTGTCGGCCGCATCACGACCGTTGCGCTGTGGATCGCGGCCGCGAGCTTTGCATGGTTTCTTGGCCTGCCACTCGTCGTCTACGTGCTCGTGCACGTCGGCCTCGTGTGGCTCGTGCGCTCGCTGTACCACTACTCCGGCGTGTTGCCCGCGCTCGCCGACTTGGGGCTCGGCCTGCTCGGCGCTGCGTTCGCGGTCTGGGCGGCGCAACGCTCGGGCAGCGCCTGGCTCGCGCTCTGGTGTTTCTTTCTCGTGCAGTCGTTTCACGTCCTGATTCCGCCGACTTTGGGCGCTGCGATCGCGCCACCCGACGCGGGCAACGACGCATTCGCACGCGCGCATCGCGCCGCCGAGGCGGCCGTGCGACGCCTGTCGTCCGGCCATTGAGCAGCTTTATTCGCAACCACTCGACAAGGGAGCCTTTCATGAAGACCAACATTCTCGTCACCGGCCTCGTGCTCGCGACGGTCGGCACCGTGCTGGCGTATCCCACGATCCGCGGCCACGCCACGCCCGTGACCGTGCACGACACCACGCACGTCGCACCCGTCGCCGCCAAACGCGTGGAGGTCGTGTTCGTGCTCGACACCACCGGCAGCATGGGCGGGTTGATCCGCGCGGCGCAGGAAAAGATCTGGTCGATCGCGAGCACGCTCGCGCAGGCCCAGCAGGCGCCCGAGATCTCCATGGGCCTCGTCGCGTATCGCGACCGCGGCGACGCCTACGTCACGCAGACCGTCGATCTCAACAAGGACCTGGACTCGATGTACGCAAAGCTCATGGACTTCGCGGCCGACGGCGGCGGCGACAGTGCCGAGTCGGTGAACGAGGCGCTGAGCGTCGCGATCGAGCACATGTCATGGAGCCAGGATCCCAACACGTATCGCGTCGTGTTCCTGGTCGGCGACGCACCGCCGCACATGGACTACCAGGACGACGTGAAGTACCCGCAGATCATGGCCGCGGCCGCGGCGAAGGGCATCGTGGTGAACACGATCCAGTGCGGCCACATGCCGGATACCGTGGCCCCGTGGCGGCAGATCGCAGCGCTCGGTCACGGTCGCTACTTCACCGTGGAGCAGGCCGGTAGCGCGGTGGCCATCGAGACGCCGTTCGATACCAGGATCGCCGAGCTCGCCGCCAACCTCGACGGGACGCGCCTCTACTACGGTTCCGCCGAGGAGAAAGCCGCGATGGCAGGCAAAGTCGCTGCAGCGACGCGCCTGCACGACGAAGCGTCGCGTGGCCGCGCAGGCGCGGCGCGGCGCGTTCAATGCGAGCGCGAGCGGCGCCGGCAACTTGCTCGGCGGCCACGAGCTCGTCGATGACGTGACGAGCGGCCGCGTGGACATCGCGGCGGTCGCCCCGGCGGCCCTGCCCGCCTCGATCGCGGCGCTGCCGACCGAGGAGCAGCGCGAAGTCATCGCGGCAACCGCGGAGAAGCGCCAGGTGCTCCAGCGCGAGATCGCGAAGCTCGCGGCGGAGCGCGATGCCTACATCACGAAGAAGGTGGAAGCTGCGGGCGGCGCCGCCGACTCCCTCGACCAGCAAATCTACGACGCGGTCCGCGATCAGGCGGCGCCGGTCGGACTGAAGTACGAGGGCGGGCCGAAGTTCTGACGCTTGCCAGCGCGGTGCGGGGCGAGTCGGCACGCTGGCCGGCTCGCCCCGTTTCGTTCAGGGCGACGCCGGAGCCAGCCCCCCCTTCGTGGCCGGTCGAACCCGGCGACCCGATGCGTGGTCTTAGGGCTAGTACAAACCGAAACGTCGTTGCCGGCGCCGGCGATGCCGGTAGACTATGGGACGGGGTGTGGGAGAGCGCACGCAATGCGGTATGCAGCAAAACCGATCACGAGAGCCGTTCTGGCCGCGGCCCTGCTCATGGCGGGCGCGGCGAGCCTGGCCGCCGATTCCGACCGTCCGGATTTGAGCGGAGTTTGGACGGCCCACCGCGAGCCGGGACAGCGAGGCGTCTCGGGGTTTGGCGGTCCGCGCGCCGGCCTGCCGCTGACCGAGGAAGGACGACGCCGCGTCGAGGAGTACGGCAAGCTGCTCGGGCCGGAGCGCGCCAACCCGGCGGCCTACTGCGTCGACTACGGCGTGCCGACGATGATGGAGATGCCTGGCGGCTATCCGCTCGAGTTCATCCAGAAGCCCGACCAGCTCACGATCATCTACGAGGTCGAGAACGAGACGCGGCGCATCTACATTGGCGACCACCAGCTCCCCGTCGAGCAGCGGCTCCCGAGCCGCGACGGGTATTCGGCCGGTCATTGGGACGGCAACGTGCTCGTCGTGAAGACCACGGATCTACTCGATGCGCAGGACCAGGGCAATCATCCCTATAGCGATGATGCGTCGATCGAGGAGCGCTTCTCGCTCGGCAAAGATGCGAACGGCACGAAAGTCATCACCTACGAAGCGACGATCAACGACCCGGTCTACTACACGGAGCCGATCAAGATCACGCGGAAATACGAGCCGCTTGCGGACGGCTTCATCATTCCCTACCGGTGCCCCGACGAGTTCTGGTACGCGCTGCTCGATCTGCGGCGCAAGCAATTGAAGGCGGGCCATCCCGTCGACGCACGCATGAGCGACGTCTACAAGGCCCGCGAGGCCAAAGAGTGACCCGGCGGTCGCCGAGCCACTCGCACGCATGAGAGGAGAATCATGATGTCGACGATATTGAGAAGATTGGTTCTTGCGATCGGCGCCCCGGCGCTGGTGTTTTGGGGGCTCGCCGCAGCCGCGCATCACTCGGCCGCGCAGTTCGACTTCAGCAAGCGCGTGACGATCAACGGCGTGATCAAGGAGTTCAACGTCACGAACCCGCACACGGCGGCGGTCGTCGAGGTGACCGACGCGAAGGGCACGCGCGACATCGAGTTCGAGGGCCACAGCGCGAGCCACTTCTATCGCGCCGGCTACACGCGCGACATGCTGAAGGTCGGCGACAAGATCTCGATCCTGATCGCGCCGCGACACGACGGCGAAGACGGCGGCTTCATCCAGGCGTTCACGGTGAATGGCCGCACCGTCGGCTTCGGCGGCCTGTCGCCGGAGAGCGGCAAGCCGGCGGACAGCGCGGGCGCATCCGGCTCGGCCACCACGAAGAACTAGGCAGCAGCGCCGGCTCGCACGACATGAATCGCCGGAAGCTGATCCAGATCTCGATGAACGCGCTCGGCAGTCTCGGCGGCTTTCTGACGGCCGTGCCGTTCGTCAAGAGCATGCTGCCGAGCGCCAAGGCGCAAGCGCTGGGCGACCCGATCAAGGTCGACGTCGCGCGCATCGCGCCCGGCGAGGCGGGCGCCTATCTGTACCGCGGCGCAACCATGCTCGTGCTGCGGCGCACTCCCGCGATGCTGGCGAAGCTCCCGGCCACGGATGCGCTCGTGCTCGATCGCGGCGACGACCCGGACCTCGCGGATCCGCCTTACGTCGACCACGAGCATCGCGCGATCAATCCGGAGTTTCTCGTGCTGCGCGGGGTCTGCACGCATCTGGGTTGCGTGCCGCAACGCAAAGGCGCCGAGGGCAAGGCGATCGTCGGCGACTGGTGGCCTGGCGGCTTCATCTGTCCCTGTCATCAGTCGGCCTTCGACTACGCGGGGCGAGTCATTCGCGGGCCGGCGCCGCGCAATCTGCCCGTGCCACCGCACCGCTACGCCGGACCGACGAAGCTCATCATCGGCGAGCCGACCCTGTCTACCTGAGGGTACGTGCCTCATGACCTGGCGACTCGCTCGGCTGGCCGCGCTCGGGCTCGTGCTTCACGGGGCGCTCGGCGTCGCGCAAGCACAGACGGCCCACTCCGACCGTCTAAGCGCGGTTGCGAAAGCCCGCGTCACCGACGCCATGCTGCGCAACCCGGATCCCGCCGACTGGCTGATGTACAGCCGTACCTACGACGCGCAACGATTCAGCCCGCTCGGCGCAGATCGACCGCGACAACGTCGGTCGCTTGCAGCGCGCGTGGACGAAGCCGCTGCCCGAAGGCCCGATCGAGGTCATCCCGATCGTGCACCGCGGCGTGATGTACTTGACCACCCCGGGTAGCTCGCGCCGGCGCGAGCCGCGTTTGGGCGCTCGACGCCGCTACGGGCGAGTTGCTGTGGGAGTACGCCCCGCCCGGCACGTCGTCGACACGCGTCAAGGCGCTCGCCATCTACGATGACCTGGTGTTCTACACGGCGCCCGCGCCGTCCGGCGAGAAGAGCTCCATCGTTGCGCTCGAAGCCGCCACCGGCAAGGTGCGTTGGCAAACCGCCGTGTCGATCGAAACGCACACCTCGGGCGCGATCGTCGTCGAGGGCAAGGTGATCTCGGGCCGCACGTGCAACAGCGCGCGCGCGAACTGCTTCATCGCCGCGCACGATGCACGCACGGGCAAGGAGCTGTGGCGCTTCTACACGACGCCGGGGGCCGGCGAGCCCGGCGATGCGTCATGGGCCGGAGCGCCCGCCGATGGCCGGCGCGCGGCCACCTGGGGACTGCCGGGCACGTACGATCCGGCGCGACATCTCCTCTTCTGGGGCATCTCGAACCCGATGCCGAACACCCGCGCCGACCGGCACGGCGGCAACGCCGATGCGATCCCGCACGCACGCGCCGGCCGATCTATACAGCAACTCGACCGTCGCCCTGAAACCCGATACCGGCGAGCTCGTCTGGTACTACCAGCATCTGCCCGGCGACGACTGGGACATGGACATCAATCACGAGAAGACGCTGATCCACACCGTCGTCGCCCCCGATCCCGCAGCCGTGAAGTGGATCAATCCGAGCGTGCGCGACGGACGCGAGCGCGACGTGGCAATCTCGGTCGGCGAAGGCGGCGGCCTCTGGGTCAACGACCGCGCGACGGGCGAGTTCCTGTGGGCCACGCCGTTCCCGTTCGATACGCCGAACTTCATTCTGTCGGACATCGACGTGAAGACGGGCATCGCGACGATCAACCGCAAGCTCGTGCTCGACGAGCCCGGCAAGCACAGCCTGATCTGCTACTGGAACACGCGCAGCTTCTGGCCGACGGCGTATTCGCCGCGGACGAACTCGCTGTACGTGCCGTACGTGAATCACTGTCTCGACATGACGCGCGCCGGACCGAACGGCGAAGGCGAGCGCCGCGGCGGCGCGCTGCGTCCCGGCTCGGACCCCGCGCATTTCGCGGGCCTCGCGAAGATCGACATGCGGACCGGCGTCATCACACGACTGTACGAAGGCCGCGCGGCCGGCAATGGCGCCGTGCTCGCGACCGCCGGCGGGCTCGTGTTCTGGGGCGACATCGCGCAGGTGCTGCGCGCCTTCGACGCCGACACGGGCCAGATCCTCTGGCAGTCGGAGCCGCTCGGCGCGACCGTGCAGACGAGCACGATCACCTACGCCGTCGACGGCCGGCAGTACATAGCCGTGATCAACGGCGAGGCGCTGACGGGCGCGCGCGGCCTCGCGGCGACCGCCGGCTTGACGCTGCCGGAGCACCGCGGCAACTCGGTCAACGTTTTCGCGCTGCCGCGCTAACGCGAGCGCCGCCCACGCTTGAGCATGGCCAGCAGCGTCAGGAGCAAGAACGACAGCACGAATGCGACGAGCGCCCGATAGAGCGAGCCGCCGTCGAATCTGCCGCGCAACGCGTCGTAGACCAGCGTGCCGAGCGCCAAGCCGAGCGCGGTACCGAGCTCTTGTTTCATTGTTGTTATTCGCAGAGTCGATGCGGCCATGCTACTCCGCGGCTCAGGGCCCCGACGCCAATACCAACATAATCCCCAGGGTGCGTGGCCGCGGCGCTCGGAACGCGACAGCGGCGGAACCCAGATCCCTGGCCGTAGGTGCGTGTCTCGCCGCTCTAGGCAGGGTCACGCCGGCGCACCATAATCGGCGCACTATCGTTGCTGGAGTCGACTCGTGCCAGAGGCGGCCAGTCGCATTGCACCACCGTTGAACGGCGGCAAACAATCACCGCGCTCGTTCGCGCTCGGGCTGGCGGCGCTCGTCGTCGCCGTCGCGGGCATTCTGGCCACCGTGTATCTGCAGTTCATTCGCGAGCGAGATCCGGCCGTCGCGCTGATCGAGCCCGCGAACGTGGATCCCGTCACCGACGTGCCGCTCGCTGCCGACGACGTGCCGCCGCCCCTTATCGAGCAACCGCTGGAAGAGCCGCGAGCAAGCAACCTGCCGGCGCTCGACGAGAGCGACGACGAGTTCGCGGGCTGGCTCACGGAGCTCTTCGGCACGCAAACGGTCCGGGATCTCGTCGTACCGGAGCGGCTCATTCGCAACATCGTCGTCACCGTCGACAATCTGCCGCGTCAGCAGGTTGCGCCACAGCAGCGACCGTTGCGACCGCCGCCCGGCAAGTTCGTGACGGGCGGCAGCGAAGAGGAGCCCATGATCGCGCCGGAGAACTACGAACGCTACGCGGCGCTCGTGATGATCGTGCGCAACGTCGATGCGCGCGTGCCGGCGGCGCTTTACTTGCGTTTCAGACCCTTGTTTCAGCAGGCCTACGAGGAGCTCGGCTACCCGTCGCGCTCCTTCCAGCGCCGGCTGCTCGAGGTCATCGATCATTTGCTGGCCACGCCGGAGACCGAGGACCCGATCCGCCTCGTGCAACCGAGCGTGGTGTACCGCTACGCGGATAGCGAGCTCGAGCGTTTGTCGGCCGGCCAGAAGCTCCTGCTGCGCATGGGGCCCGCCAACGCGCGCGCGATCAAGGTCAAGCTGCGCGAGCTGCGCGCAGAGCTCGCGCAGTACTGAGCCGCTCACGCGTCATCAGTCGCTCTCGCCCGCGGAATCGACCTCGCCGGCGGCTGCCGCTTCGCGGAGTGCGACGGGTCGGCGCGTGAGCACGAGCTCGTGGATCGCGGCCGCGATGCGCGAGTGATCCCACGCCGAGTTCTGACGTAGAACGTTCGAGATCAGCGCCACGACGTAGCGCGACGTGGGCGCGTGTGCGGGCGTCTCGACGCTGACCACGGAATTCATGTAATTGCGATCGTTGCCCTGGTACTGCCGACAGCGGAACCCGGGCTCGGGCTTGCACGAGTAGAGCGAGCCGCTCTTGAAGAACGTGGCCGACTGCGCAAGCTCCGGCGCGTAGACATAGCGGTAGCGGCGCTTCGTGATGTAGAGGTAGCGCTTCATCTCGAGGCTCGACCACTCGTCGACCATACGGCCCTGATCGATGCGAAACATCACGCGAGCCAGCTCGCGCGGCGTCGCGAACGAGCTCGTGCCGGGCACGAAGCGCTTCGAGGCGCCGGTCCAGAACGAGCCCTGGCGCATGTTGGCCGTGTCGATGCCGGCCGCCGTGAGCGGCTCCACCATGACGGCTTGCGCCGCGGCCGAGAGCACCGCCTTCGGTGTGTCGCGGAAATAGGCGTCGGCCTCGTCACGAGGCACGGGATAGCGCGCGCCGAAATGCCGCACGAGCAACGCCTCGCGCCAAATCACGGCTCCGGCGCCGTTGGCCGACGCGGAGATCGCATGGTCGAGCCACTCGGACAAGCGAAACTCGTCGGCCGCGCCAAGCCGCGCGAGCACGTTGCGGCCCGCGGTGGCATCGAAACGCGGCACGGCATGCTCGTCGCCGAGCACCCAATCGCCGCCTCTGACGACCGTCGTGGCCAGCACGCGCTGCCGGTCCGCGACGTCGGGGAAGGCCTCGCGCAGCGCCTGAAACAATCCGATCATGCACAGAATCTTGCCGACGCTGCCGACGTTCTGGCGCGTGTCGGGCCGCAGGCCTGCCCAGCGCACGTGCGCCGGATCGCTGACGTCGACGACGACGAGTGCGTAGGACGGGTCGCGCGCGTTGAAGAGCTGCGCGAGCGAGGCCTTGAGGGTGGGATCCTCGGGGAAGGCGTCGAAATCGGGGCCTTCGTAGCCGGCGAGCCCGAGCTCGACGTCGGCCACCCCGAGCAACGCACCCGGGCTCAACTTCGGACCCGTCGGCTGCTGCTGCGCGATGCGGTAGCCTGCCAGGCGCCGAATTCCGGTTCGCTGCTCGCCGTCGAGCGGATAGGCCGCGACGAGCTGTGCGCCGCCAAGCAGCACCGCAAGCACTGCGGCCGAGCGGCGCGCTACCAGGACGGCTCGAGGCAGGCTCATGGCGATACTCCCGTCCTTGGCGCGTCCGAGAGCGACACGGTGGCCGTCACGCGTGCTTGGGCGGGCACGAGCGCGCGAACGACGCGATCCGCGAGCTGGGGCCCTCGTTCCACGAGCGGACGAATCTGAAACAGCGTGAGCTCGCCCGCGACGAAGCCGAACTCGATGTCCCACGGTCGCGCTCGGCCGCGTTCGTCGAGCGCCGGCGGGTATTTGTCTTGAACCTCGACGGCCAGCTCGCGCAGCGCAGCGATGTCCGATTCCGTGAGCACGGGGCCGTCCGCGGCGGGGCGCCAGCGCACGCCACCGCGCGGATCGAGCTCGCGGCGGTAGGCGCTTTTCGCCTCGGAGAGGAGATCGACGCGGTCGGCTCGGAGCACCAGCGTCTCGGTCGGCTCGCCGCCGACCGCGCCACCCACGCCCCAGGCGGTGGATACCGTGAGCCCGGCGCCGCGCGTTGTCACGTCCGTCGTCACCATGACGCCCGACTTGTCCGAGGGCACGCTCTTCATCAGCAGCACCGACGCATACACCTGGTCGGGATTCGTCAGCAAGCTGGAGCGCCACGCAATCGCGCGCGGGCTCAGCACCGATGCCCACACGCTCGGAATTGCGGTGAGCTGATTGTCTTGACCGACGATGTTGGCCAGAGTCTCCGACAATCCGGCGCCCGTGAACTGGGGCAGATCCTCCACGTTCGTGTCGGAGCGAACGAAGAGCCCCAGCCCTTCGTCGGTGCCAAACTCGGCCGCCATGGCGGCGCGCAGCTCGGCGCCGCGCGCCGGCGTGAGGCGTAGCGCGCCGATGCCGGCGCGGACGGCGGCCAGCCGCGCGTCGAGCTCGCGATCGTCGATCGCGCCCTCGCGGCGCGCGGCATACGCAGCTGCGAGCTGTGCCCGTAGGTCGTCTGGGCCCGCACGATCCAGGTGCTCCGCAAAGATGCCGAACGGCACCGCGAGCGCGGGCGCCACGCGGCCCGGGAATAGCCGTGCGAGCTGGCCGAGGTTGGCGGCCTTCGGGCCCACGACGTGTCCCGACAACCCCGCGTGCAGCTCGGCGAGCGGAATCGGCCGCAGCACATCGAGGTTCGGCGGCGGCACCGTGAGCCTGTCCGGCGTTCGGTTGCTCGGCACCGCGAGCTCGCGCAGCTCCGCGGGGACCGCCGCGAGCGGCAAGAGCGCCAGCGAGCCATCGCTCGCAACGGCCGCGAGCACCTCGCTCCCGTCGAGCCGCTCCAACGCCGGCAGCAAGGCAGGAACGATCGAGATATTGGCAATGCCGAAATTGCGCGCGAGCAGCTGCACGTGCGACAGCGGGCTGCCTTCGCCGAGCGTGACGATGCCGGCGACGGGACGCAGGTCGGCGACCGTCTCGGGCAGCACGACGATGTCGCCGCGGCCGTATTCGCCGCGCTCGAGATCCTCCGCGGTAGCAAAAACCCGCAGGCGCCCCGTCGCGATGCCGGGGTTCAAGCCGAAGGCCGCGACGCCGGCCTCGCCATTGAAGTTCTGGCTCACCCCCGTCAGTGCAGCCACGTCGATCGCCAGGCGACTCGCGACGGTGGCAACGCCGACGAGCGGCGAACCGCGCAACAGATCGTCGACGAACGCACCTGCACGTCGGTCGAGCGCCGTGTAGCGCGTCAGCGGCTCGGCGAAGGTGTACCGCGCCGAGCCGACGGCCCATTGCGGCACGCGACGCAGATAGTCCGCCCAGCGCGTGTAGTCGGCCAGGGCGACCAGGCCGTCGCTCGAACCGGGCCAAGCGGCTGCGAGCGCGCGATGCTCGCCGACGGTCAGCAGCCCCGTGCCATAAGCGCCGTCCAGAAGATCCCGCGCGAGCGACGAGAGCTCGAAACGCGATAGCGTCGTGTCGGCGAGCACCTCGGCGGAGGACACGCCGAGCTCGCTTTCGAGGTCGCTCATCGTGTCGAGAAGCAACAGCCGCGTCGTCGCGGAGATACGGTCTTCGCCGACCAGCATGTCGCGGGCGCGGCGCAGCGTCGCCGCGAGCGCCGCAACTCGCTCGCGGGCACCGCTGGCGGTGTCCACCGGCAGCTGCGCCGCAATCTCGCGTGTATAGGTCCGCCGTGCCAGCGCCTCGCGCCAAGCCGCGAGCCGCGCGCGGCGGCCCTCGGGGCCATACAGCGCATCGAGCTCGCCCGCGAGCGCGCTCGCCCGCTCGCGCGGCTCGCCGTCGCGACCTTCGGCCCATCCGCGCACTCGCGCCGCGGTCGCGGCGGTCGGGTTGCCGTGGATCTCGACACGCAACGAGCCGAAGGTCGAGTCGAGGTCGGCCAGCTCGGTGGCGCCGCGGCGAATCGTTCGCGTGCGATCGTCGCTGCCTGCGTCGTGCGGAATCACGCGCGCGCTTTCTCGCGCGAGCAGATAATTGTCGGCGACCCACGATCGATTGCCGAGCAGCTCGAGGAGCAAGCGGCGCCCGGCGGCCTCTTCGGCCTCGACTTGCAACGCTCCACGATAGTTGCGAGCGCGTCGCAGCACCCAGCCGTCGTCGATGTCGATCATGTAGCGCTCGAGCGCCAGCTCGCGCAGCCGCTGCTGCCGATGCTCGCCGTCCCAGAGCTCGTCGAAGCTCAACGCCGCGAAGATCGTTCCGACAGACCAACCGAGCGCGACCAATCGGTTGCGCTGCGTCGAGTACTCGGCGTGCTGGCGACCCCCGCCGCGCTCGGCACAAGCGAACGCCGTGGGCGGCTGGGTCGTGCCGTCGTTGCAGAACCACAGCACTCGCGAATAGGGGCCGCGCGAGCCGCCGACCATGTCCTGGACAAGCGCCCGCGCTTCAGTCAACACTTCTGCAGTCGGAGGATCGAAAGGCGCCTGGGCGTGGGCCAGCGCAGTGAGCGTCGCCGATCCGACCGCCACGAGCGTGCGGAGCAGGCTCCCGAGCCTTTTAGCCGCCTCGGGCGCCCGACCACGAACAAGGGATCTCGTCATTTCGTAGACCCTATGGCCACCACGATCAGCCATTCCCCGCTCGAGCGCGTACTACGGCTCTTCGCCAAAGTTGAGCCGCGCGAAGGCGTCACGAGCTTGATCCTGGTAGGCAACATCTTCCTGATCTTGATGGCCTATTATTTCATCAAGCCGGTCAGGGAAGGCTGGCTGTCGGTCTCGGTTTTCAAAGGTCTCTCGCAACTCGAGGTCAAGGCCTACTCGGCGTTCGGTCAGAGTCTGCTGCTCCTCCTCATTCTACCGTTCTATGCGAAGCTCGCGGCCGCCTGGACGCGCCGACAGCTCATTCTGCGCGTCGGCGTCACGTCGGGGTGTCTCCTCGTCGGCTTCTGGCTGCTGCAACCCGGTCTCATCTGGGAACGAGTGGCCTACGCGGGTTTGCTTTTCTACATGTTCGTGGGCGTCTTCAGCGTGACGCTCGTGGCCCAATTTTGGTCTTTCGCCTCGGATCTCTATGGCGAAGAGCGCGGGCGTCGGCTCTTTCCTCTCGTCGCCATCGGGGCCGCAGCGGGTGGCGCCGTCGGCGCCTGGGCCAGCGAGCGGCTGTTGCGACTCGAAAGCGTCACCGCATTCGATCTCGTTCTGTTGTCGCTGCTGCCGCTCGGCGCCGCGTTGCTGCTCGCCGCGTGGTCCGATCGGCGCGGTACGTACGGCCATCCGTCGGAGTGGACCACGTCGCGCTGGCAAGAGCCTGCCGCGCCGCACAACGAAGGGGCGTATCGACTCATCGTGCAGCATCGCTACCTCGCGGCCACGGCCCTCATGGTCATGGTGTTCAATTGGGTGGTCGCGAGCGGCGACAACATTCTATTTGGCCTCGTGCAGCAGAGCGTCCGCGCCCAGTTCGAGGGGATCGAGACGTCACCGGCCGACGTGGCGCAAATCGTGAACGCGGCGACCACGGCGTTCTATGGGAATCTGTATTTCTGGGTCAACGTGACGGCGTTGCTGCTGCAAGCGTTCCTCGTGTCGCGAATCTTGCGGTACGGCGGATTCATGGCGCTCATGCTCGCCACACCGGTCGTCTCGTTCGTCGCCTACCTGTCCATGGCCGTGACGCCTGTCATCGGCCTCATCAAGGCCATGAAGGTCGCCGAGAACTCGAGTGTGTACTCGGTCAACAATACCGCGCGGCACATGCTGTGGCTGTCCGCTACCAAGGAGATGCTCTACCAGGCCAAAACAGCGATCGACACGCTGTTCGTCAGGCTCGGGGACGGGCTGGCGGCTCTGACCGTCCTGCTCGGAACGCGACTTCTTCGACTGGACATCTTCGGCTTCTTGATGATCAACTTGGCGCTCGTCGTAGTCTGGATGGCCTTGTCGGTTTACCTCGTGCGCGAGAACCGCCGCTGGCGGAAGCGCGCGCCCTCGCCACCCCCTCCTCGACCTGCCTAAGGAGAGCCCCCCTTGCATGCGTAAGGTCTTGACTGCTCTTGCAACCCTGCTATGGCTATCGGCTACGGGTGTCGAGACCCTCCCCGACGCCGAGGCCCAGGCGTCGTTGCCCTTGGCGGCCGATTGGCGACCGCTGCGTGAGACGACCGATCGCCGCCTGCAGACACAGTTGCAGAAGAACATCAACGCCAAGCCGGAGTGGCGGCGACTCGTCGAGCAGCAACGCCTCGCCGTGGGGCTCGTGGATCTAAGCACCTCGCCGCCGCGGTTCGCCAGCGTGAACGGCGACCGAATGATGTATGCCGCGAGCTTGCCCAAGATCGCCGTGCTGCTTGCGGCTTATGCTTCGTTCGAGGACGGCTCGCTCGCGGAGACTCCCGAGTTGCATCAGGATCTGCGCGAGATGATTCAGGTGTCGAACAACGCGGCGGCCACACGCATGATCGACGCCGTCGGCATGGGCAAGATCGAGCAGGTCATGCGCGACCCAAGCTTCGACTTCTATGACGAGTCGACCGGAGGCGGTCTATGGGTCGGCAAGCGGTACGCGACGTCCGGCGTGCGACTCGGCGATCCCCTGTTCGATATCTCGCACGGCGCGACGGCCAACCAGGTGGCGCGCTTCTACTATCTGCTCGCATCGAAGCGTCTCATCAACGGGCATCGCTCGGAGCAAATGCTCGAAGATCTGGCGAATCCCGGTCTCCATCACAAATTCGTGGCCGTGCTCGAGAAGCGCGCACCGGACGCACGGTTGTTCCGCAAGTCCGGCACCTGGCACGAGTGGCATGCGGACTCGGTGCTCGTCGAGGGCGACGATTGGCGGCATTACATCCTCGTGGGGCTCGTGCAGAGCGCCAACGGCGAAACCATCCTCCGTGACGTCGTGACGGCGGCCGAGGATGCAATGCACCGTCCGCCGACTGTCGCCGCCAAGGGGGTCAACGACCGCCGTTCGTCGGCCGGTGTGGTTCGTCCGCGTTAAGCGCGGCGCTCGAGGAGAGCACGACCGGCGCTTGCGCGGGCCGACGCGCGGTACACGACCGTCAAACGCCGCGGACTACCGGCACTCGAAATCGTCGCTGCCGAGCGGCCGCGTAAATTCGCCCCATTCTCCGGTAGCGCGCCAATAGGTCACGAGGTTGAGGTCGCGCACGAGATCCTTGAAACCGGGCAGCCGGCGAACCTCGGCGTACAGCGGCTGCCAGAGGCTTAGGATCTGGACGCCGAGGATTCCTTTTGCGACCCGCCGAAGCACCCGCAGCGCGAGCTCGTGCTCACCGAGATATGCGGCGAACGGCGTGCAATGAAACAGCGAGGAGAACGGACTGGAATCTGCGGTGGTGCTCACATGTTGCTGAAGCCAGCTCCGCATCCGAGTCTCATCGTCGAAGATGTCGAGCACGACGCGATAAAGGGAGCCCGGCTGCGGATCCTCGGCCGCACATAGCGCGAGACGCTCCTTGACCTTCGCCTGATCCCGAATGGCCATCGCTCGCTGTAGGGCAAACAGATCAGCTATGAATGGGTTGCTCGTGATGTCCCTGCTGCGCTCGTACTCGAGCTCCGCTTCCGAATTCTGCCCGAGCGTCGCGAACAGCACAGCCAGCGTTTCGAGCGGGGCGAACGGCTCGATGCGCCGGGCCTCGAGCGCGAACGGTAGGGCTTCGGTCGTGCGTCCCACGAGCGCGAGCTGGTGAGCGCGACTGACGATCGGCTCACGCATCGACTTCGGTGCCAGCGCGCGCGCTCGCGCGTTTGCTCGCTCGGCCCCCACCCAGTCATGACGCAGCTCCAACTGATTCGCGCGCGCCTCGTGTCCCGTCCATAGCTCTGGCGCGAGCGTGACGGACCGCTCCAGCGCGATGTCGATTTCGCGCCGTACCTCATCCAGATTCTCCGGATCGAACGTAAGCACCGAGGTGTATGCATTCCCCAGAACATTCCAGGCAAGTGCGAAGTTCGGATCGAGCGAGGTTGCTTCCCGCAGCAGGGTAATGGCGCGCTGCGCGTCGCCGAGCTTACGCCGGCGAACCAGCGACCGTGCGCGCAACAGTAAGTCGAACGCCTCGGCGTCGTTCGTTCCGCCGGAGACGCGGGGCTCGGCGACACCAAGCGCCACGCTCAGCGCGCTCGCTACCGCGTGCGAGATCTCGTCCTGGATCGCGAAGACGTCGGCGAGCTCGCGATCGAACCGCTCCGACCACAAGTGGAAGCCGTCGGCGCATTTGATGAGCTGCGCGGTGATGCGCAGCAGCCGACCCGCTTTGCGCACACTGCCCTCGAGCACATAGTTCACGCGGAGCTTCGCACCGATGTCGCGCAGATCACCGGTCTTTCCCTTGAAGGCAAACGCCGAAGTGCGGCCCGCCACACGCAATGCCTTGATCTGCGCAAGCTGATTGATCAGCTCCTCCGAGAGTCCGTCGGAGAAATACTCCTGATCAGCATCCGGCGACATGTTGACGAACGGCAAGACGGCGATCGACGCGTCCAGGGCCGCCGCGGAGGTCGCAGGCTCACGCGGCGACGCGTTTTCGGCGCCCGAAGCCGCACGCTCCGCCGGCCTCACCCGCTGCGCGTGCACCGGGGCCGGCAACCCCTTCAACTCTAGGGAGCCGGCGTCCTCGAAATCGAAGCCCCCACGGCCGTAGCCCAGCACTCGCACCAGCTCCGAGCACAGGATCTCGCCCGGCGCGGCCGCGCTCTGCAGGCGCACGGCTTCGACGACCGGTGTGCCGAAAATGTCGCCGGTCAGGTGCTTGACGTCGCCCGCCGCGAGCCCGACGCGTATCTTTATCTCGGTGAGCGCATCGGGAGAGGCCGAGAACCTGGCGAACTCCCGCTGGATACCGACCGCTGCCGCGAGCGCCGCCGTGGCCGAGTGGAAGGTCGCGAGCACGCCATCGCCCGAGTGCTTGACGACGCGACCGCCCTCCGCAGTGATGACCTTGCGGAGCAGCACATCGTGCACCTGCTGCAACGCGTCGGTGGGTTCCTCGCCCAGCCGCGTCCGCGTGGCCGTCGAGTCGACCCAGTCGGAGCTCAGAATGATTACAAGGTCGGTCGCCATCGTCGCGAGCCGCGCAAGGGGAATCCAGCGGAATATACACGGTCATCGCCGACCCCGCGGAACCTCCGACTCTCGCCTCCCCGGCCGCGTTACCGGCGTACGTAGCGCAGCTCACGGAATTTTAGTGCGCGGCCGAGGCCGGTCGTGCTAGAAAGGTCGCCCAGGGACGGCTCCCAAGCCGATCCGCTTGAGTACAGACCGAACCGACCCCCCGCGAACAGAATAAGGAGCAACCCGTGTTCAAGTCATGTTTGGCGTGTGCTGCCATGGCGTTGTTGTCGTTGCCGGCGTTTGGCGCAGAGCTCTGCGTGAATCCAGGTGGCAACCACGGCTGCAAAAAGACGATTCAGGCAGCGATCCAGGCGGCCAGTCCCGGCGACACGGTCAACGTGGCGCGCGGAACGTATGCAGGCAACGTGATCGTGGACCGATCCATTGCGCTGCTCGGCTCGGGCGTCGGCAGCACGGTCATCGAGGCGATGGGTCTATCGAACGGCATCAACATCGACGGCGTCGGCAATCCGGGCTTGAGCCGCGTCATCGTGCGGGGCTTCACGGTTCAGAATGCGGACCATCAAGGGATCGTGGTCACGAACGCTTCGGACGTGACGATCATGGGCAATCGCGTGACGGGCAGCGATCGCGCCTTGCAACTTGGTCCGGGCGGCCCGACCTGCCCGGGGCTGCCGGACTATCTCGTGGCCTTTCAGGGGTTCGATTGCGGGGAAGGCATTCAGCTCAGCGGCGTAACGAGCTCCACCGTTGCGGACAATCTCGTCGATCACAACGCGGGCGGCATCTTGGTCACGGACGACACCGGGCCGAACCACGACAACTTCATTACCGGTAACGTGGTCCGAGACAACCCGTATGACTGCAGCATCACGCTCGCGACGCACGACCTGGGCCCGGCGGCGGGCATGCCGCCCAAAGGCGTGTATCACATCACCGTGAAGGGCAACACGGTGCTGCGCAACGGTCTCGCCAGCGGCGAGGGCGCGGGGGTGGGCATTTTTGCGCCGACACCCGGCTCGCAGAACTACGGAAACGTCATCGTGGACAACGTCTTGGCCCAGAATGGCTTGCCCGGCGTCACGCTGCACTCGCACGCCCCGGGACAGAACGTCAACGGTCACTTGATCGCGAACAATACGATCTACGGCAATGGCGCCGACCCCGAATCCGGGTCTCTCGAGAAGGCGGGCATCGCGATCACTGCCGACCCCGGTGCCGGACCCATCACCGGCATCCAGATCGTGGGCAACAAGATCTTCGGCGAAGGCGTCGATGTGGTGTTCAGCGCGCCCGGTGAGCTGGCGGCACATCAGAACAGCTTCTTCGACAAGGTGGGCGTCGCCAACCTCGGCGCGGGCACGGTCGACGCTACGCTGAACTGGTGGAAGTGCTCCCACGGCGCCGGCAGCGCCGGTTGCGCCTCGGCCGAAGGCGCGGGCATTCAAGTCGCGCCGTCGCTCGATCGGCCGGTCGGCGACGATCACGACGACCACGACGACCACGACGACCACGACCACGACCACTACCATTATTGAGACGCCACACGCACATGAATCGTGAAGTAGCTGCGCGCCTTGTGCGGTGACCCCGCCACGCAGGCCGCGCAGGGGTACGCAACGAAGCTCGAGAGCGTTGCGATCGCGGGCGTGGATGATCTAATCATTTGCTCGCTGCTCGATCGACAGCAGTTTTTCGATCCGGAGGGCGATGCAGCAGACCTCGGAATCTCCTCGGCGGCATGGCCGATGTTTGGCCTGCTCTGGCCGTCGGGGGTCGTGCTCGCCGAACGCCTGGCCCGTCGAGCGGTGGCGCCCGCGGAGCGAATTCTCGAGCTCGGCTGCGGCCTCGCGCTCGCGAGCCTCGTGGCGCATCGGCGGGGTGCCGACATCACGGCGAGCGATCGGCACCCGCTCGCGGAGCGGTTCCTGCTCGACAATCTACGAGTGAACCATCTGCCACCATTGAAGTACCGGCACGGCCACTGGGGCTCGGCGCCGCCGAACGCACGCGCCGGGGCGCCGGCGTCGTACGGGCTCGCGGGCGAGTTCGATCTGATCGTGGGCAGCGACCTTTTGTATGAACGCGATGCGAACGCCGATCTTGCGTGCTTCATCACGCAGCATGCAGCCGCGGCCGCGGAAGTCTGGATCGTGGATCCCAACCGCGGGAATCGGCCGGCGTTCAATAGACATATGGCCCGCCACGGATTTTTCATCCACGAAGAGGCCCTCGTGCAGGCGGCGTCCCCCAGCCGTGCCGCCTATAGGGGTCGGTTGCTGAGATATCGGCGCGGGGACGAGTTTCCGAGCCTCGAAGGGACGATTTTTCGGACAAGACCCTCCGTGGCCCTGTAGAGTACCCGCCACTAGCGGAATCGCTTCCCATGGACTCGAAGGGCCACACTGAGCAGTTCCACGTCTCAACAGCTCGCTGGCCCCAACTCCATGGGCCCCGCGAATCGCCGACTCAGGTTCGGCGGCGACAACGCCTTTCACGTCGAGCTCAGGCGCCGAGTTAAAGCGCACCTGCACGCGACGGGACGGCGCGAACGCGGCTGTCCCGCGATGTACCTTAAAACCGCGATCATTCTCGTGGCCTTCTTGTCCACGTACGGACTGCTCGTGTTCGTCGCCACGGAATGGTGGCAGGCGCTAGTGCTTGCAGTCTTGTTGGCGTTCACGATCGTCGCGATCGGCTTCAACATAATGCACGACGCGAACCACGAGGCCTATTCGGACCGCCCCTGGATCAATCGCCTCCTCGGCGTGACGCTCGACGTCGTGGGCGGCAGCTCGTACTTTTGGCGATGGAAGCACAATGTCTTCCACCACACCTTCGTGAACGTGATCGGGTACGACACGGACATCAATCTTGCCGGCCTCGGCCGCTTGACGCCCCATCACCGCCGCGCCTGGATACATCGCTGGCAGCATTTCTACGCCTGGTTTCTCTATGGCGTGATGGTCATCAAGTGGCAGCTCTTCGACGACTTTCGACTCGCCCTCACGCAGCGGATGGGCGAGCATCACTGCCCGCGACCCCGCGGGTCGCAGCTCGCGGTGTTCGTTGCCGGCAAGCTCGCCTTCTTCTTGCTCGCGTTCGCCCTGCCATTGTCGCTGCACGCGTTCTCCGCGGTGGCGACCGTGTATGCGGTGACCGCCGTGATCACGGGTACCTTGCTCGGCGTGGTATTTCAGCTGGCCCACTGTGTCGAGCAGGCGGACTTCCCGTTGGAGATGGAAAAGGGGCGTATGGCGGCCCCGTGGGCCGTTCATCAGGCCGAAACCAGCGTGGATTTCGCGCGCGACAGTCGAGCCGCGAGTTGGCTGCTGGGTGGCCTGAATTTTCAGATCGAGCACCACCTCTTCTCGCGCATCTGTCACGTCAATTACCCCGCCATCGCGCCCATCGTCGAGAAGACGTGCCGGGATTTCAGCGTCAGCTATAAACACAACGCAACGTTGTTGTCCGCGCTCGGCTCACACTACCGCTGGCTGCGCGCCATGGGTCGTCCCGAGGCTGCGAGCGGCGGCTAATCAGTCCGCGCGGCCGCGGGTGACCAATTCAAGACGACCGAGGCCGGATGGGCGCCTGCCGCCTGCAGCCGCTCCGCAATGAGGAATCGCCGACCGTCGGCAGTGACGTCGAAGTCGTCCCAGTAGCCGCCCTCGGGGCGCGTGAATAACGTGGTCGCCAGGCCGATTTCGCGCTCGGGCTCCGTCCGGACGGGGATCGCAACCATTCTGCCCAGTCGATCGACCAACAGAATCTCCGCACCGTCCCGTCGCCACCGGCGCCGCCCCTCCGCAGTCAGCTGCGCGGATGACCTCCCCGGACTGCCCCTGACAGATCCGCGGCGGTGGAGTAGGCGCGTGTCTTGGTTCGCCCGGACGCGGCGGAAACCGGAGGATCCGAGATCGAGCGCGCTAATCGTCGATGTAGTAGCGCACGACGACGCGGGTAGCATCGGCGATACGCCCGTCGAGGACGCGCGGCCGGAACACGCTCCGGGTAATCGTGCTGATGAGCGCCCTCTTCGCTTCTCGCGCGACATTGTCGGTCGTGTAGAGGATCTCGACGTGCTCCCCATGTCCGTACTTCGTAATGTCGAACGCGACGTCGACGTAGCCGGCGGCAGCGGCCGTGCGCTCCGTGACGAGCCGACTCGGAACGAACGTCGGCAGCACGACGGGCACGTCGGGCGAGAACAGCGCATCGATCGACGAGCGCGGCGCTCGCTGGCTCACGAGCACGTGGTACGCGTCGCGGTACCCGTCGAGCGCGGAATTCCAGGGACGACGATCGTGCGTGGCGACCGCCGTAATCATGTCCCAGTCCGCAAGTTGGAGCTGCGATTCGGCGCGCGCCGGCGACCGCTCCTGATTTGCAGCATCGTAGGCGAGCAACCTGCGGAGGCTTTGGCGACCCATCCCGTAGATGCCCTGCCGCAGGGAGATCACGATGATTTTCGATTCGAGCTCATGCAGCTCCCGGCTCGAGTAGAGGCGGTGCTGCGTCAAGACCTTGACCGCGGACGCGTAGTAGCTCAACGTTTCGCGCGCCACGGCATCGATCAAAGCGCCACGACTGCCGGCCGCACAGTTCGGTTCGCGCTCGGCGAACTCCACCGTTCGCGCCTCCGCGCGGTGGTAGTAACAGCCGAGCACGAGCTGCGGCGAGAACTCTCCGGCCAAATACCGCTCGAGCATGTCGATCCGCTTGTCACCGAGCGTGTGATAGATCGCGACGGTCCGAAGATCCTTCGGATGCGCGCGCGCCAAAGCCAGGAGCTCGCGGTCGAGCTGCCACGGTTGCTCGACGTCGCCCATCCTCTCGTGAACGCGGATGAGCGACTCGAGCATCGGCGCCTCCTCCAGCGAGGACAGCCCGTGGTTCGCGCGGATGACGCCACGCGCTTCCTCGAATGCAACCAACGCGGGCCCGTTGAGACTCGCCTCCTCGTAGAAGGCGCCGAGCTCTGCGAACAGCGCGGCGAGCGGCGCCGAATGCGGGCCATTCGTGGCCTGCTCGATGGTGATGCGCTGGACGAGCTCAAGCTCGCGCCGCGCGGCTTCATCGGGAGCGGGAGCGGCTAGGGCGAGGCAGGGTACGGCGAGCGCAACCGCAGAGCCTACCCACTTTGGCACGCGAAGGTCGATGCAGATCATCTGACACCTCTCTCGCCGCGGACGATGGCTCGCTTCGACGAGAGTACCGCGTGTGGCGTTCGGCGCCAACCGCGAACCGGGTGCTGTCAGAAACGGAACGTATAGGCGAACTTCACGTTCAAGTCCGACAGCGCCGACTGGAACGCGCCGTCCTTGTCGAAATCCTGCAGGTTGTGATTCAGCACGATGAAGCCTTCGCGGCCCGCTTTCGGAATCCATTGCAGACGACTATTCACACCGAGCACCTCGGACGCGTTGTCGTACTGCACGATGTTGATCCAGGTCAGGTTCAGCCGGATGGCCATCTGGGTGATGACCTGGATCAGACGCGTCGTGAACTCCCCTTGCGAAAGTGCGATGTCGTTCCAGTCATAGCGAAACGTGAAGTTGAAGCGCGGCGAGGGCTTCCAGAGCACCTCACCGCCAACATTCGTGCGCTCGCCGTCATAGAAATCGCCAGTGCTGTAATAGATGCTCGCGGCCAGGCCTCGCTGGGCGCCGGAGCCGACGTCGAAGCCGGCTCGATCGAACGAATAGCGCCCCACCGGCACCGCCACCTGTCGAGTCGGGTCCGAGTAAAGCGTGAAAGGCTGCGTCACGACCTCCTCGTGGCTCTCGTAATTCACGCGAAAGAAATCGCGTGTCCGGCTCTCGATCTCGAGCAATCGCGCGTTCAATACTTGCGTCTCGAGGCCGCCGGTGACGAAGTCCACGCGCTCGGCATCGAGCTCGCTCGACAGCGACTGCAAGAACTTGCGGCCACTGACGAAATGCGTATAGCCCACCTGGCCCAAGTAGTCGCGCACGCCGGTTCGACTGACGAAACCGAGGGCCGGATTGAAGTTCTCGCCGAGCTGCTTCAGCGACAACCCGCCGCGCCACCCCTCGGCATTCGGAATGTCGAAGGCAACTGCATAGGCCTCGTCGTCCCCGTGCTTGCCGGGCGTATCCGACTGCTGATACCACGCAGTGGCCTCGAGCGTGCGGCCGCCCGCCAGGCGCGTGTTCAGGTACTGAAAGTCCACGCCCGCGAGCGAGTTGTCGACGTTCGACCCCGGGTCGCCATCGGTATAGATCATGCCGACAGTCGACTCGTCGAGCACGTCGGCCGCGACGCGACTGATCAGCAGATTCTTGTCGTCGACGCCGCCGAGCGCGCCTTGGTGCACGGCGAACGTCCCGATGCTGAAGCGCCCCACGCGGCCGCTGAGCTTGCCGCCGCGCTCGAGATCGACCGGCAGGCCCGTGGCGCTCAGACCGATCCGGCGCGAGAAAAACGGCCGCCCGCTCTGCAATCCGGCAGCGGTCGTCGCCTGGTTCGAACCGCGGCCGATGCGGCCGAACTCGAACAAATCTGAATCGTTCAGGAAGAAGTCGCGCTTCTCTGGAAAGAACAGATTGAAACGCGTGAGATTCACCTGCCGGTCATCGATCTCCGCGGCCGAAAAGTCCGTGTTCAAGGTCAGCGACGCGTTCAAGGACGGGGTGATGCGATAGTAGAGATCGAGGGATGGCTCCAGGTTCGTGTCGGTGGTGCCCGGCGAGAACGTGATGCGCCGATTCGCCGACATCGACGGCACGATGTCGAGCCCGACACCCTGGTCCATAGCGGAGAAGCCCGACACGTGGCCGACGACGTTCGGGTTGTACGTGCGATTGCGCGATACCCAGACCACTTCCTCGCCGCGGCGGCGGATGCCGCGCGCGAAGTTGAAGCCCCACGTATCGATGTTCGGATTGAACGGCAGCGACTTGAAGGGGATGGCCATCTCGAAAGACCAGCCTTGCTCGTCGACGAAGCTCTGCGTCTCCCAGATCACCGTCCAGTCGGGCTGCAGCTCGTTGATGTTCTTGTAGAGCATGTCGTGACGCACGCCATTGGCATTCGTCTCGAACCGGTAGCCGTTGCGGCCCGTGTTGAACGGATCGATGATGATCGCGAGCCGATCGTCCTGGCCGAGCGGGTTGCCGTGGCGCATGACGTTGCGCGTGATCTTATCGGGCTCGCTGTCGTACAGCCGCGCCCCGATGTAGAGGTAATCGCCGTCGTAAAGCAGACGCACTTCGGTGCGTTCAGACGGGGCGCCGCCGTCGGTGGGTCGAACCTGGTGAAAGTCGTCGATCAGTGGCGCCGTCGCCCACACGGCGTCGTCGAGCTTGCCGTCGATCACCGGCGGCGTCATGGCGCGGACGATTCGGACGGTCTTGTCGCCGCCCACGGCGCGCTGTGCCGCGGCGTCCATCGTGACGCCGCACACGGCAAACGCAAGGCATAAGGCAGCGGCGACGCTGCAAAGGCGCCGGCCGACGCGTGGGGCACACCCCATCGGTCGCGATCTCCAGGAACGAGTGTGGCGAGTAGTCTACCCGCGAGCTTGCGCGTATCACACCGTTGCCCGAGACTACCGCCGTCGGGGGGCTTCATCTTCATCACAGCGTGCACGACCCTAGGGGGGTCGGTCGGCCTAGTCTCGCCGGCGGCGCGACGTTACGCAGCCGCGTTCGACGTCTGCCAAGAACGAACCACAACCGAAAGGAGACCGTCATGCCCGCTCTCATCGCACTCGCGGCATCCGTCGGAGTGCTCGCCGTCGTCGCGACCTGGATCTTCTTCCTCGACCCCGTTGCCGCGGCACACTTGCAGGTGTGGCAGGCGTTCATCGCGTGGGGCTGCCATTACCACTCGGGCGGCAAGTTCACGGGCACGCGCAACACGGTGCTATGCATGAGCTTCGGCGCGATCGTAGGGATGGCCGCAGTGCTGCTGGCACAGCATCTACCGCTGGCCGACCTCGCCGCGCCCCTCGCAGTCGGCGTCGGCGCGACCGTGATCGTGCTGTCATCGAAGGTGCCGCTGCTCGCAACGATTCCTGCAAGCGTCTACGGCTTCGCGGCCATCGCCGGCTTGATCCTGCTAGGCTCGGGCATGACGGCCACGGCGGCCCTCGTGCCGACGATCCTGTCGGTCGTGATCGGAGCGGTCTTCGGCTACGTGTCGGAAGTGCTCGCAAGCGCACTCACGAAAAAGAGCTTCGGGTAGTCTTCAGCCGTTCTCGGCGCGCCCTTCGATACCGACCAGCTCGCCGTCCTCGACCGCCACGCGGACGACGATCGGGCGGCAGCAGACGGCGCAGTCCTCCACATACTCCTGAGGTCCCGCGGAGCAGTCGACGAGCATCTCGATCGGCTCGCCGCAATGGGGACAGTCGATCGTCTGGGATTCGAGGGGCTGCATGGATATCTTCCTCCGCGCACCATTGTAGCCGCAAGAAAGCTTCAGGAACCGCTGCGCATCTGGACTCGCCCGCAACCATTCGCTATATGAACCCGGGGACTTTGTCAGGGGGCTCGATGCTCGCACGCGTGTTGCTCGTTTCGCTGGCGTTGAGCGCCGGCACCGTCGCATCGGCGCAGGCGCCACCGCGCCTGCCGAGCGGCAAACCGGATCTGCAGGGCATCTGGCGAGTGCAGAATCGCGCGGCCGCCGATCTCGACTACCACGCCGCACGCTTCGAGATGCCGGCCGGGCCGAGCGTGGTCGAGGGTGACGAGATCCCGTATCAGCCGTGGGCGCGCGAGCAACAGCGCAAGCACTTCGCCGAGCGAGCGACGGCCGATCCTCTCGCTCGCTGCTACATGCCCGGCGTGCCGCGGATCATGTACCTCGAGTTCCCGTTCCAGATCTTCCAGACGGCTGATCACGTCGCCATCACGTTCGAGTGGTCGCAGCTCTATCGGCTCATCTACACGAACGGCCAGCCGGCGAAGCACGAAGGCATCGAGTCGTGGATGGGCGACTCGCGCGGCCACTGGGAGGGCGACGTGCTCGTCGTCGAGGTGACGGACCAGAACGACCGCACCTGGCTCGATTCGGCCGGCGACTTCCACAGCGACGCGCTGAAGCTCACGGAGCGATTCGCCCTGCGCGACGCCAACACGATCGACTACGAGGTCACGATCGAGGATCCGAAGGTGTTCACGCGCCCGTGGAAGATCCGCATGCCGTTGCACCGGCAGACCGATCTCACGCGGTTGCTCGAGTATCAGTGCCAGGCGGAGAAAGAGGAGCAGGACGGCGCCTTCGAGCGCGAAGCTCGCACCTGGTACCCGGCCGCCCCGCCACCCGACAACGCGCCGTTCGATGCGCGGGCCGGCGTGAAGCTGGCACTTCCGGCCGCCACGGGCAAGATCCGGCGACTACCCGACGGCACCCCCGATCTCTCGGGCTGGTACGAGGCCGACGCGGGCGGCGCGAACTACGGTCTCGAGACGCACGCGCAGGATTTCCTCACACCGGCGAGTCGCGGCGTGGTCGTCGATCCCAAGGACGGCACGCTGCCGTATCAACGCTGGGCGCGCGCCGAGAGCATCGATCGGAAGCTGCCGTACCGGGGGTACGACGACCCGACGGCGCACTGCTTCGTCGCCGGCGTTCCGCGCTCCCACTACGTGCCGGCGCCGTTTGAGATTCTGCAGCCGCGCGGCTACGTCGTCATGCTGTTCGAGCGGATGTCGTGGCGGCACATCGCAATGACGCCGCGCCCGCCCCTGCCCGATCACGTGCGCCTGTGGCAGGGCGACTCCGCAGGGCGCTGGGACGGCGACACGCTGGTCGTCGAGAGCCGCAGCTTCAACGGTAAGGCGTGGCTCAACGAGGTCGGCGACGTCATCAGTCACGCGGAAACGGTCGTCGAGACGTTCACCCCGGTGGGGCCCGATCGCGTGATCTACCGGGCAACGGTGTCCGATCCGATCACCTACAGGCGACCCTGGACAATCGAGGTGACATTGAATCGTCAGGACGACGAGTTGCTCGAAGTCGCCTGCCACGAAGACAATGGCGACCTCGATCATCTGCGCGAGATACGCGACGAATATCGCGCGACGCACGAGGAGAAATGACCGCATGTCCGCGAGACTGTCCCTGACGCTCGTTACCTTTACGATGCTGGCGGCCGGCACTGCGGCCGCCCATCACTCGTTCTCGGCCGAGTTCGATCCGGAAAAACCCATCAAGCTCACGGGCAAAGTCACGGAGATGAAGTGGTCGAACCCGCACGCGTGGATCTACCTCGACGTCACGGGCGCCGATGGCACCGTCGTGAACTGGGCGCTGGAAACCGGTGCCGCGAACGGTCTGATCCGCCGCGGCTGGCGCAAGGAAGATTTGCCGGCGGGCACCGTGCTGCTCGTCGAAGGCTGGCAGGCGCGCAACGGCAAGCCCACCGCGAACATCTCCGCGGTCACGTTCGAGGACGGCAAGCGGCTGTTTGCCGGCTCGTCGAACCCCGCCGCGACTCCGTCAAACTAGCGGCCGCCAGGGAACCTCTGCACAGGTTCTCTAGATCTCGATCCAGCCCTCGAGGTACTTGACCACGCTGCCCGCGATGTCGACGCGCTCGCCCTTCAGCTCGCAGAAGAGCTCGGCGCCGCGCTGCGAAACCTGCCGCGAGTAAATGGCGCTCTTACCGAGTCGCTTGGCCCAGTACGGCGTGAGCGCGCAGTGAATCGAGCCCGTGGCGGGATCCTCGTCGATCCCGAACGCCGACGCGAAGTACCGCACGGCGCAGTCGGACTGGTCACCGGGCGCGGTCGCGATCACTCCGGCCTGCAGCGCTCGCAGCGCCGTGAAGTCCGGCTTCAGCGCGCGCACCTGCGCCTCGGTATCGAACACGGCGAATAGATTCTCGTGGCTCCCATTCACCGTCGAGACCTCGCGGGGCGCAGCGTTCAAGGCGCGCATGAGCTCCGCGGGCACGCTCGCGAGCGGCTCGACGCGCCAGCGCGGGAAATCCATGACGAGCCGCTCGCCCGCCATGCGCACGGTGAGGAGACCGCTGCGGGTCGCGAACGCCACCTCGCGACGATCGGGCGCTAGCTCCGTGAACAGCACGAACGCCGACGCGAGCGTCGCGTGCCCGCACAGATCGACCTCGACCGTGGGCGTGAACCAACGCAACCGAAAGCCATCGCCCTCGGGCACGAAGAAGGCCGTCTCAGAGAGGTTGTTCTCGAGACTGAGGGCCTGCATCGTCGCGTCGTCGAGCCAGCGGTCGAGCGGCACTACTGCCGCCGGATTGCCGCCGAATAGGCGACTTGTGAACGCGTCGACTTGATAGAGTCTTAGTCTCGGCATAGCGTGGCATGTTAATGAGCGCCCTCCCCGATTACTACCGCATCCTGCACGTGCAACCGGACGCGCCCGCGGCCATCATCCATGCGAGCTATCGCGCGCTGCTGCAGCGCATGCACACGTCGGCCACGTTCGCGGGGGAAGCCGATGCGGGGCTGATCGAGCAAGCCTACGCCGTGCTCGGCGACGCTCAACGTCGCGCAGCTTACGACCGGCAGCGTCAGGCGACGGCCCCGAAGGCGAAGAGCCGCGAAGAGCCGAGCCACACGGACACGCTGACGGACGACACGCTCGACACGCTTGCGATGCATCTGTGCTTGTTCTGCAGCGCTCCCCACGGCCTGCAACGCTCGATCGATCCCGAGGATGAATGTAGTCAGTGCGCGAGCCCGCTCTACCCGGCCGAGCGCCATCGGCTCGATTACTCCGGGCAACGGATGCTGCAGCGCGTGCCGAAGCAGCGGCGGGTGGATGTTTACGTCACGTGGCCACAACGGGACCCCTACCGGGGAGAAATGCGTGACCTCTCCTTGAACGGCATGCTGTTTGCCGCTGGCGTGCGGCTCCAGCAAAACCAGATCGTGAAGATCGATTGCCACGAGCTCGGGGCGCTAGCGCGCGTCGCGCACACGACCCTCGACGGCGACGCTATCGATCGCTGGAGCACGGGCGTCGAGTTTCTGACGCTGCGCTTCCGGCAGATTCGCGGCGCCTTCGTCTCGACGGAGGTCTAGCCCGCGCAGGTCGCCCGTGTCGTGACGACCCCCGGCAAATAGCGCATGATGGCGCCACATCGCGGACAACCGCGGCGCCGAATCATCGAGACACGGGGGGATCACATGCTACGCATCGCTCACTGGCGGGTATTTGGCACGGCTTTGGCTCTCCTCGCCGCGAGCACCGTGACCGCCCAGGTTCATCGCGACAAGACCGTCACGTCACCGCGAATCTACGTGTTCGACGGCGGCGTGCTCGCGTCCGAGACAGCGCGCTACCGGCTCACCGACGCCGATGTCGACGAGGTGTCCATATCGGTGGCCTCGTTCCTGATCGTGCATCCGCGCGGCGTGCTGCTGTGGGATGCCGGCGCCGTCGCCGACCACGAGCGCAGTGGCGACGTTGGCTTCGAGCAACGGCTCGTGCGACGCGACGGCGCCGAGCGCTTCGTGAAGCTCGGCAAGACGCTCACCTCTCAGCTCGCCGCGGCGGGCTACAAGCCAAGCGACGTGACGCACCTCGCCCTGTCGCACTATCACTGGGACCACACGGCCGACGCGAACCTGTTCGCAGGCGCCGAGTGGCTCGTGTCGAAGGCCGAGCACGACGCGATGTTCGCGGCCGACCCGCCGGGTGGGGCGCGACCAGAGACTTACGCCGCGCTAAAGAACGCCAAGACGACGATCATCACGACGCCCGACTATGATGTGTTCGGCGACGGCAGCGTCATCATCAAGCAGGCGCCGGGCCATACGGAGGGGCACTCCGTGCTGTTCGTGAAGCTCGCGCATACGGGCAACGTGGTGCTTTCCGGCGATCTCTATCACTACCCCGCCGAGCGCCGATTGCATCGTGTGCCAACCTTCGAGGTCGACCAGGAGCAGACCGCGGCCTCGCGTGCGGCGATCGAGCGATTCATCGAGCAGAGTCACTCGCAGCTGTGGATCCAGCACGATCTCGCGCACCATCGGCAGCTGAAGCACTCACCCGAGTACTACGACTAGCCACCGCCCGCGATCACCGGCTGGTTCCTCTCCAGCCGCCTGACGCGGCCTCTCTGTGACTCCGGCCTAGAGGCGGAACGCCGTGTTGTAGTTGGAGGCTACGTTGTAGGCGGTCTGCGTTGCGTGGCCTTGGATCGAACCGCCGGATGGGTTGCCGTCGTCGCCGCGCGCTTCCAGTATCTGATCGATGTCGCCCGGCACCGCCCCGAAAACGATTACGGTCCCGGGCAGGCCATACAGTCCTTGCTGAATCCCTATCAGTCCTCCGAAAGCGTGGGTCGGCTGCTGATAACTCGCCGCAGTCGCATCGACGGGCCCCTTGATGAATCCCGCGCCGCGCAAGTGCTTCCAGATCTTGCGGCTCTCCAGTGTGTTCGCGGTGCCGTTCCAAGCGCCCTGGATCGAGCCGTTGCCGTTACCGTCGTCCGCCGAGCTCCAAACACCCGCGAAACGCGTGGACGCGGCGGGATCGTCGCCGGGTAGCACACCGTAGCGATCCTGGTACGCGAGAATCGCGGCCGTGATGCCCTTGAAGTCGTTTTCGACTTTGCTGACCTTGGCGTTGGTGATCATTTCCTGACCTTTCAGTACGCCACCGATCAGTAAGCCGATGATCACCAGCACGATAGCGATTTCGACGAGGGTGAAACCCTGTTGACTGCTGCGCCGTGTTCCCATGTGAAACATCCTCACTAGTTGTATCCCTGTGCCCAACACGCACGATTCCGAGTCTTATTCTGCTCGGCTCGCGACCGGTGTTCCGTACATCGGGTCACACTTTGATCAGCGTGGGATCTCTCACGGCAGGCGGCCGGCCGCCACCATCTGGCCATAGAGGGCCAGCGGTGAGATCCAGGTCACAATGTCGTCGAATTCCGTACCGGGAGCCTGACTCTGGGTTCGGTCGACGAACACGATGTCGGCAGCCACGGCATAGCTTCGTCCCGACGGGCCGCCGCCCAACGTGGCCCCTACGTTCTCTTGCTCGTCGGCGGACGTGAAATTGGCCCAATCTTTGCCCATCGACAACAGCACGGCGGGCGCCGTGGCCACGACGGTGGTGGCATTGTTCGCGCAGGCGGTGCTCGAAGAGCCCGCCGCGGTCGTGCATATCTTGAGGTTTGGCGCGAGCGCACTCACCGTGACGTCGCGCATCTCGCCGGGTCGAACAAAGTCCCAAAGACCGTCGCCGTCGGCGTCACTGGCCGTGACCGAGTAGCGGATCGGGTTGCCCCAAGCATCGAGCAGCAATTGGTCGTCGTTGCGCGCGCCAGTGAGGCCCAGGGTGACGGCCGGGACGAAGCCGTGTTGGACCGCGCAGCCGGTTGCCGTGGGTGAAGCACGGCCGCTGCTGGCGGGCGTGGCCGGACAGGGCAGCGCGTCGTTGGTGAGCGCATAGGCGACGAGCGTCACGCGAATGTCGTTCAGCTGTTGCCGCGTGGCGTCGAAACGCTGCTGATCCACGCGCGCCGACAAGGGCATCACGAGGCCCGCCAGCAGCAAGCCCATGATCAACACTACGATGGCGAGCTCCAACAGACTGAAGCCACGTTCCCGCCTTGTCGGTGCAGTCAACATGGCATCACGTCGAGCGAGGGATCGATGCAGAACAAGACATCGTTGAACGTCGCGCTCGCGGCGCCGGACTGATAGTCAGCGTTGCCGCTGGTGGTCGGATGATTCGTGGCGTTACGACCCTCCAGGTAGTTGGCGATGATCGAGCGCGTATCCGTGTCCGTGGGAGGCTCATCGCGAACTTGAGCCAGCCCCCTCAAGCGCTGGCCGGAGAACATCACGACGGCCGCCCATGAGCCGGCACCATTCACCGTTAGGCACGTGCCGCAGGATGAATGCGGGGATGCGTCCGGCCGGAAGCTGCCCGCCACCGAGTAGAACAGGTGGTCCTTCCAGTTGCGCCACAGGCTCAACATCTCCGCCGTCCATTCGGGCACCGTGATCCCGCTGCAATCGGTCAAGACGCGGGCGACGGCGCTCGACGTAAGCGCGTTTGAATCGTTTACGCGATCCGGCACCCGGCCGCTGAGCCAGCCAACGGGCGTGTCGTCATACGAGGTGTCGGAGCGGTATTGCGCAAGCGCCACCGGTGCGGGCCAAGGGAGACGCCGATCGGCTGCGCCGCCGGGATTACGTTTACCGTAGTCGGCAATGCACTTGGCCACCGTCTGCGCGAGATTCCGCAGCTTGGCCGCAACGTCGGCCCGGCGCATCAGCCGGTCCTCGATCTCGGCTCGAGTCACGAAGATGACCTGGTCGTTGAGATCGTCGCGGCTCGCGTCGGCATTGATGAAGTCGTCGATCGCGTCGCCGGCTGGCACCAAGCCGGCATTGTCGATGCCCGAGGCTCCATCCGCGTCGAGGTAGTTGCCGGTCGTGTAATTGCCACCGCACTGTTCAGCACCGGTGGCTAGCGTGTTGCGAGCCTGTCCGGTCAACGCCGCGCCCGGTGCAATGATGACCGCGACGGCCCGATCGGCCGGCGTGGCCCCGGCGAGGATCGTGGTCCCGTTGGCAGCAAAGACACGAAACTGGCCGTTACTGTCGGGGTTGATCAGCTCCGTGGGCGCGGCGGTGGCCAGTTTCCACGTGCCCGACACGGCGTACCAGAGGCAGTCGTCGGTGCCATCGCGCGGTGCGATTCCTACGGTCTTCCAGGGAAATCTTCCTACGACGCTGCGATAGCGGGCGAGACAGACGGTGTCGTGTGCAATCCCCTCGGCGAACCCCCCGCCTGGATCGATGTCCGGGCACGGCAGCAAACCCACCGCGCCCGGCGCCGCGGTGTCACTCGTCAGCGCGTAACCCAGCAGCGCTTCTTTCGCGCGCGCCAATGCGGCCGCCGAATGGACGGCGCGCCGCGCGCTCGCGGACCGGTTGGCCAGCTCGCCAACGAATAGAGCGGTGGCTCCAAGCACCAAGATGACCAACATGACCATCAGGGCCGCGCCACGCTGCTCGACAGGGAGATCGTCGCTGCGGCTCACGGCGACTCATCGGCGTTCGATGGTCCGCCGGCAGGACCCGCGGCGCCGCCGCCGTCAGGCGTTGCGGCGTCGGCCGGTTCCGTCGCCAGCGCGCGCTTCGGCGGCGCGCTCGGACGTCCGGCGCATCGCAAGCAATCCATCACGGTGCCCGTTGCGACGTCCCAGGTTTGGCCAGGTTTCAGCCGCGCGCGTGCGCCGAGGCGTCCGGCCTCGAGGGTGACTCGATTTTGCGAATCCGGGCCCTGCCGAATTTGCAAGCCGCGAAGCCGTCCGGCGGCGACTTCGGCCGGTTGACCGTTGATCCATACGATGGTCTCTCGATGCTCGCGTCGCACGACGCCGTTGAGGACGACCCGGTTGACCCTCGAATCGTTTTGCGGGGATTGATCATTCGAGATACCCGGAACCGTGTCAGCGGCCGCGTTGGGGCGCTGCCGATCGAGCATGGCACGCTCTTGCGGCGTGAAGAAGATGCGGCCGAGCTGGGTTCCATCGTCACCGTGGGCCGTCGGCGTCGAGGCCAACGCGGCGACCAGCAAGGTCGCTGCGAGCGCGTGCGCTTGTGTCCGGGCGCCCATCACTCCAATTCCGTGCCCACGGCCGCGCTGGCGAGCCGTATCGAGAACCACCGCAGCTGGCAGGTGCTTGCGAGGTTGGCTCCGTCAGGTTTTGGCGGCGCGTCGCCGTTCACGCGCTCGAGCGTGCAGCCGGCGACGCTCATGAATCCCGGCGCTTTGTCGCGGAGCCGTTCGAAGAGCCGCAACAGATCGCCTTCGTGAACCAACCCGGCGTCGAGATCCATGGTCGTCGCGAAGACGGGCGCCGCCGTGCCCTCGATCAGGTACGGTGCCTCGAATGCCTCGCTAGGTGCGGCCGTGTACCGCAGATAAGGCAGTCGCAACTCGGTGGCGGTGTCACGCAGTGTCTGGGCCCACCACAACCGCTGCTCCTCACCCACGATGCCAGCCTTCTCGAGCTCGGCGAATCGCGTCTCGAACTGCTGGCGTGCCTGCAGCCGGTTGCCGAGCTCGAGCCGTTGCTGCTCCAACTCGGCAAGTCGGTCGTTCCACTCCCGTGCAAGCAGTGCACCATCCGCCCGAATCCACAAGCTTCCGGCAAGAGCGCACAGCGCCAATCCACCCACTATCAGCGCGGGCATCATCCCTTGCATCAAGTAGCGCCAGTCGGCGTCAAACCGATTCATGGGGCACTCTCATGACAATCTGCAGCGTAAAGGCGGCCTCCGCCTCGGAGTGGTCGCGCGCGAGCTCGTCGTTGAGCGTGGAGGATGGACGGATGTCCAGCGGCTGCACCAACGTGGTGACCGCCTGGACCGTTGGGTCCCGCTCGAGAGCCTCTTTGAGCGCAGCGAGCTCGCCGAATGCTTGCGGGTAGTCGCCGTTGAACGGCGTGACTCGGCCACGCACCGTGGCCACGTCACCGCCTGCAGCGATGGGTGCATCATCGGCGCGGGCCCGCCACTGAATCGCGTCGACATGAATACGAGGCCGCAGGCTCACGGCCGCGCCAATCGCGGTCAGAATCTTCTCCGGTGCGCTCCGGTGCCGCTCCAATTCGTCGTAGGTGGACACCACCTGTCGCATCTCGAGTGGATCCGCGCCAACAGTATTCGCCGCGCGCGGAGCGGGCAGCACCGCTTGCAGTTGCCGGGCCGCTTGAGTCTGATTGGCCAGCTGTTGCCGCGCGTCCGCTATGTAAAGGGCATTCCGGAGCGTCCCCGCTATCGCCAAGGTCGCGAATACCCAGCAGGCCGCCTTGGTGTATCTGCGGACATGAAAGAGCTCAAAGTAGCGGGTATCTCGCGAGGGGGCGAAGCTGGCCGCTGGCGCATGGGCGCGCAGCAGTTCGATGAACAGCCGCTCCGAGTCGACTACTTGCTCAGCGATGCGGAAACGCTTGCACAGATGCGGGACATCGAGCGGTCGTGGCTGCCATCCTTCGGCAAGGCGGTCGGCCGAATTCAGCAACGCCGCGTCGGCTGGCGCCAGCACGACCTGGAGCGGAGTCTCGGGACTCACCGAGAACGTGGGATCGAAGTACCGCAGACTCTCCTCGAGCTGGCGATACATCAGTGTAGTCTCGTCGCCGGCACGGGCGCGAAGCCGTCGGCTACCCGCAAGCGCGCCATGACGAAAGAAGCTGTGTTGAGCGCGGCCATTGCTGCGCCGCAGCACGAGCAGCACCGCTGCCGCTGCACGCGCGGGGGCGTCGAGCAGCTGAGCCGTTAGCAGCGCTGGACTGAATACGCCAGCCACCGGCAGCTTGGCGTCGGCGAGCGTCGCCAGGAGAGCGCTGACGGGTTCCGGCCGCGTGAGGGCCGATAGCAGCACTCGATTTTCGTCGGGATTTTCTGCATTGCGGCCCTGCATGAGAGCCGTCCGGAATACGGTACGCGGGTACGCGCGGCCGAGCTTGCGCTCCAGAATCGCGCGCTGATCGCGGTGACCGAGTCGCGGGACGGTGTCGCGGACGTGCTCCTCGTCGATCATGTCCACCAACACCGCGATGGGCCCAGGCTCGAGGCGACGCAACTCGGCGGCCAGCGGCCCGGAATCGGTGCCAGCGCCTATTCTCACGGGGTTGGCGATGAACCGGGTCTGGTGCCAGCTCCATAGCTCGCAGCCGGCCGAGGAAAAATAGATGACGTGCTCTGTTTTCATTCCATGGCTCGACAGCGAGTGCTCATACAGGAACTCATTCGCCGAATCAGAATGCGATCTTGCCGATGGTGTCGTAGATCGGGCCGAGCACCGACATCATGACCCAACCCAGTATCAGGCCCAGGATCACCGTCATCGCGGGCTCGATCATCGTCTGCAGGCGATCGACCGCTTCCTGGACCTCCCGATTGTAGAAGTACGTCACGTTGAGCAATGACTCCTCGAGCTGACCGATGTCTTCGCCCATTTTCACCATCCGTATTACGAGCGGCGGGAACAGGCCCACCTTTTGAATGCTCGCGCTGAGGCTGTTGCCCTGCTCGACGAAGTTGGAGGCTTGGTCCAACGCCTCCGTGAGCACGGCGTTTCCGGCCAGCTCGCGGGAGGCCTTCAACGCATCGACCACCGGTATTCCGGACGCGTACATGATCTGGAAATACGTCACGAAACGGCTCAGCACGATCTTGTGCAGGATGGGTCCGACCAGCCACATGTTTAGCTTCAGTCGATCGACCGCGCGTCTCACGCGCAAGTGGCGCGCACTTAGGTGACGCAACGTCAGCGTCGTTACGACGGGCAGCGCGAGCAGAAGATACCAGTAGGCGGTCACGAACTCGGACGTGGCGAGCAGCGCGACCGTCTGGACGGGCATTTCCTGGCCCATGTTTCTCAGGAACTCGCTGAGTTGTGGCACGACATAGAGCATCAAAAAGAACACCACGCCCACCACGACGGTGCCCACGAACGCCGGGTACATGACGAGCCTCTTCGTCTGTGCAATGAGCTCGTCCTGCCACTTCAGAGTCTCGGTCATTTTCGCGAGCACCTGGGATAGCTCACCGGATTTCTCGCCGGCTCGGATCAGGCTGACGAACACCCGATCGAAGGTGCCAGGAAAGGCGGACATCGCCTCCGAGAGGCTTCGACCGCCCTCCACGATCAACGAGAGCGAAGCGAGGACGTTGCGAAACGCCCGGTGCTCGACGCTGTCACGCAGATCAGCGATCGCCTCGAGAATGGGCAGGCCCGCCTTGTGCGCTTGCCCCAAGTGGAAGCAAAACGTTATCAGTTCCCGCCGACCTACTTTCGCGCCCGCCTTCCCGGTGCGGCCGTGTCTGACGGGTTTGCAAGTTATGAGCTGCAGGCCGATGCTCGTCAGACGCCCATCGAGCTCGTTCTCGCTGAGGGCAGCGAGCTGCCCGCGGACCACGCGTCCATCGTGACCCACCGCCCGGTAGGTGAAAGTGCTCACGCGGGTGTCTCCAAAGCGCGCTCGGTGAGGTCCACCACGCGCGCGATTTCCGCCAGACTCGTGTCGCCGCTGAGCACCCTACGGATTCCGTCCTCGGCGAGGGGCTTAAACCGCTTGGCCGTCACTATGGCGTGGAGCTCGGCGAGTGACTTTCCTTCGGCCAGAGCATCGTCCAACTCGCGATCGAATCGCACGATCTCCATGACGGCTAGGCGGCCACGGTAACCTTGGTTGCTGCAGCGGGCGCAGCCTTGCGCCTGATATACCGTCAGTGGTGCGTCGGGCTCGGCGCCCAACAGGCGTCGCTCGATATCGGACGGCTCGTAGAGAGCTTTGCAGTGCGGACACAGCCGCCGCACCAGGCGCTGGGCGATGATGCCGATGATGTTTCCCGCGAGAATGCCCGGCTTCAAGCCGATATCGAGCAGCCGCGGGATGGCGCCCAACGCTGAGTTGGTGTGCAGCGTCGAATACACTTGGTGCCCCGTCATTGCCGCCCGGAACGCCATCTCCGCCGTAGCTTCGTCGCGGATCTCACCGACGAGAATGATGTCCGGATCTTGCCGCATGAGGGAGCGAATGCCCGTCGCGAAGTCCAGCTTTACCGCCTCGCCGAGGGAGGTCTGGCGAATCATCGGGAACGCGTACTCGACCGGATCCTCCAGTGTCATGATGTTGACCGATTCGTCGTTGCGGTAGTTGAGGATCGAGTAAAGCGTGGTCGTCTTGCCGCTCCCGGTGGGCCCGGTTACCAGAATCACGCCTTCGGGGCGTGCCATGAGCATCTTGAGCAACGTCAGTTGGTCTTCAGGTAGGCCGAGACCGTCCAACGGCACGATGCCGGATCGGCGATCGAGAATGCGCAGGACCATGTTCTCGCCGCGAATGGTCGGCTGCGCGGCCGCGCGGAAATCCACGGTACGGCCGCCGACGGTGACGGAAATCCTCCCATCCTGTGGAGCGCGCGTCTCGGTGATGTCCATGCCCGACATGACTTTCAGGCGCACCACGATCGCCGACCAGAACTTCTTGTGTAACGTCGAAACCTGCTGCAACACACCGTCGATGCGATAGCGCACGCGGATGAAGCCTTCCTCGGGCTCCAGGTGAATGTCCGAAGCCCTTCGATTGACGGCGTCGGCCAGCAGCGCGTCAACCAACCGGACCAAGGGTTGGGTGACCTCGTCCTCGGCGTTGATTTCTGCACGGCCCGATCCTTCCGGCGCATCGATCTCCTGCAAGACGGCGGCAAACGAGAATGCCTTGTCATAGACGCTGGCAATCGCCGCCTGTATCTCGGCTTCGCTGGCAAGCAGCGTGCGGACCTTGATGTTTCGGCCGATCAACGCGGCCACCTGGTCCAACGCGACGACGTCGAAAGTGTCTGCGGTGGCGATCGTCAGGACGCGGGTGTTGGGCTCGTAGGAGATCGGCAGCAGCCGCAGGCGGCGGGCCAGCGCTTCGGGTACCAGCGTAATCGCATCGCTGTCTGGCACGACCTTCGAAAGGTCGATGCTTTCCACGCGCAGCATCTCGGCCAACATGTCGCGCAGGACGGATTCGCTGATCAGGCCGAGGCGCACGAGGATCTTCCCCAAGCGCTCGTTCTTGTGTTTCTGCTCCGTCAAGGCGACGCGGAGCTGGTCGCCGTTGATCAGGCCTTTCTCGACGAGAAACTCACCAATCTGTTTGCGCGGGCGACGGCGTTCAGGACCGGGCGCCCCGCCCGTGGTCGCAGCCGTGGCCGTTCGGGGGGTTTGCGATGCCATCGGACTAGGCTGGCGGTGCGCCGAGCGCAGCGAGCCGCTCGCGTGCGGCGCCGAGATCGAATCGGTGGCCGCCGGGCGCCAAGTCTATGGCTCGTTGATAGTAGCTGGCCGCGGGCTGGACTTGTCCCAACCGGTCCAAGCTCACGGCAAGGTTGAACGCGTAGTCGGCATTCGTCGGTTCGTTGCGCACGGCTTCGAAGAACGCGACCTGCGCATCGGGCCAGCGTTGCTGCGCGACGTAGTTGAGCCCGAGTGCGAAATACAAAGCAGCCGACGTCGGTTGCTCGCGGAGCAGAATCTTGAGTTGGCTCTCGCTGTTTGGCCGAGCGGCCGCTCCTGGCAACAGGGTGAGCGACGCCAGAGCGGTAGGGTTCTTTGGATCAAGGCGTTGCACGCGACCAAATAGGTCGCGCGCTTCATCCAAGCGCCCGCCCCGAGCCGCGAGCGACGCCAAGCCCAGCAACGCGTCGATGCTCGCCGTGTCGAGAACCAGCGCTTCACGATACAGGGTTTCGGCGCGATCGGCGTCACCTGTAGTCAGCGCCGCATAGGCGTCGCGGAGCTTGGCGAAAAGCGGGGCCTCGCTTGGGCCGCGAGCAATCTTGATCAACGGCGTGGAGTCGATCACCCGCGCCTTTGCCGGCGCCTCGTCTCTCACCAGATCACTTTCGCGCACGAGCGGCTCAGCGACGCGCCGGGCATTTGCGCCGCGTGATCGTGCCGGCGCAGTGGCGAGGCGATCGGGGGCCGCCGGCTCCGGCTCTTCCACGGTGATTGCCATGGTCTGCGCGCTCGCCGGCGGCGAGGCTGGAGCAGCACTAGCGGTGACCAGAAACGTATCGTCGTCTTGTCCCGTGAACTCGACCGCCAGGAACGTGGCGAATCCGACTGAGGCTACGGTGCCCAGCAGGAGCAATAGCAGCTTGCGGTGATTCGGGCGGTGCCCGAATGCGGGCGCGCGTTGTGCATGACTCGGCGCGACGGGTGTAGTCGTGGCGGGATTCGATCCATCGGCCGGATCCTCGGTGATTGCGAAACCCGATGCGAGGGTGTCGTCTTCACTGGGCGGACCTCTTCGGTGAGCATCCGTCGACCCCTCCGCCAGCTCCAACTCGGGTGCCAACAGCAGCTCGGCGGCCTGGCGATCGTCAAGAGCTGGCTCGGGTTGGGTTGCCCTTGGCGTACCGGAAGTCCGCCCGTGCAACACATCAAGCAGCGAGGTCACGGACCGGATCTTGGCGCTGCCGCGCCTGTCGGTGCGGCCCACGAAGGTGGCTCGGCCGCGCGCGCGACGGCAGCGTTACCGACGCCGGAGCCGCGGATCACGGTGGGCCGCAAGAACACCACCAACTCACTCTTCTTCACTGCGTCGTCCCGGTACTTGAACAGATTGCCGATGCCCGGCAACCGGCCGAGCACCGGAATTCCGCGGCTGCTCTTCGACGACTCGTCGGTCATGAGCCCGCCGATGACGATGGTCTGACCGTCAGCCACTTCGAGCAGCGACTCGATCTCGTTGACGTGGATTTCGGGAACGAGATTCTCGAATTTCACGCTGCTGTCTATGAGCCTGGGCGCTGGGTCCACGGCAAATCCGAGAATTCTCGTAATGGTTGGGCGCACATTCAGGCTAACGTTACCGTTGCCGTTGATTTGCGGCGTCACGCTCATGACGAGCCCCACCGGCACCGTCCGGATCGTGCTCGTCACGATGGTGCGTGGGTTGTTGTTGGTTGTGCCTTCGATGGTCTCCTGTTCGAGGTTGAAGTAGACGCGCTCGTCCACCACTTTGAGCAGCGCCGTTTGATTGTTGAGCGCCATGATGCGCGGGCTAGACAACACCTTGGTATCGCCGAACTGCTGGAGTAGCTTCACCGCGGCGGTGAATCCGCTGCCGTCCGCAGCGAAGGTGTTGTAGGTCGCCGCGAACACGGGCGCGGAGCCCAAATTGTTGCCGACCAACTCCGACATGAACGACATGCCGTTGCTGCCGGCTCCGGCCTGGGCCGACACTCGGCTCCAATCCACACCGCCCTGATACTCGTCGTTGAGATTGACCTCGACGATGGTGACTTCGATCAACACCTGGCGCTTCGAACTCGTGGACACCTCGTCGATGAACGCCTGCACGTGAGCGTGCTGCGCCTGCGTCGCGTTGACACTGATGACGCCGGCGATCGGATTGACCACAACGGGATCGAGACGCTCCGCGGGGGACGCGCCGTTGTCCGCTGCTCCACTGCCGGTTATGAGCTGCCGGATGTTGCTTCCGACCAGCGCCCAAAAGTCATTGACCGAAGTGCTCTTGACAGTAGTACGCGAGACGTTGCCGCTGCTCGACGCCGCGCCATTGCCGCCACTGCTGGTGCTGGCGTTAGTGCTACCCGAGCTCCCGTTCGCGACGTCGCCCTGGCCCGTGGTGGCGATCTGTGTGGCAACAGCGACCTCGCCGTCGCTGCCGCGCGCGAGGTTGACGTAGTCGACGCGGTAGGTACGCCAGAACGGTGTGTCCGGCGACACGACCAGGCTGCCCGATTCAAGCTCGTACCGCAGGCTGACCTGACGGCTGATGCGCTCGAGGATCTGGGGCAACGTCTGATCGATAGCATTGATCGTGACGTTGCCTTCGATGTCGCCGCTGATGTCCACGTTGACGCCAGCGTCGCGCGCCAGTGCAAAGAGAACGTCGCGCACCGGTACATCGGTCACCACCACGCTGTAGGTCTCCTGGCGCGGAGCTTCGACGGGCGGTGGCGGCAGGGGCATCTGCGTCACGGGCGCTGGAATGCCGTCGCGCGGCGTCGCCGTCACGAGGTGCTCGGGAGCCGGAGAGTATTTCAGCATCGGACCGCAACCAGCAACGAGCGCCGTGGTGGCGGCGGTCGCCATGATCAGCAGGTTGCGCATCGTGGCGCTGCGCTCACTAGACGTTGCTCGGCTACTCTTCATGACCATCGCCTGTATGACTTGCCCAAGCCCCTCGTGGACTATCGGACTTGACCGCGCCCGAAAGAGGGGGGGCTGCGACTAGATTCAGGCATTGTGTGAAATAGGGCCGTGCGATATGTCACATTCCGCCACCGTGGGCAGAACGCCGACGAGACGGGGTTGCGAGTAAATGCTGCTGCGCGCCGATCGGGGCGCTCCGCGCGGTCAAGACGTAGCAGCGCGCTCCGCCCACGTCAGACGCTCCCAGAAGCGCTCGAAGCGCTGCCCTTCGCCGCCCGCGGCCGCGAGCGACACGAGGCCGACCTCGTCGTCGATCTGCCCCTCGGTCTTCAGCATGCTGAGCGCCCCGGCCGTGAGCCCGAAGCGCAACGACCGGCCGAGCGCCGAGGACGGGCGACCGACCTTCTCCGGACGCTGATCGGCGAGCGCCTCGAGCATGGGCAGTGACAGCTCCCAGCTCGACGCAATCCGGTGCGCGACCTCCGCCGCGTGCTCATCGAGCAACGAGGCCAGCGCGTTCGGATCGGGCGTGAGCGACCGTGCGGCGTACTGATCGAGCACCACGCGATACACGACGAGCGTCGCGAGCCCCATGACCAGCGCGAGCAGCTGCGCCGCGAACGGCTCCGCGGCCTCGACGGCCGAGGCGTACAGCTCCGCCGCCGCAGCCGACCGGTACGTATGCTCCCAGATGATCTCCGGAAAACACGCCTGGTCGCCGGCGATCGAGCGGAACACCGGCTGAACCAATGCGGCCGCCGCGAGCGAACGGACGCCCTGCGTGCCGAGCACCGCGAGCGCGCGCTCGACGCCCTCGATGGCATGCGTGCCGCGTCGATGGATGGGGCTGTTCGCGAGCTTCAGCAAGCTGCCGACGAGCGCCGGATCGCGGGCGATCATCTGCGCGAGCTCGCGCCGAGTGGTTTCGCTGTCGTTCACGGCGCGGAGCAGCTGCGGCAGCAACATTGGCCGACGCGGCGCGTAGCGAGGGTCCGTGGCTGCCGTGTGCAACTTGCCGGCCACCGCGCTCACGAGCTTGATGTGCTCGGCCGGCACGCTGTCGGCGAGCTGCGCGGCCAGCGCCAGCTCGTAGAGCCGCTGCCGCACTTCCTCGCGACCGAGCGCGCGCGCCGTCGGCGCGGGCAGCGCCGGCACCTCGCCCGTATCCTCGTCGGGGTTCTCGGGCGGCAGCCGCGGCGTGCGCCGCAACAGCGACAGCACCACGCCCGTGAGCGCGGCGATGACGGCGACGAACAGCAGTACGCGTAGCACGCGTCAGCGTTTGCCGCGATCCGCGCGTTTCGGGTACGACATGATGAAGCCGTCGCGATTCGGCATCGCGACTTTCGGCAGCGTCTGCGCGTTCATGGTCTCGTTGGCATCGATGATCTTGTTCTCCGCCAGCAGATACGCCGTCAACGCGTACACTTGATCGTTCGTCAGCGACTCGGGCGCCATGAAGGGCATCGCGCGACGGATGTAGTCGAAAATCGTCGTCGCGTACGGCCAGTAGCTGCCGACCGTGCGCACCTGCTGCAATTGCGTCAGCGTGCCCTGGCCGCCCACGAGCTTGTCGTTGGGCTGCCCCGCGCCGCCCTGGCCATGGCAGGCCACACAGTAAGTGCCGTACAGCTGCGCGCCGGTCGCCGCGTTGCCGGAGCCTGGCGGCAAGCCGGTGCCATCCGGTTGAATGCTGATGTCCCAGGGCGCTGCCTCCGTCACCGATATCGGTCGACCGAGGCTCGGTCCTTGCTGCGCCAGCGCGTTCACCGCCCACGATACGACGAGGCCCGCGCCGACGAGCCGCGCAACACTGAGCCTAAGCGTATACATTGCTGACCTCGCCACTCGCCGCGATCGCCCAGGCCTGGATGCCATTGTTGTGGTAGTTCTGCCGCTCGCCGCGCTCCGCGACGATGCTCGCGCGCGTGGGCTGCACGGCACCGGTCTCATCGACGGCGCGACTCATCAGGACCGCGGGGTCACCGTTCCAGCGCCACGCCATGCGAAAACGCGTGAATGCCTTCGGCAATACCGGCGCGTTGAGCGCGGCCTGCGCCCAGCTCTTACCGCCATCGGCCGACACCTCGACGCGGCGGATTCTCCCCAGGCCGGACCAGGCGAGCCCCGTGACCTCGTACAGTCCAGGACCCTTGAGCGCGAGCCCCGTCGACGGGCTCGTGATGACCGACTTCACCTCCATGGGGTACGTCAGGATCAGCGCTTTGCCGTTCAGCAGCACGTCGGTGTAGTGCGACGTCTCGTCGCGCGTCATCGTCGGCTCGCTCACTACCTTGAGGCGCCGCAGCCACTTGACGTTCATGTTGCCCTCGTAGCCCGGCAGGAACAGTCGCATGGGGTAGCCGTTCTCGGGTCGCAGTCGCTCGCCGTTCTGATACAGCGCGATGAACGCATCGTCCATGAGCTTCGCGAGCGGCACGCTGCGGCTCATCGCGGCCGCATCGCCCCCTTCCGCGAGCACCCAGTCGTGGCCCTTCTCCACTCCGGCCTCGTCGAGCAACACCGACAGCGGCACGCCGGTCCACTCGCTGCACGACATGAGCCCATGGATCACGCCGCACGGCGCCTGCGGCGCCTGCTTGCCCAGGTTCTGGCCGCTGTTGCCGGCGCATTCGAGGAAATGAATTCGCGTGACGGTAGGGTAACGCAGCAGAGCCTCGACGGAGAACGTCAACGGCCGCCGCACGGCGCCGTGGATCAGCAGCTCGTGCGCCGCCGGATCGATGTCGGGTACACCGCTGTGGTGACGCTCGAAGTGCAGGCTGTTCGGCGTGATGGTGCCGTGCAGGCGATGGTGCGGCGTGAACGACACGCCGTTGCCCGGGACGTTGGGCGTGCCGCCGACGACCCGCTGCACCGAGCTCTCGTACTTCGACACGGAGCCGTACGCGCTCATGGTCGTGCCGGGCGCCTTCATCCACGGCGGCACGGCGAGCGGCTCGGCGTCGACGGGTTGCGCCGTGAGCAGCGTGAGCCCGCTACCGACGAGTGCTGCGCCTTGCGCCAGAAACGAGCGGCGATGCAGGAGACCGTTGCCGGCGACGATTTCGAGCGCCGGTCCGGTCGCTGATTCTTTGGTCATTGTGGATTTCCCCCCAGGGCGGCACGACTCATTCGCGCAACGACTGTAGTGCCGCGCGCCGCTCGTGTAAACGGCGACTCGTCGCGCAGCAAGGTTCGGCGAAGCGACTAGCGTGTCTCACCGAGTCGCACGAGGGCTTCGCGATCCCCACGGGTCACGCTGGCGCCTCTGAAACGTGCTTCGATGCCCGGGGCACGCACGATCACGGCGTCGCCCTGCCGCTCGATCGCCGGCTCCGCGGCCGCCAGGATCACCGCGCGACTCACGCCATCGAGCAGCGGGTGGCGCCCCACGCCGATCGTGAGCGAATCGATCTCGGCGTCCGCGGTCTCCAGCGCTTCGAGCTCGCCGGAGTCGTTGCCGATCTTCAGGAACCGTGAGTGCAGGACGCCGCCCTCGACCACCGTCGTGTTCAGCGGGTCGAACCCCTTCGGCCACAGCGGCTGGCCCTTCGCCGCAACGACCGTGATGCGCCAGCCGGGCCGCCGATCGAATTCGTTGCGCTTCGTGCGTCGGCTCTCGAGCAGCGCGGCGACGTCGCGCTGCGCCGCTTCCCGCGCGGTGACGATCTCGGCCGGCGGAAACTCGCACGGCGCGGCGGCGGAAGCCGAGCTCAGAGCTGCTCCGAGGGTCGTGTCGAGGAAGCCGCTCTGACTTCGATCGAACGGCTGCTTCCAGTCCGGCGAGAGTCGATCCAGCAGCAGCGCCAGGGCCGCGCCCGAGGCATACGCGCGGCGGCGCACGTCGCCGATGTCGCCGCCCCCGTCGGGAATCGTCGAAATCGTCGCCCCGGCGGCCGTCACCTCCACGTAGTTGGCGAGGCCCTCGTTGAGCTCCGTGCCGCGTTCGTACGCACTCGCGACGGCACCGATGGCCGCATAGCGCCGCGCCCGCTGGCCGAGCGCGGCGCGGGCCCAGCATTCCGCCTCAGCGGCGGTTCGTGCGGCGAGCGCCGCGAGTAGCGCCCGCGACTCGAGCCTGCGCGTCGCGAGCGCTTTTGCATTGTCGACGGGGTAGACGAACAGGTCGGCCTCGTTGGCGGCCCAGCGCGGGTGATGCGTTCGTTGGTAAACGTGAAACGACTCGTGCAACGCGACGGCCGCGAGTCGTTCGACGGGCCGCTCTCCGGGCGGCAGCATCAGCGTCGCGGTCGCCACGCCACCGATCGGCACGGAGGTGTTCGCCACCATGGCAGGGAAACGTCCGACGAGCTCGTAGTAGTCAGGACCCGACTGGAGGCGGAACTCCACGGGCGGCGCCGGATGCCGAAACAGGAACGTGCGCTCGCCGTCGTACACGGCCAAGGGAACCGTGGCCGGCTCGAACCCCGGCCAGTGGTCTCGGCCCGCGGCCAAGCGCTCGAATGCTCGCTCGATGGACAGGGCCACGTCCTGCTGCGCGCGCGCCTCTTCCGGCGGCATGACGGTCGCGACGAACAGCGCGCTAGCCAGCATGATCCGTGTTCGTTTCGCAGGCCTCATGCTTCGTCAGTCCGCCTGCTCCACGCCCGTGATGAGTCGCGCGCCGCGCCCATACGTGAGGTACTCCCACAACCAACGTAGAGACACCAGCAATGGGCTCGGCACGCCGAGCAGGAAATAGATGTGTGCGATGCCCCAGACCCACCATGCCAGCCAGCCGCGCAGACTCATGAACGGCAGCTCGATCACGGCGCAGGCCCGACCGATCGTGGCGAAATTGCCGAAGTTCTTGTATGCGAACGGCGCCGGCGGCGCCCGGCCCGCGAGCCGCCGCGCGATCACCCGGCCCACGTAACGGCCCTGCTGCTTCGCCGCCGGCGCGACGCCGGGCACGCGGCCGGCGGGGGTTTCCACGAGCGCCGAGTCGCCGATCACGAACACGCCCGGGTCGTTCGGCAACGCGAGATCGGGGCCCACGCGGACCCGCCCGGCGCGATCGGCCGCCGCGCCGAGCCACGCGCCGACCGGCGCAGCGGCGACACCCGCCGCCCAGATCACGGTCGCCGTCGCAACACGCTCCGCGCCGATCGTCACGCCGTCGCGATCGCAGGTCGTGACCGCGGCGCTCACCCGGACCTCGACGCCGAGCCTCTCGAGCGCGCGCTGCGCGTAGCTCGACTGCCGCTCGCGAAACGCGGCGAGCACGCGCGGCCCCGCCTCGACGAGCACGATTTTCGCGCTGCGCGGATCGATGCGACGAAAATCGCGCGCCAGCGTGTGCCGCGCGAGCTCTGCGATCGTGCCCGCGAGCTCCACGCCGGTCGGCCCCGCGCCGACGACGACGAACCGCAGCAACCGCTCGCGCTGCGCGGGATCGGTCGTCATCTCGGCCTTCTCGAATGCCATCAATATTCGCCGCCGAATCAGCGTCGCGTCGTCGACGCTTTTCAGGCCCGGCGCGTACTCGCGCCAGTCGTCGTGGCCGAAATAGGCGTGCGTGGCGCCGGCCGCGACGATCAGGTAATCGAACGGCAGCTCGCGGTCCGCGAGGCGAACGCGACGCGCGGCGACGTCGACGCCCACGACCTCGCCGAGCAGCACCACGGCGTTACGCTGCCGGCGCAGCAATGACCGGATCGGCCATGCGATGTCCGACGGCGGCAAGCCGGCCGCGGCCACCTGATAGAGCAGCGGCTGGAACAAATGGTAGTTGTGCCGATCGATCAGTGTGACGTCGCAGGCCACGCGCGCCAGCGCGCGTGCCGCGTTGAGCCCGCCGAAGCCCGCGCCGACGACGACGACGCGGGGCCGTGTACCGGTCACGCCCGGACCGAATGCAGGCTCAGCCATTCGGCCACGAGCGCAGGCTTCTCTTCACCCTCGATCTCGACCGTGACGTCAACGCGCAGAATGAGCTGCCCCGGCTTACGCTCCTCGACGGCGGCCAGCGTGCCGACGGCGCGAATCCGCTTGCCGACGCGCACGGGCGCCACGAAGCGAATCTTGTCGAAGCCGTAGTTCACGACGAGCTCCCGATTCTCGGGCACGGGGATGAAGGGCAAACACAGGGGTACGAGCAGCGAGAGCGTCAGAAACCCGTGCGCGATCGTGCCGCCGAACGGCGTGGCCCGGGCGCGCTCGGGATCGACATGGATGAATTGATGGTCGAGCGTGACGTCGGCGAACGCGTTGACACGCTCCTGATCAACGAGCAGCCAGTCGGACACACCGAGCCGTGTGCCGACGAGGCTGGTGAGCTCCTGTCGCGTGACGGTGGCGGACATGGGGCACTCCTCTGCACTCGAACGCCGGATTGTGGTCGGTCGACGCTGCCCGGTAAAGCTCCACCATGCCTTGTGGCTTAGGTCACAGGAACCCGATCGCGCGACCCATGACGGCGACGCCGAGCCACAGGACGATCGAGGCGAGTGCGATGACCCGCGCGGTCGGCGTCTCGCCCGTCGTGCCGCTGCGCAGCGCATAGGGCTGCCGCACCGTGAACGTAAACAGGATCGCAGCCGCGAGGAAATACATCTTCAACCGGAAGCCGGTGTTCCAGTAGTACTTGTCGGCCGCAAGCGACGAGAACATCAAGTAACCCGTCACGATAATCAGGACCAAGCTCCCGATCAGCCACGGCCGCGCCGCAGCTGCCACGTCCGACACCTTTTGACGGCGGAATCCGTACCCCAGCAGGCGCGCGTCGACGATGAGCACGGCGCCGCCGATCACGGCGAGCGCGATCAAGTGGAAGCATTCGCTGATCGCGAACGCATACTTCGAGTTGTTGATCGCGACGGCAAGCTGCGTCGCCTCGATCCACTTGAACGCCGGTAGCAGCGACAATGTGCTTCTCCTACAGCAACGGCGGGAACCAGTTGTACGCGATGAGCCGCCCGCAAAATACGATCAGCACCCAGAGCGTCACCGACACGACTCCGATGGCGTGGGCCGACCCGGGCAGCGGCCGAGTGTCCCACTGCACGAGCCTGCGCCCGATCCCGTAGTGGAACACGAGCGCGTTCAAGCCCGCGAGCACCAGCGCCACGGCTTTGATCCGAAAAAAGACGTTCCCGTAGTACCGCACCGGCTCGCCGGTGAACAACGTCGCTCCGCTCACCGTCATGATCACGAACCCGACGAAGATCCAGGGCGATAGCCGCTGCCAGGTCTCGGAGACCGTCGCACTGCGCACTCCGACGTTGAACAGCCGGAGCTCCCAAAACAGCAACGTTCCGAGGAAGATGCACAGGCCGAGAACGTGCACGCCGTCGACGATCCCCCAGACGTAGCTGGATTCACGAAATGCCGTGCTGAGCTCCGAATCTTGAACCCACTGAAGGAAACTCACGAACGACGCAGCCACCGGCGATACCTCCGAGGGGACCTGCTTCAACGGGCGCAGCGCCCGAGAGCTCGCCGCGGCAGGGCCGGGCAACGCCGCATATGACCAAAATCGGTGGAGTGGGTTCCTCTTGCTGCGCCGCGGCGCCGGGCACGCCCGCCGCGCCGCGCCGAGCGCAGCGGGCGTGCCGCGCCGTCTACAACGAGCCGAGGAACTCGATCAGCTGCGAGCGCTCGGCGTCGCTTAGACCCCGGTACCGCATGGTCACGGGCCTCGCCTGCCCGCCGTGGCGCAAGATTGCGTCCTCGTATGTGAAGGTCAGGCCGTCATGCATCAACCGGTTACGCGTGCGCAGCCCCCACAGAGGCGCCGTCCGCATCTGGTTCGCGGTCGCCGGCCGATCGGGGCTCACCGGAATGCCATCGCCGGTGCCGACGTTGTGCAGTAAGAAGTCGCTGTACGGATGGAAGACCTTGTTGCCGATCGCATCCGGCACGACGAACGTGCCGCCGTTGATACGCGACCCGGGCGGCACGGTATGCAGCGTGTCGGTATGGCACACGGCGCAGCCGATGCTCTTGAAGACCGCCTCGCCCGCGAGCACGTTGGCCGTGATCTCGCCGCGCGCGGGCGCCTTCGTCGAGCGCATGAAGTCGGCGAACGCCGTCACGTCCTCGCCATCGTCCTCCGGATCCTCCTTCGTGTCATACGGCGTGCCCCAGCCTACACTCTTACCGCTCGACGTGTTCTCGTCCGGCAGTAGCGGCGACGTGATACCCATCTCGTTCAGATACGCGTCCGCGGCGAACGACACCAGGCTCGCGTGCTGGCTTTTCCAGCCGAATCGCCCGATCCGCGCGCGACCATTCGCCTCGAGCACGGGTGCAACGACGACGGTGCCGCGCAGGGCCGCCGGCTGCTCGGCACGGATGTTCAGCAACTGGAGATTCGACACGGCCTCCACGAAGCCGTCGCCGAGCGTGTTCGTCGAGATCCGGAACGAGCGCACGTTGTCCTCGTCCGCGACGTGCTCGACGAGCTCCGGCCACGTTGCGCGCGAATGCAGCAGCGTGCCGCCGAGCGACTCGAAGAACTGGCTGCCGTCGAGACGGCCCGTGCGATGCTCGGCCACCTGACTCGCACCGCCGGTCGCGACGTTCTGGTGGCATTCGCCGCAGCTCTGGCCGTTATAGACGGGGCCGAGCCCCTCGTCGTTGTGCTCCACTTCCTCGAAGATGAACCGGTTACCGTTGAACGACCCCGACGCCACGGTGTCGTCGTCGATCGTGTCGAAGTCCGGGCCCTGAGGTAGATAGCCGTTGGTCAGGTTGTCGAATCCGGTCGGCGCTTCGGTGAAACTTCGCGCAGCCGTGGCCGGCTCCTCGGTATCGGTAGTGCCGCGAGGCGTGAAACGCTCGCGACGCGTCTGCGCGTTGGCGGGTAAGGTCGAGATCGCAACAGCGAGCACAGCAGTGGTCACTCCCATCAGCGTGAGCGTACGCATGGTTCCCTCTCCTTGGTGTTGGATCTAGCTAGATGTAGTAATAATTTTTCGAGTCGGTGCGTACGCACCGCTCAGTGCGAGCACGAAGCAAACTTCGTACCAAAGAAACGAACGCGTGCAAGAACAATTGCTTAGTTCGCGGCGTATCCTCTGAGCGCGGCATTCTCGTCGGTGAAGTGCGACGTTCGTCGCGAAACGGCGCACGCGCAGGCGCACGAGCGATGGTTGCAATGCGCGCCGAGATTGACGCTCGTCGTTGATCGCGCATTGTCGGCGAACGCCGACTCGGTCGAGAGAGCCTTGCCGAATGCAAGACTCCGTCACGCCGCAAGCGCGCGACGCCGTTGCAGCAGGTTACGTCACGGCGCTCTCGGCAGGCGTCGCCGTCGGCCGACGATAGCGCCAGAACGCCGGCAGCGCCGGCACGCAAGCGGCGACGCAGCCGACGCAGAGCAGTCCACCCCACACGATCGAACGCGCCAGCCCGAACCGTTCGGCTGCGAAGCCCGCGCGCGCGTTGCCGAGCAGCGGGCCCGTCATGTACGACAGCTGCTCGATGCCGGCCATGCGCCCGCGGAGCGTGGACGGAATCGTCTCGTTCCAGATCGTCGCGCGGAACAGCCCACTCACCATGTCGGCCGCGCCGGCCGCCATGAGGCAAACGAACGCCACCGGCAGCGAGGGCGCATAGCCGAGCGCGAAGATCGCGAGCCCCCACAGCAGTGCCGCGACGATGACGGCGGCCCCGTGGCGCTCCACGCGCCGCGTCCATGCGCTGAAGATCGTAGTCAGCAGCGCACCGACGCTCATGGCGGAGTACAAGTACCCGATCGCGTGCGCGCCGCCGAAGTGCTCCGCCAGCGCGGGGAACACGGCGATCGGCATCGCAAACGTCATGGCGACGATGTCGACGGCGTAGGTGCCGAGCAGCTCGGCCCTGCCCGCCGCGTAGCGCAGACCCTCGAGAATCGTGTGCAATCCTGCGGGCTGAGCGTGCTCGGCGGGCGGCATCGAGCGAATCGCCGCGAGCGCGGCCAACGATATCGCGAAGGTCGCAACCTCGACCAAGTACGTCACCGGCAGGCCGAACGCCGCGATGCACACGCCCGCGACGGCCGGCCCCGCGATCGAGGCCGTTGCGCCCCGCAGCGACGTCAGCGCCGACACGGCCCGCAGCTCGCCGAACGTGACGAGCTTCTGCGTGATCGCCTCGAGCGCCGGGCGATGAAAGCCGTTGACGGCTGAGAGAAACGCCGCCACGACGAACAGCACGGTCACGCTCGGGTGCGCCAGCAGTGAATTGCCCACGAGCACGAGCGAGCCGCACGTCATCAGGGCCTCGCAGCGCAGCAGCAGAGCCCGGCGGTCCAGGGCGTCGGCAAACGCGCCGCCCCACAGCGCCGTGAACGCAAGCGGCACGAGCTGCGCCGCGCCGAGCAGACCGACAACGGCCGACGAGCGGGTGATCTCGAAGATCTGCACCGGCAGAGCGACGTACGTGAAGAAGCTGCCGAACGAGCTCACCAGCTGGCCGATGAAGACGAGCCGGAAGTCGCGGTGCTTCTTGAGCGGCGAGATGTCGAGTAGCACGCGATGGAGTCCCGCGGAATCAGCCAGCGCACTATGGACCGGCCGCGTCTCGTTCGCCAAGCCGCTCCGGGCCTGTCCGTTGCGTTTTGCGGCACCGCGTGGCGGAATAGCGCCCCGCGAACACTTCACAGGACTGCGAACCTCACCGTGCCCCGAGCCGCCCCGAAAGCCAAAGCGCCGAAAGTCGGGTTCGTGAGCCTCGGCTGCCCGAAGGCGCTCGTCGACTCGGAGCGGATCCTGTCGCGGCTGCGCGCCGAGGGCTACGAGACGGCGGCCGATTATGCGGGCGCCGACGTCGTCGTGGTGAACACCTGCGGGTTCCTCGACAGCGCACGCGCCGAATCGCTCGACGCGATCGGCGAGGCGCTCGCCGAGAACGGGCGCGTGATCGTCACCGGCTGCCTCGGCGCGGAGGCTGCAACGATTCGCGCAGCCCACCCCGGCGTGCTCGCGATCACGGGGCCGCATCAATACGAGGCCGTTGTCGGTGCCGTGCACGAGGCCGTGCCCGCGCCGCACGATCCGTTCGTCGACCTGGTACCGCCACAAGGCATCAAGCTCACGCCGCGGCACTACGCGTACTTGAAGATCTCCGAGGGCTGCAATCATCGCTGCAGCTTCTGCATCATCCCGCGCCTGCGTGGCGATCTTCAGAGCCGGGCTGCCGCGGACGTGCTCGGCGAAGCGGAACGGCTCGTGCGCGCCGGCGTCAAGGAGCTGCTGGTGATCTCGCAGGATACGAGCGCATACGGCGTCGACCTGAAATATCAGACGTCGCAGTGGCGGGGCCGCGCCGTGGCCGCCCGCATCACGGACTTAGCCGCCGCGCTCGGCGAGCTCGGCGCCTGGATACGGTTGCACTACGTCTATCCCTACCCGCACGTCGACGATCTGATCCCGCTGATGGCCGAGGGCAAGCTGCTGCCGTACCTCGACGTGCCGTTCCAGCACGCAAGCCCGAAGATCCTGAAAGCGATGAAGCGCCCCGCTGCGGAAGCAAAGACGTTGCAGAGAATTCGCGAGTGGCGCTCCGCCGTGCCCGCGCTCACGATCCGCTCGACGTTCATCGTCGGCTTCCCCGGCGAGACCGAGCAGGACTTTCAGTTGCTGCTCGACTGGCTCGAGGAAGCCGCGCTCGACCGCGTGGGCTGCTTCCGTTACGAGGCCGTCAGCGATGCCGCCGCGAACGCGCTGCCGAATCCCGTGCCCGAGGAAGTCAAGGAGGAGCGCTGGCACAGATTCATGGCGGCCCAGCAGCGCATCAGCGCGACGCCGGCTGCAGCAGCGTGTCGGTGGCGACATCGCCGTGATCGTCGACGAGCTCGACGACTGATCAGGCCCTGGGACGCTCGATGGCCGACGCGCCAGAGATCGACGGCCGCGTGTATCTCCCGGCGGGCAAGGGCGCGAGGAAACTGAAGGCGGGGGACGTGATCACGGCGCGCGTGACGGCCGCAGACGAGTACGATCTGTGGGCGGAGCCGCGCTGACGCCCGTGAAATGACTAGCGCGACGGCGCCTGGGCCCAGGTGAGATAGGCGAGCCAGGGCACCAGCCAGGCAAGGCCCACGAGCTCATGCAGGCTCGCGTCCAGGCCACGCCACTGGTCCGCGACCAGGAAGAATTGCGCGAACCCGGTCGCGACCAGCCAAGTGAGCGTCACGATCAGGACCAGGCCGCTGACGTGATACGGCCGCGGCTGCGCGCGGTAGTCGGCCGCGATCCAGCCGAACAGAAACGTCGCGAGCACCGCGAGCATTCCGTGCAGCTGCGTCAACGGCGGCTGCCAGGGGTGCGGGCCGAACGCATCCGGCGCCTCGAAGAAGTGCTTCAGCAAGAACACTCCGGCCCCCACGAGCCACACGAGGCCGAACGTGGCGTGCAGCGCGATTCGAAACCAGGGCGACGATTCGCGCATGACTAGCGACTCTCGATGGGTCGTACGACCTGCTGCCACAGCGCGAGCAGCCAGCGAACTCCGTTCGTCACGTGCTCCGACGACAACGTGGCGCCGGCGATGTTCTTGATGTCGGTGCGGAAGTCGAGCTCCTCCAGCTTCGCGTGACCCGCAAACTGCGCGAGCCAGCGGCGGTTGCGGATCTCCCCGCCGTGGCTCTCCCGATACTCGAGGATCTCCACGGGCTTAAGCGTGCCGCTGGCGTCGATGCCGACTGCGTACGTGATGAAGTCTTCCCGGCCGATCACGTTGTCGACGAACACGTGGCCGATCGCAGCGCCTTCGCGGCGGGCCGTCCAGGCGGCAAGCTCGCCATGCCGCGCTTGCGCGCCCGCGGCGGCGGCGACGACGGCGAGCTCCGCGGCCGTGGGCGCAAGTGGCAGCGCGACGAACGAGTCGGCGTCCGGAAACAGCGCGCGCTGCGCGGCCGCGACGGACAAGTACGTCGCGGCAATGGCTTGCGGCGCGGGCGCGGCGATCGCGAGCGCGACGACCGAGGCCGGCCACAGGATCTCACCATCGAATCGACTCATGCAGCCTCTCGTCGCGCCTCGCGCGCGGCCCTCAGAACTGATAACCCACGCCCAGATCGAACCCGCTGAACGCGTCGTCGCGCGCGAAATCGCGGTAATCGAGCTTGAACACCACGCCGGTCGCGATCTCGAGATTGAGCCCCGCGACGGCCACCCTTTCGTCGCGCAACGGCTCCGGCGTCAAGCCCACGCCGAGCTCGGCATACCTCGCTGCGGTGTTGAAGACCTCGTAGCGGACGAACGGCGTGAGCGTCGATTGATTCGCCAGCGTCGCGCGGTAAGCACCCTCGACGTAGTGGCCGGAGAACGCCGACGGGACCAACGTCGGGTTGCCGACCAGCGGCAAGTTCACGGCGCGCGTGTTCGCAATCCGTCCCTGCGCCGTCAGCGCCGACAGCTCCCAGTTGCCGGGATTCCAGCGCAGGTGCGCCTCGGTCAACATGATCGTGTTGCGGCGAAAGCCCGGTTGTCCCTGAGCCGAGTCGCCGCGAAACAGCGACCCCCCCACGCGCAGCCCGGGAACGCCCGTGTAGTTCATGGCGCCGAACACGGATAGATCGCCCGCCGAAGCGAGCATGAGCTCCTGATGGATCGAGCCGAGCGGCGACTCGAGCCCCTCGCCCGACGTCGCGTCCCAGCTCGACAGGTTGAAGCCGGTGCTGACGCCGGCGTCCCAGCGCACCCCATTGTCGAGAGTGCCCTGAAACGCGACCCCGCCCTCGCGCCAGGTGGTCGGAATGATGGCGGTCTCGACCACGTTGCGGAACACGCCGTAGTAGCGCGTGGGCTCGTGGTTCTCGTTCAGGAGCCCCACGGGCATCAGGAACAGCCCGTATTTCGTGAACAAGCGGTCGCCGCTGCGTCGCTCGATATACGCCTGCTCGATTTCGATCTCACCGGCGTCGTCGGCCGATGCGATCGCGTGCTCGAGCTCGAGCTCGCCGACGAAGCGCGTCTTGTCGTCGAAGCCGTAGCTCGTGCCGAGCACGAAGCGGCCGACGTCGGCCGTTGCGGCCGAGCCATCGCCGCGTGGGCGCGCGTAGTTCAGCTCACCATAGCCGGACCAGTCGATCTTCGAGGCACCCTCGACGCGCGCGCCGGGGACGATCGGCGTGCTCGGTGTGCCGCCGCCGTCCGGGCGCTGCGCTCGCAGCGCGGCGAGCTCGTCCTTCAGCTGCGCGAGCTCGGCGGCCACCGCGTTCAACTTGGCTTCGATCTCTTGCTCCGTCGCCGCGCGCGCCGCGGGCGCCCATGTGGCGAGACCGGCCACGATCGCCACGGTCTTCGACGGGCTGCGCAAGGCGCGTAGGTTCAACATCGTCATGAGGTCATCCTCGGCTCTCATTCATCGGTCAGGGTGTTCAAGAAGGCGATCACGTCCTCGATGTCGCTGTCGCTGAGCGCCGGAACGTCGCCAGCATGGCGGTCGTACGGCACCTCGGTCGTGTTGACGTTCGCGCGGTAGGCGACCGGCAAATCATCGAACTTGACCGGCTGGCCGCCGGCATCGAGCGGATAGAACTCCGCGGGGTTCGTGTCGCGGCGCACGTAGAACTGGAGCGCCTCCCGCAAGGTCGCGAAGCGCCCGTTATGAAAATACGGTGCGGTCAACGCGATGTTGCGCAGCGTCGGTACTTTGAACGCGCCGCACAGATCGGGGCGCGCTGTCACCACGTCGGTCCGGTCGGGGCCGCAGATGCCGAGGTCGAAGTAGCCGGGAGCCGCGTTGGCCGGAATCGCCGGATTACGCGGCACGCCGAGATTGTCGTAGGTGAAGTCCGTGAACAGCGGGGGCGCCCCGTCCGGGCCACGCGCACTCGGATGGCAGCCCGCACAGTTGCCGCGCGTCGGATCGTTGAACAGCGCGAGCCCGCGCAGCTCCTGCGCCGAGAACAGCGCCGAGCCCGCGAGAAACCGGTCGTACTTGCTCGAGTACGGCGCGAACGCCTCGACGTCCTCGAGCTCGTAGCGTTGCAGCGCGAGCAGCATGCGCTCGAAGGCCTCGTCGGGCTTCGTGAGGATGTCGTCGCCGAAAGCCGCCCGGAACTCCGCGGCATACGCCGCGGCCGCCACCTTGGCGACCACGGCGGCGGGCGTCGCATTGGCCATCTCGTGCGCGGACAGAAACGGCCGGCGCGCCTGGGCGGCCAACGAGCCGGCGCGGCCGTCGCGATCGAACCCGCCGGTGGGCGTACCCTCGGCGTCGAAGAAGAAGGGCGGATTGGCGGCGAGATACTTCAGCGAGGGCGCGTTGCGGAAACCCGCGACGCCGAGCTGCGGCCCCCCGAGCGGCACGGGCCCCCCGCCGGGGGGCGCGGCGAACGCGTGCTCCGGCGCATGGCAGGTGGCGCACGCCAGCCGCCCGCTGGCGGACAGGGACTCGTCGTGGAAAATCCGCTCGCCGAGCGCGGCCGCGGCGGACAAGGCCGCGGGCGCCGACGCCATGGGCGGAGCGCCGTCGCCAGGCGAGGCCGAGCACGCCAGCAAGGAACCAAGGGTCGGGATGGCGAGACAGATCCGGAGCGTGAGCTTCATGGGGTCGACGGGCGGCCAGGGACGATAGGATGCGAATGATATCGATTCTTATTTACAATTGCACTCCCCTCCCGCAGGCTGCTGCGAATGACGCGCACCCCTGAAACGATTCATAGACTGAGGCCACTGCTCGGCACGTTCGTGGCCATCGAGGCCACGGGTCACGCGCCGGTCGAGCCCGCGTTGACGGCCGCCTTCGCCGCGATCCAGCGAACGGCAACGCTGATGCGCCCGCTGACGCCGGGCAGCGACGTGCAGCGGATCTCGGCCGCGAGCCGCGGCGCGACGCTGCGGATCGACGCGTGGACGCATGCCGTGCTCGAGCTCGCGCACCGGCTGCACCGGGACTCCGGTGGGGTCTTCGATCCCTGCCGGCCGGCGCAGCCCGGCCGACTGGCCGACCTCGAGCTGCTCGCCCCGGACGCCGTGCGGTGCCACGCGCCGGTCGCGCTCGATCTCGGCGGCATCGCGAAGGGCTTCGCCGTCGATCGAGCCGTGGACACACTGCAGCGTCTCGGCTGCTCGAGCGGCCTCGTCAACGCGGGTGGCGACGTGCGCTGCTTCGGACCGACGACGCAACGGATCGTCGTCACCGACGACGCCTCGGCCGATCGCTCGCTGCGAGTCGCGCTCGATAACAATGCGCTTGCGGTGAGCGCGCCGCGCTCCTCCCGCTCGCCCGCGGAGCACGTCGGGTACTATGACGGCTCGACGGCCGCGATCGTCCCGGGGCGCTGGGCGGCGGTCATCGCGGCCGAAAGCGCCACGGCCGATGCTCTGTGCAAATGCGTGATGCTGGGCCCGCGACACGTCGCAGCGCGGTTGCTCGCCGCCTACGCGGCTAGATGCATCGAGGTCGCCTCGTGAACGCTGCGCAAACCCCCGGAGACCGCCGACGGCCCATGCTTCGTCGAATCAGCCAACCGCTTCTTCGCGCGCTGCTCGCTGCGACCGTCCTTGCTCTGACACCGGCGCCGGCTCAGGACGCCGCGCACGCGGATTCCGCGAGCATGGCCGCCAAGATCGCGCGGATTCAGGAGACGGCCGCGCGCCCACGGCCACGAGACGCTCGGCCGATCGAGACGACGTTCACGGATCGCGAAGCCAATGCTTATCTGACGATCGAAGGCCCGATGTTCTTGCCACCGGGCATCGCGAACCCGCGCATCACGGCCGGGGCTGGCGGCAAGGTCACGGCGCGAGCCGTCGTCGACCTGGACGCCGTGCGCCTGGCGCGCCCGCGCAGCTTGCTCGATCCGCTGGCGTTCGTGCGGGGCTCGCTCGAGGTCGTCGCGAGCGGCGCCGTCATGGCCGAGGACGGGACCGGCGTCGCTCACCTCGAGTCGGCCACGGTGGGCGGCGTGCCGGTTCCGCAACGCGTCGTCCAGGAGCTGCTGCGCTTCTACACGCGCACACCCGACCGGCCGGAGGGGTTCGGCCTCGACACGCCCTTCGAGCTGCCGGCGGGAATCCGGGGCCTCACGGTCGAGGCAGGCCGCGCCACCGTGGTGCAGTAGCCGCGGGGTTGACTATCCCCGGTAGTTTTGCTAATATAATCATGAAGTTGTAGCCATACATGGCGGCGTAGCGCCGTGCCGGAGGTGAAGCCGGCACCCCTCTCACCCGAGATCGCAACGCGCCGTCGTCCGCACCGCTGCCGGCGCCTTACCCATCGCCGTCGCAGCCGCGGATATCCAATATCGCCGCTGCAACTCGCTACTCGTCTTGGTGACTGGGGATTCGTATGAAAGCAATAGATGTGTATCGCGTCGAAAGCGTCGAGGCGGCCAGCACGCCGCGGGACTCCGGTCCCGGCGAATGGTGTCGTTACGTCGTGGCGAATGCACGCTCGCGCATCGTCGGCCGCTATCGAGGCACGCTGGTCCAAGCCCGGCGCAACGCCGAGCGACTCGCGAAAGGGCTCAACGAGCGGGCGCAGTCCGGCAAGTCTCCGTGGGTGCCGCGCGGACGCGCACGAGGCGCGAGCAACCAAAGCCAGCACAAGAGCGCGCACGCTTAGGGGTCACGATCCACCGCTGGACGACGGATGAACCTGGCCCCAGGTGCACGCTTCTTGCATCCGGGCACCTCGCGAACCTCGTGATCGGTCTCGTGCACCGCCGTGGTGCAGAATCCCTCACGTGAGGGATCTGCGTCGGTGAAGTCCTCGAGACGATAGCCGCAACGCGGCATCGTCCGACCGTCGGGCCGGACGAAGCGCAACCCCGCGTGCCCGTCGCGCTCGATTCGAAACCCGGTCTCGTGCAGCAGCCGATGATGATGCGTGCAGAGCATTGTCAGGTTCTCGAGGCTCGTGTCGCCGCCGTCGGCCCAGTGATGCAGATGATGCGCATCGAGATAGCGCTGACGATGGCATCCGGGGAACGAGCAGCCGCGGTCGCGCGCGTACAGCGCGCGTCTCAGCGCGGTGGACACCGTCCGCTGCTTGCGCCCGACGTCGAGCGGACTTCCCTGTGCGTCCTCGACGACGGTCAGCAGCGTGCCGTCGCACGTAAGGCGCCGCATCGTGTCGAGCGGTAGATCCGAACGACCGGCCTGCTCGCGCAGCGCCGCCTCGTCGACGTGCACGATGACCTGATAGTGATCCGCCGTTCCGCTGCGCTCTCCTCCCGCGCCGGCGCCTTCGAGGTAGGCCTTGGCGACGGCGACGAGCGCATCCGCTTGCTGCGCCCGCCATGTGGCGCTCTTCGTCTCACCCGTGACGTCGGGCTCGACGCCGGTATGGACCTCCCCGCCGGCGACGGCACAGTCGATCGCTTGTGCAACGAGATCGCCCTCTTCGATCGGCAGCTCGACGGTGAGCCGCACCGTGCCTAGTTATGGTCCCTAGCTAACCGCAGCGCCGCGCTCAGTGCAGCGGCGGCCGGTACCGGAACTTCGGGTTGCACCCCTGAACCTTCCCAATTGCCGCCGGTAATCGGGTTTACCGCTTCTCCATACGGCAGGTTCATCCCAAAACGCGCGTCGACGCGCTCGGGTCTCACGGTGTGGGCGCCCCCTTTGGTCGTCTCGCCCACAACCGTCGCTCGCTTGAGCGCTTGAAGATCGTAGGCGAACCACTCCGCCGCGGAAAACGTCTTCGAAGAAGTAAGAACATAAACCGGTGTTGCCGCGAAGCTAAGCCCGGAGACGTGCGCTGCGGCGTGCAGTGGCTGGACGGCCGGCGGCTCGCGCGAACGTATCGCGCTCAGCTGCACGGGCTCATCGAACAACTGGCCGAGGATGAACGTAGCCATACCTGCGTGCCCGCCAACGGCATCGCGCAAGTCGAAGACCAAGCCCTTGACGCCCACCAAAGACGTCAATGCTTCGACGACCTTCTGCCTGCAGACGTTCGGATCGACAAATTGGTCGATCTTGACGTAGCCGATCTCACCCGGCAGCGTTTCCGATCGCTCGAACCCGCAATCGGCCCTGTTTGCCGGGCGTGCGTCGACCGTATAAGGGCTGCGCACCGGAGGTCCGTTGGCGACTGGGCCGAAGCTGACCACAAGATGCTTGTCGTTGCTGATTGTCTGAAGATCCTCCGTCAGCCTGTTTGCAAAGACCCAGCCGTTGGTCACATCGTCGTAGTCGCCGTTGCGTTGATGCTGCGCGAGCGCGTCCGCCATCTTCTCGGCTGGTTCTCCTAATACGTAGAACCGTCTCAGTTTGCCTGCCACCTCTTCGACCACGTGCGAGCGCGTGGCGGCATCGATGTCATAGCCGATCACCGTCGCCCCCGGAAGAACGGGGGTCCACGGCAGGGAAAAAGCGACGCGAGCTGGCTCGGAATCTTCGACTCTCAACATGCCTAGCAGTTGGAGTCCGCTCGCAGTCTCGACGATGAATTGCAGTCCAAGACGGTCGCTCTTCAGAATTCGCACGAGCTGCAGCCGGCCCACCTGCTCACTCGTTCGCAGGATATCGTCCGGCGATTCGCCGCGGCCGTATTGTGCTATGTACTTGGAGACAACCTCGCGATCTCGGCTGTTCAACGCACCGAGCATCGCGGAGAAGTTATGCCCGACCGGAGTATCGGGAATCGTCACCTGACTCCATGCGCTGGGGGCAAGGACCAGCAGGAGACCGAGGGCGCGGCGGATCTGCAACGTCATTGCGCATCTACCCCGAGGAATCCCGGACGCCGTCGAGCTCCGCGCGCTCCGACCGCCCCGCCTCCGCCGCTCTCGAGATCTGGGCTGCGCTCAATAGATTGCGCGCGAGCGCGTGATAGATGCCGTCGGGGCAGATCAGCCGCGCGGTGCCGTGGGCGATCAGCGCGCTGAGCATCAGCGGCATCAGCATCGCCCGATTGTTCGTGAGCTCGGTCACGATCACGAACGCCGTGATCGGCGCCTGCACGACACCGGCGAGATAGGCCACCATGCCGAGCAGCATCAGCGCGCCGACATCCACGTCCGGGAACAGCCGCGCAATGTCGGCCCCGAGCCCCGCACCGATCGCCAGCGACGGCGAGAAGATGCCGCCGGGAATGCCGCTCAAGGACGAGCACAACGTGGCGAGGAACTTCAGCGGCATGAACAGCACGCCGAGGGCCATGGTGTCGTCGAGCGCGCCGCGCACCTGAGCGTAGCCCGTGCCATACGTACTGTTGCCGGCGAGTATGCCCGCGACGGCCACCACCAGACCGCAGGCGCCGGCAAACGCGACCGGCCGCTCGCGAGCGAGCGTCGCGAGCCGGTTGATGCGCGCCCCGCTCGCGGCGAGCACCACCCGGCTGAACGCACCGCCGAGCAAGCCCCCCGTAATCCCGCAGAGCGGGATCACCACCCACTGCACGAGACCGCGCAGTGTGCCCGCGCTCGTGCCGAAGTAGGTGTAGTTGCCGACGAGCACCAGCGACACCGAGCCGGCGGCGACGACCGTCGCGAGTATCAAGCCGCTGGTGCGCCGCTCGAACGTGCGTGTGAGCTCCTCGATGCCGAAAATGACGCCGGCGATCGGCGTGTTGAATGCCGCGGCGATGCCGGCGGCGGCACCGGCCACGATGAGGCCGGACTGCTTACGCGGCGACAACCGCCCGGCCGCGAACATCAGCGCCGCGCCGATCTGCACGGTCGGGCCCTCGCGGCCCGTCGATGCGCCGCACAGCAGGCCGAAGGCCGTCAGCACGATCTTGCCCACGGCCGCCCGCAAAGAGACCAGCTTCTGCCGCACCTCGGTGTTGGCGATCCGGTGCGCGGCGATTGCCTGGGGGATGCCGCTGCCTTGCGACCCACGGAAGAACCGGTTCGCCATGAATGCGGCGACGGCAAAACCGCCGGGCGTCACGACCAGCGGCCAGAACCTGCCGTACGCGAGCAGCTCGGTGAACTCGCGCTGCGTGTAGTCGGCCAGCATCGCGAACGCCACGGCGACGGCCCCCACGGCGATGCCGCCGAGCACGAACAGCCCGCGCTGCTGCCAGCGAATCCGCGTGGCGTGGATCAAACGGCCGCGGTGCCGATCCTGGGTCAACCTGCTGAAGGTTCTCGTCGTCAGCATGCTAGGCGCAGCGCTCCAAAAGCGTTCTCCGTGTGGCGTGGTCGGTAGCGATGATCAGGACTGGACGGCGCGCGGCACGATGGGTCGTTACGTCATTCGCCGGCGTTGATATCGAAGACATGCTGGCCTTCGGTCGGCACGCCATTGCGGATCTGCTCGTGCTCGACCGCGCGGGCTGGAATCGGCAGGCCCTTTTCTTTGGCTTCGGCGACCTGTCGCTCGTACGTCCGCTCACCCGTCAACGCATGCGCCACGGCGCCGTTGCCTTCGTGACAGGAATACTCGAGCACCTCGTACGCGGGCCGGGACGTGATCATCAACCGCAGGGTGAATGGCGCCGCATAGGCACCCGGATCATCGACCGTCGCCCGATACTCGATCATATTCGGGTCGACGCGCGTGAAGCGCTCCGTGAGCTTCAGCCGCTCGCTATTCGGCGGGCCGTTACCGTTCGTGCCGATGCTCGTGAGGTCCGTGAAGTTGCCGGTCTCGACCACGAGCGTGTCGCCCTCGAAGTGGCCGCGCGCGCTTCCCATGTACTGGCGAATGCCGTTCGTAAGCGGTGGGCGGCCGTCGAGCGGAATGATCCGCGTGTCGTGAATCATCTCGTAGCTGATCGCGACGGCGTTGGGGGTTTGTGTGATTCGCAACCCGTTGCCATAGATCACCGGTAACAGCGAGCCGAGCACACCGCGCGTGATGCAGCGGTCGTACAACGAAAAGTCGCTGAGGCTATCGAAGGGACCCGGACCGTACGTGCCGCGGGTGCGCTTCGCCGCCAGTGCTTTGCCGGTCGCCGTGAGCTCCGGGATCTGGCCGCTCGGCGGATCGACGACCAGCGACGTGTAGCCGAAGCTCCGGATGCCGGACTCGTGTTGCAGGAAGGTGCCGACGTTCACGTCGAACTTGCGCACACCCTCGTCGTTCGCGGCGCGCTTCTTGAATTCTTCCGGTGTCAGCGACTCGCGCCCGGCCTGTGCGGCCGGGCGGCTCAGCGGCACGCCGCGCAAGTCGTCGGTGCTCCAGACACCCTCGAAGCTCGGCTGCCCCCACGAGGTTCGGGGCGGGCGCCAGCTCTTGTCGACATGCGCGGCGGCCAGCATCTCGGCCGGCGCGGAGCGCTGCGCCGACGGCGGGGCGTTCGGCGGCCCGGTCTGTGCCACCGCCTGCGTCGACGCGAATGCCGCTACGGTGAGCGCCGCGCCGCATCTGTGGATGCCTCTCATAACCTTCCCTAGGCAATAGCCCCGCCCGTTCCGGAGCGCCTAAAGAAGTATGACGCCCGCCATCCCGCGACTATAGTCGACGGATGCGGGTCCAATCCAACGCGACCACCGTCAGATGCATGACCGCGGCGCGACCGCAAGGATTTTCCTGGCGGCGCGCCTCGATCATGGTCCCACGGTCGCGGCTAACGTGCCGTCAGCCGCGCGGATGCGAGTCGCGCATCGCCGCCTGATACTCTCGCCGCGTCAGCTTCGCATCGTCATCCACGTCGGCCCTTGAGAAGTCGAACCCCTTGATATCGGCGGCTTCCGAGCGGTCCACGATTCCGTCACCGTTCTTGTCCGCTTTCTTGAAGCTCACCTGCTCGGTGCGGTCACCGGCCAGAGGTCCGGGTTTGCCGTCGCCACGCGGCGTCGAGCGCGCCATGGCGGCCTGGAACTCCTGGCGAGTCAGAGAGCCGTCATTGTTCGTGTCCGCCCGCGAGAAATCGAACCCGGCGATCGAATTGCCTTCCTCGCGGTTGACCTTGCCATCGCCGTTCTTGTCCGCCTTCTCGAAGCTGACCTGGTTGGTGCGGTCGTTACCGCGCGGGGCTTTCGAGCCCGACTGCTGCGCACTTGCGACGCCCACCGTTCCCAATGCTACCAATGTTGCAAAAACTATCCTGTTCATTGCTCACCTCCGCATCCTGCGGTTGCTGATCGACTATCGCGGATGTGGCCTGCAAGAGCCGTACCACGACGTCGGTCGCCGACATCGGGTGCAATTTTTGCGCGCGGCTCGATTGGACGCGGGTGATCGGCCGCCGGCACCGCTAGCCGCTCAGCCGAGCGGCATCGGGCGGTATGCCCGGAACAACGCCGCGAACTCTTCCGGCGCCACGGGCGTGCTGAAGTAGTAGCCTTGCATCTCGTCGCAGGCGCGTTCGCGGAGGAACGCCTGCTGCTCGGGCGTCTCGACGCCCTCTGCCACGACGGTCAAGCTCAACGTCTTGCCCATGGCGATGATCGCCTCGGCGATCGCGCGATCTTCGGCGTCTCTCGGCATCTCGCGAATGAACGATCGGTCGACCTTCAGCGTATCGATCGGGAAGCGCTTCAGATGCGCGAGCGACGAGTAGCCGGTGCCGAAGTCGTCGATCGCAAGCCGCACGCCGAGCGCCTTGATCGCGGTCAGAATTTTCACCGCCCGCTCGGCGTTGTGCATGATCATGCTCTCGGTGACCTCGAGCTCGAGCAGCCGGTCCATGCCGGTCTCGCGCAGAACGGTCTCGATCTCGCGCGCGAGCCCTTCGTCGTTGAGCTGGCGCATGGACAGGTTCACGGACATCTCACGGGCGGCAAGCCGCCTTCTGCCATGCGACGTTTTGCGCGCACGCCGTGCGCAGCACCCACTTGCCGATCGGCACGATCAGGCCCGTCTCCTCGGCGAGCGGGATGAACTGCACGGGCGACACGGAGCCGAGCTCCGGGCTGCTCCAGCGCAGCAGCGCTTCGACGCCCGTAATGCGCCGGTCCTGAAGTTCACTTTCGCTTGATAGTGCAGCGAGAACTCCTGCTGCTCGAGCGCGCGGCGCAGGTTGGTCTCGAGCCGTAGCCGCTCGATCGAATGCGCCTTCATGTCCTGCGTGTAGAACTGGTAGTTGTTCTTGCCTTCTTCCTTCGCCAGGTACATCGCCATGTCGGCGTGCTTCATCACCGACTGCTCGTCCTGGCTCTCCTCGGGATGGATGCAAACGCCGATGCTCGCCGTCACGCGGCACTCTTGACCCAGGATCACGACCGGCTTCATGACCGCCGAGAGGATGTTGCGCGCGACCGAGCCGATCTGGCTCCGCCGTTGACCTCCTGCACCAGCACGACGAACTCGTCGCCGCCGAGGCGCGCGACGACGTCGCTCGCGCGCAGGCAATCGCGCAGACGCGAGGCGATCTCGCGCAACAGCACGTCGCCGGCCTCGTGGCCGAGCGTGTCGTTGATCACTTGAAGCGATCGAGATCGATGAACAGCACCGCGAACTTGCGCTCGTAGCGGCGGCTCGTCTCGACCGTGAGGTTCAGCAGCTGGCCGAACATCGCGCGGTTCGGCAAGCCCGTGAGCCCGTCGTGCGTCGCGAGGTACTGGATTCGCTCCTCGGCGCGCTTGCGCGCGGAGATATCCTCGACGATCGACATGTCGTAGAGCGGCGGGCCGCGCTGTCGCGCTTCTTCGCGATCGTGAGCCCGCACCCAGACCGGCGTTCCGTCCTTGCGCAGGTAGCGCTTCTCGAGCTTGAACGAACTGATCGCGCCCGAGCGCAGCTGGTCGTGCAGCTCGTCGGTACGCCGACGTCGCCGGGATGAGAGATGTCCTTGACGGTCAGCCCGAGCAGCTCCGACTCGCTGTAACCGAGCATCTCGCAGAGCTGCGGATTCACATAGATGAAACGACCGCCATGGCCCACCTCCGCCGAGGTCACACGCAGCACGCGCTGCAAGCCCTGATCCGGTGCATTCATGTGCGCGGCATAGAACTCGAGCACGCCGAGGACGTTGCCCCGCGACCGAACCGAAACGAACACGCCGCACCGCCAGTCGATCTCCTCCGGAAACGCGCTCGCAGCGGTGCGCGCGTCGTTCCGGAGCTCGCAGATCGAATGAATGACGACCTTCAGCGCCTCCGCCACGCCATCCGCTTCCGCGAGAATCCTCGCGATCGTATGCTCGAGCTGCTGGAGGCGGTCGGCACGCATCCGATCGCTGACGTCCTGCGCGATGCCGCGGTAGCCGCAGAAGGTTCGCAGTTCGTCAGCTTCAGCGGTCAGCCGATGTTCAATCTCTGAATGCCTCGCGGGCTGCGAGGACAGCGCGGTGCGCGTCCCAGCCGTTGTGGCCAACGGGCGTCTCACACAGATCCCAGTAGCAGCCCGCCGCAAGCTCGACGACACATATCAGCCGCGCCTCCGCATTCCGCAGAGCCATCTCGTGCGACGGGGCGGCGCGCGACTTGCGAACAGCGGCTTGTTTCCTCCCCGACATCACCCGCCCTCGACCCGCATAGACTCGAGCTCCCCCAGGGCCCTACCGAGCTACGGCCGGCGACATCGCACAATAGTATGTAAGGGCTAACTATCTCCGTGGTGAGTGCGTCTCACTCCGGAGGCGGCAATCGCGAGGCGGTTCACGATTACCGCGTAGCTTCAGAGCAG